>NZ_CP142884.1 GCF_040760075.1 Sphingobacterium sp. R2
ACGAAAGAAGCCCTTGACTGTTTCCAGCAAGGGCTTCCGTGTAAAAAAAGGCACCGACCTACTCTCCCACCTGTTACGGCAATACCATCGGCTCTGGCGGGCTTGACTGCTCTGTTCGGAATGGGAAGAGGTAGACACCGCCGATATAGGCACCTAAAAATCTTTATTGGCTGATATATGATATCCATATCATGTTATCCATGCCAAATGACATATATACTGAAAGAGTTACGTTTCTGTCTGTTTCAAAAATTAAAGAGGAAGACAACAGTGTCTGTCTGCTTGAGAAAGCTTCGGGCTATTAGTACCACTTGGCTTTGGTCTCTCAACCTTTACACCTATGGCCTATCAACGTAGTCATCTCCTACGACCCTATAAGGAAGTCTCATCTCGTGGCTAGTTTCGCACTTAGATGCTTTCAGCGCTTATCTATTCCAGACGTAGCTACCCTGCCGTACACCTGGCGGCATAACAGGTTCACCAGAGGTCTGTCCAACCCGGTCCTCTCGTACTAAGGTCAGATCCACTCAAACTTCCAACGCCCACAACAGATAGGGACCGAACTGTCTCGCGACGTTCTGAACCCAGCTCGCGTGCCACTTTAATGGGCGAACAGCCCAACCCTTGGGACCTTCTCCAGCCCCAGGATGTGACGAGCCGACATCGAGGTGCCAAACCTCCCCGTCGATATGAGCTCTTGGGGGAGATCAGCCTGTTATCCCCAGCGTACCTTTTATCCTTTGAGCGATGGCCCTTCCATACAGAACCACCGGATCACTATGTCCGTCTTTCGACCCTGTTCGACTTGTCGGTCTCACAGTCAAGCAAGCTTATGCCATTGCACTCCGCGTACGGTTACCAAGCGTACTGAGCTTACCTTTGAAAGCCTCCGTTACCTTTTTGGAGGCGACCACCCCAGTCAAACTACCCACCAAACAATGTCCTCGGCATTGCCGAGTTAGAAACCGGATACAGAAAGGGCGGTATTTCAAGGTTGATTCCATGACTCCTGGCGAAGCCACTTCAACATCTCCCGCCTATCCTACACATCCTGTACCCAATCTCAATGTTAAGCTATAGTGAAGGTGCATGGGGTCTTTCCGTCCCGTTGCGGGTAATCGGCGTCTTCACCGATACCACAATTTCACCGAGCTCATGGCTGAGACAGCGCCCAGATCGTTACACCATTCGTGCAGGTCGGAACTTACCCGACAAGGAATTTCGCTACCTTAGGACCGTTATAGTTACGGCCGCCGTTTACTGGGGCTTCGATTCAATGCTTCTCTTGCGATGACATCCCCTCTTAACCTTCCAGCACCGGGCAGGTGTCAGGCCTTATACTTCATCTTGCGATTTTGCAAAGCCATATGTTTTTGTTAAACAGTCGCCTGGGCCTTTTCACTGCGGCTGCTCTTTCGAGACAGCGCCCCTTCTCCCGAAGTTACAGGGCCATTTTGCCGAGTTCCTTAGCCATGACTCACTCGAGCACCTTAGGATTCTCTCCTCGACCACCTGTGTCGGTTTGCGGTACGGGTCTTCATAACCTGAAGCTTAGCGGGTTTTCTTGGAAGTCTGTTTACCTGCTCTATCAGCGCCACCGGAGCTTTGCTGTACTATTGGGTTTCAGCTAGAGTTGCGGATTTGCCTACAACCCCAATACCTACGCCTTTCAACGAACTATTCCGTCAGTTCGCGGCAGTGTCACTACTCCGTCACCACATCGCAGTTATGAAGAGTACTGGAATATTAACCAGTTGTCCATCGGCTTGCCCCTTTCGGGTGCGCCTTAGGTCCCGACTGACCCTGATCCGATTAACGTTGATCAGGAAACCTTGGTCTTTCGGTGGGCGGGTTTCTCACCCGCCTTATCGTTACTTATGCCTACATTTGCTTTTCCATAACCTCCACACAGCATTACCACTGTGCTTCTCCGGCGATGGAATGCTCCCCTACCAGATGCACATCTTTCAGTGCAAATCCATAGCTTCGGTACCGTTCTTGATGCCCGTTTATTATCCACGCCCGGCCGCTCGACTAGTGAGCTGTTACGCACTCTTTAAATGAATGGCTGCTTCCAAGCCAACATCCTAGCTGTCTGGGCAACCGGACCTCGTTAGTTCAACTTAGAACGAATTTGGGGACCTTAGCTGATGGTCTGGGTTCTTTCCCTCTCGGCCTTGGACCTTAGCACCCAAAGCCTCACTGCCGGCTATATTTGATAGCATTCGGAGTTCGTCTGGATTTGGTAGGATTTGACTCCCCCGCACCCAATCGGTAGCTCTACCTCTATCAAACTCTACGCCGACGCTGTTCCTAAAAACATTTCGGGGAGTACGAGCTATTTCCCAGTTTGATTGGCCTTTCACCCCTACCCTCAGGTCATCCGGAAACTTTTCAACGTTTATCGGTTCGGTCCTCCATTACATGTTACTGCAACTTCAACCTGCCCAAGGGTAGATCACAAGGTTTCGCGTCTACCTCATCTGACTATCCGCCCTATTAAGACTCGCTTTCGCTTCGGCTGCGTCCCTGAAGGACTTAACCTTGCCAGACAAGAGTAACTCGTAGGCTCATTATGCAAAAGGCACGCTGTCACAGAACTCGTCTGCTCCAACCGCTTGTAAGCACACGGTTTCAGGTTCTTTTCACTCCCCTGTTCGGGGTTCTTTTCACCTTTCCCTCACGGTACTGGTTCACTATCGGTCTCTCAGGAGTATTTAGCCTTACCAGATGGTGCTGGTGGATTCCCACAGGATTTCTCCGGTCCCGCGGTACTCAGGATACCACTATGTCAACATTCTTTACCTGTACGGGGCTCTCACCCTTATTGCGCAGTTTCCCACCTGCTTCCAGTTCATAGCGCTGTACAATCTCGTGGTCCTACAACCCCGTCTATGCCGTAACATAAACGGTTTGGGCTCTTTCCCGTTCGCTCGCCACTACTTGGGAAATCATTGTTATTTTCTTCTCCTACGCCTACTTAGATGTTTCAGTTCAGCGCGTTCGCGTTTTATACGGCTATTCTTCAAATAGCCAGGTTGCCCCATTCGGAAATCTACGGATCACGTCGCATTTGCCAATCCCCGCAGCTTATCGCAGCTTATCACGTCCTTCTTCGCCTCTGAGAGCCTAGGCATCCCCCGTGTGCCCTTATTTACTTTCTTCACCGGCATAGCCTTTTGCTACTATGCGGCTGCTTTTGATATATATACACGTATGCTACGTAAAGATTCGTTCGGCCTTGACCGAGGGTCTCCTCTCTACATCAAACACATACACGTATTGTCTCTATACTGTTGTCTTCTCTTGTAATTTTTTTTCTCTTTCAATATGTCAAAGAACTCTTTTTCCGGTATATATGAAGTATATCGCTATATACTTCCCCGGAGATGTGGAGAATAACGGATTCGAACCGTTGACCCCCTGCGTGCAAGGCAGGTGCTCTAGCCAGCTGAGCTAATTCCCCTTTAATTTTCGTAGTCCCGAGCAGATTTGAACTGCTGACCCCTACATTATCAGTGTAGTGCTCTAACCAACTGAGCTACGGGACTAGCTATTTCCTGTTCATCTATCTCTCTCGGTCCTGCTCCCTTAGGGGCGGGCACTTTCTTCTGATGTTTTTCTTCTTTTGCAATCATATGTAACGTGACGAGTACCGATCCGCGATACTCTAGAAAGGAGGTATTCCAGCCGCACCTTCCGGTACGGCTACCTTGTTACGACTTAGCCCCAATTATCGGTTTTACCCTAACACGCTCCTTGCGGTAACATGCTTTAGGTACCCCCAACTTTCATGGCTTGACGGGCGGTGTGTACAAGGCCCGGGAACGTATTCACCGCGTCATTGCTGATACGCGATTACTAGCGAATCCAACTTCATGGGGTCGAGTTGCAGACCCCAATCCGAACTGTGAATGGCTTTTAGAGATTAGCATCATATTGCTATGTAGCTGCCCGCTGTACCATCCATTGTAGCACGTGTGTAGCCCCGGACGTAAGGGCCATGATGACTTGACGTCGTCCCCACCTTCCTCTCTGCTTGCGCAGGCAGTCTGTTTAGAGTCCCCACCACTACATGCTGGCAACTAAACATAGGGGTTGCGCTCGTTGCGGGACTTAACCCAACACCTCACGGCACGAGCTGACGACAGCCATGCAGCACCTAGTTTCGTGTCCCGAAGGACGGATGCGTCTCTGCATCCTTCACTAACTTTCAAGCCCGGGTAAGGTTCCTCGCGTATCATCGAATTAAACCACATGCTCCTCCGCTTGTGCGGGCCCCCGTCAATTCCTTTGAGTTTCACCCTTGCGGGCGTACTCCCCAGGTGGATAACTTAACGCTTTCGCTGGGACGCTGGCTGTCTATCGCCAACATCGAGTTATCATCGTTTAGGGCGTGGACTACCAGGGTATCTAATCCTGTTCGATCCCCACGCTTTCGTGCATCAGCGTCAATACCAGCTTAGTGAGCTGCCTTCGCAATCGGAGTTCTAAGACATATCTATGCATTTCACCGCTACTTGTCTTATTCCGCCCACTTCAAATGGATTCAAGCCCGTCAGTATCAAAGGCACTGCGATGGTTGAGCCACCGTATTTCACCCCTGACTTAACAGGCCGCCTACGCACCCTTTAAACCCAATAAATCCGGATAACGCTCGGATCCTCCGTATTACCGCGGCTGCTGGCACGGAGTTAGCCGATCCTTATTCTTCCAGTACATTCAGCCAGATACACGTATCTAGGTTTATTCCTGGACAAAAGCAGTTTACAACCCATAGGGCAGTCATCCTGCACGCGGCATGGCTGGTTCAGGCTTCCGCCCATTGACCAATATTCCTTACTGCTGCCTCCCGTAGGAGTCTGGTCCGTGTCTCAGTACCAGTGTGGGGGATTCTCCTCTCAGAGCCCCTAGACATCGTCGCCTTGGTAAGCCGTTACCCTACCAACTAGCTAATGTCACGCGAGCCCATCTCTATCCTATAAATATTTAATAATTTCCCGATGCCGGGAAATTATATTATGCGGTGTTAATCTCTCTTTCGAGAGGCTATCCCCCTGATAGAGGTAGGTTGCTCACGCGTTACGCACCCGTGCGCCACTCTCACCAGTGGTAGCAAGCTACCACCGGATCCCGTCCGACTTGCATGTATTAGGCCTGCCGCTAGCGTTCATCCTGAGCCAGGATCAAACTCTCCATTGTAAAATGAAGTTTTTGATTCCAACTATTTATAATAATCAGAATTCTTTTTTATATCTCTGATCTTGGATCGAATCGAACAATTACTTGAATTTGTTCATGACTTTCGTTTGTCTACTCGTCACGCTTACATGATTGTGTTTTCTTAAAGAACTTTATCGCTTCAACTTCCGTATCCGCTATATTCCGATGGCACCAGGCCGTCTTTATCTTTTTTGTTTTTCCCTCCGTTTCCGTTGGGACTGCAAAGGTAGAAATCTTTTCTGAACTTCCAAAAACTTTCTGAAGTTTTTTTTTCTTTTCCCTTTTTTCGATTTCAGCGTTTAAAATAAACCGGGCGGGATTTTAGATCCTGCCAGACTTCTCTTAAACCCTTCTTTTTTCAGGGTTCCTTCTCTCGAAGTAACCGTCCCTCCCTTGCGGAGTGGTGCAAAGATAGGAAGTTTGGGGACAAACCTCCAAGCCTTTTGTTCTTATTTATTTCATTTTGGACATAACTCGCTGGAAGGATGGAAGATTCTTTTTCAGCAGGCCCCTCCCGGAGGCAATTACAGGGGCAGATCGCAGATAAAAGAAGCTCCGGGCGGGGAGGCGGGCGGCCAGCAGCTGCGCCAGGACAAAATGGCCCGGGAGGACGAAGCCGGTAGAAGGCGCACCGCGGAACTCATGACCGGTATCTTGTGCAGGTTGCCTGCCGTTGGCAGCGCCGTGTTAGGCCGGCACCGCAGCATTGTAGGAGCAAATTGTATTACATTCACCGGGAACTGAAGCGTGGTCTCGTGCATAGGTTGTATGCCGCAGGCGCCGCCGGGCTAGACGCCCTACCGAATTCGAAATATAAGACGGCCGATCGAAGGCATCAAAGACCCTACCATGTTATAGCTTAGTTTAGGGTTTACTTAGGGTTTAGTTAGGGTTTGTTTAGGTTTAGTATAGGTCGAACCCATACTAAACCTAACTTAAGGCTAAGCTATAGGTATACAAATTCTAGACTAATGGATAAGAAGGGCATAACGCAGGTTACCCGTACTCGGAGCACAATGGCCTAGCGATGAAAGCAAAACCCAAAGAGCATAATCGGAAACAGGAAAAAAAGCATCTATACCATATAATCGAAGTTGGAGATAATTAGTCATCGCAAGCTACCCTACTACACGTCTAAAAATAAAAAATCTCCAAGCGAAACCGTATATTCGTATAGTGATTAATATTGTTACTCATTTTGAACGAACTTTTCAAAATCTATAAAATTGACGCCGATGAGGCACTGCGTATTCAGCAATCCAAAAACGAAATACACCAGCATGATTTCGAGGAACTCATTATTGGCGTAGCCGGAAGGCTCGAACATTTTATTGACTTTAAAACGAAAACGTATACCGCCCCTTTTATAAGTTTTGTTACGCAGGGCAAAAACCACCGCGTCAAACCTCTTTTGACTAATAATCGTATTGAATTTTGGGTAATTCGTTTCAAGAGCGAATTTATTCCCGAAACTACCTTCCAACTCTATGCTCACTTTCATGAAAACGCAACATTAAGCTTCGCTAGCCCCTACTGCTTCGACAGGTTAACGACCTTGTGTCAGCTCATGCAGCAGGAAACACTGCAGCCTGCTATCGATTATGGTGTCATTAAGCAACTGCTGAGTACTATTTTTACGATGATTGAATCCGAACGGAAAAGGCAATTTCCAGATGCACAGCAACAATTAAAAAATCAGGGAACAACTTTCAAGAATTTTCTATCCATCTTAGAGAATAATTATCGACGACCGGAAGGAGTTAATTTTTATGCGGAGAAACTTTTTATGTCTACCCGAAACCTAAATTTAATTTGTCAGAGTATCTTACAACAAAGCGTTTCCGAGATTATTGAAACAAGAAAACTTATTGAAGCAAAAAATCTACTGTTGACAACGAATAAGACAATATCGGAAATTGGCTTTGAACTGGGCTATCAAGAAAAAGCTTACTTTACCAATGTCTTCAAAAAGAAAGCCGGCATGACGCCTTCTGAATTCAGAAATGAAATTCAGAAGCTTATTTCCGAATAGTACAACAGTTTGACCAAATTATTATACCCCTGCCTCACCGCCATCTTTTACCTTTGTACAGAAAATTGACGCGATTACATGATCTATAAAATGCGTAGAAAGGATTTTATTAAAATTATGGCAACATTACCTTTAATTGGTGCAGCACACCATGTGAGCTCCTTACATAGATTTTCTGGCGAACTCGAAGCAACGGACAAATATCCGGTTCTATTTCTCGGCCATGGAAGTCCGATGAATGCCATCGAAGACAACGAATTTGTGCAGGGGTTCAAAAAAATAGGCCAGACTTTCGAGAAGCCTAAGGCGATTCTAGTGGTATCTGCACATTGGGAAACACGTGGAACATTTGTCACAGCTATGGAACATCCGGCCACCATACATGATTTTGGCGGCTTTCCTCAAGCTTTATTTGATGTGCAATACCCAGCCCCTGGAAGTCCGGCACTCGCTGCAGAAACGCAGCGTATAGTCAGCAAAGCGGAAATTCACCTCGACGATAAATGGGGACTGGATCATGGATCTTGGTCGGTTGTTAAACATCTTTATCCCAATGCAGATGTACCCATTATTCAAATGAGCATCGATTATACGAAGCCGGCTGCATACCATTATGAGATTGCACAGCAATTAACCGAACTACGGAAAAAAGGTGTTCTGATTATCGGCAGCGGAAATATGGTGCACAATCTGCGAATGGTGGCCTGGGACAAGCTGAACACAACTGGTTATGCCTTTGAGTGGGCGACAATAGCCAATGAAAAAATGAAAAAATTTATACAGGACGGCAACCACCAGGCTTTAATTGATTTTAGGTTACAGGGTAAAGAGTTTGACTTGGCAATTCCAACGCCTGAACATTACCTGCCTTTAATCTATACATTGGGCTTACAGGATAAAAATGAGGAACTCTTTCTCTTCAACGACAACGCTGTAGCAGGCTCGCTGACGATGACGTCATTGAAAATTGGTTAAACTACCAAATGACATAGCAACAATACCAAATAAATACAGGCTATTCTATATACCTACAAGTCCTTCTGTTGAGCTATTCGCCAGGATAATGGAATGGCCTGTAGGTATGTTAAAAAGCTGGAATTACGACATTCTCGAAATTTCTTTGACAAAAATGGCTTTGATTCCAACAGTAGGATCAATAAATTTGTTTGAACCAAAACAATTTACCTCAACTTAACGCATGGCAACAAAACCTGTTATCGAAATTGAATATTGTCCAAAATGCAATTGGATGCTTCGCGCCGCCTATATGGCGCAGGAGCTGCTGAGTACGTTTACGGAAGAAATCCATGGGGTAATGCTCGTTCCCAGCGAAATTGCGGGCCGTTATACCATACGCGTGGCGGACAGCGAGATCTTTGATCGAAAAAAAGCCGGTCATTTCCCCGAAATAAAAGAGCTCAAACAACTGATCCGCGACATTGTCGCACCGGACAAGTCCTTGGGCCATTCGGACAAATCTACTTCATCCCACCTGTAATTTAGCATAAATCGGATTTTATAGGCTTCTTCTTTTTAGCAACTTTGAATAAATTAAATGACAATCATGACTATTCAACAAGAAGTGGATTTTCAACGTATCGCCAAGGCGATTCATTTCTTACAGGAAAACTTTAAGATACAGCCTACATTGGGTCAGATTGCTTCACATGTCTATATGAGTGAAGCTCATTTTCAACGTATGTTTACCGCTTGGGCGGGAACGAGCCCGAAAAAATTCTTGCAATACATAAGCATAACTCACGCGAAATCATTGCTCCAGGAAAGTACTATTGCCGAAACGACATTCCAGCTTGGTCTGTCCAGTAGTAGCAGACTTCATGAGCTATTTATCAATATCGAGGGAATGAGTCCTGCCGAATATAAAAACGAGGGCGCCAATCTAATTATATTGTACGATTACTATGAAAGCTTATTCGGCACCATGCTCATTGCATCTACACCAAAAGGCGTTTGCCATATTGCCTATGCAGACGATCAGGCTCAAGCCCTTGCATCGCTCCAGCAACGATTCCCCAAAGCAACCTATTTTCAACAGGGAAATGGCATGCACGATAGTGCACTCAAGGCATTAAACCCTCAACATAAAGATATCCGACAGGTAAAATTACATTTAAAAGGAACTGCCTTTCAATTGAAAGTTTGGGAAGCCTTGTTAAAAATTCCGATGGGTAACTTGAGCACTTATGGTGCTATTGCTTCTCAAATAGGTAACCCAAAAGCCTCCCGCGCCGTTGGTACTGCTATTGGAAGTAACCCAATTGCTTACCTTATCCCCTGCCACCGTGTGATACAAAACAGCGGTATGTTTGGTGGCTACCGTTGGGATCCGATGCGAAAGACAGCGATGATCGGATGGGAGAGCTTTCATACAGCTGTTTAATAAAAAAAAGATACTCATATGGAACTTTTCGATAATCTCTTCGATGGCAATAGAAATTTACTCCCTTACGACGGTACCGTCAATTACTATGGCAAAGTATTATCTGTGCTGGAGGCAAACCGCTATTTTGATAGACTCATGGAGTCAATTGAATGGGTAAACGACCGGGCCATAATTTTTGGAAATGAAATAATCACCAAACGAAAAGTGGCCTGGTATGGGGATGATGCATTCGAGTATAGTTATTCTAACACCACCAAAAAGGCACTTCCGTGGACAAAGGAACTTCTTGAGCTGAAAAAAATAGTAGAAAAACTGACACTGGAGACATATAATTCGTGTCTGTTGAATCTTTATCACAATGGCGACGAAGGTATGGCCTGGCACAGTGACGCGGAGAAGGATCTTAAAAAAAATGGGGCAATTGCTTCGCTAAGCTTTGGTGCTGAACGCAAATTTGCCTTTAAGCATAAGACCAGTAAGGAAAAAATAGATATTATTTTAGGACATGGCAGTCTTTTGGTCATGAAAGATCTGACGCAAACGTATTGGCTGCATCGACTTCCACCTACAAAAAAGGCTTTCGGAGCAAGAATTAATCTGACATTTAGAACCATCGATCAGCCCTAACCCTGTACGTTAGTAATCGTACATACCAGTTACTGGTGAGCACGCAGCCCTATCAGTTACATTGGGAACAGGGTGCAAAACCAAATTCTGCTATTCGGAATCAAGCCTCAATCGTGTAAACCTTTTTGAAACATCAAAGCTGACACGAGCGACTGGATTACTAAAGGTTGTCCAAACTATTGTCTTTAGGGGTGTAATCCATAAAAATGCCTCCATCCAACGTAATATTCATGATTTTTTTAGCAGAGGACCAGGTTATCGTTACCTGTTTTTCATTGTGCTGCCAAACTGCTGGCGTTTGATGCTTTGTTTCTACAGAACCATCTGCATAAGTGATCACTACCTCAAATGGAATTGCAAATCCGCCCACATTGGTTACTGTAAGGGTGTTTTTGTTGCTCAGTCGCTTAAAGCTATCTACCTTAAGATCGATGTAATGATTGCTGAAATACCAATTTTTCCAATACCAGTTTAAATTCTGTCCTGCTCCGGCATTGATGCTATAAAAGAAGTCCCAAGGCGTAGGATGTTTTCCATTCCATAGCATCATGTAATGGTGTAGTGCTTTTTTAAACAGTTCATCACCCAGGTAATCCCGTAACGCAATATAAGACAATGCGGCCTTGATGTAGGCATTGTTGCCGTAACCTAAACCACTCAACTGAGAGGTCATGGTAATCAAGGGTTGGTCTTCTTCTGTAGAGGGGTCAAAGATATAGCGCTTTACACGGGCATCTTTGAAAAGTTCTTTATTTTTTTCGGCACCAATCTCCGCATTTCCGATCCAGAATTCCAATGCCGTAGCCCAGCCTTCATCCATATAACCGTATCGCGTCTCATTGATACCCATGTAAAAAGGGAAATACGTATGGGCAATTTCGTGGTCCGCTGTTTGTCGTGCGTCCACAAGATTATCTGGGACACTCGAATCGTTAATCATCATTGGATATTCCATATCGGCAAATCCCTGAACGGCTGTCATTGTTGGGTATGGGTAGGTGACACCGGGCCAATTTTTAGAAAACCAGTCAATGCAATATTGCTGCCAATCAATGTATTGTTCAAAATCTGGCGTTCCGGCGACATAGCTTGACTGCACACTCACGCGCTTACTTCCCAAATCTACACTCCCGCCATCCCAAATGTAATTGTCACTGACGCTGAAACAAAAATCAGGAACATAGACTGCTTTGAATTTCCACGTATTCCACGCTTGTTGTGCTGTCACTTTCCCCGCTTTCATTTCGGCATCTGTCGCGATATGTATTGGCGTATCGCTGACTTTTGATTTTTCGAAACGGTCCAGAATAGGTTTCTGCAATACCTCAGCCGCATTTGTCAATTCACCTGTCGCCCACACAACAAAGTTCTTCGGAACGGATATCTCAAATTGATAATCGTTGAAACCATTGTAGAATTCTTGTCGGCCATTATGTTCCAGAAGATCCCAGCCATTGTAATCGTCGTATACAGACACACGCGGATAAGAGTAAGCACAATAAAAGGTGGAAGCATTCAACAGCCCTTCACGGTCGCTTTCGACAGATAACGGATATTCCCAGCTAATGTCCAATGTTGCAGTGCTTCCCGGAAGGATTTTTTGTCCAAAATCGGCTAATTTTACGGTTCCCCAATCCTTGCTGTTCACTTCATAAACTTGACCATTCAATTTAAACGACTTAATCTTCAACCCCGAAGTCAGGTAATCGTCCGAAGCGTACGCCGCACGTACCGCATTGGGTTTATGAACATTATTGACGAATCGAATAGCAATGCTATTCAGTGTATCGGGACTATTATTATTGTACAATATGGTCTCTGTTCCACTTACTATCTTTGTTTTTGGATCCAATTTTACCCGCACGTCATATTTTCCAAAATTTTGCCAATAATTTTTGCCAGGTAGACCCGACGTGGTTCGGGTTCCTTTTTCAATTGCTTGCTGAATATTTCTTGGTGTATACAACTCTTGGGCATGGGCCGCCCCCGTTAATAAAAGCAGAGACAATCCATAATTAAATATCGTGCGTCCTATCATATCCTAATTTCAATAATCAAACTAAGATAAATTTGTTGTGATTTGCAAGTTTAATATTCCAGCTTACCACAAAAATATCCCTTTTGCCCCTATGACTATTGACCATCGTTAAAATGGCAAAAGGAAGACAGCATGCAAACCCTGGAAAACTTTTTATTTTTTTTAACGTTTATTTTTAAGACAAATTCAAAGGTATGCATCATCTTCTACGTTATAACAACTTTCTCGGATACGCTTTTTTAGGTACGCTTTTAATCTTAATTCCGATGCTGCTTAATGCTCAAACCGAAGCAAAGACAGATTCTATTACACAATATAAACATCAGCGCGACTCGGCTCTGGCACGTCAATATGATATTTCTGATCTAATTGGAAGAATTATCCATCCCAAACGAAAGAAGGCACGTGCCAGCAAACGCTCGCCTATTACCTTAATGCCCAATATTGCGTACAATCCGACCATTGGTGGTCAGATTGGCGTTAAAGCTGTCGCCGGAAAGATACTCGGAGATCCAAAAACAACGACGATGTCCATTGCTGCGACATCGGCCTCAATCACCACAAAAAACATTATGGTGTTCTATATTAGTCACAATGTGTTTACACCGAACAATAAGTTAAATTTCCAAGGTGCGTTTGCGCTTGTTAAAATGGTCGCTTTAGACGCTGGATTGGGTATGACCCCTCAGGGCAAATGGAACAATGCAGATGAGGAGATCCTTGCCAACCCAGAGCACAAGAAGTATGGAGCAAAATATAATGCCTTTACATTTAATGAAAAAGTCTATAAGCGCATTGCAGACAATCTCTTTGCCGGGGCAGGACTGGCTTTCGACCTACGCCGTAAAATAACCAGTAGCGGTCCTAACGGAAACGTTACACCCAATACAATCTATACAGAAAAACACGGCTTCGAACCCGACAGTTACAATTCCAATGGATTACTGCTCAATATGCAATATATGACAAGGGACAACCCCAATAGGCCTTATAAAGGAATTTATTCGGATATTGGAGTTCGATGGAACACAACGCTGCTGGGCAGTAGCAAAAATGCTGTGCAGCTTACCACCGACTTCAGGAAGTACTTTGGCTTATCGCAGTCCGACCCTGCCCATGTCCTGGCTTTTTGGTATTGGGGATCGTACAGACTTGGTGGCACACTTCCCTACTTTGACCTGCCGGGAACAGGAAGGGACGTTGCTGTTAGAAGTGGCCGTGGTTATACCATTGGCTATTTTAAAGGAATTTCCTTCGGTTATGCTGAAACAGAATACCGCTTTCCAATTCTCAAGAATCGCTTTTTAAGCGGAGCTGCATTTTTTAACCTACAGACAGCCAGTGATGAACTGGGCACTAAACTTTTCGAACGGTGGCAGCCTGGTGGCGGTGCCGGATTGCGGGTGCTGTTTAATAAAGCGACACGTACAAATCTATGTTTGGATTATGCCTTCGGAAAATATGGCTCCCGAGGATTCTTTTTAGGGCTAAATGAAGCCTTCTAATCCATCCTTAAGGCATCCCCATTTGCCATAAAATAACTAAATTAGCCGATGTTGTTGCGCTTTCTATTCACGAAGAGCGACTGAATTGGCATTGACGATACTTCATCATGAATTTAAAAACCTTCTTTCTATACATTCTATTATTATCAGTTCTTGTCTCCTGTCATCAGACAAAGACGCCAATAGCAACAAAGAGTGACGGAAAAAAGAAAGAGCAGGTAGTCCTTCCTACATACCTAGCGCTCCCATCGGATACTTCGAGCTACGATAGCCCACGTTTTGCAGATAGAACTAAAGAACAAACGCAGCAGTTAATGAAAATGAACAACGAAGGCCTCTTCGATAAACTGCATCGGAAATTAACGACAGCGTTAAGTGCAGACCAAAAGGATTATTTCCTTGGGCATCCTAACTTGGCTGTTTTAGCGATCGCGAAAGGAAATATCTTCGCAAATGGCTCCGGAGACCTTGGGTATATATTGTACAACAAAGATAATCATCGCATCGAGATCACCTTATTCGATCATAAAAGCAATACATACAACACACTGTATAAAGAGTTAAAAGTTGTCAATACCCTTCAAAATCTGGATTGTTCATCCAGCTTTGGATCGCTCGACTATCTCGTTGCTTCCGAACTAATTTATCAAAAGCATTATATTCGTTTAAACAATTCAAATTACCTGATTGATGACAATTCCTTTAATGTGACCGATATTTCTACGAACAAAAACTTTGATTTGCAGCAGGGCTGTCTGAACAAAAAATTCTCAAAAGAAGCCATGGCCAACAGTCTTTGTGTGCCGACCAGCTCCGTATATGCGAATTTTCAATGCCTAAAATACAATAAGAAAAAGCAGATTTTTGAAATTTATTTCAGTCAGGAATTTGCAGACTAAGCCGACCAAACCCTAAAGATGAAAAGATATTACCTACTTGCTACCCTTGGTTTATGTAGCAAATTATATGCGCAGGAAGTGGATACTACGACTAATCGGCTGGAACAAGTCGAAGTTAAAGCCTACTTCAATAAACAACCGCTATTGCGATTGACATCTTCTGCGGCTGTGTTAAGCAGCCAAATGATCCAATCCCAGCAGTCGCCCTCCTTTGTTTCAGCAATGAACAGGGTGCCGGGTTTACGCATGGAAGAACGTTCCCCTGGAAGTTACCGGCTAGCACTCCGTGGGAGTATGATCCGTTCACCGTTTGGTGTTCGTAATGTCAAAATATATCTGGACGATTTTCCGCTAACTGACGCAGGCGGGAACACCTATCTTAACTTGATAGATCCCTATGCAATCGGCCAAGTTAATATCTTGAAAGGTCCAGATGGATCGATCTATGGTGCTAATTCGGGAGGTGTAGTTTCCTTATACAGCAAGGGATTTGACCGGTCTTCCAAACCGGAAGTCAACCTCCAATTAACGGGGGGCTCCTATGGTCTTTTCCAAGAACAGCTCAATGCAATATTACCATTCAGCCAGACACAGCAGTTAGCCATCAATCAGAGCTGGACCCGAAGTGATGGATATAGACAAAATTCGGCTTTGACCAAAAAGAATATCCAGCTCAATTACAATTGGCAATACGCAAAAACATCCGAATTAAAATTCACTGGTTTCTATTCGGATCTCGGTTACCAAACTCCAGGAGGGCTCACCGCAGCACAAATGGAGAGCGACCGCAGGCAGGCTAGGCCTAAGGGCGGACCAAATCTTGGTGCTGCTGAACAAAAAGCAGCAATCTACGATAAAACATTCTTTGGTGGACTGAGCAACCAGACGCATCTCAGTTCTAAGATGACCTTATTCGCCAGTGTATTTGGTTCATCCAATCAGATCAAAAATCCCTTCATCACCAATTACGAGAAAAGAGATGAAAAGAATTTCGGAACGCGCCTGTATTTATCTTATGTCGATCTGTTGAGCCAAGATTTAAAATATGAAGTCCAACTGGGCTTGGAAGCGCAAAAGGGCTGGTATGCTATTGACAATTATGACAACGCCCTAGGTGTCGCTACCGATCCGCAGGCCAAAGACAAATTGGAAAATAGTCAGCAATCATTTTTTGCACGCACCCAACTGGAGTGGCTAGAGCGTCTCCAGGTAGAGTTGTCACTCGGATTAAATGAGAATAAAATTGGCTACCAGCAACGTTATCCTGTCGCACAAGAAAACAAAGAAAATATTGATTTCGGGAGTACATGGATGCCACGAGCTGCACTATCCTATCTGATCACTCCAATGCTTGCACTTAGAGCATCGATTTCTAAAGGTTTCTCTGCCCCAACTGTTGCGGAGGTCCGTTCATCGGATAATTCTATTAATATGCTGCTCAAGCCAGAAACGGGTACGAATCATGAATTGGGCTTGCGCTTGCATCTGTGGAATCGCCGTGTCGTTCTAGATGCAGCGACTTACACGTATCAAATGAACAATGCCATTATCCGACAGTTAAGGGATAATGGTGCTGAATATTTTCAAAATGCGGGTAAAATAAACCAAAAGGGTTTAGAAGCATCAATACTGCTCTACTTGATTACACCGCAAGTATTCGGTGTTGTCCGTAGCCTACAGTTCGCCAGTAATTTTTCCTTCAATGATTATACATTTAAAAACTATCAGGTGGGCGACAAAAATTACCAGGGTAATAAGCTTCCTGCGGTTCCGAAAACAGTATGGTTGAATTCATTGAATATACTTTTTTCCAATCAATTTCGATTCGATCTCCTTTCTAATCTAACAGCAGCAATACCGTTGGATGATGCAAATTCTGTTTATGCCAACCGGTATCATCTTTTGCAGGGCAAATTATCTTTGACAAAACCTGTCGGATCAGGGTATCAAATCAGACTTTTTGTAGGTGCAGACAATATTCTCAATGAAAAATATAGTCTTGGAAATGATATCAATGCCTTTGGGGGCCGCTATTTTAATCCTGCTCCCTTACGTAATTATTATGGGGGTATGAGTTTTAACTTTTAATCAAGTCGCATGGAGTTTCATCAACATATATTGACCGATATTGATTTCAACAAAATAAGCCGGCATTCTTATTTCCCTTGGATGGACTTAAAATTAACTCATTTTCAGGTAAATGCATTAGAAATAACGATCAATCAGGCAACGTTTCGTGTACAGGAAAATTATAACCACTTTGAGGTGATGATTATCCATAACGCTCCCACGACAGCTGTATTCTGCAACTGTCTCGATATAGGATTTTGTCGTCATCAAAAGGCGGCTTTGAGTAAATTATTTATGCAGGAAAATTGGCTGGCATTCTTTGACGCCAATAGGTATAATGTTCTCCTAAAAAAAGTTGCGGCACAATATGGACTGGAAGATGAACCGGCTCTGGAAAATTATTTTTCTGCACATATCAAAGCGGATAAACTTGATTTTGTCTTGAAAAACAAACAGTTAACTTCCATCGATGACTTTGACCTGGTGGAAGAATCTATTGCACCCAAAACCAAAACTCCGATCGAACAGCAGCATCATTTTGTTGTATTAACACGCAATCGGTATTACAAAAATCTGCAGGTGCTCCTCTGCCGGGCTTCATTAACAAAATCCGGTATGCTCAAAAACCCGATTTCCGATGGTGATATCCAAACATGTCTCTGGCGGAGCAGCTCAATAGAGGAAATGCAATTTTATACGGCTGTGCTTCAGCTTTCCCAAGTAGTACAACAAGATCTGGAAATTATTTCCAGCCTGAAGGCAATTGCAAAAAACCCGCTACGTATGGATTTTTATCTACATAATTATGAACAATATGAAAATATAACAGCCTCCTCCCTATCGTCCGTTCAGCTTAGTCTGAAGAAAGGTGATGTTAAGCTCTTTATTACAAAAAAAGGCTCATTTTATGCTATTCAGGGAGAAATTCATATCCATACCATAGCCTACAGTTTACAGGATTTAGTTATTCTTTTGGATCATTTCATCTCCATCAGAAATCAGCTTTTTCTGATTGAAAATAAGCTTCACCTGAAGTTGATACGTTTGTTTACCAACAAGGGTGAGCAGTTGTTGATTCATCAGCGGAAATTCAAAGAATTCAACAGCTTATTTTTGGAACCGCTCGCGCACTCGGTGGATTTGCATTTCCAGGATATTCCTAAAGCGAAAAAGCCGCAGTTGAAGGAAAATCTTTATTATGAGGACATGCAGCCACTTTTGTTTCTGGAGGAATCGGAAGATTTTGTCAACCTTATTCCTGTCATGCGCTATGGTGAAGTCGAAATTCCTATTTTAAGCAAACGAAACATATTTGGAACGGATAGTAAAGGCAACCAGTTTTTGGTAGATCGGAGGCACGGAGCGGAAACTAACATAATTTCGCTTTTACTAAAGCAACATCCGTATTTTAAGGAACAGATGGACGATGGAAGCTTCCAACATTTTTATCTCCATCGCCGTTATTTTCTAGATAAAGACTGGTTTTTAGATGCTTTTGATGCGTGGCAGCATCATGGCATACAGATTATTGGGTTTAATGCCCTTCGGGGCAATAAATTAAGTCGTTTTAAAGGCAAAATACACGTTGAGGTACTGAGTGGTCAAAATTGGTTCAATGCTCATATACAGGTTAAATTCGGACCTAAAAGTGTTTCCCTTAAAAAACTTGAAAAGGCCGTACGGAACCGTTCGCAGTTCATCACTTTGGATGATGGCACCCAAGGAATCTTACCGCAGGAGTGGCTCGATAAATTTGAGGCTTATTTTACTGCTGCCGAAACGATCACCGATGATTTCATTGAAATTCCAAAATATAAGTTTAATGAGATTGACCATCTTTTTGATCAATCTGAAATAGATCCTACCGTAGCCGCTGAGCTTAGCATGCTAAGAAATCGACTTACTAATTTTTCTTCGTTCTCCAAACTTCAGATTCCTTCATCCTTTGTGGGAAATTTACGCCCCTATCAGCAAGAGGGTGTACAATGGTTACATTTTTTGGATGGGCTTAACTTTGGCGGCTGCCTTGCCGATGACATGGGGCTTGGAAAAACAATCCAAATTTTAGCATTCTTGGCCACTCAAAAAGAAAGGGGACAAAGTGCCGCAACTTTACTGGTACTTCCCACCACCTTAATCTTTAACTGGCAGCATGAAATTCAGCAATTTCTTCCGTCTTTTAAAACGCTCGTCTTAGATGGTTCAAATGGCCTACAGAAAGCGCTGCAACCTGAGTCCTATGACCTGATTTTAATTTCTTATCACAACCTGTTGACAGCGATCAATAGGCTGAAAAATTTAAAGTTCAATTATGTGATTTTGGATGAATCGCAACAAATAAAAAATCCAGATTCGCAGCGCTATAAAGCAGTAAACTTACTAAAATCAAGAAATCGTATTATTTTAACAGGAACCCCTATCGAAAATAATACCATGGATCTCTATGCGCAGATTTCCTTTATTGCGCCCGGTTTACTAGGAAGTAAAAAATACTTCAAAGATGTTTACACCACTCCTGTAGATGCCTTCCACAACCGCAAGAGAAAAGAAATGCTGAAAGAAAAAATAAAGCCTTTTATTTTGCGCCGCACAAAGCAGGATGTATTACTTGATCTTCCAGCGAAGAATGAACTGGTTCTTTACTGTGAAATGAAAAGTGCTCAACGGCGAATTTATGATCTTTATGAAAAGGAGTTCCGAGAATTTATCTCGGCCAAGGATGGGGATGAGATCAGAAAAAGCCCTATGCATATATTGAAAGGTTTAACGAGATTGCGTCAGATATGCAATTCTAGCAAACTGCTCCAAAATGAAGAGTTGACATCCACAGAGGACTCTGCCAAAATTGAAGTACTTATGGATCAGATTCTGCATAAAAAAGAACAGCATAAAATGATCGTATTTTCACAATTCGTAACGATGCTCAATCTGATTAAAGAGGCTTTGGATAAACAGGGTATCCGTTCATTGATGCTCACTGGGAAATCCAAAAATCGAGGTCAGCTGGTTAGCGATTTCCAAAACGATAAGGATATACCTGTTTTCCTGGTGAGCCTAAAAGCAGGGGGCACTGGGCTCAATCTTGTGGCTGCCGATGTAGTCTATCTGGTGGATCCTTGGTGGAATCCGGCAGTCGAACAACAAGCCATTGACAGGATTTATCGCATGGGGCAGCAAAAAATGGTCACTGCAGTTCGGTTGATCAGCCCCAATACCGTTGAAGATAAAATTCAAGCCTTACAGCGACACAAAAAGGAAATAAGCAAAAGTATTTTGGATGAAGGCGGGAGTTTGGGCAACTTTTATCTGGATAAAAGCTATTTAATGGATTTGCTGCGATAATTTAAGCTTTCACTTGTTATCTTAAGCTCTTTTATTCATTTATATGGTTTCTTTATCGTATATCACACAGCAACGAACTAACTATTAACGTTATTCAGCATCATTCTACGATCTGTTTCCTATACTTCGAATCAATTATATATTTTATTCCCTTAGCATCTACAAAGACAGGTTTGCCGAGGTATTGTTCGTCGATACGTCGATCGATAGCGACGCGATACCGAGTGGTTGAACTGGACGAACTGTATGTGATATTTCCAACTGATTTTGAGGGGTTACTGATTACTTCCGAACCCTGATATACCTGGTCACTTACCCTACCCTTAAAATGCTTTTTTTCCGTTGAACGTATTGCTTTATTGTGATTTTCTGTATAATCGTCCTCTATTACATCAAGATTCTCCTTGGCGGCGACCTTTGGGTTTATAGGGAAAAATGGATCTAACCAGCGATATACTCCATGAAATTCAGGTACTGACTGATAAAAAGCATGCATCTGTTGCGCTATTACACTATGGACCCCACCTACTCCTATCATCACCAACAGCAAGCAACGTCTAAAAATTATTAATTCGGCTCCTAACATATCTCTTTTTTCTTTCGTCGAAATACGCCCAAATAAAATGCCATCCCCTCCTTAGCACTACATGTTTAACACATTTTTAACTAAAGTAAATTTCAATTTACAGTTCCTACGCTATTACATTCCTACGCTATTACAAAGGCCTTACAGATTCTGGAGTCTGAGTTAACTGATATAAATTTCAGTTATATACTTGAATATGATACGATCGGAGATTGCGTACTTATCAAAGAGAATACGAAGATCATCATACAACGTTTTATTTTTGTCTTGTTCTTTTGGGAAATAGGAAGATGAACGCACTCTTCCCAAAAAAGATCGGAGATCAAAGATCTGTTGGTTTGGCAAAGTAACCTTCTTCATTGCCCGGGGTCCAAAAAAGTGTTTAAGATCGTCATCACTTATATTTTTGTGGCTGACCGGTTGATAACTGGGGATATGACTGCGTAAAAATTGTTCATACTCTTGCTGGAAGGCATCCGCGGGATCGCGCCGGTTCCAGACAATTACCATATGTCCATTTTCAGCTAAAATACGGTCAAACTCTTTTCGACAGGCTTGCTGGTCGAACCAATGGAACGATTGTCCGGCAAAAATAAGATCAACACATCCGGACTCAATGGTTGTATCTTCTGCGGTGGCATTCACTGCAATTAGATTCCTGTAGGTTTTAAAATGGTGCAACATAGATTCACGCATTTCACGATTGGGTTCAACGGCAAAAACGTTATTTCCATTTTCGAGAAAGAGTTGAGTAGAGAGACCGGTGCCGCTGCCAATATCGGCGACTAACCATTGCTTATGTAACCCGATCTGTTCTTTTAGCACCTGAATAATCTCTTTAGGATAATTAGGTCTAAATTTTTCGTAATCAACAACCCGGTCTGTGAATCTATCAATACTATTTCTATCCATACTAAGCATACTATAACTAATCGATGATACCCTCATCCTTAAAACTGTAATATCCGTTATCGGTAAAGATTAAATGATCGGCAACTCTAATATCCATAATTTTAGAGGCTTCGACAATTTTTTGCGTCAGGATTTTGTCAGCATTGCTCGGATACAACGTACCTGAAGGGTGATTGTGAATAAGTATAATGGCGTGAGCTTTGAGGCTGATTGCCGTTCGTAAGATTATCCGGACATCAACTGGCGTAAAATCATTCCCGCCACGGCCAATGAGCTGCTTGTCCAATATTTTATATGCAGTATTCAAATACATTGCCCAAAATTCCTCATGCGGGAGGTCTTGTAATATTGGTTTCATAAGAGTATATACGTAGCGACTGCTAGCCACCTGTTTACGCTCTTCGGCGGGCAGTTCGTTTTTGCGACGAGCGAGCTCCAAGGCGGCAAGAATGGAAATGGCTTTTGCTTCTCCTATGCCTCTATACCTGCTCAGCTCTGCGACATCCATTGTGGAAAGTGTCTGCAGGCTGTTATTGGCATCAGCTAATATACGCCGACACAGTTCTACGGCACTTTCATTTTTAGATCCAGAGCCAATCAAGATCGCTAATAATTCGGCATCTGTAAGTGCCCTACGACCTTGCTTCAAAAGTTTCTCCCTCGGGCGATCAGCCTCAGCCCAATCCCGAATGACTAGTTTGTACGAGTTTGACATTTTTAATTAAGTTATAAAAGGCTAGCGTACATAAATATACAAAAAAAGCTACTTAATATGCTGAGAAATAAACAATGCATCAATTAAAAAAAATTGGCAATGGGGATTTACTTCACATTTCACTCTGAAACGTTATCTTTGTACTTCATAAAAATTTTTGAATATGAGTAAAGCGATCATTAAAACAGAAAAAGGCGACATGACTGTGGAGTTCTACACAGCCGATGCTCCAAATACAGTAGCCAATTTTATCAAACTTGCTAAATCAGGATATTATGATGGATTAGCATTTCACCGTGTGATTCCTGATTTCGTGATCCAGGGCGGTTGTCCAAATTCACGAGAAGGTGCGGCAGGAACACCGGGAACAGGTGGCCCAGGTTATAAAATTGATTGTGAACTGACTGGCGAAAATCAATATCACGATAGAGGTGTATTATCTATGGCACATGCTGGCCGTAATACAGGTGGTTCACAATTTTTCATCTGTCATAGCCGCAACAACACTGCGCACTTAGATCGTAACCATACTTGTTTTGGAAAAGTAATCGAAAACGTAGACATCGTTGACGATATCAGACAGGGTGACCGTATCTTATCAATTGAAGTTATCGAAGATTAATTCTTGGAGATTTAAATATAGTTAAAATGAATTTAAGAGCATTAGTATCCGTAACTGGTAAACCAGGATTGTTCA
This sequence comes from Sphingobacterium sp. R2, assembly GCF_040760075.1. NCBI lineage: Bacteria > Pseudomonadati > Bacteroidota > Sphingobacteriia > Sphingobacteriales > Sphingobacteriaceae > Sphingobacterium > Sphingobacterium sp. R2. Next base: position 23,051 of record NZ_CP142884.1, read on the forward strand.
AATTGGTTGGACAAAATAAAGGAGGTTTTATTTTAGAAACCCTGGATCAGGCAAAAATAAAAACTGTAGTCAGTTTATCTTCGACAAAAATGGCTACTTTGGAAGACATCACAATTTATGGTGAAGAAGAAGAAATTCGATTATTGAATATTTTTGAAACTATCAAAGAGAAAGGGATTGCTTTACCGGATACGAAATCGGATGGCGAAACGTTGAGAAATTTCTTCCGTGAAGTAGCTCCCGGCCATGATGAATCACGTGTTTATTCATCGGATATTAAAAAGGTGATTACTTGGTATAATATTATCAAAGAATTTCCTTTATTTGAAGAAGAAGCTCCTGCTCCTTTAATGTAGTTTTTACCTACGTCAAATAAAAAACGGAGTTGATTATTGATCAACTCCGTTTTTTATTTGACGTACTAATGAAACACGACATCAAGCACTCTCTGTTCAATGCTATTTTGACCAGTGGGACCGTCAGCCCCATGAACCTTTACTTTAATTCACATAATTCTGCAACCGATAAGTTAAACCTTCAGCAATGGATATTGCTTGTTGTTGATCAAATCTAATTTCCATCTTGCGTAAGGGAACACGCATAAGTTCCATGCGTTGGAAGGGATTTCCAATATCAAAGCTATCTGCTTCCTCTTTTTGGGATTCGGGCAGTGCGGATATCGTTTTCCACAAAACGGCAGGTGAGCTATCGTTATTCAGATTCATCAACCTGAGGAGTTCAGCAAAAGGCAAATTCGGAAAGGTAACTTTTTGTTCGATTACTGCAGCATTGATAGGTTTTGAAGAACGAATGTCAGTTGTTGTATTTGATTCTTCGTGTAATTTAACTTCTTTAGGGGTAGAAGACTGACAATTGTAAAAGAGTAGCGATAGGCCAAATAAAGGGAGAGATAGGCCATACTTTATTAGATATTTTTTCATATCTATTTTTGTTTAAATGTATTTTATACAAATTCACCTTATTTGGGGCATATATCACAAAAAAGCTCCAGTAATAATATCTGGAGCTCTTTTTCTTCAATTTGCCATTCGGGCTGATAAGATTATTTAATGTCCCTTTGGTTCGGCGTCTATACGTTTAATATCTGCACCTAATTTCCGTAAGCGCTCTTCGATATCTTGATAGCCGCGTTCAATTTGTTCGATGTTGTGGATCACAGACTTGCCTTTTGCCGATAAGGCTGCAATGAGTAAGGATACTCCGGCGCGGATATCAGGGGAAGTCATTTCAATACCTCTCAGGTGGTGCGATTTGTTCAATCCAATAACAGTGGCGCGGTGCGGATCGCACAAGATAATCTGAGCTCCCATATCAATCAGTTTATCGACGAAGAACAAACGGCTCTCAAACATTTTTTGGTGAATCAATACATTACCTTTAGCCTGCGTTGCCACCACGAGCACTATACTCAATAAATCTGGTGTAAAACCTGGCCAAGGTGCATCCGAGATGGTCAGAATAGATCCATCTATAAATGTATCAATTTCATAAGAGTCTTGTGCAGGAATAAAAATATCGTCACCACGCAGTTCAAACTTGATACCCAAACGCGAAAATACAGATGGGATAACACCAAGTTCTTCAAAACAGACGTCTTTAATAGTGATTTCAGAACCTGTCATTGCAGCCAATCCGATAAAAGAACCAATTTCGATCATGTCGGGCAACATACGGTGTGAAGTACCGCCAAGACGTTCTACACCTTCAATGGTCAACAAATTAGATCCAATACCGGATATTTTTGCTCCCATGCGGTTTAGCATCTTACATAATTGCTGTAAATAAGGCTCACAAGCCGCGTTGTATATTGTTGTTGTGCCTTTAGCCAATACGGCAGCCATTACAATGTTGGCAGTACCGGTCACTGAGGCCTCGTCCAATAAGATATAGCTTCCTTTAAGCTCTGTTGCATCAACATTAAAAAAATGATTGGTAGGATCGTAAATAAATTTGGCCCCCAGTTTTTCAAAGCCCAAAAAATGTGTATCCAATCGTCTACGGCCAATTTTATCGCCCCCCGGTTTTGGGATAGCTGCTTTGCCGAATCGAGCCAACAAAGGTCCAACAATCATAATTGAGCCCCGCAACCCCCCTCCTTTTTCTTTAAATTCGGGTGATTGAAAATAGTCTATATTTATATCTTTAGCTTCAAAAACATAGGTATCCTTATCAATGCGATTGATTTTAACACCTAGCGCTCCTAACAGATCGATCAGCTTATTGACATCTTTAATATCTGGGATATTACTGATGGTCATGGGTTCTTCTGTCAGCAAAACTGCTGAAAGAATCTGTAAGGCCTCATTTTTTGCTCCTTGAGGAATAATCTCTCCCTTTAACGGTTTTCCACCGATTATTTCAAATGCGTTCATTTATTCTATAAGTGATATCTTCTTAATACATACTCTCCGCTTGTATTTCCCTTGGGTATTTGGTTTTATTGTTGCGTAAAACACCGAATTTTTTAAAAAAAGCAGGCAATTGTAAAGAAATCTGTTAATCACTTCGCAATTGCCTGCTTCTTTGAACAATTTTAAGAACTAGCCTCGTTTGTTATTATAGTTACCCTGTGGCTTTCTGTTTCTGTTATTATTACTTCCGTAACTATTGTTATTGTTACTTCCGTAGCTATTACTGTTGCTTCCGTAGTTGTTGCGTTTGGTATTATTGTTATTGTTGTTTGCCATACGGGGCTTACCACCACCTTTCGACTGATGACCGGAATTATTGTTATTGTTGTTGTTATTATTTCCGCCCGAATTACTGTTGGCCGGACCTTTAACACGATTTCCCGGAGGCGGCGTTTTAAAGTCAAGTTTCGTCAAAACAGTACCTTCTGGTAAGCTCAATTGATAACCTGACAGCTCTTTGAGATCCTGAATGATCAATTCATCCGAAACGGAATCTTTATTCCAGGTCAGGTAAGCCATTTTCATAAAATTGGCAATACCGATAACCATCTGCTCCCTTTTGGCTTCGTCATTAGCCAATAGCGCCTTCTCAATCATTTTCTCTACGGTAAAACCGTAATGCTTGAATCGGATGGAATGCTGTGGATAGCCGAGGTGCTCCACTTCGTGTTTCACGCTTTTGGCAGTAGCAATTGGATAAGGCGAGTCGATATCCAATTTAAAATCAGAAATAATCTGCAGGTGGTCCCACAGCTTATGTTTGAAATCAGACACATCTCGAAGATGTGGGTTTAACACCCCCATCATATCGATTACAATTTGTGCGTGTTTATTTCTTTCTTCCTTTGTGGGTAAAGTACAGATGTAATCTACCATATTTTGCACATTGCGACCATATTCTGCAAGGATCAATTTTGGTCTAGTGCTGTTGTAGTCAAAGTTCATATAGCTAATATAAGTACCTAAGTAAACGATCAAGATGTCGTTTTGGTATTTTATTATTGAATTATTCTAAGTTTTGCAAATTTAAGCAACAATTGTTTCTGTCCCAACTCTTTAAAGAAAATAGTTGCTTTAATATCTCCTTTATTTCCTTCGAGATTAACAACTTTCCCAAATCCGAAGCGTTCGTGTTCAACTTCCATGCCGACTTGAAGGTTTGATGTATCTGAAGGAGCAAAACCCGCAGTAGGTTTGTGGGCTTTTGGCAGTATTGACGTCGTTTTCACCATCGGCTTAGGCTTAGGTTTAGAAAATGTGTCATCACTGTCCTTTTGTTGCCATGCAATTCGTTCGCCTTGAAAACTTCCGGCTGAGGCAGAAGTTTGTCGTGGTTTAAAATCCAATGCTAGACATGCCGGATTTAATTCATCCAAGAAGCGACTGGGTTCGCAATTATTGAGCGTTCCCCAACGATATCGCGAAGTAGCATACGAAAGTAGTAATTTTTTTTCAGCTCTAGTCACAGCGACATAAAAAAGTCTTCGTTCTTCCTCCAATTCCGACCTGGAATTTAAAGATAACTGCGACGGAAATAAGTTTTCTTCCAAACCAACGATAAAAACAATCGGAAACTCCAGTCCTTTCGAAGAGTGGATGGTCATTAAGGATACGGTATCAGCGTTTGGATCTTTATCATTATCGTCGTTTGTCAACAGAGCGATATCTTGCATGTATACGTCCAGTCCACGCTCTTCAATGTCCTCTCGCTCCGAAAATTCCTTAATACCATTAAGAAGTTCCTGGATATTTTCGTAGCGTGCCAATCCTTCTACGGACTTATCTTCATACAATTCTTTTAGAATACCACAGTGCTGAGCAATGTGCATGGCCGTATCAAAGGCGTTATTATTTTTGGCCAGGGCTTGAAAACTCTGTATCATCTGTGCAAAACCACCAACAGAGGTTGCACTACGTCCATCAAGAAACTGAGCTGCATTGGCAACAACATCCCAAATGCGGTATTGATTCTGATCTGCGGCGATCATAATCTTCTCGATTGTTGTATCCCCTATCCCTCTGCGCGGGTAATTGATAACGCGCTTTAACGCTTCCTCATCGTTTGGATTGAAGGTAAGCCTAAAATACGCGATTAGATCTTTAATTTCTTTCCGTTGATAGAAAGAAGTACCACCATATATTTTATAGGGAATATTAATTTTGCGTAAGGCCTCCTCCATTGCCCTGGATTGGGCGTTGGTACGATACAGAATAGCAAAATCTTTAAAATTAAGCCCTTTTAACGATTTCTCTTCAATGATCTGGTCGGCGACGATCTTACCTTCCTCATTGTCAGAGAACGCACGTGAAACCCTGATTTTTTCGCCCTCTTCATTATCTGAAAAAACATTTTTCTCCAATTGATTCTGATTGTTGGCGATCACCGAATTAGCTGCATTCACGATCATCTTGGTAGATCGATAATTCTGCTCCAGTTTAAAGATCTTCACATCCGGATAATCTTTTTGGAAATTTAGGATATTCTGAATATTTGCCCCGCGAAATGCATAGATAGACTGTGCGTCATCCCCTACGACACAGATATTTTCGTTGACTGCTGCCAGTCGCTTGACAATAAGGTATTGTGAAAAGTTCGTATCCTGATACTCATCGACCATCAGATAACGAAACTGGTGCTGATATTTATGCAGTACCTCTGGATGTTTATTCAATAATACATTTGTTTTAAACAACAGATCATCAAAATCCATGGCTCCTGCCCTGTAGCAGCGTTGCGCATAGGTCATATAAATTTGTCCCAATTGCCCACGACCGTTGGAAATATCTTCGGCCAAGATGGCTTCATTCTTATTATATTCCTGCGGTGATATCAGGTTGTTTTTTGCTTGCGAGATCCGTCCGTACACATGATTGACGTTATACAGTTTATCGTCAAGATTCATTTCTTTTAAGATGGCACGCAACAAGCTTTTGGTATCGTCGGTATCGTAAATGGTAAAGTTTCTGGGATACCCGATCAATTCAGCTTCTACCCGGAGTATTTTTGCAAATACGGAGTGGAATGTTCCCATCCAAATATTTTTCGCTTCGCTCCCTACGACAGAAACGATACGGGCACGCATCTCTTTGGCTGCCTTGTTGGTAAATGTCAATACCAAGATATTGAATGGATCAACACCTTTTCGAATCAAGTGTGCTACACGATAGGTAATCACCCGTGTTTTTCCTGAACCAGCCCCTGCAACAATCATCACAGGACCTTCTGTTTGCTCTACGGCTCCTCGTTGTGAAGGGTTTAAACCCGCTAAATAATCCAAATTAACTCCTTAAATTTTATAACCTGAGAATAGGGTATAAAAGTACAAATTTCCTGTCGATCCCTCAGGCTATCTTGCTAATATTTTTACACAAAAAAAACCGATAATAAAGATTATCGGTTTTTATATCAAATAAGTGCTATTTAGCCTCTGCTATTATAATTTGGTGCTTCCTTCGTAATCGAAATATTATGCGGATGAGACTCTCTCAAGCCTGCTCCTGTAATACGGACAAACTGAGCTTCCTGCAACTTTTCAATGGTGGCAGCACCACAGTAACCCATGGAAGCGCGCAATCCACCGACATATTGATAAACGACTTCAGCCAGTGTGCCTTTATAAGGAACACGACCAACAATACCTTCAGGAACCAGTTTTTTAATATCATCTTCCACGTCTTGGAAATAACGATCTTTAGACCCTTTTTCCATGGCTTCAATTGAGCCCATACCGCGGTAAGACTTAAACTTACGTCCTTCGTAGATAATGGTTTCACCTGGGGCTTCTTCCACTCCTGCGAATAATGAACCGGCCATAATTGTGCTTGCTCCAGCGGCAATTGCTTTTGCAATATCGCCTGTCTGTTTAATACCACCATCAGCAATCAATGGTACGCCAGTTCCTTTCAGTGCTTTCGCGACTTCATATATGGCATAAAGCTGAGGAACACCGACACCAGCAATAATACGTGTTGTACAGATTGAGCCCGGTCCGATACCTACTTTTACGGCATCTGCACCTGCTTCAGCTAAAGCTGTTGCTGCTGCACCTGTCGCAATATTTCCAACGATTACCTGAAGTTCAGGAAATTGGGCTTTCACTAATTTCAGTTTATCGATCACCCCTTTTGAATGCCCATGTGCCGTATCAATGGTGACCACATCTACTCCTGCCTTCACCAAAGCTTCAACGCGGTCCAACGTATCTGGTGTAACGCCTACAGCAGCGCCCACCAATAAACGTCCATGACTATCTTTAGCGGCATTGGGGTAATGCTTATATTTTTGAATATCTTTAAATGTAATCAAACCTTTCAAAATCCCTTCACTATTGACGACTGGAAGTTTTTCGATCTTTTCGTTTTGAAGAATCTCTTCAGCTTTTACCAAATCTGTTCCTTCCGGTGCCACGACAAGATTTTCTTTCGTCATCAATTCATTGATTGGGCGAAGCATATCTTTTTGAAAACGAAGGTCACGATTGGTTACAATACCGACTAACTGCCCATTTTCATTCACAACGGGAATACCGCCGATCTTGTGCTCCTTCATGATATTAAAGGCGTCTCCTACTGTTGCTGTTGCCAATAAAGTAACAGGATCCTGAATCATGCCGCTCTCCGAGCGCTTAACTTTGCGTACTTCAGCAGCCTGTTCTGCAATAGTCATGTTCTTATGCAACATACCAATACCGCCAGCTTGTGCAATCGCTATGGCTAAATCAGCACCAGTTACCGTATCCATTGCTGCAGAAACCAATGGGATATTTAATTTGATTTTTTTTGTTAGCGAAGTACTCGTATCAACGTCACGGGGTAAAATTTCAGAATAAGCTGGAATTAATAAGACGTCATCGTAAGTGAGACCTTCTGCTACGAATTTTTGTGGATCTAATTGCATGGCAAATATGTATTGGGTTTTCTATTTGCCAGGCAAATTTAAGAAAAATAAGTAATATAAAAAAATAAAGTATATAAATTACAATCGAAAGACAAATTAGAACCATTATGAATTAAACATTCCATTTTCTTTATTTCAGACGCGATTATTTTTTGGCAAGCTATTTGCTTTCGGTAACACGAAAAGTTATTTTAATTAATGAAAATATAAAGATAAGATAATTATGAAAAAGACACTACTTTCATTAGCTGCAGTCGCAGCATTAGCATTTGGTACACAAGAAGTAAAAGCTCAATCTCCTCAACGCGCTGCTATCGGTGTGGTTTTCGACGGATCGATCGGTGACTTATGGGGGGTTCAATACAAACAATCAATGGGTGGCGCAAACAATGGTCAAGCGCAGGTAATGTTTGATGACCATGTGGTAGCAGTTGGTGCTGATTGGCAACATGCAAGACCTTTCCGTGGCGCTCCAGGTTTAGGCTGGTACGCAGGTGTCGGTGCACAATTAACGTTTGTAGACGCTGGTGATAACATCACTTATGTGGGATTAAGACCGCAATTGGGTCTAGAATTTAAAATTCCATCGGCTCCTATCGGTCTTCACGCTGACTGGAAACCAAATTGGACTTTAAACCATGGTTCTGATTTTGACGCTTCAACATTTTCATTTGGTATCAAATATACATTAAGATAATAGAAGCAGTTCAAATAGCTTAAAAAAAGGTTCTTCTCATCATGAGGAGGACCTTTTTTTATGAAATAAAATGCATAAGTATTTCTTTTTTTCTTCAATTCTCCTATTTTTATGCCGTTGACCTAATTGGCATAAATAAAACTTTTCATTCTACAAAAATTTTATACCTTTGCCATTCTTGGTAAAATGTGATTAAACAAGAACTAATTATCAATTACATAAACAGTATTTAACATTATAATTAATACAATTAATAACAGACGATGCAAGGTAAAGGGCTGATTAAACTTTTAGTGATAGTGGTGTCATTAGCGTGTCTATACTCCCTATCATTTACTTGGGTGACCCGCAATGTGGAGCGCGATGCTGAGAATTTTGCCAAGGGAGATTTGGCAAAAGAGAAGAGCTATCTAGACTCAATGGCAGGTGAAGTAGTGTACAATTTAGGGTTTGCAAAATACACCTATCGGGAAGCCAAAGCAAATGAACTCGCTTTGGGATTGGATTTGAAAGGTGGTATGAACGTAACCATGGAAATCTCGTTGGACGAATTGATCCGCAATTTGGCAAATAACCCAAAAGATGAGAAATTCAACAAAGCGTTGGAACAGGCCGTAGCAAAAAGCAAAACGAGTGCAAAAACAGTCGTTGCTTTATTTATGGAAGAATACAAATCCATCGGTGCGACAACTCCACTTTCAACATTCTTTTCAACAAAAGATAATGCTGCGCTAATTAAACCTGGTGATTCAGACTCCAAAGTTGAATCGTTCCTTCAAAAAGAAGCGGACAATGCCATCCAAAATTCCTACAAAGTACTTCGTACACGTATCGATAAGTTTGGTGTTGCATCGCCAAACATTCAAATTCAACAAGGTACAAACCGTATTTTGATCGAGTTACCTGGTGTCAAAGATGAAAGCCGTGTGCGTAACCTGCTTCAAGGCTCCGCAAAACTGGAGTTTTATGAGACCTATACTAACCAAGAAGTTTATCCATTACTGGAAAATATCGATAAAACTTTAGCATCAACGTTAAAAGCTGCTCCAGCTGCTACGACAAATGCCACAGCAGATACAAGCAAAAAATCAGATGATTTATTGTCTAATCTAACCGGTGGTAAAAAAGATGCTAAGAAAGACAGTGCTGCTGTAAATCTAGGTCAGAAAAATCCACTATTTGAAGCCTTACGTCCAGCTGTTTATATGGGCGAAAACCAACAAATGGCACTTATGCCAGGTTCAATGGTGGGTATTGCTTCGTTAAAAGATACCGCAAAAGTAAATGCATACTTGCAACGTCCTGAGGTAAAATCAATTCTTCCCGGAAACTTAAAACTTTTATGGGCTGTTAAACCTGAACAAAAGACACCTGAGCAATTATCCTTATACGCAATTAAAGGCTCAGGACAGGACAATGGAGCAGTATTAACAGGCGATGTGATTACCGATGCTACCGCGAACTTTGATGAGAAAAATCAACCCGTGGTTGGTATGCAAATGAACAGCGAAGGTGCACGTGAATGGAAGAAAATTACCGCAAAAGCGGCTCAAAACAGAGATGCAATTGCGATCGTTCTTGACAATGTGGTGTATTCTGCTCCTTCTGTAAATGGCGAGATTCCGAATGGTAGTTCTTCAATCTCAGGTTCTTTTACGGTAGAAGACACGAAAGATTTGGCAAACGTATTAAAAGCTGGCCGTCTTCCAACAACTGCTAAAATTGTTGAAGAAGCCATCGTGGGTCCTACTTTGGGGCAAGCTGCCATCGACGCCGGTGTTAACTCGGCTGTTATCGGTATTATCGTCGTAATGATCTTTATGATTGCTTACTACAATACAGCAGGTATCGTAGCAAACATCGCGGTGTTATTAAACGTATTTATCATTATGGGGGTATTGGCATCCTTAAATGCTGTACTCACCTTACCGGGTATCGCGGGTATCGTATTGACGATGGGTACCGCAGTGGATGCGAACGTCTTGATCTACGAACGTATCCGTGAAGAACTGGGCTTAGGTAAATCGATCCGTCAGGCGGTAGCAGATGGTTACAAACATGCGTTACCATCCATCCTGGATTCGCAGATCACAACCTTCTTAATTGGTATCATTCTATTCTTATTTGGTAGTGGTCCGATATTAGGTTTCGCAACAACGTTGATGGTGGGTATTATTACTTCATTGTTTACGGCAATCTTAGTGACACGCGTGATCTTTGAATGGATGTTGGCGAAAGATTTCAAAATTAAAGTCTCTTTCCCTTGGTCTGCAAAAACCTTGCAAAATGCAAATTTCAAATTTGTTCAGAAACGTAAAATCTTCTATGCGATCTCTATCGTAGCGGTGTTAATTTCTGCTGCATCTATTTTCACAAAAGGATTTAGTTTAGGCGTAGATTTTCAAGGTGGACGTACCTATACAGTTCGTTACGATAAGCCTGTAGACTTGGAAGCTGTACGTACAAACTTGGATGATATCTTCAAGAAAACAACGGAAGTAAAAGTTTTTGGTGCATCCAATCAGTTACGTATCACAACAACCTACCATATTGAAGAAACTTCTGATGCAGCTGATAAAGAAGTGCTGGACAAATTGAATCAAGGTCTATCGAAAGTAGATGCTTCCAATAAACATGAGATCCTTTCGTCTCAAAAAGTTGGACCAAGTATTGCCACTGATATCAAGTCCAGAGCAACCAGTTCGGCAATATTCTCTATCATCATTGTTGCAGCTTACATCTTGATCCGTTTCCATAAATGGGAATATTCAATTGGGGCAGCTATTGCAACAATCCACGATGCGATTATTTTATTGGGATTATTCTCTCTCTTGGATGGTATCGTACCGTTCTCGCTTGATATTGACCAACACTTTGTAGCAGCGATATTAACTGTAATTGCTTACTCGGTGAATGATACAGTGGTTGTATTTGACCGTTTACGTGAATTCGTATCTAAACCAAATGCACATAATGAAGATCTTGGTGATGTTGTAAACCATGCGATCAACTCGACATTAAGTAGAACAATTATCACATCATTGACAATCGTGTTTGTTCTTGCTGTATTGTTTATATTTGGTGGTGAAGTTATCCGTGGATTCTCATTCGCAATCTTAATCGGTGTTATCGTAGGTACATATTCATCGATTATCTTAGCTGCACCTTCAGTATATGATTTACGCAAAGGAAAGCATTTGGCAGAAGGTAATACTGCTAAAAAAGCTGAAGTCGTAAGACCATAATAGCTGATATTGATAAAATAAAAAAGGGCATTCATTCGAACGCCCTTTTTTATTGCATTCAAATTACTTGTCACACTAAATATTTTAAATATATTTGTTGCACTAAATATTTGTATGCTAAACGAAAAATTTGACCGCTACTCTTTCATCTTGGACCAAACAGCCAAGAAGGTAAAGCAATTTGCCCAATCCTCTTTTGCGGAGAAAGGATTTGATATCACTGTGGATCAGTGGACGATTTTAAAGGCTTTGTATGAAACGGATCAGCTTTCGCAAAAGGAACTGGCGAAACGCTGCGGAAAAGACCAGCCAACATTGACACGGATCGTTGATATCCTTCTTAAAAAAAATCTAGCTGAACGGGTCATTGACGAAACAGACCGCCGGAGTCTTTATTTGCATTTGACGGAAGAAGGAAAATTAAAAGTAGCATCGCTTTCGCCAATTGTTGCGGAGATTCGTATGAAGGCCTGGGAAAATTTAACAGCGGAAGATTTCGATGCTTTTACAAGGATTCTGAACACTATATATAACAACTTAAATATAGAATAGTTATGATAAATACGGATATCTGTATCATTGGAGCAGGACCTGTTGGCCTATTCGCTGTTTTCGAAGCTGGGCTTTTAAAAATGCGCTGCCATTTGATTGATGTGTTACCTCAGGTAGGCGGACAGCTGTCGGAGATTTACCCACACAAACCTATCTATGATATACCCGGTTATCCAAGTATAACCGCACAGGAGCTGATCGATAAGCAGCTTGAACAAATTAAACCTTTCGACCCTACTTTCACCTTAGGTGAACGTGTAGAAGAAATTACTAAACAGGACGATGGCTCTTTTATCGTGGCAACTAATGATCATACGGTTGTTCACACACAAGTTATTGTTATCGCCGGGGGCTTGGGCTGTTTTGAGCCGCGTAAACCGGAGATTCCGAATCTTCATTTCTATGAAGGAAAAGGGGTAGACTATATGGTAAAAGATCCCGCCAAGTACCGGGATAAAAAAATTGTTATTGCCGGTGGTGGCGACTCTGCGCTTGACTGGACCTTTCACCTCGCAGACATTGCGCAGCAGGTAACTTTAATACATCGGAGCGACTCCTTTCGAGGTGCTCCAGACTCAGCTGAAAAGGTGTTCAAATTGGCCCAGCAGGGGAAAATCAATTTATTGCTTTCCCACAGTCTGATCAACATTCATGGCAATGGCAGTTTATCCCATGTTGAAACAACCAATAAAGACAAAGAAGTTATCGCTACAGAGGCAGATTATTTTATTCCTCTATATGGACTTACACCCAAGCTTGGTCCAATCGCAGACTGGGGATTAAATATCGATAAAAATGCGATAGCGGTCAACACTTTTGATTACTCCACCAATGTAGAACGTATTTACGCAATCGGAGACATCAATACGTATCCCGGCAAGCTGAAACTGATTCTTTGTGGATATCATGAAGCTGCCCTGATGTGTCAAAGCGCTTTTAAATTTGTCTACCCAGATCAAAAATTAACATTCAAATACACCACGGTAAACGGTATAAATACATTCTAGCCATGGATAATAATCTAATTAACATTACTGTTATTGATCGGGAGGGAACCGAAAATATGCTGGAGATTCCGACCGACATCAATCTTTCACTGATGGAAATTTTAAGGGCATCAGAATATGAAATATTGGCAACCTGCGGTGGGATGGCTTTATGCGCTACCTGCCATGTTGAGGTTATTGAAGGTCTAGAATCGCTGGCTTCAGCGAGCGATCAGGAGCTCGATATGTTAGACACACTCCCCGATGCTGATGATCAAAGTCGGCTCGCCTGTCAGCTTTATCTACAGAATTGCAACAACGGCATGAAGATCAAGATAAAAGGCGCACTGCAGTAGTGAAGCCATGGTGTATTTTATACACCATGGCTTCACTACTAACAGCCTTTTTTTTAGACGTCAGGAGACCGACATAAAAGACTAAAAATCAAACATCTACAAAACATATGATTGAAAGATTTAGCCTTTTCACAATAAAATTCACAACATATCGGCGCAATAAATAAATATTTTTTAGTTTTTTGAACCAAAATTTAAGATATTTGCAGCTTAATTCGATTGTACCGAATTTTTACAACAAACTATTAAAAATATGCCAAGCAATAGTTCAAATAGAAAATTCCCAAGAGTAATCATTATTGGTGCTGGATTTGGAGGAATTGAAGTTGCTAAAAAGCTTAAAAATAAGGAAGTTGATGTTCTGTTGCTGGACAGAAATAACTTTCATACTTTTCAACCTTTGATGTATCAGGTAGCCACGGGTACTCTTTCGGCGGATTCTATTTCTTTCCCTGTCCGCAAAATGTTCAAAGGCCAAGACAACTTTCACTTTAGACTTGCTGACGTAAAGAGTGTAGATAATGCGGCCAAAATTGTAAGGACAGATGTTGGTGATTTTGACTATGATTATTTGATCGTTGCGACAGGCGCTACGACGAACTTCTTCGGCAATCAACAAATCACGAAATATGCTTTGCCAATGAAAAACATACAAGAAGCATTAAACATTCGTAGCTATGTTTTACAGAACCTGGAAGAGGCGGTACGGATAGAAAATCCGGCTGATCGTAAAGCCAATCTGAACTTCGTTATTGTCGGAGGTGGTCCGACAGGTGTAGAACTTTCGGGTGCAATCGCAGAAATCAAAAACAACGTTCTTGAAAAAGACTATCCAGAATTAAAAAAATCTGAGATGTCGGTGTACTTGGTCGAAGGACTTCCGAAAGTATTGGCCAATCTGTCTGAAAAATCTTCCAAAGATTCGGAAAGGTACCTGAAAGATCTAGGTGTAGAAGTGTTATTGAATGTTCAGGTAACGGGATATGATGGTAATTCGATTACTTTCGCCGACGGCAGAAGCATTGAGACAAAAACCGTGATTTGGGGTGCCGGCGTAGCTGGACAATATCCTGATGGCTTCAAGAAAGAAATTATTCAGCGCGGAAACCGTATACAGACGGACGACCAATGTCGCGTTATCGATATGCCAGGTGTTTATGCCATTGGTGATGTTTCGGCGTTTATTACTGATGATCTTCCTCGTGGCTTACCAGGTGTTGCACCGGTAGCTCAACAACAGGGAGCATATGTTGCTAAGCACATCCTTCAAACAATTTCCAACCAACCAACTGAGAAATTCAATTATTTCGACAAAGGCTCAATGGCTACTATAGGCCGTAATAAAGCGGTAGTTGATATGGGAAAAATTCATTTTAATGGATTCTTTGGCTGGATGACCTGGATGTTTGTCCACTTGATGTCCATCTATGGATTCAGAAATAAACTCATTACTTTTGTGAACTGGTCCATTAAATTTTTCACAAAAAACAGCGGTGTACGTTTAATATTCCACAAGTACGATGAACCAATTCCGGAAAAGAATCAGGCAGAAACAGTGCAATAGTCTTTTAACAGTATTTCCCAGCTGAAATAAATCAATATCCCCGACAGCGCCATGATCTTACAATCATGGCGCTGTCTTTTTTATCCCCCCTCTAATCAGCTTACCACTGGCCATAATGGTGCACTAGTTGAGTATCTCATCACATCACAACATTAGCCTTCCACTGACTTTTCAAAACCCAACGTTCTTTATTGGATTCTTTGTTTTAACAGCCAACGATTTCAAAAAAAACCTGTTTTATGCATCTCTTAGGGGTATCCAATTTAAAATAACTTTGCTTAGCACGTAACATTTACAGATTATATTCGTTAAATTTAAAGACAGTTTTTTCCAGATCGAATTTACTTTCATAATATCTTTTTTTTTGATGTATAACCTCAAAAAGATTAATTTTTTTTGGTAGGTTTGCATATTATTTTAAAATAGCTTAAGGATTAGCAGATGGGCTTATTTAATTGGTTTACGCAAGAAGTTGCGATTGACTTGGGTACTGCAAATACCCTAATAATTCATAATGACAAAGTAGTAGTGGATGAACCTTCTATTGTTGCATTTGACCGCACCACAAATAAAGTGATCGCCATTGGCCGCCAAGCCATGCAGATGGAGGGTAAAACACACGACAATATAAAGACAGTACGTCCTTTACGTGATGGCGTAATTGCCGATTTTACGGCCGCTGAGCATTTGATCAGGGGAATGGTAAAATTAGTAAATAATGGCAAGAGTTGGTTTTTCCCTTCACTTCGTATGGTTGTTTGTATTCCATCCGGTATTACAGAGGTGGAAAAAAGAGCGGTACGCGACTCAGCTGAAATTGCTGGTGCTAAGGAAGTCTATTTGATTCACGAGCCGATGGCCGCTGCTGTAGGTATAGGGATTGATGTGGAAGAACCGATGGGTAATATGATTATTGATATCGGTGGTGGTACTACCGAAATAGCGGTCATTGCTTTGTCGGGTATCGTATGTGACCAATCTATTCGCGTTGCAGGTGATAACTTTGACTCTGATATCGTTCAATACATCAGACGACAACACAACATCATGATCGGTGAACGTACGGCTGAAAAAATAAAAATTGAAGTGGGAGCTGCTCTTCCGGAATTGCAGGAACCACCTGCAGATTTTGCTGTTCAAGGGCGTGATTTGATGACTGGTGTTCCTAAACAGATCACTGTTTCTTATACCGAAATAGCCCATTGTCTGGATAAATCCATCTCGAAAATTGAAGAGGCGATCTTAAAAGCTTTAGAAATTACTCCTCCAGAATTATCAGCAGATATTTATCAAACAGGTATTTACCTAACTGGCGGTGGTGCATTATTACGCGGTTTAGATCGTCGTATACAAGCTAAGACTAAACTTCCGGTGCACATTGCTGAAGATCCATTACGCGCTGTCGTAAGAGGAACTGGTATTGCACTAAAAAATATCGGACGATTTAAATTTCTGATGCAATCCTAACCGTTCGATAATTAATAACAATATTTTATTAAAGAGCGATATAATATGCAAAACTATTATATCGCTTGCTTATTAAATACCCACATTAAAAAATGAGAAACCTTTGGTTATTCCTAAGACGATATAATGCATTCTTTTGGTTTATCCTCTTTTTTGGATTCTCTTTATTTTTGGTCATCACCAATAATTCCTTCCAACGTAATTCGGTCTTAAATTCTTCGAATAGTATCATCGGAGGCCTCTATGCGAAAGTCAATTCCTGGAAAAGCTACCTTCACCTCGATGAAACTAACGATGCGCTCGCAAGAGAAAATGCGCAGTTGAGAAAGGACTT
Organism: Sphingobacterium sp. R2; assembly: GCF_040760075.1. Lineage (NCBI taxonomy): Bacteria > Pseudomonadati > Bacteroidota > Sphingobacteriia > Sphingobacteriales > Sphingobacteriaceae > Sphingobacterium > Sphingobacterium sp. R2. The sequence goes on from NZ_CP142884.1 coordinate 39,581, forward strand.
GCAGGCCTATCGGTCAACGGACAGCGTCAACATCGGTCCTGTACCGCCTATTGATAGCAGCGAATTTGGGCGTTATGAATTTATTATTGCGAATGTCATCAACAACAGCATTCACCAAAAAGCAAATACAATTACACTCGATAAAGGTAGTAAAGATGGTATCGAGCGCGGAATGGGTGTGATCGCCCCCAATGGCGTAGTAGGTATTGTCTTAAATGTCTCACCTCATTTCTCGACGGTTCAATCCTTGTTGCATCCTGACACGAGAATATCGGTTACCCTCGGTCATACTGAAGTATTTGGTTCGTTGGTATGGGGAAATAGCATGGACTATCGCGCGGCAATGGTGAAGGAAATCCCAAATCACATTAAAGTCAACAAGGGAGACAAAGTATATACCTCGGGGTATTCGGGCCACTTTCCAAAAGGGATTTTTGTTGGGACTGTCATTCAGACGGGTATCTCCTCTGGAGATGCTTTTTTAGATCTTAGAATACTTTTAAGTACCAACTTCTCCAACTTACAGCATGTGTACGTTGTAAAAGACCTGTTAAATAACGAATTAAAAACACTAGAAGAATCGACAAAGGACAATGGCTAGGATTTTAATATTTAATATTATTCGATTTATCGTGTTGATAGGCATGCAAGTTTTCCTATTTCAAAACATTGGTTACTACAATCTGGTCGCGGCATTTCCTTACATTTTATTTGTTTTTTTGCTCCCAACGGGAACGCCTAATTTTTTGGTTTATTTGATCGCATTTCTAACTGGACTTACCGTAGATTCTTTTTATGATACTCTAGGCATCAATACCGCGGCCTGTGTGGCATTAGCTGCTTTCCGAATTTTCTTCATGAAAATTACACTCGAAGTGGAAGAACGCGAGTCTTTTTTCACCCCAATGTTGGGATTCATGAATATCCGTTGGTTCTTTTCTTATATCTTCTTCGGAACATTGATTCATCATACATTTTTGTATCTCTTAGAATCTTTTTCCTTCCAACACCTCCAATACACCTTATTGAGTATCGTTTTAAGTTGTATATTTACGGTAATTATCATGCTATTATTTAGCATATTATTCTATAAAAAGAAAGATCGGTTATAGTAGATCGATGGATAGAAATTTATTTCTATGAACAGTTTTTTTGCGCGCAAGTACGTCGTTTCCGGAATCTTTATCGCCATCACATTGACGCTGATGGCCCGCTTATTTTATTTACAGATCATAGACGATTCGTACATACACTCTGCCAACAGTAATGTGATGCGCAAGGTCATTGTGTACCCTGCGCGAGGCGTTATATTGGACCGGAAAGGAAAGGTGCTGGTTCAGAACGAACCGGTATATGACCTTATGGTCACCCCTCGTGAAGTAAAAGAAATTGATACGGCACTGTTTTGCAAATTGATAGATATCGATAAAGAAGGCTTTATCAAACGGATGGAAAAGGCTAGAATACATTCGCCTTATCGTGCATCTATTTTTGAAAAACAGCTTTCTGTACGGACATGGGCCCAATATCAGGAGTATCAATATCAATTTCGGGGTTTCTATGTGCAGAAGAGAACAATCAGAAGTTATCCCGATAGCATAGCGGCTCAGTTTTTGGGTTATGTCAGTGAGGTAAATGACAAGGATATTGAACGTTCCAATGGATTTTATCGCAGCGGTGACTATATCGGCCGCAGCGGCGTAGAGCGTTCCTATGAAGACCTCATTCGTGGGAAACGCGGTGTTAACAATTTGATGGTCGACGCGCTGAATCGCCCCAAGGGTGTATTTATGGAGGGAAAATACGACACCCTCGCTGTTGCAGGGGAAGGGCTGGTTTCCTCTTTGGATAAAGACCTTCAAATTCTAGGGGAAAACCTGATGAAAAATAAATTGGGATCCATAGTCGCTATCGAGCCTGCAACGGGTGAAATCTTGGCTTATGTCAGCAGCCCGAGCTATAATCCAAACATGATGGTGGGACGACAATCTGGCAATAATTATATGAAATTATTAAAGGATGAAACGAAACCGCTGTTTAACCGTCCTATTCAAGCTTCTTACCCACCCGGATCTGTATTTAAGGTAGTATCTGCATTGACTGCGCAACAAGCGGGTGTGATTGATCGCAATACGGTATTCTTCTGCCCGCATGGATACAGTTATGGTGGTGGACGTGGATGGATGGGCTGTACCCACTATCATGGATCAACTACTTTACAGCGATCGGTAGCCGTATCATGCAATACTTATTATGGTTTTACGTATGCCAAAATGATTGATGGACGTGGCCTTTCGGGACCTAAAGCTTATGATTTATGGCGCAATGCAGTGACGCAGTTTGGAATTGGTCATAAATTGGGCATTGATCTACCCGGAGAGAAACCAGGTTTATTGCCGACATCAGATTTTTATACCAAACGATACGGTAACGATAAATGGCGTTCAAGTTTTAACATTTCTTTATCCATCGGACAAGGGGAAATGGGAATAACGCCATTGCAAATGGCCAATATCATGGCTATCGTTGCTAATAAAGGATTTTACTACAGACCGCATTTGATTAAAGGAATTGGAGAAAAGAAAATTGCCAAGAAGGAATTCACGGAAAAAATCAGTGCCGGTGTCGATGAAAAATACTATCCTGTAGTTATTCAGGGCATGAGCGATGCTGTCAATACACCTGAAGGAACAGCTTGGTCCAATCGTATTCCGGGTATTGAAATGTGCGGAAAAACAGGTACGGCTCAGAACCCGCATGGAGAAAACCATGCTGTTTTCTTTGCTTTTGCGCCGCGGGAAAATCCTAAAATCGCCATTGCTGTTTTTGTTGAAAATGCAGGTTATGGTGGGACATGGGCAGGACCTATTGCCAGTATGATGGTCGAGAAATACCTCAAAGACACCATCACTGCCCCTAAGTATATCCAGGACCGCATCTATAATGCAAATTTTCTTCCTGCGCCTAAAAAAGTGGTGGATCCAAAGGCTTCTAAGGATGTAAAAAAAACGGACTCAGTTAAATCCAAAACGGACACGTTAAAATCTAAACGGCAGCTGGCCGCTTTGACAAAACCAAAAGAAACAATTGTTCACCATAGCGAGATAAAGAGAAGATATGAATAATCAAAAAACAAGTTTCTTTGGAAAGATAGACTGGCTGACCATAACCCTTTGGCTTGCGCTATGCTTAATCGGCTTATTCAATATCCGCGCGGCTGTGTTTAACCCCGAACTTCCCAATTTCTTTACGTTGGGTACGAATTATGGAAAACAGTCTTTATATCTTGTTTCCGCTATTATCTTGGGGGTGTCCATTTTGATCATAGACGCTAAATTTTTCAGCTCAGCCTCACCAATATTTTACGGTATAACTGCTGTATTGCTTGTGATCGTGTTGGTCGTCGGACGAAATGTTGGTGGAAACCAGGCCTGGATCGACCTCGGTTTTTTCCGCTTACAGCCTTCGGAGTTTGCGAAACTTTCTACCTGCCTGTTGCTGGCCAACTTTTTAAGTTCTCAAAGCAATAAAGCTCCAACGATGCAAACTTTAGCTATGGGAGCCGGTATAGTATTATTTCCTGTATTTCTGGTGATGTTACAACCCGATACTGGATCTGCCCTCGCATTCTTTTCGTTGATTTTTGTGTTCTACCGGGAGGGCTATGTGAATAATGAACTTCTGATATTTGGAGGTCTCTGCATTTTGCTTTTCGTACTTGCTTTATTGGTCAATCCATGGATACTTATTTTGGTTTTGGCATTACTCATTGGCCTCGTGATGTGGAACTACCGCAAGAGAAGGAAATACATTATTAATCTCAGTATACTTTTTGCGGCATGTGCAGTATTTATTCTCTGTGTAGACCTCGTGTATGATCATGTCTTACAATCACATCAACGTGATCGTATTGACATCATTTTAGGCAAAATGGAAGATCCTAAGGGAAAGGGCTATAATTTGAATCAGTCTAAAATTGCAATTGGATCGGGACAGCTTTTGGGAAAAGGTTATTTACAGGGAACCCAGACAAAATATAATTTCGTACCTGAGCAAAGTACAGATTTTATTTTCTGTACGGTTGGAGAGGAATGGGGCTTTGTCGGATCGGTTACCTTATTACTAATCTATCTTACGCTACTGTTACGCATTATTCACATTGCCGAACGACAGCGTTCGGCCTTCGCCAGGATATATGCTTATGGTGTAGCCTCTATTCTATTTTTTCACTTGTTTATCAATATCGGCATGACAATAGGTATTGTACCCGTTATCGGGATACCACTACCTTTTATCAGCTACGGAGGTTCATCTTTGTGGAGTTTCACGATCTTGCTGTTCATCATGCTTAAATTTGATTCAAATCGAAAAGGAATTGTCTAAGACAATTCCTTTTCGATTTGAATCTTTTCTACAACATCCACTCTTTTATTGCATCCGTCACGAACCGTCTATTGCACAAGGTTGTTCTCCAAAAAGAGTTAAATGCGTCCTAGAACGAGCTGTATAGCTTTATCGACTACTTGTTCGGGCGTAGCGGAAAAATGGCCGTTCACCCTATTTGCCAAAATAGCATTGATGGATAAAGCTTGATGTCCAAATAGATTGGCCAATGCATAAATACCGGCGGTTTCCATCTCCAGGTTAGTTAAGCGTAGCGCTTTGTAATGAAAAGAATTTACTAAACTCAAAAAATTAGGAATGCTATTATTCGCCCGCAAATTACGCCCCTGTGGTGCATAAAAACCTGGTGCGGTTAATGTGATCCCCTTGGGAAGATCAAAAGCTATCTGTTCCTGAAGACTTCTACTCCCTTTGGCAACATAAGGCTGCAAGTTCAATGCCGAAAAATGCCTACCTAATTCCGCCTCAAGCTCTTTTTCCTCATCGTTATAAGTACCCTCATAATAGTTCATCAAGGCATCAAGACCTATACCGTAAGAAGAGGCCAAAATAGTTCCCATTTCTACATCTTGTTGTACAGCGCCTGAAGTTCCGATGCGTATTATATCCAGCGAGGTCAGCACGGACTTGACGGTTCTGCTGGCAAAATCAATATTTGCAAGTGCATCCAGTTCATTTAATACGATGTCTATATTATCCGTACCTATACCGGTGGATATTACGGTCAGCCGTTTATTCCCCAAATACCCGGTATGTGTAATAAATTCACGCTTCCCCTTTTTGAGTTCAATGCGATCAAAGTGCGCCGAAACTTTCGCCACCCGGTCTGGATCGCCTACAGTAATTACGGTATTGGCCAGGTCTTCTGGCAACAAATTCAGATGATAAATACTGCCATCTGCATTCAAAACTAATTCCGATTCGTTAATCATAGCGTATATAAATAAGTTAACTGACAGCCCTCAATTTTAGTGAACCGATCAACAATTCGATTGACCTGCGTTTTTCGGACTTCAAACTCCAAATAACATTGATTGTCAAATTCCTGTTTTTCAACTCCTACGCCTTCTTCCTTAATTATCCGCATAACATCATTCATATGGAGGTAATCGAAGGTAATACCATAATGGTCATTCACTGTACGCTCGATAATTTCTGCTTGGTTCAAAGCGTCTTGGGTGGCCGATTTGTAGGCATTAATCAAACCTGGCACGCCCAACAATGTACCGCCAAAATATCGTACAACAATCACAGTAATGTTGGTGACATCCATAGACAATAGCACATTTAAAATTGGGCGTCCTGCTGTTCCCGACGGTTCTCCATCATCATTCACACGAAAGACAGCACGATCTGGCGTGAGACGATAAGCCCAACAATGGTGTCTCGCTTTCGGATGAATCGCTTTCACTTCCAAAATCAGATCTTTTAATTGCTCTTCGGATTTAAATGGAAAAGCATAAGCAATAAATTTACTGCCCTTATCTCTAAAAATTCCCTCGTATTTTGCATCAATAGTCCGGTAAGTATCTTCAAATAAACTCATAGATATGCTATGATTAAAACTGAAACAATAGAAAGCGCTATGCCTAGATAATTCAATAATGATAACCTTTCTTTAAAAAATAAGACGCCAATTAGAGCGCCCAATGAGATCACACCAATATTCATCCCAGTAAATACGACTGATGGATTGTCTGGTAGGGCACGATGCGCTTTCATATAGAATAGGATGTTACAGAAGTTAAATACGCCCAAAACCAATCCATATCCCACAGCTTGCTTTGAAAAACGTTGCTTTTCCACAAAAAGGAAATACAGCAACAGCACCATTGCAATAAACATCGCCATCACAAAGATAATAAACATGGAACTGATATAAGGTATATTAACATGCAAGGCGACCTGTTTGAAGAGGATATCAATTATGCCCATACCGATAAATACCAATAATGGATAAAGCGCTTTATAACGACTATCTCCCATCGAGCCACTATGCTCATTTTTTTGCCAGCCAATAGAACATAGGATAGCCAATAAACCAAGGGCTATTCCGAGCATCTTATGTCCCTCCATTTTTTCATGAAAGAAGAAAAATGATGCAAGCAAGGGAATAAACAACGATAAGCGTTGTGCAATCTCTGTCTTGACCAAACCACCATAGCGAATGGACAAAGCTATAAAAACAAACATCCCTGGAAGTAATATCGCCAGAATCGTATACAACGTAACCGGCATAGCATCCCATACGAGCGATTTTAGATTCGGTTGCAATACAAAATAAGCCAGTGCAACCGCCATGGGGTAATTCCAAACGATAACTTGTTTGGTTTCGACTCCATTTTGTTTTGCCAATTTTAATAAAACAGCAACGGTTACGCTACAGATGACACTGAATAAAACAAAAATCATGATTCAAAATTCATTTATTTCCAAAGGCCACGTTTCTCCTGACGAGCCTGACGTTCCAATTTTACAAATAAATCTGCATATTGTACATTTGGTGCTAGCGTATAGGAACTGCATAACCCTGTTCAACCAAATCCCGATTGACGAATTTCTTTCCAATATACACATAGGCAAGAAGTCTTCCATACCGATCCCGTTTTCCAATGTCAAAGACTAACTTAACACTTTTTCCATTCAACATTGCCGTTAAATACTGCTTTGCTTCTTGACCATAGTAACCGATTTCCTTGCGTGCCGTCCGCCTCGTTTCCGGGGCATCTACCCCTATCAGCCTAACTTTCTCCCCTTTTGAGGTTCCATTTTCAATGACAAAGGTATCGCCATCGATAACGCGCTTTACCCTCGCTTCTTTTTCCTCTCCTTTAAAAGTAAAACCTGTCAATAAAAAACAGATCATACATACACGTACATAAAAATTACTTCGTTTTAGCATAAAATCCAGCGTTTGTCCAAAGGTAGTAAAATACTTTTTTAACAAAACAGTCAAAAAAAACGGAAATATTAATATTAAAAACACATAAATTTAATATAAAAAAACAGTAAAAAATCACATAAAAATAAAGCTATTTTTAACATAAAAAAACAATACAAAAACACAATTTATCATCGAAGAAAAACAACAGGACAAAAATTTAAAACATTAAAAAACAACAATATAACATAATTAAATAGAAATAAACGCTTTAAAAAGAACACAAATAAACCACTAAAATTTAATCATGAAAACCACATAAAAACACATAAAAAAACCATGAAATTAGCTTAATATTTATAATAAAAAATTATTTTTTTCTTTGATATTTCAAAAACATTCGTACATTTGAAATGTCAAACAACAACAGGATGAACAGAACATATACATATTTCTATTTTAACTTCTTTTATTTTAAAAATAAGAGCCGGGATTAGATTGTGTATAAATCATAAAAAATACAAACAAGAAGAGTCCCGGTTCAAATGATCGGGACTCTTTTTTTTGGAGACAACATAGCGAACAAAAAAACAATGAGTTTAAAAATTGCAATACAGGGAGCAAAGGCTTCATTTCATGAAGAGGCCGCATTTAAATTTTTCGGAAGAGAAGTTGAAATTGTAGAATGTGATTCATTTAAAAAAACTTGTGAATTGCTGAAGCAAAGAAAAGTCGACTATATCGTTATGGCGATCGAAAATTCAATTGCAGGAAGTCTATTACCGAATTATAATTTATTAAGAGATTACAAGTTCCATATTACTGGTGAAGTTTACCTAAACATCCAACAGAATCTCATGGTATTGCCAGGCGTTAAATTAAAGGATATTAAACACATCGAATCGCATCCAATTGCCATTCGCCAATGTGAAGAATTTCTTTCTGAACTTGAAGGTGTACGTATAACCGAGGGATCTGATACCGCTGCAACTGCGAAAATGATTGCGGAGCGAAAATTAACGGATACTGCTGCAATCGCTGGGACATTGGCCGCTGAAATCTATGGTCTTGAAATATTAGAAAAGAGAATCGAAACCAATAAAAAGAACGCAACGCGTTTCCTCGTATTATCTAATGAGGTTGTCGAACATAAGAATGCCAATAAAGCGTCATTATCATTCCAAACAGGAAATACAGTAGGATCTCTGGCGACTATTTTACAATGCTTTGCCGAACAGAATATCAACTTGAGCAAAATTCAGTCAATGCCGGTAATCGGAAAACGCAATGAATATGATTTTTTCGTTGACGTAGAATGGAAAAAACAAACAGACTACGAAGCAGCAATACGTAAAGTACTCAAACATAGTGTCAATTTCAATATTATGGGCGAGTATGTCAAAAACGAAAAACTATAATTAACAATTTACGCATACAATATTAAAATAGATAATCAAACTTAACATGAAAAATACATTAGACATCACTCCTTTAAAATCTTGGTTGGACACAGGAGACAAACCTTTAATTATCGCAGGCCCTTGTAGTGCAGAAACAGAAGAGCAGCTGGTATCAACAGCGCATTTGTTGGCAAATACCGGAAAAGTAAATATTTTACGTGCTGGTATCTGGAAACCACGTACTCGTCCGGGAGAATTTGAAGGTATCGGTTCAATTGGTTTGGAGTGGTTGAAAAGAGCGAAAGAAGAAACAGGTTTATTCACAGCTACTGAAGTTGCTACAGCAAAACACGTGGAAGAAGCTTTGGCTGCTGGTGTGGATGTACTATGGGTAGGTGCACGTTCAACTGCCAATCCATTTACCGTGCAAGAAATTGCTGATGCTTTACAAGGTGTAGATATTCCAGTATTTGTTAAAAACCCTGTAAACCCAGATTTATCGTTGTGGATCGGTGCATTGGAACGTATCAACCGTGCTGGTATCAAAAAATTAGGTGCTATCCATAGAGGTTTCTCTTCTTACGAGAAAACAGCATTCCGTAATGAACCAATGTGGGATTTAGCGATTCAGTTAAAAACTGCTTGTCCTAATCTACCGATCATCAACGACCCAAGCCACATCTGTGGAAACCGCGAATTGTTACCATACATCGCACAAAAAGCAATGGATATGGATATGCAAGGATTGATCATCGAATCACATATTGATCCATCTGTCGCTTGGACTGACGCAAAACAACAAGTAACGCCAGCTGCATTGGCCGAGTTGATCGACCACTTGACGTTACGTAAAGCAGCTTCTGACAATCCTTCCTTCGAAGATAAATTAGCAGAATTGCGTAGCAACATCGACAAATTAGATGATTTGATCATCCAAAAAATTGGTGAACGCATGAAAATAGCGGAGAAAATAGGTGAATACAAACGCGATAACAACGTGACAATTTTGCAAGTTAACCGTTGGGATGAGATTGTTCAAAAACGCACCAAATTAGCAGAGGCGCTTTCGTTGGGAAGTGAGTTTGCGACAAAATTCCTCGAATTGATTCACAACGAATCTATTCGCAAACAAAATGTGGTCATGAACACTCAGGAACAACCAACAGCAGAAGCATAATGAATCAACAAGTCATCACGCTGACGCATCCTTCAAAAAAAATACAGGGTACGGTTCAACTCACAGGTTCAAAATCTGAGAGCAACCGTGCTCTTATTATCCAGTCATTGAGTAAAGGACAAGTTGAAATAGCCAACCTTTCTGAAGCTGCAGATACGGTAACGTTAAACCGTGTGCTACAAATTGCTTCAGATCCGAAACCAGGATTCAACACAATTGACATCGGTCCAGCGGGAACGGCCATGCGATTCTTAACGGCTTACCTCAACCTTGTCAAAGGAAATTTTATCCTTACAGGTACTGAACGCATGCAACAGCGTCCTATAGGTATATTAGTTGATGCCATGAAAGAAATTGGTGCAGACATCCACTATGACAAGAAAGTCGGATACCCTCCTTTGAAAATTGAGGGCGGGCTGTTTCAAGAAAAAGACCGCGTCAAGATTAAAGGTAATATCAGCAGCCAATATATATCAGCCCTCTTATTAATTGCACCTGCATTAAAAAAAGGGCTTACTTTAGAGATTGAGGGTGAATTAACCTCCAGACCTTATGTATCAATGACCTTGGATATGCTGAAAAGTGTCGGGATTCAGCATGAATGGAAAAACAATGCGATTAAAATTGCGCCGCAGGCATTTGAGAAACAAACAATATATGTCGAGCCAGATTGGAGCGCTGCTTCCTATTGGTACGCTATCGTCGCACTAGCAGATGCAAACGCATCGATCGTATTGCCCGGATTAAGAAAAAACAGCTTACAGGGTGATATTGCCATTATAAGCATTATGGAGCATTTTGGTGTACAATCGAGCTTTGAATCGGACGGATTACACTTAAATAAAAAGGTAATCGGTTCGGATGTAAGCTTATTTAACTTTAAAGAATGTCCCGATCTCGCACAAACTGTAGTTGTTGTAGCGGCTGCGTTAAAACGAGATGCATCTTTTACGGGCTTGGAGACCTTAAAAATTAAGGAGACTGACCGTATCGCGGCACTACAAAAGGAAATTGCTAAATTTGGAGCCGAGCTAATTGAAGATGGCGATACCTACCATCTGAAAACAGCGCAGGTATATCAGCCTGAAGAGGTTACTTTCGATACTTACGAAGATCATCGCATGGCGATGGCGTTCGCACCACTGGCATTAGTTTTCGACCAGATTAAGATTGCTGAACCTCAAGTTGTAGAAAAATCATATCCTGATTTTTGGAATCATTTACAGGCGCAAGCTTTTGTCATTGAATAGCATATTAAAACAGGGATTAAATCAACATAATCCCTGTTTCCACCTATTATACCCCAACAGGCTTTTCGCCTTGAACAAAATAATGAATGCAATCAGTAAGGACTAATAGACGAGAAAAATCCACAAATTTGAATCCCTTCTCAAGCTTTACAATTGCATATAAAAGCAAATTTATCTAAGTTTATTGAAATTTAATTTTTATGGCAGGAAATTCATTTGGCGACTTATTCAGAATCAGCACTTTTGGCGAATCACATGGCAAAGCTATCGGTGTAATTATTGATGGTTGCCCTTCAAATATAACAATAGACGAGGATTTTATCCAGTCTGAGCTCGACAAACGAAAACCAGGTCAATCCAAAATCACGACGCAGAGGAAAGAAAGTGATACAGCACAAATATTATCCGGTGTATTCGAAGGAAAATCAACAGGTACACCTATTGCGATTGTCATTCCAAATGAAGATCAGCGTTCGAAAGATTACACACATATCAAAGATATTTTCAGACCTTCTCATGCTGATTTCACCTACCAGATGAAATATGGTATCCGTGACTATCGTGGTGGAGGACGTTCTTCTGCAAGAGAGACTGCAGCCCGTGTCGCTGCGGGCGCTGTAGCGAAGAGCTTTCTAAAACAATTTGGTATAGAAATCTTTGCCCACGTTTCTGGAGTTGGTACTATTGAAGCTCCAAATGTGGATACAAAAGATCTAAAGAGCCTTCTTGATTTACGGGAATCCAACATCGCACGTTGCGCGGATCCAGCAACAGCGAATGAAATGGTTGAATTTATCGATTCGATCAGAAAAGCTGGTGATACTGTTGGTGGACGGATATCGGCTGTCATCAGACATGTCCCCGTGGGCTTAGGCGAACCAGTCTTTGATAAACTACATGCGGATCTTGCCAAGGCAATGATGAGCATCAATGCTGTACATGGTTTTGAATATGGTTCAGGTTTTGCTGGATCAGAGTTGCGAGGTTCCGAACATAATGATATATTTGTAGCAGATGACCATGATTTAACTCGAGTGCACACCCATACCAACTTCTCTGGAGGTATTCAGGGCGGGATTTCAAATGGTATGGATATTACGTTCAAAGTAGCATTTAAGCCTGTTGCCACTATCATGAGAGATCAAGAAACGGTAGATGTCCATGGCAACCCTGCTATTGCTAGTGGCAAGGGAAGACATGACCCTTGTGTTGTTTCGAGAGCAGTAATTATTGTGGAAGCTATGGCGGCACTTGTAATCGCGGATCATCTACTTAAAAATCAAAGTTACAAACATGCTGCAAGATAATTATGTCGTAGGTGTTGATATTGGAGGCACACATATTTCTGCCTGTATCATTGACACAAAACAATGGAATATATACTTAGAAAACGTGGCCAGAAACCACGTTTTTTCTCAAGGAGATGCTAAAACGATTTTACAAACCTGGGCATCAGCCATCAGTGATACCATAGCCACCTCTCCTGCTCCTGTTCAATTCATCGGAATTGCCATGCCAGGACCATTTGACTACGAAAATGGAATATCAAAGATACAAGGACAAAGCAAATACGACCATCTTTACGACCAAGATATTAAAACTCTGCTAGGTAATGAACTAGGACTTTCCCCTATGTCTATTCACTTTATCAATGATGCAGCGGCTTTCTTACAAGGTGAAATATTCGTACAACAACTTCAAACGAATAAGCGTATACTAGGAATTACATTGGGGACTGGACTTGGATCTGCGGTTTGGAATAAAGGCGAGAAGGCTTTTGATGCGGCTCTATGGAATAGCCCTTATGAAGATTGTATCTTTGAGGAATTTCTGGTCACACGATGGTTCGTAAAACGTTTCAAAGAGATAGCAGGTAAGGATGTGACCGGACTGAAAGAAATTTTAGATCATTACAGGGAAACTGCGGAGTTTCAAATCATCAAAGATGAATATGCTAAACATCTATTTGATTTTATGCAGTTTTTCTCAGAGAAACATTCATCTGAACTATTTATTGTCGGTGGCAATATTGCAAAAGCCCTACCTATTTTTATCGCGGATCGAAAAGAATTTGAAAAGTTCCAAATTTACACGGCCATACTTGGCGAAAAAGCGGCAATGATCGGTGCTGCAAGTATATTCAGCTGATAAGAGATTTCATTCCAACGCTAGGATTAAATAAACCCAGAAAAATATCCATCTATTAAAACATAGATGGATATTTTTCTGGGTTAGCTTCATGCATAATTGAATAGACCATCTCGACGACATCGTCAGAAGATGGTTTTGAAAAATAATCTCCGTCAGAGCCGTATGGTGGACGATGCGCTTTGGCAGTGAGTGTTCGCGGCTGACTGTCTAATAGATAATAGCCATTTTGCTTCTCTAACACCTCTTGTAAGATAAAGGCTGAAGCCCCACCTGGCACATCCTCATCCACAACAAGTAGTTTATTTGTTTTTTTCAAAGATTCAACACAAAGTTTTCCTTTGTCAAAAGGCTGTAGCGTTTGCGCATCAATAATTTCAATAAATATACCCAAGCGTTCCAATTCCATGGCAGCTTCTTCAACAACACGCAAAGTGGATCCATAGGATACTACCGTGATGTCATGCCCCTCTCTTATACATTCCGCATAGCCAATTGGCACTGTAAATTCACCTACATTCTCAGGCAAGCGTTCTTTAAGACGATACCCATTCAGGCATTCAATAACAATAGCTGGCTCATCTGAGCGGAACAAGGTGTTATACATACCAGCTGCCTGGGTCATATTACGCGGCACGCATACATGTAACCCTCTCAGGGCGCCTAAAATTACCGACATCGGTGATCCGGAGTGCCATATACCTTCTAATCGATGGCCGCGTGTACGAATAATTACTGGTGCTTTTTGCCCAGCAAAGGTACGGTAACTTAAAGTTGCCAAATCGTCACTTGCTACTGTAATGCCGTAAATTAGGTAATCTAAATATTGGATTTCCGCTATCGGACGAAACCCGCGGATTGCCAAACCAAGCCCTTTCCCTATAATCGAATTCTCCCGAATACCAGTATCAAATACACGATGTACGCCAAGTTTTTCCTGTAATCCTGCAAAACCTTGATTTACATCTCCAATTTTACCCACATCCTCTCCGAAAGCCAACAGCCTTTCGTCCCGTCTAAAGTTCTCCTCAAAGCACAAATTGAGGACTTCACGGCCGTCGACAACTTTAGCCTCTTCACTGTACAAAGCAGGAACAATCTTTACATGGGCAGGAGAATCGACACCAGCTGTAAACAACTTAGAGTTATAACGTTTCTTATTAACCTTCTGCTTTTCTTTGTACCAACTTAATAATTGCTGACGTTGCTCACTATGCTGTCCTTTCAGTTCATGCAGCACCTTGCGGACCTGACCGTACACCTCTTTTAAAGAAGGTTCAACCATCGATTGCAATTTTTTGGAAGCAAAATCGGCGCGTTCGTTTGGAATACCCTGAAGTAAATCTATGGCTTCCTTTGCCTCCAGGCTCAACGTTTTGATATAATCAGTCCAGGCTCGCTTCTGTTCTTGACGAACATGATCTTTAGCCTGTTGATCCAGTTGTTCAAGCTCTTCTAAAGTGGCGATTCCCGAACTTATTATCCAGTCTTTCATTTTTGCAATGCAATCGAAGTCAGTCTCCCATTGTAATCTTTCCTTAGATTTATAACGCTCATGTGAACCTGAAGAAGAATGCCCTTGGGGCTGTGTCAGCTCGGTCACGTGGATCAAACAAGGAATATGTTTCTCGCGAGCAATATGGGCAGCCTTTTCATAAGTTTCACATAATCCCGCATAATCCCATCCTCTCACTTTGAATATTTCAATCCCATTGGTCAATTCTTCCTTCTGAAATCCTTGAAGCACTTCTGAAATATCTCCTTTTGTTGTTTGAATTTCGTTAGGTACAGATATACCATATCCGTCATCCCAAATGGAAATCACGGTCGGAATCTGGTGAACCCCTACTGCGTTAATGACTTCGAAAAATACACCTTCAGAAGTAGCAGCATTGCCGATCGAGCAAAATGCAACTTCGTTTCCTTTATTTGAAAAATAAGACAGGTAATCCAAATTTCTATTCTGCTTATACAATTTGGAAGCCAAGCCCAGCCCTAGCAGCCTTGCCATTTGCCCTCCTGTTGTCGAAATATCTGAAAACGAGTTTTTTTGAGTCATTTGGTTCAACCAGTTTCCCTGATCATCCACAACACGTGTCGAAAAATGGCAATTCATTTGTCTTCCTGCAGAAGAAGGATCTGCCTCTACATCGGGGTGGGCATACAGTTGAGAGAAAAAATGGTATACATCACTGATGCCTGAAGCAAATATAAATGTTTGGTCACGGTAATATCCCGATCGCCAATCTCCATTTCTGAAAACTTTAGCCATCGCGATTTGTGCCAATTCTTTTCCATCGCCAAAAATACCAAACTTAGCCTTACCTGTAAGCACTTCTTTACGTCCCAATAAACTTACGTAACGACTTTCCAAGGCAGTTCGATAATCATTCACAATAATCTTTTTGAACTCATCAAAGCTCAAAGTGGAAATAGATTCATTGTTTTGGTCAAATGT
Organism: Sphingobacterium sp. R2; assembly: GCF_040760075.1. NCBI lineage: Bacteria > Pseudomonadati > Bacteroidota > Sphingobacteriia > Sphingobacteriales > Sphingobacteriaceae > Sphingobacterium > Sphingobacterium sp. R2. Next base: position 55,299 of record NZ_CP142884.1, read on the forward strand.
AGTATCAAACATATTCTTTTTTGTTTCAACAAATTTAACAAAAATATTATTCTATATAATTGGTGTTTGTCAAATAAATTGACAATCGACAGTCCTTATTTGAAATAGAATATTCTAATTTATCAAATTAGTACTTTTTGATAAAAATTCCTAATTTACATAGATTTTTTAATACCTATAACGACGTAAAATCAGCTTTGTCCTTTTTAATTTCTATTTTTGGATTTTATATTCATTATTTTGAATTTTTCAACACTAAAACTCGATAAATTCCTTAGCGCTAATCTTGAAAAACGAAAGCTTTTTTCGCTTACACCTGTTCAAGAAAGAGCTATACCAGCCATTTTAGAGGGCAGGGATTGTTTAGCGATTGCACCGACCGGAACGGGGAAAACTGAGGCTTACGCGATCCCAATTATTCAACGTTTACAAACTAAAGTTACCGCTGCCCGTCCATCTGTACTTGTACTGCTCCCAACACGGGAACTTTGTATTCAAACCCAACAGCGCATAACGAATTTTATCGAAGGTATGGATTTGATCATCGCCAGCTTTTATGGCGGTGGAACTTATGAAAGTCAATTGGACGTTTATCCTCAAGCGCATATGATCCTTGCGACTCCGGGTCGTTTGCTGGACTTTCTGGATCAGGGAATTATTGATTTAGAGAGGATAGATACCTTGGTGATCGATGAATTCGATCAATTGCTTGATCTCGGTTTTGCGGCGGATATCAACAAAATCATCAATAAATTGCCTGCTGAAAGACAATCTATTTTTAGTTCAGCCACAAAAACCGCCGAAATCGAAAAAATTGTTCGAAAAAAGTTAAACAACCCGGTCGAGATCATTATTGATACAGCCTTAAAAAAAGGTCAAATAGAGGAATCTGTATTTTATGTCGACAAGAATGATAAAAAGAGTTTATTGAGCCATCTGCTTGAAAACAGGATTTCACGACAGGTCATCGTTTTCACGCGAACGGTGCAAGGAGTCGAACGGATTGAAACTGCTTTAAACCGAAATGGTGTTTCTTGTTTGGCTTTGTATGGTGATAAGTCGCAGCAAAAACGAGAAGAGATCATTGCTCAGTTTAGACGAAAAGATATACGTGTTTTAATTGCAACAGACCTCTTGGCACGCGGAGTAGATTTTCCTGATCTGGAAGCGATCATCAATTACGAAGTTCCAGATTCGCCAGAGCTATATACCCATCGGATTGGCCGGACTGGTCGTTCTGACGCTGACGGAAAAGCATTCACGTTTTGCGACGCTGAAGACAACGAAAAATGGATCAAATTGCAACTATCCTTAAAACGGCACATTAGAATTGACGATCAGCACCCTTACTTGCTAAGCTGGGAGAAAATGCTTTCTAGTAGTCAAACCAATCCGCGGAAAGGTTCTTCAAAATCGAGAAAACGTCGTTAATTAATAAATATTCTTTTACTTTTACTTGAAAATCATAAAATCACAATTCGAGATGAATACAATACATTTATTTGATGATAGTAACAACGGAGATGATAACCGTCTAGGAGACCTGGAAAAAACTATCATCGTGAATAGTCTGATGGAGATTCCTTTTGAAGATCGGGATGAGGAATGGCGGGATACATTTTTAAAAAATATTGCTGAATGTACATTAAAATTAGCCGAGACAGAAGTGGTTGTTGGTCCGGACGGATTTCCTTATTTCCAACTCGAAAGCGCTCCAAAAGATCAGAACTTTCAAGCGTTCGTCATCAAAAATCGACTAAAAGATTTTGTGTTACCAAGGGGTTTTGGTATTGCAATTAATACACAGCATGAAAATCCAGATTGGGTGTTCACCTATGGCGATTTGGTCAACTTCTTTCTGAATGAAGAATTTTACACGGATGAGAGCATTTTTTCAAAGAAAAACACACCAACAATTATTGGCAAAGATGAGGAAATATTAGTTGGGCAGCCAGCTGAAACTATTCTTCCACAAACAGTACGTACACAAATACGTGAATTTTTGGATTACCATGGTGTAAAGAATGCTAAAATTATGCTGCTGGCACGTAATTATAAAGATGAGGAAAATGCTACACAAGATTTAGCATTCAATATCGTTGCCAACCAATTTAGCACAGAAAAAGAGTTTACGAACATTATGGAAGCGATAGGCTGGTTCCTTCCTAGACATTATTCGTATATCGGATTGGACGAACTTGCTATTGACAACGGCTTTATGCCACTATAAATAAAAAAACTAAATATATACAAACATAATTAACTCATGTTTCCATTTAACGTAAGAGTGTACGGTATATTGATCAATGAAAAACAAGAGGTGTTGATCAGTGATGAAAGGACGGAAAATGTTTCATTTACCAAATTCCCCGGCGGGGGCTTAGAATATGGAGAAGGTTTATTGGACGCTTTGATCCGGGAGTATCAGGAAGAGTGTAATTTTGAAGTTGCTGTCGTTAAGCACATTTATACTACTGACTTTTATGAGAAATCAAGCTTCAATGATAGTCAGATAATATCCATTTACTATCAGGTTAAGAATACTTCACCAATTCAAATCAGAACTACGAACACCGCTTTCGATTTTGATCCGGATCAAAAACCCGAAGACAATAAACTTCAATCGTTTCGATGGGTGCCAATTGAATCGGTTCTCATTGAAGATCTAACCTTCAAAACAGATCAAATCGCGTGGAAGGAATTCTTGAAAAGGATTAGATAATAATAATTTTTCAATTTTCATGATTTTTATTTGTATTTAAAAAATAAAGATATATCTTTACGTAAACCAATGGAAATGCTTGTTTTTTTTAAAGTATTGACCTCAATAATTACATTTTATTATTTATTTGACATCTCACATGTGATTGGGAATAATGTTGGAAGAGCGTGGGATAAGACAGAAATTGGTTTATTGAATATGTAAATTCCTAGTCCTATAGGGTTTTTAATAGTTAGTGTGATTTTATGGCGATACTCCCCGTATCGCCTTATTTATTAAAGCCCTATTTATACAACCCGCTATTTAAAGGCTACATACGAGGCGAAACATAAATTCTTGTGCAAAACATCCACATTGTTAAAACCAACATCGGTCAATAAATTGAGCTGGTAAACCAGGGATCTCGGCGTATCCTCATGTTTAATATAGTCAAAAACATGATCACGATACTCCTCATCCTTCAATTTAGTTAAATATTCACCATATTTCTCCTTATAAATTAGCTCTTGGAGATAAACGTTATTCTGTTCTATCAAATCAAAAATCCATACACTTCCACCCGATTTTAGCAGACGGAATAACTTTTTAAAAGTGATTAACCAATCCTCGTCATCCCGTAAGTGATGTAAAACCGAAGTAGCAATAATGACATCGAATTTTTCCTCTTCCAAGGAAACTTCCCTAAAGTCTCCCTTTATCAACTGTATTTCTCCTTTTGTCAGCGCACTTACACGCTCTTGTGCTCTATTTAACATGGGTTGACTTAAGTCTACAAGACTAAAATTTGGATTAGATTTCAGTTTTTGTAATAACTTAACATCGTAATTTCCTGCTCCACATCCAATATCCAATATGTTTTTTGCATTTGGATAAACACTTGCAATGGCATCTGTAATCAGCTCCATGTTCCAAACCGCATCAACTGTGGTCGCTTGGCCTGTTTCTAAATTTGAAAAACGTTCTACATCATTGTCAAACCGTGCTTCAATTTCCTGTAAAGTTGCTTTATTCATCTCTAAATTATTGTTTTTTTAATTCGGACTAGCCTCATAGAGCATGACCATATGCAGAATGATTATATTGTGGCCCACCCATTATTTTTTAACAATTTAAAGGTAAGACTAACTGAAATTCATTAAAAATATTTATTTTGTCAAGAATTCATACCAAAAAAGTATCGATGGAAATACGACATCTTATTTATTTCAAAACAGTAGCCGAAGAACTTCATTTTGGCCGAGCAGCAGAACGTCTATTTATGTCCCAACCGCCGTTAAGCCGGCAGATTAAAGACCTTGAAGACGAGTTGGGGGTCATCCTTTTTTTCAGAACCAACAAACGCGTCGAACTAACAGAAGCCGGTAAATACTTTTTGGAGGAGGTTGTGGAAATTCTTCAGAATATAGAGCACAGCAAAACAATCACGAAGCAGATCCACAACAATATTTCTGGAGAATTCAAGTTGGGGTATATTAGTTCAACGCCCAAGAAAATGCTCGCCACAGTATTGAAACACATTCAACAGAAATTTCCATACTTAAGAGTGAGTCTTTTTGAAACGTCGACACACAAACAGAAATTGGCGCTAGAAAATGGTAAACTGGATCTAGGTATAATGCGTTCCCCGATTTATTCGAGTGAATTATTGACCACTCCTCTCTTCGAAGATCCAATGGTAATTGTAGGCCCGACACAGATAGTGTTTAGTGATATTAACTTCTTTAATGAAAGTTTTATCTCTTTCAATCAAAAATATGCGTCCGAATACCATCGCCATGTTATTAATACGTGTAATCGCATGGGGTTCGAACCTAAGATTGTACATCAGAGCAACTCGATATCTTCTATTCTCGAATTAGTTTCACAAGGTCTGGGATTAGCAGTAGTCCCCGCTTCCAGTATCAAACAGTATCCACATTTGAAACTAAAAACTATGAAAATTGAAGACATAGATAGCAAAACAGAAATCATCCTGGTATCCAATAGAAAAAGTAAAAACAGCGCATTAGGCGAATTTATGGATTGTATCCAAAAAGAATACCGTAAATTTAACGCCTCCTAAAGAATTGTTGGATTGATTATTTACATCCCTATCTCTGCTGAATGATCAGTTGCATTAATCGCCCCTTTATTTATCTGAGCTACCTATGGATAAGGTTTACTTCGTATTGAATCAATAATTATTGCTTTTCATTAGAAAAGATTTCCTTACATGCATACGATTACTAAAATCTCAACAAATCAATTGATGAGAAGCCATCTTCTCTTACTCCTTTTCTTAATTACTCAATTGCTTCCGACATTTTTATCTGCGCAGTTCACATCAGTCGAAATAGATCTTACAGAAGTGATGCATCGGTATAAAGCAATTGGTCTCCGCGTCGTCGTTGTCAAAAACATTAAGATTGAGTATCACAAATTATGGATATAAAAATTTTGGAACAGATACTCCGCTTTTAAAAATGACATCTTTAGAATAGCTTCTATTTCAACGTCTTTCACCCAAAGTGGGAATATGGTCTTACAGTCATCAAAAATCGTTGCAATATTCCGAATTGTAAAGAAATTCAACCCCTTAGGAAAAGGTTGTATAAATGTGCTTAATGCCTGTATAAAAGGAAAATAAACATATCAATTAAAATGAGCGAATAAAAAGAGCTGCAAAATGCAGCTCTTTTTATTCGCTCATTTTATCACTTTTAGTTTTTAACCCAATTTACAATTGCTGGATCGAGTGGATTGGTGGCTGAACGGAAACGGTGTGCAAGCTTACCGTGCTCATCGATCAGGAATTTTTCAAAATTCCACTTAATTTCCCCCTTAAAATCGGGATTATCCTGTGCGATTAGATACTTAAATAATGGAGCCATTTGATCACCCTTAACATCCACTTTCTCTGCCATTAGAAAATCAACACCATAATTTTGTTCACAAAACTCTTGAATCTGCGCATTTGAACCTGGCTCTTGTTGTCCGAAATTATTTGCTGGGAACCCTATAATGACCAGCTTATCTCCAAAAGTTTTGTGCAATTCTTGGAGGTCTTTGTACTGTTTTGTAAAACCACATTTAGATGCGGTATTCACAATCAATATTTTTTTACCTTTGAAATCAGACATTTTGACTTCTTTACCGTCAAGCGATGTAAACTTAAAATCATAAAAATTGGGATTGCCAAATAACATTGACATATACACCATAATAGTAGCGATAATCATATTTAATTATTTTAAAGACTTAACAATGAATTACTCTCTCTTTCCAATACGGCGTCGAACAGCTCGTTAATAGGCGATTTTAAAATGGTGCCTACCTTGATCTGATGTGTATCACAGACTTCCCGTAAAATTAGATCAAAACTATATGCAATAGAACCCACAAAGTGACAGTCATATTTATTATAATCTGGATAGGTCAAAATTGATGCCTGAACAAATTCTTCAAATCCGCTCTTAACTAAATCAATAATAAAGGGATGCGTAATATTATCTGACATGAAGGGTGCAAAAGATGCTAGGAATGCATTTGGGCGCTCCTTTTGATACACATTTTTGATGACAATCTCTTTATTGATTCTATACTTGTTCGCAAATTTCTCATTCAGATCCCTGGGCATACGTCCATATAGAAAAAGTCTGACTAAATTTTTCCCGAAGTAAGCTCCAGAACCTTCATCACCTAATACATAGCCATTTCCATTGTGTGAAGGCATCAACTCTTCTCCATCAAAGAAACTGAGATCCGACCCTGTTCCTAAGGTTGCTACATAACCTTTTTTATTGCCGCATGTCGCTAAAGCACTTCCAAAAAGATCATTTTCAACAGAAATATAGGCATTTTCAAATAAGGGGGTCAATGCATTCGATACCATTTCCCTACGATCAGGGGTGATGCATCCCGCACCAAAGAAATACAATTCTGTAACTTCATCAGCATATGGAATAATTTCGGGTATTTCCTTGATAACACGTGTAATTTCCTTTTCATTGACAAAAAAAGGATTAAGTCCATTTGTGCTGAATGAGATAGGCGCACTATCTGGCAATTCCAACTTCCAATCCGACTTTGAAGAGCCGCTATCAACAACTAAGATCATACAAATTCTTGATTATTTTCCCCAATAAACTATTGTATCAAACTTAGCAAAAATTCTGATAAAAAACAGATTTTTTGCGTCTTTCAACAAACCTCATAAATAGGATTTCAGTCAAAAGCACCACGAATAATTGTTCAATTCATACAATATCTTTAACTGAAAAATAGTATATTGGAGAGAATTTCAATATCTCCCTATAGCGTACTATTTTATGCCTATTGCAGTTATTAAAGAACCATTAATATATTTTTTTGTTTGATTAATCATACGATACTTTCTAGCTTTGTGAGCTCATACTAAATTTATTTTTCATGGATAGTGACCATTTAAACATACCCGAAATACATTTTGAAGTAACATTTTCAGAAGTGCAAGCTCATTATATTGAGGTGAAAATGAGCATAACAAATCTCAGCCAGCCTTATGTCGACCTAAAAATGCCGGTATGGTCTCCTGGATCTTATTTAATTCGCGAATACGCTAAAAATGTAGAACGATTCCGATCACTTGACAAAACGGGAAATACAATCAACTATCAAAAAATTTCTAAAAATACCTGGCGAATACCCACAGAATCGTTGGATCAAATTGAAGTAGTCTATGCCGTCTATGGGTTTGAAGCTTCAGTACGTACTAATTTTTTTGATAGCGACCATGCTTTTATTGTACCGCCAGCGACATTCTTCTATATTGATAACCGGATCGACCATCCGACTACAGTCCGCATAAATTTAAAAGATACTTGGACGAGCATATCAACGGGGCTTGAACAAATTGAGGAGCATAAATTTTATGCGCCAAATTTTGATATCTTATACGATAGTCCCATCGAAGTTGGTAATCAGGATATCTGGAAATTTCAGGCTGCGGGTGTCGAACATGAATGTGCCATGGTTGGAGGGGGAAGTTATGATAAAGCAAAATTGACAAAAGACATCACTCGTATTGTTGAAGAAGAAACCCGTATTTGGGGTTCTAACCCGAATAAGCGTTATGTGATTATTACACATAATTATCAGTCTGGAGGTGGCGGGTTAGAACATCTCAATTCCACGGTTTTGGGGGCGTCAAGAAATGCCTATCTTAACGAGACCAGTTACAAAAATTACCTGAGCCTCGTGGCGCATGAGTATTTTCATCTTTGGAATGTAAAACGCTTACGTCCAAAAGCTTTAGGCCCGTTTAATTACGATGCCGAAAACTATACGACGGGACTATGGATTATGGAAGGATTCACTTCGTATTATGATAACCTAATTATTAAACGATGTGGATTCTATAGCGAAAAAGAATACCTCTCTTTGTTAGCTAACGACTTTAATACTATATTGAATCGTCCCGGGCATGCTATACAGTCTGCAGCTGCTTCAAGTTTCGATACTTGGATTAAATATTATAGACCGGATGAAAATTCAATAAATTCAGGTATATCTTACTATAATAAAGGTGCGATGCTGACGGCATTGCTGGATATTAAAATTATTGCAGCTACGGAAGGTAAACTAAAATTGGATGATGTTATTCGCGAAGCTTATGAAGAGTTTTTCCTAAAACTTGATCGAGGATTTGAAGAAAATGAATTTAAAAGTCTTGCTGAACGCATCGCGGGCACTTCCTTAGATGATATTTTCGACGCGGCGCATCAGGATGGCGAACTGGACTATAACGATTATTTCAATCTAGTTGGTTATGAAATTATTGACACAAATCTCAATAACAACGCCTTAACATTAGGGATTACCACAAATAAAGTAGAGGGCTTAATCTTAGTAACAACCGTGGAAAAAGATTCTGGCGCATACGAGGCTGGATTGAATGTCAGAGATGAACTCATTGCAATCAACAACATCAGACTCGATGTTAAAGACAAAGAAATTGATTTCATTGTTCAGCACGCCAAAGAGGGGGAACTATTAAACTTTTTGGTGGCACGGGATGGATTGGTGCGTGAGATACCGGTTCAAATCAGAAAGAATACTAAAAAGATTTATGAGATTCGTCCGCTCAAGGAGCAAACCTTCCTACAGGAATTATTGGGTAAAATCTGGATGGCTTAAAACTGACATATTTCTGTGAAAAAATAATAGCGGAGTTTTCCGCTATTTTTTTTTACATTAAAATTTATACCTTACTGAAAAACCGACCGGGTCAAACAATTTGATACTCGATTCATTTAGAAAATCAAAGTAAGGTTTTACATCCAATGAGATCTGAAACGGTGACTGTGGAACGTTAAATTCAATTCCAACAATACCATCAATACTCAGGTTGAGCTGTGAATCAAATGACTGACGTTTACCATCGAAAATTTTATCTTTCTCTTTAAAAGAACCGACGCTACCGCCAAAACCATAATACCAATTGAATCCGGCAGCCAGCGGTTTATATATTTCATATAAACCTACGACACGAAAACGGCGGAAGTCAGAATTGCTCTGAATACTCATGATACCTTCCAATGCATGATCCGAATTAAGCGTATGACGATAAGTAATTCCCTGAGCAGACCCAAATCGGCCGCCAATAGCGCCTCTATTATCCAATTGAGCGACCGCTCTATTGGATATTGCACCAAACATCAACATCCCACTAACGGCTAAAAATAATTTTTTCATAAAAATCGTACGCTTTTTTGCTTTACTTTTTTTTCAAACATAGAAAAAATGCTTTTTATATGCAATATAATTGCATATCCAGAGGACTATTTATCAGACCTCCTCTTAGAAAGACATTTTAAGTAAAATAAATATTACATCATAGCTATAACGACATAATGTTTGAATTGTTATGAGATTAATCCCAAATTCTCCAACTTTATTTCTGATATTTTTTTTATATTTAAGACAATACAGCATGTAGTAATAACCAATAAACTCAAGTGATATGGGCAGAATTTTTGACTTTATAACTTTATATAAAGAAAATTACGCAAAGGATATTATGGTAGCGGGTCGCGATGGAAATGGCCAATGGAAAACGTATTCTACCAAAGAATACACAGATGCTATAGACTCCTTAAGCAGGGCGCTACTGAAGCTCGGGCTCAAGAAAGGTGAGCGGGTAGGAATTATGTCCGGCAACAGACCTGAATGGAATTTAGTTGATTTTGCCTGCAACCAAATAGGCCTTGCAACCGTACCCCTGTATCCTACCCTATCTGCGCAGGACCTATCATTTATTATAAATGATTCGGATGTAAATGTCCTATTTGTTAGCAACAAGGAGTTAATAGACCGTATCGAACAAGCGATCAACGAGCATGGAATTCACCCAAAATTGTATACTTTTGATACTATCGAAAATTATACGCCTCTAAGAGCATTCATCGAAACTACCAAAGATGACATCACCGATTTAACCCCATTTCGCGATGCTGTAACGGAAGATGATCTGTTAACATTAATCTATACTTCAGGAACCACTGGGCGTCCCAAGGGAGTGTATCTCTCACACAAAAATGTGTACAGTAATGTCTTGGCTTGCAACCACCTGATTCAGCCCGACTTCAAAACGGCATTGAGCTTCCTGCCTTTATGCCATATTTTTGAACGGATGGTAGTCTACATGTATTATTCCAAAGGGATTCAGATTTATTTTTCGGAAAACCTAGACAATGTTGTTGCAGACATCAACGATGTTAAACCAGATGTATTCACCACGGTACCCCGTGTACTGGAAAAAGTATATGATAAGATCATTGAAAAAGGGAAAGCGCTAACGGGGGTAAAAAAGAAAATTTTCTTCTGGGCTGTTAATTTAGGTTTGAAATTTCAAGAACCTGAACATAATGGGGCGCTCTATAATCTTAAACTTGCGATTGCTAGAAAATTGATATTCTCAAAATGGCAAGAAGCGCTTGGAGGAAATATTAAGATTATCGTGTCCGGCGGCGCTGCCCTTCAAGAACGGTTAGCGCGTGTATTTTGGGCGGCTGGACTTAAAGTACTTGAAGGATATGGGCTGACTGAAACTTCTCCCGTAATCGCTGTCAATTCTTACTTACCAAATGGATTGAAATTTGGAACTGTGGGTAAACCTCTGAAAAATTTAGAGGTAAAGATCGCTGTAGACGGAGAAATCCTAGTGAAAGGCCCGAGTATTACCATAGGCTATTACAAAAATGATGATGCTACCAAAGAAGCTTTTGATGATCAAGGATTTTTCAAAACAGGTGATATCGGAGAAATCACAGCCGATGGTTTTCTTAAAATCACCGACCGCAAGAAGGAGATGTTCAAAACTGCCGGAGGCAAATATATCGCTCCACAATCCATTGAAAATAAGCTCATGGAATCCACTTTAATCGGACAAGTGATGGTTTTTGGCGAAAACAGAAAATTTCCTGGAGCTTTAATCGTTCCGGCATTTGATGTGTTGTCCAAATGGGCAAGCCAAAAAGGGATTAACCTATCATCAAATGAAGAACTAATTAAAAACTCAGAGGTAATCCAAAAATATCAGGATGAAATTAACCGGTTATCCACTAATTTTGGACATTGGGAAATTGTTAAGAAATTCATTATACTTCCAAAGGAATGGACAATTAATGACGGTCAATTAACACCAAAATTGAGTTTAAAGCGAAAGATTATTTTAAAAGAGAACGAAACTGCAATCGACAAATTGTATCAGGAACAGAACCAAGAATAACAATTTGCACGATTATTGGGATTGATCACCGTATTATGAAGCACGTTACACTGAGAGATTTATTTACACTCGTTTATTGGAAAGACATTTGGCATGTTTTAGTGGATGCATTTAATGGGTTTAATGATGACAAATGCATGAAGAAGAGTGCTTCACTTGCTTATTACACTGTTTTCTCCATCGGACCACTTCTTATGATCGTGATCTGGTGTATAGGATTCTTTTATGGTGAACATCTTCAAAGCGGATCTTCGGCCCAAGATCAGGTGTTGGAAGAGATCATGGTACTTTTCGGCCAGGATGTTACTACCCAGATCCAGTCTTATCTCCAGAAGATCACATTCGAAAATAAATCCAATATGGGAATCACGATAGGTATTGTTACATTAATCCTATCTTCCACGACCTTATTCGTTGATATACAGGATTCTATCAATAATATCTGGAAAGTAAAACCCAAGCCGAAAAAGGGATGGCTGAAATTGATCATTAACAGATTGATATCTTTTTCTATTGTTATTGCCTTGGGCTTTTTACTCATTGCCTCATTGATGATCAATGGGCTTATTGTTGCAGTGACCAATTTAGTGATGACGTATTTCCCTTTCATTCCAATCTCCCTTATTTCTTGGGTAAATACAGGTATCACCTTTTCAGTCATTGTCATCTTATTTGGATATATCTTTTCCTTCCTTCCCGATGCTAAAGTAAAATTCAGAGATATGCTTGGCGGAGCCATCTTTACAGGATTACTTTTTATGTTGGGTAGATATGGTATTTCAATCTATCTCAACGTTTCATCCACGGCTAGTTTTTATGGCGCTGCAGGATCCATTATCGTCATGCTATTATGGATCTACTATTCAGCTGCTATATTGTACTTTGGCGCAGAATTCACGAAATTTTATGCCATTAAATTTGGCTCGGGCATTGTACCTTCCGCATTTGCAGTAGCGGTCGAACAAACAGAAAAAGTTAAAAAAATAGGAAGCGATGCTGAAGCACACGTAGGAGATACAATTCAGATCTTAAAACAATAATTTACTTTTTGTCTTTTTTTCCGCTGATGGAACCATCTATACCGATGACATCAATGACCTTGTCTCCAATCTGCGTAATATCGGATTTTAATCCCACCATGACGGTGAATATATTGACAGGGATATCCTGTATTTTTCTAAAATTATGAAGATAGCCGAGCTCCAAACCTAAAAAGAATCCATTAAACTTGTAGTCTGCGCCGGCACCTATTTTACTGGAGAAATTCAGGCGATTTTCACTCTCCATCTTAACAAGATTCTGATCCGCAAGTACACGTGCTCTCGGCTCACTTGTCAGACCAATACCAGGCCCTGCAAAACCATACATGTTTAGTCGGCGCATCTGTTTCCTAATACCTCCAGAAAATGATAAAGTATAAAAATTAGTATTGGCATCTTCTATGCGATATTCGAAATCGGGATCAATCAATGGTTGTTTGTACTTAAAAGAAAGCGTGTAAAGTGTGGGAGACACAAAAAACTTTGGATCTTTCAGGGAAATATCCAAGCCAATACTTCCAGAAAATTTTGGCGAAAGTATCTCTTTGGTTTTTCCAATCGGAAACCCCATGCCCGTCGTGCCCCAATAGTATACTTTTCTATAATGTATCGTGTCAACGCCCCCTTGAGCGAAAGCACTAGCACAAATAGCACCAAGCAAAATAAAACTTAATAGGATTCGTTTCATTTAAATACGTTTTATACTGAATAACAACAATATAAAACGCATTTTGTTCAAAAAATATGGCTAATTACAGATAACTTTTCGATTGTGGCCCTTGATTGAAGAGCAAATCGATTATACTCAGATCCGGGTAGAATCCATTCTTATCTGAAAAAACTTGATAATACTCTTTTGGATTAGCCAATATACTTTCCTTTTTGGGATGTATAGCATTACGATAATCGATCGTATCCGTGGGAGCTGACACATACTCTTGTGTAAAATTCACAGCGCGCTTAAGCTTGATAGATTTAAGAATAAGTTCCAACTGCGCCACATTAAAATCCACAAGATAGTCGAATTTTGCTTCGTAAAACTGTATAAATTCATCTTCATAGTACTCAAAATAAGCAGAACTACGATAAGCAGTCTGAATACTTAGCCAATGTAGACGCTGCCAGTCAAACTCATAACTTATACGAATATCTTTCATCGGAACACGATCTTTATTGCCATGTTGAATCGGTACAATCAAATCCTGCACACCATTCGCAGAAGCAATACGTGCCCTTGTACGATAACTTTGCTTTTGAAAATGCTCATATTTCTCGATGATTAAAGGAAGATTATGCTCTTGTATCGTATGAAAGTAAGATATCGGTGGAAGATAACATGCCGGAAGTAATAACTGCGATTCCATAAAAACTGATGATTTTTGTTATAAGTGACGCAAAAATAACTTAAATTAAGGATATTTGTAAAGAACAACTGGGAATTTTAGCTATAGCATGAAACAAAAAGCGTTAAACGCATTAATCTATATTATATCTCTTCTCCCCTATTGGTTTCTGTATTTGATCTCCGATGGGCTTTATTACATACTTTATTATATCATAGAATATAGAAAGAATATTGTATTTCAGAATCTAAAAAATGCTTTTCCTGAAAAAACGGATAAAGAGCGGCTTCTTATTGCTAAAAAGTTTTACCGTTTTTTTCCGGACCTCATTGTGGAGTCGATCAAATTGAAAACAATTACTGCTAAAGAAGTTAAAAAAAGAATGATTTTGGAAAATGCGGAAGAATTGACAAGACACCTTGAGGCCGGCAAGAATGTCATTGGTGTAACGTCACATTACGGCAACTGGGAGCTCGGTATACATCGTTTGAGTTTAATCACAAACTTTCCAACGTTGATCGTATACAAACCACTCAATAACAAAGATATTGACAAGGTTTACAATGGCATGCGGGGCCGGTTTGGTGCCGAAATGGTACCTATGAAACAGATACTCCGTCATATCGTAAAATTAAAGGGCCAACCTAATGTCAGCATACTGGTCGCCGATCAAACCCCTTTGTATTCGGATTCCGATTACTTTATTAATTGGCTAAATCAAGAGACATTGGTCTATACCGGAGCCGAAAGGCTTTCTCGAATAAGTAAAGCGCCGGTCGTTTATTGTTCAATCAACAGAAAACCTAAAAGAGGTCATTATTCCTGTAAATTTTACACCTTACTCGAAGAGCCAAGCGGCTTTGGAGAACATGAAATAACCGATTTACATAATCAGCTTGCTGAGCAGCTTATCCGTGAGATCCCAGAATATTGGTTATGGTCGCATAACCGCTGGAAAAGAAAACGTAGAAAATGAGTAAATTACCAAAAGTAGCTGTTGTTATCCTCAATTGGAACGGTCGATTTTTTTTAGAAAAATTTTTACCATCTGTTTATAATAGCTCATACCCAAATGTCGAATTTGTAATTGGTGACAATGCCTCCGATGATGATTCAATTTCATTTGTGAGACAGTATTACCCTACCATTACAATTCTCGAAAATGATCGAAACTATGGCTTCGCAGGCGGCTATAACAAGATATTGCAGCGTGTAAACGCAGATTATTATGTGTTGCTCAATTCGGATGTTGAAGTGAGTCAAAATTGGATCGAACCAGTCATAGAATACTTGGAAAGAAACCCATCTTTGGCAGCTGCACAGCCCAAAATACGCTCATTCCATGATAAGCAGAAGTTTGAACATGCTGGAGCAGCTGGGGGATATTTGGATTACTTTGGATTCCCTTTCTGCAGAGGTAGGATTCTACATGAAGTAGAAGACGACGAAGGACAGTACGATGAGGAATCAGAAATTTTTTGGGCCTCAGGAGCTGCACTTTTTATCCGTTCGGAAGCCTGGAAGGTTGCGGAGGGCCTAGATGAAGATTTCTTTGCGCATATGGAAGAAATTGACTTGTGCTGGCGATTGAAAAAGATGGGATATGGAATTGGCTATTGCCCCAAATCTATCGTTTACCACGTTGGAGGCGGAACGCTCAATGCTAGCAATCCCAAAAAAACCTATCTCAATTTTAGGAATAATATGGTTATGCTGCAAAAAAACCTGCCCTTAGGCAAAGCAATATTTATTATTTTCATCCGACTATGGTTTGATTTTGCTGCGCTTGCCAAATTCCTTATCGATCGAAAACCCAAAGATGCCTGGGCTATCAGCCGTGCGCATCAGTATTTCTTCCTAAATATTTTTAAAAATGCTAAAAAACGTAAAAAACACAACTATCTGGAAAATACAAAAGGACAGTACAAGAAGTCAATTATTGTGGATTTCTACATGAATAGCAAACATAAATTTTCTCAGCTAAAATCAAGTGATTTCAAATAGTTTTTTATTTCCCCAAAATACAAAATGCAAAAAAACGCATTTTAAAAATAAAGCAGTCATTATGACAAGATTCTTTATTTATTTTATTTAAACGTACTTTTTATTTGTAATTTTGCAAAATGTTGGCGATGGATATTGAAAAAAAGATAAAAGACTTAACCGCAGAACTCAATCAGTATAACTACCAGTACTATGTATTGGCGAACAGTGTTATTTCTGACTACGACTTCGACCTTAAACTAAAGGAACTTGAAGCCCTGGAAGCCCAATATCCAGCGTTTGCTGATCCCAATTCCCCTACACAGCGTGTTGGCGGGGATATAACTTCCCGATTTCAAACGGAAAGACACCGCTGGCCCATGCTCTCTTTAGGCAATACATACAGCCAAGAAGAATTGCTTGATTTCGACCAGCGTATCCGAAAAATCATTGGCGATCAGTTTGAATACGTCTGCGAATTAAAATTCGATGGTTTATCCATCAGCTTGACGTATGAAAATGGCAAGCTAAGTAAGGCGGTTACTCGTGGCGATGGCACGCAGGGCGATGTGGTTACCAACAATGTTAAGACAATCCGATCAATTCCGATCAAACTCAAAGAAGGAGCTTATCCAGCGCAATTCGAAATACGCGGAGAAATATTTATGCATAAATCAGCTTTTCTGCGTTTGAACAAAGAGCGCGAAGATAATGCGGAGCCAATGTATGCTAATCCGAGAAATTTCGCTTCCGGAACGATTAAACTGCAAGACTCTGCTGAGGTTGCGAAGCGACCATTAGACTGTTTCCTTTACTTTTTGTATTGCGACAACAGAACAAATCTTTTTCACGACCATTGGAATAGCTTGAACCATGTAAAAGAATGGGGATTTCATGTCAGCGAACATAGTAGAAAATGTACCGCTATAAGCGATGTATTTGCATTTATCGATTATTGGGAGGTCGAACGCCATAATCTTGGCTATGAAATCGATGGAATTGTGATTAAAGTAAATGATTATGCGCAACAGGAAGAACTTGGCTTTACCGCCAAAAATCCAAGGTGGGCAATATCCTATAAGTTCAAGGCTGAACGTGTAGAAACCGAATTGAACTCCATCAGTTATCAAGTCGGTCGTACAGGTGCTGTTACTCCAGTAGCCAATCTTCAACCTGTACAACTTGCAGGGACTACGGTCAAACGTGCGTCCCTACACAATGCAAATGAAATTGCTCGCCTGGATCTGCACGAACATGATACAGTATTTGTGGAAAAGGGGGGAGAAATCATACCCAAAATTATTGGCGTTAATTACACCAAGAGATTGCCTGGATCAACAAGCTTTGTCTACCCAACATCATGCCCCGAATGTGGCTCCGAACTCATACGCCAAGATGGCGAAGCGGTACACTACTGCCCTAATGAAACAGGGTGTCCCCCCCAAATTATTGGTAAAATGCAGCATTTTATCGGACGCAAAATGATGGACATCGAAGGTATGGGCGACGAAACGGTTGACAACTTCTTCAAAAAAGGCTTATTACACAATATTGTTGATATTTATGGCCTAAAAGACCATCAGGAAGATTTACAGCAACTGGAACGTTTCGGTCAGAAATCCATAGAAAATATGCTGAAAGGCATTGAGAAGTCTAAAGAAAAACCGTTTGAAAAAGTACTATTCTCTTTGGGCATACGTCACGTTGGTGAAACGATCGCAAAGAAATTAGCGCTGCACTTTAAAAATATTGATGCCTTGGCAAAAGCATCGGCAGAAGAAATCGAAAGCGTACAGGATATTGGACGTCGCATTGCCGAAAGCGTTAGAGAATACTTGGACAATCCGATTCATCAAGAACAGATTACGGCTTTAAGAAATTACGGCTTAAATTTTGAAATTAAGGAAAAAGAAATTGTTTTGACCAGCAACTTACTGGAAGGGAAAACTTTTTTAATATCCGGTGTCTTCGCAGACCACTCGCGGGAAGAATTAGCGGCATTGATTGAGAGTCATGGCGGAAAGATGGTTTCAGCGATTTCTGCCAAATTAAGTTATCTCGTGGCAGGAGATAAAATGGGGCCTTCTAAACTTGCGAAAGCAGAAAAATTAGGCATCCCGATGATTAATGACAAAGAACTATTCCAACTCATTAATCCAAAATAAGTTTTTTAATTAAATTAATATAAACACAAAGACAAGATGAACGAGCTTCACGGCGCAGGAGTAGCATTAGTCACTCCTTTTAACTCAGATGAATCTGTTGATTTCGAAGCATTGGGTCAGCTTATTGACTTGCAGATCAACGAAGGTATGGACTATTTGGTTTCTTTAGGTACAACTGGAGAAGTTGCCACATTGACCAATGATGAACGAAAGCGCATCTGGGATTTTACTGTCAAGCGCGTGAACGGTAGATTACCTCTGGTTGCTGGTATCGGTGGAAACAATACGGCTGAGATTGTGGAGCAAATCAAAAATTTTGATTCAACTGGATTTTGTGCGATTCTATCCGTTTCTCCATATTATAACAAACCGACTCAAGAGGGAATTTATCAACATTATAAAGCTGTTGCAGCAGCATCTCCCCTGCCTATTATTTTATACAATGTACCTGGACGCACAGGGAGCAATATTTCTGCACAGACAACATTACGATTAGCGAATGATTTTTTTAATATCGTTGCTATCAAAGAAGCTTCGGGTAACTTTGCTCAGTTCAGTGAAATCTTACGGGATAAACCAAAAGATTTTTTACTGATTTCTGGTGATGATCCCGTTACCTTGCCAATGATGGCTCTTGGTGCTGCCGGCATCATTTCAGTAATCGGAAATGCTTTACCGAAAAAAGTAGCAACCTTAACAAAATTATGTGCCGAAGGGAATTATATCGACGCTAGATCGATACATCAAGAACTATTGGATATTACCGAACTATGTTTTATTGAAGGAAATCCCGCTGGCGTAAAATATATACTTCAAGAATTGGGTATTGGAAAAGATATATTACGCCTTCCCTTAGTGCGTATAAGTACAAATACTCAGGCTGCTATAAAAGAAGAGTTAAAAAAAATTAAGTAAATACCGTAGCGTACACTTAAGAAAAGTTTAGATCCATAAAGGATCTAAACTTTTTTGTTTTAATGCTTTGCAACATAACAATATAATACCTACATTTGCACTTCCACAAAAGTGGATTTTTAAATAACAAAATTAATTAACACAATGCAACAGTACGAATCTGTAATCGTTCTTACCCCGTTGCTTTCTGATGATGCTGCGAAAGAAGTAATCGCAAAATTCAAAAACATCTTAACAGAAGGCGGAGCCGAGATTGTCGCTGAAGACAATTGGGGTTTGAAAAAATTAGCGTATCCAATCCAGAAAAAAACTACTGGATTTTATCACTTAACTGAATTCAAGGCTCCAGGTGAATTAATCAATAAATTAGAGGTTGAATACAAACGTGATGAGCGCATTATGCGTTTCTTGACTGTAAGTTTAGACAAACATGCCAAAGCTTACAACGAGAAAAAACGTAGCGGTGCATTCAACAAAAAAGCTGAAACTAAAACTGAGGAGGGCGCAAACTAATGGCTAACGAAAATATCCAATACGTAACTGCTCCTAAAGTAGAGGACAATCGTAAAAAATACTGTCGTTTCAAAAAGAATGGTATCAAATATATCGATTATAAAGATGCTAACTTCTTGATGAAATTTGTAAATGATCAAGGTAAAATCTTACCTCGTCGTTTGACTGGTACATCTTTGAAATTTCAACGTAAAGTAGCTCAAGCTGTTAAACGTGCTCGTCACATCGGCTTGTTACCTTACTTAGCTGATGCAATTAAATAAGGAGGACGATAGAAAATGGAAGTAATTTTAAAACAAGATATCAAAGGCTTAGGTGAGCAAAACGATATCGTTAATGTAAAACCAGGTTTCGGTCGTAACTACTTAATCCCTCAAGGATTTGCAATCCAAGCGACTGAATCTGCAAAAAAAGTTTTAGCTGAGAACATTAAACAAGCTCAGTTTAAACAAGACAAAATCAAAAAAGACGCAACTGAATTAGCTGGTAAATTAGAAACTATCAAACTTTCAATTGGTGCTAAAGCAGGTGAATCTGGTAAAATCTTTGGTAAAGTAAATAGTATTCAAATTGCTGATGCATTGAAAGCGAAAGGTTTTGACGTTGATCGTCGTCGTATCACTTTCGAAGTAGAACCTAAAGAAGTAGGTGAATATATCGCTAACTTAAACTTACACAAAGAAGTGAAAGTTCAAGTTCCTTTCGAAGTAATTGCTGAGTAATTCAGTTTATTTAGTCAATAATAAAAAGCGGCTATCCGAAAGGATAGCCGTTTTTTTGTTTCTAACCTTATGCATACCTCAAAAAAAACTCGCGTTACGGAGAGTAACGCGAGGCATAATCTAGGGTATTTGAAAGGGAAAATCTTTATCTAATTACGTTTTTATCTAAAAAACACTCAAAAATAGAGTTAAAAAACTAAAAAAAGTAAGTAATAGCGATAAAATCAATTTTTACTCATTTTTCATACTCAAAGAAAGTAAAAAATATGCATTTTCACAAATAAAATTGATTTTTTTTGATAAAAAAAACATAAAAATCAATAAAAAGCAAAAATATAATGCTAATTATAAATAATTATATAATAATAAAGATAAAACGAGTGCTGAAATCAAATAAAATCAAAAAAAATACTAATAAAAAAAAGTAGAATCACATTTTATTGGGAATTAACAGGATAAAATTCAAAAAAACAAATAAAACACACACACATCTTCAAAAAAAAAACAATTAAAACGAACTGATCAAACAAAAAAAAGCCCGAAATATGAATTTCAGGCTTTTTTGGTCTTTATAGTTCGTTAAGCCAGTTGCTTTTCTAATTTCTCGTTCAAAACAGACTTTGGAACAGCACCGATTTGCTTATCAACAATTTCTCCATTTTTGAAGAATAACAAAGCAGGGATATTACGAATTCCATAACGTACTGAAATCTCTGGATTCTCATCCACGTTGACTTTCCCAATAACCGCTTTTCCTTCATAATCCTTCGCCAATTCCTCCACTACAGGACCTACCATACGACATGGTCCACACCACTCTGCCCAAAAATCGATTAATACTGGTTTGTCTGCTTTTAAAACAACTTCTTCAAAGTTGCTATCTGTAATTTCTAATGCCATAATCTTTTAATTTTTATAAACCGAAGTTAGATGTATATTTTTTAATTGCTAAAATCTATAAACAAAGATAATAACAACTATTAATGAATTTGTAATCTTAATTACACAAATTCCAATCCAAACTAGTTCAGTCGATAATTTACACCTTCAAACTTATCGATGCAATCCAAAAATTCATTTGTAAGGTTTATTTTCAAACTTTTAGCTGGCATTTCGACAGATATCTCATCCTGCGGATCCCAAATTTTAAACTTCAATTGACAACTTGGCACAACACCCTCAATCTCGTTTTGCGCAAGTATATCCTTAATTCCATCTAAAAATGCTTCGTTCAATTTAGGCAATGGAATATTAATCGTAAAACTTTTAGCCATCTTTTCGCGAAGATCAGAAAGCAATTGTACACTGCGTAGTTCAAAGCCCCAATTTCCGACTTGTCTAAAGCGCTCCTGTACTAAGCCTCTTAACTGCACAAAGTATCCCTCCTGCAAATATCCCTTTAACTTCACATATTCTTCGCCAAATACCGCCATATCATAGGAATCACTATAATCTTCAATGATAAAAGAAGCAAAGGGCTTACCATTCTTTGTTAATCGATGATTCGCAGAAGCTATAATACCCCCTATTACCAATTCCTTGTTTTTGATTCGATTGAACTCAAGTAAAGTCTCTTCATCAACCTCTGCCGCCTTAACCTTATTGATCAATGCTAAGTCTGAAACTGAATTCTGACAAAAATGCTCGATCTCAAAACGATAGGTATCCAACGGATGACTAGTTAGATAAATACCAATGACCTCTTTTTCATATTTAAGCTTTTCAATTAACCCCCATTGTGGACATGGCGCCAACACGGGCTCCGGCAATTCAGCTCCACCATCACCACCAAAAAGACTTGCCTGGGCTGAACTTTCATTTTCCTTATAGCGCTGTCCGAAACGTATCGCCTTTTCCATGCCGGTTGAATTTTCGTCGGAGTGGAAATATTGTGCACGATGTGTATTTTCGAAGCTATCAAATCCCCCAGCATAAGCTAAGCTCTCAAATGCCTTTTTATTGACAGCACGTAAATCAATACGCTTCGCCATATCAAAAACGGATTTATATAAACCCGATTGCCTTGTCTGAACAATAGCATCCACAGCCCCTGCTCCAACACCCTTTACAGCGCCTATTCCAAAACGAATAGCGCCTCGCTCATTCACTGTAAATTTATAATAGGATTCATTCACATCAGGTCCAAGTACTTCTAACCCCATACGCTTACATTCTTCCATAAAGAATGTTACTTGCTTGATATCATTCATATTGTTAGAAAGTACAGCCGCCATATATTCAGCAGGAAAATGTGCTTTCAAATAAGCTGTCTGATAGGCTACCCATGCATAACATGTAGAATGGGATTTATTAAATGCATAACTCGCAAAAGCTTCCCAATCGGTCCATATCTTCTCCAAGACCTTGGCATTATGCCCCTTCTCCTCGGCCTGCGAAATAAACTTAGGTTTCATCTTGTCAAGTACAGCCTTTTGCTTCTTACCCATAGCCTTCCGCAGAACATCGGCATCACCTTTCGAAAATCCAGCTAACTTTTGAGATAAAAGCATTACCTGTTCTTGATATACTGTAATACCATAGGTTTCTTTTAAATACTCCTCACAGGCATCCAAATCGTAAATAATCGGATCTATGCCATGCTTACGCTTAATGAAACTGGGGATATATTCAATTGGCCCTGGACGATAGAGTGCGTTCATCGCAATCAAATCTGCGAATACCGTAGGTTTAAGGTCACGCATGTACTTCTGCATCCCTGGAGATTCATACTGGAATACACCAATCGTTTCTCCACGTTGGAAGAGCTCATACGTAAGCTCATCATCAATTGGAAACTGATCTGGATCCAGTATAATACCATGGCTTAATTTGACATTCTCGACGGTATCTTTGATCAACGTCAGCGTCTTTAAACCTAAGAAGTCCATTTTTAGCAAACCAGCACTTTCCACCACGTGATTATCAAACTGCGTTACATAAAGATCAGAGTCTTTTGCTAAAGAAACAGGAACAAAGTTAGTAATATCGTCGGGTGTGATAATAACGCCGCAGGCATGAATACCTGTATTCCGCACAGAACCTTCTAATACCCGGGCTTGCCGGATTGTTTCGGCTTCCAGCCCCGCACCATCGGCAATAGATTTCAATCTATTGACGGCTTCAATTTCCTCTGTCCTAAGCTTCTCCTTTAAACCAGCGTCATCTAGCGTAAAAATTTTGGATAATTTAAGATTTGGAATCAGCTTAGCAATTTCATTAGCATCACCTAAAGGTAAATCAAGTACACGGGCTGTATCTTTAATGGATGATTTAGCAGCCATTGTACCGTAGGTAATAATCTGGGCAACTTGACTTGCACCATATTTATTGATTACATATTGCATGACGCGTCCACGCCCCTCGTCATCAAAATCGATATCAATATCGGGCATAGATACACGGTCGGGATTTAGGAAACGCTCAAAAAGCAAATCATACTTAATCGGATCGATATTTGTAATCCCAAGACAATAGGCCACAGCTGAACCAGCAGCAGATCCCCGTCCAGGCCCCACCGACACCCCCATCGCTCGTGCGGCTGCAATAAAATCCTGCACAATCAAAAAGTAACCAGGATAGCCGGTTTTCTCGATAGTAGCCAACTCAAAATCTAGCCGCTCACGAATATCATCCGTGATTTCTTCGTAACGTTTTTTAGCACCTTCATAACAGAGGTGTGCGAGGTATTTATTCTCGCCTCGTTTTCCGCCATCTTCAAGATCCGCTTCTACCTGAAACTCTTCAGGTATATCAAATTTAGGCAGAAGAACATCGCGATTTAGTTTAAAAATCTCAACTTTGTCAACTATCTCCTGAATATTCAAAATTGCTTCAGGAAGATCCTTAAACAGCGCCTTCATTTCGTCAGAAGACTTGAAATAATATTCCTGATTCGGCAAACCAAAACGGAATCCCCGGCCCCTACCTTTTGGAGTCGAAAGCTTCTCCCCATCTTTCACACACAATAAAATATCGTGCGCATGGGCGTCACCTTTCTTTTCGTAATATGTATTGTTGGTCGCAACAATTTTAATCTGATATTTGCGGGAAAATTTAAGCAAGGTTTGGTTCACACGGTCCTCATCTTCCTGGCCATGGCGCATCAACTCGAGATAAAAATCATCACTAAAATGCTCTTTCCACCATAGCAATGCCTCCTCGGCCTGGCTCTCCCCTATATTCAGTACTTTATTAGGAACTTCTCCTTGCAGGCTTCCTGACAAAGCGATAACATCCTCCTTATATTGAAGAATAAGATCTTTATCAATCCGGGGTACATAATAAAATCCTGAAGTGTAGGCGTAAGAAGCGAGCTTCGCCAGATTATGATAACCGCGCTTATTTTTTGCCAACAACACAATCTGATAACCATTATCTTTTCTGGACTTATCTTTGTGGTTTTCACAGACAAAAAACTCACACCCCACAATGGGCTTTAAGAGCTGACCAGTAGGTTCTTGTCCATTCTCAATAGCTTCCGCATTTTGAGCTTCAATTTCCTTGTTATGACCTATAACGCGAGAAACAAACTCAAAAGCTCCCATCATATTGCCATGATCCGTTAATGCAACAGCCGGCATATTATCCTTGATCGCTGCCGAAACCAATCTATCGTACGACATCGTTGACTGAAGGATTGAAAACTGAGAATGGTTATGTAAATGGGCAAATTTAGCATCCTTTAAGGCTGCCAATGCTTCAGCATCCACAACAACTCTATTCTCTTCAGGCTCGGATTGCCTTCTAATTTCATCAGAGGCGGCTTTTAAGTTTACATGCTTTAGCCCCACCGTAGGTATAGGACCCGGATTATTGATTTTAAAATCAACGAAGTAACCCGTGTCCACCTGAAGATCTTCGGCAGTAAACACTTGTCTTCTCACCAGCTCCAAAAAACAACGTGCTGTCGCCTCTACGTCGGCAGTGGCATTATGTGCTTCGGCAAATGGTACTCCAAATAAATAGGAATGTAACTCGGTCAAATTGGGCAACTTAAACCGCCCGCCACGACCACCAGGAATTTTCAGTAGTTCAGCGGTTACTTCCGTACAGGTATCTAAAACAGGCATATTCGCCATATCGGTTGTGATACCATAGCGATAAAATTCGCAGCCCATGATATTCAAATCAAAACCAATATTCTGACCAATGACAAACTTGGCTTTATTTAATGCGATATTGAATTTCTCCAGGACCTGCTGAATTGGCGCCCCTTGCTCTTCCGCCAAGGCAGTGGATATACCGTGTATTTTTTCAGAGTCATAGGGTATATCAAATCCATCTGGCTTAATTAAGAAATCTTGATGTTCGACCAGATTCCCCATCTCATCGTGAATCTGCCAAGCTAATTGAATACAGCGAGGCCAATTGTCCGTATCCGTAATTGGCGCGTCCCAACGCTTAGGTAAACCCGTCGTCTCCGTATCGAAAATAATATACATAAAATTCTAACCCCTTTTAATCCAACACATTAAACACAATACAATTTGCATTTTTTTGGATTTGAAATTTACGAAATTATTAGAGAAGATTGTGTCAGATTTTTGCGAAAATAAACTATCAAGATAGCGCATTACACAAGAAAGCTTCTTAAACTAAACGTTAACAAAAAGCTGAATTTAGATCTATCTATCGCAAATAATCAGTCTGTCATCGTATTTTTTTTCTAAGGGGGGATGCAAACATATCCTTGCTCAAACCGTCTTAAAAACAATCTTCCTATAGGGATAAATACATCAAATTCAATACTGTAATAGTTACACTATCCTATGGATTTAGTATATTTGACTTTGACCCATAAGTTCATGATTAAAGCTATCTTTTTTGACATCGATGGAACTTTGCTAAGTTTCAAAACACATCAAGTTCCCGAATCTACTCAACGTGCATTTCAATTATTAAAAGAAAAAAATATCAAGGTGTTTGTATCAACAGGAAGATCCTACAATCAGCTCGAGCATATTCACTATCTTAATTTTGACGGTTACATAACCTTCAATGGCGGATATTGCGTTACAAAGGAACAGGAAGTTATCTATAAAAATAATATTCATGAAAATGATATCCGCTCCTTATTGCACTATGCCAAAAAACATGAAGACTTGACTTTTTCATTTATGTCAGAAAAAGAAATTTCGTTAAATCGGGCTACACCTGAGGTGTTAGCGATGTACAAGCAGGTTAATGTCCCTACTCCACCTATTCGCGATTACGAACGGGATTTTGATCTAGACACGGTGATGCAGATTAATGTTTTCATCAGTCCGGAAGAAGAAGCCGAATTTATGAGAAACGTGATGCCGAACTCAATCGCATCAAGGTGGACACCAATTTTCGCCGATATTAATCCGATGGGTCAGAGCAAAAAGATAGGAATAGATGTTTTTTTAGATCATTTCAACTTCACCCGGGAAGAAACCATGTCGTTTGGCGATGGAGGCAATGATATCACCATGCTAGCACACACACATATTGGAGTTGCTATGGGCAATGCAAATCCCGAGGTCAAGGAAATTGCAGATTATATAACTGACAGCGTCGATGAGAATGGTATCTGGAATGCACTAAAACACTTCGACATCATCTAAAATAGCTGGACCGACAATGTCATTCGAGCGGTATTGCTGTTACTGTTAAATAATAAATTATATTTTTGAGGAAACAGATAGGCTAGACGCTTTTGGAAATCGCCTAATAATGTGCCACTAAACTGATCTTCGAAATAATGGTTTACACGATAGCTAACTTCCAGTGTGAGCACCGTTGATGAACCCGATAGTCGAATACGGACAGGATGGGAGGACATCGTATTATAACCATTTTTGATAGCATGCTGTATCATAGGAAAAAAAATGAGTGGTGGCAGCCTAATCTCCTCGTCGCATGGAAGTTTATTTTCCCATTTCACGGAAAAACCTTCCGCGACAACAAGTTCTATTAGCTTCAAATACTTCTTCAACAAGTCAAGCTCGATGTGGATCGATTCAAACCGATCGGCCTGTAGCTCAAGCATCTGTTTTTGAAAAGCAAAATATTCATCCAAACTTGTTTTATCACCTTTAAAAAAATGCTCCATCAAAAAACTATCGAACTGACTATTCCTAAAAGATAAGCGATCCGCAAGCGGCAAAAGTTCCTCATTTATTAAGACTTTTTTGCCAAAAAAACGATTTATTATACCAGACATTTGTTAAATTGCTGTAGATTCCAAATACAAAAATAAAAAAAGATTATGTCAAATATTGCAATAGTTATTGAAGAAAGGGCTGCCGATATAGGCAATTTCCTGGTTGGACGCCTTCTTCCCTTCCGGCAAAAACGCATGGTGGGCCCTTTTATCTTTATTGATCATATGGGACCCGATACGATTATCGAACCGCACTTCATGGACATTGCCCCACATCCACATATCGGCTTATCAACGCTGACTTATCTGTTCGAAGGCAATATTATGCACCGTGACAGTCTGGGAAATGCCGTGGAAATCAAACCTGGCGCGGTAAACTGGATGACAGCAGGAAAAGGTGTTACACACTCCGAAAGAACGCCGCAACAATTGCGATCCACATCCCATAATTTGCATGGACTCCAAATTTGGGTTGCTCTACCTAAAGAGCTCGAAAAAATGGAGCCTAATTTTGTACACATCGAACAACCTCAGCTTCCCCAATGGACTGAAGATGGGGTGTCCTATCGGTTAATTGCCGGAGAAATTAAAGAACATCGCTCCGAAGTGCCCGTTTACAGTCCGTTGTATCTGATCGAAATGAAAGCGGAAGAAGACGCGACGATTAAACTAGGGGATAATCTCTACGGCGAAAGTGGTTTATACATCTTGGATGGAACTGTAAAAGCAGAAGGTCAGGAATTCGGACCAAAACAAATTTTGGTCGCCAAAGATGCAAAACTATGCGAATTCCAAATGAAAGCAGGTACTTCGGTATATATTTTTGGCGGAACCCCATTTCCGGAGCAACGTTATATCGACTGGAACTTTGTCGCCTCGGATTTAGAAACGCTGCGGGAGGCAAGAGCTAAATGGGAAAACCATGAATTCCCAAAGGTTCCGGGCGACAATGGCTATATTCCCATCCCACCAGCAAATCCTAGCTTGGGCAAAAAAAAAGATCAGTAAAATCATACTGAAAATAAAAATATCGTTAAATTCAACGAGATCAGCTCAACATGCTGAAACAACAAATATTTACCCGAAAAGGCTTGAACTCATGAATCAATTCCAGCCTTTTCTGGCGTGGATCCCAAATAAACTGAAAAGACAGCTAATGGTCGATCCCACTCACACCGCCAGAAACGACCAACTTCATCGCATCTGTGGGAGACATCTCCAATTTTTTCACCTTATCCGCACTGATAATGACCACCTGGCCTGCAAAAGAATACGAGTATGGAAAATAGACCATCACTTCGTCTTTAAGACCTATACTTTTCAAATCATGCTGCGTCAAAAATCCGATCTTCTTCAGACCAAATTCATTGACAGTCACCAATACAGGCTCATTAAATTTCTTTGCATCGCCAACAAATGCCTCAGTAAAGTCTTTTATGGAGGTGTACAACGTATTTAAGAGTGGTATCCTTTTGATTTGGTGGTTAATCCAAACTTTAATTGGATCGGTAACAAAATTTGTAAATATAACACCGGCCAAAACCAGTACCAAAATGACAGTCAAAATACCTATACCCGGAATATAGAGTGGATGTCCCTTTTCATCCTCCAAAAAATGCTCGGTCAGATTTAACGAAGAATCAATTGATGCCACAATCCAGACAATTAGAAAGATCGCACCGGCCAATGGAACAACAACCAAAATCCCGCGAATCAAATAATTAATGAATCCCCTAATCAATTTACTAAACATGATCTCAAAATAAAATACTATTCAAAAATGCAGAATATCCTTTACTATTCATAAAAATATACTCTTTTTACCCGCTGAGAAATACTCGTGAGCAATTCATAGGGGATAGTCCCGATTGCCTTGGCCGACGATTTGATATCGGGATATACGATAACTTCGTCTTCCTCACCTACCTCAACATCAGTTACATCAAGCATACACATATCCATACATATATCTCCTATCGTAGGAACCAAAACACCGTTAACCATCATTTGACCTATGCCATTCCCAAAACGCCTATCGTACCCGTCTGCATAACCGATTTTTATCGTGGCAATCTTACTATCTCTATGCAGGACGCCATGACGATTATACCCAACGGTCTCACTGGCTGCAAGGTATTTTATTTGTGTTACATTGGTTTTTAGTATGCTTGCCTCACGGATTGGCAAATCATGGCGCTCAATATCAACTCCATAGAGACCGATCCCCAACCTGACCATATCAAAATAAGCATTTGGCCACAATTCGATACCTGAAGTGGCAGCAATATGACGGAGAAAAGAATATCCTATACCATCCTGCAGACGTTTTGTGCACTCATTAAGCAGATCAATTTGTCGCTGAGTAAATTCGTTATCCCTTTCATTTCCTGCAGACGCTAAATGGGAAAATGCCGATTTTACTTTTAAAATGGATGCCGTGTTGAGAAAAGTTATCAATTGATCGACCTCATCAGGCATAAATCCGAGGCGGTGCATCCCTGTATCAATCTTAATATGAATTGGGAAGGAGTTTACCTGTTTACCCTTCAAAAAATTCAAAAAGGAGAACAAAATTCTAAAACTATAGATTTCCGGTTCAAGATTATATTGCACGATGGACTCGAAAGAGCTTTCGTCGGGACTCATCACAACAATCGGTAGTGTGATGCCAGCGCCCCGCAAATCAACTCCTTCATCGGCAAAAGCTACGGTAAGATAATCCACACGGTTAAATTGCAAAAGATTGGCAATTTCAAAACTGCCACTTCCATAAGAAAAAGCTTTTACCATGGTCATAAGCTTCACATGCTTTGGCAGTAATTGTCTGTATACATTCAAATTATTTTCCAGTGCATTCAGATTAATTTCAAGTACTGTATCATGTGATTTGGCCACTAATTGCCCACTGATACGCTCAAAATGAAATTCCCGCCCTCCTTTCAGCAATACGGTTGCATTCTCAAAAGAAACGGATCTCATATCAGCTAAGAAAGCAGTTGTGTCCATATAAGAAATAGAAGGTACATCGAACTGCGACGCCAATTTCGGCAAAACCTCACCAATCAATATCAATTGATCCAAGTGGTACTCGCTAAGCAGACGTTTTAGCTTGGCCAAACTTTTGACATCATCTATACTGACACCTGAGATATCTGATAAAATCAACATCTTAAATGGATGTTGGCCCTGCTGATTCAAAAACTCGAGCGCAATTTGCAGTGCATCCAAGTCATTACTATAGGAGTCATCGATAATTGAACTATTATTTTTCCCCTTTTTTAACTCGAGACGCATGGCCACGGGTTGCAGGTTCTTAATTCGAGCAGCAATTACCGCACCCTCGTATCCAAACCGCAACATAACCGCGACACAGTTAATTGCATTTTCTACATTTCCTTTGTCCACAAATGGCACTTCAACAGCGAAGGTACGACCCGCATAATAGAAGGTAACCAGTGTAAATCGATCATTGATCTGCTTGATCGAATAAACCTCTAAAGAAAGTCCTTCCTCAAACCCCCAAGAAAACTTACGCGGTCGATAAGGTAACTGAACATTTTCGAGATAACTGTATGGAAAGATGATGGTTTCCACATGTGTAAATAGCTGAAGCTTTTCATCAATCTTCTCCGCTTTCGATTCAAAACCTGTCTTATGGGCGACACCTATATTGGTCAATACACCAATGGTAGGTTTGATCATCTGCTCAAGACGTGTCATCTCACCTTTTTCAGAAATTCCAGCTTCGATGATAGCGAGATTATATTCATCGGATAGTCCCCAAAGTGACAAAGCCACGCCAAGTTGCGAATTGTAGCTCTTGGGGCTTCGATAGATTTTATATTCTGGTGACATCAACTGGAAAAGCCATTCCTTGACAATTGTTTTACCATTGCTACCTGTTATGCCTATGAGGGGATAATCAAATTTTTGTCGATGAAAGGCCACTAATGCTTGCATGGCGACCAAACTATCCTCAACCCAAACGATATTTGCTCCCGATAACTCTACTTCCTGCTGTTCGTCAACTTGCAATACGAAATTCCGAACGCCTTTAGCATAGGCCTCTTTCAAATAATGGTGACCGTCTCTATTTTTCTTTAATGCAAAGAAAATCCCATGATCAGCCTGGACGATCTTACGGCTATCGTAAAATAAATGTTGGACAAAAGAATTGGGATCCGTTATAAATGTGCGATTAGGATGAAAAATCTGAACGATTTCGGATATTTTGTACATTCCTTTGATATTTCTTTAATTGTATCAAAACTGAACATTTTTTTAGTTATTTCATATTATTTTTGAAATTTTGACATTATGTTTAACGAAGAGAACAGAAAGAAAAAGATATTGACACAACGCCAGGCGCAGTTAAAGGCGGAGAGCTATTGTGCCTATCAGGAACGTGCCCAACAGGAAGTTCGCGATAAACTCTATAGTTGGGGACTGAGCGAAGAAGAAGTTGAAAATGTGCTCGCCGATTTAATTGCTGAAAACTTCCTCAACGAGGAACGATTCGCCATTGCGTATTGCAACGGAAAACTACGTATGAAAGGTTGGGGTAAAATAAAGATCAAACAGGCGCTGAAATTAAAAAGAGTATCCGAACCATTAATAAAAATTGCATTTAAACAGATCGACCTAGATGAATATGAGCAGATATTAAGTGACCTCATTGATAAAAAACGGCGTGAAATAGGTAGCAAGGATTTTTATACTGTGAAAAATAAGCTTTATCAATTTGCATTATCTCGTGGTTTTGAAAGTGATTTAATTTTTTCTGTACTGAATTCAAAGGAGTTATAAAAAACACTACAAGAAAGTACATAAATATTTTGCGATATTGATTTTTCGCTCTATATTTGCATCACCAAAAAGGAACGCAATGATCCTTTAAAAATTGAAATAAAATTCCAATGCGAAAATAGCTCAGTTGGTAGAGCACAACCTTGCCAAGGTTGGGGTCGCGAGTTCGAATCTCGTTTTTCGCTCACCTGCCTAGGTGGTGGAACTGGTAGACACGCAGGACTTAAAATCCTGTTCCCGTTAAGGGAGTGCGGGTTCGATTCCCGCCCTAGGTACAAGAAAGCTCATCTAACGATGGGCTTTTCTTGTTATAAACGTAGCGCTTCTAGGAGATTTCGCCTATAGCTAGAAATTCATTCAAAAAGAATATTCCGATTCCTATTGCTTAACATATTTTTTTTCACGGAGATGATCTAGGAATAATAAAAATCGATAGGCATAAAAAAGCGGAATATATAGGATATTCCGCTTTCAATACACTAAACAGGCTTGAACTACTATTTCTTATCCAAAATAGTAACTTCTACCCTTCTATTTTTTTGACGTCCATCAGCAGTTTTGTTATCTCCAACTGGATTTGACTGACCGAAACCTTTCGCAGTGATACGAGACTCCGCAACACCTGAATCTACCAAGAATTTCTTTACTGACGCAGCTCTTTTATCAGAAAGCCACTGATTATACTCCACAGTGCCAGTGGCATCCGTATATCCATCAACTTTGATCTTATTATTGCTTTCTTTCAAAATCAAAGCCAACTTGCTTACTTCAGTTTTTGCCTTTTCAGATAAATAAGAAGAGTTTGTTGGGAACAATAGATCGGAAGATATACTAAATTTAATTCCTTCATCCGTTCTTTTTGCATCATTAAAATCCTTTCTCACATTTTTCAAACCATCATCAGTGCCATCTTTTGTTATAACTGCACCTGGATTGACTACAATAGCTTGTTGTTTACAAGAAAATAACGATAAACTTGCGCATAAGGTTAAAATTCCCAAATTTATTTTTCTAAGCATGTCGTTTGTTACGTATTTAATATCCATTTAAGCAAGTAAATATAGCGAAAAAAGTCAATAAGACTACCTGGTTATTCCAATTCTAACGTAACAAATCTATTTCTTGGCATATACTTTTTCTAAGGTCTTTTTGATCTCAGGGATATTCTCATACAATTTCCAGATCATACCCGAATTTGCATTCTCAATCATCACCGCGATTGTAGCTTGATTTCTTGCACGATAGCTTTCAGAAACATCGTTGTTTTTAATATCAATCCAGCTTCTGAAGCCATACTGTGTAAATAACACATCGGCATATTCTTCATAAAATTTACGCAATGCTTTTAGACCAATCTCTTTTTCAAATGGGTAAGCTGCTATCGATATCGCGGGATTTACCAAAAAACCTTGATATGAATCTTCAACTTTTTCCACCCCCCAAATATCTGTAAATCGCGTTCCTATACTCATTTCATTGTCTCTGCGTTTATAAGCGAGGATATAGTCCGACAAATACTTTTTATAATCTACAAAATCATCTACTTTACCCTTTGGATCCATAATCAAGAAGGGGCGATAGACAGCCATTAATGATTCATTTAAACTCCCACCAGCAATATTTTTGGCAAAAATGACTTTATCATCGGAATAGATCGAAGCCCCTGCATTTCCTACATTACTCATTAACGGATTGGCGCTTATTGAGTGTGCTAATGAATCATTTAACTTCATTTTAAGCTCTGGGGCCAAATCATTGGACTCATCCCCAAAATAAAGTTCATTTCCTGTATGTTTGGTTGCAAATCCATTGATATATGCTGAAATCGGCAAGGGATGAGTAGGTGAAGACATCGCAAGCAAGTAGGTACCCAAACTTTCATTAAATCCACCCATCGGCCGGGATCGAGCAGTACTATCCACCGGAGACCACTTATCCCAGAGTACATCTGCATTCTTTGCATCAGTAAAGTAGCCCCAATTTATACGCTCCCACAGTTTTGTAATATTCATTCTTAAGTTCTGCTCGTCTGGATTATCTTTAGCAAAATATTGTCGAGCGATTAACAGCGACTCCATGATATGAGAAGTACCGCGTAAGTCATAATTTGGAATTGAATCGCGATAGTAAGGCACTCCAGACCGACCATCGTAAAGCGCGGTAAAGACACCTTGGTGCTGTTGAACACCACTCAGAAATTTCACAATCCGCGTCAATCTGCCCAATAGAGCCTGCCTCGATATTAAATTATTCTCTCCTGCAACAAGCAATCCCAGTATGGCATAGCCCGTTTCATTGGTGGATACAACTGCTTGTCGATTTCCTCGATCAGACAAAAACATACCACTGTTTACATCATAGTTGTCTATAAAATAATTGACATGCGCATTCCGAATAAAATTTAACATCTCCGCATCCGTTCCCTTTTTTGTCTGTACTTCTCTAACTTCAGAGAAAGGCGATTCGACATAATTATAGTCTACCCATGCGATTTTGTAATAATATGGTTTGTTATATTCGTCCACCCGATCCAGGGATTTTTGTACATAGATTGGCAAAATTGCTATGGGTTGATAATTAAGCTTGTCTTCTGAGCGATAAATTTTCACGTAGCGAATACTTGGTGTCAGAGGCAATTGCCATACCAGCTCAACTTGCTTATCTACCGAACTTATTTTAGACAAGATGGCAGCGGATGATAGTTTTACTTTCGGAAAGTTCTTGGGCAAAAATTCAATTTGATCTATAAATAATTGATTGGTCTGCGAAGAACTTCCATTTTGTTCGAGGATGAAGGCCGATACAGATTTGCCGATTGAAATTCCAGCAAATTTAGCCACCGGAATAGATACGTTAAGCCAGGTATCATAAGCAAAACCATCGATATAACTGGCAATATCCACAGCATTCGTCCGTGTATCATTTTGTTGCAACGTGACTTTAGGGAGTTGTCCCTTCTCAGTATTGCTTTGAATAAATAGTTTGAATGTCAGATGGTCATCCTTAGTAATTAAGTAAGGAAATTTCTGTTTGTCGTTTAAAATACTTGCTTCCCATTTCCCATTGGGAGAAGAAACGTACCGCAGTGAAAGTGAATTACCCGGTGTAAAAAATAGACTGTCCGACACAGGTAAGCTATAACTTACATTCTGTATCCATGACTCACCGGTATAATGTGCAATACTCTTAGCATAGCTTCCGTTGATAACGCTATTGTCAAATAAAACTTCAGGATAACTTTCGGATCTGGCCAAAGAAGGCAAGATCAGTAACAAAATAAAGTAAAAATATTTTTTCAGCATAAGTCAACATTTTTCACAGGGCTACAATCAAAAACTAAGCCACCACTACGTTTATAACGCAAATGTAACAAAGGAATTCCAATGATATTATCCTAGCTAATTTTAATTTCAGAAAAAATGCGCTAAATTAGCCCCCTGAATATTTTCATAAAATAGATATATGAAAACCACGTTTGATTTTGAAAAGCCAATTGCGGACTTGCAATTGCAAATTGAGAAGGTAACTCAAGTTGCCGAAAAGACTCAAGTTGACATGAGCGCAACAGTTCGTGAACTGGAGGAAAAGCTTGCTTCGACCGAGAAAGATATATACGGCAATTTAACCGGATGGCAAAATGTACAGATGTCACGCCACCCTGATCGCCCGCAGACTTATGATTACATAGAAGCTATATGTGATGAATTCATCGAATTGCATGGTGACAGGAATGTTAAAGACGATAAAGCGATTGTCGGGGGGATGGCCTCAATAGACGGTAATGCGGTTATGATCATTGGCCATCAAAAAGGCAAGAATACAAAAGAGCGTCAATACCACAATTTTGGAATGGCCAATCCTGAAGGCTACAGAAAGGCATTGCGTTTGATGAAAATGGCTGAAAAGTTCAATAAACCCGTTATCACCTTAATTGATACGATGGGAGCCTATCCAGGATTGGAAGCTGAAGAACGCGGACAAGGAGAAGCGATCGCACGTAACCTAATGGAAATGGCTGTATTGAAAGTGCCAATTATATGTGTTGTTATTGGCGAAGGAGCTTCAGGTGGAGCTTTGGGCATTGGTGTTGGAAACAGAGTCTACATGATGGAACATACGTGGTATTCGGTCATTTCCCCAGAGTCCTGCTCTTCTATCCTCTGGAGAAGCTGGGATCATAAAGAAAAAGCTGCTGAGGCTTTAAAACTGACATCTAGAGATATGCTTGGCAATGGATTGATCGATGGTATTATTCCCGAACCTCTAGGTGGTGCTCACCAAGATCCAGCCGCAGCTGCTGCTAACCTAAAAAATCAATTGCTAAAAGATCTTACCGAATTGACGGTTAAAGATAGCGATACATTAGTTTCCGAAAGAATCGACAAGTTTAGTAAAATGGGCGTTGTGACCGAATAACATCTGTCAACACTCCTCTAATCATATAAAGTCAGCTAACCACTGACTTTTTTTTTGATTATGCTCCCCAATAAAACGAGCATTTTCAAATATAGAATAAGCTTCACATCGATCAACTATTTCTGCTAATTCTTAAACTGACATAATGAATAAAAATTAATTCTTTAATTTTTAAACAGTTATCGTAATTTCAAAAAAAAAGGTGAAAAAAATTGGCACAAGGAATTTATTTTCCTACCTTTGCATCACTTTCAAAAACAGAAAGGATTCCGTAGCTCAGCTGGTAGAGCAATACACTTTTAATGTATGGGTCCTGGGTTCGAATCCCAGCGGGATCACTAAAAAAAGCTAATCAAATGATTAGCTTTTTTGCTTTAAAAAAATACTCTGTCCTATTCTATCTTTGTCTCAATACATGCTGCGAAAACATCGATCTTTTTTTGTTAGGTAGGTGTAGACCCTTCTTTTTTTCTTAAATTCTTAGTTTTAGAAAACCATAACCAAATGGGGAACAATTTAGCTTTCAGCATTGCTTGTTCAGTGCTCGTCCAGTGCTTACTCACTGATCCCTCAATTGATACCGAACAATCAATGGGCAAGCACTGTCTAAAAATTAATTTAAAATTGTGGTTAGGTAAAAGTTGGCATTAGAATACATAGATTTTATTATTTATCTTCTTATAATCATTTTAATGGATTAAATAGAATTTTGAGGATTCCGATTCCGCTCAGGACGCGTGCTCGGTATCGATTTAAAAGGTCATATTAACATATCTCATAACTTAGAAGGTAAAAGATCAACAGTCAGCTCCATATTGTTAGATGAGCTTAAATTTGCCGCAGTGGGCTATGGCATCAGAAACTGTAATCGTCGGAGGTGCACATGATTTATTAGAATTTTCAATACAAAAACTTTACGCCATTAGGGGGCATTTCTTTGCGTGTGGAACGCATTTTCTTTATACTGCGCTATGGTAAGATTGCAAGTTCAAATGATTATCAGCAAGGATAGTGGTCTGTTACTGGGAACATTTATTTAGGATACAACAATTGGCCGGGTACAATAATACGAGTTTTTAAACAATAAAAAAGGGGATACTCTCCCCTTTCTATGCTTTTGCCTGCAAAGCCAATGCGTATAATTTCATTTGCTTAATCATTGATAACAGTCCATTTGCTCTTGTAGGTGACAAATGTTCTTTCAATCCTATTTGGTCAACAAAATATAAATCAGCATCAACGATTTCTTTAGCAGTGTGTCCAGATAGCACTTTGACCATTAAACTCACCAGCCCTTTGGTGATAATAGCATCGCTATCCGCTTTAAAATATACCTTTCCATCTTTTATCTCTGGAAAAAGCCAAACTTTGGATTGACATCCTTTGATGATATATTCATCTGTTTTGTATCGTTCATCAATTAAAGGCACCTCTTTTCCGAGCTGGATGATATATTCGTATTTTTCCATCCAATCTGTGAAAAAAGCAAAATCCTCAATCAATTCATCCTGTATTTCATTAATGGTCATACTTATTTTTATATTAAATCAACATATTGACCGCGCGCTGAATTCCCGCAACCAAAACATCTATTTCCTCCTTTGTATTATACATGGCTAAAGAAGCACGGATAGTCCCCGGTATTCCAAACCGGTCCATGACAGGTTGCGCACAGTGGTGCCCCGTACGGACAGCTATTCCGAGCTTATCTAAGATAACTCCGACATCATAAGGATGTGTACCTTCTATTACAAAGGATATCACAGAACACTTATGCTCGGCTGTACCTATAAACCGTATCCCCGAAACTTCAGATAGCTTCTCTGTGGCGTATTGCAATAATTCAAGTTCATGGGCTTCAATACTTTCTAGACCAATTGAATTGATATAATCTATTGCCTCATTTAAACAGATACCAGCTTCAATGTTAGGTGTACCGGCCTCAAATTTAAATGGCAATTCATTATACGTCGTTTTTTCAAAGGTGACCTCTTTAATCATATCTCCGCCACCTTGATAAGGCGGCATTGCGTTTAATAAATCTTCTTTACCGTATAGCACCCCCACTCCTGTAGGTCCGTACATTTTATGGCCTGAAAACACCAAAAAATCAACATCAAGATTCTGAACATCAATTCTTATATGTTGGACGGCTTGAGCTGCATCAACCAACACGACAGCTCCGTACTGATGGGCCATTGAAATAATCTGACCCACTGGATTGATTGTCCCTAGCGCATTTGAAACATAGGTCACTGCAACTAGTTTGGTTTTCTCATTTAACAAGTTCTCGTATGCAACCATATCGAGCTCACCCTTGTCATTCATTGGAATCACCCGGATTTTACAGCCCTTTTCGTCACAAAGCATCTGCCAAGGCACAATATTAGAGTGGTGCTCCATTGCTGAAATAATAATCTCATCACCAGCTTGGATAAAAGCTCTGCCATAACAAGTAGCAATTAGATTAATACCATCTGTGGTCCCTTTAGTGATAATAATCTCCCTGTCCTCTGCGGCATGAATAAAAGCTTGAACTTTTTTTCGAGTTATTTCAAAAGCGTCCGTTGATATCTGACTGAGATAATGCACACCGCGGTGCACATTACTGTTCATATCCGTATAATAGCGAACAATCGAATCGATAACAGCACTTGGTTTCTGTGTTGTTGCGCCATTATCCAAATAAACCAATGGCTTACCGTTTACCTCTCTTTTGAGAATGGGAAAATCAGCACGTATTTTATCTATATTAAATCTTTCCAACTTTGTCTAAATAATTTATACAAAGTTAATAGTATTTTATAGAATACAGGATGGTCAATCTATTTTTTATGTCATTATCGAAAGCATTCTAGGTACGCTATCGAATAAAAGAGCAAATTTGCCGTTTTAACAATTATAGTTAGCTTTTATAAATTATAGATGCTATTTAGTACCTTTGTAATAATATGCAAGAATTACCTCTAAATTTACCAGAAGGCTCACGTAAAGAAGTGATGGCCTATTTGGAACCGTTCATGCTCAATGAGATGAGCGAATACCTGAAGCCTGTTGAAGAAATGTGGCAACCTGCCGATTTTCTTCCCGATTCTTCTAGGGATACTTTTTTTGAGGAAGTAAGAGAGTTGCAGGAAAGTGCAAAGGAACTCTCTTATGATTTGGTCGCTGTATTAGTCGGAGACACCATCACCGAGGAGGCTCTTCCGACTTATGAATCCTGGTTGACTATGGTAGAAGACGTCGACAAAAACGAGCAGGGAGGATGGATGAAATGGGTACGCGCTTGGACAGCTGAAGAAAACCGTCATGGTGATCTTTTGAACAAATACCTTTATTTGTCAGGTAGAATAGACATGCGCCAATTTGAAATGTCTACCCAATACCTTATTCAAGATGGTTTTGATATCGGTACTGGTGCTGATCCATACCGGAATTTTATTTATACTTCATTCCAGGAATTGGCAACCAATGTTTCCCACCGTCGTGTATCCGGCCTTTCCAAAAAAGGTGGTGATAAACTTTTGGCAAAAATGTGTGGTGTCATCGCCTCTGATGAAGCTCGTCATGCCAAAGCCTACATGTCTTTTATTTCAAAAGCATTTACTGTAGATCCAAGTGAAGTCATGATCGCATTTGAAGACATGATGCGTAAAAAAATAGTTATGCCCGCCCAATTTTTAAGAGAAGCAGGCGAGCCTCAAGGAGAGGCGTTTGCGCATTTCTCTGACGCCGCACAGCGTTTGGGGGTATATACAGCTTTAGACTACGTTGATATCTTAAAAGAGCTGAATAGAGAATGGAACATTGATCAGATAACAGGACTGAATGATAAAGGGGAAAAAGCGAGAGATTATCTCCTCAAACTACCCGATCGTTTGATTAGACTGGCAGACCGTATGAAGGTTCCGGAAAAAGATTATAAATTCAAATGGATTTACGGATAACATAAAAAAAAAGCTTGATTTAAATAATCAAGCTTTTTTTTATGTCTAATTTTATGGATTAGTGTACTTCCTGCATTAACTTTTTCACTAATGAAGAGAAGATAATTAATATCACCCCAGCAATCAATGCAGATATTCCTAACGTTTTATAGCCATCTGTGTAAGCTAATAGTTTAGACGACAATGTGCCTCCGGTATTTGCTTCCGACATTTCTGCGCCGATTTTACCCGCGAAGAACTGTCCATAGGCACTTGCCAAAAACCACATGCCCATCATCATACCAAACAGACGTTGTGGAGACAACTTCGTGATAATGGACATTCCAATAGGCCCCAAACAAAGTTCACCAAAGGTGATAATCAACCAGGTGAAAGTGAATAGATTTAAAGATGACTTACCATCTTCATCTGCAAAAAATCGCAAAGAGTAAAAAAGAAAAAAGCCTAACGCCAGAAATAAAAATCCAATTCCAAATTTAATGATGGTATTCGGTTCTAGTTTCTTTTTAGCAAGCCATACCCACAATAAACCAACCAAAGGGCTAAATACAATAATGAAAAAGGAATTTGAACTATTATTGATAATATTAGGGTCTATTTTAAAAAACAGTAGGTTGTCCACCAAATTATCCTTTGCAAACAATGAAAGTGATCCGCCGCTTTGTTCATAAATTGTATTAAAAATTAAATACATAATAATGAAGATCAATGCTGCAATCACTTTCTTACGGTAACTATTATTCAATTTCGTCAACTCAAAGCCCAAATACGCGATTGCAGCAAAACCGATTCCATACATAAAATAGTCCGTAAAATTACTATTGTGAATTAGTACATAAATAATCGGCAACATGACGATAGCCCCAGCAATGACTAAACTTTCCTTGATTGTACGAGAAGATCTTGAATGATGTGCTAATGGAGAATTCCCTATCGGCGCAATAGACCTCCGAATTAAAAAATAAGTCACTAATCCTATGATCATCACAATGGCAGCGGCTAAAAAGCATAGGTTCCAGGAAT
Source organism: Sphingobacterium sp. R2 (assembly GCF_040760075.1). Taxonomy (NCBI): domain Bacteria; kingdom Pseudomonadati; phylum Bacteroidota; class Sphingobacteriia; order Sphingobacteriales; family Sphingobacteriaceae; genus Sphingobacterium; species Sphingobacterium sp. R2. The sequence goes on from NZ_CP142884.1 coordinate 96,766, forward strand.
AATTTTTCCCTAAATAAATACACAGTGCTCCACCTAACAATCCACCAATATTAATTCCCGCGTAAAACATCCCATATCCAGCGTCACGACGAACATCACCTTCTTTGTAAAGCTCACCTACCATTGAGGAAATATTAGGCTTAAAGAAGCCCGTACCAATAATAGAACAAGTAATACCAAAATAAAAAAGGTCGTGTGGATTATAAGCTATGATAAGATTGCCGATTGCCATAATCAATCCGCCAAAGATAAGGGATTTTTTAAACCCTAAAATCTTATCAGCAAAGATACCGCCAATGAACGTAAAGGCGTATATAAAAGCCTGTATGGCACCATATTTAAGATTGGCATCCTTCTCAAACAATCCAAGTTGATCTGTCATAAAAATGACCAAAACACCTCGCATGCCGTAAAAACAAAATCGCTCCCACATCTCGATGGTAAATAAATACCACAATTGCTTAGGATACTTTCCTTCAAAATTTTGAATCTCTTCTAGCGACTCCCTTGTACTAACCTCCATACTAATTTATATTAATCAAAAAAGCTTCTTTCATAGAAGAAGCTTACATATTTATTATTTAATTCCGTGCATCAATCGTTTAATCAAAGGATTAAACAGCATCACTAGCAAGCCTGCCAAAGCTGGAATTGCCGTAAACAAGAAGAAAAAGTAGCTCAATGAGTGTTCCTCTTGAATGGTCTCTACCTGTCCTCCTAATACGGCCGCAACCTTCTGCGCAATGGCGATTGCCAAATACCAGATTCCAAACATAAAAGCAAGCATCCGCGCGGGCACTAATTTCGACACATAAGATAGACCTACAGGCGAAATAAATAATTCACCCAATGTATGGAACAAATAGGTTAGTACCAAAAAAACCATCGAGATTTTAGTACCTTGACTTATTCCCATCGATCCTAATCCAATAATCAAAAATCCAATCGCAACCAAGATCAGACCAAAGCCATATTTAAAAGCCGCAGATGGATTGTATTTGGACTCCCAAATTTTGGATACGGTAGAAGCTAGTGCAATAATAAAAAATGAGTTTAGGATTGAAAACCAAGAGACTTTAATTTCTGACGCCTCCTTGTTAAATTCTTTATATAACATCCAAATAGCAGCAGCCCAAATCAAGCCAAAACAAATGAACAATACGATATTGGAGATCGCGATTTTATTCCAGGTTACTTTTGCCAATTTGATCAGAACCCAAGTAATAATTGAGAGAGGGACGATGGTTAACAAGCCATTCACCACATTAAAAGTTGTCAACGCAGCTCCGCTAAGGACTCGATCAATGTTGTCCCTTGCCACAATAACCAATGAAGTTGCTCCTTGTTCGAAACTCATGAAAAAGAACACAAGGAAAAAGGCTAGTAGTACTACGGCAAACATACGGTCTCTAACCACTTTATCATAACGTAGTATACGAGTAACAATCAGATATACAAAAAGAATCAACGCTACGATTACCATGATATACTGCCCTCTTAAAAAAGGGGTATCCAAACGCGAAAATACGTCCACAATACCATTCTTAGACAATGGATCATTAAAAGCGTATACGAACCCAATAATAGAGACTACAGCTATCAATACATAATCACGCAGGGTAAATGGATTTCTGGTATCGGTATCTTCCGTAACAACTTTCTGCCCTTCAGCCACAGACTTATTCAAAACACCGAGATTGCCCATTAGCGGTTTTGCGAAAACGAACTGCAATGTTCCTAAAAGCATAAAGATACCAGCCAATCCGAATCCCCAGTGCCAACCATACGTTTCAGCAATATATCCACATAACATCATGCCAAAGAAAGCCCCAGCATTAACTCCCATGTAGAAAATAGTATAAGCACCATCTTTTTTCTCTGGCAGATCTTTATACATTTCTCCAAGAATAGAGGGCATGTTGGGTTTGAAAAAGCCTGTTCCGATAACTAGACAGACCAACCCGAGGAAAAACATAATAGAGGTATCAAAAGCCATAGCAGCATGCCCAAGCGTCATCACAGCTGAACCAATGATAACTGCTTTACGTGATCCGATATATTTATCTGCAATGATCCCCCCCAGAATGGGAGTTAAGTAGAGCATCATAGCATATGTACCATAAAGGGCCCCTGCTTGTTGAGCTGTCCAGGACCATCCCGAGAATGGACTACCTTGAATGACAGCTGCAGTTAAAAACTGCATTAAAAGGACGCGCATTCCGTAGAATGAAAAACGCTCCCACATCTCAGTAAAGAATAGGACAAAGAGTCCCGAACGCTGTCCTAACACATTTGATTTAAAAAAATCAGTCGACGGGCTATTAGCAATGTCCCCGTTTAATCTCCCCATAAATAATCAACCTTTATTTTTTGATAAAATATTTACAAAGAAACAAAAACAAAATCACTTTTGACCAAAATAAAGTTGCATAAACAAAAAAAGGCAACCCTACGGATTGCCTTTTCAGTAACAATTTTAATATGTCCTATCTCTTGTGCAATTGCTCATAAAGGTCAATAACTTTCTTCTGCAACTCAATCACTTCGCCATCGCGTTGTTGTAATTTTTGCGTCAAAGCATTCACCTCATTTACATACTCCTTATCTTCTTCAGAATCTGAAGTAGATAAAAGTTGAACAACTGTCAAATTGAATAATTTTGAGATTTGATTCAGGCGAGACAAATTTACATCTGTAATACCTGTTTCAATTTTAGAAAATGCTGGGATTGAGATATCCAATCGCTTTGCAACATCCTCTTGACTCCACCCTTTTTGGTGTCTAAGTAATCTGATTTTTTTTCCTAATGCATTCATCTGGTAGATATTTTAAACAAAAATAATAAATTACAACTTAATTTACATTAAATTATATTTTTTTCTCTAAAAATCCCTAAAAAATCGATCAGCAAGCACCGATAGATTAACCCCATTATAATTATTTAAACTCATAAGAAGTAAATTGTACCCCTTTGACTTGACACCATCCAAAAAAGAATAGAGTCCCTCCAAACTTACAACAACCTCTAAATCAGGACTATTAAAACTATCCTTGATATTAATCGGGACACTTTCTATATCTTTATTAAGTTCTTTACAGGAATTTATATTCACGTAAACTACAGATACATCCGACTCTCTCATAGAGTCCGCATATTGTAACAAAAACGATGAATCTAAACTATCATACGAGTTTAATTCGATAATTGTAACCAATTTCTGATTAGGAAACTGCTCTTTTACGGCATGAATACTTGACTTAACTTTATCCGCGTTACATGCATAATCCTGATACACGACAGATCCTTCAGAACTTGCAACAAACTCCAAATAGCGAATCGAAGTATTAAAGCTTTTGATCGCTTCAAAGAATTCTTTCTTTTTAATTCCCAACCATTCACAAATCGTATATGCTCCTGCAATATTAGACAGGTTGTGCTTACCGAACACCTGTAAAGGAACATCCCCATCCGGCGTATTGATATACGTTACCCCTTTATTAATCGTATAATCAGGAATTTTATAACCATGTCTATTGATCTTACAATCTTTCGTATCTTGCAGAACTTTTTGTAAAACAAGATCTTCCTTATTATATATTAGCGTACCTTTAGGCGGAATAGAGTCAATAAAATCTTCAAATTGTTTAATATATTCCTCTTGAGATATTTTCGAATTAAACTCATTCCACATAATACCCGAAATCAGGGCTATGTTGGGTTTATAATATAAGAATTTAGACTTAGGGTCAATCTTAGATGAAACATATTCATCTCCTTCGATAATAATAATCTTATTATGTTTGGTGATATCTACCAACTTATCAAAGCCTCTTAGCTGTGCTCCTACTAAATAGTCAAATTCTTTTCCTAAAAATCGCATCACGTGCATGACCATGCTCGTGATCGTTGTCTTACCGTAACTTCCAGCAATAACCACTCTAATTTTATCTTGCGAAAGCTCTTGAATAAATTCTGGAAAAGAATAAATTTTAAGACCTAATGCTTGTGCCCGCTTTAGCTCGGGATTATCAGCTTGTGCATGAGCTCCCAAGATAACAGCATCGATATCCTCAGTTACTCTTTCGTCAAACCACCCGAGTTGATCAGGGAGTAACTCTGCTGCAATTAGATGAGAACGAGAAGGCTCCACGATCTGATCGTCTGAACCTGTTACTTGATGCCCTTGTTTTGCCAATGAAATAGCAAGGTTATGCATCACACTACCACCTACCGCTATAAAATGAATCCGCATAGTAAATTAACGCTTCACAAATTTGGCTGCACACCAATTGTTTAAAACCTTATTGGAGATAAACTCAAATCCTAATGATGTTGATGCATCTATTAAGATTGGTAAATCTTCTTGCTCATAGAAACCACTTAAGTATAACTCTCCCCCTGTGTGGATACTCAACGCATATTGGGGCAATTGCTCTAACAATATATTACGATTAATATTTGCCAAAATTACATCAAAGCTCCGACCTTCCAATAGCTCGTAGGATCCACAGAGAGCCTGAATATGCTCAACATGATTAAGTGCTCTATTTTCAATCACACTTTCCACACAAATTTCATCATAATCTACCGCTAATACAGCATCAGCTCCCTTCTTAGATGCCAGAATTGCTAGGATCCCTGTACCACAGCCCATGTCTAAAACTTTCTTTCTACTGAAGTCATTCTCCAAAATATACTCGAGCATCATCGACGTTGTTTGATGGTGACCTGTTCCAAAAGACATCTTGGGGTCTATAATAATTTCGTATGGAAATTCCGTTCTCGCCGCATGAAAAGTGGCACGCACGTAGCATTGTCCACCAACCTCAATGGGGTTAAAGTTACTTTCCCAGAGTTTATTCCAATTCTGACTTTCTATTTCCTGCACTTTATAATCGACCTCGAGACCTTCATACGGCTGCATCATCAACGTTTCTAATGCCTGCAAGTCAAGATTTGCAGCCGGAATATAGGCTGCAAATCCAGATTCGTTATCCTCAAAAGTATCAAAGCCAATATCAGCTAAATCAGATATCAACAAATCCTTTTGCCACTCTTCACCTGATCGCATTTTAAAGATAACCTCTATGTATTTCATTTCTAAAAATTAGCCGTTAAATACTTTAGCGATATCAATAAAATCTCTTGATTTTAAAGATGCCCCTCCAATCAAACCACCGTCAATATCTGCCTGAGCAAATAGCTCTTTTGCATTGCTAGGGTTACAAGAACCTCCATAAAGAATGCTCGTATCATCAGCAACCTCCTGTCCGTAGTGATCAGCGAGAACCTTACGGATGAAATTATGTACTTCCTGCGCTTGCTCCGGACTCGCTGTTAATCCTGTACCAATAGCCCATACAGGCTCATACGCCAAGACAACTGCTCCAAACGCTTCTTTCGACAAGTGGAACAAGCCAGCAGCCAATTGCATTTTAATAACATCGAAAAAAGCACCAGATTCACGTTCTTCCTTTGTTTCTCCAATACAAAAAATTGGAATTAAGCTATGTTTCAGAGCAATATCCACTTTTGATGCCAATAACGTATCTGTTTCACCAAAATAAGCACGTCTTTCGGAATGGCCTAAAATAACATGTGAAGCACCGACTGATTTTACTTGTGATGCTGAAATTTCACCTGTATAGGCTCCAGAATCGGCTTGATGAATATTCTGTGCCCCGATATTTACATTTGCCACATTTTTAGACAATTGTCCAAGACTTGACAAATGAATAAATGGGCTGCAAACAACCAATTCTTGATTTCCAATCACTTCATCTTTGGCCATATTGATAATCTCGGAAAATAAACTTAATCCTGATTGATAGTCCAAATTCATTTTCCAATTACCAGCTACGATTTTTTTACGCATGATTTTACGATTTAATTATATTTCTTGTTAAGTTGAATCAATTTATCTTTTATCTGCTCTGTGAGCACCTTCCCTTTCGAAGCATATAATGCCTCCAGATATGCTATGAATTTATCAAATTCGTAGGTCTCTGTACGTCCGCCAAACACCCAGGCAAATGACGGTACAAATTTAGCATAAAAACTTGTATCTGCCAGCATGCTTGCAAGACCAATTACAGTACCCGTATTTAAAGCCGAATTAATACCGATACGCGTATAATCACCGATAAACGACCCACATTTTAATAGCCCCGTATCCCTGTCGCAATTTAATGCATAATCATAAATAGCGACCGTTTTTAAGTTATTCTTTAGATTAGAATTGGAAGTTCCTGCCCCCAGATTACACCAATCCCCGATAACTGAGCAGCCTAGATAACCATGATGCCCCTTAGCCGAAAAGTCACCAATAACCGAGTTACCTATCTCTCCACCGACCACCGTCTGTTCTCCCACAGAAACATTACCATAAATGGTAGTTCCCATTTTTACAACCGCCCCTCTCCCAAGGTATAAGGGACCACGTAAATGAGCGCCTTCCATGATTGTAACACCTTCATCAATATATATTGGACCGTGAAGTGAATTAAGTGTTGCACATTCCATGTTAACATTATGCGCAATAAACATATGATTACCCAGCAGTTGATTTGTCTCAGATATATAGGGCAACTTAACATCTTCAATCAACAAATCGAAATCCTTTGTTATCTCTGGACCAATCAATAAAAAAAGGTCTTCGACTCCTTTTAAAATACTAACATCACACCCTATTTCCTTTACTCGGTAAAAGCCAGTACAGGTATAACGATAACATAATACATAGCCATCCTTCACTAGTACTTCACCAATATCCATTCTTTTTAGCGCTTCCATTAATGCAATTGAAGGGATAAGATTTTCGGATACAAATATACCCCCTTCCTCATTATCCCAGTTGACAACGAACTGAACACTATATGTAGAACCTATTTTTTTCCATTTTTCTCGTAAAGTGAGTACACCGACCCGCAGATCTAAACAAGATTTAATGAAAGTGAGAGGATAAAGAGTCTTTTTATTGAAAGTAGTCAAATTGGAGGTAAGCCTGTCCAACGTCTGGATAGCATCAAAGCAGTCGGTAAAGAAGATTTTCACAACCTAAAAATAATAAAAAAACTCGACAAATCATATTTATCGAGTTTTTAATATTGTAATATACAGATCTGCTACAATTATTTTTTGTTGTAACGGCTACGGAATTTGTCAATACGACCGGCAGTATCAACCAATTTCATTTTACCTGTATAGAAAGGGTGTGATGTGTGAGAAATCTCTAGTTTTACAACTGGATACTCATTACCATCTTCCCATGTGATAGTTTCTTTAGTATCAACACAAGATTTTGTAATAAAAGCATAGTCATTTGACATATCTTTAAATACAACTAATCTGTAATTTGAAGGATGCAAATCTTTTTTCATTATTATTATGATTACGTATATTCAATTATTGAGGTGCAAAGATAACTTATAAAAATGTATTTTACAACAATTACCAAGAATAATTAGTTGATTTTTTTCACATTTTCATTAACAGCACTCATCAAGGTCACAAAAGTAACATTCTTTAATCTAACCAAAGAATAATTTTGGTTATCAACTTCTTCACCTAGCACAAAATACTAATAAACAACATTTTATGCAAAATCAAATTAAATTGAAAAGAATTACCGCTTATACTGTGGTGCTAAAAAAGCTGGTTGAATGAAACATTTATTTCCAAACTAACAAAGATCAAAAGTAACAAAGGGAATAGCTCCTTCCATTTACACTAACGATTTCGAGACGATTGCTACATCAGACGCTAAATAGCATAGCTGGGTCAAACAAAATTCTACGTCAAGAAGCTGGTGCTAAAAAAATCGACCGGAATTAGATTCTACCCCTAACCAAAAACCATTTCGCCAAAGAATTGAGGAAGATGAAAATTAGGAACTGGATTTTCTATTTTATTCCAGGAGATAAAATGTGGCTGTTTGAGGTGATCACCACATTTATAGAAATTACCATGAATTTTTTTACCTTTCAAGTTTACAAGTTCGTCAAACTTAAATATAGAAAGCGGGATTACTTCAATCATCGTCCATTGCTGATCACTACCATTACGCATTATGAAGGAAAAGGTACGAACCGTTTCTATCTCACTCTTATCTAATCTATTTCTCGCTGCTTTTTCAGCAGTACCATAACCGATCAATCCAGTTCCGATTAAATTAAATTCTAAATTGTAATAATGCTTACAACCATCAAATGAAACAAAAAATTCCACACAACTATCTTCCCATACATTTTGATTGGCTTCAGAATGGTTGCCACGAAGCTGTTCTTCGATGACCTCGTATTGCAATACTAGATATTCCGCTGTGTAACCAATTTTAAATTGTACTTCGGGTTTGTATGGGAAGGATTCGCTCCAGTTGTTACAACTCAGCGACTGCGTTTCGAGATCACTCATTAGCTCTGACAAGGTCTTATAATCAAGATCCTTGGTCAAATCAGCTGCAATAGGCAAAATAGTCAATTTTTTCATTTAACTCTGTTTTTTTGGAAAAAAGAAGCTTCATCGAATTGATGGAAGCTTCCCCATATGATTAAAGGTATAAAATTGTTAAATGCAATCAAAAACAACCTTACGCATAAATGCCTCATTCCTTTCCATCTCTTCTACCAGCTTCAGTTGTGTGTTTGTACGCACGAGATTGTGATCCTCATACTTTGTTTTGTAATAATGATCGCCTTCCAAATAGTCAGTCAAAAAACGTACGCCCTGCATAAAAGGCAATAGAAAAGCTCCGTCTACCAATGTTTCTTTTTCCAAAGTGGTCAAAAAGTCGTTAGCTTCTTCGAGATAACCTTCCGCATAAGCTTTATACAAAGCCAAATTAAGGCTGATTTTAGATACATCTATTTCGTCTTCCGCAACAGGATTTATAATCGTCCGGATAGCATCACCGAAGTCGTATGCAATATAACCGGGCATTACCGTATCCAAATCTATCACGCATTGCATCTTATCATGATGATCCAAGAGCACATTATTAAACTTGGTATCATTATGAGTTATGCGCAGGGGAAGTTTACCCTTGCTACCTAGTTGAAGAATGGTCTGCATGCGATCTTCGCGGCTAAAGATAAAATCTAATCTGTCTTTCACCAATGCTACGCGTTTACAGGTGTCTTTAGTAATCGCTTTCCGAAGATTTTCAAGTCTAAAATCTATATTATGAAAGTTAGGAAGAACTTCAACGATCAGTGACGCATCCAGATCCGACAACTGCTTTTGGAAAAGACCAAAAGCACGCCCACCCTCAGCTGCTTGAAATTCAGTTTCTACAATATCATAACTCTTCGTATCCTCAATTAGGATAAACATACGCCAATAATTTCCAGGCTCATCTTGGATATACAAATTCCCGTCTCTAGTAGGAACAATGGTTAATACATGATCACTGACTCTTTTGCCCTTTGCGACTTTAACTTTTTCGCTAAGATGTTGGGTAACTAGCGCAATATTGCGCATTAATCCATCCACATTAGGAAAAACATGGTGATTGATCCGTTGCAATAAGTACGATACCTGGGTACTTTCAGTAGTCATTACCCGGTAAGTATCATTGATATGACCAGAACCAAATGGTTGCACTGAAATGATATCTCCTTCTAATATGAATTGTTTTGCTGCGCTCTCTATTACTAATTGGTTAAAATCAGACATTAAACTATGTTTTTAAATCATCAATGTGCTTGCAATATCACAAATTGAATTAATAAATGATAATTTTTATTTCAATCAAACGTTTGCATGAAATTTATTAAAATTAAGCAAACGTTTGCACATTCATTTATCGCAAATGAAATAATATATTTGTTTAGCATAGCTAGTCGAACAAACTGTTTTAATAAAAAATAACTAATATACAAACTCCCTATATCTCAAAACAATGGATAGAAGAAATTTCATAAGATCGACTGCCATCACTACAGCTGGAATCGGTATCCTTTCAAGTACAGACTTATTTGCCCAAACAAATAGTAAGATAAAAATTGCCTTTATTGGCGTAGGTCTTCGAGGACGTAATCATGTGCAAATTGCGCTAAATAGAGATGATCTAGAAATTGTGGCAATCTGTGACACTCAAGAAGAATCTTTAGCCCAATGCCGTAAACAATTTAATGCAAAGGGAACCAAACTTCCAAAAGAATATACAGGCGGAAAAGAGGCTTACAAAAAGATGTTAAGCAACGAAAAATTAGATGCCGTTATTATTGCCACTCCTTGGCAGTTTCACAAAGACCAATCCATTGACGCCATGAAGGCAGGATTATATGTAGGCTGTGAGGTTATTGCTGGTTTAACTGTGCAAGATCATTGGGACGTTGTCAAAGTTTCTGAAGAAACCGGAAAACCTTACATGACATTGGAAAATGTAGCGTTTCGGCGCGATGTACTTGCTGTATTAAACATGCATAGACAGGGGCTTTTCGGTGAATTATTACACCTTGAAGGGGGCTATCAACATGATTTACGTGAAGTGCTTTTCAACGACGGAAAAAATTATTACGGTCACGGTGTCGAGTATGGTCCAAAAGCAATTTCAGAAGCGCAATGGCGCACACAATTCAACATCGACCAAGACGGCGATCTTTATCCTACACATGGTTTAGGCCCGATCATGCAATTTGTTGACATTAACAAAGGAAACAGATTCACTCACATTACTTCTTACTCAAGTAAAGCGCGTGGATTAGCCGCGTATGTCAATAAAGTTTCTCCAGGACACCCTAATGGTAAAATCAATTACAAAAATGGGGACATCACACAAACAATGTTACAATGTGCAAATGGAGAAACCATGTTATTGACGCACGACACACACTTACCAAGACCCTATTCTATCGGTTTTCGCATACAAGGAACAGATGGAATTTGGATGGATGTTGCCAAGGGCATACATATCGAAGGTAAATCTAAACCGCACACGTGGGATCCTGCAGACGAATGGGTAAAGAAATATGACCACCCAATTTGGAAAAAATATGAAGAATTAGCAAATGGTTCTGGTCATGGCGGTATGGACTGGTTTGTATTCAATGCGTTCATTCAATCTGTGAAACAAAAGGTACAGACGCCAATAGATGTATACGATTCTGTAACCATGAGTGCAGTATTCCCCTTATCCACCGAGTCTATTGCGAAAGGAAATAAGACCTTGGAATTCCCTGATTTCACGAAAGGAAAGTGGAAAACCAAGAAAAACACTTTTATGTTAGATGATAGTGGAATGTAATTAAAAAGACACGCTTACTATTATAAAAGCCGTATTGAAAGAAATACGGCTTTTTTTTTGAACGTTTTACATAATCACAATAATCCTACTATTTAGCTGGTCTTTTACGTAAATTAGCCCTAGCAAAAACTTCAACTCATTATGCTTACCGAAGCAATTATTATTTTAGCCCTGATTATTCTAAATGGAATACTTTCGGCATCAGAAATATCCATCGTGTCCAGCAGAAAAGCAAGATTACAAGCTGAAAGCGATAAAAGTAATGCAGCAGCCAAAATAGCGCTAAGTCTAAAAGAATCGCCCAACAGCTTTCTGTCTACTGTACAAATCGGTATTACCCTTATCGGAATATTAACAGGATTTTTTTCTGGCGGAAGTATATCATCGTACTTAGTAGAAGTCTTCAATAAATCGAGTTTTATCGCTCCATACAGTGAGCAGCTCGCTGTAATTATTGTTGTCTTTATTATCACCTATTTTTCATTGGTACTTGGAGAGCTAGTACCCAAACGCATAGGTATGGCCATTCCAGAAAAGTATGCCATGCTTATTTCTTATCCGATGAATCTGCTCAGCAAAATCGTTCGGCCGTTTGTGTGGCTACTCAGCGTGTCAACAGAATTTATTGTCAAAATACTGAACATTAAAAGCAGCGGTAACAGCGTCACCGAAGAAGAAATAAAAGCCTTGGTAGATGAGGGTGTAGATAGCGGAGTCATTGAAGGGATCGAACATGATATCGTGGACCGTCTGTTAAGTTTAGGGGACAAAAAAGCGGTTAACCTGATGACTCACCGCAAAAATATTGTGTTCTTGGACCTCGCAGAATCCTTTGAAAAAAACCGCAAGATTATACTAGATAACGATTATTCCATCTACCCTGTCTGTGAAGGCGGACTTGATAACATTAAAGGAGTTGTTCATGTAAAATCATTACTTCGGCAATGCCTCCAAAACGAGCCTTTTGACCTCAGAACACTTATACTGCCCATCAAATTTGTGAACGAATTTAGCTCCTCCTACAGTATCATGAATACCTTGCGGACATCCAGTATTCATCAAGCGGTCGTCATAGACGAGTATGGATCAACACAAGGAATTATTACGTTACGCGATATTGTTGGTGATTTGGTAGGGAACATTGCAGAAAGCGATCTCAGTGCCCGTCCAACAATACGTCAATTAGAAAATGGAGACTATGTTGTAGACGGACAATATCAGATCGAAACCCTTTTAGATGAATTTGAAATAGGACTTTCTGAAGAAGACGAAGATGAGATTAGTAATGTCACTACCGTAGGTGGCTTAGTGTTCCTTAGGTTAGATCATGTACCCGAAGAAGGGGAGCGTATCCAATTTAAAAACTTGATTTTTGAAGTTCTTGATATGGATGGAAACCGCATCGATAAACTATTGATGAAAGTGACAGACCAGATTTAAATATTCTAACTCTCTATCATCTAAAAGGAAGCGTGGGCTGATGATCATGATCATCAGCCCACGCTTCCTTTTAGATGAATTCCCTCAGGGAATTAATTGATACCGTGCATCATTTTTTTCAATATTGGATTGAACGCTATCAATAAAAGCGCGGTAACACCAGGAACTATAGCAAATATCATAAAGAAATAAGACATAGAATGTTCCGCTGTGATTTTATCAATATAAGAACCTAAAAGTCCGCCAATGAAATTAGCGATTGCGGAAGCACAAAACCAACATCCAAACAAAAGGCCCAAAAATTTCTTCGGAGAGAGCTTACTTACGTAAGATAGCCCAACAGGTGATAGACAAAGTTCTCCTGCAGAATGGAAAAAGTAGGCTACAACAAGCCAGATCATACTGACTGATGCTGTTTTAGCACCTTGTGGAATGTCATTCGCGCCATAAGCCAGCGCAGCAAATCCAATACCGACTAATATCAAACCCAATGCAAATTTTACGGGCCCTGAAGGATTCCATACCTTTTCCCAAAATTTACTGAATGAAGATGCAAGAGAAATAATAAAAAATGCGTTTAGTATTTGAAACCACGAAGCACCAACTTCCGAGCCCGTTATACCGATCTCCCGAAATATTTTCCATAAGCCCAACCCCCAGATAATGCCGAATGAAATTGCTGTGAACAAAATTGTCAACGGATATTGTTTATATATTTTTCTAGCCAATGCTGTCAAAACAATCGTTACAATTACGATGGGTACAATGGTCAAAATTGTATCAATCCATTTAAATGTAATCGCAGAACTTCCTGACAAGACACGCTGCGTGTAATCCTTCGCAAATATTGACATTGAACCGCCGGCCTGTTCGAAAGAAAGAAAGAAAACGACGCTGGCCAACATAAATATTGTGACGACGATAAGGCGGTCTCTAACAACATTTCCGGGAATAACTTCATCAATATCTTCCTGATTTTTGACCTTTTCGTCATGATGAGCCTGTAACGCTTTGGGCGTATTACCGATAATACCAAATATGCGCTGTGCAAAATAGAATTGTAGCATACCGAAGAACATAAATACTCCCGCCAGTCCAAACCCATAATGCCAACCTATTTTTTCACCGATATAACCACATAGGAGCATCCCTAAAAATGAACCAGCGTTGATACCCATATAAAAAATTGTATATCCTGCATCCTTCTTTGAACTTTTGTCTGGGTATAAATTTCCTACCATCGAAGAAATATTAGGTTTAAACATCCCATTCCCTAAGATCATTAAGAGTAACCCTAAATAGAAGAAATTTGAGTGGACAGCTTCAAACGCCATAGACAAGTGTCCTAATGTCATAATCAATGCGCCAATCAAAATAGCCTTCTTAAAGCCAGTCAATTTATCCGCAATCATACCACCGATCAATGGGGTCAGATAAACAAGACCAGTATAAGTCCCATACAACTGCATCGCCTGCGCATTGCTCCATTCCCATCCACCGTCAGCAATCGTACTGATTAAAAATAAGGTCAATAAAGCCCGCATACCATAGTAGCTAAAACGCTCCCACATCTCCGTGAAAAATAGTACAAATAATCCGGCGGGATGCCCACTCACCATCTTGTCATCTATACCCTGCTTGGCCAGATGCGCTACAAGAATTTGATCTTTTTCTTGATTCATATAATTTCAATAATTGTTTTATAACTCAGGTTTCATTTTTATTTTGATAAAAATCGCTTGAAGTTACACTAATTTTCTATGAATTAGTCAATTCCATGCATCATCTTTTTTATTTTTTTATTGCCTAAAATAAGTAATACTGCCGCTATCATCGGTATTACTGTAAATACTGCGAAGAAGTAAGACATGGAATGAGACTCGGTAATCTTATCGATATATGACCCAATAAAGCCCCCTATAAAATTAGCAATAGCATTGGCGCAAAACCAAAAACCAAACAGTAAGCCAAGGAATCGCTTTGGAGACAGTTTACTAACGTAGGACAATCCAACCGGACCTATACATAATTCGCCTACTGTATGAAAAAAGTATGCTAAGATCAGCCAAATCATACTCACTGAGGCTGCTTTTGCACCAGTAGGAATTTCCGAACTACCAATTGACAAAGCAGCAAAGCCGACGCCGACCAATGTCAAACCCATTGCGAATTTAATTGGCCCTGAAGGATTCCACACTTTTTCCCATATCTTACTAAATGAAGTCGCCAGTGTAATGATAAAGAAAGAGTTCAACATGGGAAACCATGATACTGTAACTTCAGAATTAATACCATAATATTCGCGATAGACCTTCCATAAACATAAGGACCAAATGATCACAAAAGAAATACCCGAAAAAAGTATAATCAAGGGATATTTGCGAATGATTTTTTTTGCCAAGACGAACAAGACACCAGTGATGACTACAATAGGCAACACAGTCAACGCAGCATCAAACCATTTAAATAGCACCGCTGCATCCCCACTCAACACCCGCTGTGTATAATTTTTAGCAAAGATCGTCATCGAGCCTCCAGCCTGCTCAAAGGCTAAATGAAATACAATGCTTGATATCATAAAAATAACAATCACCAGCAAACGATCTCGAACGACATATTTTGGATTTTCTACCCTATTCACTGCCTCATCATTAAGCTCTTCCTTTCTTTCGGGGGTATTTCCTATTTCTCCAAAAATTCGTTGGGCAAAATAAAACTGCAACATACCCAAAAACATAAATACTCCTGCTAAACCAAATCCATAATGCCAACCAACCTTTTCGCCGATGTAACCACAAAGCATCATTCCTAAGAAGGCTCCTCCATTTATTCCCATATAAAATATGGTATAACCGGCATCCTTCTTACCGCCTTTATCCGGATATAACTTACCAACCATGGATGAAATGTTCGGCTTAAACAAACCGTTTCCTAGAACAATAAGCACTAGACCTGCTAAAAAAAAGCTTTTATTAAACCCTTCTAAAGCCATAGCAACATGTCCTAAAGTCATAATTATCGCACCGACCATAATGGATTTTTTATATCCTGTGAAACGATCAGCAATAATTCCACCAAATAGCGGAGTTAAAAACACCATTCCGGTATAAAGGCCATAGAGTTGCATCGCCTCTGAATTAGTCCATCCCCAACCAGATTGTGCGATAGTAGAAACCAAAAAATTCACTAAAAGCGCCCGCATACCATAATAGCTAAAACGCTCCCACATCTCCGTGAAGAATAATACGAATAATCCGGCGGGGTGCCCTTGTACCAATACATGCTCCGCCCCAACTTTTTCCAAATGGGTTTCTAGAACAGCATTCTTTTCAAAATTCATGTGTTTTAATAGTTGTTTTTCAAAATGTGGTAGTGCAATTTCCATTTACTATTTCATCATCAGCAAATGGAAAACTTGATGATTCTCTTTATTACCTTAATCTCATAAGACCAAATAGGTATCAGACAGGACAATGTCTAATTTAAGCCCAGTTAGACACAAAGAGGTAGATGATTAAACATCCTTTATAATAGTCAAGTTCTTTCCATCTATTGAAAAGAACTTGACTTGTTCCTATTAAATTAAAGGACGTAAACGCTCCAGCAACCTTTTAGTCGCAAAGATCCCCTCTTCCTCGCTCAACTTACTTCCTTCATATTCAATACCAATGTATCCTTTGAATTTTGCTTTCTTGATAATCTTTAACATACGCTCATAATCAATTTGTGTTTCGTTGCCGTTGGCATCAAAATCATGTGTTTTGGCACTTACACCATGCGCATAGGGCATCAAATCTGTTACGCCCTGATAACGATCATATTCATAGAAGTTTCCAAGATCAGGTAAACTTCCACAATACTTACTGCCTACAGCTTTGAGTGTCTTGGCCAACCAATCACCATGTGAAGAAATACCACCATGATTTTCTACAATAATACTGATTCCTGCTTTTTTGCCTATATCTGACAATGAGGTTAGGCTTTCAACAACACGTTTACTCACTTCATCAGGCGATCCTTTACCGGCAGCATTAACGCGTATGGCGTGACATCCTAGAAAATTAGCTGCAGAAATCCATTTATAATGATTTTGCACAGCTTGTTTTCTCTTCGTTTCGTCTTCATCACCTAGATTTCCCTCACCATCAATCATAATAAGTACATTACGTACACCATTATCTTTAGCACGCATATTCAGCTCAGTAAGATAATTATTATCATTCGCCTTATCTTTAAAAAATTGATTCACGTATTCTACACCATAGATACCATATTTTTTTGCAGCCAAGGCTGGAAAATCCAAATTATTCAAATCTCCTTTGAATAAAGATTTATGCAAAGACCATTCCGCCAGGGAAATATCAAACCAATCTTTCTTAGGTGCTGTAAAGCTCTCCAACGAAGGAGCCAATGCAATTCCAGCAGATGCTAATGCAAGGTTTTTAAGAAAATCTCTTCTTGAATTCATGTGTTTAGATTTATGTGTTATTTAAATATTTCCCCAGCCAGTACTCAATACGTCAACCAGGTGCATGGTCTGGATAGGTAATTTATGTTTATCGATATAAGATTGCAACTGCAGTAAGCACGATGAATCAGTCGATATAATATAATCTGCATGCATATCCAAAGCATTCTGCACTTTCTGTTCAGCCATCGCAGCCGATATACCTTCGAATTTTACCGCAAAACTACCACCAAAACCACAGCATGTCTCACTATCTTTTACCTCTACCATCTCCAATCCCAAAACCTTACTCAGTAATATTCGGGGTTCATCTTTAATCTTGCATTCCCTTAATGCCGAGCATGAATCGTGATATACGGCAACTCCCTCCAATTCAGCCCCAAAATATTCCTTTTTCAGTATGTTTACCAAAAAGTCAGATATTTCAATAACCTGTTGTTGCATTTTATGACATTGATGGGAATCGGCAGAATTAGCGAAAAGATCGTTGTAACCGTGCCTTACCATCCCAGTACAAGAAGCGGACGGAGAAATAATAACATGTTCGCCTGAAAAATCTCCTAGAAATTTCCGTCCAACCTGCTTTGCATCTTCCCAAAACCCAGCATTATATGCCGGTTGGCCACAGCATGTCTGCTCGGGATTATATACAACCTCACAGCCAACTTTTTCCAGTAAACGAACAGTATTAAACGCTGTCTCAGGATAAAGCTGATCTATAAAACAAGGAACAAAAAGTTCTACTTTCATATTAAAATTGATCAATAAAATTAAGATTTATTGGATATTAATATCCGTACCAAAAGTAACAATCCAATTACAAAAAATAAAGAAAGAACCAATGCTGAGTACCGTATATTATGTGTTATTTGTTCGATAAGCCCAAATGAAAATAACCCAATGACAATGGCTACTTTTTCTGTAACGTCATAAAAAGAGAAGAAAGCGGTGGTATCTTTGATATCAGATGGAATTAGTTTTGAATAGGTTGAACGTGAAAGCGACTGAATTCCGCCCATGACTAGGCCTACCAGTGCGGCAATAATATAAAACTGAAGCGGAGTGGATAAATAAAAAGCTGATATGCAGATTCCGATCCAAATCATTACTACCACTATCAATACTTTAATATTTCCAAACAGTGTGGATAAATAAGACATTAAAAATGCACCTAAAATGGCTACAAGCTGAATAAGAAGAATCGTGGCAATCAATCTTTCCGCACCTAAGTGCAAAATTTTCTCACCGAAGGAAGAAGCGACAATCATTAAGGTCTGCACTCCAATCGCGTAAAAGAAAAATGCCGGCAGAAATTGTTTAATTTCAGGAATACCTTTGATCTTTTGAATTACGTGTCCAAATTCATCCCCTACGTTCTGAATAAAGCTTCTACCTGTAGTATTACCAGTAGCCTCAATTTTGGGTAGATATTTAAATGGAATCATCGAGAACCCAAGCCACCATAATCCAACCATTAGAAACGATATGCGTGCCGGTAAAGAAGCGTCTGTAATACCAAACCATTCTGGTTTGAGAACGACTATAAAACAGAGAATCTGTAATATAACGCAGCCAACATAGCCATAAGCAAAGCCCTGTGCACTCACTTTATCCTGTTGATCAACAGTAGCTAAAAGTGGCAAATAGGAATTATTAAACAAAACACCGCCTATGTAACCCATTGCAGCAAGCACAAAACATATGATACCGATTTCCAACGTATCAAGCTTAAAGAAAAATAGGCACATACATGCCATCGCGCCCATATAGGTAAAAAATTTCATAATCTGCTTCTTCTTTCCCTTTGCATCGGCGTATGAAGAAATAAAGGGCAAAGAAAAAGACATCAGCAAATACGCAAATGCTAAAGAAAAATTGGAAAGTGCGGTATTAACCACTTCAATTCCAAAGAAACTGACAACATCTCCATGTTCTTTCGTCGTAGTAATTGCTGTATAATAAACTGGAAATATTGTGGAAGTAATAACAAGGTTGTAAGCAGAATTGGCCCAATCAAACATGGCCCAAGAACGAATCAATTTTTTGTTGTTTTTTACAATTGCTTCCATTTAAATTGGCTTAATAAGTTTGACGAATATAAGTAATAATTTTAGCCATTTCTTTACGAATTGCACTTGCCCGATCATCTATATAATTATTGTTCATAAAAGAAAAGGCCATTCGTCTTCCTTTCCGCGTAATGAGATAACCACTTTGATTATACACAGAGGTAATAGTTCCGGTCTTAGCAAAAACAAAGGGTTCACCAAGATCTTTGCTATAGGTTCTTCTCAGCGTACCATCAACACCTCCAGCTGGAAAAAGGCGAAAGCGGTCCTTCTCAATAGGTAATTTATTTTTCAGGAGAACCAACAGATCCACATTATTTTGTGGAGTAACCTTATTATAGGAAGAAAGACCTGATCCATCAAATAGGGCAACCTCGGATGAAAAGTACTTATAAACGTTATTCTTCATCCAATCCCGCACCAAATACGTATCAAATTGACCAAATTGCTTCCACGAGCACATCATTAAAAACTGCTCAGCAATAAAGTTATCGCTGGGTAGCATCATTTCACGAATAAGATTTTTGGTTTCACCTGAATACAATATTTTTGTATCGTTTGGCTTTATATAGTTCAGGCGATTTACCTGCTTACCGAGTGTATCCGACAACAATTTCACAAACAAGCTATCCGAATAAATAAAAGGCACTTCATTGACATAATCATTTGGTAATGAACGTTTTGACATCCAGAAATTATTGCTTCGAAACGAGCGCGAAAGCTCGAACTCACCCTTTTTAGGCTCAGGCAAAAAATCCAGGTCTTTCTGAAAAATTTTGGGAGAGGTATTTAAATGATTGTATCCCCTTTGGCGGAAAGTAACCACGTTTCCATAGATGGGAAATGTGCTTATTTCAGGCTGATAATAAGCTTCAAAATCCTCCATTGCCCAACCATGTGCGTAGAATTTATTTCTCATAGGACTGGCAACGAAGTAGATCGTTTTATTTGTTCTTTTCAAAAAATCATACACTACCCTTGTATCCAAACGATTATGCAAAAAAGTCGGATCTCCTGTTCCCCATATTAACAGCGAATCTCCGCGTTCAACATACTCCAACCCTGGTATCGAATCACCCAGCAGCGCCAAAGCAGCATAAGTAGTATATATTTTAGTGTTGGAAGCAGGTGTAAAATGCTTACTGCCATTAACATCCATGACAAACTTATCTGCATTTAAGTCGTACAGTGAAAATCCGTAGAAATGATCATTTAAGATTTTGGATTCCTGAAGCATATGGTAGACGTCTTCAAAATCCTGGGATTTAACAATAAGGGTAGAAAATGGGACAAGCCAAAGCAGTAACAGCGTACGCAGAAAATTTTTCATTGCTGTAAACATACAAAAAAGAGCAATAACTCCATTTCTCCTCCTGCCAAAATTCAGATATAAATCGTATAAAACAGCAAAAGGAGGAAATTAATCCTCCTTTTGCATTATTTATTTCAGCTATTAGTAGCCTGGGTTCTGAGTAAGGCTACCGTTACTTTTATTGATTTCTTCCTGTGGAATTGGGAAATAAGCATTTTTATCCGCATATGTTTTGCTCTTAAATACAGGGAGTATGCCGCCTTCAAATTTTGCATAATTTGCAATAACCTCTTTCGCTATACCCCAGCGTACCAGGTCGAAGAAACGATGACCTTCCATGGCTAGCTCCAGTCTTCTTTCAAATCGAACAGCTTTTCGCGCTTGATCCGCACTTGTGAATGCTGGATAGGGTTTAACCTCATATTTCGCAGCGGCGACTCCGCCCCCAGTAGTCTTCGATGGCAAGTTTGCCGCACGAAGCCGAATAGAGTTAACGTATTTTAAGGCATTTGGCAGATTACCCAATTCAACCTCACATTCCGCAGCCATTAAAATTACGTCAGCAAGTCGAATAATATTTACATCAAGATCGGTCACATAAGCAGCACCTGCCTGTGTATGAGCAGCATGTTGACTTTTTGGAATCATCGTTTTAATACCCGTAAATGGGCCACCATGCGGACGGCTTCCTTCCTCTGGCCTTAGCCATGCGTCACCAGGAAACTCCCCATAATCCAAGAAATTGACACCTCGGCGACCAACGGTGTAGTCAAGCCGTGGATCAAATTTTAAGTTCAAATCCAATTTATAATTTGCTATAGCTGTTTTATCTGTCAACAAGATATCAGAAGTATATGGATTCGTACGATAGGAATCATCTAGCATCGGAAGTCCATTTGCATCTACCTTATAAGCATTAACGAGATCAATTGAAGGCTGGTAGAAACCACAGCAACCAACAGGGTTAGTGCCATTAAGGCCACTGAGCATATCTCCCACATTCGCATTATCCCCACCACCATCGGGATTGATGGCATGCTTAGCCACTAAAAGCGCTTCGGGGCCATTTTCCTTATTTACATCATAATTATCCTGGAAAGGCATTGTTGTGATGTCACGGCTTCCAATGACATCTTTAAATAAAGTCAGAGCTTCAGTATATTTTTTTTGATAAAGGTATAGTTTCCCCAAATATGCTTTGGCAGTACGTTGATCCATGCGTCCACCTTCACCATTGATCTTGCTATCCGGTAAATTCGCGATGGCAGTTTTTAGATCACTTTCGATCATAGGTTGTACATCCTTATCATTTTTGACAACTTTTGCCTCTTCGATGCTTGTATTTTCGTCTACATATGGAATATTTTTAAAGATACGCCACAGGAAGAAGTAGTAGTGGGCGCGCAACAATTTCGCCTCACCCTCAATTTCTTTAGCACGCTCTGCTTTAATCGTTTTGCTACCACTTTGATCTTGGCTCAACAATCGCAGCGTAGTATTTGCACGAAGTATACCTTCATAATACACCTGCCACATGGTACTCAGGTTGTCGTTAGAGGAAATCGTAGTAAAAGACTCGATCATATTCATATTTGGCTGATCGGTGATCACTGATCCCTTGTGTGCATTATCGGATGTAATTTCTCCGAAAATCCATTGGCTTGGCGCCGAACCATAGTTCCCCCAAGTGCCATTTATATTACCGTTCATAATTGCATAGGCACCAATCAATGTCGCTTCTACTCCTTTCTTTCCCTCAATCTGCTCTTCGATCAATTGCCCTTGAGGATTTTTTTCCAAAAAGCCTTTACTACAGCCAAGCATGCCTAAAGTCGTCAGTCCTAACAAACTGTATAATTGAATAGTTCTCTTTTTCATTTTAATTGCTTTATAATTCCGTTAAAAACCTAAACTTACGCCCAACATATATTGCCTAGATTGTGGGTAAACCCCGAAATCAACGCCAAGTGCTGGATAATCCGATGGTGTTGCCGATACCTCCGGATCAAGACCTTCGTATTTTGTGATGGTGAATAGATTTGTTACTCCGACATATGCTCTTAATCTTTTCACGCCTGTATTTGCACCAAAGAGTTTATCTGTAGAGAAATTATAACCAATCTGTAAGTTTTTCATCTTAAAGAAGCTTGCATCCTGTACGAAATAGCTAGAAGAAGCATACTCATTAGCCGAAACTTCTTCTTTTGTTTGCGATGGAATCATACTTGATGTATTGGTAGGACTCCAAGCATCCAATACGCGCACACTCTTTTGACCATCAAATACTCCAAAGTCTGTAAAGTAACGTGTTGCCTCATAATTCTCATTTCCCTTCGAACCATAGAAATACATCATGATATCGAAATTTTTGTAATTGGCATTGAAATTAAGCGAATACGTAAAATCCGGGTGAGGGCTTCCGATAACGGTATTATCTTTTGCGTCAATAATACCATCACCATTCACATCTTCAAATCTAAACCCGCCAACACGCGCTTTCTCGTAAGAAGGATATTGAGTCAACTCCGCTTCGTTTTGATAAATCCCCGCTACCTTAAATCCATAGAATGCACCAAAAGGTTGACCTGTTCTTAAAATGGACGTTTCCATGCTTCGGAAAGCACCGTATACAACATCGTTGATACCGGGTGCCAAACCGACAATTGTATTTTTGTTTCTTGAAATATTTGCTCCAATATCAAAGTTGAATTTGTTCGGGTCCGTTTGTTTATGATGATAATTCAACGAGAATTCCACCCCTTTATTTTGCATATCACCAATATTTACATAAGGCGAAGCCGCCCGGCCAACAGCTGTTCCCGGCAATGGCAATGCAAATAACATGTCTGATGTTTTCTTATTGTACCAATCAAAAGCACCATCAATCTTTCCTCCCAAAATTGAAAAGTCCAATCCTAAATTTAAAGAAGCAACCTGTTCCCATTTTACATTTTCATTTTGATAGTCACTGACCCAAAGACCACTTACTAATTCATTATTAATTGGATAAGAAGCCGAATTAATAGAAGTTGCATAACGCTTTAGATATTGATATGATGGAATACGTTGGTTTCCTGTAATACCGTAACCTACTCTTAATTTTAGATCATTTAACCAGCTGGCACTTTTCATAAATTCCTCTTGGGATATTCGCCACGCACCACTCACCCCGGGGAAAGTACCATACTTATTTTTTGATCCAAAGTTTGACGAGCCATCCCTCCTAACTGTTCCACTTAAGATATAGCGATCTTTGTACGAATAATCGACCTTTCCAAATATGGAAAACAAAGATCCCAACGCACCTTCACTTGCTGCCGAATTTTTGGAAGCCTGGCTCACATAAAAGAAATCCGTGCTGTTTGTAATAAAGTACCCATTGCCATTTCCTTGAACCTGGCGATAGGTATTATCAATAGCCTCCGTTCCCAACAATACATTTAAGCTATGGGTGTCATTAAAGTTAGCCTTATAGTTCAAGGTATTTGTCCAAGTCCATTCCGTATTATAACCCGAGGTCTCTGACGATGCACTGTTTGCACTACCCTCTGTAAATTCCAGATTCGGGTACGTATAACTTAAATTGTAATAATTTTCATATTTGACACCAAAGCTTGTTCTAAATGTTAACCCTTTTAATATATCATACTCTCCAAAAGCATTGCCAAAGAAGAAATTGCTTTTGTTCACATTATCTTTCGCGCGGTAAGCAATTGCTACAGGATTCTCACCATTTCCCCAGCCACCTCTAGAGCCTGCAAAGTTTCCGCCTTCATCGTATACCGGAATAATATTCTTAATACGGTAGGCAAATCCGATCGCACTTCCCTCACCAATATAATCGCCGGCTGTATTTGTATTTACACCAACACCGTGTCCTTTAGTCATGCTATACTGCATATTTTCACCAAAACGCAGTTTTTTATTAAAAGCGGAAAAATTCGTATTTGATCGTACATTGAATCGTTCGAATCCCGTATGGATAACTGTTCCTTTTTGTCCCAAATATCCTCCGGATACGGCATAAGAGGCATTTTCACCGCCCCCCACTGTATTTAACTGATAAGATTGTGTCGGCGCGTTCTGACTCAATTCTTTGAACCAGTTTGTTCCTGCCTTATTCGCTTTAGTAATTTGATAAAATTCCTCTTTGTTATCCGCATAATTATATTTGGACATATCGGCATCTGCTGGCGTTACTTTGTTGCCCGAGACATCACCAGCCAACAAATAATCAGGCAGCGGATCTTTATTATCATTTAGGTTATAAATCTGCTGTGGGCTTAACATTTTTGGGAAACGGCCGCTATTAGGCACCTGAACACCATAATACGCATCAAAATTAATCTGTGGTTTGCCAGATTTGCCAGATTTTGTGGTAATTATGACTACACCATTGTTGGCACGTGAACCGTAAATTGAAGCTGCCGATGCATCTTTCAAGACCTGCATTGTTTCAATATCGTTCTGATTTAACCAGCTCAATTTTCCTTCAAATGGAACCCCGTCAATTACATAAAGCGGTTCGTTATTATTAATGGTACTATAACCTCGGATTTTAATCTGAGGAGTAGAACCTGGAGCACCATCGGTCACAACTTGAACCCCTGTCGCTCGACCTTGTAAAGACTCTACCGCACTTGCAGCGGGAGTAGTTTTTAATTGGTCCGTATTGACTACAGCAACAGATCCCGTCAGATCCTTCTTACGTTGTGTAGAATAGCCGGTAACCACTACTTCCTCTAATGCGTCTTGGGAGGCAGTTAACGAAATAGCAAGATCAGCTTTCGACGAAACAGTTACCTCAGTACTTTTGTACCCGATGTAACTTACAATAAGCACATCGCCCACTTTTCCCTGAATGGTAAATGCACCGTTCTCGTCAGTCGACGAGCCAGTGCTACTCCCTTTCACTTTAATAGAAACACCTGTGATACCTTGACCTGTCGAAGCATCTTTCACAACCCCTTTAATAGGCGTCTGTTGTACGCTTTTGGTTTTCATCAATGAAACGACTTCAACTTTGCCATGGTTGGTTAATCCACTGGCAAATCCATGAGTGGTTATTCCTCCCCCAACGAGAAGAGAACTCATAAGCAGAAACCTCGTATTGAACTTTTGGCGCAATATGAGATCAAAACAATTTTTGTCCGCTTTTTTCATCATAATTTTACTAAATAGGTGGTTTGAAAAATTTATGTTTATTCTTTAGTTATTTAAATTGATATTGGTTTATATTTAGTTTTTGGTTATTTTTTTAAGCACAACAACAGCGATAGTACGTTCTTGCTATCAGATTTCGATCCCTTGGTTATTTATTTTTTACTAATTTGGTTACCGAATAAAAATGTTAAAATCTGTTAAATAAATGTAAAGAATAATAAATGTAAAAAAAAAATAAAAACACCAATTAATTTACAAAACACTATAAATCAAGTTATTGTATTTTATACACTATCTAATATTGCAATACTTTCGTTACACAAATATGTAGTTCTCTTTACATCCTCCAATTCTGTAAATTCAATCTCCCTGTCAAATATTCTACAGAAGATATAAATAAGCTAAAAGCTCCCTATATTTGTTATTGATGAATGTAAGTAATTTATTAGAACGGGCGCTCCGATTTGAGTTCCTATCCAAGGAAGAGGGCATTTTCTTATATCAAAATGCACCTACAGCTGATTTGACTTTCGTAGCCAATGAATTGCGTAAAATACAAGTACCCCATGGTAAGGTGACCTGGCAAATCGATAGAAATGTTAATACAACAAATGTGTGTATTGCAAATTGCAAATTCTGCAATTTTTTCCGCCGTCCCGGCCATGAAGAAAGTTACATCACCGATATCGAAAGCTATAAACAGAAAATAGAAGAAACTTTTAAATTCGGCGGCGACCAATTGCTACTGCAAGGTGGTCATCACCCCGATTTAGGTATTGAGTTTTACAAGAATCTTTACAGGCAGTTAAAGGCGCTTTATCCTTCACTAAAACTCCATTCTCTTGGACCTCCGGAGATTGCGCATATTTCCAAATTAGAGAACATGAGCCATATTGAAGTATTGACTCAATTGAAGGAAGCGGGTTTGGATTCTCTACCTGGAGCAGGTGCTGAGATCCTTAATGACCGTGTTAGACGTTTAATCTCAAAAGGAAAATGTGGAGGTAAAGAATGGTTGGACGTGATGCGGGCAGCACATAAAATTAATTTGCCTACTTCAGCGACTATGATGTTCGGGCACATTGAAACAATAGAAGAACGTTTTGAACACTTGGTATGGATTCGTGAGGTCCAGGACGAAAAGCCAAAAGAATCACATGGATTTATAGCATTTATTCCTTGGCCATTTCAAGATGACGGAACCTTGCTAAAGAGACTCCGCGGCATTACTAATAACGTAACAAGTGAAGAATATATCCGTATGATTGCTTTAAGCCGGATTATGCTTCCTAATATCAAAAATATACAGGCTTCTTGGCTCACAGTCGGAAAACGCACCGCACAGTTATGTCTGCACGCCGGAGCGAACGACTTCGGGTCAATTATGATTGAGGAAAATGTTGTTTCTGCAGCTGGTGCGCCACATCGGTTTACATCAAAATCTATACAGGAAGCAATTTTGGAAGCTGGATTCAGTCCCCAACTACGAACACAAAAGTATGAGTTCCGAGAATTACCAGCTCATATGGTCGAACAGGTCATTAACTACTAATACGCTACATTGAAAGACGTCATAAGAAATATTGAAGCAATTATATTTGCTTCTACAGAAGGAATCGATCTTGCCGATATCAAACAGGTTTTGCAGGAAGCTTTAGCCATCGAAGTATCCAGAGACGAACTGCGTGACTTGATAAAAAAAATTGAAACCAAGTATCAGGATGAAGATGCTGTACTCGAGTTACGCTACATTAACAATTCCTACCAGTTTTTGACAAAGGCGGTGTACCACGAATCGATTCAGCAACTTCAAAACCACAACAATAAACGAAAATTAAGTCAATCGGCGCTGGAAACACTCGCGATCATTGCTTACCGACAGCCCATCACAAAACTGGAAGTGGAACAAATTAGAGGTGTCAGCTGTGATTATTCTATTCAAAGACTTCTTGAAAAGAAATTGATCAAAATCGCCGGAAAGGCAGATAGTATAGGAAAACCATTACTTTATGCAACTAGTCAGCAGTTCATGGATCACTTTGGAATCAATGGTGTTAGAGATCTTCCGCAAATGAAAGATATTGTCACAGAAGACAATGCTATCGGCGAAACAAATGAATAAATAAAATGAAATAAATTTTTATTTTCAAAATACGATTCAACACACTGATTAACAGAAAAATAAATGACTATATTTTTTTAAAAAAAAGTTTTAAAAAATAGTTTTCTTCTCTAATTTTACAGCATTGAATAAGGAACAATAAAGTATTATTTTATGAACACGGCAACTTTAGCTAACGAAGATTTTGAAGAAGTAAAATTCGCATCTTTCAACGGTCCTGATGACGATGATGATGATTTCGATGATGATTTCGATTTAACTGAGATCGACCCGATTGGAGGATTGGATGACTTCGATGATGAAGATGAATTTTAATATTTTAGTGTACTATATCACTACCTATTAAAAACACCAAAGTATCATTAAAAGATAGGGCGTCCAATTTGATTGGACGCCTTATCTTTTGATTTACTTTACCTGATCGATCAATTTATGTAACTCCATTTTGGGAATCATTCCGCTCTGTCGCCATACTTGCTGCCCATCCTTAAACAGCACGAAAGTAGGTACGCCACTCACCTTAAAAATAGAAGCAATTTTTGAATTCTTGTCCACGTCAATCTTTATGATAGACAAATCGTCTTGATAAAATTCCTTAAGGTCCTGTAAAATCGGCGCCATAGTCTGGCATGGACCGCACCAAGTGGCAAAAAAATCCACTAGAACCAGCGAATTTGATTGAATAATCTGGTCAAAAGTAGCCATTATTGATTCTCCTTTTCTTCATTTTGCAATGCTTTATACCCGCCTTGGATATTGCATATATTTTTAAATCCTTTCAAGCTTAAAATAGATAAAGCTACTGTTCTCCTGTATCCCGATCGGCAATATATATACAGCTGCTGATCATCTTTTCTAAGCTTAAAATCAAAATTAACTAAATCTGTTAAGGGAATATTCATTGCATTGTCAATATGTCCACTTTTAAATTCTTTCTCTGTCCTTACATCTACAATATGACCCTGAACTGATTTTTATCAAATTCCCGTGCTCTAATGTTACGTATAGACGCTACAGTCTCTTTACTCTTCCATGTTTCAATCCCCCCTTCCAAAACTCCAACAATATGGAAATACCCTAATTTTATCAAATGATCAATGACAGCCTCACTATTTTCCAAATCAGTGATTAGCAAAAACTTTTGGTCTTTGGTGGGGAAAACTTGCGTGAGAAAATGATCAAACGGGCCTTCAAAACTAATATTAATAGAATTTGGGACGAATCCCTCCAAAAACTCGTCGCACGATCGGGTATCAAGCATCTGAATATTTTCAACATTACACAGCTTTTTAAACTTATTCAGTGTTAATAGGGGCGGATTGGAAGGGAATTGTTGTTGGATACCTTGGCGTAATTTTGGTTTTGCCTGCAATTGCCTTTGATTAAACACGGATAAAAAACAAATGCAAAATAGTGAGATAAAAAATCTATACATATATTCTTTTATTTAAAAGGAATAAGGAGCTTTTCCAATTCCTCAATTTTACCATTATATATATTGAGATCAACATTTCCCTGAATCCCTTGTACGGTACCTTTTTCAGAAAATTGCCAGAAAGTCCAATGCTCTTTGGGGTTCTCGACCCAAAAATTGTAATTTGCAATCCACAAGGTATAAGCTGCAAATTCCTTTTCCAGAAAATCACTATAAAACTTATCTCCGGAATAAAGAATTGGTTTTACCTTATAGTGGGTTTCTACTTCATCAAGCCAACGTCTTAGCCCAACTTTCAAACTATCCATAGATTGTTGTTTGGGATGCTCCTCAATATCCAAAACTGGTGGCAGGTCTCCAGGTTGAAGTTTAACCTTTCGAATAAAATTTTTAGCCTGCTTCACTGAATTCTCGTTGGGTCTGAAATAATGATAAGCTCCTCTCAAAATCGCCCTATTTTCTGTTTTACTCCAGTTTCGGCTAAACTTATCATCAATTCCTTTTTCACCCATTGTCGCCCTGATAAACACAAAGTCTATCGGAAAGTGATCATTAATGGTGTTTACATTTTGCCAATCTATTTCTTCCTGATAGGTAGACACGTCTATGCCAAACACCTTATCATCGTGCTTGCTCATAATCTCCATATTACGAATATCATATTTAGCTTCCTTCGTCAAAGACTTGTCTTTGGAAGTAGCCATGCGAAAATAGTATATAATTCCAGCCCGATAATGCCACACAAAAAAACAGAGGAAAAACACCACCATTCCTGCTATCATCCAAATCCACCTTGTTCCACTAACCTGACTTCCTTTTGTACTTGTTTTCTTTCTTTTTGATCGCTGTTGTGCCATAGCACGATGAAGTTACGGCAATAGCAATTAACTCGCAAAATTTTCGCAACAATTTATATTTTTGTGTATGATCGTATACAACCCCAAAGACTGGCTTTCGGCAACTTTCAAATTGCATAAATCAGATACTTTCAAAAAGTTACTGCCATTCCTTATTTTAATTGCTTTTTATTCCTGGGCGATAGCCTTTGTAGAATTGGAATTCCTTAAATTAAATGAAAAGAGTTGGGTAAAGAATATTACCATCGTCCACAATCTCCTTGGTTTTGTCATATCGCTCTTACTTGTTTTTCGTACAAACTCGGCCTATGACCGTTGGTGGGAAGCCCGAAAACAATGGGGTAATTTAACCAATGTCAGTAGAGCCTTGTCCTATAAATTGAATGCAATGTTAGAAACGGATGATAAGGTTAACCGAAGTTTTTTCAGAAAAGCAGTACCGCTATTCGCTGAGACACTTTATGATTTCTTAAGATCGGACTACACCAAGTTTATGCTAGATGAAAATGAACATCCCGAATTGAAGGCATTGGATAATAAAAAGCATGGACCAAACCAAGTGTCAAATATGATCTTTCACAAAATCAACGATCTTTATAAAGCCAAAACAATAAGTGGCGATCAACTTATTATCCTAAATGAGGAAATAGTTGCAATGACGCATGTTTGTGGCGCCTGTGAACGAATTAAAAACACGCCGATTCCTTTGGCCTATAGTGCATTTATTAAGAAGTTTATTATTTTCTATACCATGACCCTGCCTGTAGGTTATGTTTTTTCGATTGGTTATTTTGTTGTAATTGCCGTCCCCTTTATCTTATATGTTTTGGCGTCTCTTGAATTGATTGGAGAATCCATTGAAGAACCATTTGGTATAGATCAAGACGATTTACCTATCGATAAAATTGCTGCCAATATCCGAAAGCATTGCCTTGAAATTATACCTGCATAAGCTTTTAGAAAAATAATCTAGCTCATTTTCAAACGCTAAGCCTATCTCCGAGAAATAAGTTTTGTAAATCTATTCAGAATTTCTACTTTTGTCGCGGAGAGTTGGCAGAGTGGTCGAATGCGGCGGTCTTGAAAACCGTTAACTGTCACAGGTTCGGGGGTTCGAATCCCTCACTCTCCGCATAAAAAGCCTTTCAGAAATGAAAGGCTTTTTGCTTTTGCTCCTTTATTCTCCCCCATCAAAAGATCAATTTTCTTATCGTACCATTCCATTCGAATTATCAGAGCGTTACCTACAAGAAAACAACATTTCACACAACTCTTCCTAGCCACATGCAATCTTTTTCACTTTTTTCATTCCTTTATGTAATAATCTGTAATTCATAACATCTAATAGGCACAATATTCTAGAAAACCATAATTACTAATTTTAAATTCAATGCTTATGAAAACTATTGTTCTTCTCATCAATAAAGATCTACCGAACTATTTAAGCCATTTCACCAAAGTCGGTATTTCAATACTTTTACTCATAATTTGCGGATCGGCATTTGCACAAAAAAAATATGATTTTCAAGTCAGCATCTATGGAACAAGAACACCAATCATTCTTACTCCAGGATATAGCTGTAGTGGAACCGTATGGAGAGAAACTGTCAATCACCTAAAAGATAAATACGAATGTCACGTGCTTACACTTCCTGGCTTCGCAGGACAAGCAGCGATTAAAGAAGCATTGCTTGAGACGGAGTACCGTTCTACCCGGGTATGCAGACCCCAAATACAAGTGTAGAGGAAGTGAAAAAGTTTGTCGATAAAGATGCACTTATCGCACAATTTACTTCAATGGGAGACCAACAACTTAGCGATCTCGATCTATCTTCGGGAAATCCTAGCGGGTGCTAGTTTCCAATATTATTTACTGACTTACCTTCCAACCTATAGCTGGATTCTATTTTCATACTTTTATCTGGGTAAAAGACAACTCGCTAAAATTGACCGATCAATCAACGAAGCTATTTTTGAATTACAGGAGTTAGAACGACAGTTCGGGAATTGAAAAATCGGATGATGTTTGCTCCTTAAAAATACGTTCATGATTACTTTTTAAATTGGAATAAATAACATTAAAACAATATTATGATCGCATCTAAAAGCGGACATATCGTCCAAAGCAGAGTCCGCTATCTCCAATATGACATCTTAAGGTGGTCAACCACTAAAAATAACCAACTAGTATTCAGGTACATTTCTATTTAAGAGTCCTAAAACTGCTTTTAAACACAGAAAAATGTAAAATAAGTTTTGTAATTCTACCCAAAATTTCTACTTTTGTCGCGGAGAGTTGGCAGAGTGGTCGAATGCGGCGGTC
Source organism: Sphingobacterium sp. R2 (assembly GCF_040760075.1). Classification (NCBI taxonomy): domain Bacteria; kingdom Pseudomonadati; phylum Bacteroidota; class Sphingobacteriia; order Sphingobacteriales; family Sphingobacteriaceae; genus Sphingobacterium; species Sphingobacterium sp. R2. Next base: position 129,201 of record NZ_CP142884.1, read on the forward strand.
TTGAAAACCGTTAACTGTCACAGGTTCGGGGGTTCGAATCCCTCACTCTCCGCAGAAAAAGCCTTTTAAAAATGAAAGGCTTTTTGCATTTTAGCCCAATTTATTCCCTTAGTCTTTCTTAAGAACTTAACTCAAGATATATCCTTTACCACGTATAACCGTGATTTTTATATTGGGAACAAACTCCAATTTTTTAATATGTTTTGGTTCGGAAAATTCTAATGAATTTCAACAATTGAAAAGTCTGAAAGTAAACGACAAAATAACTTTAAGGAGTCGTAGTGTCATTTACGCGCCTAAGTATTCGTATCCAATAGTAGCGGGCGACTATGTACATAGAGATAACAAAACAATTTATAAACGCACCCCTGACCAAGGCGGTTGTTAACTAACTTACTCAACACTCCGCAAGAAAAGTCTATTAGCATTGAAGGGCTTTTTTGCACACCACTAGAAAAACTTCGACAGCCTAGCAAGCGCCCTAAATTGATTGAAAGGACAAAATGACAAGAGAATTGATCAAATCGGATCAACAACAAACAAGCTAAAACATAGCATAAAAAAAGGTGATTATCAACAATTAAGAAAAAAACGCAGAAAGTACTTGAGAAAAACCATATTTTTTTAAAAAATACTGTGGAATCTATTCTTCTTTGACATCATAATAGTGAGTGACAACAACTTGTTAACCTAAAAATGACAATCATGGCAGAATTAAACCAAAAAACGCAAGAAACGGGAAAGAAAAAAATAAGAAGCAGAAAAATGGCTCCTAAAGTAGATTTAACAGCCATGGTAGACCTCGCATTTCTTCTCATTACATTTTTTATGTTGACCACAACATTAAATAAACCATCTGCAATGGATATCGCTATGCCAGACAAAAGTAAATCAGATGTAGAAAGTTCGGTTCTTATTGATGAAAACCGCACGGCGACCCTCATTCTAGGCGAAGGAAAATTCATGTGGTATCATGGGGATTTTAAAAAACCGATCAGCTCTTCAAAAGTGCCGGTAGATATCGAGAAAGGGCTCTCAGGCGTTATTGCACAGTTAAAAGCTAAGATAAGCTCTATGCCCGATACAAAGGACATGATTGTATTGATTAAGCCTAGCAAAGAAGCGCGCACAAAAGATGTTATTCAGACGATCGATCAATTGAAGGGTCAGCATATTGCACGTTATGTGATCAGTAAAACACAAATCGAAGAAGAAAAGCAACTGCTCACTGTACTCCAGTAGCATTGATTTCAGCAATGTCCTATCCATGCATTGAAACAAGCTATTGACCGAGCCTTTCATAGGTAAAATCAATTAATGTCATCAAAAAACATGGGAATGATTTATATCTATAAAATAGACAATAATAAGTTTACCGAAAGGTCGTATAATCGATCTTTCGGTAGATTCCAGCCCAGTACGGTAAATTATCTTTTATCCAGATTGTTCCAATAACGTTCCACATTTTCTTTTACCTCAACCGGTAGAGACGCATAATTGTCTGAAAACGTTGTTTGACTATAACCATCTGCTTCCTCCGAGCGGATGCGATAAAACTTATTCTTATAAAGAACTAGGCCAATACAGCTAAGCTGCTTTTTTAGGTCATCCTTGGGATGTCTTGAATAGATAAATAATGCATCCAATTTACCATCCTTATCGGCATCAAAAAACGCCTTTCGAGATTCCCAAATCGAAGTAACGATCCCTTCTTCGGATATCAATTCATCAGCCACAAGCTGCCATATTCCATTGATCTGCTGAAATTGTTGTACATAAAGTTTGTCCGGGTCAGCACCCCGCTCCTCTTTTGAAAACACTATATAATTATCTTCTTTTGGAGTTTGAATGCGTTCCACTTGTAACACACGCTTCCCCTTAAATGGAAAACCAGAAGATTGAAAATTTTCCTTATTGATCGAAATTGTTGTAACCTGCGCCCCAACAATATAAAATCCCATCGATAATAGGATTAAAAGAAGGTATTTTCCCATATGTTTTTCCTTAGTATTGAGTCAATTTACTGACAATAAAAGAGAATTACAATATTTCAACGAGAGATCTTTACATCCAAGTGATGCGATTCTCCATAAATGTCACTACATTTAATCTATATAAACATCATGAAGAAGCTTTTGATCCAGCTATAGGTCTTTATTCATGAGCTTAGATCATACGCCGATGAAACAAGATATTCAAACACTCGATGACATTAAAGTATTAGTAGATCAATTTTATACGACGATACGTAACGATACTTTGCTCGGACCTATTTTTAAAAAAAGAATCCAAGACAATTGGGCAATTCATCTTGAAAAGATGTATAGTTTCTGGCAGACTATCCTACTGGATGAACATCGTTATTTTGGCAGCCCCTTTCCACCTCATATTAATTTACCCATTGATGCGCAACATTTTGGTCAATGGCTCAAATTATTCGAAGCAACAGTAGATGGCTTATACAGTGGACAAAAGGCCGAAGAAGCCAAATGGCGTGCGCAAAAAATGGCCCAAATGTTTCAGTTCAAGCTAGAATATCTACACGCCAACCCCAACAAGAAACCATTGATCTAAAGTTAGCCTACAAAGGCTACTTGATGGCATTGTTAAATAAAAAGAAAAAGTAATCCATGAAAAAAGCCCTCGGAAACTCCCAGGGCTTTTCTAGTTGATATGAGTCAATTTATGCTTTTTCTTCCTTTAAGGAAGTAGAATCTCTTTTGGGTTGCTTTTCTTCAAAACCTGAGCGTAAAATTTCATCCCATAAGGAAGAGCTTACACCAAATCCTTTTTCTGGATCCGAGTAATGGTGCAACATATGGTGCTGCTTGATCCGTTTGAAAATACCACTTTTAAAATTAGCATGATGCATCGCATAATGACATTCGTCATAGATTAAATACCCCACCATAAAACCTGAAAAAAAGCAGGCTAAGATAAACTCATTTGAAAAAAATAATGTGAATCCAAGATACACCAGTAAAGCTAGCGGAATACTCGCTGACAACGGCATCACCAAACGCATACGGTCTCTTGGGTAATCATGATGTACACCATGGAAAATAAAAGCCACTCTTTTCCCCCACTCCGTCGTGGGGTGATAGTGAAATACCCATCGATGTAGAGCATATTCAAAAGCAGTCCAAAAAGCCAAGCCAAAAACAAAATACCCAATGTATGTTAAGAAGGGAATATCTCCCCAAACTAAAGCCTTATACGAAAAGAAAGCCACCACAGGTACATAGAAAATCAAAGGTACACTCCAATGCACTTTCGTCAATGACTCCAAAAAGTCACTTTTGAACATGCGCGTAGACTCCGTTGAATTTGAAACATAATTACGCTTCGCCATATTACTATTTTTTTATTATTCCCGCACAAAAATAACTATTTTAGTCACAAATGAAGAAGGTTTTTGACTAGAAAAACAAAGCTACTGACCTTTTTAATAAAAAGGTTAAACAAAAATTACTTCAAGCATTTGACTAAACCCTTTTTATTGATCTTTTACATTAGATTTCAGTTCACTTGATAAAAATCAATAAAATCTATATAAGATAAAATTGACAAATTTAAGACAGTATAACTTATTTAAAGTTAACTGTTCCGCCCGCCATTTTCTTTTCTACGCGTTGTTCTGGTTTTCCATAAACATCAATGACACCACCGCCGCGAGTTTTTGTTTCGATGGAATCAGTGGCATGAACATCTGCTTTACCGCCACCATTAATAGTAACCATCGTCGCGGAAGTCTTAAAATCTTTCCCCTCATATTTGCCTCCAAAATTCGAGATAATCTCTTGTTTATTTGCCTTTCCATACAGCGCTATTGTAGCACCTGAAGTGACTTTGATCTCAGCTGTTTTTACGTCAGCATACAAATCTACCAGCCCCCCCTCTGAAGCATACACCTTTAAGTAATCTGCCGAAATTGTATTATCTTTTGTCGCAAATACCTTAGCACCCTTTTTCGCTTCAACATTGCCCAAAGTTTTATAATATACTTTAACAGAGATATTGCCACCTTGAAGCATATTCAACGTATTCATTTTCAACACCAAGGATCCGTTGGTGTTTACTACCTTAACATTCTCGTGATTTTGTCCCTCGAAGGTAACCAAAGACTCATTTGATTTAATCAGCTCAACTTGAATCTTGTCGGTCGCTAATACTGAAGAAAAATCGCCAACATTTTGCTTTATCTGCCCAAAGCTGACTTGGGCCATTAATAAAAGTATTACACTAACTCCTAAAAATTTCATATTTATTTGACTTTTTAGCATTGATTGTCAAAAAACAAGCCAATTGCTATCAAAAACGATATATTTAACCTATTTTGACATAGAAAAAACGCCCTCTCTGAGGGCGTTTTTTCTGTGCTATTCCTTTCTTGGACTACAGCTTACTATTTACATCTACAGCGTTCAAGTCAGCGAATGCTTCTTTCAAACGGGCAACAAATGCTTCCTCACCTTTACGCAACCATACACGCGGATCGTAATATTTTTTATTTGGAGAATCAGTTCCTTCTGGGTTACCGATCTGTCCTTGCAAATAATCATGGTTTTTCGCTTCGTATGCTCTCACACCGTCCCAGAATGCCCATTGCATATCTGTATCGATATTCATCTTGATTGCACCATACGAAATCGCTTCTGCAATTTCTTCAGGAGAAGAACCAGATCCACCATGGAATACAAAATTTACTGGCTTTTCAGCATCAAGATTATATTTTTCACGAATATATTCTTGTGAATTATGCAAAATAACTGGCTGTAACTTTACATTACCTGGTTTGTATACACCGTGAACATTTCCAAATGCAGCTGCCACTGTAAATTTGTCAGATACCTTGGATAATTCTTCAAAAGCATAAGCAACTTCCTCGGGCTGAGTATACAATTTTGAACTATCTACGTCTGAGTTGTCAACACCATCTTCTTCTCCACCTGTAACGCCTAACTCAATTTCTACAGTCATACCTAGTGGTTTCATTCGAGCCAAATATTTTGCTGAAATTTCAATGTTCTCCTCAATAGGTTCCTCCGAAAGGTCCAACATATGTGAAGAGAATAATGGTTTACCATGCTGAGCAAAGAATTTTTCACCAGCGTCCAACAAGCCGTCAATCCAAGGTAAGAGTTTCTTAGCTGCGTGATCTGTATGCAGAATAACTGCTACACCATAATGCTCAGCTAATAAATGAACATGTTGTGCTGCAGATACTGCTCCCAATACGCAAGCTTGTAAATTATCGTTGTTCAAAGTTTTACCAGCGTAGAATTGCGCTCCACCATTTGACAATTGAATTATTACAGGCGAATTTACTGCCTTCGCAGTTTCCATAACCGCATTGATAGAGTTTGTTCCGATAATATTTACCGCAGGCAAAGCAAACTTATGTTTCTTCGCAACCTCGAACAACTCTTGTACTTGATCACCTGTCAATACACCTTTAAAATCTTTTAGGCTCATATTTCTGTTATTGATTTATTTTAAATTTTCATTAAACTTGAAGCTACTAAATTATTAAAAATTATTATTACTTCCTAATTTTTATAGTGTACTAAATACACTATCACTTCAAAAATTAGATAGAATCTTGACAAATCATAAAACCCTGACTGTCCCAACGAATTGGAACTTTCCGGCTGCTCCTTTTTTCATTGGCGTCGAGAACACGATATCCAAAATTATTATTGTTACAGATAAGGCATTCTGGAAATATTCAGAAATATGAATTATTTTAAAAATTATATCGGGATTGATTAAATTTGGATTCACCAAATAGTCACTATTATGCTACAGGTATACGGAATCAAAAATTGTAACACAGTAAAAAAAGCACTTACATGGTTGGAAGACAATAATGTTCCCTTTCAATTTCATGATTTCAAAAAAGAAGGAGTCAGTGTGGATAAATTAAAAGAATGGGAAACACAGGTAGACTGGCAAGCTCTGGTGAATAAAAAGGGAACTACGTGGAAAAAGTTGTCTCCGGAAACTCAAGAGCAAGTCATTGACAGTGATAGCGCCAATAAAATACTTCAAGAAAATACAAGTATGATTAAGCGTCCTGTTATTGAATACAAGAAAGGTATATTACTCGGTTTTAATGAAGAAGAGTACGTAACAAATTTAAAATAGTTTCAAAAGACTCTCCGCAACGGAGGCGCTAAAAAGCCTCCGATTATCCAAAATAAGCCTTTCAATTCTTCTTTTATCCCGTATATTATCAAACGTCGTTCGCGTTTTTTTTTGGCTCAGTGTACTTTTCATTGTATATTGGAGCACATAAATATAATTTAAATAAAAGTATGATGAAAAGAATTGCTCTGGCTTCTTTAAGCCTTGTTGCGTTGAGCTATGCTTATCCAGTTTTTGCACAGGAGAAAACATCCAACTACAGCTATATCGAAGCCTTTGCTCCCCTATTCTTTAAAAACAATGGCAATGACTATCGCTCGGCTTCCGGAAAGCCAGGACCGGCGTACTGGCAAAATGCAGCAGACTACAAAATACAGGCTTCCTTGAACGATCAAAATGATCAAATTACAGGAGCAGTTGAGATTACCTATAGTAACAATAGCCCAGACAATATGGACTATCTCTGGTTGCAATTAGATCAAAATATGTTTTCACAACATGGACGTGGTCAATTGATCTCCCCCTTGACCGACAGCCGTTACGGTGATGGCAACTCAACTTTTGACGGCGGATATCAGATACAATCTGTTACGGATGTTAACGGAAATACGATCGAACATATCATTAACGATACTCGCATGCAACTTCGACTTCCTGCTGCGTTAAAAAGTAAAGGTGGAAAAATAACTTTTAAGATTAAATACCAATACACCGTTCCTAAATACGGTGCGGACCGTACAGGTATACTTGACACAAAAAACGGAAAAATCTATGCCATTGCGCAATGGTTCCCAAGACTTTGTGTCTATGACGACATTAGAGGCTGGAATACTCTTCCTTATACGGGACCAGGAGAGTTCTATCGTGAATTCGGAAACTACCAGGTTGAGATCACCACCCCGGCAAACCACATAGTTGTATTGGGTGGCGAATTGTTAAACCCACAGGAAGTATTTACGGCTGAGCAACTCAAGCGATACCAACAGGCACAGCGCAGCGATGAGACCGTGATCATCCGTTCTGCAGAAGAAGTTAACGCCAAAAACTCCAGACCCGACAAAAAAACCTTAACATGGAAGTACCAACTTAATAATGCGCAAGACATTGCCTGGGCGTCCTCTACGGCATTTATATTAGATGGTGCGAAGATCAATCTGCCTAGTGGGAAAAAATCCCTCGCTTTGTCAGCCTATCCAATTGAAAGTAACAGTAACAATGCCTGGGAACGCTCGACAGAATACACGAAAGCGGCCATTGAAATCTATTCAAAAAGCTGGTTTGAATACCCCTATCCAGTAGCTGTCAATGTCGCTTCCAATGTTGGTGGTATGGAGTATCCAGCTCTTTCATTTTGTGGGCATCAAGCCAAAGCAGGATCCCTATGGGGAGTCACTAACCACGAATTTGGTCATAATTGGTTTCCAATGATTGTTGCATCCAATGAACGTGAGCATGGATGGATGGACGAAGGGTTTAATACATTTATAAATGAACTTGCGACAAAGGAATTTAACAATGGCGAATATTACCGCAGTCAGGCTAGCAGATCTTACCTATTTACTGCCCGTAATCTTGAACCAATCATGAGTACACCTCAAAATATGAAAGAACGTAATATTGGGGCTCTTGTCTATTACAAACCGGCATATGGACTTAAATTATTGCGGAACGAAATTATCGGCTCTGAACGATTCGATTATGCTTTCAAAAAGTACATCCAAGATTGGGCATACAAACACCCGACTCCTGAGGATTTCTTCAAAGCCATTGAAAATGGTACTGGAGAAAATCTAAATTGGTTCTGGCGCGGCTGGTTTGTCAATAATTGGCAAATGGACCAAAGTATAAAGTCTGTTTCCTATGTCAACAATAATCCCAAATTTGGTGCCCTTATTACCATTGAGAACTTGGAAAAATTGCCGATGCCCGTGACTGTGGAAGCAACAACCGTATCCGGAAAAAAGATACGCAAAAAACTGCCAGTGGAAATATGGGAGAGGAATACTGTATGGCAGTTTAAAATACCAACCGCAGAATCATTACAATCCGTACAAATAGATCCAGACATGGTGATGCCGGATAAGAATCCTGACAATAACTCATGGAAAGCAAATTAGCCAATTTCAAATTGTATTCTTTACTTTTGAAGAAAGAACAATCATTTGGCTAAAGAACGATCGTGATAAAACGATCATGATAATAGGCTGATAAACAAAATAGTAAATACACTGTATATATAGATTGAAAATACATAACTATAATTATTCGAATGAAAATATTACAAGCGATTCTAAGCTGCTCACTTCTTATGCTAATGAGTGGACATCTCATTGCACAGGAAAAGACAAAGGGAATTATTATGGAACTGGTCGGCGGTGAGAAAATCGAAGCTGCACAAATTCAAAATCTAAGAACAAAGGCTGAAGTACAGACTAATAGAGATGGCTCATTCGCTATTGATGCCGCGATTAACGACCTGCTTTTAATTAAAGCTGTAGGTTATGAACAAGATACAGTCTTTATTTACGATAATAGCCTGAGGAGAATCTATTTGAACAGAATAAATAATGTGATTCAGCTGAATGAAGTTGTTGTCGAACGGATGACCGATAGTAGACTCGCTACTGAAATACAACGCGAAAAGACTGCAGGAAAATATTCGGACGCAACTCAGAACCGCGGGGGCATACGGATTTCTCCAAGTCGTATATTTAGTAAAGAGGGAAAACAAGCTCGTTCAAATTATAAATTACTGGTAGCTGAACTCGAGAAGAGAGCAGTTGACAGAAAATTTACAGAGAATCTGATTAAAGAATTGACTCCACTCAGTGGTTCGAGCCTAGCCCTATTTAAGGAAAGGTTTAGACCTTCCTATAAATTTATTCAAAACAGCAGCCAAGAGACTCTGAAGGTCTATATCATGGATAGCTATAAAAAATTTAACGAGAAAAAATAAAAGACAAACACTTTTATCACGTGATTGTCAGAAGGTTTTAAACTGTAATAATTTTTATTTCAGTTTAAAACCTTTTCTGTTACTTTGTGTTATAATTTAGAAAAATCAGCAGAGGATGTTACACAACTTGAGGTTCGCAACAGCATTACACATTATGGTTCTGGCACAGTTAGAAGAGTCAAATCAATGGCTTTCTTCTGAATATATTGCGTCAAGCATCCAGGTCAATGCAAGTGTGGTTCGCAAAGAAATTGCATCTCTCAAAACAGCATCTTTACTGACAAGTAAAGAAGGTAAGGGTGGCGGTATTCGCATAAATCCCGAGAATCCAACGATTACCTTGGCTGATATTTATATCAGCACCAAGCAAACCGATTTCGGCGGGAAATTTAACAATCCCAATCCGGCCTGTATTGTGGGCAAAAATATCAACTCCAAACTCCAGGATCTGTATCAGGAAGTCGACACTGATATTGTACAGCGTTTGGAAAAGATAACCCTGGCTGATTTTAGCAAAACATTTAATTAAAGGAAACATGAAAGTAGCAGTAATTGGATCCACAGGATACGTAGGATCTCATCTCGTAAAAGAATTGGTAGACCGTAACTATGACGTAGTCGCCATCGCCCGCCACATCGAAAATATTACATCGAGTGAAAAAGTAACCAAACTCCAAGTAGATATCAATGATAATAATCAATTGGTTTCTGCGCTAAAAGGTGTTGATGTTGTTGTTTCGGCTTTCAATGCCGGATGGACCAACCCTAATCTTTATGAAGATTTTACAAAAGGTGCATTGGCCATCCAACAGGCTGTTAAAGATGCCGGTATCAATCGTTTCATTGTTATTGGTGGTGCCGGGAGTTTATTGATTGATGGGAATAGACTGGTCGATTCACCGGATTTTCCCAAAGAAATTAAACCTGGGGCATTAGCTGCAGCAGATTATCTGAATACCATCCAGAAAGAAGATCAACTTACCTGGACCATGTTTAGTCCTGCTATAGAAATGAATTCACATGCTGGTGGAACACGTACCGGAAAATACCGCACAGGCCTTGATACTCCTGTATTTGATCAGGAGGGTCGTTCTAGACTATCAGTTGAGGATCTTGCAGTAGCAATAGTAGATGAAATTGAAAAAAAACAATTCCTCAATAAACGCTTTACAGCAGCCTATTAGTACCCAAATAAGCATTTGATTAAGATTTATTACAAAAGGGAGGAGCAATCTTCCCTTTTTTCATTGATATCATTTATATTTGACATTAATTAAACAATTAAGAAGCTAAATAATCGTAAATCATCAATCCTATGCTATTTAAAAAATCGATTCCTCAACTGATTGCTGAGGCAAATGAAAATGGTGAACACACGCTAAAAAGGACACTGTCGAGCTCGGGTCTAATCGCCCTGGGAGTTGGGGCCATCATCGGAGCAGGCCTTTTCTCGTTAACAGGAATTGCTGCCGCTGAAAATGCAGGGCCAGCTGTTATCCTATCTTTCATTATCGCAGCAGTAGGCTGTGGCTTCGCAGGTCTTTGTTACGCGGAATTTGCTTCTATGATTCCTGTTGCGGGGAGTGCATATACATATTCGTACGCTACAATGGGGGAATTTGTTGCCTGGATTATCGGATGGGATCTTGTACTTGAATATGCATTAGCAGGAGCTACAGTAGCCGTCAGCTGGTCCCAGTATTTCAATCAGCTCCTGATGATATTTCATATTCAACTCCCAGACACCCTCCTCAAAGGTCCTTGGGAAGGCGGAGTTGTCAATTTGCCTGCCATCGTTATTGTCTGTCTACTCTCGCTGCTATTGATGCGCGGCACCCAGGAATCATCCCGTGTAAACAATATATTGGTGATTCTAAAAGTCGGCGTCGTGTTGATCTTTATCGCCTTGGGATGGAGCTTCATCAATCCGGCAAACCACGATCCATTTATTCCTGTAAATGCAGGTGAAGAGCTTGTAAAAAGTGGACAACAAAGCTTCTGGTCATTTCTAAAGAGTGATGATTTTGGTCACTTTGGCATCAGTGGAGTATTGCGTGCAGCAGGCGTTGTATTTTTTGCATTCATAGGCTTTGATGCGGTGAGCACCGCTGCTCAAGAGGCAAAGGATCCTAAAAAAGGTATGCCAATAGGCATCATCGGCTCTTTAATAATCTGCACACTTCTGTATGTCTTATTCTCCTACGTGATGACTGGTATTGAAAACTATACCATGTTTAAAGGCGACGCAAAACCTGTTGCTACCGCTTTTGCGAAAACAGGATATCATTTTCTAAACACAGCATTGATTATTACGATTATTGCAGGCTATACTTCAGTTATTCTCGTGATGTTACTTGGTCAGAGCCGTGTATTTTATTCAATGAGTAAAGATGGTTTACTGCCAAAGATATTTTCAGATCTATCCAAAAGACAGACACCTTGGAAAACCAATGCTATTTTTATGGTATTCGTGAGTATATTCGCAGGTTTTGTTCCGGTTTCGGACCTTGGACATATGGTGAGTATTGGTACATTGTTTGCCTTTACATTGGTTTGCATAGGCATTCTAGTGCTCCGCAAAACTGACCCTAATTTGGAACGCCCATTTAAAACGCCATTAGTACCTTTCGTTCCGGTCATGGGTATCTTGGTCTGTATTTTAATGATGGCTTCATTGCCAATCGAAAGTTGGGAACGTTTAGCGATCTGGCTTGCTATTGGATTGCTGATCTACTTTGTATATGGTAAAAAGCATAGTGTCATTAGAAAACAACATCAGAACCAACAAAATATAGGTTAAACAAAATAGGCTTCTTTATAAGAAGCCTATTTTGTTTAAAAAGATCACGAACATATGTAAACTACAACGCGCTTAGTTTAAAATATCCGTTAGATATAATATCCTCTTCCCGATCGACATTTGGTCTAATTTGAATACAATACTTATCCTTATCTGCTGGTATTAGCAAATCCTCTATCTCATATATATCATCCACATCCAAGCCATACTTATCATCGATATGCGCCGAACTGTGGTGCTTCCAAAAAACAGTACGCTTAGCCTTTTCAGTCGCCTTAGCCAAACTGGATGCCACAATAATTTCTTTGTAGTGGAACTCATCAAATTCATTCGGTTTGTAGCCACCTAAATTGACAAAAAACAACTTCAATTCGGAATCATTAGTTTGTTCATCACTCCTCTCAACGATGTTGATTTCATACTCTCCGACCTTATGGACAATACGGTAAGCATCAATGTGAATTTTACCATCAGCCTCTGGCCAAAAATCTCTAATGGGATCGACAAAATCTTTAAGTTCATCACCAATTCCAAAGAAAATATCATGCTGCTCTGTTCGTCTACTTTTCGGTTTACAGCCGATCAAAATCATAAATAATTTCATAATATACTAATCAGTTTTTCAATATCCCTGTTAAAATATCCCATTTATTTTCATATGTGTTTATGCATAAGAATGATGGATATTTCATAACTTAAGCCCTGTAAATAATAAAAGTAACTATTATCCATCATTTAACATGTATTATACGTTCTCAATGCACAAAATATTCCTATCATTTACGTTAGTTTTTTTATCACTATTGTCCTTTGGGCAAAGACCCTCCACCGATAAAAAACTCGAATCGAAAATAAAACAGCTGGTTCAAGGTTTTCGGGGCGATGTCGGCATTTATGTACATCATCTCAAAAAAAATAAAGAGGTGAATATTCAGGCTGACAGCATTTTTCCTACTGCAAGTATTGTCAAAATACCTATTTTAGTTGGCATATTTGATAAAATTGAAAAAGGTGAGTTACAGCTTGACCAGCAATTGGTGTACCGCAGTAATCAAAAATATGGTGGCTCTGGGCTCATGCAATTTTTTAATGACAGTACAGAAGTGGATCTAAAAACCTTAATTGGTCTAATGCTGTCGTATAGCGATAATGTAACCAGTATCTGGAATCAGAAACTCGCGGGAGGTGGGGGCGCAATTAATAAATTAATGACCGACCTTCGACTAGTGAACACCCTTGTCAACTCAAAGACTGAGGGACGAAAATTGGATTGGGAACGATATGGCTGGGGGCAGACAACCCCTAAGGAGATGGCTGAATTGGTAACATTGATCCGAGAAGGAAAAGTTGTATCTGCAAAATCTTCCGATCAGATGTATCGCCTTTTGGGGAATATGTTCTATGATGAACGAGGGCTCTCACAAATCCCGGCAACTGTAAAAACGGCATCGAAAACAGGATCTCTAGACGATGTACGTAATGAGGTTATTTTAGTCAATGCACCGAAGGGAGATTATGTTTTCAGTATATTCACCAAGAATAATGCTGATAAAAGTTGGGGAAAAACCAATGAAGCTGAAGTCCTCACCCGGAAACTTTCCAAATTGCTATGGGATTATTATCAATAAAAAGTTAAGACTATATTATAAAATGAAACTTTATAATAAAGGGACACCGTTCAATGTGTCCCTTTATTATATTAATAAGGTTCAATATAGTTTTTAGTTCTTCAATGCTTCACCAACATTCTTAGCTTTTCTGCTAATATCGTCACCAACTTTTTTGGAAGCATCTTTTACATCTTTAGCAGCATCTTTCGTACCGTTAGCGACATCATTCGCAACGTTTTTCGTGCCTTGAGCGACATCTTTTGCAGCATCTTTTGTTTTATCAACTGCTGTGTTCGTTGCATCTACTGTTGCATCTTTCGCGTCTTTTAATCCCTCTTTCACATCCTCTCCAGCATTACGCAATGCTGCTTTCGTTTTTTCCCATGCGGTATTCGCTTCTTCTGAAGCTGCACGAGCTTTTTCCTCCGCTTCTTTATCGCCTTTCGCAATAGCTTCATCCAAATCCTTTTTTGCCTGCTCGGCTTTTAAACGAGCATTTTCCTCCGCATTTTTTAAATCTGCTATTGCTGCGTCTACGTGCTCGCCAACTGTCTGAGCTGAATCGGTAGATACAGTATCTCTTTTCTCCGAATTGTTGCAAGAAGACATCACCAATGTCCCTGCCACGACTGCTAAAAGTGCAATTTTTTTCATTATAAATTGATTGATAAGTGTAGTTTTTCAAATGCTCATCAGAGCACATATACATGAATTTACAACTTCTATGCCAAATAGAAAAATTATTGCTTTGGATAGACTGTTCCTTTCGCGGCTTCTAATGTATTTTTCAATAAACCCACGATAGTCATTAGCCCAACTCCTCCAGGTACGGGTGTAATCCACGACGCTTTAGGAGCGACATTTTCAAAATCAACATCCCCATATAACTTAAATCCAGATTTAGTTTCTGTAGAAACTTCTCTATTGATACCTACATCGATCACTACTGCACCGTCTTTAACCATGTCTGCAGTAACAAAATTTTTCTTACCAATTGCTGCAACAACGATGTCTCCACGCAAAACTTCCGCTTTAAGATCTTTTGTGCGACTATGTGTTAATGTCACTGTACAATTACCTGGATTGGAATTACGAGCCAGTAAGATACTCATGGGGGATCCCACGATATTGCTTCTTCCAACCACTACAGCGTGCTTTCCTGCGGTATCGATCTTATAATACTCCAACATCAGCATAATACCATATGGTGTAGCTGGAATAAAACAAGGAAGATTACGTTGCATGCGACCGAGGTTGATCGGGTGGAAACCATCCACATCTTTGCGGTAATCAATTGCTTCGGTAACTTTATCCGGATCAATATGTTTTGGTAAAGGCAACTGAACAATCAAACCATCGATAGACTCATCCTGATTGATTTCTTTGACCTTAGCGATCAATTCATCCTCTGTTATGTTTTCGTCATAACGAATGTTTGTTGATTCAAAGCCGACTAGTTGACAGTTGCGCATTTTGCTAGCTACATAGGTTTCGCTACCACCATCATTCCCCACAAGGATAGCAACCAGATGGGGCCTACGGCCAGTCTGTGTAGTAAATTCAGCCGCATCTAACGCAATTTGCTCTTTAATTTTTTCGGAAACTAGTTTACCATCTAATAGATTCATGTTTAGGAGATTTTATTGTAATTAAAAGGAGCCCAAGAGCTCCTTCATTATTGTGTTATTTTGATTAATCTAATTTCAATACCGCCATAAATGCAGATTGCGGAATCTCTACGTTCCCAACCTGACGCATGCGTTTCTTACCTTTCTTTTGCTTTTCCAAAAGCTTACGCTTCCGGGAGATATCACCACCATAGCATTTTGCCGTAACATCTTTACGTAAAGCTGAGATCGTCTCCCGTGCGATAATTTTTGCACCGATTGACGCTTGGATACGAATTTCAAATTGTTGGCGTGGCAAAAGTTCTTTCAACTTTTCACAAATCTTTTTACCAAAATCGTAAGCATTGCTGCGGTGAATCAACGAAGATAAAGCATCAACTGGCTCATCGTTCAGGCGGATATCTAATTTGACCAAATCTGACTTACGGTAACCGATCTGATGGTAGTCGAATGAAGCATAACCCTTTGATATTGTTTTCAACTTATCATAAAAATCAAATACAATTTCTCCCATTGGCATCTCAAAAACCAATTCAACACGATCTGAAGTCAAATAATGCTGGTTCATAATCGTACCACGTTTCTGGATACAAAGTGACATGATTGGTCCTACGAAATCCGATTTCGTAATAATATTAGCTTTGATATAGGGTTCTTCAATTGAATCCAATTTACTTGGATCAGGTAGATCAGAAGGATTATGGACGATCACCTCCTCTTTATCTTTAGTCATATAGGCCTTATACGATACGTTGGGAACTGTCGTGATAACGGTCATATCAAACTCACGCTCCAGGCGTTCCTGAATAATCTCCATGTGAAGCATCCCCAAGAAACCACAACGGAAGCCGAAACCCAGCGCTGCTGACGACTCTGGTTCAAACACCAAAGAAGCATCGTTCAGCTGCAAACGGTGCATCGATTCACGCAACTCCTCGTAATCTTCGGTATCGACGGGATAAATACCCGCAAAGACCATCGGCTTCACCTCTTCAAACCCTTGGATAGCTTCAGAACAAGGACGATCTTTATGCGTAATGGTATCCCCCACTTTCACTTCACGTGCCTCCTTGATACCAGAGATAATATAACCTACATCACCGGTCTTAATAACTTCTTTGGGTACTTGATTCAACTTCAGCGTACCAATTTCATCGGCAAAATATTCTTTTCCAGTAGCAACAAATTTCACGCGGTCACCTTTACGAATTTCACCATTTTCAACTTTAAAATAAGCCATGATTCCTCGGAATGAGTTGAAAACAGAGTCAAAAATCAAGGCTTGCAAAGGTCCATCAGGATCACCCACCGGATGTGGAATACGCTCCACAATAGCTTCCAAAATATCCGGAACACCAAGACCTGTTTTACCAGATGCAGGAATAATCGCATTGCGGTCACCACCGATTAAATCCACAATCTGATCTTTTACTTCTTCCGGCATAGCACCGGGAAGATCCATTTTGTTGAGGATCGGAATGATTTCCAGATCATGTTCCAACGCCAGATATAAATTTGAAATAGTTTGTGCCTGAATACCTTGAGAGGCATCCACGATCAGTAAAGCACCTTCACAGGCTGCAATTGAACGCGAAACCTCATAGGAAAAATCCACGTGTCCTGGGGTATCGATCAGATTCAGGATATACTCCTGACCATCTTTTTTATAATTCATTTGGATGGCGTGACTCTTGATTGTAATACCACGTTCACGTTCCAAATCCATATTATCAAGTAATTGTGCCTGTGCTTCACGCTGACTGATGGTATTGGTATACTCTAAAAGGCGGTCTGCCAAAGTACTTTTGCCATGGTCAATATGCGCAATAATACAGAAATTACGAATGTGCTTCATATAGGATTTTTAAACTCTTTTGCTAAAAGGCAAAGATACCTTTTTTTATATATATTTATATAAACTAGCTTTTTTTTAGTTTACTATATGCAAGGAAATCAGACTAGACAATATTGTTATTAAGTAAGAGAAAGAAACCGCATTTGCTATTCGGCAATAGCATATAAAAAATGTTTTTGATTCCGCGTAACATTTTCTGTATCCCAAGAAATACGTTCTCGGAATTGCTCCGAACGAATCGGGCAATTGTCGACCTGACAATATTGGCAGCACTGCGGGAGACAAGGATCGGCATGAACAAAAAACTCAGTCCGCACCGACATCTCTTTATTGACAATTTTATCCACAGCGGAGATTTCATCGTGTACCTGAATGAGATCGAGATAACTAGGAAGTGTAAGATGGCAATCAACGTGAAGCTCATTTCCATAGCGCTGTACACGAAGATTATGAACATCAATCCATTCATCTTTCCGATTCTGCTCCAAGATTTCGACGACATCCTGTACGAGCGCTGTATCCGATTCATCCATTAATCCTCCGATCGACTGACGAAGCAATTTATAACCGTTGAAGAGAATAAAAAGCCCCAGTATAATGGAAATAACAACATCGATCCATTGGAAACCTGTCAATCTCATCAGCAACAAACCCAATATCAATCCGATCGTGCTATAGGCATCTACCTGTAAATGTTTTCCATCTGCCACCAAAGTAATGGATCCTAATGCACGGCCACGCTTCATGATATAGAATCCCACTGCAAAATTGATCACAGATGTAATGCCTATCAGATAAATCCCTTGTTCAAGATGTGTTAACGCTGCGGGAAAAAAAAGATTGTAACAGGCTTTGGCTAATATTATCGCGCCAGCTATAAAAATAAGTCCACCTTCTAAAAATACAGAGAAGAACTCCACTTTACCATGTCCATAAGGATGATTCTCATCCCTTGGCTGCGCTGAAAGATAAATACTATAAAATGCAAAACCAGAAGCGACCACATTAACGATACTTTCCGCAGCATCTGTAAAGATTGCACTGGAATCTGTTAAAAAATAAGCAAAAAACTTCACGACCATCAAACCTATCCCGGTGAAAAGCGATAATAAGACCAATCTACTTTGTCTTGACATGATGCTTGTAATCTTTATAAAAAACTTATGTTAGCAAACCATGAAATTGATGCCCTGCTAACATTTTGTGAGAACAAAGGTAAAGATATAAAGGCAGATCATATCGATTAGTTTTAAACATGTGAAGTCAAGAAACAAGTAAATAACTGCGCTAAATCGCTCCGACAGCCCTTTTTATTAAAAAAGCCCAATAAAAGGGCTATTTTTCTTTATAAATTATCAAAAATAAAGAAGATTATTTGCAACGTATGTAATATCTTTGTCTTACCATGAGCACATCATCATACTTATCAGACAGGATAAATAATTTGTCCGAATCGGCTACACTTAAAATGACCAAGTTGGGCCGCGAATTAGCAGCAAAAGGCGTTAATGTAATTAGCCTTAGCGTAGGTGAACCTGATTTCAACACGCCTGAGCACGTAAAAGATGCAGCGAAGAAAGCCCTAGATGAAAACTGGACGCGTTATTCGCCTGTACCGGGATACCCTGAATTGCGCCAGGCAATTGTAAACAAGTTGAAGACAGAAAACAATTTAGATTATGATATTTCTCAAATTGTTGTTTCAACAGGTGCAAAACAAAGCCTGTCTAATGTGATTTTGACTTTGATCAACCCTGGTGATGAGGTAATTATCCCAACACCTTATTGGGTATCATACTCTGAAATGGTCGTTTTAGCAGAAGGAAAATCGGTATTTATCAATACAGAAATCGACAATAACTTTAAGATTACACCAGCGCAATTGGAAGCGGCAATTACACCAAGAACCAAATTGTTCATGTTCTCTTCGCCAAACAACCCTACCGGAACAGTTTATAGCAAAGATGAGTTGGCTGCATTAGCCGAAGTTTTCGAAAAACATCCACAGGTATTTATCTTATCGGATGAAATATACGAACACATCAACTTTGTAGACAAACACGAATCCATCGCACAATTTGAAAGCATTAAAGATAGAGTGATCATCATCAATGGTTTTTCAAAAGCATTTGCAATGACGGGATGGCGTTTAGGTTATATCGCTGCTAACAAAACCATTGCCGCCGCAAATGATAAGTTACAAGGACAGACAACCTCAGGTACCTGTTCAATTTCTCAACGTGCGGGTATCGTTGCTTATGAACAAGGATTACAATCTGTCAACAAAATGAAAGAAGCGTTCGCTCGTCGTCGCCAATTGGTATACGATCTATTGAGTGAAATCCCTGGCGTAAGAACAAATCTACCAGAAGGTGCATTCTATTTTTTCCCAGAAATCTCTTCTTTCTTTGGTAAAAAAGACCAAGATGGTAATGTCATTAAAAACTCATCTGATTTGGCTTTGTACTTATTGAATGTTGGTCACGTAGCCACTGTAGGTGGAGATTCATTTGGTAACGACAACTACATCCGTTTGTCCTATGCAGCTTCAGATGAAAGTTTGATCGAAGCTTTAAAAAGAATCAAAGAAGCATTAGGCAAATTAGCATAATCAATACACAGTATACTGAATGGGCTATCCAAGAAAATTGGATAGCCCATTTTTTTATCAATTTCAGTTGTATCAATCTCCCTTTATGTTCCACAACGGTATATTCAAATACGTCCTTTTTATTTGATATGCTCCATCACGTCGATGAATTTCTTACCCTTATTCTTCGGGTCAAAAAGCATTTTCTCTACCCTGTCCAGCTCAAGAGCCTCGAGATGACTAGGTAACATACTCTCTTTCATCAACTTCAACAATTGATCCCAGTCCGCACGATTGATCTTGTTCTGAACCAACTCCATCATCTGCACGGCATTGCGGTATTCCTTGCTCGTTTTCAGTTCCACCACCATATCCATCCAGTCACCGTAAGTGAAAAGCCTACTTTTTACCTTTTGCAATTGTAAGGCTTTCATCTTGACCATATCATAGCCCAGCAGCATCTCCGTGACGGAATCAATCTCCATACAAGCAGCGATTTTAGCATAATCTTTTGGGAACTCCACCCTTGCATCGTCATCCAGAAGCTTACAGAACGCTGGGATCTCCTTTTTCAGGGAATCACAGTACTGCTGCGCATGTAGCTCCATGGTCATGATCAGAACTAGTCCGATCGCTAACATCCGGAGATAAATAGATTTCAATTTCATGCTTCGAAGATACCCATTTTTTGGAAAATATCATCCATAGCACATTATTCACAATGATTTTGGCGCTTCAGCCAAATATTTATTACATTTACTCCTATGAGTATTTTAACAGAGAAATTTAAAACGCAGCACGACACGGCTCCGTTTTCACAGATAAAAAACGAAGATTATATTCCCGCATTTGATGAAGCTATTCAGAAGACAAAAGATGAAGTCGATGCTATCGTCAACAATCCCGAAACGGCAACTTTCGACAATACAATCGCTGCTATGTCCTACTCTGGACAGACACTAGATCGTTTGTCCAATATCTTTTTCAATCTCCATTCCGCTGAAACCAATGCTGATCTCGAAAAGATCGCACAGGATGTTGCCCCAAAACTATCTGCTTTAGGCAATGATATCACCTTAAATTTTGATCTTTTCAAAAGGGTTAAGGCTGTATACGATCAGAAGGACCAACTGACATTGACGGCAGAGCAAACCACCTTATTAGAAAAATCCTATAAGGATTTTGTACGCAACGGCGCACTTTTAAATGATGAACAGAAAGAAAAACTCCGCGAAATAGATGCCGAGCTATCACTTTTAAAATTGAAATTCGGGGAGAATGTCCTGGCCGAAACCAATGCCTATCAACTGTTGGTAACAGACGAAAAAGATCTTGCTGGACTTCCGGAGGATGCTGTAGAAGCTGCCCATGCTTTGGCTAAAGCCAACGAAAAAGAAGGCTGGCTTTTTACCCTGGATTTCCCGAGCTATCTTCCTTTTGTCACTTATGCCGACAATCGAGAACTTCGCAAAGAAATTACCCTCGCCGCAGGCCGCAAAGCTTTTCAGGACAACGAGCACAACAACGTGGAAAATGTCCTTAAAATTGTAAAACTTCGCTTCGAACGGGCTAAATTATTAGGCTACGCCACCCATGCAGACTTTGTCCTTGCCGAACGTATGGCACAAAATCCAAGCAAAGTCACCGAATTCCTAAACGACCTACTTGGAAAAGCGAAACCAGCAGCAGTGAAAGAGTTTGCAGAATTATCCCAATTTGCAAAAAACTTGAATGGCATAGACCAATTGGAAAAATGGGATGGTGCTTATTATGCCGAAAAGCTGAAACAAGAACGCTTTAATTTGGACGATGAAAAGCTCAAACCCTATTTCAAACTCGAAAATGTCTTACATGGTGCATTTGAAGTGGCTCATCGTTTGTTTGGCATCAACTTTAAAGAAGTCGATACAATAGATACCTACCACGAAGAAGTACAAACATTTGAAGTCAGTAAAGACAATGGTGAATTAGTAGCTATCTTCTATGCCGATTTCTTCCCGCGTAAAGGCAAGAGAAATGGGGCATGGATGACCTCTTTCAAACCACAGTACATTCAAGATGGTAAACAAGAACGTCCTCATGTCTCTATTGTTTGCAATTTTACGCGTCCTACAGCTTCAAAACCTTCGTTGTTGACCTTTCAGGAAGTGACAACATTATTTCACGAATTTGGACACGCCCTACATGGTATGCTCGCTGACAGCACTTACCCTACACTATCTGGAACATCTGTGTATTGGGATTTTGTCGAGTTACCGAGTCAGGTGATGGAAAACTGGTGCTATGAAAAAGAAGCCCTTGAGCTATTTGCCAAACACTATGAAACTGGCGAAGTGATCCCGATGGAACTAGTCGAAAAGATCCGCGAAAGCGCTTCCTTTCTTGAGGGGATGGCGACTATGCGCCAACTGAGCTTTGGGCTATTGGATATGGGCTGGCATGGACAGGATCCAACTTCTATCTCGGATCTGAAAGCATTCGAAGACGAACAGTTTGCCTCAACAAAACTCTATCCCGATGTCAAGGAAAATGCCATGAGTACAGCATTCTCCCATATTTTCAATGGTGGTTATTCTTCGGGCTATTACAGCTATAAATGGGCGGAAGTACTGGATGCAGATGCATTTGACTACTTTAAACAAAACGGTATTTTCAATAAGGAAATCGCAACCAAATTTAAGGATAATATACTTTCGAGAGGCGGCACAGAACATCCAATGGTTCTTTACAAACGGTTCCGCGGACAAGAACCTTCGGTAGAACCTTTATTGAAAAGAGCTGGGTTGATCAAATAATTGGATTGATAAAATCATTAAAAAGCTGGATATAATATTCAGCTTTTTAATTGAAAACATAAGTCAATCCAGAACTTCCTTGCCTATCAAAGTCCCTGCAAAAAATAAGCGATCACTCTGCCAATCAAACAAGGTTCGATTCTTAAGCAATTTTATTAACGTATCAATTGTTTTCCATTCAGAACCAAGGTATTAAACAAGAATCGCGCATATCTTGCCGATTAAGCAAAAAAATAGTACCTTTGTAAGACATAATTGGGGTTGACCGGAATTGACAGGATGGAGACGGTTATGTAAGCATGTAGTGCGTTGTTAGTAGAGCACTTTAATCTGAACTTTCAGAATTATAACTGGCGAAGAAAACTACGCCTTAGCTGCTTAAGTTAGACTTAACATAGCTATTTGTCCCGTTAGATCCTGTTCTTTGGTTTAACATTCGGGGCATCGAACAATAGAACTGGCAAGTGTGATGTTGCTAAGCACTTGTGAGAAACAGCAACTACGGCGTACGGTATAGGTAAGCGACTCACCTTCCCTCGCCCGACAATTAAAGAGAAGCTAAACATGTAGAAAGCGTATACAGTACCATGACTGGACGAGAGTTCGAATCTCTCCAGCTCCACTTGACGGGATAATTGAAAAATTATCCCGTTTTTTTGTATAATTTAAATAACCCATTTCTCTCATTTTCAATACATTATGAATAAATAGCTCCATAATATATGGAGTTCGATAGATACCATTTTCATAGTATAAATAATCGTCGAACACCATTTTAATGAGTTCTTGCTTTTCTATTGTGGTAGCTTCTGTATAGACGTAATTTAGGTCTGAAAGATAAAATAATTGATCTCGTAACAATGAAAATGTCCTATCTCCATTATGTCTTAGCTTTTCAATTTGTTCTTTAAGAGATTCTTTTTTAGTAGTCAACTCATTATGCCATCTTTCATATGTATCATGTTGAATCCGATTTGTAATCCATTTTTCTTCGATTGACATAAGCTTTTCGCCTGCTTGCTCGTATTCGATTTGGTGCTGTTTTAATAATGTCTTATGTTCTTTTAAAGTTATCTCCATCTCAACCTCACTCTTCTGCTTTATACTGGATATTAATTTTTCAGGAAGACTCATTAATTCTAAAGCACCAGATAATTGTTTGTGAGCTTTTTCAGAATTTATATTATTATGGGCACTAGCAATACTACATTTATAGTAATAATAATATTTTCCCATTTTCCCTCTACTAGCAGCACCCGTTAATAGTTTTCCGCAGTGGCAGCGTAAAACTCCACGAAGTTGAATCTTGTCGTCATAAATTTTCCGTTCTTTACTACCTCTTTTTATTTTTTCATTTACTAACTTCCAAGTCGTTGGATCAACAATAGGTTCATGATTTTTTAGTGGGTATAAACCACCTGGATTATGTTTCCACGCTTTGACATGTTGGAATCCATAATACAAAGGATTTGTTAGAATTCGTTCCACGGCTGTAGTTGCCGTACGTTTTAAACTCATTTCTATAGCCTTTTCCTTAATTTTGTATAAAGCAACTCCTGATATAAAAGCATCATAAATATATCTAACGACAATCGCTTCACTTTCATTAACTACTAGACGACGGTCCTCATTCTTACCTTCCTTTTTATAACCAAATGGAGCACGCCCGCCTTAGATCCAAAGTCCTTAAACTGCTTTAGCGGTATAGATTCCTGCATTTATGTCATTCTGTCTTTTAATGTTTTCAGAATTTCCCATTAAAAATTCAAGTCCACTTTCTATATGTCCGATTGCTATAGGTAATCTCTTTATCAATACTTCTTCTAAAAGTGATACTCGAAAACCCTATATTTCCAGTCAGAAGATGTTTCTTGCTATCGTAAGACAATTTCTTTTTTCCCAGAAAGTCACTAACATAATAGTATGAATTCTCTTCTTTGATAATTTTTAAGGAGGCTTCCTTTTCTACATCGCTTTTCCATTCACCGACAAAAAATTTGGGGTCGTAATAAGCTTCATACGCTTTCTTATATTCCACTGCTTTTTCTTTTGAAACCCTTGAAAAATTCGTTCCCTTACTCCCAATGCTCATTTTCATTTTATCAGCGTCTTCCATCAGGTTCATCAAAATGGTTACAGAGGCAAGACCGTTTGTTAGTTGGGCGCTCAGAGTATTATCCTCTTTATTGTATGTTGCAGGTACTTCTATATCCTAACTATTTAGATACAGTTTATCGCCCTTCTTCTTTATTTCAAGCACTTCTGAATGCTCTTTCTCATCTTCAATCCAATAACCGATATATTTATCCTCCCTGGACTGGGAACAAGAATTAAAGAAGTATAAAGCTACTGCCGCAAAAAGAAATGTTAAGGTTTTAATTCTTTTCATTTTGAAATGTAAAGGTTCAGTTCTTGCAGTAAGTATAGATCTTATTATATACTTTACCAAGTTTTCTCGACGAATGCCACACTGCCCCATACCAAAGTTACAATTTCCTCGACGAATTAAAGATTAGGAACGAAAATCAATCTAGGCACGGTAATCTAATGAAAACTCCAGTTTAGGATTTTCCAGATTGACCTTTCAACCTCAACAATACCTTCGTTATTGTTGAAATCTAACTTATAAATTATGCTGTTTTCACTTTTGGATTGCAATGTGTAAAAATGCAAACCTGATAAAAGAATAGAAATAAGTATTCTTAAGTTGGCTTTTTCACCACTGGACTTTTGGAAAAAAGGAAGTAAAACCCTATTCATGGAAATTAGATGTAGATTTAGGCTCCTATACAGATGAGGGATGGGAGTGGGAATATCGTGTGGTGAAGAAAAGTAGAAAAAAGAAAATTATTGAACGGAAATTTTATGATGATCTGTTGGACAAGGATATAATTATCGCAAAAAATAAAGATCATCGAGACTTTATCTTATCCATAGATATACAAGATATAAAGATTCATCATATTACTGCTGTGAAATTTGATACTAACCCACATGACATTTTTTTATATAAATAATTGATTACTTTCATTGTCAAAGATCATAATTATGGATAAATGCAATTATTGTAGTTTCAACTTTACAAATAAGGAAGATCTGAAACAACATTTGAACTCCGAACATTCGGACATTAGCTATAAAGAGCGTCATAAGTATTTTCAATCATTATTCACCTTCAATAAAGGAGCTAAGGCACATAAGAAACTGAATAAGACAAAAGGTTCTAATAACCTAAAAGTACACCAAAAATATTGATTCAAATTTGATAAGAAGTATTTGGGGAAACTACTACTTGAAAGATGCAAGTGTGATAATTGCAATATTATATATGACCAAATTTGGTTTTTCAAAAACACCAATATTGGAAAAGAAGTAAGAATCTGCAAGAAATGTGAGCTAGGAATTAATAAGCACAATCGAACCAAAGGTTTTATTAAAATAATTTATACTTCTTTCGAATCGAAGAGATAATGAATATAAAGGATTGCAACAGTCCTAAGTTTCCGGAATTGCTGTTCATATCGTGAACAAGGCAACACAGGAATGATTGTTATTGTGTCCCTTTGATTTTCAAAATTCGTATCAGCGCCATAAACGTTATAAATCCTCCCCTTACTATTTATGAAACAGGTCATTTCCACTGATACTTACGAGTCCCTTACCCATGTTTTCTGCTAATAGACCGGATCCTCAGAACTACCATCCAAATCATATTTAAAGATCTCGGTAATCGGAATATTATCAAAAGTACGGGTAACATCGAAAGACGGTTAACAAAAGCCTTTTCTTCCTTGAATAATAACTCCGCATAGAAAAAAGAATGGAAATAAATAAGATTAACAACAATGATCCGATTAAATACGGTTAGGGCATTTTCCATCTAAATTCAGAAAAAAGAAACGAATTCGAAAAGGTGAATGATTGACAATACTAACGGATTCAGGCAGCTAAAATATAGCATTAAACTTATTTCATCGAGCAAACCCCATACTTTATATAGGTCAAAATTGCGTTGGTCGAGAATATTTTAAATTTCAAAATCAACTTAATAATTTGTAGAAAATCGATAAGTAGCCTGATATAACACAGGATATTAAACAATTTTTTAAACCTTAATTTTTCATAGTATGAAGAACGAAAAATTGAAAGATCTGTTCCAAAAAAACAAGGAACAGAAAGTGGAAATGACTAAGCCTGTTGATCAGGAAGTCGAGTTTGTTTCCGATGATTTAGCAGAAAAAATCACCGGAGGTACAACAAACAGTGGTTGTAGCTGCCCTAACTCAGGTTGTAGCTGCTAATAATCAATTTAGGGCCAATGCTGGCCTAACCAGGGATGGACGCTTTTGTCCATCCCTTAATATTCTAAAATTATGGAAAAACTAAAAGTTTCAAAATATATCGCAATAACGGATTATATTAATGAATATAATCGTTTAATATATAGCTTTATTACTGAAAAAATGTTGCTAATTAACGACGAAGTCTATACAAAGCTAAAAGAGAACAATCTAGATTTCGGTGAGCAGACGGTTAATAAATTTATCGAAGCAGGAATTCTCGTAGATGCCAATTTAAATGAATTGGAAAACATAATAAGAGAAAACAAACGAGTCGTGACAAACAGGAATGTTTTTTCGTTTACTATTTTCCCTTCTTCGAATTGTCAGCTTGGATGTCATTATTGCGGGCAAGTGCATAGTCCAGGAAAAGTAGACAAAAACGTATACGCAGATATTTTGGCGCATATCGAGAAGGGTGTCGCGCAACCTGAAAAAAATCATTTATCGATTGGTTGGTTCGGAGGAGAACCGCTTCTTGGGATGAGTGTTATCGAAGAGCTATCTCCTGATTTGAGAAGAATTGCTGAAAGAAATGGCTGTAGCTATTCTGCCAGAATTACTACGAATGGGCTCCTTTTTAATAGGGTATATCTTGGAAAGCTTATAGAACACGATGTCAGGGACATTACTATTTCACTTGATGGAACCGCCAAATCCCATGATCTGAGAAGACCCACAAAGGGAGATGGTCCTTCTTTTGATACCATTATGAAGAATTTAGCAGATGTACTTCATTATTATGACATTGAAAAAGAACAAATAGATATTCAATTGAGGATCAATGTAGACAGATATAATCAAGATGATGTATTTCCTTTATTAGATCTATTAGCTGAACGCCAATTCCAAAATAAAATTAAACGATTTGACATCGCTCCTATCCACGCTTGGGGAAATGATGCGCATTTAAGAAGCAATACCATTCAAGAATTTGCTGATTTTAAAATTGATTGTTACATTAAATTGATGGAGTTAGGGTTCATGACTAATGTTCCCTTACCGGGACGTGTAAAAGTCATCTGTCAGGCTGTTACCGATGATGCCCTTTATATGCAAACCGATGGTTACTTATACGATTGTAGTGAGTTGCCACTGGTACCAGCTGATGCAGCAGCTAAGAAACTCGGGCACATTAAAGCTGTAGATTTACTACAGGTTGAGGATCGGAATTACTCAAGTTGGAATGATGAAATATTGGATGGAAAATTTCCATGTACTGATTGCAGGATTTTACCGATTTGCGGAGGAGGCTGTCCTAAATCATGGAAAGATGGCCATATCCCCTGCCCAGATTATAAATATAACATTGAGGACATGTTAGCGCTTGCTTATCTAAGCCATTCAAATAGTGAGTTGTTTCAAAATGCATCGGTTTAATATCATATAAAATATGGTAAAACAGCATTATAGAATAGCTTTGTTTTGCGCCTTCTTCGGGGAGTTCCCTTGGTATTTCCCATACTTTTCTAAATCTTGCGAATTCAACCCAGATGTGCATTTCTATATTGTATCCGACTCCACTCCGGAAATAGTTCTTCCAAACAATATTACTATAATCCCATCGAGTTTTAGTGAATTTAAGATTAAAGTTCAGGAGCGGCTGGGATTTAAAATACAAATTGACAGACCATATAAACTTTGTGATTTTAAACCATGCTATGGAGTTATATTTAGCGACATAATTGAGGAAGGTAATTATGATTTCTGGGGACATTGTGATATTGATGTCGTATTTGGTAGAATAAGAAAATTTATCAACGATGATTTATTGGCCAATTATGATATAATTTCAGTTAGGCATGAGTATACTTCTGGATTTTTTATGCTGTATCGAAATGAGCTACATATAAATACGCTCTTTAGAAAAAGTAAAGATTATATCCATGTATTAGGGTCCCCTAAAAGCTATTGTTTTGATGAATGTTCGTACCATCACAGAGCATTAATTGCTGGTAGATCGATAGAAAGCATTCAAAATCATATTGATGCTATGACATTCGTGATCAAGAGAGAGGAAAAAAAAGGTACGTTAAGAGCTTGCTTTGAACTATTTGCTTTAGAAGGTACGCCCGGAAGCGTTGTTTGGGCGAATGGGAGTCTCTGTGTAGAAAATCAAATCGAGGCACTTTTATACCATATTATGCAAATAAAGGGAAGGCCGACATTTAATGGCCTTACACCTGCCAAGATTCCTGATATTTTTGAATTCACTCCTCATTTAGTGCGTTTTCCAAAGGAAAGATTTGGTTTACAAACAGAATTACCAACACTTAATACGGCAATTTATTTAAAGGAACCCTTAGTTCAAATAATATTTGGCGCATACCAAAAGGGCTTATCAGGAAAATTTCGTGCTTGCGGCGCTTTTGCTTAATTTTCCCAACGCTTTCTTGACTATAAATTTAGGATATGAAATACCCATATTACATACAACACGACCAAATGGATTGCGGTCCTACCTGTTTAAGGATCGTGGCAAAGTATTATGGAAAAAAATACACTTTGGAATATCTAAGGGAATTGGCCTTTCTTAATCGTAATGGAGTAAGCTTATTAAATCTCAAGAATGCTGCAGTAACAATCGGATTTTCCAGTGATATGCTGTTTAGTGACATCAACAATTTGATATACAATTTCAGCAAACCTTGTATCTTACATTGGAATACAAACCATTTTGTTGTATTGTTTGATATAAAATACAGGAATGATCTTAACCGAGTGAAATTCATAATTGCCGATCCTAGACATGGCATTGTGCATGTAGATATAAAGACTTTCTTAAGTTCCTGGATTTCTGTAAAAGAAGGTCGAGGCACAATATTACAGCTTCGACCTACTGAATCATTTTATCGTCAGGATAAAGAAAAAAAGAACCTTACCAATAGCTATCAATTCCTAATTGCCTATTTGAGACCACACAGAAAGCTTTTAAGCTATTTAATATTGATATTATTGACGGGAAGCATATTAAGCCTAATAATCCCTTTCTTGACTCAGATACTGGTGGATCTGGGAATTGGCGAACTGAATATAAATATTGTCTATTTGGTACTTTGCTCTCAATTGTTTTTATTCATTGGAGGGACAGTAATTGATATTTTTCGTAACTGGTTAATGTTATTTATTAATACCCGGATAAGCCTTACCATAATTTCTGATTTCCTTAGGAAATTATTTGATTTGCCGATTCGCTTTTTTGATTCGAAAAGCGTCGGTGATATTACCCAGAGAATAAACGATCACACTAGAGTAGAGCAATTTCTGACTGGCACTGCCCTAACAACCCTTATCTCTCTTATTAATGTTGGTGTCTTTATTGTTGTTTTAGGGTTATATGATTTTAAGATTTTTGCGGTCTTTACCGTCTTGACAGCGCTGGCTATCTGCTGGATTTTCTTTTATCAAAAACGGCGAAAAGAAATAGATTACAAACGGTTTAATGCAAATCGGGAAAACCATAATAAACTATATGAAATTATTATTGGAATGCCCGAGATTAAACTTTACGCTGGAGAAGACAGTAAGAGGGAAAGTTGGGAGAAGTTACAAATCAAACTTTTTGATTTAAATATCAAAAGCCTCTCCTTGGAGCAGCTTCAAAAGACAGGGTTTCTTTTTCTTTTGCAACTAAAAAACATCTTTATCTCTTATATTGCTGCGAGGGAGGTAATCGCCGGAAATTTTTCATTGGGCACCATGTTAAGTATTTCGTTTATCATTGGGCAGACGAACAGTCCACTTGAACAACTTATTTCGTTTTTTAGGCATTCTCAGGACGCTAGGTTAAGTCTAGACAGAATGAAAGAGATCCATAATAAAGAAAATGAAGAACGTCGGAATGGCTATCAAGAACTGTCTTTGTCTGAAATTAGCTCCTTCATCAGGTTTAAGGAGGTTTCCTTCCAATACGGGGGGCCTAAGTCCCCTTTCGTTCTTGAAAATATTAACCTAGAAATTCCAATTGGAAAAGTTACGGCTATTGTTGGCTCGTCAGGAAGTGGAAAAACCACGTTAATGAAACTATTATTGAAGTTTTATGATTGCACAAAGGGGTCAATATCGTTAGATGGAATCAATCTAGATGCTTTATCTCCCAAATGGTGGCGAGATAAATGCGGAACAGTAATGCAGGATGGTCATATTTTTTCGGATACTATTCTTAAGAACATTGCTATTGACGGCAAGGAAATTGATGAGCAGAGAATACAAGAAGCATTATATATATCGAATCTCACGGAGTTTGTCGAAAGTCTTCCTAATGGACTAGAAACCAGAATAGGTGCCGATGGCAACGGACTGAGCGGGGGCCAAAGGCAGCGACTATTCATCGCAAGGGCTGTTTATAAAAATCCATCACTACTCCTATTCGATGAAGCTACGAGCGCATTGGATGCCAATAATGAAAAAGTTATTATGGAACGGCTAAACGGATTTTTTCAAGGACGAACGGTTATCGTTATTGCTCATAGACTGAGCACTGTTAGGAACGCTGATAATACGATTGTCCTTCGTAACGGTGAAGTAGTGGAGGCGGGGTCTCATACTTCCCTATTGGAAAAGAAAGGCTTCTATTATGAATTAGTTAAAAACCAATTGGAGCTTGAAGAAAATGAAAACCACATTTAAAAAACGGAGTTATGGCCCATTATGATCAAAATATTTTCGGGCGGCTCGACAAGCCGCCAAGAAATACAATTAGGTATGGATCTTTTTCAATAATTGCATTACTGATTGGATTAACTTATCTCTTATTTGGCGTTCAACTCACAATTAAAAAACCTGTTGACACAAATCCAAGAACAATTCGGTTAGACAAAATAGATCAGGTTCTGTTGTTATCGAAGATACATACAGAAGATACTTCGTTTTTGAAAACGGGAAATAAGCTAGAAATCCATTTCGGGAATAAAAACATTTATGAAAGCGTGGTCGGTATTATGAAAAAGGAAAGCCATGATCAAAGCAATTTCTCCGACGTACAAATTGCTCTGGAAGGGGAAGTTATGGCAATTCCCCTTTCGAATAACCTTAAATATAGAGAGGTAAAAACTAACATTTTTCAATATTTGATTGAAAACCTACAGAACTAAAGTATGAAGGCTACTGAGAAAGATTATTTTTTGATTAGTGATTTAAATAGAAGTATGACATCCATGATTTTAACTTCATTTCGTCTAATAGGCAAACTCCTCACTGAGCGGGTTATCATCGTCATTTTTCTGGGA
This sequence comes from Sphingobacterium sp. R2, assembly GCF_040760075.1. Lineage (NCBI taxonomy): Bacteria > Pseudomonadati > Bacteroidota > Sphingobacteriia > Sphingobacteriales > Sphingobacteriaceae > Sphingobacterium > Sphingobacterium sp. R2. Next base: position 161,150 of record NZ_CP142884.1, read on the forward strand.
TCTTTTTCCCAGAATCTTATTGCAAAGGAATCGAACATAACCTCATCTTCAAGTATGGTCTTCACGTCAATGTACGTTCAAGATACAGCAAAAGTGAATGGTGTTTTAGTAAATCAAGCCGGAACTCCCGTAGTTTCCGCTACAGTGTTCCTTTTTTCCAACAATGGATCATTATTGTCAGTTACATCCACCGATACATCGGGAGTTTACCGATTTAACCATATCGCTGAACAGAATATGTCCGTTACCTTTAGACATATCAATTTCGAAGATCAAAAAATAATTTTCAACAGAGATATTCTGAAGAACTTACCCCTTGTTACATTTCTCAAAGACCGCAATTCGGTCTCTATTAATGAAGTAGAAGTGATCGGACGAAGAAAATCTGGGATCGTAAAAACAACGGAAGGGTTTTCCTTTCGAATTGATGAGGCTATGTCGCATCTTACCATTTGGGAGGTTATGAAACAAGCCCCCTTAATAGATGCCAGAGACGATGGGACTTTAAATGTCCTGGGAAAGAGCGGTGTTCAGGTCTACATCAATAGTCGGAAAACAAACTTGGGCGGTAATGACCTTTTGGAGATGCTAAAGAATATGTCTTCCGAGAATCTTAGGGATATAGAAATTATCACTAGCCCATCAAGTAAGTATGAGGCTCAGGGAAATGCTGGTATTATCAATATTATACTCAAAAAGCAACAAAATGAAGGCATTCAGGGTTCTGCGAACCTGAGCAGTGAATTCGCCCACTATAGTACCTTTAGAGGAAATGTTAATCTTAATCATGCAAAAGGCAAAGTTGCTTCTCAGCTAAACCTCAGGGGAGCGGGTACACATAACAGGCTAACGGAAAGCTTTGATTATATATTCCCAACCATCGACCTATGGAATAAATCTTTTTTAGACAGAAATGAAGAAAGCAATCCATTTGGGGCAACGATGTTGAATGATATTTCCCTGACTGAAAAGAACACCTTACTGATACAGACAAATGCCAGTTATTCTTCCAATGAACTTGACTGGCTTACTACAAATAATTTTAGGTCTATCGAGACAAATGTCGAACAATCCCATATCCGTACTCAGACACTACAGAAAACATCAAATAGTTTTTTCAATGTCGATGTTAATGACCGGTTGGAATTGGATACAATGGGCAGCCAGCTATCCATCGGGGGCAGTTTTTTTACACAAGAGAGCCATGCAAAAGCGCCATATACTGTTTTAGATGACAATGAAGAGTATTTCTTTCAAACATCTTCAAAACAACGGGTACGAAATTTTTCCGGACAGGTTGCTTTACATAAATACCTGAACCCAAGTTTAAGCTTGGATGTCGGCATTATGTCAAATTTCAACAGAAACACAAGTAATAACCAGTTTTCAGATTTATTGGACGGTAAACTTGTGAATGATCCCAGTAAGGAGAATGATTATAGTTACAAAGAACATATTTATGCGTTGTACTCTTCGGTAAACTGGAAAATATCCGAGAAACTAAATTCGACGATGGGTTTCCGCCTTGAAAAAACAGATATAGATGGATTTGAAAAAAAATCTTCGCAAGAACTTGACATCAATTATCTCAACTTCTTTCCAAACGTATCCTTAACCTATAGTCTAAACAATGTGGACAAATTAGGCCTTACTGTAGGCAGCCGGATAAGTAGACCAGGTTTCTGGGAGCTGAACCCTACGCCCGTATTTTCAGCGCCAATGCTATATTACAAAGGTAATGCTTTTTTAATTCCTGCCCGATCCGTTAATTCAGAACTAAGTTATATCCTAAAACAGAAATTAACATTCCTAGCCAACTATAGCAGGGTAAGTGACGACTGGATGCAATTTCAGGTTACAAGACCAGGCTCTGATACGGTAATGTATGACCGTTTTAACTATGGACATAATGATATAGCCGGTTTGTCCGTAAATTACTACGACAGCTATTTTGAAGGACGTCTGAAAATAAATACCAACTTGGGCCTGAACTACAATATCTTTAGAGGAAACATACCGATCAGGAATGTTAACGAGCAAACTTGGATGAAACAGCTTAGGATTAGAACAGACTATAATATTGATAAGAAAGGTGATAAATCACTCTACCTATCTTATTTCTATTTTTCGCCTTTTGCGAGTGCCCAGGGTCTTCTTATGAGCAGGCAGGCATTTGAGATAGGGGGAATGATGAAAATAAAGAATTTCACCGTGCAAGTGAGCGGAAGGGACCTTTTCAATCAATCCATGTTCAGAACAGAAGTTGCTAACGGATCGGTATCAAGATCAAGCGGGACTATTGATGCCGCTGCTAGGCGGTTTGTGGTCACTTTGGGCTATAGTTTTGGCAACATGAAAACGAAGAAAGCGGAAAGTGTAGGTGGAGCTGCGAGCGAACAAAAAGGGCGTGTTCCAAATTAAATTATTATTTTCTTTGTCGACTTGATTTGAAATAGGATGAATTGTTGCAATAAGATAGCTTTACTGATTCCATATTATGGAGAATTTCCATGGTATTTCCATCTATTTTTAGGAACTTGTTCATACAATAAGGATGTAGATTTTAAGATCTTTACCGACACCATTATAAATTTTGATATTCCTAAAAATGTAAGCGTCATCAGAATTTCCTTTAAGGAACTCAAGGTGTTGATTCAAGACAAGCTTGATATGACGATCAGCATGGAACGCCCGTACAAGTTATGTGATTTCAGACCAGCTTTTGGAAAAATTTTCGAAGACTATCTGTTAAAATATGATTTTTGGGGGCATTGCGATATCGATGTTCTCTTTGGAAGGATCAGGGTTTTCCTTACAGATGAGCTACTAAATAAATACGATACCATTTCGGTTCGAAAAGAATTTACAACAGGCTTCTTTTCGCTATATCGAAATACTAAGCGAATTAATATGCTTTTTAAAGAGAGTACCGATTATCAGTATGTTTTTTCCTCTGAAAAAAACTTTTGTTTTGACGAATGTTCTACACACCATAAATCGTTAATTTCTGGAAAGCAGATTGAGCAAATTACATTTAACCTTGATGCAATAACATTTGTAATAGCCAGAAATCATAAGAAAGGAAATATAAATGCATATTATAATATGAATGCTATAGAATACAATTTTGAAAACCTAATCTGGTATGATGGTAAAATAATAGTAAATGGACGATTTGAAGCAATTTTATTCCATTTTATGTCGATTAAGGCTAATGAAAAAAATATTAGAAAATCTTTTACAATCGCTAATATTGAATCTATTGAAGTCGTAAATTCTGAGATTAAAGTCCAGAGCTGCCTAAGCAATGCTTCTTTGCTAAATACAAGTACCTTGATGTTAAACAATGATATTTTCTACAGACATTTCACTGCTTTAAACAATTTTGAGAAATATTCAAGTTTCAGGGTCGCGAAATTTTCAGCTTGCTAATTACTTTTAATGATAGTCTAGCTTTAGAGTCATATCCCGTTTATATCCTAAGAGTATTTCCAATATTTAAAGAGAGATAAAAGTCAGGGAAAACTTCAAGATACTTAGAACCCTATTTTGAAAAATAATCGGAATATTTTTTTAATTAAACCATGTCGCTAGAAACATTTACCATTCCGGTATATAAGGATATTTTTAAAGGTAGCAACGAAAGTTATGAAGAACTTGTTAAAGACCTCAATTCTGAAACGATAATAACTTTATGTTCAATGTTAAACGGAGAATTAACTTGTCCTGAACCAATAGCGGATATCCAAAAACGCTTAATATCCTTAATTTCTAAAAACTATACATTTGATCAAAAACAGCAATTAAATGATTCTTTCCATTATTTCAATAAAACAACTTCTGGAATATTTTGACCAATATATCTTAAAGCACTCATCAATTATAAAAGAAATAAAACCTTCATTTTTGGCATCTCAAGCTTTAAAAAGTATGACACAACCCGGAAACCAATCAGTTATCGATCCAATATTTATTGACCAAATAAACCAATTATATCAAACTTGGATAAAAAATACAGAATACGTATTTAATTATAAATAACATTGAACGGTGAAGCCATTGGTGTAAACGAAACTTCTCCTTTATTTATTTTTCAACAGGTTCAATGTCCCTGTAATATTAGTATCGACGAAACTTTGACGTGGATAATTTAGATCCATATGTCTACCGTGCAGAGCCGCGGTGTGGATAATTGCATCAAAACCACATGTAAATTCAATTGCTTCCTCAAGCTTTCGAACATCTAGCAAATGATCGGTCGTATCACTTTCCACGAGATCAATTCCCGTAACATCATGTCCTGACTGGCGTAGATTCTCTACAGTTGCACTTCCTAATTTTCCGGCAGATCCTGGTACTAATATGCGCATGTATCTATTTTTTTTTATACAAATAAACATAAAATTAGCCTACGTTGCTGCAACTACTTGATCTTCCGTCCGTATTATCCTTGGGATTTATACAAATTGTATTGATACAAATTGTGGATCTATTGAGACAATTTTGTAGTAAACTATCATCGGATATGACGTATTTTTCTCTTCGATTTTTATTAATAATAATAATATTATTCTTATCGACTAATGATCGTTAGAAACGCTGATGGACCATCAATAAAAAAAACATTTTACTGCCCTTGACGGCCTACGCGGAATAGCGGCAGTAGGTGTTGTGCTGTTTCACTTTATGGAGATCGCAGCTCCAGACTATCGGGATAGTTTCATTCCGCATAGTTATCTCGCGGTTGATTTCTTTTTCTGCCTATCGGGGTTCGTCATAGCTTATGCTTATGACAGCCGGATAGAGAATATGACGAGGATGGAGTTTTTTAAAAGAAGGTTGATACGTCTTCACCCTCTTGTTGTTATCGGTGCCGTCATCGGGCTGCTTGCTTTTTTGTTTGATCCCTTTAGTAATCTGGCTTATTCCTTTGGCGTGACACAGATCCTGTTAATGTTTTTAAGTGCCGTGTTTTTGATTCCTTATCCAGCCGTACCCCAGCGTTACTTTAACCTGTTCCATCTCAATCCACCGACGTGGTCGCTATTCTGGGAGTATATCGCAAATCTCATTTACGCTCTTTTTTTGACCCGGGCTTCCAAACGTGTACTTTGGGGCATCGTCATTATCTCTGGGGCGCTTCTTTGCCTGGAATCGCATAGAGCAGGCTATCTTGCCGTAGGGTTTGGCGGCGATAATTTCTGGGCTGGTGGGATCCGTCTTTCTTTTTCGTTTACAGCAGGAATTCTTTTATTTCGGACCGGTTGGAAATTGCGCCAGACTATACCTTTTTGGCTGCTGGCGATTGCCCTCTCTATCGTCTTCTTTATACCATATTCCAAAACGATGAGCCCAGTCATAGATCCATTGTTGGTCATCTTCTATTTTCCCCTTTTAATCGCGATTGGTTCCAGCAAAGAGCATACTGATAAGACAACGAATGACCTTTGCAAGTGGCTCGGAGATATTTCATACCCCCTTTATGTCTTACACTATCCATTCATATGGTTATTTATGAGTTTTGTTGAGAAAGAAAAGCCGTCGACTTCATTGATGGCGACTGTTATAATTGCTGGGATGATGTTTCTTATCGTATTTGCATACATTGCCCTGCGTTGGGTCGATGAACCTTTAAGAGCGTATTTAAATATCAAAAAAAGGAAAGAAATAAAGCAGATTGAAGAATATCCGCATAAGTCAAATTAAATAAATATGATAGAATCTCCTAAACCGTACTATCCGGTATTGGACGGCCTTCGAGGAATTGCAGCAATTGTAGTCGTTACCTTTCATCTTGCAGAACCGCTGGCGACAGGGCATCTGGACATATTGGTCAACCACGGTTATTTGGCGGTGGATTTTTTCTTCCTGCTATCCGGCTTCGTGATCAGTCACGCCTACGATAACAGATGGCAGGAGATGAGCATGGCGAATTTCTTTAAGCGTAGGATTGCCAGACTGCAACCCATGGTTGTGCTGGGCATGACCTTGGGGGCAATCGGTTTCTATTTCACAGATTCAGCGATATGGCCACTGATAGATACTGTCCCTTTATGGAAACTATTGTTGGTGATGTTTATTGGATACACCCTATTCCCTGTTCCCCTAACTCTTGATATACGGGGTTGGCAGGAAATGCATCCACTAAATAGTGTCGGATGGTCACTTTTCTTCGAATATATTGCCAATTTCCTATACGCTATTTGGGTCCGAAAATTCTCAGAGAGATCCTTGTCGATTTTGGTAGCGATATCGGGCGTAGCACTTGTCCACATGGCGATAACCAGTCCCAATGGAGATGTCAGCGGAGGGTGGACCCTAAATGTCGAACACGTAAGAATTGGTTTTATCCGTACTATGTATCCTTTCTTTGCGGGACTTCTGATGGCTAGGGTAGCTCAACCCGTAAAAATTAAGAATGCATTATTATGGTGTGCACTCCTGCTTACAATCATTTTGTATATGCCACGCATTGGTGGCGACGAAAAACTGTGGATGAATGCATTGTATGAATCGGTTTGCATTATATTGCTGTTTCCACTTATTGTTTATCTTGGTGCAGGAGCTGGTAAACTCAACAAAACTGAAAATAAACTAAGTAGGTTTTTGGGAGACATTTCTTATTCGCTTTATATGGTACATTACCCTCTGGTATATTTTTATGTTGCATGGATCAGTAATAACAACGGTGTCACTATTAATAAAGCCTGGCCATATGCAATTGTCATTCTATTTGGTAGTCTCATTTTGGCATATGCGAGCTTAAAATGGTATGATGAACCCTTGCGGAAGTGGTTAAGAAAGAAAATGGCACACAAAAACCAATGACGATCACTATATTGATAATAGAAAACAAAATTACATTTCTTATTATATCAAAATTTAGTTAAACAAAAAACAGGTAAATAGAACTAGATAGGATAACCCATATAATTCTATTTGCCTGTTTTTATCCTTTTTATAAACTTTAATAAAGGTACTAAAGGTTCTATTGAGCTCTCGTGACCCCACTTAAGGAGACACTTCATAGAAAGTATCTCCTTTTTTTATGCCCATAAAAAACTATGAGCCAAGCTATTGAAGCATATTCAATTAGAGTTCGAAAATTTTAACAAAAATATTTAGTTTTAGGTCACGAATTATGCAAAAAATAAGGTTTACAGCACCTCTCTCCCCTTTTTCCCTTTTTTGAGCCTATCCCCAATTTTAATGTAAAGTTGGGATATGTTCAAGCCCCAGTTATACACTGACTTTCTCCACTTCTTAGAGATGTGTTTTATTATCAGAAAAATCAGCTTCATAAAAGCATTCTCAGCATTGAATGCACATTTAGAACTCGTTATTTTTCGGATCTGACGGTCCATTCCTTCAATAGGATTAGTGGTATAGATTGTCTTACGCACCTGCTCATCATACTAAAATCGTATAGAGGTTGGATTGTCCAGACGCTTTATCTTCCTGAAGGTGACTTCCCAGCTCGCTATCCATCTTCGACTCCAGTAAATGCTTAATTAAGGGCGCTAGAACACCTTCATTGGGGATTAACTCTTTCCGATCACTATGATCTTTATGGACATGGGTATTAAATTCTATATGATGAAGTAATCCGCTTCCATTTCATTGTCAATTATTATAACACATAAAGAGTCACAAACCAACTTTTCTCGTCAAACTCAATTTTCACCTATCCAAAACAATGGAATTACTCGATAAACTGGAAAAACATAGAAAAAATGCCCTTAAAGCCTATAAAACAAAGAAATAGGGTAAAATAGGTAGTTTATAATGGTCAAACACGAGTTTGACGAGAATATTTTTTTCGAGTGGATAGAAGGCAGATTTTAGTGAAAAATATTAGTCACTAAACAATAAAAATTATGGAACTATCAAATTCAGAAATTGAACAATTTTTAAAAATCGAAAAGGAAATTATCGGAAGTGCGGATTATTCAAATAGTACAGGTAAAGGAATCTTTGACGAGACTGAACAAACTGGTACAGTCACAATGACAACTTCCTATTCATAAATGATTATTTATTAAAATTTAACATGATGGAGAATGGTTTTTCATGTATACTTATTGAAGATGAAGCGTTAGCGATTGAGATGCTACAAGACTATATTAGTCGTAGGAATGATCTAATCCTTATGGGAACTGCTATCGAGCGATCAGAAATCCAAAGTCTACTGAGAATTTGTTCTCCTACAATAATTTTCCTTGATTTAGTTATACCTTATGGAGATAAAAATGATTTCAATTATTCAAAATTTCCAGAGTCCTCAATTTTTGTTATAATTTCTGCTACACCAATAAGCCACTATAATGGAGAAATTCCCAATGGGGAAATATATGAACTATTGAAGCCGATTTCTTTCGAAGATTTCAATAAATGTATAGACAAAATTTTAAGAAATATTAAGGTAACTAATGTATAGGCTTGTTAAACCTGCAGATTTCTTTATAATTAGAAACCCAAGATTGCCAATTAGCTTTTTCGATAGAGTGAATAATTGCAAGACTGAATTGGAATTTTGGGATTTTATCGTTGAATTTTTCAAAGATCCACAGTTGCTTGATGCAATTGCTATAGCCAGTCAAGACCTTTTTAATCAATTAGAAACATTATTAAATAAACCCTTTACACAGGAAACTAGGAATATATTGCCGTCAATATATAAATACATCAGTAGAATGTCTAACCGCCCTACTCCATTTGGAAAGTTTTCATCTATTTCAATCGGGAATATTTCAAATGTAAATACCAAACTTGTTTTAAACAACAAGTTTCTTTCTAAATACCGTTTGGATTATGCGAGCCAGGAAATTATAAATAAACAGTTATTAAACGATGAAATTGCGATTGAGAAAATAATCTTTTATCCAAATTCAACGCTCGTCAATAATGGCGACAACTTCTCATACATCGAATATACAGAGCATTTTTCTGACAGAAAATTTAACTGGTCGAGGATTAACTCAAACATTTTAATCAATACAGTAATTGCCAATACGAGCAAAGGGAAAACAATCAAACAAATAATAAATCCTATTGGACAGTTTGGGGTAACAGAAGTTCAGGCTAGAAAATTTATATTTGAGCTAATTGAGCATAAAATTCTCATACCAGAGACTGATCCTATTACTACAGTTGATAGCTTAGATAATTTTTTCAATAGAGCCCTTAATATATCTAAGGGAACAAATTTTTATAATAGTATTATTGAACTTTCGGAAATTTTAGCTAATAGTGAGCCAGAGGGAATCAGCTCATCGAAATGTATTATAAAGGAGGCTTTTTCGAGTTTATTTCATAAAGATCCCAAAAATTTGTTCCAAGTGGATTCAATGAGAAAAATGACCGAAGGCAATCTAAATGATATTGAAATTTCAATTATAATACGCGAGATATTCGAATTAATACATTTAAATCATAATAAAAGAGCTGACGATCTACAACTTTTCACAAAGAAATTTTACTCACGATATGGAGATCAGGAAATACCCTTGATGGAGGCTTTAGATTTTGAACAAGGTATTGGATATGGTACTCAAGCCTCAATTTTAGAAAGAGAACTCCCACTGCTAAATGGACTAACTGGCAGTCAAACAAACAATATCCCCGATTATTCTGAATTTGTTGAATCAATTGTAGAAAAGTATTCTGGAAAGCCAGATTATAGTAAACGTTCAATAGAACTGAAAGAAAAAGACTTTGAGATATTTGGGAAGAATAATTCAGAAAAAAACAAGTTACCCCTTGGCTTATATATATTCGGTAACCTATTAGAAACAAAATCTGATATTAAGGATTTCAGATTTCATTTAAAAGGTTGTGGAGGCTCATCGTCTTTACCGTTGCTAACCCGTTTTTCATATCTTGATGAGACACTAAAGACCAAACTTTTAAAGCTTGCACGAGAAGAACAAAACCAATTAAATGAAACTATTCTGGCAGAGATCGTATTTTATCCTAAATCCAATGCCGGAAACATTCTTGCAAGGCCAAGTTTATACGAATATGAAATTCCTATTATTGGTCAAGCTGCCGTTGATAAGGATCATACAATACCATTAAGTGATATATATTTAAAAACAGTAAACGGAAAGGTAATTTTAAGATCAAAAAATCTAAATAAACGTATACTTCCTAGACTCAGCAGCGCGCATAACTTCCATTATGGAATGACTATTTATAGATTTTTATGTGATGTTCAACAACAAGAAAATTCCATTAAAATTTCTTGGGATTGGCATCCAAATACAAAAAAAAATTTCTTTCCCAGAATATGCTATAAGCATCTTATTCTTTCCCGTGCCGAATGGCATATCCCACATATAGAATTTAGGACTTTGAATCTTAGGGATGCTAATGAAAAAATCGAATATTTTATAAAAAAATACCAGCTTCCTACAAAAGTTTTAATCGCCAATGGAGACAATGAAGTTTTAATTGATCTAGGTAACGAAATCGGGAAACAGATCTTTTTAAAAGAGTTGAATCATAAGGATCTAAGGCTAATTGAAAATATTTATGATGAATTTAGTAGCCCAGTTGTTAATTCTGACGGCGAAGTATTGTCCAATGAAGTGATTATTCCAATTATTGGAAATTCCACTAGAGGTTCCTCTACCCTGCCTATTCAGTCCGAAAGTAATATTAAGCGAACATTTGTTCCGGGAAGCGAATGGCTATATCTCAAAATTTATTGTGGTGAAAGAGAAAGCGATAGGATCATTCAAGAAGAATTGCAACGGATAGTTCAAGGGCTAAAGCAACATGATAAAATTCAAAAATGGTTTTATATCAGATATGCCGATCCAGAACCGCATCTGCGCGTACGATTTCAATTAAATGGAGAATTGGAAAGTACATTTTTAATAGTCTCGAAAAGTATCAACAATATCTTGGAGCCATTAATTAAAAGTCGCCGCATTTCAAAGTTCATGATTGATACTTATGAACGGGAACTTGAACGTTATGGTTTCTCAAACATTGAAAATTGCGAATCTATATTCCATTTAGAGAGTGAAACGATTTCCAAATTATTACCCTATATTAAACGTGAAGGTGAAAGCCTTAGATGGAAGCTGGCATTAGGAATGACGAAGAATCTTCTTTCAGCATTCAATTATACAATTGCTGAACAAATATCATTGCTTAATTTATGGAGAGACCGTTTTCTTAAGGAATTTGACACTGTACCAAAATTAAAGTACAAACTGGATAAAAATTTCCGGGAAAAGAAGGATGAAATCTCTTCATTTATGAAAATAGAAAACACTAATTATTGCTCGATACTCAATGAATATAAGGCCCAAATGACTTTAGTCGCAGAGAAATGCAATAAGAATAAAGATTTTCAAATGATGAACTTAAGAATAATTGGCTCTCTAACACACATGCTTTTGAATAGAATTTTCTTCACCAAACAAAGAGAACAGGAAATGGTAATTTACCATTTCCTTGTTAAGATCTTAAATTGTGAGTTCAAGAGAACTGAATGTTAAAAGCTATTAACCTCCCGTTAATCCCAATCGTTTAAACAATTCTGCTTTATATTGACCACCAATTGGCACATCGTCCAAACTGCCTCTCATTTTTATTATATTACCTTCAACTTGCTTAGCATAATCTAGATTAATGATGTAAGATTTGTGCACTCGGATAAACTGCTTTGCATTGACCAAGGATTCTTCCATTTCCATTAGTTTTTTCCACACATGGTACGTTTTTTCCAATGTTTCAACCCATACGTAATCCTTATCTGCCTTGATTGAATATACTTCATCGTAAGGTGTAATGATAATATTTGACCTATCTTTAATTATAAGAAAGTTCAGTTCCGGTTTGGTTCCCTTCTCCAGGTTTAAGTACGCCTGGGCTTTTTCTATAGTCTGTAAAAGACGATCTACGCCAAATGGCTTAAGTATATAATCTAAGACATTTAATTGATATCCTTCGATAGCATGTGATGGATCACCAGTAACAAATACAAATAAAGGAGGATTTTTAAGGCTTTTAAGAAAATTAACACCATCCAAATCAGGCATTTGAATATCACAGAATACCAGATTTATTTCGTTTGATCTTAACACTTTCATTGCATCAAATGCATTATTAAATACTCCCACAATTTCTATATCGGGAATTTTCTCTAAATGAGACACGAGTATTTCCTGTGCCAGTTGTTCATCATCAATTACAATACATTTAATCATTTTTCAAGATTTATTACAATTCAATTTCAAGTACGACAGTGTAACTATTCAGATTATCAGATATGTCTAATTTATATCTATCCTTATACCTAAGTTCCAGTCTCCTATTAACATTTTTCAATCCAATGCCACCTTTTGGTGGTTCGGTACTGCTTTTATTTACTCCATTAGCAACTACGAATTTCAATACACCTGAATCAATTGTTAATGAAACATCAATCCATGCATCTGCTCTGCTTCTTTCCGGTCCATGTTTGATCGCATTTTCGATAAAAGGCAATAGCATTAATGGGACTATTCGATAAGGTTCCTTTATCTTTTCTATATTAAAATTCAGATTTATGTCATTACCAAATCTGATCTGGATAAGGTCCAGATAATCATTTAAAAACTGAATTTCTTTTGCGATGAATATTTTATCATCATTGGTCTGATAAAGCAAATACCGTAACATATTAGACAGTTTCATTATGGTATTAGGAGTACTGGGTTCTCCTTTTTCAGCCAGCCTATATATGCTATTTAACGTATTAAATAAAAAATGGGGAGAGATCTGAGATTTAAGAATTTCTAGTTCCATCTTAAGGTTATCTCGTTCCAGATTTGCTTTATCTAATTCAAGATTAGTAGTCTTTAATTCTAAATTTGCTTTTTCAAGTTCGAGTTCTGCCTGGTTCTTTTCTAATAAGAGCATCTTGTTGCCTTGAACAATAAGATGCTTAACCAATTTTGGTGTTAATGGTAGGGATACAAGGGTTAAATAATCAGGAAATGCACCAGGAAATTTTTTAAGTCGATAAATACCGAAATATCCATCACTGGTAAAAAATTTCACATACTTATAAATGCCACTACCTTCCTTTAATTCAAAGTCAGTAAGAAAGTCACATGCAAAATAAGTAATATTTAACCACCAGATATATGATAGGATTATAAATATTATGAGGGGAAGTACTTTTCTTTTTTCTATCCATTTTGAAATAAGCCAAATACCGGAATAGAACAAGGATGTAGTGACAAAAAGTTCTTTTGCTACTAAAATCCAGATATAGTTCCCTCCTAGCCTTCTATAAGTAAAATAATACGTAAAAAAGACTAACATCCAAAAAATTATATGCACGATCACCCTTACGAAAGGCGTATACCATTTCCCCCAAATAACTTCACTTCTCATGTAATATTGGTTTACTTACTAATATCTTTTTATTCAATATGTAGTCAAAAATTTACTAAATATAATAAAGAAAGATCTTAAAGAAAGATAATCGATACATAACATGACACAAGAATAATTTTCGTAAAAAATAACAACCTCTAAATAAAGGAATTAAAAAAAATATTCAGCTTTTTTGGTAAGCTTAGAGATATCAAATCATTACATTTTAAAATATTGTGGTATTTCAAAAGTTTGTCAAGGTCAAATTGCTGTTCGACGAGAATATTTAACACTAAGGTTTAATAAACATATTTTGATTGGTTATAAATTTTAGTCAGTACTATACCTCACTGATCAATGACCTCTCCCGATATTTAGGCGTCTTCTAAAGTAAAAAATTCTGCTGTTTTCTTTTTTTTTATAAACATTTCAGGAGTCAAATCCCCTAAAAAGCTGTGGAGTCTGAAGGTGTTGTACTCTTCCATCCAGATTTCAATTTTTTCCTTCGCATCTTCCAATGACAGGAACCAATGCGCATTTAGGCACTCGTCCCGAAAACTTCCAATGAATGACTCAATATACGGATTATCTGTTGGTCTTCCCGGTCTGGAGAAAACCAATTTCACCTGATGCTCATATGCCCATCTATCGACCTCCTTGGAAATAAATTATTCACCTGTGTTTGTTTTTATTTGGTGTTCATGATTGCTCCGCAATTCCGATCCGTTATCCCCTTGGATTTTTCTGGGTATTGCCTGTTGGAATAGTCGGAGCTCTTCCAAAACAGAAACAACGTCATTTCCTTTAAGCCTCTATCCAACCTCAATAGCCATGCATTTACGGCTATAGTTATCCACTATAGTTAAGCAGCGGATTTTCCTGCCATCGAACAGCGCATCAGCGACAAAGTCCATACTCCAGCAGTCATGTAAATTGGAAAAAACCGGTCTCTCGGATCGATGAGCAGCGGCACGGCAGCGTCTGGGCCTTTTCACCAGTAGATCTAAGACTTCTTCCTTATAAATTCGATAAATCCGTTTTGTATTATCCCGCCGGCCTTCACGTTTCAAAAGAACGACGATTCACTCTATTCCGTAACGGACACGTGATTCAGCAATGCTTTTTATGCGAAGGCGTAATGGACTGTCATCTGATCTATGGTGTTTATAATACCAAACTGAGGTGCTCGGCAGAGATATCTCGCACGCTGTGCGTAGGGAAATTCGATAATCAGAAATAAATCCGGTAACCATGCTTCTACGCTGCGAAGGCTTTAAAACTTTTTTTTAATACATCCTAGAGCATCCGTTTGTCCTAAGATCGGCCACGAGCTTTTTCAGCTGTGCATTTTCTTCTTCCAATTGCCGGAGCTTACGCAGCTCCAATACCCCCAGCCACCGTATTTCTTATTCCAGTTGTATAAGGTAGCTTCCCTGATACCCATTTTTCTGCAGACTTTTTCCACACGGGTACCTGTCTCGGACTGTTTGATCGCAAAGGCGATCTGTGCTTCGGTAAACTTTGATTTTTTCATCGTTTTTCCTCCCTTTTAAAATTAGTAATTCAAGTCCGAATTCCCTACTTTTAAATACTCCAGTTTTTTGGGAAGAGGTCAATTCTATTTGGTTTCATTTTGATTTTTAAAGGTTCAGTTATCGCAGTAAGTATATATTTTATTAAAAACAATCGAAAATATTCTCGACGAACTCAGAGTTGAACTATATCAAAGTAGTTTTTTACTCGATCAAAGATTTACCAAACACAGAGAATGCCTTGGTGTAGCATTATTTAGACAATAATCGTTTAAATAATTACTAATCAAACGAGAAAAAAATGAGAAATTCATTCAAATTACTTCTTTTATCAGCATTTTTTATTTTTAACGAATCTTGTAAAGAAAATGAAATCGAGCCTCCTATTATAGATCCTCCCATGTATAGTAACCAATATGCCTGGAAAGAAACTGCTATAAAAAAGGGAAATGAAGATTGGAAAGAACTTCCAAATGGTAATGTTCTTCGCCTTTATACTGATTATAAAGTGGATGCCGATACTATGTTTGGAGCTTATGAATATAATGGCATAAATGCAAATATTGAGATAAATACTCCACCATCAATATACAAAGGATTTATTAAAAAGAAGGATTCACTATTTTTAAAAATACCAAATGAAAAAGGACAGGAAAACTCTTATGTTTCATTGAATTGTGAAATTCTGAATAACTCCGAAATGATTATTAGGAATGGAAAAAGTGATCCTGTGGTAAGTATCAAATACAAAAGATAAGAGAAACCCGTAAGTAAAATACGGGTTTCTTTTATTATAAATTTGTGTGATTATTTGTTAACCTACAACAATTTGGAGGATTAGGATTACCATTATTCAAATATGCTTGCAAACTCGATCGTTCTTGAGCAGTCATTACAGTATTATCAGATTTATAAACAGTTGGAGCCAATTCTCTATAAACGTCTGATCTGGCTATATATGGTAAATAGAAATAGTTAGCATACGCCCTATCCAAATCTGATAGCGCAGTTCTATTAACAGGATAAGTCCCCCCTGCATTTAATGTAATCACAGGAAAATTAGCATCTTTAGCGAAATCGGTCATACCATACATCATAATTGAATTTAGATCAACACTACTTCCAAACATAAAATAATTCCCTGTCCGCTTATCAAAATTCGTTTTATAATCATCACCAGTTAGCCTACATCTATCAGGATGGACAGTAATGGTATTGTCGCGATCAGGTCTAGTATGCTCGTGGTATAAACCAATGGCATGCATAATTTCGTGCGCCACAACACCCATAGGAACTGAAAAAGATGGCAAAAAAGGCCCCATTGATTCATCCTGCTGAAGGCTTAACCATTGACCAGCATCTCCTCGACCCTGTGTCCCTGGATTCTTAACGGCATCCCATCTCCCAACAGTTGACCAATTTCCTTCTGCATTCCAAGCACTAGGATTAGTAGAAGTACCATGAAAGAATTCGATGTAGGGATAATAAAATCCCCATTGAGAATCATAAGTCGGCTGACCTGTTGCATTGTAAAACCTTATATTTGTTGTTGATTCAATGTGTTGAATAGCGGCACTAATGGCTAACCTTGCTCCAGCGCTGACATTGGAATTTACAGTATATCTTACCATAGCCCACATTCTATTTTCATTTGGGTGAACACCAACACTTTTGGTATTGGGATTTGTTCTAAATAATCTACCCGAAGATGCCGGTGAAGCGTTTTGATAAGGTTGATCCAAATCTTCTTTGGCAACCGCTTCAAAAGAATTATTCGTTTTTATCAATTCAAATTGACTAGGTGTCAGTAAGATGTCACCTTCGATAAAATAATTCTCACCACGTTTTTCAACCGTTGCCCCAGACTCTAGGGTAATAAATTCACCTTTAGTCTGCTTCGCTATTTCTTGAATATGTTTTGGTTGGTCAGCTATCTTATCCTTACTGCAAGACAAAAGTAAAGCTATCATCAATAATGATAGAGTTTTCAAATTAAGCGTTTTCCTAATCATAATAGTGTTTATTAAGGTTAAAAAATAATCAGACATTTAATACCGAGATATTTCACCCAGAATTTCATCGAAAACTTCTTAGAAGTTCCAAATTGATAAGCGATTATCAAAATACTTTTACAGAATAATAATATTGAAACATTTACGATTCACAAAATTTTCTCGACCAACTTAATTTTGACCCATATAACGTTAGGAAAATCCTCGACAAAATAATCCACAATAAATACTTTTTGCCATACAAAGTCATTCATAAAAACTAATAAATAATCAAATAATTAATAACTGTAGCATTATGTAGGTTCAAATCGTATAACTGACAATCAAAACATTATAATTATGAGGACGATAATATTATTTTTAACAATCATTTCCATTGGACTATATTCTTGCGACAAAAATGGTAATCCTTTACCTAGTTCAAATAAACTAGAAATACAGAAAGATGGAATTACTTACGTAGATGCAAGAGCGCTAATTCTGCCACCTGGTGCACCTAATAGTCCATTTCTAAGATACACTCCTCCGCCAACGGAATCATATCAGCAGTATAAGGAAAACTTCACATTATCTGCCTCTCCATATACAAAAGGTGAAAATCCCAAAGGATTTGACATTACCATCTATTGTCCCGTAAACGGAGGAGTTGTTTTAAACAAGAAATATGAAATAAAGGCAAATGCTGGAAAAGAAAGAATCCAAATTGAAAAGGGAAACAGATATTTTGATGATTGGGACAATGCTTTTATTCGATACTCTGATAATGATAAAATCTATTATTATGGGACAGGTTACATCATGTTCACACATTTTGATGATGGAGGCAACCCAAGCAATGCTAAAGGTTCTGGAATAATAGAATTCACCATCCCAAATGAAAATGGAGGTAGAACATCTTTGAAAGGAACTTTTACGTTATAAATTGTATTTAGATCTTCTCTTAAAAGGTCATCCACCAAAGAGAAGATCTAAAGAGCTAAAATAACACATTAGTACCACTATCTTTATACCAATTAAGGGTACGATAATAGTTTAAATAAAAATCCTCAGATTCCGGAATAAAACAGGCGAACCCAGAAAAAGCCTTAATTGGCTTTCCTAAAAATTGATCTGTAGCGTTCTTATAAATAATCGTTTTCTCTAGCTGCTTTTTAATAGGATCAAGCTCCGAAAGAGGAAAATTTACCTCCAGATAATTTACAAAATCAAATGCAGGCACTGGAAAATCCGCTGTGTAATCTAATCTTTGGACATTAACCCTAATTGGTATACCAACCGACTTATTTTTTAAATATAGATCAGCACATAAACTTGAAAGTTTAGAAAGTTCTGCTGTGTTAAGCAATGTAACAGATGCAGATTGCATTTGACCTGTATAAGAACTATAGTGTTCAAAATACTGATTTGCAACATTTATTAAATCAGGCTCCTTAGAGGCAAGATAAGGTAACACTTTTCTATAAGGAAAGCCACTTGCTAATACTTCTGTTGGAGATGCAATAATGTATTTCGTCTTTTCCTTAAATTCCCAAAGAACTTCTATACTTGCCATGTTGCAGGCGTCAAATATAATGTATTCGAATCCTGATGGAATTGAATTTTTCAAATCAATAATATCCATCTGTTTTCCCTGATCTTCTCCAAAGGACCGTGTTTCTATCCGTTTTGAAATAGGTGGTGCCCATGAGGTCGCGTGAGACCACAAAATTAAACCATAGCTTTCTGCAGGGAATAATTCCTTGCTATCATTGATTGCCATATTCAATTGTTGTGGACTACTATTTGAAATGGCATACTTCTTTATTGTATCACTAGCTATTACTTTTAAGTCCTCATCAAATTTCACTCGAAGAAGAATTGCTTCATCATTACTTGAACGGAGGTAAACTAAAACAGCAGCGTTTTTAAAAGAATTAGCTGCTATTTCCATATCATTAATATTATCAAGTGCGTATTGTCTTAAATTATTGTTAGCCTCCATGACGACAATAATCGTATGATCGTATTTAATTTTTGGAGGTTCAACAGGATCATCTTTTTTACACGAAAAGAAAAGAAACACAAATATTATAGAACTTAGTATAAATCTCATGTTTAACCGTATTAAAAAGGAGCCGAAAGAACTTGGATCCTTGATTTAACTTATTTAAATGTGGTTCCTAATCATATAGTTCTACTTAATAAAGGTCTCCTGTACTTTCCAACAGGAGATCTATAAATTTATGCATGCTAATTACCATGGAACGATAGGACTTCTACCTGAAGTGCCTGGATTAGAAGCTCCGTTATTTATATAGTATTCGAGATCAGCCCTTTGTTGCGTTGTAAGAATGTTGTTATTACCATCATACACTGTCGTGGCTAACTCTCTATATGTATCAGTCCTGGCAATATATGGAAGGTAAAAATAATTTAAAAAGCCTCTATCCAGGTCAGATAACGTAGTATTAGCTACAATATCAGTATTATCTTTCTTCCAAATACTTCTCTGACCGTTATTAGATAACTCTGTAGACCCAGCAAGAGTAATTGAATTAAAATCAAAAGAACCCATACTATAAAAGTTTGATGTGATCTTATCAAATTGATAGCGATTAACAGGATCGACATTAGCAGTGTTGATATTTACATAGGTATCTCGATCATTACGCTGTTGTTCATTGTACATCCCTGCGGCATTTACCAACGCTCTCATTATAAATTCTTTTGTAGCGGTGATTGGTAAGTAAATATATTGTTCTCCGCCTTGTAACCCAACAAATGAGGCTCCTTTCTTTGCATCTGATGAAACATGGATGTGAACGTTTGGATAAACAAATCCCCATGTAGGATCTTTTTCAAGATCATTGATGGAATTATAGAACCGAACATTCGTATTTGCCTGGATCCCATTAATGGCTTGAACAACTCTTGCCTTTAAGAGTTGATTGTCTGTAGTTGTTCCCGGTATCGCCAATTTAAGCCTGACCATTGACCAATATCTATTTTGATAAGGATGTGGCCCATACGCTTTGGTTCCGACAGGAATAGGATCAAACACGCCTCCTTGGGAAGGGATGTGCTTTTCTATTTTGGTATTCGAAGCATTTTTCTGTTGAGTTTCCAAAAATGGACTTCCAGTTTCCTTCCAATTTTTAAGTTGCTGATCAGTGTATTTCAACTCATAATTCAACTTTACATCTTCTTGATTCGGGCTATCTCCTGATATTCCATCCTTCTTACAGGAGGATACCACCACCATAGACAAAATCAACATTTTTACAAGGTTTAATTTTGAAATTTTCATAAAAATTATTTAGTTATTATAGATTTGTTAAGTTCACTTACTTTATCCTGATATCTCTGATATAGATCATCAGGAATCTCTAGTTCAACCGCTTCTTGTTTAGAAATATCAAGTACAAATCCGTTGGATTTAGAAATAATCCTATCTGCCAATAAAAGTTCAAGATTAGATTGCATCATGTATAAAGTTTCTAAACTATCCTGAGAAGTAACGTGCTTCCCTTTAAGTGCTTTTCCTTCATTATTAGAATCTTGTAAAATTTCCTTTTTACAGGAAGCAAAACTGAGTGACACTGCCAAAACACATAATGTCAAAAATTTAATATCTTTCATAGTTCAAATTATTTATTTATCCAACAGAAAAACTCCCCATTTAATTTAAGTTCATCATTTTGAGTAATAGAATCGTGATAGGGAAACACCAAATCTACTTTACCTCTTGCTCTATTTTTTACACTATCATATTCAGTAAATGTAACAGTGCCGACTCCGTAATAGTCGGTGTCGATATTAAAAGTAGAAGAAGAAATTGAGGTAAATAACCGATTTTCATCCTCATAAATTTTCCGATCAATTCCAGTTAATATATCTTTCCCCGGAATTATATCGAATGTATATGCCTTACCCACAGACAGCTGTTCTTTTGATGGAATTCTTATCAACAAATAAAAATCTCCAAGTTTATTATTCTGATCAACAGGTTTTAAAAAGGACCTTACTTGAAAATAACTTTTATCAGTGCCAAAATATTCCACTTCTAGTACTGGAGTCCTTCGAGCACCAGGAGGAATTACCATTGGCATTTGATCTAAAAAATCCATACCATTCAACTTTGCACTAAACTTCAATTCTGATGGTAAAGGATTGCCTTTTTTATCACATCCCCAAAAGAAGGATATTACTAAGAAAAGTAAGCCTGAGATATAATTCTTTTTCAAAATCATCTTTTAACGTATAAATTTTATGGATTCGGATAGTTTGCTTTATAAATAACAGATAGCGGAGTCTTTTGGATAATTTGTCCATCATAGTTCAACAAATAAAAAGTATAAATTGCCACCTGATCATTTGTAAAAGTCGATTTAATCCGCTCTATTTCTTCCAATGTGATGATATCCTTTATGTAGAAGCTAGTATACCATGGCACAACCCATTGTGTCTGTTGATCATTGATAATTGTTCCCGCTAATGGACTCCATTCCGCATTACTAAATTCATCAAAAGAAGTACTCCTGAAAACCAGAGGCATACCTGTCCCTTCATAATATAGCTCATATCCTGTATCGGTAAAAAGTTGCCCATTTTTATTTAAAATGAATGTCCTAAAGCCAACGTCATAGATATCATAGCCTGTAATCCTTACAAATATTGGACTACTGACATTACCGTTATAATCTTTAATCTTTAAATATATGGTGGTGTTTTCGGTATCTTCTGTCGTACTCAATTTAACTTCGGAAGATTCACTGTCTGTCCATTGAATTGACTGATTTTCTGTTTTTATCCCCCATTGATAAACAATCAAATCCCTATTATTTAATAGAAATTCAGCATACCCTGGTTCTGTATCAATACAATTAGCTTTAATCGTATAAAAACCAGGGTCACGTTTCACATTTGCTAAAACAAAACGCGGTATACCAACAGCAACCCGAGTAGAAATTTCAGTTGTTCCAACCTTTGCTTTAATATCCACTATCCCCTTACCTACAGCAGTTAATATCCCACTAGAACTTATCGTGGCAATACTTGAGTTGGAGGTACTCCAAATAATTGAACCACTTAATGGGTTTATCACTTTATATTGGGTTCCAGTTTTAGCTAGTTTAGGACCATCAATACCCATTTTCAGTTGAGCGTACAACCAGCTAACTTCTTCGTCCGATAATGCAATATGCGAACCAGAGCTAATCTCACGAATTCTAAAATTCCCTCCAAAAGGAGTGCTAGTTGAAGTTGGTTTTGTCGTAAAAAGAGCGGCCGTGAGAGCATTTGTTCCTCCTCCGACTGCTAAAGCACTGGAAGTTGGAACAAATGGAATACTTTCAGATGTACTTACAGCATAACTATATCTCCCCAGAATCGGCACCTTAGGAACAAATGGTTCATCGGCATTAAGACTTCTATTTGTTATGAATTGAGAGCTTGGAAAAGCATCAAAATTAAGACCACTATGCATATTTTTTTCATAAGAAAAAATGGTCCTTGTTACAGGGACTGTCCAAAGGAATTTTTTAATGAATTTAAAGTTGAGATTTGTTACACGGTTGCCAGCTGAAGTGCCCGGAAAAATTTCAAGAGTGCCTTTTATTGTACTCTTCCCTGGAACCAAAGATAACGCCCCCGCCCAAAAATCATTTAATACACTGCCGACAAAAAAGGCAGACATACCTCCAGTTATTATATTTGCAACATCCAATAGGTCAGTGCTAGCAGTGGCATTTGCAGTAAGGTAAGATGAAGGAATAGTTCCTTGGGCATAGCTACCATTAGCAAGTGCTATCATCCTAAATGCTCTATTGGGATCACCTTGCGGAAAGCCTAGAGTGTTTAATTCTTGCTGCCATAAATTATGATCTGTATTGTTTAAATTGCCACCAAAATCCACATAATTTACTAACATCTGGCGTGCAGCGGGAGAATGAACCTGCTTAAGCATATATTCAAGAGGCGTTCCAGTAGCCAGATTATAGATATTACCTAAGTTTAATTGATTTTCCAAGAAACTACCTATTCCATGTAATGCATAAAGTGCTCCGATTGGAATATTAGCTCCTAAATGTGGGGCATCATGACTGACATAGACCGAAGTTTGGTGGGTAAGATTTTGATTTTCCATTGTCTTAAGAGCATACCGAACAACAAGACCTCCCATACTTGATCCCATTACCACATTGCCTGAAGTACTTCCTGAAAGTTGCTTCTGACTATTTACCCATTGAATAACATCTTTCAATGTATTAGCATTTGCTTGAATATACTGTTCACTTTGTGCCCAGTCTACGTAAATAATATCATAATTAGCCTGAATGTCTGCACGAAGATATGGATATGTATTATCCATTCTTTGGGACCCAAATTCATGTCCTAGAATAGGATCAAAACCTTCCACTATTATAAATGGGTCACGAATTGGGCCGTTCCTAGTCTTTACAAATACTCTTGCTGTTGTACTTACCCCCTTATAAGCCGCTCCCGTAAATATTTTTTTATAGGACGTTAGGTCGGGATCAGAAAATGTTCTCAGCGACATGGCGGAACTTACCTGAATTGAAGAATGTGATACAAGTTGCTGTCCATCGGTTAACGTTACACGCATTTTTATTTCTTTGCGCCCACCAGAAGTAAATGATGCTGACAAACTTCCCCCAACAGTTATTACTTTGTAGCCAGTACCGTAATCAATCTCTATTTTACTTACCGATAAATTAGAAAACCAGGTATTACTATTTAATTTGAAGGTGAGTAAATTTGCTTTGAAAATACTATCATGAGGAGCAAAACCTACAACATATTTTGATGAATAGGGATTCTTCCAAACACCATTAACTGTCTTATCAGAAACCTTACCATTAGAATAATTTATCAATTGATCTGAAATAGCATTTTCATTAATGTAGCTATATTGATAAGCCAATCCACCAAGTGATACAACATTATTGGTGCCAACACTTTGCTGGGATACAAGGATTTGACTGACATCCCCAAATGGTTTAGTTCCTACAGCAGAAGATCTAATAGTTCTTAAAAGATAACTGTAGATTTCTTTATCAACATAATTTTTATCATTAAGATCTGCACCCGTAAATTTATCCAAATCAGTTAAGTCGAAAGCATAATCTTTTAATAATCCATTTGGAACCTTAGATTTATCCAAGGTTGAGAACATATTATTCAAATAATTTCGAACTTCAGGATTTTCTTCAACTCCTTGAGCGAAAATAGGATGCACGTTGAAAATCAACGCAAGCAAAAAAACTAGGATTTTGATCAAATTTCTCTTCATGTTGTTTCATATTTGGCTAAACTTCCGAAAAACTACATCAAATTCACCAAATAAATAAATAATCTCGACCAACTCAATTTTGACCCATACGAAACACCCAATCTACACGATGTTATATTTTATGTTCATTAATTAAGGTTATAAAATGGCATTATTCTACATAAAATAAAAAACCACCATTAAATAAACTAATGGTGGTTTACCTAAAACCCTAACTATGAAATTTAATTTTGGGAAGTCCTATTCCGACAACGTAGTTAGTTTAACAGAAATAGGACGTCCAAGTTGACCTTTTGAAATCTCCTTTCCATTCACCAATAATTGTGAATAACCTTTATAGGAATCGGTGCTTTCTATTTTTAATTTTATTGAAACTTCCAAGTATCCCTTTACCACTAATATACTTTCAGCATAACCGTCACTTTGCGGAGTAAGATTTCCAAAGACTTTTAATATTTTCTGTTTAGGCACTTCCCAATCGATAATTTGCATATTTTTGGGGATATCAAGATTAGAATGGTTTTGAATTTCCCGATTGCCTGATTTATCAACATAATATAAATCCAGATCATTGAGCGCTTTTGCCCCTTCGTTTAACTCAAAAATATTGTTACTATCTTCGTTAGTCAAGTTTAATAATACTTGGCTCTCAACATTCATACAACATTTTTCCTCCTTCTTTTCACAAGAAAATAAAGTAAATAGTATCAATAGTAATCCTAATTTGTACATATTGTCGTTATTTTTTAATTGAATAAACCATACCTCTTTTATATTGGAAATTATAACCTCCGCCTGCATCAGCACTAGCGAACCCAAACCATCCATTGTTTGAACCTCCCCAACCCCAGTTCATATGAAAGTACAGGAAGGAAGCACCACCTGTCCATGTACCATCAGGATTTTGCTCACCACAGCTTGTACCACCACGAACACCATCTGCTACCCAGACATGGCCTCCTTTAAATGTATGAAAAATAAATCCACTTTTATCCTTATATCCACTTAAGATTACTGGACGATTGGCTTGAATTTCACTTTTTACGGTATTATAATTAAAGTCAGTTGCTGTCGCTGTGACTGAATAGCCGAAAGTATTTTCTAAGGCGTATGGAATATCATTTAGATTAGAAGCAGCACCTGTGCCATCACAATCCGGTTGTGAATCTACAGAATTGGCTACGTCTCTCATTAACTTAGAGATTTCATTAGCTCCTGATGAAACATCTAAATAACTTGAAACTGCATTTGGCATAATACTATAATTATATGAAGCAGGATATTGATGATATCTCATCACCTGGGACATTGCTGTAGCTACACAGCCTGTATACGCTTTTCCATTACAAGAGTAAGGGGTACAAGACATATCAGGCATTAAATTGTTATAGCCGCCAGATTGATTCCAAGTTGTCTGCAAAAGTGGACCTTTTTCAAATCCCGT
Organism: Sphingobacterium sp. R2; assembly: GCF_040760075.1. NCBI lineage: Bacteria > Pseudomonadati > Bacteroidota > Sphingobacteriia > Sphingobacteriales > Sphingobacteriaceae > Sphingobacterium > Sphingobacterium sp. R2. The sequence continues at coordinate 186,806 of NZ_CP142884.1, forward strand.
TGGTTCACATCCTCCTGCCGGAGGGAAAAATCCAGCGACTTTTTCAATAGATGCTCTTTTTACATTAACTGTTGGAACTTCCCCTCCTAAAAGCTTGACATAATTCCCCTTTTTCAAAAGGTTTTCTCCATTCACATTTTCTCTTGTGCATGATTTTAACTCTTCTATCTGAAGTTTATTTTCATATAACCATGCTTCCGTTGCGGCTGGTAAAGTATCGGAGGGAAAGTTTGTCTCATCGGAATATGCTAATACCGGATTAGCCCGACGATCTGCAGCCAAAATGATAAATCCCCCCTTCCCGTAATTAAAAACACGCATTAATGGCGTCCCATTTTCCGATAGAATTTCCTTTTTTAAAGTGGCATTGGTATTTCCAATCTTGGATTTAGTAGACGCCTTTTTATTAGCATCTCCTAAAATAAAATAATGCAGAGAATCTGCGACTTTAATACTTTCACCCAATGGTATGTAATACTCGTCCCTGTTTAATGCATCAGCTTCGATTCCTTGATTCTTACATGAGACTAGGAAAAGACCGCCCAAAAATAAAATAAATAGCTTCTTCATTTAGAATGATAAAAGTTAATATTGGCCAAAAGTATTTATATCAGAGAGTATCTAGAAAAAATCTCGACGAACTGTATTTTGGCCTAGATAAAATGCATTATAAGCTAGATAACCTAACTATTGGATAATTCAAATCCGATTTTACCACCGATGATAAGTGATATAGGGCCGATATAAGATCAAAGAGATTATAACAGCTAAACCAAAAATTCAATGAGATGATACAATATCACCGCATGCAAAAATAAAATTAGAGCCAGTGGTCACATATAACAACAAAGACGTCTTCTCCAGCCCCTTTCCGAGAGATTCTATTTACATGCAAATCACTCCTAAATGAATATTATGCTATTGGATATAAAATTCAATTTATATAAGTTTGGCAATAACAAGTATACTAGATAGCTGATCTTCATGAAATTCATTTTTTTTATCTGTTCATTATTAATGTCACAGGCTGCCTTCGGACAGAAAACAAGCGTTATCAACAATGAGTCAACTGTTTTTACACTTGAAACTCCAAATAGTAAAATTGATTTTTTAGTCATTGATCCAGCTCCAAAAAGCAAAAAGCCTCTATTTTTGTTTTGTCAGGGCTCCTTGCCCATACCACTATACTTTAATTATAAAAAAGAAGGTTTAAGTCTTTTTGGGGGTGGACTAACCAACTTTAACTACCAGGATATCATAAAATTGTACCATCTCATCGTCATTTCCATGCCAGAAACGCCTGTTATCGTCGATGAATCGCAGCTTAATGATTCCTATTGGTATTATGGCGACTCTAAAGATAAAAATATCCCTAGTAGAGCTTATCAAGAAGCAGACTATCTCGATAATTATGTGAATCGAGCAGTTTCCGTATTAGATTACCTGAGCAAACAACCTTGGGTAGATAATTCGCAATTAACAGTATTTGGACATTCCCAAGGTGGACATGTAGCCGCCAAACTAGCCAATAAATATAAAAAAGTCAGCAAACTGGGTTTATCAGGGACAAATTTGTTTGGGCGGATAGACCAAGATATACGGCAAGCAAAGCGCGATGTCCAAAAAGGAAAAATTACCTGGCAACAAGCCTCTCAAAAAATTGAACAAACCTATGCGTTTTATAAAGATGCCAACAACCCGGAGAAATTAAAAAACAATCCCAATTTGCGCTCCTGGAAGTCATTTTCACAACCTGTTATTGATGAGCTATTGGGATTTGACTACCCAATCTATCTGGTCTCCGGCACAGAAGACATTGTAGCTGAATTAAATGATCTAGCACCACTCTATTTTATAAGAAATCACAAAAACAACCTGACGATAAAAAGATATTACAATCTCGAGCATAATTATTTTGAAGTTCAGAATGATGGTAGGCCCGATTACAAAAAACCACATTGGAAGGACGTCATGACAGACTTTCTAGCTTGGACATTAGAGCAAAAAACAACAGCGAACAGCAATTAAACAATAAAATCCATGAATCAATTAAAATTTCGCAACGCCGAACAACATGATTTACCATACATCGTAGAAATATACAATTCAACAATTGCATCTCGTATGGTCACAGCAGACACCGAACCTGTATCTGTTGCGAGTAGACAAAAATGGTTTGATGAACACAACGCTTCGAAAAGACCTTTATGGATGGTAGAAGATCAAAATAATCAACTCCTTGGATGGGTTAGTTTCCAATCGTTCTATGGTCGTCCGGCTTATGATGCCACAGTAGAAATCAGTATCTATTTGAATGAAAAACACCGAGGCCGAGGATTGGGTAAACAGATTCTACAATATTGCATAGACAAAGCAGCGGATTTCGGCGTACACACCTTGTTGGGATTTATCTTCGCGCACAATCTTGCCAGCATCGCGTTGTTTGAGAAAATGGGATTCGAGGAATGGGCCAATTTACCCAATATTGCAACGCTCGATCAGGAAGAGCGAAGCTTAAAGATACTGGGAATAAGGATTAAGTAGACAATGTCCTACAAGTAAAAGCCATTACTTAAAATAAATGGTTAACTTAAAGCTTAAACAACATACGATTTATAATCCTGTCATATGAAACGCTTAATCCAAATCTCTCTGCTGGCGATCGCTCAACTATTCTTCCTTTCCAGCTCTCTGTTGGCCCAAAACCCTGAACGGACAAAAACTGTCACAATCGCAAGCGACTCGACGTATACCAAAATCATACAAGCGCTTCAAGATGGCGGGTATTTTATTTCACAATTGGATCGATCCTCTGGATTCGTTCAGACCAGTGCTTACTTTGAAAACAAGAAGCTGCTTAGCAATAAAGAAGGTGAAAAAATAATTACAAATTTTTTGATAACCCCGTTAAAAGGGGGCAGTTCAAAGATAGTCCTCAATATATTTCTAATAGAACGTCGTAGGGGAGGTAGTTCTGAATCACCAAATTATTATGATCTGGATAAGGGAATTATTCGAGATAATAAATTTTACCAGCAGATTTGGGACAAAATATTACCAATTCTATAATATACCAAACTAAAATAAGGCCCTCTGAACTTAGTTCTGCAGGGCCAATGGTGTTAAAAGATTAAATCGAAATCGTCAGCAATGGAATATCCAACCCCGATGCCATCATACGAGTCTTACTTCGATGGGTCAATGAACTCCAAAAACCATACTTATAGGGAATCATAACCAGCAGATCCGTATTGCTTTCTTTAACTTCGTCACGAATGGCTTTTACAACCTCATTGGAGGTTACATTTTTGTAGTAATAACTTACAATTCCCATCACATCGTTGATGGCCTCCCGTGTTTCCCTTCCTTTTTCTTCATTCAGCTGCTCAACGGTCTTACGGATATTGAGTACCTCCAATACTGCCCCAAAATCACTCGCAAAATCCTTCACTTTTTCTAAAATTTCTTTTTGCACACCACGAACGACATCACAGGCAAAAAGAATATGCTGAAGACCCGTAAATTTTGCGCCAAGCGGAATAGAAAGGATCGGTATTTTTAATTTACTAATAGCTGCAGTTGTCGTATTACCAAGCATATCCTGATCAAAAGAACGTTTAGCCATACCCATCACTAACAAATCGGCCCCTGTCTCTTCGATACATTTGGTCATTTGATCGTAAAATAGACCTGCAGCTAGATATGGAATAGCCACAACACCGCTCTCAGCAGTAATAGCATCGGCCTTATGTTGTAGAATCTTGCTTTGATGTTCAACTATTTTAAACATAGAATCGGGAGAAAGCCGAGCGTTCATCGCATGAATTGAAGGATTTTGAAGGGAAAATAAAACGAGTTCATACTCTTTTCCAGCAAATACTTCCATAATAAATTTTAAGGCATGCTCTGCCTCCTCCGCATAATCTGTAGCAACAATAATCCGCTTCATATCATCCAATTTTAAATGAAAAAAAATTCCCTTTTATGATCTTCAAGTTACCGAAAAATAATAAATCAATCAAATGGATTATTGTCGAAACAGCGTCAATTTTCTCCCGACACTTCTTATTTTAAATAGCTTGCTTTAACAAAAGGGGCCTTTTTCAAATAATCGATACTTTGCTGTAGACCAGTATAGATATCATTACGGGTTTCTTCCAGCTCAACAAAGATATATTGTAATCCCGCCGCATTTGAGTTGTTAAAAATCGCATCAAATCCCACCATACCGCTCTGACCAATTTCACGGTGGTCTTTAATATGTAATGCTTTAAATCTACCCGCATATTTATTAAAATAATCCACAGGGCTGACCTGCCCCATTACTGCCCAATATACGTCCATTTCAAAAAATACATTCTCAGGATTTGTATGCTCGATCATATAATCGTACATCACTTTATCTTCCACTTTTTTAAATTCGTGTGAGTGGTTGTGATATCCGTATACGATTCCCTGCTGGCGGCATTTGGCGCCCACCGCATCCAGATAGCGACATTGTGTTTCCAGATCTTTTAGTGTTTTAGGAACCTCCATCCAAGGTGTAACAATGTATTTCATTCCCGCAGCTTTATGCGTAGCGATACACTCATCCCACCATTTTAAAGATTCCGTAAAATCTCCAGAAGATAGCTCTTTTTCTGACAAAGTCTTCGTTGCGTGTGATGAAATTACCTTCATTCCCGCCTTTTCCACTTTTGCTTTAAACTCCTGTGGACTCAAATTATATAATTTGCCATCCTTATATCCAGCAGCTTCCACTCCTGTATAGCCTAACGCAGCGATCTTTTGCAGAATCTGGTCGAAATTTGGGTTCTTCCCTATTTCTTCACGTACAGAGTATAACTGTAGACCGATTTCCTTTTTTGCAGCTTTTCGTTGCGCAAATGTTGGAGTAATAGCCAACATCATACATCCAGCTACCAATGTTCCGATAAGAGTTCTTCTTTTCATTTAATGCTCAATTATTTTTTATAGACTTCATCCAACGCACAATCTTCTGCAAACGCAATGCTCAGAGATTATTTAGGGTGTTGTGTTAAATGTATCTGCAATGTATGTAAATACTGGAAAAAACACAATCTTTTAATGCCTTTATTTGATATTATATACAAAATAACAGCTCATAAAGGAGTTATTATCCAATTAAAATTATAAGGCAAACTCAACGATTTATCCATCAGCACTGTTCTAGTGATGTAAATTAACATTTTTAATTATGGAAAATAAGTATAATACGCCCGAACATAGCGACCACAAGCAGGAGGAGAAACTACCCGAAGTGGCCGTCGAAGAAAAGGATGATTTACCAGCTGGCAGAAACATCAAGCGCACACTTATTATCGCGGTATGCCTATTGATCGTATTTTATATCATATATTATTTTATGAGTGGAAAATAATAAAGAACTTCCGCCAATAGACAACTTCCATAGCTTCGGCATAATTTGACGGATTTTTTGAAACCGAAGCTAGGAAATTGTTTTTTCAAGAACGGTAAATATGCTGTTGGCTGGACCAACAGTTGCCATCGTGATTAAATGCTAGCCAACTATCATAAAATAAACTCGACACAATAAATCCGCAGTAAACAATGCCAGTAAAATGATAGTTTCAATTTATATTGTTGTTTTTCCATATCCCCGCCTGATAAGCTAATCCTGTTCCAGACTAGTTAACATGGGGTAGGCGATGTAGGGTGTATATAGATCCCTTCCTCCCTATGAAAGGCCGTTATAACAAACATAAGATTAAAACAAATCAAATACAAATTTTTAATCAAAATAATAAACGATATTTTGCGCAAATTGTCATTCAATTCGTTGTATGACGGACGAAGACAAACAATTACTTGAAAAGATTGGGTTACGCTTTAGAGCAAAACGAAATGATTTATATTACTCATTGCGCGACCTATCACATATAACGGGTATTTCAACAGGAACACTTAACGGTATTGAAAAAGGTAAAGACCTAACGTTCACAAATTTTTTAACCCTGTGCCGCAGTCTCGAAATTCAACCAGCACTCTTTTTTCAACATGATATTGTATTCAAATCGCCATATTCGCTACCTCCAGAGGCGCAAGAGCGAATTACACTGAGCAAAAAATTAGATAGTCTCGTCTATCAATCCGATTTTTTTGACACCGAAAGACGTGTTTCTGATGTATTGATTGAACTGGGAGTTGATAAGAGCGAGAGTAACAAGTTTTCCGTCTACCTATCAAACTATTGCGAAGAGGGAACACTTGTTTACCGACAACATGGAAATTTTAAAACTTACCGTAAAAAAACTAGAGAAAAGCGCTAAACTTCTCTTTTGGAAAGTTCACGAAAACGGTTTGCCCTCCTAAATGTTCCCAAATCATTAAAACGAACACCATATCGACGTAAGATATCCTGAGCTGCCTTACGACCAATATGCCTTACGTAAAAGGTTTCGTTAACCACAAAATGATGAATGCTGTGGGTCCAGCCAAAAAAGAAACAGAACAATTGCATCGGAAAAGTCCACCAAACTGTCAGTACCTGTGTCTGCTCCATGACATTTCCTGCTTCAACATCACCAAAGTAATGCATATTTGATGTAATAAAGTGTAAGCAAAATTGACGTAACATGTTTGGTAAAAGAATAACATAAATTAACCCATCAAAACTTATTAACATGTTATCAACATACTGTGGAAAACTCAAATCTAACTCGAAAAATGCATTTAACCAAGTCATTAGCGAGTCTGCGAAATAGAGATATAATACCACATGTGCAAAAATCGTAACGGGAACAATGCTCAAAAACATAATTCGTTTTAGTTTAGAAGAAGTCTCTAATTTTAGATTTCCATTTACGACTTCCTTATCCATATCGCTAAACATTCGATGAAGGCGAAAAAGTCCTCCTAATACAACATCCGGGGTTGTCAAAAGACGCTTTAGAGACCAACGTTCTCCATTTGTCACACTACGCTCCTCAACATCGTGCAACGTACCCGAAAACTTATGGTGATGATGGTGCAATGTTCTGCGAATCCAAGGATTGACAGTCAATGGCCTTAAAATCCATACACTAAAAAGCATAAAATGATGAATACCTCTCTGTTTTTTAAAATATAGCCAATGAATTAGATCGTGTTCAATCTCGTGCAATACGCCCATAAAAAATGCGTTGCTAATTATCATTAACCATGTCGGTACAACTGCACGATACCAACCGATCGATACAAAGAGAACCGCTAGGATTGCGATTGCAAATATGGACATTCCAATGCTGTTCTGACGTTTTAATATGGGGTATATTCCTTTAAGCTGCTGATAGGACTGATTTATCTCTTTCCTGATCTGGCTCGACTTTTCGTAATGTGTCAATTCAATTTGTTTTTTCTGCAAAAATAGGGATTTTTTGGTGCACTTACCCTATACTAGGCCTTGTGAATGCTGCCGCAAAAACTTCCGCAAAAAAATATTTCAACGCGCTGTAACAAAATGAGCTGATAGGCTACTAATAAATTAAAATCAACATATAAACATACACAGTAATGGAAAAGAAATCAATTTATAACTGGAAAAATAATTTATTCGGAACAAAGTCTATCCTCTATTGCAATGATGCTGTGATCGGTAGCCTCGAATCTATTGATTGGAACTTAGATGCGCATGTTTCTATCCATAAAGACAAGTATCGATTCATAAATAAAGGGCTTTTCAATCCATACACAGAGATTCGAAATCAAAACAATGAGCTGATCGGTGATATTGAATACAATTCCTGGAAGAGTAAAGCGACCATTAGCCTGATCAATAAAAAATACACATGGAGCCCTAAAAATAGGTGGATGACCGCATGGCAAATTGAAGATGAGCTAGGAAAAGTTGTAGAAATCAAATCCTCTTCGCTATCTAATGGCGGCAAAATAGAAAGCTGCGAAAACAGTGAATTGATCTTATCTATAAGTTTATATCTGCAAAAGCGTACTACATTGATGTTTTCTATGGTCGCCTTAATTCCATTATTGATCTTAATACTGGTTTAACGTAGCAGCCAACTTCTAATACATATCAATTCAAGCAGATCTTTCATCGGGTCTGCTTTATTGTGCAACCTAAGAATTATAAATTATAGCACGTATTTACACGAATCTATTCGCGTAAACGCAAGCGCATACCTTGCCGAACATTCTTGTATTCATCAGACCAGAAAGCATCTAAAAATACTTAACTACTGAAAGGATCTATCTTTTTCTCTGTTTTTACGATTTTAATCAGATGCTCCAGCGCATTTTTCAGACGCTTGGCGTCATCTTCTGTTTGGATAGCCCATAAAATTTCATCCGTGCTTGGCGACGACTTGAATCGAATTTGATAACCTGATTTTACCCTAGCAATGACAAGTACATCTGATTTCGCAATATCACTTCGAAAATGCTGGCCACTGGAAAGAAAGACTGTCAGCACTTTCCCATCTACCGTCACCGTATCAATTTTTGTATCTTTATAATGGTAAGCAACTTTATACAGCTTGTTAATATAGGCCATCGTCTGCTGTTTATTCAAACCCGCCTTTTGGGCTGTTGTGGGTATTACTATACCAATTGCCAAAAGAAAGCACAAGAAGAAATTTTTCATTTATCTATTATTTTTTATTCTCGCATATTTACTTCAACATCGACAGCCAGGCCGATTCCTTTACAAGTGATCGCTATTCACCAAAACAATCCATCCCATTTATCACCCGCGCAGAACAGTATGTAGCATCACTCTCAGGAGTAAAGTACGTTCCTTTTATTTATGGCTTAAAAATATAGATTTTATTTACTTTTTTATCTATGATCCTCAAAACAAAACTATTTTCAGCAGCAGCCTTTCGGTTTTCGCTGCTGAAAATAGTTTTAGATATGCTCTTCCTATCTATTCCTTCGATCTCAATAAGTCTCGCGCATTTTCAGCCATACGGATAAATTCAGCCCGATAACCTTCCTCGTCTTTTCCTTTGGAAGCTTTTGCGCGCACGATCAGCTGGTCAAAATTGGCCTTTTGCTTAAAATCAGAATCACGAAGTAGTAAACCAAGTTCCGCTACCGCTGTTGCAAAGCGTAAATCGTCACTCACATTGTTCAACTCGGTTACCGCAGTCCCTACCACCTTTTGCTGCAACTTACTTTTCTGCCCTTCAGGCTCTTTGTACCGAAATTTAACTGTTGCCAGTTCAGCATTTCTACGTCCGGTTGCAGCATTTGCATGCTGCTGACATTTTAATGGATCTACCGTTCCGACCATTCCCGACTCAACCCCGACAGGTACAATTTCATACAAGGCTGTCACCACGTGGCCTACGCCCATATCACCGCCCATCTTTTGATCATTATTAAAATCCTCGGCCTCCAGCATACGATTTTCATATCCTACCAAGCGATAGGCCTGCACATAACTTGGATTGAATTCGACCTGAATCTTTACATCTTTAGCAACAGTAAACAACGTTCCCCCAAATTCGGTCACCATCGCCTTTCGCGCTTCCGAAATATTATCGATATAAGCGTAATTTCCATGACCTTTGTTCGCAAGGATTTCCATCTTACTGTCCTTAAGATTCCCCATGCCATAACCGAGTACCGTAAGGAAAATGCCTGATTTACTTTCTTTCGCAATCAATTCTTCCATCGATTCGTCACTGTACTCTCCAACATTGAAATCACCGTCACTCGCCAAAATAATTCGGTTGTTTCCACCTTTGATATATTGTTGCTTGGCAATTTCGTAAGCCTTCTTAATTCCCGCTGCACCAGCGGTACTCCCGCCTGCTTCCAGCTCCTCAATAGCCGATTTTATTTTCATCTTTTCATCACCAGGCGTACTTTCCAATTTTACCCCTGCCGAGCCGGCATACGTCACAATAGCCACATGGTCTATGTCACGAAGCTGATCAACCAACATCTTCAACGAAGCTTTTACTAAAGGCAGACGCCCCGGCCCCATCATCGATCCAGAAACATCAATCAAAAACACCAAATTGGAAGCTTTAAGCTTTGCCGTTGGCATATCTTTCGCTTTTAACGTTACGCGCATAAGTTGATGTGCACTATTCCAGGGTGCCTTCGTCAATTCAGTGACCATATTTACAGGCTCACCATGTTTAGGTCCAGCCACCTCATACTGAAAATAATTGATCATTTCTTCAACGCGTACCGCATCTTTTTCAGGCAAACTTCCCGAATTTATAAAACGACGTACATTACTATAAGAGGCGGCATCAACATCTGCCGCAAACGTTGATAAAGGTTCTTTAAGCGGATTGATAAACTTATTTTCCTTTACCTTCCGATAAGATTCCTGGTTTTGATTCGGCATATATGCCTTCCCTCGGATATACAAACTTGACACTTGTCCAGACAAGGCTGTATTAACATGCATCATCGGTGCCGTCTGGCGCTTCACTTTGCGCTCATATCCGGTCACCACTACTTCATCCAGTGTATTGTTTTGCTGCAACAACGCCACATCAACCTTTGAGCGATGGTTGACCGCGATCCGTTGCTCGAGATATCCGACATAACTAAAAATCAAGGTATTTTTACCATCCCGAACCTGGATGCGATAATTTCCTTTATCATCAGTCAGGCTCTGCTCTTTAGTTACGACATTGCTTACCTGCACTCCGGCAAGAGCAATTCCCGTATATGCATCAACCACCTTACCGCTAACTTCATATCCGTTCTTGGCGTATCCGCCCAAGGATAGCAACAAGCCTATCACAAAAAGTATTGTTCTCATAACATTCATTTTTTTGCCAAGGGATGCACGAAATATTAAATTTCCATAAACCAGAAAAAAAAAATACTTTTAGCCTATATAATGTCCGCATTTAAGTCGTCGAAAATAGATACACCACAAGACCACGAGCTCTTGTTGCGCTATCAGGAGTCCATGGATCTTCAGGTATTGGGCGATCTATACCAGCGACATACCGAAATGGTATATTATGTTTGCTTAAGGTATCTCCAAGACTCCGAATTGAGCAAAGATGCCGTCATGAATATCTTTGAGGAATTAATATATAAAGTCAACAAGCAAGAAATCAAAGATTTTCCAAGATGGCTCTATGTATTAAGCAAAAATCATTGTCTGATGTATTTGAGGTCTCAAAAAAACAAATCTCAAATTTCTTTGGATGAATTTGTGAAATTTCCGGGAGACCTGCATCAGTATGAACAATATGATGAAAAAGAAGAACAATTAACAGCCATGGAAGGCTGTCTGGACAAATTGCCAGAAAAACAGCAACAGTCGGTCAGACTTTTCTTTTTAGAGGAAAAATGTTACAAAGAGATCAGTGAATCTACCGGTTATAGCTTGAACGAAGTAAAGAGTTATATCCAAAATGGAAAACGGAATTTAAAAAATTGCATGGAGGCTTGGAATGAGCAACAGTAATTACGACATAGCATACTTAAAGAAATACGTCAACGGCGAACTATCTCCTACAGAGATGTACGCTCTTGAGCGTGAGGCACAGCGTGACCCCATGTTGGCGGATATGCTGATGGGTATAGAAATGGATCAAAATAAAACCGTAATTACAGCAATCAATCAGCAGATTAGCCAACGTGCAAAAAGGGATAAGGCTGCTAAAATTAAAATATTGGACTGGAAAAGACTAGCCATTGCCGCCTCAACAGTAATCGTTTTGGGAGTAGGTCTTTTACTTTTCTGGCAGCAGGAAAAAAATAGATCTGAGACAAAACGTACTGCCGACGTACACGTTACCCCGGATAAGCCAAAAACAACGGTTATGGGCGAAGATTCTACCACGGCCACGGATGATATCAAATCAAATATCGAACCGCAAGATCGTTCGCCACAATTGGCAGATAACAACAGTCCCCGTTTTCGTGAAGAACATCCACAAGAGGAGGTCGCGATTTTATCGCGCGAACCCTCCCTACGTGTAAAATCACTGGAAGAGATGGAAGGACCTCTTAATAGCGATCGTCCTGTATTTGGACTGAGACCTCAAGACAGTGCGACCGTGATTGGCTATACACCGATGGCAATGCAAAGAGAGTCCTCTCAAACGATGATGCGAGGAAGCTCGAGTTTCAATAATACACTTGCTGGCAAAGCTGCGGGGATTTCGTCAGTACAACAAGGAGGTATACCCCTTCAACTCACCGTTCGCGACAAAGAAACGGGCTTACCTCTTTCAGGAGTTACCATCATTCAACCCAATAGTAAATTGGCGACCAACACTGACGCGCAGGGACAGGCGACCATCCAACCAAGTTCGGTGGATTCACTCGTCGACATCGTGGCGCTAGGTTATAATACCGTCGCAGTGAATATGCGCCGCAGTAAAAATACCACAATCAGATTGCAGCCCTCCAGCAACTCACTGGATGAAGTCGTCGTCACCACGATGTCTTCACGCAAATCAAAAAGTGCTGAACCCGTTTGGGGCTGGAGATCATTCAACAATTATATTAAGAAAAAAACAGCCAAAAGCCGTTACGAAGGCACCGTACGCATAAGCTTCTATGTTGATAAGGGCGGATTTCCAACAAATATTAGTATTCTACAAAGTGCAAACGATTACCTGGATGCCAAAGCCAAGGAAATTATACTTTCAGGTCCCAAATGGAAAGGAGAAGATTACCGATATGTTACATTAACCTTAGAATTCACGCTGTAGATACGTACAGCATATTTCTAAACACAAAAACAGGCTAAACTTTTTAAAGCATTAATTTTTACACCAAATTAATCAGCAAAGTGATTTTGATATAAAATTATTTCCTACTTTAGCGCTATAATTATTAACCATACAGTCATTTTTTATGAAAAGTTTTTTAACTGGCCTACTCGTGCTTAGCTGTTTATACGTACAAGCACAAGATTTTTCATTCGGTAAAATAAAAAAGGAAGATTTTGCCATCCATATGGACAAAATAGACACGGCTGCAAATGCCTTTGTCTTACGTGAATATGGATCAGCTGAAGTCAACTACAACAAGAATAAAGGTTTAATTGTTGAATTTTTCAAACATGTACGCATTAAAATCTTAAACAAAGAAGCCTATAATTATGCAAACTTCAGCATTCCATTATACAAAAGCGGAACTGAGCGGGAAGTTCTTATGGACATCAAGGGGGCATCCTATCATCTTGTCGGTGACAAAATTGTAGAAACAGAGATGACCAAAGCAAATATATTTTACGAAAACTCCTCAGAAAACTATGCAGTAACGAAAGCAGCTATTCCACAGGTTCAAGAAGGTACAATTATTGAATACCGCTATCGTACGGAATCTCCATTCATCTTTAACCTGAATTCTTGGGAATTTCAGGAAGACCTTCCTAAACTTTATAGTCAGTACGTTACGCGCATTCCCGAAATCTGTCATTACAAAGCCAATCTAAAAGGAGGGCTAGCCGTCAGTAACAGAAAAGTAGAAAATTACAATACAGGTCTATATTCTGAAGTCGGAGAAATATTAGGAAGTAAAACGATCTATACCATGGAAAATATTCCAGCTTTCCATGCCGAAGATTATATGACTTCTTCCAAAAACTTTAGATCGATTATTTTCTTCGAACTCGGTCGATACAGTGTTCCAATGGGAACAACAAAAGACTTCTCGCTCACTTGGGAAAATGTCAGAGATAAACTGGTACAAAGTGAAAGCTTTGGTGGGCAGATAAAGCGAAAAGGTGCGTTGAAAGATTTTATCGACCCTATATTACAAAACGCACAAGATGACCTCGAAAAAGCGGCACGATTGTATTCCTATTTTCAAAAACAAATAAAATGGAACAATCAACATTCAATTTATGCAAAAAACATTAAAGATGCCATTGAAAAAAGAACAGGCAATAGTGCAGATATCAACCTCGGACTTGTCAATGCTTTACGCTACGCAAAATTAGAAGCGACGCCTGTGATCTTATCTACGCGTGACAATGGATATGCCGGACTTTATTCACCCGCAATATCGGAGTTCAACCACGTGATTGCACAAGTAAAAATAGGTGAAAATTACTATCTGCTGGACGCCACCTCTCCCTATGAAATGTTTGGAAATATTCCGATGAAATGTGTCAACTACCAGGGAAGATCGATTCCCCTCGAAGGTGAATCCGACTGGGTAAAACTCGATGCAAATCTTCCGTCCACTTACAGTAACTTTTTCTACGGTGAACTATCTGAAAATGGTGAACTAAAAGGGAAATGGATAACATCACGGAATGGTTATGGTGCGTCCAAAATGCGAGAGCGTCTTCAAGGAAGCAATTCGGAAGAAGAATATTACGAAAAAATAGATGAAGAAAATAATCGCATCAGAATCAACAGTTTTAAAGTATCTAACCGGGAATCACTTGATAAACCATTAACTGAGGAGTTTGAAATTGAGATTAAAAATTTTGCAACCTTGCAAAATGATCAGCTTCATTTCAATCCTTATATTGATACCAAAATGTCTAAAAATCCTTTCAATCTAACAGAGCGGAATTACCCAATTGACTTTGGTTCCTTAATTCAAGAAGAAAGCTACATGGAAATCAAATTGCCAAAAGGCTATTCCTATCCATCAGAAGGTAAGTTAAAAAATATCAGTATGGCTCTGCCTGAGCGTGCTGCTCGATATATTTTCAAAATCAATAATACAGCGCCGGATGTTCTGATTATCGAATCGGCAACACAGTTAAACAAACCCTTATTTATGCCCGAAGAATACTTTGATTTAAAAGAGTTTTTCAGCAGAATTATACAAGCAGAAAAATTGGATGTCGTACTCAAAAAAATATAATAACCCTTAACAAAAACTTCATTTTATATTGATGATAAGCTTAAATAAGGGTAGTAAATTTGAATATCAAAAAAAATAAAATGATTAAAGATTCAGATTTATTCGAACTAGAGCATACCTTCCTCGGAGAAGGTTTCGAATTAGATGGTGATGATATTATCACCGATGAAGACTAGGTCTTCACTTTTTAAGCAAGTATTATTCCCCTTATATAATCTCAAAGCCCAGACATTCTTTGCTGGGCTTTTTCTTGACATCCTCAAAATGATTGGCCAAATGAGCAAACGCGAATTTCGTGTTACAAAAGCAAACATTGGCTGCACACATGTTTTGTGAATTTTATGAGTTAATGTCCATCAAGTCCCTATACGCCGACCTTAACAAATAAATTGCTTCCGACATACGCTGCTCGTCTAAATGAGCAAAACCCAATCGCAACGCAGTAACCATCCTATTTTGATATAGACAACTGCTAGGTATTAATAATCCCTTGTCTCGTGCCTTTTCCTGTAAAACAGTCAATGAAAAAATAGGTTTGAACTGTACCCAAAAAGCCAGTCCAGCCTCCGGAACTGTGAAAGTAACCTCATCTTCAAAATAACGCCGCAACAACACCCCAAACAACGCTTTGCGCTCTGAAATTGTTTTCTGAAATTTGCGCTGATAACGAAAGATATCACCCTGATGGATAATTTCACCCAATGTTTTCTCAATCATAAAATTCGGTTTCCCGAATATATTCAGATATTTTTTCCCCTCCTCTAGCAGATCCTGAGGTGCGATCAAAAAATTCATTTGGAAGCCGGGGGCAAAGAAACTTCCGAAAGCACCAGTGTAAATCACCCGGTTGCCTGCATTTTTCCGAAAAAGCGATTCCCCTTTTGTTTTAAAAAAGGACGATTCGAAATCTACATCATCCTCAATAATAATAAAGTCATATTGCTCGGCCAGTTGTAACAGTTGAATTTTCCGCTTTTCGGAAAGGTTAACCGTCGTTGGATACTGACATCTGGAGTTGAGATAAACACATCTGATCTCGCCGGGCTTAAATTGATCGACGATCCTATCGACGATCATACCCTCCGCATCTACCGGAACGGTCTTCAGCTTGGCTCCTGCTTGACTAAATATCATATTGGGAAGAAAATAACTTAAATTCTCCACCAGCACAATATCGTCACGACGAATTAATAACCGGGATAAAATGGAAAAGATTTGCTCACGGCTGGCAATTGGCAACACGAAGTTCCGCGAAAGATGAAATCCCCTGGTCAAGTTCAAATAATAACTTAACTGGTCCCTAAAAAACAGATTCCCCTCTATAGTGGTCGGAAAGTCATCAGTTTTCTTTTTGCGTTTAACCATTGATGCGTAAAAACGGACCAGTTCCTCAGCACTAATAATACTGTAATCTGGTGTGCCATCCGTAAAATAATACTTCGCTGTAGCTTCCAACTTAGGCATATCCAATATCAGCTCCTTTCGGAAAGTATAAGGAGCAAAGTGAGGTGGTTGCCTAAATGCACCAATGGTCGATGTCGAAACGTCAATACGTTCGGGATTTTTCACAAAAGTACCTCGATTGGGTACAATGTTCACCCAGCCCTGCTCCTGCAATTCAGCCAGTGCGGCTACGATAGTCTTTCGGTGCACGTTCAATTCATCTGCAATCTTTCGGCTTCCAGGCAACAAATCTCCATCCTCCAAAAAATTTCGCTTAATGGCATTAATAAATTGATACACAATCTGTAGATAGACAGCGTCATCCTTGCGACGGTCAATCTTAATAATGGAATGAAAAGCTATACCAACCGGACTACTCATTATGTTTATTTCGGACGATCAAAGTTAAAATTTAATCTATAATCTTTGTAATCATCATAAAAAAACATCTTTAAATAGGATGTCGAAACATTACTTAGTGAGATAGAACGGATTTTATAACAAAACTGATGGATAACATGGAATCAAAACGAAAATGGACGCAGGGAGAAGTTGTCGCCCTGTACAACAAACCGTTAATGGAGCTTCTATATGAAGCTGCCACAATACATAGAAAATATCATGACCCAAATAAAGTGCAGGTATCCACATTGATTTCAATAAAAACAGGTGGATGTCCCGAAGACTGCGCTTACTGCCCACAAGCTGCACGTTACCATACACATGTAAAAGCAGAAAGCTTGATGAGTGTCGAACAGGTCAAACAGCAAGCCATGGCTGCAAAAGCTCGTGGTAGTTCTCGGATCTGCATG
Organism: Sphingobacterium sp. R2; assembly: GCF_040760075.1. Taxonomy (NCBI): domain Bacteria; kingdom Pseudomonadati; phylum Bacteroidota; class Sphingobacteriia; order Sphingobacteriales; family Sphingobacteriaceae; genus Sphingobacterium; species Sphingobacterium sp. R2. Next base: position 203,857 of record NZ_CP142884.1, read on the forward strand.
GGAGCCGCCTGGCGTAATGTGAAGGATGGCCATGAGTTTGACCGTGTACTTGATATGGTTCGTACCTTAAACAAACTTGACATGGAAGTCTGCTGTACACTCGGAATGTTGACCGAAAATCAGGCCCAACGGTTGTCTGAGGCCGGATTGTATGCCTACAACCACAACCTCGATTCATCTGCCAATTATTATCAGGAAATTATCTCCACCAGAAGTTACGATGATCGCCTGCAGACCATCGAAAATGTACGCAAAACAAATATCACAGTCTGTAGTGGTGGCATCATTGGGATGGGCGAAACTATCGCAGATCGTGCCAAAATGTTGATCACGCTTGCTTCACTCATCCCACAGCCCGAATCGGTGCCGATCAATGCGTTGGTGCCTGTAATGGGTACACCAATGGAGACAATGGAAACCGCATCCATCTGGGAGATGGTACGCATGGTTGCTACGGCGCGGATTTTATTGCCCAAAACCCAGGTCCGCCTATCGGCAGGACGAACCTATATGAGTAAGGAGGGACAAGCTTTATGCTTTTTCGCAGGAGCCAATTCGATTTTCTCTGGCGATAAACTACTCACCACCCCCAATCCCGACAGCAACGAAGACCTTGACCTATTTAAAACATTAGGTCTGGTCACACAGCAGCCGTTTGAGAAAAAAAGTCAGCCCCAAACCGTCACAAAAGAAATGGCAATTTATCACGATCTTGGAGAAAGACCCAAATGGTCAAGACCCGAACATACAGTTCCCCGCAACAGCGGTAAGCAGCAGAAGAAAGAATAATTTATGCTAATAAGGGGTCAGTTGTACTTTCTGTCCCTGTTTCCAAGCGCCCGGCCAGCTGAATAATTGGATTATTGTCTCCATTAGGCTTTATTGCAATATCATACCAATTACCTTGTTTTTCAATATCCAGGATCAATATAACTTCCTCGGCCGGGGCGATTTCTTTTGTTGTGGCATATTTTTTATAGTTGAGGGTTTCAACAGCTATTGTTACGCGCTGGTCACTATTGTTCTTTAGTTTCAGCTGTAATTTTCCTGTAGCTACCTGTGTCAGGGCCTTAAGCTCCGGAGCTACCGCGGCTTGTATTGCTGCTGTCCCCTTCTCCCCGGAAAATTTTCGATAAAAACCATTTGGTCCATGCAGTTCGAAAGCATAACAATCTCCTTCAAACTTTGCTAGGTCCCATTGGTATTCCAAACGATCACCGGCCTTCACCGCAAAATTCCAATTTCTATAAGTTTCACTTTCGCCTTGTTCATTACGATATTCTAGGGGACTATACACGTTAAAGGCTACGCCGGCAGTTCTTTTTCCAAAAAGCTTGTTGTCTACAGTCATCACGAGACAAAACTGCCCATCTTTCACATAGCCAACTGCATCATGCGCATAAGGCAAATTTAAGGATTTACGAATCCCACGCTCCTGTATACGGTCAAATTCTGGGATCCAGACCTTTCTCTTCGCAAGTTCAGGATCTTTGACCTCAACAAAGCCTCGCGGATGATCTTTGAACTGCGCATGGTATATCGTTTCAATGTGCTGATTGCGGTCTAGGAAAGTGATCTGCTCTTTTTGCTGTGTAAAAGGTGTAAAGGCTGCAGTCAAATTACCACAGATCGTTCGACGCCATGCACTGATGTTTTCCAAATGCATATTCTTGTTCAGCTTTTTATTGAAGAAGTATTCCAAAAACTGCAAAGTAGATGTATGATCAAATACCTGAGAACACACCTTACCTCCCCGCGACCAGGGCGAAACAATATACATGGGCACACGAAAACCTAAACCCACAGCTCCTTCACGCGCTTGCTTTTTAGATATCCCCTGCTTCAGCTCATTGGCTAAACGTACCATTTCCACCTCCGTATCAATACCAGCAGAGCATGCCCCGGTGTCTTTTTTAGTCAAATCAGGAACAACAAATGGCTTTACGTGATCATAATAACCATCGTTTTCATCATAGGTAATGATAAAAATTGTTTTTTTCCAGATTTCAGGTTTTTTCGTTAAAATTTCCAAAACTTCTGATACATACCAAGCTCCGTACCAGGGAGCACTCGGATGATCCGAAAAATTTTGCGGACCAGCCAGCCAGGATACGGCTGGCAATCTACCGGTATCAACATCATTCCGGAATTGATAAAGAACGTCCCCTTTCGGAACTTCCAGCGTCCCCTTTTTTCCTTTCCACTTAAAATTCAAGGACTCAAGCGACCTGTAATTATTGTCGCCCTTGTTTACCGTAAAAGCTCTTTCATTCAATGATTTAGCAAAATCACTTAACGTTTTATAATTTTCCCGATTATATTCTTTGAGTTCCTTCTCGGCTCGTTCCAATACCTCGCTTTTTTTACGAATATCAGCGCGTATCTTTATCGCTTGTTCCTCAGAAGAAGGAGACTTCTCCTCCAACTTGGAAATCTGCATGGGCAAATCCCGAACCTGAGTTTCCAGATTTATGATATAGTTTTCCTTAAATTTAACGTGATAAGCTTGAAAGAACTCTAATAAATTACATCCGAAATTTGACAACCATGCCCTTTCTTTTCCAGCAAATCCTCCGCCACAACTTGTCTCATTTTGATAAAAACGCCAGGTAATTCCATTTTTCTCAAGCAATTCCGGGAAAGTTTCCCAAGTCATTTTACCGTACGCAAAATCGTCGTTCCTAATATTTGCCTTTTGCAAGCCATCTTTCATTTCTGTAATCTTCCCCGTCCAGAAAAACGAACGGTTCGGCGTGGTGCTGGTCATGCCCGAGCAAAAATTCTGATCACATACTGTAAAAGCATCTGCTAAGGCATAATGAAAGGGCAAATCTTCACGAGTAAAATACCCCAATGTTAAGGGCATAGCCGCATATTGTTTATTTCCTGATTGCTTCGATAACAGCCAATGATCGTAACGACCTTGGTTAAAGGCATCCACCTGACTTGCACGACTATGTGGAAGAGAACCCATCCAGGTCACTTTACTTTCCTTCAGGTTTAATCGGAAAGGAGCATACGTTTTTCCCTCTTTATCCATTTGATACCACACGGGTAAACCGTTCGGTAAGCGGATTGACCGTGGATCATTGAAACCCCGAACTCCAGAAAGCGTCCCAAGCGTATGATCGAAAGATCGATTTTCCTGCATAAGGATAACGATATGCTCGGCATCCAAAAATGTACTTCCCATCTCAGGATCTATTGCAAAGGCTCTTTGGATTGAACCAGGCATAAAACTGACAATTCCTGCTGCTCCCGAGAATAGCAAAGTTTTTCTCAGAAACTCTCTTCTGCTTTCCATAATACTTATTTATAATTTCGATTTGAATCTACTTAGATTTCCTTTTGTTTCACATTTCTTCGTGTAAATCTTATGTTACCAACATAATTACGAACAAAACATCTCTTTGATTGAATGACAAAAATTTGTTTATTTTTACGAAAAGACAACAGATATAAATATGGTAGACATTTTGCTGCTCGAAGACGACAAGGTACTCTCGAAAGAGATCCGATCTTTTCTATTAAGCCAGGGCTTTACCTGTGATCAAGCTTTTGATGGAATTGATTTCTTGGCCAAAACACACCAGAAAAAATATAGTTTTTATCTATTAGATATCAATGTCCCCAAAATCAATGGATTGGAAATCTGTAAAAAGATAAGAAGCCATGACGCCTTTACACCAATTATTATTCTCTCGGCATACGATGATATAGATGATAAAAAGGAGGCATTTCTTCGGGCAGCCGATGATTACCTGGTCAAACCGTTCGTCTTAGATGAATTGCTGATGCGCATCTATTCCCTATTACGTCGGCAACAACATAGCGAAAGCAATGAAACAAAAACATTGGTAGTCGATGATCTGATCATTTATCCTGATGAGGCCCGTGTATTACGTGCAAATGAAGAAATTAATCTTACTCAAAAAGAATTTCAACTGCTGCTTATCCTGGCACAGGCAAAGGGTCGTACCTTGTCCAAGCAACATATATCGGAGGAAGTGTGGCAAAATCAATTTCAGACAACACAGAATACAATTGAAGTCTATATCAACTTTTTACGTAAGAAGATCGATAAAAACTTTGAAAATAAACTGATCCATACAAGACCTGGCTTTGGTTATTACCTATCGGCAGAAAAATGAATTTAAAGAAGAAAATAGCGATTAGCTTTAGTATTGCATTCTCCGTCCTTTTTGGTATGGCGATGTTGATTATCTACTATGCTAGTTTCGATTTTCGGAAAGATCAATTTCGCCAGCGACTGATTGATAAATTAGACAATATTTCCCATTATATCGCCAGTAACCCCTATTTCAACCGCCAGTCATACAAAAACTATTTTCACGATGACGAAGATGGCCTTTTCTATGAAGATGTTATCATCCTCGACAAAAACAAACAGTTAGTCTTTAGCACTGTTAAGGACCAAACCGTTACATGGAGCGCATCAATTGTTAATAGGCTCGATCAGGAAAAGCAAATCTTCTACAACCAGGACCAATATGAGACATTTGCCAAATATTATCGCATTAACGGATCGCCCTACTATATTATCGTAAAAGCACAGGATTATTCCGGAAATGAAAAAATGGACCACCTAGCGCTTGTCCTCACGATATTATTTGTGCTTAGTGCAGCTTTAGTGTGGGTATTCAGCTATAATCTGATCCAACGCCTGTTGATTCCGCTCGATAAATTAAAAGACAATATTACGCAGATTAATGCCAGTAGACTCACCAAACCTGTTGATTACACAGGAAATACCGACGAAATTACTGTACTAACCCGGGCATTTAATACGATGTTATTACGCCTTTCTACTGCTTTCGAATCGCAGAAAGAATTCAATTCCAGTGCTTCCCACGAATTACGAACACCACTTGCACGAATGTCTTTTCAACTTGAAAATCTGTACCATCAGAACCAGTTAAGCGAAGAGGTGAGGCAGGTATTACGTAACATATCCAAAGAAACATTGCACCTCTCAGAAGTCACAGATTCGCTTATGCTCCTTTCAAAATTTGATTCGGAGAGTTTAAAAATGACTTATAAAGAAGAGCGAATCGATGAAATTATATTTACGGCCTATGAAAAAGTAGCCAAAGTATTTCCCGACCTTCAGCTGGATTTTTCAATTAGCGGAACTGACGACCCCAAACTCAGCATTTTTTGTTCTGCCCAATTGATTGAAATCGCTTTTGTAAATTTATTTAAGAATGCTGCGCTCTACTCAGACAACAGGGAGGTGAAAGTCACAATGCTAGAATCAGCACAAGAACTAAAAGTGCTTGTTAGTAATACGGGGCCAGCTTTGAGTACCAGCGACCAAAAGCGAATTTTTGATGCATTTAGCCGCGGAGAAAATGCGAGTGAGACAACAGGATCTGGATTGGGACTGCGCATTGTTCAACGCATCATGGAATCGCATCATGCGACAATTGAATATCAAGCGGACCGAAAACAATCTACGCATACTTTTGTATTACTATTTAAATTGTTTCTCAACCAAGAAGGTTAGTTGAAAAAAATCCTCCAAATTACCTAGAAGCCCATTAGGCAATAAGCACATACATTTATTAACCGATGCTTTAGGCTTCTTCCCTACCTGAAAAACATGCTTTTTTAAGCTTTTTTTAAGCATTTATTAAGGGGTCTTTAATGTTCGACCAGTTATTTTGTTACATCAGTTTTGAAACATATGACAAAGAAACCTTTAATATTTTTATTGCTTTTCAATGGTATGGCATTTGCCCAGCAGAGACCACCGCAAACAGATCATGTGCGTATGGATGAAAGTACACTTATAAAAAAGCAAGGCGATATCGCCGGACAGCAAATGACGCTTCGAGAATGCGAAGCAGCATTTGTAAAGAGCAATCTTTCTCTACTCGCCCAACAATATGACATCAGCCAGGCTGAGGCAGACGTCATACAAGCTAAAATATGGGATCTGCCACAGCTTGAAATGAATGTTAACGCCTATGATCCACAGAACAAAAAGGTATTCCACGTCGGTCCTTCTAAAGAAGCGAGTATATCGCAATTAATTTATCTCGGTGGAAAAAAGAAAAATCAAGTAGAATTCGCCAAATCGAATGTCGAACTTGCCAAGTTACAATTTAGTCAATTGCTGGCAAGTCTCCATGCACAGCTCCGTACAACCTTTTACTCCCTCTACTTTGAACAGCATAAATTAGCGGATATCAAAATTCAGCTTGACTATCTAAATAATCTACTAACGGCATACAAAGAACAAGGTAAGAAAGGAAACATTTCATTAAAAGATCAAGTTCGCCTTCAAACAATGGCTATCGATCTCAATAACGAAAAAACAAATGCGATTAACAATAGCATTGACTTACAACAACAATTACGTGTACTCATCTCCAGTCAGGAAGACGTACTACCGAAATTAACCGATCAAGAAGCGGATCAGGTACTTGCCGTAAAACCAACAATGCCTTTGGACAAAATCTATCAATTGGCGCTGGAAAACAATGCTGATTATCAATTTGCGTTAAAAACTTCGGAAAGCGCACAATTATTTACAACATGGCAACAATCGCTAAATACACCTGATATCAATCTTGGGCTTGCCTATAGTCAAAACTCAGGTGCTTTTCGCAATGAAATCAACTTAACAGCAGCAATTCCACTCCCGCTATGGAAACAAAATAAAGGAAATGTAATCAAGGCAAAATATGCCGAAGAAGAAGCAAAGAAGAATATTGAAGTCCAACGGCAGCAGCTCGAATCACAGATCCGATCCAATTACCTGTCTTGGCAAAACCAATACAATCAGTATTTTACCATTACACCTGACGACCTCCACGACATCGCGGTCGTCTACGACGGCGTATTCAATAATTTCAGAAAAGGTAACATCTCCCTGGTGGAATTCACTGATTTTATGGATAGCTACCGCATATCCATGCTGAAGCTATATGATATGAAAAAGGAAATTATTCTCAATGCCGAACAATTAAACTACCTGGCGCAAACTTCTATATTCAATTCAACTCATGTCAACTAAAAAACTTCTCACAGCCACAGTAGCAGTAGTGCTACTCTACTCTTGCAAAAATCATAAAGAAACGGATAATACCGCCGTTGTCAAAGGTTTCGAAATGAGCGAAACGATGCTAAAATCGACCAGTTTTGCAACCGTCAAAAAAGAAAATGTGAGCGAAGAACTCAATTTCTTTGGTAAAATATCTGCTGATCAGAACAATTACATCGATATCTTCCCACTCGTTGGCGGTAATGTGGTCTCCGTGAATGTATCCTTAGGCGATTATGTACACAAAGGTCAGGTATTGGCCACAATCAGAAGTACGGAAGTCGCCGGTATACAAAAGGATCTTTCGGATGCCAAAACCGATGTATTGCTCGCAGAAAAAAACTACCGTGTAGCGGAAGACATGTACACAGGTAAACTGAGTACAGATAAGGACATGCTGGAAGCAAAAGGACAATTAACTAAAGCCAAAGAGCAGCTCCGCCGCTCAGAAGCCGTCAGTCAGATCTATAATGTCCGACGCGGCAATATATATTCGGTGGTATCCCCAATCGATGGATATATCGTACAAAAAAATATCAATAAGGACATGCAACTGCGGAGTGACCGAAGCGACAACATCTTCGATGTGGCCAATACAAAAGATGTATGGGCGATTTTGAATGTCAACGAAACAGATATTGAAAAGATTAGTATGGGCATGCCTGCCGTGGTGTCAACGCTGAGTTATCCGGACAAAAAATTTCAAGGTAGTATCGACAAAATTTTTAAGATTATCGACCCGCAAACCAATTCTATGCAGGCCCGTGTCGTACTCGACAATAAAGATGGACTACTTATTCCAGATAGTAAGGCCACAATTAAAGTAGCACATCGATCCAATACACAGGCGCTAGCTGTTCCTTCGGACGCAGTCATTTTCGATCAAAACAAATATTTCGTGTTGGTTTACAAATCTCAAAATGACATCAAGATTCGTGAAATCCTGCCGATTAAGCAAAACGAAGAAACATCCTATATAACTACTGGATTACAGGAAGGAGAGAAAGTTGTTGTAAACAATAAACTTTTGATTTATAGAGCACTGAATAATTAATCCGTTTTAGCATTTACACTAATGAACAAATTCATTAAAAATATCATTGCCTTTTCCATAAAGAATAAAGCTTTTACCTTTATTTGGGTGGGTATTTTGGCTATTTCTGGTTTTATCAGTTTTAAAAGTATGCCTATTGAGGCATTTCCGGATGTTACAAATACACAGATAACTATCATTACCCAATGGAATGGTCGGAGTGCAGAGGAAGTCGAACGTTTTGTGACTACACCGATTGAATTGGGTATGAGCCCGGTACAAAAGAAAACGAGTATACGCAGCACGACCATGTTTGGCCTCTCCATTGTCAAAATCATCTTTGATGATGGTGTCGACGATACTTTTGCCCGCAACCAAGTCAATAACCTCTTGCGGTCTGTGAGCCTGCCAGACGATGTCGATCCCGATGTACAGCCCCCTTACGGTCCTACAGGAGAGATTTTCCGCTATACTTTACACAGCGATCAACGCAATTCACGCGACCTCCTTACTTTACAGACATGGGTCATTGACCGGGCGCTGCGGGGTGTCCCCGGCGTAGCCGATATCAATGTTTTTGGCGGACAAGATTTGGTTTACGAAATCAGTACGGACCCTATAAAACTTGACAAATTTAATCTGACACCTTTACAGGTATTTGATGCCGTGAGCAAAAGTAACCTGAATGTCGGTGGAGATGTCATCGAAAAAAGCGGTCAATCCTATGTAGTACGCGGTATTGGTCTAGTCAACTCAATCAATGACATCGAAAATATCACCGTAATCAATCAAAAGGGAAATCCTGTATTCGTCAAGAATGTGGCTGAAGTGAGAGAAAGCGCGATGCCTCGCGTGGGTCAAGCCGGTTTTGGAAAGAATGATGATGTGGTAGCAGGAACCATCGTGATGCGCAAAGGTGAAAATCCAAGAGAGGTATTGACTGCTGTAAAAGCAAAAATAGATGAGCTTAACAACAAAATCCTCCCCAAGGACGTCAAGATGCAAACTTTTTATGACCGTGACAACCTCATGGATTTCACGACACATACCGTTATGCATAACTTGATCGAAGGTATTGTGCTTGTCACCTTGATGGTACTGCTCTTTATGGCAGACTGGCGCACCACAGTTATTGTTTCCATTATCATACCACTCGCCTTACTTTTTGCTTTTCTATGCCTTAAACTAGCCGGAATGAGTGCCAATCTGCTTTCTTTGGGCGCGGTAGACTTCGGTATTATTATCGACGGTGCCGTGGTTATGGTGGAAGGGATATTTGTCATGCTGGACCATAAGGCACACAAACTTGGCATGGAAAAATTCAACAAGATGGCCAAAGCTGGCTGGATCAAACAGACAGGAACGGGATTGGGAAAAGCCATCTTTTTTTCCAAACTGATTATCATTACCTCATTGATTCCTATTTTTTCCTTCCAGAAGGTAGAGGGAAAGATGTTTGCGCCACTAGCCTTCACCCTAGGTTTTGCCTTATTGGGAGCGCTGCTTTTTACCTTAACGCTCGTTCCAGCTTTATCACATATTCTGCTCAATAAAAATGTGCGGGAGCGCCACAATCCTTTTGTGGAATTCTGGAATAGCGTCGTCGCTAAAGGATTTGGTTTCACGTTTAGAAACAAACGTCTGAGCATGATCCTCGCAATTACTTTATTGGCGGTAGTCTTGTTTTCAGCAAAATTTTTAGGAACAGAATTTTTACCGACATTAAACGAAGGATCCCTTTGGGTTACTGCCGAGATGCCTATGAGTACTTCTTTACGTGAATCGGTTAAAACAACCAAACTATTAAAAAGTACGTTGGAAACCTTCCCTGAGGTCACTGGTGTACTCTCCCAAACTGGACGGAGCAACGATGGTACAGATCCTAACGGGTTTGGTTTTGTTCAGTTTGCTGTAGCGCTAAAACCCAAAGAAGAATGGACACGCAAGATCACTATGGATCAGCTGATTGATGAAATGGACCACAAACTCAAACAATACCAGGGCATTACTTACAACTACTCACAGCCTATTTCGGATAATGTTGCTGAGGCTGTTGCTGGTTTTAAAGCTGAAAACGGAATCAAGATTTTTGGTGACGACCTAACAACTTTAGACCATCTTGCAAAAGAAGTTTATGCACAAATAAAAGGTATACAAGGAATTAAAGATCCAGGTATTATTCTCAATATTGGCCAGCCCGAAGTGAGTGTGGTATTGGATCGAACCCGTATGGCAGCGTTTAACGTTTTGCCGGCCGATGCACAGGCGGTGCTCGAAATGGCATTCGGAGGAAAAACAGCCTCAATCTTGTACGATGGCGAACGGAAATTCAATATCCGCCTGCGCTACGCTCCCGAATACCGTAAAACAGAAAAAGACATTGCGCAGCTGATGGTTCCCTGTGGTGATGGCACATTGATTCCGTTGAAAAGTATCGCGACCATTGAAAAAGATAACGGTGCTGCTTTTATCTATCGCGACAACATCAAACGCTATATCGGTATTAAATTTTCCATCCGTGACCGTGATTTAGGAAGCACCATTGCAGAAGCACAACAAAAGGTTAGTAAAATTAAGCTTCCGGAAGGGTATTCCATTGGCTGGACTGGGCAATTTGAAAATCAGCAACGTGCTACACACCGTTTAGCTCAGGTGGTTCCGATCAGTCTGGTTGTTATCTTCTTCTTACTGTTCATTTTGTTTGGTAACATCAAAGACTCTTTGCTCGTATTAGCAAACGTTCCTTTTGCACTGATTGGCGGAATTATAGCTTTGCACGTTACAGGTATGAATTTTGGGATATCAGCAGGCGTAGGCATGATTGCATTATTCGGTATATGTATTCAGAATGGAGTTATCCTGATTTCAGAATTTCATCAGAATAAGAAAGATGGACTACCGAATGACCAATCGATCTATAAAGGTGTAAAATCGCGAACAAGACCTGTGGTTATGACAGCATTGATGGCTTCTATAGGACTCTTACCAGCTGCACTATCTACGGGTATCGGTTCGGAATCACAAAAACCACTGGCGATCGTGATCATCGGCGGACTAATCTCAGCAACCATATTGACCTTGCTGGTTTTTCCGATCATCTATGATATCTTCAATAGAAAAGAAAAGATTCAGCAAACAATAGCCGAATAGTGTTGTCTATAGCTTATATACAATTTATCAAATTAATGAACACCATCAATACTGCGCTAAGCGATAACAACCCATGCCAATTGCATAGGCAGTATCGATGTAACAATTGTATCTCTTGCGGCTTTTAAATTTAAAAAGCGATAAAAAGCCCTTAATTTTGCAATAAATTACCTTCCTTAAAACAATTTGTGTGTTAAGGATCAAAACAAATAATATATTTATGACTATTCTCACATTTACAATCATCCTTCTCTTAGGTGCTTATGTAGCAGGGTTATTAGGATCGCTGACAGGCTTAGGGGGTGGGGTCGTTGTGATACCTTTATTAACACTCTTCTTTCATGTTGATATTCGCTATGCCATTGGAGCAGCCCTGCTTGCTTCAATCGCCACTTCTTCTGGTGCTGCAACAGCTTATGTCAAGGAAGGCATTACCAATATCCGGCTAGGTATGTTTTTAGAAATCGCTACCACCATTGGGGCGGTCATTGGCGCTGTTATCGCCATTTATATGCCGACCAATACCATCGCCATAATCTTTGGTTTTGTACTGATCTTCTCTGCAGCGATGACTGTACGTAAGAAAAATGAGCACGCGCACGCTGGCGGTTCCCCGTTAGCTGAAAAACTGAAGCTAAACAGTACCTATCCAGTTGAGGGGAAATTAATCCCCTACAAGCTAACCAATATTGTGGGAGGTTTTTCATTGATGGGTGTGGCGGGCGTTATCTCCGGTTTATTGGGGATCGGTTCCGGATCCCTTAAAGTACTTGCAATGGATAGCATGATGAAAATTCCATTTAAAGTCAGTACAACAACGAGTAACTTTATGATCGGTGTTACCGCAGCAGCTTCTGCAGTGGTGTATCTGCAAAGAGGTTATATGGATCCCGGTATTGCATTTCCGGTAATTTTAGGCGTATTAGGCGGCGCCATTACAGGATCTAAGCTCCTAAAACGTATGAATCCAAAGACTTTACGTATCATTTTCGCTGTCGCCATAACATTCGTGGCCTTAGAGATGATTTTCAACGGATTCCAGCATAAATTTTAAAAAACATACGTTACGCAATTAGCATAATAATAGTGTAAGATCCTTCACCTATAGGAAGAAGGAAAACAAATAATCAAAATGAAACACGTATTTTCCAAAAATTATTGGGGAGACAAAGATATCTCGCTACTCGTCGGACAAATTTTACGAACAGGAGTTGTTATCGCTTCTTCCATTCTCATCCTGGGCGGCATCCTTTACCTCATCGTTCATGGACAAGAAACTGTACCGAATTACAGCGATTTTGTCGGTGAGGGAAACTCCAATACCACAATTACCGGAATCATTACTGGCGCATTGAGCCGAAATGTTCCCCAAATCATACAGCTCGGTGTCCTCTTATTAATTTTCACTCCTATTGTACGGGTGATTGGTTCACTATTTGGATTTGTAATCGAAAAGGACAAGCTTTATATCATCATTACATTGATCGTATTAGCTGTCATTATAGGAAGTATTCTTAGCGGCGTCAAGGGATAATAATCGCCTTATCTCTTGGCGCGCAGCCAAGAAGATTTCTCCAGCACATATTCAAAGTTCTTCCTTTCAGGTTCATTTATGTAGCTCACGGTCCGCTCCGCGACTTTGATTGCCCCCAAGCGTTCCACAGCCTTCTGCGAACGATAATTCTCTGCACCAACGTGCATAAAAATGCTGTCTACAAAATTGAAAGCAAAGTCAAACATCATCTCTTTTACCAAAGGATTAATGCCCACCCCCCAATAAGCGCGCGCATAAAAGGTAAATCCAACAAAAATTGATTGCCCAACCTGGTCAAGCCCATAATACCGTGTACTGCCAATGCATGCATGATTCTTCTTATCATAGATCAAATAAGCTGATTTACTTGCCAAAGCAGCCTCAAAAAATTGGCGGAAAACATCTTCTTTCCAACGGTCTTTATTGGGATGTTGTTCCCAGATCAGCGGGTCCTTGGCAACTTGGTATAGCGCCTCGAAATCCGATGGGTCCATGATCCTCAATAAAACATGATCATTTTCGAGCGTGTTGGGGGCGACAAACTTCATGCGGCACAGTGCTAGTTTAGTAATCGAAATATTTCAATTTATACAGAATATACCAATTAATGATGAAATTAGCTAAATTAAGGGGCCAGCAAGACAAATATTACATAGAAATGTAGATCTAACAAAAATTTTATTCAAATATGAAGCTAAGCTAGTGCAACTTAACCGTAATCTAATGTAGGTGTTGATAGGAATCTTAGCGCATCTAAAATTAGCTTTACAAAATTTTGTATTTTACAGCCAAATGGAACAATTTAGAGAATTTGTAAAACAACGTATTGATGTCACAGAGGACGAACTGAATGACATCGTTTCACGTTATCAAGTCAAAAAAATAAAGAAAAAAGAGTACTTTCTACGCGCCGGTGAAATCTGCCATCATGAAGCATATGTGGTGAGCGGTCTATTTAAATCATTCTATATCACTGCCGACGGGATAGAACATATTCTACAATTTGCGATTGAAGATTGGTGGATTGGTGATATTGCGAGCTTCAACTATCAGGAGCCGGCACTACAAAACATCCAGGCGCTAGAAAACGCTGTTGTGCTTACCCTCTCAAAAAAAGATAAAGACAAACTGTACAAAGACCATCCAATCTTTGAAAAACTTTCTAGGATAATGGCACAGCGTGCACAGGTAGCATCCCAACATCGCATCATTTCGAGTATCGGATTTACTGCTCAGGAGAGATATCTTGATTTTATCAAGCGGTACCCCAAAATCTACCCTAGGATTTCAAATATGCAATTAGCATCCTATCTCGGCGTCACACAGGAGTTTCTTAGTCGCCTAAAAAGACAGCTCTTGAAGCCTAATCGAAATTCTTGACCTACATCAATTTTTTCTTTCCAAGTTTATACCAACTTTGCATAAATTTGTTCAAACAAACAATTTGAACATATTTCAGTTATATAAATAAAAGAAAATAAGATGAATAGATTTTTCCAAGTTTTGGCAGTAGCAGTATTAATGATTAATGTTGCTGTAGCACAAGTAAAATGGTCTGCAGACCCAGCGCATACAAATGCAAGATTTGACGTAAAGCACTTAGGTATCAGCTTTGTCGATGGTGATTTTACAAAAGTAGAAGGTACAGTTGAAACTGCAACAGGTACAAGTTTTAACAATGCCAAAATCAATTTTTCTATTGATGTCAACAGTATCGATACTCGTGTCGCTGCCCGTGACAACCATTTGAAAACTGACGATTTTTTCGCTGCGGAAAAATTCCCTAAAATGACATTGAAGTCTGTTAGTTTTAAAAATGCAAAAGTAAAAGGAAAATATGTGATGGTAGCGGATCTAACAATCCGTGATGTAACGAAAAAAGTGACATTCGAGGTAACTCAAAATGGGGGGATCATTACCGATCCTTGGGGCAAAACACGTGCAGGCTTCACTGCTAAAACAACAATTAACCGCCACGACTTTGGCTTGAAATACAACGATAAACTACCTTCGGGTGTAGAAGCTGTTGCTTCGGATGTTGATATCATTGTAAACACTGAATTGGTGTTAAATTAATTGGGAAATAATAAATCACACAAACTTGGTGGCTATCCGATTTGATATCAGATAGCCATCATTTTTTACAGACCTTTTAACAGACCGCCATCCAGCGGAATATTGGCACCGGTAAGATAGCTTGCATAGGTTGAGCAAAGGAAAGCGACAAGATAGCCGTATTCCTCAGGTTTACCCAGGCGTTGTGCCGGAACCTGTTTTAAGCGTATTTGCAGCGCCTCATCATACGATATGCCCAAACGTTGTGCATCCAGATCGGTTAGCGACTGTATGCGGTCGGTATCAAATAGTCCTGTCAGGATACTGTTTACAGTCACACCATCTTTGGCAACATCCTCCGCCAGCGATTTACTCCAACTAACCAATGCCGTACGAATAGTATTGGATAATACCAAGTTAGAAACGGGCTCCTTCACCGTAGAAGAAGAAACATTGATAATACGACCATATCCGTTAGCTTGCATATAGGGCAGCGCGCATCCGGTCGTGTAGCAGTGATTTTGAAACAAGAGCTCAAAAGCGTCCTGATAATCTGAAAGATGCTTTTGAGCAATGGTTCCTGCTTGGGGTCCATTCGAATTGTTGATTAAAATATCAACCTTATTCGACTCAAAATAATGTGCTATCTGTTTTTTATAGGCTTCGTGATCGTTGTAATTCACCAGCAAATATTGATGTACCTGCCCTTTAGACCGGTCTAAACTTTCACAGGCATGCTGTAGCTTTTGCTCATTTCGGGAGGCTAATGTTACCGATACGCCACAAGAGGCAAGCACTCGGGCAATCCCGGCACCTATACCGGTTGAACTCGCTCCAATCAAAGCCTTTTTTCCAGTTAGATTAATTTCCATATTTTGTTATTTCCTATCTTATTCTTTAGCTACATTCCCAACCATCCTTCTTCACTAAAACACCATCTTCGATAACACTAATCGTTGTCTTTTGCCCGAATCATGGCAATAAATAAATAGACTGCAAAAACCCAAGCCGAACCTAAGCATATCCAGGCAAAAACTGGGATTCCCCACCATTTCGGTTCAACTCGCGCTACGATGATCATTCCGCCCAACAAATTGAGCGACATAAACATAATGCCAATGACGATACGATTGACCCCTTTTCTTAAGATCGTATTGAAAGATCGGGCGCTGATCAAACGATGGTTGAGGGTAAAATTCCCGGTCCGGAATAAGCGAACGAGCGCACGCATATCTTCTGGTAGTTTCTCCACATCACGAACAAAGGACTCCACTTTATATTTTCCTTTTTTGAACATGGCCTGCGGAGAGAGCCTTTCCATCATAATGCGCCGCGCAAAGGGCTTAATGCTTTCCATAATGTTGAGATCAGGATATAATTGGCGCCCTATCCCCTCCATCAGTGAGATGCCCCGCATCAACTGATAGATATACTCTGGAAAATACAGGCGATTGTCGCCAATAATTTTCCATAGTTTATTGAATAATAAATCTAAGCTAAGATCGCCAAGTGAGACATTGTCGATCATATCAAAAATCTCATAAAGCGAGCGCTCAAACTGATTCCGGTCTGGTATATGACTGACGACAGCGACATCTTCAATCACGTCAGCAAGCCGGACAGCATCTTCGGATATGGCCGATTGAATAAACTCTTCCAGCAGTCTACGGTCTATGCCCAATAATTTACCCATATTTCCAAAATCCAAAAAGGCAATTCGCCCATCTGGCATTACCATCATATTTCCTGGATGCGGATCACCATGGAAGAAACCATGGATAATAACTTGTTCGAGATACAAATTGATCCCATTTTTAACAAGCAATTGAACATCCATTCCCCGCCGCTTGATTTCTGCCACATCGGTAACTTTAAAACCATCCAGATACTCCATGCAAAGCACACGATCAGACGATAGTTCGGGGTAAACTCTCGGCACCTTAATATCTTTATTTCCCTTAAAATTTTTAGCGAACCGCTCAATATTGTGTCGTTCAATTGCCAAAGACATCTCCTCCTGCAAAGTCATGGAGAAAGATTCGACAATCAAAGATAGATTAAGGTTTTCCAGCACATCATTGTACATGGTCAGGATTTTGGCAATATCACGCATGAGTGCGAGATCACTGCGCATCAGCTCATCGATACCCGGGCGTCGCACCTTTAACACCACTTGGGTGCCATCTAATAAGGTTGCTCTGTACACCTGAGCGATAGACGCTGCAGCAAACGGTTCGGCCACAATCTCCTGAAAATACGCGTCAATATCCAGTTGCAGCTCTTCTGCAAGATAGGATTTAATGTCGACTTCAAAAGGCGGAACATTATCCTCCAGGCGCTTAAGTTCATCCACCAAATCTTTCGGCAGCAGCCCCTCCCGGGTCGAAGCAGATTGTCCAAGCTTGATAAAAGCCGGACCTAGCTCCTCAAGCGCCATGCGTATACGCGCATATACACTAACTGTATCGACGTCAATAGGATGATCTACTGACGCTCTAGACCCTTTCCATGGCAATCGAGCGATTGCGTCTTTAAAACCATATTTGGCCAATATACTTAAGATCTGCGAACTGCGCTGTAACTTCTTTGTCGGATTAAACATAACGGATCTTGGATTTCGATAACAATATACGAAATATCCATGCGCAAAAAACACAGTTTGCTGTGAAACTTTATTCCGTCTCCAATTGATCCAGCTTATCTTTGATCTGAACGAGGTAACGACTATAATAGCAGCGAATCATAAGTTCCGTCACACCAACAACCAAAACAATAGCAACAATTGCCGAGAGGATCATCCAAACAATAAAATGAGGATCTGCTGCAAAAGTCTCCTTGAAATGATATAACCGATCAAACCATACACTCGTTCGGTTCTGGGCGATCATGATCAGATAAAGAAACAACGCCTGTGGGATCATCACATAGGCTGCAATACGATACGTCTCAACGGCATACTTTAAGTCGTAATACGTTTTAAGCAAATGTTCTTTAGAGGCCAACAGTTCGATTTGCTTTGTACTTTTTACCAAGTAAAAAAATCTTCGATAGTATAGAAGACTCGATAACGATATCTGTACAATAAAAAAGTAATAGGCAAATGCTGCATAACCTTCGATCTTATAAATGGGCAATATGGGTACCAAAAATAGAAAACACATACAACACAACCATGAAATAAACTCGCGCTTGATGTTCTTGCGCAGCTTGCTCATAATATTGCCTACCTCCTTGTAGTACTTCAGATTTGGATTCTGCAAATCTTCATCTGTCGGCTGTTCCTGCCAAGACTTCTTTAACTCATCAAAATTCATAGTTATATTTTTTAATGATCTGTTGAATTCGCTCTTTTGTACGGTTCAATTTCACCCGGGCATTCACCTCCGATATACCCAAATTCTCTGCAATTTCCCGATGACTTTGGCCCTCCAAAAACAAAAAGATCAGCGCTTTCTCGATTGCATTCAGTTCCTGGACTGCCTGATAGAAAACTTTTAATTGCTCATCTTTATCAGCGTCATAACCTTCATCAGCAGCGTCATGCCGTTCGTCCAACGCATCGTAAATCTGATGCTTCTTTTCCTTTTTTAAGAATACCATGGCCGTATTAAGGGCAACACGATACATCCATGTTGAAAATTTACTCTGCCGCTTAAATGTTCCGTAGGATTTCCACAATTGATAGACTATTTCCTGATACAGGTCCTGCCGCCCATCGTGATCATCCATATACATACGGCTCACCTTAACGAGAATACCTTTATTCTCATCAATCAGTCTAAGAAATTCTATTTCCGATGGGTTCACCTAGCGACTTTTTATTAAATTTAGTTTAGGTAATAAGTATAGCAAGCATGCAAAATGTTACAGCTTTATTTAAAAATATGTAAATTGTTATTAAAAATGAGACTTATCGTTAGAGATTATGGAAAATATATTTTATGAAGGTCAGATCATTTGGGCGCAGATCGATGCAAATAGACATATGCGCCATTCTGCTTACGCTGATATTTGTGCACAGGCCCGCAGTAATATGCTGCACAAGATGGGGTTTTCTCTCGATAAATTTGCGGAATACCATATCGGTCCCATACTATTTAGGGAAGAACTCCTGTATTTTAAAGAAATCCATTTGGACGAATATGTACAAGTCAAAGTGGAATTGACGAAATACAACAAAAACAATAGCCGGTTTTCATTTATGCACCAGGTATTTCGTTCGGACGGAACCCGCTGCTGCACAGTTCATGTCGATGGAGCATGGCTAGACCTCCAAAAACGAAAATTAACAAAATTGCCAGAAGAACTAGCGCCCCTTCTCGCCAAAATTCCCCGAGCTGAAAAATATGAAGAGACAGAATAATCTATAGTAGATAGAACAGCAAACTGATACAAAAGAAAAAAATCCCTTGGAACACAAATGAGGTTCCAAGGGATGAAAACATAAACTAAACCTAAAAACTATTTTCCTTTATCCTTCTTCTATCGTTCCTTTGATCATCTCAAAATCGGATATGCGATTCAACGCTTATCAACTACTTCACTTCAATTAAACGCTTAGCGATAATTGCATCCTCTTTCTTGCCTACAGTCAAAATCAATATCCCCCCTTCATACGCAGCCTCAATACTGCTGTAGTCTACCGTATCAGGCAAAGTAAACGAGCGTGAGAACGACGAATAATTGAATTCTTTTTTACTGTATAATTTTTCTTCACTGACACTTTCCTCCTTTTTCTCTGCCGAAATCGTAATCAGATTCTTATCTACATTGATTTTGAAATCAGACTTATCTAATCCTGGCGCAGCCATTTCGACTTTGAAAGATTTCTCGGTTTCTGATATATTTACCGCTGGAACACGAGAAACCAAACGATCTGAAATAAAATTATCGTTGAATAAATTATCAAATACTGTATTTACAAACGGATTTACTGCATCAGTATTTAAACTTTTTGATGGGAATTTAATTAATGCCATTTTTTTGTCCTCCTAATTTTTTGTTTTATTGTTAAGCTTTTTTGTTCTAACTATTTGAAAGGAATTATTCAATTTGCGTACCACACCTATTTTAAAGACAAAATGACACTTATAACTAAAAATAAATGCCATTTTGTCTATACATATTACACATTATGCGAACAACGGCACACATCAGCTTGGCGTCTAGAAAAGCAAAACAACCTATCCATTTTAAAACAACATTAAATTTCATCGCTCTCTAGCGCTGCGATGACCAAGGATTTGACAGCATCGTAAATATAATCTTTTGCCTCTGCATAAGAAATCCCATAACGCCGGGGAACGACTTCAGCATACTGTTGGAATGGCATAAACAGTTTATCATAATAGGCATCTAACTGCCCGTTGTTCGGTAACTCAAACGCCAGACGAAGCTGAAAACGTCGAACGATAGCAGTGTCCAATATCTCAGGATGATTCGTAGCAGCAACCAATACCGCTTCAGCAGGAAAATAATCGATCAGTTGGATAATAGAATTCACGAGGCGGCGCATTTCACCCACATCCTTTTCTTCACTAATCCGTGCTTTACCAATTTGGTCGAATTCGTCTAAAAACAAAACGGCCTTTTCGCGCCCCGCTTTGTCGAAGACCTGCTTCATGTGTTGCGAAGTCTCTCCAATACGAGACGAAATAAGATTGCTCAAATTTAACACATAAATGGGTTTGTCGAGCGAAGTTGCCAGCGCTTTGGCGGTTGTGGTTTTTCCACAGCCAGAATAACCATGCAGTAAAATCTTATTACTGACCGGCAGGCCGTATTGCGCAAGCTCTTTGATATAACGATGCTCTTTAATGAGCTGCAAAAGTTTCTGACGACTTTCTTTCTGTAAGAAAACCGTTTCCAAAGCAATCTTTTCTTTATCAGCAATGACCAGATCAAAAATATTCATAGTATACTTTTAAGACATTCAAATAACTGTTGCTAAAACTAAATCTTTCAGGCGACATACGGCTGATCCAGTTTATTTTTTAATCTTTGAAATAGTTAAGACTGACTTGTGAGCAGGCAAGATCGCCTCCGAAAGGAGGATTTGATTTTCGTATGACGACTTCTATCGTTACAGCATGGGATACCCGACTTCGAATCTGATCCAATATTTCTGACGCAGCAGATTCAAGCAATTTGCGCTTAGGTCGCATTACGCTGGCAGTAATCTGATAAAGTTCCTCGTAATTGAGCGTATTTTTCAAATCCTCCGTCTCCAAATTCAAAAAGGGAAAACATACGTCAATAGAGACAAAAAATTCGTTACCTAACACCTGTTCCTCTTCATAATACCCTATCGGTGCATAGAATCGCGCTTCTTTCAGTGATACTGTCTGTAAAATGGTTGCCATGCACAAACCTAAGGAAATTGTTCCATACAACAGGGATTATTTGTATATTTAACCATTACCAAAAAACCAACAAATGAACGCTTTTTTATCCTCAGCGATAGCATTGACACTCTTATTTGGCGCGACAGGGCTATATGCCCAGACCAATATGAAACCCTCTGACACGGAATATTACAGTCCCGTCCCTCCAACCATAACAATCGATCATGGCATACCGAGCGACGCCATTGTCCTTTTTAACGGCAAGGATCTCAGTAAATGGAAAGGTGAAAAAGGGCAGGCCAACTGGACGGTGAACAATAATGTACTCGAAGTAAAACCCGGAGCTGGAGCCATTGAGACCAACGAACATTTTACCGATTTCCAACTGCATGTGGAATGGAAAAGCCCCGAGGTAATCAAAGGTGAGGGTCAAGGAAGAGGCAATAGTGGAATTTTCTTACAAGGACTATATGAGATTCAGGTATTGGACAACAACAACAATCCGACTTATGTCAACGGTGGAGCAGGAAGTCTTTACAAACAGCGCGCACCACTGGCGCAGGTAATTGCGCCAGACAAATGGCATGTGTATGATATTATTTACAAAGCCCCCCAATTCAGTAAAGATGGAATATTAATCTGTAAAGGAACTGTAACCGTGCTACATAATGGCGTATTAGTGCAAAACAATACCCAAATAGACGGTACGACAGAATATATAGGGCTGCCCAAACAAGTAAGCCACGGTCCAGGCCCGATCATGCTACAGGATCATGGTGATCTGGTTCAATTCCGAAACATATGGCTACGTAAACTGTAGCTAAGCAGCAAGAAGTAGAGGTTTGCAGGAAACAATTTTAGTTACGAAAGCAACAATTCTGTATTAGGTTTTGTAGGGCTATTTCCCTAATTTTAGCCCTATAAATAGTAAAACAAAACGGAATATAATACGTTCTTTGTGCGTTAATTTTTTACCCACAGCAGACCTCTTAGTCCGATGTGAGTAGAGCATAGCGCAAAATAACCGTTGGAACGGGTTCATTTATGCCGTTTAGAATAAACTTTCACAAAATATTACAGCTTAATGAAAAGAATTGCGCTATTCTTCTTGTTGGCAAGCTCCTTAGGTAGCTATGCACAACGCAATCTCAATTTAGAAGAAACAGTCTTTGGTCCCCGCACCTATGCACCGACATCGATCGTTGGTGCGTCGTGGATCCCAAAATCCAGCACCATCTCCTATCTCGATAAATCATACCAAAATCTATTATCGAAAAGCTCAACAAACAATTGGAGTGAGACAACTCTGGCATCTAAAGCGGACCTCGAAACCGCTTTAAAGGCGGCTATTCCAAATGACGCATTCAGTCTTCGGATGTTTCCTTTTGAATATAAATGGCATGACGGAAATTCGCTCTTACTCCAAGTTGAAGGAAAAGATAAAACGTACACCTTAACTTACAACATTCAATCCAAAACTATTGAAAGCTTTATCGGCAATGACAACAAAGGTGCGAATCGTGAGGTAAGTTCGGACTTTTCTAAAATCGCTTACCTAGTCGAAAACAACATTGAAATTATTGACAAGAATGGCAAAATTACTGCTGTAACCGATGACAGCAATAAAGGGATTGTCAATGGAAGCGATTACACACACCGTCAGGAATTTGGTATCAAGAAAGGAATGTGGTGGAGCAATCAGAATGACAAACTGCTTTACTATCGTAAAGATGAAACTATGGTAGCCAATTATCCTCTGCCACAATGGAGCTCCAGCATTGCGGACATCAAATGGATAAAGTACCCAATGGCAGGGCAAAAATCAGAAGAAGTTTCCTTAGTCGTTTACGATACCAAAACTGGACAAAAAGTGACACTTCAAACCGGTGAGCATACAGAGCAGTATTTAACCATGGTTACCTGGGATCCTTCTGGAAAATACATCTATGTCGGACTCCTTAACCGCGGACAAAATGACCTTAAAGTCAACAAATACAATGCTGAAAACGGTTCCTTGGTCAAAACATTATTTGAAGAAACTGCAACAACCTGGGTTGAACCTGAAAACCCGTTAACATTTTTACCAAACAAACCAGATCAATTTCTTTATCAATCTGACAAGGATGGTTACAATCAGCTGTACTTATACAATACCAACGGTAATTTAATTAAAAAGTTAGGCTACAAAGACATCGTCATGGAAACATTACTCGATTTCTCGGCCGATGGCAACAAAGTAAGTTATACCGGCGTAACCAATAATGGTTTGGATCGCCAGTTATTCGAAGTTGATCTAAAATCGGGTAAGACGATTCAGTTAACACATGAATCTGGTATGCACCATGCTGCCTTAAGTGACGACGGCAAATATATTTACGATCAATACAGCAATTTAAAAACACCTAATAAAGTTCAGATCAAGAATGTCAAATCTGCTAAAGAAACGACCTTAGTCAATGCTGAAAATCCTTTTACCGGGAAAATAAATGATCCTAAAATCGAATTTGTACAGTTAACTTCTGCAGATGGAAAATACCCGTTGACAGGACGTATCATTTATCCCAACGATTTTGACCCTGCCAAGAAATACCCGGTCATGTACTATTTATATGGCGGATCACACTCCCAGTTGGTGTCTAACAAATGGTTAGGCGGAGCAGGTTACTTCGACATGTATATGGCCCAGCAAGGTTACATTGTCTTCACGATGGACAATCGCGGCACAAATTACAGAGGTCGGGATTTTTACACCGCTACTCATCGCAACCTCGGCCAAAATGAAATGGCCGATCAAATGAAAGGAATTGAATTCCTTAAATCAAAATCCTTTGTTGACCAACAACGCATGGGTATTTTTGGCTGGAGCTTCGGTGGATTCATGACTACTTCCTTCATGCTGCACCACAACGACATTTTCAAGGCTGCTGTAGCCGGAGGTCCAGTCATCGACTGGAAATTTTATGAAGTGATGTATGGAGAACGTTACATGGACACTCCACAGGAAAATCCAGACGGCTATAAATTAACATCACTGCTCAATAAAGCGGATCAGCTGAAAGGAAGGCTATTGATTATTCACGGCGCACAGGACCCAGTTGTTGTTCAACAGAATAGCATGGAGTTTTTAGAAGCCTGTATTAAAGCCGGAAAGCAAGTAGATTATTTTCTATACCCCACTCATGAACACAACGTGATGGGGAAAGACCGTATCCATATGTACGAAAAAATTGCAGACTATTTTAATCAACACCTCAAAAATCCATCTTAAAACTCAGGCAAGCTAGAAAAATAAAAAAGGCAACTTTCCATATGAAAGATGCCTTTTTTGTTTTACAATGTACAATACGTATCTTTAATGACAACACTTTAACCGATTATCACAGGCTTTGAAAAAGAACATTCCTTTTACACTCATTATACTGCGCCTTGTCTTAGGCCTGCTGCTGTTACTTTTTTACTTGCTCAAAGTGGATCAATTTAAATGGTATGCAATTTCATTTCTTGTAATCGGATTATTAAGCGACATATTTGACGGCATTATTGCCCGTAGGCTAGCTGTTTCTACCACGCTGTTACGCCGATGGGACTCCAGTGTTGATCTTCTGTTTTTTGCCTGTATTTCACTGGTAACCTACCTGAGCTGTCCCCAATTTTTTAAGGATAATGCTACATTGATTTTGATCCTGGTAGGATCAGAGATATTAACCTACATCATTAGCTTTGCAAAATTTAAAAAGGAAATTGCAACACACTCCATTGGAGCGAAGATCTGGACGCTGTTTTTATTCGCCCTTTTAGTCGAATTACTGCTGCATTGCCAATCAACAATCTTATTTCAGTTAACGATCTGGTTAGGCCTTCTTACACGTTTGGAAATTATTGCTATTATCCTCACACTCAAAAAATGGTCTAACGACATCCCAAGTATCTACCACGCTATCCAGCTACGCAAGGGAAAGGCGATCCTTAAAAACAAGTTGTTCAATAGTTAATGCGGCTCCTCATCCAAACCTTCAGATAAACTATATAATGTCCAATGCTTCGCCTTTATTGCCTGCGATTCTGCCTGAAGTAATTTGATAAAGTCATGTACTCCAAGCTCCTCGTTTCCGTTACCGTGAATCAGGACAATACTGCCATTCTTCGCCTGTTGCCCCTTAGCCAGCCAGGCATCTGACCCAACGGCAAGGAGACCATAAGATATCAGGCTTTCAATAATTTGGCGATCTGAAACCAAGCCCGGACAACGGAAAAACACCGAAGGCACTAGGCCATTCTTCAGCATCAATTTTTCATTTTCCAACACTTCAAATCTTAGATCCGTATTTTTAGAAAGCAAAAAATTGGACGACAGTGGTTGATTGTTAAAGACATGGTCATACGTATGGTTGATCCAAGTAATCTTGACACCTTTTCCTGCCAACGACTTAAGCCAGTCCAGATCAGCCCTATGATTCAGCATCCATTTACCCGAAATAGAAACAGCCAATGGCAAAGTCGCATCGACACCCTTAAACGCCAATAGAAGATCCTCAAAAATAACTCTATCCAAGGGCTTATGTGAAGGACATAAATCGATTGTCAAATTAATACCCGCTTCTTTAGGAAAGCTAAAGTTCAGACCAGCATCCTGTAAGTTATTCTCCGTTTTTCTAACGAAGGAAAAACAGCTTTCATACACAGAACCCATTAAATTTTTATTAACCTCACCCGCATCTTTATAGACCATGCTTACCGATCGACCACCTACTACACGCGTTTGCAGTGTCGTAGGATCTACCGTGAGGTAATACTTTACAGCGTTCGATGTGAAACTACGAATACCCACCAGAGATCGGTCATTTTCACGAAGGATCAGCCACTCGGTCCGGTAGTTTTCTAAATTGACAAATGAAGTCTGTCCAAAAGAAAAAAGACCGCATACGAGAAATAGATAAATTAATATAAGTTGTTTCATGACTAATTGCCGCTTGTTCTTTTCGACTGAAGATTCGTTGGCCATGCTGCCGGCTTACCATCTTTATCGATAGGTAATGTGATTTTTTCCCGGGAGACCAAAGTTGGTTCTTCACAGGCTAGGTAAGTTAAAATCGCAACGATAATGGCATTTTGTTTCACCTCATCAAACACAATCTTATCGTAGGTATCGCGATTGGTATGCCAGGTCACTTTACCATAGTCCCAAGAAGTCGAAGAAAGTCCAAACGCCGGAATTCCTTTTTGAACAAAAGAAGAGTGATCACTTCCTCCGGTTCCTGGCATACCGGGAAAACTCGTTTGAATTTCATTGCGAAAATCTTCAGGTAGATATTGTAGCCAACGACCAATGTATTCGTAAGATTTTTCAAAACCACTGCCCCCAATACGAACAATTCGACCTGTTCCATTATCCTGGTTCCACACCACCTGTATATTTTTTACAAGTTCAGGATGGTCCTCGACAAATGCGGAAGAACCGTTTAGCCCCTGCTCTTCACTCCCCCAGTTCCCAACCAAAATTGTTCTTTTATTATCCGGATAAACCTTCCTTAAAATACGGACGGCCTCCATCATGGTAATCACACCGGTAGCATTATCTGTCGCGCCAGAGGCCCCGTCCCACGAATCTAAATGTGCCGACAGTACAACATATTCATTGGGCTTTTCCTTACCTTTGATCTCGGCGATACTGTTATAAGTTTTTGATATTCCAAGCTCTTTGGAATTCCCCTGAAGCAACACCCGGGGTCTGACCCCATGTTCTGCCATACGGTATAATAGACCATAATCTTCCAATCCCACATTAAAGACGGGAATCTGTTTAGATTTTGCATCAAAAATACGCGTGATACCCGGCAACTCTGTCCAGTAAGAATCTATGACACCAACTGCACCGGCTTCTTCCAATGCTAAAGGCAATGTCCGACGAGTGCTTCCCGTGTAGATCATACTGCGTTCCCACCTTTTTAGCTGATCGTTTTTTAAGGTTTGATATTTTTCGTATCCTCGAGCTGTAGCAGATTCCTTCCAGTTGGCATCTGAACGTCCCGACAATGGATTCATGCCGATAAGCACAATTTTCCCTTTAACAGTTCTAAGCCACGACTGGAAGTCGGACTGAGACTGAAACAAAGGCATAGTCACCACCTCTGCTTCGACACCCTTCCCTTTTGTCATCGGACTGAAAGCCAACTGTGTACCTTCCAGGGACTTCACACGCGGATAGGTCATCGTCACCTGGGAGGTGCCCCGTTCCCAAGAACGCCATTCGCCATACGGCTCATTACGGGCCTGCGCTCCAAGCAAATTATAATTTTTCACAACCCAGTCGTGCGCCTGTTGCATTTGTGGACTCCCAACAAGGCGAGGGCCAATCATGTCGATCAGCTCAAATGCATACTTTTCCAATTGCGAATTTGCATTTGCTTCCTGGACAATCGACGAGACCATCGCTTCCTTATCCTGAGCAAAAATTCGGGGAGTACTCCATAAAAGAAGTGCTAATCCCAAAGATTTTATTCCGAATGGTATCATTGCATCTATTTTCATATGTTATTATTAGTTGTTTTATAATTATCCGTTCACAAACAGACACCGCACGTGTGATCTACCCCGCGTACATTCTCCATTGGCTCCAATCAGGAGCTTCTGAAAAAGACAGCACGTTGGTCTGTAATTAATTTGGAAAACCAAAGCATCCGGTGATTGGTGTTCCCGAAAATTACTAAAGAATATTTAAAAACACACATTATTTTAGAGCAGCTCAATTATATCTTTTTATTTCCTCCGGAAATGCCAAAAGAAGGGATAAAAAAAGCCTGAAAAGATATTTTCCAGGCTTTACTAAAAATATAGATATGAAGGTTGATTAGTTACACAGCTTCTACTTTCGATTTTTCGTAGCTCTCTTGGTGCACAGAAGCCACCGCTCTACCCGAAGGGTCGTTCAGGTGCTGGAAAGAAGCATCCCATGCCAACGCTTCGGGCGTACTACATGCAACAGATTTTACTGAAGGAACAGTTTGAGCTGCCGCTGTTGAAGGAAAATGTGACTCGAAAATTGTTCGATATAAAAATTCCTCTTTATTTTTCGGTGTGTTTATCGGGAAGCGCGTCGAAGCCTCGGCAAATTCCTGATCAGAAACTTTATTTTCAGCCTGCTCTTTCAAGGTATCGATCCAGCTGTAGCCTACACCATCAGAAAATTGCTCCTTCTGGCGCCAAGCGATGCTCTCCGGCAGATAGTCTTCAAACGCCTTACGTACCACCCATTTTTCCATCCTTCCTTCGCGAATCATTTTATCGGAAGGGTTGATGCGCATGGCAATATCCATGAATTCTTTATCCAAGAAAGGCACGCGTCCTTCTACTCCCCAGGCAGCAAGTGATTTATTTGCCCGTAGACAATCGTACAGATAAAGTTTTTTCAGCTTGCGCACAGTTTCCTCGTGAAATTCCTGTGCATTGGGTGCTTTATGAAAATAGAGATACCCACCAAAAAGTTCATCCGAACCTTCGCCAGACAATACCATTTTAATTCCCATCGATTTGATTACACGCGCCAATAGATACATTGGTGTCGAAGCACGGACTGTTGTCACGTCATACGTTTCCAAGTGATAGATTACATCACGGATAGCATCCAACCCCTCCTGGATCGTAAAATTAATTTCGTGATGTATCGTGCCAATATGATCAGCAGCTTTTTTTGCTGCAATTAAATCTGGGGCACCTTTCAAACCTACGGCAAATGAATGCAATTGAGGATACCAAGCATCTTCCTGATCGTCACTCTCAATACGTTTAGACGCAAACTTCTTCGTTACAGCAGCAATAACAGATGAATCCAAACCTCCAGAGAGCAGTACACCATAGGGCACATCTGACATTAACTGACGATGCACCGCATCTTCCAATCCTTTGCGTAAAACAGCGATATCCGTTTCGTTATCTTTTACTGTGTCATAACTCTCCCAATCGCGTTGGTACCAGCGCTGTGGAACTGGCCCGGTTTTACTATACAAATAATGGCCCGGAGGAAATTGTTCGATCGTCTCACAGAAACCTTCCAGTGATTTTAATTCCGATGCGACAAACAGCTGCCCCTCTTTATCTTTACCATAATATAAGGGAATAATCCCCATATGGTCACGAGCAACAAAAAAAGAATCGTCACGCGAATCATATAGTGCAAAACTAAAAATACCATTCAATTCGTCAACAAATGAAGGCCCTTTTGCTAAGTATAAAGCCAACACAACCTCAGAATCACTTTGTGTCGAAAATTCATAATCAGGAAGACTATTTCTTAATTCATGGTGGTTATAGATCTCGCCATTAACTGCCAGTACAACTTGACCATCCGGGCTGTACAAAGGTTGACTTCCCGATTTAGGATCAACGATAGCTAATCGCTCGTGTGCCAACAACGCTTTTTCGCCAGTAAAAATACCCGACCAATCAGGACCACGGTGACGAATACGTTTTGACATTTCCAATACTTGAGATCTCAATGAGCTTGCAGGTTGCTTTAATTCAAAAGCGCCAATAATTCCACACATATTATGAACTTTTTAAAGATTTCGTTTTTACATTATGTTATTGATACAAAGTAAAACAATTAAAAACTATTTTCACAATAATTTTCAATTTTTTTTATATTTTTATTAAAAATACTTTTCAAAACAAACAAAATTATCAATGAAACACATGTTTGGTTAAAATAATCACACAAAAGATCAGCAGGTGGTCTAGACATTTATGATTACATTGGACTTATAATCAAATAACCCGGATATGGATCCAATCAGAACCTTTTACAGCGCGCTAGCGCTCACAGCAGAGGAATTGACTGCTATCACAGAAAAACATACGGCCATAACGGTCAAAAAGGGCGACTTTATATTGACCAAGGGGCAGGTTTCAAATGCTTACTACCTGATTGAGCAAGGACTCACACGTTCTTTTCTACATGATTACGATGGTAATGAAGTCACTACCGGATTTTGTATTGACAAGGAGGTCGTTATTGAAGTGGCGTCCTTTTTTCAACGTAGTCCAACGGTTGAAAATATTCAGGCACTTGTGGAAACCCGCCTTTGGAAAATAAAATTCGAAGATTTTCAGGAGCTCTTTCATCAGATTCCTGGATTTAGGGAATGGGGCCGATCCTGGATGGCCAACGAGCTTGTTCACAGTAAAAATAGAGCGATTGCGATGATTACCGAACCGGCAACGGCGCGCTATCTCCACCTCATGAAAGAAAAACCCCTATTGATACAGCAAGCACCACTCAAGCATATTGCCTCTTATCTGGGTATTACTGATACTTCTTTGAGTCGTATCCGCAAAGAAATTGCGCAAGGGAATTAGCCTTTTTCCTGACATGCGTGCTCTTTTTTTTAAACTTGCCTCAGGACAAGTTTTTTAAACAGGTTTCAGGTTATTTTTACTCGAGCTTTCCTGTCTACATGTAATCCGCTTCAATAGGATAGCAGGATGGAATATAGGAAGCCCAAAAAGTAATAGACATTCAAAACCAGAAATTATGGCAAAATTACACGCTTATTTGAATTTTAACGGAAACTGCGAAGAAGCTTTCAATTTTTATGAAAAAGTGTTCAACACCAAGAACCCCGGCTACATGCGCTACGGGGATATTCCTGCTGATCCACAAATGCCTCCTGTTCCAGACGAAGCGAAAAATAAAATCTGTCACACCGCCATTTCCATCAATGCAGATAGCATGCTGATGGGCGCTGATGTTGTTCCCGCTTTTGGACAACACTATATTCAAGGAAACAACAGCTATGTCATGCTCATGTGTGAAAGCAAGGCAGAGGCAAGAACATTATATGATGCGTTAACTACCGATGCAAAGTTGGTCGAAATGCCGCTCGGAGAAACATTTTTTGCCGAACTATACAGCGCTTTTCAAGACCAGTTCGGCATTTGCTGGATGGTTTACTTTGGTGGAAATAAAGAAGAAGATTGCGAAAGTAACGCTTAAGCCAACTGCTCATCAGATAACATTGGCAAAAAAGGGCAGTCATCTATCCCTACTGCCCTTTCTATTCGCTTGGTTTCGTTATCGTGTAGCACCTATGCTACCCACAGTAAAACATCTTGTTGTGGCAGTTTTGAAAAGACAAAATTGAAATGGCCATTCCACAGGCATCTCCGATTTTTGCCGCTACCACGTTAAATCTATTATTTTTCTACCAGTACTTTTTCCTCAAACAGGATCCCATCCCAGCCATTTGTCCTAAATTGACGAATGTTCTGATGGCCATCTCCGTCCGGATTATCGAGTACATGCTGATAATGCTCGGCAAAAAGGCGCAATGTATCTTCCTGGGAAAGATTATGCAACTGCGCAAAATAGAACACTTTTGCACTGCCTTGATTTTCTTCTTTTGAGTTTTTCAGCGTCCCATTCTGAAATGCACTGGGACTATAGCTGTAGTGATCGGCAATATGCGCCAATACTTCCTGAAACTGTAATTCGCTTCCT
The DNA here is from genome assembly GCF_040760075.1 of Sphingobacterium sp. R2. Taxonomy (NCBI): domain Bacteria; kingdom Pseudomonadati; phylum Bacteroidota; class Sphingobacteriia; order Sphingobacteriales; family Sphingobacteriaceae; genus Sphingobacterium; species Sphingobacterium sp. R2. Next base: position 235,534 of record NZ_CP142884.1, read on the forward strand.
TTTAATTTAATCAATAATTCTGCTGTATTCATCTTGATGTTATACCTTTTAAAATCTATTCGAATTGAATTTCTGCACCATAAACCTGAATGAACAGGCATCAAACGCTCTTAAATAACGCCATGAAGTGAGCCTCCCTTTGCAGCAAGCCGATCCACACGTCTTTCCACCGCTTCGTCTTTGATCAAAGCCGGGGCATGGTGGGGTTTTGTTCGCGCATCAATAATCAAAGGACCTTCACAACCCCAATGTTTAAATTTTGTAAAACTATCAATTCCATAAATATCAAATGCAGGATTACTTCGGGTAAACGTTGTCCAAACAAAGTTATTGACAGTAGCAGCGGTAAAGTTCGCATCATCGCATAAAACGATCAATGGAAAACCTTCCCAGGAGCTTGCAGCGGCAGCGCGACACCATTCTTTGATAATTTTCGATTCATTCTCGTATGTTGAGAATGCCTGTCCATCGATCGCTATCACACCAGGTAGGACAAATTTTGCCTGATTGAAAGGTCGCGGCAGGTCAAAACCAGCCGGCAATTCACGGCCCAATGCTCTTTTCTTTGTACCAGCGGCAGCAAAAACCACCTTTGAACCGGCATTTAATCCATCTCCAGAATAGTCCAACGTATCGATAGTCGTATTGGTCTGAAAATGAACATCCCGAGTAAGGTCTATACGTTCAAGGATATGACCCAAAAAAGCCGGGATATCATATATATCCAATTGCGGATTATCTTCATGTGCTGAAATAAACAAATATTTAGCAAGGCTGAGCTGATTTTTACCCAGTATCTGATTGGCTATTGTTAAAATTTCCTGCGGTCGGTCCACACGCTGATAAGGCGTATATCGTTCAGAACCTATGGCGAAAAGCAAGGGGTGCACCCCAGCGGCATCAACAGCGTTAACAGCATGAAGGCCCGAAATCTCCTGTGGAATGGCAGCACCTGTAATTTCGTGGATTAAAGCGCCGAAGCTGGTATCTTCCTGCGGTGGACGCCCCACAACCGTAAAAGACCAAATCGGATTTTTCTTATGGTACACATTGTGTACTTTCATCAATGGGAACGGATGGGTCAGGCTATAATAGCCGATATGGTCACCAAAAGGACCCTCTGGCTTATTTTCATTCGGATAAACAGTACCTGTAATCACAAAGTCAGCATCTGCTGAAATACAAAACCCTTCGTTGTCATAGAAATAACGGAATCTTCTATTCCCCAATGCGCCCGCGAAAATCATCTCAGAAAGTCCTTCCGGCAATGGCATTACAGCAGCTAACGGATGTGCAGGGGGTCCACCGACAAAAATACTCACCTTTAGAGGTCTACCAAGTGCATTTGCCTTTGTTTGATGTATCCCTATGCCACGATGCAGCTGATAATGCAAACCAATTTCCTGATCCGGTAGATAATCGTTACCAGAAAGCTGAATCCTGTACATCCCGAGATTAGCCTGCATGATACCCGGTTTGCTGACATCTTCGGTATATACTTGCGGCATCGTCACAAAAGCACCACCATCCATGGGCCAGTTGACAATCTGCGGAAGTTTACTAATGGATGTCTTTCCATAAAGAATAGGAGCACCCGACTTCTTTTTCCAAGGTAGGGCACCTAACGCTGTCATAGATGAACCAATATATTGAAAAGGATTTTTCAGCACCGCTGCAGGATTCATTTTAACATCCACCAATTTCTTTAAGTGATCCAGCGAATCGCGAAACATAAATTTCGAACGTTCTAATGTACCAAACAAATTGGATACCGCAGGAAATGTGGTACCTTTGATATTTTCAAAATACAAGGCCGGTCCCTCAACATCAAATACCCGCATATGAATTGCAGCCATTTCGAGATAAGGATCAACCTCTTCTTTGATACGGATCAAATGTCCATGCTTTTCAAGATCCGCAACACATGCTTCTAAACTATTGTATCCCATATATTAAATCTGTTTCACCACGTCAATCCACAAATTTAACAGAATTATTGATTATACAGGATAAAAACAGTTATAACATACGAAAACACCTGTCTGAAAAACCGCGATAAAAACGATTGTTCTGAATCCCCTGAAAGGTACATTAGGTGTCTAAACAGACATAGGTTTTCAAAGGGGTAAATTCAAATGCTTGTATTTTCTGCCAAGTTGTATTATCGACATTCTTTTCATAATAAAGCACTCTTCTAAACTCATCGATATCTTCTTTATTGATATCATTCAATCGTGTTAACAGCAGTTTCGCAAAGAATTTATTCACACCTATCTCTTTTTTGGGGCGTTCGGAAGAGCAGTTCAGAAAATGGTAAAATAAGCCTCTAAAAGTCATTTCCTCGTTGCCGCCAAGGTAAATGACCTCGGATATAAAATTATTTTCCCAAGGCATTTCCCGCAACCAACGATATACATCGAGCAGGGGAAGTGGTCTAAATTTTAGGGAAGCTACCCAATTCCAATAAAATATAGTTTGCCGTCGGGCAAGCTTAGCAAATATTCGGTTCAGTACACTCTCTTTTCCCACCACACTGCTTTTGATCACAATGGTATATTTTACACGTAAATTTTCAAAAAGATTGCGCACGGGCTCCAGGAAATCTTCGTCCATTAGCCGCGCGACGTAAATAATACGATTATTGCCTGCCCGCTTACAAAGCTCCACGAAATTGCGCAGACCGAGCAATTCAAGCTGAAGCTGTATATCATTATCCAGCGAAGGGACTTGGGTAAAATAAATTCCAAAATTAATATCTGAGATTTCAAAATTCTCATAAGCCTCACCTTTCCGCAAGAGGTCAAGTTCAAAGAGCTTAGCCGTAACCTGTTCCTTCACGATCCTATTAAAAAGAGATAAGTTGCGGACTAATCCCGTCACATCAAAATCGCTGGATTGCAGATAACAGGATGCCCGTCGTCCCAAATAGGTATTTAGCCCGCTGATTAAAACCTTTTTCATTCGAATGCTCTATTTTATGGCTATGAAACCATCCCGATTTTATAATTCGTTCTCACTATATTGGCCATGAAACATGATCCTACCCCGCTAGTAAGCTGTGTTTACTCTGATTTTAGAACAGTAAAACGCCAAATAAGTTTAACACTAATTTTTATTTTTTCCGATAAAAAAGCCTACAACAGCTTTATGACAACCGTCATTGTCCTTTTTTTGTCAATTCATCAATTAATACTTTCAAGAATACAATATCCTTATATATTTGTAAATCTTCTGAAAATAGGCTGCACTAAAAAGTATTTATCTTCACCTCTATGGACAAAAGGGCTACAATGATCTGGTTTCGAAATGATTTAAGACTTCATGACAATGAAGTATTTTATCAAGCTTCTGAAAAAAGTTCATTTATTATCCCCGTATATTGTTTTGATCCGCGATATTTCGACCGAAATCAGTTTGGCAACTTGAAGACTGGTGTGCTGCGGGCGGCCTTTGTTATCGAAGCGGTTACGGCACTAAAAGAAAAATTAAAGAGCCATGGTAGCGACTTGTTGACTTATGTGGGCAAGCCCGAGGACATTATTCCTAGAATCGCACAAAAGTATCAAGTTCACGAAGTTTATCACCACCGCGAAGTAGCTCTTAGGGAGACCTCTATTTCCGAAAAAGTAGAAAGTGGACTTTGGAGCAGCAAAATAAATCTCCGTCATTTCATCGGTCATACCCTTTATCACAAAGAAGACCTTCCATTTCCAATTAAGGATATACCCAATGCTTTTTCTGTTTTCAAGAAAAAAGTTGAGCGGGAAAGTTTAGTTCGGCAACCGATTCCATTACCGACCAACTTCCTTACGCCACCCCATTTAGAGGACACCAAAATTCCCTCACTGAAAGACTTAGGTTATTCAGCGGAGGAGATCAAATCTGTTGACGACATTTACATTCTCGGAGGCGAAGACACCGCACTCAGTATTATGCATGCGTTATTGTCAACCTACCCAGAGACGGATCAGGATCCACTCATCCTCGGTCCTTTTATTGCCTCAGGCGCCCTATCCCCTATCCTTTTATATCAAAATATCAAAAAATTGGGTGAAGGTAAAAAGGACAAACGGTTTGAGAAGATTATTGACATCCTTCTTTGGCGTGATTATTTTAGGTTTATGCTAAAAAAATATCCGAATATATTTTTTAAATCGCAAGGCTTTACCACCAGTGCACCGCACTGTCTTCCAACCGCAGACGGCGATGACCAACGATTTGATAAATGGAAATCAGGCCGTACAGAACATGATTTTATAAATAGTGTGATGATTCAATTGCAGAAGACGGGCTACATTCCCTATCAAGCACGCTTTATTGCAGCCAGCTATTTGGTGCATGAGTACGGTGTCAATTGGCTTCGTGGAGCTTCTTGGTATGAGGAGCACCTGTTGGACTATTCTCCTGCCACCGTATATGGACAGTGGTCTCATGTCGCTGGCGTAGGTACGAGTGAAAAGGATAATAAGGCACTGGATTGGCAAAAATTGATTAAAACTCATTTCCCGAATGGGCTTCCAAAACTGGATGAAATAATGGTTAAATAAATCTTCGTCGGAAATAAATATTCCGACGGAAAAGGTCTTTTTAGCACCCCGGAATCTCCTTTAAAATCGTGCTAAAAATGTTAAGAATTGGATAGATTTATTGATTAAATTATTCAATTTCAGTATTAGAAACTCTTTTTTTATTCATAACTTTGACAAATTTCATAGTTTTAATTGTAAATGGACAATCTGACATATTTGAGTAATGCTGATTCGGCTTATGTCGATGGCTTATATCAATCGTACAAGCAAGATCCCCAATCGGTAGATTTCGGATGGCAAAAATTCTTTGAAGGTTTTGATTTCGGTCAAAATGCTGGTGGAACAACAAGTTCAGTAGGTGAAGCTACCCCTGAGCACGTTTTGAAAGAAATCAACGTGCTGAATATGATTAACGGCTACCGCGATCGTGGCCACCTATTCACACACACAAATCCTGTGCGTGAGCGACGTAAATACTATCCTGGCAAGGAGTTGGAGACATTTGGTCTTGCTGAAGCGGACATGAGTACCGTTTTCAATGCCGGTGTTGAAGTAGGATTAGGTCCAGCAACATTAAAAGACATCCGTCAATTGGTAGAGGATACTTACTGCCGTTCCATTGGTGCAGAATTCAAATATATCCGTAACCCAGAAAAAATTAAATGGTTACAGGACCGTATGGAAGCGGATCGTAACATGCCTAAATTCTCTCTAGATACCAAAAAGAGAATCTTGAACAAATTAAACCATGCTGTCGTATTCGAAAACTTTTTGGGTACTAAGTTTTTAGGTCAAAAACGTTTCTCACTTGAAGGTGCCGAAAGTTTAATTCCTGCGCTAGATTCTGTTATCGAAAAGGGAGCAGAAATCGGTATTCAGGAATTTGTTATTGGTATGGCTCACCGTGGCCGTCTCAATGTACTGACCAATATTATGGGTAAATCTTACAAGTCAGTATTCTCTGAATTTGAAGGTAAGACTTATGCCGACGATCCCGAAGTGAACTTTGGTGGGGACGTAAAATACCACTTGGGTTTCTCTTCTGAAGTCAAAACCAACGATGGCAAATCTGTTCACCTAAGTTTGGCTCCTAACCCTTCACACCTGGAAACGGTAGATCCAATTGTAGAAGGTATGGTACGTTCGAAAATCGACTTCAAATACGATGGAGATTCATCGAAAATTGCACCGATCATCATCCATGGTGATGCGGCAATTGCCGGCCAGGGTGTCGTGTATGAAGTAACCCAAATGTCTAAACTAGATGGTTACAAAACTGGTGGTACTGTACATATTGTCATCAACAACCAGATCGGATTTACAACAAACTATAAGGATGCCCGTTCGGGTACATATTGTACCGACGTTGCAAAAATCACTTCTTCACCCGTATTCCATGTCAACGGTGATGATGCTGAATCAGTGGTATACGCCATCAATTTAGCTGTAGAGTACCGTCAGAAATACAAAACTGACGTATTTATCGATCTTTTATGTTATAGAAGATTTGGACATAATGAGGCCGATGAACCAAAATTCACGCAGCCATTGTTGTACAAACTTATCGATAAGCATCCCAACCCGAAAGAAGTTTATGCTAAAAAATTAATTTCCGAAGGAAGTATTGACGAAGCATATTCCAAAACTATCGAGAAGGAATTTAAAGCTGCACTACAGACTAAATTTGAGGAATCTAAAACAGTTGAGGTATTGACTGAAGAGATTCCGATGTTTAAAGGTGCATGGGAAGGATTGCGTCCTGCTAAAAAGGGTGAAGTATTAACAACCTCCGATAAAACCAAAGTTGAAAAGGATTTATTTTTGAAATTAGCAAAAGAAATTACAACCTTACCTGCTGACAAAAAATTCTTCCGTAAGATTACGCGTTTATTTGAAGACCGTGCCAAAATGATCGATACCGATTCATACGATTGGGCAATGGGTGAATTGATGGCTTACGCGACATTATTGGATCAAGGTAACCGTGTACGTATCTCGGGACAAGATGTGCAACGCGGCACATTCTCACACCGTCATGCTGTATTAACGCTTGAAGATTCAGAAGAAAAATATGTTCCTCTAGCTCATGTGAAAGGGGGCGATAAATTCTCCATCTATAACTCCTTACTTTCCGAGTACGCTGTTTTGGGTTTTGAATATGGCTATGCATCCTCTAACCCCAATTCATTGACCATTTGGGAAGCGCAATTCGGAGATTTTTATAACGGTGCTCAAATCATTGTAGACCAATATCTATCCAGTGCGGAGACGAAATGGAAACGCTCCAACGGATTGGTGATGATGCTTCCTCACGGTATGGAGGGTCAAGGTCCTGAGCACTCTTCAGCACGTATCGAAAGATTCTTGGAGCTATGCGCAGATGAAAATATGATCTTAGCAAACTGTACTTTACCTGCAAACTACTTCCATTTGTTGCGTCGTCAACTGGTTCGCGAGTTCCGCAAACCATTGATTGTATTTACACCAAAATCATTGTTGCGTCATCCGAAAGTCGTGTCGCCTTTAAAAGACTTTACAGAAGGTGTTTTCCAGGAGGTAATCGACGATGTCAATGTTTCAGCAGAAGATGTTAAACGCGTATTGTTCTGTTCTGGTAAAGTGTACTACGACTTATTAGAAAAACAAGAGGCGGATAAGCGCAAAGATGTTGCTATCGTTCGTATCGAGCAGTTGTTTCCGATCCCTACAGATCAATTGAAAGCAATCCGCAAAAAATACACAAAAGCAAAAGAGTTTGTCTGGGTTCAGGAAGAAAACGAAAACATGGGCGCCTGGTCTTATTATTGCCGTAAACTCATGGGTACTGAAATTGCATTTACAGGTTTTGTTGCCCGTAAAGAAAGTGGAAGTACAGCTACGGGTTACATGAAACAACACGTTGCACAACAAGCAGCAATCTTAAATAAATCATTCGAATAAAAACAATTTAAAATCAATTGCGTCCTATAGCTAGGGCGCAATTGTCAATAAATAACAATATATATGAGCTTAGAAATTAAAGTACCAACCGTAGGTGAATCAATCACGGAGGTAACCTTATCACAATGGTTGAAACAAGATGGCGATTATGTGGAGATGGATGAAAACATCGCCGAACTGGAATCAGACAAAGCAACGTTTGAATTACCAGCTGAAAAAGCGGGTATCTTAAGAATCATTGCACAAGAAGGTGATACTTTAGAAATCGGTGCTGTTGTTTGTACAATTGAAGAGGGTGATGCCCCTACAGGCGATTCAGCTCCAGCTGCTGCCCCTGCTAAGGAAGCATCATCAACTGCTGCTCCAGCGGCTGCCGCGAAAGACGAAGATCCAGATAGCTATGCTGCTGGTACAGCTTCTCCTGCTGCTGCAAAAATCTTAAGAGAAAAAGGAATTGATGCTTCTACAATAAAAGGAACAGGGAAAGAAGGCCGTATCACTAAAGAAGATGCCGAAAAAGCTCAACCTGTTGCTAAAGCTGCGGCACCTGCGGCAAAACCTGCTGCTGCTGCTGCACCAGCTGCCCCAGTCGCTGGTTCTAGAAATGAACGTCGTGAGAAATTATCTTCCTTACGTAAAACGATCGCAAAACGTTTAGTCGCGGTTAAAAATGAAACAGCGATGTTGACAACATTCAATGAAGTCAATATGCAGCCGATCATGGATTTACGCGCCAAATATAAAGATACTTTTAAAGAGAAATTTGGTATTGGTCTTGGCTTCATGTCATTCTTTACTAAAGCAGTAACCACTGCGTTAGCTGAATGGCCTGCTGTCAATGCACGTATCGAAGATAACGAGATTGTATATTCTGATTTCGCAGATGTTTCAATCGCGGTTTCTGCCCCTAAAGGATTGGTAGTTCCAGTTATTCGTAATGCAGATGCCATGTCATTGGAGCAGATCGAAAAAGCAATTGCTGCTTTAGCGGGTAAGGCACGTGACAACAAATTAACGATCGATGAAATGACCGGTGGTACATTTACAATTACCAACGGCGGTGTATTCGGATCAATGATGTCTACGCCGATCATCAACGCGCCACAATCGGCAATCTTGGGTATGCACAACATCATCCAACGTCCTATTGCTGAAAATGGTCAGGTGGTGATCCGTCCAATGATGTATATTGCACTTTCTTATGATCACCGCATCATCGATGGTCGTGAATCAGTTAGCTTCTTGGTTCGTGTAAAACAATTATTGGAAGATCCAGCTCGTTTATTGTTGGGTGTTTAAACCTCAATAAAATTGGAAATATAAAAGACCTATGCTTTGCGGCATGGGTCTTTTTTTTAGCAAGATAGCCAATTTATACCTATCGAACCCATCTGCTCGCTCTGATCGGAACAATAGCGCTGCTATACCTTCATATCCGATGTAGCTATCTAAAAGCCCGAAGTCACAAAAACCGTTTTGCATCGCTAATTGGGAACCTGATTGTACCAAGTTCCTTCTAATTATTACCGACAGAATCATCCGATTTAAGTCCTGCAAATAATAGATGCTATTTTTTAAAAGTTAGCTTGTTTTCAATCATACGGTTGTTATACTGTTGAATAAAAGCTTTCATCTTGGTCTCCATCGTATCCAATACAGCGGGATGCTGTTTCAGCAGATCCTGTTTCATCAATCGGTCCTTCTTTAGATCGTAAAATGATGTCACTTTCAAGCCGTCATACGACATCATATAATCTTTATAGTAGAGGTTATAGCTTCCTGAGTTATTATTAAGCACAAAATTATCCTTACCCGATTTGAAAGCATCCGACCCGAATGCAAAATACGGTTCATCGTAGTGCAGATAATTTAAAATCGTCGGCATAATATCAATTTGTTGCACCAGCTTATCTGCTTTACCCACCAGATTATCGCCTGGCGCATAGAATATGATTGGAATCTGAAAGCCTCCAGCTGTGGTCTGATATTCCGGCAGGTAGCTTACAGTAGCATGGTCTGCACAAATCACGAACACGGTGTTGTTGTACCACGGCATTTTAGATGCTGTGGCAAAAAATTCGCGCAGCGCATTATCGGTATATCCGATGGGCTCTTGTACAGGCAAAGGTCCTTTGGGAAATTTTCCCTGATATTTTTCGGGTACTTTAAAGGGATGATGTGAGGATAATGAGAAGAAACTGGCGAAAAATGGCTGATGAAAAGTATTGATCTTGTTTGCTACAAACTGCAAAAAAGGTTCATCCCAAATTCCCCATATGCCATCAAAGTCCGCATCATTGTTATATTCATTCTTACCAAAATAATGCTGAATGCCGGCCAATTTCATATAAGCCGAAAATCCCATACTTCCATTAGGTGCGCCGTGGAAAAATGCCGTCTCATACCCCTTCTTACCCAACAGCTTCGCTAAGCTCGTGGTTTCATTGCCCGAATATATCGAAAGTACAAAAGGTTCACCTATCGAAGGAATGCCGGTAATCACGGATGGTAATGCATCAATTGACTTACGCCCATTGGCATACGTATCTGTAAAAGTGTACGCATGGCGGATCAATGAATCCAAAAAAGGCGTGTAACCTTTGTACTTTCCACCTTGAATATCTTTGTTCAATTCACCAAAATGCTCTTTTGCAAAACTTTCCAAAATCAGAACGACGACATTCTTCTTTGTAAAAGGCTGTTCCTTTTTGGGTAGATGAATAGGATTGTATATCTGTTGAAGCTCCTGTTCGGAATAATAATGCACCGGTTTAAGACTGACAGCCTTTAATGTTTTTAATATACTAAATGGCGTGTTCAGTACGATATTCATTTCCTCTGGAGTTTCCACATAATCTCCGGCATTGCTTAACGTAATGGGACGCGTGCTATGGGCCCATCCTCCACGTACCCCGCCGATGAAAAGAAAGGCGGTCAATAGAAACAAAGGTACTTGGATCAAAAATGACTTCCAGTTATATTTCGTGATCTTTTCCAGCTGAATAAGCTGATAGGATCTCATCAGGCCATACACGATAAGAGCCAATAGTACGATAAGATACCAATAGTCCAAACAAAAATCAAAGGCTAGCTTCACCAAGTTAGATTCATTTGAAAATTGATCGATTACTGTGCCCGTGGTTCTTTTGAGTGTAAAGGGATAATAGGCAAAATCAATCAGGTTCAAGGCTATTCCGATTGAATTGACCACAACGAATATCCATTTGGCAACTTGCTGATAAATCCGGTTATCCTTAAACGGTCCCGGGACAGTCATCATTACAATATAAAGAATATTTAAATAGAGCAGTGCTACAATGTCGAAACGCACACCACCGGCAAACATCACCAGGAGCTTACCCGCATCGACGTGCGGAAATAAGGAGGCATTGCTGCCATAAAACCCCAATCTTAACAACGCATAAATGACCAAAAGAAAGATAAAACGAATTGCGACAGCAAAATACGGTGCAAGTACTCCTTTTAATTTCATAGTCCTAATATTTTAAAAATTCACGATATACGTCTTGATAATACGCTTTACCGATATTCAACAAACTATCTGTTTTGCTTACTGGATATTCCTTGTTCGACCTATAGTTGATTATCCTTCCCACGTTATCAAAAGAAACCGCTTGCTCTGGAGTAATTACTCCAAAGGCATCTTTGGAATTATAAAAGGCAATTTGAGGTGTGGTTGGATTGAACAAATCCCGGCTCCAATGGTAACGTTCGGTTGGAAGTTTCAATTGTGTCAATAACGTTGCAGCTAAATCTGTCTGGTTGCCAATTCTGCTGAAAATTTTCCCCCGAAACTCGGGCTTGATAACATCTCCGAAAAAAATCAATGGAATATGAAACCGATTGGGATGAAATAGTTCCCATTTTTCTGAAGGAAGGCGGTGTCCATGATCAGCTACAATAACAAAAAGAGTATTCTTATACCAAGCTTCCTTTTTGGCTTTAGCGATAAAGTCATACACCACTGAATCCGTATAATATGCTGTGCTTCTAAACTTATCTGCATTGGTAGCATTGCCAAATTTATAACCATTTTTCAAATCGAATGGCTCGTGGTTGACCAAGGTAAAGATCGTCGAAAAGAAAGGCTGTTTTTCCTTTTTAAAGTCCTTGATCATCCGATTAAACACCACATGATCGTATACCCCCCAAGAGGCACGTTCAGCATCCAAGCCAAAATTAGCATTATCGACAACTCTAGCGATCCCATGGGTGAGCATATACGATTTAAAATTGTAAAACTCACTTTGTCCACCGTGGTAAAAAGATGTTTCGTAACCTGCATGATCGAGCTCCTGCCCAATTGCAGGCATATTTTCATGCTTATCAATATATTTAATAATACTTTCAGGCCCTTGTGCAGGAAAGCCACTCAATATCGCCACCATTCCTTTGTCAGATCGATCAGCAGCAGAGTAAATATGGTCAAACAAAATCCCCCCTTTGATCAACTCTTCCATGTGTGGTGTAATTCCCTTCTCCCCCCCGAGGGACTGGATAAGGTCGCCGACAAAACTTTCTAACATAATAAAGACCACATTGGGCCGAGTCGTTGTAAGCACCTGAACCGCCGAATCCGGCTGATGCTGAAAGGCAGGCCGTAGTTTCTCTGCGATCTCTTTCTGATCGCTATAGTAACTATATGGGTTTTTCAGTTTGGTATTTTTAGCAAAGAAATCGCGTAAAAAAGCCCATTGCGTATTGACTGCCGCATGGTTATAAAAGGTATCTTCCGAATAATAAGCTTTACTGGGGTTTAATGTTGCCCGCCCATAACCACCGCGAATAAATGTGAAGAGAACAAAAATTCCGACGACCAATTTAAAGATATTACCGACCGGAGATGTGATATTGAAAAAAAACACCTTTTTAAACATCCAGCGGTACAAAAAATAGCCACACAATATGCCGATCAGCATGCCGACGATGGGGAGAAATACCGGTGTGGCTTCTGCCGAAGCTACAGCCCCTGAAGGTGAGGCCAAAAAAGAATCGATAGCGCGTTTGGAGATCTTGTCGCCCCATTCCCGATAGATATTGATGTTGATAAAGCTTGTCACAAAAAACAAAACCAGCACAATGATGGTATAGATATCCAAGATCCGCCTTTTGGGTTTGAGCTTTGGAAAAAAACTTAATATACAATACACAAGGAACGGTAGTGCACATATATAAGAAACAGCCGAGAAATCCAAATTGAGGCCATGATAGTAAATTCTGAAAACCTCTGTAATATTGGAAAAACCAATTTTCTCAAAAAAAGCAGTAACAAAAATCAATCTATCTATAAAACAGATAATTAACCAGAATAGAAAATACTGTGTTAAAGCTCTCAACTCTTTAGCAAATCGTTGCATTCTTTCGCGTAAAAATAAAACAGGCAAATTTACATTAATTTAAATGAAATACAGGCTAATTACATAGTAATATGAATAAAAGATTAAAAAATTATAAAGTATCCTGAGATAGAATACCGCATAAATAGCAAACTCTTCTGCCAAAGGAGGATGGTGTTTGAATGAATTGCCGATACGTGATGGATAGCATCTTTTTGTTTGCGCACAAGATCAGCTGATACCTAAGGAAAATAACATAGAAATACTTACTTTTGTGTTCCTTAAAAGTTTGAATAGAAAATTTAAAATGAGCATAGCGAAAACTTATAATCCAAAAGAAGCTGAAGAAAAATGGTACAGCTATTGGAAAGCGAACGGATTTTTCCGTTCTACCCCAGACGAACGTGAACCTTACACGATTGTGATGCCTCCTCCAAACGTCACTGGGGTGTTGCACATGGGGCATATGCTAAATAATACCATTCAAGATGTTTTGATTCGCCGGGCACGTATGCAAGGAAAAAACGCCTGTTGGGTACCGGGTACGGATCACGCCTCCATTGCTACTGAAGCCAAGGTCGTCGCTATGTTGAAAGAACAAGGAATTGACAAACGATCGTTATCCCGCGAAGATTTCTTAAAGCACGCTTGGGAATGGAAAGAGAAATATGGTGGTATTATTCTGAAACAATTGGAAAAACTTGGTGCTTCCTGTGACTGGGATCGCACGCGCTTTACGATGGACCCAGAATTGTATCAATCTGTTATCCGCGTATTCGTGGATCTGTATAATAAAGGATTGATTTATCGGGGCTACCGCATGGTCAATTGGGATCCGGAAGCAAAAACAAATATTTCCGACGAAGAAGTTATTTATAAAGAGAAAAATGGTAAATTATATCACCTAAAATATCAGGTTGACGGTACTGATCAATACATTGTTGTTGCAACAACCCGTCCCGAAACAATTTTTGGTGATACAGCGGTCTGTATCAATCCCGACGATGAACGCTACACCTGGTTAAAAGGAAAGCAAGTCATTGTACCGATCGTAGGCAGAAAAGTGAACATCATTGAAGATGAATATGTAGATTTGGAGTTTGGTACCGGTTGTCTAAAAGTTACTCCAGCACACGATGTAAACGACTATGCGCTCGGCAAAAAGCACAACTTGGAATTTGTCGACATCTTTACCGATGAAGCAAAACTAAACGACAATGGCCTGCATTACGCTGGTATGGATCGTTTTAAAGTCCGGAAAGAAATTGAGAAAGAGCTTGAGGAAAAAGGGTTATTGGAAAAAGTCGAGAACTATACCAATAATGTTGGGACTTCAGAGCGAACAGGTGCGGTGATCGAGCCCAAAATCTCCAATCAGTGGTTCCTTAAAATGGAAGACCTTGCAAAACCGGCTTTGGATAATGTCATGGATGATACCATCAAATTTCATCCGACAAAATTCAAAAATATTTACCGCAATTGGATGGAGAATGTGACCGACTGGAATATCTCAAGACAATTGTGGTGGGGCCACCAAATACCGGCATATTTCTATGGCGAGGGCAACGAAGAATTTGTGGTTGCACAAACCGTTGAAGAAGCACTTGTATTAGCGCAGGAAAAATCAGGTAATGCAACGCTTCAATTGACCGATCTACGTCAAGATGAGGATGTGCTTGATACCTGGTTTTCAGCTTGGCTATGGCCAATTTCAGTCTTCAATGGTATAAACGAACCAGAAAATGCAGAAATCAACTACTATTACCCTACGCAAGATTTAGTCACTGCCCCAGACATCATTTTTTTCTGGGTAGCACGTATGATCGTTTCAGGATATGAATTCCGCGGACAATTGCCTTTTGAAAATGTTTATTTTACTGGGATTGTACGGGACAAACTCGGCCGCAAAATGTCCAAATCGCTGGGCAACTCACCTGATCCAATTGATTTGATGAACGAATACGGTGCCGATGCGACTAGAATGGGGATGTTATTGACTGCTCCGGCAGGTAATGACCTTCCATTCGATGTTGAACTCTGTGTACAAGGACGTAATTTTGCCAATAAGATCTGGAATGCTTTCCGCTTGGTTAAAGGCTGGGAAATTACAGCTACTCCGGCTTCAGATTCAGATAAGATTTCGGCATCTTGGTTCGAAGCAAGGTTAAATCAAGCTCTGGTCGATATCGAAGAAAACTTCAAACACTATCGTCTATCAGATGCATTGATGACAACCTACAAATTGGTATGGGATGACTTCTGTGCTTGGTACCTAGAATTAGTGAAACCGGCTTATGGCTGCCCTATTTCTGGCGAAACCTTAGCAACAGTAAAATCATTTTTTCAACGTATCCTCACATTGGTGCATCCTTTCATGCCTTTCCTAACAGAAGAATTGTGGCATGACGAACTGTTCGGTGTGAAAGACGAGAAAGATTGCATTATCGTAGCCCCTTATCCTACAGCGAATGATTTTGATGAGCAACTGATCAAAGATTTCGCTATCGCTCAACAGATTATTTCGGAAGTTCGGAATATTCGCAATTCTAAAGGTATCTCCCCTAAAGTTGCTTTACCGTTAGCGATCAATCAACAATCGGACGTCAACCTGGAGCAATATATTGCTATCATCACCAAGATTGCAAACTTGGAGGGTGTGACTTTTGTTTCCGAGAAAATAACTGGTGCAGCAAGTTTCCTTGCCGGCAAAGACGAATGTTATGTTACGTTGGAAAATAATATTGATGCGGATGCTGAACGTGAGCGTATCGAGAAAGAATTGGAATACCTAAAAGGTTTTCTTGTATCTGTAGACAAAAAGCTTTCCAATGAACGATTTGTGCAAAATGCTAAACCTGAAATTGTCGAAAACGAGAAAAGCAAAAAAGCGGATGCAGAAGCTAAGATTAAAATCTTGCAAGAAAGTTTACTGGCATTAGGATAATACCTAAACAATACAGCTGATCAGGTCCCGTGTAATCCACGGGACCTTTTTTTGTTAACGCGAAATTCGCCCTTCCTTCGCCCTTTCTTCGGCGTTCGTTCGGTACTTGCTCGGTGTTTATTCGGTGCTTGCTCGGTTGTGACCGAAGAAATACCGTACGAGTACGAAGTATATCCGACAAATGAGCGTGCGAAGACTGGAGCTGGTATCACTGATTTATGAACGGTAAGCGGGGTAAATTCCCATGTTAGTACTGGTTGTATCATTTCAAGGATTCTCTAAAAGAGTTTCATAAATAAGGTAGTTTTTTTTCGCAAGCGATTCCGCTGTAGTTTAAAATTGACTTCGAGTGGAACAATACCGGAAAGTTTATCCTAATTCTGTAAAAAATGAATAACTTTATAATAGTGAACTTAAATTATACTAATATGGGATTTAAAGAAACATTTCAGATTAACGGTGAAAACCTTTTGCAGAAAATCAAAGAAATTATTGCGGAGGGCAACGTAAACAAAATTACTATCTCGGACAAGCATGGAAAGGAGATCATGAGCTTTCCTGTGACAGTTGGAGCCATAGGCTTGATCTTAGCGCCTGTTTTTGCAGCGATTGGAGCAGTAGCAGCATTACTTACAGAGTGTACCATTACTGTGGAACGCAATAGCCAAAAGGACGACAACAACAACGGAGACAACAGTACGGATCCACCAACCACAATAACAGTGAACTAATCAACTCAGATTGCCTGCTATGAAAATCTTAAAAAATATACTTTGTGTTTTGTTCGCCTTGCTATTCATTCATGCGGGTCTGGATAAACTTTTTCATTATATGCCTGCTCCACCAATGGATATGGACATGAAAAAGGTATTTGAGGCTTTTAACACTATAAAATGGCTAATGCCACTGGTTGGAATTATCGAGCTCATTGGCGGTTTACTATTTATTTTCACAAAGACACGAACGTTGGGTGCTTTGATCATCTTCCCGATTCTTATTGGGATTTTTACCCATAATATGATTTTCTATAGTCAACAGGGATTAATTATTTGGGCTGTACTTTTTATCATCTGGGTTTGGGTAGTTTTCGAAAACTGGGGAAAGTATAAAAAATTGCTTGTATGATTGCCTCATTGTTAGACAAACGAGCTCGTTCAGCATAGCAGATTTATTGTTATTTAACACCTATTTTTTGACAAATTAATAGGTATTAAATGTTTTTATTAACATAAAATTAAAAAATAAAAAACTTTATGTAGCTATACTGGTTTGGTCAATTATTTGATGTAACTTTTTCCCGTTTTAATTTTTATTAATAGATACTTAAATCAAATTATACGTTGAACAGATTTACCCGAGTTGCTTTCAAAACAATCTTGTGGATTATTGGAGTAATAATTGCGCTTGCGATTCTAATTGTGTTTCTAATTCGACTACCATCGGTTCAGAATTATATTGCCGGAAAAGTAACTCAATATGTTGAAGGCAAAATCGGCACCCCCGTTAAAATAGGATACATCAATATCGATTTTCCGAAGAAACTAGTTTTACAGGATATCTATTTAGCGGACCAAAGCAAGGATACATTGGCTGCTGGAAAATCGATAGCGGTAGATATCAATATGCTGAAACTGCTAAAAAATACTGTTGAAATTCAAAGTATAGAAGCAGAAGGTATCACCGCGAAAATTCGCCGTACATTACCTGATAGTTCGTTCAACTTTGATTATATTGTCAAAGCATTTGCATCACAAAAAGAAAGCAATCCAACTGCCGACAGCAGTTCAGCACTCCTATTCAACCTCGATAAAGTAAAATTTGATAAATTTCATATTGTCTATACCGATGATGTGATTGGAACAAGCGCTGACGTATATCTCAACAGCTTAAATACCAACATCAAGAAGTTTGATCTGACACAAAATATGGCTTTCAATCTTCCCAAAGTGAAGATCGATGGTCTGAGTGCTACCATCAAACAATGGCGGCCGATGGTTGACGGCGCGGCGCCCTCTGTTGAGGACTTTGGCATTACGGATAAAACGGCTCAAACAACCACATTGCTTCCTGATGTTGGCATACAGATCGCAGACTTGACTAATATCTTCGTGCGTTATGAAGATCAGTCCAGCCTCTTGAACACCAAGTTTTATGTCAAAAATCTTCACGCAGACATTAACAAGATCGACCTGAACAAAGAAGTTGTGGATATTCAAACAATCAGCCTCGACGGTTCGGACAACAGTGTGCTCTTTGGAAAGGTTCTAAAAAAAGCAAACAGCTCAGCTAAATCTACAGCAGATACGACCAAAGTAAACTGGATTGTATCGGCCAAAGATATTCAGATCAACAATACAAGTTTAGCTTACCGCGACGACAATCAGGCGCGAATGAAGGGTTTTGATTACTTTAACATGAAGATTGCGGGTATGAAAACCAGCTTAAGTGATCTTTACTACAGTGCCGACTCAATCAGTGGATCGTTGAAAGAACTCATAACGTCAGATCACTCGGGTTTTGTGATCAAACAATTAAAGGGAGATTTTAAGTACACAAATACCGGTACTGAAATCAAAAATCTGTATGCCGAAACTCCACGTACTCTCCTACGGGATTACGTAAAAGTCACCTATCCATCATTGGATATTGTTGCCAAAAAACCGGAACTTCTCTACGTCAATGCAACCATCAAAAAGAGTCATGTCGATATGCGCGACATTTACTATTTTGCCCCTTTTTTGGATACCATGCAGGTGATGAAACCCTTGATGGACAAAAAATTTGCTATCGATGGACGTGTTGTGGGTAAGTTAAATGATCTGAATATTCCAGCAATTGATTTTCAAACCTTATCCAATACACGTCTCATTGCAAGCCTACGTTTAAGGGGGCTTCCCGAGGTGGATAAAATGTCTATGGATCTTAATTTAAAAAAATTGACTACCGGACGCTCGGATATCGAGAAGCTAGTTTCAAAAAAAATGCTGCCTAGCGGAATTGAATTGCCCAATACGATCGGACTCACCGGAACTTTTAAAGGTGGAATGAACGCCTTTAACACCAATCTTTCGCTGGTAACAGAAAAAGGAACGGCTAAGTTTAATGGTAAAGTGGGCATGATAGGTCGCGATACGACCTACGACGCTTATGTAAGTATCCGTGATTTTGACATTGGTAAGATCATGAAAATGGACAGTACCTTAGGCATACTTTCATTTGAGGGGAAAATTAAAGGTCATGGAACCGATCCTAAAAAGCTTGTAGCCAACTTTGATGGTAAAGTAAACCGAATGGACGCCATGGGTTATCGGTATCAGAACATCGACATGAACCTGACCGCAGACAAAGGAGATATTAAAGCCGCTGTGGTTAGCCCTGATCCAAATATTCAATTGAAGTTAAATGCAACAGCGAATATGAAGTCTAAGTATCCACAGGTGGATTTTGAGCTTCAGGTAGATACCATTAATCTTAAAAATTTAAAGTTGATGGACGATGAGTTCAAATACCAGGGTAAACTCGTCGGAAATTTCAGTTCAGCCGATCCAAATTTTTTAAATGGTGCAGCACATATTACCAATTCCTCCATCTTTTACAGTGGTGCATATTATTCTTTAGACAGCATTTCGCTTATAGCAAAAGCCGATACCAGCCGTAATTTATTGCTATTAAAATCTGACTTTTTAAATGCTCATCTAGTTGGTAAATATAAAATTCTGGAATTGCAGAATGCTATTCAAGATATCCTACAGGTATACTACCAGCCGGGAAAAGCTGTTAAAGTGCCAAAATACGAGCCGCAGAACATTGAGTTTTCAGCCCAGCTGACCCGAACGAAGTTCATTAGAGATTTCTTACCAGAACTGACAGCAATGTCGGATATCACTTTGGATGGTATGTTCAACAGCCAATCAAAAACGATTCTCGCCAAGCTGGATGCACCGAAAATAATCTATAATGGCACTGAAATAAATAACGTTACCTTAGATATCAATACACTCGACAGTACACTATATTACTCGGCATTGATCAATAAAATTAAGGTAAGCAATATTGAACTAGTGAATACCGTATTCAGTGGTAAAGTCATCCAAAACAATCTGGATTTTGGCCTCTGGATAAAAGATAAGAAAGAGAAAGAACAGTATCATCTTGGCGCAAATATGCGTGTTGATAATGGGGCATTTGTTTTTAGCCTGCTGCAGGATGGCTTAATGCTGAATTACGACAAATGGACAATAAATCCAAACAATGTGCTCAGATTTGGAAGTACAGGGATCCAGGCCAATGAATTTATCTTAAGCAATAAGGGACAAGAGCTTAGTATATCTTCACAAGATAGTGTCCTTAATTCACCGATAAACATAGCGTTCAAGAATTTCCGGATTGAGACATTAAGTAAAATGCTGGAGAGCGAAACAGTAGAGCTCGGGGGTGGAATTAATGGTCAGGCGACCATATCACGTCTGGAGAGCAGCCCTGTATTTGTATCGGATCTTGTTATCAATAAATTTTACATCGGACAGGATACCGTTGGGAATGTCAATATTAAGGTTAACAATGAGAAAGAAAATACGTACAATGCCAATATAAGCATTACCGAGAATGGCAACAACGTTGTCTTAAATGGTGATTTTGTGAATCCTCCTCAGGGAGAAGCTCGCTTAGATTTCACTTTAGATATTGCGCCGCTTTCCATGCAGACCGTGCAAGCATTCAGCCTCGGATATCTTAAAGATTCGAAAGGAAATCTTGAAGGCCAATTGAAAATAACAGGATCACCATCTACACCGCTCATTAAGGGCGATGTTAAATTTAAAGATGCACAATTTAATATTGCCATGCTAAATGCACTCTTTAAAGCCAAAGATGAAACAATTCATTTAGATGAGCGGGGCATCACCTTTCCCAAATTTGCCTTAGAAGACAAGAAGGGAAATATTGCCAAGCTGACAGGATCCATAGCCACGACAACGTATACTGATTTTGATTTTAATCTCAACGTCAATACGGACAATTTTGAAGTGCTCAATTCAACACAAAGCGATAATGACATGTTCTATGGTAAAATGTATCTTACTTCGAATCTGCGTATTCGCGGAAATCTCGATAAGCCTATCGTGGACGGTACAATCAAAGTGCTGGATGATACCGATTTTACCTTTGTCATGCCAAACGATGATCCAGGGATGGCCGATCGTAAAGGAGTGGTTGAATTTGTTGATAAGCGGGATACAACAAGAGCGAATGTTTTTGCCAAATTAGATTCCATGACTGTCACCCGTTTAACGGGGATCGATGTGGACCTCAACCTTCAAACAGATAAGGATGCTAAATTTAAAATCCTTTTGGATGCCGGTTCACAGGATGCCCTGAATATACAGGGAGAAGCCGAGCTGAATGCAGGTATCGATGCCAGTAGCAAAATAACTTTGTCTGGAACCTTTACCGTTGACAAAGGAAGCTATTCATTTAGTTTTGGCCCTGTGAAGAAAGATTTTACGTTCCGCAAAGGAAGCACCATTACCTGGAATGGCGATCCATTGGATGCCCAGCTGAATATCACGGCAGCATATACGACCAAAGCACCGACTTTAGAGCTTGTAGCGACGCAACTCGGTTCAGAAAATGCCAATCTGTATAAGCAACGTATTCCGTTCAATGTCTTACTAAAGATTACAGACAAATTGTTTCAGCCGCAACTGAATTTTGATATTGACCTGGACGAAAACAACTCGGTTGTTTCGCAAGATGTAATCAGCAAGGTAAACAATGCATTGACGACGCTACGTGAAAATCCGTCTGAACTCAACAAGCAGGTCTTTTCATTGATTGTGTTGGGGCGCTTTATGTCGACCAATCCATTTGAGAGTCTTTCAGGTGGTGGTGGTACCGAAGCTATTGTGAGAAATAGTATCAGTTCCTTCCTGAGTGGTCAGTTGAACCGCTTGGCTTCCGAACTTATTACAGGAGTAGAACTGGATTTTAACTTAACCTCAGAAGAAGATTATGCTACAGGAGCGGGACAAACCCGTACGGACCTGAATATAGGTGTATCGAAAATGCTCTTAAATGATCGTTTAAAAATTACTATTGGTTCTAATTTTGAAGTGGAAGGAAACACGCGACCTGGAGAGACTGCCAATAATATCGCGGGAGATATCCAATTGGATTATCAGCTTTCACAAGACGGCCGTTATTTTGCACGGGTATACCGTAAGAATCAATATCAGGTCACACTACAGGGTCAATATGTAGAGACAGGCATTGGATTTATCATCAATATGGATTACAACAGGTTTAAGGAAATCTGGATGAGTTCAAAAAAACTCAAAGAGTACTATGATACGAACAGCAAGAGTTTCAGAAAACGGTTCGATGTGGAGCGCATGGAAACCGACTCAGTCTATCGTGATAGCGTTCGCACCGTCATCCGTGACAGTTTGATGCTACATAGTCCAGCATACAGAAAACGTATGGAGGAAAGAGAACAAGAGAAGCGTAAACAGCAATTGGACTCTGGCAAAAAATCACCAACAAGCAATGGTCCAAAATCAAATTTAGATACCATCAGAACAACAGCTATAAAAAATGAAGATGAGGAAAGGAGTTATCATGCGGGTTAGATTAAAGTATAGTGTTGGAATAGTAACATTCGTTGCATTCATAGCCTCCTGTTCGTCAACCAAAAATCTGAAAGAAGGAGAAAGCTTATATGTGAAGGGGAATGTCATCGTTGAGTCGGACACCATTTCTAAGGAAAACAAAGAAAAGATATCAACCCGCCTGGAAGAGGCCCTGATGCCCAAACCGAATAAACGACTGGCAGGCATACCTTTCAAGCTATATTTTAATAATATGGCTGCAGATTCAGTCGGGAACAACATCATAAAAAAATTCTTCAAGAAAATTGGTGAAGAACCGGTGTTGTTGCGGGATGTCAATCGAGAATATAATGAAAATCTATTGCGCAACCGTCTTGAAAATTTTGGTTTCTTTAATGCAGAGGTGAGATCCGATACATTAGTTGAAAACAAAAAAGCAACGATTAATTATACTGCCAAGCCCAATCTGATATATCGCATACAGTCCGTTACATTTGATGTTGACAGCAACAGTCAATTAGGGAAAGATATTCGTTCGAGTTCTGACCAAAGTCTCTTACAGGTAGGAAAGAACTACAGTTTAGATGTTATCTTAAATGAGCGTGACCGCATCGATAATGATCTTAAAAATAAAGGCTATTATTATTTCAGCCCAGATTACATCTTGGTTCAGGTAGACAGTTCGAACCGGAATAACAAGGTGGATATGTATGTTACAGTTAAAAAAGAGACACCGGCGCAGGCGAAAGTCCCATCCAAGATCAATAAAATTTACATTTTCCCGAACTATACGGAAACAAGCTCTGGTTATCAGCGATCAACGCGGAATGCCGAACTATACGATAGCAGCTATTATTTTATAGACCGTCAGCATCTTTACCGGAAGCCTGTTATTGCGAACCATATCTTCTTTAAACGGGGCGATATATACAACCGTAATGCCCACAATCAGACCATCAGTCATTTGGTAAATCTCAATAGCTGGAAATTTGTAAAAAACAATTTTGTCGACAGCAAAGAAGTGCCCAACGCGCTGGATGTCTACTATTACTTGACCCCATTACCCAAAAAGTCGCTTCGGGTGGAGCTTTTAGGAAAAATGGCTTCGGTATACAATGGTACTGAGGTGAATGTCAACTGGACCTTACGAAATGCATTTAAAGGTGCCGAGCAACTGAGCTTTAATGTATTCGGCGGTTATGAGACCCAGACGGGAGGATCGGCCGACCTCAATTCGAGTTATTACCGCTACGGGATGGAGGCGACATTGACTTTTCCTCGCATATTGTCTCCTTTTGGAAAAGTTTCGCCATCTCGGCGCTTTATTCCGAAGACTTATATCAAGGGGCGCTATGAGTTTTTAAATCGCCGCAAAGCTTATACACTAAATTCGATCGCATTGGATTACGGTTATATCTGGCAAGAGTCTGAAGAGAAGCAGCATGATCTCGCTTTAATGGAGATTACTTATGTTCAGCCTAAAGGCATTTCGGAAAACTACCAAAAACAAATGGATACCATTCCTGCACTGCGACATGCCATAGACCCGCAGTTTACCATTGGTCCAAACTACAACTTTACGTTTCAAAACACCATGAAGCAGCATTTGAAAAATACATTTTATTTCAAAGGCAACTTGGACCTGTCGGGAAACATACTTGGGCTGATCAAAGGAGCAGATTTTAATAAAGGGAAAACGTTCAAATTGTTTGACGCTTATTTCTCACAATATATCAAGATCAGTGGCGATGGTAGACATTATTTAAAGTTATCGGAGAATTCACAACTTGCTTCGCGGGTAAGTTTGGGTTTGAGCTATTCTTATGGCAATTCCCGCTCCCTTCCCTATTTAAAACAGTATTATGTTGGGGGCCCTAATAGTATCCGTGCTTTCGGTGCCCGCGCTATTGGTCCGGGAACAGTTGCCCCTGAAAAGTTGAGCAATGGACTTTTCTTTGCGGATCAAACGGGCGACATTAAATTGGAACTTAATACGGAATATAGAGCAAAATTAGCGGGGTTTGTTCATTGGGCCGCCTTTATTGATGCGGGAAATGTCTGGTTGCAGCGAGCGGATGTGAACAAGCCAGGCGGCAAATTTAGTAAAGATTTCTTAAATGAATTAGCAGTTGGCGGTGGAGCGGGATTACGCTTCGACTTCACTTTCCTGATTGTCCGTACCGATATGTCCATACCATTCCGTATCCCCTATCTTCCAAAAGGAGAACGTTGGGTTTTTAGCGATATTGACTTTGGAAGTTCTAAATGGCGTAAAGACAACTTGATGTTCAACTTAGCCATCGGCTATCCATTCTAGGCGACCGATTCGGCTTACGCCCTAGTAACACCAGGCTTGAAATTCATTCAAGCCTGGTGTTTTTTGTGGTCATTTTACCTAGGTCATACACTTGGAACGATGTTATCGGGTGTTTTTAACTCAGGATGAAATCCTGGCACCCTTTATTATGTCAAAAAACGAGTTATTCCCACGGCCGGCATTGATTTACTGACAATAATTGATTAAATTCAAGAATTATTTTTTGATCCAAATACATGTTCAGGAAATATCCATGCAGCATTGAGATACAAGCACGGATGAGGATAAGCTGGATATACTATATGGCATAAAGCTGCCATAAGGCAACCTGGGCTTGATCGGATAATTAGCGCATAAATAAACAAATAAAGTACATATGAAAGTAACTATTGTTGGTGCTGGAGCTGTAGGAGCTACTACAGCGGACAATTTAATCCGTCGGAATGTCGCAGAGGAGATTGTATTGTTGGATATTAAAGAAGGTTTTGCAGAAGGCAAAGCGCAAGATATGGCACAAACCGCAGCCTTATTGGGTTTTGAATCAAAAATCAAGGGGGTAACGAATGATTATCTTTCAACTGCTGGTTCTACTGTTGCTGTGATTACGTCGGGCATTCCACGTAAACCTGGAATGACACGTGAAGAATTAATCGGGACAAATGCGAATATCGTCAAGTCGGTTGTGGAGAACTTAGTGAAACATTCTCCTGATATTATCATTGTCATCGTTTCCAATCCAATGGATACCATGACTTATCTGGCCTTGAAGTCAAGTGGCTTACCCAAAAATAGGATTATCGGTATGGGTGGAACCTTGGATTCGGCCCGATTTAAATATCAATTAAGCGATAAACTGAATGCTTCCGCTGCGGATCTTAATGCGATAGTCATTGGTGGTCATGGCGATACGACGATGATTCCGCTGATTAAGCACTCCACGTGGAACAGTATTCCAGTGACTGACTTCCTTACCGTGGAAGAGCAGAATGAAATAATCCACAAAACCATGGTTGGAGGAGCTACATTAACCAGCCTAATCGGAACATCAGCATGGTATGCGCCGGGCGCGGCAACTGCTGCAGTTGTTGAAAGCATTGTCCGTGACCAAGGCAAATTATTTACGGCATCCGTTTATTTGGAAGGTGAATTTGGCCAAGAAGATATTACGCTTGGCGTACCCGTTATCATCAATAAAAAAGGCTGGGATCGGATCGTACCACTTCATTTGGATGAAGAGGACGAAGAAAAATTCCGCAAAAGCGCGGAAGCAGTCCGCAACATGAATAATGTATTAAAAGAAATTAAAGCCCTATAGGCGACAAAATAATAGGCTGTTGTACGCGAATAACAGCCTATTTCGCTGCCTCCTCTCCTTCAGATCTATTATCTTTCCTGTAGTGTCTTTCCATGTCGTAAACCTGCGTCCCTACCTGAAAACGTTGAAAAGGCGGCGGAAAGTTTCTTTTTTGATGGATTTTTTGGCTATGTTTGGAGGTATGACAACAGTACCATTTCAATTATTGGATTTACAAGGCCAAGGCACACACATTTTGGTTGATGTAGAAATTTATAGTCGTTCATTCAAGATGGTGATTGATACAGGTGCTTCTAAAACTGTATTTGATAAAACACAATTGGGCCATCTTTTAGAGGATCAATTGAAGCTTGAACCATCTGAAACACTATCGACAGGGCTTGGTACTAATTCAATGGAAAGCTTTAACCTAGCAATTCCAAGCCTGAAAATTGGCGAATGGGAGATCAACAAACTAAACACTGCGGTATTGGACTTAAGTTCCATTAATTATGCCTACGAACAGATGAATCTAGATCCAGTGATTGGCGTATTGGGGGGAGATATTTTTGCAGACTATGGTGCTGTCATCGATTATGCCAAGCGCACCCTAAAATTACGGAGCCGAAAGCTAAAACTTAAATAAACGTTTTTGGATGTGGAACC
The DNA here is from genome assembly GCF_040760075.1 of Sphingobacterium sp. R2. Lineage (NCBI taxonomy): Bacteria > Pseudomonadati > Bacteroidota > Sphingobacteriia > Sphingobacteriales > Sphingobacteriaceae > Sphingobacterium > Sphingobacterium sp. R2. The sequence continues at coordinate 262,186 of NZ_CP142884.1, forward strand.
GGAGATAAGCGTAATAAACGACTGCTATCATAATACCTAGCCCGCCCATCGCATATAATGTTATCCTCAGGCCACAATAGCTGGCCAGCGAACCGATCATCAATGTGCCGATCGGGAAAATCCCCTGAAAGGCCATCACGTAATAAGAGATCGCGCGGGCACGATAAATCGGTATGGCGTGGGTCTGAATATAGGTATTGATACTTGACGTTTGCATCATCATCGCAAAAGATACCAACATGACATATACGAGCGCCATCTGAAGCATGCTAGAATGCGCTAGAAGCAACAATGCCATGCCCATCAGTGCGGCAGCTCCCATCACCTGATACCGCAAATTGGTACCAGATTTTAAACGTGCCATATTAAAGGCACCAATCATAGCTCCCAATCCAGCTGCACTTTCAAACCAGGAAAAGGTGCGTTCATCACCGTGAAACATTTCTTTGGCTATGGCCGGTAGCAACGACGTGTAGGGAATGACAATCAGGCTGGAAAAGGTCATGATGATAATCAGCGAAGAGATATGTGGCGACCGTTTGAGATAGCGAAAACCTTCGACCAAGCCTTCCCAATTGGTCCCCTTGCTCAGCTGAGCATGAGTTTCGTCGACCCGCATCATCAATAGCGTAATGATGACAGGGACAAAACTAATAAAGTTAAGTGCAAAGCAGGCGAGTTCGCCGTAAGTACTTAATAAAATCCCTCCTATTGCGGGTCCCACCATGCGTGCGCCATTGAAAATGGTTGAGTTCAGGGCAATGGCATTCGGCAGATCTTTGCGATCTCCAATCAAATGCATCATAAGGGACTGTCGTCCCAAAACGTCAAAGGAGTTAATGATCCCTTGTATAAGTCCCAATGCGGAAAGCCATAACACACTCTCCCACTTCAGATACACCACCAAAGTCAAAATACCCGCCTGAATCATGAGACCAATTTGGGTCATCAAAACCAATTTATACTTTTTGTGCTTATCAACAAAACTCCCAATAAATGGCGAAAGGATGAGCGAAGGCAATAAAGAGATGAACTGGACAAAACCGAGCCAGAATACAGAGCCCGTAATTTCATAGACCAACCAGCTAATAGCTATACGCTGCATCCATGTTCCCATCAGGGAAATTGCCTGTCCAATAACATGTAAACGAAAATTTCTATATTGGAGCGAACGGAAAACCTGCATACATTAAAGATAATACTATAATAAAGTATAACAAAAAATTAGCCGAAGAGATTCTTTTTTTGCAAAGATAATGATGCAATAGGTGAAAATCGATGCTTCAATAGTGGAATATAATCGATAACTTTGTACTGTTATTTTGAACAAAAGAATAATCAAATAATTATCATTCAACACAATACACAATGAAATTTTTTATTGACACAGCGAACCTAGAACAAATCAAAGAAGCTCAAGATTTAGGCGTATTAGACGGTGTAACGACCAATCCAAGTTTAATGGCTAAAGAAGGTATTAGCGGTGATGAAAACGTAATCAACCATTATAAAGCGATCTGTGCGATCGTTGATGGCGACGTAAGTGCAGAAGTTATTTCTACTACTTATGAGGAAATGATCAAAGAAGGAGAAGCGTTGGCGGCTCTTGACAATAAGATTGTTGTTAAAGTTCCTATGATCAAAGATGGCGTAAAAGCAATTAAATATTTCAGCAAAAAGGGTATTAAAACAAATTGTACATTGGTGTTCACAGCGGGTCAGGCGTTATTGGCAGCTAAAGCTGGTGCAACCTATGTATCTCCTTTCATCGGTCGTTTGGATGATATCTCTACAGATGGATTGGCGCTGATTGAAGATATCCGTTTGATCTACGATAACTACAACTATCCAACGCAAATATTAGCGGCTTCTGTACGCCACAGTGCGCACATTCTAGGATGTGCTAAAATTGGCGCTGATGTGATGACAGGTCCGTTGTCGGCGATCCTTTCCCTATTGAAGCATCCATTGACAGATAGCGGTTTGGCTACATTTTTAGCTGATCACGCTAAAGCTGCAGGAAAATAAGGTATTTATAGTTCCATATAGCGTCAAAACCGATAAGTAAGATGACACAAATCTTAAACTTATCGGTTTTCTTTATTTTATCAGATTCCGTATTTTTGTCTTATCAAAGCTTCGGCTGACTAGTGAAAAAGATTTAATTTTTGTTTCATCCAGCGAAGGGTAAAAGGGGAAAAGTGCGATGAATAAATTCGTCAGACAGTTTTTAAAACTTGTAAATGACCATAAATTTCTCTTAGTTTGTATTTGATCTAAGGCTTAACGAAGAAAATCCATGGAAGATTCCAACACTGTATATCCAGAAATTCTCAAACGAAATAGTTTAAAAGTTACCCAGCCACGTTTGAAGGTACTTGAAATTATCTCCCGTAAAGATTCGGCTATTTCTCAGCCGGAGCTGGAAAAATTACTGGGCAAGGATATTGACCGTGTTACATTATACCGCGTACTGGCCAGTTTTGAAGAGAAAGGGATTATCCATAAAATCTTTGACTTACATGGTACGGCCACATATGCCATGTGTTCGACAAACTGTTCAGAACATGATCACCACGACCAACACGTACATTTTATTTGCCGGGTGTGCAATTCTGTGTACTGTCTGGAAGATATGACTTTACCGAAGGTATCTATACCTGAAGGCTTTAGTCTCGAAGCCATAGCGGTTAATGCGCTTGGTGTGTGCAATCATTGCAAAAAATAAATCAGGCTATACGAATCTAAAACTATTTGTCGGTTCAAGTGTCTATACATCAGCTATCGGAAGATGCTCCGTTTAGCTCGTTATTGTCGTGCCAACTGCTGTTTTTTTTGTACCTTGTAGTAATATCGATCTTGCTATCCGACACTCTCACGCTGCTTTCCAGAAGCTGGCTTTGTGCGATCCATTACCGCAGGCAGCTAGCGAAAAGCCGAAGGTTGTTGAGGATCGATACAACTAAATAAATAATAATTAAGAAAAAAATTGGATGAAAACAAAAAAAGAAAATCCATATAAAGAGGTCTTGACACAACTGATCGTCGATATTTTCGAAAAATCAGACAACAAGCCGCTCAACTATAAACAAGTGTCTTCTAAATTGAACCTCACAGATAACGACTCTAAAGTCGCTATCGCCGATATTTTACATGATAATGTAAGGAACGGGCTTTTTATTGAAGTAGATAGAGGCAAATTCAATCTGAAGCAACTCAAAGTGTATGTCACAGGGAAGGTAGATATGACCGCCGATGGTTCTGCTTATGTCATTCCTGATGACGAATTTGAAAACGACATTTATATTGCTCCACGTAAGCTGAGGCAGGCGCTACACGGCGATATCGTTAAGGTACATACTTTTGAAAAAAGAAAAGGTGGCCGTAAAAAAGAAGGTGAAGTGGTTGAAATCCTACAAAGGGCAAAGACCGATTTTACGGGAACCATCAGTATCTCCAATAATTTTGCATTTTTTATTGCCGACGATCGCAAGATGTTGCACGACATCTTCATTCCCTTGGATAACCTGAATGGTGCTAAGGATAAAGAAAAAGTAGTGGTTTCGATTATTGACTGGCCCAGCGGGAGCAAAAACCCTGTTGGGACGGTAAAACACGTTTTAGGCACCAAAGGAGAAAACAATACCGAGATGAATGCGATTTTGGCCGACTTTGGTTTTCCATTGGAATTCCCGAAAAAAGTGGAAGCCGAAGCCAATAATATTTCGGAAGAAATAAGCAACGAGGAAATCGCGAAAAGACGTGACTTTAGAAACGTGACGACCTTTACAATTGACCCCGCAGATGCAAAAGATTTCGATGATGCAATTTCATTTCAGAAACTGGAGAATGGCAATTATGAGATTGGTGTTCATATTGCTGATGTTTCCCATTTTGTGGTGCCTGATACAGAATTAGATAAAGAAGCATTCAGTCGCGGCACATCGGTTTATTTGGTAGACCGTGTTATTCCTATGCTTCCAGAGCGCCTTTCCAATGGTGTATGTTCCTTACGTCCACATGAAGATAAGCTGTGTTTTTCAGCCGTTTTCGAACTGGATGAGAAAGCTAATGTACACGATCAATGGTTTGGGCGCACAGTGATTCACTCGGATAGACGGTTTAGCTATGAAGAGGCGCAGGAGGTGATCGAGACGAGATCGGGTGATTTCAGCGAAGAGATTCTGAAATTAAATGAACTCGCTTATATCCTTCGGGAGCGGAAGTTTAAAAATGGTGCAATTGCATTTGAAAGTGAAGAGGTAAAATTCACGTTGGATGAAAATGGCAAACCTACGGGGGTGTACACCAAGGTCCGTAAAGATGCCCACAAACTGATTGAAGATTTTATGTTATTGGCGAATCGTAAGGTTGCTGAGTTTATCGGTAAGCAAGGGCGCGGAAAAAACAAGCTTACGTTTGTCTACCGTTTTCACGATGTGCCTAATCCAGAAACACTCACTACCTTCTCTCAATTTGCTGCACGGTTTGGCCATAAATTGACCATCAAGACTGATAAGGAAACGGCCAAATCTTTGAACGCTTTGATGACTAAAATAGAAGGCAGCAAAGAGCAAAACATGCTGACTTCGCTTGCCGTACGTTCGATGGCCAAGGCGATCTACACAACGAAGAAGACAAGCCACTATGGGTTGGCATTCGATTATTACACCCATTTTACCTCCCCTATCCGTCGTTATCCCGATGTGATGGTACACCGTCTATTACAGTTTTATTTAGATGGCGGCACGAAGGTCAATGCGGAGCATTATGAAAAGATGGCTGAGCATTCTTCGCAAATGGAGAAAAAAGCGGCTGAGGCAGAGCGTGCATCCATCAAATACAAACAAGCAGAATACTTGCAGGATCAGATTGGCACCGAATATACCGGTATTGTATCGGGCGTGACTGAATGGGGTATGTATGTGGAGATCGAAGAGAACAAATGTGAGGGTATGGTACGCTTGCGCGATATTACCGATGACTTTTACGTGCTTGACGAGAAAAACTATGCAATCATTGGACAACGGAAGAAAAAGAAATTCCAGTTGGGTGATGAGGTTCAGATCCGCGTGAAGAAAGTAGATCTGGATAAGAGGCAGATTGATTTTACGTTGTTGAGTTAAAAATAAATTTGCAATTATTGGTTCAATGTGCTTATCAAGCTTGTCTGATTGGATATGACAGAAAAAGCGGTATAGACTTTAGTCTATACCGCTTTTTCATTTGTATAAGAAATATTGAACTTATTGTTTCGTTCCTTCGAAAGTGAAAAAGACCTCAGTTGCACTTGTCTTTTCTCCCTGACAAAGAAGGGTTTTATTTTTAACATCAAACAAAAATGTCCCTTCAGGAGAAACGCCTGCTGTTTGAATTGATACGTTCATGTTATTGATAACCTTAAACTCCTTTGTCGGTATATTTAATGTTTTGTCTCCAATCTCAACCTTGAGGGTGTTGTCAGATACTTTTGTAACCGTCAATATTTTATCAAACATCGGTCCGTTTGTGTTTGATAAATCCAACTTTCCCTTATAAGTACCTACAGCAGCATCAATACTGCCACTTGTCGGAACGGTATTATCATCATCTTTCGAACATCCAACAAAAGCGAAGGTTACCAAAGCCAATACAACCGCATACATTAATTTCATTTTCATTTTCATAACTTGAATACTTTATCTGTTTTTACTAAATAATTTTATCCGTGTTTATCAAATGCTTTGCCAAACAGCACGCAAAAACATGCAGACTTAGCAATATACTTGGAAACAAGTAGAAAACTAATTTTTGACAAAACACTGTTATTAAGTGTAATATGCAGAGAAAATAAATATGAGACAGCCATTCGTCTAAAATCACTTTCGATTCAGGCTATACCAATTACTAGCTCATGACTGTCTATATTTCAGGACAAAGAGTTTAACATAGGAATAGGAGAGCGTAATGATGAATTAGTGGTCCTATTTCGAAAAAATAATCTAAATATTATACAGTAACTATTTCATATTCAAAAGGGAATCAGTATCTTTGCGAACTTAAAATAATTTAGGTACAAAATTTATAAACAAAAACAGGTAAATGCCTACTATTCAACAATTAGTTAGAAAAGGTAGAGTAGCTCTGGTTGATAAGAGTAAGTCACCAGCGTTGGACTCATGTCCACAGCGAAGAGGTGTATGTACACGTGTATATACTACTACCCCTAAAAAACCAAACTCAGCAATGCGTAAAGTAGCTCGTGTACGTTTAACAAACGGTAAAGAGGTCAACGCTTACATCCCTGGAGAAGGTCACAACTTACAAGAGCACTCGATCGTTTTGATCCGTGGTGGTCGTGTTAAGGATTTACCAGGTGTGCGTTACCACATCATCCGTGGTGCATTAGATACTTCAGGTGTAGCAGGTCGTAACCAACGTCGTTCAAAATACGGAACTAAGCGTCCTAAACCAGGACAAGCAGCTGCAGCTCCAGCAAAAGGTAAAAAGAAATAATTAAACGGAGGAAAGAAAAATGAGAAAATCAAAACCGAAAAAGAGAATCATTTTACCTGATCCAAAGTTTAACGACGTTCAGGTAACACGTTTCGTAAACAATATGATGGTAGATGGTAAAAAATCCATCGCTTATTCTATTTTTTACGATGCAGTAGAATTAGTAGAACAAAAAACACAAGAAAGCGGTTTAGAAGCTTGGAAAAAAGCTTTAAACAACGTTATGCCTGCTGTTGAAGTTAAATCACGTCGTGTGGGTGGTGCAAACTTCCAAGTTCCTATGGAGGTTCGTCCAGACCGTAAAATTGCTTTAGGTATGAAATGGTTAATTTCGTACGCTCGCAAACGTGGTGAAAAAACAATGTTCGAGAAATTAGCAGGAGAAATCATTTCAGCTTCTAAAGGTGAAGGTGCTGCTGTTAAGAAGAAAGAAGATACGCACAAAATGGCAGAAGCTAACAAAGCGTTCTCACACTTCAGATTCTAATTTTGAAGACATTCAAAAAAATATGATTACACCGACCTCCGATAAAAGAACAATCCTTTATCAAGGTCGGTGTACTTATTTAACATTACATTTAAACACATAAGGCCATTGTATGGCCAGTTGCTTAAAAATATTATGGCAAGAGATTTAAAATTCACTAGAAATATCGGTATCGCTGCTCACATCGATGCTGGTAAAACTACAACAACTGAGCGTATCCTTTATTACTCAGGTGTAAACCACAAAATTGGTGAAGTTCACGAAGGTGCTTCAACAATGGACTGGATGGAGCAAGAAGCTGAGCGTGGTATCACGATTACTTCTGCTGCTACAACCGTTTTCTGGAACTACCGTAACAACAAATACCAAGTAAACGTAATCGATACTCCTGGACACGTGGATTTCACGGTTGAGGTAAACCGTTCGTTACGTGTACTAGACGGATTAGTTTTCTTATTCTCTGCGGTTGATGGTGTTGAGCCTCAATCTGAGACTAACTGGAGACTAGCTGATGGATATAAAGTACCCCGTATTGGTTTTGTTAACAAAATGGACCGTTCAGGAGCTGACTTCTTGAAAGTTGTAAAACAAGTTAAAGATATGTTAGGTTCTGATGCAGTTGCTTTGCAATTGCCTATCGGTGCAGAAGATAGTTTTAAAGGTGTAGTTGACTTGATCAACAACCGTGGTATCGTTTGGAATGAGCATGATAAAGGAATGACTTTCACTGAAGTTCCTATTCCTGATGATATGTTGGAAGAAGTTGCTGAATACCGTGAGAAATTATTAGAAGCTGTTGCTGGTTATGATGAGACTTTGATGGAGAAATTCTTCGAAGATCCAGATTCATTGACTGAGCGTGAGATCTTAAATGCATTACGCGCTGCTGTATTGGATAACTCTATCGTTCCTATGGTGTGTGGTTCATCTTTCAAAAACAAAGGTGTTCAAACCATGTTGGATTTGGTGATGGAATTATTGCCTTCTCCTCTTGATGTAGAGGCTGTAAAAGGAACTAACCCTGATACAGGCGAAGAAATATTACGTAAACCATCTGTAAACGAACCATTCGCTGCTTTAGGTTTCAAAATCGCGACTGACCCATTTGTAGGTCGTCTATGTTTTATCCGTGCTTATTCTGGCAAGTTAGATGCAGGTTCTTATGTATTGAACACACGTTCAGGAAACAAAGAGCGTATCTCTCGTATCTTCCAGATGCACGCGAACAAACAAAACCCTATCCCTTTCATTGAGGCAGGTGATATCGGCGCTGTTGTAGGTTTCAAAGACATCAAAACTGGTGATACACTTTGTGACGAAAAAGCTCCTATCGTATTGGAGTCTATGACTTTCCCTGAGCCAGTAATTGGTTTGGCAATTGAGCCTAAAACTCAAGCTGACGTTGATAGATTAGGTATTGGTCTTGGTAAATTGGCTGAAGAGGATCCAACATTCGTTGTAAAAACTGACGAAGAAACTGGTCAAACAGTAATCTCTGGTATGGGTGAGCTTCACTTAGAGATCTTGATCGACCGTTTGAAACGTGAATTTAAAGTTGAGGTTAACCAAGGTGCTCCTCAAGTATCTTACAAAGAGTCTATCAATGGTACTACTGAGCACCGTGAAGTATTCAAAAAACAATCAGGTGGTCGTGGTAAATTCGCGGATATCAAAGTTGTTATCTCTCCAGCGGATGAAGATTTCGATTTAACAAAATCACCTCTTCAATTCGTTAATGAAATCGTAGGTGGTAAAATTCCTAAAGAATTTATCCCTTCAGTTCAAAAAGGATTTGAAACTTCAATGAAAAATGGTGTGTTAGCAGGTTTCCCATTATCAGGAATGAAAGTTCGTTTGATTGATGGTTCATTCCACGCTGTCGATTCAGATTCATTGTCTTTCGAATTAGCTGCTCGTCAAGCATACCGTGAAGGATTGCCTAAATGTTCTCCAGTGTTAATGGAACCAATCATGAAGATTGAGGTTTTAACACCTGAAGAAAACATGGGTGATGTAATGGGTGACTTAAACCGTCGTCGTGGTCAAATGCAAGGTTTGGATTCACGTAATGGTGTACAGGTAATCAAAGCATTGGTTCCACTTTCTGAAATGTTCGGTTACGTAACTCAATTACGTACAATCACTTCAGGTCGTGCAACATCTACAATGGAATTTGATCACTTTGAAGAAGCTCCTCGTAACGTTGCTGAAGAGGTGATTGCAAAATCAAAAGGTAAAATCAAAGGTTCTGTAGAATAATATAGACCGTAGATAGAGGAACAAAGATGGAGTACTATTGTAGATTGTCTTTGTTCTTTAATCAAATATTAAATAAACACCGATTGCTAGTTGTGAATAGCTCTAATTAGCAGTCATTTTAAATAAATAAAAATGAGCCAAAGAATCAGAATTAAATTGAAATCTTACGATTACAATTTGGTTGACAAATCAGCTGAAAAAATCGTAAAAACAGTAAAACCTACAGGTGCAGTTGTTAGTGGTCCTATTCCATTGCCTACTGAGAAAAAAATCTATACGGTATTACGTTCACCACACGTTAACAAAAAAGCACGTGAGCAATTCCAATTGTGTGCTTACAAAAGATTGTTGGATATCTATTCATCAAACGCTAAAACTGTTGACGCATTGATGAAACTTGAATTGCCTTCAGGTGTTGAAGTAGAAATCAAAGTGTGATAGATTTCAATCACTGAAAAAATAAAGGGCCTTTCGTAAGAAAAGCCCTTTTTTGTTGTTTATATTTTTTTGACTAGAATTGGTAACCGACGCCTACTGAGAATACGCGGTTTTTTAAGGATGCTCCACCAAAGGTTTCTTTAGCTGTATTCGTAAGTCCCAACCCATAGCCACCATTGATTAAAAAACCATTTGAAAGCTTGTATCCTCCAAGAAAATTTAAACCAGCATCAAATGTCTTAAAACCAGCATCACTAAAGCTACTACCCTCACTCAGATTTCCCTGTTTAGCTTTTGCATGTACTCCAATTCCGGCATAGGGGCCTGCTCCAATAAAAAAATTCCCAGAATAACCAGTAGGAATATTATAAACGAAATTTACGGGAATTTCTATATACATTAAATTTATTTTCACATTATCACCGTTACCACCTTCCAATACAAATTCATTAGGAAAAGTACCTCCTTTACCTTGCAAAGAAACGCCCGGCTGAATACTAAAATTATTTGCCAATGGCATATCTGCATAACCTGTAACATAAAACGACGTCGTAGAATTCGTTGAGATGCTGACATTACTAGCGGACATTTCAAGCTTAGCAAAGTTAACACCTGCCTTGAAACCATAAGAAGTCTGTGCTTTTGCGCCGGCAATAAAACATAATGCCGCAGCGATTGATAGTAATTTTCTTTTCATTAAAAATAAATTAAATAATGAACAAAAATACAACATAATTTAATTAAATACAATAAAATAGTAATCTCTGCAAGATATTCTAAAAAAATATTAGATAATAGGTCTACCACATGTTAACAAAAATGCATATAAGACATTCTTACCTATGTGCTCACAAAAGAATGTTGAAGATCACTTCGCCCTCCTATTATTTAAGGCATTACCGAAACCTGAGCTAACCTTATGCCTTGAAGTAGAAATCAATGTGCGATTGATTGCATTCAATGACAAAAAAGTGCGCTTCGTAATAAAAGCCTTTCTTTATCCAATCACAGTACCTGAAGTATCGGTACATTATAAAACACAAGGAAAACTCATTTATGACTTACCACAACTAGATTTGATAGCCAACTCCTATGGAAAATATACGGTTGTATGTATTGGATATATCACTCGTTCTGATATCTAAAAGGCCCAATGCGTACCCACCATTGACCGAAAAGCCATTTGCCAATTTAAATCCTGCCAAAAAATTTAACCCAGCGTCATACTTCTTCATCTCATTGCTATTTTGCGTAACTCCAAATTTGACTCTATCAACAGTCCCAGTAAACTTTTCTTTACCTGAGATAGCAATACTTGCATATGGTCCTCCACCTACAAAAAATTGGACAAAATTATTTTGAGGAAAGTAATACGCTAAATTTAAAGGAACTCCAAAATACTGTATCTTACGCCATCCATCCATCAAAATTTCATTACCTAGGGAACCTGTACTTATTTTGCTTCCTGTCTGCTGAAAAGCCAATCCAGGTTGCAAACTGAAACTATTGCTTAGTGGTAACTCTACATGCGCTTCAACGTGCAACCTTTTTATGGGCGGATAGGCAGAGCTACCATAATTTGAATAATTCACTTCTTTTGCGAAATTGACAGCTGTACGAAAGCCAAAAGACATTTGGGCTTTCAGCCCTACCGCGACCACAAGTGCTAATGTGGTCAATAACGTTTTTCTCATAAAATACTTTTGTTAACTATAAGCTCGTATAGTTCGCAAAAATAATATAAAAAAATATTATTCTATATCGCTATTAATATCTTTCAAGGGTGGAAGTTGTTTATGTAATGTTGCATACATATCGTTATAAACTTCATCTTTACTATCTTCTTCTCCCAGTAAAAATCCCCAGGGCTTAAGCTCTCTAATGCGATCCATCACAATCTTTACTATCGCCAAAATAGGAATGGCTAAAAACATCCCAGAAATACCCCATATCATCTCACCAATAATGATAGACAACATCGCAAACAATGAATTTACTTTAACTTTTGAACCCACGATTTTAGGGACGATAAAGTTGCTATCAATCATGTGTACAATAATCAACGCTAAGATGACCAAAACCACATGGGTCAACGATGATGTCGCGAAAGTAAGAATGGAAATAATAAGTATAGAGGAAAAAATACCGACATAGGGAAGTACATTGAACACCCCTGTAATCAATGCTAAAAGCAAACTATATTTGACACCAATCAATGACAAAACAATAAATACCAAAAGCGAGACTAAGCTCATCTGAATCAATAAACCAATAAGATACTTTTTCACCACATACTGTACCTGCTGTACCACATCGACCACAATGGGCCTGTCTTCGACACGATTGACAAATAGCAGAAACTTCACGATATGCCCTCTGTAGATGAGGAGGAAAAACGTATAAAGGAAAGTAAAAACAAATAATATAAACATGGAGGAAAGTGAAACCAATGCCGTTCCTAAAAACAGCGTACCAGAATCCACGGATTTCGAGGCCGTCTTATTGATAAATTCCATCTGCTCTTTGTGCCTTATGCCAAATTGTTCACTGACCCAGCTTTGCAGTTTGCTCGCACCATCCATGATCTGCTCTTTAAATGCTGGAAAATCTTCTTTCAGAAGTGTGAGCTGGGAAGCTAATAGAAAAAGCCCATACCCCAAAACTCCGAAAAATAATATTACACTTAAAATGCCCGCTAACGTCCGAGGGAAGCGTAGTTTACGTTCCATGAAATTGCTCAACGGTATCAAAAGTAAGGAGAATAGCAATCCCAGGATCATCGGGACAAGGATCGTATCGCCAATCTTTGCTAAATAACCTAACAGGAGAATACTAATAAGTACACAGGCCAACTTCACATAGAATGGTAAAATAAGAAATCTTTTCATACAGCTATCTTTTGCATAAAAATAACAATTTAGGTCGACTTAAGTTTAATGCATTAAAAAAGTCCCCACAACTGCAGGGACTCTTTCCTCATAATAAGTTTAAGTACTTATATTTCTTATAGTCCGAAACCGATACCAACGGACCAAACTCTGTTTTTAGCCGAACCAACATTAGGTGATAGGTTCGTCAAACCTAAACCATAACCAGCATTGATCTGAAATCCGTTGGTTAATTGATAACCGGCTAAGAAGTTCACACCAAAATCGGTACGCTTCATTTGGTCTCCTGAACCACTGCCAAACTTAATATCATCTTCCGTTGTAACACCGGCAAGAGTTTGCTTAGTTTTACCACTTAATCCAAAACCAACATATGGTCCTGCACCTACAAAGAAATTACCAGATGCACCAGTAGGAAATTTAGCTACTAAATTGACTGGAATATCCAAAGACATAACAGTTACTTTATTTTCACTTGAGCCTTCGCCGATGGATTCTTTTCCACCTTTATTTTGCAGGGATAATCCGGGCTGGATAGAAAACGTTGGTGAAATTGGTGCATCCAAATAACCTGTCACAAAAAATCCTGTGATAGATTTTGTACTACCATTGTCCATTGAATATTTAGGAATATTTACACCCGCACGTAATCCGTACCCCAATCCTCCTTGTGCAAATGCGCCCATTGATCCAAATAAAATTGCCGCAGATAATAATAATTTTTTCATGTTTCCCAATTTAATTACTTTGTTCTTTTTTCTTTTATTCTCATATATTTCCTGTATGAGATTTCTGACAACGTTGTTTGCAATATCTATTCCAAAATATATAATATGTTCATTTTCAAATTAAAAAAACAAAAAAAATCAAAAATCCTCCATTTACCAATGTCCTTTAAAAAAGACAATTGGTGGAGTAAATTTCACCTTACTATGTTGTTAATGATCATTTAAAAAGCCTTCGTAAAAAGCTGGATACCTTATTGAGGTAAAGCGGCTAAAAGTTCACTTTAAATTGTTAAACACATTTTCATCAACATGCGCTAGAGGCTACGTATTGAAAATACAAGCTTGGTTTTCAGAGCAATGCTTAAAAACTCAAAAGTTTTATCATAAAGATTTTTTAATTCCAATTATAAGTTTTATTTTTGCAGACCTTCAAAAGGAAAAAAATAGGGTCGGATGGCCGAGTGGCTAGGCTGAGGTCTGCAAAACCTCCTACAGCGGTTCGAATCCGCTTCCGACCTCGTTTTATTTTAAACAATAAAAATATTATCAAAATGGGAGTTACACGTTTAAAAAGAAAAGATAGAAGAAATAAAACTGTTTCACGTGTTGAAGTTCAGTTTTTGAAATTAGGAACTAACGTAGAGTTAGGTTCTAGATCAAAAATGAAAGCTAGCAACCAAATCGTTAAAAACGATGCTATCTTAAATCAATTAGCTTCAGAAGCTAAATAAGTAAGAAGAATTTAATAGCCTTTAAAGTATAACTTTAAAGGCTTTTTAATAGGTCCACCATTTGGTGGACTTTTTCTTTTGAGCTCATCCACTGTGCTTCATCCATTCCATTAACCTGTGTCTGCTTAAAACTCATCTCTGATACATGCAACTCTTTCGCCGAACTGTGTATCGCAACTGCACCCGTTTCTTTTAAAATGTGAATAATATTGGACGCGTCGACCCCCGCCCCCGGCATAATCACAATACGGCCATTGGCCTGTTGAACCAACTCCTTGAGTAATGAAACTCCAGCGAAAGCAGAATTTCTTAAACCTGATGTCAGAATACGATCTATCCCCATATCAATAACATCTTCTAAAGCACGGAAAGGATCTTCTACGCGATCAAAGGCGCGATGGAACGTAACGTGCATGGGGCGTGCAGCTTCAACCAACCGCAAGGTATTGACTTTATCGACCGTACCATCTGCATTCAGCATACCGATCACAACGCCATCCATCCCCAACTGCTTACATACTTCAATATCTGCAATCATTTCCAAAATCTCGGTCTCGGTATAAAGGAAATCACCTCCACGAGGTCTGATAAGCACATGAATACCAATGTTAACCAATTTTCGTACTAACTGTAGCTGTCCAAACGAAGGTGTAGTTCCCCCGTTTTCTAAATTTTGACAAAACTCTATGCGGGTTGCCCCACCCTTTTCGGCCTCCTTAGCAGACGCTACAGAATTTGAACAGATTTCTAATTGATAATTCCCAATCGCCTTTTCCTTCATTTGATTTTATTAAGCTATTTTTTGTTAACGCGAATAACGTAAAAAAATAGCAAATAACCTATGCTCTTCTCTGTATTAGACTAATACCAAGGTTAAGAAGAGTAAAACTAATGGTTACGCATGCAAGCAAATTAAAACATTAAAAACATTCTGCTTACGTATTTGTATTTACCTTACAGGTTTTTATTTAAACAGCTAAAAATCAATTGTATATCATTTCAAGTAGATTATCATGGCAATTGTATCGAAAAATATGGAGACCCAAGAGAAAATTATCAGCACTTTTGAAGAGCTCCAACAAGCTATTTATGACCTTAAGCATCAACTCGTTGAATATGAACTACTTTTCAATCAGGCGTGCAACAGACATATTGATTCTAATTTCCAAAAGGAATGGCTGCTGGATAGAATTTCTTCGCGCTACGATAGGATATCACTTCGCCACGATGTGATGCTGCTGGTTCGCGACACAATTTCTGCATTCCGGGATTTTGATGGGTATTTTCTTGATGTTAAGCAGTTACTACAGTCGATTGAATCATTGATGCTCAGCCATGCCGATGAGGAAGAATATGAAATTGCAGCTATTATCAAGAAATGGCATGAAAAATTTGCCGAAGCAATTTATTTCATAAGCGACTTCACTTATTAAGTCGCCGTTTTATTATACTTTTGCAGCATTGTAAAATATTGAGAAATGCGCAAACCTTCAGCTACTGTTGACTTACATACCGATGCCTTCCTTGATGATTGGGAAGATTATTCACCAGAGGAACTCTTACAGGAATCCATTGATTTTATGCGATCTAATCTAGACGCAGCTATTTATTGGGAAATGAACGAAATAAGGTTTATTCATGGTAAGGGAAAAGGATTGCTTAAAAAAATGGTTTTTGAAGAATTGAAGGAATATAAGGATAATGGGTCTATTGAACGTTATTATACATCCTACCAGAATGAAGATATTGTGGTCGTTGTCATAGGAATTTAAAAATGCCCCCAGAAAGTGTCTAACTTTTTGGGGGCAATGCAATTCAGGAAGCCTTAGTGTGATGTGCTGTTACTTAATTGCTGGTGTAATAATCACCTTACGGAATTCAACTGGGCCGTGATCCCCCTGGAAATAGATCGGCCCTGGCTCTGCCTCTTTGCTATCCAATGCACCACCAGTTATGCCTGGGATTTCTTGGTTACTGATCACTGTCTTTCCGTTTGCAACTACCGTTACGAGACGTCCAATAAGTGTAATATCGAATGTTTGCCATTGTCCGGCTCCTTTATTGACCATTTCATTTGCAGCTAAAAAGCCATATACCCCTGCGAAAAGCACCGCATTAGGATGCGCGTCTTTTGGGCTATCTTCTATCTGAACCTCATAACGGCCTCTTAAGTAGACACCACTATTACTTCCGGCTGGAATTTTAAATTCAACATGTAATTTAAAATCTTCAAATTTTTGCTCAGAGACCAAATTAGAACCAGATTGCGGGCTAGTCAAAATTCCGTTTTTCACCACCCACTGATTTGTCTTGCCTGTGGCTTTCCATCCGGTCAGATCCTTGCCGTTGAATAGCTGAATGGGCTTACCCCATTTGACTGCTGTGCTACGCTTCAGTTCTGGGGCGCGTGTACCTTTAAAACGATATGTTTTGCCATCCGGCTCTGTTATTGTTCCTTCCAAACCACCATTAACAATTTCGCCTTCTACACTCAAATTCATCTTACCACTCTCCCATTGCGGGGGGATGGAAAACTTAAACTTTCCTTTTTCGTAAAATACATGAGAAACCGGCCGGGCACTCCCAGAAGTACTCACATAGTGACCGACTAACGTTCTATAGCCTGACAATTTCACCTCTAACCAGGATGGTGCTGGTGTACCGTTGACATCCACTTCGATATCCCATCGCCCTATTAGCTCTTTACCCTCTACATCTTGTTGATAATGGAAAGACTCTCCGATTGAATGGGTAGCAAAGGTTACTTGCGGTAATGCACAAGAGGCCAAAATTCCTAAAAGAAATGCCGCTTTTCTGTTCATATTATTTATGTTTATATTCGAATTCACAGTAAATTTAAAGCAATTTAACTGTTTAGCGGCGGGTTTACAAGGATGTAGTGTTAAAAATAGACATAAAAAAAGCCCTAACTTTCGTTAGAGCTTTCTTAGTCGGGGTGGCAGGATTCGAACCTACGACCTCCACATCCCAAATGTGGCGCGATACCGGGCTACGCTACACCCCGAAAAGGTATCACCTTTGTTTTGTGTGGCACAAAAGTACATTAAATACAGCTATCTTTCAAGAATATTCTTCACAAAAAACTTAACAAACTGATTTATTGCAAAATAATTTATAAAAGATTTAACACCCCGATCAATTTCTGTATAAAAACTACTTTCACACCACCTAATTTGCCTAAAATAAATACACGAGCAAACGATTAAAACAGTGCTCGTTTAAAAAGCAGAATTGGTTAAACCTCCTACAGATTGAGCAATAGCATATCTTAAAGACTCGAGATCGTCACGCTGTACCAAAACGAAAAAAGCCCCAACTTTCGTTAGAGCTTTTTTTAGTCGGGGTGGCAGGATTCGAACCTATATCATAACCTAATTCACACTACTTTATTTACACCTGATTATTAACATATTATACAAATATTTTACTAACTTTACCTAACCTTACAAAGGTAATATATGGTAACATTAAGCATTTTTGTCCGAAATATGTCCGAGAAATATGAAAGTGAATTTTTAT
This sequence comes from Sphingobacterium sp. R2, assembly GCF_040760075.1. Classification (NCBI taxonomy): domain Bacteria; kingdom Pseudomonadati; phylum Bacteroidota; class Sphingobacteriia; order Sphingobacteriales; family Sphingobacteriaceae; genus Sphingobacterium; species Sphingobacterium sp. R2. The sequence continues at coordinate 279,752 of NZ_CP142884.1, forward strand.
TTAGACAAGCCCTATAATCCCGAATTCAAGCCTGAAAAGATCAAACAGGAACTTTCTAAGGTGAACGGAAAAAAGAAAAATCTTGCTCCAAAATTCTGGAACCCATCCCCTACTGCCCTGTATCTTTTCTTTTCACCAGATAAGTCCTGCAGAATAAAATACAGAACTAATTACAAAATATTGTCCAAGAACTGGGATTTTGAAAAGGAAAGACTTAAAGCAAGCATCAGCGGAGCATTGGAATTTAATGTTGAACTGAACAACATCGCCAACCTTTGCACTCGTGAAGCGATGGGCAAAAAGGACAAAAACCAATTTTTATCAAAAGATGATTATCGGCAGATCATAAAGGACTGTATCGACAGAGATAATGCGGTAAATAACGAAATTTCCATTTCACAATTGAAAGCACAATTTCTTTCCTATAAAGCCAATTTTGTTAAAGAGGGTACTTTAAAAGAATATAGAACTGTGTTTAAAGGTTTGGAAGATTATGAACAACAGAATGGAACAAAGCTTATCCTAAGGGAATTGGATAGTAAATTTCTTGATCAATTCGAGGTGTTTCTAAGCAAGAAAAGGAACACAAATAACAATGAAAAAGTAGGCTTGTTGAATGACACCATCCACAAATACATATCCACGTTAAAGGTTTTCCTAAAGTGGTGCAATGACAATGATTATCTTGTACATCCCGATATCTTTAAGACACAAAAAACCAATTTCAAGAAAAAAGCATATAATGAGATCATAGCACTGTCCGAAAAAGAAATAGAAAAACTGATGAACCATGATCTTTCGGACAAACCCAGTATGGAAAGAGTCAGGGATCTATTTTGTTTGTTATGCTACACAGGACAGCGGTTCGAGGATCTGATCAATTTTGATCGAAATGATATCAAAAACAATGCTTGGGATTTTATTTCCATCAAAGTTAAGAAAAGAGTGATCGTTCCTTTCGAGGGGTACATAGCCCCTGCAAAAGATATTCTGGAACGCATCGACTATAATGTACCGAAAATATCAAACCAGAAGTTTAACGAGTACATAAAAACAGTGGGTAAACTTGCAGGAATGAACGAAACCATTAAGATCACCCGATATTCGGGAAAACAAAAACTGGTGATAGAAAAAAAGAAATATGATTTTTTGTCCAGTCATGTCGGCAGGAGATCAATGGTGACCAACCTACTGAGCAGAAACGTTCCAATTACGCTTGTGCAGAAACTTACGGGCCATTCCGATATACGGACTTTAATGAAATATGAATCGGCAAGCACAGATTCATTAATTGATGCACTAAATAAATTTTAAGATTATGGACAAAAAATACTTTAAGCTAAGGAATGCATGGAAACCAATCAATCATAAATTCGATCTTGGAGGATTTTTAAAAATAAATCCCGTCCATGCTTCTGGTTATTTTGTAATGCGAATATTCAAACTGAAAGAAACGGAATACTTGCCTTTTTACAAATATCATTTGAAATACTATTTAGAAAATAATACAGATGGTAGCGAGCAAGCATTTCTCACAAAGATTATTGAGTACATTGACAAGGATATTAGATCAAGAGAGATATTACATTATTACAAAACAATAACCAAAACTAGAGTATATAAGCTATCCAAATTTAGAGAAGCCATAAAGCAGGTTGACAAATGGGAAGTTACCCTTACTAATGAGGATCGTATAAAAAAATCAGTCTCTTATGTACAGGATATCATGGACTGGCAGAACGTAAATGACACTCGGACTGTTTTGTCTAAACTCTTATTTGATGAGGTTGGTTCGGACAAATTTTTCATCGAATACAAAAACATTATCGAAGAACGGGATCAACTACTAACTAATCTGGCCGAAAAAAAATTAGAAATACAGGAATTAAAAAAAGCTTTTAAAGCTTTCGTACCAAAAACAAAGATTCAAATTATGGACGGAGATTACCTCCCGTTGGTAGATTTGCTGGTTCAGCTTAGTACGTTGAAAAATCCTTCAACAGGAAGCCCATATTTATCAGCGAGCCAAGACACTTGGGCATCACTCATCAGTAATTACTTCGAATACTGCAAAAACAACAAAGAAGTTAAAAATGACGAAACCAACTTAAAATGGGCTACTGTCCAAGATTATTTCTTAGAAAATAATAGGGTTAATTTAATGAAATCGAAAAATCGACATAAATTCTTCCATATAAAAGAGTCAGATAGAGTCTACAATTAAAAGAAGCTCTATTCAATTTAAACAGGTATTTATGCTTCAAAATCCCCATAACATGAACTGTTATGGGGATTTTGAATGTTGACTATCCCCAACTTTGTACAAGTTAATTAAATGAAGACGGTGGCCACGACTTCGAATTATTAAATGTGTAAACATGAGCAAAGTATGATTCAATTTGACCAAAAAGCCCTTAAAGATTGTATCAAGGATGCAATAAGGGAAGAACTGCACCTTATTATTTCGGATGTCCAAAAGACAACCTATACCGCAAACAACACACCTACGGAAAAACTGTTGACAAAAAGAGAAATGGCGGACGAACTAGACATTTCACTGGTCAGCCTAACCGAATGGATGAAACAGGGTAAAATCCCTTACATGCGTATGGGGAAACGTATTTATTTCAAAAAAAATGAAGTAGTGGCTTCAATGGCAGGCTTCAACCGAAACAAAGGAGGTAAATAATGATCCCATTCAATCAAGAAACGATAAACGCACTCGAAAAAGCCATAGTAGAGATAACAGATAATTTCAGAGAACCACCCATAATGATAACCATCAACAAATCCGAGTCAGTCATTGGTACGCTGGGTAATTTCAGCGCATCCACTGGAAAGGCAAAAAGCAGGAAAACATTCAATGTGATTTCATTAGTCGCAGCTGCATTGAGTGGAAAGCTGGTATTGCAGTATAAAGTCAAAGTCCCTGCAAACCGACCGCTGATATTATACTGTGATACTGAACAGAGTAAGTTCCATTGCCATAGATTACTTTCCAGAATATACAAGCTCATTGATTATCCAACATCAGAAATCCACGATAATTTAAAGTTTATTTCTTTAAGAGAATACCCTACCAAGGAACGTATCAATATCATCGAATATGCACTTTTCAAATATGCAGACAGGATCGGACTGGTCATCATAGATGGGGTCAGGGATTTGGTTTACGATATTAATAACGCAACCGAAGCGACTGAAATCACTAACAAACTGATGAAGTGGTCGCAGGAACTCAATATCCATATTCATACTGTACTACACTTAAATAAAGGGGATGATAATACTCGGGGGCACTTAGGAACAGAATTGAACAACAAAGCTGAATCCATTCTCCAAATAACTAAAAGTGATCTTGATGCCAACTACAGCACCGTAGCACCAAAATTCATCAGGGATATCGAATTTGAACCATTCAGCTTCTTTATTGACGATGGTATACCTGTGCTTGACGAAAATTTCGACTTAACAAGTCCGAAAGCTAAAAAAGGATTCAGCTATCAGGAATTATCAGAAAAGAACCACCGAGAGGTATTGCAGGAATTGTTTAATGATTCAGAAATCACCTGTACTTATGATGATTTTGTCGCAAGACTAAAGGACGCATATTTGGCAAAAGGTTTCAATTTTGGAATTAATAAAGCGAAACAGCTAAAGACCTTTTTGGAGAACAAACGGATGATCATCAAGACCGACAAAACCTATCGGTTCAACCCTGAATTTTACTATTAAAAAAAAGGTTTAGTTTAGTCTGCCCCTATATAGTAATAGACTAAACTAAACCTATTTAAAATTATGATTATGACATGCACTGAATTAAAGCGTATACCGCTCATATCCATATTAGATCATCTTCAGATTCCATGTACCAGAATGAACAGTCGTGAAGCATGGTTTAGAAATCCATTCAATGGTGGGAACGAAAAAACGGCTTCAACAAAGGTCGATATCCATAGAAACATCTGGTATTCACATTCAGAAGGCTTCGGAGGAAACAACATTGATTTTTTGTTGAAGTTTCTAGAAACAGACAATCTATCTATTGTACTGGATTGGGCTGATGAAAGAAAAAATATCCTTTCTTTTCACCAGCTGACCGTATTAGACAAAGCGCCAGCTATGCAAAATGAAAATGAACGTGGTTACACCATACTTTCTGTAAAACCACTAGAAAACAAAGCATTAACAGACTATCTGACCGATACACGCAAAATAGATATTGAAATTGCCAAAGCTTACTGTCAGGAAATCTATTATCGGACAGCAAAAGGACAGACATTTTTTGCCATATGCTTTAGGAATGACTCAGGTGGGTTCGAACTACGCAACAGTTACAACAAACGTTCGCTACTAATTAAGGACATTACCACGATCAACAATGGCAATAAGGACGTTATATTGCTTGAAGGCTTTACAGACTGGCTTTCCTACATGACTTTAAAAAAGAACGCTGGTAAGCCCTATTTAGACGCTAATTACTGCATCCTGAATACGACCGCAAATCTGGTAAAATCATTTCCATTTTTACAACAACATAACGGCATAACAAGTTATCTGGACACAGATGCCAGTGGTGTAAAATCTTACAGCACTTTACGAAGTCACTTCGAAAAAACACACACTATTAAAAACGAAATGAAGGGATTGCAGAAAAAGCATTATGATATAAAGGATATCAATGACTACCTGATTTTCACATCATCCGAAGAACAAACCCATAATATCCAATCGGGGAGAAAACTATCGAATAGGTAGGTAGCAAGGTTGTGTTTTGGTGACCCCAAAACCGATTGGCTCCCGATGGTCACAGCTAAAAAGAAACAAGATGAAAAATAACAAGAAAAAAGGCGGAAGACCCGCACTCGAAAATAAAAAACAGTTCAGGATCAATGTCCGTTTCGATGAAAGCGAACATAACAGAGTTTTGCATAATGCAAAAATTGCAGGTATGAGCAAATCGGAATGGGTACGCAAATCTGCGATCCTACGAAAAATTACACCTAGGTTTACCGAAGAACAATTGAAAGCTTTTAGGGCGATTACTGGGGCTTCGAACAATCTAAATCAGCTAACTAAAAAAGCACACCAGTCTGGACTGATTGAGGTGGCACAGGAATGCAAAAATACGATCCATCACATTAACCATTGTATCAATAAACTACTGCACCATGATAGCGAAGATAATTGAGGGCCGATCTTTCGGCGGATGCGTTGGATACGCCCTGAAAAAAGATAGTGAGATTATCCATGTAAATGGATTACGGACGGATTCGGCAAAGACCATCACATAGGACTTTAATTTTCAGCGGATGCTGAATCCAAGATTGGGCAAGGCAGTCGGACACATTATTCTTTCGTGGAATACAGAAGATAAAAACAAGCTGAATAATGAAATCATGCTATCCGCAGCTAAGCGTTATTTATCAAAATTAGATATTAGGGATACCCAATGCTTAATGGTGCGCCACCACGACCGCCAACATGATCATATCCATATTATTTTTAATCGGGTAAACGATCATGGCAAAACTATCTCCAATAGCAATCAGCGGTATAAGAGCTTTAAAGCTTGTAAAGAATTAAATGCATTATATGGCTTTAAGCAGTCCGAAGGAAAACGAAATGTCAACAGAGGTAGACTGAAAGGTAATGATCTAACGAAATACCAAATTTACGACACCGTCAAGGCAGGCATACGACACAGTAAAAACTGGAAGGAACTACAAAATTATATCCGTTACAGAGGTGTGGAAATGCAGTTTAAATATAGATTGGGGTCGGATGAGGTTCAAGGTATTTCGTTCATCAAAGATGAACAGACATTTCGGGGTTCTGCCATAGACCGCTCATTGAGCTTCGGACAGATCGACAAGGCTTTAAATAGCATAGATAATTCTATTGAACTAAATCAAATTACTGGAAGCTATGTTTCGAAGGATCATTCTATAGACAGAAATATCGGAGAAACACTTGGTCACATAACCTCAGTTTTATTTTCGAACCCTGAAATTACACCAGAGCAAGATGATCCGTTGATCAAGAAAAGAAAAAAGAAAGAGAATTACGGACTAAAACGTTAATACCATGAACACAGAATTAGAAAATATACAGCAACAGGTAAGCGCATTGCAGGAAAACACAGACTTGATCACGCAGGATATTGTACGAATAATGCCTACAATTGTCTCCCTACTTTCTGAAAATGAAAAGAAAATGCAGGAATTTCATGAAATGCGAGCAAAGGATCAGGAACTACTACAACAGATCAAGCAATTTATTAAAAGAGAAAACGATGTACTATCTAAGATCATTAACGATTATGGGACACTTCAGGATGTAGCTAATGAAATCTCCACAATAACTAGACAGGAATTAGCTGTATTAACAATCAAAGAAAAAGACATTGTTTCAAAGATAGCTGAAATTCCTGATCAGGTCATTGTAAAACATTATTACGGCATTGATCTCAAATCAACACCTCTGATCATTGTTATGATAGCATTATCTACCATTATTTCGCTAGGTCTCGGTGTTCTATACGAGAAGAACAAACAATTAGACGATAGAAAATCGTATGAAATGCGTTACCGAATGATAGAATTGGAGCTACCGCATGTAACATCGCATATCGATTCTACCTATTCTCTTAACCTAAGAAATTCCATAATTTGGTGATTAAAAGAGAGGAAGAAAATAAACTATTAAACAGTATAGACCAAAAACGTCAGGAGATCAAAAACTTAAACAGTCCTGAATAACGGGCCGCGTATTGGCGATAGTGGCGGATTAGAAAGCCTAAACTATCAATTTTGCACTAAGCTAAGCAACAGCCTTTTATTATTTTCTAAATTTATGAAAAAAGGAAATATAAAAGGCTGTTGCGACTAAAAAATAAGAAACTTTCAATTTCTCCCTTAAACCGCCATTTCGCCAATACTATGTTAGCGGTTCGTGCATTATTTATTTGATAAATTACTTGCTGTTGATTTTTCTAAATTATTTCTTCTAAGTATATAATAATTATCGGGGATAAGCACACTATCTTTTCTGCTACAAAATAATTTATCTTGAACTTGTCTTAAATTTTGAAGTGTTAGCTTGTTTTCATCTGATCCAATTTTCTTTGCTGCACTTCTTACATCTTCAAGAGATTTTACAGCTTTTTGATTGTCTAATATAATTTTTAATAAAATCACAATAAGTGGTAAACTAGGGGCTATAAAATTAGTTAAGTAACCTTTTATTGATGCATCTATGAATGTTGCAACTATGAAAGATAATATAACAATAATGACAGCTAAAATTGTACAATCATTTTTAAATAAAAATCTTAATTTTCTATCATATTCTAGATTTGTTTGTTGACATCTTAATATTGCCTGTTCTTGAGTAAGACCATCCAAATTTATATGATACCAATTTGTTACTGGAGCTTTTGGATTTTCAACATACTTCTCTAAAGCTTCCTCAATAGTCCAATTTTCTGGCTTCTCTCCTGAATTTGTTGAATTCCATTCTAATCCATAAATATTACAATCAAATAATTCTTGGATTTTAGCACCGTTTGTTTTTTTCTTGGAAAGTAAATTTGATAAAAATAATAAATCTACTAAAGTAATTGTTATTGATGTAATAGCTATATATGCTGTAATGTCAATAGCAAATAAGTCTTTTTGAAAAATTTTTAAAAAATTTAATAATATTACTACAACGATAGTAAAAGTTAATTGCCATTTATAAATATTTTTCGCTTGGGCATAAATAACCCTTTGCGATTTGAGTAATTTTATATTCTCATCTTTTTCTTGATTCACTTTTATATTATTCATAATTATTAGCTATAAATTGGGAAATTAGGACCGAAAACTTCTCGCCACTTATTTATAGAGGCTTGATGATTGCCCTCATTTTCTAATTTTATTGCTTCATTGGCAATATTATAATCTCTTTTGGCTCTTTCTTGAACAGATATTCTCTCCTGATAATTTAAATTATTTATATTTCCTTGAAATCCTTTTGGATCATTGAAGTCAGATAAAACTTTGTGATATATGTAAGCGAAAATTTTTGGAAGTTCAATATCTATATAATTACCACTAGTTAATCCATGAGAATTGTAATAATCTAGAATTAAATTTTCTAAGTAATAAGAACCCATAGTTGGTGCAGTAGGTCTTTTAGTCCAATATTTAATAATTCTAATTATATCTAATACAGAAATTGTATGTTTGCTATTAATATTTTGAGTCCTTTCTTTATCAATTCTTGGGTCAGTAGGTTTCCAATTTCCTTGACCATCTGGAATTAGAAAAAATGTTTTCCCATATTCATCTGGTACTGTTTTGAAACTTGGGACTATGTCATATACCCATTCATAAGAGTTTAATTCTAGTGTTACTGCTTCTTGATTTCTTTTTATATCGGCTTTCTTGTATGAAGGAATATTACTGAGGTATTCTTTAAATTTATTTACAACCTTAATTGAATTCAAAGTATTGGTTCCAGCATTACATAATTCTAATTGTTTGGTTGCTGTTTGTGGCACATGGATAGTAAAACCATTATTATTTTTTTCACGCCAATTTCCATTAGCATGCAAAATAATCATAATGTCAATATCATCTAAAGGTCTGATTTTAGTTTTTCTGTAGTATGAACCATAATCAAGACGCATATCATTTGTATAAAAATCTAGAAACTTTCCATCATTTGGAAATTTACTTATCTCTGATATTAAAAAATCCTTACTACTTTTTGCAATTTTATTACGTTCATTGTCTAATCGGACAAAATCTCGCATGAAAGTATCAAATGCTGAATTTACAGTACTCGCCATATAGAATTTGGTTATTATTTTACGGGGTGTGGTTATGCATGACCGCTAACGGTTCGGGGCTTTGCGAAGTGGCGGAAAATCGAAGCCAAAAGTTTCGATTTAGACGGAACGTAGCAAAAGCCAATTTCTATTTGCTAAATTATGAAAAAAGCCAATAAAATTGGCTTTTGCGGATTAAAATGTACAAACTTTCAATTTAGACTTAACCCCGCCATTTTGCAAAACCCTTGTTATAGCCAGTTTTTATTTATTCTCATTATTATTGGTGTCAAAATCAAGGAGATTAAAGTTGCTGAAATACTTATTACAATTAAATTCCCATATTGTTTAATGTCAAATCCAAATAGAAGCCTAATCGCAATAATTATCAAAATTAAACTCACCAAGATTGTCCAGTATTTCAAATTTATATTTCCGTTATCTACCTTGCTTTTAGGAAGTTTGTAAATTGCAAAAGCAATTATTAATCCACCAATTATTGTACTTGAGTGTTGTAAGATTTTCAAAATTGGAATTTTCACACCTAACAATTCAATGTTGTTTGTCAGTATCGGAATTGTTTCTACAAAATATCCATTTTCGTGTGTAAAACTGTCCCAAATTATGTGAGAACTTGCACCAATAAATATTGAAATAATAACTACAAACCAATTAATTTTAAAGTGTTCATTCCAATTAAATTGTCTAAATTTTAGAAACCTTGATTTTAAAAAATTTGGCAAGTTGTCAAACAAACTATTGCGAACAATATTGTGAAAAATGAAAGCAAGAAAAAGTCCTAAAGGCAAGTCAAACCAAAAAAGCCCGTCAAGTGTATGACTGTAATTGCTTTTAATTCTCATTCGTAAAAAGTACTCAAAGTCTGGTGTCAAACTACCAATTATAAGTCCAGTTAACGAAAACCATTTTTTCGGCAAATAAGTTAGTGGTAAAATAATTGCTGGATGTGAAAATGTAAATGGCATTTTTTCCTCTGTCTTATTTATTTCCGGACGTTGTTGTTCTAAAATTGGCTATAACGTTTTGGCGCTTGGCGCAGTGGCGGATTTCGGAGCACTAAACTGTCAATACACCACAAAAGTTGATGCGATGTAGAATGTTCAATTAACCACGTCACCCGCCATTGCGCCAAACGTCTGTTGGGCGTAGGTTTTCTTGTCATCTCCATTTGTTTACGTGTTCTACTTTGTCGTCAAATTGTGCTGCTAATGATTTTACTCTTGACTTTAAAAGTATTTTTCTGCCGTCAAGTGTCCTTGTAAAAATCAAGTCGCAAGAACCAACAAGTCTTTCCCATTGATTTTTAAAATATTCAGCTAAGTTTTTATTTCGACCGAGTATTTCAGGAACAGAATGATAGTCTTTTTGCTTTACGAATAGCATAAACTTGTTCTTTCTGATTATCACATATCTTGGATTGTCAATTGGAGCAATTACTTCTTGAAGTGCGTTTATAAAAGTTGATTTGTCGAAAGTCGTCCCACCGTCTAAATGACAGAAAACCGCACCCCAATTGTCAACCGAAGTTTCCACCTTTAATTTAGAGTAGTCGGTTTTTATTGCTCCTGTTTTAATTAAAGAGTATAAAAGTGCGTCACCGATTTGTTGAATGTCTTTTGAAATGTCTCGGTATTTGAAATACAATCTTAATGTTTTAAAAGTCAGCCTGCCAAAAATAGCCATTCCGATAGCTCCGAAAATTGCAAGGAAAACATATAGGTCTTGAGTAGTTTTAATATTCCTTGATGCTCTTCCAAGTCCTTGTAAACTTTCTAAACCAAAACCAACTAAACCCGAACCTAAAGTTGCTAAAAGGTTGCGAATTGTTTTGTTTAAATACATAGACTTAACCGCTTTGTATTCCTTTTCTTCGGGAAATGGGATTTTGATTTCTTCAACAAGTGTAACGCCTGTTTCAAGTGCCGTTTTCCATCTTTGTTTTAGACTTTCTCTGTCGCCTGCGTAGGAAAACATTTCAACATTCTTTTTCTCCGCTTTTTCTTTACGATGAATGTTTTCTGATAGATTTAAACGCCCAATTCCATTTTCAATTCCGGGTTCTTCTCTGAATGAAACGCCAACAAAACTTCTAAAACGTCTTTTTAGTAAATCAAAATCGTCTCCGCCTGTGGCTGAAGTTGGGTCAATACAGACCAAATGCCAAATATTTCCTGTCTTATCACCATTTCCGTTTTGTGTTCTAATGGCTCTACCACGCATTTGATTGGAAAGCACAAATGAACCAACAAAACTTGCCAAGATTAAAGAATTGATTGCTGGAGCGTCCCAACCTTCTCCAAGCAAAGATTTTGTTCCTATCAAAACTTCAATTTCCCCACGCTGAAAGATTTGAGTTACTATGTGAACAATGTCGTGCTTGAGTTGCTCAGTTTGACTGATTAAAATGTAATTGCTGTCAAAAGGAACAGGATTTGAGTTAATTTGTGTAATACCATATTTTGTAGCTTTGGCTTCAAATGCAGGGTAGGCACTTACAGGAATGATTATCATAGAGCCTGTCAAAACAGCAATTTTCTTGTTCTCTTTGTTTTCTCGTCTTAATTTTTCAAAGATTGGAATTACACCGATTTTATTTAGTTCAAGATTGTTCTCGGGAGAGTTGATATAGAACTCTTTACGGATGAAGTCGGAAAGGATAACTAAACGTAAGTTGCTTCCTAAATTCTTGTATTCAAAATCAACAATTTCTTTTATACCGTTTAGTTTGCTGATGCTTGAAGTCAAAAATCCTGTAACCCGTTTATTATGAGAGACATTGATTTGTCTTCTTTCAATTGCTCCGTATCTTCTTAGTCGGTTTTCAAGGTTTTTCTGATGTTCTTCAAATATCTTAAAGTGTTCTTTTTCTTTGTAGAGGTAAAAATCTAAAAGCGTTTCAATCCACTCGTAATCGAGTTTGGGAATTTCAAATTTCTTATCTCCGATTACTTCAAGGTGTGTTTCGGGAATTTCTTTATTGTTGGCTTTTAGAAAAATTAAACAAGCTGAATAGTAGGAGAGGTTGTTGTAAATCCAATCTAACTGTTCTGTCGGGTTTTGCCAAATGGGATGTTGTTCAATTGCTTTTATGATTGTTTCATCACTTTTTATTTCCTGAAAAAGCTTTTCAATATTTTGTCTAAAGTCAACAATGCTTTGATTTTCTTTCTCGGTAGGAAGTGTGAAATACACGTAATCTTGGTGAGGACATAAATCGCCTTCAATTACCAATTCAGGAACGGAAATTTCTGTATCAACAGGTCCGTTTAAGTCAATGTATCGTTGCCATTCTGTGGCTGTAACGTCATAAGGCGGTGTGGCTGTTAAGCCAACAATAATTGGGTCTAACTTTTCTTTAACTTTAGTCAGCGTTTGCCACCATTCATTTTTTAAATGGTGTGCTTCATCAACCACAATTGTCTTGACATTTTGTGCTTTTAGTCCGCTTACAATGTTGTCAAGATTGGGATTTGTTGCTTTGCCATTTCCGTTTGTTTCTTCTTCTTCGCTTTCAAGTTCTTCTTCGTCAATTCTCCAATTGTTACAAGCTGCGTGAAGACCTTGATAAGTTACAACTGTCATAAATTCAGGATTGCGAATGTCTCTCGAAATCCAATCAGGTGTCAAGTTGGTTTGAAGGAACAATTCACAAAATCGTTGTATCCATTGATTACGAATTGCAATTGTCGGGGCAAGAATTAAAGTCGGTTTGTTAAGTCGAATAGCAACTTCAAGTCCTAAAACTGTCTTACCCGAACCTGGAGGAGCAATTACGTGTAAATGTCCGTCAGTTAAGTGGTCTTGTAAGTCGTCAAGAACTCGTTGTTGGTATTTTCTCCAACCGTATTTAAATTTTATGTCTTTAGGATATTCTGTCAATGTGTAGTGTGTCTTTTAAACTTACGCCCAACGGTTTACGGCTTGGCGATGTGGCGGATTTTTAGCACAAAAGTTCAATAGAATTACAGCCGTTGAATCTTGCACAAATGTTTCATAGAAGCACTTCAGCCGCCATATTGCCAAACCGATGTTACCAGTAGTGCTTCTTTCTGTCTTCATATTAATTTCGCTTCTCTTGTTAATTTACTTCTGTCTAAGTCAAATTCTTCACTGAACCAGTCAGTTAATATTTTCTCTATTTCATTTTTATTAAATGTCTTTGGGTTTCGTCTTGACTTTAAGTACTTTTCTCTTGTCATTTTTTCGGCAACTTGTCCAACAGTCTGCAAGTCAAGTTCGTTTCCGATTTTGTTTACGAACCAAGATCCAGCGATTGAAAACACAAGTCCTAAAAGTCCGATTTGCCAATTAAAGAAAAGTCCAACGATAGAAGCAAGTAATATAATTGCAAGTGTCCCTGTAACCCAATGCGGTGGTCGTAAGATATTAAGTTTAAAACCTAATAGCTCTTCCAACTTTTGTGTTCTTGAACGCCTGCTTTCTCTTGGCAAAACGTCTGCAAGAGGAAAGTTTGTCGAGATAGTTCTGTTGTCTATTTGAAGTGTCAATGAAATTGCGTCACGTAATTTATAAAATGCTTGTTGGCTGGTGCAGTCGTCTGAATTGTCAAGTTGGATTTTATTTACAATATGGTCACAAAGTTCACCAAAAGTCGAAATATGCATTAGTTCGGTGTTACCAAACTTTATTTCAAATGACTTTTCAACTTTAACGAGTAAATCGCTTATGTCGTCTGGGTCGATATTTTTTAGTTCGTAGTCTGTCATAGCATTACTGGTAACGTTTTGCCGCTTGCCGCAGTGGGGGATTTCAGAGCACTTCACTGTCAACCAAGCACAAATGTTGATAGAAGCACTGCACTTGATTTAACCACGACAGCCCCCATTGCGGCAAACGGCTGTTATGCCCAGTGTTTCTTGTCAGAAGTTGTCCTTTATCCATTGCTTAAGTCCTTTTGGTTTTATCTTCTTTCCTGATACAAATTCATTTTCTGTCAAGTAGCCGTAAAATTGACCATTAACGTATATTTTAGGTGGTGTCGTAGAAAATTCATTAAACGGACTTAATGTCGAAAACTCACTACCATAATCACTAAACTCATTGAATACAGAAGTCGTTGAAAACTCACTACCATAAGGTCCGAATTCGTTTAATAAAGAATCGTTATCAAATTCATTTGAAGTTAATTTTCCTAAATATTGTCCGTCATTTGCAATAATGTATGATTCACCTTGTTTGGAGCGAATATCAGACTCTTTTAAGTCAAACTTTTTGTTTAAAAGTGCATCCAAGTCATTTTCCAATAAATACAAAAATGTCTCTGTAGGAATTTGATTTGTTACATACTTGTTCACCGTAACATGACCAACAAATTGTCCTTTGATAAATAGTCTAGGTGGAGTGCTGCAATAAGGATTATGAATACTAAATGTTCCATATTTGCTTCCATACTGTGAATATTTATTGAAAATACTTGTCGTGCTGTATTGACTTCCATAAGGCCCATATTTATTGAGTATGGAATCGTTGTCATACTTATTAGTCAACTTACCTAAAAGCTGATCATCTTGGCCAATTAAGTAAGATTCTCCCTTAGAGCTTGTTTCCTTTGCTTGTTCCTTGTGAATTTCGGATAGCAACTGCTCTAGAATCAATTTGGTTCTATCTTTATTTTCACTCATGATTTCCAAATAGATTTTGAAGTAGCTTAGAAATTTCTTCTGCAGCTTTTGCTTTAGGTAAAGTACTTATAAGTGCAGGTGCTGTTGCTAATGCAATATTCTTCTTTCTTAAGTCTTTAATTTCCTTCAGTGGGAAATAAAGCAATGCAGTTGTCACAATTGGAGGTGCTCCCCAAGCATACTCTTGTTTGACTATCGCTAAAACGAAGCAAGTAATACCACAAGCAAATAGTAAAGCCGTCCCAACAAGAAGGAGAATTTCTGTCGTCCGGTTTTGCTTGTGAACTTCGTCAACTCTTTTTATAATTTGTTCTATATCCATATTGGTTTGTTGTCATTTAACGTTGGGCATAACATCTGTTTTAACGAAACGAATATACGGAAAATTTCGCTTAACCAACCCTATATACGTGTTTCGTTATTTGACTTTTCTTTCTACATAAGATATTGATATATTTGTATTTAAAAAATAAAACCGCACAAATAGCGAAACAAAATATTATAAAATACTATTTCCCTGATATGAATAGCGAAATCATACTTGAAACCTTCGAAAAGAGATTGCTGATGCAGAGATATGCTGGCAATACCATTAGATCGTACAAGGATTACGCTAGTATATTTCTTAAACATGTTAGCAAATATCCCTCCCTTGAAGAAATTCCACTGTCAGATATTGAGGCGTTTATAAACGAAAAAGTTCAAAATGGGAAAATTAGTGTTTCCTATCAAAAAGGATTAGTGGGCGCAATCAAGAAGATGTACGAACTGATATTGGACAAAAAAATCCAACTGGATTACTTATACCCGAAACGCTCATTTTCTAAATTACCTAAATTCTTTTCAACAGAAGAAGTAAGAAATATTCTCGATAACACTCAAAATCTAAAACACAAGGCTATTCTGATGACAATCTATAGTTGTGGACTACGTCTTAGCGAACTGTTGAATCTCAAAATCAAAGACATAAAATCTTCCGATGGAATTATCAGAATCCATCAAAGCAAAGGCAATAAAGATCGGATTGTATCATTACCAGACAAATTGCTGGCGACTTTGAGACATTATTATCAAGCATTCAAGCCAAAGGAGTACCTCTTCGAAGGTGAGAAGGGTGGCAAGTATAGCGAACGAAGTGTACAGTTGATTCTGAAAAAAGCATTGATCAAAGCAAATGTTCAGTCGGAAGGCTCTGTACATACATTGCGACATTCTTATGCCACACATTTAATCCAATCAGGTATCGATATCCGAATTGAAAAGAGTTATTGGGTCATGAAAATATAAAAACGACTATGATCTACACTCATATCACTGACATAGACAAGCAAAAGACTCCTAGCCCTCTTGATTTTTTATAAGAATAAGATGAACTTTTCACGCTCTATAGAAACAAGCATTATGTTCCAATCATTCTTTAAGAAGGGTTATTCCTCTAGCTTAACTTAACTTTGCTTAGGTTATTGAATAATCAATATTCAGATATAATTTGTCCGAAAAAAGAAAAAGCCACTGATTATCAGTGGCTTTTGTCGGGGTGGCAGGATTCGAACCTACGACCTCCACATCCCAAATGTGGCGCGATACCGGGCTACGCTACACCCCGAAAAGGTATCACCTTTGTTTGTGTGGCACAAATATACGTTTATTACAATTTATTTGCAAATTAAAACTACAAAATTAAACTAACCTATTGTTTCATTGCGACATACTCTTTGCCTGAACCACATATAGCGCTCCTTTACACAATCAAACCCAATGCTATTCCCAATAGCTGTTACTTCTATAAGGCGCTCAGCTGTTAATCATAATCTTTTTGACCTATCAACTGTAGCATGTTCGGATATGAACATGAAGTGTTCGAATCCAAACACTTAGACCACAAAAATAAAACACACAATCTACTGATTAAAATACTTTAACCCTTTGGCAGCTTTTTTGAAATTTATCCATTGAACATTTTTTCAAAAATAGAAATCAGGCTATCCTTCAACAGGACTGATTACCATAAGGTCAAAATGAACACTTATAACGAAAAGTATGATAAAGAACTATTTCCAAATCGCCTGGAGAAACCTTATTAAAAATAAAGTTTTTTCCTTTATCAATATTCTTGGCTTAACAATAGGCATCACCGTCTGCGCAATGATATTCCTATTTATTGCCAATCAGTTTAGTTTTGATAAGTTTCACAGCCAAGGTGACCGGATTTATCGGGTCATGCGTGGTTTTGACAACACCAAAGACCGCGCTCCTTATTTATCTGCACCCTATGCCACTGCCTTATTAACCGATTATCCCGATGTTATCGAAAAAGCTGTAACTGCATTTGGTAAAGTAGCTCCTTTATACCCTTTTGAATACAGCTTTTTGGATCAGAAATTCGACACGCTTTACAAAACCGATCTGAGGCAACAACGTATACTCAGTCTTTTTTCCGGATTGGCCATATTTATCGCTTGCCTGGGCTTATATGGTTTAGCCTCCTTTACGGCCGCCAAACGAAACAAAGAGATCGGAATCCGAAAAGTGCTGGGCGCTTCGGTATCGGGCGTTACAGCATTGTTGTCAAAAGATTTTCTGAAACCCGTACTAATTGCTTTACTTATCGCGGCACCAACTGCCTGGCTGATCATGAATAAATGGCTGGAGGACTTTGCTTACCGCATTACTATTCCATGGTGGCTCTTTTTGCTTGCGGGAGCTGTGACGATAGCTATCGCTCTGATGACGGTAGGATGGCAAGCCATCCGAATAGCGATAGCCAATCCTGTAAATAGTTTACGAGACGAATAATAGACAAAACAAAAAAAGCTCGACGAATGTCGAGCTTTTAAGTCGGGGTGGCAGGATTCGAACCTACGACCTCCACATCCCAAATGTGGCGCGATACCGGGCTACGCTACACCCCGAAAAGGTATCACCTTTGTTTTGTGTGGCACAAATATCTAATCATTTTTTGACTTTGTCAACAGTCGGCCAAAAAATAATCATTAACCAACTGATTGATTGCATACTATTTTTACAGGAGCAATATCTTCTCTAGCATTTACTCGTCGAAAACCTCAGCTAAAATAACACGTAAAGGAATATTCAAAATATCTTTAAATTATCCAATTCATTTTCATATCTTTGCATCCGATTTGAATATCAGTCAACAGTTTTTTAAAAAAGTATTTTTATATTCAGAAAATAAGTCGTAATATTGCATTCCGATTTTTACAGGATATAAATCGTTAATAATTACTCGAAATCATGGATTTAGTAAAATTTGTAGAAGAACAAGCGGTAGTAAAGAATGAAATTCCCGCTTTCAAAGCTGGAGATACCATCAGCGTTCATTATAAAATTCGCGAAGGAAATAAAGAGCGTGTACAGGTGTACCAAGGTGTAGTAATTCAATTAAACAGCGAAGGTGCTAACGCTACTTTTACCGTTCGTAAAATCTCAAACGGTGTAGGTGTTGAACGTATTTTCCCTGTAAACTCACCAAACATTGAAAAAATTGTAGTAAACAGCTACGGTAAAGTTCGTCGCGCGAAATTGTTCTATTTACGCGGCCTTACTGGTAAAGCTGCTCGTATTAAATCGAAAAGAATCTAATTACGACTACCACGGCATAAAAAAAGGCTTTGAAATCATTCAAAGCCTTTTTTTATGCTCTGTAGATTTTCTTTTTAATTCCCAAGCCTAATCACCAACTTCCTTCTGTAATAAATTTAGGATAATTATATCTTGCTCTTTAAAAAAGTCCGCTCTCTTTGTTGCGCTAAAACATTTTACTTACTTTTAATACCGTATTATCTTACTTTATTCTTGGCACGAATAATTAAACTATATATCGATGAGAACTATCTCTTTTATCCTTATTTTTATTATCTATCCGAACTTTGCTTTCGCACAGCGGAATGTAAATGAATTTCTTCAATTACAGTCGCAGCCTCAAGTGTATTATGTGCAACCCATAACTGATGTTATTACTATAGATGGAAGAGACAATGAAGATTCGTGGTCTAAAGCCGTATGGACAGATTCATTTAAGGATATTGAGGGAACACAAAAACCTCATCCTGTATTTGACACAAAAGTCAAGATGCTCTGGGACAAGGAAAACCTATACATATTTGCTAAGCTCGAAGAGCCTCATATTAAAGGATATTTAAAACAAAAGGACACCATCATTTATCATGACAATGACTTTGAGATTTTTATTAAGCCAAATTTACTATCTCCGGAATATATAGAGATTGAAGTAAATGCTTTAAATACGGTCATGGATCTTTTGATGACTAAACCGTATCGCTTTGGTGGTAAGGCTAATCTAAATTGGGACACAAAAGATATTGAAAGCGCCGTTTATCATGCCGGCACAATCAACAACCCAAAAGATAAGGATGAATATTGGACGGTGGAAATGAAGATACCGGTTAAGAGTCTAAAATACTTTGGCGAAGGAGATCAGATTAAGGCCAATGAGATCTGGAAGATAAATTTCTCCCGCGTTCAATGGCATTATGATAATAGGGAAACAACTTATAGCAAGAAAAAAGACGATACTGGAAAGACTTTTGCCGAGGAGAACTGGGTATGGTCTCCTATTGGGCTTGTTAACATGCATTATCCTGAACGATGGGGGCATATCAAATTTATCGATAGTGCAAATCAGCTATTTATCGACGAGCAATTCTTATCTCTTGAAAAAATGGCCTGGAATATTTCTTATTTACAACAAATCTTTAGAAACGATAAAAAACGCTATGCGACGTCTATTTTGGAATTGAGCAAACTATATCCTGAAATTTTGAATGAGCGGAAAAAATATGACATCATATTTTCAAATAGTAATAATTTCTATCGTGTTGAAATCAAGTCAAAAACAAAGCGAACATTAAAGACAACTATAGATAGCCGAGGTAATATTTATTTTTAATTTAATTATTAGAGCAATCTTCAATGCTAATTTTTAATAATAATTGCTACCTTTGTATCCCGTACATAAAGCAACTATTATTGGTCATTTTGACCACATAAAATTGAAAATCCTTTAATTGTTATGACTAAATATATTTTTGTTACGGGCGGCGTTACTTCGTCGTTGGGGAAAGGTATTATTGCTGCCTCCCTTGCTAAACTTCTCCAAGCGCGTGGCTATAAAGTTACCATTCAAAAATTTGATCCTTACATTAACATTGATCCAGGAACATTAAATCCATATGAACATGGTGAATGTTATGTGACTGAAGATGGTGCCGAAACTGACCTTGACTTGGGTCATTACGAGCGTTTCTTGAATGTCCCTACCTCACAAGCAAACAATGTCACAACAGGCCGCATCTATCAACACGTTATCCAACAGGAACGTGAAGGTGCATATTTAGGAAAAACCGTTCAAGTAATTCCGCATATCACAGATGAGATAAAACGCAGAATGCAATTGCTGGGAGAGTCTGGTCAATATGATATTGTGATCACCGAATTAGGAGGAACTGTTGGTGATATTGAATCTTTACCCTTCGTGGAAGCAGTAAGACAACTCCGTTGGGAATTGGGAGCCAATAATTCGTTGGTTATCCATTTGACTTTGGTTCCATATTTGGCTGCTGCTGGCGAGCTGAAAACAAAACCTACTCAGCACTCTGTTAAAACATTATTGGAATATGGGGTACAACCTGATATTCTTGTTTGTCGTACAGAACATAAATTATCCCAGGAAATCCGTAAAAAATTAGCACAATTCTGTAATGTCAATATCAATGCGGTAGTCGAATCCATCGATGCTTCTACAATTTATGATGTGCCTTTACTGATGCTGAAGGAGAACTTGGATAAAACGGCATTAACAAAACTGAAACTTTCCAACAAAAATGAGCCTGATCTAGACAACTGGAAAAACTTTTTAGGTAAGCTTAAAAACCCGACAAATGAAATCAATATTGCATTGATTGGAAAGTATGTCGAACTTCCAGATGCGTATAAGTCCATTACCGAAGGATTTATACATGCAGGCGCTACAAATGAGTGTAAAGTAAAAGTGAGTTACATTGCCGCCGAAAGTGTTACAAAAGAAAATGTTGCTGAAAAGCTAAAAGGAATGGACGGGGTTTTAGTTGCTCCAGGATTCGGTGAACGCGGTTTGGATGGTAAGTTAAATGCGATCCAATACGTACGTGAAAATAATATTCCTTTCTTTGGGATCTGTTTAGGGATGCAATGTTCGGTAATTGAATTCGGAAGAAACGTATTGGGACTGAAAGATGCCAACAGTTTTGAGATGGATGCCAACACGACTAATCCGGTTATCAATCTGATGGAGGAGCAAAAGAACATCACCAATATGGGTGGTACCATGCGTTTGGGCGCTTACGATTGTGAAATTAAAAAAGGAACGAAAGCCTTTGCAATCTATGGCAAAACAAAAATTTCTGAAAGACACCGTCACCGTTATGAATTTAACAACGACTATTTGAAGCAATATGAAGCGGCCGGAATGATTGCTTCAGGCTTCAATCCAGAGACTGGATTGGTAGAAATTGTGGAACTGAAAAACCATCCATTTTTCGTTGCCGGACAATTTCATCCAGAATTAAAGTCAACAGTTGCAAATCCTCACCCACTTTTTGTTAGCTTTGTAGCCGCTGCTTTGGCAAACAAGAAATCAAAGTAGTAATAGAAGGATACAATTAATTAAGTTTAATTATTAAAAATGGATAGAAATACCCTAATTGGTTTGGTCCTGATGTTTGCTATCATCACTGGTTCATTTTACCTGATGAAGCCTTCAGAATCAGAAATCAAACAAGAACAAGCGCGACAAGAGGCTAAAGCGCGTGCAGAAAAAGGACTTCCTGCTGAAAGTGACTCTACCGCGAAAGCCAAAACAGCACAAACAGCAGTGATTGCTGATTCGGCGGAACTGAAAAAGCCTTTTGGTGCCACAAAATTTGGAACCGAAAAAGTAATCACGATTGAAAATGAGAAAATCATTGCCAAAATCAGCACGAAAGGCGGTAAAGTTAAATCTGTTGAATTAAAAGGTGAAAAGAATTTCAATGGAAAACCGTTGATGCTTTTTGAAGGCGAGGACAATAAATTTGGTTTTCTGTTTAATGCAGCGGGTCAAAACGTGGCAACAAACGATTTGTACTTCAATACAGAATCTTCGGATATCCAAGTTTCTGGTGAAGGAAAACAATCGGTAAAATTCAGACTAAATTACAATGCCGACCAATACATTGAATATGTTTATTCCATTGCCGGCAAAGGTTATAATGTAGCGTTGGACATCCATACAAAAGGGATACAGAATTTAGTTCCACAAAGTCAAAAAACGTTAACCCTTAACTGGAATACCACGTTAAGACAAAAGGAGCAAAATATAGAGTCTGAAAGACAAAAATCGACCCTCTACTATAAAGAAGACAACAAGGTAGATCATCTTTCAGAATCAAAAGACGCTGACGAAGCATTAGAGAAAAAAGTGGATTGGATTGCTTTTAAGCAACATTACTTTTCAAGTATCTTGAACGCGAAAGATGGTTTTGTGAATGCTAAAGTGGATGTAAAACATGCGACTGAAACAGATGTCATCAAATTTTACAATACGAACGCGGAATTAGCATTTGATAACCATAGGGACAATAACTATTCGTTGAACTTCTTCTTTGGTCCTAACCAGTACAATGTGCTGAAAGCGGAGGGTAATGATTATCAATCGATCATCAATATGGGCTGGGGCCCTATGCGCTGGATCAACCAATGGATTACAGTACCGGTATTCAACTTCCTGGATGGTTTTCATATGAGTTACGGTATCGTTATACTGTTATTGACACTGATGTTGAAATTGATCCTTTCCCCAATGACTTACAAATCTTATGTTTCTATGGCCAAAATGCGTGTATTGAAACCGCAGCTGGACGAGATCAAAGCAAAAGTCGGAGAAGACAACCAGATGTTGATGCAACAGGAGCAAATGAAATTGTACAAACAGGTCGGCGTCAATCCACTTGGTGGATGCCTTCCGCTTGTATTGCAAATGCCTTTTACAATTGCATTCTTCTATTTCTTCCCGAATTTGTTTGAATTGAGAGGACAGAGTTTCTTGTTTATGAAGGACATGTCAACCTATGATACATTATTCACATTTGCTCCCATCTTTGGATCGTTTAACCACATTTCTTTGATGTGTATCTTGATGACCTTAACAACGTTGTTGACCACTTGGTATAACAATGCTACATCAGGCGCTACAGGTCAGATGAAATACATGGGCTATATCATGCCGTTGATTTTCTTCTTTGTGTTGAACAGCTTCCCTGCTGGTTTGAATTACTATTACTTCTTGAGTGCTTTATTTACATTCTTGACGCAATTGGTAATCCGCACCATGGTGAACGATGAGAAAATACTAGCTAAATTGGAGGAGAACAAAAAGAATCCAAAAGCAGAAAAAAAATCAAGTTTCCAGGCTAAAATGGAAGAAATGATGCGTGCTCAACAGCAGGCACAACAAAATAAAAATAAATAGTAACATTTATTCGATTGATAAATAAGGCTTCCAGATTGGAAGCCTTATTTGTTTGTAAACTTTTGTAGCACTTTGCCAAACCAAACGTTAAAAGGGATGTTAATAGGTTAAAAATTAAAATATGAACTTTAAAAACATCGCAATATTGGCCATCTTAAGTATTGGTCTTGGTAGTTGTTCTGTCGTCAACAAGAAATCAACTGAACAAAGTGAAAACAGTTCAACATCAGCTGTCGTCGGAAAAAAGTGGCAATTAATTGAAATCAATGGTCAGGCCGTAGCGGATCAAATCAACGGTAAAATGCCCTACCTGCAACTGGAGGAAAAACGCTACAGTGCAAGTGGAGGCTGCAATGGCATCGGAGGAGATTTGGTAATATCAAAAAATGGAAAAATTAAATTTGCTCAGGGAATGTCAACTATGATGGCCTGTCCGGATATGTCTATCGAACAAGCGCTGTCAAAAAACTTGATCGCTGCAGATAATTACACTGTCAACAATGGTATTCTTAGTCTGAACAAAGCTAAAATGGCTCCATTGGCAAAATTTAAGTTGATCCAAGACGATAAGCAGCAGCTTTCTGGAACTTGGGAGCTTGATTATATATCGGGCGCACGCATTGCTTTCGACGGTCTATATCCCGACCGTAAACCAACAATGATCTTTGACACGGTGAGCGGGAAGGTAAATGGCAATAGTAGCTGTAACAACTATAATATGACGTTTAAAACCGATGGAAATAGTATTAGCTTCGGCCCAATTATGTCAACAAAAATGGCTTGCGAAGGGAATGGAGAAGCAACTTTTTTCTCTACCTTAGAAAAGGTGAACACATACAGTATCAGCGAGAATACCCTAACATTTATCATGGGCGATATCGCCATGATGCGGTTTAAACGCAAATAGCCAGGTTCAGGCTGCATTTAATTTAGCGAAATAAGGGCTTTGCTGTTAACAAAGCCCTTTTTAGTCATTCTCTACAGCGGGAAACGGAAAGCTAGCCGGAAGGCGGCTAAACGAAAGCACTAAATCCCGTTATGCTTCGACCAACAATGAGTGAATTAATCTCTTTTGTTCCCTCGTAGGAATAAATTGCTTCTGCATCCGCCAGAAATCGCGCGACATTATACTCTAACAAAATACCATTGCCCCCCATCACTTCACGGGCTTTGGAAACAATATCTCTCGTACGCAAAGAGCAGAACACTTTTGCCAGCGAAGCATGTTCATCTCTTAAATCGCCTTTGTCCTGAAGTTCAGATAACCTAAAGACTAGCGTTTGCATAGCGGTCAAATTGGATAACATTTCAACCAGGTGATTCTGAATAAGCTGAAAAGAGGCGATTGGCTTACCAAACTGCTTCCTTTTTCGGGTATAATCCAATGCATTTTCATAGGCTCCTCTAGCACACCCCACAGCCATCCAGGCGACTCCAGCCCGCGTCATCTGAAGAACCTTACCTGTATCTTTAAAGGAGTTTGCCTG
This sequence comes from Sphingobacterium sp. R2, assembly GCF_040760075.1. Taxonomy (NCBI): domain Bacteria; kingdom Pseudomonadati; phylum Bacteroidota; class Sphingobacteriia; order Sphingobacteriales; family Sphingobacteriaceae; genus Sphingobacterium; species Sphingobacterium sp. R2. The sequence continues at coordinate 304,247 of NZ_CP142884.1, forward strand.
TTGTAAGCGGTCACTTTCAGGAATGATGCAATGATTTAAAGTAATAAGGCCGTTCTGAACAATACGCAATGCCATCTTATCTTTGATCTTTTCGACAGAAAAACCTGGGTTATCCTTCCGTACAATAAAACCTTTGACTTCTCCATCATCGAGATCTCTAGCCCATATAATTGTGAGATCGGAAAAAGTGGAATTTCCGATCCATTTTTTCTGACCATTCAAAACCCACCCTTCGCTTGTTTTTTTACAAGTTGTCGTCAATCCGCCCGCGGCTCCCGAGCCGACTTCAGGTTCTGTTAATCCGAAAGCGCCTATCACCTGCATCTGCTGCATCTTGGGCAGCCACTCTTGCTTTTGTTCTTCAGATCCGCAAAGATAAATTGACCCCATTGCTAAACCACTTTGTACCCCAAAGAATGTTGCTACAGAAGCATCCACACGCGCTATCTCAGCTGCTATAATTCCTTCCATCAAGGAACTTCCTCCCATACAGCCATACCCATTGTATGTATAGCCGCAAATATTTAGAGCTGCTAGTTTGGGTACGATTTCGAAAGGAAATTCATCTCTCAACCAATATTTATTGACTATTGGTTTGACTTCGGTCTCCATAAATTCTCTCACCTTCAATTGTAAAGCTCGGTCGGTATCGTTCAATTTACTATCCATCGCATAGAAGTCACCATTAATAGGAGGTAATTCTTTTTTCTCTTTTCCTGCACTCAGCATTTTCATTAAACCATGAAGCTGTTTATCATCCATTTTTGATACAGCATCCATTACTGCTCCCAAATCCACTTTCTTCGATATTTCTTCCAATTTGCCAAAGTCTATTGATTTTGCCAAATCCATTATATTCTTTACTTTATCAAACATATTGCAATTTCTTTTTAAGCGTTTACTTCTTAAAATAAGCAAAATAATCGAAAATTGTTTGTTATCAGTACCATCTTATCCCCAGATTGGCTAAAAATAAGTTCAAACAAGCTCAGCACAATAAACACACAAGAACGGCACAACAAACACACAAGCTCAGCACAACAAACACACAATAACGGCACAACGATCACCCTTTCTTAGCCCTTGTTAAGCTAAGGGATGACACAAGCCAAGACTTTTGGGATAGCATTTTATTTTAAATAAATTAAACATCTTAAAATCAGCTATTTATATAAAATTTTAAAAAAAGATTATTTTTTGGGTTACCTTTTTTGGTTACGTGTATTAACAGATGAAAAAGAAAATTATTTCAATTTAAATTAGAAAATTAGAAAATGAAAAACGCATTAAAATTCGGTTTCTTAGGTTTAGCTTTAACTGTAGCTTTCGCATCTTGTAACAATTCAGAGAAAAAATCTGAAGGTGCTGCAGATTCAGCTTCAGCTTTAGTTGATTCAGCTGCTAACACTTTGGATTCAGCTGCTAACCACGTAGATTCAGCTGCTGTTAAAGTTGATTCTGCTGCTGCTAAAGTTGATTCAGCTGCTACTAAAAAATAATTTAGGACTGAATAAAGCTTTTGGAAGGCCTTTTTTAACAAAAGGTCTTTCTTTTTTCAAAAAGAGAAAAATCTGGGGTTACCTTTTTAATATAACGGTATTAACCTCTAAATAACAAGATTTAAAAATATTTAATTTTAATAAAATGAAAAACGCATTCAAATTCGGTTTCTTAGGTTTAGCTTTAACATTAGCTTTCGCATCATGTGGTGAAACTGGTAAAACAACTGATGCTGCTACTGATTCAGCTAATGTTGCTTTAGATTCAGCTAACACACAATTAGATTCAGCAAAAACTGCTGTGGATTCAGCAAAATCAGCTGTAGATTCAGCTGAGGCTAAAGTTGATTCAACTAAAGCTGCTCACTAATTTTCTGAAATAGAATTTAGACTTTATAAAAAAGCTTCCTTCACTAAGGAGGCTTTTTTTATATCTGTGCCAATTAAATTGCTAAGCTCCAAGCATTTTTTTACCTTTGCCAAAAAATCATTCAATCTATGGCTTTATCATCTTTAACAGCAGTTACTCCTATCGACGGACGCTATTACAATAACACTCATGAACTTTCAGCATTTTTTTCTGAATTTGCTTTAATAAAATATCGCGTACGCGTAGAAGTGGAATATTTTATTGCATTAGGTGAATCAGGTATTGCCCAATTGCAACAATTTGACAAAAGTCTACATGAGAAATTGCGTGATATTTATAGGAATTTTTCTGAGGAAGATGCTATTTGGATCAAAAACACAGAGAAAGTTACGAACCATGATGTTAAAGCCGTTGAATATTTTCTAAAAGACCAATTTGAAAAATTAGGCCTACAAGACTACCTTGAATTTATTCATTTTGGTTTAACTTCCCAAGATATCAATAATACAGCTATTCCGCTTTCTTGGAAAGAAGCCATAAAAGAAAGCTACTCGCCAGCGATTAACGAGTTACTTCATGAATTAAAATCATTAGCGACGTCATGGGCAGGTATTCCGATGTTGGCCCGTACCCATGGACAGCCAGCATCTCCAACTCGATTGGGCAAAGAGTTTTATGTTTTTATTGAACGAATAGAGCGACAGTTACAACTACTCAACCAAGTTCCATATTCCGCCAAATTTGGTGGCGCAACAGGTAATTTCAATGCGCATCAGGTTGCTTACCCGGAAACCAATTGGATCAATTTTGGAAATAATTTTGTCAACAATGTCTTGGGTTTAGACCGATCACAAACCACAACGCAAATTGAACATTACGATAATTTTGCGGCGAGTTGCGATGCTTTAAAACGCATAAACAATATCCTAATCGACTTGTGCCGTGATATCTGGACTTATATTTCGATGGATTATTTTAAACAAAAAATCACTGCAGGACAGATCGGTTCATCTGCTATGCCCCATAAGGTCAACCCAATTGACTTTGAAAATGCAGAAGGAAATTTGGGCATCGCAAATGCTATTTTCGAGCATCTCTCCGCTAAATTACCGATTTCACGTCTTCAGCGTGATTTAACAGATTCGACAGTTTTACGTAATATTGGTGTTCCATTTGCGCACACGCTCATTGCCGTTAAATCGACATTGAGAGGTTTACGTAAATTGATTTTAAACGAACAGGCATTGGCTGATGACCTTGAAAATAACTGGGCTGTTGTGGCCGAAGCATTACAAACCATATTAAGAAGAGAAGGCTATCCAAAACCGTACGAAGCTCTGAAAGATCTTACACGCACAAACACGCGGGTAACGAAAGAAACAATCGCAACGTTTGTCGATCAGCTCCATGTTTCCGATAAAGTTAAAGCAGAACTGAAAGCGATCAGTCCTGCTAATTATACGGGTGTCACTTTATAAGCTTTTACTTATAAATGACCTTAATAAAGCTCCTTTTGATATATATTTGCTTAGAATAAAAAATAGATAATACATGGCTACGATTAACGTATATACAGAATCTACACCCAACCCTTCAACCATGAAATTTTTGGTCAATAAGTTATTGATCAACGGTAGTGTGGATTTTCCAAATAAAGAGGCAGCACAAGATTCACCGTTTGCACTTGAATTATTCAAATTTAATTTTGTAAATGGTGTATTTTTCGCGAGTAACTTCGTTACTATTACCAAAACGGAAGATGCAGAATGGGAAGACGTTGAAGCTTTGTTGAAAGATTTTGTAAAAGGGGCTGTAGAGTCTGAACTTGCTGTAAAAACGGTACACCACGACACAGAAGTGGATTTTGAGGGCACCGAAACTGAAATTAAGATACAACAAGTTTTACACGATTATGTGCGACCTGCTGTTGAACAAGATGGGGGTGCTATACATTATAAATCATTTAGTGAAGGTGTGGTGACGGTTGAACTAAAGGGTTCTTGTAGCGGTTGTCCATCATCTACAATTACTTTAAAAGCAGGCATTGAAGGATTGTTGAAGCGCATGGTTCCGGAAGTGACTGAAGTTGTTGCTGAAGCCATGTAATCTCAGCTTCACACTTATAATAAAAAAAGGATTCGGCATGAGTAATGCTGAATCCTTTTTTTATGTCCGGTAATGCAAAAGGTCTGAAAAATATCCAGCGTATCAAAGTAGTAGTCAGGTAGGCAATACTCCCTGGCTACAACAGCATTTTTTAAGTGTTATCCTGCGAACATTTTTCTAAAGCGGCTTGAGATTCGGCTATAAGTCAATATAAATTCATTTTTTAACAAGCATCTAGCTTAAAAATAGTTAACTTTACGACCAATTGTGAAACCAACAAAAAAAATGAGTGCAGATATTATCAAACTAGAACAAATTGCATCACAGGTAAGACGTGATATCGTACGTATGGTACACGCTTGTCAATCAGGACACCCAGGTGGTTCGTTAGGTTGTACAGATTACTTTGTGGCGCTTTATTTCAATGCAATGAAACGCAATCCTTCCTTTGACATGGATGGAAAAGGAGAAGATCTATTCTTCCTGTCAAATGGACACATCTCTCCTGTATTTTATAGTACATTGGCACATGCGGGATATTTTGAAGTGAGCGAATTAGCAACGTTCAGAAAAATCAATTCCAGACTTCAGGGTCACCCAACAACACACGAGGGCCTTCCGGGCATTCGTATTGCTTCGGGATCTTTGGGCCAAGGATTATCTGTTGCAATTGGTGCCGCACAGGCAAAAAAATTGAATAAAGACAATAATCTAGTTTATGTATTAATGGGTGATGGTGAATTGCAGGAGGGCCAAGTTTGGGAAGCTGCAATGTATGCGCCACACAACAAAATAGACAATTTGATTGCTACTGTTGACTACAACAAAGCGCAAATTGACGGATCTACAGATCAAGTATTATCTCTTGGTGATCTTCGTGCAAAATGGGAAGCTTTTGGCTGGGATGTGATGGAAATTGCTAAAGGCAATGACATGAATGCTGTTGTTACAGGTTTAGCAGAAGCTAAATCACGTACAGGAAAAGGTAAACCAGTCATTATTCTGATGCATACTGAAATGGGTAGCGGTGTTGATTTTATGATGGGTTCTCACAAATGGCATGGTGTTGCGCCAAGTGACGAACAATTGGCGTCGGCGTTGAATCAGCTTACAGAAACTTTAGGAGATTACTAGAATGAAAAAATATACTTATACAGAGTCAAAAGATACACGTTCAGGATTCGGAGCGGGCTTATTGGAAGCGGGAAAGCAAGATGAAAATGTGGTTGCGTTATGTGCCGATTTGATTGGTTCATTAAAAATGAACGATTTTATTAAAGAGTTTCCAGAGCGCTTTTTCCAAATCGGTATTGCGGAAGCAAATATGATGGGTATTGCAGCCGGGTTGACTATTGGCGGTAAAATCCCATTCACGGGTACGTTTGCAAATTTCTCTACTGGCCGTGTTTACGATCAAATTCGCCAATCGATCGCATACTCTGACAAAAATGTAAAAATTGCTGCATCGCATGCGGGCTTGACATTGGGTGAAGATGGTGCAACTCACCAAATCTTAGAAGATATTGGTTTGATGAAAATGCTACCAGGAATGACGGTGATCAATCCTTGCGATTTTAATCAAACAAAAGCGGCTACTATTGCAGTAGCTAAATACGAAGGTCCAGTTTATTTGCGTTTTGGCCGTCCTGTGGTTCCTAACTTCACTCCTGCTGATCAAGAATTTGTGATCGGTAAGGCAATATTATTAAATGAAGGAACGGATGTTACGATTATTGCTACAGGTCATCTTGTATGGGAAGCTATCCAAGCTGGTGAGAAATTGGCGGAATTAGGCATTAACGCCGAAATTATCAATATCCATACTATCAAACCTTTGGATGAGGAGGCTATTTTGAAATCTGTTGCCAAAACGAAATGTGTGGTAACGGCAGAAGAGCATAATCGTCTTGGTGGTTTAGGTGATAGCGTGGCTCAGGTACTAACAAGGGAGTTACCTACTCCACAAGAGTATGTTGCTGTCAATGACAGTTTTGGGGAATCAGGTACTCCTGCTCAATTGATGGAGAAATACGGTTTGAATGCAGCGGCTATTGTTGCAGCGGCTCAAAAAGTAATCAAAAGAAAATAACAATACTACGCAGGTCAATATATGGATGACGCTTTAATTATAGCAAAATTCGCTGAAGAGAGTACGCGAGAAGAAGCTTTCCGTTTATTGTTGAAGAAATATCAACAGAAGATTTATTGGCATGTGCGAAGAATGGTCATCGATCATGACGATGCGGACGATGTTGTACAGGATATCTTTGTGAAAGTATGGAAGAATCTTGGAAACTTTCGAGAAGACTCTCAACTATATACTTGGCTCTATCGCATTGCAACAAATGAATGCATCACCTTCTTAAATAAGAAAAAACAAAAGCAGAACGTGTCGTTGGATGACGACACGACTGCTTATTTGGCTGAAACACTTGCTGATGGCAACTACTTCAACGGCGACAAAGCTCAAATGAAATTACAACAGGCACTGTTGACCTTGCCGGAGAAACAGAAATTGGTTTTCAATATGAAGTATTTTGAAGACATGAAATATGAAGAGATTTCAGAAGTTCTCGGAACAAGTGTTGGAGCGCTTAAAGCTTCATATCATTTAGCCGTCAAAAAAATTGAAGCTTTTTTTAACAACAATGATTAAACCTTTTGGCTAAATCGGGTTCTAAAAGATACTATGAAGGAAAATGGCACATATCACGATGGGCTGGAGCCTAACAATCTTCCAGCATCTTTGCGTAAAAATCCATTTGGCTTACCAGAAAATTATTTCAATGATCTAGAATCAAAAATAATTACGCAAGTCAAATTGGTTGAAAGCAAAGACACCGTCTTTGAGGTTCCAGAAGGGTATTTTGACAACCTATCTGAGACCATTATGTGTAAAATCGCGGAAAATAATTTAAAGAGTCTCGTTATTAAGGACGGTTTCGAAATTCCTGAAAATTATAGTTCGGAACTTTCAGTATCTATTCTCAGCCAAATCTCAGAAGACGCATTAAAAGAAAAAGTTTCATCTGACGGTTTTGCTATACCTTATGATTACAACCGCATCCTTGAAAATTCTATTTTTTCGCGGATAGCTGAACGTGAATTGAAGGATGCAGTTCTTACAGACGGATTTGTGGCACCAGTGGACTATGAGAAAACCCTTGAATCGACTATTTTATCGCGAATTGCTGAAGAAAAATTAAGAGAAACTGTCGGTACTACCAACTTTGATGTACCCCCACATTATTTTGAGAATCTTTCAGATAGAATTATTAACGCTGTTCAGGAGGTTGAAAAAGATGTTACACCTATCCATCGCATAGGCAAACCGAAAAAATGGTATGCTCGTTACGCTGTTGCTGCATCTTTTGCGGCGATGCTGAGTATCGGGGGATATTGGGGATATCAATATCTACCACAAGATGCTGTTGCTGGAGATGGTATCACAGAGGAGCAACTGAGCCAGCATTTATCTGAAATTCCTAAGCAAGAAATCATCAATTACCTTGCGGCTTCAGCGTCTGGTGATGATATGATATATATGTCTCAGTATACTGATGAAGCTAATCTCCCTACTAAGGGATTTGGCAGCAATTTATCTAAACAAGAAATAGAAGATTATCTAAATTATACCTTATAATGATGTTCAAGAAAAAATACATATGGATAACATTGTTCTTTAGTATATTTTCTATTGCCTTGAGCTTTGCACAAGACAAAAATCGATTTCAAGCTATAGAAAATGAAAAAATAGCTTACATTACTAAAGAACTAGGTTTGACGACAAGAGAGGCTCAGCAATTCTTCCCACTCTATAACGAGTATAGTCAGACACTTTGGGATATCAGAAAAGAAAAGTTAAGTGGTGCTCCTAAAAACAGCTTTAGAAATGGTTCGAGAGATATATTACAATACGATGCGAAGGAAGTGGAAATCAAAAAGGAATACCGGGCTAAATTTGCCAAAGTGATAGGCAACGCGCGGGCATCGCAATTTTTCGAAGTTGAGCAAGAATTTAGGGAACATCTTTACAAGTCTCTGCAGAATAGAAGAAAATAATCTTGAAAATAAAAAAGAAGTCTTAAAGACTTCTTTTTTATTTTCGGACATTTGTAAAATCATGTTAAGCAACAGAGAATTATTTTTAATGAATACTGCTCAAACATCTAGCTCCCCTAGACTGGTTGAAGTGGTAAAGGCTGAAGGTGTTTACCTTTATGGCCCCAATGGAGAGGAATATATGGATTTGGTCTCCGGGTTTAATGTAAGCAATATAGGCCATCGTCATCCAAAAGTGTTGGAGGCCATAAAATCACAATTGGATAAATACTTACATGTTACTGTTTATGGTGAATTTGTGCAGGTTCCTCAAGTGCAGTTTGCAACGGAATTACTCGCTGAGCTCCCTGCTCATTTTCAATCTGTTTACTTCACTAACAGCGGAACTGAAGCGGTAGAGGGTTCCATGAAAGTAGCGAAGAAATATACTGGCCGGAGGCAGATTATCGCTGCAAAAAAAGCCTATCATGGCAGCACACAGGGTGCACTCAGTCTGATCGGAAACGACGAGTATCGTCACGCCTATGCTCCTCTCCTACCCGAAATAGATTTTATCGAGTTTAATGAGCTGGAAGACCTAACAAAGATTACGGAACAAACTGCTGCTGTTATACTCGAAGCTATTCAGGGGGAAGCTGGTGTTCGGGTACCAGACATCGCTTATATGCAAGCCGTCAGAAAACGCTGTGATGAAACTGGTGCCTTACTGATCTTTGATGAGATTCAAACTGGTTTCGGCCGGACAGGCCGTCTTTTCGCTTTTGAACATTTTGGTATTGTTCCGGATATCTTGATGCTCGCCAAAGGTATAGGTGGCGGTATGCCTTTGGGTGCTTTTGTTGCAGCAAAGGAAGTGATGGATGTTATTAAAGATCATCCTATGCTTGGGCACATCACCACTTTTGGTGGCCACCCTGTGAGTTGCGCCGCGGCTCGCGCTTCGTTAGCGGTCATCAAAACAGAAAATTTAGTTGAGCAGGTAGAGCGCAAAGCTCTTTTATTCAAAGAAAAGCTCAATCACCCTGCGATCAAAGAAATTCGCGGATTAGGTCTTATGATGTGTCTTCAACTGCACTCTTTTGATCAGGTTTACAATGTGAGCAAGTATTGTGCTGAGAATGGGGTAATGATTGATTGGTATCTGCATTGTGAAACAGCCCTGCGTGTAGCTCCGCCATTGACGATTACCGAACTTGAAATCGAAAAAGCGTGTAACATCCTTATAAAAGGTTTGGAAAAGTATGCTTAAAAGTATGTAACTTTAAACATAATAAATCCTCATAATAAACAAAAACCTAATAATGAATACGAACCGCAGATCATTTATCAAGAAAAGTATCCTTGGCACCGGTCTTTTGAGTAGCGCCAGTTTACTAGGAAACGAAGTTTTCGCCCATGAATCAACAGCCAGTGCGTCAAAAATAAGTTTAAATAATGACGACATTATTTTATTTCAGGGCGACTCCATTACAGATGTGGGTCGGGATAGGAATAACAGGAATGCCAATGACACTGGTGCGTTGGGTCACGGTTACGCTTTATTGGCTGCTAGTCAACTTTTAAATAAATATCCAGCAAAGAATCTCAAAGTTTATAACACAGGGATCAGTGGCAACCGTGTACCGGACCTACAGAAGCGTTGGCAGGAAGACACATTGGCCATTAAACCAACCGTATTGAGTATTCTGATTGGTGTAAACGACTTCTGGCGCACGATTGATCGGGGAGCAAAAACTACAGTTGATGAATATAAATCCCAATATCAACAGTTATTGCAGGAGACGCTACAAAAGCTTCCAAATGTCAAACTCATCATTGGAGAGCCCTTTGCTGTCAAAGGGGTGGGCCATATTACTGATGCTTGGTATCCAAAGTTCTTGGCTTATCAAGAATCTGCCCGTGATATAGCAAAAGAATTTGGGGGGATCTTAATTCCCTATCAAAAAATATTTGATAATGCTCAAAGGAATGCTGCTGGCGCCTACTGGGCAGCAGATGGTGTTCACCCTACACTTGCTGGCGCACAGATGATGGCATCGGCATGGATGGAATGCATTAAATAAAAATGGCGAGCGGATAGCGTACTGCACATTCGCTCGCTATTTTTAACAGACGACACAATTGCCTATTGTTTATTTTCAAGTTTAAATCTCTTTGTATTGTGTTTTTTGCAGATCGGGAAGAAAATAAGCTACGATACCGATCAAGGGAAGATAAGAGCATAAGTGATAAATAAACTCGACAGAAGTGTGATCTGCCTGCCAACCTAGCACAGCTGATCCTATTCCGCCCATTCCAAATGCAAAGCCGTAAAATAAACCTGAAACCATGCCTAGTTTTTTCGGCAATAGCTCCTGTGCATAAACAATAATCGCTGGAAAAGCTGATGATAAAATTAATCCGATCATGACGATCAATATCCCTGTCATAGTAAGTCCGACATACGGTAATGCCAATGCAAATGGTGCAACGCCCAATACAGAAAACCAGATAACATATTTACGGCCAAATCGATCGCCGAATGCTCCTCCTAATAGGGTTCCGACAGCAACTGCAATAAGAAAATAAAAGAGATAAACCTGGGCTTCTACTTCACTGATCCCAAATTTTTTGATGGTATAAAACTGAAAGTAATTTGTGATACTTGCGATATAGAAATATTTTGATACGATCAACAGTAGGAGGATAATCACAGTCATAACGATCCGACCATTGGGTAAATCTGGCACGCGTATCGCTCGCTTCGTCGATCTAGCTGTATTTCGAAGCTTTTCTTTATACCAACTCCCGATATAATAAGATATAAATTGGCCAATGATTGTGAATAGGCACATCCATGCGATTGCCTGCTGTCCTCTCGGTAAAATCAAAAAGGCGACAATAATTGGGGCCATAGCCGTCCCCGCATTTCCACCGATCTGAAAAATAGATTGCGCCATACTCCTTCTTCCACCTGACGCCATGTAAGCTACGCGAGACGATTCGGGATGAAAAATTGAGGATCCAACCCCCACGAGAAAGACAGAACATAAGATCCATTCATAACTGTTTGCTTTTGAAAATAAAAGCATACCAAGCAGAGAAAAAGACATTCCGATAATCTGCGAATATGGAACAGGATGTTTGTCTGTAAATGAGCCCACAACAGGCTGGAATATTGATGCTGCTATCTGATAAACCATTGTGATCATCCCAACCTGCGAAAAGCTCAGATGATGTTCTTCTTTGAGCAAGGGATATGTCGCTGGTATCACTCCCTGAATCATGTCATTCAAAAGGTGCACCATGCTTACGGCAAATAAAATTGAAAAGATAGGTCTACTCGATTTTTCTTGTATCATGACGTTGTTTAAAAATTAAAAAGGTTGGTTTTCGCAAACCAACCCAAATTATCTCCATGTAATAAATTATAATACGCGGACCAACAATCCTTTCAGATATTCTCCTTCGGGAAAAGAGGCGCGCACAGGATGGTCTTCAGGTTGATGGAACTGTCTGATGAACTGAATTTCTTTACCTGCGTCCAACGCTGCCCAAGCAAGCACTTGTTTGAAGGTATCCATATCCATCGCGCCTGAACAAGAAAATGTTGCTAACAAACCACCACTATTTAACAACATCAAACCGCGGCGGTTGAGATCTTTGTAGGCTCGAGATGCTCTTTCCAAGGCTGATCGTGATGGTGCATACTTGGGCGGGTCCAAGACTATCATATCAAATTTTTCCCCCGCATCGATAAATTTGCGTAATTGCTTATTTACATCCGCCAATATTGCTCTATGCCGACTGGGTTCAAATCCATTTTCAATAATATTCTTTTCCAGGGTTTCAATAGCCAGCGCAGAGCTATCTACGGAAATTACTTCCGATGCTCCGTTTTTCAGGCTATTCAATGTAAAGCCACCCGAATAGCAAAAACAATCCAGGACTCGCTTATTCGAAACGTAGTTGGCTGTGAGCTGACGGTTTTCTCGTTGATCGCAATAGAATCCGGATTTTTGTCCATCAATAATGTTCACCTTATAATGGATACCATTTTCGACAACGTCAACAAATTCTGGTGGAAGTTCTCCATACAAAAGCCCATTGGTATCGGGTAGTCCCTCATGTTCACGGGATTTCAGATCGCTACGTTCATAAATTCCCTTCGGCTGCAGCAGAGCATTTAATTCATCGATAATAATTGATTTAACTTTCTCAAGCCCAACGGAGTGAACCTGGATAGATATAAAATCTGCATATTTATCTGCAATAAGTCCAGGAAGAAAATCTGCTTCAGCAAAGATTAAACGAACAGTATTCGTCACATCTTTCTGCAATAGATGCTGTCGTGCCGCAATAGCCTTTTGGACGCGTGAACGCCACCACGCTGCGTCAATCTGCGTTTGAGGATTCCATTCCAATAAACGAATGGCTACGCGCGAGCTATTGTGAAATAGACCATAGGCAATAAATTCACGTTCAGCATTGTAAACACCAACAACTTCGCCATCTTCAATTTTATCGGACAATGATTTAATTGCTCCAGAAAATACCCAAGGATGCAATTGCCACGCAGCTTTATCCTTACCCTTATTCAAATAAACTGATTTCATTACTGCAAAATTAACGTATTAATTCGACATCGTGACGAAACTTTCTGGATAAACATCGCTCTTTCTAAACAGGTCGTACTTTTTTTAAATTATTCCTTACGTATAAAAGAACCGCTATTTGTTAATGAAAGCAAAAAGGGCTCCTAAAGGAGCCCTCACGATTAATTATGGTTGATTAGATATTTTTTAAAGGCTTCGAAATCGACTTTTAACGGTTCAGCTAACTTTTCCCTTCCTTGCAAATCTTCTGCTCCTTTAGGCAGAACTATCTTTTCAAACACATCTGCAGCGATTGCATCAGGGAATTTGCAGGGATGAGCAGTAGATAAGAAAACCGAAGCATAGTGACCAGGATATTCATTTGCATAAGCACGAGCGCCAAGCCATGCAATTGCTGTATGTGGACAGGCGATATAGTTCGATTCTTCAAATAACTTCTGCATTCCTCTTTCTGTTTCTTCGTCTGTAAAAGTATAGGAAGATAACATACTTTTTAATTCGTTCACATCTCCTCCAAAGATATCCTGTATACGAACCCAGTTGCTCGGGTTTCCAACATCCATCGCATTGCTCAATGTTTGTACTGAAGGCAGGGGTTCATATAAACCTGATGAAAGGAATCTGGGTACGGTATCATTAACATTTGTTGCCGCAACAAAATGTTTGACAGGCAACCCCATTTTATAGGCTAATAGGCCTGCCCCAATATTACCAAAATTGCCGCTCGGCACTGTAAATATGACCTCATTGATTCCTTGCGACTTCAATTGCGCGTACGCATAGAAGTAATAGAATGTCTGGGGGATTAATCGTGCTATATTTATTGAATTGGCTGAAGTCAAGCGTAAGACGGCATTTAGTTCGGAATCATTAAAAGCCTGTTTCACTAATGCCTGGCAGTCGTCAAATGTACCTTCCACTTCAATTGCACGAATGTTTTGTCCATTTGTAGTCAATTGCAATTCCTGAACCTCGGACACTTTACCTTTGGGGTATAAGATGGTTACGCGCGTTCCCTCAACACCCAAAAATCCCAAGGCAACAGCTCCACCAGTATCACCAGAGGTCGCAACAAGCACATCCAGTAATTTGTCATCCGTCTGCGAAAAATACCCCATTACTCTGCTCATAAATCGAGCCCCAAAATCCTTAAAGGCGTAAGAAGGCCCATGGAAAAGTTCGAGCACAGCTGTGTTGTCGGTCAAAAATTTTACGGGAGCATCGAAGTTAATCGCGTCGTTCACGATTTGCTTTAAATCTTCTTTGGGAATATCATCCCCCAAGAGCGTGTAAGCGACTTCAAATGCAATCTCCTGTAAAGAATGCTGCTGAATATTCTTAATAAATAATGGATCCAATTGAGGGATCGCTTCCGGCATATACAATCCTTTGTCTGCTGGTAGCGAATTGAAGACCGCATCTTTAAAGGAAACTTTTAATGTTTTATTATTTGTGCTATAAAATTTCATATGTAATATTCTTTTTTTTAAACGCCATATGAAACATCCTGTTTCAATTTAAATTGATATTTTCACATGGATATTTCACTTTGTTATCTTTTTAAGCGTTAAAATATGGATTAACCTTAGATCCGATAGGCCTCTATGCTGTAAATAACTTCTGATCTAATACTCGGGGACCTTCTACATTAACACGAGAAACATATCCAAAACTATCAATTTCGTTTTCTTTGAGATGAGTCTGAATTTTGTCTGCGATATCCTCTGCTATTTTCTCGTCTCGCGTTATTGCCACAACTGATGGTCCAGAGCCAGAAATACCAAAACTTAAGGCACCGTGTTTTAGAGCAATCTCTTTCATTTCATAAAATTGGGGAATTAAAATAGCTCGGGTCGGTTCGATAAGAACATCTTTCATGCTTCGTGCAATAAGATCATAATCTTCTTTGAACAAAGCAGCTACTAATCCCGCGATATTACCCCACTGGGTGACGGCGTCTTTTAACAGTACTTTATCCTTAATAAGTTGCCTAGCATCGCGTGTGGGAACATCGACCTGTGGAAAAACGACTGCAGCGACGAGTTCTTTAGGAGAAGGTATAGATATCACATCCAAAGGCTCATTTCCCCGAATTAACGTTATGCCTCCATAGAGTGCCGGGGCCACATTATCAGCATGCCCCGTACCACAGGCCAAGCGCTCGCCTTCGACACAGAATGGCAATAATTCCTCTTTTGTCAAGGGGTTACCCAGCATAGTATTGATGGCAAAAAGCCCTGCCACGGTGCTGGCTGCGCTAGAACCTAATCCCGATCCGATAGGCATATGTTTATGTAATTCAATTTCCACACCGACCTTTGAAGAAATATTCAGCGCCTGTAATAAATACTGAACACAGGCAGAAACGGTATTTTTACCTGGATCGAGCGGCAATCTTCCATCGTCGCCTGTAATTTTACGAATAGTTACACCGGGTTGTGCTGTGCGTCGCATAACTACCTCGTCGCCTGGCGCCTCAACCGCAAAGCCCAGTATGTCAAAACCACAGATCATATTGGCGACAGTTGCAGGTGCAAAGACACGAACTTCGGACAGCATGCTGTCTAAATTTATAATCTTATCTTTCAGATATTCTACATTTAAATTATTAGCCATCACGTAATTGTTATTTTCCTTGAATCGTATTTATGCTCCAACATTGACCAAATCGGCAAATACACCAGCAGCTGTTACCTCCGCCCCAGCCCCCGGACCTTTTACTACTAAAGGACGTTCTTTATAGCGCTCTGTCGTAAA
Organism: Sphingobacterium sp. R2; assembly: GCF_040760075.1. Taxonomy (NCBI): domain Bacteria; kingdom Pseudomonadati; phylum Bacteroidota; class Sphingobacteriia; order Sphingobacteriales; family Sphingobacteriaceae; genus Sphingobacterium; species Sphingobacterium sp. R2. The sequence goes on from NZ_CP142884.1 coordinate 319,636, forward strand.
TGATATAATATTGTCACTACCCGATAATGCATAGAAAGGATGGTTTTCATCAACGAACTGAATCGCAATGGATACTTTTCCATTTTCCAATTTTCCGATGTAGCGTATTACTTTATTTTCATCTTCCGCTTTCTGCTTCATGGCTTCGAAATAATCATTTTCGCGCTTCAATTCTTCGTAAAACGCATTTACGGAATCAGCTTTTAAACATGCCGGCGGAAGTATTGAACCTAGGTCTACGTCCTCGGCTTCGACAGGATATCCGGCATCCCTAGCTAATATGAGCATTTTACGCATAAAATCAATACCGCCTAAGTCATCCCTTGGATCTGGTTCAGTATATCCTAGTTCCTGTGCTTGTTTAACAACATCATAAAAAGAAGCATCAGCTTTAAAGTTGTTGAAGATATACGAGATTGTTCCAGATAAAATAGCTTCTATCTTGACGATGCGATCACCACTCAACATCAAGTCTTTGAGTACGCGGACGATTGGTAGTCCGGCGCCTACATTTGTTTCATAAAAAAAGTCTACACCGTGACGATGAGCGGTATCGCGGAGTGTTTTATATTGCTCATACTTACCTGAGTTCGCAATTTTATTGCAGGTAACGATCGAAATATTGGATTTAAAGATATCTTCATAATAGGTTGCCGGTAATTTGCTCGCGGTATTATCTATAAAGACACAATTGGGCAGATTGAGTGCCTTCATCCGGTCGATAAACAGGGCCAAGTCTGATTCATTTCCATTTTTGTCGAGTTCATTAGACCAATTAGTTAAATCAACACCTTCGGTATTAAAAAGCATCTTACGGCTATTCGAAATTCCGACGACTTTAATTTCGATATCATTTTTATCCAGTAGGAAATCATGTTGATTTTCCAACTGTTTAAATAAAGTTGCGCCGATGTTACCCGTACCGATATTAAACACATGAAGGGTTTTCTTTAGCTCAGCAAAAAAAGCGTCGTGTACAGCGTTGAGTGCCTTCGACAGGTCTTCCTTACCTATAATAACAGATATATTGTATTCAGATGAGCCCTGTGCTATAGCGCGAACATTAATGCCATTCCTTCCTAGCGCAGCAAATAATCGACCGGACATACCAGGTGTCTTTTTCATATTTTCGCCAACGATGGCTAAGACTGAAAGGTTATCTTCAATCGCTGGCACGATGAGTTTATTGGCCTGGATCTCTAATTCAAACTCCACTTCGATCAATTGTATCGCGCGTTTGGCATCAGATGGGTTTACAGCAAATGTGATGCTATGTTCGGAAGATGACTGTGTAATTAACACAACATTGATTTGCTCTCTAGCCAATAAGGTAAAAAGCCTTCCACTAAAGCCCGACTTGCCGATCATACCTGAACCACTTAGATTGATAACCGAAATATCCGATATAGAGGAAATTCCTTTTATTGGTAGCGCTGTTTTGCCGCTATCAAACTGAATGACGGTTCCGGAAAAATCAGGCTCAAAGGTATTTCTAATCACAATTGGAATTTTCTTTAGGAAGGCTGGAATCATTGTAGGCGGATAAATCACCTTAGCCCCAAAATAAGAGAGTTCCATTGCCTCTGTATATGATAAAACAGGTAATGAAAAAGCTTTTTTTACAATGCGGGGATCTGCTGTCAACATGCCATTTACGTCTGTCCAAATTTCAATGGCTGCCGCGTCTAATATGGATCCGAAGATAGCGGCTGTATAATCTGAACCGCCTCTTCCTAAGGTGGTAATACGCCCGTTTTCATTACTACCGATAAAACCCGTCACAAACAATAATTTATCGCCATGTGATATATATAGTGATTTCACCAATTGCTCGGTCAATGTTTCATTTAAATGCGCATTGCCAAAGTTCGAATCAGTTTTCACGTAATGAGAAGCATCCACAAATAAAGATTCTGGAATATATTGTTCCATCACTTTAGATACCATATAATTCGAACAGCGCTCGCCGTAGCTTAATATTAGATCTTTGCTTTGATAGCTCAGCTCTTTTAGTGCAAAAATTCCTTGAAGAAGGTCTTCTATTTCATTAAAAAATAATTTCAGCTTCGTAAATACAGGATTTTGATATTTTACAGCCAGAAGTTCCTTCACTACGGCAAAATGTCTATCTTCCAGGGATTTCAGTCCCTCTGAAAAGGATTTTCCTTCTGCAGCGTCCTCAGCTAACTGAGTGAGCAAATTTGTCACACCCGACATAGCTGACAACACAACCAATGGTTTTTCCTTTGCATCATACGATTTTTTTACAATGCCTAGGACTGCCTTTAGGCTTTCTACAGTACCGACTGATGTACCTCCAAATTTTAAGACTTTCATGCTACTTTATACTGTTTGTTTAGATTGATGATTTTTGCGATAAAAAAGAAGCGCTTTCCTGTTTTGAGGAAAGCGCTTCTAAATATTGTGTCTACAATTATATACAATGAAACTACTTCCTCCTGAGTTTTATCCCGGTGGTAATAATAATCGACGTAATAATTGAAGTGGTGTTCATTGCTTTTAATTATGTTTTGTAAATATAGAACAAATATTAACACTTTACCAAAGAAAATTAATATTTTTTTTAAGATTCACAACGACACCCTCATTGAGGTGGTATTTTATCATCAAGTAAGCATGTGGAAATCGCCTAAGTGCCACTCTTGATAAATACGGGAACTCATCAGATAAAATCGTTCTCATCAGGTATAAATACATCCTTGAAGATGTTAAAATTGTTAAAATTTCGTTAAATACGTGAAAATAAATTTGACCTTGAACTGTTATTGTATTATATTCGCAACAGTGCTGTCCAAAATAGATGACAGTATTCAATTTTTAAAAGTTAAATGTTGTACAAAAAAGCGATTTAATGAAAACAAAGAAATTTATAGCGTCAATGCTATTTATCGGCTTATGTCTAGTGTCGCAGGCACAAACCAACAGAAACTCCAAACCAGAATCAGATCCTGACAACTTAGCGAAGGAATACTTTTCACAAATCATGGGAGTTGCAGTATCAGCAACAACAAACACCAAACTTTATCAATTTGTTTATGAATGGCTAGGTACTCCTTACCGTTTAGGAGGAGATTCAAAGAGAGGCATTGATTGTTCAAAATTTTCTTACGAATTATACGACAAAGTGTTCAACACATCGCTGGGGTATAATAGCAGAAATCAGTACTCTCAAGTAAAAACTGTCGAGAAGAATCAGCTTAAAGCTGGTGATTTGGTATTCTTCAAAATAAGAAGTAGAAGTATTACCCATGTAGGGGTTTATATCGGAGATAATAAATTTGCACATGCATCTTCTAGTAAAGGTGTCATGATCAGCAACCTAGATGAGCCATACTGGCGACGTTATTATTACAACGGAGGTCGCTTACCAGAAGATAATAGAACGCTTACTGCGGAGATAATCAAAGCAGAGAAAGATAATAAATTGAATTAATTAGAGTAGATTCACTCGCAGAAAGTCCAAAGCGTTTACTCGTTTTGGACTTTTTTTATACAATATAATATCCTATTTTTACCCAATAATCATTGGAAATACTATTATGTCTTCAAAGAAAACGCTTATCTTAAATAAAGAACAAATAAAACAAAAATCTATTCGGATTGCCTATCAAATATTGGAAGACAATTTTGAAGATGAAACGCTTGTATTGGTAGGTATTGCTGACCGGGGCTATGTATTTGCTCAACGTCTTCAAGCAATTTTGCAGGACATTTCGGACAAAGAGATTCTATTGATTAAGGTTACAATGAACAAGACCAGCAGGTCATTGAGCGCAAACACAGACTTAGCTGTTGACATCGCAAAAGACAAGACTATTATCCTTGTGGACGATGTACTCAATAGTGGCAGGGCACTAGCTTATGGTCTAGGGGTATTTTTGAATGTACCGCTAAAAAAAATGAGAACTGCTGTATTAATTGATAGAAGCCACCATAAGTTCCCAATATTTAGCGATTACTATGGTACAAAGCTTTCCACGATATTACGGGAACACGTCACTGTTACGCTCGAAGAATTTGACAATGAAGAGGATGCAGCATGGTTAATTTAAACCATGCTATTATTTTTTTGAGACTTTTAATTTCATTCCTGGTTTTATCCAGCTGCCGCTCAAATTGTTTTCACTTTTAAGCCGCCCCACTGAAGTACCATTTTTATCTGCAATCTCAGATAATGTATCGCCTTTCTTTACGACATAGTAGGCTGTACGTACGGTATTGGCTACATGCTGCTGGCTTTTCTTTGCAGATCGTTCTGTATTACGGGCTAATTTTGCATTTACAAAATCATCCTCCTTCTTTATTAGTAGGTTTTGACCAGGAACAATTTGATTACTGCGCAGATTATTCCACGATTTTATATCCTGAACTGTCACGTCAAACTTATCAGCAATGGAAGCGAATGTTTCGCCAACTTTCACTTTATACTTTCCGTTGAGTAGCGTCTGCACTAGGTTTTCATTTTGGATTGCATTTGAAGGGGCCACTGGCGTATTGAGTGCTGCATATAACTCTTCTATAGCGATTTTCTTGTCGATTACAGGTAAAACTAACCGCAACGGGGCATCCTCGGTACCATTTAATACATTCTTCTTAAAACTAGGATTTAATGCGCGTAATGTTTCTTTGGACACCTGTAATGCATCTGCTATTTGGCTCAATGAAATTCGTTTATTGATATCCAAGATCTGCGTTCTTAATGAAAGTTCGGTATCTGCCGCATTGATATTATTTTCATCTGCATACTTCATCGCGTAGGTCATAGCGATAAATTTAGGGATATAGTTTTGAGTTTGTTGTGTCAAATAAGGTGCAACATCCCAAAAAGTTGCCTTATCCTTTCCTGAGCGTTGAATTGCGCGGCTAACAGCTCCTTTACCACCATTATAGGATGCTATTGCTAGTAGCCAATCGCCATATTCCTCATAGGCTTCTTTTAAAATCTTTGCGATTGCATAGCTGGAAGCGATCGGATCCATACGCTGGTCGGTATAACTGTCTACAGTTAGGTGATAAGTTTTGGCTTCATAATACATTAGCTGCCATAAACCTGTCGCTCCTGCACTGGAAATATCGCGCGGATTTAGGGATGATTCAACTACACTTAGATATTTAAGTTCGCGTGGTACGCCTACCTCATCCAAAATTTTATCAAACAATGGAAAATAGTATTGTCCTAATCCCATCATTCTACACATATAAGGATTATAATTGTCTGAGGTGTATTTCGCCACGAGTTCTTTTACTCGAGGGGAGTAGTCTAGCGGGACCTCCCGTTCTATTGCCTTCAATTTCCGAACCAGCTGTATATCTTCATCTGTTATTTCCGAATGCTGCTGTCCGTTATTCCCCGTAGATTTTATACTATCTAGGTATTGGTAAATCTCCTGTTTTTCCTTTTCGATGCTTTTTTGAAAGAAGTTTTGTGCTGCTTCTTTCATACCTTCTACAGCGCTTTCTTGGGCCTTAAGCGGTAGCACAAAGCATACCCCTCCGAGTAATGAAATTAACGCCTGTTTTCCGATCATAAATTTACTGTTAAATCCGAGTTTGATTGATCTACTGAAAAATCAACAATAATCTAAACGCTTAGAAATGGGTTTTAGTATAAAAATGGTTTTCGCCCTATTGAGCTTTAGGTCGAGTATAAAACAAAATACGATTTTGCTCCTCGCAAAATCGTATCCATGCTATATGGGATCTAAACTTCCCCTATTTATTATCTTCTACCTCAGTTTTTTTCTCTGTTGGAGAGTCCTCTTTTTGGCCATCTTTAAATTCCTTAACGCCCTTACCCAACCCGCGCATCAATTCGGGAATCTTCTTGCCACCAAATAATAGTAACAATATTACTACAATGACAATTAACTCTTGCCCCCCGATTCCCATGATTAATAATGATGTTGACATAACTATAATTTCTTGTTTTTCAATTCTTTTAAACTAAATTTCTCGCTCTCCTTACAAATGTAAGGATAATTATTAAATATAGTAATTATTTCTTATCTAGCCAACCATGACATCGGGTTGAGTGGTGTCGTTCCTTGTAATACAGAAAACTCTACCATCGGAACCCCAGTATCTGAGTCGACGTCAGCTGTTCCTATGGTTTGACCTGTGCTTATTTTTTGTCCTTTTGAAACACTTACACCTGCCAAATTCATATACACTGTGAAGTATTCCCCATGTTTAATCATGACAATACGCTGCCCCATCATTGAAACTATACTTAACACTTCTCCATTAAATACTGCTTTCACAGCTGCACCGCTCGAGGTTTGTATTTTAACCGTCTCATGATCCCAATTGACATTTCTACCCACACTTTCTGAACCAAACTCTTGCATAACCTTCGCATTGGAAACAGGCCAAGGTAAACTACCGCGATTAGATCTAAAATCATTCGAAAGCTTAACAGCTTCCGGTGTGCTACGTAAGACTTCAGAATCTGATTTTCGCGCGGTATTGCTGCTTTTTGAACTTGCGGCATTTTTATTTTTTGTATTCGTTGTAGGCTCATTTGCTTTACGGTTTCGCTCAGCTGCAGCTTCAGCCGCACGGCGCGCAGCTTCAGCCCGGCGACGTTCAGCCTCAATTTCCCTTCTAATGATTTCCTTAATGGCTGCATTGATACGACGCTCCTCTTTTTGTTTTTGCGTAATATCTTTTTTCACGCCACGCTCTGTAACGATCAATTCACTTAATTGCCCTGAATAAACGGATCTTTGTTGCGATATGGTTCTCTTCTCATTTTCCTGCTCTTTCATTAAAGCAACCTGTTTGTTGCGGTCAGCTTGCAACTGAGCAATTTTCTGTTCGATCTGCTTCTTGGTATTTTCGATGTCAGCTGCTTTCAGCTTTCTAGAATCGTTGAATTGTTGTAAATACTTTACTCTTCTAAACCCTTGATTGAAATCTTTCGATGCAAAAATAAACATCAATTTATTGTATGCATTCCGATTTCTGAAAGCAAACATAACCATTTTCTCATAGTCACGTTTCATCTTCTCCAATTCGGCCTTTAATTTACTCACTGCAGCCGTGTTGGCATTAATATGTCTATTAATTACAGCTACTTCGGAAGTAATGGTATTTATCTTCTGCTCGCGCAAATTAATCTGCTTACTCAATGCTGTCACTTGTTGTTGGGTCAATGATTTTTCTTTTGCAATTTCTTTGACCGTATTTTGTAATTCAGCAATTTCACGATTGAGCTTCTCACGTTGCTTTTCAAGTTCAGCTCGAGTTTGTGCCGATGAAATCCCAATCATGAATAGGAAAACAGCTATACCAAGTATTGTCTTTTTAAACTTCATTTACAGTACTATTTTGTTGTGTTTGCCATCTTTCTAACTTATGACTTCATATCTACTTTAGCAAACTAATTGCGAAAGTAATAAATCTAAAGGATATAGACAGCCTGTCATCGGATTACTTTATATCGCGACGATACTGAAAAAGGCATTTCGACAGGTTCGTTAAAAGTAACTTTGTTAAAATTAATTTCTGTCTTAATTTCTTGGCGGCCGTCAGAAATGATCATTTTTAAAAGCATCGGAAATTCCTGTCCCGAAGCCAAAGCATATTCGCCATAATTAGCTTCCAATAATTGTTTCTTTGAAAGTTGGGCTAATCTAAATTGATAAGGCCTATTGTTATTATTCAACCTATACAAAAAATCCAACTCATTGAGTTTACCGTCCAATTGAACCGACATTGAATCCTGCTTAAAGTTTACCTGATCAATATCAGATAAGAGATCCACAGACAGATTTGCCAGCAATAAGTCTTGTAAGTTTCCAAACGTCAGATCGGAACTGGCGAAACGGTATAAATAATCAAAAGGCTTAACCATATATTCACTTTGAAACTTATTGAGGATCTGAACACTGTCTGGAGTTATTAGAACACGTGCCACTTCGATACCCAATGTAGCAGAAATGGAAATCCAGATTCGCTTATCCTTCTCTATTCTAATAGTTGAATTGACGTCATAATTGTCCTTTCCCAAATCAAGCCTCATTTTAGCTTTTCCCGAAAAAGTCGAATAATCCAAATTGTTCAAAAAAAGATGGCGTAAACTATTTTTCTTTGCCTCTCTGGTATTATCCTTTATCGTCAATTCGTTTTGAGCCCTCAGCTCAGCTTCTTTCAGCATCCTCTTCTTCGAACTACAGGAAGAGAGCAAAACCATTACAGCACAAGCCCAAACAATTTTATTCCACATAACTTTTTGTGTCAATCTTCTTTTTCAATTTCAGCTTATTATCATCCGAATCCACTCCCTTTTCCAAAGCCAAAGTCCATTGTTTAACGGCATCGTTTTTTTTCCCTAACTTAAACAGAATATCACCATAATGTTCCAGCAACACCGAAGTTTGTGGGATAGTATTTTTTAATGCCTTTTGAATCCAAACCAATGCTTCGTCATATTTTCCATCGGCAAATAGCACCCAAGCATAAGTATCCTCAAACGTACCATTATTGGGTTGCAAATTTGTTGCCATAGCAGCATATTTCGTAGCCTCATCAAGTCGTTCCTTTCTTAACGACAAATAGTAGGCTAAATTGTTCATTGCTGTCACATTTGTACTATCGAGTCGGATGGCTTCCATGTACGCTGCGTCGGAGGCTTTATACATTTTGAGCGAGTTATAAATATCACCCAATCCGCCATAGATATTTGCCTGTAAGAATGGAGATTCTTCCTGTGCATTATTCAATGCTGCTTCCATAAACTTCCGACTATTTTCCATATCCTTCTTCATCAGATAAGCCATACTGGTAAAATAGAGTATTGTAGCGTTATTGGGCACATAATGCAAAGCCTCTCCACCATGAGCGATTGCCTGATCAAATTCACCTTTATCCATATCCAAGCTCATTAACATTCGCCAGGCATCGATCTGATAGGGGTTCATACTAACCGCTACTGCCAAAGAGCTTTGGGCAGCAGTTTTATCATCTTTTAGCCATAGTACCTGTCCTTTTGCCATATGGCTTTCAGCAATCCGCGGATGAACCTCCACCAGGATATTAGCCAGTTCGAGTAATTGATCCGGTGTATAAGGCCCCTTGGGATTTAATAAAGTCATTATTATCCGATTTTTATCAGCAAAGTCTATCTTTTTAGACTGAAACCCCTGTTTGAGCGCATCAAGGGATAACTTGAGCTTTTTATCAAATCGATATAGATCGGCTAAGTCAAAATAGAGAAAGTCTTCTTTTGTGGTGAGAATTCCTTTATTGATATATTCCAGTGCTAACTTCGAGTTTTTGGAAAGATTATACGCTTGTGCCAGCTGACCATACACCTGGGCTAAAGAAGTCCCTTTATCTGCCCAGGGCTTTAAAAGCTCTATGACACTTTTATAATTGCCCGCATCATTCAACAACACACTACCGACCATATCCAACGTATCTGAAGAACCAGCAATTTCTTTAGTTTTATAAAAGTACTCTAAAGCCACATCTTTATATCCGCCATTAAAAAGAAGCATGATTCGTTCGCGTTTAAGCGACGCGGTGTTATTATCGTCCTGATCAATCAGCTTATCAAGATAAATCAATGCACTGTCTGCATCATTTTTACTTTTAAATGCGTCGACCGCGAAACTCAGATATTCTGGCTTAGACTGAATATCAAGCGCTTGCTTAATGGCTTGAATCGCTCCATCCTGATTTCTCATCTGAGCAAGAAGAATCGCTTTAGTAAAATAGATATCGTCTGCCTGCGGAAAGTCTGCGATGATAGCGTCAAGAGAATCCATACCCGGTCCAATTTTGCCTTGCTTCAATATCTCTTGCACATTTTTAAATCGGGCATCATATGGTTTTGTTTTCCTATCTTGTGATTGCGCGTGCAATGAATTCACGACCAAAAGGAACACGCCAATAAAACTTAAAAATCGTTTATTCAAAAAATTAAATCTCATCTACTTCCGCTAAATAATTAAAAATTTGTTCCTGCAATATACTAACTAATGTAACAATATTCATTCGAGGTAGTTGTAAAAATATTGAGATTAGCGGGTGGTGTAATAAATTCGACTCGTATTCAGCAAAATAAGTAAAATAGATTTTAAAATATAGAATATTAGATGTACCTTTGCAGACCCTTGAGATAAGGGAAAGAAAAATTTTTTAATAAATTATTTAAACAAAAGCAAGTGAATACGTTAAGTTACAAAACTGTCTCTGCCAACAAGAACACCGTTAACAAAGAGTGGATCGTTGTTGACGCTGAAGGAGAGATTTTGGGGCGTTTGGCGAGCAACATCGCGAAAGTAATTCGTGGTAAGCACAAGCCTACATTCACCCCACACGTAGACTGTGGAGATAACGTGATTGTTATCAATGCAGACAAAATCAAATTGACCGGAAACAAATTAGGTGACAAAGTTTACGTACGCTACACTGGATATCCAGGTGGTCAGCGTTTTGTTTCTCCTAAAGAGTTAATGGCTAAATTCCCTGAGCGCATCATTGAAAAAGCTGTTCGTGGTATGCTTCCTAAAAACCGTTTAGGTCGTCAATTGTTTAAGAACCTTTACGTTTATGCTGGTACTGAGCACAAGCATGAAGCACAAAATCCAAAACCAGTTAAATTTTAAGGAGAATCGACATGTCAACAACTAATACTTCAGGAAGAAGAAAAACTGCTGTTGCCCGCATTTACTTAACTGCTGGTAGCGGAAACATAATCATAAACGGTAAAGACTACAAAGAGTATTTCCCAACATTACCTTTGCAATACATCGCTACTCAATCTTTGAACGTAGCTGGTGAATTAGCAAACTTTGATGTAAAAGTAAACGTTAACGGAGGTGGTGTTAAAGGTCAAGCAGAAGCTGTTCGCTTAGCGATCGCAAAAGCATTGGTTGAGCTTAACCCAGAAGTTAAACCTGCATTACGTGCTAAAGGTTTAGTAACGCGTGATGACCGTATGGTTGAGCGTAAGAAACCAGGACGTCGTAAAGCTCGTAGAAGATTCCAATTCAGTAAACGTTAATCAAAGGAGGATCAAAAAATGGCAAGAACTACTTATCAAGATTTATTGGATGCAGGTGTGCACTTTGGTCACCTTACACGTAAATGGGATCCGAAAATGGCTAAGTACATTTTCATGGAGCGCAACGGTATCCACATCATTGACTTGAACAAAACACTTACGAAGTTAGAAGAAGCTGCATCAGCTATCAAACAAATCGTAAAATCAGGTCGCAAAGTTTTATTCGTAGCTACGAAAAAACAAGCAAAAGAGATCATCGCACAACAAGCGAAAGAGGTTAACATGCCTTTCGTGACTGAGCGTTGGTTAGGTGGTATGCTTACAAACTTCGCTACAGTTCGTAAGTCTATCAAAAAAATGTCTAACATTGACAAAATGCAAAAAGATGGTACTTACGATGTATTGTCTAAAAAAGAGAAGTTGATGATTCAACGTGAGCGTATCAAATTAGAAAATCTTTTAGGAGGTATCGCTGATTTGAACCGTTTGCCAGCTGCTTTATTCATCATCGATGTGAAAAAAGAACACATCGCTGTTTCTGAAGCAATGAAATTGAACATCCCTACTTTTGCAATGGTAGATACAAACTCTGATCCTTCGAACATTGATTTCCCAATCCCTGCAAACGATGACGCTAGCAAATCTATTAGCTTAATCGCAGGTATCATTGGTCAAGCAATCCAAGAAGGTTTGGACGAGCGCAAACGCGACAAAGAAGAAGAAGCTGAAAAAGATGCTGCTGCTGCTAAAGCAAAAGCTGATAATGGTGAAGCTTCAGAAGCTAAACGTCCTCGCAAAGCGAAAGACGGAGAATAATATTTTTATTCCAAACCGGATGGCGTAGCGTTAGTTTCTGGAAAAGTTTACTTTTCTTGAACTAGCCTATCTGTCCGGTTTTTTGTTTAACAGAACCCGTTTAGTAAGAATGTTAAACTTCATATTAGCTTAACCTTTTTTAAGTTAATATTGTACAAATTTTAGTCGTAAATAATAACAAAAAGAAATAAACATGTCAGTACAAATTTCTGCATCAGATGTAAACAAATTGCGTCAACAAACTGGCGCTGGTATGATGGATTGTAAAAAAGCTTTGGTTGAGTCTAATGGTGACTTTGAAGCTGCTGTAGATTACTTGCGTAAAAAAGGCGCTAAAGTAGCTGCTAGCCGTCAGGATCGCGACTCTAACGAAGGTGTTATCATCGCTAAAGCTACTGCTGATGGCAAATCAGGTATTGTAGTTGAAGTTAACTGTGAAACTGACTTCGTAGCTAAAAACGCAGACTTTGTAGCCTTCGCTGAAAAAATTGCAGATATCGCATTAAACAATAAACCTGCTTCTTTGGAAGAATTAAAAGGTTTGGAACTTGATGGCAAAAATATCGCTGATTCTTTAATCGAGCAAACTGGTGTCATTGGTGAGAAAATTGACGTTTCTAAATACGAAACAATCACTGCTGAAAAAGTTATCGCTTATATTCATGGTAACTACCGTTTAGGTGTATTGGTAGGTCTTTCTGCTGATGCAGCTGGTGCTGAAGAAGCTGGTAAAGATGTGGCAATGCAAATTGCTGCAATGAACCCTATTGCAATTGATAAAGACGGTGTTGATCAAAACACAATCGAGCGTGAAATCGCTATTGCAAAAGAACAAATCATCGCTGAAGGAAAACCAGCTGAAATGGCTGAAAAAATTGCTCAAGGTAAATTGAACAAATTCTTCAAAGATACAACCTTGTTAAACCAAGAGTTTGTAAAAGATTCTTCTAAAAACATCGCGCAATTCTTAGATTCTGTTTCTAAAGGATTGACTGTAACTGCTTTCAAACGCGTACAATTAGGCGCATAAGCATATTTCCATGCTATTCTATTATTAGAAATGGAAACATTTTAAAACAGGGGCTATTCATCGAGTAGCCCCTGTTTTTATTTATATCTCCTCCATCCAGTTCCCAACTGTTATCGCTTAAATCCATTTTTATTTTATTTCTAAATTTTATGTAACTTAAGGACACATAAAAAACTGACAGCATATGGGCATGTTAAAGGAGAACGCACTAAAAGGAAAGCGAATATTAATCACGGGTGGTGGCACAGGGCTAGGAAAAGCGATGACAGATTACTTTCTTGAGCTTGGAGCCTCTTGTCTGATTACAAGTCGCAAAGAGGATATTATACAACAGACAGCAAAAGAATTATCAGAAAAACATCAGGCAAAATGTCTTGCTGTGGCGGGGGATGTTCGCAATTATGATGATGTTGAACACGTCGTTTCCTATGGATATGAGCATTTCGGTGGAATAGATATTCTCATAAATAATGCCGCTGGAAATTTTATCTCCCCTACCGAACGTTTAAGCCATCGAGCCTTTGAATCTGTCATTGGAATTGTCCTTCAAGGGAGTATAAATTATACCCTCGCGCTGGGAAAAAGGTGGATCGCGCAAAATGAACAAAATAAGGCTGTACTGAGTATTGTCACAACCTATGCGTGGACTGGATCTGGATATGTAGTACCATCTGCAACTGCCAAGGCTGGAGTTCTAGCACTCACCCGTTCGCTAGCTGTGGAATGGGGAAAAAAAGGGATACGACTAAACGCTATCGCACCAGGCCCATTTCAAACCTCCGGAGCCATGGAACGCTTGTTGCCTGGTGAATTGGGCCAACTTCTCTCCCCAACCAAACGTATCCCTTTGGGTCGCTTGGGTGAACTACAGGAACTTGCTAATCTCGCGGCCTATTTAGTATCTGACTACGCAAGTTATATCAATGGTGATGTCATTACTATAGATGGTGGAGAGTGGCTTAAAGGAGCAGGAGAGTTTAATGGTTTGGATATTATTCCCGAAGATCAATGGGATTCTATTGAAAAGATGACCCGAAACGCAAAAAGCACCTAATAATATTTTAAGAACAACAAATGATTTACACTTTATCGTGGATGTAAATTCATAATTGTTGCATTACAACAAAAGGAAAAATTAAGTGTTTATTCTATTTTTCTTAGGTTTGTAGTTGGTATTTATTCAGCAGCATCGTACATATGACGGATTTATCTTTCGCTTCTCAGAAAATCAAGCAAAAACAAAAAATAGAACTAAATAAAACAGGCTTTGATTTCGCTTTAGTATATATACTGGAGGGATCGGTCCTGTCTAAAGAAAATATGTTGAAATTTTCAAAAGGAAATTTACTCTTTTTGAATAAGACCTGTGAAACACTTGAAACTAAGAAAGATGCAATGGTATTCGTCCTCTATTTTTCCAGTTCCTATTTTAAAGATCTTCATTTTATACAGCAAAATTTCAGACTTTCTTACAGTCCGGTGGAAATTTTCAATTCGAAGACATTTTTAAATAGGAGCCTATCGCTGAAGAAAGAAAATAAAAAATTGACGGAGCAGGTATTCGGCCTAATACATCAATATGACCGTGAGGACGCAACGACTTCTATTTTCATATTCCACCAAATTATGTCTCTTTTTGCTTTAGTGGAAAATATTGTAAAAGACCTGGGCCTGCCTATTCATGCATCTTATGAAATGTCTCAAGAAATCGATCAATATATTCAGCAAAACATTTATTTTCCCGACAAATTACAAATTAAGTCAATCGCCGATCAGTTTCAAATTTCCGCTAATTATTTTGGTGCATTTTTTAAAAAGCGATATACTGTGAGTTATAAAACGTATATCGATGATATTCGAATTAAACTTATTGAAGACAGGTTAGCTTCCAATACCTATAGCATGAAACAAATTGTAGAAGAACTTGGATTTAACGATGAGAGTCACTTGACTAATTTTTATAAGAAAAAACGAAATGTTACACCAAGCTCTTATAAGAGAGCTAAAAATAGCATTTGATAAGTTATCATGCTGAATTATACCATGGAGACTATAATTTGGACTAAGCTGAACGGCTTTTTCTAAAACTAACATGTTCTGCCCTTTTTAAATGAAACTTTATCTTTTTGGTATTCAACTGATATTCTGATAGCACTTGAGCCCCCACTTTGTCTAGTAAAATCCAAACTTTTTTTTATATGAACTGTTTTAATGATGAATAAAAATTAGCAGAATTATGTCAAAAAAAGAATATAGAAACGGGAAAGTTGAAGAAGACTATCCGGATAAAGAACAGGATCTTACTTTTAACAAAGACCTTGACAGTTATGAAATGGATGTCGACGGTAACGATCCAGATTATGCTCATCCGGCTGATTACGACACTATTGCAGAGGGTGCTGTTGATGATGATTCAACCTATGACAATTCAAATCCATTTGTGGGCGATGAATATGCTTCGAAAGATGAACTTCAGGGCGAAGACTTGGATCAGGCGAACATGCGAATTGAGACTTTTGATCATGAACGGTTATCTCCTTTAGACAAGAAATTAGCAGAGAATGAAGAAGATTTGAGAGATGATCTTGATGAAGAAGGATATCCTAAGAATGACAGATAGTTTCCGAAAATAAAATCATTGTAAGGGACCAAAAGGTCCCTTTTTCTATTTTTTGAAATAAGAATCTTTAATTTAAAAAATACACACTATAACGATCTCAACAGTAACCTTAACTCCCAATTTTTACGTAAGTTTACTTTGAAGATTGTTATCATATGCAAAGTATATTACCGCTCATCCGGATCGTTGACCTCAAAAAATCGTACGGCACAAAGGAAATTTTGAAAGGAATTAACCTCGACATATTCCCAGGCCAAGTGATCGGATATATTGGCCCAAATGGGGCAGGCAAATCCACCACTGTTAAAATATTGACAGGACTAATTGAAGATTTCACAGGCACTGTAGAAATTAATGGTATCAACATTCAAGAAGATCCATTGGCCGTAAAAGCATTGTTAGGTTATGTTCCCGAAAATGCTGAATTATATGAAGTACTGACTCCTATTGAATATTTAGATTTTGTAGGTAAGCTTTATGGAATGGAAAATAATATTATTCTGGAACGTTCCTTAAAGTTATTGACTGCTTTTGGTCTTGAATCAAATGCGAATAATAGGATGGACACCTTCTCAAAAGGAATGCGTTAAAAAGTACTCTTGATCTCAGGAATTATTCACAACCCTCAAATTATTGTTCTGGATGAACCCTTATCTGGACTTGATGCGAATGCCGTTATTTTTGTTAAGGAACTTATTTCCTTACTTGCAAAAGAAGGAAAAACAATTTTCTACTGCTCCCATATGATGGATGTTGTCGAAAAAGTATCCGATCGGATTTTACTTATAAACCAGGGGAGCATTATCGCGGATGGTACAATTGAGGAGCTAAAAACAGAAGCTAACGAATCTTTGGAGCATATATTTGCAAAATTAACAAATAGTGGCAGCAATACATTGGATGTCTCCAATATCATTAGAGCAATTCAATAGCATGGAAAAACTCATCTTAAAGTTTATTCTTCTGTTTCCGGGGTTTTGGAAAAGCTTAGGCATTAATTTTGAACAGTTTAAGATCATCTTACAAACAAAAATCATTTTAGAGGACCGAAAACCTATTAGTTTTCGGAGAAGTAGAACGAATAAATCCTCCTCATCGTCTTCGATCTTACAATTTGTGGTGTATCTGATGATTGGCTTGGTATTCATGGCCATACTTTTATCGATTCCAGATAGATATTTAGCTGTTTCTATCATGCTGCTCACCTTTGTCAGTATGCTGAGTATAACATTGGTTACCGATTTTTCACCTATATTATTAGATACCCGAGACCAGTATATCATTATGCCGCGACCAGTTAATGACAGGACGCTATCGATTGCACGAATAACTTTTATTGCAATAAAGCTGTTTAACCAAATAATTGCCCTAACAGCACCAGTACTTGTTTATGTATTATTTGATTGGCATATTACTTCAGTCCTTGTTTTATGTTTACAGCTTATTTTCAGCACCTTAGTCGCTCTCATCGGTGTCAACGGATTTTACCTGATCAGTATAAAATACCTGCCCATTCAAAAGTTTAAAGATGCTATTACTTATATACAGATAGGCCTCTCACTGGTTCTTTTCCTGTCCTATTATGTTGGCCCAAATCTGATTCAATCTATTGTACAATCTCATTTGACGATGGAACAGCTCCGATTTCTTTGGATATTTCCGAGTACATGGATTGCATCTTTTCAACCCTTGATCTTTGGAGACCAAAATTTACCGGTTATCATACTATCCATATTGGGGGCACTCACTCCCTTTGCAGGTATCTATGGCTGTATCAAGTTATTCTCTCGTGGATTTAATTCAAAAATAGCTGCATTGGCAAGCGCAGACAGCTACCCCAATGAAAATTTGCCTTTGAAGCAGAATCATGGATCTAAACAGCCTGTATATAAATGGATATCCGCGAAAGTATGTTCATCCGCAGTTGAAGAGGCAGGATTTGGCATTGTATGGCTGATAAGTGCTAAAACAAGAGAATTTAAACAACAGCTCTATCCTTCGTTGGCTTATTTGCCTATTTACTTTACTTTTTTATTTATACGTACTGGAGAAGAGCTCCCAATGGCGGACAAGATATTAAAAATTCGGGATTCGGGCCTGTATATTGTTATGTTCTATCTTTCATTACTCACCATGTTAACCGTTTTCCAGCTTATTACTCAAAGCAACAAGTATAAAGCAGCTTGGATCTATTATACGACTCCCATCCACAGGCCGGGACAGTTGATGACCGGTGTTCTTAAGGCTTGTCTCATTAAGTATGTTTTACCTTTTAACGTCCTGTTTTTATGTATCTGTATCCCCTTATTTGGTCTCAATTCAATTAATGATCTCCTATTATCTTCTGCAGTTGGCGGCATTGAAAGCATTTTGATTATGCTTTTTATGGTCAAAAACTACCCGTTTTCAAAAGCGAACCAATCCAATTCTAAAGCAATAACCAATTTATTCATCTTAGGTCTTTTGGGGATATTGGGCTTCTTACATAAAACAATCTTCCATTTCGAAACGCTAATTTGGATCTTAGCCGGACTCGGATGGATCATATTCTTTTTGATGTTAAAGTATTTAAAGAAAGAAGATTGGAAAAGCCTTGCTTATGACGACAATTGATAAAACTACAAATTGTCTACCATCAACGAATAACACTTGAACAGGCATTTTTGCTGAAAACGCTCAATCTCATTAGCCGAACATCTCAAGAGGCAAGCAGTATTCAGAGGGCGTGAAAAAAATAACTATTATCCATAAGGCAATAAAAAGGACTATACTTTCCTCTAGGCACCAAAATAAGGTATTTTGTAATAGAATGAGATATTTTTAATAAAAAAGCATCAACCTAAGAGATTGATGCTTCTAGTAGCGGGGAGCAGAATCGAACTGCCGACCTTTGGGTTATGAATCCAACGCTCTAACCATCTGAGCTACCCCGCCGTTTCGGTATGCAAATATACCACTTCATGTGTCAATTCAAAAGATTTTTTTATTTTTTTACCAATTATCTGGTATAAAAACCGTCTTTTAAGCGCAACAAACTCATTTTTAACCAAGTAAATTTATTGTCTACAAAAAGTACATAACCTCTAAAACTTTGATCGTACCAAAAAGGTAATATTTATCAAAATAAGGAGTCAACTTTTCATAAAAAAACTTGCAATAACAAAATAAATATGTATTATTACAAATAATAAGTTTATGCAATAAAAAGCAACTTTGGAAGAGATTTGTAGCGGGGAGCAGAATCGAACTGCCGACCTTTGGGTTATGAATCCAACGCTCTAACCATCTGAGCTACCCCGCCATTTTGGGAATGCAAATATAGCTTATTTTTGATTTAAACAAACTAATATTAAAAAAAACATTTATATGGCAGATAAAATAAAATTCCAACTAGAATATATCATCAACTCTTCACCTAGAATTTTATTTCCGTATTTGCAAGAACCAAACGAATTGGCACAATGGTTTGCAGATGATGTAAACTATAAAGACACCGTTTATACTTTCATTTGGGATGATGAACCACACCGAGCAAAAATTGTAGCATCGAAAGAAAACAAATCTGTACGCTTTAAATGGCTCGATGATGATCCCTATTATTTCGATCTGGAGATCGACCAAGATGAACTAACAAATGATGTTGCTCTCAAAATAACTGATTTCGCTAAAGAAGAAGATCTTGAAAACAGAAAATTAATTTGGAAAAATTCAATAGTCTATCTTCAGAGTGTTATAGGTGCATAAAAAAAGCCTATCTTTGCAATATAATCCACCAAGGACTCCTAGGGGAGTTCTTTGGTGTAGAGATGCCTTAATGCAAAGGCATCGATTTGCTTAGCGTCACGGATGAAAAAAGTTCATTTACTTATTCTTCAAGCTTTCATAAAACCATTTATTGTCACATTTTTCATTGTGATGTTTGTGCTATTGATGCTTTTTCTATTCAAGTATATCGATGACTTGATTGGAAAAGGCTTCGAATGGTATACGATTATGGAGTTGATTGGCTATCAATGCGTTGTTCAAATTCAAATGGCAATGCCCTTATCCATGTTACTCTCCTCCATTATGACATTTGGAAATCTGGGTGAAAGCTATGAATTGGTTGCTATTAAGGCTGCGGGCGTATCTTTGCGCAAAGCGATGACTCCGCTATTTGTACTCGTCGGAATTTTCGCAACAAGTTCTTTTCTTTTCTCCGACTACATTCTTCCTGTAGTGAATCTGAAAATGGGGACATTACTTACAGATGTACGTAATAAAAAGGCCGATTTCCTTATCAAACCCGGAATATTTAACAATACTATCCCAGGTTACTCCATCCGCGCCCGGGGAAAAAACAAAACGGGAACAATTCTCTACGACTTGATGATCTACGATCACCGCGGTGGCAATACGGCCAATAATGTACTTATGGCAAAAGAAGGCTATATCTACAATTCTCCCGACAACAATTATATGATTCTTAAACTTAAGGATGGTATACGTTACGAAGAGGCACGGACTAAAAACTCCAAAACTTACGATCCACGGCAGCAATTTACGCGATTTAAATTCAAAGAAACTGAGCAAAAGTTTGATATGGGAAGCTTTCAACAGGGTAAAACAGATGAAAACCTGTTCAAGAGCCACCACGCCATGTTAAATTTGAAACAATTGGATATGTATATCGACTCGAACCATATTAAGTTAGATAGTATGGGAAGAGCAATTTCCCGGACATTAGATACGCGATATAATATTTACTCGAAATATTTTAGTGCCAATCAACCTGGACAGCCCAAAGTTAAAGAAGCTAAAATCAAACCTTTTAAAAATCTGATTGCCGATCTTGTACCTCAAGAACAACGTTCACAGGTCACGATGAATGCACTAAACCAGTTGAATTATCTGAAGGAAGATCTGAATGGCCGTACGCTTGAATTTAAAGATTACAAATCGAAAGATATCCGCTACCGCATTGAGTGGCATCGCAAGTTTACCCTTGCTGTTTCCTGTCTTTTATTGTTTGCGATCGGAGCGCCACTTGGTGCCATTATCAGAAAGGGAGGGCTTGGTCTTCCTGTAGTTATGGCCATTATATTCTTTCTAATTTATCATATTATTTCGACGGTAGCAGAAAAAACGGCTAAAGATGGCGCGATATCATCAGGTATGGGGATGTGGATGGCAATCATTGTATTAACACCACTTGCTGCTTTTCTAACGTACAAATCGACAACAGATTCCGCTTTATTTGATATTGATCAATACAAGTTAAAAGTAGAAGCCGCGTGGAAATGGATAAAAGAAAAGTTTTCAAAAAAGAATAATTTAAAAGAATCACATTAGATTGTGACAGGGCTATTATAAATAAATTTAGATTCTACACTAACTTTGTATCAATTACAATATATCAATAAATGGATTTCAAATTAAACACGATCGAAGAAGCGATCGCTGATATACAAGCAGGAAAAGTAGTAATCGTAGTGGATGACGAAGACCGCGAAAATGAAGGAGACTTTGTCACTGCTGCTCGCAATGCCACTCCTGAAATCATAAACTTTATGGCTACTCACGGGCGCGGATTGGTATGTGCTCCGATAACGAAAGAAAGGGCAGATGCATTACACCTTGATCTCATGGTAGGGCAAAATACAGCAGTATACGAAACTAACTTTACTGTTTCCATTGACCTGCAGGGATATGGTTGTACTACAGGAATTTCAGCGTCAGACCGTTCGAAAACAATTAAAGCAATGATTGATCCTAATATTCATTACGAAGAATTAGGTAGGCCAGGTCATATTTTTCCCTTAATAGCAAAAGATGGCGGCGTATTACGTCGTACTGGTCATACAGAGGCTTCAGTTGACCTGGCTCGATTAGCAGGATTTGAACCTGCAGGTGTATTGGTTGAGATTTTAAAAGAAGACGGCGAAATGGCTAGGCTTCCCGAACTTCTGGAAGTTGCTAAAAAATTCGATTTAAAGATCGTAAGTATTGAAGATCTGATCGAGTACCGCCTTAAACACGACTCGCTGATCAATGAAGAAGTCACCGTTAATATGCCAACACAATATGGTGATTTTAAAATGAAAGCTTTTACGCAGAAAGATACTGGCGAACAGCATTTAGCGCTTTACAAAGGAGACTGGAATGAAGACGAGCCTATTTTAGTACGTGTGCATAGTTCTTGTGTTACAGGAGATATTTTTGGGTCTTGCCGATGCGATTGTGGCCCGCAGCTGCATAAAGCCATGGAAATGATCCAGCAGGAAGGTAAAGGTGTCATTGTGTATATGAATCAGGAAGGACGAGGTATCGGACTGATCAATAAATTACACGCATACAAATTGCAAGAAAATGGATTGGACACAGTAGATGCTAATGTACAGTTAGGATTTAAGGCCGATTTAAGAGACTATGGTGTAGGTGCACAGATCTTAAGAAATCTGGGGGTCACAAAAATGCGCCTTATGTCAAACAACCCTACGAAACGCGCGGGTTTGGTAGGTTATGGTCTTGAAGTTGTAGAAAATGTACCTATTGAAATAACGGCAAATCCATTTAACGAAGAATATCTAAAAACCAAACGGGATCGTATGGGGCATACGATCATGAAAAATTTATAAGAACAATCTCGAAAAAGCGGTATCTCAAAAAGTACCGCTTTTTTCACTCATATACGCCCTTGTCATAGTAGCTCCTGCCTTTTTATGATCCTTTCATGGCAGTACTATCAATAAATAGCAGTAACTTCAACATATGGAACAACAAAGAAAACATATCATCTTTTTTGATGGGGATTGCTTGATTTGTAATCGCTTTGTTCAAATGCTATTAAGAATAGATCGTAAAAAGAAATTCTTATTTAGTTCCCTTCAGTCTGAATTTAGTAGGACCACGCTTAAAAACATCCCTAAAGACATTGATTCAATCGTTTATTTATCTTCTGAAGGTAGTTTTATCAAAAGTGAAGCTATTCTTAAAATCATTAAGCAATTGGGTTTCCCCTACACCATATGTTATTTACTGAAGATTTTACCCATTGGATGGAGAGATGCGCTTTATGACTATTTTGCTAAAAACCGTTATCAATGGTTTGGCAAAAATGAGTCTTGTAAGATACCTTCAAAAGCTGAAAGAGAAAGATTCATTTGAACGTGAAATAAATTATTGAACAGAATTTCAGTTTGAGGTGTTTAAACTATACTTGTAACAATAAAATTTACATCGATGAAAAATAAACTTTTAATTGAGAATGCTTATATCAATGGGAAATTTATTACATCAAAACACACTTTTGACGTAATAAATCCTGCTACAGGAAAGATTATCGCTTCATTACCCGATTTGAAAGTGGCAGATTGCAGTAAGGCAATAGATGCTGCTCACAAAGCTTGGAAAAGCTGGAAAAATACAACTGTAGTGGAACGTTCTGATATCATCCGTAAATGGTACAATCTAATTCAAGAGCATAAGGACGATCTTGCAGAAATCATGACGTTGGAAAGTGGGAAACCACTAAGCGAATCTAAAGTTGAAGTGGATTATGGCAGTTCTTTCGTAGCGTGGTTTTCAGAAGAAGCAAAAAGAACCTACGGTGAAACGATACCTTCCCAGAAGAAAGGTAGCAGGATGATGACAATTAAACAGGGTGTAGGTGTAGTCGCGGCAATTACACCCTGGAATTTCCCTATAGCGATGGTAACCCGTAAAGTGGCGCCTGCTTTGGCCGCTGGTTGCACAGTGGTACTCAAACCAGCTTCACAAACACCGTTTTCAGCGATCGCATTAGCGAAACTTGCTGAAGAGGCAGGCGTTCCCAAGGGGGTGATTAATGTCATTACAGGAAAGGATAGCTCCGGGATAGGAAGAGAATTAGCGACGAACGATCTGGTGAGAAAGCTTTCTTTCACAGGATCTACGGAAGTAGGAAAAACGCTTATAGAACAATCAGCCTCGAACATCAAAAAAGTATCAATGGAGCTTGGCGGTAATGCCCCATTCCTAGTTTTTAACGATGCTGATATTGATGCTGCTGTAGAAGGTGCTCTCGCCGGTAAATTTAGAAATTCCGGGCAGACATGTGTATCGATTAATAGATTTCTTGTTCAAGAAGATGTTTACGATGAGTTTTCAATGAAACTTACCCAGTCCGTTAGTAAACTAAAGGTTGGCAATGGACTTGATAAAGGTGTCCAGGTCGGCCCACTCATCAATGCAAAAGGCTTAGAAAAAGTACAACATCATGTACAGGATGCCATAAATCACGGTGCCGAATTGGCTACTGGAGGTAATGTAATGAAAGGCCTATTTTTCCAGCCTACTGTGCTGACGAACATTCCAAAAGAAGCACTTATATTCAGAGAGGAGACCTTTGGCCCAGTCTGTGCCCTTTTTAGCTTTAAAACAGAAGAAGATGGCATAGCGATGGCCAACAATACTGAATTTGGTCTTGCCTCTTATTTCTATAGTACAAATGTCAATCGCTGTTTCCGGGTAGCTGAGCAACTTGAAGCCGGTATGGTCGGTGTCAATACAGGTCTTATTTCAAATGCGGCAGCACCTTTTGGTGGGGTAAAACAATCGGGAGTCGGTCGTGAAGGATCAAGACATGGCTTAGATGAATATATGGAATTAAAATATATCTGTTTCGGCGGAGAATAAAAAAGGAGCAAATTGCTCCTTTTTATTTTTTTAGAAAATCCAAAAGCTTTTCACGGGTTGAACTAAATGATAAGGCCTCCCCTACTTGCTCATAATTCTGCTTATCCAAACAAGTTGGATAAGCATATTTAGCAAAGGTGAGCTTATTATCATCCCGTATAAACAATTCCATTAAATCGGCAATTTCGGAAACACGAAGTTGCATGTTTTGTAACTCCCGAGCAGCTAACGCGAGTTTATCCTGATCATTTTCTTTCTGATTCAATAGGTCATTCAATCGGTTAGAATCTGTTTTAAGGAATACTTCTTTATCCGGTTGACCATTTCCTTCATCTTTAGCATTTCCATAAGGGCGATCTATCCCATTACGATAAATTTCGGATTCCTCCGGCTGCCTCTTTTGATCATTGCTCCAGTCATGATCATAGCCATTGCGATTATAGGCCGGCAATTCGCCACGACTTTCCGATTGTCTATATGGTTCATCATACTGTTCATCGTTATAGCTATCCTGATTATCATAACGTAAATCGTTACGATAATTACTATTGCCATAACGATCAATAGGTTGCATGGATTCTAAAATAATCCCCTTGTTTCCTCTTCTGTTACTGACAGAAAATACAACGTCCATAAATTGCCCATTTCTATCGACAAGTTGTATTCCGGTGCCATTTAATGTGCGGCGCTGCCGATCGGCAAACACAATACGCAAATTATAACTCCTATTCTTCAAATGAGATATTTTGACATCGCTTGAAGCTCTATTATTATACAAAATGTCATTAATATAAAGGAAAAAGGGTACATCTGCAGAGTAGATATTTAATGTACCGCCCAAAGACCTGTACCGTTGCGCAAAACCTGCTACTGCTACAATCAGCAACAAGAGCATAATTAGAATTTTTCTATACATAATCCTATGCTATTTATAATCCTTCGACTCTCAAGAATTACAAAGGATTAAGAAAGTGTAGCATTTAACTTTTTCGCCCAACATTTTTGTTGCGATACTTTTTATAAAGCTTTACAGCCATCATCAGCGCAACTGATAAAATTAACAGTCCCAAAACGCCGAATATCCAATTCAGGGCCGATTTTAAAACTACTGTAAAAACGATCGCAAATAGTAAAACGGTAGCGAGTTCATTCCATAGCCTCAATTTTGTTGAAGACCAATTGGACGACTCACTTTGTAGTTGAAACATAATACGCTGGCAGGAGAAATGATAAAGTATCAATCCTAAAACGAAAGTGAGCTTGACATGCATCCAGCCCATCTTCAGCAAACCCGGATTCATATAAAGCATAACAAGTGCTGCGACTACAGTGAGGTACATTGCTGGAGTGGTTATAATCCACCACAACTTACTTTCCATTACAGTAAACTGTCTATGCAAAATTCCATATTCTTCCGCAGGCCTAGATTTAGCTTCCGTATGGTAGATGAAGAGTCGGACAATATAGAACAATCCAGCCATCCAACATACTACAAAGATAATGTGAACAGCTTTTGCATATAAATAGATCATAATTACAAAATTAAGAAAAGTTAAGAGCAATTGTCACCAACAACTATGATTTGTATAAATGTTACATCCAATATACAAAAGTAGACTATCCACGCGTGAGGTCAGACCTGGCGCAAAAAAAAACGACTCGCTTTCGCAAGTCGTTCTATATAATTTAAGAGACCATACTTAATAGCGAAATTCTTTCACTACTTCAATGGCATATTTTACATTGTCAAATGGGATGTCTGGCATAATACCATGCCCCAAATTAAAGATAAACCCATTTTCACCTCGCATACGTTCAAACAGTTCTGTAATCTTCCTTTTGATTACGGCCTTATCAGCATACAAAACAAATGGATCTAAATTTCCTTGGACAGCGATCCCCTGTGGTAGGGATTGTTTTATATTTTTTAAATCTGCATTCCAATCAATAGATATCACATCAGGTTGCGCTTCGACCATCATCGGTGCAAAAACAGACGACCCCTTACAAAATGAAATCACTGGAATGTTTTGACGGTTTAATCTTGAGATAATCTGTTTATTATAATAATGTGAGAAATCACGGTAATCATTCCATGATAAGGCCAAAGCCCAACTATCAAATAGTTGAATCGCATTAACACCTGCATCGATCTGCATGTTCAGATAGTCAACAGTAACATCGGCGATCTTTTGAAGAATCATATGTGCCAACTCAGGCTGATTATTCAACATCAATTTTGTTAACTTAAAATCTTTTGAAGAACCGCCTTCCACCAAATAACTTAAAATTGTAAACGGTGCTCCTGCAAATCCAATCAAAGGAATACGGCTATCAAGACGTTGCTGAATGACCTTTATTGCATCAGCAACATATTGCAATCTATCCAAACAGTTAACGGATAAAGCTTCTGCATCCTCTACAGAACGAATAGGATTAGAAAAACGAGGTCCTACACCTTGTTCAAAGGAAAGATCGCCGCCCATTGCTTCGGCAGTCACTAAAATATCAGAAAATAAAATAGCAGCGTCAATACCCAATAAATCAACTGGAAGCATAGTGACATCAGCGGCTATTTCGGGTGTTTTGCACATTTCCAGAAAGGAATATTTATTCTTGATATCCCAATATTCTTTCATAAAGCGCCCAGCTTGACGCATCATCCACACAGGAGGTCTCTCTGTCTGCTGCGAAAATGCAGCCCTAATCAATAAGTCGTTTTGTAAAGTAGTACTCACTATAAATGTTTTGAAATTTCGTTTTCTATTTTTGTAATAATGCTGTTCTGTCTAGCCGTCAGATGCAATTTATTGGCCACATCTATATACGCTCTGGCTCTTTCGTAATCAAACTTTCTAAGTGCTATGTTTGCTAGATTAATCATAACCATGCCCTTTTCATTATCTTTTTTCCAAGGTAGACGTGATGCTAACTGGAAATGATATTCCGCTTCATCGACACGCTCTTCTTTCAGCGCAATATTTCCCATCATAAATTCATAGAAATTACGCCTACCTTTTCGCAACGCATCGGGGTTCTTAATTTCAGCCAGCATTTTTTTTGCTTTCTCATAATCTTGTCTGTGAAAAGCCTGTGTTGCCAGGAAAACAGACCCTTCTCTGAAATGGCTCCAAATCAAATAGCCTATTCCACCAGCTATCAAAACAGCGGTCTGATAATGACCATGATATACCCCATAGGCCAAAAATAAGACAGCGATAAAAATAACGGCTATTCTAGCCTTAATTGTCATCATCTCTTATTACCTAGGCATTATTGTCGGTAAACTTATAACCAACACCACGGATAGAATGAAAATAAATTGGGTGTTTTTGATCAGGCTCGAAATATTTCCGGAATGTCAAGATAAAATTATCGATCGTCCGTGTAGATGGGTAAACATCATAGTTCCACACGGTTTCCAATATTTGCTCCCTTGATACCGCCTCATTACGTCTTTCGATCAACAGCTTTAACAACATCGTTTCCTTTTTCGTTAAAGACGTTATCGTACCATCCGCATGATGCAGCTCATACGAATTGAAATAGATCGTTTTATCTCCTATTTGATAAGAATTTAGTTCTTTCAAATCATCAGGCTTCATGCCGCGGCGAACTAAATTTCCAACACGCAGAATCAACTCTTCTAAGTTGAAAGGTTTCACCAAATAGTCATCTGCTCCTTTCTTAAGACCGGTGATCCGATCCTCACTGCTATTTTTGGCAGTTAAAAACATAATAGGAACTTCTGTATTTTGCAGTCGAATAGTTTCAGCAACTTGAAATCCATCAATTTCCGGAATCATCACATCCAAGACAACCAAGTTGAAACGCTCCTCCTTGAAGACTTTTAGTGCTTTTTTTCCATCGGTGGCCGTAGTGACACGGTAACCTTCCATTTCGAGATTTAACTTGATAGCTTCTAACAAGTGCTCTTCATCTTCGACAAGTAATATTCTTTGTTTACTTTGCATTTCTTTCAAATGTTACTTCAAAAATACTCCCTTTAGGAGTGTTATCTTTAACTTTAATGGTCGCGTCGTGTTTCTGCAACACGGTTTTCACGATATATAACCCCAAACCTGTGCCTTTGGTTTTCCGTGTAGCCTCACTGCCCACCCGATAAAACTTATTAAAGATAAGCTTTTTCTCTTCATCGCTGATACCAATACCATGGTCAGCAACAGAAAAAATTATTTTACTATTCTCCGTATATAATTTCACATCCACCATAGCACATGCGGGTGAATACTTAATCGCATTTTCAATCAGGTTAGTGACCACATTACTAATCGCAAACTTATCAGCATGAATAATAATATCCGCTTCCAAATAAGGTTTCAAAACTTGTGAACTGCACGAATTCTTTTGCAGCCTGTCAACGATCTGCTCTACCAAAGAAGTAAAATTAAAATCCTCTTTCGGCATACTATAATTGCGGCTATCCAATTTGGTGGTCATTAGCACATTTTCTACTAAATCATCCAAACGCTCGATATCCTTTAGTGAATTACGCAAGAACGTCTGCTGTTGTTCCTTATCCAAATCACGCCTCAAAATCGTTTGAATATACAGTTTGACCGAAGCCAAAGGTGATTTCAGTTCATGTGTAATGGCTAAAAGAAAGTTTTGCTGTTGCTGCAATAATTTCTGCTCTCTTTCCACGAGTCGTTTTAGTCGCCATGCTCCCCATAAGAAAATAATTAGGAAGAAAATCCCTTCTCCAATGATCATGTTCTGCTTGCTGGGGTCAAATCGAACAAACATCACCCCCCACCAAATCAATTGCATAACCGCATAAAACAATAGAAAATAAAAGAGTAACAGCGCTTTCTTCATGTGACAAAAATAGGTATTCAACAAGGTATTCGGAAATATCCGAAGGATTATGACACAAAGAAGAAAATTAACCGATATGCAACATTAATAAAGCATTACCATACCCCTAATCTATCTTCACTGCAACAGGCTTTCTACCAATTTAACAATCAAATAACGGATAGTATTTCGTATTTCAGACGATTTTATTTTAGTTTTGCATATGTTTAATCAGGGAAAAACAGACATTTTCTTCGATCTGGATCATACGATTTGGGATTTTGATAAAAATGCCGAAGAAAGTCTTCACGAGTTATATTTCAAATACAGGTTTGATCGCTTGTTTAATCAAGAGTCGTCCACCCGTTTTATAGAAACTTATACAATCAACAATCATCGGCTTTGGGGACTTTATCATCATGGAAAGATCTCAAAACCTGAGCTCAGGACAGCACGGTTTGCCGATACCTTTACACAACTCGGTGTGGATCCCCAATTGTTTCCTGAGGAATTCGAATTAGAATATCTCGCTATCTGTCCCCAAAAAACAAACCTGTTTCCAAATGCTCATGAAACGCTTTCCTATCTAGGTGACAGCTATAATCTTCACTTGATATCCAATGGATTTAAAGAAGCGTGTGAAACAAAATTGGAAAAAAGCGACTTAAAAAAATATTTCAAACATATTTTTATTTCAGAGGTAGTCGGCATAAACAAACCGGATCCTCGAATATTTCAATTTGCCATGACGACAGCTTTTGCGCAACCTCAGCAGTCATTGATGATTGGAGATAACCTTGACGCCGATATACGTGGCGCTGTAAATGCCGGTATGGACGCCATTTTCTTTAATCCTGGTAACATCGAGAAGCCGGAAGATGTCACCCATATGATTGTCGATTTAAAAGAATTGCAATCGATACTTTAAAAAATAAGAAAAGCAGCTTAAAGCTGCTTTTCTTATTTTAATACCTTTACCGTAATATTCCTAAACCATACATCATTTCCATGATCCTGGAGACCAATAAGCCCTGACTTAGTATCGCCACCAACATTGCTCAACAATTCAAAAGCCAAAGGCCACTTTTCTTCACTGAATTTACTCTTTTGCAATAAATCAATCCATGATTTATCCCACAATGTATATTCTACGACTTTTACACCATTCTGAAAATGCTCTACTTTTCCATTGTTAACTCTGATCTTCACCTTATTCCACTCGCCAAAAGGTTTACCATTCTGCGGCTTGGCCGGGATCATATCGTAGAGTGATGTCGATTTTCGGTTTCCGTCCACACCCATTTTAGCATCAGGATGATTTTCATTATCTAAAACCTGACATTCTGGAGACGATATATAAATCGGCTGGCCCTCCACCTCCTTGGCTAAAAAGAAAATTCCCGAATTTGCCCCTTTAGCAACTTTCCATTCCATTTCTAATTCGAAGTTTTTGAAATCATGAGCAAATACCAAATCTCCTCCTTCTTCCTTTCCAAGATTAGCTTGGCTATCAAATTTGATTGCACCTTCATTAATCACCCATCGTTTAGGGACGACAGTCTTATCATAGCCTCTCCAGCCGTCCATAGAAGTACCATCAAAAATAACATAAGCTCCAGCCTTATTCTTTTTAAATTTCTTGATATCTACACGTGGTAAATCTAAGATTTTGTATGCAGGAACCTCTTTTTTTGTTTGCCCTATGGCCGTATTAAGGTGTGCTGAAAAAGCAATCACCGATACCGCAAGAACTGTTTTTAATACCTTCATTCTTTTTAGTTTAAGTTTTTTTTAAAATTAAATTTAAGCATTTGGGATTATAAAGAGCAATATTTTTTAATATTCCTCTCCTTCTCCTACTTCGTTTGTATTTGACACCCTCTTCTTTGATTTGTTTAAATCTTGGCTACCAAACCGGTAGGAAAGCGACAAAGTAAACATTCTTTTCATCCAACGGTGTTCAAAATTAGAACTCAATTGTGGTGTCTCAGTAAAGCCCTGCATTTTCCGAGTATTAAATACATCTCTAACATTGAACATAATAGATGCCTTCTTATTTAGCACATCTTTTTTCAATGCAATATCAACACCTTTCATAGCGTTCATTTTCCCTTGTGCCATCACCCGCGAAGAGTTATATTCACCACGAACTTGCGCTGAAAACGTTGGCGTAAAACGATAATTAGCCGTTAAGTTGGTATTGTATGCAAAACCATTGGATGCTTTAACATTATAAGCCTCATTCGCCTTAAAATTGATATTGATCAGATTAAGATTGAATGTAAAATCAAAATCTTTAGTTGCATTGACTTTAGAAATAAATTCAAATCCGGAGAGATTTCTACTTGTCAAGTTCTCCCAACGGCTGTAGGTCACACTGCTCAAGGTGTCCACAAAATAAACATAAGGCTGCATCACCTCATTGGTATGATTGAAGTACGCAGAAGAAATCAAATTCACCTTACCGAATGTTTTCGCAAAACTCAACTCAAAGCCGTGAACATCTTCAGGCTTCAAGTTGGGATTCCCCTGCCGTCTGTTCATGTCATCTGAAACATTCAAGAATGGATTGACTTGCCAACCTCTCGCTCGCTGAACTCTTCTAGAATAGCTGAATTGGATTTTATCACCTTCATCACCAACATTGTATGTTAAAAATAAGGTTGGATATAGACGAAAGAAATCTTGACTGGCCTTAGTTTCCTTGTCGATAACAGTCGGGTCTTTTGAAAAATAAGTAGAATTTAAGTTAAATTGCTCAGCACGCAAACCTACTTGATAACCTATTTTATCCGATAGTTTCCCTTGGTAGTTGGCATAGAGGGCATGCACAGTAGACGTAAAATCAAAATCATTGCTGATGCCATAGTCTGGCAGATAGTTACCATTAGCTACCGACAACGTATCCGAGAATTGAGTATCGAATGACTTTCTGATTTGCGAACGGTAACCTGCCTCAAATTTACTATCTTCTGAAAAAGGGAGCACATAATCCGCTTGTATATTGATATTTTTACCGTCTTCCGAACTGACATTATTTCGGCCTGTGCTAGATGTCCCAGAGCTAAACTCCTGTAAAAAAACATTTGTGCCATCTTCCTTATCGCGTCCATAGCTTGCATTAGCGGTCAGCTCTTCACCGGATCGCTTAAATTGATGTCTAAAATCCATTGTAAATTCATAGCCTAAATCATCCTCGAGTTGGCGAGATGTTCTAGTGCTCGTGCCAGATAAGGTTGGGTGATTAAAATAACGGTACCATAGGTCCTCACCACGGTTATTATCCCTGATGCTCACATTACCAGAAAGGCTCAAGGAAGTCTTATCGGAAACACTATAGTCCACTCCAGCTTTTATCGTATGACTATTACCCTTTCTTGATGATTCCGAATTATTGGATATCTCACTATTGTTATTTTTAAAGATATTATCAACGGCACCGCTTCCAACCATATGGCGTTTGTTGAAATTATAAGATCCAAAATAATTAAACTTTTTATCCCTATAATTCAAGGTGAGTCCTGCCATGTAGTTATCATAGGACCCGGCAGAGGTATTGATAGATCCATTTAATCCGGTTCTGATATTCTTCTTTAAAACGATATTGATGATCCCAGTCTGTCCCTCGGCATCGTATTTGGAAGAGGGATTGGTAATGACCTCAACTTTATCGATTGAATTAGCAGGTAGACTTTGAAGCAACGATGTCACATCGCTTCCGGCTAAAGCGGACTCACGTCCATCTATTAAAATTTTTACGCTACTTGATCCGCGCAAACTGACCGATCCGTCCTGATCAACCTGTAGGGTTGGAACATTAGCTAATACATCTGTTGCAGTTCCGCCAGCACTGACCAAGCTCTCGCCTACATTGAACGTTTTACGGTCTATACCAATTTGCATGGCTGGAACCCTTCCTTCAACCACCACTTCATTCAAGATATTACCTATGGGCTTCAATGCAATGCGGCCTAGATCTTTACTCTTTCCTCCTAAGACCTCTACAGCATCAATAGATTTTGTTTCATAGCCGACATAGGAAAAACGTATATTGTATTTACCGGGTTTAATATCAGATAACAAGAGAAATCCTTGGTCTACAGACTGTCCGCCTTTGACAAAGGTATTATTTTTCGTATCCATGAGTGCGGCACTTGCAGATAATATAGGCTTAGCGGTTGCGCTATCGACTAAAATAGCTTTGATTTGACCTGTTTGAGCAAAAAGAAAAACAGGTGAAAACAACAAAAATAAAAAAGATTTAAACGATTTAGCGTTAAACAACATGAGAGCTTCAGCTTAGTTTATAGTTATGATCTACAAAGAAAACTAAAACTTATAGACAAAACCGAAGCGTAACCATATTATTACGGTAACAAAAGAATGGCAAGTTATTCTACAGAGACAGTTAAACCTTCTGCTTTCAAAATTTTGCGATAGATTTCCATCTCCGTATAACTCCCTTCCAGTACAGCACATTTTCCTTCAGTATGTACTTTCCAGGCAATCTTCTCGGCTTGCTTTTCGGTATATTGCAAATGATAAATTAAACAGTGAATCACATGTTCAAACGTATTGGTTTCATCATTCCATAAAATGAGTCGATTAGACTCTTTGACCGAGGCTAATATCTCTTCTAACGTAAAGGTTTCTTCAGCAGTTTGGGTACCCATGCTGCAAAAATAGAATATTTTTTTCTAAATTAACGATATTATAAAAGGGAAGAATACAATCAATTAGCAGAATTTATTATGTTACAGTCAAAAATTGCAGGAATTGGCTATTACGTTCCAAAAAACATCTATACCAATGACGATCTCACACGCTTTATGGATACCAGTGACGAATGGATTCAAGAACGAACAGGAATTAAAGAACGTAGATATGCCGACCGAATAGGCGAGACCACCACAACAATGGGAGTCGAAGCGGCTAAAATTGCCATCGAACGAGCCCATATTACATCTGAAGATGTCGACTTCATCATCTTTGCCACCTTATCACCAGATTATTATTTTCCGGGCTGCGCCGTTCTACTGCAACGGGAAATGAAGATGAAGGAGGTCGGGGCACTGGATATTAGAAACCAATGTTCTGGTTTTATATATGCGCTTTCTATTGCCGATCAATTTGTCAAAACAGGGATGTACAAAAATGTATTAGTGGTTGGTTCGGAGAAACATTCTTTTGCACTTGACTTTTCTACGAGAGGACGAGCCGTTTCAGTGATTTTCGGCGATGGTGCTGGAGCAGTAGTTGTGCAGCCTACAACCGAAAATGGCAAGGGAATCCTGAGCACGCACTTACATTCAGATGGAGCCGAAGCCGAAAAGCTAGCGATGTATTACCCCGGAGCTTCCAGTGGAATTTGGCTAGATAAAATGCCCAAATGGCCGGATCAGGAATTGGGCGGATTATTGATGACCAAAGAGATGCTCGAAGATGGAACTGCTTTTCCAAATATGGATGGCCAGGCCGTCTTCAAAAAAGCTGTTGTCAAATTTCCTGAGGTCATTCACGAAGCGCTGGCAAAAAATAATTTAAAAACCAGTGATATCGATTTATTGATTCCGCATCAGGCCAATCTTCGCATTTCGCAATTTGTACAGAAAACTCTCGGATTAAGGGAAGATCAGGTATTCAACAACATTCAGAAATATGGGAATACCACTGCAGCCTCTGTACCGATAGCACTATGCGAGGCTTGGGAAGAAGGAAAGATTAAAGAAGGTGATCTCGTATGCTTGGCAGCTTTTGGAGCAGGGTTTACCTGGGGCTCGGCCTTGATTCGATGGTAATTTAGTTGATTAAAAAAAGGTGCTGATCATATGATATGATCAGCACCTTTTTCTATGTGTTTCCGAATAAAAACTATCCGTTTGATAATGCTGCTGCACCAGATACGATCTCCGTCAATTCTGTTGTAATTGCTGCCTGACGTGCCTGGTTATAAGATAGCTTCAATGACTTTAATAAATCACCTGCATTTTCTGTCGCTTTATCCATCGCTGTCATACGTGCTCCATGCTCAGAAGCATTCGAGTCTAAAACAGCTTTGTATAATTGAATCTTGATTGCTTTAGGAATCAACTCCTCGATAATCTTCTCTTTGGAAGGCTCGATAATATAATCCACCTCAGCTTCTATTTTTGCTTTATGCGTATGTTGTTTGTTTTCTTCTACAGGTAATAATGGTAAAATCTGCTCTGCAGTCAACTCTTGAACTGCTGCATTTTTGAACTGATTATAAACCACTTCAACACGATCAAAATTACCTTCTTTGAATTGTTCCATGATAAATTCAGTCACCA
This sequence comes from Sphingobacterium sp. R2, assembly GCF_040760075.1. Lineage (NCBI taxonomy): Bacteria > Pseudomonadati > Bacteroidota > Sphingobacteriia > Sphingobacteriales > Sphingobacteriaceae > Sphingobacterium > Sphingobacterium sp. R2. Next base: position 354,918 of record NZ_CP142884.1, read on the forward strand.
CGGATACAGAACCAAAATTTAAATCAGAAAACAAATCAGAGTGATTAGCTACCACATTAAAGTTACGCTTCGAAAAGAAATCATAACCCTTTTTACCAATACCAATGATACTCAAATTTCCTTTCGCATGTTGCTGGGCATATTTGTTGGCGATCAAGTTATTCGTTGCTTTGATAACATTTGCGTTGAATGCTCCGGCCAATCCTCTGTTAGAAGAAACAACAACGATCAACACCTTATTTGGCTCGCGATCCACTGTAAAAGGAGAATTACTTCCCTCAACACTCGCAGAAACATCCGCCAAAATATCTCTTAGTTTATTCGCATATGGTCGCAATTGTAAGATAGCGTTAGTAGCGCGTTTCAATTTAGCAGCCGAAACCATTTTCATAGCTTTCGTGATCTGCTGTGTTGATGATACTGAGGTAATCCGGTTTCTTACTTCTTTTAAATTTGCCATATTTGTTTTAAGTATTAAGTACCTAGTATTGAGTATCGAGCCTTATCGATAGACTCAATACCAAATACTCATTACTATTAATATTTTGATGCTAAATCCTTAGCTACTGTTTCTAATACTGCAGTTAATTCATCGGAGAACTTATTCGCTTTAAAAGCTGACAATACTTCTGGATGACGTTGCTCCAATTGAGTCAAGAATTCTTCTTCAAATTCTCTCACTTTATTTACAGGAACGTTACGCAACAAACCTTTAGTTCCGATATAAATGATTGCAACTTGCTTCTCAACAGAAACCGGAGAGTATTGACCTTGTTTCAAGATCTCAACGTTACGAACACCTTTATCCAAGACAGATTTAGTAGCAGCATCTAGATCAGAACCAAATTTAGCAAAAGCTTCCAATTCACGGTACTGCGCTTGATCCAACTTTAGTGTACCAGATACCTTTTTCATCGGTTTGATCTGCGCATTACCACCTACACGAGAAACAGAGATACCTACGTTGATCGCTGGACGGATACCTGCGTTAAACAAGTTAGACTCCAAGAAGATCTGACCATCTGTAATTGAAATTACGTTGGTTGGGATATAAGCAGAAACGTCACCCGCTTGTGTTTCGATGATCGGAAGCGCAGTTAATGAACCACCACCTTTTACCAAATGTTTGATTGATTCTGGTAAATCGTTCATGTTGCGTGCGATATCATCCGAAGAGTTTATTTTCGCTGCACGCTCCAATAAACGGCTGTGTAGATAAAATACGTCACCTGGGTATGCTTCGCGGCCCGGTGGACGACGTAACAACAACGAAACCTCACGGTAAGCTACCGCTTGTTTAGACAAATCATCATAAACGATCAATGCCGGACGGCCTGTATCACGGAAGAATTCGCCGATAGCAGCACCTGCCATAGGCGCATAGAACTGAAGTGGAGCAGGATCAGCAGCAGATGCAGCAACAACTACTGTATAAGCCATAGCACCTCTCTCTTCCAATGTACGCACGATATTCGCAACGGTAGAGTTCTTTTGACCTACGGCAACGTAGATACAAAATACAGGTTCTCCTGCATCGTAGAATTCTTTTTGGTTCAAGATTGTATCAATACAAACAGCTGTTTTACCTGTTTGACGGTCACCAATAACCAACTCACGTTGACCACGACCAACTGGGATCATCGCATCGATCGCTTTGATACCTGTTTGTAATGGCTCAGTTACCGGCTGACGGTAGATAACACCTGGAGCTTTACGCTCGATAGGCATTTCATACAAATCACCTTGAATAGGTCCTTTACCATCGATTGGTTGACCTAAAGTATTTACAACACGTCCCAACAAGCCTTCACCAACTTTGATGGATGCAATACGGTTGGTACGCTTAATAGTATCTCCTTCTTTGATTTCATCAGAAGGACCTAAAAGTACAACCCCAACGTTGTCTTCTTCTAAGTTTAATACAATACCTTGTAATCCGTTATCAAATTCAACCAACTCACCGGACTGAACTTTAGTTAAGCCGTAAATACGAGCAATACCGTCACCCACAGCAAGTACGGTACCCACTTCCTCTAGTTCGGCTTCTGATTTAAAGCCCGACAATTGCTCTCTTAGAATTGCCGAAACTTCATCTGGTCTTACCTCTATCATTTTAATTATTATAAGGGGTTTTTTGATTTATTTTACTTCAAATCTCAGAAAAAACTAATTATTCTGATTCAAATATCTTTCCAATTTATTCAACTTACCAGCAATACTTGCGTCAATCTGGCGATCGCCGATATTGACCACAAAACCACCGATCAAATTATGATCAACTTTATTGACCAATATTACTTGAGCATTGGTTTCTTTTGCAAGTACATCTTTCATCGCCGCCAAATTAGCTTCAGAAAGTGGCGCTGCAGATGTAACTGTAGCATTCACAATTCCTTTCACCTCATTAAACTCACGAATAAATTCTTGAGCCGTGGCATATACTATCTCACCACGACCTTTATTGATCATGATCTTAAAGAACGCCAAGATATTTGGATTGATCTTATCTCTAAATAGCGCATCCAATACGTTTTTCTTTTTATCCAAAGGGACAATAGGATTGGCCAAAACAGCTTGCAGTTCGGTACTGGATTTCAAAACCGCAATGAATGAATCCATATCGGTCTTGATTGTTTCCAGTGAGCCTTGCTCGCCTGCCAAGTCAATTAATGACTTCGCATATCTCGATGCTACTTTAAATACTGACATAATTCTATTTCGTAATTTGAGTGACCGGATTAGTTCAATTTAACGTCATTAAGCAAGTCTGCTACTAAAGCTTCTTGCTTTCCTTGGTCCTCAAATTCTTTGTTTAACACTTTACGAGCAATATCCAAAGACAGAGATGAAACCTGGGACTTAACCTCAGCCAAAGCTTTGTTCTTTTGTTCGTTGATCTCCTCTTTCGCTTGAGCAATCATTTTTGCACCTTCAGTCTGTGCCTGAGTTTTTGCCTCAGCTACGATCTTATCCTTAAGCTCTTTAGCCTCTTTAAGGATAACGTCGCGTTCTGCGCGTGCTTCTTTCAGTAATTGTTCGTTTTCATTTGTTAAACGAGCCATTTCCAATTTAGCTTTTTCAGCTGCCTCCAAAGCGCTTGCAATACCTTTTTCACGTTCGTCTAGGGCATCCACAATTGGTTTCCAAGCGTATTTACCTAATAAAAAGATAATAACGACAAGGACGATGACCATCCAAAAAAACAAACCGTACGAAAACGAATGTATTAATTTATCCATTGTTATACTATATAATGATAATTTTTATTTTTTAAGATTCAGGAATAATATAACCTGCAACCAACCGTTGCAGGTTATATCATAAAACCGTTGTGACTATTTACCTAATAATAAAGCACCGAATGCTAAACCTTCAAGTAAGGCACCAATGATAATCATTGCAGTTTGGATTTTAGATGCTGCTTCTGGTTGACGAGCGATAGCTTCCATTGCAGAACCACCAATTTTACCTAAACCTAAACCTGCACCGATAACGATTAAACCGGCTCCAATTAAATTGTACATAATGTATGATTTGAATAATTAAAAAATTTGCTAATTAATGATCGTGATGTTCTTCAACAGCCATACCGATAAATAAGGATGACAACATCGTAAAAATAAATGCTTGTAAAAAGGCAACCAATAACTCAATAACCATCAAGAAGATTGTTAAGAACATGGAAACACCGATACTACCCACTACTGTCAATTGGTGTTGCAATAAATAAACAATCGCAATCAATCCCATCACAACCGTGTGACCAGCTGTAATATTTGCAAACAAACGAACCATCAAAGAGAATGGCTTTGTAAACAAACCCAATACTTCAATTGGCGCCAAAACGAATTTAAACGGAACAGGAACACCCGGCATCCAGAAAATGTGTTTCCAATAGTTTGCGTTTGCTTTGATATTTACAATTAAAAAAGTAAAAAGAGCCAAACATAATGTTACTGTAATGTTACCTGTCACATTAAATCCTAGTGGTGTCAAACCAACTAAGTTCAAAATCCAGATCAAGAAAAATACAGACAATAAATAGGGCATAAATTCTTTATAACGATGACCGATGTTTGGAATTGCCATCTCATCACGCACATAGATAACCAAAGGCTCTAATACACGTCCTACACCTTTAGGTAAGTTGTTAGCACCCTTTTTATAGGTTTTAGCCAAGCTTATAAATGCCCAAAACATTAAAAATGCAGCCAAAAATAAACCTACAACACTCTTTGTGATCGAGAAATCCAAAGGCATCGCTACTGTAGGATGAAAATCGACAGCATCGTGAATTTCATGAGAACCGACAACATAAGAAGTTTCAAATTCCTTTTTCACTTCCTTTCCATTCTCGTTTACAGTCATAACATAACTACCGTCGGCATTTTTGCGGTACTCATGACCAGCTAAATTACCAGTAGCATCGGTCTTATAAATTTTGCCATGGTATAATGCATAGTATTGACCATCAACTTCAGCAACCTTATTACCGTGATCAAATGCAGAAGCCATAAAAACTTTCAAGCCATTGTCAATCAAAATAACTGGCAATGAAAAGCCAAAGTGTTTACCTGTCTCTTCATCGGAAAAGAAGCTAAAATAATAATCATCTTGTAAGTGATGCTCAATATGGCTATTGATTTCCTCAGCCTGCGATTTTTCTCCGTGTGCATGCTCATCGGCCTTTGTTAAAAATGGCGCAACTGCAAACAGAATAACTGCTAAAAATTGAAGTGTTCTTTTAAGACTCACGATACTACTATTATGTTATTTAAAATTTTTGCGAAAATACTACATATAAAGCATAAAAGCTACTTTAATATTACATTTTTTTGAAAAAACTATCGTTTTCTCCATTAGGATTTGTTTAAAGCCTTATAAGCAAATACCACATCGTAAAAAAGGAATAAAACGACAACGATCAAATAGTTATATTTTAAAATATCGGCCTGTGGTTTTGCTAGGCCGCTATGGATATACAGATAATTTAGGACAAATTTTAACGTCAATAATCCTAAGAAAATAAAACCGACATATTGTGGAAATTGCTGTGAAAAGTAAGTCACTCCTGCCATAATAATAATCGATAAAATCAATTGAAAAACATATATTTCATACAATGGAAAATGTAGATCATCTAGATTTTGTATTCCATCAAAAGATTTTAACAAAAAGAAATGAAGGGCAAATACCAATACCGCAACAAAAAATAAAATAAGTGCCTGCTTTAAATATACTATCATCTATCGTTTAATCGATTCACTTGTCTAATGACCTGGTAGAGAGAAATCCCAATCCCAGCAAGGGTACAGATTTTCATCCATAATTGGTTATCACTATGAAACTTGCCGTCCAACCAATCTCCTAATAAATAAAATACGTAAATGGTAAAAACCATCTGAGTCGAAATAGTTGTCAACACAAGCCACTTGTTAGGATCTTTCTTGTCTTCCATAAGAAATCGTCAGGTTATCAATGGACGCTCAACAAACTACATCACAATATTTGTTACAAATATACATCATAAATCCTTATTGCCTACAATCCCAAAACTTTTTGTCCAATTTTAATATCTGGATAGTCGATATCTGTCCCCAAAAGCATTTTAAGTTCAGAAGATGATTTATCTGGGTTTGTCCGGATCACATCTAGTATACGATCCAACTTCTCCTGCTCGATCAACTCTGTAGCCTCCACTTCTGTCCCTACAAAGGTAATCAAATGTCCGTAAATCGTGCCTGCAACCATCCCGCGCTTACCTGCTATTTCAGCAATGCTCATTCCATCCTTAAACATTTCTAGAGAAATCTCTTTCGTATCTAATTTTTTAGGTCCTTCTTCATCTGCAGTTTGCGCAGCCAAATCATCTTTCTCTTTAGTCTTCACACGAGCAGCTACATCCGACATCGCCGTTTGAAAATCTTCCCGTTTGGATAGTGTAGCAGCAATAAGAAGACAATGCTGCAACTGTTCGCGTTTTCGCTTGTAATCAAGCAATAGCGCTTTCAACTCGTCAATATATTTCTTGGTACGTTTTCGTATCTGATACTCTTCGATATGTTTGTTCAGCGCATCAATCAGATCGGTATCCATTTTTGGCAAAAACCAATTGACTGCCGCGGTAGAACGCTCACAGATAACATCGTAATCAATTGCATTTTTATCACGTAACAAATCATATAACACAACAATAAACTTGTGGGCAACTTTCTCTTGCATCTGCAGGTGCTTGACCAGTTGCTGAAAAAACAATACCGCTTGTTCCTTACCATCAATGTTACGTTCTTCAAGCGACTTCAATAAATCAGACGTCTCCACCAATAAGCCATCCCACCGAAATCCGTGCATCAAAATCTGACCAAGGTAATTCCGTTGGCATTGCTCCAGAATCGAATTGATATCAGGCTGAGCCTGCGCGCGCTGTGCAAATTCAACAACCTGATAATCGGTACGGATGGCATAAGAAGGAATGATAGACTTTAATACAAGTCCATCTAAACTCGTTAAACGGCTCAATGCAACATAAACCTGACCTGCTGCAAAAGAGGTACCCGCATCAATGATTGCTTTTTCAAATGTTAATCCCTGACTTTTATGGATAGTGATCGCCCAGGCGAGCCGAAGCGGAAATTGTGAGAATGTACCTAAAATCTCCTCTTTAATCTGATCTTGTCCCTTATCATAATTATAACGGATATTCTCCCAGGTCTCCCTTTTTACCGTTACAGATTCAGAGCCATCAGGAAATGTAACCGTTACTGTGCCCTGCACCGTATCGATATCCTTTACCGTACCAATCTTTCCATTGTAATATTTACGCTCATCTCCCGAATCGTTTCGAATAAACATCACCTGTGCCCCTATCTTTAAGGATAACGTTTCTTCAGCGGGGTAGGAACCCTGCGCAAAATCATCTTTGACAACAGCTTTAAGATTTAACATTTTCCCCGATAATGAGGCCAACTTCGCTCCGTTTATTTCATCCGCATTTCGATTATGGGAGGTCAATGTAATATACTGCTCCTCTTCATTTGGGACAAAGTCCTGTTGATAATAACCATTTAAGGTCGCTAGCATTTCACTTGTACACTGGTTGTTTCGTATGGCATTCAAAATGGAAATAAAACCCTCGTCTTGCTGACGATAGATTTTATTAAGCTCTAACATTACCAACGAATTATCTCTCAATATCTTGGCATTGAAGAAGAAAACAGAAGAGTAATGATCTTTTAATACATTCCACTCGGCATCTTTCACGACAGGTGGCAACTGGTACAAGTCTCCGATAAACAACACCTGCAATCCTCCAAAAGGCCGCATATCGCGACGAACAGATTGAAGGATAACATTAATCGCATCCAATGTATCTGCGCGAACCATCGACACCTCGTCAATCACCAACAGTTCAAGTTCCTGCAAAATCGCCCGGCGTTGCTTCGTCAGTTTAATCGTGCTAAAGAGACGCGATTTATTGTAAATATGACTATCCTGCTCGTCCCACCGCAACTCATAATCTTCTATAAAAGTTCCAAAAGGAAGCCAAAACAAAGAGTGCAAAGTCGTTCCGCCTGCGTTCATCGCAGCAACGCCAGTAGGTGCGGTAATCGCCATCTTCTTGTAACTATGCTCCTTGATATACTTCAAGAACGTCGTTTTTCCAGTACCTGCCTTCCCTGTGATAAATACGTTTTGATTCGTTTGGTTAACGAAAGCAACAGCCTGCATAAATGCAGTATTTTCCCGATCGACTTGAAAGTTTGACATATCCTGAAATTAGATTGATCACAAAATTAGCAATTTCATTTTTAACTTTACCTGGCACATAGCTATTGAGCACGACCAAAGAAACAACTATAGTTGGTATGTAAATATTGCTAAAACGGTTAACTTAAATTATTAATAGATTTTTTTTATATTTAGCTGCTAAATTAACGAATAACAAATTTTTAGAATTGTAATATGGCTATAGATAAAATTGCATTGTTTGAAAATGTACAGGAAATGCTGACTTCCAAAGGTTTTCGTATCGATAAATCAGATGCAGCGCGTCCTTGGGGCGGATTTTTCGTCATTGACGAAACGCAGGCACAGGAATTTGCCGATGAATATTTCGGCGGAATGGATGTGCAAGAATTAAGAATATCCGGAAAATTAAGTCCTAAAATTCTAATTGTTGCACCGGATAAAAGACTATCTTGGCAATACCACCACCGCCGTGCTGAAATCTGGCGTGTTATTCAAGGTAACGTAGGGGTTATGGTTTCTGACACAGATGAAGAATCTGTTGTATCTACATTGAAAGAAGGCGAAACAATCCGATTGCGCCAAGGACAACGCCACCGTTTAATTGGATTGGACGGCTTCGGTATTTTAGCAGAAATTTGGCAACATACAGATGCCAACAACCCTTCTGACGAAGACGATATCGTTCGCGTACAGGACGATTTTGGCAGGTAATAGTCCCACAGGACCGTTACCGCCAAAACAAAGATTCCCAATCAACAATTGGGAATCTTTGTTTTTACCCCAAACATAATGCCCTAGCAACTGATTCACTCCCTTACAGATGCATTTCGTCGCTTCTTTGCAAGCTCTCATACCCCCGTGGCCATTTCAGCTATTCCATAGCGCAATTCATTAGAAGAGAATAGTATTTTTTATTATTTTAGTAAAGATATAAGCAACTATGACATGATGAGCAACGACGACACTAAAAGAGGATCTGGTATATTAAACAGTCTGAAAAAATTAATTTTTGAAGATGATCAACCCCAGCAAAGCCAGCGCCCACAAACGCCATCGGCGCCTGCACCAAATACTATTCCAAACACCCCTTATAAGGAACCATCCTATTCTCCTGCTACGCCAACAACTGGCAAAACACCTCCTCCAATCCCGATAACGGCCAACGATGGAACTACCGACCTTAAAGAAATGAAATTAAAGGTCTATGCCATTTTGGAAAAACTAAATGAACAAGGGGTAGACTTTTTTGAGGTATGGAATGCTGCTGCAGCGATGGGAAAAGTGGAGGAAAACACACTCAAAGCGGCTTATACATCACTTAAATTTGTAGACAGTTCGTTAACTAAGGATAAACTAGTAGCAACTGGCACAAATTATGCTAATAAACTGAAAGAAACCATTGCCAAAGAATCGGAACAAAAACAGGCTGAAAAGAGAAAGACTGAACAGGACCGAACCATGGAGATTGCAAATCTGAACACTGAAATCAAAACAATAACGGAGAATATCGCCAAATTGCAAGATGACCTACAGAAAAAACAGCTCGCTTTGGGACAGATTAATGAAAAGTACGCACCCAGAATTAAAGATATTGAACAAAAAATAAACATCGGCAACGCGGCCGTTGATGAGGTTGTTACCGAAATCAACACTGCACTACGTATGATTAATCAATCGATAACATAAAAATAAATCAATGGAAAGAAAAGATCAGTATGTTAACATTCCCGCTGAGATAAAGACGCAACTTCCGATATTTCAAGTATTGGGCGATCATCTGCCTGCACAGCTACAATCTCCAGAAGCAAAAAAGACTGCATCAAAAGTTTTCTTTTGGGCGCTTTTACTTGGCGGAGCCTTTGCATTTTTCAAATATCTACCGATTATGCTGGAATATGCCGGAAAAAGTATACTTTTTGTGATATTCAGTATTATCCTGATTACCTTATTATTGCTAGCGCCAAAGATCATTTCGCTATTGCACCGATTGGGAACCGTCCTACTATTTAAAGGTGAAAAATCCATCATTAGAAATAACCCAATAGAAACCTTACAATTGCTGTCAAGAGATGCAAAAGACACGCTGAAACGAGTAAAGGAAAAAATTAGCAATGTCGATGGAGTCCGTATTGATATGATTCAAAGTGGTGAAACAGCACAAAAGACTGCGGAAGAAAAATATACGTATGCCAAACGTTTTACAGCGGAAGCAGCTAATCTCGACGAAAAATCGAAAGAAGAAGCCAGTAAAAATAACGCAGAAAAAGCAAATGCTTATGCCAGAGATGCTAAGGAAACGCGTACTAAAGCCTTTCTATTGGGAAAAGAAGGAGAATCAGAAGAGCAAAATGCGCGTAGCTATGTCCAATATGCCAATCAGTTTGCTAAAGTATTGGAAGTACTCAAAGACAATGAAAGTGCCGCCCGAATTTATGTTAGCACCTTAGATAGCAGCATTTCCATCATTTCGAAGAAGCTAGAAGCGACCCAAAAAATGAAGAATGCCACCGACGGCCTTGCTGATGTGTTCAATATCAAAGATGGCTGGGCATTTCAAGAGGCCATGAATGCCGCAACAGGTGCCATTAGCCAAAATATAGCCTCTATCCGGTCCAATTTGGATTTCCTGGATCAAAACAACAACATCACTGTCGGTGGAGCGCCAACGCAGGGTGAATTAGAAGAATTCATCCGCAAAGTAGACGAGCGCAATCTGAAGGTTTTGAATGTAACGCAGATGACAGACGCTAGCTATGAGCTCAAGCCCGAAGAGAAAGTGGATAAAGGATTTACATTACTTGATTAACTATAAAATTATATTACTTCAACATTATGGAAGAAAAATCAACATGGGCAAGATTAAGATGGCCTATTAAAGCAATTATTATTGCCTTACCTATTTTGGCAATCGGTTACTGGGCAATGCAATCGGGCAAATTTGATGCTAACCCTACTGTACAAACAGACTCAACCAGTCACAAAAATGCGGATTCAAACCCCTCATCGGGCTCGAAAGACATTCGATCATTCAACTATCAACCTGAAAAGCCTGTTGACGGTGAATACAAAGGAGTGGTTGAAGTGGGCGCCTCTGGGTTCAATTCCTTCGTCGTCAATATGGATAAAGAGAATCGTTGGGAAATCGTTTCCAAAGATTTTGGAAAATCTTTTGCTTATGAAGGATTGGCAAATACCGAAGATATTCGCAAAGGATTAAAAGACTATATCGGCATGATGCTGGATAAAGGTGTTAAATCGAAAAATATACATTTCGTCATTAGCTCTGGAGCGCAAAAGGAACCCAAAACAACTATCATTAGCAGCGAACTTAGAAAAATGGGCTTTGTGGTCAACTTGGTTACAGCAGAGCAAGAAGGAAAGCTTGCATTGAAATCGGTCCTTCCAAAAGCATATGAAGACAATGCATTTGTTGTTGACATCGGGTCTGGTAATACAAAAATTTCATGGATCGATGGCGATACAAAATCTGTCGAAGCACCCGGCGCAAAGTACTATGAAAAAGATCTCAAAGATGATGCTGTCTATGCAGAAGTAAAAAAATTAGGCGAAAAGATTCCGGAAAATAAAAGAGAAGTTTGTTTTATCATCGGTGGCGTTCCATTTGAACTTGCGTCGCAAACGCGCCAAGGTGAAGAACGTTTTACCGTTTTGAATGCCCCAGCTTCCTACAACACTGATAAAATAAAAACAAAAAGCGGTGTTAACATTTATAAAGCAATTAAAGATGCGACCAACTGCGATACCTTTGTTTTTGATTGGGACGCCAACTTTACCATTGGATTTCTACTATCGTTAAACAAATAGGCACCTTTTAGCCTATAAAAAAACGCTGTTCTCAAACTAAGAGAACAGCGTTTTTTATATAACCTTTTTTGTCATCCCATAAAACTCAAGAGATACAAAACAATAATGATCGCCAATACCAAAAAAGCGATTTTCCAAAAGCTATAAGGTCGTTGCCCGTACACTTTACCATTAAATGCATTAACCATGATCTGATAACTCTTTCCTTTGTATTGATAAGCAGATAACCAAACGGGCAAAAGAATATATTTCAATTTAATGGATTTAAAATCACTATCAATGGAATCGATATCCTGCGTATCGCCACCGATGTCATTCTCAACCTGTCGCTCGATTTCCCGGTCCATAATCGCTCGGGCAGTTGTTGCCGCTTTCACATGACCTACACTGAAAGTTTCTGCGATAAAACCACTCAGATACTGCTCATTGAAAGGTTTTAGATAGCCCAAATTCCACGGCCCGATCTTTTCCGAAAACTTTTCCGGAAGGGAGGTTGATCCAGAAATAACAATATCCTTAAATTGGCTATAAATAGTACCTGAAGTTGGATACCAGTTGGTTCGTCTTTCTTCGTACTCTTCTGTTTCGCCATCCGAATTACGCCTCGTCCTTGTCACATAATAATACTCACCACGCGAGCCGATGTAATCAGAATTCACCTCTGCATCATAGGACCAAAAAGGAATATATACCCCCTTTAAACGGTCATTCCTAGCGTTAAAAATCCGCTTAAAGTCATTCGGTGCAAACCATACCTTCCCAGCCCATTGCGTCAATAGCCCAAAAGCACTTTTATAGTCAACACCAAAAGGAACAACACCATGCGGTTTTACAATACGTTTTTGCTGATGGTCAATGACCAATGGTGATGCACAAAAGGCACACAAATCTGCCGTAACATGAGGATTCAAACGCGAGTTTGCACCACAGTTGCCGCAATGCACGACCTCAGCTAAATAACTATATCGTTCATCTTCGAGTCCTTCCATCGCGGCTCCAAAGACCTTATAATCCGTTGATTCAATACGCCCATTTTCTGGCAACTGATCAGCTATTTCATTTCTGGTTCCACAATAGGAACATTCCAAATAGGAAGTACCGGGCTGATAAGTCAGAATTGCACCACAGCCCTGACATTTCAATCCTTGCTCTATCTCGGAGGTTTTTTCTTCAAAACTCATACAACACAGTCATGCGTTTCTTTCCTAAACTCCTGGTATCGGAGGCGGAATCTGTGAAAAAAGTCCTTTCAAATCGCTCACCTTATCAGCTTCAATCCAGTTCTCAAGTCCTTCTCTCCAAACGAGGGTAGCCGTATTTAGCGTGCCATCCTGGACAAGGCTACTCAATTGTTCATGATCAAACGGTCCTTCCTGTTTTCCTTTAATCGCGAGATAATAAGCGACGCTTTTAGGCAGCGGCGGCGGCCCCGCTGTTGTAGCAGAAGCCCCTGCACCCCCTACTCCAGTTGGATTGTTTCCATCAAAACTATTTTGTTGAAAGACATTTCCCATTTGACCAACCATTCCCGCTCCCAGTCCCGCACCAAATCCAGCACCTACGATCCCTCCACTAGTTGGGTTCTCAGCAGCTTTCTCCATCGAATTAGCAGCTTGAAATTGAGCATATGCTCCAAGATTACCAACAACGCCCATGCTACTTCGCTTATCAAGTGCCTTTTCAACTTCCTCTGGGAAAGAAATATTTTCTATTAAAAACTTCGTTAAACTTAATCCCAACTCATCAAAATCGGCTCCAATTTTCTGCTGTATCAAGGCTGACACTTCATCGTAGTTGGATGCAAGATCCAATGCAGGAATTTTGGACTCAGCAATAGCATCCATCCCTCTCGATACCGCAATGTTTCGAAGCTGTTCTGTGATATCTTCAACCGTAAATACCGGTGTTGTTGAAACCAACTGTTTCATGAACACGGTAACATCTTTCACTTGAAAGGAGAAATTACCAAAAGCTCGGAGTCGAATGGGTCCAAATTCAGGATCCCGCAACATGATTGGATTTTTTGTACCCCATTTCTGATTAACAAATTGACGAAGATTCACAAAATAAACATCCGCTTTGAAAGGACTGTTGAATCCATACTTCCACCCCCTAATGGTAGTCATGATGGGCATGTTTTGGGTTGTCAATTCGTAACGACCGGGTTGAAAGACATCAGCCACCACACCTTCGTTTAAAAATACGGCTGCCTGTCCTTCCCTCACGGTCAATTGTGCACCCATTTTTATTTCATTCTGATACCTTGGAAATTTCCACACAATTGTATCCGTACTATTATCGACCCATTCGATAATATCGACAAACTCATTCCTGATTTTATCAAATAATCCCATAAATTATTCGCTTTAAAATTACTTACACTAAATGTAAACATTTCCTGGCAAACCAGCAATTTTCATCATCTGGACATAAACTGGGGATATCTAAAAAATTTAGCCTTTTAGACTACTTATCGTAGTTTATTTTTTTTACTTTTGCTAGCTAAGTTCAACATAAATTTATGAGTACATATAACGAAGACAGCATTAGGTCCCTGGATTGGAAAGAGCATATTCGCCTTCGTCCGGGAATGTACATTGGAAAGTTGGGGGACGGTTCGGCCTATGATGATGGTATTTATGTTTTATTGAAAGAGGTCGTTGACAACTCCATCGATGAGTTTGTTATGGGAGCTGGTAAAACGATTGATATCACGGTAAACGAGAATAAAGTTTCCGTACGCGATTATGGACGTGGTATTCCAATTGGTTCTGTTGTTGATGTTGTTTCTAAAATCAATACAGGTGGTAAATATGATAGTAAGGCTTTCCAAAAGTCCGTCGGTTTAAATGGGGTCGGTACGAAAGCAGTGAACGCTTTGTCCAGTCAGTTCACCGTACAGTCCTATCGGCAAAATATTACCCGCATCGCTCAATTCGCTAAGGGAGAATTAGTCAATGATGAACAAAAAGAAACAACGCAACGAAATGGCACAGCGGTAACATTCTATCCAGACGACTCCATTTTCCGGAATTATAAATACAGACTAGAATTTGTTGAAAACATGATCTGGAATTATGTGTTCCTGAATTCTGGGCTTACGATTAATTTCAATAATCAGAAATTTATTTCCGAGCATGGTCTAAAAGACTTATTGGAACGTAATATTGATGCCGAATCCATGCGCTATCCAATTATTCACCTGCGTGGTGAAGACATTGAAATTGCCATGACACATGGACAACAATATGGAGAGGAATACTATTCCTTCGTAAACGGACAACATACAACCCAAGGGGGAACACATCAGGCAGCATTTCGTGAAGCACTCGTCAAAACGATCCGCGAATTCTACAAAAAAGAATTTGACGCATCGGATATTCGGTCTTCAATCATCGGAGCAATCGCCATCAAAGTACAAGAACCTGTTTTCGAATCTCAAACTAAAACAAAATTGGGTTCCCAAAGTGTCGGTCCTGAAGGCCCGACTGTAAGAGGCTTCATTAATGACTTTGTAAAAAAAGCATTGGATGATTACCTGCATAAAAATCCAGCTACGGCAGATGCCCTTCAGAAACGAATCCTGCAATCCGAACGCGAGCGCAAGGACATCGCGGGTATTAAAAAACTGGCCAACGAAAGGGCAAAAAAAGCCTCTCTTCATAATCGTAAACTACGTGACTGTAAAGTGCATTTTAGCGATAAAAACGAACGCAACCAAGAAACGACACTGTTTATTACCGAGGGGGATTCTGCTTCTGGTTCGATCACCAAATCACGCGACGTACAGACTCAAGCCGTGTTTAGCCTAAAAGGAAAGCCGCTTAACTCTTATGGAATGTCCAAAAAGATTGTTTATGAAAACGAAGAATTCAATCTTTTGCAACATGCACTTAATATTGAAGATGGTCTAGATGGATTACGTTACAACAATATCGTTATCGCTACCGATGCCGACGTTGATGGAATGCACATCCGTTTGCTATTATTAACGTTTTTCTTACAGTTCTTCCCAGACCTTGTTAAAGCAGGACACGTTTCCATTTTGCAGACGCCCCTTTTCCGTGTCCGCAATAAAAAGGAAACAATTTATTGCTATTCCGACGAAGAACGGCAAAAAGCAATCGCAAAATTAGGAGCTAAACCCGAAATCACCCGATTCAAAGGTCTTGGTGAAATATCACCTTCCGAGTTTGGTTTATTTATCGGAAAAGATATCCGCCTTGATCCTGTTATCTTGTCCAAAGACAATAAGATTCAACAGTTATTAGAATATTACATGGGTAAAAACACGCCCGATAGACAAAAACATATCGTCGAAAATCTACGTGTTGAAGTTGACCTAGAAGAAGAACTAACAAAAAAAGCGGGTTAACATAGCCCGCTTTTTTTCAATAACCTACAACCAAATTTCATGCACAACCAAACCCTAATTTTGATCCAATGTCAAGACGCCGTTGGACTAGTCGCCAACATCTCAAACACGCTTGCAAAATATCAGCTCAATATTGTCACCATGCGCGAATATGTAGATGAAGAAGCCAATAAATTCTTCGTGCGTGTAGTCTGTAACGGTCTAGTAATGGATCAAAAACAGCTTTCCGACTCCTTGGCTGAGGTCCTTCCTCCCTCTGCTCAAATACAGATCAACCCCAATACCCGAAAAAAGATTGTTGTCTTGGTGACCAAAGAGCATCACTGCCTTGCAGACATACTTGTACGACAGCATTTCGAAACTTGGGGAGCCGAAGTGCAGGCTGTCATTGGCAATTATGAATCGCTACGCTCTTTTACAGAAAAATTCGACATTCCTTTTCACTGTATCTCACATGAAAACCTGACAAAGGAAACGTTCGAAAAACAACTGATAGCACAAATCCAACAATATCATTTCGATTATATCATTTTAGCTAAATTCATGCGAATCTTATCACCAGCGTTTGTTGGAACTTTTGAGAATAAATTAGTGAATATCCACCATTCCTTCCTACCGGCATTTATCGGAGCCAACCCCTACAAACAGGCACATGCAAGAGGTGTTAAGATTATTGGAGCCACAGCGCATTTCGTGACCGACCAACTTGATGAAGGTCCGATCATCGTCCAGGATATACGGCATGTCAACCACACCTACACGGTAAAAGACATGGTTACTGCTGGAAAGGAAATAGAAAAAGCCGTTTTAAGCCGTGCAATTCGCCTGCTTAGCGAGGATCGTGTCATGCGCAATGACTACAAAACAATTGTATTTGAATAGTGATTACAATCATATCCCCATAAAACAATCATTACTTTTTTTTAGCGTTATTCTTCATTATTTCGTAAAAGAAATATTTAAGAATGACGCATACTTTTCATATCCCCGTATTAGGCCTAGCTTTCTCGATCGATTCAGCAATTAAGGTTGCACAGTACGGAATCTCCTCAGTGATGTCTATCGTTGACGATGAACTAATCGAGCGCATGCGCTGCTATTACTGTGGAGAATATCAAATCCCCTATCAACCAATCCGCACATCTGAAGAAGATTATCGGGCAAATAGAATCACAGCATACCTCAATCTGGTACAATTTGTGGTCAATAAACAAATTACAGCCTTAAAACATCAACCCTTTACAAAAGGCTCAGAATTGGCAAAATACTTTCAGCTTCTACCAGATTCACATCCCTCCAAGCCGCTGTATCACGCTATGGAGATGGAAACAAATCTGGCCATTAAGACCGAACTCCAAGATTTATTGATCACTTATCTAAAGCCGGGTGACATTGATGTTAATATCATGTCCAAAGTTGATAAGATAAACTATAAAGACGGTAAGGCATTAGACGAGCGCTTTTCGGATGCACTAGCAGCCTTACGTGGCTTTGCAAATTCCAATCTTCATTCTTCGCTTATCCTTTCCGCTGGAATGAATCCACACCTATATGCTTACCTTGCTGAATTGCCAGCTTTCTTCCCTGATAATGAAAGTATGTTCGACAAAAAGGTAACTCTCAAAGTAAGCGATTTCCGATCGGCACTCATTCAGGCAAAATATCTCGCCAAAAGAGGGGTTTGGGTATCTGAATTCAGAATAGAATCCGGTTTGAACTGTGGTGGACATGCTTTCGCAACGGATGGCTTTCTTCTTGGTCCAATCCTTCAAGAATTCAAAGAAAAGAAAGAAAGTTTAAAAGCCGAACTTTTCGAGATATACCAAGAATATTGGAATGCTCAAAAGCGCTTTTTAACCATACCTCCCGTTATCAAATATACCGTTCAAGGAGGGGTGGGTACCGCTTCAGAACATCAGTTTTTTTTAGATTATTATGGATTTGACGCTGTAGGATGGGGATCTCCATTCCTAATGGTACCCGAAGCAACTACGGTAGATCAAGAAACGTTGAAAACATTGGAACTTGCCGAAAAAGAAGACTTCTACTGCAGTGGAGCATCTCCATTAGGCATTCCATTCAACAACTTTAGAAAAAGTGGCGCTGAGCACTTACGAGTAGAACGAATTAAAAAAGGCCGCCCTGGAAGCCCCTGCAAAAAAGAGTATCTTATTTCCAACACCGAGTTCGGTGACAAGCCCATCTGCACCGCATCACGCGTATATCAACATCAAAAGATACAGGAACTAAAACAACAAAACCTGTCTGCTGCTGAATACGAAAAAGCTTTTGAGGCCATTACCGAAAAGACCTGTCTTTGTGAAGGACTCGCAGCGCCTGCCTATCTTAAATACAATATCCAGAAGACTAAAGAACAGACCGCCGTCGCCATTTGTCCGGGTCCAAATCTTGTTTGGTTTAAAAAACAATACACTTTACGGGAAATGATCGATCATATCTATGGCCGTATCTCAGTCTTTGAAAATAACAATCGCCCATTTGTCCTGATCAACGAACTCAACCTTTACATTGATCATATTCAAAAATATGTAACAGATAATCAAAACATCATTAATGATAAAAAGGTAAAGTATGTAGCCAAATTTAAAGCGCAGTTACAAGCTGGGATTGCTTACTATGATGAGCTAGCTCAACACTTATCACATATCCCGCAGAACATCATTGCAGCCATCCCAAAGCAGCTGGAAATCGCATCGCTACGGTTGAAGGATATCCATATGTAATGCGCCTGATGCATATTAAAACAATTGTCTCTGATAACAAACACGGGGCGCTTAAATAAGCGCCCCGTGTTTGTTATCAGAAATCTTTTGACCGTATTACTTCGCTATCTTACGGAATTTACCAAATACGCCAAGTGGAAGTTTCGGACCTGCAGTTGCTTGTAAAAATAGCTCGCCTATTTCTAAGTTTTCAACTTTCGGAAAAGCAGTCTTAATTAAATTTTCCACAATAACCGAAGAGAAACCTAAAGAATAGGTATTTAAAATCAAGAAATGTTCTTGAGGATCCAATAGTTGAACAACCTCTGTCATCATTTCCATAATGTGGTCTTCCAATTTCCATTTCTCACCTTTCGGCCCATGTCCATAAGCTGGTGGATCCAAAATAATTCCATTATAGGTATTACCTCTTTTCAGTTCACGCTTTACAAACTTTAACGCATCCTCAACAACCCAACGAATGTTATCCAAGTTGGAAATTTCCATATTTTCATTCGCCCAGGTCACAACCTGTTTAATCGAATCCACGTGCGTTGTATCCGCACCAGCAGCTTTCGCTATTAAAGATGCTCCTCCCGTGTATGCGAAAAGATTGAGAACCTTCGGTTTTTCCGTCTTAAATGAACGAACAGATTCTGAAATATAGTCCCAATTTACAGCCTGTTCCGGAAATATCCCGACGTGTTTAAAAGATGTCAGGCCCAACCTAAATTTGATGGCCACATCGCTATTTTTATATTCGATGTGCCAACGGTCCTGAACCTTCGGATTTTTCTTCAACCATTCTCCAGAAGTAGCCGAACGACCTTTGAATTTGATATGATAACGTTTGTTCCAATCTGCTTCGCTCAACGCCTTAGGCCATACAGCCTGAGGCTCAGGTCTGACCAGAATTAAATCACCAAAGCGTTCCAATTTTTCAAAATCACCACAATCAATGAGTTCATAGTCTCTCCAATGCTGTGGAGTCAATAGTTGTATATTTGTTGCTGCCAAAATCAAAATTTTCCGACAAAACTAAGCTAAATTTCAATAGAAAAGAAATCTGCATGATCCTAACCCCGATCAGCGCCTAAAATCGGACACACTAAAACAATAATCTCACCCGTTATTCGCCCATCGAGGCCTTAGCACTTTTCATCAATGGGCTTGCAAAGACAAAGTTGTTTAATTCTTTCACATCCGAGCGCATCATATCCTTATTGGACCCTTCCCAAAACTTCGCCCCTTGGTAAAGAAACAAAATATATTCCCCTATTCCCATTACAGAATTCATATCATGCGTAACAACAACTGTTGTACATTTTAATTCTTGAGTTATCTTCAAAATTAACTCATCGATAACAATAGAAGTTTCAGGGTCTAAACCCGAATTAGGCTCATCACAAAAAAGGTATTTGGGATTCATACTGATCGCACGCGCAATCCCTACCCGCTTTTTCATCCCGCCTGAGAGCTCGGCAGGAAATAGCTTATTCCGTCCCTCCAGATTAACCTGTTCTAGACAATGATTTGCCCGGTCCAATTTCTCCGCTTTCGACATGTCCGTAAACATATCCAAAGAAAACATAATATTTTGTTCGACAGTCATCGAATCAAATAATGCTGAATTCTGAAAAAGCATACCTATTTCTTTACGAATGGGGACACGTTCTTCAAAATTCATCCGAGTAAAATCTTTGTCGTCAAAAATGACCTTTCCTTTTTCCGGTTGATGCAACCCAACGATGCACTTGAGTAAGGTGCTCTTTCCCGACCCCGAACCACCAATAATCAAACTCACTTTACCGGGTTCAAAATTCGCACTGATACCTTTCAGCACATGATTATCACCAAACGACTTGTTAATATCTTCGATTTGAATCATAAAATCTTTTTAAAGCATTAGTGCCGTAATTACATAATCCGCCGCTAGAATGGTAATACAGCCTACCACTACAGCTTCCGTGCTCGCCTGCCCAACTTCCAAAGCCCCACCCTTCACATGATATCCTTTATAAGCAGAAATCGATGTAATAATAAATCCAAAGACCACCGCTTTTACAAGTGCCACCGTTACGGTAAAACCATTAAAGCCATCTTGAATCCCCAAAATATAATCTGCTTGCGTAACAGCTCCCGAAAGGGATCCCCCCAACAGGCCGCCCACCAAGGCGCACACGATGGAAATAATAACCAACATCGGAATCATGGTCACACCAGCCAAAATTTTAGGCAAAATCAAATAGCCAGGAGCATTGATCCCCATAATTTCCAAGGCATCAATCTGCTCTGTAACACGCATAGAGCCAATCTGTGAAGATATGGACGAACCAATTTTTCCCATTAAAACCAAGCCAGATATCGTTGGCCCCAATTCCAAGATATTCGAATCCCGATTGATAGAGCCTATAATCGAATTAGGTATCAAGTCCGAAACCATCTGAAAGGCTATTTGCATGGTCATAACAGCACCAATAAAGGTGGAGATAATGACGATAAGGCCGAGCGAGCCAATACCAATATCGGTCATTGCCAATACGGTTTCCTTCCAATAAATCCGCCCCTTCTCCGGTCTTTTAAATACTGATTTGAGGAGTATGAGATAGGCACCAATGTGATGAAAGATCATGTTATCTATTTAATTTCAATGTATTACGTCAATTATAAGACTATATTAAGCCGAGATATCCATTAAAGGTAATTAATTCCCGGTAATATATAAACAAGCAAAAAGCCAAAAAGTAATGGAAAAACGAAATTACTTACCGATCAATTAGTCACATTTACCGATTTTTTATGTATAATAGCCTAAACATTCATACAGTATCTCCCAAATCGAATTACTTTTGAGATATATTAACAAACAGAATTAGTTATGAATACACGAAGAATAACAACTGGTATCACCATTCTCTTTATAGGCGTTGTCTTATTATTGTCACAGCTTGACACAATTTCATTCAATTGGGCCGGTATTTTTAGATATTGGCCGCTGTTTATCGTTCTTGCCGGAATTCGTATGCTGGTACCCAAAGATCAACAGGTTGGACAATTTGTTGCCATTGGCTCTACCGTGGTCATTTTAGGGTTCCTGACATACATCGGCCTATCGACACCTAAGGAACCACTATTAACACAGCTATTAAAGAGTAAAACCCTTGGCGTCAAATATAATGATGATCCAAATGATAAAACGAATTATACAACGGAAAAGCTAAACGTACCACTGAACAATAAAATCCAAAGTGCTACCTTGAATCTCGATTTAGGCGCCACCTCATTAAGAAATGATAGCAGCACGACGTCACAGATCTTCTCGGCATATAATACCTCAAAAGAATATTTACTGGGCGTAACCGTACATGGAGAGTCTACCGAAAAAGTTGACATCAATTTAAAAGGGAAATTCCAAAACAAGGATTTCAATAGCAAAAATAATAATACTTTTATTGCTTTAAACCCCAACATCGTATGGAACCTGAATTTTGATGTCGGCGCGATCGATGCCAAGCTGGATCTTTCCCCCTATAAAATAGAGGCATTAGATATCGATGCCGGTGCAACAAGTTTAAAACTAAAATTGGGTCAGCCACTGGCTACAACAAAGATTTCGATGGACGCCGGAGCGTCATCAATCGAAATCATGATTCCGAAAAATGCGGCCTGCCGTATTACAAGCGATAATGCGTTATCCTCTACAGATTATGAGGGCGATTTCCTTAAAAGTGAAGGAGAAGCAAAATCGATAAATTACGACACAGCTACTCAAAAATTCGATTTTGACATCAACGGTGGTATTGCATCAATAAAAATTAGAAGATATTAATTGACAGCCGATTTTTAGTCAAGAAAAGTTAACTTTGTGTTAGATATGGACACAAGTAATATGTTGACATTGCCTGGAATCTATTGCAATTCCAAGGTAGATTATTCAAGATGGAAAACGAGGGAAATTCAAATCGGTAATACCCCAATGGGTGGCGATAATCCCATTCGTATTCAAAGTATGACAACGGTAGATACCATGGATACGATGGGGTCAGTTGAACAGACGATTCGGATGGTTGAAGCGGGCTGCGAATACGTTCGTATTACCGCTCCCAGTATAAAAGAAGCACAAAATTTAGCCAATATAAAGAATGAACTCCGGCGAAGAGGATATAATGTTCCTTTAGTTGCTGATATTCATTTTACCCCCAATGCTGCCGAGGTAGCCGCCCGTATCGTAGAGAAAGTAAGGGTCAACCCCGGAAACTATGCGGACAAGAAAAAATTCGATCAGCTGTCGTATACCGAAGCTGAATATAAACTTGAATTGGAGCGCATTTATCATAAATTTGCTCCACTTGTCAATATCTGTAAAGAAAATGGTACAGCCATGCGCATTGGAACCAACCATGGTTCCTTATCCGACAGAATTATGAGCCATTATGGCGATACGCCTGAAGGCATGGTTGAATCGGCCATGGAGTTTATCCGGATGTGCGAAGACCTGAATTTTTATAACCTTTGTATCTCAATGAAATCATCCAATCCGCAGGTCATGGTAAAAGCCTACCGTTTGTTGGTCGAAAAAATGGTTTCTGAAAACATGAACTACCCGCTACATCTCGGAGTAACGGAAGCCGGAGATGGTGAAGATGGCCGTGTAAAATCTGCCGTCGGCATTGGAACACTGTTGGAGGATGGACTGGGAGATACTGTACGCGTATCGTTAACCGAAGAACCCGAACGCGAAGCCCCCGTGGCAATAGCTCTTGTCAATCGATATAGCAAACGGCAGGCAAACCTCGAGCTTCAGCCCAAACAAGAAATTATCCAACTATCTACAGACACACCCATTGTCCCTTATACCAGCGAAGAAGTAAATACATTCATCGGGGGGGCTTTAGTTCCCAGGATTGTCGTTGATATCTCCAAAGAAAATTTGAAAGACGCCCAGATACTTACCAAAGTTGGCTATCGCTATGATATCCTATTGGATAAATATCACATGGGCGAGCAGTCTGTAGACTTTGTTTATCTCGCAGATAGTTTACCGTCTTTCACTATGCCGGCCAACCTGAAACAGATTTATAACTACGACACTTGGTTCCAACTTGCTGATAAAACCAACATCCATCCCCTCTTTACCTTAGCACAATTTGTAGCAGCGGACTATAAAGATACGGTGTTGAATATGGTCAAAATCTGCAATTCAGATTTGTTGACCCCATTGTTTGAATCTTTACAGCTTGACAAAACTGTCGTATTTATAGTAGAAACCGATTACTTGCACGGGATGGCAGATCAAAGACAATTTTTCCGTAATTTGCAGGAAATAGGCCTCAACAATCCAGTCATTATTAAACGCTCCTATCCAAAAGAAGATTTCTCAGGCCCTATTGGTGAATATATGAATCCCGAAGAACCTATTTCCAAAATACAGCTTTATGCATCGACAGATCTAGGCGCGCTATTGATCGATGGATTAGGATCGGGAATCTGGATTGATTCACCGGCAACAGCATTGGAAAACATAGCCTCATTATCTTTCGGAATTTTGCAGGCAACGCGATCAAGAATATCCAAGACAGAATATATATCCTGCCCAAGTTGTGGCAGAACCTTGTTTGATCTACAAGAAACTACCCAGATGATTCGAAGCCGCACGAACCATTTAAAAGGGTTAAAAATTGGTATCATGGGCTGCATTGTGAATGGTCCTGGTGAAATGGCTGATGCAGACTATGGCTATGTGGGAGCGGGACCTGATAAAGTTACGTTGTATAGAGGCCAGCAGGTTGTCAAGAAAAATGTGAGTTCTGCACATGCCTTGGACGAATTGATCAAAATCATTAAAGATGATGGCCTTTGGATCGAAGAATTACAAGACTAAAGCCACAAATAAACGCTATACAAAAACAGCAGCGGGAATCAAATGATTCCCGCTGCTGTTTTTGTATACTAACGAATTATCTTGTCAATTGTCTCCTTATCGGATAGAAAATCTTTTAACAACAGTTTCAGAACCAGCCACTACCCTTACGAAGTAGAATCCTGTGGTTAATTTTCCGCCATGCTCAAAAGAAAGATTTTGAATTCCTGAATCCAGATTACCATTCATTAATTGAAGAATCTCATTGCCCAATGCGTCCATAACTTTGATAGAAACACCCGAAGATTTTGCCAATTTAAAAGAAAGGTTTATTTGCTCAGCAATTGGATTATAGAATACCTTAACATTATTGATCAGTTTCTCTGTTTCCTTGATCGTTTTATCACCTCCGAATGCCTCATTGCCGTCCCAAATATGTTGCGAAAAAGTATGGTCATAAGGAGACTTTGCATACACCCTTGCCCCCCCACTGCACAATGTCAGTGCGGATAATAGTGTCAAAAAAGCTGCTTTAAGTAGATTTCTCCCCATAGTGTTAAATTAGACTTCAAATACTGGTTACGGTTTAATCAAATATAACGCTAACTATTTGAATTATCAACAACAAAGTTAGTATTTTGTTTAAAAGTTTTTTGTCAAGAAGGGCCTTTCCAAGTTTCTTTTAACAAATTTTAACAGCTCTTGCGCATGTCAAAGGAAATGCTAAAATTTGGCGCAGCAAATGTACCTACTTAAAGTACAGGCAAAAAGTATATTTTTGCAGTATATTTTGAAATAAAATACTTGATAAATGGCAGACAATAGTCATCACAGCAGTATCAATAAGGTGAGTTTCGCCGGATTATTGATCAGTTTAGGAATTGTTTTTGGAGATATAGGAACCTCCCCATTATACGTTTTCAAAGCAATCATGGGACAAGGAGCCATCCAAAAAGACCTGGTCTTGGGAGGACTATCCTGCGTTTTTTGGACGCTGACACTCCAAACAACCGTTAAATACGTTTGGATTACATTACGGGCAGACAATAAAGGTGAAGGGGGCATTTTATCCCTTTATTCTTTGGTACGTAAGCGCGCACCTTGGTTAATCTTCCCGGCGATGATCGGTGCTGCCACCTTATTGGCTGATGGAATGATCACACCTGCCATCACAATATCTTCAGCTATTGAAGGTCTAGACATCAAATTCCCTGGATTACCTACAGTTCCTATCGTTGTTACAATCATATCCTTATTATTTATAATTCAGCGATTTGGAACATCCGTTGTTGGAAAGGTTTTTGGGCCGTTGATGACCATCTGGTTTTCAATTATTGGCGTGCTTGGTTTATCCCATCTTCACCTTGCACCCGAAGTCATGAAAGCAATCAATCCCTATTATGCCTTTCATATTCTGATTACTTACCCGCATTCGCTATTATTGATTGGCGCGGTGTTTTTATGTACTACCGGAGCCGAGGCTTTATATTCGGATATGGGGCACTGTGGTAAAAACAACATCCGGATTAGCTGGATTTATGTAAAGATCACGCTGATATTAAATTATTTCGGACAAGGTGCCTGGTTATTGACGCAAGAGGGACGTGTTCTAGGTGGATCAAACCCCTTCTATTCGATCATGCCCGATTGGTTTATCGGCTACGGTATCGCTATAGCGACAATTGCTGCTGTCATAGCGAGTCAAGCCATGATATCCGGATCTTACACCTTAATTTCGGAAGCAGTACGATTGAATATATGGCCTAAAGTTGCTATCCGCTATCCAAGCGAACATAAAGGACAGCTGTATGTTCCTTCCATCAATTTAATTTTATGGATAGGCTGTATGATTGTCATCTGGGTTTTCGAAGAATCCAGCCGAATGGACGCAGCCTATGGTCTCGCTATCAATCTAACCGTTTTGATGACGACGGTCTTAATGGGTTATTTTCTGTCGATGAAAAAAGTCAATCGTGCAGTGATTGCTATATTCTTGATCGCCTACTTTGTCATCGAGTTAACTTTCTTAGTAGGAAATGGGGTAAAAATTGCTCATGGTGGCTGGTTAACCCTGATGCTTGCCACGGCATTATTCGTAACAATGTACTGTTGGTATACAGCGCGAAAAATTAAAAATCGCTATGTCAACTTTATCAATATCAACAAATATTACCCCATCATCTCAGAATTAAGTGAAGACAAATCTGTGCCACCATATGCATCACATTTGGTGTACCTAACAAGCGCAAATTTTAAATCAGAGATAGAAGCTAAAATTATTTATTCCATTATAAATAAAAAACCAAAGCGGGCCGACGTATATTGGCTGGTACATGTTGACGTGATGGATCATCCACACACCAAAGAATATTCGATCGACCAACTTATCCCTGGGAAGTTAATACGAATTGATTTCAAACTTGGTTTTAGAGAAGAGCAACGCATCAGTTTATTGTTTAGAAAAGTTGTGGAAGAAATGGTGAAAAAAGGTGAAATTGACATCACTAGTCAGTACGACACCTTACGTAAACATAATATACCAGGCGATTTTAAATTTGTTGTTTTAGAAAAAGTACTTTCCAAAACCAATCAGATGACTTGGATAGAAAAGGTTATTATGGACATCTATGGTTACCTCAAAAAAATGAGCTTGTCCGAAGAAAAAGGTTTTGGTTTGGATTCTAGTTTTGTTACCATAGAGCGCGTACCGCTCAATTTTCCCCAGACTTCAGAAGTCCATCTCATACGAAAAGATTAATACTTCTCAAGGTGATGCTTTAGCATCACCTTTTTTATTCAATAGAATTGCATTACTTTTGTTGCAAATAATACATCATGGCAGACGCTAATCCAAAAAAGAAATTACATCCTAGAAATAGACATCTCGATAACTACAATTTTGAAGAACTGAGCAAAGTAGAGCCCTCGCTCAAGGAATTTGTAATAGCAAACCCTTACAATGTAAAATCCATCGATTTTAACAATCCTGATGCCGTGAAGACATTAAACAAGGCGCTTCTAAAGAAATACTATCACATTCAACACTGGGACATTCCCAAAGAGAATCTTTGCCCTCCTATTCCCGGCCGCGCTGATTATATTCATTATATCGCCGATGTGCTTGCGCGCGACAACAACAATGAAATTCCAAAAGGCGGAAATATTCATATCCTCGATATCGGTGTTGGAGCCAATTGTATTTACCCGATAATCGGTCATCAGGAATATGGCTGGAGCTTTGTAGGTTCCGAAATTATCAAGAGTGCATATAAAAATGCTATCGAGATAACACGGACAAACATGAGCCTAAAAAAGAGCATACAAATACGCCTGCAAAATAATCCAAAGGCCATATTCAAAGATATCATCCTTCCAGGTGAAAAATACGATGTAGTGATCTGTAACCCGCCGTTTTTTAGCTCTCAAACCGAAGCTTTACAACAATCCATCCGCAAAACTACTGGTATAAAAGATGCTAAAATAGACGAAAAACCGGTGACACAAACTTTTTCTGGGCAGGGAAGCGAATTATGGTGCGATGGTGGTGAAAAAGCCTTTCTGTCACGCATGATCTTTGAAAGCCAGTTCCACAAAGATCAAGTAAAATGGTTCACGACCTTAGTGGCACATCGTGAAGATATTCGCTTTTTACAGCACAAACTAAAGAAAATAAATGTAAAAGAGACTGAGGTAATCCGCATGGAACAAGGCAATAAGGTAAGCCGAATCCTTTTGTGGAGATTCTAATACGTCCACGATATTCAAAGAAAAGGAGCTATCTTTTATGCAGATAGCTCCTTTTCTTTGATCCATTCTTATGCGACGCTTCTCATATACTATACTTGCGCCTGTTTATTTAACTTTGAATGTTTATAGCCATACATAAAATATACAGCCAATCCAATTACGAGCCAGATCACAAATATTATCCAGTTACTTGCTCCCAATTCCGTCATCAAATACAAATTGATCAGGATACCAACGACAGGCAATAGCGAAAAGTTCATTTTAAAGCTATAAATACTCAGGCCAAGCCAGGTTAACCAAAATATAATGACGAGCATTTTATGTTCTATAATTTCAAGCACTGACAGCGATTTCCATTCCTGTACCGTTCCCTGGCCGTATATAAAAATGAGCACAATAGCAATCAACAGTCCACCACCCACTACATATTTACCGTTGATATAAGGAACCTTAAATTTCGATTTTGCAGATAAGCCGGAATAGTCCATATACAATACGCCTGCACAAACAAGGATAAAGGCAAAAAAGGTACCCACGCTCGTCAGATCCACAAAGAAGTCCATTTTAAAAAATAACGATGGGATGGCTACCACCAACCCCGTGACGATCGTAGCGAAAGAAGGCGTTTTATATTTGGGATGGATCGTTGCAAATTTCTTCCACAACAGACCATCCCTGCTCATGGTCATCCAGATTCTTGGTTGAGCCAGTTGATATACCAGTAAGGCACTAGTGATGGCAATTACGGAAGTCACGGATATAATTCCCGCCATATGATCAAAGCCGACGTATTTAAAAACAAAAGCCAACGGATCTTTTACATTCAATTCTGTATAATTGACCATTCCTGTCAATACCAAGGTTATGGCTACATACAGTACTGTACAAATCAATAAACAATAAATCATGGCTTTAGGCAGGTCGCGCTGTGGGTTTTTACACTCTTCGGCAGTTGTCGATATCGAATCAAATCCGATGAAGGCAAAGAACACAGCGGCAACACTTCCGAGTACACCTTTAAGGCCATTAGGTGCGAAAGGAGTCCAGTTTTCGGGCTTTATGAAGAATATTCCACCAAATATTACCGCTAGAATAATAGCAACTTTGATCATCACCATGATCATACTCGCTTTTTGAGATTCCTTTATACCGATATAAACCAACCATGTGACCAAAAATGTAATGACCCCCGCTGGTAAATCGAAAATAATAGGTAGCCCTCCGATTCGTGGAGCGCTATTAAAAGCATCTAACCCATGCTGATCGATTGCAGTTAAGGCAGACGCACCATGCTGGTTCATTTTGTCCACAGCATCGTACGCGTAGCCTGGAGCCATGGATAACCAAGGAGGTATGTGAACACCAAAGCCCTCCAGCATGGAAACAAAATACTGCGACCACGAAATCGCAATAACCGTATTCGAAACCGCATACTCTAAAACCAATGCCCAACCGATGATCCAGGCAAACAATTCACCAAATGCCACATAAGCATAGGTATACGCCGAGCCCGAAACAGGAACTGTACTGGCAAATTGCGCATAAGCCAATGCCGTAAAAACACAGGCAAAAGCTGTAAAAACAAAGAGAAGTGATACTGCAGGCCCACCTTCATAACTGGCCAGTCCGATTGTGCTAAAAATTCCAGCTCCAACAATGGCGGCGATACCCAAAGAAACCAGATCTGTTACACCCAACACCTTTGCAAGGCCTGTTCCCTCCTCTTTTTGAGTGTCATGGAGAATCTGATCAACACTTTTCTTCCGAAAAAGTCTATGTGACATGTAAATTTAGTTTTGGTACTT
Source organism: Sphingobacterium sp. R2 (assembly GCF_040760075.1). NCBI lineage: Bacteria > Pseudomonadati > Bacteroidota > Sphingobacteriia > Sphingobacteriales > Sphingobacteriaceae > Sphingobacterium > Sphingobacterium sp. R2. The sequence continues at coordinate 385,002 of NZ_CP142884.1, forward strand.
AAAATTATGCGAAAATAAATATTTTCAAGGTCTTATACTATTGGTATTTTTTGATAGGCTAACTAAAGTCCATCAGCTCATATTGAATATACTGGTAAATTTCCTGATAATCGGCCAACCGTGTATGCAAATAGGAAATTAGCTGTTCTGTCAAAAGATGTCTTTGCTCGGCTGAAACATCAAAATGCCACAATCGCTTACAAATGTTGAAAAGCGCACCTGCAATTTTTTCCATTTTCGCATAGTCGTAAATATACTTCCAGTCTATAAACTGATGATAGAATTTTTCAAACTTCGGAATGTCATGAAGTTGATTTATTGCCAAAAACTTTCGCAGGGCATCTTGGTTGACATGTATTAGCGCGGCGTAGAATTTATCGATGGAAACAGCGCTCTTTTGTGTGAGTATATGATCCAACAAAAGCTCTAGGCCAATATGTGCCATAAAGGAAGGCCGGATAGGCATTCCCACCAAACTAGGCTGAATTTGTAATTTGAGCTGATGGGTATGATGAAAAAAATAGTTTGAATTATGAAAAAGTCGATCCACTTCAATATGACGGTTCCAACCGATATACATTTGCTCCAATAAAGGGTTATTCAAAAGCTCATCTTCATACTGACGAGGCTTTAGCATAAAAGATTTATCAGCATTCTTTAATAGATCGGGTAACAATCCACCTACAATACGTTCGGGGTTAGTGGCAAACCGCTCAAAATAAAAATGTGATAAAAAATTCATACCAGCTTATTAGCGTGTGGTTTTATACGGATTTATTCGCTCAATATACGCTTAATCTCCTATCTTTGCATCTTGTAAATTAAAAAATTAAATCCATTTAACAATGAGCTTTGTAGAAGAATTACGTTGGAGAGGCATGTTACAAGACATTATGCCGGGAACTGAAGACTTACTAAATAAGGAGAAAGTCGCTGGTTATATCGGTTTTGACCCCACAGGAGACTCTCTACACGTAGGACACTTAACTCAAATCATGACATTGATCCACTTCCAAAATGCGGGCCATAAGCCGGTGGCTTTGGTTGGAGGCGCAACGGGGATGATTGGAGACCCTTCTTTCAAATCTGCAGAGCGTAACTTGTTGGACGAAGCTACCCTACAGCATAATGTAGCTTGTCTGAAAAAACAGTTAGGCAAATTTCTCGAATTTGGAGAAGGTGAAAATGATGCCCAAATGGTTAATAATTACGATTGGTTTAAAGATTTTAAATTTTTGGACTTTATACGTGATATTGGTAAAATGATTACCGTTAACTATATGATGGCAAAAGATTCTGTAAAAAAACGTTTAGAAGGCGACAATGGTCTTTCATTTACAGAATTTACCTATCAATTGATTCAGGGATATGACTTCTATTACCTATGGAAGCACCACAACTGCAAAATTCAGATGGGTGGGTCCGATCAATGGGGTAATATCGTAACAGGAAGTGAAATGATTCGTCGTCAGGATCAAGGAACAGCCTATGCCATCACCACACAATTGATCAAAAAAGCGGATGGCCAAAAATTTGGAAAGACAGAATCTGGGGCAGTATGGCTAGATCCAAAGAAAACTTCTCCGTATAAATATTACCAATTTTGGTTGAATACATCCGATGATGATGCTAAAAACTGGATCAAAATCTTTACGCTAAAACCTCAAAACGAAATAGAGGCTATTATTGCAGACCATGATGCTGCCCCTCATTTACGTTTAGTTCAAAAAGCATTGGCAAAAGATATCACCATTCGCACACACTCGGAAGAAGCTTATGAAACAGCGATCAAAACTTCTGAATTTCTTTTTGGAAATGGTTCGTTGGAATTCTTGGACAATTTAGATCATGAGGCTGTTCTGGAAGTATTTGAAGGTATTCCGCAATTCCAGATCGCTCGTACAGATCTCGCTACAGGCATCAATATTCTTGATTTACTGGCTGTTCAGACTCAAGTATTCCCTTCAAAAGGCGAAGCCCGAAAAATGCTGCAAGGCGGGGGAGTTTCTATCAATAGAGAAAAAGCTACGGATATTGAAGCCTCCATTACCATCAATCACCTGCTAAACAATAAATATATTGTTGCACAACGCGGTAAAAAGAATTATTACCTGATTATCGCAGATTAGTGATCAGCAATATCCTGGTTTAATAATCCATAAACATAAAAAAGTCCCTTTTGAAAAAATCAAAAGGGACTTTTTTACGCAATCCAAAGCCATTTTTATTCCGTTAAAAAAATAGGTCTGGTTATTTTATTTTAATAGTTTTTCAAAAGCTTTACGTGACGCACCTCTAAAATGCACCTCACCACAATATTGGTATCCCAATTTTTGAAACACGTGCAACATACCGCCATTATCAAAATTAGTATCTACCTTGATACTATAAACCGAATGATCAATTGCAATCTCCTCAACCCCCAGCATAATAGCCGTTCCCAGCCCCTTTATATGGGGATCCTGCGCCGAGGCAAGTCTGTGTATACCGACATAGGGACCATTGCTCAACCATTCCCCTTCGATATCATCATAAGCAGGCTCCACATCAAAAATTATTGCAACATAACCTACAATCCTATGCGCTACTTCAACGACATGGCCATATCCTTTATCAATATCTGATTGTACGACATCCTCATTCGGATATCCATCTTGCCATTGCCTGCTGCCTTGTTCCTTCCTTAAGGCAATCGCCTGCTGTATGATCTCCCAAATTCGTCCTTTATCAGCTAATGTCGCTTTACGTATCTCAAACGTGTTCATGCTATCTCTTGTATTTTTTCGTAAAACTACATATTTTACTGCAACTCCAAGAATATCGAAAGTACGACAATCCACTACAGCTATTCACCATTCTTTTATCCGACCCATTTGCAGGGCATAGTATTTGCTAGTCCTTATACCTATCACGCTTTTTAGCGACATCTAAATTTATTCATGCATAAAAAACGACAAACTTAAAATAATAGATCATAGGAATCCTTAAATACTATCAAAATAACTAAGTTTGTAAGCAGTATAATTGTGAGCTTTTCAATGTCAAACAAAGGAAATACATTTAGGCAGACAGGAAATTCAGTTTCCGGCAAACGTGCCTCTCAAAAGGAATCGACAACATTAAAAAAAGAAAAAAGTCTAAAAAACACTGTGCCAACAGATTATTCTGATGCACAGCAAAAAGCGGTCAAGATATTAGGAATTTTATTGATCTTGCTTTCATTGGCTTTTGCCACAGCTTTCGTTTCGTATCTATTTACCTGGGAAGACGATCAAAGTTATATCGCTAAAACCAATGGCGGCTGGTCTACATTATTCCGGTCTGTAGAAGAGATTAATGACGAAGCGGTGGATCTACCTGTTGTCGATAATAAATTAGGGAAATTTGGGGCATTGCTTGCCAACCAGTTCATGTACGAATGGTTTGGCGTCGCATCGTTTCTTTTTATCCCAGTAATCTTTATTTTAGGTTATCGCTTGTTGTTTAAAAAATCTTTGCTACCATTGTACCGTACTGTGGTCTATTCCTTTATTGCCATCGTTTTTATTTCCGTAACACTGGGCTTCTTACATGGATTTATGGCCGACACTCCGCATATGCTCGAGGGTAAATTTGGCTTTTGGACCAATAAATTATTGGAAGCACAAGTTGGCATTGTCGGCGTTGGCTGTATATTAGCTTTTGCATACCTCACCACATTAATCTTATTATACAACCTAGATTTCAAATTTGTTCTTTTCAGCAACAGAAAATCCAGTTCGTTTTCGGGAGATATAGATCAGGAGGACGAAGATGAATACGCTACACAAAACCTAAGGAACAAAATTCATATCGAAGATGATTCCATCCAATCTGTACGGGAATCCATCCAACGGCCGACATCCATCAACGAGCGTTTTCAATCTGCCCGCGAAAAGGAAGTACAAGAAGAGCGTCAACGCCCTGCATTTACCCATCAACCAATACCTGATGTACAGATTGATCCAAAAGATAAAGTGGTACTATCATTTGATGATAGTCCTATGGATCGAACAGAGCATACACCATCTATCAGTTTTACAATTGACCAGCCGAATGAAGAATTAGAAGACGCGGAGGTACCGCTAATACGTGAATACCAACCGCCAGCTGTAGCGACTCCGTCCCAAAAAGAATCTGAAACATCACTCGAAATCGAAGCAGTGCCAGGTCTGGTTGTCGAAGATATCAAAGAAGAAAAAGAAATTACCGCCAGCGACCTTGTGGCGCAATTCGGACAATATGATCCAAAATTGGATCTTTCGGGTTATCAACACCCAACTTTGGATTTATTGAGAGACTATGGTGGGGGTAAAATAACAATCAATCAACACGAACTCGAAGCAAACAAAAACAAGATTGTTGATACCCTGAGAAACTATAGCATTGAGATCGAAAGCATTAAAGCAACCATCGGGCCAACGGTAACTTTGTATGAAATTATACCAAAACCAGGGGTAAGGATTTCAAAAATCAAGAATCTAGAAGATGACATTGCTTTAAGTCTTGCTGCTTTAGGCATCCGTATTATTGCGCCTATGCCCGGAAAAGGAACTATCGGTATTGAAGTACCAAACTCCAATCCGGAGATGGTATCCATGCGATCGGTACTCGCTACAGAGAAGTTTCAAAAAACAGAAATGGATCTGCCTATTGCGTTAGGTAAAACAATCTCCAATGAAGTGTATATTGCAGATTTAGCGAAAATGCCCCACCTCTTGGTTGCAGGTGCTACCGGCCAAGGTAAATCAGTCGGTATTAATGCCATTCTGACCTCTTTGCTGTACAAAAAACATCCGGCTGAGCTCAAATTCGTACTCGTTGACCCTAAAAAAGTGGAACTCTCTTTATTCAAAAAAGTTGAACGGCACTTCCTTGCGAAATTACCTGATGACGGAGACGCCATCATTACCGATACTAAAAAAGTAATTAACACACTAAATAGCTTGTGTATAGAGATGGATCAGCGTTATGATTTGTTAAAAAATGCTCAGGTACGTAATTTAAAGGAATATAATTCAAAATTTATCAATCGCCGATTAAACCCTGAAGAGGGTCATCGATTCTTACCTTATATCGTTCTTATTGTTGATGAGTTTGCCGACTTGATGATGACAGCAGGAAAAGAGGTAGAAACACCAATTGCGCGCTTGGCCCAATTAGCCCGTGCAGTGGGCATTCACCTAGTCATAGCAACCCAGCGGCCATCTGTTAATATCATTACCGGTACAATTAAGGCCAACTTCCCTGCTCGTCTTGCATTCCGTGTTTTATCAAAAGTCGATTCACGGACTATTCTAGATACAGGCGGGGCTGATCAGTTGATCGGTCGAGGTGATATGCTGCTGGCTACGGGAAGTGATCTGATACGTATTCAATGTGCATTTGTCGATACACCTGAAGTTGAACAGATTTCCGACTACATCGGTGCACAACGAGGCTATCCTTCGGCATTTATGCTTCCAGAATACGTAGATGAAAACGGTGATGGTTCTGGTAGTACAGATTTCGACCCCAAAGACCGCGATCAATTGTTCGAAGAGGCTGCCCGATTGATTGTCATGCATCAGCAAGGCTCAACTTCATTAATCCAACGTAAATTAAAATTGGGTTATAACAGAGCAGGACGAATCATCGATCAATTGGAAGCTGCAGGAATTGTAGGTCCATTTGAAGGTAGTAAAGCACGCGAAGTGCTCTATCCAGATGAGTATTCATTAGAACAATTTTTGGAGACGTTAAAAAAGGACAACTAAAATGAAAAAGCAATTATGGTTTATTGTAGGGCTGCTATTAATAATATACAGTCAAAACAGTTATGCACAAAATGATGCGGCTGCTAAGGCGCTATTGACAAAAGTGAGCCAAAAGTACAATACATACAAAACAATACAGGCCAACTTCTCATTGCTTATTAAACAAGCGAACGGAGGATCACATACAGATGCTGGAACCCTATACCTGGACAAGGCTAACAACAAATATCAGGTGAACACCAAAAATCAAGTATTGATATCAGACGCCAAAACACAGTGGAATATCATGAAAGCTGAAAAAGAAGTTGAAATTTCAGACGCCAGCAATTCGACCAATGAGATCAACGCAACAAACATCTTTAGCTTCTATACGACTGGTTTTAAGTATACATTGACCAATGCCGAAAAGGTCAATGGACTTACATTGAATGTCGTGAATTTAACTCCAGTGGATAGCAAAAAAAACTATTCAAAGATAAAGCTGCGCATCAATAAAGCAACAAATTTGATCTACGATACCACTATATTTGATAAAAGTGGAAACCGCTATACCTATACATTAGCATCACAACAGGGCAATAAGGCACTTTCAGATAATCTATTCGTATTTAACAAGAATGACTACAAAGGATTCGATATAGTCGATTTAAGATAAAAATGCTTCGATCATATACGACTTAAAAAACACGGTGCAATAGAAAAGGCTTTCAGATTTTGAAAGCCTTTTCTATTGCACTGTAGCCATTATTGTAATTCAGCTGATTTTACAGCATATTCGGTTCCTGATCTAAGGTTTCCAATTCTTTATTCGCATAACGCGAATAGCCATGCTTCTGCGGATGTTCAATAATTTCCTTCATTGAAACAAGCTTGTATACATACGAACCCGTTTCATTATTCAACTTCAACGCGAAATAGTCATCCTTTTTTTGCCTCCTGATGGAGCCCTTTAGACTACCATCACCGACATTGTATGCAGCAGCCACCAAAGTCCAGTTTCCAAATTGGGCATACAGATATTTAAGGTACTTGGCAGCAGCATGCGTTGATTTAATAAGATCTTTCCGGTCATCGACTTTACCATTGACTCGCAATCCATACAAACGGGCTGTTGCGGGCATAAATTGCCAATAACCACCTGCCCCCTTAGAGGAGACTACAGCCTTACTAAGTCCGCTTTCCACCAATGGAATGTACTTAAAGTCCTCCGGAATACCATGTGATTTAAGGATCTTAGCGATCATTGGCAAATAGGTCTCTGCCTTTCTATGCATATCGTAAGATCCTGTCTTTTTAAACGAGAATCGATTGAAAAATTTGCGCAATTTACTTTCCACAAGCGGACGATCCATAGGTAAGGAATCTTCGGCAAATGTCAAGGAATTCATATAAGATTCCAACGAATTGACTTTTTCTTTCTTCTCGTCATCTTTTCCAGAATGAGCTGGAATTAAGATGAGCTTCGAATGGGCTATCTTACCTTCGTTCGAAGCGTTGTTGTGTGGGGTTGAGTATAATTTCGACAGCAATAAAGCAAACAAAATTACGCTACTACATAAAACTTTCTTTCTTATCATTTACTCCCTTAATGCTATCCTATCCACGAGTCTAATCGATCAAAAAATAGCTTGGTTCAAATTCAAGGGTACAAAGGTAAACACTATTTATTTAAAAAACAAATAGTTACCTCCTACTCCCTTTAAGGCGGCTTTTTTAGCCTAAAAATGAAGTAAATTCAGGAAAAGACAAAAAGATAAGGATTTTTTCGCAAAACCCAAAATTATACCTAACTTTGCAGTTCACATTTTTAGTAAAACACAATGCCATTCAGCAATAAAAGGAACAGTCGTGATGACAACTCCAGAAAGTCACGAGGCAACTCAGACAGCTTCAAATCTAGAGGCGACAAGAACAATAGTTTCGGAAAAAAATCATACGGGTCAAACGACTCTTCTGAAAGAGGATCTTTCAGAAAAGATGATAATCGTGAAAATAGATCATTCGGATCTAAAAAATTCTCAGACAGACCATCATTCCAAAAAGATAATAATTCCTCCCGTTCAAAAGATAATTCAGAAAAATCATTTGGTAGAGGATCGCGTCCATTTGATAAAAATAATTCTTCAACATCTTTTGATAAAAAAGATTCCTTCAATAAATTCAACAGATCAGAACGTTCTTTCGACAAAAAAGATAACTTCAAACGTAACGACAGAAATGACGGTCCAAGGTCATTCGACAGATCAGAACGTTCTTTCGACAAAAAAGATAACTTCAAACGTAACGACAGAAATGACGGTCCAAGATCATTCGACAGATCAGAACGTTCTTTCGACAAAAAAGATAACTTCAAACGTAACGACAGAAATGACGGTCCAAGATCATTCGACAGATCAGAACGTTCTTTTGACAAAAGAGATAACTTCAAACGTAACGACAGAAATGACGGTCCAAGATCATTCGACAGATCAGAACGTTCTTTTGACAAAAGAGATAACTTCAAACGTAACGACAGAAATGACGGTCCAAGGTCTTCAAACAGAAAATTTGACGGAGAGAGAAGTCGAAATTTCGATGAAAACAATAACTTTGGTGAAAAACAATATATTAAACGTCCAAAGAAGAAGACTGCGGAGTCAGAGGATGACGGCTTAGTTCGTTTGAATCGTTACATCGCCAATGCTGGTATTTGTTCAAGACGTAAAGCAGATGAACTTATCTCGGCTGGTGTCATTTGGGTAAATGGAGAACCTGTTACCGAATTGGGTACTAAAGTAGACCCGGCAACAGATGAAATCCGCTACAACAACGAACGCTTGAAACGTGAGAAAAATGTTTATGTTTTGTTAAACAAACCAAAAGATTATATCACAACTACAGACGATCCCCAAGAGCGTCATACGGTGATGGAACTTGTTTCTAAAGCAACCAAAGAAAGAATCTATCCTGTTGGTCGCCTTGATAGAAATACGACAGGACTGCTTTTAATGACAAATGATGGAAGCCTTGCCGAAAAGCTTTCGCACCCGCGTAACAGCATCAGCAAAATCTATAATGTCGAACTAAACAAAAGCCTTACACAGGGCGATTTTAACAAAATTAACTTTGGTATCGAATTAGAAGACGGTGTGATCAAACCAGACGATTTGAGCTATGTTCAAGGTGGATCAAAACGCGAAGTCGGCATCCAGATTCACTCAGGAAAAAATCGTATCGTACGCCGTATTTTTGAATCTTTAGGATATGAAGTAGTTAAATTAGATCGTGTGGTATATGCCAATCTGACTAAAAAAGACTTACCTCGTGGCCGTTGGAGATACCTAGAAGAACGAGAAATCGTGCAATTAAAGCACCTACTTTAATCGCTCAAGAATATAAATAAAAATAAAGGACGGTCATTCAGTTAACCGTCCTTATTTTTTTATATTTGCTCTTTAAAACAAAAAGACTAATAATATGACTGATCCGAAAACACTCTCTTCCGTTGCGGAATTCCATAAAACATTCCAACATCCCATCCTTGACACGCCTACCATTCCATCTGAACAACGCTGCGCTTTAAGGGTATCGTTGATTGCTGAAGAATTAAAAGAATTAGAAGAAGCCATCCAGGATAAAGATTTGGTAGAGATTGCAGACGCACTATGTGATATCCAATATGTACTTGCCGGCGCAGTATTGGAATTTGGCTTAAAAGATAAATTCTCTGCTCTTTTTGATGAGGTTCAACGTTCTAACATGAGTAAAGCATGTAAAGACGAAGCGGAAGCAATTGCTACCCAAGAACACTATAAATTGAAAGGAGTAGAATCATATTACAAAGAAGTTGATGGCAAATTTTTAGTATTCAGAACTGCTGACAACAAAACTTTAAAATCCATCAATTACTCTCCAGCAGATCTAAAAACGATTGTTGAGGGCTAAATGAAAAAAGGAAAATAGCTTTTCACTTTTTGGTTTATAAGATAAATAAGTAAGGCTTCCCTAGAGAAGCCTTACTTATTTATCTTATTTTACGTTCAAACCATCGGTTCAATGCACGTTTTAAAAACTATAAAAGAAAGAATATAAACGCTAAAAGAGACTTCCCTGCACAACCTGACGTGCCTCCAAGCCTTTATCTATCGCAGTTTGTATATGTGACTTCGGAAAGCCCCAATTTGGTGCTATCAACAACTCTTTGTCTGCAATCCCGAAAATACGTTGAATAATCAGATCAGGCCGTAATCTTGGAATCAATTTGGCTAAGAAATCAGTATACCCTTCTATCGAGAAAAGTTCAAAAGGTTCCCTTTTATACTTTACCCCCATAATAGAGCCTTCTACAATATGTAAGTGGTGCAATTTTACAAATTTAATCTGTGGAAACCGGTTAATCTCGTCTGCATACTTTAACATCATCTCTTCCGATTCCCATGGAAAACCAAAGATTGTATGTACACAAATCTCTAGCGGTGTATCCTTTAACATATCCATTGCCTGAATAAACTCATCGTGCGAACAGCCTCTATTAATTTTCTCCAGTGTATCGTTGTAGATAGATTCCATTCCCATTTCCAAATCTACATCATAACGATCCGTATAAGACTCCAATAACGCAATCTTTTCAAAATCCAAACAATCAGGACGTGTTCCCACAGAAAGACCTAAGGTATTTTCAGGATCAATGCTTAGGGCCTCATCATACATCATTTTTAGTAAATGAGTCGGCGCATACGTATTCGTGTTTGGCTGGAAATAGATAATAAACTTTTCCGCACCATAGCTATTGCGCGCTCTTTCGATCCCCGATTCCACCTGTTCCCGTATCGATGGAATTTTGCGCGCTGTATCCGGCGTAAAAGAATCAACATTACAGTACGTACAACCGCCGTAGCCCTTACTGCCATCGCGATTGGGACAGGTAAAATTACCATCCACAATCACTTTAAACACTCGTTGTCCGTTATATTTTTGCTTTAAATAAGCCCCGTAATGATTATACGGTTTAACTCCGTTATCCAATAATGTACCCATTGCCATGCAAAGTTACTCAATTAAAATCATAAGTTACCATTACTTTCTTAGGATCGAATGTTAAACTTTTCCGCCCATCCCGAAAACCTTCACAAGATAACTTATATGAACTATTCTTAACCTATCCATTCTAACGTCCCGTAATACAGCCCATTCAACCATCTGCTGCGTTTAAATCGGACACGTCCAGAATAAAACGGATACTACAACAGGCCAGGCCCTATCCAAACGAAAGAAGCCCTTGACTGTTTCCAGCAAGGGCTTCCGTGTAAAAAAAGGCACCGACCTACTCTCCCACCTGTTACGGCAATACCATCGGCTCTGGCGGGCTTGACTGCTCTGTTCGGAATGGGAAGAGGTAGACACCGCCGATATAGGCACCTAAAAATCTTTATTGGCTGCTATGGTATGATCAGTTATGAGCATATCCATGCCAATTGACATATATACTGAAAGAGTTACGTTTCTGTACGTTTCAAAAATTAAAGAGGAAGACAACAGTGTCTGTCTGCTTGAGAAAGCTTCGGGCTATTAGTACCACTTGGCTTTGGTCTCTCAACCTTTACACCTATGGCCTATCAACGTAGTCATCTTCTACGACCCTATAAGGAAGTCTCATCTCGTGGCTAGTTTCGCACTTAGATGCTTTCAGCGCTTATCTATTCCAGACGTAGCTACCCTGCCGTACACCTGGCGGCATAACAGGTTCACCAGAGGTCTGTCCAACCCGGTCCTCTCGTACTAAGGTCAGATCCACTCAAACTTCCAACGCCCACAACAGATAGGGACCGAACTGTCTCGCGACGTTCTGAACCCAGCTCGCGTGCCACTTTAATGGGCGAACAGCCCAACCCTTGGGACCTTCTCCAGCCCCAGGATGTGACGAGCCGACATCGAGGTGCCAAACCTCCCCGTCGATATGAGCTCTTGGGGGAGATCAGCCTGTTATCCCCAGCGTACCTTTTATCCTTTGAGCGATGGCCCTTCCATACAGAACCACCGGATCACTATGTCCGTCTTTCGACCCTGTTCGACTTGTCGGTCTCACAGTCAAGCAAGCTTATGCCATTGCACTCCGCGTACGGTTACCAAGCGTACTGAGCTTACCTTTGAAAGCCTCCGTTACCTTTTTGGAGGCGACCACCCCAGTCAAACTACCCACCAAACAATGTCCTCGGCATTGCCGAGTTAGAAACCGGATACAGAAAGGGCGGTATTTCAAGGTTGATTCCATGACTCCTGGCGAAGCCACTTCAACATCTCCCGCCTATCCTACACATCCTGTACCCAATCTCAATGTTAAGCTATAGTGAAGGTGCATGGGGTCTTTCCGTCCCGTTGCGGGTAATCGGCGTCTTCACCGATACCACAATTTCACCGAGCTCATGGCTGAGACAGCGCCCAGATCGTTACACCATTCGTGCAGGTCGGAACTTACCCGACAAGGAATTTCGCTACCTTAGGACCGTTATAGTTACGGCCGCCGTTTACTGGGGCTTCGATTCAATGCTTCTCTTGCGATGACATCCCCTCTTAACCTTCCAGCACCGGGCAGGTGTCAGGCCTTATACTTCATCTTGCGATTTTGCAAAGCCATATGTTTTTGTTAAACAGTCGCCTGGGCCTTTTCACTGCGGCTGCTCTTTCGAGACAGCGCCCCTTCTCCCGAAGTTACAGGGCCATTTTGCCGAGTTCCTTAGCCATGACTCACTCGAGCACCTTAGGATTCTCTCCTCGACCACCTGTGTCGGTTTGCGGTACGGGTCTTCATAACCTGAAGCTTAGCGGGTTTTCTTGGAAGTCTGTTTACCTGCTCTATCAGCGCCACCGGAGCTTTGCTGTACTATTGGGTTTCAGCTAGAGTTGCGGATTTGCCTACAACCCCAATACCTACGCCTTTCAACGAACTATTCCGTCAGTTCGCGGCAGTGTCACTACTCCGTCACCACATCGCAGTTATGAAGAGTACTGGAATATTAACCAGTTGTCCATCGGCTTGCCCCTTTCGGGTGCGCCTTAGGTCCCGACTGACCCTGATCCGATTAACGTTGATCAGGAAACCTTGGTCTTTCGGTGGGCGGGTTTCTCACCCGCCTTATCGTTACTTATGCCTACATTTGCTTTTCCATAACCTCCACACAGCATTACCACTGTGCTTCTCCGGCGATGGAATGCTCCCCTACCAGATGCACATCTTTCAGTGCAAATCCATAGCTTCGGTACCGTTCTTGATGCCCGTTTATTATCCACGCCCGGCCGCTCGACTAGTGAGCTGTTACGCACTCTTTAAATGAATGGCTGCTTCCAAGCCAACATCCTAGCTGTCTGGGCAACCGGACCTCGTTAGTTCAACTTAGAACGGATTTGGGGACCTTAGCTGATGGTCTGGGTTCTTTCCCTCTCGGCCTTGGACCTTAGCACCCAAAGCCTCACTGCCGGCTATATTTGATAGCATTCGGAGTTCGTCTGGATTTGGTAGGATTTGACTCCCCCGCACCCAATCGGTAGCTCTACCTCTATCAAACTCTACGCCGACGCTGTTCCTAAAAACATTTCGGGGAGTACGAGCTATTTCCCAGTTTGATTGGCCTTTCACCCCTACCCTCAGGTCATCCGGAAACTTTTCAACGTTTATCGGTTCGGTCCTCCATTACATGTTACTGCAACTTCAACCTGCCCAAGGGTAGATCACAAGGTTTCGCGTCTACCTCATCTGACTATGCGCCCTATTAAGACTCGCTTTCGCTTCGGCTGCGTCCCTGAAGGACTTAACCTTGCCAGACAAGAGTAACTCGTAGGCTCATTATGCAAAAGGCACGCTGTCACAGAACTCGTCTGCTCCAACCGCTTGTAAGCACACGGTTTCAGGTTCTTTTCACTCCCCTGTTCGGGGTTCTTTTCACCTTTCCCTCACGGTACTGGTTCACTATCGGTCTCTCAGGAGTATTTAGCCTTACCAGATGGTGCTGGTGGATTCCCACAGGATTTCTCCGGTCCCGCGGTACTCAGGATACCACTATGTCAACATTCTTTACCTGTACGGGGCTCTCACCCTTGTCGCGCAGTTTCCCACCTGCTTCCAGTTCATAGCGCTGTACAATCTCGTGGTCCTACAACCCCGTCTATGCCGTAACATAAACGGTTTGGGCTCTTTCCCGTTCGCTCGCCACTACTTGGGAAATCATTGTTATTTTCTTCTCCTACGCCTACTTAGATGTTTCAGTTCAGCGCGTTCGCGTTTTATACGGCTATTCTTCAAATAGCCAGGTTGCCCCATTCGGAAATCTACGGATCACGTCGCATTTGCCAATCCCCGCAGCTTATCGCAGCTTATCACGTCCTTCTTCGCCTCTGAGAGCCTAGGCATCCCCCGTGTGCCCTTATTTACTTTCTTCACCGGCATAGCCTTTTGCTACTATGCGGCTGCTTTTGATATATATACACGTATGCTACGTAAAGATTCGTTCGGCCTTGACCGAGGGTCTCCTCTCTACATCAAACACATACACGTATTGTCTCTATACTGTTGTCTTCTCTTGTAATTTTTTTTCTCTTTCAATATGTCAAAGAACTCTTTTTCCGGTATATATGAAGTATATCGCTATATACTTCCCCGGAGATGTGGAGAATAACGGATTCGAACCGTTGACCCCCTGCGTGCAAGGCAGGTGCTCTAGCCAGCTGAGCTAATTCCCCAAACGTTTTCGTAGTCCCGAGCAGATTTGAACTGCTGACCCCTACATTATCAGTGTAGTGCTCTAACCAACTGAGCTACGGGACTAGCTATTTCCTGTTCATCTATCTCTCTCGGTCCTGCTCCCTTAGGGGCGGCCACTTTCTTCTGATGTTTTTCTTCTTGCAATCATATGTAACGTGACGAGTACCGATCCGCGATACTCTAGAAAGGAGGTATTCCAGCCGCACCTTCCGGTACGGCTACCTTGTTACGACTTAGCCCCAATTATCGGTTTTACCCTAACACGCTCCTTGCGGTAACATGCTTTAGGTACCCCCAACTTTCATGGCTTGACGGGCGGTGTGTACAAGGCCCGGGAACGTATTCACCGCGTCATTGCTGATACGCGATTACTAGCGAATCCAACTTCATGGGGTCGAGTTGCAGACCCCAATCCGAACTGTGAATGGCTTTTAGAGATTAGCATCATATTGCTATGTAGCTGCCCGCTGTACCATCCATTGTAGCACGTGTGTAGCCCCGGACGTAAGGGCCATGATGACTTGACGTCGTCCCCACCTTCCTCTCTGCTTGCGCAGGCAGTCTGTTTAGAGTCCCCACCACTACATGCTGGCAACTAAACATAGGGGTTGCGCTCGTTGCGGGACTTAACCCAACACCTCACGGCACGAGCTGACGACAGCCATGCAGCACCTAGTTTCGTGTCCCGAAGGACGGATGCGTCTCTGCATCCTTCACTAACTTTCAAGCCCGGGTAAGGTTCCTCGCGTATCATCGAATTAAACCACATGCTCCTCCGCTTGTGCGGGCCCCCGTCAATTCCTTTGAGTTTCACCCTTGCGGGCGTACTCCCCAGGTGGATAACTTAACGCTTTCGCTGGGACGCTGGCTGTCTATCGCCAACATCGAGTTATCATCGTTTAGGGCGTGGACTACCAGGGTATCTAATCCTGTTCGATCCCCACGCTTTCGTGCATCAGCGTCAATACCAGCTTAGTGAGCTGCCTTCGCAATCGGAGTTCTAAGACATATCTATGCATTTCACCGCTACTTGTCTTATTCCGCCCACTTCAAATGGATTCAAGCCCGTCAGTATCAAAGGCACTGCGATGGTTGAGCCACCGTATTTCACCCCTGACTTAACAGGCCGCCTACGCACCCTTTAAACCCAATAAATCCGGATAACGCTCGGATCCTCCGTATTACCGCGGCTGCTGGCACGGAGTTAGCCGATCCTTATTCTTCCAGTACATTCAGCTAGATACACGTATCTAGGTTTATTCCTGGACAAAAGCAGTTTACAACCCATAGGGCAGTCATCCTGCACGCGGCATGGCTGGTTCAGGCTTCCGCCCATTGACCAATATTCCTTACTGCTGCCTCCCGTAGGAGTCTGGTCCGTGTCTCAGTACCAGTGTGGGGGATTCTCCTCTCAGAGCCCCTAGACATCGTCGCCTTGGTAAGCCGTTACCCTACCAACTAGCTAATGTCACGCGAGCCCATCTCTATCCTATAAATATTTAATCAACCGAACATGCGAACTGTTGATGTTATGCGGTGTTAATCTCTCTTTCGAGAGGCTATCCCCCTGATAGAGGTAGGTTGCTCACGCGTTACGCACCCGTGCGCCACTCTCACCAGTGGTAGCAAGCTACCACCGGATCCCGTCCGACTTGCATGTATTAGGCCTGCCGCTAGCGTTCATCCTGAGCCAGGATCAAACTCTCCATTGTAAAATGAAGTTTTTGATTCCAACTATTTATAAATAATCAGAATTCTTTTTTATATCTCTGATCTTGGATCGAATTGAACGAATTACTTGAATTTGTTCATGACTTTCGTTTGTCTACTCGTCACGCTTACATGATTGTGTTTTCTTAAAGAACTTTGTCGCTTCAACTTCCGTATCCGCTATATTCCGATGGCACCAGGCCGTCTTTATCTTTTTTGTTTTTCCCTCCGTTTCCGTTGGGACTGCAAAGGTAGAAATCTTTTTTGAACTTCAAAAAACTTTCTGAAGTTTTTTTTTTCGCTTTTTTCGATTTCCGCGTTTAAAATACACCGGACGGGATTTTAAATCCTGCCAGACTTCTCTTAAACCCTTCTTTTTTTCAGGGTTCCTTCTCTCGAAGCAACCGTCCCTCCCTTGCGGAGTGGTGCAAAGATAGGAAGTTTACAAACAAACTTCCAAGCCTTTTGTTCTTATTTATTTCATTTTGGACATAACTCACTGGAAGGATGGGAGATTATTTTTGGGAAGCCGTCTCCCATAGCGGAATTTAAGGGGCAGATGGCCGGTATCTTGCCCAGGTTGCATGCAGCAGGCAGCGCCGAGCTAAATGGCCTGCCGAATGCGTAATATAGGACGGCCGATCGAAGGCATCAAAGACGCTACCATGTTATAGCTTAGTTTAGGGTTTACTTAGGGTTTAGTTAGGGTTTGTTTAGGTTTAGTATAGGTTGAACCCATACTAAACCTAACTTAAGACTAAGCTATAGGTAAACAAATTCTAGACTAATGAATAAAAGAGTTATTACATTGTTTTCCATATTCAATCCACACTGAAACGGGATACGCTCAAAAAAGCCACCGCCAGCTCGCATGGCGAGAATGCTTCCACAATAGGTTCATTCAGAAAGCCATCAAATATAAATCGCAAGTACACACCTCGGTTAATCAGCGATCGACAAAATAATAGAAATAGAAAAAATTTACAATCAGCTAGAACTGCTGCATTAGGAAATAAAGAAATAAATTAGTCCTTTTCATCAGTTTTAAAAACCCAAAAACGTTGAAGTGTATAGTTGAAGCCCAAAGAAACGAGCAACTCTACAACAAGTTTTGAGAAAAGGAAATTCACATGATATACATCAACTAAAAAATGAATACCTGTAGACTTCAGTGCAATGCTACCACAAACAACAATCACAAATTTCCATAGTTGGCTTCCTACAGACTTTTGTGTGCTTCCAAACGACCAGTAGCGATTGATCAGAAAATTAACAATTGCTCCAAGGCTGCCGCTAATAGCATTAGAAAAAGGAGCACTGATATGAAGTAATTTATAGCACGCTGAGTATACCCCAAAATCAAACAAACCGCCTAAAAAGGCGGAAAGTTGCGCTTTTAAAAAAGTAACAAACTTGGAAGACATCGTTAAATATTCTCCTCCTGCTGTTTCATCAATTTATCCTCTTTATCTTTTTCATCGCCCAATTTGAGAAGTAGGCGCGTATCATTTGCATTAATTATAAATAGCGCAATACAAATTACAAGTACGCACCAATTAATGGATCCAGGCATTAAGACTTCGAAGAGCATGACTAATGAAATAACCACGCGGATTTCAGTGGGGCCCAAAATCCCAGCATCTATTGTATACTTATCCGTAATTCTATACCTAAGCTGAGAAATAATCATTGCCCAACCATATAATGCCACTAATGAAAAACCCAGGTACTTGTAATCTCCTACAGTGTAAAGCACATATCCCAGTCCAATGAAAACCGTACTGATCCAATCCATTACAATATCCAACGCAAAACCGTACCACCGACGGGATTTATTCCGATAAAATGCGATCCGTCCATCCAATGAATCACCAAACCACTGCACAAAAAAACCAGGAATTCCTAGAAGTAAATAACGGATATCAACGTATTCGGCCAGTATAAAACTTCCCAATATCATTAACGAACCTAGAAATCCGATGGCTGTAAGTCCATCAGAAGTAATCCAATTTGGGATTCGGGGAACGAGATACGAAATAAGCTTTTGTTCGGGTTCACTTAAGATATTTGTTCGCTTTCTATCCTGAAAAAGCTTTTTATTTATTTTTAACTCACTCATTATCTGCTATTATAGCCATTTATTTTCTTTATACCAAGCCAATGCCTCCATTAAGCCTTTCTTCAAATCATATTTAGGTTGGTATTGTATGTGACGTTGGGCAGCAGAGATATCACAGCCCCAGTTTTCTGCTGTAAGTTCATTTAGCCTTTCCGGATATAATACAGGTATTGCTTTAGATTTTCTATACAGAAGCTCAAAAATAACGGCGATCGCTTTCACAATCCCTAAAGGAATGTGCATACGAAACATTCTCTTTTGGCTAAACTCTTTAAAAATTTTCGCCATATCATAACGGCTATATACCTGTCCGTCACTGAGGTTATACACCTGTTTTCCTCCCTGATCAAAACGGCAGGCATGAAGAATGGCCTGTACCAAGTCGGCAACATAAATGAAGCTAAGCTTCTGTGGCGAGCGGCCAACATATGCATCCATACCTCCGTTCATGGTTTTAAAAAGAATAAAGATATCCTTTTCACGGGGACCATATACTGCAGTAGGCCGCAAAATTGTTAGTGGATAATCTTTAAAGTCATTCAATATAAGTTCCGCTTTCTGCTTACTACGTCCATATGCTGTAACCGGATGATAGGGATTACCTTCATCAATCAGCATTGCATCATAGCGAACGGGACCAATAGCGGCCAAACTACTAACAAAAACAAATCTTTTGATGGGATTTTTTAATGAAAAACAAGCTGCTGCCAAACTTTTTGTATACACAACATTGACCTTTTCAAGATCTTCTTCACGTTTGGCACGTGTCATTGCCGCAGCATGAACTACATAGGAATAATTTTCAGCTTCCAACAATGTTCTGATAGATCCTTCATCAGAGAAATCTGGGTAAACAAACCTATCTACAACGGAGCGAATTTCTGAAACATCACTTGACTTTCTCACCGCAGCATGAACTTCCATCCCTGCCGCCTTCGCTGCTCTTGTCAAATGATAACCTACAAAACCACTCGCTCCGGTGATTAATATTTTTTCTATCATAATGATTTTTGATACAAACGATAACGTTTGTACAATTCTCCATTCATTTGCTCAATCGCGTGGTTCATCATATAATTGTGCTCCAACATCCATGAACATTCGGCCCCTTTAATATTGGAATCTTTTGATTCTTTTATAATTCGACCATATAAACACGCCTCAATACCTAGTTTACGGTAGTCTTCCAGCACCCCTAACATGAGTACGCGAAGCAAATTTATTTTTTTCCTTCCAAATAACAATTTAAAAATGCCCGTAGGAAGTAAACGACCCCGCTTCACCTTAATCAGGATCTGGTTAATATCCGGTATGCCCAGGCCAAAACCAACAAGTTCACCGTCTTTCTCAGCTACGATAGCAAACCGAGGATCCAGGATCATTTTTAGATCCTTGGCTGTATAATTAAACTCGTCTTCGGTCATGGGAACAAATCCCGAATTTTTATCCCATGCTCTATTGTAAATATCACGAACCCTTGCCGCCTCATTTTTAAAATCTTTCACATTGAACTGACGCAAGGTGATCCCAGATCTTTTCAGACGCTCCTCCAGCCTATCCAAAAGCAATACAGAACGCTTATCAGCAGATTTCTCCATCACCAAATAAGCGCGTAAGTCCACTTTATGACCATAGCCTGAATTGGTAATTAGATCGATGTAATAGGGTGAATTATACGGCATCATAGCTACAGGTGGCATATCAAAGCCTTCAACCAATAAACCTACAGTGTCATTGGTAGATAAGTTAATCGGCCCCACAATCGTATCACCACCTTTTGCTTTCACCCATTTTTCTGCTGTTTCAAACAATGCATTTGCGACCTCCTGATCATCTATACAGTCGAAAAATCCCCATTGCCCCTCATTCACGTGATTAAAGGCGTTATGGTTATTATTCCAGATTGCACAAATGCGGCCAACAATTTTATCGTTACGATAAGCTAGAAAAGGTTGTGCTTGAGAATGTTTATAAAAAGGATGCTTGTCAGGGGAAAGCAAATCGTTTTGTTCGAGAAATAAGGCCGGTACATAATTAGGATTTCCCTCATAAAGACTATGAGGGAAATCTATAAACAGCCGTCTTTGTTTCTTCGTTTCAACGGGTATAATCTGAATCATACGATTAGATTTTATATTAATGTTTCAACTTCAGCTTGTTTGAATACTTTAACCATCTTTTCAATAGCCTCGTCGATTTGGTCATAAGTATGTGTAGCCATCAATGAAAAACGAATTAAAGACTCTTCAGCAGGAACTGCCGGAGAAACAACCGGGTTGACAAAGACGCCATCATCTTGAAGCATTTTTGTTACCCAAAACGTTTTTTCATTGCTACGAATAAAGATCGGCAAAATTGGACTTTCCGTCGCACCTAGATCAAACCCATGATCCAATAACTGTGCTTTGGCATAATCTGTATTTTTCCATAATTTTTCAATGTGCTCTGGCTCATTTTGAATAATTTCCAATGCTTTCAATGTTGAAGCTACAGAAGCTGGAGTCATTGAAGCGCTGAACATCACCGAGCGCGCATTATGTTTTAAGAAATCAATTACATCGGCATCACCAGCTACAAAGCCACCTAAAGATGCTAAAGATTTACTAAAGGTACCCATGATCAAATCCACATCGTCATTAAGCCCAAAATGCGAAGCCGTACCAGCTCCTTTGTGACCAATAACACCTAAACTATGTGCATCATCAACCATTACTGCCGCATCAAACTCATTGGCAATAGTAGTAAGTTCAGGCAAATTAACAATATCACCTTCCATACTAAAGATACCATCCGTACAAATTAACTTCGCACTATCCTCAGGTAGGCGAGATAACTTTGCACGCAAGTCCTCCATATTGTTGTGACCGTACTTAATTACCTTAGAAAAAGATAATCGACTACCATCAATAATAGAGGCATGGTCGCGTTCATCTAATAAAATATAATCATTACGCCCCATGAGACAGGACAAAGGGCCAAGATTTGATTGAAATCCTGTACTAAAAAGAATAGCAGCTTCTTTACCCACATAAGCAGATAATTTTTCTTCCAGTTCTACGTGAATATCCAACGTACCGTTTAGAAAACGAGATCCAGCACATCCAGTACCATACTTTTCCAAAGCGTCTTGCGCTGCTTTTATAATACGTGCATCAGTCGTTAACCCTAAATAAGAGTTAGAACCAAACATCAATACACGTCTACCATCGATTTTTACCTCGGTATCTTGTTTTGATTGAATAGGTCTAAAATAGGCATATAAGCCTTTAGCTTTCAACTCCTCAACAATCTTAAATTGCGATATTTTTTCGCCTAACTTTCCTTTACTCATGCGATAAAAAGGTATTTCTAAAACTATTTCTAACTTTTAGATGTTATTGTAACAAACAAAATTATCGAACTGGACTTTTATATAAAAAACTCGGCCTCCGATGAAAAATCTGCTATATCCACAATGTAAGCTAAAATTCTACGTTGTATATATTCACAATAATTCCAAAAAAACGTTGCAAACATACGAAAACATAAGCTGACTTTCACTTAAATTTAGTCATATTTTTAAGACATCGTCCAAAACAGTTAATTTTATTTTAATACTACGCTAACATCCCTCCACATAATTCTACTTTAAAATAAGACAATTTTAATAATTATATTTGCGAACTTTAAATTATCCTATAATTAGTTACATTTAGGTTCATTGCAATAGCAATGGTGTAGACTTACTAATATACAACAATATATGGCTTTATCTTCAGATATCAATATAAAAAATAAAAAAGCTTCTTTTGAATATCACTTACTAGACAAGTACATAGCAGGAATTCGCCTATTGGGAACAGAAATAAAATCCATTCGCGAAGGCAAGGCAAATATCAACGATAGTTTCTGCAGTTTTTTTGAAGACGGACTCTACATTCGTAACATGCACATTGCCGAATACTCCATGGGTTCTTTCTATAATCACGAAGCAAAACGGGACCGTCAGCTGCTATTGACAAAAAGAGAATTAAAAAAATTGAAAGAAAAAGGGGAAGAACGTGGTTTTACCATCGTCCCTTTACGCATTTTTATCAGTCCACGTGGTTTCGCTAAAGTTGAAATTGCCTTGGCTCAGGGCAAAAAGGATTTCGACAAACGGGAAAACATTAAAGAAAGAGATGTCAAGCGTGAACTCGACCGTGTAATGAAATTCTAGGTTAACGCGCCAGGACATATGCGCCTGGCGTAATGCCCACTCTACTTTTAAAAAGCCGAACAAAATAGTTGACATCGTTAAACCCAGCACCATAGCAAGACTCCTTTACATTGCGGGTTAGCAAAAGCATCTTTTTTGCTACCTCAATACGCTGTTGGATCACATACTCCATAGGACTAAGCCCCAGCTCGCGGTTAAACATCCGCGTAAGGCTCGCCTTACTCATGTGAGCAGTCCGTTCGAGGAGTGCCATTGTAATTTTCTCCGTAATATGCTTCTGAATAAATTCCTGCAAATGTAGCAGAATTTTGTTGGGCGATTTACCAATTTTCAATGCTATCGATGACTGAGACTGCAATAACCGAATTGTAAGCTCTTTAAAGGCGAGATCGGCGAGCACATCTTTTAACGGATTTTCGCTGATAATAATCTGAAATAACTTATTCACCAAATCTGCGAGCTCCGTAGAATTATAGAGGTGAAAAAGGTCTGGATCAATACGCCACTGATTGACCTGCTCTTTGGGATAAAATTCATTCAAATAGTCTAAAACTGCCGCTATCTTCTCTTTATGAATCGTCAAAGCAGTACACTGCGTAGGCTTTTCTAAAGTGGCTTCAGGAAAATCGATGTGCATGCCAACAAGCGCGGGCAATACCATCATCTGCCCCGGCAGATAATCAAAAGCCTTTACATTATCCAAATGCATGATCTTCTTCCCTTGGATCATATTAATCATAACAAGATCATCGAAACACAAGGGCACCTGTTCAGAAACACGATACGTTTCGTAGATGTTAAGCTCTAGGCTATCTAACGTGAATGCGCGTCGGTTTTCCACTAATGTACTCAACTCCCGAGCCTGAGAAAGTGGCAATGTATGAATTAACTTCCTGTCTCCCATGATATACCAATTAAATAAATGGCTTTAGATCAAATATAACAAAAAAATGGAACGTCAGTTTTCACCCCTTTGAAACAATCGTGCTATGTTTTGGATCGATACTGCTACGGGATTGAATAATTGCTGGCTAACTTTGATAAGAAGGGAATAAAAATAATTAAAAATAACCCATATGAGCGCAATTAAAAGGCCATCGTTCAAAGAACGATATGACAACTACATTGGTGGTAAATTCGTCGCACCAGTACAAGGAAAATATTTTGATAACATCTCACCAGTAGACGGAAAGGTATTTACGCAAGTTGCCCATTCCACAAAAGAAGATCTGGATCTAGCTGTTGATACTGCAGCTAAAGCCTTTGAAACTTGGGGAAAGACATCAGCCACTGAACGGAGCATCATCCTAAATAAAATCGCCGACCGTATTGAAGCCAATTTAGAATATATCGCGGCCGTTGAGACCATAGACAACGGAAAGGCGGTACGCGAAACGCTAAATGCTGACATCCCCTTAGCAATTGATCATTTTCGATATTTTGCGGGTGTAATCCGAGCTGAGGAAGGTTCCATAAGTGAATTGGACAGTAACACCGTATCCTTGATTGTACACGAACCAATCGGGGTGATTGCACAGATTATTCCATGGAATTTCCCGATTCTAATGGCGGTATGGAAACTAGCTCCAGCGCTTGCTGCAGGGAATACTGTTGTACTAAAACCTGCTGAAAGCACACC
Organism: Sphingobacterium sp. R2; assembly: GCF_040760075.1. Classification (NCBI taxonomy): domain Bacteria; kingdom Pseudomonadati; phylum Bacteroidota; class Sphingobacteriia; order Sphingobacteriales; family Sphingobacteriaceae; genus Sphingobacterium; species Sphingobacterium sp. R2. Next base: position 409,176 of record NZ_CP142884.1, read on the forward strand.
GGCATCAATTCTTATTTTGATGGAAATAATTGGTGATTTGATTCCCGCGGGAGTGGTTAATATCGTCAACGGTTTCGGTGCGGAACTTGGTCGCGCCTTAGTCACCAACCCAAAGGTTTCCAAAGCAGCATTCACGGGTTCCACAGCAACAGGCCGTTTGGTGATGCAGTATGCCACTGAAAACATCATTCCAGTAACACTCGAACTCGGCGGAAAATCGCCAAATATTTTCTTCAGTTCGGTGATGGATGCCGATGACGCATTTTTGGATAAGGCGATCGAAGGCGCGGTGCTATTTGCACTCAATCAAGGAGAGATTTGTACATGTCCTTCACGTTTATTGGTACAGGAAGATATCTACGATAGATTTATAGCTAAAGTCGTTGATCGGGTCAATAAGATCAAAGTTGGAGACCCATTAGATCCATCAACCATGATGGGCGCTCAGGCATCAAAAATCCAAAAAGACAAGATCATGTCCTATATTAAACTAGGTAAAGAAGAAGGAGCAGAAGTGTTAACCGGTGGCGATGAAAACAATGTTGGCGAGGGCTTTGAAGATGGCTACTACATTAAGCCAACCCTATTCAAAGGCAATAATAAAATGCGGATTTTCCAGGAAGAAATATTTGGACCAGTACTGGCAGTCACTACCTTCAAAGATGAGGAGGAAGCAATTGCCATCGCCAACGATACAATGTATGGACTGGGAGCTGGTGTATGGACCAGAGATGCGCATCAGCTTTATCAGGTTCCACGTGCTATTCAGGCGGGCCGTGTTTGGGTAAATCAATATCATTCCTACCCTGCTGGAGCTCCGTTTGGTGGATACAAACAGTCAGGTATCGGACGGGAAAATCATAAAATGATGCTTGCACACTATAGACAGGCTAAAAACATGCTGATTTCCTACAGCAAAGAAAAACTTGGCTTCTTCTAATAGAACTTTAATCGTAAGCTGACACCGTACTAGGTGGCATCGTCAAACGCTATGCTACCTGGTACGCTTTAAAAACGCAATCGATCTTTCACGCTAAATTTGATGTGGGCTAATTTTAATAAACATGATCCAATTTTATTATGATAAATAGACTAGACGTTACGGATAAAGCAAAAGATCTTATTCATGAACTTGAAGCAAAACATGGTAAATTAATGTTCTACCAAGCGGGAGGTTGCTGTGAAGGTACTCAACCGCAGTGTTTTGAACAAGGAGGGTATTTTCCCCGTACAAATGACGCCATGATCGGACTAGCGGAAGGCTATGAATTCTGGGTTGATCGCGATCTCTTTGAGTATTGGAAACATGCACATTTCACATTAGACGTACTGGATGGCTTTGGCCCTGGAGGCTTCTCGCTGGAAACTCCACTGGGCAAAACCTTCAAAGTTCACTACAGACTGTTTACATCAGAAGAGCTCAATGAATTAAGCCCCGTCAAGAGAAACGAATAGAAAAACACGTAAATCCATAGAATCACAACCCTATCGGAGACAACAATCGAAATTCTTAGATTGATCTCTGCACAAAAAAAGGACCTTTATTACGGTCCTTTTTTATGTTATAAATTTTCAGAATTTTCGTCTTCTACCCTAAAATAGCCTTCGAATTCTATTCAATATCCAAACCTTCAAGTACTGGAATCGGCTGCTTATTTTCATCCAGGGCAACGAATGTAAAGACACCTTCTATTGCCAACTCTCTCCCCTCCCTGTACATATGCTCCAAAAATATCTCGACCTTCACCTTCAAGCTGGTACGGCCAACATGTTGAACTCTTGCGATAGCTTCTATAATACTTCCTGAAGGAATAGCTTTATTAAAGTCTATACGATCTGTTGATACAGTGACCAACGTTTTGCGACAAAATCGTGTTGCAGCCATAAACGACACTTCATCCATAATGGACATGGCCTTGCCGCCGAATAAAGTATCGTGATGATTCGTCAAAAACGGAAACACAGTGGTACAAACATGTGTTTCAGACAAATCAATACGTTCTTGTAAAGTCATTTATTGTTTTATTTAGTGGATTTAAGAGGAGACAAATGTAAATCAATCTCCTTTCAGTTGAGTCATTTTTATTCCATATTTTCGTTGATATCTACACCGATACCCTTCAATAAGAGCGACGCATTGAATATCTTGCACTCGCCAATCTTCAGCTTATAATCAAATAGCATCTGACCTTCATCAACACGAATATCAAAATGATAATTTTTGATATCCCCAGGAAATTCCTCTTGTAAACTAGACAGCTGTAAGTCGTGTGTTGCCACCATACCTTTACCATTTAACCGCACCAATTTCTTTATGATTGCCCGCGAACCGAGGTATTTATCCACCGAATTTGTACCCCGTAACATTTCATCAATCAGAAAAAAGCTATCGCTGTTTAGGGACACCGTATCTAATATGAATTTCATCCGATTCAGTTCCGCCTTAAAGGTAGACGTACTTTCATTCAGATTATCTTTGATCCGCATATAGGATATCAGTTTGTAAATCGGCAACTGAAAAGATGTTGCTGCAACAGTCGCCCCAGCATAGGCTAAAATGGCATTTATGCCCACGGTACGCAGAAAGGTACTTTTACCAGCCATGTTGGATCCCGTTACCAAAGCAATTCGATGATCCATACTGTTATAATCATTGGCGACTACCTGATTGATCGGAATCAAGGGATGATATAATCCTTGGGCATCGATCTTATCTTGCAACGGGTTATCCAAAATTATTGGATCAATATAGGTCGGATGATTTCGCTTCCAAATGGCAAGACTGGTTACCGCCTCTACTTTTGCCAAAGTATCGAATGAATTTAAAATTTCGTGCTCATATTTATTCTTCCAATCAACAATTGCCAATACCTGCCTAAAATCCCAAAGCAGAAATAAATTTAAAAAAATACCAACAAATACATTATTGCGGGCATCCAGATTGTTAATTAGACCTGCGAGCTTTTTAAATGCAAGGGATATCGAATCAGCACCCTGACGCTGTTTAAGTTCCCCGGCGATTCCAAGCATGGAAGAGGACTTCCACTCTTTGCTTTCAATCGATTGAATCGCTTCGGCATAGGAGCCTAGCACACCACCGATCTTGTCTATTCGAGAGGAAAACAGCCCCACACTTCCCGATTTGGCTAACGCCCATAGGATATGGAATAAGCCCAATAATGTTGCAATCCCAGCTAACTTTGGAACGAAAAAACTTCCCGCTAAAGCAAGTAAAAATAGAATGGGACCTGCTTTGATGTAGAAACGCATAAAACCGTTGCCGAATTGAAAATTACGATCCTGAAAGTAATTTGTTAAGAAAGCCTTGATGTCCAGTTTATGGTTCAGGTTTGCCAAAAGTTTAGCTTGAAAATCCCAAATCCACTCCGATTCGCTTTCCAGTTCCTGAGTCGCTTCCTGATTAAGGAGAATCTGATATTTTTGAAGCGGTTTATCCAGCCATGATGCCAAAAGATCGATCCCCTGTTTTGTGGTTGCACGATTTATCTGAGCAAATAAAGCATAGGTTCCAAAGACATCCATATCAGCGCTATATGGATGAGCGCCATCCTCAAAATGCTGGCCATGATCATACATATTTAACTCTCCTTCTGCCATAGCCTGCTCATTTGCCAAAACTTTAAGATAAGCTTCAAAATAATTTTTCTGAAGTTCCAGCTTGCTCTGCTTCCGCACGAGATAAGCGAACAAAAATAACAATGCAAAAAAACAGAAAAAGACCAACGGCAGGCTTTCGAGCTGAAAGGTATAAAATAATAACGCTCCCCCTCCCAGGATTACAAATAGGCGCGACAAACTCAATGTATTGACTTGCTTATTTAACTTGAGCACGGTTGAAGCTATTTCTTGATGCTTCTGATCATATAATATTGATGTTGGAGTCATAACGTCGATTTAGTCATTCATTTTAATTTAATCGAGTATCTTATCTATTTTTTATAAAAAGAGGGGCCATAGCTGCAGAGACCTTGGACGCATATTGAGCAGTTTGAAAAGCTTTACCAGGCTTGGTCTCCCACCAAAGGAACAAAACGAAAAGTATCCAGTTCGATACGGTCAAAATCATTCTCACCTACCCGGATAATGGTGACCATTTTCTGCGACTTTTCATCTCCGACAGGGATCACAAAAATTCCGCCCATTTTCAATTGCTTTAACATCACCTCGGGCACAAATGGTGCGCCCGCGGTCACGATTATCTTGTCATAAGGAGCGTGTTCTTCTATTCCCTTAGAGCCATCACCCAAAAAGAAATTAGGTTTATAGCCCATGTAGGGCAGTACCTGAATGGTTCGATGGTACAGATTTTCTTGGCGCTCGATGGTATATACTTCAGCACCAAGCTCCATGAGAATACAGGTTTGGTATCCAGACCCCGTCCCGATTTCCAATACTTTATCCCCTTTTTTCACGTGGAGTAATTCGGACTGATAGGCAACCGTATAAGGCTGTGAAATCGTCTGCCCATCACCAATTGGAAATGCAATATCCCGATAAGCCTGATTCCAGAAAGTTTCATCAAAGAAAAAATGACGTGGTACTTTTCCAATGGCATCCAAAACTTTTTGGTCTGCAATACCTCGGCTTTTTAGATGTTCCACCAATTTCTTACGGGCACCTTTCTCCCGATAATTATCAATAAACTTGTAGGCCATGATAATTCAAATTTACCTTTTAAAAGGCACATTCAGCAGAATTAATCACAATTAATTCAATACCAATACGGTACACATTTACTAGTCAAGTTGCTTTATTTTCCAAATCACTTGCTCTTATAACCAATGTACGTTGACCGCCCGAATTTGGTAGCGAACAAAACGACAAGTGCTTGTGGCTTAACTTAACCTAGAACGCCAATCTTTAAAACCTATACGGGCAATAGCTGGCTCTAATAGGGATCCACATCGACCTGAACACGTACGCCCGTATTGCTTTTATCTATTTCAAAATCCAGCAGAACCGAACGGATCAATTCCTTGACCTTTGCAATACTAATATTTGTACGTTCTATCTTTAAGGTGATGGTCTGGATAAAATTATTGCGCACCCGCGAAACCAATGGTGGTTCCGGCCCTAATACCCTCGCTCCCAGCTGCTGGCGCAATGCTGAAGCAAAACGATTGGCCGAATCATAGCATTTCTGAAAATCAGCATGTTTAATATCAATTCGGATGAGGCGGTAAAAAGGTGGATAAAGATAATTTTTTCGTTCTGTAATTTCAGTCATAAACATATCGTCATAATCGTTATTGACAACCTGCTCAAGCACTCTATGTTTGGTTGTATAACTTTGGATAATCACCCGGCCTCCAGCTTCACGACGACCAGCCCGGCCTGCAACTTGTGAAAACAGTGAAAAAGCACGTTCATAGGAACGAAAATCAGGAAAGTTGATAATGGTATCCGCGTTGATAACACCAATCAGACTTACCCTTCCAAAATCGAGTCCTTTAGCTACCATTTGCGTTCCAATAAGGACGTCGAATTCATGCTCATCAAAGGCTGTGATAATTTTATCAAATCCATATTTGCCTTTTGTGGAATCCAGATCCAAACGGCCGATTCGAATTTCCGGCATCAGAAGCTCAAGCTCCTCCTCCACCCGTTCTGTACCGAATCCTTTGCTTTCGATATGTGGCATCCCGCAGGCTGGACATACCCGCAATGGTGGTTCAACATGACCGCAATAATGACAGTGCATCATATTGGAACTCTTATGATAGGTTAAGCTGACATCACAGTTGACACATTTTGCGACAAATCCACAGGTATTACATTGGATCATGGTCGTATGTCCACGTCTATTTTGAAATAAAATAATCTGCTCCTTATTCTTTACAGCTTCTTCAATGGCCTTGAGCAAGGTACCTGAAAAATAGGAAAACATATTTTCTTTTCTCCCTTCTTCGGGGATATTTACCAGCTCAATAGTTGGTAACTGCGCATTACCGTATCGTTCCAGCAGTTGCACAAAACCGTACTTCTTCGCTTTGGCATTATAATAACTTTCCAGAGAAGGTGTGGCTGATCCTAAAAGTACCTTGGTCTGATGCAGAAAGCCTAGATAAATGGCGGTATCCCGAGCATGGTAACGTGGGGCTGGATCAAACTGTTTATAGGAGCTTTCGTGCTCTTCATCAACGATGATAATCCCTAAATCCTGAAAGGGGAGAAAAACTGACGAACGTGCTCCAATGACCACCTGGAACTCATTTTTCATCACTTTATGCCATACCTCGGCACGTTCATTATCATTAAATTTGGAGTGATACACCCCCAGTTTATCGCCAAAATGCAACTTTAAGCGCGCCGTAATCTGCGCTGTCAGCGCAATCTCGGGCAGTAGATAGAGGGCTGATTTTCCCGCAGCTATCGCCTGTTCTATCAGCCTTATATAAAGCTGTGTTTTTCCTGAAGCGGTAACACCATGCAACAGCGTCACTTCCTTATCCTCAAATGACTTCTTGATTTCATCATAAGCGCGTTGCTGATTTTCATTAAATTGAAAATTGGCATCCAATTCGATATCTTCCCCCTGAAACCGAGAGACAACCTTCTCTTTGATTTCAAAAACGCCTTTGTCAATCAAAGCTGTAATAGCGCCGTTGCCGCAGCCGGAGGCCTCGGTTAACATCGGCCGCGTAATCTCCTCCGTTTTTTTAACAAGTTGCATAAACGCCAATACGGCATCTTGCTGTTTTGGCGCGCGGTTTAGACTATCCAGTAGCGCTCTTTTAGCATCTTCATTTTTAAAATCAGGAGCCAAACGTAAAAATGCTTTGGTCTTAGGCTTATATCGCTCGGTAATTTCTTCAGAAATCAATACTATTCCCTTGTCAAATAATTGCTTTAAAATAGGAAAAACAGTTTTCTGCCCCAGCAATTTCACAATATCATTCACCTTAAGTTCGCCAGCCACCTCCAGTGCTTCAATAATAAGATATTCCTTATCTGAGAGCGTAGAACGATCAAACTCATCAGCAATCGAAGGAACCACTTTGGTCTCACTGGCCAACTTCAATGCTGCTGGGAGCGCCGCCTGCATCACTTCACCCAAGCTACACATATAATAATCGGCAAGCCAATCCCAAAGTTTAAACTGCGTCAAATTGACGATCGGATTTTCATCGATAATGTCCAAAATATATTTTGCTTCATAGTGCTTTGGTGCTTCCCGGCTTATTGACTTAACAAGGGCTGAATAGATCTTATTTCTTCCAAATTGCACAATGACCCGTACTCCTAGCTGCACACGATCGTTCCAGTCGGCCGGAATACGATAGGTATATGTTCTTGCTAACGCTAGTGGTAAGACCACATCAACAAACAGCGTATCTCTTTCACTAAAAATCGTAGATTGTGGATTGGACATAAATTCAAATTATGGTATAAAAGTACAAAAAAACCTTCACGAAAGAGATCGAACAACTCTAGCGATGATCGAAACCAACATCTCTTAACACTGTCGTATAAGCGAAATCAAAACAAAAAAATAATACATTCATAATGTAACTATAACCTAAAAGAGCCTTCCCCAAATCTATCCGGGAAGGCTCCTTATATTTTAGATACACGAATCGATCTGTATCGAGTGATGCAATTAGCACATGAAATTATGACTTGTTCTTCAGTGCCGCAATAAATAACGCTACCCAACCGATGATAAACGAAAGACCTCCTAAAGGTGTAATAGGGCCCAAAATCGATGGATTACCAAAACCAGTTATTGCTCGTATACTCAAAATATACAGGGATCCTGAAAAAAATAGAATACCAATGAGAAAAGCAATAAACGATACTTTAATCGAATACGTCTTGGCCCGTGAAAAAGTGGATAAAAATAACAAAGCAAAGGTATGATAGAAATGATACTGATTGGCCGTTTTCCAAGTTTCAATATGATATGTACTTACCTTTCCTTCTAGACCATGAGCACCAAAGGCACCTAATATTACAGCTAACGCTCCCAACAAAGAAGCGGCTAAAATGATTTTCTTATTCATTATGTTATTTGAATGCTGAAAATGAGTTTCTAGCGATAAATGTATTAAAAACCGATCAAAATAAGGAATTTTTTGTTAAATTTATATTACAAAGGCGCGTTATAGGCACGATTTTCTATCTCTTCCCATATATTTTTATTAGGTTTGTTTCTACGTATGGGTCTTCATGAGCATTATGCTGCTCAATGGGTTATTGAAAGACGTACAATGATTTTATCTCCATGAGAAACATTGGCTTCATGAATGCTTCATCGCCATTAAAAATTCGAGTTTAACGTACGCTATTGCCTGCGGAAATAGCGTACTCATACATATTTGTTCTGATGAAATTTACATTAATCATATCGACGTTAAGTTAGCAACGATATAAATCAATTTATCAGCCATAGAAAAAAATAAAAAGGATGAAAAAAACAATCATCATCACTGTGATATTATTCATCGCGGTCATCGCGGCCACGATCTACCTTTTCGGAGATTTTAATAAAAATAACAAACAAGATTCTAAAGCCTTACAATACCTTCCCGAAAATACATTAGCTATTGCTTCCTTTACAAATGATCAAACGGTGGATACGATCTTTAACGACTATGAGCTTTTTAAAGCAATTATTGGCCAGCAAAATTTCAGTCACCTCAAACGCCTGAAAGAAGATTTATTGCAGAATGATCAGCTTGCACCATTAGTAGAAGGACAGCAGATACTGCTCTCTTTTCATCAGGAAAAAGAGCTAATTACACCTTTGTATAGCGTCCAGGTGGGGCAAAGTTTAGATAATAAAACCTTAGCAACGTTACTTGGCAACGTCGGGAAAAATTATAAAATACAACCCTTTGATACCTTAGGGCACAGATTTTATGGGCTTAACCAAGGCACTAAAGACAGTACACTTTATTGCTCGTATTTTCACGAAATTATTTTTGCTAGCTATTCCAAAAAAGTACTCGCTCAGATCTTCGACAAAAATGTAAAGAAAATAAATACAAAACAGATTGAGTTTTTTGTCAATCACAACAATAAAAACACTCCCCTAAGTCTCTATTTTTTCAATGAACAATTGTCGCAAATTGCTCGAATATTGATGAAATCCAAATTTGGCACTTATCTCAACTTAATCGATTCGCTGAAAGGACAAACCTCCTGGAACATGAATTTTAAAAAGGATGCATTTATCTTTAAAGGTGAAACTGCACTTACGGACAGCAAAAATAGCTACCTACAGTTATTTGCTACACAGACCGCTCAGGTGCAGGCATTGGGTAATTATCTTCCTAAAAATGCAGCATCTTATATCGACTTTAGCATTTCAGATCCGCATAGTTTTCGCAGTGGATTGAAAGCTTTATTTGTACAACAAAAAGAAGACAGTCGATTAGCAAAGAGCATAAAAAACTTTGAAGACGACAGTCAAGTATCATTTGACAGTATCATCGCTCCCATATTCAATGATGAATTTGCGCTTGCAGAATTGGACAACCAGGATGCTATCGGTTTGATCAGTATTTCAGATTCGACACAATTTGCAGATAACCTCAAAAAATTCAGTACTGCTGTTGGCGATTCGATCTATCAATTTAAATATTCGAATCTTTTATATGCACTCTTTGGTGAACCGTTCAAGAGTTTTAACCGCCCCTATTTCACCGTTGTTGACAATATTATGGTGATAGCCAGCCGAACAGGGATCTTGAGAGACTATCGCGAATCTTTCCAGGAGAAGCAATTTCTGTCGGGAACGGCGATTTTCAAAAATCATGCAGCATTACAGAACAGTCGTAGTAATGTGACATTTTATTTAGAACCTAAAGCGGGTAAGAGCACTATTTTGGGTAACTTAAAAACCGAGTTTGCAAAGAATTTTAGAGATGAGGAGGAATATGGCTTTCAGAATTTTTATTCGTGGTCCTATCAGCTCAGCGGCAATCAAGGCTCATTTTCCTCCAGTTTATACGCCCTCTTTAAAAGCGATACGCGATTGGGGGGCAAACCTGAGTGGACGGTGCAGCTCGAAAGCCGGATTATTAATAAGCCTTGGATTTTCGATCAAGATGGAAAGAACAAATTTATCCTGATTCAAGAACAAGATCATACCGTACACGCCTTCTCTCCGGATGGAAAAGAACTGTGGCAAAACCTTTTTCAAGGTGAAATTTTGGGCGAACCTATACAGTTACAGGATCTCAGTATTATCGCTGTAACAAAAAACCGATTGTACCGCTTTATGCCCGATGGGAAAAGTATGACCGGTTTTTCGGTTGAACTACCGGCGAAGGCAACCTACGGAGCCACACTCGCTAACTTCAATAAAGAACAACGCATTTACATTCCAGCGACAGATCGAATCTTGGCGTATACCTTAGCTGGTAAAAAAGTAGAAGGCTTTGAAAACAATTCTGTGGATGGCCGAATTATATTTGATTTAAAAACCACCACCTTGGGCCAGACAAATTACATCATTGCAGGTACAAGCACGGCTTCGGTCTATTTCTTTGATCAAAACGGTAAAATTATCCGTAAAAAGACATTGGATACGGATGGGGAAAGTGTCAAAAATCCAATTGGCTTAATGGCTGCATCCGATGAAAAAAATTCTTTCATTTATTTAGCAGACAATAAAGGCAGTATTTTCAAAGTACCATTTGAGGGTGATGCAAAAAAAATTAAATTAGGCGAATGGAGCAGAGATGCTTTCTTTAATTTCGAAGATATTAGCGGTGGTGCTGATAGAGACTTTGTCATACTGTCCAAAAACAAGCTGAATGCATATAGCGCACGAGACTCTTCTTCCTACTTTGAATATAAATTTATCGAAGATGCCAGTAATAGACCGTTGTTTTTTAAACGAATAGGAAAATCTGACATCATAGGGGTTGGTACTGACAACCGCATGATTTATGTTTTTGGGTCTGATGGTTTGGTTCAGGAGGGATTCCCGGTAGAAGGCTTCTCGAAGTTCTATTATGGACCAATTAACTATGGCGACAATGCCAATTATCTAATCTGTATGAAGCGCGATTTTAAAGTCTATGTATATAAGTTTTAAAACACTGGAAATCAATTTTTTAAAACAACCCTCAAATGCAATAAGGTGTGAAAAGATCTTTACAAAAAATTTGTCTAATCTAATTTTTTTATAGTAGGTTTGCAGACTTAATATAACTATGCTAAAATCAGAAGAATTAAAAGAATTATTGGCTAAACCAAAACGTATTGTAATTACAACGCACTACAAACCAGATGGAGACGCATTAGGCTCATCGTTAGGGTTATATTTTTGGTTGGTCGCAAAAGGACACCACGTAAATCTGATTGTGCCTTCAGACTTTCCTGCCTTTTTGGATTGGTTGCCAGGCTTAGAAAATGTACAAATTTATACGCAGGATATGAATCTGCACAATCAACAGATTGATGCGGCTGAATTCATTTTCTGCTTAGATTTTAATGGCCTTGCGCGTATTCACGACATGGCCGATCCCATTCGCCAAGCGAAAGGAATCAAATGCATGATTGATCATCATTTAGATCCAGAAGGATTTGAAGACTATGCCTTTTGGGATCCATCTGCAGCAGCTACAGCACAATTGATCTATCGCTTCCTAACCCATGAGATGGAAGATTCGGAACATATCAGTGCAGACATGGCCACCTGTCTTTACACGGGTATTATGACCGACACCGGTTCATTCCGCTTTCGTTCTACCACAGCCGAAATCCACCGTATTATAGCAACCCTCATCGATTGTGGTGCGCAAAACTGGGCGATACACGAAGAGATTTACAATAGTTCCTCTGAAAGCCGTCTTAAATTCTTAGGATTCTGCTTGCTTAATCGATTGGAAGTCATCCATGAATATAATACGGCTATTATCCATGTGACAAAAACGGACCTCACTCAGTTCGAAGTAATCACAGGTGATACGGAAGGATTGGTCAACTATGCACTCTCTATTAAAGGAATTCGATTGGCAGCTTTAATTATTGACAGAAATGAACAAATTAAACTATCTTTGCGTTCGATTGGAGAAGTTCCTTGCAATGAGATCTGTAAATTGTATTTTAATGGGGGTGGGCATCTTAATGCTTCAGGTGGTAATTCAAAAGAAAGCTTAGAAGCGGTGGTTACCAAATTCAGATCGATTTTACCAAATTATAAAGAAATATTAACAAAATAAGATATAGTAACATACATTAGAAAATGAAGAAAGCAATTCTATTTTTCGCGGCTGCCGGTCTTTTGATGACGTCATGCCAAAAATTCAAAAAGGCTGAAGGCGGTCTTGAGTATAAAATCGTAGATGATAATGCAAAAGAAAAAGCGGTATCGGGCGATTTATTAGCACTTGACATGGTTGTGAAAACGGACAGAGATTCTACAATGCAGAGTACCTATGACATGGGAGTCCCTCAGATCGTTCAATTATATCCAGATAGTATTATTGCAAAAAACCCAGGTGACCCTACAGGTTTATTCAAATACGTAGGTGAAGGCGATAGCTTGGTTTTCAAAATCAACTTGGATTCTATGGCTGCTAAAACACACCAACCAAAACCAGAATTCGCGGATAAATTCATCATTTACTCGATAAAGGTCAAAAAACATTTCAAAAAAGGAAAGTTGACCGATCAACAATTGGGTGAACAAGTTCAGAAATACTTTGAAGAAGAATTGAACAAGCATAAAACTGCAGAGCCTGCAAAATTGGAAAAATACATCAAGGATAAAAACTTGAAAACAACCAAAACAGCTTCAGGTCTTCAATATGTAATTACGAAACCCGGAACAGGCGCAAATGCTAAAGTAGGTGATTCTGTCCATGTAAACTACGTAGGTTCATTGACCACTGGAAAAGTATTTGATACAAACCTTCCTGATGTAGCTAAAAAAGAGAAAATCTTCAATGCACAACGTCCTTACGAAGCATTAAAATTCCAATTAGGTGTTGACGGAGTAATCCCAGGTTGGACTGAAGCTTTTCAATTGTTTAACAAAGGAACGAAAGCAACTTTAGTAATCCCTTCATCTTTGGCTTACGGCGATCGCCCTTCTGGTATAATTCCTCCATACGCTCCTTTAGTATTTGAAGTAGAAGTATTGGATATCAAACCTGGAAAAGTTCCAGCGCCAACAGCAACAACTCCTGGTATGGTAGCACCTACGGGAACGACTGCTCCAGCTACAACAGCTCCAGCAACGAAAAAGTAATTTAACGGTATATTTTAATACAATAAAAAAAGCGGTTTCATTAAGTTGAAACCGCTTTTTTATTGTACAAGATTTTTATGACTTAATCGTCCTTTTAATCTTCCTTATTTTCATCCATAGGATAACTACAGCCAACGTAAAGCTAATGATCATAATGATGGTCAATGAAACAAGTGCTTTATTGGTGTGGTAATTTTCCGCATGCTGTATAAATAGCAATCTAAAGATCCGGAGATAATGTGTAGACGGAATAACATTGGCAATCGCCTGCACCCATTCCGGCATCAGGCTGGATGGCCAGGTAAATCCACTCAGAATAAAAGCGGGTGTTGCAATCACCATAAGAACCTCTGTCGATTTCAGCTGCGATGGCAGTAATATACTAACCAGCACACCAATAAAACACACAGCGAGTAAAAACACAAATGTACACAACACAAATCGGCCAAAATCAGCTTGCAAAGGCATACGGTAATACTGACCAAAACCCCAATATAAAATTAAAATACCTACAGACATCAATATATATGGAAAAATCTTTACAAGAATAAGTCCGATAGGATTACCGATTTTACGCACAAGATCCGGAAACGTGTTACCTTCAAACTCTGACGAAAAAGACAAAGCCAAGCCAAGGAGCAATACCTGTTGCAAGACCGTAATTAAAACCCCCGGCAGCATAAAATAGAGGTAATTGCCGCTTCGAATATTTTGCTTCACAAAGGTTGTTTTAAAAGGTTCATATTGTTGAGCAGCGATTTTGGCAGGAACACCTCGTTTCATCTGCGCCTGAATTTGGATTCCCGCTTTAAGTGTTGAAGCGCAAACATTCACCGCCATCATCGCCGTGTTGGAGGTCAATGTATTAGCTCCATCAACAAAAACAGTCATTTCGGGCAACCTGCCTTGCTGTACTCCAGAAGCAAAGCCTTTGGGAATATGTACAATGGTTGTTGCTTCGTACTGCATGGCAATATCTTTAGAATCAAAAAGAGAAGGCAATACACGGGCAACGTCGATACTCTCATTATCGGAAAGCATATCAATGAAGGAACTGCTTAAGGGACTATTATCTTCATCGACAACAATGATCGGCATCTCCGTCACTTTGCCCTGTTGATAGACATGCCCCACCAAGATGCCGTACAAAACTGGCGCACCGAGAAAAAGCATCAGCAGCACCTTGTTATTGAAGAAGAGTTTAAACTCCCGTTGGATTAATTCTATAATTTTTTTCACATTTAAACCCTCTAATTCGCATGTAGAACCACAAGCGTTTTGGTTAATAAATCTTTAGCGCCAGCACTATCCTCAGGAACAACCTTTAGCTCAAATACAGCCTGTTGCGGATCAAAATCGGGATAGGCAGAGGCTATGCTCGCATACGAATTTAACGCCTTAATACTGATCACTTTCGCTTTAACTATTTTGTGGTTCAAATAAGGGATTTCCACTTCTACAGCAGCACCTTTTTGAAATCTTCCAATTTGGTTTTCAGGCAATGTGAACCTAAAATAGGTTGAATGATCAAGAAAGCCATTAATAATCGGATAACCTGCCATCGCCAGTTCACCAACTTTCAGATTAATGGTCTCCACGCTCATATCTTGTGGGGCAATGATATATTTTTCCCCCGCAGCAACCTTCACTTCAGACACCGCTCCGAGCGCACGTTCCTTCTGTCCCAAAGCCATAAGCTGCTGTTCTTTTCTAGCTCCCCCTTGAGCTTCAGCAAGTTCAGCCTGAGCAGCGAGATATTGATTTTTGGCCCCCTGATATTTGGCGTAGGTCTCGTCGTACTTTTGCTGCGGAATCAGGCTGTCCTGCAAAAGGGCCTCCAGCCTACCTATTGATTTTTTCGCAAATTCATATTGTTCCTTAAGACCATCTACTTTTGCCTGAAGTTGTGTCAATTGCCCTTTTGTAGCACCTTTGATGGCCATGTTATATTGTGCATCGGCAGATTGCAACGCACCTTTTGCCTGCTCCTCTTTCGCATCTACCTCCGGGATACTTAAAATAGCCAAGGTATCACCCGCATGCACAAAGTCACCCTCTTCAACCAGAAGCTTCGCAATTTTCCCCGGAACCTTTGTCACAACCGTCACCTGCTCACGCTCCACTTTCCCTTCAATAGGCTTCTCTCTGTCTTGATTTGCACAAGAAACTAGGAAAAACAGCAATAATATCCCATATAAATTCTTCATCTTACTCATGTATGGTTTGTAATAATTTTCCTGATGTATGCAATAACTCCACTGCTGCAGTACGTTGCTGCAACACATTATTAAAATAGCCTAAATTGACCTTGTACCAATCGTTTTCGGCAGCCAATAATGCTGTAACATCTATCAATCCAGCTTGATACTGCTTCACCGCCATAGAAAGATTATTTTCAGCGACTTTTAATTGCTGTTCGCCAACCTTCAGCTTTTCATTGCCGGTTGTGTAAGTGACGGTATTCTTACTCAATAATAGCGTTAACTTTTCCTGTGTATCTTCCCGTTTGGTCGTATTGATATGTTGATCGAGTTTAACTTGCCTAATCTTATTCAGATGCTCGCCGCCCGTGTAGAGATCCCATTTGACGCCTACCCCGACCATTAAATTGGGGCTCCCCTTGATGGAATTAAGCGGTAAGTTGACTGTACCAAATAGCGGTTGATCTTTCACCGTGAGTTTGGAGTTGAATACATTCAGATAGTTTGCGGATCCAAAGGCAAAGACCGCAGGAAGCGCCCCTCCTTTTTCTTTTTTGTACACGTACTCGTAAGCTTTGGATGAAGCATCCAGTGCTTTGAGCTCAGATCGCTGCTCAACATCGGCGGGGAGCTCCGACAAAAATATAGGTTTGAGTATATAATGGATCCCACCAACTTTCTGAGAAGAGATTCCGGTTTCCTGTGCAAGCTTTTGACACAACAGGTCGCGGTTGCCCGAAAGCTCCACTTTTTTTTCCTCCAGCTCCAACAATGCCAATTTCAGTTTATCGCGATCATAAGGTATTGCAAGTCCATTTTGAATGGCTTTATTCACCTTTTCTTGCTCTTTCTTTAATCGCTTTTCGGAATCCACGATCAATTTATCAACTTCATCCAACAACATCAGTTGATCGAAAGAAGCAATAATATCTTTTGAAAGTGTTTCCCGGCTCGCTGATTCCAGGTACTGTTGGGCAACAGCTTTCTCCTGCAATGCTTTTATTCCATTCGGAATCTGCAGCCCCGAGAAAATAATCTGCTTCACAGACACGCCTGCATAAGCAGCTTGGCCATGTAGGCTAAATCCCGTTGCTCCTTCAAACAACCCTAAGTTTAGTAATGGAATATTAACCGTCGGAATATCAACGCTCCCATTGCTATGCACATAACCGTATAATCCGAGTGCGGAGATATGGGGCAGCCGATTTGCTTTTACACCCTCGGCTTCCAAACGTGCTTTATCAACTTCGTATGCCTTCAATTTCAACTCTTTATTCGTCTGAAAAGCTTTTTGAATAATATCTTTTACCGACGGGTCAATCCAGGATTGCGCATGTAGTTTGTTTAAAAACAGAACCGATGCCAAAGTCAATAAACCCAGGCTTAACTTCTTATTCATCATATGATCCATTAACTCTTATAAAATTAGGACAATAACCGCCTCGCTTATCTGTTTAACAATAAATCTAACGGTATGTTTGACGGCTAACTCTTTTTATTCAATATTCTTGTCAACGCGAATAACATGCATCAATGAGGCATTCATGCACCCATAGCACCCCTCAAAAAATCGCTTTTTCGAAGAAGCAAAAAATGGAATCCAATGTTTGAGCAGTTATCCACTATTATTTTTCATTTTTGCTAATTAATAAGTTATCTTTGGAGATCGAATTGAAATTTTGGTAATTAAGCGTACTACTTTATTCGATAATAATAAAAACAAGTTTTACCCTAACCGCTGCCGCCACGCAGAAAACTATGTTGCTTACAGATACACATACACACATTTATTACCATGCAGGAACGACAAAACTGCAAGAAAATCTCCAACGTTGCTTTGATAATGATATCCAACGTCTTTTTTTGCCGAATGTAAATAGCGCTTCTATAAAACCCGTATTTGACACTGCAGCAGCTTATCCAGATCACTGTTTTCCCATGCTTGGATTACATCCCTGCGATGTGAAGGAAAACTACGTGGAAGAGTTAGAAATCATCCGCAAAAGGTTGGAAACTTACAAAGTCTATGCCATAGGTGAGATTGGACTGGATCTTTACTGGGATAAAAGCACGCTTGAAATTCAAAAAAAAGCTTTTAGGACGCAGGTTCAATGGGCCAAGGAATTAAGTTTGCCGATCGATATCCACTGCCGTGAAGCCTTTACAGAATTGTTCGAATTACTGGAAGAACTTCACGACGACAAATTGTTTGGCATCCTGCACTGCTTTACAGGATCCCTTGAACAGGCCAATCGGGCCATCGAGTTAGGTTTCGCTTTGGGTATTGGCGGAGTCGTCACCTTTAAAAAAGCAGGCTTAGATCAGGTGGTCAAAGAAATCGATTTAAAACACATTGTCTTAGAGACAGATGCCCCCTATTTGGCTCCTGTACCGTTCCGAGGTAAAGAAAATGAAAGCAGCTATTTGACCTACATCGCACAGAAAGTAGCTGACCTTCACCAGATTTCCATCGAAAAGGTAGCCGAAATCACAACAGAAAATTCAAAACGTATATTTGGTATATAATTTCAACACTCAATGCATAATATCTTTATTATCTACACAGGTGGGACCATTGGTATGGTTAAAGATGAGACAGGAACATTCGTTCCTTTCGACTTTGAATTGATCAAACGTAATCTCCCCGATTTAAGTCGCTTAGACTATAAACTCACCGTGCACTCTTTCGAACCCATTATCGATTCATCCAACATGAAGCCCGAAATATGGATTGAAATGGCACAAATTATTAAGGATAACTATGCAGATTACGATGGTTTTGTGATCTTACATGGTTCCGATACCATGGCGTTTACGGCATCTGTATTGAGCTTTATGCTCGAAGGACTTCAAAAACCGGTTATATTATCGGGCTCCCAGCTGCCTATTGGCGAAATCCGAACAGATGCCCGAGAAAATATGATGACCGCCCTTGAAATTGCTTCGGCAAAACAAGATGGCGTATCTATCATACAGGAGGTATGTATTCTTTTCGACAATAAACTATTCCGTGGCAATCGGTCATTTAAATATAATTCGGCCAAATTTGAAGCCTTTAGATCGCCAAACTATCCCGTATTAGTGGAAGCCGGTATTCACCTCAAATACAATACAGATGCTTTATTGAACAATATAAATAAAGAATTTATCTTGCATACAAAACTCGATAATAGGGTCGCGGTATTGAAACTATTCCCCGGAATCTCTGCGGAAACAATCAAAGCGGTATTAAACTCCGATGTCCGCTCCATTGTGATGGAAACATTCGGTTCAGGAAATACCACCACTGACACGTGGTTTTTGGATTTACTAAAGGAAGCGATTGAGCAGGGTAAAAATATCCTGAATATTTCTCAATGTAAAGTTGGATCGGTCGAATTGGGGCGCTATGAAACCTCACAGGGACTTAAATCCATCGGCGTGCTCAATGGATATGACCTCACATTTGAGGCTGCAGTAACCAAATTGATGTATCTTCAGGGCGAACTAGCGGATCAAAAAGAAGTTGCTTATTGGATTGAGAAGGATATCCGCGGTGAATTGACTGTAAATGACTAAGGATAAATGACAATAGATCAAAAAAGACTTATCGAGTGATAAGTCTTTTTTGATCTATGTATTTCCAAAGCATAGATTTCGCTACAATGTCAATTCTTATTGTTCAGTGGGCAGACCAGCAAGCACTTCCGCAACCACAAAATTACTTCCACCCACAAAAATAAGATTGCCCTGCTGATAAGCATTTTTTGCTGCATCAAATGCGGCCGTGACACTCGGAAAGTCCAGCCCATTTAATCCAAATCCAAGAGCCTCTTTACGTAATTCACTAGCTGGCAGTGCACGCGGCATATCCGGAGCAGAGAAATAATAGGTTGCGTCTTTGGGCAAATGAGGGAGCATATGTGTTAAGTCCTTATCGCGCATCGCCCCAATGACAAAGTGAAGCTTATCATAGTTTGTAGACGCCAGGTTTTTCAACACTTCATGAATTCCGTCTTCGTTGTGTCCCGTATCACAGATAACAAAAGGTTCTTTAGACAATTGTTGCCAACGTCCTTGGATCCCTGTGGTCGTTTGTACTTTCTTCAAGGCTTCATGAACGTGATGATCACTGATCGCAAAGCCCTGTTTACGCAATTCATCCACAGCTAAGAGGACGCCAGCGAGATTCTTGACCTGATAGGAACCTTTTAGATCCAGTTGGTAGTCTACTGAATGACCCGCAGTATCTGTCGCTTGTACCGTCAAATAATCTTGGTCCACGCCCATCATTTGTGTCGCATACTTGTCAGAAGCAAATTGGATCGGTGCACGTTCAAGCGCTGCCTTATCCAAAAATACAGCAGCTGTCTCTTCAGCATATTCCGAAATAACGACAGGTGTATTTCTTTTGATAATTCCCGCCTTCTCAGCAGCAATTTCCGCCAGTGTATTACCAAGAAGATTCATGTGATCAAAACCGATATTGGTAATTACCGACAGCAAAGGCTGAATAATATTGGTGCTGTCCAAACGCCCACCAAGGCCGACTTCAATGACAGCGATATCAACCTTATTCTTCTCGAAATAATCAAAAGCCATGGCTACAGTAATTTCGAAAAACGATGGACTGACTTCTTCTATAAGCTCGCGATGGGTACTGACAAAATCAACAACAAATTCTTTCTCACATAACTGACCATTGACACGAATACGTTCTCTGAAATCCAGTAAATGTGGTGAAGTATAGAGACCTGTCTTATATCCTGCTTCGGCCAAAATAGCGGCCAACATATGGGAGGTGGATCCTTTTCCGTTTGTACCGGCAATATGTAATGTTTTGAATTTTCGCTGTGGGTTGTCCAAAGCAGCGCAAAGTTTGATGGTATTGTCAAGGTCTTTTTTGAAGGCTGAGGCGCCATCCCTTGTAAACATAGGCAATCGAGTATACAGATACTCGATTGCCTCATTATAAGCATTCATGGGAATGATTTTTATCTTAATCTAAAATTGAATACAATCCGTCCTGTCTGCGAGTCTGGCGCATTCGGCAATTGATTCAACCGAGCACCTCTAACAGCACGCTCACATTTTTCCAATAGGGAAGGATCAGTAATTGTGGTTCCCTTCACACCAGCACGCGCATACGTTATAACTCCCTGCTTGTTGACTCTGAACTCTACAGCAACCTTTCCCGCCTGCTGTCCATTGTCGTCGATACTTGGTCTCTGGGTGAAGCTGCGGTTTTCAATGGATAACATCATATTGCCGTTTCCAGATCCGCCTTCGCCATAATTACTTGCCAAGGGATCCCCTAATTTGGAACCTTGATTACCCGGTGTTGTTCCTGTGCCATCACCTGCTCCAGTACCGTTATTTTTATTGCCTTTAAAAAGTGCTTTAGCATTCGCCTGTGGAGCCACCTCTTTGACTTCTTTGGTTGTTTCTGGTGCTTTCGACACCACCTTTTTCTCCGTCTTTGTAACCGCAGGAGCATCTTCCAGATCTTGCGTGACGACTGCCTTCTCAGCAACCTGTTGGGTTGGGGTCGGTGTTGGAGTTTCCACAGGATCGATACGGTCAGGACGCTCATTATTGGCGTTCGGATCCACGGAAGGCTCTTCGACACTCATATAGTCATCACCCATGCCCTCTGGAGAGGTACCATAGTTGACAATAAGCCCTCCCATACCTATCATAGGAGGTTCTTCCGCCTTAAACACCACAAAAAAACCAATCAAAAGCAACGATGCCATGACCAAAGTCGATATCCCCAATGCCTTGGGGAAATTATTTTCTTCATGTTGAAGATGATATCTCATCGCATTAATCTCCTATATTAATAGCTGACCATTAAACAAAAAAAGTTTAATTGTTCCTATTTATCTTTTTTTGGTTCTGTTGCCAATACCACTTTAATCTTCAATCGATTCGCGACATCCATTACAGAAATAACATTTTGGATAGGAACCGTATTATCGACGTAAAGCATAATTGTCAACTCTTCTCCGGCAGCCATTTGTGATTGGATTGCAGCTTCCAACCCTTCTATAGGAACTGGAGTTTTGTCAATAAAATAACCTAAATCTTTGGTAATCGAAACCGTAACGGTCTTTTTAGCAACAGACTGCTCTCCTGCGCTGGACTTTGGCAACAAGAGCTTGACAACTTGAGGATTAGACACTGCCGAGGCCAACAGGAAGAACAACATCAAGAAAAACATGATATCATTCAGCGCTGAAGTATGAACCTCTGCAGATGGTTTATTTTTTCTACTTCGTAAATTCATTATCTTCCTGGTTCATCCAATAAATCAATAAATTCTACTGCATCCGTTTCCATACGCAAAATTAAACGCTCGACCATCATATTTAAAATATGGTAACCCAAGTAAGCTAAGATACCAACGGCAAGACCGGATGCAGATGACACCATTTTCACATATAAACCTCCTGAAACAGAAGCAATATCAATACCACCTGCTAATTCAACCTCATGGAAAATCTTAATTACCCCAAAAATCGTACCCACGAAGCCCAACATTGGAGCAATACCGGCAATGATACCCAAGATATTAATGTTTTTCTCCAATTTGGCAACTTCCAGCTTACCTACATTTTCGATGGCACCTTCAATATCTTTGATCGGTCTACCTACACGCAATAAACCTTTTTGCAACATACGCCCCAATGCAGAGTTACTTGAGCGACACACCGCTAAGGCTGAATCCAGATTTCCAGACAGTACATTCGCTTTCACCTGCGACATTAAGCTATTATCATATTTTGCGGCACGACGGATGGTCAGATAACGTTCAAAAAAGATAACTAATCCAATAAAAAACAACAATAGGATTGGAATCATAATCCATCCCCCTTTGATCATCATATCGATCAAACTCATGTTTTCTGTACTTGCGGCGGCAGGTAACGGTTGTTGCGCAGCTTGATTAAATGAATCCACAGCAGCTGTTGCTGTATCCTGTACTAATGACATAATTATTAATAGTTTTATATAGTTTCAACTTCTACAAGGGATCTACCCAAGCATCCTTAATCTTATTAACCACCGATTTTTTTGCTAGCTGAGCCTCCTGGTTAGTCATATAAGTATTTAAGATAATTTTCTTTCTATCCTTTTTATTCTTGCCTTCAACGGCGCGTGCTGTCTTATAGCCCATTGCCCGCAAACGCTGTGCCTCTTGTTCGGCACTTACCATAGTTTTTGCAGATCCAATAACAACCTGATATCTTGGCTGTGCCACGGGGATAGACTCTTTGATCACCGGGTTTGCGTCCAAAGCCGTCGGTTTGGCCGTTCCATTACTCGATGGTACAGTTGCTGTATTTTCAATAGAATCTTTCACTTGAAGCTTAGCCAATGAATCGACATTGTTTAAACTATCTACTTGTGCGCTATTGGTCATGGTATCAGCAGCTAGAATCGGCCGCTTTTGAGCAAGTGTATCTGCGGCTGATATAACAGGCTTTTTCGAGCCAAATAACGAATCTTTCAACGCTGGATTAGTATAAACGACCGCTACAGCAACCATGGCCAGCACAATAATTCCAGTCATCCAATACCAGACCGCATTTGAATTTCGTGGCTCCTCTTCATAGATATTTGGTGCAGATGTCGAGCTGGCATTAGCCGTCGCTATAGCACCTATTTCCTTGCTTGAATCTGTTTCTGCTTTTGGAGTAATAGA
Organism: Sphingobacterium sp. R2; assembly: GCF_040760075.1. Taxonomy (NCBI): domain Bacteria; kingdom Pseudomonadati; phylum Bacteroidota; class Sphingobacteriia; order Sphingobacteriales; family Sphingobacteriaceae; genus Sphingobacterium; species Sphingobacterium sp. R2. Next base: position 432,292 of record NZ_CP142884.1, read on the forward strand.
TTGATTGTTATCAGCCACCATAGGTGCATTCACAAGTTCAGACTGCTGAACTTTGTCCTCCGTTACCGAAGATCCTTCGGTTTCGACATCATCGGTGCGATTGCTTGTTAATCCAGTCACCTGTGCAGGCTCATCAACAACCGTACTCTTTACCGCTTCCAGTTCATCTGCCGCTTCAGCTTCGTCTTCGATAACTTCTTCAACCACCACCGTTTCATCTTCATCAGGCCTATCTGGAATAGAGTCTTCAACAGGGTCCTCTTGAGGAGCGACGTCTACGATAGGTTCTTCTTCCAAAACTGGTCCCGCATGCTCATTTTCGCCTTCCAAAGGAGAAACAACTGTTTCAATCTCTGGTGAAACAAGGTTCGTTACAGGTTGGAAGTCGAAACCCGATAGGTCCAAAGGTTTGAATACTAAGCTTGAACCGTAACTAATCAATAGGCCAAGATCATCCAGTTTAGCCTGTCCAAACTGGCCCAAATCAGCTCTCAGACTATCAACAGCATCCGATAAAATCTGCTGCGCCTGACTTAGGCCCAAATTCTCCTGTTGCTGAATATAATGAACAATATTAAATCCATGCTGCGCAGAATAGTCAAGTTCGACATAGGAAATTGGCGGCAAAAATACATTATGCTGTTTATCGAACTGAGCCGGAGAATGAATTCGTTTGAACACACCTATTCCCGGCACGTATACTTCCGCATAACGTTTTAATAAACTATTGATGTTTTTGCCTAGATTCATTGCGCACTATTTTAAGATGCAAATTTATAATCTTAATTCGTTAAAACGAATAATTAAGACCACCAATTACATTGAAGCCCAATCGTGGGTAATACATATAACGTTCGTATTCTTTTCCAAAGATATTATTTGCTTTGACGAAAATACCAAATTGCTTTTTGACCCGATATTCTGCACCTGCATTAAGATCAGCGAACGAAGCGATTGTTGCCTTATGACCACTGTCGGTAATACGGCTACCATCTGTATTATAATCATAGATATATGCATACGTGTTACCTTGAGTAGAAAGTTCAGCATCTACGAAAAGCTTATCAGAAATATTGAAACGCGCATTGGCCTGCATGCGGAATTTTGGCAATCCCCACGCTTCCTCTTCATCGCTCAAATTATAATCGTCGATATACACCCTACCTCCTAGATTAACCAGTTGTGAAAGGCGTACATTAATTTCACCTTCAAATCCCATATGCTTCGCCTTATTGATCACGCCATCATAAACGACATCGAATGCCCAGGGAACATAACCATTTTGGGTATCGCCAAATGCACTATTTTTAAATAAAGGCAAGCCCTCGATCTGTTTGTAGAATACCTTTACTTTATAACCAAAAGTTGCTCCTGCATTTCCTTTTAATCCCGCATAAATGTTCATTTTCTCAATCGAATTTATCATTTTAGCGTTCGGGGCCAAATAAGGATTTTCTTTCGCAAAGCTGCGGAAAGAAGCTTGCTTTACGCCCCCATTAATTCCGGCAAACAAAGAGATATATTCAGGTGCCAAAGCAAAATCAGCTTCTACTGAAGGAAAAATATTGAACCGTGAGCTATCACCAAATTCGGAAGTTAAATTTGCCCCCAAGGTAACGTTATAATTATCGCCTTTAAAACGAATATACGGATTGACTACGGCTAAATGATTCTTTACTTCAGCACTATCTTTCACGTTGTTCATCGTCACGCTCACATTTGCACCGACATTAAATGCACTTAAACGCTTGTTCAGATAACCGGACAATGCAATTGAGTTTTCTTTGGCTTTGTAGGCATCTTTAAACAAATAGCCATCAACTTTCGCCGAATAGCTTATTGCCTGTTCATTTTTGGGATCTACATTACTTGATAGTTCACCATTTAAATAGATATCAGTAAATGTCTGTTTATCTGGACTTGTATTTAACAATGTTGTTCCCGATTGATCGAAAGTCTGACCATAGAAATTTGTACCATAACGATTGTAACCAAGCGTACCCTTTACTGTTACCGCATCCAACACCCGGCGGCCAAAAACACCAATATCTTGTGTACTGAATTTCTGTCCGTCAATATTACCCTTTTGGCTCAGATGCTTTGCAAATAAGCCGAATCGCGTATTTTCATACTGTTCAGAAGCTAAATAAGCCTCGCCCAAGATACTGTTATAGTTACCGATACCAAACTTGACATAGTTGCTACTATGCTCAAACGGTTGTGCGAAAGGAATCTCCTGCACATTTAACTGTTTCAATCCAGTATTGATATCCAATTTCTTATCCAAAATATTGTTGTAGGTCAACTTGGGCTGGTATTCCCTTTTATTGGTCATATCCGGACTGCGCCGAATTTTCACAGCATCTGCAAGAATGGGTTTATAATCACGAACAACATCAAAAGAATCGATAGTGACTGGTTTCTCAGGATCATTCTTCTTGCCTGTTTCTTGTGCAAAAGAATTCAATCCCACGCCCATCAAAAGCGCTGCTAAAGTATATTTCTTCACGTTTCTATTTTGCAACTTCTTCATTATATCCTATTTCTTTTTGTTGTTCAATTTATTTAGACGTTCTTTTGCTGCAGGCAAAATATCGTCTTTCGCGTCATAGTTATCCACAATTGATTCAAGCGTAGCTTTGGCCTGGAAGATATCACCTTTACCTGCATAAGCATCAGCCATCGTAATAAAGCTTTTCGCAACCCAATATTCGTACGAAGAGAAATTATCAGACAGATCCATTGCCGTTTTAATACAAGCATCATATTGTTTATTTTCCAATTGCAGCAAAGCAACATTGTATTTTGCTTCTGCCCCATAAACCGTACGGCTCTTCAATGCAGCTAAACTAAATTCTTTCATTGCCTCAGCTTTCTTATTTTGCTTTACGTAACATTTACCGGCATATAAGTAGGCGTTTGCAATCTCCTCTTCCGAAGATTTCTCGTAATTTTTAACCGCGTTGGTATAATTTAATGCCTCTTTATAATCTCCAATTTGATAATAAGAAACCATCAGGTTGTTGATCGCAAAACCATAGTTGGATTTGTATTCAGAAGTAAGCTCGAGCTTTTTCAATAGCTGCGTAGCCTCATTGTATTTCTTTTGTTTCAAATACAAGTTAGAGACAGAAATCAGCGTGCGCTCTGTATAGGGGGAAGTCCAGTCATTCAAAATAATATTGTAATCATGTAACGCATCCTCTGTATTTCCGAGGGCAGCATTACTTTCGGCACGGATAAACCGTGCATATTTCTCTTGATTTGGTTTTGGGAATTTATCGAAGTACGCATTTACAGCTTCTACAGCACCTTTATAATTTCCTCTAGAAAATAAAGTTGTCGCGGTGGAGAATGAACGGGAATCTTGCTCTGATTTCGAAACATCACCAAGGTTGGTACCTGTTGCATATTTGATATAACCAGTCGCGTCGCCCTTGTCCAAATAGATATTTTCAATGGAGCGCATAGCCTGTCTGGCTTCGTCCGTTGAAGCATACTGATCGACCACACGTTGGAATGTTGCCAGCGCAGCATCATTGTTATCTTGATTATACTGAACCAGACCAATCGTTACCAAAGCACGTGGTACATAACTGCTGCGCGGATATTTTTCCACCATGGTTTGGAGTCCAGCAATGGCCTGATCACTTTCTCCCATTAAGAAACGCGTGTAAGGAATCTCAAAGGCAATATCGTCGGCATAATTAGAGTTCGGAAATTGCGCAATAACAGCATTTAACGTAGCAATTTTACCGTTATTATCACCTTGTAACCCTTGGATAATACCTCTTTGGAACAATGCATAATCCTGGCTAGGTGCTTTAGAAGAGATTAATTTATTGTATTCTGTTAAAGCGCGGCCGTAATTTTTAGAAGAGAAATATGAGTCACCCAAACGTGCGATGGCATCGTTACGTGTATTCATCTCTATTCCTTTTGAGCCACCCGAGGCGAGGAAACGCTCGAAATAATTAGCGGCAGTATTATAATTACCATTACGAAAAGCAGCGTAGGCCAAAGCATAATTGGCATAACCATACACATCGGTTTTACTAGCTCCAGGCAAACGTAGAAACTTATTGAAATTGGTTACAGCTTCACCGTATTTACGAACTTCATACATCGCTTCTGCTTTCCAATACGTTGCTAAAGCATAAATTTCCTCATCATAACGAAACTGTTCAGAACGCATGAATAAGGAGATTGCATTTTCAAAAGCACGTTCGTTATAATACTCCAAACCTCTATAATAGGTTACTTTTTGATAGGCGGCGTTTGCCTCTTTCCCGCGTTTAGGAATAGACTCCAAAATATCTACTGCCTCGCGGTAATTCTTTGTACTCAGCAACACTTCAGCAAGCAGCGTTTTAGCTTCCTCCAAACGTTTCGATTTTGGATATGTTTTCAGATATTCCTGTGTCGAAGCTAATGCGACCTGGTGAAATTCTAATTCATATGAAAGCTTCGCATAGTTAAACAAGCCCTCTTCTTGCATTGCCGGATCAAAATCCAGCTTCGAAGCACGGAAAAATGCGTTACGTGCAGATTGCTTATTGCCTTTCTTCAAAAAGGCATCCCCCAAGGTAATCATCGCAGACTGATAATAAGCATCTGGATCGGTCATCTTTTCCAATTCAGTGATCGCCTTATCATAATCTTTCAATTTATAAGCGATATAACCGATTTGGTAGCTATCCTGATTATTCTGGGTTTTACCTTGATCTTGTGCCTGGAATTTATCGTAATACGCTTTGGATGTTTTTAAGTCGCCTTTGATAAAGTAAGTCGCCGCGACAATACGGAACATCTCTGTTTCATTTTCTTGCTTTGTACGCGACAAAATCGGCAATGCATAATCCAACACATCGTCGTAGCGTTTATCCAAGAAATATAAAGCCGTGATATAATAAGGGTAGCTATTTTCGAACTGCTTAGATCCGTTGAGACGTTCAAATTCATTCAACGCCGTTTTATATTCGGCGTCTAGGTACGAAAGATAAGCGTAATAATAAATAGATGCCTCCTGAAATTCTGTTTTCTGATCTTTTAAGCTTTCGAATAAAGGTTTTGCGGCCTTATAATCTTTTGTCATAAAGGAAGCATAACCATACTTAAAGCGGTACTCTACATTCTCTTTACCCGCAAGATTTTTGCTATCAATCTTGTTAAACCACTCTAGCGCTTTAACGTAGTCTTTTTTAGCATAGTATGATTTACCGATCTGAAAGTAAGCTGCTTTCGCATTTGCACTAACAGGGAAATCTTTAATGTATTTCAAAAAACGATCTTCGGCATCCGACTCCCCTAATTCCAAGGCGCAAACAGCTTGATAATACCGGACATTTTCTTTCAATAAAGAAAGCTCCTCTGTCTCATCCAATTGCAAATTGGATTTTGTCCGCAAAGCTTCAACACGATCAAATTGCACCGAAGCGGCACTAAATTTTCCGCGTTCATACAACTCCATTCCCGTTTTATACGCCTTGTTGATTTGTTGCCATTCTGTCTGTTGCGCTAATGCTGGCGTCGCCATAACGGTTAATGCAACTCCCACCTGGTAAATCTTCTTATACATAATATGTGAAACCTTAATATGTTATTTATCTGCAAATGTAAATGAATCTTCTCCCAAACCCTGATAAAATTGCTCTGAAATGCGAGTATATTGAATGCTCCTTACCTTTTATAGGTGCTTAGGATCGCTTCAAATTTATCGAAATTCAATTCAAATCTCCACTGCTAAAGAGATAGTTTTATTCATTCTACTAAATTATACTTTAATTGAGCTATTTTACACAAAAGTTATTAACATCTGTGAATAATACTGTATTATAACGGAAATTTTGCACAAAAAATATGCCCGACAAAAATAAAGTCAGGCATAATATTTCTTAAGCCAATACCGTCTATCCGCGTTGTCCTGCCAATAAGTATAAGACAGCCATACGTACAGCAACACCGTTTTCAACCTGATCCAAAATAATGGAGTGTTCACTGTCGGCAACGTCCGATGTGATTTCGACGCCACGGTTGATTGGTCCAGGGTGCATAATCGTGATGGGTTTATCCAAAGAGTCCAAAATCTCTTTATTCAGCCCATAAAGCATGGAGTACTCTCTTAATGATGGGAAATAAGCAATATCTTGGCGTTCCAATTGAATTCTTAACATATTTGCTACGTCACACCAATTCAGCGCCTTTCTCAAATCGTGCTCCACTTTTACACCCAATGAAGTGATATGTTTCGGAATTAATGTAGTCGGTCCACAGACCATCACTTCCGCACCCTGCTTTTGAAGACATAAGATATTAGACAGCGCAACCCGTGAGTGGGTGATATCGCCTACTATAGCAACTTTTCGACCAGCCACATCGCCATAACGCTCGCGGATTGAAAAAGAGTCCAGTAAAGCTTGTGTCGGATGTTCATGTGCTCCGTCACCTGCATTGACAATCTGCGCATCCACATGCTTACTTAAAAATACCCCTGCACCAGCATAAGGATGTCGCATCACAATCATATCAACCTTCATCGCGAGGATATTGTTGACGGTGTCTATCAGCGTCTCTCCTTTACTTACGGAGGACGATGATGCTGCAAAATTAACAATATCTGCAGAGAGTCTCTTTTCAGCAAGTTCAAAAGATAGACGTGTGCGCGTAGAGTTTTCAAAAAAAACGTTGGCGATTGTAATATCCCGTAAGGAAGGAACCTTTTTAATCGGTCTGTTTAATACTTCTTTAAAATTACTTGCTGTATCCAGGATCAATTGGATGTCGTTTTCATTTAGATCTTTGATCCCCAATAAATGGCGGGTACTTAGTTGTTCTGCTACAGATGACATTTTAGCGTATTCAAATATTTACTAATCATTTTGTATTGAAAGTACTCGTTCCCAAGGCCAAAATAGACTTTAGAACGTTGAAGCACTTCTATTAATCGCCAGCTGACGTCTTCTTTTCTGTAATCAGGATAATGCTATCCTGATCATCTGACTCTTTCCAGTTAACAATTACTTTTTGCGAATCAATTGAATCGACCTGTATGCCGATATAATCAGGTTGAATAGGAATCTGTCTGGAGAATCTACGATCGACCAAAACAAGCAATTCTATTCGTTTTGCACGGCCAAAGGCCTGTACAGCATCCATTGCGGCACGAATAGTACGTCCTGTCCATAAGACGTCATCTATAAAAATGACCTCCTTACCTTCTACAATAAAATTGATATTTGTGCTATTTGCTAAGAGTGGACCAGCATTTCCTTTTGTGCGGAAGTCATCGCGGTAAAAGGTAATGTCCAAATCGCCAACTAAAATCTCTTTACCGATCATTTGTTCGAGCTCTTTGACAATACGTCTCGCTAAGAAAGTTCCTCGGGGTTGAATACCTATGACGACAGCATTTGAAAAATCACCGTGATTCTCAATCAATTGACGACATAGTCTTTGAATTGTGATTTGAAATTTTGGTCCGTCTAATAAAATCGACTGTTTCATTATGGGAATGTTTGAGCAAAGCTACACTTTTTTTATAGAAATAACGCCATGAGCGGCAATTAATTTCACTATTTGCATCCCATTGGCACATTATTAAAAAGTAATTTAAACACAGTATATCTCGCTTTCCGTAAAATTTGCAAACCTATTACTTCAGCATATCAACAGATTTTTTCGAGCATATATAACACTTACTAGCAATTAATTACAGAAAATACCATAGCATCGACCTGTCATACATGAACATTACTCATCACGCTCGACAGGTTTATTATTCCGTGCAAAAAAATACACAGGCACACCGATCAAGACAAGTATAAATCCAGGCCAGGTATATTGCGGTTTATAAATAATCAGTAACACGCAAAAAACCGTACCTATTACAAGATATAAAATTGGTGTAACCGGAAATAGGAACGTCCTATAGGAGCGCTCTAAATCGGGCCTTCTAACACGCTGAATAATGACACCGAGTACCGTGATCATATAGAATATCACAATTACAAAGGATATCATATCCAGCAAATTCCCGTACTGGCCGCTTAAACAGAGTAATGAAGCCCAAATTCCCTGTAGCCACAATGATCTTGCCGGCACATCGTACTTGTTGTTGGGAATTGCCTGTTTCAAAAACAAACCATCCTTGGCCATGGTCTGAAAAACACGCGCTCCTGACAATGCAAGTCCGTTGACACAACCAAATGTCGAGATCATAACTAAAATCGCCATCGCTATTGTACCACTATGACCTAATATTTTCTCAGCGGCCGCAATCGCGACCCGATCATTGGCAGCAAAAGCGATCTCCTCTCTACTTAAAGCCGCCAGGTAAATGTAATTACAACTGATATAGAGCAGCATGACCAAGCTTGTACCGATTACCAAGGCGCGTACAACATTACGCTGCGGGTTGACAATTTCGCCGGAAACAAACGTTACATTTTCCCAGGCCACACTGCTGAACACCGAACCGACCATTGCAGCAGCTAATGCTCCCATCAAAGCGCCTCCAGAGATCTGCGACCAGCCTACACCTTTTAAATTCTGGAAAGAATCCCAGCCGTAAGCCATGTTTTCCGAAAAATGATTTTGTTTAATCAAGAACAAACCACCTAAAATCAACAAAATCAAAGCAATGATTTTTGCAGAAGTAAAAAAAGATTGGACAGTTTTTCCACTTTTAATTCCCCGGGTATTAATAAAGGTAAGCAGCATTATCACGCCCATTGCGAGAATCTGGATCCAGGTAATCTTAAATTCCCCCCGCTGGAACAGTGGTGGAGCATCATTCAACTGCGGGATAAGATAGGCCGTAAACTTACCAAAAGCCACTGCTACCGCTGCTATCGTCCCTGTTTGAATGACCGTAAATAAACTCCAACCATATAAAAAGCCGATAGGTTTCCCAAATATTGCTGTCAGATAGGTGTATTGCCCACCAGCCTTTGGATACATCGATGATAATTCGCCATAGCAGATTGCAGCAGCGACCGTTGCCAAAGCCGTTAACAACCACACCACTGCCAACCAATATCCGGACCCCAGCTGCCGCATCATATCGCTCGATACAATGAAAATACCACTCCCGATCATCGACCCCATGACCAGCATCACTGCATCCCACAATTTTAATTGACGTTTCATATGCTATTTGTTTAGTATGATTTTCATTGGCAAAAGAACACCTTACATCCGGCATTCTAAATCACTTGCTTCATTATTGCGCACTCGACACCTTCTTAGATAACTATAAAGACAATATAAAAGCGCCATTACTAGGCACATCTGTATAATAAGCTTTTCCATAGAAGAATCTCCTCCTCATTCGGGTCGGTTTATAAGCCCTTAAGCTAAGAAAAAATAATCAAAAAAAAGCTGCCCTTTGCTACAAATTTCTGTTTTGAATATCTGTAGCAAAGGGCAGCCCTTATCTTAAAATGGTATCGCTAACAATTACTCAACACCATACTGTTGTTTATATAATTTCTCCAAATCGGTTACCTGCTGTAGCAACTGTTTTTCCGATGTGGTAGCCAAAATGCTCTTATAGGCACCCAATGCGCGTAAAGCTGTACCAATATTAGAATATTCCAGCTCCGGCTTCGTTTGTGCAATATCCTGATACCACCGCATATTTTGCGTCATAAATTTCAGGTTACGGTTTACGATCTCATTTGCACGTTTCGTTTCTCCTGTTTCATACAATACATTGATAATTGGAATATACCCCAAAATATCGCGCATTAGATAAACACGCTTCGGCATCTTTTCATAAGTCTCGACGGCAACTTTACGCGCTTCATCCTTACGACCTTCCATCATTAATTGTGTCGCCGTACCACCCATTACTGTATTTGTAATCATGGTAATCATCCGGTAAGACTCTGGATCCAAGTAAGAAGCATGTGCCATATTACCCCATTGATATTTTGTGGTAATGTCTTTGTAAGCAGACTGTGTATCGACCAATGTACCTTCTGCACCTGCAGGAGTTGCAATAGGCATTAAGCGCAATGCAAAACCCTCTTGCACCAAATATTTATCTAAGCCAAGGTAATTGTCATTTGGAACTGTTGCTGCAAAATAAATTGGACGTTTCCAATCGTTATTTAACAATACGTTTAATATCGACAACTCCGCTCTAGAAACATAATTTCTATTGTAAGTCCAGCTCATGGTATCGACAATAGATTCTTGCCATGCTTTAGGCACGACATTATTTTTCAGAACAGATTCTTTATTCACCGGAAGACTAAAGTTTTTGGTTGGCAAAAAGTTTTCAAACTTACCACCTCTCAATTCCAATTTGTTCTTCTGGTCGTCAGACAATAAAATCTGCATGATCAAATCCAGATCTACATGTCCTGGAACTTTCATATCCTGATAATAAAGCACTTCGCGAACACCTTTCTTGAATTTTTCATCGTCGATATTGATCGGTAAACCCTCGGCCTGATTCACTTTTTGTTTCATCTGGCGCATATACCAGTCCGAACTCAATAAACTTAAGTTTACGACACGTACATCCGGACGATAATTTTCAACTTCCTGAACATACCATAAAGGATAAGTATCGTTATCACCGTAAGTAAATAAAATCGCATTAGGTGCACATGACGCCAAATAGTTTTTAGCAAGATCACGGGCAGTTGTTTTCTCCGAGCGGTCATGATCATCCCAGTTCTGGAAGCCCAACAATACCGGAGCGCCCAATAGGCAGACTACTGTAGCGGCACCAGCGGCAATTTTACCATCCACTTTTTTGCTTAAATAATCCGCGATAGCGAAAACCCCAAGCCCTATCCAAATGGCAAAGGCATAGAATGAACCGGCATACGCATAATCACGCTCACGTGGTTGGAGTGGGCTTTGATTTAGATATAATACAATTGCTAATCCTGTAAAGAAAAACAACAGACCCACAATTCCCGCATCACGTTGTCTCTTTCCAAAATGCCAGAATGCACCGATTAAACCAATGATCAAAGGCAAGAAATAATATTTATTGTTCGAAGGATCAGTTTTCAATGAATCTGGAATGGCATTCTGTCCACCGTTATGCATTTGGTCAATCGGCTTGATGCCCGCCTGCCAATTACCTTCGGTAAATGAGCCCTGACCTTGTTGGTCATTCTGACGACCGGCAAAATTCCACAAGAAATAACGGCCGTACATATGTCCGATCTGATAACTGAAAAAGAACTTGAGGTTATCGGCAAAAGTCGGCGACTGACCTTCCGGAATTTTTAAGTAATCACGATAATATCCATCATGCCCATCTCGATTGCTATAAACACGAGGGAAAAACATCGTTTTATCGTATTTATAGTCCATACCGTTCTCCACCTTGGTATACTTGTCTTTATCTTTTCTGTACGTATACGTAGGCTCAGCATCAACTACCTGTGCATCGAAAGTAGGTCCGTTTAAAAGCGGTTCACTAGCATATTGCTCACGTCCAAGATAACTCACAAAAGAAAATGCATTATCCGGATCACTGTTATTTAAGGTTGGATTTGCCTTGGCGCGTACCATGATCATGGCAAAAGAGCTATAACCAAAAACAATAAACGCAGTGCTGATCAAAATTAGGTTCAACATGGGTTTAACCTTTTTAATTGAATACCAAATACCATAGACAAATAAAGCGACAGCTAAAATCATGAACAGATTAAATCCTGTCCCAAAACCCATGCCCAAACTATTCACAAAGAACAGATCAAAATAAGCTGCCACTTTCACCGTATATTGGATAATACCCCATAAAATGAGGGCCAAAACAACGACACCTATTAAGAAAGCTTTTATTGCTCCCGAAGAAGTTACTGTTTTTGAACGCTTAAAATAAATCACTAAAGCAATTGCGGGAATTACCAATAAGTTGAGTAAGTGTACCCCGATAGAAAGGCCCATCACATAGGCGATAAAGATCAACCAGCGGTCCGCACCAGCCTCATCGGCATGATTTTCCCATTTTAAAATCCCCCAAAATACTACGGCTGTACATAAAGAAGACATGGCATAAACCTCAGACTCTACGGCAGAAAACCAAAAGGTATCTGTAAAAGCATAGGCCAATGCTCCTACAGCACCCGAACCAAATATCTTAATTAAATCGGTCGACGTAAACGATCCATCAACACCCTTTACAACGATTTTCTTTGCTAAGGCTGTAATTGTCCAAAACAAAAACAAAATGGTCAGACCACTACATACCGCCGATCCGACATTCATCCAGAACGCAATTCGTGTCACATCTCCACCAGCAAGGTTGGAGAATATATTCTGAATCATTAAGAATAAAGGTGCTCCCGGCTGGTGCACAATTTGAAGCTTGAAGGCTGAAGCGATAAACTCACCACAATCCCACCAACTCGTCGATCGTTCGGCAGTCATGACATATGCTACAGTTGCAATTAGCGCACATATCCATCCTAAAAGATTGTTGATTTTAGTATAGTTCATAAAATGATAACTGTAAAAAGTATTATTAATACGGCTCGAAAATAAGGATAAGTTAATAAGAAATGAACTTTATTCTGATTTTTTAACACATATTGACTGAAACAATTTCATTATGTGAACCAATATTGGCTGTAAAGAAAGTGTAAAGAAAGTATATAAAACTGCACGCATATACTTCTATTGACCGACAACAGCACTGAAAAAGGATTGATGTAAAGATTTTTCAGCGTCAAACAAAAATTATTTATTTGAAAATCAGCCGAAATGCGCTTTACACGATATTTTTATTTGCAGAAATAAGAATAGTCCGTATATTTGCTTCATCAAATGTGAACGACATCATCACGATAGCATACACCTTTGAATTGTTTGTCCGATAGTATAAGGGTAGTACGACAGTTTTTGGTTCTGTTTGTCTTGGTTCGAATCCAGGTCGGACAACAAACAATAGAAAAGGCTTGCAAATGCAAGCCTTTTCTGCGTTATATGCAAGGCTTATATTTATAAAAGGGTTCAGATTTTTTTTAAATTGCATTTTGATTTTTAAAACAAATCTCTATCTTTGCGTCGTCAAAAAGAAAAAGACGGAAACGTTGGCTTTTTAGAGACATTGTCCGATAGTATAAGGGTAGTACGACAGTTTTTGGTTCTGTTTGTCTTGGTTCGAATCCAGGTCGGACAACTTTTAAAGTTAAGCATATATGGATTGTGAAAACAATCCATTTTTTTTAACGTTTAACTTTAAAAAATAGTCAGGGAATAAAAATATTGAATAAACGACAATACAACAACCCAACATAAATATACAAAACCATGCCTTTGCAATTCAACACGGTTAAACTATTTGCAGGTTCTGGCACTACAGAACTGGCCGAAAAAATCGCACAATCTTACGGGAAACCACTAGGAGACAAAACATTATCACGTTTTAGCGACGGTGAGATTCAACCATTCTACAATGAATCAGTTCGCGGAAGCGATGTTTTCATTATCCAATCAACCAACCAACCTACCGACAATCTTTTTGAATTATTATTGATGACAGATGCAGCGAAGAGAGCTTCAGCGCATTACATCACAGCGGTAGTCCCTTACTTTGGTTTCGCAAGACAAGATCGAAAAGACAAACCAAGAGTTGCTATCGGCGCAAAAATGATTGCTAATCTGTTGACCGCTGCTGGCATTCACCGCATCATGACGATGGACCTTCACGCAGCTCAAATCCAAGGTTTTTTCGATATTCCTGTTGACCATTTGGATGGCTCTATTATCTTCGTTCCTTATATCAAATCATTAAAACTTCCGAATTTAACAATTGCTTCTCCAGATATGGGCGGCTCATACAGAGCGCGTACTTTTGCTAAATTTTTCAATGCAGAAGTTATTATCTGTGATAAACGCCGTAAGCGTGCGAATGAAATCGAATCGATGTCGATCATTGGTGAGGTTACAGGTCAAGACGTTGTTTTGATCGATGATATCTGTGATACGGCCGGTACGCTTTCAAAAGCAGCGGCATTGATTATGGAAAACGGCGCAAAATCTGTCAGAGCAGTTTGTACGCATGCTGTGCTATCAGGAAAAGCTTATGAAACCATTGAAAATTCTGTATTGTCAGAAATGATCGTGACGGATACGATTCAATTGGATCCAGAAAAAGCAAAACAATCGACCAAAATCAAAGTGTTATCCACAGCTGACTTATTTGCGAAAGCCATAAAAAGCGTCAATCAACACTCTTCTATTTCTGACTTATTTGAAGTAGAATAAGCGTTGCGATTAGCTATTAAATATTGGACTCTGGTACGTGAAGCATTTAGCGAAACGACCAGGGTCTTTTTTTTGTATGGCTCCCCACCCTTTTCTAAAAGCAACAACTATTTAAAAATACTATTTCGCATGGTTCTTCTTTTTTTAGCCCTAGGCGAATAGCTTTTTAGTTTGTGAATAAGTGAACAATACTTAATTTATATCAATTCCCACATTACCAAGGAGACAACAGGGGGGTAGCAAGGGGTAAAACCCCTATTAACCCCCTGTTATTTCCGTACTAAAAGAGTCATATTTCGGTTTTAATATAGGAAATGGTATCAATTTGGTCTTACATTGAGCTAATCAGTAAATTAGAATAGGTATAATCATGAGAATGGAAAAGTTCATAATCTTGAATAAGTGCCTGTTTTCGAAAGAATAGCAGCATCATTTTTTTGATAATATCAGAAATTAACTTATCTTTGCACCTCAAATTTATAAAAAAATTAAAGATGAAATCAATTGCTATTAGCGGTTCTGTAAGACAGAACGTAGGGAAAAGAGATGCAAAAGAATTGCGTTACCAAGGCTTAGTACCAGCAGTACTTTACGGTGGTACAGAGCAAACAGCTCTTTCTGTATCCGCAGCTGATTTGAAACCAGTTCTTTACACTGCTGACGTAATCATTGTTGAATTAAACATTGGCGGTCAAACTAAAAGAGCTATTGTTCAAGACGCACAATTCCACCCATTAACTGACTTAGTTACTCACGTTGACTTTTTAGAGTTATTTGATGATAAAGAAGTATCATTGAATATCCCTATCAAATTGACAGGAACATCTCCAGGTGTTAAAATGGGGGGTAAATTAGTTCAAAAATTACGTAATTTACGCGTAAAAGCTTTACCTGCAAACTTACCGCAAGAAATTGAAGTACCAATGGAATCTTTAGAGGTTGGTAAATCAGTTCGTGTGGGTCAAATTCAATTGGAAAACGCAAAAGTATTGAACAATGCTGATGATACAATCGTATCAGTAATCATGTCTCGTGCATTGCGTCAAGCTGAACAAGAAGCTGCTAAAGCAACTAAAGGTGGTAAAAAATAATCTGAACAAGATTTTAAGATACTGCAGAAAGCACCGGAATTCGGTGCTTTTTTTGTTTACTAAAATTTTTATTTTTGCATCATGAATTATCTTATCGTTGGATTAGGCAATATTGGCAGTGAATATGCCGACACAAGGCATAATATCGGTTTTATGGTTGCCGATGAGCTTGTTAAACAGGCCAGTGCTAGCTTCTCCTTGCTAAAATTAGCCTATTATAGTGAATTTAAGCAAAGAGGGCATAATATCACCGTCATTAAACCTACGACTTACATGAACTTAAGTGGAAAGGCTGTTAATTATTATATGCAACAATGTAAAGTCCCAATTCAGCATGTATTGGTAATTGTAGATGATTTGGCGATCCCTTTCGGCTCACTACGCATGAAGCCTAAGGGAAGTAGCGCTGGTCATAACGGACTCAAATCCATTGAAAAGCTTTGCGGTGGACAAGCATATCCCCGTTTACGTTTTGGCATTGGAGACAACTACCCAAAAGGCAGACAGGTCGATTATGTACTTGGCCCTTTTGATAAAGATGAACAAGCAGAATTACCGGCTTTAATAGACCATTCCGTCAAAATGATCCAGAGTTTTGTTAATATCGGCATCGAGCTAACCATGACAAATCTGAATACGAAATAAAAAAAGCCGACTAGATCGGCTTTTTTTGTGTAACTCTTACGCGCTTCTTGTGTATAGACCTTATATTAGGCGTCGGCGTTGTGTTATTATTGTACACAACCCGATTTGAATGGATTATTCCTCCTTTTCTTTTTTAAGCGCTTCACCTTTTTCTTTATCCAACTGGATCCTAATTACTTTCTTTACTTTTCCTGACAAACGATCCTCAACATCAGAAGATAATGCTTCAGGATGCTCCTTCACATAAGCCTTAGTGGTCACAATGACAACGCCATTCTCCGCCTGATCGCCATATCGTGCAGTAGCAGGATTATTTTTCAAAACCGATATGTTATCTATTGTATTCGGGTCTAACCCACTTAACTGGGCGTTTTCGACAATTTTCCCGTCGATCACAAGTAGAGGGTTTTCCTTAGATGCATTAACTCCACGAAACTCAATACTGCGGACAGCAGCTTTCCTCGCCCCATCATCTGATAACCCAATGATATTTCCAGAGATTCCCTCCGTTCGGCCTTTGAGATCCGGTTCAGTCGTATTTATAGATTTATAGCTCGCCACAACAACTTTCGTAGGGTTTCCATTCATCTTAATCTTGGGAACATTAACCGCATCGTCCTTTTTATCATAAGTAAAAGTAAAGGGCTGATTCATTACCATAGGTGAACCGTTTTTTCTCAACGTGACAAGAATAACACCATTCTTCCCTTTTTCACCATATATTGCCTTACCATTATTCTTAATTACATTAATCGATTCGATTTCCGATGATGGAATTGCCGACATCATGTTTGAATTAACCTCTTTTCCTTCCACAATATAGAGAGGCTCCTTTACAGAATTCATATTTGTCCGAAAATGAATCGTATCCATTACACCTTTTGGCTTCAAGGTACCTTTTGTCATTTGCCTGGTAAGCAAATCTTCCGCTAAAGGCTTACTTACCTTGCTACTTATCGTTGCAGGCAAAGCAACATCAACTTGTAAGTCCTTGCCCAGCTGGATAACCCTTGTTTTATTTACCTGCTCAACGACCCCTTCTATACTTCCCTCGGCTTTACTTACTGTAAATGCTGCTCCCGTCAATAAAAATACCGGTAAAAGAAAGGCATATTTACTCAGCGCTATTTTCGATGATCGTTTCTTGTTCATCATCACAATACGCCGTTTTAAAAGTTTAAAATTAAACTGATTGCTTAATCCCACCGAGCCCCCCTTTTTAGACACGTTCAATAAGCTGTACTGGTAGGCTTGCTTGTCCACACCTTTATCTAAGACTTGTTGATCAGTCAAGAACTCCAAATTTTGACGAATAGCCCTACGCATCAACCAAACGAAGGGATTGTACCAACAGCATACCAATATCATTTCAAACAATAAAATATCCACACTGTGAAGACCTTTCACATGAATATCCTCATGCTTAAAAATATCTTTCAGTTCAGCATCCTGATGCTGTCCCTTATTGACATATATTTTATTCAAAAACGAAAATGGAACAATCGGAATAAGCACATTCCGGAATAAATACGTCCGCCATTGATCGGACTTAGAATTCAGATGAATCCGCAATAAACTCAATAATTGAAATACAAACTTCGCTAACAGCACCATTGCACCAACCATAAATGTAATTTCCACCAACCTTCCCAAGGTCAGTTGTTGCTGCACTTCAGGCTTAGTAATATAAAGCGAAATCTGCTCGCCTACCAACCCCATATTCAACCCGCGCTGTACGAACAAAGACTTTAAATCAAGAAACGGATATACAAAAGCAAACAGCCCTCCGGCCAAAAAGTAAACGCGATTTAGCACATAGAATGTCAGTCCTTTCAATAATCCAATATATCCTAAATAGATAATACCCAACAACAGGTTGACTTGTATAATATAGGTGAGTAAGCTTTCCATGCTATCAAGATTTATTATGCTTAATCATGTCCATAATTTCCTTTAATTCATCAGCTGTTAATTTCTCTTCCTGCACAAAGAAAGATACCATCTCCTTATAGGAATTTTTAAAATAATCACCGACAAAGGAATTCATAAATTTCGCTTTATAATCTTCCTCACTCACCATTGGTTCATAGCGCTTGGCGTTGGCATAACGAACTGCTTTCACAAAATCTTTACGTTCCAGATTCTTTACTGTTGAAGCTAAAGTGGTGTAAGGCATCTTTTCACCTTTGATATTATCTAAGATCTCCTTTATAAATCCACCATTGAGACTCCAAATCGACTGCATTGCCTGTTCTTCCTGTGCTGTTAATTTTTCCATGCCTATATCTACTTTATCTAATCTTTCACTAATCTACGAATAATTCGTAAATACCAAAAGTATTTTTATTTGTTTTACAAATAAGCAGTAATACCACAGTCTTCCTTGATTAAAAAAACAAACGGCTCATTTCCTGCGTATTTAAACTCAAATCCCACGAATATAAGTTAGCTGGCAGAAAATTTGTTATAGGATTATTTTAATTCTAAATTCACTATAAATCGTGTCCTCCATTGGAAAGAAAAAAATCAACTGGATAAATTCAATGCAATCCGATCGATTGGAAGCATAAAAAGTAAGAAGATGATTTAAGTTAAATACAATTAAGATAAATGGCTAAAAATATTAAAGCGATCAAATGCCCGCATTGTGGGAGTATAAAAATCACCACACTACGTCCTGATTATTATAAATGTGACAGCTGCGGAACAGAATTTTTTCTCGATAGCGACGATATCAATATCAATCACAACTACAACTATCCGCGCAACAATACAGACCAATATAAAGCCCTACGGATTGTCCTGTTCGCCGTGGTTGGATTTATCGCGGTCATGTTTATCATCGGGGCGATCAGTGCTATTTTTTCCAAGAAGCCTGAGCCAAGTTATTCGACTTATAGTGGTTCCAACTCAGCGAACGAGAAAGAAGAGGCAGAGCCGCTTGAATGGAACTATGCGAGTAATACGTTATTCATGGACAAAAATAATACGCCGCATGTGGTGGTCGTTGGTAATGTAGGAACATTTAGGAAAAGAATGGATTCAGCCAAAGACAACAAGGTATACATTGGGCTTTTTGATCCTAAAACAGGTAAAAAAGAATGGGTAAAAGCATTGATGGATACTCCTGTTGAATTATCGAGCAGCGACGTTAAACTTCAGGTATTTGAAGATCAAAACCTTTACATCATTGTCAAGTCCAAATACATCTATCAACTCGACAAAAACACGCTCACGTATAAGAGTGTTTTGGAAAATTATGTAAAAGATGCCCCATCCTTAAGTACCGGCATAGCCAAAGTTGAATTTAAGTATGAAGACTATGGTTCCGCTTATCAAATTATCAACAATGAAGGTCAAAATCTGGCCTATTACCCTTTAATAAATAAGGCTATCCCGGATAAAATGCTCTATGAGGAAAGAAGAAAGAAACTACCTAATCCAACGACAAAAACGGAGTTCACTTTTTCAAGTAAGTCCAGCTATTATCCAGAGGAAAAAATTCAGTTGATCCAGTATACTTACCATTATCAATATGGATATCCAAAAGATACCCCGCGGTTTTCTTGGGATAAGGATTATGGTGGATCGGGCATTTTTACGGACCGAGATCCCTATAAAAAGGTATTAATCAATCCGTGGCAATTTAAAGGAGCGCGTTTGATTAGCTTCAAAGACTTTACGCCAGGCAGACTTTACTTTCAGCCTATAGTGGTCGCCCAAAATGACAAAACGCTCCTTATCGCCTATAAGCCAACACCAGCTGAAGACGATCCTTTCCAGATCCAACTATTGGACATCACAACTGGGGCTATACAAAAAACGTTCACTACTGACCTCAAGTCCATCTACGGAAATGGGACACTGTTAAAAGACGGCTTTATCGTAAGAGGCTCGAGTGATTATTATTATTTTGATAATAATGGAAAACAAATCAACAAATTTGAAGGGTATAATCCCAAATTTGACACGCTAAATTAATAACTATGGGACTATTTAATCTTTTTAACAAACAACTTTCTGAAGTTATCGAGTGGAAAAACCAAGACCCTCGATTATTATGGTATAAATTTCCATCCGAAAGGAATGAGATCAAAAATTCCAGCAAACTAATCCTCGCTCCAGGGCAGGGATGCATTCTTGTGTATGAAGGAAAAGGTGAGAACCTGCTCACAGAGCCTGGAACGTATAACCTCAAAACAGACAACCATCCATTTTTTACTACCTTAGCACGACTACGGCAAAATTTCGAATCCGAACACAAACTGTATATCTACTTTTTTCGTACGGCAGCTATTGTGAATCAATCCTGGGGAACTGGATCTCCAATAAAATATATCGACCCTCATTACAACTTACCCGTAGAAATCGGCTTGAATGGTACATTTTCTTACCTCATTAATGAACCGGTGCATTTCTATAAAAACATTGTAGCCAATCAAAATACGGTCAGCACAGCGGTGATCCAGGACATCCTCAATAATCGCATTCCCCAACACATTACGACGCAGATTGCACAGAAGAAGCTAGGTTATAACGAAATTGACAGCCAATTAGCATTACTATCCAACGATATCAAGACTGCGGTGGAACAAGATTTTAAAGATCTCGGGCTCGACATTACAGATTTTAAAATTTTAGGAACCCAATTTGATGCGAATACGCAACGTAGAATTGGAGAAATTGCCGACCTGACGACACAAAATCAAGCCGCTCAACAAGCAGGCCTAAGCTATGTTGAATTAGAAAAATTACGTGCGCTTCGAGACGCCGCGAAGAATGAAGGTGGGATTGCGGGAGTGGGAGCACAACTTGGCGTCGGCATGGAACTGGGTAAGCAGTTTGACCTTCAAAAGGAGGAGATCAAAGAGCATATACAACAAGGAGGCGACTTTGTCGAAAAACTCCAAAAAATGCAACTGCTACTTCGTGAAAATATCATTACGCAAGAAGAATTCGACACACTTAAGAAACAGATCCTCAACAAAATATAACTCATCATGAAATATATATTTGGTATACTATTCACTTTGGTGATTCTTTTCATTGCTACCTATTTCCTTTTAGGAATGTGGGGCATCCGGCTATTAGATGCCGAAAATTTCAATAAAGTTCTATGGACAACCGGGATACTGACGGTGACTTCGATCGTGATCGTCTGCTTTGTTATCATTCCTTTCTTCGGATCAGGCAAAAATGGGAATTTTGAAGATAAGGGAAAGGTAGCCCAGCGGAAAATAGATTAATGTCGTGCACAATAAGATAATGTTAAATCTGTATACATAATTTGCTTATTTAGGTAAATAGTTCGTGAATATTATCCAAAATGACGCAGTCGTGTCATTTTAATTCCAAAAGAACTTTCAATTTTAAATATCAAATAGTTAAATTTGTGAGATTAGCATAACAAATCAGATATAAGATAATATATAAACATGTCAGATAAAGCATCTATAAATTTAGACGGAACTTCGTATGACCTTCCGGTCGTTGTCGGTACTGAGAATGAAAAAGCAGTTGATATTTCCAAATTAAGAGATCTAAGCGGATTTATTACATTAGACCCAGGATATAAGAATACGGGTGCTACGAAGAGTGCGATTACTTTTCTTGACGGTGAAAAAGGCATATTGCGATATAGAGGATATCCCATTGAACAATTGGCAGAGAAATCGACTTTCTTGGAAGTTGCTTATTTGTTGATTTATGGAGAGCTTCCCAAAAAAGAGGTATTGGAAAAATTCAGAGCTGACATCAAAAAGCAAATGATGATCCACGAGGACATGAAAAATTTCTTCGCTGGATTTCCTTCCAAATCACATCCAATGGGACAACTTTCTTGTTTAGTTGGTGCATTATCGGCATTTTACCCAGAATCTTTAAATCCAAACTTAACAGATGAAGAAGAGGATCAAACGATCATCAATCTTTTGGCAAAAATGCCAACGATCGTTTCTTGGATTCAGAAGAAATCATTAGGACACCCTGTTGTATACCCTAAAAATAACCTTGGCTACATCGACAACTTCCTGAATATGTTGTTCGGAGAAGTTAACGACGAAAAAACGTTCGATCCAGTTGTCATTGATGCTATGCACAAGTTGCTGATTTTGCATGCTGATCACGAACAAAACTGTTCGACATCTACCGTTCGCATCGTAGGTTCATCAAATGCAAACCTCTATGCATCAGTTGCTTCAGGTATTAATGCATTATGGGGCCCATTGCATGGCGGTGCAAACCAGGCGGTAATTGAAATGTTAGAAGCTATTAAAAATGACGGTGGTGATGCCGAAAAATATCTTGCTAAAGCGAAAGACAAAAACGATCCTTTCCGTTTAATGGGATTCGGTCACCGCGTGTATAAAAACTTTGATCCACGTGCTAAAATCATCAAAAAAGCATGTGACGATATTTTGGAAAAATTAGGTGTGCAAGACCCTGTATTGGATATCGCTAAGAAATTAGAAGAAGCAGCATTGAATGACCAATACTTCATCGATAGAAAACTTTATCCAAATGTTGACTTCTATTCAGGTATCATCTACCGTGCATTAGGTTTCAAAGCAGATATGTTTACTGTATTATTTGCCTTAGGCCGTCTTCCAGGATGGATTGCGCAATGGAAAGAAATGCGTGAAAACAAAGAGCCTATCGGTCGACCTAGACAGGTATATGTTGGCCACACGGAACGTGACTACGTTGAATTCTCAAATCGTTAATTCGGTTTCGATTTATATCCGAAAAAGCATCCTTATAGGATGCTTTTTCCTTTTTATTGCAGCACCTTTGAATCTTTGGATGTACGAATGAGCCATTCAATTAAACACTAAACAGTGGCTCATCGTTACGCTATTGTCACGATAAACTACTTGTTAAGTATATTTTAATTTTTCCCTATCTAAATTCCCTGTTTTTCGTTAAGTTTGCGTATTAATTGGTCTCTTATTAAAAATCATTATAAATAAGACTTGCTAGAAAATGTACTACATATCTTGGTTCCTATTGCTATTTTTACCTTTATAGCAGCATTTACCTTATTTGCAGTATATGCCGAGCGAAAGATTGCGGGATTTGTCCAAGACCGGCTAGGTCCGATGGAAACCGGAAAGTATGGTAGTCTTCAAACGATTGCTGATATTCTTAAATTACTCCAAAAAGAACTGATCACCCCTTCATCGGCGGATAAGATTCTCTTTAGAATTGCTCCTATCATTATTTTTGTTGCCGTCTTTACAGGATTTGCCGTTATTCCTTGGGCAAAGGATTTTATTCCAGCCGATACGCATACTGGTTTATTCTTCATTATGGCGATAATTTCCATTGACGCTTTGGGCATTTTAATGGCTGGCTGGGGCTCCAACAATAAATATTCTTTGTTAGGATCCATGCGTGCTATTGCGCAGATGGTATCCTATGAAATTCCGGTAGGTCTTTCGCTGATTACAGTTGTCATGCTTACACAAACCCTAAACTTGAATGAAATTGCTATTGGGCAGGGAATTCTCACCAATGGGAGCATTAAATTCTTGGGTATTTGGGAAGTTAATGAGATTGGCGGTCTCTTCGCCTGGAATATTTTTCAGGCTCCGCATTTGATTATCACCTACATCATATTCTTTATCGCTACCCTTGCCGAGTGCAACCGTGCTCCTTTTGATATTCCGGAAGCCGAATCTGAACTGGTGGGTGGTTTCCATACGGAATATGGTGGAATACAATTTGCCTTTATTTTTCTAGCCGAGTATGCCATGATGTTTTTGGTATCGATGTTGGGTGTTGTCCTCTTTTTAGGCGGATGGAACACAGCATTACCAAACATTGGGACTGTACGCCTCGCAGATTGGACGACTGGTTTAGCTTGGGGAATATTTTGGACTTTAGCCAAATCATTCCTTATTGTAGGCATCCAAATGTGGATCCGATGGACATTACCGCGGTTACGTGCAGACCAGTTGATGAGTTTATGTTGGAAAGTATTGACACCGCTGGCTTTTCTGTGTATGGCCATCTCTGCCATTTGGCGAATTTTAGTTATAGCATAGGATATTATGATATTTAAAACGGCTTCGCATGCATTTCGTACGGCAATCAAAGGTTTATCTTTGACTGTCAAGCATCTATTTGGTGCACGACGATCAAGGACGGAATTGAATATCAAAAAAGACAACTATTTTGATCGGCAAGAAGGGATTGTAACAGTGCAGTATCCGCGTGAAAAAATGCCCATCCCCGATGTCGCCCGTTACCAATTGCAGGTTGATATCGACGACTGTATTGTATGTGATCTTTGCGCTAAAGCATGTCCTGTGGACTGTATCGAAATTGAAGCGATCAAATCACCGGAAGCAATCGGAAAGACTTCAGACGGCAGCGTCAAACGGTTATATCCCGCCAAATTCAATATTGACATGGCGAAGTGTATGTACTGTGGCTTATGCACGGTGGTGTGTCCGACGGAATGTATTACTATGACCAATGCATATGACCGCAGCTCGCAGAAGTTGACCGATCTGATTTACGGATTCTCGGATATGACTGACGAGCAGGTAGCTCAACGCAAAGCTGAATGGACACAGTTTCAAGCTGAAAAGGAGGCAGCAAAGCAAAAATAGAAAATGGAAAGTATTTTGTTCTACGCTTTCGCTATCCTAGCAATCGGTTCGGCTCTTTTACTGGTGAATCTTAAAAATATCGCTCGCGCCTTATTCCTGTTTTTTATTGTTCTCTTTGCAATGGCAGGATTATATTTATTTGCTTTAGCTGATTTTGTGGCGATTACACAAATTATGGTCTATGTCGGCGGGGTGCTTATTCTTATGTTGTTTGCCTTTATGCTATCCAATAAAGAGCTCTTAAAAGATCTTCAAGACAACAGTGGTTCGTTCTTAAGCATGCCTAAATGGCAAGCTATTCCAGTGGTGCTTGGTTTTCTGTTACTGATGCTTTATGGCATCTTTGAGTGGCAACAGGCTCCATCAACGTGGGTCATTCAGTCCATAGAAAATGGAAATAATATTACTTCGACTGATAACAATATTCATCAAATCGGATTACGTTTTATGACTTTTTACGTATTGCCTTTTGAAATTATATCGATATTTCTGATGATGGCTTTAATTGGAGCTTCTCATTTATCCAGAAAGGAGCGTACAATATGATTACGCTGACCCATTTCTTGGTGGTGAGTGCGTGTATCTTTAGCATTGGACTCTACACCGTTCTTTCCAAAAAAAATGCGATTATGATTTTGGTTGGTATTGAATTAATGATCAATGCAGCTATCCTGAATTTTGTTGCCTTTGGGAAATATGATAAAGTGAGTTATGGCGGACAAATTTTTGCGTTGTTTGCTATCGTACTTGCAGCAGCAGCTGTAGCCGTTGGATTGGCTATTGTATTAAATGTTTATAGACATTACAACACCATTAATCCGGATGAGGTAAACCAATTAAAAGACAAATAAACATTGGATCAAGTTGTTCACATATCGCCCGTTTTGACCGCGTTAATCACCGTATTATCCCCATTAGCAGCGTTTTTATATCAATCTTTATTAGGCAAACGTGACCAGTCCGGTATGGTCTCCCTGCTAGCCATTATTCTCAGTTTTACCGGTGGTGCGCTCACCTTGTTTACCATCTGGAATAATGCCCCCGTAACCATTCAGGCTGATTGGTTCACTATTGGCGAAACCTCATTTAAAGTTGGTATCCTGTTAAATAATTTAAGCGCCTTAATGCTTTTTTTGGTACCTACTGTAGCGTTGCCCGTGCATATTTATTCCCGTGCATATATGAAAGGCGATCCCGGCATTCATCGCTATTGGATGTATCTAAGCCTGTTCTGTTTTGCCATGTTGGGGTTGGTCATTATGGACAATCTTTTGCTAATGTATGTCTTTTGGGAATTGGTTGGGTTTGCGTCCTATCTCCTTATCGGATTTTGGTTTACGCGCGAAACTGCTGTACAAGCCAATAAAAAGGCATTTTTGGTGAATCGCATCGGTGACCTCGGCTTTCTAATTGGCCTTGCGATCGTATTTACGCAGTTCAAGACACTTAATTTGGTTGATTTATTTGGTGATAATGGACTGATCTATCAATCCACAATCGTCGATGGACTATGGGTATCTCCAGTCAATAGTTTACCTCAGATCTGGTTTACCTTAGGAGGAGTAGCCTTTTTCTTGGCTGCTATGGCCAAATCAGCGCAATTTCCATTACATGTATGGCTTCCGGATGCCATGGAAGGTCCTACATCCGTATCGTCCTTGATCCATGCGGCAACAATGGTCGCAGCGGGCGTATTCCTATTGGCTACCGTATTTCCATTATTCAGCGAATCGGCATTACTATTTATCGCCATTATCGGCACCATTACGGCAGCTTCGGCAGCATACTTCGCCTTGGGCCAATACGACATCAAGCGTATTCTTGCCTTTTCGACTATATCGCAATTGGGCTTTATGATGGTTGGGATAGGTATTGGAACATGGGATGCTGCTTTGTTTCATCTCACGACGCATGCTTTCTTTAAGTGCCTTCTATTTCTTTCGGCCGGCGCAATTATTCATGAAATGGCCCACCTGAAAACACATAGCCACCTAGACTTTGATCCGCAGGATTTACGGAACATGGGTGGATTACGTCACTACATGCCCAAGACCTTTGTGCTGATGAGTATTGCTTCACTAGCACTGGCCGGCTTCCCACTGACGTCAGGTTTTCTATCCAAAGACAGTATTGTTATATCTTCATTTGAATGGGCACTTTCAAAAGGTAGCGTATATCTTCTCATCCCTATTAGTTTGATTATAGTAAGTATCTTAACTGCATTCTACATCGGCCGTTTGATATTTAAAGCTTTTTTTGGGGAGTTTAGGCTTACTAAACAGCTACATGACAAATTACATGATCATCCGTTACATGAAGCGCCAAAAACCATGTTGATGCCCATGTTTGTTTTGGGTGTATTCTGCTTATTTCCACTATTTTCGTTCAATCCATTTTCGTACCACGATTCTTGGTTGATGGACGGACTCTTATTGGATGAATATGTCTTTGCTCCAAGCCACATTGCCCACCTGATTATTCCCGCGATCCTGCTCATTGGTTCTATCATTGCCTGGATTATCGGATGGAAATGGTATGTACAGAATAGATACCCATTCAGCCCGGTCAATCCGGCACTGAAGGTTTCTTTAAATCAGGGATATATCAATCAGTTTTACGATGTTGTATTTGTTAAGGGTACATTAAAATTGGCTCAATTCTGTTATTGGTTTGACCGACATGTTGTTGATGCTTTTGTTTCTTTGATTCAGTCAATCGTGCTATCGATCTCACAATTAAGTGTTTGGATAGACAAATATATTATAGACGGCTTAGTTAATACGGTTGCTTCAGTAACCTATTGGGCCGGCCATCAAGTCCGCCTAGTGCAGAACGGGAAAATGCAGACCGCTTTGTACTCCGTCTTTTTAATAGTTTTATTTGGTTTAATTTATCTTTTATTCTTTTAGGAAATGCCTATTTTATCCTTATTGATATTTTTACCGCTATTGGCTACGGCGCTTATTCTTGCCTTGCCAACACGATATAAATCGAGTTACAAATATATTGCGTTAGCAATTACCGCAATACAATTTGTACTGGCTGGATTGTGTTACGCACATTTTGATGCAAGCAAAACGGGTATTCAAGATCTGGGAGGCTATCAATTTGTTGAACAGCTTCCATGGATTCGCTTAGATTTAGGATCAATAGGTAAACTAGAAATTGATTATCTTATTGGTATTGATGGGATATCGATGCCCTTATTATTGCTGAGCGCTTTTGTAATGTTGATGGCTATTGGAGCCTCCTGGAATATACAGAAGAGTCCAAAAGGATACTTTGCGTTACTCATGGTGCTTAATATGGCTGTTATGGGGATTTTCTGTGCACTTGATTTCTTCCTGTTCTACCTTTTCTATGAAGTGATGTTACTTCCACTATATTTCCTGATCGGTATCTGGGGTGGTGCAAGACGCGAATACGCAGCCATCAAGTTCTTTTTATACACCCTATTTGGTTCTGTATTTATGCTGTTGATCATCGTAGGACTATACTTTTCAGTCATTAACCCGATGACTGGAGCGCATACGTTCAATATGATCCATATGATGAACCCTCAGAATTACCTTGAAGGATCTATTTTTGAGTGGGGTGGTTATCAGGAAATCTTGGGTGTTTCGTCCAGGCTGGTTGGCTTCATTGTCCTCTTTTTTGCCTTTGCCATTAAAGTGCCTATCGTGCCATTGCATACCTGGTTACCCGATGCCCACGTCGAAGCGCCGACTCCAGTATCTATTATTTTAGCAGGTATTCTTCTGAAAATTGGAGGTTACGGTATCATCCGTATCTGTTATAGCATCTTTCCCGACATGGCCGCCTTATCCAATTGGTGGCTTGGACTAATAGGCGTTGTTTCCATTATCTATGGAGCATTAAACGCCTTATCACAAAAAGACCTCAAACGAATGATTGCGTATTCATCCGTTTCCCACATGGGCTTTGTTTTATTAGGTATTGCCTCATTGACTGCAGAAGGAATTTCTGGAGCGATGTTTCAGATGATCTCCCATGGGTTTTTATCCGCTGCACTCTTCTTTCTAGTCGGTGTAGTTTATGACCGTGTGCATGACAGAAATATCTATAGTTTTCGAGGTTTAGCGCAAATTATGCCCAAATATACGGGGTATGTTGCTGTTGCATTTTTTGCTTCCTTAGGTTTACCTGGCTTTTCAGCTTTTATTGGTGAAGCATTTGTCATTATCGGTTCATTCAACTCTGAAAGTGCTGGTACGGGTTTGCCACGTTGGATGGCGCTGGCTGGTTCTGTAGGAATCTTATTGAGCGCAGCCTACCTACTTTGGACATTGCAGCGCATGTTTTTTGGGCAGATCCGTTTAAAGGGCGGTGAATCTTGGAGCAATGCACTGACAGATGTCAATTCGCGCGAGCAGGCGATCTTATTTCCAACGTTAGCATTGGCCTTATTACTTGGTATTATGCCTGCTTTAATCTTTAACAATTTAAACGCAAGTGTTCTGAATCTTGTGAGCTTTATTCAACAATTCATCTAACCCCACATGCTTGCTTTCAGTCCATATATCAGTTCATTCCTCGATCAGATTATCGTCAGTATACCGTATTTTAAACCCGAACTGACACTGATCCTCACTTTTATTGGTACTATTCTCGCTAGTCTTTTTGCTGACAAGCACTGGAAGCATACGTCTTTTATGCTTACAATTATCGGATTATTGTTGAGTGGCTGTTATCTCATTGGGCAAGGACTCAGTAAAGTAGAGATGGCTGGCTTTTTTGATATGATCCACGTTGATGCCTTTGCTACCTCTTCACGATCGATTATCCTGTTGTCGACACTCCTTGTTTGTATCTTTATTCAACAAGGACATGGGAGACATGGCCGACCACTAGGAGATCTATATGCTGTTTTACTGACGGCGACGTTGGGACTGAACCTATTGACCATGTCGAGCAACTGGCTGATGATTTTTATAGCCGTTGAAACCGTTTCCATTAGTTCCTATATCATGGTGGGGTACTTTTCAGCTACTAAAGTTCAGTCGGAGGCAGCTTTAAAATATGTACTCTTTGGATCGATTTGCGCGGCAGTGATGCTTTACGGTTTATCTTTACTCTACGGTTTCACGGGGAACTTGAATTTTGATTCCCAGAGTCACATTGCAGGCCTTATGGAAGCACCAAAGGTCATGATCAGCATTGCGCTATTATTTTTATTGACGGGCATTGGCTTTAAATTGAGTTTTTTCCCTTTTCATGTCTGGAGTCCAGATGTTTATCAAGGTGCTCCCACAGTGATTACCACGTATCTGGCTACGGTACCAAAAATTGCAGTCGTCGTTCTGTTATCCAAGCTCCTCTCCGCATGGCTAAATGTCTCCTTTTACTTTAGCGATTTCCTAACGTATGTAATTATTGGGGTTGCCATTGCAACCATGTTGATTGGTAATTTAGCGGCTTTACGTCAACAGGATGCCAAACGGATGATGGCCTATTCGTCCATTGGACACACGGGAATACTCCTGATGGCTGTATTGGTTTACCAAAATAATGAGTCAAATGTATTGCTATTCTATCTTTCCATCTATGCATTGATGAATATTGCTGTATTTATTTTTATTGACGCTTTGGAAGGCAGTCTGGGGAGTACATCCATCGATTCCTATCGTGGCTTAGGAAAGCAGTTTCCTCTTTTGTTTACTTCATTTTCAATTGTTCTAATCGCTTTAGTGGGGCTCCCTCCCACCGCGGGATTTGTCGGGAAGCTGTTAGTCTTTTCCAAAGTGTTCGAACAGTATCAAAACTTTCAATCGTTCGGTTTATTGGCATTGCTTATTGTCGGCGCACTGACCTCAGTTATCTCTTTATTTTACTATTTTAAAATTCCACTGAACGCATTTCTTAGGGACAATACCGTATCTTCAACAATAAAAGTCAATGCTGTACTTTTATGTATTGGTATCCTATGTACCTTAGCAGTGTTGTGTTTAGGAATTTTTCCGGATCTTTTGCTTTCGGCCTTTTAGAAAAACAGAAAAACTCCTATTATTCTTAACAAAGATACCATCCTATTCAATCACTACATGTGCCGGTTGAATAGTAAAGATAAACTCCATAATATATTTTATATTTCCTCAATAAAAGTATTATCTATGGTTGAGGAGAGACCGATAAATTGTTTTTTAAGCAAAGCGCAATTAAATTGCATATAAAAAGCAATTTATCTAAGTTTGTACCATGATTAGTGCAATAGCAAATCCAATATTTCAACGTGCTATCCAGGATTACCACGTATACGACCAGATTGATCATCCAATCCAAAATCCGTACGAAAAGCAATCCCTGGAGCATCTTCTCTATTTAAAGTGCTGGATTGACACCGTACAATGGCATATGGAAGATGTCGTTCGTAATCCCGCTATTGATCCGAAAGAAGGCTTACATTGGAAAAGACGAATTGATGAGTCCAATCAATATCGCACAGATACCGTAGAGTATATTGACAGCTATTTTCTACAAAAATTTAAGGAGATACAGGCTCGTCCTTCCGCAACGATCAATACAGAGAGTCCGGCGTGGGCTATTGATAGGCTTTCCATTCTGGCTTTAAAAATCTACCATATGGAACAGGAGACATTACGCACAGATGCTTCTGAGGCACACATTAATACCTGCCAAGAAAAGCTTAACATCCTATTGGAACAAAGAAAAGATTTATCTCAAAGTATTGATGAATTGATGGATGCCATATCATCGGGCGATAAATACATGAAAGTCTATAAACAGATGAAAATGTATAACGATCCTTCATTGAACCCTGTCTTATATTCATCAGGAAAGTAAACATGTCGTTACCGCAACGGATCATAGTCACGCGATTTTCAGCTATGGGCGATGTTGCCATGGTTGCCTCTGTATTGAAAGAATTTTGTATTCGCTATCCTGATGTAGAAATCATCATGGTCAGCAGACCATTCTTTTCGCCATTCTTTGATGGAATAAAAAACCTAAGGTTCCACGCGATAGAACCCAAAACCATTCATAAAGGTTTTTGGGGCTTGTTCAAGCTAAAAAAAGAGCTGACCCAGTATAGCCCAGATGCCGTAGCTGACTTACATTTTAATTTGCGTTCACGTGTGCTTGATTTATTGTTTTCCTTATCGGGTGTAAAAGTAAAGCAGCTTGACAAAGGGCGTGAAGAGAAAAAAGCGTTATCCCGTGAAAAAGACAAAATTAAAGTCCCATTGAAACTAACGGTAGAACGCTATGCAGATGTATTTCGGGCATTAGGTTTTAAATTTGAGCTCAGCCATAAATTGGTTCCCAATTTGCAGGATGTACCTAAAGCTGCATTTGGTCTGTTTGCAAATTTCGATCGAAAGAAAATTGGTATAGCGCCTTTTGCGCAACATCGATATAAAATTCTTTCCTTGGTAAAAATGGGGCAGATCATAGATTACCTGACACATCACGGATATGACGTATTGCTCTTTGGAGGTGGTCAGGAAGAGTTTCAAATTGCCCAAAACTGGACCGAAAGTTTTCCCAACACTCACAATACGATTGGAAAATTTACGTTGAGAGAAGAACTGGATTTAATTTCGAATTTGGATCTTATGATCAGCATGGATTCTTCGGGTCTTCATATGGCCTCCCTAATGGGGGTACGATGCCTTTCCTTGTGGGGAGCAACACACCCTTACGCTGGATTTACGGGTTACGGTCAACGGTTAGCAGATTGCATCCAAGTTGAACATCCCAATAGACCAAGTTCGGTGTATGGGAATAAGTCGTGCATCTGTGACGGGGTAGAAGCAATTGATTTAATTACGCCGGAGATGGTGATTGAACGAATAAGAGCAATAGGATGAAGATAGGGTTAATAACCATTCGATACGGATTGAATATCACCGGTGGAGCCGAATTCCATTGTAGAATGCTAGCTGAACGATTATCAGCAAAACATGACGTGACTGTATTAACCACCAATATCAAGTTTTTAAATAAACCAGAGGAGGATTTTACCCCGGGCCTAGAAATTATACAGGGAATACCTGTGATGAGATTTGTGACCGATAAAAATCCATCTTCCGAAAAGAAAAGTAAAATCGCCCGGAAAATACGCCGATTGATCTATCGCTGGGGATTATCAAGGCCTGTTTTTTCCTTATTTCCCATTTGGAAGTTCAAAATTGATGATGAATCAAAATATTTAGAAGGACATCCATTTTATTCGTCATCATTACTCAACTATATTAGGGAATTTCAACACGATTTCGACAAATTCATTTTCTTTACTTACGAAAACCCACTAACGATAATGGGATCACTTAGTGTACCAGAGAAGTCTATTCTGATTCCCACTGCACATATGGAGAGTATGTTATTTAGAAGCATCAACACACTTTTATTTTCAAAAGTTAATCATATTGCCTTTAACACGGAAAGTGAAAAAGAAATGTGTTTAGAAATTTTCAGAAATTCGCTTGCAAAAAATACAGTTGTTGGCATAGGAGTCAATCAAATAGATGATTTACCGGCTGCAACAACGATCAGCGCCAAATATCAGATCAAATCACCATACTTACTTTATTGTGGCCGCATTACGCCAGTCAAAATCAACAATTTTATGGCTTATTTTCTGAAATTAAAATCAGAAAAACAGATCGACTTGCAACTTGTACTTACAGGAGAAAATACCATGAATGTTGAGCAAGAACCTGATATCATCTATACTGGTTTTGTAAGCGAGGAAGAAAAAAAAGCGCTAATACAACAAAGCTTTGCCATTATTAATCCGTCACTTGCCGAAAGCTTATCACTATTGACATTAGAAGCGCTCCACTTGGGGAAACCGGTCATTGGTAACAAAAAGTGTGATGTTATGGTCGAACATGAACGCAAAAGTGGAGCTGTTTTTTGTTATGATTCCTTCGACTCCCTAAGTTCAATTATCACATATTTGCAAGATCCAAATACAGATAAGAACATCATTGAGGCAAAAGCAAAAGAATATGTTTCTAAATATTATAATTGGGATTTGGTATTAAGTAAATTTGAAAACATTTTTAAAGAAAACTAAAACCAAGTCAGGCATGATAACAATTGGATTTGATGCTAAACGATATTTTCTCAATCGAACGGGCTTAGGTAATTATAGTAGAGATCTCATCCGTATTCTGGAGCAATACTATCCTCAGCATACTTATCTGAAATATACGCCAAGATTGGACAATAATGATCTTTCGAAGAAGGCACTTATTGAAGAAAAAATTCGTCTACCCAAAACTACATTTAACCGTGCTTTTCCTGCACTTTGGCGAAGCTTTGGACTAGCATCCGACCTGCTTAATGATGGTGTAGAACTCTTTCATGGCCTTACAGGAGAAATACCAAGAGGCTTAAAAGCCCGTGGAATTAAATCCGTTGTCACTATACATGATTTAATCTTCTTACGCTATCCCGAACTCTATAAACCCATAGATCGTTCGAT
Organism: Sphingobacterium sp. R2; assembly: GCF_040760075.1. Classification (NCBI taxonomy): domain Bacteria; kingdom Pseudomonadati; phylum Bacteroidota; class Sphingobacteriia; order Sphingobacteriales; family Sphingobacteriaceae; genus Sphingobacterium; species Sphingobacterium sp. R2. The sequence goes on from NZ_CP142884.1 coordinate 466,353, forward strand.
ATACAACAAGAAATTTCAATTAGCTGTTAATCACGCTGATAAAATTATTGCAATTAGTGAACAGACTAAATCGGATATCATCGATTACTACGCAATTCCCGAAGATAAAATTGAGGTCATTTATCAGGGTTGTCATCCGACTTTTAAGGTCCCAAAAAGCGGCGACGAGAAGGAAAAATTAAGGTTAAAATATAATTTACCCAAAGACTTCCTGTTAAGTGTGGGCTCAATTGAAAAACGAAAAAATGTTTTACAAATTGTAAAAGCTATTCAGGATATCGATATTCCATTATTAATAATTGGTAAGAAAACGTCCTATCTTGAGGAGATTAACAGATATATCGTAGCCAACAAATTGGAAAGCAAAGTCATTATAAAACAAGGCTTTACTATTGAAGAACTATCGACCATTTATTCGATGGCATCAATTTTTATATACCCTTCTATCTTTGAAGGCTTTGGTATTCCTATCATTGAAGCCTTATATGCTGGTACTCCTGTCATTACAACTAATTCGGGTGTATTTCCAGAAGCTGGTGGACCATCATCTTGTTATATCAACCCTTCAGATGTCGATGAAATAAATCTAGCAATCAAACATATTCTCGGCGACTCCCAAACCAGTGCAAGGATGATTGCGCAAGGACGTCATTATGTGCAAAAATTTAATGATGAAAAAATTGCATCAGAACTTATAAATTGTTATAAATCCTTATTGTAATTTAGGCTGAACGGTATACGTAAAATATTTATCCAAGACTTTTAATGCGATTAAATCCTCTATTTTTTTATTTTTAAACTGCGCAATATATTCATGCGCATTTTTTACAATCATCTTAGCCGCATTAGCATCTGCCATAAAATAGCGTAATTTTTCTTCCAAATCAGAATAATCATCTTTAATACAAATAAAATGAAAATCTGGAATTAGGCGTCCCTCCATAAACCAAGTCTCATATTTAGGCATAGGCATCACCGCAATAGAATTAGAGGACATAATCCACTTCAAGTTTGTCGCAACATCATTTCCCTCAAGCGCCAAAATAAATTTATAATCAAGGTGCTCTGCGATGGATAAATAATCCTTATCGGAAGATCTATTTGCCTTTTTGATATTACACAATGGATGATCATAATACAATTGGTAGAATCTACTACGATGCACCTGCCCAAAACCGCTCCTTCCGACCAACATATCTATTTTTTTATCAAAAGATACATCATCTTGAAGAAAATTAAAATGTCTTGCTTTATCCAAATTTAAGACTATTGCATTGCCGTTATTACCATGAATAGGTCGGCTCTTTAGTAAAGTCGGATGTAAGGGAACATGAATGATATCACCGGGCAAAATACTGAATCGCAATTGGGGCTTAAAAAAACGTAAATACTCCTTACTGTCGAAATAATAAACGCGTATGCGTTCTGGCACTCGATATTTCCCTATTTCAATTGCATCCTGATCTAACGGTTCAAGCCCTTCTAACTTATTGTAATAATTTACCCTATCATCAATATATGCAGCATTTTTGCGATAATAAGCGCTATTTAAATGCTTTTTCAATTGGACTTGCGAAAGACTGCTAGGAACTAGCTCCCTAAGAATTGCTTTAATATAATAGTAAATCTTATTATTCTTATTTCGCAAAAAGATTCTTTTGAAATTCATCGATGACCAATACTTTTCTTCAAAAATAAGTAAAAATAACTCTCCCTTAAAATAAACAAATCTAAAAGTCTGTATCAGGCTTTACAACAGGAATACGCAGTTGCAGTTTCTTCCAATGGTTAGACTTGTCTTTATAAATCATAAGTTTGCCTAATTTATACTTAAATTTCAGTAATCCCTTATAATCATCTTCAATGCAGCGATACGCCACACTCGGATTTTCTTTCAGAACCTCATTAATCGCTAATGTATAAACTGTTGGTCCTGTCATCGCATGCACATCATGTGGAAATCGATTCTGTTCAATATTATCCACAATCAGTTCAATCGTTCTTTTCAAAAAAGGATGTCCCTTATCAAAGATCAGTGCCCATTGTGCATATAGGCTCCTATTATTCTCATGCGTTATTACCGCAACGTCATCCTTATTTAAATATTTATCGATAGAAACTAACAAATCACTATCTAAATCTATATAAATGCCTCCATATATATACAAAACAGCATAGCGAAAGAAATCTGCTTTAGCGGCTCCTATCTGAAGACGATGATAGGCTTTATTAATACGTTCATCAAAATGTTCGGCAAAGAAGTCACTCACCCTTTGATCGTCATAGAATTCATATGAATAATCCTTGTTCTTTTTCAAAAACGAGCGAATATGGAGTTTCGTAAGCCAAGGAATCTTATTATCCTTAAATGTTTGAAATATATTTTTTGGAATTCCCATGATAATTAATAACTACAGGAAACTAGAAAGTCCGTCAGCACAGGATTTCAGCTTTTCTAATTTTGTCTTTTCAAATAAATAATCGTTTTGAGGAAGTGCTTGTCTAGACTCCTCTTTATGATATAGGTGATACCCAATTGCAGCAAACTTAAGAAGTTGCCCTTTGAGTCCATAATTGAATAAACGTTCCACAAATTCACTGTCTTCCCGACCCCAGCCTTCAAAAAGATTATCAAAACCATTCACTGCACAAACATCGCGCATGTAGAAAGACATATTACAAGAGCGTACTTTGCTTCTGTTATTTGCTAGGTCTTTCGCAGTCCATCTTGCCAAAAGAAGACTACGAAAACTACTAATTCTCTTTTCAAACCGACCAGATTCGAATCCAGCCTGAAACATATTCGGATACTTCAGTTGGTTCGACTCGGCTAACAATTTAGATGTTAATGCTTGATTTAGTAAGACCCTTCCACCTTGAATAAAATGTCCTACTTTGGCGAGTTTTAGATGGTCTTCAATAAAATTTGGTGCCATAAGAATGTCACCGTCAACGAGTATAACATAGGGTGATTTCACTTGGGCTATCGCTTGATTTCGAATACGTGCGACGCGAAAACCACAATCTTCCTGCCAAACATGGTAGATAGGAATTTCAGAAACTTGCTTATAACGATGAACCAACAACCTTGTCCTATCGTCAGAACCGTCATCTGCAACAATAATTTGACTCGGCAAAACTGTTTGATTTAATGCAGACAATAGCACCAATTCCAATGCATCGGGCCTATTATACGTTGTAATAATTATCGAAGTTTCCAAAAAATAGCTGTAAAATCGTAAGTGCTAATCAGATGATTTCAGATATTTATCAATACCGTTATCACAATAGGTCAAATTTAGCTTTTTTGTTTTTGCAAACAAACAATTGTTGTTACCTAAATTCTCTTTTGCATTTATCGCATGCCAGATATGAAACACAATGCCGCCGAATTTTAAGAAGCGTTTTTTTACGTTGACATTTAAGAGTCTAGCGACAAATTCTTTATCTTCCGGTCCCCAGCCTTTAAAGTCTTCATTGTAACCATTCACACGAATGGCATCTTCTTTCCAATACGCCATATTGGCCCCATGAATCTCCCAACGTTCGTTGCCTTTATTTTTATAATTAAATTCAAAATATTTCCATAATAACTGAAAACGAAAAGCACTGAATAAGTTCGAGACTCCTTTATCGAATCTATTTACCTTTGTATCACGCTTAGTCAATTTTTTTTCAGAAAACTCCCGATCAAGGTAGATACGGCTGGCACGTACCACAGATCCTTTTCGAGCAAATTTTCGATGATCCCTAATAAAATAGGGATGCAAAATTAAATCACCATCAATTTGAACAATATAGTCGGATGAGGCTTTAGCGATGGCCTTATTTCTGATTTTCGCCAATTGGAAGCCCTCGTCTTCATGCCATATATGAATAAAAGGAATATTAAACTTATTTTTATATTCTGCTACAACTCGTTCTGTCTCCTTTCCGGACCCATCATCAGCAATAAGTATTTCATCAGGAAGAACCTTTTGATGCAGTATACTTTCCAAGCATAATGCCAACGCCTCCGGCCAATTATAAGTAGATATTATTAAAGAGATTTTCATTTATTCATACATTGTTAAACACAGCATCCAGGACCTCATACTCCTTCTTCACCGTATGATTATTTCCCATATATTCAATGGCTTGATTCGATTTTCTCTTATGAAATTGATCGTCCTGAAGCAATTCTGTTATATTAGAAGCAAAGGCCTGTTCATCCAGTGATATAAGACATCCATTATCTGATTTATTAAACAATCCATCGACACCACGTTGATTTGTTACAACGGGAATGCCAAAAGATAATGCTTCCAAAACCTTTATTTTGATTCCTGTTCCTGAAAGCATTGGACAGATAGCAACTTTAGCTTGTTCATAATAGCCTGCAAGCTCATCCACTAATCCATGTTTTATTACATTTTTCAATGTGGGAATATGCACACAAATCTTGCCAATAACATGCAGTTCAACATTCGTAAGTAGTGGAAATACCTTTTCTAAAAACCACTTCATACTTGACACATTGTGCGGATTGTCACTTGCTACATAAATTAAGTCAATCGTTTTTTCGCACTCCCGAATAACAGGCAATGGCATTGAAACTGGGATTAATCGTACAAATTTATCAGCAAACTGTTCAAAAATATATTTTTCCTCAATTGAAAATGTCCATATCTCGTTAAAAGAAGCCATGGTAGACAACTCAGCTCCAAACATTTTACCTAACTGACGCATTGAAAAATGTTCCTTTTCCTTTGTCTTATTTTGCAGTGTCAGAAAATCATGCGAATCTAAAATTGTATAAGGCCCTATCAAATTCTTTACCAAACTTCCAAATTCAACATAGCTAATAATAACATAATCGTATCTATGAGCGCTTAAAACCTTTTCAAATCTTCTTTGAAAGGACGGCGAAACACGATCAACCAAATTTGAGTGAAATATATTTTTTATCTCCTTTTGCAATTTGTCACGAAAGAAATAACTAATTCTATTTTTTTTGGAAGATTTAAAAGGTAAAATAATCAGGTTAATATTGGGAAATTCGGAATGAAAAACAGCTTCATCACCTGTTCTCCAATTAATTGAGGATACAAAATCGATCTCAAAATTTGCACTTATCGTATTAAAATAAGTTAACAACTGCTTACACCTAGTCAAATTGCCTGCTTTCGAACTGTTAGGATTTTCAGGCATAAAGTATAATATTCTCTTTTTCTTTATTGTTTGCATTTATTCTTATTGAATAGGAAAAAGCAGTAATTGCTTTTATATTAAATAATACGAATTATCCCCGGAAAATGCCACATTCTCCTTGATTTTTCTTTTGCAGGAGTATTAAGATCTATGAATCATCTCGCCTTCACCCCCAAACTTCTTGTAACAGTTTCCACTAAATTTAACCACCCTTTAGCCATATTTTCAAAACTGTACGCCTTCACTGCCAAATTGCTTTGAACGCCAAGTCTCGAACGTAGCGAAGGGTCCATGATCAATTGTTCGAGGTACAGCGCCATCTGCTGTTCATCCAATGCTAAAAAACCATTTTGACTGTGTTTGATCAATTCATTTACCCCGGAACAAGTGGAAAAGCCGATACTCGGCAGGCCTATTGACATGGCTTCTGCCAAGGCCAGTCCAAACCCCTCATATTTGCTGGGGAAAATAAAAATATCCGCATCCCGCATCTTTATCAAGGGATCGTCGGTGAATCCACGAAGAAAGACCCGTTCAGCCAATCCAAGATCACAAATTTGTGTATTCAATCGATCAAAGTCTGGACCTATCCCCCAAAACTCCAAATCCCAATTGGGATATTTGTTTGCCAGGTCAGCAAAAATTGCAATGGCAACATGCTGCTGCTTACATTCTGTATCCAAACGCCCAACATGAATAACCTTATATCTTTCTTTGATACGGTCATGGATAACTAAATCGTGAGGATCTACCTGCTGGATTGGATTGGCAATAACGTCGCATTGTCCCGAAAAATTAGACGGTAGAAAATCCCGATAGCTATCAAATAAGATCTGAACACCATCTAAATGATTGAAACTAGCAGTTAACAAATCAACCATATAGGCTTTTCTCCCGCCCAGAACATTGGTATAATCGTAATCAGGTCTTCCATTCACCGAATCTATAATGGGGATTGACAGTGTATTTCCATAAGTAATCTCCAGAAGTGAGCCAATGGACATGGTAATAATCAAATCCGGCTTTAGTCCGTCGATATAATCTTTCCATAAAATCGCCCGCTTTCGTAGATTAAATTGAAATAATTTAGCTTCCCCCCCATCCGTTGCTTCAATCGGCGGTTATACCACTTGCTGTATTTTTTGCGGGCCTTGTATTTCAACCATAAAAGTGGATTCGTCCCCTTATAGTTATAAATAGGAAGCTCGAGCTTCTGCTCCAAATTAGCGTCAAAGATATTCGTCACTTTCACCGACTTATGCAGCGGAAAAACTGGAGAGCCTTTTATGTTTTCATTGGTTGCAATCTCCACTTCATACCCATTTGTACTCAGTATGTTCGCTAGCGTAGAACATATCTTTTCCGTTCCTCCTATTCCATTTAAAAAATACAAATGTTGTATTAGTAAAATTTTCATACGTCGAGATACTTATTTCTGATCCTTTGACGGACTTTTCTTCTTAGGCCAGCAATTGGAATAAACTTCACCCAAAATAAGCCTCGCTTCAATTTTGCAGCCCTCCTTTTACAAAAATTTACGTAAAACGTATCAAAATCACTACGATCTCGAGCCTCTACAAAATAGCTAAAAGGCACCGTCAATATTTCTTTATCTGCTTTGCTAAGATGTCGGCTTACATATTGTTGCATGAAATTTTGCAATAAATTTAACAACTCTTCCTTCTCAAGATCATTAAATGCCATTTTTAAATAGCGTAACTCAAAAGGCTCATGTTCAATAAATAGCGCTAGTTTTAAGGCTTTTGAAGCAAAGAGATCATGTTCGTTATAAAACACCTTCAATAGTTCTAACCATATTGGGATCTGTTTCAATAAGCGATTGGTCTGTCGATTAATTTGCGTATGATTTTGATTCTCGTGCTGTCTATAAAAATACACTGCCGCCGGATTGAATCCGATCTTATCTGTCATCAAAAAAAGACGATGCGAAAACAACCCATCCTCACAGGGTTGGATTCCTTCTGGAAAACGAATATCGGGATATGTGTCCAGTAAGGTCTTTTTGATCAGCAATCCGCAGGTCGGTACGGCAGCCAAACGTGGAGCGCGGGAACAATAAGGCTCTCCCAAAATCACCAAATCAAAATCTTGCTGGCTAGCAACCGCTAAGGAGACGGACAAAAATGCCGAGTCAATGGTGTCATCAGAATCCAAAAAATAGACATATTCTCCCACTGCGTGGCTTAAACCATTATTTCTCGCTACGGAAACGCCAGCATTTTCCTGATCGAAAAAGTAAATTCTCGGATCTAAAGATGCATACTTTTTACATATTGTAGCAGACGAGTCCGTACTGCCATCATTAACAAGAATAATTTCGAAATCCTGTAATTCCTGATGAAGTACACTTTGAATGGTCTCATCCAAATATTTTTCGACATTATATACCGGTATCACTACCGACACAGCAACGCGAGAAGTCCGCTCCGTAATAATAGTTTTTCCCATCATTGACATTTAATATACAAAAATAGAAACAGTAATGATATATTAAATGCTGTTATTTTAATGATTGCTCGATTTTATCTTTGTTTAACGTAAATTCCCGATAACGGAATTCCCCAGATTTATTTCCAATTACAGCCCCCATCTTAATCAACGACTCGTTGCTTCCCATTGGAAAAATGGAACTTCTATAGGCATTATTTTTTAACAGAGGTTTCGGTAATACCTTGAAGTTCAAACCGTCTTTCGAATAAGCGACATATAGCAACTCTGCTGTATATTTTTTTACTTCACCAACAGCAATACATAGAAAGTAGTATCCGTCAGCATATGTTGCTTGGATATGCCACGGAGAATTTCCATTTCCGAACCTCAACCACGGTTTATTAAGAAAATTGACAATTTTGCTTTCCCGAAAACCTGTAAAATTAATTCCGTCTCCGGAAGTTCTACGAATAACATAAGACGGATCCTTACCCTTAAAACTCTTGGGACCGAGATTCAGCTCAATTTCATAACTTAAAAATTCACTTCCGTCATGGATAAAAGAAGGAGATAACAGGTGATCATCTTTGGGAGTGAAGGGAGGGTTACTGGTAAAAGCAATATTCAAATTCGACCACTTTATACCATCAGTTGACGTTTGCTGTACGATAGTTCGATGTGCATTTTGTTTTAATCGGTCAAAATTACTATTACTTAAAACGCATTTACCTTTCAAAGACTGCGCAGTGATAAAACTGCCTCTATAATAGAGATAGAACTGATTATTCAAATATACCCAATCGACATCCGACCAAAATCCCTGGATCGGATCAACCTTGTTTTCACCAAAACTTTCTGTCGGAAAAGGGGCATTCATGATTGGATTAGTTAGACCGGATGGATTCACCCAGTCAAGACCATCATTTGATACAACAACACTTGGGTTTTCAAATTTCTTTGAATTCTGATTAGTTCCAACTGCTCCAAAATAAGGCGTGAAAACCATCCAATATTTGTAGCCATTTAATTTATTTGGGAAATAAAGAACATCTGGATGACAATAACTAGCGTTTGAGCCAGAGATGTCGATGAAATCGACAGCATTTTTTAGCCCTTTAAAATTAGCATCAGCCACAGTATGGATATTGACGAGCCCTTCATCATTGTCAAAAACGACCGAATCAATGGGATCAACAGTCCAAATCGGAGTTTCAACATCTTGCGCAAAAAAATCCGCCGTACGGTTGCAGCTCAAAAGGAAAATACTTCCACATAGGAGTATCCAAAATTTACGATTCATAAATAAAAATCAAACGATAGAAACAAGAGAATGCTACTAGGATAAAATGTTTTTCAATAAATAAAATAAGCAGACAACATACAAATGTATTTTTTTCGTTGCAAAATTAACATATTTCCATCAAAAAAAACAACTACTCACCTTTTGAAACTGATGAAATAAAAACAATCCGAAATTATTTTAAAAACGTATATTCCAAGACATTCAATTTTCTATTAGCAATCTAATTTACATCGAAGGTCTTTATTCTCGACAAGACGCTCAACACATCCATGCAGGAAAACAAACTGTTCACTAACTGCATACTTTTAAAAACTTCCTGTATTATTATTTGTACTCTTATTCACGCCTGCAGTTGCAACGACACAATGAACCACGGCAACGAGCGTTAATATTTATACGAATATAGAATCAAAAAATTCAATCATGGACAACAGTAAAAAACTTTATATCATCCGACATGCCAAAGCCGAAACCATTCCGGGAATAAATGATTTTGACCGTGCACTTACCTCTGACGGAATACAGCAGGCTAAACAAGTAGCTGCTAAGCTTGCAGCTAAATTGACTCTGGGGGAAAACGCTATGGTAATCAGTTCCCCAGCAAATCGTGCGCTACAAACAACGCGTGTTTTTTTAGAGGTAATGGGCTCATCTTCTTTTGACATTAAAATTGAAGAGACGATCTATGAATGTACATTCAAACACATGTTATCTATCATTAACACAATTCCCGATCATATCGACCATGTATTGCTCTTTGGACACAATCCCACTTTGACTGATTTGGTAGAATACTTAACCCGAAAATCCGCCTATTTAAGGACATCATCCTGCGCAGAAATAAAACTCGATACCGGTTTCACCTTTCAGATGCTCAGTGGCAACTGTGCCGATCTTGTACAAATAATTGATTAATATAGATCTATGATCTGGTCAAAAAGTGAGTTTCAGGTACAAATTTGCCACAAGAAATTAATGTAGATGCATTTGATTGCTGACATCTGGATGAGCGCTATGGAGATTGATCTGGTCGATGCAGCGCCCAAACATTAAAAAACATATTTAAGCCTCCATCATGGAGGCTTTTTCACTATCTTCGTCTTATGGCGAATCAATTGCAATTTGAAAATTCACCGTACCTCAAACAGCATGCACACAATCCGGTAGATTGGATGCCTTGGGGGCCGGAAGCTTTAAATAAAGCAAAAGACGAAAATAAACTGATTATCGTAAGCATTGGCTACTCCGCTTGCCATTGGTGTCATGTGATGGAGCGCGAAAGTTTTGAAAACTCTGCCATCGCCCAGACCATGAATAAATTCTTTGTCTCGATCAAAATCGATCGCGAAGAACGCCCCGACATTGACCAAGTTTATATGTTAGCTGTCCAATTGATGACGAATGCGGGCGGATGGCCTTTGAACTGTATCTGTTTACCAGATGGTCGCCCGATTTATGGCGGCACCTATTTTAAACCGCACGACTGGCAGAACATCTTGTTACAAATTGCTCAAATGTGGGAAGAGAAGCCCGAAGTCGCATTGGAATATGCCGAAAAGTTAAACAACGGTATTCAACGGGCTGAAAAACTACCTATCCACTCCATTCCCGAACAGTATACTAGTGAAGACCTACGTGAAATTGTAACACCATGGATCGAAACTTTTGATAAAAAAGAAGGCGGTTATCAAAGAGCGCCAAAATTTCCACTACCAAACAATTGGTTGTTTTTTCTAAAATATGGAGTACTTGCCGATGATAAAGAGATCTTGAACCACGTGCATTTTACATTGAAAAAAATCGCTTCTGGCGGTATATACGACCAGATTGGTGGTGGCTTTGCGCGGTATTCAGTCGATCCCTACTGGCATATCCCCCATTTCGAAAAAATGCTCTATGATAACGGCCAATTGCTATCTTTATACGCCGAAGCTTATCAACAGCATAAAGATCCATTTTATAAAAGAATAATCGAAGAAACGATTGCTTGGGCCGAACGGGAAATGCTTGCCCCCAATCATGGTTTCTACAGCGCTCTTGATGCCGACAGTGAAGGTATTGAAGGAAAATTCTACTCCTTTTCAAAAACCGAATTGGATGAAGTGCTGGGCAAAGACGCTGGACTATTTAGTCAATACTTTAATATTACAGAATTGGGCAACTGGGAGGAAGAGCAAACGAATATTCCTATTTGCGCCATAAATGCAGACCAGTTAGCTGCAAAGGTCAATATGTCAGCTGACGAATGGTCAGAGTTTCTAAAAGATTCAAAGAAAAAATTATATGACTTCCGCGAAAAAAGAGTGCGGCCGGGACTCGACCATAAACAATTGACTTCTTGGAATGCCCTATTCTTAAAAGGACTCGTTGATGCCTATTCCAGTCTGGACAACAGACATTTTCTGGAGCTGGCCTTGAATAACGCACAATTTATATGTAATGAACTTATCCAAAATAATGGGCAATTACTGCATCAGCCAGAAGATAAAAATAGAGCGATTGCAGGCTTCCTCGATGATTATGCATTCACGGTTGAAGCGTTCATAGTATTGTATGAGGCTACATTTGATTTCAATTGGCTAACCAAAGCAAGACAGCTTGCCGACAAAGCTATTGCCTTATTTTACGATGGATCGCAAAAAACTTTTTATTATACATCATCGGAAGCGGAGCAACTCATCGCACGAAAAAGCGAAATCATGGATAATGTAATCCCATCTTCTTCATCGACCATGACCCGTCAACTGAAACGTCTAGGTCTACTTTTTGATAATGAAAATTATATCGCCATATCAGACCAATTATTAGCGAATGTATTCCCTCAAATCAAGACTTATGGTTCGGCCTATTCAAATTGGGCAATATTATTGCTAGAAGAAAGGTATGGAATCAATGAAATTGCATTGACGGGCAAGAAAGCAATGGCTTTTAAACATGAGCTCGATCAATATTATATTCCAAATAAAATTGTTCTTGGCGGTACAGAAGAAAATCTTCCACTTCTAAAACATAGGGTTGGAAAGGAGACAAAAGCTTATATTTGTAAAAATAGGACCTGCAGTCTGCCTCAGGATTCAATAAAAGCGTTAATAAATTATATTTAATAAACGGTAGCCTCGGCTTCCAAAAATCAAAATCAGATGGCTATAAAAGCAAACGACGTCGTAGCATTGACGTACAGACTTCACACAGTAGAAAACGGTGAAAAAGTTTTCGTTGAAGAAACAACTGCAGAACAACCTTTAGATTTCTTATATGGTGTAGGTATGATGTTACCTAAATTTGAAGAAAACATCGCAGATTTAAATATTGGTGATAAAATTTCATTTGAATTGGCACCTGATGATGCTTACGGTCAAAAAGACGAAAGAGCATTCGCACAATTGCCAGTTGATATGTTCAAAGAAACAGGATTACCTCCAGTGGGAGAAGTATTACCTTTGCAAGACAACCAAGGAAACCAATTCCGTGCGGTGGTAGCTGAAGTTACTCCAGAAATTGTTGTTGCTGACTTAAACCACCCAATGGCTGGTAAAACATTAAATTTTGATATCGAAATCTTAACTGTACGTCCTGCTACTGAAGAAGAATTGTCTCATGGACACTCACATGGTGTAGACGGTACACAAGGTCACTAATTGCGGCCGAAATAACTGAATAAAATAGGGCGCCAAAATGGCGCCCTATTTTATTTATAACTTTTTAAAAAATTATACTGTCCTCAAACGCAATCGATATGTTGACATTTTCGGAAAAAGTAGTTTTATTTAACAAACAACTTCATTATCAAGGGAATTTACCTATAGGGTTCAACGTCATTAATCCTTATCTCGATAATCCCGAGACATTGGTCGTGATGGAACAGTTTTACAAAAAATTTTACCAGGATAACTTACAAAGAAAATTCATTATCGGCATTAATCCGAGCAGGCATGGCGCAGGAGTAACGGGTGTTCCTTTTACCGACACGAAAAGATTAGCTAGCGCATGTGGTATACCAATGCGTTCAGCACACACGCATGAAATATCCTCTGTTTTTATGTACGATATGATCGAAGCCTATGGAGGACCAAACATTTTCTACAAACAGTTTTATATCAATTCGCCTTTTCCCCTAGCAATTGTTCGCGAGACAAATCCGAACAACTGGATCAATGCAAACTATTATGACGATAAGCAGCTTTTTGAAATGGTGAAGCCCTTTATGGTTGAATCCCTAAAACAACATATCGCTATGGGGCTCGAAACGGATAAAGTCTTTGTCCTTGGAAAGAAAAATGCTACCTTCCTTGCAAAAATTAATAAAGAAGAGAAACTATTTGGAGAGATGATTATTCTGGACCACCCACGCTATATCCAACAATATAAATCAAAGGACAAGCAACACTATATTGACAACTATATCCAATTATTAAGTGGCTTATAAAATGTGGAGAATGGTAAATCCGCAAAGTTGACACAGTATAGCCTTTCCTATATTATTTCATCAAGAAGTCCGTGTTTTGTACGTTATTTCACTCTCCTTCGACAATGATTCGAGGCATCTTCGGGCCTTATTCGTACTTGCGAGCACATAAGAGTGTTTTCCGACAGCCTTGCTACCGCCTTATCTCCGAGCCTGACTCATACTCACCACGGACTCATGTCGCGCTCACTACAGACTTATCTCGAGTATGTGGCGAAGCTGTATCAAAGCATATACGAGTCTCCCTCAGAGCAGCAGTTTTACGTCCATACAAAATTTAAAAACGATCCTTGTATACGTAATTGATAAAATATCCAATGCAATTTTTATAATAGGCCTTTACTGGCTATTATGAATTTAATAATTGTTAGTCAAAGGCAATTTTAAATCTCCCAAAAATAAACAATTATTTGGCTTTCAGTATTTTAATTTGCAAATTCAACCCATGGCTATATTAGAAAATGGGAATCTAAAAGGCTTGGTTGGAAACCTTGTCTTTCGAAAATCAAATGAAAAAACTATTGTGCAGACTGCCCCAGGGCGTAAAACAAAACAAACCAAGGGCACAAAAGCAGCTGCTACAGATTTTGGTCATGCGAGTACTGCAGGATCCCGCATACGACATATAATGGCAGAAGTTCACCTCAAATTGCACGATAGCAATATGCACAATCGCCTCATCAATCAGTTGAAAAGAGTCACCCGCCCAAATAGAGCGCCTCTGGGTGAAAAGACGATTCGAGGCGGAAAGATCGATCGGATAGTAAACTTTCAATTCAACGACAAATGCCATATGCATGACTACATGCATTTTGATCCAGAAATAAAATTGTTGGATAAAAAACAAATTGCCATAAAGTTCCCAAAATTTGACATGCAAAACGATATTCATCGTCCAAAATACTGTAATCTCATGAAGCTAAATCTGATGATTGTCGTATTTAATTTCGACAAACAGATCTATGTCCGTAGCCACAAACACCAAATTCCGTTGAGCTTACAGGCAGATCCTAGAACTGTTGAATTGGAAGAATTACGATTTGATGTGAACGATCGAGATGCTGAGACCGTACTTATTGGAATGAATATCGAATACTATGAAAGATTTCGCGAAGATTATGCCCTGCTAAATAGTAAAGATCTGCATCCTGCGGCAATTGTTGGTGCATTTATTATTGAATCTTAAAAGCAAAATATAGACATAGGCACTATAGAGAAAGAAATACCTTAATTGTTCATTATTGATATCACCGAAGAGGCGATTCGATTAAACACGCTATTACAGTTTCTCAATCTCCTCAATTGACAATCCTATAATATCAGCTATGACCTTGGAATCAAAACCACTCTTCAACATCTTTAAGGCTGAGATTCGCTTCTCAGCTTCAGCCTTCGCTCGTTCCTCTTGCCGACCTTTTTCTATTCCCTTTTCCATGCCTTTTTTAATGCCTTTTTCCATGCCTATACGTTCCGCTGTAAGGCGAATGCTTTCCGCATCTCTTTTATCCTTAAGGCTCAATTCATATGCTTTCATATCTTCTGAATTTAGATTTGACACCTCTCCTATGTCAAAGATAAGACCAAAGACACGCTTATCCAAAAATTTCGGTATTTCATTGAGTTTAGACATATGTTTGAAAAGATAAAGCCACATGTCCATAAAACTTTTTATCTCAACCTCCTCTTTGCGAAAATTAGGCAACAAAGAAGTTTAAAGCCTAACTTATCGTAAAACTGTTCACCTTTCTCACGATCACAAAGTACTACATCATAATAGTATCGATCATTATCAATGTTATCCGATGCAAAATTAAGAATACCAATGAAATAAACTTCTGGTAGCTCATAGGTATTTCCGCTATGTCCGCGTGGAACTAATGTATGTATAAGACGCGAGCTGTAATAAACCATACGATCACGAAAAAAGTCTTGGGGAAGTTGTTGCATTTCGATAATGAAATGACTATTGTCATCACTGGTACAATAGAGGTCAAAAATGACTTTACGATTGTGTTCGTGTTCACCAATACGCTCTGTGGGGCGATATTCCAGATCGCGAATAACTTTTTCCCCAGCAAATAGGCCGTTAAGGAAATGGATCAGATTTTCTTTACCACTTCTGGGGCCAAAGTACAGTTTCATACCAAAATCGGTGCACATATCTACATATTTGCCCAAGAGATTATTCTGCTTTTTCATAAACTACATAATTGATTATTTGAATGAAAATACAAATAAAATACACTGAAAGCTAAAAATATTAGTTTTTTTTATTCTGATTAAATCGCTCGATTGTAAAGAAGTACTTTAATTTTTAACATGCCGTATTTGCAGGCAAGAATGAATTTCTTAGCTGTTTTTCTTTGTTTAGGTGTAGCTGAGTTATGATGGGAATAGCTTAACATCCACATAAAGTCTTTTAACAGTTTTTCTACTTTAACATGGAGTATCGCACATAACATTCTGAGATTACTTGGAATATCCAATTTGAGGTCTCTAACCTTTGAACCATACATTTCGTCGATTTCGGCATACTTATGATACATGTCTACCGTTACAACCTTGTTTTAACCTTTCTTCTTCATATCAAGTCTATTTTGATTTGCACAAATAAACACATCTCTATCTACGTACCGAACCAAAACCACTTGTAAAATACCTAACATAATTTGTATCACACTAGGATTTCTTGTTTTGTACCATCTAAAGATATTTCGTATCTTAAACACTTAATATTTGCTAACTTTGGATTTATGAGTACAACCAGCGCAACAAACCATATAGGAAGAAAAATCTGTCGTATCCGCGAACTGCGTGGTATGAAACAGGCATTCGAATTGGGTGTAAGCCAACAAGCTGTATCCAATATGGAGCGTAGTCCTGAGATAGAAGTAAGTCTATTGGCTCAGGTAGCGGAAGCATTAGGTGTTACGCCTGAAGCCATTGAGAACTTTGATGAAGAAGCAGTGTTTAATATTATAAATAACACTTTTACAAGCCACGACACATCTACACTAAATGCAATAAATATACATCCGAACTTTAATCCGCTTGATAAACTCATCCAAGCATATGAAGAAAATAAAAGGCTCTACGAACGCCTTTTGGAAGCCGAAAAAGCTAAGGTGGAGTATTTAGAAAGGCTGCTAAAGAATAGATAATCCATTATCTAAAGCGATCTGATATCGAATGTTATTAGACGGAATTAATGATATAAATCAATGAAGTTTATGAAAACGCGGAGAATAAGCAGTTTATTCTCCGCGTTTTTTGCGGTAAATAACCCATATATTTACCACATATACTTTAGAGATCGATGAAAATTAATTGATAAACAATTTCAGCCTGATTAAAAAGTTCAGAAATGAATATTATTTCAAACTATCCAATCTACTATAGATCATTGCCTTAAAAGTTCGTTGGCGGCTCGACCAAGCGTCTGGCTTGAACAATATCTTAATGACATCGCTTTCATAATTATCGGTTATCTTGAGAATCAGTTGTTCAAGTGCGGATGGATCCGTACGATAATCAATCTGTACATTAGCTGCGATAGCACGCAAGAATCTTAGCTTATCGTGGGCATAAAGATATTTCCAAAATTTCAGTAGTACAGAAGGACGAACACGATAATCTATCACCTCAAGCATTTTTTTATAATTCTTTTCATATTCCAATATCCTGAAATACAGCTCATCATACCCTGCATATTCCATATTATTGCGAAGCATACTCAATGTCCTCGTCCTAAATTTCTTATTGAGCTCCTCATCGTTGGAATGATCCATGATAAAAATGAAATCAGCGATATTTGGATCACTTAAAAATTTTTCCATTTTAATATGGGCAAGCTTGCTAAAATCGCCAATATCAGCATATAAATCCTCTAAAATCTCCAAAAAAGGATCATTATAATTTGAATTTACATTGCCAGCGATAACCCTGTTGCAATAATCAATCGCTTTGTTGGGATCATGATCTCTTATTGCTTCTATTAATTTCAAATTATACTTAGCTTCCCATTGGCGGGGTACAAAATAATCAGCACTGTCGTCAAACATATTATTCTCAAGCAATACATCTAAAAAAAAGCTATCGACAACTATGTCCATGCGATAGCCCCCTACTAAAAGGGATGCAATCATATCCTCTATTTTGGCAGCCAGGAATCGTTTTCGATCCGTCGAAGAGCTTTTATAGATCAGTATAAATAATTCCAACATCCCCCCCTGTGAGCTTTCATCCGCCCACATTTTATCCCAATACGCATTTGTCAATGTTACCCACTGTATGTCAGAATCAACATGAGCAATGATTCCAGCGATTTTCAAATTTCCGGTTTCAATAAACTTTCTAAAACGCGTACCGGTATAGAAAACGCTATATTCAAGATCGAAAACAGTATTATAGACTGCCGAAAACAAATCGATGATCTTCTCATTTCCAATATTCAAGGCTAAATACTCCCAAAAAGGCTCAAGAGCCTTTTCCCATAGCTGCGCAATCTTCTTTACTTCCGAAGCTTCGACTTTCTTGCGTTTCCCCACCACCGAGGCAACCGCATCTTTTAAAATCTTCGCGACGTCTGTTTCTTGATATTCATGCTTATTTTTCCCAAATTTCAACAGAAACTGTAATTCAATATCTTTATTGGATTTGAAAAGTTCCAACAGCCAGGAGGCTAACACTTCCTGTTCCAAGGTCAATAATAACTGTTCACTTTCTTTAACTTTTTTTATTCTGCCTTCCTTTGTATTATTTTTCTTTATTGGGCTCTGCCTCTCCCCAGGTAAGAATTGCATTAAGATCGCTATTTGATGTAAACAATAGGCATCTTTACGCCCACAGTCGCAAGAATGACCGACAACAACATCTTTATCCAACTGGACATTAATATCATAAGATTCCTCCCCCTCATCTACATAAGCCACAAAATTTCCTTTTACTTCAACTTCTTCCAATTCACGAACGACGAGTTTTTTAGCTTGTGTAAGCTTAGTTTCACTCTGTTTAGCTAAGATCTGTGCTATTCTCATTTTGATTTCTATTTCTGCCCAACCAGTTATTGCTATCACCTGTCACCGACATACTATTGCTCATTCTAACCGTCTTAGTACGCGCATACTAATTTATATTCTCTTTCTCACATAGACATATAGGACAGTAAGCTTCTTAAAGTTTCGTCGCCCGTAACATTTCCCTTTTTCCAGGTGCACCGGGAGCCTTCTCAATAGAAAAGCCTAAAGATTTCATACTACGTTTAAGATTACCCGTAATCGCATAAGTCACAAAGACGCCCCCCGGTTTAACAAACTGCGCAACATGTGCTAATGCCGCATCGTTCCACATTTCGGGCTGATGTATGGCAGCAAAAGCATCAAAATATACGACGTCAAATTGTTTTTCTGTTTGAAAATCCATCAATAAAGTATGAGCAATAGTGAGTCGTAAACGTTCATGAATTTGCATCTCCTGCTGCAATGCAGCTTCATAGCAATTCAGGTAAGATGACCACACTGTTGAATCCACAGTGTCGTTATACCCTGTCTCGGCAATGGTCATCAGTGGCAAAGGAAAACCCTCAATTCCAACATAGTCTACCTGAAATGACCTGTCCCGAATGAAATCGGCTGTCTGAAGAAAATTAAGTCCGGTACCAAATCCAACTTCCAAGATAGCAACATCCGAAGCTCCTGTCTTTTGCACATAGTGATCCAAACCTGTTTTGATAAACACATGCTTACTTTCCTGTACGGCCCCATGTGTTGAATGATAACATTCGCCGATCTCGGCATTGTACAATGTCTTCGAGCCATCTCCGGTCGTTACAAAATTCATTTTTCTTATACTCATTATTAAAAATCTAATAGCCTTATCTCCCTCCCCCAACAAGACATAAACAAGGTCTTCATGAATCTTCGGTTCCATTCGACACAACACGCCTCTATACTCCAACTTTCTACCTGCAACCGCGACGGTATGCTATCAGAAGATTCGTTCAAAGATAAAAAGCCGGTTCGAATAAACTCCGATTAATCTTTATCAAAACGTAAAATGAAAATAATAGATAAAAAGATTATTTTAGCGCCGTAAACACGAAACAATCACTGAACCTAATGGCATACTCGGCAAAAACTTTTATACAGCACTACGGCAGCATCTTACTCCTGCTTCTTGGCATCAGTATCGGAAGTTTACTTGGTATCTTTTTTCCACATTTTGTGGATAACCTTAAACCAATTGGGGATATCTTTCTCAATCTGCTATTCGTCAGTGTTATACCCCTCGTCTTTTTCGCAATAGCTTCGTCTGTGGCCAATATTGAAGGTGACAGTGTGCTGGGCAGAATTATTGGCACAATGTCATTCGTATTTGTTCTGGGCATTGTCGTTGCAGGAGTATCGACCATATTCTTTCTCTACTTATTTCCAGTACAGGCCCCACTCGCCATCGAACAGGGAAACACTATCATGGATACAGCCGTTCATGACTCCTGGGGTGAAAAGATGGTTCGATTCCTGACTGTTAGTGAATTTTCCAGTCTCTTATCCCGGCAGAATATGCTTGCCTTTGTCATATTCTCATTTTTGGTAGGTATCGCCACACGCAGGTCTGGCAGCTCCGCTGATATATTCCGAAAATTCATCAATTCCGGAAATGCCGTCATGGGCAATTTACTGGTCATGGTCATGAAATTGGCTCCGATAGGTCTCGGCGCTTATTTTGCCTATCAAGTTGGTACCCTTGGCCCACAGCTCTTTGGCTTCTATGCCAAACCCATTGGCCTCTATTATCTCTTTGGGGTACTCTACTTCTTCGTGGTATTTAGTGTCTTTGCCTTTCTTGCATCTGGTCTCAAAGGTGTCAAACGCTATTGGAAAAACAATATTTTACCTTCGCTGACTGCCCTCAGCAGCTGCAGCAGTCTTGCGACCATGCCGGCCAACTTACTGGCAGCAAAACAAATTGGCATCCCCGATACGGTAGCCAGCGTCGTCATTCCTTTGGGCACGACCTTACATAAACATGGTTCAGCTATTGCCTGTATCTTTAAAATTTACATTGCGCTGCTGTTGAGTGGACAAGAATTCTTTGAACCAAGCAATATGATCATGGCGGTCGGAATCACCTTGTTGGTCAGCATCGTTGCCGGCGGTATTCCAAACGGGGGATATATCGGTGAGATGCTCATCATATCGGTTTATCAAATGCCGACTGAGGTGATTCCTTCAATTATGATCATTGCGACATTAGTAGATCCGTTAGCGACGATGCTCAACGCGACCGGCGATACGGTCGCTGCAATGCTCACTACCCGCTTCATAGGACAAAAACTGGCAGACCCAGTCCCAGCAAATCAGGTTTAAAGCCTAACATGCAAGTTATTCAGCTTAAGTTTAATCAATCAGAGCTATAATAGTGGAAATTGGTTTTTGTCTAACATATTAAAAGCGGTAAGCAAAGAATAACTGTCCGTATTGATGTCGATGGAAGACAGACTTAAGCTCCGTGGAATTGAAAATGTAATTAATGCCGTAATTAACCTTATGGTCAGACCAGTTGAATCCTACGCGATGAGTAAGCATCCACGGTTCAATCTGATATAATTCACCGATCGGATCATCTTTCCCCAATCCCCCCTGTATAGTGGAATTATAAAAAACCCGTGTCAAACTAGGCTGATAGACAAAGTACCATTCCTTCTCGTTGTTACTTCTGGCCTGCGTTAGATGTCCACGGGTAAAGGTCGATGCATGGTACGATTTGAGTTTACCTGCACGTATCGGAATTCCTGCCTCGATGTTGGTATTGTTCATGCCCAGCACGCCTCTTCCCATTACGCCAAGATCAAAGGACTGCGAACCATTCCGGTAAATTCCTTTGAGATATTTCGCCTGCATATCCACACCAAATGCATTGTGCAGCTCCGTTTCCCAACCTGTTGCCTTATACAGTCCAAAAAGGTGGTGAATAAACTTCTGTGCTTCTTCACCATATGATCTGGAGCCAATTTGCCCAAATTCCACCTTTAGTTCCACAACCTGATCCGCCTTTAAAAACCGGGCTGCACCTGCGCTCAAATAAAGGTAACCTGCAAAAGGTCGGTCGTATGTCCTATTTTGCCGGCGATAGTCCACTATGCTAATGCCGTTATAGATTCGTTGTCCAATTTCAAAGTCCAAAACAGTATTGGACGTCTCCACCTCGCTTCTGGGTTGTATTGCCACACGATAATTGACATTGATACCATTCGTATAATATCTATCCTGGCCCACCAAGAGGTAAACATCATTATCATTTTGGATAGAAAGTTCGTGTTTACGGAATTTCACCTGCCCAAGCACAAGAAAACACGAAGATAATAGGGATAATAGGAGCCCTAAGGATCGCAAACCAACACTCATATTAACAGGCAATTGTAAAATTCATGTGAAATCATCGGAAATAAAAAATCAAATCTTATCTCAAATTATTGAAAAGCATTGGTATACGTCATATTTTTCAAACCAATTTAATCTATTTAGAATAGATATAAATAATATGGAAAAGTTGCATTATTCCTTTCTTAGCGAATCTATTTGTAATTTTGCATTCGATTAGGTGTCAAATGTAAGAAATTCGGGATTTTTATAAGAAGTGATCTAAATATTTTACCTAGTAAACATCATCACCAAAACAAAGAAACTGAGTGAAACGATTTATGTTTTCGATATAATCAAGCACTTATAAATAAGTAAATACAATGAAAAAAAGTTCAATTATTCTAATCGCTATCATCGCTGTCGCCATTGCCATGATACTTGTTATCTACACCGATTCAAGTACGTATTCGACATTTACCGAAGCTAAAGAAAAGAAAACCGAACTGTATGTCGTAGGTCAATTAAATAAGGAAAAAGCGCTTCACTATGATCCTAAGACCGACGCCAACAAATTCTCGTTTTTCATGTTCGACAATGATGGCACAGAGTGTGAAGTGATTTTTAAGGGCGCCAAACCTCAGGATATTGAACGTTCAGAGCAAATTGTATTGACCGGTAAAATGGATGGAAATGTGTTTAGGGCGAGTAAGATCTTAATGAAATGTCCGTCAAAATATAACGATAAATCGGTCGTTACCGAGATCAATGCGACTGCTTTCAATAATTAATTTGTAAAATCAATTTTCAATGGACGTTAATTACGTTGGTGAGCACCTGTTACCCGGGCAGATCGGGCAGTTCTTTATTGTTCTTTCTTTTGGTGCCGCACTCTTATCTTGTATCGCTTATTTTTTCGCGACTAACACTCCTGAAGAGACTTCATGGAAAAAAATTGCTCGTATCTCCTTTTGGATTAATGCAATTTCTGTTGTGGCGATTGGTACAACTTTATTTTATATTATTTACAATCATCTTTTTGAATATAACTATGCCTGGGCGCACTCTTCCAAAACACTCCCTACTTACTATATTATTTCCAGTTTTTGGGAAGGGCAGGAAGGAAGCTTTTGGCTGTGGATGTTCTGGCAAACCGTATTAGGGTCGGTTTTGCTGTTTAAAGCCAAAAGCTGGGAATCGTCTGTCATGACTTTCGTGATGTTGTGCCAAGCATTTTTAGCTTCCATGATTATAGGTGTGGAGATCTTCGGGCTCCGTATAGGCAGTTCTCCTTTTATTCTTTTGCGTGAAGCAATGGATATTCCTATCTTTAAAGAAGCGAATTATCTATCGCTAATTACGGATGGCAATGGTCTAAACCCTTTATTGCAGAACTACTGGATGGTGATTCATCCGCCGACACTGTTTCTTGGCTTTGCGTCTATGATTGTTCCTTTTGCTTATGCAACGGGCGCTCTTTGGACCAAACGCTACAAGGAATGGATCAACGCTGCACTTCCTTGGGCACTATTTGCTGTTATGATTTTAGGAGCTGGTATTATCATGGGTTCATTCTGGGCGTACGAAGCACTTAATTTTGGCGGCTTTTGGGCATGGGATCCCGTAGAAAATGCTTCCATTATTCCATGGTTTACGTTGATCGCAGCGGTACACGTCATGGTCGCTTACAAAAATTCTGGCCATTCCTACTTTACCGCTACTTTTTTAGCGATGATCAGCTTTGTGCTGGTGATTTATGCATCTTACCTGACGCGAAGTGGTGTTCTCGGGGAAACTTCGGTGCACTCTTTTACTGATTTGGGAATGAGCGGACAACTGATCTTGTTCAACGTCGTATTTTTAGTTATTATGGTGGTATTTCTGACAATTAAAAAGAAAGAAATGCCCATCACAGAAAAGGATGAAGATATCTACTCCAGAGAATTCTGGATGTTTATCGGCGCTTTGGTATTGACTGTCGCCTGTGCACAGATTATCGCTTCAACATCAATTCCGGTATTTAACAAAATCTTTGGTACCAAAGTAGCCCCGCCTTTAGATCCGATACAACATTATAATAAATGGCAATCAGGCTTTGCTGTTATCGTTATGATCTTAACCGGATTTACGCAATTTTTAAAATATAAGCGTACCGACAGTCGCAAGTTTTTGGCGTCTACAGTAGCATCATTGGTGGTGTCTCTTCTTTTAACTGCCGCAGTTGTTTATTTGACGAAGACCTATACCAACCTGATCTATATTTTAATCACCTTCGCAAGTATTTTCTGTATTTTGGCGAATATCCGCATATTGGGAGATGCTGTTAAAGGTAAATGGAAACTTGCGGGCTCTTCCGTAGCCCATATTGGTTTCGGACTCTTACTGATCGGTGCCATGGTCGCTGCAGCAACCAATGAGGTCATCTCTGTTAACAATACAGGATACATCGCTGTATCAGGCTTTGACAAAGTGGAGAAACCCGGCGAAAATTTATTCTTGACCGAGGGTGAACCTGTACAGATGGGGGAATACAAAATCACCTATATCGGTGACAGCATCGTTGCTCCAAATACGTTTTATAAGATAAAATATGAACGAATTGACGAAGAAACAGGAAAAGTAAAGGAGCAATTTGTTCTGCAACCTTTTGCTCAAAACAATGCAAAAATGGGTGGTTTGATTGGCACACCAGCGACCAAACATTATATTACACATGATGTCTATACATTGATTACAGCTGCTGCAGCTGAAAGTCAGGCTACACATGCGAAAGTTTCGGCAGAAGAGAAAACTGGTTTTGAAGACTACGAGGAGCCAGCCACATATCAAGTAAACATCGGCGATACGCTACGCTATCGTAATGGCTATTATGTCATTGAAGGCCTAAACAAAGAAGCTCACCTAGAGAAAATTCCAAAGGGTCCCGGTGATGTTATGGTTGGATTGAAAATAAAGGTATTTTCCGCTGACAACAAACAATATGAGGTACAACCTATCTACCTCATTAAGGATGGTGGGGTTTATGACTTCAATAAAGATGTCAATGAACAAGGACTTAAATTTAGATTTACGGGTATTAAGCCCGACAAAGATAAACTGGAAATTATGGTTTATCAAAAACCCCTTCCAGAAAAAAAATGGGTCGTATTTAAAGCCATTAAATTCCCCTACATTAACTTTTTCTGGTGTGGCACAATTGTCATGACAATCGGTTTTATCATGTCCATTGTGAGAAGGAACAAAGAGGAAAAACGAAAAGCATTGAAATAATGAACATAGTGATCTTAGGGAGCGGAAATGCAGCCACACATTTCGCACGACAGTTTCAAAAAATAGGACAGCAACTCGTTCAGATCTATAGTAAAACAAAGCCCAATGCAAACGCATTGGCCTTTGATCTTCATTGCGCGGCAATTGACCAGCTGTCTGAACTTGACTTAAATGCCGATCTTTACCTTATTGCGGTTGCGGATAAAGCTATCATACCGATAGTAGAAGCACTGCCCCCAAATTTAAAAGGAATTGTTATCCACTGTTCAGGCGCAACAGATCTGGCCGTACTCAATAGATTTAAGAACGCCGGCGTCATCTATCCACCACAGTCTTTATCTAAAGATAAAGCAGTCGATTTTTCCACCGTTCCGCTTTGTATTGAAGGTAATACGGATGAAAATAGCGCAATGCTGCTCCAGCTGGCACGCAACTTAAGCCCGCACAGCATCTACTGTACCTCAGACCAGCGTTTAGCTATTCATCTTGCTTCGGTTTTGGTCAATAATTTTTCGAATATACTCTATCAGATGGCGTATGAGCTCCTCGCCGAAAACAACTTATCCTTTGAGCTGATCAAACCAATCATCCGTGAGACGGCAGAAAAAGCTCAAAATCATATTCCGATAACAGTTCAGACAGGACCGGCCATCCGACAAGACAGCAAAACAATGAAAAAACATTTGCAATTTATTAGCAATAAACCAGATTTACAGCAAATCTATCAACTTTTATCGCAGGAGATTACTAAAAGAAAATAGTTTGCTAGAAACAGTTATAAACTTGTCAAAACTTACTGTAAACGAGTGAACATAGCTATTTACTTAGGGAACTTTAGTACATTTGCTTCGTCCAAAAACATGTTTTGGAATGCTAATTGAGTACTATAATAATCAGTTGGGCTAAAATTAAAAATAGCGAATCAAAAATAAATAATCGTATTTTCTATGGAAGTTAGAAAACTCATTCTTTCAATAATGATAGTGATTAATTTAATCATCTTATCATTTGGATTTATATTTACATCAAGTTGGTTTTGGCTGCTCATCATCCCATTTCCACTGCTATTAATAGCATTATATCACAGTTTCCAAACCAAACATGCCATTCTGCGCAATTATCCTTTGGTTGGATATTTCCGTTATGTTTTTGAATCTATTCGTCCTGAATTGAGACAGTATTTTTGGGAATCAGATATGGATGGGCGTCCTTTTAACCGAAGACAGCGTTCGATCGTATACCAGCGTGCAAAAAACCAACGAGAAACTGTTGCATTTGGTATGCAGACTGATCCGCAAGCTGTCGGGAACGAATGGGCAGCGCACTCTGTTTTCCCTTGTCATATCGAAAATCACGACCTGCGTACTACGGTTGGAAACTCCGCTTGTAAAAAGCCTTATAGTTTAAGTGTATTCAACATTTCTGCAATGAGTTACGGTGCCTTAAGCAAAACCGCAATAACTGCCTTAAACAAAGGTGCTGCACTTCAAAATTTTGCTCACAACACGGGTGAAGGAGGTATTAGTGACTATCATAACAATGGCGGTGATTTAATTTGGCAGGTTGGTACAGGTTATTTTGGGTGCCGCAATAAAGAGGGAAAATTTGATGCCGAACTTTTCAGAGAAAAGTCACACCGTGAAAACGTGAAGATGATTGAGTTAAAACTCTCACAAGGTGCTAAACCAGGTCACGGGGGTATCCTTCCAGCAGCAAAAAATACACCGGAAGTTGCTGCCATTCGTCACGTTATTCCGGGAACAGATGTCATGTCACCTCCAGCACATAGTGCATTCTCTTCGCCAACAGAAATGATGCATTTCATACAACATATGCGTGAATTGTCGGATGGAAAACCCATCGGTTTTAAGATCTGTATCGGAGACAAACATGAGTTTATGGATATCTGTCATGCGATGCAAAACACACAGATTTTTCCAGATTTTATTTCTGTAGATGGATCGGAAGGCGGTACGGGAGCCGCGCCACTTGAATTTACGGACAATTTAGGTATGCCGCTCTATGATGCACTGGCATTTGTCACAAAAACCTTGATTTCCTTCGGCCTAAAAAAACACATCAAAGTCATCGTATCCAGTCGTATCGTCACCGGGTTTGACATTTTGAAAGTTATCGCCCTAGGAGCAGATGCATGTTATAGCGCGCGTGGTATGATGTTCGCTTTGGGTTGCATCCAGGCACTTAAATGTAATGAAGACGTGTGCCCAGTTGGCGTTGCGACACAACAACCACATCTCTACAAAGGACTAGATGTGAATGATAAATATGTGCGCGTCGCTCAGTTCCATCGTAACACCTTACGTGCTACGGTCGAAATTATGGAAGCTTGCGGATTCAAAACACTGTCTGATGTATCGGCAGATAAATTTTATCGTAAAGTGGATGCGATACGGACACTAAGCTTTCAGGAAATTTATTTCGGAAATGAAGGTAAATTGGTCAACAGCCGTACAGATTTCGAAAGCAAGCTATTCGAAGATTAAGCGATATTATTTAAATAAAACAGAAAGTCCCCTATGTAAAATCAGCATAGGGGACTTTTTTATAGCTTGCTTACTTCAGGAAGAAGCCGAACATAAATAATTATTCTAGATTAAAAAATACACGATGTAAAATCGTATTTGAGACAGCAATCTGATCATCGTTCAGCCCCTCTAAGGCCTGTTCAATTGTATTTCTAGCCTGCTTCATGCCCTCATCCTTCATCTTTCTTCCCGTTTTTGTCAAATAGATCAGATTAGACCGCCTATCGTTTTTATCATTCACGCGAATAACCAGATTGACCCGTTCCAAATTATTTATTAGCCGAGTCACACTCGGCTTGTCACGAAATGTACGAATAGCTAACTCCTGCTGGGTAAGCCCCTCTTCTATCCAAAGGTTATACATGATACTCCATTGTTCAGAAGTAATGCTTAATCCCGCTTCACGAAGATTACGTTGTAATCTTCGCATAACTGCAATGGAATATTTGCCTGTTAGGAAATTATAAAAATACTCTTGTGATACTAAATCTTGGTGCAACATATAATAATGGTTATGGTTGTTTACGCAACTTATTATAGCAATAAAATGCTGTCTTTCATATGATATAAAAAAAGCTAAACGTATTGTGGCTAATAGTTAGCCTAAATTACACTTTAGCATCGCTTCTACAAACAAAATTTATCAACATGTTACAATAGATGTTGATAAGTGATCAAATTTTTGATTTATGACAGACTGAATTTAGCAAATAAAAAGTATACGACCAAAATTATTGCTTGCAACTATACCTATTTAAAAAGGATTTAGCTGATCGTAAAGGAATCAGAGTCTTTCAAGAAAGGGAATTTTTCACGGGCTTCCAGTAAATCATTGGGATTTAAGGTAAATGTATATAAGTCTTCATCTTCCGGTTTGTAATACACCACATCTCCTAGAGGAGATATACACATCGAGCCGCCAGAGTAATAAACATCATTACCATCATGCCCAACCCGGTTGACACCAACTACATAGGCTTGATTTTCTATTGCGCGCGCTGGAATAAGGGCTCTCCAATGCGCAGATCGCTTGTCAGGCCAGCTGGCCGTATATACTAAAATATCATATGCACCATTTTGATTTTTAGACCAAACAGGGAATCTAAGATCATAACAGATCATTGGACAAATTTTCCAGCCTTTGATATCTACTAAAATGCGTTCATTTCCAGCCTCGAAGTATTCGTTTTCTTTCGATAATCCAAAGAGATGGCGTTTGTCGTATTTTACATATTTGCCATCCGGAAACATCCACACAAAACGATTATAATATTTTCCACCATCTTCAATGATTAATGAACCGGCAACAACACAATTAAGCGAACTAGCCATCTCAAATAGCCATCTTGTTGTAGGTCCATTTGTAGGCTCCGCGCATTTCTTAACATTATTTGTGAAGCCTGTATTAAACATCTCGGGAAGAATAATAACATCCGTTTTTTCGCGCAATGCGGAAAGTCTCAACGCGAGATTATTGAGATTCTTCTCTATATTTTCCCAAAATAGGTATGCTTGAAATACGGTGATCTTTAAAGGCTCCATGAACGTAATCTAAAAATTTACTTAATTATTTTATAATAAAACAACCATTTAACGGCAAGATACAAATTTTAAAAGAAATAATACTTATTGCTGCCGTACCAAAAGGTTATTTGCTAACACTAATAACGGTTCCTTGCGATGATTTGGTACATTTAAAGCTTTCATTTTTTCAAAAGCCCGCTGTGTATAGCTATCCTTAAGTCTGTCCGCAGCAGCTTTAATTTCATATTTTCCATACAATGCAAGCATATCGTCTATCTTTGATGGAGTATCCTCAGCAGGAGCTTCCAACAAATTCTTTAAAATGGGCTTATCTTCGTTCGAAATCACGGCCATCAGCTTCACCAATAAAAATGTCTTTTTATTGATCAGAATATCACCACCAACGATCTTTCCAAAGGTTTCCGGATCGCCGTAAGCATCCAAAATATCATCTTGTAACTGGAATGCTAAACCCACATTCTCACCAAAATCGTAAATCAGTTGCTGTTGCTGTTCATCTGCTCCCGACAAAATAGCGCCCAATTGCAATGCTCCGCCCAATAATACCGAAGTCTTCAAGCGAATCATTTCCAGATATTCAGCCATCGACAGCGAACTCCGACTTTCGTAATCCATATCCAATTGTTGGCCCTCACATACCTCCATAGCAACTTTACTTAAAATTTTCAACGTTGCTGGTAGATAAACCGGATTACATTTTGAGATTTCCTCATAGGCTTTAACCAACAATCCGTCACCAGATAATATGGCAATATTAGCGTCCCATTTCTCGTGCACTGTCGTTTTACCTCTTCTTAAGGGTGCCTTATCCATCAGGTCATCGTGGATTAGCGAAAAGTTGTGAAAAAACTCAACTGCTTTGGCAGCGGGTATAATATCGGTCATGTCGTGCATACCGAATAATTCGGCCGCCATCAAGGTCAGTACAGGCCGAACCCGCTTTCCGCCCAAAGTCAAAATATACCGTATTGGATCATATAAATTGGATGGTGTTTCAGGAAATTTACTTGTCTCTATCGCCTCCATCACGAGTTGTTGTAAATGTTGCATATATCTTTACGATCGAATCTTGCGAATATAGCAATAATCGGATAGAAATGGCAATTTTGTCCCGTTAAAGGATGTCGCCCCAAAATTGTACATTTGTACAAGTATTTTATTATGCGTATACTGATTATCCATACATTTTACCAAGATCCTGGCGGTGAAGACACTGTGTTTCAGCAGGAAGCTTCCCTACTTGCTCAGGATCATGAAGTCCTCACGATCACTTTCCAAAATAAAAAGGGATGGAGGGGAGCCCTACAGACCGTGGGATCCTTTTGGAATATTTTCGCTGCGCAACGTGTCAAGGAAAAAATAAATACGTTTAAGCCAGATATCGTTCACATACATAATACACATTATGCAGCTGGCCCAGTTATCGTGCGGACCATCGCCAAACTCGGAATCCCACAGGTCATGACGCTCCATAACTTCCGGCTGTTATGCCCATCAGCCACCCTCTATCATCACAACCACCTCTTTTTGGACTCAATCCATGAGAACTTCCCTTGGACTGCCGTGCGACAAAAAGCATTCAATAACTCTACGCTAAAAACATTTATCCTAGCTCTGAATTATTGGGTTCACCGTAGAATTGGGACCTGGAAAAAAGTAAATCGATACATCACTTTAACCTCTTTTGCAAGAGAGATATTTGTTAAATCTACGCTAAACCTTTTACCTCACCTATTCGCTGTTAAACCAAACTTTGTCTTTCCTACTACAGTAGCTCGCAAAGTTACCACTCCCTACTTCATTTACGTCGGTCGCCTTTCAGAAGAAAAAGGTATATTAAATCTGATAGATGCTTTTATCGCTTCAGATTTTAAACTACAGATCATTGGCGGGGGACCGCTCGAAGAGGTAGTAAACAGACGCGTCAAGGGTCAGCCTAATATTTCCTACCTCGGCTTTAAAAAAAGAGATGAAATCTTGCCCTTGGTAGCTGATGCACAAGCATTGCTGGTTCCTTCCATTTGTTTCGAGGGCATGCCGATTACAATTCTTGAAGCTTACTCTGTAGGCACAGCCGTACTCTGCTCCAATATTGGCCCACTCCCTGAATTGATTGCTACTGGCAAAACAGGGCTGACATTCGATCCCCACAATAAAAATGACATCATCCGAGCGTTGACCGCATGGAGTACAAAAATGAAAGATGAAAAAGATGAGATAACAAAGACCTGTAGTTCTTACTATTTTAGTAATTTTACGCCTGAACTAAATAAAGAAAAATTATTGGCGATCTATCATGACGCTATTCACGATAAAAATCAGAATAAATGAGTATCATCGTATTAGATAAACTTGGTTTAGCACCGCAGATACAGACTGTACTGGAATCGATTTATGATCCTGAACTCAAACCTGCAAATATTGTAGATTTGGGGCTTGTATATGAAATCATTACGAAAGAAGAAGGCATTGCAAAGATTGTGATGACACTTACTGCTCCAGGCTGTCCGGTGGCAGGCGAAATTATGAATGAAGTTCAAGAAAAAGTTGCTGCCATAGCAGGCATCAAAGAAGCATTGGTAGAATTGACATTTGATCCGCCTTGGACCAAAGACATGATGTCGGAAGAAGCAAAGCTAGAATTGGGATTTTTGTAACGCCTAAATCCTCTGATTATTTTCTAGATCACTTAGCTTCTTTAAGGGCTTGGCACTATTGGGATCTGCTCCAAAAAGTGTTTTCCACAGCTTTCGAGACTCTTTGGTCAATAGAGGCGATACGATTGAAAGAATAAGTACATAAACAACCACAAAGGATTGAATAACCGGCAATAAGGCCCCCGCTTTACCAATATTTGCCATGATGATAGAAAACTCTCCACGCGCAGACAAGGTGAAGCCGATATCAAAAGAAGTTTTAGGCTTCATGCCCGAAAATTTAGCCGCAAAATATCCTGATGCAAGATTACCCAGCATGGTGACCAATGCTGCGATCGAAGCCCAAAAAACGGCACCCCCTAGCGACATAATATCAATGGACAATCCGAAACTAAAGAAAAACATCGCCCCAAAAAAATCTTTATAGGGCAGTACCATGGATTCAATTTTTTTAATGTATTGAGAATCTGCAAGCACCAATCCAGCCATCAATGCACCAATAGCCTCTGCAACGTGTATCGTTTCGGAAAATCCCGCCACAATAAAAAGCAGTGCAAAGATGATCAATATAAATAATTCGGAGGTTTTCTCCTTCAATAAACGATCAATTGCAGGCACCAACTTTCTGCCTAAAATCAAAAACGCCAATATAAACCCTAAAGCCAATAAAGAAGTTCCGGCCACTGTCCAAAAAGAGCTGCTCCCCGTAAGAATCAAGCCTGAAAGAAAGGAGATATGCATCGCTATAAACAGATCATCGAACATAATCATACCCATAATGACCTCAGTCTCGGGGTTGGCAGTACGTTTGAGATCAGTCAGAACTTTTGCAACAATAGCTGTCGAGGAACTTGTCATAATACCGCAAAGCACCATCATTTCCTTAAATGGCATGTCCATCAACCAACCGATCAATAGCCCTGATGTAAAGTTCAATAAAACATAAATGGTTCCCCCTGTCACAATGGCTTTACCAGACTTAATAAGCCGATTGACTGAAAACTCAAGACCAAGATAGAACAGCAGGAACAGTACCCCCAAACGACCCATAAAATCGATAAAGGGCTTGCTTTCTGTAAAAGTTAAATCCACCATGCCAATCTGTGGGGCGTGCTGTCCCAACACCATTCCTATAATGATGAAAAAAGGAATAACAGAAAACTTAAGCTTATTGGCAATTAGGCCAACAATGGCAACGAGTCCTACAGCGATTCCAATTTCCAGAATTAAGGTATGTGATAGCATAAATTACAGTAAAATTTCCTTTAAAAGTTTAATATTATTCTTTTTCCCCGCGATAACCAGTGTCGTACCTGGGCTAATCAAATAAGATGGTCCTGGATTAATAACCGTATCATCATCCCGTATACCAGCAATAATCGATGCGCCGGTGCGTTGACGGACTTCCAACTCCCCAATTGTCTTTCCTGCACCTTCATTTTTGCCCTCTACTTTGTACCATTCAATGCGCAAATCGTCCAGAGCAACTTCAATCGTCTCCAAAGCCTTCGGCTTATAGGACAATCCACCGATAATTCCCGCAATCTGACGGGACTCATCGTCATTAAGTGTCATCACACAACGTGATTCATGCTCCTCGTCATCATAGCGATAAAGTTCCCGTCTGCCATCGTCATGGATAACAACAACCATGTTATCTCCCGCATCGGTTTCAATCTGAAATTTTTTCCCAATTCCAATCAGATCGGACTCTCTTACAATAGACATAATCTTCTTTTTAAAATATATACCAATAATAAAAAAACCTTCATAATTTTGTATAAACGAACTTTATGAAAGCAGACTGAAGATGTTTTCAGCCAA
Source organism: Sphingobacterium sp. R2 (assembly GCF_040760075.1). NCBI lineage: Bacteria > Pseudomonadati > Bacteroidota > Sphingobacteriia > Sphingobacteriales > Sphingobacteriaceae > Sphingobacterium > Sphingobacterium sp. R2. The sequence continues at coordinate 499,964 of NZ_CP142884.1, forward strand.
TAAAAACAAAGACTTACATAAAAGACAGCATCAGTACTTAGCTACTAAATACAAATTTAGCCAAAAATTCAGTCTTAAACGAATCCGTCAATAGCTAATAGGGTGGCTTCGCGAGGTGCAAATTACCCTAAAATAACAAAAAAGAACAGAGGAAACAAATCCTCTCTCCTATCCCATGGTATGCGCGAGCCCAATAAACCCGTTTTTTTTATTCCTGCAAGGAAGCATCAATCAACCGATAAGTGCCATCTTCCCGAAGCTGACTACGGCCAATGGTTATATTTTTTGAATGATAAAATAAAAAAATCCAGCCTGCTGGCGCGCCTTCTGCCCAATACTCCTGACGCAAGGCTTTGGAGCGCCGGCCGTCAAAATCATATTTTGCCACATAGTTATGGAAAATCTCTTCAGGCTCGGGCAATACATCTCCACCAAAGAAGTAATGCTGACCACCTGTTCGAATATGAAATGCCTGATGATGTTCGGTATGTCCGCCATTGAGCGCATAGCTGATTTCATCATTTATTTTTCCTTCACCTTCCACCAATATCAAATTACCGCTGCGTTGAATCACATCAAAAATCTCTGTCCGGTATGAACTGGAAATTCCCGAGTAGGCATCTTCCCATTCACCACGCTGTACAATATATTCGGCCTCAGGAAATGCTATCCGACCCGTTCCACTTTCAAATGTCACCATACCACCGGCATGATCTTTATGCAGATGGGACATCAATACATATTTTACATCATCAGGCCGATATCCTAATTTATAGATGTTATCATACAGCTGTAAATGCCCATTTTCATCCGTATAACCAAGACCAGTATCACAAAGTACGAGCCCGCCATCGGTTTGGATCAAGAAAGGATGAACATCGATAAACATAGCGCCCGGACGGTCCTGAGGGGCATCTATCGAAGGGTCGAAAGGAACAAATTTTCTGCTTTTATCTACCGAAAAAGAACCTTCGTATAAAGAATAAGCCTGTACCATATTTAAAACATTGGGAATATGCACGTTAAGCAACAGCGAATCAATACCCGGTTTAGGAATTAGGTAAGTCCAGCCTTAAAACGTATATTTACACTTAAAATATTGTGCAAAGATATGCAAAAAAGGTGGGTACTAAAATCTAAAACTGATGTCAAAATAACCAACAAACTGCGCGAGGAATTAAACATCAACACTGTATTGGCAGAGTTGCTCGTGAGCAGAGGAGTGGAGACTTTCGACGAATCAAAACAGTTTTTTAGACCTCAATTATCGAACTTGCACGATCCATTTTTGATGCGGGACATGGAGAAAGCCATCAACCGGATCATTCAAGCCATTGGCAACAAAGAAAAAATACTTATTTATGGAGACTATGATGTGGACGGTACAACTGCGGTAGCCGTTGTTTATAGTTTCTTCAGGGAATTCCATAGCCAGCTCGAGTTTTACATCCCAGACCGCTATGCCGAAGGCTATGGCATCTCGACACAAGGAATAGACTACGCCGCCGCTAACGGTTTCAGCTTAATTATTGCATTAGACTGCGGTATCAAGGCAATCGATAAAATTGATTACGCAAACAGCAAGGGGATTGATTTTATCATTGGCGATCACCACCTTCCAGGGGAAGAGCTTCCTAAAGCTTATGCTGTATTGGATCCTAAGCGTATTGACTGTGAATATCCTTATAAAGAACTTTCAGGATGTGGAATCGGCTTTAAGATTATTCAGGCTTTTATATTGACCAATGGAATGGATATCAATGCCTGCTATCAGTTTTTGGATCTCGTCGCTGTAAGTATCGCTTCGGACATAGTTCCTATTACCGGTGAAAACAGAATACTCAGCCACTTTGGCCTTATCAAACTTAATACGAATCCCTGCGTCGGATTAAAAGCACTGATTGACTTATCCAATAACCGAACGAAGATCTTTACCGTTAATGACATCGTGTTCCAGATTGGCCCACGAATAAATGCTGCGGGCAGAATAGATCATGCCAAGGACGCTGTCAAACTATTAATTTCAAAGTCGCTACAAGAAGCAAAAGATTTCAGTTCGAGCATTGATGATCAAAACAATGTGCGGAAAGACTTTGATCTTAGAATCACAGAAGAAGCGTTGGCTCTCATTGAAGATAACGCTCTACTTAAAAGCCGAAAATCCACCGTACTGTATAAAGCCGACTGGCACAAAGGCGTCATTGGGATTGTCGCTTCCCGTCTGACCGAAAAATATTACCGACCGACAATAATATTGACCGAAACAAATGGTCATATCGCCGGTTCCTGCCGCTCGGTATTGGGTTTTGATTTATATGAAGCGTTAAGCGAATGCGCCGATCTATTGGAACAATTCGGCGGACATAAATATGCTGCCGGACTAACCATGTCCGTAGAGAATGTCGCACTCTTCCAAGATCGTTTTGAAGAAGTCGTATCACGACGTATCAGTCCAGAAATGCTGACGCAAGAAATTTTGATCGATGCCAAGTTAGCACTGAAAGATATCGACGCTAAGTTTTTCCGTATTCTTCAGCAATTTGAACCATTCGGTCCCCAAAACGAATCCCCTATTTTCCTCAGTAAAAAGGTAAATGCAGTAGGGCAAGCCTTTATAGTAGGCACCAATCATCTCAAGATGACCATTATTCAGGAAGACTCTCCAGCATTTGACTGCATTGGTTTTGGATTGGCAGAACATATCACGCATATCAATTCTGGACAAAGTTTCGACATCTGCTACAGCATCGAAGAGAATGTATGGCGCAACAAAAAGAACTTACAGCTAAACATCAAAGGGATTAAGTATTAGTATTGCAATAGTAAGAAGATATTAAATATATTTACACAACAATAGATATTCCACGAAGATGATTTTAAAGGCAGAACATCTTATCAAAAAGTATAAACAGCGCACCGTGGTCAACGATGTGTCTTTCTTTGTAGAGCAAGGAGAGATCGTCGGGTTATTGGGCCCGAATGGAGCTGGCAAAACGACCTCTTTCTATATGATCGTTGGTCTTATTAAGCCCAATGAAGGGAAAGTATTTCTCGACGATCAAGAGATTACGCAAGATGCGATGTACCAACGCGCTCAACGTGGGATAGGTTATCTCGCTCAGGAAGCTTCGGTGTTCCGGAAACTTTCTGTTGAAAACAACATCTTGGCAGTATTAGAAATACACTATCCGAATAAAGAAGAACGTTTGGCAAAACTGGAAGAACTACTCACAGAATTCAGCCTACACCGTGTCCGTAAAAACAGGGGTGATTTGTTATCTGGTGGTGAGCGTCGACGTACCGAAATTGCGCGAGCATTAGCGGCAAATCCATCCTTTATTCTTTTGGATGAACCTTTTGCGGGGGTCGACCCAATCGCCGTGGAAGAAATTCAGACGATCGTGGCCAAACTCAAAACACGTAATATCGGCATCTTAATTACCGATCACAACGTGCAGGAAACATTATCAATCACCGATAGGGCCTATCTCCTTACCGAAGGAAAGATTATGCTAACGGGTACACCTGAGGAGATTGCTGATAATGAGCTTGCCCGTAAATTTTATCTTGGTCGACATTTTGAGTTAAGAAGGAAAAAATTTTAAAAATTAAAGACAAACCTCCCCTATGGCCTTATTAAATTCCATTTTTACTTGGTTCATGAAAAAAAGAATTCACCAGATTGAACTTTTCATGAAATATCCGCACGATGTGCAAGAAGAATGGTTTCAAAGTTTAATTGCCACTGCGGAAGCAACAGAATGGGGAAAAAAATACGATTACACAAGTATATTAACGCCAGAAATTTTCAAAGAACGTGTCCCTATACAGGACTACGACGATATTAAGGAATATGTTGATCGTATGATCAAGGGTGAGCAAAATATTCTGTGGCCATCCGACATCAAATGGTTTGCTAAGTCTTCTGGCACTACCTCAGATCGAAGCAAATTTATTCCCGTTAGTGAAGAAGCACTCGAAGAATGCCACTTCCAGGGGGGAAAGGATATGTTGACAATCTATTGCCATAATAGGCCCGAAAACCGTGTATTTACAGGAAAGTCGGTGGTTATCGGTGGTTCTTCGCAAATAAACAATTTTAGTCCAGATTCCTATTATGGTGATCTTTCGTCGATTCTCATTCGGAATCTGCCTTTTTGGGCCGAATTTAAACGGACTCCAAATATGGAAGTGACTTTAAACCCAAACTTTGAAGAAAAAATTGAGCAAATTGCTCAAATCACGCTTAAAGAGAACGTAACGAGCCTAGCAGGTGTACCCACTTGGAATATTGTTATGGCCAAGCGTATTCTTGAAATTACAGGTAAAGACAACCTACTGGAGATATGGCCAAATCTTGAATTTTATGGGCATGGGGGCGTGAGCTTCAAACCTTACCGTGAACAATTCCAAAAATTGATTCCTTCAGAAAACATGTATTATCTGGAGAATTATAATGCTTCAGAAGGCTATTTTGGTTTACAAGACCAATCTGATTCAGAAGATCTCCTACTCATGTTGGATTATGGTATTTATTACGAGTTTTTACCTACAGAGCGAATGCAGGAAGAAAACCCGCCAACGCTACGCTTAGATCAGGTTGAGCTAGGTAAAAATTATGCGTTGATCATCTCGACCAATGCAGGTCTATGGCGTTATAAAATCGGGGATACCATAAAATTTACATCACTATCCCCTTATCGTTTTCAGATCTCCGGACGCACCAAACAATACATTAATACTTTTGGGGAAGAAGTTATCGTCGATAATGCTGAACAGGCGCTGGCCGAAGCGAGCAAACTCACGCAAGCACGAATAAAAGATTATACAGCAGGACCAGTATATTTTAAAGATGCCCAAGCTGGCGCACATGAATGGGTGATCGAATTTGAACAGCAGCCCAATGATTTTAAGCGTTTCTGTGAGATATTAGACGCAAAACTACGTGAAATTAATTCGGATTATGACGCCAAGCGTTTCAAAGATATGGCTCTCCGACAGCCCATCGTTCATAATGCACCCGTAGATACATTCTATAAGTGGATGAAATCACGCGGTAAGCTGGGGGGACAAAATAAGGTTCCTAGGTTGAGCAATAATCGCGAATATATCGAGCCGCTCTTAAAACTACTCGCTAGCTGAATGATACATTAAGTATGATTACTTCATGATACTGTCTGATGATGCAGCATACTGCCGAAACAATAGCCTACCCTCCAGCCGGAGATTAGCCAAAATTTTCTGGACTTTTTATTTTGGCTAATCTCATGGTACTCAATCGCTGTTGAAAAACTACTTCGAGTTGATTTGATGTAATAAGCCCCAAAAAGCTTACACAATAGTGGAGGTTGTTAGGGTTTAATTGCTGTTTTATATAAAAACACAAAAAAACCGAGGATAAAATTCATCGAAATGCCTTTCTTCTGAACTTCAACTTCACGCGGTAACAATGTGCGTGCATCGCCCGATGTTACTTCATTACCTTTGTCAAGACTGTGAGTCAATTCCATACTAAGTTTATTTTATGATAAGTGATTCTATAGCGTTAATGCAAACCACAAAGCCCATCAAAATGGTTGCATCCTTTACAGCCAAACTTTATGCCATATTATTGAAACCCCACATTAATTAATAAAAAATTAACACTATTAATTATGATTACTTGTACGTACTAAAAAATAAATCGAATTTCTTCCATTTCAAAAAAAAGTGTAGTAAAATGGGGAACAACTGTCCGAAATAAAAGGCATATTCTTACCTACAAATTATCCAGCTATACGTGCGACTTATATTTCATTTTTTTCCTAACTTAGCCTATGTAATTAAAAAATAAGATGAACGCGACAGAGAACTATTCAATTCGCGTAGAGCCAACTCAAAATTCAAGACTCTCGCAAGTAGATTTCGACAATCTAAAATTCGGAAAGATTTTATCCGACCACATGCTGGTCGCTAACTATGATGACGGTGAATGGAAAGATGTCAGCATCGTTCCTTATGGAGATATCAGTATTAGTCCTTCAATGTCCGCTTTACATTATGGTCAAGCGATCTTTGAAGGAATCAAAGCTTATAAATTTGCCGATGGAACAGTAAGCATTTTCCGTCCGGACAGGAACTGGGAAAGATTCAACAAATCTGCAGCTCGTTTACAAATGCCCGAGGTCCCTGAAGAGATTTTTATGGATGGCTTAAGCAAGCTATTGGACATCGACCGCAATTGGATCCCGGCAAAAGAAGGTTCATCATTGTACATCCGTCCATTTATGTTCGCAACAGAAGCAGCATTAGGTGTGCACCCTTCAAAATCATACAAATTTATTGTTATCACCGGCCCAGTTGGCGCTTATTACAGCAAAGCAATCAGCTTAAAAGTCGAGACCTACTATACGCGTGCAGCCGAAGGTGGTGTCGGTTTTTCTAAGAATGCTGGTAACTATGCCTTATCACTTTATCCAACACAATTGGCAAATGATGAGGGTTATGACCAAATTATGTGGACAGATGCTTCCGAGCACAAATACATTGAAGAAGCCGGTACAGCAAATCTTATTTTCCGCATTGGAGACACAATCATCACTCCACATGGCGACACAATCCTACATGGTGTTACGCGTCGGACAATCATGGAATTGGCAGAAAAATGGGGTTATAAAACGGAGCAGAGAAAGGTATCCGTCCAAGAACTAATCGACGGTATAAAAGCAGGTATCGTGACAGAAGCTTTCGCAGCGGGCACTGCAGCCACCATTACAGATATCAGCTGTATAGGTTATGAAGGACAGGATTATAATTTGCCGCCAGTCGAAGGCCGCGAGTTTTCACATCGTGTTTTGAATTACCTCAATGATTTACGCTACGGCAAAGTAGAAGATCCGTATGGTTGGAACTACTTAGTAAAATAATTTCCAAAATGAAATAGAAAAGCCTTTGTTATTAATAACAAAGGCCTTTTTTATTAGCTATATACGTTATGCATACCTTGAAACGCGGTCTATAAACCTTACTTGCCTTCGGTGGATAACGTCTAATTCTCTGCTTTTCGGTCATTAGGAATGCTCTCCTGTCAGCTCCTTTTGCACAAATTCTATAATAGCTGCAGTCTCCAAGGATTGAAACCAGTGTGTACTACCGTATTTTTTAAACCAAGTAATCTGTCGCTTCGCATAACGTCTCGAATTTTGTTTGATTTTTTCGGTCGCTTCAGCTAAAGACAGCTTACCATCAAGATAATCAAACAACTCTGCATAACCCACCGTGAGGAGTGCAGGTTTCGTCCTGAAAGGAAGTAAAGCTTTCACTTCATCCAATAAGCCTTTGGCCATCATTAGATCTACACGCGAATTGATTCTTTCATACAACCTTTCGCGATCCATATTCAAGCCAATGGTAAGAATAGCAAAAGGTCGTTTTTCAACATCTTTCTTATGGTAAAATGACATCGGTTTACCTGTCGCCTCAAAAACTTCAAGAGCACGCACCACACGTTGCGGATTATCGATGTCTGCCGTTTCAAAATATGCGGGGTCAATACTTTTCAATCGATCTTTTAAGGCTTCCAAGCCCAATACCGCAAGTTCATGATTAAGTCGTTCGCGCACTTCATCTCCCGCTTTGGGCAGATCATCCAATCCTTCGCAGAGGGCCCTTACAAACAAACCTGATCCACCTACCATAATGACAACGTCATGCAATTGAAATAGTTCTTCTAGTTTCAGTAAAGCTTCACGTTCAAAATCGCCTGCTGAATAATCCTGCGTGATGGAGTGTGAATCAATGAAATAATGAGGAGCAGCAGCAAGTTCGTCTAGATCTGGCTTAGCCGTACCAATAGACATTTCCCGATAGAACTGACGAGAATCGGCAGAAATTATTGCTGTTTTAAAATATTGTGCCAACGAAATAGCCATTGCAGTCTTACCAACAGCTGTTGGCCCCACAATGGCTATCAATGTTTTTTTATTTGCCATACTAGTTCACAGGCCTAAAAAAACCTGCAAATTTTTCTTAATTAATATTCGTCCTCGTAGCCGTTGGATTCTTCACGCTCTTCACCTTCTTCCCCTTCTTCCTCATCGTCACCATCACTATCGAAGCCATCCAATTCATCTTCATCATCCACGCCATATTGCGTATCGTCTTCCTCTACAAATTCATCCTCTTCAACAGCATCTGCTACCGGGAAATTTGCCGCAGTCATCGTCTTTGGAACCTGTCCAATAGATTTAAATAATGAAGGATAAACCTTTCCGTCCTCTTCTTTCAAAATCTTGATCAATTCAACCTGAAAATCATAAGGACGATCAAAATTGTAAACGTAGTAAAATTTCTGATGTGGGTCATCAATAAACTTGCTTAAACGGATATTCTCCATCAACAATACCTCAGTATCTTTTTTACGTTGAATAGGCTTGAATGCAATTTCAGTTCCCTTTTTCCATTGATCATTACTCACATAAAAAGAGGAAGATGCATCTGCATTATATCCTGTTGATTTATGGATTTCCTCATGTAGGTCTATAAATGTACTTTTAGAAGGCATGTCAATCTCACGGTACACATCTTCATAATCTTCAAAAGTAACTCTAAATCTATAAATTGCCATCTCTACTATTTTCTTCTTTTAACCTTTTTAAAAATAATACTATATTTTAAGAATTGGAAATTTCCAATGGGATTTCTTGTTTGATCGTCAAGTTCATTTCCCCTGCTTTTTGAACCAGAAATTGATAGGCTTCTATTCGGGAGTTTGGAATCTCGCCCTCCAGAATAGCTTCACGAATCAAATTTTTAAGCTGCCCCACGGTACGTCCTGGTGCCAGACCAAATAAGAGCATAATATCCTCCCCACTAATTGGCGGCTGCCAATTTCGCACCTTATCCCGCTCTTCGACATCCTTCAGTTTTTGTTTGACAAGTTCAAAATTCTGTCGATATTTTTTCTTTTTAAACTCATTCTTTGTTGTCACATCCGCATGGCATAGCATCATCAGGGCTTCAATGTCGTCACCAGCCTCAAATAACAGACGGCGCACGGCCGAATCTGTTACAATATCTTGTGCCAATACAATCGGCCGAAGATGCAATTGTACCAGCTTCTGAACAAATTTCATTTTCTCGTTGAGCGGAAGCTTCAATTCAGCAAATAACTTGGGAACCATGCGGGCACCGCGATCTTCATGACCATGAAAAGTCCAGCCGAGCTTTCTATCGAAACGTTTTGTTGCTGGTTTAGCAATATCATGCATAATCGCCGCCCAACGTAACCAAAGATCATCCGATAATTCGCAGACATTATCAAGAACTTCCAACGTATGGTAGAAATTATCTTTATGTCCCTTTCCATCAATAATATCCACACCATGTAAATTATACATCGCCGGAAATATCAATTCCAATAGCCCAGTATCAAACAAGTATTTGAATCCCACCGAAGGTTTTGGCGAAAGAATAATCTTATTGATTTCATCAATAATCCGCTCTTTGGAAATAATTTTTATTCGCTCTTTGGTATCGGTAATTGCTGTAATTGCTTCGATAGCAATTTTAAAATTCAACTGCGTGGCGAATCGAATGGCGCGCATCATACGCAATGGGTCGTCCGAAAACGTTTCAATCGGGCCCAAGGGAGTTCTAATGATCCGCTGTTCAAGATCGTGTACACCTCCGAATGGATCGACTAAAGTACCATAATCAGCTTTATTCAGTGAAAAGGCCATTGCATTGATTGTAAAATCACGCCTATTTTGATCATCGGATAGCGAGCCATCTTCTACGATAGGCTTGCGCGAATTAGCGCGGTAGGATTCCCTTCGCGCACCGACAAATTCTACATTGAGCCCCTCATATACAAGCATTGCTGTTCCGAAATTCTTATATACGGCAACTTTGGCATGTAGCTTTTCACCCAGCAACGTTGCAAATTCAATTCCACTTCCGACAACAACAATGTCCACATCATTCTTAAAAGGACGCTTCATAATATGGTCGCGGACATACCCACCGATGACATAACATTCGGTATGTGTTGTCTCGGCAAGTTCCTTAATGATAGTAAAGATTGGATGTTGTAAATTATCGTACATAGTCAAAACAGCAGGTAAAAAACCAAACAGTTTGCAAAAGTAACAATTTTTTCCCTAATCCCTATCTTTGGATAATTTACGGAAAGCAAGTGGATTTTTAAGTAATTCAGCTTGTTCACGGCGACGTTTTACAATATGCAATGCAGAAAAAATTGCCTCTACAAAAGAGCTTTCAGACGCGAAATTTTTTCCGGCAATATCATATCCTGTCCCATGATCTGGGGAGGTGCGTACAATAGGTAAACCCGCTGTATAGTTTACACCGGCACCTTTGGCGATATGTTTAAAAGGAATCAACCCTTGGTCATGGTACATCGCCAATACCGCATCAAATTTCTCATATGCTCCTTTCGCGAAAAATCCATCGGCAGGATAAGGTCCGAAACAGAAAATCCCTAGTTCGTTGGCTTTTTCTACAGTAGGCCTGATGATCTGATCATCTTCGGTACCAATAATACCATGATCACCAGCATGTGGGTTAAGTCCTAAAACTGCTATTTTAGGCTTTTCCACCCAGAAATCTTTCTTCAGCGAATCATTCATCAGCGCAAGTTTTTTGAGAATGGCTTCTTCGGTAATTTGAGCAGCAACCTCATGCAATGGAATATGGCCCGTCACCACTCCAATACGCAGTTCATCACATACCATAAACATCAATACATCATCAGCTCCAACTTTCGCTTGTAGGTATTCGGTATGTCCTGGAAATTGGAATCCCTCCTGCTGAATATTATGTTTGTTGATAGGAGCAGTTACCAAAGCATCGATTTTACCGGCTTTTAAATCTTCAACGGCTTTCTCTAGAGACAGAAAAGCATATTTACCGCCAATTTCGTTTTCTTCACCCAACGAAATTTTGACATCTTCCTGCCAGCAATTGATCATATTTGCTCTTTTGGAATGCGCCTGCTCAGCATCATTAATGACGTTAAAACTAAAATCATTTACGCCGATTGCTTTACGGTGAAAAGAAGCAACCTTCGTATTTCCATAAACCACCGGCGTAAAGAAATCGCACATCCGCTGATCTACCAAAGATTTAATGATTACTTCAAGTCCAATGCCGTTAATATCGCCTACGGTAATTCCGATTTTTAATTTATCGCTCATTCTGTTTAAATGCTTTGATTCAAAAATAAGGATTTTTTTTTAGTATTGGGTATTGTCCTTTATCCTTGTTTTTTGCTTGTTGCTCTTTTTAACACTTAGCTTTTCACAGCTGACTTCTAATTTCTGACTTTTAATTTTTAATTTTCACTACTTTTGCAACATGAGTACAGTAAGAGCAAAAAAACATTTAGGACAGCATTTCTTGAACGACAAAAATGCTGCACAGAAGATTGTGGAAGCATTGGATCCTAAACTGGGTTTTAGCCAAGTGCTTGAAGTGGGGCCTGGGATGGGTGTACTTTCAGATTTTCTCCTGCAGAAAGAGGAATATGAAACCTATTTGATCGATGTGGATGAGGAATCTATTGCTTATTTGGACGACAAATATCCCCAATTGGGCAAAAGGTTAATCCATGGGGATTTCCTAAACCTTGATTTTTCAAAATACTTTGGGGAGAAAATGGCTGTCATTGGCAATTTCCCGTACAACATCTCCTCCCAGATTCTCTTTAAAATTTTGGATGAACGCCAACGTGTCGTTCAGATGACGGGTATGTTCCAGAAAGAAGTAGCCGAACGTTGTACAGCTAAAGCGGGCAGCAAGGAATATGGTATCTTAAGTGTCTTTTTACAGGCCTATTATAAAGTAGAATATCTTTTTACTGTAAAAGCAGGAGCTTTTAATCCACCGCCAAAAGTATTGTCGGGCGTTATCCGTATGACACGCAATGACCGAGAACAATTGAATTGTGATGAAAAACTATTTTGGCGTGTTGTCAAAGCGGGCTTCAATCAACGTCGTAAAACTCTTCGGAATTCACTCTCTGGCGTTGTCCCCAAAGATAAAATGTCCGATAATCCACTCTACGAACTACGAGCAGAACGACTGACAGTAGATGATTTTGTCGGCTTAACAAATGAAATAGAAAACAGTCTTTAATATGCATTCAACAGACAGCACATTTATTATCGTTGGTGGAGGTATCGCGGGATTGTGTGCTGCAATTGGTCTGACAAAGCTCGGCATTGACGCCCAGGTTTATGAAAGTGCAGACGAGTTAAAAGGTATCGGAGCAGGATTTGGTCTTGCAGCCAATGCCATGCAAGCCTTGGAGCATTTAGGGCTCAAAGACGAAATCGTTCCAATAGGACATTATCTTGCGTCCTACAATGTCTTGGATCAAAAGGGAAATATCTTGGTTGAACCAGATACGAAGTCAATCAGCCGAAAATATCAACAGGACAACTTCGCTATTCATCGGGCAGACCTGCATCAATTTCTATTATCCAAAATCTCAAACACACAGATCCACCTTGGCAAACGCGCCGTTTCGTTCGAACGAGAGGGGGAAGATCTTCAAGTTTATTTTGCAGATGGAAGCCATGTAAGGGGTCAAGCACTCTTAATTGCCGATGGGGTACACTCTCCCTTACGGCAGCAACTTATACCCGGTTCGGCACCACGATATTCTGGTTACACCTGCTGGCGGGCCACCATTGATAATAGCAGCATACAACTCACCAAAGGGACGGAAACCTGGGGTACTAAAGGACGTTTTGGTATGACACCACTTGTCAATAACCGCATTTATTGGTACGCTTGTATCAATACCACTGCACGGAACCCAATCTTAAAAAAGTGGTGCACAAAAGAACTTCTTGAAAATTTTAAGAGTTATCATGCACCTATTCCAACAATCCTATCTGAAACTAAGGATAGCGAACTGATTGCAAACGATATTATCGATATTGCACCGCTTGACCGTCTTGCATTTGACAACATACTCTTGCTCGGAGATGCTGGACATGCAACAACTCCTAACCTTGGCCAGGGAGCCTGTCAGGCTATTGAAGATGTGGCTGTACTGATGGACGAGCTTCAAACCGATGTGCCCATCGACGTAGCTTTCCAACGATTTGAAAAGAGAAGATTGGAGCGAGTAAATTACATTTGTAATACCTCATGGAGGATAGGCAAAATTGCACAATGGGAAAATCCACTCCTAATCGGAATACGAAATTTTATCATGAAGACTATGCCGAACCGTATGAAACAACAGCAGCTAAACAAATTACTTTCTGTGGATTTTATGCAGATCAACCGTAATCATGTCCCCCGGAACTAAACCATAGAAACACGACTTATTTATCGTTTCCACTAAAAAAATAATTGGATGAAAACTACTATTCTAATCGTCGACGACATTCATGAGATCATGCTAAAAAAATTCGATCAGGCAGGTATCCATTACGATTATCAGCCCAATATCAGCCGAGAAGAAGCCGAGAAAATTATTTCTAACTATTCGGGCATGGTCATCCGTTCTAAATTTCAGGTCGATAAAGCTTTTTTTGACCTGGCGCCAAACCTCCGCTTTATCGCTCGTGCCGGTGCAGGTATGGACAATATCGACGATACAATTGCTGCGCAGAGAGACGTGCTGTTAATTCCTGCAAATGAAGGCAATCGGGATGCTGTTGGTGAACATATGATCGGGATGTTGCTTAGTTTGATGAACAATCTGAATCGGGGTGACCAACAAATACGATCTGGCCAGTGGTTACGTGAAGCCAATCGTGGCTACGAACTTAAGGGACGTACTGTAGGGTTAATTGGCTATGGCCACAATGGCATGGCCATGGCAAAAAAACTATCCGGTTTTGATGTACAGGTGCTTGCCTATGATAAATACCGAATCGACTACGCGGATCAATATGCCGCCGCAGCCGACATGGAAAAAATCTGCAAAGAAGCCGATGTGATCAGTTTCCATATTCCCTTAACGGATGAAACAAAGGGGATGATCGATGTGGATTATCTGGCTAAATTTGAAAAACCTATTTTCTTTTTACTGGGGGCACGAGGTGGTATTGTACAAGTACCCGCAGTATTAAATGGTCTTGATTCAGGCTCCATTCTGGGAGCAGCATTTGATGTATTGCCTGTAGAAAAGTTTCCAAAACTGGCTGAACAGGCATGGTATGCGGATCTTATCCGCAGAGACAATGTGATCTTATCTCCACATGTTGCCGGATGGACATTCGAAAGTTATTATAAATTATCGGAAGTGGCTGCCGATAAGATTATTGCATTTGTGGCTTCTTGAGTTTTACACGGCCCCAATGGCCAAAATCTCTGGTGCAGCAGGCAGCTACAATACATGAAGTTTGAGTAATCTATTTTTGCTGTCCTAGTAAAAACTCATACTGCTGGACTAAAGATGACCGCTAGAACGACAATGAAAAACTGCAATACTAGACTACCGTCAAGTAAGTAAGCATAGTGATAATGGTCTTTTGTTTTGAATACCGCAAACTTTAGCAGGGCAAATATCAGCATGTTTGTTAGAAGTAGTCCAATTTTTATAAGCATGGTATAGGGTGCCAGCAGGACCAGAATACAATGCAGGCCCAGTAACAAATAGGTAAGATTTTTAGCTTTTTGTTCGCCCAGCATATTCGGCAAAGTCCGTAGGTGATAATAGGAATCCTGTTGGATATCCCGAATATCAAACGGCAATGTACAGATAACCAAAAATATGAACTTCAATCCGCAGAGCGCAATAAAAACCCACTGATCTATTTTGACACCGACGTTGGCCAGTTCCACATAAGGAAGCACCACGCTGCTGCAGACCCACACTAGGGCAATATGAAAAATTTTGGCACCAGGAATCTGTCGAAGTCCCACTTTACGATCTTGGAACTTAAATAGTGGCATCCCGTATAACAGGCTTAGAACTCCAATAAATCCCAAAAACAGGAAAGAGTACATGTGTATATGCCACAAGCAATACCACAGCACCAGCAATGCTATACCATTATTTAACCACATGACCCATTCATGGTTAAAGATCCAGCGTGTCCGGGGGAATTTTGATTGTTTTGGATTCTTTGGCTTGGACCACCATAGGCTAAAATTATACAGCAATAATGTGGCGGTCCCCTCCACTAAAACGATGTACCAATTGATAGACCTTTCAAATATAATGTAGGTCAGTGCACATTGCGCCATGGCCGCCATGGCGATCAGAAGATTTGTATAGATAATAATATAGAATAGCTTTCTCAGAAAAGGCATCTTAATAAATCTTGATGCAAGATAACAATCTCGAAAGATAAAAGTAGTTTAACATGATATTAAACATCATTTTTTTGATAAAATGGGCAAAAACCGCTAAATTGTACACCGAAATCGAAATACCAAAAACAATTTCGCAACGATAACAATATAAATTAAAATAATTCATAATAATCCTAATAACGATGAGCCTACAAATAAAATCATTTGAAGAATATCAAAGTGAATATAAGCGAAGTGTAGAACAACCTGAGGAGTTTTGGGCGAGCATTGCAGATCATTTTTTCTGGAAGAGAAAATGGAATAACGTGCTAAATTGGAACTTTGAAGAACCCAATGTCAAATGGTTTGAGGGTGCCAAACTAAATATTACAGAAAACTGTCTTGATCGCCATATATATGCGAATGGAGATAAACCGGCCATCATCTGGGAACCCAATGATCCGAATGAAGCACACCGCATTCTTTCCTATAAGCAATTATTGCAAAAGGTGGAGCAATTTGCCAACGTACTTAAAAATAATAACATCAAAAAAGGAGACCGTGTCTGTATTTACTTACCGATGGTTCCCGAATTGGTCATTGCTGTATTGGCTTGCGCCCGTATTGGTGCTATCCATTCTGTAGTATTTGGTGGTTTTTCAGCGCGTTCTATCGCAGATCGTATCGAAGATGCCGAATGCAAACTGATTGTCACATCAGATGGCAGTTACCGCGGAAGTAAAACTATTGGCCTTAAAAATATTGTAGATGACGCGTTGATGCAGTGTGATACGGTGGAGAAAGTTATTGTGTTAACGCGTACGCGCACCCCGGTATCGATGATTAAAGGCCGTGATGTATGGTGGGAAGATGAGATCAAGAAAGTAGAAACACAAGGAAATCCGGCGTGTCCAGCAGAAGAAATGGATGCTGAAGACACCCTGTTTATTCTCTATACATCAGGATCTACAGGAAAGCCGAAGGGGGTGGTGCACACGTGTGGTGGTTATATGGTATACACCGGTTATACCTTCATGAACACTTTCCAATACCAACCCAACGACGTCTTTTTCTGTACTGCAGATATTGGCTGGATTACAGGTCACAGTTATATCGTTTACGGCCCCTTATTACAAGGCGCTACCTCATTGATGTTTGAAGGTATACCAACCTTCCCGGATGCGAGCCGCTATTGGGATATTGTGGATAAATTTAACGTCAATATTATCTATACCTCACCGACTGCTCTACGTTCATTAATGGCTTTTGGTGACGAATTTGTAGACAAAAACAACCTTTCTTCGCTGCGTGTTTTAGGATCTGTAGGAGAGCCAATCAACGAAGAAGCCTGGAACTGGTTTAATGAGAAAGTAGGTAAAAATAATTGTCCTATTGTTGATACGTATTGGCAAACAGAGAACGGGGGCCACTTGATCACCTCATTGGCGGGCGTGACACCAGAGAAAGCAAGCTATGCGATGTTCCCAATGCCAGGTATTCAGCCTGCTTTGATGGACGAGAATGGAAAAGAAATCGAGGGCAATGATGTTACAGGAAACCTGTGTATCAAATTCCCTTGGCCGGGTATGCTACGTACGACGTGGGGAGATCACGACCGCTGTCGGCAAACCTACTTCTCGACCTATAAGGATATGTATTTTACCGGCGACGGATGTTTCCGTAGTCCGGAGGGCTATTACAAAATCACGGGTCGTGTAGATGATGTACTCAACGTTTCGGGTCACCGTATTGGCACAGCTGAAGTTGAAAATGCCATTAACATGCACGCTGACGTTGTCGAATCCGCAATCGTAGGCTATCCGCACGCTGTAAAAGGGCAAGGTATCTATGCCTATGTGATTGCCAATCACCACACAGATGCCGAAGCGACCAGACGCGATATCATGGAAACCGTTTCTCGTATTATCGGCCCGATTGCAAAACCAGACATTATTCAATTTGTCGATGATCTACCAAAAACTCGTTCAGGCAAAATCATGCGTCGAATTTTACGTAAGATAGCTGAAGGAGATACAAGCAATTTAGGAGATACTTCTACCCTACAGGATCCGAATGTAGTAGAAGGCATTATACAAGGTGCTGAAGGTCTGAAAAAATAATATATCGTATATGATATATGTAAAAATGGCTGTCCAAAAAAATCGGACAGCCATTTTCAGTTTGATTTATTAATGTAATTAAAGTTATTTATATATCTATAGAATGCCATTTCCCCTCTTTAAGATCACTGTTGCCCACCTGCTAATTTCACTAGCTAAATAGGCCTAATTTGATAGGTGCAATTGTATAGGGAGCGTATACTTCACATTAACGGCCTCTCCACGCTGTATACCGGGCTTCCATTTTCCTGCCCTTTTTATCACGCGAATTCCTTCTTCTCCCGTTCCGAAACCTAGGTCATTATCTACAACCAAATCCCTTACGTTACCATCTTTGCCTACCACAAACGCTATCCTTACTATGCCCGACACCCCATTATTAACAGCAGCTTTTGGGAAGACATAATTGCTCGCTATGAAGCCCATCAGTCTCGAAATTCCACCAGGGTAATCGGGAGGATTCATAAAGTTCGACGAATCATATTTAAAAACTTCGCCCGAAGCCTTTGTTTTAATGCCTGAAATTAATCGGTTATTTGTGTACGTTTCAACAAAGCTATCCTTTCCCGACTTTCCTTTCCACTCACCCTCGCGCAAATTATTTTTCATTTCTCCCTCTTCATAACCCCCGCTATAATCTAAACGGATAAAACCCGTTCCATTTTCCAGTGTTTTATTATTTAGCGAATCATAATACACAACGTAAATGGGATCTCCTATTTTCAGTTTTCCCTTTTTAACTGAATTGCTCGGATAAAAAACAATTTTTTCCAATTTATTACCTGGATAAAAGTAAAAAGCAGAATCTACAAGCGCGCTATCGTCGCTATAGTCCTCGATACTTCGTATCGTTCCCTGTTCATAAAATTCATACTTTCGCCCGCGAAATTTAAACGGGTAAAGAGCACTCGTACTGATCCCACTGAGTTTAATGGAGTCGTTACGCGTATAAAATTCTTCGACACGGTAAACTTTATCCTTCCCGGAGGCGTCGACATGAACTATCCGCGTGTAATAGGCCGAATCCAAATGCTTTGTTTCGGTATCATTTCTCTTGTGATAGCTGGTAAAAGAAACCTGAGCATAAAGGTTTGATAAGCACAAATTAAATGATAAAAAGCATACTAACGACGCCCAAAAACTTAAATAACCCTTCATAAATACTGGTTTGTATAGCAGCAATAATAGGAAATATCAAAGACAATTAAAACAATAATCGGTTAAATAATTTTTATATTCATTGTGTGTTATACGATAGATTAGTAATTTCAGTTATCCACACAATGTTAATAACATTATTGAAAACCCATTTTACCCGTAGAACGAACAACATAATCTTATAACTAAACGCCACCCTCATAGAAGCACTAGAGCAATTGTGCTCCCATAAAGAAATCCTATTTTCTTTTACACATTATAAAATCAACGATAGGAGCTCAACAGAATAGATATACTACTTCTGATAAAAGGCTTATGAATAATTTTGGCACTTTTCAAGCGCTTAATACAACAAAAAAAGCCACATCATCCCGACGTGGCCAAAATAAACATATGAATTTAATTAAACAGTTTCTATTTATACGAATTCACAGAGCTTGCAACCTTCCAGATTCCTGATTCATTGACCAATGTCACTACGTCTGTTTTGACGAAATTGTCAAACTTCATGGTGATACGTGCTACCATATAGTTTTCAGATTCCTCCAGAACTTCAGTATGCGTACTGCAGTTCAATTTTTCACCTTTTTGTTTTTTCAGAAAGGAAATTACTTCCGAACGGCTGTTGGTACGAACTGATTTTCCTTGAATTTTCTGATTAAACTCCTGAGCGAATAACTTTTCTATGCCCTGAGAAGCACCTTCCGTCATTACGGACACATAACTATCGATGGCCAGATCAGCTGTGGAAAGGTTCAATGCTTTTCCAGGATCGGTAACTGCCACTGCGAAAGTTGATATTGTAATCAATGCTGCTGCTGCGAATGTCTTTACTAAAGTTTTCATAATATTGTACTTTATAGTGTTAGTTTTTTGCTTCTTTTCTTATTGTCGTAAGGATCTTGATTATGTTGCATCATTTCCTTTAAGATTCTGATTCAAAAGTAAGACAACGCAGCGTTCCATTTTATTACATTTAGATCAACGGAATAAAAAAGTCGGTAAATGGAGGTAAAGGAGCGGTAAATGCATACCGGCTAGGATTGAAAAAATTGAAGATATATGAGTGTAAATCCCGCTAGCATTGGGCTGCCCGCAAAATTGATGCATCCAATACTGATTTATTTCCTTGAATTGGGATCTTGCCTATAAAAGATATCAATCTCCCATTCATCATTGCTTACTTCTTCAAATTCTCATTCTTTAAAATTGAAAGAAAAGGTATGATTGTATGCTTGGAACCACAGTGGATGAGTTTGCGATTTTCGATGCGAACGCTGAAAGCGTTTTCCACATCGTTATTAACATTATGTGGAAAACTGAAGTTTTACTTCATTTGCAAGCTCCCCTATTAAAAGATACGCGAGAATATTACGTACAACTTATTGGCAAATGAATTAAGTCAAGACATTGATGAAACAATTGCGTCCATGTAATTTTTCCCAACCATCTATTTTATTCGAATAAAGGTACCGTTAACATAATCAAGTTTCTGCGTGCAGTAGTTTGAAAAATGATAATATTGCCTTCGCCCCTATTAGCTAGCTCCTAGGCTATTGATGTTTTTCTATTGCTGCTAGACTTATCCGAGGCTGCATAAAGTTATCCATCATCTTCTGGAACCGTGAATGTTTTTATAATATTATCAATGCGACATTATCAACTGCATAAAACAAGCAGTGGTTTACATGTCGATGGGTATTTCTTTGACAAAAATGTATTTACATCAGCTTTTGCCTCTTTTAGTTCAGCAATAGGATCCGTATACTTAGTTATAGATAGTCTTGATTTCCCTTTCTTCTAAAAAATGATTAGCATCCTCTTTTGAAATCACCACAATAGCATTGATAAAAAATCTGATTCAACCGCTCCAATTCAAAAAAAAAACAACTATCTTTAATAGAGTTTAATTTCAAAACGCAAAATAATAATCAAAATTATGAAGGCATATCTAAACAAAAAATCTCCATTAGTATTTGTATCGAATATTGTTACAGCGTTATTTTTAATCAATCAGATGCCTCAAAATATCCTAATACAACACGATAGTACTCTTCTAAAAATTATATCGGTAATATTAGTTGATCTCTGTGCTGTTTCAATTCTTATCTATTCTTTATATAGACTTATCTTTGATCGGATAAAATTCTAGAAATGAAAACAATTCATAAAAAATAGAATACTTAAATCGATTATTAAATGACAAAATGAACGCAATTTTCTTAAAGATCTATCAATTCTTCACCACAGCAACTATCTTCGGAATATCTTTAGGCGGATGGCTCAAAATAATAATTTCCTTCATTCTATTGGCTATAGGAATAAAGGATAGGCACCATTTAACCATTTGGATTGCACTCCTATTTATTGTGGCACAATTGAATATCGGCATTTTCTCTAAAAGAAGCTCAAAAATTAGAAACGAGAAATAGTTAACTTTTATTCCAAACAACGAGCTCTCGCAGAACTTTAATTGGGAACAAATTAGGGTGTAGATAGGTCCTTTTCAGAAACGGATTTATATCTACTTTTCCTTTCTGACAGCCCTTAATAAAAATTTGGTCAGGAGAGCAAAAATTTTCATCATTTGTTTTGATTAAATAGTCTGCTTTCCTATGTTTTTAAGGATTCAAGATCCTGCTATAACAACAGATATACTTAAAACTTCGAAATTATTTAACTTTTTTAGTTTTAATTTCCACAAATGTGAGTACCAGCGCCCCGATTATCAAATACAGAACTGTTGCAACTATTCTACCGACGGTAAATTCTGTCACTTCATCTCGAAAGTAAACGTCTATAAATTGTTGACTTAGTATAATTACTAACATGATCTGGCAATAGATAAAAAATAACTTTCGGTGTGTTTTCATAAAGATCTATAAGTGGTAACTATTATTCATGTCTACTAAAGCAATAAACTATCCAAAACTAATATTAAAATTAATATCCTCTATTAATAAGACTGCCTATATCCTTTAACTATCACAACTGAAATAACAGATTCATTACATCTATAAAAGATTTACGAAAAACTTCACCTGAAGCAACGAGCAACCAATTAGTATTGACGAAACTTTATAGAGAAAACGTACCATTTACCTTCAATAACATGGATTTTGGGAGCAATTTGCTTTAATTTATCAATAAATTCGGCAGCATTTTCAGGATCGATGAATACATCATCAGCCAAATTATAATGCAGTATTATACCTTTCCTATAGGGTCTCAAAATTGTAGGTCGCATTCTGCCAAACCAATCCACCTTTTCTGTCTCTAATTTACGTACCGACATGATATCCACAGATTTTATACCCCAAATACTCTTTATGAAAAGTTTATTATCTTCAATCCAATAACGTTTATAGAAGAAAGTGAAATACCAAGTTAATGCAAATACGAGAAACATGGGTAACGTGCCCGTATAGAGCCCCTTCTCAATTCCTTCATAAGATATCACTACGATGAATATGATCATGGCAATACCCCAAATATAACTACCAAAGTTTATGTGTGTTTTAAAGACATCTTTCATAACGAATGATTTTTTAATAGATCAATTATTTTTATTCCAAACAGCGAGCTCTCGTCGAATTTTAAGCGGAAATAAACTATATACTTCACGATATTGTTCGAAATCTTCTTTCGTATTAACCTGAATATGATAGATATGAGGAATGACCTCGCTGTCTATATTATCTTTTAAAAAATTTAATTCTTCACGTAACAGAGCTGTTTTAACATTTGGCAACCAATCTTTTGCTAGAAGCACGTTCAATCGCTCTGAATCCTCGAATAATTTAAGATCATTGCAATGAATTGCTATTTGCCGAAAACTGTCTTTCTGTTGTCGATTTTTTGCCTTATAATAATCCAATAAAGTTAAGTATTCATTATAGAGTTTATTGTTTTCTCCATCGGATACGACCGCCATTTTAATTGATTCGCCTCCATTCTTAGCTAACAACAGTTCTTGTAGTTGCTCTTGGTGATAGACGCTATCAAGTAACAGTTTATAATTATTGGACTCTTTTGAATCCAACCAAAATGTAGTTGACATATAATATTTTGGTGTGCCGAGCTTGGGCTGACGAGCAAATCTTTCCATCTCTTGAGGCCTTACAATATCCCTATCCCATGAAAGGATAATTTGATAGATACCTTTTTCCAAATTCTTTACTCTTAACGCAAAATTCAGAGATCTTATCGTATCACACAACACTTTTCGCCCTGTTTTGACTTGAAAAAGATCCACATAAATAGGGGGCGAAACATTAAATTCACCGCTTAAGTTCCATGGACCAGAAGTTTCGCAACGAGTAAACATGAGAAAAAAAGATAATAACAAGCTGTATTTCATCAAAATTTGAATTCTTATAATCAGTATTGTCTCTATAAGCATTAGAAACAATACTGATTTTCCGATATTAATACATAATTAATTACTTAGTTTCACTAATTTTCCATAGAAAAACGAATTCGGATTATTTGTTTTTATCAATCCTCCCACTCCTCTTACTTTGGGATCTGAACTCGCGACATAATCCAGCTTAAATTCAGCATTTTTGAAATAGCTCTTAATATCACTATGTATCCATCCTAAGTCATTTTGAACTTCGTTGGATAGTTTAATTATATTATCAGTCATTACATAATCGTAGCCGACGTCAACGCGGTAATTATAACCATTAAAAAAAAACCACACTTCTAATTTAGCTTTTTGCGAACTAACGAGTCGGAAGGTCATGGAAACCATTTTCACACCCCATCCGTTGTAGGTATTGATTTGCTTTGCCCATATATCATTAAAAGCCGAATTTATGCCACCAGGCAAAGTTGCTCCATCAATTTGAATAGAATTGTAGGTGTCGCGATAACCAAAAAACGCCGTAATTGGCAATACAGGTACAGCGTTCGACTTAATTTCATAGGGTTTATTGGACGAATCTAATAACATAAACTTGCCATCTTGCATCTTTGCCTTTACAATCGTCAAATCGCCCAACACTACAGGCTCAGCAAAATTTAGTCCACCTAGATCAAAATTGTATTTACCAATCTTGGAAACAATTTCCTTACCTGAAATATATGTAAAAGAGGCTGTCCTACTCTCATCACTAAACGATACCGAAATCTTACTTTCTAGTGAGGGAATTTGTATATATAAGTTGGGATTAGCATCTGTATAATTTAGCAGTTGACTTCTGCTTTTACCAAAGCCATTACTCAGATACTGTTGACTCTCACTGGCGGTTGCTTTCACCAAGATCATTGATTTCTGAAATTTACGTCCCTCAAAAAATAACGTATCTCCATGAGTTTTAATATAATTAAACTCGATATCACTTCCCATCCCCTTTCCTGGCTGCCCATTGTAGGTAGCTGGGTTCGGATCTTCAAGCATAGTTAAATAGGTGTAGGTATCAAAAGAAAGTGTAGAAGTCATGATTTGACGTATCCGGTACGTCGACTCTTTCTCTTTTGAAGCCGTCTCTTCATCTAGATCAGCAACCATTTTCACGCGGTCATTTTTACCAAACTGCATATAAAAACCATAGGCTCCGGCATACTCGGTTACTAATGATCCCTTCCAACCATAAGGAGATTCGACAAGCATCTTTCTGACATAAGAAAGTGTGTCTGCAATACGGGAGTCAGGATCCTTTTCAAATTCCAAAGCAACTTCTTTCGGCTTATTACAACTTACTGTCAGTAAAACCAAAAATATAACATAAAATATCTTTTTCATACGGTAATTTTCTAGGTTAATTGGCCAAATAAGTAAGAATTCAATCTCGTATACCTATTCATACTCAAAGTATATTCAGTATAGAAATCAGTACAAAAAGGATCATATTTACCTGATGAAATCAATACAGAAGTATAATCCGTGCTATGATATTCTTCAACCATGACCCTTTGAAATTCATTTTGCAATTGCGTGACGTCAATGTTAAAATACTTTATCATATAATCTCTTACAATAGACTCCTTTTCCTTGAATTTCTTATAAGCTGTTTCACCCGATTGTGATGCATAATCATCATAAAACTTTTGTCCTCGAACGACCAGATGTGAAAGTGTTTCAGCAAAGTCCTCACCAATCGACTTACGCGCATACGGACTGATAAATCCCAAAGATCTAGCTTTTGCCTCGGTATTTTCAGCCGCAGTCCAATCTGCATAATAATCTCCTACACAGACTAAACCAAATTCGCCTGGTATAAACCGATTTTGATTTAATATGTGTGTAAATTCATGGTGTATTACCTGTAGATTTCCAATCACAGAACTGGCATCGTTATCATTCAGTCCATTGAGACCGTACAATGTAATTCTTCTTCCCCCATCTGCCGTACCTCCTTTCACAGAGCCATCAGGATCATAATCACCAGATCCAAAAAGTGCAAATTGCTTCGGCGTATAGAGTTTAATAAATTTAGAGCCGCCAATTTTACCATATACCTCTAAAAATCCCTTGAGTACGATTTTCATTTGCGGGATTACTTTCGATTCATCGGCCGGTGCTATATTTTTATTAATATCATGCATATTCCGCTGATATCTATAAATAACTTCGATGTTAAATGGATCTGTCAGATTCGCGCTGATCCAATTGTCGATAGTACCAGGAACGAAAGTATCGTAATTTTGTAAGGTATAATTTAATTTATCTTCTTTCGAACAGGAAAAAATTAATCCAATTAGACCAATCCCTGTAAATAGTTTAAAAATGATCTTCATGACTTATCTTGGGTTTAGTTCAACACCTGCTAATTTAGCTTCCTGAGGGATTTGGAATACCCTTCTAGGATCATCGGGTTTTAATTCAATAAATGTTTCTCGTTCATCGCTTCCTATGACATTGTGCTTGACCGTTATCCCTTTACGAATAATGTCAAGCCACCGTAGTCCCATGGACATAAATCCAACATGTTTAAATTGCAATACTGTTTTAACAAGAGCTTCTTTGTCATCAGTGACGTCGAAAAATTGCTTTGATTTAGCCACTGTAACAGCATAATCAGTTGAATTGTAGTTGTCGATCCTATTGCGTGCAAATAAATTGAGATCAGCTAGTGCCCCGTTTACATTGCCTAATTCGGCATAAGCTTCAGCTCGATTTAATAAAGCCTCATCTGACATTAGTACCGGAACCATTAACATAGGGAACCCTGTATTGGCGGTAGGGTTCGTTACATACCAAAATTCCTTCCATATATAGGTTGTGTAATGTGGAGAGCCATAACTTACACCAAAATTGTAGAGCTTCGCTCCTGCAGCAGTCATGCTATTATAAATATTTTGTACGACACTAATTCCCATAGCATAGCGATTGTCCCACCAGCGCTGATAACCGCTATACGTTTCTGTAATCAACAAATTATAGGGTTGTGTAGCCTTGGTAATCTCTGTACGGGCAGCCTCAAAGCCTAATGATTTTAAAGTTGAGTTATAAGGAACAAGCTTGCCTACATAATTACCTCCAAAAATCTTATTTGCGTTATCCACCACTTTTTGCCATTCGCCTGTGAACAGATAAAAACGAGAAGCAAAAGCATGCGCGGCTTCGGGCGTAAAATGGTACTTCGGAACATCCCACAAACCATTCCCTTGATCCAATAAGGCCAATCCCTCTTCTAAATCTTTACGGATATTGTCATATGTAGACTTAACTGTACCTCGATCATATTGCTTTATTAAAACCGTTTCTGGATCTTTCACATACGGTATTCCTGGAGAATCATTCGATGCATTCGATTTGAAGTCATATACTTTAGCAAAGTAAATCGCCAACATAAAATGACAATAAGCCCTGGCCACAAGTGCTTCTCCTTTATAGGCCAGAACCTCGTCACCAAAATTATTTTTTTCTATAGCTGCTAGGGCATGATTTGCTGCAGCTATTGCTTCATAACAGGAATTCCAGTACGCTGTAGGAGAGTCCGTATCATCACCTATGATATCTTTCCATTCATAAAGAGCAGGTACCGGTTGATAAATACCTCCAACACCTTTGTCCTCCACATTGTCAGAGTAGGTCTCAGCCATGGCCAATGAATTTCTTCCAGGATAGGCTGATGCCACTAATCTTTTAACTTTATCTACCGTATTGATCTGAGCACGCATATCCGGCTCTTGATCCAGATATTTACTACATCCGCTAAATAGAAAAACAGACGTTAGCAATATATATTTAATCGTATTTAATTTCATAATATAATTATTTAGAATCCTAACTTCACCGATAATGTAATTTGCTTAGGCACTGGAAGAGCGACACCTCCATTGCTGTAAAACTCTGGATCCACGCCATTCAATTTCCTATCAGCATGTAATAGCCATAAATTATTGCCCACTAGATTAAATTGAGCAGTCCTGAATTTTATACGTGACACCAATTCCTTGGGTACGTTGTAGCCTATAGAAAGTTGAGACAAACGGATATAATCACCTTTAGCCACTCGTTCAGATGAATAGTTATAAGCATTATACGTGTAATTAGCAGCATTCCTTTCGCCTAAAAAGTTCTTAACATCGAATTCGGCGGACAAAGGATCAAGTGTCGACGGGATTACGGTTAAATATTCATCCCCATGAAAAATAAAGCGATTTACGAGATCTTTCGATACATTGTACATATCCAAGTAAGACGATGAATAACTAGGTTGTAATCTGACCTTATTACCAAAAGCAAATTTCAGTAAAAAAGAAAAACTGAAATTTTTATATTCCACTCGGTTATAATAACCACCGGCTATGGTCGGATCTACTGGTCCTTCATATTTCAAGAAATCTGTTTCATTATCTTGAAGCCAAAAATAGGTCGTTCCGGGCGTACCGTCAGTACCAATGAACATCGGATAACCGCTTCTCGCATTAAGCTTATCGAAATCAATGGAGTATAATCCGCGATGCGGATTTCCAAGTTTAGCTCCCCCCTCCGCGGACACCAAATCCCAAATATTTCTGGTAACATTCAGCTTAGTAATTTCGGTTCTATTGTACCCAAATGTAAATTGCGTTCTCCATGTAAAGCCTTGCGGATCTTTAAATGGATAACCTCCAATTTGAATATCCACACCGTGGCTTTTCATATCCGCGTAATTACCATATTTCTCAAATTGACCTCCTATTCCTGAGGTTCGGATAGGACCAATCAGATCAAAAATATTCCTTTTGTAATAATCAACATTCAGATCTATTCGGTTCTTTAAGAAACTCAAATCGGTACCAACATTGAGCTCATACATTTTTTCCCAAGTCAGCTCCGAATTTTCTAAACCGCTAATATTTATCTTCCCCTCTTTTTCTGACTCGTACGGCCGATAAGCCACTGCATTGTAAAACACTGCAGATGAATTTGAAGCATTCCCCATATTGGCGACTAGGCCATATGTACCGCGCAAACGTACATGAGAAAGAATATTACTATTCTTATTAAAAAAATTCTCTTGATCAATATCCCAGGCTCCCGATATATTCCAGGTTGGCAACCACCGTGCGACGCTTGTGTGTCCCATTTTATTGGAGCCATCATATCGTGTGGTAAAGTTCAAAGAGTATTTATCTTTATAATTATAAGCTCCACGGACTGCATAAGCTAACTTTCGATCGTAATTGTAGGCCATTCCGAAGGGTACATTTCCACTTTCAATAGCATACTTATAATACCGATAAGTAGGCATAACAAGATTTCCATTATCATATTCGATGCCTGGGCCATTAAAATCATGGTTTTGCTTATCGGCATACTGCAATTCATAGGTTCCAAATAAATTTAAACTATGATCATTCCATTTTTGATTATATTCTAAATTATGTCGCATGTAATAGCTAATCATATTATTGTTAGCGACATTAAAGAATCCTCCATTAGGCAATAGAACATATTTATCTGTATTCGGAAAATCCGGATCGGCATATAAAAAGCGATTTCCTGCATTAACGGTTTGATCGCCATTTGCCCGATACGCTTTCGACAAATTTGCATTTTCTGTTATCGTATGCTGTCTTTCTGAATTATAATAACGGTACATTCCATTTGCAGAATAGGTTAAGGAAGGTAGAATTTTGTAAGTTATCCCTCCTTGCACCTTGATATCCATCAATTTAAGTTTGATATAGTTATTATCAATTTCATTTAAGATATTAAAAGGGGCATAATCTCGATTGAAATATTCCAAGTTTCCGTTTTCATCATAAGGAGTGATGATACGGCTAGTATTAAGAGAATAAGAGTATGGATTAATATCAAAATCACGCGAGTAAGTCCCGAAAACAGCATCTGAAACTCTATTTAAAGTACCTGGTGTACGCTGATCGCGGATATTACTTTGAAAAATGAATTCCGTACTTAGTTTATCACTAATTTTATAATTGTTTCTAATATTGCCCGTAAACCGTTTCGCGCTATTACCTATTGTAAAACCGGAATCGTTCATAAAACTCGTAGAAGCATACGTTTGGCTCTTGGTAGTCCCGGTAGACATACTTAAAGAATGATCATGAACCAGAGACTGTTTAAATAATAAATCAAACCAGTCGGTATTGACATTCGTATAACGCTGTAAAAAATTATAGCGTGAAGGAGCATCATTTCTCAGATCAAAAGAATCCGTAGCTGGATTATACTGATACATGAGATTATACATCTTATTAAAGACTCCGCCTGTAGGAGAACGGGAGACTTGCGAATGATTCAAGTAACCTTTATTTTCCATATCAATAATTAATTGCATCTGTTGCGCAGAATTCATGATATCGAACTGGCTATAATTGGGTTTTATATAGGTTGTAAAGTTGCCTGAATAATTAAAGTTAACAACTCCCTCAGTATTACGTCCTTTCTTCGTATTTACCACGACTACACCGTTCATTGCTGCTGCACCATACATCGCTGTTGCAGCGGCATCTTTCAAGACCGTGATCGACTCAATATCATCGGGATTCAAGCCCGCTACAGAGGACCCCAGTAAGGTATTTGCATCACCAGTGGATAATGCTTCGTTGGAGATATTGACAGCCTCATCCAAAATAACTCCGTCGATCACCCATAAAGGTTTATTATCTCCCGTTAAGGAAGTTGCCCCACGAACCCGGATTTTCGGAGCCGCACCAAATGTACCAGAGACGTTTTGCACAGAGACACCTGCCGCTTGCCCTTCCAGCATCCTAGAAATATCTGGAACACCGGCACGCTCAGCTTCCTTAGCGTCGATTTTGGATGATGCTCCAGTGAATAATTTACGGTCCAAATTTTGGTAACCTGTAGCCACAACATTAACCTCCTTTAACTTAAGGTCATCAGCCGTAAGCACCACATTCACGCTTGACTTGCCATCCACGGGAATTTCTTTGGTGCCAAACCCAACGTACCGTACTACCAAAACAGCCGATGAAGAAGCATTAATTTTAAAATGTCCTATATCATTAGTCTGTGTTGAAATAGAAGTGCCTTTTACGGTTACTGTAGCTCCACTCAATCCTTTGCCATCTTGACTTTTAACAGTGCCAGAAACAGATTCCTGCATGTCCAGTGGTACCTTCATACTGACATTCTTTGAATTACTATTGACCGAGATTGTATTAGCAATAATTTTGTATTCAATATTATTGCTCTTCAATACAGCGTTAAGTGCCTCTTCGACAGTTGCATTCTCGACATCGACTGAAATTCGGGCTTTAGAATTCAGATTTTCACTGTATAGTACACGCAGATGAGACTGCTTGGAGATTGCAGATAATGCCTCTTCAATGCGTGCATTTCGCATGTTTAAGGTGACTTTCTGGGCAGTGCCTTTAGCATGTACACCGGTAACAAATGCGAATAGAAGACATGTACTAATTTTCATAATACGCAGGGGTTTACAAAAGCGTGGATCTTGAGGGATCAAGAACCACCTTTTGCTAAATGGTAAGTTATTCATACATTTACACTTTGTGGTTAATTGGGGTTTAATTGTTCACTTTTTAATTTAGGACCTGATAATCACATTTTCTGAACAGGGATGCGCCAACATTCCTGTTCTCTTTTCTAAGGTCTTTTGGGTAGGTATTAATTTGTCATAAGCAATCGGTTTGGGTTTAGTTCAATATTATTTTAGCTTTTTGTTTCTATAATAAGTTTTCTTCCATCCACTTCAAATTTGAGATTACTTACATAGGATAGCATTTCTAGCACTTGAGACAATTTAACATCACGCTCGATACTTCCGGTATATTCCTTATCCAGCTGTACATTTCCCCTGAATTTCACATCGAGATCGTACCATCTTGATAATTGATGCGCGATATCCACAATCGTTTCCTTTTTGAAATAAAACTCATTATTGTGCCAAGAAAGATCACGCTGCAGGTCAGCTTCCCCTTTGATCAGATTATCCGTTGAAGACCATACATACTCTCCTGGTGATAGTTCCACATGCTGGTTATTTCTCCTAACCTCCACTTTTCCTTCCGCAAGAGTTGTACGAACTTGCGCTGTATATGAGTTCACATTAAAATGTGTCCCTAACACTTTGATTTCATTTCCTTTGGACTCGACAATAAAGGGTTGATTTGGATTGTGTGCTACTTCAAAATAAGCTTCGCCATCAAGAAAGACCCGGCGTTCTGTTTTTGAAAACTGTGCAGGAAATTTCAGTTGGGAAAGAGCATTGACCCAAACTTTGGTACCATCAACCAACGTCATTCTATAAAAACTCGCCTTTGGGACTATTAATGAATTATATTGTACAGGAATAGTCTGGCCTGTTCCCTTGACAATAAGCTCATTGTTATTACCAACAAGATTATTGTTTTTAGTGAGTATTTTTGTAGAATCGTTATTCAGTGCGATCTTCGTTCCGTCCGCAAGCACTAAAATTGCCCCACTTGTTGCTGGCGCGATATCCTGTTTTTGTTCAGCCAAAACAGGTCTTTCTTTTGGGATACCCGCAACAAATTCTGTTCGCCATACCACGAAGCTTCCAACTAAAAATGTAATGGAAGCGGCAATCCCAAAAGACCATTTTCTAATTGATTTTATTCCAGTACGATGTTTATTGTTAAGTTTATTCCAAGCCTTATTAGCATCCAATTTACGAACAACGAATAAATCCTCTTCGATATTCTTCGCTTGGCGAAATGATTCCAAGAGTTTTCTATTCTGGATACTGAGGTTCAGCCACACATCCAATTGTTTTTGCTCTTCTGCTGTAAGCCGACCGCTCAAAAACTTTTGTATAATTTTTGAAATATGTCCTTTGTTTTCTTTCATATACTACACTAAAGAAACGCAAGACAAAAAAAGGGGTGACAAGAATTTAAATATTTTTTAACAAAAATATAATAAGGGGAATAAATTCAGGATTTAATCGTTTTAACAGCATTTTCATTCCACGCTGCTTTTGTGTTTTCACGGTATTGATACTAATCTGTAGTTCTTTGGTAATCTCCAAATTAGACAAACCCTCTAGATAGCCTAAACGAAAAACTTGTTGACAGGCAAAAGGCATTTCTTCAATAATCCGATAAATCTCTTGAATAAGCTCACTATGGATTATATTTAGCTCTAGAGCTGTATCGTCTTCCTCTGTAAAACCTACGACGTTCCAATATTTTTGACGAACTTTCTCATGACGAATGTGATTATAACAAGCAAATCTTACAGAACTATATAGATAATTTTTTATGGCAATCTCATTATCACTTACTTGATCCGTATGTTTAAAGTAAGCAATAAAAGCATCTTGAACCAGATCCTCCGCTACTATAAGATCACCTAATATCTTCCATGCAAAATGACATAATCCATTATAGTGTGTTTTGAATAATATTTCTTCTTTCTGCATCGCTAGCTCTCTTCGTTGCCACTTATTGTATTCTATAGGTGGATATTTAGGACATCTCCTGCGTTGAGATGTTTAATAATTGTGCTATAAAAATGGCTAATATTTTTTATTATTTGCAAAAAAATAAAAAATATTATTTGGATTACATTTTTTGCACCTATAAATAGAGTTTTTTCTAAAAATAAGCAACAAAAGAAAATAGTGTCAACCCGATTAAAACGAAATATATCAGGATATCGAAAAAAGGTTGTCAAAAAAATAGTTTTATGCTCACCATAAGAGAAAGTAACAAAAACTAACACCGTTTTTCAAAATAGAAAGGAATATTGTGCATAATCTTATAAAATTATGGCCCCTCCAAGTAGTCTTTGGAAGAGCCATTAAACATAAACTATACTTCTATCCTACCGAAACATACTTTACCGTTTTCTCTAGGTTTTCATGACCTTCCAACACAACAGTTCTCTTAAGCACGCTAGAATGATTAGCACTACAGAGAACATAATATTCATTATCGTCCAATTCCCCAAGCAAGTTGTAAATAGAGGTTTCCTAGCCTATCTGTAGGTACATTCGTGGCTTTCGTACCAATAAGCTTCCATTCGTTCTTCGTAATAGCAGATTTATAACCAACTCTACATTCAGGATAAAACACTGTCCTGTTTTTATTCATTGATTTCAGTGTAATATTAAAATCTACAATAGCTGCGTTATATTCCATCTGGGTCTGATTAGAATTGGAATCTAAAAAGTCATCAAATGAACCAGATTGACCATGCTTTTGAATTGTAAAAGTGGACCATTGGACTCCAACACCAAGTTGTGGACTCAATATAAAATTGCCTGCGCGAGCTGCATTGCTTGCCACGTGCAAAACAAAATCGCCGGTGTTCAAAATGTTATCTTTTTTACTATTTGTGGATAAACTAAAACTCCCTCCGATTAATGTTTGCTTAATACGGTAAGCTATGCCTGCTCCAGCATTCCAGCCAAATCCAGGGAATTTTCCAGCACCTTCTTGCTTTAAGATTCTATTCAGATTACTTGCGTTATTAAATTGGACTCCTCCGAAATAGATGACTTCTAGTGGCAGACGTATCTTTCTTACCGTGTCTTGTTGTGCTGTAAGGGCACTTACCCAAAAAAGAAATAAAAGGCTAATTGTATACTTCATAAAATCAGAAACATTAAATCAAATACTTTAAATTGAACTATATTTTAGAGAAAGACAATTTATAATCACTTTTTATTACATATTTATAATATATATTAAAATAAAGTAAAAGACATCCCCAACATTCAGTTGGGGATGTCTCTGTTTAACAACTAAAATTGGCTTAACAATATTGTTATTAGTTATTTAACGGATCATTAATATCCTTTAAGAAAACCCTAAATGTGTTCGTTGGAATAGCAATATCAGTTAATAATACTGATGACGGTTCACTCAGCTCATCTGCTGTAATTTTGAATGTACGTCCACTCAGTGGTGTTGTAAATTCATTTAATCCACCAGTCCAGTAAGCCGCACTAAAGCCTACACCCTCATATAATGTGCCTGCAAAAATTATTCTGACTTGATCTATCGTTCCAGGTACAAGCGTAATATTGTGTCCTACAGCTCCTTCAACAGCTCCATTCTGAAGAACATAGTATACGACTTCCACTCCTGCATTTCCAATGTACATGTTATTTAAGGTAATACCGTTGGCATTCAGCTTAGTCCTTGCATTGTTCCAATATACTTGACCAGTAGGGCCAACATTACTATAAGACATGGACCATAGATTAGTTTTAAACCATAAATTAATTGGGGTTACATCAGGAACAATCTTAAATGTATTTCCTTTATCCGAATAATATCCATAGGGATAGGCACTTGTTGGCTCAATATAATTTAAATGATCAAAGCTTGCCCCCGCCATTGTATATTCTTCATAGAACTCAAGCCCACCAGGCACAACGCGAAAAGCCATTTCCTTAGCGGCCTGATCAAGCGGATTGGTAAAGACACGAATTTTGGGACTATACCCCATAGGTACAACTTTACCATCCTTTGTTTCCAAATTAAATACGCCAAATTGCTTAAACTTAGCCGCTGCCTCTTGATAAGCTTTAGACTCGGTTTCAAACTCGCCATCTTTCAAAGGTAACATCACTAAGTAACTACCACTTTTCTTACCTTTCAAAACCACGGAGTCTGCGCTTGCATTAAGTACAATGAATTCAAAATCACCACGCATACCACTATCATCGGCACCTATCCCACCGTTATCTTTACCCGGCTCAGAAAACCAGTGAATGTTTTTATTGTAACCGTTAAATGTTAATACAGGTCCCGATTCCGGAGAAACTGCGTATGAACTGGTCTGTGATCCAGAAAAAGGATCAGAAGCGACCGTAACTTCAGCATTGGATATGAATTTACTAAAAACTGTATACCCTCCAAATTCCTGATTATTACTTGGATAAAACTTCATTATCCAACCAGCTTTATTTGCTTGCAAAACAGTATAGGTTTTTTCTACAGCCTCGGTCATCCTAACTGTTGCATTCGCATCAAATATCCGATCCTCGTCTCGCTTACATGAAGTAACTAACAAAAACGGAAGTAATATTAAGACAATTAAATATTTTAATTTCATGATTCCTTATTTTAAAGATGTTTGATCAAAATTAGGTAGATCCGCTTGCCTCGCTAGAATCTCATCACGTAACTCATCTAAGTTAATATTCCAAACATTCTGGAAATAAGTACGTACGATGTCAAGTTTAGCCTCAATCAATGCTTTCCCTTCCTCTCCTCCTCTACTGATACGCTGGTTCCATTGTGCTGGCGACAATGTAATATAAAAGGAGTAAGTCTCTACAAAATCTTCATTGGGTTCTTTGGAAGCATATGGAGAAACGAACCCCAATGCGGTAGCTTCTGCTTCACTCTCATAGACATCACTCCAGGCATCGGATACATAACTCCTACCTGTAATCTGTTCAAAAGAAGCGGGATACCCTTTAGTCTGATGTAAAATATGACCAAACTCATGATGCATAGTATGGAAGTATGTATTATTTAAAAAGGCAATATCCTTTCCTGTGTTGGCATCCAATTTATTCAACAGATAGAGGGTAATCTTAACCCCACCTTCCGCTGTTCCCAATACAAATGTTCCATTATTTCGATAAGCCGGTGAACCAATGTAATTCAATAATTTTGGAAAATATTTCCGAATAAAATCCTTACTACCAGTGATTTTATCATAAGGCTCAATACCGAGATGATATAATAATTTGGTCATTCTGACGGAACTTTCATAACTTGCAGGACTCAAATTATAATCTAAATCAGACTCCTTTTCAACAAATTTATAAAGAATTGCAATATTATAATCCTTCGTATAGGTTTGATCTATATAATTGTCCAGTTCATTTTTTTCCACTTTCTGATCCACAAATATACTTTCAGGGTTCAGCTTTTCTTCAGAGCACGAAAATAAGAGCACCGAAGAAAACAACAATACATTAATCTTATTTAATATTTTCATAATTATCTTGGATTAGGTGTGTAACCGGCGGCAATAACTTCAGCAGGAATTTGCAAAGCCGCCCTTTTGTCACGCGCAATTAATTTTGTATCTGTTTCTACGGAAGCTACTGCACCAGAAGAACTCAATACACGTCTTTCTACTTCAATACCATAGCGTTTAACATCAAACCAACGCAGTCCCATATGAAGAGTTTCTACACGACGTAAAAACAACAGTGCATGGAGCATATTCTCCTGTGTACCAACCTCAAATGGAATCATCTGCGGATTCAATGCTTTCTTTGCTGTGGGTGATTGAGCAGAAGAATAATCTATTCCATTTGCCCATGTATTGATACTAGCTACCGTAAAGTTTACTGGCGGTCTTACTAGGGTATTGTCAACCCAACGTTTCATATCGACCGCAGCATCATCGTATCGTTTCAGGTGAATAAGAGCTTCAGCACGAACCAGCATCGTTTCTTCTGTAGTAAATGGTACATAAGCACCACGGGCATATCCAATTCCTGCGACAGGGTCTGTATACTCGAA
The DNA here is from genome assembly GCF_040760075.1 of Sphingobacterium sp. R2. Lineage (NCBI taxonomy): Bacteria > Pseudomonadati > Bacteroidota > Sphingobacteriia > Sphingobacteriales > Sphingobacteriaceae > Sphingobacterium > Sphingobacterium sp. R2. The sequence goes on from NZ_CP142884.1 coordinate 536,410, forward strand.
CATATACGAAACACGGGGAAACAATACTTTATCTAAATTTGTTCCCGCATAAACAGAAACACGTAGTACATAGCCAGTTGCACCTAATTTCCCATAAGGCCCTTGCGCCATGGCTGTTTCATTGTTTGCCAAAAATGCGCCATGGGAATATCTCGAACCATAGGTATAGGGGCCAAATATTACACCATGTTGCGTTGCGGCAGTCGCTACCATTAAATTGGCCTTTTCTTCACTTTTTGTATAAGATATTGCTCCATTTGGAAATCCTCTGCTCCCTACTGCGTCAGCGGCAATCCTTTCATAATTACGAAGTAAACTCGTTGGATTCGTTCCAATCGCTGCATTGGCAAAACTGACGGCTTTTTCCCAATCTTGCATATATAGGGCGACTCGAGCGCGTAAAGCGTTTGCAGCCCTAGAGTTCATATGATATTTGGGGGTGGATCCGAACGAAGAATCATCAATCAGCGGAATAGCTTCATCTAGATCAGCTACGATATAGTCATATACTTCCTGGACTGTATTCCGTTCATATTTCGGGTCGAGATCTTCCTCTGCGGTGGTCATATAAGTAACTCCTAAATCTGTTGCCGCATTTGCTTTCGTATAATGCTGCGCAAATAAATTAACGAGTGTAAAATGATTATAGGCTCTTACAGCCAAGGCTTCTCCTTTTTGAGGATTTAAACTGGCCGGATTCCCCATTTCTTCGATTGCTTTTAATGCCGCATTTGCACTAGCAATCGCTTTATAACAAGCTTCCCAGACGTCTTTAGGTCCCTCATCCTGATTGTCTGTAACATCTTTCCAATGGAACAACTCTTCCATAAAACGCTGACTATTGGGATTGGTAGGGCCATAATCATCGACATTATCTGATGATAGTTCAGCACTCATCAAATAGGCCACCTCTGGATAAGCCGAGACCAACAACTTATCAATTTTAGCCTCAGTATCAAGTGTTGCACGATTGTCAGGCATTTCATCTAAAAACTTATTGCAGGATGATAAACCCAAGCCACAAATCAATGCAACTGCTATATATAATTTTCTATTTCTTTTCATTTCAATTACGATTTAAAATTTTGGTTACAAGCCTAAACGTAAGGTCAATGTATATTGTCTCGCAATTGGAGCAGCTACCCCTCCAGCATTGACAAACTCCGGATCTTGTCCATTCAGCTTTTTATCCGCATAAATCAAGAATAAATTGGTTGCATTAAAACGTAATCCTAAGGAGTTAATATTCCACGCTTTCACTAAATCCTTCGAGAATTCGTAGCTTAATGAAACATCTTTCATGCGAATGAAATCACCTTTCGCCGTACGCACTGACGAATAATTATAGGCACTATAAGCATACTTTAAATCATTCGCGTATGCTCTGTTCTGTCCAGTCGTAGCAATGATAGGTACATTTGTGAAGGCTTCATCTCCCGCCACCATCCAGCGGTCCGCAAACTCCTTGGTTGATGCTGTCAAATCTGAATATTCGTTGGAAAATACGGGATTAAGTCGTACAACATTACCAAATGAATAAGTAATAAAGACATTTAAACCAAAGTTTTTATAATTAAACATATTGCCCAAACTTCCTGTATGAATAGGATCACTTGGCCCTTCGTATTTTAAAAAGCCAATTTTATCCCGTTCTTGAAAATTTAAATCCGTAACAGTTTCCTGATTATTTGTATTTAAAAAGACCGGCAATCCTTCATCATTCAATCGTACGAATGGTATCGAGTAGAGTCCGCGAACGGGGCCTCCTTCTAGGGCAAATCCAGTACCTGTGATGAGATCCATCACTTGGCTTCTAGTGTCCAAACGCGTCACCTTTGTTTTCACATTAGAATAAATAAAGTTTGACGTCCATTTAAATGCCTGATCGCGAAAGATATGGCCAGTTAGGCTCAACTCAGCTCCGTGCGATTTCATATCAGCCACATTACCAAATTTAGAAATCTGCCCGCCTAACCCTTGGGTATTGATAATACCGATCAAATCAAAGTTATCGCGTTTAAACCAATCAAAATCTAGATTTATCCGATTATCTAAAAATCCCATGGACGTTCCGATATTCAACTCATGCTTTTTTTCATAAGTCAAACCATTGTTGGCCAAATCCGCTATTTCTAAACCAGATTCGGCATCTCCCGCCGTAGGGCGCCATGGAGTGTAGGAACGATAAACCGCATACGAATTAGTGACAGTCGATGGTCCTCGATCACCAGTTAAACTATAAGAGCCTTTTAAAGTAAAATGTGAAAAAGCAGGTTTCAAGTTTTCAAAGAAGTTTTCTTCATGTGCATTCCATGCTCCGGACAGGTTCCAGCTAGGCATCCATCTCGCAGAGGTTGCTTCACCTAATTTATTTGCACCCTCATATCTAAATGTACCATTCAATGTATATTTCCCTGCATAGGAATAGGTCACATTTGTAAAAAAAGCAGCTTGTTTGTAACGCGTATTTGAAGGGTCATTTTTATTGTTCCGGTTGACGGAAAAATAAGGTGAATTCTCTTCTTGACCACGCTTAAACACCCTATAATCGGTAAAAGGACTTTCTCCTAAATCATATTGGATTCCCCAGCCTCTAAACCAGGTATTGTTGCGTTGCGATGAGGTAAGTTCGGATCCAGCAAACACATTAAGAATATTGTTTTGATCAAAGGTCTTATTATATTGAGCAGTAAAACGGAATAGCTGCTCAAACATGGTGTAGTCAGTCCGATTATAAATTCCACCTTCTGGTAATACCGAAATAGGTCTTGCATAAGGATCATCCGGATCGGTATACAGGAAAGGATTTTTATCGCGAATGGTCGTATTTTCGGGCTCTGAGATACCCGCGCGATAAGCCATTGCTTGGTTCGAACGATCCTTGATATAGTGGTGCTGAGTCGTAGACTGATAGCGAACTGAACCAAAAGCTCCTAACTCTAAACCAGGAATAACTTTCCATTTCAAATCCCCTTGAAAACGTAGATCAGCGACATCAATATCCATATAATTGTTTTCCAATTCATGCAGAATATTAAACCCAGCGTAGTTACGGGTGTAGAAGGTATTTGGATCTAACGTACGCGATGTATTCATCGCATATGCATATGGGTTAATATCAAAGTCACGCTTTACTTGGCCAAAGACCACATCTTTAGATTGACCGAGGGTACCGGGTGCCTGTTGTTTACGATATGACCCATTGGTAATAATATTAAGCTTAAGACGATCTGAAATATTATAATTAGCATTCAAGTTTCCAGTATAGCGATTCACTTTACTACGTTTCGTCCAGCCCGGATCTACAAGACCACTAATGGAAGAATAATATTGCGATTTTTCAGTTCCAGAAGACATACTCACAGAATGGTTATGCTGTAAGCTTGGTTGAAACAGTTGACCAAACCAATCTGTATTTCGAAATTCAGCTTCTTTAAGGAAGTTATTGACATGATGTCTATCGGTGAACAGATCATTTGGGATCTCGCTTCGTTGGATGCGCCTATATAAATCGCCATAAACGCCACTATTACTAGCAACTGGTAAATCAGCAAATCCAATATATCCTTTATTGTACATGTCGTCGTATACAGACATTTGCTCCTGCGAATTCATAATATTGAATTCAGAATATCGAGGTGTCGCACGCGTCGTGTATTCTCCTGTATAGTTAAGCGAACTGCGACCAGCTTTACCTTTTTTAGTCGTAATGACGATAACTCCTGCCATAGCTCGCGCTCCATAAATTGAGGTTGCCGAGCCATCTTTTAAGATCTGAAAGGATTCGATATCATGCGCGTTTAGACCTGCTACTGCAGAACTTATTAACGTTAATGCATCACCAGATGACAGTTCATCTGAGTTTACGTCCGCAACATCCTCTATAATTACTCCATCAACGACCCAAAGTGGCTTTGAGCTTCCATAAATAGAAGTTGCCCCACGGACACGGATTTTAGGTGCTGTACCGAAAGTTCCCGTTACGTTCTGAACCGAAACCCCAGCAACACGGCCTTCTAGGCCACGACTGGGATCAATCTGCCCCCCAATTTGGGCCGCTTCGCCAGAGATTTGAGAGGTAGCTCCGGTAAATAAACGTTTATCAAGACGTTGTCCCATACCAGTTACAACAACTTCTTCAATCTGCTTTTCATTTGACGCTAAAACAATCGCAACATTGCTTCGCCCTTTAACAGCAACTTCGGCAGTCTCATAGCCAACATAGCGAACAACCAAAGTGGCATCTGAACCAGCATTTATTCGAAAGCTACCATCAGCTGCTGTCTGCGTAGTAATATTTGTCCCCTTCACGGACACTGTGGCTCCCGCTAAGGTGCTCCCTTCTTTACTCCTGACTGTCCCTGAAATCCCTTGCTGAATTATATTGCTAGATGCATCGCCTTTAGTTTTACCATTTACAGATATCGTATTCGCAATAATCTTATAATCGATATGATTATTGCGCAAAACAGAATTCAAGGCTTCTTCAACAGAGGCATTCTTCAAATTCACACTGACACGTGCTTTAGAATCGATATTTTCTCCGTAAAATAGCTGCAGGTTGGACTGCTTGGAAATCGCACTGAGCGCTTCTTCAATCCGTGCATTTTTCATTTTCAACGTAACTTTCTGCGCAATGCCGTTGGCTTGAACTCCGGTCACAAAGGCGAAAAGAAGGCAGGTACTAATTTTCATAATACGTAAAGGTTTACAAAACCGAGGGTCATGAGGTATCAGTCGCCACGTTTTGCCAAATGGTAAGTTATTCATACATTTACTCTTTGTGGTTAATAGGGTTTACTTAATTCGCATTTTTAATTTTTTAGGCCTTTTAATCATTCCGGAACGGGGATGCTGCAACATTCCTGTTCTTTTTTTGTATAAGGCTCGTAGGTTAGGTATTAATTTTTCACATAAGCACTTTTTATTTATTTTCTATAATTAATTCTTTTCCGTGAAGTTCAAACTTCAAATCACAAACATAGGTCAGCATTTCCAAAACTTGCGATAGCTTGACATCACGCTTAAAATTACCTGTGTACACTTTATTCAACGCGACATCTTGCTTAAATTTTACCTGGATGTCATACCATTTCGAAAGCGTGGAAGCGATCTCCACAATTGTCTCTTTCTTAAAATAAAACTGATTATTATGCCAAGAAAGATCATGCTCTAAATCTGCCGTTCCTTTATGAAGCTGGCCAGCAATAAGGTTGGCATATTCTCCAGGTTCCAGAATGATCACATCTCCCGAGTTACTTACTTGTACTCTTCCGGAAGACAATGTCGTTCGAACATTATTACTATAAGCATTGATATTGAAATGTGTACCTAACACCTTCACTTCATTCCCCTTGGATTCTACAAAAAATGGACGCTTGGCATCATGGGAAACTTCAAAATAAGCTTCACCCTCCAAAATAACACGACGTTCTTTATCGGGAAATTTTACAGGAAATTTAAGTTGAGAGTTTGCGTTCACCCAGACTTGGGTACCATCTTCTAAAGATAATTTGTAAAAGTTTCCTTTGGGAACAACCAATGTATTAAATTGCAATAGTACGTCTTCTGTCGGAACGTCCAGGCGAGCCATATTATCTGCAACGAATTTTGGATCTACAGTTTTGTGCGTCTTCTCCAAAGGCATAATCGATCCATCAGCCAAAACCAATAGAGCCCCCGACTCTGCAGGTGAGATATCTGTTTTTACCAAACGAGCAGATGATGCTTGACTAGAAACTATTCCTTCCTCATGGAGGATATAAAAGAGCGACGTCGCCATTATTATTAAAATAACGGCTGCAGCACCAAAAAGAGAAATGTAATTTTTCTTAACTCTCTTTGGGGTCCGCTGAATGTTACGCCAAGCAACATTTTCATCCAGATTATCTAGAAAGGTAAGATCTCCCTCTATATTCTTTGCGTCCTGAAAGCTTTCAATTAAATCATCATTGCGCTTATCAGATTTTCGCCAATGTTCAATTGCATCCCGTTCCGCTATGGTTTCGTGACCTCGAAGCAATTTATTAATGAGTCTGGCAATGTAATTGGTGTTGGTGTTCATATCTATAGGTTAGAAACCCTATAGAATGGCGAAGGGTGACAATAAATTAAAATTATTTTAACAAAAAAATAATAAGGGGTAAAAACTCGGGATGTAGCTTCTCCATCAAGATTTTCATCCCACGTTGTTTTTGGGTCTTAACTGTGTTTACACTAATTTGAAGTCGTTCTGTAATTTCAAGATTTGACAACCCCTCCAAATAGCCCATCTTAAAAATCTGTTGACAAGCCGAAGGCATTTGGGCAATAATTCGATAAACTTCATTGATCACTTCGGTATGAATAATGGAAAGCTCAACGGAATGCTCATCTTCCTCATTGAATTCAACCCGCGTCCAATACTTTTCCTTTACTTTTTCATGACGTAAATGCTTTAAACAAGAAAACCGCACAGCAGTATATAAATAGTTTCGCACAAACGCTTCGGATTCATCCATCCGCTGTTTTTCTCTGAAAAAGGTAACAAAGGCTTCCTGTACCAGATCTTCGGCAACAGAAGATTCTCCCACAAATTTCCATGCAAAATGACATAAACTTTTATAATGCTGTCTAAATAACTTTTCTTCAGGTCCCATACGATAAAGCGAAAGTGGGTGTAATAAAAAAATTGATCAGTTACTATTAACGGAGTCCGATAAACTAGTCTAGCATAAAGATAGAGATTTAATCTTATTTTAACAATTATTAACATATTTATTACCTATTTTGCAAAGACCATCAAGATAATTACAATGAAAATACGTAGTTAACTAACCTAAAATATTTATCTCGGCTATCATTTTATCATTAACAAATTCCATTACGAGCAAATCCATTCTTATATTTTTTACGTTCATTCGATACAAAACACATAAAAATCTCGGTTTTTCCGAGTTATTTTACTATATTGTAAACTTTCAAAAAACCTTCATCGCCCTATCAGCGTTGACTAAGATGAAATGTTGAAGGTGCTAATTGACAAGTAAAACAAACACTTCAATAAAAATTAAAAAAAGACTAAATGCTATTTACTGTTCTGTCAGGATTAATAACATCGAGCCTTATTGTTCCATTTGGTCGTTTCCTAAAAACCAAATGGGGTTTTATTCTCGCATTCTTACCGGTACTTCTATTTCTATATTTTGCTCAATATATTGTACCTATTGGTCGAGGCTCCTATTTTGTACAGTCAACCTCGTGGGTGCCTTCGTTAGGCATCAATCTGGATTTTAAACTGGATGGGCTATCCCTCCTTTTCTCCCTATTCATTACCGGTATCGGAGCTTGTATCTTTTTCTACGCCAATGCCTATCTCAAAGGTCATCGGTATATCGATCGATTCTTTGGCTACCTCTGCTTATTTATGTCAGCGATGCTGGGGCTTGTCCTATCGGACAATATGTTATTATTATTTATCTTTTGGGAACTGACTTCAATCAGCTCATTTTTTCTCATTGGGTTTAACAATGATAACAACGAGTCACGCAAAAGCGCGTTGACCGCTCTGTCCATCACGGGGCTAGGTGGCTTCTTTCTACTGGCAGGCTTCATTTTACTGGGTAATATCGCAGGTACTTATCATATTACAGCATTGCTCGACAAAGTATCACTCATTCAACAACACCCACTCTTCCCCTTGGTATTTGGCTTGGTGGCACTTGGAGCAATTACAAAATCTGCACAGTTCCCTTTCCATTTTTGGTTACCCGGTGCCATGAAAGCGCCAACGCCAGTGTCGGCCTACCTTCATTCTGCAACCATGGTCAAAGCAGGTATTTATCTTTTGGCCCGCTTTTCACCGATTCTTGGAGGAAACCCCATTTGGATGTACTCCCTGATGGCCATTGGTGGCTTTACGATGCTTTACACCGCCTTTCATTCGCTGTTCAGAACAGACCTAAAAGGGGTTTTGGCCTATTCAACGATTTCCGCACTAGGCATTTTGGTTTTTTTATTGGGTCTTGGTACAAAGGAGGCCATTATTGCAGCATGTGTCTTTATACTTGTACATGCCTTATATAAAGCCGCTTTATTCCTTATTACGGGAATTATAGACCATGAAACCAGCACAAGAGATCTAACGGTTTTGCGGGGACTACGTAAGGTTTTGATGCCTGTCGCTATCGCAGGTTTTCTTGCGGCACTTTCCAGCGCTGGTATTCCGCTTACTTTTGGATTTATCGGAAAGGATCTGATCTATGAGGCAACACTACACGCAGCGCCGGATTTGTGTCTCTATTTGACAGCAGCTGCCGTCGCAACAAATATATTATTGGTCTCCGCTGGATTTATGGCCGGTATCAAACCTTTTATGGGGAAGTTGCCCGAACAATTCAGTAAAATCCATCTGCCTTACAAAGCCATGTGGATCCCCCCGTTGCTTTTAGCCATTCTTGGTGTCATTTTCGGCTGTATTCCCGGACTTATCGGAGAATGGATTGCAGGGCCAACCGCGGTAAGTATACTGGCCAAAACGGAAGTTTTTCATCTAAAAATCTGGCATGGCTTTAATTTAATCCTGCTCCTAAGCGCGATTACAATTGCTGCCGGTACGCTCCTCTATTTCGCAAACAAGCCAAGTAATAACAAATTGACCTGGATCGCGAAATTCAATAAGATTTCTCCAGAATATATGATCAACCTGTGTGCACAGGAAATTGCGCTGTTCTCCGCTTTCTTTACAAACAAAATGCACAACGGCTACTTGCGTTCATATTTATTAAAAATCATCCTATTTGCGGAAGTATTGATCGCCTACCAGCTATATCTCGGGGGGCCACTCCACATCAAATGGGAAACGCTATCGCCCGTAAGCTTCTATGAAGTAACGACGGTCTGTATTTTAATTGGCGCTATTGTATTGACGATACGAACCACATCCCGGTTGACAGCAGTCGTAGCCACTAGTGTCGTAGGTTATGCCATATGTCTTATTTTCGTGTTTTACAGTGCTCCAGATTTAGCAATGACGCAATTTACCATAGACACCCTCACGGTAGTACTCTTTGTCTTGGTACTGTTTAAACTCCCTTCCTTCTTGAATCTGGCAAACAGACGCACCGTCATTCGTGACGCCATAGTCGCTGTCATTTTTGGCGTTTTGCTATCCATGGTAGCACTCCGTGTCCTGCATGAACCAACAACGACTAATATCAGTGATTTCTACGGCGACTATGCTTATGTGCTTGCTAAGGGTAAAAATGTAGTCAATGTACTGCTTGTAGATTTCAGAGGCTTCGACACCATGTTTGAGATTGTCGTGTTGAGTATTGCAGCATTGGGAGTATACAGCTTATTAAAATTGCGTTTAAAACCTTCGGATAAAGAATAATAAATGTTTAACAGCTATGGGTCCGTAAACGGATAGCATGATGCATAGCTAAATAGTAACAAATGAACAGTACAATATTACAGACCGCTACGCGATATCTATTACCGATACTCTTACTTTTCTCGGTATTCCTGCTATTAAGGGGCCACTACTACCCTGGGGGTGGCTTCGTGGGAGGCTTGGTCGCTTCTATTGCCTTTGTTTTGCATAGTTTTGCCTTTGGCCCACAAAACACCATGAAATTAATTCAATATAAACCCTTATCTCTCATTCCCATAGGACTGGGCGTTTCGGCGATAAGCATGTTCCTACCCGTTTTCTTTGGCTATCCTGTTATGACGGGACTGTGGCTTGAGGAAAAAATTCCAGTCATTGGTATGATCGGAACAGCTTTGTTTTTTGATCTTGGTGTATATTTTGTCGTTATTGGCGTCGTACTTACAATTTTATTTACAATTGCATTAACTACTGAAGAAGAATAATGGAACTGATTCTTGTTTTATTAATAGGCATTTTATATGCCGCTGGGATATACCTTATCCTCCGTCGAAGCATGGTTAAACTATTGTTGGGTATTATGTTACTGGGCAATGGTACCAATATACTGATCTTCTTATTGGGGAATATTATTAAAGGAAAACCGCCTATTATTGCACCCGATCTGAAAGTATTCACCGATATTTATGCGGATCCAATTCCGCAAGCTCTTATTTTAACAGCCATCGTGATTAGCTTTGGCTTAACCTCCTTTGCCATCGTTCTACTCAAACGTGTCTATGCATTGCTGGGTACAGACGATTTGGATGATTTGAACACCCCTGAGGAAGAAGATATATGATAGACAACCACATTATTGCCACGATCATCGTGCACCTATTTATTGCTATTGTCCAACTGATGTTTTGGCGCAAATCTACTGCACAACGTTTTCTGAGCGTTGGTGGAAGTTTGCTCGTCCTTATTCTTGCTTTTAAATTATTCTTCAAGGTCTACGAAGGTGGTATTTTAACCATGAATGCCGCCAATTGGAAAGCTCCCTTTGGAATTGTCTTTGTTGCTGACCTATTCAGTAGCACCCTCGTCCTTCTCACATCAATTGCAGGTCTTGCTGTCTCTATCTTTTCCTGTGTCGGGGTAGGCCGCCAGCGTATTCTCTACGGATACTTCCCTATCTTCCACTTTTTAATGATGGGACTGAATGGAGCCTTTCTTACTGGAGATATCTTCAACCTGTATGTATGGTTTGAAGTAATTATCATTTCTTCTTTCGTACTCATGACATTGGGGGGAGAAAATCGCAACTGGAAGGTGCTGTAAAATATATGGCCATGAATATCCTGGCCTCCACATTTTTCTTAACAGGCATAGGCATACTTTATGGTATTTCAGGATCATTGAATATGGCCGACTTGGCCTTACGTATTCCAAAGATACAGAACCAAGCGCTAGTGGAAATTACGGCAACATTTTTTTTGATCGGTTTTGGTATTAAATCTGCCATATTTCCACTCTACTTCTGGCTACCATCATCTTATCATACCCCGCCCTCTGCAGTAGCGGCGACTTTCGGAGGCTTATTGACGAAAGTGGGTATCTACGCATTATTCAGGGTATTTTCTTTACTATTTATTCCTAATCATTTTACAAAAGAGCTGCTGATCGCACTAGCCATATTGACAATTTTGACTGGTGCCTTTGGTGCCTTGATCAAAACCAATATCCGAAGGTTGTTTTCCTATTTAATCGTTTGCCATATCGGGTTTATGATTGGCGGGCTAGGCCTATATAGTAAATGGGCCTTACTGGGGGCAATATTCTATCTGATCCACGATATCATGGTTAAAACCAATTTATTTCTAATTGCTGGTGTTGTACGTCAACTCCGCAGCACCATGGATATGAATAAATTGGGCGGGCTATATGCCCAATACCCCAAAATTTCTTTGCTTTTTGCCCTTGTTCTTTTTTCGCTTGTTGGCATACCGCCCCTATCGGGGTTCTGGCCTAAAGTCTATCTATTTAGAGACGCATTCCAGCTGGAAAATTATGCCTTTGCGGGAGCCCTGATCATCGGTAGTTTTATCACCTTATTTGTCATTGCCAAAATGTGGGCACAGGTATTCTGGAAAGATACACCTGATTTAGAAATAGTTGAAGATAAATTTGCAGATATGGTTGGGTATAAAAAAACAATGCTTATACTTCCGGTCGTTATTTTGGCATCTGCGTCCCTGTATATCGGACTCAATGCCGAGGCTATCATTCACGTGGCGGATCAGATTGCCACACAATTATTGGACACATCACCTTACATAAACGCTGTACTAGGAGGGCAGAAATAATATGATAAAGCAATTTTTAATGAACCTCATGTTATCCTTTATCTGGGTTGCACTGACGGGGTCGATGTATTACTCGAACTTTCTATTCGGTTTTATGCTCGGATTTGGTATACTCTGGTTGATGAACAGAAATGAGGCTGATCAGCGCTACTTCTATCGGGTACCCAAAACGCTGAGTTTTATTCTTTTTTTTCTGTGGGAAATGATCGTTGCCAATGTTCAGGTTGCGTATGATGTCATCACACCAAAATTTTTCATCAAACCGGCCATTGTAAAATATCCCATGGATGCAAAAACAGATTTAGAAATCAACCTGCTTTCAACCTTTATTTCGCTGACACCGGGAACACTTATTCTCGATGTAAGTGAAGATAAAAAAACGATCTTTATTCATGTAATGTACATGAAGAACAGGGAACAGTTTGTCTCTACGCTTAAAAATAATGTTGAACGAAGACTTTTAGAACTCTTAAGATGACTTTAAATAGCTATTTTGACTATGTAATCCTTCCAATCTTGACTGTTTCAGTGATATTGGCTTTTATTCGCCTGTATAAAGGACCCCAAATATTTGATCGTGTCATTGCCTTAGATCTCATTATCACCATTGGAATTGGCATTATTACCGTTTATAGTATACGAACTTCCCAGGAAGTATTTTTAGATATTGCCATGATATTAGCGCTTATCGCATTTCTCGGCACAATTGCATTTTCATTTTATTTAGAAAAACAAAGCAAAGATGAATGATATTACTTTAGCCATACTCAGCACGATAGGGGCACTGGCCATATTGTTTGCTTCTATTGGCATCTTGCGGATGCCGGATTTTTATTTACGTCTTTCCGTAACCGTCAAGGCGGCAACATTGGGTGTTGGGCTATTGCTCATCTGTGCTGCGGTGACTTTCCCGGATGTATCTGTAACAACGAAGGCCATAGCTATTGGTTTCTTCCTGATCCTAACAGCGCCAGTTGCAGCACACATGATTGGCCGAGCGGCATACATACAACGGGTAAAAACATGGAAGGGAACCACCTTAAATGATCTCGAAAAAGAGGGTAAATTAGATTGCAGAAAAGAAGATTTTTAAGAAAAGTGCACTTAGCCTTTCTTAAAAATCTTCTTAGCTTGATTAAAATAGAATACAAACAGGAGATGGCACAGCAATTTCTTTACCGGTATCCGTTAACAAACCAGTTTTTGTATCCCGGCTAAACAAAACAATGTTGTTCGTGTATTGATTGGCTACCAAAAGATATTTACCATCGGGAGAAAGATTAAAGTTACGCGGTCCCTTACCTTTAACCGCCATATTGGCTATTTTCTTTAATTCTCCATTTTTCTCTACCGAAAAAGTAGCTATCGTATTGGCGTCGCCCCGATTGGTTGCATACAAAAATTTGCCATCAGCAGATATCTTGATATCTGCCCCACCGTTACTTCCTTTAAAACCTTCCGGATTGATATCAAATGTGCTTTGATACATCCACGCATTGCCATCTTTCTTATAAAATGCAATTTGACCTGTCATTTCCAATATAACATACAAGAATTTCTCTTTCTTATCAAATGCAATATGTCGCGGACCTCCGCCCGCAGGTGTAAAGATATCTTCCGATTCCTCAGCAAGGCTATGGGTATTTCCAGTTTTATTAACTGGATAAATAGAAATCTCATCCAAACCAAGATCTTGGATATACAACTTATCCCCCTTTTTAGAGAAAAAAGTAGAATGTACATGTGGTTTTTCTTGCCGAACGGGATCCACTCCCTTACCTTCATGTTGTATGAGTCGCGCTCTTTTACTTAATACTCCGTTACTTTCTAGATCAAAGAGGGCCGCAGATCCGCCTGTATAGTTTGCTACGGCCAACAGGCTTCCATTAGGATGTACCTCGACGAAACAAGGCGCCCCACCCCCTGAAGGAAGCGAATTTAAAAAAGTTAAATGACCGTCCTTAAAAGAATAGGCTGAAACTGTCCCTTCTTGATTCGGAAGCTCATTAACGGCATAGATAAAGTTGTTACTCCTTGCCAGGAATGAAGGGTCTTTACTCTCCTGTGTACTCACCAATGTTGCGTCACCGGTTTTAACATCAAAATTATAGATATAAATCCCCTTGCTCTCGGTTTTACTGGTGTACGTACCCACAAACATAGGAATTTGCTGAGCGAAACTCGCTAGCGGCAAAATTGTCATCAAATAAATAAATGTTTTTTTCATAGAAATTACTTTATACGTGTTGATACATATCTTTCAAATCAGAACCTTATCTATTCACTCTTCGGCGCAAAGATCTAAAAACTCCGACTGTCTTGTCACCACAAAGATCCTCAATAGACTTGTTAAATTTGGTTAAAACAGTGCTTTCTAATAGTCAAATGCGTATTTTAGCGCATCAATTTTAACAATTCAAAAATTATCCATTTCAAGTATTTGGATGCAAAAATATTGTTAAATAAAAGTACGAATAATTCATATAATCTGATAATTTTGTGCTGTTGTTCAAAAAAGTATATATTGAATATAATTAGCATACATGTCTGCAAAGGCCTGAGCCTTTAATAATGAATAAATCATGAACAAGTGACCGAGTGAAAAGAGCCCATTTAAACAAATGGTGGACACTCATAAATATCATAAATAATTTATACGAATGAAAAAAAACATTTATATATTGTTTTTATTGCTTATAGCTTCAATTCAGGCTAGTCTAGCACAACGTCAGGTGATTGACCGTGTTGTCGCAACAGTTGGATCGGGCATTATCTTACAGTCCGACGTGGATATGCAATATTCGCAATGGTTAGCGCAAGGAAACAAACCTAATGAAAACTTTAAATGCGGTGTACTTGAGCAATTAATCATTCAGAAACTGCTTTCCCAGCAGGCCGTAATTGACTCTATTGATGTAACAGAAACTGAAGTCGACGACAACCTTAACTCCCGTTTACGCCATATGTCGCAACAGGCTGGAGGTCAAGAACGTCTTGAGAAATTTCTCAACCGCTCGTTATTACAATACAAGGAAGAAATGCGTGCAAGTGTTTTTGAACAATTGAAAGCCAACAAGATGCAACAAAACATTGTTCAAAAAGTTGACGTAACACCATTGGAAGTAAAACGTTATTTTGAAGGCCTGAATCAAGATAGCCTTCCTTATTTCAATACTGAAGTCGAAATTGGTGAAATTGTCATGATGCCGAAGTTGACAGATGAGGAAAAAAAAGAACAACGAGACAAAATTGAAGGTATCCGAAAACAGATTATAGAGGGATCGGATTTTGGTACAATGGCTCGTATATATTCCCAAGACCCAGGATCAGCGCCCTACGGTGGAGATTTGGGTTTCGGTACTCGCGACAACTACGTCAAGGAATACTCTGCGATGGCATTTAAATTAAAACCTGGAGAAATATCGCCCATTGTAGAATCTAAATATGGTTTCCATATTATTCAGGTACTCGAAAGACGTGGCGAAGAGGTTCACACACGCCATATCCTAATGAAGATTAATCCTGGTGCCGCAGCGTTAGAACGGACCAAAAATAAACTGGACAGTATTTATAAATTAGTAGTTGACAAAAAAATGGATTTCTATCATGCTGCCACAAATTATTCCGATGCAGAGGAAAGTAAATTCAATGGTGGTATGATCCTCAATCAGGACGGATCGAGCCGCACAACAGTAATTCCTATGGATGGCTTGGAGAAATCAGTATTTACAGCAATTGATCAGCTAAAACCTGGAGAATATTCCAAACCAGCACAGTTTACAGACAAAATGGGCGATGTTGGCTATCGCTTCAATTATTTAAAAACACGTATTCCTCCACACAAAGCTAATTTGGACGAAGATTTTACCAAAATTAAAGAGGCGGCCAGACAAGATAAAATCAATCGCAATCTGAGCAAATGGTTTGACGATAAATCCAAAACAACATTTATTGATATCAGTGATGAATTTGGTTCATGTGATGAATTGAAAAAATGGAGAAAATAATAAGTTTAAAACACTTATCACCCAAAAAGGGCTTGAATATTTGATATTCAAGCCCTTTTTATTTTGCACCCGTCGTTATTATTTTTCAAACATCATCTCAATCAGAATATTCCAATTGGCCTTCTTGACATCATCTTTCGCCAATTCGCTGAGTTGCCAGATACGAATATAATTATACTTGACAACTTTATCCTTCTGTCTCACCGTTGCCGTGCCTTTTGTATAGGCGAAATCCCCGCTGTAAGAACGTTTTACTTCTTCGGGAACGGTTTCTATTGTCATTCGTTGCTTTTTGAGATAGGCCATCATATTCGCCTTCCCTTCCATCGGACTGGTCCAGGGAAACAAAAACCGGACATCTTCACTTAAAAATTCCTTATATGCAGTTTGGTTATCGGCTTTCAATACTGTCGACATTAACTTGTCTGTTTCTAAAACAATATCTTCCCGCTGATTTAAGCGTACTTTAGAACGATGTTTCAAATACCATGAATCGGTAGGTTCGATATATTCTAAATCAAATTCACCGTCGTTCCCATTGTTTTCCACCTCGGCGCGAATATCGACCAGCCACTTGCCCTTCTTATTCCGCTTCCATACCGTGAGATATTCTCCATGTCGCAATCGCGCACCCACCTTCTGAAAATCCATAGACCCCGAAGTCACGCCAAACTCCTGACTCTTCGCAATCAGCGCAAACGTAGGTTGCCAGTTTAAGACATCCGGAATATTTGGTCTATTATTCAGATAATTATAAGCATTTACTGCCGAAGGAACATAAAACGTAGATTCTTTATCAATAATCGAAAGAAACGCTTGGTGCGGTGTAGAGGCTTTAGCCAATGCTGCTGCATCCTTATCTGCCTGCAGTAGGCTGCCAACTTTCTCGGGTATCTGCGCATATAGTGTTGTACCCAAAACACTCATCACTGTAAAAACAGATAACCTATTCCAAAAATTCATACGCAAAATGATTTCCTCTTTAATAAATTCGATTTCTTCTCTATCAAATCTTATTCCAAAGTGTTCCTTCTTTACTATCTTTCAATTGAATTCCAATAGTAGTAAGCTCATCACGAATACGATCGGAGGTAACGAAGTCTTTATTTGCTTTTGCTTCATTACGTAGCTTAATAACCAGATTCATAACATCGTCAATATCATCTGATACGGATGTCTGATCGTTTCTAAGCCCCAGGATATCCTCGACAAACTCTTTCATGAATACTTTCAGGTTTTCCAATCCTTCTGCCGAAACCTTTGCCTTACCATCATAAATTGAATTGATGATACGTACAATTTCAAACAATTCGGCAATGAGCACAGGACTATTAAAATCGTCATCCATAGCGGCGTAACACTTGCGGCGGATTTCAGCCAAATTGAATGAATCAGCACCTTTCGACACCTTCAATTTATCTAACAAGCTTATGGCAGTCATTAGGCGTTTATAGCCCTTGTCGGCCGCATCCAGTGCCTCATTGGAGAAATCCAAGGTACTTCTATAATGCGCCTGTAGCATAAAAAAGCGTACAGCCATTGGCGAATATCCTCTATTCAGTAAGGGATGATTTCCTGTAAACAACTCACCTGGCAAGAAACCATTTCCAGCAGATTTAGACATACGGGCGCCGTTTACAGTCAGCATATTGGTATGCATCCAGTACTTTGCCGGACTCGTATGGTTACAGGCTTCAGACTGTGCAATTTCATTGGTATGGTGTGTAGCAGCCAAATCCATTCCACCACCATGAATATCAAATTGATCGCCGAGGTACTTTCTGCTCATAGCTGAACATTCGATATGCCAGCCCGGAAAGCCAACGCTCCAGGGAGCAGGCCAACGCATGATCGTTTCGGGCTTTGCTTTGATCCACAAGGCAAAATCCAAACGTCCCTTTTTCTCATCCTGACCACTCAATTCACGGGTGTTATTGAGCATATCCTCTAATTTACGATTGGTCAATATCGTATAATCATACGTTTCAACGTATTTCTCAACATCAAAATATACGGTACCATTCCGCTCGTAAGCATAGCCATTTTCCATAATCTGCTCGATCATTTCGATCTGCTCGCAAATATGCCCTGTCGCCGTAGGCTCAATACTTGGCGGCAAGGTATTAAAAAGGCGCAATACGTCGTGAAAACCTATTGTATACTTTTGTACAATTTCCATAGGCTCCAACTGTTCCAATTTTGCCTTTTTTGCAAACTTGTCGTCTCCCTCATCACGATCGCCCTCCAAATGTCCTGCATCCGTAATATTGCGCACATAACGCACTTTATAACCAAGATGACGCAAGTATCTAAAAATCAAATCAAAAGAAACGAACGTCCGACAATTACCCAAATGTACATCACTGTATACAGTAGGGCCACAGACGTACATACCAACGAGATTGGCATGAATGGGTTCGAATTTTTCTTTTGTTCGCGAAAGGGTATTGTATAAAACGAGATTATGGTCCATGTTTAATCGCTGCTTGAAAGCTATTTTTGTCTAAAATATATTTGAATTGGCACACCATTAAAGTCAAAATTATCACGTAATTTATTCTCTATAAAGCGTTTATATGGATCTTTGATGTATTGTGGCAAATTACAGAAGAACGCAAACATGGGTGTTCTTCCTGGCAATTGTGTTACATATTTAATTTTGATGTATTTACCTTTTAAGGATGGTGGTGGATAGTTTTCAATAATATCCAGCATCACTTCATTCAACTTGGACGTTGGGATTTTCTTTGTTTTGTTAGCATATACCTTATCAGCAACCTCCAACACCTTAAGAACACGTTGTTTTTCGGTTACGGAAGTGAAGATAATAGGCACATCAGTAAAAGGCGCTATTTTTTCTTTGATGCGATCTTCGAACGCCTTCATGGTCTTATTATCTTTTTCGATCAGATCCCATTTGTTGACAACGATCACGATGCCTTTACGGTTTTTCTCTGCCAAGTTGAAAATATTAACGTCCTGCGCTTCTAATCCATCTTGAGCATCGAGCATTAAAATAGTCACATCAGAATCTTCCAACGCTTTAATGGTGCGCATAACCGAATAAAACTCGATATCTTCATTCACTTTGGACTTACGGCGAAGACCTGCAGTATCGATCAATAAAAAGTTGTGGCCATATTGATTGTAATGGATACGGATTGAATCACGTGTTGTCCCTGCCATTGGCGTTACAATATTGCGATCTTTGCCGATCAAGGCATTTGTCAAAGAGGATTTGCCCACATTCGGGCGTCCCACGATGGTATATTTTGGTAAGGATTCTTCTTCTTCCTCTTCCACTTCAAAATGAGAAACAACAGCATCCAACAGTTCTCCTGTACCTGATCCTGTAGCTGACGAAATATTGAACACCTCTCCTAATCCAAAGGCATAAAACTCAGCCGATTCATGGTGCAATTTTGCGTGATCGACTTTATTCGCTACCACATAAACAGGTTTGGAGCTTCTTCTCAGAATATCAGCGATTTCGTCATCCAAGTCGGTAATGCCCGTAGTGACATCCACCATAAAGATCACGACCGATGCTTCTTCAATAGCGATATAGACCTGATCACGGATTGCCTCTTCAAAGACATCATCCGAACCATGTACAAAACCACCTGTATCAATTACTGTAAATTTCTTTCCGATCCACTCGGCTGTTTCATAATGACGGTCGCGCGTCACCCCGCTAAAGTCATCAACAATCGCTTTTCTACTTTCTGTAAGACGATTGAATAAGGTAGATTTACCAACGTTTGGACGACCAACAATTGCAACAATATTTGCCATATTTATTTTATTTGATCCACCCACTATCGCAGCAGATGGCACTTTTATGCTAAAAATATACTTAAGGGAACAAAGATACGGATTCAAAAGGGATTATCGCGACACAAAAACAAAAATGGCTTTACCGTGAAGTAAAGCCATTTATGCGGTTTAAATTATCAATATTCGCCTAGTTAGACGTTGGATTCTGAGTCAATTTGCCCGGATATGAATTGATCGCATCCTGAGGAATAAAATAAGTTACTCTAAAATCTGTCGGTAAAATATCTTCAAATTGTTTTTGTGGCCCCGGATATGTACGGTTTAACGGGTCTCCATTACGGAATACATCGTAGCTGCGTTCAGCCTGATAGGCCAATTCCAACTGACGCTCTTTGTCAATCAGCTTGCTTGCACTGGCCGCATCAATTGAAGTATATCCGCCATTGACAATAGAACGATTTCTGATGGTATTTAAATCATTTAATGCAGCGCCATAATTACCTAATTTTGCATTAGCTTCGGCACGGTTTAAATAAATTTCACCCAAGCGGCTGATTACAGGTGAGTGCAATTGAGACTCCTCCCCTTCACGCGAGCATTTCACAATATAAAACTGCGGATAAGCGCGGTTTAAGGAAATATAGTAATCAATCATACCTGTATATGTTTTACCATCTGCATAGGTAATTTTATAAGTTTGCTGCGCAGCATTGACAGCAGTTAATGTATAGACATTATCACCATCTTTACAAGTCACGGTATTCCCGTTTATAGTAGCAGGAGCCTGCACATAGCTTAGTGTAACCGGATCGCCTGCTTTTTTGGGTACATCCTGTTTAATAAACCGAAAAACAGTTGTGTATTTTCCCGCATCATCTTTTGAATAAGTAGGTTCAATAAAGGCTGCACGTGCGTCGACAATCGTATAATGATCAGGTCTCCAGTCATTGCGACCAGTTTCATTCAATAAATCAATGTACTTGGCACTGGAATACATCTCACCCCAGCCCATACCACCAATATTGGAATACATACCACCGATACCATAATAATGATCATCGCCCGAGAACTCAGACGCAACACGTTTCACCGCAAAGATGGTCTCCTTGTTATCTTCAGGTCTAAACGTATTGTATTTCATAAATTGCTCACGGCCCAACAGGACATATTTACCTGAGTTAATCACTTTATCTGCATACTCTACAGAAAGACGCGCATATTCCGCATTTGGATTCTTATACGTACCACTCATATACAAATATATACGGGAAAGCATCGCTTGCGCTGCACCCTTAGACGCATATGCTGCCCCTTTATCAAGTGTCATTAAAGCTTCTGCTTTTTTCAGATCACTGATCGCTTGCGCGTAAGTATCTTTTACAGACGCACGGTCCGGTAAGTTCAAATCATTGAAAACATCTTCAGGTGTGCCATTGACAATCGGAACGCCTAAGTTTGTTTCTGGACTTTGGTAGTAAGGCTTCCCGAATGCGCGACAAAGGTAAAAATACATCATTCCACGGATGTAATAACATTCACCTATTTTATTGTCCATTTCTGGACTCTGACCTTCAGCAAACATCTTGATCAGGTTCGACGATTGGGCAATCGCTTTATAACCGCTATCCCAAAAATTCTGCAAACGGTAATTATTGGGCGTTCTCGCATAGGAGATAAATTCGTAGAACGCATCTGTCGATGACCCGCGGATCATCATATTATCACCAGCGTATTCACCAAGACGGTGCATCGGATCAGACCAAGCTTTTAACTGCGCATAAGTACCTGTTACCATTGCATCAGGATTATTTGCAATATTTTCTTCGTCCATTGAAGTATAAGGAAGACGATCGATATCGCAGGAGGATACTGCCGTTGTGATCAAAAGTCCTATTAATATCTTTTTCATTGTTGATTTTCTAAACGTTAAAATTAAAATGTTACGCTTGCGCCGAACATGTATTTGCGAACCATTGGATATACAGAAACGCCTGTAGATCTGATCATTTGACCACCCCCGCCTTTACCATCTGGTTCAGTCAATGGAAGCTCCGGATCAACACCCGAGTAGTTTGTAATCGTAAACAAATTCTCTCCAGCTAAGAATACACGTAAATTTTTGATGTTATACTTTTTCAGATCGAAGTTGTAACCCAAAGTCAAGGATCTCATTTTTAAGAAATTGTTACTTTCCAAGAAGCGTGTTGACGGTGAATTGCCTTTATCTTGGTTATCGTATCTTGCAATCGGGTGAGTGGCAACATCGCCAGGTTTTTCCCAACGGCTCCAACCATCCTGTAACTTCATCTGGTTACGATCCGTATAGGTTCCATCCGAATCAAATTCCTGACGCGAGTAATTATATAATTTACCGCCCAAGGAGAAACCGAACGCTGCATTCAGGTCAAACTGCTTATAACTTAAAGCCGTACTGAAACCGCCGAAAAGATCCGGATTGCCTTTTCCTACATTACGGAAGGTTGCATTGGAATAGTTCGACGTCGTTGTCCTTGTTTCATTGCCATTGGCATCTGTCTCGTATCGATACCACATTGGCAAACCATTATCTACGTTAACTCCAGCCCACTCTTTTAAGTAATAGGTATCTACCGGAAAACCAGGTTGAAGCAGACGTTGCGCTGATCCAGCGATACCCGATCCGTCACCTGCGATAATTGGTTTTGAAACTAGATTACCATTGGCATCTTTTGTCGCAAATAGCTCGGTCAATTTATTCACATTGTGACTCAAATTAACATCCAAGCTCCAATGTACATTGTCATTTCGAACGATGTCGCCACCGATGGTCAATTCAATCCCCCGGTTTTGCATCTTACCAATATTTTTCCAGATAGAAGTAACACCGGTCAGACCGCTGATTGGCACTTGATAAAGTACATTATCGGTCTTCTTGTCATAATAATCAACATTGAATCGCAATCTATTCTTAAACAAGGATGCATCAACCCCAAAACCAGTTGTGTAGGTTTTTTCCCAAGTCAGATCTTTATTACCAATTTGGCTAATTAATGCCCCTGGTATACCATTATAACTTGATGATGCAGACACCGAGTAAAGACTATATTGCGGATATAATGAACTTGGTCTATTACCTACCGAGCCATAAGCCGCTCTCAGTTTCAAATTATCTACCCAATCAGTCTTGAACCACTCTTCCTTATTGATATTCCAACCACCACTAACTGAAAAGAAGTTTCCATATTTTGCATTGGTACCAAAATTGGATGCTCCATCACGACGGAAAGATACCTGTGCCAAATATTTATTATCGTATGCATAGTTTGCATTAGACAAAAATGACTGTACTGCCCATTCGGAAATTCCACCTCTGGTTCGCTCTGGTTTTGCAACAACATCCAATACCTCGAAACCATTTACAATACCTGTTCCATAAGCATCTAAGGTTTTTGTCCAATAGTCGTTAAATTCGTATGCAGCCAATCCATTCAGGCTATGTTTATCCCAGGTCTTGTTGAAACGCAAGATTTGGTTGGTATAACGACGCGCAAACTCCATGCGGTAATCCGTCACACGCCCAATTACACTTTCACCGCTGTTTGATCGCGGATCTTGATAACCACTGTCAGAATACGTATTGTAGCGATAATTGTTGACAGAAGAGAAGGTCAACCAATCCGTTAATTTGACATCGAAATCTAAGTTACCCATAAATTCATAATTGGTATTGGCACTATGATTCCATTGGAGGTCGTACAAGTAGTTTGTACTTGCATTGTTGACCCAGCCGCTGTAACGATGTGGCACTAAATTTCCATTTGCATCGTAAGGACTGTCCCAAGGCAGGTTTCCATACATGGCATTGACATCATATTGACGATCATCTACAGCACGTCTTGATCCCGCAATAGATGGCTTAATGGTCAGCCAATCGAAAGGCTTATAGTTGGTACGTAATCTAAAGTTATAACGATCGTAATCATATCCTTTTACAGCACCGGCTTCGTTGTAGTAACCTAAAGATAAATAAGACTGTAATTTATCATTTCCACCCTGAATAGACAAATTGTGGTTTTGGACAAACCCGGTTTTTGTCGCTAATTTCCACCAGTCAAAATTACTGTTGCGTAATTCAGGGTTCCAGCGTGGAAATTTAATTTTATCTTGATTGGAGAATGACGCAAAGTAGTCATAGAGTTCAGCACCATCCATCATTTCCATGTGTCCATTGGAAAGTTGGTTGACACCCATTTTTGTAGAAAAGCTAATGCTTGTTTTGGATGCCGAAGGATTTTTTGTTGTAACGACAACAACACCATTCGCGCCTTGAGAACCATAAATTGACGTTGAAGCAGCATCTTTTAGGATGGTTAATGACTCAATGTCGTCTGGATTAATATCACCTGGGCTTGAGCCAACAATAACACCGTCAATGACCCACAATGGGCTGGTCGTACCGCTTAATGTTGCCTGACCACGAATCACAACACCGCCATTTGACCCTGGTTTACCGGCTCCTGGGGCAACATATACCCCGGCAGCTTTACCATTCAGCATGTTTTCAACCGATGGCGTAGTGACATCACGTAATTTGTTTCCTTTAACCGCCTGAAGAGCGCCAGTCAAACTTTCTTTTTTCTGTTGTGTTCCATAACCAACAATGACAACTTCCTGAAGTGCCTCACTATTGGACTCCATATTGATGTTAACAACCAGTCCTGTCACGGTCACTTCTTGTGCTTTATAACCGACACTCGTGATGACCAATACGTCACCATTGTTGGCATCTATTGCAAATCGTCCATCGGCTCCCGCAGATGTTGATTTAGCGCTCCCTTTAACGCTGATGGTGGCACCAGCCAATGGGCCGTCCGTAGACTGCACTTTTCCATTCACTTTTTGTTGATAAACAGCGCCATGCAGCAATATATTATCGCCCGCAACTGTAAGATCATTAGCATTTGCCAAGTTGTGCGAACTTGTTAGGAGTAAAGCTATTGATAACAGACTCAACTTGTGATTTTCAAGAATCTTTGAAATCATAATATTTTATAGTTAGTTTAAAAATTGATTAGCTTACTAATCAAAATTTAGGTACATGATTGCTAAAACTAAAGGAAGATGGCAGGATATCAAAATTTACAAACAACGAAATCGATTGCGCCAATTAGACAAACGATTGCATAAACACGCATTATACAACCTATCACACATGAACGGAGGAGAAGCATACAGCTGTATCAAAAATTGATCTTTAAATAAATGATGACAACCAAACAATGGGAAAAGATGAAAGCAAAGTGCAGCTATTTTGGAAGATATACCATGCGCTACAATAGATTAGTAGCGCATAAAAAAAGCCAAGATATTCATCTCAGCTTTTTCGTTTAGTAGCGGGGACCAGACTCGAACTAGTGACCTTCGGGTTATGAGCCCGACGAGCTACCAACTGCTCCACCCCGCAATGTATTTTAAATTTCTTTAAAAGAACCGGCCATTGCAACCGGCTCTTCCTTTAGTAGCGGGGACCAGACTCGAACTAGTGACCTTCGGGTTATGAGCCCGACGAGCTACCAACTGCTCCACCCCGCAATGTATTTTAAATTTCTTAAAAAGAACCGGCCATTGCAACCGGCTCTTCCTTTTAGTAGCGGGGACCAGACTCGAACTAGTGACCTTCGGGTTATGAGCCCGACGAGCTACCAACTGCTCCACCCCGCAATGTATTTTAAATTTCTTTAAAAGAACCGGCCATTGCAACCGGCTCTTTCTTTAGTAGCGGGGACCAGACTCGAACTAGTGACCTTCGGGTTATGAGCCCGACGAGCTACCAACTGCTCCACCCCGCAATGTATTTTGAATTTCTTTAAAAGAACCGGCCATTGCAACCGGCTCTTTTTTTAGTAGCGGGGACCAGACTCGAACTAGTGACCTTCGGGTTATGAGCCCGACGAGCTACCAACTGCTCCACCCCGCAATATATTTTTGAACAAAATTGCTTTTTTCTTTTGAAAAAACAAGATTATGATCCTTCCGAATTGGAGTACAAAGATATATTTTGTTTCTTTGTAATCCTAATAAAATTTAGAAAAATGTCACACAAAGCAGGATTCGTAAGTATCATCGGAAAGCCAAATGCTGGTAAGTCCACCCTAATGAACGCTTTAGTGGGTGAAAAAATGTCTATCATTACACCCAAAGCGCAAACGACAAGACACCGCATTATCGGTATTGTAAACGATGAAGACCATCAAATTGTGTTTTCGGACACTCCAGGTGTTATTAAACCAAACTATTCACTGCAAGAATCCATGATGAATTTTGTCCAAGGATCTTTGATCGATGCAGACATTATTCTATTTGTGACAGATATCAACGAAAAATACGATGAGAACGATGTCCTCGAGAAATTACGCAAAACAAATTCTCCTGTTGCTGTACTGATCAATAAAATTGATAAATCTTCAGAAGAAGAGGTCAAAGCAAAAATAGAATTCTGGCAGGAAAAATTAAATCCAGACACCATTTTTGCCATTTCAGCAAAACTGAATCATAATGTTGCTGCCGTAATGCAATACATAAAGGACAAGTTACCAATTCACGAAGCTTATTATGAAAAAGATGAACTGACAGACAAATCCATGCGTTTCTTTGTCTCCGAAATGATCCGTGAAAAAGTGTTCAAACTGTATGACAAGGAAATTCCTTACAGTACAGAAGTGATCGTCACATCGTACAAAGAAGAAGCTAATATTACGCGTATTGCTGCCGAGATTATTGTTGAACGCGACTCTCAAAAAAATATTATCATTGGAAAGGCGGGCGCCATGATCAAAAAAGTAGGAACCTACGCACGTCAGGATATTGAGGAATTTATCGACGGAAAGGTATTTCTCGAACTTTTCGTTAAAGTAATTCCTGACTGGCGAAGCAAAAAAAATTACCTTAAACGTTTCGGTTACGATGACTAATTCGTATGGAATACATCAGCGGAAGACTTTGATATATAAACCTTCGGCTGATGCACTATTCTATTTTAATGTTACTTTGCAAAATATTCACGAAGTGCTTTAATCTGTTTGAGATTAAGCACTTTTTTTAGGTCTTCATCAGACGCCTCCTTCACCTTTTTTACCGATTTAAATTCAGTTAACACTTTCTCCACTGTTGTTTTGCCTATGCCTGGCACATTTTCAAGTTCAGAAACAAAAGTTTTTCGGCTCCGCTGATTTCTGTGAAACGTGATTCCGAACCGGTGAGCTTCATCCCGAAGATGTTGAATCACCTTTAAGGTTTCAGATTTTTTATCTAGATAAAGTGGATATTGGTCACCGGGATAGAAAAGCTCCTCCAGCCTCTTCGCAATACCGATCACCGTTACTTGCCGTTCGATCCCCAATAAGCGCAGACTCTTTAAAGCAGCCCCTAATTGCCCCTTACCACCGTCGATAATAATCAATTGGGGCAGAGGCTGATCTTCATCCAACAATCTTCTGTACCGTCTAAAAACAGCTTCCTCCATCGTAGCAAAATCATTAGGCCCCTCCACTGTCTTTACATTGAAATGGCGATAATCCTTTTTTGAAGGTTTGGCATCCTTAAATACTACAATAGCAGATACGGGGTAATTGCCCTGAATATTCGAGTTATCGAAACACTCAATATGTTGCGGAACGACATTCATCCGAAGGTCCTTTTGCATCTGTTTTAAAATACGCTCAGTGCGGACATCCGGATTAAGCTTCTCATATTGCAACAAACGTTCCTTCCTAAAAAATGCTACGTTCTTTTGCGAAAGCTCCAGGAGTTTTTTCTTTTCACCCAATTTAGGGATTGTAAATCGAATCCGTTCGTTCTCTTCAATATCTAACGCGAATGGTACGATAATTTCCCGCGACAGACTTTTGAAACGTTCCCGTATCTCTGGTATGGCCAGGGCTAGGAGCTCCTGTTCACTCTCATCTAAACGTCGTTTCATTTCCAGTGTTTGCGTCTGAATAATCACACCATTCATCACTTTCAGGTAGTTGACAAAAGCATACCCCTCATCCGAAGCGATGCTAAATACATCGACGTTTGTAATGGATGAGTTAACAACGGTGGATTTACTCTGATAATTGTCTAGCTTATCCAACTTCGCCTTGATTAATTGTGCTCTTTCGAAATCCAGAGCTAGCGCGGCAGTAGCAATACCTTCTTTCAAGCGATTGGTCACCATAGCAATCTTTCCGTTCAGAATATCCTTAATATCACTCAGATTCTGATCATAGTCTTCTTCAGATTGATACCCTTCGCAAGGCCCCTTACAGTTTCCAATTTGGTATTCAAGACAGATCTTAAACTTGCCTTTCCGTATATTTTCCTGTGTTAGGGCCAAATTGCAGGTCCGCAAGGGAAACAATTCACGAATCAGATCCAAAACAATATGCATCATCCCCACCGAAGGATAGGGCCCATAATAGCGAGAACCATCTTTAATATATTGCCTGGTCCAAAAAACGCGTGGAAAAGGCTCGTTCTTGATAACAATCCAAGGATAGGTTTTATCGTCCTTAAGAAGGACATTATACTTCGGTTTGTGTTTCTTGATCAATGAATTTTCAAGCAACCAAGCATCAATCTCCGTATCAACTATAGTAAAGGATATCCGATTAATCTTACGGACCAAAACACGTGTTTTGCCATTCAGCTGATTTTCATTAACGAAATAAGATCCGACCCGATTGCGCAAATCTTTCGCTTTCCCAATATATATCAGCTCGTTATTTTTATCAAAATACTGATAGACTCCAGGCCGATGCGGTATCTTCTTTAATTCCTCTCTATAATCAAATACGTCCATTATGTTTTAATATCAAGCACGCTCAGCAAAAAAAGCCAGACAACAAATTTCGAAAAAATTTATTGTCTGGCCCACTGGTATTTTTTTAAAATAACTTAGAAACCTAAGCGGTCATCTTTTAGTTTAGTTTCGTCTTTACTGCTCGAATCGGTAGATCCATCTTCTACATCAGAGCCTCCGCCACCCCAGTACTGATTACAGTCTATCACACGGGTGAGTCCACCTTGAGGTTGTTCAAAATCACCTTTAGTATATTTCAAATTCGAATCTTTATATACTTTCTGCATGTAATAAGCGAATACTGGCATAGCTGCCGCAGCCCCCTGACCGTACTCCATGCGATCGAAACTAATGCCCCGATCTTCCGCCCCGGTCCACACACCTGTAACCAATTCGGGCGTAATACCGATAAACCAAGCATCCGAGTTGTCATTCGTTGTACCCGTTTTACCACCGATTGGATTGGTGAGCTTGTACATCCATTGAATACGTCTCGCCGTACCTTGGGATACCACCTTTTTCAACATATCAACAATAATATAAGCAGATTCACTATTTAAGGCTTTTACGACCTTTGGTGCTTTATCATAGATCGGTGTACCATTTTTATCTTCAATACGTAAGATCGCAGTCGGTTCAATCCAGGTTCCTTGGTTTACAAATGCCGAATAGGCACCTACCATATCAAACACCGACGCTTCATAAGCGCCAAGAGAAATCGACGGATAATTAGGCACATCACTTGTTATACCCATTCGCTTCGTCAATGCGGCGACTTCGGCAGCACCAACTTCGTGTACTAAATAGGCTGTTGCATAGTTTTGAGAATAAGCCAATGCCTTAGCCAACGTAATGGGGTTTCCTCCTTGCGC
This sequence comes from Sphingobacterium sp. R2, assembly GCF_040760075.1. NCBI lineage: Bacteria > Pseudomonadati > Bacteroidota > Sphingobacteriia > Sphingobacteriales > Sphingobacteriaceae > Sphingobacterium > Sphingobacterium sp. R2. The sequence continues at coordinate 565,602 of NZ_CP142884.1, forward strand.
ATTTCCCCTTGGTGTCCATCCGTTATACGTTTGTTGGTAATTTGGAATACTATAACATGGTGAATAGCCATTATCAATCGCAACCGCGTAAGTAAATGGTTTAGCCGTCGATCCCACCTGACGCGTTCCCATTTTTACCTGATCATATTTAAAGTGATCAAAGTCAATACCCCCTACCCACGCTTTAATATGTCCTGTCTTCGGCTCCATTGACATCATCGCATTGCGTAACATGAGTTTATTGTATTTAATGGAATCCATTGGCGTCATCATGGTGTCGACGCTTCCTTTCCATGTAAAAATATTCATAGGAACTTTTACATTGAAAGCCTTTTTGATTTCGTCTTCACTCAAGCCTTCTTCCTTCAAAATCCGGTAACGATCTGAGCGCTTCATCCCGCTGATTAATAGCTTCGCTTTATCGCCTTTAAAGGGATCCCTATTTTTCCATTGCGCGGAAAATTTAGACTGCAATTGCTTCATCCATTCCTTTTGCGAATCCTCTGCATATTGCTGCATAGACATGTTGATTGTCGTATAGATTTTCAATCCATCGCGATCAAGATCATAAGGCGTACCATCCGGCTTGGTAATAGAAAGCTTGGCAAATTCCTTTTTGATCTCGTCTTTTAGTACCGCTCTGAAATAGGGAGCCAATCCTTCGCCGTAATTTGCGATCTTAAGCTCTAAACCAAGTGGTTTCTCTTTTGCTTTTGTTGCCTCTTCTGCCGAGATAAAATTGGCGGCAACCATATTGTTCAACACCGTATTACGTCGGGTGCGAGATCTATCAGGGTAACGCACCGGAGAATATGCTCCCGGCCCTTTTAACATACCCACCAACAAGGCTGCCTGTTCCGCTGTCAATTTGTCGGGAGTCGTATTAAAGTAAGTCCGCGCAGCAGATTTGATTCCGTAGGTATTATAGGCTCCAAAGTCTACCGTGTTGAAATACATGGTAATAATTTCATCCTTGGTATAATTTCTTTCCAGACGAACGGCCGTAATCCATTCCTGAAATTTTTGGATGACACGTTTTAAAAAATTCTTCTGACGTCCATCCGAGAAGAGATTGAGTGCCAGCTGTTGTGTAATCGTACTCCCCCCTTGCTTATTACCTGTCAAGGTATGGAAGATGACTGTGAATGTACGCGAATAGTCTATACCAGAGTGATCATAGAAACGTTTATCCTCTGTAGACACCAATGCTTTGACTAAATAAGGGGACAATTCGCTATACTTTACATTGGAACGGTTTTGAACATAATAAGTCCCCAGTACTTTATGATCTTCAGTGATAACTTCAGAAGCTAAATTGCTTTTTGGATTCTCCAAATCACTGAAGGATGGCAGTTTCCCAAACAATCCAAGACGTATACTCAATATGAAAAGAAAACCTATCGCAACAATTCCAACGATAATCTTCCAAAAATTGAACGTATATCGTTTGATATCAGCTTCCGTCAGTTGATTTTTTTTTGATACTCGTTTCATCTATTTACTAAATTTCAGACGTAAATATTATTCATTTTAAAGGCCACGAAGCGTATTCAGGTTTTACACCCACTGTGCTATTTTAACACTCGAATACTGCATTATTTTAGCCCTTGTAGACTTCAATTAAGACATTAATGCTCACTCTATCAGATAGTGTGCCAATAATCCTTACTTGGCAAAGGTATTACTAATTGTACCAAAAGCAAGAATTTAAACGCGAAAATATTGAGCAGAACTACGCACGTTCGATCAAGCAAACCGCATAGGCAACGGCTCCTTCCTGACGGCCGATAAATCCCATGGTTTCATTTGTCGTTGCTTTAATGGAAATATCATCGATATCCAAACCAGTGGCTTCAGCCAATTTAACTTTCATTTGCGGGATATAAGGTTTGATCTTAGGAGCCTCCAAACACAGCATTGAATCGATATTACCGAGTGTGTACCCTTTCTTCGCAATCAGCGCCACACATTCTTTCAGTAACAATAAGCTACTGATACCTTTCCAGCGCATATCAGTGTTTGGAAAGTGATAGCCAATATCTTCCAAATTGGCAGCACCCAAAATGGCATCACATATCGCATGCACCAATACATCTGCATCAGAATGGCCAAAGGCCCCCGCATAATGCTCCAATTGAACGCCTCCAACAATAAAGGGATGTCCCTCTTTCATCTGATGGACATCAAATCCAAATCCTACCTTAATTTTCATGACAATAATTATAACTATGGTGTCTATTCCTCCTGAAGCAGATTCCGAGACACACGATTGATATACCTTTAAAACAAAGCCAATACATGCTGTCAGGGGCGCATATAACCGCTATAAATCAAACTTAGGAAATCTTCTCTAAAATCTCCAAATATCAATATATATACCTAATAACAGATTACTGCGAAGATAACAATTCGCAGCTATATTTATTGTTACAAATGACTTAGGGAATCGGCATCACGACTAAAGTCAATCAAATAGTAATTCGACTCGATGAAAACCAGCGGAATAAAAAAAGGCTATTTTTTTGAAATAACCTTTTTTTATTGTTTTTTTTAACGCTTAGAAAAGTACAGCCTACACTTCCACTTCTTCCGGCGCAAATTGATCATATACTTCACCAAAGGCATCATAGTCTTGATCGCCGTTAGGCTCAAAAACCTGAATATCTTTTGATCTTGCAAAATCAACTATTTCGGTATTGACATTTTGATCCGCCACAACAACCATATCGGTAAAATGCAAAGCACCTTTATAGATAGCCTCATAGCTACCATCTCCGTAAACCTGCGCATCCTCAGCTTTGAATGAACCCTCTGGTGCCATTTCCGCATACTTCGTACCTAATGTACCTTTAAACTCTTCATTGAACAAAGAGTACATCACTTTTGCATCCTTGAATGTCGGATCGTCTTTATAAGTCGTCTTGACATACGCCGGTACCAAAGCAGAGAACCATCCATGACAGTGCACTACATCTGGGGACCAACCCAATTTCTTCACAGTTTCCAACGCTCCTTTACAGAAGAACACCGAACGCTCATTGTTGTCTGCAAAGAACTCGCCATGCTCATCACTAAAAACTTTTTTACGCTGAAAGTAGTCTTCATTATCCAAGAAATACACCTGCATACGGGCCGCAGGTAATGAAGCAACTTTAATAATTAGCGGATTATCATTATTATCCACAACAATGTTCAGGCCTGAAAGACGAATAACCTCATGTAATCTATTTCTACGCTCATTGATATTCCCAAAACGCGGCATTAAGATTCGGATCTCAAAACCCTTTTCTTGCATCGCTTGCGGAAGTTGACGTGTGATTTCAGAAATTTTAGTTAATTCGAGGAAAGGCGACATCTCGTGAGTAATAAACAATATCTTCGTTTTTGCCATCTCCAGTTATTTTTATTTATTATTTTCGAACAGTAAAATCGGTCTACAAAGGTACAAAAAAAATACTTACTATGCAATTTACTATTAATCATCGTTTTATATTCCCAAAATAATATGCAACTTTGCCAACAAAAACTAAATAGCAAAGTGGAAATTTTCAAAACGAAAGCCTCTCTCCAAGCATACCTGCAAGAAGCACGAAAATCCGATCAAAAAATCGCCTTAATTCCTACCATGGGGGCATTACATGAAGGACATTTATCCTTATTAAATTATGCAAAACCATTGAGCGACATTCGCGTCTGCAGCATCTTTGTAAATCCTACGCAATTTAATGACCCAAAAGATCTCGAGAAATATCCACGCCCAATCGAGAACGATATCAAACTATTGGAAGCTGTGGGGTGTGATATTCTTTTCTTGCCAACCATTGACGAAATGTACCCCGACAAACACGAACACTGGCATATCGATTTGGGCGAACTGGATCAAATCTGGGAAGGGGAAAAGCGTCCAGGACATTTTCAGGGCGTCACTCAGGTCGTCTATAAATTATTTACATTGGTACAACCGCATATTGCCTGTTTCGGACAAAAAGACTTTCAGCAGGTCATGGTTATTAAACGCATGATTGAAATGAAGAATCTACCTATTCAATTGGCGATATGCCCCATCATCAGAGATCAAGATGGCTTAGCTTTGAGCTCCAGAAACATGCGATTAAGTGAAGAAGGAAAAAGAATAGCGTTGGCCCTTTCACGTTCCTTGACATACGTAAAAGACCACATCAATGATGCTATAGCACTCGGGGAAATAAAAGACCAAGCGCTGAAGATTTTAACAGATACAGATGGAATGAGCGTTGAATACTTTGCCATATGTGAAAGTACCAGCTTAAAGGAGGTCGATCACATCGATTTCAGCAAACAACATGTTGCCCTGGTCACTGCGTGGGTTGAGGGGGTCCGTCTGATTGATAATATGATTCTGAATAATTTGTCAAATTAATTGACAAATCTTTCAAATTCAGTAGAAAGCCCTAACTTTGCGCCATGGTAATAGAAGTAATGAAATCCAAGATTCACCGCGTTAAGGTCACACAAGCGGAATTGAATTATGTGGGTAGTATCACAATAGATGAAGATTTGATGGATGCCGCAAATATCATCGCTAACGAGAAAGTTCAAATCGTAAACAATAACAATGGAGCACGTTTTGAGACATATGTTATCCCTGGCCAACGCGGTTCGGGAACAATTTGTTTGAATGGTGCCGCGGCCCGCTTGGTTCAAGTTGGCGATATCGTCATCATCATTTCCTATGCAACCATGGATTTTGAAGAAGCTAAACAATTTCAACCCTCGCTTGTATTTCCAGACGACAACAATCATCTGATTAAATAGTTAGAATGTAAGGATGGAGAACATTAAGGTTTCAAAAATAGGCATACTTAATATTTATTTAATCCATACAGCTTTATACTGATAAAATAAAATCGTAATTTTGAAGCGTTACCCTAAAAAAGTAACGCTTTTTTATGTACCGAAAAACAACCAGAAGTCCACGTCAGCTTATCGCATTATGCCAATTGGTATTAATGTCGCTGATTATTATTTCAGGTGTTGTTTTTATGCACAAAGAGGTAAAATCTACAGGTGAAATTGTCATGCACACCCACCCTTATGATTTTACCAAGAAACAAAAGCCCCAAGAAACAGATGACCAAATCGAATACCTGAATGTCATCTATCACAACAGCTACGTACAAACCGAATTTACCGTCCTTGAACTTCCAATTCCCCGCGAAGTAAGACAGGCGTACTATAGTTCCTTTTGTCCGGAAGCGATTAGGTCAACCATCAATCATTACCACTTACGTGGTCCCCCCAGCATAGTATAAAACCAACATCAGAGATTTCGAAGACCAGTGGTCTGTAATGGCAGTACTCGACGCTAATAAACGGAACATACCGTATGCGTCCAGTAACGCATTGCTAAACCACGGAATGTCTATATCGGTACGACGTCTTTGATACAATTTCTTATTGGCCTCCTTTTCCAAAATTGTCGTTGATGCCAAGGCGACACCCTTCGTTGGACTACCTTACATTGGTTTCAATGAACTCCTTGGTACAATAGCCCTATATAAGAACAAGTTATTTTCTTGTTTCCTATCCGTATTCAACACCTTGAATGCTGTTCATAGCGCGCTATAGACAATGGGATGAGAGGCTGGTATTTTTAAAATTTTTATAAAACTACTATGCTAAATCAATACACTTTATTCGCCGCATTACTGGCGGGTACATCCACTATATATGCTCAATCGAAACTTGAAGGCTATTTATTCAATAAAAACCATCAAGCAATTCCATCCGGCACCCTGACTTTAAAAAACAGCAAGCTTGCGACCACATCTGATACAGCGGGCTACTTCAAGTTGTCTGCTATACCCCTGCAAAAAGTAACCTTAAACATATCTGCAGTAGGCTACCGCTCAATCAGCAAGCTTATCTCCCTTGATACAATAAAGGCTCCATTACATATTCAACTGGAGGAAGACAACCTCAATTTGGATGAGGTTGTTGTTTCTGCTACACGTTACGGCGTCAAACGAAAGGATGCTCCCGTGGTTGTGAATGTCATAGGTCCCAAATTATTTAATGCAACACAATCTGTCGCCATGTCTGAAACACTGAATTATCAGCCGGGGGTACGCGTAGAAAACAATTGCCAGAATTGCGGTTTTTCACAAGTCCGGCTGAATGGTCTAGAAGGTCCTTATTCACAAATATTGATCAATAGCAGAGCCGTATTCTCCGCATTGAATAGCGTATATGGATTAGACCAGATTCCCACCAGTATGATCGATCGTATTGAGGTGGTAAGAAGTGGCGGTTCGGCATTATTTGGCGCCAATGCGATTGCTGGGACAATTAATATTATTACAAAAGATCCGGTAGAAAATGACTGGCAGGTAAAATCAACCAACTCACTCATAGGTGGCAGAAGCTGGGACAATACGGTTGATTTTAACACCTCGACGGTCGCAGAAGACCTCAAGAGAGGTGCGACGTTCTACGGCATGCACCGTAATCGGGAAGCATATGATGCTAATGGAGATGGTTTTTCGGAAATGACCAAACTTCGAAACACTACTTTTGGCACAAAAATATTTTACAAACCGAGTGATCTAGATAAAATAACGGTAGATTTTAGCACAGTGAATGAGTTCCGTCGCGGTGGTGATCAGCTTGATAAAGTACCCCACTTGACGCAAATCACAGAGCAATTGGAAACCAGTTCGCTTGTTGGCGGAATCACCTATGATCATTACTCTACCGATTACAAGCAGAAAATGTCGCTTTACGGCTCTGTACAGAAAACCGTTCGTGACAGCTACTATGGCGGCCTAGGGGGCGGATCAACACTCGCCGACAGCATATTAGCTGCCAATGCATACGGAAAGACAAATGATATCGCGCTGGTCGCAGGAGGACAGTATACCTACAACTTTGAAAACGATGTATTTACCGCCGGAGTGGAGTTCTCGTACAACGATACCCAAGACGACATACCGGGATACAAACGAACCATTGATCAGCAAAACAGGGGATTAGGCAGTTATGCCCAATACGAATGGAAGCCTTTAAGCAATTTTAAAACCTTGATCGGAGCGCGATACGATTATACCTATGTCGATGGCAAATACAGTCTTGCAGGTATAGACCGAAACTCAGATCAGCGCTTTGGCACCTTTAGCCCACGGTTGACCATCTTATATGATATCACCAAGGACCTTCAATTTAGAGGGGGCTATGCCCGCGGTTTCCGTGCGCCCCAGGCATTTAACGAGGATATGCATGTCACTTCCATTGGTGGAAATCAAGTATTTGTGTTGATTGGTGAAAATCTAAAAACGGAGTATTCCAATGCGTATACAGGTTCCTTTAGCTACAACAAAAATTTTGGAAATGTACAGACGAGTCTGCTTGTGGAGGGGTTTTATACGGATCTAAACAATCAATTTGTCAATGTCATGGCATCAGAAAAAGACGGATTGATCATCCAGGAGATGCAAAACGGTGAGGGTGCCCGGGTATATGGCTCTAATATTGAGATCAATATTGCACCATCATCTTGGTTTTCTATCCAAACCGGTGGGACCATTCAGCGCTCACGCTATAAAAAAGATCAACTTATCTACGAGGGAAGGGAAGCCGGACTGGATATCCTGACCAAGAAATACGTCCGTACACCCAATATTTATGGCTATATGAATAGTAATTTAAAAGCGACCAAACAATTTGCGATCGATCTGACCGGAGTCTACACCGGAAAGATGATTGTTCCTCATATCCAAAACGATATGATGACCTTGAAAGACGCACGCGACTTCGTCGAGTTAAATCTGCGGCTGGGTTATACCTTACCCATACATAAAGATTTTAGTATTGAAATTTTCGGCGGTATACAAAACATGTTCAATGCTTTTCAGAAAGACTTTGACAAGGGACCATTGAGAGACTCAGACTATATCTATGGTCCGACTCGTCCTCGGACATTTACCTTTGGCTTGCGCGTTGGCCATTTCCATTAAAAAAACAATAACTGATCTATGAAGCAATTCAGCAAAATATACATTATGTCGATGATGCTATTTTATCCGCTCTGTCACTTTGGGCAAGAGCGGATTAATTGGATCAGCTTCGAACAGCTTGATTCTTTACTTGCTGTTGAGCCAAGGGAAACACTGCTTTTCATCCATACCGATTGGTGTAGCTACTGCAGAAAAATGGAGCAAGAAATCTTTACAAAAAGAGAAATTATTGAATTAATTAACCGGCGTTACTATGCGGTGAAGTACGATGCCGAATCTACCGAAGAGATTGTTTTCGACAACAGCATATGGAAGTCACTGAGCAGAAAAAAGAAAGTAGGGAAATACCATCCATTAGCAGTACAATTACTGCGGGGAAAACAGTTTGTATTTCCGAGTATTTTAAGGCTGGACTCTAAATTTCATTTAAAAAGCATACGACAAAAATACTTGAATTCAAAAGAGTTATATGCTTTTTTAGAATAATTTAACATTTGATGTAGCGAAGTTTGTCCAGTCTGCGTTTTGAGTTTTATAATTAATACACACTTTAAGAAATTATGAAAAATATCACAAAATTTTTAATGGCGTTTTTGTGTCTTGGTATTCTTTTTACAGCTTGTAATAAAGATAATTTTGATTGGGACGCTTATTACAAACAACAAGAAGAAGCAATAAGAAAGGAAAAAGCAAGACAAGATTCTTTATATAAAGATCAAGCACCTCTATTGGAAGCTTACGCGAAACAGAAGTGGGGTAACGACGCTAAGCGTTCAGACTCTTTGCTATCAAAAGGTATTTGGTACAAAATCGAATATGCTAAAGAAACCGCTACACCTTATACATATGGTATCACTTTAACAAATAACGGTCCTGCGATTACACCTTTTGCGGCAACTTTCAATTTTCAAGGAGAGTTAATGGATGGAAGAGTTTTTGATAAAAATCCAGTTGGTTCACCAGCTGTTTATACTGATATATACAAAGCCATCAATATATATAATGTAGGATGGATGAGAGCCTTTACGCCTCCTGTAATTAAACAGAATGGCATAGATTATTATCCACACGGATTACTTCCAAAAGGATTACAAAAAGGAGATAAAATTACTTTTATTGCGCCTTCATATTATTCGTTTGATCAAAATGAATATACCAAAGGAAGTGAGAAGGTGACAGTACCTAAGAATACACCAGTTGTGTATACAATCGAATTGTTAAGTATTGGAGCTGCTACCTCCAACTAAACAAATAAGCCGTACAAAAAAAAGCCATTTTCTTAATGAGAATGGCTTTTTTTAGCAGATCTTAATACACAAATGTAAATTACTGTATCAATTTGTTAATTATTTAGGGGTAAATATACAAAAAGAAAAAAATCATATACATTTGCTAGGCCAATTTTACAATGAAATGGCTACTTAATGAAAAACAAACAAATAATACCATGAAAAAATTGTTATCACCATTATTTTTAGGAATTACAGCGATCGCTTTCCTTGTTATTAGCTGTTCCAAAAGTGATGATGCGCCGATTTACGATGCAGCTGCACAATTTAAAACAGACTCCGTCGCACTTAAAAATTATGTTAGCCAAAAGTATCCCGATGCCCAATACAATAGCGAGACAGGCATTTGGTATGAAATTTTAGCTGAAGGCACAGGAAATTATCAATATAAAATTGTTGACACCTTAAATGCTAAAGTCTTTAAAGTTAATCCAACTGTAAAGTATACTGGTCGCTTATTAAATGGCAGTATTTTCGACCAAACTGGAACCGATAAAACGGCTAGCTTTGAGCTCCTCACCAATACCGGTTATAATTATCCTTTCGAGAGCACGCTTATACCAGCTTGGACATTCGCATTTGCTCCTAAAAAAATAGGTGATGTAGATCTCGGTGGACTGACAGCGAAAGGGCTTCAAAAAGGTGCTAAAATTCATATCATGGCGCCTTCTAAATTCTGTTATGGAAATCGCGCGATAGGACCAATTCCTGCAAACTCACCCTTGGACTTCGTGATTGAAGTGGTAGACATAAAATAGAAATATTTTAACTAGATAAGTTCTATTCTATACAATGGTGTTAGGATTCAAAATCCAAGCACCATTGCTATTTATTATTAAATCCATCAACCCGTGTTCGGAAAAAAGCCTGATTTACCTTACAACACCTCGAACGTAAATCACTATACCTATTGACCTTCTAATATCCAATAGCTTTTAAAAAATTCCTGCATTTAAGAAGTCGATTCGGCTATCAATCAGCCCCCAATTAATCGGATCTGAAAAACTTCAGCCTGAAAGCAGCGTGAAGTTAAATGTGTCGGTATGCATTCTAACTAGATTCATAGCTACCTATCCAAAGACAATATGTAAGCTACATCTTCGTCATCGAAGTAATTTCCTACAAACTTTCGATATGCTACCTTGATTAATTCTAGTACTTCCGAATAAAAAATAACAAATGGATCACTCTTATACATGAACAAATCTAGCTGGGATGGAAATGAATTGGGGCAAAACCGAATATGAAATATTTATAATAAAAAAGCTCGAAGTGGGGAACTCCGAGCTTTACCTAACCAATTATTAACCTAAATTATGAAAAGTTCTTTATATATTATTTTTAATATCTTTCGTTTCTTTTGATATATCAAAGGTACTATACATCTGCTTTCATGTCAAGAAATTTAACAGCATTTAACGTTGTTAAAATTATGTTAAAACAATTTAGCATATCTCATACTGTTAAAACTATTCATTCGCGCCCCCCCGATTTGCATACAGGCTGTTGCTGCCTTAAAGAAGCGGCCCCATTCGATTCAATTGCCCTAGCTTATTTCTATGTATACCTTACAAATACCCCTATATATTGCCACATCGGTAACATACAGGTTGCAAACATCGATTTCTCTTGGTTAACTTTTCTTTATTCGAATAAGAGGAAGCTTAGTATCAAAAAAAAGAAATAAATTTGTGAGAAGATCCTCCATAAGCAGGTATCTTATTTTTAGACGATCAATAGCATATGAAAATAGCTTTAGCACAGTTAAATTACCATATCGGTAATTTTGAAGCAAATACTAAAAAAATAGTTAGCGCCATCCATCAGGCCAAAGAAGCAGCTGCCGATCTTATTATCTTCGCCGAACTCGCAATTGGCGGATATCCCGCCAAGGACCTGTTAAGAAATAAGGCATTCAAACAGCAATGTGATGAAGCTATTCATCAAATCGCCGCACATTGCCAGGATATTGCCTGTATCATTGGAGCACCCGTCAAAAACGGTGATCCTGAGGGCAAAGAACTCTACAATTCTGCTGTATTTATCGAGCATGGAATCGTAAAGGATGTTATTAAAAAAGGTCTTTTGCCTGATTATGACGTATTTGATGAATATCGCTATTTCGAACCTAATAGAGTTTATAACTGCATCGAACTGAGCGGCGTAAAGATTGCCCTAACAATTTGCGAAGATCTTTGGGACGATGACGAGGGTGGCAATTCGTACGTTGGCGATCCCATGGCAGAACTGAGAAAAGAAAATCCAGACCTACTCATCAACATTGCGGCCTCTCCCTTTTCCTACACGCATTTTGAGGAACGCGTTAACGTTCTTAGTCAGCAGGTCAAAAAGTCGGGCAGACCGCTGATTTATGTTAATCAAATTGGTGCTCATATGGATATTATCTTTGATGGACGCTCCATTGCATTGAATAATGAAGGCACAACGGTCGCTGAACTAAAAAGCTTTGAAGAGGATCTCCAATTTATAATCTATCATCAACAAAATATAATCTCCACCACAGCCGCTCCGAAGCATCCTAAATCTAAAATGGAGCTGGTGCATGATGCATTAATCCTAGGTCTTCGTGATTATTTTCAAAAATCTGGTTTTAGAAAGGCAGTCTTAGGCCTATCGGGCGGACTGGATTCGGCTTTGGTTGCTGCCTTGGCCTGCGAGGCTCTCGGGGCCGATAATGTACTCGCCATATTGATGCCATCGGTTTATTCTTCCGACCATTCGATAAAAGATGCCATGGATCTGGTCGACAGTACTGGCTGCAAACATCGTATCGTTCCCATCAAAGATATTGCTAATGCCTACGAGCATAGCCTGGCCCCTCTTTTTGAGAATTTACAACCCGATACGACTGAGGAAAATATACAGGCACGCGCCCGCGCAGTAATTTTGATGGCCGTTTCTAATAAGTTTGGTCACATCCTGCTCAATACGTCCAACAAAAGTGAAGCTGCTGTGGGTTATGGCACACTCTATGGTGATATGGCAGGCTCTATATCTGTAATAGGTGACGTCTACAAGTCCAAAGCCTATGATTTAGCGCGCTACATCAATCGAGAACGGGAAATCATTCCAATCAATACCATTGAAAAAGCGCCTTCCGCAGAACTTCGACCAGACCAAAAAGATTCAGATTCATTACCGGAATATGAGTTATTGGATAAAATCCTCTTTGAACTCATCGAAAATGAGAAATCAGGATCTGAGGTTGTAGCAATGGGCTTTGAACAATCGTTAGTAGAAAGGATATGTAAATTGGTTAATAATGCTGAATTCAAACGTTTTCAAACTCCTCCTATCCTGCGGATCAGTCCAAAAGCATTTGGCCCAGGAAGGCAGATTCCACTAGTGGCAAAATATCCTTATTAATTTTACAATTACGATTAAACCATATTTATAGTTTTTTGTCTAAAGTAATAGGTTGTAAAATCAAAAAGGATAATAGCATACCGGAGGATAAAGAAACAATCGCCATAAAGACCGCCAACTGTAATATTTTTACACTTGAAAGGTATACGGATAAGGAATAAAAGCAAATTAGTTAAATAAATATAAGTTCAATATAGGCCATGAACCATCATGAGTTGGTCGCTAAATACGGTGATAAAATACTCACTCATGATAGATTCATCACAGTTAATAACAAACCGAGTGAAACGAGCTCATTTACACCGATGAGATCAACACTTATAATAATTACTACGATGAAAAAGATTCTATTATTTTTGGTGCTTTGCGTTGCACTCGCATCATGTTCGTCTTATCAATACAATACCACACGGGTAGAAAAGATGGATTTTACGCCATTTAAGACGTATGCTTGGTTGCCTCCGGTCGACTCGTTATCAAAGTCTTATTTTGACAATGATATCGCTAAAACCAATATTCTGGACGCAGCTAATACTGCTTTGGAAGCAAAAGGCCTTCAATATTCCAAAGATAACCCTGATTTACTATTTCGATACATCACGATTGTCAATAATAAGAGTCGCTTGGTCTATGGTGGCGGCGGTTACTACGGCTGGGGGGGACCCTGGGGATGGTATCGTCCGTGGTTTTCACCCTATTACTACGGTGGCGCCTATTACCCAGTTGCAAAAGAACGCTATCGTTACGGTCATTTGATTATTGAAGCTATTGACCGCAAAACAAATGCTGTGATTTGGCAGGCACGCGGCTCTGGAGATGTCGATAACCCAGAAAAAGCAATTAATAACATCAGCAAGGTTGCAAAAGGTGTTATTGATCTGTTTCCCGTAAAGACCTTAAAAAAATAAACAAAGTTTATAAACAAAAGAAAGACTGGTTGACACTAATTAACCGGTCTTTTTCTTTTATATACAACGCCCTCTATTACAAAAAGACAGTTACTATCGGCATATATTTTGGACTGTGCATTCCTTTTGGACTGTGCATTCCTTAAGTATATTCCCCCGCTATGCGAAGAACTTATTATTATATCTTAGTCCTAAATCGATGATCTAACTTTCAAATAAAATGGAACCTCAACACGGTCTTTGGATTTTTTTATGATCAATTCGGCTGCTAAACGCCCCATCATTTCAAAATCAGTTGATATGGTTGTAATACCATTGAGGATAAATTTTTTCAATGGTGTTTCATTGTAGGATATCACGCCAACGTCTTTCCCGATGACCAATTTCTTTTGTATTACTTTGTTCAATAATTTCACCAGATCATCTTCGATAATATTAATATAGCACGTTCCCTTCTCTACCTTCTCTTCATCGATATCAGAGACTAATTCATGTTCAAAAGCATATTGCTGGCAAAATTTATAAAACCCTTTGATAATAGCCTTTGGAAAATCACTGTAGTCCGGAAAGACCAGTTTTATGCTTTTGTATTTACTCAATACTTCATTAGCTTCCTCTAAGGCGGAGTAAATATCCTGTTCATAGTTCTCATAAACAGCCGGAAAATCGCCAGGTACATCTTCGATAAATTTGCCCAATAGCATTAGCTTTTCTGAAGGGATTTTCCGGATAATATCAGGGGCCTTATCTCGGCCTTCTTTAAAATGTGGAAATAGGACATAATGGTCATAAGTTTTCGTTAGACTCCCTAAAAGTGTATTTAAATACGATAGATCTGAATTATAAACAAACAAATCCAAATTCGCATAGTCACTTAATTCCTTTGCAAAGGAATCATACACAATTTTTTTATGCGCACTGAGTTTATTCAGAAAGATTGCAATCTTAAGTTTCGATTGTACATCTGTTTTATGCACATAATAGCCCTTACCGGGGTTCGAAGCAATAATCTCATTTTTCTTCAGGTATCGGTAAGCCTTTTCAACGGTATCACGTGATATTTCTAAATAGGCACTTAACTCATTAATGGAAGGCAACATATCATCTCGGACCAATATTTCGTTTCTTACGGCATCGGTGATGGTATTTGCCAATTGCAAATACTTTGGAGTAGCAGAGAAATCACTAATTTCTAAAGTTTTTAAAAATTGATTTACAGAATTGGTCATTGTTAGATTTTAAGAATTATAAAATTAACGATTTGTTCATAACTTTTTAAAAAAAACTTAAAAACCACCGTTTTCAAAGATCTTTTACGATGCAGCTCATGACAAAAATCTACTGCCTTCGAATCATATAAACATCCCCTTATTTTAACAGTGAATTTTTTAACAATTGAAATCGTTATATATTGAGCCGCTTAAAATGTAACTGAAGTTTAATTTAAAGGATATTGAACGAACCAATGATTTCTATCCAGCAAATATTGGCGAATTTGGTTCGTTTGGCCTTCGGAGTACTTCTTCGCGACGATATCGGCTAAAATTGTAGGATCGTTCCAACGATCGGCAATGCGCATCATCGCAAAATAAGCCTTTGCTTCGCCCGCACTTTCCATCAGGGTCTCTTCAACAACTAATTTATCTATTGCTTTCTTATAAGCATCAACTTTTTCTGTTGTTGATAAATCATCTCTGCTGACACCTTCAGGGTGCACGGGTGCGAGATTGACCCGACGTCTAATTCCCCAATTTCTGGCAAGGCTAACATTCATCGCCGCATTGTCAAAAGGATATTTTAAATTGCCTGCGTTTCGCGAAAGATACAACTCTACACCATCATTCAACAATGCCTCCGCCTGATCAAACATGCCCAAGTTATTGAGTGCTTCTATCATAAAAAAGTGTACATCAGCATCTCGGTATATGACAATATGGACATTATTTTTATAGATTTCTGAAGCACTCTCCCGATCTCTCGAAAATTTGCGGATCACCCAAGCTCCGTTCTGTAAAAAGTAGGTGTAATTCTCTCCCCGATATTGATCACCCAAGGTATGCCCATCATATCGAATTTGTTCTTGGTACCTACGCATAGCGGCAGCCGTCGGCTTTAAATAATATAAGGAAGGACTTTGATTCGAGAAATAATGCATCAAGCGATTTGTCTGGTTTCGTTCAAAATCATAGGGTACAATATTCATCAATACTCTTGTCCGTGTTATTGGATCCCTCGTAAATACCTGAACCCACTCCCCATTATAATCGTCATTACTGACTTTAAACTTATTACTACCATTGTCGTAGATAAAGCGAATACCTATATCGACCACTTTTGTATATTGCTTCGTCCACAGATACAGCTCCATTAATAATGGTTCAGGCGATGGACAAATCATATTCCAAGTGAGATCTTGCTGATTAGTAGCCACCCCTGGAAATAAAATATTGCCCCAGTTCGCGACATACTTTCCATCAACACCGTCCACACCTATTTCCATCAATGAGACCAGTTTAGGCAACAGTTCATTTAAAGAAATTACGGGAATGGAAGACAGATTGTCTAAATCGATCTTAGAATCATCGAAATAAGCTACCTTACCGTATAATTTCCCTAGCGTCAGATACGTCCATACTTTAAAACGAATTGTTCCAGATATTAATGCATTATAGTGCTCGTCCTCCAATGCTTTTGGGTTTGCTTTTCGATAAGACCTAATTTTTTCCAAATAAGCATTGGCATTTACAATAAGATCATAATAGGTGCGTGGGTTGGCAAAGGTATTGCCCTTTTGTTCCTTGTAGTTGTACAAATCCCACAAATCTTGGGGTGCATTAGCCGTAGGTTCAAGTAGATCGGTTCGTAAGTCACTTAAAAATACAGTTTGATCGGCCAGAGCCTGCATTTTTGCAGCAACTCCCATATAACCTGAATACAGTTCATTGGTTTCTTGACCATAATCTTTTTCCGTCAAAACATCGTTGGTATTCACTTCAAAATATTTGGAACAACTGGTAAGAACCAAGCACACGACGACTATGCTATAGTGTATATAATAACTTTTCATACTTTCTAGAGTTTAAAATTGACGCCTAATTTAAAGGTCCGTGGTAAAGGGATTTTGCCATAGTCTGCACCGGTATAAGCCATGCTATTGCTGTATGCCGTTACAGGATCCAGTCCCAAATATTTGCTCCATGTAAATAAATTTTCAGCAACGATATACCATTCCGAATGCGCAAGAATTTTAAGTCGATGATTCCCAAAACGATAAGACAAAGACAAGTTCTCTAAACGCATATAAGAAGCATCTTCAATCCATCGGCTAGAAAAGCGTGCGTTCTCCATGGGATCACCATATTGTACCTGTGGGATATCAGTTTGTTGGCCATCGGTCTGCCAACGGCGCAGTGCCGCAATGGATTGATTATTATAACCGGCGAGATCCTCGAGACTTCTACGTACAGCATTATAAGTCTTGTTGCCTTTGGTAAAACTCAAGAGACCCTGCAATTGAACCTTCTTATAACGTAAGGTGAAATATGCGCCCCCAAATAATTTCGGCAAACTACTTCCTAGATCGACCTGATCTTCGGCATCTATAATACCATCGTTATTCACGTCCTCAAAGAAAACATCGCCTGGAGCAAACATTCTATTCTTATAATCGTATAAATTCAATTGCTCGGCCTCTCTGGCGCTAGCGATAACGCCATTGGATTGATATCCATAAAAAGAAAAGGGTGCTTTATCCACCTGATGGATGCGAATAACATCATCTTCCTGCTGTAACAATATTGGATTCACACTCAACAGCTTTTTTACGCTACTGTTTAATGTGGATAAATTACCGCCCAGTGTGAAAGACCAGTCTGTTTTGTCAACGAAAACAAAATTAGCATCCACTTCCAAACCACGATTGTTAATTTGACCCCCATTTAAAAATATCCTGTCGATTCCCGCTATGGGCGACACAGAAAAACGATTCAAAAGATGACTGGCACGGTTGTAATAATATCCCACGTTCATATTTAAACGTTGATTTAGCCCCGAAAAGATTAAATTACCCTGCATATTTTGGTTATCTTCCCATCTAATTTCATTGCTAGGAATGTTACCCACTACAATTCCAGCAAGTTGTCTATACAATTGGCTGCTGTAGTACGATTGTCCAATCTTTGATGAAAAACGGCTGTTACCGGTTTTTGCGTAACCAAATTTTAACACGAGGTTGTTTATCGATTCATTCTCCTTCAGAAAAGACATATTAGAGAGGAGAATTGATAAGTCCGCCGCCGGGAACAGGCCAAACCTTTTGGCATTTTCCCCTGTAACGGAGCTACCGTCAACGCTAAGATTGGCATCTAATTTCAGTAAGCTGCGCCAGTTGTAACGGACGAAACCATACATGTTCATCCAATTCCAGTCTTCATCATATCCCCAAAATTTACGTCCTGCGTTACTGACATAATTCAGTGTACGGTAAAAATCGGAACTTGTATTCCTACCCGCACCGGCATCATACTCCTGACTATTCAGCAGGCCCTGTATACCGATACCAGCATCCAATTGATCGCGGCCTAACTGTTTCGCATAACTCCCATAAAAATTCCAGGAAATATTAGCTGACTGCCCAGCGCCCGATCGCGCTGTATTTAAAGCAATTCCATTCTCTAAAGGGAGAATGGTGCCGCTAGACAATCCTGGTACAAAGGTTGTCTGCCGGCTATAATTTGTATAGTAACCCAGCAAAGCATTAAATTGAAGATCTTTAGTCGCTCTATAGCGCAAATTAGCTTGTGCAAAAACATCGTAGACGTCCGACGTAAAATCGCCGGTTTGTAGAAGAGCTAAGGGATTAGAGACGCCAAATTGTCTAACACCGTCCAAATCAGTCAATAGGTTGTTGTCTTTATCTTTTGTATAGGGGCTAAGAATCGGCGCTCTATACATTGCGGCCAACATGGGATTGGTGGCTTTTAACATGCCTTGTTCCTGGAATCTTCCGGTGTTATAGGTTAATGCCATAATTGCATTCAAGTCGAATTTCTGTCCTAAAGCAATCGTTGAATTCAGACGCGTGCTGTATCGGGTGTTGTTTGTATTGTCCAATACGCCCTGTTGGTTCAACACGCCAAGCGAGAGATCATATTTTGCAACCGCATCGCCACCTTTGATTCTTAAATGATGATCGGTTACAAAAGCATTTCGATAAATCTGATCTTGCCAATCCGTTTTATTATTGTACAGGTAGTTATAATAATAATTCGGATCATCTTTCAGGAAAGGAAATTGCGCCAGCAGCTCGCCCATATCGTTGTAATTGGTCATCCCAACGGCACCGAGATAACTCTTGTATTGACTATCATTCAGCACAGGCAGCGTTCTATACTGATGCGCTACTGCAAAATTACCTCGATACTCAATAACCGTTTCCATATCATCGGATGCAGAGGTTTCTAATTTGAGTACTCCATTTGAGCCTAACGAACCGTAACGTGCTGTTTCGGCTCCCTTCAAGAATTGAATACTTTTAATATCATGAAGGTTAAATGGGGCAAAGATACTTCTCGAGTATCCACCAATAATCGGAGAATTATCCATGTCTGGTAAATACGGTGCATTATCGACGACAATCAGCGGATTGCTATTTGCTTCAAACGAGCGCACTCCCCTAAAATTAAATGCTGCACCTTCTGACGGCATCCCACCTTTGTTGGTCGTGCGTAACCCTACAATCTGGCCAGTTAGTACTTGTTCAACGGTGGCTGCGCCCTTAGGATAGTGTTCCGTGGTCAACAACGTCGCATTAGCTGCAGAAAAAGACCCCGAAACTACATTTTCATAATGTTCTCGTCCCTCCGAAATCAACTTTATTTCAATTTGGTTACGCCCCAACACTTCAATACGTGATTCAAAGAATCCGGGACTCCAAATCCGAATAACTGGCGACTCATCTCGTATATTATCGAAAACAAATGTTCCATCCGATTTCGTCTTGGTGGTATGTGTTGAGTTCAAAATACTTACAATAGCCCCCTCTATGGGAGTTTTATCGTACGATTTCACGACCTTTCCCTGAATATTTTGCTGGGCATAACTATGCATGCAGAATAATGAGAATGACAAAGCCATTGACAACTTCCACACATGTTTATTTTTCTTATACATGAGATCTGTAAAATTCATTTGGTTAATAATTATTTACTGTTGGAATCAACGCCCAGTGGTAAGGCTCAATATTTTCTACAGTTCCCTTTCCTAACCCGGCAAATTCAACTTTAATTTTAAATGACCGGATTTTATCGCTCTCGATCACTACAGGTCCGACTAGTCCTCCCCAACCATTATACTTGGTTCCAGCTACGGTATTTGTCGCGCGATCATAGTTCCACGGCGTCGACGGTTCCACATTTAAAGACTTTGCCACTAACTTATCGTCTACGTAGATATTCACAAATGGATGGTTTTTGGCCAAAAATCCCATATACAGATTATATTCTCCTGGTGGAACTTCCACGACTTTATAACCTGTTGAACCATCTGGCTTCCGCGCTAACATAATCGGAGTAAAATTGATTGATGCAGGCTTATTGTCGGCTATATCTCCCCGTATGAGAAGGGTTCGGTAGGTAAGCTCGATCCCCAATGTAGGAAAACTTACCTTATCCCTGTCTTTTGGTTCTATAGCGGTCACATTGGCGAGGCCAAACAGGTTTGCCTTTTCATTTTCAGGTACATATTCATAATAATGAAACAACTGCTTTATCATTTGAATATGGACATTATTGGGAATTTTTAATTTGGTTACGTTAAAGATTCTACCGTTACTCATGCGTTTATATTGCGGATCTACCAGTTGTATACCTGGCTTCCATAAGCGATTAAAGGCGGACGTCAGATCCTTTGTGCCATAGTCAGTTATAATTTCATTATAAAAAATAGCCTCTTTGATCCATGTATAGGCGATTAAGGAGTCTTCTCTCAAAAATTTCTTTCCAAATTGATTATAGAGACGCTGTAAATCATCAAAACAATTTTTAATAACCTGATTAGCAGGAAGGAACATCGTAACATTTGCAAACTCAGAGCGGATGTTCGCCTTTTCAAATATTGGATTTGTAATGGTAAATACGGAGTCGTACAACGTGTTCCCAGTTGGATCTACCCCTATGGGAACACTATTTGACAAATCAAAAATCGTATCATTCATGGCGAGAACGCTATCTCGAATGATCGAATAGTCATTCCCCAGACCACGGAGATAATCATAAATGCTAACGTCCGGCTTCAGCAACAGATCAATTTCATGCACCACCCCGTTTTTACAAAATTGATTGGCCTTAATCAGTTTGGCGTCACCAACATATGCCTGATTATCCTTACGTGAAACCATCAGATACTTCCCATTTAAAGTAATTAATTTTAAACCATCTTTAAGTTTTCCACTGTCATATTTGAGGTTATTGATATGATACTTTAAGATCGAGATTTTATCTTCTGTGGATGATTCAAAGGCTGCCATCTGATCATTAGGTACCGCCCATATGGTTAATTCTTGATCGCGGGTCAGCTCCTCAGCGATCCCATACTCTTCCAGTTTTGAGACAAATAGGCTGTATTGTGGTTGAGTTTTAAGATAAGCTAACAAATCTAATTGGGATATGGATCCTTGTTCCTCGTAGTGCTCATTCCAATTCTTTTTACATCCTGTTACTGCAACAAGCATGAACAGGAGAATTCCTACAACGTTTTTCATGTGTGTATAATTAGATCTCATTTATTTGGGTCAATTAATCGGGTCGAACTGGATGTAATCTAACGTCAGCAACTTACCATCCAGTGATAGTATGCGGAGGGTATGGTCTGTTGTTTCCCTAAATTCCACGGTTCCTAAATCCTGCGTCATCATTTTGTCGGAGCTGGTATTGGACATCACCAACCGGGGATACAGCATTTCATTATCCAATACAAAGGCACAAATTCCTGTATTTGAAGCATATTTAGTACTAGGCCACGTCAATTTGACTTTGTATTTTCCCTTTACAATAGTGGGGCTTCGCATCTGAATCCATCCCGATTCGCCCAATTCTACACGTAAATGATCGTAATTCAGCGGACCGGTATACCAAATACCGTCCGCACTCCTGTTGTTCCGATAAATCAATACATTTGACTTGGTCTCTGGTTGCGCCCGCCATGTAATACTCGTCAGCTCGTTGGCCACAAAGATTTTATTGTATTGCGCTCCAAGGCTCGGGTTTCTGTATTGGGTAACATTGGCGGCTATATCTGGATAGTCGGTAAACTCCCAAATAACCTTGACCTGCTCTGGAACGAAAATTGGCATCCAATGGCTAATATCGTGCAATACACCATTTTTGCAGGGGATATTGATTTCATTAAAATGAATAGCACTGCCGATACGTTCATCGGTATTAATAACCAAACCTTCTCCTCCTTCGCTAATTTTTATCAATTCGTATTGGGCCATGGTTTCCAAATTCATTTTTGTCGCGCCAGCAGGGAATTTACCTAAATCGGCAAAAGAGCGCTGCTGCGCCAATAGGTGGTAAGCCATATAACGATTAGCAAGATTGCTCGTCGATTTCAGGTCTGATCCTGATGCGCCCAGTTTATTCAATAGCGCTGCTAGCGTATGAATGCCTTCTTTCAGGTAAACAGCATCACTTACCGCAAATGCCGTATATTTGAATCGCTGTTGAATTGGATTTCCATCCGGGTCTGTGCCTGCTGTGTAGACGGTATTTAATCGCTCGTCATATCCGGTTGCGACGGCCAGATCATGAAATATGCTATATTTTTGATCCTTCAATCGATCCAATATAGTCGCTGTAAGAGGTTCCAAAACATCGTCTACGCTATGGATAATTCCATTAGTTACCTTAATATCGAAAGCATTAAATCGCGATAGCCCATTCAAATAGATCTGATCCAATCCACCATCTTTGAACTCCACAAAAAGATTATCATCGGTAGCATTTAAATCTGAGATTGCCCCACTTTGAAACTGACCGAGGTCAATTGAAACATTTGGAACAAGATGATAACGCACCAAATAGTTAGCATCGTCTTTTGTCATCTGATCAACCGAAGTCAGATTCACTTTTTTAAGATATCGTTCGACACCATCGTTGACTGGCGCAAAGAGCGTGTATATGGTATTAATATTCAATGTATTGTACAAGTCTGCTTTCTCGAGGATTTTGACCCATAGATCATATTTTTCGGGCTGATTTTTAAGGTATGCAGCCATGGGTAAATCTTCATACGCTGAATAGGTATTATTTTCGAAATCATCTTTACAGGAGGAGAGTAGGATTGAAAATAATCCAATAAAAAGCAGCACAAGGTTAGAAAGAGGAATAAGATTCTTTTTCATTTTTGCATTAATTTAGGTTTTCATAATACGGGTTCTGCACAAGCAATTTATTATACTTCAATTCATCGGCATGTATTGGCAAATAGTGCGCATTCTCATTGAGCAATAGGGATCTAATCACAGGTGTTGAGGCTCCTGATACGCCGAGTAATACTTGTTCGATCAAATATTCTTTATATTTATATTGATCTCGTTGCGCCACACGTAATAGATCAAACCAACGTTTTCCTTCTCCCACAAACTCCCGTGCACGCTCATCCATTAATGCTTTCAATATATCCAACTCGGTACTCCCTGCTTCGAGCGGGCGGGAAATTGAGGCCCTTGACCGAATCGTAGTGATCAATTCTACCGCTTGTGGGTAGTAACTTTCTCCTTTCATAATCAATGCTTCGGCCTTCATCAGGTAAATATCCGCCATCCGATAAATGATCCAATTTTGATCACTATAGGGTCTAGGAATCGTTGTATTTCCTTCTGCCCCTAAATATTTCCAAAGCTTGTAGGCAACCGTTTCGTAGGATGCCCCTGCGCCGCGGATATCTTCGGCATTTTCTGTAAATAGCGACACACAATAGTTGGATATGATCCAATTATAGTTGGAGCCAAATATTTCCATCAATTTATTTGTTTGATTCTTGGTATAATCAAATTGGATTTCAAAAATCCCCTCGTTGGAATTTCCGGGATTAAAAATACTGAACCAATTATTCTTATTATTGACTGTTCCCTGCAAGAGCCCGTACTTTCCTGACTGCAATATGGTATTACAGGCGATTATCGCCTCATCATATTTTCCCAGCCAGAGGTAGACATCGGCCAACAGCGCTTGTATAGCCCATTTTGTGGAACGCCCTTTGGTTTCCCAAACCGTTGGCCAGATCTCCTTACCGTTGTTTGACGCAACCGTCAGATCCTGCACAATCTGATCAAAGAGCTGAGCTTTGGACGATTTTGACAATTCGTATGCTTGCTGATCGTCCATATAGGGTTCTAGGATCAATGGTGCCTCGCCAAAACTCCTAACGATGTAGAAATAACTGAGTGCTCGCAAAAAATAAGCCTCCGATAAAAAAGATGCCATAGTCGCTTGATTAAACGCTGGATCTTTTTCAACAACAGCAGGGGCATACTTTATCACCATATTGGCATAATTGATAATCTGATAAAATTCACCCCATTTTGCATAATTGTTTGTCGGCAAAAGCGAGAAGCTTTTTAACCTTAAAAGATCGACATCAACATACCCGCTTAAGCTCAGTGTATTTCCCCGCCCTTCGCCCCATACTAACATTGTTTTAACAGCACCTTGTAATTTTACATAGGCCGCACCTAATACAGCTTCCACTTCAGCTTTATTGGTCCAGTAAGCATCACTGACCTGTTCATTCTGTGGTTTGAGATCAAGCCATTTCTGACAAGATGCCGCTGGCAACAATAGACACAGCATCATTAATTTATAGCATATTTTCATCACTTCCTTTTTTAAAAGTTTACATTTACCCCCAAGGCAAAGCGTCTTGGACGTGGCGTACTTGCATTATCTTGGCTCAGCATATAAATATTACTTGAGAGGGAGACTTCTGGATCTTGACCAGAATAATCAGTCCACGTAAAGACATCCTGAACCGTTGTAAATATTTCACAGCGGGTCAATCCCCATCTTTCGATTACTTTTTTAGGAAGTGCATATTTGAGAGAGATCATTTTTAACCTAACAAAAGATGCATCCTCCACAAAGCGGTCTGACCCTAAGTAATTGTAACCTTCACCATATAGCGCCCGTGGTATATCTGTAACATCTCCCTCTTGGCGCCACCTTCCAAGTACAGCGGTACTTTGGTTCGCTGTACCATACATATTCTCCGTATTGATCCGTACCTGATTGACTACTTTTTGACCAAATCTACCGTGCAAAAAAGTACTTAGCGCAAAAGCTTTGTAACGCAGATTTATCCCGCCCCCCATTGTAAATAAGGGCATTGCATTTCCTAAATAAACAATGTCATATTGATTAATCACACCATTCCCGTCGATATCCTGATATTTGGCATCGCCGGCAAATACCCGCCTGTTGCCATTTACCATATAGACAGGTTGCCCCTGTAGGTCGTACATTACTTTTCCGTCCAGGTCTTTGGCATAGGTATCTTGTTCGTTCTGATATACACCGAGATAATGGTAGCCGTAAAATGAGCCTACTGGATTGCCTTCGATAATTTTATGCGCATATTTGCCATTACCGAAGTTGTAGTTCTCAAATTGCATGTTATCGGGAAGTACAATAACTTCATTTCTATTACGTGACACATTCAGATTAACAGAGAGACCAAAATCCTTGGAGCGGATTGCCTCAGCATTGAAAATCAATTCCCAGCCTTTATTGGCTAATTTGCCAGAATTGTAGTACCGCATTTTACCAAAACCAGTGGATGAAGGTAATGTCACGTCCTTTTGTAGGAGGTCTGTGGTCACCCGATTATATAACTCACCCGTAAATTGAAGTCTATTTTTAAAGAAAGAGAGATCGACACCAAAATCAGTTTGGGTTATCGTCTCCCATTTAAGATTATCCAATTGAATGGATACTGGTCCCACAGCAGTCATATCAATATAACCTGGCGTGAGCGGCTGAAACGTGCCCAAATAGGTGAAAGCGCCCGAAGGGGCATTTCCACTTTTACCCCAGCTAAAGCGAAGTTTCGCCGTACTAATAAGGTCTAATTTTTTAATAAATTCTTCGTCACCGAGATGCCAGGCAGCGCCAATTGAAGGAAACCCTTTCCAGCGATGTTGTGCCGAGAGACTGGAGTTGGCCTCCCAACGGTATGTACCACTGACGATATAACGATCCTTATATGCGTAATGCAAACTGGAAATCGCACCGATATTCCGTGTTTTAGAATTTCCCGACCCCATATTCACGACGGCGCCGCCGGCGGTTGGATCACTTAAAGATGATGATGCGTTGCCTGATGTCTCACTGGCATAGCTAAACTTTCGTGCTTCATTTGTCTGCAATAAGCCCGTAGCAACAATGCTATGCTCTTTAATCTTTTTATTGAATATAAATTTATTCTCGGTGTTTAGGTATAACTCATCTGACAGCATATCCGATCCCCTATTGAAGAACGGGTCGGTCCAGATAACTCCGGTAACAGCCTGCGGCAGATATTTTCGATTTTTCGTTGACCTGGTATCAAATCCAACTGTACCAATATATTGAAGCGCTGGAATAATAGTATAGATCCCTCGAAAGACGACCCTTGCCTGCTCGCCGACAGTAATATTGATTGATTCATTCACCATCGCTACTGGATTGAACATTTGGTTCTCGCCAAATGAACCCTGAAAGTTAATCCGTGGTGTAAAATATTGATCTGTATATTGGCCATCCTCCCCGATGACATAAGGACTCATATTGGGCATTTTGGTCATGGCCATACCTCTTGGTGTACTGATATCTTCACCCGTCCAAAAATTCTTCCGATCACTAATTGAATAGGACATATCGGCATTAACATTAAACTTGTTAGAGAATTTATAATTGAGACTCAACAGTGAATTATAGCGATTCAGTTTGGTTCCTTTTGTCGTTCCCACATCATTTAAAAAACCTAGCGACAGCCTGTAGGTGGCTTTATCTCCTCCGCCACTAATCGAAAGAGAATTATCTTCGAAATGTCCCACTTGGGTCACTTGTTCAAGCCAGTTGGTATTTTGATTATACTCATTAAAATAGACCCATGATGGATCATATTTAATTTCGTTCGTATTATAGAGTAAATTGAGGTATGGTAATGCGGAAGTATAGCCCAGATCATTCACTGAATTCCAAATGGCATCCTGTACCAGTGCGACGTATTGTCCTCCATTTAACATGGGGATTGTTTCTGCTTCGCGCTTAACATCCAATTTGCTGGACAATGCAAATTGGGTTTTACCCTTACGTCCTTTTTTCGTGGTGAAGAGTAAAACGCCGTTTGCGCCTTTAGAGCCCCAAATCGCTGTAGCCGCGGCGTCTTTTAACACTTCGATGGATTCGATATCGTTAGGAGATATATTCACTAGGCCGCCAAAATCTTCGTCGTTAGCGGTGGAAAAATTAAAGTCGCTACCTATGGAGGTAGGATAAGGAACACCATCAACAACGATTAAGGGTTCTGAATTACCATTCAACGAGGATGTCCCTCTAATCCGGATAGCGCTTCTTGCACCGGGGTCTGCGCTAGACACGATATCCACATTCGCCAGCCGACCTTGTAGCCCACTTTCAATAGAAGCAAAAGGCAGTGCTTCCAACTCTTTCATGTCAAAGCGTTCTGTCGCCGAAACCTGATTGCGGTAGTTAATTCCCATGCTATTCTTTGTATTGGCCTTCTCTCCTGTAACGACAACCTCGTCAATCATACGATCGTCTTTAACGAGCTTGATGATTACAGTGCTCTGCCCGTTAAATGGAATTTTTGTGGTCTTATAACCTATACAGGCAGCGACAATAGTTAGGCCTTCACCGGCGGGAACTCCAATGGTGAATTGACCTAAATTGTCTGTTGAAGCGCCCATCAAACTCCGATTATCTTTGTTTTCGATATAGACGGAAGCCGCTGCCAAAGGCGCGTTTGGTCCGCTTTGGACAGTACCGGTCAAGACTTTTGCACGCTGCCCATAAGCAGGCAGTACAAAAGCAATCCAGGTAATGATTAAAAATATATTTAGCTTCATGAATTTTAGTTTATGGTAATGAATCAACGCGAATGAAACCATGCCTATGGCTTTAAAAGTTTGTTGATATGATAGACAGCTCCATCATTAAATACTTGTGGCAGATAGTCTACGATTGAAATGGGCGTCCCATCTGAATCTTCCAAACTCAGTCCCGTCCCGTAATCCATTAGGGTAATTTGCCGATAAAGGTTATACCCTGTTCTTCGTGTGGTATTCCAGGTTCCCTGAACACCGAAACCGGGGAAAGGATAATCGCCAATAGAATTGTCGGATACGGAAACAAAATAAGATTTAAGATATTCTCCCAAGGCTGTCTTCTCTGTTGGAATCAGGCCCGCAGCTAGGCCCGACAAAACTGTGGCATTATCCGGGGCGAACAAAATAAAACGATTGCCAAAAAGAAAGGACAGCGAGCTGCCTGCATCTATCATCCCTGCTCTAGCCAATAACTTCGAAAATTCGGCATATTTATTTAGCGGATTGCTACTTGTTTCAGCGCCAATCAGTGTAAACTTAATAGTCCGCGTTTCACCCAGTAGCGTTTGCGCTACTTCATAACTTTTCCCATTATACCAATTGCCTGCAAGTGGCAACACAGACACTGGCTCGTTGCTATTGTATGTCGCTGTTGAATATAAGTTGCCATTTTTCGTGAAGATATAGTTGTATGGATTCCGGGTGCGGTAAACTTTGGCAGCAGATAAACTTGTGATATCATCATATACAATATGGTCCGAAACAAAAAGTTCCTGTTGCCGTTGCGACATGGCTACTTTAACACCGTCGTTATTTTGAATTTGGACTTCTTCGTCTCCAAATACAAAGGGGTTACCTTCGTTCCAGAAGATATAACTATCGCCATAAAGTGTACTGAGAATTTCTTCATCGGATGGAATCAACAGTGTGTAACGTATATCCCTACTCGCTAACGTTTTGTACATACCCGAGTTATGGAGCATGTACATGAAAATTTTGAATTTTGGATTGACTAACACGGGGCCAGTCACACTATTAAAAGCTTCCGGAATTAACACTTTATTTAACCCATAGAATGTTCCATTAGAGGCAATCGCTTTATCTCCTACATCCGACTGAGTATTGAAAACAATAGGAATTCCATCGACTGTTTTGATATCGGGATTCTTACCGATCTCAGCAGGAAAGACTATATTTCCAGCGTATACGTGGTTACGTAGCATCATTGCCAAAGGCAACATATCGACCTCCTTCATCGACGGATAATATGATTTAAAATATTGATTAAAGAAAGTCGACAATGCTCGGTTATTGGGCGCAAATACATTAAACGCTTTATAGGAAAGATCGCCAAGATTGGCATAGTCTGGAGTACCTGACTCACCATTATAGGACCATTCCGAAGCAATCGCAGGTAAAGCACCATGGTGAACTAAAAATAAGGACTCTCCTGCAGCTGCATAATTCATACTCGCCTGTTCGTCATACGTGTACGTTCGAAAACGGTCGTAAACAGCCAAGAAATCCTTGTAGGCTGTACTATGATCCAATCGTTCATAAACAGTAGGTAAGGGCGCAATTACCTGATCGATCACATACACATAACCATTATCTGCAGGAATATCATATTCCGTAATTCCTGCATTCGAGACATTAAAACCAGTTGTCCCTGACCAGCTATCTGCTCCAAAAAAATATTCATAATTCTGCTTTGCATCAATTCCTTTAGTTTGAAAATGGGTCGCAGAAAGAACTGGAACAAACCTATCTTTGTGATATACTTTTTTGACAATTCCATCGGTTATATCCACTTCTTCGCTGATGGAATCTTGACTTCTGCTGCGGTGTTTGTAATACAGTCCTGCAAAAGCTGGTTGCAGATTTTGACTCCCCTGCGGTTGATAATCCATCAGTCTATTTTTATCGTACGAATAATAGATCAGATGGTAACCGATTATTTTTTTTAGTTCATGGATTGGGATTTGCTCTATCGAGGTCAGATTTCTGTCCTTCAAATAGCTTAAGAACACGGGGTCGCTGGGAGCAAAGACAGATACAATTGTTTTGCCATTCAATATTTCTTTAAAACCTGCACGTTCAACCCCTTTTAAAAAAATAGTAAATTCTTTGCGATTGTCCAAAACCTCCCACACATTTCCTTTCAGCCAATCTGGTCTCTCATAGTGCGATACAAGTTCCTTTTTGGAGCAGGAATATGTACAGGCTAAAAAGACACTAATAACATAGATGAATAGTCTTTTCATAAAAATTAAATGTGCCAATTTGTTAATACTGGCATTGGTTTATAATTGGAGTTTGATGATCGGGAACTATACTATATTTATTTCTGAGCAAGCAGGATCAAATAGGCTTCGAAAAAAGCCCGGTCCGCTGTCATTCAGATTCGTCACAAAGTAGACGCTTGGTGTGATTGCTGCTCTTGCGCCTTTCGCAAAACGGCCGAAGCCCTCTGCTCCAGGGAAAGCTAGTAATGCAGAACCGTCTGCTGTGGCACTGTGCGCTATCCATTCAATCCAGTCCAGCTTTGAAATAAGCCCCTCTTTAGCGCAAGAAATAAATATCATAGCCAAAGCGCCAAAAGAAAATAGACACCTTCTTTTCATAATAATGAATATTCAAGCCAACTTGCGTTAGCTTTTGGGTTTATAATTGTATCATATTGGTTGATTCAATATTACAAAATGCAACCGGTTTCATCATCCTGCACTGTACTGCTATATGTCCAAAAGACACACTGATACTCAGAGGCTATAGGTACTTTTCAAGGTGAAACTATCCTTTGTCCATCGCTCTTATTTTCTATATCATCTATTAAGGCATTTTTTTAAATCCTTCTTTTTTTATAACCCATGAACCATCTTTTGGAAATCCAGGAAAATCACCTGTGGACGCATCCCAACCTTCAAGCATCATGGCGACGGTTGTTAACACACCACCATTGCCAGGCAGATAGATTCTGAGCCGTCCATCTTGGTAATTATGACCATTTTTGAGATACGTATTGGTTTGGACATTCAAAAATAGTGCATCCAGCGCTTTGTTGGGAAGATTTAGACGCGCAGCATTCATGGCCGTCATCGGAAAATCCCATCCCCAGGTCTTTTCCCAATGCCATTTTTTCCAAACGACATCCAGCGTATTCTTCATCACATCTTTATTTAGCTTCGCGGATTCAGGAACCATGCCCAATGCACCGAGTACCGCAGGATGGTCTGTCATCCATCGATCGTAAGTATAAGAATCGGGCGCAGTTTCCGTGGCCAGGTAGCAGTTGTCTTTCATTGGTAAGGGAGCTAATTTGTCAATAACTTCATCCCATTTTGCCACCCTTGGTTCTCCCAGACGCTCCTTCCATTGTTGGGCGATACGCAGCGCCCAATCCCAATAAGCAACCTCATAAGTCGGGTTCATTGTTTCGGAAGCTTTGAATACTTCTTGCGCCGGAATAACTCCCTTTCCGATATTATAGCGACCTGTTACTCGATCATAATGGGCAAAGTCAGCCATAAAATCAGCCGTTGCAAATACCAAGTCCTTGTATTTTTGCAAGACAGCCAGATTTTTTTTGTCACGGTACGCCAATTCGCTCATGTAAATGATATGAGGCTGTTGCCAAATTAAAAATGCAGCTACAGAAGAGGGACTTTCATGGCCATCGTTGTCAGACATTTTAATCCATCGAACGCCTTGATAGCCTTGCCGGTCGGCCAGTGCCCTGGCTTTTTTAAAAGTCCTAAAATAATAGTCCAATGTTTTTTCCATGATGTCTGATCGTCCCCATAATGCAAAATGTACCGCATGCCACCAATGCATTTCCGTGTGCGGCTTTCCATACCAACTATTAAAAGTAAGACCTGTTTCTTGGGGTGGATTGCTTCCACCACACTGTACCTTTGTCAGGTATTGAGAAAGCACCACTCTTCTTTCTAATTCATTGGCTCTGGGATCTGTACTTCCGGCAAAATCAACGGCGGCACCACTTTCCCAAAAACACTTCCAAGCAGCGATACTTTCGGCAGCAGCTTCCGTAAACCCATACCCACCTTTGTCAACGTTGTTTGTTTCCGCAAATGCAAATGAAAAATCAAACTCGCCTAGCGTAGCAGATGGTTGGTACACAAAGTAATGCGAAGCCTTATTTTTTAGGGTTCCTTGGGAGTAATTCAGTTTTGTAACATAACTTGTGCCCTGCAACTGATGATCTATCAATGCACTATTTGACGATTGATTGATGATGGTTGTTTGATGATTATCCGCCTGATCATAATTAGTCCCTTCATCCAAAAATTTCCCGCTAGGATACGGATACTGTATAAATATTTTAAGCCTTTGCTGTGCGATTAATGGAGAAACAACATGTACAGCAATACGGTCACTTTCTTGATATGAGGCTGTTTTTACAGCAATGGGTTCTCCCTCTATGCGAAATTCACTGGTAACAATACCCGTCCAGAGATTTAATTCCTGCCGAATGCCTTCAATATCCTTGATCGTAGCCCTTTGGCCATTTTTTAGATACAGCTCCAAACCCACGTTCCCTAATTGTAGGCGATGTTTGTTTTCTCTAAAATAGTTTACTGCACCGGCATTACGCGCTGGTTCTTTCAGCTGCACACTATATTTTGCACTCCGGCCTTCGTTGTTAAAGTCGTAAGATTGTAAGGTTTCCTCAAATTTATAGTTCTTAGTATTTGGAAAGGCATCCCAACCCCACTCAGACTGCGTTCCTAAAGAAACTCCGTTTTTGTAATAGATCGGAAAAGATTGCATCCCTGTAGCATCGACCGTATAGGCAAAGGTACCATTCCCCACGGTTAGCGATGCTAAAGTATCCATAGCATGATTCGAGACGTTATGCCTCTTAACGACATTTTCTCGATTAATTTTTGTCCCTTGCTGAGCTAACACCAACATAGGATTTAAGGCACTTATAAGGAAAGTGAAAATAATATTTCTACTAGAAATTTCGGCGTACATTTTAATATTTCTTAATTTATCTATTGGATTAAAGTGAGACTTATCAGACCGATGACCGCATCGTTTGCTACAGCAATAAGCTCTACGGATTGGAGCGTCTTTTTTACGTTTAACGGTAAATCCAATAAGGTAGCCGCTCCGCCTTCAATGGCTCTGCTGCTATATCCTTTGATATCGGTGTAATGCTTCCAGGTGCCTCCTTTATACACCTCGCCCGATTTTAAACTGATTCGATAAGGAATACGATCATCAGGGAGATCAAAAGCATGGTTGTCATCGAGGTAATCCTGTTCGATAGGCCACCAGTTTATAGGATTGATGAGATCTAACGTATCTAAAGTTCCATCGGTATAATTGACCTTAATCTTGGCGTTGATAAACTGGGATTGCATCGGATTTGTAGAACCGGCGACCAAGAGATACATTTTGCTGGCCTGGCCCGCTAAAGGTATTTTGACGCTTGTGGGATAATTATCCCACTGGCTGACAAAGACAACATTTTTGGAGTCATTTTTTAGCTGAAACAGAATACCTAGGTATGTTAGATCCTTCTGCTCGGCTTTTTTCATGATTCCGCTGTCATCAATATTCGCCGTCGTCAATGGATAGCACCAATTGCCTATCCCCTGCCAAGGCAGCTGCAAAGTCGGCCCTTCCGGTCTTGGCGAAAGATATTGCTGTTGAAATATATCTGTCAAACGGGCATTGTAATAATTTGATAAATTTTGTTTCAAAAAACTCGGTTTATCCTTAATCGTCCAATCGGTATAATCAATTTTTTGAAGATAAGTCTTCCCACGCAGATAAAAGTTGTTTGTTCCTTTCGAAAAGATACGACTTGGAAGCTGCAGTTCTTTTGCTTCATTAGATTTTAAATTTAAGGTGGCCTGGAAACTGTTATGCTCAATTTTGAGGTCTTGCGGGTGAACGGAACGATTTTCTACGATTAACCCATAACCTGCATGCTTTTTTACAATCGTTGCTTTCAATGGTGGTAATAACCGAATATCAACGGGTTGCCACCAAATCATCTCTCCCTGCTGAAGCTTCACAAAAAAGGTCCCTAACCGCTCTTGCTGTACGAAAGAAAATTTCTGCCCTATGCTGTTTACAATAAGACCTTGAGGATCGAAGCTTTCCAACAGTTGGGTATTAGCAGCTAAGGGGACTGACCATTGATCGGTGAATGCTTGCTCTACATTTCTGGTTTCTATTCTTTCGAGTTGACCATCACCGATGATTGAAATATCGAAATCTTTGTCAGGGTCAGATTCAATCACGACATATGGCCTATTAATAGCTGAAGATTTTAGCGACCACTTGACTTCCTTTCCGTTGACCTTCACGGCACGTACCGCTGTAAAATCTACTGGAACTTCCAACGTAAGTTTTACTGGCATTGCATAACGCGTGTTAATTTGAAATGTAATAGTGGTATTATCTTTTTTATAAGCGTAACTCCATTGCGGCAATTCGATCTGCGCATGATTCCATGTCGCTGGAAAACCAGGCTTAATAAATAATTCATTATCCAATAGACGGGGATGCACACCGAATAAACCTTCAACCAACGTTCGCGATGCGACGCCAATGGGATCGGCAAAATCACGGTACAACTCACCCCGAAACGCATCGTAGTGGGAGAGTTGATGAAAATTTCCTGGGCTAATGCCATGATACATGCTTTCTATAAGGTTGCTCTTCCAAAGCTGATACGCATCATCCGGCCGTCCGGACTGCCAGTATGCAAGAGCCGTTTGTAAATTCTCGGCTAGAGCGACATTATTGGTGGACCAGGTATAGGGCTGCCATGTCGTCGTGGGCAAAGTATACAGGTGCTGTTGCTCTTGTCCGTTGACATGAATAGGAATCTTTGGCAAATAATTATTTACATATTGCAGGTTTTGATAGCTTTCAAAATCATCTAGGATAGCCACATCCGCGGCATGATAAATGGTCCATAAACCCGGATTTTCGTGTACAAGCTGATTGCCAAGCGCATCCTGAAATTCTGCGAAATATCCCTTTTCTTTTAGCCAAAGTCGGTTTTTTAATGCCTGTTGAATCTTTTTAGCTTCCTGTCGATAGGGATTTGCATCTTCACCGATAACCTTTGCGAGCTTGGCCATCATCTGATACGCACGATACATATAAGCGGTCGTATGCGTGACAGCCCCACCAGAATATTGCAATCCATCGCTGGCCCAGATCGCACAATAGGCATCGTACAGGCCATCATTGTCACGATCAAAATTGCGCTTTTCCCAATTGAGATGCCGGGTCAGGATGGGCCACATCTCTTTGATATAAGCAACATCTCCTGTATAATTAAAATGTGACAATAGTTGATCGATAAAGACCAAGTTCATATCGTAGTGATGGGGGACAGACTTGTTATTGGGATTGCGGGAAATATAGCCACTGGAAAACATGGAGGTGCCCATTTTCTCCAAATGTCGTGCGAGGTGTAATGCGGTATCCATCACTACGGGGCCAGAGCTTGGTTCCATTACCTGCGAATTGGCGTAGCTCGAAAAGTGTTCTTTCGCCCTATCGTGCCAGCCCAACACATCTGCTGTATAAGCTCCCCGCCAGGCATTCAATCGCATACGCCATGCCACAGCACCATGCAGAAAAGTAGGCGATTCCCAAATACCGTCAGCAGCTACCGACAATGCTGCACCCAAATTATTGATAAAGCGATCCGGTGTATTTATTTTGACCCGACCGGCTAAGGAAGCTCTTTTCTGTTCTGCTTGTTCAAAGATCTTCGCTATGGAGCTTTCAGAAAATTCCGTGGCCGAAAGCTTACCCTTAGCGATTTGAATATAATGTGTTTTTTCAGTCAGATCATATTCTCCCACAAGAATAGGGCTGCCACTATTTTCCAGGTTCGCCAGATTGGAAAGATCATCCAAAACCTTAGCATCTGACACGCGCAGCTTTGAGAGATCGGAAAAACTACCTTGCATAAACTGCGGCTCATTTTTCCTGCTTTGATACCTGAGCTCAAAACTATTTTTGTGTAGTCTATAGTGGTTACGCTCACAATACGCTGGAAGAAGGTAAAACCCTGATTCAGGATCAGCGCCTATGTCGCCATTTCTACTGAATGTTTGTCCGCTCGCTCCCCCATAGATAGCATACAGCTGTACATCAGATTTAACGTTTTTCGGTTGTAGTTTTACGATCATCCCCTCAGTATTGGCCTGCGCCAGGACAGTAATATCAATATAACCCTTTCCTAATAAAGCATCTTGAATACGATAGTGCATCGCTCCAGGTCGATATCTTGTCTCTATGTGATCGGCATCAATCATTTTTTTTCGCAGGAGCTTGTTGCCTAACACAAATTGCAGATTCCCGCCCATTCCTGGCATGTATAACGCGAATTCGGGTAGATCTCCTGCTTCAACGCGGGATGCGAGGTTATTACCATAAAGCGCGCGATTAAATCGATATCGCCCATTGACCAGCAGGAAGTCACCCTGATCTTCGGTATAATGTAACGTGCGGTCATTATCTTGCCAATGCTTGGATTGAGCAAGAGTTTCCTGTAAAAATACGGCAATCGAAAAGCAACAAAAAATCAAACACTTTCGTATCATATCAATAATTATTTCATGCATTAGCGATGCTGAGCTTTCTTTTTTAAGGACAAACATGCTACTTCATGGCCAATGGACTTTAAATTTTCCCGTGACGGATAGGTTATGCTAATCGAAAGACTTGATTTCCTTTCCATTAACAATGACATTCTTTAGTGTTACATGTTTTAGGTAATCTACTTTATAGGCTTCTTTTACACCTTCAATTTTACAATTCACCATTGTAAAATCAGTGACAGGTGAAGATTCATAAGCCGTGGAGAGCACAGCATACTTGCCGCCACCTTTTACCTGAAGGTTTTCGACCCAGATATTCCGAATCGTCGGAATATGTTTTCCGGGTTTTTCATAAAACATATTAAAACGCACAGCTGCCTCTTTATACTGTCCCACCTTCGTGTTATAAAAAAACACATTTTCGATAGTACCTCCTCTACTTGAACTGGTCTTTATCCGAAGGGCACGATCTAGATTTGGACTATCCATCACATTGTTCAGCGCATAGATGTTTTTAGCTCCGCCGGCAATCTCGCTACCGATAACGACACCGCCATGTCCATCCTTCATTTCACAATTTTCGATGATATGATTCTCCGCAGGTCGACCAACATTGCGGCCATCTTCGTCTCGTCCAGACTTAATAGCAATACAATCGTCGCCGGTATCAAAATAGCAATTCCTGATCCATACATTTTTACTTGCTTCGGGATCACAGCCATCATTATTAGGTCCATGACTCACCACTTTCACGCCTTCAATCAACACATTCTCACATAGAACAGGATTGAGATTCCACATCGGAGAATTAATTAACTTCACGTCGGCAATCCAGACATTTTTACATAGATAAGGTTGTACAAAATTGGGCCGGAGAAAATGTCCGTCGCCAAATACCCTTTTTTGCGGATCGATCTCTTCGGCCATCTGCTGATGCAACATTGCGCGTGCAGGCTTTTGTTCGCCAGGGCGGCCTTCATGCCAACCGTATTTGCGTGCACCGCACCAATACCACCAATGATCATTATCGGCATTTCCATCCAGTAATCCTTTTCCCGTAATGGCAATATTTTCTTCTTTATACGCATAGATGAATGGGGAAAAATTGACACATTCCATCCCTTCCCAACGGGTGAATACCATTGGGTAATCTGCGCTATCTCGGCTAAAAAGGACTGTTGCCCCTTCGCTGATGTGAAGATTGACATTGCTTTTCAGATAAATAGCACCGGTCAAGTATACCCCTTTAGGAACCACCACCCGTCCTCCACCTTGCTTATTGCAGGTTTCTATTGCCTTTTGAAAGGCTGCCGTATTTTTTTTATTGCCATCTCCAATAGCACCGAAATCAGCGATGGAATAATCTTTATTTCTAAATGAAGGGGCCACAACGATCTTTTTAAGCTGTTCAATTTCTTTTAGGGGTTGCTGGGCACTGTTCCAGGTCGTCTG
The DNA here is from genome assembly GCF_040760075.1 of Sphingobacterium sp. R2. NCBI lineage: Bacteria > Pseudomonadati > Bacteroidota > Sphingobacteriia > Sphingobacteriales > Sphingobacteriaceae > Sphingobacterium > Sphingobacterium sp. R2. The sequence continues at coordinate 603,339 of NZ_CP142884.1, forward strand.
TTGTGCTTGACCTGCTAGGCAGGCAAAAATTGCGAGAATCATACTAAGAATCTTTTTCATTGACTTATAATTGTTTCTGGTTATACTTAAATATATGATCGGGCACCTACAGCCCACTGGCATCGATCGTGAAAATACACAGAATGGCCAATGGGATTTCTATCCATTTAAACACTTCCGTCCCGTGGTTTACAATTTGGTTTAATTAGACTCGCAGTGATAGGCGAATCAAGCTGTAAGATAAGAAAACTAGCAAAGGGACCTATCCTGCGCTATCCTGTAACCGAATGCATTTTTACAAAAAAAACCTTCCCGTTCAGAACGGGAAGGTTAGGTTGAGTTTGATTATAAAAATATTAATAGCCCGGATTCTGCATAGCCTGTTTTTCGGCCGGTGTCAATGCAGCACCACTTTCATTGGTGGTTGCATCCAAGAAAGATTGCGGAATTGGTCGATAGTAATGCGTATTCGGACTAAATACTGTATTACCCCGTACATAACCATCATTGAAAGCCTTCCATCTCGATTCCAAGGTTTTGGTGCGTGCCAGATCTTCCCAGCGGTAGAGTTCGCCACACAATTCACGCGTGCGCTCATTCAACAGGAAAGCCATCATTTTCTGCGCATTGCTTGCCGCACCCAATTTTTGGTAGATTGGAGCATCTACTGCTGAGTTATAAATATCAGCGACCGAATTGATCAGCATCTGTGTTTCCGAAGATGCCGTGGTTTTAGCCATATCATTATTGGATTCGTAATAAGAGTTCCCTTCCCAGTAGATTGCACCTTCAGCGGAAAAACCACCTCCTTTACCGACCGCATAGGAATTATTCTTATAGGCTTGTCCGCCATCGACATTTTTCGCGCGGTCTTCACCATTTTTATAGCCGGCACGGCTACGTAGTTTATTGATCCACTGTATGGCATTGGCATACTGGCCTTCACCCTTGCGGATATACGCTTCGGCCACCATCAATACGTCTTCTGCCGAACGTGCCATAATCACATCTCGGGTACCGTTGGCTGAGGCGATACTAACCCGATAGCCGTCTCTAAACTTTGAAAGCGCCACATAGCGTGACTGTACACCATAGTAACCGTTATTTCCATGTTTTCCCACCCAGGCTTGCGGTTCTCCTTGAAAATAACGTACAAAGGTATGGGTATTTTGCATCACGCCATTTTTAAGCACCCCTGTTGCATCACTGGCTACTGCCGTGTAGCGCGTATCGCCATTGTTATTTACAATATATTTTATACCCAGCTCACCCCCTTTAAAGCGTTTGGTACCTGCAACAGTCCCTGTAGGCCCAAGAGATGCATTAGTTGCAGTCCATACAGGTGCATTCGCGGTATTATTGGCGCCATACATCGTAATAAAGGATTTCCAGAAACGGGAATCATTGACGCGGTCAAAGACATCTAAGGTATAGTTTGTGGTACGCGCATAGGAGAATTCACGATCGCCCGATATGTCTCGACTCGTTCCACCTAAATCTTGATAAACAGCAGGATAGTAAAGATGGATCTGATTTCCATAACGTCCCCAGGTTGCCTGGTCGTCCGAAAACTGTGCTGAAAGAACAACTTCAGATACTTTTTCATTGGCACTATTCGCCTTTTGATAATCCCATAATTTTACAAAGTCATCAACCAGGGGATGTGCCGCCACGACTTCCGTTCCGTATTTGATAACCGCATCCAAATCTTCTGCGATATATTTTGAATTCCAAGAAGCATATAACTCACTCGCCCGAGTCAGTCTGGCTTTAGCAACGTAATGTGCTGCAGCTGATTTGGTCACACGTCCAAATTCTGTCGCCGAAGCGGGCAGCAAGGCATAAGCCTGCTCCAGATCAGAAATGGCCTGCGCAAAACACGCGTCTTCGGAAGCGCGCGTAAAATAGGATTCCACTTTTGTCGTTGGGGTCAACTTTAAGGGTACACCACCAAACTGTACGATCAATTGTAGATAGAAATATCCCCGCATAAAATACCCCTCGCCTAGACGTGTATTATAGTTGGCATTGGATTTATCGTAATATAGTGGTACATTCTGAATCAGGGTATTGGCCGATTCAATACCGCTATACATATTGTCAAACACCGGCTGAATATTTGCTCCCCCATAGGTTGATTCAGCTGGGTTAAGATCCATACTATAACTATTGAAGCTCGGAGAGGGGTTATTTGCATCCGTAAACTCGTCAACACCTAAATTAAACAAAGCCATGCCCCAGGTATAATTATATTTAAATTTCAGCTTCGAGTAAACTCCTGTCGCCAGATCATCCAACCCTGCCTGTGTTTTAAAATAGTCAGTCGTCGGTGTGGTGATCTGCTCTTCTTTTAAAAAATCTTTACTACAAGCATTTAATCCCAGCAATCCCGCTGATCCAAGCATTAAAGCAATTAATATTTTATAATTTTTCATGAGTATCTTTTTTAATCTTTTTACGGTCTAAAACCCAATGTTTACACCAATTACTGCACCTCGTGTTGTTATTGCTGAGCCAGCTTGTGTCGTGTTATTATTATAACTTGCTAAATCCGGATCCAAGAAATCCACTTTTGAATACAACATTGCCGGATTCATAATTTGTGCATAGATTTTAAAGTTACTTACCCCCAGCTTCGCTAATTTTGTTTTCGAAAAATTATAGCCCAAACTTACATTCCGCAACTTAACAAATGAGCCATCACGATAATTCATGGAAGAACTCCACGGATCTGCCGCCTCTCCATTTGATCCTGGTTGGTAATATTCTGCATCTTCATGAACCCCAGGAATAAAATAATCCAATTTACGCATCATAAAACGACCGCCTAAGGTCTCCGCACCAGCATTAATCATTTGCCCCCAACGGGAGAAAATAAAGAAAGATAAATCAAAGTTTTTATAGGTGAATGTATTCATAATACCTGCTGACCATTTCGGACGATAAGAACCTAATATTTGTGAATCATAGTTTCTGTCCACTTTTCCATCAGGCACACCATCCGGACCACTAATATCTTTTACACGAATTTGTCCAGGATTAGCACCATATTTTTTAGCTTCTTCTGCTTCGGAAGTCTTCCAAATACCATCGTAAACTAGATCGTAAGGAACAGAAATTTCCTGACCCACAAACCATTTGTTGCTGATATCACTCGTACGACCGTTTTGCAATTGGATAATTTTACTCTTGTCTTTGGACCAAGTTAAAGTTGTATTCCACTGGAAATTATCCTGTTTGATATTGATAGTATTCAATTGTAAATCAATCCCCCAGCCACCGGTTTTCCCAATATTTGCCCAAGTATTTGGAAATCCTGTTACAGGGTTTAATTCCATCAACATAATTAAATCATTGGTTCGTGTCTTATAGAAATCCAGCGCTCCATTAACGCGGTTATTGAAAAAGCCATAATCTATTCCCATATTATATTGCGTCGTACGTTCCCAACCCAACTCAGGGTTTGCCATGGATTGGGGAGACGCTGCAGAAGGGTCTGATGCAATATAGCCTGGCGTTGAATTCGTTGCACTCCAATTGTAAAAGTTCTGTGTTAATAAGCCTTTAGTTCGATAAGGAGATATTGCCTCGTTTCCTACGATACCAAATCCCATGCGTAATTTTAAAGTATTGATGTAAGATGAATTTTTCATAAAATCTTCTTGATCAATACGCCAAGAAGCAGCTACAGAGGGGAATGAACTCCATTGATGCCCTGGAGCCAATACCGACGATCCATCCCATCGCACAAAAGCAGTTAACATATAACGGTCCTTGTAGCTATAGTTTGCACGAGCCATATAGGATTCCATTTGTCGTTCTGATAAGCCTGTCCCGTAGCTACCGATAAAACCTCCGGAACTAATATTATACCATAGTTCATTTGCACTATACACATCGGTCGCACGCATATCGCTTGTTTCGACATTTTTTTTCGATGAACTCTGTAATAAGGTAATCCCCAAGTGATGATCTGTGCCGAAGTCGCGATCGTAGTAGATCAAATGATCCAAGGTCCAAGCAAGATTTCGAGTTGTCGAAAACCTTACTGCGTTATTTCCGTCACCATTAATTCCTTCAGCCGCATTGGCCAAGCCCGCACGATAATATCTAAACTCCGGCCCAAATTGCACACGATATTTTAAACCTTTTAATGGCTCATAAATCTGTCCAAAATCCAATTGGCTAAAGAAACTACCATTCGCACCAAAAGTCTGACGTTGATTGGTATTGTATTCCAATTCATTAATTGGATTAATGATATTGATATCACCTGCCGCAGGGTTTCTCAGGTAGTTTCCATTCTCGTCATAGGGTACTGTCCAGGGCAACATTCCTCGTAAAGCGTTGTAGTAATCGCCCGCTCCCGTGACGGATTTAGAAAAGTTATAGCCATAATCTTGATCGGAGAAAAATACATTTAGTGAAGCACCCATAGTAAACCACTTCGTCGGAGTCGCTTCAAAACTTACTTTTGAAGTATAGCGATTAAATTTTTGCCCTGGCTGTGTGGCATCTTGCTTTAAATAGCCAAATGAACCATAACCTTTTGAATTCTCGCCACCACCAGAGACGCTTAAGGTATGTTCAGTAGATAAGGCATTTTTACGGCCAGCATCAGCCCAATCGTAATTACCTACTAAGCTTGGATCCCAAACCGTATTATTATTGGTCCAACCTTTCGCGATATTTGCCCAGGAGGCTGCTACAGAGCCCCACTTTGAAAAGTCACTTGTATAACTAGGTGTTGTTGTTCCAAATTTCGCCAAGCGCGCATAATCCAACCATTGTGCAGCATCCATGTATTCTGTGACATCATACATCTTCTCGAATGTCGCTGTACCTGCATAATTTAATTGTAAACGACCTTTTTTGCCTTGCTTAGTCGTCACCAAAACCACACCATTGGCACCACGCGAACCATACACAGCGGTTGCAGAAGCATCTTTTAAGACATCAATGGTCTCAATATCACTCGGATTGATATTCTCAATGCCACCGGCCTGTAATACCATCCCATCAACTACATATAAAGGGTCTTGATCGGCGTTTAACGACCTTACACCCCTGATTTTTATGCTTCCAGTTGTTCCCGGCCGTTGATTTGATGTAATATCAACCCCTGCAACCTTACCTTGCATGGCCTGTAATGCATCTTTTACGGGCATTGCTTTCAGTTCTTTTTCGCCCACACTCGCTATCGAACCTGTTACATCTTTCTTTTTCATCGTGCCATAACCAACCACCACGACTTCGTCCATGACATCGACCTTTTGTGCAAGAACTATATTGAAGATATTTTTATTACCCACAGAAATTTCTTGAGGTTCATAACCAAGGCTTCTGAAGGCCAATACATCCGATGGCAGTGCATTGATGTTAAATGACCCATCGGCATTGGTCTTTGCCGTCATAGTTTTGCCTTTTACCTGTACAGTTACACCTTGGATAGGCAAACCTTTTTCATCGTTTACTTTTCCAGTCCGAGCGGTTTGAGCAAATAAATTCAAGGTGCACAGCATCGCCATAAGTAGCAAAAAAGTGTACTTCTTTACATGATGATCAAACCTAATTGTTAAATAGTTTATCATTAAAGTATTATTTAGGTATTATTTTTATTCTTTCCCTTTTTGACCTTCGGTAGTGAAAATCGGTTTTCACTATACGAGATAATGAAAGTGTTGGATGATCTTTACGTATTGCTTTATAGGACGACTGGATTAAAAAAATAATCAGATTTCCCCCTTAGGCTTATAATGTTGGTTAAAAGTAACAGGATGATTTGTAATAACCATCCTGTTCAATCCTGTCACTGAAAGAGGCTTCTAAATAAAACGGGGCTGTCCAAGAAATTTAGACAGCCCCGTTTCCATGCGATTCATTGCACATCTCTAAGCAGCAGCATTTAAGCTATACATGTATCGTTTTTCATTTAATAACTCCAAATGGTTACGGGCCCAATCAGCCCACTTTCCATGGGCGCCCATTTGCTGGCATCAAAATCTTTATAATTGATATTGACGAAATTAATTTCGTGATAATTTCGCCAGGTAACTTTTTTGCGGTCCAAATAACTAATCCGGTTTGCCATTAAGTTGGCGACTTCAATACGAATCTTGTTTTCGCCATTCACCAATAATGGGGTAATATCCTGTTGAAAAGGAATTGACCATAACACACCCGCGTCCTTTCCGTTAATATATACTCTGGCACTTTCCGCAACACGCCCAAGCTTGAGTAGATATGATTTTGACAAGTCTTTATGGATAGAGAATGTTTTCTCGTAGTTTGCTGTACCCGAAAAATTAACAGCATCTTTATCGCCCCATTCGGTCCACGAAGAGAGCTGATCAAGCTTTTTGGCCTTCGGTAAAACAGGTCCTCCGGCAATAAACTTCACTTTCCAGTCGCGGTCCAATTGAGCCACTTGGTGTAACTCATCCTGATAGCGGAAAGGTTCGCTGGCTTGTTGCTCCGAGGCCAAGACAATCCAAGAATAACCCGATGGAATCTGCACCCGTATCTTTCCATCAGATGATGGCAACTGATAGGTCCGCCCAGTCTGGGGATCCAATAAAGAATAATAGTTCGCTTGTACATTCAGCGCGATATGGCGATCCACGGTCTGTCCGCTGTGATTGACTAAATAATAATAGGTATCCTTACCGGCAACTCTTCTTGAAAACTTTAGCCCGGTTTGATTAATCCGTTCAGGTAATATCTGTTCGGTTTCCAGGGCTGAATTAATATCTGTAGTCAAATAGATTTTTCCTTTTCCAAATGCTGTATACTGATTAGCCTTATCTTTATCGAACCCTAGTGATGCAATTAATTTATTGAACAGCGTGCGCCGTTTATCTAATTGGCTATATCCAGGAACCTCTTTCGGTAATTGCTGGAAGATGACAGTTGCGCCTTGGTTGGCCATTTCCAGAATTTTCTGCAGGGTCACTTCTGAAAAATAATGACAGGCAGGTATATAAATTGCTTGATACGGGATCGCATCCTTTGAGGTTTGTAATTTTCCGCCGTTTACTGTAGTTCCCTCCAAAATTTTATCAGTTGCAAAATCAAAGCTATACCCCCGTTTCTGCAGCTGAACACTTTGTTTATAAAATTGCGTTGGATGTAACCACTCGTCAACATCATGAACCTTTAGTGCCTTATCCATTCCTTTGGCATTATTCCAAATATCATAAATGGGCCAATATACCAGCAGTTCATTGTCGGCCCGGCTGGATTGAAGGATGGATTGCACACGCGTAATATATTGATTCAAACCGGTAAGGTGTTCCCAGAACGAGTTTTGTGGAACAAAATTAACGGAAGCATAGAACATCCATCCCGGGAAAGGAACATTTTTCGGCGAATAGGTTGTCCCGTGATAGAATACATGATTCACCCCAGCGAGGAATAGTTGTTCGACTTCAGGTTTCGTTTGTGACAAGGAGGTTTTAAAATGTTCCGTCAGCCAGGTGAATGTTTCCGAAGAAGTATATTTTTTACCGTATACATTTGTCGCCGACGTCGCAAATTTCGCCATCATGGGGTCTGGATCCACATTACGGATATCAGCAGTATCCCGTCTTAATCCGGGAATATCAAAACTGCTGGATCCAAAGGTTTCACACTCCGCAATATCTGTATCCGCATACAAGTCAATCAGATTTCCTGGAGATCCATGGGCTTGATTTTTTGAAATCGCACGATAGCGATGGGCAAAATCCGTAAATGGGATCAAGAAATTCTGGGCAAGCAGTGCATTCACAACTTCACGATAATCCGATTTAAGGCCTGCTGTTTTCGCTTCATTCTTGCCCTTACCTGCAAAATCCAGGAGATGATCCTGTAACCTATATCCCTTTATCCGTTCGAATGATTGCAAAAACTCATCCGTCCAATTTGCCCCATATACTTCGTAGCTATCGTTAAAAAAAGCACGCACATGCAATGGTTTATCTTTAAAAGCTTCGGTAAATCTATTGAAATATGATAGGACAGATTGCTGTCCAAGGTGATCGAGCGTATACCCCGCTCCCCCCGGTGCGGCACGTTTGACTTTCTGCCCCGTTCTACCAGAAAATACCGCTAATAGGCGAATATCGGCAGGCGCTTCCCATGTTCCAGTGGTCTTTGAAATATAATCATCCAGATTAATCTCACTATTGTCGGCTCTAAATGCCCGTAATGCCTGCAAAAAGAAATAATGTTGTTTAGGATCCTTTGGCTTTAAGGGAAAGGTGACTTTTTCACCTTTTTTTAATTCAAATTCATCCAAGATCAATTTGGTAGCGGCATCCTTTTCTTTGATTTGAGGCCCCCCAAATGGCCAACCAGTTCCCAAATTGATGTCCACTCCCATGCCCAAGGCATTGGCCTTATCCGTCGTTACCCCCAACATATTCATCCATTGTGGTGAAAGAAAGTTCAGGTAGCTGGATTCAAATCCCTTAGCGCCATAAATAGGTGTTACCTCAACTCCACCAAAACCACTTTTTTCAAATAAGGTTAATTCGAGTTCGATATTAGTTCGGTCCACAGCCGAACCGAGCCACCACCAACGCGTCCAAGGCCTCATTTCTTTGGTCACTGCTGGCCATAAATCCTGCGCCATCGTTCGAGCGAAAGCCAACAGATTACAGGCAAGCACTAATGATATATAAATTTTCTTCATGTTACAATTGGCCTAATCCATGTGAAATACTTTTTCCAAACTGACCGATACTGGAGAATGATCGGCATGTACTTCCATGATATCGCACATATAATCCCACCATTGCTGAACAATAGCTTCCTTACCCAACTCTTGTGACGAATGTCCTGCTAAATATTGAACAGCAAATAGAGTGTCTGTCTCCTCATCCAAAAAAATGGAATAATCAGACACCCCATTTTCGCGTAATAAGGTTATCAATTCTGGCCAGATCGCGTCATGTCTCCGCTTATATTCCGCAGACATTCCCGGTTTCAATTTCATTTTAAATGCTATTTTCTCCATTTCTTTTCAGTCTTCAACTATTTTATGATCGACAAATTTTCTTAACTGGCCAATACCTGATGGATGCGGGTACTTATCTGGACAACATTTTATAAACCTCTGTACCCCCCAACAAAAAACATCCCAGCCCATAATCTTCAAAATCCGGTTGACTTGAAAAACTGACCGGCTGACCATCCTTAGGTTCCTTTCCCGTTCCTTGTAAATAGCCCAAAAAACCAGAAGGGTGTACCGCTTCTGCTGTCATTGCTTTCCACGCCTTTTCTACAACAGGTCGATATATTTTAGCATCTAGGAAACCATTATTGATGCCCCAGGCCATACCATAGACAAACAGTGCAGTGCCTGAAGTTTCACGCCCACCAAAATTAGTCGGATCGTGTAGACTGACATTCCAGAATCCATCCGGTCTTTGAATAGGAACAAGTGCTTCCATCATAGCTTTATAATCCGACATGTACTCGGCACGATGTGCTTCGTTCTCCGGAATCAAAGAGAGTACCCTAACCAAAGCTGCCACAACCCATCCATTGCCACGTGACCAATAGCAATCCTCACCATTCGGCTCCTTGTAAGGAGGAACAAAATCCTTATCGCGCCACCAAAGTTTATCGGCCTTATTATAGAGGCCTCCACCTTCTCGCGTTTTTGAATGATGATACATTTTATACATGTAATCAAAGTAAGTTTGATCCTTCGTCATTACCCCCAGTTTAGCATAAATTGGCATGGCCATTTGTATGGCATCAATCCAGGTCCAATCGTCTACTTTTCCAGATTTGATAATGTAATCTATATTAGCTTTAATCTTTTGGATACGCTCAGGCTTCGCTTCAATTTCATAGAGATCCAGATAGGTCTGCCCACAAGCTTGGTCATCGGCATTTCGAGTTTCCAAACCGTTGCGCATACCCCAGTCATGTTTATTTCCCCAATCCACAGCATAATTGTAGTATTCGTTATTTTTATCAATCTGATAAAGTGCCATGAGCCCTTCGTAATAAACGGCTCGGGTCCAGATATTGCTCGGCCGCCAACGGTTGGTATAGATCGGTTTACCGGTGTCTGTCCATTTGTTCATGAAATAACGATTGGTCAGCTGCAACGACTGAAGTACATCTACAGCGGCTAATTCCTGCTTCTGTTCGACAACTTTCTTCGTCGATGAACATGCTGAAAGGAAAAACGCAATCATCAAAGTGGCTGTATACGTATTAAATATTTTCATGTTTTTCTTTATATAATTATTCATAACGGGAATTCCTTTTTTTTCTGGAAGTGTCTGATCTTATTGGCTAGAGAGAACCTTCTTTTGCTTTCATTGCTGTTGGTGTCTGCGAAATCATGAAGGTTTTTGAGCGAGCTGCTCGTAGGGTATCACACCAACCCTTGGCGCCCAGTTTTCATAGATCTCAACCATTTCTCGGTATATTTTCGGAAAAGAGGCTGATAAGTCTACTGTTTCACTTCTATCATTTTCTATATCATATAAATACCACCTATTTTCAGGATAGGAAGAGACCAATTTCCATTTTCCTTTGCGCACAGCTTTGTTACCCTCGTGCTCAAAACAAATTTCCCGATCCATATCCTCCTGTTGTTCATTCCATAGCGGAAGCAAGGAGGCCCCTTACATCGGTTTAATCGTATTACCGGCATAATTTTTAGGATAGTTTGCTCCCGACCATTGTGCTAAGGTTGGCATGATATCGATCAAATGGGCTGGCCTATCAAACTGTTTTCCTTGCGGCAGAAACTTGGGCCCATAAGCGATAAAACTGTTTGCATTGCCACCCTCAAACTCCCAATGCTTGAACTTTTTGAAAGGCGTACTGCTCACTGCAGCGCCTTCGATTCCATAACCTGCGCTTTTCAATAGTTCGGCCAATGTGACCGAGTTTCTATTTAAATAGCCCTGATAGGCAGGAAAAGGACGCTTGTTCATCATATCGCCCACACCTGCCTGATGCGGATACAATCCGGTCAATAGAGAAGCACGTGATGGACAACAACGCGAAGCATTATAAAAATTAGTCATCTTAATCCCTTCCTTTGCCATTTTATCCAGATTTGGAGTCTGAATTTCAGAACCAAAGCAACCCAAATCAGCATAGCCCATATCATCGGCCAGAATCAACACAATATTGGGCCGTTGCTGTGCATGCACTTTAAATAGGGTCAACAGAAAAAAGATCGCCAGAGGAAAGGTAAATTTCTTCATACTACATAAATTTCTTTAATCCGATTTTGGTTTGCTTTTTCAATTGCTCAGCAACGAGTTTAGCATTCAGCAAAGCACCGGCTTTAATTGTATGGGTCGCATCTTTAGGATCAAAAAATTCCGTTTCTACTTTCTTTTTTCCCAATGTTTCATACTGGGCAATCACGAGATCCTGCAATGGGATAAAGAAAGCACCACTCTGCCGGGCAGCTTCCTCAGCCCATATTGCATAATCCGATTTACGAACTTGATTTCCATCCCAAGCATTGCGTGGAATGGGTGAACCGATAATCGCGACCGCTCCTTTATCTTGAATGTTTTTCACAAATCGACGTAAGTAAAAACCATAGCTATAGACTACTTCATGCTGTTTCAGCAATGGATTATACACTTCTTGGTAATCGTCGCCATTTCCTTTTATCGTTCCACGAGCACGTAACGTATCCACAATAGGACTTGAATCATTATGTCCAAATTGCATAAGCACAAAATCGCCCGGCTGTATGCTATCCAGTATCCTCTGCCAAAGTTTTGGATTGTTATAAAATGTCCGTGTACTTGTTCCCCCCAAAGCACGATTCTTGACATTGATTTTATCTAATTTAAAATACTGACCGATCAAACTTCCCCAGCCCCACTGTCCATTGGCCCCATTTCCCTGTCCGTTTTTTACGGTGGAATCACCAATAATAAATAAGGTCGGTTTATGCTGTTTTTCCAAAAAAGACATACTGATTACAGCGAAAAGGACCGCAGCCCAAGGCAACAATTTCAATTTCATCTTCGTTTTTATTTAATGTATTGTACCAATTGGCTTTTAATTCTCCGAAATCCTTCGATTACAGACAATGCATTTTCTCTTGCTCCAGCTTTATTCGTATGCGTATGGTCACCTGGAAAATAATTGGATTTTACCCGTTCAGCACCAAGCTGATCATACTTATCTGCGGTAATACTATTCAGATCCAAAAAAGGAATGCCCTGTTCTTCTGCAATCTGCCTAGCCCACAAGCCAAAGTCGTTGTCGGCCCGTTTCACCTTACCTTGATTATCCCATTGGTTGCGCGGAATCATGGATAACAAAATTGGTCTTACCCCCTTTTTCTTTGCTTCAATCACAAAACGGCGCAGGTTTTCACCGTAAGTATACACGGCCTCCTTCGTTCCATTTCCCCAATCCAGCACAACGGAGTCCTTGCCAATGCCCCGCAGCACACCCCGATAGCCTTGTTTGCTGGTATCGGGCTTACTGCCTTCGTTGTGGCCAAACTGAATCAATAAAAAATCTCCCGGCTTGAACAAAGAATCAACTTTTGCCCATCTTCCTTCTTTGACAAATGTTCGTGTACTACGCCCCGCCATCGCATGATTGTCTACACGGATTCTTGTCGTATCCAATAATTCAGGAAGCAGGGTACCCCAGCCCCAATATTCCTTATTGCTGTTCCTAACGGTCGAATCACCGATAAGATAAATCGTAGGTCTATCTTGCTGTTTTGCAAAAGATATCAAAAGAACGGCTGTTAGCGCCATCCCTATCCATTTTATTGTATGCTTCATTTGTTAACTTATCTATTTCTTTTAAATCAGACAGTTCTAATCGTACACTTCTAAATTTCTATTTTGTGCGGGCAGGCTTTACCAATTGTATATTTGGGCTAACTGGACGATCCATACCTACACCAAGGTAATAACCAGTATGTGGGGGTTGATTATAACCTACATTCTGCCATGCTATACTCAAGCGATACTGTGGATCATGCATCAACGTATACGCCCTTTGCGTTGTAGGGATCGTTGTTGTATAAATACGTAGGCTTTGGTTGTCATCTGCACGGAGGATCAATTCTTCACGCCAATCGCCAAAGATATCCGCGCTCAGGTTAGGTGTACTTTTAGTTCCATTGATCGATGATGCTCCAATCGCCGTAAAGATTCGTTCTATTTTCCCATTTTTATATTTTTCAATATAGTTACTGTTTAAAAGTTCCCGGCTCAAATCAGCATCCCACCAAATCAAAAAATTGGTCGATCTCGGCGCCGTCCCTACACGATTACCTTTGGTATCGTACATATCTCTAGATCCCAGCCACCACAGATACGCCCCTTTATGATCGGGATCTATATTTGCAGCAACACCGCGGGGAATATCTTGGTCTATTGCACTTTTAAACAATATTGCCCCCGTTTTGGCATCCAACAAAGCCACGCCGGTCCCTTTCCGCCCTCCTTTCAGTTCATGGATTCCAAAGATCTCCAGGCCGGGTCTATCAGGATCTAAGTCGCCAACATGCAGCGCATCGCCATGTCCCAGTCCTGTACTGTATAGACCTCTGCCATTATCATCAATAACCATCGAACCAAACACAATTTCATCTTTGCCATCCTGGTCAACATCCGCGACCGTAAGGTTATGATATCCCTGTCCGGAATAAGGATCTTTACGAACTTTGCTATCAAATACCCAGCGGTTCACTAATTTTTTATCTTTAAAATCCCACGCTGCCAGAGCTGTCCGTTCATAATATCCCCGCGTCATCACGACACTTGGATGTACACCATCCAAATAGGCTACACAAGCTAAAAATCGATCGCTTCGATTAGCATTTGTATCTCCCCATGAACTTAGCGCTCCACGTTCTGGTTGATAATCTACCGTGCTCAGCGCTTTGCCCGTCAATCCATCAAATACGGTTAAATATTCAGGTCCTTTCAATATGCGACCAACTGTCCGCGAATTTAATACGGTATCACGCCAATCGGCTTGGGCATCACCAATGACATTTCCCAGTCCATCTTTCGTACCGTCGGCCGTTTTACAGACTAGCTCCGCACGTCCGTCACTATCGAGGTCGTATACCATAAATTGGGTATAATGTACTCCTTCCCGGATATTTTTACCCAAATTGATTTCCCAGAGAAAAGTACCATCTAGTTTATATGCCTGAAAAATAGGTTCCGAAGTAATCCCATTGTGTGCATTGTCATGTCCAACACCCGTCTGATGAACAATCAGTTCGTAACTCCCGTCTCCATCCAAATCACCTACAGAAATATCACCCGGAGTGTATCCTTTGGGAGTACGTAAGGGAATATTTAAGTATTGCTGTACTTTTTGATCTTTCGATAAGGTCAATTTAGCAACTTCTTTTTCTTTACTTCCGGTTACTATATTCAAAATGTAGGTAACATCTTGATCCAAATCGACATGATCGTCCACGAAGTTAGTTCCCTTCACTAAAGGTGAAGGGTTCAGTTTTTTCAGCTGACCATTCCTTTCCTTTCTATAAATTGCGAAGGCTGTATCAAAATCGTCAGTACCAAGCAAACGCCAGCTTAAAAAAACAGCGTTATCCGTCGTTTTTACAGCCACCATCCCCCGATCCAAAAACTCCATTTTACGTTGACCTGAGACGGATAGGGAACCGATCAGCGCCACAGTCAAAAGAACAAGTTTTGTCTTCATAATTCAAGGTCTAAGCCACAGCAATATCCTGGTACATATTATTATTGCTTTTTACTGTTAACAGTCACCTGATTCAGGACAAAGTTTTTAACATATTCCTTATGAATCACGGGATTTTTGGCGGCGCGGACATGCAGATTTTGAAATGTAAAATCTGACAGTACATATTGCTCCGAGTTGAGTACATCAAATACGATGTCGCAATCTAGGTCAATATTGCGCAAAACAATATTTTTTGCATAAGACATTTTGATATCTTTCTCGCCTTTCAAATCAAAAAACTGAGTCCAAGGTTTGATAAACAACATACTATTGACATTTCCCTTAATATTTTCGATCAGAATGTTTTCATATTCCTGAGGTGTATCGGGGCGCATTTTTAATTGCAGTAGCTTACGTGCTTTATCTAAGGTATTGTTCCTAAAAATCACATTGTAACTATGAATAGATTCACTACCACAAGTCAGTGCACTATGACAAAAACCAAAGAAACAGTTCTCAATAATAATATTTGAATTGGGGCCATTGTTAGGATCTTTATCAGACTTTGGCCCTTTACCACCTTTTAATGCAATGGCGTCATCATTAACGGATAAGTAACAATCTTTAATCAATACATTGCGGCAGACATCCAAATCAATCGCATCTGAACTAGGTGCTTTCACAGGTTCCTTTGGTGCCGAAATGTGCAAACCGATCAATTTGAGATTTTCACATTTATAATAATGTGAGGTCCAAAAAGGTGAATTGATCAAGCGAATGCCGGAAACCTGTACATCCTTGCTGTTGGACACATAAAGTAAACGTGGACGCATCTCGTCCATATTTGTGCATTGTGGATTAAACTGTCTCCTAAGCCAGAAGGATCGCCAGTAGCGTAACCCGTTTCCATCGAGTGTACCTTTACCCGAAATTGTAAATCCATCCACCTGGTCTGCATTGACAAGCGCCAAAAAATACTTCACTGTTTGCCCTTCCATCCTAGTCTCCGCTAGCGCAAAATCCGCAATATCATCGCTTCCTTTCAGTACAGCTCCTTCTTCAAGGTGTAAATGTGTATTAGGTTTAAAAAATAAGGATCCACTCAGGTAGACACCTTTAGGCACTATGACTACACCTCCACCGCTGGTATAGGCCTTATCAATAACCTGTTGAATTTTGGCAGTTTGCACGATGGTGCTATCTGACGCAACACCAAAATCTGTGACGATAAATTTCTTTCCGAGCGTTTCGATCTCAGTCGATTTTACAGTCTCAAACCATTTTGAGATTGCTGTTCCGTCCGGAAACTTGCCTTGCGCATGTGCATTGGACAAGATCGCAATTGATGTAAGCAGGAGTAAAAATCGAAAGAATTTTTTCATCATATTTAGTTTTATTTTAAGTCTTGTTTCCACGCTTGTCTACAGCTTAATTAAAAAATGTAGACAATGACTTCGAATTGATTAGCGTATTTAAGAATGCTTAATAAGTAGCTCGTTTTAAAAGTATCAACATTTTTAACAAGAGCCATCCTGTAGTATCCTGAACAAACCAGACAATACAGTCAGAAAGTGCTCGTTTTCATGTATAATAAGGTTAAAAACAGGGATTCAACGCCATTCGTAATATATTTGTTATAGAATCCTCAACTCCATACCAACTTATTACCAACTCCTAACTGCAACCACGTTGAGTGCACAGTGAGTCCACGTTGAGTCCACCTTTAAAGGTCGATTCACTATGCTTTCACCTTTTTAACAATCCGCTTGCAGTTAGGAGATGGTATGGATTTGGTAATACCTTATCCTTAAGAAAGTATATCCAAACCACCTTGTACTGTCTTGCTTGGTAAAATTAGAAGATCAATGGCAATCCCGAACTTCCAATTCAGACCGTACAATTGAAGGATGAACATCTTAAAAAAACAACATCAACTGCTATTCAAAATAAATACGCCAATGATTTTTCCTACACGAATAGCGATAAAAGTGAATAAAGTACAACCTTTTTGGGGTCAAGAAACCTAAATAAGCATTATTGAAAAGAATACATACTATTAGGGGTACACCTTTTTTATGCATTATTCTTTTAATCTGTCAACACATTAACCTTCGGCATCACAAATTGTGTATTTTCTTTTTCGCCTTTTGGGGTTCCAAAGTAAAAATAGAGTGTCCGGTTAATCCTTTTATCCATTTGATTAAGCTCACCCGCGGGTCCATTCACGGCAGCATTTCCATTAATTCCCAATGCCAGTTTTATTCCAATAGGAGGAATAGCATCTAAAAAAGAAATATCTCCAGACGGCAATTGCGGATATCCTTTAGGGCCGGAAATTCCGTAAAACTCGAACAGTCGCACAAATAAATCTTCCTGATCTGTTGCGACCAAAAACTTGCCTTGCACGGTATTGAATTGTACCCAGCTAACATCGGAGAAGTAGCCTTTAAATTCAGGAAATGCCCATGGACCAATACCGGCTTTTCCATCATTGTACATTTTTTCCCATGTATTTAGGGTAACACCGTGCATCCTATTCTTCCATACACGATAAGGGCCATTACCGAGCCATTTGGCCCCAATAATATAGTTTTCAGGAAAGTTGAAGCTTACTCCGGCATAAGGCACCGTTTTTTCCATATCGTAAGCATAATCAAGTTTCAACCAGCCGTCTGGCCGCATCGTCCAACGGATAAAACTTAGATTGCCATCAAACATAAACTCAACAACTTCATTTTTTCCATCTTGCCAACGTTTAGCACTTTTCAGCTCCGACTGTCCATCAATAAGCACCGGGCCATTATTAAAAGCTAATTTCATGCTATAATCATTGGCCAGATCAACCAATAATCCTGTTTTTTTGGAGATAAAAGCTGTTATTCCATTTGCCTTAAGGATATAATTCACACTGTCCTCTTTCGCTTCAACATCGGTAGAAGATTTTAAAGGTAGAATTTCAGCTGTAAGAACCAGATTGGATTTGATACGCCATGTCCAAGTATAAATTTCCTCCCCATGTGGGTCAATTGCCATCAATATTAGCGCATCATATTGTTTCCAATTGCTCGGTAAATTCAACTGCACGTTTCCTTTTTGAGTCGGCGCCAATACAGGGCTATTTATCTTTAGATTCAACACCGAGTCCACCCCTGCTTCTTCGGCATAGGGTTGTTTATAAGTAATCAATTTACCCACAAACCTGCAATCTTTTAGGTCGGTAAAGTGATAACGATTTTCCACCGGAATAGTTCCATTGAAGTCGGCAGGTAATTTCTTCATCGTAATATGCACAGGTGAATAGATTTCCCGAATAGCATAGAAACTTCCCTCTTTTTCGCGATGTGGCCCAAGGATTCCATCGGGGGCATTTACGCGGTTGACATCAATCGCATTATTGAAATCTGTACGCACAATACCTTCATCTGCAAAATCCCAAATAAATCCGCCTGCACCTAATTTGGCATTCCAGTGCAACTCCCATATATCCGCTAATCCTGCTGCGGCGCCGCCATCGTCCTGTGCATGGAGAAATTCAGTCGGCATGTAAATGTTTGGCCCTTCCAGAATTTTTTTTGTTGAATAAAAGTCTTCATAATGGTTGCAATCGATTCCATTGATGGCGTTCCCAGGTCTATGATGTGCATGAATTACCGTTCTTGCCGAAAGATCATATTTTTTATACTCATCAACAAGTTCTTTGTTATGCCCGCCTTCATTGCCGTTGCTCCAAAGTATAATGGAAGGGTGGTTAGCATCTCGAATAACCATTTCTCGCACCAACTTTTTACCCACAACGGTACTGTATGCTTTTTGCCAGCCAGCCAATTCATCCAAAACATATAAGCCCAATGAATCGCAATAGGCCAAAAACGATCTATCTGGCGGATAATGCGAACAGCGTACCGCATTCATGTTCATTTCTTTGATCAGTTTAACATCATTCAGATCCAATTCTGCGTTTACAGATCGTCCAGTTTCGGGCCACCATACATGACGATTGACACCTTTCATCTTCACTTTTACACCATTGACATAGATACCATCTCCTTCGCGAACTTCGATCGTTCTAAAACCAAAACGATCTTGAGATTGATATCCTTTATTCTTCCCATACCATAGGGTGTACGTGACCTGATACAAGTTTGGCGTCTCCGCTGTCCACAACAACGGCTTTTCCACTTTCATTTCGATCAATTTTACCGAATCTTTCGCCATAATCGGGAACTTCTGATTTGCGATCACGTTGCCCTTCAGATCTTTGATCTCCACCTGTAGATTTTTGGCTTTAGACAAACTTTCTAAATGCACGTTGCTTCGAAAAGTTCCATCTGCTTTGGCGTCGATAGCTATCCAACTGATATGCTCTTGTGGTGTCGCCTCGAGGTATACAGGTCTATAAATACCGCCTAAAATCCAATAATCTGCAAGGCGCTCCGCATTGTTAACAGATTTGTCAGAAGACATTTTTGATACAGTCGCTTCTAATATATTGGGCTTGTCAAAGCTGATCTTGTCGGTGACATCGTACTTAAACTGATAGAAAGCACCTTGGTGGATATCTCCAGCTAGCTTACCGTTGATCTTAACTTCGGTATCGGTCATCGAACCTTCAAACACAAGGTATATTTTTTTACCTTTCCAGTTTTTTGGAACAGTAAATTGATGCCGGTACAAACCTTTCTCATCGTGAAAAATGAAGTTCTTGCCATAAGTCACATAGTCCCGACCATAGTTATAAGCCCCAAATCCCTGTTGTTCCCAATGACTGGGAACCGCAATCTTATCCCATTTTCCAGCCTTACGTCCCCCAGTTACCCAGAAGTCCCAATTGACCGTATGAACATTGTCCGTTCCTGAGAGATAGTGTATTTGCTTCATCGTTTGTGCTGAGGCACTATGTACTATCATAACGTATAGCAAAGCAAAGAAGACAATTCGAATTTTAAGCATCGGTTTATTCATTTGGGTTAGCAAACTCCTAAAATAAAAAATTCAAGACGCACCAGTGTCCTGAACTTACCTGAATGGTTTCAGATCTAACCCCATACTTTTGGAACAGTACAGCACAGGATGACAAGTTCATTTGGTTTACGTAAACTTGCTGTATTGAATCGGTAGTTTATCAATTTAATTGGCCTGTACGTATGTTATGATGTAGATGAGATGGGATAAATAAAGGGAAAGCCAATAGCAAAGCATGATATTTTTCATCATATATTTAGGATTAATTGGTTATTTTAAAGGTTTTCATTCTCCCCGTTTGAAAACCTTTTTTATTAATATCGCTATAATTAAGATGACAACTGTTATTCTCAACTATCTTTTCAATGCTAATAGATTGGATAAAACGGTTGGATTTACCGTAAAAGCTGTTCCATGACGAACGCCTTTAGGAAAGCTCACCAGATCCGAGACATCTTCCCAGTTGATACCATCTTTACTACGAACAGCACCATATTTATGATCGCGGTATTTATCGAAATATACATATATATACTCCCCTACTTGCAGCGGAGCAGGCCCCTCCGCCCAATAATCGCCTGTGATTGGTTTAGAGACAGTAGTTGGAAATCCTTTGGCTAAATTCTTTGTTGCCGTGATTCGGATGTTTTTCTCCGGCGGATTAGAGTTTTCGTTTTTCAGCACCATCATATATTCCTTATTGGCTTGTTGTATAATGGCCGCGTCGATCACACTAAATTCGGGATCAAAAAATAACTTAGTTTTTGAAAAAGTTTTAAAATCTTTCGTCGTAACGCTATACATCCGGTGGTTTAATCCTTTTTCACTAGCACTAGTCGGTACCTCTTTGTGGCGACCAGGAATTGTCGTGGCCCAAATGATATAATATTCTTTCGTCGCGTTGTCGTAAAAAAGTTCGGGAGCCCATGCATTTTTTGCATCTGGTTCATCTCCCATGACTGGTATTGCTTTTTGTTGGGTCCACTGCTTAAGGTCTTTGGAGGAAGAATATCCGATAATTTTGTCCCACCAACCTGTTGTCCATACCAGATGAAAGGTCCCATCGGGCCCCTGACAAATACTGGGGTCGCGCATCAGTCTATCTTTTCCTACTGTTGGTGTTAAGAAAGGTTTTCCCTGATTCAATGGTTCCCATTTCAAACCATCCAAACTATAAGCTAGATGTAATCCATCAGTGCCATTATCTACAAAATACGAAAAAAGGTATACGGGAGATTGCGCCTTAACCAGGTAAGTTAAAAGAACGAATAGGGTAACTAGAAATTGTTTTTTCATTTTTGCCAAATAGAGATGAATAAAAACTAACATATACTTTTCTGCACAACTAGCGGTTTCATAGGAGTTGAATTGGGCTATTTTGCACGCGATGGAATTCGAATGATGGTTAACGAATAAGGTGGCAATTGCTGGTTTTTAAGCTTTTCCACTGGCACGCTCTTTTGTTCGGGCTTCGCTGTTGTACTCTTCAACTCTCCTGTGAGCTGCGCAACAACAGCAGGCTCAGTTTCTAGGTTGAATTTAGCTAGTTCCAATTCCATGTTGACGGCAACAGGCAAAACATTGACCATTTTTATAATGATTGATTGATCTTTAGGATCCTTAACAATAGAAAATGCCACGCGCTTCTGTACCTCAACGGCAGTATTAGAATAGCTGGCTTCCACAGGAACATATTCCGTTCCATTATTACGACCGAATAATTGCTGTACATAATAGGATGGCGTTAAATTCACATCGGTATTGTTGAAATAAATAAGATCGGGGCGCCATTGTGTATAGCCATCTTTGGCTAACAGCGGTGCATAGGAAGCCATCTTAACGATATCACCATTTCTTTCCAATGCAGTGAGATATGCGGCTTCGGCTAATGCCACTTCCAAGGTACTTGCACGTCCTTCGATATGAGCGGCATATTCGCCCAAATAAACCTGCGCTTTATTCCGATCGTATTTATCGTAGAAATCTTGATTATGAATAAACCATCCGGGTGTCTGGTAATAGTGTTCGTCCATAATAGGTACGCTTAATTTATCGGCAATTTTCCAGCCCTCAACATAGTCGGTTCCCTCAAAAAATGGCCCCGCCGTTCCAATAACCTGTATATCGGGATATTTTTCACGGATAGCATTGTAAATCATCGTAAAACGCTCCTCAAAAACATTCGATATTAAATCTTCGTTACCCACGCCAATATATTTGAGATGAAATGGTTCTGGATGTCCAGCTGCTGCACGTACCTTTCCCCAGGTGCTATTTTTATCCCCATTGGCCCATTCGATCAGATTGAGCACTTCCTGGATATAGTCATCCATATCTTCCATTGGAATACCACATTGTTGCCCGCCCAATGGATGACCGTGAGCGCCTGAATTTTGACAGGGTACCCCAGCCGCCACTACCGGGACAGCATAGGCACCTATATCTTCACAAAATTGAAAATACTCATAATATCCTAAACCAACAGTTTGGTGATATCCCCACATATTGCGTTGTGGCACACGGCTTTCTAAAGGTCCTACAGTATTGGACCAATGGTAGATATTGTCGATACCATCGCCATGTGCTAAACAGCCTCCCGGAAAACGAACAAAACGTGGATTCAAAGCTGCAATAGCCTCGGCTAAATCTTTACGTAATCCATTTTTACGTCCTTTGAAGGTGTTTTGAGGGAATAAGGAAATCAGGTCCAAATCCAATTGTTGTCGATCTGTAAATACAAATTCCAATACGGCATCCTTACAGGTCGCATTGGCTGTCAATACCAATTGATATTTTTTCCAGTTTTTGCTGTCAACAACAAGGGATTTTTCATCAAGGATCTTTCCATCTTGTGTACTTATCCGGATTTTTAGTTGACGCCCTTTACCCGCAGTGCCCCGTCCAAAAAATGAAAGATCATAGCGTTCGTTTTTATGCAGAGCAATCCCATCGTAGCCTATATTTCTTAGTATACCCGCGCCTTGTAACCTCGCATAATGCTTATTATTGGGATGAATGGGATTGATACTGTCGATATGAAATTGTCCCGATCCATCCATACTCCAAGCTGTTTTCTCGTTCCAATTTTTGTCATGCCCTTGTTTATCGCTCAATTTATATTCAAAATCTCTATTTTGAATCAATTCCGCATAGAGACCTCCGTCTGCTGCATAATTAATATCTTCAAAAAATACACCTACCAACATATCGCTGATGGACTTGCTTTGTCCGATCTTTGGGGTTAACTTAACATCCAAGGGTTTTAAGCCTGCAAAGCGTACATCATCGTCAACACTTCGTTCGGACCATTGCTTTTGCTTAAGCAGAGCAAGATCATAGTGTTTAATCAATTCTTAATTACAGACCATGTAACTTTCAGCTTCGTTCCACGTAAACTTTCGCCATTAATGGAAATAATCTCACGGTCCAACAAACTGTTTTTTACAAGCGAAACCATTGATTTATCCAAATCATTTAATTCGACATAATAGTCTTGCCTGCCCCAATTAAAAAAATCAGTTGTAAAAGTATAGGCATATGGCCCATTATTTTCAGGACTTAATTGCCACGCACAAGACCACCCCCCGCCATTTCGAGGAAACAACACCGGATTTATCATCCGTTTTTCTGATCCCCAACGTCCATAATCTGATTTCACAAATGCAAGTTCTGTTCCAATAGCGTTCCATTGTTTTCCGTCCAAACTCCAGGCATATAATAACCCTTCTCTACCAGCATTCTTATGTTTTGCATAAGCAAAGAGATAGGCTGAATCCGGTTCAGAAATCGTGCTGCTATAGGCATATGCGGGTGTACTGAAAATCCAAAACAGACAAAAAAAACAAATTGCTTTTGCAAGAAAAAAAGAGCAGGCTCTTAATGTGAAAATAGCTCGTTCCATTGGTTATAATTAATCAGAAATAATTATAAATGTAAATATTACATTTATAAAAAACAAGCTTCATATTCAAAATAATGAAGAGTCATCGATATGTTATGATCCCATTCAATTCTCGCTAAAGAAGATCAGTACAAAACTAATTGCCATCCGGCTTTAAAACACTATTGATCAAACTTGGAGGCCAATACCAAGTCTTAAAATCATCGGGGTGGTATGGATCAAACCCGTTAAAATCTACCATATTACCGGAAATAACAAGCTTATTTTCTTTAATTCCCATTAATACCATTTTTGCAATCTCATAAGCACCATACGGGTTAAAATGGGTATTATCAGCCAATGCATTTTCCTGATTTGGGAAAGTAGAAGCGGGATAGTGAACAAATGCTTTCTTGGAACCTTCAACGCCCAATGCTTCATAAAATATACTGGTCTTGTTATTAAGGTCGATCAAAGGGACTTGAAGTTCTGCCGCAACTTTACGTGCAGCATCTGGAAAGTCTCCTAAAGTATGAACTAAATTTCCCTGTTGATCAAATAAACGTCGTGCTGTCGAAGTGAGAATAACGGGAATACCACCCTTTGCTCTAAATTCATTGACAAAATAACGCAATCGTTCACTGTAACCTTTATATGCTCCAGCAGCTTCTCCCTTTTGCTTTTGATCATTGTGCCCAAATTCGATAAATAGATAATCTCCATTTTTGGCTACAGATAAAATTTTATCCAATCTTCTTGAGGATAAAAACGAACTTAATGCTAACCCAGATTCGGCATGATTAGCAATAGCAACGCCTGCATCAAAAAAGCGGGGAATCATCTGTCCCCAAGAAGCCCATGGCTCATCTTCTTGATTCACGACCGTAGAATTTCCTGCTAAAAAGACCGTTGTGACATTGCTCATCGCTTCAATGCGAATAGCCGAAATACAATTCGTTTGCTGAAACTCCAAAGTTAACTTATCATCCCAGTCTAACTTTTGCTGCTCCCGGGGCTTCTTCAATTCCACCCTTCCGCCTGATGAAATCTTGGGATCTTTAAGATGTACGATGAACGTTTTCTGTACGCATTTATTTGGCACTACTTCCTGATTTTCTATTTGTAACCGACGCGATTCTGACCGCACCGTGCTCTGGTAGGGTTTATCGCTTAAGCCATCGTAACTAATCGTAATTTTGTAATTCCCTTCAGGAACTTTCACAGAAAAGTAGAATGGTTTATCGCTAAAAAGATGTTTACTCTTTCGATCGATTCTTACATTTTTTTCTGTAAAAAACTCAAAGCCATACCCTTTGGCCTCCGTATACGGGAGGGCTTGCTTCAGCGCAATTACAGCCCGCTGTTTTTTAGTATCACCAAAGCTAAATTCCTTCACAATATGTTCGGCGAACAATACCTGACAGAACAGCACAAAAAAAACAACCGTTGCAACTTTCTTCATCTTTAAATTTTATAATTTGGAATCTCAAATTTAATTTCCCCAGTTCTTCCTGCTCGCCATCTGTTCAGGACTTTACTCCCCGTTTGGAATCCCCTTTTAATATTGTTAAAGTGGCGAGAAACTCTTACTGGTTATTTGTTCATACGCTAGAAAATAAAAAGTAGGCCAGACAACAAAGTGCCTGACCTTTCACGATAACCAATAAAAAAAAACTAGATTCTTATTTGCACAAACTACCTTTTATATATGCGTTTGCTGTTTGGCCCTAAAATAGCGCAACTCGATCATGTCATTTGGCATAGCCTGCGTATTCCAATGCTCATGAATGACCAAGGCAGCTCCTAGTGCCGTAGCCTGTGCCATTGACGCTCCAAAAACCTCACTATTTGGAAAAGCTTGGGCCAATAGCGTCATGTATATTATATTTTTACTAAATCCGCCATCAACGAATATGCGTTGAACACCGTTGTTCTGTAACACCAAAGAGGTTGCTTTGATCTGTGCTTTTACCAAATGCATCATAAAAACATGATAAGCTTCGGTATAATCATTAAAATGGCTCAAATCAATGGATGAAAAAGCCGACAGCTCATCCGATATATCTAACGCTTGATATTTTTCTATAATATTCCATTGCAGCCCAATTTGCTTGAACTTGCCCGTTGAAACCTGAAAGAAATTTGCAATACGTTTGACTTGTTCTTCATGTTCATAACCCGCAAATAGGCGTGATGCTTTAACTGGTTTACCGGTGTAAGTCATATATTGTAAGCAGTCTTCATGCAGCTCTTCTTTAGTCAACGGTTGTTCGTTAAATGGGTTGAATGAAATGCACCAGGTACCCGTTGAAATCAACACAAAAGGTTCATGAAAATTCAACAAGTATGGGATGAGAGCTGAAGAACTATCATGCAGCCCACTACCTACAAGATAACCACTGCCAGGAAATGTTGCCCTGAACAATTGGTCACCCTGCACAATAGGTGCCATTTTTTGAATAATGCCTGTATCAAGCACCCACTGATGGTAATTATTTTGGTTAAAATCCCAAAGTGCGGTATGACAGCCTATACTTGTCATATCAGAATATGCTTGGCCTGAAATCAAATAACTCAGGTATTGCGGAAGATGCAATGCCCATTTCACCTCCTTATATATTGCCGGCTTTAATTTAAATATACGATAGATCTGCAATCCAGAATTTAGACTTCCCAAACTCGGAGACGAGGTTTCCAACGCTAAGGTATCTTTTCCGCCATACTGTGCATAAAAAGAATCCAACAATTTCTTTGGATATTCTTTCAAATAGTTATATAGTGGCGTTAAAGGCCGACCATCTTTATCAATATAGACGAAACTTGCGCCATAGGACGTAAAATTAATCGCTTTAATTTCAAACTCGCCTTTTCGAAATACCTCGTGCAAGGAATCGAAAACGGACAAACGTAAACTCTCCAGGTTTTCGCAACTATCACCATCTTCATCAGTAGTTTCTAAAAAACGGGCAGACCTTTCGAAAACAATCTGATACTGCTCATTAAAGAGAAATAACTTTTTGTTGGTCTTTCCAACGTCGAATATGGCGACTACTGGTATTGGTTTTCCCCTCATTCCTTTTCCCTCGTTACAAACCGGTAGCGACGGAGTTCTTTCCGCGTTCTTCGATAAGTTTGGCCCGTAAATTTTCTTCATTAAATAATTGAACGGGATTCAGCGCCGCTCCACTTCTACGTCTTGCTTCTGCAACAAGCGGTCTGACATCGGTACGGAATGCATCCTGCAGGATTTCCTGTGCCTTCACGATATCGTTTGCTTGCTGCGCCTGTTTCAATGCCTTTCGATCGACCAACAATGCTTGAGCATAAGCAATCTTAATGGCCTCCACTGACTGTAAAAGGTCTACCAGTGGATCTTTCAGATTATGCGAGGCATCAATCATCCAGCCCAATCCGCTGGCATGATCAATACCTTTCACATCCATACCATCGATCAGTTCATTAAAGATCAAGAACAGTTGATATGGCTTGATACTACCTGCTGTCAGGTCATCATCTGCATACTTACTATCATTAAAATGGAATCCACCTAATTTGCCTTCCATCAACAATAAAGAGACAATTTGTTCAATGTTTGCATTTGGCAGATGGTGTCCCAAATCAACCAGTGTATATGCTTTGGGACCTAACTTATTGGCCAACAGCAGAGATTGCCCCCAATCGCCAATCGTCATGGAGTAGAAATGGGGTTCAAATGCTTTGTACTCAACAAAAAGTTTCCAGTCTTCGGGTAGATGTTTATATATTTCTTGTAGGCTTGATAAGGTATTTTGAAAAGCCTCTCTAAAATTCAATTGTCCTGGGAAAGATGATCCGTCAGCCAACCAAACTGTTAAGGCTTTAGAACCGACCGCTTTACCATAATTGATAACTTCGATGTTATGATCTACTGCTTGCTGACGAACGCTTGGATCGACATGATGTAATGAACCAAATTTATAACTATGCTCCTGACCTGATTGATCTTGAAATGTATTGGAATTCACCGCGTCAAATGCAATGCCGAGTTTAGATGCCAATGATTTGATTTTTTCTGCATCCGAAGGGATATCCCAAGGTATATGTAAGGAAATAGCACCGCTTGATTTGTTGAGCGCGTGTAATAAGCCTACATCCTCTAACTTTTGTTCCAACGTTCCGGGCTCACCCGCTCCGGAAAACCGTCCAAATCGAGTACCACCTGTTCCTAATGCCCAGCTTGGGATGGCAATTTGAAATTTCTGGAGTTTGTCCAAGATTTCCGCTGTGTCTGAAATATTTGCCGATACGTAGTCAAAAGCTCGTGTATGTTTCTCCGCTAATTGGTTATTGTGCTGATCTATAATTTGTTTATCAAGAATCATAATATTATTGGTTATCGTCTAAAAATTCTTTAGGTGTCGCCTTAATTTTTCCCTTTCTAAACACGACACCTAAAGATATAAAAATTAGCGTAC
Source organism: Sphingobacterium sp. R2 (assembly GCF_040760075.1). Lineage (NCBI taxonomy): Bacteria > Pseudomonadati > Bacteroidota > Sphingobacteriia > Sphingobacteriales > Sphingobacteriaceae > Sphingobacterium > Sphingobacterium sp. R2. The sequence continues at coordinate 631,302 of NZ_CP142884.1, forward strand.
AAACGCCATTGCAACGCCTCCGTCAACGTTTAACACATTTCCAGTAGACTTGCTCAACAGTCCGCCCACAAAGGCGAAACAAGCGTTCGCAATATCCTCCGGAAGAATGATCTGATTCAATAAAGTTCGCTTTGCATAATAGGCTGGCAATTCGGCTACCGTGATACCATAAGCCTTAGCACGACCTTCGGCCCATCCGCCGGCCCAGATATTACTGTCTGAAATAACGGCGTCCGGGTTAACCACGTTCACGCGTACGCCTGCCGGACCTAATTCTGCTGCACATAAACGGCTTAAATGCAATTGTGCCGCTTTTGCACTTCCGTATCCTGTATTGTTTGGACCACTGACCAAGGCATTTTTACTGACGATATTGATGATATCACCGCCGATTGCTTGGCCTTTTAATAATGAAGTCACTCCTTGAGTAACAAGGAATTGACCTTTTACCAGTACATTATATAACAAGTCCCAATCGTTCTCCGTATGATCTTCGATTGTTTTCGAAATCGATAATCCGGCGTTGTTGACCACAATATCAATACCACCAAATGCTAGCGTAGCATCTTTCAAAGCATCTTTGATCGAATTCGCATTGGTTACGTCGAGGCTCGTAGCGATGACTGCATCTTTTCCAAACTCGGCTACAAACTCGGCTTTGCTTGACTCCAAACGTTCTGTGTTGATATCATTTAACACGATAACAGCCCCCTCTTGTGCCATCTTTTTTGCAATCGCTTTACCGATACCACCCCCACTTCCAGTGACCAAAGCAATTTTCCCTGACAGAGCTTTTGGCTTTGGCATACGCTGAAGCTTGGCTTCTTCCAATAACCAATATTCAATATCGAATGCTTCCTGACGGGGCAAAGCGGTGTACTCACTCACTGCTTCTGCTCCTTTCATAACATTGATTGCATTGGTATAGAACTCTGCTGCTACGCGTGCTGTCTGTTTGTCTTTCGCAAATGCGAACATTCCTACTCCAGGGTAGAGAACAATTACCGGATTTTTATCCCGCACTGCCGGGCTATTTTCATGTTTGCAGCTTTCATAATATTGCGCGTACATCTCACGGTATTCGTCAAATAAGGGCGTTAAATTTGCTTTTAACTCCTCCACGTTGTCTAAATCTTGTGATTTATCCAAATTCAATACCAATGGCTGAATTTTCGTTCTTAAAAAGTGATCCGGACAGCTGGTACCAAGCGGAGCCAAACGTTCTAAATCATTTGAATTGATAAATTCCAATACGCGCTCATCATCTGTAAAATGCCCGATCATGTGGCGCTCACTGGAACAAAAACCTCTTAAAACAGGAGCGAGCTTGGCTGCTTGTGCATTTCTTTCTTCCTTGTTGAGACTAGTTACTTGCTGCCCCCCGAATACAGGCGCTTTTTTACCATAGTTTTGCTCAAGATATTCCGCACAAGCTTCGATGACGTCCAAGGAATTGATATAACAGTCATAAGCCGTATCTCCCCAAGTAAATAAGCCATGTGAGCCCAACATAATACCGCGGATACCTGGGTTTTCTTCTAAACATGCACGCAACTGCAAACCTAAGTCAAACCCTGGGCGTTGCCACTCCACCCATCCTATCGTTCCATTAAACAATTCTTGGGTTATTTTCTTTCCATCTTTCGCCGCTGCAATCGCAATTGCAGCGTCTGGATGGAGGTGATCTATATGTTTAAACGGCAGAAACCCATGTAAAGGTGTATCGATAGAAGGTGCTTTTGATGCTAAATCGTAGATACAATGGTTAAATAACTCAACCATTTCATCTTCATGTTCAAGACCACGATAGACATTTTCCAAATTGCGAAGACGTTGTAAATAAAGCGCTGCAAGACCTGACTTTTTCAACGTTCCGATATCTCCACCAGACCCTTTAATCCACATCACCTCTACTTCTTCTCCCGTCAAGGGATCTTTTTCCACTACTTTACAAGATGTATTCCCGCCACCATAATTTGTGATTCTTAAATCTGCACCTAGAATATTTGAACGATATAATAACAAAGCTACTTCATCACCCCTTAGTGCCTGAGCTTTCTCATCGTCCCATAAATAATTGACATGTTTGTACGTTTTCACTGCTTCTATATTTAAATATTAATTTTCTAATGTCTTCGCAAACCCTACAATGCAAATAGAGATGATAATGGTTAGAATTCCTCCTATGATTGAACGATACGTCGAACGATCGACACCTTTCCATTCCTTGAGCACTACGCCCCATGCATTGGAAATAAGAATGATAAAGGCCATGTGTAGGATCCAAGAGCTAGCGCCGTTTCCAAGACGGCTTTCTCCCATACCGTAAAAGAAAAACTGTAAATACCAGGTGGTTCCTGCTAAAGCACATAAAAGGAAATTCTTTCCTATCGGTGCTTTTGATTTCGTATAGTCCGAAAACGTTTTGTTTTTAATCAACAAATAAAGGCACCATAGGAAGTTTGTTGTAAACCCGCCCCAAAGTATCACAATGTAGGTGACATTATTCTGGTAAAGAAATTCGCCTTGGTTTGGATTAACAGACTTCCATAATGTATTTGCCACATCGGCCATAGGTTTTCCGGCTTCAATACCGAAATTGAAACAAGCACTTAGTATCCCTGAAACAATAGCTACTACAATTCCTAAACCAAAATTATAATCGGATTTGCTCGCTGTGGATAGGGAGGTTATATGTTTCTCTTTAGAAACACCTGCCTTACCACATAGATATACACCAAGCACACAGACTAAAAGACCAAGGAGAATACAAATACCGGATTGGGTTGTAAAAAAATAATCTATGCCATGCTTGCCTTCTGCTTTATTAAAAAAATAATAAATGCTGGGCATTAAAGAACCAAACACCATACTCAGGCCCAAAATAATACTGCTACCCAAAGATACTCCAAGATAGCGTACACCAAGACCATAAGTTAAACCGCCGATGCCCCAAAGCAAACCAAACAAAAATGTGTAACCTAATATCGTGTTATTCGCACTTTTAATAATCTCAATAAAATTGGGTATCGTCAACATTGCCGCTATGGGCGGAACAATAATCCACGAAAAAAGTCCGCCTAGAATCCACATGGATTCCCAGGACCATCCTTTTACTTTCTTGTACGGCACATAAAAACTTCCAGAAGCGAATCCGCCTATGAAATGAAATATAACTCCGAAAACTGCATTCATATAAACGTTATTTAGGTTCTTAGCAACTAAGATAATTCTTTGGTTTTTCAGAACTGTTATGCACTGTTATGAACGACCCGATTTTGTATAAAAAAAAACAAAAGGGGCTATCCGATCTTCTTGGATAGCCCCTTTATTAATATTTTAGACATCGCGTGTATTGACCTAGGAGTCAAGGAATCAAACGTCTATTTTCTTATTTTTCAGCGCTCGATTTAATGGTTACAATGGGTTAATACGCGATGTTGTTTCGCTAACAATTTCGAAGCGGCTATTGCAATAGGTTGACAATTGCCGCTTCTCTTTCTTTTGGAAAAACTTTTAGCTCCAATAATTTACCGTCCTTTAATCTTCCTTCAACGGTAGTCTGCCCCGGCGCATGTAGTTTAAAATCCACATTCCAATCTTTGGGCCAAGCTGGAAAAAGATAAATTTTATCATCTGTTACCTGCAAAAGCATTTCCTGCAAGCCGATCATGCCCGAACCACCCCAGTTATGATCCGGAACCCAATCAAACCCTGGCCCCCAAAAGGTGGGGAATCGCCGTTCGGCATTTTTTAGTTTCGAGAGGGTCAGTTGCTTCGCTTCGTCGGTCAACCCAAGGCGTGCAGCAAAGATATTATGCTGCTTCCAGCCAACATGGCTTTTGAATTTAAGCACATCGGGATCATAGGTGTACGTATTGAGGGCAATATCGATATCTGCTTTACCGATACCATAAATTCCCCAAGGATATACAGGATATAGCTGCGGGGATTCGGTATTGTTGATCCGGGCCCATAGCTGCGCTGGAGCCAGCATTTTTTTGCCCCCGAGTTCACGCTGTGGCAAAGGGGGGATTCTAGTCAAAAACCCCTGAAAATAAGCTCGTGAATCAGCATGAATATACCCCTTGGGCAATGCCAGCAATCCTTTGGTTACCTGCTGTAAAGCAGCAATTGTACTTGCCGAATTATAGGCCATTTTATAGGTTTCCGCAGAAGAACCCGGATACAAGACAAGATGACCTGCATCGTCCAATACCTTGCTACCCCTTTGCCGAGCCCGGTATTGATAATGTTCGTCAAAAAAGCGTAGGCAGCTCTCGATTAGTGGTATATAAGCCCGAATATCGGATTTATTGTAACGTTCGGTTTCCAGCATCATCATGCAGAACTCCAGTACGGTATCCCACTCATATTCCAACCAAGCATTATATTCTAGGCCCTTATCGAAATCTTTTGGCCGTTTCCAATTGTATTCTGCTGGATTGGGTAAACCAAAATTTTCAATCTGCTCCGTAAAGCTTGCACCAGAATGTCCCCAATAAAATTTGGATCGCCATTCGGCGTTACTCAAAAGACGTTGGTAAAACTTAAATTGTGCCGGCATTAAATCAAAATCACCGCTCTTCAATAATGGCCAGTAGACCAAGCGCTGATTCTGTGCGGTATGGGTACCGCCTCCCCAGTTGCGGAAATCTGGTGTGAACGTAAACGTACTATCAATTGTGACAGGATCATAGGTGAATAAACCCCCGTTAAATTTTGTCGGATAATCCCCATAGGCATTACAAGCTAACATAAACCGAAACAACTGATAGTTTCGGCCAGCTTGCCACGCTTCATTATTGAGATCTTTTGAACCGGGATGAATAATAATATGACTTCTACCCCAAAAGGCTTTCCACCAGGATTCCGTCGCTCGTTTGAGGGATACAAAGGTAGGTTTGGGCGTAGCCAGATCCTCCAGTACTGCTTTCCAATGTTGCAGGTCTGCGTGTTGCCCTACATGCAAGGTCACTTGAAGCGCATGATTGGTCTTTGCCGCTTTACTTTTAAGTATCCAGGATTGGTAGGGTGTATTCATATAGGTCCCTGCACGCTGGCCAACGTATTCAAAATTCTCACCTTTTAAAAGACCTCCTGAAATCCGGCTTTTTAATGGATTGTATAACGAATCTTTAATAGTCGACAGACCTTGCTGGTCCACGACGATATCGAATGCTGTACTATCTTGATTTTGATGATAAAAAACAATTTTATTAGCCTCAACGCAAATTTGGTCTTTATGTGTGACAACGGGCTTTGGCGGTGCCCACTTCCAAGAATTCGCATTATTTTCCTTCTTCTTAGGAAACAGATCCTGAAAACGCCAGCTCTCGTAAGCTGCTTCCACCTTGATCTTCTGATTGGCACTTACTTCGAGATGTACATTGGGATTAAACACATCTACCCAAACCAGTACTTCGGCCTTGACGCCTCTGCTTTCGCCCTTCAAGACAATATGACCTTTATCCAACTGCAATTCCTGCTGGAATTTTCCTTCTGCAAAGGGGTTGGGATATAGATGGAGGCGGATGCGACCGAGCTTCAACAAAGTATTATTCTCGTCAAATGCACCTGTTTTCCCCAAGTACAAAAGTAATTCGCCATGCTCCACCCAAACGTTCAATCCAATATCTCCACCACCTACAGGCATGGATTCAGATGAATTCTTGCTTTGCCTGGACCAAGTTACATTGTAGTCCTTCCAGTTGAACTCTTGCGCCCAGGCTGGATTTAAGAAGGTTGCTACTAGGAATATAATGCCTATAATACGTTTTTCAATCATCATTTCTATTTACCAATCATCTGTACGGAAAGAGCTTAAGGGCAAGCCATTGGCTCCAAACACCTCTCCGACGACGAAATCTTTAAATGCATAACGAACAGCCACCGGCTCCTCAACTTTGAGCGACGCGACAATAATGGTCTTTCCTTTCAAAACAGCCTCTGCAGGATAAAAAACCTGATCTTTACCCGCAATTTCAAAAGTCTTTATTTCTTTACCATATGCTGTTAGCCCCAATGGTGCATCCTTAAAAGAAAGTATCGCTGTACTGCCTTTAATTTCCAACGTTTCATATAGGGGGCTTTTGAGATTTAACGTCTCAAAACCATAGCTATCGTGCAGTGCTAGGTAGGCCAATCGTTCGCCACTTTGCTGTTTATGTGATGGGTGGATGCAATTCTGTTCGCCCAAATCCAAGGTGACGGCCATTGCAGAATACGGAATTTTATCCAGCGATTTACGCTGTGCATCACGCAGATAAGCCGAATTATATTTACCTCCCAAATGATAAGGCGGTAGTGAAGCGTAATCAAATGGTGCAATTTGTGTAAAATAAAAAGGAAGTTCATGATTTCCCCACAAGGACCGGAATTTTTCGACCATTCTCGGAAAGAGGACCTCATACTGATCCGGGCGTTCGTAGTTGGACTCACCTTGGTACCAAATGATACCTCGAATGCCATAACCGGCAATGGGATGAATCATACCATTGTATAACATGGTCGGTACGCGATTTTTATCTTTCAAGCCTTCCTCTTGTTTTGGGATTTTTATATCTTTCTGATCCGCCAGCCAAGATGCCTCCATCCAGGCTTCGATATTTGAACCGCCATAGCTGCTATGAATCAAACCGACAGGCACCCCTAAAGTTTTGCGCAGTTGTCGGCCGAAATAGTAGGCCGTTGCACTAAAACCGACCACAGACTGCGGTTCGACTTTTTTCCAAACACTTGGCTTGCTATCGGATGCAGGCTGTAACAAGGGATTGCGGGGTACGGTATAGATACGCAATTGATCGTCCCTTGAATTCATCATCGCTTCTGTACTGCCGAGGATGGGTTGCCCAGGATAGCCTTTCAAAGGCATTTCCATATTCGACTGGCCCGAACACAGCCAAACTTCACCGATTAAAATATCGTGCAGTTCAATCACATTTTTTTCTGAGACCTTGATCTGATAAGTTCCACCTGCTGCTGGTGTATGCACTACAATTTTCCATTGGCCAAGCTTGTCCACCTTCGCATGATATTTTTGCCCATTCCAGGAGGTCTGTAAGGTTACTGTTGTCTGGGGGTCCGCCCAGCCCCATACTGGGACTTTACTTTGTTGCTGCAGCACCATCCCATCGGTAAAGAGAGCCGATAAACGTACTTTCGCCTGGCTACTCAATTGGGCCAACAGTAACGCGATCGCAAAAAAACAAGTTTTCATTGTCATAAATTATCGCTTTAAAAAACTGGCATCCAAACGCTCATGTCTCCAAATGTACGGTTTCCCCAAGCAAAATAGGGCACTAAACGTACCGCAACAGTCTCCGGCTTTCCATCAAATGCTTTCCGGTACAGTGAATTCCATTTCGTGCTGTTTTTCCGATAGGCATTTCCCTCCAACAGAACAATATCTTGGCCCAGTATATTTTCATGTCTTGGCGCGAACTGTTCGCCTTGTTTCATTTTTAGATCAAAGATATTGATGTCCGCAGCCACATCCTGCTTTTCCAGACAATACACAATTGGTCCACGCATGACCGCAACCTGATTGCGGGTTTCCTCGACCAATGGATTTGATTCCATCAAAGAAACATCCATGGGTAACCTAATTTCAATGCGGTCCCCCTTTTTCAACGGTCCGGCTAAAAGGGCATAGCCTTTCTCGATCGGTGCGTCTACTTTATTCTTGTTTTTCCATATTTCTGCCTTTCCAGCCCAACCCGGTATCCGTAGTTTCAAAGTATGATCGGAAGGAAACTCTTTTAAGGTGAAGGTGGCAGTTCCTTCCCATGGGTACCTGGATTCTTGTACAATGCTGATATGTTTGCCTTGGTATGTTGTATTCAATTCATTTCCGCCATACAGGTTTACCGCAACAGCATCTGTGGATAGTCCGTAAGCATAGTTGGCTACTTCTGCAATCGTACGAACGATATTGGGTGGACAGCAATTAGATAATGAGATATAAGGAACCCGCTTTTTCGACCAGCGCTGCTGGAATGGAAGATCGGATGAATAACTCAATGGATTGGTATACAAAAATTTGTCGCCATCTAAACTAATCCCTGATAGTACGCTATTATAGAGCGCCAGTTCCAATATGTCGATGTATTTTGCATCGCCCGTGAAATTAGCCATGCGCCAATTCCACAACATATTGCCAATATTTGCACAGCTCTCATTATGCGCAGTTAAGTTTGGCAATTGATAATCCCGCCCAAATGCCTGATGGATTTTCTGTACCTCACTGGGATTATAGGAAGTTCCGTCAGGTGAGGTACCATCATACAGCGATCCCAGACCACCAGTAATGTACATTTTATGCTTAGTGACATCAGCCCAAATTTCAAAAAGGCGGTTGCTCAATGTGGTATCTGCAATCTCGGCGCATAAGTCGGCAACTCCTGCATAGAGGTAGCTTGCCCGCACGGCATGTCCGGTGGCTTTATGCTGCTTGCGGAATGGGATACGGTCCTGATTGTCGTCAGTACCATCCTCAATCTCACCTTTAATATCGATCAAGTGCTTGGCAAGTTCTAGGTATTTTTGGTCTTTGGTCGTCCGATATAGTTCTACAGTACCCATATAATGAGATGGACAGATCGCGTTTCGGGCCAAGGTCGGATTGGATTTTTTATAAAATCCATACAGGTAGTCGGCGGCTTTGATTGCGATATCCAACAGCTCACGTTGTCCGGTCGCCCGATAATGTATACATCCTGCTGTCATCAAATGCCCGATATTATAGGATTCAAAGCTCAGCCGATCTTGAAACTCAATATTTTGTCCCGATCGCTGCTGGTCAATTGTCGCCTTGGTATAAATATAGCCATCTGCACGTTGCGCTTTGCGGATAACGGGAATAACTTCATCCAGCATGTGAAGCAGCTTTTTATCTTTTGTCTGTGCATAGATTGCGCAGACAGCTTCCAATGTTTTGTAAAAATCGCCGTCATGAAAGGATGGCCCTGTATGTTCTCCTTTCTCCAAGCCTGCCGCAATTTCGAAATTCCGATAGGCGTGACTGATCGAAGCATCTGTATAAACGTGCCAGAGTTGTGGCACCATCTGCTCATAGCATGACTTTGTACGATCGGCCCAAAAACCTTTGGTCCATTGCACATCCCCCATATCGACCGCCTGTTGGACGGCATAAGGGCTTGCGCCAGTATTTGTAATAGACTTCTCCTGGGCCTGGACCTGCCAGGCCGTCGCGAAGAAGAGACCCAGGATCAATAGTTTGCGCTTCGTTTTCATGATTTCTTTATTTTGCATCTAGCCATAGTAATTCAACTTTCCCCTGCAAGCCCGAAGGCAGCAAGCCTTTCAGAAACTTGTCCGATGCCGTCGTTTTTATTTTCTTTTCTGCAGCGGGGTTTTCTTTTTCGTACAGCAAGCGATTGCCCCAGGTGTTGTACACTTTCACCCTGACTTTATTATCTCCTTGCCGGATAAAATCAGTCACATCGATCTGATAAGGTTTGGTCCAGACGACACCAGCAGACTGTTCATTGACAAAAATTTCAGCCATGGATTCGATCGCTGAAAACTCCAAATAAGCACGCTGTTTTTTACCAATTTCATGAACATGCAACGTTGTCTCATAGCTTCCGGAGCCAGCATGGTACCTAGTTTCATTGTCTGTACTGCTTGTCCAAAACTGAGGTTCCTGCTGTTTAAGCGTTCGTTTGTTGTGCAGCCCATCAGCCGTGAATGACCACGGTTCTGTCAAGGCTGTTTTCCCGGATAACTGATAGGTTGGTACATCAATCTTTTTATCAGTGGTTAACACAAAGCCGGATTGATAGGCTTCAAATGACAAGTCAAAAACTGTCCTATCCTTGATCACTTTAAACGGTAGCACCGCCAGTTTGTCGCTTACCGGATCGTAACGGTATGCATATCGGTTATTTGTCCGTAAAGACAAAGTCGCTCTTTGCCTTAGGCTGTCCTGATTGGCCACAAAAAACAAATGGCCGCCATCGAAACGGCGATGGTTCCAAGAAATATGCGGATTGTCCCCTTCGTTGATCAGCACATCAGGAACAATATTTAATGGACTAAAATCCTTGGATTCATAGTGTCCAACAAGCACCCGCCCTTTTCCGAGTTGTTTAACCTGTAATGTTGTATTTGTGAATGGCTCGAGATTGCTGAATAATTCTTTAAGCAAACTGCGATATTGTTGTGCTTTTTCATCCGTCAATTTGCCCCGCCAGGTCTGTGGTATATCTTGAAAAAGCACCGTAGCCCCTTGATTGACAAGACTCCTGATGCGTTCTAAGGTACGAAGGGAATACTGGCTACCATTCGGATTTAATGCTGTTTCTCCAGGCATCACAAGTAAAGAGTAAGCAATATGGTCCGCAAAAATCACCTTACCGTCTAGCACCCTAGTCTGGTTCCATAGTGCATCGGGATTGAAGGAATCGTAGGCATAGCCGCGTAGTGGATCAACCCAATCTTCGGGCCTATACATATTGGCTCCTGTAGTCACCCCCGCAACTTTCTGCATCGGTAAGCCGACATTGGCCAACAGAGAATCTGTCCGATGGACACGGCCTTCACCGATAATACCAGGCAGCACATTGACCAAAGCACTTGGAAGCAGGGATCTTCTGGGAATCTCTTCACCAATAAACACAGCTACATCACGTACGGGGACCCCGTGTTGTAAGAGTTGTTGTGTCCGGATGGCATAATTCACCCATTCTTTACCGGGTTTCCACCAGGTTTGATCGCGCTGAAAATAGGTTCCGATACCATCCATGGTCATACCTGGTTTGCGGTCTACCCAAGGATTGTGGACATATACATGGTAAACTAGATTATTGATTCCCAAGGCGTAATTTCTATCCTGAAGACTTTTCAGGAGTCGTGGATGTTCGTCCCATTGAGCCCGAATCTGGGTAAAGGCTTCGGACATCGTCACCTGTTTGCCATAAATATGGCTTCCAGAAATGGCATCCAGGATATCAGCAGGTTTATCGTGCGAAGGACTTCTGAGCCAAAACTCACCCATTGGACGATCGGTTGAAGCAAAATGGGCCAGCCCATCACCGACCATCACGGGAGCCGTGGCTTCGGCTGTAAATTCGACTCCGTATTCATCCGCTTTCTGACGTAATGTCGCATAACCATTCTCCTGCAACAGCTCACTGATGGTCTGTCTGTAATCTTGCAAAAAGGCTTCGGAATCTTCTACACTGTTGACAAAACAACCTGTCAAAACAGGGAGATAGTCGGTCAAGTCATAACCCCGGCGTTTCAAAAACTCGTTCGGAAAACTTCGGGTCCAGTTTTGACTACCACATTCCCAAGAATCAATATGAAATACTGTGAGGACTTCTTTAGATAATTGCGGATCCACCTGTTTTTTAGCTGCCCCGAACCACTGGTCAAATTGAAAAGCGACAGTAGCCGCGTCTAATTTATCACATTCCAGACCTTTTCCTGCACCAGCAGTTTCGTTTTTATGTCCTGTGGAGGTATGTCCCACCCGTAATATTTTCCACCTTCCTGCAGGTAATGTCAGGTCGACACGACCTGCTTGGTCGGGACTGGGCAACCGGATAAGCTGTTGCTGTCCGACGATAGCGTCTTTGGCTACGGTGCTTGGTTCAGAGTTTTTTCCTACACGCCAGATTTCTCCCGTCTTTCCTTCGATCTGATTGACCTGCGCTTCTTCAAACAGACTGATGCCGTTTAATTTTAGCGAAGGTTTCCATTTACCGGAATCGAGGTCTTCGGCTCCAGGCTCACTGCCCACGGGATCGTAGACAAAACGGAAATATTTTGCTCTGGTATAGGGAATCAGGTGTGTGACGCCATTGTCCCAGTCCAACCAACCCATTCTTGGGGATTCTAATTGTGTAATCTTCCGAAAATTTAGGCCATCATCGCTAGCCCAAACTTGCAAACGATTTGCTTGGTAGTTGGATGCTGTCCATTCAATTTTCAATGAATTGCAAGGGAAGGGCCGCTCAAAAGCATATTGGATCCATCCTGGCGCAGCTGCTGCAAAATTTTGTTTGTTGCCTCTTTCAGCCAGTCGTTTTAGATCTTCGCCATAGCTGTTGGATACGTGAACCTTCTCCGTAAAGCTTTTTCGCGGCGAATGTGTCAGTGGCAGTGCAAATAAGGCAATATCTTCGTAATAGCCTTGTTGGGCTTGTGGTTGTGGCAATTGAACATTGCGCATCCGCTCGCCCTTGCTATCGATTACGGTATCGGCATGCACGACTTTCTGCATCGACTTCTCTAGACTGATCCACGGTCCGCCTGCGGTTGCAAATCCATCATTCGGCAATAAAGCTATTTTTACCCCATATTTTTTTGCTTCGTCGACGATATATTTGAACATATCCCACCATTCGGGTGTCAAAGACTCTGTTGGCGGATTGAAAAGCGGCGGATCAGTTTTCCCCTTAATAGGGGCCAAATATGCTCCTTTTATGTTGTTATCCGCCATCGCTTTTAAATCTGCTGCAATACCTTCCTTGGAGTAACTGGCATGCATAAAGTACCAAAATACCCATGGTTTTGCCTGTTCAAACGAATGTTGATCCAAAGGAACTAATGCCGTTGGAATACCTTTAATCTGTGCATTGCCGCTCAAACAGCCAAAAAGAAGACTTGTCCCTAATAGCAACTTAATCCTCGTCATATCTTATCTTGTTCTTTAAAGCTATCCAAAAGGTTGGACAGCCTATTTCTTTCACTTTTAAATTTATCTCCCTTATTGCGTCATTTCAACTAGTCGACACCTACAGGGTTTAACTTTACTTACTGGATATCTTCCTACTAATCTTCATTTATTTAATTGTATTGCACAAAATCCTTGACCGATTGTTTCAAATTTGTCGGAATCAGATAAAAGGAATAGCTGTAGTTTTTTGCCGGAATTTGATATTTTTCCAACGGTTGCGACACATCTGTCCAGGTATCATTTCCGCCAACACCCATCTGTTTTAAATCGACATTTAAAGTGATCTTATCTTCTTTTTTCAATTTAAACCAGTGTTTTGCTTCGACGATTGCTTTTTGTGAATAAGACCATGCACTCATATACAGCGGCTGCTCGCCGACAACCAAAAGACCTGCATTTTTATTTTGAAGGTGCATCCAACGCACGTCCATCCGATTTCCGTTTTCCTGTGGATAAAGGTAATGCTCCATGAATTGATCGATGTTCATGTGATAGACACCAAGGTCAAAACCATAAGCACGATCAGGATAATTCTCCATCGGCCCTAAGCCATAGTATTGGATGTCTTCAAATGTCGGATTGATACCCATTTGGAGCCCAACTTTTGGGATATTAGGTAATCCAGCCTTCACCTGCAACTGGTAGTTTACTGACACAATACCTGGATTTTTCACCGTATAGATCACTTTTACCTGTGCAGAATCAGCTGCAAGGGCATACAGTGTCTGTATTTCATACCCTTGATCTTTTTCCTGCGCGTTTACCGACACTACTTTTGGTGTGCCATACCAGTATTTTAGTTTTTTCTCCGGTTTCCAGCCCCGGCGGTCATTGTCCGTAGCCGGCCGCGTAAAGTTTGGGCGAATGGCATCTTTGATTATTTCCTGTCCCTTGTAATTAAACGCAGTCAAACTTCCGGTTAATTTGTCAAAGCTGACCTGAAATGTCTTGCCTGCGATATAATACTTATCGGTAGTTTCTGTCTTAATCAGCTTACCTCCTTTATCAGGTAAAGGTCGGATGACATTGGATTGTTCCTGCAAGCGTACTTGGGATGAAGAGACCACAAATCCAACTGGTCCCCATGCTGTCGCTTCCCGTAAACGAAATTGAATATCGAGCTGATATTCCTGATCTGCGGCACGCTTGAAAGGTAAATATTTGGCAAAGCTTACCTGTGCAGAATCGCCTGCGGCCAGATTCATGGCCGATATCGGCACTTCTTTTACTAGCAGCCCATTTCTGCGGAATAATAAGACAGCATCATAATGATTTAGGTTGAGCACCGCTGATCTATTTTTGACTTGTACCGTGGCCTTTTCTGGATCAACCAAAGTGACCTCTGCAGGCTGATAGATGCGCTTATTTTCGTACATCGCCGCTTTTGGACGTCCCCAAGCGTCGGTAATGCCATTCAGGCTAAAAGCGCCATTATGCACCTTTTCACCAAAATCGCCACCATAAGCCAGCACTTTACCATAAACGGAATCTTTGCGAATCAAGGCCTGATCCTTATAGTCCCAGATAAAACCACCGATCAAACGGGGATGGGCACGAAAGATATCCCAGAAATCACGAATGTTACCGGTCGAATTGCCCATGGAATGGGTATATTCAACAAAGAGAATAGGCCGATTATCACCATTATTTTGATTTAGTAAGAGCGCGGGGGTGAAAATGCCCGGATAAAACCGCGACACGATATCGACATAATATTGATCCTTTACATTTTGAATCCGATGCGCGTGATCGTTGGATTTTGGATAACGAGAATCTGAAGGGTCAATATAGCCCGGCAACTGATGGCTCCCCATAGCTGGTTCGTAATGTACAGGACGTGTGATGTCGAAATCATGGATCCAGGCAGCCATAGACGCCGTGTTCGGACCTCTTCCAGATTCATTCCCTAGCGACCAAATAATAATGCAGGGATGGTTCTTGTCACGTTCTACCATCCGCGTAACCCGTTCGTTGAGCGCCGCCAGCCAGGCCGGATCGTTCATCAGCTTTCCACCTAGACCATGTGTTTCCATATTGGCTTCATCCATCACCATAATACCATAGCGGTCACAGAGTTCATAGATATAAGGGTCATTGGGGTAATGTGAGGTCCGAATCGCATTAAAATTAAATTGCTTGATCTGACGAATGTCGGCTTCCATATCTTCCCGTGTCAATGCCTTTCCACGTTCGGGATGGTGATCATGACGGTTGACACCGTATAGATAGGTGGTTTTGCCATTGATCAAAAGTTTACTGTCTTTTGGAGAAAAAGCGATATTCCGAAACCCGACTTGACAAGTCTTCGCTTCCAGCAAGCGATTTTTCTTATCGTAAAGGGTCAGTACCAAACGGTAGAGATGAGGTTCTTCCGGCGACCATTTCTTTGGATTTTTGATCGTCGTTTCCAATAAGCCAAACTTCACGTTGTCCAACCTCGGATAGATTTCATCAAAGATGGCTGAAGCATCTTTTTCTAATGGTTTGTCGAGAATAGGTTTATTCTTGCTATCATACAGCTGTGCTTTTAGCGTAAAACCGTTGATGCTGTCGCCTGAAAAATTATCAACTTTTGGACGAAGCGAGAATTTGGCATCTTGATAATCAGCATCTAAAGTGGCCTGCCAATGAAAATCAGCGATGCGAACTTTCGGTTCAGCCATGAAAAATACCTCACGGTGAATACCGCTCATACGCCAATGATCCTGATCTTCCAGGTAGGAAGCATCGCTCCAACGCAGGACTTGGACAGAAATACGATTTTTACCTTTTTTAAGGTAAGGTGTCGCATTGAACTCGGATGGTAAACAGGAATCTTCCGCATAGCCTACGTAGTTGTCATTAATCCACAACTGATAAGCTGAAATAACCCCGCCGAAATGTAAGGTGATATTCATTCCATCCCAGGATTCGGGCAATTCGAATGTTTTTTGATAAGACCCGACACCATTGTACTCTTTGGGAATGCGCGGCGGATCAATTGGACTAAATGGATAGACAGCCGAACGGTAAATGGGGATATCATAACCTTTCATTTCCCAATTGGAAGGGACCTGTATTTTGTCCCAGCCTTTGACTTCGGATACATGAAAATTTTGCGGTGCATCGGCCGGTTTAAAGGCAAATTTAAAATCCCATTCGCCATTTAAAAAGAGCATTCGTTTATTGCTTGCCCGGTCATTCTTCAAAGCTTCTTCCACTGTCGCATAGGAATAGCCCGTGGCACGTGAGGGATCCCGATTGATCGATGTAATCATCGGATTTTCCCATGGTGCAGCGATTTGTCCATTCGGCACTGGCGGGATAACCGCAGGTTTTCCATCAACCGTTTGTGCCTGTACCGAAATTACTGACAATGACAACAACAGGGCAACACCCAGCTTGGATACGACTATTTTTTTATATAACCTAGTTTTTGTAATCAACTTCATATGCTATTCCTTTTTCCAAGACGAGCTCATAGTCGTACCCTGAAATATGTTTTACTTGGCCTTGTTTTACACGTGGAACTGTTTTGCTTTGCAACTTGAGCTTTCCTGTTCCAATAGGCGATTTAATCTTGATTTTATTTTTTGACACGTAAAGTTCGATCTCACCCAGAGGTGTTGGTATTTTTCCCTCCATCCACGCTAAGGATGCCAAATAGGGCTTGATTTCGTACTGCGAATAACCCGCAGCCGTTGGTTGTACACCAAGATAATACTTGCCCAGCAAATAGATCGGGCTTGCTCCCCACGAATGACAAAGGCTCTTACCAAAATCTCTTCCATACATCGCATAGTGCTCGGCTCCTTTTTTCGCTGGATTAAATTCTTCCCAGAAGGTCGTCGCACCCAGTTTTAGCATACCGCCCCAATAGTCTTTCATCTCTTTCATCACATAGTCCTTTTCACCAAGTTCACACAAAGCTTCAAGTTCATAGTAGCGCATATAAGGTGTGGTAATCTGTTGCACTTGATGATTTAACAATACATTAGCCTTCACGCCTGCCTGTTGCTGTTCATTCAGATAATTAAAGAAAATCGCAAACATATTGCTGTAGCGTGTAACATTATCGGTTTGCTTACCATCAATACGGCTATGTGCAAAGGCCTTTTTCTGATCATTCCAATAATAGGCAAATAACTTATCTTTGAGTTGTTGAGCTTCTTGTTGATAGTGCCGGTTGTCTGTCGGTTCACCAACCAAATCGGCACACATCGCCATGGTTTCGAGACTACGGCAAAGCAATAATTGTTCAAAGCTAACTTCACCTTGCTTGCTGAGACCTTCGGCCCAGTCAATAAATACCCAATCGCCAGCTAAACCTTTCATCAAACCATCACTATTTCTTCTATCCAGACAAAACTGCATCAGACTTTTCATTCGTGGATAGATGCCCGCTATAAATTCCTTATCACCGGTATAGCGGTAATAATCGGCAATACTCAAAAACCAATAGAAGGTATAGTCCATGATGGTGTTGATGTGGCTGATCGTCGGTTCTTTACCCCGTAAGGCTAAAATCGTTCTTTTGACGGACTCGGAATCAAAACCCAAATAGTAATTCATCGCATAAGATTGGTAGGCATCACCGCTCCATATCCAGCGATCGCGTTTGATACCGTCAATGAAAAACTCACGTGTGGTTAGCTCCATGGTATATTTGGCAACATCCCATATCTTGTTTAATTCATTGTCTGAACTGCGAAAGAATCCGCGATCTGCAACAGGTAAGTATTCGTACTGCATGGATACCTGGTCGAATTTCACCGTTCCTTCAGGTTCCAGGTAGACAAAACGGAAGGCTTTGGAAAGGTCGAGTGTACTGTCCTGTGGTTGTTGGTTGTGTACCTCAAGTAAATCGATGGTCTCGCTGGTTTTAGTTGAAAGTGCTTCTTCACGGGATTCGCCATAATAGATGTTCAGGCGACCTGTCCCCACCAGCTTATGCAGGGTAAGAAAACCAAATGTATTTTTTCCGAAATCAACCAAGAGACCTTTACCTTGCTTTTCTTGCGAATGCGCTTGCTTTGGCTTAACAGGCAATTTAAATGCGGATGGGCGAACTGTTGGTTCATCAAAGTTCCATTTACCAGCCTTCACATAGGTTGTTCCAGATTGATCAGATGCTTTACCTGTCTCATCAATCCATTCCTTATCTTCATACGTTACGTTCCAGTCACTATCCGTCGTTACGGTGTTTCCAGCTACATACAGCGCCGGCACGTTCCCCTGGTTATAGACTTTGACGTTGATCTTTTGCTTTCCTTTTTGGAGCTTCACCTTATCGGGTGTCCCATGAAGCATTTTTCCATTGATCTTCACGTTATACTTACCTTCGGCATAAATACGGATTTCCTCCGCTGCCGGCAAGTCAAATTCTTTACTGAATTCGACCAGCACATAGTGACTGTCCATCTTCCAGAAAGGCGGGAAAAATGTACCTCTTTCGGTGCGGCGATTTTGCATATCGTTGCTCAGCCAGACCTCATAATCCCCCGGATACCAGATCCAGGTGCTCTTATGTTGCGCGAATGATATCGTTGTGGTGATAAGACATGCTATCATTAAAATAATTTTATTCATATGCAATGATGTATTTTTGTAGGTGCCCCGGGGAGCTTCCAATTTATTTTTGTGCATGACCTATGTTTTTGCAGGTTTATATCCATTGAGCGCGAACCACAGTATGACAAGGTAGCAGGTTAAAGGGACACTGTATCCAATCTGTGTATTGTCATGGGCGGCATCAATAAGCATTCCTGTCAGGAATGGAAATACTGCGCCACCGACAATGGACATGATCAACCAGGAAGAGGCTTGTTTCGTCTCGTTCCCCAGCCCCGCAATACCCAGGGAAAAAATTGTTGGAAACATGATTGACATAAAGAAGCCAAGTCCGCCCAACGCATATAAGATCACCATTCCCATCCCCGAAATGGCAACAGCTGCCAATACTGCGCAGCAAACAGCATAAATTGCCAATAAACGCTGGGCTGTCGTATAACGCAATAATAGGGTACCGACAAAACGTCCGCCCATAAAGAGCAAACCATATACACCTAGGAAATACCCCGCGGTCTTCTCATCGACACCGGCTCCCTGCTGTGCCATACGGATAAAAAAACTGGTCACACAAACCTGCGCTCCAACATAGAAAAACTGCGCGATTACAGAAAAACTCAAGTGCTTATGTCTAAGGACAGTAAATAAGCCAGTCTTTTTCTCTTTATCTCCTTCAGCCTCCTCATCTTGAATTTCAGGCAGTTTTATAAACAAAAAGATGAGCGCTACAACAACTAGGATTAATCCTAATATCAAATAAGGCATTTTTACTGCGGATGCCTCATGGAGCAGGTATGCTAAGCGACTGCTCGCAGTCATAGCCGCCAGTTCATTTTCTGAATAGCTCGTACCCGACAAAATAAAGGTCGTACCTACCACTGGAGCCACCACTGCTGCCAACCCATTAAAAGAGGCCGCCAAATTAAGGCGGTGGGTTGCCGCTTCGGGCTTACCCAAAACTGCTGCGTAAGGATTCGCCGCCGTTTCCAGTAAGGCTAGTCCACAGCCAATAATAAATAAAGCCAGTAAGAACAGTTCATACATCCGGTAATCTGCCGCAGGGATAAATAAAAATGCGCCAACGGAAAAAGTAAGCAGCCCTATAATAATAGACAGCTTATACCCCCACTTGCGTAATATATAACCTGCCGGCAGAGCCATAATAAAGTAAGCGAAGAATATTGATGTATCTACCAGTGCTGACTGGCTATTATCCAACTGACAGGCTTTTTTCAAATGCGGAATCAGAATACCATTTAAATTATGAGCCATACCCCATAAAAAAAACAGACTGACAATCAGAACGAAAGCAAGCAGGTAGTGCTTATTAGACAATGTCTCGGTTGATTTGATCGATGATTTTGTACCAATTTCCATGTCCCTATCGGTTAAGTTGAAGCTTCCTTGCGTTTTGCTAGCAGGATATGGTCTGCGACCAACACCACCACACCATGTTGATTGATAATCTCCACATGTTCAACTACTGTACCGAATTCCGGATTTTTCGCAGCGGATTTTTCCGAAATAGTCACTTCAGCACGAATGGTATCGCCAATAAATACAGGCTTAACAAAACGCAATCGGTCGTAACCTTTGGAAAACGCTTCCGGATTAATAACTGAGGCCGTCAGTCCGATACCAATCGCAAAGATCATTGTTCCGTGCGCGATGCGCTGTCCAAAAGGTTGGGTCTTGCACCATTCCGCATCGAGATGATGTGGAAAAAAGTCGCCTGTATGTCCAGCATGAACAACAAAATCTGTTTCGGTGATCGTGCGGCCCAATGTTGTCCGTTTATCGTTTAATATATAATCTTCAAAAAAAATAGATTCAAAATGCATAATTTAATTTAATGTTGGTTTTAAGGCTTTGTTTCTTTACCCCTTTGCTATTGGTTGCCCTCCTTGGGCACTGCTTTGATAAGCAGCCTCCACGACGGCCATGGTATGGATGACATCTTCAACTGCGGCTGGTAATACCGCTATTTCACCCAGTTTGAAACGCATCAAGCTGCCCATGCTGCCGATGAAAGCATCGGGAAACCAAGTTCCCTCGATCGGGTAGGTCACCCATTCCGGTTGGCTGCCATCTGTTGGCTTTATACAATATTCAAACACATCAGATACCCCATGCGGATAATCCATCAGCAAACCCATTGTCGCTTTGATAGCCCCCTTGGTACCTTCCCATTTGATGTAACTTTCTTCGTTGTGCGGTCCAAATTCATGGTCGTGATTGGTATTAACCACCGCGTGCATAGTATCCCCATAATCAAATAACAAGGTTGTCCGGCTCGAAGATAGCTCTTTGGCTGGATGCTTCAAGGTCTTGGCATAAACCGATGCCGGTGTACCCAAAAAAGACCGGATCAGGTCTATATAATGCACGCTATGGTACAGTATTTCCAAACGCGGATGCACCATCACGTGTGGAAAAAGCTGCCAAGGGGTATGCACGGCTACGCGCACCTCCATATCATAGAGTTCGCCGATATAGCCTTGCTCGATCAACCAACGTGCGGCGTTTACAAATGGTGCCTGCCGAAGCTGACAGTTGATTGCAGCTACCAAGCGTTTACGTTGACAGACTTCCAATATCGCTTGACTATCGGTATAATAATCGCCCATAGGCTTCTGAATCAATACAGCCGCACCATTGGGTAAGGCCTCCAAAGTCTCGATAAATTTATTCGGCATAATGGTTACATCATAAACCGCGTTTTCAGGAGCCTGTGCAACAGCATCTTCCACCGTATCGTAAACATATGGAATGCCAAATTCTACTGCCAACGCTTCTGCTTTCGCCCTTGTACGATTGACAATACCATGCACATGAAAGCCGGCCTTACGATAAGCAGGGAGATGTGCATCTTTCACTATACCGCCTGCGCCTATTATAATAATGGGCAAAGACGTTTGGGGTAATAGGGTTTTATATTGAATGTCTATCCTATCCATGTATTTAGTTTTTTCTGTGCTTTAGTCAATAATGAAAGACTACTTTCCTCGGAATTAATCGCTGCTATGACGGTCTCATCAATGATATGTGCAATCTGCGGCCAGTTGGCCAAGCGCGGTAATGTACGTGCAGTATCGTGCAATTCAGCCAATTTATTATAAAAGGGTATCATCTGATTGATTTCGGAATCATACCAGGTGGAGTAACGACAGCCTACTCCTCCTTCGACAGTAAGCAGCTTATCTTGTTGGCGTCCGACTGCAAAACGTATAAAGTCATAAGCCAACTGCTTATGACGGCTACCTTCTGGGATTGCATACAACCAATACACATTTAATGAAGGAGACATTCCCCCTTCTGCTGAAGGAATGGCTGCTACATCTACCTTACCTTGCACTGCCGACGCCGCATCAATTTGTGCCCAGGATGCAAATCCAAACCAATTGACCATCATGGCTACTTCTCCCCGCGCAAAGGCGGCACCGGCCTGCACGGATTCATAATTGGCCGATTCGGGGTGCAATCCCCTACTCTCTTTAAATAACCCTCTATAAAAATCCAATGCTTCTACAGCCAATGGCTGATCCAGCTTAACAGGTATCTCTCCTTGCTGCAAATCGCCTCCACGGGACCAAAGTTGAATACAGAAATCGAATACCGCATTGTGTCCATCCGGATAACCGGCGAACACGGTTCCGTACAGGTTATCTTCCGGACGGGTAAAAAATGTGGCAACGGTTAAAAAATCAGTCCAGGTTGTTGGAACAGCCAAAGGCTTTCCGTAAAGCGCGTGAAAACGGCTCTGCTCCTGTGAATCATCGAACAGATCTTTCCGAAAGACCAAGCATTCGGGACCATCATGAAAAGGTAAACCAAACACTTGTCCATCAAAACGTTGTAAAGCCTGTAAACTTTCGGGCCATGCACACTCCGCTTCTTCGGGTGGATATTGATCGAGCATAAGATCGAGATTAGCTAAACCTTTCGTATCGTAAGCACGTGCGATCCAATCGGTATTGATATGGACAATATCCCAATCACCATTATGAAGGCCTTGGTTTTCAAAGAAGGCTGCTGTCAATTCTTCTAAATCTAATGGAACAAACTCTAACTCCATATCCGATGGATATAGCTCCTGATAAGCCACCCAACATTTCTCCAGGGCGCGCTCAAAGGGGTCGAATTTCCGGACAGCAAAACGTAACTTATCCATACAGTTCCTCCAGTATTTTAGCGGTGTGCTCACCTAATTTGGGCGAACCTTTTGTCGCAGTCAAACGCTCGCCATCGATACGAATCGGACAACGGGTGGTCTCATAATGGAAGCCGTCGCCCATCGTTACTTCCTGTAGCATGTCTAGCACTTTAAAAGCATCGTGCTCGGTCAAACGGCGCCAATCCAATACATCGGCACACCAGATGTCTGCTGCTTCCAGTATTGCCAACCAATGCGCCGTCGATGCTGTTGCCAAGTGTTCCGTTAATATCGCTTTAATGGTATCTCTTTCGCGGAAAGCCTGTTCACCGTCCGCGAAGCCTTCCAGCGCTGTGCAATCTAATAATTTGGTAAGAAAAGGAATTGAGCCCATAGCAAGTGCCAGAAAACCATCTTGGGTACGATAAACGCCATATGGCGCGGCCAAATATGCATGTGCATTGCTCACCTCGCTACGTTGGGGTAACAATTTACCATCACGAAAATAGGTTGTGACAGCCTCAAATTGTATATCTACAGCAGAATCCAACATGCTAACATGTACGTGTGCTCCCATCTGGTGTATCGCACGACGATACAGGCAAGCCAAGACGGCACTACATAGATTCGAGCCGGCAAACATGTCCACAATGGAAAGTCCCATGGCCACTGGACCATTATTTGCGTCGCCGCTCAACCAGGTCATCCCGGTAAGCGATTGCAAGAGTAAATCTTGTCCAGGTCGTTTCACCCAAGGTCCTTCTTTTCCATACCCTGAAATTTCTCCATAGATCACCGTCGGATTGATCTCTCGGACACTTGCATAGTCAAAGCCCAAACGTTCCATGACACCTGGACGAAAATTGTGCAGCACCACATCTGCCCGCGCGATTAAATCACGTATGATCTGTTTGTGGGATTCACTTTTTAAGTCCAACACCAGACTTTCTTTATTCCGATTAATGGCATGAAACACCGTTGAAGTACCATTGAGTATGGTATCCGAGGTATATAATTGCCTACAAATATCACCCGTCTCTGGTTTTTCTATTTTTATAACCCGCGCGCCTAAATCGGCTAGCCGTAAACTTGCTAATGGGCCGGATAAAAATTGACTAAAGTCGACTACGGTATAACCTGCTAATGGTAACATATTAATTTTCTAAATAATCGTGAACAATTGATGCAGTATGCTGACCCACTTTTGGTGCAGGTTTATCCGCATATAAACGCTTTCCATCAATCTGGTAAACACTACGGGTGGTGGTTAGTGCGGTACCGTCTTGTAAACTGACTTCTTGCAACATCCCTGTCTCCTTAAAACCTTGCTCCTCAAAAAAACGATGGTAATCGTTGACTGCACCACACCAGATCCCTTCCGATTCCAAACGGGATACCCATTCGCTAGTGGTCTTCTGGCACAATACCGTAGCAAAGGTCTCCAATATTTCATCACGTCGCGAAAACCAGGTTGAAGCATCTTGATAAGGCTCACTAGACAGACCTATTGTTTCTGCAATATGTCCCACGTTGCCCATAGCCAAAGCAAGATAACCATCTAGTGTCTTATAAAGTCCATAGGGTGCACTTAAATAAGCATGGCCTGCTCCTCGAACAGCCGAGCGCTGTGGCAACTTACGTCCATCATTGACATGTGTGGTCAGCATTTCAAACTGCATATCCAACACAGATTCAAGCAAACTGACTTCAACAAGAGTGCCCTGTTTGGTACGGGCACGTTTCAACAATGCCGCCAATATACCTTGTGTCAGATGTGTCGCGCAATACATATCGACCACAGCCAATCCAAAAGGTACTGGTCCATCCTGCACACAGCCTGATAACCAAGAAAGTCCCGACAGCGACTGCACCAGCAAATCCTGACCCGGTTTTTTGGACCATGGCCCTTCATTACCGTAGCCCGTTACTGTGGCATAGATCATCTTTGGATTGATTTTCCGTACGCTCTCATAATCCAAACCGATCTTTTCCATCACCCCCGGACGGAAGTTATGTGTCATTACATCCGCCTGACGGATTAATTTCTTAATATTTTCCAGATCATTTTCGTCTTTCAAATTGGCCGCATACGATTCTTTATTTCTATTAATGGTATGAAACACCAGGCTGCTCTCATCTACAAAAATATTTTTAATCGCAATCTGTCGTCCGCCTTCTCCGGCGCCAGGACGCTCGATTTTGACAACTCGGGCACCGAGATCAGCCAAACGCAGGCCAGCGGTTGGCCCGGCCATAAATTGTGAAAACTCGAGAACTAAAAGTCCTTCCAGTGGTTTATTATCCATTGTCTTCTTTGTCCACTAATGATTCCCGATACATCTTGTTCATCTTTTCTAATACGGCAACTTCATCCCCGCCCTGTCTGAGATAGTCAACTACAATATCACCGGCGTGATCCTGAAAATACAGATGACCATCATAACGCGGGCGCAGATAGGCACGCTCCAATGTAGGCAGGGTATTTTTAAAATAGTCGGCCGTATAGGCGTTGACTTGCTCATCTTCCCAAGCACCTAAATGTCCCGGCTGACCACCATTTTCGACATATAATGTTGCCTGAATTTCTGGTGACGCAACAAATTGGGCGTAATCCATACCCACAGCAATATGTTTGCTCTGAGAGGATACTGCTAATCCCGCACCACCCAGAGTGCTAATCATTGGCGTACCGTTTAACGACACTAAATCATGAAAATGCAATACTTTACGGGCATAACCAGTTCGCGCATAATTGGAATAACCATACGCAAATGGACAATAGGCAATTTCATCCCGCTGCGTCATTTCTTCGAACACTTTGAATGGATTTTTCTCATAAAATCCAGCATCCAATTCATCCGCAAGTGATTTGAATAATTTTAAGACCTGTACCCCGATGGCTTCGCTGATTACTTTTTCGTCGTTTTGGCAAGGTTCTTCACCCAAAGAACAACAAAGACCATAAAAGTGCATCAAAGAATCAATCGGCAACAGTGAAAATCCAACCCGTCCTGCTTTAGCTAAGGCCGAGACTTCTTCAAAGGTACGCGGGAGCGGCACACCTAGCGAACGTAAAATATCTGGGCGACTTGCAGCCACTGGTGTCGCCGCATCTGTAGCCAAGGCCCATTGCTTGCCTAGAAAGTTGTAGCTTTCATAAGACTTCCCAACACTATTCGCCTGTTGACCGGCCAAAAACTCCGTAGACAGATAATCATCAAATGGAGCCAGCATCCCCTTAGCAGCGGCATGTCCCGTCCACGGATGATCGATCACCAACAGGTCATATTCCTTGGCTAAATCCGTTACCGACTTATCAGCGAATTCCTGCAAAGTACGTTTTGTCCAAACAATCTCTACTTCCGGATGTAATTCTTCATAACGTTGTGCCGTTGCAACCATTGGCACAAAACCTCGCGAATGCCCCCAGGTAATCCCCTTTAACCGGATTTTCTCTGTCATTGTATTTACGTATTATTTTATGTAATCTTGTTGAGATCCTTATCAACCATTTGATTACCAAACATCAAGTTATTCTAATGTCCAAAAACAGTAAAACATAACATTGTAGTTGTAGCTATTTTTATCCTGTTCTTCTTGATTATCCAGGCAAGATAATATAGCATAAGCAGCGCAATATTGTAATCTAATGTTGGTATTAAATATGTTTATAATCTTTTTCCCTTCCAATGCTTTTTCGCAATGAAAAAAGCGGTTTATAATATTCAAATATAAATACAATATTTGAATATAAAAATTTAACTTGTTTTTTTGAATCGCTAAAAACGCCTCCTCAAATACTTTTTTTATCTTTATCCCAATCATTTGTTAGCAAAATATTTTATGACATTAAATAGCTCCGATAAATATAAAGCGCCAGCACTCGAAAAGGGATTGCAAATCCTGGAATTTCTGGCCTTGCAACCAACGGCGCAATCACAATCCGAGATCGCCCTTGGCTTAAATCGAAGTCCCAATGAGATCTATCGGATGCTTGCATCGCTGGAGTCCAATGGCTATATTCATCGTGATCAGATTTCATCCAAATATTCGCTTTCCCTGAAGTTATACTATCTATCGCATCGCCACTCTTTTGTAGAGAAATTACGGGCCACCTCATTATTGCCAATGCAAGAGAGCTCCAATGAAATTAAGGATCCATGTCATCTCTGCGTGATCTACGATAACCAAGTCATGGTAATTGCCTACGCAAAAGGATCGTCCCCCATCAGCATCGTAGTTGAAGAGGGCAAGCTGTACAATACTTCACAAACGGCTTCTGGCAAGCTTCTTTTAAGTTTTTCCGATGCTGAAAAAAGAAAATCCATTTTAGCAGCTGATCCCTATTATAAAAGCTTAAAGAAAACAGAGCGTCACCAGTTTGACAGCGATTTGGAAGATATTAGAATGAAAGGATTTTATGAGATGCCCAGTGCTTACGCAGAGGGCATTATCGATATTTCCGTCCCTATAGGAACCAACGAAACAGGTATCATCGCCTGCCTCACTGTTTCAAAACTCATCCGACGTCAAACTGAGCATACTGTATCCACGGAGGACATTGTAACAAGCCTAGAAAAATGCCGATCACAAATTGAATCCAATCTCGGATTAAGGTGAAAAAGTCATTTCAACACCGTGTACAACAATAGCATTGCGACAAATAAAATTGTCCAAGCGATCTTAACCCGGTTACTTGGCTTGCCCATCTTGATATCGACCATATGCTGATGTGCTAATTCGTAAGCTGATTTTGGAAGGAGCAGCGATACACCAATTCCAATAAGCAGCAATAGAACAAACAAACTGAATGAAAGCATCAAGTAATGCGGCCAAAAAGTATAGACATCTTTAGGAAATATCCAAAGATAACATATTCCTGTACCCAAACTTAATAGCGCTCCTAAGGTTAAAATGGTATTAATAGCTGCTCGATTAGTCCGTTTCCATAACACAGCCATCAGGAAAGCGACCGCTAAAGGGGGCGCGATAAATCCAAGGATAGATTGGAACACATCAAAAAGATTAAGTCCTTTAATTTGATCGATCGCCAGTGTGACGAAAACCGAAGTTAAACAGCCCATAATCACCGTATATCGCCCTACCTGGGTGATTTGCTGATTGTTTGCTTTTGGTCGAATATGCTTGAGATAAATGTCCATGGTGAACACCGTACTCAAGGAATTAAGCGACGAACCAATGGTGCCCACCAATACAGCAATTAATACCACGATTACCAATCCATTCAGGCCTGTAGGAAACAGGTTAGTCACCATCGTCATATAAGCAAGTGATGGGTCTTTAAGTCCCGGAAATAAAACCGAACAGATGATACCGGTGAGGATAAACAACGGCAAAGAAAGTATCTTGAGCCAAGCGATAAAGTTAATTCCTAGTTGCCCCTGTTCGAGGTTCTTGGCTCCCAAAACTGATTGTACCATGGCTTGATCCGTACAGAAAAAAGCGATCGCTGCCACTGGATATCCTAAGGCGATGGCATACCAGGGGTAATCTGGATCACTCGCAGGTCTGATCAATGACCAATAGCTAGTCGGAGTCTGCTGTGCCAAAGCACTTAACCCTCCGATTTTGGACAATCCCAGAAAAGTTAAAAAGGCCGACACGGCGATCAGCAAGATCATCTGAAAGATATTGATTTTAGCAACTGTCTTTAATCCACCCGTATACGCAAACAGACCAGCTAGGGAAACTAAAACAGTAACCGATTGCCACATTGGAATACCTAAAATCTGCCGTACTAAAAATCCGCCAGCAAATAGTCCCAACGACAACCATGAAATAAGCATTTTTACCAATGAATACCAAGCCAGAATAGTCTGCGTATTTGGACCAAACCGCTTGCCCATAAACTCGGGTAAGGTACGTACTCCAGTAGCAATATAGCGGGGTGCGAACACCACCGCTAACAAAAATAAATAGATAAAAGCATACCAATCAAAATTGACTGCAACTATACCTGTTGTATAACCTACTGTAGCGAATGCGAGCAGCATAGATGGCCCAACATTGGTCGCCCACATATTGAAGCCAATACTGTACCAGCTTAAGGATTTGCCGGCTAGGAAGTGTTCTGCCCCTTCTACCTTTTTACGAGATGACAAGAGGCCGATTGTCAGTAATACTAACAAATAGGCTACGACGATGCAATAGTCGTAAATGGTTAACTTGTCTAAGATACTGTTCATCTTCCTAAGCTCAAGTCGACACCATATCTTTCCAGCAGTTCCTTTGGACGGACAGGCTTTCCTGTTGTCAATGATTCATCCATAGCTTGCAATAAAGCCATTGTCCCAATACCTTCTTTCATATCTGGATAGGCTTCCTCTCCAGTACGTATGGCTTTTGCAAAATGCTCTAGGTAATTTTGATACTCACCAGCGTGATGGCTTTTTCCTTCAAAACGGAAATAGTGTTTTAGTTTATGCTCCCAAGTCAACATGCGCTCTTCACCGGTTTTATCGGTAATCGCATAACGAAGGTCCATATAGTCAGCCTGGCTCGCCCCTTCTGTCCCTCTTAGAATACAGCTCATTTCGCTATCTCGTGTGACAGGCTGCACCGGCCCCGTATACGCCCCGCTCACACGGGCGACCCGGCCATCTTCGGCTTTAAAAATAAAATGCATCGTATCAACATTTTGAAGCCCACCTTTTTTCCCATTAGCACTCAACATGCCATAGCCCATCACCTCTTCAATATTGGGGAGGTACCAGCGGATGAAATCAACTGGATGGCTCAATCCTCCATAAAGCCATTTGAAGGAAGACTGTAAAGACCAAGGCTTCTCCAGAAACCAGCGGTGATCAGCATGATAATAGCCTTCGATGGTAATCAACTCACCAATCAGTCCGGCTTCAAAATCTTCTCTTTGCTTTTTCACCGGTTCAAAAAAACGGGAGCTCTGCCCAACAAATACACGCTTATTTTTCTGAGCTGCGAGTTCCAATAAACCATTGGCATCGGCCAGATTATCAATAAATGGCTTGGTGCAGATCACGTGTTTATCGTGCGCTAGCGCCAATCGGATATGCTGTGCGTGAAGATGATCCGGGGTATAAATTGCAATAGCTTCAATGCTTTTATCATTAAGCATTACTTGATAATCATTGGTATAATCATGAAAGTCAAATTCTTTCATGCGTTTGCGCCCTAGGTCTTCGTTCAGGTCGCAGACTTTGACCAAATCGATATATGGACTTTGTAGTGCCGCAGACATCGTGCTACGTCCTTCACCAAGTCCTAATATTCCTAATTTTAACTGTTGTATCTGTTCCATTTTATTGTTTATAAAAAATCCATGTTTCATTCACGCCCGTTCCGGGAATACCTTCCTGATAGGTCCCCATAAGTTTGTTCCATTCCATAACCCGTGGATTGTCCTTGGTCGTTAGCTGATCGATTGTTTGAAAATCCTGTCCTTTTGGAAAAGAAATATATAACATGAGCTGACGTCCATTGCGGTAGACCAATACCTCGTCAAAGCCTGCTCTGCAGAACCCTGCTGCAACTTCGGGCCATTCGTTAGATTGATTTTTATGGGCCTCAAAATAAGCCTCCTGTTTCGATTTATCGTCCACCAGTTGTGCGGTAAGTAATACAAAATCGATGTCTTTCACGTTCTCGGTTCCACAGTTGCTCCGATCGAACGTATAAAATAGATCATTGAACAACTTAGAAGAAATTGCCGGGTAATTGGCTACCCAAGCACTAGATATTTTCTTACCGATTTCATCGTCTGTCATCAGCAAGATATAATCCTTCCAGCGATATACCTGGCTGCTATCGGCTCCTTGTTTAGCAAAAAAATCTTTGATTTCAGTCAGTTTAAGCTGCTTTTTTACATCATGAATCTGAAAAAACACAGGTTTGGTAAAAGGAACATAGGTATTGAAAGATGCATTTTTAGGAATTGATCGTTTTTCGGACAATAAATAGGTATAACGCGGACTGATGCCTGCTTCTTCTTTCACCCTTGCACCTGCCTCGGGGCCGTTATTTATCCACTCAACACTTGGTCCATTCGCATTTCGCAATATTTTATTGGATGGGAACCAGTTGTTACTCACATTCATATAGGCAGAACCCTCATCGGTATAGAGATAAAACCAATGCTCAGGAATATGCGCATAAGGTGACACATAGATGCTATCGATATAATTTTCCTGAATTTTTGTTCCGGGTTGTGCCGATAAAGTGTAAATACCAGCTACATCATACATGTATTTACCATAACGTGTGATCTTATTTTTTAAAACACGATTATTTCGCATGGCATTGACTGTAGGTGTCCAGCCCCAGCCCAAGCTAATTCCTGTGTACGGAAGATCCAGCAATTCATTGTTCGTAATAGCTACATTGCGGACAAATCCAGCGCCAATCCCCACCGTTCCCCAATCCTCATTTCCAATATCTTGGATTAGATTGTTACTGACGACAACACCATCGGTCAAGATACGCTCGTTGTTGGGCTGAAAAGGCAAATGTGCTTCCACTTGTTCGTCCGAAAACTGACCGAGTAATATTCCAGATCCGCCGATATCCTGAAATAGATTTCCATTTAAACTATCTTTTAAATTGCCGGCCCGGTAGTCTATTCCTGTCGCGGCCAAATGAGCAAAACGGCACGCAGAAATTTTGGTAAATGCGGTATGACGGAGTAGGACCGCAGCTTGCGGCCGACCCAACCAAGCCTGATTTTCCAGCCCAGCTTTATCAACAGTCCCCGGCTTAGCTAATTTATACGCATCCAAAAAATACATACCTGCCTGTAAAGCAACATGACCGTAATAATGAGGTCTTAACCAGGCACTATGCTGAAATTTCAACCCTTCGATATACACATGGCTAACAGGCGTCTCTAATGTACCTTGCATTGTCAGAATTGTCTGCAGGTAAGGAGCAACAACATCTAACTGGTCTAAATTTTCATCAGGCCTTTTGTAATAATATACTTTATGATTTTCTTCATCCAAAAACCATTCTCCCGGCTCATCCAAAAATTCAAGGGCATTGACCAGACGAAATGCCGAATTGCCATATTCCTTAGACAACCAAGGCTTAGGCCAAGGGTGTTCATTCTGTAATTTACCTTCCGGTTCATGAAAAAATAGTGTGGTACTATCTTTTGTGACTACCGCCTCACGAACCCGGAGCTGCGCTATTGCCCACCACTGATGGATAAAAAACTCCATTCCAGCTTTATAGACAAACTTTTTAGGGAATACATTAGGAATAATAGCAGCCTGCTGCTTAAAGTCCCAATTAATAATCCGTGGCAAGTGGGCATCATCATGGCTTTCCGCACGAATCGCCTTACGTGAGCCAACCCACAATTGGCGGAAAGGGAAATACTTTCCTCCGGCCTGAGGGGCATCTGCCACCACGATATGCTTAGCTATAGCAGGATCCAGTCTCTTTTCACCTTTTACTGGCTGCCAGCCCTCAATAGAAATTCCACCCGAAAATATGGCTTCGTCGCCTAGCGCTTTTATCCAGGTCGGACTTTCGGCTGTTCCGCTGTCTTCAGGACGTATAAAAATAGTCTGAGTAGGCACATACTGTCCATCCTGAATCCAGATTGTGATTCCATGCTGCATGCGCGGATCTTTTAATCGTCGCCATTCCCGAGCCTCACGCAGGGCATCCTCCAAACATGAAAATGGAGCTCCCGGGCTGCCATCCCGTTGTGCCTTGTTGCTTTGTTTACCCACATGGATTTCACCTGTCTGCGCCGACAGACTACCGAGCGAAAAAAAAATAAAAAACCATATGAGAATTGTCTGCTTCATCTGTAAATAATTTAAATATGATACTATTCGGTTTCAGCCGTACTTATAGACTCAGAACAATGGCTATCAATAGCCACTGTTCTAAAGAAATTCACCGAGGTTGCTAATAGCATCCATCTCTCCCTGCGGAATAGGCCGAAGGGCATAAACGCCATTTGTAAAGCTGTTTACCTTAGGACTGAATAACGAACCTGAATTAAATTTCACCAAAAATGGATAAAAACTATATCTCGCTGTACCTAGATCGATATTTGTTGGTCACCTAAAGCCGAGCTGATAATCACAGTACAGGGTGTGTCGGCCATTTTTTGAATCATTCCCAATGCTTTTCCCTTAAATGTTCTTCTTTTGGGCTGATGTAAGCCCCTTAGGTCGGCCTGAAATCCGTTATCGGTTCCAGGCACTTTCGCATTTCCCTTTACAATAAACTCAATTTCCTGATCATTGTGCAACACGGACTGTCCTGCTTGATCCACCAGTTCTGCGGTCACAAAATAAAGGTCCCGGGATTCTCCTGTGGCATATTTTTCATGTTCCACAGAAACTTTTACTGCATGTGCTTCTTTGGCCGTGCGGACACTTGCTTCCTGAACAATTTTACCAGCCCGCTTTTTAACCACCTTCAGTTCGCCTTTTTCAAAAGGCACCTTCCAGCTAGCGTGCAAACGATCTGCTGTCTTTGCTGAAGTTCCCAAACTCTTACCATTGAGAAACAGTTCGACCGCCTCAGCCTTGTTATAATAAGCCCACACGTCCACACTATCGCCGGTTTTCCAATTCCAATGCGGTAAAAGATGCAGGACATCCTGGTTTGTCCATTCAGACTGATACATGTAGTACACATCTTTGGGAATACCGGCAAGATCAACAATGCCATAGTAAGAGCTCCTTGCAGGATAAGGGTAAGGAACGGGTTCGCCAAGATAATCAAAACCGGTCCAGACAAATGTTCCCGCCAAAAAAGGACGGTTCTTGACCGCCAACCAAGCTTTCTCATGGCTTGTGCCCCAGTAGGCGGCAACATTATCATAGGCCGATACCGTATAATCAGGATTGCCATTGACGACATATTTGTCCTTCGATGATGCAGGCCAAAGCTGAATCGTGTCGTGCAGCCTGTCATATACCCCTCTGGTCTGTAAGGCAGACACGGTTTCTGATGCCAACAGCGGTATATTTTTGAATTCTACAGGTAATTTATCATAATCTTCATGTTTGTAGTTGAAGCCCAGTACATCCAAAGCCTCTGCCTGTGCGATAAAATTCTTTACATAATTATTTTCGGTCAAGGCAGCAGTAACGGGGCGTGTTGGATCCAGAGATTTTACCAATTTGGCCATTTCTTGCGTTAAGGCAATACCCGTGGAGTCAAATTGTTCTCGAATTTCATTTCCGATGCTCCATAGGATAACCGAAGCATGATTACGATCTCGACGCACCCATGCCTCAATATCCTTGAGGTGTTCCGTAGGAAAGTCAATGTGGTAGTCGAACTTATTTTTTCGCTTTTTCCACATGTCAAAGGCTTCATTGTAAACCAAAATTCCCATTTCGTCGCAGAGATCGAGTAACTCTTCTGCGGGTGGATTATGCGCAGTGCGAATGGCATTGGCGCCCATTTCTTTCATCATAACAAGCTGCCTTTTTGCAGCGGACTTATTGAAAGCCGCCCCTAAAATGCCCAAATCATGATGCATGCAGACTCCATAAATCTTCAAAGCCTCACCGTTTAAGTAAAAACCTGTTTTTGCATCAAACCGAATTGTCCGGAATCCAATTCGCTTTTCGATTTGATCTTCGATTGTATTATTTTCAGTTAAAAGAGCCAGTTGCACGCGATATAAATTCGGAGCAAGGGGACTCCAACGTTGTGGTTTTTCCACTTGAAGGGATGCATCAATATATCCATCTTTCTCCAGCCCTGTTTTTTTCAGCAGCAGATTGCCATTGGGATCCCATATCGTAATTTGATATTTCTTCCCTGCAACGCCATTAGAACGGGAACGCTTATTCAACTTGGAAAGTATTTTCAGCTGTCCCAGTTCACCACGGATTTCGGGCGTGGTGATAAAAGTCTCCTGCTCATCGAGGCGTACTGGACCGGTCTTGATCAGATAAACATCCCGGTAGATTCCGGAACCTGAATACCATCTGGAGTTTGGCTGTTTACTATTATCCACACGAACAGCGATCCGGTTGGGCTGGTTCCCAAATTTGAGATGCGGAGTCAGATCCAGTGTAAAAGAGAGGTAACCATTGGGCTTTTTCCCAAAATAAACACCATTAATCCATATTTCTGCATAACGGTAAACTCCGCCAAAGTACAACTGTATATTTTTACCCTGATCTACGGTCGGCAGCTTAAACTCCTTACTATACCAGCCAATTCCGCCAGGCAATGCTCCTCCTGCATTACCTGCTGGGTAACTAGCGCCAAAATCAGCTTTAATACTCCAGTCATGAGGGAGTTCGACCGATTCCCAAGCTTGGGCATCTCCGTCGTTCAAGCGATAGCCCAGCTGATCCTGCAACGTAAAATGCCAGTTTTCATTAAAGCTGATTTTTGAACGTCCTTGTCCGTATACAAGCTGAAGTTGAAATAAAAAGAGAATAGAAATAAAATAATATAAATTCATAAGTAAATGGTTATTTATAAGCACTGCTTTCATTGCAGTCAATGATGGCTTCGTGCTTGCGTCTTTATTCGTTAGTCTATATGGAGGTATTTAAACTTCCTTCAGGTTTATCCATTAGGAATAGTTTTTTGAAAAGTGACCTATGCCTGAGGGGCTATTCTTGCTCTCGGCTTAAGTCTTTAAAACGCACCGTACTTCTACCTAAATCTTTCGAAGTTGCCAAGGCGATACCGCGGTTACCTTTGCCGTCCACTGCACAATAAAAATGATAAACAACACCCTCCACTTTCAATACAAATGATTTGTGCGCATATTGCTGATCAAAACTTTCACTTGATTCAATCAGATTTGCACCATCCCAATCTGTCCAGTAGATTAGATCCTTGGATGCCGCAAATCGATTGAATGCCCCTTTACGGTCTTTCCAGAAAGCGCCAAAATAAAACATGACCCAAGTATTATGGATCCGCTGAATCATAGGGTCACCCGTGATGCCGATAGGATGATGAACCACCGGATCTTTTTGAAAACGCTTCCAGGTTTTCATATCGTCAGACACAGCCATACCAATACGTTCATACCATCGTGTTGCTTTATTATTGGGTAATGAATCGCCTACGGCATTGTAATACATGACGAAGCGATGGCCCGTCTGTTTATCAGTATCTTCAATCACATAGCTTTTGAATAGCTTATGCCGATTTTCCCACCAGGAAACATCCCGATCCGTACTGGTCAACACGGGCTTAGACAACCTTTGCCATTCCACAGGTTGTGTTGGTTTTTTAGTTGTATAAGCCATCCCAATCGCCAGCGGCTCAGGTTCGTAACCAGGTGTGGAACCACCGAAATAGGACATCCAGTATTTTCCAGCGTAGCTGTTGAGCTTATACTTCCCGCCCCATTTTGTATCCACCAAGGCATTATATCCTGCTCGCTGCTTAGCATCCCAGCTGCCATCTGGTGCCACGGAGAGTTGTTTCCCCAAGGTCTTCCAGTTCAAAAGATCCGAGCTCTGCGCCAGCCAGGTCTCATAACCACTTCCATCAAACACAATGTAGGTCATATACCAATATTTCCCCTCCTTATAAATAGTCGGACAATCCATCAGTTCACCTTTATGCGCAGGTACTAAAACAAGTCCATACTTATAGGGGGTCTTTACTTCTTCATAAATTTTTGTCATTTCCGCACTGGAAACTGCCGGAGTTTGAGCCTTTAATTTAGGACCGGCCAAAGCAATGGATAGCAATAGCATTAATCTTTTCATCTGTCTACTCTTTTTCTTCGTTAGTACAATCTGAACTATTTACGTTGTTGTCTAATGGTATTTCAATGGGTTTATAACTGGCTAAAATAATCACGATATCAGCTTTCATTGAGTAATTGTATATTTTCCTGAGCCCAATTTGAATTCAACATGGTCTTCTTTTACATTGACCGTTTGTCCCTCCATGGCCCATCCATTGACCTCATAATTTCCCTTTGGCAAAATCAACGTACATTGGCTATTGACAGGAATTTCCAGTTGATAATTTCCTTTCGATTGCTCCCGGTTAAAATAAATTTTACCATATGGGCTTCTAAAACTTATTTCACAGTCTTTCAGTGCGTTTAGCAATTTGGGATCGATCCGAAAATGTTTAAATGCGGTCGATCCTGCATCTTGCTGTATCCCACCCAAACCGGTATGAAACCATTCCATCAGGTGTCCAAGCATAAAATGATTATTGGAGACGTTTGGGAGTCCTGCCCAGGACTCGGTCAGTGCTGTAGCACTTTTCCGCAGTTGATAACCATACCCGGGCCTGTCGTCACGGTGATGCATGGCATAGATCAGATCATCACGGTTGTTGGCTTGCAACACTTTTAATAGGTAGCGGTGACCGATATCTCCGGCCGTCAACGCCGTATCGTTTTGACAGACCGCTTTTGTTAATCTTTCAAAGACTGCCTGTTCGGCTTCCTGGGGTACTAAACCAACGTAGAGCGGCATGGCCAGCGCCGTCTGACTACCGGAGCCATAGCTGTGCTCCTGAGGACTATAAAATTGCTGATTGAACGCATTGAATACGGCCTGCTGTATCGTCTTAAATTTTTCGGCATCTTCTTTTTTTCCCAGTAGCGTAGCGATGTCTACCATAAGCTTCAAGTCATAGTAATAAATTGCCGTAGCCGTAATCCCTGGAGTGGTCAGCTGGGAAACACCCGGACGTCCGGGGCCCAAATCATACCAGTCCCCCAAACCCTGTGTCAAAATATGATCCTTAACCTTTGTGCCCAAATAATCAATATAACGGGTCATCATGGCATAATTATCAGTTAGAAAAGCCTTGTTTCCATACCAGCAGTAGGCATACCATGCCAGGATAATTGAGCTGCTTCCCCACTCGGGCGAATCCCTGAACATATCCCCGCCCCAGTCAAACTGCACATATTCGGGCGCTATTTCAGGAACCAACCCATCCTTTGTCTGAGATTGGCGCATATCCCGCAGCGACTTGGCAAACAGGCGTTCAGCATCAAAGTTAAATTGTACCGACGGCCCCATTAAATGTAACTGCTCCAGCCAGCCCAATTTTTCGCGGTGTGGACAATCCGTAAAGACACTAACCATATTACTCTTAATAGCCCAATTGATCAATCCATGGATCTGATTAAATAGCGTATCGGAACTTTCAAAGCTTCCCACCTGTGCTGTACTATTCCGGATATGGGCCAACTGTATCGCATCCATTCGAACCGGTTTGCTACCAGCAGGATGTAACTGAACTTCAGCGTAGCGAAATCCATAATACGTAAAACGTGGCTGCCAGGACACCGTCCCATATTTTGCAAAAATATATTGATAATAATAAGGGCTTCCTGAATGCTTTTGACTAGGGCGGCCATCCGCCGTCAGCAATTCGGCCGGATACACCCGTACGGTATCTCCCGCTTGTCCGGTCATTTGCATAGTGACAATGCCCGACGCATTCTGTCCAAAATCATAGGTGATCCGTTTCCCCCCATCAGCTTGCTGAAATCCAACAGGTGCGAAGCGCTGCATAATTTTTACCGGATCAATATCCTGAGCCCGTAGATGTGGTCCATCCGTTATGCGCGCTTGCTGCCAGTTCCTATCATCGTAAACAGGGGCTGACCAATGATCAGGTAAAATCCGTGCATCGTAATCCTCGCCACCATACATGCTGGAAAAAGTAATGGGTGACCGGTGTGTTTTCCAGCCTGCATCACTAACGATCATTTCTTGCGTCCCGTCCGTATAGGTATTGACGATCTTAAGTTTGAGCTTTGGCAGACCAAAAGCAACTTTATGTTTTTGAAATCGGCCTTTAATTGGTGGAATATAATAAAACCCATTTCCTAATAGGGCAGCAATTGTATTCTTTCCCTGTTGCCAGGCTTGGGTAAGATCATAAACCACATAATAGGCTTCTTTGTCATATTTTGTCCAACCCGGCTGTAGCACTGCATCATCTACCCGCTTGCCGTTCAAGAGCAATTCGTAATGTCCCAGACCTGCCACATAAGCGATTGAAGAACTGATCTTCTTTTTCACCTGAACTGATTTCCGGAAAACCGGAAGGTCATAACTTTTATCCAGGCGGAGCTTGCTGGAGCTTAGCGGCAGTGGATTGACTAATGAATCCGGTAATATATCTTTAGCAATCCATCGGGCATTGCCCCAATCTTCTGCATGCAGTAATCCCGTATGAAAACGTTGTACCGCGCTTGTAGCTGTCTCCCTTTTATTATCACGAACGTGTATTCTGATGTAATAACTTGTACCCGTAGCTAAAGGATTTCCTTGGTATAACGAATTCAGGGATTGTTCTGTCGCTACCCATTGGGAATCCCAAAGAATATACTCCTTTGCAAAACGAGCGCTTTTACTGATCTGGATACGATAAGCCTGTTGTTGCACATCAAATTTATCGCTGTGCAATTGCCAGCTAAATGAAGGTTTTAATGTATTTATACCCAATGGGTTTTCGCGTCCTTCTATCAAAACGCGCGTTACTGATAACTTAGCCATACCAACTAGGGGCATAGCTAGTAATAACAGGAGAATGCTTCCTAAAACGATTCCCTGTTTTACAATATTCTTCATTCTTTTTCTTTTTTCCCCGACTGTATTCATAACCAACTATTAGGGCGATTCCGTGATGACACGCACGCGATCTTGTATCAGTCCCAAAACATTGGTTGTTGAGATACTGGTATCTTTACACAAAAAAACACTGTTTTTAATCTTGATATTTTTAGCATCTTTAATCGACAGATACCGGTCTCCGCGTCCAAAAACACGATC
The DNA here is from genome assembly GCF_040760075.1 of Sphingobacterium sp. R2. Taxonomy (NCBI): domain Bacteria; kingdom Pseudomonadati; phylum Bacteroidota; class Sphingobacteriia; order Sphingobacteriales; family Sphingobacteriaceae; genus Sphingobacterium; species Sphingobacterium sp. R2. Next base: position 670,468 of record NZ_CP142884.1, read on the forward strand.
AATAGATACGTTTTCCAAAACAGACTCTGGAATACCTTCGATCTTAATACAATTTTTAGCTGCATCAATATAGATATCCTTTATTTGGATATTCGCGAAACGTGGTGTCAGAGCGTTCTTTTGAACTTCGAAATCACGGCTAGCCTGATTGCCCACATGTTGGGCTTGTCCCAGCATATCCCAGCGTAAAGCTGATTCCACCTCCTGCATCCGGATACGCTCAAAGTGAATATCAGATCCGCCACCACCGCGTGGCCTTCTGGTCTTAAAACGGATGCCAACATTGGTTTTTCCAAACACACAATCATGGACATACACCTGCTTGGCCATGCCGGCAGTCTCGCTACCGATCGTCAATCCACCATGACCTTTTTCGGAAAAGCAATAGCGAACAACTATATTTTCCGAAGGTCTATTTACCCGTAGTCCGTCGAACCCACGTCCTGCTTTTACGGCAATACAATCGTCTCCAGTATTTAGGGTACAGTACTCCAAAAGCACGCGGTTGCATGATTCAATATCGATCCCATCCCCACGTGGTATACCAATTGACTGTATACGTACCCCACGGATCACGACATCCTCACAATACGTGGGCACGATATTCCAAAAAGCAGTACGCTCGAGCGATACACCTTCAATCCAGACACTTTTGCAGTTAATAGGCGCAATGAGTGCCGGTGGGAAGATGAAATCTGCGGTCTTTCCATCGTAGATCCGCTGCTCAACAGGCGTATTACTATCGACAATATTTTCAATGACGTCATGCGTCATGGTTTTATTCCGGACGCTGCCTTCACCGGGGCCAATAATTCTACCTGATCCCGTGATGGCAATGTTTTCTGCCCCATTGGCATAAATACAAGCCCCCAAGCTATATAATTCTACTCCTTCGTTCCGTGTAAACACCACAGGCAGAAAATCATTGATTTCATGCTTAAATTCCAAAACGGAACCTTCACCCAATTTTAAATTAATATGGGATTTTAGCGTAATCCGTCCTGTATAGTGATGTCCTTTCAGTACTAACGTACCTCCCCCCTGTGCCGCAAGCTGATCGAGCTTAGCCTGTATATTTTCAGCAGGCCCTGCAGTATCATGTCGCATCGGAAATGTCGGCCGCTGGACCTTCCATGCCGTAAAAGGGGATTGTATCTTCTCTGGCTCAAGAGGCATCTCTCCCGCTCCTACCTGATCGGCACGTAACAGGATATTATCCAGCTGTTTTTCAACCGGAATACTTCGACATCCCTGCATGCCCATTACTACCACTACAAGCGATATTATCCAGTTTAATTTCATTGAAACACCTGTTTTACGTAACGTGTATTTGCACCAAAATTTTCTTTGACGGCACGTGGTGATAGATTAGCATCGCGAGATCGCTCGATCACGAGCCAACCGCGCCAGCCCATACGATCCAAGGTTTGTTTTACCAGGGGCATATTTAGTCGTTTATTATTTTCGAGCCAGACACCATCCTCATCCGTACAATGTATCTGACAGATCCGCTTCTTTCCTAAAATAGTCAGCTCCTGAATCAGATCACGCCCTTCTTTCAACGGATTGGAAAAATTAAAATAGATTTGGATATGTTTGGAACCAACTTCTTTTAAAAGACCGACTTCGCCTTTCGCGTCCAAAGCTGTTTCAATTCCGATCACCACACCGGCCTTTTTTGCCATCTCGCCAACCACACGAAGACGCTCCACGATAGCAGGTCGCAACTCAGGATACTTAACCAAATCGCACGTTACGCCCAAAGGCAAAAAAGCCACTTTAACGCCCATTTTCTGACAAGTGTCCAAACAATCCCCTACCATCTGCTGATAAGTCGGCCGTGTGGCAAAAGACTGTGCATAAAAGCCAGTCATGGCCAACGAACAGATCGTTATTCCGGTTTCCTTTGCTTTGTCAAGAAAGGCCTTCCGTTGCGCAGGATCACCTAACTTACTGTCAAAAGTAACCCGGTTGCCCAGTCCGCCCATATCTACCTCCAACCCATCCGCTCCTATTTCTTTTGCCAGGTCAAATGCACTTAGTTTTTGCCGCTTTAATATCATCAGATCGATTACGGCAACATTGTAACGCTGCTTTTGTGCTGCAAAGAGAACAGAAGGCAGTGCTGCTACACCAATTAAGGCCAAGGTATTGCCTATAAATTTTTTTCGGTTCATCATAGTTCAATCTGATATGATTTTAATACTACTTTCAATTGTTCCATCCCACGAATGGCGTTCTTTGGTAAGTCTTCACCTTTCTTTCCGAAACTGTATAATAATTCTTCAGGCTCGATCTGAATACCGGTCTCCGCGATGATATCGGCAGCTTTAGATTGATCCAATTGAAAATGATCTGTTAGGAATTTGTAGAGTGCCTGCCTTTTGTTATAGCCAAAATCATGGCCTTCATCAGGAAAATGTGTATGTTGCACCTGATTTTGCTGCCCATAATAACCGTAAATATGTTGCAGGTACGGAAAATCGTTGATTGCGGTCTCCTTCGTCCAATCCTGCCCATCGGAGATGATCAGCTGTGGTTTGGGCGCTGTCATCGCAGCCAGTTCGACATTATTGGTACCACCACAGACAAAATGCACGGGCAGTCCACTCTCACAGGGGCATCCACCAAAGAAGTAGGATGACATCGCCACGACAGGGGCGACCAAAGTAAAACGATCGTCCAAGGCGGCCATTAAAATACTGTGACTACCTCCACCTGATCCACCACTGATACCTACCCTGCTCCGATCGACTTGTGGCAGGCTCATAACATAGTCTAAAATGCGCTCGGCGCCCCAGGTCTGCATTAACATCGCCTCACTGCTGCGATGATCTGAACCAGCAAACTGCAATAAAGACTCGCCCCAGGCAAATAGGTCATAGCTTACTGCCATACATCCCATTCGAGCTAAGGTGATAAATCTCTTTTGCGCATCCGAACGGTAGCGCTGCTGTGGCCAATGACCATCTGGAGAAAGCACAACTGGGATATTTTTCTTCTGTTTGAGCGGCGTATAGATACTGCCATTGATATAGACCCCTGGTATAATTTCTAAGGCAAAATTCTGAACCTGGTAGTCCGCATAGCGACGTACCTTGCCTAATTGAATGGGTTGATTCGGTATACTTTTCAGCTTATCCCAGTACATCGCTTGTCTCAACGCAACACGCAATTGATCTTTTCTCTTTTCCCAACTTGCCTGATCTGTATATTTTTTAGACAAGAGGTTCAGAAAATCCCAGCCTTCCTGTGGTTTCCAGCGGTAATACTCGTATGATTTTAATTTATACGTATTAGGCTTTGCTTCCTCTTGCAGTTTAAAACCCGAAGGATACAGCAAATTGATTTCTGTACCGCCAAGATCTGCTCTCAACTTCCAAGGAGCATACTCCACTATAATGTTCTTGACCATCAGTGGATCATATTTGATCTTGACCTGATAGCGCTCCTGCATTATCGCCAGAACTTTTTCTAGCGGTTGCTTAAATTTATGCTCATAATTCATTAAGCTGTCTTGACCTTTCACCATAAGCGAAACGACACACAGGCATAAGGTGAAAATGAGCTTATTCTTCTTCTTTGACATATACATTAGGATCTGGTTTTTTATATCCCTTTTTTATTGGCCATATGCCATCCTTGATCGGGATTAACTTCACTTTCTTCGGATCTACGACGACATGTTTCATTTTCTTTCTACGCCAGGTGTAGCCAAAATGCAATAGCCCATCTTTAGTTTGAATCACTGCGGGATAAGAATACTGGCTGATTGGCGAATCCTCAAGAACAAGCGCAGCCTGCCAGTCCTTGCCATTTTTGGAAAAGGCAACATTTAATGGGGTACGTGCGCCTTTAGCTAAGTTACCTTCCGGAAGCACGTGGTTATACACCAATACATGCCGTCCGTCACTTAGCGTTACGGCATCTGTACCCGAATTATTATTGGGGAGCGTCGTTTTTTCCAGTGGGGTCCAGTGCTCACCCCAGTCCTTTGACCAGGATGTCACAACCGCACGGTTGCGTGTGCGCGCTAATATTTGCAACCGGCCATTTCCGTGGTCAAGTATGCTCGGTTGTATGGCGTCCAGATTATCTGCACCACGGGCGATTGGACCTATCTTGCGCCAGGTCTTACCGAAATCCGAACTCGCTTCAAAATGTACGTTCCAGCCATTTCCTTCCGTGCTTGAAGGACTCAGCAAGGTGCCATTTTGCAAAAGAACAGGTTTGTTTTTCACAGGTCCAATAAAGCCATCGGGCAATCGTTCGGCAGCAGACCAAGTCTTTCCGCCATCTTTGGAGCGTTTGAGCATGCCCCACCATTCCGATGGTTTGGGCCCAATTTTATAGAATAACAAGAGATCTCCGTTGGGTATTTGATATAAAACTGGGTTCCAGGTCGGCAAGCGCTTGCCATCTGGCTGTACACCATCCGCTGCCGACACTGGCGCTAACCAGTTGCCGTTTTCAAATCTACTCACATAGATTTCCACATCGGGATGACGTTCTTTCGTTCCACCAAAAAAGGCATATACTAGGCCTTGATCGGTCTCTGCCATGGTAGCCGAATGACAGGAAGGGAAAGATGCTGTATCATAAATAAACTCATCTTTTATGACTCCTTTTTGCCATTCTTTTAATGTCGGATTTTGTCCGTAAGAACACAAGGAATATAAAAACAATAGGGCTGTTGCTAATTTAATCTTTATCTTCATAAATGTATTTTTAATATTATACATGTATACTAAATACTGCTTATAGTTTAATTTTGAATTGGTAATGTCCAGATCCAATAACGAACCAAGTGCCTGATTTTTCCTGTCGTAGAATCTGAACATCTTTATCGTTTTTTAATTTTCGGTTGCTTTCCAGAATCGTGGACAGTTCTGTCGTAGGCAGATAGATCTCTGCTCTGGTATTGGCCGGAATAGAAATCTTCCATTCGAAAGCCGATTTGCTTTTGCTCCAACTGGATTGAATGGTTCCATAAACACTTTTATAGCTTGCATCCACATGATCCAATCCTGCTACGACCTGCGGTTTCATGACAACAGTCTGAAAAGCATGCTCCTTTGATTTGATGCCCGCCAGATCCTCATAGAGCCATACCAAGAGATCGCCCAACATCATCACATGATTTTGTGAGTTCATTTTGGGATGGGCAGTATTCCCATTCCACAACTCCCAAATTGTTGTGGCCCCATTTTCTACCATGTAACCCCAAGAAGGATAGGTCTTATTGGTTGCAATTTTATAGGCAAGATCCACACGACCTATTTTGGTAAGCGTGCGCATAATCCATTGTGTTCCGATAAGTCCTGTACTCAGATGCCCCTGATTTTCTTTTTCGACAATCTCAACGATCCGATTACTGAGCTTTTCTCTATTCGCATCCTCTACCAATCCCAAATACATTGGTAGTAGGTTATCGGTCAATGAATTACTACCATAATAGCCTGCATCGCGATAGAACGCGGCATTAAATGCTACTCTCATCTTCGCTGCACGATCCAAAAAGTTAGCTTGATCCTGTCCGTTGCCGACGAGGACACTAAATCGGTTCATCATTTGCAGCAAATGATAGTAATAAGATGTTGCGATCAATGCGCTTGGATATTTTTTATCGGCAATCTTTCCTCTTCCGGCTTCAATGGTTATCGGTGGGAAACACCAATCTCCATAACTGTCCTTAGTAATGATACCACCCGGGCCTGTATAACGAGCCTGCATATAATCCATCCATTTTTTCATGGCCGGATAATGTTTTTCCAAAATGCGCAGATCGCCAGTCTGCTGATAGAGCATATCGGCGATAAATAGGTATGTTCCTGGCCAGCTGATATTATCACTATAGTAGCGCCAGAAGGCTGGTGCAACATCCGGTAACGCGCCATCCTCCTTTTGGGACAGCCGAATATCTTCGAGCCATTTAGTATAAAAATTGGCGTTATCAAAGAGGAAGTTCTCACCGTATGCACTGACTGGACGGTCACCCAACCAAGGCTGACGCTCATTGCGTTGAGGACAATCTACCGGTATACCTTTGTAGTTTGAGGCGATCCCCCACCAAGCATTCTGATGGATCCGATTGATGAGTGTGTTGGAAGACACAAAAGTTCCCGCATCGGGTATATCGTCGTAGACAAAACGTCCAACAAAATTATCTTTTGAAGCTACACCCGGATAACCGCTGACTTCCACATAACGAAATCCATGGTAGGTAAACCGCGGTTCCCAGGTTTCTTTTCCGCCACCTTTTAATATATAATGATCCGTTGCTTTGGCATCGCGCAGATTGGTTGTAAATAACTCGCCGTCTTCCGTCAAAGATTCTGCAAAACGGAGTGTCACCGCTGTTCCACGCGTACCAGTCACCGTCATCTTTATCCAACCCGAGAAATTCTGTCCGAAATCAAGGATGTATTTTCCTTCGGACTTTTTGACAATCGAAACTGGTGCAATATCTTGCATAACCTTCATACCTTCCGACTGCGCTTCATAATTGCCACCGGGCTCCTGCACAAAAGCAGCCTTTAACCATGTGTTATCGTCATAATCCGGATTTGCCCAGCCCGTTAGCTCCTTTCTGGCATCATAATTCTCACCGTCATATTCGTTATTTGCCGTTATGGGTCCTTCGGCCGTTCCTTTCCACGAATCATCGGTCTTAATGACTTCCGTTGAGCCATCCGTATAGGTCAACATAAGCTGCATCTGCAATTTGGGGAATCCAAAGGTTTTTACTTTATAAGGTTTTGCTTGACGCATGGCATAAAAGCGGCCATTTCCTAAAATGACACCAAGCGCATGTTTACCCTGCGAAAGTGATTTTGTTACATCCAAAACATTATACTTAATGTTCTTTGTATAATCCGTAGGCACTGGAGCCAGTACTTGATCGCCTATCTTCTTGCCGTCAATATATAATTCATAAAGTCCTAGCCCCATCACATAGGCTGTAGCCCGCTTAATCTGTTTGGTTGTTGTAAATTCCTTTCTGAAATAACGGGCAGCCAATTGACTAGTCTTTTCATTGTCTGATGGGAAATACTGATCAAAACCAATCCAGCGTCCTGTCCAATCTTTGTAATGCAGCAGCCCCATAGTCCAAACCGCCGGCTCAGACCAGCTACTTTCACCCTTATTCGTATACACTTTTACTTTCCAGAACACTTCCATGCGGCTCTGCAGAGCGCTGCCTGCATAAATAACATACGTGGAATTATTCGAAACCTGTTTCCCAGAATCCCAAAAATCGCCGATATTCTGATCCAGTTTTTCTTGTGAGGAAGCGACAAGTACCTGATAGGCTTCTTGTCGGATAGACCGCTCACTGCCCTGCAATTGCCAGCTCAGTCTTGGAGCAATGACATCTATACCGATCGGATTCGAACGTAATTCAGTCCGCAGGTTTGCAACAGTGATCTGCGCTGTAGCCTGATGCCACAAGATCGACAAGAACATGGATAAAAAGGATGCAAGAGTATTAGCTTTCATTAGTTTTCAAAATCAAAATAAAGTACCATATGCAAAGCCCGAGCTGGCTCCTTCTCAAAATCGTAGTAAACGTGCTTCATGCCCATAGGCCCGGTCGTTTCTGGCTTTTGTGTTTTCGTGCCGATGGCTGAAATACCATTCATAAAAGAAATATCGCCTTTCGGAAAAGTAGGTTCCATGTTTTTCCATTCGGTATCTTGCTGTTCTTTTGGCGTATATAAACGCAAAAACACATCCTCCCGATCGGTAAACACGCGGAAACTTTGATCCTTTCCGATAAATTTGGTCCAGTACATATTGGCATGGTACCCTTTAAATTCGGGATATTCGAATGGCGATTCGCCCGTTGCCGTGTTATTGTACTTCTTTTTCCACACGCCAAACTGATTCCCTTTCATCCGGTTTTTCCAAACCCGATAAGGGCCCATTCCCCGATACTCAACACCTTCGATTTGATCTTCTGGAAAATCGAAATTCACCCCAACAAAACGTGTAAAATAACTTTCAGGAAAATATTGAACATGCATCTTCAACTGTCCCGAAGCAAGGATTTCCCAACGCAAGGTATTGTAACTATTTTTTTTATCAAAAGTAGATGCGATAATCACCTTTCCATCCTCACGGCTCAATTTGAAATTCTTATAATTTGTCACCGCTTCCTGCAAAACCGGTCCGTTTTTGACAGGAATTATTCCTTTGGCATTTTGAACCTGCTCCAGTAATCCGCTTGTCTTATTGATTTGATAGCGAATGCCATTTGCTTTTACCAGATACGTATTCGGGGTCTCCTGTACGACAATCTCCCCTGTTCCATTTGGTTTCAGGAGACTACCTGCCACCTGATTCGGCAATGTAATTGGAAAACTCCAGGTAAAAAGTTCCTGTTGATGCGCATCTTTTGCAGTAATATATAAAACATCGAAGTCCTCCCAACCTGTAGGGAAATCAACTTTTAAGATTCCTTTCTCACCAGGGCGGATATTGGGTGCGACAATCGTTCCGTTTTTTGTTTCTTTCGCTTCATCATAACCACCCAACTTTTTGAGTTCGTACGAAAATGAACACTGATTAATATTGGTAAAAGAATATCTATTTTCAATATGGAACGAACCATCAAATCCTTTGGTCATTTCTCGTTTTTCAAAGAAGATAGGACTCCATACTTCTTTAATGGTAAAGAAGCTTCCTTCCTTTTCGCCGTGTGGACCAATAATACCATCTGGGCCACGATTTCCGTCAGTATCTATGATACCACCTTTATCCGTCCTGACGATGCCCTGATCACGAAAATCCCAAAGAAAACCGCCCGCAGCAAGGGGATTGGCAAGCATCGCTTTCCAATAATCCTCCAATCCGGCACCATGTCCGCCATCGTACATGCCATGCAAAAATTCCGTCGGCATAATAATATTATGCCCATGATCATAGGTACCAATACCATAATTATATTCCCGGTAATGAGTTGTTTCAAAACCATCATGTACGGCCCAAGGATAAATCACGGCACGTTTTTGAACATCCTCCTCTGCGAAGATGGGATCGAAATCCGGATTATGCCCACCTTCATTGCCATTTGCCCAGAAAACAACGGACGGATTATTTTCGGATACCGCCATCATCTCCCGCAATAATTTGGTACCGATTTCCTTATCGTAGTGTCCGTGCCAGCCCGCTATCTCGTTCATGACATATAAACCCAATGAATCACAGACAGCCAAAAAATGATTGTCTGGCGGATAATGGGCCATCCGAACAGCATTCATATTCATTTCCTTCATGAGCTTCACATCGGCAATACTAACTTCCTTACTCGTCGTCCGCCCCGATTCCGGAACGAACGCATGCCGATTGACCCCTTTAAATCGAACCTTTACGCCATTGACATAAACACCATCACGTTCTTTCACTTCTATGGTTCGAAAACCAAATTTTTGCTCCAGCTGATGCTGTACCTTACCATTTTTCGACAAGGTAAATTGTGCTGTATATAAGTTTGGAAATTCGGCAGACCATAATTGCGGCGCTGAAAACTGTCCCTCGAGCCAGTTATTTTTGTCTGACAGCTTTGCTTTCAGCTGTTTTCCAAACTTCCTTCCTTTGGCGTCAAATAGTTGAACGGTAATTTCATCGGCTTCTCCCACCGTCTTTATTTTGGCTAGGAATGTTCCGTCAGCCTTTGCGTCCAACGAAACACGTTCAATATGATGCTGGGGCAGGGCCTCTAAATAGACCGGCCTAAAAATCCCACCGAAAATCCAGAAATCACCTTCCCGTTCCGCCGCATTCACCGACTTGTTTGCCGAATGTTTAGCGACATTGACTTCCAATAGATTTTCTTCGCCAAACTTCAATAGTTTCGTAATATCGTATTTGAAAACATAATATGATCCCTGATGGATGGCGCCGGCCAGCTTACCATTGATCTTGACTTCGGTATCAGTCATAGATCCTTCAAAAACTATCCGAACCTGCTTATTTTTCCAGTCATCGGATACGTTAAAGCTATATTTATAGTGACCGACCTCTTTGCCTTTATCAGCCTCTTTATTGAACCCGTAATTATATTTCCCGAAGCCTTGTTGTTCCCAGTTGGAGGGAACTGGTATTTTAGTCCATTTCCCAGCGTTCAAGCCTTCGGTCACATAAAAATCCCATAACACACCATCATCCTTTCCTGTTCCAGAGAGGTACTGGCTCGCTGTTTTTTGGGCGGATACCTGCAATCCCATAGTCCCAAAAAAAAGTAAGGATAACGCTATTTTTGTTTTCAAGTTCATGATCGCTAAAGACTATTTTAATTTAATGTGTTGTAATGGATTATTTGTTCTAAAAGGTGCAGCCGGCAGGTCAGCGGCATTGACCAAGTTTGGTTGCGCTGCTTCGTCCCATCCAAACCGGACCTGAAGGACTTTTTGTACCTGGTCACTTTCAAGTACGACTGTATGTCCGTTGATAGTAGCCTTTGCTGGATAAAAGATGCCATCCTCACCCGCAACTTCAAATGATGTTAAGGGGTTACCATCAATGGCCTTTAAGCCTTTCGCATGTTTCAATTTTACCCTTGCTAGTTTGCCTTGATATTTTACGGCCGCTAGTTCAGGGCCATCGGCTACAATATTGCTATGATAGGTGTATTTTAAAGCCTTAAGGGCATGACGACGGCCGATTTCCCATTTATAACTTGGATGGAGATCGTGTGGATCATCGACCAAATCTGTCGTAATGATACGTGCTGTATGCGGCAATTGTAAAACCAGATCTTGGGCTTCCCGAAATTCTGGCAACACTGTTCTCGGCATACGGACATGGCCTTTTTCGTCCAGAGAATAATAAAAAGGTGCGATCTCGGTAAAATAAAACGGTAATTTGGGGTTCTCCCAAAGAGTTCGCCAATTTTCGATCAGCGCCTTCATTTTATAACTATAACTAATATTCTCTTTTAGAAAGGTATTGGATTCACCCTGGTACCAAACAAATCCTTTTATGGTATAAGGCGCTAATGGTGCAATCATCGTGTGAAAGAATTTACCGGGATCGCCTTCTTTGTTTTTATCTTTCAGATAAGGTGAACTTGCCCAATATTCTTCGGAGAACCAGGGCTCGATTCTGCTGCCGCTCACAGCTGATGAAATAATGCCTACAGGAACACCTAATTCTTGCTGTAGCGTTTTCCCGAAGAAATAGGCCGGTGCAGAAAATTGACGCAGTGCCGAATCCCGTGCGACAGCCCAGCCCTGATATTGGCCATCCGGTTTGGCCAGAAATTTTCGGCGTACTAAAAAAATTCGGATATTGGGATTGTTTGCTTCGGAAACTTCATTTTTAGGGAAATAGGTACCTCTCAACGGAGCTTTAACTTTCTCAATTTTACGCATTTGGTATTCCATATTCGATTGGCCCGAGCACAACCATACTTCACCGACCAAAACATCTTTAAGCTCGATCGTATTGTTTCCCCTGATGGTCAACGTCTGTCCAACCGCATTAGCCGACATGGCTTTTAGTTCAACTTTCCAACGACCATTTTGATCGGCTTCTGTCCTCTTCAACTGGTTTTGAAAAGCTACGCTTACCTGCTCGCCAGGGCTCGCTGAACCAAAAATGGCTACCGGTTGGTTGCGTTGCAAAACCATGTGATTGGCAAAAATATTGGGCAATATAACATTTGCCTTTGCCGAAAAACTGGCCGCCAATAAAACAATATGTACAATAAACCCTCTCATTTATTTTACTTTTTCCGCTTTCAGCGAAGTAATCTGATAAATGGCTTCTTTTACCGAATCACCTGCATTTTCAACATCAAAATCTTGGTCTGTTTCCGTATCCGCATTGGGAAACCTTCTGACATCCCCCGTACGGAACGACACCTTGCTCACGTTGCTTACAGGTTGGAAAAATAGCTTCGTACCCTTGTCCTCGCCATTGATAGCAACTTGATAAGAGCGGGTGCTCACATCGAAAGTCAATGCAAAGTGATACGTTTTTCCCGCCTCATATTTCGTCAACGAGGCATTTCGGTACCCGGCTTTATTTTTGATCATGCCGTCTTTGTCCATGATAATTCTCGCAGCTGCTAAGCCACTATCATTCACCAATTCAATCTGTAAAGAACCATGATGATTTTGCTGTGGGGTCACCGTAAATTCAATGCTGCCTTTCTGAGCCGATTGAATGACGCGATCTGCCTTCGCATAGTCGAAAGGATCTTTATCTCGCAAAACCAACGCTGTACCTTCAACCTTGGCACTTGCCCACAGCGGACTATAAATATTCCAGTTGTTATAGGCTTGTCCTGCATTTTTTGCGAAATTATCATTCACGGCCTCTTCTACAGTAGACTTGATCGGAACAGGTACAACTGCAGTCCAAATATCTTCTTTGTTCATACTGTACGTCAACCACATATTGTTATCGGGAACCACGCCATTACCTTCGACGATACCACGAACATATTGCGGTCCATACGACTTATAGTTCCCGCCATAACGCATCGTGGTGATCTCACCGGTCACCAATAACAAATCGGTATAATTCAATCCATCATTGCTGGTTGAGACGGCTAGTGGCCACCTGAATTCCGATGGGTTATACACTATTGCGTAACGTCCATCCAAAGTTTTCTGTCCCCAGATTTTCGCATTGCTATTCACAAATCCAGGCGCACGCAAAGGCGAATATTGCCAGGTCTTTCCATTATCCTTACTCATTGATGTCAATGCATGTTTCCATAAACCGACGACCCTTCCATCATTTAGGTGATAGAAGGAAAAAGCTTTTACCGGACGTTGCAAGGGAATTAATGGATCGTTTCGGTCCGACTCCTCGACCCATTGTTGCATCATGAGTGGCGTGCCCAGCAATTCGTCACAAGCTTGTACAAAGGCCTTATCTTTGCTCTTTTTATAAAAAGGATATTTGGCCCCCTTCTCATCGAAAGAAGCATTGAAGTGAATAAAATAGATTGGCCCAAAGCTACCATCGTTGTAGATCTCCCGCACGACACGTCCGAGACCATTTCCATCATTTGGATCGTCCTTGGCATCCAGGGCTACACCGTAATAACCAAGCGTCAGCAATTTATCATTCTTTGCATGATAAAAACCCATACGCTGGTGCATGATTGCATATAAATTTCTCCCGGCCTTATCCGTTCGTCCCGGCTTGGTAAAGCCTTCTGGAACCAGATAAGTAGGGAATAAATCTGTCGGATTAGACCAATTGCGACCATCTTTTGACGTCAGCAGCAAGGTTTTTCCTTCCGCGATATGCTCCCCCACAGGATTGCTGAGAAACTGTAGGTAATAAGTATTGTTCCAATACGCTAAAAAAGGCTGGTGGTTATACGTAAAGTTGTGTCCGCCTGCTAATTCCGGGAATTCCCTATTTGCTCGAAACACCTGGATATTGTGCGTACCCACTGCAGGTGCCAGCTGTCCGTGGTGATAATCTACATTGGATAATGTCTTTCCTATATACTTTACCGTATCTTGTTGCGCTATCGCCTGGTGCATGACAGACGCCAGCGATAGACTCACTAATACTGATTTTATACTCATACTATTTCTTTTTGGCTTCCTCCCGAAGCAAATTTTTTAAATCTTTATTGGACGCTTTGAAGATCGTTCCATGTTTATGCCCTTCTGGAACGGAAATCTTGTCGTTGATTTTTTCGAAGACCTTAAAATCTTTGGTAGACACAGCCTCATAGCTTTTAGTACCATAAGAGTCGAAATAGATCAACCACTCATCCTTGACTTTAAACACCGCAGGGCCCTCACTTAAATACGGGGAGAAAGGCTCAGAGATCTGCTTAAATGGCCCCAACGGATTTTTCGCAAAGGCCACCTTTAGATTCCGGTTGGGCCGTGTATTATCTTTTAATACCAGTACATAATCCTTTTGCCCTTTTTTGACAATGACCGCATCAATGATACTAAAGCCCGGATCGCTGAATAATTTCGTCTCCGTGAAGGATTTAAAATCCTTCGTTGTCGTATAGTACATGCGGTGATTGTTTTTCTCTTCTTCTACGCCTTTTGCGAAGCGATAAGGAATGGTGGAAGCCCAAATAATAATAAACCGGTCTTCTACATCATCATAAAATAGCTCTGGCGCCCAAACATTGACGGTGGTTGCTTCTTGTTGCATTACTGGAACGATCTGTTGATTTTCCCAATGGATCAAATCTTTTGAACAGGCATAACCAATACCCTCATTTCCCTGCCAGCCAATAGTCCATACCAGATGATAAATTCCTTTTTTATCCCGGATCATCGACGGATCGCGCATGATTTTCTGTTTTCCTAATTCCGGCTTTAAGTACACCCCGTTAATCGTATTCCAATGGTATCCATCATTGCTATACAGATAGCGCAAACCTTCATTGGCCGGTTCGCGGAACGAGGTAAATAGGTAAACATCCCGCTGACAGGAACCCAAGAGCGATGTCACACTAAATAAAATCAACAATTTGACCAAATTCCTCATTAAATGCTATCTAAGATTAATACCCAGTCGTTTCCGTCCTTTTGTCCTCCCTCAGGCACAAAAGTTTGTACACCCTTGTTTTCAAATTCCCCGATTACCTTGGTTGATCCATTCCGAGGGTCAAACCAGGAAGCTTTTACTTTATCCCCATTGATTTTTCCCATATTAATTTTCATTTCCCTACCATTGTAATTGTAGATAAATGCATAGCCCGATGTTCTTGTTGCGAGTAAGCGGTTGTATTTCTCGCCATTATCCGCAATTAAAGACTGATCTGGAACACGATCAAAGTAATTGTCTCTGGAAAGCATAAGTTCTTTTAAGTACTTCATCTGAGCAGCACCAGGTGCATTGATTGCCAAGCTCCATACTTCATCCGAACCATAGGCCGAAGTGGAGTCTTGCTTTCCATGCATCTGCATGACCGAGTTCTGTCCGTAGGTATACCCAAATGCCCCAGCAAATACAGACCAGTATCCGTATCGTCTTACGTCGGCATCGCCCCAGCGTGGCTGAGTAATGTCGTGTAATCCCTGTGGGATGCCTTCATAAGAGGGTTCGCCGTCGATCGTTGGCTTGAAGGGCTTCATATCCCAGTCGGCCGCCATAAACTTCCAGTTATCCTCACCATAATGTTTCTGTTCATTCGCGGAAGTGTCCTGAGCATAAGTACGGTGTCCCGATTGTACCATGTTGAAATCCAGCCAAGGTCTATTATGAAACCAATCCGAAGAAGCCGTTCGTCCTCTAGGATGAAAAGTCATTAAATGGTTATGATCGATGGATTTTATTGTTTGGCCGATTTTCTCCCACACTTCCATCTTATCAGATCCCTTGATATCACCCCCATTCAGCCAAATGATATTCGGACGGTCTTTCCACCTTTCCGCAAGAAACGTGGCATATTTTTCTGCTTGCTCAGCTGATACTTTTCCATCCTTCACCGGAGATCCCCAAACCGGGACCAAAGCAACGTAGAGTCCCTTTTCAGCTGCCTTATCAATAATGTAATCGACATGATCCCAATAATCATACGCTGTTGCATTATCCGGATTGTTCCCTTCGGTCACTAGCGGTCTGGAAATATCTTTGTTGACAACCGAAGAATCACCATAACTATTTACAGAAGGAACCGTATGCAAGACCATGGCCTGGATGACATTGAAACCTTTTTGTTTTCGATCTTCCAGGTATTGATCAGCTTCGGATCGGTTGAGTTTATTAAACAATAACCAACCTGTATCACCTAACCAAAAGAAAGGACGCCCATCCTCGGTCATCATATATCGGCCATTTTCCGAGATCTTCAATAGGGATAGGCGCTTGGTCTCTTTATTGGATGCGCACGAAAAGAGTGCTCCTGCAACTGTAATTAGTATAAGTTTCTTACGAATAGACATGGTGTTATTTCTTGTTTAACCAGATAATTTCTGAACCTTTTGTATAATTGCTCAAATTCATGTGCTTGCCTAAATTGATCTGCTCGATTTTGGTAATCGCTCCGTTTTTCGGATTAATATGTGTCATTTCAAAACGTCCTTTATAATCAGATAAGTCAATGTCTTCACTTATAGCTTGCTCGCTATAAATAATCAATCCTTGTGCGCTCTTTAATAGCCACATACCTTTGTTGACTTGTACAGTTTTCATCGCTGATGCTGCACGGAAGAAATCGTTGTTTCCTATCTTAGGTAAGTTTGCCATAGAACCACCAGCCATAAAGGAGGCCCAGGCCATCGTTGGGTAATTGTCCGCAAAGTATAACACGGCTTTATCTGGATATCTTGTACGGTATTCGGATACGGCCTTATAAACAGCCTCCATCGATGTTTTCTTTGGTTTCAACAAGCGTGCATGCTGACGTGGCGCCAGATTTTGCCCACCTTGGGGAGCATAGGTCTTTCCATCGGCTTGGTAGTGCCAGTAGCGGATGTCAATGACCTGAATTTCTTTGGACCGTTCGGTATCGGCCAAAATAGCATCCTGTACGTCTTTCGTCGCGCTCAAACCAATAATTGGATTTTTTCCCGTCTCAGCCTTCCATTCTTTGATCACATCGATCCAAAACTGAACGAAATGCAAGGGTCCAGTATATTCGGCACTGATCATCTGAATAACGCCCGAGTTGTCTTTAAAGTTATTTAAACATTGACGGATGTACGCGCGGTGTAATGCCCGACGAACAGGATTACTGATATCATAGAACTGTTCGGCCATAAAAATACGTTTGTTTCCGGCATAAGGAACAGGCTCTGGAAATCCAACATTGTTAATATTATTGGCGGTCCGCCATGGAAAGTCAGTATAGTGCGCACCGGCTTCGATAATATTATGCTGGAAATAATTTTGGTGAATCAAGACTAAACCTTTTTGGTCGGCTAGATCTGCATATTGTTTCAGGCGTCCCCAGTAAAATTTGTTGTACTTGGTCAAATCATACTTAGACAGGCCGTCATAGGCTAGCCCTTGGCCACTACGCGCAAAGGGCAGTTCATAAAACGGCGGCCACACTTCCCCATTGATCCGACGAATACGTTCGTGATCGTCACGTCTCCGATCGTACCAAAGTCCGTAATTGTGATCAATGGCGATAATATTATCTTTTTTTAATGAATCCGTCATCTCTTCAAGATCGTCCGTCAACCCCGCGCCAACCTCTCCAGGCACATAGCGCGTGATATGTGGTTTAGCTTTTTCAGCACCATGCGGTCGAGCGCTGCCACTCCACCAGGGAACATCCGATTTGGCTCCTACGAGTATTTCATCACCGCGTACCAACCAACCGTTTTCGACACGCATATCGGCTTGTTTTTTTGCTGGAGTAGTCTCTTTATAGCCGATCTGATCGATGGTTTTTACATTTGCGGTCGTATTTAAGGGATAACGATCACCGGCTTCTGCAATAAAGTCAACCAGTTTTGCCATTGGGTTTTCAGACTGACGTGTCAGCTCCATGGCAACACTGGCAGGAGGGCTACTGGATGCTTCGGTCAGCACTGGCAACAGTACTTCGCGTTCATCAGCCGCTAGGCCAATCCTTTCCCGTAACTGTGCATAATACAAGCTTTTGGGCTTGATATATTCATTCGATTGCTCCCAGTAGCCATTTCCCTGAAATTGAGACCAAATCCCAAAAGCCCAGTTTTGCGCCGTCGGCGGTTGGTAACATTCCACAAGTCCAGCTGTCGACTGCCAAAATACAGAATTTGCTGCCGACCATCCAGCTCCCTGACCATCTTGACCTCGGTTTTTGTAACTAAGGGCCTGTGCATCTATATCCGCGTTATCAAATAGAATTCCGGACGCCCAACTGTCAACACTGCCACTAAAACTGAATGGCTCTACTGCCTGACATTGGACAAAAGCATTTGGACCTGCTGCCAGGTAGCCTACCGCGAAATCGTGATATCCATGTTCGGAATAGAGCCGTTGAAACAAAGTCTGCTGACCCTTTGTAAAAAAAGTATATCTTCTTTGCCCACCAATTTCCGAAACCGGATCCCGGGAAATACAATCTTCAACGGTTAATTTCTTCGTGCTTGCCAAAGCGTAAACAGCTGATCCTGCAAAATGCCGGAACTCCATGCGACGAACCCAAACGTTTTCTGCATTTTCAATCGTAATTGCCATCCAGCGATGGTCTTCGTCTTTTGGGTTATTCGCATCGAAGGAAGATCTAAGTGCAATGTTTTCTATACCTACATTTTCGATTCTTCCTTTCCAAGTATATTGTTCAACTGTAGCTTGGCCATAACGTCTATCCAATGCTGTTGTGATTGGCGCATCGATCTCGATACGATTACCTTTTACAGCAACAATCGTTCTATCCCAGGTAACATCGCGTTGCCCGGGCTTCCAGCCTAAGGAGGTAATGCCACCACCAAAATGATCGGTACCAAGCTGATTAATCCAGTCTTGGGTAGAAGGTCTTGTAATCCTAATTTTATCTCCAGCTTTATAGGAAGCTGCATGATCAATATCCAATACCCGCGCGTTGACAGGGACATAAGAACTTGTTACGTTTGTCTTTTTTGCAAATGTGATATCGTCTTTTCCAAGAATACGGATGAGTGTTTCTCTTGTTGTCCCCTCACCAACGATGGCGGTTCCATTTTTTGTGAAGCCGCTGCCACGCAGAATTACACCTGAGGCACTTAATTTAAGGGAACCGGAAACAGCATAAGTTCCGGCTTGTAAGAGAACTGCACCGCGCAGCCCATCTTTACCTAAAGGCAAGGATGCGACATAGTCGATAGCAGCTTGTATACGTTGTGTCGCATCTCCTGTTTTTACAGGAACGACAACAGCAATCTGCGCTGTAGGAATAGCTTCGTTCCCCCCTTTGTATCCTGCATAGGAAAAGTCAGGAATTTGGTTTCCAAGCGAATCTGCATGGTAAACGAACTTTGACTCATCCCATACCAAAGGAGTATATGCCTTCATTTGTTGTGCATGTGCAGTACAGATAAAGGCATATAGTCCGAGACAAGAAAAGAACAGCATTCTTTTTCTCATGGTTATTTCTTACTTTTTGGGCACGACTGCATCTAGTGCAACAACCCCATTTAAATAATTCTCAATATTGGCATAGCCATTTTTAGCTATTTTTCTTGAATCACTTGGATCATTTGGATTCAACCCCATACTTTTTTCTACATTATCTGGAATGCCATCGTTGTCCGAATCTTGGTAAGGCACCCCCTGATATGCCGGATAGCCACCCACTTGTGCGATATGGGATATAATGCCTTGTTTGTACGAGTCTTCTGGAAGGCGTCGTTTAACATATGCAGACACAAATCCATGTTGGGCTTTTGTTGTATCATAATACACTTTATTCTCTGACACTTGCCTAATAATCCGTTGATCAACAGCGTCCTGTTTTGGTAGAAATGCACCTACATTTTCAAGAACATAGTTGTAAGCATCCTGAGCAGATAGTGTGGTAACAGGAGCCATTGGAAACGCCTTATCCACACGGATTTCTTTTTCACGATCACCAACATTCGGTAGATCTTCAATCTGGATGCCTCCGGCCCAGTTATTTTTAGTGACCTCTGGGAAACCTTCTACCACATTTCCATGCGCATATACTTTCCCATACTGATCTTTAAAGGCTTTGTCTCTTCCAGATTCTGGCTTTAAGATACGATACGCAATCGGCTTATCTTTTGGTGTAATGGGGCCAGGTTTATAGTAATTATTGATAAAATTAAATAACGACCTGTTATCACCACCATCAGCACTTCTATTCCACCAGTTCCAAATAACATTATTAACAAATCCAAAGTCACCATACATTCCTATGGAAGGATTCCGACTGATATTTGATGCCCATAGGTTACGCATAAAGGTACTGTTTAGACCACCTATTGTACTTCCGAAAGCGTGGTTGTACGCATCCAGTGCTTCAGAAAAAATAGAATTTTGTATCGTAATATTGACGGTAGGTAATTTGAGGTTCTTACCTTCCCGGTCGTATACATGCCGATAGATCGACATATTTTCATCCAAGCCCCAGCTTGCAGATACATGGTCAATCATAATATTGCCGACTACATTTCCTCCTACAGCATCGTCACGGCGTGTTACATCGGTTTGCCCACGACGTAAACGCAAAAACCGCAGGATAACATCATGCGTATCAATTAGAAAAGATTCTCCGGCCACACATACCCCATCGCCAGGGGCTGTTTGTCCAGCAATCGTGATATAGGGAGCCTTAACGACAATCGGTTTCTCGAGTTGAATAATTCCGGCAACATTAAATACGACAATGCGTGCGCCACCGGCCTCACAGGCCTCTCTCAGTGTACCTGGACCGCTATCAGCTAAACTTGTGACCACAAAAACTTTTCCGCCTCGCCCTCCAGCAGTAAAAGCACCGCCGCCTTCAGCACCGGGGAAAGCTTTTATTTTTGACTGCGGTAGATCTTCAGGTTTAGCAGCCCAAGGAATATAGGGTTTACCTTCTTTCTTAATAACTTGCTGTGCTTCCGCCCAAACTTTCTCTAAACGTATATTTTCCTCATTTTCCCGCTCAGCAGCCATTTTCTTTAGCGAATCTGGAATAACTGGATATTGCGCCAATGTAGCTATTGGGCTTATTAGGCCCAATAGTAACACGGTATTCCGATTAAATAATGATTTCATATGTAAATGATTAACCTAAGCCCGCAAGCTCAGTTATTTTTATATATAAATACCCTAGCTTATTTGATTCTTTATCTGTCACCTAACCAGTGGCATTCCAGGGCAATTACTTTGCAGCGAGTTTATTAAGATATATTTCGATGTTTGCGTAACCTGATTCGGTAATTTTTGCTGAATCACTTGGATCATTTGGATTCAATCCCATTTCTTTTTCTACCGCATCCGGAATACCATCATTGTCCGAATCCTTATATGGTGTACCTTTGTAGACGGGATAACCGCCTACTTGGGAAATATCCGTAATAATGCCAATCTTATAGGAGTCTTTTGGTAATCGTCTATGTTCAAAATCTTTTTCAGGCAGCTTCACGTTGCTTAATAACTTCACCGGTTTACCATTTTTCACATCACCAATAACACGTGTATCGACAGGATCTCTTTTTGGTAAGGTTGCACCTGCGTGATCAAGTACATAACCATAGGTCTCTTGTGCAGTCATCACTGGGAAATTAGCATGCGGAAAAGCTTCCTTGGCACTCATTGCCGCAAAGTATGGTTGAGCTTCTTCGTAAGTCATCGCATCGCCTTTTTTATTTTCCAACTGTATTCCCCCATCCCAGTTATTTGAAGTTACTTTCGCATTGCCTTCCACAATATTGCCTTTAACATGCGCACGACCAAACACCACATAAGGCAATTTACTTCTACCTGATTCAGGTTTTAAAATACGGTAGCTGACCGGTTGACCCAACGGAGTTGCAGGGCCTGGCTTAAAGTAATTGTTGACAATATTGTATGTCGCTTGGTAATCACCACCATCAATTGAGCGGTGCACCCAGTTGTAGACAACATTATTGTAAAAGTTGAACAAACCATTCCAACCAATAGATGGGTTACGGGCTGCGTTATTCGCCCAGAGATTGCGCATAAAGGTACAATTCTCTCCACCTAAAGTACTCCCAAACGCATGGTTCCATGTATCCAGTGCTTCTGAGAAAATAGAATTTTGAATGGTAATATTTACGGTACCACGTTTTTCTTCTGCTTTACCGGTGCTATCATTATACATATGACGGTACATGGACATATTTTCATCCAATCCCCAACTTGCCGACACGTGGTCTATCATAATATTTCCTACCGGATTACCACCGATCGCATCGTCTCGACGTCCGACATAAGTTTCACCGCGTCTAAATCGCATATGACGAATCAAGACATCGTGTGTATTGATCCAAACAGATTCACCAGCTACGCACACACCATCGCCCGGAGCAGACTGTCCTGCAATGGTCACATAAGGAGCACGAATAATTAAGGGGGTCTTTAAACGAATAATGCCTGAAACGTTAAATACAATAATACGTGGGCCGCCTTTTTCGCAAGCTTCCCGTAATGAGCCGGGGCCATTGTCTTCTAAGCTTGTGACCACATACACTTTACCGCCACGGCCACCAAAGGTGAATTTACCGCCACCTTCAGCTTCTGGGAAAGCCAAAATCTTAGCTTGTGGGAGATCATCAGGCCGTCCTGCCCATGGAATATAAGGTTTACCTTGTTTTGCGTATTCTTCTATGACAGGCAGGGCTTTTTGCCAAGCTTCATCCGATTGTTTGGTCGCTTTACGCATCAGCTCATCTGTATTCTTCTTAACGTCTTCTGGAATTTTGGGATACTGACAAAATGCGATTGATGTAATGAGACTCAACAATGCTGTCAGCGTTATTTTATGTAACATGTTTATCTAGTTAGTAGGATTTATAATTTCTATTTCAAATATATGTCAATAGTACATTTATCAAAAGCAATGTATGTCACAATTCACATACATTGCCTTAATATTTTTTACAAAAAAAACTATTTTAAAGGATCAAAAGTTCCTGCTCCATTCATGCTATCCCAACCAGTAGTTTGTTGTAAATAAGGTGAAGTAGACAAGATTGTTTGATTTAATCCAAAGAAGTAATATTCCGTATACCATCTAAATTTCCAAGGAATATTTGTCGGATCTAAATCATCTTTTTCGGCAATTACAAAATAATTATCATACAGGTAATCCAAATACTGGTCCTGATTTGCAATCCCATCAGGATAAGTTGCGGGTTGGCGTTCAACGACAGGAACACTTGAGCCATTTCGAACCAACGGATCTGAAGCACCGGTATATTCCATGCCATTGTTTTTCACTGTAATTAATAAGCCTGTTCTTCTTGTTCCATTTAATGGTTTTACACCAATACGTTGGGCGGTAGGTGAATCCTCTTCAAAAAGCTTCCAACGTCTCAGGTCATAAAATCGTTTACCTTCATACGCAAATTCCAATTTGCGTTCATTAATAATTGCTCCAAATAATTTATTGCGATTGCCTGCAACAGTGGCTAAACCATATGATCCATCACCGACCTCAATTCCCGCACGTTTCCGAATTTCAATGATTCCATTTAAACCTTCTTGTAATTTATCGACACCGATAGCCGATTCCGCTAAATTCAATACTACTTCCGCAAAACGCATTTCCATATAATCTGTACCACTTTGCTGAAATCCAGCGGCCCCATTCGATGTAGCAGAAGCAGCAGGGTTAGATCCCTTTCGAAGATAGATACCACTTGCATTAGAACCTTTAGTTTCCGTCGAAACGTAGGCTCCTTTACTATTTTTCCAATAATAGGTCCACTGACGGTAGCTCTCCCCATTGGCGTAAGGAAATAAAGCGCCATTATAAACAAAGGTTTTGCCAAATCTTGGATCTCTATTTTTATAAAACTTTTTCGCATCATACGTATAGGTAGATGTCGGATCGTCAATATTTTTACCATCTAACATCGGGAAAGCATCAAAGATCTGCTTAGTTGGCGAAATCGATCCTGCACCGGAAAGCTCTCGTGGTCGAATTGCTTGCTCCCAGCCATTATTTTTTACAGCTGTAGAACTAGAAGATGCATTATTAAATCCGTATACAATAACAGCTTCGGGATTATTTACTTCGGTAAACCACATATCACTCCAAGCCTTGCCTCCTGTAGTACCTCCGGTTTGAAATAAACCGAAGCCATTTTGCTCCAGCAAAGCTTTTGCTTCCGTATTTGCCGCATAGGCAGCCTCCCAACGATCCCGTGAATCATTTGGATTAAATTGCGGACTAGCATAAGTCAGAAGCACGCGTCCTTTGAATGCCGCCGCTGCACCACTGGTAATCCGGCCCCAATTGCCTCCATCCCATTTGCCTGGCAAAAGGCTTTTCGCTAAATCCAGATCTTTCACAATTTGCGCAATACATGCTGTCGTGCTACTTCGAGGAACTGAATTAGCATCATTATCTCCTACTATCGGATTTTGTGATTCGAGCACTAAAGGTACACCACCATACATCCGCACCAATTGGAAATATTGAAAAGCACGCCAAAAATACATTTGACCTTTCAGTTGATTTCGAGTTGCTTCATCAATCCCACCATGATCAATTTTTTCGAGAAAGACATTGATCTCTTTCATTCGCGTCCACACATTATTCCCAATACTGGCACTCATGCGCTGACCAAAATATTTATTTGCATGATTGTTGATGTAGGAAATCACATTCCATTGCTTATTGAAATCGGTCTCCCCGGCTAATTCATCTGTGGTCTGTGTAAAAGTATTGTTATACCCTCCGTTATCTGAAGCATCCTGAGTCGCAACGAAAGATTGTGCATTATTAGCTGGCAAGAACAGACCATAAACATAATCCACGTAAGCTGTAGCCAAAATAGGATCCTGAAATAAATCCATCTCATCTACAGCTCCTAAATCTCTTTTTTCCTCTAGAAAATTATCTTTACAAGCTTGATTTGTCAATAACAGACAACAAAGCCCAATATTTAAAATTGTTAATTTTTTCATTGCTCAATTATAATGTCACATTAATACCAAAAGAATAAGTTCTCAAATTCGGATATACATCCCATCCACCACCATTACCATCTTTATAACTAAATGGATTATAAATTGTCAATGGATTCATAGCACTTAAATAGGCCCGTAAATTTGAAACTTTCAAGTATTTATTAACCTTATCTGGAAATCTATAGCCTATATTAAAGCTGCTCATCCGCATTTGAAAAGCCGGAACAGTCCAGAAACTCGAACGAACATTATACATATCTGACCAATTTGGGTTTGGCATATTTCCTGTTGGATTTAACACTGGATCGTAAACATTGCCCCAAAAGGCAGGCAAATTCGTGTAAACACGCGAAATATCATTATTCAATGGTTTACGTTCCGTAATTTCATTATAACCACCGAAAGAACCGGTTATAACTGCTTCAGCACTAATTCCTTTATAACCAGCCTTTAATGTCATCCCAACCGAGTAATGATTAGTATTGTTTTTGGCTAATTGAATTTGGTCGAATTCGTTGATAATACCATCCGGGCCAGCAAACGTACCATCAGCTTGAAGCGCCCCCCGAACGTCACGATAGTAGAGCATACCGGGCCTCAACTTGTCGGCCGTCTCATTGAACACTTGCGTGATATTGTATTGACTAACGTAGTTATCAATATCTTGTTGTGTTTTAAACATACCCAAATAATCATAACCCCAAGCACCGTTATCTGAAGAAGCATTTAGCTGTGGATTCCACGGGTACATCATATCAACCTCGTTATAATTCCACACAAGAATCTTATCATTTGTCCATGAAAGGCGCGCGCCAACTCCATAGCTAAATTCATTAATTTTATCTTGCCATCCCAAGTCAAACTCAAGACCATAAGTATTCTTTTTTGCAAAATTCTCAGCAGCGACAGAACCGCCAACTGAGATTGGGACATTACCTGTACGTTCGAGAAGCAAATTTCGTCCGAAATTATAGTAACCATCAATAGTAGCCGACAATCGGCTATTGAAGAAACGAGCATCGATACCGATATTGTTTTTATAATCATTCGCCCATGTGGCGTTCCGGTTAGCCGTTTTCTCCATCTTCATCCCTGTCGTTGCATCGCCATTTCCACCAAATACTCCCCCTTTTCCAATTTGATAGGTATATCGTTGTTTCCACCCCCAAGCGGCGGTCTGATCATTGCCCAATTTACCATGCGATAGGCGCAATTTTAAATAATCCACACCTTTTACATCAAAGAAATCTTCTTCACTGATCACCCATCCTACAGAGATGTTATAAAATTTTCCCCAGTAGTTTTCGGGAGCAAATTTGGTCGAGGCATCTGAACGGAATAATACCTCCGCAAGATATTTATCACTATAGCGATAATTCAATCGACCAAGGTAGCCCAGGGTTCCGGATTCATAAGCTGCTGTACGTCCTTCTACAGAACCAAAAGCAGTTCCAAATTGTCCATTCGTATTTTGTAATGGATCATTTTTCCAAACGTCTTCTTGAGACGATTTTGCTTCCGCTTTTTCTACCGAAAATAAGCCCGAGAAATTATGTTGTTTCCATTGTTTATCATACGTTGCTGTAAAGTTTGCTTGGTAATTACTTCCTGTTGCATTTGAAAAATAAATGCGATTACCGTTGCTAAAAGTAACAGCCTTTTCGCCAGATATATTTTCATCGTAAATATGTCCGTTTTCGCCGCTTCTTTGATCAAATGTGTACGTTTGGTACTTTGTACCAATTTGATCTCCACGTTCATTTTTTAAATTTTTAGCATAGGATCCACGTAAAGTCAAACCTTTCAACCAGGGTGCCTGGTATTCGGCATTGAGGTTAATACTAAATTGTCTTGAATCGGTTGTTGTTAAATTACCTAATTTCTGCAATTCAAAATAATGATAGGCCGATAGATCTCCAGCCGTGCCCGGCAGACGAACAGGTAAACCATTCACATAAGCTGGAACATAAGGTGAAGCCAGCAACAGGTTTCTGTAATCGTTATCGTCATTTTCACCACCGATCTTGTTAAAGGTTTTTTGCTGATTACCTGTATTTCCCGAAACCTGCATACCAACCTTAAAATTACTGGCTACCTGGATATCACTTCCCGCACGAAAATTCCAGCGATCATAATCCAGTGTACCCAAATTACCATTCTGTTTGTTATAGGCCACGTTTGCAAAATAGGTTGCTTTATCTGCCCCTCCTGAAATATTCAAGGAATGTCGTGTCAGATAACTTACTTTCCAGGCATCATCTAACCAATTATAAGAATGATTCTTAAAATGGTCCAGCTCATCTTGCGAGAAAAACCATTTGTCAAATCCCGGCGATTTTGGATCACGGTTTGCACCATTTTCCCCATTCATAATATTGAAGTAATTACCAAACTGATAAGCATCCATTACTTTTGTACGGTAGGTCGCATCATTAATGGCATATGATCCATTGTAGCTGATTTTTGGCGTACCCACTTTTCCTTTTTTGGTTGTCACCAAAACAACACCATTTGCCCCTCTAACACCATACACCGCGGCAGCACCGTCCTTTAAAAAGGAAATATTCTCAATTTCTGACGCATCGAGATTGTTAAATAGCGTCTGATCAGGTTGATTTTGACCATCTACCTGAATCACACCATCAATCACAAATAAAGGGGCACTTGTTCCACCATCTTTTCCTCCACCCATTGGATTCCGTATAATATAGCTTGGTTTTGCTCCCGGACGGCTCGTTCCCCCGCTGACGTTAAGGCCTGCAACCCGGCCCACCAATGTCGCGCCCACATTCGTAGATGGCAGATCTTCTATCTCTTCCGCTTTAATTGCCACGACAGAGCCTGTTAAATGTGCTTTTTTCTGCGTGGTGTAACCAACAGCAACTACCTCTTCGAGTTCCTGACTTTCGGCTTCCATGCGTATATTCAATACATTCTGGTTTCCAACGGGGATTTCCAGTCTTTTATAACCAACAAAATTAAGTACCAAAATCTCGTTTCCAACAGGCAGGTTCAGCCTAAATGTACCATCTGCATCTGTTGAAGTCGCCGTCTTTGATCCTTTAATGGATATCGTTACTCCGGCAAGCGGTTTTCCATTTTGATCAACAACCTTTCCTGTTATATTTTTAAAAAAGTTTAAATTGTGTTCACTTAGATTTACTCCATAGGAGTATGACGGAATGATCCCGCCAGTCATTATTCCAATAGCCAGCAGTTGTGCTAACCTTTTAGAGGATTTACTCGGGAATATGAGCTGATTCATAATTTGGGTATTAATTTATTTTATTGGGTTATTTTTTTAATCTCGCGGCCCATTTATCGCCTTCTTCCTTTAGGTTATAGCCATGGGACGCTAAATAGTTATTGATTTTGCCTTTATATTTACCGAACCAAGCGTGCTTTTTTTCTGAAGATTCAGCCTGCATTGCAAAATCCCGTGCTTCATACAGCAAACTGTCGATCATATGCACTTCGTCTTTTGTAAGCCGCGGAATCATATCCTGGTAGGCTCTCACCGTATTTGGATAGACATTATAGGTCATGCCGTTTTTAACCGCCTCAACTTCCTGCTCTGTTAAAACCTCTTTTAGCCGTTTTACAAACGCCTGATTTAAATTGCTGGTTTCCTGCAGCGTCTCCTGCGTGATTTGCTCTTTTAGACTCTTATCGGTATTCTCCTTGATTTTTAAATCACGAAGTGTATAACAAGCGTTTAAAAGATAATACTGGTCACGGATAATGTGAGCTGCTTTTTCTTGTTTGGCCTGATCTTGTAACGCTAATTTTGCGACAATTTTTTCTGACCGATCGGTAATAGTTTTCCAATAAGCGTCTTCTGTCTGACTAAATGTCATAGATACACTTAAAAATAAAAACATAAGTAATGCAAAACGTTTCATAGGCATGAATAGTTTATCCCTTTTTTGGTTATTATTAAACATTAAATAAAGTCCCTTACCTTTATTTTTTTTCTATAAATTCTCAAACAAACTTCAAAATGATATAAAGAATTTTTGAGTCTTCAATATAACTGAAAATTTTATTGACAACCGTCATGCACTATGCTGACATTTACGCTATTTAACCTCTAAATTGTCAATAATAACACCCTCTAAATCAGAAGAGTACAGCTTAACAAAATAGGTGCCCGCATTAATCATTGTCTTTGTATCAGTATTGATATAATTCCATTTGCCTACACGTGTAGGCTCCAATTGTATTGGAGTTTTAGGCACTAGCACATGCTTATTTTTGTCCAAAATTTCATAATAACCACGACGTGCTTCCTTAAATGGATTATGGTACTTAATCGATAACGCATACACATCTGCCGCGCCAACCTGAAACTGCCAACCGATATAACCTTCATTTTTGCTGAATGCCACACGCTTTTGTCCTGCAAACTCGATTTCGGAAACACCATCGCGCCAGCTACTTTGATAGGCCTTATAGTTTTTCACCTCTTTAAGGTCATACACGGGCAGCATCCCACTTTGCTGCTGAAATACCAGAATTTCCCCTTGCGTCTTGGTCGTTATGGAAAGCTCTTCCCCTGCCTGCAATACCTTACGGAATACGGCCAGATATTTCCCTGTATTCAATTGCACACTGTTTTTGGTCTGTTCAAAATCATCAGGCTGATTACTCCCCAATAAGAAAACATTGGTAGGCTCTTTAAAGTGTAGGCGATAGGTTCTATTGCTATCAAGCTCAAAATAATCTGAACCAAACAAGGAAGATGGTAAGGAGAAAAATGTTGTTTCAATAATCCCTTCCCTTTTCAGGCAGCTACCTATATCCAACCAGCTGTGGAGCTTAATATCTTGATTCCCTAATTCAAGATTATAATGCTTTTGATCAAGCGATAAGGTTTTCCTGTTTTCTTTTGATGCAATAGCAATGGCCTGTATCACCGCCTGACCAGCATAAATACGTGGAAAATTAATAACAATCTTTCCATTCATGACTTTAATAGGATAGCTTTTTTTAAGGCCTGCTGGAACCCAGCATTTTTATAAATATCAAACTGATGTTCCACAACTTGACCATTAATGGCAATATCAAAAACACGATCGCCTTTTCCCAATGAAAACTTCCCGTACCAGGGTTCGGCAAAATACAGTTCGACGAAATAATCTCCATTCGGTAAGTCAAATTGATACCCCAAGTTATCAAGCCCGTAGCGGAATGTCTGAAAAAGAGGCCAGTCCTTTGTTCCTTTGATAGGATCAAAAATTGTTCGTTGACTGGCAAAATTCGTGCTCATCCCATCGAAATTGTCCGCCCAAGACCTACTTCCCCAGGCGAGCATGGGCCTATAAGGCTGGTCAGCCTGCCAGTATCCCCCATATTCATCGATATAAGTATCTCCGCCACAATTCACGCGATAGATATAATGATATCCCTGATCTGGTTTTAAAATCTTGGATTGCTGCTGCAAGGCAGCAAAATGTGGACTTTCAGGAAAGTTTTGTAATATAATGGTATCACGGGAAACCACTTTTCCAGCATTTCGTCCTTCAGCATAAAGTACATTGTAATTTACCTTGACGCCATCAAATTCAATATGCTGTCCAAACCCTGGATGTTGCTTTTTTCCAAGCGATAACGAACCGAGATCGTTGAAAAGTTCTACTTCATCACAATTCGAAAAAATACGAATATTATCTTTTATCCCAGGGGTCAACCAACGATTCGGCCAAGAATGCATGGCGATGTACACCATAGGCTGCTCTTTCTTACCATAATGCGATAAATACATATAATAAGCATCTGTGGGTTCCCCCCAGGGTGTCAACAACCCTTTATAATTAACCGGTCCAATCCGATCAATCTCACGATTTCCCTCTCCCCCCTGGATACGGCCAGGATTATCATGTGAGTTCCAAAGCCATAGATAATGGCCTACAGCGCTATCTTTCACCGACTCTGCCAAACGTACCTTGGTCTGTAAAATATCAGCAAAACGTTCTTCATTGTAATTATTTTCGTTGGGTAGATAGGGAGGTTCGGCATGCATACCCAGACTGCGCCAAGCACCATATTCACCCACGAGCTGTTGCTTTTTTAGATCGTCGCCATAGGTTTTTTGATCTCCCCCATAAGTACCCGTCCAATTTTGCGGTACGTCCCAATCAGTCCCACTACCGCCATTACATGTGGTTACTAAACGTTGTATAGATGCTGTTGGATCTAATTTGCGAATCAACGCAGTACATTCACGTGCAAAATCTTCCGGTAGTGTGCTCTCATTTTCAAGGCCCCACAAAATTACTGAAGGGCTATTTCTACGTTCTCGCACCCATTCTGTTAACAATTTTTTGAAATTTTCTCGAAATGCCGGTGTGTCAAACCAGATATGGGCGGCAAGCTGTGTCCACAATAAAATACCATGACGATCCCATGCGTGTTGATAGCGCAGGTTATGGGGTTGATGTGCATCACGAAATGAATTGAATCCGAGCGTTCTAATTTGTCTAATCCGGGCATCAATCTCCTCTTTATCAAAGGCATGTGATTGCCCCAATTTATGTTCATACTCCGCAATGCCATTAATAAATATAGGCTTTCCATTAACCAAGAGACGTGGGTCGCCAGAGGGCTTTAAACCTTTTGACCAGCGAACAGACCGAATTCCGTAAGGTGTTTCTATTTCGTCGACGATCTTCCGACCTATCTTGATCTGCATTTTTATGCGATATAGGTAGGGTGAATCCACAGACCATAATTGTGGATTGGCCAAAACCAGATCTTTCAGCCGAATTTCCTTTGTTGTGTTTACTTTTATCTGATCTTTCGATGTAGATTGAAGAATTGATATCCCTTTTTGATCCAACACTTCGGTTACAATCTCCACATCTTTATTTCTCTGACTTTTATTACTCACTTCTACAACTTGATGTACGATCGCTTTTCGATGATCGGCAGTCTCATCGTTCCAGTAATGCTCGCCAAAAGGCGTAATAGAGACTTCATTTTTAATTAACAAACTCACAGGTCGAAAAACTCCCATAGGCTGTGATCCTTCTGAAAATCCACGCTCAGTAGAACATCCGCCATCCACCCAAGGAAGATCCATGATATGAGCTGGATGGTCTGCCCGAACAGCTAGCAAATTAGGACTCCCGTCCAACTTAATCGCATCAGTAACATCCAATGTAAATGTGGTTCTTCCACCCGCGTGATATCCTACCCGAACACCATTTAACCAAACTGTAGCATAGGAACCTACTCCCTCGAAGAATAAATAGAACCTATTCTTTTTTCTTTGCTGTTTGAGCGAGAAATTTTTCCGATACCAGGAGTAACCATGTAAATTGCCATGTAACAATCTACGATAACCTTCGTAGCTATCCCAATTATGAGGAACATCGACTTTCCGCCAGTTATCGTCTGTCTTAAAAGAAGCTTGGTGAAATCCATTATATCTCGCGGAATCTTTTTGATCCATTATCGTCATCCAGTCAGCATCCAATGTTACTTTTTTACGAACGTTCTGACCAAAAGAAAATAGCCCAAACACTGAGATACATATACAGCAAAAGAGTCTTCTTATCAACATCAACCTGTTCTTCATTAGTTCTTTAAAATCAATTCCCTACCAAAAGCATAAGATTTGCCTTTCTTTGTTTGAATCTTTACTTCATGGTTCTGATAACGCAAATGGAGGTCTTCTCCTGAAAGCGATTCAACGGTAACCCCTAACAACTGACTGTCTTTCCACTCCATATTGATCTGAAATGCCCCTCGCGCTTTAATTCCTTGGACTTTTCCTGTTCCGATTTCCGACGGTAATGCCGGTAATAGCTCAATTCCATCCGTGTGGCTCTGAAGCAACATCTCCACAATTCCCGATGCCCCACCGAAATTCCCATCGATTTGAAACGGTGGATGGGCATCAAATAGGTTTGGATAAGAACCACCTCCATTATCCGCCGGCCGCAATAGCATTTTTACCATGTGATAAGCATGCTGAGCGTCTTTTAATCTCGCCCAAAAATTAATTTTCCATGCTAAGCTCCAACCTGTCCCTTCATCTCCCCGTAACACCAACGAGCGCTTTGCAGCTTCAACCAGCTGTGGTGTACCCATCAGATTGATTTCATTTCCTGGGAATAAACCCCACAAATGGGATACATGTCGATGTTTATTCTGCGGATCGTCCATATCTACCAACCACTCCTGCAGTTGTCCATATTGCCCGATTTGGTTAGGTGCAATCTGATTCTGCATGTCGCTAATCGAATCCCGTAAAAGATTATCGCTATCCAGTATCTTGGAGCTTTGGTTGAAAATATCAAATAAGGAGCGAATAATCTGATGATCCATAGTAGGCCCCTTGACCAACCCTCCATTCTCGGGTGAGTTTGAAGGCGAGCTGACCAACCATCCCGTTACTTTGTCCTTGACAAGAAAATCCTTAAAAAATAAGGTAGCATCCTTAATAATTGGATAATATTCTTTTAAAAAGTGTAAATCTTGTGTGTAAAGATAATGTTCCCAAAGATGTCGCACCAACCAAGCTCCACCTGTGGGCCATATACCATGGTTGGAATTATTAATGGGAGCTGTACCCCGCCATATGTCTGTATTATGATGTAAAACCCACCCCCGAGCGGCGTAATATTCTTTGGCCGTTTCTGCACCCGCTACGTGAAGGTCTCGAATCATCTGAAATAAGGGTTGCTGCAGCTCAGAAAGACTCAATGCTTCCGTCGGCCAGTAGTTCATCTCCAGATTGATGTTGGTTGTATATTTGCTCCCCCATGATGGCTCTAAGGATGAATTCCAAATGCCCTGAAGATTCATAGGTTGGCTACCTGGTCGAGAAGCAGCAATTTGAAGATAGCGGGCGTATTGCACATAAAGCGCGAGCAGTCCAGGATCATCCAGCATTACCGCCCTTTTTAATCTTCTAGCTGTTGGAATAGTATCGAGCTGGCTACTATCGCCAAGTTCTATTGCAAAACGATAGTACAAATTCTGGTAATCTTTTTGATGAATTTGATACAATTTATCAAAGTCCGACTTCCATAAATTTTTGGATCTATCTAATGCACTAGCAGCATACTGGTCGTTCAGTTCTCGATAAGATCTAAAATTGGTTGATGCAGTTAGATAAATCTGGACCTCATCGGCCTGTTTTACAACAAGATAATTACCCTCATAAAATACCCGACCACCTTTCAATTTGAGCTTGACAAAGGCTGTCCCTCGCATCGAACCATTTTTGACCCATACTTCCATGCCGATGGATGAGTCCATCATGTGATCAAGTTTGGCACGCTGGTGTTTGGTCTTTAGAGCAAGTCTAAAACTAACTTTTTTCTTCTGATCAGCCTGCAGTCGTACACCGATAAAATTGTTAGGCTGGCTCGCAAAATAGGTTCTTGTGTATTGTACTCCCTTGAAAACATAATTAACCCGGACTTCTCCTTTATTCAAATCAAGCACGCGATTATAGCGTTCGGCCCGTTTGTGATCGAATTTTAAATTTAATGAACCAAAAGGCTGATAGGATGCCTGATAACTGCCTATTTTGGGACTGTTTGAATCTTGAATAAAGTATTTCCACGCTCCATTTAGGGAGATTAGTTTTCCGGTGGAACTTTTTAATCCTATTGACTGATTTGTATCCTTATATCCAGCTACACCTCCTTTTCCTTCTAAATTGATTACCTGAATTGCAATACTATTCCTCCCTTCTTTCAGTAGCTCTTTAGGTATTTGATACAATCTTCTGGTATCATCTCCCACCGACTGACCCACGAGCTTACCATTAATATAGGTGTAATCGTTAGTTCGGATTTTATTTAAATCCAACGACCAGAGCTCTGACAGCTGATTTTTCGAAAGGTGAAATTCATAACGAAACCAAACGGCACCATCCAAACCCTCCAGCCCCTGATTCTCCCAACCTTCATAATGCGGCACCGCTATACTTGGCCATTTACTATCATCAAAAACGAACGCAAAAGGCCCATGCTTTTGCT
This sequence comes from Sphingobacterium sp. R2, assembly GCF_040760075.1. NCBI lineage: Bacteria > Pseudomonadati > Bacteroidota > Sphingobacteriia > Sphingobacteriales > Sphingobacteriaceae > Sphingobacterium > Sphingobacterium sp. R2. Next base: position 704,988 of record NZ_CP142884.1, read on the forward strand.
CGCGAATGCGTCCAATCTCTTTTAACCAAGCACTAGGATCTTCCGATTCACTTTTGAGTCCCATAAATTCTCGCATCGCCAAGGCCTCTGCTTCTTGCTGTCGCCCCCGATCAAGCAACTCCCGTATGTTTTGAAGATACTTTGATGCGCCTTTTTTATTATAATTTCGTGGCCCATCCGTCCATAATGTCTCCTCATTAAACTGCAATTCTTCCTCCTCGACTCCCCCATAAACCATGGCTCCGAGTCGACCATTGCCAATAGGTAAAGCCTCCTCCCATTGTTTGGCAGGATGATCAAACCACACACGTGTTTGTGCAAAAGCGAAGCCCAAGGGCCATATCGAAAAAAAAGACAATAAAATATACAGATACAAACGCATTATTTAGCTTCCAAAGGGTTTACATTTGACGTTAACTGACCGTTTCTATAATTACCACGGAGTATTTGTTTTACACGAGCTAGATTATTACCGTGAACATAGATAGCTTCATTCGCTGATCCGACTAAATCCAAAAAGAGTGCTGTACCTAACAATGGAAAGCAACTCTGCACATTCACTGATTTACAATCTTCAAGCTCGATAAGCGATCTTTCAGCCACCGGTGTGGTGTTTTTTATATTCAATAGATTCAGTTCTTTACCGTTGTTGACGGATAATAGCGCACCCTGTGTGATCGCGACGTTTACATTACTCAATGTCAATCCATTCACATTGAGCGCTGAAAAACCTGTGGTTCCCTGCATGTTAATATCCGAAAACACGACATTTTCAATTGGCATTTCTGCTAAGCCTCGCATATAACCAATGCGATTTGTTGTACCAGATAAATTGTTGATAAAGATGTTCCTGAATTTAGGCGTACGCTCACTAACAGGCCCCGGTTCACTTTTAGCATATTCCATATCGAGTACAATAGCCTGATCTCGAATATCACGCATGACAATATTGGAGACTTGAATATTTTCTACAATCCCACCTCTACCTCTTGCGGTTTTTAAACGTATACCACGATCTGTTCCGTCGAAAATACAATTGGAAATAACAATATTTTTCACACCACCTGACATTTCACTCCCAATAACTACCCCACCATGTCCGCGAAGCATCGTACAGTTTGTAATGGTGTAATTCTCTGCAGGGATATTGATTTTCCTTCCCGAACGATCCTTTCCAGATTTTATGGTAATGCAATCATCTCCTACACTAATGTGGCAATTGGCGATGCGAACATTGGAGCAAGATTCTGGATTGATACCATCTGTATTAGGCGAAGGAGGGTTATCTATTGTAACACCCTCTACGGTAACGTTATCACAATATTGTGGATTAATTGTCCAAAACGGCGAATTTTGAATTTTAATATCTCTGATCTGTACATTTTTACAGTTTAAGAACTGTATAAAAGGCGGGCGTAAAAATCCTCTCTCAATCCATCCTGGAAGGTCCGGAGCCAAAACATCTTTATTGAGGCGTTTAAACTCTTTTTGCCATTTGCTATCTTCTGTCTGCTTCTTAACTTCAACCTCCGAATAGCCCCACCATTTTTTACCATGTCCGTCAATGAGCCCACGTCCTTGGATACTGATATTCTCTAGATTATTACCGTAAAATAATGGCGAAAAGTTTGTAACAACAGTTCCTTCCCAACGAGATTCAACCATAGGTAAATACTCATCAAAATTATCGCTAAAATGTAACTCCGCTCCAGCATCGATATAAATCGTAATATTACTTTTAAGATGAATGGGCCCGGTAACGTATTTTCCAGCTGGAAAATAAATCGTCCCCCCGCCTCTATTGGACGCTGCTGTAATAGCTTTTTTGATAGCCAATGTATTACTTCCGGTGCTGTCCTTCCGACCACCAAAATCCATGACGTTAAGCCAAGTTTGTGCCTGCAAACCCAACATGAATAAACAGAGTAATACAGTTATTATTCCATGACGATAGCTCTTTCTGATCATATTACTTTAAGTTAATCTTACAATTTTTTAAATCCTTTTGTTGCATTGACTTTACACCGTCCACATAGATGGTCAGTCCCTTGCCTTTATGATATTTCTCGCCAGTGACATCCCAGTAAATAGCAATGTTCTTATTGTGATACGTTAACTGGGTGAGTGAAAAGTAGTCCCATTGATCTTTCGAAATCAACGGTTTTATCTCAAGAATGGGATTAGTCTGTGGTTTTATTCCAATTAGATCCTGAATAATGACATCCGCAAATGTAGAATGATTATAAAACTTACTTCTCGGATGATCTCCCTTCAACCATTCGCCAGTTTTCTCATCTTGATATTCACCGATGTAGGGTTTACCATTCATCACATGGGATTTGGCATATTTATGGATCTGCTCGTATAAATCGTTTGCATCAACTGCTTTATTCCTTTTATAATCGCTTAAATAATTAGCCATCCCCCTGATGGTCTGTGAACTTGTAAAAGGCCAAATTGCACCATCCCATTCACAGCTATGTCCAGTTCCACGGGTTCGAAATGTCGGTTCACGCCGCTCAGCCGTAGTTGTTCCCCAAGGTGCATTAAATCCTGCGGTATCAGGTAGCTGCAGCCAAGCTTTTCCATAAGCTGTTCTATCCGGAGGTAAATGGAAATACCATGGGATAAAACCAATTGCTTCCCGCGTGGGGTGTAGCCCCCCTTTTTCCATCTTTGTTTTAAAAAACTGATCTTCGTTGTCCCACAGGGAATCCAATACCAATTGGCGTAAAGTCTGTGCATAGGACTTGTATTTTCTCTCTAATTTTGGATTAGACACCAATTTGGCAATTTTCGCAATCGCTACAGCGTTTCCATACATATAGCTATTGATTGACGGACGCATATTGTGAACCTTACGTCCACCCGACACCGACTCTTCCATACCATCTTGAACGTCAAATTGCCAAAAGAGCCCATTTTTAGTCTTTCTTTCTTTTTCCCACTTTTCAAAATCCAAATCCAAATCCAATAGACGGTCTTGTAGATATTGATTATCAGGATTAACTTTACAATAAGCTAATAAGGCATCAGGTAGCCACGAGCTGAATTGATGAAATCTTGGCTTCGATTGATTCTTGTCTGCATGATAAAGCCAAAAGTCGACGTATTCTTTTAGAAATGCATTGTCACGAATCCACCTTCCTTCATACAAATGGTGTCCGAGCGCACAACTGATTGAATTGTATTTTCCAGCATGCTTTACTGGCTCAATAAATTCGGTCACCAAGGTGCCTTCCGGACTAGATTTGATATGTTTTCGGTAAGACCACCATCGAAAATAATAAGTTTGCTCGATGTCCTTATCCGGACATTCAAATAAAGGAATATTAGCCATCATCCAGTCATAGGCATCCTTATTCGAAATATTATTGATTACTGCTTCGTTATCATTTTTGTTAAACTCTTGAACATAGCTATGAACTTTATCTTCTAATTTTTGCTGTGCCTTTACATACGATAGCGCAAAGAAAAGAAGCGCAAGAATAGATTTTATAATTTTCATTCCTTATTTAATATCAAAAAAGTTGAAGTAGATGTATGGTATTCTCGTAAAATACCCACTTCGTTTAAGTTATTTATCCTGTACTATCCTGAAGGACATGGTTGTATTTACAATTTGGTTCCACGATAATAGCCAAACAAGTCGTCAAGATCATCTCCTTGATTGTCCACGTCTGCATTATATGAATTAGAGAGTTCCTCATGATCCACTATACCCAAAATAAGCACCTCTCCTTTTGGAATCTTCAGCTCATTGACCCCTGGAGGAAAGGAATAGGTATGAATATCGACCATGGGCATGTATTGTATTCGTATAGCATTACGTATTCTTGCCTCTGCTTGACCAAAATCATTTGCACTTGCATCAATTTCCAGTATAGGTTTAGGCGCAAAAACTTTGTCATTACTATTAAAATAACCAATCAATATCTTCACTGCTTTATTATTCTTAAAGCGAAGATGTGTTCCCTGAATCTTTTGCTTTTCGGTATTAATCTGTACCGCTTGCAGTCCTTCCAATTCGTTGGCCAGATGGGTAACCACTAACTCCTGATCTGCATACAATTTTGCGCCCTTTTTCAATGGAATAAGTTGCTGATCATCCAAAAACGTAATCTCTTCTGACTTTAATACCGCTTTGGCCTGTGTATAGACATCCGAAATTGTAGCTAAAGAATCTATCGCATGTTTAAAATTATTCAACTCCGCTTCAAATACAGGAAGCATCTCTTTCCAGTGAACGAACGAAGCATCAGCTCCACGCATAGGTATCTTACGTTGTTTAGTCTGCATGCTATTTGCATATAAATAGGCCTGATTTGTGATCTGCGTAAGTTTTCGATATTCCGTCACACTTTGCTCCAAATCTGGCAGCGCTTTCCGAAGCGCGCCAAGATCATGGGAATACTTGTATTGAAGTAGCTGAATAGCTGCCTTAACCTTATAGCTATAATGATTGGCCAACAATTGATGAATTCGTATATCAGTAAGCCAGCGATTAAATTCTGCAACATTTTTCATTGGTTTTCCTAACCCCTTAATCAGCGCGGCTGCACGATCTCCATGTTTCACAATTTCTTCCGACACTTGGAGAGGTGTCTCCCCAACATGGCCTTCCTTGTGGTAATCTCTCTCAACATAATCAATTATCATTTCTCCTTCCGGAGCTTCAGATTCATAAAGAAGAGTAAACAGACCATAACGATAAGGATTTATCAATTGCGTCATCAGCATTCCGAGTGAAGATGTCTGTCTATTACCATCTGTAATACCAAATCGCCTAAGTATTTTGGGCGATATCTCACCAATTTCTTCGATAGCCAATAGTAAATTCAGTGCATCCTTCTCGGGAATGCCATAATATCGGGAAAGTTCATTCGACCAATAAGATTGCTCTTGTGACAAACCTCGATTTTCATTCCAAGCATATCGTGACCATGCCTTGTACCACATCCAGTCGCGATCTACCTGAAGCAATCTATTATTTACCTTGTCTGCTGCATATGGCCAGTCCCAGTAAGATGCCTGGGGGTAAATATGAATACCGTTTGAATGATGAACTTCGTGCATGGCTTTGACCGATTTTTGGATAAAATCAGGTGAGCCATATCTAAATGGTTCCAAGTTGGCTAAAATATGAACATTCTGAATATGGACAGTACCAATGGCACTTAAAGAGCGATGTAACTCGGCCCACTTCCCTCTTGGCGTATAGGTGGTCAGCGCCTCACCATTATATTTAGCCATAGTATAGAGGTTTTTATAAATTGGTAATGCAGCTTTCATAACAGCTGGTGCATCAGTATCGTGGGCTCTTAAAATAATCGGTGGCTCATCATGAGTACTTGATGCATGTAATCCGTCCTGTACTCCCGGAATGATGGTATTGGTAAACCAGTTAATATCATCTTGACCGACTCCCTCCATTGCCTCGCCCAACGTGATTAGTAATCCGACGTTTGGATACTTAGCCACAAAAGCAGCAATACTTTTGCGGGTGTAATCAGAAATTAGCGGTGTAATAGCGCGATTGCGCTCTTGAGTTTTTAACCCATGACGATCTGCAAAAGGCTTCGGCAGGATGATGTTATAAAACATCTGTATAATCCAAATCCCCCTTTTATTAGCTTCTTTGGTCAAAAAAGTATAGATCTCTTCGTTTTTATCAAATGTTGTCTCATCTACTTCAAGCGCATAAGAATAATCTTTTAATTTCACCAATGAAGAAAAAGGGTGCCCATTCCATAAATACAAAGCATTATACCTGTTTTCAACCATCATATCCAAATACTTCAACCACAATTTTTTATCATAAAACCATGGAAAAGATTCAGGTGTATAAGGATATTCGTAAATATCATGCCCCGGCAAATACGCAGTTTTTTGAAGACCAATGCTTGTGCCACGCATAACCATTTTTGGTCCATCGGCCAAAAAGAATGGCCCAGCGTTCAGCCAATGCCTATCTGCCAGCAACGCCATACAGCCATACAAAACCCCCGATTCATCCGTACCAATCAAGGTGATCGGATCTGTTTTGCTCTTTCGAAATAGAACAAAATGTTCTTTTTCAATCAATTTACTCCTGATTGAGTCCGGTAAAGATTTTCTTTGTACTGCCGTACTTACCTCAATATCGAGATCGTCGGTCACACTTGATTTAATCAATTCTTTTTGTAACAGGTCAACTGCATATTGAAATCGTTCTTGATTTGCAATTCCTTCCAGCGTGTAACGAACGGTACTCCTTTTATTTCCAGCATAAAGTTCAGCAAGTATTGAAAAGACACAAAGAAACACGCATAATAGTCTTTTGCACATAATTGGTTATTTATAATTCACTAATAAATGTTAATTTTACATATAAAATTTCAAACATTAAAATTCGTATCTCGTTTTTTACAAAGGAGATGCTTTACAAATGCAGATTTCTCTATTATTAACTAGAATATTTTAGTATTTTAGAGCATACTCAACACAAATTCATTGAAAAAATATTTGCTATTTCTAGATACAGAAACATCCGGCCTACCGAAAAAATGGAATAAAAGGTACACAGAAAGCGATAATTGGCCACATGTACTGCAATTGGCCTGGATCATTTTTGACGAAGCCCAAAATGAGATCAAACGGAGCAACAAATATATCTACGAACCACTCATTCCAATCAGTCCGGCATCGGAGCAAATTCATGGGTTAACGCCCCCATTCTTAAGGCAATATGGTGAGAAGAAAAAAGATGTGTTGCGCAAGTTCAGTCATGACATCAAAAAATATAAACCGCAGCTTGTTGGACATTTCCTTTCCTTTGATTTACAAGTATTATCCGCAGAATTCTATCGATCGAACCTTACGCTTCCATTTGGTGAAATAGCTTATTTTTGTACACTTTTACATAGCAAAAGGTATGTTAGAAATCCAAATATGGTACATCTTCCGCTGTCGCTGTTACATGAATCCCTATTCTTGTCTCCACCAGAGCATTTACACGATGCCGAAAAGGATGCTGAGATAACAGCTAAATGTTATTTTGAAATGATTAAACGAAAGGATTTAACTCATCAAGATATCCTTAACCAACAAATAGAATTTCATAACATCTTTTAATTTTTTCCTAATGAAAAATTCCGAGGTTATCCTTTCTACACTAAAATCTACCCCTCCATTTCAGGCGCTGCCCGAATCCCTGCAGCTCAGTATTGTTAATCTATTCAATGAGTACCGCTTCTCCAAAGACACGCTTGTTTATCGCCAAAGCATTACAGACATGGATGGAGTAGACTTAATCTATGAAGGTGAATATGAAACATTTTTCTTGGACGATTTAGACAACAAAAGATTAGTAGAAATTCACCATAAGCCCTATTGTTTTGGCGGAATATCCGTCCTTTTGAATAGAACAAAAGCATTAAAATCCGTAATTGCAAAAAAAGGTACAATTATCTATCGGTTGCCTAGAAAAAACTTTATCGAGCTTTGTAACGCTAATGAAGAATTTTTTCATTTTTTCACTAATTCTTTTGGAAGAAGAATGTTGGATGAAGAATTTTCCCATTTTGTCAAATCTCCAGCTTCCTTTGAAGAAAGCTATTTTGCTGCAGATCAATTATACTCAAGAAAGATCGAACACATCACCTACAAAGATATTGTTGCTTGCTCCCCGCAAACACCCATCTATGAAGTTGCGAAGACCATGGCGAACCAAAAGGTGAGCTGCCTGTTCATAAAAGATGAAAACAGCATTATTGGTTATGTAACCGATATGACCTTGCGTGATAATGTAGTTGCTCAACAGGTGCCGGTCGACCACGAAATTATGGAAGTCATGGACAACCCTATTGTTAGCATTTCAGATCAATCTTATCTTTATGAAGCCGTATTAAAAATGTTCCGGACAAAATCAAGATACTTGCTCGTAGAAAAAGACGGGAACTATGTTGGCTTCCTAAGTCGTAATCGTTTGTTGAGCGAACAAGGCCAATCTCCACTTGTATTTATACAATCGGTAAAATTAGCAGAGACTTTGGATGAATTGCGTGAGAAATGGAACAACGTTCCGGAGATTATCCATCAGTTGCTTGGCAGAGGCGTAAATGCTGAAATTGCCAATCAGGTAATCACAACGGTAGCAGACAGTATTGCACTCAAAGTAATCGAAAAAGTCATTGGAGAAATGGGCGAACCACCTGCTAAATTTGTCTTTATGGTGACTGGCAGTGAAGGGAGAAAAGAGCAAACATTAATGACGGATCAGGATAATGCCATTATCTATGAAGATAAGGCAAACGAACAACGTGAACTCGTCCGGGAATATTTTTTAAATTTTGCTACCAAAGTGTCAGATCATCTAAATACAATAGGTTTTAGCTACTGTACGGGCGGATATATGGCCAGCAATCCCGAATGGACACACTCCTTATCCCATTGGAAAAACAACTACAAAAAATGGATTGAAGAAAGTATCCCTGAGAACGCGATTAAGTTTTCAACTTTTTTCGACTGCAGACGCTTGTATGGCGATCAGGATATTATCAATCAGCTTAAAGATTTTCTTAATGTTGAATTACAGCGGCCAAATGATCGCTTTTTTACCTTTATAGCAAAAAATGCTCTTCAATATGAGCCACCGCTAACGTTTTTTAAAGCGATAAAAACCCAAACTATAGGATCATCCGAAGTATTTAATATAAAGAAAGCGATGACGCCTATTGTTGACTTGGTCCGCGTATACGCTCTTAAAAACCGAATTTATGAAGAAAACACTGGTGGAAGGCTCAAACAACTATTAGAATTAGGAATATTCACGCAAGAACAATATGAAGAATTGCATCAATCCTATTATTATCTGATGTCGATTCGACTGAAAAATCAAGCAAATCAGATTAGAATAGCCAAACTAAGTCCAAACAATTATGTACCGATGGACAGCCTGACAAATATCGAAAAAGCAACCATCAAAGAGATATTTAAAACGATCACCAACTTTCAGTTGGGAATCAAAGTTAAATTCACCAGCAACCTCTTCGGTTAACAGGACGAATTAACAGCAAACTGCTAAATAATCTCTTTCGGAAGGTTCAATTTTATATCCCTATACCCCTAAGGAAAACAAGAAAGCCATCAGTTTACTGATGGCTTTCTTATTGCATCTATCGACAGATTCGGTAGCTTTACTTATCAACGATTGATTAGAGGGTTTTGCTGCCTATTTCGTAGACAGTCTAATCAGCGTAAAGGAATATGGTGCCAAAGTGTTAACAAGTTTTTTCCCATTATAAACAACAGTACTTTCCTTTGGACGGATATTTAATGGTTCTTCCAAGCTATTACTGACATTTAGGTCGGCATTGGCCAGCGTGACAAGATGTGCCGTAGCCGTTAGTTTCTTCTTTGAAACTACATCAAGATTAACTTTTTTTGGCTGACTATTATAATTGACAACTTTCACAATTAATTCCTTTGAAGCCTCGTCATAAACTGCAGATGCATACAAACTATCTTTGCCCGCAACGGATTCACCATCACGCATAATCGGAATAATAGCTGTACCCCTGTTGGTTGCATACAATTTTTGAACCTGGTAGCTAGGTGTACCATACACCTGCAGATTATCCACCCAAATTAGATCCGGCGACCATTGCCACCCATCTACATGACCAAACAATGGCGCATAAGATGCCATTTCAACCACATCACCATTTCGTTCAAGACCAGTCATGAATGCAGCTTCAGAAAGTGCTGCCTCCCACGTACTTTTTCCAGGACCATTTGGTCTTGTCGTATGTGAAGCGTATTCGCCCGCAAAAATCTTTGCGCCGTTCCGGTTGTAATTATCATAACGGCTCGCACTTGAAAGAAACCAGGATGGTGGGCGATAATAATGTTCATCTATGATATCGATATTCATGGCACGCAACTTATCATCTAAGAAATCAAAGCGGTCCCCCTCTGGATCAGTACCTGAACTCGCTATAATTTTGATCTCTGGATGCTTTTCGTTCAATGCCTTCTTAAAAATGGCCAGACGTTCAATATATTGAGGTCCCCAATTTTCATTTCCAACGCCTAACATTTTGAGATGAAAGGGTTCGGGATGCCCCATTTCTGCACGCAATTTACCCCATTTTGTAGCAGTGGAGCCGTTGGCAAATTCAATCAGATCCAAGGCATCCTGAACATACTCATCTAACTCATCTAATGGTACAACTTCGCCTGTATTATACTGACAAGCCATCCCACAATTAAGAATAGGCACCGCAGTGGCGCCGATATCTTCTGCCAATAAAAAATATTCGAAGAAACCTAAGCCAAAAGTTTGGAAATAATCTGGCGTTAAACGATGTTTAAATTCGGTATTCCAACGGTTAATAATCAGTTCTCGTTCACTAATTGGACCAACCGTTTTTTTCCATTGAAATCGATTGGCCAAATCTCTACCTTCCACAATACAACCTCCCGGAAACCGGATAAAACCAGGCTTCATATCTGCAAGCATTTGAACCATGTCTTTACGCAAGCCCTTTCGTCTCCCTTTCCAAGTGTCGACGGGAAATAAAGACAACATATCGACATCTAAAGTGCCCTCACCTGTAAACCAAACATTTAATTTAGCCTTGTCTGTAGTTTGGTTAACAGGAAATTTGACCGCAGCTTCCGACCACGATCCGACGGGATCAAGAGGAAGTTCAGCGGCCCCAATTATCTTATTTTGAGGATCAAGCAACTCAACGTGGATCGTCATTCCTTTCGCAGTACTTTGGTATTGTAAAGAAAACTCATATGCTTCTCCCGCTTTCACCCCCATTCCCCTAAAGCCTTCATTTTGCAATCCTAATTTTAGATTGCTTGTATTATTTAATCTTAAATACCGTTTATTTCCCTTACGCTTACTGTCATTCACCAGCAAATAAGTACCCTCAACACCGTTTTCGAGCTTCTTCCAACCCATCCAAGGTTCATCAAATTCAAAGGATCTATTCTTCACCAATTCAGCATAGATCCCCCCATCAGCGCCCAAGTTAATATCCTCAAAAAATACCCCCCACATATGTGGCGATATTTTCCCCGAGGGCTTATCTAACTGAATATTTAATGCTATTGGTGACTGCGCCGCAGCAGAAAAGCCTAAACCCGCTAGCGCTAACATCAACGATACAACTTTCTTCATCTATATAATTATTTGATCATTAATCTTTAATTAATGAGTTTAAAACTATCTTAGGTTAATTCCAATACGATTACTGAAAAAGCAGGAATATCTACTTCAACAATACCATTAGCAACCTTCGCCTTGTTGTATACGGCAGGTGTAATGGTTGTCGGTTTGTCGAACGAATTATAATCGCGCAGATGCTCAGCAGTAAGTATTCTACCTGTCACTTTTCCAGCTTTCAATGAGCCCAAATCTACCTGAACTTTATTTTTCTTTTTTGGGTCAATATTTACAAGGGAAATATGTGTTCGGCCTTGCTTGTCCTGTGAAGCTGAAACCGAAACTGCAGGGATTTTCTCTTGATTAAATTCAAAATCCGTCGATTGCAGCGCTATAGGAATTAACTTCGCGTCCTGATGTACTTTATACATTTCCATGACATGGTACGTGGGCGTCAAAATCATATTCTTCCCTTCCGTAAGAATAACTGCTTGTAATACATTCACTGCCTGCGCTAAATTGGCCATCTTAACCCGACGAGCATGATTATTAAAGATATTCAATGTCATACCAGCAATCATAGCATCACGCATGGTATTCTGTTGATAGAGAAAGCCGGGATTTGTACCCGGTTCGACCTCATACCATCCCCCCCATTCGTCTACGATTAGATCTATAAGTCCTTTTGGATCGTATTTGTCCATGATGGCAATATTCTTCTCTACTAGTTCATTCATAAACCAAGCAGATTTCATGGTTTTGAAATACTCTTCTTCCGAATATTTCGTTGCAGAGCCTTTCTTATCCCAGTTGATGACCGCATAGTGATGTAACCCCATACCTTTCATCAGACCACTTGGAATTTTCTTCATGAGTGTTTCGGTCCAATTGTAATCTGCACTATTGGCACCAGAAGCAATTCGATATAGACCACTCCCATTCGTCCAATCCGACATGAAAGTAGCGTATTTGCGGTAGATATCAGTATAATAATCGGCAGTCATATTTCCACCACAGCCCCAAGCTTCATTTCCCACACCCCAGAATTTAACCTTCCAAGGTTCCTGCCGTCCATTTTTACGCCTCCAGTCTGACATGGGGCTTTCTCCTTTAAAGTTTACATATTGGACCCAATCAGCAAGCTCCTGCACCTCACCACTACCAACATTACCAGCTAAATAAGGTTCTGCTCCAAGCAATTCACACATATTTAGAAAATCATGTGTTCCGAATGAATTATCTTCTGTCACGCCACCCCACCAGTTATTAACCATAGCAGGACGTTGGGCTTTGGGGCCAACTCCATCTTTCCAATGATACGTATCGGCAAAACAGCCCCCGGGCCAACGTAGATTGGGGATGTTCAAATTTTTGAGGGCTTCGATGACATCTTTCCGAACGCCATCAGCGTGGGGAATCGAGTCATTTTTTTCACCAACATAAAATCCATCATAAATGCAGCGGCCCAAATGTTCAGCAAAATGACCATATATATGTCGACTTATAATCTGCTCTTGCTGCGGAGTTTGCAATTTAACACTACTCTGTCCATGGAGTAACCCATTGACCAGCGCGAATACAACGCCTAATGTAAATCTTAGCTTCATCCTATATTGACTTTACTTTTTCACGATAAATTTATAAGTCGTTTTGGAGCTATATTGCTCGCCCGGCTTTAATACTGTTGATGCAAAATTGGGATGGTTCGGTGCATCTGGAAAATGTTGCGTTTCCAAACAGAATGCCGAACGGAATGGATAGACTTTTCCTGCTTTACCTTTAGGGTCTGTATCCTTCATAAAATTGCCACTGTAAAACTGCAAACCAGGTTCGGTCGTATAAACTTCCATTGCAATACCAGTCTTGCTTGTATACACCTGAGCAACTTTTTGGAAACCATCTTTCTTATCAAGTTCAAAATTATGATCATAGCCCTTTCCGATCTTCAGCTGCGCATTTTCATCCTCAATCCGAGCACCAATACGTGTCGGCATCTTAAAATCAAATGCTGTACCCGCTACCGGCAAACTCTTTCCTGTTGGAATCAAGCTGTCGTCAACTTCTGTAATCGCCTTTGCATCAATTTGAAGTTCGTGATCCAATATTGAAGAATCACCGGCCCCGTTAAGATTAAAGTAAGCGTGGTTGGTAAGGTTCAATACGGTCTCCTTATCCGTTGTTGCTTGATAGTCTATCGCCAACCCATTGTCGTCCAAAGTGTAAGTTACCTCCATCTTGACTGTCCCCGGATAACCAGCTTCTTTATCGGGTGAAGTATAAGCCAATGTAATGGATGTTGCCGTGCTACTAACGACATCCCACACTTTATTATACACACCATTTGTACCACCATGAAGGGAATTTTCTCCATCATTCTTTTCCAAAGAATACACCTCGCCATTCAGCTTAAACGAAGCTTTACCAATCCGATTACCATACCGTCCTACGATAGCCCCATAAAAATTATTATAGTTTTCCTTGTATTCATTAGCTGAATCATAACCCAAAATCACATCTGTCAATTGACCATCCTTATTCGGAACATTTAAACTCACCAAGCGTGCGCCATAATTTGTCAATGTAATGGCAAGTTTGTCATTCTTAAGCTGGAATAGTTTCACCTCTTTACCATCAATCTGGCTGTCAAAAGCCTGGTTGGAAGAAGAATCAGCCAATGTCGATGCTGACTTATTTTGAGTTGACGGAGATTGGCAGCCATAAGCTAATGAAGCACAGGTCAACAAACCAATAATAATTTTCTTATTCATCTGCAATTAAGTTTTGTTCCATCGTTTTGATGGAGGCTTCCTAATTTCAATTAGGAATGGTTCATAATCATTTATTTAATCAAATAGCATTAATGCTACCAAAAACGCACATAAATAGCAGTGACCAACAATAAAGTCACGACAATTAATGCTAATACGGATGGTTCTACTTTAAACATCGATCGATCCAAGACGAAAGCTTTTGGATTAACCTTTGGTCCAAATAAGCTAACAGCAATCATAGCGATCATAGTAAATACAAAAGCTAATCCCATACAGATCTGGAACGGAATTTCATATACACCAGCTTTATTCAGATACGCGGTATAGATCCATGTCTCTGGTCCAAAAACTTTCGTTGCAAACTCGTTGAAGAATATAGACAACGCAAATCCAGTGATCAGTCCAGTGATAGCCGCCGCCCCTGTGGTTCTTTTCCAAAACATACCCAACAAAAACATCGCAAAAACCCCAGGACTAATAAAACCGGTATATTTTTGAATGAATGTAAATCCTCCGGCCCCGCCGATGCCCAGCGCATCGTTCCATGTAAACAGCACAGAAAGTAGAATAGAGATCACAATCGTTATCTTTCCTACCCAGACCATTTTAGCTTCGCTCGCGTCTTTATTGATATATTTTTTAAAGATATCCAATGTGAAGATTGTTGCGATACTATTTGCTTTTCCTGCTAATCCAGCAACAATAGCAGCTGTTAAGGCAGCTAATGCAAGTCCTTTCATACCATTTGGCAAATAGCCCAAAATTGCTGAATATGCATTATCGGCATGAAACACTCCTCCAGGAGCCATTTCGTGTTGTAACGCCCCATTTTTGTATAGCACATAAGCGGCTATCCCCGGAAGCATAACGATAATCGGCATAAACAATTTTAGAAATCCGGCAAAAAGAATTCCTGTTCGCGCAGTCTTCAAATCTGCTCCCAAAGCGCGTTGTGTAATATATTGATTGCAGCCCCAGTAATTTAGGTTGACAATCCAGATCCCGGCAAGGTACATCCCTATTCCAGGTAACATCAGATATTTATTAATATCTTCCTGACTAGCGCCAGGCCCGGGTTTATCAACAAAAAGGTTAAAATGCTCTGGAGAGTCTTCCATCAGCTTATTAAATCCAGCTAAGGCATCTTTTCCTAAACCAAAATGTTCGCTGACTAACGTCAGTGCTACATAGGTCGTCGCTATACCACCAATAATCAATACAACAACCTGAATCACATCCGTAAAACCAATAACACGCATTCCTCCTAGGGTAATAATCACCGCAAATACAGCTAAGGCGACTGTTATCGTATGAAAGCTATCTCCGCCGCCGGCCATACTTGAAATAGCGATTGCCCCTAAATACAAAATCGATGTCAGGTTGACAAAAACATATAAAAACAACCAGAAAATTGCCATGATAAGACTTGTCGTTTCATTGTATCGATTATTTAAAAACTGGGGCATGGTGAAAATCTTATTTTTCAAATAGACCGGTATAAACCAAACCGCCACAATAATTAGCGCTACCGCCGCAATAAGCTCATATGCCGCCACAGCAATACCGACCTCAAAGCCGTTACCGCTCATCCCTATAAACTGTTCAGCCGAGATGTTTGACGCAATCAATGACGAACCTATGGCCCACCAAGTAAGTGACCCTTCCGCCAAAAAGTAGTCCTTGCTACTGCTCAAACTATTGGTCTTTTTACGATAAATCCAATAGCCGTAGCCAGCTACGATAAAGAAGTAAATTACAAAGATGATGTAATCTACCGTTGCAAATTTTTCCATATTTCCCAAATTGGTTATTATAAATAAGCCACTTATGCCTTCACGAGAGAAGGACATAAATGGCTCAAGTTATTATTTACTGAGTAAATAATAAAGTTCATTCCATTTTAATTGATCTTCGAGTTTCGCTAGCGTGGTGTCCTCATCGATCAAAACATACTCCAGTCCGGCAATACGCGCAAAATCTTCGAGATATTCAGGCGTCAAACTCAAACTATAAGCGGTATGGTGAGCACCTCCAGCTAAAATCCAGGCGCTGCAACCTGTTTTCATATCAGGAAGCGGTTTCCATAATACGCGTGCGACAGGAAGCTTTGGTAAATCCTCTTCCACGGAAACACCTTGTACCTTATTAACGATCAAACGAAAGCGCGTTCCCATATCGACCAACGAAGCATTCAGTGCATCCCCGCTCTGACCGTTGAACACCAAACGGGCAGGATCCGCCTTGCCACCAATTCCTAGCGGATGCACTTCGATACGCGGTTTTCCGGTTGCTAACGCCGGGTCTACTTCTAACATATGTGAACCAAGTACCATTGGATTCTGTGGATCAAAATGGTAAGTATAGTCTTCCATAAATGCAGTGGTCCCCGATAATCCTGCCCCCATCACTTTACATGCACGCACCAAAGCTGGAGTCTTCCAATCTCCTTCACCTGCAAAACCATAACCCTCAGCCATTAATCGCTGTACTGCCAAGCCCGGAAGTTGCACCATACCATGCAAATCCTCAAAAGTATCCGTGAAACCTTTAAAGTTTCCTTTTTCCAAAAACTTCCTTAAACCAATTTCAATTTTAGCAGCCTCGATTAAGTTCGTACGAAACTCTCCGCCAGCTTTTACATTTTCGGCCAACTCATAAGAAGATTCGTACTCTGCTAGCAGTGCTTCAATTTCTGCTTCTGTACTTGAGTTGATAACCTCTACTAAATCACCGATTGCGTAAGTATTTACCGAAAAGCCAAATCTCGACTCCGCTTCCACTTTATCGCCGTCTGTAACCGCCACATAACGCATATTGTCACCAAATCGTGCAAATTTTGCGCCCTGCCAGTCATGCCACCCAGCTGCCGCGCGAGCCCAAACATTGATCCGCTCAAGCACCTCCGCATCTTGCCAATGGCCAGTCACGACTTTACGCGCTATCTTTAGCCGGCTGACGATATGTCCAAACTCGCGATCTCCATGTGCGCTCTGATTGAGATTCATAAAATCCATATCGATACTACTCCATGGAATGTCCTGGTTGTACTGCGTATGCAGATGTAGCAATGGTTTTTGTAACGCCTTTAAACCTCTAATCCACATTTTTGCTGGGGAAAATGTATGCATCCATGTGATGACACCTATACAATTTTCCGCACTATTGGCGGCAGCCAATGTCGCATATATCTCATCGGTATTTTTTACGATCGGTTTATATTTTACTCCTACCGGAATTGCTTTTTGCGTATGAAGGTAATTGGCTATCTCTTCTGCATGTAGAGCAACTTGTCTTAAAGTCTCCTCTCCATACAGGTCTTGGCTACCCACGACAAACCAGACCTCAAGTTCTTTTAAATTGATATTCATGTTAAATTGTAGTTTTTCTATAGATTTTTTATTACTGAAAATTATTGACCATAATAGGAATTAGCACCATGCTTCCGTTCATAATGCTTTTTGATCAGTGCAGGCTTTAATCGAGGCGCATTAGGATTGATCTGTTCTGTCAACCAGGCCATTTTAGCAACCTGTTCGAGCACCGCGCTGTTATACACTGATTTTGCTCCAGTTTTACCCCAGGCAAATGGAGCATGGTTGCCAACAAGAATCATTTCCACTTCTTTATAGTCCAGCTCATGCTCAGTAAAGTGATTGATAATCTGAAAGCCTGTTTCATGCTCATAGTTCCCTGCAATCATTTCATCGCTCATTGGTGGGGCACATGGAATATCTTTTGTCAGGTGATCGGCGTGTGTGGTACCAAAAATAGGGATATCCCGCTGCGCTTGTGCCCATGCTGTGGCGTAAGTTGAGTGTGTATGGGTAATACCTCCGATCTCTTCCCAGTGTTTGTAGAGCAGCGCATGCGTCTTGGTATCGGACGACGGGCGGAGATCACCTTCAACGATTCGGCCGTCAAAATCCACAATTACCATATGCTCCGGCGAAAGTTCTTCATACGGAACACCACTAGGTTTAATAGCAAATACACCATGCTGACGATCCACCACACTCACATTTCCAAATGTAAAAAGCACTAAGCCCAATTGGGGCAATTGCATATTGCAATGATATGCTTCCTCTTTAATTGAATTATACATGATTAAATTTGAATGGTTAAACAGTAAGGGCACGCAATTCTTTTCCTTCTACGAAAGCACCCAAAGCGCGGTAACGTTCGTAGCGTTGAGCATACATGGGCACCCATTTCTCCTCGGGTATATAAGTTTGTTCAAAGCCTTGTCCCATCGCTGCCATTGCATCTTCGACGCGGTCATATAAACCCGCTGCCGTGGCGGCAAACATCGCTGCGCCGATAGCGCAGGTCTGCTCACTTTTGTGGATACGAATCGGCATATTCATTACATTGGCCATCATTTGCATAATAAAAGGTGATTTTTTTGCGACACCACCCAAACCAATCAAACCTTTTACAGGAATACCCTGGGCGACAAAGCGGTCCACAATCGCCTTTGCTCCAAAACATGTCGCTTCGACAATGGCTCTGAAAATACGTGGAGCATCAGTTCCGAGGTGCAAACCCGTAATCGCACCTTTCAAGGATTGATCTGCATCGGGTGTACGGCGACCATTGAACCAGTCAATTGCTAATTCGGACGCTTCTGTTACGGGAAGCAACGCAGCCTGCTCACTTAAACGAAACAATAGCTTATCCTCCAATGTGGCGATCAACTGTTCACGGTTTTCTTCAGACATACCTTCAACCTCTTGTATTAAATTCTTCGTTGGCCACAATAAAACCTGCTTCAGCCATGCGTAAGCATCACCAAATGCAGATTGTCCGGCCTCCATGCCAATCATTCCCGGAATAATCGAACCATCTACCTGCCCACAGATCCCCTTCACCAAAGTATGCTGTACTTCCTCCTTTGGAGCAACTAGCATGTCGCAAGTAGATGTTCCCATCACCTTACTTAAATAATACGGTTCAATTTGCCCCCCGACCGCACCCATATGACAGTCAAAAGCACCTACACCGACAACGACCGACGTCGTAAGACCTAATCGTTGTGCCCATTCTTCCGAAAGTTGACCAGCAGCTTTATCGGCCGTATAGGTTTCGGAAAACAGTCGGTCTACGATACCATCCAATAAGGGGTCTAGCGACGAAAAGAAAGAGTTAGGAGGCAATCCTCCAAATTCTTCAGCCCATAGCGATTTATGACCAGCCGAACAGACACCACGTTTCATAGAAGTTACATCTGTCCCTCCAGTCAATAGAAAAGGAATGTAATCGCAATGCTCGACCCAGCTATATGTGGCGGCACGCACCTTTTCATCAACCCTAAAAACATGAAGCAATTTGGCCCAGAACCACTCCGAAGAATAGACGCCACCCACATACTTCAGATAATCGACTGAACTATTTTGATTATGAAGGTTAATCTCCTTGGCTTCCTGAACGGCAGTATGATCTTTCCATAAGACGAACATGGCATTGGGGTTGTGCTCAAATTCTGCCATTAAAGCTAGCGGAATACCCTTTTCATTTACGGCAACTGGAGTAGACCCCGTTGTGTCAACGGAAATCGCTCTTACGGTTTCACCGATATTGCTTAATCCCGATTTGCTTAAGCAATCTTTTATGGTCGCTTCCAATCCTTCGATGTAATCCAAAGGGTGTTGCCTGAACTGACTTAAAGCAGCATCACAATACTCACCTCTTTTCCAACGCGGGTAGTAAAATACCGAAGACGCGATTTCCTCGCCATTGTTAGCATCGACCAATACCGAACGGACCGAATCACTTCCATAGTCCACCCCAATGACATGCGATTTATTCATTTTTGCTGAATTTGGTTTATAACTTATAATTGTTCTTAACGTCTTACTTTTCAATTTTCCATCTGTAAAGTTAGCATTGAAAAAAATAATTAGTGTCAAATAAACATTTAATTTTTTAAATATGAAAGAAAATTTTCATATTTAAAAAATTAATCTAACTTCATAGCAGCAAATTATGATTGACCCTAAATCCTGATATAGGCATAAACGACTGTTTAAAGGAGTATATCAGACAATTATTATACTTATTTTTAGCTATTTACTTTTTTACATAGTTTTGCCCATGGAATTGGTGGGGTGAAGTCAGATAAAACGATAAAACGATAGAAAATGGAATATTATAAAAAAGATTCAGGGATCCTTTTGGCTGTAGACTGTATCATATTTGGATTTAACGGCGAATCCCTAGAAGTACTTTTAATTAAACGCGATTTCGAACCAGAAAGAAATAAATGGAGCCTAATGGGAGGTTTCGTTCAATCCAATGAAAGTCCTGAAGAAGCTGCAAGCAGAGTACTGAGACAGCTAACAGGCCTTGAAAATGTATACATGGAGCAATGTAGCGTATTTGGGGAGCCTACCCGAGAACCTAACGATCGCGTTGTCAGCATCTGTTACTTTGCCCTGATTGATACGCAACAGTATAAACATATCATCAGTGATGATTACGAAGCAAAATGGTTTCCTTTGCAAGAGCGCCCAACACTTATCTTCGACCACGATCAGATGATTACGTCAGCGCAGCACCGCCTACGCATGAAAGCAGCGTTGTATCCCATATTATTTGAATTGCTACCTGAGAAATTTACCATTCCGCAAATTGCTGCGCTCTATGAAGGCGTGTATAATATCGAGCTGGATAAGCGCAATTTCAGCCGAAAACTGCTATCTTCAGATCTTATCATCAAACTTCAAGAAAAGGATAAAGAAAACTCGAAGAAAGGAGCCTATTTCTTTAAATTGAATACGGCTATTTATAAGGAAAAGATCATGTCCTTTCTTCGTTATTTACCGAGCTGGTCTATTGAACCTTAAAAATGAAGCAGGAAAATCTGACCTAACAATAGGAATATATTCACTTTCAATTTTCGTTTTTTCAATTATTCCTTATATTTATCACAGGTATATCCTAGCTTTACATCTAGGAAAAGCTAAATGATGCATTTTATAACTATAAACAACATGAGCAAATTGAGATTAGCATTTATATTCTTTACAATTTTATTTATTTCATCATATACTACACTACAGGCACAAAATCCTGCCACGGCTCCCCCGGCTAAAGCAGTACAACAGGATAATGCCTTCAAGTATAGTCCCGATGGATTAAAAAAAGGAAGTTTGTCCAATCAATTTGACCACCTTAACTATATTTCGAAAAACAACTATGATTTCAAGATGGTGCGTAAATCCAATCTTGAAATTGTCAAAAGAAATGTGATTGATACTGTAGCAAAACTTCACAAAGAAATCAGCTCCTTGAAATCATCTTCAAGCAATTATTCTTCGAACACAAAAAATTTGCAAGATTCTATCCAGGTCTTAAACGATCAGCTGGCGCAAGAGAAGGAAAAGACAGAAAGTTTATCTTTCTTGGGAATCAATACATCGAAAGCTTTTTACAATACAGTTGTTTGGACGATCATTGGGATATTGGCAGTAGCGACATTTATCTTTCTATTTTCCTACCGAAAGGCGAAAGTGGATACAGTCGAATTCCAAAAGACAGCAGAGCAATCCCAGGAAGAATTTGCAACTTTTCGCAAAAAGGCTATGGAAAAAGAACAACTGCTTAAGCGCCAGCTACAAGACGAGTTAAACAAAAAAATCTAGCACTCTTTTTTCTAAAATTAGGAGATGTATCTTGATCGACCTGTAGCGAATCCATGAACCATTCGATTACAGGTCGATTTTATTTAGCAGTGTAGGTTAAGGAAGAATAACTATCTTTGCATAGATCGAAATTGAAACAGACAGAATTACAATAGATAACATTTTGACCTACGTTAATAAATTTATAATTTAATTATAAATTCTATTTGTTTTTAAATACGAATAACCTTATTTTTGCTGACCAAAAAAGAGGCCTTTTATGTCTCTTATATAAAATTGATTAATAAATATTTAGTCCCTATAATATGCCCAAGATTGGTAAAATAGCGCAGATTATCGGCCCAGTTGTTGACGTCAACTTCGCCGACAGTGAAAATCTACCTAAAATTTACGATGCATTGTACATTCAAAAAGAAAATGGACAACGTGTTGTATTAGAAGTTCAACAACACTTAGGTCAGGATCGTGTACGTACAATTGCCATGGACGCAACTGAAGGTTTAGTTCGCGGAATGGAAGTTGTCGATACTGGTGCTCCTATCAAAATGCCTGTTGGTGAAGAAATCAAAGGTCGTGTATTCAATGTAGTTGGTGATGCCATCGACGGGATCCAAAATCTGAATAAGGAGAATGGCCGTCCTATTCACAACGTGCCACCTAAATTCGAAGATTTATCAACTGAATCCGAAGTACTTTTTACTGGTATCAAAGTTATTGACCTTTTAGAGCCATATGCTAAAGGTGGTAAAATTGGTTTATTCGGAGGTGCCGGTGTAGGTAAAACCGTATTAATCCAAGAATTAATCAACAATATCGCAAAAGGTCACGGTGGTCTTTCTGTATTTGCCGGTGTAGGTGAACGTACACGTGAGGGTAATGACTTATTGCGCGAGATGTTAGAATCTGGTATCATCAAATATGGTGAGCATTTTATGGAAGGCATGGAAAAAGGCGAATGGCCTTTAGACACCGTAGACCACGAATTGATGAAGGATTCAAAATGTACATTCGTATTTGGTCAAATGAACGAGCCTCCTGGTGCACGTGCACGTGTTGCTTTATCAGGTTTGACAGTAGCGGAATACTTCCGTGACGGTGATGGCGAAGGTCAGGGCCGTGATGTATTATTCTTCATTGATAACATCTTTCGTTTTACACAAGCAGGTTCTGAAGTATCAGCCCTATTGGGTCGTATGCCTTCAGCCGTAGGTTACCAACCAACGTTGGCAACGGAAATGGGTTTGATGCAAGAGCGTATCACATCAACTAAAAATGGATCAATCACTTCTGTACAAGCCGTATATGTACCTGCCGATGACTTAACTGACCCTGCTCCAGCGACAACTTTCGCCCACTTGGATGCAACCACAGTATTGTCTCGTAAAATTGCTGAGTTAGGTATCTATCCTGCCGTGGATCCATTAGATTCTACATCTCGTATCCTTTCTCCAGCCGTTTTAGGTAACGAACATTACAATACCGCTCAACGTGTAAAAGAAATTCTTCAACGTTATAAAGAATTGCAAGATATCATCGCCATCTTAGGTATGGACGAATTATCTGAAGAAGATAAATTAACAGTACACCGTGCACGCCGTGTACAACGCTTCTTATCACAACCTTTCCACGTTGCAGAGCAGTTTACAGGTTTAAAAGGCGTATTGGTAGATATTAAAGATACCATCAAAGGTTTTAATATGATTATTGACGGTGAAGTAGATGAGTATCCTGAAGCTGCCTTCAACTTAGTAGGTAACATTGATGATGCTATCGAAAAAGGTAAAAAATTATTAGCAGAAGCAGTTTAATTTAGATTATATCTAAGAATAATGAAATTAACAATTATCACTCCTGACAAATTAGCATTCGAAGGCGAAGTAACAGCTGTTACTGTACCTGGCTCTGCAGGCTCTTTCCAAATTTTGAAAGACCACGCTGCCATCGTTTCTACTTTGGAAGATGGAAAAGTAATTATTCAACAAGGTAAAGGTGAACAAGAAGTGTTCATTAAAGGTGGTGTTGTCGAAGCAAAAGACAATGTCATTACCGTGCTTGCTGAAGGAATTATCGGAGATTAAATCAAATCGATTTTATAAAATTTAAAAGCTTCCGGTAGAAATATCGGAAGCTTTTTTTTTAAAGTTTTTTTGACGTTTTCATCATTTTAAGAAGAAAATTGACCGTTGTCACAAAAAATAATTTTATAGAACAGTAGACCAATTTTAAATACGGTATACGACTAACAAAATATAAAACCGAATAAACCTAATTTTTAATCAATAAAAATCGTTAAAACACACTAATATAAAATTTTATTCTAAATTCAAAATTAGCAGTTTGCCTATTGTCAATTATTGGAATTCCTACTACCTTGAGGAAATGAAATTCGAAAGTTTTTATTAAAACTTGAGATCACATGATTTACCACCAAAAACACCACGAAGGGAATTATTATACTGAGGTAAATTTAGGGTTATGAAATACTACGATAAAAATACATTGATCTATTTAAATGGAGCTTTTGTAAAAGCTTCCGAAGCGGTATTGGATCCGTTTGCACAGTCACTGCATTATGGGTATGCTGTATTCGATGGATTACGCGCATATAATACCCACAATGGCCCCCGTATCTTTAAAGCTGATAAGCACTTCGACCGTTTGAAGAGATCATGTGAAGGGGTTAATATTCCTTATCGTTGGAGCAATAGAGAGCTGATCGACATCTGTTATGAGCTACTGGCCACCAATAACCTCAGAGAAGCCTATATACGTCCATTGGTATTGACCGGTTCAAATATGCACTTAACCTCATCAACCGAAGCAACAATCATGATTGCAGCCTGGGAATGGGGTCCATATCTTGGTCAAAACTTATTACGGGTATGTATTTCGGATATCAAAAGACCTAATCCAAAATCGTTTAAAATTGACTCGAAAATCTCTGGGCAGTATGTTAACTCCATTCTTGCCACAACGGAAGCCATCGAAAGAGGGTATGACGAAGCTTTAATGCTCGACCACGAAGGTTATGTTGCCCAAGCATCCAGTGAAAACATCTTTATCGAAAAAGATTTCAAAATCTATACACCGCCCACGAAAAACATCTTCCCGGGCATTACACGCCAAACGGTAAAAAATATCTGTAAAAAGTTAAATTTTGAAGTTATCGAAAAGCAACTGACTGTTGAAGATATTTACACCGCAGACAGCGCCTTCTTATGTGGGACTGCCGCAGAAATCATCGGAATCAAACAAGTCGATGATGTCATCTATCAAGAAGCGTGGGAACACAGCATAGGGGCATCAATCCAAAGACGTTATAAAAATTTAGTATTAGAGAACGAAAATTATGAAGTCATCATCTAACGGCGAAAACGCAATGAACAAATACAGCCGTACATTTACACAAGACGAAACGCAACCTGCTGCAAAAGCCATGCTTTACGGTATCGGTCTTACAGATGCCGACATGGACAAAGCACAGGTCGGTATTGCCAGCATGGGATATGATGGTAATACGTGTAATATGCACTTAAATGATTTAGCACAAATCGTCAAGAAGGGCGTTTGGAATAATGATTTAGTGGGTTTGACCTTTGGAACTATTGGCGTCAGTGACGGTATGAGCAATGGTACCGATGGGATGCGTTATTCGTTGGTAAGCCGGGATGTGATCGCTGATAGTATCGAAACAATCTGCGGTGGACAATATTATGATGGCTTGATCTCTATTCCTGGCTGTGACAAAAACATGCCTGGTGCAATTATGGCAATGGCCCGTTTGGATCGCCCTTCTTTAATGGTATATGGCGGTACCATCGCTCCTGGCCACTACAAAGGCGAAGAATTAAATATTGTATCTGCATTCGAAGCATTGGGACAACGCATCTGTGGAAATCTTTCCGATGAAGACTATGAAGGCATTATCAAACATACCTGTCCGGGTGCTGGTGCTTGTGGCGGAATGTATACAGCAAATACCATGGCTTCGGCAATTGAAGCCTTGGGCATGAGCTTACCATACTCATCTTCCAACCCTGCGATTTCGGAAGAAAAGAAAAATGAATGTTTAGAGGCAGGTCAACATATCCGCACGCTGCTTGAGAAAGATATCAAGCCCTCTGATATCATGACACGTAAAGCATTTGAGAATGCGCTACGTACCATTGTTATCTTGGGCGGTAGTACGAATGCTGTACTTCACTTTATCGCAATTGGTAAAGCCGTAGGCGTAGATATCACGCAAGATGACTTCCAACGTATGAGTAACGAAACCCCTGTATTAGCTGACTTCAAACCATCCGGTAAATACTTGATGCAAGATCTTCAGCAATTTGGTGGAACTCCTGCTGTCATGAAATATCTTTTAAATGAAGGTTTACTTCATGGTGACTGTATTACGGTAACAGGAAAAACGGTCGCTGAGAACTTGGCTGATGTTAAATCAATCATGGAATATGACCAACCGATTATCAAACCCTTGAGCGATCCAATCAAGGCTACTGGACACTTACAAATTCTTTATGGGAACTTAGCAGAGAAAGGTTCTGTTGCCAAGATTTCCGGTAAAGAAGGTGAAAAATTCACTGGTCCTGCACGCGTATTCGATGGAGAGCATGATTTAGTGGCCGGTATTGCATCTGGTAGAATCAAACCAGGAGATGTTGTCGTGATCAAAAATGAAGGTCCTGTTGGCGCACCAGGCATGCCTGAAATGCTTAAACCGACATCATTGATTATTGGTGCAGGCTTGGGTAAATCTGTTGCTTTAATCACCGATGGCCGTTTCTCTGGTGGAACGCATGGTTTTGTCGTCGGGCATATCACACCGGAATCTTACAAAGGCGGCTTAATCGGCCTTGTACATGATGATGATATTATCGAGATTGACGCGGTCAATAACAGCATCAATGTACTCCTTTCGGATGAGGAGATCGCACAACGCCGTACCGCTTGGGTACAACCAGCGTTAAAAGTTAGCAAGGGAGTTTTATACAAATACGCCAAAACAGTTGCCGACGCCTCAGAAGGCTGTGTAACGGATCAGTAGAAAATAAAAAACAGAGACTTTAAGCGAATAAAGACCTAAACAATCGACGCTTAAGGTCTCAGATCGAATATCTAAATACTAAAAAGACTGAATAATCAACAAAAAAATCAACGTAATGAGTACACTGGAAATAACAGAAAATAAGGCGACCGCAGCACAACAAACTCCGACACAAATTTCGGGATCTAAAGCTGTATTGGAAGCCTTATTGAGCGAAGGAGTTGATACCGTATTTGGTTATCCTGGAGGCGCAATTATGCCTATCTATGATGCCCTTTATGATTATACGGATCGTCTGAAGCATATTTTAGTGCGCCATGAACAAGGTGGAATCCACGCGGCGCAAGGTTATGCAAGAACTTCAGGTCGTACTGGTGTCGTCTTTGCGACAAGTGGTCCTGGAGCAACAAACTTAGTTACTGGATTGGCTGACGCCATGATTGACAGTAACCCGATCGTCTGTGTCACAGGCCAGGTCTTCGCTTCACTATTAGGAACTGATGCATTTCAGGAAACTGATGTCATCAATATCACGGCACCGGTCACCAAGTGGAACTATCAAGTTACCGACGCCACTGAAATTCCAGCTGCACTTGCAAAAGCATTTTATATTGCCAGCACTGGCCGTCCAGGGCCGGTATTGATCGATATCACTAAAAACGCGCAATTGCAATTGTTTGATTATTATGGTTACGAAAAGTGCAACCACGTACGCAGCTACAGACCTGCGCCACAAGTACGAAAAGAATATGTCGAACAAGCGGCAGCCTTAATCAACAATGCCAAGAAACCATTTGTTCTTTGGGGACAAGGAATCATTTTAGGAAAAGCCGAGGAGGAATTTAAAACATTTATCGAAAAGGCTGGCATCCCTGCTGCAAGCACTGTTATGGGGTTGAGCGCTCTCCCAACAGACCATAAACTTCATGTCGGCATGCTTGGTATGCACGGTAACTATGCGCCAAACGTAATGACCAATGAATGCGATGTGTTAATTGCTATCGGTATGCGATTCGACGACCGCGTAACGGGTCGTTTAGATAAATACGCCAAACAGGCAAAAGTAATCCATTTGGATATAGACCCAGCTGAGATTGACAAAAATGTACAGACAACCGTACCTGTATGGGGCGACTGTAAAGAATCACTCCCGATGCTGACGGAATTGATAAATGCAACAGACCATTCTGCTTGGTTAGCGCAATTCCGCGAACTTGAAAAAGAAGAAATCAAGGAAGTGATCCAGGATGAACTTCATCCGCAAACAGATATTATGACGATGGGTGAAGTCATCAATGTGCTGAATGAATTGACGGGAGGTGATGCGATCATCACAACCGACGTTGGTCAACACCAAATGGTAACTTGTCGCTATGCTAAATTTAATAACAGCAAATCAAATGTAACCTCAGGAGGTTTGGGAACCATGGGTTTTGGACTTCCGGCAGCTATCGGTGCTTGGTACGGCGCTCCAGAAAAAACTGTTGTGGCCATCATCGGCGACGGTGGTATACAGATGACCATTCAAGAGTTGGGAACGATCATGCAATTTGGTGCAAAAGTTAAAATTATGATCCTCAACAATGAATTCCTGGGCATGGTGCGTCAATGGCAGCAATTATTCCACGACAGGCGCTATTCATTCGTGAACATCACCAGTCCTGATTTTGTTGCTGTAGCGAAAGGCTATTACATTGACGGTCAGAAGATTTCGGAAAGAAAAGATCTCCGCAACGCGCTGAAAACAATGATTGATCATGACGGAGCTTATCTATTGGAAGTGATGGTTGGTAAGGAAAATAATGTATTCCCAATGGTTGCTCAAGGAACATCGGTATCTGAGATACGCTTAAAGTAGAATTAACATGGAAAAACAAGAATATACCATCACCCTATATACAGAGAATTCGATCGGTCTTATCGGTCGGATTTCAACAATTTTTTCGAGAAGAAAAATCAATATCGAAAGTTTGAACACTTCCCCTTCTGAAGTGGAAGGGATACATCGTTTTACCATTGTGATCACGGAAGCGGAGGATGTTCTGCGTAAGCTTTGCCGTCAGCTGGAAAAACAGATTGACATCCTCAAAGCCTATTACAACACCAATGATGAAGTGATCTGGCAAGAACAGGCGTTGTATAAAGTGCCTGCGGATGTTGTGAATGAAAAAGTTTACGTTGAGCGGTTGTTACGTCAATACGGTGCGAATGTCGTTGTGATCCGCAACGATTATATTGTATTTGAAACGGCCGGTCACCGCGAAGAGATTGATAAGTTAACCGAAGAGTTGACAAAATACGGCTTGATCGAATTTGTACGTGGAGCCCGTATTGCCATCATCAAGGATAGTGCTGGCTTCCACTCCAAATTGGTTCAGTTTGAAGCCCAAGAGCCTTCTGAAGAAATTGTCGAAAACGAATATCTCGACAAAAGAGATGATGTATTTACAATGTAAGCATTAAAAATATCATGCAAGAAACATTTAAATTTATCTTAAAGTCACGTCAAAAATTCATTGAATTAATTGAAGGTCTTTCTATAGAACAGCTTAACAAAATTCCTGTAGGATTTAACAACAATATCATCTGGAATTTTGCGCATATCGTTGTCAGTACCCAGACCTTGATCTATGTGCGTACAGGAATTAAAGCCGATACGGCTTGGGTGAAATATAATGAAGATTATAAAAAAGACACCAAACCGACCCGCTTTGTTGAACAAGCGGAGATTGATGAATTAAAAGAAATCGCAATCCGTAGTATTGAACAAATTGCCGCAGATTATGACAATGGTGTCTTTGGAGAAATCACTTCCTTTTCAACAGCAACCTATGGTTATCCAATGGAAACCATTGAAGAGGTTATTGCCCTCACATCTGGACATGACAATGTTCATTTTGGCTATGCCATGGCGCAACGCAGATTAGTACAATAGTTAAAACAAATAATCAACAACCCATAACAGAAAGAAAGTAAAACAATGGCAAATTATTTCAACACTTTACCGCTTAGAGAGCAGTTAGAACAATTAAGTCACGCTGAATTCATGGACAACACCGAATTCACGGATGGCGTAAATGCTTTAAAAGGTAAAAAAATCGTAATCGTAGGATGTGGCGCACAAGGCTTGAACCAAGGTTTAAACTTAAGAGATAGCGGATTGGACGTTTCTTATGCTTTACGTAAAGAAGCTATTGAACAAAAAAGAGATTCTTGGAAAAATGCTACGGACAACAATTTTAATGTAGGAACTTACGAAGAATTGATCCCCACTGCAGATTTAGTCATCAACTTGACCCCAGATAAACAACACACTTCAGTTATCAACGCCGTAATGCCGTTAATGAAAGAAGGCGCTACATTATCGTATTCACACGGTTTCAACATTGTGGAAGAAGGCATGCAGATCCGTAAAGATATTACGGTCATCATGGTTGCGCCAAAATGTCCAGGTTCTGAGGTTCGCGCAGAGTACCTTCGTGGCTTTGGTGTACCTACTTTAATTGCTGTTCACCCTGAGAATGACCCGCAAGGAAAAGGATGGGCTGAAGCAAAAGCTTATTGTGTAGGAACAGGTGGCCACAAAGCAGGCGTATTGAAATCTTCATTCGTAGCTGAAGTGAAATCAGATTTGATGGGTGAGCAAACGATTCTTTGCGGATTGTTGCAAACAGGTTCGATCTTATCTTTCGACAAAATGATCGAAAAAGGCATCGAAGCTGGTTATGCATCCAAATTGGTACAATACGGTGTAGAAGTTATCACTGAAGCGTTGAAACATGGTGGTGTAAGCGGTATGATGGATCGTTTGAGCAATCCTGCGAAAGTGAAAGCTTTTGAGATCTCCGAAGAATTGAAAGATATTATGCGCCCATTATTTCAAAAGCATCAAGACGACATCATGTCAGGCCACTTTAGCAAGACGATGATGGAAGACTGGGCAAACGGGGATGCCAACCTATTGAAATGGAGAGCTGAAACGGGTGAAACTGCATTTGAAAAAACGCCAGCAGGTGATGTTAAAATCAGCGAACAAGAATATTTCGATAACTATACATTGATGGTTGCGTTCATCCGTGCAGGTGTTGAATTGGCATTTGAAACAATGGTTGAAGCGGGTATCAAACCTGAGTCGGCATACTATGAATCATTACATGAAACACCATTGATCGCCAACACAATTGCCCGTAAGAAATTGTTCGAGATGAACCGTGTGATTTCTGATACAGCTGAATACGGTTGTTACCTATTCGATCAGGCTTGTAAACCGTTGTTGGCAGACTTTATGAAAACTGTAGATACTGATTTAGTCGGTAAAAACTTTAACGAAGGCCGGGATGGTTCAGTTGATAATGCTCAATTAGTTGTTATCAATGAAATTTTGCGCGACCACCCCGTGGAAATTGTTGGGCGCAAATTGCGTAAAGCAATGACCGCAATGAAAGCGATCAAAACTGTTTAAAGTTTGTACGGAATTATACATGCTTCAAAATCATGAAAATTTCGTAATTTAGTATATTGAAACCAAGGTGATATTGAGACATTTACAATATCACCTTGGTTAATATAAAAATAACATAAGAGAGAATAAAAAATGTCAAAAACTTTAGTAGAAAAGATTTGGGATGCGCACGTCGTCAAGCGTGAGGAAGGGTTCCCAGATATTATATATATCGACACCCATTTAATTCATGAAGTTACTTCACCTCAAGCTTTTGATGGCCTACGTAAGAGAGGAATCCCAGTTTTTCGTCCAAAACAAACGGTAGCTACCGCCGACCACAACGTACCGACACTTAATCAGCACTTACCAATCAAAGAAGAACTATCGCGCTATCAGGTTGATATGCTCACCAAAAATTGTGCTGAATTTGGTATTGAATTATACGGTTTGGGGCACCCCTACCAAGGTATCGTACACGTTATTGGTCCAGAGCTGGGTATCACTCTTCCGGGCAAAACGATGGTTTGTGGCGATAGCCATACCTCTACCCACGGCGCTTTTGGAGCTATCGCTTTTGGTATCGGAACCTCTCAGGTTGAACAGGTCTTCGCTACCCAATGTCTATTGCAATCGAAGCCCAAAACAATGAAAATTGAAGTCAACGGTACCCTTCAAAAAGGTGTTGGAGCAAAAGATATCATCCTATATATCATCTCCAAAATTTCTGCTGCCGGCGGTACAGGTTACTTTATAGAATATGCTGGTTCAGCGATCCGTTCGTTAAGTATGGAAGCGCGTATGACCATCTGTAATATGAGCATTGAAATGGGGGCTCGCGGAGGCTTAATTGCTCCGGATCAGATCACTTTCGACTATGTAGAGGGCCGTGAATTCGCACCGAAAGGAGAAGAATGGGATAAAGCGTTAGCCTACTGGAAAACATTATATTCCGACGACGATGCCATTTTCGATAAAGTATTGACTTTTGATGCGGCAGACATCGCTCCCATGATTACTTACGGTACCAACCCCGGGATGGGAATGGGAATTGCAGAACATATTCCGGCAACTACTGCTCAACCAGAATCGGAAAGACCATCGTATCAAAAAGCATTGGACTACATGGGCTTTAAAGATGATTCAACAGTGCTTGGCAACCGTGTTGATTACGTTTTCATCGGAAGCTGTACCAATTCCCGTATCGAAGACTTACGTGAAGTTGCCTCTTTCGTACAGGGTAAGCAAAAAGCACAGGACGTTGAAGTATGGATTGTACCAGGCTCAAAGCAAGTAGAAAAACAAGCTAAGGAAGAAGGCTTGGATAGCATATTTGAGGCTGCAGGATTCCAACTACGCGAACCGGGATGCTCCGCATGTTTAGGAATGAACGAAGATAAAATACCTGCTGGCAAATATTGCGTTTCGACTTCAAATAGAAACTTCGAAGGACGTCAAGGGCCTAATGCACGTACCATGCTGGTATCCCCCTTAACAGCAGCTGCCGCAGCAGTAACAGGTAAAATAACAGATGTAAGAGAGTTGATCTAAAAAAATTAAAACGTAAAATATATTAATCTAAAAATGAAAAGTACTACTAAAATTACATCTATCATCTTAGCGGGGGCTACACTTTTTACCAGTTGCGCAAGCAAAACATTGATTCAATCGAATCCTGTTGGAGCAAAAGTTTATATTCAAGGAGAGTACGCGGGTACGACACCGTATTCTTATAAAGACACCAAAATCGTTGGCAGCACAACTGACTTGAAAATAGAAAAAGAAGGTTATGAGCCTTTTATTACCAGTTTTTCCAGAAATGAAAAAGCTGACGTCGGAGCTATTATCGGTGGTATATTTGTACTCGTTCCATTTCTATGGACCATGAAATATAAAGAGCAACATACGTATGAATTGATACCTCTTGGTAGCGGAGCAAAAAAAGAGTCAACAGACACATCATTATCAGCTAAATTACAAGAGCTAAAAAAGATGTACGATGACAAGCTTATTACCAAAGAGGAGTATGAAAAGCAAAGAGAAAAGGTTTTGAACAATTAGCGTTCGAAAAAAATAAAACAGATAAAAAACGGAGGGCTAATAGACTCAGCTCCGTTTTTTATTTTGACTTTGAAAAAATGAAAAAATTTGAAACTTTAACTTCACGGGTAGTTCCACTACCTATTGAAAATATTGATACCGATCAGATCATTCCAGCGCGTTTTCTAAAAGCGACCACGCGCGAAGGATTTGGAGATAATTTATTCCGTGATTGGCGCTTTGATACAGACAATCAGCCCAAAACGGATTTCGTATTGAACAACCCGACCTATTCGGGAAAAATATTGGTTGCGGGTAAAAACTTTGGCTGTGGTTCTAGTCGCGAACACGCTGCCTGGGCTATTCAAGACTATGGTTTTGACGTTGTTATCAGTTCATTCTTTGCAGATATCTTCAAAGGAAATGCGCTAAATAATGGGGTTTTACCCATTCAAGTTCCAGAAGAGTTTTTAGGAAAGATATTTGAATTGGTACACCAAAATCCTAATACCGAAATTATCGTCGACCTGGAGAAACAAACGGTCATGTTGACAGAAACAGGCGATCAATTTGAATTTGAAATCAATCCATATAAAAAGTCATGCTTGATCAATGGATATGATGACATCGACTTTATCCTAAACCAAAAAGATTCAATCGAAGCATTTGAAGCAAACAGACAATGGTAGATCCTGTCGTCCATATTGCCAATTTAACTGTTCAGTACGGTAGAGATATCGTATTGCAAGATTTAAATTGGCAAATTTTTAAGGGTGAACAATGGATCATAGGAGGACCGAGTGGTACCGGAAAAACAACGCTTGCAAAAGCAGTTGCCGGTCAATTAAAATATGAAGGGAAAATCGAATTCAATCTCGGCTCCAATAATCCCCTTTCAGCGAAAATTCACTATGTTTCCAATTGGTTTCAATTTACCAATCTCGAAGGCGACCGCAACTTTTATTATCAACAGCGGTACAACAAATTCGCAAAAAACGATACGTTAACTGTTTTTGCAGAGCTGAAACATTATGCACGGGAGGAACAACTCTCTTTTGACGATGTACGCAACTATCTGACAATTTTTGGTTTTGAAAATTTCAAAGATCAACAGTTAATCGAACTTTCCAGTGGGGAGCATAAAAGACTACAATTGATCAAGGCGCTATGGCTCGAGCCAGAGGTCCTTATCATTGATCAACCTTATACGGGTTTAGACGTACAATCTCGACAAGACCTCAATCGCATTTTTGATCAGCTGGCAAATAAAGGGGTGACGTTGATGCTCATTAGTAATGATGATGAACAACCAAGCTGCATCAATCGTTTTGCGGAGATACAGCATGGTAAGATTGTTATTCGCCAAAATAGCAATGAGATATCCAGAGGATTGCCCCGCACAAGAAAAGCACTCCCTTATTTTTTGCAACGAGCCCCTGAAGTAACTTCTCCGATCATGGTAAAAATGAACAAGATTAATATCTCTTATGGAGAGAAACAAGTTCTAAAAAACATAGACTGGGAGATAAAAGCTGGTGAAAAGTGGTTACTTCAAGGTCATAATGGCTCTGGAAAATCAACTTTGCTTAGTTTAATCAATGGAGATCATCCCCAGGCCTATGCCAATGACATTTATCTTTTCGGTAAAAAAAGAGGATCTGGAGAAAGTATCTGGGACATCAAAGAACATTTGGGGATCATATCGCCAGAATTACATTGGTACTACGATATGAATGCCAACGTTGGACAGACCATCGCTTCGGGATTCTTTAATTCCATGAGCCTCTATCAGCGATTAGGATTTGAACAACAGCAGAAGCTGGAGCAAATTCTTCATTTTTTTGATCTCAAAGAGGTTAAACATAAAACATTGGGATCATTACCCCTGGGCCAACAACGTTTGGCTCTACTGGCGCGCACAATCGTGAAACATCCTGAACTGCTGATTTTGGACGAACCATGTCAGGGTCTGGACAAAGAGCAGACACAGTATTTCAACGACGTCATTGATGATCTGAGTAAAAGCGGTCAAACCCTCATCTACGTAGGGCATTTCGACGCTCAGTTACCCAATTGCATTGATAATAAAATGGTGTTGGAAAAGGGAGAAGTGAAAGCAACAACCGAAGTTATCCACAAAAAAGAGGTGTTTTCCACATAAGAAATGTGGAAAACGCCCAGCTAGAATAGAAAATAGATGTTAGCGGTTAGAATTTAGAGACTAACGGCTCAATAGTTATAAAAACAATGAAAAAAAACATTTTAATCATACCTGGAGATGGTATAGGCCAAGAAGTAACCACTTGGGGTAAAAAAGTGCTAGAAAAAATTGGTGAAAACTATGGTCATGAATTTAGCTTTGACGAAGCCATCATGGGCCATACCGCAATTGAAGCTACAGGCAACCCACTACCTGACGAGACGTTAGCGAAAGCAAAAGCTTCTGATGCAATCCTTTTTGGTGCCATTGGCCATATCAAGTATGATAATGATCCATCGGCTAAAGTTAGACCTGAACAAGGCTTACTAAAAATCCGTAAAGAATTGGGTCTGTATGCTAATCTTCGCCCAATATTATTATTTGATGAATTGTTGGATGCTTCAAGCTTAAAGCCAGAAATTCTTCAAGGGACAGATATTCTTTTCTTCCGTGAATTGACAGGCGATGTGTATTTTGGCGAGAAAAACCGAAACGAGGACAACACCTTTGCCTCAGATCTAATGAATTACCACCGTTACGAAGTTGAACGTATCGCACGTAAAGCTTATGAGGCAGCGCGCACGCGTAGTAAAAGGTTATGCTCTGTTGATAAAGCTAATGTCCTGGAAACGTCGCGTCTTTGGAGAGAAGTTGTACAAGAGCTTGCAAAAGAATATCCAGATGTTGAAACAGAGCACATGTTTATTGATAATGCCGCCATGCAATTGGTCAAAAATCCAAAGAAGTTTGATGTTGTTTTAACCGCCAATCTTTTTGGTGATATCCTAACAGACGAAGCTTCGCAAATTGCAGGCTCTATGGGCATGTTGGCCTCTGCCTCTGTAGGTGATGGCACTGGTTTCTTCGAGCCTATACACGGCTCTGCGCACGATATCGCTGGTCAAAATAAAGCAAATCCACTTGCGTCAATATTATCTGCAGCCTTGATGCTTGATATTAGCTTTGGCCTACAGGAAGAAGCTAAAACGGTTACCAATGCTGTAGCTGAAACATTGAAGGCAGGCTGGAGAACCGGTGACATTGCAAACAGTAGCACAGCACCTTCAAAAATTTTAGGCACCCAAGAAATGGGGCAAAAAGTATTGGAGTTTATTAAATAGTATTGAGATATGAGTAATGAAGTAGTGAGTATTAGGAATCAGATGCCGCAAGCCTTTGCTCGGGCACTTAAATGCATTGCTTCTTACATATTTAGTTTATAAATCTTTTGAATTAAGAAATTATGTTACACGATCCTAATCATCTTTACATCTTCGACACCACATTGCGTGATGGCGAGCAGGTACCCGGATGCCAATTAACTACTCCAGAGAAAATTGAGATCGCAAAGGACTTAGAAAAACTGGGCGTTGATATTATCGAAGCTGGTTTCCCAGTGTCTAGCCCCGGTGATTTTCAATCGGTGGTAGAATTGTCCAAAGCCGTGAACGATGTCATTATATGTGCATTGACCCGTGCCAATAAAAACGATATAGATGTAGCTGCCGAAGCATTACAATACGCCAAACGCCCGCGCATCCATACGGGTATAGGCTCTTCGGATATGCATATCAAATATAAATTCAATAGTACACGGGAAGAAATTTTAGAACGAGCTGTTTCCGCTGTAAAACATGCTAAATCCTATGTAGAGGATGTCGAGTTTTATGCAGAAGATGCCGGTCGCGCAGACTTAGAATTTCTAGCTAAAATGGTGGAATCGGTCATTGCTGCCGGAGCTACTGTCGTTAATATCCCTGATACAAACGGTTATTGTTTACCGGACCAATATGGATCAAAAATCAAGTATCTGAAAGAACATGTACGGAATATCGATCAAGCGATCATTTCTGCACATTGCCACAATGACTTGGGACTTGCAACGGCAAATTCCGTCGCAGCGATACAAAATGGTGCGCGTCAGGTAGAATGTACAATAAACGGTATCGGTGAGCGTGCTGGTAACACTTCGCTAGAAGAAGTGGCTATGATCCTTAAGGTACACAAGCAAGCATTTGGAAGTTTAACATCAAATATTGATAGCCGCATGTTTACCTACTTATCCCGTAAGGTAAGTGAAATGATGAATATGCCTGTGCAGCCAAATAAAGCTATTGTAGGTCGCAATGCCTTTGCACATAGCTCAGGGATCCACCAGGATGGATTCTTAAAGCATCGCGAAAACTATGAGATTATTAGACCAGAAGATGTTGGTTTGTTGGAAGCTGATATCATTTTAACTGCCCGTTCGGGAAGACATGCACTCAAACATCATCTAGAGCGTTTAGGATTTCACCTTGAAAAAGACGATCTAGCAGATTGCTATCAACGCTTTTTGGTTCTGGCCGACGAAAAGAAAAATATTTGCGATGATGACCTAAAAAGCCTCGTCCAAGAAAAAATCTAGAAAAGGAAGGCTGCTCATGCAGCCTTTTTTCTTCAAAAAAATCAACTATATTTAAACACACAGTAGCGGTAGAATCTTTAGTATCACAGCGGGTATCTGCATTTTCTTACCGACCTTAACTGGGCAATCCTCTAACAATGAATCTTTCCACCTTAAATATCGATTCCGAGGCTACGCTTGAACGCATCAAGTCTGTGGTCAATCGCACCCCTTTACAGTATAACAGGCATTTATCCGAGAAATATGGCGCCGAAGTTTACCTCAAACGAGAAGACTTACAGGTCGTACGTTCGTACAAGTTACGGGGAGCCTATAATAAGATTATTTCACTTACAGAAGAAGAGCGGCAGCTTGGTGTTGTATGCGCAAGCGCAGGTAATCATGCACAAGGCGTCGCTTTTTCCTGTAATAAACTCAATATCAAAGGGGTGATATTTATGCCCGGCCCGACACCACGCCAGAAAATCTCGCAAACCGAAATGTGGGGTAATGGCAATGTAGAAATCATCTTAACCGGGGACACCTTTGACGACTGCCAAAAGGCTGCACTGGCTTATACTGCAGCGTACGGCATGACTTTTATCCCTCCTTTTGATGACCTTAAAATTGTAGAAGGTCAGGGCACCGTTGCTGTTGAAGCCTTGCAGGATTTACCGGATATGGATGCTATGTTTATTCCTATTGGTGGTGGCGGTCTGGCTGCAGGCGCTAGCTATTACCTTAAAAATAAAAACAAAGCCATTAAATGCTATGGTGTAGAGCCCGAAGGTGCTCCTTCCATGCAAGCTGCCCTAACACATGGTGCACCGATTGAACTTGAACATATCAACAAATTCGTTGACGGGGCCGCTGTTAAAAAAATCGGTGCCACAACCTTCGAAATCGCCAAACAACTGCTGGATGATACGCGCTCTATTCCCGAAGGAAAAATCTGTACCTGTATATTAGAACTATATAATAAGGATGCAATTGTCGTCGAACCTGCAGGAGCACTCTCAGTAGCAGCGCTCGAGTTCCACAAAGATGAAATTAAAGGAAAGAAAGTCGTCTGTATCATCTCCGGTGGAAATAATGATATTGACCGCATGAGTGAAATCAAAGAACTGTCTTTACTTTACGAAGGTTACAAGCATTATTTCATCGTTCGTTTCCCACAAAGACCTGGCGCATTAAAACTTTTCGTATCCGAAGTATTGGGACCTAAAGACGACATTACGCGATTTGAGTTTATCAAAAAGACAGAACGAGAAAGAGGCCCCGCGCTGGTCGGCATCGAGCTCAACAAACCCGAAGATTATACAACATTAATTGAACGCATGAAAGAATATAAGTTTGATGTCATTGAGATCAACAAAGACCAAACATTATTCGAGTATTTGGTATAAAAATAAAAAGCAAAATTTTCATCACATAAAAATCTTATATTTAATTGTTTAATCAAAAAAATAAGCACATATGAGAGTAGTAATTTTAGCAATTTTGACCTTAATAGGTCAGCTTACCTTTGCGCAGACAGACAAAAGTAAACGACCAAGTCCTCCTGACAACACCAAGGTGACTACGGTCGATGGTATCACGATCGACATCAATTACAGCCGTCCATCATTAAAAGGCCGTCAATTGGGTGTTGATGTTGCCCCTATCGGTAAAGTATGGCGAACCGGAGCAAATGAAGCCACTACGATCGAATTCGATAAAGATGTATTGGTTGAAGGCAAGAAATTGGCCGCTGGAAAATATAGTCTTTACAGTATCCCGGGCGAACATGAAACAACGCTCATGTTCAATAAAGTTTGGAATCAGTGGGGAACGAAATATGATTCCAAAGAAGATGCCTTAAGCATTTCCGTCAGTAACGCAACAGCAAGTACCGCACAGGAACAATTTAAGATCAATGCCACTCCACAGGGAACAGTCTCCTTGGAGTGGGGAGCATATGTCGTACCCTTTACGGTTAAAGCGAGCAAATAGGTGCGATGCTTTCCAGTGAATCAAAATTTATTGCACAGAAAAAGGGACTGATAGTAGTCCCTTTTTTATAACAACACCGTATCGTGCAGATCTTAATAGTTTTGGCCAGACAGTTAATTTTTCAAGTATTTTTGCAAAAATTGATCCTGCTCCCACAGTAGATGGAATATATTTTCTTTGGCTACATACCCATGCGCTTCACGCGGCAAAATCACCATCCGCACAGGAGCTCCCAAATTCTTTAGCGCCTGGAAATAGCGCTCGGTCTGCAAAGTAAACGTCCCGGGATTATTATCTGCTCCACCGTGAATCAATAACAGTGGTGTTTTCATCCGATCAGCACTTACAAAAGGAGACATGGTCATATACAACGCGGGATCATCCCAGAAGTTTCGCTGCTCACTTTGAAAACCGAATGGTGTTAAGGTTCGATTATATGCTCCAGAGCGTGCTATTCCCGCTGCAAACAATTTGGAATTGGACAACAAATGTGCTGTCATAAATGCACCATAGGAATGCCCGCCTACCGCAACTTTTTTTCGATCGATATAGCCCAGCTGGTCTACCGCATCGATTGCTGCCTCAGCATTAGCCACAAGTTGCTCAATAAAAGTATCATTCGGTTCTTTCGTCCCTTCCCCAACAATTGGGAAGGCAGCATTATCCAGTACAGCATACCCTTTAGATACCCAATAGATAAAAGAGCCATAACTTGGGAATGTAAACTCCTTCGGATTGGCGGTATGCTGTCCAGCCGTATGCTTATCCTTGTATTCCCTTGGGTAAGCCCACATGAGCAATGGTAATTTTTCCTTTTTATTAAAATCATAACCTGCAGGCAGATAAAGCGTTCCCGAAAGCTCTACCCCATCGTTACGCTTGTAATTCAAAATCTCTTTATGAACTTTTTCCAAAGATTTGAACGGGTTTTCAAGAGCTGTTAGTGTCGTCTGTTTCCCAGATTTCATATTTTTCATGTAATAATTGGGGTAGATCGATGCTGATTGAAGCGAAATTAATAAATCCCCTGTTTTGGGATTCACTATTTGGGTAATACGTTCTTGTAGTGCGGATGCCGCTGCAGTGTACATTCGCTTTTTCTTTAAAGATTGTAAATTGAGCTCATCCACAAAGGGGAACTCGCCATCTTTCGTAAAACCTTTGCCCACAAATAAAACCTTATCTTTATCTATATACATGGAGTAAGTGCCTAAACTATTTCTTTCCGTATACACGTCGCCAGGATCATTATATACGTCCTGACTGTTCCGATCGTGCAGCAGTTTGGATTCTCCTGTGGAAGGATTAACCACAAAAGTTTTCCTATTTCTAGTATCATACCATTGCGAATGAACCAAGGCGTACTTCTCATTGCCCCATACGACACCGGCATAACGGTCTTTGGTTTTGAAAATAAGCTTTCCCGCCCCCTTGAAAGGGTATGACAAGGTATATAAGGCATCCCGAAACTCCGCCTCCTTATTGGCATCCCCGCCGTCAAGTGCTTCAACATAAGCTAAAGTAGCGGGTTGGTCGCTCCGCCAATGCCAGGCCCGCTTTCCCGAGCGTGTCGACGAAAACCCTTTCGGCATGACTTCCGTCAAAGGAGTCTCATTAACAAGCGTGATTTCTTTACCAGTACGATCATAGATATGTACCTTTTGCGGAAAATACGATAGCGGAACCACATACGAATAGGGCTTCGTGATTGTCGATACCATCACATATTCGCCACTCGGGGAAAAGCTGATCCCTGTATAAATGGCTTTGTCTTTAAAAGACGAAATTTTGCCGTCAAGATCCACAAGCTGCAGATTTGACTGCGCCAATGTTTCAAAGTTTGTCTCGTCCAATGGGCTCTTCAGCAAGTCCTGATACGTTCTCAACTGCGAAACCTTTCCATCGCTTGTTGAAACAACCGGTCCTTGCGGCAAATCTTTGGAAGGATCCAACAGTGCAGGCCTATCCTGTGGCAGACTGGTAATCATTAAACCTGACGAATTTCTTAACCATTGAAAAGGTGCCGTCATTGTCCCATTCAAATTGTAATTGGTTAACTGTTTGACGTTCCGCGTAGCGAGATCAACAACAAACAAAGCTGTACCACTATCATTGCTATTGCTGAATGCCAAATACTTATTGTCCGGAGAAAACGCAAAGTTGGATAGTGCCGCATTTTCTGGCATCCCGGCAAAGTCAGTATATTCAACATTTTGATCTATTTTTTTTAAGGTAATCTTATCGTAAAAGAGCGTTGAACTCTCCATATATGTTTTCGGATTAATCCTTAATCCCGCCAGTTTCATTTCTTCCTGCCCCAATTCGGCCAGACTTTTATAAGTCGGGCGAAATGTATAAAGCATCCAATTTTTATCGCCTGAAATTTTCAGCTGAGGAGGGCGTACATAATCGGCTAACGCCAGAATTTCAGTAGAGGGCTTTTGAAAGGTAATGTTTTCTTGCGCTTTCGTTTGTAGTGAAGTTAATAGCAAGAGACCATAGAATAGTTTCTTCATAAATTTATTTTTCAAATTAGGACAAAATAAACTAATAAAATATTCATTACGAAGCAAGATCTGTAGCTTTTTTATGACACTAAAATTAAACTTAAATCATTTGTAAAAAAGGGGTAAAAATTACCAATTTAAAGTTATCCACATTTTTAAAACACACAAAATCAACGACTTGATCATAACAACCCGCTACAAACGCATGCTCTGTTAAACTTTTACCCAAAATGTGGAAAAGTCGACCTACCGCATAGCAGGAAAATGTAGGATATTTGTTAAGCTAATAAAAGAATTAGCAACTCAATGAAGTTTTTTACGTATCAGAAACGGACCTTTCTATTTGATAAGTGTCTGTTTTCAGCGCCCGGCCTAACCTTAGGATCGGGATCCCCTATTCAAATTGATACAATTAACTTCGTTCCGAGTTTTTCTATAAAGATTGGAATAAAAAAAATAAACAAGTAACATGGCAAGAATTATCAAATTTGAGAAAAACGATTGTGCCCCTTGCGCACAAGTATCGGCTTATTTGGATCAAAAAGGTATCCAATATGAAACGGTTAATCCTTTTGATGAACCAGACTTGGCCGCACGATTCAAAATCCGCACAGTACCTACTGTAATTGTGTTGGAAAATGAAGAGATTCAACACCGTATCATTGGCTTTAAACCAGAAGAATTGGCCGCCATTGCACTTTAATAAATTCAGCGTATCATTTAAACCAAACAACAACATGATACACATTTATTATGATTCCAAAACGGGCAACGTACAGCGTTTTATGGATAAGGTCGCTCAAATAACAGGCTGGCAAATCCATAAAATAACCCGCGATTTGAAGGTAGAAGACCCTGGCCATTTGGTCACTTTCACCACAAATTTTGGGCAGGTACCCGATAACACAGTAGAATTCATGAAACGCGAAGCTAAAAACATCTATTCTGTTACTTCCAGCGGTAATCGCAATTGGGGGCCGAATTATGGCTTGGCAGCTGATCGCATTTCACAAGATTTCGACATTCCACTGGCATTCAAATTTGAACTGTCCGGAACAATGGAAGACATTAATCAATTTATTGACATCTTAAAGAACTTTTGCGATGGTAGCAAACGAAGTAGCAAAAAACTGGATATTGCTTAATAATGAAATCATGATTAAGCATGATGACGAATTCAGCTTACATAAAGATAAGGAAGCAGTTCGTGCCTATTTCTTGGAATATGTAAATAAGAACACGGTGTTCTTTTATACATTGAAAGAAAAAATAGACTATTTGGTAGAGAACAACTATTATATTGACTTTTACCAATGGTTTACATTTGAAGAAATGGAAGAAGTATTCAACTATGTATACGCTAAAAAATTCCGTTTTGAGTCTTTTATGGCGGCCTTCAAGTTCTTCCAGAGCTACGCTTTGCGTGACGATTCTGGTGAGAAGTTCCTAGAACGCTATGAAGACCGCGTTGTTGCTGTTTCCCTATTCTTGGCAAGAGAAGAAGGCGTAAAAAAAGCAATTGAATACGCCGAAATCATGATCAATCAAGAATACCAGCCGGCGACACCTACCTTCTTAAATGCAGGAAAGAAGCGCTCTGGTGAATTGGTTTCTTGTTTCCTTGATGAAATCGGTGACAACTTAAATGGTATTGGTTACGCTGTTGATTCCGCTATGAAGTTATCTTCTATCGGTGGTGGCGTATCGTTCAATATCTCCAAAATCCGTGCTCGTGGCGAGGCAATCAAAGGTGTTGAAGGTCGTGCGGGCGGTGTACTTCCTATTATGAAAATTATGGAAGACACATTCTCCTATGCCAATCAATTGGGACAGCGTCCAGGTGCAGGTGCCGTATATCTTAATATTTTCCACTCCGATATTGAAGAGTTTTTGGATTGTAAAAAGATCAATGTTGACGAAAAGGTACGTATCAAATCCTTGTCTATCGGTATTATCGTGCCTGATAAATTCATGGAATTGGCAGAAAAAGATGAACCTTGTTATTTGATCTATCCACATACCGTCATGCAAGAGTATGGACAA
This sequence comes from Sphingobacterium sp. R2, assembly GCF_040760075.1. Classification (NCBI taxonomy): domain Bacteria; kingdom Pseudomonadati; phylum Bacteroidota; class Sphingobacteriia; order Sphingobacteriales; family Sphingobacteriaceae; genus Sphingobacterium; species Sphingobacterium sp. R2. The sequence goes on from NZ_CP142884.1 coordinate 749,216, forward strand.
TTCCTGGACGAGATGGATATGGACAAAATGTACGACGAATTGATCACGAATCCAAATGTGAAAAAGAAAAAGATCAATGCCCGTCACCTCTTGGTTAAGATTGCACAGACACAAAAAGAATCCGGTTACCCGTATATATTTTTTAAAGAGAATACCAACCGTGTCCATGCGTTGAATGAAATCGGTCAGGTAAAATTCTCTAACCTATGTACGGAGATCATGCAGGTATCTCAAGTATCCGACATTGAGATCTATGGCAAACAAGATACCATCCGTTATGGCATCTCCTGTAACTTAGGCTCTTTAAATATTGCGACTGTAATGGACAACAAACGTATCAAAGAGACCGTAAAAACGGCTATGCGTGCGTTGACTGTCGTTACCGACGTAACTAATATCGATATGGTTCCTTCGATTGCCAAAGCCAATCGCGAGTTGCATTCCGTTGGACTGGGTGCGATGAACTTACACGGTTATCTTGCAAAAAGCTTCATCATGTACGAGTCTAACGAAGCATTGGATTTTGCCAATACGTTCTTTATGATGATGAACTATTATTCATTGGAAGCATCCATGGAAATTGCCAAAGAACGTGGTAAAACATTTGTTGGATTTGAAAAATCAGCCTATGCTGACGGCACCTATTTCGATAACTATGTCAACCGCGATTACATGCCAAAGACAGCTAAGGTAACAGAGTTATTCGAAGGAATACATATTCCAACGGTGGAAGATTGGTTAGCATTAAAAGCACAAATCAAAGAACATGGCATCTACCATGCTTACCGCTTGGCTATTGCTCCAAATCAGTCGACTTCCTATATCATGAATGCTACTGCATCGGTTATGCCTATTGTAGATATCATTGAAGTACGTGAATATGGCGACAGCACAACTTACTATCCAATGCCATATTTGACAAATGATAATTATTTCTATTTCAAATCGGCATATGATATGGATCAATTCAAGGTATTGAAGCTGATTTCAGTCATTCAACGTCATATCGATCAGGGTGTATCCACTATTTTGCATACCAACTCAAAAGATTCGACGAGAGATTTATCGAGATATTATATCTATGCACATAAACTAGGGTTAAAATCCCTCTATTACACACGGACAAGAAAATCAACGATTGACGAATGTGTCTCTTGTTCAGCTTAATTTTGCGATTTGGTAAACTAAATGCCTAATACTTTAAACTAAAAATGAGTAAAACATATAAAGCCGTCAACTGGAATACCCCCGAGAACGATTATGTATTAATGTTCTGGGAACAAAATATCCGTCAATTCTGGATCGACACAGAATACATTCCATCGAAAGATATTGATAGTTGGAAACGTATCAGTCCAGAAATGAAAGATGCGTATAAAAAAGCATTGGGTGGCTTAACCTTATTGGATACCCTTCAGAGTCATACGGGTATGCCTAAGATCATCGATCACATCGACACATTACAGAATAAAGCGGTATTGTCCTATATGTGTATGATGGAAGCTATCCATGCAAAATCGTATTCTACTATTTTCACGACAGTTTCTACAACTGCTGAAATCAACGATATTTTCGAATGGGTTCAGCAAAATAAATACTTGCAATACAAAGCGCAAACAATCGATGGTTATTATCGTGCGATCGATAAAGAAGACGCTTCAGAAGAAGAAATCTATATGGCGATGGCTTCTTCGGTATTATTGGAGTCCTTCCTGTTCTATTCCGGATTCTTCCTACCATTATGGTTATGTGGACAAGGGGAGATGGTCGCATCAGCTGATATCATTAAAAAAATCATCGCTGATGAATCGATACATGGCGTATTCGTAGGATTGATCGCTCAAGATCAATTCAAAAAACTAAAAAATCAAGATCAGGTCAAAGCACGTTTCTTGGCACTTCTTTACAATTTATATGAAAATGAATTGAAATATACCGAAGAGATCTATACCGAAGTAGGTTTAACTGCCGAGGTGAAAGAATATGTTCGTTATAATGCCAACAAAGCGTTAATGAATCTTGGATTTGATCCGATCTTCGAAGTAAAACAGGTTAATCCAATCGTATTGAATGGATTGAATACCGAGACAACACAACATGATTTCTTCTCCAAGAAATCAACGAACTACGAAAAAGCAACTGAGATTGTTCATCTAAAAGATGATGACTTTAAAATGGATGTGGTCGTAGATATATAATACTGGCGATAGCGTCAAAAAGCCGTTAAGAATTGATCTTAACGGCTTTTTTTATGTGGCTCTGGTGCCCGGCCAATTCTGAACAATCAGACTGAGTTTTTTCCTGAAGGAGCATTAGACAAAGCGCCGCTTCTAAAATAACTTTGCTGATTCTGGATTTTCACCTACAAATCACTTTAGATAATCATGGCTATCCATTTTGATAGCCATGACTACTATTGAAAGATCTATTGATACCCTGGATTCTGCGTCAATTTATTGTTGCGTTGAATCTCATCAGGTGAAATAGGCCATAAGAGGTCGGATTCTTTAAATGTCGCACCAGATGCGTTTTTCGCACCAATAAGCGGAACAAAATCTACTTTTCCGGCTTCTGTTGTGGAGATCACAGGGAACATTTTCGTTCTCAAAATATCATCCCACATTTTAAATTCTAACGGAAACTCACGAAGACGTTCTTTCCAGCACTCTTTGACAAAATTTTCTGCTGATAATCCTTGTAGCTCAGTCGTGAAAGCAGCAACAGATTTTCCTTCTGTGTTTGCACGTGCTTTGACCTGCGCCAGATAACCCGCTGCTTCTGCACTTACACCTGTTGATTTAGCAATACCCTCAGCAGCAATCAATAAGGCTTCAGGGAAACGGTAGAAATTCCAGTCCTTCGTACCCCGCCCAGTTACGGTAGCTGCCTGCTCATCAAAATAATACCAAATACCAGGCACGTCAGATGTCCAGGTTTTGCCATTTACTGGATTGGTATATTTCCAATGGAAAAACTGATTCGGTTGAATACGTAAATCTTTTGTATTATAAACATTCAAGAATTGATTAGTAGGACCATAAACCCTTTCAAAAATTGAATATTTGTCGAAAACAGCAGTTGCTGAAGAATTAAAGGCGTAAGTTGTCCACCAACCACTATTATTGATTGTAGCGTCGTATTCTTGTGCGTAAATCACTTCTTCAAGGTCGTCAGTGGTGCGCAATTTGTTGTATGCACTATTAAATGCCATATCCACATTGGTAGTCATTTTATGGGGTGAATTGATGACAACCTTAGCTGCATCAGCCGCCTCAGCATATTTACCTTGTTGTAAATACACATTTGCGAGAGTCATAGCTGCGACATATTTACCTACTCGATGTCCTCTTGCAGCAAACGTAGTGGCAGGCAAATCAGCAACAGCATCTTTCAAATCGGTTTCAATCAGCTCGTATACTTTTGCAACATCCGTACGGTTTAGGTAAAGTTCATCAGCCAATGTCTCATTTGGTTTAACGGATAGAGGGATTGCGCCAAAGGTCTTAACAAGATAAAAATAATTAAACGCCCTGAAGAATTTAGTTTCAGCCAATAAGGTCTTTTTTCTGGACTCATCCATATTAATTCCAGGTATATATTTTACACCTGCATTGGCAATATTAATTGCTTTGTAGCTTTCGTCCCAAATGGTATTCATGGTACTTGACACCACACTAGTATTTTGTTGCCTTGTCAACTGCCGTGCAAATAGACAGATTTGTTCTTGACCTTCATAGGAATTGATAAAATAACCAGTTAACATCGTATTTATTGAAGCTGTAGGGCCTACATAAGCACTTGCAGCAACAGAATAGCGAGATGGTGCCCCCCTACGGTAAAGTGAATTCACTGTAGCCATCGCCTGACCATCATTGGCATAATATTGTTCTAAGGATAAATTGGACCTTGGCTCCTCTTCCAAAAATTTATTGCAAGATGTTGTCAACGCCATGCCGGCTAGCAACAACATAAATAATTTATTTTTCATGTCTGATAAGTTCTTGATTAAAATGTAACGTTTACACCCAAAGAGAAAGTTTTTGCTCTTGGATATGCAAAAAAGGTCATATTTTGTCCAAATTTACCTTCTCCCTGGGAAGTACTCTCCGGATCATAACCTTTGAAATCGCTTGATGTAAATAGAAACGGATTATTTGCGTTTGCATAGACCCTTAATCTATTGAGGCCAATGCGCTTCAGTGCATCCGGCGTAAAGGTATAGCCCAATTGAATCAAATTGACCCGTAAATATGATCCGTCTGCAATCCAAGAATCATCCACGTTGGAGTCTTGTCCACGATGACCTCCATTTGTTAGATAAATAGCTTGTTCCATGGTATTTGGATTAGAACCATTATAAGCATCTGTCAGAATTTCTTTCAACCCATTGGTAATACCGAAACGGTCATAGGTAGAGTGGAAAAATTGTTGCATAATCTCTACACCTTTGACAAATTGAAGATCAAGCGTAAAATCAAAATTTTTATATCTCAAATTGTTAACAAAGCTTCCTGTCCAATCAGGGAGCCCTTTTCCAATGATCTCCTTATCTTTAGTACGTTTAGCCCGGCCAATATCTTCCATTTTCGCATCCCCTGCGTCTACGTCTGCCTGTGTATATACGCCTAGTCTTCTATATCCATAGAAGCTATTTAGGTTTTCACCCACGCGAATGATACTATTAGCACCACCTACCCAACTATTCATAAGGATGTCCGCGTTATTTTCACCAAGCGTCAATACTTTATTCTTATTGTAGTTAGCATTCACAGAAGCCTTCCAATTGAAATCTTCATTATTTATGATCGTTCCATTAACCATAATGTCCAGACCCTGGTTCTGAACAGATCCGATATTTTTCATGACCGTACTAAAACCAGAGGCTGTTGGTAAAGGAGCATCCAACAATAGATCCGTCGTCTTTTTGCGGTAATAAGATACATCAAAATTCAAACGGTTTTGCCATAAACCTAATTCTACCCCAACATCAAACTGCGCAGTTTTCTCCCATTTTAAATCTGGGTTAGCGATGGTATTAACAAAAGAATATGGTGCACGATTATTATCCAATAAAATCGTTCCAGCATCCACGATAGCGAGTGATTTATACGGATCTATCTCGGAATTACCTGTTAGACCAAAACTAGTATGCAATTTCATGTTACTGATAGATTCGTTTCCTTTCAGGAAATCTTCGTTAGAGACATTCCATGCTAAACCAACCGAAGGGAAAAAGGCATACTTATTGTTTTTACCAAATTTGGAAGAACCATCGTAGCGGCCTGTAACGGTGGCCGAATATCGGTCGTTGTATGAATAGGCTGCTCTTAAGAAATAAGAATTCATTGCCCATCTGTTCCATGCTGATGTAGACGGATCAGGTGTAATGCCAATACCTAAATTATTATATTCATAAAAATCATCAAAGAAACCTGTTGTTCGTGAACGGTCATTATCGTATGTTCTTGCCTGCCACGACAGACCCGCCATTGCATTGATCCTATGTTTGTCAAATTGCTTATTATAGGTTAAATAAGTTTCTTCTTGCCAGTAAAGCGTATTGGTGTTATTGATTTCTGCCCAACCATTTGGTCTAGAAATATTATTTAACGATATTGAAGAGTAGCCTTTATAAATTTTCCGGTGGCTATCTATACCCAATTGTGTCTTCAGATCCAATCCATCGGCCAGATGAAAAGTCAATGCGGCATTTCCGAAAATCTGGGTGTTGTAACGCATCCTCTTTTGTAGATCTAAGATTGATACTGGATTCGCCATACCCTCAAACCCTAACTTCTCGGAGACTGTAGAGGAAGAGGAATTGGTATACTGACCATTTTGATCATAAACCGGATACCAAGGTAACATCTCGATCATTGTTCGACGTGCTTCCTGACCACCACCATCTTCCGGCGTGTAGCGACCCCAGGTATGATTGACCGTCATATTAATAGCTGTAGACAACCAGGACGTCGGTTTCGCATCATAAGATAATTTACCATTAACACGTTTGTTCCAAGTATTGTTGACCACACCCTGTTGATCCGTATAGTTTAAGAATGCACCAACAGATGATTTTTCATCACCCTGCTGTACATTTAATTGGTGATTATGTGAAATGGCCGTACGTGTCGCTTCTCGCTGCCAATCCGTATCATACAAGGGATTTCCATTCGCGTCGAAATAGTTGGAATCATTGAACCAATCTTTTTTATTTAAAGACCAAGGCGTCCAGTTCTTATCCCTATCTTTCAAAAACTGCGCAGCGTATTTATTTTCATTCTCTAATCCAATCATAAAGGCATCCACCCATTCCTGCGCATTCAGCACATCCATATAGCGTTGCACAGAACTTACGCCGGCCGATCCTTGATAACTAATCGTCCGAGATCCATCTTTGTTTCCACGTTTTGTAGTCACCAAGATAACACCATTTGCACCGCGCGCACCATAAATTGCTGCGGAGGAAGCATCTTTTAATACCTCTATGTTTTCAATATCATTCGGATTTAACAAATGAAAATCTTCCATGACGACACCATCTACAACGTAAAGAGGATTAGAGGAAGAATTGATTGTTGCCACACCACGAATGACCACACGGTTGGCATATGCTCCCGGTTGGCTCGAGTTTGAAAAGATATTAACACCAGAAGCTTTTCCTCTTAGGGCGTCCAAAGGGCTGAAACTTTGATCTTTAATCATGTCGGCTCCTTTGACCATCGCAATAGACCCCGTTACATCCGATTTACGCATGGTACCGTACCCTACAACGACAACTTCGTCCAATTGACTTTGATCATCGTCCAATTGCACGGAAACTGTTGTACCGGAAACAGTAACTTCTTTGGATTTGTAACCGACGGAAGAAACTACCAGTACATCCCCCGATTTAGCATCTAGTGTAAAATTACCCAAGGCATCGGATTGCGTACCTTTTGAAGTACCTTTAACGGCGATGTTTACTCCCGAAATTGGCTTTCCGGTAGCATCCAATACTTTTCCTTTAACTTGTTGCTGCAAATGGTTCATCTCTTTGACGACGGATTTGCCTTCGTACTTGAATGAAGTTTCGACTGCGGCATTGACTTGTTGGAAAGTACCAGCAATGACAGCTAATGAGAAAAATAGTTTCGATTTTTTCCCAAGCTGCGCAAGTGATTTTACGTCAACTTTGCTCATATTAATAGTGATTTGGTTTATAAAAACGTTTTAGCAAAATGAAGCTAAAAACGTCTAGTTAAATTTAGTTTCCCTTAATTGATATTTTTTTGCAATCTGCTGCGTGACGAATTGCCTATTAGATTCCTTTTGCGTCCATTTACGATAAAATAGAAAGCACCGGACCTAAATGCCTATGAAATTATTGTTTCACAGAATTCGCAATAAATAAGCTAAATCGCTTTTGCTTTTGTTGTAAAAATTTTTTGGTTTCCCAATTTTGGTTTTTTGATTGTCTATAGCTTCTTGTCTTTCTTTTGGTTATTGTTTCTTGGTTGTCACATGTTATCCAGTTGGAAAGATAACATTTTAATTTTACTGGAGAAAGATTTTTTTTTAAAAACCTTTCTCCAGTACCGTACTTTTAGATATTTCCTTTTTTCATTTCGCTGATCGCATAATCGACAGCCCGTGCCGAAAATGCCATATACGTCAATGAAGGATTTTGTGTTGATGTAGACGTCATACTTGCACCATCAGTGACAAATACATTTTTCACCGCATGCATTTGATTCCATTTGTTCAATACCGAAGTCTTCGGATCGTGTCCCATACGAGCTCCGCCCATTTCGTGGATATCCAGCCCCGGAGCCTGCCAGCGTGTATCGGGCCGAATATTTGTAAATCCAGCATCCGTAAACATTTCTGTCATGACAGCGATGTAATCTTTTTTCATTTTTTCATCGTTCTCATCATAATCGACAGCAATTTTTAACAGCGGAATTCCCCAATCATCTTTTTTACTTCCATCTAATGAAACCATCCCTGATTCTTTTGGTATGGTTTCACCCATCATGTGAGATCCGACCTGCCAAATACCCAGTTTAGGATTTAACAAATTATTTTTCAGATCAAGTCCTAAACCCGAACGATCGGACTGTTTACCGCGCGAAGCTCCGAATCCGGCAGCATACCCCCTTAAAAAGTCGGTCTCCTGCTTGTGCAAGTTCCTGAAACGTGGAATATATCCTCCACCTGCGGGATTCCGCCCTTCGGTCTTAAAATCTAACAAACCTTCATACTCGGCATAGATACGTGCACTATAATTATGAAAGGCAACGTATTTGCCTAAAACGCCACTATCGTTGCCCAAACCATTTGGAAAGCGGTTGGATGTAGAATTCAATAAGATCAAATTTGTATTGATTGCCGCCGCATTGACAAAAATCAGCTTAGCATAAAAATCAATTTCTTCTTTTGTATTGGTGTCAATCACACGTACGCCCACGGCTTTTCCTTTTTGTTCATCATACAGGATGGAGTGAACTACAGAAAATGGCCGTAAGGTCATATTTCCGGTCTTTGCGGCCCAAGGGATTGTCGTGGCATTCGAACTGAAATATCCACCGAAAGGGCATCCGCGCTGGCAAAGTACCCGATTTTGACACTGTACACGACCTTGCTCGATGTGAATGGGATTGGGCTTAGAGAGGTGTGCACAGCGGGCTGAAATTACCTTGCGTTCCGGAAATCTCTTTTGAACGCTTTCTTTAAAATACTTTTCAACAATATTTAAAGGGTATCCCGGCAGAAACTCACCATCTGGCAATTCTGGAAGTCCGTCGTGGTTTCCAGCAATGCCGGCAAATTTTTCGACGTAACTGTACCAAGGCGCTAAATCGGCGTAACGTATCGGCCAATCTACAGCAAAGCCATCTCTGGCAGGGCCTTCAAAATCAAAATCAGACCAACGTTGTGTCTGTCTCGCCCATAACAGCGATTTACCCCCCACCTGGTATCCCCTGATCCAATCAAAAGGTTTCTCCTGAATATACGGGTGCTCTTTGTCCTTCACAAAAAAATGGGCTGAATCTTCATGAAATGCATAACATTTGCTGACGACTGGATTTTCTTCCTTTACTTTGAAAGGCATCTCGTTCCGATGCTCAAACTCCCAGGGCATCATATTGGTGGTTGGGTAATCTTTAATATGCTGAACATCACGTCCACGTTCCAACACCAATGTTTTTAACCCCTTCTCGCACAACTCTTTTGCGGACCATCCTCCGCTAATTCCAGAACCGATTACAATAGCATCGTAGGTCCTGCTTTTTTCACTGTCAATATTTAAATTTGCCATGTGCTATTTACACCTTAACTTTTACCTCACCATTATACGGACCCGGAATAAGTTTATAGATCACCTTATTCTTCATCACATATTCTGAGTTCATATACCCCTGAATTGCACGTGATTTGAACATATCAAAAAAAGCCTTCTCGTCAGTTTGGTCTTTCAATCCCGCCAATGTGGTCTCCGTTTCTTTACGGTTCGCTAAATTCAACTTTTTCCTCAACGCATTGAAACCTGCGACAAATTTAGCCTGATTTTCTGGTGACTCACAATCGTCCACCATTTTGATGACAAAAAGATGCAAATTCAGATCCTTTCCTCCCGGTGTATCCGATTTTGGAATTAGTATGTCGGCGAGATTGCCCAAAAATTGCTCATCCTCCGCCGAAATCTTCAGCTTATTCAATACAATGGACGCACCACCATCATTCAGACAGGACGACAAAATTGTCAGTCCGCCTGCTACAATGAAAAATTGCTTTATCGCGGTTCTTCGGTTCATAATCAGAATTCCATTTACAATTCGGTAATATTACGTATATCCAAATAAAAATACAAATGCTAAAACGATTAAATTATCCGGCAATCCTTAAATCCATTGTGATAACAGCGCTTTTGCTTCAGATAAGTTTTCCACAATGTTATCCACAGCTGTTAGTCTAGCACGTTCTACCTCCTGTTTCGTTACCGCAATCAACCGCATACCCGCGCCCAAAGCCGATTTACTTCCAGTTATCGTATCCTCAATAGCCACACAACTATCCGCTGCTAAGTTTAAGTTCGTCAATGCCAAACGGTATGGCTCCGGATTAGGCTTGGGAAATTCGACGCACTCACGGGTAACGAAAAATTCAAAATAATCCAAAAGCCCATGTTTACCCAAAACCGTATCTACCGTACTGCGGAAACTGGAGGTGACAAGTCCGATATGAATGCCGCTCTCTTTCAAAAACGTTAAGATTTCCCGGGCATCCGGCATCAATTCAATGTCGCTCATGTTGGAATCGGCATAAGCTGCACGTGTACGCTTCCACATATATTCTTCCGTCGTATCGTAGCCGTAGTCATCGACCAATCGTTTGACATTATGTGCTAAAGTATGCCCTGCAAAATCACGAATCCAATCTTCGTAGCTGATCACTAAATTAAATTCATCCTTTAATATCGGCGCCCAATTTTTGAAATAGAAATATTCCGAATCAATCAACGTTCCGTCTAGGTCAAATAACACTGCCTTAATTTTATCCATAGTGTTAAAGATACACAAGTAGGCTGAAAAATCCTATTAAATGACACCGCAATAGGTCGAATTGGAGAGTACACCTTGATAGGTATCCCAAAAACCGATGTAGACATGATAATCAAATTTGTCCATTTTAAATCTCGGGATCTCAACCGTACATTCACCCTGCCATACATCCGCGATAGCCATTTTGAGATCCCCCTCCCTATCCAAACTGACCAAGGCCAAATTTAATTTAAAAGTGCTATCCCTGTATTTCGGATTCGGTATCCAGTGTAATTTCAGCAGATCATCCTCCCATCGAGCCTCAACACCTTCGGGTGACATGAGCTCCCCGACAAATACCCGCACTTTTTCCATATTAATAACAGGTCTATTTTCGACATCCAAATCAATCGCGTTTTTGAGAATCTGCTGTTGTGCAAGCTGAAATTTCCCAAGCCCCGATTTTTTAGATTCTTCAAATTGATACCCAAAATTAACAATAGGCTTTATCCAGCCACAAAACTTACCGGCCAATTTCATTTTTTCACGATGTGTCAATTGCGCGTGAGTTGGAGGTTTGGAACTTTTTCTACGCGAACCGCGTATCACCCATTTGCCATTGAGGTTATAACCATAGACTGAGCCCACTTTACCACGAAAACCACCATTCGGACCATCTTCTAATATTGCCATTTTTAAACCTTTTTATTGTAATGCTATAATCTATTTTACAGCTTAACAAATAATAGTTATCAATGTTTGACTTAGTTTAGTAATAAGTTAGAATTTAGATAGGTTTAAGTTAGGTTTTAATTAGGCTATACCTAAACAAACCCTAACTAAACCCTAAGCTAACCCTAACTAAACCCTATGCAAATAGGCCATTTGACCTAGTGGATAATACAGGTTGTTTATCATCATTTTTGGATAAGGTTTGGACATTTACTAAGTTTGTTGAGGTGAGCTATACATAACGAATACCGCTTAACAGACATATGCGACGTACGTCGAGCTTAAGTGCTCGCTAAGAAATCTAAAAGCTTCATCGCCTTAAAAATTTATATCATGAAAATAATTGCTATCGGTCGCAATTACATCGACCACGCTAAAGAACTCAATAATCCAGTCCCTGAAACTCCCATTATATTTTTAAAACCTGATACTGCGGTGTTAAAGGATAACAAAGATTTCTATTATCCTGAATTTTCAAAAAATATCCAGTTTGAAACTGAAGTCGTCCTTCGGATATGTAAGGAAGGAAAACATGTGACACCAAAATTTGCATCAACTTATTTCGATGCTGTCGGCCTGGGGATTGACTTTACCGCCAGGGATGTACAGCAAGAATTAAAAGCAAAAAGCCTTCCCTGGGAATTGGCAAAAGCATTTGACCATTCGGCAGTCATCAGCAACATGATTCCTAAAGAAGAATTTGCGGAAGTAAATTCGATTGATTTCTCCCTGCAGCAAAATGGGCAAAAAGTTCAGCAGGGAAATACCAAGGACATGATATTTTCCTACGAAGATCTGATTGTATATACCTCCAAATTTATTACCCTACGCAAAGGTGACCTCATTTACACCGGAACTCCAGTTGGTGTCGGATCTGTGGCCATCGGCGATTTATTGGAAGGTTTCATTGGCGAACAGAAGATGTTTAGCTGTAAAATCAAATAGCTGGGAAATAGCATGATAAAAAAAACGACAGCAATGCTCTCCCTGCTGGCCTGCATGACAGGTCTAAGCAAGGGACAAGATATTATCAAAAGCCGCAATTATCCACAAAATTATTTTGTACGCCCCATGGATATTCCTCCACAGGCTTCGGGATCGTTTGGGGAATTGCGCGCGACGCATTTTCATGGCGGAGACGATTACCGCACACAACAACGTATAAATATCCCTGTACATGCAGCAGCCGAAGGTTTTGTATCCCGTGTGCGAGTACAAATAGGTGGTGGGGGCAATTATGTTTACATTGATCATCCCAATGGTTATACCTCGGTGTACATGCACCTCGAAAGCTTTAATTCGGATCTTGCGAAAATCGTTAAAGATGAGCAGTACAAGCAAAAACGTTTTGATGTCGATATATTTCTCAAACCCAACCAAGTTCCTGTAAGAAAAGGTGAGTTTATTGCAAATTCAGGTAATACCGGTGGTTCAGCCGGCCCACATCTTCATTTCGAGATCCGGGATACAAAAGCACAATTGCCGCTCAATCCGCAATTGTTTGGCCTGTTGTTTCCAGACGGTGTAAAACCGATTATCCGCGGTATGACGGTCTACGATTTAGGTTCCGAATTATTCGACGAAAACACACCCCGAAGACATCAGACGATCAAGTCGGCCGGCAATGGTACCTATAGCTTAGCGAGTACCGCGCCGATACCAGTGAATGGTACCTTTGGGTTGGGAATCAACACGGTTGATAAACGGAGAGGCATCTCTTTTACATATGGTGTGTATTCGATTGAACTATTTCTGGACAATAAAAACATCAGCACGGTACTGTTCGAATCCATTCCTTTTGATCAGACCCGTGCGATACAGTCCTACGTAGACTACCCTTATTCAAAAAAGTCAGGGGTACGCGTGCAAAAGAGCTTCAAAGATCCAAACAATCCGATCAACATCTTCAAAAACTTGGATAACCTCGGTAAAATAACGTTGAAAGACAATGAGGTCCATGATGTAAAATATGTCGTTAAAGATGTCCAAGGGAATACGAGTGAATTGAATTTTAAGGTACAAAATAACCCATCGCTGTCAATCAGCCGCCCAAATGCGAAGGGGCTTAAAATGTTTCACTATGCCGATGAAAACAAATATGAGGCGGAAAATGCGCGTATTTACATGGGTAAAAACATATTGTATGATGACCTTTATTTCAATTATTCACAGGCTGCAAAACCGGCAAGGGGTTACTCGGCAATGCATTATATCCATAACAGCTATACGCCGGTGTTCGGATATTATAAGCTCATGATCAAACCAGACTACACCCTGTCTGATAACCTGTATGACAAAGCCTTGATTGTTTCTTCTGATGGCGGAGCACAAGGTGGTCAATATGAGAACGGCTGGGTGGTAGCCAACGTACGCGAATTTGGTGGTTTTTACATCGCTGTCGATACCATTGCACCAAATATCACTGCGCGTAACCTGACCGACGGCAAGAATGTTTCCAATCAACGCTCCATCGATTTTACCATCAGTGACAATCTATCGGGTATAGCTACTTTTGACGCTTATATTGACGGGAAATGGGCTTTAATGAAATATGACCCTAAAACAAGACATATCTGGCATGACTTCGAACCGGAACTCAGCAGTGGCAGACATGAGTTTAAACTCGAAGTGAAAGACAACAAAGGGAATTTGAAGACATACGAAGCTTCGTTTATGAAATAGCGACCTGATTTTCGGCAATAAATCTGCGGTTTTAAGAGATTAATCGTATCTTAAATGACTAAATACAGCGTATTATGGCAACACTAGAAGTAGGACAGAAAGCACCGGATTTCAGTGCAAAAAATCAACATGGCGAGACCGTCCATCTTTCCGATTTTAAAGGGAAAAAAGTTATTTTATATTTTTATCCCAAAGACAATACACCAGGCTGCACCACGGAGGCCTGCAACTTCAGAGACAACTATCAGTCTTTGCAAAAAGATGGTTTTGAAATCATAGGTGTAAGTGTGGACGATGAGGCATCACATCAAAAATTCAGCAGTAAACATGAGCTCCCTTTTCAGTTGCTTGTCGATGAAGACAAGAAACTCGTCGAGGCGTATGGTGTATGGGTCGAAAAAAATATGTATGGCAAAAAGTATATGGGCACCGCACGTACTACCTTTGTGATTGATGCAGATGGTATTATCCAACATATTATCAAAAAAGTAGATAACAAAAATGCGTCTCAGCAGATCCGCGATTTAGGCGTTTAAAATCTAAATACTTATATCTATATTTGCCACTTATGAGCAAACAGACAGACGACTTTTTCAAAAGTGTAGTATCACACGCGAAGGAATACGGTTTTGTATTTCAATCGAGCGAAATATATGACGGATTAAGTGCCGTCTACGATTATGGTCAATTGGGTTCGGAACTAAAAAACAACCTCAAAACTTATTGGTGGAAATCCATGGTGCAATTGAACGAGAACATTGTTGGTATCGATGCCGCAATTTTTATGCACCCCACAACATGGAAAGCCTCGGGTCACGTCGATGGTTTCAATGACCCAATGATCGACAATAAAGATTCAAAAAAACGTTACCGTGCGGATCAATTGATCGAAGATAAAATTGCGCGTTATGAAGCGGATGGTAAAACAACTGAAGCAGCAGCATTATTAGAGTCGTTGAATACAGCATTGAATGCCGACGATTTAGCTGGACTAAAAACCATCATTGAAGAACATAACATTGTATGCCCAGTCTCAGGCACCAAAAACTGGACTGAAGTACGTCAATTTAATTTGATGTTTGCAACCCAAATGGGTGCTATGGCTGACGGTGCAGATCAAGTGTACCTTCGTCCTGAAACTGCACAGGGTATTTTCGTCAACTTCCTGAACGTACAAAAGACAGGACGTATGAAAATTCCTTTTGGTATTGCCCAAATTGGTAAAGCTTTCCGTAATGAAGTAATCGCACGTCAGTTTATTATGCGTATGCGCGAATTCGAGCAAATGGAAATGCAATTTTTCTGCCGTCCGGGAACCGAATTGGAATGGTATAACAAATGGAAAGAGACACGCTTGAAATGGCATTTGGCATTGGGCTTCGATCCTTCCAACTACCGTTACCACGACCATGATAAATTAGCGCATTATGCAAATGCTGCTGTTGATATTGAATTTAATTTCCCATTTGGGTTTAAGGAGGTTGAAGGTATCCACTCACGGACAGATTTCGATTTGAAACAACATCAGGAGTATTCTAAAAAGAAAATGCAATATTTTGATCCGGAGATCAATCAAAACTACATTCCGTATGTGATTGAAACTTCAATCGGATTGGACCGCCTTTTCTTAACTGTACTATGTAACTCTCTGGTAACGGAAGATTTGTCTACGGAAGAAAAACAAGATTCGCGCGTTGTATTGAAATTCCCCCCAGCATTGGCTCCGGTAAAAGCTGCCATTTTACCATTAACCAAAAAAGATGGTTTGCCAGAGAAAGCGCGAGAAATATTGAATACGCTGAAATTGGATTACAATGTTCAGTACGATGAAAAAGATGCTATCGGAAAACGTTATCGTCGTCAGGATGCTATCGGAACGCCAATCTGTATTACAGTTGATTACGATTCTTTGCAAGATAATACTGTCACGATCCGCCACCGCGATACGATGGCACAAGAACGTGTTGCCATTGCCGATCTTGAAAACATAATACATAACCTAGCTGGTTGGAATACCATGCTAAAGAAATTAATATAACCAAAATGCTATAACAAAAAAGGTGTCCACTGTTGGACACCTTTTTGTTATAGATGTAGGGAGGCTAGATGCTCGGTGAAAATAGTTTAGTTAGTATTCGATCGTGATATTGTCGTCCCAATGTTCGTTCTTCACGACCTGAAAACCCAGATTCCCATTATCAGTTTCCAACAATTTACCCTTAAATTGTATCTGAACATTGTTTCGGATTTCGCTTCCCAGTTCAAACGTACGTAGCAGTTGGCCTTCTCTGAAAACGCGGAACTGATATTTAATAACCTTGTTTTCTAAATAATAGCCCATAAATTGATTGAACGAAAAGCTTTTATTTTCTGCTGTAAATTGTGGCACTATCGTCAACATACTTTTATCAATCTGATCACTACTTCGCGCTATAAAGGGGTAATAATGAAATACAGGATGAAGCTGCTGTACTTGAATACTATCAATTACACTGAGATCCTCCGTATCGGTAAATGTCAGTTTAACCTCGCTATAAATCCGGTTTAAGTTCAATACCCGCTCGGTAACACCTTTCACTTCAAAGGTATCACGACCGGCAAATAACTCTGCAGACCGTTCAGAAAAAGGGTTCGTAGCATAAAAGTGCTCAAAATCAGCGGCCTCCGACATAACGAGAGGCAATGTTGAATTTTTAGCAATCAGGCTCAGATAGTAGGTGCCATTCGGCAATTCTAAATCAAAAGCGTCCTGCGAGTTAAGCACCCCTGAGGTAACCATCGCCTTCGAATTTGCATCGAAAACATGGTAGTAGAATTTGCTGGGTAGCGCTTCCGGATTAACTTGACCATAAATCATCAAATTATCCATCTTAAAGGTGCCTGTCGTTGAGCTGTAACCCGATCCACCATCCCTACTTCCAGCCAATAGTGAGATTTTTAACCAAAGCTCTTTACTGTAACCGAGGGGAATATCTGCCAAAGAGGTGTTCACTGCAACTTTTCCTGACAATGATAGATTTGAGGGATACTTAATGGTATCTGAGAGCAGCGAAAAACTATTTCCTTTATCCAAGGAATAACTCAGTAGGAGCGCTCTTGGCCCTGTACTTGAGCTATTTCCATCAAATGCCCAGCTGCCTATGGAACGAATACCTTGCGTTGGAATTTTAATCAAGATCTCTCTAGCACCTTTGAAGCTAATGGCTTTCCCCGTGGTGGGCCAGCCGGCCAGAAAATCATAATCTGTCTTTCCGTCGTTGTAATTGATTAAGCTACCTTCATCTAGCGCAGTCTCAGGAACGGCGTTACTGTTGTCAAAGGTCCAATGATACAGTAGCAACTCGCTTTCGGAAGCGGTTCTGTGTAAGGCAGCTCGATTTGGTCTTGCTGATTGTTTTTTTAGCGGAGTAACAATCGCTTCAAAATCCTTGATTTTGAATTTTACGGCATGAATTGTTTCATTGTTTTCATCGGGAAGTTTTGCATGCTTTTTGCAAGAAGGCAATGCCGCTAAAACCAGGATGAATACACCCGAAAGAATTCCCCAAGTTGACTTGGATGTTCTTTTCATAAATATAAATGATTTATAAGTTAATTAACCGGCAGAATAAAACTAACGTATTAATTATTTAGATCCAAAAAAGTAACTAAAATGTTACAAGTGATTTTGGCTTTTGAGAATATCTTGTCAATTTACAATGCATGGCTGTATTATTCTTAAGGTAGAGGGCGACCTTATCTTTTACGTTTAACGAGACTTCCAATGGGATGTGATGGGTAGCTGCCAATTGCAAACAACTCGCTGTAACATTAACACGTTAGTCGCGCATGCGGTGTTCCTGCAGGTATTCGCTCGGCGAGAGTTTGGTTATTTTTTTAAATACCCGATTAAAATTCACAACATTATTGAATCCCGTCTTAAATGCGATGTTCGAAACGCTCTCCGAAGATTCATCAATCAACATTTTGCAGGCGCGTTCAATTCGGATTTCATTGAGAAAAGTAACATAGGTCTTCCGGGTATGCTTCTTAAAATACTTACAAAACGCATGTGGTGTCATGTGCGCTACCGCAGCGATATCTTCCAGGGATATCTTGTCTCCAAAGTGCTGAAAAGTATATTGGAATATTTCGTTGATCCGCAATCCTTCGGCATCTGAAAACTTCTTTTGTGGGATACCGGTATACAGCGAAGTCCATTGATCTACCTTTTTACTCAAAAAGTTAATCAGCTTCACGAGCGATAGCAAGCGATCGATACCCGCGCTGGCATTGATCTGTACAAACTTCTCTTTTAATGCCACAGCATGTTCCGCATCCAATTTTTTACTGACATTGATGTGTTCCAAAAAATACTTGACATCATCAAATTCAGGGAAGTCCAAGAATGATCTAAAATGTTCATAGTCGAAAAAAATATGGATCGCATGGATGCCATCCTTTACATCCTCTCCTGTTTTGAACATATGCGGTTCATCCGCGTCCACAATATAGATTTCATCCTGTTCGAAACTGTGCGTAAAGTTGCCGATCATAAAGGTTCCCCGGCCTTTTAAAATATAGGTCAGCTGGATTTCCTTGTGCCGGTGGTAATTGCTGTAGAACGAAGGCAGAATGTCTTCCTGCACACAAATAGATCCCTGGTAAACTACCGGAACTGTAAATTGAACAACTTTCATTATATATTGAAATAACAAATATTAAACAGTTATTTCAAATATAGCACTTTTTTAAGACAATAAACGTTAATTTTTGGCGATAAATTCCTTTACCTTCGTCACAAACTTCGGCATGGCAGGATCTTCACCGTTTAACGATAAGATCTCCAGTGTTTCCGGATTAATCCAAAGATAGCTTGGTGTGCGGTCTATCCCAAAATTATTTTCCATCGTAGCCTGATCGTTGTAGTTTAAAAAGTAACTCTGTTTTCCCAGGGCAAGATCTTTGCTTGCTTTCGTCCATTTGTCCAGATCCTTATCCAGCGAAAAGTAAATAACCTGTACCCCTAGGGCATTCAGTTGCGCTTCCTTTGTCCGTAGCATCTTGATATCAGCTTTACTATTGCTATTTGATGCCTTCCAAAAAGCGGCAATCAGCATTTTCGATTTTGACACATCGTTCAGGTTCAGCGTATCCCTTTGCACATTCATTGGCGTTATTGATGGGAACACAGGCATATTTTCATAAAAATCTTTCACCTTATCGACCTTTTCCCTGGCAAATTTGAAATAAGGGTGTTTCTGTAGTTCAACATCAAAGCCCTGCAATGCCACATCAAATTTCTTATAATTTGTCTGGTCGAGCGATACGTACTTAAAAAAATAAGGCAATAGCAAAGAGGAACGGTGGGTACTGTCGAGAATAAAATCGGCATAAAGTGTGCGTGGGTTAAATGCTTCAGTAGTGCTCAACCGCTGTATTTCATCCACCGCTTTTTCATAAGAACCATCGTTTTTTGCTGCCATCAAAGGCAACTGACTCTCCAGCTGCCTTACCCGCTGACTTTTATTGGTGCTTTTACTTTTTTCCTCCTGTTCACGTTGTTGATATTTCGCATTGAACTGCATAAAATCTTTAGCATTGGAAGAAGATGTCGTCAACGTAAATTTCCCATGCTCTTCGTTCAGATCGTAGTCGCCTCCACCTTCGAGAACTAACGTATAGGGTTTCATTCCCTTGATCTGGATATCGTAAAATCCCGCGATGGCCAATTCGCCTTCCAAAACAAATTGTCCATTTGTGACCTGCGTTTTTACAAATTGCTGCAATCTATTGTCGTGATCCACGAGGCTTACCTGCGTCCCATCCGGGGCAGTGGTTTTTCCGGTGATCGTGTAACTGAAACTCTTCGCTATTGCTGCATTCTTTTCTGATTCTGTGCGTTGTGAACAGCTTGTTGTCCCCAAGGCCAACACCGCTATCAAACACAAAAAGTTAACGCACTTCATAATCCCTGTAATTTCCATTTTCAAATAGTCGAATCTTTCCTTTTTTTCCATTAATCTGCAAAGCGGAGACTTTCCCATTCTCCCATGCGATGTCTACTGTATAATTTCCTCGGGCCTTGAGTCCTTTAACTTCCCCTTTTGGCCAAGCTTTGGGTAATGCAGGCAACAGATGGATATACCCATTATGGCTCTGAATGAGCATCTCGGCAATCCCAGCTGCTCCACCAAAGTTCCCGTCGATCTGGAAAGGGGGATGTGCGCAGAACAAATTGGGGTAAGTGCCCGCTCCGACCCCTTGGTAAGTTGTTTCATTACGATATGCCGGTTTGAGTAGCTGTCTTAAAATCTCGAGCGCATGATCTCCATCCTGCAGTCTTGCCCAGAACAATATCTTCCAGGCTCTAGACCAGCCTGTTCCCTCATCCCCACGTACAGCGAGCGTCTGACGCGCCGCTTCAGCCCATTCGGGCGTTGTTTGTGGCGATATAAATGCTGCTGGATATAGGCCATATAAATGCGATACATGCCGATGTTTAGGCTCAACTTCCTCATAGTCCTCCAGCCACTCCATCACGCGCCCAGATGCGCTAACGACCACAGGTGGTGGAATATTCGTTAGCTTCTTTTTAAGGCTATCAACAAAAGTATCTTTCTTTTTAAGAATAGCATCTGCCTGAATGAGTGCCTGATACAATTCCCGCACGATCTGGTTATCAATTGTAGGTCCCATCACCACCGCAGCGACTTTCCCATTGGGCATCCGAAAAGCATTTTCGGGCGATATGGACGGCGACGTTACCCACCAGCCTGTTTTAGGGTCTTGAACAAGTGTGTGATCGTAAAACACGGCAGCTCCTTTTAATATGGGGTAAATCTCGCTGAGGTAACTTTTATCCCCGGTAAAAAGATAATGTTCCCAAAGATGGTTACATAGCCAGCCAGAAGCCGTACTCGCTCCCCACGAAGCTTGCTCACCCGGAGCAGAATATCCCCATACATTTGTCATCATATAAACCACCCATCCTGGCGCATTATAGTAAGCCTTTGCGGTTTGTTCACCTGTCTTAGCGATACGCTTGATCATCTCGATAAAAGGCCGATGATATTCGCTCAGGTTGTTGACCTCTACTCCCCAATGATTCATCTGTGCATTGATATTGAGATGATAGTCCCCATTCCAGGGTGTATTGATCTTATTTGCCCATAGGCCCTGCAAGTTAGGGGGAAGTGAATTTGCAATTTTCGGAGCAGCACTTGAAATATTCAAATACCTGCCAAATTGGTAATAAATTGTTGCCAGATCTGGATCCTGTACTGGATTTTTGTAGAAATTTGCTATCCGTTCATTCGTAGGAATAGTGTCATTCGCAACATTGCCAAATAGGTTGAGTTGTACCCGATTGAAAATCTTTTGGTACGCAGCAAGATGGTTGCGGAATATTTTTTGTTCGTCAGCGACTTTTGCCGCTGCCACATTTGCCTTGACAACAGGTAATGGATCCTTTCCATAATAGGAAGTACTTGCGGAAAAATAGATCGTGAGGTTGCCATTTGCCGATACTTCCAAGGACTGATCCTTTTTGTTGATCTGCAGATTTTCACCTTTTACCTGAATTAATCCAACGAACCTCAGGTTTTTACCACCTTTTCCATCTGGTAATGATCCTTCAATTAGAATTCCATCATTCAGTAGGGTATACCGGTCGATATTCTCTTGGCGCTGGAACGATAGGTCTACCGTCTGTACTTTATTTTTCGGTTGGTTCAGTTGGATTAGTCCAACATTTTTGTCAAAGGAAGTATAATATTTTCGTTGGAACTGCTGCCCGTTGATTTTAAATGAAGTTTGCGCAGACGCTGTCGCTAAGTCCAAAGAGCGTTTGTAGTCTTGCACTGTACCGGCTGGCAATTTATAATCCAGTAACAGGTCGCCGAACAGTTGATAACAGCCATAGGGTACAGTGGCTCCGTTGCCGAATCCCGACCCCTTTCCTTTTGTAACGAAAGTTTCGTTGACCAGCTTTTCGGCCTCATCATTTTTGCCCGCTTTAAGTAGTGCCTGAATGGCATCGACATTCTTATAGGCCGCATCCTTATTGGGATCCTCGGGACTCCCCGACCACATGCTGATCTCATTGAGTACAATTTTTTCCTGATGGGGATTGCCATCCGGCATCATGCCGATAAGTCCGTTTCCCAGTGGCAAAGTTTCTTCCCAGACTTTAGCGGGTTTATTATAGCGAAGTACGAGGGGCTTTTGCTGAGCAAAAAGCATTGTGGTATGACTTGTACATACCACAATGAGCATTAAAATTCTATTTACCATACAATTCAAATTCTGCTATGGCTAATTCGTTGCCTTCTATAAATTGCTTGGGCTCAAATTTGATAAACTTGGTTGCGCTATTGGTATCAAAAAACACCTGTTGTAAAATTGGGTTTGCTTTAATATTAGAGAACTCTCCTTCTTTGGCGACAGTCCATTTTTTACCGTCGGCACTGGTGGATATGCGATACTGTGTCGGTGTACCAACATGCTTTCCATCCTGGCGAGGAAGGAAGCCGATACCAGAAACAGGTTCGTCAGTGGAGACAACAATTACGCCCTGCTCGGCAACTGTAGCGAAAGTATTCGCCTTTCCATCTAACATATAGGCGTTGGCATTAGATCTGCCAGTTTTAATCTGAAAACCACGTAGTTTTTTGACTTCTTCCGTACGAAAGGCAAATGGCTCATCATATTCCTTAAACAATCCAAAATCACTGAGCGTAATCGCTACAGGCGCGTAAACATGTAACCTTAATCGACTTGCCGTCTGCGGCTGTTCCAATTTGATCAGGCGGTTTGCCCCAATGCTTGTTGCTTTGGCTAAGGGCTTCCAGCTGTTATTTTCCCATCGTTCAACAGAAACACTATCGATACGTTGCCCTAGCTTAATATTCTCCCTTAACTGTATAAGATCAAATTTAGCAGGTGATTGTAATTTAATTTCTAGCGTAGCCGATGTTTTGGCATCGTCTGTTGCCCAATAGCTGTAGCGGTCGTCATCGGTAATAAAGGAAGTACCATAGGATTGGGAATCACCATTACGGGTGTTAGACGCTGTGATGCTTGCTCCTTTGGCTAGATTTGTACGGAAAGTTTCCTTCACTTTTTTTCCAAAAGCCTGCAACGACTTCACATCGTGCTCATGTAATGTACCGGAAGGCATCGGTGCTAAGCCCAGGTTCATGCAGGCTCCCCTACCTACAGATTTCAGGTAGATTTCAAACAGTTCATTCGGTGTTTTTACGCGGCTATCTTGTTCTGCATGGTAAAACCATCCGGGGCGTTGAGGCACATCACATTCAGCAGGTATCCAATATTTACCGTTACGGTCGCCCGTTTCGGCATTGTGTGACTCTGTTGCACCTGGAACAGCGACTTTTCCGTTTAACCCGATCGGAGTAAATGTTGCCCAAGATGTTTCGGCCGCATAGCCTCTTTCATTGCCCACCCAACGCATATCCGGACCGATATCTGAAAAAATCACCGCTTGGGGCTGTAATTTACGTACGATGGGCCAAGTTTTTTCATGCCATTCATAGTAGGTTGTGCGATCGATGATGCGCTTCCCTTCGTGGCCACCATAGAAGCCATCCCCACCATTTGCGCCATCATGCCAAGAGGTAAACAATGGTCCATAATTGCTCATTAGTTCAGTGAGCTGTTGCCTGTACGCATCGGCATAGGCAGGAGTACCGTAACGTTCATCGTGACGGTCCCAAGCCGAAAGATACACACCAAATTTCATCCCATTCCGGTGGGTCGCCTCCATAAATTCTTTGACCATATCACCTTTTCCATTTTTCCATGGTGAAGCGGCAATACTGTAAGATGTTGTCTTGGTTGGCCATAAACAGAATCCATCGTGGTGTTTTGCGACGCTAATTAGTCCCCGGAAACCACCTGCCGCTGCAGCTTGCGCAATTTGGTTCGCATCAAAAGCCGAAGGATTAAACAATGCAGGCTGTGCATCACCGTAACCCCATTCTTTGTTTTGAAAAGTTGTTGGCGTATAATGGATCAAACAATACGTTTCCATCTCCTGCCACTTTAATTGACGCTCGGTTGGCAAAGCCCCATAAGCTTTTAAAGTATCTGACTTGGCTACAGTTCCGCTGGAAAGTAAAATGGAGGATAACAAGATTGTCAACATAGTCTTTATTTATGTGCTAGAAAATTAGGTTGTAAAGCCCTAAGATAAGAAGTTTTTACAAAATGCTGTATGTAACATTTGCGTACTATTGTAACCCAAAAATCAATTCGCGGATAAAAAGTCTTGAATGTTAATACCGCTAAGCATACCCGAAAATCACTTGGTCCGACTGAAACTGTGGCAATCGAATAGCAACTATGATCCACTGTGAGCAAGCAAACAAGTTTAACATGCAAAAAAATACCCTTGGAAATCTGATGAAAATAAATGATTTCACTACTTAAAAATGTGGATATAAAATTTTCATCTCGTACCTTTACATATCATGAAACAAGATCAATCTAAAATCATACGTGAACAGGTCGATCGTTCTGCACTTCGCGAACATTCGACACCTTTATACCTTACATCAAGTTTTATCTTCGACAGCGCTGAACAAGGTCGGGCGGTCTTTGCTGGCGAAGAGGATGCGATGATATACTCCCGTTATGCCAACCCAAATACTTCAGAATTCATCAATAAAGTGTGTATTCTGGAAGGAGCAGAAGCAGGCTTATCATTTGCGTCCGGTATGGCGGCCGTATTTGCTTCCTTTGCGGGAATTATTGAAAGTGGAGACCATATCGTTTCTTCACGCGCAATATTCGGGTCTACTCACCAGTTATTTACGGAGCTATTCCCCCGCTGGGGAGTGACCACGACTTATGTGGATGCCGCAAATCCCGAAGAATGGGAAAAAGCGATCCAGCCCAATACAAAAATTATCTTTCTAGAATCGCCCTCTAACCCCGGTTTGGAATTGGTGGATCTGGAATGGTTGGGTAAGTTCAAAGAGAAATATCCCCATATTATCCTTTCTATCGACAATTGTTTTGCCACACCTTATCTCCAGAAACCCATTCAGTATGGATTTGACCTGGTTATCCATTCGGCAACAAAATATATGGATGGGCAAGGTCGTGTTTTGGGCGGGATTGTTGTCGGTAAACAAGCGCTTATCGACAAACTGATGTTCTTCATCCGTCATACAGGTCCAGCGTTATCCCCATTTAATGCCTGGATCATATCAAAAAGTTTGGACACTTTGGGCATCCGTATGGACCGCCATTGTTCCAACGCATTGGCTTTGGCTGAAGCTTTGGAAAATCATCCGGAGATTGAAGATGTCAAATATCCATTCTTGCCCAGCCATCCACAATATGAACTGGCCAAGAAACAGATGAAAGCCGGTGGCGGCATTGTAACGTTGGTGGTCAAAGGCGGCTTCGAGCGCGCGAAAGCTTTTGTGGACCAGTTGGAGATGATTTTATATACGTCCAATCTAGGCGACTCAAGATCGATCGCTACGCATCCTGCTTCCACCACACACTCTAAACTATCCGAAGATGAACGTCTCAATTTAGGCATCAAACCCGGCAGTATCCGTCTATCGGTGGGCTTGGAAGATCAACAAGATATTATCAACGATATCTTGCAGGCTTTGGAGAAAACAAAATAACAGCGAACAAACTCTGCTTGAAATCAAAAACGCCTTCGCAATATGCGAAGGCGTTTTTGATTCGTTCTGACATCGCCTTTAATTCAAGGAAGCAATGGCTGCAGCATAATTTGGCTCATCTGCAATTTCCGCAACTTGCTCTTCATACAATACCTTTCCGTTTTCATCCAATGTAATAACCACACGGCTCAACAGACCTGCCAAAGGACCATCGACGATAGTCAATTGATAAGCGTCAGAAAAGTTTGAATCTTTATATTCTGATAATGTCACGACATTATTTAAACCTTCTGCTGCACAAAAACGTCCTTGCGCAAAAGGTAAGTCTTTGGATATACACAACACGACCGTGTTATCCAACTGAGAAGCCTCTTGATTAAATGCACGTACAGAAGCAGCACAAGTTCCTGTATCGACACTAGGAAAAATATTTAATACAATTTTTTTTCCTTTAAAGTCTGCAAGAGACTTATCGGAAAGATCGCCTGCAGTTAATTTAAAATCAGGAGCTTGCTCGCCAACCTGAGGTAAACTGCCTTTTGTATTTACTGGATTGCCTTTAAATGTGATTGTAGCCATATAATTATGATCGTTTAATTTTATTATCCTTGCACTTAAAGGTACGAGCAAAAAAAATATTACACAACATTTATTAATTTTAGTCAAACATTTATTATGTTAGCATTGTATTTGAAAGAGGAATGTTAACCAAAAATAAACACTAGTATGAAGAAACTACTATTCTCAATACTTTGTGCAAGTCCGTCACTCCTGTTTGCACAAGGATCTCAAGTGAATCTACAAAGTCCCAAAGCTGTGGGAATGGGGGGAGCAGGTTCTGCTTACTTTTTAGATGAGTCTTCCATTTTTTATAGTCCGGGTGCTTTAGCAAAAATGGATCATAACGCCATTTCCGTTGCTGGAAATGCTGTTATGTACAAATCTGCCTTTCAAGAGGTCGGCAGCACCGTTGTTTATAATACTAGAAATCAAATATCTACTCCTTTTTCAGTATTTGCTGCATTTGGGCCTAAAAATTCCTGGTGGAAAGCCGGTATTGGAGTTTATACACCATATGGTGGGGCTGTCGATTGGGGAAAGGATTGGGTTGGTAAATTCAGTTTAGTTAGCCTTTCGCTACGCGCAATCTATATTCAACCTACATTAAGTTTCAAACTGACTGAAAATTTTAGTGTCGGTGGTGGTTTCGTCTATAACGTCGGAACGGTAGACCTGGAAAATTCAGTTCCTGTATTCTATCCGGATGGTCATGCAGGACTTGCAACCTTAAAGGGGACCGGTACAGGTACAGGCTATAACGTAGGTATCCACTACAATTTAGAGGACGAATTTTCCATCTCTTTAAGTTACCGCTCGAAAGTTGTCACTAAACTTAAAAATGGGGATGCAACTTTTGACGTGCCGGAATCGGTGGCAAGTAATTTTCCTGCGGGCAACAAATTCAGTGCTGAGTTACCGCTTCCATCCACTTTTGCTGCCGGAATAGCCTTCCCGCTTTCGGAAAAGCTAAAAATGGCGATCGATGCAACACTGATCAATTACGACATTTATAAGGCACTGGATTTTGACTACAAAGAAAATACACCTGTCTTACAAGATACGCATTCACCAAAAAATTATGATAAAGCAGGGTCAATCAAAGCAGGTTTGGAGTATATTGCCTCCGACCGTTTGCAATTGCGTGTAGGAGGGGGCTATATCGCCACTCCAGTACAACAGAGCGCCTATGTTTATCCGGAGACACCAGATAACACCCGATATTTAATCTCTGGGGGTTTTACAATAAAACCATCACCAAAATTTGACGTCACAGGTTCTTTTGCTTATCAGCGCATCATGGCTCGCCAGTCAACCAATATTGAGAGCCGTCTTTCGGGGACTTATGCGACTAACATTTTTGCTCCAGGCATTGGTGTAAGCTATAAATGGTAATTAACAGCCAAATTTGACTAAGATGAAAAAAAACAAACTTTACATAGCCGCAGCTTTAGCACTTGTCGCTATTGCTTCGTGCAAACCTTCTTTGGAGGAGTATACACCTTCGGCAGGATCGCTTAATTTTTCAAAATATGTTGCCATCGGGAATTCATTGACGGCAGGATACGCAGATGGGGGACTTTATCTGGAGGGCCAAAAGGTTGCTTACCCCAACTTAATTGCCGAGCAGTTAAAACAAGTGGGTGGTGGGGAATTTAAATCGCCGTTTTTCAGCGAAGATCAAGCCAACGGTTCTGGCTACATTACCCTTACAGCACTTGTCAATGGACAGCCTGTGACGGCACCTGTTACAGATAAACTGGCCTACAGACCTGGTTCAACAAAACTATTGACGAAATATACTGATCCGGTCAATAACCTCGGTGTACCGGGTATGCGGATGGATCTTTCTATGGTAGCAGGTATGGGTTCAACTGCCGGCAATCCGTATTTCGAGCGCTTATTGCCCGACGCGGACGCCTCGAAAACGTATTTCACCTATTCAACGACACAAAACCACACCTTTTTTAGTTTTGCACTGGGTAACAACGATGCATTGGGTTGGGCAACTAATGGTGGAGTGGTCAATATGAATCCAACAACGAATAAGCCCGATCCAACAACCGTATTGACTGAAACGGCTCAATTTTCGGCGATTCTCAATGGCTATGTGCAGACGCTGACTGCCGGCGGAAAAAAAGGTGTACTGGCCACCATTCCAGATGTAACCGCAACACCTTATTTTACAACGGTTACCCGTGCGGCCCTGCTGGCAGCTGTCAACGCAACAAATCCCCCTGCGCCGGTAACAAATATTTATATCGCTACGAAATCTGGAACGCGTGCAGCGACTGATCAAGATTATTTTGTACTTCCTTTCTTGTCTGCAGGACTATTGGGTAAGCCAAACGCAGCACAGTTTCCTTACGGCTTGCATCCATTGAACCCCGTGGAAGACAAATACGTGCTTGATGTAAGCGAAACAGCAACAGTTGTGAAGCGGATCAACGAGTACAATGCAGCCATCAAAGCTGCTGCAGCTTCAAAAGACCTCGCTTTAGCAGACGTAAATGCCTTCCTAAACAATGTAAAAGGTGGCGTTCGTATCAATGGATTAGCCGTTAGTGCCAAATACATCACTGGAAATGCGTTCTCTTTGGATGGCATCCACCTCACGCCAATTGGTAATGCCCTCATGGCAAACATCTTTATCAGTGCCATCAATTCTAAATATGGATCGAAGATCCCACAAGTTGACGTCGCCAAATATCGTGGAGTTAAATTGCCAGATACCGTCACAAAATAAACAGTGACCAACATACTGACAAAAGGCAGACGAATAATCGTCTGCCTTTTTGTATATTTGTGTTGCACGGATTTTAGTTAGATCTGTTATTATCAATGAGGGCTATTCGCTAAAATTGGTGTGCAAAAAATGAATAAAATATGTTAAGATGAAAATCAAATTAAACCGTGTCAACCAGGCTGTACATTTCGAAGCCAGCAGTGAATTATCTTCGGTCAAAGTCAACATCGACGGTTCGGAAGCGATCGGTGGTGAAGGTAAAGGTGTTCGTCCCATGGAATTAGTTCTAATGGCACTGGGTTCGTGCAGCGTTTTTGACCTGCATAGTATCCTGGTAAAACAACGCCAGCTAATTGAAGATATCCAGGTTGAAGTGGAGGGTAAACGCCGGGAAGAAATACCACAGGTATTTACAGATATACACATCAATTTCTTTTTAAAAGGTGAAATTGATGAGGTCAAAGCAGCTAAAGCGGCTGAACTGGCCGTTAAAAAATATTGCTCCGTACATGATATGCTTGCTGCGGGCGGTATCAATATCACGTATTCTTTGAAAATAAACTAAGGAAATACCTTTCTGACATCTGATTGTCCTCCACATCCGACGTGGAGGACAATTGCTTTCAATCCTTGCCGTATTCATTTTCTTTATGGATATAATAGGTAAAGAGATATGAACAATTTGATTTTGCAAGAATTCAATAGATTTACAAGCGGTTCTGCTCTTCTGTTTTTGCGGGCTGATTGTTACTTTTGACTTTCTGATTTCCAAAATGGTACCGCAGCGTCAGATTTACCTTTCTGGTATCCCGATAATCTTTATAAAAGTTATTTTG
Source organism: Sphingobacterium sp. R2 (assembly GCF_040760075.1). Lineage (NCBI taxonomy): Bacteria > Pseudomonadati > Bacteroidota > Sphingobacteriia > Sphingobacteriales > Sphingobacteriaceae > Sphingobacterium > Sphingobacterium sp. R2. The sequence goes on from NZ_CP142884.1 coordinate 778,938, forward strand.
ATCGGCATATTTGGAGGATATGGTCATTTTTTCCGTTTTAAAGATGTCCATAAACGATAGATTTACCTCAAACTTGTTTTTAAAGAATTTTCGATTTGTCATTACATAGGTACTGGAATACCCAGTTATTTTAAATGGCCCCTGTATGGTGGGCGATGTAAACGTATTGCCGAGCTCAAGATTCCAGCCTGCTTCTTTGCTCAAGACATAGCTGCTACTTATATTTCCGTTGCCAATGTATACATCGTTCTTGTGCAGCACATCATCGGTCCCCATAAAGTAATTCTCATTGTACATTCCCTCTAGCTGCAGGTTCATTCCCCAACGTTCAGTAAACTGAAAACTCTTACCCAGGTCTATCCCTGCTCCCTGCCCCTTTTTGATATTGGTATAATGATAAATCAGCTGGTGGTTAACATTATCCTGCAAGGCTATTTCCATATTAGGCCACTTTTCAAATCGGTAGAATAGATCAATATTCCAGTTGTTTTTGGTCCACGTCAGATTCAGGTTATGCACGATCGTAGCCCTTAAACGGGGATCTCCCTGAAAGTATGAAAAACGATTGTAGTAGGATTTTGCGGGATTGAGCCAAGAGTAGGAAGGACGACTGATCCGCTTTCCATAGGAAAAACCTAACTGCTGATTTTCCGTCAAGGCATATTGCATATAAAATGTCGGGAAGAGCACAAAATAATCCTGTTTATTGATATCTTCTGGTTCTGATACAATGCCCTTTAAGTTGGTATATTCTCCTCTTAATCCTGCTTTCCAGCTCCATTTTTTCCAGGTATAGTCCAATGAACCATAAAGAGCTACGTTCCGTTCTTTGTAATCAAACTCACTACTCTTATCCGGCCTATGCTCCAACTTGCCCGATTCATCGTCAGTGAACACAAGACTGTTTGTTGTGGTAACATCGCTAAATTTCCCTCCAAATTCCATTCCAAGCTGCTTTACCTTACCGGAAAAATCGACCTGTGAAGAAAAGAGCCTATTTTTATTTCCGTTGTTGCTAATAAATCGTGTATCCCTGGGTTGTTGATCCTTAAATCTCAGCGCGGTGAGCACATCCTGATTATTTGTCGAATGATGGTCTGTAAAGTAAGAAGACCAATTTATACTCCAGCTGGCGTTAAGCTTCTTAATGACCTGGAGATACATGTTTTTTGTTTCTGAAGATGACTCATGATCGTTTGTCGTGAGGTAGCTCGATTGTTGAATACGGTTGCTATCGTAAATGACAGTTGGCACCACGTAGGTACCATAGGTTTTGGGGCCATAATATCCGTTTAGTCCTCCGCTAACAGTCCAGGTTGAATCGGGTGTGTATTCCATCGAAAGCACATAGCTGTTCTGACTGTTATTGGTATCAAATCGATCCATCACACCTTCCCACGAGGTTTGCTCATTGGGATAATACACATAATTCGTTTCGTAACGTGCATAAGTTCCCCTTCCGAAATTATAGGTGCCACGAACGTTGATTTTTTCATTTCTGTAATACTGGGTCAGCCCAAACAATTGCTTCCAGGTGCTGCTTTTTTCGGCCAACGCAACCGCCGAGCCCCGATATCCAAAGAGGTTCGATTTGGAAAGTTTAATATTGATGATGGTACTGCCCTCCGCTTCATATTTTGCGGGGGGGTTGGTAATGACCTCGATCGATTGGACATCGCTGCCCGCCGTATTCTCAAGATAGGTTTTCAATTCCTCCCCTGTGAGCATAACTTTTCGTTCATTAATCATTACAACAATATTTTTACTTCCACGGACCATTAAATCTGAGCCATTTGCCATCACCAATGGCGTCCGTTTCAAAATGTCCCAACTGTTGAGTGCCGAAAGATTAGAATGCTGCACGTTAAATTCCAGGCGGTCCAACTTGCGGATCAATCTCGGCGCCCGCCCGACAACCTGTGCTTCTTCGAGTACTTTTGATTCGGGAATAAGTTCAAGTATCAGAGGGCGAGCAATGGTGTCGCTACGGAAAAAGTGCTCCTGAGGTCTAAAGTTAAGATAAGTGGACCGTAGATAATAGCTGCCAGAATGATCCAGCGACAGCATAAACGTTCCAAGATGGTCAGTTTTCACTTCACGAATTGCTTGATAGTTACTATCCAATAGCATAACGGTTGCACCTGCTAATACAATTTTGTTTGTATCCTGCACTTGTCCCCCGATCTTTGTCTGTGCTGAAAGCGCTAAAGGGAAAGCTAGAAAAAATAGGCTCGATTTCATGTACAAATAATTAGTCTTTTAATTTCATTAGCGCATACCGGGATTATTATATCTATTAGCTGTGCTGTCAAACGCATGCCTTTTTTGTGGTTATCGTATGTGACAGTCACTGACCTTTTACGCGCTTCCGATGTCCCAAAATTGTCCATCTCCGTAGTAAATAATGGTTAATGAAGGGTTAATACTGCGTTAAAGTATATTATATTGGCCTTCAGCAGTTATATTTGTGTATGGAATTGAAACCCAAAAATTATAGTGTTCTCTTTACATTATTTTTTGCTGTACTGATCGGCATTCAGGGCTATCAATTGTACAACACCTATCAGCTCAAACAGCGCGATATTTTTGCAACAGTAAAAAGCAAACTGAACAAATCTCCCAAAATTGACAGTCTTTTTGATGATGATTTAATGAGCAAGGACATCGCCAGAGACTACTACATCAAATTGGTTAAAAATCAGATAACAGCTCAACAGCTTAAAGGACTATATCATGCCAATGCGCATAAAACATCCGGGAAGCTCACACGCTATGTCGACAGTCTATTTCAACCACTGGGTATGGATGTTATCCTAAAAAAGGAGATCTTGGGTATTTATTTTAGAAACTTTAACAAGCAGATTGCTGATGGCCCCATTACGGTTTACACCACACAGGGAAATTTCCGACGACCTGTTGAACTTTCTTCCAGTGAATGGATAACGGAAAAAACCGAAACACAGAAAATTGAAGAGAGCATCCAAAGCAAGGAAATCTTATACACCTTTTTAGTCCACAGGAAAAGTTCTTTTGAGGTAACCAATCTCCACTGGATATTATTCAAAGAACTCACATCCCTCCTGTTGAGCACCTTATTTATATTGGCCGCCTTTCTTTGGCTTTTTTATAGAACCATTCAAAATCTCAAAAAACAGCAGAAGCAGATCACCGTGCTTCACGACGTGGTTGACAATGTATCGCATGAACTTAAAACCCCTATTGCGACCTTAAAAATTGCAGCTAAGACACTTCGAAAATCGACAGATGAAAATATTATAACGGTCATTGAGCGGCAAGTCAATCGCCTGGAACACACCCTTGCCCCGCTGACCGAAGACCTTAAACCATCGGATCATCCTCCTGTTACCACGATGGAACTCCAAGCGATTTTCGATGATTTTAAATTGACGAACCCAGCCATTGCATTTGAAACAAGCCCATTGCCTGAAGGGAAATTGTGCTTGGGCCTCAGCGATGCAACAACATTATTTCAGAATCTCATGAACAATGCTGTAAAGTATGGCGCAAAATGGCTTAAAGTTCATTTTGAGCAAAAGAAAAATAAGCTTTCAATTTACGTACAAGACAATGGTGATGGCATGGAGGAGTGCGAACTCCCTTATATTTTCGACAAGTTTTACCGCATCCAAAAAAACAATATACACGACACCAAGGGATTGGGAATTGGCCTTTTCCTTGTTAAAAAAATCGTGGATCGTTATCAGGGACAGCTTACAGTAATTAGTACGCTTGGTGTAGGTACTACGTTTAAAATTCAATTGCCGCTCCTTGCTATTCCATCATAAGGTAAGTGTAATCAGCTGCGGCAAAGAAATAGGAAATAAGCCCCGCGACAAAGCCAATATAGCAAGCATAGAAAAGTAGTTTAGATGAACGACTGAATATAAAAAATGAACAAATTACTCCTCGTTGAAGATGATCCTGATTTTGGTTTTATGCTCAAGCAATACCTTGAGCTATCTGCATTTGTCGTAGATTGGATGGCGCAGCCTCAGGATCTTATGGAAAATTTTCAGCAGCTAGCCGGCTACGACCTGGTTATACTGGATGTGATGCTTCCTCAAATCAGCGGTTTTAGTCTGGCCAAAGAAATTAATGCCCTGCATCCCGCATTACCATTTATCTTTTTAACCGCCAAAGAACAAAAGATCGACAAGCTTACGGGACTAAAAATCGGTGCTGATGATTATGTCACTAAACCTTGCGATCCTGAAGAACTCTTGCTTCGCATACAGAATATATTAAAACGGAATCAGAAAAATAGTACGCCAAAATCGATTGTCCTCGGGACATATGTATTTCACCCCGAACAGTTAGTATTAAGCCATGCACAGGGTCAGTTTAAGCTCACTGAACGCGAAGCACAACTGCTCCTATTTCTATGGCAACACAGGGGCCAGCTTGTCACGCGTGAAGATATTCTTGAAAAGGTATGGGGGAATGCAGATTTCTTTACCGGAAGGAGCATGGATGTCTTTGTTACCCGGATCCGCAAATATTTAAGCCTGGATCCCAATCTGAGCATCAATTCCAATAGAGGTGTCGGATTTACGATTCAATTTTAAGCGTTATCCAGCAATCTCTTCCTTCCGTTTGTTCCATAATTTCTCTGCCCAACGGCCAACAAACCAAAAGGACACGGCCAAAATCAAAAAGAATACTGCTCGATTGATGTTGTCCCAGAGGTATTCCACATAACGTGTATAGATATTGAGCACTAAAAATACAAACCCAACTTCTCTGGTCACATTGTCTTTCGCTTTTAATCCATAGACGACTAGAAATACAGATACCGCAGTTGACAATATACCCCAGTAGAACATATGGTATTGACGTACGGTGGTCCATTCATAAAAATCAGCATAATTCCCAAAAATAGAGAGTGTCCATAAGGATACCATCAGGTAGATCAATCCGACAATATAACTGATAGGCTGAAAGACTTGTAGCTGTGCGAACCGTGGCTGAGCCCAAACGGCCAGTGCAGTGATCAGTGTCCCAAAAATGGTAAACCGAAGGGGATAATTCATTCCCCAAAACTTGAAGCCCCAATTGCTATGGTACGCCGTTTCGGTTGCAAACCATACCCCTAGCGCCAATAGCATAAATGTCCAGATGAGCTTACTATCAAGCTTGACAGCAAGAAAGCCATAAATCGCCACGGAAAGCAAAAATAAAAGCGAGTAGTGCATGGTATCTTTATCCAATACCTTACCCATAAATCCAATACAGGCTGCCGTAGCGAAAACTCCAATCAGCATCATGGTTTCGGTGGATAAGTTTTTATACGGATAGCGTTTCTTATAGCGCAACCCCAGGGTATAGAACAATACGGCCACGGCAGCAAAAAAGAAACAAAACAAGATATTTGGTGCTTCGTAAAGGGTATCCACAAAGGCTAGGAATGACGCATCGGTAAACAGCGAAAAAACGGCGAATACCAGAGATGCCAGTGCAATCCAAAAAGCATACCGAGCCAGTTGCCCCCAATCAAAACTTTTCACGTCCAAACTCTCCATCAGCTCGTTCGCTTTTTGCTCATCCAATAAATTTTCTTTCTTCCAGAATTGGACAATATCATCGATCGATTGCTTTTCTTGTTTGCTGACGTCGTATTTTCGCATACATTTAGATTTATGGTGCAAGGTACATTATTTTTTTAAATCACTTGTATATCACATTTTATTCCAAAAGTCAGATCGGCTCGCATAATTCCTTTAAAATCTGTAATTTTGCATGTTTTGCATTTAATCCCTCACAAAGGGACCTTAAGGAGTTTTCATGGCAATAAAAAGAAGTCCAGATTTGGGCGAACAAAGTGAAGTTCAGGTATTTGGAGCGCGTGCGCACAATTTAAAAAATATAGATGTTTCTTTTCCAAGAAATGAATTGGTTGTAATTACAGGGCTAAGTGGAAGTGGAAAGTCATCGTTGGCTTTTGACACCATTTATGCCGAGGGGCAACGCCGCTATATGGAGACATTCAGTGCGTATAGCCGCCAGTTTTTGGGTGGTATGGAACGTCCGGATGTGGATAAGATATCGGGCTTAAGTCCGGTAATCTCCATTGAACAGAAAACCACCAGCAAGAACCCCAGGTCTACTGTTGGAACGATCACTGAGGTGTATGATTTTATGCGCTTACTTTTTGCCCGTGCTGGAGAAGCCTACTCTTATGTGACCGGAAAAAAGATGGAGCGCATGTCGGACGATCAGGTCATTGAACGTATTCTGACAGAATTTGAAGGACAGGCTTTAAATATCCTGGCACCTGTGGTCAAAGGACGTAAGGGGCATTATCGGGAATTGTTCGAACAAATCCGCAAGCAAGGTTATGTGAAGGTGCGTGTGGATGGGGAAATATTGGATCTTGTTCCAAAAATGCAGGTTGACCGGTATAAAATACACGATATTGAAATCGTAGTAGATCGTCTGAAAGTAGAGCGTGAAGATAAAAAGCGCTTACAGACTTCGGTCATGCAGGCGATGAAAACAGCAAAAGGAATCATCAAAGTATCTAACAAGGACAATCAGGAGCAATTTTATAGCCGGTACCTCATGGATGCGGAATCGGGTATTTCGTATGATGAGCCGCAACCAAATACGTTTTCATTCAATTCGCCTTATGGTGCTTGTCCCACGTGTGATGGTTTAGGCTATATTTTTGAAATTGATAAGCAAGCGGTTATTCCGGACAAAAAGCTAAGCATTCAAAAAGGCGGTTTAGCGCCTCTGGGGCCCACGCGTGAAAACTGGACTTCGGAAGTCTTGAAAGCTGTCGCTAAAAAATTGGATTTTACCATTTCCACGCCGCTTGAAAAGCTCAATGAAGCACAGATTGATCAGCTTTTGTTTGGAAATAAAGAAGAACCTATCGTTGTCACGGTTTCTTATGGCAGTTATGGCACGCGTGAATATCGCGTTGAATTTGAAGGCATCTTTAAGATGCTGGAGGAATTTTCGGGCAAATCGTCCGATGAAGCCCCTTCGTTAGATGATTTCAGAACAAAAGTTACCTGTCCGACCTGTGCGGGCGCACGATTGAAAAAAGAATCTTTACATTTCAAAATTGCCGATAAGAATATTCATGAACTTGCTACGATGGATATTACTTCCATCAAAGAATGGTTTGACCAGGTAGAAAGTAAACTTGACGAACGCCAGCTTATTATTGCAACAGAGATCTTAAAGGAAATCCGTGCGCGTTTGGGTTTCTTGCTGGATGTAGGCTTAAATTACCTGACCCTGGACCGTACAGCGAAGACGCTTTCAGGTGGTGAGGCACAACGCATTCGTTTGGCCACACAGATTGGTTCGCAATTAGTCAATGTACTTTACATTCTTGATGAGCCGAGTATCGGACTGCATCAGCGGGACAATGAGCGACTTATCAATGCACTTAAAAACCTACGCGATATTGGTAATTCGGTGCTTGTGGTAGAACATGATAAAGACATGATCCTACATGCCGACCATGTTATCGACATGGGACCTGCTGCGGGAGTTCATGGTGGTACGGTGGTTGCCGAAGGCACACCTAAGGAAATCTTAAAATCAGACTCCCTAACGGCAGCTTATCTCAACGGAACAAAAGCGGTAAAAATCCCTGAAAAACGGCGTACGGGCAATGGAAAAACATTGTCGTTACGAGGCGCAACAGGGCATAACTTGAAGAATCTTTCGGTCTCTTTTCCTTTAGGAAAGCTTATTGTGGTGTCCGGTGTTTCGGGTTCGGGCAAATCCAGCTTGATTACAGGCACGTTGTACCCGATTTTGAATAAACATTTTTTCAGGGCAAAAGCAACTCCACTTCCCTTCAAAAAAATTGAAGGGTTAGAACATATTGACAAAGTTATCGAGATCGATCAAAGTCCTATCGGTCGTACACCGCGATCTAACCCGTCAACGTACACAGGTGTATTCTCGGATATCAGAACCTTGTTTGTCCAGTTGCCTGAAGCAAAAATCAGGGGCTATAAGCCCGGGAGATTCTCCTTCAATGTGAAAGGTGGTCGTTGTGAAACCTGTCAGGGAGCCGGACTAAAGGTCATCGAGATGAATTTCCTTCCTGATGTACAGGTTCCTTGTGAAACCTGTCACGGAAAACGCTATAACCGAGAAACTTTGGAGGTACGCTATAAAGGAAAATCCATTTCCGATGTTCTCGATATGAGCATCAACGATGCGGTAGATTTCTTCGAAAATGTACCGAGTATCTACCGAAAGATTAAAACACTGCAGGATGTCGGTTTGGGTTACATCACCTTAGGTCAGTCGTCGACAACCTTATCGGGAGGTGAGGCTCAGCGGGTAAAATTGGCTACTGAACTTTCTAAAAAAGATACTGGAAATACATTTTATATCCTTGACGAACCGACTACCGGCCTTCACTTTGAAGATGTGAATGTACTGATGGGTGTTATCAATCGTTTAGTGGACCGTGGAAATACGGTATTGATCATCGAGCACAATCTTGATGTGGTTAAATCGGCAGACTGGGTCATTGATATTGGTCCTGAGGGTGGTAAAGAAGGGGGCCAGGTCTTATTTGAGGGAACGCCTGAAAACTTAATTAAAAATAATAAAAGCGAAACGGCACGTTTCTTAAAGCTGGAGATGTAATGTCGCTGGAGATGTGCTATCATTGAAACGGAGAACCCTTGTTTTTACTCCGAACATGGGTAATGCACGCCGTATCAGACCGCCGTTAAATTGTGCATAAGCAATTCAATAGCACATATGCAATAATTATGTCGGTTTTGCAGTTTGTTTTAGTATGCAATAAGGTATCATTTGCAGCCAGTTAATTGGTATAAGTGAGCGCTTTAAAGGCTTTTATTTTAAAGGAACAAGTGGAATGTCCATTTGATTTTCATCTGTGTTTATACGCTGTAAATATGGATATTTCGTAACTTTGTATTATATGTCGGATATTATTCAATTACTTCCAGATAATGTTGCTAATCAGATTGCGGCGGGAGAAGTGGTGCAGCGACCAGCGTCTGCCATTAAAGAATTGATTGAGAATGCTATTGATGCTGGAGCTGACAAAATAAAACTTATTGTTAAAGACGCAGGCAAGTCATTGATTCAGGTCATTGACAATGGCTGTGGCATGAGTGTGACTGATGCCCGCCTTTGCTTTGAACGGCACGCAACATCAAAAATTCGTAAGGCTGAAGACTTATTTGCAATCCGCACCATGGGTTTCCGCGGTGAAGCAATGGCATCCATTGCTGCGATAGCGCAGGTCGAACTCAAAACACGCCGCGTCGAAGATGAACTAGGGACAGTTGTTGAGATAGAAGGATCAAAAGTTGTCAACCAATACCCGGAAGCTGTTGCTGCCGGAACAAATATTTTAGTAAAAAATCTTTTTTACAATATTCCTGCACGGCGGAACTTCTTAAAGAGTAACTCCGTAGAAATGCGTCATATTATTGATGAATTTCAACGTATAGCCTTATCCAATCCACAGATTTTCCTGACCTTGCACAGCGACGGAAATGAAATTTATCATTTGCCCGCGGAGACGCTCAAACAGCGTGTTGTGCATATTTTCGGAAACAATTACAATCAGCGCCTTGTTCCTGTCGAAGAGGATACATCCATCATCAAGGTAGAAGGTTTTGTCGGGAAACCCGAGTTTGCAAAGAAGACTCGTGGTGAACAGTTTTTCTTTGTCAACAAACGCTTTGTACGTGATCCTTATCTTCATCATGCTGTGATGAATGCTTATGAGGATATTTTACAAGCCGAAACATTCCCTTTCTATGTCTTATTTATCGACATAGATCCTGCGCGAATCGATATTAATGTACACCCTACAAAGACCGAAATCAAGTATGAAGACGATAAGGCCATTTACGCCATTATACGGTCTGCAGTAAAAAGGTCACTGGGGCGGTACAACATCATGCCTTCGCTGGATTTTGAACAGGAAACAAGTTTCACCAACCTGATTACCAAAAAGGCCTTGGATGAAATTATTATTCCAACAGTAACGTTCAATCCGGATTTTAACCCGTTTGATACGGACAAATCAAAATCCAATTCGAGCTATACCCGATCAGAAAGCTATGCGGAAGGACTTACCAAGAAAACGGGCGGGATTCCGAGCAATTGGGATTCCCTCTATCAAATCGTCGAAAAAGAAGAGTCCGTTCAACTACCTCTGCATAGAAAATCTGAGTTAGATGACGATGGTCCACAGGTTATTCAAGTCGAAGATAAATCATCATCGAAGCTCTTTTTCCAGCTGCATAATAAATATATTGTTTCCCAGATTCACTCTGGATTTATTCTGATCGATCAGCAGGCTGCGCACGAACGTATTCTTTTTGAACAGTTTCTTACACAGCTGGATCAACATAGAGGTCTGAGTCAGCAGAGTTTATTTCCGCAGACGTTAGATCTGCATGCCGCAGATAATGAATTGATGAAAGATCTCCTGGAGGACATCAATGGTTTGGGCTTTCAAATTCGGGAATTTGGAAAAAATTCCTATATTATTGACGGAATTCCAGCCGATTTAGGGACAGGATTCGATGAAATAAAGATGATTGAGAAAATATTGGAAGATTATAAAAACAATCAATCTGAGTATAAGCTCGCTAAGCGAGAAAATCTTGCCAAGAGCCTTGCCCGTAATGCGGCCATTAAACCTGGTACCGCGTTGGACAATACAGCAATGGCAGAGCTTGTGGACAGACTGTTTGCTTGTCACTCACCCAATATCTCCATCTATGGCAACCCCGTAATTGTAACATTTACATTGCAAGAATTAGCGGAAAAATTTGGCAAAAATTAGAAGATAAAATATATGTTTCCACAATTGACACCTGTTATCAAGAATTTATTGATCATCAATATCATATTTTATATTGGATCACAACTTGTACCTGTAGCATATGATTATCTTACGGTCTATTATCCGGACTCCCCTTATTTTAAAATCTGGCAGGTGATCACGCATATGTTTATGCACGACAAGAAAGATATTAGCCATATTTTCTTCAATATGTTTTCGCTGGTCATGTTTGGACCAATGATTGAGCAGGTACTTGGATCGAAACGTTTTTTAAATTTCTACCTGGTTTCAGGAATTGGTGCCTGGTTTCTTTATACAGCTGTAAATGGTATACAACTCTATAATGCGACAGGTTCATTTGCTCCACTTCATGGCGTAAGCGGGAACGAACTTATTGCCATGGCCAATACCGGAAATAATGAAGCACTAACCTACCTCATTCCGATGTTGGGGGCCTCAGGAGCTATTTATGGTGTTCTATTGGCATTTGCCTACCTTTTTCCAAACATACCGCTTCAATTTTTGTTTATTCCTGTACCAGTCAAAGCGAAGTACATGATCGGTGGATTTATCCTTATCGAAATCTATATGAGCCTGTCGCGGCCCGGAGATTCTGTGGCTCACCTGGCTCACGTCGGAGGAGCACTATTTGGCTATCTACTCCTTAAACTCTGGAAGGTTAGAAAGGGAATTTATTAATATCGTGCGAAATGAATAACATCGGGCTAAAAGATTTTTGGAGACAAACCTATAAAACTGGATCACCAGTACCGTTAGTAATTAGTATTCAGGCGTGTTTGTTTGTCCTCATCTATTTTTTGGATCTACTCTTTGAATTAAAGATCGTTTCGCAAAGCTTTCTGGAACCTTTAGTGAGAGGAATGAGCCTACCAAGTAGTTTTTCGCGTTTTCTCGAACAGCCATGGTCTTTGTTTACATCAAATTTTGTGTATGTAAAACTTTGGACTATACTCTTCGAAAGCTTATGGCTCTATTGGGTCGGTCAGATTTTTTTTACTTTCTTAAACAAAAGGCAGTTTTTATTTATTTATATCACCTCTTGGCTATTCGGCGGTATCCTCTACGTGGGATTCGGATCGCTTCTTCCGATGTCCAGCGATTTACAGCTCATGGGCGGATCGCTCCCTCTGGCAGCGGTATTGGCGGCTATTGTCACGTTAGTTCCCAAGTACGAATTACGTTTACTGCTTATTGGTAATATCAAATTAAAATTAATAGCCATCATTTATTTTGGGTTGGAATTCCTGGCCCTCACCCTGACAAACCGTCCCGCGGCCATTTCCTATTTTGCGGTTATTTTGTTTGGAATGGGATTCACCTATGCATTAAAATCGGGGATGGACTGGTCCACAATATTCCAGAAAAAGCAAAATAAGCCTGCAAAAATGAAAGTTGTTGTAGGCAACAACATACAGACAAATCGGAAACATCGTTATGACCTGCCCAATCAGGCCGAAATCGATGCCATTTTAGATAAAATTTCTGTTTCTGGCTACGACAGTCTAACGAATCCCGAAAAAGAAACGCTCTTTAGGGCAAGCAACAGTGGTGATAAGGTTGATGGATAGAAGGACATTTTTAAGGAGAAAACTGGGGTTTATAAGTAAAACAATGTTCCTGGCAAATATGCTTGCGATCATTGCCCTGCTGATGAGCTATTCAGCGACTTTCATCAATCCTAAATCTTTTTGGCCTATTGCCTTTATGGGACTAGGCTACCTCCCTATACTTGTTATTAATATTGGCTTTATCTGCTATTGGCTGCTCCGTAAGCGAAAAATTGCATTTTATTCACTCGTGACGATCCTGATTGGATGGCCTTATCTAACTAAACACTGGAACATTCGCAAAGAGAATGCCCCTGTCTCGTCGGAAACGCGTACGCTGCGCATCATGACCTTCAATGCACATTTATTCAAAAAGGTAAACGATGAGAAAAAAAACTTTAAAGCCGATGTTGTTCGCATTATCGACAGTATATCTCCCGATGTGATCTGCTTTCAGGAATATATTAGTAAAATTAAAGGAAAGCATGTTTTTTCGGAAGAGTTTAAAGACAAGCTCGGCTACGATTACTTTTTCTTCGAACCTAGCTCTAAAAATGATTACGAGGCCTATGGAATGGCTGTCCTTTCACGATTCCCGATTTATGATTCAGGCACTATAAGAGACAACGATTACGGGATCAATCGAATCAGTTATGTCGATGTCAAAAAACAGGATACTTTGATTCGCCTCTACAATATACATCTCCGTTCTTTTGCACTTCAAAATGAAGACAAAGAGTTCATTCAGAATTTATCCAATACTAATGAGTTGGATAATTCAAGAACACGTAGACTGAGTCGCAAACTGAAGAATGCATTCGAACTGCGGAGTGAACAGGCACATTCATTAAAGAAGCATATGAATGAATGTCAATATCCTTATATTGCCGTAGGTGATTTCAATGATACGCCGATGAGCTACTCGGTCAATCTGATTGGAGATGGTATGTACAATGCATTTAAGGAGAAAGGTAATGGCTGGGGCGTGACGCATCATTCCCTTTTACCGATCTTTCAGATTGATTATATTTTTGCAAGCCAGAAATTTCAGGTGATGAACTATCAGATCGTCAAAAAGAAATTATCAGATCACTATCCGGTATGGGCTGATCTTAGACTTAAACCTTAGGCATTTGATACCCTAATGTTTTAAGCCCTATTTCGATAAATTTATCTCTTCTATTTTTGATTTTATAGTAGGCTTCACGGCCAAAATAATAGCGTCCTACTAATGCTTCGATATCGGATTGAATGATATCATGTAAATTTGCAGCTTCTCTGGACGTTACCGAAATACGCTTTTGGCTATTGAGATATGAAATAAATAGATCAAATTCTGCCGCAGGCAAATGGTAGCCACTTATAAAATTCTCGATAGAATACGCGGGCAGATGTTTTGTGAATCGATCATAAACGAACTCTTCGATTGCATTGGAATGAAAGATCTCGCGGTATTTGGCACTGGTCTCATTGGTATCAATCGGGATGGTCACATCGGGAAGAATACCGCCACCACCAAACACAAGCTTTCCTTTGCTGGTTGTAAACATTTCTTTTTGACTAAATTCGGTATCCATTGTCCAAAGATCGAAGCCTGTCATGTATTTTGCTGCATCAAAATTGGCACGTGTATATTTTCGTTGAATACATCTTCCAAGCGGCGTATAGTAACGTGCCACGGTCAAATTGATTGCCGAACCGTCTGAAAAATCAAATTGCTCTTGTACCAATCCTTTGCCATACGACCTACGTCCGACAATTGTTGCACGATCCAGGTCTTGAAGAGCGCCGCTCACAATTTCGCTTGCTGAGGCAGTGCTTTCGTTGATCAGCACAATGACACGGCCATCGCCAAACTCGCCAGGCTTTTCGGAATAGAAATCCTGACGTGGCTCATTGGCTCCTTCGGTATACATCAGGAGTCTTTTTTCCTGAAAAAATTGACCCGCTAGATCAATTGCCGTGTGCACAAACCCACCACCATTATTACGTAAATCTAAAATAAGATCTTGCGCTCCACTTTTTCGTAAGTCAATGAGTGACTGCCTGAATTCGTCTGCCGTCTTATGTCCAAACCTCCGAATTTTAACATAAGCTGTTTTTGGAGCGATCATATAGGATGCATCTAAGCTCGAAACATTGACCTGATCACGAATCACTTTTATTGGATTGCTCAATACCACTCCATTACGCTGAATGGAAATCAATACCGCTGTTCCTTTCTTTCCACGGATCAGTTTTTCTATTTCGTTTTCGGTCACTTTTCTTCCGACAAGGTCGTTATTTCCGATCTTTAAAATGCGGTCACCAATACGCATTCCTGCTTTCTCAGCAGGCCCTGCAGCAACCATCCCAACGACGAGCAGGGTATCTTTCAAGCGAAAATACTCTACTCCAATACCGTCAAATGTTCCTTCAAGGGTCTCCTGCTTGGCCTGTACTTGATTTGGTTTCAAAAATGTGGAAAAAGGGTCTAAGCGGGAAACTACATGCTCAATGGCTTCGTCCTGAACGGTATCTATACTGACGTTATCGACATAATTTTCAGCAATTAATTGAATGAGATATTGCAGTTTATCCGAATTTCCGTTGGAGCGTAAACTTGAAAAGGTTGTTTTTTGGTTACTTCCTTGCTCTTCAGCATAATTTTGTCCCAACAGCAAGCCGAGAAGCAATACTGCAGCATATGTAGCGGCTACAAAAATATTTCTTTTAATACTTTTTTGCATGGGAAATCTTCCTGAATTATCGAAGAAAAGAAAAATTATTCAACATTCATTACCTGATCAAAAATAATAAGTTTATTCGGTTAAACGAGTACGTGAACCATATTTTTACATTAAAAATTAAAAATCCATTCTGTGGTTTAGAACAGCCTGTCAGTGCCATGCGTCCGTTCAATTCCATCCCGACAAACTTTCGATGAATCGAAGAGCAAGCCGTAGGACTTTTCCGATCTTTTGCTCAAAACAGTATTATGCCTCAATTTAACTTGCAAATCCGCGTAAATTTATCTTAGTTTGAGTGGAAAAAGATTCAACTGGTATGCACGAAATCGAACCTTATTACAATTGGCGGGATTATTACATTGCCGCTGAAGATGAACAATCGCCCTTCTATGGCACGATCTATAGTGAATTCGATTTTGATAAACAGGTCTATAATTTTCTCCTGCATCCGCAATGGGATGAATTTGGTTCGCTTACTTTATATTTAAAAATACTGTTTGTCGACTATGAGAAACACTATTGCATTATCGAACTGATTGGTGAATGGAATGATGCCATCTACAATGATATTATGTTATTCAAGCGAGAAATTATTGATGTATTGATCAGTCAGGGTATCAAATATTTTATTGTAATCGGCGAGAATGTACTGAATTTTCATGCTTCAGACGACTCATACTATGAGGAATGGTTTCAGGATATTGAGGATGGCTGGATTGCAGGCATTGGTTTCCGTGAACATGTGATCGAAGAGTTCCAACAACAGAATATAGATTATTACATTAATTTTGGTGGTGGCTTGAATACGCTTGCTTGGCGAACATTAAAGCCGAAACAGGTATTCTATCATGTGAATGAATCCTTGACAAAACGGCTTGGTTTTTAAGATCTGCCTATTGGGAGTATTATTATTAATCCTTGTTCTTTACTGTATTATCCTGTAACTTTGTGATTGATGTATGATGTGCTTGGCGCATGTACTTTTAATTTTACGTTTTATTTATACTTACATACTATGTCATTCAGAATTGAAAAAGACACGATGGGTGAAGTTCAAGTACCTGCAGACAAATACTGGGGTGCACAGACAGAGCGTTCACGCAACAACTTTAAAATTGGACCGGCAGCGTCTATGCCACAAGAAATCGTCGCAGGCTTTGCCTATTTAAAGAAAGCAGCCGCTTATGCTAATCACGAGCTGGGTGTATTATCTGTGGAGAAACGTGATGCAATTGCTGCAGTATGTGATGAAATCTTAGCGGGCAAATTGGATGATCAATTTCCATTGGTTATCTGGCAGACAGGTTCGGGCACGCAATCCAATATGAACGTGAATGAAGTTGTGGCAAACCGTGCGCAAGTGCTGGCTGGACATAAAATCGGTGAGGGCGAGCCTGTGTTAAAAGCAAATGATGACGTAAACAAATCACAATCATCGAATGACACTTTCCCTACCGGAATGCATATCGCAGCTTACAAAGCTGTGGCAGAAGTGACCATTCCAGGCGTAGAAAAATTGCGTGACACCTTGGCTAAAAAAGCGGAGGAGTTTAAAAATGTTGTAAAAATTGGCCGTACACACTTAATGGATGCTACTCCGTTGACGCTAGGTCAGGAGATTTCAGGTTATGTTGCTCAATTGAACCATGGTCTGAAAGCTTTGAGAAATACACTTTCGCATTTGTCTGAACTTGCACTGGGAGGTACTGCTGTAGGTACAGGATTAAATACACCAAAGGGCTATGATGTTGTCGTTGCTAAATATATCGCTGAATTTACCGGCCTACCTTTCGTCACTGCTGAAAACAAATTCGAGGCTTTGGCTGCTCACGACGCAATTGTTGAAACACATGGTGCATTGAAGCAATTGGCTGTAGCCTTAAATAAAATAGCAAATGACATCCGTATGTTGGCTTCTGGCCCACGCTCTGGTATCGGTGAAATCTTGATCCCTGAGAACGAACCAGGATCATCCATTATGCCAGGTAAAGTTAATCCGACACAATGTGAAGCCTTGACGATGGTGGCGGCACAAGTAATGGGTAATGATGTTGCGATCACCATTGGTGGAACACAGGGCCATTATGAGCTGAACGTGTTTAAACCATTGATGGCAGCAAACTTCTTACAGTCTGCTCGCCTATTGGGTGATGCTTGTGTTTCATTTGAAGAGCACTGTGCTGCAGGTATTGAGCCGAATTACAAACGCATCAAAGAATTGGTAGACAACTCATTGATGTTAGTAACAGCGCTAAACACAAAAATTGGTTACTACAAATCAGCAGAAATCGCGCAAACAGCACATAAAAATGGGACTACGCTTAAAGAAGAAGCCGTACGCCTGGGTTATGTGACTCCTGAAGACTTTGATGCTTGGGTTAAACCAGAAGATATGGTTGGAAGTTTAAAATAAGCTGTGAATTTTATTTCAATAAAAAATATACAAACGAAGACATACCTATTGGCATTTGCCATAGGTATGTTTTTCTTTTGTACAGCCTGCAAATTCAATTCAGATATGCAGAGCGAAGGCGCGCCCTTTTTACAGGGAGAATGGGTCCAAGACAGTATTCCAGGACAACAGCAGATGATGCAATATACTTTGACCGATTTCAAGTTTACCTGTGATTCTGTTTACGCGACAATGCACGTCAACAATAAAGTACAGACAATACCGGATAGCTGTTACAAAGATGGATCCTGGACAGAACATGCAAAGGGTATTTATGTTTTGCGTGGGGACTCTATCCTTGTCGATGGTATTTATACCAAAGAAAATGGCAAGCAAAAGATTTCTGGCTGTTATCTTTCCGGCCAGTATATCCCCCGCTTTAAAGTCGTTTATCATGCTGCTGATTCGGTCGTACTGGAAAGCAGGTTAGATCAACGTCAAATCATCTTAAGAAAAACTAAAAATATTACCTGTGTCCCTCAAAAAAGGTATCAGTAGTTTTTAGTACAATCTATTTATTATCTTCGTACCATTATCGTACAACCTCAACCTTAAAACACAATGAACAAAGGAATTATTTCTTTGGCATTTGGCGGGCTCGCCATCGGAATGACCGAATTCACGATGATGGGGATTTTGCCGGATATTGCCCAAGATCTTCGTATTGAGATCCCTACAGCCGCCCATCTGATTGCACTCTATGCATTAGGTGTCGTTGTCGGTGCCCCCACATTAGTGCTATTTACGGGAAAATATCCTCCAAAGAAGGTATTGCTGTTCTTAATGCTGCTGTTTTTTATTTTCAATGGCCTTTTTAGTATCGCACCGGGACAGTTTTTGATCAGCCTCTCCCGCTTCATGGCAGGGCTTCCGCACGGTGCATTTTTTGGTGTTGGGTCTGTTGTTGCTGCTCGCTTGGCGCCGAAAGGAAAAGAAGCCCAGGCCATATCCATTATGTTTACAGGAATGACCATTGCCAATTTGGCTGGAGTACCGCTAGGAACCTATCTCGGTCATCATTATTCATGGCGGTTGACCTATGGAATTATCAGTATATTGGGTTTAATCACTTTTGCAGCAATATATGCTTGGATGCCAAAAATTGAAGCTTCCAAGGGGAATAACATCTTTAGTCAGCTCAACTTCTTCAACAAAAAAATTGCCTGGCTATTAATGGCTATTATCGCCATCGGCACCGGTGGACTTTTTGCCTGGATCAGTTACATCGCCCCTTTGGTGACCAATGTATCGGGTATCGCTGCTGATCGTGTGCCACTGATTATGATCCTGATCGGTGTTGGTATGTTTTTCGGGAATCTTATCGGTGGAAAATTGGCGGATACAATCTCCCCAACCAAAGCTGCGATTGCTAGTTTTTCCGCCATGGCGCTATGCCTTGTGATGGTTTACTTTATTTCGCCATTGGGCTGGACAGCCTATCCACTGGCCTTTATTACCGGACTGGTGTCCTTCACTATTGGTTCGCCGACACAACTGATGTTAATTCGCGCTTCAAAAGAAGCGGCAACACTGGCTGCGGCAGGTGGTCAGGCCGCCTTTAACCTTGGCAATACCTTAGGTGCATTTTTAGGTGGAATTCCAATAACCTTGGGTTTAGCTTATAACACACCGTCGCTTGTTGGTGTGGGGATGGCGAGCATTGGTGCACTCTTAACCCTGTTATATTTGAAAGTATACGACAGTAAAAGTCAATAAAAATAGCATAATCAAATGGCGCGAACCAGTTATATCAGTGTACTTCGTATTGTTGCGATATTCCTCGTTATCTTGATTCATTCCTCTTCGGGCTACCTAAACAGCAACGAATTTGAGTCATTCGACTGGAGTTATGCCAATTGGCTCAATAGCTTCTCGCGCTTTGCAGTACCCCTATTTGTCATCATCTCAGGCGCACTGCTGCTACAGAAAGACGAAAGCACGGGACAGTTTTACCGAAAACGTCTGTTAAAAATTGTCCCGCCTTTTCTTTTTTGGACTGTCGTTTATCTTGTCTATTATTTCATTCGTTACATTGATTTTAACTATATCGGTTTTCCACAAGTTATTAACATTGTGTTAATTCGCTTAAAGTCAGGAACGAATGCACACCTTTGGTATCTATATATGATACTTGGGCTCTACCTTGCAGTGCCATTTATCCGTAAAATTGTGGGCAACTGCAGTAAAAGAGAGCTTGAGATCTTTTTGGGGTTGTGGTTTGCAGCGTTATTTTTCATGAATAAATGGTTTAATAGTGTCCTACCTAATTTTGATCTGACTTTTTTCTCGGGCTATATGGGGTATTTGGTCTTAGGTCATTATCTGCGCAATTACCCGGTTGGGATGGCAAAATTGTCGAGTTTTACATTTTTTCTGGTATGCTGTCTGACAACTACTGCAGGAACATATTATCTGAGTGTATCACGAGGGGAATTTGATCCGACACTCTACAATTATCTTTCGCCGAATATTGCCTTAAGCGCCGGCTTTTTATTTATTTTCGTTCAACGCCTTAAACTCCCAGAACAACTCAACGCCTTCTGGGAATTTATCGACATTCACAGCTTTGGCATTTACTTATGCCATATTTTATTGCTGAATTATATCCATCCGCTGCTTCCGTTGTCCACGATGTGGAAGATACCGGCTGCAACGGTGATCACGCTATTGGCAAGTGCTTTATTGACCTACCTATTACGGAAAGTTCCGTATGGCAAGTATGTCAGTGGCTAAGTCAAGCAACGGAGTTTTGTTTTATAATTTTTCTCCTTCAACCTTATTGTAAACATAAAGATGTGCGTTGGGACCATCGATTTCATGACCTTCCTGATCCAGTCCGATCAGCTTATTTTCCCCTACCTTTAATTTTATATTGGTTTCTTTCCCTGTGAGATGAACAACTGCCCCGTTGTCGTGCCACATGACTTTGCCAGTATCTTCAACCTTGGTATTTTTATTAATATATTCACTCACAATGGTGAATGTGTTGTTACTTTTTAAGGTAATGTTGGTTTTGATTCCTTCACAGTCGGCACAGGGAATAGTAGCTTCGTAGGTACCCGGCCAATCCAGCGAATTTTGCGATGTATGGGCATTATCTGCTGCCGCAGTCTCATGTGTAACAGAATCTGCAGCTGTATGCTGACTATTTTTTGAGGTTTGATTGCAAGCACTTAGCGAAATCGCTGCTAAGCAAAAATAGAATACGGGTAATTTCATAGCTGTTATTTTTTGATTTAAAAACATCCAACAGCAAGCAATTTCAGCGCCAAGAAAACTAGCGGTTGGTATTGGGCTATCTATATGATAAAAAAGGCTTCTTGAAGAAGCCTTTTTTATTGTAAATAACTGTATTGCTTACAGTTTAAATAATCTATTTTAACGCTACCGCGGGTATTGCATAAATCCTATTCCGATTAGAATGGTAGATCATCGTCATCTGATGAACCAGCTAAATCTACAGGAGCAGGCATATCTGCGTAACCTGGGGAAGAAGGTGCTGGAGCAGCATTACCCAATTTTGTTACACGCCATGCAACCAATGAGTTAAAATAAGTTGTTACGCCATCTTTATTCGTCCAGGGACGACCACGAAGATTAAAAGATACTTCTACCTCTTCACCAATCGCTAAGTTATCAAAGATTGACGTTCTGTCTTGTGTAGCTTCAAAACGGATGTACTCAACAAATTGTGGGTTTTCGGCATAAGCTACAATCATATCGCGTTTTTTGAATGATTCTGTCACTTGTTGTGTCGCTCCTATCTCGTGTACTTTTCCTCTAATTTCCATAATCAAAAAAATAAATATTAAAGCGTAAAATTAAGCAATTTTTGAGGAAGAGTTTAATTAACTTTGTACAAAATATGATGGAAGTTTTCAACACCCCCAATAAAGTTATTATAACGTGCAATAAGCGCTTATCACCTTATTTGCAGCAGGAAGTTAAAGAGTTAGGTTTTGACATTGTCAGGGCATTTCCTACAGGAGTAGAGTTAAAGGTTAGTATAAATGATACGATCAAGCTGAATCTGAACCTACGTACAGCATCGCAAATTTTGTATTCGTTAAAAGAGTTTACATCCAATAATCCTACGGAGCTTTATGAACAATTAAGTCAAATTGCCTGGGAAGAACTCATTCAATTTGACGGATACTTCTCGGTCAGCTCCAATGTGGACAATGAAACAATCAGCACACCTTTATTTGCAAACGTAAAGGTTAAAGATGCTATCGTGGACCGCATCAAGGAAAAAAAGGGTATGCGTCCTAATTCAGGTCCAGACAACAATAAAGCTGTTGTACACCTGTATTGGAAAGATGACCGCGCAGAAATTTTTATCGATACTTCCGGTGAGACCCTAGCAAAACATGGTTATCGCAAGATCCCTGGAAAAGCGCCTATGCTGGAAGCTCTTGCAGCCTCAACAATTATGGCATCCAAATGGGATGGAAATGCGCCATTTGTGAACCCGATGTGCGGTTCTGGAACGTTAGCAATCGAAGCCGCTCTGATTGCAACAAACAGGAAACCGGGTTTGCTGCGCATGAATTACTCTTTTATGCATTTCATCGGTTATGATGAAACTGTTTTCTTCCAAGAGCGCAGACTACTGAAAGATCAGATCAATAAAAAAGCGGCCCCACAAATTATTGCTAGTGATATTTCGGAAGAGGCGATCAATGTTTCCAAGATGAATGCCAGGACTGCCGGCGTGGAACAATTAATTTCATTTGAAGTATGCGATTTTGCCGAAACACACGTTCCTAAAGAGGAAGGTGGCGTTATTTTATTCAATCCTGAATACGGTGAACGCCTAGGCACGCACAGCAAACTGGAAATTACCTACAAGCGTATGGGGGATTTCATGAAGCAGGAGTGCAAAGGGTATAGAGGCTATATATTTACAGGGAATCCAGATTTGGCAAAGAAAATTGGGCTGCGTGCATCCCGAAGGATAGAGTTTTATAATGGTAAATTAGATTGTAGATTATTAGAATACGAATTATACGAGGGTACTCGCGAAAAAACAAAAGTATTGTATGAATAACATTATTGAGCGCACAGTAGCATTTGTGCAAGACCGATTGAAATTTGCAGAAGCAGGCCACGATTGGTCGCATATTCAACGCGTATGGAACAATACGAAGTTAATTTTAGAAAATGAAACGGCAGATGTCATGGTCTGCGAATTGGCCGCGCTATTACATGACATCGCTGACAGTAAATTTCATGATGGCGACGAAACTGTAGGCCCTCGTGTTGCCGGAGAGTTTTTGGCAAGTCTAGAAATTTCGCCTGAGATCATTGACCATGTTAAAAAAATTATCTTCAACATGTCTTTTAAAGCAAGCTTAGGCGAAGTGTCATTCCATTCGAAAGAGATGGAGATCGTACAAGATGCGGATCGCCTGGATGCCATCGGAGCCATTGGTATTGCCCGCGCATTCAGCTTTGGCGGAAACAAGGGACGTGAGATGTATAACCCTAACATTCCCGTACAGGAATATAAGGATAAAGAGGCGTACAAACATTCGGAAGCTCCTACAATCAATCACTTCTACGAAAAACTCTTATTGCTAAAGGATAAGATGAATACAGAGGCTGCGAAGAAAATAGCAGCACATCGCCACGATTATATGCTCAGCTTTCTAGATGAGTTTATAGCCGAATGGAATGGTAAAAAATAAATTACACTTAACAATTACTAAATATAAAAGTGGTACTTTAGATCTTGTACATCGAGATAAAAAGTACCACTTTTTGCTTTCTATAACGTCAGCTTTAGAAATTATTCGCAAGAAATAATAATATGATCAGTGGTGCTCTTATGCGGTTTAGCTTATAAGCTTCAAGATTAATTGTTCAAAAACAGGAATAAATAAACGGGTGAAACGGATAATTTATACCGTTTAAAACAAACACTCATACATAATTATAGCATGAAAAAACATATTTTTAGCTGCCTTACGCTAGCCATGGTGATCTCATCTTCGGCATTATTTGCACAAACTAAAGCCATTGCGCATCGTGGCGTATGGAAAAACAGCCACCTTCCCCAAAATTCAATTGCATCGTTAACTGCTGCTCACGATCTCAAGCTTTTTGGGTCCGAGTTTGATGTGCATCTGACCAAAGACAACATATTGGTTGTCAACCATGACAATGATTTCTATGGTATCGATATTGCTACAGCAACATACAAGGAACTTTTGGAGAAGAAGCATCCTAACGGTGAATCTATTCCCACTTTGGAAGAATATCTTAACGCCGGAAAAAAATTGAAGGGTTTACGTCTTATCCTTGAATTAAAAATTAATAAACTCGGCGTCGAGCGTACGCTTGAAGCGACCGCAAAAACAGTGGAAATGGTCAAAAAATTAAAGGCGGAGAAAGTCACCGACTATATTTCCTTTAGCTTGGAGGCTTGTCAAAAGATTCACGAACTCGCTCCCAAAGCCAATATCCAATACCTTACGGGCGACAAATCTCCAGCTGAGGTGAAGGCTGCTGGAATAAATGGATTGGATTATCACTTTTCGGTTTTCAAAAAGAATGGCACTTGGTTAAAAGATGCGCATCAGCTTGGTATGAAAGTGAACGCATGGACAGTAAATACTGCTGAGGAGATGACCAATTTAATCAATCAGAATATTGATTTTATTACAACGGATGAGCCTGAATTGTTACTCCGCATATTAAAGAAATAAGAATGCTTTAACATAGTTATGCCCCACAATCAGCCGAATAATTAAAAAGGTTGACATCGTGGTCATTAACAAATCACCAACATTTAAAAACGAAACTATTCATGAAAAAAAGTCTTTTTCTATTTTTAGCGCTCTGCATTTCCTTTCTGTCTTATGCCCAAGAATTTATTGCGGGCAGCTATAATATTCGCCAAAGAAACACTGTCGATGTGGACAACATGTGGAACGACCGTAAAGTTCCGTTAACTAATCTGATCAAATATCACGGCTTCGATATTTTTGGTATTCAGGAGGGATTCTTTGATCAGGTTCAAGATCTTAAAAAGCTGCTTCCTGGATTTGATTACGTGGGAGTTGGACGCGATGATGGCGCTCAGGAAGGTGAGCACTCCGCTATTTTCTACAATACAAATCGCTTTAAAGCGATAAAGAGTGGAACTTTTTGGCTTTCAGCAACCGACACCGAACACCCGAATAAAGGCTGGGATGCAGCACTACCGCGGATCTGTACTTGGGGTATTTTTGAGGATAAGGCCAACAAAAAACGCTTTATCTTTATGAACACACACTTTGATCATATCGGTCGTACAGCACGTACCGAAAGTGCCAAATTGATATTGGCAAAAGCAAAAGAGTTTGCCAAAGATCTACCGTTGATTTTAACCGGCGACTTCAATGTGGATGAAAAGGATGAAGCTTATTTCACCTTAGCAAACAGCAAAGTAGTCACTGACGTACATGAATTGGCAGCATTCAAATACGAGCCCAATTCTTCCTTCAATGGCTGGGGAAAAAGCATCAGACCAACAGGCCGAATTGACCATATTTTTATTACCAAACCTTTCCAGGTTAAAAAATATGGTATCCTAACGGACACGTATATGAATAAATTCCCTTCAGATCACTTTCCAGTGGCAACGACACTCTCCTGGAAATAATATTGCGTGAAGAAATCCTATCGTAAAAACAGCAGGTCCGATGAGGACCTGCTGTTTTTGTTTAAATTGCGTCAATTGAAGTGATTTGGGGTGATGCATTCGTACGATCTCTACAGATTGCTGTAGCCTATCTGCTACGATGCTAGACAATAGCCATGGTTTCTAGAAATTGGGTTAAACTTTCACATCGATTAACAGTCGATATGTTTAATTTTGACAGCAAAACAATAACATGATGAAATTTCCACTATTATATGGTACACTATTTGTCTCAGGACTACTTTATTCCAATGCAAGTGACGCACAGATTTTTAAGAAAATCAGTGAAACATTGACAAAAGCAAATCAGGGGCAAACCGACAGTACTAAAACCACTACAGCTTCAAATACTAAAGCAGCAGCATCGAAATCTAATACCTTGACCTCTTTATCTAACAAAGATGCTTCTTTGGGGATCAAACAGGCTTTAAGCAATGGTTTAAATCTGAGTATCGAATCTTTAGCCAAGAAGGATGGTTTTTTGGGTGATGCGGCAGTAAAGATTTTGATGCCTGCCGAAGCACAGAAAGTAGAAAAAACGCTTCGCGCTGTTGGTATGGGAAAATTATGCGATCAGTTTATACAGAGCATGAACAGAGCTGCTGAGGGAGCCGTTAAAGAGGCTGCCCCTGTATTTGTCAATGCACTTTCGAAGATGACGATTACAGATGCGACCAATATTCTTCTAGGCAGCAAAGAAGACGCCGCGACAACGTTTTTTAAAACAAATACATCGACGGAGTTAACGAACAAATTTAGTCCTGTTATCAAATCTGCCATGGGTGCAAACAATGTGGACCAGTATTGGACACAATTGACCTCAGCTTACAACAATCTCCCTTTAGGCAATAAAGTGGAGACAAATCTTACTGCCTACGTTACGCAGAAAGCAATTGACGGCCTTTTCATCAAAGTTGCCGACCAGGAGTCAAAAATTAGGCAGAACATAGGCGGCAGTAGAAATACCAATATTTTACAGAAAGTATTTGGTTACGCAGACGAAAAGAAATAGAGAACGATACAATAAAAAGAGGACCTGTCAACGATTTGATAGGTCTTTTTTTTGATGTGGAATGATCCAAGATTTCTTTTCAAATATCGAAGGGTAAAACTTTAGTATTCAAAAGCGCCAATGCAATTATATGTAGCAATAAATTCTCTTCAAAGGCAAATAAGATCGTATCCGCTCCTATAGGTTTCAGTTCCTATCGGTTTGTTAATAAATAGAATTAAACCCATGGAGTAGGGACAATTTGTTTGTAAATGCAACCAAATTAAATTGCAAATAAAAAGCAATTTATCTAAGTTTGATCGCCCTTATCACATTAAGGCTATTAGAAAATGAGCACATTTGATATCAATAACATAAGTGATTTTTCGGTATCCGAAAGATTTCAACGCTATGTACAGATTGACACACAATCTGATGCAAATTCACCAACATGTCCTTCCACGGAAAAGCAAAAAAACCTTGGAGAGTTACTGGTAAAGGAATTGTTGGCGTTAGGTATTTCAGACGCGGCAATGGATGAAAATGGCTACATCTATGCAACCATCCCTTCCAATACTACAAAGCAAGTTCCTGTTATCTGCTTTTGTTCTCATATGGATACTTCTCCGGATTCTTCGGGGAAGGATGTTAAACCTTTGGTACACACAAACTATCAGGGACAAGACTTGGTGCTTCCTGACGACAATAGTATTGTCATCAAATACGCTGAGCATCCAGACCTGGCCAATCAAATTGGCAATGATATCATTACTGCCAGCGGCACCACGTTATTGGGTGCAGATGACAAAGCTGGTGTGGCGGAAATTATGGATGCGGCCCGTTTATTAATGAAACATTCTGAAATCAAACATGGTGATATCAAAATACTTTTTACGCCCGATGAAGAGATTGGTAGAGGTGTTGATAAAGCAGATCTAAAACGTTTAGCAGCAGATTTTGCCTATACCATGGACGGTGAAAGAGCAGGTACTATTGAAGATGAGACATTTTCAGCGGATGGGGCAACGTTGACTATTCATGGTGTATCTGTGCACCCGGGTTTTGCCAAAGGGAAGATGCAAAGTGCTATCAAAATTGCCAGCTCAGTAATTGATGCATTACCAAAAGATCGGCTTTCCCCTGAAAGTACCAGTAAAAAAGATGGTTTTGTACATCCTGTTCATATCAGCGGTTCGGTAGAAAAAGCAGAAATTCAGTTTATCATACGCGATCATGTGACCGCCAATCTCAAGAAACACGAAGACGAACTGGAGGAAATTGCAAAATCTATCGTGGGAAAATACCCAAATTGTACGTATACTTTCGCTGTAAAAGAACAGTACCGTAATATGAAAGAAGTGCTGGATCAGCATCCTGAAATCATGGAAATCGGCATGGAGGCGATCAACCGCGCAGGAATGGTGGCTGAAAGAAGAAGTATCCGTGGTGGAACAGACGGCTCGCGCCTTTCATTTATGGGCTTACCTTGTCCGAATATTTTTGCCGGAGGCCATGCTTTCCACGGAAAACAAGAGTGGGTAGCGGTACAAGATATGGAAAAAGCTGTTAAAACAATTCTACATGTCGTATCTTTATGGGAAGAGAAAGCATAGTTGGACTTCATCCTGCCAAAGGCATTGTGTATGCCCAAAATAATATCAATTTCTGAGCAAATAACTGAGTATAACAGGTTCATTTATAGAATTAAAAAGTAGACACGCATAAATAATTAACAATGAAAAACGACGTATTAAAAGCGATACATTACAGAAGATCCGTATTTCAAGCTTCTTTTACAGAAGAAAAAGTCAGTAAAGAAGATATCTTGAATATTTTGGAAGCCGCTAACGCGGCTCCGACCCATAAAAGAACACAACCTTGGCGTTTTGTAATCTTCCGTAAAGAGGGGTTAGAACGTTTAGGGGCCGAATTGTCACGTATTTACAAATCGGTAACACCAACAGAGAAATACACGGAGGCAACAGAAATAACCATGGGTAAAAAAGCAACCCAGTCAAACGTTGCCATTGCGATTGTTGTCAACTATACGGGAGAAGTTCCTGAATGGGAAGAGCTGGCCTGTACCGCTGCTGCAGTTGAAAACATGTGGTTAGCTGCGCACTCGCTAAATATCGGCGGATACTGGGCAACCCCAGGTTTAATCAATCACTTGGGTGGTTTCTTAAATCTCGAAGAAAATCAAAAATGTATCGGTCTATTTTATTTAGGGCATCATCAATCTGAGCCACGTGAACCGAACCGTACACCAATTGAGGAAAAAATTCGCTGGGAAGAATAAACTGTATTCCTCTCCAATAGAATAACAGCCCACTTCTTACAAAATGGGCTGTTATTTAAAACATCAATCTCTATTTCATTTCAATTCCAAAACAATGCGGTGGTTTAATCACATTTGCTTGTGCTTGCTTTTTTTCATCCTTGACAGGAAAAGTGATCTTCAGCCGTCCTTTTGTTCCCTGCCATTTTGGTCCATTCTGTAGCAGGCGAACCGTTTCATTAATGAGTGAATGATCGGGTTGTCCTTCGGCACTAATATTAGTGGGCACTCCATTTTTGTCGACTGTAAAATTGACAATAATTTCGCCACTTCCTACAGGCGCTCCAGACTTCTGATTGAGGTACTGTTCAAAAGTTTTCCAGCCTTCAAGCGGTGTTGCGTCGCCACCGTCCAGCAAAGGTTGAACAGACACCTTGTTCTCAGGTTCACTTAATTCCACATCCGTTGTACGCTCTGCTTTACTGCTAAAATGCCTAAAATATAAGAGGGCCAATAAAGTCACAAACAGCACACCTGCGGTTGCACCTATGGCCAAACGCTGCCATGTGAAATACTGGGCGTGCCGTGTTGCAACGGTATCTTCCACCCTACGATTAAGACGTTGTTGGAGCAGGCTCAATTGACGCGTATCTACTCCATTTTGCAATCGGTAACCGTCGATAGCATCTTGTAAAAAAGGATCCTCCAATGCTTCTCGTTCCAGTTGAAACATTTCCTCCTTACTCATCAAACCATGGATGTAATTATGGATCCTTGATAATTGATAATTATTTTCCATTTTCTTTCCTTTCCATACAGATCTTCAGATTGCGCTTTCCATTTTGAATAGCACTTTTGACCTTATTCAAGTCATATCCAGTCAAATCTGCAATATCTTTATAACATTTTTGCTCGAGATAGAACAAACGTACACATTCCTCTTGTTCGCGGTTTAAAGTTTGCATACAGCCTTCCAGTTTCTCGAAATCCTTTTCTTCCCACTTCGCTTCACTGGTATCATTTAGCTTTTGTTCGCTTTCAAACAAATTGTTTTCAATATCAACCTGCGTCGTCCGCTTATCCTTACGTAATTGCATAAGGCAATAATTTTTACTGTAAACGTGTAACCAGCTCTTAAAATTATCGACTTCATATTGACGAAGCTTCGGTATCAGTTCTTCAAATATCTGCATCACAGCATCCTGACTACGATCGGGATCCTGTAAGTATTTAAAGCACACACCATAAAGCAAAGACATATAGGGCGAATATAGTTTCCCCAGTGTAGACAAGTCGCCGCTTGTTTTATAGTGTTGTAAAAGCTCTTTTTCGTTCATGCGCAAATCATTCACCTTAATGATGATTTAATATACAAATTTCCATATATAATAAAAGGAGCTATTGAAAATTAGTAAAAAAACAAAAAACCGTCCCCATGATGAAATGGAGACGGTCGATAAGAATATACTATGAATTACGGATTTAATTACCTTGTTTCCAATTGTATCGCAGTGTAACGCCATAAGTCCTTGGATCCGCAACTACACCTGCGTATTGCCCATAACTTCCCGGTGCCGCCAGCAACTGCTCGTAGTAATCTTTATTGGTTAGATTTCTACTCCACACAAACACCGAAATACCATTCGATCCCCTGAATCCTAGCCTGGCGTTCAAGACCGAATAGGCATCAATATTTAGGTATTGGGATGGTGAAGAACTGGACGAAAATTTAGAACGGTGAAATAGGTCTGCACCCAAAAAGTAAGATCCATTAATCCCAATCAGCTTACCGCTTTTATTTGCTTCGCCACCCAGCGACCAAGACCATTTGGAAACACCAGGAAGGGCGCCGCCAGAGATATCTTTAAAAGCCTGAGCTCCGCCAACCTCCTCTAAAGGGACAGGTGCGTTGGTAAATTTGACATACTTGGCATCTGTATAGGCTAGCGCTCCATTCAATCGGAGAAAATGTCCGATGTTGATGTTTCCATCCAATTCAACTCCCTTTACACGCACCTTCTCGGCATTGGCCAGATAACCACGGTTTACCCCCGGTTCAGGTGTCTGCACTTGGGTCTGATAGTCTTTGATATCCGTTTGGTAGACGGTCAGATTGAGCAGTGAATTGCGTGTTGGATTCGTCTTCACACCAATTTCCTTATGGCGGACAGCCTCAGGTTTTACTTCAGCGAGATCCAGCAACACTGCTCCATTAGCTGTCGGCAATCCACCGACGTTGATACCGACAGGTTTATAGCTGATGGAATACGTTGCGTAAGCATTGATCTTCGGATTGAAACGATATCTTGCGGAGAGTTGACCAGAGAAATTATCGGCATCCGCATTGACATCAAAAGTCTGATTGGTATATACACCGTTCTTTAAGGCAAGCAGTGCGGGGTCTGACGTCTGCAAACCACCATAGGTCTGCCTATCGTAGTTAGCCACCTTTTTATCATAGTTATAGCGCAACCCTGGGAGGATATGTAATTTTGGCGTTACAGCCCAATCAATCTGTGTATAGGCTGCCAAGCTTGTACTCTTAATTCCGTAAACGGTCTTGATTCCAAAATTGTCAAATAATCCCGGTGTCTGCCACAAACCACTGGTAGAGCTTTTTTGAAAACGCCAAAAGGCAGACCCTGTTTCTTCGGTATGTACGGGATCTGTACTTAGATCCTGCCAAAGGCCAAATAAACCAACAACCCCGCTGACCTTTTCACTGATCTTTCCAGAGTATCTGAATTCCTGCGACCACTGGTTATGGACAGAATTACCTGCTGAAACGGTGTATACCGGAAGTCCCAAGTAATCGCGGTCATTGAGCGGAACCCATGTCCATGTCCGCCACGCAGAGGTTGAGGTCAGTGTTCCTTCTCCAATCTTGATATCGGCATTCAATGCGACCCCACCCAATTTATTATCAGCTTTAGATTGTGTATCCAAATCTATCTTACGCTCGAAAGCACTTTTATAGGGCAACTCGTAGCCCAGATCTTTAATAATTGCATCAAATTGTCTGTAGTCTGCACGCTGTGTTTTTACAACTCCGGCAACCGCCCAGCCGTAACCATCGGGTTTTTGTGATGACACATCACCCGAAAGCACCAGTTTGATATTCTCGGTTGGGGTAAACAGCAATTGCCCTCTAAAGCCCAGGTTGTTGATATCATTGATCTTCCTATTGGTATGTACATTAAACAAGTTTCCATCCCGTTGTGTGCCAGAAAAAGAAGCTCTCGCAGCCAGGGTTTTGGCCAATGGTCCTGAGATGGACGTCTTCGCCTGAATAAAACCTTGATTTCCGTAGCTGACTTCCACATTGGCCTCTGGTGTGAATTGTGGTAACCGTGAGGTTATATTAAATGCACCTGCAGTTGTATTTTTTCCAAACAGCGTACCCTGCGGGCCACGCAATACCTCTATCTGGTCAATATCAATAAAGTCCAGCCAAGTCGCGGCAGGGCGGGCAATATATACACCATCAAGATAGAATCCTACACCCGGATCGATACCATCATTGGTGAGGCCATAAGTTGAGCCCAATCCCCGGATATTAAGCGTCGTATTACGTGCGTTCGATGCATACAACTGAACTGTAGGTACAAGCTCTTTTAGTCGATTGACATTAAAGGCGCCTGCATCTTCCAATGCAGCGCCACGAATAATCGATACGGGAATAGGAACATCCTGTAACTGCTCTTTACGACGGCGCGCTGTTACCACCACTTGATCCAATGCTTCCAACCGCGGCGTAAGCTCAATTACTGCAGGGGATTGATCAATAACAATATGACGGGTTTGATAACCAACAATGGATACAATCAATGAAAAAGGTAATTTTTGTCCTGTTACAAACTGGAAAACGCCTTTACTGTCGGTTTTCACCTGGTGTGTAACGGCCTCCAACTGAACCGTCACGCCTTGCAGGGGTTCTTTTGTTACGGCGTCAATTACGGTACCTGTCAATGAGGCATTTATAATAGGTTTAGGATTTTCTACTTGCGCATAAGTATGGTAAGAACCTGTTAAAAGCAAGCTAAAAATGACGCTAATTCGAAAAATAGCATTTTTTTTCATAAATTTATTCAGTTTAATGGTGAATTTAAAACAAGTGCCAACGCCAATCGATACTTGCTTCATTGTTAAAACTTGGTAAAAGGGAAGCCTTGGCTTCCCTTTTCTGATATAAGAGTGTGTAAGAGAGAAATTTTAACAACACATTCGTTTTTGGCAACTTTCTAGGCCAACAACAGCTCCTTCTACCGAAGCAACCAATAAACTTGTTTTTGAAAAGTAATTTTGTTTCATTCTTTTTATCTTGTTATTTTCTTTTATTTCCTGCTGCATAAACGAATCAGTATATGCACTTACCAAACGGCAATTTCAAACAACTTTAATCGCATGTCTTTTTTTAAAATCAATGTCTTGGCTAGTTCGATTCATAATCATGTCAGTCCTTTTTGATCGCCTTCCTATTAACCTGTAAATCAGATAACGATACAAATATATAAATATTTTTTAAAAGACTACTAATTTGATAGATTTAATAATATTTTTTTTAAAAACTAATTAACACCTAACTAACAACCATTTAGACCAATAAAAAGGCTACTCACAGTTCTCTTAGCATGCAAAAATCACGAAGCTAACCATCCTAATCACCAACTATCCAGCGAAAATCAAAAAGTAAATCAATTTTATAAAAACGAAGATCTGTGCTACGAATCAGAAAACAAACGCTACTCATAGCCCCTTGATGAAAAAGCATAAAAAAGGCCGTCCTAGTTAGACGGCCATCTTTACAGTCATATAAAACGATCTATTTCACCTTGAAACACTTAGCATCTTAACGAAATAGCACCAGTGCAATCAATAAAGTAATAATAACATTAAAAGTCTGGGCAATCAGAAAAGCATATAGCGGTTTCTTGTTATCTTGTACAAAAAGATCCTTAAAGTTCGTTTCCAAACCAATGGATGTAAATGCCAAGGTAAACCAGAGGCCCTGTAAATTTTTCAAACTTCCTTTGACGGCATCAATCTTCTCGGGAGATATCACGAAGGAAAAGAGCAGCGATGCAAATACAAATCCCAACACAAACTTCGGGAAACGTTCCCATATAATTTTGAGCGTAGGCTTATCCCGCTTGGTTTCATCATCTACCGATTTCGCATAAGTCCAATAAATACTGATTGCAAAAGCCGCCAGCCCCAACAATACGTTTTGGGAAAATTTCACAATGGTACTGATCTTCAACGCTTCTTCACCTACCAGGGAACCCGATGCCACAACAGCTCCTGTTGTATCTATACTCCCGCCGAGCCAAGCACCGGTAACTTCTTGCGACAAGCCCATCCACTCCGCCATATAAGGCATAAAAATCATCATTGGGATTGCTGTAATAAGGACCAACGAAATTACATAGGAGAGTTTTTTACTATCACCTTTAATTGCTCCCGAAGTTGCTATCGCTGCCGAGACACCACAAATAGATACTGCACTCGACAGCATTAGGGACATCTCCTCGTCAATATTTAATTTTTTACAGATCCAGAACGCAAAGTACCAAACAGACAGTACGACAGCCAGTGCTTGAATAAGCCCCAAGGATCCCGCTTTTAGGATATCCCCGAAGATCACGGTAGTTCCGAGCAGAATTAGGCCTATCTTGACATACAGCTCGGTACTTAGCGCCTCTTTAAACCAATTAGGCAGTTTAAAGCAATTGCTGATGACTAAACCGATAATCAAACTAAAAATTACAGCTTCGAGATTGTATTCTTTAACTGTTGCATTCCCTGCCAGCACCAATGCAAATACGGTAAGGATAAATACAACAGGAAATACAACGAATAAATGTTTTACAGATTTCCCCAAAAGAAAGGCACCCAATATCGCGGTAACGAATACAAAAATAAACTGCTCAAAAAGCTTCATTAAATTTGTCGGGTCGAAAACCGTTGCGACGAGTTCGGCGGAATTACTCCACGAAAAACTAGGTACTGGCGCAACAATTCCTGAGAGCGCGAGAAATATGGTAGCGATCCCCAAAATGACGACTACCCAGTCTTCTGTAAATGTAAATGATCTTGAAGATGTCATATAATGGTTAGGGTTTAAAAGGTTAAATTTAATATAATTACAATGACTTCTGGAATTGTAACACAAAAATGGCCGAAGATTTCTCTCCAGCCATTAACCAAAACCAATAATCTATTATCTATCAAAAACAATATTTATTCTCATCTATCAATTTCTTAGCGATTCGCTGACGTGCATCTTTCACATTAAATGGCTGTGCTTTTGTGAATCTGCGCAAACCAACCAACATCATATTCAGTTCATCACCTTCACCAAACGAATATAATGCTTCTTTACCGGCAGCGCTGATTTTATCAATAGCACCATACAGATAGATCTCAGCCATATCTTTTGCATAGTCTGCTTTATCAGATCCTGTATGCAGCAATTTTTCTGCACGTAACAAGACTGACTCGGTGATATAAACATACCCGATAATATCCGCAATATTCATGAGGATTTCCTCTTCTTTGGAAAGCGACATCATCAATTTTTGCACTGCTGCTCCCGCAATCAATAACCCAGCTTTTTTAAGGTTTGCCACAATTTTCTTTTCTGCAGCGAAAGGCGCATCGTCCTCTTCACCAAAATCTGGAATAGCGAGAAGCTCTCCAGCTACAGCTTGGGCAGGTCCCATCAGATCCAATTCACCTTTCATGGCCCGTTTTAACAGCATGTCAACGACAAGCAATCGATTCACTTCATTGGTACCTTCAAAGATCCTGTTGATCCGTGAATCCCGATAAGCGCGTTCCATTGGCGCATCTGCTGAGTAACCCATTCCACCATAAATCTGTACCCCTTCGTCAACCACATAATCCAACATCTCCGAGCACCATACTTTGATGATAGCGCACTCAATTGCAAACTGCTCCACAGACTTCAATTTTGCTTTTGCTTCATCCATACCGCCAGCAATCAATGCATCGTAGGCATCATCAATATTTTGACCGGCACGATACGATGCCGACTCCACAGCAAACAAACGTGTTGCCATCTCAGCCAGCTTATAACGAATGGCGCCAAATTTGGAAATCGGCAGATTAAACTGCACACGTTCATTGGCATATTGCACCGCATGGTTGATCACCATCCGTGCCGAACCGATCGTGGCAGCGCCTAGTTTTATACGGCCAATATTCAGGATATTTACAGCAATCTTAAATCCATTTTCACGATCAGAAAGCATATTCTCTACAGGAACGGCGCAATCATTGAAGAAGATCTGTCGTGTTGAAGATCCCTTAATACCCAATTTATGTTCTTCGGGATTCATCGTGATGCCACCAAAGTCTTTCTCAACAATAAATGCTGTCAGGTTTTTATCATCATCGATTTTTGCAAATACGATGAAGATATCTGCAAAACCGCCGTTTGTAATCCACATTTTTTGTCCATTGATCAAATAATGTGTCCCCTCGGCATTTAATTTTGCGGAAGTACGACCCGAATTTGCATCCGATCCAGCATTGGGTTCCGTCAAACAATACGATGCCTTCCATTCACCGGTAGCAAGCTTTGGAACATATTTTGCCTTTTGGGCATCATTACCATAATACAAAATAGGCAGCGTACCGATTCCCGTATGAGCAGACAATGCGACAGCAAAAGAAAACCCGCCACCTACCGCATCGGCAACAAGCATAGAAGTGTTGAAATTCTTGCCGAAACCACCATATTCTTCGGGAATAGAAACACCCAACATGCCCAGTTCACCGGCCTTATCCATCAAACTAGGCATAAGTCCTTCTTCTTGGGCATCGATACGGTCGAGCTTATTTAGTACTTCGGTATCCAGGAAATCCAAGCAGGTCTGACGAATCATTTTAGCTTCTTCATCAAATTCTTCCGGAATAAAAACGGCTGTATAGGGAGTCTCTCTAATCACGAACTCTCCGCCTTTAATTGCTTTATTTTCGCTCATTGTCTTTTTAGATTTATAGGGATCAGCAAATCACTGCTACGTGATGCTGCTGTCCACAATGTTTTTAAATACTTCTATGCGTTATGAGATCAGAGATCCATATTTCGTTTATATTGCTATTCTTAGCGGTTAATTTTAGTCCAATAACTCAAAAATACCAGCTGCTCCTTGACCAGTTCCGACACACATCGTCACCATGCCATATTTTTTGCCTCTGCGTTTCAACTCGTTTAAGACTTGGACCGTCAATTTAGCTCCTGTACATCCAAGAGGATGCCCTAAAGCGATGGCACCACCATTGACATTTACTTTCTCTTCGTCTAATCCAAGTTCACGAATAACGGCTAGCGATTGAGAGGCGAAAGCTTCATTCAACTCAAAGAGATCAATATCTTCCTGTTTAAGACCCGCTTTTGCCAAAGCCTTGGGTATGGCATAGATAGGTCCGATACCCATAATGCGAGGTGGAACACCTGCTACAGCAAAACTAACGAGCTTTGCTATAGGTTTTACACCAAGCTCTTTCACTTTTGCTTCAGACATCACCAAGACAAATGCAGCCCCATCAGAAGTTTGTGAGGAATTCCCTGCTGTCACGGAACCATTCGCTGCAAAAACTGGTTTTAATTTCCCTAAAGCCTCCAGGGAAGTATCGGCTCGAGGACCTTCATCCGTATCAACGACATATTCACGCGTTGCAATCTTGCCGTCTTTCAAATAATTTTCTTTTACGGTGATAGGTACGATACCATCTTTCAAATGACCATTTTGAATAGCTGCAACTGCCTTTTGATTTGATTTAAGGGCAAAAGCATCCTGATCTTCACGTGACACATTGTAATCCTTGGCTACAGCTTCGGCAGTCAATCCCATACCCCAATACCAATCGGGATGCTCTTTTGCCACGACAGGATTAGGCACAATTTTCCAACCTCCAAAGGGCATTCCGGACATCACCTCTACCCCACCGGCGATAATAACATCTGCCATGCCAGTCTTGATCTTTGCGACGGCTGTTGCAATAGTCTCCAAACCTGAAGCACAGTACCGATTAACGGTTACTCCCGGGACCTTATCCGTATCCAATCCCATCAGTGAAATGAAACGAGCCATATTGAGTCCCTGCTCCGCTTCCGGCATGGCATTCCCAACGATAACATCGTCTATATCTTCTTTATTTAAATTCGGCACAGTGGATACAAGATGCTTAATCACATCCGATGCTAAATCATCCGCCCGCATACAGCGAAATACTCCCCGAGGCGCTTTGCCTACTGCTGTACGAAATCCTGCTACTATGTATGCTTCCATTATTTTTAATTTTTTCGTGAGTAGTGATTTTTAGTTCCGTAAAGGCTTACCCTTGGTCAGCATAAATTGAATCCTTTCAAGCGTTTTGCGTTCGGCACAAAGCTCGAGGAAAGTTTTACGCTCTAGATCCAATAGATATTGTTCAGACACTTCGGTCGGTGACGATAAATTTCCACCACACATCACCCAGCCTAGTTTTTCTGAGATCTTTCGATCATAATCAGAGATATAATTACCTTCACGCATCGATGAAGCCCCCACATACACGATCCCTAATCCTTGGTTTCCTAAAACCTTGATATCATTGCGTGGAGCAGGCTGAACATAACCCTCATCAGCCAGTTCCAGTGCCTTTGCTTTGGCATCTGCCAAAAGGCGGGCACGATTCATGGTAATTGCAAATTTATCTTTCTGCAAATAGCCGAGTTCATAGGCTTCATAAGCAGAAGTCGAAACTTTCGCTTGCCCAATGGTCAGGAATTTATCTTTTAGGGTGTTCTGCACAATCTGATCCTCCTTAAATTCCTCCGAGGCACGTAGTGTAAATTCTTTGGTTCCACCGCCACCGGGAATAACACCAACGCCAAGTTCAACCAAGCCCATATAGGTTTCGGCATGAGCCTGCACAAAATCAGCATGCATGGAGAATTCACAGCCACCGCCGAGGGTCATTTGAAAGGGAGCAACGACTACCGGAATTGATGAGTACCGCAACCGCATCGATGTATTTTGAAAGGCACGGACTGCCATATTCAATTCATCAAAATCCTGTTCTACGGCCATCATGAAAATCATTCCGATGTTGGCGCCAGCGGAGAAATTTTTCCCATCATTAGAAACTACCAATCCGCGGTATTCTTTTTCGGCAAGATCGATTGCTTTATTCAAACCTTGAATCACATCGCCACCAATGGTATTCATCTTCGTGTGGAATTCACAATTGATAATACCATCACCGAGATCAATAATAGAAACCCCCGTATTTTTCCAGATTGTTTTACTTTCCCGAATATGATCCAATACGATCAGATCTTCCGTTCCCGGAATAGCTTTATAAGATTTGGTTGCAATATCATAATAGTGACGTACACCATTTTCAATTTTATAGAAAGATTCATGTCCTGCATCTAGCATTTCATGTACCCAGGGCGCAACTTCACCATTTTGACCTGGAAGTCGTTTTTCTTCTGCCTTAATTTTAGCTAACGTCTCACGAACACCTAAAGCATCCCATACTTCAAATGGTCCTAACTCCCAACCAAATCCAGCACGCATGGCATCATCAATACGGAAGAAGTTATCGGTTATTTCTGGGACACGGCGGGATACATATTCAAACAAAGGATAATGCATGGCACGGAAAAGTTCCGCCGCTTTATCGCTTCCTTGTTCATAGACTTTCATCCGCTTGCGGATATCCTCCACAGGCTTGGTGGCTTCCAAAGTAGCTGATTTCACTTTTTGCTGTGAGCCAAATTCCAGTGTTTTTAGATTTAGAGACAAAATCTCCGAATTACCATCGGCAGCTTTTACTTTTTCATAAAACCCTTTCTTGGTTTTCTCACCCAACCATTTATTTTCGACCATTTTACTGATGAAAGGAGGAAGTTCGAATACCCCTTTCGCTTCATCTTCTGGCGCATTTTGTGCCAGTCCATTAGCAACATTCACCAAAGTATCCAGTCCGACCACATCTGCCGTACGAAATGTTGCCGATTTAGGGTGTCCCATTGCGGGGCCGGTATATTTGTCGACCTCTTCTACTGTCAACCCCAAGGGTTCCACCAGATGAGTGACTGCCAACATCGAATAAACCCCGATACGATTTCCGATAAATGCCGGTGTATCTTTACACAGTACAACAGATTTACCTAACATCTTGTCACCGTATTTAAGAATAAAATCGACGACTTCCGGTTTGGTATGCGGTGTTGGAATAACCTCCAATAAAGGTAGGTAGCGGGGTGGATTAAAGAAGTGGGTACCACAGAAATGATCTTTAAAATCCCCACTTCTACCCGCTGTCATTAAATGAATGGGAATACCAGAAGTATTGGAAGTAATTAATGTTCCAGGTTTTCGAAATTGCTCAACACGCTCGAAAACAGATTGTTTAACATCAAGTCGCTCAACAACAACCTCGATAATCCAATCCACGTGGGCAATATCTTTAAGATTATCGTCAAAGTTTCCTGTTTTGATTCGTTTAACAAAAGACTTGCTATAAATTGGCGATGGATTTGCTTTTAAAGCCGTTTCTAAAGAACTGTTTACAATACGATCCCGAACGATCTTACTCTCCAACGTGAGGCCCTTGGCTTCTTCCGCTGGGAGAAGTTCACGTGGAACGATATCCAACAGTAATACTTCAACACCAATGTTAGCAAAATGACAAGCAATTCGCGAGCCCATAACACCCGAACCGAGAACTGCCACTTTTCTAATATTTCTGTTCATCATAACATATTTAGTATGCACTTCTGTACATTTGGTTTAAATTTTAAACGATTACTTCTTCCTTGTAGCTGTTTGCAAGATCATTTAGTTTTGCTAGCGAAGCAATCAATTGGTCACGCTCTTTTTCTGAAAAATTATCTGCCAGATATTGATTGAAATTACGCACGACATCTTTAGCAATTCTCCTCTTTTCACGACCTAGTTCTGTCAAATATACTTTGACAGATCTTTTATCCGTTTCGCTAGTCTCACGGTAAATAAATCCCAGCGACTCCAAATTATTCAACACCCGAGACAAACTAGTTGTTTTAACTCCCGTCAGATTTGCAATCTGGGAAACAGGCGTACCTTCTTTATGGATATTTATCAAAATATAACCCGCCGCTTGGGTAAAACCGTACTGCGAAGCGATTTGATTGTATTTATTGGCTATGGTCTGCCAGCCTGTTTTTAAAAAATAATCAATTGTCTGATTTTGGTTCATAAGCACACTCTCAAGCTATTTATTATGCTTGCATAACAAATATACTTGTTAGGAATTAGAATAGCAACAATCAACTTACAAATTTTGTCATATATTCGTCAGCATGATGACGGTTGATAAGTTAAGCGAAACTACGAACACCACTGAAATGTGGAAAACTTTTAAATACTGATATACAGAACGATACAACACAGCTCAAAACTTTTATTAACAACCTTTATGTAATAATCAAAATTAATTCCGTTAACTTTGTCCTAAACAAATATCAACACTGTATGGCTTTAGTAAACATACCGCGCTTGGACTTGCAGCATTACACACAAGGAACCCAAGAACAAAGAAATCAATTTATTCAAGATATTGGCAAAGCGTTTAACGAAACGGGCTTTGTAACGATTGCAAATCATGGTTTATCAAAAGATCTGATAGAGGAGCTGTACCAAGTAGTGCCTGAATTTTTCAGCTTACCTACTGAGACGAAGGAAAAATATGAGTTTCCGGAATTGGCAGGTCAGCGTGGTTATACAGCAAAAGGAAGAGAAAAAGCTAAAGATGCAAAGACTCCTGACTTAAAAGAATTTTGGCAGCGCGGCCAAACTATCGTTGGCGAAGAATATTCCAAAGCTGATTTCCCGGACAATCCAGAAGTTGCTGAAATTCCTCGCTTTAACGGCGTTACAGCTGAGGT
This sequence comes from Sphingobacterium sp. R2, assembly GCF_040760075.1. NCBI lineage: Bacteria > Pseudomonadati > Bacteroidota > Sphingobacteriia > Sphingobacteriales > Sphingobacteriaceae > Sphingobacterium > Sphingobacterium sp. R2. The sequence continues at coordinate 820,423 of NZ_CP142884.1, forward strand.
TTATAAAAAGCTTGAAGATACAGGCCGGGAATTATTAAAAGCGATTGCGACCTACCTTGACCTAGAAGAGAATTACTTCGAAAAATTTGTTATCAATGGTAATTCTATTCTACGTGCGATCCATTACTTCCCTATCAATGATCCTGATGCCTTAGCGCCTGACGCTGTTCGTGCAGGTGCACACGAAGACATCAACCTCATTACGTTATTAATTGGTGCCAGTGCGGATGGTCTTGAAGTATTGACAAAAGATGGCGAATGGTTCCCTATTAAAGCCAAAGGCGAAGATATTGTTATTAATGTGGGCGATATGTTGCAACGATTAACAAACAATAAGCTGAAATCAACAACGCACCGTGTTGTCAATCCTCCACGGGAAAAGATGGGAACTTCTCGTTTTTCTATCCCTTTCTTTTTGCACCCAAAATCCTCCATGAGCCTGGCTTCACTAGCATCATGCATCGATGCAGAGCACCCTAAAGTTTACGAAGATTATACAGCCGGTCAATACCTGGATGAGCGGTTGAGAGAAATCGGATTGAAAATGTAACTGAATAGGCTACGTACCGTATATAAAAGTCCGTTAGTTAATTACTAGCGGACTTTTTTTATAAAATGAAGCGATTCGGGACCTGTCCGACGGCTGCACACTAGGCGCCCACCATTAGAGTAGGCAAACATTGGCCCCACAGTAGGCGAACAGTAGAGAATACTAGGGCTTTCACAAGCAAGATACGAATAGATGGCGAATAAGTGTTTAAGAAGGGGCTATCAACCGCCCTTGATCTCCTGCTTAATTTTAGTCGGCAAGCTTTCCACAATTAGACTATAACTATGCAAAATTAGTTCTTCAAGCTTTTTGTCATCCAGTTCTCGATTGGCAATAATCGTATTCCAATGTTTTTTATTCATATGATAGCCTGGTAGCACTGTTTGCTCGTACTTTTCACGCAATTCAACTGCTATTTCGGGATCACACTTTACATTAAACCGAAGTTCATCGATCTGATCCAGCCCAACCAATAAAAAAATTTTGCCGCCAATCTTAAATACAAGTGTATCCGGACCAAATGGAGTCTCTTCTACGACTGGACCGATCGATAAACAATAATCTCTTAAATCTTCAATGTTCATATTTTATTGGATTTAGCTTAACATCACATTACCAAACCATGACAAGGAAAAAAATGTACTTTCCCTTATTTTTCTAGCACTGACTGGATTTCCTGTTGAATGGCGACCCCTTTATCGGTATTATACCACTTTTGAATTTCTTCTTTAATTCCAGAAAAATCCATTCCCTGCTCTTTCAACTTCAAGAACAATTCCTGACAAGCTGCGGGGCGTGGTCCCCAGACAGCTAAATCTTGTCCATTTTCATCACGTATCACAAGAATCGGAATAGATTTTCCACCGTTAGTTAAATACGAATCTATTAAAAAGGGAGCGCTATCACGCAATTGGATATCGACAGTAACATTGGGATTTTGGGCTGCCATCTTAGCGAGCATCGGTACAGAATGCGCTGCATCCCCACACCAAGGCTCAGTAATAATAATCCATTGTTGCTTTTCTGCAATTGACTTCACAAACTGTTCAAAAGCGGAAGTTGGCTCAAATCGCCTTATCCAACGACCCATTCTGGCCCAATTCATTTTAGTGTATTGATAATATTCTTCATCTTGATAAGTGGGGTGATTCTCAGGATGGTTTAAGATATCTTCGAATAGTTGCAAGTAATTTTCAAAAGTCATAACATCAATTTTATGCAAAGGTAAATTTTACTTTCAACTTTCTCAACATACCTAGTGGCAACTGTCTGTATTGAATGCAATAAAAAAATAGAATGCTCCAAAACTCCCTTTAAAGAAATAAAGAATTGAAATACCGATACCATATACCAAAGATTTTACATTCAGAAAAGATATTTTACATTTATTAACGATTAAGTAAATTATATTTGAAGGATAACACCCGGACATGAAAAGATTAGTTCAATTACTATTTTTGCTATTTACCCTCATCAACAGCGCTCACTCGCAAATAAACATCAAGGGAAGGATTTTAGACAAGGCAGACGACAAGCCTCTAACTCATGCTTCCATTATTCTACTGAACCGCGATTCAGTCCTCCGTTATTTTAACCGCGCCAATGAAGAAGGAAGATTTCAAATTAAAAATATCAAACCTGGGAGTTACATTATGCTGGCCACCTATCCCAAGTTTGAGCTCTATAGTGATACGATTCAAATTGCAGACAAAGATCTCGACTTGCACGATATCAAAATAAATTCTCAAAGAAATGTTTTGCAGGAGGTGATTGTCACCCGTCGTCTTCCAATTACGCTCAAAGGTGACACTATAGAATATGATGCAGGAAGTTTTGCAACAGAAAAGAATGCCAAATTAGAAGATTTACTGCGTCGTTTACCTGGTTTCACGGTTACGGGAGATGGAAGTATCACGGCGCAGGGAAAATCAGTACAGAAGGTCTTTATTGATGGGGAGGAATTTTTTGGTTATGACCCTAAAATAGCCATTAGAAATGTACGGGCAGATGCTGTGGACAAGGTACAGCTTTATGAGAAAAAATCGGAGGAGGCCGAGCTTTCGGGCATCGATGATGGCGTAAGGATCCAAACGGTTAACGTTGTACTTAAGGAGAAAGCTCGAAAAGGTCTCTTTGGTAACATGGAGGCATTAGGAGGATCCCAAGGACTGTATGCTGGAAATCTCTTTGCTGCCAAGTTTAATAAAACCGAGCGTATTGGCATTACTGCCAGCCACAATAATATGGGTAGTTCCAGCGGTCGTGAGGGCTCTCTTCGAATGAACAACCAAATTACGGGCGAACCACTAAACACCAACCTTGGCGCCAACTATGAAAATCAGTTCTTGAAAAAAGCCCTAAAAGTAAACGCCAATTATGGTTACGATAACAGCAGTGACAAAAATCGTTCGGAAACGTACAATAAAAATGTGCTACCCGACGAATCTATTCAAGAAAAAAACAGTAAAAATTATAATGAAAGGCACAGCCGAAGTAATAGTTTCAGGTCAAACCTTAGTATGCGATTGGATTCCACACAACATATCGAACTTCAATCCAACGCCAATTGGGCTAACAGTGATAACCTTACCTATAACGACAGCAAAACAGGTGATGAATCAGGTAACCTGATCAGTGACTTTAGCGAGAACAATCAATCCAATTCTTCAAGCTCCAACAACAGTTTTCGCTTGAATTATAGAAAACGATTAAAAGCGGGTCGTTCTGTCAACCTTATGGTTGGGAATAGTCACAAAGAGTTAAATTCAGACAGTAAAGTAAATTCAAGAACTTATTTCTACAAAACAGGAGATAGTACCATTATTGACCAAAATCGATATGGTCAAAATAATGGTAATGATTTCTCTACCTCAATAAATTTCAATAACCGTATTAACGATTACGTCAATCTCGCTCTCGGCTATAGTTTCAATCATTCGAAGAATACAAACATACAGAGATCGATAAACAATATCACGCAAAAGTTTGATTCACTATATTCGCAAAATCAAATCGACAATAACTCCAATCAAGGTGTTAATATTCACTTTTCCTATCGCAGAGAAAAGTGGGAAATAAACTTTTCAAACCGTACGTTCTTTAAGAATCAAAAGTTAAGCGATAGTTACAGATCAATCGATCTCGCACGTAATTTCTGGGACAACAATTTAAATGTAGATGCCAATTATCGCCTTTCAAACAGCAAAAATTTACGTTTTGCTTATCAGAGTTCAAATATTATTCCGTCGTTTGATCAGTTACAGCCTTTACAGCCTCAGACCAATCCTTTGTTTCAACAAGTTGGTAATCCTGACCTAAAACGTGCCGTTAACAATAATATTACGGCCAATTATAATGCTTTCAGTTTATTAAAAGGAACCAATATTAATATCAACGGTAACTTATCTTTTGTGAACAATCCTATTGTTAACAAAACAACCATATTGGACAACTCGGCACAAATCAGTACTTATGAAAATCTATCCGGTAAATCCAACTGGAACGGCGGATTGAATATTAACCATATGCAGCCTCTGTCCAATCGACGTATCAATTTTAACAAAAGTGCAAACGTTAGGTTTAACAATAGTTATAGTTATACCAAGTTTGAAGGGGGGCAATCCGGCGGCGAGTTTCTGCTGAACAATGCAAAGAACGCCAATTTTAGCCTAGGGTCGAGCTTAAACGAGCAAGATTCAGAAGGATTTGATTTTGACTTTTCTGCAAATGCGGGCTTTAATATTCAGCAAAATTCAATCAACACACAGTTCAACGCTACAAGTTTTCAAGGCGGAACTTCTACCTACGTTAAATACTTCTTACCCAAAAAGTTTAATATTGTAGCAAACATTTTCTATAGCTACACAGGACCAACGAAACTTTATAAGAAATCAATCAATCAATTTTATACCAATATCGAATTGGAGAAAAAAGTACTGAAAGATGAGAGCATGACGCTAAGTGTAAAGGCTTTTGACATTTTCAACACATTTAATAATACACGCCGTAGTGCAAGTGACACCAACTATTCCGAATCTGTTCAACAGGTATTGACGCAGTATTTTTTGGTCGGTGTAAAATGGGATTTCAACAAATATCTAGGGAAAGGAAATGATTAAAAAAATATATTTAACTGTTCTGATCTGCTGTATGTGCGGATTATCGCTTCAGGCGCAATATGCCTATTTTGGAAGCAGAGGCACGATCAGTTTTGATAAGGTCACTTATACAAAAGCGCGCCTGCGGCAGATGTCAAACGACATGAATCCGAAAGGGATGGACAGAGATGGAGGAATACTGGACTATCTGGATAAAATGCCTGATTCGCACACAGAAAAATTGAAATTGTACTTTGATGAGAATTCAACGGTATTAATGCCCGAGGAAAATGTGGGAAGTGAAAAGCAAAGTAACGCAATAAAAATGACTGCACCGAAAGCTACTTCTGCCAATGGTCGAGGGGGCAGATTTCAGGGGCAGCTCGATCTGGCCCAACCCCGAGAGGACAATTTAGAGGTGGAGCTAAAAATGGTAAAGTCCTTTATCAGGATCTGAAAGCAGGCACCGCAGATATTCAGCTTGATATTGACGAGAAATACATTCTTTCGGAAACACTGGATAGCATTACTTGGCGGTTCACCGAGGAATACCGAAATATTGCCGGTGTAAACTGCCGCCGGGTAAATGGTGCCACCAAAGATTCATTGTATCTGATTGCCTATTATTCGGAAGAAATCCCTGTCTCAGCAGGACCGGCCTTAAGTCACGGTCTCCCTGGGATGATAATAGGTCTCGTGATTCCTGAAATGCATATTCAATACTGGGCTACAGCTATTGAATATACCAATAAACTTGTGCCTTCTGAGTGGCGGGATAAGAAATCAAAAAAAATGGAACTTAATGAATTCTCGGAAATATTTGGCAGATATATGCCACGCAATCGACAAAACGAGTCAGCAAAAAAAAGGATTTTAGAGCAACTGGTGTATTGAAAATGTCAGTTTGGCAGTACCTAAAGACAAATAGATGACAAATAGTGATTTTTTTAAAAAAAAGTTGGATTGGCATAAGGGTTGATAATAGAGTGATAGATTTGTTTAAGTAAAAAATTAAAACACAAGATATGTCTAAAATTATAGGAATTGACTTAGGTACTACAAACTCATGTGTTGCCGTAATGGAAGGTAACGAGCCTGTAGTAATTACGAACAACGAAGGTAAACGTACAACTCCTTCGATCGTAGCTTTCGTAGAGGGTGGCGAGCGCAAAGTTGGGGACCCAGCAAAGCGTCAAGCAATTACTAACCCACATAAAACTATTTATTCCATCAAACGTTTTATGGGACTTTCATACGATGAAGCGTTGAAAGAAGCTGAACACGTACCTTATAATATCGTTAAAGGTGACAATAACACACCTCGTGTAGAAATTGACGACCGCAAATATACACCACAAGAGATCTCTGCTATGGTTCTTCAAAAAATGAAGAAAACAGCTGAAGATTTCTTAGGTCAAGAAGTAACTGAAGCTGTTATTACAGTTCCTGCGTATTTCAACGACGCACAACGTCAAGCAACCAAAGAAGCTGGTGAAATCGCTGGTTTATCTGTAAAACGTATCATCAACGAACCTACAGCAGCAGCTTTAGCGTATGGTTTGGACAAAGCACACAAAGACATGAAAATTGTTGTGTTTGACTGTGGTGGTGGTACTCATGACGTTTCTGTACTAGAATTAGGTGACGGAGTCTTTGAGGTTAAATCTACTGACGGTGACACACACTTAGGTGGTGATGACTTTGATAACGTAATCATCAACTGGTTGAATGAAGAATTCAAAAGCGAAAACAATGGCTTTGACTTGAAAAAAGACCCAATGGCATTGCAACGTTTGAAAGAAGCTGCTGAGAAAGCGAAAATTGAGTTATCAAGCGCAACTTCTACTGAAATCAACTTGCCATATATCACTGCTGATGCAACTGGTCCAAAACACTTAGTTCGTTCATTGTCTCGCGCTAAATTTGAGGCTTTGGCAGCTGACTTGATTAAGAGAACAATTGCTCCTTGTGAGTCTGCATTGAAAAATGCTGGTTTCAGCAAATCTGATATTGATGAAATTATCTTAGTAGGTGGTTCTACTCGTATCCCTGCAATCGTTGATGCGGTAAAAGCATTCTTCGGAAAAGAGCCTTCTAAAGGTGTAAACCCGGATGAAGTTGTCGCTTTAGGTGCTGCTATCCAAGGTGGTGTATTGACAGGTGAAGTAAAAGACGTTTTATTATTGGATGTAACTCCACTTTCATTGGGTATTGAGACAATGGGTGGTGTGATGACTAAATTGATCGAAGCAAATACAACAATTCCAACTAAAAAATCGGAAACGTTCTCTACTGCTTCAGACAATCAGCCGTCTGTAGAAATTCACATCTTACAAGGTGAGCGTCCTATGGCAAACCAAAACCGTACAATCGGCCGTTTCCATTTGAATGACATTCCACCAGCTCCTCGTGGCGTTCCTCAAATCGAAGTTACTTTTGATATTGATGCGAATGGTATCATCAAAGTATCTGCGAAAGATAAAGCTACTGGAAAAGAACAAAATATCCGCATTGAAGCATCTTCAGGTTTGTCTGATGACGAAATCAAACGTATGAAAGAAGAAGCTGAAGCTAATGCTGATGCTGACAAAAAAATGAAAGAAGAAGCTGACAAAGTAAATGCAGCTGACGCTTTAATCTTCTCAACTGAAAAACAATTGAAAGAATATGGCGATAAAATTTCAGCAGATAAAAAAGCGCCAATTGAAGCTGGCTTAACAAAACTAAAAGCTGCTTACGAAGCGAAAAACTTTACTGATATCGATGCTGCTTCTGAAGAATTGCAAAATGCTTGGAATGCTGCCTCTGAAGAAATGTATGCTGCTTCTCAAGGTGGTGCACAACAACCTCAAGGTGATGCAGGTCAAGCTCAAGGTGGAAACCAAGGTGGTGATGATGTAACTGACGTAGATTACGAAGAAGTGAAGTAATCACTCCTCCCTATAAAAAAAGCTCCGGGACATTAATCCTGGAGCTTTTTTTATTTTAACCCTGTCGCTTATCGATTTCTCAACATTCAACAACTACTTTTTATACGCTTCGAGCTATTGCTTGTTTTTATAGTGACTTAATATTCCTTTATCGAATGTAGCCCATATTCCAGCGGGCATTGCAGCCTTCTTTAAGGCATTATTTGTCCAGGTATTGCAGGAATAAAACATACTATAGGCACCTTTCGCTTCATAAAATGCATCTGAATCCCCATATTGTGCATTTGTTTTTACCAAAATAGCTTCGTTTTGATTTCCGTCTAATGATTGTTTGATATATTGTATCAAATCATGATATTGTGACCTACTGATCTGGTAAGAAAAACATAATTCATCTTCCTGAACGGTATTATAATAGGTCACATGAATGGCGGACTCGCCTAATCCGAAAGCAGCGATGAATGCGGTCGAGGCTTTTAGATCCTTCCATTCGGGCGTATCCAAATAAAATCCTTTGTCCCCCCAGCCGATCCCAACATATTGGTATCCGTGATGTTTTCCGGTCGTATTTTCATAAGGAAACAATTGCGACCAATCCATCTCTTCATTGACGACCGGTAATACAATATCGGTATGAACGCCATTCGATTTGACAAATACCTGCACTGTCCTATCTCCGTTGATTTCTTTTCGCGGTGCTGAAATGCGCGACAAACTGTATTCCGCGACAATATAAAGCACGCAAAAAGAAAACAATCCTAAAATAAAATAACCTAACACTTTAAGAACTTTTTTCATCTAAGATCTATTTCTACTCATTAATCTACCAAACGGGGTAAAAAAAACCTGTATTGCTGGCAATACAGGTGAAAGATAAACTATTTCTTTTAGCTCTTAAAATAACTTTTCAGGATAGACTCCATCCGCAACCAATTTTGATATTGATTCTTGTACAATAGGTTTATCCTCTTTATAGGTTACTCCAAACCATTTCGATGAAGTTGGAATTACTTTGAAATCCGCCAACTTATGTTTAACCATATAATCAGGTACGGAAGGAATAAAAAATTCAGCTTTTAAATTTTCTTTGTTTTCATCAACAAAAGCAGGGAACATCGCTTGTGCTACTTCGAAAATTTTTGGTGTAAAACCCCAAAAGTTCATTGAAACACGCGTTTTCGGATCAAGATCCGTTTCCACCCCATTTTCCTCGTACACGATTTTGCGGTTATCCCCTTCGCCTTTATAATATATATTTGTCCGTTCAGTTACACTTTCCATATGGCCAGAAGGCGTCACCTCACATACTCCACGCGAGACATAACCATAATCAGACATGGTATTTCCAACCTGAAAACCCATTAATGACATCTGCTGGTCAGAAACCTCGGTCGTTAAGAATTCAGCCATTTTTTGAAAAGAATCGGCCCCGTAAAAATCATCTGCATTGATGACACAAAATGGTTCCTTAACTTTATCTTTGGCACTCATCACCGCATGTGCTGTACCCCAAGGTTTAGTTCTTTCAATCACATGATTGACACCAAATTTCGTTAGGTCAAAATCTTGAAAAGCATAATCTACTTCTATTTTACCCTTCAATTTTTCATCAAATACTGCTTTCATTTTTTCCAGAAATTCTTCCCGGATAATGAATACAACTTTTCCAAATCCTGCGCGAATGGCATCGTAAATTGAATAGTCAATAATTGTCTCGCCGTGTGGGCCAAAACCATCTACTTGTTTTAAAGAACCATACCGGCTAGCCATTCCTGCTGCCAAAATCAAAAGGGTTGGTTTACTCATATTTAAATTGCGTTAATAGAATTTTCTTCTCGTGGGTAAACTTAGCTAAATTTGCCTTTAAAAGCAAATTTCGGCAAGCTCAGTGCTACCCTCAAAGGTATAGTATTGAAACGAAAAAGATCAAAAAATTAGTATTATTTCTTTTTTAAGAATGCGTTTAATAATCCCGCCGCTAATTTGCCCAAAAACTTCACCCCTTCGCGCGCTAAAGTCGTTGTAGCAGTTCGTTGTGCGGCTTCCAAAGGAGTCTGTCTTCGAGAAGTGGGCCGACTCGCTTTTTCCGCTTTTTTTTCCTGGGCCGCGCGTTGTTCTTCCTGTGCTGCCGCCTGGATTCGTTCTTCTATGATTTCAGCCGCAGAGCGATTTTCTTGCCGCTCTTGGTATTTAACTTTTAAATCAGACTGATTGATCATTTGTTGGATTGTTGCGCCACTTGCAGGCCCCATCACGGCACGGGCAGGTACCAAATGCGTAGCAACAACCTCTGTGGGGATACCTTTATCATTCAATACGGTAATCAATGCCTGCCCTGTCCCTAAGGAGGTTAAGACTTGATCAATTTCATAAAAGTCGGATTTGGGATATGTTTTAACAATCTTCTTTAAGTTTTCAGCATCGTTGGGTGTAAAAGCACGCAGGGCATGTTGTACGCGATTTCCCAACTGCGCCAATACAGATTCTGGCACATCGGTTGGGGACTGTGTACAGAAGAACACCCCGATCCCTTTCGATCGAATAAGACGAATGATCTGATCAACCTGTGTGAGAAAGGCTTTAGGAGCTCCGTTAAACAGTAGATGGGCTTCGTCAAAGAAAAAGACAAGTTTAGGTTTGTCCAAATCGCCAACCTCAGGCATATTTTTAAACAGCTGTGCCAGTAAGCTTAACAAAAATGTAGAATAAAGTATGGGTTGGTCTTGTACATCGGAGATATTTAATAAGCTAATCACGCCCTTACCATCTACCTTTTGAAACAAATCGTTGATGTCAAATTCTCTCTCACCAAAAATATGCGCTAGACCTTGCTGTTCCAATGCAACGATCTTACGTAAGATGGTTCCCGAGCTGGCGGAGCTAATCTTACCGTAATCATTTTTTATCTCTTCGCTACCCGGTCCTTCCGAGAGGTAGGTAAGCAATTTCTTCGTGTCTGAAAAATCGATCAAAGGCATTTGTTGATCCTGCGCATATTTAAACATAGCCGCTAATACGCCCGTTTGCGTTTCATTGAGCTCCAGTATCCGGCCCAGCAATACCGGTCCAAAGTCCTCTACAGTCATCCGCATAGGAATTCCTTTGTTGCCAGAAAGTGAGTACAATTCAACGGGAAACGATGATGGCTCAAATGGTATGCCCACAGCACTTCCGCGGTCAATAAGTGCCTGATTAGTCAGTCCTGGCTCTGCTAAACCTGATAAGTCGCCTTTGACATCCAGCATAAATACAGGTACAGCGGCATCCGACAATTGCTCGGCGATTAACTGTAACGTACGCGTTTTACCTGTGCCTGTAGCGCCAGCAATAAGTCCGTGACGGTTCATCATTTTCAACGCCAAATTCACTTTTGCTTCAGATTGAATTTCCCCATTCAGAATCCCTGCACCCAGATAAATGAATGCTCCTTTGGGGTTATAGGATACCTTTACTTGCTCAATAAATTGTTCTTTATTTGCCATACCTAAGGCTTTAAATGTATAAATCAATAAACATTGAAAAACGTTTCATAAAAATAATTTCTTCGTCACAATTTAGTGCCAAAATATATTTTTTAGTGCACTATTAATTTGAATTTAACATGGAATTGCTATTTTTACGATGTAAAACAGTAAAACTAAAGGTAATAAAAAATGTTAAATAAGCGGTTTAGATTTGTGGCAGCGTTCCTTTGCGCGATCATCTTTTTCACAAAGATGGCTATATCTATTTCACCTATTTTTTCCAATAGTTTAGATCAAAGTACAATCTTACAGGTTGTTTTACAACTGGAAATCGAGAACAATAATGGCGCGAGTAATGATACACTCGAGACGGCCTCAAAATTTTTCAATACGAAGTCAGAAGAACCTATTGTATTCGAAACTATAATCGTTGAGAACCAAGGAAAACAAAAGAATTATCTTAAAAATGAGAAAAGCATTCTAGCTTTTCATCCTACGGTTCCAACACCCCCTCCTAACGTATAATGACATCCTATCGGGATGTTTTCCTATCGACCTGCACGCGAAAGAAAAAGCGTGTACGCATTCTTGATTTTTCTTAAGCATTCTTTACGCTGGCACGATCGGTCTATTGTTGACCTTTTGAGTGCAGTGGGTGCGTTGATGCTCCGGGACAATAAGCTCTCGATGCGTTATTGCTGCAGCTATTGATAGTTGCTTAATGAAAACTTTATTTACAGATAAACACAAATTTTATGTTTGGAACTCGTACGTCGGCTTTTCTAAAATTATCGAAAAGAGACTTAAAATATGACTTCCCTGCTAGTGTTGTGGTGTTTTTGGTGGCACTTCCATTATGTTTGGGAATTGCAATGGCCTCAGGTGCGCCATTGTTTGCAGGATTATTGACAGGTGTAATTGGTGGAATCGTGGTCGCTTCCATCAGTAAATCACCACTCAGTGTAAGTGGACCAGCTGCCGGTCTAACTGTTATAGTCTTAGGTGCTATTCAAAGCCTAGGTGCATATGAAACCTTTCTACTTGCCGTCGTTATTGCTGGCATAATACAAATCATTCTGGGTATATTAAAAGCTGGAATGATAGGCAATTATTTCCCCTCAGCAGTCATTGTAGGGATGCTTGCGGCAATCGGTATTACGATTATCATGAAACAAATTCCTTTAGCATTGGGTTTGGTGGAATCACATGCCTTTGAAGTGAACAATGGGCATGGTATCGGTGCTTATTTTGACACGATAGTCTCAGCAATCAACTTTGGTGCATTGACCATCTGTGCGCTGTCTTTAGCGATTCTTATCTTTTGGCCAGCGATTCCAAAGCTCAATAAAGTTCCAGCCCCGTTGGTGGTGGTAATTTTAGGTGTCAGCTTAGCTTACCTTTTCAACGGATCAGCATTCCAATTGCATGAAAAGCAATTTGTTTTAGTTCCGGTTGTAGGTTCTTTCTCGGAGTTCACGGGTTTATTTACACTTCCGGATTTTACACAGGTAGTGAACAAAGAGGTGTGGATTGCGGCGTTTACCATTGCGATTATCGCTAGCCTTGAAACCTTATTGAGCATCGAAGCTGTGGATAAAATAGATCCTTACAAAAGAAATACACCAACCAACCGCGAACTTGTTGCGCAGGGAATCGGTAATATGACCAGCGGACTTTTAGGGGGCCTACCCTTAACATCTGTTATCGTTCGCTCATCGGCAAACGTCAATGCGGGAGGAAAAACGAGACAATCTGCCATTATGCATGGTCTTTGGCTTTTGGTCGCTATGCTGGCAATCCCGACAATGCTAAATATGATTCCACTAGCCTGTCTAGCCGCCATTCTCCTTCATACAGGATATAAATTAGCAAAACCAAGCCTGTTCACCTCCATGTACAAAAAAGGTTTAGATCAATTTATCCCATTTTGTGTTACCATTGTAGCCATTGTTTTTACCGATTTGCTGATGGGGGTAGGTATAGGAATTGTCGTCGCAACCTGCTATATCTTGAAAGCAAATATGAAAAATGCGTTTAAATACAATATTGAAAGAGACAACGACGAAGATAAAGCTATCATTACATTAGCTGAAGAAGTATCATTTTTGAATAAAGTTCCTATTCAACAAAAATTATACAGCTTACCAAAATCGATCAGCAAGATCCGCATTGATGGGACATTCAGTAAATTTATCGATAAAGATGTTATTGAAGTCATCAAAGATTTTGAACAGAATGCAAGAAGCAAAGGAAAAGACATTGAACTTTTGCAGGTTGTTTATAAAAAGCCTTCCTAGCACCAAAACATTCATCATTGGATAGAAGCTTTGCCAGAGATCATAGTGTATGAAAGATCCTGTCGGGACGGCAGTGGTGTTTCATTGAGATCAGGAACAGTTATTCAATGAAAATAAGTTGTTTGAAGTAAACAATGAATTTAGACATTTGTATATACTAGCATAAAATAGAAACGATGCCTGCGGGCAAGAGTGAAATAAGAAAAATATGGAAAATAAAGATTTAATAATCGGATTTGACAATATCATTAAAGGGAATAAAGAGTGGATGGAATTTGTGAAAAATGACGTAACAGGGCGTTTCCAGCAGCTTGCCAAAGGGCAGAATCCAGAAATTCTTTGGATCGGCTGTGCAGATAGCCGAGTACCCGCTAATGAATTGACAGGCACAAAGCCGGGCGAGGTATTTGTACACCGTAATATTGCCAACATGGTTATTCACTCTGATATGAGTATGCTGTCGGTGTTAGACTATGCGGTCAATGTTTTAAAAGTAAAACATGTCATTATCGCGGGCCACTACGGTTGTGGTGGTGTAGCTGCCTCTCTAAGCCGCAAGCAATATGGTATTATCGACAATTGGCTTGGCCATATCAAAGATGTATATCGCTTACATAGCGCTGAGATTGATGCGATTGAAGAGCACGAAGAAAAAGTAAATCGCTTAATCGAACTTAATGTAAAAGAGCAAGTTTTTAACCTTTGTTCCACCTCAATCATTCAAAATGCATGGAAAGAACGTAATGATCTTGCAGTGCATGGTATGATTATCAATATCGGTACTGGAGAATTGATCGACCAGCATTGTACTTTCACCAACAATGATGAGCTTGGCGAAATCTTCTCGTACAAATAGCATAGTCATAATAATCGGTATAAAGGGGCAAATTGCCCCTTTTTTATGCTAGATCCAAAGGTGATTAACAATGCGCTTTATAGGCTCTACAGTAAGCATATCCCACTGTTTATTCTGAACCGAATATCTACGATCTCCTAGCAAATATCTCGTCGCGAATAATTAACTTTGTACTATGAGTGAAGAAAAATCATTAAATTTTATCGAGGAAATTGTCGAAGAGGATCTTCGTACAGGAAAGCATGGCGGACGTGTATTGACACGTTTCCCTCCTGAGCCAAATGGTTACCTCCACATTGGTCACGCCAAATCCATCTGCTTGAACTTCGGATTAGCCCAGCAGTATAATGGCAAGACTAATCTACGTTTTGATGACACTAACCCTGTCACTGAGGATACGGAGTATGTTGAAAGTATCAAGAAAGATATTCAATGGCTTGGATTCCAGTGGGCAGCGGAATTATATACTTCAGATTATTTTGAGACATTATACAGCTATGCCGTTGAACTAATAAAAAAAGGTTTAGCATACGTTGACGATAGCACAGCTGAAGAAATTGCAGCAGCAAAAGGTACTCCAACAGAACCGGGAGTGCCAACGCCTTACCGCGACAGGCCTATTGAGGAAAATCTAACCTTATTCGCAGCAATGCGTGCCGGTAAATACAAAGACGGCGAAAAAGTACTTCGGGCAAAGATCGATTTAGCTAGTCCGAATATGCATATGCGTGACCCTTTGTTGTACCGCATCAAACACGCTCACCACCATAGAACTGGCGATCAATGGTGCATCTATCCGATGTATGATTTTGCACACGGGCAATCCGATTCTATCGAGAAAATTACACATTCGATCTGTACATTGGAATTTATCCCACACCGTCCACTTTATGATTGGTGTATTGATAAATTGGAGATTTTCCCTTCTAAACAATACGAATTTGCACGTTTGAATATGACCTATACCGTCATGAGTAAACGCAAATTGCTGCAATTAGTTAATGACAAATTTGTTGAAAGCTGGGACGATCCGCGTATGCCTACAATCTCAGGATTACGAAGAAGAGGTTATACACCTGCGAGTATCCGCAACTTTTGTGAGAAAATCGGTGTTCAAAAACGCGAAAATATGATCGATGTCAGTCTTCTGGAATTCTGCATCCGTGAGGATCTCAATAAAACGGCATGGCGCAGAATGGCTGTTCTAGATCCGATCAAATTGGTGATCACAAACTATCCTGAGGGCCAGGTAGAGGAACTTATCGGTGAAAACAATCCAGAAGTTGAAGGTGGTGAAGGCTCACGCTCCATTCCATTTACAAAAGAACTTTGGATAGAACGCGATGATTTTATGGAAGATGCGCCAAAAAAATTCTTCCGTTTAGGCCCTGGGCTTTCTGTGCGTTTGAAACATGCTTACATCGTCACCTGTCACGATTTTGTGAAAGATGAAAATGGCAAAATAACGGAAGTGCATTGTACATATGTTCCAAATTCTAAATCAGGAGAAGATACTTCTGGGTTGAAAGTAAAAGGAACAATCCACTGGATCTCGGTTCCACATGCGAAAGAAGCCGAAGTGAGATTGTACGACAGATTGTTCAATGATGAAAACCCTGCTGCTGCAGAAGATTTTAAAGCATCGATTAACCCAGAAAGCTTGCATGTTATTGAACGCGCTTATATTGAACCTGATCTAACACATGCAACTCCAGGAAAGGGTTATCAATTTATACGACTGGGGTATTTTACCTTAGATACGCATTCTACCCCTTCCCAATTAGTCTTTAACCGTACGGTTACACTGAAAGATTCTTGGGGTAAAGAGGTCAAGAAAAATGCATAAAAGATTTATTCTTAACTAAAAGAGGTCGGAAGTGATTCCGACCTCTTTTAGTTAATGGGATTTTATTATACCACACATGGACCTAACGTTGACATTCTTCCTAAAAAAATTTCGAAGCACCACCAATTTCTTCACATCGCTTTTTTAAATTACGGAGCACTATAAAACATGAGATCATCCTAAACTTTTGCTTTTCCTCCAACAAGTAATATAGCCTTCAAAAATTCAGGCTTTATTCAAGACTGACAAATAATATACCCCCAGAGTCAAAACATACACAGCTGTGTTTTTTTGACAATAATTTATAAAGGTACGTCATGTACACTACTCCGAGCATTATATCATTCATTTTTCAACTTGATTATCGTCACTCTTTTGCCTTGATTTTAGCAATAGTTTTACGTCAAACAAATACCCTTAACGATATGAAAAAGTTATTTTTAATCGCATTGACACTTACTTTAGGAGCACTAAGTTTACAAGCACAAACAATCCCTAATCAACGTTGGCAAATGAGACTTAGAGGAGTGGCAGTCATGCCAAACGAATCGGCTACTATTAACACGATAGGCGGAGACGTGGATATCAACACAAAATTTATTCCTGAACTCGACTTCACCTATTTTTTTACAAAAAACATTGCGGCGGAATTGATTCTTGGAACGACAAAACATAAGGTGCATACAACAGGTTCAGATTTAACTGCGATTGGTGGAAGTTCCTCCAGTAATGTCGATCTAGGCAGCGTATGGCTTCTTCCTCCTACGCTTACAGCACAATATCACTTCTTCCCCGACGGAGCTATAAAACCTTATGTGGGCGCAGGGATAAATTACACGATATTCTATAGTGCTAATGCTGGATCCACTGTAAAGAATGTGAAATACGACAATGCTTTTGGCTTCGCTACCCAACTTGGGATTGATTTTAAGCTATCTGACAAATACTTTGTGAATTTAGATGCTAAATATATTCTGTTAAAGACAGATGTGAATGTGGATGCATCCAACTTAGCTCCCAACTTATCCATACCAGCAAAAGTTGATATAAATCCCTTTCTGCTTGGCTTTGGAGTAGGCATGAAATTTTAATCATTTGGCTCATTTCCCTATCCTATATGTATCGAGGCCGCTTTCAGTATATGAAAACGGCCTCATCTGGTTCATCACCTCAAGCATATTCATCCAGTTACCATTGAGCCAAACCCAATAATTTGGTTTCGTTTGTTAAAAGCATTACTCTAGACCATACCAGTTTTGATATTGACGCCTTAAGCCCTCAACGCGTGCCAATCGTTTATCCTCTTTCGCATCCGATAAAATTTTACGGTAGCGGTCTACCGAGTCCAATCCAACCTGAATATCATTCCATTCGAAACTTAAATTTTTCTTATCCACTACGAGTTGATGCAAATATTCCATATGTTCAGCTACATAATTTAGATTTCGATCCATCATATTATTGGCGAGCTGAGGTTGTCCAGAACGATATAGACTATCAATAATATCAGCATAGTTTACCGCATCTGACATAGCATACACGCGCGCCGGTAATTGATCATATGCCTTTTTAGCAACTTCTCCCGCTTGTTTTATTCGGCCATTAGCCAATAACAGACGCGCTGCTTTTCCAAAAATATCTCTTGCATACATGCTTGAAAAGCGGAATGAATCCGTATCAACATATCGAGCATTTTTTATATTCCCCCAATTATACGTGTGCATAATATTATGATATAAAGCTTCCATGTTCACTAGTCCGGCTTGCCCACTTTGCTTTTCAGTTGACTCTTCTGTAGCGGCGACCGGCATCAGTCTAGACGTGAAACCTTCATTAACAAGATATTTATCTAAACCTAATTTAAGATCACTTGGCAACATATTTGAAAAATAGACGGGCCTGTTCCATTGGTTATTTTCAAGCACCGATAAGATTGTTAAATCAGCCCTTGTTAGGTGTTCAGTTGGTATCTCCCATTCCATCGTTGATACAATAGCTTCCTGCAAATAAGATGGAACTGCATTTTTCTTAACGACATCCGCTCTATCGACGTCCAGTTTTACTTTTCTTGAGGGGAAATAATTTTCCATCTCGCCGGAACTCAATTGAACTTTATATTCTGGATCATCTGAGGTCACAAATTGTAATAACTGACCGGCATCAACAGCTTCGTCAAGTTGCCTATCCACAAAGGGAATATAATCACGGACACCTTTTTTTGTCTTTTCTGCCGGAATTGTTACGGGGAGACCTGCTGCCCGATAAGTCGGCTGCTTGGCCTGTTGCATATACCAATCACCGGTAAGATAACTTAAGACGACCACGCGCACATCGGGACGCACACCTTCCACTTCCTGTAAGTACCACACCGGAAATGTATCATGATCGCCATAGGTAAATAGAATCGCATTTGGAGCACAGGCTTCAAGATAATTACGCGCCAAATCCCTTGCCAGCGATTTCTCCGATCGATCATGGTCGTCCCAGTTCTGATGAACCAAAATAATGGGGCCACCCAGCAACGCAAAGGATAAACCTGTCGCCAAAGCATAGTGTGTTCGTAAAAAGCGTTTGAAGAAACGAACCAATGCGATCAGCCCCAGTCCAATCCAGATTGCAAAGGCGTAGAAAGAGCCCACATAAGCATAATCCCGTTCGCGGGGTTGCATGGGCGTTTGATTGAGGTAAACAACAATCGCTATTCCCGTAAATACAAACAGCAGGGTTACGACCAAAGTATAAGGCTTGTTGTTTCGATACAACCATAGCGCACCAGCTATCCCCAAAAGCAGCGGCAGAAAGAAATAGGTATTTCGGCTCGGATCATGTTCTTGAGCTGGGGAAAGTTTATCTTGGCCCCCCAGGCGCCAATTGTCCAATGTTTTGATTCCTGACAGCCAATTCCCGTCATTATACGTTCCATACCCTTGCTTATCATTCTGTCTACCGACAAAATTCCATAAGAAATACCGGGTATACATATCGCCAAGCTGAAAATTGAAAAAGAACTTAAAATTATCGGAGAACGTTGGCTGTTGCCCTTCTTTCAAATTGAGGTAACTTCTATAATAGGCTTGATGGCTTCCATCTTGGCTATAGATACGCGGGAAAAAGGTTTCCTTATCAAATTGATATTTGTCTACCTGTGTGAAGGGAACATACGCCGATTGATCCTTCCGATAGCCTGTCTTACTCTTTACACCAACCACTTGCGAATCATAATACGGACCTTTGAGTAATGGTTCTCGAATATATTGTTCCCTGCTCAAATAGCCCAAAAACGAAAATACATTATCCGGTGCATTATTATTTAAGGATGGGTTTGCTTTTGCCCGGATCATGACCATGGTGTAGGAACTGTATCCAAATAAAACAAAACAAAAAACTAACAAAGCGGTGTTGAGCGTGTATTTGTGCTTTGTATGCGAATAATACAAACCGTAAACTATCGAGCCTAATAGTAATGCACATGAGAAGAAAATGCCGGAACCAAATCCCATTCCAAGTGAATTTACAAATACAAGGTCAACTTTAGCTGCCAGGCCAACCAACCATTGTATAATACCCCACAAAACAGCCCCCAGGATCAGTACACCTACGACAAAAGCTTTTAAGGTACCCTTTCCACTCACCTGAGTTGCTTTTCTGAAATAGACAACCATCGCTATCGCTGGGATAGCAAGAAGATTCAATAAATGAACGCCAATAGAAAGCCCCATAACAAAACCGATAAATACCAGCCAACGGTCACTACCTTCTTCATCAGCACGAGCTTCCCATTTTAGTATTCCCCAAAACACAACTGCTGTACACAAGGACGACATCGCATAAACTTCGGATTCTACAGCCGAATACCAAAATGAATCGCTAAAACTAAATGCCATTGCACCAACAATTCCTACTCCGAAAATCTGCAAGCTGTTGGATAAGGGTATGCATTTGTCTTCGCGGAGTATCTTCTTGGCAATTGCTGTTATGGTCCAAAATAAAAATGTAACCGTAAGCCCGCTGCAAATTGCCGATCCGATATTCATCCAATAGGCGATTTTACCGGCATTACCCAAAGCCAGGTTAGAAAATATATTTTGAATCAGAAGAAATAAGGGTGCCCCAGGTTGGTGTGCTACTTCCAGCTTGTAAGCACAGGCAATGAATTCACCACAATCCCACCAGCTTACCGTCTTTTCCACGGTAGCAATATATACACATGTGGCAATGAGTCCACAAGCAAAACCCAGTAGAGAATTTATTCTGTTGTACGTCATAAGGTCAATTGGTTTTTTATTAAATCCTTTATAGCACATTAATGTAAAAAGTTATCCTGATTTCAGGATGTTAATTAACACTATTTAACACAAGTACTTGACAATAAATACACTGTCGCTTCCACTCAATTAAAAGAATAAGTCATAAACACGACGACTGGGCTATAAGGTCAATTATAGAATATCTTAAAAATGAAAAAGGGAGCTTATCAGCTCCCTTTACCTGGTATTTTTATGAGTTAAGCTAGTTTTTGTACAATTTTCTTTGTTGGCCCCGGATTACTCATCGTATAGAAATGTAGAACCGGAGCGCCAAACTTGATCAGCTCCTGACATTGTTGTACCAACCACTCTTCTCCGACTTGTCTGACGTCGGCATTTGTTTTACATGCCGAAACAGCATCGCTCAGTTCTTCTGGAATATCCAGATGAAATATTCTTGGTAAGGTCACGAGTTGCTTTTTAGTTGTCAGTGGCTTTAATCCTGGAATAATAGGCACATGGATTCCATTATCTCTACATTTAGTAACAAATTCCTTATATTTTTCGACATTAAAAAACATTTGAGTTACTATAAATTCCGCCCCCATATCGACTTTTTGTTTCAGATATTTAAAGTCAGTATTAAAATTCGGTGATTCAAAGTGTTTTTCGGGGTAACCTGCAACACCGATACAAAAATCAGTTTTTTCTGAAGTGACAATATCCTCATGAAGATACTTTCCTTTATTCATATCAGTAACCTGTTGCAATAAGTCTGTTGCAAAAGCATGTCCACCATCCGTTGGAATAAAATCAGCATCGCCCTTACGTGCATCTCCGCGCAATACCAAGACATTATCTATGCCCAGGAAGTTCAAATCGATCAGTGCATTTTCGGTTTCCTCCTTAGTAAAACCACCACATATCAAATGGGGTACTGCATCAACTTTATATTTATTCATGATTGCTGCACATATCGCCACTGTCCCAGGACGTTTGCGATAGGAAACGCGTTCCAGTAATCCACTTGCATGCTCTTTATAGATATAATCTTCCCGGTGGTAAGTTACGTCGATAAAAGGAGGTTTAAACTCCATCAGTTCATCCATGGTTTTAAAAATACTTTGGATGCCCTGTCCTTTCGCCGGTGGCAATAGCTCAAAAGAAAACAATGTTTTTCCTTTGGCATTCTGGATATGATCGATAATCTTCATTAAAAAAACTGTTTTTTAGTTTGGTTGGCTTATATCGAAACGCACACGTCGAGGAATCGTTGATCTTCATGTAACTTATCTTTCCCACATGGAGTAGGGTAGAATTTAGCACCTTGAACAATACAGGTTGCTAAGGCTTCAACGGGTCTATTCCCTCGGCCTTTCTCTATAAGCATTGCTAATATCGTTTTAAAAAATCAAAAGACAAAAATATTTTTTCGAAAAGGCTTAAAAGGCAGCGAAAAGACCGCAATAAATACGGCTTCAGGTTTATTTCCAGGTAATAACAGGAATTTACGCTCCACCAAAACTTAAAGACCTAAAAAACAGATAAAATTAACGATCGAGGATCATTGACAGCCAACAGATTGACTACGCCACAACAGGATCGGCTAATGATGCGTTGCTAGGGAATTCCGTAGATTTTTGAGATAAAACGTGATTAATAGAAGTCCTGTTACATGGTATTCCTCTTTCGATCCATATTTAAAGCCATCAAATAAATAGCGATAAGCGATCAATGCATTTTGTTCATTGTAAAACAACGCTTTCCACGACTCGGGCACATCTTTCCACGCCTTCAGCACAATACCGTTCTCCGCATAAATAATTGGCGATTCAACACCATCCATTCGATAATCGTGATGTGTACCAGAACTCGATATATGTTGAAAGTAAGCGATAGAATAATCAACAAAATTCAATGCCCTCGCCTTGATCTCTTTTTCACTTTCTGTTCTTACGGGAGCATTCCGCCACAAGTTCACTTGACTGTCAAATTTGCTTGGCGTCTCGCGTATAGGGGTTTTATCTAAAGCAAAATTGAGATAAAGTCTTTCGGTAGTAGGCACACGCTCGGAGTTAAACTGTGAAAAATCACCTCTCAGCTGAATAAAATCTTGTTTTACCTTAACAATATCCAATCCGATGCTACCTTTTTTCTCGTCCGTCAACTCTAATCGGTCGCCGTTGAATCTATACTTCCCGAAGAGTAATATGTCATCGATGGCTAGGACAAATTGGTCTTTATCATGGAGGGAGAGAAAAGATCGGTATAGCATTGGGTCATTACCATAGACATCTGCCTCCACATTTTTGGAAGATTCGCTTTTTAATTTTTTATACTCCTCATTCGAATAACCAAATATCATTTGGTAATTGCCTTCAGGAAACGCCTTTTTCTTGCTAAAGAAAGTACAGGAAGATAACGAAAATGCGAATAGCAGCAGTAATAACGGTTTCAATATCAATGAATAATTATGGCCAACAATAATACACGGACCAAGATAAGAAATTACTGCAATAGTTATAGTATACCGCTATTCATTTGAATTAAGCTCGGGGATAGCTTATTCTTTATAGAGATCCACCAAGCCCTCTGGCAATTCAACTTCAATAATCTCCTCTTCGCCATCGATACCTAAGATCAAATCGTCCGAAAGCGGGAACATCAGCTCCTTGCCATCCATATCTACGGTAGCAACAAATTGTTGTGGAAATTCCTGAACATCTGTTATTCTCCCCAGTTCACCATGGTTTTCATCAATTACTAAAAAGCCGATTAAATCCGTATATCTAAAATCATCTGGATCACGCTCCGGCATTTTATCATTGGAAAGATATAGCTTTTTACGCACAAGTATTTGAGCCTTATCAATATGATCCACATCCTCGAATGTCACATAAGCGGTGCTGTTCTTTTGAAATTTGATGACGTCAACAAAATAAGGAACAAGCTTTTTGTTCACTTCCACGAAGACGACGTCCATATCCAAACTCTCGTATTCTTCGAACTCAAAAAATAGCTGTACTTCCCCTTTAAGCCCTCTTGTTTTGCTGATATAACCGATGTAAAAGCTTTGATCAATAGTCATATTTTCGTATTTGGCAATTAGATGTAAGACATGATAATGGCAAACTATTAGCCTATTGGCTGTTTCAAAAAAAGCCGGCTCAAGGTTGAGTCGGCTTTCTCGAATACTTTATGAAAGAATTAACCTTCAGTTTCTTCTGATGCAGGAGCTTCAGTCTCTTCAGCAGGAGTTTCTTCCGCTACAGGAGCATTTTTAGCAGCTACAGCAGCAGCTTTTTCTTCTTTTTTCTTAGCTTCAGCAGCTAAAGCAGCATTTTTAGCATCAGCTTTAGTTTGTGCTAAACCATCTTTTTTACCAGAGATTCTTGCATCATTAGCTTCAGTCCAAGCTGCAAATTTAGCTTCAGCAGCAGCTTCATCAAAAGCACCTTTTTTCACACCACCTTGCAAGTGTTTTTTGTAAAGAACACCTTTGTAAGAAAGGATAGCGCGAGCTGTGTCAGTCGGTTGAGCACCTTTATTCATCCAATCCAAAGCTTTTTCAAAATCCAAAACAATCGTTGCTGGATTAGTGTTTGGGTTGTAAGAACCAATACGTTCGATGAATTTACCGTCACGTGGAGCGCGAGAATCCGCTACGACTACGTGGTAAAAAGGACGTCCTTTTTTACCGTGTCTTTGCAATCTGATTTTAGTTGCCATTTTTTAATTTATTTTATGTATTCAACATATCCCCCGAGCTTCATACTAGAGGGGATGCAAAGATAGTTATTTTTTTCTAATCATAAACATGATTTTATAAAATTCACTGAAAATGACATCCTTAACATCTTGCCCCCCTTTTAAAACATACATCATTACACGAGCTCTGCCGTCAACACCAACGTAATTTGTACAGCTGTTAGCTTCGTCCAAAGGTAATCAACTCATCATATTACGTCACCATGTATATATCATAAACGATAATTTGGTTAATAAATTAGATTCAAATTACGTCTGTTTTTCTCAATTAAAATAATCTTCGCCATTTTTGCCAATTCACTTTTTACTTTCTACCTTCATTCTATGAAATCCGTTGCGCCATTAAAAATACTCAAAGCTTCTGCCGGTTCGGGGAAAACCTTTAGCTTAACTTTACACTATCTCACCCTCCTCCTATCCAACGAGAATAGCTACAAGGAAATTTTGGCGGTGACATTCACCAATAAGGCAACTGCCGAGATGAAGGAACGTATCCTAACGGTACTCCATGGCCTGGCAACAGGCCACCCTAGTCCTAAAATTGAAGATTTCAGAAAGTTATTACTGGCACAACAGCCAGGTTGGACGTCACACCTTGTGCAGGAGAAAGCTCACCGTGTTTATCGTCGTATCCTACATGATTATAGTCATTTTACGATAAGTACAATTGATGGTTTCTCCCAAAAGGTCATCCGTGCATTTACGTATGAACTCAATCTTGATGCAGCTTACAAGATTGAAATGAACGTCAATAAAGTGAAAAATGAGCTGACAGTCATGCTCAATCAATTACTGGATGAGCGACCCGATCTACTCGATTGGATTATAACTTATGCTGAAAAGAAGATAGCAAAAAATGAAAATTGGAACTACCGTCAGCAATTAATGAGCTTAGCGAGCCTTATTTTTTCTGAAAATTTCCAGGAATTTGATAGTTACATCAACTCGGCAAATCCCAAGGAGGTTTTTAATCTCCTCAATCAGGAGATTGAACAGAAGATAAGCGCATTTACCGAAGCGCTATCCATGACAATTGAAGCGTTTAGTGAGACATTCAAAAAATTCAACCTCACTGAAAATGACCTGAAGGGTAAATCGCGCAATAAAATAATCTCAGCCAGCAAAACCAGTAAAAAGACGGAAAAACTGAGCGCTTCTGAAATTGCCAAGATAATAGAAAAATACCTTCTGTTAATCGACAATGAAGATGCATTTACGGATAGTGATAAAAATATACGTCATGATCTTATGGCTGCATTTAACCCGATCTTGGCATCCTTCCAAAAGTTACACGACAACCTATCCGCTTACATTGCCTATCAAGCAGTACAGAATAACCTCTATTACCTGCGTTTACTCAAAGAAATGAGCGATTTACTGACACAGTGGCGACGCGATAATGGTGCCCAGTTAATTTCCGATTCTCAGATTCTGTTAAACAAGCTCGGAATTGATGAAAATAGCGACCCAACATTTATCTGGGAGAAAATCGGCAATCGCTTTAACTACTTTTTGTTTGACGAATTTCAGGATACTTCGCGCATTCAATGGAAAAACTATAGTCCATTACTGATCAATGCATTGGCAGATGCCAAAGGTACCGTCAGCGAACACCTGATTGTAGGTGATGTTAAACAAAGCATCTATCGCTGGCGAAATGGCGATTGGCGAATACTACTCCAACAGGTAGAACAACAGATTGTCCAAGCCTTTCACTTGGACGACGATAACAAAACAACCTTTATCGAAAACGGAAGCCTCGATACCAATTTTAGAAGTCTTCCAAATATTATCCATTTAAACAATTACCTATTTAGCAGTATTCCAAAACATTTGCAACAGGTATTAAATGAAAAAGTATCCGAAAGCCTGGATGAAAAAGGCAAACAGTGGTGGGCTTCCTCGGGCAATGATAGCATGCTTGTCAAAGCGTATGAAAACAGCCAACAGGAGGTGCCTGACCATAAACAAGGAAAACTTGACCAATCAGGTTCTATTGAGATCGCTTACATTCCAGTTACTGACGGACGTTACAGAAGAAATCAGGTAATCGAAGAATCGCTCGTCAATTTATGCCAAAAAATAAGCGAATGGCTACTCGACAAACGCTATCAACCCCAACAGATCGGTATTTTAGTGCGTAGTAATTCACAAGCTAAGTTGGTTATCGAAAAACTCATGGATTTCAAAAAACAGCAACAGCTCAGGTTTGAAGTCATATCAGGAGATGCGCTGTCGCTAGCCAGCAATGATGCTGTTCTCCTACTGATCGAAACGCTGAAAGCATTGGTCTATAATTCCGAGAAACATACCATTCATAAAGCAAAGATAGTCTATCTCTATCAGCATATACAGAATAATACAGTTGATCAGAATGCATGGTTAAAATTTGCCGGCAACGACATCCGCGCACTTCAAGATTATCTCCCTGAGGCGCTGATTGACTCCTGGGAAATGGCGCAGAAACAGCCATTGGTCCACTTGATTGAAAAGCTTATTGAAATCTACGGTTTCACAACCACGGACAATATTCACCTCCCTTACCTTCTCGCATTCAAAGATATGATCTCAACGTTTTCCACCAATGGCGAACGTGGCATTATACAGTTCTTAGAGTTCTGGGAAGAAGATGGCAACCGGGCTGTACTCCCTTCCAATGGAGAAATTAATGCGATTGAAGTAACGACAATACACAAATCAAAAGGACTGGCTTATGACGTGGTTATGATTCCATTTTGTTCATGGGATCTCGACGGCATGATCAATGGCGATTTTTGGATCGAGACATCCGAAACTCCTTTTGCCCAATTGGGGAAAATTCCAATCAAATACACATCTACGGTCGGCAAATCTATATTTTTCAAACAATATTTTGAAGAGATGCTATTCAACTACATGGACGCCCTTAACACGTTCTATGTGGCAACAACCCGCGCCGTTGAACACCTTTATATTACTGCTCCGTGCTTTAAAGAATCTGTCGACAAAAAGACAGGAGAGATTACAGGCTATGATACCAAAGACGAATATATCAGCGATGTGCTCTTCCAAGTCTTAGATACTCCAGAATCTCCGTTTAAACTCGAAAATAAAGTCCTATTTATTGATCAGATCATCCAAAAAAGAAAAGCGCTGTCGCGTAATGACAGTATTATTTCGCTGAGCCATTATCCCATTTCCAAAGAACTGGAAATGGCTCTGGAAAAAGCGAGTACGCGAAGTATCAATGATATTATGATGTTGGAAAAAGCGGCACAGTATGGCATATTGGCACACGATATTATGGCTCAGATTTCAAACGAAGAAGACATCCATAAACTGGTTGGCCAACTGATCCAGGAAGGTATTCTCTCCAAGGAGGAACAACCCTTTCTCATGCACGAAATCAACCAAATCTGGAAGCATCCCGTCATTAATAAATGGCTTACCGGAAACTATAAGATCTGGAATGAGGCAAGTATCATTACCGCTAAGGGCGAAACCATCCGGCCTGATAAGGTCTTCACTTCCAAAGAAGAAACAATCGTACTCGATTTTAAGTTTACGCAGACAGACTATATCGGACATCAGTATCAAGTCGATAACTACAAAAAAAATCTAGAGAATCTAGGCTACAACAATGTTAGGGCTTTTCTCTATTATGCAAAATCAAATCAATTAACTGAAGTAAAATAATAGCACGATGCAGACAGCCTTTCTAAAATTAGTAGCAACAGATATTCAAAAGCGTTTTGGAAACGATCTGAGTGAGATTGCCATCGTCTTTAATAATAAAAGGCCAATTACCTATCTCAAAAAACATCTTTCTGAAGTATATGGACAGGCAATCTGGTCTCCTCAGTTTTTTACAATTCAGGAATTTTTTAGACGTTCGACCGATGATACAGAAGCCAGTCCTTTGACACAATTTTTCCACCTTTTTAATATCCATAATGAGTTATTGGTGATTGAAGGAAAACAGCCAGAAACATTGGAAGAGTTTTATCCAATTGCCGAAATAATACTGAGTGACTTCGGCCAGCTCGATTACGATCTCGTTCCTATTGAGCAGATCTATCTAGAACTTTATGACAACACCAAAATCGACATTGCTTTTCAACATCTAACCCAAGAACAGCAAGGATTTATACGTCAATTTTGGCAGTCTTTTTCCATTGCTGGACATAGTGGCGTACAAGAGCGCTTTCTGCAACTTTGGAAAAGACTACCTGTATTGTATAGTCAATTTAAGGAAAAGCTTAAAACAGAAGGACAAACCAACTATCCAACTATTTACCGCGATCTAGCTGAAGGCAAGGCTACACATCAGCAGTTTGCATCATCCTACCACCATATCCTTTTTGTCGGTTTCAATGCTTTAAACAAAGTCGAAGCAAAATTATTTAGGCAATGGCAAGAGGAAGGCCGTGCGCTATTTTACTTCGATGCTGATGCCTATTACCTGGAAGACACCATGCAGGAGGCCGGGCTATTTATTCGTCGAAATATTTTCCAAACAGGCTTGGTAAATGCCCTCGGCGATAGCCCGAATATTATTGGCAATAGAACCTCAACCGTAAATCTATATGCGAGTACCGGCAAGATCAGCCAAACAAAATTACTGCATGATATCCTCGAACAGCACAAGAACATGGAGCAGACCTCCGCTATTCTTCTGGCAGATGAAAATCTACTTGTTCCTTTACTGCAAAGTTTACCAGATGTAAAACCTAATATCACTACGGGCTACCCCTTGACGCAGTCTCCTATTTATGGCATACTGGATCTATGGATGGAGGTACATTTGGAGATATCACAGTTTAAAAGACGCAAACTTCCCTATCAAATCATAGAGACCTTCATAAATCATCCCCTGAGTATGGTTTCTTTGGCAGATAAGCTTCAGATTCAAAAAGAGATTGCCGACAAACAACTCTTCGAGATCACATTGGAAGAGCTTCATTTCAAGAGCTCCTTACCACAGTTTTTTGTACCTATCGAAAATTCAGTTCATTTGGTACCAGCGCTCATCCTGCTCGTCGATGATCTCTTACATAGCATCTCATCTCAAGAGCGTATCCGCCAAATTGACAACAATCTCCTAATCGAAACAAAAAAAACCTTGAACCAGCTTTTACTGGGTTTTGAAACCGTGGCCCCGTTAAGTATAAGCTTCCAGATCGGTTTGATAAAAAAAGCCATTGCTCCAATAAATTCCGCCATAGAAGGGGACCCACTCGAAGGTATACAAATCATGGGGCTCTTGGAAAGCCGTTGTTTAAATTTTGACAATATCTATATCCTGGGAGCTAATGAGGGCATCCTACCCAAAACATCCAATTCACCGACCTTCATACCCAATAGCCTGAGGAGCGCGTACGGTCTTCCTATATTGGAAAATCAGAATGCCCTATCGGCCTATTTGTTTTATCGCCATTTTCAATACAGTGAGGGAATACATATTTTCTACAATGGTTTAGTTGATGAAAGCTCCACTGGTGAAGAAAGCCGGTTTATCAAACAGCTAGAATTTGAAAGCAAATTTCAGTTTGACCGAAAAGTTCAACAACAACCTATCCAATTTGCAGATAAAGCGCAAGAGATCGTTATCCAAAAGCGTGGTGAAATATGGAAAAAAATGTATGAGGACTTTATCGTTAACCAGAAAAAGATATCGGCGACCGCACTGACGACATACCTGCAATCTCCATTACAGTTTTTCCTAAAACATATTGCCAACATCAAAGAGCCACCTTCACTGTCTCAGGAATTTGAAATGAATAAGCTCGGAACAGTCATCCATAATGTCATGGAGGAAATATTCCTACCCTTCAAAGGAAAACAGGAGTTTACGCCAACACATATTCTACGAGGGCAGATAGGCCGTATCGAGGCATATGTGACCCGAGAAATAGGCATTCAATATCAGATTGAATTAAAAGAAGAAAAGAATTTAAATAGCTTGCAGCGGATCATGCTGAAAATTGCCTCCGAGTATGTCAAAATGTATCTCGAATATGACATCAATAACTATAAATCATTTCGGATTATTGAACTTGAAAACGATACCGATTATATCTTGCCATTCCCGCTAAAGATCAATGGAGAAGAACATCAAGTCTCACTATACGGTATTATTGACCGTGTAGATGAGGTGGTAACCCACGACGAGCGTATTATCAGTAGAATTGTCGATTACAAAACGGGCGGAGATTCGATCCTATTCAAAGAAATCGATCAGGTATTTGCTCCCAACACCGAAAATAAGGCCATGGTGCAGACGCTATTTTATGCCTATGTATTTGAACAGAAAACAGGAAGAAAACAACTCGAACCTCATCTCTATGTTGCGCGGAAAATGCGGGAAGAGGGAACCTTATTTAGTGGTAAAGAGGGAATATTGACGGATGAATTTCTCGCATTCCAGAAAGAGAATTTTATCAAATTCTTGCGCGATATTTTACAAGAGATCTTTAATCCCGATATTCCATTTCGGCATAATCCGGAAACAGTCGTTTATCCAAGCGATCCTTATACCTTATTTTATCGAGAAGCAAGCAAATGGGCCGAAGCAGAATAATAAAATGAACTACGGTTTGACAAGGGACACCAAACTAAACAGAAAGGGGACATTGCATTTGGTGTCCCCTTTCTATATCAACGTGCTTTTCTTTTTATCGCGTTATTAGCACGACGTTTCGCTGTATTAATTTTATAATTGAACCAATGTCCCTTGAAGATCTTTCGCATTGTATTATCAAAATGTCTTGTGATAAACAAATTGCGTGCGCCCTTCAATTTCTCGCTGATTGAATTTGCTAAAGCCCTAACGGAAATTGAATACCCCTCCGTTTCATATTGAATATAATGCCACCATCCTGCGGGCATATATAGAGTCTCTCCAGGGTGAATAACTGCCTCATAGCCATCCAAATACTTAATTCCAGGATATTCCTCTACATTACTGTATTTTGGATTGGCAATACTATGAAAATTGTATGGCAATTTGTACATCAAATCAGATTGATCATTTGGAAAAAGCCAAATACGCTTTAACCCCTGAAATTGAGAGATAAACACATGTGACATATCAATATCGAAATGATTACGGGTACTCGAACCTTCACCACCAAAAAACATAAATGGCAACCATTGCAACACCTTGCCACCTGTGACATCGTTATAAATAACGTCATTTTTCAGTTCGGGACGAATTTTAAGCAGATTGAACAAAAACAACCGTAACTCCGTAGGTTCTTTTGTAATCAGATCCAAATACTCAGCAAATGTCATCTGGCCAACAGGAGCGCTGGCAGCACGGTCCATCGATTCCTCCTCTTTTCCGTAGACATCTATTTTTATATCTCCTGCAATTTCTTTAAAGTAATCATAACTCCATTTCTTCCACGCTGGACTTTCTGCACTTATAAAATCTGATATAATGACAGGAAAACCTGGTTTCAGATAATTTTTTAGGAAGTCCTCTGATCGAATGCCCGAAATTTTATCAACTTGCTTTAACTTCACGACTGATTAATTTTGCTTAATTACAAACATAAAAAAATATTTCTACCAAATTTCAAAAATACCACCTATGCGTTATTTTACATAGAATGAATTATACCAAGCAATTTAACAGAAATATACTTAAAATCTCAATGACCTTCGTCATTTTATTATATTTTAACACCTCCGATTCAGCTGAACATCATCTCATAGCTCAATAAACCAACATAAGAAACCTTCTGTTTAACGATCTATGCCCCCCAACAGCGCTTCGCTTGCTAAGCGCTCTATAAATAACAAAAAAAAGGGTCTTAAAAACCCTTTTTCATATTTACCTTTTGCAAGGCTATTATTTATTTACCTTTTTGATGTATTCTTCAACAGCCATAGTCATACTAGGAGCCTTTGGCGTTGGAGCAGGAATATCTAAAATCAATCCATGATCCAAAAGTGCCTGCTGAGTAGAAGCACCGAATGCTGCAATCCTTGTATTATTCTGTTTAAAATCTGGGAAGTTATCATATAAAGACTGTACGCTGGAAGGACTAAAGAATACGATAACATCGTAAAAAACATCTTTTAGGTCACTCAAATCACTTACAACAGTTCTAAAAAGCACAGCTGGTGTAAATTTATAGCCGTTTTGCTGTAACCAATTCCTTGTCTCCTCATTGGCTACATCCGAACATGGAAATAAGAAATTCTCACTTTTGTGTTTTTTCAATACGTCTTCAAGGTCTTTCGCCGTCTGTTTACCAAAGAAAATTTTCCGTTTCCGATATTGAATGTACTTTTGAAGATAAAGTGCAATGGTCTCCGAAATGCAGAAATACTTCATCTCCGCAGATACTTCAAATCGCATCTCTTCGCAAACTCTAAAATAATGATCTACAGCATTTCTACTTGTAAATATTACGGCAGAATAATCTGCCAAATTCACTTTATCCCTACGCACATCTTTGGCAGGAACTCCCTCTACGTGTATAAAACCTCGAAAATCTAATTTTAACCCGTATTTCTTTGCTAAATCATAATAAGGGGACTTATCGTTTTCAGGTTTCGGTAAAGTTACCAGTACACTTTTTACCTTCTTTGCTCTTTCTACGTCTGAAGTTTGCATATAACCACTTTTAGCTCAATAATCTTAATAGTATTAATATTGGTGCTATTTCTAGGCAACAAAGGTACAAAATTAAATAGGAAATTGAAAATTTATACATCGACATAATATGAGCCGCTGTCTTAAGAAAGCGGTAGCAAAAAAGTAATGCCGCTCCAACAATGGCCAAGTGCAGTACAACACCTACCGATGTTGAGGGTACAAGACTCAATATTAAAAGTACAGGAAGCATTAAAAAAAGTGTATTGAAATAAATCAGATACAATACAGTCACATATTCCTTTACCAACTTCCTAATTTCAAACACAAAGGATAGAAATCGAATAAATCCGATTTTTAACGCAAATAAGCCTCCAACCATCGCCACCGTCTTCATATAATTGGAGAACGTGATAAAATCAAATCTATCTAATTCATATGCATAGAATAGACTTACAAATAAACCCAATGCGCCTGAAAATAATATGAATAGAAAAATAAAAGGCCATGATGTTAAGATTGTATCCTCTTTGCTTACCGATAGCAACACCCGATCATCCCAATAACCCTGAAAAACCAATTTGATATCAGAAGGGAAAAATATCCGAATCATCCCAACACCAAAAATTAATGCAAGAACCGTGAAAAGAATCCAATTTTCCCGGTGCACTTTAAGTGTCCCATATTGTCTATCCAACTTGCTAGTTCGCCATTCTCCTTGAAAATATTGCTGCACATCGAAGTTATAAATATTATGAACCATCAACCCCTCCCTTTCCACTGTTACGATTCGATATTGATCCTGTAACGCTGGATTCAAGGATACCAAGACTTTCTCGTTAGGTGTTAAAAGCGAATCCTTTACAACATGCGTACTATCAATCCCAATTGTGCTACCGTCCTGCACAACGTCTCGATAAGTACGCCCCTGCGCATTCAATTTTGTTATTGCGAATAAAAGAAATAGTACAAATAGAATATGATATTTGAAGATAGCTGCGTTCATTAAAATGAATTGTCTTTAACGGCAATGAAATATTCAAGAACCGTCTATAATCGAAACTCTTTAATTGTGGTCGTAAAGTTAGGATAAAAAGTTATATTGCATTCAAAAATCTTTATAGAACATGCACAAAGAAACCACACGCTGCCAATGGTGCGGATCTGATGAACAATATGTTGCCTATCACGATAAAGAATGGGGCCGACAAGTCAAAGATGATAAAACCTTATTCGAGTTTTTGGTATTAGAATCAGCACAAGCGGGATTAAGCTGGATTACTATCTTACGTCGAAGAAAAGCATACCAAGAAGCTTTTGCTAACTTTGATGTCGATCAGGTAGCAACCTACAGTAATGAAAATGTAGAACAGTTGCTCGCCGACTCTGGGATTATAAAACATCGCAATAAGATTGAGTCAACCATCACAAATGCGAAACTTTTCAAAAAAGTACAGACCGAACATGGCAGCTTTTACAACTATTTATACAGCTTCCTGCCCGAACAGCAGCCCATCGTAAACCATTGGTCAAGTTTACAACAAGTACCAGCTACTACCGATATTTCTGATAAAATCGCTAAGGATATGAAGAAAAAAGGTTTTAAGTTTTTTGGATCTACCATCTGCTATGCTTATATGCAAGCCGTTGGAATGGTGAATGACCATGTTGAAACTTGTTATTTTAAATATCCTGCAGATGCAGTATCCTAAACCCCAAAAAAGTGCACTGCAATGTGAAATAGCGCAGTGCACTGAAAATCAAAAAAGCCTTCTTTTTTTCAGCCTCATAGTAGACCCGATTTTTTCTAACCAGGTATGTTTTTATAGATATCCGGCAGATTCCGACCTAGCCCATTAAAGTCCATGCCATACCCGACCACAAATTCTTTACTTATTTCAAACCCAACATAGTTCAATTCTTCGAAATGATACTGCAGCGCGTCAGGTTTCACCAAAAGCGCACAGGCAATGACACTCGCCGGATTTAATTTTTTTACTGCATCCAACGTATGTTTGAGTGAATGCCCAGAGTCGACAATATCTTCCACGATAATCACATCCCGCCCTTTCAGATCAATACCAAGACCTAAAAGCTCGTTTAACTCAGATTGGCCTGTTCCGATGTATGATGCCAACTTAATAAATGACATCTCGCACGGAACTTCAATTTGCTTGAGCAAGTCTGCCATAAACATAAAACATCCATTCAATACGCCTATAAAAACAGGCTGTTTATGCTCATAACGCAGACTGATATCGATACCCATCAGGCGAACACGCTTCTGAATCTGTTCCTCTTCAATGAGAGGTTCAAATAACAATCCGTCAATTTCTATGTTTTTCATGCTATTATTAATCTTTCATAACACACACTACTTTTGTGCATCTTTATCTTTTTCTTCTTTTTTACGTCCCAATATCTTGTCAAATAACGATCGCTTTGGCTTATCCTGCTCACCGCTTTCCTCGTCCTTCTTTTCCGTGAGATCCATTTTGTTTAATTTCTTTGGAACAGATACATTTTCGAGATCCTCGGCAGGAGAGCTGCCATCAAGACGATCGAACAACAGCGGATCTTCTCCCATATCGAATATATCGACAGAATCTACCACAGCCGGTCTTGCTGCACGCAATTGAGGCTGCAGAACAACCTCATAAAATCCATAATTTGAGGTTGTTGAATCCACGCTAATCTGCCCGGTTTTCGTCATAATATGACCGTAAGTATTAAAATACCGCAACATACTTCCTTTTAAGTGACCTGTCCAGTCAAAAAAGTTCAATCCTTTTTTGGGTCGCGGAACAATACTTGACAAAAATATACTCTCTCCAAGGCCTAATTGTGCCGGAGTTTTTCCAAAATAATAGCGCGCAGCTTCAGTTATGCCATAGACATTATTTCCCCATTCGATGACATTGAGATAAACCTCGTACATGCGCTTTTTGCTCACTTGCTGGGAGCGCTCCATCAGCCATACCAACAGAATCTCCTCCAACTTCCGCACAACCGTCTTATTGCGATTTAGAAAAACATTTTTCACCAGTTGCATTGATATCGTGCTGGCTCCGCGCTTAAATCCCTTTTCCTTGATGTTTGTAACAATCGACAATTTAAAAGCCTTCTCCTCGAATCCCTTGTGCTTAAAGAAAAATGGATCCTCGGTATTGATCAAGCTAATTTGCATATACCGGGAGATTTGATCGATAGGCGTAAAATTGCGATTCTGAGGGCCCACAACGATCTCCCGCATCGGCTTGCCATCTTCATAAGCGGTATACGTAAAAGGTGTGTTTAACATTGCAATATTAGCCTCTCCCCATTTCACTACCTTTAAATCCTTATCATCCATTTTAGAAGAGAAAAGGAGATTTTCAGGTTTCCTAAATTCAAAAGCAAAATTCAGGTCGTATTGAATATGCCCCTCCACCTGAATACCTTCTAGACCAGGAAACAATCCAACTGGCATAGCATCAAAAAAGTGTTGGGCCTGTATTTTATTCGTGTGAATGGCCAAAAAAAGCTCTTTCTCAGGCTTATGAACATATTTAACGTAGGGAGAAAATACAAAAT
Organism: Sphingobacterium sp. R2; assembly: GCF_040760075.1. Classification (NCBI taxonomy): domain Bacteria; kingdom Pseudomonadati; phylum Bacteroidota; class Sphingobacteriia; order Sphingobacteriales; family Sphingobacteriaceae; genus Sphingobacterium; species Sphingobacterium sp. R2. The sequence goes on from NZ_CP142884.1 coordinate 856,635, forward strand.
CTTTAACCTTTACCGTGCTTTCTTTGCTTACTTCGAGCGACGACGCTCCGATATTCAGGGCCCCTTGCATTTGGGCCTCAGGAAAGATCACATCTTTACTAGAAATACGCCGATGGTTTACTTTTAAATTTTTAAAACCCCATTGCCCATGCAGTTCCAGCAATTCTTTATTTCTTCTGTGTGCCTTGTCCAATCGGAAGGATATTTCATCAAAACTTACAGCAAGACCAAATTTGCGCTGCAATAGGGGAAGATTTACGCCCTTTTTATCAGAAAAAAGACGGAGATCGCATTCTTGATTATCCGAATCAATTGTTCCCGTCAGATTCCAGGCGGCCTCATGATCGTTTAACAAAAATTTAGTTTCCATATCACCGCCATCGATCACAGCAGAAGGAATAACAACACGTTGTGAAGTGCTGTCATCACGATAAGAAAGTTCAAAGCTCTTCAGATCGAGATCGTTGGGAATCTTAAAAAACACATTTTTCAACAATCGATCTGCCAAAGCGGCCAGATTCTGTTTCGGATTATCGTTTTCTATTGTGTCTTTCTTCTGCTTTCTAAATAGAAAATCATAGTTACTAATTGAATCCTTTTTTATAAGAGAAACCGTACCGTGATCTAAAATAACTTGTCCTAACTTCACATCCCCGAATAATAAAGGCCATAATTTTACAGATACTGTCAGATCATTAATTTGAGCCAATTGGTCTCTATTTTTGGGCAATAGTTGGATATTCTTAAACTGTACAGCATTAATTCCACGGAAAGCATAGTATTGGATCTTCAAATCCAAATCATATTTTTCAAGCAACTTCGCTTTTGCTTTGTTGATTACCCCCATGAGCATCGCATCTCTTTTTTGATAAGCATACGCGCCTACTGCAAACGCCAAAACCAAAATAGCAGCTAAAGAGATATAAAGCCATCGCCATTTGCGGGACTTAAAAGATGTTATAAATCGATTGGACATAATTATTACTAAATGCAAATTCGTGCATATCAACAGTCAAACTTAGATAAATTTGGCTGTATATACAATTATAATTCACGGAAACGATGGTCGCTTTATACGCAGCTTCAGCAAGACAAATTTATTGATAAAACGCATTAATTACATAAAAATAAAAATGTTCCAAAAAAGCTGTCTTTCCTAAAAGCCAGCCCTATATACAATAATTTTAATCCCATTAAAAACAGAGAAATGACATGAAATTGATCCGCAATGAGTAGTTTTGTAATCCATGATTACAAATGAACAATAGATGGTTACCAAAGAACAAATATTAAATGCATTATCCTATGTGGAAGAGCCTGATTTGAAAAAGGATCTTGTCACATTGAATATGATTCAAAATATCGGGATCGAAGGTGAAAAAATTTCTTTCGATGTCATTCTAACTACTCCGGCTTGTCCGCTTAAGGACCATATTGAGCACGCATGCCGAAATGCCATCGCTCATTTCATCGACAAAAATCTCGAAGTTCAGATCAACATGACTTCCAATGTGATCGGGAAACAAGGCGCACAGGTTTCAGGCATTAAAAACATCATCCTGGTCTCCTCAGGGAAAGGAGGAGTTGGAAAGTCAACTGTTGCCGCCAATTTGGCGCTTGCCCTCCAGGCTAAAGGAGCTAAAACAGGACTTTTAGACGCTGATATTTATGGGCCATCACTTCCGATTATGTTTGGCCTAGAAGGTGCTAAACCCGGATCAGTAGAAATGCCTGATGGACAGGTTAAAATTGAACCGCTTGAAAAATTTGGACTAAAATTACTGTCGATCGGATTTTTCACCGACCCAAACCAGCCTATCCCATGGCGTGGCCCCATGACCACCTCTGCAATCAAGCAACTCTTTAATGATGCACACTGGGGTGAACTCGATTATCTAGTGGTCGATATGCCTCCAGGTACAGGCGACATTCATATTACCGTATCACAAACTTTCCCGATTGCAGGTGCAGTGATCGTCACTACGCCGCAGCAAGTTGCCCTAGCTGACGCTGTCAAAGGTATCGGTATGTTTTTAATGGATAGTATCAATATCCCGTTACTGGGCGTGGTGGAGAATATGGCTTATTTTACACCAGCAGAGCTTCCTGATAATAAATATTATATTTTTGGAAAAGACGGCGGAAAAAGGTTAGCTGAAGAATATAAAGTACCTTTCCTTGGTGAGATACCACTATTAAAAGGTATTTCTGATGCTGGAGATAATGGATTCCCCATTGCGATAGACAACGAAGATCCTGTAACAAAATCATTTCTCACGATTGCAGAAAAAGTTGCTCAGCAGCTTTCCATCATTCATAGTCAGTTAAAATAGCTATTCAAAGGCAGTGATGCCGCTGTCAATCATACAAAAAGGCTTTCATGGGTATGAAAGCCTTTTTGTATGATTGACATTTTATTAGAGCGCCAGCTCTAATACTACGGGGCAATGATCGGAATGCACAGCATCCGGCAATATACTGGAAGATTTAATATGATCGGCCAAAGGCTTAGAAACCATATTATAATCGATGCGCCAACCCAAATTCTTTGCGCGCGCTCCAGCACGATAACTCCACCAGGTATACTGGTGCGGATCTGGATTTAGATGGCGAAAAGAGTCAATATAACCCGAATTAATAAAATTTTCCATCCATTCACGCTCTTCTGGAAGAAAGCCCGAAGAGTTCGCATTTGATTTTGGATTATGAATATCGATCGCACGATGGCAAATATTATAATCACCGCAGACAACTAGATTCGGCTTTTCCACCAAAAGCTTATCGCTATACAACTGAAAATCCTTTAAAAAACGGTATTTAAAATCCTGTCTTACGTCTCCGGTTGTACCCGAAGGAAAATAAGTACTCATCACCGATAGTTGATCAAAATCAGCACGGATAATACGACCTTCAAAATCATAATCCTCATGACCACAACCGTACTCGATATGCTTAGGCGTCATCTTAGTAAACAAGGCAACTCCGCTATAGCCCTTCTTTTGTGCTGGATACCAGTAATGCTCATAACCCATCTCCTCCAATAGGGCAACTTCGGGAATCTGATCAGGCGTAGCCTTAATCTCCTGAAGGCAGATGACATCTGCATTTACAGCTTTCAACCAGCCCAACCAATCCTTCTTTAAGGCTGCACGCAAACCATTCACATTATAAGTTACTATTTTCATTGTTTATTGTTGTGATGCTAGATTATAGAAAAAAGAAAACTTATCAATCCCTGATATATTATTTCCACATAACATTAGTAGTCCTTTGAAGAGAACAAATCACCAATCTTTGAAAAGATACCCGTTTGAGGCTTTAAACCTTTGAGTTCCCGCTCCAAGTTTAATGCTTCTCGTCTCGTAAGTACATGCATGGTCATTTTTTGATCCGTCTCCGGCCTATCATGCTGATCTGTCTTTACCGCCGCAATCTGATCGATAACATCTACACCTTTGACCAGCTCACCAAATACGGTATAATTCCAATCTAAATGGGGTGCACCACCAATAGTGGTGTACACCTGACGTTGGGTTTCAGAAAACTTCTTGCCATTCATTCGGGTCTGCTCTAACCGATTGAGATCTTCAGGACTAAATACCTTTCCCTGAACAAGGTAAAACTGAGATCCCGACGAAGCTTTTTCAGGATTATTATCCCGGGCAGCTCCGATAGCACCTTTTTTGTGAAATAAACCATCCTGAATCTCCGCAGGAATGGTGTATCCTGGGCCTCCATTACCCAACTGTGCTCCGCCAACCGCATTTTTTGAGTCAGGATCACCGCCCTGAATCATAAAATTTTGAATGACGCGGTGGAAAAGCGTCCCATCATAATATTGGCTTTTTGCCAATTTGACAAAGTTATCCCGATGTTTTGGCGTTTCATTATACAGCCGCACAACACAGATGCCCTTCTCAGTAACGATCTGTACATATTTAAATTCAGGTTTAGCCGCAAATGCCAAAACCTGTAAAAAGCAGAATACTGCAATTAAACTAGCTTTTAAAAATTTCATGTGTTGATGGTTCTACGTTCCCAATTGAACTTTTATTTTTCTCTTGATGTGATCGCTAGATAACATTTAATTCCTCAAAATAATCGATGATCAGCGACTTCATAATCAGTTCTTGTTCCAAAAGTGTATAGTTGGGAATTGGTTTTATTAATTGCCAATGCGGCCATCCCTCCTCATCAAGGCCTTTCAGCGTATAAAATCCCATCGCACTGAAAAGACGGCAGGTGGCAATATGCATCAATTCTTCTTTTTCCCGTTTCGAGAATTTCTGGGCACCCTTGCCCAATTCCTGAACACCAATGAGAAATAAACACACCTTGATGTCTGGTTTTTCCATATCAAATAGTGCCGCAATCTCATCCTGCAAGATACTCCATTTCTTGTTAACTTCAGCTGCCTTCATTTTTTTGATTTAATCAAACTAGCCATCACCTCTGCACTACGTTGGTCAATCATCTGAAAAACCGGATCAAACAAATTATCATCAAAATATGGATCGGGAACAATATCGTCGCCTAAAAATAGTTTAACCTTGTTCAGATCCGCTTTATCTACAACCTGGGCACAAACATCTGCATAATTCTGTCTATCCATGACAAATATTAGATCATATTCACCAAAAAACTGTGGTTTAAAATGCCGAGCCCGCTGACCAGATATATCGATACCGTATTTCTTGGCAACTGCGATCGCCCTATGATCAGGTGCTTCACCAATGTGCCAATCACCTGTACCAGCCGATTCAACGACCCAGTTTAATTGTTGATCCAATGCCTTTTGCTTCAATATACCGTGTGCAAGGGGTGAACGACAGATATTCCCCAAACAAACCATTAAAATCTTCATTTCTATAACGTTTAAAAAGCTATACAATAAATACCACGACTGCTATGGAATTCGACTAATTCCGTAAAAACTCAATTAAATCAACGAGTCACTCCGTCGATTCATCAATAGCACAATAGTAGTAGATTGCAATTCCAAAAATTCTGTGCTTATCAAGTGCCGAATTCCTGCTGTATTTTCGTTCCGCAAAATAGCTAAACTAAAATTATTAACGAAACAACCCGCTTAAAAGTGACCAACTTCTTACCAAACCATGGTTTTCTAATACCCTAACGCTTCTCCCAACCCTTATAAAAGAGAATCAATGTACCGTTAGCAGTTTTTCCGAACCAAAAAAAAGGTGGCCTAACCTAACGGCTAGAGCCACCTAAACTATATTAATCAACCAATTCTTAACTCAATGCTTAATATTCTACTGGGAAGCTCAATTGAACAGCACCACCTTGAGGCGACACACCTTTCAAACGTACAATATTACGTTGTGTTGCTCCTAAAGCGGCTTCAACATCATCAACTGAATTAACAGCCTTTCCGTTAACCTCAGTAATAACTAATCCGCGCTCTACACCGAAGTAATCAAAGATACCACCACGGTTCACCTGAGTGACAACAACGCCGGAGTTCACACCCAATTCCTTTTTCTTCTGAGCCGATGCAGGAATAAAGCTTGCTCCTAATTTGTTATAAATTTCGGTTGCACTTTTCGAAGCTTTTCCGCCAGCATTCTCAGACTTCAACGAATCTTCTCCTTTCAATGTCATCGTAACCTGTTTTTCCTTACCATCTCGTTTGTAAGTCACATTTACTTTATCTCCAGGACGCGCACGACCTATAGTTTCACTTAAAACAGGTGAACCTGTAATCACTTTCCCATTAATTTTGGACAGTATATCACCTTTCTTGATACCTGCAGCCTCAGCAGCACCACCAGCTACGACATCCTGAACATAAAGGCCATCAACATCTGCAAAACCCTTCTCTTTCGCCAATTCAGGGGTTATTTCAGTATAAGTTACCCCGATGTAACCACGTTTTACATTACCGTATTCAACAAAGTCATCAACAATTTTCTTTACCAAATTGACAGGAATCGCAAAACCATAACCCGCATAGGTACCTGTTGGAGAAGCAATAGCGGAATTAATTCCGATCAATTCACCCGAAGCATTCGTTAAAGCGCCGCCACTATTCCCCCTATTAATTACTGCATCTGTCTGAATAAAAGATTCAATCGCTGAACTGACAGGAATTTGGTCTTGCCCCCCACCAAATGGGTTACCACGTTGTTGTTGACCTTCACTTAAAATGCCGATCTGACGACCTTTCGCACTAATGATACCTGCAGTCACGGTAGACTGAAGTCCAAGTGGATAGCCAAAAGCCAATACCCATTCACCAACATTGACATTATCTGAGTTACCTAATTTAACCACAGGAAGCCCCTTGCCCGACACCTTCAATAAAGCTAAGTCGGTATTTGGATCACGTCCGATCAATTTGGCTTCAAATGTTCGCTTATCTGTTAATACAACTTCAATCTTGTCTGCATCTTCCACCACATGGTTGTTGGTTACAATATAACCATCATCTGAGATAATTACACCTGATCCAGATGCTTGTACCGGTTGCGACTGCATTTGACGTCGCCCCCCCCTTGTGGCATGCCAAAAAACTCTTCAAACATGTCAAACGGAGAACCCTGAGATTGTTGTGATCCCTTACGGCTATATGTGGTTTTAATATGTACAACACCCGGTGACACAGCCGCAGCAGCCTGGGTAAAATCAGGATTACCTGTAGAGGACATTACTCCTGTTGGATTATTTGCAAAATAAACCTTTTGTTTGTCTTCGAAAGACAGACCATCAAACTTCTTATTCTCAATAAGCTTGTAACCTCCTAATGCTACCGCTCCACCGAAAACAGCTGTTAATAGCGTTAAACCGACCTTATTCATAAACTTATTTCTATTTTAAAATGTCTTAATATAAGCTGATAATTTTTGCTCTTAAAATTACCGATTTTATTCGGATATGTCCAAATGTAATACCATTTCGAAACCTTCGGAAAATAAGACACGTTAAAAAATGTTAATTACTAGACAAATGCAAGCATTTTAACAAATCTTAACTTTATCACGTTTTTTTGTAACAAAAAAACGTACTTTTGTTACTAAAAATCAACAAAATGGCAACAAAAGTAAGATTCTCCAAATACCAAGGAGCAGGCAATGATTTCATCTTAGTAGACAATCGCCACAATGCATTTGACAGAGCAGACGAAGCATTGGTAGCGAAGCTATGTGACCGCCGGTTTGGTATTGGAGCTGACGGGCTGATGCTCTTACAGCAGAACGAGAATTACGATTTTGAGATGATTTACTTTAATGCAGATGGTAGAGAAGGAAGCATGTGTGGTAATGGAGGCCGTTGTATTGTCGCTTTTGCTCGCGACCTTGGCATTATTACTGACAAAACTGTCTTTTTGGCAGTAGACGGTATACACCATGCCTCTTTAGCGGAAGATCTTGTCAATCTCCAAATGATCAACGTGCATGATTTTGCCCGCGATGGAGACGCCTACCTGTTACAAACAGGTTCTCCACATTATGTTGAATTTGCAAAAAATCTCGCACATAAGAATGTCTATCAAGACGGCTACGCCATTCGTAATAACGCGACATATGGAACGGAAGGCATCAATGTAAATTTCATTGAAGCTGAAGGAGATGGTTATTTCCTGCGTACTTTTGAACGCGGTGTCGAAGACGAAACCTATGCCTGCGGCACCGGTGCTACTGCGGCAGCCATGGCCGTCGCCCTGCAGCAGAATCTCACAGGCGATATTCATATTCCTATCCGTGTATTAGGAGGGCAGCTTTATATCTCCTTCCATAAAGATGGTCAGCATTTCACAAAGGTATTCTTAAAAGGGCCGGCGCAGTTTGTCTTCGAGGGCAACTACTAGGTTTCTACTATCAATCAACACTAATCGTTTTCAGAATTTTCAATCCAAGCATGTCAATTTTTAAAATTTCATCGGGCAAATTGCGAGTAATGGTATATTTTATTGTATATTAGATACCTTTATTTACAAGGTCCGCTATCTTTAATGCAACAGTCAAAGTCATTTCCAGTATATAAAATCGTTTATTCCATATGTGAGCACCCTTATCTCGGCTATCTCATTGAGCCACACATGGTCCAACTCAATCCCAATGGGACTTACTCACTCCGATATCAACGCATATTTAGTAACACTGTCGGTGCCTACGCCGCCGAATTAGATGAGGTAGATTACAAACTCATTCGACTGCTTGATGAAATTGAACAAACACACCTCATCAAAAAATACTACAAAAAAGCGATCAGACCTGTAGATTTCTTTTCCAAAGTTTTTGATAAAAAGCTCTATGAACTCCTTCGTCCTAAAATAGATGAAAAAATGATTCAATTTTTTGAAGCTGTTGGAGACAAACCATTCTTTATGATGAGCAAAGATGGATATCCTGCAGATCAAGAAATTAAACTGGCCACATCCCCGGCCTCAATACTTTTTCATTTCCGTCGAAACGAAGAAGAAACGCGCTATTTCCCGACCATCAAATACGAAAATCAGCGTTTGGAGTTTATGTTCAAAAACGCTATCGTGCTGACTAATGTACAAGCGTGGCTACTTTTAAATAATACCCTTTATTATTTCGATCAGCCCCTTGAAGGCAAAAAGCTTAGCCCCTTCCTGAATAAACGCTATATTTCTGTCGGTAGAAGCACTGAAAAAAAATATTTTGAAACATTTGTCTGTGGCTTGATAGAACGCTATCATGTTTATGCCGAAGGGTTCGACATTGAAACCCATCAGCATCAAGCAATTCCTATTCTTCATTTGATTTATATCGAAGATGGAGTTTCTCAACTTCAACTGCAATTTAAATACGGTAAACATACCTTTACAGCTGGTGCCGAAAATAAAGTTACTGTCCGCATGGTCTATCAGGAGGAAGACGATCATTATATTTTCCACCGTGTCAAACGATCTTTGCAATGGGAAGAACAACAGCATGAAAACTTAAAAAAGCTGGGGCTACAGGATTTTGACCTTCAACTCGGTTTATTGACACCAACGATAGCCGCTGGGAAACGACTTTCCATATTTGACTGGATAAATAATCACCAAGAACAACTGGAGAAACTTGGTTTTCAAATTGTACAAAATAATGAAGAAAAGCGTTTCTTCATAGGACAGACCTCGCTGGATATCTCCATTGAAGAAGACAATGATTGGTTTGATATCAGTGCTATCGCAAAATTTGGCCCTTACGAAATCCCATTTATTCAGCTGCGTAATCATATCCTCAATAACATTAAGGAATTTACTTTACCGAATGGAGAAATAGCCATGATTCCAGAAGAATGGTTTGCACAGTACAATCACCTATTTCAATTTTCTGCAGACCGCCATGAACTTAAATTAAATAAAGTACATATAGGCCTACTCTTTGAAATTAGCGAACATACGCAACTGGTATTTACCCGAAAACTTCAAAATCTGGCTAACTTCGAAGAAATTGCGGATATTCCCGAACCAAAACATTTCAAAGGAAATCTTCGTCCATACCAGAAGGCAGGATACAATTGGTTTAATTTTCTAAAGCAGTATAAATTTGGGGGCTGTCTTGCGGATGATATGGGCTTAGGCAAAACCATACAAACATTAGCCTTGTTGCAGCAACAAAAAGAACTGCTTCAGAATGAACAGGAGGTACGTACCTCGCTTTTGGTCTTACCGACTTCATTAGTATACAACTGGCAAAAAGAAGCACATCAATTTGCTCCACAGTTGAATATTCACCTTCATACTGGCAACAATCGCATCAAAGATTCCGCATTATTTTCAACATATGATTTGATAATAACCACTTACGGAATAGCGCGCATAGATGAAGAGATTTTAAGTAGCTATTATTTTAACTATATTATATTGGATGAAAGTCAGAACATTAAAAACCCGACATCCAAATCTTTCAAAGCCATAAAAAGCCTAAAGAGTAAAAATAAACTGGCCTTAAGTGGAACTCCAGTCGAAAATTCAGTTTCGGATCTTTGGGCTCAGATGCACTTCACCAATCCCGGACTGTTGGGTAGTTACACCTATTTCCAGAAGGAGTTTGTGCAGCCCATAGAAAAGAAAAAAGACGAAGAAAAAGCACAACGTCTCCAGGCGATTGTTAAACCGTTTATATTAAGACGTACAAAAGATCAGGTGGCAAAAGAATTACCGCCAAAGACCGAACAGGTACTCTACTGTGAGATGACAGAAAAACAGTCCGAACTTTACGAGAAGGTTAAATCTGAATATCGCAATGCAATCCTTGACGGACAATTGGAAAACAAACCAAAATCTAGCCAAATTGCACTTTTACAAGGCTTGACAAAGTTGCGGCAGTTAGCCAATCACCCCAGAATGGTGGATGAGAAATTCTCGGGCGATTCCGGTAAGTTCGAATCGGTCATTGAAACCCTAGAAATGGTGATGCAGAGAGGCAATAAAGTACTGATTTTCTCCCAGTTTGTAAAACAACTCAATATTTTCCGCCAGTATTTTGATCACAAAGGAATAAACTATGCCTACCTGGATGGCGGCACAAAAAATCGGGATGAAGCGGTCAGTCAGTTTCGTAAAAACAACGATACCAAGCTATTCCTTATTTCGATAAAGGCAGGTGGTGTGGGGCTTAATCTTATTGAAGCAGACTATGTTTTTATCCTAGACCCTTGGTGGAATCCGGCTGTGGAACAACAGGCCGTAGACCGCTCGCACCGCATCGGTCAAACGCGCAATGTCTTTATCTATAAATTTATCAGCAAAGATACCGTTGAAGAAAAGATATTAGCCTTACAGAATAGAAAGAAATCGATCGCACAAAGCCTGATCACAACCGAAGAAAGCTTTATCAAGTCACTTTCTCAGGAAGATCTGCAAGAGCTTTTAGCCTAATAAAATCGCGACTGCTATTTGTATCCATTAATCTTCGCCATATAAATCGATGGACGAATACCCGTCACCCGTGTAAAAATGTTGCTGAAAGAAGAGAGCTCGTTGTAACCCACACGGATGGCGATTTCGAGAATGGTGTAGTTATTTTCAGACATGAGTTCCAGGGCTTTCGCAATTCGTATAGCTCTTAAAAACCGAACATAACTGATGCCCATATCTTCTTTAAAAAGCCTCGATAAGGAGCGGCTACTCATTCCAAAACGCTCAGCAATCTGTTCAATGGTAAAGGACTGATCGATATTACTGTTGAGATACCTAGCCACACTTTTGAGCTTTTCACTTTTAGGATAGGGATGCTGCATCGGAAAAGCATCTATTGGTGAACTCGTATCTGGAATAATCGCCATCATCGCACGCAGGAGACAGTATTTAGAATAATTAGTCGTCTTACTCACCCCGCCAGCCCAATCTCGAGCAAATAAAAACATTTCACGCATCAAATCATTGCTTAGAAATATATTCGGCACCGAAAGCACAGACGGCATATCCGCCATTTCTTTAAAGTAAAAACTATACAGTGGAATACGAGAGCTTGTACTTTCCAGATGATAAGTGGTATTTGCCGGAATCCACATATAAAATCTTGCCGGCAAATACCAGTGCTTCGTTGCTGTAAATACATGAATAATGCCGCCTTCGGCGTAAAGCAGGCGCGCTTTTTTATGTTTATACTCGCGAGAATCAATACGATCGACATACAAGTGGTCGATATAAAAATTGTAATGCTCAGCATCAATCGCTGTAAGTTTGCCCTCTTCCATACCTCAAAATTACGTTATTCCGACAATATGGCGCAAATAAACAAATATCCGTCCGACTATACAAAACAAATCCTTTCCACCCTACTGTATCTTTGTGCGGGCCATATTCCCAAATAAGAAAGTCGATCGGAACTTAGCCCCCACCTTCAAGTAAAATGCATTGACAAATCGTGATGTAGCAGGTAACTCAGAATCGAATCTGGATCAGAATGCTAAAGTTGAAGAATTTGGAAAATGCGCAATTAGAATGAATATGAATAGAAAAGATAAAAAAGACAAGACAAAAGGATTTAATAAAGCGCTCGTCCTCTTTGCGAGTATATTATTATTGACCGGTATTGGCTTCCTGCTCAGGCATCTGATTTTTACTCATCAATATGTAACTACCAATGATGCACAGATAGATCAATACGTGACCCCTGTTGCTAGTCGGATCCCCGGTTTTATCAAAGAAGTCCGATTTGAAGAAAATCAATATGTACATCAGGGTGACACCCTATTAATCATTGATGCCAGTGAATATCAGACCAAGGTAGATATCGCAAATGCCGAACTCCAAAGTAGCCAGAGAAATGCCGAGGTAATCAGCAAAACAGCCAATGCGACTGCCAATAGTATTTCGGTTCAAAAGGCAAGATTAGAAGTGGCAAAAGTAAGTGTATGGCAGACGCAACAAGATTATAGTCGATTCAAGAAACTATATGAGGCCGATGCGGCAACCAGACAGCAGTACGACAATGCCAAAGCAGCTTACGATTTGGCATTAGCACAACTCCATGCTATGGCAGAAGAGTATAATTCCGCCCGACTGAATACCAGCAAAGAAAAAGCAAACGAGTTACCTGCAAAAGTGAATATTAATATTAAAAAGGCCGCAAGAACAAATGCCCAGCTTTTCCTTTCCTATACTGTAGTAACCGCGCCCTATGACGGCTTCGTCGGGAAGCGGACTATACAACCCGGACAATTTGTGAAGGAGGGTCAGACACTGGCAAATGTAGTTAGCGAGGAGAAATGGATCGATGCAAATTTCAGGGAAACACAGCTTGAAGATCTAATAGAAGGCACTATCGTGACGATACAGGTAGATGCATTTCCCAACCTTCTTTTTAAAGGAAAGATCCATTCTTTTTCTCCAGCATCAGGTTCCAAATTTGCCGTGATACCCCAGGATAACGCAACCGGAAACTTCGTAAAAATAGAGCAGCGCATCCCCGTTAAAATTGTCTTTGACGCACAGCAGGATCTTAAAAAGCTACGTGGCGGCATGAACGTTGTCATTCATGCTGCCCATCAATCCTAATTTCACCATGCTTAACAACAAATCTGTATACTATAGCTGGGTTCCCGAATGGATCAAACTTCCGCTTATGATACTAGCGATGTTTCCCCATCTCATGTTAATGTCGCTCTTCCATTCGAATACGGCATTTACCGCGTCGGCGCTTGACATCGAAACCGAAGATATTCAGTATTTCCTTTCCTTGATGTATGGCGCCATTGTAGTTGCTTTACTCATTTTTCAGCGGCTTTTTTCTTATTTCAGGGTGAGAACATATATCCTGTTGACCTGCAGTGCTTCCATCCTCATCCTAATCGGCATTTCATTGACAAAAGATCCATTCCTTATTGGCGTTCTGCGTGTAGCCGAAGGTATTTTCTGCGTGCTTGAAGGCGCTTGTTTCCTTCCAATGGTTATGAGCCAGATTAAGCATACAAAGAGCCGCACCATTGCCTATTTCTTCCTATATACATTTATGCTTACTGGCTCGACTTTGACAACATCTTTGCTCAAAGAAAGTATTATGGATTATGGATGGCAAGATATGATCCATGTTGTACTCTATTGGCATTTGATTGTGATTGCGATAGCCCTGCTCTTACTCAACAATAATCGCCTAAGTAGAAAATTCCCCCTCTATCAACTGGATCTCACAAGTTGCCTGTTTCTGCTGCTCTCATTGAGTTGCGGCGCTTACGTCCTAATCTATGGCCGTAAATACTATTGGTTCGAACACACCAATATCAACATCAACTTTGCCCTTTTCCTAGTGTTCGGAGCACTATTTATATTTAAACAAAGTTTGGTCAAAAGACCTCTTTTTCACTTTGAGGTCTTGAGATACAAAAATGTGATTTTGGGAGTTATCCTATTTTTTCTCTTTTATATTATTCGCAGCTGCCTCAACAATGTTTATACCGTAATGGCTACCGTCTGGAAATGGCCCTGGCACTATATTATTGATGTACAATTCATCAATGTCACAGGTACTATCTTGGGGGTTATTAGTTCTGGCGTCTTACTTCTATGCAACGTATCGCCGAAATATAGCTTTGGTTTTGGCTTTTTGATATTGGCAATCTCCTGTTTTCTCTTCGTCCCTACCTTTTATTCTGATACCACAATCTGGGCCATCGGGCTCCCATTGTTCATTCAGGGCATCGGACAAGGTTGGCTGTTCACACCGTTGGTGATTTACATTTTAACAGGTGTCAAATCCCAACATGTAGGCAATGCTGGCCTCATGGGTACAACTGTTCGATTTTGGAGTACCAATATTGGATTTGCCTTTATCCAAACCATCAGCTATACACTAAATAAAAAGCATTATATTCAACTCGAACAGACGCTGAATACAAGCAATTCGCTAACAATGAATTATTGGAACACATTAATCGAGAAATATAGCGGATTTTATGGCGATCAAGTGGCCAACCGTATTGTTGGTAAAAGTCTTTCCGGAAGTTTGAGTCAGCAAGCATCGCTAATCAGCAATATGGAAATATTTACTTACCTTGGAATGCTAGGGTTAATTGTAACCGGAATAATATTCTTATTTGGTCCAGCCAAAACCCTCTATATCCGGCTGAGGTTACCTTACTTGTAAATCAAAGTGAGGGAGCGCCTATATAACAAGGTTCAGCAACTCCATTAAAGCCAAAGAAAATAAACGTTTCCCATAAACGGAGCATAGCAACCTCATGCCCACTAGTGAACAATATTAAAAGAGGCTATTCGCAAATCAATGCAAATAGCCTCTTTTAGTATTTTATACTTCGTTCATTTAAGCATCAAATTCCTGAAGTGCTTTTTTCACACGATTTACCACTTCATCTCTGCCCAGCAGTTCAACGATCTGAAAGACATCTGGACCAAATTTCCCACCGACTAACATAATACGGAATGGCATCATCAGTTCGCCCATTTTCATTCCGGATGCCTGAATCGCATCCTTGAAGAAAGGTTCCAACTCAGCAGCCTTCCAGGTATCAAATCCTGCAAAAGACTGGTTAATCCCCTCAAAAAATGCAGTTTTTTCAGCAGACCATTTAGGCTTTACTGCATTTAAATCATATGCTGCAGGTTGCAGGAAGAAAAACGACGCTTGGCTCCAAAAATCTTCCACAAAGGTCAGGCGCTCTTTTACCGCATCCAATACCTTACTCACATAAGTGTCATCAGCCACTACTTGATGATGTTCCAAAACTGTTTTGATCTGCGGTAACAGCGATTCTGTTGAAGATCGTTTGATCCATTCATGATTAAACCATTTTGCTTTTTCAAAATCAAATTTCGCCCCCGCTTTACTGATACGGTCAACGCCGAATTTCTGGATCAATTCATCTAAAGAAAAAAGTTCCTGTTCAGTTCCATCATTCCAGCCTAACACCCCAAGCATATTGACAAAAGCCTCTGGCAAGAAACCCATCTCACGAAAACCTTTTATTGTATCGCCAGAGTTCGAATCGGTCCAGTTCATTGCGTAAACAGGGAATCCCAAACGATCGCCATCGCGTTTACTTAATTTACCATTTCCATCTGGTTTAAGGATTAACGGAAGATGTGCCCAGCTTGGCATGCTATCGCCCCAGCCAAGGTATTCCCACAACAAGATATGGATAGGTGCCGAAGGCAACCACTCTTCGCCACGGAATACATGCGAAATATCCATGACTTTATCATCGACAACAACGGCCAGGTGATAAGTTGGCATACCATCAGCTTTAAGCAATACCTTATCATCAACAAGATTGGTATCGAAAGCAACCTTTCCACGGATCATATCCGTAAATGTTACCGTATCATCAGTAGGAATTTTTATACGAATGGTATGCGGAGTTCCCGCATCCAACAGTTGTTGAGTTTCAGTCGCAGATAGGCTCAGCGAATTGCGCAATTGAAGTCTGTTCTCGTGGCTATAGCGAAAATTAGGCTGCAACTTACGCTGCTCATCCAGCTCCTCTGCTGTGTCAAAAGCATAGTAAGCATACCCATTTGCGACCAGCTGCTCAGCATATTTCCGGTAAGAGGGTTTTCGCTCACTTTGACGGTAAGGCCCATATTTCCCCCCTTTTAGCGGACTTTCATCTGGCGTCAGGCCACACCATGCTAAACATTCGTTGATATATTC
Organism: Sphingobacterium sp. R2; assembly: GCF_040760075.1. Taxonomy (NCBI): domain Bacteria; kingdom Pseudomonadati; phylum Bacteroidota; class Sphingobacteriia; order Sphingobacteriales; family Sphingobacteriaceae; genus Sphingobacterium; species Sphingobacterium sp. R2. The sequence continues at coordinate 872,729 of NZ_CP142884.1, forward strand.
CTCAGCACCTGGGACAAAACGAGCTTGATCCGTATCCTCGACACGTAAAATAAAATCTCCCTGATGCTGACGCGCATAGAGAAAATTAAACAAAGCTGTACGTACCCCACCAAGGTGAAGACCACCTGTAGGGCTTGGTGCAAAACGCACTCTGACTTTTCTTTCTGAACTCATGAAGCAAAATTACCACAAAATTTTTGATTTGGGCGGTACGACCACTTCTTCAATGAAATAAAAGTGCAGAAAACAGACATTTATTCAGTAATTTGCGATGAAGGACACGAATACGGAATCATGAAACCCTATCAGATTAGCCAGCAACGCTGGAAATTTATCTTGCTCATCTTTGCAGCAGTCATTGCTGTTGCCTCCTTGGTGTACACCAATTACCTCGTTCGAAATCTTGCTCACGCCGAACGTTCAAAGGCCGAGGTATGGGCCATGAGCACTAAAAATATCATGACCATGCCCGACGTAGATGATGAGTTCATTACATTTATCTACGCTGTAAGAGACAGCCTAAATTTGCCAGCAATTATTACTGACGATAAAGAAGATATCATTTTTTGGCGGAACCTCGATTCTACGAAGACCAATATTAAGCCCGGGCAAAACGACAGTGTTACAAAGCATCTAAATTATGACCCGGCTTATTTTCAAAAACAGTTGGCATTTATGAAAAAAAGCCATCCCCCCATTACTTTGGAATTGGAAAATGGGCAAAAATGGCATGTATACTACAAAGATTCTTGGTTTTTGCAACAGCTAAGGGTGTTTCCGTACGTACAACTATCGCTCATTGCGCTCTTCCTTATCATTGCATATACCGTTTTCAACTCTATCCGAAAATCTGAACAAAATCTTGTTTGGGTAGGCCTCACCAAAGAAGCGGCACATCAATTGGGGACCCCCATTTCATCGTTGATGGGTTGGCTAGAACTGATTCGTATAAAATTTGATGCCGAAGAAGATGATACCCTAAATGAAATGGAAAACGACATAAAGCGGCTTGAGATTGTCGCTGACCGCTTTTCAAAAATAGGGTCCACCCCCGTACTGACCAATCACAACCTCTACGAGGTCATTAAAAATTACATGGATTATTTCCGTATACGGACTAGCAATAAAATTACTTTCGAATTAAAAGGAGACAAACATCTTGAAGCAAAGCTCAATATTCCACTCTTCGACTGGATTATAGAAAATTTATTGAAAAATGGTGTAAATGCCATTGGTACAGAAGGAAAGATAACTGTTAATATTTCAGAAAATATTGCGAAAGAAGAAATTTTTATAGACATTAGCGATACGGGCAAAGGAATTCCGAGATCTAATTTTGAATCAGTTTTCCAGCCAGGCTTCACAACAAGAAAGAGAGGCTGGGGGCTCGGGCTTAGTCTGACAAAGAGAATGGTGCGGTATCACCAAGGACAAATCTTTGTAAAAGAATCTGAATTAGGTAAAGGAACAACATTTCGAATAATCTTAAAAAGCAATTTAAAATATGAAGCCACTCAAATCTGACGAATATCCAGCAGTCTATGCGCCATATATTGAGACTGTCGTCGATAACGTGTTTGATGCACTCGAAGAACAAACGCTCTCCTTTCCGGCATTTCTGGACACAATTCCTGAGGAAAGAGGCAATTTTAGATACGCCGAGGATAAATGGACCATCAAAGAAGTCGTTGGCCACGTCATCGACAATGAACGCATCATGGCCTATCGTGCGTTGCGCTTCTCCCGAAATGACCTGAAGGAGCTCGCCGGTTATGACCAAGACTACCTCATTCAGTATTCGCGCTATAATGACCGTACCTTGGAAAGCTTGAGCAAAGAATTCACCTTTCTTCGCAAAGCCAATATGATGCTTTTCAACAGTTTCAATGACGCTGAATTGGAGCGTAAAGGAATGGCATCTGAGCGACTCACCAGTGTAAAAGCACTGTTATATGTCATTGCGGGACACCTCAATCATCACCGCATTATTATCCAAGAACGTTATTTAAACTCAGACGATGTCAAAAATTTGGTTTCAGCATTACAGCATTGAGGAAATAAATGTATTTTTTAACAAATACCTGTCAGGTCTTTTGGAAATTCAAGCGACAGAAATAGATGACAACACCATTACAGCAACTATGCCTGTAACAGATAAAGTCAAGCAGCCGCATGGAATATTACATGGAGGAGCCTCGGTAGTCCTGGCAGAGTCTCTAGGGAGTATTGCCTCTAACCTGGTGGTTGATCCAGATAAATATCGCGGCGTTGGACTTGAAGTGAACGCAAACCATATACGTCCCGTAAGCGCCGGAATAATTACAGCGAAATGCAGTCCCATACATATTGGCCGTTCCACACATATCTGGGAAATAAAGATGTATGACCGGTTCAATAAATTAAATTGTATTTCCAGACTGACAGTAGCGATCGTTCCGAAATAATACAATTTATCGGGCTTTTGAGCACGCGAATTCCGAAACCATCAAATTTTAATCCGAAGCATTAAAACTTAAAGGAGGATAATTACAATTTATCCTCCTTTTTTCGCGAATTAATTCTCAAAACTGAGCAAAAATATGCCTTTATTTATTTCCTATATTCAATAAATTTAAGTAGTCTTGTACGTTGGATAGTTTAAAAATCAACAAAATAGCATGCAATCGATTGCTTAAAGCAACTTTTTCAACAGATTTCTACTGCGTGAACGATAACTTAACTAAATATAATTAAAAAAATGACCACTAATCCTAATTCGGGTAAAACAGCAATAGTCCCTATGCTCATTTGCTGTGCATTATTTTTTATTCTTGGATATATCACTTGGGCCAATGGCGCATTGATCCCTTTTGTACGCTTAGCATTTAATTTAGAGACCGACACACAAGCATTTTTAATTCTTTTCGCGTCGTATATTGCCTATTTTTTTCTCGCATTACCCAGTTCATGGATTTTAGGGAAAACAGGATTCAAAAATGGATTAGTGGCCAGTCTGGTGTTAATTATTTTAGGCGCCCTTATCATTATTCCTGCCGCATCAAATTTGAGCTACCAACTCTTCTTGGTCGCTATCTTTGTGCAAGCCTCAGGTATGGCGCTGTTACAGACAGCGATTAACCCTTATTTAAGTATAATCGGCCCCATAGAAAGTGCCGCTCAAAGGATCTCCATCGTAGGGATTTTCAATAAAACAGCTGGCATGATTGTTCCAGTAGTCTTGGGGAGCATCCTGTTAAAAGATTACGACAGCATTTCCAGTAGAATCAAAGAACTCAAAGCAGGTGCAGAACACGATGCACTGTTAGCAGAATTATCTGAAAGGCTTCATGGACCCTACATTGGAGTGGCTATCGGTGTTGCGATTCTAGCGATTGTCGTATTTGCTGTAAAAATGCCCGAAGTTGATGTCAATAAGGAAGAAGAAGCAACAGATGCTGCTGCTGTCACCAGTACTAAAAAGACAAGTATCTTTCAGTTTCCACATTTATTTTTAGGATTTCTCGCTATTTTCTTCTGCGTTGCAGTCGAAGTAATGGCAGGTGACATCATCGGAACGTACGGAAGATTATTATCACTGCCGCCATTTTTTGTTAAGTATGGTACTACGTTTACGCTAGTATGTATGTTAGTTGGCTATTTCATTGGTATCATCTCTATTCCAAAATTTGTATCGCAGCAAACCGCTTTACGTATCTGTACAATTGTTGGGATAACATTTACGGCAATTTCGGCATTTTCTACAGGACTGACGTCTTATATCTTTGTAGCCCTATTAGGTGTCGCTAATGCATTGATGTGGCCAGCAATTTTTCCGCTGGGTATAAAAGGACTAGGACGCTTTACGAAAACAGGATCAGGCATTATGATTATGGGTATTGCCGGAGGAGCAATCTGGCCGTTGATATATGGTTATTTGAAGGACACTTTACATGTTGACTTCCAACATGCGTTTCTCTTTGCGATGGTTCCGGCCTACCTGTATATCTTATTTTTTGCCACTAAAGGGCATAAAATTGGAAAAGGAAACACTTAGTAGAACACAATAGCGGACGAGCGAAAGGGCATCTAAAAATAGATGCCCTTTTTCTGTGAAATTCTTCCTATTTTTAGAAGATAGATAGAGGCGTGAAACTGTTGAAAACGCGTATATAACAAAACAAACAATGATACAGATGAAAAAAAATCTTTTTGCAATTGCCATTGCCGCAACCATGATGTTTACGGCTGGAGAATCTTTCGCTCAAATTAAGCTTCCTGCAGCCAGCAGCTCACAAACAATTACACAAGGATTAGGTATTGAAAATGTAACACTAAACTATAGCAGACCAAGTATGAATGGACGTAAGATCTTTGGTGATCTTGTCCCTTATAATCAGGTGTGGCGTACAGGAGCAAATACCAATACCACATTAACCTTTGAAGGAGATGTTACATTAAATGGCAATAAGCTTTCAGCAGGAACCTATTCGCTTTTTACGATCCCAAACAAATCGGAGTGGACCATCATAATCAGTAAAAACACAAAACAATGGGGCGCATACACGTATAAACAAACTGAAGACGCTTTACGTTTCAATGTTAAACCACAAACATTAGCCAATCCAGTGGAAACTTTTACCATCGCTTTTGACAATGTTACGCCAACAGATGCGGTTTTAAGTTTGGCTTGGGAAAAAACTGCTGTAAAAATCGCCCTCAAAGTAAACCAGCAAGATAAAATATTAGCGTCAATCGACGAGGCTATGAAAGGGGAGAAAAAACCATATTTTGCAGCCGCTCAATATTACTTTACTAATAATTTGGATCTGAATAAAGCTTTAAACTGGTTTGATGAAGCTGCTAAAGCCCAACCCAAAGCTGCACATGTGCTCTATTGGAAAGCAAAAGCTCAATTAAAAGCAGGAGATAAAAAAGGAGCGGTAGAAACTGCGACGAAAGGTCTTGAAGTGGCCACAGCTGACAAGAACGCTGAATACATCAAGTTGAATACACAAGTGATCAATGCTGCAAAAAAATAGCGGTCTATACGCAGCAATGCCCCAAAAAGCAGCTAACTTTTTGGGGCATTGTATTTAATAATCATTTTTTACAACTCATCTTTCAGTAGCTGCTCAAGTTCCTCCGGCGAAACGTTCATATTGACATTTCCATCTTTCGCAAAAGATATCTCACCAGTCTCTTCCGAGACAATCACAGCAATAGCGTCGGAGACTTCCGTTACACCAATTGCCGCCCGATGTCTTAATCCAAACTGCAAGGGCAGATCCTCACTATCCGACAAAGGCAATACACACGATGCTGTCATAATCTTAAAATCGACAATAACGACCGCACCATCATGCAAGGGACTATTTTTATGAAAAATACTTTCAATCAAACGCTTGGAAATATGAGCATCGATATATTCACCACTACTTTGGTAATACTCCTCATCAAAATATTTTGAAAAAACCAACAACGCCCCGGTGCGCGTACGCGACATACTTCTACAGGCTTCAATAACAGGTCTTAAATCATCCGTCAGATCCTTTTGTATAGCCTTCTTATTCCCGATAAACGACCAAAAAACCTTTTTTCGCTTCATCGATATATTCTTCCCAACATGCAGCAAAAACCGCCTGATTTCTTGCTGGAATACGACAATTAACGCAATCGAACCCACCGATATAAAACCGCCGAATATTTCTGTCAACAACCGCATATGCATCTGCTTGACGACAATATAAACGCCATAAAACAATGCGACGCCAATCAGGATATTAACAGCAATGGTTCCCCTAATCAAACTATAAATATAGTAGATAATAATCGCTACCAATATAATATCAATAACGTCCAAGAGGCGAAAGCCGCTAAATAGGCTATAGTCGATTCCATCCATACATGCAAGTTAAAAAAAAATAGATATTATTTGTATTTTTACAACACAACATACAGCAAAATGACTAGACTTTCAGTAAATATCAATAAAATCGCAACGCTCAGAAATTCTAGAGGTGGGAATAATCCTAATCTAGTCTCAGCGGCATTGGCCTGTGAGCGTTTTGGGGCTCAGGGAATCACTGTTCACCCAAGACCAGATGAGAGACATATCCGCTATCAGGATGTATTTGACTTAAAAGAAGCAATTCAGACTGAGCTGAATATTGAAGGAAATTGCCAGGAGCAGAAATTTATTGACCTTGTATTGGCCAATAAACCAGCACAGGTTACATTAGTGCCTGATACCGAAGGTCAATTAACCTCCAATCATGGCTGGGATACCATTAAGAACAAAGCATATCTACAAGATATGTGCAAATTGTTTAAAGATGCAGGGATACGTGTTTCTATTTTCGTTGATCCTGTCGAAGAAATGGTAGAGGCTGCTGCAGAAACAGGAACAGATCGCATTGAGCTTTATACAGAAGGGTTTGCAACGGAGTATGGTTTCGATAAAGAAACTGCTATAAAGCCCTATTTCAAGGCAGCCTTAAAGGCACGTGAAGTCGGATTAGGACTGAATGCAGGCCATGACCTGGACCTCAACAATCTGCAATATTTCAATCAGCATATTCCGGAACTGTTGGAAGTAAGCATAGGCCATGCACTTATCTCTGATGCGCTGTATTTAGGATTAGAGGAAACGATCAAACGTTACCTCACCTGTTTGAAGTAGTACAACTTTCGGCAAAGACAGAAACCTATAATTAGTAAGCACAAGTTATTTCAGAAAAAAGAGGCTGTCTCAAAAAGACAGCCTCTTTTTTATGTTATTTCATGACATTTAATTTGATTTAATTAATTGATTTTCATATATTTATATTTCAAAAAAAAGATATATGTCATCTCAAAGACCTACTTTTAAGCCTTACTATCAGGATCAGATTATGGCAATTCCCCCAACTTTGGACGAATTGGTCTCCAAAAGACATCCGGTACGTATTGTTAACGATGTGATCAACCGTATCAACATACAGGGTCTTTTGGATGCCTACAAGATAAAAGGCTGTTCCAGTTATCATCCGCAAATGCTGTTGAAGGTTCTGGTGTTTGGCTATGTAAGCAATGTGTACAGCAGTCGGAAACTGGAAACAGCCTGCCGGGAGAATATCAACTTCATGTGGCTGAGCGGCATGAGCTATCCCGATCACAATACCATCAACAGATTTCGTGGTGTCCGCTTAAAAGAAGCACTTCGCAGTGTATTTGAAGAAGTTGTTAAGCTCCTGGCCGAAGAAGGGTTGTTAAGCATAGAAGATGTCTACACCGATGGCACCAAGATAGAGGCTAATGCAAACAGATACACTTTCGTTTGGAAGAAAGCTATCCATACCAATAAGGAAAAGATGAAAGCTGCCTTAAAAGATATATGGGACTACGCCCAAAGTATTGCCAAGTCGGAGGACAACCTCCCGGATCCTCCCGATCTGACGACAATTGACAGCGAAAAAGTCCGGGCTACGGTCGATAAGCTGAACAGAGTCTTATCCGACAAACCTTCGGTAAATAAAAAGATGAAGGCAAAGTTGCGTTATGTAACCAAAAACTATCCGGAGAAGATCGTACAATATGAAGAGCAGGAAGCTACTCTGGGAGACAGAAACAGTTATAGCAAAACAGATCCCGATGCCACCTTTATGCGGATGAAAGAGGATCATATGAAAAATGGCCAGCTCAGACCAGGATATAATATCCAGATATCCACGTCCAATCAATACATCGTCAATTACACCATACATTCCAATCCCACAGATACCAGAACATTATCCGGTCATTTGCAACAACATGAGGACAGCTTTGGAAAAACACCGGGAACCCTTACCGCGGATGCCGGTTATGGCAGTGAAGAAAACTATGCATTACTGGCAGCAAAAAATATTGAGGGCTATGTGAAATATGGTATGTTTGACAAAGGACAGAAAAAGAGCTGTGGGGATAAGAAACCATTTTCTGTAGATAAATTACATTATAATCCTTCACAAGATTGCTATATCTGTCCAATGGGACAGGAAATGCATTGTATAGGTACATTTAGCCAAAAGACCTCCGCAGGCTTCCGGCAGGAAATCAAAAAGTATCAGGCAAAAAACTGCACAAACTGCCCGTTGAATGGCGCCTGTCACAAATCACATGGAAATAGGATCATCGGGGTGAATAAGCAACTTGAGATTTACAGGAACAGGGCATACCAATTGCTCAACAGCGATGTAGGTGTAGCTAAACGAAAACAGAGGTGTTGTGACGTCGAACCTGTCTTTGCAAACATTAAACAGAACCATGGGTTCCGAAGATTTATGCTCCGGGGTAAAGAAAAAGTGTCCATAGAATGGGGATTATTGGCAATAGCACAAAATCTAAGAAAAAAAGCGGCCTAAAAAGCTGCTTTTTGTTCATTTCTCCCCTCCATATGAGTCTTTTTCAAATAACCAACAAACAACACACAAATCTATCTCATAGACTTTTTAAACAAAAAAACTGTCCCAAATAAATTTGAGACAGCCTCTTTTTATTACCTTCATATCAGAAGGCTAGCATGTTGATTTGCACAAATTAATGAATTCCCTTAAAGATTCGATTCCAGCGAATTTTCGAGAGCCCCGTACCAATATCATCCCAGCTCATCCAAGTAAATAAAGCCTTTCCAACAATATGGTCCTCGGGAACAAATCCCCAACCTCTTGAATCCAAGGAATTATGGCGATTGTCACCCATCATCCAAAAGTAATCCATTTTAAATGTATAGTGATCTGCTTTGACATCATTGATATAGATTCCATCCGCGCGCGTTTCAAGTTTATTGTTCTCATACACGCGGATAGCTCTTTCATAAATTGGTAAAGTCTGCTCATTTAAAGCAACTGACCAACCTTTTTTCGGAATTAAAATCGGTCCAAAATTATCAAAATTCCATTTGTATTGTGGATCGTACGGATAAGCACCTTCACCAACTGGGCTCCTTCTTATCTCTTTGACATTCGACCAGGATTTCACAATGGCCAGCTCATCTTGAGTCATGAACAACTGATATACACCAGGCTGCTGATCGCCACCTATTGCTTCAATTCTCAACTCCTTTAGCCTTTCCATATCTAATGGTGTACCATCCGTTAATACCAGATAATCCAATTGACTTTCAGGAGGATCAAATCCCGGTTGATCATTCACAAAAAGTTTGGCATCTTTCATGGAAATCTTATCCCCTGGCAATCCCACACAACGTTTAATATAGTTCTCACGCTTATCAATCGGCCTTGCCTGAATCGTAAACTGCGAATTCACGGTCTGCCAGCCATACGCTCGAACAAGATCATAATAACTTGCATTTTGGTTTTCGAGCGCGACAGTGTCACCAGCGGGAAAATTAAAGACGACCACATCATTGCGCTCAATCTTCTGAAATCCAGGCAGACGTTTATAAGGGAGTTCAATCAATTCAGAATATGCTTTCCCTCCTGTAATGGGCATGGTATGATGCGCAAAAGGAAAAGCAATCGGCGTATTAGGAATACGTGGCCCATAATTTAATTTGCTGACAAATAGGAAATCGCCAACCAACAAGGTACGTTCCATAGATCCTGTTGGAATCATATAAGCTTCGATCAGAAAACCGCGAATAAGCGATGCTGCAACAGTGGCAAATACAATAGCGTCAGCCCATTCGCGTACCATGGACTTTTTGTATGGATATTTAATTTTATACTCCTTATACGATTCAAGGGCTATTTCGGCACGTTTCTCCTCGGTCAGTTCGATACCTTCCTGCGTAGCTGCCTTTAATTTTTTTGCATATAAACCATTCAAAAAACGCACATTATTATCCTTTGCCCACATGGGCAACACAATAAAAGGCACTAAAACTGCAGCCGCATTTTCCCAAAAACGACGCTTCCCAAAACAATGAATAAAATCAAGATAAAGATTATAGAAAATAAAGACATTGACAATTGGAACAAGCAATAATATTACCCACCATAACGGTTTCCCCATCAATTTTGCCTGAATATACTGGCTGTAAAATGGAACGATCGCTTCCCAGCCTTTTCTGCCAGCTTTAACAAACAATTGCCACAACCCATATCCTGATATTGTTGTTAAAACCGCAAATATAATTAAGCCCATAAACTACTAATTAGTACTATTTATTAAAATCAAAAATCTCTGTAACTTGATAAAAGCCTTTTTTACCATTCAACCATTCCGCGGCAACAACAGCACCCAAAGCAAAGCCATCACGGCTATGTGCAGTATGCTTAAATTCTATCTGGTCAACCTCCGAACTATAAAGTACCGTATGTGTTCCCGGAACCTCTTCAATGCGATGACTTTCAATCAATAGCTCTTGGGGCTTTGGAATAATTTCATCTTGCTCGCCAACGACAGTATTCACCCAGTTGGTCTTCACATCACTATTGTCCAATATCCCTTCAGCAATGGTAATTGCCGTACCGCTCGGCGCATCCAGTTTGTGAATATGGTGAATCTCCTCGACTTGAACATCATATTGCTTGTAGGGTTGTAATGCCTTTGCCAACATGCGATTGATATGAAAAAAAACGTTCACACCGATAGAAAAGTTAGACCCATACAAAATCGAACCTCCAAACGCCAGACACTTCGCCTTAACATCTTCCAATTGATCATACCAGCCCGTTGTCCCTACCACAATAGGCACCCCTGCTTCCAGACAAAGATTCATATTATCCAATGCTGCAGAAGGCACACTAAAGTCTATCGCGACATCAGCTCCTCTTATATCATCAGCAGTCAGGTTAGGACGATTATGTTCATCCACAACTAAAAAAATTTGATGGCCTCTTTTCAGTGCGTATCTTTCGATAATCTGCCCCATTTTGCCATATCCCAAGAGAATGATGTTCATATATTCAGAAAAAAGTATAGTTTATTTTTAAAATTAAAAAATTTCAATGAAATACCCCTATTTAAAAACCATAATCCCTGATCTTAGAGACCCTGTAAAACTAATATTACTGAAATTCAAAGTATACCATCCGTCATCAACAGTCATTTTAGATCGAAATATGAGGTTGAAGAAATCAGATTTTAATTGAATTTCATGGTCAATTTAAGTCCAACAGTGGGTTTAAACGAATAAGTTCCCGACGCGACACTGGCATCCATTAGAGTCGGTCCAATTAAGAAAGCAGTCTTTTTAGGCTTATCATCACCAATGCTCCAACGATATTTAAGCATCGAGTCGATATAGGCTTCGGCAACGTTAAGGCCATACACACCCAAAGTAAGAAGCACCATGAGATCGCGATCTCGCCGCGCATTATCTTTTGCACGAATGATAGACTGCTCGGAAACGTTGAGATAATATGGGTCTATTGGCCTTCCAAGAGCCTTATCTTGCAACACCCCCAACAATTCTTTATAATAGCGGTTATTAAAATCAAAAACAAGCACCGTTGTCAATAGCCCCCCATAAATTGCAGGGACCTTTATCCACCAAACGCCTCCATTTGTATATTGCCCCCATCCAGGAAGAATCAAAGAACGTTTCCAGGCTTGCTTATTTTTTGCTTCAATCGCCAAGCGGGTCGAATCTTTGAACACCACCTTCTCCTTTGCCTTAGCTTCCTCTTTCTCCCGCTTTTTACGTTCTTTCCTAGATTCCTTCTTTACAGTATCTTGTACCGCTTTTTGCTTTATGCTATCTATTTTTACAGGTGTTACTTGTTTCTTCGCAATGGAATCCACCGTCTGACCATGCACTATCGACAGCACAAACACGGCAACGATCAAGCTTATTAATTTGGCCATATTACCAATCTAATAATTCTAGAATGCGACTTAAATCATCTTCTGATTCAAAAGGAATTTCGATGGCACCTTTCCCTTTGGTACTCTTGAGATTCAATTTGACACGCGAAGAAAATTTAGATGCCAGGTCATCTTCAATTTTCTGAAGTTGAAAAGACATCGGAGCCTTATCCTTTGCAGCCTTTTTCTTACCACCTTTTTGTAGTTCACGAACCAGTTCCTCGGCTTTACGAACAGATAAACCTTGATCTATAATCAGCTTAAAGATATACAGCTGCTTATCAACTTCAGGAATATTAATCAATGCGCGAGCATGTCCCATGGTCAATGCACCATCACGTATTGCCGCTTGAATGACAGGCGGAAGTTTCAATAAACGAAGATAATTTGTAACAGTAGAACGGTTTTTACTCACACGCTCTCCCAGCTCTTCCTGCTTTAAATTACACTCCTCAATCATGCGCTGAAAACTCAAGGCGACTTCAATCGCATTTAGATTCTCCCGCTGGATATTTTCTATCAAGGCCATTTCCAGCATCTGCTGGTCATTAGCTGTACGGATATATGCTGGAATTTCGGTAATGCCAGCCAAACGAGAGGCACGGAGACGACGCTCGCCAGAAATCAATTGATAATTACCATCCGAAATTTTACGTACGGTGATGGGTTGAATTAAACCCTGTAGACGAATAGATTCCGACAGTTCCTGTAAGGCAACCGGGTCAAATTCTGTTCTCGGTTGAAAAGGATTGACAGCTATTTCCTCTACACGGACATGGCTAATACTGCCATTCTCTTTCGTTGTCTTTACAGCAGTGGTTGTTACTTGAGGAGCCTCTTCCACTTGCTGATTACTTTTAGCAGGAACTTCTACACTATCGTTTAATAGCGCACCTAAACCTCTTCCCAGTCCTGTTTTACGCTGATGTGCTGCCATATTATGCGGTTACTGTTTTATTCATTTCACTAAAATGCCCGTTTTTCTGTAAGATCTCACGCGCCAAATTCAAATAATTGATTGCCCCTTTACATGACGCATCATGCATGATGACAGAAATTCCAAAACTTGGAGCTTCGCTCAAACGGGTATTCCGCTGAATAATCGTATCAAAAACCAAATCCGTGAAATGTGTTTTTACTTCCTCGACCACCTGATTCGATAGCCGCAAACGGACATCGTACATGGTTAACAAAATGCCTTCAATCTCCAAGCTCGTATTTAAACGATTTTGAACGATCTTAATCGTGTTTAATAATTTACCAAGACCCTCTAAAGCAAAGTATTCGCATTGCACAGGAATGATGACAGAGTCCGAAGCAGACAGTGCATTGATTGTAATTAAGCCCAAAGAAGGCGAACAGTCAATGATAATAAAATCATAATCGTGTTTCACCTGATCCAAGATTTTTTTCATCTTGTACTCCCTTTCATGCATATTGATCATCTCAATTTCTGCCCCAACCAAATCGATATGAGCAGGCAAAAGGTCTAAATTTGGCGTTTCTGTCGATTGGATAGCCTCACGGGGATCCAAATCATTTACCAAACATTCATATACACTTGCGGTGATTGTACGAGGGTCAAAGCCAATCCCAGAAGTAGAGTTTGCTTGAGGATCTGCATCCACTAACAATGTTTTATATTCTAAAACCGCCAAACTTGCCGCCAAATTAATTGACGTCGTGGTTTTTCCGACCCCACCCTTTTGATTTGCAATTGCAATTACTTTTCCCATCTGAATGAAAATCTTTCTTAATTAAAATGTCATTTTATCCCACATTTCACTTTTTTGAAGATCAATTTGCCAAAATCTCTATCCGCAACTCAAATTAACAGAACAAGTTCAGCATATTTCGTACTTTTGACAAAGCAAAAGCACATATCCTCAGGATGCTAAGATACAAAAAATCGAGATATGTATCCACTTTGAAATTGCGCTTTTTATAAGTACCAACAACACAATGATTTTAATAATATCCGGAACAAACCGCCCCAATAGCAAGACGTTAAAAATAGCAAAGTGCTACAAGCAAATACTTGATCGTAAGTCAATTGAAAGTGACATTTTTTCTTTGGAAGATCTACCAGCAAACATTTTAGAGACAGATCTTTATGGCAAAAGAAGCGCAGCATTCGAACCTATCCAAGAAAAGGTCAGTAAAGCTGAACTGTTTATCTTCATCGCCCCAGAATACAACGGAAGTATACCCGGAGCACTCAAGCTTTTTATCGACTGCTGCACATTTCCGATCAGCTTTTATCACAAGAAAGTTGCATTGGTCGGACTATCTTCTGGACGCTATGGCAACCTTCGTGGGATCGATCACCTCACTGGGATATGCCACTATTTAAGAATGCATGTGCTTCCCCTCAAGATTTTTATCCCCGGGGTTCAGAACGAATTGAATGATGACGGAGAATTATTCAAGGAAGATACACTGCAATTCATCAATGAGCAGATTGATGAAATGATCCGATTTTAATAACGGCTACCAAAAAAGAGGCCTTCAGTGATACTGAAGGCCTCTCTCAAATGTATAGGCACTATGCGAATAGCGGCTAAGCTAATACCCAAAAATCTCTTTTAGATTTAGCTTTTTAACTTCCCCTAATTTGGCGAGATCAGCTGGTTTAAGACTGTCTTCTTTCGCTACGACACAATAAACATAGGGCTTTTGGCTCATTTCCTTCTTATGAAAAGCATGCAGATTTTCATACGTCAATTTCGGTGCCTCTTCGTAAACAACTTTACGAATATCGGTTGCATTCCCCAGACGTTGTGCTGCCAAATAACCCCCTAAGATAGAAGCATTCAACACACGCTCACTGGCAATTGATTTTTCTAGGCTAACTTTTGCGATATCCAGGCCTTTAGTGCTTTCAGGCAACACATCCAACAACTCATTCATGCCTTTAATCGCATCGTTAAACTTATCTGCCTGTGTGCCAACGTAAGCCCCTACCGTATAGCGATTACCTTTTTTATACGGTTGGCCATAATAAGCGTAGGTGGAATACGCCAACGCTTTTGACTCACGGATAGTCTGAAAAACAATACTTCCCATACCGCCGCCAAAATAATTATTAAACAACGAAACAGTAGGCGTCAGGGCACTGTCGTAAACTTCTGAACTTCTATACCAAAACACCTCAGCCTGTTTCATATCAAAATCAGCAAAAAGCACCTGATTCTTGGTTGTTGGCAACTCTTCAAACACAACTGCCTTTTTTGCCACTGTGTATGTTCCGGCACTTTGTTTTAAAGGCTTCGCTTTCGCTACAAATTCCGTAGCCGATAATGGACCAAAATAAAGCATCGTGTGCTTCATATTCGCCAAATCATGCAATACATTTACCAGATCCTCCGCTTTTAAAGCGTCCAATTCAGCATCTGTAAACACATTATTAAATGGATTTTTAGCGCCGTATTTAGCATAGGATTTTAAACCTTCCATGATTGCAGTCTTGCTTTCTTTGGCATTTGCTCGTGCCTTTTTTACACGGGAAATATACATTTTGAAAGCCTCCTCATCAGCAATACAATTGCGCAACAAGTCTTGAATCAAGTTCAGCGTTGGTGTAAAGTTTGAATTTAAGCCCGAAATCGACACCATGGTTTCCTCATTACCTGCGGATACAGAGAAATCAGATGCCAATTGATAAAAATCTTTGCTGAACTGCTCACTTGACTTATCCTTTGTACCCAAAAATTCAAGATACCCCGCAGCTAAAGACAGTAACTTATTGCTCCATTTTCCGCCGTCAAAACGATAAGACAGTGAAAACAGCTCATTATCTGAGTTCTTTACAGCAAGCACAGGCAGTCCATTTGCAGTAGCTTTTTGAATAGCTTTGTCGTAATTTACCCATACCGGCTGGATTTTATCCTCCGGCATCGCTTCAACCCACTTTAAGAAATCAGACTGGTCGTCGCGATTGACCGTTACAGGCGTAATCTCTGGTTTAACAACCTTAACCACACTATTGTCCACTCCCTTACGTTTATAAACGACAACATAATTATTGTCGTTCAGGTATTTGTTTGCAAAGTCCACCACATCTTGCTTGGTAATCTTATTCAACTCATCCGAATACCCCACAACAGCTGCCCAATCTTGACCAGAAGTAAAGGCATCCATCAATGATTCAGCACGGTCGCCATAGCTTTCGTTCTGTTTAATTTCATCTTTCTTTGCATTATTGACAATTGCCGTTATCAGATCATCCGAGAAATCACCTTTTCTCAATTTCGCCAATTCTTGCAACAGCAACTGCTTTACCTCTTCCAAGCGCTGTCCCTGACCTGGATTACCCTGTAGTAGCAGCAAGGAATAATCTTTTAATATGTAAGGAAAAGCACCGGCACCTAACAATTTTTGGTTCTTCACCAAATCCAGATCAATCAGACCCGCAGATCCGTTCGTTAAGATCTGACTCATCAAATTGAGCATGCGGGCATCCTTCGTTGCAGCACCTGGAAAACGGAATCCCATCAGCATAAACTCTGCATCCGGACCTTTGACCTCACGGACAACAGGTGTCGAAATCGGCTTTTCAGCATCAAAAGTGTAAGCAGGAATCTCTTTGGGCTGCATAAAAGCAAAGCTCTTATCCACTTTTTTAACGACCTCAGTGGGATCAAAATCACCCGACATAATGACCCCCATATTATTAGGGACATAATATGTATCAAAATACTCCCGAATGGCCTTCAACGACGGATTTTTAAGATGCTCTACCGTCCCAATAGTGGTCTGTTTTCCATAATTATTATCAGGAAAAACAGCCGAAAACATCGATTCCACGGCCTTACGATTATCTTTATCCAGACTTATATTTTTCTCTTCATAAACAGCTTCAAGTTCGGTATGAAACAAGCGCAATACGGGATTTCTAAACCGTTCAGCTTGTACAGCGAGATACTTATCCAATACATTGCTAGGGATTTGTTCCTGATAACCAGTCTGTTCAAATGAAGTGAAAGCATTCGTTCCTTCTGCTCCCATGGACGCCATCAATTTATCGTACTCATTTGCTATCGCATATTTGGCAGCTTCTCCAGATACTTTATCGATCTCCCTATAAATCGCTTTCCGCTCAGCTTCGTCGGTCGTGCTATTGTATTTCTCATACAGCGCATCGATCTGATCCAATAGCGGTTTTTCCTTAGCCCAGTCTTTAGATCCAAATTTATCCGTTCCCTTGAATAGCATATGCTCCAGGTAATGCGCTAAACCCGTATGCTCTTTCGGATCGGTTTTACTACCTGCCTTTGTCGCAATGTAGGTTTGGATACGCGGTTCCTTTTTTGTGGGGCTCAATATCACCGTTAAGCCATTTTTTAACTTATAGAACCGAGAGTGAGTGGGGTCATTGGTTACGTACTTATAGGTGTATCCCCCTTCAGATGCTTCTTTCCAATCGAATTTTGCACTTTGGGCAAACAAGGCAACCCCTGCTGTTGTTAGCACAAACGTAACAGCAGTTATTCTAAATAGGTTTCTAATCATATTTCCTTTTTCTTTTCAGCTCAAACTTAGATAAGTTGCTTTTTATATGCAATACGATGAAACATATAACAGAAGATTATTTACCATTTTGATACTGTGAAAGTTAAGCGAGCCGATAATGCTTACTGCTCACGTAAGATACCTTGCCTAAAAATGGTATTTTTTAACCCATTTGTTCCCCAACGGTATAAATGGCTCTTGTTACAATGATATATCATGCTTACTTTTGCAAAAAATTAAAAAAACGCTAACGTTTTATTTCATGAAATCAAGAATGCTTGCTTTTGTGACCTTGGCCCTGCTCTCCTTTCGTACCATAGCCCAGGTTACACCCCGAATAGAAAATTCAACAGACACTTTACAAAGCCTTATCCCAGCCAAGAAAAGACTGATATTTCAACTTGAACATGAAAGTGGTGGCGAACTTAAATTTAATGAACGTTCCAAAGAAACACTAGCCGACTCCTACTATAACGGCTTAAATTTCAGAGTAGGATTTCAGACCCAGTTTCAAGATTCGATAAAAAGCATTTACAATGAACTGTACAACTATCCGATCTACGGTATTGGTATCTATAGCAGCACCTTTGGACAGGAACATCTGGGCCAGCCTTTTGCAGCATACGGCTTTGTGGCTATTCCCATTCGACCAAAAGTAAATTCGAGATGGAATTTCAATTATCGGATTGCCCTCGGTCTCTCCGGCAGATTCAACCCCTATAACGAAGAAGACAACCCTTTCAACCTCCTTATCGGCAGCAAAAACAACGTTTTTATTGATTTCGGAATCCAGGCCAACTATCGGTTAAACAAACATTTTCAGGTCGGTGCTGGCGCGGCATTTCACCACTTTAGCAATGGAGCACTGGCATTACCCAATACAGGGATAAATCTCGTCCCTTTGAGCTTATCCGTATCGTATACACCAACAGACAAGCCATTTGATTATAGAAAAACGCGTATTCCCCCGATGGAGAAAACCGAAGAACTGCATTTCAATTATGCTTTTGGTTTCAAGCAGATCGACCGCGAGCATGATAGCCAATATTTTAAATCGATGTTGGGAGCATATTATAGCAGACATTTGGGCTACAAATGGCGGCTCGGCGCTGGAGTTGATGCATTCTATTCAGCCAGCGGGAATGATGAAAGAGTGGCGGGCGACAAAGCCGGCAAATTTTCAGCCTTATTTTCTTACGGGCCAGCGGTCTACATAGATCATGTTCTAAATTCGAGATTGTACATCAACGGAAATGTGGGGACCTACCTGCATCGCAACAAATTCAATGGCGAGAGCATGCCCATATACCTTAGAGTAGGTGTACGCTATAAAGTCTACAAAGATTTCTTTGCTGGCGTTTCTATTAAAGCCCACGGAGGTAAAGCAGACTTTATTGAATGGACGACAGGTTACGGCATTAAGCTAGGTAAAAAGAAGAGCTGACAATAAAATTTGTTTAGTGCCAATCCAATAAAATTGACTTCTGATAAAGTCTGCTCTGTTATCCCGCTGAGACGCTATAATTTCTAGCTATAGTAGGAAACAAAGGCACCAATGCAAAAGATTCAGTTTCCCTACGTCCCTGCGGAATTTTACTATTCTTGCATGCTTAAAACTTACGTTTGTGGTGTGATACTAAAAATATTTGCCATGTGCTGCACTAAGAAAGGAAACGTTGCTGATTAATTAAAGAGGCCGTTAGAATTAAAATACTACGAGCCAGTGCGTGCGATAATACGTAACCTTCGGTTTGGAAATGGAGTACTTATCAAAGCAAAGGTTATAAAATCAGCAGCAAACTGGCATTCCGAAGAGAAAAGTCCTCCATAGGAAGGAATCGATATGGATGGGGATCAAAAATGATATATTTTTTGAGGCATATCTTATCGATCGATCGTCATAAATTTTCTGACTTTTTTTATCCATCTTTTTCGGATTTTGTTGTTTTCATTTTTTATATCGTAGATAGTCAAATTTACTATTGCCTTATCTCCAGATAATGTTAGTGAAGTGATAGGGTAATAGATGCTATCTTTGAACATAATCGGATCAACGACATTTAGGTTTGATAATTGTACAATAACCCCAAAGCTTCCCCCAGCCGCTTTAATTCTTTTCGTGTAAGTAGCTCTTTGGAAGGCTTTCTACCACTTTTATCTTGTGATTGATTATACGTAAATTCTTTGGGAGGTCTTGTTTCTGATTCATTATGTCTGCTCACTTTCAAATGCCATATTTCCGATCTATCGCAATTTAAAAAGGTATAGCTGGGCAGAGGGCTCTTTCTCGGAAAATCTAAGTCAGAGATAGTCGAAAAATGCGTTAGATCATGCAGACTTATTCCAGCTTCTTTCAAGTCACGTTCACTAGAAACCTGTGCTAATAATGTGTTTGTACTATTAAACGTTAAGAAAATAGACGAAAAAAAAGAAATGATAATAGTTTACCTAACATAATTTTCTAAAATTAATAGAAGCTTTTACTTGAATCTGAAGCGCTCGGTTCTAAATTACCTATATCATCGAAATAGTACTATATCCTACCATCTTGATGGTACGATAGTCTATAATGGCTATAATTACACTATTTAATAAGTTCAAACATTCAAAACATGTTGAATATTATTTAACCCTGAAAGTATTCATTTATAAATTTACAAATAAATAGTCTATTCTCAAACGAATAGAAAAGTATAGTATTTTAAAAAAAATAACGAACCTCATTTTTAAAAGAGATTATATTGAAAACACAAAGACAGGTTAAGCGGTAATAATTATCAACATAGATTTCCAGTTTTGCTATATAACTTGGTAAAAGCATTATTTTTTAGTCTGTCGCTCACAGATTCTATTATCGTACTTTTTCTCAGCATAATTTTATCAATCCAAGTTAGGTTCATGCCGTCCATACTCTTTTCTCTTATCCCAGAGCCGACTCCTTCAATCTACAGCCAATTCAATGCATAAAAAAAGCGTTCATGATGAACGCTTTTTTTATTGTGGGGATTACTGGGTTCGAACCAGTGACCCCTACCTTGTCGAGGTAGTGCTCTAAACCAGCTGAGCTAAACCCCCTAACGAAAAAAAAAGCACCATTTGATGATGCTTTGTGGAGGCTACAGGATTCGAACCTGTGACCCTCTGCTTGTAAGGCAGATGCTCTGAACCAGCTGAGCTAAGCCTCCGTTTTGGATTGGTGGAGAATACTGGATTCGAACCAGTGACCCTCTGCTTGTAAGGCAGATGCTCTGAACCAGCTGAGCTAATTCTCCGACGTTGTATGGTGGAGGCTACAGGATTCGAACCTGTGACCCTCTGCTTGTAAGGCAGATGCTCTGAACCAGCTGAGCTAAGCCTCCATACTTTTTTAAAGAACGCCGTTCCCTAATTGCGTGTGCAAATATAGCTTAAAAATTCTATTCTCAAAATTATTTTATAAGAATTTATGCCTTAACGATCACAACAAGCTAAGAAACACCGAAATAATTTTTAGTCATAGAACTTCCACGATATACCAAACCTAAAGTTGGCGGTATTCATCGGATAGCGGCGAACCGTGTAGTATCCGTGTGGATAGAAGTTCTGATTTAAAAAATTATAGCTCAAAAACATGTTTACCCGTTGTATGTTTGCTGTAATCCACAAATCCATAATTGGATAAGTCGAAAACTCGATTTGCTTATATGCATTGTAAAATTGCCCTGTCCCAACCGAATAATTCGGATTTGCATAAGGCGTATTAAACTTCGCATCCAAACCGATACTATAATCTATCACTTTATAGAAAAGATTGCTGTAATACAAACTATGCCAAGTATATAATTCGGGAACCGCCAATACAGCCTGTTGATCTGTCTTTTGATAGACAACCAGGTTGTCAAAAGTAAAATGGTTGAATTTAAATTTTTGTCCGATCGTTACCTTCAATAAATTGGCCTTATCCAATTGCGTCGGAACAATCCATTTGTCATTTTTAGGATCGTCCTGCGGATTGGGTCGCTCTGCGAAATACGTATAATTATTCATCAGGAAATATTCGACCTTACCGTGAAAACCAAGCATCGGATTAGCATATTGAAAACCGAGATTCTGAATTTTAGTCTTTTTAAGATCCAAATCATTCCATTTTGCATACGTATAATTTAAATTCTCAAAAATCATCTCGGGGGATTTATTCTGTGAATACGCAGAAAGCGTCACCTTTCCAATTTTATCGCCCATAGCGATATCCGCTTTGGCATCATATAGAAAATCCCCAAAATTGTGACCGAATACGATCTGATTGGCTTTCAAACTAAAATCAAGACGATCGGAAAACTGATAGCCCAATTCACCCTTTACGATGCCATTTTGGTAAAAGCGATCAAACGTGGTGCTATCCGGCAATTTATTAATGGCCTGCGGATAAGCCGCGCGATTGTTATAATAGCGGTTGGAATCGAGCTGGTTTTGCTCCACCCAGTTCATATCGTGCTGAAAGGCCAGGTTTAATTTTGCCTCATTCTTAAATACCGACTTCCCGCGCAGGAAAAAGTTGTATTCAAACTCATTCGAAACGTTCGTAATCAGGGTCTTATCATTATTTAACGCTAATGCTCTGTTGTTATAAGGCAACACTGCATACTGATCATCCGTATTCTTGAAGAAGTTATAGGTTTGCCTTCTAATACGCGTATTGTGCGCCATGCTATTGGTGGGGCGGATCTCCATAGTTGGCTTACCTTTATCGATGGTATCCAATCGCCCCACATAAAGCGACTGTCTCAGAAAAAATGATTTATCCCACCATCTGGATCGTGGAATCACATTCTTGTCAGAATTGCCAAATTTAGGGTTAAAACGATTTGGAGCCTGCCTGTTTTCAGGCGCAAACGGGCGATCTTCGGTAATAGAACCGTTTTCCATGGCATCCAACCGGTTAAATACCGCATTGATCAACAGGTTATACCGATTATTTTTTGATTCGTACCACGAGGCAATCGAAGCCTTTAAATCGGAGTAATTCTGATTCAGATAATAACCATCCGTTTTAGTCGAATGGAAATCCACATTCATATTCCATTGGGAATTGATATTTTGCGCTACTCGAGCCCTAAAAACCTGATCATTAAAGAAGAAACCCACCGCTGACAACTCAGAGTATCTTGCCCGTGCCCTAAAATATTGAACCGAATCAGGATTTAGTAAATAACGCTCCAATGCAGTGAAGCCAGACTGAAATCCGATGGTCTTTTTAGGCTGAAACAGCAAGTCGCGCGTAGCCAAACCATAAGAACCAAGGTTCACACTGGGATTCCAGGGTAAATTTTGGGGATTATAATATTGGTAATTATGATGCGAAGTGTCAATCTGTCGTGTATAGGTGCCTTTTTTTAACATATCCAATGTTGCATAACGGATATACTTTGCCGATAGGATAACAGAATCCTTCTTTCCGTCCTCCTTAGCCCGCGCCGAATCCAATGCACTGCTCCAATCCTCTTTGCTCTGCGCAATGACATCCATGGAATAAATAAATAAAAAACACCATGCGGCAAGAATGCGTACAAACAACTTCATCTAAAATTATATAAAAACCAAAAAAGCTAAATTCACCGGAATGAACAAATTGCCTTCAATGCCCACCAACCCGACACTGTTACCTGAAAAGATGACATATAAAAATGCAATTTATTGCAAAGCTATTAATTCTTTCAAAATTAATGTCATTTTAGGTTCTGCTTTCTCTGCAACAGCAACAATTTCCTGCAGGGATACAGGTTTAAGCTGTTCATGAAAGCCTTCATCCGTAACAACTGAAACGGCAAATACCGGCAGCCCCATATGATTAGCAACGATAACTTCCGGAACCGTACTCATACCGACCACATCCCCACCGATCAAACGCATATAGCGATACTCCCCTTTGGTTTCCAAATTGGGACCTGCAGAAGAAACATAAACAACTTTATGTGCAGTAATCGTATGCTGGCTCGCAATTTCAAGAGCCTGCACGATCATCTCCTGGTTATACGGCTCACTCATATCCGGAAATCGTGGACCAAACTCAGCCAGATTTTGTCCGCGAAGTGGATTGTCGGGCAATAAATTGATGTGATCTTCAATAATACCGAGGTCACCCTTTTTAACCTCAGGATTTAGCGATCCGGCAGCATTTGAAACAAACAATTTTTTTATCCCCAACACCTTCATGATACGGATCGGAAATGTAATCTGCTGCATATCGTAACCTTCATAGTAATGCAGCCTTCCTTGCATGGCGACCACATTACGGCCACTCAGCTTGCCAAAAATAAGCTTACCGGAATGAAATTCAACAGTTGAAATAGGGAAATTAGGAATATTGGAATACATCAACTGATACTCAACTTCAATCTCATCAACCAACTTACCTAATCCGGTACCTAGGATGATACCGAACTCTGGAGTAAAATCTCCAATTTTTCTACGGATAAATTCCGTAGTCTCATTTATGCTATGATACATACGTACAGAAAAACTAAGTATATCAAACTTAACTTAATTTTTCTGTACGTACAAATCAAATCAATACTTGTATTTACATCTTCTCACCAATGGAGAAACTTTTTATAGCCAAAATGTATTAGTTGTGGGACAATGCTTTTTCGCTAGCTTTACCCGGCGTACTGATCAAAAGCATCAAAAATGTAATGAAGCCATTAATAATAATCAGATCCAATCCGATAACATAAGGCGTATACACCTCGATAACATAGGTCTTAAGCAGAAATAATATCGTTGGCGAAAGCACACAGATGTAAGGTACAGCCTTATCCCGCACCGCATATTTTGTAAAAATCCCAAAAACAAATAAGCCCAACAACGGCCCATAGGTATAGCTCGCCGCAGTAAAAATTGCATTGACGACCGAATCATCATTGATGAGCTTAAAGACCAGAATAACCAATAACATCACAATAGAAAAGCCAAAATGCACATAGTTACGCTGTTTGATCAAAGCTGGATCATTGGGGTTTTCCTTTTTATTGAAGTTCAAAAAGTCTACACAGAAAGAAGTTGTTAAGGCTGTTAGTGCACTATCTGTCGTTGCAAAAGTAGCCGCTGTCAAACCCATCATAAAAATGATAGCAGGAACGATAGCCAAATGGTTCAATGCGATCTCCGGGTATAAATAATCACGCGTGGCCAACTGTGTGACATCAATACCGTTTTTAGCCGCATAGATATACAACAGAGCACCTACAGCCAAAAAGAAAATATTAATGACCACAAAAACACTTGTAAAAGTGATCATATTCTTTTGCGCCTCTTTAATGGTCCCCATCGATAAGTTCTTTTGCATCAAATCCTGATCGAGTCCTGTCATCGCAATGGTCACAAAAATTCCTCCCAAGAATTGTTTCCAAAAATTTGCTTTACTGCCCACAAAATCATCCCAGAAAAAGATTTTGGAGTAGCTACTTTCTTTCACTGCCTCAAAAGTATCTACAATACCAAAATCCAGTCCTTTTGCCATAAAATAAATGGAAAGAATGACAGCAGTCACTAAGAAGGTAGTCTGTAGGGTATCTGTTACGATAATCGTCTTTAAACCGCCCTTATTGGTATACATCCAGATTAACACCAAACATATAACGACCGTAATCGCGAAAGGCACATTCCAGGCATCAAAAATAAAGTGCTGTAATACAATAGCGACCAAATAAAGACGAAATGCAGAACCTATCGTTCTGGAAACCAAAAAGATAGCAGCACCAGTTTTATAAGTGGTGTACCCAAAACGCTCTTCCAAATACGTATAGATAGACGTCAGATTCATTCGGTAGTAGAGCGGAAGCAATACGTAGGCAATAATGACAAACCCCACTGCATTGCCAAGAACGAATTGGAAATAGCTGAATTCGGAAGCACCGACGGCACCGGGAACTGAAATAAAAGTTACGCCGGAGAGTGCGGTACCGATCATCCCAAAGGCGACCATATACCATTTAGAATTACGGTTTGCAACAAAAAAAGTAGAGTTATCAGAAGCTCCCTTTGAGGTAAAGTGCGCAACTGCGAGCAAAACCGCAAAATAGATTATTATAAAAGATAATAATATTATTGGTGACATAGTTTGTTTTTAAAATAGGTAATTAGTAGTTGGTTATAGTCAATGCGCCGCCTGATAGGATTCTATCGCCTGTCTCACATTCCCGAACTGCTCAAGCAAAGCCGCAGCTTCATCCTCGGGCGCACCTGTTTGATCCATAATGATACGCACACCACGACCTACCAGCTTATGATTTGACAATTGCATATCGACCATCTTATTGCCTTTGACCCTTCCCAACTGGATCATCACCGCGGTGCTGAACATATTTAATACAAGTTTCTGCGCTGTACCTGATTTCATTCGTGTAGATCCAGTGACGAATTCTGGCCCCACAATTACTTCAACAGGATATTGCGCGATCTCCGCAATTGGAGAACCGCCATTGCAGACAATACATCCTGTCACAAGCCCTTTTTCATTGGCAGTTTTCAATCCACCAATCACATAAGGAGTCGTGCCAGAAGCCGCAATACCGATCACAACATCGTTCTCATCGATATCATAGGCTTCCATATCCTTCCAAGCCTGCTCCAGATCATCTTCTGCAAATTCAACCGCTTTCCGAATTGCGGTATCGCCACCGGCGATCAAGCCGATGATCCATTCAAATGGCACACCGTAAGTTGGAGGTAATTCAGATGCATCTAAAACGCCTAAACGACCACTCGTACCAGCGCCGATATAAAAAGTTCGACCACCAGCCTTCATTTTCTCCACAGTGACCTTGACCAATGCTTCAATCTGAGGAATAGCCTGCTCTACAGCAAGTGGCACAGATTTATCCTCATTATTGATATTAGTCAATAATTCATGCACAGACATCTTGTCCAAATCCTGATAATTCGAATCTTTCTCCGTTGTATTTACCATTATTAGTATGTATTGTATTTCTTTATTTCAATAATTCGGGTACATCCACAAGTTGATACCCTTTTCCCTTTAATATGCGAATGATATCATCCAAATGATGATACAGTTTATCTTTACGTCGATCATCCGTTCCCATATGAATCAATAGCATAAACCCGTTAAGCCCAAATCGTGCCTCGTAGGACCACAGGTTGTCGAGAATCACTTCCGATGACAAATAACGAGTCCCCATTTCAGGATACGTATAATCGGCCGCTGTCCGTATTCCGGGTGTATAATTAACCGAAGATAGCCCCAACACTTTTGCCCAGTTGACCGTTTCACTCGTATACCATTCATACGAAGGAATATAATAAGACAGATTCTGGCTATCAATACCTGCTCTTTGCAATGCATTCAGATTGGCCTTCACATCAGTCACAAAAGAGTCGCGTGTAACCAATAGCACATCTCTACTTCCCCAGTCGCTGACCAATAGATGCTTATCCGAATGCCCCGAAACATAGTGACCATCCCTTAACATTCGACGCACATAAGGTTTAAAGGTCAGATTTCTGAGATAATCACCTGTCAGGAAAAATGAACCTTTCACATGATGACGATTTAAGGCAGCCAACACTGCACCAGTACCTTCCGACAAATCATGACCAGTAAAAATCAGCGCCACCTTTTGTGTTGTCGAGTCACCCCGGACAATAGCACCAAAAATATCCCGGGTTACTTTTTTCCAATAGGCTCCTCCATGGCCTTACCCTCTTTTGAAGCAAGCAAATAAATCAGAGAAGCTGTTCCATCCATGGTCGGCTCATTGGTACTATAGTCCCCGTAATCATCGTGATAGACTGCCAAATCACTTTGAAACTCCGCATAATGATCGGGATTATTCAACTTGATACCGATCAAATTGCGATAAGTAGACGCCATAATAGGCCCATCAACCAAACCACCGTCGATCGGGTGCTTTCCCAGAAACGTAAACGCCGAATGCGGATCCACAGGTGTATCGCCCCAAGATGGAAGACCATAGACCATGCTTGTTCCCCAGGGATTCGTACCAAACAACCAGTCAAAATTAGCCTGAGCGAGCTCATCGAATTGTGCATCTCCTGTCAGTTCCTTATACCACAAACATTGGATGGCAAAAGATACAGTCAAATTATTGCTACACCAGATAAAGGGGACTCCCCGATAAAAGGCATTTAACTCTGCCCTGCGATTAACCTCCTCAATCCCTTGCTTATAGTAAGATACAATCTCCTCGCGATCTTGTCCTTTTAATCCTTTTGCCAGTTCATAATGCCCAAGGTTGATAAACGGATACCACTGATAGTGAGCGGCAGTATCGGTAATCATCCAAGGTGTCACCTTTTCCTGTCTGGCATATTTTAAAGCCTCTTGGGCAAATTTCTTTTTCTTTGTCGCTGAAAAACCCATTGCAGCAGCCAACTGCATATCATCCACCCAATTGTCCTCTGCATAAATATAGGGCGATTTCACAGAAACCGTCTGTGTCACGCCGGGTTTAATATTGGCATAGGCATAGGCGGACGCTGATTTCTTGGCCAGCAATCTGGCATACTTCCGATCTTCCTTATCAAACAACGTCGCCCCGAGGCGAAAAGCACTGCTAAATTTACCCGCAGTGGAGCTTGTCCCCGTCGTATTATTCATAAACTTACCGCGTTGCTGCGGCTCACCATCGATAAAATACACCGGCCTTTCAAATCCACGTCCATAATACGGATCTTCCTTGGGCATCCGCATACTGGCATGATCCCGGTCGTCTCCAATCTGATTGTACATTTCGTTAGCCTTGGGATGCATCTTCAACAACCAATCCAACCCCCATTTTGCTTCATCCAGGACATCTGCCCGGCCATTTTTACCATCAAGCCCATTCACCAGCTTCCGATCACCAAACACTCTTGGAAAATCACGATAGGCAGCAAGCAAGTGAAATGTTGCATTTGCCGAAGTTGTCGCATATTGCAAATAATCAGAAGCATCGTGCCAACCACCACCAGCATCGATACGCGAACTATCTTGAATTCCCACCTTTTCGGCGTAAAGCGTAAAACCATCGTGTGTATGGCAACTATCTTGCAGAAAGGGATTGAACAATGTCCGTTGTTGCCGCATATATCGCAATACAAAATCTGCGGCCCCTTTATAGACGTCCCGTGCAATTCGGAATGTTGCTGATTTTACATCGTCAGCCTGAACAAAGAAGCGTCCTGTATCTTGTACGGCAGAAAAATCAAAACGAAAGCTTTGAATAAAAGGACCGTAAGACCCATAATCTTTTCCGACAGGATGCACATACACGGTTTTACCTGTTTTTGCGTTTTTAATCTCAAAAGAACGAAGCTGCCTGATTGATTTCCCACCCCATACTGCAACCTTCTTACTTGCTGGAGTATAACCCAATTGGTTTATTCTAATCCAAGCATTTTGCTGTGCTTTCGCAAAGTTACAAACAAAACATGCAAAAACAAGCACAAAAGCTTGACGTAAATTTAAGAAGTTTAGACATTTTTTTATCATATCAAGGCATTTATTTTCAAAAAGATGTTTTAGTCAAATTGTTTAAAATGCTAATGACACTATTTTACCATCCATTGTACTCGCAATCACCCCTTTTTGACCATTTATTGCAACCGGATTAAGCATCCCATTCGATATTTTATATTGCCATACAACTTCGCCTGTTTTTGCGCTTACTGCAGACAGTAAACCCGAATGACTCGGCACAAACACCAATCTGCCGTTTGTTTTGATAACCGATGGTGTCAACTCATAAGGCAACTTCAAGGCAGACGTCCAAGCAACATCCATGCTTTCACCCGCAACTGAGATACCGAAAAGATCACCATCCATTGTTTTCACATAAACCAATTTTTGATCCGCGGAAAGCCCCATCGACTCCCGTACACGAATCGTATCTCTTTTTTCCCGCCAAATAACCGCTCCTGATTTCGCATCCAGCGCTGTCATAAAACGATCGGGCGCAACCACAAAAACACGATTATTTACACCTACTGGATTACATGCAGCAGCAGAAAACATGCGATTGGACTGTCCATTGTTCCATTCCCAAGAAAGACGACCTGTCTTAGCGTTCAGGGCATAAAACCCATTACTCCATGAACCGAAAATTACATTGCCCAAATAATAGGTCGGTAATGTTGACACAAATCCTTTGACCTGATCAAAACTCCATTTTACAGCACCTGTTTTAATATCCAACGCTCTAAACTTACCATCAGAACCGCCGATAAAAGCGACGCCATCGTATAGTAATGGCGATCCCAAAACCGCCTTCTCTGTCTGCACCTTCCACAGTAATCGACCATTCCGAGCATCCACTGCATAAATTGCATGATCCGATGATCCAGCCACCACGATTCCTTTCGAAACTGCTGGCGTGGAATACACTTTACCTCCAGTACGGAATGCCCACAGCTTCCTGCCGGTCTTTAAATCGAGCGCAAAGATATCTCCGGCAGTGTTTGATGTAATCACGCTATTTTTGTAAACCGTCAGTCCCGCTCCGATATCACTTGCATCTTCAAAAGTCCAATTGACCTTAACTTGATTGGCATATTTTGTATTGACAGCATAACTAGGTCGTGGGTAAGTCGCGGTTTCATTTTCAAAATGATGATTGAAAAGAGAGACAACGAGCCAGGGCTTTTCCTGGGTACCCATTCCCGGGTTACGCTCTTGATAAGTAGCCTTACCGTCTGCAATGGTTACAATATTATAACCACCAATTTCCCTATTTGCCCGCAGGTTGGAACGCCCCATTACACCAGGAATTCCTTCCCAATCGTACAATTTATTGATATGCCCATGCCCACAAAACGCCAGCTGAACATTTCGAGTTTTGACCCTTTTCAAGGCGTCAAACCAGTTATTCAACGATGAATCTTGTGGATAGTGGTTAATATAGATCAATGGTAGCTGTTTATCCGGGTTCGCGGCAAAAACAGAGTCCATCCAGACCAGATTTTCGCGTGGAATCTGACCGGGGCTCATCCGCATATTCGGACCGGAATTGGTACCCATAAATGCATAACCTTTGTGCTTAAAGAAAAAAGTTTCACCACCAAAAACGGTGCGAAAAGTATTGGCCCCATTTTCAGACCAATTTCCATCATGGTTCCCGGGAATAACATACCAGGGAAGCTGCAAGCTATCCAAAATTTGCTTAGCCAGCTTGAGCTCATGATCAGCACCAAACTCAGTGATATCACCAGACAGTATCACGAAATCGATATCTTTCACCGTATTTAGGTCTTTTACTGTACGTCGCAAATCTTCCGCTCCTGTTGCACCGCCAACATGCGTATCGGTCACGTGAGCGAATTTGAAGGATTGCTGTGCAATCGAGACATTAAAAATGCAGGATAATGCAATAAAAAAGGTAATAATTGTAGACCTCATGCGTAATGTTTTCTTAAAAATAGCGTTTTTATGCATAAAAAAGAAATAGAAATGCGTTTTTATGCAAATCTAGTGTTTAATATTGGTTTAGATGCGCCTTAATAGTATTCGCTATCAAAGCATAAAAAAGCCTCTCCGAAAGATTCAGAAAGGCTTTTTAATTTATCATTATTTACTGCCATCCCGGAGTCTGCGCCAAGATATAGCCCAAATTTGCGTATTGTTGAATTTGATTTAGTCCGACGGGAGCCAAATAAGATCGATCAGTAAAACTTACCCTATTCCCAAACTTCGGAACGACATAATATCCTACCATAGCATCCCCATTAGTACCATTATAGGTAATCGTATTTCCAGCTGCATCCCGCACCTTCAAAACACCTTCATAGGCCTTTGTCAAACGATTCGGAAGATCCTTTTTAATATTTACCCAAGGACCTAACGAATAATCGGCACTTCGCGAAAAATTCATATATTCCAATTTCTTCCAGCGACGGATATCATTTAATCTCGCATACTCATACACAAACTCCATTCTCCGCTCACGTCTGATTTCCCACATCAAAGGCGACACATCGGAACTACGACTAGGATCGTTCGGTAATGAATTCAATATTAAAGGTGCAGTTTTCTTCACCCCCTTAGCAATAGCAGTTGCATCCAACGGCCTACTCCGAACAGCGTTTATCGATTTATCTAAATCAACTTGGGTAATAGCTGTTCCACCAAAAAACTCAGCTAGAATTTGCCTCGCTTCAATCCAATTCAGCACAACTTCTCCAAGACGCGCAACTGGAGCATCATTTGTATTTGTATTGCTGCTCCATTTCGCAGGATAAGTTTTTCCGATATAAGTCAAAGCTTCTCTTGCAGCAAATTTATGACCGTAAGCAAATGTTGAAGAGGCAGTATTAACTGTATCCATCAATGAAGCTTCAAACCGGGGATCTCTCGTTTTCGCCAAAGACTTCATCGAAAAATCCGAGGCATTTGCGACTACCGAGTTTTGCCAGACCTTTCCATCATTACAGATAAAAGATTTAAGCAAATCCAAATTCACTCCCTTTTGGCCCTCAGTACCATTACTATAAGACCCTACGGAGTGAGTCACCTTCAAGGCGTCATTATAGGTTCTAAAGAAAATTACCTCAGGATTGCTTGACAGATCTTCGGACGCAAACAAACTCTTAAAATCACTTCCAAAAGACCATTTACCACTATTCATAACCACTTCGGATGCTTTGACTGCGAGCGTAAGATACTTCTTTGCTCGATCTTGATCTAAGCCGTGGTATTTTTCCCATGATCCCTCAAACAGCATAAGGTTAGAAATAAGTGCCGCTGCTGCATACTTATTTACATAGCCTTTTCCATCGTCCGCACGCATATTATCCAATACATATTCGAAATCGGTATACACTTTATCCATCACTTCTCCACGCTTGGTTCGCTCTTTATACATTGTAGCTTGGTCCATCGGATCAACTTCAACATCGAAATATGGCACATCACCAAATACAGAAACTAGCCGACTGTATTCATAGCCCCTAAAAAATCGAGCTACTGCAGACCAGTGCTTATACTCCGCTTCAGACAATTTGGATTTAGCTTTTGTATCAACCCTATTCAACATCACATTAGCCTTTCTTACCCAGTAAAAGTTCCAGGTTGGCCCAGAATAAGTAGTCAACATATCTGGTGTCGCACTACTAGATCCTCTACTCGTGGGCACTACCGCCTCAAATCCCCCCTGTGTACCTTCAGATGTAAAATCATCCGCGTAGTTATAGCCCACCAACGGAGCATAAGCGGTACCAAAAAAAGTATTATAGCCAACAAAATAGTTTAAATAAAAATCATTTGCATACAAACGAACATCTGCTTCATTTCTCCAAAAGTTTTCATCGATTACTTTAGTTTGATCAGGCCTATCCAAAACATCCTTACTACAGCCGACCCCCAATAACATTGCAGATAGCATGATAGATCCAATTTTTATCTTATTTAATTTCATCTGTCAAATTCGTTTAAAAGTTTAACTGAACACCAAACGATGCACTCTTAAATGTTGGTGTTCCCACGCCGGTACGTCCACCGTTATAATTCGTCTCATTAAAAATCGAGAAACCTTCCACCTCTTCCGGATCAATCGGTAAGCCTCTAAGTTTATCCCAAGTGAAGAAATTCTCCAACGATATATAAACACGCAGGTTATTTATCTTAGCTCGCTGTACAATATTTTGAGGAATTGTATACCCTAGAGTTAAGTTCTTAATTCTAAGATATGACATATCTAATAAGTAGCGGGACTGAACTTGCATATTATTCACATTTGCACTACCACTATTGTTAAATGCAGCAGGATAGAAAGCTCCCTGATTATCTTTAGTCCAGTAATCGTTGACAAAGCTTGCAGGCATTGCACCGTCTGATGTGTTAAATCCTGGAATCGCCAAGAATCCCGCTCCCCAAACCTTACGTTGTCCCACTCCTTGGAAAAATGCCGAAACATCGAATCCTTTCCAATCAGCACCAAATCTAAAACCATACTGATAACGAGGCGTTGAATTACCAATGATCTTCATGTCACCAGGATTATCAATAGTACCATCACCATTATCGATCTCACCGTCACCATTCAAATCTTTGAATTTAACATCACCAGGACCAAAATAGAAATTAGTTGAATTTTGGAATCGTGGCTGGTAAACAGGCTTCTCGCCATTTGGTCCTTCTTTTAATAGATAGACATTATCTGTACTTCCGTAATATTTAGTCATATCGCTATTTGGCTTTACCAATTGAGGATCATTTTTTTCATCCAATACAAAATCGCTATATTGGTATAAACGGTCAGTCTCATATCCCCAAATATCACCATAAACCCTACCATTGTAATTTACACCTGTAGTACGTAATGAGGTGTAGCCATTGAAGACAGATTTTGAATCATCCAAATTGGCCCTAAAGTTAATACCCAGTCCATTTTCGAATCGATGATTAAAATCGATTGCTAGCTCGAATCCCTTAGTTGTTAAAGTACCAAAGTTACCCCAGGGCGCTGCAGAACCCAAAGTCAATGTTGTCCCTTCCAAAGGAGCAAACATGTTTTTCGTTTTCTTTTGATACCAATCAAATGTAAACCCTAATTTATTTTTAAAAAATCTAGCATCTGCTCCAAAATCGAGGGTTTCAAGATCTTCCCAAGTAACGCTTGGCCAGTTCAATTTTGGTGTACCAACTGAATTCAACAGTGCGCCATTGACAATATAGTTAATCTGACCCGCGTCCATGTTGGAAACATAAAGGTCAGAAGGTACTGTTTGGTTTCCAATAACTCCCCATGAACCTCTAAACTTCAACTGATTTAATGTAGATCTTGACCAGTCCATGAACTTTTCTTCCGAAACTACCCAACCCGCTGAGAAGGAAGGGAACCAGCGCCATTTCAAATCTTTAGGAAACTTGGATGAACCATCATAACGGATATTTCCTTCAAACAGATATTTATTCTTATAAGCATAGTTCACGCGCCCAAAATAGCCCAATTGAGATTCCCAGTATTCGCCACCACTTCCAGTAATCTGACCAACAGCCAAATCAAACTGTGGATTTGTAATATCCAATAAATCAGCTCGCTGCGTCCAGTGATAAGAACCATCATTTGTCACTCTATTGAGACCAAGGATAAATTTAAAGTCATGATCATCATTCAAATCAAGTTGATATGTTGTAAATGCATTCACTGTATGTTTGTGTTCATTTTGCGAGCGCATGTAGATATGGTCTTGTGCTGAGCCATTAGCTGTATACATATCATTAGAAAGATCATAAGCTAAAGTCGCATCCTCATCTCCCTTATTGACAACAACCCCTTCTTTATTGACATAAACAGGATTTCCTTGTGCATCAAACCTTTGTTTGGCAGCCACCCAAGAATTGGCAGCGGTATACCTAGTTCCGTTTTTTCGCCAACTATAATCTTCATTGGTAAATGTATAGTCTACATCTACTTTCCAATTTTTCATAATATTAACTGTAGCACCAGCACTTAAGTTAATATAATTACGAAGCATAGAAGCTTGATTTGCCGCCTCATTTTCACTCCATGGACTTCTTATTGGATTTCTATTTTCATCATATCCCATTGGATAAAGCGAACTCCAGCGATACATATATAACCACGGATCGGCCGTTGTTGAATTTGTTGCATACGGATAGATCTTGTTCCGTTGAGCAAACATAGCCCCGCCTCTAATAGTCAAATATTTATTCAGTTCGGTATTTAGTCTTAGCGCAGCATTATACCGTTTAAATTTATCAGAATCCCCTGCCTTTAACATACCACTCTGATTCAACGAACCGAATGAAGCAGTATATTGTGTTTTCTTAACCGTACCATTTAAAGACAAATTATGCGTTTGTGTGGGCGCCCATTCCCGCACCATATAGTCATAAGGGTCATAAGTTCTAACACCATATTTTTTCGTTGGTGATCCCGGATCAACAAACCAATCTCTACCATAGACAGTTGGATCATCTTTACCTATTGTAGATCCATATTTTTTATCCCACTCAACCGCACGTTCATAACTCTCTTTATTTACTTTATAGAAAGCGCCAGTCTCTGTCCCTCCGACTCTTTCTAACGCATCGATGGTATATTTTAAAGCATTAACGCGTCCCATTTCCAATTTTTTATATGGATTTTGGAATGAAAAATTATTGGAATAATTTACCGTAACCTTCTCTGCACTTCCTCCTGTCTTAGTCTTAATCAATACCACACCGAAAGCAGCCTTTGCACCGTAGATGGATGAAGAGGCAGCATCTTTTAGTACTGTAATAGACTCCACATCGTCAGGATTTACATACTGAATACTTGGAATCTCCACATTATCTACCAAGATCAATGGACTACTATTCCCTTGAATTGATGATATTGCACCCCGTATGCGCATAGTAGGATCAGACCCCACCTCTCCACTCGGCACAGTAACACTAAAACCTGGCGTCGTACCTTGAATTGCCCTTCCAACATCGGCAATCGGACGACTCTGTAGGTTTTCCTTCACATTAATCGACGCAACAGCACCAGTTAAGTTACCTTTTTTCTGCGTACCGTAACCCACCACCACAACTTCATCCAACGCTTGATTATCGTCGGCTAGCGTCACATCAAGCGAACCTGAAGTTACGGTAACTTCTTTCGTCACGTATCCAATAGATGAAAAACGCAACTTGCTCCCCACGGCAGCTGTAATTTTAAATTGTCCTTGAGCATCGGTCTTTGTTGACGCAGTACCGCCAATCAAAAATACACTTACCCCAGAGACTGGACCTTTTCCATCCTTTACAGTACCTTGCACCGTATTTTGAACCGCACCTTTTGCAGAAGAACGTAGAAGAGCGCTTGTTAAATTACCACTGTTCAACGTACCTTCTTTTTTTGTAAAAGAATAGGATTCAGAAGGAAAACTCAATCCAAGAGCAACAGAAAATAGTACAAATTTTCTCATTGATTATAGAGTTTTAAAATAAATGATTCTAGTTAATATTTGTTAGTTATTGCTATTCAAAATCAGTGTAAAGCAAATACTTTTTACGCATTTGCTTATACGCCTTTAAGTCATCAGACCACGACGCACGAATCTGTTTCTCGGATTGACCAGCAAGGATCTGCTTGCGTAATTGATCGGTGCCTGCCAGTTTATCAAAAAATTCAGGCCGTGCAAAAAAAGTGGATTTATCCGGTGTCTTTTGATAAAAATCCAATAGATATTTTAAGGTAAATTTTTGACCCGCTGGATCTAAAGCCCGTAGGTCTATACCATAATTTGTAGCCCCTTTTCCTTCCACATGCTTCGACATACCATGGCGTTCGCCGGGAGTAAACGTAAAAGAACCGTATACCGGATTTGTATATCCTAAAACCTGAAAAGGCCAATCTGTACCACGTCCTACCGAAATATCAGTCCCTTCGAAAAGGCACAATGAAAGATATAAACGGACCGACAGTGGATTGGGTAGACTTGGCGAGGGAACCACGGGCAAATCATACATTGTCTTGTGATCCCAGTTTTGCACCTTCACAATCTGTATATCCGCCTGGCGCCCATTCTCCAACCAACGTTCTCCATTGATCATCTGCGCAAGCTCTCCAATAGTCAGACCGTGAATCATCGCTATCTTATGCCAAGACACATCGGATTTAAATTTATCGTCATGCCTTACAGGTCCATCTACTTGATCGCCGTTTGGATTTGGGCGATCTAGAATGATCAGTTTTTTATTATGTTTTGCACAAAGCTCCATGACACGATGCAATGAAGTGATATAGGTATAAAAACGCGCACCTACATCTTGTAGATCGAAAATCATGACATCAATGGAATTCACAATGGAATCCTGCTTTTTATTACCACCATATAATGTAAACAAAGGCAAACCTGTTTTCTGATCCAAATCATTCCCAAACTTCTCGCCACGTTCAACATTACCACGGAAACCGTGCTCCGGAGCAAAAGCAAATTTTAAGTCAACTTTGTTCTCCATCAATACATCAACAACATGCCTTTTATTGGAACCAACAATCGAAGTTTGATTCCCCATAATACCTACCTTCTTACCTTTTAATTGAGGCAGATATAAATCGAGCTGATCCGCTCCTGGCAAAATCACATGTTCTGCCGCCCCCGCTACGCGTATCCCATTTGTCGCATTGACCTGAGCAGACTTTAGTGAACTGCCGCAAGAGGTAAAACCGGCAATGGAAATGGCAAAGGCAAGTTTTAATAAGGTAGTTTTCATCATAAATAGACTTTTAGCTCATGCAGAAATGCAGTTTTATGCATGAATAATTGAAAATCAGGATAAAAGTAAGTAGAAGTTTTCGTTTTTAAAACAAAACTTGTCATAAAAACGCAAAAGAAAGTAAGTGTTCACTTTTTTATCAAATAACAAATACGCTTAAGCATTATTAAGAAACAATAACTAGAGAGATTAACGAAAAATACAAATCACTTATTATCAATAAATTAAGTAGAAACTTACACTAAATGATATTCTTACAAAAACTCAAATAGGAAGGTTAATCATAACAATTTTAGTACAATTAACATAATTTAACAACATAGCAAAATACAGCAAAACCGTACATCGTGCATTTTCGGCATAGGTTAGAGATATATTGCAAAGGCAAGCAATAAAATGATATAAAGGATCTCGCTTGTGGGCTTAATTTAAGGAAGAGAATTTAATTTTAAATCATTCAGCGCGGACCGCAATTCATTCATGAATTTATCGCCCGGATCGTCTTTACCTGTAATATAATTTGGATCTGTCTCTTTCCACCAACTTGTTTTTTTGAAACGCTGATATTCATGGTGGCCCAATACAAATGCTATCGGGTATTTTTTGCTGAGATAGCGAATTAGTTCTTCATTAGCTTTCAGTTGCGCATGCGTTAGTGGATGTTCGCGGCTGCCGATATTCTCGATACCGATCGCACAATAGTTGAGTCCTATAGTATGTCGCGCAAAAATAGAATCGGACAAAAATTGGTAAATAGTGCCATCACGATCAATGACGAATTGGGAAGATACATTCAAAGCACTTGCTTTGGTCAGTTCAGGTCTTCCCGGCAGTTTTACCGGATTGAAAGTGTTGAACGTTGCTTTCACACTATTGTTTGCAGTCCAGTGCACGACAACCATTTTAGGATGAATAATCGGGGCTGACTGGGTCAGACCATGTCTATTTTTCAAATAATCCAGGGAAAGCTGTATTCGTTCCTGATTCCAAGTAATTGGTTTCTGAATAATCTTGGGAGATTGGGCGAACAACATCGTCGCCAAAAGGCAATTAACAACTAACAGAATAGATTTCATTATACAAATCTAACAAATTAAAAATTTAGGCCAGTAATTATGCTATTGAAAAAGGCCTGAAGGATATACCTTCAAGCCTTAAAATAATATCAGTAAATACACTTACTTTTTATCCCAAAATACGGGTTTAGTGATATATGTTGGCGAACCTGCATCGGGATCGGCCTTTTTCACTTGGTCAAGATTATAGCTGTTTTCGTAAGAAGCTATTGCAAATCTCCTTGGCCAATCAGTTGGATTAGGAAAAGAATTCGCAAAAACATGACTAGGACGATTGAAACCTTTATAGATACCGATTGTCTCGTTATAATTACCAGACGCATCGGTGCAAAAATCCATTCTACGCAAGTCTGCCCATTGCTCTTGCGAATAAGAAAGCGCTATATATTTTTGAATCATAATTTGGCTTAACGTCAGCTTGGAAGCATCCTGAACAACAGATGTACTCTCCAAGAACTTTGTCAGATCTCCACTAGCCACTCCCATTATTTCCATATGAATTTTAATTCCATCTTTATACGCCTGGAGAGCCAGAGCAAGCTGTCCTTTTTTGAAACGTATCTCTGCTTCTATAAATTTCATTTCGGCACCAGTTAACAATAAACCTTTTCCTCCTTTTCGCGTATACCATGTTCCGGTTGACAAAACACGTCCAGTAGAAGCCGCTGTATTGCTTCGTAAGGATACATAAACAGAATCAGCATGGGAAAACTGATTATTTTTTTCGTTGAAAGTCACTGCTACAGGACCTGTAGCGGGCAAAGAAGATTGCATATCCACTACTTTTGAACGCACCAACACTCCTTTACCATTATCCATACTAGGAACCAATAGATCCAAGCGAGGGTCTACCATATTATTCCCTCCTGTAGGAGCACCTGTATAATTATTGGTGATATAGTCGTAATACAGTTTCGTTATTCTTGCAGTAGTACCGGTATTAGCCCATTGCAGTGCAGCTTTAGAATTATCACTGACATCTTTACCTTCATCCACATACTGATACGTAGTACCATCAATACTTGAAGAAGGAGCCTTAGCCAATAAAGACAGAATTTCATCCGGATTATAATTTGCTTTTTTACTATAATGGTTTAAAAAACGTGCCTTTAGACCATAGGCCAATTTTATCCACTTTTGTACATCACCACCGTTATAGGTATCGCCTTCTTTCAAAGAGGGTGCATACTGATCTTGTGCTTTACTAAGATCTAAAATTGCTTCATCAAGTAGTGGCAACACTTTCCCATAGATATATTCTCCGTCATCAAACTTAGGGGTAAGAATATCTTTATTATCAAATTCATCATAAGGCAAAATTCCATAACAGTCGACCATATATCCAAAGCCCCATGCCTTTATAATCTTACCAACACCCACATAATGATTTGCGCCAACCTTATCGGCGGCATCAATCATCGGCTGAATATTTACAGCAGTATTGACATACCAAGCTTGCCACGGCCATCCCACGGCGGCATTGGTCAAATTCCATCTTGTCAAATTCCAGTTATTGCTATTTGCATTTACCACAGCCAGTTGCTGTGTAATAAAAGAAGCCCTTGTGCCGGCGCTTTCATACCCATCAGCAAATTGAGCCAGTATAGGGGGCAAACGCTGCACAGCTGTCGGAACAGTCGTATTCGCCGAATTAGGGTTTTCATTTACATCAAGCCATTTGCTACACGAACCCAAAGCGAGTGTTGAGGCTGCAGCTACTATATAAATAAACTTTTTCATTTTTTAAAACTTTAGATTTAAACCAAAGGTTACTCCAGCAGTTGCCGGTACGCCAGCATAATCCACACCTACAGAACCAGAACCAATCACGCCTGCTCCAGCAGCACTCACCTCAGGATCCATACCAGAATAATTTGTCCACAACCAGAGATTTGTTCCTGTCGCTGTGACTGATGCCGCTTTAAATATTTTAGAACGCTTCAAAAAATCAGGAGGCAAGCTATACGTCAAACTTAAGGAACGGAGACGCAACCAATTTACATTTTCAACGAAATGAGGTGTATGCAAGGCATAAATATCTCGATAATACTCCTCTGTTGCAACAACTTCCTTAGTAATCATTTCATATGCTTTCGTCTCTGGATTAAGCGCCATGCCTGTAAAGGAAAGTTTATCACCTCTGTTTTCCGTTACTTTACTTAAGCCATTATAGGCCAAAAGATACTCTGTGCCATTTAAGATATCTCCACCTTTTCTAAAATCAAATAAGAATGATAGCTCCCAGTTTTTATAGACAAAAGTATTATTTAGACCACCGAGGAAACTCGGTTCTCTATTACCAATAGGCTTTGTCGCATCTGTCGATGTCAATGGGTATCCTGTTTTCCAATCCAACAACAAATTCCCGTCAGCATCGCGTTGCCAGGTTGAACCACTTATACCCATGAAATTTCCATTGCCAAAAGAAGCCGCTTTTCCATTTCCTACCTGCACGTCAGTAACATACAGAATGGGTAGAGAAGCTGGCAATGATTTCACCACGCCTTTGTTATGAGAGAAATTCAAAGCCAAATCCCATCTAAAATCTTCTTTTTTAATTGGAGAGGTATTAATAGACACCTCTATTCCCTTATTTTCAATCTCGCCCGTATTGACAAAACTTAATATATATCCTGTTGCATTTGAAACACGAGGTTGCAAGATTTGATCTTTAGAATTGTTTTTATAATACGTAAATTCTAAACCTAACTTGTTTTTGAATAACTTCAGATCAGTACCAACTTCAAAAGAGGTCGTTGTCTCAGGTTTCAATTGATCATTACCCCTCGTCCAATAATTTCTAAACCCACCTCCAACGGTCAATTGAGGTTCAAACAAATAGGTTGCTGTTTGATAAGCAGGCGCATCTTTACCGACCTGTGCCCATGAAGCTCGCAACTTACCATAATTCAAAATATCGCTTTTCTCCATGAGTTCCGTGAAGATTAAACTCCCAGAAAATGAAGGATAAAAGAAAGAACGATTTTGTATCGGCAAGGTAGAAGACCAATCATTACGACCTGTAGCACTTAGGAATAATAGGTTTTTATAACCGATACGCAAATCCCCATAGACACCTAGCAATCTTTTTTTGGTGATGGATTCATTGAAATACTTATTCTTTGCATCCGCATTGTTTATGCTTTCAAAATTCGGAATAGAGAATTTCTCGGCACGCATGGAATTTGCTTGAAGATATGTATCCTCAGCTGTTGTCCCCAATAAGAAATTGACATCCCAATCCTGTTTAAATTGCTTATGGAAATTCAACATAAAATTGGAATTGATGTAATTATATTGACGAATATTTTCCGAAAGCATACCATTTTGCCAGGCCTCCTTTACCGCAGAGCCAGGCGTTATAATTGATCTGAAATTCGTAGTGTAATTATCAACACCTAACTTGTAAGTTGCATCTAACCAATCCGTAATCTTCACATTCGTATATACATTCCCTAGAAAACGGTTTGTCTTGTCATTTTGAGGGTTTTTATGGATTGTCCAATACGGATTATCAACATTATCTTGAAGCGCCACGTTCGGTAGTAGTAAAATCTGTTTGCCACTAGGATCTATCCATTTTTTCATGTCCACATTGCGCGGAAAAGCTAGAATGGATTCCATATACCCCAACCCCGAACCTCCCCAAAGACCAGATCCAGTTAAGGTTTTCTGCGTGGTACTATGCGAGTAGGATGCGTTTGCGCCAAATGTAAAAACACCTACTTTTTGTTCGCCATTAAATCGGAAAGTAGTACGTTTAAAATCGGTGGTCGGCACAATACCTGATTGGTCCAAATTCGAGCCAGATAAATAAAAATTACCCTTTGCATTACCCCCTGACACATTAAATGAGTTATCAAAAGTTGTTGCATTTTGATAGAAGTCCCCTAAATTATCATAAACAGTTTCTACAGGCTGAAAAGCATCTCCCCAAGACAGATACGTATTATCAGTAATCCTATTCCCTTTATAATTAGAACCCTGCTTAAATTTATCTTGTAACTTCGGCAGGCGATTTACCCAATTCACACCAAAGCGTGAATTTATTCCTATCGAAGTAGCCCCATCTTTCCCTTTTTTGGTGGTTACGACAATAGCACCCGCTGCCGCCCGCAATCCATACAGTGCCGCAGCCGCAGGCCCTTTCAAAACCGATATAGATTCAATATCCTCTGGATTTAAATCTAACGCACGATTACCATTCGTGGTGGAGATATTCGTATTGCCGTCAAAAGCGGAATTATCACCTTGGCCAGTGGAATTATCCATTGGCATACCATCGATAACAAATAAGGGTTGATTATCCCGTTCGAGGGAGGTACCGCCACGAATAACGATGGAAGCAGATGCTCCTGGCGCTCCTCCCGAATTGGTCACATTTACACCAGCAATCTTGCCATTTAATGAATTGATTATATTCGGATTTTTATTCTTCATCAACTCATCCGATTTAATATCTTGGACAGCATAGCCCAGCGCCTTCTTTTCCTTCTTGATTCCCATTGCCGTCACAACAACTTCTTCGAGAGCTTCCTCACTACCAGAAAGTGCAACATTGATCGTCGCATTTGTGCCAACTAATTGTTGCCTTTCTTGAGAACCCACTGCTCTAAAAATTAAAATATCACCTGGTTCTGCACTGATCGTAAAACTGCCATCGGGCTTCGTTTGTGTACTGACAGCTTTACCTTTGATGCTCACAGTGACATTGGCCATGTTACCTCCATCAGAAGCATTCGTCACTTTACCTGTTACAGTTTTGGTTTGCGCCCACAAGCTCGTTGACAGCATCACCCCTGAACAGAATAAGAGAAATTTTTTATTCATGGTTTTTAGTTAGTTGTTAATAATTGCCCGTGACAGGAGGTTCCAGTCATCGGTTTCTTCAATTGCTACACAATAGTATGAAAAGCATCGTATTTATGCAAGTTTATGCGCAATTATTTAAAAAATAAAGACCAACAATCATATTAAAGCACAATACAATAACAAAAATGTTAGAAATGAGCCGCAAAATAGACACAAAAACGCACAGCTTAGCAAAATAAAAGCAAAATAGCTATTAAAAACTCCTAAAACATTTATTAAAAACATCCATTAGCCCCCTTTAACTGTATTTAACAACAAAAATACACACATAAACACAACAAAATCGACAATAGCATGCGTCATCCAATAATACCAGCTTCCGTACGCAAACGCTCCGTATCTACCTAATTTTGCATAACTAATAGAAACCAGTTTCGGGGAAAGCAGGATCGATAGTTTTTGTTACAAATGGAAACAAAAACTATGCAAGGGGCTTACCAAAGAAAAGCACAAAAAAGCCTACTGTGGATCAAATCCAATCTCGTTTACGGTTTTCTCTCATCCAAAAATTTAGCCCCTCAATGCTCTATTTATTACG
Source organism: Sphingobacterium sp. R2 (assembly GCF_040760075.1). Lineage (NCBI taxonomy): Bacteria > Pseudomonadati > Bacteroidota > Sphingobacteriia > Sphingobacteriales > Sphingobacteriaceae > Sphingobacterium > Sphingobacterium sp. R2. The sequence goes on from NZ_CP142884.1 coordinate 916,698, forward strand.
GATCGGATTTAAAAACTATAACCCTAATAAAAATGCTTATAGCAGCGCCATGTCCTACAATCTTAATAATGCTATAGAAAAAACCGCAACGGGCTATGCCATCAACTTTGAAAACTTCCGTATTAGTAAAGGAATCCTTAATCCGATTATCTCCTATAGATTTGAGATAGATAAAGAGACAGAAACATTCACCCTCTTCTGGGATTATGACACAAAGCTGAGCGCAGCATCTGGCCTCAATACAAGCAGTTGTCGAGTAATTCTATCTGGTCCAGAAGAACTTGCATTTTCCAATGAGGGCATGAATACGCTTCTCCAACAAACACAAACGTTAAAACTTCAACGACAAGAGCATATCGGCACCTACCACATCTATGTGTTCTTCCATAAATCAGACGGAAGCGACGAATGTACAGACAGCAAATACCTGGGTACTATCGAATGGTAGCGAAGAGCCTTCAATCTGTTACGGAGCAAGATTGATCTGTACATCAAAGTGCTTCTGAATATAAGCTTGTTGCTCAGCAGAGTCTGTTTCCATGTCGTGAATGGCACGATCTCGTTCTTTGTCAACTTCCATCTTCACCACACAGCGGTAGAACCGAAATATGTCTTTTTCAGTCTCCAGTATTAACCTCGGTACGCGGGCTGGCCTTCCTGTTTCATCTTTGGCCACCATCGTAAAGTAGGAGGAATTACAATGTTTGGTTTCGCCCGTCTGAATGTTCATCGCTTCTACTCGAATACCACCTTCCATAGAAGAGTTGCCCACATAATTCACTGAAGCGATCAAGGTGACGAGTTCGCCCACTTCAATAGGCTTCAAAAAATCCACTTTGCCAACCGAAGCTGTTACACAATAGTGCGCTGAAAATTTAGAAGCGACAGCAAAAGCGATCTGATCCATCAAGGACAAAATATAGCCCCCGTGAATTTTACCGCCAAAATTAGCATTGGATGGCAACATCAGCTGTGACATCCGAATCACCGAGTCGCTTACGGTTTTATAGATCTCTTCCATACCTATAAATGTAACTCGGATCGGTTACAATTCAAAGCAAAACATTGACAACTTCGTAAACACAGGTAGCGATAGTTAATTTCTCAAAAAAGGGATATCCGTAATACAGATATCCCTTTTCTTTAATCCTGATGGTATGGAAACCACTTATTTTATATGCTCAGCAGCATACGGTCCTTCATTACTCAGACGATCGACAGCTTTTACCGCAACATACTGAAGCTTTTTGTTGTTCGATGTCATTGGGATCTCTTTACTCGTGACTCCAGGATCCAAAATCTCGTATTGCCATACCCCTCCATAGTTAAGATACAACACCCATTTTGCAACCTGATCAATTTGCTGATGCTGCCATTTCGCAAAGATATTGCCCCCTTGAGGAGTCAGTAGCAAAGTCGGTTTCAACAAAGGATTTGCATTCAACCAAGGACTTGTTGGCACCAGCGCTTTCACCTGGTAGGGTCCATTAACCAAAGCCTGTGTCATGGCCGGGTTTTTGGTCAGTCCTGCCAAACTCCAGTGGATCACACCCTCCCGATTATCAGGCAATAGTGTACGTGCAGCCTCTACTTGATTCACAATTTCTTGAACATATTCTGTCCCGCGCTTGCCCACAGTATTGATACCAGGCCAAAGGTGGCGTCCCAAGGTATTTTCACTTTCCCACCATTTTAACAGCGCGGTATAACTCTGCTTAGCGGGTTGTATTGGCCAATACAATTGGGGTGCAAAATAGTCGATCCAACCTTTGTTCAACCATAATTTAGCATCCGCATAAAGCATATCATACTGACTCGATCCTTGGATTCCTGCCGGATAGCCTGGTTTCCAGATGCCGAACGGGCTGATCCCAAATTTGACAAAATTCTTCTCCTTTTTAATATCTCTATAGATACGCTCGATAAAGGTGTTTACACTATTTCTCCGGAAGTCACCTCGGGAAAGCGTGCCCCCATTACGTTTGTATTCATTGTAACTATCCATATCTGGAAAATCCTGCCCACCATTATATTCAGCATAAGGATAGAAGTAATCGTCAAAATGTACGCCATCGATATCATAACGTTTAACAATATCCATTACCACGCGAGCAGCATGGTCCTGCGTAGATTGTTTGGATGGGTCAAACCAGTAATATCCTTGTTTCAGTTTGACAACAGATTCGGGCATTTTGCGCGCCATAGAGGCTGAGGTAACAGGGCCACCAGCAGTATGGTGCGCGCGGTAAGGGTTTAGCCAAACGTGAAGCTCGATCCCTCTTTTATGAGCCTGTTCTACCCAGAAATCAAGAGGATCATAATAAGGGGATGGCGCCTGCCCTTCTGTTCCTGTCAAAAAATATGACCAAGGCTCTAAATCACTTTTATAAAATGCATCTGCTGATGGACGCACCTGAAAAATTACTGCATTAAAATTATTATTTTTCAAGAAATCTAAAATGCCGATCGCTTCCTGTTGCTGCTGTGCTGTACTCAGGTTATTTTTGCTCGGCCAATTGATATTGGCAACAGAGGCCACCCAAGCTGCACGAAACTCACGGGGTAAAGCTGGGAGATTGACGACAATTTCCTTCTTTTTCTCTGCAACTGGCTGCGCTTTTGTCTCAACTGTATTTTTCACCCGTTCGCGCTTAGGTAATGTGGGAGGATCCTTTTTTACAATTTCGACATTGGTCGTTGTGGTGTTGACAGGCTCGTGTTTCTTATTTTTCTTGGATGAACAAGAAGATAAAACAAAAAGTGCTGTCGCTAAAAATAATAGGGAACGTTTCATCAATCTATAGAATAGTGTTTTTTCAAAATAACGAACGAAGATACATATAATATTAGTCAATCTTGGACAATCGGCCAATCTTCTACGAAATGGATGAGCGCTTTAACTCGCCTTTAAAGATCACCTTTTTCAGCTGAAAGTCGTCATTAAAGACAATGACATTTGCTATGCTTCCTGCATTTAGATTTCCGATATCCGCTCGCTTTAGCAGGTTTGCCGGATACACCGTAGCCATTCGGATCGCTTCATCGAGTGGTATACCCACCTTTTGCACGGCATTTTTTACCCCCTCCAGCAAGGAGATTGCAGCCCCTGAAATGGTCCCGTCCGGCAATGAATAATACCCGTCGTTCAATACATGCTGGTATATATCTTTATCACAAGCGGCTACAGCATCTGTAATCATAAACAGACGGGCTCCCATCTGACTCTTTGCAATTTTCACGGCTTCAAAGCTTACGTGATGTCCGTCGACAATAATACTTGCTTTGGCAGTCGGATGATTAAAAATTGCGCCGACCAAACCTACTTCGCGATGATGCAAGGGCGACATGGCATTAAACAGGTGGGTGCTTGTTGGAATCCCCAAATCATAACCATGGGTACCTTCCTTAGAAGTAGCATCACTATGTCCAGCACTGAGCAGCAAATCGTAGCTCTGTAAGTGCTGTAACACATCGTCCGCTATACATTCAGGTGCTATGGTCATCATCTTGACAACCTGATTTCCTGCCAAAAGATCGTCAATCTTTTCCTTCGTAGGCTCGATAATTAATTCCGCAGGATGCGCACCCCGTTTTTTAGGATTCAAGAAAGGACCTTCTAGATGTAGCCCTAAAAATGCATCGTGCCGGAAGCCTTCTGCCACCCGAATGGCATCCTTAAATATAGGAATGGTATTCGTCGCCAGGGTCATCATAAAAGAAGTCGTGCCTTTACCGACCAAGCCCTCTGCGATGCGTTCCAAAGAGGCTACACTACGCTCGGCGGAATACAAGTCCGATCCGTCGCCATAGAGTTGCAGATCGATCAGTCCTGCACAAATATTACACCCATTGACTGGATAACTGGTATAATCCAGAGGCACGTCATGCTTATCAACAATTGCGGCAATTTTACCTTCATTAATCAGTAATGCTTTTTCTTCAACGATCGCCTCACCAGTATATATCTTACCTCCAATTAACGCTAGCTTATTCATAGATTTTTATTTCGTTTACCAAATTACCAAAATTCGAAAATATACTGTCCCTTGTAAACGATTTGTTTCACAGTCTAAAAAAAAGTAAGCTCAAAGTTTTTGATTTTTTCATTTTAACTTTCTAAATTACTGTTGTAACTTAGTTCCATGTACTTATTTAGAAAGCGCAATGCAGAACGCCCGACGAATGGGAATATAAAAGCCATGCATATTGTTAATGCAACGGCCATTATTGTCTTTTTATTGGGACTGATCTACAAAATATTTTTTACTTCCTAAACACTGTAATTCCATGTCAAAAAAAGAAATCTTAAATACGGACAAAGCTCCGGCTGCAATAGGACCCTATAATCAGGCAATTAAAGCTGGCAATACATTATATGTCTCTGGGCAAATCCCACTGGTTCCTGAAACAATGGAGTTAATTGTATCTGGTATAAAAGACGAGGCGCATCAGGTACTGAAAAATATCGAAGCTATCCTGACAAATGCTGGATATACTTTTAAAGATGTTGTCAAAGCATCCATTTTCCTAAGCGATATGGACAATTTTGCCTTAGTCAATGAAGTCTATGCGGAATATTTTAAAGAAGCCCAGCCAGCCCGGGAATGTGTTGCGGTAAAAACATTGCCAAAGCATGTAAATGTCGAGATTTCAGTCATTGCGTGGAAAGATTAGTCCGTGGAAAATAGCAACGAAACAGCAAGCCGCGGAAAATATCTTTTCGCGGCTTTTTTGGCTCCCTTTATTTGGGGATTTATGTCCATACCTGTACGGTGGATACGCGGCTATCCTGCCGAAGATATCCTGTATTTTAGAATTATTACCGCCCTATTGGTCCTTTGGGTATACCTGCTTATTTTCCGAAGAAAAATGCTTGTAGCTGATATTCGTAAATTTGGACTTCTATCACGGGCAGACAAGCTCCGTCAAACGGGACTTATGATTCTCGCCTCCGCGCTGATCTTTGGGAACTGGTTTACTTACATCTATGCAGTAAACCATGTCAGCATTCAATCCGCCGCATTGGCCTATCTGACCTGCCCCCTAATTACCGCGGCAGGAGCCTATCTCATGCTCAAGGAGAAATTGACTGGATGGCAAAAAATTGCACTTTTCATTGCTTTCAGCAGCGTATGTCTACTGGCAAGAGGTTCATTGAATGATGTGCTATGGGCTATTACTATCGCATCCTGTTACGCATTTTATCTGATCGTGCAACGGGTATCGACAGGCTTTGACAAGCTCAATCAATTGGTTCTTCAACTCAGTATATGTGCATTGTGTGTGATACCCAAACTCATCTATAATCATCACACCATCCCTAACGAGCCCCTGTTTTGGGGCACCATAGTGCTTATCGCATCTCTGTTTACGGTCATCCCTCTTTTTTTGAGTATGTATGCCCTCATAGGGATTTCATCCACCACGACTGGCGTTCTTTTGTATATTAATCCACTAATCGCATTTACTTTGGCAGCGACCTACTTTCAAGAACCTGTACAGCCAATAAAATATATCGCATACGGTATCATCTTTATTGCTATCATCCTATTTAATGCTGCAAACATTAAACAGGCTTTTACCAGACCATCCCGAGTTTAAGCACAACGCCCCACTAAATACACATTTTTGGCTATGGAAGGGATGCCAGATGGTATAGACACAAAAAAAATGACAAACCACACATAACACTGACTAATAGAAAATTACAAACAAAAAAACGTTCATACGAAACATTTGCATCGCATAAAATTTTTGAATTTTGTCCAACAATAGTAAATTAGACTTTTATTAAGGGAAATCACACCGCTTTTTCTTCCTATAAATTAGGTATTGAATAGCTTATACTATTAAAAAATAATCATTTATTTCGCCCCTCGATTATTCAATATCTCTTCTTCTAACCAAAATGCTAAATGGAATTAGCCCACTCCATTAGAACTTCACCGTTATGAAAATACGTATATAAAAAACTGAATATAACACATATACTATATGAATAACAAATTATACTCTACTTTGAGAGTGTTGGGTATTGTTCCGACAATGCTTTTTTCAGCATCCTTATTGCATGCGCAAACCAACCAGATAAAGGGAACGGTTGTTGACGCTAAAACCAAAGCCCCTATTCCAGGCGCCACAATTAAAGTACTGGGCACTTCCAATGCAAGTTCTACGGATGTAAAAGGCGCATTTCAGATCAATGTCGACGAGAAGAATCGCATATTAAACATTAGTACAGTCGGTTACGAAAACAAAACGGTAACATTGGGCCCTGGAGAAACGACAGTAACTGTAAGTTTAGAAGAACAAACACAGCAGTTGGAAAGTGTCGTGGTCACCGCTCTAGGTATTAGCCGTGCACAGAAATCATTAACATACTCTACGCAACAGGTCAATGGGGACGAATTGAACAAAGTCAAAAGTACCAACTTGGCGAATAATTTAAACGGTAAAGTAGCCGGCGTTAATATTGCCTCCAGCTCTTCTGGACCAGGTGGCTCGGCGAAAGTTATTTTGCGTGGTAACAAGTCGGCCTCTGGCAACAACCAAGTACTTTATGTTGTCGATGGGGTCCCAATCAATAACCAGACATTGGCCAGTCAGCCAGACAACGTGTTCGGTGGACAACGTGATGGTGGCGATCCTATTTCATTGATCAACCCTGAAGATATCGAAAACATCTCTGTATTAAAAGGAGCATCTGCGGCGGCATTATATGGTAGCCAAGCAGCCAATGGCGTTATCTTGGTCACAACAAAATCAGGTAAACAAGGTCGCACAACGATCAACTTCTCATCAAGTGCACAGATCGAACAGGCTGTATCGACACCTAAATTCCAAAACCAATATGGTCAAGGTTCGGGTGGAAAAAACAGTAATACCAGTGTGTTTAGCTGGGGCGACAAAACGAATGGCGCCAACTATGATAATGTAGGTGAATTTTTCCGTACCGGTAGCAACTTCACCAATTCATTGACATTGTCCGGAGGTAACGAAAAAAATCAAACGTACTTCTCTTATGCTAATACACTGGCAAAAGGTATTCTTCCAGAAAACGACCTGATGCGTCATAACTTCAATCTCAAGGAAAGTGCTTCATTTTTTGATAATAGGTTGACCGTTGAAGGAAGCGCCAATTATATTACACAAAAATTGGATAATGCCCCTAGTTCAGGATTTTATTATAACCCACTGGTAGGAACTTATTTGTTACCGCGCAGCTTAAATATTGCGGATTTTAAAAATTACGAAACGTTCAATCCAAGCCGCAATCTGAACGAACAAAACTGGTTCAGCCTAAGTGATAGTCCCACAACACAACAGAATCCATGGTGGATCGTCAACAGGAATCCAACAAGCTCTACCCGCAACCGCTTGCTTTTAAACGGTAGTGCAAAATATAAAGTAGCGCCATGGATCAGTATTCAGGCTAGGGGAAGCGTCGATCGCACCTCAGAGGTTTGGGACCGTAAAGTCTATGCGAGCACACCAAATCCCCTTGGAAAAGTAAATGGTAATTACAATTATACAAATACCACCATTACACAACAATACGGTGATGTCGTTGCCAACATGAACTTTAATGTCACCGATAAGTTTCAGATCACAGGATTGGTCGGAACAAGTATCACCGACTGGAAAACCGAAGGTGTGGATTTTAATACAGGTATTGACGGGTTAAAAATCCCAAATCAATTCTTTATCCAAAATACGACAACGCCTGTCACCTCCACATTATCGGCTAATCGTAGACAGTTACAATCGGTATTTGCATCAGCAAACTTAGCCTACGACAACTGGATTTATTTGGATCTGACTGCAAGGAATGACTGGTCCAGTACATTAGCTTTCACAGGTACAAAGTCTTTCTTCTACCCCTCTGCAGGATTGGGCATCGTATTGAATGACAAATTAAACTTACCTGAGTTTGTGAATATGGCCAAGATTCGTGGTTCGTATGCAGTAGTGGGGAATGATTTACCTCCTTACACCAGTTTATTAACGAACACGGTTAATCCATACGCTGTATTGACAGTAAATGACATTGCGTTCTTGAAAACATTAAAGCCCGAAAAAACGAAATCTTTTGAAATTGGTACAGAATGGCGCATGTGGAATAACCGTTTGAATGTGGATGTTACGTATTACAAAACAAACACAACGAACCAGTTCTTCAAAGTCGCTGCTAGCCAAGCTTCGTTAAACCAACAGTATGCGATTAATGCGGGTGACATTCAAAACCAAGGGGTAGAAGCATTGGTATCGTTGGATGCGATCAAAAATGAGGATTTCAAATGGACAACAAGTGTCAACTTCACCTACAATAAAAACAAGATAAAAAAGCTAGCTGATGCTGTTCCTGAGTTTAGTTTAACTGGTGAAAATCAAAATAACTTTGCTTCCAAACTTGAGGTAGGTGGTTCTTTTGGCGATATCTATGGACAGGATTTTGTACGGGATGCTGAAGGAAGGATTATTATTTCAGAAGATGGTATTCCTCAAAAAACCAATGCTTATACTAAGCTTGGAAATTCGAATCCAATTTGGCAAATGGGTTGGAACAATAGTTTCAATTACAAAAACTTCAATTTAAGTTTCTTGATTGACGGCAAGTTTAATTACGAGGTAATGTCAATTACACAATCTGTGATGGATGGTTATGGCGTATCAGAAGCAACTGGAGCCGCTCGTGCAAATGGTGGAGTTGCCGTAAACGGTGTTACACCGAATGGAACTCCTGTTGCTGTCGTCGATGCAGAGAAATGGTACACATCAACGGGTGGTATAGGTCCTGTCAGTAGCCAATACATCTACGATGGAACGGTTGTGAGACTGCGCGAATTAACTTTCGGCTATGACTTCAATATCAAAGATAGTTTCTTCAAAAAACTACGCGTCAATGCTGTAGGAAGAAACCTATTCTACATTTCGAAAAAAGCACCATTCGACCCTGAAGTAACGATGTCAACAGGCAATTCGCTGAGTGGTGTAGATATCTTTATGATGCCTGCAACCCGCAATTACGGACTTACACTAAATGCAACTTTCTAAACGATCAACAATGAATTTTAATATCAAATATATATCCAAATTCTCCTTGGCCATGTTACTTCTTGGAGCAACAATGACCAGCTGTACAAAGAATTTTGAGGATTACAACAAAAATAATATTGGGCTTACCGATGAAGATTTAAAGGGGGACGGACAAGATCTTGTGCTTTTTTTAAAAAATGCACAGATGTCTATTTACAATTTTTCCGGTGCGGGAGATCCCAACTCTTATCAAGTACAACAAAACCTGAATGCAGACGTTTTTTCGGGCTACTTCATGTCTCCTACGCCGTTTAATAGCGGTCAGAACAACCTGAATTATGCTATGGTGAACGGCTGGAATGGTGAACCATTTAAAGTGCTTTATCTTAACGTTATTAAATCCATTGAAAAATTAAAAAGCAATGGCCTTGCAGAGACCTATCCAGCACTATGGGGTTCGGCATTGGTCATCAAAGTGGAAGCGGCGAGCCGTGTTACAGATATCTATGGACCTATTCCATATAGTAAAGTAGGCACCTCCAACACCGTTCCATACGACAAACAATCCGATGTATATGCTGCTTTCTTTAAAGAGCTCGATGAGGCTGTAACCGCATTGAAATCATACAAAGCGGATAGCCCAATGGCGGCTAAAATCGACCAGATCGATCTTGTATTTCCGAATACAGATAATCAGGTCAGATTTGCAAATTGGTTGAAAATTGCCAATTCACTGCGCCTGCGTTTGGCAATGCGTTTGGTTAAAGTCGATGCTGCTTTAGCAAAAACACAAGCTGAGAAAGCACTGGATCCGGCAAATGGTGGTGTATTGGAAAGCAACAGCGAAAACTTCAAGATTACTATACCGGCGGATGGAACGTATAGCAACCCACTTTGGTTTATTTCCCAAAACTGGGCCGACACACGGATCAACGCATCACTTTCATCCTATATGGTTGGATTAAAAGATCCTCGTCTTCCGAAATATATGTCACCCGTTACTAAAGATGCATCAACAACGGCTTTTGCTGGTCAATACATCGGTATCCGCACAGGTGCGGACGGTATCGAAAAAGACAAATACCAAAAGCTATCGGCATTGAATACCGAAGGTACAACACCAACTTTCGTGGCAACAACAGCACCGGTATTAATGACCGCAGCTGAGGTTTACTTCCTTCGTGCGGAAGCAGCATTGAGAGGTTGGAACAATGCCGGTGGAACAGCGCAATCACTTTATGAAAAAGGAGTGGAAACTTCCTTTACTCAATGGGGTGTAACATCAGGATTGAGCACTTACCTCAATGATAATACCAGTAAGGCTGCAGCTTACAAAGATCCTTTCAATGCGAAGAATAACGCTGATTCACCAAGTGCTCTTACAGTAAAATGGGATGATGCAGCTTCTAACGAAGTAAAACTGGAACGTATTATCACCCAAAAATGGTTGGCGATCTTCCCTGAAGGACAAGAGGCTTGGAGTGAATTCCGCCGTACGGGATATCCACGTCTATTCCCAGTTGTTGTCAACAATAGCGGTGGACTGATCGATACTAAAATACAGATCCGTCGTTTACCGTTCCCACAAAATGAATACAATACAAATGCAGCTGAAGTACAATCTGCAATCTCCTTGTTGGGCGGACCTGACAACGGCGGTACCAGACTTTGGTGGGATGTAAATAAGGGTAATTTCTAATCAAGAGATCATCCGGGATAAATTCTCAAACGGGGCTATTCAAGTTTTGAATAGCCCCGTTTTTATATAATTTTTACTGTCCTGTTCAACGCAAGATCCCAATGTGGGAAGCGGGTCAATGATCCAGCGGGAATACTAATATAAAAATCCGAATAACCATAGCGGAATCTTTGCGCCAAAACCTGTTTCTATACCATCTGCCGCAATCAAGTAACGATCGGTATCTCGAACCTGCTGACTACCTTTATTTTTACCGCCCACTTCGATATGAACCTGCTCGACTAAAAAGTCTCCAGTCTGCGGTACGGATACTTCCAGCCCTGCATGAAGCAATTGATTCAATAAAAAAGTTTCCCGTAGATTTCCTTGGTTTGGATCTGGGTGAATTGCATAAGAAAGGTTGGTATTTTCCAAGAAAAGTTTGTCCGGCTTTTGTAGCCGCGATACGCCTTTCCCTTGTGCGGATAAAACATTTAAGAGTCCTGCGTCCTTCAATTGATAGATGTATTCTAATATGCGATCTCTGGAGATATCCATTTTGGCTGCTAAGGCGGAAATATTAGGCTTGAAAGGAGCGGATTCTGCTATTACTGCTAATAAGCGTTTTACTTTCACAGCCGTACCAGCATTGTAGGATGCAATGTAAGCAAGATCAATATCAACGACCGCATCTATAATTTGCTCTAGTTTAGGCAAATATTCGTTTTCACCTTCGGTAAATACAGGCAGATAACCCGATCGCAAATACTTTGCAAATAGTGGCAGCGGTCTTATGGAGGAAGTAATATTCACACTGATCTCGCGATGTTGCTTTTGAATGTCTTCAAATGTTATCGGAGAGAATGAGGCCACTCCCGAGAACTGGAGATATTCCCTAAAAGAAAGTCCTGCCAATGTATAGCTCACCACTCGCCTGCTTAAATCGGCTTGACCACGATAGATGTCTAAAGCCGATGATGCCGAAAATATAACGCGCATACCGGGAATCCCATCATAAATATTTTTGAGTTCCCTGGACCAGTTAGGATACTTATGTACTTCATCAATCAGAAGGAGTTGCCCCCCTGTTGATACCAATCCATTGCGGTATCTAATAAACTATGGTTGTAAAACCAGGTATGATCAGCGGTAATATAGAGACTTTTATCTTTTAATGCGCCCAGATCATATTTCATATGCTGCAATAAAATCGTCGTCTTACCTGCCCCACGTGCACCTTTGATCCCTATCATCCGTTGATTCCAGTTAATTTTTTCATGAATGTATCTCCTGAAATCATTGTTGATGCCCTGCAAAAGAATATCTTGAAAATTGATCAAAGTTTCCATATTGTCGTTTCTTTATTACAAAAATAACTAAATTTTGTTGTTTTAAAACTACATTTTTACCAACATATTGTTGTTTCAAACCTACAATCTAAGGAAAATTATGCGCAATAGAGTTCAAAATCAAATTTCTCTTAACAAAAATTTAGTGGAGATCTTGTAGCAGAAATCAAAAACTACCCGTTTAGTTAAAAAACCAAAAAAACCAAACATGAAGAAAGCAATCTTTATACTCCCGATTATTGGATTTATACTTTTCCTTGCCTGTTCGAAAGACAATTCTAAATCTTACGAGTATTGGAATGAGCAAGTCAATGCAAAAGCCAAGGAACTTAACACGTTGCTTGAATCTGTTCCCTGTACAAATATTGAAGAGTTTGAAATTGTACAGCATCCATATTATACATATTTCCTCGTGCATTCTTCACTAAAAAACCAATTCGAAAAATTGAAGCTCGAATTAGATCATTATCAAGATGAGCGAAATAAAGCAGTTGAACGTGAAGGTATATTTACTCCAGTGCTCCAAAACTCATTTATGCCAGCTCCCAATCCGCCGCTGGGAAAATATTGTCATAATGGTAAAGCGAAGCTCCGGTTTGCAAACGATCTATCCCTTGCGGAAATCAATATAGAACTTCCCAAACGATACAAGGAGCTGCAAGAGTTCTATAAAGATGTGTCCTGTTCGAATCCAAACGATTGGACCAGCTATTTTTTACGCACAGGCTGCTGTATGGAAGGAATTGCGGTACACAAAACCATTCGATCAACCGAGATGAAAGAAAAAATAGCGCTCTATAACCGTCTCATGGAGAACAAGCTGCGTTTGGAGAAAACAACCTGTCAAGGCGGCTGTGCAAATATGGCCAGACCAGTTCAATGCAAGGATGGAAAACCTTTTGTAGAAGTATATAAATCGTAAAAATTAAATTTTTCGTAATTTAGCCATTCAAGAAGAATGGCTGAATTAAGTTTAATTACCCCCATAGAATACCTCAAAGGTGTAGGTCCACAAAAAGCAGATGTACTCAAAAAAGAGCTACAGGTGTTTACCATTGGTGATCTATTGACGCAATATCCTTTCCGTTATATCGACCGTACGGAGTTTCATAAAATCCGGAAACTTCATCCCGATATGATGGCGGCACAGGTACTGGGGCGATTGGTTTCGCTACAACTCGTGGGCGAGAAAAAAACGAAACGTCTTGTCGGTTCTTTCAAAGACGAAACGGGCTCCATGGAATTGGTCTGGTTCCAGTCCATCCCATGGCTCCAAAAATCATTAAAAGTCGGCTCAGCCTATATTATTTACGGCAAGCCGAGCGAATTCAATGGGCAGCTTTCCATTACGCATCCCGAAATGGATTTATATAATCCGCAGGTTAAACAGATCGGTAACATGAGTTTACAGCCGGTGTATTCGTCGACAGAAAAACTCAAAAAGTTCAATCTAGATACCAAAGGGATCCAACGCTTGCAGCAAACTGCATTGGAAACCGTATTCCGTAGTATTGATGAATCGCTTCCCCAGAATGTGCTTGCTAAACATGGCCTCATTTCCAGGCAACAGGCGTTCGCTTCCATCCATTTTCCAAGCGATCAAAAGGAGCTGAACCAAGCCATCAAACGCATCAAATTTGAAGAGCTATTCTTTATTCAGCTCAAGCTGCTCAACAACAAGCAGCTGAATACACAGAAATTCAGAGGCCAGCGGTTCAATAAAGTCGGTGAAAAATTCAACACGTTCTTTAATGAACGTCTTCCATTCCCTTTGACAGGAGCGCAAAAGCGCGTTGTGAAGGAAATCCGTATGGATACCAATACAGGTGCACAGATGAACCGCCTGGTACAGGGCGATGTTGGATCCGGGAAAACGGTTGTTGCCCTCATGAGCATGTTGCTTGCTGTCGACAATGGATTTCAGGCCTGTATGATGGCTCCGACAGAAATCTTGGCGACCCAGCATTATCATGGACTTAAAGATCTTGTTGGCGACGATATTGTTACGATAAAGCTTCTCACTGGCTCCACTAGTACGAAAGAACGCCGTTTGATCCACCAGGCACTGGAAGATGGCAGCTTAAATATTTTAATTGGCACCCACGCCCTAATCGAGGACAAGGTAAAATTCAACAACCTGGGCTTCGTTGTTATTGACGAGCAGCACCGTTTTGGTGTAGAACAGCGGGCCAAACTCTGGCGCAAGAATGTCATTCCACCACACATGCTGGTCATGACAGCAACACCAATTCCACGGACATTGGCGATGACCATGTACGGCGACTTGGACATCTCCGTGATAGACGAATTACCTGCGGGGCGTAAACCCATCAAGACTGTCCACTTTTTTGAAAGTTCGCGTTTGCGAATGTTTGGTTTTATGCGTGAGGAGATTGCCAAAGGCAGGCAGGTTTATGTAGTGTACCCGCTCATTAAGGAAAGCGAAAAACTTGATCTGATATATTTAGAAGCAGGACTAGAAAATTTGCAACGCGAATTTCCGCTACCTCAATACAAGATCAGCATTGTTCATGGTAAAATGCCCGTAAAAGATAAGGACTTTGAGATGCAGCGCTTTGTCAAACACGAAACGCAGATCATGGTTGCTACCACCGTTATTGAGGTCGGCGTGAATGTTCCCAATGCCTCGGTCATGGTCATTGAAAATTCCGAACGTTTTGGGCTATCCCAGCTGCACCAATTGCGTGGCCGAGTGGGCCGTGGTGCTGAACAGTCTTTCTGTATCCTGATGTCGGGGAATAAACTAAGCAAAGAAGGACGATTAAGGCTGGATACCATGGTGCGCACCAACGATGGATTTGAAATTGCAGAAGTGGATCTGCAGCTTCGTGGGCCGGGCGATATATCCGGGACACAGCAGTCGGGTGTGCTTGACCTTAAAATGGCCAATCTGGCCACCGATCAAGCGTTGCTAACGGAATGCCGTAACACCGTCATTGAAATCTTCAACGAAGATCCAACACTCCAGAGCGAAAAAAATCAGTTGCTCCGAAGCTTCCTCGCAAGAAAATCAGATGGCATTGCCTGGGACAAGATTTCTTAACCGCATGTCATTTTCGAAATAAAAAACGGGGCCAACAAATAAACTAATAACGTATTTAAGTGAATAAACAGAGCGCAGTGGAATCTTAAGGCCGATTATCAACATACATAGGATACGAATTGGTATTAATTAGCGTTTGAAGACAATTTAACTTTTTTGTATATAAAACCAAATTTATTTACTTTTGCATCATTATGAACATGATATAGAAAAATATCCCTTCTTTTACTAGGCAAAAGATGGCGACCGAACGCTTACATATTTTGAGTTGCCCTGGTAAGCAAATCACAGGAAATTTATTGGTTAATGGAGAATTATGTCATAATCGGCATCAGTCTTGTGTGGTGTACAAATACATAAATTCTTAAATTTACCTTTTCAAACAAACATCGAGCTTTCGGGCTCATTGAACAATAATTAAAAAAGTGAATGAATAACAAGAGTTAGGTAATAAATAGCTTGCACAGCACTGTTCAATCACCTTTCGATTTCACTTAAAAGACTTAATAGTACAAAATGGCCAGATTTAAAATACACGATACAGCTATAAAACCCGAAACAGCCGTCTTGGTGAGTGTCATCACCCCAAGCGTAACGGAAACAAAAGCAAAGGAATATTTGGAGGAACTTGAATTTTTGGTGCAGACTGCCGGTGGTGAAACCAAAGGTATGTTTACACAGAAACTAGGTTTCCCTGACCGAGCTACCTTTGTCGGTAGTGGAAAGCTGGAAGAAATAAAAGCATACGTCGAAGCGGAAGAAATCGACATCGTTGTTTTCGACGATGAGCTTTCACCTTCGCAGCTGCGTAATATTGAGAAAGAATTAAAACGCAAGATACTGGACCGTTCCAATCTGATCTTGGACATCTTTGCCCGACATGCCAAAACTGCACAGGCAAAGACACAAGTAGAATTGGCCCAATTGCAATATCTTTTACCACGTCTGACCCGTATGTGGACCCACTTGGAACGTCAGCGCGGGGGTATTGGTATGCGTGGTCCGGGTGAATCACAGATTGAAACCGATAGACGTATCATCCTGGACAAAATTTCTTTGTTCAAAGAACGCCTAAAAGCAATCGACAAGCAAAACGAGACGCAACGGAAAAACCGTGGTGAGATGATCCGTGTAGCTTTGGTAGGTTATACCAACGTAGGAAAATCGACGATTATGAATATGATCTCCAAGTCTGACGTACTGATCGAGAATAAACTTTTTGCTACACTCGACACTACAGTACGCAAAGTTGTGATAGACAACCTCCCCTTCCTGCTTTCAGATACTGTCGGCTTTATCCGTAAACTACCGCACCATTTGGTGGAATGTTTCAAATCCACATTGGATGAAGTTCGGGAAGCCGATGTCTTGATCCATGTAGTCGACATCTCACACCCCAACTTTGAGGACCATATCCAGGCGGTAAATGAGACATTGAAAGATCTTAAGGCATTGGACAAACCAGTGATTACGGTATTTAACAAGATTGATCTTTACAAACCGGCTATTGAAGAAGGGCATGATGGCGAAGAGATCGAGGTCACGTTGGATGATTTCCGTAATTCATGGATGGCAAAAAATGCAGATCCCGCAATCTTCCTATCAGCAACAAATAAAACGAATATTGAAGAGTTCAAACAAAAACTGTACGATATCATTGTGAAGATGCACAATGAACGTTATCCATACAATAACTTATTGTATTAATTTTTAAAAACAATGCTGTGAATGGGGCCTTATGTTCCATTCACAAGCTTAAAAAAATACGAAATGAACAAAGAGGTGCAGTTTCAAGATTGGGGGCTTGTCGATTATCAGGAAGCCTGGGACAGACAAGAATCCATCTTTAAGGGCGTATTGGACATTAAACATGACAATAGGGTCAACGCAACAGCAACCAGTACCCCGAACTACTTGATCTTTACAGCACATCCCCATGTTTATACCTTAGGGAAAAGCGGGCACGAGGAGTATTTGCTGTTAGATGAAAAAGGACTGGAAGAGAAAGAGGCCAAATTCTATAAGATCAACCGGGGTGGCGACATTACCTATCACGGTCCGGGACAGATTGTCGGTTACCCGATCCTGGATCTCGACAACTTCTTTACCGATATCCATCTTTATCTGCGTACACTGGAAGAGGCCATCATACTGACCTGTGCTGATTTCGGTATCGAAGCCGGGAGATATCCCGGGTTTACCGGTGTATGGATAGAACCCGATAAACCGACGGCGCGCAAAATCTGTGCGATGGGGGTTCGCGCTTCACGCTGGGTGACCATGCATGGTTTTGCATTCAATGTCAACACAGACCTTGACTATTTTGGCAACATCATTCCTTGCGGTATCGACGATAAGGATGTAACATCTTTAAAGCGGGAACTTGGCAAAGAAGTCGATATGGAAGACGTGAAAGAAAAATTGAAAGGACATATTGCAAAACTCTTTGAAATGCAGGTAGTCTAATTTAAGATTTCAATAACATCCAAAGGCCCTTTGAAAGCGGAGTTTTAATTCCCTTCAAAGGGCCTTATTTTTTGAGCATCCCTTTTTCTACTCGTTAATAAAATCCTTGCTAACATCACAAATGAAAGATATTTTCAAACGCTTGGAAATCTATACTTGACCCCTACACAATTTCGGCGTATTAACAATAATACATGCACTCATAGCTGGCCAGTTTTCCATCAACAAATCTGAATATAAATAATCCCGCATCGCCGTTCTGGATATAATATACATGCGGATCAGTGATCCAATTCGCCGAAAGCAGGTCGCCAAAGTGGTCTACAAAGTCTTTTTCTGCATAATTAGCATCCATCCGCTCACTCCCCATGACAATGGTTTCGCCAGCACTAAAAAATAGCTGGTACAAACTACCCACCACTCGCCCTTTATTATTTTTTTCAAAGGCGACGATCATATTGGGTGTTTTATAATAGTACTGTGGCTCCCACCCACATTCGGGCATATCCGGAACTTCGGAAACCCGTTGTAAAGCCAGTTGCTTCATTTGAGCATCTGTGATCTTTCCGTCAAATAAAGACACGCCTTTCCACTCGAAATGAGTGTTTAAAGCTTTTAGTTTCTTGGCATATACTTCAGACTGGAGTTCATTGTGAAACTTATCAGCCAAGACCAATTCAAAATCGATATCAACTTTGGGATCCACTACTCCTGCTTTGGCGTAGGTTTCCTTCCAATAAGTAAGGGCTTCTTTCAATTTGGAATACTTGGTCCAGCCTATTTCCCGTAGACGGCCTACCGCCGCCAACTCCTTTTCCTGATCCTTTCCTTTGACGTCCAAGTAATCTTTTAAGACCTTTTCATAGGTGAGTTGGGCACCCAGATATTTCATCTGAATATATTCAGGTCGCTTATGAAAGTGGTCACCAATATACACCCATCCGTCAGCATACAGCGGCACATAATCGACACATACCATTTCATTGAGCCTCGCCCTACGCACAGCGGTACTTGTTGTATTAGGAGCCTTACGCACGCGCAATTGTGACACCTGCACATAGAAATGTGGGCATTGGGCATCTGTTGTTCCACAATAGAAATATTGTTTTGGCTCGCCAGCAGACCTTTTTCCATTCATGGCACTTTTCAGAGGCTGACGGTCTATAAATCCGATATCTCCATTACTTACTTGCACCTTATATTGCATATTGGTGGAGTCCAATAGATATACTGGTGCTTCTGTCGGAAAGATTCCTAAGAGGTCTTTACTGTTTCTTTCTTCACGGTAGAGGTGTCCCCATGTTGAGGTATACATTGGTCGCTGACCTGCTGATTGTGCTATTGCCTGATGCACAAAACAAGCTAAAAGCAGACAGCATATAACAAATACTTTTTTCGACATAAATTAATTCTTTGAATAGTAAAGGTTGATCATTGTATCGCGATCAACAGCAGGCAATATCCCTTTTACAAATGCACCAGAAGCCTTCCCAGTTGTCAGTTAAACAAACACCTTTTCGATAACCAAATTAAACAAAAAAGGGGCCAATGAAATCACGTGAATCAGGTATTTTTTTGAGGTAGGGAACGATCAGATGTATAAACTACTGGATGTCATTATTTGCGTTGCAGTAAGCTCACCTGTCCTTCCAATGATAGGATTGTTTTTTCTTGTGCCTTGACCGTTTGTTCTAAGGCATTAACCAGCTGCTTATAAATACCAAGGCCTTCGGCAGTGACATGCGCTGTTTCTGCAGGTAGAGCACTGAGCGCTCTCTTCTCATCCTTTCGCATCATAGTTCCTTCGCCCATGAGCAACCATGCGGGACTAATATCGGGATGTTTGGACAATATAGCGATCATGGCATCGGAACTGAGTGCGGTATTTTTCTGCCCTCCCTTGAAGTTTGCATAGGAAAGTTGTAAGTCTTTGAAAAATTCGGTTTTGCTGATGCATTTGGTTTCGGCGATCAGCAGCACACGTTCCTTTACATTCACTTTTGCCTCTTTTTAAAATGTTTGTGGTTTACTTGTTTCTTAAAGACTTTATTTCCTTTTCTTGGATAGACAATAATCGCTCTAGCGAAATAATTGTCTTCTCCTGAGACTTAATAGTGATATTTTGTGACGATATGACCTGTTTCAATGAATTGACCACTGCATTAGTTAAACCATCTGCCTCATTAGCTACATAGCCTCCCTCATCTTCCTCCTGAGCATGAATAGGTTTTAACATCTCACCTTCGCCTTTTAATAGCCATTCTGATGAGTACGCTGGAAATTTTTCAACAATACTCACTAGCCACTTTGCCTGTACGTCTGTGTTATTACTTAAAGCACGTGTAAATACACCTCTACTTGCTCCTACGGCACTTTCGAAGGCTGTTACACTCAGTCCTTCTCTATCTGCTATAACTTTAATTCTCGTTAAAAAAGAACTCATAATCAATAATTATCAATATAAAATTTGTTTAATCGAAAATTAGTGTTTAAATTAGCTTCACTATTGATAATTATAAACACAACATTTTAATCAAAAACCTTAAATACGAAACCAAAAAGGCGTTAGATCAGTGCACGGATCAGTATTTGCCCTAGTATCGGTTTCATCGACTAAAAAATTATAATCTGATGAAAAATACGGAAAAGAAACTAAAAGCGAAACATTTTCGCTATTTATGCAAGGATATAGTCAAAAATCCAATGATCTATATCAGGGATTTCTATCGCTATGAAACGGATATTATTTGTTGGATGAATAATATTCAGCTTTTTGTCAACGCAGCAACTGTCCCCGAAATGGGAAACCGCAATTTTGCTGAAAACGGATACCATTGCAAAGAAATGATCAAACAGATTGAGGTGGCTTATGTAATTTTTCACCAATGTCAACTCCCGATACAAAAAAAGCCATTGAATTTCTTTTCGACAAAAGAAGACTACCACAACTACGTATTTAAACTGGAATATACGACCCATGGACATATAGATCCTTCTGACACCATCAGCAAGTTCTTCTCGTACCAATCTCTTCAAAAATGGTACGATACAATGGATGATATCATGCACTATCTAACGGTATCCGACTATCGTAACTACGAATATTTTGGTGATCAAATTATGGCCATACGAGAATTGCTGATGCGACTTGCATTTGCCCTATACTATATCTATAAAGATGAGGGAATATCCTTAAATGTTCCATGCTATGTAAAAGCTATCAATGATGAACCTCATCAGTCTACCAAAGAGAAAACTATATTACGGCAAATGATGGAAGAAAGTATTGATAAAAAATATGCTAAAAAAGAAGCGCAGAAAAGTAGTAATGATATTGAAGACAGCCAAGGCTTGGGCACATCAGAAATCCCCGTAAGCGAAAATAGCAACTTAGAAACGATTAACTAACGCATTTTAAGTACCAAAGATCGATGAAACCCGCATAATCTATAATACCAAATTGTAACGAATTCATGAATGCAGTGAAATGATAAACTATTTATGATGAGTTACAACAACACCAAACCAATTAATTATGAACACCGATATTAACCCTATTATCGAAGCAATCCTTCGTGCTGTTGCCGTCGATGAAATTTACCAATGGACTTTTGACCACGACGGTAAAAAGTATCAAATGTTACAGGTCAATCTTACCTCAAATGCCGGAATTCGATTTTCCGATGCCAACAGCCTTATAAACAAAACTGTTGGCACATACCCCAATGTATATATCAATGTGAACTTTACGCACGAAATACAACAAAAAATAGATCAAGGTTTAGGTCGGGCATACCTTATTTGCCAACCTGAAAATCGCATTTATCAGAATCCTGTGCAAGACATCCCCCTTGTCTTACCAGATAGTAAAAGTGACGAAGTCATGGAAAAAACACGAACATATATCGAAAAGGAAAAGGGCAAGATTCGATCTTTTATAGATGGTTACAATTTCTATTTCGAGCATAAAAATCATGCACACGCAGCATTTATGCTACACCAAGCTCTAGAACTTGCATTTCGAACAGCAGAAAACATCCTCGTCGTTGAGGATAAAAAGTCGCATTCGCTAAAAAATCATATAAACTATCTCAAAGCTTTCGACGATCGGCTCGGCACACTAGCTGATAATGACGAAAACAAACAGGCTTTGGGGAAAATTAATAAGGCTTACATTGACTATCGATATCACTTTGACTATTTTATTGACGAAGATGTATTAGAAACAGCCTATCAGATTGCTATCAATACATTAAATTGGATCTACGATTATTCCACTATTTTGTTCAAAGAAATTAAGTCAAAACTTAAACCAATCGTAGTGACCAATATCGAAGTTGAAAATTCCAAAAATAACAATGAAATATACAAGAAAAGTTATTGTAATGCCAATTATCGAGACCTCATTTTAAACGCTATCGAGCGCTATTGCACTCCTGCGTTAGTCGTATGTTTCGGTTATGATTCTGATCATCACAAATATCATAATGCGCTCCAAAGAGCTAAAAAGAACCATATCACCCATTCCTACTATATTTTTGTTGCTTATGAGACTTTAAATGGCGAGATCAATAATCTAACGCAGCTCATAACAGATATGCTTCCCAACAATGTATCGCTCACGCTGGCCCTGGAAAACTCAGCTGTTTTCAGCAAACAGTTTTCAAAGGGTCATCCCTTTTTCTTTCGCTCCTGAAAGCGGGCGATATCTGGTTGCAAAATACATCCATGGCCAATATCGATCTGGAAAGCATCGTTGCCCCACAGCTAAATCTAGGTTATGTACGTCAACAATGGAAGACGCGCTATAATAACGCGCGCACATTATATTTACCTTGTGAGGAAGACTACTCAGCAATAAGCATCGAGGCCATATATTATATGCTATCTCAAGCGCTGCAACAAGTTTGTCTTGGCGTAATCAATACCGTACTTCAATACAAACCGCAACGGATCAATCTCACTTTCCTCATGCAACTCTGCAAATTGATAGTTCCTGATGCCTACGCCACATTTTGCTTGGACCATGAAGAGCCACTTAAGGCCTTTAAAAACATTACGGAAGCACAACAACAATTTACGCACAATGCAAATTATAAAGGAGATCCACTTACAATTATAGAATTGCAAAAACGCACAAAAACGTTTATAGAAAGGTGTAACCAAGAGATGGAAAGCTATTTTGAGAAAATTTCTAACCAACAGCTGGTCGAACAAGTTGAATAGAACGGGCTATCAAAAAAGAAGCCTGAGCACCCTTATTTCAACGATTTTTCAAGACCAATAAACGCTCTAAAATTATCCTTTGAGATTTCCTGAACATCTGCGTTATAGGCTTGTACAAAATTTGACGGTATTTTTGCTTTCGCCTTAGGATTCCATTTAAATTCGTAACCGGTTATTTTGCCGTCCGCTTCTTCTACATAATCGATTTCTTGCTGCTGTTTTGTTCGCCAAAAGTATTTGTTGACAAAACGTCGGTTATAACTGTTGTGTTTTAAGCGTTCTGAAATCAGAAAATTCTCCCAGAGTGCACCCACATCATCTCTTAATTCTATTGGATTAAAGTTTTGTATCACAGCATTGCGGATTCCGTTGTCATAAAAATATATTTTTCGATTTGTCTTTATCTCATTACGCAGATTTCGGCTAAAGGAAGTCAAGGGGAATATAATGTAAGAAATTTCCAAGAGATGAATATAATTGGCAATAGTGTTTTTATCAACTCCTGTAAGCTGGGCAATTTAATTATAGCTCACTTCGGATCCAATTTGAAAGGCTAAGGCTTGAAGGATCTTCTCGAGAACTTCTGGTTTTTTTATATTCGCTAAGGTCAAAATATCCCGATACAAATAACTTTAAGAGATCTCATTGAGTACTTCCCGTTCGTCACCGCGGCTAGTAATCGATTCTGGATAAAATCCAGAAACCAGTCTAGTTTCCAGATCGCCTGCAGCATTAAGAAAGCCAATACTATGCTCATATTCTGCCTAAGAAATAGGGAAAAGATTGAACTCTCTCTTACGTCCTGTCAATGGCTCATGTGTATGGGTTTTCAACTCAAGCGCCGAGGATCCGCTGAGGATAAGCTGTACATCTTTACATTGGTCATGTATAATTTTTGCTGTTAAACCAATATTTTCGATACGCTGTGCTTCATCAATAAATACCACTTTAGCTTGACCAATAATTGTTTCAATCTCTTTTGGTGTTAGGATTGTTGAGATAAGTCCTTACCAAGGGATCATCCCCATCCAAAAATAAATAATCGTCACCAGAAAGTATCTCTTTGATCAGGATAGTTTTACCTACTTGCCGCGGACCAATTAGTAGGATAGTTTTCCCCTTAAAAAGTGCTTGCTCCAACTTATTTTTGATTAATCGCTGTATCATAGTACATTTTGTATTCACCAAAAAGCATGACTTTTGGTGAATTATAATATCATAAAACTTTTGTATACTATTAAATACTGCCTTAAATACGATGAGATCCCCAGAATTTATCAGTCGAAGCCTTAAAGAAATCACCAAAATATTTATCGAAGAATGTAACTAGGAGATGGAAAGCCACCATTTCTTCATCTCCTTAAACAAAATTGACCAAGAAGCCTCGCAAAGCAAGGGCGGCAGAAAAACGAGAAAGATGACATCCGGATCAATCGTAACTACGGGTAAAGTGGGAATAGTGTAAAGATCTCAAATGGAAATTACAAAAATCACAGGACAACCTAATTTTTTTCTGTACCCCTATTTTAACGGCACTCTGTACCTAAACAGCATCCTGTACCCTTCTTAAATTAGCAAAAAGATTTATTCTAATGGCGACAACTGCACATCAACCGTATCTGATCAGACAAGTGGAACTTTCTGATTTAGCGCTTATCAAAGAAATACAAAACAAAAAGCAGTTAGATACAGTACGCATAAGCATGCCTTTCCTGGTGCTCGACCAAGGCAATCAATTAAAAGCCTTTTCGTCTGTAATACTCTGCAAAAAGAATTTACTGTCGGTCGAAATGACCTACGAGGGTCCTATTTCGGATACGCTTTCCAACGTATTTATGGACAAAGCGCAATCCTTCTTTGAGCAGCAGTTGATGGACCTATTTGGTTCGGAAGAATCGCTCAGAAAAGGAATCCACCGATATAATAACTGGTTAAATCAAAACAGAAACAGTAAATTAGCATAAGGATGGAACAGCAACTGTTATATAAAAAAATAGCCAATATTGTCGAAAACCAGATCAAAAATGGTTCCTTGGTATATGGCGATCGTTTACCTTCTGTCCGCAGCGCTCAGAAATTATACAATGTAAGTTTAAATACGGCAAAAAGTGCCTATATGGAACTAGAGAGTCGATCGCTCATTGAATCACGCCCTAAATCAGGTTATTTCGTTAGCCGGTCTGGTCTTCGTCGGATGGCGATTCCCTCCATTTCTACCTTCAAAATCGACGAAAAGAAACAAGATCCCGCGGCATTGATCGATAAAGTTTTCCACTCCTTGGAAGACAAGGAAATTACACGCTTTTCACTGGGTTTACCGAGTGCATCATTACTTCCGATTCAGAAACTCAATCGATGCATTATAGAGTCGGTTCATGAACTGCATGATTATGGTGATCAATATGGACAGGTACAGGGAAGTCCGAGCTTACGGAAAGAAATTGCCAAATGGTCATTGGTACTTGAAGGAAAAATAAGTGACGAGGATCTTATTATCACGTCGGGCGCCATGAATGCCATCTACAGCTGCCTTCGTGCCGTCACTAGACCCGGCGACACCATAGCGGTAGAAAGTCCCCTTTATTTCGGCTTTATTCAGGCTTTTCAACTACTGGGTCTCAAAACCATCGAGATTCCTACCCACCCTATTACGGGAATTGAATTGGATGCACTGAAAAAAGTTATTCATAAAATTGATGTCTGTTGTTTTGTCACCAACTTTAGCAATCCATTGGGCGCACTAATGCCTGAAGAACACAAGAAAGAGCTTGTGAAACTGCTGGCACACCACCATATTCCATTGATTGAAGACAACCTCTATGGGAACATCTATTTCGGTTCGTCGCGGCCAAGACCATGCAAATATTTTGACGAGGAGGGACTAGTGATGTGGTGTGGATCATTTACCAAAGTATTAGCCCCCAGTTTTCGGCTCGGATGGGTTGAACCCGGACAATACAAGGATAAGATCCTAAAACAAAAACTCATACAGACGATTTCGCAGCCTGCAATTTATCAAGAGGCGGTCTCTAAATTCTTACAGATTGGCCGTTACGACCATCACCTTAACAGCTTGAGAAAAAAACTGTACAGCAATTATGTCAATTTCAGAAACAGCATTGAGGCCCATTTTCCGGAAAACACCAAAATGTCGCAGCCAGAAGGTGGCTTTGTACTTTGGTTAGAGCTGGACAAAAAGATAGACTCAACGGTACTCTACGATTATGCGCTCAGGCAAAAGTTGAGTTTTGCACCGGGAAGGATGTTTACGCAGCACGATCAGTTTAAAAACTGTATTCGGCTTAACTATGCGGTGGACTGGAACGAAAAGACGGCACAGGATCTGATGCGCCTCGGCCGATTTTTTAAGGCTGTATTGTAAGAGGAATACCATTGAGACCTTCTTTGGGAAAATAACTACGTTTCCATCACGGGTCAACACTGTATTAAACATTTCCGCGATCATCAGTTTGGTATGATTGGATAAGATTTGCTCTGCGCCGCGCCGCGTTGTCTACCCAGATCTTGACCTTAAAGGTATTTAACCTGTATCCTATAAACGTTCGAAGGGCACCTTGTGGGCGCGCTGGGAATTAAAAAACAAAGTGTACTCACCTCGCAGAGAGAAAGGAATCCTTGTTAACGAATCGTCTCAAAGAATTTTTTAGTCTTGTTATAGGCGATTACACCAATTATACCGATCATCAGCCATAAAAAGTCGACGACAAAAATATCCCGCTGTCCATTGCGGAAGGTATCCCAGATCCAGTTACCAGTCATAAAACCGTTGACAAGTGGAATAAAAAATGCCAATATGCTTCCAACCAGCAAGGTTTCGCGATTGGTTCTGCGTATGCTTCTCCGGATAATGTAATACAGTGAAAATAGGAGCCAGCTGTAGAAATAAACTCGGTAAATAAAATCCTGATTGACTTCTGGGCTCAATTTAATAGCAATGAAAGTCAATGCAGTGACAGGTAACATCGTCAGACATATTGCCGTGAAAATATTGGCCGCCCAGAAATTGAATTTTCGTTTTCGTGGAATTACGTTGTTTTTGTCACGCGCTACCAACCAGATCAGTATACCGGAGATAATAACGAGACAGCCCATAGCTCCTAAAATAAAGTACACCATCTTTAGCGGGTAGCCTCCATAATCGCCATAATGCAGCCGATATATAATGCTGCGGACCCCGTCTGCATAGGTAGCTTGGCTTACAGGGGATTTTTCGGTAACAATTGTATTATCGGCAACTCGCACGGATAATATACCCGAACCAGCAAAACTTTTATTGAAATGCGGCTCAAGCTCCATGGCAACATGCATATTGGAATCTGCGTAATTTTTGATCGTGATGCGCTGAAAATCGGATTCTGGCCATTTATATTTTGCCAAATCCAAAAATGGAGCGATCTTAACATGTGCCTCAAGGGGCTTATAGGTATATGGGAAATTTGTATCCGCACTAACACCTATATCTTGATACATTTTTTGTTGATCACCGTCATAAAGCAGCTTACTAAGTGGTAAAGCCAATACCGAATTGATAATCAAAAAGGTTCCGGTCACGGCAAAGATAAATTGGAATGGAAAACCGATAACACCCAATGCCGTATGCATATCGGTCCATACTGTTTTCCATTTGCTGAAAGGCCTGAATACAAAGAAGTTTGATACAATCTTATCCCAATGTAACAATAACCCAGTGATAAGAGCAAATAGAAAAATAAAAGCGGTTATGCCTGCAATAAGATAACCAAATGGTGCTATGCCTACCCTAATCGGTACTTGATTGAGCTGGGCCAAGAAATGTAAACGGAATAAAAACTCTCCCATATCGTAATTCTGCACATAATCACCATATTTTTTGTTGGCGAAATTGTAGGTAAAGTTTTTCGAATCATCCTCTCCTCCTCTTCTTCGGCTATTTTTCTTTGCAGCTTTTTGTTCAGGCGTTATCTTGGCTAAATTTTCTTTGTTTATGATTGTGTCGTTAGATGCACTGAGTGCCACATAAGCTGCGGTGCCTTCGCGGTGCATATAAAAGGTGACATCACGTCCGTGTAAATTGGTCTGCCCCTTGATTGAATCTAGCAATCGGTCAAAGTTTTGATGATCTTCACGGTAGGTTTTATAGGATGTATTATTCTGCCAGGCAGCAATTTCATGTCTAAAAAATGCAAATGAACCCGCAAAAAATATCACATAGAGGATAGCACAAATGGTAATGCCACTGATCGTATGTGTATTGAAGTAAATATTATAATTTCGGTTATTCATGACGAATTACATTTTAAAGAAATAAGGCAAAGAGAAAATTGCTGCCAAAAGCAAGTATATCCCCCATATCTTCCATCCACTCTTAGCAAGTAAGGCCAATAAGAGCAATATTGCCCATAATAGATAACCGGTGAGACACGCTGTAGCAACAACATCTTTTTTCTCAAAAATATGTGTGACTAAGACGTGAAATGAGAGCATCACAACATAACCACCGACAAAACCGGCTGTAATTTTCAGGAACCGTTGAAAGGGCGTACTGAGGTATTTTTTATTGGCAGGCATATTTTATCGGTTAGGAAATCAACAATTCAACACAAAGGCTAAACAAATAGAGGCCCAATATCGGATACAATTTAAAATAGCGGTAAGGATTCAATAAAACCACGAGACTCATCATGCACATGAAGTAAGCAAAAAAAGCAAAAAAGCCCGCTCCGAAACCTTGCAGATAAAGCACGACGGCAAAGGGAATGAGTAGCAGTAATATGCTTAAAATGCGCACAAACTTCGTTTGTGCGCACATTCTTTCTAGCCAAGGTGGTCTAGGCCCGAACTTCACTTTTTTACTTGAACTGTAAAAAAGATAGGTTCCACAAAGTATCACGATAAGCAATGTACTATACATCAGTTATATATTTTAGCTAGATCGTTTGTTTAAAACTTATAGGTAACTCCCATACGGAAATTACGTCGCGCTTCTACGATATAGGTATAATAGCTCACACTTTCTGCTATTTTAGCATTTTTTGCTGTGATAGAGCCTGCTGTAAGCAGCTTTCTATTGTCCAACAAGTTATTAACCATTACAGAGATATTATATTTGCCTTTTTGGTAACTAATACCACCATCGGTTCGCAAATAATTCTTGAAATTACTTTCTTTTGTGGTTCCGATAGCACGATCAAACATTCCTTGAACGCTACCGACAAAGCCGATACCTTTCAACGGACCCTGCTGCAAACGATAGGATACCCAAGCGTTGGCAGTATGTTTTGCAGTATTTGGCGTAATATCACCAATCTTCTCTTCTCTTGAATCTTTTGATATTTTAGAGTCCGTCAACGCATAGTTGGCGTTCACATTTAATCCGGGTAGCACTTCGCCAGTTACATCAAACTCGATACCTTTCGATGTTGTCTCACCTAAAGCTATTTTAAAGAAACTATTTGTACTTCCTGGTATTGGATGATCAAAATCATCAGCTAGTGCATTTTTTCTTTTTATCTGATAGGCACTTAAAGTCGATATCCACTTTCCACCTCCCCATTCTTTTTTCACACCAGCTTCAAGATCGTTCCCACGAACCGGCTTGAAAGGATTTCCTTCCCAATCAGAACCAGCCTGAGGAACAAAAGATTGATCAAATAACCCATAAACACTTGTCGATTTGTCAATAGAATAACTCAACCCGACACGTGGAGAAAATGCCTTATCATTTTGGTCTGGTATTACCTGCGTGCCCACTGTTTTTCCCAGCGTTTCTGCCACAGTATAACGCAATCCTAAAGAAAGACGTAACTTTTCATTTAAAAAAGCCATCTCATCATGTGCGTAGAAAGACATATAGCTAGTTAAATTCACATAGTTGGAACCTCCGGCGCGCACCTTGATGTTCTTTGATCGGTCAACAACAGGAAAAACTGTTCCCGGAATGTTATATTGTGGATTATAGACGTTCAAAGGCGTACCTGGAATTTCAGCGAGTAAAGTTCCAAAATCGCCCCAAAACTTCTTATTTCCATAATCCGCTCCGACCAATATTCGGTGACGAACACTACCGGTATATTCTTCTCCATTTAAAGAAACCTGACCGAAGCGATTTTCTCCATGCTCGTCCGCAATACTGTAATAACGAGGCATGTCACCATTCGCTGTCATGTAATTCAACCAAGTACTTGTCGCTTTCATATCAAAATTGAAATAGGCCATCTGCGCATGTAATTTCCAGCGATCGTTCAACTTTCGATCTAAATAAACATATGCACTGTGGTCCTTAAGCTTACCTGGTTCCATGGAAGGGTCACCATAGAAAAAATCATTGGAAATATCTGGATCAGCAAATCCCTTAGGCGAAAAAGTATAATTACCATTTGCCAGATAAGTGGATCCCTGATAGGTGTATTCAAATGTTAAACTCGTCAAAGAATCGACCTTATAAGTCACAACTGGTGCCACAACAACACGATTGTTGTAGTTGTATTTTGTAAAATAATCCTTTTGCTGCGCAGCCATATTTAAACGGTATAACAACTTGCCATCTTTCCGTAATTTACCATCAAAATCAACCGCGGCGCGATAGGTACTAAAACTTCCCACATTAAATGTCGCCGATCCCTTAGTATTCCCTGTTGGTTTCTTGGTAACTACATTATAGAAACCTCCTGGTTCGCCATTCGCTAGCATAAAACCTGCTGGTCCTTTTACAAACTCGATTCGTTCGATCATGCTCGCATCTTCGGCAGTTGGCCCCCATGATGCCTCGATATTCATACCGTTACGAAATGCTGGAATCTTAGATCCGCGCATACGTATGTTAGCGTACTGGTTGTCCCAGTGACCTTGGCGTGTTGCTCCGCTTATATTACGGGTGATACCATCGACAATGTCAAATACTTGCTGATCGGCCATTAAATCGGATGAAATAACCTGTATATTCTGCGGCAACTCCAAGATTGGTGTTTTAAGACGCAAAGACCCCGATATACTATCGAATTTATAGTGTTCATAGTATTTACCATAGACCGTTACCTCATCTATAGACTCGAACTGATCCTTCATCCTAATTTGCCCCAACTGTATATGCTCATCATCCAATACAACTTGCATGGTCTGCTTGCTATAACCGATCGCTTTAACCTCCAAATGGTAGGTCTTCGAAGCAAGCTTATCGAAGATAAAGTGTCCCTTACTGTCCGTACTTGTCGTGATGCCAGTATTCGTCAATTTTACGGTCGCTCCGGAAATGGGCTCAGATTTTTCATTGATAAGAAATCCTTCAATAACTTTGTTCGTCTGTGCCTGCGCAACAGAGAAAACCGAACTTATCAAAGGAATGGCTAAAAAGGATAAAGTTTTATTCATGAATGTAGTATGGTAGATGTTTTTTTAGATCTTCTTTTTTCAAAAGGATCCATTACTGTTTCGATGTTTCAAATGGATCCTTTTGATTATTCAGCATATTTCGCGTCTGCAGCTATTTCACGGTAATAAAAGTCGTACTACCCTGCCATGCAGACGCATAGGGTTTCCCTGCATGTTCACCCGCAACCTCAGCAAATGTACTTGCTTCCAAAACATAAGGACCTGACCAGAGGGCATCAAATGTTAGCAGGCCATTCTCATCGGCAACAAACTCTTTCCCCCAACCTGTCGCAGAAAAAACGGATACTTTGGCTTGAGGCACAACTTTGCCATTACTGGTGATCTTTGCTTGTAAGCTTTGACCCTTTTTTAAGTTATTCGCTTTTAACAGCTCAATCTGCAATGGATTTTTTACGACGCTATAATCAAGTACTGTCGGCTTTCCAACGATAACCGGTACAAGCGAAGAAAATTCATATTTCGTTTTACCACCCAAATCTTTAGGTGCCTTGACAATGGATAGAAAATAGGTTCCGGTTACGTCAGGTTGAAATGAACCGCTAAAATGATCACCTTTGTTTGTCAGCTGAAGCGTAACGGATTCCTTTCCCGGAGCATGCAATTGGAGCGAAAAATCTTTCACGTCGGAATACCATTTGTCGACCTGATCTCTTTCGTTTGTTGCAAATTCACCATAATATACTTTTACTTCATGGGCTTGATTGATTATCCCATAAGAAGATGCTTCAATCCAGAGTGCGTGTGCATAACCATTATTACTACACAGCAGTACCGCTAAAAAGGTAAAGAATGAAATTAAAATTTTCATAATATGTTGATTGATGTTTAGTTTTTCTTCAACTTATTATGGGAGAATTCCAGGTTTTGTTGGAGTCCAACAACGAATAAATGATAAAATTCGTTATCTTGTAAATTCTTCCATATCGTATATCGGGAGTAACTGATACAGCGTGCTGTTTCAGTCACCTACATGCAGTTGCCGCTGTATGTAGATTTGTACCATGTAATAGATTGCCGTCTATTGCATGGTATTTGTTAGCAGTCTTTTATTATACCGATGTAATTTAGACTGATTAAAAACAGAGCAAATATAACAGGAAATCTTTTTAAATCAAGTATAATTTTTATTTTACAGTATTTTATCTTCTTGGGTTAAGAAAAACTGCGGGGCGAATGGAAGAAAAGTTTAAGAAGAAAGGGCCGCAGGCATTGAAAATACAGCTAAATGTTGTTCGAGCACATGTTTTAGGTCGAACAACTCAGTTTCCTGATACCGCGTTGCGACATGGAGCTTGATGTGTTCGCAATGCGGTTCGAACGTTTGCTGTACAAGATCAACCGTATTGTTTTCACCCGAGAGGTGAGTAAGAATAAGATGTTTAAGACGTTTTGTTTTATGGGCATTAAAAAGTTCAACGGCAACCCGATTTGAAAGATGGCCCCATCCACTACTAATCCTATTTTTAAGAAAATAGGAGTATCGGCCTATCCGCAACATATCTTCATCATAATTTGATTCCAGAAGCAATACATCAGAATGCTGGATAACATGTTGTACATTTTCACAGGGGCGTCCTATATCGGTCAATATCCCAATATTGTATGTTCCATCCGAAACAAGAAAGCTGCACGGTTCTTTGGCATCGTGATATTTGGGAATACCATACACTTTGAGCCCCCCTATTTCGACAACTTCATCGTGACTTATGAGATGGACCAAATGAGATGGAAGCTGCAATCTGGTACCCTCATAACTACCTTTAGTGATATAAACCGGTAGATTATATTTTTTAGCGAATACAGATAGCCCCCTTATATGATCAGAATGCTCGTGAGTAATGAAAATTGCTTTGATCTGCGTGGGTAAAATACCTAAATTATACATCCGAAGGTGAATATGTTTACTGTTGATACCAGCATCTATCAAAATAGCAGAATCATCTTTAGCGACATAATAACAGTTTCCATTACTTCCAGAGGCGATTGCGCAATATTTCATTCGTAGACTTTATTTTTAAGAATATATATTAACGCCTCAAAGATACAAAAAACAAAAAGACTCAGACAATCATTAACATTCGGGCAAACTCAAAGGAATATTGACGGCAAGTCCGCCATCGGCTGTTTCTTTATATTTAGCGTTCATATCAAGAGCCGTCTCCCACATCGTCTTGACCACAGTATCCAAACTAACCTTTGCTTTATCCGGGTTCGATTGTAACGCCAATTGTGCAGCAGTGATCGCTTTAATAGCACCCATTGTATTGCGTTCAATACATGGGATCTGAACTAACCCACCGATTGGATCGCATGTCAATCCGAGATGATGCTCCATAGCAATCTCGGCAGCCATCAACACCTGGCGCTGCGATCCACCCAGCACTTCGGTCAACGCTCCGGCAGCCATGGCCGAGGAAACCCCGATCTCTGCCTGACAGCCTCCCATTGCAGCAGAAATGGTTGCATTTTTTTTAAAAATTGAACCAATTTCAGATGCTGTAAGAATAAACTGTATAATTTTATTTTCACGCATTCCGTCGTGGAATGTGATATAATACTGCAATACGGCCGGGATAACACCTGATGCGCCGTTAGTAGGGGCTGTTACCACACGTCCGAAAGATGCGTTTTCTTCATTGACGGCAAGCGCAAAACAACTTACCCAATCCAGAATATATTGAAAGTTTTGTCCTCCTTCACGAATTGCGCCTACCCAAGACGTATAATCCCGATAGGTACGCCCCTGCATTAATTTCTTATTTAGCTTAGCCGCTCTTCTTTCGACATTTAGTCCTCCGGGCAATGTCCCTCCTGTATGGCAGCCACGGTAGATACACTCCTGTATCGTTTGATAAATAGTTAATACCCCCGCTAGCGTTTCGCTCTCTTCGCGCCATGCACATTCATTTTCAAGGACCAGCTCGGAAATTTTCAATCCAGTTTTCATTGTCCAATGCAGGAGTTCCTGCGCAGTATCTACAGGAAATGGAAGGTCTACTTCCGATAAAACACCTTCGGTATCATTTTCTTGCACGACAAAACCACCACCTATAGAATAATAGGTTTCACTAATTGCTTTCCCATTGGATAGAAAAGCCTGAAAAGTAACAGCATTCGGATGAAAAGGTAAGCTTTCGGCATATAAAAAAAGTAAATCTTCCGGGTAGGAAAATGGAATGGTTCGTTCCCCAGCGACTTGGAGTTCACGGCTTGCCTTGATATGGTCCACTTTCGGCGTAACTTGATTAACATCAAAGGTGACGGGATCATCTCCGCTCAATCCTAATAGAACAGCAATATCAGTACCGTGCCCAGCCCCCGTCTTAGCTAAAGAACCATAAAGCAAAATTTTAACCTGTTCGATGTCGTTTAATACACCATTTGACTTGAGTACTGCGGTAAATTGCTGCGCTGCACGCCACGGTCCTAAGGTATGTGAACTAGAGGGTCCTATACCAATCTTAAACATATCAAAAACGGAAATCTGTTCTTTGCTCATAATTTTTTTTATTGCGGTCAGCCGATCAAGTCACTACTTTATTAAAAACCGCATCTAAATTAGTACAAATAAAGTACAATGTTACCTGCAATTGCATTATTATCAATTTGAAAACCAAGCTCACGTTCTTTTAGCAAGTATCCAACAAACATCTTACATTTTTTAGCGAAAAAGTAAGAAATGCTTCCCTATCTTTGTTGGCTATAATTTATAGGATGACGGGAAAAACAGTTTTATATTCTTTTTTTACATTTTTTATTTGTTCCTTTTCGATTAGATCGCATTCTCAGCAGCTCCCTAAGCGGGAGTTTCGCGGTGTATGGGTTGCAACGATAGGTAACATAGACTGGCCCTCCGTGAAGGCTGGCAATAATGTTGCCAAGCAAAAACAGGAATTTATTGATTTACTGGACCAGCATCGTAGTGCGGGACTGAATGCGATTATTCTGCAAGTGCGTCCTGCGGCAGACGCCTTCTATGCAAAAGGCAGAGAGCTTTGGAGTAGATACTTAACGGGAAAACAGGGATTGGCACCTTCTCCATTTTATGATCCTTTGGAATTTGCAATCAATGAGGCACACAAGAGAGGAATGGAACTTCATGCCTGGTTCAATCCGTATCGTGCTTCAACTACGTTAAATCCCGCTCATTTTTCGGAAGACCATATTACCAAGCGTCACCCTGAATGGTTCTTCACTTATGCCGGCAAAAAACTTTTCAATCCCGGGATTCCCGAAGTACGTAAATATATTATTGATGTGATTATGGATGTGGTTAAGAACTACGATGTAGACGGAATCCACTTCGATGACTATTTCTACCCCTATCCTGATAACAGAAATACGCCCGTACCGGATCAGATTACTTTTGGTCAATATAATAATGGGATTGAAAAAATTGACGACTGGCGACGCAACAACGTCAACCTTTTGGTACGCGACCTTGGTGTTGCTATCAAAAAGGTAAAGCCCTATGTCAAATACGGTATCAGTCCTTGTGGTGTATGGGACAACAAAGAAAACAATAGTGCTGGTTCGGAGACCCGCGGACTGAGCGCTTATCGGGAGTTATATGCTGATGGTGTTAAATGGATGCAGGAAGGTTGGATCGATTATATCAATCCGCAGATCTATTTTCCTTTCAAAAATCGAGCAGCGGCGTATGAGATCTTAGTTGACTGGTGGCAGAAACACACCTATGGCCGCCATTTTTATGTGGGCCATGGTGCTTACCGTGTTACCGAAAATAAGATCGGCTGGACAGACCGAAGTCAAATTCCGAGACAGGTACGCCACTTAAGGGAGGAACACAATGTGGAAGGAAGTATTTATTTTAGTTCCAAATCGCTTACGGATAACCTCGCTGGGTTGCAGGACTCTATGCGGAATGAACTATACCGAAGCCCTGCTTTACCACCTGCGATGCCTTGGCTAGACAGTATTCCACCGAATGCACCCTTTGGTCTTTTAGTGAAAAAATCGCCCAATGCTAAAATGAACACCCTATTTTGGCAAAAGCCAGATATGGCAAGCGATGGGGACTCTGCCTATGGTTATGTAATCTATCGATTCAACCTCGATGAAAAAGTCGGCATCCAGGATCCGGGAAAAATTATCTTTATCACCTTTGACGGAGATAAGCTTCAGTATACCGATGACGACATCAAACCGCACCAACAGTATAAATATGTCGTGACGGCAATAGACCGAATGAAAAATGAAAGTAAGCCGTCTGATAGTAGGACAGCCATCGAAGAGAATTAAACTAAACTTTAAAAAAACACCCCTTCCTGAATGGTTTTGCTTTGCAGGGAGACCATTTTGGGAAGAGGCGCTTTTTGGGTGATGCTATAAACTTTATTTGCCCTGCCCGTATTTAAATTTCTTATTAATTGTTACAGGGAGCTTGCCTTTCGGGATATTATGCCCTAAAATCGTTTTTACTGCTGCTTTCTGCATGAATGCATCATTCTGATAGGCGAGCAAAATGGTCTTCGCCTTTTTTGCCGCTTCAAAATCATTTAATGCATAAGCATTAGTAAATAAGGTCAAGATTGATTTTTTTGCAAATTTCTTCATCAACCCTTGCACATCTTTATTTAACACCATCGTTGGGCGCGGACGAAGTCTTGTATCGTGTACAGCGATAATAAACTGCTTATTCTTTTTAATTTCTTTTGTCAAACGCTTAATGTCATCTTTACTCATACTATCAGTGATGAAATATTGTGTTTCATTGGTCAGCGCAGCTCCTAATTCATTTTGAAAAGTTTGGTTGGCGGTGATTCCGATATTGATAATAGCGGTGGGTAAATCTTTCTTGAATGACTTCAATTTTTCTGTCGAGTTCAATGCGGTTATTGCTGCATCTGAAAGTTCATCAATAAGCTGAACTGCCGAGGCACGGTGTAGATCACTGTATAGATTATGTAAAACAGTTGCCTGGTATTTATCTAAACCAAGCCATAATTTAGCGGCGAGCACTCTTTTGACGCGCGCATCAATATCGGCCTGGGAAATACGTCCCGCTTCAATCGCTTTTATTATTAAATCGATTGCCCGTTTGCTATTTTCCGACACTTCAAGTAGATCATGGCCTGCAATAATGGCCTGTACATCGGCTTCACCGTTTGGAAAAAATTTCTTCACGCCTTTCATGTCCATCGCATCTGTAACGGTTAGTCCTTTGAATCCAAGTTCATTACGTAAAAGATCGGTAACAACCTTCTTGGAAATAGAGGATGGCATATTAGGAGTGTCGTCCAAACTCGGAATATTCATGTGAGCCACCATAACAGCGGGAGCACCAGCTTTGATCAGCTCTTTGAAAGGATACATTTCAAGGCTATCCAATCGCTTTTTATCAAAAGGAAGCTGCGGCAGATCGTAATGTGAATCCACGTCGGTATCTCCATGACCAGGGAAATGCTTGATGGAAGCCAATATTCCACCATCCACCATACCCTCCATATAAGCCCTTGCCTTTTGGGTCACATTATATTTATTGTCACCAAAAGAACGGATACCTATTACTGGATTTTTGGGGTTATTGTTGATATCTACGTCGGGCGCAAAATTAAAATGCATCCCTATGCGATGAAAATCTAAGGCAACCTCACGCCCCATACGATAGATTAACTTATTATCCTGCACGGCGCCTAATGTCATTTGATAAGGAAATGACAAAGTAGAGTCCGGCATGCGCATACCCAAACCCCATTCGCCATCAAATGTCATCATCAAAGGAACCTTAGATAGTGACTGATACCGATTAAACATGTCTACATGTCGTACTGGACCGCCCTGGAATACGACCAGCCCCCCTAAATGCTCGTCTTGTATCACCTGTGCGACGGAGTCAATATACTTTTGGCCCAGGTTGGTGTGTGCACGAACTAAAAATAACTGAGCAACTTTTTCTTTTGGTGTCAAAGTATTGAATACCGAATCTACCCATTCATGCTGAGAGTTAATATAGCGCACAAAATCTTTTTTATCCTGAGCTTTCAAGAAAGGAATTGTGCCGACTAATGCCAATATTGCCAGACCGAATTTTTTGAACATAAATTAGTTTGTATAATGTATTTAAAAGTACTAAGAACGCTATTATTTTGGAGAATAAGAAATTGTTTCTGCAATATTTTTATTTAAAAACGCATAAAACGGCATTTTCATAAGATCATTAGCTGTAAAAAGTTTCCACAAGATTTGGAGGGGCAGCAAAGGTACTGACGCGATGAATTAAAGGAAATAAAATGCGAGGCGACAATTGAATCCCACGATCAACAAAACAGTTTTTTGGCAAAAGCCACTCATTGAATTTTCTATGCTAAATCAGGTTATACTTTTTCTCTAAAAACAGGGTCAGTTCCATGGTATTCTCCAATTCTCCGATAGCTTCTTTTTTCCATAAGGTATCTATGATCAGCAATAAGAACTCAGTTTCAAACTCAGGACTTTCATAACCTAATTCTTTAAAAGCACGATGAATAATGGGCTGGACCGGTTTCATAAACTGTTCATGCTGCTGTTTTGAAAATGGATGATGAGACAAACGCTCCTGCAATCGCCAAAATATGGGTTCTGCACTCACCAGCTTACTTGGGAGATTGATCATTGTGCGCAGAAATTCTTTTGGTTCGCGATAGGTCATCATGCCGCGGTGATGGGTAAGCACTTTGCGATATCCTGATTTAATCAAATAAACCAACAGCGCATCTTTGTTTCCAAAATGTTTAAAGATCAACGCTTCAGAGACGCCAGCATTTTGGGCAATCGTTTTGGTAGAGGTATTTGTATAGCCTTGATCTGAGAAAAGCAGCAATGCTTCTTTCATAATACGCTCTTTTCTACTCAAAACACTTTCTTTCATCTTTTATTCCTTTTATCAAAACCATATAACACTACATCTGCTATACGGTTTTGTTTAGCTGACTTTTAATTTCACTGCAAATATATCTAATCTTTCTATTCCCTTGGGGCTATTGTAACCAAAATGATAATAATTCGTAACAAATAGTACCCTATTTTTGACAAATCAATTTATGTAACCATTAACCGAATATTAAAACACATTTGCGGCTCAATCAATGAAGATCAACTTGTGGACTATCTCACTTCTAGCGATCAGTATGTTGTTATTGGGAAAAAATGTCCTAGCCCAGCACTATATTACGGGCACGCTGCTGGATGATAGAACATCACGCCCTATCCAAGCTGCAAGTATCACGTTCATCGCGGTGAAAGATTCAATTAAATTTCAGGTTCCTACAGATATTTTAGGCAAGTTTAGCAGCAGCAAACTTGTCGACGGCGACTATTTGGTTACAGCACAAGCGATGGGCTATGCGACAGACCTTCGCCGCGTTAAGCTACTTGGTAAAACCGTTGACCTTACGTTCAAACTCAGTAGCGCTGAAATTGTATTGGATGAAATCAACATCGCTGCGAGCAGTATACAGGTTAAAGGGGATACGCTCGAATTTGATACGAAGAAATATGTTACACAAGATTTTGCAGATGCCGACGAATTGATCAAACAGATTCCTGGGGTTGAAATTGATGACGATGGCAATGTTAAAGCTCAGGGTGAGTCCGTCAATAAGATTATTATTGATGGTCGGGAGTTTTTCAGCACAGATCCTAAAGTGGCGTTGAAAAATCTTCCTGCCGATGTTATTGCTAAGATCCAAATCATTGATGATAAAACAGAACAAGCGAAATTTAGTGGTTTTGATGATGGAAAACGGATGAAAGTGATCAATATTGTCACCAAACCCGATAAAAGAAAATCCTATTTCGGCAAGCTCTCTGGGGGGGCAGGTCCTGACCAAAAATATGCCATCAATACAAAGGTAACCAAAATGAATCCTAAACGGCAATATTCAATTGACATCAATACCAACAATGTCAATCAGCCCAATGGTTTTGCCCCTCGCGGAAACACAAGAGGCCGCACTGGTCAGGGGGTGACGACACGATTCAATGCGGGCTTTAATTATTTGGACCGTTTTTTTGATGACCGGATGGACTTCAATGCCAATTACACCTACAACTATACCGACAACAATGTACTCAGCCAAAGCAAAACAGAATATACTGCAGGCAACCGGGCAAACCAAATCAACAATCAGAATCAATTTAACAATACTTACAGCAACAACCATGCACTGTCGGTCCGCGCAAACTGGAAGATAGATTCTATTCAAAAGCTGGACTTTCAACCTAATTTCTCCTATCAAAATAACGACAGGAACAGTAGCTCTATGGGTAATACCTTATTAAATCTTGCCGAGATGCTAAATAGTTCTGACCGCAGGAATAAGAGCTTTGGAGAAAATTTCAACTGGGGCGGAGACCTCACGTATATGCGTAGACTCAACAAACCAGGTCGCACCATCAGTTTTAATATCAATGGTTCATTTAGCAGCAATAAAAGCCATGCTGAAAATTTCGCGCTAAACTCGTATTATAAGGATGGTCTATTCAGCCGGGTCGATACCGTCAACAACAGAAATTATTCCCTTGGTGACAATAATGGTTTTCGTTCCAAAATTGCCTATACAGAAATGTTAGGTAAATATTCCCGAGTGCAGGGGAATTATACTTTTCGGAATACTGCACGTTATTCGGACCGGAAGACCTATGGATTCCTAGCTGAAACAGGTCAGCTCGGGGAATTAAAAAACCGTCTTTCCAATGAATTTCGAAATGATTTTGTCTACCATAGCGGTGGTGTCTCCTACTTATTTAGCAAAAAAGACAGCATAAGGTTTCAGATTGGCTTAGATTATCAGACTGCAGCGCAAGTCAATGACAAATTATTCCCCAATACGCTGACAACAAAAAGTCACTTTACCAGTCTGCTGCCTAATTTGAACTTCCAGTATAATTTCAATAAGGACACACGGATTGAGTTTCGTTATAATACGAAGACTAACACACCTTCAATCGAGCAATTGCAGGATTTTATAGACAATCAAAACCCGCTTCGTATCAGCTCCGGAAACCCAAATCTTAAACAGGAGTATGACCATAACCTTGTCTTGCAATTCAGATCAATCAATAAGGGCACCGGCAAAAGCTTCACCTCTAATTTTACAGCAGATTTTATTCAACATAAAATCTCCAATACCATTTTCACCACAGATTCGGCATTTACAATCACGGAAGACGTCGTATTGGGACCGGGAGGACAGTATATCACGCCCGAAAACTTCGATGGAGTTTATAACCTGAAATGGCAGAACAGTCTTGGGTATCGCGTTGAACCGTTGAAGCTCAACTTAAATCTGAACAACAATATGTATTTCAACCAGAATTACACTTTGTTGAATCTGGAAAAGGTCAATGCGCAAACATATGGGATAAGTCAACGCATCGGTGTCAATTCAGCATTCAGTAAAGACGTTATCATTGGATTAGATTACAATGGAAACCTCGCCTTCTCCAAGAACTCCGCAAGCGAGAAATCGAATTATTCGTCCTATAAGCATACCATTGGCAATTCCATTGCATTGACCCTATTAAAAACATGGACACTCAATTCAACATTCAACTACCTATACAATGGTAGTATCCTGAATTCACCGAGTACAACAAGTTTGCTATGGAACGTTTCTGTGGGCAAAAAACTCTTTAAGCGCAGGAACGCCGAAATCAATCTCACGGTATTTGATCTATTTAATGACAATAAAAATATCAATCAGCAGGTCAACGATCTTTGGATACGCGTTTCGGAGTCCAATGCCATAACGCGCTACGCGGTATTAAGTTTCACTTATCATATTCGTGGGCTTGGCGGAAAATCGGTGATGAAAAATCGTCGTTAACCTAAATGCCCATTAGATCAATCCACGTGGAACACATCACTCAATCGACGGTAAGCATATACCCCACTCCTCTGACATTGGTAATCTTGATCCGCTCATCCTGACTGAGGTATTTGCGTATGCGACTGATAAACACGTCTAAACTCCGCCCCGTAAAATACTTATCATGGCTCCAATAAGCCCGCATAATATCCTCCCGTGGAATGACTTTATCTTTATGCTCGTATAGCTTTCGCAGCAGTTCACTTTCGCGGAAAGATAGCTTGAGTACCTCACCCTGATAAGTTAACTGATGCTTTAAGCTATCTAGACTATAGTCTCCGATCATCAGTTTCTGACCGAATAGCATCTTTGGACTATTTTTTAATAGGGATTCTATGCGTACGACAAGTTCTTCGATTTTAAATGGCTTTTTGACATAATCATCCCCGCCTAAACGAAATCCCCTGACAACATCCTCTGTCTGTACTTTGGCCGTCAGGAATATAATGGGCACCTGGGTATCAGATTCTCTTATCTTTGTCGCCAGTGTAAAGCCATCCATGACGGGCATCATGACATCTACAACCAAAATATCTGGTCTTACTTCTATAAACGCTTCCAAGGCCTCGTGCCCATTACAACAATGGGTGACATGGAAACCATTGGCTTCTAGGCTATCGGCAACGATCATTCCGAGGCTCGGCTCATCCTCTACATATAAAATTTTAATCATAGCGTAAATGATTCAATCAAAATAAATTTTGGTTCTCTTTCAAAAACTCATTTAGTGCGATCGACCTGAAAACAGCCAATTAAATAATGGCATTTGCTTTCAGACCTATATATCACTACGTATTAATGAGGTAAAAGAATACGAAAGGTACTTCCTTTGCTAAGCTCACTGTCGACAGTAATTTTCCCATCGTGTCTTTTGACCACCTGCTTGACATAGGCAAGTCCCAAACCAAATCCCTTTACATCGTGTAGATTACCGGACGGAACCCGAAAAAACATATCAAAAATCTGATTATGGTATTCGGAAGAAATCCCTTTGCCATTATCGGTAATACGAATATGGATATTTTCCTTCATTTCCTTCACTTCCACCTCAATATAAACTTCTTGTCCAGCATATTTTATCGCATTTTCAAGCAAATTATTAACCACATTTTTTAAATGGGCTTCATCGCCATTGATCATGATCTTAT
Source organism: Sphingobacterium sp. R2 (assembly GCF_040760075.1). Lineage (NCBI taxonomy): Bacteria > Pseudomonadati > Bacteroidota > Sphingobacteriia > Sphingobacteriales > Sphingobacteriaceae > Sphingobacterium > Sphingobacterium sp. R2. The sequence continues at coordinate 959,924 of NZ_CP142884.1, forward strand.
CCGGTATCACAATAAGGTTAAAATCAACATTTTTAGCTTTATTCAGCTGGGCAACTTCAATAGCTCCTTTCACCATAGCGACAAGATCGAAATCCGAACGCTGTAGAACAATCCCTCTGTTGGCATCAATATCCATCTGAAGCACCTTTTCGATCATATTGGACAGATGTTCAAGCTCTCTTTTGGAGATATTCAGATACCGGTTCAACTTTTCCTTGTCATCCTTTACACCATACATTTGTATAGCTTCTATGGCTGCCATAACGGTAGATACTGGTGTTTTAAGCTCATGTGTCATGTTATCGACAAAATTCTTACGGAGTTCGGCCATCTTATTTTGGGTAAGAATGGTTTTCATTAAATAGAAGAATGTGCCCAGCAGCAGCCCTATCAATAGCAACGAGATGAGTAGCTGCCAGCTCAAGCTATACAACAGATACTTCCAATCCTCCTGAAATTTGATCACTAAAAATTCATTTTTTTGCGGATTGACCATCATAGGCCTCGTCCAGGCGAGGTTCGCATCTCGGTACTTGCGACGCACATCTTTAATTTGATCATGTGCAATAGTCACAATAGCCATTTCAAATGGCACCGATATGCTCTTGTTGTTTAAAGATTCTTTGAATTTTGTTTCGATCAAATTCAGATTGGCTGTATTCATATCAAAGTCACGGAACAAAAAGGGTGGAATGATTGCGCCCTGTCCTTCGCGATTTTTAGGAAATATTTTTTCTCTCCTATTGTGGCTCTCACGATCAAAACGCTCGTTTTTAGGCCGTTCGGTATTTACTCGTTGTAAAGCCTTATCAAGCTCTGAAGCGGGTAATAATCCCGAAAGCTCTTGTTTTACATCCTGGAGCAAGCGGTTCCGATCAGCCTCGGGGCCATCTAACTGCCGATCTCCATTGCGTGCTTGGTACGCCTCCTGAACAGCGTTGAAGAGTGAACGCTCAGCAGTGGATAGGAATAGATCCCGACGATTGGTATAACTTCCATAGAGCCAAATCCCCAAAACTACAGTAATTCCTGACCCGATTAAAACGATCAAACTGATCAGTAATTTAAATCTTCTACCCATAACTAAAACAAATTTAAATTACTAGATTTGCAATCGCTGTGGTAATTAACCATATTTAACAAAATATAACACTGATTAACAGTTGTCATTGATTACTTTTGCACTATTCAAAAATTAATATGATTAAAGACTTTAAGAGACGTAGTATACAATTTTTACTTCCACTTTTTACATTGGCCGCTTTTGTTGGTTGTAATAAAGACATTTCGCTCTCATTGGATAGTTCGAGAGACGAAACAATCGGTTTAGTACCTATTGATACCGTTTCCGCCAAAGTTTCTACTTATCAATTGGACGACATTCCCACTTCCGCTACAGGGACAATGCTTGTTGGGAAAAATACCAATGCAGTTACAGGCAGCATGAAATCGACGGCTTATATGCGACTGGGGATTGGAACGATAAGCAGTGCTTCTATTCCTGATGATGCGGTATTGGATTCGGTCACTTTAGTATTAACACCAAATAAATACTCCTATGGGGATACAACGCAGTTACAAAAGATTTCGGTGCATCGTGTGACGGAAGAAATTACCCAAACACAGATTGATCTCACCAAACCTGTTGATGAGCGTCCTGTTTTTGTCACCTCAGCTGCAATATTCAGCAAACAAAAGTTTGCTTATGAAAATACGCCTTTGGCAGAACTCACTTTTAAACCGCGGATACAATCGGCAGACTCTTTATTTTTCAGATTTAACAGTACAATTAGCAATGAGCTGTTTACGATGATCAAAAATAATGACAACCGGATTCAGAACAGCACAAGTTTTCAAGAGTATTTTAAAGGCTTAGCCCTTGTACCAGACAACAGCACGGCGTTGATCGGATTTAAAGATACCGTATTTTTACAGGTTCACTATTCGTTCCTGAATAATGAAGGTACCAAGTCTGTTGGTAAACAATATTTCTCCATTGATAATAAATCTTATCAGTACAATCAAATTGAAGCAGATCGCTCTGCAACAAAATTTGCGCCGTTGACCTTAGCAAATCCCCAGCTTTCCAGTGAAAAGACCGATGGAAATGTATTTTTAGAGGGATCAACTGGTGTTGTAGCAAAAATTGAATTTCCAACGTTATTGGAATTGGTGAACAATCCGTCAATAGCAATTAATAAAGCTGAACTCGTTATAGAAGTCCCTAATGGATCTGCAACGATTTTCGACCAGCCCCAAAGTTTAGTCTTAATGGTGGCAAGCAATAATGGGAATCCGATTAGTTTGTTAACGTCACCTTATTCGACAACAACACAACAGGCAGCATTGGTACGCGGCGATGATTTTGGTTCCAATGGAAAATATACGTTCAATCTTATTGAATATTTAACAAAAATTAAAACAACAGCATACAATAATACTTCATTATATCTATCTTTACCAACATCGGGTTTGTTTTCAACTGGAAATAGATTAATATTGGCAAAAGATAATGAGAATGATCCAAAAATTAAATTAAACATCCTTTATACTAAATTTCAATAATTTATGAACAAGAAAAATTGGCTACTCGTTTTATTAGCTTTTGTATTTACAGTTACAACTTTCTCTTCTTGTAAAAAAAGTGACGACAGCTCGACCAAATCAGACGAATGGTTTGCAAAAGCTGCTTTTAAAGGTCCACAAACTTCATCTGCTGCTAGCTTTTTGATAAATAATGTTGCATATGTCACTACTGGTCTAGCAAGTAATGCTGGTGGTAAACCTTTCCGTGTGAAAGACACGTATGCTTATGATGCAGCATCAGATACTTGGGCTGAAAAAGCACCTTTCACAGGTGTTGAGAGAAACGGTGCCATCGGTTTTTCCATTGGTAATATCGGTTATGTTGGTGGCGGAAATGACGGGACAAATAACCTAAAAGATTTCTACAAGTTTGACCCTACAGCTGATAACGGAAAAGGTGCTTGGTCAAGTATTGCTCCACTTCCTATTGCTTTATCAAATGCAGTAGCTTTTACCTTAAATGGTGCTGCTTATGTTGGAACAGGAGAAACTGTCATTAATGGCGGAACAACGAATACGAATGAGTTCTACAAATATGATCCAGCAGCTAACACATGGCAGGCAATCAGTGATGCTCCGTTTTCTGCAAAAAGAAAAGCGGCATTTTCTTTCGTTGTCAATAATGTAGCCTATGTAGGTGGTGGTATCTCTAACGGTTCTTACCCAAAAGATTTCTATAAATTTGATGGTAGCAAATGGACTAAATTGAACGATCTAAATAGAGCAGATGATTCATATACTTACGATTTGACTCGTTCAAATGCTTCTGCTTTCGCAATCAATGGTACTCCATTCGTTGTTGGCGGTTACAAAAATGCCGTAATCAACAGCACATGGAAATATAATATTTCTGGTGACTATTGGACAAATGATAACGGCGCATTTGCTGGTTCGGCACGTCAGGATGCAATTGGTTTCGCCGTAGGAAACAACGGTTACATCACTACAGGACTAAACGGTTCTTCTCGCTTTGATGATACATGGATGTTTACTCCGATTTATTAATCACAATAAAATCATTATAAAAAAAGGAATGAAGTTTGGAACTTCATTCCTTTTTTTATAATAAGTAATAGCTTCTATTGACTAGAAAGGATGTGAAGCTAACTTTTGATATTGCTACAATATCATCTGAAACAGCTTATGTCCGACGACCCTATTAGAAATAGCATGATTTCCTCTCTTCATTAGTATTCCGTCGGATAGACACATTGTTGACGCCATCACTTAAAAAAACATTACTCGTCTTTGGGTAGTTTAATATACAAAAGACAGAAATTAAAAGTAGGCCCATTCCCTTTATAACGAACGCAAATAAGAGTAAGAACGAAAAAATCCCTGCCATGACTAGTTGACAAGGATTCTGATATTATATAAGCTTATGAGGCTATCAACCTTTAAAACAAGATCAAAATAGAAGAATGCTTAATTATTTTTCAATGGTTTTGATTTCGTACAACGTATTCCATAGCTTACCTGTAACAAACAGGCGTTTGCCGGCCTCATCATAAGCGATGCCATTCAATTCATTATCGTAAGCCGACGTATGCTCATAAATACCCACCAAATTAATCCGCCCCTCTACGGCTCCGGTTTGTGGGTTGATTATAACAATAACATCTTTCTGATAGACATTTGCGTAGACTTTTCCGTCTATATACTCTAGTTCGTTAAGTTCATCCACTGGGCCAGCTTCGTCGTAAACTCCGATAGCATTCAACTCCTTACCGGTTGTTGCATCTAAAAAGTATAGCTTATTGGAGCCATCAGATTTAATCAAGTGCTGTCCATCGTAGGTTAGACCCCAACCTTCTTTACTATTTTCATATTTAAAGGAGCTTTCTTTTACAAAAGAGTTTTTATCAAAGACATACCCTTCTCCTTGTTGCCAAGTCAACATAAATAACTTATTACCAACCAATGTCATTCCTTCGGCAAATGTCTTTTCATCAAATTTAATCTCTTTCAGTACTTTACCTGTTTTTAGATCAACTTTTCTCAGGTTAGACTCGCCATAGCGCCCATTCGATTCATAGAGAATACCATCTGCAAACTGCAGACCTTGTGTAAATGCTGTAGTATCGTGCGGGTATTTGTTCACTATCTCAAATCCATAGTTTTTTGCACTTGCGGGCACAACGTAAAAGGTACTGGAAACGGAATCAGGCTTTCCGGCGTTATACACCAAAGCGGAAATATTCCGTGTACCATAAGCCATGTCTTTTGTATCTACTGTAATCGCTGTGGTGTCGGTTGATGAGCCCACGTGTTTATCGTCTACAAAATAAGCTACAGAGTCCATTGTCACTGATTCAAATTTTAGTTTCAATTGCACTTGAGCACCTTTTAAAACAGCTTGATTTGCTCCAGGAGATGCAAATTCCAAACTGGATTTTTTTGACTTACAAGAAGCAAAAGCAAGTGCTGCAATTGCCATAAAATAAGTGATTTTTCTCATCTATGTATAATTATTTATAAGTACGTATTATCAACTATCCCAAAACGCATCTTTGATATAATGGAGTGCAACTTTGTGGGTTCTCGTTATGGCGACAACATCAAATCGAAGCTCACCGATGTAATGGGTTTTAAGGATATAAGCCTGGGCAGCACGAATCAGTCGACGTTGCTTTTTTACATCTACAAATTCGTAAGGTTCGCCGAAATCAGTTCCCGACCGTGTTTTAACTTCAACAAATACTAGTGTATCCTTGTCCCTCACGATCAAATCTACCTCTAAATTCTTAAATCGCCAATTTCTTAACACTATTTTATAGCCTTTCTCTATGAGGTATTCCATCGCCATTTGTTCACCCCAGTTGCCCGTTTCAAGATGCTTGGCCATAACAGTTGATCACTTTACAATAGTATTTCCCAGAAACCCGCCCAACAACCTTTCAGCTTCTTTTAGCTTCTGATATTTGAAAATAAGGACTTCCAAATTTGCTTCATCTTTTTCGTGTTTCATCTCCTCACGAATATGATGCATTTCGGTTTCAATTTTACGTTTTTTAATTCGATAGATCGCCGTAACAACAAGCGGTTTTAAATGCTCATATTCTTGCGTTACATAAATTTTACGCTTATCGTCGTTCCAATTTTCACTGAGCGAATATTTACTGGCGACACTATTAATTGCCAAATCCGAGATTGACGGATCCGGGTTGGAATAGAACTGCTTAGCATCAGGAATCTCGTACTTTGCTGCAGCCTCTCGATACACTTTCAAAATATAGGCTGCTGCTTTGTCTTTAAACTCAATGTCGCTTATATTTCCCAATAATACGCCTGCTATAGGAATATCTCCATCGCCTTCCCAAGTAGCTAGATAGTCGCCATAGTTGATTAAAATACGTACAATTTCGCGTTCCTGGAGAATTTCCGACGTCAGCTGTACCGGCTGCTCAATAGACTCCATAGGGGCAACTCCACCCCGCTCGTCGTCGGTCATGAAGAAATCAGGCGGTGGGCCATCCATCCCCATGGGCGGCATACCTGCATTTGGTGGCGGTGCCTGGGTTTTGCGAGCGGCATCCTTATCTGCTTTCTTTGCTCTATTGAGTCTTATCTTATTGAGCTCGGCCAATAAAATGCGCTCTTCGATATCCAATAAGCTGCTACACTCGCGTATAAAAACAGAGACCTTGATCTCATCAGGAATCAATGCAATACTTTCGACCACATCACGAATAACCTCTGCTCTTTTTATTGGATCGTTGCTGGCATCGCGAAGCAGTATATTCGTTTTATAAAAAATGAAGTCCTGCTGATTGGATTTGACATAATCCTTAAAAGCAGCGGCACCAAACTTCTGCACGTAAGAATCGGGGTCATTTCCATCAGGAAAAAGCAATACTTTGACGTTTAAGCCTTCTTGGAGCAACATGTCCGTACCACGCAAAGAAGCTTTAATACCCGCTTCATCGCCATCATAAAGAATGGTGACATTCTTTGTAAATCTCGAAATAAGTTTGATCTGACCGGTTGTCAATGACGTTCCAGAGGAGGAAACAACGTTTTCTACTCCAGCTTGATGCACAGAAAGAACGTCAGCATAGCCCTCTACCAAATAGCAGTTGTCCTCCTCCATAATTGCCTTTTTGGCAAAATTCAATCCATACAGCACATCGGACTTATGGTAGATTTCGCTTTCAGGAGAATTTACATATTTGGCAATCTTTTTATCGGTCTTTAGCGTCCGCCCTCCGAAGCCAATGACACGGCCCGTCAAGTTATGTATAGGAAACATAACCCGACCACGAAAGCGGTCATATAAGGATTTGTCGTCACGTTCAATGGCCAGGCCACTTGCTGCTAGATAATCTGGATGAAAACCGGCTACTTGTGCTTTGTCGACCAATGCTGTCCATTCCTCCGGCGAATAGCCCAATTCAAATTTCTTAATGATATCCTCAGTGTAGCCCCGCTCCTTAAAATAGTTAAGTCCAATGACCTGCCCCATTTCAGTTTTCCAGAGCTGCTCGGCAAAAAACTTACCGGCCCACGCACTCAGTACATATAGACTTTCCCTTTTATCTTGTGCTGCAAGCTGAGCAGGAGAACGCTCAACCTCTTCTATTTGAATCGAATACTTATCGGCTAAATAACGGATGGCTTCCGGATAAGAAAACTTTTCCAGTTCCATCACAAATTTAAGGGAATCTCCACCAACACCACATCCAAAACACTTATAGATACCCTTCGAAACAGATACGTGAAAGGAAGGCGTCTTTTCATGATGAAAAGGGCAATTTCCAATCAAAGACGTACCCCGTTTCTTTAAATCAACGAAGTCGCCCACCACCTCTTCTATCCGTGCTGTTTCCAGTACTTTGTCAATAACTTCCTGCTTTATCAAACCGTTTGCTTTTTAATGTAAAATTAGATAAAATGTTTTAAAAAGCTATGCCGTTATATTGAATAGCACCATCAATTTGCTTATATCATAATACTTCGGAAACATAAAAAGAATTACAGTTATAAATAAGAACCCCCAGGATATATTCGCATCAACTTATGCAAGTATAACTGAGGGTTTTGTTTGTGCCTGTTGTCAACGCATAAGGAAAGAGAGATGAAACACAAGCGATGCAACAGGACTTTTTACGTTAATTATTCAGCATTCCATAAAACTCGTTCATGTAATAAGATTCTTGGAGTGCATCTCGAAAATTTTGCCATTGTTCCTCGTCAAATGAAAATACAATATCTGGATAGGGTGTCTTCATGATCAATCGAAATTCGCCGTCCGGAAAAGAACTAAAAAAGAGCTCATCACCCGCAGTTCGCGCCATATTCAAAAAATCAACAAACTTATTCCTTGTAAATGTCAGTACAAAACTTTGTTGCCAGATGTAATAGGTTTGACACTTGAGACAAACACTGATATGGGTATTCCCTCTTTGGCTTAGTATCTTCGTATCACACATATCTATTTATTTAGACTTGTTATAAATAATATTCAAATGTAAGAATAGTTTTTATAATAACAAGTGCATCAACAAAAAAAAGGCGATATATTTCTATATCGCCTTTTAGTTATTAAAGATTAGTTTAAACCTCTCTTCTTCAATAGAAATTTTGGATCTGGATCCGCCCCCCTAAACGTGCGGTACATTTTGGCAGGGTCATCTGTACCGCCTTTTTCAAGAATGTTTTTGCGGAAAGAATCTGCTGTTACCTGATCGTACAATGATTTTTCCTTGAAAGCTGCAAAAGCATCCGAGTCTAATACTTCAGACCAAATATAGGCATAGTAACCGGCTGAATATCCACCTGCGAAGATGTGTTGAAAGTACGTGCTTCTATAGCGTGGGATAATCGCATCAATAATACCTATTTTTTTCATTGCTGCTTTTTCAAAACCATTGATGTCTTTTGAAATCTGCTTGGTCGCAGCATGGTAATCCATATCTAACAACGCGGCAGAAAGATATTCAACGGTTGCAAATCCCTGATCAAAAGTACCGGCCTTTTCCATTTTCTGAATCAATGAATCTGGCATTGCTTCTTTGGTTTTATAATGCTTAGCATATGTTTTTAACACCTCTGGGTCAGCTGCCCAATTTTCCATCACCTGCGAAGGCAGTTCAACAAAATCACGTGGTACGGAAGTCCCGGCCATCGATCTGTACCTCACATTGGAGAGGAGCCCATGTAACGCATGCCCAAATTCGTGAAACAGCGTAGTAGCCTCATCAAATGTTAAAAGTGCTGGATTCTTTCCTACTGGCTTTGTAAAGTTACATACGATAGAAATTACTGGCGCGACGCGTTTTCCGTCTTCTGTTGACTGGCTACGATAAGAGGTCATCCAAGCTCCACCGCGTTTAGACTCGCGCGGAAAGAAATCAGCGTATAGAAGACCTAAATGTGAACCGTCTTTATCTTTTACTTCATATACTTCCACATCTTTATGATACGTTGGGACATTGTTTAAAGCTACGAATGTCAAACCGTACAATTTATTAGCTACACCAAATGCGCCTTCACGGACGGCAGGCAAACTTAAATATGGTTTAATCTCATCCTCATCCAAGGCAAAACGCTTTTTGCGAATAATCTCGGTATAATATCTCCAATCGTAAGGTGCAACTGCAAAATCCCCACCTTCAGCGGCTATTTCTTTCGCAATATCTGCTTCCTCACCTTTTGCTTTCGCCAACGCTGGACTCCATAACTTATTTAACAACGCGTATACATTGGCTGGATTCTTGGCCATGGACTCCTCCAGCACATAGGCTGCATGGGATGAATAGCCTAACAATTTTGCTTTCTGAAGACGAAGGTTGACAATTTTTTGAATAATTGCTTTGTTATCGTTTGTATTATCTTGATTTCCGCGAAGCTGATATGCTTCCCAAAGCTGCTTTCTCAACTCGCGATTTTTTGAATATTGTAGGAAAGGCATAATGGAAGGATTCTGTAAAGTGAAAACCCACTTGTCCTTCTTACCTTTTGCTATGGCCTCCTCTGCAGCCGCTGTTTTCAACGACTCTGGCAATCCTTCCAATTGACTAGCTGAATCAACGACGAGCATATACGCATTTGTTTCAGCAAGCAAATTCTGTCCGAATTGGGTTGTTAATGTTGAAAGTTCAGCATTAATCTTTTTCATTTTTTCCTTATCGGCATCTTTAAGATTTGCTCCAGAACGTACAAAGCTCTTATAAGTTTCCTCCAGGAGCTTATTATCCTGTTCATCAAGTCCCAATGTATTTCGACTACTCCATACGGTTTTAATACGGTCGAATAATTTACTATTCATCGAGATTTCATCTGAATGACTGGATAAAATAGGCGCTAGATCTTTTGCTATTGCCTGAATACTGTCATTTGTATTGGCGCTATTTAGATTATAAAATACAGTAGATACATTGTTCAACAACCTACCTGCATTTTCAAGTGCAACTATCGTATTTTGAAATGTTGCTTTATCCGAATTATTGACTATTGTGTCAATTTCCAAATTGTGTACTTTTAAAGCTTCATCAAAAGCTGGCCTAAAATCCTCTGTTTTGATCTTGTCAAAAGGAGGGACATTAAATGGGGTCTCATAAGCCAATAAAAGAGGATTATCTGTCATCACTTTTTTTTCCTCACAACCAACAAATGCAGTTGCCACTATCGCAAAGAAGGGCAAAAGTTGTCTTTTCTTCATATTATCTGATTATTCCTGTTATTTTTCAAAGATAATAAAATTAGACAAATGAATGGCTTCGAACGCGCACTGTAAAATGAGGAGGGAAAAACGTCATCCTATTGTAAAACAAAAACTTATTCGCAATCTTGTTAAAAATAATATGTCAATTTGAGTAAAAATATTTTAATGAGCGATATTAACCGTTTCTTTTGGAGATGTGCCGGAGTGCATCAAGAAACTCTTGAAAAATATCCAGAAGAACATAGTAAGTACACAGCCATAGGTGCTACTATTTTTTTCACGGGATTATTTGCCAGCCTTTCTGGTGGCTATGCCATGTATTTTGTATTTAGTGGGGGAGCATTTGACTGGCTATTAGCCCTTGTATTTGGTATCATTTGGGGATTAGCGATATTTAATATGGATCGCTATATTGTCCTGAGTATAAATAAATCGAAAAGTGGCGTTATGCAACTGTTACAGGCTCTCCCTCGAATTCTATTGGCTATTTTGATTGGATTGGTAATCTCAAGGCCATTAGAGTTAAAAATCTTTGACAAAGAAATCCGGGAAAACCTCCGAGTACGGTTTCTCGCCGATCAACGCGCTAAAATCGACACGCTCAACAGTACTTTCAATAAGAAATATGCCAATGAGGTTTCGCTTTTAAAAGCGATTACGGTCGAACGGGATTCATTGGAAGCCAGTATTAAAAATGATCGTACAAAATTGAATTACGAGATATTCGGGAACAAAACAACTGAAACATCCGGTGTCATGGGATATGGCCCTTATGCCAAAATGAAAGAAGAAGAGCTGAAGAAAAAAGAGAGCTATTTGGACACTTTACGGAACAAGATAACGACCCAACAAAATGCAATACGTCAGAAACAGAAATTTGAAGGGATATTAGACCAAAAAGTCTTATCCAACGCTTCGCTGGACAGCGCTGTCAATGTCGCTGGTTTTGCAGACCGTAATTCTGCGCTGGGCAATCTAAGGTACGATGCCAATGGAAAGGTCAACGAATCTAATGCAAATGCTGTGTTTTTTATTGCGCTGCTTTTTGTCTTCCTCGAATGTCTTCCGGTAATCGTCAAGCTCTTGGCAGGAAAGGATCCTTATGACAACGAAGTCCAAAACCAAAGAACTATTCATGATTACGAATCAGACACCAATGTCACTGTTCAAAAAGAAGCTGTAGATCGTTTAAAGGATACCTATGTGGATGTTTCCATCAATAAACGGATGAAAGAGCTTTAGCAAAACCTCTAGCATAAGTTAGCAGAGCAGGCTTTGCTTTGCACGGTTAAAAATTATAAACGGGCTTACCTTTCGGCAAGCCCGTTTTTGTTAATCTTCCCCATCTAAAAATTTGGAATCGATCTGTTTATTTGCTTTGGCTCCTAAACGTTTTAATTTCTCCACTTTTCCGATCACGTTCCCAGCGCCTGTAGAGAGCTTTTTAGTTGCATCTTCATGGCTTTTTAATGCGCGCTCCAACTGATTTTGCACCTGTTCCATATCGTTCAGAAAGCTCACAAATTTATCGTAGAGGCTCCCTGCTTCTTTCGCTATTTCAATTACATTCCTGGTCTGACGTTCCTGTTTCCAGATACTGGCGATAGTACGCAATGTCGCCAACAATGTCGAAGGGCTAACGATGACAACCTTACGATCCCAAGCATCGCTGAATAGATCCGGTTTTTCAGCGACGGACATACTCAATGCAGATTCAATCGGCATAAACAGCAGGACAAATTCCGGCGATTCTATACCATATAACTCGTGATAGTTTTTTGCGGAAAGTTCTTTCACGTGATTTTCCACAGACTGTACATGTTGTTTTGCGAAAATTGCGCGGTCCTCGTCCGTCTCAGCATTGACCCAACGTTCGTAGGCAATCAGCGAAACTTTTGAATCCACAATCAGATGTTTATCTTCAGGAAGGTCGATAATCGCGTCGGGTTGCATTCTTCTTCCTTCGGCATCCATCAGAGAGACCTGTAATCTAAATTCGCGATCGCGCATAAGTCCCGAACGCTCCAAAACCCGCTCTAAAATTACCTCACCCCAATTGCCCTGCTTTTTGGTATCCCCTTTTAATGCCTTGGTTAAGCTATTGGCTTCGTCTTTAATTTTAAGACTCTGTTCGACCAGCTGAAGGACAACTCCCTTTAAAGAATTTCTTTCCGCGGCCTCTTGATTGTAATTTTTATCGACTTTCTCTTCAAACAATTTGATTTTTTCCTTCAATGGATCCAAGATCAAGCCCAGTGAACGATGGTTAGTTTCTGTAAATTTCTGTGTCTTTTCTTCCAATATTTTATTGGCTATAACCTGAAATTCATTATTGAACTGTCGTTTGATTTCGGCGATTTCATTCTTTTGCTCTTGGTATTTATCAAGCTGCGCTTCATAAAATGAACGTGTACTTTCTAAAGAACGTTCGGCAATCAAAAGATTTTCTCGTTCCTTTTCCAGTTCATTTCTTAGCATCGAACGCTCTTCCAACAAGCTTTGCTCCCGCTGTTGGGATCTAGCGAGTTCAATTTTCAGTGTTTCCACTTCTTTACTGTATCCAGGCCCAATAGTGGCTTGGTTATTCCTTTTTAGCACCAAGACAATCAAAATGACTAACAACAAGACGATTCCTGCGAAGAAAACTATTTCCATGATTTGTATTTCTTAAGATGGCTAAAATTATCCTTAATCATATTTTGCCATCACGTTTAATTACATATAACTGACCATACCCTAAGGGTTGAGCACGATTGTAAAGAGCAATAAAGTTTAGTCGTTTATCAGTGCACACAGCGTGTCAACAATTTTCATAATCGAAGTTGCCCTCTATCGGAAAGTATAATTGCGAGATTTCATTCAAAGCCATTATTGCAATTTTTGATGTGTTTTCCACCACAAGTCGGGCATTTCGCCAGAAATCGCCAATTGGTAGTCCTCATACCGGCATGGGACTAGATAATAGCGTTCATTGACCGATTTTGAACCAAAATAGGGAACTTGAATCCACCAACGGTCTGATTTTTTACTCTTTACAAAGACCAACTCGTGCGCTTCGTGTTCCAGTGTCGTACGATAGATGATATAAGATGATTTGGGATACAAAGGCGTATCTTGCTTACGGTTATAGTAGCCATCAATAAAGCACCATATCATTTGAGATACTAACATCGCTGTTTGCTCCATTGGATCAAATGTTGGATTGAATTCATAAAAACCAATGGAAGAACATTTATCTGACATCCCAGCATAACGTGCAAGTTGGCAAGCTTCATCGCCATATAAGCCATTCGGAATCGCATTGGCATTCCCTGGCGCTTCGGAAGATCGAATAGCACCAATGTCAAAGCTAATGAGGTCGGCTGCGCGAATGAGTGGCTCTGATTGATCCATTTTACCAGCAATCATCCCTACTCGTGTTGCGTTGAAGAATAGCTTATCATACATATTAATAGATTCTTTACTGACGAGATAGGTCTGATAGGCTATGGAATTCAAATTAAACAAATAGTCTGGCTGATGTAGAATAATATGATTTACATAAGAGCGAGAGGTTAAGCTTACATTTTCAGCATTTTCCTGATCAATATCAAAACGTGCATCGATAACCGCTAGTTCTATTTTCCGTTCCAAATTTTGATACCCCAAATATTGGGCATAAGTAAGATCCTGCCCTCCTCCAATGATAATGGGGACAATATTTTCTTTCACCAACTCTTCAACTACGGATTTTAAAGCAATATAGGTGTCTTGAATTGTATTGCCGGCTTTGATATTTCCCAGATCAACGATGTTCATCTTATAATCTCCCTGATAGAGCGCATATAGATGTTTTCGTACAGCATCTGGCGCTTTATCTGTTCCGTTATTATTCAGTGAAGCCCGGTCTTCTTCTACCCCAACAATAGCTAAGTGTGGCTTTTTATCTCCTTCCCAATTTGGGAATTCTGATTCATAGGCTTGAATAACGTTTCCTAATTGAGAACTTAAGAAGCCATGCTCGGGTGCAAAACTTATAACTGAAATTGGACGAAAGAATACGGACAGTGATGACATAAGCTATAATTTGTAAAATATCTAATTTTTCAAGATACAATTCACACAAATATCCATTTATTAACTAACTTTTGAAAACATTATTTTTAACAGTATCTTTATCAAGTGATATTAATAACTGGAGGAACAGGTTTTTTAGGGTCTACACTAATTAGGCAGTTGATAGACCAAGGAATTGACGTAATTGCCATTAAAAGAGCTCAATCGACTATTCCTACCCCGTTGTTATCTTCTTCTTTGATTCAGTGGATCGACGCAGATATCAACAACTATTTTGAACTCGAGGATGCTCTCGAAGGGGTCAACAAAGTGTATCATTGTGCTGCAATGGTTTCCTACCAAAAAAAGGATGCTAAATCACTCTTTAAGGTGAATGTTGAAGGTACGACAAACGTAGTCAACCTTTGCCTTGAAAAGGGCATTCGTCTCTTACATGTAAGCTCTATTGCCGCTTTGGGTACAAATAGGAACAACATTCCTGTATCCGAAGAAGATCAATGGGAACACAATTCACTGACATCTAACTATTCGCTATCCAAATATCAGGCAGAGATGGAGGTGTGGCGCGGTATAACAGAAGGTTTGAATGCAGTTATTGTGAATCCTTCTTTAATTTTAGGAGCCTCCGCTAGCGATAAAGGCTCTGGAGCTATATTTTCGAAGATCGATAAAGGCTTACGATTTTATCCTACAGGAAGCGTTGGCGTTGTTGATGTAGAAGACGTTGCTTCAATCATGATTCAGTTGATGGAAAAAGAGGATGTTACTGCGGAACGCTATATCATCAATAATCTGAATATTAGCAACAAAGATCTTTTGAGTGTGGCAAGTGTATTAATGAACAAGCCTGAACCGACAATCGAAGTGTCAGAAACGATGCTTCAAATTGCGTCTACAGTATCCAGCTTGCTTTCCGTATTTAAAAAATCAAATGCAACCTTAACAAAAGAAACGGCAGTTGCTTCCAGCGCTAAATTGCAGTATTCCAATGCTAAAATCCAAGCACTTCTTAATCACAGTTATCGCCCTTTGGAACAAACCTTAAAAGAAATTGCAGCATTATATAACAAACAGTAAACTATAACATATTAACAACCAAACCTTGATTCATCGTGCGTAACAGACATCCAATAACGATCCCCTAACTAGTTTTTATTTCCTTTAATCAATATTTTTTAAGGGAAATGCCGATATGGGAGATCAGTATTTGGATGCATTATTCACCATTGTTTCATAAAAAAATAATACAATGAAAAACTACTACATCATTGATTTTGATAGTACATTTACGCAAGTAGAAGCGCTTGATGAACTTGCACGAATCTCTTTGGAAAATCATCCCGATCGCGAGGCTATCTACCTGGAAATCGAGCGGTATACCAATCTCGCGATGGAGGGTAAACTATCTTTTCGCGAAGCTTTGGCCGGCCGCGTAAAACTCTTAAATGCCAATAAAACTCATCTAGATAAACTTGTTTCACATCTTAAAAAGAAGGTATCAACTTCTTTTTCGCGAAATCGTGAATTCTTCAAAAAAAATGCTGATACCGCATGGATTGTTTCAGGTGGTTTTAAAGAGTTTATAACACCTGTCGTTACCCCTTACCATATAAAGACGGAAAATATCTATGCCAACACATTCAGATTCGATGAAAAAGGCAATATTATCGGTTTTGACGAAGAGAATCCACTATCAAATGAAGGTGGAAAAGTGCAATTATTGAGACAATTAAAAATTGAAGGAAAATTATTTGGCATAGGCGACGGATATTCCGACTTCCAATTAAAAGAGTCGGGGTTAATTGAAAAGTTTTTTGCATTCACTGAGAATATTCAACGTAAAAGCGTGACTGATAAAGCCGATTTCATTACACCAAGTTTTGACGAGTTCCTGTATGTCAATGATCTTCCCCGTGCAATATCCTATCCCAAGAATCGTATCCTATGTTTGATCGTGGGCGATGTACCAGAAATAGCAGCGCATATCTTGAAAAGAGATGGCTTTTCAATTCGGATAAAGGATACCATTGAAGAAAAGTATATCAAAGATGTCGGTATGCTACTATTGGGCGGCAATATTGACATCAGTGATGAGCTGCTTCAGCAGGCTGACAAATTAAAAACGATCGGGTATTTGGGCGATATCAAAGGTCACATCAATAAGGAGATCTGTAACGCCAAAGGTATTGTCGTTTTCGACGACAAGAAAAATAAAAAGAAGAATTCAGAGTTTATTCCTCGTCGAATGGCTGAATTTATTAATAATGGCGACACGTACCTTAGCCGTAATTTTCCGAATCTGATTCTACCCAAAGTGAAACAGGTAACCAGATTGCTCCATATCCATAAAAACGTTCCTGGAATCATGGCACAAATCAACAAGGTATATGCTCAAAACAACATCAATATTGTTGCCCAATTTTTAATGACCAAAAGTGACATCGGATATGCGGTAACAGATATACAAGGAGAATACGATAAAGATCTTTTGAAACAACTCAAACAGATCGAGAATACAATAAAATTTAGAATCTTATATTAAACGATTGCTATAATTCAGGCTCCCCATATCGGTGCCTGAATTATATTTTCAACCGCTCTCTTTCACATAAAAAAAACGCGTTATGTCCTTACATCAGGATCCCGAATTAAAGAAGGCTGTTCTTGACTTGCCACAAAAGGAGAAAGACAAGCTTCTCGTACGTCTGATAAGCAAGGACAAAATGCTGATCAAACAATTGCATTTCCAATTATTGGAGAATGCAGATGACTTGGAGGAACGTATTGAAAAACTACGCAAGCAATTGGCACAACTGTTCGATACTAGTGTAAGCCAAATTGGCAATACGCCCCATCACAGTAATTTTATTGGGCTCAGTAAACTTGTCAAACAGGCTAGTGGCCTAGTCAATGAACACGAAAAAGTCACTAAGGATAAAGTTAGTGAGGTGGAATTTCGGATCTATATCCTGAAAAGAACGATCGTGGATTACGACAGACTTTTTGATTCCTCTTATCAATCTGCTGCGCACAAATTACATAAATATATCACAGGGCGTATAAAGCATGCGGTCGGCAAATACAGTAAACTTCATGAGGACTTTCAGTTCGACTATCGGGAAGATTTCCAAAATACATTGAATGCCTTTGGTAATACGACGCTAAAAAGCTATATTAGTGAACAGAAGATTGATATCGACCTAAGTTAATTATGAGAAATAGCAAAAACCGCGTTAAAATTGGATCCTTCCACGTTACTGCTTACGAGCAATATAAATTAATTTATTTAGCTACATTGCTAGTTTTACTCGCTTTCGCCTATACCTTTTACCTGGCGAGATAACGTTCGTCAAGACTCATCGGTTAGTTAATCTAGTCCGGACAAAAACCACACCCTTATCACGAGCAGACCTGCTATTTTTTTACCAAAAAATTTAGCACTTCATACCTAATACTTAATAGTATTTCGCTAAATTCGCAATTATTCGAAATTTTTGCTCGTGGGAATTCAAGAAATATTAGAAAAATACAGTCAAAGCGAATCCGTCCAGTCGCTAACCAAGGCTATGCAATCCAAAAATCCGAAGATTCAGCTTAAAGGACTTATTGGCTCATCTGATGCATTTATAGCGGTATCTTCCTACAACTTACAGGAACGTCCAATGGTGTTTATCTTACCGACCCATGAAGACGCATCTTATTTTTTAAGCGATCTGGAAAGCCTGCTGGATAAGCAGGTCCTTTTTTTTCCTTCGTCTTATCGAAAAGCATTTGATTTTACTCAGACCGACTCTGCCAACGTATTGCAGCGTGCAGAGACTTTAAGTTCGCTTAATCATACCTCAGAATTACCTAAAATGGTTGTTACGTACCCTGAGGCCATTGCGGAGAAAGTAATCAACCGAAGTGATTTGGATAAGAATACGTTGGAAATAACAGAGAATACTGCTTTAAGTATTGATTTCATCAATGAATTCTTGATTGAATATGATTTTGATCGCGTAGACTTTGTGTATGAGCCTGGACAGTTTGCGATACGAGGAGGCATCGTAGACATTTTTTCTTTTTCGAACGATCTTCCTTACCGTATTGAATTCTTTGGCGACGATATTGAAAGCATACGGACATTTGACATTGAGTCGCAGCTTTCCGTCAAAAAGATCCACAAAGTAACCATTGTTCCTAACGTTCAGGCTAAATTCTTGACATCACAGCACATTTCGCTGCTAGAATATATTGATCAGGGCGCCACGATCTGGATAAAAGACGCTCAATTCACTTTAGATATTGTAAAAGATGGGTTAAAGAAAGCGGAAAAATTATGGGTGGGGCTAACAGATAAGCAGAAAAAGGATAATCCCGAATGGCATAACCCAGCCCATGAGTTTACAGATGAGAAGAATCTCAATGCCTTATTCTTTGAATTCCCGATCGTCGAATTCGGCAAACAATTCTTTTATAAAGCAGAGAATACCTTTAAGTTCGATATCCATCCGCAACCCTCTTTCAATAAAGATTTTAATCTTTTAATCCATAATTTCAAGGAGAATGAAGACCAACGCATCCAAAACCTTATCTTTTCAGATTCAACGAAACAGGTTGAGCGTATTTATACCATTCTAGAAGATCTTGACAAATCGGCAACCTTCATCCCGATTCATAAAGCCTTACGGGAGGGCTTTAGAGACGACAGTTTAAAACTGGCATGCTATACGGATCACCAAATATTTGACAGGTATTATAAATACAAACGTAAGAAGGCTTACGAGCGTTCGCAGGCAATTACGCTGAAGGATTTACGGGATCTCAAACCAGGTGATTTTATTACCCATATTGACCACGGTGTCGGCCGATATGGAGGTTTGGAAAAGGTAGATGTTAACGGTAAATCTCAGGAAATGATCCGTCTGATCTATGCAGATAATGATCTTTTGTATGTGAACATCAACTCCTTAAACCGAATATCAAAATATTCTGGAAAAGAAGGTACGGTTCCCAAAATGAATAAATTGGGCACGGATGCATGGGACAAACTCAAGAAGACAACCAAGAAAAAGGTAAAAGATATTGCGCGTGACTTAATCATGCTCTATGCCAAACGCAAAGCACAGCACGGAAATGCTTTTTCACCCGATAGCTACTTACAGAATGAATTGGAAGCCTCCTTTATTTACGAGGATACGCCCGATCAGGAGAAAGCTACTGCCGATGTAAAAAAGGATATGGAATCGCCACATCCAATGGACCGATTGATCTGTGGGGACGTCGGGTTTGGAAAAACGGAAGTTGCCATCCGTGCGGCTTTCAAAGCTGTAGCAGACAGTAAGCAGGTTGCCGTACTCGTACCGACGACAATCCTTGCACTGCAGCATTTCCGTACATTTTCGGAGCGACTGAAAGGTCTTCCATGCAATATAGACTACATCAATCGTTTTAAAACGACCAAACAGATTAAAGATACCTTAGCAAGGCTTGCCGAAGGAAAAATAGACATTATTATAGGCACACATCGTCTTGTGAGCAAAGATGTTAAGTTTAAAGACCTTGGCCTGATGATCATTGATGAAGAGCAGAAATTTGGCGTTGCCGTAAAGGAAAAATTGAAAGTTATGCGTGCGAATGTAGATTCGCTGACACTGACAGCAACACCTATTCCAAGAACATTGCACTTTTCATTGATGGGAGCCCGCGATCTGAGTATCATCTCTACTCCGCCGCCCAACCGGCAGCCTGTACAGACCGAACTCCACGTTTTCAATGAAACACTGATTGGAGAGGCCGTCAGTTACGAACTTGATCGTGGTGGACAGGTATTTTTTATTCATAATCGTGTCGCAGATCTTCCGCAGCTGGGCAATTTGATTCGCAAGCTGGTTCCGGGAGCACGGGTAGGTGTTGCACATGGCCAACTTGAAGGCGATGAGCTTGAGGATGTGATGCTCAAGTTTATCAACCATGATTTCGATGTCTTAATTGCAACTACGATTATTGAAGCGGGTCTTGATATTCCAAATGCCAATACGATCATTATCAATCACGCGCATATGTTTGGCCTGAGCGATCTACACCAAATGCGCGGTCGGGTTGGTCGTTCCAATAAAAAGGCCTTCTGTTATTTACTAAGTCCGCCATTGTCGACTTTAACGTCGGAAGCCTATAAACGACTTTCGGCAATAGAAGAGTTTTCGGAACTGGGCTCTGGATTTAATGTTGCCATGCGCGATCTGGATATACGTGGTTCAGGAAACCTCCTAGGCGGTGAACAATCGGGTTTTATTGCCGAAATTGGTTTTGAAATGTATCATAAAATCTTAGACGAGGCAATTCAAGAACTTAAAGAAGACGAATTTTCGGAAGTATTCGCCGATGAAAAAGAACGAAAATATGTGTCCTTTACACAGATTGATACCGACCTCGAGGTATTAATTCCCGACGAATATGTGACAAGTATTACGGAGCGATATAATCTGTATACCGAACTGTCCAAACTGGAAAACGAGCAGCAATTGACAGCCTTTGAGCAGGAGCTTGAAGATCGCTTTGGTCCTATTCCACGTGAAGTATTTGAATTATTCAATACACTCCGTTTGCAGTGGTTTGGTAAAACGATCGGCTTCGAAAAAATAGCTTACAAAAAACAGACGCTGAAAGCTTACTTTGTCAGTAATCCTAAATCAAGCTACTTTGAGTCAGACCAATTTGGCCGCGTATTGTCTTTTGTACAAAACCATCCAGAGATCAGCAACTTGAAAGAAGTTAAAGGCCAGCTCCGTTTGGCGTTGAACAATGTGAATACCATTGGATATGCACTGAACCTCTTGAGAGAAATGTTATAAGATATTTAAATCTCCAAGGTATAAATAAAATCTACTCCTTCTGTAGATTTTATTTATATTTGGTGTGCAGGAAACGCCTTATTCATTCCGACTAGCACCAAAAGTACTTCCACACAAATGGAAATTTACTTACGCTCGCTATTGAGGAATCTTCGTATGGAGGATTAAGGCATCATAAGCATCAATAAACACCATTAGCATGACAAGCAATACTGAAACGATCCTCGTTCATGAAGGACAGCAATTCAACCAGACATCTGCAGTAACCACTCCAATCTATCAGACATCAACCTACGTTGCAGACCCAGATCCAATGGAGTATATTAAAGCCGCTACCGAACCAAAGCATCCTTATTTTTATCATCGCCATGGCAATCCAACGAATAGTCAAGTGGCTACCATCTTAGCGAAGTTGGAAAAAACAGAGGATGCACTGGTATTTGCAACTGGTATGGCAGCGATCAGTACGGCCATATTGGCTATCGTTAAATCGGGAGATCATATTGTCGCACAACACGCACATTATTCCGGAACGGCTATTTTCTTTAAGGAATTCTTAACGGATTACGGCATTGCAGTTACTGCTGTGGATCAAACGGATATTTCAGCTTTTGAAAATGCCATTCAGACAAATACCAAGCTGATATATATAGAGACTCCATCCAATCCCAATCTCTATATCACTGATCTCAAAGCGATCGGAGAACTCGCCAAAAAGTATGGGATTCAGAGCATGGTCGATAATACCTTTGCGTCCCCCATTAACCAAACACCAACAGATTTTGGAATTGATGTGGTTATCCATAGCGCTACGAAATATTTGGGCGGACATAGCGATCTCACTGCAGGTATCGTATGTGGCACGCGAGACTATATTGCGGGTGTATGGAAACGGTCTGTCGCTTTAGGTGCATCACTTGCACCGCTTGACTCGTGGTTATTGTTACGCGGATTGAAAACGCTAAGTCTACGGGTCAAACAGATCAATACAAATGCGATGAAGCTGGCCGAATTTTTGGATCAACATCCAAAAATCAAAAAAGTCAGTTACCCTGGATTACCCAATCATCCACAACATGAGCTTGCAGCGCAACAGATGAAAGGCTTTTCGGGCATGCTTTGCATTGATGTCGAGGGTAAAGATGAGGAGGAGGCATTTTTAAATGCACAGAAACTCATCAATGGTTTGCAGATATTTATCAACGCTGCTAGTTTGGGTGGGGTTGAATCCCTTATTGTACATCCTGCGAGTATGTGGGGACGCCATCATACAAAGGAACAGAAAGAAGCTTCGGGAATCACACTTGGAATGCTACGCATCTCCGTTGGGATCGAACATATCGATGATTTAATCGCCGACTTAAAACAAGCTTTGGACCAGATTAACTAGGGTCTATTCATGAGATCGTTATCGCGGATAACAAAAAAAGGGGATAACATGAACTTGCTATCCCCCCTTTAATACGATCCAATCACAGTACACGAGTACCATCGGCAATCCTGACCTGAATCACCGAAAGATCTTTATCAAATTTCTGCTTGTACTCCTTTTCGAGTGTTGGCAAAATGGAAGGCAATACCCCCTCTTTAATAATATTGATGGTACAGCCGCCGAAGCCGCCGCCCATCATTCGGGCTCCGATCACTTCGGGAAACTGCTTGACATAATCTACTAAATAATCTAGTTCTGCACAACTGACTTCATATACTTTGCTTAAACCTTCGTGGCTTTCGAAAATATATTTCCCCAACTGAACAACATCGCCAGAACGTAGTGCATCGCAAGATTTCTCTACACGCTCATTCTCACGGACAACAAAACTTGCTTTCGCGTAAATATCGGCATCTTTTTCTTTCACCAATTCATCTAGCATCCCGACAGTTACGTCACGCAAGTTTTTGACTTCAGGGTATTTCTCCTGTATCCATGCAGAAGCCTGCTCGCACTGCTCTCGGCGTGTATTATAAGCGGTGGATGCCAATGAATGTTTTACGTTAGTATTCAATAATACAACTTCATATCCTTTCAGATCTAGCGGGACATACTCAAATCCTAACGTACGGCAATCTAGCTTAATAACATTTTTTTCTTTACCAAAAGCCGATGCAAACTGATCCATGATACCACACATCACGCCGGCATATGTATGTTCAGCCTTCTGCGCAATCTGAGGAATATCAAGTCGCTCTATCTGCAGATTGAACAATTCGCTGAGGGCCAAGGTTACCGCACATTCAACAGCTGCCGAAGATGATAAGCCTGCTCCTAGCGGCACATCTCCATCGATATATAGATTAAATCCACTTAATGCTGCCCCGCGTTTCTGATATTGATCAACTACTCCGAGGATATAGTTTGGCCAGTGTTTTTCTGAGATTGCAATCTCTGCTAGTTTTACCTCATGACGTTCTTTATAATCTTCCGCATAAAGCAAAATGTTATCATCCGATCGCTTACTTACAGCAACATAAATTGCCTTATCAATCGCTGCAGGCAATACAAAGCCATCATTGTAATCGGTATGTTCGCCGATAATATTAATGCGTCCAGGGGAAGAAACTACAAGCGGTTCTTCTTGATAGTGTTCTTTAAATTTATTTACTATTGTATCCTTTGTTATCATCTTGTTTAGCTTTATAATGTACTGTCGAACAATTTCGCAACTGTTCAGCGGCAACTTCTGGTGTAATATCACGTTGGGGGTTTGCTAACATCTCATAGCCGACCATAAATTTTTTCACTGTTGCAGAACGCAGCAATGGTGGATAGAAGTGCATATGCCAATGCCACTCGGGATGGTCGCCGTCATTCACTGGAGACTGATGCATTCCAGCGGAATAAGGGAAAGATGTCTTGAAAAGATTGTCGTAACGTGTCGTCAAAAGCTTGAGTATAGCTGCAAAATCGGCCTTTTCTTTATCGTCAAATCCTGCAATGTTTTGGATAGAGCGTTTGCTGACAATCATCGTCTCATAAGGCCAAGCCGCCCAAAAAGGAACTAGAGAAACAAATGAATCATTTTCGTCGATAATTCGTTCCTGCTTTCTTAGTTCGGCTTTAATATAATCTGACAGGATGGTGCGCTGATATTTATCGAAATAGTTCTGCTGCTGAACACATTCTTTTTGAATTTCTACAGGCAAATGGTTTTGTGACCAAATCTGTCCATGTGGATGGGGGTTACTGCACCCCATAATTGCACCTTTATTTTCAAAAATCTGAATGTATTTAATCCATTCAACCTTGGAAAGATCCACAAACTCTTTTTGCCAAAGATCCACTACAGCTTTTATTGCCTCCTGGTCCATTTCTGGCAGAGTGAGATCGTGGCGGGGCGTGAATGCAATGACTTTACAGATCCCTCTTTCAGTCTCTGCGACAAACAATTCGTCCTCATTAAATTCCTGGTGGCTTGTGTCTTTTAATAAAGCTGAAAAATCGTTCACGAAAACGAAGCTTTCTTTATAGTCTGGATTGATATCGCCATCTGCCCGTTGATTGGTGGGACACAAATAACATTTCGGATCATATTCAGGTCTGTTATCTCCCGGGAGATCTTCCACTTGTCCTTGCCATGGTCTTTTACTACGATGGGGAGACACAAGTACTTTTTCCCCGGTAAGAATATTAACGCGTGTGTGGGGAGAGTCCCCAAAGTTTAAAGTTGATTGCATGTCATGTATAACTGGTGTACAGAATACACAATTATAGCTATATTAACTGAAAAGTCAAAGGGGATTTTTATGCTTTAAACTTCGGGTCCTGCGCTTTTAACAATTCGAATATGGTAATTTCAGGAAGAATGCCAACACGTCCTGGATAACCTAAAAAGCCATAACCAACATTGACATATAGTCGTTTGTTTTGTTTTGCGCGATACAGTCCCGCCCATTCTTTATAGATGTACTGTACCGGACTCCATTGCAACATTTCAGACCTGACACCAAATTGCATACCATGCGTATGACCGGCAAACATCACATCCACATCTGTATCCAATACCTGAGCACGCCAATGAGAAGGGTCGTGCGATAACAATAACTTAACAGGCTGTTCTTCGGTGCCCATTAAAGCTTTCTGAATGTCACCATGCTTCGGAAAACGACCTGTACCCCAATTTTGAACACCTACGATACAAAGTTCTTCCCCATCTACTTTAATTTTACGATTTTCATCCATTAAAAGATCCCAGCCCATGGTTTTATGAACATCGATCACATCTTGTAGGTTCTTACGTTTCGCAGGAGAATCTTCTTTACCATAATAATAGTCGCCATAATCATGGTTACCCAATGTAGAAAATACGCCTAAATCAGATTTTACACGCGCGAAAATATCTTGATAACCGCGCATTTCGGAAGCTTGTGCATTCACAATATCTCCAGTAAAAAACGTCACATCAGCCTTTTCTTTCAATAGCATATCAATCCCTCCGTTGACAGCCTTCTTATTGTAAAAAGATCCAGAATGCACATCCGATATCTGCGCTATCGTGATGCCGTGAAATGCCCTGGGCAAATTAGGCAAATACAAAGGAACCCTTCTGACACGATAATCGTAAGCCCCTGAAATAATACCCCAGCTCAGCGGGATCAAGGGCGAGGCGCCAACTAGAATACCTGCTTTGGTCAAAAACTCAGATCGGCTAATTCCTTTGACTGGATTTTCTGGCAAAGGATCACCGGCGTTTTCAACCAAATCATCGACCGATTTCTTTTTTATAAAAAGACGTTTTACCCATACACCGCCACGTCGGATATCATCAATTAACAGAATCAAAAAGAAAAATATCTTGGATGCCGCCGTTAGAAAAAAGGCGACCAAGATAACAGATCTTACGATTAAAGGAATACTATATTTTGCGGAGATAAAAACACCCAGTAGAAGCAAAGCAGAATAAGACCACCAGAGGATTGAAAATACTTTTGTTTTGGGGAACTTAATCTTCGTAGCACGGAGCGCAAAGAAAATATAAAAATCTAACAGGAGTAATACACACGCGTTTATTAACAACATCTTTTACCGGTTTTAATTTTTGGCATTGAGTGCCATTTGTTTTAAAGATTCAATCCATTTGGGGTCATCATTAAGACTTTCTACCAAACACACCTCTTCTCCACCCAACTGCTTAAATTCATTAGCATATTCCACGCCAATTTCATCAATAGTTTCGATACAATCCGCTACAAAGGCAGGACTGAAAATTAATAATTTCTTATATCCTTTGGCGGCAAGATCATGCAATAAATCGGAAGTATACGGTTGTATCCAGGGTTCTTTACCCAAACGGGATTGAAAGCATTGCGAATATTGCTCCTTTCTTAAACCTAGTTTGGTAGCAATAGCGCGTGTTGTTGCATAACATTGAGAAAGATAACAGTATGAATTAACTGTAACTTTACAGGACTCGCAGCCTGATTCGGGACATTTTAGCTGACCTGTAGGATCAACTTTTCCAAGCTGCCGCACAGGAAGGCCATGATAACTAAAAACAAAATGATCAAAACTTTCTAAATCATGCCTGCGGGCATGATCTGCGTAGGTCTCTACCATTAATTCATTCGTACAAAAATTGCTGACAAAACTGATTTCTGGCAAATAATTCCATTTGCGAATTAATTCCATAACACGGTCTATCACTGATCCCGATGTGGCTGAGGCATATTGAGGGAATAAAGGGATGACCCGAATAGATTCCAACAATAGACCTTCCATATTTTTCAAAGCAGACTCAATCGATGGATTCTGGTAGCGCATCGCTAATTCCACATGGTATTCATCTCCCAACGCTTTCTGAAGCAGGTCACGCTGCAGGACACTATAATGCATTAAAGGTGACCCAGTTTCTTTATCCCAGATCGATTCGTATACCTTGGCGGATTTTGGAGCACGTGTCAGTGCTATAATTCCTTTTACCAACAACGTTCGTTGGACGTAAGGGATATCAATTACACGCGGATCCATTAAAAATTCCGTTAAATATCTTCTAACATCAGGAGTAGTGGGACTATCAGGTGTACCCAGTTGTACCAAAAGAATACCTTTTTTGCCTTTATTGCTCATAGCTTACAAAGCTACACAAAAAGAATACACCAAGAATACACCCAGGATCTAAACCTTAGAATTATGAAATATCTGTGACGGGTAATTGCTCTTATAGGGCTTCTAAAGTTGACTTCACATCTTTCATCAACCACATTGGCGTTGATGTGGCGCCACAAATACCAATACGATCATTCTCAGCAAAGACCGATGCATCCAATTCGGCTGGATCAGAAATAAAATAACTAGCTGGATTTGCCTTTTGACAGACTTCAAAAAGCACTTTTCCATTGGACGATTTTTTGCCTGACACAAAAACGATTTTGTCATATTGTTTGGCAAAAGCTCCAAGATCTTCATATCTATTGGACACTTGGCGGCAAATAGTATCATTTGCCTTCACTTCATACCCACGTTTGATAAGCTCGTCTTTGATTGCATAAAATTTATCCACACTTTTTGTTGTCTGGCTATATAGTGTAAATGAAGATGGCAACTCGACTTGATCCAGCTCGGAAATATCCTGAAAAACCAGGGCTTCATTATTCGTCTGCCCCTGCAAACCAATCACTTCAGCATGTCCATGCTTACCGAAGATTAAAATTTTCTCCTCTTGATCGAACGACGTTTTGATACGGTTCTGCAGCTTGAGCACCACTGGACAAGAGGCATCTATGAGGGTAATGTTGTTTTCCAAAGCAATACGATAGGTCTCTGGCGCCTCTCCGTGGGCACGGATCAATACCTTTTCATTGCTCAAATTGGGAAGAGCAGCATGATCGATAATTCGGAGACCTTTTGCTTTTAATCGAGTAACTTCCTCATCATTATGAACAATATCTCCCAAACAATAAAGATAACCATCCTCTTCTAAGATCTCTTCCGCCATATCAATAGCGTATACTACTCCAAAGCAAAAGCCTGAATCCTTATCGATGTCTACTGTTAGATTTAATGCCATAATATCACAAAGTTACATATTCATATTGAACTTAGATCAATTGTTCTTTTACTTTTCTACAATCCATAAATTGTAAAGCTTGTTACCAGCTGCGCAAAAAAGACAATGGTGACGGATCAGAAAGAAACATTTATCTCAACACCAATAGCGATCGGAAGTGACACACAAAGATTTCAATCGTAAGAACCTATTGAGTTTATCAAGAATTGTGTATATCTGAATCGTAAGGATATTGCATATGAAATGCAATTTATCTAATTTTGCATAAAAATTAAAATAATGGCAACTAACAGAACTTTTACGATGATCAAACCTGACGCTGTAGCGAATGGTCACATCGGTGCAATCTTAAACGATATCATTGCTGGTGGTTTTAAAATCATCGCAATGAAATACATTCAACTTTCTAAAGAGACAGCTGGTGCATTTTACGCAGTACACAAAGAGCGTCCTTTTTATGGTGAATTGGTGGAATTTATGACCTCAGGTCCTATTGTTGCTGCCATCTTGGAAAAAGACAATGCTGTTGAAGATTTCCGTACACTGATCGGTGCAACTAACCCTGCTGATGCGGCTGAAGGCACAATCCGTAATAAATATGCAAAATCAATCGATGCAAACGCTATTCATGGATCTGATTCAGATGATAATGCTGCTATCGAGGGTAACTTCTTCTTCTCGCAATTTGAAAGATTTTAATCTTTAGAACAACATAAAAAAAGGTCTTTACAAAATTTGTAAAGACCTTTTTTTAGTTTTGCCCTCCACTCTCTCGACAAGCTCCAGCGTTCAATTCCGTTCTCATACCAGTAGTCGCAGTTTAAAAAGCCGCGTAGGAATCTTTAAAAGTTTCTTTTACCAAGATACTCATCCTCTTTGGCGGTCATCTTGGCTTTATCTGCCGGTTTTTTATCGGGATAACCGCACAGGTGCATGACACCATGAATAATAACCCGGTGAAGCTCGTCACGCACATCAACCTTAAACTTTTCAGCATTCTCCTGAATACGCTCCACACTAATAAAAATATCGCCGGCGATGGTGTCATCATATTCGGAAGAATCAAAAGTAACGATATCAGTATAGGTGTCGTGATTTAAATATTGCTTATTGATTTCAAGCAAGTAAGCATCCGAGCAAAGGATAAAGCTCAATTCGCCAACACGTTTAAATCCTTCTCCTTTGATGGCATCAGCAATCCATTGGCGAATCTTTCCCTTTTCTTTTAATTTGAAATCCGTATCCTCGGTAAAAAATAATATGCTCTTCATCCTTCTATTTTTTATTCATTCTTGTTTGACGTATTAGTCGTTGTGTATCTAAAAATTGCGGCTATCCATGTAGCTTTGCAAAATGATTGTTGCAGACACGGTATCAATCAACCCTTTCTGTTGACGGTCCTTCTTTTTTTTCCCACTTTGCGCGATCGCCGCAGAAGCCATTTTAGAAGTAAAACGCTCATCTATTTCAGCAACAGCAATGGCTGGATAAGTCTTTTTCAGTTTTCGAATAAAACCGACAACATGCTGTGCGGATTCAGAGTCGGTACCATCCAACTGACGCGGCTTGCCGACAACAAAAGTTTCTACCTGCTCTGTCTGTAAATACGCTGCTAGAAATGTCCAGATATCCTCCGGATGTACAGTCGTCAATGCCGTCGCAATAATTTGCATTGGATCGGTCACTGCAACCCCTATTCGTTTTGTACCGTAATCAAATGCCATCAGTCTCATGGATATGTTTTTTTTACAAAAGTACAATTTAGATATGAGTATTGGGAGATATATGCATGAAGTTCCATTTATACGTTAACAAAATCGGATTAAATTACTTACACTAAAATAACGTTCTTATGTGTCCTATTTAGTTTCACGTTTACTTAGGTTTAATTTAGGGTTTAGTTAGGGTTAGTTTAGGTATAGTATAGGTAAAACCTAAGCAAACCCTAACTAAAATCTAACTTATAGCCATACAAATCCTAAGGTAATGTAGAAACATACAGATCTTTATTATACCAGTATATACCTCATCAAATCCCAATGACGATTTTAGGCTTGGAGACATCGATCTTGAGAGCGAAATTGACTCACTGGGCAAATGAACACAGCTATTGCATGGAAATGGATAGTTGAATACGTCAAATTTCAACTCATTAAGATTGGGCACAACGGTGTTAAACAATGAAAAACAACGTTTTGAATAGTCGAAATCAAGTAATAACTTTGATTGTCGATTTTGCTACGACAAAAGATATTGATTTTTGAAACTATAATCTCTTCCTTTACGCTTAGTCAAATTCTAATGTTGGCAAGAAGTGGCACAGTATTAAATCATAAAAATCGGACAGAAAGATATTTAAACAAATGAAAAGAACACTTGTCGCCAGTTTCCTGTTGGCCTTATGCTTAAATACGCATGCACAAACTAAATACGAGCAATACATTACCACTCTTCGTGAAGAAAAAGCCGCTGAATTGGCGAAAGAACAATATGGTCCATTGAAATCAGATCAAGTGGCATTTTTGGATTACTTTCCTGTAGACGTCAGCTACAAAGTCAAGGGCAAAATTGATATTCTGTTTGATGAACCAGTTTTTCGGATGCCGACCTACGACGGCACAAGCAATGAATACAAAAGATACGGAATCATAACATTTATCCTTCAAGGTAAAAAACGTGTACTGAATGTCTACCAAAGCGTCGCATTATTTCAAAACCCAGCATACAAAAAGCATTTATTTTTGCCATTTCTAGATTTAACAAATGGCCAGGAAAGTTATAGTGGTGGCCGATATATTGATCTATCCACAGAAGATATAAAAGGAGACAACGTTGAGATAGATTTTAACAAAGCATATAACCCCTATTGCGCTTATAGTAACGGTTACCGTTGTCCGGTTCCCCCAGTTGAAAACAATTTAGAAACAAAAATTATGGCAGGAGAAAAAGCATTTCATCAGTCAAAAAACGAAAGGCCGGTCAATCTTAATGCAGGCCAGGAATTCAGTGCTGCCGACAAGAAAATCATTTCATCTGGGGGTGAAAATGAAATTCTTCGTGTATTGCAGACAACGGACGAAAAAGATCTGAAAGTTTTAAAAGCGACAAGCACTGATGTCAAATACAACGACCCATTGATTGAATCACTTTCCAAAAGAATGTTTGCGACGGTACGTGATCCCAATCACCCTGGAGTAGGCATCGCTGCGCCACAAATCGGTATAAATAAAAATCTAATCTGGGTACAGCGATTTGACAAACCAGATCAACCTTTTGAGTTCTATATCAATCCTAAAATTCTATGGCGCTCCAAATTAAAACGTACGGGTGCCGAAGGTTGCCTTTCTATTCCTAACCGTAAAGAAGACGTATTGAGGAGTTACGCGATCCGCTTGCAATACATCAATAAAGAAGGGAAAGTGATCGAAGAAAATATCGAAGGCTTTACTGCTGTTATTTTTCAACACGAAACCGATCATCTCTTCGGGATCTTGTTTCCGGATCGACTCGAAGAGCAAAGTCAAGAAGCATACTCCCCATTAAATGATAAGATTGAGTTTTCTATCAAGCCCAGCACATTGATGCCGTAAACACTTATCATGTGACGTACATTTATTACCATAATTCAATAGAGGACACTATCTGGTATTTTTCTCCACGAGTTAAAATTCATTATGATAAATAAAGACGAACTTCTGTGCAGAAAGTATGAAAACTACGCTTAAATTACATAATTCACACATGAGAAAGTTAAAATCATGTAATTATCACATAGATTAAAAGCCCGCCCCACGTCGATGAAAGGCCTTTACTATCTTATAGAATATTAGTGTAAAATTGTGATATCCCACTATCCTGATAAAAAGAATATGATTTATAATAGTTATTGTAGAAAATGTTTTTTTTATTTTTAAAAGGATAGTAAATACTTAATCCACAGAAATTGTTAACTCTTTTACCATTAAATGCAACAGTATATCGCTTATAAAGAACCAGTTCTTCTAATTTTGGCTTTACTTTTTTTATGTCGATAGTACTTGCTTTTATTAAGTCTAGGAAGTCGTAAGCTTCTAAATCAATATTGTCATCAAACACTAATTGTTGAACGCTTTTAATACTGATATTTTCCGCTAAATGATCTATGAATAAAGGTTTAAGATAGGCAGTAAATTTCTGAATTTTTGATAAGTCAATTAATGCAACATTAGCAGATTTATACTTATCCTCTAAAGATTCGTAATAATTTACATACTCGTCACAAATAATTTTCAAGTCATCCACTCCTCCAAACAACCTGTTAGCGATTTTTTCATATGGAAATCCATAGGAAATAACTTCAGATGGAGACGCTACAACATATTTTGCACTATTCCGAATTTCATGAAGAACCTCAATACTGGACATATAACAAGCATCAAAAATGATATATTCGAATTTTATATCTTTTAATGAGTTTTTAAAATCTCTAATTTCCAATTCTTGATTTTGATCTAAACCAAACGATTTGAATTTTACGGTGGTGGGCGGATACCAAGCGGTCGCATGCGAAGATAAAATAAGAGAGTACTTTGTTGATGGATATAATTTTTTCACGTCCGATAATACTTCTTTTAGATGGCTGGGATCAGAAGCATTCCTATTTTGGTAAACCTTTATAGTGTCGCTATTAATAGAACTCATCTTGCTATTTCTTATTTCTAATATATATGAAAAATTATCGCTGTTTTTTATATAAACTAGAATCTTTTTACCTTTTATGGGTGTATATCCTTTTTGCAATTTGACAATAGCGTTTTCGATGTCATATCGTAGGTTATTATTCCCAGACATATAGAATATTGATATATAATCATTTAAATCTCCCTGCTCCTCATTATTTTTACCGCAAGAGAAAAATATTAGAAAAATGAGAATAAGATAATATAGTCTTGACATTTAAATTTGTATATTTAAACATTATTTATTAACGCAAATATAAATTTAAATTATGAAAAAAAAATATGTTATGCTTGTATTCACGAGCTTATTGATCTCATCCTGTGCCAAAAAGGTTGAAGTTCCTGAACCTAAAGTAGAATTAAGTCAAAAGAAACCCAAGAAGACTTTTGCATCTCTAGAAGATTTTAACAGTTACCTAGAAAAATATAATGACAATGTTTCCTTTAGAAATTCAGCCCAGTCAGAGATCTATGCGCCAGTTGAAATGTTAGTTGAAGATGATGCTTTTGCATCAGTTTTTAATGAGGATGCCGAAGTCTCAATTGCT
This sequence comes from Sphingobacterium sp. R2, assembly GCF_040760075.1. NCBI lineage: Bacteria > Pseudomonadati > Bacteroidota > Sphingobacteriia > Sphingobacteriales > Sphingobacteriaceae > Sphingobacterium > Sphingobacterium sp. R2. Next base: position 993,335 of record NZ_CP142884.1, read on the forward strand.
GATGTAACCTATAAAGTCACCAATGTTGGGACATTTTTTTCGTTAAATGAACAATCTGAGAATATGGGACAATATATCAGTGTGAATGAAGATCTAATAAATCAATTACCTCAACCAGAACCAGACGAAGAACCTATTCCTGAATTCTTAATTGCAGCTCAACCAAATCTAAACCTCGCTACTCTTGTGGATGAAGAAGATAAAATTTTTTATTTGGGTAATGGGGTTTATTATAAAGACGGAATAGAGGAGAATCTGTATGACAATGCCCCAATAGACCATATTGACGATGCAGATAGCCCTATTTCCCCCCTCATTCCGTCTAGCAATACACCGTCAGGCAACTCAACTTCCGCGAATAATTCAACTTCTTTTTCCTATTCAAATTATTTTGCTCCCTCTGTTTTTGAAGGGTTGGACTTCTCTAATGCAAAAGTTTATACATACACACAAAAAAATGGCGAAGTACTGAATGATTTTGGTTCCAAGGATAGACTAGTTGTTCAGTTAAAAGCTAAGAATTTTTTAATCTTTTCTTACGTAAAAGCTTCTGTAAGAATCGACCATAAAAAGAAATACTGGTTTGGCTGGAGAACATTACAAAACTATGACGAACTGAGAGCTGGATTTGTTAACCTGACGTTGGATTATAATCTACCTTCATTTGCTAATTTGCCAAATAATACTCCTAAAAATCCACTAGATAATGGCGCAAATCCATACTTGAAAAAATTTTTCACAATAAAGATTGATGATGATCCATTTGATCTTTATCGATTAACCGATATTCTATCTATTCCAAATCTTCCATACAATATCAGAAATATTGTAGAAGATTTTCTAAATAATCCACAATCTGTTTATTCAGATCTTTTAAATAAACAAAAAAATAATGCTATTCAAACCCTTACAAATTATGTGAAGAGTCAATTGGGCAATAATATTACGACATCCAATAGATTCAGTTTTGCAATTCCTAGCAATAATTACATTACAATACCACTGATAGAAAAAAAGAAGACTAGTACTGGAGCCAAAATAGAATATACATTTGGCTTTCAAACCATGATGATTGGTGTATCAGGCAACAGTATTAATAACCTTAACATCAATGCAAAACCTTCCAATACCCCTAAGATAATATCTGGAGCAGCCTTTGGTGCAGGAAAACTAAATGGGGTATGGAAAACTTCCGTATTGGTTAAAAACAAAAGCTAACAACTATGCTCAAATACTATTTTATGACCTTATCGGCTTGTATTCTTTTTAGTACCTCAATGGCGCAAAGAAGACAACAAGCAACGCTTAATGTACTAGGCACAACGCCTTTAATTGGGTTAAAATATGATACAAGAATTTTTAAAGAACAGAACGATGGGTTCGGAGTAAATGCTGGTTTAGGTTCTATAGATATGATCGACGATAGTGACCACAAAGTATCAGTAGTACTCGGAACCAACTACCTGTTTGGTAAAGGACAACATCAATTCCTTTTGGGGGCAAACGTGGCATTTGTTTTCTCCAGAATATATCCCCTGGATGCTGAACCCATCAATACGACAAGAACGATTTTCATTCCTGACATTGGTTATCGTTTTTCACCCCGAACAAAGGGATTTACAGGACAAATAACATGGAACCCTCTAAGATCTAATTTAGATAGAGAAGCTGCATATCAATATTTTGGCATCGGGATTGGATATTCATGGAAATAGGAGGTATTGCTCTATAATTAATAGCTGCCAATGATACATTGTCCAAATCGAGCAGGAAGATAGCCATTATTTGGCTATCTGTCCTCTCACACCACCCGGCATATGGATCCGTACCAAGACGTTTTGTTAGAATAACGTCGTTTGATGTGTTGTTATCCAGTAATACTAATCCGCAAATCCTTCGTAGCCTAGTTTTGTAAAGTGCGTATTCGTTAATGTTGTTCCGAGTATGGCAATTATCCATGTTCTAGTCAGACCGAGACTATGCCGATGACTTCCTTCAGACTCCGCCTAACGGGGGACACCCTTGTCTTGAGCTAACGCTTCCAACTATAAAGATTTGTTCGGCACTTGCACCCTAGAGTTATACCCATGCTAAGCGCACAAAAAGAGCCCCCATGAACGTAATCATGAGGGCTCCATATTTATTATGGAATCTACTTGAGTTAGATCAATCCTTTTTCAGCTAATAACTCGGCTACTTGGACGGCGTTGGTTGCAGCACCTTTACGTAAGTTATCCGCTACTACCCACATATTAAGGGTATTAGGTTGAGATTCATCACGACGTATACGTCCAACAAAAACTTCATCTCTACCATGTGCATCTTTCGGCATCGGATATTGGAGTGAAGATGGGTCGTCAACAACAATACAACCACTTTGTGCCGCTAAAGCTGCACGTACATCATTCAAATCAAAGTCATTTTCAAATTCGATATTCAACGACTCAGAGTGTCCACCCATTACAGGAATGCGCACTGTCGTTGCAGTGACTTTAATAGAATCATCACGCATGATTTTATTTGTTTCAAGAATCATTTTCATCTCCTCTTTTGTATAGCCGTTTTCTTGGAAAACATCAATATGAGGGATTACATTGAGATCAATCTGATAAGGATAAGCTTTCTCACCATCTTTTCCGGCACGCTCATCCATTAATTGGTTGACGGCTTTTACACCCGTACCTGTCACAGATTGGTAAGTCGAAACTACCACACGCTTAATTTTATATTTATCGTGTAATGGCTTCAATGCCACTACCATTTGTATCGTCGAACAGTTTGGATTTGCAATAATCTTGTCGTCAGCAGATAACACATCACCGTTTACTTCCGGAACCACCAGTTTTTTTGTAGGATCCATACGCCAAGCCGAAGAATTGTCGATCACCGTAATTCCAGCTTCAGCAAATTTAGGCGCAAATTCTTTCGATGTATCACCGCCAGCGGAAAACAAAGCAACATCAGGTTTCAAAGCAATAGCCTCAGATGGAGTCACCACCTTATACTTCTTTCCCTTGAATTCAATTTCCTTACCCTTGCTACGCTCTGAAGCTACTGGAATTAATTCTGTTACTGGGAAATTTCGCGCCGCCAACACGGTTAGCATTTCAGTACCTACAAGGCCTGTTGCGCCGACTACTGCCACTTTCATTTTTGTCTGTGTTTAAATTGTGTATATAAAATTTGTTATTTGATTTTTTTTTAGTTGATTCTCGAAGAATGAATTCTTCAAATTTAAAAAATATTCAGCAATTTCACTATTAAAATAACAAAATATTAGTCCCTCTACTAAAAATGTCACAACATTTAGAGTTTATTGGCGCTAATTGCCGAAGAACGATCTCTACATCACGTACCAGCCGATAAAATTTAATATTAAAGCAATTCAAAAAAAGTAAAAATTTTCGCTGCTTATTCAAAAAAAAAGAACAAACGATTGAAACAGTTTAAAATCTCATAAAAACAGCCCCAAGAGTCTATAAATTAACATTTTTTACACACATCATCCAGCATCTAACAGTTGATAGATACTGAAAAGCCTTTATATTTGCATCATAAACCGCCATGGTTGAAATTTCATTTTCATTACACGATGAAACGTAAATTATGTCAGGCTAGATCCTGTCCTAATCGATGGGAACAAATGAGCGGAGCGATTCCTTTATACTGTTGAGCATGGACACTCAAGATGGTAAAAGTAGTAGCTTCATAAATTAAACTTACAAATGAAAGAAAGCATTATTATCATTGGTGCAAATGGCCAGATCGGCACAGAATTAGCTATCGCATTGCGCAAAAAGTTTGGTGCAGAGAATGTTGTAACCACTGACATTAGAGAACCACAGATTAAAAGCCCTGACGAAAATTTCGAAATCGCTAATGTTCTTGACAAAAATGGACTTGAGAAATTATTTCAACAATATAAACCTACTCAAGTATACCTACTAGCGGCTATGCTTTCGGCTACAGGAGAGAAGTACCCTGAAAAAGCTTGGGAATTGAATATGAATGGCTTATTAAATGTTCTTGATTTAGCTGTGAGCTATAAAGTTTCGAAGATATTTTGGCCAAGCTCAATTGCTGTTTTCGGACCGCATTCTCCAAAAAATAATACAGAACAATATTGTGTAATGGATCCAAACACAATTTATGGTATCAGCAAACTTGCAGGCGAGCGCCTCATAGAATGGTATCAAGAACACCGTGGTCTTGATATTCGCAGCCTCCGTTATCCTGGCATCATTTCTTGGAAAACTGAACCAGGAGGTGGTACAACGGATTATGCAGTAGACATTTTTTATGAAGCATTAAAAACCGGTTCCTATGCTTGCTTCCTATCTGAAAACACAGCATTACCGATGTTGTACATGGAGGACGCCATTCGGGGTACACTCGAATTAATGGATGCACCAAAAGAAAGACTAAGCATTCGCCACAGTTATAATCTTGGAGGTATCACATTTACTCCAAAAGAACTTGCACAAGAAATTAAAAAAATTCTTCCTAATTTTGCAATCTCTTACGTAGAGAACGATCCGAGACAACAGATTGCCGATTCATGGCCTGCTAGTCTAGATGACTCCTATGCAAGAAAAGACTGGAATTGGACGCCAGAATTTGACATCCAAAAGATGACGGTCGACATGATTGAAAATCTTAAAAACAAAATATAACAATGGGAAGAGCTTTCGAATTCAGAAAAGAGCGGAAATTCAAACGCTGGGCCAAAATGGCCGTTCAATTTACACGTTTAGGTAAAGAAATCGCTATGGCGGTTAAAGAAAGCGGCCCTCATCCCGAAACCAACTCGAGACTTCGTACAGCAATACACAATGCCAAGGCTGTTAATATGCCCAAGGATCGTATTGAAGCCGCAATCAAACGTGCTTCAGAGAAAGATTCCAAGGGTTATGAAGAATATGTATACGAAGGCTATGGCCCTCATGGTGTACCTGTTTTAATTGAAACTGCGACAGATAACACCAACCGCACCGTAGGAAACATCCGCAGCTATTTTACGAAAGCAGGTGGTTCACTAGGAAAAACAGGATCACTGGATTTTATTTTCAACCGCAAATCCATTTTCCGTTTTGCTGCAACAGAAGAACTGGACTTAGAAGAGTTGGAATTAGAGTTGATCGATGGAGGCTTAGAAGAATTATACGTGGAATCTGATGAAGAGGGAAATGATGTTGCTGTCGTTCAAACTTCTTTTGAAGACTTTGGTAATATGCAAAAATTACTGGAAGAGAAAGGAATTGAGGTGAAATCTGCGAAATTGGAACGCATCGCCTTATCGCATTCAGATATTACCGAAGAACAAGCAGCGGATGTCTTAAAGATGATCGATAAAATCGAAGAAGATGATGATGTTCAAGCTGTATACCATAATATGGCATAGTTAAGTAATCTATCAAATAATAAAAAAGAGCGCTAGTCGCTCTTTTTTATTTAAAACCCCACCCAGCACCGTCAGAAAAATTACTACATTTGTAATAGACTAAATCAAACTCGTATCAGAATGACTTTTGAAGAATTTTTCATAAAAAAGAAAATTGATTTAAAAGCTTTACAAGCTGCAGATAAACCTTTATTTGAAGAGTTTAAAGCGCATTATTCTGCTATGGGGGAAAAGAGTTTTGACCACAGCAAAAAGTTTTGGTTCAATAAACTCCGAAAAAGTTTCCATCTAGCAGAGGAGGAAACTGTCATTGCAAAACCTATTGTAAAGCAGGTTATCACTGATACAGCATCCGAGACCTCCAGTATTCATACCGCAAAACCAGCAGGCTTTAAACCGCGATTCAAGGCTCCGTCTACAGCCGGAGAAGATGAAATCAACGCAACATCCAAAAAGGAAATAACTGATTCAGCGGAATCCACTCCTGATTCAATACCGACGGGATTCAAACCGAGATTCAAAGCCGGAGTAACCAAAGCTCCTGACGCAGCCGCAAGCACATCTGCATCCGAAGAAACGACCGACGAGACAACAAACTCCGCTCCAAAACCCACAGGCTTCAAACCGAGGTTCAAAGCAGGAGTAACCAAAGCTCCTGACGCAGCCGCAAGCACATCTGCATCCGAAGAAACGACCGACGAGACAACAAACTCCGCTCCAAAACCCACAGGCTTCAAACCGAGGTTCAAAGCAGGAGTTACTAAAGCTCCTGACGCAGCCGCAAACACATCTGTACCAGAAGAAAAAGCCGACGAGGCAATAACAGCCGCTCCAAAACCCACAGGCTTCAAACCAAGGTTCAAAGCTGGAGTAACAAAAACGGAATCTTCTGAACAGGCACAACTGCCCGATACGAAAGACGAAATTAAGCTAGATAACAGCGTAAAAACTGAACCTGAAAACAGCAGCACAGAAACACAGGAATCCGCTGCAAGTAAACCCACGGGCTTCAAACCGAGGTTCAAAGCTGGCATAACCAAAACGGAAACTTCTGAACAGACACAGCTGCCCGATACGAAAGACGAAATTAAGTTAGATAACAGCGTAAAAGCTGAACGTGAAAACAGCAGCACAGAAACACAGGAACCCGCTGCCAGTAAACCCACAGGCTTCAAACCGAGGTTCAAAGCTGGCGTAACAAAAATTGACAAAAAGGAAGAATAATTTTCACTACATTTAGACTGATTTTTTTAATTATTTTTAAATTCCGATTAAAAACCAAAGACCAATGTTAAAGGAAGAAAGACAAGCATTCATTATACATCAGATTAACCTACATAACAAAGTTTTATCGTCAGATCTAAGTGTTCAATTGAATGTATCTGAAGATACAATTAGACGTGACTTAAACGAACTCGCCGAGAATGGAAAAGTTCTAAAAGTCTATGGTGGGGCATTATCAAAATCTTTTCAATTCCCTTTTCAGGATGGAAACGTATATGCCAAGGAGGCAAAAAAAGAAATTGCCAAGAAAGCAAGCACTTTAATCTCCAATGGAATGACTGTTTTAGTCGGCGGCGGGACAACCTTAATCGAATTGGCAAGAACAATACCCGATCACCTTCAGTGTACATTTTTTACTATAAGTCCATTAGTTGCCCTAGAATTGGCCGAAAAGCCAAATCTTGAAGTCATTTTAGTTGGCGGAAAACTTTCACGCAATACAAACATTGTTTCCGGAGCCCAGGTAGCTAATGAATTGGCGGATCTTAAAGTCGATCTTTGTTTATTGGGGACAAATTCTCTTTCCGTAGAAGACGGAGTGACCGACTCCGACTGGGAGGTGGTACAAATCAAACGTGCGATGATTAAATGCTCAAAAAAAGTGGCTATTTTAAGTATTGCTGAGAAACTAAATTCAGTTCAAAAAATGAAAGTTGTGCCGTTACGTGATATTTCTTATTTAATTACCGATGTCAATCCAACTGATGTTTCACTAAAAGAATTTGCGAATACAATTGCAATACTTTAATATTGCCGCTCATTTAATTTAGCATGTCATCTCATCAGGAAAAGGACTCTTTAAAATCAAAAACGACGAAAGGACTCTTATGGGGTGGCATGGCCAGCATCATACAGCAGTTTTTGGGATTTGGTTTCGGTATCCTACTAAACCGTAAACTAACAGCGGAAGATTACGGTTTAGTAGCGATGATCACTATCTTTTCCGTTCTAGCTTCTGCCTTTCAAGAAAGTGGGTTTGTTTACGGTATCGTCAATAAAAAGCAGGTTGAACATAAGGATTATAATGCTGTTTTCTGGACAAGTGTCGGGATTGGAACATTCATCTATATCGTCTTATTTTTCGCAGCTCCTCTTATCGCTCTATATTATAATCAAACAGTACTTATAGAACTAAGCAGGTTTACCTTTTTGTCCTTTTGGCTAGGAAGTTTTGGTATCGCCCATAACGCCTACCTCTTCAGAAATCTAAAAATAAAAGAACGCGTTATTACGGGCACTTTTGCACTTATTGTATCCAATGTGGTCGGGGTTTATCTTGCTTATAAAGATTATGCTTATTGGGCGTACGCTATTCAAATTGTATCCTACAGTGGCTTTAATATGCTCGGATTCTGGTATTTTTCCAAATTTAGGCCTACTTTCCAGTTCGATTTCCGACCCATTCGTGACATTTTAGGATTTAGCAGTAAAATACTGGTTACCAACATCTTTATCAACCTGAATAAAAATATCTATGCGGCAATCTTAGGGCGTCATTATACCGCAGAAGAATTAGGTTACACCGTTAATCCAAATCGCTGGAGCATCATGGCCCAGAATATATTGACCAATATGGTCAATAACGTGACACAGCCGATTTTAAAGGAGATAGAAGATGACAAGGATAGACAAGTTCGGGTTTTTCGCAAACTAATTTCTTTTACTGCTTTTTTGGCATTTCCCATGTTATTGGGTTTAACCACTGTAGCACAGGATTTCATTTCCATTGCGATCACCGACAAATGGGCGCAAAGTGCCATATTTCTTCAAATATTTTGTATTGGAGCGGCATTTGATTCTGTTAGCAACGTTTTTTCTAACCTCATCATTAGCAAGGGAAAACCTCAAGTATATATGCGAAATATAGTCATTTTTGGTTTGCTGCAAATCGCTATCCTCTTCTTTGGCAAATCCTTAGGTTTAGAACTGCTTATTGGATTAACCTCGGGATTAAACGCCCTTTGGATATTTGTTTGGTATGCATCAGCCAAACCGTACATGAACTATTCAGTCCGTTACCTTCTAGGGGATATTTTTGCTTATGCACTATTGGCGACCATCAGCTGCCTAACAGCTCATTACGCCACCGCCGCTATTCCTAACCTCTATCTTCGGTTTGTCAGTACAATTGGAGTTGCTGTAGGTATCTACATCATCGTTAATAGAATGTTTAAACCCAGCATTTTGTTGGAATTATTCCACTATTGCCTAACAGTTATCCGAAAAAAATAGATGGCCAGGATTCTCACCATAATCGTCTCTTATAATTTTGAGCCTTGGATCCACAAGTGCTTACCCAGTCTATTGGATTCGAGCTACCCTACAGATATTTTAGTTGTCGACAACAATTCGGGAGACCATACCACTCAGATCATAAAAGAAACTTACCCGACAATAAGACTAATAGAAAGTTCCAAAAATCTGGGATTTGGAAAGGCCAACAACATCGGACTTGACATTGTATTGAAAGAAGAATATGATTATGCTTTTTTGGTCAACCAAGATGCCTGGGTGGATCGGAACTGTATCGCCAATTTAATCAAGGTTAATACAAGCAATATCGGCATTATCTCACCGATTCACCACGATGGTACAGAAGCCACATTGGACCATGGCTTTGCTGATTACACAAAAGATGCCATCACCAAAAATTCGTATCGGATCTGTCCTTTTGTCAATGCCGCCTTTTGGTTTATCCCCAACAAAGTTATCAGAAAAGTCGGCGGTTTCGCACCGATCTTTTTTCATTACGGGGAAGATAAGGATTATGCCAACCGCATCAATTACCACGGATTAAACATTGTTTTGGCAGAAGAAGCTAAAGCTTATCACGATAGGCAGCAGCGCAAAACAGACCGTAAAGCTTTTATGAAAAGCGAATATGTCTATCATCTGACTGAATATTGCAATATCAATTATACTTTTGTAATAGCTTTTTCGATGGCCGTATTGGCGAGTCTGAAGAAAATGGGAGCTTCAATTTTTAAAGGTCATATTTTTGAAGCAAAAAGCTACTTAAACATTGCTTTTAGATTGCTGGGCAAATCGGGAGCAGTTTATCGTACTCGTCTAAGCAACAAAAAAGCATACAACAAAATCTATTGATAAATGAACAGTATTGCTCCAGTCATACTTTTTGTGTACAATCGTCCTGATCATACGATAAGAACGCTCTCAGCTTTAGAAAAGAATAAACTTGCGGACCAGACTACACTTTACATCTATTCGGATGCTGCAAAAAACGAAAAATCTGTTCAAGCTGTTACTGAAGTCCGAAAGATTATCAACGAGTCCTGGAACTTCAAAGAAGTTATTATTGTCGAACGAACAGAAAATTGGGGTTTGGCAGCCAATGTAATCGATGGTGTTACAAAAGTGGTCAATGCACATGGAAAGATTATTGTTTTAGAAGATGACCTGGAAACTTCTGCGTTTGCCCTGGATTATTTTAATCAAGCCCTTACGCGTTATGAAGATGAAGATCAAGTGATGGAGATCAGCGGTTATGGTTATCCGCTAAAAGATTTAAATAAACTGCCTGAGACCTTCTTTTTTCGGGTCGCCAATAGTTGGGGCTGGGCAACCTGGGACCGCGCCTGGCAACATTTCAATCCGAATATTGATGAACTTGTATCGGATTTTACGCCCGAGCAGATACATCAATTCAGTATCGAGGGTAAAGAAAACTTCTGGAAACAAGTGCAGGAATTTAAGGCCGGAAAGATCAACTCTTGGGCGATACGCTGGTATGCTTCTGTATTCAAAAAAAATGGGTTAGTTTTGTATCCAAGGAATTCGATGACACAGAATATTGGCAACGATGGTTCGGGTACACATACAGCTGCGGAAGCAACTTATCAGGTTACACTAGCAGAAAGCCCTGTACGGTATTTTCCGACGGAAATTTCAGAAAACAAGCAAGCTTATGAGGCCATCAAGTATTTCTATGCACATCGGAAAGGATCTTTATTCAACCGTGGCATCCGATTCCTGAAGAAGAAAATGAATAAATTCAATACATAAAAAACATGTCTGCTCATCCTAAATTTTCGATTATAACTGTCGTTTACAACAATGTGCGTGACATAGAACACACCCTGAAATCTGTTGTCAATCAGAGCTATGATCATATAGAGTATATTGTCATTGATGGACAATCAACTGATGGGACATTAGAGATCATCCAAAAATACAGGGATAAAATCACCGTTCTACTCTCCGAAAAGGATAAGGGGATCTATGATGCAATGAATAAGGGATTAGCATTAGCAACAGGTGATTATGTTCTTTTTCTAAATTCCGGTGATGAAATATATGATCTCAACAGCATTGAGAACCTAGCTAAGCTGAGTGACAACGCCGATATTCTTTATGGCGAAACTATACTTATAGACGAACACCGGAATATTGTTGGTGAACGGAGACATAAAATCCCAGCTCATTTTAACTGGAAAAGCTTTCGCTATGGTATGAATATATGCCATCAGGCCATCTATATCAAACGCGACATTGCCGAGCCATACGATCTCAATTATAAATTATGTGCTGATATTGACTGGGTTATTCGTTGTGCCAAAAAGGCTAAAAAATCAGTCAATGCACAGCAATATGTAGCCCGATATCTTGTGGGCGGAATGTCAAAGCAAAGACATAAGGAATCCTTGAAAGAGCGCTTTGCTATTTTCAAACAAAACTATGGGACCATTCCCAATTTATTTAATCATGGCATCATCGCACTAAAAGCTATTTGGTACCGTCTTAATTATGGAAAACCTCAAGACTAATGTTAAATCCTGAAATTTTAACCGAACTTGTTACAGTAAAGATGCCCTTTGGTAAATATCAGGGCTACACGTTATGTAACCTTCCTGAGCCCTATCTAGTCTGGTATAACCAAAAAGGCTTTCCAAAGGGAAAACTAGGTCAGCAGTTAGCGACACTCTATGAAATAAAGCTTAATGGCTTGGAATACCTGCTCGAACCGTTAAAGAAAAGATGACGAAGGTCATTTTATTCCACTTATTATTTTTTGTAGCTTTGCACTAAATTTATTTTTAGCATTAAACGCCGTTTGCAGCGGTATCAATGAATATCATGACACAATATCAAACTTTGCTGTACTATTGTTACAGCCCTATCGAGGATGCCGAAAAATTTGCATCAGATCACTTAGAATTTTGTAAATCACTGGGTTTAGTTGGCCGTATCATTGTAGCTGACGAAGGTCTTAATGGAACTGTTTCCGGCACTATTGAAGCATGTAAAAGCTACATGGATGCAATTTATGCAGATGGACGTTTTAACAAAACAGAATTTAAAATTGACGATGTCGAAGAACCGTCATTCATTAAAATGCACTGCCGCTACAAAGCCGAAATCGTTCACTCTGGTTTGCGTGATCCGAAAGAAATTGACCCCAACCGTCAAACCGGTGTGCACCTCGAACCTAAGGATTTCTTGGCCATGAAAGACCAAGAGGATGTGGTTGTATTGGATGTACGCTCAAATTACGAGCACAATGTTGGTCATTTTAAAAATGCTGTTACCCTAGATATTGACAACTTCCGCGAGTTCCCGGAGAAAATCAAAGAGCTCGAACAATATAAAGGAAAAAAAATATTAACGTACTGCACAGGCGGTATCAAATGTGAGAAGGCATCTGCTCTCTTGTTAAAAGAAGGCTTCGAGGATGTTTATCAATTACATGGCGGCATTATCAAATACGGAAAGGAAGCCGGTGGTGAAGATTTTGAAGGTCAATGCTACGTCTTTGACAATCGCGTTACTGTCGATGTAAATTCTGTCAATCCATCCGTGGTATCAACTTGTTTTAACTGTGGCAAGCAAACCACCAAAATGATCAATTGTGCCAACCCGACCTGTAATGAGCATTTCACACAATGTGATGAGTGCGGCTGGGAAATGGATGGATGCTGTTCGTCAGCATGTAAGGAAAATCCCAATAAGCGTGAATATGACGGAACAGGATATTATGTCAAGGTTCCTCAACCCGTCAATATTGATAAAATCAGCAAAAGAAAACATAAAAATTTTCCACCGAAAGTATCGGCCGAAGATTAATACAAATTGAACAAACAAGAAGCGGTCGGAAGTGTAGAACTTCCGACCGCTTCCTGTTTAGGATCTGCACCATCTTAGCTTAATCCCATACAAGCTTCTTATCATGACGAATAATAGTCGAACACAGCTTACTTGCCAAACATACCGGCGATCGAATCAAGAATATTTCCCTTCGCCTGTCCATCGTTATTTTTATCAAAAAAACTACCTGCCAATCCACCCAACATGTCGGTAACACCACCTCCCGATGCCGGTTGCTTAGTTGCTTGCGCTTGTTCTTCTTGGCTACCGCCTAAAAAAGAGCCTAATATACCACCCAACATACCGCCACCTGCACTTTGCTGACTTCCGCCACCTAATACAGAACCGATTAGATCACCAATCCCTCCGCCACTCGAAGCCTGCTTTTGTTGTCCTAGATACCCCATTACGATTGGAGCAAGTGTGGCCAGTACGCCTGTCACTTGAGAAGAGCTCAAGCCCGCTTTATCCGCAATATTCTGTGTCACGACTTCAGTATTTTGGCCAAACATATGGTTGACAATTTTATTGCCATCTTCAGATCCATTCTGCTCCGCTCCTCCCTGTCCGAATAGATCGCCAATTTTATCGAGTATCCCGCTAGTGCTATGCTGATCAATGGCATTGTCAATATTTTCCGCCTGCCCTTTGTTTTTCGCATTGTAATTCAATGCTGCAATCATCAAAGGAACTGCCGCCGCTACTATCCATTTTGCTTTAGATTCACTGACACCAGTAATTTTTGAAATAGTCTCTATCGCTTTAGAACCTACTCCACCTGTAACTAAATCTGTTAAGTTCATAAGTCTTCGTTTATAGTTATATAATGAAGATAATAAAAATATGTTTTAGCTCTACCAATATTTAGCTAACGGCATGCCATCTATACCATAAATAAAGGGGCCGCAGCCCCTTTATTTATATCGTTTATTGTTCAATTTTAGTTGACAATTCATTTTCGATTTCACTCAATGTGGAAGCCTTGGTCATCTCTATATTATTCTGAGACCGTGCAGATGTCCATCTCGCTAATGACGTATTATATACCCCTCCCAAACTCACAAAATAACCCACATCAGCTGTATTATATTTTAGAAAGATATTATTGGTTCCCGCCATAAAAAAAGGTTGGGACTTTAAAGATAGTGGATCGATAACATCGTAAAAATCATTATTTGTAATACGATAACCTTTCGTTCCATCCGTCAATGCACCGCCCCCTGAGATATACATCACATCTACCGGTTTTGTTGCTTCCGTCACCGTTGTGGTATTAAATACGGCGATACCAAATGCGTTACCACTATTCGCCATAAGTCCACCGGTTTTGGTTCCTATACCATCAAAACCATCTTTTGCAACGTAATCATAATTTACGACCCATTTTGCATTAGAAATATCCGTTGAGCTTGAGCCATTGATCAATTTATATTTCCCGCCTACATAGAAATACTGACCCTTTGTCACAGTTCCAGAAGTAATATTCAGTTTGTACGTCCGCATTCCTCCAGTTGCCCAGCCTTTGGCAGGAACACCTGTCGGCGTGGATGCATTCGCATTATTACTAACAATGACAGCATAGGGCGTCTTCGAGAAGTCAATATCTTCAATTGCCAGAAGCTGAACATACTCATAATTTCCATCGCCACCTTTTACATCGCTGGCAAAACCAGAGATAGCCACAGGGGTATGTTCAATCACCGAACTCAGCTCCTGAATATCCGATTCTTTACGCAAAACCTCATAAGGAATGAGTTTACCTTCAGCATCCTGTTTATTAAAGATCACGCCAAAATAATTCGCCAAAACACTTAAATTCCTTTTAGCAAATTTTGCCGATGATTTGGTCTCCAAATTTAAATTACCAAACCCATCATTCAGGGTTTTCTGCCCTTCTAGAATATCTCCGGCGGCAGGCAATGGGTTAAAACCGCCCTTTACGATCGCAACCAACGTACTTTCATATTTATCTGGATTTGCCAAAATATCTTTTGCTGTTACGCGATTGTTGGGAATTGGCAGATCCGAAGCGATCTTTACAATATTTGATTCCGCAACGTTTTTTAACTGAAGAATGCCATTTTCCCTTGTCAGTTCACTACCAACGATATTAATTTCCAAGGAATCTCCTATCACATAATTTTCCGCAGCCTTCCCTAAGGGGATCGTTATACCCCGCAACTGGCGCAAGCGTCTACGGTCCTGTATAACCAGGTAGCCATCAGGAAAGTTTCCCTCCCGATGATCTGAAACAACAACACCTGCAATTGTTGTAGATCCATCCAAATTATCTTGATTGATCCGTACAGGTTGTCCTTTATAAATGTTCCTGACGTCAAAAATACCGATATACGAACTAACTACCCCACCTGGATAATTTCCGTCTTTGCTACAAGAGCCGAGAGCTAGCGCGCTCATGAATCCCGTTATTATGTAAAAAATATATTTTTTCATTATCTACGCATTAAAATTATAAAAGCTATTATCGTCTCTGCCACCATACTTTCGTATTAATCTCATCAGCACCTTGCTGTGCGATAGCTAGCTTATAGTTTGTTGGATTTGCCGATTGGACATAAATTGGATACTTCAAACGGGCAGGCATCTCCCCGCCATTTTTTAAGCCAGTTCCCTTTGGTAACAAAGGATAGCCTGTCCTCCGAAATTCAAACCATTGCTGACAGTCTACAAATAATAGTGCATAATACTTTTGTAGATGAATCATTTCCATTTTTTTCTCAAAACTGTAGCTTTCGTCCCAATTTATATCGCCATTATTTAAGTAATCCTCGATAGATTCGGTATAAGTGGGAAGCCAAGTCGTAATACCTTTCATAACACCGTCTTTATAAAGATCGCCCGCCTTATCCGTATAAAATCCTTTCAATGCGAGTTCCGCTTTGATAAACTGCAATTCTGCACAATTCATAATCATTCCTGTCAACGGTTCATTCATCATTGTCTTTACTGGAAGGTTATTCACAGTTTGATCGTACGAATAGAAATAGGACTGACGTTCCCACCCCTCACCCGCAGCATAACCACTTGGAATACCGACAAAATTTCCACTCACCGGTGCTATTCCCAATCGATTCACTCCGTTTGAACCGTATGTAGGAATGTTAATCCGTGGATCATTCCAAGCAACCAGATGATCAATAAAATAATTTGCTAAAGATGCCTGGCGAAAGTCCTGTGCTCTGACATCCATGAATGGAGAAATCAAGGGAGACATACCCGTCCAGCGCAGAATAGCCGAATCATCGTTACTTGACATAACAGGATAAGAAGATGCATTATCAACTAGAATATCTTTAATTTTTGAACGGACAAATGTAGCAACTGCCGGATCTGATTGTCCGGAGACCCTGAGTAATAACCGTAAAAATAACGAATTTCCAAACTTGCGCCATTTGCTAACATTTCCATTATAAATGGGATCATATTCTCCTTTGATTGCCATATTTTTTGACAACAATACATTGGCAGAATCTAATTTATTAAAGAAATCTAAATAAATTTCCTTTTGCGTATCGAACTTAGGCTCTAAGATGTCTTCGCCCAATCCCCTTAAGGATTCCGAGTAAGGGATATCGCCATAAGTATCCGTCAAAATAGAAAATCCCCAAGTCTGCATAATTAAAGATATCCCACGGTAGGACGCATTATCATTGATTCCACCATCCGCTAATCTGTAAATTTCTTTCACATTTTTTAGTTCTGGATAGATGGAATTCCAGGGACCATCAGAAACTGTATTACGTATATCATAACGGAATATGCGGTACTCACCATCGCTTATACTGACCGTTATCTGCATCAACTCATTATTTAATGAGCGATTACGAGACATATTAGATGCAACGAGATCCCTAAATGCAGGCTGCATTAATTGATATGGATAAGCGTTCACACTGTTATTTGGGTTTGTATTAATGTCTTCGAAATTTTTATCGCACGATTGCAAAAACGTTGCAATCGCAATTAGGATCATGCCTATGAAATTGAAAGATTGTTTCATTGTCTATAATGTTAAAAGCCTACAACTAAGTTAAAACCGTAAGTTCTCGTAGAAGGGAATTGAGCAATTTCAAATCCTTTGACAATATCTGTCCCCGACAACGTACCAAATTCCGGATCAAAGTTTGGCCATTTTGACCAAATCACAAGATTTCTTCCATAAACACCGACTGAGGCCTTTTGTAATTTCAAGCGGTTAACAAAAGCTTTTGAAAAGGAGTAATCAAATCGAGCTTCCCTAAACTTGATAAAGTTTGTAGAAAAGGTACTTCCTTCCGCATTATCCTGCCCGTAATGAGAGCGGTAATATTCATCCACATTGGTTGCAATGATATCATTTTTACGATAAGTACCGTCCGGATTTTGCACGACACCATTTCCGATAATTCCACTATAACGTCCTGGTAGGGTATTTTTTGTTTTTCCTTGTTCTGCCAATTTATAATGCGTCAAGGAATGGGCAACCCCACCAAATTGTGCATCAAACAATAAATTCAGTCGGAAACCTTTATATCTAAATTCATTACCTAAACTTACTTTTCCTTTAGGAATCGTATTCCCTAAGTAAACCACATCATCGGTCAATAAGGCGACACCGCTTTTACTATCATAAATAATTTGTCCATCTGGAGATCTTTTATAACCAATACCATATAAATCGCCCATTGACCCACCTACTTTCGCCACTAACTGACCACCTGCTACAGGTCCTGTCTGAAGAATCATAGCCGAGTCTGCCAAGGACATAATTTTATTCTGATTCATAGAGAATGTCGCGAATACTTTCCAATTAAACCCATCTTTCATTTTAATTGGAGTACCATCCATGGCCAATTCTATCCCTTTATTTCTAACCTCTCCTGCATTGACAACTTTCTGCCTACCACCGGTAGAAGCATCAATAGTCCTTCTCAATTGTTGATTCCGTGTATTACTCTGATAAACAGCAAAATCAAAACCAAATCTATCCTTAAACATACGCACCTCTGTACCAAATTCGATGGATTGTGTACGTAATGGTTGCAAGTAAGGATTTACAATCAATGTTGGAACCTGTAGCCCGCCAGGATATTGGCCACCAGCATTTTCATAAGAAAAATCAATTATATAAGGATCATCTCCACCACTTCCCACACCTGAAATCGAACCCCGCAGTTTCGCATAATTAATAACCTTTGGCAATTTCCATAATTCTGAAGCGATTAAGCTTGCATTTAAGGATGGGTAAGTAAAATATTTTTTCTTATCTGGTGCCATTGCAGACGCCAATGTACTTGCCCAGTCAATACGATAAGTTCCGTCTAAATATAAGAAGTTCTTATAGGCTGCAGTAAAAAGTCCATAGACACCATTTCTTTGCACATGACTTTTATAAGGTAAGTTAAGAATAGGTCCTTTTGCATTGGCCATTACATAAACTCCTGGATACGTGAGAGAATCTGCACGCATTTCATCTTTATGATAACGATTATCATTCGTACTACCGCCAACTGTTCCGGACACCTTCCAATCTTTGTTTATCTCATTTTCATATTTTAATAAAAAATCCAAATTGGTTTCCCGCGATGAAATGGACTGGGTTCGGTAACTACCATAAGGCATTTTTGCCCCCGCATCGTAAGGCCTTTTTTGTTCTCTATTCTCATAAGCCATATCCAAAGAACTCCGCAACATCAAATTCCAATGTTTATTAAACTGATAATTGGCTTGAACATTCCCCGTTACACCCTGGCGATCAGTACCATTGATAAACTCTCGAGATATAGCATACGGATTTTCGGGATAGGAAGAAAATGGATACTTGATTTTCTGTCCCTCTGCCCCCTGCACCCAATAATCCTTCAACCAATTCATATCCGCATTTGGCTGCCAGAAAATAAACCAATACATCAAAGATTGGTTTCCATATCCAGCTCCCGGCAGATTGTCAGACCATTTATTCGTATAATTTACCTTAGCATTGATCTGAAGCTTATCACTTACTTTTGAATTGACCGACAACGCTACGGTATTCCTTTTATAACCCGTATTTGGAACGATCCAGGTATTATTTACATTGGTCGCTGAAAACCGGGCTGATGTTTTATCTGTTCCACCGTCTATACTCACCGAATTGGTGAATGTTTTTCCGACATCAAAAAAAGACTTCAAGTTATTATACGGACGCCAAAGCGTTCGTTCCGTTCCGACTTTTTGTGTAACCGGATCATATTGATAGAAATATTGACCATCAAATTTCGGCCCGTAGGAGGAACTTGTCCCCGAAGTGCTTGTACCATCTTCTGTTGTACCATAAGAATAATAATCAGCACCATCCAATCCCTGTCCATATTCATACTGTAAATCAGGCATACGGTTAATGGCTTCAAGCGAAGTATTGGAATTTACTGTAACCCCGATACCTTTTTTACCTTTTGCACCAGACTTCGTTGTGATCATAATAGCCCCATTTGCACCACGTTGTCCATACAAGGCCGCAGCACTGGCACCTTTTAGCACCGTTATATTTTCTATGTCCTCCGGATTGAGATCATCTATACCTGAACCGTAGTCAGCAGGCATATTATCGGATCCTGTACCATAAGTACTTTCGCCCAAATTTGCCGTCTTACGTCCGCTTCCTTCATTTACAACGACACCATCAACAACGATCAATGCCCCAGGGTCTCCATTCAAATTCGTCTCACCCCTCAAAATAATTTTGGTAGACCCCGTAGGACCAGCATTTGAACGCATTAAATTCAATCCAGCCACTTTTCCCGACAACGCGTCACTCCAGTTATTGGAAAGTGCATCAGTTAATTGTTCGCCTTTCACGACTGTTGTCGCATACCCTAACTCTCTCTCTTGTCTTTTAATCCCCAATGCAGTGACCACAACCTCATCAAGTGCTTCAGATGTTGGATTTAAACCAATGTGAACATTTGTTTGCGCAGCATCGTATGCCCTTGTTTGAGCCTCATATCCGATCATCTGAAAACGGACTTTCCCCCCAGCTTCGATATCTACCTCAAAATTACCATTTCGATCCGTAGAACCCTTCGTCACCCCACCTGAAAGTATCGATACTGAAGCCAATGGCTCCTTCGTTTTATTATCGACAACTTTTCCTTTGATTTTAATCTTCCCCTGATTAAAATAATGAAAAACGCCGTGGCCCCGTTCTAATGGAACCGCTGCCCCAGCTACATCCATATTGCAGGCAATTGCTAAGGCCACAAATAGCACTTTCGAGGAGGAGTGCCTTAGATTAATTTGGATAGGGTTAATACTAAACATAGTTATTGGTGTAAATTGTTAATTTTCAATTTGGCACAAAAATATATCCCTAACAAAAAGTTTGCTTTAACTTAATGTTTTCTTTTTGTTAACAATTATTTCGAATAGCATTTCCTTTAGGCACACTATTACTGTTTCAATCTTTAGTAAAATGCTTTGAAGCCCACTATGAAGGGATTATCACGCATTAGGCACACTATAAAGTGCTCTTTCTTTTGGTTATTTTTTATTTTCCAAATCGAAAATAATTAATAATATTTAAAAAACGAAATAAATCGAAATTATTTAAAACCGCACATCAGAACACACAACACAAGAGTCAAGTGAACCTAAAGGACATATAAAATTACTGCAACTGTAGGGAAGAAGGTATTCCAAGAAAGTTTTAAGCAAATTTCTCAGCTGCTTTTAGCAGCTATTAGGACTTCTCACTAAATATATATACTACAATATGCAAACAATACAGAAAGCATGAGACAACCTTCATGTATAATACGAAAAAATAGATTCCACCAAGGGCGCAGCTGCCAATAAGGCTTAAAATCGAGCGATCAGGCCTTTAGATCCACACCTCCGGAAGAAAACAAAAAAAGTCCAAACTTTCGTTTAGACTTTCTATTTTGAAGTAAATTTATTCGTTATCGTTTTTCAAAACTCCACTTCACATAGTTAATGTTCTTGTCATGCGCCAAATACTTCCGTTCGTAATATGTTTTAATGGATAAAACATTATCCACTAGTTCCGAATGGTAAAGATCTGTCGTTTCTTTATATTTTTTCAGATTCCGTAGATCAATCTGCTCCAATGTATAGGCATAAAAACCATCATTATCCGTTTTCAGATTCATCATCCCTTCGGGCTTCATGATAATTTTATAGCGATCCAAAAACTTAGGTCCAGTCAACCGTTTCTTCTCCCGGCTATCCTGAGGCTGAGGATCCGGAAAGGTAATCCAAATTTCATCAATTTCATTTTCAGCAAAATGTTCAAGAATAGTCTCAATTTGTATTCGAAGAAAAGCAACATTCCGAATGCCATCCTCCAAAGCTGTCTTGGCTCCACGCCAAATACGATTACCTTTAAAATCGATACCGATGAAATTTTTTTCCGGAAACAATCTTGCTAGATTAACAGTGTACTCACCTTTACCACAAGCAAGCTCCAAAACAACCGGATTATTGTTACCAAATTGCTTCTCAGCCCATTTTCCTTTATATTCTTTGCCTGCGTCAAGTTGAATTACATTTTCAAAAGTAGCAACTTCAGCAAATTTACGTAGTTTGTCTTTTCCCATTTTCAATAAATATCCCGCAAAAATAACCTTATATTCCCGCTTAAAAAAATAAATATTATCCTAGGAAACATACCATTGATTGGCGAAAAATCATGAAGCCAATAGACTAAAGAAAGAGCAATCAATAAATCACTTTCATACGGGCGATTTATATTGCATATAAAAAGCAATTTATCTAAGTTTGCAAAACTCAATAACTTATCGTGGAAAAAGACGCTAAAATTTACGTAGCAGGCCATCGAGGAATGGTCGGATCAGCAATACATCGCAAATTAATAGAACTGGGATACAGCAACATCGTTACTAGGACATCTCAAGAATTAGATCTTCGCAATCAACAAGCAGTAGCTGACTTTTTCAAGGAAGAAAGACCTGATTATGTTTTTCTCGCTGCCGCTAAGGTTGGTGGGATTATGGCTAACAATACCTATCGCGCTGATTTTATCTACGAAAATATAGCCATTCAAAATAACGTCATCAAATCATCCTACGACAATAATATTAAAAAGTTAATGTTCTTAGGATCCAGCTGTATCTATCCAAAGATGGCCCCCCAGCCTTTAAAAGAAGACATGTTGCTAACAGGCATCCTAGAGCCGACGAATGAGCCCTATGCAATCGCCAAAATTGCAGGTATAAAAATGGCAGAAGCATTCCGGGATCAATACGGCTGCAATTATATATCCGTAATGCCAACAAATCTTTACGGAATTAACGACAATTACCATCCGCAAAATTCACATGTGTTACCGGCGTTGATTAGAAGATTTCATGAAGCGAAAGCCAATAACTTAGATGAGGTTGTTATCTGGGGTACAGGAACACCTTTAAGAGAATTTCTATTCTCTGATGACCTAGCAGACGCTTGTGTCTTCTTAATGAATCATTACAACGAAAAGCAATTTGTAAATATCGGTATAGGTGAAGATATAAGTATAAAGGATCTCGCAGAAATGATTAAAGATGTAATTGGGTACACAGGTAATATTACTTTCGACAGTTCTAAACCCGATGGTACACCACGCAAGCTCATGGATGTATCAAAGCTACATGCACTCGGATGGAAGCACAGAGTCAACCTTCGGGAGGGTATTCAACTCGCTTACACTGATTTTTTGCAAAAATAAATCGCCAAATAGCAAAAATAACACCTCATTAGTAAGTCTCACTATAAGAAGGAATGCCGTATTCATTGACTTCATCCTTTATAGCTGCATTTTGCGCTTGAGCAAATTTATTCTTTTTCTTCTTTTTAGGTCGAATAAAACTCGTTAACTTTCCAATAAGACCACTAATCTTATCTTGATTGATCTGGCCTACTGCACGCTCCGATAACAACAACATGAGCGCCTTTTTAAAAACACCTGTATTTTTTAGAAACAATCGGTTCATTACAAAGGGTACCCCGATACGTAAAATCTTTGTTAACCAATCAGAATCTGGATTATTACTCTTAGCAAACATCTGCTGTATAATATTCGCGCCAGGGATATTATTTTTCAAAGTATTGAAAAAACGGATGGGGGCCTCTATTTTATTATTAAGCAAAGTAAACTGAGCCTTTAGGTAGATTTCCTGCTCGTTCTTTAATGTTTTTAAGCGCAATATTTCAGCTTTAAGTTCCTGTAAATTACGTATTTTGGTCTGTTTATTGTTCATTTGTAGCCCTTTCTCTATCAAATTTTTCTGTACGCATTTCTTCCTCTTCTTCTTCAATTTCATCGTTCCATTTAGCCAAAAAACGTCGAATGGAAAGATCCATAAATTTTGATTCCAGCATAGGCTCAAAAACCCGTATTAAGATAATGATCACTAAAAAGATACCCGCTGTTGCCAAAAAACCCAATGAATAGCTCCCCAATAACTCACCAAGCCAAAAACCTAACGCTAAACATAAGAAAAACAGAACAAATAAGCTAAAAATAAGCTTAGTTGCATCCACCACTAAACTCGCAATTAAACGAGAAGAACGTTCAATGGTTTTTAATTTGACAAGTTTAAATTGGGAGTCAATATACTCCTTGGTCTTTTGAAACGTACCACTAAGTGAAAATTTTTCTTCTTCCATGCATTTAAAATTTATTCAGGCTACTTCAGCCCATAACGAAAAAAACGAAAACGCTGTATCTGATTACCGCAGCACAGCACTACTCTATACTTATGAAGAGCGTGCAGTTATCGTACACAGCTATGTCGCGAAATAGCCTGATAATATGTACTCTACACCAATTATTCTTTTGAATAATCTGCAAACTATGCATGTTCGATGATATCATCATCCAGCACATCTTCTGCCTGATTCAACTTACCTTTCAATGTAGAAACAATTTTCTCTTTAAAATCATTCAACTGATCAAATTGCTCCTCCGCTCTTTCACGAATAGCATCACTCAAATCGCTCAATGAATCATTTATTTTATCTCTTGTATCTGATCCCTTGTCTGGAGCAAACAAAACTCCCAAAGCGGCACCCGCGGCAAGACCGGCTAACAACGCCAAAGCTACTTTACTTGTGTCATTCATTTCTTTTTGTTTTAAAGTTCTAATTCTATTAAGACGAATATAGTCCTCGTTAATAATACAATTATCAAAGCAAATCGTTTGCCAAACAATGCTTTTTATCTATTATTAATAGGGAACTATATTAACAATATAATGATTTTTTTGGTAATCTTATATCTGATATCAATATTTCACCCCACAATTACTAACTTACTCAATTTTTTAGTATCTTTAAATCAATCGATTATAAAAATTATGCTAAATAAGACCTATTGCAGCGCCGTCTATGGGATAAATGCCTGCACAATTACCGTTGAGGTAATCGTATCTACTGGCCTTCATTATTATATCGTTGGCCTGCCTGACAATGCCGTTAAAGAAAGCTTAAGACGCATCGAAAGTGCCATTAATTCCTGTCAACTTCACATGCCTCGCCAAAAGATCGTTGTCAACTTGGCACCCGCAGATATTCGTAAAGAAGGTTCAAGTTACGACTTATCAATCGCAATCGGCATATTAGCATCTTCTGGGCAGATTACAAATATCCATCTGGAAGACTATCTTATTTTAGGCGAACTATCGTTAGACGGAAGTATTAAACCCATACGTGGTGTTCTACCAATTGCATTACAGGCGCGCAAAGAAGGATTTAAAGGAATAATATTACCTAGATCCAATGCAAAAGAGGCAGCTATAGTCACTGAAATCGATGTTATTGGTGTAGAAAATCTGACCCAAGTAGTGGGATTCCTCAATAATACAGTAACAATCGAGCCTACAAAAGTTAACATACAAACGTTTTTCCAGGATGATACGGCAATTTATGATGTTGATTTCTCTGATGTACAAGGACAGGAGAATATCAAACGAGCGCTGGAAATCGCAGCAGCCGGTGGACATAATCTTATTTTAATAGGTCCGCCAGGCGCAGGAAAAACCATGTTGGCAAAAAGACTACCAACGATCCTTCCCCCGCTCAATATGGCCGAATCGCTAGAAACGACCAAAATACACTCTGTCTCTGGAAATCTAAAGGCGAAAGACTCCCTCGTCACTGCACGGCCTTTTCGCTCTCCGCATCATACAATATCCGATGTAGCCATGGTAGGGGGCGGCTCAAATCCATTGCCGGGTGAAATTTCTTTATCTCATCATGGCGTATTATTCCTTGACGAATTGCCAGAATTTAAACGGAGTGTCCTCGAAGTCATGCGTCAGCCGCTGGAATCCCGTCAAATTACGATATCAAGGGCTAAACTTACCGTCGAGTATCCCGCAAGTTTTATGCTGATTGCTGCCATGAACCCTTGCCCCTGTGGATATTTCAATCACCCAGAGAAAGAATGCATCTGCGGCACTAACACCGTGCAGCGTTATCTAAGCAAAATATCCGGGCCACTTTTAGACCGTATAGACCTGCACATCGAAGTCACCCCCGTGCTATTTGACGAACTGAGTAAGACACGCTCTGTAGATGATAGCCGTACGGTGCGCCGTCGGGTCATTCAGACACGCGAAATCCAGAAAGAACGTTTTAAATCCTTCCCAAACGTACATTGTAATGCGCAAATGAGTACCCGATTAACGCGAGAAATATGTCAGATTGATGAAGCCGGAAGGAAATTGCTCAAAACTGCAATTGAGCGTCTAAGCCTATCCGCAAGAGCATACGATAGAATACTGAAGGTTGCCCGCACAATCGCCGATATGGAAAATAGCGCTACAATCGACAACCACCATATTGCTGAAGCTATCCAATACAGAAATTTAGATCGGGAAACCTGGAACGGAAAATTTTAGAACTGTGCCAGACAATGTTTGACAACCCAAGGAAAACAGATGATTGTCAGGATTAGTCCCGACAGCGCACCAAAGAAATGAGCATCGTGATTAATACCGTCATGTCCCTTCTTGGAGGCCCATACACAATAACCTAAAAACAGAAATGCAAATAAGTAAGCTGGCATTGGAATAATCATCATAACCCCAATGGTCACCTTAGGATCGAAAAGAATATAACTAAACAGCACCGCACAGATAGCACCTGAAGCACCCAAGCTATAGTAACCTGGATTATTTTTCTGCTGTACGATCGTTGGTATATCGCTCAGAATCAAGCTGCCTACATAAATAACAGCAAATAAGATATGACCAAAGGGACTTGCAGCAGCAAGTATACCTTCTAAACCAAATCCAAAATAGTAAAAAGTAAGCATATTAAACAGCAGATGTCCCCAATCCTTGTGTACAAAACCACTGGTCAGGATCGTAAAGACATTGCGGTTGCGGGCAATACTGTAGGGATGCAACATCAGTTTGCCGAAAAGTTGTTCGTGTGAAAAAGTATAGACGCTAATGGCGATCGTAAAAAAAAAGATAATACTCGCAACAGGCGTTTCTGTTAAATAAGTTAATAGCATAATAATTTCTAGAATCGATCCTCTAAAAGTAAAACATAAAGTTCTTTTGGGCCATGTGCTCCCAAAACCAACCTCTTCTCAATATCAGCCGTTCTGGACGGACCAGTAATGGTAGAGATCATTGTCGGAATCTCCTGACCGTAACGCTTCTGCATATAAGCCAAAGCATCTTTCAAATCCCAGACCAATTGCGAAGCCTTGGCAACGACAATATGAATGGGGGGATATATACTCAGCCGACGTCCGGAAGCATTTGCATTACTCACCATAACACTTCCATTACGAGCTATTAAAGCCTCACAGGAGGTGATACTGGCATTTGCCAATTCAAAATCCTTCTCTGTTTTCAAAAAGGGAAAACCATAAGGACTGAGTAAATTCTGAATACCTTGTTCCCAAGCATAGATATTTTTAATGCTATTTACTTCGGTCAACGAAATCAAATTTTCAATCAGACCAATCTCGCCATCACAATATAGAAATTTGCCTCCCGCAGCGGTCAATTCACGCACGAAAACAAGATCCACTAATTCATCTTCATCATGGTAAAGAGCAGTTTCCTTAAAGTTCGGATGGGGATTATCATTTTTTTGTAGTAATGCCTGACGTACCCGTTTTAACATTACCTCCTTTGCAGTTGCGTTCTTCACGTTCATGGCGCAAATATATAAATGCAGCGCTAGAATCATCTAGCGCTGCAACATTCAAATTAATTCAATTTTTTTGACGGATTGTCTGAACTCGGACCATCGCTGGATCGCGCTTCGTCAGGATGAATATCTAAGGGTAAATCTGTTTGTGGCACACCACCACCATCGGCGCCATTCACAAACTCCTCGTAAGTAGTTTTGGTTTCAAATGGACGCTTCCCTAGTATCTCTTCTAAATCCGATTGAAAGAGGATTTCCTTTTCCAATAGCTTCTCTGCTATTTTGATCAGTCCTTCACGTTTATCCAGCAATAACTGTTTAGTACGTGCATAAACATCGCTGATCAAGTTACGAACCTCTGCATCAATCAACTCTGCCGTTTTGTCAGAATATGGCTTTTGGAACGATGCCTCCGAGCTGTCTCTGAAAGAAACATTTCCCACTTTATCATTCATACCGTATATCGCAATCATTGCATACGAAAGCTGCGTAATACGCTCCAAGTCGTTTTGAGCACCAGTTGAAATCCTTCCAAAAGTAATATCTTCAGCTACACGACCACCCATGGTCATACATAAGCTATCAATAAGCTGCTCGGTCGTATATAAAAACTGCTCGCGGGGAAGATATTGTGCGTATCCCAAAGCAGCCACACCGCGTGGAACAATAGATACTTTAACCAAAGGATCTGCATGTTCCAAAAACCAGCCAGCAATAGCATGCCCAGCTTCATGATAAGCCACAATACGTTTCTCTTCCGGAGAGATAATTTTATTCTTTTTCTCAAGACCACCGATCACGCGATCAACTGCATCCTGAAAATCTTGCATATCAATTTCCGGTTTATTTTTACGGGCAGCAATAAGTGCGGCCTCATTACATACATTGGCAATTTCTGCTCCTGCAAAACCAGGAGTCTGTGCAGATAATTTTTTGGCATCAACCTCAGCCGACAATTTCAGCGGCTTAAGATGCACTTTAAAAATTTGTTCACGTCCGATCAAATCTGGCTTATCAATCGAAATTTGACGGTCGAAACGTCCCGGACGCAACAATGCGGTATCCAATACGTCGATACGGTTAGTAGCTGCTAAAATAATAACACCCGAATCCGTGCCAAAGCCATCCATCTCAACCAACAATTGATTCAACGTATTTTCACGCTCGTCATTTCCACCCATCATTGAATTCTTGCCACGAGCACGGCCAATTGCGTCAATCTCATCAATGAAAATGATACAAGGCGCTTTCTCTTTAGCTTGTTTAAATAAATCACGAACACGAGATGCACCCACTCCCACAAACATTTCCACAAAGTCGGATCCCGAAAGTGAAAAGAATGGCACTTGAGCCTCACCAGCTACAGCTTTCGCTAGCAATGTCTTACCTGTTCCTGGAGGCCCTACAAGCAATGCTCCCTTAGGAATTTTACCTCCAAGATTTGTATACTTACGCGGATTTTTCAAGAAATCGACAATTTCCATCACTTCCTGCTTCGCCTCTTCAAGACCCGCCACATCATTAAATGTAATATTGATCTGAGCCTCTTTATCAAATAATTGAGCTTTTGATTTACCAATATTGAAGATAGCACCGCCACCACCGCCGGCACCTCCGCCCATACGGCGCATCAAGAAAATCCAGATCGCAGCCAACACCAATAATGGCAACATAAAGGTGATAAACCAGCTAGCCCATGGATTAGAACGGTCATCATACGTTAATTGTACCTTTGGTGTACCAGGTGCTAACTCAGCTTGCGAGGCAGCTAACTTTTTCTCCAAAACATCAGGAGAAGCATCCTTAAAAATATATTGTGGTCCTTTGTCCTCTTGCCCAGATAAACTTGGTAAAGGATCGGAGGTCTTTACAGCATCCTTAAAACTAGGGTTATCCTTCCAGCCTTTCTTCAGATACACCTCAACCTCTACAAGATCATTCTTCTTATAAGCGACAAGGCGCTCTACAGAGCCCGTGTTCAACATGCGTGTCTCAAAATCGCTATAGCTAATTTCCTTAGCTGGGTTTTCTCCAAAAACGTACTGTAAGGCAAAAAAACCTAAAAACATGGCAATCATAAGCCACACAAAATTAAACTTTGGCGGTTTTGGGCTTACCTTACTACTCGGGATTTTTTTCATTATATCGTAATTATATTTTCTTGATAAATTTTAATTGAAGACAATTAGGCGCTTTGGAAATGCTGAATCTCTGCATCTCCCCATAAATCTTCGATACCATAATGCGCTCGCTTTTCGGTCTTAAAGATATGTACAACCACATCCACAAAATCCAAAATCAACCACTCACCATTGGATTGTCCTTCTTTATATTGGGGTTCTTGACCAAATGTCTTGAAAACTTCGTCTTCGACACTTTTTGCTATCGCATTGACCTGAATGTTGGAATCAGCATGACAAATAACAAAATAATCAGAAACAGAACTGTGAAGATCTCTTAAATCCAAACGAACAATCTCGTTTGCTTTCTTTTCTTGCATACCGTAAACGATAATTTCTGATAGACGTTGGGACAATTCTGTACTTTTATTTTTACTCATTAAAAAATATGATAGTTTTGACTTAATATTTATTTAATACTTTCAGTTTGCAAAATAACAATATTTCGGGACTTATCATTGGCCAAAATACAATATATCTTGACAAAGTCGCCTCTACAAACGATTATCTCAGGGAATTATTGTCAAAATTCAAGCCACTAGCGGAAGGGACTGCCATTTTAGCAGAAGAACAGTTCCAAGGTAAAGGCCAGCGAGGAAGCTCATGGATCAGTGAACCGGGGAAGAATCTCACGACATCTATCCTTTTAAGGCCCTATTTCTTACCAATAGCGCAACAATTCTCACTTTCGGCTACTATCGCCATTGCCACCGCCAACTGGTTAAAAACTAAAATTGAGCAGCCTGTAGCCGTAAAATGGCCCAATGATATTTACATCAATTCAAAGAAAATAGCCGGCATTTTAATTGAAAATTCATTAAAAGGCCATAATATCAATAGCGCTATCATAGGAATAGGGATTAATATTAATCAAACTAATTTTGACACAACATCAACAATAACTTCTTTAGCATGCCTAACCGATCGAGCCGATTACGACATAAAGAATTTAGCGCATGAGTTGTATCTAAGCATACAACAGGAATATTTGAACCTTTTTAACAAAGGATCCCACTATCAACTAAACAAATACAACGAATTATTATTCTGGAAAGGCGAAGAAAAACCATTTTTGATCGCAGGAAGCGAGCGAAAAGGAATCATTCAGCAGGTATCTGCCGAAGGTAAACTAAAGATTTTATTAGATAACCGATTACAAGAATTTGACATTAAAGAGATTACACATCTTATCTCTTAATCTTTTACAAAAAAAGGAGAACCCATTTTCGAAATATCAAAGCTTTGTTCTAACTTTGTCAAAAGCGTGATTAAACCTTTATTCACCCAACGTATCTAATAAAATAACACACTGCAATAATTGTAGCGGAAAAAGGAAAGAACAAATTAAAGTCTGATGAAAAAATTAATACTGTTAATGACTGCAGTGATTTTTGCAGTTACGGGAGCATTCGCTCAAATTCACAAACCAGTAAAATGGACAGTGGCCAGCAAAAAGTTAAATAACAAAGAAGCTGTCGTATATGTAAAAGCTACCATCCAAAATGGATGGCACATTTATTCACAAAATATAAAAGATGGGGGACCTATTCCAACTTCTTTCACCTTTGCTAAAGCGGCTGATTATACCGTGGTTGGTAAAACTGCTGAGCCAAAACCAAAAATCAAACATGAAGACGTATTTAAAATGGATGTAGGTTACTTTACAAATGAAGTGATATTTCAACAAAAAGTAACTTTAAACAAAGGTACTGCAACAGTTAAAGGTACAGTCGAGTGGCAAGCATGTGACGCTTCACAATGTCTTCCTCCAGATGAATATGCTTTTGCTGTGACAATCAAATAGTAAAAATGATTATATACGGATAAATTAATAAGGCGATTCTCATCGCCTTTTTTTATTTTTGAACCTAACATCTGAAATACATACACATGTTAAAAAATACATTCATTTTACTTCTTATTGCATTTTTCAGTCTTTCATTAACAAAAGCGGCGCTTGCATCGACTCAAGATAGCTTAGTAAGTACAGAAGGACTTCAATTTGAATCATCACCGGATACATCTAATGCAGTTGAAGCAGTACCGGAAGACCTTAATTTTACAGCCTCACCCGACACGATGGTTAGCCAGGATAGCAGTAAAATCGCGCCAGCTAAAAAAAACGCCTCCTCAGGCAATTCAGAAACGGGAAAGAAATCACTTTGGAGCATATTTATTGCCGGCTTAGTAGGAGGTTTTGCAGCGCTGCTCATGCCTTGTATATTTCCAATGCTCCCCCTTACCGTAAGTTATTTCACAAAACAGGCTGGAAGCCGCGCAAGCGGTATCAGTAAGGCTCTCCTTTATGGCCTCTTTATTATTGTGATTTATGTCGCATTGGGAATGATTATTACGATTTCCTTCGGTTCAGATGCCTTGAATGCTTTATCGACAAACGGGGTATTTAATTTCCTATTCTTCCTGTTATTGGTTGTTTTTGCCGCGTCCTTTTTTGGTGCTTTTGAAATCACGCTACCAAGTTCTTTCGTCAATAAAATGGATGCCAAATCCGACAAAGGCGGTCTTGTGGGACTTTTCTTTATGGCATTTAGCCTTTCACTGGTCTCTTTCTCCTGTACTGGCCCCATTATTGGCACCTTATTGGTCGAAGCGGCTTCAAAAGGAGAACGCTTAGGTCCAGCAGTCGGTATGCTTGGTTTTTCTATAGCTCTTGCAATTCCCTTTGGTTTGTTTGCGATGTTCCCTTCGATGTTAAAATCCCTACCAAAATCAGGTGGCTGGCTAAATTCGGTCAAGGTTGTACTTGGGTTCTTAGAGCTCGCACTGGCGCTGAAATTCTTATCAAATGTAGATTTGGCTTACCATTGGAATTGGCTGGATCGAGAAGTATTCTTATCGCTATGGATTGCTATCTTTAGTATGATGGGCTTATATCTTATTGGAAAGATCAAGTTTTCACACGACAGCGAATTAAAATTCCTCTCTGTACCGAGAACTATTCTCGCAATCATTGTATTTTCCTTCGTTGTCTATATGGTTCCAGGCCTATGGGGAGCTCCGCTAAAATCAATTTCAGCCTTCTTGCCACCTTCGGCAACACAGGACTTTGACCTGTCGGCAGGAATGGCAGCCACTCCTGCACACAATG
This sequence comes from Sphingobacterium sp. R2, assembly GCF_040760075.1. Lineage (NCBI taxonomy): Bacteria > Pseudomonadati > Bacteroidota > Sphingobacteriia > Sphingobacteriales > Sphingobacteriaceae > Sphingobacterium > Sphingobacterium sp. R2. The sequence goes on from NZ_CP142884.1 coordinate 1,025,577, forward strand.
ATGGCAAGGTTAAAAAATACGCTGATATCTTTCATGAACGGGGCACACCAAAAGGATTTGATCCTTATTATGATTATGAAGAGGCTCTCGCAGCTTCAAAAGAACAGAATAAACCGGTATTAATTGATTTTACAGGCTGGAATTGTGTCAATTGTCGAAAAATGGAAGCCAATGTATGGACTGATCCCGCAGTTGCCAAACTATTGAAAGAAGAGTTTATTATGGCTGAATTATTTGTCGATGATAAAACAGAATTACCGGCAAACGAACAATTCGTTTCAAAATATAGTGGCAAAAAAATCAAAACTATAGGAAACAAAAACAGTGATTTCCAAGCATCAGCTTTCGACAGCAATTCACAACCACTATACGTGATCGTCGATTCATCTGGAACCGTATTGGTTCCGAAAACAGGCGCAAACTATAACGTTACAGAATATATTGCTTTCCTTCAAAGTGGAATTGACGCTTTTAAGGCAAAGAAATAGTCGGTATACGATTGGAGAGATTCGAAAAGAATAGCATACATGAGCAGATTAGGTAATTATTAAATTTGCATTATCTTTAGCTTAACCCGAACTAAAGTGGTTGAAAAAAGCCATTACCAGTAGCCAATAGCATTATTGGCAACTGGTAATAAAGGAAATATAATTGTATATACGCTTGAAAATAGCTAAGTTTGAGTACGTATGAGTAACATTAAAAAAATTGCTGTTTTGACATCTGGAGGAGATGCTCCAGGAATGAATGCTGGTATCCGCGCTGTTGTTAGGGCAGGAATCTACAATAATCTTGAAGTATTTGGCGTAAGAAGAGGTTATGATGGCCTTGTTAATGGAGAGATTGTCCCGATGGATGCCAAATCTGTAGCGAATATCATACAACGTGGCGGCACTATCCTTAAAACTGCCCGTAGCGAAGCCTTTAAAACGATAGAAGGACGTAAACAGGCTTATGAAAACTTACGCAGCCACGGTATTGATGCCATGGTGGTTATCGGCGGGGATGGTACATTTACGGGCGCATCCAAATTTATTGAAGAATTTGATTTCCCTATTATTGGCCTTCCAGGAACGATCGATAACGATTTGGCCGGCACAGACTTTACTATTGGCTATGATACAGCTATTAATACTGTTATACAAGCCGTAGACAAAATTCGAGATACTGCCGAGTCTCACGATAGACTATTTGTGATAGAAGTAATGGGACGCGATTCAGGTCTTATTGCCGTCCGTTCAGGAATCAGTACCGGCGCCGAAGCAGTCTTGGTTCCTGAGTTTGAAGTGGACTATGACGCAATCATGAAAAGGCTCGACAAGACGCGTAAAAATAAATCATCCCGTATCATTATCGTTGCTGAAGGTGATAAAGAAGGCGGTATGGTTGTATCAGAAAAAATCAAGGAAAATTTCCCACATTACGATGTTAGGCTTTCTATTTTAGGACATATTCAACGTGGTGGAAGTCCAACATGTATGGATCGTGTTTTAGCAAGCAGGCTTGGCGTAGCTGCCGTAGAGGCTTTACTACAAGGCCGCAGAGGTGAAATGGCCGGACTAATCTGCAGTGAGGTAAGATTTACTCCTTTTAAAAGCGCCATCAAACACCATGTAAAAATGAACGAAGATCTGCTTCGTATCATCGAGATCCTTTCGCTGTAAGAGATATCGTTTAGTCTTGGCTTAATATAAAAAGAACGTGGCTGTCCAACCTTTTGGATAGCCACTTTTTTTTGACTTTATACAGATCTCCTCAAAACACTATTGCAACTATAGAGGAAACTTACTTGCTTCTTAATTACTTTAGCTTTATTAACACAAAACTTACTATAGCACACGATCTTATAAAAACGACTACTTAAGCAAATTATTTAGATATTGCTCAGACACAGGGGGCAATTGTATGGCTTGACCTGCTTTTGCCATCGAGTCAGCAAAATGATTCGTATTACTTATAGCTTGTTCATAGGCTCGAACCACCTGATCAGATAAGTGCAAAACCTCAGGATTTTTAAGGTTAACGCGATATTGATTATCTTCTAAGGTGACATGCTGATAAAAGCGATAGGCAGCAGCTTTTAGTTTTCCCAGTTCATCTTGGGAGAGCTGATCGATTCTGGCATTTGGTGGAAGCGTAACGTCAATAAAGGTCGTGTCCTTCGCCAATTGATCAATAGAATGATCCAGAGGAATGGCGTGAAGTGCTTCTAAGTTGACAACAGGAACACCCTTAACTTTATCACCACTACACGAGGCAATCACACTCCACAAAAATATAATCAGAAATACTATCTTATTCATTATTATAATTTTTTTGTTTCCTTAAGAAGAAACCCCTAATTGCATCCTCATATCACGTGAGTTTAACAATTAGGGGCTATTAAAGGTCTCATGGCGACCGAAAACAAATTAAGTTATTTCAATAATTCAGCCAGCTTCGTCTCCAACGCTTCACCTCTTAGATTTGATGCGACAATTTTGCCCGACGGATCGATCAGGAAGTTTTGTGGAATACCACGCACTTCATACAATTTGACCGGAGCAGATTTCCAGCCCTGTAAGTCTGAAACATGTGGCCATTGCTGTAAATTATCATCATGGATGGCTTTCACCCATGCATCCTTTTTACCAGGATTATCTAAAGATACACCAAATACTGTAAAACCTTTGTCTTTAAATTTATTGAAAGCTGCGACCACGTTCGGATTCTCGTGACGGCAAGGACCGCACCAGCTTGCCCAAAAGTCCAACAAGACATATTTACCCCTTAAAGATGATAAGGAAATATTTTTCCCTGTGGTATCCGGCAACGTAAAGTCCGGTGCTATGGCACCAACAGCCACGGCTTTCAATTTCTGAATACGATCAGCCAACTCCTTCCCTTTTTCAGAACTTTTTAATTCCGGAGATAATTTTTCGAAAGAGGTTACATATTCAGTAACATTCTCCCCATTGAGATTGTCAGACAATAAATCCAATGTATACCAGCTCTTCGGGTTTTTGCTTATAAATTCTGCATCTGATTTTTCCATTTTTTCAGAAATCTCACCAGCTTGCTTTTGTAAACTTTCAATGAAACTAGGATCCTGTTTTTGTGTATCAGAAGCAGCATAATATTGCTGATTCAACGCTTCGAATGCGTCCGAATAAGGTTTTACAAAAGCCCTATACTGCATGAGATCATCGTTGAGCGTTGTACCCGAAATAGTTGCATCTTTAAACCCTTTGGTTGCATCGACTTTGATAACTCCCTTAGAAAGATATAGCTGTGCCGTTTCAGGCTGCTTTTGACTATTTCTAAGTTCAGCAAAAGATAAGCCTTCTGGTGAATAGATCATCATACCTTTGGTTGGTGAGGCCACCTGCCCATTGAACTTAAACTCACCTTTTACGACCATCGCAGAATCTGTCTGCCGGGTTGCATTGGTAATGTATTGCATAAACACCTTCGCTTTATCCGAAGTAGCGTTTACTTTCCCTGTCACTGTGTAGCTTTCTTGCGCCATTAATATGGCTGGTAAAAAGCTTAAACCCATTAATATTCTCTTTTTCATAATTATATACTCCACATAAATGTAAAACATTTCCAGTTCATGGAAGCGCTATTTAACATTTTTTAGCAAAGATGTTACCAACGGCCAGATGCACCGCCACCGCCAAAATCACCACCGCCGAATCCGCCAAATCCACCGCCCGATCCACCACCGAATCCGCCGCCACCACTTCGTCCGCCGCCACCACCAAGGCCACTCAGCAATGTCCACCAAAATACATCAGAAGCACCACGCCCATTCATGACGCGCCGGCCACCACCGCCGCCGCCACCTCGATTCGAGAAAATAACAATTAAGATGATCACAATAATGATCACGAACATAACAGATCCCGAGCTTTTTCCCTTTGGTTGCTTTGGATCAGCTTTATATTCACCCTTTGTATAGGATATTAAGGAGCTGGTCGCATCATCCACTCCCTTGTAATAATCTCTTTGACGAAATGCAGGCTTAATATCATTCTCGATAATGCGGTAGGCAATCGCGTCGGGAACAGCTCCCTCTATCCCATATCCAGTCTGAATGGTCACCGCGCGATCCCCAAGTGCGACCAACAATAAAATACCGTTGTTGTATTTTTTATTGCCAATTCCCCATTTCTTCGCTAATCGTACTGCGTAATCAGAAATATCATAGCCTCCCGTAGAATTCATCATAACCACCGCGATTTGCGTAGATGTAGAATCCTCAAAAGCCAGTAACTTTTGTTCCAATAATTGCTTTTGATTCGCTGTCAACGTATTGGTATAATCATTGACAAGTCTGTTTGGTGCTTCCGGGAAATCTTGGCCCGATACGGAAGCTATGGACAATGTGCAAAGCAATATTGCCAAAGCGGTTATTCGAATCAGGGAAAATAATTTCAATACAAATTTCATTCTATTATTTTTTTGTCCGCCTTAAGCAATTCATCGTGCTTCTATCGGCGAGATCGGTAAACCTCGAAGTTTCGGGGCTATTTATTTTTATTCATTTATGACACAAGCATTAGCTGCGCGGCTGTCGCTTGTTAGTTGATTATTAACGATCCCCAAACACGACATCATTGGGCAGTTCATTGATATCATCATGCTCTCGGGGAAAGAATTTTGCTAACTGTTTGCCTGCATGTTCGATCCCTCTAACTAAGCCCTCAACAATACGCTCCTCCTTAAACTCAGCCACCATCAGATCTTTGGTACTGTTCCAAAAATCGCTTTCGACGCGCTGGTGAATTCCTTTATCTCCAATAATGGAAAACTTGTGATCTTCCAATGCAATATAAATAAGAACACCGTTTTTCAATACTGTTTTATACATGCCTAATTTGGAAAAATAATAAGTTGCGCGATCATGTACCTCATCGGGGCAATGATTTTCGACTACCACACGGATTTCACCAGAAGTCTCATTCTCGGCCACATTAATGGCGTGTACGATTTTATCTTGTTCTTCAAAATTTAAAGCCATAATCTATATATTCTTTAACGAGTAACCAAAAGGTTAATCGATGTCCAAAAAATATTTCCTAATTAAGAAACGAAAAAAAATGGATGATGAGCTTCTACGAAAGCCGCATCATCCATCGTCCCATTCATTGCTGTCAAGTTGCTTAGAATGACACCGTTGGCGCTTTATCAGAACCTGGAGCAGCGGTAAATGTACCTTTTGCTTTGAATCCAAACATGCCGGCCATTAAATTGTTGGGAAAGCTACGTACTGTTGTGTTATATTGCTGTACAGCTTCATTATAGGCTCTACGCTCTGTCGAAATACGATTTTCAGTACCTTCTAATTGCGCTTGAAGTTCCAAAAAGTTTTGGTTCGCCTTTAAGTCAGGATAAGCTTCAACGGAAGCCAAAAGGCGACTCAATGAACCACTGAATTCGTCTTGAACTTTTTGAAATTTAGCGATATTTTCTGCAGACAAATCATCCGCATTAATCGTTACAGAGGTTGCTTTAGCTCTCGCTTCAACAACTGCGGTCAAGGTGCTTTCTTCATGTTTTGCCGCTCCTTTTACGGTATTGACCAAATTCGGAACAAGATCTGCACGACGTTGATACGCATTTTCAACTTGTGCCCATTTTCCTTTAACATTCTCATCTTGCGAGACCATTGTATTATAGCCGCAGGAGTTTAAGGATACTAATGCAAATAAACCACATAGGGCGACCAAAAATCTTTTAATTTTCATTGTTCAAAGAATTAAATACTATTCAAATTATACGGTTACACTATCAAAGCATATACCAAGCTCTTACTAAGATAAGAATATTTTTATTTCCAAATCTCCAAATAGTCAATATTCATTAACTTTGTATCGGTTTTGGGATAAAAACCCAGCCCCTTACACTATGCAAAAAGAAATTGAAATTGCGATACCACCTGAAAAAATGGAGGATGGACACTATATTCTACAACAAGGTATAAAGACCCTACGCGTTCAACCCCAGCAAATCAAAGGATACAAAATCAGAAAACGTTCAATTGATGCCCGCAGTAGGCAGGTAATCTATCGCACCCGCATTATTTACTACATCGATGAACTGCCTATCCCTGAAATCTACGAAAATAATTTCAAGTCTGTCAAAGATGGAAAATCGGTTATTATTGTAGGCGCAGGGCCTGCTGGTATATTTGCCGCGATCCGCTGCATTGAACGTGGCCTCAAACCAATTGTCATTGAGCGTGGTAAGAAAGTACAAGACCGTAGACGTGATCTTGCGAAGCTAAATCGTGAAGGCATTGTAAATCCCGAATCGAATTACTGCTTTGGTGAAGGTGGCGCGGGGACATACTCGGATGGAAAACTATATACACGTTCCAATAAAAGGGGGGATGTAGACAAAGTTCTCAAACTATTTGTCTCTCATGGTGCCACCACAGATATTCTAGTCAATGCCCGACCACACATTGGCACAAACAAACTACCGCATATTATTGAAGCCATGCGCGACAGTATCCTTGAGTTTGGTGGTGAATTTCACTTTGACCAGCGTGTGGACGACATTTTAGAATCTTTTGGGCAAGTTCGTGGCGTCAAGTTAGCCAGTGGCGAACACATCAAAGCCGATCACGTTATCGTAGCGACAGGGCACTCTGCTCGCGATATTTTCGAGCTTTTCCACCGTAATAATTGGCTGATTGAAGCCAAACCATTTGCTTTAGGAGTGCGCATCGAGCATCCTCAGAAAATTATTGATCAGGCACAGTACCACTGTCAGGTTAGAAGCGAGCATTTGCCGCCTGCCTATTACAGCTTAGTGGAACAGGTTAATGACCGTGGTGTATTTTCTTTCTGCATGTGCCCTGGAGGTGTCATTGCTCCCTGTGCGACTGATTTAAACGAAATTGTTGTCAATGGATGGTCCCCATCTAAACGAAATAACCCGCACGCTAATTCAGGCACTGTTATCCAAATAAACCTAGCGGATGTTGCCGACGCACAAACAGATCCGTTTGCATTACTCAATTTTCAGAAGGAGATTGAACAAAAAGCTTTTGCGATAGGCGGTGGCAACCTGATTGCTCCAGCACAACGCATGGTTGATTTCGTCGAAGGTCGGGTGTCTTTCGACTTACCAGAGAATTCTTACAAACCCGGAACAGCCTCCGCAGACCTAACCGAAGTATTGCCGTCTTTTGTTCACAAAGCCTTACAAGGTGCTTTGCCTATCTTTGGCAAAAAGATGAAAGGTTATTACACCAATGAAGCTATTTTGGTTGGGGTCGAATCCCGTACGTCTTCACCGATCCGTATTCCTAGAAATAAAGAAGATTTACAACATCCTCAGGTCAAGGGGCTTTATCCGTGTGGTGAGGGTGCTGGTTATGCCGGAGGTATCATTTCTGCTGCAATAGATGGTATTAATTGCGTTGATGCGATCGATTTAAATTAACATTTTTTGCTTTTTCTCTTGCAGAATACGAATGAATGCGTTATTTTTGTAGCATCAACGCGAAAGTAGCTCAGTTGGTAGAGCACAACCTTGCCAAGGTTGGGGTCGCGAGTTCGAATCTCGTCTTTCGCTCTAAAAAAGCTTCCAAAATTTGGAAGCTTTTTGCATTTAATAATAGTCTCCTTTTAATAATAGTCTCTTTTCCTTCTATTTACATCCAGTAACGCTTTCGTTTCTCTCCTTGCCAAATTTGAGTTTAAATTTACGAAAGAAGTATTAGCAAAACTTCGACCGGGTACCAAAGAAAATATAAATTTCAATTGTGATTCTATCTAGGGAAGAAAGAAAGACCTAATGGGTATCTTGTTCGACACTTCCTCGGTGCTTCTTCGGTGCTTGCTCGGTGCTTCTTCGGTTACAAGCGAACAAGTAACGTTAAAACTCCGACTAAGATCCGTTGTAACACCGTGAGAAGGGCGAATTTGGTCCCCATGCATCATACCATATATACCCCGCGATGTACAACATCTTTTGGGCATTTCTTCTCAATACAATTACAAGCTCTTCCATCCAACTAAAAGCAACAAGAAGGAAAATGTCAATTGATATAATGACTACGATTCCATCGGTCGCATAAAAAAAATATGGCGTCTACTTCATTAGTAAACGCCATATTTTAAAATCAGTATAATCCAATATGGATTTAACTTGTTCTCAGGCTTTCCTCTACAAGCTCTTCAACATATTTCCGAACAATTTCGTTAGAGAAACGTGTGGTTACATCAAATGCAAAGGCATGAACCAACAGGATACGTGCAGATTCTTCACCAATCCCTCTTGCTCTTAGATAAAACAGCGCTTCGTTGTCAAACTGACCAATCGTACACCCATGCGAACATTTTACGTCATCTGCAAAGATCTCCAACTGTGGCTTAGTGTACACAGCTGAATTATCTGACATCAACATGTTATTGTTCTGTTGAAAAGCATTGGTTTTTTGAGCATCTTCGCGAACAAAAATTTTCCCATTGAAAACAGCAACGGATTTATCCTGCGTAATATTCTTATACCATTCGTAAGACTCACAGTGCGGCTTAAGATGATCTACAATAGTATGATTATCGACCAGTTGCTCTCCAGCAGTTAAGTTAATGCCATATAAATGGCTTTCCACATTTTCTGCATCCAAACGTACATTGATATTATTACGAATAAATGGTGCTCCAGGGAAATTACAATTGTAATTATTATAAAGGCTATATTTTTCTTGGTGTACCTCTGTATGATTAAAGTATCGGCTTACAGATCCAGCGAGTTGCAAATAATAATGTTGCATCTTTGCATTCTCTTTAACGATAATCTCAGAAACCTTATTGTGAACGTTATTTGCAGTACCATCTGCAGTGATGAAGCTTTCGATCAACTCTAGCTCTGCATTTGGTTCGACAACAATCAAATTACGTGTTTGTGCAAAGAAATCCTCCTTACCTGTTGCCACATGAATAATCTGAATGGGTTTATCAATTACGGTGCCTTTCTTTACATGGATAAAAACACCATTCGTGAAAGCAGCGGTATTCAGCGCTACCATAATATTGTCTGACTTATCGGCATACTTGGCAAAATGCGCTTCAAAAGCAGGGTCCGACACGGCCTCATCCATAGGAACAACCGAAAGTCCTTTCACACTCTCTAGTTCGCTTACTGCCAATACATATTGGCCATTTACCAAGATAATGCGATAGGCATCCAGCTTAGGGATCTCACCAGCACTAAAGTCTAAACCTTCGATATCCACATCAACATCAAGCGCATAGGACTTATTGATAATACTGTGGATGTTTGTATATTTCCATTCTTCATTCTTAACGGTGGGAAAGCCTGCTGCTTCGAAACGCTCGAATGCAAGTTGACGGGCCTGTACAAAAAACGAAGGTTCGTCCGAAACGCCTTGCTCATTGTATGCTCCCAACACTTGTTGAAGTAATGATTCTGAAACTAATGTACTCATGTTATTTTTTAATCAAATCGCCAAAATTCTCTTCCAATCCTATTTACTCAGGTAAAAGATTAGGCGTTTTGTGTATCATATTCTTTTAACCAATCGTATCCTTTTTCTTCGAGCTCCAAAGCCAATTCTTTAGGTCCCGATTTCACGATACGGCCATTATACAATACGTGAACAAAATCTGGAACGATATAATCCAACAGACGTTGGTAATGTGTAATAACAATAAAAGCATTGTCTTTAGAGCGCAATTGATTCACACCGTTTGCAACGATACGAAGTGCATCGATATCCAAACCAGAATCCGTCTCATCCAAAATAGACAATTTTGGATTTAACATGGCCAATTGAAAAATCTCGTTACGCTTTTTCTCACCGCCGGAAAACCCTTCGTTTAAAGAACGGTTAGCTAAATTAGCTGAAAACTCTACTAATTTTTGCTTGTCTTTAACCATCTGTAAAAATTCCTTTGCTTCCATCGGAGGAAGCCCTTTGTATTCGCGGATATCATTTACAGCTGTCTTCAAGAAATTGATATTCGATACACCCGGAATTTCAATAGGGTATTGAAAAGCCAAGAACAGCCCTTCACGTGCACGATCCTCGGGTGAAAGATCCAATAAATCTATACCATCCAATAGTGCCGAACCTCCATTTACTTCATACGATTCACGTCCAGCCAATACATTGCCCAAAGTACTTTTACCAGCACCATTTGGCCCCATAATCGCGTGAATTTCTCCAGCTTTTACTTCTAGGTTTAACCCTTTTAATATTTGTTTGTCTTCTACAGACGCATGTAAATTTTTAATGCTTAACATTTTATTCGTATTGAGTATGGTACAATGCAGTATTATTAAACTACATTTCCAATGTTTTTTTATCTATCCTACTGAACCTTCTAATGAAATTGCCAATAATTTTTGAGCCTCTACCGCAAACTCCATCGGCAACTGATTTAATACTTCCTTCGCATAACCATTGACAATTAGACCAACAGCTTTTTCTGAATCTATACCACGCTGATTCAAATAGAATACTTGGTCTTCACCAATTTTAGAAGTAGTCGCTTCATGCTCTAACTTAGCCGTCTTATTTCTATTTTCGATATAAGGGAACGTATGCGCTCCGCATTTATCACCAATCAATAAGGAATCACATTGTGTAAAATTACGCGAATTGTCTGCATTCGGTCCAATCTTTACCAAACCTCTATAACTGTTGTGGCTCTTACCGGCAGAGATACCTTTAGAGACAATTTTAGATTTTGTGTTCTTGCCCAAATGAATCATTTTCGTACCTGTATCGGCCACCTGATAATTACGCGTCATGGCCACAGAGTAAAATTCACCAATCGAGTTATTACCTTTTAAAATCACCCCCGGATATTTCCACGTAATTGCAGAACCAGTTTCTACCTGAGTCCAGGAAATTTTACTGTTGTCCCCCTTACAGATTCCACGTTTAGTCACAAAATTATAAATCCCGCCTTTTCCATCCTTATCACCAGGATACCAGTTCTGTACTGTTGAATATTTAATCTCCGCATCGCGTTCCGCAATCAGTTCAACGACTGCAGCATGCAGTTGATTTTCATCACGCATAGGCGCTGTACATCCCTCCAAATAAGATACATAAGCCCCTTCATCCGCAACGATCAACGTACGCTCAAACTGTCCAGTATTTTGTGCATTGATACGGAAATAGGTCGATAATTCCATCGGACATCTTACTCCTTTTGGGACATAAACAAATGAACCATCGGAGAAAACAGCAGAATTCAAGGCCGCATAGATATTGTCTGTCTGTGGGACAACTGTGCCTAAATATTTTTTTACCAACTCTGGGTGCTCTTGCACAGCTTCACCAAATGAACAGAAAATGACTCCTTGTTCTTTTAACTTCTCACGAAACGTTGTTTTGACGGATACTGAATCAAAGACAGCATCTACGGCAACAACCCCAGCTAATACTTTCTGCTCATCCAAAGGAATCCCCAATTTCTCGAAAGTAGCAATTAATTCAGGATCAACTTCATCCATTGAATTCAGCTGTGGTTTTGCTTTAGGAGCTGCGTAGTAAGAAATCTCTTGAAAATCAATTTCAGGAGCTTTAAAATTTTGCCAAGTAGGCATTTTCAACGTCAAGAAATGACGGAAAGCTTTTAATCGCCACTCCAATAACCATTCAGGCTCATTCTTCTTTGCCGAAATAAAACGCACCGTATCCTCACTAAGGCCTTTGGCTGCAATTTCCATTTCAATATCTGTCGTGAACCCGTATTTATATTCTTCGAGCTCCAGCTCTTTTAACAAATCGTCGTCTTTAGTACTCATATTGCGCTCTCACGGTTTAACTAATTTGGGAGGGCTTCACCTCCCCACCTATCGAACTGCAAAGTTACAATTTCAAAGCCAATAAAACAGCATTTTATACGGCTATACGCTAGCATTTTTAATAAAAAATGATATTTGTCACTCTATTTAATTAAAATGAACACATTTCAAACGATTATGACAGTCAAATGATTTTCCATCGATTAAAGCTATAGGGAACAACTAATTCTATAGCTAAAATCTATTAATCATTAATAATTTTGTATATTTTTAAATTTCCAAATTTAATTTTGTATATTTACAAATAGTATTGATTATTAAGACTTAAGATATGCCCTTTGCACCGGACAAAACAGATTTAAAAATTCTTAAACTATTACAAGAGAATGGTCGTATAACAAATTTGCAGCTCGCTTCCAGCATTGGACTTTCTCCCGCTCCAACATTAGAGCGCGTGCGAAAGCTGGAAAATTCAGGCTTCATCAAAAGTTATCATGCGTTTGTAGACGAAGAGAAGTTAGGTCTTGGAATCAAATCGTTCATTCAAATCTCACTCGACTTCCATACACACAATGCGATACCGGAGTTTGTTGCCGCAGTAAAAATGATACCTGAAGTAACCGAGTGCCACCACGTTACAGGAAATTGCGATTTCATCCTCAAAGTTTACGTGAAAGATATCAAAGCTTATGAAGGCGTTATTATGGAAAAAATATCCAAAATCCCTTTTGTAAAGACATTCCAAACCATGATGATTATGTCTACAAGTAAAAAAGAGCCTATTATTCCTTTGGAATATTAAGTGTTATATGAATTATTAGGCAACGACACCTAGTCTCTATCAAAAACATCTTTACCAGCAGCTTACCTTTAAAGAACATCCACTTTTCCAGGCGAACGCGGGCAACGGTATAAAGAAGCTCCTTGCAAAATTTAAACCAGTCGCCAATCAATTGCAGTTTTACCCTGCGCAACCAAGTATTCGTTTGCTTTCGAAAAGTGCTTGCTACCAAAAAAACCGCGATAAACAGATAAGGGTGAGGGGTGTACCGTCGTTAGGATAAGGTGTTTTTTCGCATCAATAAGCACATTTTTCTTTTGGGCATAACTTCCCCATAATAGAAATACGACGTGATCACAATGCTCCGAAATGGCGTGAATAATGCTGTCTGTAAAAATCTCCCAACCTTTCTTTTGATGGGATGCTGCGCGATGTGCTTCTACGGTCAACGTCGCATTCAATAGCAGCACTCCTTGTTTGGCCCAAGAAGTCAAATTGCCAGATTGTGGCTCAACAAAACCAGGGATGTCATCTTGCAATTCCTTGAAAATATTTTTTAAGGACGGCGGCACCGCAATTCCTTCCGGAACAGAAAAAGATAGTCCATGCGCCTGTCCGTCATTATGGTAAGGATCTTGTCCTAAAATGACAACTTTCACTTCATCCAGTGGGGTCAGTTTAAAAGCATTCATCACAAGACCTGCCGGTGGAAACACTTTCTTTTGTCGACGCTCCCCTTGTACAAAAGTAGACAACTGTTTCATATAAGGTTGGGCGAACAACGGCTTTAACACAGGCGCCCAAGAATCATCATATTGCTTTTCCATAATTCAAACATAGATAAAGTTAAATACAAAGGCAAATTTATCCGCCCCCCTTTCTCTTTCGAGATGCGCAACTAGTTTAAGGCCGCTGACTTCTATAAAAATACATTTTTACAAAATAACCACCTGAACAAGTTGCTTAAACGGTGAAATAAACGGATATTTGCAAGATTAAATTGAATAAAAATATTTTAAACAAAGATTTATGTCAAATCTCGTTAGAATCATTATTTGCAGTGCATTGCTTATCGGAACAGTTGCCTTATTCTGGACTGGGAACTGGGGCTGGGGAATATTAGGTATTTTCGTCACAATTTTAGGCTTCGTTACTGTATTTTTCCATGAATATATGCTGATTGCGCAATGGCATATGCGTAAACAAAATATGGTCGCAGCAGAAAAATGGCTAGGAAAAATCACCAACTACGAAAAGCAATTGATTCCACAACAGCACGGTTACTACAATATGCTGATTGGGCTGATCGAATCACAACGTGCACCCATGCAATCTGAAAAATATTTTAAGAAAGCATTGGCGCTGGGTTTACATATGGACCATAATATTGCTTTAGCAAAATTAAGCCTGGCCGGGGTAGCAATGGCAAAACGCAATAAGCGTGAAGCAGAAAAACTTCTTCAAGAAGCGAAAAAAGCAGATAAAAACAAATTATTGGCGGATCAGATCAAGATGATGAAAGATCAGATGGGCATGATGGATAGGCAGCAGATCCGATATAATCGATAATATTAATCAAATAAAAAAAGCTTCAAAGTTATAACTTCGAAGCTTTTTTTGAACGATACATCAATCAACTAATTCTTTAATAGAATAGGAACATCTAAAAACTCGCCTTCTTCTGTACTGCTCTCGAACACCAGCTTGATCATAACCGGCTTATCCGTTTTCTTCCAATCCTTAACAACCACCTGTATATCCACAGGCTTATCTTCTTCTAATAAATAATGCAGATAATTCTGTTTATCTTCGAACTTAACCAAAACATTTCCCATTTGGATCTCTGAAAAAAAATGAGGCTGTTTTTTCTGATCGAACACCTGCGTTGAAAAGGTATTCATTTTATATTCCCTCGGATCAGTACTGTACGATATAGCAAATAGATTAACCACCAATTCTTTCTTAGATTCATCTACATAATATCCCTTGACATCAAACTGAATATCGTCAACAACCAGCAAGGAATCTGCAGACTGCGCATGTACTATTCTGCCCCCAAGGAAAAGTATGAAGATGGAAATATATCGAACAAAAATATTCATATCATATATACTTAAAAAAGCCACGAAGACCGTAGCTTTGATTATTATTGTACTATTATTTTAAAATTATGCCCGTAAGCGATCCGCAGATCGGATTAACTTTTCATCTTTACGCACGCCTCCCATGGCTAACGCACAGAAAATAATCGAAATTGGCAATAAAAAGAATCCCACGCCGATATTTCCAGCACCCAAAAATTGGCTTACTGTGGCTAGATGGGTACTTGCAGATGAATATAACCATATTGCAAATAATATAATCGCCACAATCTCCACCCAGATTAGCAAAAGTTGAACTTTACGTTTTTTAAACTTAAATATCGTAAATATCGGAAGCCCTCCCAACAAAACGGTTGCTACAGTCTGAAGGATGTACACGAAGCCCCCTTCATGTACAGACTGGCCTGCAGCCACACCATACACGCCAGTTACTTTTACATTTTTTCCTAAACCCACTAAATCACTATAATTAACATAGGGAAATAGAAACAAGCCGAATATAACTAGTCCTGCTATCAGCAAATAAACAGTTTGGATACGTTGAATCATAGTTTAATTTTTGTATAGCAACAAACTTAGATAAATTGATCTTTATATGCAATATAATTGCTTGCGAAAAACAATCAACTTTATAACTCTTTAAGTAGAAAAACAATCAAATCTCCATTTTGTTGTAATTTTTTACCGGATACCAAAGGGCATCTTTATAGAAAGCTTTATCTTTGCGAAAAAAAACATGTTATATATTTACGGCGCAACTGCCCACGCAAAAACTGCAGTCGATGTAGCAGAAGACCTCGCGATTGAAATTGGTGGCCTTATCGACAAATCGCTGCTCATTGAAGATGTATTTGATTATGAGGTTCAACTTCATCATCAAGTTAAAGAAACGGAAGAAGATTTCTTTATTGCAGTCAAAAATCCGGGTCTTCGTCAACGGATTGTATCGGAAAATGCTGGCTGGAACTACAAGACGCTCATCCATCCGAAAGCTTTCGTATCAAAGAGAGCCGAAATTGGAGAAGGTACCATTATCCTTCCTGGCGCTTCTGTCGCTCCTGATGTACAGATAGGCGACCACTGCGTTATCTCGGGCTCTGCAGTTATCGAAAGTAATACCATTATTGAAGATTTCGTTAATATCGGACCAAATGTTTCAATTGGATCAAATGTTCTTGTAGGACGAGGTTCCGAAATTAAAGCAAATACACGTATTGAGGATGAAGAAACTATTCCTAAAGAGAGTATTATTGTTTAATTAAATTCCTGCGGAATGAAATTGCAAGTCGTATAGTTTCTTATAGTAACCATCAAAAGATAACAACTCTTGATGTGTTCCGATTTCTTTTATCTCGCCTTTATCCAACACAATAATCTTGTCCGCCTTCTGAATGGTGGACAAGCGGTGAGCAATAACAATTGATGTTCTACCCTTCATTAAATTGTCAATTGCATACTGGATTAGCTCTTCCGTTTCGGTATCTACCGAAGAGGTCGCTTCATCCAAGATAAGAATCCGCGGATCGTGCACCAGCGCCCGTATAAAAGAAATCAACTGTGCCTGTCCGGCAGACAAAGTCGCTCCCCGCTCTTTCACATCATAATCATAGCCCCCGGGCAGCCGCATAATAAAATTATGCGCTCCTACTTCCTTCGCGGCTGCGATTACCTGCTCCCTAGAAATCGTTGGATCACCGAGCGTAATATTGTTGAGAACACTATCTGAAAAAAGGAATACATCCTGCAATACCGTTGCTATTGTATTTCTCAAATAATCAAGGTCATAATCGCGGATATTACGGCCGTCCAACAGAATTTCACCTTTATTTATTTCATAAAACCGGCTCAGAATGTTGATCGTCGAAGACTTTCCGGCACCAGTAGCTCCCACTAAAGCCAAAGTCTCCCCTGGATTGACATTGAAATTCACATCCTTCAGCACCCAGTTTTCTTCATTATAGGCGAACCAAACTTGCTTAAACACAATTTCTCCGTTGATATGACGGGGTTTCAAGATTCCTAAATTTGGTGTCTTTTCGTCAGTGTCCAGGACTTCAAAGATGCGCTCAGCGCTCACCATCCCCATTTGAAGGGTATTAAACTTATCTATAAGCTCCCGAATGGGTCTAAAGATCATATTGATATACATGATAAAAGCGACCACGACACCTGGAGAGATCACATCCCCCATAATCTGCTTGGAACCGAACCAGACCAATAAACCCAGGGCAATGGCCATGATAATTTCCAATACGGGGAAAAAGATGGAGAAGTACCAATTCGTCCGGATATGTGCATTTCGATGTTGTGCATTAATCTCCTTAAACTTATCCATTTCTTGCCTTTCGCGCGCAAAATATTGGATAATACCGACTCCCGTAATGTGTTCTTGCAGAAAAGTGTTCAAGTTGGAAACCCATTTTCTAACATCAATAAAAGCAGACTTCATCGCCTCTTTAAACACATAAGTCGCTCCCACCATCAAAGGCATTGGAATCAAAACAATCAATGTCAGTTTCCAGTCGGAGTAAAACATGACAACTAGAATAACAATCAGCTGTAATAGATCACCAATAATTTGAATCAACCCTTCAGAAAAAATATTCGAAAGGGTTTCCAGATCAGAGATGGTACGTGTTATCAATTTCCCCAATGCCGTACGATCGAAATATTTCAACCTGAGTTGTACGATGTGATTAAATACCTGAATTCGGATATCGCGAATTACGGACTGCCCCAAGGTATTCGTCATTAGGGTATGATAATAACGGATCAAAGTCTGCAGGATGACCAGGGCCAACATCGCTATCAACATAAAAGATAATCCGCGTGTATCGAAGTTTAAGATATAGTTATCCAGTGTATGCTGAATTAGCATGGGCAAAGCGGGCGCCACAGCGGCTAACAATATCGTTAGAACGACCGATATCCAAAATGCGACATGATACGGCCGCATATAGCGACTCATGCGCTTTACCAAATTGATATCGTAGGTTTTACCAGTTATTTTATCTTGACTCACGTTAAATTCTATATGTATTAAATACTATAAATAAGGATATGCTACTTCTGTTAAATACAAGCCATGTGCCGGCACGGAAACGCCAGCTTTCCCTCGGTTCTTGCTATGAATTACCTCTTGCATAAACGAAATTGGCTTCCCTTTTATTCCGATTTCTAACGATGTGCCCACAATAGCACGCACCATATTACGCAAAAAACGATCTGCTGAAATGTGGAAAACCAATTGTTGCTCATTATGCCATACCCATTCTGCTCTACGAATATCGCAAATATTTGTAAACACCTGCGTATGAGACTTACTAAAGCATTCGAAATCTTGCTTACCCAATAAAAACTGTGCCGCTTCATTCATCTTTTCTACATCCGGGCGATCGCGCATAAAACATGAATAGGGATATAGGAAAGGATCTTTATGAAAATGAAGATGGTACTCATATGATCTTTGTGTCGCATCAAAGCGTGCATGCGCTTCAGGCTCCACTTCAATCAAGCGCTTTACTGCCACATCAAAAGGCAATAAGGCGTTAAGTGAATGAATAAATCGATCTGCTTTTTGCAAAATGCCCACAGGAACAACATCAAAATGTGCATACAATTGTTTCGCATGAACACCGGTATCTGTGCGGCCAGCACCAGTTGTTTCGATGGGTTCCCGCAATAGGATTTCAAGCGCATTATTCAGTACTTCTTGCACGGAAATTGCATTATTCTGAATCTGCCAACCATGATAAGCCTGCCCAAAATAGGCTATTTCTAAAAAAAAACGTCTTTTATCCATTATATGTAACAAAGGTACGTTTTTCCAAATGAGCATCATTTCTCAGTAGAACGAATTTGCTCATTTTACTCATTATTTAATTCTTACATGACAAAACTGTTTGTTTTGCACTTCCTTTTTACTCAAATCTGCCTGATGGGTAATTTGGTATTCAGCGGCACCAAAGCCACAGTAAACACCTACTATCTTCGCCATGCGACCACGGTAAGTCCACCGTGAGTCCACGTTGAGTCCACCTTTTAAAGTACATTCAATGCGGGAGCACCATGGTCGCAATATGGTTGCACGCCAAACTTATCCCCTAGTTGTGCATAACACAAAGCTAAAAAGGCTATAGTAATTCGACTAAATTTTCAAACGCCATGCCCCTTGAGGCTTTCAGTAAAACCGTGCTGTTCATTACTGGCGTGTCACGGATGGCTTGTTTTGCTTCGGCAGTAGTTTCATAAAACTCTCCCCCCTCGTATCGATGCACAAAAAACTCTTTTCCAACAAAGATCTTGCGATCAGCTGGGATAGATCTTACGTTTTCGACAATTTTTTTATGCTCTTCAAAAGATTCTTCTCCCAATTCGAACATATCTCCCAATACAATTGCTTTCTTATCTGCATCAATAATACGGATATTATCTAGTGCAGCGGACATGCTCGTTGCATTTGCATTATAATAATCGCAGATCAGTGTATTGTGTGCAGTTTTCATCACCTGAGAACGATTGTTCGTTGGGGTGTACCCTTCAATCCCCTGATTGATCGCTTCAGCAGAAATGTCAAAATGCAGCCCTACGGCAATAGCAGCTAGAAAATTTTCGGTATTATAAGATCCTGTTAATTGGGTATTTACTATATAAGAGTCGGTCGTACCCTTCTTTTGCCATTCAATTTGCAACAGAGGATTTGCTTTAAGAAGCTTCCCTATGACCTGATTATTTTCCGAAAAACCATAAGTAACAATATCGGTTATCTGGCGGGCGGCAGCCATTTCCTTAAGATGTGGATTATCCGCCTGCAAAAATAATACACCCTGATGGTCCTGCAACCAGTCGTACAGTTCGCCTTTGGTTGTCTTTACACCTTCAAAAGATCCAAAACCCTCGAGATGTGCTTTACCAACGTTGGAAATCAAACCATGTGTCGGTTCGGCAATTCCACATAAAAAAGCAATTTCTTTTAAATGATTTGCTCCCATTTCTATGATTGCCAGTTCGAACGAATCGTCTATTGCTAATAAAGTTAACGGAACTCCAATGTGGTTATTTAAATTTCCTTTCGTTGCATATGCCTTGAACTTTTGTGAAACCACCGCATATAACAGCTCTTTGGTTGTTGTTTTTCCATTCGTACCAGTCACGCCAATAATGGGAATATGCAATTGATGCCGGTGATAATTCGCAAGCTGCTGCAATGTATTAAGAACATCATCAACAAGAATATACCTTTCATCTTTTTGGTAAATATCTTCGTCAATAACAACATATTTAGCGCCCATTTCAATCGCATTTTCTGCGAACGTATTGCCATTGAAATTAGCCCCTTTTAAAGCGAAAAAGATACTATCTTTTCCAATTTTACGTGTATCTGTTGTAATATTCGGATACTGTTTATAAATCTGATAGAGTGATTGGATATCCATGTTGAGCAATTTGTTGAACAAACTTAGAGAAATTGCTTTTTATATGCAATACAATTATCTTTCGTCTAAACAATTTAGCATCTAACTCCTTTCCGCAAACGTGACCGATAACGTTTGCGCATTTATTTTGAGGGATTTTCTTTAACGAAGGCTTTAATATTGGTAATTTCATTCACCAATTAAACAATCTGGAATGCGAGCAACTATACTTTCTCTTTTTTTAATCCCTTTTTTTCTTTTTGCTGTGGACGTAAAGCGTTATGACTTTACCGTGGCGGCGGATGGTACTGGAGATTTCACCACGGTTCAAGACGCCATCAATGCTGTTCCTGATTTTCGAAAAAAGGAGACTAAAATATTTATCAAAAATGGAACCTATCGCGAAAAAATCATTGTGCCGGGCAGTAAGCAGTTTGTCACCTTGATTGGTGAAGATAAATTTCGAACGGTTATCAGTCACGATGATTACGCACAAAAGAAAAATCGTTTTGGTGAAGAAATGGGTACCTCTGGCTCTGCAACATTCTATTGTTATGGCGATGACTTTACAGCTATAAACCTTTCTTTTGAGAACGTATCTGGCCCGGTGGGGCAGGCTGTTGCAGCCTGGATAGCAGGCGATCGCAACCTGTTTCTCCATTGTCGCTTCTTGGGTTTTCAAGACACCTTGTATACCTATGGGAAAGGTGCAAGGCAGTTTTATTTTCAATGCTATATCGAAGGAACGGTGGATTTTATCTTTGGTGCGTCCACAGCTTGGTTCGAGGACTGCGAACTACATTGCAAAAACAGCGGATATATTACCGCCGCCGCAACTCCAGAGCAAGCAGACTTTGGCTATATTTTTAACAACTGCAAGGTAACTGGAAATAAAGACACAAAGAGTTTCTACTTAGGTCGGCCTTGGCGGCCTTATGCCAAAGTAATCTTCATGAATTGTAACCTACCAAAATTTATAGAAAGCAAAGGGTGGCACAACTGGGGAAAGGAATCGAACGAAAAGACAGCCTATTTTGCAGAATATAACAGTAAAGGAGCAGGTTCCATGTCACAAAGTCGTGTCAAATGGAGTCATATCCTAACAGATAGAGAAGTAAAGAACATTACTATTCAGCATATTTTCAAGGATTGGACGCCAAATCTCTCATTCGATAGCCTAAGTGATGGCCGGTAACGATTGCATAAGTTTTTCATCCAAGTTACAAACAAAGAATGTACAATTGCTTTTGCAAATAACCATTTTTAAACCAAAATGTAAAAAAATGACTCCGTTTAAAAGGTACTATTCCCGTACATTACAATTCGCACTCGGTTTGTTTCTTATGCTTCCACAGATTGGCATGTCGCAAGAACCGGCTCGTCCAGTTATACAGCAGGTCGAATTTAAAAAAGACACTTTAAATATTAGTAATTATGGAGCCAAAGGAAATGGTCAATTTCTGAATACGGCGACTATTAACCAAACCATACGCACGTGTAGTGAACGTGGTGGGGGCGTGGTATTGATCCCTGCAGGAATTTGGCTCACAGGCCCTATTGAGATGCAGAGTAATGTAAATCTACACCTTAAACGAGATGCCGTCTTGCTATTTACCAAGGATTTTGATCAGTACAAACTTGTTGAATCAAATTGGGAAGGAGAGCCAGCATGGCGAAATCAAAACCCAATATCGGGTAAAAATCTAAGCAATATTGCTATTACAGGTGCTGGTATTATTGATGGAAGCGGCGATGCTTGGCGGATGGTCAAAAAAAGCAAACTCACAAGCTCTCAATGGAAAAACCTTGTAGCATCTGGCGGGACAGTCGATAGCGATGCCGCAATATGGTACCCCTCGGAAAGTTCTCTTAGAGGTTCAAAACAAAAAAAGGCGGGCGTAATCCGTCCGGGTACGACCTCCGAAGACTTCAAAGATGTTAAAGATTTTTTACGTCCCAATCTTTTGGTATTTACAAATTGTAAAAAAGTATTAATAGAAGGGGTTACAATCCAAAACTCCCCAGCCTGGAATATACATCCCCTTTTATGTCAAGACCTTACCTTACGCAAAGTATCTGTCCGCAACCCTTGGTATGGCCAGAATGGGGATGGTGTAGATGTTGAATCTTGTAAGAACGTCCTCATTGAAGATTGCACTTTCGATGTTGGTGATGACGGCATTTGTATTAAGTCCGGCCGCGATAAAGCGGGGCGAGAACGGGGTAAACCAACAGAAAATGTCATTATCCGCAACAGTGTTGTTTATCACGCTCATGGGGGCTTTGTGATTGGCAGTGAGATGAGTGGCGGGGCGCGCAATATATGGGTTGAAGACTGTTCATTTATTGGTACTGACATTGGACTTCGTTTCAAAACAACACGTGGAAGAGGTGGAATCGTTGAAAATATATTTATCAATAACATCAATATGGTTGATATCCCCGGTGAAGCGATCTTATTCGATATGTATTATGCTGCTGTAGATCCGGTACCGCTTGCTGGAGAAAAGAGACCCGCGATAAAATCAGTCAGCATTCCAGTCACAGAAGAGACACCCCAATTCAAGAATTTCTATATCAAAAATATTGTAGCTAAGGGAGCTTCAAAAGGGATTTTCTTCCGAGGTCTTCCTGAAATGCACATTCAGAACATCTGGATTGAGCATGCAACACTGCAGGCAAATAAAGGAATTGAGATCATTGAAGCTTCGCAAATCAATCTTAAAAATATTGTATTAAAAACACAGCAAAGTAATCCACTCATTACTATTGAAAACAGCAGCGGCATACATTTGGACAATATCCAGGCACTGGATGCTCCTGAGGTGTATGTCCAAGTTTCTGGTGATAGAAGTGACAATATACGACTAACAAAATCCAATACATCCTCGGCTAAAGTTGTCAGTCAATTTATTGCAGGAAGTACAGAAAAGTCCTTAACAATTAAAAATTAGGAACGTGATGAGAAAGTTATTTTTATTTTTTTTAGTCCTGCCGATACTTATTCCATTCGCAGGATTTGGACAACAGAAACCTCTTTCTGAACAAATGGCCAACACAGTACTTGAAAAACTTTATCCAGATTCTTTATTTAATAAGACGGACAAGTTTCCAAAATGGTCGTACGATATGGGGGTTATTTTTGAAGGCTTAACAGCGGTATGGCGCAATACAGGAAATGCAGATTATTTTAACTATATGCAATCCCGCATGGATGCTTACCTGAGTATACCTGATTCTATTAAAAATTATGATGTCGAAGACTTCAATATTGACAACATCAAAAACGGCACAACCCTATTAATGCTATATAAAGTAACAGGCAAAGAAAAATATCTTCAGGCATGCCATCGGTTATATGCACAACTTCAAAAACATCCACGTACTCATGAGGGCGGTTTTTGGCATAAGAAGATTTATCCTTATCAGATGTGGTTAGATGGCCTTTACATGGCCCAGCCCTTCTATGCTGAATACGCTAGCCTTATGAATATTCCATCCGCTTTTGATGATATCGCAAACCAATTTGTCTACATGGAAAAAAATGCCCGTGATCCAAAAACTGGGCTTTTGTATCATGGTTGGGACGAATCAAAGAAGGAACGCTGGTCCGATCCAAAAACAGGTCTATCACCACATTTTTGGGCCCGCGGTATGGGCTGGTATGTTATGGCTCTGGTAGACGTATTGGATTATTTTCCGGAAGATCACCCGCGCAGACAGGAACTGATCGCAATCTTAGATCGAACCCTATCAGCCGTTGTTAAATACCAGGACACCAAAACTGGTGTTTGGTACGATATTGTGGATTTGGGAACGAGAAAGGGAAATTATTTAGAGTCTTCAGCTTCCAGTATGTTCGTATTTGGATTAGCGAAATCATTACGTAAGGGGTATATTCGAACATCGTTTCAGAAGTATTTGGATCGGGGCTATCAAGGGATCGTAAAGGAATTTATTAGCGTTGCTGGAGATAACCGTGTAGACCTCAACAAAACGGTGCAGGTTTCTGGTTTAGGAGGAAAAAAATATCGCGACGGTAGTTTTGCATATTACATGAGTGAACCCGTTGTTACTAACGATCCAAAAGGTATTGGTGCCTTTATCCTTGCCGCATCAGAAGTTGAATTGGCGCGGGAAAAAAAGGCAGAAAACAACATGTCGTCACACTGGATAATTATTTCAACAATGAGTATAAAAAGACGGCATCAGGTGAGCTTAAACCCTATCACTACCTTTGGGATGGAGATGACAACAACGGTTTTTCCTTATTGGGCAGGATATTTGAAAAAAATGGAGGGAAGTTAAATACTTTAAAGACAGCACCCACATTAAATAATCTCTTGAAATCCAATATTTACATTATTGTGGATCCTGACACAGAGAAAGAAACCGAACAGCCGCATTTTATGAACGAAACCCATGCACAGCAGATTGCTCAATGGGTGGACAGGGGGGGCGTACTTGTTCTTTTCTTAAATGATAGCGGTAATTGCGAGATTAAGAAATTCAATATGCTTGCGCAAAAGTTCGGCATTACATTCAATGAAGATAGCCGTAATCGCGTAAAAGGAAATGAATTTCAAACAGGCGCAATACCTATCCCGAAAGGTAATATCGTATTTCCAAATACATCCAAAATATATATCAAGGAGATTTCAACATTACAGGTAAAATCTCCCGCTCAGACATTGATTCAAGACCATGGTGACACGATCATTGCTACAGCAAAATATGGAAAAGGAACGGTATTTGCCATCGGAGATCCTTGGTTGTATAACGAGTATACAGATGGGCGAAAGTTACCGAAAGAATACGAAAATTTTACTGCGGCCAATGACTTAGTAAAGTGGTTATTTAAACAGGTCAATAACTAAGGACTATGAAAAAAATCGCTATTGTAAGTTTCATCGCGGCTTTCTTATTGTGTAGACCATGCGTTGCACAAGGCCTCGCTGCCAAAGATTCACTTGCAGAGAAGATGCTTGTATATCAGCTAACAAATGGTGCCTGGCCTAAGCAGTTGGCCGACAAAAGTGTCGTCGACTATAAGCTTCCACTTACAAAAGAGCTGCTGCAAAAGATCAAAAAGACGGATATTAATCATGCCACGCTTGACAATGGTGCGACAACCCGGGAAATAAATGGGTTAATAAATGCTTTTACGAAAACAAACAATGACATTTACCTGAAGGCTGCCGAAAAAGGCATTTCATATCTCCTATCAGCTCAATATGAAAACGGCGGGTTCCCACAGTATTATCCCAATAAATCGCTTTATAGAGCTGAGATTACCTATAACGATAATGCGATGATCAATGCATTGACGGTTCTATACCATGTGGCCAATAAGCGGCCTGGTTTTGACGCTGTTAATCCTACTTTTATATCCAAAGCTCAACATGCCGTAGCGAGGGGAAT
The DNA here is from genome assembly GCF_040760075.1 of Sphingobacterium sp. R2. Taxonomy (NCBI): domain Bacteria; kingdom Pseudomonadati; phylum Bacteroidota; class Sphingobacteriia; order Sphingobacteriales; family Sphingobacteriaceae; genus Sphingobacterium; species Sphingobacterium sp. R2. The sequence continues at coordinate 1,051,076 of NZ_CP142884.1, forward strand.
AGCTTGTATTCTAAAAACTCAGGTCATCCAAGAGGGAGAGCGGACTATATGGGCTGCTCAATACGATGAGCAAACATTAATACCTGCCCAAGCCCGAAAATTCGAGCCGCCTTCATTGAGTACCAGTGAATCGGTTGCTATCATCCGTTTTTTAATGCTGCAGCCTTTAACGCCCGAGATTAAACAGGCCATTGAACAGGCCATAAATTGGTTTCAACGAAATGATATCGAAGGTTACCGTTTTGATCACGTCAAAAATAAGTTGACAGGCAAGAGTGAACGTAAACTTATCGCTGATAGTTCGTCCACGATATGGGCCAGATTTTATCATCTAGAGGACAATCGCCCACTTTTTGGTGATCGAGACAATACGGTCAAATACCGTTTCGATGAAGTATCTGAAGAACGGAGAAATGGATATGCATGGTTTGGAAATTGGCCCGAAAAACTTATACAAAAAGATTATCCAAAGTGGAAAAAACAACATCACATTCAATAACTAAAAATAGCATCACATGTTACTAACGCAACATACTATACAAACGATTAATGCTGACCTGGTGCACAAGCCCACAGCAATTTCTTTCTCCTATCCGGAAAAGATACTACAGTTTGGTACGGGTGTACTGCTCAGGGGTCTACCTGACTATTTTGTTCATAAAGCCAATCAGCAGAACTTGTTCCAAGGAAGAGTGTTGGTTGTGAAGTCGACCGCATCCGCTGGTGCCGATGCCTTCGAACAGCAGAATAGTTTATATACATTATGTATCAAAGGTATAGAAGAGGGGTTGGAAGTCGCTCATTATGAAATAAACAATGCTATTTCTCGTGTGCTATCTGCAAATCAGCATTGGGAAGAAATATTAAAAAGCGCAGAAAATCCAGATCTTGAAATTGTCTTTTCCAACACAACGGAGGTTGGTATTACCATGAGCGATGACAACGTCAATGCAATGCCACCGGCCTCTTTTCCAGGTAAACTTCTCGCCGTTCTGTACCGGAGATTTGTCTATTTTAATGGTGACACAAACAAGGGTTTAACTATAGTTCCTACCGAATTGATTACTGAAAACGGGAGTAAACTAAAATCTATCATCACTGCGCTAGCGAAACTTAACGAGTTACCCGATTCATTTATGGATTGGCTTGATACCGCCAACGATTTCTGCAACACCTTAGTTGACCGTATCGTTCCCGGAGCGCTCCCCTTAACAGCGTATGAAAAAACCTGCGAGCTATTAGGTTATGAGGATCAATTGATGATTATGGCAGAACCCTTTCGCTTGTGGGCAATCGAATCATTGTCTGAGCGTGTGAATCAACGTCTTTCTTTTGCTTTAGCAGACTCCAATGTATTATTGGTTCCGTCCATTGAAAAATACAAGGAAATCAAGCTTAGACTGCTTAATGGCACACATACGTTGAGTTGTGCTCTTGCCCTTCTTTCAGGCTTCAATACGGTAAAAGAAGCGATGAAAAATCATGCTTTCCATCAATTTGTCAGTTCCTTAATGCGCGATGAAATCGGTCCCGCTATCGTAAGTGAAACTATTTCCGTTTCAGATATTAACGATTTTTCATCCAAAGTGATTGATCGCTTTGCTAATCCACATCTTGAACACAAATGGGAATCCATTGCTTTGAATTACAGTTCAAAAATGGCCATGCGGAATATCCCTTTATTAAAAAAATGGTATGCAAAGCATCATGAAGCACCGGAGCTTTTTGCGCTTGGTTTTGCGGCCTATCTTTATTTGCTAAAATCCGAGCAGAAAGATGATCATTATATCCGTGTAGTCAATGGGCATACCATTGAGCTTCAAGATGAGTTGGCGCCAAAAATATACGCCGCATGGGCGAATCAGGATCAGATTGTGCATACCCTACTTTCTGCAATAGACCTATGGGGTGAAGATTTAACGGAATTTTCACGTTTTGAAGAAACAGTCAAAGAAAAATTACAACTGATCGCTGAAAAAGGAGCTTTAAAAGCAATTGAGCTTTCGTTAGCCTTTGATAATAAGAAAGTATAACAAGTTACCACATGAAATACGCTCGCTTAAAAATCCGATATGCAAATCAAAACAACCGTGTATTTCAAAGTGGACTAAAAAAAGAAGCTTTAATGAAAAATAAAGTATTAAAAATACACCCCAAAGACAACGTCTTAGTTGCCTTACAAGATCTTCAAAAGGGTGATACGATCTCGTTTGAGGGAAATCATTATATTTTGCAGGAGGATATTCCTGCCAAGCATAAATTTTTTATGCAAGACATGCACTTTGGTGATGAAATCTACATGTATGGTTTACTGGTAGGGAAAGCGCAATTTGATATCCCGCAAGGAAGTATCATGAATACGGACAATACAAAACATGCTGCGGAGCCCTATCATTTCAGACCATCAAATTATCATTGGGAAAAGCCCGATGTTTCCAAGTTTGAGGGTCGAACTTTCCAAGGCTACTTACGTTCAGATGGTCGTGCTGGAACTGCAAATTACTGGTTATTCATTCCGACTGTTTTTTGCGAAAATAGAAATCTTGATGTCATCAAAGAAGCACTGTATAATGAACTTGGGTATTCTGTGACTGGAAAATATAAAAACTTTACTCACCAGTTATTAACAGCCTACGAAAAAGGGGAAGAGTTATCTGTCGCCGCTCTGGAACGGCTAAATAGTACAACAGACCAAAGTGATCGCATTTTTAAAAACGTTGATGGTATAAAATTCCTAAACCATCAAGGAGGTTGTGGCGGAATACGCCAAGATGCAGCCATATTGAGCAAATTATTGGCTGCCTATGCTGATCATCCAAATGTGGCCGGCGTGACGATATTAAGCTTGGGTTGTCAGAACCTTCAACTCAACGACCTTGTTAATGACATCAAATTACGCAATCCTGCTTTCGATAAACCCCTCTTTGTATTTGAACAACAACAATCCAAAAGCGAAGAACTGCTCATTAAAGAAGCGATCTTGCAGACTTTTGTTGGACTGACGGAAATCAATAAATTCTCAAGACAGCCTGTTCCATTGAGTAAATTGACGCTAGGGGTAAAATGTGGCGGCAGTGACGGATTTAGTGGTATCTCTGCCAACCCTGCCGTTGGTTACACAGCCGACCTTCTAGTTGCGCTGGGCGGCAAAGTTCTCTTAGCTGAATTTCCGGAGTTATGCGGAGCCGAGCAGAATTTAATAGACCGCACTATCGACCCCAAAGCAGCGAATAAATTCATTGATCTGATGACAGCCTATAGCCATGCCGCCGAAGCTGTTGGTTCTGGATTTTACATGAATCCCTCTCCAGGAAATATTCGTGACGGTCTTATTACCGATGCAATCAAAAGCAATGGTGCAGCAAAAAAGGGCGGGACATCTCCCGTGGTTGATGTTCTGGACTATACAGAAGAGGCGACGAAGCCAGGTCTTAATCTAGTTTGCACTCCTGGTAATGATGTGGAAGCTACTACAGGAAAAGCTGCCGCAGGTGCAACACTTATTCTGTTTACCACAGGCTTGGGCACTCCTACTGGTAACCCGATATGCCCCGTCATCAAAGTGGCGACAAATAATGTCCTGGCAGCTAGAATGGCTGACATTATCGATATCAATACCGGTCCTATTATAGATGGAGATAAATCGATCCAAACGATGGGAGAAGACATATTAGAATATTGTATCAAGGCAGCCAGCGGGGAAGTAACTCCTAAAGCTGTGTTATTAAATCAGGATGACTTTATACCTTGGAAAAGAGGTGTAAGCTTATAAATCAGCATATAGCATGAAAACTTTTTTAGACGACAATTTTTTATTGAACACGAATACAGCGATTGAACTGTATCACAATTATTCAAAACAGCTGCCCATCATTGATTACCATAATCACTTGATTCCGGAGCAGATCGCAAACGATGTTAAATTTGAAAATATCAGCCAGGTTTGGTTAAATGGTGATCATTATAAATGGCGGGCCATGCGCGCAAATGGGGTCGATGAGCATTTTATCACTGGCGATGCCCCAGATGAAGAAAAATTTGCGAAATGGGCAGAGACAGTACCTTATACTTTGCGTAATCCACTCTATCATTGGACGCATCTTGAATTACAGCGTTATTTTGGAATTACTGATATCTTATCGCCAAAAACCGCTTCTAAAATATATGCAGATACTGCTTCCAAATTGAGCCAAGACAGCTATTCTGTACGTGGTCTGCTTAAAATGATGAACGTAGAAGTTGTCTGCACAACAGACGACCCGATCGATAGCCTAGCATTTCATCAACAGTTTGCAAAAGAGCACGAATCGTTCAAGATGCTACCTGCATTTCGCCCCGACAAAGCAATGAACTCGGACGATATTATTGCTTTAAATCAATACATCGATAAACTTGAAGAGGTAAGTGACATTCAAATCAATAGCCTAGGAACATACCTAAAAGCATTAAAATCAAGACATGATTTCTTTGCTGCCAACGGATGCAAAGTATCGGATCACGGATTGGAACAAATCTACGCGGAAGACTATACCGAGACAGAAATCGTAGCAATCTTTGATAAAATTCGGACAAAAAAGGAAATTTCTATCGCAGAAAACCTAAAATTTAAATCTGCGATGCTGATTTATTTTGCCGAATGGGACCATGAAAAAGGATGGGTTCAGCAATACCATCTGGGCGCACTACGCAATAACAATGCGCGTATGCATCGTTTGATAGGCCCAGATACTGGATGGGATTCTATTGGAGATTTTAGTCAGGCGCGTGCATTGTCAAAATTTTTGAATAAATTAGACAATCAAGATAAGCTAACCAAAACCATCTTGTACAATCTCAATCCTGCAGACAACGAACTTATTGCCACCATGATCGGTAATTTCAATGATGGTTCTATCAAAGGGAAGATTCAATTTGGCTCAGCTTGGTGGTTTTTGGACCAAAAAGATGGCATGACAAAACAACTCAATACACTATCAAATATGGGGCTACTAAGCCGACTTGTGGGTATGCTGACCGATTCCAGAAGTTTCCTTTCATTCCCTAGGCATGAATATTTCAGGAGATTAGTCTGTGACATATTTGGGGAAGACATCGAAAAGGGAGAAATACCAAATGATATTCAATGGGTAGGGAAAATCATACAGGATATCAGCTATAATAATGCGAAAGAATATTTTGAATTTTAATGAACATGCAGGGTAAAGTTTTAAGCTTTGGGGAATTGCTGCTAAGAATCTGCCCCGATATCGAACAGGATTGGATCGAACAGCATCAGTTGCCGTTCTATGTGGGCGGTGCAGAATTGAATGTAGCCACAGCTTTGGCATTGTGGGATGTGCCATCAGCCTATCTTTCTGCTGTGCCCCAAAATGCCATCTGCGAGAGTATTGACAACTACCTAACACGTAGAAATATCGATACATCAGCAATGCTATGGGGTGGAGAACGATTGGGCATATACTATCTTCCCAAGGGGAAAGATTTAAAAAATGCAGGAGTAATTTATGATCGTGCAAACTCATCGTTTTCCAATCTCAAAGTAGGCAGTGTCAATTGGGACGAGGTATTTGTTGACGTCAAATGGTTTCATTTTTCTGCGATATGCCCTGCAATCAACCAAGATATTGCTGACCTCTGTTTAGAAGCTGTAGCAAAAGCACAAGAGAAGGGTATTTTTGTGTCACTAGACCTGAATTATCGTGCAAAGCTTTGGAAATACGGAAAATCTCCGAAGGAGATTATGCCTGCGATTGCCAAGTATTGCAATTTAATCATGGGAAATATCTGGGCAGCACATCAAATGCTTGGTACCCCACTAGATGAAAGGTTTCTAAACTCTTCTTCGGACTATTTAGAAGAAGATTTATTAGCGCAGGCGGATCGTACAAGCAGAGAAATCATTGCTACCAATCCGATATGTCAATATGTAGCCAATACGTTTCGTTTTGACCATAACAATAAAGGAATAAAGTATTATACAACACTGTTTGACAAAGACAGCCTCATTAAATCAACAACATATATTGCGGACGAGATTTTGGATAAAGTAGGCAGCGGCGACTGCTTTATGGCAGGCCTGATTTATGGGCTATACTCCAATCTTTCTCCAAAAGCGACATTAGAGTTTGCAACGCTTGCCGCATTTGATAAACTATTTATTGCAAGCGATGCAACAACAAGTTCTGTAGACGATATAAAAAATAGAATGACAGCATGAATTTAAAAAAGATCGTATTAGACAAAATCATCGAACAGGGGATGCTTCCCCTGTTCTTCCATCACGATAAAGCAGAAAGCATCGCGATTCTACGCACATTATATCAAGCTGGTATACGTGTTTTTGAATTTACAAATCGAGGTCCCGAAGCTTTGGCAGTTTTCGAGCGATTAGTTGCCACAAGAGACCTAGAGATGCCGGATCTTTATTTAGGTATTGGGACGATTAAATCCGTTAACGAAGCACAACAATTTCTACAAATTGGTGCGGATTTTATCGTTTCACCACTGGTCAACCCGCTGGTTGGATCGCTAGTGCACGAACAGCGTAAGCTATGGATTCCCGGATGTATGACACCGACAGAAATCTATACGGCTCAAGAACAAGACGCGGCACTTATCAAATTGTTTCCTGCAAATATCTTGGGGCCAGCATTCATGTCATCAATCCGGGACCTATTTAAAGGTCAGAAATTTATGCCGACCGGGGGTGTAGAAATCGAAATGGATAACTTAAAGGCATGGTTCAAATCAGGCGTATGTGCTGTGGGCATGGGGAGCAAGTTAATTGACCCTAAAGACACAAGTAATTTAGTCGAAAACACACAAAAAGCGCTTGAATTCGTTGCAGAAGCAAGACAATAAAAACTCGGGTGTTACCCTTAAAAAGCGGGCGTACTAAGCGCGTATACTGGCAGGGGCAAACAGACACGTACATTAAAAATAAACTATTAAACCCATTATGATTAACACGGAGAAAAAGGGTAATTACCGTTGGGTAATATGCTCGCTACTATTTTTTGCCACTACCATCAACTACCTGGATCGCCAGGTACTTTCCTTAACGTGGAAGGATTTTATCAGTCCTGAATTTCATTGGACAAACACCGACTATGGCAATATTACCGCATTATTTTCGATTTTTTATGCAGTCAGTATGCTTTTTGCAGGTCGATTTGTAGATTGGATGGATACAAAAAAGGGATTTTTATGGGCAATCGGGATCTGGTCCATTGGCGCGATATTACATGCATTTTGTGGTATCGCTACTTCAGGCATCGTGGCTGGAGAATGGTTTGTTGGTTTTGAAGGGGCAAAAGAAGCAATATCGCATGTGAACAACGTGGGTTTGGTATTGAGCGTCAGTGTCAATCTATTTATCTTTGCCCGGTTTGTTCTTGCTGTGGGTGAAGCGGGTAATTTTCCGGCGGCGATTAAAGCTACGGCAGAGTATTTTCCTAAAAAAGATCGGGCTCTATCCACCAGTATTTTCAATTCAGGAGCAACCATTGGGGCATTAGCGGCTCCATTGACCATCCCAGTTATCGCAGCGCATTGGGGCTGGGAAATGTCCTTTATCATCATTGGTGCATTGGGGTTTGTATGGATGGGTTTTTGGATCTTTCTGTATAAAAAACCACATGAAAACCCGAAAGTAAACGCTGCCGAACTGGCTTACATCCACCAGGATGATCATGAACATGCGCCGGAGCAAACTGGTCTAACAAAGCAACCCCGAACGACGATAGCTGAATGTCTAAAATATAAGCAAACCTGGGCTTTTGTTTTTGGTAAATTTATGACGGATGGTGTATGGTGGTTCTTCTTATTTTGGATGCCAGCCTATCTTTCGGCAGTATACGACATCAAATCATCAGATACTGAAGGTCAGCTGGCCATTTTTGTGCTTTATGCCATCACCATGTTATCCATTTATGGGGGCTGGTTACCCACCTATTTTGTTGACAAAAAGGGGATGAATGCTTATGAAGGGCGTATGAAAGCGATGTTATTGTTTGCTTTTGTCCCATTAGTTGTACTTTTTGCTCAACCTCTGGGTCACATATCGTATTGGATACCTGTCATTCTAATCGGTTTTGCAGGAGCAGCACACCAATCGTGGTCTGCCAACATTTTTTCAACCATAGGAGATTCTTTTCCCAAACGTGCTATTGCGACCGTTACAGGGATTGGAGGCCTTGCTGGGGGCATAGGCGCATTTATAATTAACAAAACATCAGGCTGGCTATTCGATTATGCAAATGAAACGCAGCTCATTTTTATGGGTTTTAAAGGGGAGGAAGCAGGATACTTCATTATCTTTTCTTTTTGCGCCATAGCGTATCTAATTGCATGGGTTGTAATGAAAACACTAGTACCTAAACTAATTTTAATAAAAAATTAACATATATTGCGAAATTTATATTATATTAGCAATATCTTTATAAATATCAATCTAAACCATTTTTAAAAACAATGAGCTTAAACTTAGAAGGTATCTTCTACGAGGAGAATAACATTCCCGCAGAATTTACGCTAGACGAACAGGTCGATCAAAGAGAGTTCCTTTCCAATGGAGAAATGATTTCTTGGACGGGTCAGGTAAACGAGGTTTTTTCACCAATCTGTGTAAAGACTAAGGATGGCTTGAAACGTAAGCGCATCGGTAGTTTTCCTGTTTGTACAGAAAAAGAGTCCATGGAAGCCTTGGAAGCTGCTGTTAAAGCATACGACAACGGCCGTGGAGAATGGCCGACAATGAGCGTTGCCGATCGTATTACCTGTGTTGAAAATTTCACACAAAAGATGATTGCCAAGAAAGACATTGTTGTCAAGCTCATTATGTGGGAAATTGGCAAATCCTATGCAGACTCCGTAAAAGAGTTTGATCGTACTGTAGAATATATTTACGCAACGATCGACGCATTGAAAGATATAGACCGCGACTCTTCCCGTTTCCAAATCGAACAAGGTATCGTTGCGCAAATCAGGAGATCTCCTTTAGGAGTAGTACTCTGTATGGGCCCATTCAATTATCCGTTGAATGAGACCTTTACCACATTGATCCCAGCATTAATCATGGGAAACACCATGTTATTCAAACCACCTAAGCATGGTACGTTATTACATTATCCTCTATTAGAGGCTTTCAGAACAAGCTTCCCGAAAGGCGTTGTCAATACAATCTATGGCCGTGGAAATAAGATTGTTCCTAGTTTAATGCAATCTGGAAAGATCAACGTATTGACTTTGATCGGTTCAAGCCGTGTTGCTGATGAACTTAAAAAATTGCACCCAAAAGTTAACCGTCTTCGCGCTATCCTTGGACTGGATGCTAAAAATGCAGCTATCATTACGAAAGATGCGGATTTGAATTTAGCGGTTTCGGAAACCGTTCTAGGCTCTCTTTCTTTCAATGGTCAACGCTGTACAGCACTTAAGATTATCTACGTACACCGGAGCCTAGCACAAGAGTTTTTAAAACGCCTTTCGGCAGAAGTGGCAAAATTAAAATATGGGATGCCTTGGGAAAAGGGTGTGTCGCTTACCCCTCTTCCAGAAGTCAATAAACCTGCTTATTTAACGGAATGCATCGAAGATGCAAAAGCCTACGGCGCAAAAGTTATTAATGAGCACGGGGGGCAGGTTGCAGAATCATTCTTCTACCCGGCAATTGTATACCCTGTCAACTCACAGATGAAACTTTACAGAGAAGAACAATTTGGGCCAGTGATCCCTGTTGTTCCTTTTGATGACCTCGAAGAACCTATTGAATATTTAATTGGTTCCTCTCACGGCCAGCAGGTGAGTATTTTCAGTAACAATGCTGCTGTTGTATCTTCATTGATTGATCCATTAGTCAATCAAGTAAGCCGTGTTAACATCAACTGCCAATGTCAGCGTGGTCCAGATACTTTTCCTTTCACCGGTAGAAAAGATAGTGCTGAAGGAACATTATCGGTAGTCGACGCATTGCGTTCGTTCTCTATTCGTTCGCTAGTGGCAACAAAGTTTACTGAGGAAAACAAAAAGTTGCTGAACGATATTGTTAGCGAAAATGAATCCAATTTCTTAAGTACGAAATACATTTTCTAGTCTCTTAAGACATCGTTGAAAAAGCGACATCGATCTGACTGGCATTTGTCAGCTATTGATGTCGCTTTTTTTTATGAAAATCCTCCCTATCTATCCAATTGATTGGCGTCTACTTTTTTTCTGATCATGAAACACCCTTAGGTTACTTCAGAATCAACTCTTTTTGGATAGGCAGTGCTAATTCTCGAATTCCGTCGACCACAAGCTTCGCCACTTCGTCTGCTCCAAAAGTGTTTAGATGCGTATCATCTTTCTTACCGTGGGGGTAATTTCTATCGCCGCTATTTACATATAAAAACAATTGCCGGCTCCCTTCCTCTCCATATTGCGTTAAAAGTTCCGTTGTTTTACTTTCCATGTCAATCCATGCGGTGTGCGTATGATCGGCTACCTTACGTACAATGGCAGGATATTGTCCATGGGTATTCATGAGCGTGCCATTTTCAAACTTACGTCTTGCGATTGGTGTTAATAGAATTGGGACGCCTCCTTTCTCGCGCGTTTGATCAATATAAAAAATAAGATTTTGTTCGAACTCATCCAGCGATGTTCCCACGTTAGGCTTATCGATCTTTTCGTCATTATGCCCAAACTGGATGAATACATAATCTCCGCTTCGGAGATGCTCAAAAATAGGTTTCCAATGATTCACAAAGCTTCCATCTTTGCTCACATCCCGTTTAAAGGATTTTGTACTACGCCCATTTAGAGCTCGGTTATCGACTTTAACCTGTTGATTGAACAGCTTTGCAAAGGCCATTCCCCATCCAGTTTCAGGAAAGGTACTATTGTCTTTGTTGGCAGCCGTAGAATCGCCAATGATATAGATTGTAACTGGTTTTTCGCGCTGGAAAGCAAATAGAAAAATGAGAATAAGCCCTCCCGAAATTAGTAAAAATTGTTTTTTCATTACATCTGTCAAAAAACAATCGCCTTCTTATTATCGAAGGCGAGTCGTCCTAAATTTTACTCAAATCCTTTATTTTACCCACCTCGGGTCGCCAATACCATTCTCTTTTAAGGTCTGGTTTGTTACTGTGAAATCTCCCTTGGCAGCGTCCTTAAATCCAGGGTCCAAAAGTGTATAGCCGTTGGCTACTGCATCGTTTTTCACTCCAGAAGCAGAACTGTTGTAGAAGTTTACCGCATCAAAGTAATTATTGCTTTTGCGCTCGACCAGATTAGTAGCAGACTGATTAGCAGTCATTGCCAGCGACTTCACCATTAAATTTTTGGAGAATGTAATTTCATTCTTTGCTAAACGGACATATAGAAAGCGTTTAGAAGCATCTTGTATGACGTTATAAAAAGTATTATTGTTTACTTTAATGATACTCGTAATAGCCGGGTAAGCTGTAGATCCACCTGCATCCATGCGAAAAAAATCACGCCCTGACAAAAGAGCATTAGAAACGGTATTATTTGTAAATTCAAGCGTTTTGGTAATCGCGTTTCTAAAATCAATGAAATCATTTCCATTACCAACAATATTATCAAAAATAGTATTATTTATGCTTACGCTCTCAATCACAGCATTGACGCTACCAGAAATGATTCCTTTCGGATAATTTATCAATTTACTATCTTCTAGGCGGATACTTCCGAATGCACCTGTCTGCAAGTTAATGAAAGAATTTCCCCCCGCCTTATTTTCTCCATCAAGTATCAGATCTTTTAATGCCAATGAAGCGCCCTTATCCAAATTAAAATAAGCAGATTTTACCATTGGACGATCGGTGGGTTTTGCCCCTTTGATGGATATCGCCTTGTCGATTAGTACATCCGCCGCTAACGAATAGACCCCCGGCATTAGAGCGAGCACATCCCCCGCTTTGGCTGTACCGATCACAGCCGCTAAATTATCTGTAGGCTGCACAACAACTGCATCACCCAAGTCAAGCAATGTCATAAATGTGACGGACCCGCGGATTTTGTTCCCTTTCAACAATGTCGCTGTATAGCTTGTTTCTGCGGTTAGCCCTGTGACTGTTGCCTCCCCTGCTGCAATCTCTTGCGGAGTGACGGTATGGATGATATTCCCGGGATTAACACTTATTGTCGTAGCCTCTTCCCCTGGGGTCCAATTAAGACGAACCGAAGTTGCCTGTATACCCTCTGGGCTGACAGCTTTCATAATCTGTTCTTCGTTTGTCTTAAAAGTAATGGTACTCCATTTGGATTCTGCAATCTTCGGTCCGATAGCCTTGATGCGGACAGAATAATTTGTTGCCCCATCCAGCCCAACAATAGTATAGGGAATCTGGTCATTGGTAATCCCTTCAATTTTTTTGTCCGGGCTACCTTCAAAATTGAGTTCACCATTCGCAAATAGTTCTAAGGTATAACTCTCGGCTGCTGAATTCTTCTTCCAGGTTAATCGGACTCCTGTTTGATTGACTATTTGGGCACTCATTCCAGTAGGAGAAAAATAACGGTCTGTCGTTAGTTCCGTTAATTCTTTTACACGATCATCGGAACAACTTATACCTGTCGCTATAAGTCCAATACCGAGATATAGCAATATATTGATTCTTTTCATGCGTCTGCTTGTCTTTCTATTGAAAACTAAAACCATTATTTGTCAACTTACCGTTGCTGTTATCCAGAAAATATTGCCAAATAGGCCAGAATTGCTGTGTATTGGGATCACGTAGATACAAAGCATCCCAAAAGGTTGCTAGGTCGCTACTTGCAACCATTGTCCATTTTTTCGATGAAGGGTATCCTGCTGCGGCACCCGCTGCATCTGTATCGCCATAGTTTAAGCCATATATTTCCACTTTTTCACCATCAGCGGCTGTCTTGTAGTAAATATTGGCTGGCAATGTCGCATATTTACCCTGCCTATTTTCCAGCTGCTGTAGTTTTTGTTTAGCTTCAGCCAATTTGTCCCCCAGCAGATTCCATCGAATCAAATCCCCTTTACGCAACATTTCTCCCGTAAATTCCAGTGCACGTTCATGGACAATTGCATTAAAGAAAACATCCTTATCTGCTGTAATTTCCTGCATGTAAGCTGTAACTTTCTCTGGATTGTTTGGATATGCTCGATCACGGATCATTTTAAAGTAAGGGGCTGCAGCACTCGGACCATCCAATTCATTAATAGATTCTGCAGCCATAAGAAGTACATCCGCATACCGCATATACATCCAATTTAATCCATCATCATTTGTAGAAGTAACAAATCTGGACATCCACTCATAGCGGTACTTTCCAAAATACCATTTCCCCAGATTTGTTGGCACCTGTACCCCGCTCGTCCATTCATAGGGAACGCAACTCACATCCCGGCGCACATCTTCTTTCTCATACTCATAGAACATGATTGGATTAGGTCCATTTGTCCCACCTTTATTTTGTCCGGTATACTTATCTGTTGTGGTATGCTTAACGCCAAGGTCAAATATCACGCGGCCACGGCCTTCACTAAACGGAATTTCCCATAACGATTCTAATCCGGCCTGACCTTTTTCTTGACATAATGTTTTAAAAACTTCTTCAAATCCCAGAAGTTTTGCAGTGCCACTAGTAATAATATCCAAGCATTCTTGTTTTGCTATCGCATACATCTTTTTTGAATCCAGTTCTGGATCATTACTTTTTCGAATTCCATCTGCACGTTGCGAATAACCTCCGGCGGCCAAAGCCAAACGAGCACGCAGCCCCTTAGCGAACGCTTTGTTGACATGTTCAACATTGGCCGTTTTAGCACTTTGATTTGGCCAAGGCAAATATTTTTGTGCTTCCTCTAAATCGGCTAGTAATTGCTTGTAAATTACGTCACGGTCACTACGTTCGATATAGATGGTTGCTGTACTAAGCGGTTCAAAACGGGCTGGTACATCTCCCCAAGCCTTGATGAGATCATTGTACACAACAGCTCTTAAAGTTAGTATCTCCCCTAGAATGTAGGCCATTTCTGGACGTTGTTCTATTTCGCCATACTTACGTAACCCTCTAATCGCCAAGTTCGCTCGTTCTATTCCTTCATAGAACTTCGCCCAGGCATTATTATCTGTATTCATCTGGGTGTTATTCACGTTTGTGTTATAGTTTGACAATCGTGACTTTTCATCGCCAGTATTCTTCAAGCTATTATTGACTTCTGTGTCTGTATTGACGCCATAAAATACGAGGTACCTCCCCCGGTAGGAGTTTGTTTCACCAAAAGATTGAATAATTCCTGCAACTGCCCCCTCCGCAAGATCTTGATTAGAAAATATAACGGATTCATCCAATGCAGATTTAGACGGTGCTTCCAATATTTTATTACAAGAAGATATAGATCCTGCAAAAATTAAAGCTATTGTTATATGCAAAAGTGTTTTTTTCATAAGACTAGAAGTTTAAATTAAGACCTGCTACGAAAGTTCTGCTTTTTGGATAAGCTGAATAATCCACTCCCGGAGTAAGGTTTGTTCTCCTTCGTGTAGAGACTTCAGGATCAAAACCACTATAATTTGTCCAAACGGCAAGATTATATCCAGACACATATACTCTGAAGTTCCGGATTTTTAACTTTTCTGTAAATGCCTTAGGGAGTGTATAACCAATTGTAACAGTTCCTAAGCGCAAAAATGAACCATCCTCCACAGCCCAGTCGCTGAATATAAATTTATTGGTAAGGGGAGACCAAAGACTTGTATTTTTATTCATATCGTCCAATTGGTTAGGATCGTTACTGATTGTTCCATCGGGCAGCAAATTGGTCCAGCGTTGTCCTTCTTCCATCACAGTAAGCATGTTTCGGTTATTATACTTGCTTGTGGATGTGTATTCAATCTTATTTGCATTGTAAATATCATTTCCATAGCTCCAGTTAAATAATGCCGTCATATCAAAGTTATAGACACGCGTATTGATTGAGAAGCCTCCTGTATGCAAAGGGTTTGCATCGCCAATAATGGTTTGATCGCTCGCATTTATCTTGTTATCTTCACCGGCTAAATTTTTCAATTTCATTGTCCCCGGTCTTATGGTTCCAACGACAGCAGAGGCATCTGCGACGCCATCCCTCAAAATCCATTTTTTTGATGCTGCGTCATAGCCTGTAAAATCTGAAACTTCATAGCGCCCATCACTCATGTAACCATACATTTTTCCAACTCGTCCACCAGTCTCCACAATGTAATCCGTTCCAATTTCTGTTGAAGCCCAGCCCGAAGCCATTGGAATCGAAGTCAAGGTCCCCAAAGAATTAACTTTCGTTTGATTGAAACTAATATTACCGCTAAAATTAAGATCAAAGTTTTTCTTATTTATTGCGGACCAGTTTAGCGTAAGCTCAATACCTTTATTTTGGGTCTCTCCCAAGTTGCGGTATTGATCATCATAGCCTGATCCGGCAATTGGGAAAAGGATCAAAAGATCTTTCGTTTTGTTTTTATAGACATCAATCGTTCCCGATAGCTTCTTCTTGAACAGGGTAAAGTCCAGCCCTATATTCCTTGAAATGGTCGTTTCCCATTTTAAATCTGGATTAGACATTGTTTTTGACGTAGCCCAATAATTTTTATACCCGTTAACCCATTCTGTATTCTTAACCGAGAATATGGGATAGATCTGCTCTAATGGAATATTATTATTTCCGGATGTACCCAAACTTGCCCTTAGCTTCAGGTCATCCAGCCAAGATTGCGTATTGTTCATAAATGGTTCTGATGAAATCCGCCAAGCTGCTGCCATGGATGGGAAATATCCCCAATAATTATTTGCAGAAAACTTCGACGAACCATCTGCCCGAAAAGTTGCATTAAATAAATACTTCGAATCTAGATCATAATTTACCCGGCCAAAAAATGACAGTAATTTTTCGTCAGCAAACATATAATTGTTTATCGTACTGGAGGCGCCTTGTGGTGTTAATCTGCGGGTATCATCCAATTTAAAGCTTTTCGGAAAACCGTGTGTTGTATTCGTATTTAATGTTTTTTGTGTAAACAGATATTCCTGACCAACCAACACACTTAAACTATGTCCTTTAGGGAGAAAATCTTGAAAGTTATAGTTCAGTGTATTTGTTGAACGTATTCCTTGGGTAGAAGTATTCAATGAGATAAGAGCAGGCTTGTTTTGTTCTAACGCAGCGGGAACATTCCGTACATAATAAGTGGTTGTTCCGTAGAATCGATCGTTATAATTGCGGTAATCATCAAAGCCAAATTCTGTCCTAAACCGCAAGTTTTTAACAATATCCCAGCTAAATGCAGCATTTAGGTTATATGTTCGTCTTCGCTGCAACTGATCATTATCGACCAAGGATTCTAGTGGATTATATAAATTAAATTCATCATCGGTTTCGTCACTATTTGTCAAACCTCCCACCGGAAAGGGAGGATAAATCATTGCGAATTTTAATCGGGAGTCTGCTGATGAGGCTTCATTCTGTTCATTCATGCCTCCACCTGAAATGCGAACGTCAGAAAATCGTGCTCCTAGATCTATTGAAGTGCTTTTTGATGGTTTATGGTTGAGTTTAAAATTAATATTTTGTCTCCGAAAGCCTGACATTTCCATAATTGCCTTATCTTTTACAAACGAATGTGAAATAGAATATTTCGTTTTATCAGTCCCTCCGGAGAGGTTGAAATTCTGATTGAAAGTATTTCCTGTCCTTCCGAATACAAGTTCCTGCCAATCGTTTGGTTTTACGTCTTTATAGAGATCTATATCCTGAAAGTTACCGAAGTATTTGACATAGGTATCCAGATTATTTTCCAATAAGGCCTGCTCGTATTGCCATGTTACATAATCGTATGGAGACAATATATCAAGCTTTTTTGCCAAATTTCGAATTCCCCCAAACGCACTATAACTAATTGATGTTTTCCCAGATTTGGCACTTTTAGTAGTTACGATGACAACCCCATTTGCACCTCGGGAGCCGTATATAGCTGCAGAAGATGCATCTTTTAATACATCAATCGATTCAATATCAGCAGGTGCGATATCTGATATCGAAGACATGGGAAATCCATCCACGATATATAAAGGTGCGTTATCTCCCGTAACGGAGCCACCGCCACGCACACGAACCTTCATCTCGGCATCAGGGGAGCCTTCTGTTGAAGAAATTTGTATACCTGCCATTCTCCCTGCAATCGCTTCAAGAGCAGAAGATACTGGAGCTTTGGAGATAGTTTCTGCACCTACGGAAGTTACAGCCCCTGTCAGATCTTTTTTCTTAACGGTTCCATATCCGATATTAACGGTTACTTCCTCGAGCGTATTAGACTTTTCTTCTAGAACAATACTTAGCATGTTCTGATTCGTAGGAATTGCAACTTTTTTAGTCTGAAATCCGACATAGGTAAATTGAAGTTCGTGATTGTTACCAGGTATCTCGATACTGAACTTCCCTCGCTGGTCGGTCACAGCAACAACTTTTGTCCCAGGCACGGTCACACTAACACCCACCAATGCTTTTTGATCCGTACCAACGACTGTTCCTTGGACTTTTCGGGTTTGAGCGTGTGCATTCAATGTGAATAACGAAGCACAGATAGCAGTAGAGATTACTAAGGCTTTACTCATATTTTTAGGGTTTAAAATTTTAATGATTAAATTGCTGTTGCAGGAACTGCATCAAAATTTAATTGGTTATCATACAATCAAGTTTACAAAGTATATTTCACTTGTTCATGCAAGTATCATTAAAAAGTTATGCAAACGTTGCCGGCAACGTTTGCATATCCTGATAAATTAGGTTTTGTAATTTTTTTTGACTAATATTATAGTTTATTTTGCCGATTATGAGATTCGAAAACTATACAATTAAAGATATCGCTAAGGCGCTTAATTTATCCACTTCCACGATCTCGAGAGCCCTAAGAGATAGTTATGAAATAAGCCCCGAAACAAAAAAGATTGTATTGGAATATGCCGAAAAAATAAACTATCGTGCCAACCCGATTGCTAGAAGTTTGAAAGAGCGTCGTAGTCATTCAATCGGTGTTATTGTTAGCGAAATAGCCAATAATTTTTTCTCACAGGTCATCAACGGTGTAGAATCTGTTGCTTATGACAAGAACTTTCAAATTATAATATCACAAACGCATGAATCGTCTGTACGTGAACGACTAAATGTTGAATATTTAACTTCCAGATCCATTGACGGACTATTGATTGCATTATCTTCGGAAACCGAAGATATATCCTATTTGCAGCAGCTGAAGGAGCGGGGATTTCCAATTGTCTTTTTTGATCGCGTGCCGCAGCAGTTTGACACTTACAAAGTCGTTGTAAACAATCAACAAGGAGCCTATGATGCGACGCAACACCTTATAAAACTTGGAAAGAAAAAAATTGCACACCTGACAAACTCCAAATCATTATCTATAACGAAGGATCGATTAATTGGCTATAAAAAGGCGCTAATGGCGAATCATATGGATTTCGATCCAAATTTGGTCAAGTATTGCCAACATGGCGGACTACACGCAGAAGAAATTGAGAAAGCTGTTGAGGAACTTATCCGCATTGGTTTTGATGCTATTTTCATTTCGGGCGACAAATTAACCACAGGATATCTTCATGTAATAAAAAAAAGGCCTTTAGCAATACAACAAGATATCGCTATTGCTGGATTTACAAACTCAAATGTTGTCGACTTATTTTCTTCCAAAGTAACAGCAATTAGACAGCCTGCTTTCGAAATGGGGAAAATCGCGACAGAATTGCTTATTAAGTTGATAGAAACCAAATATCCAATCGCTGAATTTGAAACACGTGTATTACCTACTGAATTGATCAACAACGATTAAATCAATGGGGCGCTGAACTTACATCAAACAAAAAAACCGTAAGAAATGATATTCTTACGGTTGGATAATAAGACATTGTTGTCCTATTGCGCCCTTTCCTTCTCTTCGTTACTTGTATCTTTCTTACGGTAGTTATTTTTTAAATTTCCAAATTTATAGGAATAGGTCAGTCGCAGCACACGCCGGTCTTGGTATTGCCTAATACTGGAGTCAAAATCTCCAAAATTAGTTTTCAGATTCTGATTGCCTGTATTAAACACATCGGTCACAGCGAACTTTAATGAACTTCGTTGATCTTTAAATGTTTTTGTCGCTCCAACTTCCATATCCCAACGGCTCTCCATGTCGTAGACATTATATTTGAAAGGAGAGAAATACCTTAAGTTGACATTCGCCGACAGACTTTTTGTTAGCTTAAGATTGTGCATGGATGTAGCTTGCAAAAGAAAAGATTTTCTTTTTAGTGGACGACCGCCCACCATACCATCAAAGTTAAAATAGATACCTGTAACATTGTTATTCATGCTCCAAATAGTGGATACTGTAACCGGAATGTTGAGATTCAGATAAGCCGTTAAATTTTTACCTAAATTTTCACGTATAACCCAAGTTTGTTTCAGTACCGAATCTTGTCCCATGCTTTCTACAATAGCGTCCCTTACATCGTTAATACCCAATGTCACATTATAACGCTGCATCAACGTATAATTGAAGGTAAATTCATTGGAATATTGCGGATTTAGATACGGATTACCACGCTCAAAGGTTAATTTATCAATGAAATAATCAAAAGGATTGAGCTGACGGTAATTCGGGCGGGTGATTTTCCTCGCATAACCCAAGGAAAAAATGTGGTTTGCATGGAGGGTATACGTTAGGTTTGCATTCGGAAAAAGCTTAAAGTAATTCCGTTTCACCTGCTTATTTAATGTTAATGAATTTCCGTCGGAAAACGTATATTCCCCTCTCACTCCTACCTTCATTCCCCATTTTCCAATCGTATTGTTATAGTCTATGTATGCCGCGGCAATCTGCTCTTTATACACAAAATGATTTGTACGCTTTTCATTGTTAATCCAAGAATTATTCAAAAAATCTTCAAAAGTTAAATCGTTATCCGACATAACATTGGAGTATTTAGCTCCCATTTCAATCTTGGAGACCTTAGATAGTGGTTGTTCATAATCCAGTTTGGCGACATAAATATCAATTCCGATGGGCATTCTACTTCGTTGGATCTCTTCAGGCGTAATTGCGTCCATCTGACCATCAAAATATTGATTATTGTAACTAACACGTTTACTGCTATTGAATTTACTCCAATCCAGGTCGAGCGTGAGTTTTCGTCCATTAGAATCAATTCGAAACTCGTTGTTCAAATTAGCAGAGTAACGATCAAATAATTCTTTGAATGCAGACGTGGAAATCAAAAGGGAATCCAATGTTGTAAAAGATTTTCCCACATTGGTTTTACTATCGTTATCATTGTATTCGACATTATTTGATCCATTAAACTGTACCGTGACTGTGTTTCTAGCTGATGTCTTTTGCTCTATCCCAAAACGATAAGAATGGTTTCTTTCCTTTTCGTTTAATAGCGACCGTTGATTGAAATAAGTCTTTATTCCTTCATTCTGTATGATACGGTCGAGCAGAAGCTTCCGGTAGCTTTTTTCATCGGAATAGGCATACGATCCGAATAGGGTTGTATTGTTCTTTTTGTAGTTTAACAACAAAGAGCTATTCCCTCTGAATTTTTCTCCCCTCCCTGCCGTCATGTTAAAGGTGCCGTTAAACCCTTCCATCCGATTTTTTTTTAGAACGATATTTATAGTTCCTACTGCCCCCTCAGCATCATCCTTAGCTGCGCGAGCGGTTATGACTTCGACTGACTTAATCTGATTGCCGTCTGTACTTTTCAAAAAATTCAACAACTGTTCACCCGACATATAGGTCTGCCGTCCATCGATAGTAACGGACACACCAGATTGGCCCATCAACTGTAAATTATTGTTGTTATCCAAACTTACTCCTGGAGCTCGTTGCACAATATCTAGGGCATTATTACCTGCTGCCAAGGGAGAATTATCCACATTTAGGACCAATTTACCGGGCTTGCTTTCAACCATCGGCCGCTTACCTTCAACAGCAACTTCCTGCAGTTTTCGTGTATCGGTGTTCAACAGAATTATCGGAGCATTGTAATCTGACCTACCAATATCAAAAACATTACTTTTATGGCTTATATACCCGACCATCTTGATGTTGACATAATAACGTCCAGGTGTTATATCTGAAAATTGGTATTTTCCATTATCATCTGTAACCCCTGTTTTCAACATAACGTCCATCTTGGCGCTCATGAGGTAAACCGTTGCAGAAGCCAAAGGCGCGTTGTTTTCCAGCTGTACTTTCCCTGTGACTTTAACTTGCGCACAGGCGAAGGAAGCAATCAATAAATTTAAGAGTAAGAGGTAAAAAAATCTTTTCATTCGTTTATAAAATAGATGCAAAAGCAGTTACGTTGGTGGTATTCAATAGGCTTATCACACGGGGTTGCGTACTGACTTTCGATTGGCTAAAGCTACCTTGCCTTCCGCCCGCAGGCAGAAGACACGGTATCGATTATTTCTTTTTTGTTTCTACTATGACACCATCTTTTTTCACCTTAATAATGGTATCACGGCGGATGACAATAGACGTATCATTTGCCGCTACTTCACTGTCTTCTGCATCTGCTTCGTCGTTGTCATCAGATTTTTTCGGTGGCAGGGCACATTTCAACCCAAGTGAAGTAACCATAAATTCGACATCCTTTACTTCACTTAAATCCTCACTGTACCGGTCACGACATTCATAAAATGAAATATCCCTTAATTTATCTTCCAGTTTATCGTTAATGATCAGTTTGGTTCCGACTGGAAGAAACAATGTTATATTGACTTCTTGGTCCCGATAGAGTTCACCTTCATTTAATTGAAAAGCATTGTCAAATACTAGAGATGTACTATCTTGCCTCAACGTATAATGAATGTTACTTGCTCTATCCGTTGCAACTTTATAGGAGTTTCCTTTAGCCGAATATTCATAGCGTACGTAAGGTTCTTGTAAGGAGTCGATACGTTCGATGCGGATGCGAATATTACGTCTTAAATAGGTAGACAGGTTTTCGCTTTTTATGCCCAGACCGCTTTTTACACCGTTCTTTAAACGAATCACCCGAATATCATTTTCATTTAAGTAATAAACAGCTTGCTTTTGCAGCGGCTTCTCTTCAACAATTGTACTTGACTCTTTGAATTCTTTTGCTACGGATGTAGAATAGTAAATAATAGCACCTATCGAAGCCAACCACACCAAAAATAACGTTGTAGTCAAATAATTGCTCATTGGCTTTTTCTCGAAAAGAACACGGAGAAGTAAATAGAACAATCCAGCAAACGGGATAAAAATGGCCAAGAAACCTGCTATCAATGCAAAAGGTACATCGCTCGGATCCATTAAATAAAATGGTCCAGAATTATCCATAACGTCCGGAATGATGTTTAGAATAGCTAATGCAAAGAAAATAAGTCCAATGATCAAACCAATGAGGGTCAAACCAACTATTATAACAAAGAATACGCCAATGACTTTTACAATAATCTGCAATAATTTAGCAACACTATCGCCTGTACGATCCATACCCCTTGAAAATGAGTCACGTACTCCACTCATTTCTTCGTCGAAAGAACGTTTAAAATTATGAATATTTGGCGCCTCACCACGCATCTCCATTTTATCTGCACGTGTGATAGCCAACGGCATTACAATCCATAGTATGACATAGACCAATACGCCTGATCCACCGATCACAACAAATAAAGCAAAAAGTAAACGTACCCATTTAGCCTCAATGCCAAAAAAGTGCCCAAGTCCACTACATACTCCACTAAAAACCTTATCATCAGGGTCGCGCATCAATTTTTTTCCCACTTTAAACCCATCTGCATTCGACTGTTGCTGGAAAGACGCATAACCATCCTGATCTTCGGATTCAAAATCGCTAACGCTTCCCATTTGCTCGATCACTGCATTTACGTCATCCATATTAAGCACTTCCTTGCTACCTGCCTGAATCTTCTCGGTAAACATTTCAGCAATACGATTCTCGATATCTTCTAAAATTTCGCGACTATCTTCTGATTGTCCAAAGTGCTTCTTTATATCAATCATGTACGATCGAAGCACCTCATACGCATCCTCTTCGATATGAAAGACGATACTATTTATGTTGATTATTATTGTCTTATTCATCGTTATTATCTTTAACCGGTTTAGTTGAATCATTGTTTCTACCTACCAATGAAGTGTTTACAGCAAACACCAACTCATTCCAGGTAACATCTAATCTAGAAAGGACTTCCAATCCTTCTTGTGTGATTTCATAATATTTTCTAGGCGGACCTGAAGTTGACTCTTTCCATATATAGCTTAACAGTCCGTTGTTTTTTAGACGGGTCAAAAGCGGATATAAGGTACCTTCTACTACTAATAATTGAGCTTTCTTCAGTTCGCTGATAATATCAGAGGCATAAATTTCTCCTCGAGAAATTATGGATAGGATACAATATTCAAGTATCCCTTTCCTCATTTGTATTTGTGTATTTTCAGCTATCATAACAATACAAAGATATATGTATTTTATGGTACCATGCAATACATAGTACCATCCAAAACAATAAAAATATACAAATGACTGATTTACAGTAAAATAATTTTTAAAAAAATAATAATTTAATTTCTATCAGGAAATTTTTGGATATTTATGGCCATGATTAAAATCTTGCTAGACTATAAATGGTGTTTTATTTGGGCCATCATAGTTATCGTTTTATGCACACTCCCGGGCAACAATTTCGACGCAGTTCCTTCTTATCCAGGTATGGATAAATTAGTCCATTGCGGTATGTTCTTTGTTTTCTGCACGCTGTTATATAATGGGGTGATCCAACAATTCAGCGGCAAACCTACACGTTGGGTTCCATTCTTTATTGTGTCTTTACTCGGATTCTTATTTGCAGGGCTAACGGAATTACTTCAGCTTTACATTTTCACATATCGCAGTGGCGATTGGTGGGATTTATTTGCTGACACTGTCGGAATAGGCATGGCAGGATTTGCTTATCTTCTGAATTATGTTAACCGAAGGTCATAGATCGGTAGATGGGTTTATTTCGATAGGTTGCCCCAATAAGCTAGGCTTGGAGAATGAACTAGGCCCTGGCCAAAGTAGCAACAGAAATCCGACAGTCAAAAGATTCGAAAAGCATTAACGCTGCTGAAATAACTGTTGCGCCGGTTGTTAACACATCGTCCACCAGTAGTATGTGCACATTATCCATTAAAACAGTGGTTTGACAATCAAAGATATCGCTGACGTTTTCATAGCGCTCGAGCCTTCCCTTGCCCGTTTGACTGATGGTTGCTTTCTTCCTAACCAAAATATCCTCCCGCAATGGAATTTCCATCGCTCTGGCTATTCCCCTTCCAAAGTAGGTAGATTGATTATATCCTCTTTTTCGTAGTTTACTACGATGTAAAGGCACGGGAATCACAAAATCGATATCTCGGTATGCCTTTACTTCGATTAATTTTAAGCCATATTGATAGCCAAAATATTCCGCAAGAAAAGGTTGGTTATTGTATTTAATCTGATAGATTAGACGCTCTACACGGCTATCCTTTTGCATGAACAAAAAAGAGCATGCTTCTTCTAACGGTGCTTTTCCCCAGAGCTGTCTTGCGGTATCATTATCTGAATATTCGTGATAGTTCGTATAGGGCAAATGAAAATCGCATGCTATGCAGATAAACTTTTCCTGATATTTTAGCACACAACCGCAACATCCACATTCTCTCGGAAAAAATATAGATAAAAAATCGCCAAAAAGCTTATTTAGTTCGGACTTCATCTGGTTAACTATCCTATTAAAGATAGAAATAATCCCCCAGATTATGCTTCAGATTCCTCTTCTTTCTTATCCTTGATAGCTAATTGCCCACAAGCGGCATCAATATCCTTTCCACGGCTACGTCTCACATTCGTGATGATTCCTTGACTTTTAAGATAATTTGCAAAAATTTCGATTTTATCTGCCTCGGCATTTAGGAAGTCTGCTAATGCAATAGGATTATATTCAATTAGATTGACCTTACACGGTACATGTTTACAGAATTTGGCCAGTTCTTTAGCATCTTCCAATTCATCATTGAAATTATTAAAGACAATATATTCAAATGTGATCGGGCTCTTTGTTTTGGCATAGAAATATTTAAGGGCTTCAGCCAGCGCTTTTAGGGAATTCTGCTCGTTAATCGGCATAATTTCATTTCGCTTTTTATCATTTGCGGCATGCAAAGAAAGCGCTAAGTTGAAACGCACTTGATCATCACCCAATTTCTTAATCATTTTTGCAATACCGGCCGTGGACACCGTAATCCGCTTGGCAGCCATATTCAATCCATCTGGAGCCGTAATACGTTCTACCGATTTCATCATATTGGCATAATTCAACAAGGGCTCTCCCATCCCCATATAGACAATATTTGTCAGAGGCTGACCATAATTCTCTTCGGCTTGCTTGCTGATTAGAACAACCTGATCATAGATCTCATCGGCATTGAGGTTCCTTTTTCGATCCATATAGCCTGTTGCACAGAACTTACAGGTCAGACTACAGCCTACTTGTGAACTGACACAGGCTGTCATACGCTCGGGAGCAGGGATTAACACGCCCTCAATGATATTATTATCATAGAGCCAAAAACTACTTTTAATGGTTTTATCCGAACTGATCTGTGATTCTTTAACTGTAACTGCATTGATTGTAAAATGCTCTTTTAGCTTCTCGCGAAGGGATTTACTTAGATTGCTCATCTGATCAAAATCTACACAAGATTTAACCCAAATCCATTCATAGATCTGTTTTGCACGAAAACCTTGCTCCCCCAACGCTGTAAGTTGGTCTTTGATCTGATCCAAAGACAAACTCCTGATATCTATTCTTTTACTTTTTTCAATCACGGTACAAAGATAAGAATAATTAAGTGACAAAAAATCCCGTTCTACGAAATAGAACGGGACAACTGTTATGTATGTGTTTTAAAATAGGTAGGGCGATATCCAATTAGCCATGAATGGCCTCTTTATTTCCATATGACTGAATAAGCTTACCTTCAAAATCCAGCCACTCTTTCCAACGCTTTTCTACATCAACATCTACGCTATATTTACGTGCAAAATTTAAAAATGTGGTATAATGATTTGCTTCGGAAACCATTAAATCGTAATAAAACTTTGCCAATTCTTTATCTTGAATATTTTGCGACAGCACTCTAAAACGTTCACAACTACGAGCTTCAATCATCGCTGCAAATAATAAACGGTCTATAAAAGCCATGTTACGGCTCCCGTCCTTTTTAGAGAATTTCATCAACTGACCTACATAATCATCTTTTCGCTCACGCCCTAAAGTATATCCTCGTTCTTTAATGATATCAATGACCATCTTAAAATGTTCCATTTCTTCGATAGCGATTGCGGTCAATTCATGTACTAAATCCTCGTGCTCTGAGTTGTTTGTAATTAAGGATATTGCATTTGAAGCAGCTTTTTGTTCACACCATGCATGATCTGTCAAAATCTCCTCTAAATTACCTTCTGCGATGTTTGCCCACCGCGGATCTGTCAATAACTTTAATCCAAGCATCTTACTCTCTAAAATGATTTATTTCACAAAGGTATGTAATATCTAAACGTTAAAAAAATGATAATATCGCTAAATATCTCTGTGTAATGCCCTCCTAATTTCTGGTGCTATTTTCTCGCCATAAATCTCTATAGATCGCAACATTTCTTTATGTCCAGGGGCACCTACATCCATATGAGCAGAGAAACGTGTCAGCTTAAATTTCTCCTGAATCTGCAAGATTTTATCTACAGCATAATTAGCATCTCCAACAATCAGGTGGCCTCTGGAAGACCTTCCGAAATCATATTGCGTGCGTTGATATGGAGGCCAGCCTCGACTTGCCCCTATACGATCCATCTGTGCGGAATAAATCGGATAGTAATAATCTGCTACCTGAGTGCTGTTGTCGCCAAAAAATGCATGCATGTGTACTCCAACTTGAAAATTAGCCATATCATGACCATTATCCTCATACGCTTGGCGATACATGTCAAATAAATGATCGAAACTTTCATACATACCACCAATGATAGCAAACATGACAGGTAAACCCAATTTTCCTGCACGGATAACAGAAGAAGTTGTGCCCCCGACGGCAACCCAAATTGGCAGTGATCCGTTCTTAGGCCGTGGGAAAACTTCTTGATTGATTAGAGGAGCTCTAAAATTTCCACGCCATGTGATTGGATTTTGCTTATTCAAGCTAAGCAAAAGCGCTAACTTCTCTTCAAATAACTCGGAATAATCTTTTAGATCATAACCAAATAAGGGAAAGGATTCGATGAAAGATCCCCTCCCGGCCATTAGCTCGGCCCTTCCATCTGACAACAGATCAACTGCAGCGAAATCCTGAAATAATTTGACAGGATCAGCAGAACTCAATACCGAAACTGCACTACCCAATTTAATATTCTTGGTCACGGTAGAAGCCGCCGCCAAGACTATCTCTGGTGCCGCTACTGCATAATCTGCGCGATGATGTTCTCCTATTCCAAAGAAATCTAAGCCCACTTGATCCATGAGTTTGATTTCTTCAATAATTTCCTTCATTCGGTCTTGTGCTGCCTGGATCTGACCCGTAACTGGATCTATCCGAGAGTCACCAAACATTCCTATTCCTAATTCCATAATTGTCTATTTAAATTCTAAATCAAAATTAAGCCCTTCATAATTTAATTAAATTGATGTAGGACAAGAAATACGAAGAGCATCAAAGCTTTTACCTTCCTTAAAACTATAAAGACCGTTGGTAGCGTACTACCACCGTAGCAAGGAGCTTGCGTATATTAAGGCTGCTCCATTAAAATAGTGCGACAGTATTCTTCGCTACCTGTTCTGCATTTCCACTAAAATGATGTCCGCCAGAAAGGTATACTTTGCTAAAATTCCTAAGGGTTACCTTCTTTACAGCAAAATCGGCTTCATCGTCACCAAGAATAACACTCGTTTTCACGCCATCCATTCTGTTGATTTCCGACACGACATCAAGACTTCGTTTTGCATTACTCCGCCCCAAAATATCTGCAATATGGATCTCAAGATCAGTCGACCCCGAAGGTTCCAAAAGTACTACACTTTTAAGGTTTTTTTTAACGGCAAGATCCAAGCGATTAATAATAAAAGGAACTGCATCCGCACCGAATGAATAACCAACCACAAAAAGGCGGGTATTATGTCGTCCTCCAAGCAAATTTTTAAGCGTGCTTGACACATCCGTAGCAATTTCATTTGGACTTTTTTTCTTCCAGAAATAGCTTTTTGAATCGATAGCAGCCACCGTATATCCCGCTCCAGCAATCAGCTCACAGAGTTTATTTGAAAACGAATTGAACCCGCCATCTCCACTCAGATAGAGAACCAAAGGTAGTACAGCTTTATTATTCCAATATTTCATGTCAATCAAACGTTGTTGAGCAAAAGCATGAAACGCTATGCTTCCAATTATAAATAAAGTGGCTAATTTTTTCATCTGTATGAGCTCTATATGAAGCTATTCATTTGGCTTCATTACTTTTATCAGTGCTGCGGGAAGTTGTATGAGATCAAAATCGTTATCAAATACAAGGTATTTATTTTCCCAAAATGTCGCATATTTTTCTTTAAAATCGCGCAGGCTATGATAATGTTTGAAATTACCTAATCGCTTTGAGGCAAATTTCATAATTTTCTCTGCGGGGCTCTCCGTCGCTCCTAAACCCGTCATTGGTACCATGCCCAAATTTAAATACACGTATTTTCTGGCTTTCGCATAGGCAATAAGTTCAACGATCAACGCATCCATACTTCCACCTGGAGCTTCCGAAGACTTTCGAATCATATCATAGGTACATTCATCTTTTGCATAGTCAGGAATAATATTGAGAAAAGCAACGACTCGACTTGCTTCATTTTTCAGAACAATAATATCCTGTGAGACAAGACCTTCCCCGTCGAACATACCCTGTGAAAAAACCATTTCCTTTTTATCAAATGCTTTCAACCACTCATCGGAGATCGCTTTCAATTGATCTATAATTTCCTTGTTATGCGGTGCTGTCAACACTTCTGTGGTAAACCCCTTTTTATGAATTGCATTCAGTCCGTTACGCAATGACTTACGCTCCTTACCCTCCAGCTTAAATACCTCGAGTTCTAATACTGCCTCCTGTCCAATTGTAATCTTCTGTTTGCGAAGGGAAGAAAAGTGGACCAAGCTATTTTCATCAACACGATAATAAATGGCTTTCAATCCATTTGCATAGCAATATGCATCAAATTCCCGAATCAACTCTTCCTTATCCCCTTGTTCACACACAGGTTCATCCAATACAATTGCAAATTCGTTAGCCAAGCGGTAAGCCGTAAATCCTTCTGAAATTTCCGAAAAAAATAGGCTCTTATCTTTTCCGAGTTTAAAAAAATCCATCGGAGACTGTCCAAATTCGAGCAGCAGCTGCTCCGCACGCTCAAATTCAGATTGGTTCGCGTCCTCATCTGCTAGAAGACGGGGGCGTGCTAACGCATAGATCAAGAGAAACCAGCAAAAAAGGCCAAGTACCTGAGTGATCCGCAAGAGTTCTTGACCAAAGTTTGTTTGTGGCATCAGTTCATCGTCGGCAAACAATAAGAAGCTTCTTGCGGTATGGTAAATGGATTGTCCCCACGTAAAATCGACCCCGAAATGTTGCTTATCAATAAAGTAAAAGCTCAGCACATCAAATAGGCATATGGCCAAGAGAGCAACAAAAAATGTGATAAACCCAATGCGCATCCATCGAATATTACTTTTAATGCGATATTGCTTATAGCTCATCGCCAATAAAACCAAGGTCAATAAAGCCACCGAAGCTTCTTCGTAGTCCAGGGCTTTAAAGACATGCCCCAAAAGGGATAGTGCGCTGAATACTACAGCTATCCAAAATGCAATACGGAAGCCTTTAATCAAATAGGCCGAAGTGACCAGTAAACCCAATCCCAACACTAATACCATAAATTTAGATGCGTGAATTGCTTCCAGCGGCAAATAAAATCGATCAAGTTTCATACGATCGGCCAACGGTGGTGTCAGTACGGAGACGAGGTTCACCACGCCCAAAAAGAAAATAAGCAAGGCAGGTCCAATCCTCGCCAGCAATTGCTTGCCACGCCATGCAAAAGCCAAAAGTCCCAAAATTAAGGGTAGCCAAAATTCGAATGCCCGATAGAGGATAGTGATGCCTAAACCCTCTGCCTGGGAATAGCCATATGCTTTAAAAATATATAACATGGTTAGTTCGACAGCCCCAAGCCCGCGCAAGAAAGGAGAAACGATCATTAATACAACTGATACAGTGTAAGCAATAGCCGCAGCTTCAAAGGAATGATCCAAACCTAGGGCATACATACTTACAAATGCATGTGCTATACCGCAAAATTCCACCACCATGGAGGCGATCATAGTCCCCAACAGATACTTCAGCTTGACTTCTCCGGAAAATATTTCATCAATATTGGAAGAAACAGCAGGAAACTTTGATTCTACCCAGTTGTAGATCCCTCTGTGGGTTCTAAAAGACCAGACTATCCAAAATACAATACCCAACAGCAATCCTAAAATCACCAGTGAAATCCAGGCATCGCCAAAATTTTTGTTGTGCCAGATTGTGTATAATATTACGGGTACGCCAATTATAAAGACAGTCAATAAACCAACATAACCATAAAGAGCGCCAGCCTGATGAATTTGAGTGGTATTTAAATTTCTTTTCCGCAACTGAGTCGTTGTGTAGGCAAGCGAACTAATTCCACCCGCGGGCAAAAACACACTGAGTAAATTGCGCTTTAAGAAAAGATCAATTGCAATCCGCAGATTAATGGAAAGACCAATAGCCTTAAAACTCTGTACATACATCAATCCCTGGAGCACAATATAGATGATGGTTATGGCCACCCCAACGGATACCCAGGTTAAATTGGCCGCACGCAATTGCGGAATAATTGCAGCAAGCTCTTTTCGCTCATTTCTAAAAAATACAAAGGCTAATAAGATTACCAAAACAGCTATTAGTTCCTTCCAATAGGTTTTTGGTGAAAAATGTCGAATCCGTTGAGCAATAGTTTTGACCATATAGTTGTTTAATGGTGGATAACCTTACATATTTTATATACACTGAATAAAGCTAATCGTTTGAAAATGACTAATTGTTAATTTTTCGTCAATTCTTTTCACATTAATCAGTAATTTACCGACATGAAAGAGAAAAAGGTTTTGTTCATCGGACTTGTGTGGCCAGAGCCAACATCTTCTGCGGCGGGCTTTCGCATGATGCAATTGATTGAAACATTCCATGCAAGCTCCTACCAGATTACATTTGCTTCGGCCGCGGCCAAATCACCCTATAGCGCCTTTTTGCAATCTCTGGGGATACAAGAACAGACAATTGTGCTTAATAGCAGCAGCTTTGATGATTTTATTACGCAGCTTCAGCCTGACATTGTTGTATTTGATCGTTTTATGGTCGAAGAGCAATATGGCTGGCGTGTTGCTCAGCAATGTCCCAACGCACTTCGTGTACTTGATACAGAAGATTTACATTTCTTGCGCCAAGCAAGACAGACATCTGTTAAGAGTAAAGATAATTTTTCCTTTCAAGCATTATTTACCGATACCGCCAAACGAGAACTTGCCGCCATACTGCGGAGTGATCTCTCATTGATTATCTCCGAATCTGAAATGAAGATTCTTATCGAAGAATTTCGAATTTCACCGGATATCCTTTATTATCTTCCGTTCCTTGAGAAGGAGATCACTCCCTCTGAGGTGGCACAATGGAAGCCTTTCAAAGAACGCAAGAATTTATTATTTATTGGGAATTTCATTCATGAACCCAACTGGCATACCGTGCAATATCTAAAAACACAAATATGGCCACAGTTAAGAAAGACGCTTCCTAAAGCGGAATTACACATCTATGGGGCCTATGCGACGCAGAAAGTACTACAGTTAAACAATCCAAAAGAGCAATTCTTGATTAAGGGGCGGGCAGAATCTGCTCGTGTTACTATGGAAAACTACCGGGTCCTCCTCGCACCGATTCAATTTGGTGCAGGTGTAAAAGGGAAATTTATTGACGCCATGCAGACCGGCACTCCATCGGTCACGACGACTATCGGAGCAGAAGCCATGAAGGGAAATTTGGACTGGAATGGTTTTATAGAAGATGATCCCGAAACATTTTGTGTCAAAACTGTTGAGCTATATGAAAACAAAAAGATTTGGTATACTGCTCAGGAAAATGGCATCCGAATCATCAACGAACGGTATGAAAAACGAAAGTACCAAGATGACTTTATGACAAATCTATCCTTATTAAAGGCGCAGATTGACAAACATCGTCAACAAAATTTTATTAGTCAGATTTTATTACACCACACGATGCAGAGCACAAAATATATGTCACTATGGATTGAGGAAAAAAACAAATAGATCTTTATTGGACTTCACGCCACCAAGGTGGATATACGCTATCCAATCTATTAAAATACACCAATTGTCCTATTTTAGGCGTAAGCAGATTGATATTTTCTTCATCAGCTATTTCGTAAAATTTCTCCATCGGTTCTTTCCAATCGTGCATAGCCAAAGCGAATTTCGAAGAATGTACGGGTAAAATAGCTTGGGCCTTCAAATCCTTCGTTTCAGCAGCCCATTCATCTGGTAAAGAATGGATATAATGCCAAGCATCGTTATACTGCCCACTTTCTAAGATTGCTAAATCAAATGGCCCGAATTGATCACCTATTTTTTTGAAATGCTTGCCATAGCCACTATCGCCACCCAAGAAAATAGTATACTTGGAGGTCTTTAACACAAAGGATGTCCACAAGGTATTATTCCGTGTGATTCTTCGCCCCGAGAAGTGCCTCGCTGGGGTAAAGGTGACCTGAAAATTAGGTCCTAGTTGTATGCGGTCGTACCAATCACCCTCTATAACCTGATCAGCATTATACCCCCAAGATTCAATATGTGCTCCAACACCAAGACCACAAATAACCTGGCCAACTTTATTGCTCAATTTCGCAACGGTCTCATAGTCCAAGTGATCATAATGATCATGCGTGATAAACAAATAGTCCATTTTAGGAAAAAGCATCGTTGCATAGTCAACCGACATCTTAAAGGGATTATTGCTACCTGGCATAGGGGAAGCATTTTCGCTAAAAACAGGATCCACTAATATTAGTTTTCCATCTAATTTTAACAGATATGAGGAGTGGCCGAACCAGATAAGAACATCGTCTGGAGGGAGATTTTCTAAATCGCAGGCAACAACAGGCAACACATCGATAGGTTTCAAGTGGGGATTTTTATTGAAAAGGAAACCCCAAAACAAAGCGACTACATTGACATCGCTTTTCAACGATGGCGTTACTTCAAGATTATGAAAAGTACCATTTTTAAAATTTGGAGACTGTTTCATCCGCTCCAGTCGAGCACCCTTGAAACTTCCACCAAAGATAGGATGGATAAAATAATAAAGTACGCCGCTGATAAGGATAATCAATAGCGTCGC
The DNA here is from genome assembly GCF_040760075.1 of Sphingobacterium sp. R2. NCBI lineage: Bacteria > Pseudomonadati > Bacteroidota > Sphingobacteriia > Sphingobacteriales > Sphingobacteriaceae > Sphingobacterium > Sphingobacterium sp. R2. Next base: position 1,084,697 of record NZ_CP142884.1, read on the forward strand.
TAATATAATCCACCCAATCGTTCTCATTAGAAATTATTCTTCCACATCATGGATTCGACCGGACGGATTGTCTTACCGTTATATTTTGCATTACCTTTGGTATTATAAAATGTTTCGATCTCCCCCTCTACCGCAAAATAGATTAACTGTCCTATAGGCATCCCAGCATAAACGCGGACCGGTTGAGCTACCGAAATTTCCAATGTCCAGGTATTGCAGAAACCGACGTCGCCCTTTCCTGCGGTTGCATGGATATCAATCCCTAAGCGACCAGTACTCGATTTACCCTCTAAAAAAGGGACATGCTTATGCGTCTCGGTATATTCTTGTGTAACACCTAAATAGAGCGTATTGGGTTCTAAAACGAATCCCTCTTCAGGAATTTCAAAATGTTGAATTTCATTGTGCTTTTTTGCATCCAGTACACGGTCTGCGTACGTTGCCAAATATTTTCCCAAATGTACATCGTATGAATTTGTGCCCAAACACTTACGATCAAATGGTTTAATGACAATACTGCCATTTTCAATCTCTTCGAGAATTCTTTTATCAGATAAAATCATGTATTTCAAAATAGCAAAGGCATCAGGCCATGCTATACAAATTCAAAAATACAGTTCTCCCACTAATTTTACTTCATTTTTCAAAACAAAAATCTGCGATTTGTTTTTAAATTTGGACATGAGTCTAGTATATCTACGTGAAATTGATAGCCAAACCAAATTTGCTATTTGGCGAATTGAAGAATCTGACGATGATTTGATGTCGAAGCTTCAGTTGGATGAACGTGAAAAAGCAATTTTGGGTTCCTTCAATATTGGAAAAAGAAGGCTCCACTGGCTTGCAACACGTGTGTTATTGCGAACGCTATTAAATACATCCCGCTATATTGAATGTCCTTCCGATCCGAATGGCAAACCTTATCTCGCTAATTTTCCTCAGAAAATATCACTTTCGCACTCATTTGACTATGCGGCTGCAATGATCAGTACAAAGGGAGAGGTTGGGATCGATATGGAAATCATCAACACAAAAGTAGAGCGCATCCAACACAAATTTCTAAAGCCTGAAGAGCTCGCTTTCATCACCCGTGATGAGAACCAATATGAGCAACTTTATGCATGCTGGTGTGCCAAAGAGGCTATTTACAAACTTCAAGGGAATGCGGGTGTTTCTTTCCTGAACAACATGACCATACAACCATTCACCTATCAATCGCAAGGTATGTTAAAACTTGAACTAGACAGCAATCAAAAGAAGCATATTTATGATGTGTATTACGAAAAATTCAATGCGTATATGCTTGCTTATGCTGTGGAATAGGACATTTAAAAAAATAATTTTTCTCAATTTCAATGAATTAGCTTTCTAACTGCACTTTTTTTTTGCGCTTTTTGAAAAAGCTTCTATATTTGCATCATCGAAAACGATATGGCCCGTTCGTCTAGGGGTTAGGACGCAAGATTTTCATTCTTGAAACAGGGGTTCGATTCCCCTACGGGCTACAAAAAGCGACTTCCAAGGAGTCGCTTTTTTAGTTTATTCACTTATCTTCCCAATGCCATGCCTGTTTAAACAACTGGGATCCTTTTAAAAATCCATTAATCCATGTGGACTGTGATTATATGCTGTTAACTAAATCTATACCTTATCGCAAACAAGGAATACCCTGGTTTCTTAAAAGACTGTTTAAGATAAGATGAACTTAACCAGCTTCAACATAATCATGAAATAGTAGATATGAAACAGTAATGACCGATCGGATAAAAGTTCTATTTGAAACTGATTGAGAAGAATTTAGCAGTACAAATTTAAAACGATCGGTCAAAACGCTAACTCTTTAAAATTTTCGCTTTCTCTGTATCAAATTCTTCTTGATTGATAATGCCTGCGTCTAATAAATCCTTCAGATCAAATAGCGCCTGCTTTTTTTGTGTCATATCCATTCCTGTAGGCCTTTCAGGTATTACCTTTTTATTGGCGCTGACCGGCCCGTCTCCCACAGCGTTGGTTTGCGCACCGAAATCAATCAATAAGGCTGTTATTTCGTTATATCCTTGCATATTGGAATAATCTATTGCTTTCTGTTCCAATACATTCGCTATATCTGTCACTGCTCCGTTGGAAAGAAGATACCGCAACACATCTTTTTTACCATAAGCGGCAGCATAATGAAGCGCGGTATTGCCTGTTGCATCCTGTTTATCGATCGTTGCGCCACTATCCAAAAGCTGTTTGACCAAAGATAGGTAGCCCATTTTTGTAGCCGTATGTAATAATGTCTCCCCAGCATAATGTGGTTCAAATCCAAGTATAAAAGTACGCCCTCCTGTTCTAGCAATCAACTTCTCCAAATATTGTCCATCCTTTCCGTCAAATGAATCCACAGGACGCGCGTAATCCGCAGAAAGACCTTTTTCTAAAAATAATGCAAGCAACTCCTTTTGATTACTATTACATACATACCATACTGGCGAAATACCCTCAGCAGATTCAGCAAAAATATCACTTCCCTGCTCCAACAATTTTTGGGCAAGAATACGATTCCCGTTTTTTACGGCAAGCAGTAAAGGCCCCTCGCTTAAGTCATTGAGTATATTGACAGAAGCACCATTATCTAACAACATGTTCACAATAGGAACAGAGCCCAAAGCCACTGCCAAATTTAAAGCTGTGTTGCCTTCTTTGTCTGTTGTGTCTACACGAGCGCCATTTTCAACAAGCAATTGTACTACAGGTGGATATTTTGCTTGGACAGCCAATAGTAAGGGGGATTCAGCGCTGTTATTTAAAGCATTTACATCCAAGCCATGTGTAATCAGTTTTTCAACCATTTCCTGTTGCCCTGTGCGCGCTGCGATATGAAGCAAGCTATTCCCCAAAAAATCATTGATTAAAATATTGGCGTTATTTTCCAATAAATAGACTGCCGTTTGCTTTTGCTTTTGTAACAGGGCAAAATACAAAGGGGTTTCACCCCGATGATCTTCGTAGTCCAAGGTAGCACCTGCGTCAACTAACTTTTTCACCAAATCTAGATACCCCCGATGCGCAGCATAATGCAATGCTGTACGCCCCATTTCATCGGTGTAAGATACATCCACTTGATGCTTTTCCAGTAATATCTCCGCTATCTTACGTTTCCCACTTTCACAAGCAATTATAAATGATTGAGACATAACTCTTTTCTAAACTTATTTATTGTTTTAATAACCATTCGACTGTCTTTATCTTGAGATTATCATCCATAGCGTAATCAACAGCCTTTTTATCCAATCTATTTTCTGATTGAGGGTCGACCCCCTCACCAACAAGATATTTCACCTTTCTGTACAGCTCACGGGCTTTATTTTCATCGTGATTGAGATTTTCTTGACAAACCTTATGCAATAACGTATTACCCTCATTATCCATATAATTTAGATCTAAAAATCCTTTGTCCACAATTTCTTGTATAACCAAAAGAGACTTTTCTGCCAGCCAATCAACTCCTGTTTTTTCTCTCTGGTACCACATGGAGGCTGCCGTCAGATCAGCACCGTGTTCCAAAAGCACGACTAGAACGGTTAGATTAGTCTCACTGTCGGTATGCATTCTGCGAAGGAATGCATTGAGCAAGTTTTCACCTTGCTTATCGACGCTATGAAAATCTGGCTTTCCATAATTGAAGAGAGTCAGCAGTAAATCTGGATTAAAATGCCTAATCGCGGCATAATGAAAAGCACTTTCCCCATGCCAATCCTTTAAGCCTGGGTCTGCTCCAGCATCCAGTAATTTAACTACAGCGTCAGTTTTCAACGTATCAACAGCCATATGTAACGCTGTCTTCTGTTCAACATTGGCAATATTCGGATCTAAGCCCTCCGCTAATAACCAATCGACAAGCTCGCTAATACGCTCGTTGGGCTGCATACGTAAAATACACACTTTAAAAAGCAATGTTTGTCCATATTTGTCCATTCGCTGCAAGTCAGCACCTGCCTCATAAATAAGTTTTAAGAAAGGCATTGCCACATTTTCCTGCACAGCATATTCCAATAAGGTACTACCGTCCACTTCTTCATCAATATCATCAACCTGAGCCAAATAACTTTTGATCCAATTTAGATGGATGTCAAGTTGTGCTTCGGATGTTAGCTGAGGCTTAAATAAGGTATTGATGACAGATGTGCTCAAACGATCGTAATCGTATAGATCAGTTGAGATTAGCCCCTTTAGTAAAAACCGATCTAGGATTCCATAATGCTGAGATCGAATCAATTGGCTCACTAAACTATTCAATTCGTACTCCTGAAACTCAATTCTGCTGTCTGCTGCTGCGACAATCTGTTCCATCTTTGCAATTTCATCTTTGCGCGAAAATTCAGCAAGTGCTCTTAGTTCGTTATTTGTCATTTTTTTACTGGTGTTAATCTAAACACGAAACCAACATGGTTCAATTAAAAACGATTTAACAAAAAAAATAGTATGAATACCATTTAATATAAGCTACGGAATCAGTATAAAACTGTAACCTAAAAGGATAATAAAAAATTGCTTTAGGCCGCTACTCAAAATTGGGTGTCCTTTTCGCTAAAAATGCAGAAATACCTTCTTTGAAATCTTCTGTACCGAATAAATGTCCAAAGGCATCCATTTCAACTTTGCTTCCATTTTGTTGTTTATCTTCTGCAGCGTTAATTGCAGCTATTGCATTTGCTACTGCAACGCGAGAGCGCGTAAATATCTTTTGAAGTATTTCCTCCGCTCGGGCAATGAGTTTATCCTGTACGACCACCTCGTTTACCAATCCTATTTCATAAGCCTGCTGAGCGTCAATCATATCACCCGTTAAAATTAGTTGCATGGCTCGTCCTTTTCCGATTAATTTGGGTAAACGTTGTGTACCGCCATAACCTGGAATTAAGCCCAACGAAACCTCTGGAAGACCCATTTTAGCATTCTCAGAAGCTATACGCATGTGACAGGCCAAAGCGAGTTCAAGCCCTCCGCCTAGGGCATACCCATTGATAGCAGCAATAACTGGCTTTGGAGAGTCCTCAATAAGATCCGAAAAAATAATATGCCCCCTTTCACTCAGCCATCGCGCCTGAATAACAGACAAATCCAAAAATTCCTTGATATCTGCTCCTGCTGCAAATGCTTTGTTTCCAGCGCCAGTCAGGATTATACCTCGTACTTGATTGTCGGAATTGAAATGTTTGAAAAGATCTTGTAAATCATCCAGTGTTTGCTGATTCAAGGCGTTCAGCTGCGGTTCGCGATTAATAAAGATATAGCCTATACTATCTTTAATAGCGTATTTTAAACTTGAATATTGAACCATATTGCTAAAAATTAAAATGTAAAGATGCCGTAAAAGTATCTGAAGGTACGCCTTCGCCACCTCTATAGCTTAATCTCTTTTTATACTCTAATCTAATCAATTTAAAGATATTATCTACCCCCACAAGCCCTTCCACATAAGGTTTGTTACGGAATGCCTTTGTTTGAATAATGCCTTCTTTATCTGCCTCAAATTGAATATTTTCGGGAGTAACAAATGGATTGTTTGCATCACTCAGCTTTCCATAAAAAGCCTTAAAGCCTGTTACTTCACGCCACTTTAACCTTCTGAACAAGGGAATTCTATTGAAAAAGAAACCGTTCCAATTGTGATAATAAGTTAGCTTCAAAAACTGGTCGGAAGCAAATTCCGAAGTCGCCATCAGATCAAAGTTCACCAAAGGTCCCTGCTTATCTTTTGTGACCTCTGGAAGTTCAAGCAAGGTATAAGGCAGGTGCTTACCCCAAATTCTTCCTCCTGAAAATTCGAGATCGGCCTGACCTGCCGGAGATAAGAATAATCGTTTAAAAATACTGAACCGCAATGCATCATACCTATAATCAGCTCCCCAAAAGCCTTTCAAACCTTTGTTATATTGCAGGGTAAAGATGGGATACTTATTTTCTACAGTACCCCTGTCTAAATTATGATAGGTAAATTCTTCATTTGGAGCCCAGCGTAAAATCAGCTGCAGATCATTTGTATTTACCTGGCGAACTGTATCGGGCAAAGGTAGACTATTGATATAAAACAAATCACCACGGGGCTGTCTTCGGGTGTGCGTAAATGCCGTTCCGACGCTAACATGATTCCCAAATTCGATCAGATGATCTAAGCGATAGATGTCATTAAATTGCCATTTGTTAGGCCTATTTCTCCCAAAAGAACGGAAGAATCCATCGCCTTTCAAGAAGCCCAAGCCCCGCCCTGGTTCCATCACATCATGTTGTACAGTAAAGCGCAAATAATTTGCAGGAAACTGAACAATACGTTCACCATTCAACGTAAAGGCCGTACTCAAGTAATATTTAAGTTCTTTATCTTTATCTCCATAAGCAGTATATCCTTCAATATAAGCTTTTTCGGAGAATAAACGAGTTGTTCGACCACTTAAGCGGAACCGATTACCTTCATAATTATTACGGCTGTATAGATATTCAAGAGGTCCAAATTCAACTTTCCCAGCATTATAATAGCCCTTTGCCAGTAAATAACCTAATGCAACCAACTGATTAAAAGATCGCATATTTTGTACCGAATCAACTTTTTGGTAGGCCCCTAATTCCGCATGCCTTAAGGGACTCGGTCTAATCCGTACTAGGGGCACTTGTGCAGCAGATTTGAGAAGATACCTTTTTTCAATAGGTACTCCGGCAAAATTCTCACTCGAAATTGAATCCGTACGATGTCCTAGGTATTGGGATTCTCTGCGTCCATATAATACATCGGACTTACTACCGCCAAATAACATTTTCAGATCTGCATGAACAGGGAGCATACCACCATTTTTAAATTCGCGATAGTTCAGCTCTATCTGTACGTCATTTATCCAATTGATGTTTGCGGCACGTCCTATATTCAATGTCGCGCGATGGACCGCATATCTCGTATCATCCGAGATCAGGAGATCACCGTAGAAAAGCAAATCAATCGCAGATTTGCCTTCAAAATGGAGTGCTATATAATCCTGACCATCGATTTGAATTGTATCTTTGATCTGATAGTTATAAAATGCCGTTGCACCAGTAGCAATTGGGCTCAACACACCTTTGTTAGTGATCTGAATCGTATTATCATAGAGATCAACATCACGGAGTATCGTCTGAAACCGGGTTTGCCAATTATCATTGTTAAAAAAGCGTGGATTTAATTCTGTTTGATTGTGGCTAATGATAATTTTCTTACTTCGGTCTGGATTATGTGATGAATAGACATTTGCATAGTTTTCCTCCAGATAGAATGGCGCGATTGTGAGCCCCCGGAAAGCAGTAGAGTCAACATTCTCAAAAAGAAACCGAAATGGTTTTGGAAATTTCTTGGCTTTATCTTCCGGATTGACAAAACCAAACTGTGTTTTCTCGTATTCGTCGAAACGAATTTCAGGAATACGGGTGTAATGGTTCTGGGGACGGTTTGCTATCACCTTTTCAATCAAGGCGATGGCAGGATCTTTGAATTTTTTATTTTTTCTACTGACGACAACCTCCTCTAACGTATTATTAGAGGCTACTAAACGAACTGTCAAAATCGAATCTTGCAGTCGGCGAACATCAATTGTCCTGCGTTCATAACCCACTGCACCGAAGATTAACTGGCGATACTTCTTAATGTCCTGAATTTTAAAATTTCCAAGCGTATCACTACTACCTCCTCGATCTTCCCCAAGCCAGTTAATTGAGACTCTTGCGATACCTTTTCCTGTATGCGCATCCACTACCTTTCCACGAATAAATTCCTGCGCAATTACCCGCCCTCCTATAAAGAGGAATAATAATACACCGAAAAAATGAATAGAAAAAGATTTAACACACACTTTAAACACCATCTGCAAATTGATAGGATTTCTTTTTTACAATATACAATTTGTATGCAAGAGTTATACCAATAAAAGTAAAAAAAGCACAGCGAATCGCCATGCTTAATAAACAACAAGTATTCTAACAGAAATCTTCACTTTTAATCCACGTAATCGCAATGCTGATTACTAAAAGTCGCTATGCGCATTTAAAACATGTATGTTGAATAAAAACTTTATATTAATTTTAAAAGATAATCTGGATATACTCCAATTATAATTGTAAGCACGACTGCAAGGAATAGTACAAGTGAATAATTCCACTGCACATTGACACAAGATTCCTCACTATCCCTAAAGTACATCGCAACAACAACCTTTAAGTAGTAATATACGGCAATTGCCGCGTTGACGACGGCTAGCACGAGCAATACAATATGATAGTTCTCCATCACAGAAGAAAACATCATAAATTTACCAATAAATCCGGCAGTCAAAGGTATACCGGCAAGAGAAAGCATGGCAACTGTAATTGCAAATGCCAGCATGGGATTACGTTTGCCCAATCCATTGAACGCTTCAAAATGCTCGGAACCTGTTGTCTTTTTGACAAGGATCAATCCCGTAAAAGCAACAATCGTTGCCAGCGAATAAGCAAGACCATACGCAAAGATGCTATTGGCTGACGTGGCACCCACGGCTATAATCGCAAACAACATATAACCTGCATGAGAAACACTCGAATAGGCAAGCATTCGTTTGAAAGAAGACTGCATTAACGCTGAAATATTTCCAACAAATAAGGTGAGAATGGCAATCACTAAAAATACGGGTGTCCAAAAATCTTGTAAAGGCAATAGACTATAATTGAATAAACGCAATAATCCAGCAAAAGATGCTACCTTAACTACTGTACTCATATAACTTGTAATCAAAATCGGAGCCCCATCGTAAACATCGGGTGTCCAGAAATGGAATGGAACAGCTCCAACTTTGAAAGTCAGCCCTACGATTAGAAATAATATTCCGCCATAAAATAAAGGTGAAATCGCCTGAGGATTATTAACAACATATTCTTTCACTGCACTTAGATCAAATGAGCCTGTTGCTCCGTATAGGAGGGCAATTCCAAACAAAAGAAAACCGGTTGAAAAAGCACCCATAATAAAATACTTTAGCGCAGCTTCATTTGATGCTTTATCTCTTTTACGTATTCCGACCAAAATATAAAGTGCTACTGACATAATTTCAATGCCTAAAAAGAGCATCGAAAAATTATGATAACTATTTACAAGAACAGCTCCTGCGAGGGAAAATATTAATAGTGAATAATATTCCGCGACTTGTCCCTCTTGGTCAAAATACCCTTTTGAAACAACAAAGATACATAAGGTAACGGCAATACATAAGATTGAAAAAACAATAGCATAATGGTCAAAATGAACCATCCCGCTGTAAAGAGGACCGCTGGTAGAATTCCAGTCGTACCATAGAAAACCGATAGCGACAAGAAATCCAAGGATAGAAACAGGCAGTAGCATAGATTTTACCTTGAATAAGCCAAGATAAAGGACCACCAATGCTAATATCGAAAGTGTAATTATTGCACCCATACAATTAAATAAATCTATTATCTGCCTAAAAATGTACTTAAAACTTCCACCGAACTTGCAGAAAGGTTCAATAGGAAATTTGGGAATATACCAATATAAAGAATTAAGGCGGAGACTATCGTTAACACGACAAGCTCGGTACTTTTCACATCTTCAAATTGTTTGGTTCTTTCGGTCGCTTCCCCTAACATGGTCTTTTGATAAAGTCTAAGGATATATACTGCCCCAAGAATTAAGGTTAAACCTGCAAACACAGCAAACCAAAATCCATATTGAAAAACGCCTTTCAATAACAAAAACTCGCCAACAAACCCGTTCGTAAGAGGCAGCCCAACTGCTCCCATACAAATAATCATAAAGAATATCGCCAAACGTGGCGCCTTGCTTGCTATTCCGCCGAGCTCAGAAAGACTTCGTGTCTGTGTGCGCTGCTGTATAATATCCAACACATAAAAAAGCCCGATCACCAAAATACCGTGATTTAACATTTGAATAGTTGCTCCACTCAGGCCATTGGTATTCCATGTGAAGACACCAGCACTAATTAAGCCAACGTGGGCTATTGATGAATAGGCGATCAATCGCTTCACATCATCTTGTTTAATGGCAATAATGGAAGCATAAACGATCCCAATTACACATAAGATCATCGCAAAATGACCATATAGTGCAACGCCAGCAGGCGCAATAGGCAGCAGCCAACGCATTAAACCATAAACCCCCATTTTGAGCATAATACCTGCCAGCAACATTGTACCTGCTGCAGGCGCATTAGTATAGGTGTTAGGTTGCCAAGTATGAAAAGGGAAAATAGGAATTTTAATAGCGAAAGCGATAAAAAATGCCCAAAATAACCACCGCTGTGTATTTTCCCCTAAATCTAATGCGATAAACGAAGTCCACTCAAAATCACGGTTAGGTACTTGTTGATAGAGATAAAGAATCGCAATCAGCATCAAAAGACTACCCAAAAACGTATAGATGAAGAATTTCAAGTTGACACGAATGCGATCTCCTTCGCCCCAAAGGGCACAGATAAAGTAGATCGGGATCAAGGCAATTTCCCAACCCACATAAAAACTAAAAGCGTCCAAGGCCATAAATACCAGCAACAATCCTGCTTGCATAAAAGCCATTAGTGCATAGAAACTTCCTTTATAATCCTTCTTAAAGGTTGTGGCAATAATTAAAGGCATCAGCCCATTCGTCAATAATATCAACGGCAAGCTAATTCCGTCAACGCCGATATGAAAACGAATATGCAACGAAGAAATCCATAGCCAATTTTGTTCAAATTGCATCCCTCCATTCGCGTCAAAAGCATAAAGGAAGGGAATCGTCAACGCCAAAGATATCAATGATAAAATCAAGGCAATAGACTTGGCAGCATTGGTCTTTAATAAAGTTAGCATCAATGCGCTTATTAACGGCAATAAAATAAGTAAAAACAAGTTATCCATCGATTATACCAAAAATTAAAGACTCAACAATCCATAGATGAAAATGGCAATCACCCCAATTACCATCATCAATAAATAAAAACCAACATTACCATTCTGGAGCAAACGCAATACTTTTCCTGTATCAAATGTTGCTTTACCGGCACCATTAACAACACCATCAATCCCACGTTGATCCACGACATTCCCAAAGAAAGCCGAAAGCCAATTGATTGGACGTACAATGAGGCTATCATAAAGTTCATCCACGTAAAACTTATGGTAAGAAAGATTGCCCAAGAAACCACGCGTACCTTCGCCCTCTTCCGGTAGCTGTTGTCTTTTAACGTATTTATTAAAAGCCAAAGCAACCATAATCAATACCCCAACTACCGAAACACCCATTAGTAAATATTCAGTACTGTGTTCCAAATGATGAGTTGAAGGCATTATCGCTTTTCCCTCTGAGAATACTGGCGCCAGGAAATCCTCAAGCCAATGATTGCCCCCCAAAACAGCGGGTAAGTTGATTATACCTCCAATCACAGAAAGTATAGCCAGTACAATGAGTGGTGTGGTCATACTTTTTGGGGATTCATGCAAATGATGCATTTGCTCTTGCGTACCACGAAATGTTCCTGAAAATGTCATAAACAACATCCTAAACATATAGAATGCCGTCATTAATGCACCAATAAATCCTAACCCCCATAAGACTGGACTAGCGGCAAAAGCCCCTGCTAATATTTCGTCTTTGGAGAAGAAGCCAGAGAATGGTGGAATTCCTGCAATCGCAATAGTGCCCATCAACATCGTCAGATAAGTAATAGGCATTGCTTTCTTCAAGCCGCCCATTTTACGCATATCCTGTTCATCACTCATACCATGTATAACAGATCCAGCCCCAAGGAAAAGCAATGCCTTAAAGAAGGCATGCGTCAATACATGGAAAAATGCTCCTGTAAATGCACCTACACCAAGGCCAAGAAACATATAACCCAATTGCGAAACGGTGGAATAAGCCAATACTTTCTTAATATCATTTTGCGTTAGTGCAATCGCAGCAGCTAGCAGGGCAGTACAGATAGCGATGACAGTAATGAGGTGTAAGGTGAACGGTGAAAGGATAAATAATATATTGGAACGTGCAATCATATAAATACCCGCCGTGACCATGGTCGCCGCATGGATCAGCGCCGATACCGGTGTCGGTCCAGCCATGGCATCGGGCAACCACGTAAACAAGGGGATTTGCGCCGATTTACCCGTTGCAGCAATAAACAACAAAATAGTAATGCTAACGACAGTAATATCACCGACAGCAAAATTCTTGGCTGCTGGAAATACCGTCGAAAATTCTAACGAGCCGAAAGTGCCTAGTATTAAAAATACGGCAAGCAGAAAACCTAGATCACCTATTCTATTCATCACAAATGCTTTTTTTGCTGCATTTGTATACGAAGTATTTTTATACCAAAAGCCGATCAATAGATACGAGCATAATCCTACACCTTCCCAGCCTATGAACATGACTAAGTAATTGGAGCCTAAAACCAATAACAACATAAAAAAGATAAAGAGATTCAAGTAGGAGAAGAACTTACCAAATCCAATATCATGATGCATATAACCCATGGAGTATACATGGATAAGAAAACCGATTCCTGTAACGATCAGAAGCATGATCGCGCTAAGCGGATCTACCAAAAAAGATAATCCTATCTTAAGGTTACCTACGGCAATCCAATCAAATACATGTTGCTCAATGATGCCCGCTTGTCCAGCCTGTCTCGCTTGATAGACTTCAGAAAACAGAAAGCAGCTACATACGAAAGAAATAAGCACTACAGCACTGCCAACGGTGCCTATCATACCTTTGGATAAGGCATTCCTACCCAATCCGTTCACAATAAACCCGATTAAGGGCAAAAGGGGAATCAACCAAACTAATTCACTCATCGTATTTATTTCTTAAGTTCTACCAACGCAGTTTATTTAAGGAATCGATATCTACAGACTTCGTATTCCGATATACCATAATAATAATCGCTAGGCCTACGGCAACTTCTGCCGCTGCCAACGCCATGATAAAAAAGACAAAGACCTGTCCGGATGAATCGCCATGCTGTACAGAAAATGCTGCTAAAAGAAGATTGACCGCATTAAGCATCAATTCAATAGACATCATGATAATGATGACGTTACGGCGAATAAGAACACCAATAACACCAATAGCAAAAATAATCGAGCAGAAAATCAAGTAATGATTTATTGGCACCCCTTGCAACTGTTGAACAACTGTTTCCATTAGATTTGTTTAGGTTCTTTCTTAGCTAATAATATCGCTCCGATCATTGCTGTCAATAACAATAGTGACGATAACTCAAATGGGAGCAAAAATTCGTTAAACAACACTTTACCCAGATTCTTGACCAATCCGATCTCTGGATTTACGACCGTCAGTGGATTTGAAATATCGAATACACGATACACGCCGAAAAAAGTCACCAGTAAGCAACAGCCTGCGATAACGCCCATAAATTTAACTAAATTGGATTTCATGGGCTCGGTATCCTTATTGAGGTTGAGCAACATCAGTACAAATAGAAACAAAACCATAATGGCCCCCATATACACAATGAAATTCACTACAGCCAAAAACTGGGCATTCAAAAGAATATAATGTATGGTAAATGTGAAAAACGTAATCACCAAATACAATACACTGTGTACAGGATTTTTGGTAAAAATGGTCATTAGCGCAAAGAAAATAGACAAGAAGGCTACAAAATAAAATACGGTCATAATTTCCTGGTTTAGCTCTTTAATTTGGTAATATCAAATGTCGGTTCAACCAATTTGTCTTTTCCATAGATAAAATCCTTACGGAGATAATCTGCGGTCACATGGGGACCGTCCAAATAGATCGCTTCTTTTGGGCAAGCCTCTTCACATAGGCCACAGAAAATACAGCGCAACATATTGATTTCATATACTGACGCATATTTTTCCTCGCGATAAAGGTGCTCCTCCCCTTTTTTACGCTCAGCAGCGGTCATAGTGATCGCCTCCGCAGGACAGGATAAGGCACACAATCCACAGGCTGTACAACGTTCGCGCCCCTCTTCATCACGTTTGAGCGAGTGCTGCCCTCTAAAATTTTTCGAATAAGGTCTTATTTCCTCAGGATATTTAACGGTTGGTATTTTTTTAAAAAAATGCCTTAATGTAATTCGCAAACCTTTTACAATAGCCGGAAAGTAGATTCTTTCGGCGAATGTCATTGGTTTTTGTTCAATTACTTTTTTACGATTGGTAAGTTGCATAAAAGTCCTTTCTTATGAGAAATACGTGTCTTTAATCAATGTAAATACACCTGTAAGTACGATATTGGCAATCGCCAATGGGATCAGCATTTTCCAGCCCAGATTCATCAGTTGATCATAGCGGAAGCGAGGCAATGTCCAGCGCACCCACATAAAGAAAAAGATAAACAAAAATATCTTGATAAAGAATACAACTACCCCGATGATCGTGATCATATTGGCAGACAATCCCAGATCATTCATAAAAGGGAAATTATAACCACCAAAATAGAGTGAAGCCATAAGTGCCGAGGAGACAAACATATTGATGTATTCGGAGAACATATAGAGCCCCAATTTCATGGAAGAATACTCCGTATGATAACCACCAACAAGCTCGGTCTCACATTCCGGTAAGTCAAAAGGGACTCGGTTACACTCAGCAAAGGCACACACCATAAAAATAATAAAACCTAACGGCTGAGCCCAAATATTCCAATTGACAAAACCAGATTGTTGCGCAACGATTTCCTTCAGGGAGAGGCTTTGTGTCACCATCAATAAAGCGATTATCGAAAGCCCCATGGCAATTTCATAACTGATGCTCTGTGATGCTGCACGAATAGCACCCATCAAAGAAAACTTATTATTCGACGCCCAGCCGCCCAACATAATTCCATATACACCCAATGCTATGACACCAAACATATACAGAATACCGACATTAACATCAGTAACCTGCAAGGAAATTATCCGATCTCCAATCTGCAACTCCTGTCCCCAAGGGATCACGGCAGAACTTATACAGGCAGTTATAATGGCTATCGTAGGGCCTACTATAAAAAGTACTTTATGCGCACCTGCCGGGATAATTTCCTCCTTAAAAAAGAATTTTCCCCCATCGCAAAGGGGTTGCAAAATTCCAAAAATACCAGCTCGATCAGGACCATAACGATCCTGCATAAAACCGGCAATTTTACGTTCTGCTAGCGTAGAATACATCGCAATTAACAACGTAACTACGAAGATGATAAACACCAGTATTAATTTTTCGATGACAAAAGACCACTCCATATTCGTGATTATTTCAATTTTTCTGTTCTAGCTAACTGTTCGCGATTTTTTTCCTGCAGTACAGGATTTTCCTTAACGACTTTTGGCGGATTAAATAACTCATAGTGATTAGCTGAGATAACCGAATGTGGGTCTATTTCTGTTGGTTCCTCCAATATCCAATCACTTGTTTTTTTCTGATCATAGCGGCAGGTATTACAAATAAACTCTTCCACTTCGCCAAATTCATCCTTTCGCGCGGTCACCCGAATAACCTCTTCCCCTTTATACCATAACGTTACCTTACCAGAACAAGTGGGGCAATTGCGATGTGCATCAACCGGTTTGGTAAACCATACTCTATTTTTAAATCTGAAGGTTTTATCCGTCAGAGCGCCCACAGGACAGACATCAATGACATTCCCAGAAAAATCATTATCAATCACATTTTCGATATAAGTAGAGATTTCTGAATGATCACCTCGCCCTAAGATACCATGTACACGCTGATCGGTTAACTGATTGGCAACATACACACAACGGTAGCATAAGATACAGCGATTCATATGCAATTGGATTTTATCACCCAGATCGATACGTTCAAAAGTCCGCCGGTCGAATTCGTAACGCGTATGCGCACTGCCGTGTTCGTAACTTAGATCTTGCAATTTACATTCACCTGCCTGATCACAGATTGGACAGTCCAAAGGATGATTAATCAATAGGATTTCAACAACCCCCTTTCTTGCTTCTATTACTTCAGGAGAGGTTATATTTTGTACTTCCATCCCGTCCATC
The DNA here is from genome assembly GCF_040760075.1 of Sphingobacterium sp. R2. Lineage (NCBI taxonomy): Bacteria > Pseudomonadati > Bacteroidota > Sphingobacteriia > Sphingobacteriales > Sphingobacteriaceae > Sphingobacterium > Sphingobacterium sp. R2. Next base: position 1,100,746 of record NZ_CP142884.1, read on the forward strand.
ACCGTTGTACGGCAAGATGCAACCAATTTTGGCATAGGCCGAGGATCTTTTTCCGATCCCTTGGATACCTTTACCAAGCAGGTACGGCACTTACCACCACTTCCCTCCAATTTGGAGTAGTAACACATTGCTGGAGGGACAATATCACCACCGATCTGTCTCGCAGCATTCAATATGCTTGTCCCAGGAGCAACCTCTACAGGTATACCATCGATGGTGACCTTAAACTTTACATCTTCCGCTTCTGCCATGATATAATTTATTTAGCGTTACAGCTTCTATTATGATACTATTGGTTGTAAAGGATCAGCATAATGTGCCAGTCCATAATTCCGTGTTTGTGACTCTTCCGGATGAAGGATATGCCATTCAAATTCATCCCTAAAGTGTCTTATTGCTGCTGCCACAGGCCATGCCGCAGCATCACCAAGTGGACAGATTGTATTTCCTTCAATTTTTCGCTGCACATCCCACAGCAAATCAATGTCTGACATCGAGCCATGGCCGCTCTCGATCTTATGCAGCACCTTCTCCATCCAACCCGTTCCTTCACGACAAGGCGAACACTGACCACAGCTTTCATGATGATAGAATCGCGCAAAGTTCCACGTATTGCGTACCACGCATTGATCCTCATCAAATACGATGAAACCACCGGATCCAAGCATTGTACCCGTCTGGAAGCCGCCATCCGCCAATGACTCATAAGTCATCAATCGACTATTTCCAGCGGCAGTTTTCAAAATTAAGTTGGCTGGTAAAATAGGAACCGAGGAGCCCCCAGCCACCACAGCCTTCATCCGTTTCCCATTGGCAATACCACCACAATATTCGTCCGAGTAAATAAACTCTTCCACAGGCAGACCAAGTTCAATTTCATAGACACCTGGTTTTACAATATTTCCGCTCGCAGAAATCAACTTTGTTCCTGTACTACGTTCTATACCGATCTTTGCATACTCATCGCCACCCAAATTTATAATCGGAACCGTCGCTGCGATTGACTCCACATTATTCACCACGGTGGGGCAATTATATAAGCCAGCAATTGCGGGAAAAGGAGGTTTTATACGTGGGTTACCTCGTTTGCCTTCTAAGGACTCTAATAAAGCCGTTTCCTCACCGCAGATATAGGCTCCGCCACCCGGTTGAACATAGATCTCTAAATCATACCCCGAACCTAAAATATTTTTACCCAAGAACCCTTTTTCCTTAGCTTCAGCAATGGCACGCTCTAGGATTCTGATCTGTGGCATCATCTCTCCGCGCACATAGATATAAGACGTATGAGCCCCCAAGGCGAAGCTGGATACAATCATTCCCTCAATAAGTGCATGTGGAATATGCGTCATTAAATAACGATCTTTGAATGTCCCCGGCTCAGATTCGTCCGCATTACAAACTAAATAGCGGGGCACTCCTTCGGGTTTAGCCAAAAAGGACCACTTCATCCCTGTCGGAAAGCCCGCTCCCCCACGGCCACGTAATCCAGACTTTTTAACCTCCTCCACAACCTCCTCAGGAGACATTGTCTTTAATACTTTTTCAACAGCAACATAACCACCTTTTTGCCGATAGACCTCAAAGGTATTGATGCCCGGAACATCGATATGAGTCAACAAAAGTTTACGTGCCATATTATTCTGTTTTAGCTTTTAAATTATCAATCAATTCGTCGACTTTATCTTCTGTCAGATGCTCATAGAATGTATATTCAGGGCCGATCTGCAAGACTGGGCCAAAGCCACAGGCAGCCAAACATTCCACACCACGCCAGGAAAAAAGCCCATCGCTGGTGACCTCGCCTTCCTTCACACCAAGCTTTTGCTCTAAATGCTTCATAATACGCTCTGCACCGACCAAACAACAAGGCCCTGTACGGCAAATCTCGAGGACATATTTTCCTTTAGGTTGCAACAGGAACATGGTATAGAAAGTTGCCACCTCGTATACCTCAATCGGTAATATATTCAGGTAAGCAGCAACCTTATCCATCGCATCTGCGCTGACCCAGCCATATTCCGCCTGAACCAGATGTAAAATGGGCAATAAGCCCGATTTCTGCTTTCCTTCGGGGTAACGGCTTACTACTTCTCCAAACTTGGCTAACAATTCTGGAGAAAACGTTACATTTACATTATGTTGTTTTACACTAAGCATCTAATTCTCCAGCTATAACGTTAAGACTACTCATATTTATAATGGCATCAGAAATCAGCATTCCTGCACTCATTGGCGCAAACATCTGATAATTGACAAAAGAAGGTCTCCTGAAATGCAGACGATAAGGTGAGCGTCCACCATCATGAATTAAATAAAATCCAAGTTCACCATTTGCCCCTTCGACGGCATGATAGACTTCAGCTTTTGGTGTATCCACCTCACCCATGACGATTTTAAAATGATAGATTAAAGCTTCCATATTGGTATACACCTGTTCTTTCGGAGGCAAATAAAAATCAGGCACTTCGGCATGAAATACCCCTTTAGGCTCTTTCTCTATTTTGTCCAATGCCTGCTCTATAATCCGAAGAGATTGCCACATTTCGGCATTCCGTACCATAAATCGGTCATAGACATCCCCTGTCGTACCAACAGGCACATCGAAATCAAATTCATCATACGAGCAATAAGGATTCTGTACGCGCACATCATAATCGACACCTGTTGCCCGTAAAATAGGGCCAGACCAGCCATAATCCAGGGCATCTTCTGCTGTTACAGCAGCAACACCCGACGTTCGTTCGATAAAAATGCGGTTACGAACAAACAACTCTTCAAACTCTTGCAATACCGGAGGATAGCGTTTCAGAAATTCACGTATCTTCTCAAAGGCTATCGCGTTAAAATCACGCTCGAAGCCTCCGATACGACCAATATTCGTTGTCAGGCGAGCACCACAGATTTCTTCAAAGATTTCATAGATAAACTCGCGCTCCTGCATCACATACAAAAAGCCCGAAAAAGCACCCGTATCTACCCCCAAAATACCATTACAAATAATATGATCTGCAATACGGGCAAGCTCCATAACGATAACACGCATGTATTGCACCCGTTTAGGAATCTCTATCTTAAGAAGCTTCTCAACAGTCATATGCCAGCCCATGTTATTGATCGGCGCCGAACAATAATTCAAACGGTCTGTCAATGGAGTAATTTGATAAAACGGTCGATGCTCAGCAATTTTTTCGAATGCGCGGTGAATATAACCGATCGTCGATACGCCACTCACAATACGCTCGCCATCGATTTGTACCACGTTCTGAAACACGCCATGCGTAGCGGGATGCGTGGGCCCAATATTTAAGGTAATCAACTCATCTTGTGGATCGTTATCTTCAAAAACGGGTTGATTAGGTGTGATCTTGCTAATAAATTCGCTCATAGTATATACTTTAACGGCCGAAATACAAATCTTTTTTATCTACGCGATTTGGATCCTCCAAAGGGTATTCCTTACGCATTGGAAACACCTCCATATCATCTACATTCAAAATCCTTCTCAAATCCGGATGCCCTATAAAATTGACGCCAAAAAAATCAAAAGTCTCACGCTCCATCCAATTTGCACCTTTCCAAACCACAGTCGCAGTTGGAATCTCTGGATTCGGGCCTTGCAAAAACACTTTCACCCGTATCCGTATATTATGAACTAGACTATGGATATGATAAACGACAGCAAATTCCTTTTCCAAATGCGGATAATGTACTGCTGTAATATCGGTTAGATGGATAAATTGCAACTCACCACTCGACTTCAGGAAACGAAGCACTTCAATCAGATCTTCCTTTTCAACCATAACGGTCAATAAATCGTGAGCATCCGGAATTTCCTGAATCTTTGCGGGAAAATTCTCTTCGAGCTTATCCAATAAAAAACTGCTTTCCATCGTTTATTTATTTGTATGAATTCCGTACTTTTCAAGCAATGCCTTATATTCTGGCGTATTTCTCCGGTTCAAGGATTCATTCTTCACGATGTCCTGTAAACGCAACACGCCATCCAAAATTGCTTCAGGGCGGGGTGGACAACCCGGCACATAAACATCGACTGGTATAATTTCATCGATCCCCTGCAGCACAGAATAGGTATCGAAAATACCACCACTAGAGGCACAGGCCCCCACAGCGATTACCCAACGCGGCTCAGCCATCTGCACATACACTTGCCTAAGCACAGGCGCCATCTTCTTAGCAATAGTACCCATAACCAATAGCATATCTGCCTGCCTCGGTGAAAAGCTAGGCCTTTCGGCACCGAACCTTGCCAAGTCATAGGTTGAACCCATTGTTGCCATAAACTCGATACCACAACAGGATGTGGCGAACGGCAAAGGCCATAATGAGTTGGCTCGCGCCAAGCCAATGGCTTTATCTAAACTCGTCGCAAAAAAACCTGCGCCTTCTACCCCTGGAGGAGCTTCTGCTAATTTTATATCACTCATGAAAAGTCGATTTATAGGTTTAGTATTGTTGGCCAAAAACCAATCATAATAAGGATATCTAATCCCAGTTTAATGCTTTTTTCTTGATCACATAGATAAAGCCTAATAAAAGAAGTCCCATGAAAATAAACATCTCTATCAAGCCTTGAAATCCCATATCACGAAAGTTTACAGCCCATGGGTACATAAAAATGACCTCAACATCAAATATCACAAATAGGATAGCCACCAAGAAATATTTGATAGAGAACGGCTGCCTCGCATTACCGATCACTTCTATTCCTGACTCAAAAGCTCCAAGCTTGTTTTCTGTGCGGACCTTTGGTCCGATAAGATGTGTAATAATTATCGTACTTACTCCAAATCCCACAGCTACTAAAAGCTGTATAAATATCGGCAAGTAGTCTATCGGCATACTATTGGCTTGCTCCATCTCAACTAAAATTTATATTGGTAACTATCTTTAAATATAGAGATTCCATGGTAAAAAACAAAACAAAAAAGGCGTAGATATTACTATCTACGCCTAATTTAGAATGATTTTACTTAAGCTTACTTTAGACCTTCCAAGTAACCTTTAACAGCTTCGTTCGCTGGGTCTATAGCTAATACTTTTTGGAAACTTTCCTTCGCTTTAGGAAGATCTTGTTTCACATAATAGTAAAGACCGATATACGTATTTGCATCGATTAAATAATTCTTATTTTTCTCTTGTGCACCGCGTTGATTGATTGTTTCAATCAATTTTTGGAATGACGCTACGAAATCACCTTTTGGTTGTTCCAAATTATCCGCCGTCAATGCTGCAAAAGCTTTGTAATAAAGCGCATTGATCAAATATTTATCCTGTGCTTCTTTATTATCAGTAGTTTCGATTACAGTCAAGAATGTCTGAGCTTTTTGTAAATCAGCAATCGCTTTATCTCTAAGTTCCTGATTAACTACAACTTGCTCTTCATTTTTACTAGCTGCATCTTCTTTAGCACCTATTTGATAGTATGCTTCACCAGCATAATAATTTGCATCATACAAATATGTTTTATTATCTGTGTAAGACGCTACCAGTTCGAAAAGAGAGGCCGCTGTCTGCAATTCTTGCTCTTGATATTTAGCAAACGCCAGCTCTGCTGTTTCGCCCAAAAGCTCCTTGTCTAAATCAATTGCTTTTTTAATATCAGCAATACCTTTTTGGATATTTGCCGTATTTTCTGCCGTTAACACTGGTGCTGCTGTGGCTGTGCTATCTGCACCACCTTCTGCATGCTTTGGACTATTAGCAGCGATTTCAGACATACCCAAATACATATAATCCAATGGAATTACACGATCTTTCTCCATTTTACTGAACATCTGATTCAAATACTCCAATGCTTTTGGATAATCTTTAGCTTTTTGGAAAGCGATATAACCTAAGTACCGGTAGATTTTTGGATCTACGGAAGGATTTTGTGCTAACTCCTCCGAAACTACCTTCAAATCGTCGTACTGACGTGCATATACAAGGAAATCGGCGTAACGAATTTTTGCTTCCAACGAGTTATCACCAGCAACTTCAAGATATTTCTTATATTGCTCAACACCCTTTTTATTTAACTCAACATATTTTTCATCAGAAGTACCTGGCAATCTCGACCATTGGTTGTAAGTCTCAGCTAACTCACGATAGGTGGGAGCATAGGTTGGCGTCTCCGCCGCAATAGCTTCCAATTGCGTGATGGCTTCATCAAAAGCTTGTGCACCCCGTACAATTACCGCTTGTCCAACTTTAGCTTGAACGGAATTTGGATCGATATCCGTAGCGTCACCATAGCTTGTATAAGCCAAAGATCCCTCTTTCAATCCGCGATACGCATCACCTAACGCGATAGGAATAGCGACATCCTTCTTGTTTTTTTCCTTCGCCTGTGTTAGATATTCTAACGCTTTTGCATAATCAGGTTCAGGTGCATTAATATATGCACGACCGATCTCCAATAATGGCTCATAATCCTTTTTACCCAATTTTGCCGTTGCCAAAGCGAATTTAGATTCCGCACTTGCCTTATCCTTTTTCATTAAGTCAACATAACCCAAACCTACATTATTAATTGTAGCCTTTGGATCAGCGGCCAAACCTTGGTTGAAAATCGTAGCGGCAGAATCCGCTCTGTCGTTTACCAAATAAATTTGACCCAAATAGAAATAATTATCTCCATTCTTAGGTTGCTTAGTCACTAACTGTTGAAGGATAGTTTTCGCTTTACCATAATTTTCAGCCTCGATGGCTGCTCTAGCATCTTTCAAACTTTGTGCACTTACTGTGCCCACAGATCCGGCCAATAAAAGACTAAATAATAATTTGCTGTTTGTCATAATCTATTTTTGTACTATTTATTATCTATTTAATATAACTTTCATCTCTAATAATGATCTCACGCCCAGGCATTGTAGCTGGAACCAATCCCGCTTTCAAAACGATACGCTGTCCGCGATCGCCTGTCAAAAAAGCACTAAAACCTAAACCTAAGCCCATATTCGGCTGATAATTCATAATGTAGACAGGCCTCACAAAGGGGTATACGCCATCGGCGATAGTCGATTGAGATGGTCTATAGAAATTGACCTTTTCACCCCCTTGATCACTACTTCCGATGCTCAATGTACGAATTTTCTCCAATAAATTCGAATTTTTTTCTACAGCTTTCAGATACCAATTGTACCCAATCACACCCACTGTATTCGCATTCTCACTGACATATTTCATCACTTCTTCACTATCCTTCATTGCAGAAACAGCTTTCGGATCAATTTTGTTTAATTTGAAATAATCTTTCAAATAACGAAGTGTACTCGAATTTGCATTATCAAAAATCAAGCGTTGCCCTGCTAAATTACCTTCCAACAAAGACTTAACGTCTTTTTGCGACATAATAGTATCTTTACTATTCCGATTATTGATCAGTACAACTGCATCGGAAGCTATTTGGAAGATTTTCGGCTGAATACCGCGCTTCTGAAAATAGCTACCTTCCTGGTTCGTCAACTTTCTCGTCAATACAACCACATAAGCTGAATCAGAAAGCAAGGCATTTACCGCTTTAATCTCGGGCCTGGCGATCAATTCCAAACTTGAGTTTGGGTATGAACTTTCAAAAACATCGGCAGATTCTTGGATGATAGGCAACAAAGTCTGATCAACAATAACCGGAAGTTTACCCGTTAGAATATCCTCTCCTTCCTTTGTACTCTTCGTTTTATTTTTGCACGAAACAAATACTCCCATACAGATGCCTAGCATCATAAGAACCATTTTATATTTTCTCATACGATACATCATAAAATAAGACAGTTTAAATAAAGAATAGTTTAACTTTTGAAGAGAGAGTTGGTTAAAACTAAAAGAAAGTGGCGCTTAATTAAAATTATTTTGCCAAAGCCGTACAAACCGCATAAATGAATACAGAATCAATACGACGCCAAAAATTGTTTTGTAAGTTGGATTAATTTCAATCGGAAAATTGTCCCAGAATATAATCAAAAGGCCCAAAACAAAATAAAAGCCAAACATGAAAAGTCCTAAAATAGACAGAAACCGCTTCAGAGGCGATTTCTGTCTATAATTTGAACTATTACTAGAATTAAAATTTGTCATTCTAATTTTGAAGGTTCAATCGAATTGGTAAAGTATACGCTACACGAACTGGACGACCATTTTGAATTCCCGGTTTCCATTTCTTCGCTTTCTTAAGCAACCTAACGGCTGCATCGCCAGTACCATATTTCAAATCACGTTTGATATTGATGTCTGTTAAGCTACCATCTTTTTCTACAACGAAGGATACCTCAACAACACCATTTACACCATTTTCTGTTGCCGCTGCTGGATACTCGTAGTTTGACCCAACCCAAGACATAAATGCTGCCATACCACCGATAGGTGTTGGTTGAACCTCAATGGCATTAAATGGAAGAATTTCATCTCCATTACCATTCGGATCTCCTTTTGCAGCACCAGTGATCGCACCATCTTGTTTCTTTGAACCGAATTCGCCACGTGCAACCGAAGTACCTGTCGGACTACCTTTCAAAGTAATACGCGCTGGAGTTTTATTTGGATCCTTCAATTCTTCCTGAGAAGCAACTTCTTCTACAACTTTGTTAGCAGGAGCTACTTTAGGTTCAGGGAAACGAACCAAATCCTCTTTTGGTACATCCATGGCCACTTGTTGAGGTTTTTCTTCCGGTTCTTGTGGAAGTGGCTCCTCTTCTGGTGGTTCTGGTGGCTTGATTTCTTCAAGGTCTTCCAACGTAACTTCGGTTACAGCCGGAGGTGCCTCAACAGCTTTCTTCGGGAACAGCTTACTTCCAAACACACTAAGGAAACTAGCTATGGCTACAATGCCGATAACGACAAGAAGCCCCCTGTTAGTCGCTTTGGGCGCAAGTTTGCGAAGCTCGTAAGCTCCATACTCCCTGTTACGGCCCTGAAAAACGACATCAAGCCATTCTTTCTTAAAAATATCTAATTTTGACCCTATCATTTTATTTTAGTTTTATGTGTCAATCTAATAACTAATCATTATAGATATTGTCACGTTTTAACACTTCGACTTCTTCTGGTGTAATCTTTCCGATCATATAGCGTTTAACGTCTACAATTTTCATCTCGTCAAGAATATCAACTAGATTGCGCTGTGTACATTTTTCACTAGGACGTATGATTACAATCATGTCTTTACCGCCTGAAACGCGAGGTACATAAGCCTTTTTCTCCATCAAGACCTTACGGATTCCATCTGCGCCATAACCAGCAACAGTAGGACCTTCGATCGGATTAGCTACTTGACCATATACCCACGAGACTTTATTGTCAGAACCCAATAAAATTGTAAGGGAACGATTATCTGCCGTAAGCAGTTCATCGCTTTGTTGTTCTTTAATTTTATTTTTGTCTGGCATAGCCACATCCATTGCCTGCGGTTTATTTAAGGACGTGGTCAACATGAAGAAGGTAATCAACAAGAATGCCAAATCTACCATGGCTGTAAGGTCTACCTTACCCCCATTTTTCTTGGATCTAACTTTCCCGCCTTTTCCTTTTTTACCACTATCCTGATTTAATTCTGCCATCGTTTGTTCTTATTAAATCGTCAATTATTTGTCCTCAGCACGCATGCCTGTTATGAAACTAAATTTGTTTTGCTTTTGATTACGCAATGTTTCAATAACTAAATTAACCGAAGGATACTTCTCATTCGCATCTGCTTTGATAGCCATCTTCAAAGGCCCAGGGTGCACGAAGTTTTTATCCGATGCCTCCTTTTCCTTATTTACTTCTTCGGCGGCTAGTCGGGCATTTTGAACCCAATAATACAGCTCATTTGAAGTATTCTCTGTACTATCAACCGGGATACCAGTTTGCACGCCTTTTTCTGTACGCTTACTTCCATCCAAGGCCAATAAACCCTTCAATTTAGACATTGGTACACCAAAGTTTTCCATCAATTTGAAACGATCGTAATCTTCTTGCGAAAAGCCAACGCCATACTTTGCTGACATTCTTTCTAGTGCTTTTACGCGAACCTGTTGATCAGTCGTACCGAAGAAAACTTTACCTTGATCGCCTATTGTGATCATACCTACATTTGAATCAGGTAACTTATCTTTCGTAGTCGATGCTGGGGTATCCACCGTCAATGCTTCCGGTTGGCGCGCTGTCGCCGTTAAGACGAAGAACGTAAGCAGTAAGAACGATACGTCACACATCGCTGTCATATCGATCGACGTACTGGCTCTTTTTACTTTTGCTTTACCCATTTTAAATTCTTCTTTTTAAATTAAAAACTCAATCTTCTATCCTATGATGATTTTAATATTTGATTTCCATAAAATAAATTTAAAAAAATCAAATATTTTCATCACAGTTCTTATTTGTGGTTTGCAGCGTATGTTTGTACGATTGAGAAACCAGCTTCGTCGATAGAGTAAGTTAATTTATCGATTTTTGCAGTAAAGATGTTATACAATACGATAGCGAATGTTGATGTCGCGATACCAGTTGCTGTATTGATCAAGGCCTCAGAGATACCGTTCGCCAATTTAGCTGAATCTGGAGCACCACCTGTTGCCAATGCCGAGAAGGCTTTGATCATACCTGTTACTGTACCCAATAGACCACATAATGTACCGATAGAAACTAATGTAGCGATAACGTTTAAGTTTTTCTCTAACATAGGCATTTCCAATGCAGTTGTTTCTTCGATTTCTTTTTGAATTGCAATAGCCGCTTTTTCAGTGTTCACTTCAGGATCTACAGATACTGATTTGTACTTCAATAAACCAGCTTTCACAACGTTTGCTACTGAACCTTTTTGTTTGTCACATTCAGCAATCGCTGAATCGATGTTTCCACCATTAATCAACGTTTGGATTTTACGGACAAAGTTTCCAACGTTTCCAGTACCAGAAGCTTTGTTGATAACGATAAAACGTTCTACCGAGAAAACCCATACCATTAAGAATAAACCAAGCAAAACAGGTACGATAGCCCCAGCATGGTAAACCATTCCTAAATAGTTACCTGGATTAGGAGCATTTTCCGGATTGTTATCAACGAAGTTAGTTGGATTACCCATCACAAATTTCCATACACAGAAACCCACGATGAAACAGATGATGATTGCAGCTTGAGCAAAGAAAGATCCTCCGTTGTTGCTCTCTTGTTTTGCAGCAGTTTTAGGTGCGTTTGCCATTTTTCTAATTTTTAGTTTTTTACTGTTGTTTAAATATATAATGTTGTTTAAATTATATGCACTCTTGTTCGCTTTTGAAATCAATTTGCAAAGCAAATTTAATATCTAATGTCAAATTTAAAATATTCCTCTTAAATATGTAAAAAAAATCAAATTTGTTTTTTTAAACTGAAACACCGTTAATGTGTGTTATTTTTCTCAGCAGCTCCCGTTATATAATCATTGTTTCTCGTTGCTAAATCGCTTATTCGCAATAATTATTTTACAATGAAAGCCATTTTTTTTTTGATATGCAAGAAAATCGAAGATTTTAAATTACAAAAAGTAAGTGATTACTCATATTACCAAACAAACACACAGTCTGTACACAAACCATACTTGCCTAATAAACAATTCATTAGATTTAATCTGCATATTGCCATAATACTTGTTTAACCACCCACCAATTTTACGCGATACCCCTCTTTAAGTAACAACTCGTAAATCTTTTGTTTAAACTCTCCCTGTATGATGATCTCGCCATCCTTTACAGTTCCACCCACTCCACACTTCTGTTTCAACAATTTACCTAAAATTTCCAGATCTTCGGTTTTTCCTACAAAACCTGTAATCAACGTAACAACTTTCCCTTTTCGCATTTTACGATCAAGCTGTACTTTCAAGTTTTGCTGATTCGTTGGTAAAGTATCCTGTTCCTGAAAAAAATCAGATAATTGATAATTGAAGTTATCATCTGTAGAATAGACAACCCCTTCATAAGACTGTTTTTTATTTTTACTCATTATCTTAATTTTAGCAAATTATTTTTAAGGCTTTTGGCATAATGGAAATATCCAGTTTATCTCCCAATTCGATGGGTTCCCCATCGACGTGTACCGGCGAAATCTTATCCACCTCAATCTGTATATTCTTCCCGGGAATAATCTCTACATAACTGGATTGATCTGCCGACTTGTTAAACAGATGAAAAATCATCTTTGGCAAAATATAGAGTGGAAATTTGTGCACAATACAGACATCTAATATACCATCATTGACTGAAGCTTGAGGCGCAATATAAGCGTTATTTCCATATTGGGGAGAATTCGCTACACTGATCATAAAAGCCTGTCTTTCATACACTTTTCCATCGATGGTCAATTTGTAATGTGCAGGTTGATATTTACTGAGCACATTAAACACTGATTTCATGTATCCCAACGGTCCACGAATATTTTCATTAGCAAAATTTTCGCTCACGGACGCATCGAACCCTAAACCAGCAATATTAAAAAATCTCCTTTCATTGATAACACCACAGTCCACCTCAATTGATTCAAAACGATTAATCCGGCGGATAGCAGCAGCTTCATTCATAGGTACCCCCAAGTAAAGCGCCAAACCGTTGCCAGAACCCTCAGGAATAATCCCCAATGGAATTCCAGACCCAACCAAAGCTGACCCCAATTCATTGATTGTTCCATCGCCTCCCACTGCTATAACCGCATCGTAACCCTCTTCGATTGCTTTCAAACCAATTTCATAGGCATGATTAGGTCTCGCAGTCTGTTGAAAAGTAGGATCAAATTTTTGTAGATCAAGCACATCCAACACCTGCTTTTTAAAGGATGTCTTGTGCTTTCCTCCTGAAATCGGATTAATAACAAACAATATTTGTTTACGTTCTGACATATCCCAAAGATAGCGGAAATTACGAATTTCTTAAAATAATGTAATCTTTACCCATCTTAAAGTATATACCTATACTTTTTAAATTAAAATATAGATTTGATTTTAAATAATCCTTAAAGTATTGTAGCTTTGTCGCATAAAAAATAGAATGTGGACTGATTTGCGTGCTGTTGCGTCACAAAAGCAACGACAAGGAGATTGCAACCACAGTAAAAAAGTGCTAAAAACCCTTCGCTATTACGGCGCTTATCACTTTGCTGTTAATTCATTCTAGCGCAAATCCAATATTTAAAATCAGGTAAAGCATGGCTTATTTATTTACGTCGGAATCTGTTTCTGAAGGACATCCAGACAAAATTGCGGATCAAATTTCAGATGCATTAATAGACAATTTTTTAGCATGGGACGAGGATTCTCGTGTCGCTATTGAAACGTTGGTAACAACAGGACAAGTAGTCCTCGCCGGGGAAGTTAAATCAAACATATACCTCGATGTTCAGAAGATCGCACGTTCGGTAATTCAAAAGATTGGCTATACCAAATCTGAATATATGTTTGAAGCGAATTCCTGTGGCGTATTATCGGCGATCCACGAACAATCTGCAGACATTAATCAAGGTGTAGACCGTAAAACAAGGCAGGAGCAAGGGGCGGGTGACCAAGGGATTATGTTTGGTTATGCGAATAACGAAACAGAAAATTTTATGCCTCTGGCATTAGACCTATCTCATCGCTTACTTTATGAATTGGCCGAGCTACGTCGCGAAAATAACGAAATTAAGTATTTGCGCCCGGACGCAAAATCTCAGGTTACCCTTGAGTATAGCGATGATCACAAACCCAAAAGGATTGACGCCATTGTCATCTCAACGCAACATGATGACTTTGATACCGAACAAGCGATGTTGGACAAAATTACACACGACATCAAAACTATTTTGATTCCTCGTGTTAAAGCACAATTAAAGCCAGAACTTCAATTGTTATTTAACGATGAAATTAAGTTTCATATCAATCCTACTGGAAAATTTGTAATCGGCGGGCCTCATGGAGACACCGGTCTTACGGGCCGAAAAATAATTGTGGACACCTACGGCGGTAGAGGTGCACATGGTGGCGGTGCTTTCTCTGGAAAAGATCCGTCTAAAGTGGACCGGTCTGCGGCGTATGCGACACGCCATATTGCCAAAAACTTAGTGGCAGCAGGTGTAGCCGATGAAATTCTTGTACAAATTTCTTATGCGATTGGTGTAAAAGATCCGATGGGAATCTATGTAAACACGTATGGAACGAGCAAAGTAAATTTAACCGATGGTCAAATTGCTGAAAAAATTACCCATTTATTTGACATGACTCCATACGGAATTGAAACGCGTTTGGGACTGAGGAACCCCATTTACTCGGAAACAGCAGCTTATGGACACATGGGAAGAACACCAAAAAAAGTAATAAAAGAATTTGAAAGCTCAACTGGCGAGAAAAAGCAGGTTGAAGTTGAACTATTTACTTGGGAAAAACTGGATTATATCGAGAAGGTAAAAGCAGAATTTGGTCTATAAGAACACCAAGTTCATTAAAATACAACGGGGGACATGATGTCCCCCGTTGTATTTTAATGAACTTGCCTAATTTTCACGAACAAAAAAGTCCATTTGCGATTTCCTCACAATTGATACTGGTGAAATCAGGAACGTTTTGTATCTTCATAGTTCTAAACCGTTTCAATCATGAAAAGACGCAATTTTCTTCTGGCACCTATGGTGCTTATGACTGCCCCAACATGGGCCCATCCAGTTCGCGCGAGCCAAGATATTCAGACCAATACCATCGTCCACGTGGTTAATTTCTGGCTTAAGAAAGATATCAGTGAAAAGGATAAAATGAATTTTACCCAGTTTTTTGAGGAACTTCGGAAAATCGACGTCATCAAAACACTTCATTATGGCGTACCTGCTCAAACAAACCCGAGACCTGTCGTAGACAATAGTTTTGACTACACGTTGATTGTTACATTTAAAGATCTTAAAGATATAACAAACTATGAGACACATCCAATCCATTTAAAAGCAATTGAAAAATACCAGCATCTCTGGACGAAAGTTATGGTCAAAGACACCTCGATCATTAAATAAGGCCTCGTGCCTTAATTTCAAGGTATTTATTGATGGAATTGATGGTTAAATTTTCCGGCGCAGTATAAATAGTCTGAAATCCATGACGGATAAGCTCCTGTACAATAAGCTGCTTCTCATAGATAAACTTCTCAGCAATGATTTGATTATAGATATCTATCGTCTTTCTGGGTACACTTTTAGCTAGATCCTCAACCTCCACATTTTTAAATACGACGACTACAATTATATGACTTCTATTCAGCATAGTCAGGTAATTTATCTGACGTTTAAGGGAATCTAAGGTCTCAAAATTGGTGTAAAGAAAAACTAGTGAACGCTTGTTGATATGCGCATTGGCATAACTATACAGTTTTCCAAATTCCGATTCTTCAAATTTAGTCGATACCTGGTAGAGTGACTCTGAAATTTTAAGCATCTGATTATTTCTTTTCTCAGCAGGTATAAATGCATTGATATCCTTTGAAAAGGTTAATAAGCCAGCACGATCCTGCTTTAATATCGTTGCATTTGAAAGAACCAACGAAGCATTGATAGCGTAATCTAATAAGCTCAGGCCGTTGAAAGGCATACGCATCGCCCTCCCTAAATCGATAAAGGAATAGATTGGCTGCGACCTCTCTTCCTCATATTGGTTGACCATCAACTTTTTTACTTTCGCAGATGCTTTCCAATTCATGTGACGGTAGTCATCGCCCTGAACATAATCGCGAACATGATCAAATTCCATGGCCGAACCAATCCGTCGAATACGTTTTATCCCGAGTTCATTCAGTCTATTACTTGTTGCCAAAAGCTGATATTTCCTTAATTGTATATAAGATGGGTAACAAGGTATTTCCTGTTCTTGATTAGTAACAAACCTTCTTTTGAAAAATCCAAGACGCATCACGAGTGCCATACAACGTCCAAAGGTATAGATCCCCCGCTGGGTCGGCCGTAGCGAAAATGATATCTCCGATTGCTGAAAGCGCGGTAGATGGTTCATAAAGTCCTTATCGCGAATTTGAAGCTGAACAGGAAACTCCTCCAAAATCTCCACTTTCGTACTAAATGGATAAAAAGAACGCACAATCAGTCTCATTGGGTTCTCATCTCCGTTGGAGAGCTTTTCAGGATATACCCTAGTGATTTCTATTTTCCCCTTTCCAGAAAATAAGACTATAAAATCAAAGACCAAAATCGCCAGCCATATCCAAAAAACAATCCATGCTACAACCAACAACCCCTTAACAAAAAAAGACCATGTAAAGAGGGTTGCTATACTTAATAGCGAGTAGAAAAATTGATTTGTTAGAAAGAGCTGACTTAATTTCTTCATTATCTTGGAATTTCAACAGAATTAATGATTTGGTCGATGACATAGGCGGTAGTAAACCCTTCCATTTCTCTTTCTGGCGTCAACATAACCCGATGTCCTAACACGGCCGATGCTACCCTCCTAATATCCTCAGGAGTAACAAAATCTCTACCGCTGACTGCTGCTGAAGCTTTGGCTGATTCCAGTAAAGCAATAGAAGCTCTAGGAGACGCTCCGAGGGTCAAACTTGGATTCGTTCTTGTCTTTATAATAACTTGAGCAATGTAAGTTAACAACTCCTCATGAACAAAAATAGACTTGATCAATTTTTGGAACCCCAAAATTTCAGCTGCGGAAACTACTGCCTGAACCTGATTCTCTTTATTGAGTGCCTTTTGAGCATGATGCTCCTTTAATATTTCCAGTTCCTGTTCAAGTTCAGGATAATCCACATTGATCTTAAACAAGAAACGATCGAGCTGAGCTTCTGGCAGGCGATAAGTTCCTTCGTGTTCGATCGGATTTTGCGTCGCAAAAACAACAAATGGAGCGGGTAATCGATAAGTAGTTCCATCAACTGATGCCTGCTGCTCGGCCATGCTTTCAAAAAGCGCGGCCTGCGTTTTTGCCGGAGCCCGGTTAATTTCATCGATTAACACGATGTTTGCAAAAATGGGGCCCTTGCGAAACACAAATTCATTGCTTTTCAGATCCAATATCGAGGATCCCGTTACATCCGAAGGCATTAGATCTGGTGTAAATTGAATACGTTTGAATTCGCTATTGATGGTTTTGGCGACCAATTTTGCAGATAATGTTTTTGCAACCCCTGGCAATCCTTCAATCAGGGAATGTCCCGACGCTAAGATGGAAATCAAGAGCATATCGATCAATTGATCCTGCCCAACGATTACTTTTTTAACTTCTGCCTTTACCTGAGCCATTTTATCAGACAAAACCGATACATCAATTCGGTTTTCAAAAGATATATATTTATCGAAATCACTCATATCATTTTTGCTTTATGTTTAAACTCTTCTATAGTATCATTAACCAATTTAAGATCAGCCAGGTCATGCTCTTTCGCATCCTGCATACGAACAATCAACCTGACCAAAACCTGTGTCTCCGCAAGAAAAACGCCAGACCGTTCAGCCAATTCTTCACTGAACTCATTTTCCCGCAAGGTTAGTGTGTCCACATGAAAACGACTCCGAAGGTCGTGAAGAAAGTAATCTATTTTTTTGGCTACCATGTTTCCTGGCGCACCATTTTCATAATATAAGGTAGCTATCGTCTCACAGAATTCTTTCGAGAGATTCGGCTCTGGCGCCACGACCGCCACCGCACGCTGTTCGCGTCTACTTCTAAAAACGAGTAAAAGCACCAGTCCCGCTAACAAAACGTACCAAGCTTGCCGAAGACCATCATTCATCAGCAATACACGCAAAGGCGTACGATACTGATCCATATTTGCTTTAAAATCATACCACGCGAGCGGTTTATCATTTAAATAAGATAAAGATTTCGCAACATAAGCATACTGCGAAGCAGAATTCAGCAAATAATAGTTCCCAAATAAATCGGGGGTCAGGTGCAGATAAATGGTTCCTTTGCCAAATTGAATCGCCACGAAGTTAGGTAGTGCAAATTCTTTATAGGTGATCGCACCTAAAATAGTTGCATTTTTTGGAAGTTTTTTAAATACTTCACCAAGCTCCGATTTGCCGTAATGAATTTTATTGTTATCATTCATCAGCCGAACGCGCAACTGACTTTTTATATTTACACCTTTTTTAAAACCATAGAAATTATCTGCTTCCAAACCCAGGGAATCCAATAGGTAATTATCAATATCCTCGGCTACAATCATTGCTTTCCCACCCCGGTTTACATAATCCAGTAATTTATCTTCCGCGGCTTCACCCATTGAAAAATAGGAGGTGTAAAAAAACAGGTTAACGTCTGTTTTCTTTGTGCTATCCAGATACTCATACAATGGTCGCTCAATCGTTGTATTCTTTTGATCAATGATATGCTTCAGTTCTTGACGCAATACATACGCTCCAAAGGGATTTTTATCTTTTGCATCAAAGGTCCGATCCCAGATAATTGGCTTCTTACTTGTGGCATCGATAAGCGCAATGAGCACTAAAACAACAGCCAATAATATCAGTCCAAATTTTACCGATCCCTTCATTTAATTTGATTTTGATATTGGGTAAACAATTGCTGGTATTGGGCAAAATTGTCCTCTGTTAATTCAAATTGACCAAACCAGACATAATCAAATATTCTTGTACATTCAGCAAATCCACGACGGAGCTCCTCGTTTTGAATCTCTTCTGCAAATTCAGCATTTGTTTTGCTCAGCTTCCATTTTATATGATCTGATTGCGCTAGTTTCTGGATATTCAATAGCTGTAAGTATCGGATCCCCAACGCATAATTCCTTTGGGCAATAGCCTCCTGAATATAAGGTTCTAGGTTGCTATTCATCAGATTTCGCTCTACATACGCTAAAACGTCAAGTTCACTCTCCTCTTCACTATGTTTAATAAAATATTGTTTTCTGTTGTAGAGCACTTTATAAAGGATAAACGCCAATGCAATAACAGCTAAAAAAGCAAATACATAACCGAACTCTTCCCGAAATTTATAGGGATTATCTGGCATGATACTTCCAATCCAATCCGCGAGCCGCGCAAGGATGCGCTGTAATACGCCTACGCGATCTTTAATATTTTCTGAATAAACAAAATCATCCGTCTCGTATCTTTTGATGATATCCTGATAAGGATCCATTTTAAATGAACGTTCTTTGGTATATTTTGGGATTGAATCAAATAATGTGGGATCCCACAGGTCAATTTTATCTTTTTCCTGCTGGCCATTTGGTGCTTTTAAAATTATCGAGTCAATAGCGACAGAATCGTCTGTCACTAAGGTAGAATCTCTTTGTACATAGAGCGAATCCGCACTTTTGCTGTCGGAATCTACGGTCTCTGGTTTCGGATCACAAGCAAACGTCATTGACAAACCGGCAATGCACAAAAAAGACAAGAGTTTATTCACTTTTTCCTCCTATTTCTTCAATCATACCATAAATCCGTTCTCCAAATTTGAGATCCTTTGCTGTTTCATAAATAATACCGTTGGCCAAAACTCCTGACATATAAAGAAACAACGTAAATAATGTGATAAATAAACCGCCCAATGTCATCAGCAGTTTTCCCCAGGATGAGTCAAAAAAAGCAGCATCTATTCCGAGGAAGTTGAATGACAGTAACCCCATGATAACCAATGGTACAATAGAAATCATCATCACAGCCATTTGGAAAATAAAATTTACGATATAGGTAGCAATACCATACTGAATCAATTTTTTGCTTAGCATTACATAGGCATCTGTAAAACAACTTCCGAGATCCGAATAGCCTTCGCGATAGAATAAAAATGAGCAAAACAACCAAATACCAACCATGGACGCCAATATTCCGATAGCAAAACTTCCGACAAAAGGGATAAATGCACAAATCGCAGCTACGATGGCCAAGGGAATAAAGACGACAATTAACGCCAAGACCATGGCAATCAAAAACATAAAGTATTTCCCAAGGTTTGATCTAAAATTCTTCAGTACGTCCACACCCGAAAATGCTATACTCTTGCGCTCCTTAAGCAGTACAAAATATTCGATAGAAATACCGTAAACGTACAGTCCCAAGGCGATCAGCGCCACAATAAGTAAACCGGCCCAAGTAAGAGCATCGATGTCTTCAAAAGAATCACTATTAGCAGAGAACGTAATTTTTGTAGACAGAAAATAATAAACCAAGGCAATCCCGGCTAGCGGAACAGCAGATAAACCAAAAATAGTAGATACAAAATGCCTATAGATCAATTTAAAAAGATCTATAAAACTTTGCACAAAGTCCCCTACCTTCCGTTCTTTTTGAAATTCAAAGTCTATTTCCATCGAAATCGTTTTGCTAGTCGATACGGATTAATAACATAAAAATAAAGAACGGCTATTGAGGATAAAATGATGATCAATAAACATAACCAAATTGACACATTATAATATCTTGTTACAAAGCCTTCCAATGTACCGGCAATAATAAAAAAAGGAATCGTGCTGACCAACACTTTCATCGCAATCTTTGCCGTACGGACAAAAGATGTTAAACGCGTGAAAGATTTTGGAAATAAGATGCTATTACCGATTGCTAATCCGCAACCCCCGGCCACAATAATTACCGAGATCTCGATGGTACCATGAATCCAGATTGCGGACATAGCCTTCCCCATAACGTCATATTGAAAAAACATATGATGAAATGCACCTAGCATAATACCATTGCTAAACAAGACATACCCGGTCCCAACAGTAAAAAATAGTCCGGCAGCAAAAGCCATAAAAGCAACCCGCACATTATTTATCGTAATCCAAATTGCAGATCCAAAGTTACTACCCTTTCCATATACCGCAGCAGGATCTCCGGCTTTTATACTTTCTATCGTTGAATCGACATAATAGTCCCCTAAAATAAGCCGAATAAAATCGATATCATACATAGCGGACAAAAAGCCGATAACGGAAGCCAAAACAAAAATTAAGAAGGAGTATAACAACGGTCTACGGATAGACCAAATTGCTTGCGGTATCTCGTCGGTGATAAAAGATTTAAATTTATTATTGGAAGCTTTTTGATCTTTATAAATCTTTTGATGGACAGTCACCGCCAATTCATTTAAGTAAGTTTTTACTTTACTTTCAGGATAGAAAGTTTGCGCATAAGCCAGATCATTGGTCAGCTCAATATAATTTGAAGCCAGCTCATCAGGATCAACTGCTGTATTAATTGACAAATTATTTTCAATTAACGTCCATTTTTCTTTATTTCGTTCTACAAATGATGCTTCTCTCATTAATTTTTTTAACTGGCTCAACCAAATATAGGAAATATCCGTCATTGAAAAGCACAAATAACTGCGAAATTGACTTATATATTCTATATTGCCACTAAATCCAAATCATTTACAGATGAATAAGCTTGAGATAAATACAGCGCAAAATGTAAAAATCGAATATAATCTTGCCAGCCTTGGCTCAAGAATGATAGCCTTTGCAATAGATTATTTCATTATAGTCTGCTATTATTTCTTTTGCTTTTTCCTCTTGGACACTTTAAATATCACCAGTAATGACCCCTATCTGTTTTATGGGATCATGATGGCACTGACTCTACCGGCTTTTTTTTATACATTGATTACCGAAACAGCTTTTGGCGGCCAAACGGTTGGAAAGAAAATAATGAAAATAAAAGTTGTCAAACTCGACGGCTCCCGGGCCAATTTTTATCAGTACTTGTCTAGATGGAGCTTGTCTATTATCGATATCTGGATGACGATGGGCGGGGTTGCAATTACCGCTATAGTTTTATCCAAAAACGGGCAACGCATTGGGGATATTGCCGGAGAAACGTCTGTTATTAGTCTAAAACCAGCCTTAAAATTGAGCGACACTATCTATGAGGAAACGTTCGATAATCACCCCATTCTATTTCCTCAAGTAATTAAATTGAGTGACAAAGATGCCAACTCGATTAAAGAGATTTATCAGACAGCTTTTGACAGAAGAGATGTGGGAATTTTAACGGCTTTAGTTCAACGCCTGGAAAAAGTCATGGACGTTAAACACCCTGAAGTAATGACTCCCAATGATTTTGTCTTACAGGTGATGAAAGATCATTATACGATGTTTAAAGATAAATAACCCTAAAGACTTCCCGCTTACCAACTTCGCCCTTTCGCCCGGTTCTTTAACGTACATCATACGTATATACAACGGAGATTGTTCGGTTGCGACCGAACAATCTCCGAACAAAGGCCGAAAGAGGTATCAATTTGATACGTCACTATCAAAATAAAAACTCTTACTTTATCTTGTTACTGGCACAAAAAAAGTCGGAAGATTTTTCTTCCGACCGCGAATGGATCATACGACCTTTTTTATCGGATTTTATCCTTAGCCCGTTACTGAAGCCGCAGAAGTTTGTGCCTGACGATCGACTTTTTTGACCAATCCTTGTAATACATTACCCGGACCAACTTCAACAAATGCCGTCGCACCATCAGCCAGCATATTTTGTACCGTTTGTGTCCATCGAACAGGTCCCGTTAGCTGTGCGATCAGATTTTGCTTGATAACAACTGGATCTGTCTGTGGTTTAGCATCAATATTTTGATAAATCGGGCAGCTAGGCGAAAGCACCTCTACCGCTTCAATAGCTGCTTGCAATTCGACTTTAGCTGATTCCATCAATGGTGAGTGGAATGCACCACCTACGTTTAGTTTTAATGCCCGTTTAGCACCAGCCTCGGTCAACAAAGCACAAGCCTTATCCACACCTTCGATAGATCCCGAAATAACCAGTTGTCCAGGGCAGTTATAATTTGCAGCCACAACAACTTCATCAACCTGAGCACAGATATCTTCCACTATAGCATCTTCCAGTCCTAATATCGCAGCCATCGTTGATGGTTGAAGCTCACATGCTTTTTGCATCGCATTAGCACGTTGTGCAACCAATTTCAAGCCATCTTCAAAGCTCAATGCACCGGCCGCTACCAAAGCCGAAAACTCACCTAACGAGTGACCTGCAACCATGTCCGGCTGAAAAGACTCTCCCAAGGCTTTCGCCAAAATAACCGAATGCAAGAAAATAGCAGGTTGGGTTACTTTCGTTTGTTTCAATTCCTCATCTGTACCGGAAAACATGATATCCGTGATGCGGAATCCTAAAATATCGTTAGCCTGTTCGAACAAGGCTTTCGTTTCATCATTTAAATTATACAGGTCTTGCCCCATTCCAACAAATTGGGCCCCTTGACCAGGAAATACATATGCTGTTTTCATCCCTTATATTTTTTATTCATTTATTTGTCTGCTACCATAGGTATTGAATCTGCCTTCGGCAGTCAATGGTTGAGAAGAACGAATTCCCGTAAGCGCAAACTTAGATAAATTGCTTTTTATATGCAATATAAATTCATGTCAGCCAGCTATTATTCCTATTGTAGGACCATCGGTCTCATATTATTTATCTCCTCTGAAGGGTCTAAATCGGTCCTTAAATTCAGTCTTCGGGAACAAAACTTAGCGACAACATCTTCTTCGGGTCAAATACATCTTGTGCTATTTCCAGCAGCCCTGTATTCGTCAAATCCTGAATTTTTTCAATTACTTCGTCCAATAAGATGACACGATCATAGTCCATTACGTTTTTCGCGGCAGAGATAATCATACTCATACGATTTTCTTCGGTCAAAGCAATCTGTCCAATAAATTTCTGCTTCGCCTTTTTTACTGCAGTTTCAGATAGCGGTTGCTCGCTCAGCTTCGCAAGTTCTTTAAAGACGAGTTTTTTAGCTTTTTCAACTTTTTCTTCATCAGTACCGAGGTAAATACTAAATAATCCTGTATCCGAAAAAATAGTATAATTAGATTCAATGGTATAGGCTATTCCGTATTTCTCCCGTATGGAGAGATTCAAGATAGACCCCATCCCCATTCCACCAAGCATATTATTTAAAAGCAGTAGCCCCGTCTTACGGTCATCTCGATAACTATAAGCTAAAGAACCCAGCATATAATGCACCTGATTGATTGGCTTGCCTACGGCAACATGCTGTTCAACAAGTGGTCTGACGTCATTGCGGAGACGTGCTATCGTATTTGAAGGCACGGTCCCAAATACTTTGTGCAACAATCGCTCCACTTCCTTTAGCGTATAATTTCCACTGATACCAATGACCATTTCATTTGTATCATAATTTGCCTGCATGAAATCGACAATATCACTCTTTTGCAGTGCAAGAAGCTGATCTTCCAGACCCAAAATATTATGCCCTAAACCCGATCCCTGAAAAACCAAATCTTCAAAATCGTCCACAATAGACTCTTCCGGGCTATCCAGATAAGATGCCATTTCATCTACAATGACAGATTTTTCTTTATCCAATTCTATGTCGGGGAAAGTGGAATGAAAAAAGATATCTTCAAAAAGATCTAACGCACGACTTAAATATGGCTGAAGAATAGAGGCATGCACACAGGTATATTCTTTTGTCGTGTAAGCATTCAAATCTCCGCCAACGGATTCCAAATGATTTATAATCTGTTGTGTAGAGCGTCTTTCAGTACGCTTAAATAAAAGGTGCTCAATAAAATGGGCTACACCATATTTTCCAGCAGACTCGTCCCGAGACCCCGCGTTGATGACCATGCAGACATGTGTAACCGGTAAATTTTGATATTGAAATACTACGCGTATTCCGTTTGAAAGTCTAATAATTTCGTATTCCATGCAGTACAAACTTGCTGTAGCTTCTTTTAGTTTATCTCTTTTTGTGCGCTCCATGTTTACGATATTTTTGCCACTTTGCTCAATCTTCAAATCGTATGGGGCATGAAGTCGTCACAAAACTAGGCATTTTTAAATGCAAAACGGTCATAGCGAAATCACTATGACCGTTTTTATATCTTATAGCAATCAGATTACATACGCGGAGGTCTCATTCCACCTGGCAATCTGTTCTCTCCTTCAGGATTACCCATCGCGAATTTTTGGAATTTGTAGGTAAATAAAATCATAAAATATCGTCCTAAACGGTTTGTACGGCTATCAGTAATCATCGATTCACTGAAGGTCCGGGAGACATTCGTTTGCTGATTTAACAAGTCAAATGCCTGTAGACGTACAGTCCCGCGTTGCTGACTTAAGAATTTCTGTTCCAGGTACGTATTTATGACAAAAGGATTTGCATTGATACCAGCCCCATACCCACTATTGAATTGTTTGGATAGATCTGCTCCGAAAATCGTATTTTTTGTAATATTAACCGACCCGATTAAGGTTGGCGTCCAGGACGAAACATTCGTATTACGATTTGTCACTGAGTTTTCTGTATGATTAAATTGATAGCGAACGCCTGGATTAATTTCTAGGTTTTCCGAAGGGTTATATCTAAACATCAACCCCTGATTCAACACGATGTTGCGTGCAACATTCTTTTGACCGATGTCATCATCTTTCTCCGTAGATACATATCCAATATTTTTGTTATAGGATATTCCCCCCATCAACATAATATTATATGTTTTTTCCTTTAAGGATTTCCCATAGTGGTAAAAAGAATTCACATTAAATGGTTTATCGCTTGTTTCATTAAGATAACGGGTTTCGGAAACTAAAGTTGAGTTTGTCTGACCTGTTTGATAATCGATTAAATCATCAAAATAGCTTTTGCTCAAACTTACAATCTTATTGTTGGTCAGCCCAGCATTAACAAAAGCGAAGAAATTGTTTCCTTTTTGAAAGTCATTCTTACGAAATCTGACGTTCAATTGATGGCTGAACTCCGGATTCAAATTTGCATTACCTATTACGATACTGGTCCGGTTGGTACTCATATCAAACGGCAAGATCTGGGTGACCGAAGGCTCGTTAGGTGTTCCGGAATAATTGACGGTAAGATTCGATTGCCTAGAAAACTTATACTCAAATCGCGCAATAGGCATCCAGTTCATGTTATTTCGACGAATTGGAACCACTAATCCTGAGCTGATGGCATCACCTCTCAATTGAGAAGGCTGAGCCGCTGCTCCAATGGAATAGGTTATTTTATCGCCACTATACAAATAGTTTGCTCCGATTTTATGTGTTGTGAAGGAATAATCATAATTATAATCAAAATTCAACTTGGGATCTTCTGCAATAAGGTTTCCATCTCGATCAAACCCTTGCTGTTTATTCGAATTGTCATATTTATTTTTGTTTAAGTCATAGGTAAATTCGACTTTTCCCTTCTCAGAAACAGGTTCAGTATAATTCACCGAAGCCCCGCCATTCCAACTCTTATTTTTTGCTTCTAGGATCGTTTTTTCATAAATTGAATCTAAAGGAGCATTTGCATTGTTGGGATCAGCCAATAGCCTGTCTAAAATTGCGTTTTGATCTTTCGTTGTTTTTGCATTGTTAAAGTTCATGTTTACAAAGACATTACGCCCCTTATCGTTGAACTTATGGTTGAACAATCCACTAATACCGAATCTCGGTGCACTGGAATTGGCAAAAACATCTTGAACCTGCGAATTATTGAATGCCCCACTACGGTAAGTGAGCGAATTGGTACCTGTCGTTACATCGCTATTGTCATATCCAAACTGGGGTGAAATTTTAATATAATCTTTTGTAGTTGGCTTCCATTCGACGTTAGCTTCAAAACGATGGCTATCGCCAATGGTGTTCGAATTGGATGTTACACTGTCCGTCTGCATAATATTTGGCAGTGTATTTTCCTGAAAACGTTGAGATAGCGTGGTATTATTGCTATGGCTAAAACTATAGCTACCGTAAACTGTCAGTTTATCACTAAAGTCTTTACGGTAATTCAGTCCTATGGAGCCAATTTTAGTCAAACCGTCCGAACCGCCAAACATACCACCACCGCGGCGACCGCCACCACCTTGGCCACGACGCGCACCGCCACCTACAGTACTAAAATCAAATAATGGGGCATTGGTATTATTTAAATTTCCCAATACAGAAATTTGTTCGCCTTCGCGCATACCCATCCACATCCCCGTAGCCTGGTAGCGATCTTCTGTCCCCACACCCGCCCGAAGTGTGGTCATATGACCTGTATTATATTTCGGGTCAATTTGGATATTCAATACCTTTTCAGAATCACCCGTTTTATTACCGGTCACATTCGCCATATCACCATAATCGTCGATGACTTGCATTTTTTGAATAATATTGGCCGGCAAATTCTGCGTTGCAGTCTTAACATCCCCACCAAAAAAGTCCTTCCCATTAATACGAACGCGCTTGACGGATTCACCCTGTGCTGTGACGTTACCATCCTTATCTACTTCGACGCCTTGTAACTTCTTCAAAGCATCCTCGGCAACAGCCCCATCGCGGAGCTTTAGATCTTTCATCGTATATTCGAGGGTATCACTTTTGACAACAACAGTAGGCACTCCATCAACCACCACTTCCTCCAGCATCTGCGAGTTCTGATGTAGGGTTAAACTTGGAATAATGTGCTTTGATTCACCTTTAGGAATTGTAAATTCTTGCTCAAAACGTTCGAATCCAAGGTTGGAAACCGTGATTTTAAACGTATCAGCTTTAACTTTATCAAAGATAAAGATCCCCGCCATATTCGACCCTGTAGTCATGGAATCTAACCTCGATGTCAACTTCACCGTTGCACCTGCGACAATTCGATTCTTGTCGTCTTTCAACATACCTTGTACACTTTTCGTCTGGCCGTAAACAGTCCACCCCATCAGCATACTAAACAAAAAAAGCATATAGCCTCTCATAATACGTATTTTTATATTGCTATAATTGATAAACTTTTGACTCTAAAACTATTGTCTAAGTTTATGAACCAATATGATCCAAAAAGAAACAACCCTTAATTGTATGATTGAAATTATTCCAATTCATAGTTTGATGCTCCAAATTCTTACAAAAAAAAGGATTATTAGTGTTAATTAATGTAAATGGACGATCTTCACACAGAAGTTACAATAGATAACTCTAAAATTATTTGTACTTTCGGCTATTTTAAAGACGGAACATGCTATTATCATATTATCAGGAAGAGTGCATAGAGGCTGGCTGTGACGAAGCGGGTCGGGGTTGTTTGGCAGGACCTGTTTTCGCTGCCGCGGTAATTTTTCCGACAGACTATCATCACGAGCTACTTAATGATTCCAAACAACTAAGCGAGAAAAAAAGAATGGCGCTACGGCCAATTATTGAACGTGAAGCCCTTGCTTATGCAGTTGCCAGTGTCTCTGCTGAAGAGATCGATCGCATAAATATTCACAATGCGAGCTACTTAGCGATGCACAAGGCTCTTGATCTCTTGAAGACAAAAGCGGAGTATATCATTGTCGATGGCAATAGGTTTATTCCTTATCAGCAAATTCCGCATACTTGTATTGTCAAGGGAGATGGCAAGTACCTATCCATCGCAGCAGCTTCAATTCTGGCCAAAACTTATCGCGATGAGTATATGAACAACATCGCATTAGCTTATCCAGATTACGACTGGCTCAACAACAAAGGGTATCCTACAATTAAGCACAGAACAGCTGTATTGGCACACGGCTCTACACCACATCATAGAAAGAGCTTTAGAATAACCGATCCACAGCTCAAATTATTCTAAAGCTCTAACATGCATAAAAAGGAACAGCTTTAAACCGCTGTTTCCTTTTGATTTCGTTTAAAGGTGAGATAAACCGCTGCTCCTATTCCTGCAACCAGAATGAAGGAGGAGATCAGAGTCAATAGATTACCCATTTTGTGCGACTCTGGATCAAAGATGAATTCAACTTTATGTTGACCTGCCGGCAACTGTAACGCTCTCAGGATATAGTCGGCACGAATGATAGGCGTTTCCTTCCCATCCACATATGCTTTCCATCCTTTATCATAAAATACTTCCGAAAATACAGCAAATGCATCATTTGTTGCAGTATATTCATATTGCATTTTATCTGGATGGTAAGACGTTAGCTTGATTTGGCCAGTTGTTGAAGCACTTGAAGTCTTCGCCTTAATTTCATTCTGATATTGTTGATTGACGAAAGCCTCTTTACGCGGATCAAAAGAACTGATTGCTTGCATTTCTTCCGCATTCCCTTTTACAAAATTCACCTTATCCACAAACCATGCATTTCCTGCGGCTGTACTTCTTCTAACAATACGCTGGGACTGATTCTGAGGATCTGTCGTAATCAAATAACGTACGTTAAACATGTCTAGAACATCTTCATTCAGAGCCCCATTAAATTGATTTTCCAAAATTTCCTGAAAGCGCATCAATTTTGCCGCATGATATCCACCCAGTGATTTATGGAAATAAGAGGGGCGCGCATCCGAAAATGGATCAGACGTCAGATCAAGTACGCGATAACTTAGATCTTTATCCATTAATATCAATTGATCTACCTCACGTTGCTGGAACACCTGTTGTGCAGTAGTTCCTTTATCCATAAACGATTTATCATTTAAGAAACGTTTATCAATACTCCATAAATCAAACAGGAACAACACCAATAATGCCCCTAATAACATCCCCTCGCTTAACTTTTTCTTTAGAAATACCCATACAAAACCGAATGTTAATAGGATGATAAAAAAGGAACGATAGGCATCTTTGCTCGCAATATCTTTGCGGTCTAGTACCAACTGGTTTGCTAATTCTGTTGCAAAGGCTTTATCGCCTATATTGTGCTCGAGCATCTCTATCAGATTGCTATGTCCGGCATTTCTAAAGTTTAAAAATAGATCGGGCATAATAGCAATCAACAAACAGAACCCACCAACTCCGATAAAGGTATACAGTACTTTTTTATCTAAGTTGGGGATTTCCTTAGCACGTATCAACAGCTCGTTGACAGCCATAATTGCCATCATAGGCACCGTAATAGAAACCAAAACCAAGATGGATTCAACCGCCCTAAACTTATTATACATGGGGAAGTAATCAAAGAAAAGATCCGATACGAGTGTAAAATTTCTTCCAAATGAAAGCAACAATGCTAGAATGGTTGTTGCCAAAATCCACCACTTAAACCGGTCTTTGACAATAACGAGACCTAAAACAAATAGGAAAAAGATCCCAGCGCCAAAATACCATGGCCCTGAGGTAAAGCGCTTATCGCCCCAATAGGTTGGCATGCCTTCTGCAAACTGCCCCGCCTGGACTTCCGAGACTCCTCCTTTTTCCATTAAAAATTTAGCCACGTGTGACTTCTCGTTCAACTGCCCGCCAGTCGAGCCGCCATAGGCATTAGGAATCAAAAAGGTAATCGTCTCACCAATTCCTTGGCTCCACTCATAAGCATACTCTTTATCAAGTCCCTTCTCTTTGGTATTGGCATTATCCACCTTTGTGATATTGGCATGCCCACGGGTACTTAATTTACTATACTCCCAGGTAGGTAATAAAATAGACGCATTGACCATCAAAGCAATGACGACTGCCAAAACCTGCCTCCCGGAGGCAATAAAAAATGCCCTCAGTTGATTTTGTTTCAGCGCATCTATGAATGTAAAAATCACATATACCATAAGAAGCATCAACAGATAATAGGTAGTTTGCAAGTGATTAACACGAATTTCAAGGGAGAGAAACAAGGCTAATAATACAGGTCCCCACAACTTACTCCCGCGATAACACATAATGACGGCGGCTATAACAGGCGGAATAAATGCAATTGCATTTGCACGAGTGATGTGCCCGGCCTCAATATAGATAAAATTGTAGGATGTAAAAGCAATGGCTACAGCGCCAACCGCAGCCAGCCAGGGCTTGATGCGTAACACGCTAAAGAGAAAATAAGCTCCCAACAAATAAAACAGAACCGTATCCATTGGGCTCGGAAAGGCAAACTTAACGGCTTTTAAGAAATAGGTACCAATATTATTTTCATTTTCTTGCCAAATTTGATAGGTCGGCATCCCCCCGAACATGGAATTTGTCCACAAAGGTGCTTGTCCATCCTTTGCTTTAAAATCAAATAATTCCTTCTGCGCCGCTTGTGCTTGTACCACATCCGACTGGGCGAGTGTTTTACCTTGCCAAACAGGAGTAAAATAAAAAAATACCAGCACAATGAATATCGCTATAACAATCAAATGCGCCGAATTTGCCTTAAACCAATTTTTCATCCGTATAAATTTGTCTTTAAAGTTGATGAAGCTACCTAATTTATTCAACTTACGATATAATTGTTCATTCGCCGTTCATATTGCACTGTAGGTATGAACGCATTATACGTGATTCTGATAAATTAAGATGATTTCATTTATCCTCTTAGGTTGTTTAAAAGTCTTAAAAGCCAAACTTAGATAAATTTGGCTTTATATACAATTATAATTATCGCATTGATTGCTAACAAAAGCGACTTATACCCGCTATTAACACGGAATGCGCAATATGACTTCCTTTAATATACCTAAAAAGCCCTAACATTATTCAGGGCTTTGTATTTTAAGATCGCATTTTAACAGCTGTCCCAGTCGCTCCTACCATCATCATGCCCCCTGTTCCAACCGTTTGAAAATCCAGCCGGACGCCAACAACAGCATCCGCCCCCAATGCGCGCGCGCGGTCTTCAAGCTCACGTAGCGCCGCTTCTCGGGTCTCTTGAAACGCGCGTTCATACGAATTGGATCTGCCTCCAAAAAAATCACGAAATCCGGCCATCATGTCTTTGATTGCATTTGCACCCAAAACGACTTCGGAAGAGACAATTCCCAAATAACGTTCAATTTGGTGCCCTTCGATAGTACTTGTTGTCGTCAATAACATATTTTATTCTCCTTTTTGAATTAACTTATTAATATCGGATAGTTCGCCAAAAACAACCAAAATATCACCTTCTTCCATCATCGTTTCGGATATTGCTATTCCCGAAGCCTCCTTTTGCTCTTTCGTCACGCCATTCTTTTTTACGTCTGTGATCTTGACCGTCGTCAGTACAATCACTTTGTATATGTTGGTCAAATTCGCTTCACGCAATGTCATGCCCACATAACGGGCCGGTACTTTAGTCTCTACAATAGAATATTTATCCGAAACCTTGAACGAATCAACGATATCAATATTATCCAATCGCATGGCTAGTCGCTCGGCAGCTTCTTCTTCGGGCATTATATACTCGTTGATTTCCATTGCCTCCAGAACAGTTTTTTGAAGATCTGAAACAATACGCCCAATGATCCGTTTTACTTTCAATTGCTTTAAGAGCGCTACGGTCATGAGCGATGCTCCTTCATCTTCTCCGATAGCTACAATAACAGCATGCGCATCTTTAAGCGGCAATGACGAAACCGCTTCTCTATCGGTTGTATCTAAACAAACGGTGTGTGTTATCTTGTCCTTTAACTGTTCAACGATACTGAGCTTTCGGTCGGCTCCAATCACCTCGTGGCCAAGTTCAGTTAGGTGTACCCCCAAAGAACGTCCAAAGTGCCCCAATCCTAAAACAATATACTTCATATCCCAAACTAAAATAAATTTACTGTTATTTCCAAGCTATATTTCGACATACAGCTTCCTTTCAACCTATAGGCTAATTGCTGGGATAAGTTAATCAAAAGTTCGTCAAAACGCTTTTCAGTCTGATTAAAACAAGATCTTTTCTTCCGGAAATACAATATTTCTCCGCTTTGAATTTTTAATGAACGCGACCAACAAGGTTAGCATTCCCACCCGTCCAATGAGCATAGTAATAGCGATAATTAATTTACCACCCATACTTAATGATGCTGTGATTCCTAAACTTAACCCACAGGTAGTATAGGCCGATAGCGCCTCAAACAGTAATGCTTTCATACTCTTATCCGGATCCGTAAAAATCAAAGAGAAGCAGCTACATCCGACAACAAACAGGGAAAGCAGGATAATTGCAAATGCTTTATGAACAGATTCATTGGCTATCCGTCTTTTGAAAATCTCGATGTATTCCTTTCCCTTAGCCAACGATATAATATTCATCAGTGACACGGCCACTGTTGTTACTTTCACCCCACCTCCTGTCGATCCCGGAGAAGCTCCCACCCACATTAGAAACATGATGATAAAGACGGTAGGAGCAGTTACAAAACTGAGGTCGACACTATTGTATCCCGCTGAGCGTGCTGCATTTGCCATAAAAAAAGAAGTCGCCCATTCGCCTTCAAGCCCTTTTTCGAGAGAAAGTATGTTTCCATGTTCCAAAAAATAAAAGAATAAAGTCGCTGCTACAATAATAACCGCGTTACATGCTAAGACCAACTTAGAATTAAAACTAAAATTCCAGGCTTTGTGTTTATAGTTTTTCTTTGTCACCCAGCGATGATAATAAAGCAGGATGGACTCTTTGATATAGGTGTAAAAATTTAATACAATTCCGAAGCCCAGCCCCCCAAGTATGAACAGTGCGGACAAAGCCAGTTGAAAAGGATAGTTAAATTTATAGGCATCATTGGTAATTCCTCCTGATAGAATTGAAAAACCAGCATTACAGAAAGAAGATATGGAATGAAAGGTCGAGAAGAAAACCATACTTCCCAAATTTGGAAAATTTGCACGGTCTAATGTACTGAAGATGAGTATTGCACCAAGAAACTCAAACAATAATGTTATAAATATCATTGTCAGTAGTGTCTTAATCACTGAGGCAACCTTATTTTCGCCTAATATTTCACCAAACATCAACTGGTTCTTATAGGAAAATCCCCCGGAAAAAAAATAGCCAAAAAAGCCTGTGAAGGTCATAATGCCCAATCCGCCCACCTGTATTAGAACAATCACCACTGTCTGCCCGAACATACTAAAATTAGTTGAAATATCGGCAACGGACAGACCTGTGATACATACGGCACTCGTCGCCATAAACAATGCGTCGACGAAGGACAGCGGAGCTTCTACCGTGGTCCTTGGCAACATCAGCAGTACTGTTCCAATTAAGATTAGCACCAGGAAACTTATAACAAACAGTATGGTTGGATTAAAATAAAAATTATCAAAGAAAAGGGTACTTTTGGACAGTTCGGCAATGAAAATTAAATAGATTCCCAAATAGATCCATTGTTCTCTGGAAAATACTGCGAGCGCTCCAAATCCCGAAAAACGCGCGATGAGAATAAATATAAAATAAGCGAGGATAACTATTCCCGAATAATGCTCCACGGCAATTTTTCGAAGTGCATAAATGGCCGACGATTCGCGTAGAGCAATCATAAAAAAGAGGATAAAAAAAAGATGATGGATAATTGTGCCCAGCAACTCTCCCAGCACTTTGTCCGTGACATATCCCACATTAAAGATGACTATCACAGCGCAAATCATGCTTGCATAAAACATGATTTTGTCCACAAGGCCATTTTTGTACTTGAAAACAAATCGGATAAAACTTAAAATCGAATCTATCATGATACCGTAAACTAGACAAATCTGCCAAAAAATGCAAATCTATCTTCTATGCATAACATAGCCACTGAATTCTCCATTCAATCATCGCTTACGAAAGCTTTTCACGTGAAACGGGCAATCAATTATCTGTACCTTCTTTTTCAAGTTCCTTTTCAGCTTTTTCACGATTACGCTTTCGTTTCTCTTCAATCTTTGCAGCCGCTTTGGCCTCATCTTCCTTCTCTTCCTTCAGGAGCTCTTCAGGAGTTTTATGTTTTTTAAATATACTTGAAATCATCTTTTTCGCCTTGCTCACCCCACTCACGACTTTTTCAACCTTTCCAGCGGTATTCATCAATTTGGCCTCACGTTCTGGGCCAAGACCTACACATTGTTTGATCCCAACCAATAAAGTCTGCCATAATGCTTTAAAAAACGGATGATTCGGGTCGCGCCGCTTATTAATATGCCCAACCGTATATTTTCCATACAAATCAGGGTTACTGGGATTAAACAGAACCTGATTAATCATAAAAGAAAGCAGG
Source organism: Sphingobacterium sp. R2 (assembly GCF_040760075.1). Lineage (NCBI taxonomy): Bacteria > Pseudomonadati > Bacteroidota > Sphingobacteriia > Sphingobacteriales > Sphingobacteriaceae > Sphingobacterium > Sphingobacterium sp. R2. The sequence goes on from NZ_CP142884.1 coordinate 1,135,570, forward strand.
CCTTTCTTTTCACGCCGCCCGTCGTCGCCGACCTCAGTCAGTATATTTACCTTGAGGTCGTCATAATCCATTTTAAATGTTCCTTTGCTCCGATAATCATTAGCAAAAATATCAAAACTGATCTGCTTTAGATTTCCAGATTTGACTTCAACATTCAACAATGGGCGAATCATCTTGTTTATTACAGGTAGGTCCATCTTTCCAAGTGTTCCCTTGTAGGTGTAAGCGCCCACTTTGGAAGTCATATCAAATACAAAGTTGGTGTTTAGCCTACCTGCATTCATAAAATTACTGTGCAGATTTGCACGCATCAGCTTCTGCTTTTTTAGTTTTGTGGAGTCATTTGTGATATTACATATTGTCCCATAAGTATGATCGAATGTAATTGTACCGATCTGACTGTATTCATCGCTCATTTCGGAATACGAAATACCCATATTTTCGAGAATTAATGAATCAATTCCCATTCGTGTTGATATCTTCATCAACTTCATGTGTGGAGCATGTCCAATATGGCTGGTCGGTGCGCTTTTATAATGCTTGTCACTATAAATCGAAAGTGTTCCATTTTTGACAAGCGCATGCTTTGTGTAAACTTTTTTATCGCGCGAAAGCGCTGCAAAATTGAAGCCTGTCAGGAGCAAGGTGTCCATTTTTAACACCATATAACTTCCTCCTTCACCTTTCTTCCTGTAATAGGCAGCTTTATTCAATGTTGGCTGATAAGCAACTTTTGTTAACAGCACATTCCGGCTTTTGCTATTGATTTTCAGCTGATCAAAGTTCACCTTATAAAAACCATCCGGAGTTTTATACGTAAAACCAGGTACTTGAATATCCACCATTTTACTGTGATAAAACCGCTGGCTATCTTGTTCGGAAGTCGAATCTATCAATACATCATCTATTCGGACCATTACCTTTTTAATCTCAAAATCCTGATGAACTCCCTTTTGGACCTGAGTATATTTAAAATCAATATTATTGAGGTTAACCGCCTCCACTTGGATTTTTTTAAGATTGTCTTTTATCTTCTCATAAAGCGGCTTTTTGGGCCCGCTGCTAACCGTATCATTATAGCTATGAACCTCATTGATCACATGGATATTTGGCGTCTCCACTGTAATATCATGTAAGAAAAGCTCCTTGTCCATCAGAACCCTCCGGATGCCAAAGCTTTTTATTTTTAATCTATTTACAGCGACCTCAAAGCGATTGTCGGGTGCTTTCTGGGCCAATACGAGTTTCCTATAAACTGTACTATCTGGAACGAGATGCAAATTATCTATTGTTACATTTCCAAGGATTAAATTGACATGGATATCATCGTATTGTATCGAATACAGACTGTCTGTTGCCTGTGACACCAATTGTTTGAGTTTTGTGTCCAAAAGTGGCTTCCACTTGTGGCTAAAATACCAAATACCCCCAGCCAAAACCAACAGGATAAATGCTATAACACCAAGGATCCATTTTAAAATAGGCTTCATAAAGTCATAATCTCTTCGTAATTTCGTCTTTATTTTATTGAATAACAAACAAAATTAATCCCATTTTGTTTGACATACGACTAAATAAAGGAAATATGCTGCGTAAATCACAACTATATTTATTTCTTGCACTATCCACATTACTTTTTTCACTATCCTGTTCTAATACATCGCATGACACAGGTTTTTATTTTTGGAAGACTGTATTTCAGTTAGACACTGTAGAAAGTCGCTCGCTAAAAGAAATTAATGCGCAATCTATTTATGTGAGAATAATGGATATCGACTTTGACCCTTCGGGTGTACAGGCCGTTCCCATTAGCCCAATCACCTTTACCCAACCCGTACCAAAAGAGCAGCAGGTAATCCCCGTAGTATTTGTCAACCAGCGTATTTTTACGGAAATGGATAGTCTTCAGATTCGGGCATTGGCTAATAAAATTGTACCATTTATTGTAGCCAAAATAAAACAGGCAGGAAAGGAGAATTTTAAGGAACTCCAATTGGATTGCGACTGGACAAAAACTTCGCGTGACAAATTCTTTTATCTTCTCAATTACTTACAGCATCTACCCGCATTGAAAGATATTCTAGTAAGCTCAACATTAAGACTACATCAGGTCAAAAACATAGTCACGAGTGGAGTCCCCCCTGTCCGAAAGGTCATGTTGATGTGTTATAACATGGGAAATCTGAGACAATTTGGCCCTCAGAATTCCATTATAAACCAAAAAGATCTGAAAACCTATCTCAGCGGAACATTACACAGTTACCCTATTGAGATGGACATTGCTTTACCCTTATTTCAATGGTTCGTAGTCTTTAGAAATAATAACTACATTGGCATTTCAAAACATATCAGTGAAGAAGAGATAAAAGACACTTCTTTATTCACCCATAACCCTAATACCAATCTTTACATCTTAACAAAAGACCTTCCTAAAGCCAATCTCAAAAAAGATGATATCATCCGATTTGAGTCCGTCAACCAAGAAGATCTCTTACAAACGGCAAAATTTTTGAAGGGAGAATTGAAAGGAAAAGAACATCGAATTATTTTTTATCACTTAGATCAAGCTACACTAGCAAAACATAGCAATGCCGAATTACAAAAAATTATTGCTGCTTTCTAGCACAACACTTGCTTTCTTCTTCGGAGAGATCGCAACTAATATCGCCTGCGGTCCAGAAATAGACCCTTATGATAATCAAACGACTTATTACTTGCCGCATCTTGAGGACAATGGATTTTCGGCTTTTCAATTTATACCGTACCAATTTCTCTATAGTGATGAAGAGCCCGTTAAAGAAAGCTTGATTAATGCGGAGGCTTGGGTTAAGCATCTTGGATCGGCAGTAAAAGTTAGTGATGTCGAACAATTGATGTATAAGAGTAATACTGAAACGGCCAATTTGGCGAGCAATCAACAGAAATCTACTTGGTCAAACTTGCCAGATTCTGTTCGTGGAAACACCTTCTTAAAGACGTTGATTGATGGAAAACATGAGGCAGAGCGAGCTTATTTTATATTTACCAAAAAACAGGAGCCTATTACCAATATCCAACATAGTTATTGGGACCCTGATACACGAAATTTTAAAGAAATCATACAATTTGCCGAACTTGCCGAACAGCAGATCGCCAAATACCCAAAAAATAGTTTCCTCTATATCCGCTACGCTTATCAGGCAGCCCGTTTATACCTATTTGGGCATGAGTATACCAACAGTATGACCACCTATGAGAAGTATCTGCGGCCTGTAAAAGGGAACGATGCCATTCTCAATTGGGCACTGTCGAATTATGCTGGTGCTGTGCGAAAAAATGGTGATGGAGCAAAAGCTGCATACCTCTTTTCTAAACTCTTTACCATGAGTCCCGAACGACGTATATTGGCTTACTCCAATTTCCACTATATCACTGCGAGTGATGCCGAGATTTTTCAATACGCCAAAAATGATGCAGACAAATTCAACATTAACGCCATTATAGGCTTCGGCAATAGCGGTCGTGCCCTGAAATATTTAAGCGAATGTTATCAGCTTGACCCAGCAAATCCCATAAATGCAGTTTTACTAGGTCGCGAAGTCAACAAAATAGAAGCTGAAATGAACGAGTCTTTTTATCTCAATAGAGATAGCTATACCTATTATTCAAGGAATGAGGACAAAGGGGACGCCAAAAAATACCTGGATTCTGTTCGCACATTTGCCTTGCAGCTCTATCGTGATAAAAAATATGTGCAACCGCAACTAGGACTTATTACCGCAGCATACTTAAGCTGGATAAATAAGGAAAACACATTGGCAAAGGAATATCTTTCAGAAATTAAAGAATCCGAACTCAACCCTAAATTGGTTGACCAGCTTCAAATTACCCGTTTATTGACCCAACTGACCGACTGGCAAAATAGCAAGCAACTGGATGAGATCAAGTTGACCCAAACATTGACCTGGTTGGAAGAGAAGGCCAAACTTGACGGTAAAAATGACACTAACGAACCAAGATGGAATTATAATGCTTTTGAACACAGCAACTATAGCTTAATATGCCGCAATATCTTACAGAACCTAGTGGTAAAACATTACTTGAATACTCAGGATACGGCCATGGCAAGTTTGGCAGCGGTGAAAGCTGACATCTTTTACAACTATGGTTTTGCGCAGGATTCACTGGAGGAAAATATGCAATGGTCAACCATGCATTTCTGGGAAAATAGCCTAACGCCCAAAACGTTACTAAAGATCAGAAATTTGCTCACAGATAACGGCCAGCAGCAGACCTTATCCAAATTTTTGCTGAAAGATATCAAGCATTTCAATCGAGACTATCTCACAGAATTATTAGGGACGACTTATTTGCGCGAACTTGACTTTCAGAAAGCCGCTAAAACCCTTGCAGGGCTACCTAAAGATCATAAGGAAATGGAAATTAAGAATTGGTATAGCGAGGAGCAAGAAGACCTCAAGCCCAATCCGTTTATTGTCACTATAAATGATTACCCAAAAAAATATGGCAAACAGTCCACCACTAAGCTAAAATATGCTGAACGCATGGCACGCTTGGAAAATGCCATAAAAACGGAAAAGAACAACCAGAAAAAAGCCGAGTATTATTTCCAAATGGCAACAGGAATCTACCAAACAAGTACCTATGGAAATGCATGGTCGATGGTGTCTTATGAATGGTCTTCTATAGATAATCACGCAGCTTCTACACTTCACTGGCAACGGAATTACCTGCAAACGAAATCAGCAAAAGAATGGTACAACAAGGCCCGTTCGCTCAGTACAGATAGGGATTTCAAAGCTAAATGCACTTTTATGCTCGCCAAATGTGAGCAGAAGGATTTTGTTTATACCAATGAGTCCCGTTGGCAATACTACGACTCACCTTTAAAGAATCCATTCTATCGCTTTGCGATGCAAAATAAATATTTCAAGGAGTTGGGAGCACAATACAAAGACACACCATTCTTTACGATCGCTTCGCGAGAGTGCACCTATCTTCGTGACTTTTTAAATTTAACCCAAGCGATACGCTAGGCATTTTGTATTAGGATTCAATCACATGAATAGAAATTGTTTCCCATGTATGGAGTGTTCCCAAAAAGTTAGCCACTTTTTGGGGGCATTTCTGATGATAAAATAAGAAGTCCTTTATGTTAATTATGCTCTGCTATCTTCATTATGGTACATACTGAGGTAGCTATCGTAGCGCGAACTTTCGATCCGCCCTTCTTCCACTGCTTCCATGATAACACAGCCAGGTTCGTTGATATGTCTGCAATTATTAAATCGACACTGGTTCATCAAAGCACGCATCTCTGGAAAAAAATGAGATAGTTCTTGTTTCTCGATGTCAACAATGCCCAGTTCACGAATGCCTGGCGTGTCAATCAGCTTCCCGCCGAAAGGAAGATCGAACATCTCAGCAAAAGTGGTCGTATGCTTTCCCTTGTCAGACCAGTCGGAGATTTCACCGGTCTTTAATCCATATGCTGGAACAATCGCATTGATTAATGTTGATTTACCCACTCCTGAATGTCCTGACACTAATGTTATTTTATCCTTAAGCAGTTCCTTGACCACATCTATATTTATCCCCGTTAAGGCAGAGACCTCAAAGCAGGGATATCCGACACCCGTATAAATTGCCTTATAGTCTGCCAAAACCTCCAATCCTTCATCACTGAACAGATCCAATTTATTGAATATTATTACTGCCGGAATACCATATGCTTCTGTGGTCACTAAAAATCGATCAATAAATCCCAAGGAAGTTGGTGGAGAGGCCAAGGTAACCACCAAAAATGCCTGATCCAAATTTGCTCCTATAATTTGGGTTTGCTTGGAGAGATTGACTGATTTACGGATAATGTAATTTCGACGAGGTTCCAATTCATAAATGACGGCACTTTCCCGATCCGGCTCCACCTCAAAATGAACCCAGTCTCCAACAGCGACAGGATTCGTTGTTTTTATCCCTTTGGTGCGAAATTTTCCTTTGATCCTACAATCGTATCTTCGATCATCTTCGCCCAAAACCTGATACCAACTACCGGTCGATTTAGTTACCAATCCTCTCATAACTCCTGCTGCATTAAATGTGTCATGCTGCAAAAATCGGAAAAATTTATTAAACTTACCCGTTAATGAATTTCTTACCTTTGCAATAGACACTAAAATTCAATTTTGTGAAAAAACTATTTCTTTTAGATGGAATGGCTCTTATATATAGAGCTTATTTTGCATTGAGCAAAACTCCCCGAATTACCTCAAATGGGTTAAATACAGGAGCAATCATGGGATTTACCAATACGCTTTTGGACGTATTGAAAAATCAGCAACCTTCTCATATAGCAGTAGTGTTTGACACCGCAGCTCCTACCGCCCGACATATTGAATTTGAAGCTTATAAAGCGCACCGCGAGTCTATGCCTGAGGATCTTGCGTCCTCTATTCCCTATATAAACCGTTTAATCGAAGGCTTCAATATCCCGATTATTACAATGGATGGGTACGAAGCAGATGATATTATCGGGACCTTAGCAAAGAAAGCTGAAAAACAAAATTTTCAGGTCTATTGCATGACACCGGATAAAGATTTTGGCCAGCTCGTATCGGACAATATTTTTATCTACAAACCTGCCCGGATGGGTAACGGAGCAGAAGTACAAGGTGTCAAAGAAATTTTGGAAAAATGGGAAGTTTCTAATGTCTGTCAAGTCATCGATATCCTCGGCCTTTGGGGTGACGCTGTAGACAATATACCGGGTATACCGGGCATCGGTGAGAAAACAGCAAAAAAACTTGTGCAGGAATACGGATCTGTCGAAGGTATTATTGCTAACGCGGATCAACTCAAAGGAAAAATGCGCGAAAACGTGGAAAACTTTGCTGAACAAGGACTTATCTCTAAAAAATTAGCTACCATTTTATTGGACGTACCAATTGACCTTGACGAAAAATCACTTGAACTGGAAGATCCAAACAAAGAAATTCTTGAACCACTATTTGCGGAACTAGAATTCAGAACACTTGGAAAGCGGGTTTTCGGCGAAGATTTCTCCATTCTCGACAGAAGTGCCGCCACAACTGGCCAAATGGATTTATTTTCGACAACAACAACTACAATTACCACGACCGAAATTGTTACCGAAGTAAGCGTCGAAAATGCAGCAATAAATAACATACATAATACCGCGCATGAATATGTTTTGGTCGATACGCAAGAAAAACAAAAAGAGCTTGCCGAAAAGCTGTCTTCTTTGAATAGTTTTTGTTTCGATACGGAAACGACAGGATTGGATGCTAATCTTGCGGACATCGTAGGCTTATCATTCTCCTTTGAAAATGCCAGAGCTTACTATATTCCCACTCCGGCAGACCGTGAAGGAGCACAAGCTGTAGTCGATATTTTTAAGGCAGTATTTGAAAATCCGAACATCGAAAAAGTGGGACAAAATATCAAATATGATATTTTACTTTTGGCACGATATGGTGTAAAAGTAAAAGGGCCTCTTTTTGACACGATGGTTGCACATTATCTGATTGATCCAGATACCCGTCATGGTATGGACCTCCTCGCAGAAAATTATCTTAATTACAGTCCAGTATCCATCACTGAGCTTATAGGGGAAAAAGGCAAGAAACAAGGAAACATGCGCGATGTGGAGATTGAAAAAATTAAGGAATATGCAGCCGAAGACGCAGATATCACATTACAGTTAAAAAATATATTTCAACCTCTCCTTATCGAGACCGACACCATAGAACTCGCTCAGGATGTTGAATTCCCATTAGTATATATACTCGCTGAAATTGAACGAAATGGTGTAAAAATTGACGTTCCGGCACTCGAAGAATTTTCAAAAACTTTGGAGCAGGACATCAAAAACCTCGAGGGATCTATTTTTGAAAAAGCAGGTGTAAATTTCAACATTGCTTCCCCAAAACAATTGGGTGAAGTTTTATTCGATAAACTGCAGTTGGATCCCAAAGCGAAAAAAACAAAGACGGGACAGTACAAAACGGGAGAAGATGTATTACTGGCGTTAGCTCATAAATCAGACATCGTTCAAGATATTTTAAACTTCAGGCAAATGCAAAAACTAAAATCAACTTACGTGGATGCACTGCCGGAGTTAATAAACCCCGAAACAGGATTAATTCACACATCTTACAATCAAGCTGTTGCTGCAACTGGACGTCTGAGTTCGACTAATCCGAATTTACAAAATATCCCGATACGTACCGAAAGAGGTAGAGAGGTAAGAAAAGCGTTTATTCCACGATCTGAAGAGAACGTGATTCTATCAGCCGATTATTCGCAAATTGAACTGCGCCTGATCGCCGAGTTAAGTAACGATCAAAATATGATGGAGGCATTTAGTCAAGGTCATGATATCCACCGGGCAACAGCCGCAAAAGTATATCATACCGATTTTGATGCTGTTACTTCTGAACAACGCCGCAACGCTAAAGCCGTCAACTTCGGTATTATATATGGTCAATCGGCATTTGGTCTTTCCCAAAATCTTGGCATCTCACGCAAAGAAGCATCGGATATCATCAACGAGTATTTTAACCAATATACAGGGATAAAAAGATATATGAGTGATGCGATCGAGTTTGCAAAAGAGAAGGGTTATGTTGAAACAATTTTAAAGCGGAGGCGTTATCTTAGAGATATCAATTCGGCAAATATGACAGTTCGGGGATTTGCGGAAAGAAATGCTATTAATGCACCTATCCAGGGTTCGGCCGCAGATTTGATTAAACTTGCCATGATTGCCATTCAAAATGAAATTGAGCAGCAAGGCTTATCGGGTAAAATGATCATGCAGGTACATGACGAATTGGTTTTTGACATACCTAAAAGCGAAATACAGCTTTTTAAGGAAATCATACAGGATAAAATGACCAATGCAATCAAAACAAATGTACCTTTGGTTGTAGAAATTGGAGAGGGCAAAAATTGGCTTGAAGCGCACTAATATTATGATTAAAAAACTCATCCATCTATTGTTATTCATTTCTGTGTGCAGTTTTACAACCCTTTACGCACAGGATGAGAAGCCTGTATTCTACGAAAAATTAGATCAGGGGCTGATTCGTTTTTATTTCGACAAATACTACTATCTGGTGTCGAAAGAGTGCGAGTTTAAATCCATTGAGCGTGTGAGTAAATTCGACTTCACTAAACAGTCATTCGACGGTGAATTTCGCGATTTTGCGCCCAATGGTAATAGAATACTCGTCGGAACTTACACAGACGGTAAAAAAGAAGGTTTGTTTCAAGCTTATCATCCAAACGGCGTATTAAAATGGGAGGTAACTTTCCAAAATAATTTTCCTACTGGTGACTGGAAATTTTACTATCCTGACGGAAAGCCGTTGTTAACCATTACATATAGCGAGCAAGGCTACTTTATTAAAGATTACTGGGACAATAGGGGAAGGCAAGAAGTAACGGATGGTGAGGGCAATTATGAATTTTCCATTCCTTTTGAAGGCTTTACCGAATTTGGGTTTGATTTTTACCTACGTAAAGGGAAGGTGAAAAATGGCAAGCCCCAGGGAAACTGGAATACGTATTTTTATAATGTTGGCCAGCAGCCTGTGTATGCTATGACACAACGGTTTTCAAATGGTGTGCTTACGACAACGTATGATGACAATGGAGAACTTAACAGTGAAGATTTTTTGTCGCTAAGCATCCTCCCTTATGACTATTTCATGCGGGCAGAACTATTTAATAGCAAATCGTGCAGCTTTGATGACTATGCTAACTTTTATGCTTTCCTCGCGAAACGATTTAACGATAATCTCAATAAAAAGGGGATTGAAATTACCCAACAAGTAAACTTCTCATACCTGGTGGAGGTAAAGAAAACAGGAATGGCTAATCTGAGAAACCTTAAGTTAGTTTCAGATTCGGGGAGTGAATCTTTCGATGGAATCTTAAGCGGAATTGCAAAAAGCATTGACTTCTATTTTCCTACATATAAAGAGAATAAGCCACAGGATGACCTCATTAAAGTTTCTGGGAGTATTACAACGGGGAATGATGGAAAAGTATATACCCATTCAATTAAAATTGAAAGACAAATAGACAATTCGAGTAAATAACTATCTTTGCAGAAATAAATAGATATGAAATTTCATAAAGAAGGATACACCACATTAGCAATCGCTGTACTTTTTATCTTTATTATCAATGCAGTTGCGGATTATTATGATGCTTCGCAATATGTCAAATGGTTTATTTATGCCCTATCAGCATTCTTGTTTATTACAGTTGTTCAGTTCTTCAGAAGCCCTAAAAAAGTGTTCAATCCAGAAGATGGGGTCATTCTTTGTCCGGCTGACGGGAAAGTTGTTGTTATCGAAGAGACTGAAGAAAATGAATATTTCCACGATAAACGTATTCAAGTTTCGATTTTTATGTCGCCAGTTAATGTACACGTTAACAGAAATCCTATTAGTGGTTTGGTTACATTCTTTAAATATCATCCTGGAAAATTTTTAGTGGCCTGGCATCCCAAATCATCCACCGATAACGAAAGAACAACGGTCGTTGTCAAAGATAAAGCAGGGAGAGAGGTTCTTTTCCGTCAAATTGCGGGAGCCCTAGCGCGCCGTATTGTATGGTATATAAAAGAAAATGACGAAGTGGTGCAAGGTAATGAGTTTGGTTTTATCAAATTTGGTTCCCGCGTAGATTTATTCCTCCCTTTGGGCACTGAAATCAATGTCAACATTGGTGATAAAGTTACAGGAGCTAAAACCATCATTGGGAAATTTTAACAATTTATTAATATCATTATAAGTAACTTAGGCTCCAAATTAGGGGCCTTTTTTATTCAACAAATGAATTTTAGACAATTATTATTGACAAACTCAGCAGCGGTTGGTGTTGCAATATCCACAATCAGCTTTTATTATAAACACGAGCTGCAGACAGCATTGATCATTTTCTGTGTTGCGGTGGTAACGAGTTTTCTTCTATTTAACTATTTATTTGAGAAGTATATATATCGGCGTCTCAACACCATGTATAAACTCATTCACAATCTCAAACTTGGCAAAGATCTTAAAGATGCCATCGGAGAACATATCAGCGAGGACCCCATTACAGATGCTGAAAATGAAGTCAAAGCATGGGCAAAAGATAAAAAAAACGAGATAGAACAATTAAAATCACAGGAAAAATTTCGAAGAGAGTTTCTATCCAACATTTCCCATGAATTCAAAACACCACTCTTTGCTACACAGGGCTACATTGAGACGCTGCAGGACGGCCTTATGGAAGAGGATATGGAAATGGCAAAAAATTTCCTCAACAAAGCTGCCCGAAATCTTGATCGCCTTAATTATCTAATTCTTGATCTGGATGAGATATCTAAATTGGAATCTGGCAAAATGGTTCTTAATATCGAAAAATTTGATATTGTCGACCTGATCAAAGACACCTCAGAATCCCTTGAAGACAAAGCCAAACAGCACAACATCAAAATCGAATTCAGACCTAAGGCCGGCACACCACATTGGGTGAAGGCAGACCGCAATAAAATACATCAAGTACTGTACAATTTGATAGACAACTCATTGAAATATGGAAAAGAAGGTGGAACAACAAAAATTAAGATTTTCCCATTATTTGAGCAGGTTCTTATCGAAATTACAGACGACGGCTATGGCATTGAGGAAAAAAATCTCAGCCGCGTATTTGAACGTTTTTTCCGAACTGACAAAAGCCGATCACGCGATATAGGAGGGTCTGGGTTAGGGCTAGCAATCGTTAAGCATATTGTTGAAGCACATCAGCAAAATGTCAATGTGCGCAGTACGGAAGGTATCGGAACCACATTTGGGTTTACGTTACAAAACGTGCAAGCCGGAAACTAAACAATGATGACACTTTTGTGTTTAAACAAAATCAATGTTAACATTAACTTAACATTAAGGTATTACTTTTGTAAAAATAATTTTAAGATATGTCTTTAAATAGCATTTTTCAGTACTTCGTTCCAAAGGACAAAAAATTCTTCCCTTTGTTTGAACAAGCCGGCAACAATTTGATCGAGATGTCAAAGTTGTTAAAAGATATTGTAAACTCAAGCAATCCTGAGAAGAAAAAAGATTTTACGCGCAAGATGGAAGATTTGGAGCACAAGGGCGACAATATCACACATCAAATTCATTTGGAGTTAGGAAAGAATTTCATCACTCCTTTCGATCGCGAAGATATACACTCTTTGGCAAGTTCATTGGATGATGTAGCCGATTTTATTCACGGTGCTGCCAACAGAATGGACCTTTACAAAGTTGAAAAAGCGACTGAACCAATGATAGAAATTGCGGACTTGTTGGTTGAAGCCACTGAACATGTGTCAAAAGCTATTCATGAGCTTAGAGACTTAAAAAATATCCGAAACATTACAGATTCATGCGTGCGAATCAACAGTGTTGAAAACAAAGCAGATTATATCTTTGATAAGGCTGTAGCTGACCTATTTGAGTTTGAAAAAGATGCAATTTCATTAATTAAACACAAAGAAGTGTTATCTGCAATGGAAGATGCAACGGATAAGTGTGAGGATGTTGCTAACGTATTAGAAAGCATTCTAGTTAAAAACGCATAATCATTCGATATAAGTGCACAAAAATTCTACGAGATTATGATGTCAACATTACTCGTTGTCGTGATTGTCCTGGCAATTGCTTTTGACTACATCAATGGATTCCATGATGCAGCCAATTCCATTGCGACAGTTGTATCAACAAAAGTTTTAACGCCAGCAATGGCAGTTTTATGGGCTGCAATATTCAACTTTGCCGCTTACTTCTACTTTACAGACCATAAGGTCGCCAATACCATTGCAAAAACAGTATTGGAAGAATACATTACATTAGAAGTAATTTTTGCGGGATTATTAGCAGCAATTGGCTGGAACTTGTTCACATGGTATTACGGCGTACCATCAAGTTCTTCACACACGCTTATCGGGGGATTTGCTGGTTCTGGTATGGCTTATGCATTTATTCTGGGTGCAGATCCAATTCATGCTATCAATATTGATGCTACCCTAAAGATTATTGCTTTTATCGTGCTCGCTCCGATCATAGGTATGACGATTTCCGTCATCATTACCCTACTGGTCATTAATCTGGCGAAAAACTCCAGACCAAGTGTTGCCGAAAAATGGTTCAAAATATTACAACTTGTTTCCTCTGCAGCACTAAGTTTTGCACACGGGGGTAACGACGCTCAGAAAGTAATGGGAATTATCCTGGTGGCTATGGTAGCGGGTGGTTATGTCCCAACGACAGAACACATGCCGGAATGGATTCCATTAACTTGTTATGCGGCTATTGCAGCTGGAACGATGAGTGGTGGATGGAAAATAGTAAAAACAATGGGAACCAAAATCACAAAGGTTACCCCACTGGAAGGTGTTTGTGCTGAATCAGCGGGAGCGGTTACATTAGGTATTACTGAACATTTTGGTATTCCGGCTTCTACAACACATACTATTACAGGAGCAATCATAGGCGTTGGTGTCGTTAAACGTGTTTCGGCCGTACGCTGGGGTGTCACAATCAGTTTGTTATGGGCTTGGATATTAACGATTCCGGTTTCAGCCGTGTTAGGTGGATTGTCGCTATTGATTGTACATTATTTGCTTTAGAAAAAAAAACCTTAATTTTTTTCTTAAACGTATTGAAACAAAACAAAAATTTGGTACTTTCGTAGCGGATTTTTGTTTTGTTGTTTCACATTAAATCCTTAATTTAGTACAAAATATAGCGGAAACAAAATATTTAACATAACTTTAAGACTTTGGCACGGCAATTGTACTGTTCCAAGTGTTGATAAAAGATAATTAAGTTTGAAAACAATTAAAATTAATAATAACCTTAAAAACAAGAGTATGAACTATTCTACAATTAAAAAAACAGCTGTTGCTGCTACATTAGTTGCCGCTTTAGGTTTTGCTGGTACAGCACAAGCTCAACAAGTATTCGGTGGTAGATCACAATACAGAACTTGGTCTATCGGTGTGCAAGGTGGTATTACTACACCAAACACAATTCTTCCTGGATCAAATGCTTTTGGACAAAAAGTAGGTTACTTCCAAAACAAAGTTGGTGAATACTACGGATTAACTATTCGTAAACAATTCTCTCACACTTTCGGTTTAGAATTAGAAGCAAACCGTGGTAAGATCAAAACTTACAATCACAATCAATCTGGACCTATTGCAGAAAATTCTTTGGGTGCAAAATCGGTACAAACTGACGTAAACTGGGCTGCTAGCTTGAACGGTGTATTCCAATTAGGTACTATCGATTTCTTGAGAAGAGAAAATGCAGTTAACTTCTATGCTAAAGTAGGTTTAGGAGTATTAGCAAATAATCCTATTCAATTTGCTAATAATGACTTCACAGGTACAGAAGTATATAATGTAGCGAACAATCCTGATGGTCAGAAATGGGGATCAAGTATTTTTGGAGATCGCGAACGCAAAGGCGACCGCGACAACAAATTAACAGCTTTCGTTCCAGTAGGTGTTGGTGCTAAATTTAAATTATCTGAAGTAGTTGCGTTGAACTTAGGTTACACGATGAACTTCACTGATGATAACTTATTGTATGGTCCAGCTCGTACAGACTACAAAGGTAAATTCTCTACAGTAATGGCTGGTTTAGAATTCACTCTAGGTTCAAGAGACAAACAAAACTTGACTTTTGCTAACCCAGTTGCTACAATGTACGATGAGTTGAAAGATCCTTCATTGAGAAACGAAGTTGAAGCATTAAAACAACGTGTAAGCACTTTAGAAGGTACAGTTAACACATTAAGCGCTGATGCTGATGGTGACGGTGTATCTGATAAATTTGATAAATGCCCTGGAACTCCAGCTGGTACTCCAGTAGATGGTTCAGGATGTCCAATCAAATTCCCAGAGCCAGTTGTTAGCTCTACTACTTCTAACGGTTACTATGCTCCAATTCAATTCGAATTTGATAGCTCAGTATTGAAAACTTCATCTTACTCTACATTAGACAAATTGGCTAAAGAGTTACGTGATAACAATGCATCTGTACAATTAGATGGTTATGCATCTGCTGAAGGTTCTGAAGCTTATAACATGACTTTATCTAAAGACCGTGCTAACTCTGTAAAACAATACTTAGTAAATGCTGGTGTTTCTTCATCAAGCATCACTGCTAACGGTTACGGAGAGAAAAATCCAGTTGCATCTAATGCTACTGAAGAAGGTCGCGTTCAAAACCGTCGCGTTGAGATCAAAAAATAATTGTATACAATATATACCATTATAGTAAAAGCCGGCTATTAAGCCGGCTTTTACATTTTACACGTATTTATCCTTAACTTTGTGAACGATATCCAATTTGTGGAAAATTAGTTCCATTAAATTAGATAAGAAATTAGTATTTTGAATTAAAGAACAGGATACTGATTTTAAACTTTTGAGAATGGAAGAGGATTTTGAATTTGAGAACCCCGAAGAAAGAAAAATCTCGGTGGACAGATATGAGGAAATGCTTCGAAACGAGGATCAGTATTTTTTTGACTCCAAAGCTTTTGAAGGAATTATTGATTACTACGCAGAAAAAAATGATCCTGTTAAGGCGCTGCAGGTCGCCGAATTCGCAATCAGCCAGCATCCCTTTGATATTACATTTCTATTGAAACAAGCGCAACTGTTTTCAACGATTCAACAATATCAGAATGCACTCGCTGCATTGGATAAAGCGGAACTATTAGAAGCCTCCGAAGGAGATATATTTTTGATCCGCGGCGGTATACTAGGAGGTATTGGAAAATTCGACGATGCCTTGGAACAGCTGTTTAAAGCTCTTCCTTTATTGGACAATAAGGATGAGGTGTATTTCCATATTGCGATGATATTTCAGGCCCAAATGAATTATGATAAAGCCATCATTTATCTAAAAAAAGCTCTTGAACTCAATATGGATTACCAAGAAGCACTTTATGAATTGGCTTATTGTTATGACGTATTGGATAGACAGGAAGAAAGTATCTCCTTTTATAAGAAATACATAGATTCAGACCCTTACTCCTACTACGCGTGGTATAACTTGGGAAATTCATATCATAAGATCGGCCGGTTTGAAGAAGCATTGGATGCTTATGACTATGCAATATTGATCAAGGATGACTTTTCTTCAGCTTATTTCAATAAGGGAAATGCCTTGGTCAATTTAGATCGCTACCAAGAAGCATTGGACGTATACAAGCAAACATTTGAATATGAGCAACCCAGTGCTGATACCTATTGCGCAATAGGTGAATGTTATGAAAAACTGGAGCAGATGGAAGAGGCTCGAAACTACTATAAAAAGGCAGTCAAATTGGATGGTGAACTTGCGGATGCCTGGTTTGGCATTGGGGTTACCCTAGATTTCGAAGAACGTTACTTTGAATCGCTACACTTTTATAAAAAAGCATTGGAACTGGAGGATACAAATCCAGATTACTGGTTTGCAATCGCCGATGCACGATATAAATTACAGCAAATAGACCTAGCAGAAGAAGCTTATAAAAGAGTCGTTAGCTTAAATCCAACTGATATCGATGCATGGCTGGATTATTCCTCAATTCTATTTGAACAAAGTAAAATTGAAGAAGCTATAGATGTAATTTCCGATGCGATCACACAGAATCCGAATGCGGCAGAGTTATACTACCGGATTGTTGCATATCTATTCGCCAATGGACAATATAACGACGCACTAAACTTTTTGGAACTTGGTTTAGCAACTGACCCGGATAAGTATCATATCCTTTTTGATTATCTCCCACAGCTTCAGGGAAATCAGATTATTATTGAAATTGTCAAAAAATATACAAAGCCGAAAGATTAATATAGTATAGGCACTATATCCGGTCATCGCCAAAGTATGACCGGATATCAAAATAAAAGCGCCATTCATATTCCAACAATCTAATCTTCCCACTTTAAATGAAAAAACTAGGGCTAATAGGATACCCATTAGGGCATTCTTTTTCAAAAAAATATTATTTAGAAAAATTCCGCCAAGAGCAAATAATCGATGTGGATTATGACTTATATCCCATCCCTCAAATAGCTGATTTTTCAAAAATTGCCTCCAACAAAGATTTCTATGGTGTGAATGTGACCATTCCTTACAAAATTGAAGTTATGGATTATTTGGATGAGCTTTCGGAAGAGGCCAGCGCAATTCAAGCCGTCAATTGTATTCGAATCAGCCATACTGTAGATGGCACAACAAAGCTAAAAGGCTACAATACTGATGCCTATGGTTTTGAGGCTTCATTAAAACCGTTAATCAATCCCCAATTTGATAAAAAAGCCTTAATATTAGGCAATGGTGGTGCTGCAAAGGCAGTAATTTATGCGCTGAATAGACTTGGAATAATGCATTCTCTCGTAAGCAGAACAAAGAGCGCAGACCAATTGACTTATGATGAATTGGATGCTGCTATCCTAGCAGACCATACGGTGATTATTAACTGTTCACCTGTTGGTACTTTCCCCCATACAGAACAATCGCCAACAATTCCTTACGAATTTTTAAATGAGAACCATCTTTGTTATGATCTCATTTACAACCCAGAGGAAACTACATTTTTACGAAAAGGTAAACAAATGGGAGCCAGAATCAAAAATGGATATGAAATGTTGGTCCTTCAAGCGGAAAAGAATTGGGAAATTTGGAATAGTTAATCTTTCCATAGTAAGAAATCAATAAAATCAGTAATTTTACCTATATGCTTACGATCAAATCATTTACTTTCAATCCATATCAGGAAAATACTTACCTACTATACAACGAGTCTGGAAATGCAATTATCATTGATCCGGGCATGTATGGAGAGCACGAGCAGCAAGAAGTAGTAAGTTTTGTCGCCGACAATAAGCTTCGACCTAAACTTCTATTAAATACACATTGCCATATTGACCATGTTTTAGGAAATAATTTTGTTCATGAAAAATATGGTTTGTTGCCACAGTTTCATCAAGGTGAAGTACCTATTTTAGTAGCTGTTCAGAATTATGCCCCTCAAATGGGCATCCGATATGACATCTCTCCAATTGGAGAAACATTTTTAAATGACGGTGATACCATTTACTTGGAGAATGACGAACTAGAAGTCATTCTGGCACCGGGTCATTCTCCAGCACATATTTGTTTCTACTCTGCTCATCAAAAATTTCTGATTGGAGGGGATGTGCTCTTTCGCAACAGCATAGGTAGGACAGATCTTCCAGGAGGCAATCATCAACAGCTTTTGGATAGTATAAAGTCAAAACTCTATACTTTGCCCGATGATACTGTTGTATATCCTGGGCACGGGCCATCCACAACGATTGGCTTTGAAAAAAATTCCAATCCTTTTATTCGACAATAAAAGTCATGAATCTGCCCTTTCTATTTGCTAAAAGATATCTTTTTTCCAAGAAATCTGTCAACGCCATTAATATTATCTCATCCATTAGTGTAATCGGTGTAATGGTAAGTAGTGCTGCATTGATTATATTGCTTTCCTCCTTCAATGGAATGGAACAACTTATTTTGTCTATGTACAGTAAGTTTGCTCCAGAACTCAAGATAGAACCCTCCAAGGGAAAACTTTTCGATACAAAAAGTGCAGCTTTTGATGAATTAAGAAAAGACCCCAATGTGATTCATTACACGGAAGTTCTACAAGAAAAGGTATTACTGCAATATTCAAATAGACAATTTATTGCTAATATAAAAGGAATTGAGCCGCAATCACTAAGTAAAACAACCGGAGACAGTATTATTGTAGACGGTCAATATGAGCTTAAACACGATTCTATTAATCTGGCCATTCTAGGCGCAAGTGTTCAGGCCAACCTGGGGATTCCATTACAAAAACCTGCTGAGCAAATTCAAGTATATTCTCCGAGAAAAGGGGTGAAAAATTCATCAAATCCTGCTGAGGAATTTAATATACGATCGATTACTCCGGGCGCAGTATTGCGTTATCAACAAGATTTCGACAATTTGATCATTACCCCAATCTCATTTGCCCAAGAGGTTCTTGGAGAATATCAGCGTGTCTCATCAATCGAATTTTATCTAAAAGATGGCGTAGACATCAATGCGTTCGAGCGGCTATTACAACAGAAAATCGGGCCTGATTATATCGTAAAGAATAGAGAAGAACAAAATCCAACTTTATATAAAAATGTACGCGTAGAACGATGGGTGGTTTTCTTTATATTGACCTTGATTAGCGTTATTGCAATATTTAACATTGTGGGTTCACTAACAATGCTTGTACTGGACAAGCAAAAGGATATGACGATTCTGAAAGGTCTCGGCGGTGGTAATGACCTGATTCAACGCATCTTTTTTTATGAAGGCCTCATGATAGCTGTTATCGGTTGTTTCTTAGGGCTATTGATAGGTGCAATATTTAATTATGTACAATCAACTTATGGAATTATTCGCGTAGAAGATGGTGCAAATACGATTATTGACAGTTACCCTATGGTAAGTCAATGGAGCGACTACCTTTTGGTTTTTGTAACAGTCACTGGCATTTCTGCGCTAGTCTCTTACTTTTCTGCCAAAGTAAGCGTCAAAGAATTAAGCAAATTGAAGACAACAAATTAATAATTTGAAGTTTTTCGGCTCTTACTTCCCTTAGTAATTTGCTGGATTAAATTACCCCAAGCAAAAGGATTTAACAACGGATTAGCATATCGCTGATTGATGACCTTATTATTCATCGTATTGAAGCTCTGCGCATTGTTAATTGATCGCATTTCGTTTCCATCACGCGGTATTACTGCAGCCATTGCAGCTAAAGATTCATAAGATAAGGATCTTCTTACTCTCACAATATTATCTTCAGAAACGTCAAGATTCATAAAGGCAATATTGAACTCTTCAATGCTCGCCCAGGGGTATGGGGTTACCATCGGTAGTTCCGTAACGAGATTTTGCATAACGATATTTGCTGTATACTTGTCGCCCTTGACTTCAGGAATAGTGACCGTTAGTGGATCAAACCCCACAGATGTAAAACGAATGGTATCCCCTACATGTGCTACAAAAGAAAAATAACCCTCATTATTTGCGGCAAATGCTTCATTTCTGAAAGATAAATTAGTGACTGTTGCATAACCTACCGGTAGCCCAGATCCAACTGTTGTGACAATACCGGAATATTGAACAATCTTCCTTTCCTGAGCATGTGATGCGGAAAAGAAAAAAGTCAAAAGGGTGATAAGAAATATTGAAATCAGCAACTTCATAGAACAAATTTAAACAAAAGTAGCCGAACTAGCCGTTAAATTGTGTTAAGAGCACAACTAATTAACAGGGGGTAGAGTCGCTTCGGGAGAGTCGGGATCTGTTAAATTAATTGCCTCAACAGCTGTAATTTCAGGAACAGCCTTCCTTATTGCCTGTTCTAAGCCCGCTTTGAAGGTCATGATACTCATTGAACATGAAGCACATGCTCCCAATAATTTTAAACGCACGACATTATCCGCTGTGATCTCTTCGACACTCACATTTCCGCCATCAGTTTCCAAATATGGTCTCAAGGTATCTAGTGCTTGCTCAACTTTTTCTTTTAATGTCATACTCTTAATGCTATTCAATGATTGTAATATGTAAAGATAGTCAAATATTTTAAAATGTATATTCTTAGGCCTAAATGCCCCCACAAAAACAACAAGTATATGACAATATCTTCATCTCGCGCTGTTGATCGAGTTAAAGTATGTTAATAAGAAATCATGTTTTTGCGATCAAAAAATTATTAAACTATATTGCGCAATAAAATTTAATTGATTAGTATAACAAATTCACTTATCTTTGTAAAATGTTTTTAAATAGGCGTATAGCGGCTATCTGTGCCGGCATGATGTTTCTATTGGTATTTACTGGTTGTAAGAGTAAATTTGAGAAATTGCGCGCAAGCAATAATATCGCTCAAAAATACGAAGAGGCTGTAAAACTTTATGAAAAAAAGAAATATACCAAGGCGTTAGTTTTGTTTGATGACTTGCGGACGAAATTCCGCGGACAAGCTGAAGCAGAAAATATTTACTATTATTTGGCATTTGCCAATTACCGTTTGAAAGATTATACGTCAGCGGCATTTCACTTTAAAGATTTTGCTGATGTATACCCCAATAGTGCAAGAGCAGAAGAATGTAGGTTTATGCATGCCTATTGCTATTACTTGGATTCTCCAAGATCAACATTGGATCAAGCAAATACACGAAAGGCAATTGACGCATTACAGCTCTTTGTTAATCTTTATCCCGAATCTGAGCGATCTAAAGAAGCCTCTGATCTTATTCAGAAGTTAAGAGATAAGCTAGAGCTTAAAGCTTTTGCCAATGCAAGACTGTATTACGACATGGGGCTTAATGATGATTATAGGGCGGCGGTCATTGCTTTGCAAAATGTCCTAAAAGAATACCCTGATACAAAATATGCAGAAGAAATTGAGTTTTTGACATTAAAGGCTCAATACATATATGCATCAAAAAGTATCTTCCTGAAACAAGAAAGTAGATTTGATGAAGCTTTGGATTATTACCGTAACTTCGCAAGTAATTTTCCAAACAGCAAGCATATGAAGGAAGCAGAATCCCTTCGGGAAAATTCTGAAAAAGGCATTAAAACTGCACTCTCCCAGGTGAAAGATTATAATAAGGCTCTTTCAGAACAGGAAGCATATATCAAAGAACAAAAGGCGAAAAAAGAACAAGAAAATACCCAAAAAGATGAGTCAAAAAAATAATAATTCAATTCCAAATTCTACAGTTACACGTGACTTGAGACAATTGGACAAAGGCACTGACAATCTCTATGAATCTATTGTAGTTATTTCTAAACGCGCGAACCAAATTGCAGTAGACATTAAAGAAGAATTGAACGGAAAACTTGCGGAGTTTGCAAGTAATAACGATAACTTGGAAGAGGTATTCGAAAACCGCGAACAAATAGAGATTTCAAAACATTATGAGCGTATGCCAAAGCCTACTTTGGTTGCAATCGATGAATTTTTAAACGATAAAGTGTACTACAGAAATCCTTCGAAAGAGCAGGACTAATCCGTAAAAAATGGCTTTAGCTGGGAAAAATATTGTAATTGCTGTATGCGGCAGTATTGCCGCATACAAGATTGCACCCCTCATCCGCATGTTGATAAAAGCAGATGCCCAGATTAACGTAATTATGTCAAAAGAAGCCACGGCCTTTATCACGCCGCTTACACTTTCTACACTTTCCAAAAAACCAGTGCTTATTGATTATTACCAGCCAAATACCGGGGAATGGAATAATCATGTCGAAATCGCGCTATCTGCTGATTACATTTTAGTCGCTCCTGCAACAGCAAACACCATTTCCAAAATGGCTACTGGATTGTGCGACAACTTGCTAACAGCCGTATATCTATCAGCGAAGTGTCCGGTGCTATTCGCTCCGGCGATGGATTTAGATATGTGGAAACATCCCTCTACACAATCCAATATCAAAAAGCTAAGTTCTTACGGCAATATCTTAATTCCTCCGGAGAACGGGGAATTAGCTAGTGGATTGATAGGTGAAGGGCGCATGGCTGAGCCGGAAGAAATAATGGATTTTTTAGTTAAATTTTCAGACCGAGGGCTCCCTTTGTCGGGAAAGAAGGCTTTAGTATCTGCCGGCCCTACTTATGAAGCTATAGACCCAGTCCGCTTTATTGGCAATCATTCAAGTGGAAAAATGGGTTATGCCATCGCTGCGCAACTCAAAGAACTTGGAGCGGATGTCACCCTTATTTCAGGACCCAGCGCCCTGAAAAGTCCTCAAGGTATTCTTAAAATTTCAGTAACCTCAGCAGCCGATATGTTAGGTGCTTGTGAAGAACACTTCCAAACGGCGGATATTGTTGTGATGAGCGCTGCTGTAGCAGACTACACTCCCATTCATGTAGCCTCCCAAAAAATAAAAAAGAAAGAAAACAAATTCGCTATTGAACTGAAGAAAACAGTCGATATTCTGGCTACTTTAGGAGCTAAAAAGAATGAGCAACAACTGCTCATTGGATTTGCATTGGAAACCAATAACGAGTTGGAAAATGCCAAAGATAAATTGATTCGAAAAAACCTAGATTTTATCGTTCTCAATTCCATGCAGGATAAAGGAGCTGGCTTTGCCACCGACACAAATAAGGTTACTATAATTGAACGATCAGGGAATATCCATGAGTTTAGCCTAAAATCGAAAGAGGAAGTTGCCGAAGATATCTGCTCAATTATCGTCAGCCTTTCTTAGGCAAAACTTTTATAAGAAAGCACTCCCGAAACACTATTCGTACAGATGTACGAGCAGATCTTATAAATTTACAATTCGAAGTTCTTTTGGATAATAATTATTGATTCGGTTAGGTAATACCTTCATCCAGCCCAATCGCTGGCCTTGAAACCTTGCTATTGCCCATCCTTGGATACCAGCAAATGTATCCACAACGATATTCTCCTTTCTAAGGTAATTACGCGCGTCCTCAAGCGATAAGTCTACCGCCTTATACTCTACTAAATAATTACTCAAAGCCAATGCATGGCTCGGTATTAACTCTTTCCTATTGAGCTTACCCACATTAGTTCCTGCATTCTTGAGATAGAGTACATTTTGAAGATATTTTAGATCGTTTTCGTACATTTTTGGAAAAACATATATATCTTCATGATGAAGGAAGGTGTGCAAACTATCACTATTTGAAATCCAATCATTTAAAATCCCTTTGGGCACATCTGACTTTTCGGGTTTAATCCTTTTTCTATTAAACATTTCCTGTTCACCAACTTTCTTAAGAACAGCAATAAAAAAACCTTCCCCTCCTAATTTATGTGGATAAAACCGATAGCCGTGTCCGCGATGCTTCACAGAAAAAGTATGGTCAATTCCCCAATTATCTTCAACCGTTATTTCAACAGATTCAAAATCGCCGCTATCCAATAGCCAATCGACGATGTCTTCATTTTCCTCTGATGAATAAGAACAGGTCGAATAGAACAGATAGCCCCCCTCCTTCAAGGCTGTCAAACTTTCAGCCAAAATACGCTGTTGCCTTTCACTACAAAGTTTCACATTAGCTTCGGACCACTCCTCTATGGCATCGGCATCCTTTCTAAACATACCAGACCCAGAGCAAGGCGCGTCGACTACTATTAAATCGAAAAATCCAGGAAGACGATTAAAGGCAGCAGGATCATTATTTGTTGTTACTGTGTTAGCATTTCCCCATTTCATTAAATTATCCTGCAAAATTGTAACTCTGCTCTTAATAATTTCATTAGCAACCAAGAGCGAATCGGGATGGAGGCTGCTGTTTAATAACGTAGACTTTCCGCCGGGAGCGCCACATAAATCCAACGCCCGAACAGCATGTAGATTTAGCTTCAAACATTGAATAATATGATCTATAAACATGGAAGAGGCATCTTGCGGATAGTAAGCACCGGCATGAAATAAAGGATCTAATGTAAACACTGGACGATCTTGGAGATAATAAGCTGCATTACACCAAGGCACTTTACCCTTACTGTCAAATGGACATTCTTCCAGTTTATTTGGATTAAGGCGTATTGCCGTAGCCCGAATCCCCTCCTCATGTACTTTTATAAATGCGTTTTTATCAAATAACGGATTCACTCCTAATTTTTTCACTAAAGCATTCGGCAGAAAATTACTCATGTTGTCCTCATAGTTTGCGATAAAATTAAGATAAATAAAAATGAAGTCAAAATAAGTGGTAAATTACAAGAAAGCGTAACTTTGCATTATGAAAGAATTCAAGAAATATGCTATTATTCCTGCAACTCCAGAGGAGCTGTATCTCGCATTAACTACTGAAATTACGGCTCGTCTTTGGACAGGTGATCTGGTGTCCATAGACGCTACTGTTAATGGCGAATTCTCTCTATGGGACGGAGCTATTACTGGCCGGTTCTTGGAACTACAACCTTCGACAAAAATCGTACAGGAATGGTATTTTGGAGAAACAGACACTCCCTCTATCGTTACACTAAAACTGCATGAACATAAAAGAGGAACGTCCCTAGAAATTAGACAGACAAATATACCCGATGAAGATTTTGAAAACATCTCGGACGGTTGGGAAGATCCTTATATATCCTCATTAATTGATTTTTATACGGAGGAAGGGTAAACTCCTATACCCCACAATATCTTTTACTAGATTATTGGCGTTATAAATGACGCCAATAACCTAGTAAACTAAATATTCCCCAGCGATTTCCGATCCAGCTTTTTTTTTAACCTGACTTCATTGTATCTTTTTATATAATTTAGAAACAATTTGTAGCTATATTTTCGCTCAAGTAAGAATTCCTTTAAAATTATAGGTTCATCTTTTATTAATGCTGATAATGCTTTTGGCCCTTTTTTTCACATCATGACCTAGAATATCTTCCACAACATCATTCAATTCAATTCAATTATCTCTCCCGAACAGCGTTTAAGAACACACCAATATTTCGTTGTTGTGAAACCGATAAGAGCCCCGGATGTTCCCGCGTCAACTGCAAAGCTTGAACTTTTAAAATGATAAACCATCATTTGACCATCCTGAACCAGTTCAGCAAATTTCAATTCCCCCTGATTTTCCTTTATTTATCCGAAAAACCTGAGGCTTTGTATTTTTGACCTTTTCCAATCCTTTTCTATATAAGAAGGAGCGAATACGTTGTCTTTGCTTATTTGATAAACACGATAAACCTAGTTTAGAAAAAATTCCATTTGCTCATCCCCATCACTCCAAATTAATTTTCCATCTTTAACTGAAGAAACTCTTCCGTATAAGCTATCACCATTCATAAAAACAATACAATCCGCATACTCCTTTTTCTTTTGACCACACAGTGTTGTGGAAAATATAAGTATGAAAACAGCGGTCATCATTTGGCCCAACCTTAATAATTTATATCTTTTCATTACATAAGTTAGTACCCTCTAATAGACCATTCATTTTAATAAGCCACTTTATAAAATGTTACCATTACTTTCTTAGGATCGAATGTTAAACTTTTCCGCCCATCCCGAAAACCTTCACAAGATAACTTATATGAACTATTCTTAACCTATCCATTCTAACGTCCCGTAATACAGCCCATTCAACCATCTGCTGCGTTTAAATCGGACACGTCCAGAATAAAACGGATACTACAACAGACCAGGCCCTATCCAAACGAAAGAAGCCCTTGACTGTTTCCAGCAAGGGCTTCCGTGTAAAAAAAGGCACCGACCTACTCTCCCACCTGTTACGGCAATACCATCGGCTCTGGCGGGCTTGACTGCTCTGTTCGGAATGGGAAGAGGTAGACACCGCCGATATAGGCACCTAAAAATCTTTATTGGCTGCTATGGTATGATCAGTTATGAGCATATCCATGCCAATTGACATATATACTGAAAGAGTCACGTTTCTGTACGTTTCAAAAATTAAAGAGGAAGACAACAGTGTCTGTCTGCTTGAGAAAGCTTCGGGCTATTAGTACCACTTGGCTTTGGTCTCTCAACCTTTACACCTATGGCCTATCAACGTAGTCATCTCCTACGACCCTATAAGGAAGTCTCATCTCGTGGCTAGTTTCGCACTTAGATGCTTTCAGCGCTTATCTATTCCAGACGTAGCTACCCTGCCGTACACCTGGCGGCATAACAGGTTCACCAGAGGTCTGTCCAACCCGGTCCTCTCGTACTAAGGTCAGATCCACTCAAACTTCCAACGCCCACAACAGATAGGGACCGAACTGTCTCGCGACGTTCTGAACCCAGCTCGCGTGCCACTTTAATGGGCGAACAGCCCAACCCTTGGGACCTTCTCCAGCCCCAGGATGTGACGAGCCGACATCGAGGTGCCAAACCTCCCCGTCGATATGAGCTCTTGGGGGAGATCAGCCTGTTATCCCCAGCGTACCTTTTATCCTTTGAGCGATGGCCCTTCCATACAGAACCACCGGATCACTATGTCCGTCTTTCGACCCTGTTCGACTTGTCGGTCTCACAGTCAAGCAAGCTTATGCCATTGCACTCCGCGTACGGTTACCAAGCGTACTGAGCTTACCTTTGAAAGCCTCCGTTACCTTTTTGGAGGCGACCACCCCAGTCAAACTACCCACCAAACAATGTCCTCGGCATTGCCGAGTTAGAAACCGGATACAGAAAGGGCGGTATTTCAAGGTTGATTCCATGACTCCTGGCGAAGCCACTTCAACATCTCCCGCCTATCCTACACATCCTGTACCCAATCTCAATGTTAAGCTATAGTGAAGGTGCATGGGGTCTTTCCGTCCCGTTGCGGGTAATCGGCGTCTTCACCGATACCACAATTTCACCGAGCTCATGGCTGAGACAGCGCCCAGATCGTTACACCATTCGTGCAGGTCGGAACTTACCCGACAAGGAATTTCGCTACCTTAGGACCGTTATAGTTACGGCCGCCGTTTACTGGGGCTTCGATTCAATGCTTCTCTTGCGATGACATCCCCTCTTAACCTTCCAGCACCGGGCAGGTGTCAGGCCTTATACTTCATCTTGCGATTTTGCAAAGCCATATGTTTTTGTTAAACAGTCGCCTGGGCCTTTTCACTGCGGCTGCTCTTTCGAGACAGCGCCCCTTCTCCCGAAGTTACAGGGCCATTTTGCCGAGTTCCTTAGCCATGACTCACTCGAGCACCTTAGGATTCTCTCCTCGACCACCTGTGTCGGTTTGCGGTACGGGTCTTCATAACCTGAAGCTTAGCGGGTTTTCTTGGAAGTCTGTTTACCTGCTCTATCAGCGCCACCGGAGCTTTGCTGTACTATTGGGTTTCAGCTAGAGTTGCGGATTTGCCTACAACCCCAATACCTACGCCTTTCAACGAACTATTCCGTCAGTTCGCGGCAGTGTCACTACTCCGTCACCACATCGCAGTTATGAAGAGTACTGGAATATTAACCAGTTGTCCATCGGCTTGCCCCTTTCGGGTGCGCCTTAGGTCCCGACTGACCCTGATCCGATTAACGTTGATCAGGAAACCTTGGTCTTTCGGTGGGCGGGTTTCTCACCCGCCTTATCGTTACTTATGCCTACATTTGCTTTTCCATAACCTCCACACAGCATTACCACTGTGCTTCTCCGGCGATGGAATGCTCCCCTACCAGATGTACATCTTTCAGTGCAAATCCATAGCTTCGGTACCGTTCTTGATGCCCGTTTATTATCCACGCCCGGCCGCTCGACTAGTGAGCTGTTACGCACTCTTTAAATGAATGGCTGCTTCCAAGCCAACATCCTAGCTGTCTGGGCAACCGGACCTCGTTAGTTCAACTTAGAACGAATTTGGGGACCTTAGCTGATGGTCTGGGTTCTTTCCCTCTCGGCCTTGGACCTTAGCACCCAAAGCCTCACTGCCGGCTATATTTGATAGCATTCGGAGTTCGTCTGGATTTGGTAGGATTTGACTCCCCCGCACCCAATCGGTAGCTCTACCTCTATCAAACTCTACGCCGACGCTGTTCCTAAAAACATTTCGGGGAGTACGAGCTATTTCCCAGTTTGATTGGCCTTTCACCCCTACCCTCAGGTCATCCGGAAACTTTTCAACGTTTATCGGTTCGGTCCTCCATTACATGTTACTGCAACTTCAACCTGCCCAAGGGTAGATCACAAGGTTTCGCGTCTACCTCATCTGACTATCCGCCCTATTAAGACTCGCTTTCGCTTCGGCTGCGTCCCTGAAGGACTTAACCTTGCCAGACAAGAGTAACTCGTAGGCTCATTATGCAAAAGGCACGCTGTCACAGAACTCGTCTGCTCCAACCGCTTGTAAGCACACGGTTTCAGGTTCTTTTCACTCCCCTGTTCGGGGTTCTTTTCACCTTTCCCTCACGGTACTGGTTCACTATCGGTCTCTCAGGAGTATTTAGCCTTACCAGATGGTGCTGGTGGATTCCCACAGGATTTCTCCGGTCCCGCGGTACTCAGGATACCACTATGTCAACATTCTTTACCTGTACGGGGCTCTCACCCTTGTCGCGCAGTTTCCCACCTGCTTCCAGTTCATAGCATTGTACAATCTCGTGGTCCTACAACCCCGTCTATGCCGTAACATAAACGGTTTGGGCTCTTTCCCGTTCGCTCGCCACTACTTGGGAAATCATTGTTATTTTCTTCTCCTACGCCTACTTAGATGTTTCAGTTCAGCGCGTTCGCGTTTTATACGGCTATTCTTCAAATAGCCAGGTTGCCCCATTCGGAAATCTACGGATCACGTCGCATTTGCCAATCCCCGCAGCTTATCGCAGCTTATCACGTCCTTCTTCGCCTCTGAGAGCCTAGGCATCCCCCGTGTGCCCTTATTTACTTTCTTCACCGGCATAGCCTTTTGCCACTATGCGGCTGCTTTTGATATATATACACCTATGCTACGTAAAGATTCGTTCGGCCTTGACCGAGGGTCTCCTCTCTACATCAGACACATACACGTATTGTCTCTATACTGTTGTCTTCTCTTGTAATTTTTTTTCTCTTTCAATATGTCAAAGAACTCTTTTTCCGGCTTTTTTTATGGAGCATCTGTCGATGTTCCTCCCGGAGATGTGGAGAATAACGGATTCGAACCGTTGACCCCCTGCGTGCAAGGCAGGTGCTCTAGCCAGCTGAGCTAATTCCCCTTTAATTTTCGTAGTCCCGAGCAGATTTGAACTGCTGACCCCTACATTATCAGTGTAGTGCTCTAACCAACTGAGCTACGGGACTAGCTATTTCCTGTTCATCTATCTCTCTCGGTCCTGCTCCCTTAGGGGCGGGCACTTTCTTCTGATGTTTTTCTTCTTTTGCAATCATATGTAACGTGACGAGTACCGATCCGCGATACTCTAGAAAGGAGGTATTCCAGCCGCACCTTCCGGTACGGCTACCTTGTTACGACTTAGCCCCAATTATCGGTTTTACCCTAACACGCTCCTTGCGGTAACATGCTTTAGGTACCCCCAACTTTCATGGCTTGACGGGCGGTGTGTACAAGGCCCGGGAACGTATTCACCGCGTCATTGCTGATACGCGATTACTAGCGAATCCAACTTCATGGGGTCGAGTTGCAGACCCCAATCCGAACTGTGAATGGCTTTTAGAGATTAGCATCATATTGCTATGTAGCTGCCCGCTGTACCATCCATTGTAGCACGTGTGTAGCCCCGGACGTAAGGGCCATGATGACTTGACGTCGTCCCCACCTTCCTCTCTGCTTGCGCAGGCAGTCTGTTTAGAGTCCCCACCACTACATGCTGGCAACTAAACATAGGGGTTGCGCTCGTTGCGGGACTTAACCCAACACCTCACGGCACGAGCTGACGACAGCCATGCAGCACCTAGTTTCGTGTCCCGAAGGACGGATGCGTCTCTGCATCCTTCACTAACTTTCAAGCCCGGGTAAGGTTCCTCGCGTATCATCGAATTAAACCACATGCTCCTCCGCTTGTGCGGGCCCCCGTCAATTCCTTTGAGTTTCACCCTTGCGGGCGTACTCCCCAGGTGGATAACTTAACGCTTTCGCTGGGACGCTGGCTGTCTATCGCCAACATCGAGTTATCATCGTTTAGGGCGTGGACTACCAGGGTATCTAATCCTGTTCGATCCCCACGCTTTCGTGCATCAGCGTCAATACCAGCTTAGTGAGCTGCCTTCGCAATCGGAGTTCTAAGACATATCTATGCATTTCACCGCTACTTGTCTTATTCCGCCCACTTCAAATGGATTCAAGCCCGTCAGTATCAAAGGCACTGCGATGGTTGAGCCACCGTATTTCACCCCTGACTTAACAGGCCGCCTACGCACCCTTTAAACCCAATAAATCCGGATAACGCTCGGATCCTCCGTATTACCGCGGCTGCTGGCACGGAGTTAGCCGATCCTTATTCTTCCAGTACATTCAGCCAGATACACGTATCTAGGTTTATTCCTGGACAAAAGCAGTTTACAACCCATAGGGCAGTCATCCTGCACGCGGCATGGCTGGTTCAGGCTTCCGCCCATTGACCAATATTCCTTACTGCTGCCTCCCGTAGGAGTCTGGTCCGTGTCTCAGTACCAGTGTGGGGGATTCTCCTCTCAGAGCCCCTAGACATCGTCGCCTTGGTAAGCCGTTACCCTACCAACTAGCTAATGTCACGCGAGCCCATCTCTATCCTATAAATATTTAATAATTTCCCGATGCCGGGAAATTATATTATGCGGTGTTAATCTCTCTTTCGAGAGGCTATCCCCCTGATAGAGGTAGGTTGCTCACGCGTTACGCACCCGTGCGCCACTCTCACCAGTGGTAGCAAGCTACCACCGGATCCCGTCCGACTTGCATGTATTAGGCCTGCCGCTAGCGTTCATCCTGAGCCAGGATCAAACTCTCCATTGTAAAATGAAGTTTTTGATTCCAACTATTTATAATAATCAGAATTCTTTTTTATATCTCTGATCTTGGATCGAATCGAACAATTACTTGAATTTGTTCATGACTTTCGTTTGTCTACTCGTCACGCTTACATGATTGTGTTTTCTTAAAGAACTTTGTCGCTTCAACTTCCGTATCCGCTTTATTCCGATGGCACCAGGCCGTCTTTATCTTTTTTGTTTTTCCCTCCGTTTCCGTTGGGACTGCAAAGGTAGAAATCTTTTTTGAACTTCCAAAAACTTTTTGAAGTTTTTTTTTCGCTTTTTTCGATTTCCGCGTTTAAAATAAACCGGGCGGGATTTTAGATCCTGCCAGACTTCTCTTAAACCCTTCTTTTTTCAGGGTTCCTTCTCTCGAAGCAACCGTCCCTCCCTTGCGGAGTGGTGCAAAGATAGGAAGTTTACAAACAAACTTCCAAGCCTTTTGTTCTTATTTATTTCATTTTGGACATAACTCGCTGGAAGGATGGAAGATTATTTTTGGGAATCAGTCTCCCGGAGCGGAATTTAAGGGGCAGATGGCCGGTGAAAGGTTCTCCGGGCGGGGAGGCGGGCGGCCAGCAGCTGCGCTATACGACCTTGCTGGAGAAGTCGAAGTATGTGGAACACACGCGCCGGGGCTCATGACCGGTATCTTGCCCAGGTTGCATGCAGCAGGTAGCGCCGAGCTGAATGGCCCGGGAGGACGAAGCCGGTGGAAGGCGCACCGCGGCACTCCTGACCGGTATCTTGTGTAGGTTGCATGCCGTTGGCACCGCCGTGTTAGGCCGGCACCGCAGCATTGTAGGAGCAAATTGTATTACGTTCACTGGGCACTAAAGCGTGGTCTCGTGATTAGGTTGTATGCCGCAGGCAGCGCCGTGCTAAATGGCCTGCCGAATGCGTAATATAGGACGGCCTATCGAAGGCATCAAAGACGCTACCATGTTATAGCTTAGTTTAGGGTTTAGTTAGGGTTTAGTTAGGGTTTGTTTAGGTTTAGTATAGGTCTAACCCATACTAAACCTAACTTAAGGCTAAGCTATAGGTATACAAATTCTACATTAAGGAATAAGAGGAGTAGAATCGATAAAGCATTTAGTTGAAACATCGTACCTAACCTTAATGTGAGCAACCTCTCATCAAGCAAATGTATTATACGGAAATACTATTGGATTACCCATCTGACCATACCAATAATGTATTTATTATAGCGTATAGAATTAATCGCTACCTGAATAGCTCTTTTTTCTGTAAATTTGATGTAGGATAATAAATAATAAGGAGGTCTTATTTTTAAGAAATTAAAGATATTAGATACTTTTATTCGAAATAAAATCATATTGATCCATGATAGATTACGCTCAGCTTTTAAAACAGGTAGAAGAATATGCTGAAAATTATATTACAGAAAATATTTCAGTCTGCCACTGCTTCCATAATACGATACACACACGTTCCGTTGTGAGTGCGGCGGAGGAAATTTTGCGGTATTACCAATTAGGAGCGGAGGAGCACTTTATTGTTATTAGCGCAGCCTACTTTCATGATCTTGGGTATGTTCAATCCGACAATGCCATTGGCCATGAAAAGAGAAGTGTCGAAATTGCCTTGGAATTTCTGAGAGAAAAAGCTATACCGCAGGGTGTACAGGAAAAAATTAAAGGTTGTATTTTAGCAACTCGAATGCCTCAGGATCCAACAAACCTGCTTGAGCAAATTCTCTGCGATGCTGACTTATTTCATTTTGGAAGTGATGATTTTGTTACTAGAAATAAACTTATGAAAGCAGAAGCGGAAGCGGTGTTAGGAAAAGAGATTGACAAAGATGTATGGCGAGCCGGTACGATAAAACTCCTAATGAGCCATCATTACCATACTGAATATGCACAACAAAAGCTTAATGCCAAAAAGGAGATGAATTTAAAGGAACTGGAAAAAAAACAAGAGAAATCCATCAAGAAAAACAAAGAAGATAAGAAAGACAAAGAGAAAAGTGGCAAGCCTGAACGCGGAATAGAGACTATGTTCCGGATTACTTCATCAAACAATCAACGATTAAGTGATATGGCAGACAATAAGGCTAATATTTTATTAACCGTCAATTCTATTATCCTTTCCGTCGTGATTGCTGTCTTATTTCGGAAACTAGATGCCAACGAGCACCTTATTATCCCAACAATTATCTTAACAACGGCCGTGGTAGCAACCATGGTCATGGCAATATTGTCAACAATCCCCAAAATTCCCTCTGGTAAATTCTCAAAAGAGGAAATCGAACAAAAATCAGTCAATCTGCTCTTTTTTGGGAATTTTTACAAGATGAAACTCGACGACTACAACGAAGGCATGCAGAAGGTAATGGTCGATTCGGAATTTCTATATGGCATGCTTACCAAGGATGTTTATTCGCAAGGTGTGGTATTAGGCCGAAAATACAAACTTCTACGATACGCATATGGAGTTTTTATGTTTGGACTTGTGATATCAGTCGTTTCTTTTATCGGAGCCACCCTACTTTAATTTCCGATAAAGACCGTCTTAGTTCCTCATAATCAAAATTCATGTACTTTCTTTTATTTTATCCAAAAAGTCCAATGAATTCAATCATTAGCTTAAAATAGACCGACATCAAGTATCGATGTTTTCCCAAATAGACTGCTATAACAAAAAAAGTATACGGATGATGATGAAAGATCTTTATATAAACAGAGACATTAGCTGGTTGTCGTTTAATGATAGGGTTCTTGACCAAGCTGGTCGTCAAGAGGTCCCTCTATTGGAAAAACTGCAATTTCTAGCTATTTTTTCATCCAATCTGGATGAATTTTATCGCGTTAGAATGCCTGTACTGATGGCTGGAAAAAAAATAATAAAACAAAATCCGCAAGAGCTCATCCCTAACATAGACATCGCTACATATAAAAAAGCGTCAAAATTCATACACAAACAACAGGAAAAATTCGGGCTCTTACTCACTGATATTATTCAAGAATTAGCGAAAGAAAGTATATTTTTTATTTACAACCAAGCTATTCCCGAAGAAATAAAGGGCCTAACTGCACACTATTTTTTCAATACAATTGCTTCCTATCTGCAAATTATCCCGATCGATGATACGTCATTTTTTCCAGACAATAATCAGCTATACTTCGTCGTTGAGGATGAAAATACAGGAGCAGTAACATTTCTAAATATCCCATCAAACTATATTGGTCGATTTTTTACCTGCGAGACCAACAACGGCAAATATGTTGTCCTAATAGATGATATAATCAAAGCATTTCTGCCCATGGCTATACGAAATTTATCATTAAGTTTCTATTCCTTTAAAATCACAAGAGATGCCGAGTTAAATCTTCAAGACGAATTTGAAGGCGATATTGCACAGAAAATCGAATCGGAGGTCAACAAACGTGATCTTGGCTATGCGACGCGCTTTCTCTATCAACCTAATCTACCAGAGCGGCTAATTGAAAGACTTGCAGCCTTATTCGACCTACGGAAAAGTAGCATTGTTGAAGGCGGAAACTACCACAACTTGAAGGACCTCTTCTCATTCCCAATTAAAATAGAGAACCTTTTGTATCCGAAACAACTACAAATCAATACCGATAACAATTTCGAAGAATCTATCTTTGATCAAATAGACCGGGAAGATATGTTGATCTGTACTCCCTATGAATCGTTCGACCCCATACTGCGTTTTTTTAACGAGGCTGCGATAGATCCAACCGTAGACGAGATTTATACGACTTTATACCGTATAGCAGGCGATTCGCGTATTGCACAAGCATTAGCTACCGCAGCGAAAAATGGAAAACAGGTCAATGTATTTGTAGAATTGAAAGCGCGCTTTGATGAAGCTAATAATATACATTGGTCTCGACTGATGAAAGAAAACGGCGTAAAAATCACCTACAGTATCCCAAACTTAAAAGTTCACGCCAAAATAGCACTGGTCAAACGTCAGGCAGGCCGACAAAGTGCTTTACTGGGTACGGGAAATCTAAATGAAAAAACAGCTAAGGTTTATACAGACTATTTCCTTATCACTTCTCATAAGCTGCTGACCTACGAATTAAATTTGCTATTTGAGTTTCTTCCGGCACGAAGGAAACCCCACAACCCAAATGAACTATCATTTGACCATCTACTAGTAGCACAGTTCAACCTCAAGCTTACGTTTTTAGAGCTGATTGACCAAGCCATCCATGCAGCTCAAGCTGGAGCTCCAGCAACAATAAAAATTAAATTAAACAATCTGGAAGAAGAATCGTTAATCAACAAATTATATGAAGCGAGCAGGGCAGGGGTAAAGCTAGAGTTGTTGATCAGGGGTATCTGCAGACTAAAACCGCAGGTACCGGGACTAAGTGAAAACATCACCGTGAAAAGGATTGTAGGAAGATATTTAGAACACGGAAGAATATTTATTTTTCAATATCCGACCCAAACGCTCGTTTATCTCGGCTCATCAGACTGGATGAACCGCAACATTTACCGCCGTATAGAAACTTGCTTTCCGCTGCTTGATCCGGCATTGGCACGTCAAATACAAGAGATGTTTGATATCCAGTTTTCGGACGACACCGAAGCTACATCACTGAATGACAAGGGGCAAAACCAAGCGATAGAAACACAGCATAAAAATGTTTCGCAACAGCAAATCCCTGATTATTTAAAAGCTAAAATGGAACAGTGTACCTATTCAATTAGGTAATTCATAATAACATACGTAATTTGAAAGTCCGAGACTAAAAACATGGTATCTAAATTTGTTCTGAAAGGCCCCCGAATGCATCAAATGAAAACATACTAATAGAAATATGAAAAAAACCACCCTACATACAACTGCTATCTTAAGTCTATTATCGGCTATTTTACTTGCCTGCAACCCAAATAATACAACCAAAGAAAACAGCAACAAACTAGCTTATGTTCAAGCTGAAAAATCACTAAGCATTCCCTACACATTATCTTCGGGCAGCAAGATGAGTTTACCTAACGAATTACTGGAAATATCAGGGATCACCTTTCTTCCGGGGCAGGATGATGATATTTATGCCATTCAGGATGAACAGGGCTTTCTATATAAGTTTAACCAGCCCACACAAAAAGTCACCTTCACCCCTTTTGGGAAAGATGGCGACTATGAAGATATCTCGATAAGCAATACACATTTCTTTATCTTAAAGAGTAATGGCAGCATATATTCTTTTCCTATTGCAGAAAAGGATAATATAAAAAATGTTTTCGAACAGAAGAATTTACTTCCAAAAGGAGAATACGAAGGGCTTTTTATCGATCGCGAAAGTAACCAGGCATATGTATTATGTAAGGAATGCAAGGTCGATAGAAAGCAGCCACAAACCTCTGGATACATCTTTTCAATTGACGAAAACAGTCAATTCCAGCCGAAAGGAGAATTTTCAATTCAGCTTGATGAGCTTCGTGCTTTTGATACTAAAATCAAAAAGACCTTTAAACCATCAGCTTTAGCAAAAAAAGCGGATAGTAAAGAGTGGTACATCTTATCTTCGGTAGACAAAGCTCTTGTTGTGACGGATGAGAATTTTCGTGTAAAATCGCTCTTTCCATTAGACCGGAAGATCTTTCCTCAACCCGAAGGTATTAACTTTGATTCTAAACTGAATCTTTATGTCAGCAGCGAAGCTGGCAATCAGGATAAAGGGATCATTTATAAATTTGAAAAACAATAGGCATGCAAAAGGTCGTACCATTCTTTCTTATTTTTCTTGTTAGTCATGCTTATTCACAGCAAAAGCATACAGGGTTGCATACGAATCAGGGCACACCCTTTGCTCAAACCTTCATTAAGGACAGTATAAATGTCATAGCAAACGCAAAATATGGTAAAGCCAGTAAATTTAAAAAGTTCTTCCTCGGCGAAAACTACCGCAAAGAATGGGCTGCAGAAACCACTCTGCCCTTGATTCAACTTTCCACATTATATGGCGGTTTGCGTCCTGTTAAACAAGGCGGTGGGATGCAATCGGTTTCTTTAAGGCTAATAGATTCTATGGGAAGGGAATGGGCGCTGCGATCGGTCAATAAAAGAACTGAATCCCTTATACCGGAAGAATTACACGGTACCTTTGTGCAGGATGTATTGGATGACGCCACTAGTGCTCAGCATCCCTATTCCGCGCTGATGATCCCTGCCTTGGCCAATGCGGTAAACGTCGCACATGCTCATCCCATCATTGGCGTTGTAGCACAAGATAGTCTATTAGGCGAATATGCTCCGCTTTTTGAACATACAGTAGCTCTACTGGAGGAGCGTGAACCGCTCGGAGATTCAGACAATAGTCCTAAAACTGTGCGAAAGTTGCAGGAAGATAATGACGACAATTTTAAAGCCAAAGCGTACCTACGCGCAAGGATGTTGGATGTGCTGGTCAGTGATTGGGACCGACATGAGGATCAATGGCGATGGTACGATGAGAATCAGGATAGCACAGATCAGGATAAAGACTATATTCCTATTCCCCGCGATCGCGACCAGGCACTGCGTGTCACGCAAGGTTTTCTAATGAAAGACATCTATCAGCAATTCGTCAATCCAGTCATGCAAGGATTCACAACGGGCATTCCCGACATTCGCTATTCTCTTTTCAAATCCCGCTTCTTAAATGCTCATCCGAGCAACCAGCTCTCCCACAAGGAATGGACCAAAGAGGTGAAGCAATTTGTTACACGCCTCACAGATTCGGTGTTATGGCAATCCGTACACAGCCTCCCACAGTCGTCCATTACTATTCGTGGAGAACAAATCTTCAAAACACTTCAAAGCCGCCGTGATGCACTGCCCACTGCGATGGAAGAGTATTACAATTTTATCAA
Source organism: Sphingobacterium sp. R2 (assembly GCF_040760075.1). Classification (NCBI taxonomy): domain Bacteria; kingdom Pseudomonadati; phylum Bacteroidota; class Sphingobacteriia; order Sphingobacteriales; family Sphingobacteriaceae; genus Sphingobacterium; species Sphingobacterium sp. R2. Next base: position 1,173,940 of record NZ_CP142884.1, read on the forward strand.
TAACATTGTCGATATTCATCTCAGCGACAAAAACGAAAAAGTAGAAATATGGAGCACCGGAAGTAAAAACTTAAAAGTCAAAGTTTCGAAGATCAACAAAGTAGGCAAAGTCACCAAAACTTTGATGGACAAAACCTACAAAAATACCCTGACAAAAGAGATTCGCCTCTATTTAGGTGATGGAAAAGATTCTGTTTTCATCGACAATGCACAATCTCCCATCAAACTAAGAATTATAGGCGATAGCACACCAAAGACTTATACTATCAATCAGAGCAGATCAAGGATACAGCTTTACGAAAACACTAAAAATTCTGTTATGCTCGGTGAAAAGAAGAAAATAAAGCTTCATTATGCCCAAGATAGCATCAACACGCAATTTGTTCCGGTAAACCTCTACAATACCTGGCTTCCCTTGGTTACTGCAGGTTATAATGCAGACGACGGTATTTCCCTCGGACTCGGAGCAGCTTACACACATCAGCGTGGCTTTAGAAAAAGCCCCTTTAGCTATAGGCAACAGCTCACCGTAGCAACCGCCTTTCGCACCGGAGCATATAAAATTCACTATAGAGGCGAATGGACTGCTGCCGCCGGCGATGCTGATATAGTTATCGATGCCTTAGCGAAAGCTCCCGACAACACACAGAATTTCTTCGGCGTAGGAAATAACTCACCATTTTTAAAGGAGCAGTATGGTGCAAAATATTACCGAAGTAGATTTAATATCTTCAATATCAATCCACAGTTAAGATGGAAACCTTCATCCACGCTAAACGTTGCCGTAGGTCCACATATCCAATTTTATCACTTAGATCCTAATGAGAATGAAGATCGATTTATTCTAAATCCTCAGGCTTTACATTCTTACGATAGCTTGTCAATTACCAAAGACAAAGCTTTTGCAGGTATCAATGCTTTTTTAACACAAGACTCACGTAATCGAAAGATTAATCCAAGTAAGGGAATCTATATCAAAGCCGATTTGAATTCTTATTTTGGACTCAATCAGTATTCAAAAAATTCGGTGCAGTTAAATGCTGCTATCACTGGATATTTTAGTGTACTCCATGAAGGCATTATATTCGCCAACAGAACGGGCGGGGGAGCAGTTGTCGGAAATCCTACATTCTATCAATATTTATTTCTAGGCGGTCACGAAAACCTTAGAGGGTTTCGCCAATATCGATTTGCAGGACAGCAGATGCTTTATAATAATTTGGAGGCACGTCTTAAAATAAAGGATGTCAAGAGCTATGTTCTTCCGGGTGAATTCGGACTCATGGGCATGTACGACATTGGTAAAGTATGGGCAAAAGGCTATAATAGTGGTAAGTTTCATCAAGGTGTGGGCGGGGGCGTATATTATATCGTCGCAGATGCGCTTCCATTGCATTTTGTGATGACAAGATCGGATGAAGGCTGGTACCCTTATTTCAGTACAGGTTTCCGCTTCTAAAATTCTAAATCCATCATTCCGCTCTTTCCATTGGAACGAACCAAAAAAACAGCGTGTCAATGGTAATTTTTTTGCAAATGTATTTATCAGAAGATCTGAATGTTATCTATACATGCCATCTACGATACGGACACCATTGCGTGGATCATCGAACACTTATGATTAGGGGATGTACAAGACCTTACCAGCCTAAAAGCAATTTGCTTCAGGTGAATTTAACCTATCAGAATTTCTCTTAAATTTGTCCAGGGAAGGGAAATTTTTCCAATTGGGAGTGCTTCTTTATAATGCGGCACCAACTGGAGCTTAAATGAAAACTACTTAAAAGGATTACCATGATTACAGATGCCAACTATTTTTATCTAAGCGATTTGCTTGGCACTTTATTTTTTGCAATATCAGGTACCCTGTCAGCAAAACGTAAGGATATTGATATTTTTGGAGCGGCCTTTTTAGGTTTTGTTACGGCCATTGGTGGGGGATCTATGCGGGACATTTTTTTAAATCTGCGCCCAGTCTGGGTAAATGACAGCAATTATCTCATTGCTATCTTCATCGGAATTTTAATCGCCATTATTTTCAATAGACAATTGTATGGTTATTATCGTACATTAACACTTTTTGATGCCATCGGAATTAGCTTTTTTACCATATTAGGGGTGCAAAAATCACTCAACTACGAGAGTAATACCTATGCTGCCATTATCTTTGGAATGTTTACCGCAGTATGTGGAGGCATGACACGCGATGTCCTCTTAAATGAGACACCGCTCATCTTTAAGAAAGAAGTATATGCTACCGCCTGTTTAGGTGGTGGCCTCATATATATTTTATTGGTGCATCTTGATCTCGATGTTTCATGGGCAGCCTTTATCGGAGCTGCAGTTGTATTTTTTATACGAATGACAGCCGTTAAATATCGTTTATACTTACCTCGCCTGGATTGAGTGGACCCCCTTAGACCGCTTAAATTACCTGTAGGAGATGCTGATGAATTATTTATTCGGTTTCAACAGTAAATTGTAAAGACGAATGAAACGATTGAATCTTGTGCTTATAAACTCCAGCCGCTAAACAAGGAGACGTGATAAAAGAAAAAGCGTTAGTCTGTACTAACGCTTTTTCTTTTGCTGTGGGAATCGCATTTTATAACCAACGCGGATATTTCCTTTCGAAATGGCATCCAGCCGGCTTTTCAACATCGTTTTTTTCAACGTACTTAATTTATCGGTAAACAACTTTCCTTCAATATGATCATATTCGTGCTGAACAACACGCGCCGCCAAACCAGTGAGATCCATTTCGTGTTCCTCAAAGTTTTCATCCAGATAATTAATGCGGATATTCCGATGACGTAATACATCCTCGTTGATATCTGGGATACTTAAGCATCCTTCTCCGAAAGCCCATTTTTCACCAGACTCTTCTACCATGATGGGATTGATAAAAACCTTTTTGAACGATTGGAGCATTGCTTTATTTTCTTCATCATCTTCTGCAAAAGGGGTTGCATCGATAACGAACATACGTATAGGCAAGCCTATCTGCGGTGCCGCTAAGCCAACACCATGCGCCGCATACATGGTATCAAACATGTCATCAATCAATTTCTTTAAATCAGGATAGTCTTCATCTATTTCTTCAGCGACCTTTCTTAATACAGGATCGCCATACGCCACTATCGGAAGTTTCATATATAAATAATTATTTATTTAAGTGCAGATACTCCTATTTATAGGAGTTCATTACACGTCGTTTGCTCTTAAAGATCATTTCGTACCTAGTGAAATTTTGCACAATTAAATTTTGGTTCATGTCCGAATAATTTCTGAACCGGATTCGCTCTGCTTTTAAACTAACTAAGGATACGCTGTAGAACCATTATACGTTCGCTTACAAAGGTACGGATAATTATTAAAATCGAATATTTCGTGAAGACTTCCACAAAAGTTACTTTTGTTTTATGGATCCTTCGTTTTTAAATTTGTCAACGCAATTTAAGCTTAGACTTGAGCAAGCGCTTGAAGTCTCATTACAACTCTTTGAAGTTGATGGATTTATACAAATATCCTCCCTTGAATTAACAACAACCATATTGTTATACCCTAACAATAAGCCTATTAGGAGCCAAACTTCCGAACCATGTATTCATATTGATGAAGACCTATTAGCAAGCAAGTCTGAACTCATTATCAAGCGTATTGTTTCGCGAACTAAAAACAACAAATTTATCTTCGCACGCAAGACTGTGGTGGCACGGATCGATAAAAAGACAAGCTTACAGTTCCTCGTGGAACATCATTTACAGCTTGCTCTGCCTGGTAAATATCGTTATGGACTCTTTGAGAAGGGTGAGCTTGTCGCTGTCGCTATCTTCTCTGGAGGACGCCGCATGATGGACAGGGAGGATGACTATCGTTCGTTCGAGCTTATACGCTTCTGTAACAAAGCGGGATTTAATGTAATTGGTGGGTTAAGCAAATTGATCAAGGCTTTCTGCAAAGATTTCTCACCTGGCGATATTATGACCTTCACTGATCGCGATTGGAGTCAGCACTCCTCTCTTGAAAAAATCGGCTTTGTTGTCAAAGAAGTAACAGCTCCGATCAACTTTTGGGTAGCAGACACAAAAAGACATGTTTATCGCAATAAAGAAGAGCTGAAAGCATTAATTAAACAATATCCGTATGGCTTTCCAAAGGAAAATATGGGTAGCATCAAGATGATTTTATACATAAAATAAGCTAAATTGTGTATATTGTACACTGTAAGGGTTTGAAAAATAAATAATCAAAAAATAATAACGTTATGAAGAGAAAACTTCGCATGGGTATGGTTGGAGGCGGTAATGATGCCTTTATTGGAGCTGTACACCGTATTGCCGCTTTTATGGATGGCAAGATTGAGTTAGTTTGTGGTGCTTTTAGTATTGATCCACAAATTTCAAAACAATCTGGAGAAGACCTATTTGTAGCACCTGAGCGTGTCTATTTAAGCTATGAGGAGATGATCGAGAAAGAATCTTTGCTTCCCGAAGGAGAGCGCATGGATTTCGTAACGATCGTAACACCGAACTTTCTGCATTTCGCTCCCGCTAAATTAGCGCTAGAAAAAGGCTTCGATGTCGTGGTTGAGAAACCGATGACTGTATCTGTTGAAGAGGCAAAAGAATTACAAGAAACTGTAGAGCGTACAGGCCGCACACTATGCCTTACACATACTTATTCTGGCTATCCGATGGTTAAACAAGCAAAAGCGATGGTCAAAGAAGGTCACTTCGGAAATATCAGAAAAATTGTTGTTGAATACCCTCAAGGTTGGTTAAGCCGCTTAACAGAACGCGAAGGTAATGCTGGTGCTGCTTGGCGCGCAGATCCAAAACGTTCTGGTAAATCGTTGGTTATGGGCGATATCGGCACACATGCTGCACATTTAGCAGAATATGTATCCGGTTTGAAAATCGAAGAATTATGTGCGGACCTCACAACATTTGTTGAAGGCCGTCTATTAGATGACGATGGTTCGGTACTTTTACGTTTTGAAAATGGAGCAAAAGGTGTATTGATGGCCTCCCAAATTTCAGCTGGAGAAGAAAATGCCGTTCGCATCCGCATCTATGGTGAAAAAGGTGGATTGGAATGGGCTAATGAAGATCCTAACAATTTGATCATTAAAATGCTTGATCAACCGCGTCAGCTTTATCGTACAGGAAATGCATATGGTGCTCCCTATACATTAAGTTCGTTTGCAACACACAACACCCGTGTCCCGGCTGGTCACCCGGAAGGTTTATTGGAATCATTTGCAAATATCTATCGTAATTTTGCTGCGACTGTGACTGCAAAACGTGAAGGAAAAAACCCTACTCCTGAACAACAAGATTTTCCAACAGTATATGATGGCGTAAGAGGTATGGCTTTTATCGATACTGTCGTAAAAAATAACGAAGGAACAGAAAAATGGACTAAATTTGTTCTGTGATAGACAGATTAAATCCTATACTTTCTCTTTTGGAGCAGCAGGCTGTTCCAAAGGAGAAAGTTATCGTTATCTTAGGGCCTACAGCTTCTGGAAAAACGAAACTTGCCGTCCAACTGGCCCAACACATTGATGCTGAAATCATCAGTGCTGATTCACGCCAAATCTATCGAAGAATGGACATCGGTACGGGAAAAGACCTATCGGAATACCAAGATATTCCCTATCATCTTATCGACATACATGAACCGGGAAGACGCTACAATCTCGGAAATTTTATTGCTGACTTCCGTAAAGCCCAACAATCCATTCTAGAAAAGGGAAAACATACCATCCTGTGTGGTGGTACTGGTTTATATATTCAAAGTGTAATCCAAGAAAATCCCTATGCGCTGATCCCATCAATCGAAGGCTTCAAGGAGTCATTACTTGCATATCCCGAGACGGAGCTGTTAGCACGTCTTCAGGAATATACACTACCTGTGAACTTTCAAATCGATCTTTCGACTAAAAAACGTATCATCCGAGCAATAGAAATATTAGCGTTTTTAGAGAATCACCCCGATCACATCGTGCAGCAACAAGCAGTAGATAGCATTGTTATCGGATTAAATCCGCCTGTGGAAACTAGACGTTCGCACATTAGCCAACGACTAGAACAACGCTTGAAAGAAGGCTTTTTAGAAGAAGTGGAGAAATTATTGGCCGAAGGAATCACACACGAGCAACTGCAGTATTATGGTCTGGAATATAAATATGCCTCGCTACATCTGCTTGGGCAGCTCGATTACACTGCTTTCATCACAAAACTGGAGACCGAAATACACCGCTATGCTAAACGGCAAATGACTTATTTCCGTAAAATGGAAAAAGATGGCATAATGATCCATTGGGTTTAAAAACAGACAAATAGAAGCCGTATAGAAACAAAAAAGGGCTAGTATCTCTACTAACCCTTTTCGTTAATCTCTTTCTATTATAACTTGATTTCTTCATCCTTCGCATTGAAGAAATGGAATTCAGTTAGGTAATATGACGTCATTGGATTTACTTTAATCCATTTTCCGTACTTCATGAACCATTTCATTCTTTTAGAAATCAAACCAGACTTAATGTAGGCGTCTATATAAGGGTGAACACATAAGGTCACCTTTTTTTCGTTTTGTTCTTGAAGAATAAATTTCAAATTATTTTCAATATCATCCATCACGACAATACTTGATCGGATCTCACCTGTCCCATCACAAGCCGGACATTTTTCGTTTGTGACAATATTCATTTCAGGTCTGACACGCTGACGTGTAATTTGTACCAATCCAAATTTACTTGGTGGTAAAATCGTATGTCTTGCTCTATCCGACGCCATACATTCTTTTAAGAACGTATACAGCTCTTTTCGATGATTGGGTTTATGCATATCGATAAAATCGATGACTACAATTCCGCCCATATCACGTAAACGCAGCTGTCGCGCAATTTCTTTTGCTGCTTCCATGTTGACCAGCAATGCATTGTCTTCCTGATTCTCCTTATTAGCGGAGCGGTTACCACTGTTGACATCGATAACATGTAAGGCTTCGGTATGCTCAATAACGAGATACGCACCACCTGGTAATGTTACCGTTTTGCCAAAAGCTGCCTTGATTTGCTTTTCAACTCCAAAATGATCAAAAATTGGCTCTTTATGTTTATAAAGCTTGACAATTTTCTCCAAATCTGGAGAGATATCGTGTATATATGATTTTGTTTCTTCGAATATCGAAGGATCATTAACATAAATATGCGAAAACTCGTCGGTCAAAATATCCCGTAGAATAGTGGATGCACGATCCATTTCTCCAAGAACCTTTTGCGGCGGTTCAGCACTACGAAGACGTTTGGTAAATAGCTCCCATTTTGAGATCAGGTCCAATAAGTCGCGTTGTAGTTCTTCGACCCCCTTACCTTCAGACACTGTACGGATAATCACGCCAAAATTTGATGGCTTAATCCCTTCGACAATCTTCTTGAGGCGGTTGCGCTCGTTACTACCTTTGATACGCTTGGAAATGGAAACAGTACTTGAGAAAGGTACCAGAACGACAAAACGACCTGCTATTGAAAGGTCTGAACTCAGACGCGGTCCTTTTGTTGAAATGGGTTCTTTGGCGATTTGTACTGGCACGAGCATATTTTTGCTCAAGACATCAGAGATCTTACCAGCTTTATCGATATCCTTTTCAAGTTTTAAACTATTGAGCAGTTTCTCTTGATAACTGCCATTCTTTACTATACGGGTAAGCTTTAGCAAAGATTGAACTTGAGGACCCAAATCTAAATAATGTAGAAAAGCATCCTTTTCGTAGCCTACATCTACGAATGCTGCATTAAGCCCTGGCATAATTCGCTTAATACGTCCGAGATAGATATCTCCAACGGCGAAGTTATTATTTGCGGGCTCACGGTTAAGTTCAACAAGCTGCTTATCTTGAAGTAAAGCAATAGTTACCCCTTTATCAGGAGTTGAATCGATAATTAATTCCTTTACCAAAAGCTACTCATTTTTGATACCTATGCAATATCCTATCGCAATCTTTGGTATCCGATTAAACATTTAAAGAACGTTGTTACGAAAAAAACAATCTACATACCCTTCACAGATATGTAGATCGTTTCGTAAAGCTATCTCAGCAAAATGGGCCAAGATATTTAAAAGCTCATCACAAGACTATTTTTTCTTGTGTCTATTTTTTCTTAAACGTTTTTTACGTTTGTGAGTAGCCATTTTGTGTCTTTTTCTTTTTTTTCCGCTTGGCATAGCTAAATTTTTTAATGATTATAAAATAATAAATTAATTACTTGCTCAATTCAGCAATCTTTCGATCAATGAATTGTGATAGGGAAGGATCGGCTGCCAGTTCCTTACTTTTTTGAAAAGCAGTCACAGCTTCCTTTTTCATCCCAATATTTTCGTAGCCCGTGGCTAAGTAAAAGTATGACTCGGCATCGGGTTTTTGATCGATAACGGTCTTAAAACGCTCGATAGCTTTGTCAAACTGACGGGACTGTAATGAAAACAATCCCAAAGTTTTATTTGCTTCTAAATTTTTAGGATCTGCAGCAATGACTTCCCGCAATAAGGCAATACCTGCCATGGGATTATTCGTTCCCGATACCATTGCGGCACCTAATCCTGTTTTTGCTTCCAAACTACTTGTATTCGCTTTTAACGCCGCCTCATAAGCATGAATAGCATTTTGATTCAACGCCTGCGACAAAGTAGAATCTTGCAAATTTGTATAAGCAGCACGATATGCGTTACCTGCTTTCAACCAATACTCAAACTTGGGTGAAACCTTTGCCATTTCCTCATACACGAAAGCCTGAGGGGCTGGTTTAGCAACATCATCCCACTTATCTGCCAACTGTTGCAACAGCTTTATCTTATCCTCTCCAGAAGCTTTTGCAACTTGGCCCTCAATATCGGAAATTTCTTTGACTAAACTAGCATCTAAACCTTGTTTTGTCATCGAAGATATATTTTCCAAATTTATTTCATTGGAAGGCTTCGATTCAGATGCTGCAGCAGTTTGTTTTTCTTTGTTCACCAAACCTTTAATAGGCTGCGCCAAAAGCACAGCAACCAAGGCTACTACTGATCCTATTACTATTATCTGTTTGGTTTTTGCCATATTAATCTATTTTAAAGATTATTTATTGCCATTCTTTACTTTCTCTACGAAAATTTTAGCTGGCTTGAAACTAGGAACAAAGTGTTCAGGGATAATGATTGCTGTATTTTTTGAAATGTTTCTTGCAGTCTTCTCAGCTCTTTTTTTGACTACGAAGCTCCCAAAACCTCTTACATATACATTTTCTCCTCCGATCATTGCGTTTTTGACAACTTTAAAGAACGCCTCTACGGTTTCTTGAACATCTACCTTCTCTAAGCCAGTTTTGGTAGAGATCTCTGCAATAATTTCTGCTTTAGTCATATCTATTTTACTGTAATTATTTATTTTTCAACCCTTAAGCCAACTAATGTTTGGGGATGCAAAAGTATTGTTTTAAAATGAGTAATGGAAATTATTTAAATACTTTTTTGATAAATAAGCTTCCAAAAGCCAAACATTTACAATCATTTAACGAGACCCTAGATTTCTTCAACCACTAAAATAAACTCCAAAAATAAAAACAATTAGCTAATTTACAAGATGTTGACTCTATAGTTGTGCGATAAAATTCAATTTATGCCAATAGCATGACTTAGCCGATCCAAATCCGCTTCAGTATGATGTGCATTCACCACAATACGGTTCAATAGCGGGTCTGTAGCAAGCGGATAGGGAAAACTTGAAACCAATATACCTGATGCCATTAGTGTTTCATAAAGGTTGATATCCTTTGATGAAAAGACAGGAAAATTGGGCACAGCATTTAATCTGGACATTATACGTGCATTGAAATAACTGCTGTTGTATTGCATTTTTTCGAATTGCCGTAAATAGATCTCCTCTCCATGTACAAATGCATATAAGCTCGCGGGTGAACTCGGAGATGCACCGGTATAAAAATTAGATTTTTTTAGGTTTTGGATGCGCTCCTCATCTGCAAGAATCAACCCAGCATCTGTTGCCAGACCTTTCGCTAATGAAGCCACAACAATCAGTTCAATATTAGCCAAATTAAAACGGCTCTTATTGAACGAAATGCCATTTTTTCGTATAACACCAATTCCATGAGAATCGTCCAGCAACAACAACACACGCTTGCTTGAATCAATCTGTGCAAAGACAGTAAAGTCATAAATTTCCGGCTTCATATTATCGAGACTGTTGCTGACAATAATAAACGATTTTTGCGACGATTGGTTAATATATGCAACTGCAGAATTGGCCCAGTCATTAAAACTTCCCGCTACGTCTGGTTTTTCGTCTAACCACAGCGAGGGGTGACAGGAGGGGGCGTACAGCATTTCTCCTTCGCCGGCCAATGTTTTAATCAAAAACTGAGTAGCCAGATATCCACTGGAGAGCAATAAGCTCGCTTCAAAATCAAAACGCCTTGCCGCATATTCTTCAGCTTGATGAAATATGGCCTGTTGCACATTATTATTTCGTGAAGTGCCGTTGTTGATACCATACCGCTGTATACCTTCTATGAAAATAGACGTATAGGCTTTATCTGTTGCCAGCCCTAGATAGGAAGTTCCACCAAAAAAAAGATATTCTTTGTCATCGACTGTGATAAGCCGACCTGTTGGTTGTTCTAAACGCGTAAAATTATTCATGTTGGTGTTACCGATTGTCTTGCTCTGCGAGCCTGCGCTTCGCGACTTACGATATATTATGTATTAATCAAAAAAGCTATAATATTTTCGAAAGCAAGTTTAAAATAATTGCTCGTCCCCATTTCTCCATTTAGCTTATAACGTGGTAACTGTGTGGGCTGTTTCAAGTGGTACATCATAGCCGTTAAGAATTTCAACACAGTCAACATTCGTACAGCATATAAACAGTCATTTAAAATAGTTATTCGTATTTTCTTGTCTTAAATTATACCTTAAACTGCTTTTATCAAACAGTGCTTTTCGGCACCAATTTACAGTATAAAATTGGGTTCCCTCAATTCATCATGATATTTTGACATTTCGTCCACTCTTTTTCGCAGGAACACTTACAGCCGCGGATATTTGAATAAAATTAAAGAAAAATGAAGCTGTTATTAACCTTACTATTTTTGAGTATTACAATCGTATCGGCGCAGTCCATCTTGAAAGGGAAAGTGCTGGGCAAAAACGGCAAACCTATATATTTAGCCAACGTTTATATTGAAGGCACCTATGATGGTGGTACCACCGATTCGCTTGGAAATTTCGTGTTTGAGACCAATGAACAAGGTAATAAAATCATTAAAGCGTCTGTTGTGGGCCTCCCAACATATAACAGGCCTATCCAGCTACCTCAAAAAGAATTACTGATTATTCAAATGCAAGAAAGTGAAAATCGCTTACAGGAAGTCACGATTCAGGCAGGGGTTCTACAAGCCAATAGCTCCGGAAAAAACACGGTAATGAGTCCATTGGATATTGTCACTACCGCAGGAAGCATGGGCAATATCATCAGCGCGCTGGCCACATTGCCTGGAGCACAGGTTGGAGGAGAAAATGGACGTCTTATGGTCCACGGTGGAGATGCTTCCGAAACACAGACTTACATTAATGGCATCCGAGTTGCCCAACCTTATACCGCAACCCCAAATGAAATTCCTGTCAGGGGCAGGTTTTCGCCCATGTTGTTTAAGGGAGTGAATTTTTCTACTGGAGGCTATTCTGCAGAATTTGGCAATGCACTGTCGAGCATTCTAGCCCTGAACACCGAAAATACGATAGAACAATCCAAAACAGAACTTTCGCTATCTTCTGTTGGATTAGGGTTAGGGCATACTTTACAATGGGGCAAAAATTCGCTAACCTTCAACAGCAATTATACAAACCTAAGCCCCTATTCAAAAATTATTACACCAGACATTAATTGGACGAAACCCTATGAAAATGCCACTGGAGAAATGATTTATCGTCATCAATTTAAAGAAGGCTTTCTAAATATTTATGGCGCTTACACTTTCGAAAATATGGGGCTTTACCAAGCAGACATCAATTACCCACACCCTGTCCCGGTGAAAAAGAAATCCAACAACGCCTATACCAATATCAGCTTCAGCCAGAATTTAGGGAACCGCTGGACGCTCGAATCGGGCATGGGCCTAGGCTATCTGACCGATAAGGTTCATTACGATGAGGTTTACCTACCTCATGATGAAAAGAGCATTCACTTAAAAGCAACATTGAGTAAAATCTGGAACAATAAGATTAAAAGCATTGGGGGAATAGAATACTTTGACACAAATTATCAAGAAGAATACCACCGGCAAGACCTTGAGTATATGTATGGATTCCAGAGCAAAATGATGGCTCTATATACTGAAACAACCTTTGGCTTCTTACCAAACTTGATCGGGAAGATCGGCCTACGAGAAACGTCTTCCAATTTGCAAAACAAGAAAACGTTAGAACCGAGGGCTTCGATGGGATACGCGTTAAATAAATATACCCAGCTCTCTGTTGCTTACGGGAAATTCCATCAGCAGGCACCTACACCAGTATTAAAATATGCTCCTCAGCTTGACTGGTTAGCGGCCAAACATTATATCGCAAATTATTTCTATGTGCGTGGAGGGCATTTACTTCGCTTAGAAGCATACCACAAAACTTACAACAACTTGGTTAAATACAATAGTGTAACGCCCCAATATAATAGCCAATATAGCAATAATGGAAGCGGAGATGTCAAAGGCTTTGACCTATTTTACAAAAATAGCAGCAGTGTAAAAAATCTACAGTACTGGATATCATATTCCTTCACAGACAGCAAGAGAAATGAAGCGAATTATCCGTCGACTGTGACTCCGCCTTATGTTTATAAACATAGTTTTAATATCGTTGGAAAATATTGGTTTTCTAGCCTTCGTTCACAACTCAGTTTGACGAACGCTTACGTATCGGGCAGAAATTATAACGATCCTAACCAAAGCTCCTTTATGGATGGTCACATCAGGGGTTATAACAATCTATCCATGAGCTGGTCATTTCTCTATAGCCAACAAAAAATAATCCATTTCTCCGTCAGTAATATTCTCGGCGCTTCACCTATCTACGGCTATCAGTATGCAGATCAACCAAATTCACAGGGAATTTATAACCGTAGACCGATTGTTCCTACAGCCAAACGATTTGTTTTTCTTGGCTATTTCTGGACGATCAGTAAAAACGACAAAGACAATCAACTGGATAATCTATAGGAAGCAACAGCTCATCAGGGAAATACGTCGGTTCATCCAAATTTGTTTTTAATTGAGAGCAACGATACGCAACTTCACCCCTGTAAATTCGAAAAAACAATAATAAAAATACTTACTACTAAACTAAAAATTATGAAATCGATTATTATCGTCATTATCTGCTTAATAAGCAGTACAACATTTGCACAGAGCAATTTTGAAAAAAGCATGGGGCAGGCCATGGGCTTATGGCAGTCAGGAGAGACACAAAAGGCGGCAGCTCTTCTAGAACGTATTTCACAGGTAGAAAAAGACAACTGGATACCGGCGTATTACCAGGCAATGGTGTTTACAACTGCTTCTTTTAAAGAGAAAAATAAAGAAACACAAGCGAAATATATACAATCTGCGGAAGATATTTTGAACAGCACTGCACAAGACAATAATCCTGAATGGCTTATTTTACGGGCGATGAACAAGACAGCATTAATGATAACCGATCCAATTACAAAAGGCAGGGAACTGTCACCTATCATCATAGCCCTTTATAAGAAAGCACTTGCATTGGCCCCCAATAATCCACGAGCAGTATTGGGCCTCGCAGAATTCCAAATGAACGCAAAAAAATATTTCAATCAAGATACCCATAAAGAATGTGAGGATGTTAAGAAAGCACTATCTTTATTCAATGAACAAAAAGTCTCCATTCCCTTTGCGCCATCATGGGGCAAAGATCGGGCAGAACAACTGTTAAAAGAATGCAATTAATTACTTCGTGAAAAAAGCACCGTTTAAAGCAATTATACAAGCGTTATTGGCAAGCTTGGTCGTAAGCACTTATTTTGTGGTTATGGCCAAGCTTGACCATAACGATATCCCTTGGAAATCCATTATTTTTCACCCTAATATGGCTAGAGGCCTTTTATACGGATTTTTTCTTTTCCTAGGCCATAATTATCTGTCGAAGTGGGTAGGAAATAAATACCCTAGCAGTAAAGATTTTGGGAAAAAGATGCTTATCTTTTATAGTGTAAGTTTCTTCTTGACCATAGCAGTCGTTTTTATTGTGAATGCTTTTTTCTCCGGCTTATTCTACCCGGATGCTACTAAAAGCTTCGCTCAACGCTTTCACAATTTTACTCATCAGCAGCGCGTTGCATACTACTTCCAAACAGCGATGATATCATGGTGCATTTCAATGATTTTTTTTGGTCTCTACTTTTATAAAAGGTTCAAAGACTATCAAATCAAGGAATCTCAACAAGAAAAGCAACTACTAACAGCACAATTTGAATCGCTAAAGAATCAACTCGATCCGCATTTTCTGTTCAACAGTCTGAATGTATTAAATAGTTTAATTGAGGAAAACCCCCAAAAGGCCAGCATGTTTACCACTGATCTTTCTAAAATCTATCGCTATGTTTTGGAGCACAAAGAGAAAAGTTTCGTCTCACTACAGGATGAGCTCACTTTTTCAACAGCTTATCTGAATCTATTAAGCCTTCGATTCGAAGCGGGAATTCAGATTGATTTAGAGATCGATAAAGAGCAGCATACAGGATTTATTCTACCTCTTTCACTTCAACTGCTGATCGAAAACGTGATCAAACACAATGTTATTTCACTTAGAAAACCTCTTTTATTAAAGATTTATCGAAAAAATGATTACCTCTATGTTGACAATAATCTGCAAAAGAAGAAGGTGCTCCATGGGCACTCGGGAATCGGCCTAAAAAATATTCAGGAGCGGTATGCAATACTCTCCGATTTACCCGTGTATATTGAGGAAAGCGATACCTTGTTTTCAGTTGGGCTACCGATTATCAAAGAAATTGCGCCCCACCCCCAAACTCTTCCGCTGTAACGCGCACTAAATTAAGAACACAAAGATCCGACGACAAATAAGCATTCTATACAAGCCATGAAAATATTAATCATAGAAGACGAACTTCCATCAGCAAGACTACTGCAAAGAAAATTGGAGAACATGGGTTACACGGTATCTGCTGTACTGCAAACTGTCGAGGAGTCTGTAGAATGGTTTATGTCAAATACTGAACCTGATCTACTTTTTTTGGATGTGCAACTCGCAGATGGGATTTCATTTGATATCCTCGAGCAGGTTAAGCCAAGTGCGGCTATTATTTTTACCACTGCATTCGATGAGTATATGTTACGTGCGTTTAAACAAAACAGCATTGATTACTTACTTAAGCCGATTGATGATGAAGAATTGAAAAATGCAATTGAAAAATTCCTTCATTTTAGGGGATCTAATACCCATTTGGACCTAATATCATTAGAAGCTTTATTTAGAAACGCTTTACCCACCTATAAGGAACGCTTTACAATAAAACTTGGCCAAAACATAAAACTAGTGACAACCCAGAATATTGAATGTATTTATAGTGAGAACAAAGGCACCTATCTCTATACCAATGAAAATGAAAATTATCTTTTGGATCAGACGCTGGACGTCCTGGTACCGCAATTGTCCCCTAAAGATTTTTTCAGGATCAACCGAAGCACGATCGTTCAATTTGATGCCATCAAAAGTATTGCTGTACATTCCAATGCCCGGTTGAAAATATACCTTAAGCACTATACATCGGATGAACTCATTGTTTCACGGGAAAGAGTCAATGCATTCAAGAAGTGGCTTGACAACTAGCCCAAAAGAGATTAGCACTGTAGTACAATAAATTAAAATAGAAACAGACCATAATCAAAAATGATCTTGGCAAAGTAGGCTTTTGAAGTGTTTAATTAGGCTAACGAGACACAAAGAAAATCTAACTACATATTGATTCTATAATTTAGCGGAATACTGAATCGTAAAGATACTGCGAATCCCTTTATAGGGTTATAATCTTTCTTGTCATTGATTGAAAATCCATATCCCAAGTCAATATCCAATAAAGTCGCTAAGCTCAGCCCAACTTTCGGTGTTATAGTATAGGGACTAAGTTCTGTACGCAAAAACGGAGTCAGAACATATGTTTGAGGATAATAAGTTACCGCAGCCTCAGGGATGACGGCAAATTTCTTTTGAGTCCAGGTAAAGTTGGCTGTGGCATCGGCTCGCAAAATATGATCACCATCAAGAGGAAAAGCAAAATAAGCTCCACTTTTTATTATACTTCCCTTTTGAAATTGGTAGCTCAAGGTAGGGCCGATTAAGTAGTCTTGTGCTCTAACACGTCCAATAAGTGCCAATAAGATAAATACAACGGGAAAAAGATAGGGAATCTTACTTTGCATGCTTCTATTAATAAATATGAAAATTAAGCGGGATATTGACACCGACCGACACAGTAAATCCATCAATTGGCTTAAAATTTTTCTTTGTGTTATAGTCAAGTCCATAACCTATACCGAGATCAACAATAGAAAAGAGACTAGCTCCGACTTTAGGCGTTATTGTGTAAGGCGTGAGTTCGGCTTTCACAAAAGGGAACAGAACAAAATCATTTAGATAATAGGTGAACCCCAATTCTGGAATGACAGTTGCTTTACCTCCCATCCAGCTAAAATTAGCGCCGGCATCAATTTTCATATATTGAAAATCATTAGGGGCAAACAATCCCCAGCCTGAAACTTTCAGAAAATTACCACTTTGATACTGATAACCTACGGAAGGTCCCCAAATCCATTTATTATGCTCCTTCCATGGTTGCTCTTGTGCCATACAACACATGGAAAACATAAAAATGATTGTAAATAATGATAATATTCTTAATTTCATCCAGCTAAATTACAAACTATAATCTAATTTTATGAATACAACAGGTACAGGTTAGAATAGTTTTAGTGAACAGAAAAATAATACTATCTAAGTATTCCGGTCAATAAAAGTAGGGCTTAACTATTTTCTACTGCGGTAATATGCTGATTCTAATAAACTGTGCTTTTTCATTTAAAGCACCCTCATCCCCCCAATAACCATTGATATGGTTAGCAACGGTATAGATGCAACCATCTTTCCCCCAAAATATCAGTTCCTCCTTCCAAGTTGGCATCCACTCCTTAAACCTGACAAAAAGCATTGGTGAAACCTTACCTTGTTTCACGTGGAAGAGTTGTAAGTCGCCCGTGGATTCATAAGGATCAGCCAGCAAAGTCATGAGGTAATTTTTATCCGATGAAAAGAAGGGAGAGGCACCACACTCCACAATTAAATGACCGTCCTGTTTATCAAAAAGGCGTACATCAGAACTTTCCCAATAATTCCCTTCCACTGCATAAGCATTTAGAAAATCATAATGCCCCTTATACGAATACTGCTCTTCCAATTCACTATCGACACCCTTATCCCTAAATATTAGTTTTTCCCCATTTTTCAAAGGCAGTTCCAATACCTTCCCATTTTTAAAATAAGACATGGTATCCTTTATCAAGTAGTCTTTCGAAGTTTTACGAGCTGCAGAAAATGTTTGCTCATCGATCAATTCTAACCGGAGATATTCATCTAAAGAATGTCCTTTTTCATAATAGGTTTCTCGACCATTTATCGTAATAGAAACGATTAAGTTTAAATCTTTTGGTGATATTGTAATTTGGTCTTGTTTTCCCAGCTTCGACTTTGCGACATATACCTTTTCCCATCGCGTCACATCCCCCTTCTCACCTCGTGCTCCTTTATAATCCCGTTGAATGCGATCCATTACAGCAACCCAATCCCCTTCTTCAGCAATAACATCGAGTTTGGTACCATAGGGATATTTTCCCAATACCGGCGCAGACTGATCAGGCCCCTGATGAAGTTCAACGCCTGACCGATCAACCACATAGCTGTTTTTTAAAACCTTCGTCTTTTCATAATCAATTGGCAAAGGAGGGAATTGCGCAAGAGTGATCGTATCCTTTACAGCTACTAATTTAACTATAGATGAATCTTTTGCACCTGTGCCTTTATCCTTTGTAGTGCGATCACAACTCAATGTTCCAATGGCTAAGATTGATCCGATCAAGAGCAATAGTGGCAAAAATAACAGTCTATTCATAAACATCAAGTTAGCCAATCTTATGCCAAAAAAAATACTGGTTTTCAGGGATTATTTAAGAGTTTGGGGCCACCAAAGCAGCTATTTTGTCCACAACTAATGGTCAAATGATCTTAAAGAGGGTCATTTTGCAACAACACATGTAAAGCCACAAACGCCCTTTGAAATGAGATATCCAATTAACTGTTCAGCCATAAATTTCTCAACTTGACCTGTAGACCAGCATTCGTTTTCCGCTCATGCAAGATCGTCCATACAATCGCCATAAAAACAGTAAAAAAACGAAAGAAATTGCTCCATACATTTCCAGCGGCATTGTCAGCAACATCAAAAATCATCCAGCCTGAATTCATAAAAATATGAAGTGCGATCGGGATCCATAGATTGAACTTCCATTCGACATACAACCACGAAAAAAGGATACCGCCGAAGAACGTAACGCCAAATATCAAAACCAATTCAACCAAATCCTGACTCTGATAAAGGTGCAGTAAGGCAAAGAGGAATGACGTCGCAAAAATGGATGGAATGAACCCAAGTCGGGTATAGCGAAAAACTAAACCAAAAAAATAGGCACGAAAGATGATCTCTTCAAAGAATCCTGAAGATACACTATTTATTAATAGCGTGTTTGGATCTATTTTGCGATTTATGGTAAAAATATAGGCGTAACCCAAGAACATAGGTAAGGTTGTCATTAATCCAAAAGAAATCCCTTGTAGAAAAGAACCATTTAACCCGAATTTTGTGAAGATTTTATCTGATTCTTTTGGCTTAAGCAGCATTGCTCCCAAAAATAGTGGTAAAACGCTTATAGAATAAGTGCACACATGCCCTAAAAACCGGCTAGGAATATAGTTAATTAGAGTTGATTGCAGTGTTGAAAAGAACAAATAATCAAGAATAAAATATATTCCGAAAAAAAGAAATAGTAGGAGCAGGTTTAAATTTTTAGTTTTCAACTTTTTTTAAAGCGAAATTATGCTCCAGTTTAGGAATACACAAAATTATGTGGTGTATGGCAAGTTTTAGGGATGATTGACAATAGCGCAGCTGGCTGTTGGTTATAGATAGGGTCGAACGGATTCAATGGCAGACCTTGCAACGATGGCGAAATCGTCAACATCTGCAAAACGTAACAAAAAACCTTGTGCATTTCTTTCGTTTACCAATATTTTTTCAAAGTTGACTAGATATGATCGGTGACACCGGTGGATAGCCCCCGTATTTAGAATCTGAGACAATTGCGTTAATGTTATTCGTATCATTTGCTTCTTAAGTGTATCCTCTTTTCTGAAATAGATCATGCAATAATTGTCCATCGATTTTGCGAAAATAAAATCATCCGGCTTCAATGTTAATGTTTGGCTTCCATTTGGAATACTGACCAATGTCAAAGAATGACAATCATTCCCTTGACTTGATTGCGCATCCAAATTTATCGGAATTCCAACATTCAGCGGATTATTTTGTATAGGATGTGGACTATATCTATTTATTCGAAGCAAAAAATAAATTGTTCCAATTGGACTATAAAGTGACAGTGTATACAATCCAATATAAGGAAAGTTATCCCATTGTAGAGGAGCACCATTAATAATCCAACCATGATATATGAAATTAAAAAAAATTGTTACTAATAGTACCAGAGTAATACGAAACAACTCCATCGCAATAGTTTCGATTTTACGTAAGGCAATAGAAACTAGTACATATGCTGCAGATAATATTGCACCATATCCGGATAACAAAACAAATTTATGGATATGATCAAAATTGTACGTTCCAAATGGTTGAAAAACGATCAGGAAGAGATAGGCTGATAAACCGAGCAAGAAAGAAAAGGTGAACAGCTCTTTTTTAGTACTGATCTTCGGAATTACACCACTTAAATGACTTCGAATGATTTTTTTATACATCATAATGGAATAAAATTAACTCTTTTTTAATGAATGCTAGTATTATTGGCTTCTATTTATCCAAAAAAAGGAGTCGAGAAAAAATTTATGAAGAAACATCTAAAATATATTAAATTTATAGTTTAACTTAGAAGATACATTTTGAGCTGACATCAGTTCGTTGAAATCAAAATTTATTTGTCATATTATATATCACCGTAATTCTTCATACTATGCGTCCAAGTCAATTACTAACTTTATTTCTTTGTATAGTATTTCTACAAGCTATCCAAGGTCAGGAGAAGCCGGTTTTAATAGAAAATGTCAAACTGATTGACTTTACGAGTCAAATGCTAACTTCGCCAAGGTATGTTTTAATAGAAGGCAGCACCATTCAACACATAAGCGCGTCTCCTATTAAAGCGAAAGATAAGGATGTCATTCGAATTGACGGTAAGGGCAAAACACTCATGCCGGGTTTGATTGATGCCCATGTACATCTGGTATTTGGCGCTTTGACAATGCCACAGATGATGACAAATGACTTATCGGAAGAATTCTTGTTCAATACAGTAGGCAGTTCGGCTCAACAGATGTTAATGCGTGGTTTTACAAGCATACGTGATGTCGGTGGTCCAATATTCCCGTTAAAAGCTGCCATTGATAAGGGCAAACTTTTGGGACCTAGGATATGGCCATCTGGGGCTACGATAAGCCAGACGGCGGGGCATGGGGACTTTCGTACTCCTGAAGAAAAATCACGCCGCTTTTTTGGAGTAGTCTCTCGTGCAGAACGATATGGTGCCACATTTATCGCCGACGGGCGTGCCGAAGTATTGACTGCAGTGAGAGAAAATTTAAGATTTGGAGCGAGTCAAATTAAAATAATGGCAGGCGGAGGTACTTCTTCTGCGTACGATCCAGTAGATGTAACTCAATATACCCTCGACGAGATGAAGGCAGCAGTGGAAGCCGCAGAGGATTGGGGAACTTATGTGACCGTACATGCATATACACCACGAGCGATTCAAAGAGCGATCGAAGCTGGTGTAAGATGTATTGAACATGGACAATTGCTTGACGAAGAAACGTTGCAGCTAATCGCAAAAAACAATATTTGGCTAAGCTTACAAAATCTTGTAGAAGACACACCCGATATGGATCCGCAACGAAGAATTAAGCGTAAACCTGTCATAGAAGGTCAGGAAAAAGTGTGGCCCATGGCTAAAAAATATGGCGTAAAACTAGCCTGGGGTACAGATTTCCTTTTTGAACCTGATCTGAATAAATTGCAGAATGCTTTTATATTGCGACTTCAAAAGTGGTTTACAAATGCTGAAATCATTAAAATGGTTACACACGATAATGGCGAACTTCTACAGCTTTCAGGATTAAGAAGTCCATATCCCGGCAAGCTAGGAACTGTTGAGGAAGGAGCTCTGGCAGATCTCATTCTGGTTGATGGCGACCCGATCAAGGATCTAAAGCTGTTGGCAGATCCAGATAAAAACTTTTTGGTAATTATGAAAGATGGTCAGATTTATAAAAATACCCTGCAGAAACATTAATGTTGTTAGATGGACATTATGATGTCAAAAATATAATTTAACAAGACAATAAAATATTTTCGATGAAATCAGTTAAAATGGCAATATTTCCTTTTGTAGATGAAAAAAATCAAATAATTTCATCATTAAAAGGTGCAAATAATTTCTTTAAGATATAAATTATTTGAAGAATAAACAGCTTTGCATTTAATTGATTAGATTTGCGTTTAAACGATAAATCAAGCATTCGGTGGCATTATTATTCAACGAAGGACGTCCAGTAGTAAGACTAAGAGCATTTCGGGCTATTGACGATCCCCAAACCTGTGAACGTTTCATAGAAGGACACGCGCATGTATTAACTGCTATAGGCGTAAAGAAGGTGACTTCCTCCAAAAATGACTGGATGTATAATCCAGCATCATTCGTCCTGATCGTAGAATCCCTTGATGGCGACAAAGTCTACGGAGGAGTACGCATACACGTATCTGGTGGTAGCGAACCTCTTCCGATTGAACAAGCAACCGGATCCATGGATGCTAAAATTTTAGACCTAGTTTATGAGTATGCGCAACAGGGAACAGGTGAAGGTTGTGGGCTATGGAACTCGCGAGAGATTGCTGGATACGGCATTGGTAGCATATTTTTAACACGGGCTGGCGCTGCAATCAGTACACAGGTCGGCATTAAATCGCTATTTGCTTTATGCGCTCCTTATACAGTGAAATTGGCAGAAAGTGTTGGCTACCGGATCGACACCAGTGTTGGAAATAATGGTACATTTTATTATCCTAAGCTAGACCTGCTGGCAACTGTGATGATTATGCGAAACCTAGAAACCCTAACCGAAGCCGATCAAGAAAACAAAGATGCAATTCTTTCCCTTCGTAATAATTCCAATATTGTCCGCATAGAAACTTTGCGGAATAAAGAAATTGAAATCCATTATCAAATTGATATTCCGAATTTGAATCAATGGGATCTAAATGAGATTATTAAAAATCTGAAACATACATCATTAGACCATAGGCCAGATGATCGTAATTTAAATATTTTGTGATGGACAATAAGCATTATAATGCCGGATACTTGATGGATACCGGTGATTTTCTTAAACAATTGAAAATACATTCATACACTCCTTTTAATTCGATTAAAGAGGGTGTGGTTGTCGATCTTGGTTGTGGCACTGGGATGGATGCCATCAACTTGGCGAACATGCTGGGTGATAACGTACTAGTCGTTGGTTTAGATCATGATAACAACCTAATTGAGCATGCGAAATCAAGCGCTGCAAACATAAAAAATGTGGACTTCGTTCAAGGTGAGGTTTACAAACTTAGCTTTCCAGACAATTCCATCTCCGGTATTAGAATGGAACGCGTTGTACAACATCTATTGGAGGCACAAAAAATGTTTGCCGAGGTTCACCGTGTTTTGATCGAGGGTAAACCGCTGGTTATCGTTGAGACCATCTGGAATAGTCTGACATTTTATAGTAAACACGTCGGTATTGAGGCAAAAATATGCCATTATTTGACCGATGAAAAAGTTAATAATGGCTGGGCCGGAAATAAATTAACCTCTGATCTATTAAATCAAGGTTTTAAACACGTAGAATTGCAAACATTTTGTATGGTTACTCGCTCGAAAGAAGAAGCTAACCGGTATCTATTTTTAGATAAAATCCTTCTAGAAATGGTCGAAAAAGAACAATTGAGCACCGCCGAGATGGAGGAATTTCAAAAAGCATTGGATCAAGCTGACGAAGCGGGCTGCTTCCTTGTCTCTATGAATTTAGTTATCGCAGAAGCAAAAAAATAGCATATTGTGATGAGATGCTGGCTTAATCTAATTTTCCTATTTATCTGTACATATAGTTCGCCTTGTTTTGGAGAGGTAATTATAGAACACCCAACGCAGCGTTTATTGATCGGATATGGCCTAGAACGCTACGAAGGCAATGGACAGCCTAATTTTGCAGACACTTCGGGTTCATCCTTCCAATCTTTGGGCAGCAAAGTCCCCAATTTAGGTACATCATCGTCTGATATTTGGCTCCGGTTGCCGATGATAAATAAGGGCAAAGATAAACTTGAGCTCCTTCTCGAGATCTCCTATCCTCTTCTTGACGAGGTCGAATTATTTATACCATCATCAGATGGGAGTTATAAATCGATCAAGCTGGGAGAGCATCGCCCTTTTTCGGCTAGAAAATATAAGGTACCCAATTACGCATTTGACATTCAATTAACAGGGAATAAGAAAACCATATTTTTTATTCGAGTTAAGAGTACCGAACAGATTATTCTACCAATCTATTTAAGTAACGAACGAAGTTTCTTAAAAGAAATGAATGATGATAGCTTATTAAGCGGTATTTATATCGGAATCGTCTGCATCATGGCAATATATAATTTATTTTTATTTTTCTCTGTTCGGGAGAGGGGCTATCTATATTATGTACTATATGTTCTCTGTGCAGGAATAACACAAATGGGAATTAAAGGTTACAGTTTTCAATATTTATGGCCAAATTGGACATATTTCGCAACAAAAGGGCCGATTATTTTTGGATGTCTATCAGGATTATGTGCCTTACTTTTTGCAGATTCATTCCTCCAATTATCGAAAAATGCTCCTAGATCACGGCGTGTGATCACTTTTTTTATTGTCCTCTTTGCCATTGGTGTAATTCTTACGCTATTAAACCTTACACAACTGGCATTTACAGTGATGCAATTAACAACTGGAGCAGGGTCTTTATTCGTCCTTTACTTATCCTATGGTGTGATGATAAGAGGCTATAAGCCCGCTAAATATTTTGTTTATGGTTGGACGGTTTTATTGTTGGGTTCAGTAGTATTCTTACTAAAGGACTATGGCATCCTACAGTACAACGATTTTACAAGCAATGCGGTACAAATTGCTTCCGTTGTTGAAATGGCTCTATTATCATTCGGTCTCGCTTATAGTATCAATATCTTAAAAGAAGAGAAAGAAGCGTCACAAGTCAGGGAATTAGCGATTTCATTAGAAAACGAAAGATTAATACGTGAGCAAAACATAGTGTTGGAACAAAAAGTGGATGAGCGAACACGTGAATTGACACAATCTAACGAGTCTCTACAGACCACGCTTACGCACCTAAAGGAAACACAATCTCAGCTTGTTGAGGCTGAAAAGATGGCGTCCCTTGGTCAGTTGACAGCCGGTGTTGCCCATGAAATCAATAACCCTATCAATTTTGTCACATCGAACGTTGCCCCATTAAAACGTGACATAAAGATGATCTGGGAAACACTGGAGGAAGTGGAACGTATTGCCTTTAAAGAGGGTATATCGGATACGGAAAAACAAATTCAGATCAAAAAATTTAAAGACGATCTAGATATTGATTATTTAAAAACAGAGGTAGATTTTTTATTAAAAGGTATGCACGATGGAGCTCACCGTACCGCGGAAATAGTCAAAAGTTTACGGATTTTTTCACGTGTGGATGAGGATACATTAAAATTTGCCGATCTGAATGAGGGACTTGAATCAACGATGGTTATTCTCAATAGTCTATTGAATAACACAATAGAGGTTGATAAGATCTATGGAAATATGCCAAAAGTAGAATGTCATGCAGGTAAACTTAATCAAGTATTTCTGAATATTGTTACAAATGCTATTTATGCTGTAAATAAAAAATTCAACCACGAAATCGGTGGAAAAATATATATTGAGACCGGAGTTTATAGCGATGATTCTTCAGTTTTTATTAAAATCGCCGATAATGGTATTGGTATTCCAAAAGAAATTCATGAACGCATTTTTGAACCATTTTTTACAACGAAAGACGTCGGCGAGGGGACTGGTCTGGGAATGTCCATTGCCTACAATACTATTGCAAAACATCATGGTCGGATTGTTTTAGATTCAAAAGTGGGGCAGGGTACAAGTTTTACACTAATCATTCCAATTCAGCAGAATGATTAGTGTAACTATAAACTTAAAATAGTCAATTAACTATTATTTTTTCATATCTTTTGTAAGGGAATAAAACCATATAATAAAATTATGCAGAGGGAGTTTGAAATACTATATATCGATGATGAAGCCAACAATTTAGTTAGCTTTAAAGCGAACTTTAGATACGATTATACGATCTATACAGCATCGAACACAACTGAAGCTGAAAAGATACTTCATACTCATCCGGATATTCGTATCATATTCTGCGATCAACGCATGCCTGATGAGATGGGCATTGATTTTTTACACCGCATAAAAAAAGACTTTCCAAAGCCAATCCGTATCCTTCTAACAGCTTACGCCAATATGGAAACTGTAATTGAAGCAGTCAATAAAGGACATATATTTAGATTTGTTCGTAAACCCTGGATGAATGAAGAGATTGTTTCGGCTATAGAAGAGGCAAATAAATTTTATGTTGCAAACTCCATGCTTGAAGTAAAAAATCGCGAGCTACAAAAGGCTTATGATGAATTAGATAAGTTTGCTTATAGTGTTAGCCACGATCTTCGTGATCCCTTGACCGGAGTTCTTTCCGCTGTGAAACTTGGACTGGAGTTTGACAGCGTAGACCGAATTCATGAGTTGCTCTCGCTAATGGATAGTTCATTAGTTAGTTTAGACGCCTATATTGACAGCCTACGTGACTATTATTTACTAAGAAGAGGCGAGCTACTGCTGTCCGAGATAAATTTTGAAGAGCTCTTCGGCAATATACGTCAATTTTACAGCATGTATACGCAAAACAAAGATGTAGCCTTTGAAATTTCAGTGGATCAAAAGGAGACTTTTAATGGAGACAAGGCACTTCTTGAGCTCATTTTACATAATCTTCTTTCTAATGCTTTTAAATATCAAAGTAAGGGGCGAGAGAATCAATTCGTCAAGCTATCTGTTTTGGTATCACAACGTAAAGCCAAAATAGTTGTGAGCGACAATGGAATAGGGATATCGCCAGAATATGTTGACGATATATTCAAACTATTCTTTAGAGCTAGTGATCAAGCTAAAGGGATGGGGTTTGGACTCTACAATGTCCAAAATGCACTTTTGAAGCTCCAGGGAAAAATTGAAGTGCAATCACAACCCGATCAAGGAACAACTTTTACAGTCGTCATACCGAGCAAATAATGCTTTCACAAACCATTATAGACGATGGAAAGCTTATCATCAAACTGCCAGAAAACATCAACAAAGCTTAAAAGCTTACTTTCCTAAACTTATCTCATTGTTACGAAAGTAGCTTCTGGCGTAACAAAAACTCCAATTGGTCGTTAGAAGTCTCTAGCTGAGAGTTTGTCTCTACAATCTTTTGACGTTCTGCATATACATCATAAGCGCGCTGAATCGTCTGATCAAGCTCCTCTTCACTCCAAGGCTTATTGAGGTAATGAAAGATTTTTCCTTTATTAACGGCGTCAACAACAGCAGCCATGTCCGTATATCCTGTCAAAAGGATACGCATAGGGGCAGCATTAATTTTAATAATCTGCTCTAAAAACTCTACCCCAGTCATTTCTGGCATACGTTGATCCGTAATAATAACGTGTATTTGATTGTTTTTGACAATATCGATTGCATCAGCGCCACTAATGGCGGTAAATACAGTATACTTTAGCCGAAATGTCGCTTTAAAAGAAAACAAATTGTTTTCTTCATCATCAACGTACAATATCGAAATCTTCTTGTCTTCCATAAGCTTATCTTCTGAAATACAAATTTACGCAATTAATTTCCTGAATTAATAACAGATTAAAGAGTTTTATGTTTTCCTAGCAGAAAATATTCGCTGACAAATTCAATAAGCGGATCTCATAGCCAAATTTTATAACCTCCCACGCTACTAATAATATTAAGCTAAAAACTGAAAAGAGTAAATTATCTCGTCGTTTTAGAAACAAAAAAAGCCATCCTACTCACGTAAAACGGCTTTTTGAAAGTGACCCC
Source organism: Sphingobacterium sp. R2 (assembly GCF_040760075.1). NCBI lineage: Bacteria > Pseudomonadati > Bacteroidota > Sphingobacteriia > Sphingobacteriales > Sphingobacteriaceae > Sphingobacterium > Sphingobacterium sp. R2. Next base: position 1,201,610 of record NZ_CP142884.1, read on the forward strand.
GCTGAGGCTCGAACTCAGGACCCACAGATTAAGAGTCTGTTGCTCTACCAACTGAGCTACGAAGTCATTCGATAATCCAAATGTAAGCTTCACCGTAGAAAATGTCAAGTGGAAAAGAATATTTCTTTCACTTTTATGACATTCAAGGGAGATTGCTAATGCATTTGTAATGATCATGCGGACTGTATAAAGAGTCCTAGAGTTTAATTGATCTTCCGCTTTATATTGTACATTGTTTTTGAAACAGTCATCTTTCCCATAATCATTCGCCTAACTTGCATTGCTATCGGTTTATCCAAATGCATTGATTTCATTTTTTCATTTACAACTTCCTAATCATCCATCTAAGAAAAATCCACAACTATCCTCTTACATTGACCATAGAAATGGCCTTGCTCCTGTGGAGTCATCTTATCCCAATCTGCCGATCAAGCCTTTTTTACCGCTAAAAGAATCTTTTTCATATGATCTCTTCTTTAGTTTTTTGGAAAGGATGCAACACAATTAGCAATTTCAAAATTAAATTCAAAAACCCATTAACAACTAATAGACAGAAACTTAAAAATAAAAAACCATTTAAATTCAGCTACTAATCTCCACAGTACATCCGTTAGAACTAGATGAGTTAAATTATAGAATGAAAAGCGAAGAATAGCAAATACGACAAATGACTAGGTGCGAAAAAATATATTCAGGAAAAAAAAGCGTTGCAAAAGAATAGGCTGTTTAACAAAGTTGGACAGCCCATTTTTATGAAATAATTCTAGTGGATAATAGCATTATTTTATAGAACCTAGGATCTCCTTAATTGCTCTTTCCAATTGCGGATCCTTATTTTCCATCCGATCCTGGACTGTATTTTTCACAAGGATATCTGGTGCAACTCCAGTTTGCTCGAGATCCTGACCATCCAGGGTGTAACATCCCCAAGAAGGAAGTCGATAGTTTGATCCGTCAACTAAGCCTTTTGCTGACGTAAAAATAATCCAACGATAGGTCTCGTTACCAATGATTTTACCCAGTTTTAATGCCTTAAAGCCCGCTGCGGTCATTTCTGCATCGCTCAAAGATTGCTCATTAATTAACAGGACAATCGGTTTGGCTGCCGGTGCAAAATTACTTTGTGGTGCACGCTTACCGCCACGATATTGCCATTTTAGGTAAGGACGCTGAGACAAGAACCTTAAAACTTCATCATGAACATTTCCTCCTGTATTATACCTTAAGTCTAAAATAATCCCCTGTTTGTTGTTCTCCTGCTCAGCCATGTCAATCAAAAAGCGTTGCAACTCGCTATCAGACATATTCTTCATATGGGAATAAGCAATCTTGCTCCCGCTCAACTCGTCCACCCGGCTACGATTGTCTCTAATCCATTGGTCATAAAGCAGATCTTTAAAAGCTGCACTTGATACCGGGCGAATATTTGTCTTGATTTCCTTTCCCTTGCGATCGAGGGTCAATTGGATCTCTTCCTCCAAAGAAGGCCAGGTGAAATAATTATCTCGGTCGGCCTGTGTGTTTAATTTTGTTCCGTTGATAGCAACAAGGACATCCCCCTCTCGAATATCAACTTCCTTTTTTGCAGCCGGGCCATTTGGGACAATATAGCTAGCCCTGTAGGGGTTAGTGGAATCATAAAGTACACCGATTTCATTCGTTACAAAACCAAACGGTTTACGTTCTTCCTGCCCCATTGAACTAAAACCCAAATGCGAAGAATTGAGTTCACCCAACATATCATTTAATAGGATACGCAAATCTGTCCGATCGTTTATCCCTGGAAGATACTGTTCATATCTCTTCTTAACAGCTACCCAATCTACCCCATGAAAGTGACTATCGTAGTAATTTTCCTCCAGATTGGCCCATGTTTCGTAAAACATTTGACTGAATTCCTTCTCAAGATCCCGATTGAATTTAAAACTCATTGTGACCGCATCAAGTTTATTCAGATCCAGGTTATATTTCTGAATTGTTCCTCGGCTCAATACGAAGTATTTACCAGCAGCCTCTACAAATTGGCCCATGCCTCCATCAGCGACCTTTTCGGTTTTGGATGGAGTAAACAACTCATATACGGTACGATATGCACTATATTTCCCTTCGTGATTGGATGAATAGAACAAATAAGATTTATCTCCCTTTTGTATCACCAAAGGATCAGATTGTGTTCCAAATGCTGGACTGACTTGCTCAATTCGGTCACGTAATCCTTCTAAATCCAATTGGACCAAAACGGCTTTCTTGACTTCGGCAGTTGGTGTTGGGGTTGACTTTACCTTGTCGGCACCAGTTTTCTTGTTATCCTTAGCAGCATTTTCCTTCTTAGTTGCACCAGTTTTATTTACTGTCGTATCTTTCTTTTCAGGTGTTATAAATAATTCATCAAACTTTGTGCTACGATAAGGTTGATCAAAGTTGGTCAATGCCATCCGAAAAATACTTGAGTTTTGCATACCGGTAGGGTAGGACGGTTTGGTTCTATTGCTCGCAAAATAAATGTATTTGCCATCAGGAGACCAATATGGTGCAGCCTCCGTAACACCTGTATTTGTCAAATTTGTCGTTTGCCCATTTCTCAGATTATGCACAAAGATATCTTGTTCAAAATTGCGTATAGCCGTGAACAAAAGATAATTCCCGTCCGGAGAAAATGAAGGTAAAGAATTTTGAAACGCCCAGATTTCATCCTTAACTACCGTCTGGCTTTTCAAACTTGTCAAATCCAGTATACGAACTTCATCACGCCCGCTCAAGTATACAGCTTTTGTTTTATCTGCATTAAATGTAATGTCACGATTGTTACGCAGATCTTTTGTCAATTGATTTACCTCACCTTTGCCGTCTGCTGTGCGTGAAAACCAATTTTGATACCCTAGATACGTTTGGTTATAGAGCAATGTTTTACTGTCTTTAAGCCATTTAACTTCCATAATACGCTCGCCCTGACTTGGCATCTGACGAACAAACTTTCCTTCGATATCCGACACAAACAATTCCCCACGGGATACGAACGCCAATTTTTTTCCGTCCGGAGCAACGTCGAAATTACTGATGTTACCTGAAATGTTAAACTCCTTCAGCTTTCCTAAGACCTGGTTGCGGTTAAGGGCGATGCTAGGCTGCATTGTTTTCTTTGCATTGACAACGTAAATATAAAGTTGGTACCCCTTTTCAAATGCGACTTTACTACCATCTGCCGCGACAAACGGGCGTTTGATCGATTCTGGGAAAGAGGTCAATTGAGTTTTTGTCCTTCCCGCTATTTGATAGAGGTTGTACTCACCATTGCTTTCGTCGGACACATAATATATATTTCCCTTCTGGTCTACTGTCGGCCAAAAATCTTTACCAATATAATCCGTATACTGGTGAAAAACTTTTGTTTTGGGATTATAAGCCTTAATATCTGGATTGAAAGCTCCTTTATAGCGTTTGCGGTTCACTGAACTATAACCTTCCCAGCTGTCATTGAACAATAATTCGCCTGATGGTGTGGGCACCACATTGCTGATATAATTAAAGATATGGAGAAACAATCTTGTTGCCGTTCCACCATTCAAGGCAACCTGAAAGGCACTCATTCTATTATAACGGGATGAGGTAAAATAAAGTGATTTACTATCCCAGCTCCAGCTGTCCACTTCATCCGAAGCATCATGATGAGTAAGCTGACGAATATCTCCACCCGCCAGCGGCATCACATAGATATCCATATTACCATTTTGATTGGCTGAGAATGCCAGCCATTTTCCATCCGGAGAAATGCGCGGATTGATCTCGTTTCCTTCCATTCCGGTCAGCCGAACAGCAACCCCACCTTGACTGCCCACTTTCCAAAGGTCGCCTTCATAGCTAAATACCAATTCTTTACCATCGGGACTTAGTGTCGGATGGGATAGAAATGTGGGTTGCTGGGCAACAACAGAGGCTGTTCCAGCATAGGCCAGTAGTATACTTAAAAATAGTTTCTTTATCATGTTATCTAGGAGGCTCATAATTTTTTGCCAATACAAAGTTAAAATAGGTAGTGAACAAACCACCATGAAATAAAGAAGATTTTTAATCCGATCGTGTTTAAAATAAGTCAAAACAAATGTGTCGCACATAAATATCTTCTGCTTAGACCGACATAAAGTAGCAGCATATTAACGTACCTATCTCGAAATCTAAAAGTTTACGTATTTTTTGACTCAATATATTCTTTAATGAAATACTTATCCTTAACTTTGCACCCTCAAATCAGAAACTATGGACGCAACGTTAACTCACTCAGAAGAAGATCTTTATAAGAAGCGACATCGTATAAGAATCGCGGTTTCACTTTTCTTTTTTTGCCAGGGAATTGCGTTTGCATCGTGGGCGAGTCGCATTCCAATTATTAAAGCACATCTCAACTTAAGTGAAGGGCAATTAGGTACCATATTATTAATGCTCCCCGTTGGTCAACTAGCCACGATGGCACTCTCAGGAAAACTGGTCACAAAATATGGTAGCGCTAGTGTATTACGCATTGTACCCATTGCCTATGCCCTAGTATTATGTTCCATACCGTTTGCACAGAATGCCTGGCAATTGGGGGCCATATTGCTCCTATTCGGGGTAAGCGGTAATATGTGTAATATTTCGGTTAATACCCAAGGAGTTGCCACCGAACAGATTTTCAAAAAATCAATTATGACCTCTTTTCACGGCGCTTGGAGTATCGCAGGCTTTACTGGAGCTTTAGTCGGTTTATTGACGATGAACTTTGGACTGAATACGCTCTCCCATTTCTTACTCATATTAATCATTGTCATCGGAAATACGCTAATCAACCACAAGTATTTGGTGCCAGGAAAATCTCCCCAAAAGGAAAAACGCAGTTTCTTCGCTAAACCAGAAGGCGGACTACTTCAACTTGGTATAATTGGCTTTTTCAGTATGGCAACAGAGGGAGCAATGTTTGACTGGAGTGGGGTATATTTTAAAGAAATCGTACAAGCGCCCGAAAAATTCGTTGTCGTTGGATACGCTTCTTTTATGATCATGATGGCCACAGGTCGCTTTGTTGGCGATGCGGTCATCCGCAAATTAGGTAGAAAAAGAACGCTGCAATACAGTGGCCTGTTAATGTTCATCGGAATGATGACCTCGGTTATTTACCCTGAATTTATCATCTGTACCCTCGCGTTTATGTTGGTAGGTATAGGCGTAGCCTGCAATGTCCCTTCGATCTATAGCCTTGCCGGACAAAATAAAAATGTACCTTCTGGCGTAGCCTTAGCTATGGTTTCAAGCATCAGCTACCTAGGATTTTTAATGGGGCCACCTTTAATTGGATATATCGCCGAAGTGTTTAGCCTGCGCTATTCTTACGGTATTTTTGCCTGCTTCGGACTACTCATGTTTTTTATGGTAGGGCGACTATCTTTATTTAAAGAAACAAGCCCCGCCTAATTTTTGGAAGAGGCAGCTGCTCGACATTTGGATTTAAAACTTGATCTGGAGAAATCTTAGGCTAAATGACATGCGTTTACTTTTTAAAACATAGGGCATTGCGAGCAAATAAAAGCAAGCCGTGACCGTGCCCAACATCGCGCCAAACCATACATCTATCACAAAATGCTGTCCCAAATACACACGTGAGTATGCAGTTAGTGCCGCGAAAACAAAGGTAATGATCCCAAAAGATTTATTTTTTGAAACAATCGCTATCGTGGCTGACATAGCAAAGGCTGAAGTTGTATGGCCTGAAGGAAACGAATTGATGTAGGCTACAGGCAGCCAAGAGACAACATGGAATGTTCGATCTCCATAGAATATACTGGCAGGCCTACCCGCATGGAAAAGATTTTTTAGCATACAGCAGATGACGCCCGAAAAGATATATGTACCAAGTATAGCTCGAGCATAATTCCATTGCTGCATACAACAGTAAGCAATAAAAACAGCGATAACAAAGAGACCATCTCCAAAATAGGTATAGATGGTAAAGAGGATATCGGCCCAAAAAGTGTGGTGTGAGTTTATGAAATGAAATGAATCTCCTTTGGGAACAAAAGCTACCAAAAAGGTCAATAGAACCACCCAAATGGAAAAGAAGATAAAAAAAGCAGGATTAGCTGCATATACCCTTCTAAATTGGCATACCAAAAATTTTCCCATTCAATCTATATTAAAGCCCATGATAAAATTGTTGTATTATCATTTGATTATTCTAATATAGAAATATTATTAAAAATTGACAATTCTATTACGATTTAATTTTGACACCAAAATAAAAAGGCTTATTAAACAAAAAATGCGATAGATACCATCGCATTCTTTGGTGTAGCCCCGAGCAGAATCGAACTGCTATCAAATGTTTAGGAAACATCTATTCTATCCGTTGAACTACGGGGCCATTTCAAAAGCCAAACTTAATCTTATTTTGTAAATAAGTCAATAGTAAGTCTCAAATCGAGAGATTTTTTTTCCTTAGAAAAGTCTTGACCTAAACGGAATAGCTTTATTCATGCCATTGACGTTGGATATACCCAAAAACCTCATCAAAAGATTTCATGTAATCTGCAATAATTAACACGCAAACAAACTTAAAACTTATACGATAAGATGGAATTTGGTGAGAAAGAAAAAATGTGGAGGGAGAAGGATTCGAACCTTCGAAGCCGAAGCAACGGATTTACAGTCCGTCCCATTTGACCGCTCTGGAACCCCTCCAGCATTGTGCTGTTCTTAAATTGAACAGCGCAAAAGTAGGTTTTGATTTGCAAAACTGCAATTATTTGAGTTCATAAATTTGTAACTGCCGCATTATTAATCTATTTATTTTTTAAAGGTATTCAATCGATCTACCGATCATTTGATTAACGTATCATTATTATAATAAAAATTTATTGTTCGAATCGAGTCAAAATAGATTTTGACGATAGTGTATTGGCAAAATCAATTCGCTTTTTGACCGTAGTTGCCGTATCTTTGTAACAACAAAAAAAGAAAGATATATTATGAGTTTTACAGGTAAAAGTTTTCCAAACATTACAGTAGATGCAATCGATTATTTAGGCGATAATTTACAAATTAACATTTTTGAAAAAGCAGTCAAAGAAGGTAAAAAAGTGCTCTTATTTTGGTATCCAAAAGACTTCACTTTCGTATGTCCTACTGAGTTACACGCTTTCCAAGAGGCAGCTGCCGAGTTTGAAAAACGCAATACAATCTTAATCGGTGCTTCTTGTGACACAAATGAAGTGCACTTCGCCTGGTTAAATACAGCAAAAGATAACGGCGGTATTGAAGGTGTTGAATACCCGATCTTAGCAGATACAAACCGTAACTTATCAAGTATATTGGGAATATTAGATGTTCAAGAAGTCGAACACCCGGAATACGGCACATTAGCACAAGGTTCTGCTGTCACTTACAGAGCAACCTATTTGATCGACGAAACTGGCCGTGTATTTCACGAGTCGGTAAACGATATGCCTTTAGGTCGTAACGTGAAAGAATATTTGCGTCTGATCGATGCCTATGCACACGTACAAAAATTCGGTGAAGTATGTCCTGCAAATTGGGAAGAAGGTAAAGATGCCATGAATGCAGATAGAAAAGGTGTAGCTGATTATTTAGCGAAACACTAACAAAAAACGAAGACGACAAGTCTCGTCAACAGGAGTCGCTCCTGATTCCTGTTGACTTCCATCAATCACCTTAATAATAAAATCATGTTACAAGAATTAGAAAATGATAATTTACAAGAAATTGTAAATAGCAACGATATTGTTATGGTTCAATATTCCGCTACCTGGTGTGGTAATTGCAAAATAATGAAACCAAAATTTAAAAAGTTAGCAGGCGAAAATGAAAGTGTGCCTTTTATAATCGCTGATGCAGAAAAATTTCCTGAATCGCGTAAATTGGCAAATGTGAATAATTTACCCACTTTTGCTGCCTTCAAGAATGGTAAATTGGTTAATCAAGTACAAACAAATAAGTTGGACGCATTAGTAGAATTATTCAATGAAACTTCCAGTAATTAAGCATTTAACAGAATTCATCGAGCAAAATGATGTGGACTACGTCCTAGAGACCATAGAGACACTTGAAGCATTAACAGAGGCTCCCTTGAAAGATGAGGAACTAGACGTTCTTGGTGAATTGATTTCAAACCTTTATGGAGCAGTTGAGGTTGATAAATTAATTAAAGAAGGTCATTCTAAAAAAGACGCGTTAAATTTATTTATGAAACGTGTTCTTGGTGCCATTGATAAATAGCTTTTACTTAAAAGTATGATTTTGAAACTTTCTTTAATGTGTCTAAGTTTTTTTTGAACGTTTGAAGTATAGCGATTAATATGAATTTCACTTTGCCCAAACAATTAAGCAAATCTTACGACGTTATTTAGATGGTATGAAGATAGCAGTCTGTCTATTAAACAATAAGTGTCGTGGCACTATAGTCTCTTAAGCGTATAGTAACAATGTAGTATACATTTCCCAAAAACTAAAATGTTGACAAAATTTAGCGATGTGGAAAACTAATTAAAGTAATTTGACAGAACTCAATATTTTCTACATATATTTACTATGTTAAAGGTTGCCACTTGGAGCGAAGCGACAAAATAACTATTCTCTAAAAATTCGTTTCAGGAAAAAATATTTTAATTGTTAAACGGAAATTCCAACTTGATTGGGATTTCCGTTTTTTTTATCTATGCCATATTATTCGTTCAAGCATCGATAATTAAGATTTTACAGCGCTTTTACCTATAACTGAAACCTACACTTTGTATTAGCCTAAGCAGGATGATAACCTTTGTACGATATAGTATATATATGGATCAATCAAACATTATAAAGGCTTTCAATAAAATTACAATAATCAACAATCTGTTGTTGAGCAAAATCTTTATCTTTAAAAATGCGAAGACCTTTTATCTCTGTTATCATAATTTTGGCGGGTATCTTGTCAACTTCAAGCGTTAAAGCACAAAACCCACAGTGGGATGCTGCTGAAATAAAACTTAATCTGGAAAAACTTAACACATTGGGATCGGTACTCTATTTTGCGGCACACCCCGATGACGAAAATACGCGATTGATTGCATGGTTAGCCCAAGAAAAAAAATATAAAACAGCTTACTTATCGTTAACTAGAGGCGATGGTGGACAAAATCTGATCGGAACAGAACAGGGTATTGAACTTGGCTTGATACGAACGCAAGAATTACTGGCTGCTCGAAAAATTGATAAAGGTGAACAATTTTTTTCCTCTGCCTATGACTTCGGATTCTCGAAGACCCCAGAAGAAACTTTCGAATTTTGGGATAAAAAACGTGTTCTTGGAGAGGCCGTATGGATCATCAGAAAATTTAGGCCCGATGTAATTATTACACGTTTTCCTCCCGATTCAAGGGGTGGCCATGGCCATCATCAAGCTTCCGCTATTCTAGCGCAAGAAGCTTTTAAAGCCGCTGCAGATCCTAATCAATTTTCAGAGCAACTTCAATTTGTAAGTCCTTGGCAGGCGAAACGTCTTCTTTGGAATACCGCAAATTTTGGCGGTCAAAACAATACTCGTGAAGATCAGTTAAAAATAGATATTGGAGATTACAATACGCTATTAGGAGCCTCTTATGGCGAGATTGCTGCCCACAGCCGCTCTTCACACAAAAGTCAAGGCTTCGGGTCGGCAAGCCAACGCGGCTCATCAATTGAATATTTTGAATTCGTCGACGGTGTACCTGCGGAAAAGACACTACTGGATGATGTAGAAACTTCTTGGAAAAGAGTGAAAAACGGCAATAAAGTCCAACCCTTAATTGACCACATTAATCAGATATATCAAATTGATAAACCGGAATTGATCATTAACGAACTGATCAAACTATACAACATACTGGATGAAATTGATGATGAGTACTGGAAAACGCAGAAGAAAAAGGAAGTTGAAAAACTGATTCTTGCTTGTGGTGGAATTTGGTTCGAAAGTGTTGCTAGGAATTCATCCTATGCCTTGGGAGAGGAGATAAAAGTGGATCATTCTATTATTGTCCGCCGTCCGAATATAACAGTTGAGCTGACTCAGCTAAACGGAAATAGCATTCGTAATAAATTGAAAACAAATAGATTGCAAAAGGATACTATGCTTGTCATCGCCGATAGGACAACACAACCCTACTGGCTGATGGAACCGCATGGAAAAGGTAAATTTAATATTAGTGATTTTAATCTTACTGGATATCCCGAAAATCCTGATGCTCCAAGTGTATCTATTGAGATTCGGATCAATGGCCAGCCTATTACAATCAATCAGCTGATAAAGTATAGATATACCGACCCTGTCCGTGGTGAAATCTACAACCCCATCGTAATCCTACCACCATTAACCGCTAAAAGTTCGAGTTCTCTGGCGCTCACACAAAATGCCGGAACGGTCAAAGTAAATCTGACTTTTCAGAAAAACGGAAAAATAGGCGCTACTACATTTCACGTAAAACCAAACATACCAAAAGGCTGGGAAATTTTACCAGTATCTTTTGATTTATCTTTTAAAGAAAATGAACGTATAATCTCAAAGGAAATCAGCATAAAACCATCCGATGCTACGCAATCTTCCATAGATACCCTTGGGTTTATTTTTAATAGTAAAGAACGCTTGAAAGAGGTAAAGTCCATCGATTACAACCATATTCCTGATATCGTTTATTTCCCAGATGCGGCTATAAAAATGAGCAACATCAGCCTGATCAACGACGTAAAGAACGTCGCATACATTCATGGGGCAGGGGATCTAATTCCTGAATCGCTTGTTTCCATTGGTATAAAAGTTGATGTGCTAAGTAACGAGCAGGCGTTAAAAGCAGATCTTTCCACCTATGACGCCGTAATATTTGGTGTACGAATATTCAACGTCAATAAACAGATTGCACAGCTTCAAAATAAAGTACTTGCGTATGTGAAAATGGGGGGGACAGTTCTAGAACAATACAATGTAAATAACGGAATGATAGCAAAAAACTTTGGTCCCTTTCCTTTTAGTATCAGCAGAAGACGGGTAACGGACGAAAAAGCAACAGTACATTTTGATAAAAACGATCCCATTTTCAATTACCCAAACAAAATCAGCGAAGCTGACTTTGAACACTGGGTACAGGAGCGGGGACTATATTTTGCCGAAGAAATTGATAAAAGATATCGTACACCTATTACCATGCAAGACCCGGGAGAGGCATTGCATAATGGATCATTACTAGTTGCACCCTATGGAAAAGGTAAATTTGTTTATACATCTCTGTCTTTTTTCAGACAATTACCTGCTGGAATTCCCGGAGCTTACAGATTATTTGTAAATTTGTTATCAAAATCAAAATAATAGAATAATGGAAAATCAGATTGACAACAGCTGCACGACAATTGATGCTGGCAAAGCAAAAGGAATCATTCTTTTAGTTGCTGTAGTATTTGGTGCATTAATTGGGTTCACTGCAAACGAGACATTTTTAAGCATCTTTGGAGGTGCCGCTGTCGGATTAGTTATTGCAGCTATTTTTAATAGCGTTATCTATCCTCAGAAGCCTTCCGATAGATAACAACGATGAATAGCTGGAAACGTTTCTATTGGTTAGTCGTTATCTGGCTATTTGTATTCATCCTTTTTCTGTACATTTTCACGAACAACTATTCATGAGTACAGCAGATTGGATCGTTTTATTTTTGACACTCTTTGTTATCGTTGTGTATGGCGTTTACAAGAGTAGAGGCATAAAAAATATTGATGGATACCTTCTGGGTAATCGTTCTTTACCTTGGTATCACGTCGGATTGTCAGTAATGGCGACTCAAGCAAGCGCCATTACTTTCCTTTCTGCACCCGGACTAGCTTATTCTTCAGGAATGAGTTTCGTTCAATTCTATTTCGGCCTACCTCTGGCCATGATTGTCCTCTGCATAACATTTATCCCTATTTTTCATAAGCTTAAAGTATTTACAGCCTACGAATTTCTAGAAAAACGCTTTGATGTAAGAACCAGAGGCCTCACCGCTATTCTCTTCCTCATTCAACGCGGTATTTCAACAGGTATTACCATATTTGCTCCTGCGCTGATCATATCGACCATACTACATATTGACCTGACCTGGACCACCTTGGCCATCGGAAGTTTTGTTGTCATCTATACAACTTATGGCGGAACCAAAGCTGTATCCCATACACAATTGCTCCAAATGAGCATTATTTTTGCCTCTTTACTTATCGCTGGGATATTGGTTATTCATCTGCTACCACAAGATATTGGCCTTTCAAAAGCATTGCATATAGCAGGAAAATCAGGTAAAACAAATGCGCTGGATTTTACTTTTGATCTGAACAATAACTATACAATTTGGACAGGGTTAATTGGAGGCTTTTTTCTACAGCTTTCTTATTTTGGAACAGATCAGAGCCAAGTCGGAAGGTATTTAACTGGAGCTTCCATCAAAGAAAGCCGGATGGGATTAATTATGAATGGTTTATTGAAGATACCTATGCAATTTGCAATTCTCCTGATCGGAATACTTGTATTTGCCTATTATCAGTTCCATCAGCCGCCTATCTTTTTTAACCAAGTTGAAGTCAAAAACCTCAAGGAAAGTAAATACGCTCCGGAGTATAAAATCTTCGAACAGAAACATAACGAATTGTTTAAAACGCGTGAATCTGCAGTTCAGCAGCTTAATATAGCCTTAGAGCAGGATGACAAAAAAAGTATTGCTCATGCTCGCACAACATTGAGCCAATTAAATGTGGAAATGCAGCAGGTTAAAGACCGAACCATAGACTTGATTAAAAAAAACAATCCCAGCGCGGAAACGAACGACAATAATTATGTGTTCCTTTCTTTCGTAACCACTGTATTTCCCAAAGGGTTAATCGGGTTGCTCATAGCAGTTATCTTTCTCGCATCAATGGGATCGACTGCAAGTGCTATTAACTCACTGTCTTCTACCACAACAATTGATATTTACAAAAGATTTATTAACCGCAAATCATCTGAAAAACAAGACCTACTATGGTCTCGTCTATTTACACTGATTTGGGGCATATTTACTATCCTGGTAGCCTTATATGCGAATAGGTTAGGTAATCTTCTCGAAGCAGTCAATATCTTAGGTTCGTTATTCTATGGTACGATCCTAGGTATTTTTATCGTAGCCTTCTATATGAGAAAAATCAGGGGCAATGCAGTTTTTATTGCCGCCATACTTTCAGAAGTGATCGTAATTGGTATTTGGTTAATGGATAAAATACCGTTTCTATGGTTAAACCTTATCGGCTGTCTGGCCGTTATGCTGATCGCTTATCTCTTTGAACTGGGAATAAAAAAAGCGAATTGGAAGACGATATAATCTATTCACAATAAAACAAAAACGATTGATCGTACAAGTTTAATATTTTCTATAAATGTTGTACAATACGCTCTTATCGTATATGGTCAGCTCAGGAGTTGTATCTCTTACAATGAACTTTCTTTTAAAGGCAACAATCGCTGCTTTAAGATTAGACGTATCGTACCCGATAATTTTAAGCGCATCTATCGCATTAAAACCATCTGGGGGGGCGACAAGCTGCCCTTCATCATACCAAATTCCAAAACCCCGTTCCGCCAGCTTTTTCCAGGGAAAAAACACACTTGGATCGTTCTTCCTTGCCGGTGCAATATCAGCATGGCCAATAAAATTATTTGTCGGTATTAAATAGCGAGATTTCAAGGTATCCAGCACCGTCATCAACGAATTAATTTGTGCATCAGGAAAAGGTTCTCGACCATTATTATCCAGCTCAATACCAATAGAACATGAGTTCATATCTACGATAGAGCCCCATTTAGCAACCCCAGCATGCCAAGAGCGTACATAATCATTTAACATTTGTATAATCTCTCCATTTCGGCCGATAACATAATGTGAACTCACTTTAGTCCTCGGGATCTGAAAAGTTTTAATTGTCTGACCGATGCTGTCTTGCGCGGTGTGGTGGATAATAACAAAATTTGGCTTGCGTACATCATAATGAATAGCCTCTTCTTGACGCCAATAAGAATGGCTTCCGGATTTCTGTAAAAAGATGATCTTTCTTTCCTCTGGTGTCAATAAACTGGTATCCGGCTGCGTCACAATTTGCTGCTCCAAAACCACCGGAGAAGCAGCAGATGTTATTAAAGGTTTCAAAATCGCCGGCTGTACCTTCGACTTACAACTTGCCAAAGACAGCAATGAGCACAGTAATATTCCTACTGACACAGGTCTAATCATTATTTTGGTAAACTATATACAATTCCCATGGCCAAGGACTGACTCAATTGCACTTTGGAAATCACATCCGGATCATAAATCATAATACCATTCAAGTTCACATTGATTACACGGGTAACTTTCGCTGTTACGGTTACATCCAAACGGTGCGTTGGATCGGAAAGTTTCTCATAATCGGCAAAAAGATTATAACGTGCCTTTACATTCAATTTATCTGTGAAGTTTTTGTCCAAGTTCGCGGTTAACTGGAATGCCAATGCATTTGCAAAAGTACGATCTTCCTTTACACCGAATCTTTCGCCGGTACCCACACTTGGATTGTTTGGATCCCTATAATATCCATATTTTGCGAAAAAACCCTCCCCAGAGCGAGGTCTAACACGATCATCCAAAATAAAGGTCTGACGAGCAGTACCCGTACCAAAACGTAACGAGAACTCATTGCTGGGCTTGTACTCAAGACCGAAAGACTCCGTCAAATAAGCTGGCGCCATAAAAGCATTTTCTATATAATCAATGGTATCCCTACCATTGACCGTTTTATACTTATACCCTGCGTCAAATTGAGACTCAAAGGTCACCGATGTAAACAAAGCCCAATTGGCTGACAATTTATAGGAAAGCTTATTATCCCAAAATATACGGTCATTATTTTTCTTCGCAATATTATTGGTGTTCTTTATTTTTCCATAACGTAAATCAACTTCAGTCACGAAATTGAAATTGTCTCTGGTATAATCCGATTTATGATTGGCATTCAACCCAACAGCAATAGAACCGACACCGCCCCCTTTCCAATTATCATTAAATGATGCCTGATTTAAATTGATCCCAAATTTTGTCCAATGTTTCCAATAATCTACTTCTAGGTTCAGTTTGGGAACCACAGGACGAATGGTTTTAATATTTAAAGGTTGATCTTTCTGTACAGAAATTACAGTATCTGGTTTTGCTCTAAGATCTTTCAGATCCTGTGCCTTTAAGCCAGTAATAGAAAGGCAGAGCATAGCCATGCCGACAAAATTAAATAACTTCATTCTGAAAACGTCTATTTTTTTGTTTACGGTACTAATTTAAAATTAATTGTTGGAAAAGGCTCAATAAAATATTGCGAAGGATTCAATTGATACCGTGAATAGCAATTCTTGATATAATTTGCCAGTTCATAATCACTTGCTGCAAGAATAAAGAAATAGGAGGGTCTGAATATCCTTCTAAATCGTTCCGATTCTTCACTATTCAGCCCAGTTACTTTACTGATAAGTTCCTTCGAAAATTTATAATCGATCACATTTTCCTTATAGTCATTTTCAATAGTTTTAGTCAATCGGCGTGCTCGTTTGGCCTCTTTGCTAAATAAACTGTAGATTGAATTGATGCTTAAACCAGCACCATTTGGCCCGACAGAAAATACATCACCATAACCTGCCAAACGATATGCCTTTTCATAATCTACTTTTGCTTTTTCCAAAATTTCTTCGGGACTCTTGCGTGCGTAAACCTGAACCTCTTCGATATAAAAAGATTCGCGTACTAGATGAAAAAGTAATAATCCCTTTTCATCTACAAGAAGTGTATCTGAAAAGTATCCCTTACTCATCGCTACGATATGATCTCCTAACTGTGCATTAAAGACAAATTCACCTTTGATTGTATTATAATTAACCTCCCCTGTTCGCAAATTGGCGAGCTTTACATTTCCAATACGCTGTTTGGTATTTTTATCAAAAACAATACCCTCCACTTTTTTATCTTGGCAAAAAAGTGCTGAAGTGGAAGCCCCAATGGCAATAAGTAGAAAAATATATCGTATAAATATCACTATCGTAAAACTACTATATAGCGATACAAAAGTGAAATATTTAACATCTTTTAAAGCGTAACTATTTAGATATAACCAAAAGCTGACCCAAAGATAGCGCATCATCCGTAAGGCCATTTAAAGCCTTAATCTGATCGACAGATACATTATATAGCTTACTGAGCGAATACAACGTATCCTGAGCTTTAACCTCATGAATACGCATAGCTACGGGGCTCTTGATGGCTTCTGTTTTTACAACCGAGGGGGGGCTTCTTGTACATTCTGAACGATCTCTACCTGCACCGTTTCTTCTCGAACAACTTTTTCACGCGGCGATTCACCGCGGTCGTATTGATCAAGATGATATCTTTCGATCATTTCGATCAGCAATTCAGGATAACGTGGATTGGTGGCATACCCAGCGGCTTTCAAGCCTTTAGCCCAACCTTTATAATCATTTTTATCCAATTTAAAGAGCGCGGCGTACCGAGGCCTCAACAGAAATTCAGAATGATCTCGAAACGATTGTTCGGGACTGTCATAAACACGAAAGCAATCATTAATATTATCATCAGGACGGGTTACGGATTTTCCTTTCCACACTCCGCCACATTTAATACCAAAATGATTATTCGCCTCGCGCGCCAGATAACTATTCCCATTACCTGATTCAAGCAGTGCCTGAGCCAGTTTAATGCTGGCGGGAATACCGTATCTGTTCATTTCTGCAATGGCTACCTCTTTGTAATGATTGATGTAATCGTTCCCCGCCATGGTGGGCCGCCCAACAGAAGGGGATGAAGAAGTTTTTGAACTGGAGCCAGATTTAGGGGACGATAATGTGCCCCTCCGACTTGAACATGATGTAACCAACATCATGAGTACAAACATGCCATAAAAAAACTTCTTCATGCAGTAATGTTGTGCTTAGTGCTTATTTTTTAGTTGACGAGAATTTGTTTTGCTTAGCATCATGATCAAACATATCCAAATGATATTGTCTAATTGTAGCGAGTACTTTTGCTGTCCAACCTTTACTCGTGGAGTACCCTGAACGAGCAATCGCTTTTACCCAAGCTTCGTATTTTTCACCCGGATGTTTATCAAAAAGACTTTGAGTAGTCTTTTTTCTTTTCACTATTCCTACAAAATCATCGTACGAGTCTAATACTGACCGATAACCTTTGTAAGCTGACCGAATAACGGTACTATTGTTCTTTCCTTTGACACCAAAATGGTTATTCAAATTCTTTGCTACCCTGCTACCACCATTTCCGCTTTCATGCATGGCGATGGCTAAGATAACCGATGCCGGAACACCATGTTCCTCCATCATTTCTTTTGCTATTGGACTGTACTTATCGACATATGCCGCATTACTTTGAGCGGAAACCTTTGTTAATCCAAAAGTTCCCAAAGCTAGTACCAGTACAAAGCTTTTTAATTGTTTTAAATTCATGAAGAATGTTTTAGTTCACAAATTACCTTTTGCGTAATACAAAAAGTCCGTCTCGAATTGGTAATATCACCTTTTCTACGCGCTTGTCCTGAGCTAAACGTGCATTCAAATCAATGATCTGCTTTGTTTGGTTGTCTGGTTTTGAATCTAATACCTTACCTTTCCATAAGACATTGTCAATCAAAATAAGTCCCCCAGACGGAACTTGATTTATTATCGTTTCGAAATAAAATAAATTTCTCTTCTTGTCTGCGTCGATAAATACTAGATCGAATGTTTCATTCAATGTAGGTAGTATTACCGCCGCATCGCCAATGTGATACCTGATCTTATCAGCAAATGGCGATTCATCAAAATAACCTTGCACCCTTTCCTGCTGCTCTGCATTGATATCAATGGTATGTAATAATCCATCTTCTTTCAGCCCTTCAGCGAGACATAAAGTTGCGTATCCCGTAAAAGTTCCAATCTCTAAAATACGCTTGGGAGCAACCAATTTGCTCAATAAAGAAAGAACTCTTCCCTGGTAATGTCCAGACAACATATGGGGCATTGTTTCCTTCAAATAAGTATCCCGATTTACCATTTTCAGTAACGAATTTTCTCCGTCTGTAGTATGTTCCAAATAGGACTCTAAATCGCTGTCAACAATTTCCATAACCGCAAAGGTACCAAAAAACATGTTTAGTATAAAAACTTTTTTTTACTAAAACCTGATTATCAATTAAATACAATAAAGCTTTTGTAAAGGACGTTTTTTTAAAATTGCCTCAAACGCATAAAAACCCAACATCTCCAATTTAAAATTTTATTTCAGATCAGAATTTCTCCAAAGAAAAAGCCTCCTAAAATACGATTTTTTAGAAGGCTTTTTTTAGTATTGCACTATAAAGAATTTACGCAAGATCAGCTGTGATTAAGCGTAAAAATTCGGATCGCGTTACATCATTTTGAAAAGCTCCCGTAAATGCAGAAGTTGTTGTCACAGAATTTTGTTTCTGCACACCACGCATGGCCATACACATGTGTTTACATTCCATGACAACAGCTACGCCCAGCGCCCCCAAAGTTTCTTGGATACAGTCCCTGATCTCATTAGTGAGCCTCTCTTGAACTTGAAGGCGACGTGCAAAAATATCAACAACACGTGGTATTTTACTCAATCCAACAATATGTCCGTTAGGAATATAAGCAATGTGGGCCTTACCGAAGAAAGGCAACATGTGGTGTTCACAAAGAGAATAGACTTCAATATCTTTTACGACAACCATTTGACTATAGTCTTCTTCAAACATTGCTCCACGTAACACCTCTCCAGCATCAATATCATAGCCATGGGTCAAAAATTGCAACGCTTTCGCAACACGCTCTGGCGTCTTTACTAAACCTTCGCGTTTGGGATCTTCTCCAAGACATGCCAATATATCGGTATAATGAGAAGCGATTCGTTCTACCTTTTCAGTATTGTATTTGTCGATCTTAATATATCCATCCAACTCTTCGTTGTCAAATGAGTGCTGACTCATAGTTTTTACTATTTAAATGTATTAAAGTTTAATCGCCAAAATATTCGACGTAATTATTTTCTGTTTCGTGCAAACGGACACTATGTAAAATTACTCCCTGTTCATCAAACAAGGGTTTTAGAATCTTAAATATTTCGATTGCGATATTTTCAGTTGAAGCCATCACACCCTGCATAAAATCAACATCTAAATTAAAATTACGGTGATCAACCTTATCGATTATGCTACGATTGATTATTTCCTTCATAATCTTTAGGTCAATCAAAAAACCAGTTTCTGGATTAATATTTCCTTTAACTGTGACATAAAGATCATAATTATGCCCATGCCAATTCGGATTGGCACAAAGGCCAAAGACCTGTTCATTCTGCTCCTCACTCCAGTCTTCACGATAGAGCTTGTGCGCAGCACAGAAACGTTCACGACGAGTTATAAATACCATAATATACAAAGATAAGGCTTTAGGCGCAATTTTAACATTTCAATTTGAGGAATGCCGTCAGAATATCGTAATATAATGAAGTGCCTCTGCCATTCTTTATCCAACAGCGATAGGAGTTCGGTAGTCCAAGTCTTAACCTGTTAGCAAACGAATGGATAAAAATTTGAAAACCAAACATTTGCTTACGCTTTAGGAGAATAGCAGTATTCATACCATATTGGCTCTTTTACGTAATTTTTCTTTAGATATGATTTAGCATTTAAATAGGTTTAGTTTAGATTCAACCTTTGTTATCCCTAATTAAAAGCTAAACTAAATAGCTATTGAAACAATATTAATGTATAATAATTTAATAGCGACTCTTAACTTTTGAATGTCTAAAACAATGACGCTCCATTGAGCTTATCAGTAATCATATCGTTAGCTGACACCAAATCATCCTTTGTATAAATAAAACTCAAATCTGTCAGTTGGACAAATAACAGGTACTATATTTTGTTATATAAAGACTTTTGCATGCAAGATAATTCGTAATTTTCCATCAAAAAAGTTCATCATGCAAATATTAGTTGTTGCGGCTACATCATTTGAATTGCAGCCGTTTCTGGAAGTGGCATCAACATACGATCGATGCGATACCCTCATTACTGGTGTCGGTATGGTAGCCACAGCCTTTGCGCTAGGAAGAGTACTTCATGAAAAAAAATATGATCTTCTTATTAATATAGGAATAGGGGGATGTTTGGATCGGCATGTTGAAATAGGTTCGGTCATCCAAGTAGTTTCAGAGTCATTTATTGAGCTTGGCGCAGAAGACGGGCATAACTTTATTCCAATAGACCAATTGGGCTACGGAAAGTCCAAATTTTCCTCGTGCTTATTAGCCGACAAAGAGCTTCGCCTCCCATTTCTAAAGCAGGGGGAGGGCATTACCGTAAACAAAGTACATGGTCGTACAGAAAGTATTGAAAAAATCCTAAAGCTCCATCCCAATAGTCTCGTAGAGAGTATGGAGGGAGCTGCTGTTTTCTTTGCTGCGGACAAAATGGCTGTTCCCGTTATAGAGATTCGTGGTATTTCGAATTACGTAGAAAAAAGAAACCGTGCCACGTGGAACATTCCGTTAGCTATAATGAATAGTAATAAGGCACTTATAAAAACATTGGAATATCTAAGCAACTTATATTTAAAAATTTAATACGAAAGTCATTTACATCTTAAAAAATGACATAAAACTATACAATTAGCGTGTTCAAATCTTCAAAATATCAATTTTAAATAGTAGATTTGTAATCTAAAAATTGACACTATTTTACAACTGATGAGAGAAATACAATTCAGAGAAGCACTTCGTGAAGCGATGAACGAAGAAATGCGTAAAGACGACAAAATATTTTTATTAGGAGAAGAAGTTGCTGAGTATAACGGAGCTTACAAAGTGAGTCAGGGTATGCTTGATGAATTCGGCGCAAAACGTATCATTGATACACCTATTGCTGAACTTGGTTTTGCGGGTATTGCTGTTGGAGCGGCAATGAATGGTTTAAAACCTATTGTGGAATTCATGACATTCAATTTTTCACTTGTTGCTATTGACCAAGTGATCAATGCAGCCGCAAAAATCCACTCAATGAGTGGTGGACAGTTCTCTATTCCAATGGTCTTTCGTGGTCCTACTGGAAATGCTGGCCAACTTGCAGCTCAACACTCTCAAAACTTCGAGAACTGGTTCGCAAATACGCCAGGTTTAAAAGTGGTGGTTCCTTCTAACCCATATGAGGCTAAAGGTCTATTAAAATCATCGATTATAGATCCAGATCCTGTCATCTTTATGGAATCTGAAGTGATGTACGGCGATAAAGGACAAGTTCCTGAAGAAGAATATTACTTGGAAATTGGAAAAGCAAACATTATCCAAGAAGGTACAGATGTAACTGTTGTATCTTTTGGTAAAATGCTTCCTCGCGTTGTCATTCCTGCAGTGGAAGAATTGAAAAAAGAAGGCGTAAGCGTTGAATTAATCGATTTGCGTTCCGTACGTCCAATTGATTACCCAACAATCATCGCATCTGTTAAGAAAACGAATCGCTTAGTGATTGTAGAAGAAGCATGGCCATTGGCATCTATTTCTACAGATTTAGCATTCAATGTTCAGCGCAATGCATTTGACTATCTAGATGCGCCTGTAATACGCGTAAATTGCGCCGATGTACCACTTCCTTATGCTCCAACGTTAATCGAAGCGGCTCTGCCTAGCGTCGAAAAAGTTGTAAAAGCTGTTAAAGAAGTATCTTATATCAAAAAGTAATTTTTATTATTTATAAAAATCTAAATCCCTTTTACCATGTAGAAGGGATTTTTTTATATATTTAAATTGCCCAATTATTACTGATAAAAACATAAAAATTATAGATATGAAAAAAATAAGAATAACCTCATTGATAGCGGTATTTGCTTTCTTTGTTCTCTCGGCTTCCGCACAACAGAAATATACACTACGCGTAAATCCGGATGCAGGAAAGAAAATTTCACAAAACCTGAGTATGACTATGGACATCGACGCCGCTGGTCAAAAAATGACTACAGATCTCAATATGGGGTTTGATATAACCAATACAGCAACAAAAGATAATTTATTCGCATTTGATTTAAAATACACAGGAATCAATATGAAAATGAATATGGCGGGAATGGACATGTCATATGACTCAAAAAATCCAGAAGCTAATGATTTTTCTAAGCAGATGCATGCGACTTTAGGCAAGCTGCTAGAAAACAATATAACCTTCAATGTAAACCAAATTGGTAAGTCATCGGATATCAAATTACCTGAAGGAATCAATATGCCGTTTGACAAAAGTATGTTCGAAAATATCAGCACTGTATTACCTGAGCAACCTGTTACCATCGGAGATTCATGGACATCAAAAACAGAATCTGATGATTCAGGAATAATGGTAGAAAGCAAAATGACATTAATAGAGGCAAATGAGCTTGGTTACAAAGTAAATGTGGAAGGAAAGATGTTTGGTCCTGATGCAAACCAAGTTGGTAATCTCCAAGGTTTTTATGTTTTGGATAAAAAAACCTGTCTTACCAAGGCAACTGAAATGATAAGCGATGTAGACATGCCGGAAGCCAAAATAAAGACCACATTAAAAAGTCAATAAACCATCAATTAGAACAAAAAAAAGGGACTATTAGGTCCCTTTCTTCATATAGATAGTTTTAAAACTACGCGTTAATCTCTTCTTTGTATTGTTCAGCGGTTAACAAAGCATCTACATCAGCAGCGTTGTTCAATTTAATACGAACAATCCAACCTTCTCCATAAGGATCAGAATTGACCAATTCAGGAGATGCATCAATAGCTTCATTAACAGATAAAATTGTAGCTGATACAGGCAAAAACAAATCAGAAACAGTTTTTACAGCTTCAATTGTTCCGAAAACTTCATTTGCGGCAATTTCATCACCTACAGTGTTAATGTCAACAAAAACGATGTCTCCCAATTCACGTTGAGCGAAATCAGTAATCCCTACAACTGCTTCATCACCTTCAACACGAATCCATTCGTGATCTTTGGTGTATTTCAATTCTGCTGGAAAATTCATTGTATTTAATTTTTTGATTTTTAATGCCGTGAAGTTACAAAATATCTTCAATTGTCAAAAATGATATTCATCATAACATTTTTGTACTTAATTTTAAGCTATGAATCCTCAAATCGAAAGACTTTACCAAATTTCACGAAAGAAAGCGCGACTTATTATTGGACTGATGTCTGGCACTTCCCTGGATGGTCTTGATATCGCAGTATGCCGCATAGAAAATGCAGGTAAAACAACAAAAATACAGCTAGAGAATTTTGCTACAATGGAGTATGAGGATGATTTTAGAGCAAGAGTCCGTGAAGTCTTTGCAAAACGAAATATCGACCAACAGTTATTTTCGGGACTCAATGCTTATATTGGAGTCACACATGCCAAATTAATCAATACAGCATTACGACAGTGGAATATACCAAGCAGCGAGATTGATTGTATAGCCAGCCATGGGCAAACGGTATACCATGCTCCCCAATCATTAACCAAAGACCGCAACTGGCCTAATAGTACCTTACAGATCGGCGATGGAGATCATATTGCCGTAAATACCGGCATCATAACCCTGTCTGACTTTAGACAGAAACATGTTGCTACGGGAGGGGAAGGGGCACCTTTGGCGGCGTATGGCGACTATCTACTTTTCTCGCATACAACAGAGAATCGATTCTTACTGAATATTGGCGGTATTTCTAATTTCACCTTTATCCCAAGCCATCAAACAAAATTGAAAGCCTATGCAACAGATCTCGGTCCAGGCAACACAATGATGAACCAATACATGAAGGCTAATTTTAATCAGGAGATGGATAGAGATGCCTATATGGCCAAAAAGGGACAAGTAAATGATGCGCTATTGAATCAATTATTAACAGAAGAATTTCTAACACTGCCCTTTCCAAAAACCACCGGGCCAGAACTATTTAATCTCGCTTATCTCGAAAAGGCGCAAGAGTGTTCGAAAACAACTCATATTCCACATGGAAACGTCATGGCAACCCTCAATCGCTTTGCGGCTCTTGCGATGGTCAACGGCATCCAAAAGCAGTCAGAAGGACTATCTGATGTGGCTGTATATATAAGTGGTGGTGGACTGCACAATCCATTGCTGTTTGATTACATCAAAAGGAGCTTACCTACCTGTAAAGTTGAAAGCTTTGCAACATTAGGTATCAATCCAGATGCAAAAGAGGCCGTCCTCTTTGCTTTGTTAGCAAATGAAACTTTGGTAGGCAACAAATCCAATGTAGCGCAAATTAAAGATTCGCCCGCTGTCTGCATGGGCAAAATCAGCTTACCGGAATAATTAGTCCGTATCGATGGCTTCTTGTAAAAACTCTTTGAAAGGAAGCATACTTTTATAGGAAGCCACGATATTATCTAACGCATTTTTTGCAGATAAATCCTTAATAGTTAAGGATCTTTCCAACACAAAACTTTTCAATTTGATAAAGTCAATAAAAGGATTATCCTCGCTATAGCCCGCAGGGGCACGCTTCAGTAAATCTTCTTTGAAAAGTGCAATATTACCGCCTGTCAATACTGTTTTTAAAATTTCATCCAATTTATTACCACTGTAATCAATTTCTTGTCTTATTGCCTCTAAATGTTGCTTTTCTGGACGCCAATATCCACAGGCAATAAATGAATTTTCTGCTCCAATATGAATATAGTACTCTGGTCCCTGCAACTTTCTTCCATCAACTGAAATTCCCGCTCCAAACCAACTTTTATAAGGTGTCTTATCATTTGAAAAGCGTGTATCACGGTAAATACGAAACAAACATTTACTTGCCTGTATGGAAGTATTGATTTTAGGGTCAAACTCACTTAAAGCCGCTATTAAATCCGTTAAAAAGCTTCTTACGTCAGCCAATGCAGCCTCATATTTAGCTCTGTTATCGGCAAACCATTCCCGGGAATTATTGGCTTTCAATTCCGTTAAAAAATCAAATGTAGAATTTTGAATGTGACTCATATTACAATCAATTGATTAAAAGTAAGAAAACATAGACCATAGGAGCCGCTAATAATAGCCCGTCAAATCTATCTAAAAAACCTCCATGTCCGGGCAATATATTTCCAGAATCCTTTACGTGCAAACTACGCTTTAACATCGACTCAACTAAGTCACCCAAGGTTCCAACAATACTGATAATTGCCGCAATACTTATCCATTGCCAGAGCGGTAGATCACCAAAATACTTCTCCAGATTCACTGCAGCAACAATTGCTAAAATCAATCCACCGAAAAAACCTTCCCATGTCTTCTTTGGCGAGATCCGTTCGAATAGTTTACGTTTGCCGAAGCTTCGTCCAGCGAGATATGCCCCTGTATCGTTTGTCCACAATAAGATCAAAAAACCTAAGGGCAACGCATAGTTAAAAGTTCCTTCCATAAATCCTAATTTGGAAAATAGGAAAAAAGGTAATGTAACATACGCTATTCCCAAAAAAGTATAGGCAATATCATTAAAAGGAAAAGTTCTCTTCTGAAAAAGTGAGATAATATAAGTCGCACTTATAAATGGAATAATCAGTGCTAAAAATTTTACCGCAAGCAGATTCATCGAGATTAAGGATCCCACAACAAACAGTACCAAGGCCATGACTATACCAATCATCTTATTTGGTGCGCGTTCATCCGACGAAACGATCCCATAAAATTCATAAAGGCACCATGTACTGAGCAATGTAAAAAAGATGGAGTAAACGTATGCCCCGAAAAGAGTAGCTGCTATCATGACAGCTACAAAGATCACTCCTGTTATTGCTCTTGTTTTCATAAATTAATATCCCCTTCTGCTTCCTCAATTAATCGTTCAGCCATTTCGATAGATCCTTCGTTGACATAAAGTTCAATTTTTCCAAATAGATAAGAAGAATCTTGCTTATTCAAAACAACGGCAGGAATTCCATGCTCTTCCAACATTTGTTTGACTATCTCCGCCTGAATAGCATTTGTATATGTTTTAATTTTTTTCCAATCGTTCTCCATTGTTTTCTTTTTGCGTTGTTCGATAAAATAAGAGTACAAAAATAAGAGTAAAAATGAAGGCTACAAGATATATCCACCAAGATTGTAACTCAAATGCATTGAGCTCATCATAGCTTTTTCCTAGCCTAGCATAATAGAATGACATCACTGTAGCTCCAGCATTATTCACAAAATGCCCAAAGATGGCTAGCAGAATATTTTTACTCCATAAATAAAGGTAGCCAAAAAATGCCCCTAATAGCATACGGGGGATAAAACCAAAAAATTGCAGATGTATTGCACTAAAAATAACCGCTACAATCCAGATAACAACATGGGGATTATGCAACCATCTCCCGACTATATTTTGTAAAACACCTCGAAATAACAGTTCCTCTCCGATGGCGGGAATCAATGCCAGTACAATGATGTTGAACAGAAAGCCAACAATACCTGATTCCATGATAATACCGCGAACCAAATTCCCCGAATCCTTTTCACTTTGCTCCATCCAACGTTGCAACGATTGCATATTATCAGGCAATTGTAAGGATTCATTCCAGTGACCGATCAGACTCATAAGAGGCATAAAAGCGAGCATAGCAAATAAAACATAGGCAAACTGTGCCACCTTAGGTCTATAGCTGGATTGGAAATATTTAATCCCATAGCCTTCATACATATTCATCAAATAGGCCGGAATTACAAAAGATCCGAGACTGCTCATTAGCAACAATAATCGCATCTCATTGGCAGAACCATTCATAATGACCCCAATAGAAAACACCTGTCCGGTCATCTTATAATAAAAGAACAGCAGGATAATATAGAAAACTTGTGATACAAATGTAAAACCGATGACCATTAAGATCAAACGCAACAAAGATTGAAAGGGAGAAGTAGTTTGTTCGGGAAACATAAGTATTAAATATACGCTAAAGATAACAATAAAAGCAGGTAAAGCCAATATTCAGCCTAATGCTGCTCCATTCAAAATCATCAAAAGTTGCTATTGTATATCATCCAATCGCATA
Organism: Sphingobacterium sp. R2; assembly: GCF_040760075.1. Classification (NCBI taxonomy): domain Bacteria; kingdom Pseudomonadati; phylum Bacteroidota; class Sphingobacteriia; order Sphingobacteriales; family Sphingobacteriaceae; genus Sphingobacterium; species Sphingobacterium sp. R2. The sequence continues at coordinate 1,228,735 of NZ_CP142884.1, forward strand.
AAAAAGGGCTTTGATAAATTTCAAAGCCCTTAATATTTACAGTATTTTAATTCACCCGGATAGGATCGGCTGGTTTTTGCAAATTTTTGTACGGATAAGTTTTCATTTCTTCCAACAAGATCTTTACCGTTCTTTCAAGTTGAGGATCACGACCTTCTAAAAGATCCTTTGGTAATTGTTCGATAAACACATCTGGGGCAACTCCTTCATTTTCAATGATCCAATTTCCTTTCAAATCATATACACCAAAATTTGGAGATGTTATCCGGCCTCCATCCAGCAATGGAGGATAACCGCTGATACCCACTAAGATTCCCATTGTGGTACGCCCAACCAATTTGCCTAATCCCTTAAAACGGAACATATAAGGCATCATATCACCGCCCGAACCGGCATTTTCATTGATGATCATGGCTTTCGGTCCATAAATACCGTTACCGGGTGTCGTGAATCCCTTTCCATCACGAATGCCCCAGCCGGCAATTAACTCGCGAGACAAGAGGTCGATCACATAATCAGCAACCCATCCGCCACCGTTGTTCCGTTCGTCCATCAGAAGAGCCTTTTTATCCATCTGAGCGAAGTAATAACGATTGAAATAAGTATACCCCTCAGGACCGGTGTTCGGCATGTACACGTAAGCTATTTGGCCATTACTCAATTCATTCACTCTTTTACGGTTTCGCTCTACCCATTCCATGCTACGCAAGTTCATTTCATCGCCAAAAGAAATCGGTTTAACAATGATTTCACGTGCGCCAACCAACGAAGGTTTTGAATTGATCTTGAGCATCACTTGCTTGCCCACAGTATTGTCAAATAAGCTATAGATATCTCTATCTTCAGTCAATTCTATACCATTCACAGCAACAATATAATCTCCTTCCTTGATGTTCAATCCAGGTTCAGCCAATGGTGCTTTGAAAGAAGGATTCCATTCTAGGCGCGTAAATAATTTAGCGATCTGATAGTAACCATTCTTTAGCGTATAATCTGCTCCAAGCACACCAACAGAAACTGAAGGTGTAGAAGGCTGATCTCCTGGATAAATATAATTATGTCCTACGACCATTTCTCCCATCATTTCATTCAATAAATAACCAAGATCAGAACGATGGTTGACAAAAGGTAGGAATTTTTCATATTTAGCTTTCATTGCTTTCCAGTCGGCACCATGCATATTTTCCACGTAAAAATAATCCTTTTGCATTGACCAAACTTCATTGAACACCTGCTTCCATTCCGCTGCGGGATCCACCAGTTGCTGGATTCCAGCTAATTTGATTTCTCCAGCAGTAGGTGAAGCAACTTTTTGCCCAGCATTTACGATATTAAAACCATTTCCCGTTTGGTACAACATTTTCTTACCATCAGCACTAATAACATAACTACGTGCATTTTCCACTAAGGTTTTATTTTCGAGTTCCTTAAAATCATAGGCACCAATCGTTCCACCGCGTTGATAGGTCAATTGATTAGGTACTAAACCATTTAGGTTCCAATAAGGACCTGCCGGTAAAGGCAGCGCGACAATTCGATTTTCTATACGATCGAAATCGACCTGAATAGATTTGTCGATTGGCTTGCTTGCCACTGCGACTTCCTTTTTATCTTTTTTAGGAGATTTCTTATCGTTTTCTTTTAAGCGCTCCTTTTTATTAGTTTCTCCTTCTTCCTTTTTATCTGCGTTTTCTTCACGGATTTGCTCATCATCACTATCGTTTTTAAAGAATGATGGTGTTTTGCTCGACAGGATAAAAGCATAGACTGCATAATCTACGTTACGCTGTACAGCGGACATATGTAAACCAGAATTCGTTAAACCCGTATTTGTACTTGCTGTAAAAAATAAATATTTACCGTCTTGAGAGAATGCCGTATTACGAGCAGAGCTCATGCCATCGGTGATCTGTTGGGTTTTCTTTGTATCCAAATTGTACATGAATACAGCAGGTACTCCATTTTCCAGCGTACGAATAAAGGATATCCATTTAGAATCTGGAGACCAGCTTGGCTGGAAATGATTAGATACCCGCCCTGTTTGCCCACTTAATTTATCATCAGCAACTTTGACAACTGCTTTAGAAGCGATGTCAATATAATACAGATTAAGATGCGAATCATTGTAAAATAATTTTTTTGAATCGGGCGACCAAGTCGGCTCAAAATAGAAATTAGTTTCACCCAAATTAAAATATAATGGTTTATCTTTTCCGAACTGATCTGTCAGCACCAACTGATAGGACCCATTTTTGTTCTGAAATATAAGATACCCATTTACCGTTTGGAGACCAATCTGGAAAACGCTCATGAGAACCCGGTGAATTTGATAAATTTCGAGCCTCCCCCTTTTCTTTTGGCACTGTAAATATCTCTCCTCTCGCCTCAAATAGTGCGCGCTGACCAGTTGGTGATAGCGTAGCATAACGTATATCATCCTTGATATCTTTATAAAACGGCCTTTTATACATCACATCCGTGTTTACACTGATATGTAGCGGAGTCACTTTATTATTGCTTAAACTCAACGTATTGAGTGTTCCAGCATATTCAAAAATCAATTCTGCGCCATTACCATTGAGTGAACGTACATCATAGTCTCTAAAATCTGTTAATTTATCTATCTTCTTGGTTTTGGTATCATAACTGAAGATATTAACAATTTTATCGCGGTCAGACAAGAAATAAACCTTATTACCCAACCATAGTGGCTTAACATCATTGCTTTTAACTTGCGGAATTGCTTCTATTTCTTTGGTTTTCGTATCGAATATCCAAATTGTCGGCATACCGCCACCCCGATAACGTTTAAAGGCTACCCGGTCTCTTTCTGTCGGATCGGTATTCTTGATATAGGCCCAATAGCGACCATCCGCAGAAGGGCTGCCCTGCGTGGCTTCAGGCATCATCAATGCCTTGTCCATTCCTGACATTTGTATATTGGAACTATATAATCGCGGACTTAAAGCATAGGTAAAATCTCGCGATGTTGTATAGTATACTTCATCATTGTTAAGCCACCCACGTAATACATCCGAAGAGGGATGATAAGTGATACGCTTGGGCTCACCTCCTGCTACAGGTATTACATAGACGTCAGTATTTCCGTCATAGTTGCCTGTAAATGCCACTTTCTTACCATCAGGAGAAAACATCGGATTCTGCTCTACACCAGGATTGGTTGTTAGTCGTCTCGGATTAGTGCCATTTTTGTCTGCAATCCAAATATCTCCACCATACACAAAAGCGATATTATTAGCGCTTATACTTGGGTTTCGAAGTAATAAGGTTTCTTGCGCTTTTGCTGATAGAAAAGTTGTTCCGACCAAAAATGCTGCAATTAGCTTGAAGTGAGTTCTATTCATAAACATGTTAAGGTTAAAATTTACCACATACAAAACTACGATTTTGCACAGTGGACCTAGTTAGTATATCAACAAAGTTGCATAAAAAAATGATTAAAAAAAAAAGCCCTGCTAAAAATAGCAGGGCTTTTCTTTATGAAAGATTAAAAACCGTACTCTTGTTCGATTTCCAATACAATACCTTCGTCAACTAAAACACGTCCACAATGTTCGCAAATAATAATTTTTTTGCGCTGGCGGATTTCCGACTGCATTTGAGCAGGAATTTTATTGTGGCATCCTGAACAGCTATCGCGATCAATTGAAACCACAGCAAGTCCATTCTTGAATGAATTACGAAGACGATAATATACTTTGTTCAACCGATCTTCTATATTAGCCTCAGCTTCAGTAGCTTTTGCCAATAATCCATCTTCTTCCTTTTGAGTTTCAGAAGTAATGGTTTCCAATTCTTTCTTTTTTCCCTCAAGCTCGTTTTTGCTATACTCAAGATTACCTACAGTAGTATCGTAGTTTTCTGTCTTGTTGCGAATCTCGAATTCTGCTTCTTTAATTCTCTTTTCACAAACCTGAATCTCAAGACCTTGGATTTCAATCTCTTTTGAAATAGCGTCATACTCACGATTATTCTTTACCTCATTTAACTGCGACTCATATTTCTTGATAGCAGCTTGGGCATCCTTAATCATGTTTTTACGCTTAACGATCGAATCTTCTAAATCGTCTAAGTCTATTCTGATCTTCTCAATACGAGTTTCTAAACCAGCAATCTCATCTTCAAGATCTGCAACTTCCATAGGTAACTCACCACGAACCTGGCGAATTTTATCTATTTTAGTATGAATGGCTTGCAAAAGCCATAATGCTTTCAATTTTTGTTCTACGGTTTGTTCCATCAACTGTAGTATTTTATAGGGTTTGTATCTATTTCTGTTGTTAAGGTTGCAAAGTTAGGAAATTTTTTCGTAATAATGTCGTACAATAATTCTTGCGTAAATTGTTCGCTCTCAAAATGTCCTGTATCAGCAATGACGATTTCACCTTCTGCATCAAAGAATTCATGATATTTGTAATCGGCCGTCACAAAAAAATCAGCGCCCGAACGTTTGGCAGCCCCGAGTAAAAATCCACCTGAGCCACCACAGACAGCTACTCGTCCAACCTTTTTACCCAATAGCGCTGTATGACGAATAACTTGAAGTCCAAGTTTTTCCTTAAGATAAGCTAAAAAATCGAGTTCATCCATTGGTTCTGGTAAATTTCCGATCATACCAGCCCCAATTTCACTGGCATTATTCGCAATATCAATCAGATCGTAGGCTACTTCCTCATAGGGATGGGCGTCATAAAGCGCCAAAAGCAACTTTCTCTCGATGCTTTTCAGATAAATCACTTCTATCCGGGTTTCTTCAACACGCTCTTGGATGCCAACTTCTCCAATCGCAGGGTCTGCACCAGCCAACGGTCTAAAACTACCATAACCTGCCGTATTAAAGCTACATTGATCGTAATACTTTCCGACTTTTCCGGCTCCTGCATCGAATAAGGCCTGACGAACATCTTCAACGTGGCTTCTCGGAACAAAGACAACCATTTTCCGTAAAATATTTGTTTTAGATTCCAAAATCGCCTGATTCTTCAAACCTAGTTTAGTCGCAATTTTTGTATTCACGCCGCCCGTAACATTATCCAGGTTTGTATGAATCGCATACAAGGCTATTTTATGTTCGATTGCCTTAATAACCGTACGTTCCACATAATTTTTTCCGTTGAATTTCTTCAGTCCTTTAAATACAATAGGATGGTGGGAAATAATTAAATTACAGCCTTTATCAATAGCTTCTTGTACAACAGCCTCCGTACAGTCCAATGAAATGAGCACTTTTGTAACCTCCTTATACGCGTCTCCCACAATAAGTCCAGCATTATCATAAGATTCCTGTAAATCTAAAGGAGCAAGCCGCTCCAAATAGTCAATGACATCTTTAATTCTCATGGTCTACAATTACCTCCTTTTCTCTAAATTTATTATGCTCTTCTAAAATTCTTTTGTTGGCATTAATTTCAAACCAATAATTAGCTAGTGTCACAAAATGCATGACGATTAAGACGCCCGAAATAGATAATGGCAATGGAATATTTGTTGCTAAATAAATCCAGGCATATAATGATCCCTTTCTAAAGGTAGGATTCTCCTCAACGGCAATTTTTCGGTCATAGAATTCATTGATCAACGAATCACGCAAGCGTGTAGCGACCTGAAAATTCCAATAAATATTTACCAAAGGGATTGCGACCAACCAAGATTGATTAGGGGTCATTAATCGATTTTCACTAACGACTAATTTTAACGTTTTCCGGATCGTATTTGCAAACAATAGCCACACAATAATACGTATAGCTACAATAGCCATGGCTGTATAAATTACCTCCGGCTTACTTAATTCTTTTATTAGTTCCTCTTGCGTCATTGAAATTTCTATTGCTTATTTATTTTCACGTTCTAACAAATCTACTAATTCTTTCAGCTTCTTTATTTGCGGATTGTGATCACCAACAAATTCGATCGTTTTAAAACCAAGATTTCTTGCCTCTTTGTAAAAAGGATAAAAATCATCCTTCTCCAATGCTGTGCCATCTTCATACGTTAAGATGTAGGTCGTTGGAATTTTATTTCGTTTCGGATTTATCAAATGAATCTTATCTGTAACTGTTTTTAAAGGGTGGGGTACATCTCTTGGAAACTTATTATCATCTTTTACCCAAAAGGGAAGAATGTAGCCATCCTTTTCAAATTTCAAGAGTCCATTATCCGTATCCGGTTTCCGCATCAAATCCATTACTGATTGTTGGTCTTTAGGAAGGATAGCATCCAAATAAACCATTTTTCTGATTCGATCCGGAAGGCTGTCTGCTACTGCCGTTATAACCATACCACCATAACTATGTCCAACCAATATGATATCATGAAGGTCCTCAAACAAAATTGTATTCACAACATCGTTCACATGCGTCTGCAATCTAATAGCAGTATCTGCTAAATGATAACGTTCACCTAAGCCAGTTAGCGTGGGACGATAAATTTTGTTTCCTTTTTTCTCTAATTCGATGGCCGTATTTTTAAACTGCCACGCACCGCCCCATGCGCCATGAACTATTACATAGGTAGGAGACTGTGCATAAAGACTTTTACCTAAAAAACATAATGAAAAACAAAACATTAAATACAATAATCTACAGTAATTCATAACGTTATATTTTTGAGTAATTTATATCAATTTATCTTTGTTTTACAGCGAATCATTCTATTCATCCTATCCTCAAATAAAATTGAAAGATAAAATATAAAATGTAAGTACTCACTCATAATGTGCAAATAACCTAAAACCTATTTCTAGCAATTTTATAGCGCTTATTATATAGTACCCTATAAGTAGGGTAGGGGAGAACCATCAAACATACAAAAGAAATATAGTAGGCCTCTTGTGAAAATCATCCTTTCGTTTTCGCCACTCAGCTATTGTGAGGCTTTGAATCAATTCATCTGGAGCTGTCACATTCGATGCTACACAAAGTAAGGTGGAAGGCTTACAGGTTTTCAGCAGATCTGCTAAAAGCTGATTATTTCTAAAAGGAGTTTCAATAAAAATCTGCGTTTGTTTATCACGCCCTGACTGCAGCTCGAGACTTTTAATTTCTCTGGCTCGTTCTATTTTATCAATCGGCAGATAACCATGAAAAGCAAATTTCTGACCACTGAAACCCGAAGCCATCAGAGCCAGCAGAATAGAACTAGGTCCAACAAGCGGAACAACTTTAATCCCTAGCTGATGCGCACGCGCAACAATCGAAGCACCAGGATCGGCGACACCGGGGCATCCTGCTTCCGACATCAGACCAACATTCTTACCCTGTGACAGACCTTCAAAAAAATCATTGATATTTCCTTTATCGCGCGCATGTTTTCCATAATCATGAATTTTAAGTTCGCTTTGCGGAATTTTTAAACCGGCAAGTTTTAGAAATTTACGTGCCGTTTTTTCATTCTCCACAATATACTCGTCCAATGAATTTATCGTTTCCACCAAATAAGGAGTAAACGACTGGAAAGCTGCATCATCACTCAATGGAACAGGAATTAAATATAATATGCCATTTGCCATAATACAAACGTACTAATTAAGCTCCATTTGACTATACTAATTTTAAACTTAGCATTATTTAACCTTTTAAAATGATTATAATTTCGAATTTTAAACTCATTATTAGTATTTTAGCATACATATTTAGTACAACAATAAACATCATTCAAATGATCACACAAATTACAGAAGGCGTAAAAATCTCGGTTGAAACCATCTATCAATCGGAGTATTCAAATCCGGACCGTGAGCATTTTATGTTTGCTTATCATATTAGCATAGAAAATCTGAGCGATTACACGGTTCAATTGATAAGCCGCTATTGGAAAATTTTTGATGCGAAAGGAGATTATAGAGAAGTATCGGGAGATGGTGTAGTGGGCGAACAACCCATTATTGAACCTGGACAGACCCATCAATATACTTCGGGTTGCAATCTCAATAGCGAATTCGGATTTATGGAAGGATATTATAATATGATCCGGACACTAGACAACAGCAGCTTTCAAGTTGAAATACCTCGTTTCAATCTGATCGCAGATTACGCGTTGAATTAATTTTATCAAGGCAGTATCATTATTGCCAATTAATCATACAACGAAGCTTTTTTCGCATCGAATAAGAAACTATTTCTTTATTTTTGCGAGCGTTCCAAATTATTGGTTATACGGACACCATTTGAATTAGTCATTTGTTAAATGGTATGTGCTAAACCTCGTTCAGAACGCCACCCGATAGTTTAAAATTAGTCAGCAATCAAAAAGATTATTGATTTGATATATAAATAACTGATAATCAAATATATAGTAAAATATTGATTATCAACACCATGCATACTACCGAGAGCAGAAATCTCTTGGAAGTATCTTGCTGTGTAAATTGACTGAATATATTTTAGGGTGATATAACGTGAGTATTTTAGCGACAGAACAAGTAAGCCATTCCTTCCATGATCGATGGCTTTTTAAAGATTTACATTTCGGCCTTCAAAAAGGGGATCGAGTAGCCTTGGTTGGAATAAACGGAACAGGTAAGTCAACATTACTTTCCATTTTAGCCGAACGGATCTTACCAACTTCAGGAAAAGTTGTGAAAGAAAAAGGCATAAAAATTGGTTTCTTAGAACAGGATCCTGATTTCACAGGATTAAAATCAATCAACGATTTTATTTATAGTACAGACAACGATCAACAACGTCTTATCCGTGAGTACGAGGAGCTGTTATTGGAAACCGATATCGATCAGAAAAAATTAGAAGATCTTACAGAAAAAATAAGTTCATTGAATGCCTGGGAGTATGAACATAGTATTAAGACGATTCTTAATCGTTTAAACATTATGGATTTCCATCAGGATATTAAAAGTCTTTCAGGAGGTCAACGAAAACGCCTGGCACTTGCCAAACTTCTAATAGACGAACCTGATATATATATATTAGATGAGCCTACCAACCATTTGGATATTGAAACCATTGAATGGTTGGAAAAGCTATTGACAACAGGAAATAAAACCGTTCTTCTGGTCACTCACGATCGTTACTTTTTAGATAACATCTGTACGGAAATCCGCGAGCTGGATAGGGGCAACCTTTACAATTATAAAGGAAACTATTCGTATTTTCTAGAGAAAAAATCGGAAAGAGAAGCGATTGATGCAGTGATGGTAGAGAAGAGCAGAAATCTTCTTCGCCGCGAACTGGAATGGATGCGACGTCAGCCCCAAGCGCGCGGTACCAAATCCAAGTCGCGTATCGATGCATACTATGAATTAGAAGAAAAATCGAAAGCAATAAAAGGAAACGATTCCGTGCAACTCAGTGTGAAGGTAAGTAGACAGGGATCTAAAATATTAGAAGTGGATAACGTTTCGAAAAGTTATGGCGCAAAAGATATCATACAGGATTTTTCCTACATATTTAAAAAAGGAGATCGTATCGGTCTAGCTGGCAAAAACGGAACTGGAAAATCTACCTTTCTAAACTTAATCACCGGAGAAGAAAAGCCTGCTACAGGAGTGATCGCTGTTGGAGAGACAACTGTATATGGTTACTACAAACAAGGTGGATTGGAAGTGAATGAAAACGACCGTGTACTAGATGTTGTTAAGAATGTCGCAGATTATATTGAGATGGCAAATGGAGAGGTAATCACGGCTTCCCAGCTATTGACACATTTCTTATTTCCTCCTGAAAAACAATTTGGATTTGTAAATAAACTAAGCGGAGGAGAAAGAAAACGTCTTCAGCTTATGCGGGTATTAATGAAGAACCCAAACTTCCTTATACTTGATGAGCCTTCAAACGATTTAGATATCGACACGTTAAATGTACTGGAAGATTTTCTTGATAACTATAAGGGAGTACTTATCTTGGTATCCCACGATAGATATTTATTAGATAAATTAACGGACCAACTTTTTATTTTCGAGGGAAAAGGAAAAGTACAAATCTATAATGGAAATTATGCTGATTTTAAACTGGAGCAAGACGAAGTTCAGAAGTTGGAAAAAGAAAGGCAGAGAAAAAGTATTCAAGAACAGATAAAACCAGTTGCAAAAGAAGGGAAGAAAAAGCTTTCTTACAAAGAGCAATTGGAGTATACTAAATTAGAGGAGGAAATCGAAAAATTGGAGCAAAATATAAAGTTAAAGACTGAAGAACTGAATCAACTAACAGATCACCTTAAATTATCTTCCATTGCTGAAGAAATTCAATCCATCCAAAAGGAAATAGATGAAAAATCGGAAAGGTGGTTATATCTTGCTGATTTTATGTAAAATTTTATAAGGCGTTTCACGTGGAACGTAAAGAAAACTTAAATTTGTAAATAAAATAAATACCACGTTTCACGTGGAACAAGAATAGAAAAATGTTTAAAAAATATAATGTAATAGTAGTTGGTGCAGGTCATGCGGGCTGTGAAGCTGCAGCCGCTGCTGCCAATTTAGGATCATCAATTTTACTGATTACAATGAATATGGGAGTAATAGCCCAAATGAGTTGTAATCCGGCCATAGGTGGAGTTGCGAAAGGCCAAATCGTACGGGAAATAGATGCCATGGGAGGATACACGGGGATCATCGCAGACAAGTCAACCATACAGTTTCGCATGCTTAACCTATCCAAAGGACCGGCCATGTGGAGCCCGCGTACACAAAACGATCGGATGCGATTTGCAGAAGAATGGAGACTACAATTAGAATCCCTTCCCAATTTAGATATGTGGCAAGATACCGTCAAAGAGGTAATCGTCAAAAATGGTAGAGCCTGTGGTGTCATCACTTCAATGGGAATAGAAATAGAATCCGATGCTGTAGTATTAACCAACGGAACATTTTTAAATGGTGTCATCCACATTGGCGATAAGAAATTTGGTGGAGGGAGAACAGGAGAAAAGGCAGCCACTGGCTTGACAGAGCAGCTTGTCTCACTCGGCTTCGAATCAGGAAGAATGAAAACCGGGACTCCTCCACGTATAGATGGAAGAAGCCTCAATTATGCGCTGATGGAAGAGCAATGGGGTGATGAAAAAAGAGGTAGATTTTCTTATACTGATGTAGATATACCAACAGAACAACGTTGTTGTTGGATCACATATACCAACGATAAAGTGCATGAGATGCTACGAACTGGCTTCGAAAAATCGCCTATGTTTACCGGTAGGATCAAAGGATTGGGACCACGTTATTGCCCATCAATCGAAGATAAAATTAACCGCTTTGCCGAACGTGACCGCCACCAGATATTTGTCGAACCCGAAGGCTTCAAAACAGTAGAGATCTATGTAAATGGTTTTTCGACCTCTCTACCGGAAGATGTGCAACTAAAAGCATTGCAACTCATCCCTGGGTTTGAGAACGCCAAAATGTACCGCCCTGGCTACGCCATAGAATACGATTACTTTCCACCCATGCAACTAGATCTTACACTCGAAACGCAATTGGTAAAACACCTGTTCTTTGCAGGCCAGATCAATGGTACTACGGGATATGAAGAGGCGGCTGCACAAGGTTTCTTAGCTGGAATTAATGCACACCAACGTATTAATGATGATAAAGAACTTATCTTGAAAAGATCAGAATCCTACATCGGTGTATTGGTTGATGACCTCGTCACAAAAGGAACAGAAGAACCTTACCGGATGTTTACATCAAGAGCAGAACACCGCTTGTTACTCCGCCAGGATAATGCGGATATTCGCCTTACTCCATTAGCGTACAAATTGGGACTAGTAGGAGAGGAAAGGCTAAAAAAAGTAGAGAACAAAATAGATAACTCTAATAGTATTATCGAGTACCTGAAACAGAACTCCACTAACCTCGAAAAGATGAATACGGTGCTGGCCGACGTGGGCTCAAGTGCGCTTGCTCAAAAAACCAGATTAAGCAACGTACTCGCGAGACCACAGGTCAGCATGCAAGACATTATAAAAGGAGATGAAAGCTTCGCACAATTTGTAGCACAATTCGATAACGATACTATAGAACAAGCAGAGATCAATCTCAAATATGAAAGCTACTTCGAAAAAGAAATAGAGATTGTGAACCGAATGAAAAAGATGGAAGATAGAGAAATAAATCCCGATTTCGATTACAGTTTGTTAACTTCACTGTCCATCGAAGCAAGACAAAAATTATCGAAGGTCAAACCTCGTACATTGGGTCAGGCTTCGCGCATCTCGGGTGTTTCACCATCTGATATCAGCGTATTGATGGTTCACATGAGTTAAGTAATTGATTTTCAAATTATTAAATATAAAACAACTACAAGCTTAAAATAAACGATTTAAGACAATATTCTATTTTTTATGATCAATTCTTCAAAAGAAAATAAAAGTAGCTCAAAAAGGCTAAAAAATAGCTTTACGCCAAGATTACTTATTTTAAGCTTGTTTATCATGCTTATTGGCCTATCTATACAGTGTGCAAGTATACAGCAACCAACCGGAGGGCCAAAAGATTCGATACCACCTAAAATCTTAGAGGAAAATCCTACGAATTTTTCGAAGAATTTTACAGCAAAAAAAATAGTAATCACTTTTGACGAATACATCAAACTCGCCAATCAACAAAAAGAATTTAGTGTGACACCCGATATGGGGAGCAACCCGGAATTTAAAGTCAAGAAAAAAAATCTTGAAATTACCCTTCCAGATTCTCTTGAAAAGAATACAACTTATAGCATCTACTTTGGTAAAGGACTTGTCGATTATAATGCGGGAAATGCATTGGTCAATTATGCTTACGTGTTTTCTACCGGAGACAAAATTGACTCGCTCAGCATAGCTGGTAATGTAAAAAGTGCAATAACTAAAGAGGTACAAAAAGATGTTAAAGTCTTGTTGATCCCCATTAGTCAAGATTCCATTTTTGGTAAAAAGAAAGCCAATATATTTACTACAACAGATACAGCTGGCAATTATAAACTAAATAATCTAAGGGAGGGAACATACCGCATTTACGCACTTCAGGAAAAAAACAATGACAGAATTTACAATGGTGCCGACGAAGAAATAGGTTTCTTAAAAGATTCTATCGTACTAGAGCGGGATCTCAGCAACATTAATCTTGAAATATTCAAGGCCACTCCAAAGAAGTTTAGAACTTTAGAAAAGAAATTTGAAAAAAATGGAAGTGTACTACTTATTTTTAATAGAAGAGTAGTAAAACCCAATTTAAATATTCTTAATGATGAAGTAAATAATAAAGATAAAATCATACGCTTTGCAAAAACTTCTGATTCTGCAACCCTGTTTATTCCAAATTTAAAAATAGACTCTTTGAAGTTGGTCTTAACGGAAAATGAGAAGCCACTTGATACCATCCTGGTTAGAAAAGGAAACGTAAAAATAGAACCGACAATAGATCCTATTTTTACACCAAATAACGGGAGGGTCGATCGTATCACTCACCTTCAAGTGTCCGCTTTCACACCAATAAAAAATATAGATAAGACAAAATTAAAGTTCAAGGAAGATTCATTGGTGCGAAGCAATTATCAACTTGCAGTAGATACAGCCAATTCCAACATCTATCATATTCGATATAATTGGAGAAAGGACAAAAAGTACCAAATCGAATTCGCAGAAGGCGCCATTACAGGCTATTTTGGAGAACAAAATAAAGAGAAAAAACTAGATCTTACCTATGACGATAGCGAGAACTATGGCGATCTTACTTTTGATTTCACCGATCTGGATAGCAATACAACTTACTTGGTAGAATTGATTAATGAAAAAAAGGACAAAGTCTATCGCTTAGACCTAGTAGACATAGATAACCCGACAGTTGTATATAAACAATATCCAGGAGGTAAATACAGTTTACGTGTAATCCGCGACGATAACGGTAATGGTATCTGGGATACTGGAGATGTAGAAAAAAAGACATTTCCAGAGCCTGTTGTATACTTAAACAAAACATTCACTATACGAGCAAACTGGGAACAAAAAGATAGCTTTTCATTAAGTGATCTCAAAAAAGAATGATTGAGGCCACTAAATAAAAAATTATTTTAATGATGCCAATTTGTTTAAGTTAAAACCAGGAACTATACAAAACATAATTATGCGGTAACTGCTGTAACAATTCTTTTTGTTCTTCAGTTAGCGCTTTTATTTTTTTCGCTGGTACACCGGCGTATAGGAATCCCGACTCACAGCGGGTATTTTCCAAAACCACCGCTCCAGCTGCTACTATCACATGAGATTCGATAACAGCATTGTCCATCACAATTGCGCCCATACCGATAAGTACGTGATCTTCCACAACGCAGCCATGTACCATCGCCTGGTGTCCTACGTTTACATAACTACCTATGGAAGTACCGCATTTTTTATACGTGCAATGTATAACAGCGCCATCTTGAATATTTGTATAGTTACCTATTCGAATATAATTGACATCACCACGTACAACAGCATTAAACCAAACCGAACAATGATGTCCAATTTCAACGTCACCCACAATCGTCGAATTAGGTGCTAAGAAGCACTCTTCAGCAATTTGCGGTGACTTATCCAAAACGGGTAAAATAAGCGCCATAACGTTTAGAAAATTGTATCCTGTAGTATTTCCGAGTGCCGCGGATGGTCAGTTGTATAATGCAAACCTCGACTTTCCTTACGCAACATCGCCGATTTAGTAACAATGTAAGCAACTTGAATCACATTTCGTAATTCACAAAGTTTGACAGAAAGCCTCGTATTTCTATAAAACTCCTCAGTCTCCTCATATAATAGATGGAGTCTCTTAAGCGCTCTTTCAAGCCTAAAATCAGAACGGACAATACCAACGTAATCGCTCATGATCTTTTGACATTCCCGTAAATTGTGAGTCACCAAAATATCTTCATTGGAACGCGAAGTCTCAGAATCATCCCATTCGGGAACATCACGTATATGACTGATTGTTTCAACCAATTGCGTCGCATCTAAGAATATACGATGGGCATAGACAAGTGCTTCAAGCAGCGAGTTAGAAGCCAGCCTATTTGCGCCATGCAAGCCTGTAGAAGAACACTCTCCACAGGCATAAAGATTTAGAATACTGCTACGCCCAAAATCATCCACATAAATTCCACCGCAGAGATAATGCGCTGCAGGGGTCACAGGTATAAAGTCTTTGGACATGTCAAGTCCGATGGAAAGACATTTCTCATATATATTCGGAAAGTGTTTGATAATATCTTCCTTATCCCTATGCGTGATATCAAGATATACATAATCAATACCGGACTTCTTCATCTCCGCATCGATAGCTCTAGCCACTATATCTCTCGGAGCCAGCGAAGCTCGCTCATCATAATCCTCCATAAACGACTCTCCATTGAGCCTTCTTAAAACACCTCCAAATCCCCTTACTGCTTCGGATACGAGAAACGCAGGTGAGTCCTTAGGGTTATATAGTGACGTCGGATGAAATTGCATAAACTCCATATTACGCACCTTCCCTTTCGCCCTATACACCATCGCAATACCATCGCCAGTAGCAATGGTTGGATTAGTTGTGCTTGAATATACATGCCCAGCCCCACCAGAAGCCATTACCGTAACCTTACTCAAAATCTTATCAACGTGATGGGAAGATGTATTAAAAGCATAAATACCATAACAAGTAATATCCCTTTTGTTCTTGTCTACATATTCCCCCAGGTGGTGCTGCGTAATTAAATCAATGGCAAAGTAATGTGTTACAATTTCGATATTAGGGTCAATATGTGCCTGCTCCAATAATGCCCGTTCAATTTCGTAGCCTGTAATATCCTTGTAATGTAAGATCCGATGTGCCGAATGTCCTCCTTCTTTTGCCAAATCGTAAAGTCCCGATTCTTCCTTATCAAATGACGTCCCGTAGGAAATAAGCTCGGCAATACGGTCGGGAGCTTCCCGCACTACGTTTTCCACAATTTCAACATCACATAATCCATCCCCAGCTATCTGAGTGTCAAAGATATGCTTTTCAAAGCTATCAGACTTATCCACAACAGCAGCTACCCCCCCTTGCGCATATTTTGTATTTGACTCATCCTCATTAGACTTGGTGACTATCAACACTTTACCGAATTGAGAAGCTTTTAATGCAAAGCTTAATCCTGCTATACCTGATCCAATGACCAAAAAATCGACCTTTCTATCTGCCATATATTTTAAATTCACAAACTATACCCAAAAGTGACAATTCAAATTAACGAAAAATGTGGAAAACGTGTAAATAAAAGGTTAAATAAAAATGAAAAGTATTTAACAATTCACAAGTCCCCTATTTTCCAACTAAATTTCTCAAACTTTTCCGCACAAAATTCATGAGATTTCCACATTTATTAAACATAAACTATTCAACAAAAAATTATGGAAAATAAAAAACATGAATAATTAGAATTTTAAAAATCAGCTATTTAATCTTAAAAATCTGTTGAAAAATTGTTGAAAACTCTATAAAAACCTAAAATCAAAATGGAAATAATCCTATTTATACCACTTTTCCACACCATAATAAACAATAAGAGATCTTCTATTTAAAATAATTAGTATTTATTGAAAAAAAAGATTGTGGAATACGTTCGAAAATCTTTGTTTAGTTTTGTAAAGTTCAATTAGACGCTTCTACATTTCGATATTTGGAGAACGTAAACTCCCCTATCGAAATACGCAATTGTAGTTGGGTTTATTTTTTTAAAAAATAATTCTAAACGCTTTTAAAGCGCTTTAGAATGCAATATTTATTTTATTTTTTTTTGATATGGGTTTAACGTGATTTTAGGAGGCTTTATTTGAAATTCTTTTGCATTTCTTGCAATCGAACGCTCATGCAATTCCTTATTTTAAGTTTTTATTTAAATTGTGAATTTATTGGAATTCTAAGCTGTACAAGACGTTCGAAATACTATTTTTAAGTAATTTTTGATGCAATCAGCCTTCAATATTTCCAATTTTCAAGGAAATAGAGAGTTTTATTGAATTCTAAAGCACTTTAGTTTATTCGAAATGATTATTTGTTGATTTTTTTCTATGAAAAACTGATTTAAATGCCTTGATATTGGTCTATTTATAGTTTTTTGGAGCGAAAAGTATAATAACTAATTCTGGGCCATTAGATTTTTTTTGCACAGCTTCTTCATGCTGTCAAATAGATTAAACGCTTCCAGATGGATAGATTTTGGATTTATGAATAGAAATTTTTAAGTTTTAAGCGCTTCTAGTAAGGTTATTTTGCTGTTTGTTCCTATGCGGATTTTATATTCAAATCTGTGGGCGCCAAATTTGAATATAAACGTTTTTACAATTGAATATTCACTTATAATCTTTTTTGAACAATATCTGTAAGATTCTAGACGACTTTATTTGAAAATTTGATTTTTAAAGGTAAAATGGATCAACTAAGGGATTGAAATTGTAGATCAAATAATTTATTCGAATAATTTATTGTAGTACAAACAATCTTGTTATATTTGTTGCCCAGGCTTAATTTTTATTTGGAACTAGTGGAAAGTCGATCGGTGAGATTTAAGTATTTTGGATGATGATTTAGAATTCTTATTATAAGGAATTCTAAAGAGGTTTGTTTTTTAAATAAACGCCCTATAGGTCAAATAGATTTATTTTAAATAGCAATTTTATCCCCTATTCAATCCTAAGCGATTAAGCGTGTTTTAGATCTTTTAAAGATATTTTCTAATCAAATTTTTTATTAATCTTAAAATTTATTTATTTAACTTTATATTGTTTTTTTCTTGTTAGTATTTGAAATCTAGCTTATTTGTAGATTTTTGCTAAAGTTTGTTGATAGCATATTTAAAGTGTGGACTTATTTAGCTCAATTTTTATATTAAACGTCCTTACAATGGAGTAGATAGCCATCTATTAGATTGTATTGCTAATATTAGATTCTCAGCGGGTCTGTTTGGAAAAAATATCATATCGATTTTAGCAACAATCCGATAATACAATAGTATTTTTCATAATTAGTCTGTGAGAATAGCGTATAATTGAATTCATTTTACAAATATGGGAATATTCAATTCTTATTGAGTTAATTATAAATATGCATTTCCCTCGATCCAGTTCCTACCTGGTTACAATTGATTTCTCCTTATAAGATTATAGTATTTATCACACCGCGCGTTTTTTTTCAAAATATGCTGTTCTAGCGCCTTTACTTTATGACGTAATTTTCATTAGGTGGTGTGCAACTAGTTGAATCTCGATTTGCAGCTCCTTTTCAAGCTATATTAAATATTATCTGAAATTAGTTCCGATGCGAATGTGCTAATAATGCTACAGTGCTTAATGGGCAGGTTGCGGTAAATGGAAGTTATTACGAAGAATGGCGCTACAGACGATTGTCAAGCGCCTTATTTTCCCTTTTCACTGCGCCTATTTAGTATTCATCCTTTTGAGTGTTTCAAATTCATTGCTTGTTGGCTAGTTTAACCCCTTGAGAATTCAATAAAAATTTTTTGATCAAGATCCACATCATAAATCGGTTTTATAATGACTTTAAATCCCATAGTCGCATAAAATGTTAATAAATAAATCTTCATTTTGTGCCATATTTTTCATTGTTTTGTAATATGGCGAAGAACGTTCCTTAAGCTACGAAAAGGGAATGTTGGCGAAACCGATTTTCTAGCATGGAAATAGTTTACAATGAACCCGCTGAGCTTTTGATAAAGCATATGTCTCTTAATTATATGCTTTATATTCAATTGTAGAAGGGTTTATATTGAAAAGAGATTTCTTTACTATTTTTTATTGACAATAATTTAACTATTATTTTTAAATATAAAGGCTTTAAGTATTGAAGAACCTTTCGGTTTCCTTTCTTGTTTGCTTATACAAATTATGATGGAGAGCAGCTATTGGACCAAATTTCGCAATTGATAATATCCATAAATCCGGATAATTAATACAAACAAGTTATAACAAAAAAAAATAACCAATATATTGGTTATCAACTATTAATATCCTAATGCTAACTACTATTTCCTGTTGATGTGAAGGTTCACTTGTAATCATTAGATTAATTTGCTTTTAATTGACTTTTATATATGCAACAATGCTTATTTTTGTCATTCACAAAAGTTGAAAGTACCCGTATGGAAATTGTAAATTATGAGCTTCAGGCCAAAGGTTATATTGATGCTCCGATCGATCCTTCATTGGATCTGGTTGAAGAAATCCAACGATTGAAAAAAGAAAAGAATGCTGTAATATTGGCTCATTATTATCAAGATTCTGAAATTCAGGATATAGCCGATTATATTGGAGATAGCCTAGGACTATCACAAGAGGCAGCAAAGACAGATGCGGATTTAATTGTTTTTGCTGGCGTGCATTTCATGGCTGAAACCGCTAAAATACTTTCACCTACAAAAAAGGTTATTTTGCCTGATGCCAAAGCTGGTTGTTCACTGTCGGATTCCTGTCCACCACATCTTTTTGCGAAGTTTAAAGAACAATATCCAGATCATCTGGTCATCACCTATGTGAACTGTACCGCTGAATTGAAAGCGCTTTCAGATATTGTATGTACATCAAGTAATGCTGTTCAAATTGTAGAGAGCTTGCCTAAAGACCAAAAAATCATTTTTGGTCCCGACCGTAATCTGGGCGCATACGTTAAAAAGAAAACAGGACGAGATCTTGTGCTTTGGAACGGTGCATGTATGGTACATGAAATTTTTTCTCAAGATAAAATTGATCGTTTGAAAAGCGAACACCCAGAGGCTAAATTTATTGCGCATCCGGAGTGTGAAGATCATATATTGGCGATAGCTGATTATGTGGGCTCGACAGCTGGCATGCTTAAATTTACCCAAGCAGATACTGCCCAAGCTTATATTGTTGCTACAGAATCTGGTATTCTATATCAAATGCAAAAAGCAAGTCCACATAAGACGTTTATTCCTGCACCTCCTAATAATGCATGTGCATGTAATGATTGCCCCCACATGAAGCTGAATACGCTTGAAAAGCTATACAATTGCCTTAAGTTTGAATCGCCTGAAATTATTCTTCCTGAAGATGTTATTCTACGTGCCCAGCGTCCGATTGAACGCATGCTGGAAATATCGGCGAGCTTGGGACTATAACGATTAGCATAATTGTTATTAGCAATAGAGGAGTGGTTTTCGATAGCTAGCATGAGTTTTTATTTTTATATAACAGAAACTAGAACTACGATTTGACAAGTGCGGAAAACTGTGAGATTTTATTGTGAAAACTGTTTTGTAATGTTAGTATGATCAATCGTTGAGATGATTGTTTGGCATTATCGATAATAAACTTTTAAACTTTTTAACATGTTTGATTTTGACAATACCGAACGAACCAATTTGGAAGAAATGGGTGAGTTTGGACTGATTGATTATATAAGCAAAGCTGTGGAATTGACAGAGAAGTCTACCATTAAAGGTATAGGTGATGACGCTGCTGTTTTGGATTTTGAAGGTAAGAAAACTTTGATATCCACTGACTTGCTTTTGGAGGGAATTCATTTTGATCTTCGTTATGTCCCTTTAAAGCATCTAGGTTACAAAGCTGTTCAGGTCAATTTGAGCGATATCTACGCAATGAATGGAATAGCCTCTCAGATTACATTTTCAATAGGTTTGTCCTCAAAATTTCCATTGGAAGCTGTAGAGGAGATTTATCAGGGAGCTTTAATTGCCTGTAAGAAATATAACGTCGATTTAATTGGAGGAGATACATCTGCTTCAGCACAAGGATTAGTAATTTCTGTCACGAGTATAGGTTACGCTGATGCAGATCAAATCGTTTATCGTAGCGGCGCTCAGGAAGGAGATTTATTATGTGTATCTGGCGACCTTGGGGCAGCATACATGGGCTTACAGCTGCTTGAACGCGAGAAGGATATTTATCTAGAAAATCCAAATGTACAACCTGATCTGGAAGGGAAAGATTACATCGTTGAGCGGCAATTAAAACCCGAAGCCCGTAAAGATATTGTAGCTTTATTTGCTGATCTGGGAATTAAGCCTACAGCTATGATGGATGTTTCCGATGGGCTTGCCTCCGAGATTCTTCATATCTGCCGACAATCGGACAAAGGCTGTCGTCTATACGAGGAAAAAATTCCACTGGATCAGATGACTTACGATACTGGGCGGGAATTTGGAATTGATCCGACTGTAGCCGCGTTGAATGGCGGGGAAGACTACGAATTATTGTTTACAATTGCTCAAGCGGATCATGATAAAATTAAGAATCTGCCAGACATCAGTATTATTGGTTATATGACACCCAGATCTGAAGGTTGTGAGATGATTTCTAAATCTGGAAATCTTTATCCGATTACAGCACAAGGATGGAATGCTTTTAAGAAGAAAGAATAAAAAAAGACCTGTCTTAGACGGGTCTTTTTTATGCTTCTTCAGTTTCTAAGATAAATTCTTCCTCTTCATTAGGATCTCTTCCACCAACATTGAAATTGTTGTAGCCCAGGCCTACTTCAATCTGTAACAACTGCTGCTGAAGCATTTCAAGAATGGCCAAAAAATTATAGACAAACTGAATTTTATTTTCTGAGTTTTTAAGAATTTCCTGAAAATCCAATTTCTTGTTAATCTCAATGAGTTTGGCTATTGCTTTCTTTTGTTGTTCAATGGTGTACGGATATTTGACAACCGTATGGGTTACTTCTGGCGGACGATTACGGAATTGATACATCATTTGCTCGTAGATCATCATTAGGCCATAAAGATCGAAGTTATCCAAATTTCCGCCGCTAGAATCTAGCTTAAGTCTGTGCTGGATATCGAAACGTATATTGCCTCGGCTATAGCATTTTAGACGATCCTCCTCCAATATTCTAAGATCTTCACAGGTTTCTTTAAATTGTTTATAGAGAATAAGTTTTTGAACAAGATCTTCCCTAAGATCAATTTCATTCTCTTGCTCATCCAAATCTGGACGAGGGAGTAGCATTTTGGCTTTAATACGCATCAGCGTGGAGGCAACGAAGATAAATTCACTTGCCATTTCCATATTGAGCGCATGCATTTGGCTCACATAAGACAAAAAATCATCTGTAATCTTTGAAATTGGTATATCATGGATATTCAATTCATCCCGTTCGATAAAAAATAATAGTAAATCAAAAGGTCCCTCAAATTGAGGAAGCTTGATTTCGTAGCCTTCTTCTACTTGCATATCTTATACAAATTTACATATAAAATCTTTTGCAGTAACGCTTATGCAAACTATTCACTATTTTATTTGTTGTACCTCAATATGTAAATGCGATTTATTTTAAACATTAAATAAATTTGTCGTTACTTTGTGAGTATACATCATGTAAATAGCATACTATGCAGTTTGAGACTGGAGAACTATTAAGTAAAATAAACGATCCCTCTGATCTTAAAAAGCTAAAGGAAGACCAATTAGAACAATTAAGTCAGGAATTACGTCAATTTATTATTGATCAAGTTTCGGTTAATGGTGGTCACTTTGCAGCAAGTTTAGGAGTTGTCGAATTAACGGTAGCATTACATTACGTAATGGATACCCCCTATGATCAATTAATTTGGGATGTCGGTCATCAGGCTTATGGGCATAAAATTCTAACGGGGCGTCGCGATATATTTCATACCAATCGAATCGAGAACGGAATCTCGGGTTTTCCCAACCGTTTTGAATCCAAGTATGATGCATTTGGAGTTGGTCACTCATCGACTTCTATTTCTGCTGCTTTGGGTATGGCAGTTGCATCTCAGATAAAGGGTGAAAAAGACCGCCAGCATATCGCTGTGATCGGTGATGGCGCCTTAACGGGAGGAATGGCATTTGAAGCATTGAATCATGCAGGAATTTCTAAATCCAATCTTTTAGTAATTCTGAATGACAATTGCATGTCGATAGATCCCAATGTTGGTGCGTTAAAGGAGTATTTGACAAGTATTACCACGTCAAAACGGTACAATAGATTTAGAGACGATATAGCAGCAGTATTAACTAAGATTTCTGAAGTTGGCCCCAATGCTCTAGGGATTGCCAAGAAATTAGAAAAAAGTATAAAAGGAACTTTACTGAAGAATGCTAATCTCTTTGAATCGCTGAATTTTAGATATTTTGGCCCAGTTGATGGTCACGATGTTAAGAAATTAGCAAAAACGCTTGAAGACCTTAAGCATATACCAGGCCCCAAATTATTACATGCAGTAACTGTTAAAGGAAAGGGCTTTGCTCTGGCTGAAAAAGATCAGACCAAGTGGCATGCTCCTGGTTTATTTGATAAAATTACGGGGGAGATAAAAAAATCGCTCAGTGATAAACCTGTAGCTCCCAAGTATCAGGATGTCTTTGGACATACCCTGGTAGAGCTTGCAGAACAAAATGATAAGATCGTCGGGATAACACCTGCAATGCCATCAGGATCTTCTATGAATATTATGATGAAAGCCATGCCTGATCGTGCTTTTGATGTGGGCATTGCGGAACAGCATGCTGTCACATTCAGTGCCGGCCTTGCAACGCAGGGGCTATTACCATTCTGTAATATCTATTCGTCGTTTATGCAACGCGCATATGATCAGGTGATCCATGATGTTGCGTTGCAGAATCTGAATGTCGTTTTCTGTTTGGACCGTGCGGGCGTCGTAGGAGCGGATGGTGCTACTCACCATGGGGCTTATGACATCGCATTTATGCGCTGTGTTCCCAATATGACTGTTTCTGCGCCGATGAACGAGGAAGAATTACGTAATTTGATGTACACAGCTCAATTGCCGAACAAAGGACCCTTTGTCATTAGATATCCTAGAGGAAATGGCGTTATGCCAGATTGGCGCCGCCCATTTATGGAAATCGAAATTGGAAAAGGACGTCTTATAACGGAGGGAGAAGAACTTGCTATATTAAGTTTTGGAGCTATAGGAAACGAAGCTGTCAAAGCTGTACAGCATTTGAATGAATTAGGTATACACCCAGCACATTACGATCTCCGGTTTGCCAAGCCATTGGATGAGTCCCTACTTCACCAAGTCTTTAAGAAGTTTAACAAGATTATTACAGTGGAAGACGGAAGTTTACAGGGGGGAATAGGCTCAGCTATATTAGAATTTATGGCTGATCATGGATATCACAGCCAAGTGGTTCGTTTAGGTATTCCAGATAAGATCATTGAACATGCTGAACAAAATGCTCAGTGGAAGAACGCACACTATGATGCAACTGCAATTATAGCAGAAGCTAAAAAACTTTGCGACGGAAAATTGACCAGTTCAATGGTCGGATAAAGCCTATGCACTTAAAAAAATAAAAAGGAGATCCATTCAGATCTCCTTTTTTACTTTTCAAGTGTTACGTTTATCAGGAACATCACATGTTACAATGTGTTTTTTCTTTCAGATAATTTATACGGATTTTTGTTTTACAGGTATCCATTAATTTGGTGAAATGTACATTAGGGATGATGTTAAGTTGGCTTTAAATTCCTATGAATTTATTATTTAAAATATATGAACCAAAGATTGTAAATAGCTATTATTTTGGTTAATTTAGATCAGCACCTTAGGAAGCGGGAAGTAGCAAGTTTACACGTCTTTTGGTTCTTTTTTTTAAATAAATTTGGAATGTTAATAATTATTTTTAGAGATCAATTTTAGCGCTAGTTTTCCACAATTTTACACTGTAAATTTCTGATATATAAGATCTTATTAATTATTTTTTATTTTAGTTTTTTAGCTGATTTTTTTTTGTCATCTTCGTTCTCAGAGAAAGTTATCAACATATTTTTTGTCGCGTATTGTAAATCAACTTATTAACAATTTTAGAATGGAAAAAACGTATTCAAGTGTCTGGAATAATTGTCTTTCGATTATCAAAGATAATATACCAGCACAAAGTTTCAAGACCTGGTTTGAACCTGTGAAAGCAGTCCGTTTGGAGGGTGACGTTTTGACTATTCAAGTGCCTAGCTTATTTTTTTATGAGTGGCTAGAAGAACACTATGTAGGAATTCTTCGCAAGACCGTAAAGAAATTTTTAGGAGAACAAGGTAGATTGGAATACAATATTGTAGTAGAGAAGTCTTCAGCTTCTCATCCTTATACGACTAATCTTCCATCGAATGGCAATGGAGCAGAGGGGAAAAGGCAATCGATCCCTGTACCGGTATCTTTAAATAGAGATATCAAAAATCCATTTGTTATTCCTGGATTGAAAAAATTGCAGGTTGATCCGCAATTGAATCAAAACTATACATTCGAAAATTTTATCGAAGGTGAATGTAACCGTCTTGCACGATCAGCAGGATATGCTGTGGCAAATAAGCCTGGTGGTACTTCATTCAATCCTTTGATGATTTATGGAGATGTTGGTTTAGGAAAGACACACCTTGCTCAAGCAATCGGAAATGAGATCAAAAGAAATCTTCCCGATAAGCTGGTCATTTATGTGTCGTGTGAGAAATTCTGTCAACAGTTTGTGGATTCATTGAAAAATAATACAATCAATGATTTCGTCAACTTTTATCAGGCAATGGATGTCATTATTATGGATGATGTACACAACTTTGCAGGTAAAGAAAAAACACAGGATATCTTTTTCCATATTTTTAATCATTTGCATCAATCTGGTAAGCAGATTATTTTGACTTCAGACAAAGCACCTAAAGATTTGGCTGGTTTGGAAGAACGTCTGCTTAGTCGTTTTAAATGGGGATTATCTGCAGATATTCAGATTCCGGATCTTGAGACAAGGATGGCAATTTTGAAGAAGAAGATGTATTCCGATGGTATTGACTTACCAGAAAATGTCGTTGAATATGTCGCCACACAGATCGATAACAGTGTTCGTGAATTAGAGGGAGCAATGGTTTCACTTTTGGCTCAGTCTACATTGAACAAGAAAGAGATCGATTTGGGGTTAGCAAAATCGATGTTGAAGAATTTTGTAAAGAATACACACAAAGAAATTTCAATGGATTTTATTCAAAAATTAGTTTGTGAGTATTTTGAAGTTCCTGTGGATATGGTAAAGTCGAAAGTTAGAAAGCGGGAAATCGTGCAGGCCAGGCAAATTTCGATGTATTTAGCAAAGGCACATACCAAATCTTCACTCAAATCGATCGGAGCATTCTTCGGAGGAAGAGATCACTCCACTGTTATTTATGCCTGTCAAACCGTAGAGGATTTAATTGAAACTGACAAGAAGTTTAAAACTTACGTGAGTGACATTATGAAAAAGTTAAAATCTTAATGTCGATTACTTTAAGTAGAAGCAGAAAGGGCTATCCTACATGGATTGCCCTTTCTGCTTTTTACCCCAAAGACCTGTCTTTCATTGAAAACTCTAGCGTTTAGACATTCTTTCTTTCATTTTTTCTTGTTGTTCATCAAATAACTTAACTTGTTCAGGAGTTAGCCATGATTTGATCTTAGCAGCTTGCATTTCTTGAAGTTGCTTAAATTTCTCCATATTCGCTTTTCTATCCCCACCATCATTTCTTAGTGTAGCCCGTTGTTGAGCCTGACTTAGCGTAAGATTATAGATAGAATCTTTTTGGGTTTGATTGAGGCTTAATAATTTGTCTAAATGCTCTACGCGCATTTTAGCCTGTTCTTCTGGACTACGTTGCTGACGCTGTTGAGCAAAAACAACACCTGTAGCGCTTAAAAATAAACATGCTACTGCCATTAAAATTTTCTTTTTCATCGTTTATATAGTTTATATCACGTGTGCTTGTCGTGGCACAATCATTTGTTCATTAAAGAGCGAGAAGAACTTTTGAGCTTCTCCGCTTTCATATAGAATATAAATTTGATGAAAAGGTTTAGTATAGCAGCTGCTCTTAACAAAATTTAAGGTTGATTAACACTTTGAGCCACTGCATCATGCAGTCTCTTACAAAACAACTTCTGTTGGAGCGTGTCGTGAAACCGAAGTCCGATCGGTAAGTAAACCAGATGAATAGCAGTAAAGTATTTTCTAAAAGGTTTTAAACGTTGAAAGTCTTTTTCAGTTGTCAATATGATTTTGTTGCTACTCGTCGAACTGTGGTATGATTTTACAATTTTATTAATATCAGATTCGTTAAAGGAATGGTGATCTCCAAAGGAAATGTGTTGGATAACATTTGCTTGTTTTTGGAGATAATCTACTAAAGGTTCTGGTTTGGCAATACCAGTAACCAAAATAATGTCTTTGCCTTTAATATCGACTACACTTCCCTTACTATCGATAGGTTCAAGATAGTCAATATAGCTAAATACGATTAATGCTTCTTTGTTATAATACCTGATTTTCTTCTCTATTTGTCTTTTGTCTTCGGTCGGCAGTTCAATTGGACATTTCGTAATGGCTATGATCTGCGCTCGTTTTGCCTCAACAAGCAAATCTCTAAAATTTCCTGTGGGAAATACGAGCATAGGATGTGAAAACGATAGAAAATCAAATAATAATATATTGAAGAGCGGTGATAATTTTCGATGTTGATACGCATCGTCCAATATAACGAGTTGATGAGCGGACTCAAGTTTTTTAATTCCGGTGCAACGATCCTCACAAACCGCAACTGTAATATCTGGAAATTTATTTTTGAATTGTAAGGGCTCATCGCCGACATCCATGGCCACTGAATCCGTCTGTACGAGATAAAAACCTTTTGTACGACGTCCATATCCTCGGCTGAGAATAGCTGTTTTATAGTGACTCTTAAGAATAGAAACCACAAATTCAGTCATTGGGCTTTTCCCTGTTCCCCCTACGGCAAGATTTCCTATAACAACAGTTGGAATATTGAAAGAGCGCGACACAAGCAGCTTATGATCATATAATCTATTTCTTATCCAGACTACCACGGTATAGATCATCGTAAAAGGAAATAATAGATATCGTAATAAGGTTATCATTTTGGAACAACGGTTAGCCCTACATCTGTAATTTCTTTCAACGGATTCTGTTTCATGTGCTGTTCGATAGCAATAGTATAAGTTCCTGTATCCGGAAATAGGTAATCTGTATGGATGACGGATTGATTATTGTACAAGCTGCCGGAAGATTTTCCTATCCATTTTCCATCAGCGCTGGCCATTTTTATTTCTTTACGAAAAGTGTATTGCTTTTTATCTGGACCCAGTTGATAAATAAGTACAAAAAGATTGGAATAGGCATACTCTGGCGTATGACGGACATCCATCAATACATCATATCGTTTATTTTTGTCGGCGATATGAAATTGAAAACTGGGCAATGATGTATTTAGCCAAGCTTTATTACCAATAGGTTTATTTTCATTTATAACAAACGGTTGGTCACAAGAATACCCTATGCCAATACATAACAAACCAAGGAGGAGAGGAGTGCGTTTGAGTTTCATGTCTATTTATATAAAAGAATATGCCTAATGGGTTAAAATTAGGCATATTCTTTTATTCTGCTTTCGGTGTATTATTGTTATTACTGCCTTTGTTTTTATTCCGATGACGATTGAAACGCTTTTTGGGCCTATTATTAGCCCCTTCTTTGCTGTCTTTATTCGCGATTGGGCTAACAACATCGCTTGCTACCTGAGGTTTACCACTTTGTTTTGATGTACTCTGTTCGGGTTTTTCAGCTTTTTGTCCAGTCTTATTTTCAGGTTTACCGGTATTGCTTTTGGATTTTCTCTTTTTCTTTCTTTTATTTCGATCATCAAGTCGGGTTAAGCTATCCTGTCCGACTACATTCTCGTAATCGTGCTTGATATTTTTTTCTTCTTTGATTTCATCAGTATCCATTACACTTGAAATTGCTTCCGGTTTAATGCCCTGCTTATTCATTTCTACAAATTCTCTGACTTGTTGAACGGGTAATGCAATCCAATTTTCTGCTCCAGGAAAAGAGAACCACATCAGTTTTTTGAAGATATCAGTTTTTTGAAGATATGCGACTCCTTTTAGCGTTTCGATGCGGTCTATGTTATTAGGAATATCCTTAAGTGCATCCATATAGCTATCCAATTCATAATTGAGGCAACATTTTAATTTTCCGCATTGTCCTGCTAGCTTCAATGTATTCAGGGATAAGTTTTGATAACGTGCAGCCGATGTGGATACCGTTTTGAAATCTGTTAGCCAGGTTGAACAGCAGAGTTCACGTCCGCATGAACCAATACCACCAAGGCGACTGGCTTCTTGTCGCATACCGATCTGGCGCATTTCAATGCGTATCCTAAACGCTTCAGCCATTTTTTTAATGAGCTCGCGGAAATCTACACGACCCTCAGCAGTATAATAGAAGGTAGCCTTCGTTTTATCCCCCTGATAATCGACATCGGATATTTTCATCGATAAACCCAAATCCAGCGCGAGTTTGCGCGCCTTGTGCATGGTTTCCCATTCGAGATCTTTTGCCGCGTTATACTTCTCAACATCAACCTCATTAGGCTTCCGATAGATTTTTTTTGTCACCATCTCAGGGGTAACATTATTCTTTTTGAGCTGTAGTCTAACCAATTCACCCGTTAAGGAGACATGGCCGACATCATAGCCCCCTGTAGAGGGCTCAACAACAACCATCTCACCCATTTCAAGGTAGATATTGTCTACATTAATAAAGAAATCTTTTCGCGATCCCTTAAATCGTACTTCGACGATATTAAATGGTTTATAGTTTGAAGGCATATCCATATCGGAAAGCCAGTCATATACATCTAATTTATTACATCCGCTAGTCATGCAAGAGCCATTGTTCTGACATCCTGCCGGTGTACCATTTACCGTGGTAGTACCGCAACCTCCGCCGGATGAGCAACTGCCACATCCCATAGTTTTCTATATTATATATTGAGTTCCTTTCGGAAACGTTTTGTACTTGTATATTAATGTTAACTGCAAAGATAAATCTAAAAATAATATTTTGGGATTTGCATTTCTTTCTATAAAATAATGTGTTTCCTCCAATAGATTTATAGTTGCTTCAATTTGTTCAAGGGTATAATGTACGGCAAATTTCTGAACAAAATCCAGTTCTTTCGCCGGTAAGAATACGAGATTGGAAAGCCCCTCTTTGATCAATATGATTTGACGCATCATACTGATTGCATAAAAAAGAAAGCTTTTTTGGTTTTCTCGACCAATTTTTGATAGCTCTTCTTCCACCAAGGAAATCATATTGGTCCCAGCATCCGAGACGATAAAACGAAGCCAGTTTACTAAAATACCAAAATGATTATTAGTCTGCGCGTGCAATAGGTTCATTGCTTCCTGAAGATTTCCATCTGCAATAAAAGCAATTTCTGCTGCTTCTTGATCTGAAAGCTGATGTACATTCTTTAGATGCAGCGTGACCTCACTATGATCTAATTTTTTAATCTTGACCAATTGTGTGCGCGATATGATTGTATTTAATATTTTGTCCTGATTTTCTGCAACGAGGATAAAGAGCGTCTTTTCGGGTGGTTCTTCGATCAGCTTCAATAAGGCATTGCCTTGCGTATCGAGGTATTCAGGAAGCCACATAATTAAAACCTTATAATCAGCTTCAAAAGATTTGAGACTTAACTTCTTGATAATAGCATGGGCTTCGGCAATATTGATATTGACTTGTTTGTTGTCTGCATCCAATCGGCTGCGCCAATACTCCAATCCCATGTATGGATTGGATAAAAAGGATTTTCTCCACTTGTCTGCATAATCCGTTGCTGTGTCTTCCTTGTGTTTGGCTATAAAAGGGTAAGACATATGTAGATCGGGATGGATCAGCTTGTTATATTTTCTACAGGAGGGGCATTCGCCACAACTATCGGTTTCCTGTCGATTTTCGCAATTTAAAAACTGCGCATACGCATAGGCTAAAGCAAGACTGCCCGAACCTTCGGGACCAAGAAATAATTGCGCATGACTCACACGATTTTCCTTAACCGTGCGAACTAAATGTTCTTTGATGTCTTTATGCCCAATGATCTCTTTAAACTGCATACAATACCGCTATTATACAAATGTAATAAATATTGTGATTTATCGGGCCGAATTTGCTTTCTATCCTTGTGTTGCTGTGCTTATTGATTGAAATACAAATGCTTATTTGAGCCACTGAAATCTGTTGATGTGGAAAGAAAGCAGCCTATAAAACTGAAAAATATTGATTAATTTGTGTATTATTGCACATAATAATTAGTATTCAGGAAATGAGATTCATTGTATCAACATCAATTTTATTAAAGCAGTTACAAGCTATCAATGGCGCGTCCAGTACAAGTACTGTTTTGCCTATCTTGGAAAACTTTCTTTTTGAAATAAAAGACAATAACTTGACTATTTCTGCTACAGATCTGCAAACAAGTATGGTTACTTCTTTACAGATCGAAGCAAAAGAAGAAGGAAGAGTAGCCATGCCTTCGAAGATATTGATTGAGACATTAAAAACCTTGCCCGATCAACCTGTTGCATTTTCAGTAGACATGAATACTTTGGCTATTGAGATCAGTGCGGGTGATGGAAAATATAAATTGAGTGGAGAAAATGCGGACGATTTTCCTAAAATTCCTTCCATCGATAATGGTTCGGTTATTCAGATGCCAGCACCGATCTTGTCAGAAGCTATCAGTAAAACGATCTTTGCCGTCAGTAACGACGAATTGAGACCAGCTATGTCTGGTGTATTGGTGCAATTGGCAGAAAAAAATGTCACGTTTGTTTCTACTGATGCGCATAAATTGGTGCGTTACTCGAGAACGGATATTGGTGCTGAGAAGCCTGCGTCCCTTATTTTACCGAAAAAGGCGCTTTCATTGCTTAAATCGTCACTACCATCCGATGATGTTACCGTATCCATAGAATATAATCAAACCAATGCGTTCTTTAGCTTTGGCAATATTAATTTGATCTGTCGTTTAATCGATGAACGTTATCCAGATTATGCAGCTGTGATTCCTCAAGTTAATCCTAACAAATTGACCGTAGACCGATTATTGTTTTTAAATACCTTGAGACGCGTGGTGATTTTTGCTAATAAAACCACACATCAGGTGCGCTTGAAGATCTCGGGAAGTGAATTGCATATATCAGCAGAAGATTTAGATTTTTCTAACGAAGCGCATGAACGTTTATCCTGTCAATTTGAAGGTGACGATATGGAAATTGGTTTTAATGCCAAGTTCCTCGTTGAGATGTTAAATAACCTGGAGAGTGAAGAAGTTGTTCTGGAAATGAGTACGCCAAATCGTGCTGGTTTATTGATTCCAGCAGTATCGGAAGATCATGAAGATATTTTGATGTTGGTGATGCCGGTTATGTTAAACAACGCTTAATCTTTATCACGGTTTGGAACTAATTACGCATCTCATTGATTTTATTCTCCATATCGACAAACATCTGGTGGAAATAGTCAATGATTATCAGACTTGGACCTACCTTATTCTGTTTCTTATTATTTTCGTGGAAACAGGTGTGGTTGTGATGCCTTTTTTGCCAGGAGATTCTTTATTATTTGCTGCGGGTATGCTAGCCGCACAGCCAAATGATCTCAATGTATGGCTGATGATTTTTATCTTGTTAGTAGCTGCAGTTTCGGGTGATTCCCTGAATTATTCTATCGGAAAGCATTTTGGTATGCGCCTAACAAAATTTAAACTCTTCGGTAAGCAAGTTGTCAAAGACGAGCAGATTGCCAAAACCCATTCTTTTTATGAGAAATATGGTAGTAAAACTATCGTTATTGCGCGTTTTGTACCCATTGTTCGCACGCTAGCTCCTTTCGTTGGTGGTATTGGAAAGATGAATTATGGTACCTTCATCACTTATAACGTTGTAGGAGCGGTATTGTGGGTAGGTGGTATAACGCTTGCTGGATTTTTTTTGGGAAATATTCCTATTATACGCGAAAACTTCTCGAAGGTGGTGTTGATCATTATTTTTTTATCTGTATTGCCCATAATCTTTGAGCTAATAAAAGAAAAATTCAAATCAAAAAAAGGAGTCTTATAAGACTCCTTTTTTTATATATGGAAAATGGAAATCGTTTCACAATTCATAGATGTCATATTGCATATTGATCAGCATCTTTTGCAGCTGATCAATAGTTATGAAAATTGGACCTACCTGATTTTATTTTTAATCATCTTTGCAGAGACAGGATTGGTGGTTACCCCATTTCTACCCGGAGATTCTGTTTTATTTGCTCTGGGAGCTATAGTCGCTCGTCCAGATTGTCATATTTCTCTGTTGTTGATTGTTTTGATCCTAATTCTTGCTGCTATTTCCGGGGATTTTGTGAATTATGAAATCGGTAAATATGTTGGAATGAGGGTTTTTAAACCAGGATCGAAGATATTCAGACCTTCTTATCTTCAAAAAACACAAAATTTCTATGCTAAGCACGGAACGAGGACCATTATTTATGCCCGATTTGTACCCGTTGTCAGAACTTTTGCACCATTTGTAGCAGGTATTGGCAGAATGTCCTACAAAACCTTTGGTAAATACAATATTTTAGGCGGCGCATTATGGGTATTAGTTTTTACGCTTTCAGGTTATTATTTTGGGCAGATCCCATTTTTCAAGCATAATTTTTCGCTAGTTATTTTGGCCGTTATTTTTATGAGCTTAATACCCATGCTTGTACAGTTTTTATCGGCTAAAAATTCAAAAAAAGATTAAACGTTGCATACTAAATATCGTCTTTTAAGGTTAAAGGGTAAGTACGAATTATTGTTACTTGAGAAGTACTAAGGTTGATGGCCGAGCAATTGTTTTAAAAAAGCTTTTGAGTAAACGAGGCAAATAAAATCGGCAGTATACTCGTATTTACCATTGAAAGGGCATTTTTTTTCTGTATGATTGATCCATGCTCGCATCTAAATGTGGGAATGTGAATGATCTGGTTATTGCTTTATACAAGAAAGTTGTGCAGCACGAGCTTATGAAAATAACTATTTAGGTATGAATTATTTGGTTTTAGCATTTACCATGTTTTTTACACAGTTCGCTTTAGCACAGCGTGTTGTTGTCGATCACCGTCAAGCGCGGGAGGCCTATGAACTATTGAACAACATTCGTACAAATCCAGAGAAGTATACGAAAGAACTGAACCTTTTTAATTTACAGAAGATAAAACGGACTAAACTCAATTGGAATAAACAGTTGGCAGAGGTTGCCGTTTATCGCGCAAAAGATATGGCCAAGCGCTCGTATTTTGACCACGTATCGCCGGAGGGCTACGGACCTAATTATTTCATAGAAGAGGCCGGTTATAAACTTAATCCCGAATGGTTGTCAAAACGAAGCGCAAACAATTTTGAATCGATTGCTGCCAATCGAGCGAGCGCTACAGCTGCGGTTAAAGCTTTGATTATAGGAAAAGAGTCTCCGGGCTATCACCACCGTACCCATTTATTGGGTATGGATCAGTGGAATGCTTCTTTATATGATATTGGAATTGGTTATGTCGAATGCAAAGGGGCAAAGCCCTATGAAAGTTACTTAGTCGTTATCATTGCTAAACATGATTGGTAAAAATGACGAACCTTAATTTAAGGAGTATCAGCAATTAATCCCTTTAGGGTATTCAATTTTTACTGAAAAGTCATACCTTTGCATATGATAAAATCCATGACAGGATATGGCACTGCATCTGCCGATAACGGTATAGTCAAATATAGTGTCGAAATAAAGTCCTTAAATTCAAAATTTCTTGAATTAAATCTTCGCTTGCCCAAAATCGTTTCAGACAAGGAATTGACCCTGCGTACTGAATGTAGTAAACTTATTGAGCGAGGTAAAGTCAATTTGACTGTGATGGTTGAATACACGGATCAAACCGCTAAAGCTTCTTCCATTAATGCTGATTTACTCAAAAAATACTATAATCAGTTGCAGCAAATTGCTGTGGAACTCAATGATACGAATGTCAATCTGTTTGAACTTGCATTAAATATGCCGGAGGTAATTACCAACAATGATGATTCGGTCGATGATGAAGAGGCTAAAGTATTGATGGATGCTTTTTATGACGCCGTCAAACGCTTCAATACCTTCCGTGAGGATGAGGGAAATGTACTTGCCGGAGACCTAAAAAAGCGCGCGGAGCTAATCTTAGCTTATCTTGCCGAAGTAGAATTGTTGGAAGTTGAGCGCATACCTTTGATCAGACAGCGTATCGAGCAATTTTTGAATGATACCATTGGCAAAGAAAATGTTGATCAAAATAGATTCGAACAGGAACTGGTGTACTACATCGACAAATTGGATGTGACCGAAGAAAAAGTTAGACTGCGTTCCCACTGCAACTACTTTTTAAAAGCGTTTGATTCAGCCGATTCAAACGGAAAAAAATTAGGTTTTATTTCACAAGAAATGGGTCGGGAAATCAATACCCTTGGTTCTAAAGCCAATCATGCCGGCATTCAGCAGATTGTGGTCAGAATGAAAGAAGAATTGGAAAAAATAAAAGAGCAATTGCTCAACGTATTGTAAGAATGAGCGGTAAATTAATAATTTTCTCAGCACCGTCGGGAGCTGGAAAAACAACAATAGTAAGAGATCTTTTAAGTAAACATGGTGATAAGATTGAGTTTTCCATTTCAGCTAGTACCCGTGACCCAAGAGGGCAGGAAGTGAATGGAAAAGATTACTATTTTATGTCCAAAGAAGAATTTTTACATAAAGTAGCGAAACAAGAGTTCATTGAATTTGAAGAAGTATATTCTGGAACATTTTATGGAACTTTGCGATCGGAAATAGAACGTATTTGGAAAGAAGGTAAACACGTTATTTTTGATATCGATGTTGTTGGTGGATTACGTTTAAAATCAAAATTTCCTGAACAGGCGATTTCTATTTTCGTCCAACCGCCGTCACTGGAAGTTCTTAAAGAACGTTTGACAGGACGTGGAACGGATTCCGAGGATAAATTAAAAGAACGCTTTGCTAAGGCCGAATTGGAACTTACCTATGCCAATAAATTTGATGTTATCTTAAAGAATTTTGATTTAGCTACAGCCTGTGCCGAAGCTGAAGATATTGTAATGGAATTTATCAATAAATAAATTCATGCGAAAGATTGGTTTGTTCTTCGGATCTTTTAATCCAGTGCACATAGGGCATTTGATTATAGCCAATTATATGGCCAATTTTACTGGATTGGACGAAGTTTGGTTTGTCGTCTCTCCACAGAATCCATTTAAAAAGAAATCTACCTTGGCAGATCCTTACGATCGATTAGAAATGTTAAATCTAGCGTTGGAAGATTGTGATCATCTGCGGGTCTGTGATGTTGAGTTCCATTTACCAATACCGTCCTATACAATTGATACATTGACACATCTTAAAGAAAAATATCCAAACAGGGAATTTGTACTGCTCATGGGACAAGATAATTTGGATTCTTTAGCGAAGTGGAAGAATGCAGATATTATCTTGCGTGATTATCAGATTTATGTTTATCCAAGGCCTGGGTACGATACTGAAAAATTTAAAGACCATCCCGCTATCACACTGACGGATACACCATTAATGGAATTGTCATCTACTTTTTTACGAAGAGCCATTAAAGAAAATAAAAATATTCAATTTTTTACACCCCAAAAGGTGATTGAGTTTATCGATAAAAAAGGTTTATATTCTTAATATATAAACGTATACATAAAATATACTATCCCCGGGTTTCATTAAATCTGGGGCTTTTTTTTATCCGGAATGGGATCATTGTAATTACGGTAGGTGGAGCCATAATCTAGCAGATAATAGCATATAAAAGGAATAGTTTTTGTAGCGATAATTTCTTTATTTTTAAAATACAACAAATCATACGTTATGAAAAGGGGACTTTTATTTTTTATTTCTTTCCTGTGTTGGATGAATGGTTCTGCGCAAACGGCTCAAGAGGATGAAAATGGCCTTTATATGGATCCTGCTGCGATTGAAATGCGTAGTAAAATGACCATACCACCCTATGGTCTGACCAAAGTAAAAGCATTAATTGCCAAGATTATTCCTGAGGAAGATAACGAAACAACCGATGCCAGTATAAATGCAATTCCAGCAACAGATTTCAGCAGATTATCACTGCGCGAAAAGTTTACCTATACCATGATTCATGCAGAACGATATGCGCAGAATTGCGCTATACCTGAATATCAGACTCAAGTTGACAAAAAAATATTTGGAACATTATTGGACGGTTTTAATGAAACTTCCTGGTCTCAAAGACAGACTGATTTTTTAAATGAAAATAGGGATTCCGTAATGAAGCTTATCCAGGAATCTGTGCTCCGGAGCAAACGAATGGGAGTAAATTATAAGCATGCACTAGTGGAGATCAATGCTTGGGAAATGATTCCTTTTATTATTGATTATGCCAAGAAAACACCAAAAGATAAAGATGCGCTGACGTTGCTGATGTTACTCATGAAGCGTGGCGAATATCAGGAATTTACAACGTCTACTTCTTTTAAAAAACTATATGGTGAAAATAGCAACTATTACTCTTATCTAAACTATAATAAAGAGAATGAGGCCTTGATCTTTAAACGGGCCCTGAATTATTACAACTATAGAAAAGGTAAATAGGCGATTCGGTTTTAAAAATCGCAGTATGATGAATAGGGTCAAATAAGAGGTATAATATAGAAGCCGTAAAAGTGTATTATAACCAATGCTAATGATTATGAAAAAGCTGTTCTATGTGATTGGTTTGTTTTTTTTATATCTCCGTTGTGAAGCGCAAGCTGGAAAATATATCCAAATTCCAGCAGGAAATTATCATTTGGGTGAAGTAAACAGTATAGAGAATCCCAAAAGGGCTGTACATATTGATTCCTTTTGGATTTCGGAGTTTGAGCTGACGAACGCTGAATTTGAGAAATTTATTCTGGCAACAGGTTATAAGACCTTAGCAGAACGCTATCACAATGCCATGGTCTTTGAGCCTGGCTTGCCAGAGTTTCGTTGGCTACCCGACAGCACGGCTTATTGGCGCTTTCCCAACGGTATAAGTCGCGGCGGAATCGAAACCAAAATGGATCACCCTGTTACCTGTATCTCCTATAAAGATGTGCTGGCCTATTGTACATGGGCGGATTGCAGATTGCCCACTTTTGACGAATGGGAGGTGGCGGCTAGGGCAGGAAGCGAAGGCCCCTATTTCGACGGTTTCACTAAGGAGAATATGGCCGATTATGCCAATGTTTGGCATGGAAAAGATCATTTGAAAGCCGATTATTCCGATGGTTATCTTTATACTTCACCTGTTGGAAAATTCAATCCCAATCCATGGGGGCTTTATGATATCTTCGGAAATGTCTTTGAGTTTTGCACCGGAAGGCTTGAAAGAGATGGCAACCGTTCTGTTGCCCATGCCCGTGGAGGCTCTTGGTGGTGTAGTAAAAATAGCTGTGCAGCTTTCAATAGCGTTTATATAGGTTCTGTACATCCAAATGCATCGTTTAGCAATCTGGGATTTAGAACCGTAAAAAACTCTCATGATTCCTTTGGATCAAAAACGGGCATGAAAGTTCTTGATGGCCTTTGAAAACAGACAGTTTTGGAAAAAAAGTCTTTATCTCGAGAGATAAAGACTTTTAAAGCAAACTAATCCACTATGGATTGATCATTTATCTCCCCATCCAACCACCATCTACGGTAAGAATGGTTCCATGGACATAGTCGGAAGCTCTGGAAGCAAGGAATACTGCCGGTCCTTTGAAATCTTCGGGTGTTCCCCAGCGGCCTGCAGGGATACGACTCAAAATGGACCTCGAACGTTCGGGATCTTCTCTAAGGGCCTCGGTATTGTCCGTAGCAATATAGCCTGGAGCAAATCCGTTTACATTGACACCTTTGGATGCCCACTCATTAGCAAAAGCCTTTACCATAGATCCTATGGCACCTTTCGAGGCCGCATATCCTGGAACATTAATGCCTCCTTGGAACGTTAATAAAGACGCTGTAAATATGATCTTTCCAGTTCCACGTGAAATCATATCCTTCCCAATTTCACGGGTTAATATAAATTGCGCATTTTGATTGATTTCAATGATTTCATCCCAGTATTCATCCGGATGTTCAGCGGCTGGTTTTCGGAGTATATTTCCAGCATTGTTACACAGAATATCGATCGTTGGATGGTCTGATTTTACTTTCTCAATAAAGCTGTAAAGCGCTGTCCGCTTAGAAAAATCGCACTGATAGGCATAGAAATTTTTGCCCAATGCTTTTACGGATTTTTCTACAGCCGAGCCTTCAATTTCTAACGACGCTGAGACTCCAATAATATCTGCTCCGGCTTCAGCCAATGCCTCGGCGATTGCCTTGCCAATTCCCCTCTTGCAGCCAGTCACCAAGGCTACTTTTCCACTCAAGTCAAAAGATTGCAGTATGGACATTATTTTGAATATTTTATTGTTAATGGTTGATCTAAATTATTTCTGAATGTTTTGACATAGGACTGCCACTGGTCAAAATTGGTTATTTTACCCGCTTTGTTGAAAGCAGCACCTGCAAAATAAACAAGGGGTTTATTGTTTTTGACCGTTGTGGCTAGTAAAAATTGTTTCGGGCTATCCTTAAATACATACTTTACATCTGGAAGAATAACAGCAGTGCCTGTAATCTTGTCTCCTTCGGCAGGCTCCCAATACGCTAAAATCCCATTTTTTTCATCGTTTAAAACTTGAGGTTTTTCTTCTTTTCTCTTAGCGATTCCCACCACAACTGGAGTGGAACCCGACGTGGTGTTTTTGACCGAATAGCTTATTTTATTCAATTGGCTGCCAGCGTCTAAAGAAATCGTTTTTTCAACTTGTAATTGCTGGCCTTTTACACGTTCAGGCTCATGAATAAGTTTGAATGTGGTGCGTAAAGGACCATTATCTAATACCTCGTACTGGCGATAATGTTTATGGTATACGACCTCTTCGCCAAAGAATGGTGTCGCGTCGCCAACCCCTAAAGTTTGTCCAACGGAATAATAGTCCAAGCCTTTTCCGTGATCAGCATGATAATCGCCGGTTTTATACCATTCGTCAATAACAAGATCATTGGTCCGCTTTGCCCAAAAATCAAAACCTTGTGCATCTTCGGAGCTGCCCTCTAGAGCCTTTCCATAGGCTCTGAATGCTGCAATGTCATTTTCCCATGCAAAATCATCCTTCCTTTCGGGGATATATCTCGCGTAGGTTTTGGAGGAAAATGCGGTGGGCTTATTGCCATTCACACCAAATGTCAATGAACTTTTGGGTAGGATGGCGATCTGTATCAATACGTTTTGAGCTGTGTTCTTTCCTAATTTTTCAAGCTGATAAGCTAATTCTTTTTGATCCTTATCGACAATTGTAAACACACCACCCTTTAGATCGAAATGTTTTTCGAAGGTTGCATAGGGAATACTGACCAGCTCCATTCTACTTCTAGCACTGGGGTTGCTTACGGTAATTGTTTTGTTATTCTGCGATAAGGCAATCGTTGAGAGCCCAAGCGCTAAACTTAATACTAATAATTTTTTCATATCACTTCAATTCTGTAATAGCACATTTGTCCATATCATCATAATCTAGATTTTCGCCGGCCATACCCCATATGAAGGTGTAATTTGAAGTTCCCGCCCCTGAGTGAATAGACCATGGCGGTGAAATGACAGCTTGGTCGTTTTGCATCCAAATATGTCTTGTTTCATCAATAGGCCCCATGAAATGCGATACAGCCTGTCCTTCAGGTAATTCAAAATAGAAATAGACTTCCATACGACGATCATGTGTATGCGATGGCATGGTATTCCATACCGATCCAGGCTTCAACTCGGTCATCCCCATCTGTAACTGACAAGTTTGTACCACTTTGTTTAATAACATCTGATTAATTGTGCGGTGGTTGGACGTCTCTAATGATCCCAATTCTATTTTATTTGCATCTTCTTTCGTTACTTTTTTAGTAGGGTAACTGCAATGTGCAGGTGTTGAGTTTAAATAGAACTTTGCGGGCTGCGCGGCATCTTTGCTTGAAAAATATACTTCCTGAGCCCCCTGTCCAATATAGAGCGCTTCTTTGGTATTCAGATCGTAGGTAACACCGTCAACTTCTACCTGTCCGTTTCCTCCAACATTGATAATACCCAATTCTCTTCTCGAAAGGAAGTAAGGTTCTTTTAATAATGCCGAGATGGTCTCTAATTTGATTTTTGAACTTACCGGCATCGCCCCTCCAGCCATATAGCGGTCATAGTGGGTATAGACAAAATGAATTTTATCTGCTTCAAAAACTTTTTCAATTAGAAAATTTTCTCTTAATCCTTGTGTGTCTAAAGTTTTGTATTCTTTGGGCCCTATTGCATAGCGGGATTCAAAATTAACGCTCATAACTGAATTATTTTTTTGTTTGAATGCTAAATTTAAGACTAATATTTATCAATAACGATACAATGTTACGCAAACGATGTCGTAGCACCGTGGGGTTTTATTTTTGCTCAGCAAGCTCCTATTTAACGCCCGGATGTTTGTATAACAACTTTCCACCAATTCCTATATTAACAAGGAGATAACAGGGGGTTTACAGGGGGATAGCAGGGGGTTAACAGGGGTTTACCCCTGTTAACCCCCTGCTACTACCTTATAAAGATGATTAAATAGCAGGGTTAATGGTAGATTTGGTGTTATTTTGATAAGATGTTGGTAGTATTCGCATAACTAGAAAGAATAATTGGTGGTTGTATGAATATTATTTACATCTCGGTTTCAGATTTACTAACTTCGTAAATGGGGATAGAGAAATATCGCAATGAGGTGGATATACACGATGACCCGATGAATAAAAAATAATTTACATATGAAGCCCAATATTTTAGTTGTTAATGACGACGGTATCACAGCCCCAGGTATCAAGGTGTTGTTGGAGGAAATGCAGAAAATAGGAAATGTTGTCGTCGTTGCTCCAGATTCTGCACAATCTGGTATGGGGCACGCCATCACACTTGGCAGGCCGTTACGTTTAGATAAAATCAATTTATATGAAGGGGTTGAAATGTATCAGTGTTCAGGGACGCCGGTAGATTGTGTCAAGCTGGCTGTCAATAAAGTTTTCAAAGGTCAAAAGCCGGATATCTGTGTATCGGGCATTAATCATGGTCTCAATAATTCCATTAATGTGTTGTATTCCGGCACCATGTCTGCTGCGGTAGAAGGAGCGATCGAAGGGATTCCTTCCATTGGTTTCTCGTTAGATAACTTTTCCCGTGATGCTGATTTTAGCCCTTGTAGGCCTTATGTGATATCTATTACTGAACAGGTATTGGCAAACGGACTCCCTAAAAATACCCTGCTGAATGTCAATTTTCCACAAACTTCGGGTTTTAAAGGTATTAAAATTTGTAGGCAGGCTGGAGGGCATTGGGTGGAGGAGTTTGATGAACGAATTGATCCCCATAATCGCGATTATTACTGGACAACAGGTAAATTTGTGTTGCAGGACAGAGGAGAAGATACCGATTGTTTTGCTTTAGCCAATGGCTATGTATCTGTCGTTCCTACACAGTTTGATATGACGGCGCATCATGCCATTCCTGAACTGAATTCGTGGAGTTTTGACCATCTTGAAGAAAAGAGTAGCAGTCGGAAACGTGAAAAATAATTTTTGGATAGGTTTGGGTATCGGTGCTGCATTTCCAGTATTGGCTCATATATTGGTACGTTTCACGGATCTTGCACTTCACTTTTTACCCGAGAAGCCTATGGCTATCTATACCATAGCCGTACTGATAAATTTAGTGCTATTACGTTTTGCTTATCGGTCGGGAAACGATCAACTTGGAAAGGGAATTATTGCAAGTACTTTCTTGGCGATGATTATCTATCTGATAACGCATAAAATTACGGTTTGATTAAATTTGTAAAACTCATCGGATTGATGGGAAAAATTTGTACAACATGAAATTAACATTAGGATTTTCTCCATGTCCCAATGATACATTTATTTTTGATGCATTGATTCATCATAAGATAGATACTAAGGGATTGGATTTTGAAGTGGAATATCACGATGTGGAGACCTTAAACTTAAAAGCTTTTCAAGGCGAGCTTGATATTACCAAACTAAGTTATCATGCTTTTGCCTATGCTGTTGAGGACTATGAATTGCTCGATGCAGGGAGTGCGCTGGGCTTTGGTGTGGGGCCCATGCTAATTACGAAAGATCCAAAGATGGCGAAATTACTTCAACAAAAATTGGAACGCGCAGAAAGCATGGAAGCATTCGATCAATTGAAAATTGGCTATCCAGGAAAATATACAACGGCTAATTTTTTATTGAGCTTGGCTTTCCCTGAGTTGAAAAATAAAATAGAACTGGTTTTTTCTGATATTGAAGGCGCCTTATTGGATGGTTCTATTGATTTAGGATTGATTATTCACGAAAATAGATTCACCTATGCGGAAAAAGGATTGCATAAAGTTGTCGATCTCGGGGACTATTGGGAGAAAACGACAAAATTTCCGATTCCTCTTGGCGGAATTGTCGTAAAACGTAGTCTGCCGCAAGAAGTAAAAGATACATTGAATACAATCTTGAAAGAAAGTGTTGAGTTTGCCTTTGCCAATCCGAAGTCTGGTCTGGAGTTTATTCGCGCACATGCACAGGAAATGAGTGAAGAGGTGATGTACAAGCATATCGAACTTTACGTCAATAAATATTCAGTAGCGTTGGGTATTGAAGGACGTAACGCAATTACCAAGATGTTTGAAAAGGCTCAGGAACTCGGTTTTATACCGCATTCGGAAAAGAAATTATTTTTGTCATAAGTTAGCTGCTACCAATAGGTCCTTATATTGTGTTCAAAAAAGCATGTAAAATGCACTAAACGAACACAAATATATCCTGGCCTCCTGTTAGAATTAGGGAACTGACATATTCAATAAAAATAACGTAAAAAAAATGGGCCTAAGCTGTTAGATATCATATCTAATAACTAAATTTGCCCGATTAGTGTCAAATTGTCTGCAATTTTACTTTGGAGTCATTATTGTACAAAATCTTAAGTTGAGATAGAAAAAAAATTATGTTAAAGTTTTTAAGTAAATTATTTGGAAGTAAATCCGAGAGAGATATCAAGGGAATTCAGCCTGTGGTAGACCAAATCAAAGCTGAATATGAGAAGCTTTCAAATCTAACCAATGACGAGTTACGTGCCAAGACCGTTGATTTCAAAGAAAGAATTAAGAATTACCTCGCAGATATTGACCAAGAAATTGATTCGCTAAAGAAGGAAGCGGAGGAAGATGAGGACGATATGGCGAAGAAAACTTCTATTTACGAGCAAGTGGACAAGCTGTCTAAAGACCGTGATAAGAAGTTGGAAGAGGTATTGAAGGATATTTTGCCGGAGGCATTTGCCGTGGTTAAAGAAACTTCCAGACGTTTGACGGAAAACGAAGAATTAGAAGTTACTGCCAACGATTTTGATAGAGAGCTGGCTGTTTACAAACCAAATGTTGTCATCAATGGAGATAAAGCAATTTGGAAAAATAAATGGATGGCAGCTGGTACTGAAGTCACTTGGAACATGGTTCATTACGATGT
Source organism: Sphingobacterium sp. R2 (assembly GCF_040760075.1). NCBI lineage: Bacteria > Pseudomonadati > Bacteroidota > Sphingobacteriia > Sphingobacteriales > Sphingobacteriaceae > Sphingobacterium > Sphingobacterium sp. R2. The sequence continues at coordinate 1,273,242 of NZ_CP142884.1, forward strand.
CCAATTGATTGGTGGTATTGTGTTACATAGCGGAAAAATCGCTGAGATGGCTACGGGAGAGGGTAAAACCTTGGTAGGAACATTACCTACTTATTTAAATGCTCTTTCTGGTCAAGGTGTGCACATCGTAACGGTGAACGATTACCTTGCTCGACGTGACTCTGAATGGAATGCTCCATTATTTGAATTCCATGGTTTGTCTGTTGACTGTATCGATAAACATCAGCCAAATTCTCCACAACGTCGTAAGGCCTATCAATCGGACATCGTATATGGTACAAATAACGAGTTTGGTTTCGATTATCTACGGGATAATATGGTTCAGACTCCGGATGCATTGGTACAGGGAAAATTACACTTTGCTATGGTCGATGAGGTGGATTCCGTATTGATTGACGATGCGCGTACGCCTTTGATTATCTCTGGTCCAATTCCACGTGGTGATCAACATGAATTTTACCAATTGAAACCACGTATTGAGCGCTTGGTGCACGTTCAGAAAGCATATATTAATACCGTTTTAAATGATGCTAAAAAAGCATTGGCCGCCGGTGATTCTGATGTTGAAGGCGGTGGTTTAGCACTATTAAGAGCTTATAGAGGTTTACCCAAAAATAAAGCTTTAATCAAATTCTTAAGTGAGGGTGCAAACCGCTCTATCTTGCAAAAAGTTGAAAATTACTATATGCAGGAGCAAAATAAAAATATGCCTAAAGTAGATGCGGAGCTTTATTTTGTCATAGACGAAAAGAACAATCAAGTAGAATTGACAGAGAAAGGTATCGAGTTGATTACAGCAACTGGAGAAGATCCTTCCTTCTTTATATTACCGGATGTTGGTACTGAAATCGCTGAAATTGAAAAGTCTTCGTTGACTTTGGAAGAGAAGGCCGCTAAAAAGGAAGACATGTTGCGTGATTATTCAATCAAAGCAGAGCGTATTCACTCGATCAACCAACTGTTAAAAGCATATACCTTGTTTGAAAATGATGTTGAATATATCGTTGATGAAGGTAAAGTAAAAATTGTTGATGAGCAAACAGGTCGTATCATGGATGGCCGCCGTTATTCGGATGGCTTGCACCAGGCGATTGAAGCGAAGGAAAATGTGAAAGTAGAAGATGCTACACAAACTTACGCTACGATTACATTGCAAAACTATTTCCGTATGTACCACAAGCTTTCGGGTATGACTGGTACGGCATCGACCGAGGCCGGAGAGCTTTGGGAAATTTACAAACTTGATGTAGTCGAGATTCCAACCAATCGTGTGGCTCAACGCGATGACCGTCAAGATTTGATTTATCGTACTGCACGTGAAAAATATAATGCAGTAGCCGAAGAGATTCAACGATTGACCGATGCAGGACGTCCAGTATTGGTCGGAACGACATCTGTAGAGATATCGGAGCTGTTAAGTCGTATGCTACAACTGCGTAAGATCAAACACAATGTTTTGAATGCTAAGTTACACCAAAAAGAAGCTGATATCGTTGCTGAAGCTGGACGTCCTGGACAGGTGACTATTGCTACAAATATGGCTGGTCGTGGTACGGATATTAAATTGACTGAGGAAGTGAAAAAGGCTGGAGGTCTTGCGATTATCGGTACGGAAAGACACGAATCTCGTCGTGTTGACCGTCAGTTACGTGGTCGTGCTGGTCGTCAAGGAGATCCAGGTTCATCGCAATTCTTTGTTTCACTTGAAGACAACTTGATGCGTTTATTTGCTTCCGAGCGGATTTCTAACATCATGGTGAAAATGGGAGTCGAAGAGGGTGAAGTGATGCAACATAGTATGTTGACTAAATCCATTGAGCGTGCGCAACGCAAAGTCGAAGAGAATAACTTCGGTATCCGTAAACGCCTATTGGAGTATGACGATGTCATGAATTCACAACGTACCGTCATCTATTCAAAACGAAAAAACGCCTTGTTTGGAGAGCGTTTAGATGTGGATTTGAATAATATGATTTTTGACGTTGCTGAAGAAATTGTCGTTGAAGCGAAAGAACAGGGTAACTACGAAGATTTTCAAATTGAAGTAATCCGTATTTTTGCAATCACACCAGAAATTACCGCAGAAGAATTTGCTCAAGGCAAAATTGAAGCCTTGACCGAACGTCTTTTCGAGCATGCACTCGATGCTTATCATCATAAAATTGAAGCCGTTGGTGCTTTGACAGTACCTGTTCTGAATAATGTCTATGCAGAAAGAGGTCAAATTGTCGAAAACGTAGTCATTCCATTTACCGATGGTATCCGTGGCATTCAGGTTTCGGCCAATTTGAAAAAAGCGATTGAAAGCAATGGTAAAGAAGTTTTTAAGTCTTTTGAAAAAGGAATTGTTCTAGCCTTAATCGACGAGGCTTGGAAAGAGCACTTGCGTGAAATGGATGATTTGAAACAGTCCGTTCAGAACGCTGTTTATGAACAGAAAGATCCGATTATCATTTATAAAATGGAGGCATTTGATTTGTTCAAAGGAATGCTGGCTTCCATGAATAAGGATGTGGTAAGCTTTATTTTCAAAGGGGAGATCCCTGGTCAAGAGCCGACTTCCATGCAAGCGAGACAAGTGCAGCAGGCTCCAGTGAAAACTGTTGAAACAAAAGCAGAGTTGACTTCACCTACAGGCGTGAGTGAAGAAGATGTGAACGATGGACCAAAAGAACCTGTTCGTAATGAAAATACGGTTGGACGCAATGACGAGTGTCCTTGTGGTTCAGGAAAAAAATATAAAAATTGCCACGGCGCAAATAACTAATCGATAAGAAAGGTTAAACTATGCTGAAGAGAGGATTGATTTTCGTACATGTACTTGTGTTGTTTTCTGTTGTTCAAGCAAGGGCGCAGGAAAAAGGTGGAGTAATTGTAACCAAAGATACGTTGATTACACAGCTTCAAAATTTCAGGGCAGCTATGGGAATCAATCCTGTCGAAAGCAAAGCGACAGCAGTACCTGCTAAGCCCATTGTCCGATCTGCGGCATCGAGGGTCAAAGTAAGAGGCTTTCGCGTCCAGATATTTGCTGGTTCGAGCAGAAATCAAGCGTTTTCGGAGCAGACACGTTTCCGAAACATGTATAAGGATATTGATACTTATATCACCTATGATGAACCCAATTATCGCGTCAAGGTAGGAGATTTTAGAAGTCGATCGGAGGCAAATGCCTTCATGCGCGAGTTACGTCAATATTTTAACAATGTCTTTGTATTTTCGGAGAACGTTTTTGTCTATCAATAATTCAATCAACCTTTTATGGCAAGTACGAAAGAAAAAGTCCTGGCCCTAGCTCATCAATATTTTGAAGATACGGTTTCCAATCGTAGACATCTTCATCAGAATCCTGAACTTTCCTTCGAAGAATACAATACCTCGGCTTTTGTAAAATCGCAGCTGGATCAATTGGGAATTCCCTATGAGGCTAAAGCCGATACAGGAATTGTCGCTTTAATCACGGGTGACCTACCTTCCAATGAAGTAATTGCATTGCGTGCAGATATGGATGCTTTACCCATTCAGGAAGTGGAGGGGCGTTCATATGGATCTAAAAACCCAGGGGTGATGCATGCCTGTGGCCATGATGTACATACTTCTTCTCTTTTGGGGACAGCTAAAATATTGTATAGCCTAAAAGCTGAATTTGGAGGAACAATCAAATTGATCTTCCAACCCGGCGAGGAGCGCTTACCAGGTGGTGCCTCTTTGATGATAAAAGAAGGGGCATTACAAGACCCTGCTCCATCGGCCATTATAGGACAGCATGTAATGCCTTTTATAGAAGTGGGAAAAGTTGGATTCCGTGAAGGTAAATATATGGCTTCATGCGACGAACTATTTATGACGGTAAAAGGAAGAGGCGGACACGGAGCTCACCCCCATCAGAATATCGATCCTATTGTAATCACAGCTCAGATTATTACCGCTTTGCAACAGGTAGCCAGTCGCTTTGCTGACCCGCGTACACCAACGGTATTATCTTTTGGAAAGATAATGGCTAATGGGGCTACAAATATTATCCCCGATCAGGTTTATTTGGAAGGTACATTTCGAACATTTGACGAGAAATGGCGTGCTGAAGCCCACGAAAGAATGGTGAAAATTGCTGTTGGAATCGCCGAAAGCATGGGGGCAACCTGTGAATTTGAAGTTCGTAAAGGATATCCCTTTCTAATCAATGAGCCTGAACTCACTAAAAGTGCGCGTGCTTTTGCAGAAGAATATCTCGGTAAGGAAAACGTTGTTGACCTAGATCTATGGCCGGCAGCGGAAGATTTTTCGTATTATTCGCAGGAAATCGATGCTTGTTTTTATCGTTTGGGTACAGGTAATACAGCGCGAGGGATCTCTTCGGCTGTACATACACCGACCTTTGATGTGGATGAGGCTGCTTTGGAAATTAGTACGGGATTGATGGCTTACATTACCTTGCGTAGGCTCGGTTGTTAAATAGAACCTATGTCATCGCACCATATTGTCCGCGAAAATCAGGAACCGGCATTACTGATTGAAGATCTTTTTCTTATTGATGAAGAGGATTTGGGCCAGCTGTTGGAATGGAGCCCAACCATTTTAATCCAAGAAGGAACAATGGATTTACTGGACGCCAGAGGGTATAAGTTCGATATTGTTTTTACAAAAAGTGCCATTAACGCATCTCAGGAGAACCTAAAGGTAATTTCTTATGATGTTGCTTTTCTAAAAGCTGCGATCGAATACCTTATAGCACATCAATATAAAGCGGTAAATATTGTTTCGGATCAGTTGGATTTAGGCTATTATCGGGCCTATCTTGAGCAGATAAATATTGTTCTCTTGTCCAACGGCTTTCGTTATTATTTTGTGACAACAGGGTTTACCAAATGGAAGGCAGAAGGTGAGCGAATTCTGATAGGTGGCATTGATAAGGACGAAGATATTAAGTATACGGGATTGATCAAGATAAATGATAAGGAATACGAAATGGAAAAGGATGGCTTATTAATACTTGAATTTTCCCAAGTAAAATACATTTTAATAGGAGAGAAGATCACATGATAACAATCGAACTGGCGGAGCAAAGCGATATCAGAAGCATTTCCAATATGGCTTATATCATTTGGCCGCTTACTTATGCTGAAGTACTTTCGCAAGATCAAATCGACTTTATGCTGGAAAAAAATTATACAGTGGAAGGACTTGCGGAAAGTATGGTCAATGGTCAGTTTTTTTATGTATTGAAAGAAGATGGTATCGGGCAAGGGTTTATTGCATTGAAGACGCTCGAAGATCGCGTACGTATCGAAAAACTCTACTTGATGCCGAGTGTACAGGGTAAAGGGTTCGGAAAAACACTGATAGACTTCGCTTCAGAAAAAACTGTTCTAAAAGGAAGAGGTATTCTTGAACTGAATGTCAACAGGAATAACCCTGCTTATCATTTTTATTTGAAGCAGGGCTTTAAAGTAGTTCAAACCGTCGATATTCCTTATTATGACTATGTACTAAACGACTATGTTATGCAGAAGGAGGTCAAAGCGACTGCTGTTTCTTAATCTTTCAGTTTTTCCACTCGAGAAGGTGTTTGTCTGCCTTCGACAATTCCTGCGGCACCTATCGCGATAGCTTCTATACTCGAAATGATATTTTGAACGTTTAGCGTAGATACTTCATCTTTTACGGTGTGATAGTATTCATCCTTGTCCATTTGGGAGGTTGAGAACGAATGTGCCGGGACCCCCTTGGCCGCTAGCACAGCATTGTCACTTCGGTAAAACAGATTCTGTTTAGTGTAAGGGTCGGGGTAGAATCTGAAGGTCGTATTTTTCAGATTCTCCTGCATCAATTGGCCCAGATTGGATTGATCGTATCCGGTAATGTACACGGTATTAGGGCCGAATTTAGAATCTTTTCCAATCATTTCCATATTGATCATGGCCACTACTTGGTCGGCATCGATATGGTTGGAAAAATATTTTGAGCCGTACATGCCCAGTTCTTCTGCGGTAAAGGCAACGAAAATAAGAGTCCTTTCATTCTTATTCTGTTTTTTGTAATAATCTGCGAGGGTCAACATTGCCGTCACGCCCGAGGCATCATCATCTGCTCCATTGGCAATGGAATCTTGATCAACAGCCGGAAGAATACCAATATGGTCGTAATGTCCCGAAAAGATGACGTATTCGTTGGGCTTACTTTTTCCAGGAATAATGCCCGCCACATTGAACAGTGGAAATTTTTGAAGAGCTTTTTTAATCTGAATTTTATAAGTTGTCGGGATTTCCTTTGTCAGGAGATAGACAATTGAAGGTTTCTGTACTGTAGCATCTTCGATAAATTTAGGCGAATTAAGCATTTGACCAAAACGGACAAAATAGTTTTCAAAAGAGGGATCTACCAATACAAGTGTATTTTCTTTGGACAAAGAATGTTCTCTAAATACTTTGGAAAAATCATCCCCCGATTTTATTTTCACAATAGTTATAGCGCTTTTATTATCCCATTCCAAATCCATCTGGTGGCCAAGTGAAATAATGTGATCTGCAGGAATAACCTGGTTATTTACCGTTGCAGATTTGCTCACTGGGGAGACTTTATCTAGTTCAAAAGATTGTCTATAGCTTTGTTCTGCATAGGGTGTGAGACCTATTCTTTTCATTTCGCCGGCAATAAAATCTGCTGCTTTTTCAATATCTTTTGTGAGTGCAGATCTACCACGCATATCGTCAGCAGCCAAGGTATGGAGTATACGGCTAACATCTTGGCGTTGCTGATTGGAAATAACCTGTTGTCCATAGGTAATTGCCGAAATTGCCAGCAAAGATAAGGATAAAATAATTTTAGGTATTGAATTCATATAAAGCTCAGTAATATCTGCATGAAGATAAGGAAAATTCTATAAGTGGACAGCGGGCGGAAAAAATGTAGTATATTTGACTATTAAATTGTTTGAAAATGAAAGAAGTATCTGTAGAAGAATTAAAGAATAAAATCGATAACAAGGAGGATTTTCAATTGATTGATGTTCGGGAACCGTTTGAATATGAAGTATCAAATCTAAATGGATTGAATATACCGCTTTCGGGCATATTGATCGAGGCTGATAAGATCGCAAAGGATAAGCCGGTGATCGTACAATGCCGTTCAGGAAAGCGTTCTGCGCAGGCAATCATGTTATTGGAACAACAGGGTTTTGACAACCTGTCAAATCTAAAGGGCGGAATATTGGCTTGGAAAGAGGAGATCGACCCCGAGTTAGACGTTTATTAAAATGAAGAATTTAGAGCAACAGACTAAACAAGCTTTCCTGTTTAGTCTTGCTTTTTATATCGTTGCCATGTTGGCGCGAATATTTAACCTTGGCGTTTTCCCTATGCTGGGAAGCCTTTCGATCTTATTATCGCTAATATGGGTGATTTTGGTTCTACGGGAAATCATGCTTTCAAGAACGATCTCCAATACTGAACGGATGGTTATGGCTTTGACGATTGTTTTATTGAATATTGTTGGTGGGGCATTCTATTTCTTCGGTGGATGGAGAGAACGGGTATTAGGAGTAACAAAAAAATAATATGTTAAAGTATTTTTTTCTAAATATAGTTTTAAGTTTAGCCATTGTGTTTTTAATCTACAGTGGTTTTGAAGGATATAAGGCCGGGAACATGCTGGTAACAGGATTGTCTATCGCCTTTTTGGTCGTATTGATTTATCTGCGCGTAGTTTTGAGCAAACGAGTTCGGTCGCTTATTCAACAGAAGGAGAACGGTAAACAACAATCTACTGCAAAACAAAAGAAGAAGTAATAAAAAAAGCCTGCTTTAAGCAGGCTTTTTTTATTACTTCACAAATGGTGGTTTTGTTACTTTTGCTTTGATTTTTTGATTACGGATGAGAATGAAGATTTCACTACCATCTTTTGAAAAAGCTGTATCCACATAACCCAATCCAATTGATTTTTTTAATGTTGGGGATTGCGTTCCCGAAGTTACACGTCCAATTACATTTCCTTCGGCATCGACAATTTCATAATCATGACGTGGAATGCCTCTGTCAATCATTTCGAAACCGACGAGCTTTTTCTTCAGACCAGCTTCTTTTTCCGCTTTGAGTGCTTTAGAGTTCACAAAGTCTTTTGTAAACTTCGTTACCCAGCCCAATCCACCTTCTAAAGGCGATGTATGATCATCGATATCATTTCCATATAGGCAGAAGCCCATTTCTAGGCGTAGGGTATCGCGGGCACCTAAACCAATTGGTTTGATTCCATAAGTCTTACCCGCCTCAAAAATAGCGTCCCAAACTTTCTGCGCATCTTCATTGGCCACATAAATTTCAAAACCTCCAGCGCCAGTATATCCTGTTGCAGAGACCAAAACATTCTCTACACCCGCAAATGTACCTTTTGCAAAAGTGTAATATTCCATGGGAGCTAATTCGATATCGGTAAGCGATTGAAGTGCATCAGCAGCCTTAGGTCCTTGAACAGCAAATAAGGAAGTTTGATCTGAGATATTTTTCATCTCTACTCCATCCGTATTATACTTTGATATCCAGTTCCAATCTTTTTCGATATTCGACGCATTGACAACCAAAAAATACGTTTTATCGTCTATACGGTAAGTTAGGAAGTCATCAACTACACCGCCAGTTTCATTTGGGATATAAGCATATTGAACTTTCCCATCGTATAATTTTGACACATCATTGGAAGAGATTTTTTGAAGTAGGTCCAGGGCTTTTTCACCTTTTAAGATGAATTCACCCATATGGCTTACATCAAAAACTCCTACACCTGTACGAACTGTTTCGTGCTCATCATTAATGCCCGTATATTGTACCGGCATGTTGAAGCCTGCAAAGGGAACCATTTTTGCTCCTAAAGCAATGTGCGTCTCCGAAAGGGCGGTATTTTTTAACATAAAAATTAAGTTTTAGTCAGCTGCAAATTTAATAAAATATACGTGATTCCTCACTGTGAATCTATTTTAGAACAATCGATTTAATTGTTGACTTTAAGGGAATAGACGGTCAGGTTATCATCGTCGCTATCGTTATCCTCACAAAGTAAGAAAACTAAACCGTTGGCTGTTTCTTCTTTCAGCGTGATTCCTTCAAATTTGTGCTTTTCGGGAATTTCGAATGTCTCGGGTTTGCCAGAAAGATCTGAAGGTATTTTTCCAAGAAGGGAACCTCCGATTTCTCCATCCAGATAGGTCGATTTTGCGTCTTCGGCGGTAGCGATAAAATAGATTTCATTTCCAATCAGGGTCGCATCTGAGAAGCCTGTCGAGATGCCATTTAGCTTGGGTAGTTCAATCGGGATACATCGGGACTGGCCAGGAGAAAGCGAGTGATACTCTAAAATGGCATTTGTGCCTTTAGGACCATTTCCCCGGTTAAAAAATAGGATCTTGTCTTTTACATGAACAACACCTTCAATATTGAAGTCTTCTTTGGAAATACTGAATTTTTCCATTAAGGAAGAATAGATTTTACTGAAGTCTTCCTCGAGGACTGTTTTGCCGTCCCAAATAAAACGATGGTTTCTGTTTGGGGTAGAACCAGAACCATAAAGATAATAGCGGCTTCCATCGAAAGTGATCGATTCCAAATCCAATTTAGCTGCTTTAGCAATGTTTTCCATCGGATCAGACTGGCGTAGTACCGTTTTAGACAACTTTTGGTCTGCGATATGATAGCTGTAGATGTAATTGCTATTGTCAGAAACGATATGGATCTGCCTATCCTGATAGACAATACCAGAAGCTGCGGTGATACCGGATATGCTCATGAAAGCTTCGAGAATCAATTTTAACATACGTTGTTGAGATTTAGTATTTCCAATACGCGCTCGAAATCAGCTTGCAAGGTCGCTTTGATATGTACGTCATCACCCGATAAAGGATGTTTAAAGGTTAGCTCCGACGCATGTAAGAGCATGGTATCCATTTGGTACGTTTCTTTCCAGAACTTATTTTGTTTGTTGCATCCATGCGGGCGATCGCCGATAATTGGATGGAAGATATGGGCGAAATGGCGGCGTAACTGATGCATACGACCTGTAATTGGATTGGCTTCGACGAGACTGTATCGTGACGTCGGAAATTTTCCGAAGGGAACGGCAAGCTCGCTTTGAGCAAGTAAACGAAAAGATGTTTGTGCTTCCTGAACCGTACCATCGTCCCTTTTTAAGGGATAATCAATCAGACCTTCCGCTGGCGCGAAACCCCTGAGTACAGCGAGGTATTTTTTGTCGACCTTGCGCTCCTGAAAACTTTTTTGTAAATATTGGTCAGTCTCCTTATTTAGCGAAAATAGCAGTATGCCTCCAGTCTTCCTGTCCAAACGATGTGCCGGATAAACTGTTTTTCCTAGTTGGTCCCGAAGGAGCTGTAGCGCAAACTCTGAAGCATCGCGTGCGATAGAAGATCGGTGTACCAATAGTCCATGCGGTTTATTGATAGCAACGATAGATTCGTCTTCGTAAAGTATTTCTAAAGGCATATTAGATCTTTTTCAATGCAGCAATAATTTCGTCTGCTTTTTCATCAATTTTTGGGCTCAGCCAAATATGTTTGAAAGCTCCTCCACCTATGATCTGTTCGGTGCCCTGCCATTTTATTTTTGTTAAAGAAAACAAATAGTAGTTGTCTACCACGACCGAAGTTTGAATAAATTTATCGACAATGTCATTTCCGAAGAGCTGCATTCCCAAGCCAAAAAACTCTCTATCTTTGGCATGGAGCTGATTTTTTAATAATTGTTCGGCTTTCGCACGTACAATTTTTTCATGTTCCTCTTTGCTGGGGTTCGTCAAAATTGCGGCCAGCATGACGATGATCAAAATCAGTGCAAATATTCTTTTTTTACTCATTTTAAATTCGAGATTAAGTTTTGGATGTCATAACGGGATAACTATCGCCATCAAAATTATTAAATAGATATTAGATATAGGGCATTGTTTCCCCAGAAATACCAAGGATTCCATTTTAGCGGAAGAATGACAGGAATTGTTGGCATTAGATACCATTCAGCAGCGAAAAAGCCCAAGAAAAAAAGGTCCAAATAAGATATAACGTAACCGAAATGAGGAGTAAAAAAACAATTAGTATACTGATGATGATGCCAATGCCCGATCCGGTATGCTTTCCTTCGTAATAGTGTTGTCTGAGCAATTTGATGTTCTTTTCGTTGGCCTTGCTAAAGAAATCGAGCAAGTTTCCGAGTAGTGGAATGCTACCAAGAATCGCGTCCAGTGATATGTTCAAAAGCATCCGTATAACGAGCTTGGGGCTGGCACCGTTACGCCACATGGCAATTACAAGGATTAAAGATGTACCAAAGCCTGCTATCGCACCGCCTAGGGGAATAAGGTTTAACAGCGGATCTAGGCCAAACCGAAAGCCTCCAATTTTAAACTGATTATCCATTAACCAAGATATTCGGTCTATCCAACCGAAATCTTGGTCAATTTGTTTTAATTTATCTGCGGGAGTTTTCTCTCGATGCATGATTACAATAATTCGAACGAAGCGCTGATCTCACTTGTTACTTTCATTGGTCTGATATTTAAGTCAAGCCCGCCACCGTCAGCACTATCTGCTGATTGTTCCATTGCACCTTTATACATCGCATTGCGCATCATCGGCTGAACGCCAAAGATAATCTGCTGCGGTGTTTCAGACAATACAATAGCCTTTCCGATTTTTTGCCCTGCTGCTTCTGCTAAAATCTGCGCATTGACTTTGGCATCCAATACTGCTTTAGTTTTTAAGCTTTTTTCCAGTTCTTTTTTCTTCGAGTAATCATACTCACTGATATAAGTACTTTGGATACCCGCTTTGTCGACGCCATCTAGTAATTGATCCAAATTATTTAAGTTAGTTACCTTAATACGATATTGTCTAGAAAGCAGTATATCGGTGTCTTTTTTCTTTTTGTCCGGTACATTGTAGCTCCAGATGTTTTGGATGGTAAAATCTTCTTTTTTGACACCAGCTTTTGTTGCCGAATCAAACAGATCTTTTTCTAGTTTGTCTATTGCAACTTTTTTCTTGGTGTTACCGTTTTCATAAAACTCTTTTAGCGTCACATCGATATAGATGATGTCGGGAGTTACTTCTTCTTCTGCACGTCCCACAGTGGATACAAACTCTTTATTAACCATTTGTTGCGCATTTAATTGAGTCATAAAACCTAAAAAGGCAAGTCCTAATACTATTTTTTTCATATTTTTTGTCTTAAAGTTTTTCTAATTATACGATTGCTATTATCGCATTGCTACAAGATTGGAGCCAAAGTTGATGAAAAAGTTTAACGGGTAAAAAAAATAAAAAGGTTAAAATTTTTGATTTTATTTCTATACCTTTAGGGAAATTAATAACATAGTGCCATGCAAGAAGGTAAAGTAAAATTCTTTAATGAGACCAAAGGTTTCGGTTTCATCATCCCTAACTCAGGCGAGAGCGAAATTTTTGTTCACGTTTCTGGATTAGTAGACAAAGTTCGTGAGAATGATAGTGTATCTTACGAAGTTGAACAAGGCCGTAAAGGTCTTAATGCGGTAAATGTAAGAGTTATCTAATTAGATTGAAGATATATTTATTGTGAAAAAGCCTATGCGAAAAGCATAGGCTTTTTTATGCAGTTGTATTTCATTAGCGAGGATTGATATTATCCTTAGCATTGGCAATTCCAAGGAGTAGGTGCGGGAGCAGTTGTTATGGTCGGTTAAACATTTTGGACTGATAATTGTAACGAAGTGTTTAAAATATGGAGATTAAGATGAAACGCACTTTATTATTAATTTTTTCTGTCGTAATAGCGATTTCCATGTCGGCATGTTATTCTACTCATCATGGCCACAGCCATGGGCGAGGTCCGAAAAAAATGCCGCCAGGTCAGGCTAAAAAATACTACGGAGAGCAGTCTGCTCGTGATTTTGCTCCTGGGCAGCAAAAGAAAAAGCATAGACATTAACAACACAGCATAAAAAAAGCTTTCACAGGAATGTGAAAGCTTTTTTTATAAGGTTTTAGAATCTAAGCGAAGGGATCCTTGTCAGGTGCTGGCGGTGTTGGATTTGAAGGCTGCGAACTTCCAATTTGTGAACTTCCAAACGGATCCTGCGTACGAGAAGAACCAAATGGATCTTGGCTTTGATTAAAAGGATGATTTGTAGCATTTTCAGCAGCCTTAGGATCTGGTCCATATTGATTCGGGCCTTTATCACCCTCTAGAATTTCTAAGTAAAGTAAATATAGACTTCCAACAAATGGAATTAAGGAAACCAGGATAAACCAGCCTGATTTATTGGTGTCATGAAGTCTTCTTACGGTAACTGCTATCGCAGGAATCAATAACGCTAAATACGCTAGCCCCATAATACCATAAAACAAACCCGCTAAGGTATCGCTTACAACCGACAAAATACCGCCAACGATGCCGAGTGCAAAAAATAAAACAAACACAGCGAGAACGAACATCCAATATTCTTTTCGACGGGCTCTACCCTCAAAATTGGCATAGTTGTCTCGAACAACTTTTAAAAAGGCTTCTTTAAGTTCCATATTATTAATACTTTTTTTGGTGAAAATTATGTTAGTAAACTATATGTTATTTCAGTTTTGTTACAATAAATGTACCAAGAATTTATCCAAGAAATCAATTATTATAGACAAGGCGATAGCTAACTGGAATGTATTGGCTAGAGATCCAGTTTGTATTTTTGGTTTGAGATCTTTAATTACTCCAAGAAAATTTTCATTTCTAAGGGATAAGGACTCGTTGGGTTATAAGGAGGGCTTGGATCGAAAACTCTTACCGAAAAATCTCTTCGAGAATGTAGAGCGATTTTATTTCTTTAAAATTTGTACGGTGCAAGCGATAGAAATCAAGTACTTTTTCCAACAAAAATTGTCTATCTGAGCTGGTCATTTTAATTCGCTCGCAATTTGAATATTCGGAATCAATTAAGGTTCTAAAAATTGACGTATGTGGTTCCTGTAAAACAAACGGGTGTTCGGGGAGACTATTTGAAAAGGTTGCTTCGTAAAGATTGAAATAGGGGAGTACTTGTTTCGATTTGGCCGGATAAAACCCTAGGAAGCGTGTGAGTTTTATTAAAAAGACGAGATGAAAATTGGCGAGGTTTGAATGACTTTGATCCAGCCAAAGTATGGATTGATGAATAAATTCGAAAAGGTAGCTGTCATGTTCTTGTTCCTTCAGTATTTTATAAAGTATTTCATTCAGAAAAAGAGCCAGCGAACTTTTGACGATATCATAAGGTATTTCTTGCAGTGCGGGTACTTGACGTGCTTCAGAGATCCGTTGGAGTGAACCATTATCTTTATGTGTGGCGACTATTTCCAATAAATGTAAAGGTTGGAGAATATTGGCCTTGATTTTTGCTTTAGGCTTCCTTGCTCCGGCAATAAGATAAGATTGCATGCCAAAATGTTCGGTATATAGCTGGGCAACGAGACTACTTTCCGAATAGTTTGTTGTTTTTAAGACTACAGCTCTAGTTTTGTTCAGCATTCCCTTCTTTATCTTTTTTATGTCCTTCCTCACGCATCTCCATGAGGGCATCTCGGTCTACCTTACGAATCATGCGATAGATTAAAGTCAGGAATCCGACACTAAATACAATTACTCCAATCAGCATAGCGAGCTTATACCAGTTAGAGCGTTGTTCCATGAGATAATATCCCCCTATCACCAGTACGACACCGATAATTATTTCCCTTATACCCTTGCGAAGATATTTGTTCATAAATGTGAATTGTTGAAAACTATTTTTCTTTACAGAGCAAATATAATACAATAAAATCCTTTATTTTTGCCGATACCCTTCCTATGTAGAACTATTTTTAAAAATAATTCCAATTATCTTGTTGCTTATCTAAAAAAAAATATAGATATTTGCAAACTCTTTGCAGAGAGTGCAAAGGATTAACATATTGTAATAAAGACAACAAAAAAATAATATCATGTCAAGAATTTGTGATTTAACAGGCAAAGCGGCGTTAACAGGGAATAACGTTTCTCACTCAAACGTTAAAACTAAACGTAAATTCTATCCAAATTTACAAACTAAGCGTTTTTACATTCCAGAAGAAGATCGTTGGATTACGTTGAAAGTATCTACTTCTGCTATCAAGACTATCAACAAGAACGGGATTACAGCAGCGATCAATAAATTTATCGTTAAAGGCTCAATCTAATTGATTGTCGCGCCTGTTACATTAAGATTATTCATGAAATTTCAATCCTAATAGGATTCAAAATAAAGTAAAACAATGGCTAAAAAAGGAAATAGAGTACAAGTTATCTTAGAATGTACTGAACACAAAGAAAGTGGTCTTCCGGGAATGTCTCGTTACATCACTACTAAAAACAAAAAGAACACAACTGAGCGTTTAGAGTTGAAAAAATTCAACCCAGTATTGAGAAAAGTTACTGTTCATAAAGAAATTAAGTAAGTCACATATCTTGGCACTTGAAAGAGATGCTAAGTAAAATATTAATATACCATGGCAAAGAAAGCAGTTGCATCGTTACAAAAAGGTGGCGGTAAAGAATTTACAAAGGTTATTATTACTACTAAATCTGCAAAAACTGGCGCGTATACTTTCAAAGAAGGTATGGTTCACAACGATAAAGTGAAAGACGTAGTTGCAGCAGCTCAAAAATAACGAGTAGTATTTTCCTTTTTTAAAGTTTTTCTTTAAAAAGAATTCGATAAAAATAGCCGTTTTGGTATCCTACCGAAAGGGCTTTTTTTGTTTAGGACATTTGTTTATATTTGAACATCAATTTTCACTACACATTCCATGGGATTATTTGATTTTTTTAAGAAAAAACCACAAACACAAGAAGAAGAACAGGCCCTAGATAAGGGTTTGGAAAAAACAAAAGAAGGCTTTTTATCCAAGATTACAAAAGCTGTAGTTGGTAAGTCCACTGTAGATGACGATGTATTGGATAATCTGGAGGAAGTTTTGGTTACTTCTGATGTGGGGGTTACGACGACTTTAAAAATCATTGATCGCATACAGGCCCGTGTTGCCCGAGATAAATACGTTTCTACTTCAGAGCTAAATAATCTGTTGAAAGAGGAAATTCAAACGTTACTGGCAGAGAACAATAGCGCTGATTTCGAACATTTCAATTATGGTGAGCATAAACCCTATGTCATTATGGTCGTGGGTGTTAATGGGGTTGGTAAAACAACAACTATTGGCAAACTGGCTCATCAGCTGAAGCAAGCTGGCAGCAAAGTGGTTTTGGGTGCTGCGGATACCTTTCGTGCTGCGGCCGTTGATCAACTTAAATTATGGGGCGAGCGTGTTGGCGTTCGTGTTGTCGCTCAGGCCATGGGGTCAGATCCTGCTTCAGTGGCTTATGATACCGTAAAATCCGCTGTCGCAAATGGTGAAGATGTCTGTATCATAGATACGGCAGGACGGTTGCATAATAAGGTTGGCTTAATGAATGAGCTAACTAAGATCAAGAACGTTATGCAAAAGGTTGTTCCGGGAGCACCACATGAAATCTTGTTGGTTTTGGATGCCTCAACAGGGCAAAATGCCATTGAGCAGTGTACACAATTTACGCAAGCAACAGATGTGAACGCCTTAGCTTTGACGAAGCTCGATGGAACAGCTAAGGGGGGCGTAGTTATCGGTATATCCGATCAATTTAAGATCCCCGTGAAATATATTGGTGTAGGAGAGAAAATTGGTGATCTTCAGTTGTTTAACAAAAAGGAATTTGTAGACTCCCTTTTTAAATAGAGTCTGCCTTCAAATCATATGAAGACAAAATACGCGAAACCAGCCCCGTTGGTTAATAAACCACGTGTCAATGTGGTCACCTTGGGCTGTTCGAAAAATATTCACGATAGTGAAGTTCTGATGGGTCAATTGAAAGGCAATCAGATGGAAGTTGTTCATGAAGCATCAAATATACAGGCGAATGATATTGTCGTGATCAATACCTGCGGTTTTATTGATAATGCCAAGCAGGAATCTATTGATGCCATCTTGCAATATTCGGATTTAAAAGAACAGGGGAAAATCAATAAAGTAATCGTTACCGGCTGCCTTTCAGAACGGTATAAACCAGAGTTGCAGTCTGAAATCCCCAATGTTGATGCTTTTTTCGGTACGAACGATTTGCCGGATCTATTGTCTTCCATTGGTGCTGATTATCGGCACGAATTGCTTGGTGAGCGACTATTGACAACACCTTCTCATTTTTCTTATTTTAAAATTGCTGAGGGGTGTAACCGCCCATGTTCTTTTTGTGCAATTCCTTTGATGCGTGGTAAGCACGTTTCCAAATCCATAGACGATCTGGTGAAAGAAGCTAAATTCCTTGCATCGAATGGTACCAAAGAGTTAATTTTAATAGCGCAGGATCTAACTTATTATGGCCTCGACATCTATGGAAAGCGCAATCTTTCTGATCTCATGCGTCATTTATCGGATGTCGATGGTATCGAATGGATCAGACTGCAGTATGCCTATCCTTCGGGGTTCCCAATGGATATTTTGGACGCCATGAATGAACGTTCAAATATCTGTAATTACTTGGATATGCCATTGCAACATATATCTGATCCGATGTTG
This sequence comes from Sphingobacterium sp. R2, assembly GCF_040760075.1. Lineage (NCBI taxonomy): Bacteria > Pseudomonadati > Bacteroidota > Sphingobacteriia > Sphingobacteriales > Sphingobacteriaceae > Sphingobacterium > Sphingobacterium sp. R2. The sequence continues at coordinate 1,290,860 of NZ_CP142884.1, forward strand.
AAGTCTATGCGCAGAGGTACAACAAAACAGAAACAGATTGATCTTGTCAATGCCATACGTGACAAAGTTCCGGATATCGCCTTGCGTACAACATTAATTTGTGGTTATCCAGGTGAAACTGAACAGGACTTTCAGGAGATGTTAGATTGGGTTGAAGAGACTCGTTTTGACAGGTTAGGTTGTTTTACTTATTCTCACGAAGAAAAAACACACGCACATACTTTGGAAGATGATGTACCTCAGGAAGTAAAAGAGGAGCGTGTCGAAGCGATCATGGAAGTTCAGCAAGGGATTTCCTATGATATCAATCAGTCTAAGGTTGGTCATACCTATAAAGTGCTGGTTGATCGTATCGACGGCGATTACTTTATTGGCCGCACAGAATACGACTCTCCAGAGGTTGACAATGAGGTCTTGATTCCTGCTGCAGATTCTTATGCACGTATTGGTGATTTTGTTCAGGTAAAAATCGACCGTGCCGAAGATTTCGATCTATATGGTGAAATTGTAAGGAAATAAGTTTAAAAGCTTATAGATGAAAATAGAAACAAATGGGCCTCCTTTATTCAAAGGAGGCCCGTTTGTTTCTAGACAATTGTCAGTAAAATGATATAATTTAAAAGCTACAGAAGCTTTTTGTGAAAATTCACTATTTTGTCGACGCAAACTCGATACATTTGTAAGCGTACAATCCCCATTTTAAACAATCTATAGCCGTTTAAAATCAGATTCAAGAAAGCCCGTCGTTTCACGGGTGACTCAGCCTTCTGATTAAAATTGAAAATAGGTTCTATTTAACGAAAAGATGCACTGCCATGTCAGCTTCCTTTGGGGATTTCCGTTATCAATTAAGAACAGAGAATAATTAATAAAATTTGCAGATGAAGGCAACTTATATTGAATATAGTGAAACAAATAGCTTCTCCAAGACTTTATTAGCCTATTTGGCACATGATGAGGCCTTAGAACCTTTTGTTGGGAATTGGCCTACCTGGGCCGGTTTTGAAAAGCAATTGAACGAAAAGAAGAAATTTGAATACCGGGAGATTCTTGTTGAGCGTCTTAAAAAGCAATATGGTGAACTATTAAAGGGTTCTCCTGCTGTAGCGGCCAATATAGCGCTGTTGCTCGATCAGAATTCTTATACCATCACTACCGGGCATCAGCTCAATATTTTTACCGGGCCTTTGTATTTTATTTTTAAAATCATGACGGCAATTCGTTTGTCTGAAGATTTGAAGAGCAGACATTCCGATAAAAATTTTATTCCAGTTTATTGGATGGCGACCGAAGACCACGATTTTGAAGAAATCAACCATACGAAAGTCTTCGGTAAGAAAATTAGTTGGGATACAGCCGCTGTTTCTGCTACCGGAAGAATGGATACAACGACGATTGTTGACGCCGTGAAGCAGTATACAAATATTTTAGGGCTTTCAGAAAACTCCACTCGGCTTACACGCATTGTGGAAGAAGCCTATTTGAACCATGATCGTTTAGCCGATGCAACGCGGTATATGGTCAATGAATTGTTTAAGTCATACGGCCTTTTGATTATTGACGCGGATGATCGGGCATTGAAGGAACTGTTTAAGCCGATTATTAAAGAAGATATCTTCTCTGAAAATAGCTTTAAGGCAATAACTTCTCGATCGGAGGAGTTGGAGTCAAAGGGTTTTTCTACTCAAGTACACGCACGTGAAATTAATTTCTTTTATTTAACGGATGAATTTAGGGAACGTCTCGTGCTCACTGCTGATGGCCGATACGAAGTATTGCATCAGAATATTTATTTTACAAAGGCGGAGTTGGAGCAAGAAATCGAGCATTATCCCGAGCGGTTCAGTCCCAACGTGGTTATGCGTCCGATGTATCAAGAAATTATACTTCCTAATCTTGCGTACATTGGCGGTGGAGCCGAAATGGTCTATTGGATGCAATTAAAGTCGAATTTTGACCACTATCAGGTCGATTTTCCAATTTTGATACCACGCAATTCAGCGATGATAACAGACGATAAAATAGCGGCTAAGTTATTTCGCGTTGATCTTACTTTCAAAAGTATCTTTCGTTCAGCAGAAGTGCTGAAGAAGGAATATGTACGGCGCCATACTAAAGAACGTCTGAATCTCAACGACGAATGGATGGAGCTGAATGCCATTTTTGGTAAGATAAAGTTGCGAACCCATAAAATTGATCCAAGTTTAGGGCCGAGTACGGAGGCAGTAAAAGCACGATTAAAAAAAGCGATCAATAATTTAGAAAAAAAGCTGTTGAAAGCCGAGAAGCGAAATCACCAACATGCTTTAACCGATATTGATCAAGTTAAGGAAAAACTCTTCCCGGGGGGAGGGCTGCAGGAAAGATCTGAGAATTTCGCTTTACTTTACATTAAACATGGCGATAACCTCTTTAAGGATCTTTACAAGTACTTTAATCCATTGGATTTTAAATTCACAATTTTATATTAGGAAGTCAGCTTCGGCTGACTTTTTTCTATCGTATTTGATGAGATTGCCAAGAAAGAACTTTCATTTCAATTTCTGTTGGTATTAGCGTAAGGATGAAAATTTTATTGCATGTTCTGATAGCGGGTTATTTTTCGGGAAACTAATTACATTTCAGGTATACAAGCTTTAAAATGTTTTGTTTATAATTTCATAATACTTCGTTTAGTTTCTGTTAATAGTTTCAATTTAGTTTTGCTTTCATTATAAAAATCAACAGCTAAATGAAAGAATTTCTACTTACAACCTGTGTTGTTGCACTTGGAACTGGTCTTTATGCCCAAACGACGCAAGCAGGGTTTTCCGGAAAGATTACAGACGAGCGCAACAAAGGGGTACATGGCGCTTCGGTTGAAGTGCGTAATGAATCAACAGGCTTTACAACGAAGACATCCACCAATGCAAATGGCGATTTCAACTTTAAAGAGTTGCCTTTAGGCGGCCCCTATACCATCAAAGTCACTTACATAGGGTATGGGGAACAGGTTCGTTCGGGATTTAATTTAAATCAAGGCGATATTGTGCGCCTGATCATTCCTATCCAAAATACGTCCAATGTATTAGAAACCGTTGAATTAACAGGAATAAGTACCTTAAAGAATAAAATCGAGAACCTCGGTGCTGCTACCGCAGTTACTGCGAAAGATATAGCCAAATTACCTGTTAACGGTCGCAATTTTACTTCGCTGATGGATCTGTCTCCTTTAAGCAAGGGAGATAATATCGGTGGCCAGCTGGGTTCATCTACCAATTTTACCATTGATGGTATGAATGCGAAAAACCCGACCTCTGCAGGTTCGACAACCAGCCGTAGCGGCGCACCTTTCTCCATCTCGATAGAAGCAGTCCGGGAATTTAAAGTGGTTACCAATCAATATGACGTGACTTACGGAAGAGCGGGCGGCGGAACCGTGAGTGCGGTTACCAAACAGGGAACAAATCAAACGCACGGAAGCGCATGGCTTTATTCAAGGGCCGATTGGTTGTCCAGTCCATACGATATTAGGGGGAATAAACGAAATAATGATTTCTCAACGTATCAATATGGATTTACCTTGGGCGGGCCGATCATTAAAGACAAATTGCATTATTTTGTAGCTTGGGATCATCAGCGCGATGCCCGTCCCTTGATTATTGCCGATATCAATTCTGAAGCCGACGAAAAAAGATTTAATGTGACAAACTCCACCTTGGATGAATTTGTCTCTATTGGACGTAAAAAATACGGATTGGGCAATGAGCGGCAATATGGCGCATTTGATAAGAAGCGAGGGTCTGATGCGATTTTTGGACGAATTGACTGGCAGATTAATGAAAACAACCTATTGACGGTCCGAAACAACTTCACAAGTGACAACAATAAGTTAGGCTTACAAGATAATAAACCAATAACCTTGTATGAGTCTTACGGGAATGACAAAAACATTGATAATAGTCTGTTAGCAACTTTACGTACAACCATTTCCCCAAAGGTAACGAATGAATTGAAAGTACAGCATCTTTATACCTATCAAAAAAGTAGTCCCGGAGATCTTTTACCCAGTCAAAATATTCCTCGTGCAATTGTGGAAGATGCAGTCTCCAAAGTAGCTGGAGAAGATAAAAAGACCACACTGCAATTGGGGGGACATCGTTTTGCGCAGGAATCATTTAAAAACAATGTATTTCAGCTTGTTGATAATATTTATTATAGTACCGACAATATCAATTACACCTTTGGTGTCGATTTGATGTATACCCATGCAAATTCTGTTTATGGAAGTGAAGTTAATGGTCGCTTTCACTTTAGACCGAGTGACGGAAAGACAGCCATGCAAAACTTCGACGACATGAAGCCATATGCTTACTATCGTGAGGTTCCTTTGGTAAGTGACCCCGCTGTGGCCGGTAAAATATTCAATGCTGGTGTATATGGACAATTACAAACGAAGTTGGCGCATGGATTGGATCTAGTTGCTGGCCTAAGATTGGATTACGGACATTATCCAACCTCTCCATTAAACGAGGAATTGCTGAAAGAAGTAGGTGTGCGTACAGATCACAAGTTAAAATCCTTTGTTGTACAACCTCGTTTCCAGATGACGTGGGATGTGAATGAAGAGCGAAAGGACTTTTTTCGTGTAGGAGCAGGTGTCTTTGCGTCTGATATTAACAATTATATGACGATCAACAATTTGACGTTTGATGGGAAGCATTTTGCGACAGTGGATGTTCGTGGCAGTGATGTGCCCACACCTGATTTTATGGGGTACAGAAAAGATCCGTCAACGACACCAACCTTAGCACAATTTCAGGTGCCTACAATCAATACCTATGGACCTGATGCGAAAATTCCAGTAGTATACAAGGCCAATGTATCCTATACACATTTCTTTACTGAAAAGTTGAAAGCGAGTCTTTCGGGGTATATGAATTTAGGGCGCAACAACTACATGTATGTAGATCGTAACATGGTTCGGGATCCGTTTTTCAGATTGACAAATGAAGATAACCGTGGTGTGTTTGTTCCCGCAGCATCGATTGTTGATGGAGCCCCAGATTGGAAAAAAGGCCGAATTTCCAATAAATTCGGACGTGTGCTGGAATTGAACTCTGAAGGAAAAGTGAATCAGTTTGCCGTTGTATTGGATGCGAGTTATCAATATTACAAAGATGGCTCTATATCCGTGAGCTATACCTGGAATGATGCTAAAGATAATACGTCTTTCAACGGAAACGTGGCGAATACAGCAACCTTGTCGTTGGCTGTGAAAGACGATCCGCGCGATTTGAGCAAGATGAGTTATTCCAACAATCAGTTCCGCAACAAGATTGTGATCTACGGTACTTTACCAACATTTTATGGTGTCAGCGTAGGAGTAAGGTATTCCGGTATTGGCGGTACTCGATATAGTTTATTGGCCGGTGGAAATATAAATGGAGACTTTGTGGCGGGCGACAATGATCTGGCCTTTATCTTTACTCCCAACAGTCCCAATACGCCAAAACAATTGATTACAGGACTGAATAATTTGTTGAATAATCCAGAAGCGAGTCAGAGTCTGAAAGATTTTATCAAAAAATATGAAGGAAAAATAGCCGAACGTAATGGTGGTGTAAATGGTTTTTACGGTTTGATTGACCTAAGAATTGCGAAAAAGTTCAGTTTATATAAAAACCACGCATTGGAAATATCGGGCGATCTTTTCAACGTTGCCAATTTATTCAAAAAGACTTGGGGCGTGAATGAGTCTTTGGGTAATCAAAATCTATATGCGTTAGGTGGAAAGGATGCCGCAGGAGAGAAATTGCTGCCTTTTGATGTTACAAAACAACAGTTTAATTATAATGTGAATAATTCTGGTATCGTATCACCTTCGGGTAACCCGTATCAATTCCAACTGGGATTACGGTATTCGTTTTAAAAGAATGAAAAATAAGAACACTATATTTTAGAAAAAAAAACGCACCTAGGAACTACTGCTCACTCCTAGGTGCATTCTATTTGTCTATTACCTCATGCTGATTAGGCAAAATAGGCTTGTTTAAAAAAAAAGCAGCCTATCTGCATCCATATGCTTGAGGGCTAGTTCAGGACTTTTTCTTTTGGAAGAAAAACTTCGGCCATCATGTGGCGTACACTTCCCCCACCACATGTTTCAATAACATGGAGATCCTGGTGAATAATTTTACCATGCTTTTCTAACTGCGCGGTTTGGTACAAAGTCAGTGAAGATAATGCCTGATTGCTCAGGACAATAAAACGATTCCCATATTTATTTCTCACTTGGAGGCAGTTTGCCGCAAAAGATTCAAGCTGGCTTTCATTGATCTCTATAATCTCCTTGCCTGTCTCCTTTAAACTCTTCAAGAGGGTGTCTAGCTCAGACGGATCGTCAATTGCCTGTGGACATAAGATGGCAAAATCTTCACCTACGGCGAGCACGACATTGGTATGATAAATGGGTTTCCGTTGTCCATTGACCGTTTGAAAAGCATGGAATACAACCGGTGTATAGTTTTCGGTCCTGCAATATTCATCGAGCATATCCCGGTCTGCCCTTTCCGACAAAGCGCAATAGGCTACACGGTTGGCTCGGTCGAGGACAAGTGCGCCGGTCCCTTCCAAATATTGTTTATTGTTTTCGGCATCACTCAAATCTTTGGTCAGTTTTACGTAATAGCCGTTCTGTTTCAATGGACCTTCGAAATCCAATAAATGTTCTTTTCGGCGATTTGGAGCGAACATGGGATAGAAGATTATTTTTCCGTCCTGATGAAAGGATACAATATTGTTGGGGAAGATACTGTCGGGACTTTCTGATTTTTCGTCGTCCTGAATGACAGTCACTAAAATTCCATGTGACTTCAATTCATGTACTAGTGCATCAAACTCTCCTTGCGCTTCTTTGTTGACTTCTTCTATACTGAGATTTTCGATATCCTTTTGGAAGAAGTTGTTGACCGCAGTCTGTTCATTTTTACGGAAGACAGCCGGCCTTACTAAAAGGACGCTGTCTGTTACCTGCTTTCTCATGATTTATATCGTTATTTCGCTGTTATATTGTTAAATAGAAATGATATTCATTTTTTCTTTGAGCATTTATAATTTGTCAAAAGAGGGGCTTCCCACGTTGGATAATGTTTTCCTCGTTAAGATTTCTTGATAACGGAATACGTCGTAGATATCAGGATTTCTTGGCGAAAATTACCTATCGTTATTTCGAAGTCACTTTACAATTGGTACTTATACTAATTTATTGAAAATTCATTGGCATTGCAAAAAAGAATGGTAATGTAAAGGAAAAAACTCATGAGCGTCTCCCCATATAATCGCATTTTTTTTAAAATTGTAGCAAGTGATCGGGCGGTTATTTGTTATATTTATAATGATCAATCGGTATGTTTGTGTTTATTCCAAAAATAACGTAATCAAGACAATCGATTGCATTTTAATAGTCCAGTAAAACTGACTTTTTAACCACTTTTTCGCTTCGTTTTCAGTCATTTATTTTGCTATCTTTGCTCATCCAAAAAACGACTGTTTATAAGAGAGTTAATTGCCTAATTATAATGTCGCTAACTATCTATAAGCGTTAACTTTTTGCACACATGAGCAATATACACTTCCAAGAAAAATTCGAAAATCGCCACAATGGCCCAAGTCCAGTTGAAGCGAATGAAATGTTGGCCAAATTAGGCGTTTCGTCTATTGACCAACTTATTGACCAAACGGTCCCTTCTCAAATTCGTGCTCCAAAACCTTTAAATCTTCCTAAAGCATTGTCTGAGGTCGCCTATTTAAAGCGTATTGCGGAAATCGCTGAGAAAAATAAAGTTTTTAAATCTTTTATTGGTCAAGGTTACTACGATGTAATCCTTCCGGGCGTAATTCAACGAAATGTATTTGAAAACCCAGGATGGTATACGCAGTATACTCCTTATCAGGCGGAGATTGCACAAGGTAGGTTACAAGCTTTATTGAACTTCCAGACTGTAATTTGTGACTTTACTGGTTTAGAAATAGCCAATGCTTCTTTGTTGGATGAAGCTACGGCTGCAGCTGAAGCCATGTTTATGCTTTATTCAGCTCGGAAAAATAAAGATGCTAACGTATTCTTGGTGTCGGACAATGCCTATGCGCAGACGGTTGATGTATTAAAGACCCGTGCCTTGTCTTTTGGTATTGAACTTAAAATTGCGGCTATTGCTGAATCAGAATTAACAGATGATGTATTTGCTGCATTTGTTCAATATCCTGCAGCGGATGGTTCAATTGTTGATTATAAATCATTTGCAGCTACAGCGCACAGTAAGAATATTACCGTATGTGCTGCGGCAGATTTGATGAGCTTAGCATTGTTAACCCCTCCGGGAGAATGGGGTGCAGATGTTGTTGTTGGTAATTCACAACGTTTTGGCGTACCGATGGGCTTTGGTGGTCCTCATGCAGCATATTTTGCAACACGCGACAGCTTCAAACGTAATATCCCTGGTCGTATTATTGGTGTTACTTCCGATTCAAATGGAAAGTATGCATTGCGAATGGCTTTACAGACGCGCGAACAACATATTCGTCGCGATAAAGCATCGTCAAATATTTGTACTGCACAAGCGCTTTTGGCGATCATGGCTTCTTTCTATGCCGTTTACCACGGCCCAGAAGGAATCAAAAATATAGCATCACGTATCAATGCTTTGGCCAATATGTTGGATCAAGCATTACAGTCGTTGGGTTATACGCAATTGAATGCGGCTTATTTTGATACACTACGTGTAGACTTAGGTGCACATGCTGGTGCTTTGAAATCTGAGGCATTAAATAACGAGTTAAACTTCTATTATAATGGTTCGGAAGTTTCAATTGCTATCGACGAAACAACCACATACGAAGATATTAAGACGATCGTCAAAGTATTTGCTAAAATTCAAGGTAAAACATTGAATGACGTCGATTTCGATGCATTAGAAGAGAATTTAGGTTCTTCAATTCCTGCCGATTTAGTACGTACTTCTGCTTACTTAACCCATCCAAACTTTAATAGCTATCATTCTGAACATGAGATGTTGCGCTATATCAAATCGTTGGAAGCAAAAGATTTATCGCTTTGTCACTCGATGATTCCATTGGGTTCATGTACGATGAAATTGAATGCTACAGCTGAAATGGTGCCAGTTACTTGGGCGAGATTTGGCGGTTTACATCCATTTGCTCCTGCAGATCAAACTTCTGGATATATGCAAATGATCGGTGAATTGAACGATTGGTTGTCTGAAATTACTGGTTTTGCGAAGATGAGTTTCCAACCAAATTCAGGAGCACAAGGCGAGTACGCTGGTCTGATGGTTATCCGCGCTTACCATGAGAGCCGTGGTGATCATGGACGTAATATCTGTTTGATCCCTGCTTCAGCACACGGAACCAACCCTGCTTCTGCTTCTATGGCAGGCTTAAAAGTGGTCGTTGTGAAATGTGATGAATTAGGAAATATCGATATTCCAGATTTAAGAGCAAAAGCGACTGAACATGCTGCAAACTTGAACTCACTGATGGTGACTTATCCTTCTACACACGGTGTATTTGAAGAGTCGATCATTGAAGTCTGTGAAATTGTTCATGCAAACGGCGGTCAGGTTTATATGGACGGTGCGAACATGAATGCACAGGTTGGATTGACAAGCCCAGGGCATATTGGTGCCGATGTGTGTCACTTGAACCTCCATAAAACATTCTGTATTCCTCACGGTGGTGGAGGTCCAGGTATGGGACCGATCGGTGTTGCGAAACACTTAGTTCCTTTCTTACCTAACCACGAAGTGGTTTCGACTTCTGGTGAAGAGGGTATCTCTGCTGTTTCTGCAGCTCCATTTGGTTCAGCATCGATCTTGCTTATTTCCCATGCTTATATTTCAATGATGGGTGGTGAAGGTTTGACAAATGCGACAAGAACAGCAATATTAAATGCAAACTATATTAAAGCACGTTTAGAAAATGCATATCCGGTACTTTATTCAGGTACTAACGGACGTTGTGCACACGAAATGATCTTAGATTGCCGTGGATTCAAAAACTTTGGTATCGAGGTTGCAGATATTGCAAAACGTTTAATGGATTATGGTTTCCACGCACCGACAGTTTCTTTCCCTGTTGCAGGAACATTGATGGTTGAGCCTACTGAATCGGAGTCTAAGGCTGAATTGGATCGTTTCTGTGATGCATTAGTTGCTATTCGTGAAGAGATCGCTGCGGTTGAAGCAGGAGACGTGGACCAAGCTAACAATGTACTGAAACATGCACCACATACTGCTTCGGTTGTAACGGCAGATGAGTGGGATAGACCTTACAGTCGTCAAACAGCTGCATATCCGTTGGAATATGTTAGAGATCGTAAATTCTGGCCTTCTGTAGGACGTGTAAATGATTCTCAAGGTGACCGTACATTGATCTGTTCGTGTCCATCTATTGAAGAATACGCCGAAGCATAATTTCGGATACTATATGGAAAAGGGCAGTCCATTTGGACTGCCCTTTTTGTATGTAATTTGATATGTGCGCTCAAATAACAGCTTTAACTTTTGCGATAAGCAACCATTTTTGTTCCGCAGGAGAAAGAGAAGTTTTGCGTCTGCAGCGCGACAGGATACGAGGAATAAATTTGGTTTTCTTGGCAAATTTGTATTAGTTTGTGCTGAAACATTTCACTATGAACATACTAAAATTATCCATCAATTTTTGTGTCACCACAGTCTTCTTAGCCTCTTGTGCCGGAGGGAAATACGCGAAGACTGAAAAGGTATATAAGAAGCAGGCAAAAGAGTTTTCAAAACTATACAAACAATCCCCTGTCACCGGTCAATTGGAGAAGGTGAATGTCAACGATCAACAATGGATTGCATCGATTAATTTTGGTATCCGTAAACCCAATTTTGTCGTTATTCATCATACAGCTCAGGACTCTTTAGGACAGACCGTTCGCACATTTCATTCCGCGAAAGCAGGTGTAAGCTCCCATTATGTGGTCGGTAGAGATGGAAAAGTCGTGCAGATGGTCAATGATCTCTTTCGTGCGCATCATGCTGGATTAGGAAAATGGGGCAACGATACGGATCTTAATTCTTCTTCTATCGGCATTGAGCTGGACAATAATGGGACCACCGATCCTTGGACTGATGCACAGATAAATGCCTTGATGCAGTTATTGACTTATTTAAAGACGACCTACAGGATTCCGCAGGCCAATTTTATAGGACATATGGATCTGGCTCCAACTCGGAAAAACGATCCATCGCGTTTTCCATGGAAAAAGTTGGCCGATCAAGGCTTCGGTTTTTGGTATGAAGACTATTTAGAGACGCCTCCGGCAGACTTTAATCCAAAAATGGCATTACGTATCATCGGATACGACGTGAGCAATGTCGATGCGGCAATCAAGGCGTTTAAGATTCACTACATCCAGCAGGATGTTCATACCGCTTTCATGAGTGATCAGGATCTTAAAATACTTTATTCGATCTATAAGAAATTTTTGTAGGCAGCTAATACGCTATTTTTTAATTTTTAGACTGGATAGTAGGCTACTTTATCCAACCGGCCCGAATGACGTTGATGTACTCAAGCGTTTTGCTCATCGGGGGCAGCGGTAAATACGTCTACTGCCTTCATTGTAGGGCAAAAATAATATAGCCCAATTGAGTAAATTGGGCTATATTATGAATAGTTAAAAGATAGTGTGCGCTTATACGGTTTTTACAAATTTCTCGTCGTAATTTTCAATATCAATAATATAGCCATTTTTGATCAAAAATTCAAAGAGCGGTTTGGCTTCTTCGGAAACTGGCATATTATGCGTGGTAATAATCTTATTTTCTTTTTTAAGGAGGTAAGGATAGGCGTATAGTTTCACATTTTTATTGAACATTCCCGAAATATAGGAGAGAAGCTCATTGGTGTATAGTTCCTTATTATAATTATCGGAATTGAAAATATTCTTCAAATTGTAGACGTTTGTGGCAATACCGATGTGTTTGGGCTTAAAGTTACTTATAAACTCCGCCAAGTGATTGTTTCTTCTAAAGTTGCTGACAATGATATTGTTTCCGGTAGCACATAATTCATCCGCTCTAGAAGCAAATTCTTGCAAATCCTGATCTGTAATTTCATGCGTATCTTCCAAGACATTTCCCATGAGGACCTCAATTAATACAATAGTATCTGCATCTGTGGCTCCCGTGTTTTTTTTGAACTGTTCAACGGCAAGATTGAAAAGATCAAAGTTTGGAAGAGATTTTTGACGGTATTTGGTACGGAGTATAATAATGTTCTTTTTGTACAGGTAATCTTTGATTTGTACAGCTTTGCCATCAGGTTGAAAAATTGCAGCTTTGGCAAATCCTTTTGCAATTAGATATAAGTTAATGAGCCGTTGGTTGACATTTTCAAAGAGTGGCCCATTGAGTTTAACCAAGTCAATTTCTACAGACCCAACAGAAAGGTTGTCAACTAATGATTCAATCATCGTCTGCACATTCTCCGCGTAGTAATAAGCAGCAAATAGTAAATTGACACCAATGATGCCCAATACCTTTTGTTGCAATTGGTTGTCGCTGTCTAGGAGTCTGACATGGACAATGATATCATTGGTAGGACCGCCAACTTCGTGTTGGAATCGAAGCCCTATCCAACCGTGAGGTTCATTGGTCTTGGTAAAATTGAGTGTCGTTACGGTATCTGCAAAGGCAAAGAATTTTTTGTTACAATATTTATCGCCGTGAAGTCTTTGCGTAAGGAGATTAAACTCGTGAGAGAGCATCTTTTTTACACGTGTTCTGCTGACATATCTTCCATCGGCCTCTTCGCCATAAATTGCATCACTAAATGCCATATCGTAAGCGGACATGGTCTTAGCAATTGTGCCTGAAGCGGCGCCTGCGTTGAAAAAGTTGCGTGCGACTTCCTGTCCAGCACCGATCTCTGCGAAAGTTCCATAAATCTCTGGGTTCAGATTTATTTTCAGTGCCTTTCGCTTAGTTTCAAAAATTTCTCTTGCCATGATGCAAAGGTACAAAAATCAAAAGGCTAGTGAAAATTAAAGTATGAAGGAAAAAAACAGAATAAAATTAGGCTTGTTTTATAACAAGCCTAATTTATTGAAAGCGTAGAATAAAGCGCTAGTGTGTAATGCCTGACTGAATTTGTTGTTCAATAGCATTTCTTTTGCCTCTTCGAGTGGGATAAGATAGACGTCGATTTCTTCGTGCTCATCCAATGCCTGTTCCTGAACTTTTTTACCTCCTGTCATTAGGTAGGTATAGGTAATATTACCACTAGTGGCGGGGTTGGCATAAAGCGTGGCGATCTCTTCCATCTTGTCAAATGCATAGCCTGTTTCTTCGAGCATCTCGCGCACAGCTGCATTCTTGGGGTCTTCTCCGGGTTCTGTCGTTCCTGCTGGAATCTCCACTGAAATAATGCCTGCTCCGTGGCGGTATTGTTTAATGACCAGGAGCTCATTCTCCTCGGTAATTCCAACCATGTTTACCCAATCTGGATATTCCAGCACATAATAATGGTCGTTTATTCTTCCGTCAGGGAGCTCGCATGCATCTCTTCGCAAAGTTGCCCAAGGTTCTCTATAGATATATTCAGAAGATAATAGTTTCCACTTTTCCATTAGTTTACAATATCTTTCATCATACGGTCTACCTTCTCTTCTAAAGCTTTTTGTACATCGGCATAGTCTGCGGTATCCTTTAAGTTTTCTTTCACTGAACAGTAGAATTTGATTTTAGGCTCAGTACCCGATGGGCGCGCCGAAATCACGTCACCGTCTACTGTTATGAACTGCAGTACATCCGATTTAGGCAATGCGATCGCAGTTTCCTCGCCCGTACGCATATCGGTGGTTTGGGACAGTTGATAATCACGGATTTCCTTAACCTGAACACCTCCGAGGCTAGTTGGTAAATTAGCGCGTAATCCCGACATCATCGCCTGAATTTCTTCAGCTCCAGCTTTTCCTTTTTTTGTTAAAGAAATCAGTTTTTCCTGGTAGCAGCCAAATTCCTTATAGATATCCATGAGCACCTCATAGACTGTTTTGCCTTTTGATTTGAAATAGGCGGTCATCTCGGCCAAAAAAGCACAGGCGTTGGGAGCATCCTTGTCGCGTACAAGATCACCGACAAGGTAACCATAGCTTTCTTCCCCGCCCGCCAGATAGTTTGCTGAATCGCCTAATTTGGTCATCAGTTCGCCAATATATTTAAAACCAGTGAGCGTTTCATAACAGGGCACGCCAAAATGTTCTGCAATGTCTGCCTCCAGATTTGTTGTCACAATCGTTTTAACAATATATGGATTTGATCCCAGCTGCTTAAGATCACTTTTAGCGCTAAGGACGTAGTAGATCAATAAACTACCGATCTGATTACCGTTGAGCAGCTGAAACTGTCCCTTGTTATTTTTTACGGCAATTCCCACACGGTCAGCATCCGGGTCTGTTGCCAACACAAGATCGGCATCAATTTCTTCCCCTTTTTTCTTCGCCAAGGCCATGGCATCTTCCTCTTCGGGATTCGGATAGATTACGGTTGGAAAGTTGCCATCGGGCGTAGCCTGTTCAGAAACAACGGACACATTTTCAAAGCCCCAGGCTGCTAGCATTTTTGGGACTATGGTAATGCCCGTGCCGTGTATCGGAGAGAAAACAATTTTTAAGTCTTTTTGCGCTAATACGGCTTCAGGATGAATGCTTAATTTTTTATTGGCATCGATATAGATCTGGTCGATTTCTTCCCCGACGGGAATGATATTTTGCGTATTTCCGTCAAATTTGATGTCATCGACTGAACGGATTGCATTTACTTCCTCGATTACATTTTTGTCGTGCGGGGCAGTCAGCTGGCAGCCGTCGTTCCAGTAGGCCTTATAACCATTGTATTCCTTTGGATTGTGCGAAGCCGTTAGCATCACACCGCTCTGACAGCCAAAATGACGGATGGCAAAGGACAGCATGGGGGTTGGTCGTAAAGACGTGAACAGATGCACTTTGATGCCGTTGGCTGCAAATACGTTGGCAACGAGCTGCCCAAAAGCCTGCGAATTATTGCGGCTGTCATAAGATACCGCTACCTTGATCTCCTGGTCTGGGAACTGTTTTTTGAGGTAGTTAGACAGGCCCTGCGTTGCTTTACCAATCGTGTACTTATTCATCCGATTGGAGCCTACGCCCATAATGCCTCTCAAGCCTCCGGTTCCAAACTCCAGATCTTTGTAAAAAGAATCAGTAAGTTCTGTCTCCTCATTACTGTCGATTAAATCCTGAACTTCCTGTCGAGTTCTTTCATCAAAACTGGGGGTTAACCAATCTTCGATTTTCTTTTGTATGTCTTTATCTAAATTTTTCATTATCGTTAAGTTTGGCTAAAATGTACAAAGTATTATGCATCGCATCCGGCATAGGCGCGGTCTATCACTGTAATAAACCATTTTTCGCCTTCTTTTGTTACATGAAAAACAAATGGTTCTTCGTGCTCATCAGAGGTCATGATGGCTCTATAACTTCTGGATTCTAAATTTCTTAGGCGCTGCATTTCAGTATTATTTATTTTGGCATCAAGAATTTCATTCATGAATTTTGCCGTTTGCGACAATTCATTCGGTCGAGTTTTTCTATCATAATAGAATCCGAGTTTGTCCCATTTCATCGTGCCACAATCAAAAATAGGTAGTTTTCCTGACTTCAATGGTCCCTTGTATATTAACTTTTCATACGCGTGGTATTCCGGTACGGGTTTAGAAAAATTGAAACTGTTTTGATGGACATAAGAGTCTAGTGCGCCTGGGCGATAGATAATGTAAATCCCCAGTTTGGGATGTACATACGAATTTATTGTTTTGCTGTCTTGTTCTGAATAAGCCTTTGCAAGTTTTTCGAGCACTTCTTCCAATGTTTCTGAGTTCTGTTTCTTTACTTCTTTTTCAAGAGTATCGCGTTTTTGTATCGTATCCACAGGAACTGAATCCTGAATGATTTTTACAGCTTTATCTTCTTTTTTGTTATTTCTACAGGAGATAGTCGCTGCTGTTAGACAAATAAGAATAAAGAAAAAGACATTTCTCATGATGATTTTGTTTTAAATTACTTCTTTGAAGTCAAGTTTTCGATGATTGACTTTAAAATAGAGCGTGTTGACGGAAGCCACCACTGTTCGAGAATACGCTGGATTGTCTCTTCTCTATTCTCGCGCAATTTAAGGATTATTTCCTTTCGGAAGTTCAGTTTTGATGTCGTCCAGGTTTTTTGGTTGAACTGTGTGATCTGTTTTATTTTTTTTGTTGCTGTATTGAAGAGTATATTTGACGGAACAATATCGTCTACAAGTCCCTGATTTTTGGCTTCTACGGGAGAAAGCAATTTCCCTTCGAGCAAATTCTGATACGCATCCCTTTTTCCGATCCAAAAAGCATATAGCTCAAATATACTTTCGGGGACAATGAGCCCGACAGGAATTTCATTGAGGCCAATTACAAAATTACCCTCGGCCATAATCCGGTAATCGCAGCAAAGGGCGAGTACGCAACCTCCAGCAGGGCTGTGGCCTGATATTGCAGCAACGATTGGTTTTGGAAAGGCAGCTAAAAGCGATGTCGCTTCTAGAAATAAATTCCAAAACTCCCTAATTTGTTCTTCATCATATTGGAATAAAGTGATTAGATCGAGGCCTGCACTGAAGAAGTTTTCCTTTCCAATCAATATGGTGCCATAGATAGCTTCATTGTGTTGGGATGCTTCCAGGGTATCGATCAGTTCCTTCAATAGTTGCGTGTCGATGGCGTTAGACTTTCCTCTGTCGAGGAAAATACTTAAAATATGATCGTCTATTGTAGTTTTAATATGTTGCATATTCTTGTTTTAATGATAACGATTTGTTTGCGCTGCTATTGTGGATTTACCTCTATCAAATATTCGAAGTGCGCAATTTTTCCATCCATGCTTATTCCTTCTACAATTATTTTATATTTCCCCGGTTCATCCGATGTGAAAAATTCAAACTGTGTTTTTCCGTCCTTTGAAGTAATCAGATTGGGTTCCCAGGCGATTGTCGTTCTTAGATCACGACGCAGTTCATTTTTGTTTGTCACATCGTATTGAGGCTTGAAGAAAGTTCGGTTTACATGTAATCCCTTAGGTACAATCGTAACGATTCCTGTAGGGGTATACGATGAAGAAAGCGCATCACCCGATTTACTTGTTATCACAATCACGCCATTTGCGCCATACATGCCATATATGGCCGTATTGCCGATACTACGAAGCACTTCTATACTTGCAATATCTGCTACATTAATCATATTAATTTGATCAGCTTCAATATACATGCCATCAAGGACAATTTGCATAGGGTTACCGCCGTTCAATCCCATAGACCTCGTGCTATACGGAACACCATTTCGAAACATAACCCCAACTAATCGTCCAGAAAGGCATTGTTCCAGTGTTGTACATGCGGAAAGATCTTCAGCAGATATGACTTGATCGGCGTTTCCCGGACCATTCAGGTTTCGGGAGTTCTTGTCAGCTTTAGTTGTTCTTACCCTATTAACCTGAACCTCTTCCAATCGAATGCTCTTCTGGATAATGCCCGCTGCTTCCAATTCGCCAAGAAATTGTTGACTATTTTTTAGTTGTGTAAGCAGATTGGTATTGATGTCATTAATCAACAGTGGTTGATCTTTACTTTTATTTGGTGAAGGGTTAAGCGGTTCGTCGATGATAATATCCACTCTTTTTTTCTCCTTGGGACCATCGCCTGTTACAATAAATTTGACACTATCGGCAAAGAACAGCTCGTCAAAAGCAAACCGTCCATTTCCATCGGTCAGTGTATCTAAACTTAGCAACATGTTGCTTGTGGGTATAATGGTTACTTTAGCGTTTGGTACAACAGCCTTACGCGCCGTTTTCTTGACGGTTCCCGATACCGTAAGTCCTTTTTCTGGAAGAAACGATGTGGGCGCGGTATTTTCATAGCCTTTCCAATCCAATTTGCGCCAGCCTTGGATCAACATGAGGTTGTCCAAATCGTTAATCTTGATATTTGTTAAATCCTCGAAGTAATAATTGGGGCGTTCAATAAAGCCGCGAAGATCAGCTTTCAGCAAGAGTTCAGAGACAATAGACGAATAATAGCGGTCTGTTGTAGAATCCACCTTATTCAGGTTGACAACCGAAGCCGAGAGTGCGGCAACTTTTGATGTGTCACGATCGTCGTAGTGGACGTTGAGGTTTGCGGTTACCTTATCTCGGGTCGTGAAGCTAGATTTATTGAGAGCTATTGAAACGGGCAGTAAAGTTGATTCGGTATTGTAGTTAAATACAAGCCTTTCTGCAAGGGGCGCCATTTGCGCGCTCAAAATGGTTAGCTGTAATACACCGGAGGGAAGGTTTTTCTTCGGAATATTAAATAACACCTCTGGTGCATTTAATTTTTGTTTGGCAGCATGGAAGACAAGACCATTATATTGGGCAACTAAATAAATTTCTTCGCCATTGACTAAATCATCCGTCGTGGAAAATTGGGCAGCAATCTTATCCTTTAGTGTTGAATTTACAGTTAGCACATATCCCGAGTTTAATACAGCGGGCAAAGAAGTGCTCGTTGAAGAGCCGTCTTCAAAAAATGCCGTGGCTATGTATTTTTTTCCTGTCTGCAGCAGTAGGGGGATACTTCCCATTCCCAATGAATTGGTTTCAAATTCGGCAATGGTCGTTTGGTTTTCCTCCTTTACGGTTATTTTTGCCTTTTTCCCTAAGCCTGTAGGTGTGAGAGTTTTGAAGCCTGTTTTGCATAGGATGTTATTGACGAATTCACCGCTCTCTGGGAAAATCTGCAGGCTATTTTGGCTGTTTGGGTCAGGGATGATAAAATTTTTTAAGACACGTCTTTTGTCTAGAGAAAGGAATTGTAATGATAGCGTTCCTCCCTTAAAGTCATCTTTCAATTCAAGTGCTATAGTGCCATTTTCATTTGATTTTAATCGCCCAGATTTTTCTTTGTTATTATTCTGTTGTAGGGTATAACTAATG
Organism: Sphingobacterium sp. R2; assembly: GCF_040760075.1. Lineage (NCBI taxonomy): Bacteria > Pseudomonadati > Bacteroidota > Sphingobacteriia > Sphingobacteriales > Sphingobacteriaceae > Sphingobacterium > Sphingobacterium sp. R2. Next base: position 1,309,935 of record NZ_CP142884.1, read on the forward strand.
TTGTTGTTGATTAGGGGCGCTCCTTGGATGGTTTTGAGATTGATCTGGAAGATGTTTTCAGTTCCGTTTTTAATGAGGCTACTTTTCGTCATTACATTATCCGATCGGCCATTTGTGACAGGAATGACACGCTCATAGAAATTAGCTGTCGAGTCATTTTGCATCCATCTGGTGAATGATCTAATTCGATAGGATCCTTCTTCCAGTGTATCCGGCAAGTTGAGGTCTCCTATGCCGAGGCCGATTGTGACCGGAATTTTGATGCTTTTAATAATTTTATTTGTGGGTGAGATCAATTCTATATTGGCTATTTTACTGATATTGCTCAAATAGTTAAAAGGAGCTGTGGTGCAGTATAATTTGAACCAGATCGTTTCGCCTGCCGAATAGTCATTTTTATCGACATGGAGATAGATTTTTTCCTTCACGTGTTGTTCGTGGTAGGTTTCTAGCTTTTGTAGCGTTTGATCGATCTGAGCCGGTGCCAATAAAGCGAATAACAGGAAATTTATTAAAAGCAGTAATTTAGGATACATATGACTAATGTTTCATGAAAATTAGAAAATATTTTTCCTTTAATCAATTTATAATTAAATATTAGTCTCATTTAAAATCAACTGATACCTTAAATTAGCATAAAAAAAATATCTTTGTGTTATGAATATCCTAATAATCGGTTCAGGAGGTCGTGAATCGGCCTTTGCCTATAAATTGTCGAAAAGTCCACGTTTAGATCAATTGTTTATTGCTCCAGGCAATGCAGGAACGGGGGCGTATGGTCAGAATGTAAATATTAAGGTTACTGACTTTGCAGCTCTTGCTACCTTCGTTCTGGAAAATAATGTGCACATGGTGCTGGTAGGTCCGGAGGAGCCCTTGGTTAAAGGTATTCATGATTACTTCTTAAACCGGGAAGACTTAAAGCATATCCCCGTTATAGGACCGCAACAGGAGGGTGCTCAGCTGGAAGGCTCAAAAGATTTTTCAAAGCAGTTTATGGATCGCCATGGTGTACCTACAGCAGCTTCGAGGTCCTTTGATGCGACATCCTTGGACGAAGGGCTGGCGTATCTTGAAACGCAAAAATTACCTATTGTGCTGAAGGCGGATGGTCTGGCTGCGGGTAAAGGGGTACTGATTTGCGAGACCCTAGAGGATGCTCAAGCTGAGTTAAAGGCGATGATTGCAGATTCTAAATTTGGGGAAGCGAGCCGGGTTGTGGTTGTTGAAGAATTTTTAAAAGGAATTGAATTGTCAGTTTTTGTTTTGACAGATGGCAATTCGTATAAAGTGCTTCCTTCTGCAAAAGATTATAAACGTATTGGGGAAGGCGATACAGGTCTAAACACTGGAGGCATGGGGTCGATATCTCCTGTTCCTTTCGCGGATGAGACTTTTTTGAATAAAGTTGAAGAGCGCATTATCAGACCAACAGTAGAGGGACTTAAAAAGGATGGTATTCCGTATAAAGGATTTATTTTTATCGGTTTGATGAATGTGGAAGGGGAACCTTATGTCATCGAGTATAATGTTCGTATGGGGGATCCGGAAACTGAATCCGTATTGCCACGAATTGAATCGGATCTGTTGGATTTATTGGAAGGTGTTGCTCAAGGCAATTTGGATCAACGCTCTTATACCGTATCGCCTCAAACAGCCGTGACAGTGATGTTGGTTGCCGGAGGTTACCCCGGAGATTATGAATCTGGAAAAGAGATCACCAATATTGAAAATGTCAAAGAATCCATCGTATTTCAAGCAGGTACGAAGGAAGTAGAGGGCAAGATCGTTACAGCAGGTGGACGTGTCATTGCCGTGACCACATTACAGGATACTTTGTTTGAAGCCCTTCAACAGGCTACTGCAGATGCGGGAAGAATTTATTTTGAAGGAAAATACTTCCGAAGAGATATCGGTTTTGATCTTATTTAAAAAAATATTAAAATTATTTTTGGAATACTGATTTTAAGATCTATATTTGCAACTCCAAAAACAACAATGTTATTGGAGTTGCTTAAAAGGCCCGTTCGTCTAGGGGTTAGGACGCAAGATTTTCATTCTTGAAACAGGGGTTCGATTCCCCTACGGGCTACAGATCTAAAAGTCAAAACATACAAAAGCCTGCAAATTAAATATTTGCAGGCTTTTTTTGTGTGTAAAAAAACTTTATTGACTCCCGTGACAGTTTATGGCTTACCAAAAGAGAGAGGTCAGCAGAAAACGAATGCGAGCCATCGAAAGCGAATTATAAAGTTAACCGCACAAAGAGTAAAACAAAAACTCTAAAGGTCTTGAACAAGAAACACTTTCCAAGAAGGTCAACATTCCGTCCATGATATTTATTAATAAACTGGTTGAGTTGCCACATATTTTTATCTTGATTTATAGGATACCGCCCTTCCTTATTGGATATGAATAAATCTAATTTATCAATTAGGAAAGGAAAACCGTGCCATATCTGCGATTAAAACCTACAGGGAACCAATACCAGACCAATTCCTGCTCTTTTCCCAGCATTGCTTGAACTTTCTTCGGGCGGGCTTCGGATCTGCCTCGGGAAAAATTCGAGGAAAATCCAAGTAAAAGCGGAATCCAATTCTATAGAAAGTAGGAGTTAATAGGGAGTTAGTGATGAAAAAGTGCCCTGAAATGATATCGCTACCCCCTGTCGGACAGCCGTTGAAACCGCCTCTGGGTTTCTTTTAGAAACGTTTAAGAGGGTTGGCACCTCTTGCACTGTCGAGATGCCCGTATATCAACGTTTTGGTTAGAAACTGATTTTGTCTTCAAAAAAAATGAGCAGAATCAAAATATGATAGCTCTAGCCAAACTATTTGTACCGACACGCAGTTTTTTACATATCTAAATAGGGGCAGCTTTATGAAATGAGCATAATATAGTGAACATAAACATGCACTAAAACACACAACCCTATTACAAGAAGGGTAAAAATCTAAAAATATACATATGAGCACCCAAAAGCCGAGCTACCTAAACTTTGATAAAAACGACTATCCCTGGAAGCCCGATATTGATTATCGCTCGAAACCAGACGAATACCGAGTTGGTAAAGGAGAACAGGGGGTGTTGATCTGTGAGCCATATAAATCGGAAATTGGTCAGCATTGGCGCTTCAAAACTGAGGCCATTGCCGAGGAGAGCAGTGAGAAGATTTTCAATTTATTCGAGGATTATCTAAAAGCGGATGACTTTGTTGGAGCAGACATGGCACGCAAATATCTGCAGATGGGATACACGCGTGCACGTCGCTACGCCAACTATAAAGGAGGTAGAAAGTACGATAAGGAAGATGATTATGCGCTATTGGAACGTGGAACGGGTGATAGGGAGAAGGCTGCAGCGGCAGAAGTGTTCTATAAACGATGGAAGCAGGCAGAAGCCAATGTGCAATACGGTTCGATGAAAAAACGATGGAAGGATGAAAGGGGTTAAAAAGCAAAATCTACCGCAGAAGATTTGCGCGGCCTGTGGAAGGCCATTCACCTGGCGTAAAAAATGGAAGAAAAATTGGGAGGACGTCAAATATTGTTCAGAGCAATGCAAAAAAAAGAAGACATAATAACTTGTCTATTCACGCTACGACATACTTAAATACGATACCTAAAGTGTTCTATTAAAAACTTCAAGAAGCTTTTATCTGTTACTACACTATGAAGCAAGAGGCAATAATTAAAAGCATCTTATCAGCTGCCGAAGCCCGTGGTCGCGAAAAGACATTCTGTCCTTCTGAAATTGCCAGGGAACTTTTTCCAAAGGATTGGCGTGCACATATGCAAGAAGTTGTTGATGTAGCAATTTCATTGCAGATGCAGGGGAAAGTTTTAATCACCCAAAAAGGAAAGACCATTGATATCGATCATATCAAAGGGCCCATTCGTATAAGAAAAACTTAGCGGAAGCAAACTCAATCTGCTTCTAGAATGACCCATCGCTGAAGAGAATGTAGTCATGATACAAATCCGCATATTATTGAGATAATTCTATCCTATCGGAATCGTTACAATATCTAAATTTGATTAATCAATTATAGAAAGAAAAAAACCTTAGAGAAGCATTTAAAAAATCGAGTTATAAATTAATCATCCATCTTCTTTGTGAAGAAGCTAATGCAGACCTTGGGAAAGGTATTGTTGGAGGTCAATATGAATAGCGGGAATCAAATAGAAAATTATTAGAACTATAAATTTAAAAAACCAAAAGACTTTGAAACTATTGTCGTAAAGTCTTTTTTTAGCTTAGGATAGCTAATACCATTTAGCTTTTTAGAAAATAACCAATTATGTATACGTCAAAATTAAGCGTTCGCCCAATGATGGGGCGGGCATCAATCCGTTCGTCCTAAAATTACCCTAGAATAGCTGGTATGTATTGCTAAAAAACGAATGAATATGTATCAAATCGGTGAGTCTAGGATTCATGGAAGGTGATATACTTATGTTTATAAAAATAAACTCTAATCAATTAACAACCTTATGAGAACTAAACAGATAGCGGCTAATAATGGATTCCTAAATCGGTTGATTTGGGCCATTACAGTGCTTATTTTGGGCTTTGGAAGCTGTAAGAACGATAATGTTGGCAGCATTTCAGAGGGTATGCCCTTTGATCCTTCACAACCTGTTGTTGTCTCGGACTTTGCGCCTAAATCAGGTGGTATGGGGCAACGACTGGTGATTTACGGGAAAAATTTTGGAAACGATCCAAAAAATGTGCAGGTATTTATCGGGGGCAAAAAGGCTGTGGTGATCAATGCTCTGGGTGAATCTCTTTATTGTCTGGTACCAAAACAGGCGTTTAAAGGGGATATAGAAGTGCGCGTGGGCGCTCAAGAAAAGCCTGTTATCGGTAAGGCACAAGAGCCTTTTGACTATCAGCGTAAATTGGTGGTGTCGACGCTGGCAGGTTATCGAAATTCACGTGGCGATGAGCCTTGGAAAGACGGGAAGTTTAAAGATGCTGATCAGAACAAGATGGCAAGTGGTTTTTGGCTTTCTTCTTTTATGAAGTTTGATCCGCTAAACCCAAAGCATCTATGGATGACCTTCGATAATAATAATGGCCTATACCTGATCAATTTCGAGGATAGCACAATTACTAAAAAACGGTCGGATTTTGATCGCCCTCGTAGTGTCGACTTTTCTGTAGACGGCAACTATATGATTGTTTCGCAGGACCGTGGTGGGGAAAATGATGAATCTACCTTGTTGTTTTCGCGAGCAAGGAATTTCCTCGATAAGGAAGTCCTGACAAGAAGCAAACAATGCAATGGAGCGTCCATTCATCCCGTCAATGGTGAAATGTACTTTAATAGCTACGCGAAAGGGGAATTTTACCGCTTTGACCTCAATCAATATTTCACAGATAAGACAACAAAGGCAGAGTTTCTATATGTTATTCAGGATCCACAATGGGAGTACCGGGCTATCATTCATCCCAGTGGAAACTATGCTTATATCTTGGTAATCAACCAGGGTTATATGATGCGTGCCGATTACAATTGGGAAAAGAAACGTTTTAACCAGCCTTATCTGGTTTGCGGAAAAGTTAGGGAATCGGGGTACAAAGATGGTGTGGGTTCGTCCGCTCGTGTCAATGAACCATACCAAGGTGTATTCGTGAAAAATCAAACCTACGTAGCAGCGGGAAAACCTGATCAGTATGACTTTTATTTTACGGACCAGATGAATCATGCGATTCGTGTGCTTACACCAGAGGGGGCTGTAACCACATTTGCAGGTCGGGGAAGCTCAAGCCTCAATGGCAACCCTTATGGTTATGTCAATGGCGATTTGAGAGAGGAAGCGAGATTTGACCGCCCATCGGGAATCGCTTACAATGAGCAAGAAGGAGCTTTTTATATTGGCGACCGCGAGAATCGACGCATCCGTAAAATCGCGTTAGAGGATATGGATGAAAATAACCAAGATTAACCTGTGATAAGATGATGAATAAAATAGTACTTACATGTATGTTACTCCTCTGTGCCACTTTCAGTGCGCTGGCACAGGATGTTTTGGAAGTAACGGGTGTCGTTGTGGACGCTCAAAAGGCACCAATTGTTGGTGTCAGCATCTTTGTGAAGGATGCGCCGGGGTTAGGAACAACAACAGATAATAAAGGGAGTTATCGGATAAAAGTAGAACGATACAAGACGCTGGTCTATTCATCTGTTGGTTACAAAAAGCAGGAAATACTGGTGAAAGATAATCGCGTTATCGACGTGACACTGAATGAATCGGAGACCAGTGTGCTCGATGAAGTTGTCGTAACCGGAACAGGTACCCAAAGAACACTGACATCGACTGCCGCAACCAGTAGTGTTGACGTCAACGCTATGAAAGGAAATCCAACATCGAGTATCAGTAATGCTTTAATTGGAAATGCGCCCGGAGTTTTAGGTATGATGCAATCTGGTCAGCCAGGAAAAAATATTACCGAGTTTTGGATCCGCGGTATTTCAACCTTTGGTGGAGGGGCTTCTGCTCTTGTTTTGGTTGATAATATTGAGCGGAATATCAATGACATCAATATCGAAGATATTGAAACCATTAATATCCTGAAAGATGCCGCTGTGACCGCAATCTACGGTTCCAGAGGGGCAAATGGTGTCGTTTTAATTACAACAAAGCGCGGTAAAGATGGTAAGATCAGTATTAATTTTAAAGATGAGAATATCTATAATAGCCGTACCATTACACCTGAATTTGAAGACGGCGTTACCTATGCTAATCTATTGAACGAGGCACGTATTACACGAAATTTTGCCCCGATTTATCAACCTGAGGAATTGGAAATACTACGTTTGGGATTGGACCCGGATCTCTATCCCAATGTAAATTGGAAAGATTTATTGCTCAAAGACGGCGCGATGACTTACCGGGCGAATCTGAATATGACAGGCGGTGGAGCCACAGCACGTTATTTCCTTTCGGGAAGTTATATCGATGAAGGTGGTATGTATAAGACCGACGAAACGCTACGGAATGATTACAATACCAACGCAAATTACAAAAGGTATAATTATCGGTTGAATACAGATATTAACGTAACCAAAAGTACCGTGTTAAAAATAGGTATTGCAGGCTCTCTCAATAAAAGAAATAGTCCAGGTTTAGGTGATGATGATTTTTGGGGTGTGTTATTCGGATATTCTCCCATTCGCACGCCGGTAATCTATTCAAATGGTTATGTTCCTGCGATTGGGACAGGAAATCAGACCAATCCTTGGGTAGTTGCTACACAGACAGGATACAATGAAAATTGGCAAAATAATATACAGACCAATATTTCTATTGAACAAAATTTTGACTTTATAACTAGAGGGTTACGTTTTAGGGGAATTATTGGATATGATACCAATAACGATAATACGATATCCCGACGCAAATGGCCTGAGCAATGGCGGGCAGAACGCGCCCGTGATGAAAATGGAAATTTGATCTTTACGCATATTTCAAATCCGCGAGAGTTATACCAGGCCAGCAGTGCCAGTGGCGAGCGACGCGAATTTTATGATATGATGTTTAACTATGATCGTAGTATCGGGAATCATACTGTTGGCGCCGTGGCCCGTTTTACCCGTGACGCACTTATTCGCACAGTCAATCTTGGTGATGATATTAAAAATGGAATTGCAAGAAGAAATCAGGCCTTAGCTGGGCGGGTAACCTATAACTGGAAGTCGCGTTACATCGCTGATTTTAATTTTGGCTATAATGGTTCGGAAAATTTTGCTCCGGGTCGACAATATGGTTTTTTTCCTGCGGTTTCTGCAGCCTGGAACATCGGCGAAGAGCCATTTGTGAAAGATAATATTTCGTGGATGAATATGTTCAAGATCCGGTACTCCTGGGGAAGAGTAGGTAACGATCAGTTATCCGGTGGCGCACGCTTCCCTTATCTATCGACAATCAGTGAAATCGGACGTTTTGAAGACCAGGTATGGATTCCTGAAGGGGGGTATCAGTGGGCAGACTATGGTTTCGACCGATACTATGGCGGAATGAAATATAGTCAGGTATCTTCCTCTAATGTGACCTGGGAGATGGCGACTAAAAAGAACCTGGGATTTGATCTGGCGCTTTTTAAAGATAAGATAGTTGCTAATTTAGATTTCTTCAATGAGGAACGCACGGGCATATATATGGCTCGAAATTATTTGCCTGCACTGGTAGGATTAGAATCTATACCAAGCGCGAATGTGGGAGCGGTAAAATCAAGAGGTTTTGATGGACGCCTACTATATAACCAGAAAATGGGCGAAGTCAATTTAACTGCCAGAAGTAATATTACCTATAGTAAGAATGAAATCACGGAGATCGATGAGGAATATAACGTGTATGGCTATCAAAACCAAAAAGGCTATCGGGTTGATCAGGCAAAAGGACTCATTGCTTTAGGCCTATTCCAAGATTATGATGACATACGCAATAGTCCTAAGCAAACATTTGGCAACTACCAACCAGGCGATATTAAATATAAGGATGTTAATGGTGATGGCATCATCGACGACGGTGATCGTGTCGCTATCGGAGCAACAAGACGTCCGAATCTAGTCTATGGTGTCGGGGCGTCAGCAAGCTGGAAGAACCTGGATATTAGTGTGCACTTTCAGGGATCTGGTAAATCGACGTTCTTTACCTATGGAAAGACAGTTTATGCGTTTAGTGAAGGTGAATGGGGACAAGTGTTGAAGGGGGTAATGGGCGATAACCGTTGGATTTCGGCTGATATATCCGGTGATCCATCGACAGAAAACCCGAATGCTTCTTATCCGAGGTTGAGTTATGGTCCTAATCCAAATAACTTTAGAGAGTCAACCTTTTGGTTGAAGAATGGGCAATACCTTCGTTTGAAAACCTTGGACATCGGGTATACCCTGCCCAAGCAAATGACCAACCGGATAAAAATCAATAGCATCCGTTTGTTTTTAGTTGGTTCAAATTTGCTGACCTGGTCAAAATTCAAACTTTGGGATCCGGAGCTAGCGACGCCGAGGGGCGAAGATTATCCATTACCTAAATCGTTTACATTTGGTATCAATGTCAACCTATAAAATCAAGAAAGATGCAAAGAAATAAAATATGCATGGCCATGTTGCTTGTGCTAGGAGCAAGTTTTGTCTCATCCTGCAAAAAGGATTATTTGAAATCGGATCAATATTTTAAGGATCGACTTAATATAGAGAAGACCTTTAAAAGTAAGGTATATTCGGAAGAATGGTTAGCGCATGTATTTGAGGAGTTTAAAGGCGAGAATGCTGATGTTGCCAGTAAAGGCATGACGCCGCATTGTTTTGCGGACGACATGTATTACGGTGATCGAGATAGAGATTATGATCCCTCAAAAAATGAGCTCTCTTACAATATGTTCAAAATGGGGCAATATACTGAAAGTGACAAACAGGGCACATGGACGCAATCCTACCGGGGCATTCGTAATGCGTCGACCTTCATTCAGAACATATACATGAACAGTGAGATGTCGGCAACTGAAATTTCGGATTATCGTGGCCAAGCACGATTTGCACGGGCATACCTTTATTGGCTGCTGCTCCGTAAATATGGCCCCATTCCGCTGTTGCCGGATGAAGGACTGGATTATACCGATAGCTATGATGATCTGGCGATTCCGCGAAGCACCTATGAGGAGTGTGCAACCTATATCAGTGATGAATTGCTACAGGCAGCTAGAGAAATGGAGTCTTTAGGGATGAAGCGCGGACAAGACGGCTCTGCTCGGCCAACTGTTGGGGCGGCTTTGGCTGCTCGTGCCAAAGTGTTACTCTACGCCGCAAGTCCATTGGCCAATGGTAATAACTCCGGCTATGCGGCATTATTGGTCGATAAACAGGGCAAACGCTTGCTTTCCGCAGAATTTAAGGAAGAGAAATGGGCGAAAGCAGCAGCTGCCGCACGAGACGTAATCGAGCTCGGCGTGTATAAGCTTTATACAGCACCTTTTCAGGAGACTGGTGACGATGCCACCGTCAAACCTCCTGAAGATCCCAATTTTTCAGCTAAAAGCTGGCCCGAAGGGTGGGCAAATATTGACCCCATGAAATCATATGCACAGGTTTTCGACGGTACGTTGTCTGCCTCAGGCAATCCTGAACTGATATTTACCCGTGGTAGCAACCAGCCCAACGAAGGGATTGACCAAATGGTTATTCATCAATTGCCGCGCTCGGCGACAGGATGGAATACCCATGGACTGACACAGAAACTCGTTGATGCGTATTATATGAATGATGGTACAGATGTACCGGGTAAGGATAAGGAAATAGGTCGAGGCAATGGTTCAAACAGAAGTACGGGATATGTTACTCAGGACGATTATAATGCAAAAAAATACCGACCACTGCGTGCAGGTGCTTCTCTGCAATATGCGAATCGTGAACCGAGGTTTTACGCTTCAGTAGCTTACAGCGGAAGTTTTTGGACGCTGCTGAACGAGACAAAAGAGGAAAACCGTAACAAGCAAGTGTTTTATTATAGTGCAGATCCCAAAGGCAATGGCTTTAACTCCGCCAATGGATATTGGTTGCGTACAGGTTTTGGGGTTAAAAAGTTTGTTCACCCGAGCGATACTTACGAAGGTGGTGTTGGATCACGTGTGGTTCCCAAGGCAGAACCTGCAATCCGTTACGCGGACATATTATTAATGTATGCCGAAGCATTGAATGAATTAAGCGGTTCTTTTACAATTTCATCCTGGCGCGGGGGAAGTTATACAATAAGTCGTGATATCGCTGAAATGAAAAAAGGTATTCAGCCTGTACGGATCCGCGGTGGAGTTCCCGATTACGCTGAAAGTGTATACAGCAGTAAAAATGAACTGCGTCGTACCATCAAGCGTGAACGTTTCATCGAGCTGATGGGCGAGGGACAACGTTATTATGATTTACGTCGCTGGATGGATGCTCCAGTGGAAGAAGCCTTACCGGTTTATGGCTGTAATGTCTTGATGAATGAAAAAGAACGTGATCTCTTTTACCAACCGGTTGCGATTTGGACACTGAAAACGACCTTCGCAGACAAAATGTGGTTTTGGCCAATCAGCCATACAGAACTTAAACGCAACAAGAATTTAACACAAAATCCTGGTTGGACTTATAATGATTAATCAATTATAAAATTTATGAAAAAGTCAGCTATACAGCTTTTGTTCCTGATGGTGTTATTCGCCTGCAACGCCTGCAACGACGAATGGAAAGAGGAGCAATTTGAACATTATGTCTCATTTAAGGCCCCTTTGGAAAGTGAGGGAGTCGCCAATATTTATGTCCGTTATAAAGACGGACAAAAAACTACGTTTTTACAGCCGCTGGAAGTGAGTGGATCGACAACAAACGATGGGGATCTTGACGTACGTGTAGGGGTGGATGCAGATACCCTGGGGATATTGAATTACCAACGTTTTCAGACCAGGCAAGACTTTTACTACAAACAGCTGGATAACAGCTATTTTTCTATTCCTCAGACAGTGAATATAAAATCGGGGGAAAATACAGCATTGATGGCTATTGATTTTTCGTTGAAAGGAATTGATATGGCCGAAAAGTGGGTGCTTCCGCTGACGATTTTGGAGGATCCTGCTGCTAAATACAAAATCAATCCCAGAAAACATTATAAAAAAGCATTACTACGTGTCAATCCATTTAACAATTATTCAGGAACGTACAGTGGGACAGCGTTAAAAGTTGTGATGGATGGGCATGAAAGTGAAACACCGATTGTGAAAAGTCAAATAAGAAGCTACGTGGTTGATGAAAATACCATTTTCTTTTATGCGGGGAATATTGATGAGGATCGTAAAGACAGAAAAAACTATAAAGTCTTTGCAACGTTTAATGAAACAGGCGGAGTGACCTTTAGAGCCGAAAACCCAAATATGAAGTTTGCTGTCAAAAAAGATGCGAGTTATACTATTTCGGAACAAATGGATGCTGTTCGTCCTTATTTATTACATCGTTATATTACTTTAAACAATGTCGACTATGAATTTACCGATTATACCTTAGTTTCTACTACAGCGATCAAATTCAAGGTCTCCGGGTCATTGATCCTTGAGCGGCAGTTAAATACACAGATTCCTGATGAGGATCAATCGATAGAATGGTAATTTCTACAAACCATTTTTGATGCTATTGGTTATATCTTGGATATAAAAATAGCATTATGATTGGTATAGTAGGTGGACTTGGTCCTTATAGCGGCCTAGATATTACAAAAAAAATTATTGATGAAACAGCGGCAAGATCCGACCAGGAGCACTTGCCGCTATTATTGTTCTCTTGTCCTCATTTGATCCCTGATCGGAAAGCGTATTTATTGGACACATCCAATGAAAATCCTGGAAAGGCCATCGCATCGGTGTTACGGAAATTGGAAATAGCGGGCGCGACCATAGCGGCAATTCCGTCAAATATCGTACATGCAGAGCCTATTTTTTCTTTCGTTAAAGCGGAAATTGCGGGCACAGGAAGTGCATTGCAACTATTGCATATTGTGCATGAGACCGTGCAATTTGTGCACGAGAACTATCCTGATACTATGGTGGGTGTTATTTCTACTGCAGGAGAGCAGTTATATAGTTTATATCGAGCGGCTTTTATTGAAAAGGGCTTTGATGTCGTCACGCCAGAAGGAACGGAGCAAGAAAAGGTAAACAATGCAATCTATGATGCTGAATATGGAATAAAATCACAGCCTGTGCCGATAGCCAATAAGGCGAGGGAGGATTTATTATCGGCCATGGATGACTTGAAGAAAAAGGGAGCACAAGTCATTATCTTGGGATGTGCAGAGTTACCTTTGGCTATTCCGGAACGAGATCACAATGGTATGATTATCATAGACCCGAATCGAATTTTAGCGCGGGCACTCATTCGTGCAGTTGCTCCAGATAAATTAAAGCCATTGTAATCCACCCTGCTGAAAATTTTAAAGCTATGCATCCCATCACAGCCAAAAAAATAAATGTTGGCTGTGATGCTACTTTGGCGACATTCAGATCTTGCAGAAGCTACTCTTCATCATTGGTCTCTTCTGCTGCTGATATTTTCTGTAATAAACTATTCACTTCGTCCTCTGTCGCCGTTAATTTTGCTTTACAGACCTGAATAAGGTCTGAGGCTCTTTTAATCTTTTCGGCCAGTTCATCAATGTTTGTTGTGCCATTTTCTATTTCCCCCACGATAGTTTGTAACTCGTTAAAGGCATCTGTATAGGTATAATTCTGTTCCATTATGCTATGCTTTCTTTAAATTTCTTTATCAATTACTACACTATGCATCGTCTTCGTCTAACTCCTGTTTTGGAAATGTATCCGTCGCTGTGCTTAGCAATTCTCCATCTTCGAGTATGGTTTGTATAACATCGCCGGGTGATACTTGTGTAATCGACTGCAGCAATTTTCCATTCACCTTGGTAATTGAAAAACCCTGTTTTAATAATCGAATTGGATCAGCCAGCTGAATAATTCGCTCGGTATGCGCCAGCGCTGTCTTGTGCTCGTAAAAGCGCAATTTTATCAAGGCGCTAAGCTCATGCTGAAATTGCTGAAGGGCCGTTCGAGTGGTTTGTATTTCTCTTTTTCCGACCCATTGAATATGCGTTGCCGTTTGAGATAGCACGTTGCGCTCTTCTTTAAACCGAGTAGCTATAAGTTGCTGTATTCGCTCTGCTGCCTTATCGACCGGAATAGCGAAATTGTGAAACTTTTGGATCAAAAAGTCGGCGAGCTCACTGGGTGTGATCGCATTCTTGTAAGCGACCATTTCGCTGACCGTATAATTTGTTGAATGTCCAATGCCGGTTAATACTGGAATGGGAAACATCGCGATAGCCCGAGCCAGTAAATAATTATTATAACTAGAAAGACCGACTTCACCACCTCCGCCCCGGATAATGGCAACGACATCGTACAAACTGATTTTTTCGGCAATAACGGCAAGTTGGTTGATAATAGAAGGCACAGACTTGTCACCTTGTAATAATGCGGGAAAGAGTGTGCATTCGATGCGGTAACCCCAAGGGTTTTGATTGATAATCTTGTAAAAATCAGAAAGCCCTTTGCTCGTTTCCACTGAAATAATCGCCAGTCGCTTAGGAACAGCCGGGAAGTTCAACAGTTTATTCGACTCATAGATTCCTTCTGCCTTCAACTTTCGAATGCTGTCCAACTTCTCCTTTTCAAGTTCGCCTAATGTAAATGTCGGATCGATGTCGACAATGCGCAGGCTCAATCCGTACATCGGATCATAGGATATACTTGCCTGAAATAACATCGTAATTCCTTCTCGTAACGGTTCCTGGGCAATCTTGAGAAAACTGTTGTTGATACGGTGGTAATCGGTTTTCCATAAGATCGACCGCATTTCAGCGACAATCTTACCGTCCTGTTTTTCGACTAGCTCGGGATAACAATGGCCAGAATGGGTATAATGATTGAGCTTGTTCATTTCCGCTTTAATCCAGTACAAACTCTTATACCGTTCTGCAAGTGTCTTTTGGATACTGCGGCTAACTTCCAGTAAGGAAAATATGGTTTTATCTTGAATCAATTCTGGCATTAGTCAAACTTACAGAAAAAACCTTCAGGATGCAATCTGCAACTGAGTAATCAAAGATTAGTTGAAATTCGCTTAAAGATTCTTGTGCCACTAAGGTTAAAACAAAAAGGCATTTTAATCCAGAGACTCGTTTAACGTAACAAAATTGATTTTTTTTAACCTCACTGTATTCCTTGTCCATTTAATTCGTATTTTTATTTGATAGAACCTAAAAAACGATAAAAGCAGAATGAAAAAAGGACTTTTTGGGGTATTATTTGCAGGTTTGTTCTGCATTAGCCCTCTGTTTGCTCAATATAAATCTACTATTAAGAATGAAACGATACTGTTTAATAACCGCGATCAGTTGCTGCCTTTGAAAAATCTAGATCGGCTTCGCATCGCTGTTGTTGTTCCCAATGCAGCAAAATATAGTGTGTTTACAGAACAGTTAGCCCGTTATGCGGACACTAAAGTTTTTGATTTTAGTAAATTTGATGAAAATATAAAATACTATAATACTATTATTGTCGCTGGAAAGGAAGACGACTTGGATGCAGATTGTCTCGCCCAGTTGAAACAGGCTGTATTAAACAACAAGAAAGTCATCCTTTGTCATTTTTTCGAAAATGAAAAAAGCAAAAAGGGGCTAACTGAGCGCATGTCGTCTGACTTGATCGAACTATTAGCCCCGTTTTCAGAAACTGGACAACGTCACGTCGCAATGTCAGTTTTTGGTGGAGTCCCAATCACCGCCGGTGATGTCAAAACTACACAGACAAGGCTGCAGTACGGCTCTGCGTCAAGCGCTCATCTGAATCTGGGGAAATTGACCAAGAAAATTGATGCTATTGCCCAAGAAGCCATTGATAAGCAAGCGACACCTGGAGCAGTTGTCATGATCGTTAAAGATGGACAAGTTCTGCTGGAGAAATCTTATGGATTCCATACCTATTCCAAAGATATTCCAACAAAAACAAATGATATTTTTGATCTGGCATCTGTCAGTAAGATTGCCGGCACAACACCTGTCATTATGCGCCTTACTGAGCGGAATGTGATTAATTTGGATAGTACCATGGGGCATTACCTATGGCAGGCAAAGTATACCAATAAGAAGGATATCAAGCTTCGTTCCGTCATGTTGCACGAGGCCGGTTTTACACCCTTTATTCCCTTTTATAAATATCTTAAAGCTGGAGACGTTGTTTCAGTTCCAGATGCTAACCATCAAGTAAAGATGGCGGACAATAGCTATATCCTCAACAATTATTACCGTGATTTCATGTGGCCAGAGATGTTAAAATCTCCGGTAAAGCCCACAGGAAACTATGTATATAGCGATATCAGCATGTATGTCATGAAGGAAGTTGCAGAACATCAGACTGCTGAGCCACTGCAAGATTACGTCCAGGAAAACTTCTATAGGCCATTAGGGATGAAGCGCGCTGGTTATCTTCCCAGAATACGTTTTGCTAAAGATGAAATTGTTCCTACGGAACAAGATACGTCTTTTCGGAAAACATTGTTAGAAGGCTATGTACACGATCAGGGTGCGGCAATGGCGGGAGGTATTGCCGGGCATGCCGGACTATTTGCTACCGCAAACGATTTGGCAATCTATGGGCAGCTGTTATTAAATAGAGGTGAGTATGGTGGAGAGCGTTACTTTAAAACGGAAACAGTTGACTTATTTACATCCAGGCAATCAACAAGCAGTCGCCGGGGATTAGGTTTTGACCGTTGGGATCCCAATCCTAAAAATGAGTATCCATCGAAGTTCGCTAATAGCTCTGTCTTTGGTCACACAGGCTATACAGGAACATGTATCTGGATTGATCCGCAGAATCAATTGATTTATATCTTTTTGTCCAATCGGGTACACCCTCAGGTGAGTACCAAGCTTTTGGATCTGGATATCAGAAGCAGAATTCAGGATGCTATTTATGAATCGATCAATGAAAGTCAACGATGATCAAGAGCCTCATGTTGCTAGGGCTAGCTATGACAGCAGGGAATACGATTGGATATTGCCAAGACTATAAGCAGCTTCATCGCGATCTGGTGGTCGTAGATGGACACAATGATGTGATCTATGAATCCATTTTTCAGGGGAAAGATATTGGCCAACGGTTAAAGACAGGTGCTACTGATTTGCCGCGGTTGCGGGAAGGTGGTGTCGATGTGCAGGTATTTGCGGTATGGTCCGATGATGCAAAATGGAAAACTGGCGCATTCAAGCACGCAAATGACCAAATAGATGCCTTGGAAAAAATGATTGCGGCAAATACCGATAAAATAAGTCTGGCAAAGTCATCACGAGATATCGATTCGATATTAAAAACAGGGAAAATTGCCGCTTTGATCGGTGTGGAAGGTGGAAATATGATTGAAGAAAGTCTTGATAATCTTGAGCGATTGTATGCCCGTGGTGCCAAATATTTAACCTTGACCTGGAACTATAATTTGTCTTGGGCAAGTTGTGCCGCGATGGAATCGGATGATATGGATTCTAAAGATAAAGGGTTGACGGAGAAAGGTCGAACAGTTATCCGCAAGATGAACGAACTGGGCATGATGGTTGATTTGTCCCATGGTGGCGAACAGACCTTTTATGACGTGCTTGCGGTATCGACGAAACCAATCTTGGTTTCCCATAGTAATGCCTATGAATTATGTCCACATTTCCGAAACCTGAAAGATGCACAATTGGAGGCGCTGAAAAGCAATGGGGGTGTGGTTGGTGTAAATTTTTATTCGGGTTTTTTGGATCCTGCCTATGATGCGAGGCTTACGAATTTATATCGAAGTAAATTTGGTGATCATGGGACATCAAAACTGAGTACTTGGTCTATGTATGAAAAGTTGCCAAAGGAGCTTCAGCGACAGGCGGATGCTCCATTGTCGAAATTATTGGATCATATCGATTATCTGGTCAAAAAAGTTGGTATTGATCACGTTGCGGTAGGCTCAGACTTCGATGGCATAGAATCCTCACCGCAAGGTCTGGAAGATGTTTCTAAGTTTTCGCTATTGACTAAAGCACTGCTGGAGCGAGGGTATTCACATGTGGATATAGCGAAGATCATGGGACAAAATTTCTTGCGGATCTTAAAAGAAAATGAAGAATAAACACTTCTTTTTTTTAGGTTTTTCAGTAACGTTCCGGTATACATGCCGCATTATTGAAGTATGCGTAATAGCTTGGGTAAGATGTAATGCGTGCGACCATATCATTACGCTTTTAACAGCTATAAATTTGTAAATTCGTAGCATGGCAAAATCAAAATCAGCATACTTCTGTCAAAACTGTGGCTATGAATCTCCCAAATGGATGGGACAATGTCCTTCCTGTAAGCAATGGAATAGCTTTGTTGAAGAAGTGGTCGAAAAAGGGAGTTCAAAAGTCCCCGAATGGCGTAGTTCTACAACTGGTGGCAATACGAAAAGGGCCAATAAAGCAGCTATTATTCACGAAATTGTTTACCAAGATGAGTCTCGAATATCCACGCCTGATCAGGAGTTTAACCGGGTTCTTGGCGGAGGCATTGTTCCGGGGTCACTGGTGCTTATCGGTGGAGAACCTGGGATTGGAAAGTCAACGTTAATGTTACAGTTGGCTTTATCTATTCCACAAGTCAAGACACTTTATATTTCTGGGGAGGAAAGTGAGCAGCAGATCAAGATGCGGGCCGAGCGATTATCACAATCATCCAAAGCGAATTGCTATATCCTGACGGAAACATCCACGCAAAATATTTTTAAGCAGATCGAGACGGTACAGCCCAATGTCATTGTTATTGACTCGATACAGACATTACATTCCGCACAGATTGAATCCGCTCCGGGTTCGGTTTCTCAGGTTCGCGAATGTACCGCAGAATTGTTGCGGTTTGCCAAGGAGACGAGCACTCCCGTCTTTATTGTGGGCCATATCACCAAAGATGGATCGATTGCTGGTCCCAAGGTTTTAGAGCATATGGTGGATACCGTTCTCCAATTTGAAGGCGATCGTCACCATGTCTATCGAATTTTGCGCGCCGTAAAAAATCGCTTTGGATCTGCTTCAGAACTGGGAATTTATGAAATGCAGGGGTCGGGGTTGCGGGAAGTGTCCAATCCTTCGGAGATTATGATTTCGCAACGCGACGAACCGGTTAGTGGAGTTTCCATTGCATCCATGCTCGAAGGGATGCGGCCGATGATGATCGAGGTTCAGGCACTGGTCAGTAACTCCGCATTTGGTACAGCACAACGCTCTTCCACAGGGTACGACACGAAACGGTTAAATATGCTGCTGGCTGTTTTGGAGAAACGCTTTGGCTTTAGGCTGAGCGCACAGGATGTATTCCTGAATATCGCCGGTGGACTGCGTGTTGAAGATCCTGCAATCGATCTAGCCGTAGTCGTAGCGATTATTTCTTCACAGCAAGATATACCTATTCGCTCCAATCTGACTTTTGCAGGTGAGGTTGGCTTATCGGGCGAGATCAGGGCTGTAAATCGAATTGAACAAAGAATACAAGAGGCTGAAAAGTTGGGTTTTGATGGTATATTTATTTCTAAATTCAATACCAAAGGCCTCGATGCGAAAAAATATAATATTGCTATTCGGCCTGTCGCCAAGTTAGAGGATATATTCAGTGCCTTGTTTGGTTAGTAGAAGGGCCTTGTTTGGTTAGTAAATAAGCTTCTAGTAGGGATTACGGGATAGAGTTTACGCACTACTTTGTGGAGTCCCCCTTTCGCTGTAGTTTCCGTTGAGAAACACGGTCGTCGTTAAACCTAAAAAGACCATGCACTTTTAAAGGCATGGTCTTTTTATTTGAATTGATCAGCTATAGGTTACTTTTTCAATACTTCTTTCAATTTTGCACGTAAGGCATCACCGTGTAAATTTTTCGCAACGATTTTTCCATTGGGATCGATCAATACATTCTGGGGAATAGATTTTACACCGTATAATGTTCCGACATCATTCTGCCAACGTTTTAGATCCGAAACATGTCTCCAGTGTAGTTTATCAGCATGAATGGCCTTAATCCAGGAGTTGCGGTCCTTATCAAAGGATATTCCCAATATTTCAAAGTTTTCACCTTTGAATTGTTGGTATGTTTTTACAAGATCTGGACTTTCTACTCGACAGTCGGGACACCAGGATGCCCAAAAATCAAGAAGCACATATCTCCCTTTAAAATCCGAAAGTTTGACAGGGTTTCCACTGGTGTCATTTTGGGTAAATGCTGGTGCTATTTTTCCAATTTGCACCGTTTCTAACGTATTTAAATACTCTTGAAACTCTTTCCCTTCACTTGAGTTTTTTACAGTATTACTCAAAGAATTATAAAGTGCCTGCAGCTCTGTGTAAACAGGATCATAACCTCCGACTCTACGCAAGTCAACCAGGGTTGAAATAGAATCGGGCGCAGCCTTAACACGAGCGATATACTCTTCTTTGGTAAGTTCCTTTTTTTGCGCTGATCCGAAGAATGGCAGCATCAAAAAAAGTAGTGTGATGTATTTTATCATATTACTATTCTTATATATATTTACAAATATAAGAAAATCCACTAATTTGGTAGATTAATTAAATGTCAAAAAATGAACTTCAACCTAAGCTCTAAACTTCCCCATGTCGGTACGACGATTTTTACCCAAATGACCATGCTGGCCAATGCGCATCAGGCCTTAAATCTTTCCCAGGGTTTTCCCGATTTTGAGGCTGATCCGAGATTGGTAAAATTGGTTACTGAGGCGATGCAAAATGGATACAACCAATATGCACCAATGATCGGAGTACAGTCCCTACGCGATGCAATCGTCAAAAAATACGATCAGATTTATAACATTGAAGTCGATGCAACGGAAGAATTAACCATTACCTCAGGGGGGACGCAAGCCATTTTTACGGCTATTGCTACCGTAGTTAGACCAGAGGATGAGGTTATTATCTTTGAACCTGCATACGATTGCTATGCACCAACAGTCGAATTGTTTGGCGGTAGGGTTGTGCCCGTCCGATTATTGGCGCCCGATTTTCGGATTGACTGGGATTATGTCGCAACTTTAATGAACAGCAAAACGCGGCTTATCATTATCAATAATCCGAATAATCCAACGGGGAAAGTATTGGGTAAAGAAGAACTGATTAAGTTGGGCGCTCTGTTGGAGGGGACTAGGATCCTATTGCTTAGCGATGAAGTATACGAGCATATTGTGTTTGACGGGGCATCTTCGCAGTCGGTACTGGAAATACCTACTTTACGTGAACGCAGTTTTGTTGTCGCCTCATTCGGAAAGTTGTTGCATACTACTGGCTGGAAAATTGGCTATTGTGTTGCGCCACCGCAGCTGACGCATGAATTTATAAAGGTCCACCAATTTAATGTTTTTAGTGTAAATGCACCCATGCAGTTTGCTATTGCTGAATATCTGGAAGACATTAGTTATGTCAAGGGACTATCCAGCTTTTTTGAGCGTAAAAGAAATTTACTGAAAGATGGGCTAAAGGGGTCGCGCTTTACAATTCTTCCGTGTGAAGGGACTTATTTCTTGAATATAAATTATAGCGGTATTAGCAATGAAAAGGAATTTGAATTTGCTTGCTCCTTAACAACACAACATAAGATAGCGACAATTCCCCTGTCTGCATTCTATAAAGAAGTTACAAATCAGCAGGTTTTGCGCATTTGTTTTGCGAAGAAAGATGAAACATTAGCAAAAGCGATCGAGATTTTGAATCAAATTTAATGCTATTTGTATGCTAAAAATACAGCTAAAAGGTTTTATTTAAAATATTGCTAAGAAACAATTACTTTATTAAAATTTTACTTCAACTTGAGTCACTAATTTTATAAATTTGTAATTCACGTTTATCAATATACCCATAAAAAAATGGCTAGATTAAATTTATTGGAAGAGACACGCTTCGAAAAAGTCCCTGTGAGCGTCTATCCAGATCAAAATTCAGCTTCGAAAAACGTTGCAAATCGTATAGCTGAAATTATTCGTGCAAAGCAAGAGAAAGGTGAGAAGGCTGTTTTAGGCCTTGCTACTGGTGCCACACCGGTAAAGGTTTACCAAGAACTGATTCGCTTGCATAAAGAAGAAGGTTTAAGCTTTAAGAACGTGATTACCTTCAATCTTGACGAATACTATCCTATGCAACCTGATGCCGATCAGAGCTATGTTACCTTTATGAACAAAAACTTGTTCGACCACGTAGATATCGATCCGGCAAATGTAAATATTCCAGATGGTACCTTAGCGCCTGATAAAGTAAATGCTTTCTGTGCGGCTTACGAGCAGAAGATTACAGCGGCAGGAGGTTTAGATATTCAGTTATTAGGTATCGGCCGTACAGGCCACATCGGGTTCAATGAACCAGGCTCTGCGCCTAATTCAGGCACACGTGTGGTCACCTTGGATGATTTGACTCGTCGTGATGCTTCCCGTGCTTTTGGTGGAAAAGAAAATGTACCAACAAAAGCAATTACCATGGGAGTCGGTACAATCTTCAAGGCAAGAGAAATCATTTTAATGGCTTGGACCGAAACAAAAGCTGAGATCATTAAAAAAGCCGTTGAAGGTGAAATCTCCGCAGAGATTCCTGCAACTTATCTTCAATTGTCCGACCATGTTGAATTTGTATTGGATGAAGCCGCAGCTTCGTTGCTGACACGTTTTGATCTTCCTTGGTTGGCAGAAGACGTTACTTGGACGCCTTCGCTCATTAAGAAAGCTGTTGTTTGGTTAGCGTTAGAAATCAAGAAACCCATCTTGAAACTTACTGATGAGGATTACAATGCACATGGTATGGCGAAGTTGGTTACAGAGACTGGCCCTGCTTATAATATTAATATCCGTATATTTAATGAACTTCAGCATACGATCACTGGATGGCCCGGAGGTAAACCCAATGTCGACGACTCCCAACGTCCTGAGCGTGCCAATCCAGCTAAGAAAAATGTGATTGTATTTTCTCCGCACCCTGATGATGATGTGATCTCCATGGGAGGAACATTTATTCGTCTGGCAGATCAAGGACACAATGTCCATGTTGCCTATCAGACCTGTGGTAACACCGCTGTTTGGGACGATGATGTGGTACGTTATCTGGAGTTTGCCGAAGATCTCGCTAAACAGATCGGAGCCGACTCAGAGGCTGTTCAGATTGGCCGGATTTACGATGAGGAGCGAGCAATTTTTGCAACAAAAAAACCGAATCAGATCGACACCGAACTGGTCCGTAAAATCAAAGCATTGATTCGTAAAGGAGAGGCTATCGCGGGAGCTCGTTTGGTAGGATTGCCGGATGAAAATATCCACTTCCAGGATCTACCTTTCTATGATAGACAGAAGTTTTCGAAAAATGTATCTTTCGAAGATGATATCCAGCAGACAATGGAGTTATTGCGTCATGTAAAACCACATCAGGTATTCGCTGCAGGTGATTTTGCTGATCCGCATGGTACACATAAAGTATGTTTTGACATTTTGTTTGAAGCATTAAATAGATTGAGCAAAACAGATGAGTGGACCAAGGATTGTTGGTTGTGGTTATACCGAGGAGCATGGCATGAATATCCAATTCATGAAATCCAAATGGCCGTTCCTTTATCTCCACAAGAAGTTTATCGCAAGCGTTTGGCTATCTTTAAGCACCAGTCTCAAAAAGATTTACCTGTATTCCCAGGCGATGATCCACGTGAATTCTGGGTACGTGCGGAAGATCGTACGAGCGAAACAGCAGCTTTATACGACCAGTTGGGACTGGCGAACTACGAGGCTATTGAAGCCTTCGTAAGATGGAAATTTGATTAGATTAATACGTTAGTTCGTATACGCAAGACTATCTATAAGTAAAAATCCCTGCTTCAAGATCGAAGCAGGGATTTTTATTTGTAAAGGCCTTCAGTATCGTTTCTAAAGTACGCTATAAGTAGATTAGGGTGCGCTGTAAACTAGTAGCTGATTACATCGCCGGATCGTCCTTTGGCATCATATACTTTAAATACGTATTTCTTTCCAGGCTGGAATGGTATAGGGCCATTCACTATTTTGGATTTTTGTGTTGGTGTATTTCCGTTGTCGCTATAATAGACTTTAAAACCCGGGTAATCGGTATTGATAAGGAGTTGGTCGCCCTCCTTCTTAATTCCAATTTTTGGAAGTCGATAGGTATAGCCTCCATTTATCCTATCCAGTTTTCTCAATTCATCCTCGCCCAGTTTTTTGATAAAGGCAGTATACGATCTACGATACGTAGCTTCGTCAAAAGAATTTCCTTTTTCCCAGGCTTGTTCTGGGGCCCAGGCGCGATCGGCGATGGCGATTAAACGTGGAAATATCATTTCTTCGAGACGCTGGTCAGTAGAGACCTTTTCTGACCATAATGCACCTTTGATCCCGAGGAGATTTTTCTTCCCTTCCGCTGTAAGCTGTTCTTTATTAGTGTATGCTTCTGTTTTAAGATCTTTTCCTGTGTCATCCTTTCTTAAGTTGATGAAGAAATTTTCAGGGGAGAAGGAATAAGTTCTATTCAGATTGACAGTGCCTACCCAACTATGTCCCGGATCTGCAAAGTCACGATCCCATGACATATCCAGGTAGTTATTTGCTGCACTCGTATAAACAACTTTATAGCCTGCATTGGCCAATCGATAGGCGAGGTCTTCCTGTCCTTGTCCGGGCAGATTGTTCCATACATTTAAATTGATGCCGGATTTTCCCAGATCCGCATTTACAACCATGCCATTTCCTTTGTTGCGCATGCCCATCTCTTCCCACCCCGACATCGTCAGTCCTTTTTCTTGAACTAGGGCATTAATCTTGGAAATATACAGCGGCCATACGTCGAGTACATTTGCGATATTATTTTCCTTCATAAAAGCCAATATTTTTGGCGATTTTTCCCAAACACCACTCGGCGTTTCGTCACCTCCCAAATCGATAATTTTCAATGGAACCCCAGCTTGATCGTGTATGGCTTTGATTTCATCGATCACCTTGCTTAGAAAATGATACGTTGATGGTAGCGCAGGATTCATAACATTATCATTCCAGTTTTGTGCAGAGTTGTAAACGGATTTGTCTTCTGCATCATCCAGTAAATATTCTTCTGCTTTTTGCTTATCGCCAAGTTTCGAGTAATGGTCAAAGCGTGCACGCATGGCTTTGATCGCTGCACGAGCATGGCCAGGGGTTTCCACCTCTGGGATCACATCGATGTGTCTTTCCTGAGCGTATTTTAAAATTTCGATATAGTCAGTCACACTGTAGAATTGATGCGGCTTGGTCGTCGCTCCAGATCCATAAGCAGGCTGTATTGCTTTACCATCGTCAAAAATAGCCGAACGGTTGGCTCCGACAGCTGTTAGTTCAGGGAGGGATGGAATTTCCAGTCGCCACCCTTCGTCGTCAATAAAGTGGAAATGGAACTTATTCAACTTATAAGCTGCCATGAGATCCAATATTCTTAAAACCTCGGCCTTACTGTGAAAATTACGGGCAGCATCCAGCATAAATCCGCGGTATCCATAGCGTGGGCTATCTTCAATATTGCCGTGCGGTAATGCAATGGATTTTGTAGCTTTTTTCCACTGACTATGAGTAATCAATGATTTTAATGATTGAATGGCATAGAAAGCACCAGCTTTATCTGAAGCTTCTATTTTTACACCATCAGCGGTAATCGATAAGCGATAGGATTCGGGTTTTAAGGTGTTAACTTTTACGATTTCAATACCGCGCTGCGGGCTAGTTGAAGCTGTTAGCTTAATACTTGAATATGTTGAAAAGAAATCTGTCAAAAATCTCGCTTCGCTAGCAAATTCATTAGCTACAAAAAGGTTTGTACCTGTCGACACATTAAACTTTTCGTTGATGTTGACACTAATGTGGCTTGGTAAGGGTATGATACTTTGTGCGGTGACACCTTCTACGAGCTTGTTTTGGTCGTATTTATATGCGAAGTAATCTGTTTTTTCAGCTTCCGATTGAGGAGCAGTTTTAACAGCAGAATAATCTGAAATATTGGTGGCAAGCCCAGTCTGGTTATTTTTTAGGTATAGACCAATGGGTCCATCGGTGTAATTGACTAGCCCCGTCGTTATAAAATCGATGTGGACTGTATCTTGCGCATTTAATACAAAATTATTTTTCTGAAAGCTGACCTGAAAGAGATCGCCGTTTCGGTGGTCTATCGCAAAACGTTTGTCGACTTTTCCAGGATCAATAGATCGGATAAAATTAAACCAAAGGCTCCAATCGTTAAGTTGAACAGCACTTTTCCCTTTGTTTTTTAAAATTAGGGTGGATACCGGATTTTTACTGATATGCTGTCCTTCCTGAACCCTCCAGGTGATTTGCAGTTGATCTGCGATTGCTCCAGTTTTTTGGGCATAGGCCTCCTGACTTAATAAAGCAAAGCCCAGTCCAGCATAGAGTAGCGGTTTTTTAATTTTTTTAAAATTAGTCATGTTGGTTACTTTTTCAATGACTTTAAATATAGCTATTCTAGCGAGTTAAATCATCTATTTCAAAAAAAATGAATAAAAAAACATAATAATTTTGACAGATTTACAAATATTTCTATATTTGCACACCGAAACAGAAAACGGCCCGTTCGTCTAGGGGTTAGGACGCAAGATTTTCATTCTTGAAACAGGGGTTCGATTCCCCTACGGGCTACGAGTCAAATGATTAAAATTAAAAAAAAGCTTGCAATTCATATTGCAAGCTTTTTTTAATTTTAGGACTTTTATTAAATCCTTTACTTTATTCTCGCACAATAGTACGGTGGAAAGAACCGAAAAAATTACACGTATTTAGCCCTGTTGGTAATTAAAATGTAACATATTAATTTTACTTTTAATATTCCAAATAATAAAATCTTATGAAGGCACATACGTACGAAACACAATCGACGATTACACCAGAAAAGGCATTGGATTTCTTAAAGGAGGGAAACCAACGCTTTGTTAATAACCTGAAAGCAAACCGCGATCTTCTCGAACAGGTGAATGCTACACGCGAAGGGCAGTGGCCATTTGCTGTCGTGCTGAGTTGCATTGATAGCCGCACATCAGCAGAACTTATATTTGATCAGGGATTGGGCGATATTTTCAGTATTCGTATTGCAGGAAACTTTGTCAATCAGGATATTTTAGGTTCGATGGAATTCGGTTGCAATGTAGCGGGATCAAAACTTGTTGTTGTGCTTGGTCACACCAAATGCGGGGCATTAAAAGGAGGATTGGACGCTGCGCAGATTGAAGGAATGGGGATGGACAATCTAAACCATTTAATTAATCATTTTGATCCGATCATTAATGAAGTGATAGACGAGGGGGAAGAGCGTTCATCAAAGAATAATGAGCTGCTTGAAAAGCTCAATCAGCAGAACATTAAACATGCGATCAGAGACATCCGTAGACAAAGTTCAACTCTCCGTAAACTTGAAGAAGAGGGTAAAATTAAAATTGTCGGAGCAAACTATGATGTTGAAACCGGTAGTGTAAGTTGGTTATATTAACGTTAGCATCGGTTTTCGATCATAGTTAAATAGGGAACGCCGTATCTAACTCATGAGAAGTTAGATACGGCGCCACTCTAATTAAAAACGAATTATTTTCTGCCTAAATTTCTTACAATCGTGCATCTACTAATTTCCGATCAAGTATACCTTTGATATCAAATACAACAGAATTTTCCTTTTTCAGGTTGCTTAGATCTAAGTGTAAGAATTCTCTATGGCCTACAGCGAGTATAACAGCATCATAATCACCAATTTCCGGAAGAGTTGATAATAATTCAATATTGAAATGTGATTTTACGTCCTCCACATTAACCCAAGGATCATATGCTTCTACCTTTAAGCCGAATTCCTGAAGGTCGTGAATCATGTCAATAACCTTACTGTTTCTTATGTCAGGACAATTCTCTTTGAATGTAATACCTAATACCAGCGCCTTGGCTCCATCAAATTTGATGTTTTTCTGAATCATCAGCTTCACAACTTTTGAAGCAATGAATGAAGCGATCTGATCATTGACCTCCCTTCCAGATAATATAACGTGGGGATGATAACCCAGTTGTGTCGCTTTTTGAGCAAGATAATAGGGATCTACCGATATACAGTGCCCTCCGACTAATCCGGGCTTGAATTGGAGGAAATTATATTTGGTACCCGCCGCATCCAATACATCCTGCGTATCTATCCCTACACGATCAAAAATCAGAGCAAGCTCATTCATAAATGAAATATTTACATCACGCTGCGCATTTTCGATCACTTTGGCAGCTTCTGCTACCTTAATTGAGGGCGCTAAGTGGGTTCCGGCCTCAATAATTTTTTTATATAAGCTATCCACGGCTAATCCTGCTTCTGGGGTACTTCCTGAAGTCACTTTTACCACTTTCTGAAGCGAGTTAACTTTATCGCCGGGATTAATCCTTTCAGGAGAATAACCAACATAAAAGTCTTGATTGAATGTTAATCCCGAATATTTCTCCAAAACCGGTATACATTCCTCTTCCGTACAGCCGGGATAGACTGTCGATTCATAAATAACAAGATCGCCAGGAATTAACAGTTCGCCAATCATTTTTGATGCTCCGATTACTGGTGATAGGTCGGGTGAATTATAGCGGTCTATGGGAGTTGGGACTGTAACGATATAGACATTCGCATCTGAAATATCTGCAGTAAGACTACTCGCATCATAACCCTTACTTTGATTTGATGTAACAAACAAATCTCTAACACGAGCTAGTTCTTTCTTATCAGTCTCTAATGTACGGTCAACCCCCTGCTTAAGCTCCTCAATGCGTGTTTTATTGATATCAAATCCAATCACCGGGAAAAAATCGGAAAATGCTATTGCCAATGGCAACCCAACATATCCTTGGCCGATGACGGCAATTTTTTTTACCTGAAAATCTCTCATATATAGCTGTAAATATACGTTCTTTGCATTAATTTTATCCCCTTGTCAACCAACCTCTACGTCCCGCCGTTGCTATCGCATATGGTGTAATCCAAAATAAACTGAAAGCATAGAATATACTGTAGCTATAAGCCCAGAAAGCTTCTTTGGCATTTGCATTTTTAGAGGCAAAGAAATATGCCTGGATACTCGAGAATATTAAAATACCTACCAATGTTGAACTCAAGAACATCAATGGATAATGAAATACCGTCCAAAGCATAAGCAATAGCAATGGATAAGATAACAATACTTTTTTCCATTGCATTAGCAATAAAATGCGCGCTCCCCATTTAGGACCTTGACGGAAATTTTTAAATGCAAATTTACTCATGGCAATATTCTCACGTACATTACTTCTTTCCCAACGGATAAACATCTTGTATAGATTTTTATAACGTACAGGTGTGTCTGTATAAACATATGCATTGGATTGAAATAAGACATGATATCCTTGTTTCAAAATCATATTGGTCATCGCACGATCTTCACCGATATCAGATGGCTGCCCCATAAATGTTTGATTGATCCAATCTTCTAAACAGTTCATGACAGCTTCTTTGCGGTATCCCGAAAGCGCTCCTGGTGTACACATCACAGTACCCAACATACTTTGTGCAGAACGTACAAATTCGAAGCTAAATACGAAGCTAACGTTGAGCATACGTGGAATGATTGCTTTTTTGGTATTTAACACACGCACATTTCCAGCTACGGCACCGCATTCTTTGTTTGTTACAAATGGGCTTGCCATATTTCGTATGGTGTCCTTTTTTACAATTGAGTCACTGTCAACTGTAATAAAGATCTCACCGGTCCCTAATTTAAAACCACGGTATAGGGCATGTCTCTTACCCATATTCTTAGGCTGTTTGTAGATCTCAACACGGTCACCAAGTTCCATTTTGGCACGTTGTATCCATTCAAAAGTATTATCCTTGCTACCGTCGTCAATGGCAATGATTTGCAATTTTTTTTCGGGATAATCGCTGCTTGCCAAACTATGTAATGTATCATAAACAAGGTGTCCCTCATTATACGCCGGCACAATAATAGTACATGTTGGCAATTCTTCATCAGATACCGATGCAATTGGCTTATATTTCCGATGGAGTACAATCAGAAAAATTAAAAAACTGATAGCAATAACGGCAAGTAATATACCTAATCCGATAACAAATGTACCGCCGATACTATCTAAACGTTGGAAACGTAACGCATCAAAGTCGGGTTGAAGCATGTATACGCCAAAGACCGACGCAAATAAGATGAAAAATGTTGCTCCAACAATACCATACTCTTTAGGACCAAAGTTACTTTCTTCCTCTTTGCGAACTTTATTTTCAGATCGCTTTTCTGCTGCATTTACATCATATACAGCAGGCTGCCATTGCTTGGTCATCTGCTTGGATACGATCGAGTTTTCTTTCATGTAATTCATAACCGTTCTATTTTAGATACACATTCGTTTTTTCAATCTTTAATTTGATATCGCTTCTGATATCTTTTGTAATGAAAATATTACGATTCCATAAACGCAAAACACATGCCTTTATTTTGTTCCAAAAATCAGGTTCGATCTATTAATGTAACGTTCTTGATACAATATGTTTTGATTCAAAATGTTGATTATTAATGGTTTATTTTTTAATTGTTTAGGATGTTACGTGAAATGTGACATCAATTGAATGGATAGATTTTTAAGATTTTTTAACATTTATTGGCTTTTTTTCAATGTATTCTGTCAGTATTTGTAGCTGACTGTTTACGAAAGGGGGCACTTTAACAATTGAAAAAAGAATGAAAAAAAAGACGCTCGCTAATGCGGGCGTCTTTCGGGTCATCAATTTTCTAATTTTTTACCCGCCAAATTCCATGAGGTAATTTTTCAGGAAATCATTGAGATCACCGTCTAACACAGCTTGTGTATTGGATGTCTCGTAATTTGTCCTTAAATCTTTAATTAATTTATAGGGATGTAAAACATAGTTTCGAATTTGGGAACCCCATTCGATTTTCTTTTTATTCCCTTCAATAGCAGCTGTAGCTTCCTGGCGTTTACGCATTTCAATCTCATAAAGTTGTGATTTCAATAAACGCATCGCATTTTCCTTATTTTGTAATTGCGATCTGGATTCCTGATTCTTAATAATAATACCCGTGGGCTTGTGGTGTAATCGAACTGCGGTTTCCACTTTATTTACATTCTGCCCACCTGCACCACCAGAACGGAAAGTATCCCATTCAATTTCAGAATCTTTCACATCGATCTCAATATTATCATCGATCAAGGGATAGACATAGACTGATGCAAAAGAAGTGTGGCGTTTTGCGTTGGAATCAAATGGGGAAATCCGAACGAGCCTATGTACACCGTTTTCTCCCTTGAGGTAGCCGTAAGCAAAATCACCCGATATCTGAAGAGTAACACTCTTGATGCCGGCTACATCACCTTCCTGAGAATCTTGCTCGGTTACTTTATAACCGTTTTTCTCACCCCACATAATATACATCCGCATCAGCATGGCAGCCCAGTCGCAGCTTTCAGTACCGCCTGCACCGGCAGTAATCTGTAAGATTGCATCCAGCTGATCTTCTTCAGCACTAAGCATATTTTTAAATTCGAGCTCCTCGACTTTTTCTAAAGCGAGTTGATATTGGTCGTCCACTTCCTTTTCGCTCGCATCGCCCGATTGGTAGAATTCATACATGACATAGGCGTCTTCAACCGCCGCTGCAACTTCGTCGAAGTGGTCTGTCCATACCTTTTGGTTTTTTATGGCCAGAAGTATTTTCTCTGCCGCTTTGGAATCATCCCAAAAACTTGCTTCAAGCGTAATCGCTTGATCTCTTTCTATTTCTTCTTTGCGTGCATCGATGTCAAAGATGCCTCCTCAGGGAAGTCACACGATCCCTCAAGTCTTGAATTTGTTCTTTTGTCATATCCGCTAAAGTATAAATTTTAATTAATAAATTCATGCCCCTATCAAGAACTTAACGTTGAATATCCGTTGGTAAATAGGGATATGTGACCTTTTTTTTTAGTTTTGGTATTGACAGCAGAATAAACCTTCATTTGAGGAGCTACACTCCGTGTATTATAGCGATCTAGAAGGCTCTTATTGATGTTTAAAACAAATATTTTAGTAAGAACAGATGTTTCCAAAAATTAACTTTACACAGACGCAAGCCTTTAAGGATCTTACCCAGCATTTTGGATCTTTATTTGGGCCATATAGTAATGATTTAAAAGATCTACGCCAACTTTTTGCAGAGGATTCTGCACGCTTCGATAAATTTTCAATAGCATTTGAAGACATTCTTTTAGATTATTCCAAGAATAGCATTACGGAAGATACGAGAGCACTTTTGGTGCGTCTGGCTGAGGAATGCGGTCTTTCTGAGGCAATAGAGGCGATGTTTTCGGGCGAGCGTATTAATGTTACCGAGAATAGGCCCGTGTTACACACGGCCTTGCGGAACCAGTCTGATCAACCCATTTTCGTGGATGGTCAAGATGTGATGCCTGATGTTAAACGTGTATTGGCGCAGATGAGAGCTTTTACAGAAAACATCCTATCTGGTCATTGGAAAGGATATACGGGCAAAGCGATAACCGATGTGGTCAATATCGGGATTGGTGGTTCAGATCTCGGTCCCGTAATGGTAACAGAGGCCCTTAAGGCTTATAAAACACACTTAAATGTACATTTTGTTTCCAATGTGGACGGGACACATATTGCTGAAACTTTGAAAGCTGTAGATCCTGAAACCACGTTGTTCCTGATTGCTTCAAAGACGTTCACCACACAGGAAACGATGGCCAATGCCCATACAGCCAAAGACTGGTTTTTGGCAAGTGGCGCTCTTGAACAAGACGTCGCTAAGCATTTTGCGGCATTGAGCACCAATACACAAGCAGTACAAAGCTTTGGAATAGATACCCAAAATATGTTTGAATTTTGGGACTGGGTTGGCGGACGTTATTCGCTTTGGTCAGCAATAGGTCTTTCTATCAGTCTGGCAATAGGTTTTGATCGTTTTGAGGAGCTACTAAAAGGTGCCTACGATGCCGATGTTCATTTCAAAGAAACTTCTTTTGAATCCAATATTCCGGTCATATTGGCGTTGCTTGGTGTATGGTACAATAATTTTTTCCAAGCAGAAAGCCATGCAATTCTTCCGTACGATCAATACCTACACCGTTTTGCTGCCTATTTCCAACAAGGTGATATGGAAAGTAATGGAAAATATATCGATAGGAATGGCGAACAAGTGCAATATCAGACTGGGCCAATTATCTGGGGTGAGCCCGGTACAAACGGACAGCATGCGTTCTATCAATTAATCCATCAGGGGACTAAGTTTATACCATGCGATTTTATTGCGCCTGCGAATAGTCTTAATCCTATTGGAAATCATCATCAATTGTTGCTGTCCAATTTTTTTGCGCAGACCGAGGCGCTAATGAATGGTAAAACAGCGGAAGAAGTGGTTGCCGAACTCAAGAAGGCTGGGAAATCAGATCAAGATATAGAAGCACTTAAAGCTTATAAAGTTTTTTCGGGGAATCGCCCAACGAATTCCATTTTATTGAAAAAAATGACTCCACGTACATTGGGAAGACTTATTGCATTTTATGAACACAAGATCTTTGTCCAAGGTGTGATCTGGAACATTTATAGTTTTGATCAATGGGGCGTTGAACTAGGTAAACAGTTGGCCAATCAAATCCTTCCGGAATTAAATGATGACAACAGGGTGTCAAGCCACGATTCTTCTACCAATGGACTGATCAATGCGTACAAGGCTTGGCGGGATTAAAATTTCTGCGATCTGAAGTAGATCATGAGTGAAACATAGGAAGCGTGGCTGTTCAACTTTTGGACAGCCACGCTTTTTTTTAATTATAGGTGTATTCGACCACAATATTTTTCAACGATCTAATTTGTATAACTGTTACCATCTGATTTTTTGGATAACTTCATTGCTATACTTTTTTATGCTGTATTCGGATAGCATTTAAAATCGCCAAGAGTGCGACTCCGACATCCGCTATAACCGCTTCCCAAAGTGTTGCAACACCACCGGCACCAAGGATCAAAACAATGACCTTTACGCCCATTGCCAAGATTACATTCTGCCAGACAATATTGCGGGTTATTTTTCCGATTTTGATGGCCGATAAGATCTTGTTGGGCTCATCGTTCTGGATTACGATATCAGCTGTTTCTATCGTCGCATCAGCACCCAGTCCACCCATTGCGATGCCTACCTGTGCTAACGCAACTACTGGTGCATCATTTACACCATCACCGGCAAAGGCAACATGGCGTCCTTGATCGAGCAGTTGCTGTACATGGCTAACCTTATCCTCAGGGAGGAGGTCTCCATAGGCCTCGTTCAGCCCCAGCTCTTTGGCTACCTCGTTTACCACCGCTGTTTTATCGCCAGATAACATAACGGTATAAAGACCTTGCGCACGCATTGCCTGAATGACAGCCTTCGATCCTGGTTTAATTCGGTCTGCAACGGTTATATAACCTGCATATTGGCCGTCGATGGCGAGCATTACAATGGAATAGACCATTTTCCTCAACTCATCAGGGTAGCTAATATTGTATTTGTCCAGTAGCTTGCTGTTGCCTGCTAGTGTTTTCTTTCCATTCACCGTAGCACAAAGTCCATGACCTGCAATTTCCTGAATATTTTCCGTTTTTAGGGCTGTGCTGCCTGGATTATAGCTGGCTATCGCCTTTGCAATGGGATGTGTGGAATGTACCTCTATTGCTTTTGCATAATCCAATAATTCTTGGGGATCTCCGTTGACTGCAACAACCTCCGTTACTTCAAATACCCCCGCTGTGAGTGTACCTGTTTTATCCATTACTACAGTATCAACTGCGGTAATGGCATCGAGGAAGTTGCCTCCCTTAAATAATATTCCGTTTCGCGAGGCTAAGCCTATGCCTCCAAAATACCCCAAGGGGATAGAAACAACCAGCGCACAGGGGCAGCTAATCACCAAGAAGACCAAACTCCGATAGAACCAGTCCTTAAAACTATAGTCATCAACAAAGCATAGGGGTACAATAAGCACCAATAGAGCAAGGCTAAAAATTATCGGCACATATACTTTGGCAAATTTGGCAATAAACAACTGCGTTTTGGATTTACGTGCTGTAGCATCTTGTACCATTTCGAGAATTTTGCTCAACTTGCTATCCTCAAATTTGTTGGAGACCTCGATCTCCACAACCGTTTCCAAATTAATCATCCCCGCAAAAACCGTTTCACCCCTATATTTTGTGTCAGGTTTACTCTCTCCCGTCAAAGCCGCGGTATTAAATGTGGCCTTCTCTGTGTTTAACTTACCATCAAGGGCCACCTTTTCGCCTGCTTTTACCAAGATGGTGTCGCCAGGTAAGACAGTTTTTGGATTTACTTGTTGCTGTTGTCCATTTCGCACTACAGTCACAGTATCGGGACGGATATCCAATAGTGATTTGATCGATTTTTTGGCATTGTCTACGGCGGTGTCCTGAAACCATTCTCCGATTTGGTAGAATACCATCACCGCAACACCTTCTTCAAATTCTCCAATAGCGAATGCACCTAAGGTCGCCACAGTCATCAAAAAGAATTCATTAAAAATATCCCCCCTTTTTGCCTTACGGAAAGCCATCAGGATAACGGGTATTCCCGCAAGCAGGTAAGCGATGCTATTTAAGGCCAAACTGATTCCCGACGGAAGAGTGATCTTGAAAGCATATTTCAGTAGAAGTAAAGTAAGCAGGATGAAAAGAGCGATGAGCAACTTGCTCTGTGCAGTCCACCAAGGCTGCTCCTCTGTGGTGGAGGAGTGCTCGTGTGTGGCATTGCTATGCTCGTGGTTGTGTTCACACATATATTAGCTTTTCTTTTTAAAAATTAAATTTAACGATTTCTGCCGTAAATAGCGAGCGGATTGCAGATAGGGATGTGGTATTAATAGGCTGAGGTTAAGAATAAGAAATAAAAAAGGCGTTCATATCAATTGATTTGAACACCTTCAACTACGTAATATAATGTATTTTAATCTTTTGATATACTACCAACAATCATTTCTAATAGGGCAACGACGATGGCAAATAGCGCGGCAGTCCAAAAGCCATCTACATCAAATTTTGAACCGAGTAGCCAATCTGACAGCAGAACCATCAATACTGTAATAATAAAGGATACCAAACCCAGCGTTAGCCAATTTAACGGGAACGTAAATAACCGTAAAATCGATCCTACAGTTGCGTTGACAAATCCAATCACAAGTCCGGTAACAATGGCCCAGCCAAATCCAGCAACATGAGCGCCCGGGACAAGCCAGCAGGCAACTGCCACGACCAACCCGGTAAGTAGAAGACTAATAATAAATTTCATAATATGTGCTAATTTATGTAAATAGTTAAAAAAGAAATAATATGATTATAATATTGCAAACCCAATGCCAAACTTTATTTATCGAATGAATTCTGGGTATTGCGAAGAAAAGGCTTTTTATACGCGTTATCTGCTGAATCGGATAATCATTTTTTATTGGTAACTAGCTATAGTTTTATATTGAATATATGCGGGCATAGTAAATATTTCTTATCTTTATTTATAAAGAATTTATACAGAGCTTCACATGCTCATAAAAATAATAAACCCATGAAGAAAATTATGATGTCATTCCTAATGTTGCTGATTACAGTAACATTATTTGCGCAAACAGATCCCATCATCGGAAAATGGGAAAATCCAAGTGGCGAAGGCCGTGTTGAAATTTACAAAAAAGGCGATAAGTTTTTTGGTAAACTGTATTGGCTCAAATTTCCAAACAACGAAGCAGGTCAGCCAAAGAAAGATATAAAAAATCCCGATAAAGCACTACAGGGCAGAAATGTACAAGGCCTGGAGATCTTGACCAATTTTGAAAAAGATGGCAGTACCTATGTTGACGGAAAGATTTACGACCCCAAATCAGGCAAAACATATAGCTGTAAGATGACGCTAAAGGGAGATAAGCTTGATATCAGGGGCTATATGGGCGTGAGCCTGCTGGGACGTACAGAGACATGGAAAAGAATTCATTAACAACTGTAACAGCCGCCAAATCAGCATAGTCCGCTAGCAGGCACAGCTGCGGTCACGGCCAAAAAGGCAATTTATTCCATAGCAGTAAATTGCCTTTTTGGTTTTGTGCGGGAATTACAGTATTTTCATCCCTACAAATCCTAATATTAGCTTTATGGCCGTAAAAATGTCTTATGTTGAGAATGTCAAGCTTGCACTACAGTCTATTGTAGGAAATAAGCTGCGCACATTTCTGACAGCACTGATTATTGCCATAGGAATGATGGCTCTTATAGGGGTGCTGACCTCGATAGATGCCATGAAGAATTCCCTGACAGATTCCTTTTCATCGATGGGGTCAAACTCTTTTAACATCCGCAACCGGGGGCTCAATGTTCGCATCGGGAATGAGGGGACGCGCTCCAAAGTCTTCGCTAATATAACCTATGCGCAGTCCGCTCGATTTAAACAAGATTTTCACTTTAATGCGTTGACATCAGTTAGTGCCAATGTGAGCTGGACTACGACTGCAAAATTTCAATCCAAAAAGACAAACCCCAATATCGGCCTGATAGGTACCGATGAAAATTATCTACAGACCTCGGGTTATGTTATCAGCGAAGGCCGTAATTTTTCCACTAGGGAGGTAGAAACCGGCAGTGGTGTTATTATCATCGGCAGTGAAGTCAGTAAAATGCTTTTCAATGAAATCATTGATCCCGTGGGGCAGTTTATTACCGTTAACAATATTCGTTATTTGGTTATCGGGGTATTAAAAAGTAAAGGTTCCTCTGCGGGGATGGGGGGAGATAGGGCATGTTTTATTCCGCTGATCAAGGCAAGGTCGGTGATGCAGGGTGCCGAGCCGTCCTATGTGATCACGGTTTCTTCCAACGATCCGATGCGATTGGAAGCGGCCATTGGCGAAGCTACTATCGTGTTTAGAAATATCCGTGGATTGGCCTCCAGGCAAACCAACGATTTTGAAATTACCAAGTCCGATGCGGTTGCCCAGATGCTGATGCAGAATATGGCAATGGTCACTTTAGGAGCTGTAGTGATTGCCTTTATCACCCTTGTAGGGGCTTCCATCGGATTGATGAATATTATGCTTGTTTCGGTCACCGAGCGCACACGCGAGATCGGCATACGTAAGGCAATCGGTGCAACACCGAGTGTTATCCGTAAACAATTTTTGATGGAAGCCATTGTGATTTGCATGATCGGTGGTGTTGCCGGAATTTTTATAGGTATTCTGATCGGTAATATCCTGGCCCTGCAGCTCGGTACATCTTTTATAATACCGTGGGGAGCGATTATTATGGGCTTTGCGGTATGTGGACTCGTTGGGATGTTGTCGGGTTATTACCCAGCCTCAAAAGCATCTAAACTGGATCCGGTCGATGCGCTCCGATACGAATAACCTATCCCTCTGCTTTCAGTAATTTAATTGCTTTTAGGAGCGATAAGAAATTACTTTTAAGAAACATAAGACCTTTTGTTACACGATGGCTTTTACGCTTATTCGTGTTTTTTTTATTGGCGCTGCAGAGCGGGGACAAAAGCGCATTTTATGCAATCGGTTTAATATGACCAAATCATTGATTTGGTATAAATTCTCCGTGAATAACGTTCATCTGGGAAGGTAACACAAGTTATTCCAATGAAAAAACTGTAATATTGTACAAAAAATTAAAATCGAATTATGTACACAACATTACAACCAGTTTTAGCAAAGGAATTGGAAGCAATCAAAGAAGCGGGATTGTATAAACAAGAGCGCGTGATCGTTACCCCCCAAGGAGCAGACATCAAAGTGAGTACAGGACAAGAAGTTGTCAATTTTTGTGCGAACAATTATTTGGGTCTGTCTTCGCACCCAAAAGTAATTGAAGCTGCTAAGAAGGCGATTGATACCCACGGTTATGGAATGTCTTCCGTACGTTTTATCTGTGGTACCCAAGATGTGCATAAAGAGTTAGAAGCAAAAATTTCTACGTTTCTCGGAACAGAAGATACTATTTTATATGCAGCCGCATTCGACGCGAATGGTGGTGTGTTTGAGCCGTTATTTGGGGCTGAGGATGCGATCATTTCTGACGAATTAAATCATGCCTCTATCATTGACGGTGTTCGTTTGTGTAAAGCACAACGTTTCCGCTATAAAAATGCAGATATGGCTGATTTGGAAGCACAATTGCAGGCTGCGTCCGGCGCTCGACATAAAATCATTGTTACAGATGGCGCATTTTCTATGGATGGATCTGTGGCTCCACTGGATAAGATCTGTGATCTAGCAGATAAATACCAGGCGCTCGTGATGATCGATGAATCGCATTGTACCGGTTTTATCGGAGCAACTGGACGTGGTACACACGAGCTTTTCAACGTGATTGATCGCGTAGATATCATTACAGGTACGTTGGGTAAGGCGCTAGGCGGTGCTTCTGGTGGTTTCACT
This sequence comes from Sphingobacterium sp. R2, assembly GCF_040760075.1. Lineage (NCBI taxonomy): Bacteria > Pseudomonadati > Bacteroidota > Sphingobacteriia > Sphingobacteriales > Sphingobacteriaceae > Sphingobacterium > Sphingobacterium sp. R2. The sequence continues at coordinate 1,349,050 of NZ_CP142884.1, forward strand.
TCTGGCAAAAAAGAAATCATCGATTTGTTACGTCAGCGTTCACGTCCCTATTTATTTTCGAATACTTTAGCACCCGCAATTGCAGGGGCTTCTGTAGCGGTCTTGGATATGCTGAGTGAGACAACGGCACTGCGCGATAAATTGGAATCCAATACAACTTATTTCCGTGAAAAAATGACAGCTGCTGGATTTGATATCAAACCAGGTTTCCATCCAATCGTGCCTGTGATGCTGTATGACGCAAAATTAGCGCAGGAATTCGCATCCAAGATGTTAGACGAGGGAATTTATGTGATCGGTTTTTACTATCCTGTTGTACCTCAGGGAAAAGCTCGTATCCGTGTGCAGATTTCGGCAGGACATGAAGTTGCTCACCTGGATAAAGCAATCGCCGCCTTTACCAAAGTAGGTAAAGAATTAGGTGTAATTAAATAAAATACACATAGTTATAAATTTTGTGGTGCAAAATGTTTATCTTTGCACCCTAAAATTTTATAAAAATATTCTTGCTCAATGCAAAACATTAGAAACATTGCGATCATCGCTCACGTCGACCACGGTAAAACTACGCTTGTAGACAAAATTTTATATTTTACCAATCAATTCAGAGAAAATGAAAATGCTGGTGAATTAATCCTAGACAATAATGATTTAGAGCGTGAGCGCGGGATCACTATTGTATCTAAGAACGTATCAGTAACATATAAAGGTGTTAAAATCAATATCATCGATACGCCAGGTCACGCCGATTTCGGTGGTGAGGTTGAACGTGTATTGAAGATGGCCGATGGGGTAGTACTATTGGTAGATGCTTTTGAAGGTCCAATGCCTCAAACACGTTTCGTTACAGGTAAAGCTTTAGGCTTGGGTATTAAACCTATCGTTGTTGTCAATAAAGTCGATAAAGAAAACTGTCGTCCTGAAGAAGTATACGAACATGTTTTTGACTTATTCTTCAACTTAGGAGCTACTGAAGAACAATTGGATTTCCCGGTATTATATGGTTCTTCAAAACAAGGATGGATGTCTACAGACTGGAAAAATCGTACCGAAGACTTCACTGACTTATTGGAAGCTATCATCAAATATATCCCTGCTCCAGAAGTATCTGAAGGTACTTTGCAGATGCAGGTAACATCATTGGATTACTCAACTTTCGTCGGACGTATCGCTATCGGTCGTGTGGCTCGTGGTACAATCAAAGAAAATCAGCCGGTTTCTTTGGTGAAACGCGACGGAAAAGTTGTAAAATCAAGAGTTAAAGAGCTACAGGTATTTGAAGGCCTGGGCCGTATTAAGGTATCTGAAGTACATGCAGGTGATATCTGTGCTGTAGTAGGTATTGAAGGTTTCGATATCGGTGATACAATCGCAGATTTCGAAAATCCGGAGCAATTGGAAGTTATCAGCATTGATGAACCAACAATGAACATGTTGTTCACGATCAATAACTCGCCTTTCTTCGGTAAAGAAGGTAAATTGGTCACATCACGTAACATCTACGATCGTTTACAAAAAGAGCTGGAGAAAAACTTAGCACTACGCGTAGTTCCTACGGAATCTCCAGATGCTTGGTTGGTATACGGACGTGGTATCCTTCACTTGTCCGTATTGATCGAAACAATGCGTCGTGAGGGTTATGAGTTGCAAGTAGGCCAGCCACAAGTTATCATCAAAGAAATCGATGGACAAAAATGTGAGCCAATCGAAGAACTGGTTGTTGATGTACCTTCTGATGTCTCAGGAAAAGTAATTGAGTTGGTTACGCAACGTAAAGGTGAGTTGTTGATTATGGAAGCTAGAGGGGATATGCAACATCTTGAGTTCTCAATTCCTTCACGTGGTATCATCGGTTTACGTAACAACGTATTGACAGCAACAGCGGGTGAAGCTGTTATGGCGCACCGTTTGAAAGGTTATGAGCCTTGGAAAGGTACAATTCCTGGTCGTTTGGCCGGTGTATTGATCTCTTTGGATACAGGTTCAACAACTGCTTACTCCATCGATAAATTACAAGACCGTGGTCGTTTCTTCGTAGATCCAGGTGTGGATGTATACGAGGGACAAATTTTAGGTGAGCACATCCGTGACAATGATTTAACAATCAACGTGACAAAAGGAAAACAGTTGACAAATATGCGTGCTTCTGGTTCTGATGACAACACCCGTATTGCACCGGCAATCAAATTCTCATTGGAAGAATGTATGGAGTATATTCAAGCCGACGAGTATATTGAGGTGACACCACAATCAATGCGTCTACGTAAAATCTATTTGACTGAAAACGAGCGTAAAGTTAACGCGAAGAAATTTCAATAGTCAATAGTAGGACATTATACATAAAAAGGCCATCGAATATTTTATTCGATGGCTTTTTTATGTACTAAAGAAAACCGAACTGCTTTTTAATTCGCAGGAATATAATCAGCCATAATATGTAACTTTGTGTGAGATAAGGATTATTATGAGTAAACAGGTGGAGCATACTCCAAAAGAATATATTCAGATAAAGGGAGCAAGAGTTAATAACTTAAAGAATATTGACGTTGATATCCCTAAAAATAAACTAGTTGTTATCACTGGAATGTCGGGCTCAGGAAAATCCTCCTTAGCCTTTGATACGCTTTATGCTGAGGGCCAACGACGCTATGTCGAAAGTCTCTCTTCCTATGCCAGACAATTTATGGGGCGGATGAACAAACCGGAGGTTGATTACATCAAAGGTATTGCTCCAGCAATTGCCATTGAGCAACGTGTCATTACCTCCAACCCCCGCTCGACGGTAGGCACATCGACGGAGATCTATGACTATCTGAAATTGTTATATGCCCGTATCGGAAAGACAATTTCTCCTATATCCGGTCGTGAGGTGACGAAAGACAGTGTGAGCTCAGTGGTGGATTTTGCGCTGAATTTAGGCGATGATACGACCGTGACGCTTCTTGCTCCGCTCATTCCCTCTCATGGGCGTAAGTTAAAGGAAGAACTTTCTCTGCTCTTGCAGAAAGGTTTTGTGCGTATTTTCTACGGAGATCGTATGCAGAAAGTTGAAGCGGTGATAGAGGACAAAGCCATCGCCAATAAAGACCTCCAAGATGGAGAAGTGCTTATTGTTGTCGACCGCGTGCGTATTGAACAGGATGATGATACGGTAAATCGACTTTCTGATTCTATCCAAACTGGTTTTTTCGAAGGTAAGGGTGAACTCTATATGGAAGAAAATGGTCAGCGCCATCATTTCTCCCATAAATTTGAACTCGACGGAATAACATTTGAAGAGCCTACTCCAAATTTCTTCAGTTTTAATAACCCTTATGGTGCCTGTCGCCGATGTGAAGGTTACGGTAAAATCATTGGTATTGATCCCGATCTTGTTATTCCCGACAAAAGCCGGTCGGTGTACGACGGCGCAATAGCACCTTGGCGAGGAGAGAAAATGGGCGAGTGGCTACAAAAGCTTGTTAAAAGTTCATTAAAGTTCGATTTTCCGATACATCGTGCCTACATGGATCTGACTAAGGCGCAAAAGGAGCTCTTGTGGACAGGGAATAAATATTTTGCTGGTCTTACGCAGTTCTTTGAAGAGCTCGAATCCCAGACCTATAAAATTCAATACCGGGTGATGTTATCTCGCTATCGTGGGAAGACAGATTGCCCAGACTGCCGTGGCACACGATTACGGAAGGATGCGACTTACGTCAAAGTTGGCGGAAAATCCATCACAGATGTTGTATTGATGCCTTTAGAAGAGGCGCTGGAATTCTTTAAAAGTTTGCCACTGGTGGGTAATGAACTGGTCATTGCCAAAAGACTGCTGGCTGAAATTAATAACAGATTGCAATTTTTGTGCGATGTTGGATTAAGTTACCTAACCTTGAATCGGCTATCGAATACCCTTTCAGGTGGAGAGTCGCAGCGAATCAATCTGGCGACTTCCTTGGGAAGTTCGCTTGTAGGTTCTATTTATGTATTGGACGAACCAAGTATCGGTCTCCATCCGCGTGATACACAGCGCCTGATTTCTGTACTGAAATCACTTCGCGATGTGGGTAACACCGTGGTTGTAGTCGAACATGAGCAAGAGATGATGGAATCTGCGGATTATCTGATTGACATCGGACCTGAAGCAGGTATCCATGGCGGTGAGATGGTCTTTGCGGGTACCTATCAGCAGATTCTAAAGGATGGTAAAAGCTTGACCGGTCAATACCTGAGTGGAAAAAGCCGGATTGAAGTCCCTAAGAAACGCCGTTCGTGGACCAATAGCGTTACCATTAAGGGAGCCCATGAAAATAATTTGCAGGGAATTGATGTACAATTTCCATTGAATACGTTCACGGTTGTTACCGGTGTTTCGGGATCCGGTAAAACCTCGTTGGTGAAGCGTATCCTTTATCCTGCATTGCAGAAGTCTATTGGCAATTACTCCGGGGAACAAACGGGTATTTATGATTCGATTGAGGGAGATATTGCCCGAGTTGAACAAGTTGAAATGGTCGATCAAAACCCGATTGGCCGTTCGTCGAGGTCCAATCCGGTCACGTATGTGAAAGCTTGGGATGAAATCAGGGCTTTATATGCCAGTCAGGCACCAGCTAAAGCTGCCGGATTGAAACCTGCTGCATTTTCATTTAATGTTGAAGGTGGACGATGCGATGTCTGCCAGGGTGAAGGCGAAGTTAAAATTGAAATGCAATTTATGGCTGATATTGTTTTACCCTGTGAGGCCTGTGGTGGAAAACGATTTAAGCAGTTTGTACTTGATGTACAGTACAAAAATAAGTCGGTCGCAGATGTTCTCGAGCTAAGTGTTGATGAAGCGATCATATTCTTTGCAGACCAGCCTAAAATATTGGTCAAACTGCAGCCTTTACAGGATGTCGGACTGGGCTATGTTAAACTCGGTCAATCGTCGAGTACCCTATCGGGAGGTGAAGCCCAACGGATCAAGCTCGCTTCTTTCTTAATCAAAGGAAATAATAGCAAGAAGACACTCTTTATCTTTGATGAGCCAACGACAGGCTTGCATTTTCAGGATATCAAAAAGCTCTTGAAATCATTTGATGCATTGATTGCTTTAGGGAACAGTATCTTGGTGATTGAACACAATATGGATATGATTAAATCGGCCGACTGGGTCATTGATATTGGTCCTGAAGGCGGAAATAAAGGCGGTAAACTCGTTTTTGCCGGTCTTCCCGAAGAACTAATTCATTGTAAAGATTCTTATACAGGGCAATTTTTAAAAGCACATTTAAAAGATTAAACCCTACTTTAGCCTGTGAAATTGATAAAACAAATAGTTTAATACTTAATACGATTATGATTAAAAGATTTTTTTTAAGCGTCGTCCTTGGAATAGCAGCGCTTTCGTCCATGGCGCAGCAGCCGGAAAAACCAAAATTGGTTGTCGGCCTGATGGTGGACCAAATGCGGTGGGATTATTTGTATCGTTTTGCCGATCGATATGGCAATGATGGTTTCAAACGACTTTTGAAAGAAGGGTTCTCCTGCGAAAATACATTGATTAATTATATTCCGACCTATACGGCTATTGGGCACAGTTCGGTCTATACAGGATCTGTTCCCTCCATACATGGGATTGCGGGTAACGACTGGATTGAAGAACAGACCGGAAAGAATATGTATTGTACGCAGGACGATTATGTTGTCGGTGTAGGTACTACCGCAAAGGAGGGGCAACAGTCTCCACGCAATTTGCTTGCATCTACTGTAACCGATCAATTAAAATTAGCCTCCAACTTTAAATCCAAAGTCATCGGTATCGCGATTAAAGACCGCGGAGGGATCTTGCCGGCAGGGCATTTTGCCGATGCGGCCTATTGGTTTGAAGCAAAATCGGGTGATTGGATTACATCCAATTTCTATATGGACAAACTTCCAAAATGGGTGGTGGACTTCAATAAGAAAAAGTTAGCTGAGAAATATCTGAAAGGCGACTGGAAGCCTATGTATGACATCAGTACATACGCTGCCAACAGTATTGCAGATGACAATATCTATGAAGGTAAGTATCCGGGTGAAGAGAAACCTACACTACCTCGCGCCACTTCCAAGTTGATGAAAGACGAGGGCTACGAGCTGATCAAAACCACGCCAATGGGCAATCAGTTTACATTGGATATGGCCATGGAGGCAATCAAAAATGAACAGATGGGTAATAACCCAACTAACAATACCGATTTTCTTTGTGTGAGTCTCTCTGCGACAGATTACGTTGGACACCGCTATTCATTAACAGCCGTGGAGATTGAAGATATGTATCTGCAACTTGATAAACAACTTGCCGAATTCTTCAAATACCTGGATAACACCGTGGGCAAGGGTAATTATACGTTCTTTATGACGGCAGACCATGGCGCTTCCTATAACTCTCGGTTTTTTATGGATATGAAAGGAAATGGAGGTTATTTCTATTCCCGTCAGATTATCACAGGTCTTAACAAGACGCTTAAAGATAAATTTGGACAAGAGAAGCTTGTAAAAAGCATGATGAATTATCAGGTTCATTTAAACAATCAGTTGATCGATTCTTTACAGTTGGATCGCGATAAAATAAAAGAAACCATCATTCGTGAACTTCGTCATACCGAAGGCGTGGCCTATGTTGCTGATATGGAGAAGGGTGAAAGCCTGATGATTCCAGCGCCTATTCGGGAAAAAATGATCAATGGTTATAACTTTAAGCGCAGTGGTGCTATCCAGATTGTTTGCGAACCACAGTGGTACGATGGTACGCCTCGCTCGACCGGTACGACCCATGGTACCTGGTCTGCCTACGATTCCCATATTCCTTTGGTATTTATGGGTTGGGGCATCAAGCCCGGAGTTTCCAATACAGAGGTACATATTGTGGATATTGCACCTACAATTGCGGCACTTTTGCACATTACCGAACCAAATGGCAGTATTGGAAAACCCATCACGGCGGTATTGGGGCAATAAGAAAATGCAGTAGATACGTTTCCAGTATAGCGAGGTGAAACCCCGTTTGGGTGTTTACAGCTGTTCTACGCATGAAATGGTGCGGGTTTTATTCTATTGAATAAAAAACGTAAATTTGCGATTCAACAGGGGGTTAATAAAGTATGCTTTCCAAAAAAACAAAATATGCAATAAAGGCACTGATGGTGCTTGGTCGTAACTACGGTAATGAGCCTATGCAAATCGTAAAGATTGCGCAGGAAGAGAATATTCCCAAGAAATTTTTGGAACAGATTCTGCTCGAAATGCGAAATGCCGGAATTCTCTATAGCAAGAAAGGTGCTGGGGGCGGGTATAGTCTCAATAAGGCGCCAGAGGATGTTTTCTTATCGCAGGTTATGCGCTTGATCGATGGACCCATCGCGTTGCTGCCTTGTGTGAGTTTAAATTTCTACCGCTCCTGCGAGGAGTGTACCCAAGAGCATGCCTGTGGCATACGCGATACATTCGTTGAGGTAAGAAATGCCATGTTGCAGATATTGAATGATACGAGTATTGCCCATTTAATCAATAAGGAAAAAGAATTGAACTTAAATGTAGATTAAAGGTAATAAAATATTTTTTTCATTTGTAATGGAGGCCTGACTTATTTGTCGGGCCTCTTTTTTTTGTCATTATATTTTTGGAATACAGTGTTTTAAGCTAATCATTTTTTCCAAAATTGAAGGTCTTTTTAATTATATAATTATTTAACATTATTTTACGAATTTTCCGTAGTATTAGCGGTATATTTACCTGACAATATATAAACGTTAATTTATGAAACTAACCTATTCCCTAGTTTTGTTTCTTTTGCTAGCTATCCTAAGTACGAAATCCTATGCACAGCATAAGCTTTCGGGTTCGGTTGTGGATGGCAAGGATCTTGCAAAACTACATCAGGCTTCAATCGCACTGCTTAACTCCAAAGATTCGGTCTTGATTACCTTTGGTCGGACAAAAGAAAATGGAACGTTCCAACTCGCAAACCTAGATACAGGAACTTATAAAATGGTCGTTTCCTATCCCCAATATGCAGATTTGGTAAGGGATATCCAAGTTACTGCCGGAGACTCAGACATTGGATTGGTCAAACTATCCAAAGCAGCCCTACTATTGGAGGAGGTGCAGGTGAATGGCAAAATTCCGGTGGTTATTAAAGGGGACACCATCGAATACGATGCCGGTAGTTTCAAAGTTGATAAAGATGCCAAAGTTGAGGACCTGTTAAAAGTATTGCCCGGTATTACGATGGATGGATCTGGCAAGATTACCGCTCAGGGCAAAGAAGTGAAAAAAGTACTGCTTGATGGGGAGGAGTTTTTTGGTGATGATCCCACGTTAATTACTAAAAATATTCGTTCAGATATGGTTAGTAAAGTGCAGGTTTATGAAAAGAAATCAGACCTCGCCGTTCGAACGGGGGTGGATGATGGGGAGCGCACGCAGACCATTGATATCAAACTCAAAGAAGATAAGAAGAAGGGACTATTTGGGCAAGCTGTTGCCGGAGCGGGTACGGATCACTATTACGGCGGTAAAGTGATGTTCAATAAGTTTAAAGGTTCGCAAAAAATTGCCGCGTATGGCATTCTTGCCAATGACGGTATGGTCGGACTGGGCTTTGAAGATAGCCAGAAATATGGCGTTGGGGGAAGCAGCAATGTGCAGGTGATGGAAGGTGGAGGTATTATGATTACCTCGGGTGGCGATGGTTCTGATGGCGACTGGGACGGTACGTATTCTGGTGGAGGAGTACCTAGAGCGATCAATATGGGAGCTAGCTATTCCGATAAAACCAAAGATGATAAGCACAAGATCAATGTCAACTTTAAGCGTAATCAGATCCGTGTAGGTAACACCAGTACCTACAATGCGCAAAACAATCTGCCTGAGCGGGCGCAGGTAGACAATAACGTGACGCGGTCGGAGAACGAAAGTAAATCCAATACCGCTAACTTGAGGTATGATTTGAAGTTGGATTCGATGTCCGATTTGACCGTTAATATGGGATTTGTGAAATCGAGCCGTGATAATTTCTCTTTTTCTGATGCTGATCAACGTACATTGGATGGAGTCTTGATCACAAAGACGACATCAAAAAATGATTTGACTGGTGATCAGGATCGATTTAACGTCAATGCGATGTTAACACGCCGCTTCAGAAAAGAGCGCCGTTCTATCACCTTTAATATGAGTGCAAATACGGATCAGAATCGTTCCAAAATCCAATATTTCTCTGAAAACATCTTTCAAAGTTCAGGTGATACGACCCTGATTGATCAATTTAAAAATGATAAGCTGGCCAACAATACCTACGGTGCCTCAGTAACTTATTCGGAGCCTTTGTCAAAACGACTGACTGCCGCCGTTGGATATGCATTCAACAGCAGTAAATCGGAAACGCTGAATCAGTCTTTTGATAGAGATCCCGTTACAGGAGAATATACTTTGCTAGATCAAAATCTATTAAATGATTTCGATTTCACCAGTTTGAAAAATGCAGTGAATACTTCGCTGAATTACAAATCGAGTACGTTGACTGTCAATGTAAGCAATAGGGTGGATTTTGAGGATGTGAAGAGGACCTATAACAATCTAAATACGGCATTACAGCGCAATCAAACGTCAGTTAATCCGGTTTTCTCGGTTAATTATAAAATCTCGAAAAGTAAAAATATCAATTTCCGTTACAGCGGACGTACCAGTCAACCTTCTTTGACGCAGATAGAGCCCCTAAAACAAAACGCCCAGCCGCTTATTGAATATCTGGATAATCCAAACCTAAAAGCCGGCTTTAACAATTCGTATTCAATTGATTACAACAACTATAAGCAGTTGAAAGATCAGAGCATCTATTTTTATGTGAATGCCGATCAAGGTAAGAATAGCATTAACAATAGCGTGCGCTACGATTTGGACAGAGGTACACAGCAGATTTCCTATGTTAATATTGACAAGGACAATTGGCGGATGTATGGTGGTAGTGGGTACAGTTTTGTCCTGCAAAAAAAATGGGGACTGAAAATGAATCTCGGGATGCAGGTACAGTACAATAGTCAATTTAGTTACCTATCATCGTATACCGAAGAGCCAAAGCTCAATAGAAATCAAACGTGGAGTGTTTCACCGAATATCGGTTTTAGTCGCTACAAGGCAAATAAGATGGATTTATATATTTCCATCAGGCCAGGTGTTCAGCAAATGAATTCCTATTTGCAGCCCGAGTTAAATCGTTCCACTTTTACTTTGAGGACCTACTCCGAGCTCACGTATTACCTGCCAAAAGATTTCAAAATCTCCTTAACGACCAATCAAAATTATCAGGCTGCTACGAAAACTTTACAGTCTATTAACGTTGTGAACATGAATGGTTATGTTTCCAAAAAACTATTGAAAGATAAATCGTTGGAAGTGCAGGTGTTCGTCAATGATATTTTAAATAAAAATAATGGCGTGTACCGTTATCAAAACGGAACGTCATTTATTCAGACGAGCAACGACGTATTGCGCCGTTATGGCATGCTAAAAGTAATCTACAATTTTACATCAATGAACCGTCCATGATAAAATTATCCATTTTTTTGTCCAGCGTTAAGGTGAATTTTAATTCTGATAAGCTCCATCTGGTCGATGGAAAAATAAAATTATTTACAGATGAAAGGAGATATCAAATGAGTAACTATACGAAATTGATGATTTGGGTTTTGTTGCTGTGCATGAGCACGGCACAAGCACAGCATGCCTACTTTCCGAGCAGCGGAATAGTGACCTATGAACGGAAGTTTCATGTGCAGAACTTCTTGAAGCGTAATTACCTCAACAAACCAGATTTAGATACCTGGGACAAGTTAACGGTCGACAATGCCGTCAAAAATGGTCCTACCGAGGTGGTGACCCATCATATGTTAAAATTTTACGATCATGAAACGCTATTTGAGACCATTCAGGAAGACTATCCTCCGAGTTACCGCAGTGTCACCCGATATCAGCCCATTCTTGCAGATTCAAAAACTTATATCAATTTTCAACAGCAGGAGTTTCTCAAATTGCTTCCATTTGGTGATGATCAACTTTTACTTAAAGATTCATTGCCTGCTGTAAAATGGAAGTATACTGACGAATATCGAAATATTGCCGGATACGACTGTCGAAGAGTGAATGGAATTGTGCAAGATTCGGTGTATGTGGTTGCTTTTTTCGCGGGGCAAATTCCTGTTCCGGGTGGTCCGGAACTTATTCATGGGCTACCAGGGCTAATCATGGGGGTGTCCATTCCAAGTATGAACGTCAATATGTTTGCAACCAAGGTGGAAATCACAAATGCTCCGGTTTCAAATGTGCTCACCAAAAAGAAAAGAGTGGTGGCCGAATCTCGAGCAGAGATTCTGAAAAAGCTGAGAGACACGGTTTACGATTATTTGGATGAAAAGGATTTTAAGAAACGTATGCAGAGCATATTCTTTTAACTAGCGAACTATGCTAGAGGAGAAAAGATAGGCTACTACCACAAAGTGGTGGCCTCGAAGTACCTATCAAAAATAGCCTATAAAAAAGCCTGTCCACACGAACAGGCTTTTATTATACATGTCTGGCGTTTGCTATTAACGCACCGTACTTCCTATTTTAATTGTTGTCTCTGGTTTGACGAAATCCAGTCTACCATCGGCATCTTCTGCCATAAGGATCATTCCCTGCGACATAATTCCTTTTATTTCCCGGGGTTCAAGGTTGACCAATATGGACACCTGACGGCCCACAATTTCTTCAGGGCTAAAGAATTCTGCAATACCCGAAACTACCGTCCGTTTATCAATACCCGTATCGATGGTCAACTTCAATAATTTCTTTGTTTTGGCAACTTTTTCAGCTGCTGTAATGGTTCCGACACGGATATCCATTTTAACAAAATCGTCGAAGCTGATATTTTCTTTTGCAGGAGCAACCTTGGCGTTGTCGGCTAGGTTTTTTGCTTTCGCTGCTGTAAGCTTATCAAGCTGGAAGTCGACCTGTTCGTCTGTTATCTTTTCAAATAACAGTTGTACTTCACCCAGTTGATGCCCCACCTCAATCAACGCATCTGAACCTGCGTCATTCCAGTTCCCCTGAGGAAAATTGAGCATTTCAAATAATTTGGTTGCTGTTTTAGGCAAAAACGGCTGCGCAAGGACAGCAAGGTTCGCAACGATCTGTGCCGCTACGTTTAATATTGTTTTAACCCGTTCTTCATCCGTTTTGATGATTTTCCATGGTTCCTCATCCGCAAGATACTTATTGCCAAGGCGGGCAACATTCATGAATTCTGCCAAAGCTTCGCGGAAACGGAATTGTTCTAAAGAAGATTTAATAGAAACCGGATATGATTTTAATTCATCCAATACCGCTTGGTCTACCGTAGACAATGCAGCTCCCTTCAATACCCTACCATCAAAATATTTGTGGGACAATACCATAACACGGTTCACAAAGTTGCCCAAGATAGCTACCAGCTCATTGTTTATACGGGCCTGAAAGTCCTTCCAGGTAAACTCAGCATCTGATGTTTCTGGTAATATAGACGTTAATACATAACGCAATTCATCCTGTTTGTTTGGGAATTCCTGTAGATATTCATGTAGCCAAACCGCGTGGTTTCTAGAAGTAGACAGCTTATCGCCCTCCAGGTTAAGGAATTCGTTGGCCGGAATATTTTCAGGCAAAATGTAACCGCCGTGCGCATGAAGAATAGCGGGGAAAATAATACAGTGGAAGACAATATTATCTTTTCCGATAAAATGGATCAATGTAGAATCATCGGCAGGGTTTTCATGTGTTTTCCAATAGTCTTCCCAGTTTTTGCCATGGTCTAATGCCCACTGTTTCGTTGCAGAGATGTAACCGATAGGCGCATCCAACCAGACATAAAGTTTTTTACCTTGTGCTTCTTCCAACGGTACATCGACACCCCAGTCCAGATCACGGGTCATTGAACGCGGTTGTAAACCCGATTTAAGCCAAGACTGGCATTGCCCAAACACGTTGGATTTAAGGATATTTTTCTTTCCTTCGATCAGCCATTTTTCAAGCCATGGTTGGTATTTATCTAAAGGAAGGTACCAGTGCTTTGTTTCTTTCAATACCGGTGTCTTTCCGCTCAATGTCGAAATCGGATTGATCAGGTCTGTCGGGCTGAGGGATGTGCCACACTTTTCACATTGGTCGCCATAAGCACCTTCGGACTTACAATTTGGACAAGTACCTGTAATATAGCGGTCGGCCAAAAACTGGTGGTACTCCTCATCGTAGTACTGTTCGGAAAATTTTTCGACAAATTCGCCTTTGTTGTAAAGGTTCAAGAAGAAATCCTGCGATAACTGGTGATGTATAGGTTCTGACGTACGGTGGTATATATCGAAAGAAATCCCAAACTCTTCAAAGCTTTCTTTAATTTGTTGATTGTATTTGTCAATGATTTGTTGAGGGGTAATGCCCTCTTTTTTTGCACGGATGGTAATCGCCGCACCATGCTCATCCGAACCACATACATAAACGACATCTTTTTGATTTAGACGCAAATAGCGGACAAAGATATCCCCTGGGATGTATGCTCCAGCAAGGTGTCCAATATGTAAAGGACCATTGGCATACGGTAATGCCGATGTGATGGTATAACGTTTTTTATCTAGAATACTCAATGCTTGAACGATATTAAAGTGTGTACTTGTTTTCTTTGGCAAACTTAGATAAATTGCTGTTTATATGCAATATAAATGCGTATCATATCAAACAATCGCAAAAATATTATTCCAAATAGCGGTAGAAAACTCAGATAAATTTACGTTTATTTGTAGGGATAAGCACATTGTTTTCCCATAAATTTTTTATTAGGGTCTAGCCTTTGTGCTTCCGGTTGTTTGATCATTAGCGATAAAAAGATGTCCAAAATACCTGATTTTCTGAAAGTAGGCGATAAAGTAGCGATCGTCTGTCCTGCGAGTTTTATTCGTGGATCTATTGATGTAGGCCTCAAAACATTGGAGGGCTGGGGATTGGAGGTTGTGGTCGGAGAGACTGTCAGCACATCGTACCACCAGTTTGCCGGACAAGACAGCTTACGAGCAGCTGATTTGCAGTGGGCACTGGACGATCCATCGATTAAGGCAGTATTCGCCGCAAGGGGCGGCTACGGTTGTGTCCGGATTGTCGATGAAATCGATTTCTCCAACTTCGAAAAACAGCCCAAGTGGCTGGTCGGTTTTAGCGATATTACGGTATTGCATAGTCATATTCAACGGAACTTTAAAGTAGCCACAATACATGGACAGATGCCCAAGTCTTTTGAGACGGGAACAAAAGCCTCTTTGGAAACGCTAAAAAATGCCTTATTTGGTTATAATATGGATTATAGCTATGAGCAGAGCGTCTATCCCAATCGTGCAGGTGAAGGCCGAGGAAAATTGGTCGGCGGAAATTTAGCCATCTTACTCTCTGTGCTTGCATCTGATTCGGATGTCAATTACAAAAATAAGATTCTATTTATTGAAGATGTTGGTGAAGCTTACTATTCTGTCGATCGCATGCTGTGGGCATTGAAGCGTGCGGGAAAACTAAAAAAATTGAGCGGTCTTATTGTCGGCGGTTTCTCTGCCATGAAGGACAACGACCCTGCTTTTGGCCAAAGTGTGGAAGAAATTGTGTGGGATAAAGTTAAAGAATACGATTTTCCGGTAGCGTTTGCCTATCCGGCAGGTCATATCGATGACAATCATGCCCTCGTATTTGGCCGAAAAGTGGCATTGAAAACCACGGCTAATGCTGTTCAGCTAACTTACTTGTAGGTGCAGCTGAACAGCATTTAGCTGCAACACCTATTCTGATTAGCCCGAATGTACCGGAATGACCATCATTGCAGCCTGACTCTTCCAAGCCATCTTTTGTGCTAAACTGGTATTGAAAATTCGGCTTAACAAGCCCTTGTCGCGGTGGAAAGTAACCATCATATCGATATTATTTTCGTTGATGTATTGGTTAATGCCCAGGGCAATGTCTGTATGAAGGATATAACTATACAGGGGATTGTAGGGCGCTAGCAGATCTTTCATGATCGTTATTTCAGCATTTACAGCTTTATTTGCAGGATCCTCTTTGGTGACATGTACCACATATACCTCACTTTTACGCAATACTTCAGATGCATTGATCAAAAGGCGGTTTAATTTTAGTTTTACTTCCTTAAGATTTGAGGCTATCAATATCTTTTTCGGTACCCTAAGCTCAGCTCGTGCGGGAACCACCAGTAAAGGTGTGTGACAATTTTCGATCAGCTTGAGCGTATTGCTTCCGAGTAGTAATTTCTTTAAGCCGCTTTTACCTGCGGTACCAACGATCACGAGGTCAATATCCTCCTCTGCACAAGTACGGTTTACGCCGTAGCTTAGTTCATATTCTTCGAGCACAGATTTCCAAGCTATCCCTTCCGGAAAAAGCAGCATCAGCTCCTGTTGCCAGGTATTGAGATCCTTTTGTTTCTCCTCTAGAATTTCTGAATTGCTGATAACAACAGGTTCGGTACCTACCGTCGGGATTACTTCGTACGTATGGTACAAGACCACCTTTTCAATGCCCCATAGCGGAGCCAATTGCGCGGCGTATCGAGCAGCGGCAAAGGCATTGTCCGAAAAGTCTGTTAACAAGAGTAGGTTTTTCATCCTTATTAGTTATTTGTGTATCACATCATCCATTTGTGTATCACATAATCCATCGCTAAGCTATTACCGACTTAGGTCGTGTTTTCTGTTGCAGCTCACCGTTTTATTATCGATTATATAGCTATTAAATTACACATAAAGTATTAAAAATGCAATAAATTTATTCCTAGCATAGCGCTGTGGAGCTTTTCAATTTAAATAATTTCATTAATTTAGGGCGAGTGGTTTTGTTCATCTATTCATAATTTAAGCGTTTTATATGGCAATTTGGAATTCATTGAGTAAGTATAGGGATACAGGTCTTTTGGTTTTGCGCATTGGATTGGGCGTGATGATGATTATGCACGGTCTGCCCAAGTTACAAGGCGGCCCCGATCTTTGGGCCGGCGTAGGTAAATCAATGGGCACGATTGGTATTCATTTTATGCCTACATTTTGGGGATTTATGGCGGCAGTGACCGAAACTGTTGGAGGGCTATTTTTGTTGTTGGGTCTTTTTTTTAGACCAGCAGCACTATTGCTTGCTTTTACAATGGTTATCGCTGGATTAATGCATCTTTCCAAAGGAGACGGTATCTCTGGTGCATCTCATGCAATTGAGCTCTTTTTTGTATTTTTAGGACTTATACTTATCGGTCCCGGTAAGCACTCCGTTGATAAAAAATAAACGGTTTTCCTAGAACGATATACGTTATTGAAGCCACGATTCCTAAAGGATTGTGGCTTCACTATAACGAGCACTTTTCACTTTCATTGCGATGGTTTTATGTGAAAATATATTGTATTTATGATCTATCCATGGGAATAACCAATAAGTTGGCGGAGCCATTCCAGGCGATCTTTTTTGATATGCTGCTTTTGAATAGGCTAGATAATAGTCCCTGCTTTTTATGGAATGAAAGGATGAGGTCGATGTGTTTCTCTTTTGCATATTCTTCAATACCCACTGCAACGTCATCGTGACTAATGTAGTCATAAATCGGATGGTATTTGTCCAGGCGCTCATGAAGATGCTTTAATTCCTGCGCCAGGTCTGCAGCAGAAGCCTCTTTTTTCGCAACATTCAAGACATATAATTTTGCTTGGAAGGTTTCCAAAACCTGATCTAAATTAAATAAATCCAGCTTGCGATCTACCTCTTTCAGATCCGTTGTCGCCAGTACATTTTTGGGGACGGCCGGATCTACCTTATGCGAAACGATGAGCATTGGTTTAGGGCATATATCCATTAGGGTAATGGCATTGCTTCCTACCAGGATTTTAGCAAAGCCAGTCTGACCTGTAATACCCAATGCGACAAGATCAATCGCTTGGGCACTACATATTTCTTGAACGCCCATCGGTAAATCAATGTCTTCCATTTGATAGGATAAGGCTACTTGCGGTGGGAACAGTAGTCTAATTTCGTCGAACCAGTCTGCAAGTTCCTTTTCTTTGGCCGCTTTTACTTCTTCATTGACAACAACAATAGGTTCATTGTCGACGACGGTAACACTATTGTATGTATGATATACAATTACCTTTTGCGTTTTCCAGGCTTCTGTACATAGTGCAACTTGCTTTGCTGCTAGAAGAGCATTTTCTGAAAAGTCAGTTAACAGGAGGATATGTCTCATAATATTTTATTATACGTTTAACTTGACAACCTACTGCGCTATGTCATCCCGACCCATCGCTTAAGGAGACGCATTGGATCATTGGGCCTCGTATAGCAGCGGTATATTACCAAAACAATCAATGTAGCGATAAGTTACAAATAAAACGTGAATTTAATGTTAAGACCCCTCCAAAGTGATGAGTGTCATAAAAAAAGGCAACCCTAATCAGGGTTGCCTTGCCATTTACTTTACAGTTTTAGTTTTTGGTGAAATTACATCGGTTTTTTTGTACCAAAGTTGATGATATAGTCGGTCATCACTTTTGCACTTTCGTCTTTCACAAAATCCAGATCGATTTTAGGCTGTGACTTGCCTTCTTCCCAAGCTGGTTTACCCTGTAATTTCAATAAAGCGTTGATGCGATCTCTGTTTTTCTTGAGGTTGTCATCTTTATCTTTTTTGAATTTGTTGAATTCCAATGGAATTTTGACATCCTCATCCTTTTGGGCTTCTTCAATGTCCTCTTTCAGATATTTATATTCCAATGAGTTTTTGATACGTGCCTCATGTATTGCTTCCAATTTTTTATCGATCGCACTCAGGTCAGCTACTTTTTTGAAGTTGCTTGATTGGATTTGATCCCAAGGCAGTGCTGATTTTTCTGAGCTTTCGCCAAATTTCTCTGCAGAAAACTGAGAAGGGAATACGATATCAGGTGTCACACCTTTATGTTGTGTACTACTTCCGTTAACCCGATAAAATTTACCCAATGTAATATTGATCTGTCCATACTGAGGAGCGCCTTCTGGGGTGTCCGGGTCTTTTTCACCCGATGCCTTTAACAGCAATCGGCTGGTCGGGCTGATCACACGCGACATGTCTATTGCCGATTGCACTGTGCCCTTGCCATAACTTTGAGATCCTAAGATAATTCCTCTTCCATAATCTTGGATCGCACCAGCAAAGATTTCAGAAGCCGAAGCCGAGAAACGGTTGATCATGACGCCCAGTGGACCATCCCAGGAAACACCAGCATTTTTATCTTCTTCAACATCAATGTTATTTTTTGTATCTCTCACTTGTACAACAGGACCCTTGTCAATAAATAGACCTGTCAAATCAATTGCTTCAGGTAAAGAACCACCACCATTAAAGCGCAGGTCGATAACCACCGCATCCACTTTTTGTTGTTTCAGTGTGTCTAATATCATCCTAACATCTCTCGTTGTGCTTTTGTAATTTGGGTCACGTCTTCTGTAAGCCTCAAAATCCATGTAGAATTTAGGGATGTTGATGATCCCCACTTTATACATTTTTCCGTCCGATCCTTTGACGTTCATGATTTCTTTTTTTGCAGACTCTTCTTCAACGACGATTTTCTCCCGTACAAGGGATACAATCCGTGGGTGAGAATTCATTGGCTGGCCTGCAGGAATAATTTTCAGACGGACGATTGTTCCCTTTGGACCTTTGATTTTTGCTACAGCAGCATCAAGTCTCCAGCCAATAATATCTTCAAATTCACCATCTTTTCCCTGCGCTACAGCGATGATTTTATCATTGACGTGAATGCTCTTGTCTTTGAAGATAGGTCCACCAGGGATAATTTCAAAGATGCTTACCGCTTCGTTATCGATGGATAATCTTGCACCAATCCCTTCAAAAGTATTGGCCATTCCCTCATTAAATGCCTGGGCAAAAGATGGATTAAAATAAGAAGTATGTGGGTCTACAGCATCTGTCAGCGCTTGCATTACAATCTGAAAAGCATCGTTTGCGTTGGTTTTTTTTGCCTGAGAGATCAAATTGACGTAGCGTTTTTTTAATGTCTCTACCTGTTTGGTCTTTGCACTGTCGGTAGATTTGCCGCTTGCAGTTTCTAAGTTGAGGAGGTCGTATTTCACCCGTTTACGCCATTGGTCGTTGGCCTCTTCTGCCGTTTTGAACCATCCTAATTTTTCACGGTTAGGCTGGTAATACTCGTCTTTCGTATAATCCTGTTTTTTGCCGATTTCTGAAAGCGCATATTGCATTCTGTCCAGGTATCTCTTCGAATACACGTTGAAAATATGGAAAGCAGCTGATAGATCTCCATTTTTAATGTCCTGGGCAAGATTGCTTTTGTAGGACTGAAATTCATCAATATCCGACTGAAGCAGGTAATTTTTGCCTTGATCCAAACTTTTGATCAGATTATCGTATATAATGCCCGATATTGAATCGTTCATTTTGACCTTTTTGTAGCTTGCATTTTCCAATAATCCAGAGACTTCCTTGGCGATGATCTGATGCTGCGTGCTTGGTTTAAGCCCTCCGTCATCAGGAAGTGCAACTCGCGGTTTTGAACCACAAGATACAATGGATACAACAAAAAGTACAAATAAGAGTTTCCTAAACATATTTTCGACGGTTTTATTAATCATTCTTTTTAAAAAATATTCAGCTCTTTTTCATAAGCGTGCTAAATTTAGTGAAATTCATAGCACATTATCGCAGATTCTAAAAATTTATTTGATTTATCTTTCGATATTTACAAAAAGCTGTATGTCGCTCTGTAAACTGCTCTTTCAGTAGACCAGCAGAAGGGGTAGATTGTTTTATTTATACAGTTCATTTTTTAACTGTATATAGGCCTTGTACGTCTGGTCCGCCGATGGATAGTCCTTTAACACAAGGTATACTTCGCCGAGTTTGTCCAGTATTGCCAATGAAAGTTGCTTATTATTTTCGTCTGCGGCCAACTCTGCGGCCTGCACAAACTCTTTTATTGCCACCTTAAAGTTACCATCCTTTTGTTTGGAGGAGGCTAGCAAATATTCAATTTCTGCGAGTTCGCTACGTAGTTTTTTTGCATTCGCCAGATCGCGGGCCTGCAGCAGAAACCATTGGGCTTCGGTATATTTATGCTGATTAAAATAGATTTCCGCAAGCATTTCCCAGGCAAAAATCTTTCCCTCATAAGCTTTGGCTTTATTGAATAGCGGTATCGCACTGCGAATGATGTTATTTTCGGCCGTTTTATATTTTCCCTGTCCCGCTCGCGCCATAGCAATTAAAAGCCAGGCGTTTGCCTGTTCCACATAACTTTTGCTCTTCATCACGTACGTATGATAGTTTTGTGCGCTTTCTTCGGCTCGCTCAAAATCCCCACTATACAACTGAAAATTGCTGATATTTAAATTAATGGTTGCAATATCATCCCTGTTGTCGGTGCGGTTAGCCAAAGAGAGTGCCTGATATAAAAATGCCGATGCATTGCTGCTGTCGTTATTTTTAATGGAAAATAAAGCGGCTTCATTTGCTAGAGCATAGCCTGCCGTCCAATTTTCCACTTTCTTTTGCCCTTCAATTGCATCGTTCCAGGCGTTGGCAGTTGCTGGCATCGGATTCATTAAGTAGTTGAAATGTCCAAGGTTATTGGTGCTTCGCAGCTGCAGTAGCAAGCGCTGAAGTAAGAGTTGCCTCGCAATTTCTTTGCTAAAAGATTTCTTTTCGGCATAGTTTTCTGTAAGTATTTCATTGGCTGTTTTAGGTGGAGGTAAGAAATACACTTCTGGTCCGATACCCTTAAACGAAGCATCGTATTTTTTAATCGCGCCCGTATAATCTTTTTCTGCATTTTGTGCCACGGCCCGACGCGGTATATTCATGAATATGGTCAGGGTGGTCAAGATATAAAACCAGTATTTTGTCATTCTCATTGATGATTACATCACAATTAATACTTACTATTAATTTCACTATTGGAGCAATTCAGCGTTGTTTTTAGACAACTTTCAATACTGCTCATGCGCTGTCAAAAGCAAATGATTACATCACAATTAATGTTTACTATAAACTTCACTGTTGGAGCAATTCAGCGTTGTTTTTGCACAACTTTTAATATTGCTCATGCGCTGTCAAAAGCAATTTACATAAATAATAGAGCAAATATGACTAAAAATTGTGTGAAAAAATGTTAAAGCGTCAAACTAAAATATTTAGTCCCTGTGCTATTTTTAATTTATAACTTTGTACTATGGCGACACGAATTCCATTAGCAGAACGACTTAGACCACGGCAATTGAGCGCTTATGTGGGGCAGCAGCATATTGTCGGCCCCGACGCAGTGCTTTATCATGCCATTCAGCAAAAAAATATTCCTTCCATGATTCTTTGGGGGCCACCGGGGGTGGGTAAAACGAGTTTGGCCTTACTGATCGCCAAAGAACTGGATCGACCTTTCTTTTCATTAAGTGCAATTCAGGCGGGGGTGAAGGATATCCGTGAAGTGATCGAAAAGGCCGAAAGGCTGATGAACTTCAACCAAGACCAGCCTATTTTATTTATCGATGAGATTCACCGTTTCTCCAAATCGCAGCAGGATTCCCTATTAGGAGCAGTTGAGCGCGGATTGGTGACACTTATTGGTGCCACCACTGAAAATCCATCGTTCGAGGTTATTTCGGCCTTGCTCTCGCGATGTCAAGTGTATGTATTGGAGCATCTTTCCGAGCAAGATCTCATTGGTCTGATCGAGAAAGCATTACATGAAGATGAATACCTGCAGAAACAGGCGATCGTTGTTGAGGAGTATGAGGCACTCTTGCGGCTGTCAGGTGGCGATGCACGTAAATTATTAAATGTGCTGGAGCTGGTGGTCAATGCGGCCATACTGCATCGAGAGCCGATCACAAATGCCTTTGTCCTGAAACAGGTACAGCAGAATATGGCGATTTATGACAAAGCAGGAGAGCAGCATTACGATATTATATCCGCCTTTATCAAATCCATCCGCGGTTCGGACCCAAACGCCGCGGTATATTGGCTAGCGCGGATGATTGAAGGTGGCGAAGATCCATCCTTTATTGCACGGCGGTTGTTGATTTTGGCTTCGGAGGATATTGGCAATGCCAACCCGAATGCCCTGTTATTGGCCAACAACTGTTTTCAGGCGGTTAACGTGATTGGATGGCCCGAATCGCGTATTATTCTTTCGCAGACGGTGATTTACCTGGCTACCTCGGTCAAAAGCAATGCTTCTTATGAGGCCATTAATAAGGCACAGGCCTTGGTGAAACAAACCGGTGACCTATCTGTACCCTTGGCTATCCGTAATGCCCCAACAAAGTTGATGAAAAACTTAAATTACGGTGCCGAATACAAGTATTCACATGCCTATCCAGGAAACTTTGTTGTCCAGGAATTTCTTCCGAAAGAAATCAGTGGCGTCAAATTATATGAACCTGGTAAAAACCCACAGGAGGAGAAATTACGGCAAAGTTTACGGGATAAGTGGAAGGAGAAATATAACTATTGATTCTGGCATAGATCTAAGTACACAGGCGGCGCTGTGCAAAACTTGATCAATAGACTTGTCGGACGATAGGAAAAAATTAGCGTCAATAGCATACTAAATTAGTGTCAACACTATAGCAAAGGCGAGCTATAGAGCTCGCCTTTGCAACTATGAATATGGAAATTTTAGGATTTTGTAGCAGGTTTGTTTTTTAAGGCAAATGCGCTCTTAAGCGGCATGACACTGGCTGGACCGGTCGTATGGCCAACAATGCTGTCATCGGATAAGTCCGTGCGGCCGTTGGAAGGTGATCCCGTAGTTTTTTTACCATTCGTATTTTCCTTTTTTTGGTTTTGCAGCATCTTTTTAAAGATGAGTAGGCCGATGATGCCCAAAGACAACCAGAGCAGATCCACCAGTAAAATATCGTTTGCTCCTGCGCGATAAGTTTCCCAGATCCAGTTCCCCGTTTTTACGCCATTCACCATTGGGATTGCAATAGACAATATTGAGCCGAGCAGCAGTGTTTCTAAGTTTGTTTTTGCGATGTTGCGCCGGATCACATAAAAAACAGCCAGAGCCAGCCAGCTATAGAAGTACACATGGAATATAAACGACTGATCTACTTTCGTCGCCAGCTTGACTGCAATAAAGCACATTGCTGTAATTGGAAACATCGTCAGGCAGCTCGCCATAAATACATTGGCCGCCCAGAAATTAAAGACGCGTTTGCGTTTGGGAATATTATTTTTATCCCTTGCGACCAGCCAGATCAGAATACCCGATATGATCACAAAACAGCCCATGATACCCAATACAAAATAGATAATCTTGACGGGGTAGCCACCAAAATCTGCCAGATGTAGTCGGTAAATAAATCCCTTCATATAATCTAGATAAGAACCATTTTCCGCCGCCGATTTTTCAAAGAGGATTTTATCATCGGCCACCCGATAGATAATTTTCCCTGAACCGGCAAAGTTTTTATCGATATCGGCATCATATAGCGCTACCACATGCATGCTTTTGTCTCCATAATTTTTGATAAAGATGCGGTTCATATGGCTATTTGGCCATTTGCTTTCCAGCTTGTCCAAGAAGTTACCCATGTTGAAGCTTGTCTTGAGCGGCTCATACAAATACGTATATTGTGTATTGTCGCTATAGCCAAGGGCTTCATATACTTGATCCTCCTTTCCATCATAAAGATATTTGCTAAACGGAATAATCAATACCGAGTTTACGATCAGTACGATTCCCGTCAGGGCATACATAAACTGGTAAGGGAAGCCGATCACACCAAGGGCCGTATGCATATCGGTCCATACCGTTTTCCATTTGTTTCCGGGTCGGAAGACAAAGAAGTTGGATTTGATTTTATCCCAATGGAGCATTAGACCAGAGATCAGCGCAAAGAGGAAGATAAACGATACCAACCCAGCAAGGGTGTAGCCAAAGGGTCTGCCAATATTGATCCCAATTTGGTTGAGCGGCGCTAAGAAGTGAAGGCGATATAAAAATTCACCCATGGTATAGTCATCGCTATAATCTGACGATTTTTTAGTGGCCAGGTCATAGGAAAAATACATCGAATCTTCGTTTCCACGTCTCCCGCGGCCACGTCTTTTCTTTTTTTCATCTTTGGCCTTTGCATCTTTTACCGCTGCACCTTTATTTTCGGTCGCCAGTCGTTTCTTTTCGGCCAATTCTTTTTGCGCCGCTACAGCTTTTGCTTTATTGGCCACCAAGGTATCCTGTGATGCGCCGATATTGACATAACTCGCATGACCGTTGTGCTGCATGTAAAAGGTGATATCCCTTCCTTTCAGTTCTTTAATCTGTGCAATAGAATCCAGGAGATGATCAAAAACCATATTTTGGTAGCTTTCACCTTTGTCGGACTCGTTTTTTTGCCAGGCATTGATTTCATTTTTAAAAAAAGAAAAAGATCCCGCAAAAAAAATGACATACAAAATGGCACAAATGATTATGCCAGAGATTGTATGCGTATTGAAGTAGATATTATAGCGTCTTAAATTCATGATAAGGTTATTACAGGTACATAAAGATGCTATAGCATACAGCGATCAGAAACAGGTATATGCCCCATATCAGCCACCCACTTTTTGACAGAAAGGCGACGAGCAATAATATTGCCCAGGCGATAAACCCCGTGACGTAAGCCGTAATTAAAATGTCTGTTTTATCGCATATTTTTGTTAGGCAAAGGTGGAAGTATAGCATCACAAAATAACCTCCAAAGAAACCAGCGGTCAATTTGAGGAAACGTTGAAAAGGAGAGCTTAGGTATTTTTTATTGGCAGGCATATCTTAAAACACAAAAAGTTCAAAAAACAAAGAAAGAAGCAGGATAACGGTCAGTTGTCTCCATTGAAAATACCGATAGGGCCACAAAAGCACGATGAGGCTAAAGAATCCCATGGTATATGCTCCAAAGGCCAATGTTCCCGAAAGGACCCCCTGCAAGTACATGGTCCATATCCATGAAAGACCGAGTATAACCATGGCCAGTAACCTCGAGCGGCTCTTATTTTTTGCAAGTGCGACCATGAAAGATGCACCTGTTTTTATACGTACCTTTTCGGATGAGCAGTACCAGCAAAAGCTTCCGGCGAAAATAAGTAAGAGTAAAAGCGTATACATTGTTGACTATTTATAGCGATTAAAAACCACTGCTTTTATTTAGATTCATTTTAAACTATGCAAATATATCAATTAAATTTGTTCTAACAACTCGTCTAAAAATTATTTACTCTTTAATAATCCCTTCTTTTATATACGTATATATCTCATTATAAGTGTATTTTATTCAATTTAACAATAAGCGTTAATTGAAATTATTATTTGTAATAAATCTAAATAAATTTATATTTGTGCCGTCAATGAAAATAGTCTCTTTCAAATGATCGCTA
Source organism: Sphingobacterium sp. R2 (assembly GCF_040760075.1). Lineage (NCBI taxonomy): Bacteria > Pseudomonadati > Bacteroidota > Sphingobacteriia > Sphingobacteriales > Sphingobacteriaceae > Sphingobacterium > Sphingobacterium sp. R2. The sequence continues at coordinate 1,374,530 of NZ_CP142884.1, forward strand.
TAGCACTGCGTTTTTTTAATGAGTTACTATTTAAAAGGCATGATAAACAACTGAAATTATTACCAAACGAACATGTTTAAGTCTTCCTACATCGTTATTATATTGTTATTCGTTTTCACGAACTCAGTCCAAGCACAGCGCACCATTACAGGTTATGTGAAAGATTTGTTTGGAAAAGGAATTGAAGGTGCTACCGTTAGTATACTGGGCACAGAAAGCCGAACCTCTACAGATTTGGATGGGTTTTATAAGTTGCGTGTAGACATTAAGCCACCCTATACGCTAGAAGTAACTTCTATCGGTTACATTGCACAGAGCGCACTTTTAAAAGGCAATGAGAATTACAAAGACATTCAGCTCAAGAGAGATGAACGCGTTCTTGAAACGGCCAATGTTAGGGGGCAGACCGAAAACCAACGTCGAGTTAACGAAATAAAAAGATCGGGGTTTAATGTCAGCGTGATTGATATGAACCGATACGCCAATCAGACAGCCAATGTCAATCAGATTTTACGTACTGCGCCCGGTGTCACGATTCGTGAAGATGGCGGACTGGGATCCAATTTTGTGTTTCGGATCAACGGGTTGGCTGCAAAAATTTATATCGACGGTGTTCCTATGGATGATTTTGGGCCAGCAATGTCGTTGAATAATATCCCAGTGAATCTGGTCGACCGCGTCGAGATTTATAAAGGTGTGGTTCCGGCGTTTTTAGGCTCCGACGCCCTTGGTGGTGCAGTCAATATTATTACAAAACAACGCAATAGGCACTTTCTTGATCTGAGTTATAGTTATGGATCCTTCAATACACATCAAGCATCATTAGTAGGGATGTACACCAATCCCAAAAGTAAACTATCAGTCCGTACCAATGCTTTCTATAATTATTCCGACAACGATTACAAGATGTATACGGAGGAGAATTATGGAATTCTTATTCAAAAAGTAATCGATAATAAATTTGTCACGATTGACGAAGCAAGACGATTTCATGACCGTTATTATTCAAGCATGGGCCAGATTGAGGTCGGGTTGCGGGATAAAAGCTGGGCCGATCAGTTTTTCGTAGGACTGACGTATTCAGGTAACAATAAACAAAATCAACTCGGCGCCACAATCAACAAACCTTTTGGTGGCAACTGGACCGAATCGGCTTACATTATGCCGACCATTAGCTACAAAAAACAAAACTTTCTAATAGACCGCCTTTATGCCGATATATATGCCAACTATGGTTATGACATTACCCGCAACAGGGATACGGCAACCTATAACTATGAGTGGGGTGGCCGTCCAATCACCAATTCTACCGGAAATTCCACTAACCGAGAGAAATATATAAGGGATAATACCAGTAGTTTACTTGGAAGAATAAATTTGAACTACGATTTTGACGAGAGCCGCACGCAGAGCTTAAACCTAAATTATAATATCAGTACCAATGACCGTCAAACCTATGATAAAATCTTAAATCACAATACTTCGGGATTACCAAAAAATATGATTAAACATATTGCTGGTCTAGCCTGGCAAAGTCAGTGGTTTGACAAACGACTGGTTGCCAACCTTGCCTTTAAGTACTATGGGATAGATACCTACCAAAAGATTGACGAACGAAAATACGACGATAATAATCAATACGTGAGTGGCGACATCGTCACACAAACAAACTATTTGGGCAATACGGGCTACAGTATAGCTGCCCGTTATCGGATATTCGACGATGGTGGCGTAAAGTTCTCTGCCGAAAGAGCCTATAAATTGCCCGAGATGACAGCAATATATGGTAACAATTTTAATATTCTTTCCAATTGGGATCTAAAGCCCGAGAATAGCGACAATCTCAATGGCGGTTTTTACTACAATACCTTCTTTAACCAAAACCACTTTATCAATCTCGATCTCTCCGGTTTTTATCGCTTGGCAAAAGACTATCAAAATACACGCATTGTAACAGACAATGGACAGGACAAATTTCAGTACTACAACATTCCGGGTGTAAAGATCTACGGCGGAAGTTTCGAAGCACGCTACGGGTATAAAGATGTTATTACTGCCGCCTTCAATGGTAGTTATGACCGAGCCATCGACAATCAGAAATACACCAACGAAAATAATCAACAAGTGAGTGCGACTTATGGATATCAGATCCCAAACCGGCCATGGGTCTATGGTAATTTGGATTTGGGTTTTGCACAAAACGATTGGTTCAGCAAAGGCAGCCGTACACAGATCAACTGGACGACACAGTATACCAAATGGTTTTACTTGAGCGACAGCCATTTGGGCTCGCTGGCTTCCAAGAATTATATTCCTACCCAATTGGTACACAGCTTGCTGCTTAGCTATTCCTGGAACCGCAACCGCTATAATCTCTCGGGTGAGGCGCGTAATATCTTTGATGAACGCGCTTACGACAATTTCCGTCTTCAAAAACCGGGGCGCGCATTTTATGTAAAACTTAGAGTTTCAATCCTATAATTAATAAAATAACATTTATAATCATGAAAAAAAATAGATTATTTGGTTTTTGTGCATTCGCTGCACTACTGCTATCTTCCTGTAAAGATAGTCCAAATGTGCCTGAGGTGACAACACCCGAACCGACAGAATATTCGGTATGGGTTGCTACGGCAAATGGCTCCTATCTTTTAACGACCGATGAAATCATGAAAGATACCTTGTTATCGCCGGCCAACAATAAGGGCGTAGACATTACCGGCAACTTACCTCAAGCCCGCTATGCCGGTTACGCGTACATCTTTAATGGTTATTATTACCTGTCCAACGATGGTACACGTTTCAGTAAGCACCAATTGGTACAAACCCCGCAAGGGCTTCTATTCAAAGAAGTAGATAATTATGCGTTTCCGAGTGATTTTTACCTTGGAAAAGTTGCCAGCCAATTTAGCACAAACGACGAAATTGTCTTTACAAGTACAGGAGCCAGTGATGCCAACCTAGAGAAAAAAATATTTGAAAAAGATATTTACTTTATGAACACAAAGGATATGACGCTGAATAAGACTTTAAAAGCGCAGATCCCGATGTTGGATTATACCGTATATAAGAAAGATGGAACGGTCGATCCGACGATCCTCAATGTGACCAGTATGCGCGTTGCTGGAGGCAAGGCCTATTTTGGATTTTTCTACTACGATTCCGATTATAAGCCTGTCAACACAAAAGCTTACGCCTATATCTGCGATTACCCAAGTATGGCCAACGGTCATATCATGAGCGATGACAGAACGAGCTATGTAGCTGGTCACTGGCAGCGTGAAAACTATTCTTTTCTTGATGATAACAACAATCTTTATCTTTTGACGCGTGGTAAAACAGATGGTACTTTTGCGATCTTGCGTGTCAATAATGGACAGACGGAATTTGACAAAAGCTATTTATACGATCTGAAAGACTATGCCGTAAAAGGCGGTGATCTCGCTTGGTTGGGAGACGGTAAAGCGTATATCAGGCCATATGTTATCGATGTGGCCAATAAGAGAATCGTTGCTAACTTGGCCGAAATGACAGGTGGCGACCCTACGACCACTATTAACTTGATTCAAGATGGCAATCTCTATACCGCCGTAAAAACGCCCGCATCCAAGTGGTTTATCTACGAATATAACATTAAGAACAACAGCGTTAAAAAAGGTGCTGAAATTGATCCTGGAGTAACACAAGTCTATCATATCAATAAACTGAAATAACTGACAGTTCTGATGTGTTAAAGGATAAAATACCCTATAAATATGAGTAAAAGTTTTAAAAAAGATAAAAATCTAAAGATTTTTATCTTTTTTAAAACTTTCTCTAGGATGGGTTGTTATTCTAACGTTTTTCAATAGGTAGTAAACACGCTGGCACTCCCCATGGCTAGCGTGTTTTTTTTATTGCAGATAGGATTAAATTTTTTATGTTTGTTTTACACATGTTTCAACTATGAAATTAAAGACTTTAATCCGAGTGGGGAAGTTTGTTGGTATAGCGCTGACAGGGCTGGTTGTCGTTGCCTGTAAAAAGGATAACCCTAAACCTGAGCCAGAACTCGAGCCCGTTGTTACCGAGCGTACCGAAGCGCAGTTAATTAAGGATGATATTTACAAATATTATAAATTATATTCCCTTTGGGAGACATCCATTCCTGACTATAAAGCCGATCCTTCCAAGTTTACCGATCAATACAGTTCTGCCGATGCCGTGCTTGCCGCACTCAAGCGACTGACACCAGCGCGTGCAGCCTATTCAGGCGGTGTATTCGACCGGTTTTCGTATATCGTGGGGCTCGACGGTTATAACACGGCAACTACAGCTACCGGAAGGCTCAAGATGGATACCAACGACGGGTATGGCATTTATACTAGTTTTGGGACGGAAGACGGAATAACAGCTTATCCAATTATCTATTTTGTAGAAGGTGGTTCACCTGCGCAGAGAGCTGGTTTAAAACGGTCGGATTATATTACTGCTGTAGGTGACGACACAGATTATTCATTTGCTGTAACCTGTGAAGGCCAAAATTGTAGCTTTAATGAAAGTGACCGGGATAAAATTCGGAACAAACTGAATGCCGCACTTGACGCTGGTACACTTAAGTTAAAAGTGAAACATCAAGACGGGACAACAACGACAAAGGATCTTACTTATGCAAATGGTTATACCATTAATCCGATTTATAAAGATACTATCTATGAGTCAACCGGAAACAATGTGGGCTATCTTGCCCTGTCTTCCTTTGAACAAATAGAAGACCCGGCCGCTTCGGGATCAAGTAGCGAAGGGATAGCGAACAAGTCGGCGATTGATGCTGTCTTTACCAAGTTTCAGGATAAGCAGATTAAAAGCCTGATCGTTGATCTGCGCTATAATGGCGGCGGTTATGTCGATGCTTCTGCCTATATTGCTGATAAAATCGGTGGTGCAACTACCAAGGGCAAATTGATGCTTACCTATGAAGTAAACAATTACATCAAATCCACGCCAAGTATCAATAATATGTTTCAGGATACCAAGTTTGAAGGTAAGAGCAATTTAAGCCTCAATAAAGTCTACTTCCTGGTGAGCGAAAGTACAGCATCTGCTGCCGAAATGCTGATCAATGTACTGAAACCATATATGCAAGTACAGATCATAGCCTCCGGTACGCGTACTTACGGCAAACCGGTAGGTTTCTTTGAGCAGGTCGTCCAAAACAAAGTTTCTTTCTGGCCAGTTTCCTTTCTATTGAAAAATTCTGCTGGTTTTTCTGACTATTGGGATGGACTTGTTCCCGATAAACGTAATATAGAAGATTATGTATTTGCTGATGTGGGGAATAAAAAAGAGACCATGCTTGCGACAGCATTGAACGATGCTGCGCCAGGTATCACGACCAAAGCTTCCATTAACGCTGTAAGTCGCAAAGGATATCGTACCCTCAAAGGAGGAGAGGTCAATATCCGACCAGATCGCGGCATGATCAAGAAACGTTAATCAAGACATATGTGTTTTAAAAATCCCCTAAGCATACAACTTAGGGGATTTTTTTAGGTTATTATTCGTTCGGAAATACAATCGAATTGGGGCAGCATCGCCTAGGTACACACTATTTCAATAAAAACGGAGGTTCGATTTACCTCAGATGTAATGGCCATTTTACCATTTATTTTTTCCAGTCTATTTGTGATAGACTTAAACCCCAAACCATAATTAAGCTGCTTTTGAGCGTTGAAGCCTCTACCGTTATCTTCAATTAAAATAGTCAATATATTATTTTCTTTATAGATGGATAGCTGTATTTTTTTGGCCTTTGCATGTTTAATTATGTTTGTTAAAATTTCTTGAAAAATATAGATGAGCTGAATCCTTATCTCGAGCGATGCAATCTCCAGTGCGCCCGGATCAATATTTATTTCAGTTTCATATTCCCCTTTTGGTAAGGCATACTTGATGATTTTCAGTAAATTGTCGATGTAAGTACTTTCGCTAATTAGATAATCCTCATCATTTAATTCGTGGCTCTGCCTACGGGCCTCGTTATAGAGCTCATTCGAAATGTGAATCAGGACTTCAATGTTTTCATTTTGTTCTGAAGTCATCTCGTCATGTTTCAATATTCTTAATCGCTGTTTGATACTGGCAAGCTTGCTTGCAAAAGAATCATGAAGATCTTGCGCTAGCTTGTTCTTCTCCTCTCTTCTTATATGCTCCAGACGCTCCTCCATGACGGAAATTTGGAGGTTTACCTCTCTGTCCAATTCCTCGATACGTTTTTTCGACTTCGAATCTCTTTTTTTAAATAGGTAATACGCTATTAGCGCGACGGTAGTAAATAGGCCAATTAGGCCAATGATCCATAGTCTCCTAATATTTTCTTTCTTTTGAGCAATATTTAACAGTTCTCTATTTATCTCAGATTGCGTGTGTGAATACACTAAATTATCGATATCATCTACCAACAATGCCCTTAATGAATCTGTCGAATGGGCAACTTTTTTCATTTTGGTATAGGCAGTAAAAAAATCACCCTCTTTTTCAGCAATTAATGTCGTCAAAGCATTGGCTTGATAATGTTGTTCTTCTTTTAAAAATGGTATGCTTCTCAGCGAATCCAGGTACCTGTAGGTTGAATCTTTATTTTGTATTTTATAATAGTAATTCGCTTTGGATAGGTAGTACTTACTTCGAATATTGTTGCTGATCTCTTTCTCCTGTATGATGTTATTATAAATCGCTTTTTTCATGTCGGCAAGCGCTTCAACTGCCATTGTTGATGGAAAAGATCCTATTAGACTTTGCTGATAGCGAATGTGTGCTTGATAAAAGTTTACATGTTGAGCTGAGGTATTGTCCTGAGGAAGCTTTTTCTTAAGCTCAGCATAAATCCTTTCAGAGAGGGCATATACTTTTTCTGCTCCTGTATAATCTCCTGTGGCAACGAATGCTTCAATCGCCGGATTAAGGATAGAAATGTAAGTCATTGAAATATTTAAGTTTACTTTGCTTTGTTGAATAAGCTTTGGAAAAGAAGAAAGATAAAGAAGGTTGGCATCATAGGTTTCAAGTACCTTTTTGTAGTTTCGGTTTTCTAAATAAACATTGATTTTCCTTCCCGCCACCATTAATGCCTTTTGGCCATAAAAATCATTGATTTCCTTTTCAGCCTTTTCAAGATAATAAATACACTCTCCATTGCGATTGGAATATTCCGCATTATTGGCAAGCATAATGTAGTAATTAATTCTATAGGGCACAAAATCATCAGATTCTTTTGTGTATTCTTTGTACGTCTTCAAGTGTTCCACTAGCTTTTCCCGCGGAAATGTGACGCCTTTGGAAAACTGTTGATCGACCCAAAGATCCATTTTATCAAAATATGCTATTCGACTAGTTTTTTTATTATCGAAGATAGTAGCAAAATCATAATTTTCGAATTGGCAATTCGCATTGGAGATGTTTAGGAGAATACAAAGGATTGTAAAAAACGATGATTTAATTGATAATTCCATTTTCCTTAACGATTTTTAATAATTGTAAAATGGAGTTACATTTTGTTTTGGCCATCATTTTTCTGCGATAGGTAATAATCGTATGTGTACTTAGGCAGGCTTTTTCAGCTGCCTGAGCAATACTAAATCCATTCATAAAAAGGTAAAGGAGCTGTATTTCTCTTTTAGAAAACGCCAGTGAAATGCTTGCTGTATTTTTAATTAGGTCTTGCAAAGATTCCTCCATAAAGAATTCTTTTTTTTCTATTGATTTTAAACATGCCATTAAGGTGGAAATTTCGCAAGATTTGCTAATGATCCCATTGGGTCTCACTTGGAGCATGCTATTAATAATATGTGGACTGTTTGTAGAAGATAGGAAGATGAATGAAGAATGTTTGACCAGCTTTTTGATATCTTGAAGCACAGTCACGCCATTATCGTTTCCCAGAAAATAATCCAAGAAGAAATGAATATTATTTCGTTCATCTTCCAGTAAATAAGCCATCATTTCACTGTACTTAGTAAATACGTGCACGTAGTCAAATATGTTGTACTTTTCTAGTAAAAGTGAGAATGAATTGGCAAATAATTTCTCGTCGTCTAAAATTACCGCAATTTTAAGCTTTTTCATTGTGTTAGTTTTTTACTAAGCTTCGAATATAAAGTTTTTTAACCTCCGCTTTTAAAATTTCATCATTAATAGGTCTGAATAATTCATATTGTAAAGTATCGGCTACCAATGTTTAGTTATAAGTTATACCGTATGTGCCTAATATTTGCTCTTTTCAGCCTTCATTGTTTGTGGTTTGTTGACTAATGTATTGATTTGTATGCTTTTACTGCTAGCAGTGGAGCCGAGTATTCGTGTTAAAATCAATAGAAAGAAAATTACATTATGACACTTAAAAATGGAAAAAGAAATTAAAAATGTTAGGGAAGTATATGTTCCGCCCCGTCTTCAGGTCGTGGACATTCTAATGGAGAATTCGCTTGCCGCTAGTTCGGCCAATGTGATTCCGGGCGATAGCTATGGTAGCGGAATTGATCATGAGTGGAAGCCTGGAGAGAACAAAAAATGGGAAATCGAATGGTAATTCAAAAAGCTAAAACAATGGAAATTAAAATTAAATATAGTCTGTTTCTGAATGCTGGATTGTTCTTTCTGGCTTCCTTATTTAATTCCTGCGAACGGGAAGAAACACAGCTAGAAGCCGAAGGAGGTAAGGCATCCGTAATTTTCGCTACAGCGGTAAGCAACGGCAGTACCAATGCAGAAGTTAAAACTAAAGCCAGCGCGGCCAAGGCAAGTAATGATGCACATCGTTCCATTATACCAGTTGGTGGAGGTTATGCCTTAGAATGGGTGTTGACCGAAAGTTCGCCAGATCAAGGTGCACAAAAAGTTGGAAGTACCGTAAACCGTGCTAATGCGGGACGGTTAGCAGTGGAAGGCGGTATCAGATATGCTGTTACGTACTATGACAAAGATGGTACATATAAAGGATACAACCGATTCGTGGTTGGTAATAGTACCCCAATTTCGGGCGGAGAACATACATTCGATGCCGGTAAGCCTTATACTTTCATATTCCAAAGCAACCATACCAAAACGTACGAGGTAGGTTTGCCCGCTTCCAGCTTAAGTCTTAATAACGCCGTTGTTGACGGGCTACTTAGCCGAAGTGGAGGACAGGATTTAGATCAGATGTACGCACGTGTAGATCGAGTATTGGATGCTGGAACGAATTACATCAATGTATTGTTTGAGCATCTATTTTCCCAGATCACCGTCAGTTTAGACACGAAAGAGATCGGAGATATCAATAGTTTAGGTGTATGGCGCATGTCTCCCCATTACAATGCTTTTTCTTTAAAAGTGAGTGATGCCAGTGTTCAGTACAAATCTGCTGATATCATTTCAGGAGGTAAGACGGTAACGCTTGTTAGCGATGCGACCAAAAAATTTGCACAATCTTCAGCGTTTATGATCGCAGCCCCAGATGGTTTAGGGACGCTAAAAATTGATGGTCTCCAGGTTGGAGGAGAAGTAAAAAACTTGACAATTCCTAATGTGCCGTTAGAAAAAGGAAAGTCTTACGATTTAAGTCTGACGCTTAAAAAAGGTTCAACGGTGATTAATGGGTTAGAATGGGCTCCCGGTAATTTAATCGAATCCAATAATGTCTATTCATTTGCCAATACGCTCGATTTAGGAACAGCGTTTGGATGGAGAAGCTTTAGAAGCGGAGAAACATACGCTTATAACCCTGTAGGAGATCCCTGTACCCGAGCTAACATCAACGGTGGAGGCTGGAGAACCCCATCGCATGCGGATTGGCAGTCCATTTTTATTGGATCGACAAAAACGTTGGTTACAGAAAATGGAAAACAAGGCGTTCGAGTTGTTAAAGGAAGTTCTTCTGTTGTGTTGCCCAAGACGCCTGATCTGGCCTGGGGAAGTGCTCAAATTCCATCGAGCACATTGTGGAGCCGAACTCGCGCGCCAATCAGCATATCTTTTTCGGGGTTCTATTGGGCATTCGGTTCCAGAGATTATTTCGGAACTATGCACGGGAATCAATGGCGGGTTAGTGAGAGCAGCACGGGTTTTGATACTTCGTTCCGCACAAGTCCAAGTTACGTGCGATGTGTACGAGGTACTGTTGCAACAAACTAACAACTGGAGCATTCAATAACCACATCCCGCTGTAAACTGTCGTGGCATTGGTGTAAAAAAAATCCCCTAAGTCATGTACAAATCTTAGGGGATCTTTTAAGGTATTATTCGTGCGGAAAGAGCGCCGAATGGCACAACGCTGCTGCAGCGGTATTCGGCAAACATTTTAAATAACCGACAGGAACCTGTGCGATTATCTTTTCCAGAATCGTATTCATATTGGCAAACAACTCCTTGTTCCAGCGGATAGATGTACAGCTGGGCAATACGGCGATAAAGCCTTTCAGTCCGGTCTGCCACTCAAACTCATTTACTGGAGCTTGCTGTAGGCGTACAAATCCCTGTAAAGGTAGTTTCTCATCTTTATAACAAGGTGTTTTTCCGCTCCAGGGTGTCCCATATATGAACGTTCCTTCCGCCGTGATGCTGACGGCAGGATTATCGTCATTGAGCAAAATGCTATTTGGAATGTGTTGTAGCCACAGCCGGCTATGAGTGCTTTTGCCCGTTCCGCTCTTGCCTAGAAATGCCACTCCCTTACCATCATGGTTGATCACCGAAGCGTGGATCATGATCGTATTGTGTAAAAGGCTGGCCTGGCCAAATATCATCATCGCCATCCAAGTAATCACAGCACCCTGTTCTGCGGTGGAACTACGAGGTACATAAAGGGTGGAGTGCTTAAAGTTTCGCTCACTATGCAGATACCATAGGTCATCCCCTTGCTCGTTCACGATAGTCGTGACAAAACCATCCGCTCGTTCATAAAACCGAAATCGATCACCCCATGCAATAGACTCATCCGTGCGGAGCAGTCCCAAATCTTCAGCTTCCGGTGCGCTACCTTGGCTGATCGTGATGCGAATATTCGTTTCTTCGTTCAAGTCTTGCCATTGAAAATCCCTAAAAGAAGGAAGGAGCTGAGGCAAAGCGTAATCTACGGGGTGGATAAACTCCAAGATCAATTCCGCGATGCGGTAACGTGTTTGGGACAATTTCGTTGATGAAGGTACCTCCATAATGCAATATCAATAAAATTCGTGTTTAAGTAAGGCAATAGAATAGGTTGGTCGCGAAGTACAACACATTCATGTAAGGGCAAATTACAAAAGAATATTAAATTATCCATAAAAAGAACATCTAATCTAGATCGCATAAATCAACGTGAGGCATTTTTGCGTAAGATCATTAGTTCTTTTTTTTATGAGGTTGGGCAGATGCTTTTTTCAGTTTTTGAATTCTTCTCAATTCCTGAATAATGCTTGAGGGGAGTATTCGGTATTTTTCTACCGCTTCTTCGATAAAAAATCGGCCTTCGAGAATACTGGCAACCGCCATTTGGAGTCTTTCATTTACGGGAATCTTTTGTTCGTCAGAATTTTCTTTTTTGTTTTTCTTTTCCATTTTTTTTGAATTTGCAGCGCAAATGCTTTGTGTGTGTGTTTTAGACAGCGATCCATTTTGTGGAGATCGTGATTATATTATGTTTCATGAAGTTGTATAGGTAGAGACTGCTTGAAAATTATTTTTAGCCTATTGCTCGATCGAAAAATCGCTTTTTAGCATTTCAAAAATAGGAATATTCTTCTTTGAGTAACTATCGGAAAAAGTTTTTTAATTCTTTAACGAAAGAATTCACAATAATTTGTCATAGTGTAGTTACAAAATACCTAATATTTGCTATTTGTAGGTAATATATGTTTAACTATAATTGTGGTTTTGAATTAAATTATCTTTATCAGTAATGCTGTGGCGAAAGAAGTCATTTAACGTGCGTGAGTTTCGCGTTCAAGGGCGTACGCTAAGCTACCTATGTGTTAAGCTTCGAAAGATGCTTTTTTGCAGCAGAAATAAAACTCTTTTTCCAATAAAAATGTGTAGAGACCATAGTTTGGAAATCTTCACCGCTCAATTTTTGTGGCTTTTAGACGACACGCAAGTAGCGAGATTTCTACAAAAGATCTTATAGACGAAAAAAAGGAATCGTTATTATCCCTTTTTGACGCAAATTAGTGTCGTCTGTATTATTATGGTTAGCTGTAATAATAAGATTATAGGCATTCTCTACAGCAAGCACAATCCAAATCGAAGTAAAAATGAACGTAAAAATCGGTTACAACGACTTAATTATCCTGATCAACTGTATTCTTTCGATAGCGAACCTGATGTTATTGCTATATTTCATCCGGCATATTAAGCGATCCCGGCAAAAAGTCAGCACGATTGCTATCCCAATGGTGAACGAAAAAGAGGTAGATAACGCCGGACAGCAAGAGGCGGCCGGTGAGGGAGAGGAGCTTGTGCGCTCAGGTGTTCTTATCAGTAAGGTGACCGAAGACCGTTTGGTTGAGCAGTTTCAAAAAGCACAAGAGGGTCGATTTTTTCTCAAAAAAGGAGTCTCGCTGCAAGATTTAGCCGATTTGTTGGGTACCAACCCACGGTATGTATCCTATATTTTGAATCGTTACGTCGGAATGGATTTTAACAATTATATCCAACAGGCACGCATAGAGTATTTAATTTCCTGTGTTGAACGTGATCCTGACCTACTCAACGTCAAGTTCTCGGTTTTAGCCGAAAAGGCCGGATTTTCAAGTATCAGCAAATTCTCATCTGTCTTTAAAGCAGTAAAAGGTATTCCACCTTCAGAATACTTCCAGCGCTTAAGAACGCCCCTTTAAACAGGTGTTCGCTGCGTTCTATCCATCTTTCATATATTTAAGTGTCTGTTTAATAATTAATTATACGGGTTTTTTATGTCGGTTTCTATCCTGTACAAAAGGCCGAAGACTATCTTTTTTATTTTCCCATAGGGTAAAGTGGCTATGCTTTTACAAGCCCAGGGTGGGCTATAGTTACCCATTGTATCCCCGCATGATATGCAGGAAGTTGATCCATCAAGGTCAATCCTGTTGCCTCGCATGATATGCAGGAAGTTGATCTATCAAGGTGCAATCCTGCTGCCTCTCCTTTTAGCCAAGTATAATCCTGATGGAATCCGTTGTATCCACGTTTGCGTCTGCAGGTAGTATCGTCCAAAATCCATTTAATTTGGCCGTTATTTTTATTATAAATTTCTCTTTTCATAAAACGGCTGTGCGCTAAAAAAAGGATTTAGCCACTCTTTTTACCTTTTGTAGGTCAAATACTACAGGATGAGCGGCTTGCATGATTTTGTGTAGCTGGAGCGCTTATCATTCGTTGAAATATGTTTTCTTTTTAAAGAAAATTTAACTTTTCTATTAAGCAAAATTATCGTTTCAATCACGCCGATTGCGGAGTTAACTCCTTCCTTCTATTAAATTATAGGTTATCTGGCGTTTTTTTCCGAAAACGTAAAGCCAAAGGTATATCGCGCTATAGTGTATCGAAATTTTGTTTTGGCCAATTTTGCTGAAGATAATAAGGCAATATTATCCATTAGTATTCAACAACAATTTTACCGAAGATGATTTTGAAAAAGACATTATTATTGCTTGCTGCTGTAGCGGGGGGCAAGCTTTCCCAAGCACAGCAAATCGATGTAAAACCAGATACTGTCATCACCGTATCAACAGACCGCTATCGAGTCGAAACCAATCGCTTTTGGGACAACTGGTTTATCAATGCCGGGGCCGGAGCCCAGATTTATTTTGGTGACCACAACAAGCAGATGAAGTTTTCCGAACGATTGACACCTAGTTTTGAATTTAACCTGGGCAAATGGTTCAGTCCCGGTATAGGCGTGCGCGCAGGGCTGACCGGTTTTAAAGTGAAAGGACTAACGCAAAATGGAAGCCATTCCACGGGCGTGCAATATGCAGGGAAACCTTGGGAGGGGTACTGGCTATACAACCAGGAATTTAATTACTTCCATATCCATGGCGATGTATTATTCAATCTGTCCAATATTCTTTCGGGCTACAAGAAAGATCGTTTTTATAACATCAGCCCGTATGTTGGCCTAGGTTGGATGGTTACCAACGATGCGCCTACCCAGAAAGAAGTGAGTGCAAACATCGGTATTTACAACAGTTTCCGACTCAGCGATGCGTTGGACCTCACGTTTGATGTGCGCGGAGCCATGGTCAACGATCGTTTTGATGGTGAAACCGGCAACCGTAGCCAAGACGGCAATTTGAGTGCTGCACTGGGGCTGACGTACAAGTTTAAAAAGCGGGGTTGGGAAAAACCAAGTTCTGTCGTGATCAGCTACAGCGATGCACTTTTAAACAGCCTTCGCGAAAATGTACAGCAGCTTGCTGAAGACAATGAAGCCCTCAAGGCGCAATTGGCAGCATCGCAGGGCAAAACCATTACCGATATCCGGGTAGAAGAAAAAATATTGGCAGCTCCTATATTGGTGACCTTTCCGATCAATCAAAGCGTCGTAAGCAATGAAGCGCGTGTCAACTTGGGCTTCTTTGCGAAAGTGATCCAGGCCGGCAATAAAAACATTACCTATAAAGTGACCGGGTATGCCGATAAAGGAACCGGTACCACAGCCATCAACGATCGTCTGAGCCGTGAACGCGCCCAGGCTATTTATAATGTATTGGTCAAAGAGTTTAATGTATCGCCGCAGCAGCTCGAACTGGCTTATGAAGGGGGTGTCGACAATATGTATTACGATGATCCTCGTCTCAGCCGCGCAGTTATTACGATCGCCAAATAATTTCATAAAGTACTCTTATTCATTCCAATGAAATCCATCCATTTATATTGCGCATATGTGCTTTCAATTTTCCTGTTGGCCTGTCAGAGCAATGGCCGTTATCCTGATGCGCAACAGGGAAAATTGATCGCATCCGCATATGAATTTATAGACATTGATGGTACACGTCATCTGCTGAAAGATGTGAAGGGGGCGTACAAATTGTTGGTTTTTTATGACCCCGAAGCGGAGGAAAGTCTGGCACTGATTGCCGCGATGAAGCAATCGGTGCCTTTGGCAAAAGAAGTGGCATCGGGCAAGGTCAATGTGGTGGCCATCTGCGTCAACGGCGATTTAAGCCATTGGAATACCTACCGGGAGCATATTCCGTCGCAGTGGATCAACGGTTTCGACCTGAAAGGGAAGGGCGGGGTACAATCCTACTTCTCTCTTTCTTCGTTTCCGAGGCTCGTTTTATTGGACGCCGCCAGCGAGGAGGTTAAGACAGCGATGGGGTTGGATGCGCTTATTCCATTCCTCGAAAAGTCAATGTACCCCTAGGCATGGAGCGAAAATTTTTACAACAAATAGATTAGATCACCATGAACAGTTTGGATTTGATGAAGTACGGCACTGTACTATTGCCTTTTCTTTGTGCGATGTTATTGAGCTGGGGAATGCTCCCTTATATCTTACTGATTTCTTACCGGAAGCGATTGTTCGATCCGATTGATTCCCGCAAACTTCACCAGCATATTGTCCCGAGACTGGGCGGGGTTGCTTTTGCCCCTATTCAATGCTGTATCCTGGTCATTACTTTTGTCAGTTTGTATAAGCTCAATGTCGGCAATATCGACCTGCAGGTCGCGTCGTGGATTATCCTGCCGAGTATGGCCTTGTTGGTCTGCGGCCTGGTTATCCTCTTTATGATCGGTATCGGCGATAACCTGATTGGGGTGAGCTACAAATGGAAATTTGTGGCCCAGATTATGGTAGCCTGCCTGTTGCCTCTGAGTGGCGTGTGGATCAATGATCTGTATGGACTGGGCTTCGTTATTGGTATCCCGGCCTGGCTTGGTATGCCGCTTACTGTTTTTGTCGTGGTGTTGATTATCAATGCCATTAATCTGATTGACGGCATCGACGGGCTCTGTTCAGGCGTGGTAACGATCGGTTTGGCGGTTTTAGGTGTGCTGTTCGCTTATTATGGCGCCTGGTTGCATGCCATTTTTGCTTTTATCACGGTTGCTGTAATACTCCCATTCTTTTATCTCAATGTCTTTGGCACTACACGTCGGCGTCGGCGCATCTTTATGGGCGATACAGGAAGTATGACACTGGGTTTTTCCATTGCTTTTCTGGTGGTCAGTTTTTCCATGAACAACCACTTTATCAAACCCTTTTCCGATGGCGCTATTGTGGTCGCTTTTTCTACCCTCATTGTGCCGGTGCTGGATGTGGCCCGGGTCATGTTTGTCCGCTGGCGTATCGGTAAGCCGATCTTTAAACCCGATCGAAATCACCTGCACCACAAGTTGCTCCGGGCGGGATTGAGCCGGCATAGTGCCCTGATCTTTATCCTGCTCATGACGCTGCTGTTTTGCCTCTTTAATATTGTGGCTGTACGGTACGTCAGCAACAACCTGGTTGTGCTGGTCGATCTGCTTTTCTGGGGAGGCTTTCACTGTCTGTTCAATGTTTTGGATAAAAGACAGCTCATCGCCAAACTGCAATTATTTATCAATCTATAACAAGTAAACATTACAGATGAAAATAGCTTTAATTGGAGGATCCGGTTTTGTAGGAACAAGACTAACCGACCTCTTGCTCCATACGACCGATCACGATGTCGTGATTATCGATAAAGTCATCAGTGAAAAATATCCACAACTTACCCGTATCGGTAATGTGCAAGACCGTGATGCCCTGTGCGGTCTACTTCAGGGAGTACATCAAGTAGTGCTCCTGGCCGCAGAACACCGGGATGACGTTACCCCGGTATCAAAATATTACGACGTCAACGTCAATGGGATGGAAAATACACTCTACGCCATGCAGGCCAATGCAATCACACGCATTGTTTTTACGAGTTCTGTAGCGGTATATGGTCTAGGTAAAGCCAATCCAAGTGAAACGACAGCGGTAGCCCCCTTCAACCACTATGGGAAAAGCAAGCTACAAGCTGAGCACGTGTTGCAAAAGTGGTATGCTGTCCATGCCGACTGGAACGTCCAGGTCATCCGGCCCACGGTTATTTTTGGCGAGGGCAACCGGGGCAATGTCTATAATCTGTTGCAGCAGATTGCTTCGGGCAAATTTATGATGATCGGTAAAGGAAACAATCAGAAATCAATGTCTTACATCGGTAATATTGTGGCGTTTATTGCCTACCTGATTTCAGACCAGTCAACCGGGTACAATCTGTACAATTACGGCGATAAGCCCGATCTCACCACCAACGATCTGGTGTATTATACGGGCAAAGTGCTTGGTAAACAAATTCCTACGTTGCGAATACCCTATTCGCTTGGCCTCTTGGGCGGTTACGCTTTTGATGCCCTTGCTTTTATCCTGCGCCGCAAATTGGCAATCAGCTCCGTTCGCGTCCGCAAATTTTGCGCGGTCACCCAATACGATTCATCCAAAGCGCTGGAAACCGGATTTCAGCCTCCCTTTGCTTTGCAGGATGGATTGCGCCGTACATTAGAAAGCGATTTTACAGTTTATATCAAAACCAACAGCCAATTAGCAACGTATGAAAACAGTTAACCTGATCTATTGGGACGGAAAGAATTTTGGTGATGCGCTCAGCCCCCGTTTGATTGCAGAGCTCACAGGCCTTCGTGTGCAGTATAAAAGCTGGGATCCTTCTGCGAAGGACCGATTAAAAAAAATGAGTAAAAATCTCCTTCGTTTTCGTCTTTCGGCCTTTCGCAGCATTCTTTGGCCTTCGCAGGCCTCGTTGATTGCGGTGGGTTCCGTTATCCGCTGGGGCAATAATCAATCGTCTGTTTGGGGTGCAGGGTTTATGAATGCCGACGATCCATTTGGAGGTGGGCGCCTTTATGCCGTCCGCGGAAAGCATACCAGTCAGAAGCTGGAGGCCATGGGGTATCCGCGCTGCGATACCTTCGGTGATCCGGCGGTGTTGCTTCCGCTCTGGCTTCGGGGCAAGGAAAAGAAGACCAAGCAGCTCGGTGTCATTCCGCATTGGAAAGAAGTAGATGCTTTTCGGGAAAAGTTTGGGCCAGATCTCAATCTGATCGATTTTCGTACGGTCGACGTGGAGCGTATTGTCGACGAGATCACAGACTGCGCGTATATCCTTTCGTCTTCTTTGCATGGGCTGATTGTCGCCCATGCCTACGGCATACCCGCATTGTGGATCAAAATGGGCTATATTGATACCGACGGCTTTAAGTTTGACGATTACTTTAGTTCCGTCGATATCCCGTCTTACCAGGGTTTTGATCAGCTGGATGACATTTTAGCCAGCGAAGAAAGCTGGAAGAGCTTGTTTGCCTCCCATTGGGAAAAGGCAAATTGCCAGACGGATCTTAGGGAGCTGCAGCGTGGGCTGCTGACTGCTTTCCCCCTTCCATTAAAAGCAAAATATCAGGCACTGACTAAACAGCTGGCTTAATCATCGATTTCACATGGAGCTAAAGAAACAAGTCGCAACGGGAGCAGTCTGGGTGTTTATGAGCCAGTTTGGTGTACAACTGGTTTCCTTTGTGGTCAATCTGGTGTTGGCCCGCCTGCTGATGCCCGCAGATTTTGGGACGATTGCACTGTTTAATGTGGTTATAAATATATCTACCGTTCTGATCAACGGTGGAATGAGCAGCAGCCTTGTACGCACGCAGTCCGTAGACGAGCGCGATCTATCCACCGTTTTCTGGTTTAATATGGCTACTACAGCGGTGTTATATCTGCTTGTATTTATTGCCGCGCCCTGGATTGGACAGTTCTACGCAAGACCAATTTTGGTACCCGTCATCCGCGTTTACAGTATAGTGCTGATTATCGACAGCTTTGTCAATGTACAGGGCGTGCTTTTCGATAAAAAGCTCGATTTTAAGACCGCCTTCAAAGTGCGCCTTCCATCTGTTATCGTAGGGGGCGTTGTAGGTGTTGGATTTGCATTGGCAGGCGTGGGTGTGTGGTCATTGGTTTTTTCAGTTTTGCTGCAAAATCTGCTGTGCACACTGCAATTTTGGTTTTACAGTGACTGGCGGCCTACCTTTACATTTGACCGCGAAAAGTTTAACTATCATTTTGCATTTGGTATCCGCCTCACGCTTTCTGCGCTGCTCAATGTTGTTTTTAATAACGTATATTCCATTGTGATCGGGAAGCGATTTTCGGAGACCGTGCTGGGTTATTACAACCGGGCCGAGTCACTGAAAAATCTGCCGATCAACAACATTTCCACAGCATTGGACAAGGTAACATATCCGCTGTTTGCTAAATTCAGTACCGATGATGAGCAATTGCGCCGAGCCTACCGGCGTGTACTCAAGCTCGTTATCTTTATTATCGCGCCGACAATTTCGTTGATGGTGATTGCGGCGGAGCCCATTATCAGGCTCTTGCTTGGCGCAAAATGGCTACCAGCAGTTCCATATTTCCAGCTAATGGCTTTGGGAGCGCTTTTTCAGCCTATTCACAATTATAACCTCAATGTATTGCAGGTCAAGGGGCGGTCAGACCTCTATCTCAAGCTCGAAATCGTTAAGAAGATCTGCATTGTCATTGCTGTAGTGGTAGGTTTGCAGTACGGCGTTTTTGGTTTAATCTGGGGTCAGGTGGCGGTGTCTTTTGCATCGTTATTTATCAATACCCATTACACCGCTAAATTTCTGGATTACTCGATGCGCCAGCAACTGTCTGATCTATTACCCAGTATATTCCTTTCATGTATGCTTGGCTTTGCTGTTTGGTGGGGCACTGCACTGCTGCCCTACGATCTTACCGACTGGATGGAAGCCTTTCTGCTTTTCTCCAGTTACATCGTGTCGTTTGCAACGGTATGCTGGATCATTCAATTGGAGGAATACCGTTTTTTCTGTGGCATACTCCGCAGTGCATGGAAAAAACAGATCAAATTATAACTACTAGCTTACCTCATATGATAAAGAAGTCGGTCTTACAAACAGCTTGGAGCATGCTCCGTGAACAGAAAATCTTACGTAAACACCGCATAGTTGTGGCGTTTTGGAATCAGATGATCGCGCGGGATCAGCGTGGCGAACTTGAGCATTTCCCTTTGGAGCCCAAGATAGAACTGCCGGCGAATAAGGTGATCTGGCAATATTGGGGGCAAGGCATACAACCCGACCGCCTGCCCGATGTCGTCAAGCTTTGTTTTCAGTCGGTGGATACGTACCGGGGCGACTATACCGTTATTCGCCTGGACGATTATACGTTGACACATTACCTCGATATACCCGATTTTATCTGGTCAAAGCGAAAGGCAGATATTATCAACCGCACTTTTTTTTCGGATATCATCCGTCTAGCCCTATTATACGTCTATGGTGGTGTTTGGCTCGACGCCACCATCTTATTGACGGATGTGTTGCCAGCCGAGTTTTGTGAGCAGGACTATTTCGTGTACCAGCGGGACGTTCAGGAATCCTATACCGATTATTGGAAAAACAGCTATGCCTACTATTGGGGCTGGCACCAGGATCATCAAGTAAAGATGCTTAATAGTATTATTTTCGCCAAAAAAAGGCATACGCTTCTCGGTCAGCTCTGTCATCTGCTGCTCAATTACTGGAAATCTGCGGACGGGGCACTCGACTATTTTTTCTTTCAGATCTTACATGAGCAGCTGCTACCGGCAGAAAAATCGGCAGGTCAAGGCTTTCTTGTGAGTGATGTTTACCCCCATCTCTTGCAAACCAAACTGTCGGGCGGCGATTACCCCATAGCCTATCCCGATATTTTTTTACGAACCAGCCTGCACAAGCTGACCTATTTTTCCGAAGATACGATTGCTCAGCTCAAGCAGATTTTAAAACAGAGAAAAGCGGCAATGCCCGCTGGAAAGGATCAGGATAGCTAATATGGACAACTTAAAACATGCTTACCTCATTCTGGCACATACCGATTTTGAGGTACTGGAGAAGCTTTTGCTGTGCCTAGACGATAAGCGCAACGACATCTACATCCATTTTGATCAAAAGGTAGCGCAGTTGCCCCAACTGGCCACCCATCATGCGGGTCTTTACATATTGGATACACGTGTGGATGTGCATTGGGGCGATGTCTCTGTCGTTGCGGCGGAATATCATCTTTTTGAAGCAGCCGCTGCGCAGCAGCAGTATGGTTACTACCACTTGTTGTCCGGTGTCGATCTTCCACTAAAAAGTCAGGACGAGATTCATGCTTTTTTTGCCGCCCATCAGGGGCAGGAGTTTATCGGATTTCAAAAAGGCAACTGCGACAAGGAGATCGAGCGTAAAGTCCGTCGCGTACATCTTTATCCAACCCGATTTCGGAAGGTAAAGGGAATCTGTGGATCCTACTATCGTGCCGCCCGAGCCCTAAGCTTGCGTTTGCAATGGCTTTTTGGCCGATACAAAAATCAAGATGTGATCTTCAGAAAAGGCGCCCAATGGGTTAGCCTCACCGATGCATTTGTTCGCTATGTGTTGACGCACAAAAGTGCGGTGCTCGAGATGTATCAAAATACCTTCTGCAGCGACGAAATCTTTATCCAGACGCTTTGCTATAATTCCAGCTTTCGGTTTAAGCGGCATCAAACCGGTCGTGAAGATCACGATTGTCAGCGCATGATCGGCTGGCATAAGGGACAATTAATTGAATGGACCAGCGCCGATTTTGATCGGCTGATGGCCTCCAATCTTCTCTTTGCGCGA
Organism: Sphingobacterium sp. R2; assembly: GCF_040760075.1. Classification (NCBI taxonomy): domain Bacteria; kingdom Pseudomonadati; phylum Bacteroidota; class Sphingobacteriia; order Sphingobacteriales; family Sphingobacteriaceae; genus Sphingobacterium; species Sphingobacterium sp. R2. The sequence goes on from NZ_CP142884.1 coordinate 1,396,202, forward strand.
AAGTTCAGTACAAGACATATGGACCTCGTCGAACGGGTGGTCGCAATTTTACTCCCCAACTAATTACAACACGCATATGAAGAAAACGTTACCCTTAGTCAGTATTATCACACCGGTCTACAACGCACAAGAGACGCTCGAACGCACATTGGTGTCGCTCCGTCGGCAGTCCTATGGACATATCGAATTTATCTGTGTCGACGATGCCAGTAGCGACCTCAGCCTCTCGATGCTGCAGGCATTTGCCGAGGATATTGGTGGCCGATCGGGGTTTTCGGCCAAAATTATCTCCCATGCCGAAAATAAAGGCGTTGCCGAAACCCGCAATACAGGACTGGATCATGCTTCGGGTGAGTTTGTGCTGTACGTCGATGCCGATGACAGTCTGGCACCCGATGCCGTTCAAAGCTGTGTGGAAGAAGCCGCAGACAGTAGGGCAGACATCGTGTACTTTCACTGGTGCCTTGTATTTCAAAAAAGCGAACGTACCATGCTACAGCCCACGTGTGCCAGTCCTTTGGATGCGATCCGGGCCATGCTGGCCGGGCGCATGCGCTGGAACCTTTGGCTGTTTATGGTGCGTCGATCGCTGTATGAAGAGCACGCCATCCGCTTCATCCCCGGGGCCAATATGGGCGAAGACCTCTTGGTTACAATGAAGTTGTTTATACATGCCAAGCGCATCCGTTTGCTGGACCGTGTATTGTATCACTACCGGCAGGACAATGCCGGATCCATCAGTAAACTATTCTCGATAAAACATATGCGTGAGGTGGAAACCAATATCGAGGAAGTCGAGCGCTGCCTTGGGGCAAGCACCTATGCCGCCGATATAGGCCACGGTATCGACTTCCTCAAGTTAACCCTCAAATTGCCATTGTTGGTGACCGGACGCAAAGCAGATTATATCCGTTGGACCAACTGGTTTAGCAGTGCCGACCGCTACATTCTGCACAATCGCTCGGCATCGCTGCATACACGCCTCTTGCAATGGTTCGCGTCCAAAAGACAATACTGGGCAGTGCGCGCCTATTACCTGCTTGTGCTGCGGTTCATCTATGGTATCATCTATAAATAGCACTATGATAAAAGGATTAATGATTTTTTTTGTTGGCCTATTGGTCAGCTGCTATTTCTTCTCTTTCGGTTTTACATTTTTACCGCCCACTGTCAATACCAAAATTATTTTGGCCGGTATTGGGGCACCCTTGCTGTTCTTTCAGCTGTTTCGTTCCCAACGGGTAGCGATTAGCCGGCCGCTGTTTACAGCAACAGGTTTAGCTCTTGTTTTTTCGCTGGTCTGTTACATTGCTGCCGATGTTAACCGCACCGATGATTTTGCGTATGCCACTTATTTCATGAGTTTTACCATATGGCTTCTGGCGGGCTATACCGTCGTTATGGCCATCCGTCAGCTGCATGGCTATATCAATTTTCATCTCCTCACTTATTACTTGGCAGCTGTCTGTCTTGCGCAGTGTATACTCGCCTTATGGATCGATAGCTCGCCGGCTATGCAGTCTCTGGTAGATCGATATATCGAACAGGGGCAAGCCTTTGTTAAGGAGGTAGATCGCCTCTATGGCATCGGAGCCGCCTTAGACAATGCCGGCGTCCGGTTCTCCGTTGTGCTGATTATGCTGTCTTCCCTTGTTAGACAGGACCTGTTTCACAAACGCCACACATTATTGACGGCCCTGTTATTGATCGTCTTCTTTACCATCTTGATTTTGGGCAACATCATTGCACGAACTACCTCGATTGGCGGGCTGATAGGCTTGTTGATTATACTCTTCACGACCGGACTTTTCCACCGTGTTATCCGTATCGAGTTTGTTCGTTTCTTTACGCTACTATCCATCCTCATACTATTGGCGGTTTTGGTCGCCATGTACTTCTATGCACACAACGAGCTTTTTAGGGAGTATATGCGCTTTGCTTTCGAAGGTTTCTTTAATTATTTCGAGACGGGAGAGTTTAGGACCGATTCGACCGACAAGCTGACCACCAATATGTGGATCTGGCCCACAGATACCCGCACCTGGCTTATCGGTACCGGTCTCTTTGACGGCTGGGTCTTTAACACCGACATCGGCTATTGCCGTTTTGTGCTCTACTGTGGCCTGGCCGGATTCAGTGTCTTTGCCAGCTTTTTCATTTTTAATGCGCTGTCTTTCCTGTACAGGTATAGTCACTATAAGCTTTTATTCCTGTCGCTGTTGGCCTTCTCTTTTATCATCTGGATTAAGGTATCGACTGATATATTTCTGATTTATGCCCTGTTTTATTGCATTGAGGGCATACAGGGTTCTTTATTCACCTCTAAACTTACTGTCGAAAATGAAAATAGTGTATTCCATACTGGGAACGTATAATGCTGGTGGCATGGAGCGCGTACTGGCCAATAAGGCCAACTACCTGGCACGGATGGGGTACGAACTGACGATCGTAACCACAGATCAGAAAGCCCGTTTGCCTCATTTTGAGCTCGATCCTTTGATCTGTCAGGTAGACCTTGCCATCAATTATACCGACGATGAAGGACTGGGTATCTTTAAGAAAATGTTGTCCTACAAACGTCGGCAGCGGATCCATCGCGAGCGGCTTGAAGCACTTCTACTGCCGTTGAAGGCTGATATTGTGATTTCCATGTTTGACCACGATGTCAGTTTTCTGCATGCGGTTCAGGATGGGAGCAAGAAAGTGCTAGAGATTCACTTTTCGCGGTTCAAGCGGCTACAATACGCTCGCAAAGGACTCTGGAAATTGGTAAATACCTGGCGCAGTGCCCAAGATCTTGTCTTGGCCCGGAAATACGATCGTTTTGTGGTGCTCACCCATGAAGACCATACCTATTGGAAGGGCTTGAAAAATAGTGTAGTTATCCCCAATGCCAATACATTTACAGTTCCCGCTCGGGCAGCTCTTACCGAGAAACGCGCTATTGCTGTCGGGCGGTTCGACTACCAAAAGGGATTTGATGAGCTTATTGCAATATGGAAGACTATCCATGCGCGCTGTCCCGACTGGAGGCTCGATATCTATGGACAGGGGCCGTTGCAGGGCGATATGCTGGTCCAGATCCATGCCTTGGGATTGGACGGGCAGATTGCACTTCACGCACCCATCAAAAATATCAGAGATGCCTATATGCACAGTTCATTGGTATTGATGAGCTCGCGCTACGAGGGGTTGCCCATGACACTGCTCGAGGCCCAGGCCTGCGGGCTGCCCATGGTGGCATATGCCTGCAAATGTGGCCCCCGAGATATCATCAAGCCGGGTAAAAACGGGTATTTGATTGCCGAAGGCGATCGCGCAGATTTTGCCGATAAGGCCTGCCGGTTGATGGAAAAAGCAAAACTCCGCAAGCAGATGGGGCAGAACGCGTGGGAAATGGCCGAAAATTTCGATGAGGAACGCATTATGCGCCAATGGCTCTTGTTGTTTGAGCGCTTGACGAAAGGAGAGCAGCGATGAAAAAGACGATCGTTATTTCTGCTGTCAACCTGGTAGAGGCGGGGCCATTGGCCATACTACGCGATTGTTTGGCCTACCTTTCAAAGCTGGCCGCCACTGGCGACTATCGGGTGATTGCCTTGGTGTACAAGCAATCCCTGGCCGATTTTCCACAAATTGAATATATCGAAACGCAGTGGCCAAAAAAACGCTGGGTCAACCGCCTCTGGTATGAATATGTATCGATGCGTTCAATAGCAAGGGAGATCGGTCCCGTTTACCTCTGGTTTTCGCTGCACGATACCAGTCCGTCGGTGATTGCCGAGCGGCGGGCCGTATACTGCCATAATGCCTTCCCTTTTTATCGCTGGAAGGCGCACGATCTATTTTTTGCACCCAAGATTGCGTTGCTTGCGCTCTTCAGTACCTATATCTACAAGCCCAATATTCGGCGCAATACGTATCTGGTGGTGCAGCAGCAGTGGTTGCGCGAAGCCTTTCATCGGCTATTTGCAGTTCCTCGCACTAAAATTATTGTTGCCCCACCCGAGATAAAGACCAAGCAAGTATCGGTTTCCCAAAAAGAGGAAGCGCCGGGCTGTTACACCTTTGTATTTGCCGCGTCGCCCAATAGCCACAAGAATTTTGAGGTGATCTGCCGGGCTGCGGCACTGCTCGAGCAGCAGGACACGGTGCGTTTTAAAGTACACCTTACGGTGAAGGGCGATGAAAATACATACGCCCAGTGGCTGCACCGCAGGTGGGGGCATCTGCAATCCCTGCATTTTATGGGTTTTCTGAGCCGTACGCAGCTCGAAGGTTATTATGCAGGCTGCGACTGCCTTATTTTTCCATCCAAGGCCGAGTCCTGGGGACTGCCCATTACCGAGTTTGCAGCTTACGGTAAGCCCATGCTGCTGGCGGATTTGCCATATGCGCACGACACTGCATCGGGGTGTGAAGGCGTATCATTTTTTGATCCCGACGATCCGAAAGCTTTAGCGACACAAATGGGCGCACTGATACGCGGCGAGCGGTCATTTTTGCAGGCAGTAGCAAAAGAAAAATTGGAAGAACCCTTTGCCACGGGCTGGAACGACCTCTTTTACCAACTGCTCCATTAGTCTATTGATAAACCATTAAACGCAAAAATTTGATGAAAATATTACAACTGGGAAAATTTTATCCGATACGCGGCGGTGTAGAGAAAGTGATGTACGACTTGATGCTCGGTTTGTCCGAGGGCGGGGTATACTGTGATATGCTCTGTGCATCCACCGAAGATCACCCTGCCGCCGAAATACAGGTAAATCCCTATGCCCGGTTATTTGTTGTGCGTACCTCCGTTAAAATTGCAGGTACCATGTTGGCTCCGGCAATGGTCACCAAGCTCCGCAACATTGCTGGACAATATGATATCATTCATATTCACCATCCCGATCCCATGGCCAGTCTGGCGCTTTACCTGTCGGGCTATCGGGGGCGGGTTGTCTTACATTGGCATTCCGACATCTTAAAACAGAAGAACCTGCTCAAATTGTATAAGCCTTTACAAAGCTGGCTCATCAATAGAGCCGAACAGATTGTGGGCACCACCCCCGTCTATGTGGAGCAGTCGCCTTTTTTACAGCATGTAGCGGCCAAAATCGACTTTATACCCATTGGAGTCAACCCCATGGGCTACGACGAAGCAGCCGTGGCAGACCTCAAAAGCCGTTATCCGGGCAAGACCATTATCTTCTCGTTGGGCCGGCTGGTGGAGTACAAAGGCTATGCCTATCTCATTCAAGCCATGCGGCAGCTGGATGCACATTTTCACCTGATCATTGGTGGCAAGGGGCCGTTGGAACAGGAGCTGAAGCAGCTTATCGCGGACCTCAACCTGCAGGACCGCATCAGCATGGCCGGCTTCTTGGCCGATGAAGACATCCCGACCTATTTTGGTGCTGCCGATATCTTTTGCCTGAGTTCCATCTGGAAGACAGAAGCTTTTGCCATTGTACAGATTGAGGCCATGTGCTGCGGCAAACCCGTAGTGTCTACCGCAATACCGGGCTCTGGTGTGAGCTGGGTCAACCAAGATCAAGTATCGGGCCTGGTGGTTGCGCCCGAAAATGCCACCGCATTGGCAGCGGCCATCCGGCAGATTGGATCCGATCCAGCCTGTTATCGAACCTATTCCGAGGGCGGACGAAAAAGGTATCAAGAAAATTTTACGCGCGAAAAGATGATCGCGACATGCAGGAGGATTTATGAAAAACACTAAAATTCAAGCGGCTTTCTTGTTCTTGCTACGCAGTGGACTTTGGGGCAAGGAGCAGGGTAAAGAAAAGCAGTTCTTTCCATTATCGGAGGAAGAGTGGAGGGGGCTCTATCTTCGGGCCAACGAGCAGACGGTAGAAGGTATTGTATATGATGGACTGCTGTTACTGGAAAAAGACCATTTGCCATCGCGGCAGCTCCAGCTAAAGTGGTCGGTACAGATCGACCGGATCGAACGCAGTCACCACCGCAACAATAGCCATATAGCCGAGCAGTATGCCTTTTTCACCAAACGGAATCTGCGGCCACTGTTGTTGAAAGGGCAGGGCGTAGCAGCCAGCTACCGTATTCCACAGCATCGGGTGTGCGGCGATATCGACTGGTATTTTGAATCCCAGCACCAGTGTACGCTGGCGGGCCTCCACCTGATCAACAATAACATACCGCGGGTAGACAACGGGGGGCAAGTGTATCGTTGGGCAGCAGGCGAAATGGATCTGCATGACCGCCTATTTGATCTCTACAACCCCTTCTGCAAAGCTGTATTGAAACAGTACCGGCGGGAATTTCCGGATACCACCCTGTCTATATCCGGGCAAGACGTGGCCGTATTGGCACCGCAGGTTCAGGTTATTCAGGTGACGGCGCATATTCTCAAGCATTCTTTGGCTTTTGGGATCGGACTTCGTCAGTTCTGCGACCTGGCGGCACTGTATCACCATTACAGGCACCTGCTGGATGGCGCGCGCTTAGAAAAGCTTTACCGCCAGGTGGGGGTGCTGGAATGGATCGCTTCCGTACATCAGTTTTTGATCAACGAGCTGGGCTTGGCAAAAGAGAAACTTCCGTTTACGAATGTAGGTACACATCCTAAGATAGACATCCTCCAGGAAGTTTGGCAGAGCGGCAATTTTGGCTTTTATGATCAGGACTATGTCAAGCATATTGACGGCGTGCTTGTGGGGCGAAAGAATCGTGCCGAAGCCATACTGCAGCGTGTTGTGCGCTATTTTCCTTATGTGCCGAAAGAGGCATTTTGGTTTCCCATTATTCATTTTTTAAAGCGCCGGGGAGCGTAACATTTTAAAGCACCGGGAAGCGTAACATTTTAAAGCGCCGTACCGCGCATGCATATAAAAACAAACGATTATTGAGATATGAAAAGACAGATTTTAGCAATGATTTTACTTGGGATTAGCCTACTGACCTCGTGTATGGCGCCCAAAAAAGTGGTCTACGTCAACGACATGGTACCCAATATAGCCTATCGGGCGCTGGAAGTACCGATGTTAAAACTACAGCAGAGCGACCGGCTTAGCATTACGGTGAGCGCCAAAAATCCCGAACTGGCCGCCCCTTTCAATGTGATGGGCGGGAGCTATACAGTTGGGGACAAAGACTCTGGTTTCAGTACAGGCTCCGCTGGTGCAGGCGGCCCCAGTTACCTCATTGACCAACAGGGCAACATTACCTTTCCGATCCTGGGCAACCTGCACCTCGAAGGATTGACGCTGGAGCAGGTCCGCGATCTGCTGGGCCAACGCTTGTCCGATGGCGGATACATCAAAGATGCTATCGTCAAAGTCGAACTGTTAAATCTGAAGGTCAATGTCATGGGCGAAGTGAACCGTGTCGGCATTATCGATGTGCCCGACTCGCGTATCAATTTGCTGGAAGCCATTTCCAAAGCTGGCGGACTCACCCGCAATGCGGCTGCCGACCGTGTAACGGTGATCCGGGAAGAAAATGGCATCCGAAAAAAGATGCTGGTCAACGTCGAGTCGCAGGATATCTTTGACTCGCCCGCCTATTACCTGCAGCAAAATGATATCTTATACGTAGAACCCATAGCGGCCGAAAATACGCCTCGTGAAGATCGCAACTGGCGCTTTACCACCATTGCGACTGGTATATTGACCGTAATCTTGACCGCTTTAAACCTGCTTAAATAAAAGAGTTAACGATGAAAACAACATACTATAATCCGTTACAGAAAGAAAAGTCTATCAATGTGCTGGATGTTTTGGCACATCTGCTCTACCATTGGAAGTGGTTTGCCCTGTCCATGCTTGTTTTTGGGTCGTATTATTATTATCAGTACGCCAAATCGCCGTTTATTTACCGCAGTGCCGAAACCATCATCATCAAAACCCCGATGAATACCCCCCGTACGGCACGCATTTCACGTACCAATGAGGCCTATAATTCCATTAGCGTGGCCAGTGAGATCCTGCAGCTCAAATCTAAGGAACTGATGCGGCAGACGGTTGCCCGTATCGGCGCCGATATGAGCTATTCCGTGGCCCAGGGATTGCGGCGTAAGGAACTCTATACCGCAAGCCCGATCAAGGTGAGCGTGGCGCATACAAAGCCCGAGGATGCGTTTTCCTTTACGGTCACACCCGTTGGCGGTACGGAAGTATTGTTGAGCAATTGGAGCCAGGGTGAAGCCACGTTGGAGGTGAAAGCCACCTTAGGCAAACCGGTTAACACCCCCCTAGGGCAGGTTACGGTGCAGTCGACCCTTCGTCCGGGCAAAGCACTTCCGGAGCAAGCCATCAAAGTAGAGAAGTTTGCGCTGGAGCATATGGTCAACTATTTTGTATCCACCATCACCATTACCCAGATGGAAGAAGATGCCTCCCTGCTGCAGGTTGTTGCCGAGGATACCAATCCCTTGCGTGCCACCGCCCTTATCGGAGAGATGATCAACGTGTATAATGAAGTGGCCCTGCAGGACAAAAACCAGATTGGAATAAACACCGCCAATTTTATTCGCGAGCGACTGGCCATTATTGAGCAGGAACTGGGCTCTGTAGAATCGAATATTGAAAATCTGCGCACACAAAATCAGGGCATGGACGCTTCCACGGTGGGAACAGCCTATTTTGAAGACAGCCGATCCTATCAGGCCGAGCGCAATAAGGTGGAGACCGATATTAATCTGGCGCAGATGATGCGCGGTTACCTGGCCGACGGCAGTAAGAAGAATGAGCTTATTCCGAACAATACCGGTCTTGTAGATGCCAGCGTCGAAACCCAGATCAACGATTACAACACGACCTTGCTTCGCCGCAATCGCCTTATCGAAGGTAGCAGCGATGCCAATCCGGTGGTACAAGATCTGGACCGTGCCTTACAGGCCATGCGCGGCAACATCAGTCGGGCGGTCGAAAATGCCATCGGCGGATTGAAGATCAAGGCCAATAACATGAAGAAAGAGGAAAATGCAGCACGCGGTAAAGCGATGCAGGTACCGCAAAAACAACGGGTGATGCTCTCGGTAGAGCGGCAGCAAAAGGTAAAAGAAGAACTCTACCTCTATTTGCTGAACAAGCGCGAGGAGAATGCCATCAACCAGGCCATGACCGAAGATAATATCCGCGTTATCGATCCGGCCATTGTTACTTACAATCCCGTTGCCCCGAGCAAGATGCGCAAGCTGGGTTTGGGTATGGGCATAGGTTTTATATTGCCCGCGATCGTGATTATGACCCTGTCCATTCTAGATACGGGAGTTCGTCGCCGGCAAGATATTGAAGAAGCCATCGATGTGCCCCTCTTGGGCGAAATTCCGTTGGCGAGCAATAAGCGTTCAGCCCAAAGCACTATTTTGGTCAGTGGCACAGGTCGTGATCCATTGACCGAGGCATTTCGCATCCTGCGGACCAATATGAGCTTTATGTCCCGAGAGGGCAAACATCCTCAGGTTATTACCCTCACCTCCTTCATTCCGGGTGTGGGAAAAACCTTCACATCGTTGAATCTATCCAGCACCTTATCTTTTTTAAATAAAAAAGTCATTGTTGTCGATATGGATTTGCGCAAAGGGACATTGAGCGACCGCATGGGCATTCATCACGGCAAGGGCCTGAGCCACTATCTTTCCGACATCAACCTTTCATTGGATGCGATCATCCATCATGATTTGCATGGGGAAAACGTAGATTATATCTCCATTGGCATGGAGGCGCCCAATCCCGTAGAGCTCTTGCTCAGTAAGCGGCTCGACGAGCTGATTGCCGATTTGCGTAGCCGTTACGATTACATTATCATCGATGGCGTACCCACCGGCATTGTTGCCGATGCGACGGTGGTAGACCGGGTTTCAGATCTGACCTTATTTGTTATCCGTGCCGGTAAAATGGATAAGCGGCAGTTGCCCGAGATCCAAAAAATCTATGCCGAGAAGCGTCTTTCCAATCTGGCCATTATTCTGAATGGGCTTAAATTGGGGCAGTCCGGCTATGGCTATGGCTACGGTTATGGTTACGGCTATGGATATGGTCGTGAAGAAGGAAAAACTAGCTGGTTAAAGCGACTACGTTCCATTGGAATCCGCCTTACCCGCAATAAAAAATACTAAAATATACCCATTGGCCGCAACCGTGCCCTACCGGGTCGGTTGCGGCTTTTTTGCGCGATTTACTTTTATAAATTATATGCTAATGAAAGAGAGAAGAGCTTTTATGTTACAGGTTGCCCGTGAAGTGCTCACGGGAAGGATTTCAGTTGAAGAGGCCATGCAGCGGAGCCAGGTTAAAGATAAACGTACCATTGTGAGCTGGGTGAGACGAGCCATGCGAGAACACAACCCGGACAAAGGTCTTGATCTGAAGCTTAAACAAAATAGCTATGCAGGCGACTTCAGCAATCATTCGGCCGAAGAAAAAATCACGAAACTCGTAGCCGAACTGGAGGTGGTCAAGCAGCAAAGCTTAGAGTTGCTGCATTTTAAACACATACTGACCAATAAAATTAATGAACTTGAAGCATTGATCCATTATGCAGAAAAAACCTATTCGATTGCTATCTTCAAAAATGGCAAATGCAAAGAAATCAAATGATTACCCGTGTTAATCCAGATAAATGCGTTGTTGGCATCGCTCTGCCAAATGAAGGTCGTGGGTCACAAAGAGGCATAATTTAGGCTTCCCATAGTCCAATAAGCGTTGTATCAGTGCATCAGCCGTTGCGCGGTCTAAGGCCGAGGTGACCTCGTCGAAGAGCCATATATCCCCATCATGCATCAATCCACGCGCTATGGCAATGCGTTGCGCCTGTCCTTCCGATAGGCCGATACCAGACTCGCCGATGTAGGTGTCTATACCATGGGGTAGATCCCATACAAATTCAGCCCCTGCAATGCGTAACGCTTCCTCTATCTCCAAAGCGCGATTTTCATTGGCGTGCAGTAGTATATTTTCACGAATTGTACCGCTAAAGAGGGAATTGCCCTGCGGTATATACGCAAAATTGATGCGATGGCTGGCAGACAGCGGCCGTTCACCATCCCGGTCCCGAAGTGTGATCTGTCCCTTTTCGGGTTTCAGCAATGCCAGCAGCAACCGGATCAAGGTTGTTTTTCCCTTTCCACTAGGCCCGATGATGGCGGTAGGTTCACCCACTTTCAGGGAAAGATTTAAATTTTGCAGCACCCATTTGTCTTCATAGCGAAACGACAGATTGCTGATGCGGAGCTCCTGTGTGTGCTGCAGGCGCTGCTGCGGCACTTGCAGTTCCATTTCACCGGCCTGCAATTCCAGTAGGCGATCTGCTGAGACGCGGAAGCGGACGAAGCCCGGGATATAAGCGATCAATGCGAGGATGGGCGACTGTATGCGGGCCACCAGCTGCAAGAAGGCCGTCATTGTACCAAATGAAATCAGTCCCGACTGTAGGCGGTATATGCCCCATATAAAGGCGACGAGGTACCCTGCGTTCATGGCCACCTTCATAGCACCCTGCGTATACGTAGAGAAGTTGATCTGGCGCATTTTTAGCGCGAAGAGTTGCTGTTGGCTTTCGGTCAATTTTGCCCTTCTTTTTGTGAAAGCGCTCATGGCGCGGATGAGGAGCCGAAAGCGGAGATTTTCCTGCAGCACGTTGGCGAAGTTACTTTCCTCCGTTTTAACTTCCTGGCTAAGCTTGCGCATTTTGCGGAAATACAGTTTCGAAAACACAAAGAGCGGCGATATGGCCAGGATCATCAGGGCCAGCATCGGATCCATGTACCATAGAAATCCGACCGAGGCCAGCAACTGTATTGCGGTCAGTACAAAAGACAGTAGCGTATTGGCGATGGTATTGGCGACTTCCTCGCAGTCCGTCTGAATACGGATCTGAATATCGCCCGTATGCCAGTTTTTGATCAGCTTCCATACGGAGAGCATCTGCGCGTCGAGCATGTTGCGCTGCAGTTCGAGCGTCAGCATCAGCTTAATACGCTCCATCAGTCGTCCAGAGTAACCTTTGATGCCGACATTGAGGGCAATGGTGGTGATGATGCCGATCAGCAGCCATTTCAGTGGCAGTTGCCCCGGTGCTGTTGCCGTATCGACCGCTTTCTTGGACAAGTACACAAAGAGCAGGGAGAGGACGATACAGATCAGCTCCAATACAAAATAAAGCGACAGGCGGCTTCGATACCCTTTGCTGATGGACCAGGCCCAGCGCAGGTGCTGTTTGAGGCTGCTGCTGTTCATTTGCTATTCTTCGAGCAATCCCTGTTTTTGAAAATCCTGGAGTAACACTGCGGCATCAGATGCAGCCTGATCTTTACTGACCTCATAATTTTCAAGGAGTAGCTCCACAATGGTATCCGTATCAAAGTCTTTGCCCTTGAGTTCTTCCCAAAGCCAGGCCGCCGAGCTGTTGAGGGTATATACGGTTGATAGGTCTACCATATCTTGGCTCGGGTCCACAATCAAATGATCCGAACCTATGGTTCTTAAAATTAAATCTGATCTTAATTTCATAAAATTTGTTTTTTTTTATTCACCTAGGGATCCAGGCAATTTAAGATTTGCATATACTATAAACTGGATGCCCCTATTTACTTTTACTGTTTAAAGTAAGCATATTCATTCAAAAATAGACGATTTCTTATGCATTTTTTGTTTTTTTTAAGCTAAAGTTCATGCTTTTTATATCATCCTTTTCAGTTTGGCAATAATTCGGCGCATTAGGCGCATGTGGTACCAACCCAAGCCCCGCAGTCTTGGCCAGGGCTGGTGTATTGCTATTGCTGCTTCTTTATCCTTTGGGTAATGCATATATGCAATTGCGATGATGTCTTTTTCCGTTATGTACTCGTGCAGGACGAGATTGCCATCCCCGGCCAAGACATATTGATCCTTTTTCTTCCCTACCAAGCGGTGAAACACAAATTTTCCCTTGTCTTTGGCGAGTATATTACTGCCAAGTGGGAGCGGTAGCCCTTTGTAGGCCCGTAGCATGACCATATCTCCATCCTGTATAAATGGACGCATACTTTGTCCCTTAATGCGTATGCGGACTTCTTTGCCTTGCTGCAGCATACGCTGCACTTCAGCAAAATAATCTGCGTTGGAGACAATTTTTGGTTTACTTTTTCCGGTCTGGTCTTGCATTATTTATGGGCATTGACAAAATACTGTATCACGTTTTCCAAATACGCATCTTTTAATAGGACTTTTTTGTTTTCATCCAACAGATAGAGGGTTGGAGAGGCCTTGAGATCGTAGAGGCTAAACGGCAAAATCTTGTTGTCACTATCAAAACCATTGATCCATTGATACGATAACTCCGATTGGTATTGTTTCCATTTGTTGCGGTCGCCCCAGGGGTCGATGGCCAGCACCTGTATCTGCAGCTGTGTAAACAGCTGGACGAGCTGCGGGTTGTCGCGAAGCTGGTGGATTGTTTCTTTGCAATGCGAACAGTCCGGATCGTAGAACATCAACAGCATATATTTGGCATCGATCTCCGACAGCTTTTGCTTTTGTCCATCGGCTCGTTCAAAGCTGAAATCTGTTGCTGTCTGACCCACCCTATTTTGGCGTACCAGCTTATAGGTAGGTCGGTAGGCCTCTTTTTCCAGATCAGTGCGTACAGCTGTATTAATCAGATAGCGCAATACCGATTCATAGGCAATATCGTTGCGCATGGGCGAATTGCCGTCATATAGGTAGTGCTCATATTGTTTGATGAAATAGTCAAAACTTGTACGGTTTACTTTGGCTTTGTCGAGCATCAATGCGACCGCCTTATCCCGCGTGGCCGAGTCAGGTGTCTTTGTCAAAAGCCCCAGAAAATCGGCCAATTGCTGTTCCCCTTTTTCCGGATTCTTGACCATAGCCGTGTCCTGCATGTCAAACTGATCCCAGAAATGGAATAAAGTACTATCTGCAGAACTGATCGGCGTTACGTTTTGGACGCCTGCTTCCTTCTTTTCCTTGTTGGTACCCGTACAGGACCAGGAGAATAGGAGTGCGCAAATCGCTAGGAAGCGTACGGTCGATAGACGTTTAAAATTAATCCTTTCCATGTATTTTAATCCCAATGCCATAGCAGTTAATACAATATAATTATAAATTTTCAGTGCGCCACAGTGGGCACCTCTCTTTACTCTATACCCAGTGCGCGAAGCAGCTTTTTCTTCCCATCCGAATCTTTTAGCGCATGGACATGATACTTTGCATCTAACAGGTTTGCGGCAGATTTTTTGGCGAGATAGCGATCGACATAGTGTGTTGCATGTTGCCGTATAAATGTGCGGCAGTCTATATTCACACTGATGCCCTTGTCAAAATTGCCATAGGTGAGCCCCGTTACAGCATCATTTGACGATATGGATTTGATGCTATTTTTGTCTAATCCGCTGATATTTAATGTTAGCGCAGGGTAGTAGAAATCCGATTGATTCGGTAATTTAACGTTCACGATCAACTTATTCCCGTCGATACGGCTGCTGACCAGGCTGTTTTGTCGGTTGTAGTTGTATTCGTAATACTCCTCTTGTGAAGGAAACCACAAGATGTCCTTGCCGTCTTTTCCATAGGTATCGTTGAGCCAGAGCAGGAGCTGAGCCCAGTCATGATCCGTTTCGTGCACACCAATATGGACTGCCTCGCGGTTAGCCACATCTTTTGCGGCAGCATCGTTGACCAGCTTTTCTACCTCAGCAGCGCGATTGACAAATACCCGGGCCAAAGTCTTTTGGTTTAGGGACGAATTGACCTGATACGGGATGAGCTTGTCGGCGCCGGTCTGTGCCGTCATGGTCTGAATTGCCGGAAAGCCAAGAGCCGCCTGGAGGTACGATTTATTTCCATTGGGCTCGGCCAAAAACTTGATGTTTCGCCCATTCAATCGTTTATTAGTGATTTGTTGTGCCCGATCAAAATGCTTTATCAGCGAGTCAACAGTGTTAACTGCGGTGGTATTGAGGTCGTGGAATGCAATGGCATTACCATCGTTGAGCATTTCGATCACATTGTTCCACCGTAGGCCAGCTTTCATATAAAAGCGGAAGAAATTTTCCGTAAACCCTTTTTTTACTACTGTTGGGTCATTCATAAAGGCCCATTCCGGCGCCAGCGTGGTTGTAAAATGGAACCTGACTTCATTGCCAAAACCATCCGTACTGCCCAGTGTTTTGCCCAACAGGTAACTGTTTGGTGGCATATCATCGGCTTCCAAATGCTCAATATCGAAATAATATTTCCGTTTGATGTCCGAGCGGTCAATCGGTTTCCCATTGATGGCTGCCCAGGTCATGCTGAATGCCGATTGCTTACAGTCGTCCTGTGTCAGCATAAATAATAAGCTCTTGTTATATTTTAGTGGCGGAATGTTTACAATTGGCGTTTCTGTTATCCCTTGTCCAGGCTGAAGTTCGATGATGATCTCCGCTTCCTGTCCCGTCTTTTCGTCAGCAAAAGGGTAGACGTATCGGTTTGCATTTTCGCCTTTATCTGGAGGTGATACTTCTTTTCCATCTTCGCGCTTACTGCCTTGGTAAAGATCTTTTTTTAGGCAAGAAGACAATAGGCTACATCCTAGCGCAATAAGGATAGCTTTTGTGTAAATAATTTGGCGCATGCGCAAATATAAGCCTTCTTGTTGGATTAACTATTTCGTTAAATAAAAAAAATAATACGATGATTATCTACTACACTATTGTGTAGCGAAAGGAATAGTTTTTACGTTTGTTACAATAGACTTTTTCAAAGTCCCGTTGAATAACGAATCAATTACAGTAGAAAAGCCGATTCAGGAAATATTTCAATCATTTAATTAAATAGTTTTACTAATTTTGCGGCAAATACCGCGGTGTCGATGAAAAGAATAATATTATGGTTATGCATAGCAGGATTTGTGGGTACATTACACGCACAGACCAATCCTGCCAATATAAAAGTAGACAATCTAAGTGACGCACAGATTGAACAATATGTCAAACAGGCCGCTTTAATGGGATACGACGAAAGTCAGTTAGATGGCTTTGCACGTGCACAGGGCGTTTCGGCTGTCGAAGTTCAGAAATTAAAAGAACGTCTGGCGAATATCAAACGTAAAAAGCAGCAACCAAATCCTTCACAAGGATCTTCCAGCCAATCGCGCAATACGCGCAGCACTGGCCGTCAGGTAGATGGTTACTCCAATGCAGATTCTCTGCAAAATAAGCAGACGAATAGAAGAGATTCGATGGAAAATGAAGAAGGCAAGCTCAAGATCTTTGGCTCAGACCTTTTTAAGAATAATGCCATCACCTTTGAACCCAATCTGCGCATGGCTACACCGAGCTCCTATATTATTGGTCCAGACGATGAGATCCTGTTAGATATTACAGGCGATAACGAAGCCTCGTATCAACTTCCTGTAACTCCGGATGGAACAATTAAAGTAGAATATGTCGGTCAGATCAATGTGGCTGGTTTATCCATTGCTGCAGCAAAAAATAAAATAGAACAACGTTTGAGCGGTACATACCCTGCAATACGCTCTGGAAGAACACAGGTGAGCGTTAATATTGGTAACATCCGTACCATCCGTGTTACCTTAACCGGGGCGGCTACAAAACCGGGCACCTACAGTTTACCTTCGTTAGCAACAGTGTTTAATGCCCTGTACGCTGCAGGTGGTCCCAATAAAAATGGTACCTACCGCAAGATCCAGGTGATCCGTGGTAACCGCGTGATCAGTACGATCGATGTGTACGATTTTTTAGCCAATGGCATTCAACAAGGCAATGTCCGTTTACAAGATCAAGATATCATTCATATCCCTGTTTACGGTGCCAGAGTACAATTTGAAGGCGAAGTCAAGCGTCCTGCCATTTTTGAGACCGTACCCGGAGAATCCCTTTTAGATATCTTGCGTTATGCGGGCGATTTTACCGAAAATGCCTATAGTGCCAAGGTTAAAGTGTTGCAGACCACAGGCCGCGAGCGCAGTGTACAAGATATCTACGCCGACCAATTTGCCAATTACACGCCCAAAAGTGGCGATCAATATATTGTAGAACCTATTTTGGATCGTTTTGCCAACCGTATCAGTGTATTAGGGGCCGTATTTCGTCCCGGCATATTTGGTTTGGAGCCAGGCATGACGTTAAAGCAAGTGTTGGAGATGGCCGATGGCGTGCGTGAAGATGCTTTCTTGGAACGCGGTATTATTAATCGTCTTAAAGCAGACAATACCTCCGAATTGATCAATTTTAACGTCCGTGACGTCCTTGCTGGAACTGCAGCCGATATTCCATTGAAACGAGAAGATAAGATTGAGATTTCATCCATCTTTGATTTAAGGGACGAATATAAATTTACTGTACAGGGTGAGGTCCGTTTTCCGGGTGATTTTCCGTTTGCCAGCAATGCAACGTTGGGCGATCTTATTCAGAAAGCAGGCGGATTGACCGAAGGTGCAAAAAACGCCCGGATAGAGATCGCACGCCGTATCAAAAACTTAGATGTGACCGACCATCGCTCTTCACAAACTGTATTGGTTGATATTAAAGATGGTGTGCTTACAGATCCAAATATGACGCTGCAACCTTACGATGTTATCTCCGTTTTGGGCGATGCTGGTTTCCGCACCCAACGTCAGGTAAAAATCGAAGGGGAAGTATTATATCCGGGCTACTATACGATTATGCGTGAGGATGAGCGTATTTCAGATATTATCAAGCGTGCAGGCGGTTTGACTACGTATGCTTATACCGAAGGTGCTTCATTAAAACGGACCGGCATGTCTAAACTCAACGCTGCTGAAAAGAAAGAAAAAGAACGGTTGAAAAAAGAGTTGGAAAGAGATAGTTTAGATGCCGAGGAAAATGACGGTAAGACAAAGAAATATACAGCGGTTGAAGAAGAAAATGGTGATAATTCAAAAGCAAAAAGTAGTGCTTTAGCAAAAGTATCTCAACAAAGTACTTCAGACTCAGATATCGAGCCGAGCGATCTGGTTGGTATTGAACTGAATAAAATCTTAGAAAAACCTTACGAGAAAGGTGACCTTTTGGTTTTGGATGGCGATATTATCAACGTGCCTAAGGAGTTAGAAACTGTTAAGGTTGTGGGTGAGGTGTTGAACCCAAACAATGTGGTCTATGTAAAAGGAAAGAGCCTAAAATACTATGTGAACCAAGCAGGCGGATTTACAGACAATGCGTTGAAGAAACGTGTTTTTGTACAATATGCGAATGGCGCCGTAAAGGGCAAAGATGGAGGTTATCCAGAGGTAAAGCCGGGGGCCGAAATTATTGTTCCTAAGCGTGCGCCAAGAGAAAGATTAAGTTCACAAGCTTGGATCGGTATTGGTACTGGTATTGCATCTACTTTGGCCATCATCATCAGTTTATTTAAATAGTTAAGTAGTGAAAGATAAACATAGTCAACTAAGTGGTGATGAAATGTCTTTAAAGGAATTTATCTTAAAGACACAAAGTTGGATCAAATACCTTTTTTCAAAATGGTATATATGGATGATAGCAGGCCTCATGGGGGGAATAACTGGATTTTTATATGCAAAATATCGCACTATAGAATATACTGCTACAACGACCTTTGTATTGGAGACAGGAGAGAGTACTGGCGGAGGGTTAGGACAAATGGCTGGCTTAGCAGCTCTTGCAGGGATCGATCTCGGTGGATCTGGTGGAGGTATTTTTCAAGGAGATAATCTCTTTGAGTTATATAAGTCTCGCAAAATGATTGAGGCCGTTCTATTACATAAATCCTCCAGTGATAGCTCGTTGACACTAATGGATCGATATATTGCAATGGAAAAGTTGAAAGATAAGTGGAAAACTAAAAAACCTGCGTTAATTCAATTGAATTTTTCGAAGAAAACGCCTGCGAATCTTCAGCGTGACAGAGATAGTATTTTGCAAGCCGTTGTAAAAGATATTAATAAAAATAACCTTACCGTTGGCAAATTAGATAAAAAGTCAGGTTTAATAAAGGTTGACGTAAAATCTACTGATGAATTGTTTTCGAAAGAGTTCAATGAAGCTTTGGTAGCCCAAGTAAATGAATTCTACATTAAAACCAAAACAAAGAAATCTTTGGACAATATCCATATTCTACAGCGGAAAACCGATTCTGTCAGGGCTGTAATGAATGGAAATATCTCGGCGGCAGCAGTCGTTGTAGACGCTACACCGAATTTAAATCCAACGAGACAGGCGCAACGGCTGGTGCCAACTCAACGATCTCAATTTTCAGCAGAAACAAACCGTGCAATATTGGGACAGTTGGTTCAAAACTTAGAAATGTCCAAAATGGCGTTGATGAAAGAAGCGCCGTTGATCGAAAAGGTTGATGAACCTGTTTTGCCTCTTTCAGATAATAAGGTAGGGAAGCTCAAAACAGCTATTTTAGTTGCCATATTATTTGGTTTTTTGTCAGTTTTTGTGCTTATTCTACGTAAAGTGTATATTAATGTTATTCGAGGTTAGCAGATGAATATATTAGAATTAATAGGACGGGATAAAAAGTTGTTTGAAAAGGACTTACTAGCATTTCAAACTGAACTTAATACGATAGTTTCAGCATCTAAGTTTTTAGTTATCGGAGGAGCGGGATCTATTGGGCAGGCGACTGTCAAAGAAATTTTTAAGCGTAATCCCAAGAAGCTGCATGTTGTTGATATCAGCGAGAATAATATGGTCGAGTTGGTACGAGATATCCGGAGTTCATATGGGTATATTTCAGGTGATTTTCAAACGTTTGCACTTGATATCGGATCGATAGAATACGATGCCTTTTGGGAAGCGGATGGTGATTATGACTATGTATTGAATCTATCTGCCTTAAAACATGTAAGGAGCGAAAAAGATCCTTATACCCTTATGCGGATGATAGATGTTAACATCTTCAATACGGATAAGACGCTGCAGCAAGCTATTGCAAAAGGAGTTAGAAAATATTTTTGTGTTTCTACGGATAAGGCTGCTAATCCCGTCAATATGATGGGGGCTTCAAAACGGATTATGGAAATGTTTTTAATGCGCAGAAGTAAGGATATAAAAATCTCTACAGCGCGTTTTGCCAATGTTGCGTTCTCAGATGGTTCGCTTTTGCATGGGTTTAATAAGCGTATAGAAAAAAAGCAACCTATTGTTGCTCCCAATGATATAAAAAGATATTTTGTTACTCCTAGCGAATCGGGGGAACTTTGTTTGATGTCTTGTATATTTGGTGAAAATAGAGATGTTTTCTTTCCAAAATTAAGTGAAGATCTTCATTTAATCACCTTTGCTGAAATAGCCATGCGTTATCTTAATACGATAGGTTACACTCCTTATTTGTGCCGGGATGAAGATGAGGCTCGTTATTTAATAGATACTCTACCTCAACAGGGCAAATGGCCATGTTTATTTTCCGCGAGCGACACAACTGGTGAAAAAGATTTTGAAGAATTTTTTACGGAAAGTGAGCTGCTGGATATGAACCGATTTGAAAACTTAGGTGTGATAAAAAATGAACTAAACATTGAGGAAGAGAAGTTGCAGCATTTTGACTTCATCATTTCGGAAATGAAGCAAAACCGTAAATGGACAAAAGATGAAATTGTTAATCTGTTTTTTTATATGATTCCTAGTTTTGGCCACAAAGAAACGGGTAAGTATTTAGACGCAAAAATGTAATCAATGGATTATATCAATAAATTTACCTCATTTGTAAGGGAACAATATTGTAGTGAAGACTTTATTCCTTTGCATGAGCCACGTTTTAGGGGCAATGAAAAAGCCTATTTGCTTGATACGATCGATTCAACTTTTGTGTCTTCTGTGGGAGCATATGTCGATGATTTTGAATGTAAGATGGAAAGTTACACGGGAGCAACAAAGGCTGTGGCTGTTGTCAATGGAACCGCAGCTTTACAAGTAGCATTACGATTAGTTGGTGTTTCCAAGGGTGACGAAGTAATTACCCAAGCTCTTTCCTTTATAGCTACAGCCAATGCAATTTCATACAATAATGCTATTCCTGTATTTTTGGATGTAGATCTTGATACCATGGGGTTATCGCCAGATGCTGTTCGAAAATTTCTGGAAAGTTATGCCGAATTGAGAGACGATGGTTGTTATAATAAATCTACTGGAAACAGGATTTCTGCCTGTGTGCCGATGCACACCTTTGGTTTTCCTGTACATTTGGATGAATTGATTACCATTTGTAATAAATGGAAAATTCCAGTTGTGGAAGATGCCGCGGAATCTTTAGGAAGTTATTATAAGGGAAGACATACAGGCACGATTGGGCAAGCTGGTTGTTTCTCTTTTAATGGAAATAAAACTATTACTTGCGGTGGCGGTGGAGCACTCGTTACAAATGATCTAAATCTGGGGACTAAAGCAAAATACCTTACAACTACTGCTAAAAGACCGCATCCTTATGAGTTTTTTCATGATGAATTAGGGTATAATTATAGAATGCCCAATTTGAATGCAGCCCTTGCCTGTGCTCAAATGGAAATGCTCGAATCTTTCCTAGCTGATAAGCGTCAATTGGCAACCGAGTATATAGATTTCTTCAAATCTATTGATGTCACATTTAGGACAGAACTAAATGACACCAAAGCAAATTATTGGCTGATGTGTATTGAAATGAATGATAGACAGGAACGCGATTATTTTCTAAAGGAAACCAATGAGAAAGGGATTATGACTCGTCCAATATGGACACTAACGTACAAGTTACCTATGTATCAGCATTGCTATCGTGATGAGCAAGTAAATGCCGAATTTTTGGAACAACGTATTGTAAATATCCCAAGTAGTGTAAGATAAATGTAGTAGGTATTTTAATTGAAAAATTGATGGAAAAAACTTTAATAATTGCGGAAGCTGGAGTAAATCATAATGGTGACATGAATAATGCGATCAAGCTTATTGATGTAGCCGTGGAAGCTGGAGTAGACTATATAAAGTTTCAGACTTTCAAAACCGAAAAATTAGTTTCTAAAAGGGCAAAAAAAGCGGAATATCAGATTCAAAATACTGGTGGAAAAGAAGATTCGCAATATGCAATGTTGAAAAAATTAGAGCTTTCGCTTCAAGATCATGAGACGCTAATAAATTATTGCAAAAAAAAAGGAATACAATTTTTTTCTACCGCATTTGATTTGGATTCCTTAGAATATTTGAAACATATTGGATTAGAATTAGTTAAAATTCCGTCTGGAGAAATTACAAACCTACCCTATTTGAGAAAAGCCGCAAAGTTGTTTTCGAAAGTAATATTATCAACAGGAATGTCAACAATGAATGATATTTCCGCTGCAGTCGAGGTTTTCAGAGGAGAAGGTGTTACCGACTTAACTATTTTGCATTGTAATACTGAATATCCTACTCCAATGGAAGATGTCAATTTAAAGGCGATGCTCGCCATTAAGGATCAATTCCATACAGAAATTGGCTATTCTGATCATACCTTGGGAATAGAGATTCCTATAGCAGCAGTCGCCTTAGGAGCCTCTGTGATCGAAAAACATTTTACATTGGATAAGACGATGGAGGGACCAGATCATGCAGCATCATTAGAACCAGCAGATTTAATAAATATGGTTGCCGCTATTAGAAATGTTGAAAAGGCGATGGGTGGAAATGGACTTAAGGAACCCTCTCCATCAGAACAAAAAAATATTGCTATAGCGCGAAAAAGTATTGTTGCTGCGACGAACATCAACAAAGGTGAAGTGTTATCGGAAAGAAATCTAGCGGTAAAAAGACCTGGAAATGGAATTTCACCAATGCGTTGGGATGAAATTATAGGTAAAATAGCCATTCGCAGTTTTGATGAAGATGATTTAATCGAGGTTTAGATGAAGAAAATTTGTGTTGTTACTGCTACGAGGGCTGAATATGGTCTATTAAAGCCTTTGATGGAGCTGATCCAGCAATCTTCTGAATTGGCGCTTCAGATTATAGTTACAGGTGCACATCTGTCGCCCGAGTTTGGATTGACTTATCAACAGATTGAGTCTGACGGGTTCGCAATTGATGAGAAAGTCGAGATTTTACTTTCTTCAGATACGCCTTCGAGTGTTGTCAAAACAATGGGGTTAGCAATGAATGGTATGGCGGATGTTTTTCCTCGGCTCAAGCCTGATGTACTTGTTATATTGGGAGATCGATACGAAATGTTGGCAATTGCTGCTGCAGCGACGATATTTCAAATTCCAATTGCTCATATACATGGTGGTGAGATTACGGAAGGTGCCTATGATGATGCGATAAGACATGCTATTACTAAACTAAGCCATTTGCATTTTACGTCAACCGATGAGTATAGAAATCGTGTTATTCAGATGGGAGAAAATCCCGATTTAGTATTTAACGTTGGGGCAATTGGACTAGATAATATCAAAAATTTAACGCTATTAACAAAGGATGAGTTGGAATCTAATTTAAATATTAAATTTAAAAAATTTAATTATCAAGTGACATATCATCCCGAGACCTTAGCAGGAATAAGTGCCGAAAAACAATTTCAGCTATTATTACAAGCCATAGATCAGCAAGAAGATAGTTTTTTTGTTTTTACAAAAGCTAATGCGGATACAAATGGACGAATAATAAATCAGATGATTGATCAATACGTTGCTGATAATATTGGAAAAGCAGCAGCCTTTTCTTCATTGGGGACCCTGCGATTTTTGTCTTTGGTTAAGTATTGTACTGCGATAGTTGGAAATAGCTCAAGTGGTATTTTGGAAGCACCATCTTTAAACACAGCTACAATAAATATAGGCGATAGGCAAAGGGGTAGAGTACAAAGCTGCTCCGTGATAAATGTAGCTTGTGATTTTAATGCAATAATGATGGGGTTTGAAGAGATAAAGAGCAATAAAATAATCGGTAATACAGAGGACTCTAAGAATCCGTATTATAGTGGTGGAGCCGCAAATCAAATCTTTCAAGTATTGGCGGGGTATCCAACTCAAAGTACTGTTAAAAAATTTTATAATTTGAGATGAGTATTGTCAATAAACATATCGTATACAGGGAACAAACTGTAAGAGAGGCACTAATAAAATTGGATAAGATAGCTCCTTCCTCAATTTTGTTCGTCGTTGATGATGATAACACCTTATTAGGATCATTGACGGATGGAGATCTTAGGCGAGGTTTCATTAGAGGATTGGGGTTTGAAAATAGTTTGTTGGAATTTACACAGTCGAAGCCGGTGTATATCCGAGAAAATGAATATGATTTAAGAAAGTTAGAGGAATTTAAAAGAGATTTGCTTAAGATTATTCCAATAGTCAATAATAACCATCAAATTGTTGATATTTTAGATTTTAGTCTGCGCACTACATTAATACCGGCGGATGCAGTACTAATGGCAGGTGGAGAAGGAAAACGTTTACGTCCACTTACAGATAATACACCAAAACCTTTATTACGAGTGGGAGATAAGCCCATTATTGAATATAACATAGACCGATTAAAACAAGTCGGAATTCAAAATATCAATTTGAGTATAAATTACTTAGGTGATCAATTAGTGAGTTATTTTGGCGATGGATCTGACAAAAATCTAAATATTAAATATGTCAAGGAAAGTAAGCCATTGGGAACCATTGGTTCCATACTTTTGGTAGAAAATTTTATGCATGAAGATATCATTGTCATGAATTCCGATCTTTTGACGAATATTGACTTTAATGATTTCTTCAAAACATATAAAGAAAGCAAAGCAGATATGATCGTTGCTGCGACTTCTTATAACGTGGATGTTCCATATGCTGTTTTGGAAGTCAATGAAAAGAATTGTGTTAAATCTCTCAAGGAAAAGCCTCGGTATACATATTACTCCAACGCAGGTATCTACATATTAAAAAAGAATTTATTAAGTATGATTCCCAACGATACATTTTTCGACATTACAGATTTGATGGATCGTTTAATTGAGATGAACTTAAATTTGATAACCTATCCACTCAATGGATATTGGCTGGATATTGGAAAGCATGAGGATTTCAGAAAAGCGCAGGAAGATATTAGACATATTAAATTATAAAAATGAAAGGTTTAATTACAATTTGTGCTAGAGGGGGCTCTAAGGGTATTCCAGGTAAAAACATTAAGTTGATCAATGGGAAAGCGCTAATAGCTTATTCCTGTGAAGTAGCTGTAGCATTTGCCGCAAATCGTGATATTGATATAGTATTATCAACTGATTCTACAGCGATTAAAGCTGTAGTAAAATCTTTAGGTTATCATAATATTGATACTGGTTATGAACGGCCTGATTTTCTTGCTAATGATACCGCTGGGAAACTAGACGCAATTGTCGATGTAAAAACATATTCTGAAATGCAAAATGACTTGAAATATGATTTTATTATTGACTTAGATGTAACATCCCCTCTCCGTAATGTAGCTGATTTAAATGGCGCAATTGATTTGCTATTTAAAAATGAAGCTGCACTAAATATATTTTCGGTAAGTCCGGCAAACAGAAATCCCTATTTCAATATGGTTGAAGAAAAAGATGACGGATTTTATGGCTTGTGTAAAATAGGTCAATTTCTGACGCGACAATCTGCACCCAAAGTTTACGACATGAATGCATCTTTTTATATTTTTAAAAGAGCTTTTTTTGACCAAGGATACCAGACTGTTATTGCTGACAAAAGTTTAATATGTGAATTGCCTCATATCTGCTTTGATTTAGATCACCCTATAGACTTTGAATTTATGTCTTATTTATTGGAGAACAAGAAGCTGGATTTTGAATTTAATTATTGATCCATGAAAGTACTTATAATTGGTTTAGGTTCCATTGCAAAGAAACATATCGAGGCAATAAGAAAACAAATTTCTAATGTAAAAATCTATGCATTGCGGACAGGAAGTCATGTGACAGCCTCGGATTATCCTAACGTTATAAACGTATTCTCATTCAATGAAGTCGAATTTGAAACAATAGATTTTGTGATAATTTCAAGTCCAACAAGTAAACATTTCGAGGGAATAAATATATGCAACCAATTAAGGAAACCTTTATTTATAGAAAAGCCACTGTTCTCTGAAATAACAAATAAAACAGAACAACTCGTTAAAGATGTGACTCTGGCAAAAACAAAGACTTACGTGGCATGTAACCTGCGTTTTTTAGACGCATTAAAAACATTGAAAAATCTTGTTCAAAATAAAAGAATAAATGAAGTAAATGTCTATTGTGGTTCTTATCTCCCCGATTGGCGGCCAAATGTGGATTTTAGAAAAGTTTATAGTGCAAACAAGGAAATGGGAGGTGGTGTACATATAGATCTTATCCACGAACTTGATTATATTTATTGGTTTTTTGGAAATCCATTAGCGCATCGTTCTTTCTGTAAAAGTAGTTCATCCTTAGAAATTTCTGCTATAGATTACGCTAATTTCATATGGGAATATTCTACATTTACTGCATCCATAGTTTTAAATTATTATCGAAGAGATGCTAAAAGAACGATAGAAATTGTTACCTCTGAAGGAACATTTTTAGCAAATTTGTTGGAAAATAAGATTTTTTATAATGGTCAAGTTATTTTTCAATCAGAACAAAAGATTTCGGATACCTATGACGCTCAAATGAAGTATTTTATAGATTTCATTACAGGATCTCAAACAAGTTTTAATACGATTGAAGAAGCAAATTCTATTTTAAAATTATGTATTCAGGACTAAAAGATAAAGTTATTCTTGTAACAGGCGCTGGTGGTTTAATTGGGCGGGAGTCTGTAAAACATTTGGTAAGCCATGCAGCGATAGTTGTTGGCGTAGATGTTCATGAGCCCCATTCTGGAGAAAGCCTTTTTCTTAAGGCTGACATTACTGAGAAAGCTGAAATCGATGTTGTCATTGGCAGCGTGATGGCTAAATATGGGCGTATTGATGGATTGGTAAATTTGGCATATCCCCGAACGCCAGATTGGGGAACGGCATTCGAACAGATCGAATACATTTCTTGGCAAAAGAATGTGGATATGCAGATGAATGCAGTGTTTTATTTTTGTCAACAGATTTTGAAGATCATGAAATTGCAAAGGGGAGGTTCAATTGTAAACATCGCATCGATTTATGGAGTGGTAGGCAATGACTTTACATTATATAAGGAATATAATGGAACATCACCAGCGGCGTATTCCGCTATTAAAGGTGGAATTATAAATTTTTCTAGATATTTAGCCTCATATTATGGACGCGATAACATTAGAGTTAATTGCGTTTCACCAGGAGGTATACTTGACGAGAAGAATCAACATCCGTCGTTCATTAAGCGGTACAGCGATAAGTCCCCTTTGGGAAGATTAGGCAACGCTGAAGAAATCGCTCCTGCAATTAGCTTTTTACTTTCTGATGATGCAGCATTTATAACGGGACATAATTTAATGGTGGACGGCGGTTGGACAGCTATTTGATTTACATAAATAATAATTATATGAAAGGCGAAAAAATTTTTTGGTGTAAAAACTGTTTAAATATGTCAACACGGCCTCGAATTTCTTTTGATGAAAGGGGGTGGTGTAATGCATGTCAGTGGATGGAAGAAAAAAAAGTTTTGAATTGGGAACCTAGGCAGCACGAATTGAATTCAATATTAGAAAAGCATAGATCTAAAACAGGGAATTTTGACTGCATTGTACCAGTTAGCGGTGGAAAAGACGGTTCGTATGTTGCCTATATGTTAAAAGAAAAATACGGCATGAATCCTCTAGCCGTTACAGTGAGGCCAGCGTTATCATTACCTATCGGGGACCAAAATCTCTTTAATTTTATTCAATCCGGTTTCAATCATATCCATGTTTCGACTAATCCGAAAGTACTTGATAGATTGAATAAATATGGATTTATAGAAAAAGGATTTCCTTATTATGGTTGGTTAATTGCTATTCATACTGCGGTAATACGTACAGCTATAAGCTTTAAGATCCCGTTGTTATTCTATGGTGAGGATGGGGAAATTGAGTATGGCGGATCTACAGCTAGTAAAAATAAGCCAACCTATGGGATTGACTATATGCGAGCTGTCTATTTGGAGGGGGGACACCGACAGGTTTTTGATCGAATATTAGCTGACGGCGATATTAAGGAATCTGATTTAACTTTTTTTAAATTTCCGAGCCAAGAGGAAATTAACGAAGTTGGACTTGAGTTTACGCACTGGTCATATTATGAGTCTTGGGATTCTTATAGAAATTACGTGGTGGCTAAAGATCATTGCGGGTTAATTGAAAAGGATGAAGGTAATCAAGATACATTTACTAATTTTGCTCAAAATGATCAAGCTCTCTATGCATTACATGCTTATTTAATGTATTTGAAATTTGGATTTGGAAGGGCAACTCAGGACGCTGGTATTGAAATTAGAAGGGGTTCTATGACTCGTAATCAAGCATTGAATTTAGTTAGAATGTATGACAATGCCTACCCTGAGGAATTAATTCCAACTTATTTGGAATACTATAAAATGACTAAAGAGGAGTTCGATCAAGTATTAGATAAATATGCCAATAAAGATCTATTCGAAAAGGTGGACGGAATTTGGCAACCTAAATTTATTGCTGGTGAGGATTTTGAAATATGAAAATAGCAATTGTTGACTATGGAATGGGTAATATCCGTTCCATAGTGAGTAGCTTAAAATTTTTAGGAGTTGAAGATATTTTGCTTACATCATCTCCTCTCGAATTGCAATCAGCTGATAAGTTAATTTTGCCTGGAGTTGGTTCTTTTGGTAGGGCAATAAATAAAATTCGCGAAATGGAATTAGACCGAATTTTGAAGACATTAGTTCTAGACGATAAGCAGCCTATTTTAGGTATTTGTTTGGGAATGCAACTAATGGGTAAATATAGTCACGAGGACGGCGAGAATGCTGGGTTAAATTTTATAGATAGAGGTATTGAGCGATTTGAAGATGAAAATTTGCAAATACCTCATGTTGGCTTTAACCAAGTAACACCATATGAGCATTCAAGATTATTTGATGGTCTGGTTGGACATCCAGATTTCTATTTTACACATAGTTATCGTATGGTAGCTAATTCTTTTGGAGAAAATTACAGCACATGTCACTATGGCTCCACTTTCGTAGCTTCATTTGAAAAGGAAAATATTGCAGGTGTTCAATTTCATCCTGAACTCAGTCAAACAAATGGACTAAGGTTATTGAGAAATTTTATAGAGAAGTTTTAATGTTAAGAAAACGTATTATTTTCACGCTGTTGTATAGTGATGGTTACTTTATGCAAAGTCGAAACTTTCGTTTGCAAAAAGTAGGTAACATTGATTGGTTGGAGCGCAACTATAAATTTAAAGAAATTTCTTGTTCATTGGATGAGATTATAGTTTTGGATACTACCAAGAAAAATAAAGACATCCGGAAGTTTGCTTCGACGATCGAAAAAATAGTGGAAGGATCATTCATACCTGTCGCTGCAGGAGGTGGAGTTAATTCTTTGGAAGATGCTGAATTGCTTTTTAACAGTGGTGCAGATAAAATAGTTGTCAACACGGCTTTAATTGAAAACCCTTCTTTCGTAAGAGATTTGGTTATACACTATGGTAGTCAAAGTACTGTCGCATCAATTGATTACAGGGTTATTAATGATAATATTGAATTTTATATTAAAGATGGCACAAGTAAAGTTGATTTGACTTTTGAAGAATACCTACGGTATTTATCCGAACTTGGAATAGGTGAGGTGTATTTAAACTCCATTGATCGTGACGGAACCGGATTTGGGTACGATTTTAATCTTGTTTCAATAGTGCGTAAAAATTTACAGGTTCCTATTATTATCGCTGGCGGAGCAGGAAATGAAAACCATTTATTAGAAGCAATTAAAAATGAAAGTGTTAGTGCAGCAGCGACAGCCAATTTATTTAATTTTATTGGTGATGGATTACCTAATGCTCGAAAACACATTGTCGAATTGGGCGAAAATTTAGCAAATTGGGATGTTAATAAGTGAGATAGTAAAAAAAATTCGGTATTGTATCAACGCAGATCGTATCGGTCCTGATATACCCTTTACACATTGGAAGCTTCACTTTGCAGCGACTATGAAAAAATTGTGTAAAAGCAAATTTGCATATTTTTCTAGTTCTGCTCAGTTTAGGGCCGGAGCGTACGCTGTTGGCTGTTCGCAGATATCGATCGGCAACCGTGTTATTATTCGGCCAAATACGATGCTATTCGCTGAAACTATTGTACCTATGAAACTTTCTATTGTCATAGAAGATGATGTTATGATAGGAAGTGGGGTGCATATTTATGTGAATAATCACAAATTTGATGATATAACTATTCCTATAATTGATCAAGGTTATTACCCCGATCTTCCGGTTATATTAAAAAAAGGATGTTGGATTGGTGCGAATACAATAATTTTACCAGGTGTGACTATTGGCGAGAATTCAGTTGTTGGTGCCGGTTCTGTTGTTACCAAATCCATTCCGAAAAATGTTGTAGCAGTTGGTAATCCAGCAAAGGTCTTAAAGAGTATTCTTTAACTAACGATTTTATATGAGGGTTATAATATTAGATCATGAGCCATTTCATGAGCGAAAAATTAATCATTATTTTATTGATGATTTTTTATCACAAGGATATGAGGTCGAATATTGGGCTCTGTGTGATATCTTACCTTACATGAAAGGAGCAAAGTTTCAATACCGCGGTAAACGGGATTTTGTAAACTATATTGTTTCTATGAATGACCTCTTTGCTCGTTTAGAATTATTGGATCCGAATAGAGATTTATTGATTGTTGAAATTTGGTTTTTATTCAATACAAAAGATATCTTTAAAAAAATTGAAAGTGAAGGACTAAAATGGATCAAAATTGACTATTACCTTAATCCTACCAAATCATTAGAGCCCCCCTCTTCTTTAACGAGCAGATTTAAAGGAGTAGAGTTTAAAATGGTCTTTAATAAATTGATAAATTGGGTATTTATCCGTCTTTTAAAACATGACTATGCTGTGCCAAATATTTTTTATTTAACCGGTCAATCCTTTGAATATGCGCCTAAAGCACGTGAAGTGGTCGCTTTAGACTATTTTGATGTTGTCGAATATAATAAAAAGAAAAACCAATCTCCACCATTGGCATATTCCTACGTAGTTTTTTTGGATATAATGCTGCTCGATCATCCTGATATTGTTATGCTTGGAAAGAAGAATGTAATTTCTAGATCGGCATACTACATCAAGATGAACGAAGTGTTTGATAAAATTGAAAGGTGTACAGGCTTACCTGTTGTAATTGCAAGTCATCCGAAAGCAACCTATCGTGATGAATTTGGAAAAAGGTTGGTTATATCAAACAAAACAGCAGAACTTGTTATACATTCAGCTATGGTACTTACACATGGCAGTTTATCTATAAGTTATGCACTTTTATCAAAGAAGCCCATTTTATACCTGTACCTCGAAAGTTTCTTTATAAAAGATGAGTTTCTCAAATCAATTTACGAAGGAATGCTTCTAGGAAAAATCCATTTTGGAGCGGAAGTAATCTCTGAGAATTTTGACTGTTCATTCTTAAATTTAGAGGTTAATGTTGAAAGATATAATGATTATCTTTCTAAATATTTTTGCAAAAAAAATCATGGTATAGGTAATTTTAATATTGTTAAGAACGGCATTTTAAAATTGATGAATGAGGATTAATAAGATTTTTAAAAGCGGTTTGTTAAAGTCCAGCTTGATCTATACGTTTTGTGACGCTATAAATAAAGCCGTACCATTTTTAATATTACCAATATTAAGTTATTATTTGGCACCTAGCGATTATGGTATTATAGCAAATTTTAATGTTTTGCTAGCTATAGTTACCATTTTCATAATGATAGGCGTTGATGGCGC
Organism: Sphingobacterium sp. R2; assembly: GCF_040760075.1. Classification (NCBI taxonomy): domain Bacteria; kingdom Pseudomonadati; phylum Bacteroidota; class Sphingobacteriia; order Sphingobacteriales; family Sphingobacteriaceae; genus Sphingobacterium; species Sphingobacterium sp. R2. The sequence continues at coordinate 1,428,061 of NZ_CP142884.1, forward strand.
TATAGGAGTGAATTATTATAAGCTTAGGAAGGAAGATTTAGCTCGCTATATATTTAATGCTTGTCTACTTACAGTGATCATGACGCTATTCATGTTAGTGCTTTCTTTTTTATTTTATCCTATAATTTATGATTTTGTAAAAGTACCTATACATTATATTATTTTATTGGTATTTATGTCTTTCTGTGCTGCGACGACCTCAATTAACCTTTCTTTATGGCGTTTGGAAGAAAAGGCTCTTAATTTTGGTATCTACGAAATTTCGCAGACATTTGTAAACATCGGAATATCACTATTACTTGTAATATCGTATAATTGGGGGTGGGTTGGAAGAGTGAACGGTATGTCGATTGCTGTGATATCTTTCGGTTTATTTAGTATACTATTACTGTATCGCAGAGGCTATCTACAAATTAATGTTGATAAAAAATATCTCAAAGATATCTTATATTTTGGGCTACCTTTAATTCCCCATGCCCTAAGTTTTTGGATAAGGTCTGGAATTGACCGTATCTTTATCACTAAATTTATCGATGAGAGTGCTACGGGACTCTATGCAACAGGATTTCAATTTGGAACACTTGTTTCCTTTTTGACATTGTCTTTCAATAATGCCTTTACACCCTATTTGTATAAAAGTTTAAGTGCTGATAATCCAGAGGAATTGAACCAGAATAAAATTAAATTGGTCAGAATTACATACTTTGGGATTGGTATTTTAATGATAACATGTCTGTTTTTTACACTTTTTTCAAATTTTATACTGACACATTTTTTTTCAGAAAAGTATATACAAGCTAAAGAGTTTATATTTTGGGCCATATTGTCGCAGACATTTCAAGGGATGTATTTACTTTTTGTGAATTATATATTCTTCGCAAAGCAAACAAAAGTATTAGCCTCAATCACTTTTTTTTGTGCTTGTATGCAATTGGTATTAAGTTATTTGGCAATCAAAACTTACGGTCCATTAGGGGGAGCTTATTCGACGGTTATTATTAGTTTTATGAATTTTATTATGGTTGCATTCTTTAGTAATAAGGTATACCATATGCCTTGGTTAAGGTTTTTAAAAAGATAAAATGTAAAAGCTAAAAAATGAATATCATTTTATTAAGTAGTAATATTACAAACGCCGGCGGAACGGAAAGGATAGGCATAGGATTGGCAAATGAATTGATTAATTCGGGGGCCTCTAGTGTAACTATTATTAGTTTTTTCGGCTCCAATACGCCTTTTTTTGAAGTAGATAAAAGGATACGTATAGTAACGTTATTTCAGCGCGAAGTGTCCCTTTTTATTCTTTTTCCAAAACTCATATTGAAATTGAGGCGGATTTTTAAAAGTTGTCCAGAAAGATCTATTATACTTAGTATTGGTGCATTGTTGTGTCCTTTTTCTATAGTTGCCAACGTTGGATTATCGCACCTTAATGTCGTTTGGGAACATTTTAATGTTTCATTAATTTTTAAAAGTTCCAAAGAACGTTTTGCACGCTATATGGCAAGTAAGTATGCAGATGCTATCGTTACTTTGACGTGTAAAGATAAGGAGATGTATTTGGCAAACTTTGCCTGCAAACCAAAAGTAAGTGCTATACCGAATTTCCTTACATTTGACATTACATCTAACTTTCATTTAAATTCTAATAAGGTTGCTTTAGCTGTAGGGCGATTGACAGAGCAAAAGGCGTTCGATCGCTTGATAAAAATATGGTCTAAACTGCCTGCTCATCTGCAGGATTGGAGGCTCGATATTGTCGGTGATGGCGAGGACGAAGCAGTTCTAAAAGGACTAATCGCTGATCTTAAGCTAAAAAATGTTCATTTAATAAAAACGACTTCTACTATTGAAGATCATTATGAGCGAGCGTCTATCTATTTGATGACATCGCGTTGGGAGGGATTGCCAATGGTCTTGATTGAGGCTCAGTCTTACGGTCTTCCCATTATTAGTTACGACTGCCTTACGGGGCCTCGTGACGTTGTTCGTAATGGAAGTAATGGTTATCTAATTCCAGATGACAATGAAGAAGAGTTCGTCTCCAAACTTATACATACGATCGAAGATGATGGGGTTAGGGAAAAATTTTCAATAACTGCAAAAAAAGACAGTAAGCGATTTAATAAGATCGCTGTTATGGAGTCATGGTTTAAACTATTTAAAAGTATCTAATGTTTCAATTATGATCTGGTACTGGTTAATATTTTCGATTGTTTTGTTCTTTTGTGTAATTGACATTTTTAAAATATCAATTAGAACCTTTTATAAAAAAACTTTACTAAGTGGTTTAATCATTCTTTTGGGCCTGTTTGCTGGCTTACGGTTTGAATGCGACAATGATTATTTGGAGTATGTTCGAATTTATAGCCAAGCTCCTGCACTTGGAGAATTTTTTGCAGGAGGCTATAATTTAACCGATGTATATGGGGAGCCTTTTTTTGTTATCACAAATATTCTTTTTAAGACTATAAAAGCGCCAGATTATATTTTTCTTTCTTTCATTTCTTTTTTAAACCTTTTCTTTCTTTACAAAGTTATTGTAGGATTTTCTAAATATTGGTTTCTTTCTCTCTTTCTTTATGTCGCGCTGATGTATCTCGGCGGCGGTTTTACCCAGATCAGGTTTGGCGTTGCAACCACTTTGGTTTGGTATGGAATATTCCAATATTTTAAAGGACGGTTCAAATTGTCGATAGTAATATTAATATGTGCCACAATGTTTCATATTAGTGCAGCTTCGGCAGCCATTATTTATTTCGCAAATCGTTTTTTAAAACTCAATTTGAAGATTATCCTTTGTATTTTAACAGTTTCTATAGCAATTACCTTGTTTTCATTCAGTGATTTTTTTGTTCGATTTATTGGTGTATTTTTTGGCGATAGTCGATACGAAAATTATTTTTTATTAGAAAACTATACTGAAAAGGCGAGCAGCTTTTCCATCTATTTTTATAGTTTTAATCTCTTGATCTATTGGTTGTTCAGAAAGCAAATGATAAGAAATTCTAGTAAAGATTTATTTTTATTTTTTTTTAAAATTGGCATAACTGCAGTTTTTTTTGGTGCAATTTTTAATCAAATGGCTATCTTAGCGCGATTCGGACTAATTTTGCAGTTTGTATTTATTTTTATCCTCCCCTATACATTTGGTATAAAGCCCATGAGAATAATCATGCTAGTTTTTTTGATATTGTATGGAGCGTTTAGATTTAATCAATATTTAGGAGAAGAGTCATTTATTCAAGAATACCAGAGTGTGATATTCAATAAATAATATAATGAAGATTTCAGTCATATTACCCGCTCTCAGTAATAAAGGTCCAATTTTAGTTGCTAAAGATATCATTTCAAATTTATCGGGAATTAATTCAGATGCTACATTTTATGTCTTTTATTTTGACGAAATTGCAGAGCCAATCGAATTCGCTTGTCCAGCTTATTGGATTAAAGAGCATGACCATATAAATAAGCTTTATTCGAGTGATATAGTCCATTCGCATGGTATACGCCCTGATTTTTTTATTTTTAAGAATAGAAAGAAATTTAAGGGCAAATGCATTTCCACTTTACATGGTCTAATTTCGAAGGAGTATAGCTTGCAATTTACTACCTTGGGAGCCAGATTAATTGAATTTGCTTGGATAAGCATTTTGCGACGACATGATCACATCGTTGTGTTAACAGAAGTAATGAAAACACACTATTTGTCGTATTTTGACTTGGAAAAGCTTCATGTCATTAACAATGGAAGGAATCTTTCCTCAAAAATGATCGATCAACAGGATATTGATCTATTTGTTGACTTGAAAAAAAAATATAAAGTCCTGGGCGTTGCTTGTGTATTAACAAAAAGAAAAGGGATCCATCAGGTAATACAGGCTCTTCCAATGCTTTCGGACTATGCATTTGTTGTCATAGGTGATGGGGAAGAACGCACATCTCTGGAAAAACAGGCTGAATCATTGGGTGTAAAAGATCGATGTATATTTTTAGGTAATCGTGCTGAAGCAAATCGTTACAATAAGTTTTTTGATTACTATATCTTTCCATCTTATATGGAAGGATTGCCATTGGCTCTTCTTGAGGCAGCTGGAGCCGGGAAAGCGATCATATGTTCAGATATCAATATTCATAGAGAGATTTTTAGCGAGGAGGAGGCGTCTTTCTTTGCATTAGATAATGTCAATGATCTCCTGCGGGCAGTACTGAAAGCTAATCTTTACAAAACACAATTTGAACAGAAGGTTATTGAAGTATATAGGGCAAAGTTCACTGCGGACATTATGGCAAATTCGTATAATGATTTTTATAAAAGCTTATTAAAATAAGATTAAGGATTAAGTCTATTGCTTCGATATTAAGATGAATCGAAAAAGATTATTAAGAGAAAAAAGTATGAAGATGAGATTTTCGGTATTAATGTCGGTATATTTTAAAGAAAGTGCTGATAATTTAGACCAAGCTTTACAGAGTTTAATAAACCAAAGTTTAAAACCTGACGAAATAGTACTTGTAAAAGATGGTGTTCTCACCACAGATTTGGAAAAGGTGATCGAAAGGTTTGTCAAGCTTAACACTTCAGTTGTTGTTAACGTAATCTCAATTGCACAAAATAGGGGGCTTGGTAATGCATTGTTTGTAGGATTAAATGCCTGTACTCATGATTATGTAGCAAGGATGGACTCAGACGACATTTCAGATTTTTATAGATTCGAAAAGCAGATCGAGTTTTTGAAAGAACATCCTCATGTGGACGTTGTAGGCTGCAATCTGAGCGAATTTGATCGGGAAATAGGAGACTCCATGCTCAAAAAAGTATGTCCTGAATCACATGAAGATATTATTAGGCGTATCCGCTTGCGCAGTCCCCTCAACCATCCTACGATAATGTTTAACAGAAAGAAGGTTTTAGCCGCAGGAGGATATGATAGTGAAACGTTAATGTTCGAGGATTATGCACTTTTTTTAAGATTATGGAAGTCTGGCTTGATTTTTCATAATATTCCTGAAATTCTTTATTATATGCGTGTGGATAGTAATTTAAATTCTATTCGACGAAGAAGGGGTAGTGCATATCTATTGAATGAGATAAACTTTCTTAAATATGCTTATAAAATTGGTGCTTTTACAAAAAGAGATCAGTTAAAATATGGTATTTTGAGATTTCCTATCCGTTTAATGCCTATTCGAGTGGTATTCTTAATTTATAAATATCTATTACGAAAAAAAAAGGTGTAAAACCTCTTCTCCCGATCAGACTCCTTTACAAAAAAAAATTCAAAGATTATTTAGCGAATTTTGATCAATTTAGTGTATTTATAGCGTCATAGCGTAACTTTTATAGAGATTATCGAAAATTGTTAATTATTGGCATCTTATTCGCTACATATTAATAATATTTTTTTTTGTAGCGAATTAAGATGTTTATCCGTCTTTAAATAAAAATTAAAATTATTATATTTGCACAGCTTTATGTGACTCACTAATTATATTTTATGACTTATATTTTTACGCTGATAATCCTTTTTTTGCTAGAGTTAGTATATCTGAGGATTGCTAATAAGTTTAATATTATTGATAAACCCAACGAACGTTCTTCGCACACGAAGATCACCATACGCGGCGGAGGTATTATTTTTTATGCCGCCTCGATTATATATTTTATTTCTTCCGGTTACCAATATCCTTGGTTTTTTTTAGGCTTAACGCTATTAACCTATATCTCTTTCCTAGACGATATCAGGGGTGTACATCCAAATTGGCGTCTAGCAGTACATTTTACATCTGTTTTGTTAATGGTATATGAGTTTGGTGTCTTTAACTATCCTTGGTATTATTTGGTATTGGCTTTTGTCTTTACGATAGGTGTAATCAATGCCTACAATTTTATGGATGGGATAAACGGTATGACTGCTTTCTGCACTTTGGTGATGGGAGGGCTTTTAACATACGTAAATACCAAGATCAACTTTATCGAGCAGGACTTCCTTATCTATACGCTATTGGGAGTTGTTGTTTTTGGATTCTTCAATTTCCGCAAAAAGGCAGCGTGCTTTGCAGGTGATGTCGGCCCGGCTGTATTATCTTTTATGTTATTATTTGCATTGGGCAAATTGATTATGAAAACCGGAGATTTTACCTATATCCTTTTTCTAGCCGTTTATGGTATAGAAATAGGTTGGTCTGTAGCGCGCCGCGTTTATCAAGGTTACCATATTTTTGAGCCACACCGTACGTTTTTGTTGCACATGCTAAGCAATGAAGTGGGACATAGTAGTTTAAAAGTTTCTGTTGGATACGGCTTAGTCCAATTGGCTCTTGGTGCTGCTGTGATCTATATTGTACAGTTTGGTGCCTCCATTCAGTGGGCATTCGCTATTACGATACTTGGTGGACTCAGTGCCTTTTATCTTACCTGGAAGCAACATATTTTTAATAACTATTATATCAAAGGGGAGGAGCGCTATGCCATTCGTCACCGTCGATTAAAGCAGCTTAAAGCGCATAGAAGAAGGAAAAAAGCTCTTGTGCCCAAGGTTAAGTTGGCACCAGAAGCAAAAGTTATTGAAATGCCGCAAAAAGAGGTTGCAGGTACCTTAATGCAACGTGGCGTGTGATTTAGCACGCGGAGTTTGGGTAGAATTAAAAAAGTAGTAATTTTACCTCAACTTTAGAAGAGGGGACTATGCAATCAGGATTAAGTTTTACCGCAATAGATTTCGAAACAGCCACAGCGAATCAGAACTCGGCTTGCGCCGTTGGGCTGGTCGTTGTTGAGCAGGGAATTATTGTGGATGAATTTTATTCTTTAATACAGCCTCCTCAAAATCAATACATGTGGCAGACTACGCGTGTGCATGGTATCCGACCTAAGGACACCGCACAAGCACCTACTTTTAAAGAGATCTTTCCACGTATTTATCCGCTTATTAATAATCGCATTATGGTCGCGCATAATGAGCTGTTTGATCGCGGAGTGCTTCGCAAAACCATGAATTATTACAACTTACCTTACGACCAACTTGGTTTGCAGGAAAAATGGGAATGTACCTTTAAAATTTACCAAGGCAAAGGATTTAAGCCCGCTCGTTTAAACGCCTGCTGTGAAGTGCTTGGTATTGAACTCAACCACCATGAGGCACTTTCTGATGCGCGAGCTTGTGCGCACTTGTATATTCGGCATCATGAGATCGGAATGGTACTATAAATAAACGATAATTATTGAACCAAATATCCCTCTGTTTGTTATTAGATATATCTTATCTTTGATAGATGAATACAATAAATTTTCTATTCCATTAAAATCAATGTGACTATGATGAATATTCCAGAAAAAGGGATGCGTATAGGTATTACGTTCAGTGCATTCGATCTGCTGCATGCAGGGCATATCAAAATGTTGGAAGATGCAAAAAGACAATGTGACTATTTGATTTGTGGACTGCAGACAGATCCGACACTTGACCGTCCAGAAAAGAATAAGCCTGTTCAGACCGTTGTTGAGCGTTATGTACAGCTTAAAGGATGTAAATACGTGGATCAGATTGTTCCCTATGCTACCGAACAGGATCTCGAAGATATCTTACGTTCTTTTAATATTGATGTACGGATAGTCGGTGATGAATACCGTGAGAAGAACTTTACCGGGAGAGCATACTGTGAGGAAAAAGGGATTGAGCTTTATTTTAATAGCCGAGATCACCGTTTCTCCAGCTCTGGCTTGCGCCGGATTGTGGCAGATGCCAGCACAGAAAATGAACCTGCGCTAAAAACTATCTAATGCACGCGCATCAACCTTTTAAGAACAGATTGTAAGATGAAAATTGGAATTACCTTTGGCGTGTTTGACTTACTGCACGCTGGCCATATTATGATGCTTGAAGAAGCAAAAAGAAATTGCGATTACCTGATTGTCGGTTTAAATACGGATCCATCAGAAGTCTTTCCCGAGAAAGCAAAACCAACACAGACCATTGTAGAACGTTATGTGCAGTTGGAAGGCTGCCGTTATGTGGATGAAATTATCCCCTATGAGACCGAACAGGATTTGATTGATATCATCAAAGCCTTTCCGATTGATATCCGTATTATCGGTGAGGAATATCGGGATAAAGATTTTTCGGGGCGCTCTTATTGTGTGGAGGAAAATATCGATATCTATTACAATAAACGCACACACCGTTTTTCCAGTGCAGGCTTGCGCCGGGTGGTTGCTGAAAAAGAAAGTGAGAAAAAATAAAGATTATGAGCACTATCATTCACGTTGTTTTAACCGGAGGTGTAGGCAGCCGTCTATGGCCGCTTTCGCGAAAAAGTTACCCGAAGCAATATCTTTCGCTATTTAAGGATGGATCATTGTTTGAAATGACTGTAAAGCGCAATCAAACGTTGTGTGGACAGGTGATTGTGGTTGGAAATCGCGACAATCATACCTTGAGTAGGGAGGTGATGGAAAACAATAAGATTGATTACATCGATATTGTTGAGGCAACCCCGCGCAATACCGCTGCTGCAATTGCCTTTGCTGCCTTTGCGGCGCAACCAGACGATATTTTGGTGGTTACACCGTCTGATCATGTCATTGTGGGTGATGAAGCGTATGCTGCGGCCATAAAAGAGGGCGTTGAAAAAGCCAATAAGGGTTATATCGTTACCTTTGGGATTCAGCCAACCCGACCTGAAACGGGCTATGGCTATATTGAATATAAGGAGGACAAAGTATTGTCTTTCCGTGAGAAGCCAAACCAGGATACGGCAGAGGACTTTATTGAACGAGGCAATTTTCTTTGGAATTCGGGCATGTTCTGTTTCCGGGCAGATACCTTTTTGGCCGAACTCCAAAATTTTGAGCCTAAAGTGTATGCAACAGCCTATAACGCTTGGAAACATCGTCAAAATGGTGAGCTCGATCTTCAGCTTTCGAAAGATATTCCATCGATTTCTATTGACTATGCAGTGATGGAGCGCTCCAAGAAAATTCGCGTGGTTGCTACAAGCTTCCAATGGTCAGATTTGGGCTCTTTTGAATCGATGTATGATTACTTGAAACAGACGGGGCATCCTGTGGATGAGAACGGTAATATGGTTATCGGTACGGATATCTATACTGCCTTTGTGGGTTTGCGCGATAGTATACTTGTTCATACCAAAGATGCGATCTTGGTGTTGCAGAAGGAAAAATCCCAAGATGTTAAAAAGATTTACAACACGTTAGAACGTCATCAGTCGAAGTTGATTGATTAATGGCGGTCTTCGTACGCAATTATTACTTAGTTTAAGACAGTCTGCTGGCGAGATTGCCGACGTCACCGTATTATGGCAGTCATTGGTATGATCAATTCAAGTGTCAAATGAAAGGTATTTTAATAATTTTGGGTGTATTAATTTTAAGTGGTAATCAAGCTTTACCTATTTCAAGTAATCATGCTATCGAGGTATTAAATCAAGGAGCTTTTGTCAACAATAATGATTCTATTCCTTACGATTCTATTCGAATTATTTTAGAAGATGCCCATGATAGTGATCAGAAAATACGAGAAAAATTATCCGCCGCTGAAGGTAGCGATAGTTTATTTATGTCGTATCTGGGAGAGATGACAATGGTTGACCGAAAGAATCGGGAGAAAGTTCTCCCGATCTTGGAAAAGTATGGTTGGTTGCCGATCAGTAAAATTGGGGAAAAGGCATCGGATGGGTTGTTTTACGTTTTACAGCATTATGTCGATCTCGACCTTTTCAGAAAATATTTGCCAGAGATCAAAAAGCTGTCTGAGAAGAAGGAAGCAAAACTTTGGCATGCAGCTTTGATCGAAGATCGACTATTAGTCCACGAGAATAAGAAGCAGATCTATGGGAGCCAGGTTGTTTCTAGGAAAGGTAGATATGGAGGAGATTACTTTGTTTGGCCCATTAGAGAACCAGCTAAAGTAAATAGTTTGAGAGAGCAGGTTGGCCTACCCCTTACTGTAGAAGAAAACGCAAAGAGACTAAATGCAATTTATAATCCTGATGAATCAATTCCTTACGCGAATTAATTTTTAGAAGTCATATAGGTATATGCGGAGTTACCACATGGCGCTTTAAGGGTAGCGTCATTATTCTATGGCAAAGTGAGTGCCCTGTGCTCACTTTTTTCTCCAGTACTTCAACACCCCATCAATGGAATCTTTGTGCAATAGAGACTGGCGGCTGCCACATAGAATTTTCATGCATTTTTCAATATCACTAACACGGAATTTAATAGTCGATTCCGCTTTAAGCCTTTTGAAAATTTCAATAGCGCTAATTTGTTTGTCAAAATAGCCTGCTTTTATCCATACTTCAAGAACTTCAAGCAGAGGCTTATTAGTTTTTCGAGTACTTCCTTTTGGCGCATTTTTCTTCTTCCAGATGATGCGAGTGCCTTCTCCCTTTTCAGAATAAATGATATGAGAAAAACCTTTGTATCCGTCTTCGTTGATTGTTTTCGTATGGTGTAATTGAATATTTCCATCCTTTGTTCCATTCACTATAATTTTTGAAAAAGGACATCGGAGAAGAAAGGGGAGAAGATCTAATTGATCTTCGTTGAATCGATTCTTATCGCTTGGCTTGATAATAAAACTAAAGACATAATTATTCGGTTTGCCTAGTAGAAACGAGAGCTCATCATCGCGCATGTCTATTTCGTTTAACTGTTTTATCACTTGGCAGATGATAATATAGTCCATGCAGGACATAATCACGTCAGGTTTTTCCGACTTGCGGATGGATGGTCTTTCAACAAATTCAATCAAGGGACAGATATTGTGAGATTAGAGCTCGAATGATATGTTGACTTTGCCTCCCAATCCCTTTTCAACGAAGTCAAATAATGTTTTTAGTGTAATGTTACCGCCGTTATTTTCAATTTTCGAAATATACTCACGTTTTTTGTCAATTAGTTGAGCAAGCTCGGACTGCGTCATATTTCTTTCTTCACGTGCTTTTTTAAGCAGCAGACCAATTTTAAAAGATTCAAAATCTCTATCTAGTTCATCTCTTCTCTGGGTGCCTACTTTCCCGTAAACATCATCTTTAATATTTTTCCAGTTCTTAGTTTCCATTTTCTCTACCTTTTTGTTCGTAATACTCAGCCATGATACTTAATGCTTTTTCAATCTGATTCTTTGGAGTTTTCTGAGTTTTCTTTTGAAAACCATTCATTAGGACAACGAGCTTATCACCATCAAAAAAGCAAAACACACGCCATATATTGGATCCAAGCTGAATCCTAGCTTCATATAATCCGTCAGTTCCTATTAAATGTTTTAAATAATTACTTGGAACCCGTTCGAGAGTTTCTATTTCTTCAAAATAATTTTTAAAAGCGATCACCTCTCTAACTCTCATTATACAAAGGTAATTTAAAAGTTACTTTTTGTCAAGTGTTTAAGCGTTTCTTCTTACGAATTTCTCCCAAACACTTTGTATAACGTCTCTCTCTTTAATGTATAGTATAACAGCTGAAATCACTAAAAGGTCTGTCCTTCCGATAGGCCTTTTTTGACCTGTTGCGGGATAATTTTCAATTGTCCCCCATTTGTCCCCTTTCCATTTTCGTGTGCTATAGGGGATTACCTTATTTTTGGATTCACCTATTCCTATTAATTAACTATTTTATTATGGCAACTTTTATAGCACTCACGGTACTTGTTTTGAGTTCCATTTATCTCATCTTAAAGGCAAAACAAAAGCAGAAGCTTTTCAACGATGCTGTTTCGATGGAGGTCCATTACCTGTTTCAGGACAGACCGGGGCAGTATAGCGGCGACTACCGGACAAAAAGTGGCGTTTTTGTTTTTCGTACGGAATCGAAAGACGAGGCACTTAAAAATTTGGTGATCAAAGCGGTCAAACCCAGTCATCCTGCTTTAGTGGTCAATCTGGAACAGATTGTGGTGGTGCCTTTTGAAAAGAAAAAAGAAGGGAACTCCGACGTATCCGTCCGCTTTAAATTGCTCAAAAAGAAAGGAGAACTCAGCACCTTGGAAGGAAAAGGAATCCGCGTATCGGGTGTGTTGAATTTTGGAAAAACTAAACCAAAAACATTCAGTACCGTATTGAAGATCGGGGAGCTTTATCAAGCTAAAGACCCCCAGGATCAGACGACATAATTTGCGTAATTCTTATTTTATGGGAAAGGGTTTGCTTCATTGCAAACCCTTATTTTTTTGTCTCAAAATTTAAGCAGATGCTGATGTTCGATCGCCCAGGATAATAGGGCATTATTTTCTTCATTGAGATCCAGTTTTCGGCAGATGCGGTGTCTTGTATTTTTGATGGTATATGGACTGAGGAATAATGATTCGGCGATGTATTTGGTGGTATGGCGGAGCGCAATGAGCTTAAGAATATTTAACTCGGCGGGAGTCAACGTCTTCAGCTTTTCCACCGCCTGATTTTTATCCTTCTGTTGCTGCAGGCGCTGGATCACCATATGCGTGCCTGCATAGAGGCGATTTTCTCCCAATGGCTTAATGATATAGTTTTCTGGACGGAGGGCAGCTGCGCGATCTATGCTACCTTTGGATTGATAGGAAGTGATAAAGATTAGACTGAAATGCTTCGCTGCGGTATATTTCTCCATTAACTCAATACCATCCAGCCGGTCGTTGAGCTGTATATCGCAGAGCACCAAATCGGGTGTGTTTTGTTCCATGTACTGATCCACTTCATCCACAGTAAGTGCAATGTGCAACTCCAGGCCGGTGTAAAGTGAATGCAATTGATATTCAATAAATCGGGCAATGATCATTTCGTCTTCTACAATTAATACTTTTAGGCTCATATGATATTGTTAAATTCAAATAAATATTTAAATCCGTTTTCCGGATGAATGGTCACTGTTCCTTTGATCTGCCTAGTCAGGTCCTTTACGAGGCCAATTCCGAACGAAGCTGTAGGTGCAGGAGCTTTCGCACCGATGCCATTATCCTCAAACCGCATGGTCGTTCCCCATTCATTTTTGAGTATACTCAAGTAAATCGACGGTGCATCGACTGTACCCTTCGGAAAAGCATACTTATAGCTATTTGTCAAGAGCTCCGTAATGATGAGCGCCAAGGGAATAGAGGTTTGGGTGGTGACCAACCAGTCTTGGCTAACATCGACCTGGATCGCTATCGTTTCTTCGGGATCATGCATTTGTCTCAGGTAGTTAACAGTTTCCGTTACTAAAATGTTCAATTTCAGCTGACTATTCTGATTATACACCAGTAATTGGTTTACCAGCATCATGGCATGAATGCGGTCCTGCATGGACTGTATGGGCTGCATATTTTGGTTACCATGATCGGAGCGGTACAGGCTCCCTAAACTATACAGCAGCTGGAGGTTGTTTTTAACCCGATGGTTGACCTCATCAATGAGGGTTTCGATATAATGGTTTTTCTGAAGCAATTGAATCTGCTGCTCGTAGAGGGCATCATTGGCTTTTTTGAGCTCTGCTGTTCGCTCCAGTACAATGGTCTCAGTGGTTTTATGATGCTCCAGTTCTGATTTGCGTATTTTTAGCCGGATGCCGATCAAGAGGATCATGGTGATGCATAAAACAAAAAACTGCGTCATGATAGATACATATTGGATGGACTGTTCCTTCAAGATCAATCCACAATAAATCAGTATGCTGATGCCGATGACGAGAAAAATGCCCGAGTAGATCAGGAAGCGTTGCATCCTGTCTATCTTTTTCCAGAGCGATATAAATAAGTTCGAAAAGAAGAGCACATATAGCACCCCCACAAACAGGTTCACAGAATTGCTCTGTTTAAAATTGGCGAAACAATAGTTATTGATAAAGTTGAATATAGACGTCATTACGACCAGCAGAATGAGCCCAAGCATCAGCTTATAATACTGGCGGCTTATTTTCTTGAGATTTAGGAAGGCAATTGTCAACAGTGAGAAGCTAATCCCCGCCAGATTTCTAAATACCGATACCAGGCTCCACCCAAGCTGCGGATTATTGGGAAAGAAGAGGTCTATAAATTGATTTTGCAGCCCATAACTATAAAATCCGATAAATAGTAAAAAGCAAAAAATCCAGATATAAGGCCTATAGCGCGAAACGAGCCATGCAAAAGCCATGTAGAGCAACAATACAATAATGGCTCCCTCCATAAAAGCATGGGTAAGATTGATGCCTTGCACTTTCTTCAGGTAGTCCTTCTGTGTTTGTAAGCGGAAGTCATAAAACGGTGTATACCCTTTAATGTGCTTGACCCGCAGTAAAATGGTATAAACTTTCTTGCTGTCTAAATGAATATTAAAATGGTCACGCCCTCCTTTAGGGGATAGCGTTGCTTTTTTACGAAATAAGCCGGCGCTCCTTCGCTCGATGATTTGTCCTTCCATACCGATGAGCGCCATGTCGACGAACGTTAGGTTATCAAACGACAGCACATAATCGCCCGTTAAGGCATTTTCATCCAGGGAAATTACCTTTTTTAACCAATAGCTATTTTTATCCTGGCTTTTTGCCGGTTTGAATTGTGCGAGCGGTTTGAACAGTTGTTTATTGGTGTAATAATAGATGGGATCCGTTTGGTTTTCTTTTTCCTGGGCGATGACTATAGGAGATTCACTGTCCATATAGGTGCTTTGAATAGCCCTATTATGTGAAACGATAGCTTCCATCCCATAGTGAGTGGCGATTATGCTCAGCAGCAGTAATAGGATGATTATAATGTTTGGTCTCATATAGCAAAACAAAAGTGCAATTATTTTCCAATAAATCTAATAAGGTTTTATTTTCCTAATTGTAAATAAGACCCTAGGGTCTCTATTTTGGAGGGTATTTAGTGTTTATTTTTGCTTTACGCATTTAATATTAGAAAGAACGCAGACCATATGTTGATTCCGATACAGTATTTATTCGATTATGATTTACTTATATATAGCTCTTTTTACTGCGATTATGTTTGCCCTATTTAAGTTTTTTGCTTCAGGAAAGAAGCCAGATGATGTCTCTTTAAGTGTTTATTACCGTTTTCAGGAACATCCGGGGCAGTATAGCGGGCGGCTCAGTTCTACCCATGGTGCATTGGTATTTCGAGGAGAGCGATTTCATGATGACGTGCTTAATATTGTGGTAAAGGATGTCCGCTCTACCGATCAAAAGGTTGAAGTGAGGCTGCAGCAGGTGCTCGTGTTACCTTTTAAAGCAAACCAGCAAACCTCGTCCGAAGTATCTGTCCGTTTTCGTATTGCTTCTGATAAAGCCGAGCGCGTTGATTTGAGCAAGTACAAGGTTAGGGTGAATGCGGTGGTAAACTATCAAAATGGCGAAAAGAAAGCCTTTAGTACAACGTTGCCCATGATGGGTGTTTATGCGCATAGTTAGTTTAACGTGTTTTTATTCCATATTACATACCTATTTAACCCGAAGGGACCCTGCTTGCCGGGGTTTCTTCATTTTTTTGGTCATGTTCCACGTGGAGACAGGCATCGCTCAATTATTCAAATTTCTTTTTAACGGCTAATTCGCAGCATATTCCTATCTTTAACGGTATAAAGTTAGGGAAGTAAAAAGAACATTGAAAAATAATAGTTTGAGCTGATTATATGAAAGAAATAAAAAAAATAGCTTGCATTGGTGCAGGATACGTCGGTGGGCCAACGATGTCTGTGATTGCACAGAAAAATCCAAGTATTCAGGTTACCGTTGTTGACTTAAATCAACAGCGTATCGATGCGTGGAATAACGAAGATCTTGTGCAGCTTCCGATATATGAGCCTGGGCTAGATGCGGTGGTGGCAGAAGCACGCGGACGGAATCTGTTTTTTTCGACCGATGTTGAAAAGGCGATCGACGAAGCGGATATGATTTTTATATCCGTCAATACCCCGACGAAAAACTATGGTAAAGGGAAGGGGCAGGCAGCAGATTTAAAATATATCGAATTGTGTGCGCGGCAGATTGCCCAAGTGGCCAAAGGGGACAAGATTGTTGTCGAAAAATCGACCCTTCCGGTCCGTACGGCTGCTGCATTAAAGAGTATTTTGAATGATACCGGTAATGGGGTGAATTTTGATATTCTATCCAATCCGGAGTTTTTGGCTGAGGGAACAGCAGTAGCAGATCTACACCAGCCTGATCGCGTATTGATCGGGGGGGAGAATGAGGAAGCTATTCAGGCGCTCGTGCAGATTTATCAATCGTGGGTGCCGCAAGAGCGGATACTCACCACAAATTTATGGTCTTCTGAATTGTCCAAATTGGTGGCCAATGCATTTTTAGCGCAACGGGTTTCTTCGATAAATGCCATATCCGAGCTGTGTGAAGTGACAGGTGCCAATGTGGATGAAGTATCGCGCGCCATTGGACACGATAGCCGTATTGGCCCTAAGTTCTTAAAAGCATCGGTGGGTTTTGGAGGATCCTGTTTTCAAAAGGATATTCTCAATCTGGTCTATATTGCGCGGAGCTATAATTTGACGGCTGTTGCCGATTACTGGGAACAGGTGATTATTTTAAATGATCATCAGAAATTGCGCTTCGCTGAAAAGATTATTCAGACGATGTACAATACGGTCAATGGGAAGAAGATTGCCTTTTTGGGTTGGGCATTTAAGAAAGATACCAACGATACGCGCGAGTCTGCTGCAATATACGTAGCCGATCACTTGCTGGATGAGGAAGCGCAGCTTGTGGTGTATGATCCGAAAGTAACTGCAGAACAGATTTATAAAGACCTGGATTATCTAAAAACGCGATCTTCGGAGGATAATCGTCGCTTGGTAACTGTTGTTAACGACCCTTATGAAGCGTTAGAGGATGCGCATGCTGTGGCTGTATTGACGGAGTGGGACGAATTTAGAAGTTATGACTGGGAGGCGATCAAACACATGATGAAAAAGCCTTCGTTTGTGTTTGATGGACGGAAGTTATTGAACAGTGAGCAGTTAAAAAACTTAGGTTTTGACTATTATGCGATTGGTAGTTAGTAAATTGATGATTGTTTAACACTAATTTAATTTGATAAATAAAAGCAGATTGAGTACTTTTGTTACTCAATCTGAACTATACCATGCTAGACACGTTAATTACATCGAAGACGCGATTGAAATTACTGATTAAGTTTTTTGTCTCGGCTAGCAATCAATCCCATTTGCGGGGGCTGGCTGACGAATTTCAAGAATCGACCAATGCCATACGAAAAGAACTGAACCAACTGTCCGAAGCGGGCTATTTAGAAAAAAGTACAGCTAAAAATAAAATACTATACCGTGCCAATACAAAACATTCTTTATTTGCTCCCCTTCAGAAATTAATTCATACCTATTTGGGGATTGATGACATTGTCGATAATATCCTAGATAAAGCGGGCGATATACAGGAAGTTAGCTTGGTTGGCGACTATGCTGAGGGCATAGATTCGGGTAAAATAGATGTGTTAATTTTGGGGGAAAATCTAAATCAGGCATATTTATTGCTGTTAGCGGACAAGGTTGGAAAAAAAATGGGAAAGCAGGTCAATCTTTCTTTTCAGAAGACTATTGAAGAACAACGTTATATTATTTTATATACAAATCATTCTACCATATAATTACTTCAAAAGATGAGTAAAATATTAATCACCGGTGGGGCCGGTTTTATAGGTTCAAATCTCGTAGAACATTTTTTAGGTAAAAACCATCAAGTGGTGGTGTTGGACAATTTCGCTACGGGTCACCGTCACAATATTGCGCAGCACGCAGACAATCCAAATTTTACCTTAATTGAGGGCGATATTCGGAATAATGAAGATTGCCAAAAAGCTGTTGAAGGGGTAGACTATGTATTGCACCAGGCCGCTTTGGGATCCGTTCCACGTTCGATTAAAGATCCTCAAACTTCCAATGAGGTCAATGTAACAGGTTTTTTAAATATGCTGGTTGCGGCGCGCGATGCTGGGGTAAAGCGTTTTATCTATGCCGCTTCTTCGTCTACGTATGGTGATTCTGAAAGTCTTCCAAAAGTGGAAGATGTGATTGGAAAGCCACTATCTCCCTATGCCATTACCAAATACGTCAATGAATTATATGCAGATATTTTCTCGAAGACCTACGGTTTGGAGACGATTGGTTTGCGCTACTTTAATGTATTTGGCCGACGTCAAGACCCAAATGGTGCCTACGCTGCTGTGATCCCATTATTTGTAAAGAAATTTATGAACCACGAGAGTCCTGTGATAAACGGTGCTGGTGATTATTCCCGTGATTTTACCTATGTCGATAATGTGATCCAGATGAATGAACGTGCAATGACAACAACCAATCCAGACGCCATTAATACGGTGTATAACACGGCTGTTGGCGATCGTACCACGTTAAACCAATTGGTTGGCTATCTAAAAGAATTTTTGACCGCGTACGACGCTGAAATTGCAAAGGTTGAAATTGTGCATGGGCCGAATAGACAGGGTGATATACCGCATTCGTTGGCTTCGATTGACAAAGCCCGTCAATTATTAGGCTATGAACCTACTCACGTGATCCGAGAAGGATTGAAAGAGGCGGTAAAGTGGTATTGGGATAACTTAAAATAAGATTTAATCATTATAAACTCAAGATATAAATGAAAAAAATAGCTGTCATTGGATTAGGCTATGTAGGCTTACCCTTAGCGAGACTGTTTGCAACAAAATTTCCAGTATTAGGATTTGATATCAACCAAAAGCGTATTGATGAATTGCGCGCTGGTAAAGATTTAACATTGGAAGTGGAAGATGATATTCTTCAGGCCGCATTGGTGAGTGAAAACCCTTTTTCAACCAATACAACTGGTCTGTACTGTTCCAATCAGTTGGCGGATATTGCAGACGCAAATTTCTATGTGGTTACTGTCCCTACACCAGTTGATAAAAATAACCGTCCTGACTTGACACCGCTATACAAAGCTTCTGAAACTGTCGGTAAAGTGTTGAAGAAAGGCGATATTGTTGTTTACGAATCGACTGTTTACCCCGGTGTTACAGAAGAAGAGTGTATTCCAGTGTTAGAAAAGATTTCCGGTTTAAAATTCAATGAAGATTTCTTTGCAGGTTATTCCCCAGAGCGCATCAATCCAGGCGATAAACAACATACCGTTGAGAAAATATTAAAAGTAACATCGGGTTCGACACCTGAGATCGGGGCTGAAGTGGACGCTGTATATAAAGAAGTGATTACTGCAGGTACACACTTAGCGCCATGTATTAAAGTTGCTGAAGCCGCTAAGGTGATTGAGAATTCACAACGTGACATTAATATCGCTTTTGTGAATGAATTAGCAAAGATCTTTAATATTTTAAATATTGATACCCATGCCGTATTGGAAGCAGCAGGTACCAAATGGAACTTTTTGCCCTTTAAACCAGGATTAGTAGGTGGACACTGTATTGGTGTAGATCCTTATTATTTGGCGCAGAAAGCACAAGAGCATGGTTATCATCCCGAAATTATCTTGGCAGGTCGTCGGTTGAATGATTCGATGGGCGAATATGTGGCCTCTCAGGTTGTCAAATGTATGATCAAAAAGGGAATTAATGTTAACGGTGCCGAAGTATTGATGCTAGGCGTAACCTTTAAAGAAAATTGTCCTGATGTGCGCAATACTAAGATTGTGGATGTGATCCGCGCGTTGGAAGACTATGGAATTAAAGTAACGACATATGATCATTGGGCAAATCCTGCTGAAGTAAAACATGAGTATGATATTGAAAGCGTTCGGGAGTTGCCAAATAAAAGATTTGATGCCGTTGTATTAGGTGTAGCCCACAATGAGTTTTTAAAAATCAATCTAAATGGTTTGAGGAAGAATAATTCAATAGCTTATGATGTGAAAGGTGTTCTTTATGAAGGTGTTGATGGTCGTTTATAATGATTTTGTTTTTTAAAAACTATAATGGGAAATAGTTTAAAGAAGGACTTGTTAAAAGGGTCTTTTTGGTCCGTGGTAGGTCAATTCTTAACATTAATTATTGCTTTTATAACCAATATTTGGTTAGCGAGAATACTTTCACCTGAAGAATTTGGAAGAATAGGTATAGTTATGTTTTTCATAACTATAATGTCTGTGTTGACTGAAAGTGGTTTAGGGGGAGCATTGGTGCGGAATAAAAATGCTACTATCACAGATTATTCAACAGTTTTTTTTACAAATTTGTTTTTTAGTATTATTATATATTTAGTAGTTGCACTCTGCTCTTACCCTATTTCAAGTTATTATAATGACGGTAGTTTAAGAGTTTTATTGTTGGTGTCTTCATTAGTAGTAATTATCAATTCGTTGCAAATATCGCAAGATGCTAAACTCATCAGTGACTTAAAATTTAAGCAAAAGTATATCTACAAATTTATAGCAACGATTGCTTCCTCTTTTATAGGAATTGTCATGGCTTATAGTGATTTTGGAATATGGTCGTTAATTGTAATGCAACTATTGAATTCATTGATTTATGGTCTTTGCCTGTGGATGTGTGAAAAGATCTTTCTAAAACTAATTTTTTCCACAGAGTCATTTAAGAAAGTTTTTTCTTTTGGAATCTTTACAACCGTGTCATCTTTGTTTAATAGCTTCTTTGATAATGTATACCAACTTATATTGGCTAAATATTTCTCTGTTATTCAAACAGGAAATTATTACCAGGCTAAAAGAATACAAGATGTTCCTGGCGGAATATTGAACGTATTAAGCCAAGGTGTTATCTTTTCATCTTTATCAAAATTGCAAGATAATAGTAGTGAATTTCTTAGAGTTTATAATTTGATAAGCAAAGTCTTCGCAATGATATTGGGATTCATATCCTTATTGTTTTACTTGTATTCAAGAGATATTATTCTGATACTTTTTGGAGAAAAGTGGATTGGCTCAATTTTTTATATGCAAGTGTTAACTTTAGCATCTTTTTTTTATATGCAAGAAACATTTAATAGAGTGGTATTTAAAGTTTTTAATAAAACTAAATTTATTCTTTATTGCGATTTTGTAAAAAAAGTAGTTCAATCCATTAGCATTATAATTGCGGTTTATTATAAAAACCTTGAATTATTGATTTTTGGTTTTGTTATTTCGAGTATTTTTGGATATGTCTTGAACTTTCTTGTTTCGAGAAAGGTGATTGGAAATACTGGTTTTTATGAGCTTAAAATAGTGGGAAAAATAACAACAGTATGTATATTTTTATGTTCGTTATATCTTGCTATTGATAATATAATGCAATTTGAGTTTTTAATACGTATTTTATCTATACCATTAATTTGTTTATTATATATAAGTTCACTCTTATTAATGAGAGTGGTAAGTTTGGTAGAAATTAGAAGGCTTTTAAAAATAGGAAATCGATAAAAATAATTGATTAATAGGTTTATTTAATTTAGAACAATTTACTTTAAATGTAGGTTTAATGTGGCGTGATCTAAGATAAATGGGTTTAGAAGAGAAATTACAGTTCACCAAAACTAATGGGGATTTTCGATAAATAATTCAGCAATGCGAATAAAAAGAGCGACAGTAAATATTATGTCATTTATTAGTGTTTTGTCATTAATAATTGGTTTTTTTTTAATGCCAGAATCTAGAGGGCAGATAAATAACGGACTCCTGCTTACATTGAGTATTATAGTGTCTACAAATGTTGTTTTATTTCTTATTGTTATGAAATCATGTTTTGGGACAGTTTTAAATTTTCAGACATTCTTTTTAATAGGCTTTCTGATTGTGCATTTTCAAATACCCTTTTACAACGCAATTGGTATTCCTCCTCAAAATCCTCGATTCATTTGGGCTAATCCTAATGTCGTAAATTTTGGTACTTGGATGAGTTATATGGGGGGATTGATTTGGATTGTTGGTAACTATGTTGGTATTATATTTAAAGGACAGTCTAAGAATGTATACGCGAGGAATAATAAGAGTGCGAATCTAGCTATTTTAGATGGTTTAATAATAATTTTATTTGTATCGTTTATTGTTTTGGTTGGTTCTGCGTTTCTTAGTGGAGCCTATGATGGAGGGAAGAACTGGGGGGCAGGAGCTTCATATGTCAATGTCTTATTGAGAGTAGCTATTTGCTTGAGAATTTTTTACTTTTTTTATAACTATAGGTTTAATAGATCAAAGATCTCTTTAAAGACCTATGCATCAAAAAATAAGTTGTTTCTAATCGTTCTCTTTTTTTATCTTATAATCTTTATGAATGCGGGTGATAGAGGGCCGTTGATTGAATCAGGTGTTCTTATTCTTTCCTGTTATTCTTTTTTTATTCGGTCGGTAAAAATATGGCAACTTGTTTTATTGATCTTTATTGGTAGTTCCTTTCTCACAATATTGAAATTAGGAAGAGGTAAAGATTCTTCGAAACAAGGTTCTATATTGGAAAGAGGATTTGAAGCTCTTTTCGAAAATGATTCTAATACTACAGAAGAACTCGCTTCGTCGGTGAGAATTGTTTACAAAGCTGTAGATCAGGTACCCGTCCAACACGATTATTTATATGGGCTCACAATGTTTATGGATATAGCAACAGCGGTTCCATTTGCGGGTGGGTTTGTCATTCAAACTTTCTCCATCCCTGAAATATATCGATCTTCAACTTATTTCTTTACAATCACTGGACAAGGAACTTTTTATACTTATGGTGAGGGTTCGGAAATCCTTGGAGATATTTATATTAATTTTGGACTTATTGGTGTTTTTCTTCTGATGTTTTTGTTTGGGATTTATGTTTCAAGAATTTCGCTGAAAGCGTTTATTGATGGTAATTTCAAAAACTTACTAATCATTTTTATGATGATAAGTACGGCTATATATATGAATAGGTCTGTTTTGTTTTTTCCGCTGCAGCTAATTGTGTATACACTGATATTGGACAAGTTTATAAAATTTTTTGGAAAGAATCTTGAAAAATGAAGAAAATATGTTTTATAACTCCGTCTTTGCAAAAAGGGGGAATGGAAAGAGTCATCTCTGTGTTAAGTAACTATTTGATTGACCAAGGATACGAGATTTCTATTATTTGTGTAATTAATGGTATTTGTTCTTACACAATAGATAGAAGGGTAAAGCACATATACCCTCAATTTAATTATTCAAGGGGGATTTTAAATAAGGTCAAATCCTTTAGATTTTTATATAGAACTTTCAAAGAGGAAAACCCTGATATTGTAATTAGTTTTAGTGAAGTTTTTAATCCGTTAAGTATTGCTGTTTCATTGCTTACGGGAGATAAAATAATTATTTCCGATAGAAGTAATCCTAAGCTTAAACATACATTAAGGGATAATTTAACTCGGAAATTAACATATCCTCTTGCAAATGGAATTATTGCTCAAACAGAATTAGCGAAATTAATCTTTTTGAGAAAGAGATATAATAAAAACATAAAGGTTATACCAAACCCATTGAAAGATATTGTTAATACTGTTTTTAAGCCGTCCAACAAAGCCATTATTACAGTAGGAAGACTTGTCGACTCCAAAAATCAGAAAGAACTTATAGATCTCTTTTATGAGATTAGAAATGAAGAATGGAAATTGTATATAGTAGGAGGGGGGAAAAATGAGATGAAACTCAAGCAACAAGTGAGGGATTTGGGTTTAGATAATTGCGTTATTTTCAGTGGAGAAGTTTCTGACGTTGAATCCTGGATGGAAAAGGGATCAATTTTTGCGTATACATCGCTTTCAGAGGGATTTCCCAATGCATTAAATGAAGCAATGGCATATCCTCTTGCGAGCATAGCATATAATTGTGACGCGGGCGTTTCTGATCTAATTGAAGATAGTAAGAATGGATTTCTTATCTCAATGGGAGAACATGACTCTTATAAGGAAAAGCTAAAGTTATTGATGGACAATGAGAGTTTAAGATTGTCATTTATGGAACAAGGAATTCTAAATAGAGAAAAATTTAAAGTTGAAACTATAGCGAAAACATTAACCGACTTCTTAAGTCATACGATTGGAAAAAAGTAAAATCAGAATAATTGGTGAGTTCAAAAAATATGTTTAGATAATTTTTAAAGATACTTTTGATTGCCATTGTAAGATTGAATATAATGATTAATATAGTTAATCAAAATTTTAAAATATGAAAAATTTACTACTATTATTTTTGTTTAATTCTCTCTTCTCTATAACACTAGTGAAAGCTAGTTTAGCATTTGATCAAGGAGTTAATATTAAAGACTTTGGAGGAAGAGCGGATGGTATAACTAATAATTTAACAGCCTTGGAAGCAGCGAGCTATACAGCGCGTCAAAAAGGGACTTTTGTTTTTATTCCAAAAAGCGCAGATTCGAGAGGTTATTATGTTGATGGAAATGCCAAAATCTATAGTTCTGTCAAATCTGATGGAGCCACTATTAGCTCCCCCTCTAAGCATAATAAAATTTTCTTTTTACAGAATCCCGGAATAATAATAGAAAACTTAAGATTTTCTATCGAAAATGATCGTCTATTAGTGAATGCTCCTATAGCTATCGAAATTAATGGAATGAGTAATGTCACAATTCAGAACTGTGACATTGTAAATGGAAGAATATATTCAAGAAACACTTCACGTGAATTCTCGAAAAATATTTCAATTATTAAAAATAGATTTACTGCTGATTTTAGTAATTATCAAAATTATACAATACAAAATGATATTATTCAAATATTAAATATTAATGGGTTGAATATTTGCAACAACAGTTTTGATATAAAAAATAGTAACAGAATTATTAAAGTAACTTCTACAGATACTAATGGGGAATTATTTTCTGATAACATAAAGATATTGGGAAATAATATCAAATCTGTTACTAATTCAAAGAAGCAGGTTATCGATCTATACATGTTTACTAAAGACATTGAAATTAGAAATAATGTGTTTAATTCGGTCGGACATAATTCCATAATTGAAAATAAAACTACCGCTGATCGTTTTTATAAGTTAAATCTGGTGGTATCAGACAATCAATTTATAACGGACGGAACTTCATTGAGACTTTATGGTAGCTTTGGGAATGTTGGGAAAACAAGTAATGGGATTCAAAATGTAATATTTTCAGGAAATAAAGTTGAAAATACTTCGGCGTCTGCAGTAAGTATTAATATTGCACATTATCAAGATGTTAAAATTAGTGGAAATGTTTTTAATAGAGGGTCTAAAGGAAGTTCTTCTCATTTTCGATTAGCAGGAATTGATAGATTGTCAATTGTTGGTAATAAAATAAGTGGTGGCAATATTCTTTTAACCGATGAAAAGGTTATAGAAGATAAGAAATATAATTCAAGTTTTAATAAAATTAATATACTTAATAACGAATTTAGTAGCTCTAATCCGAATGCATTAATTGCTGGAATTTACAATGGAAGTAATATTGGAGACCTATCTATTGAAGGGAATAATTTTAATAATCAAACTGGGACGTTAATTGAAGTTAAAAATAGTAATGTTAGGAGTATCCAAGTCAATAAGTTAAATCCAAATTTTAGGAGTATTAAATCTTCCAATTCGCAGATCCGGAGCATGAAATGATATTTTTATTTTTGATATAAATAAAAGTCATAGAAATCAGCTATTAGACGACGGCTTTTTTCTTTAAATGCTTTATTAATGCTGATTTTTTAAAAATATTACACTAAAGTAAGAAAATATGAAATCAATAACAGTTTTTACCCCTTCCTACAATAGGGCGTATTGCTTACATGAGCTATATGAGAGTCTTTGTCGACAATCCAATCAAGATTTTCATTGGTTGATTATAGATGATGGTTCCAGTGATAATACTAAAGATTTAGTCAATAAGTGGCTAGCTGAAGAAAGGATATCCATGCAATACCATTATCAACCGAATAAGGGAATGGTTGGCGCACACAATACTGCCCATTACATTATGGAAACGGAACTTTGTGTATGTATAGATTCAGATGACTTTATGCCAGATGATGCTATTGAGAAAATTCTGAAGTTGTGGAAGGAATACGGTTATCCGGATTCGGCAGGTATGGTCGGCCTTGATGCATATAAAAATGGGCAAATTATCGGAACGAAATTGCCAGAAATTAAGGAATGCAGATTTTCCGAATTATATACTTTTCATAAGGTAACAGGGGATAAAAAATTCGTACATAATAGAAGAGTATTTAACAAATATCTTCCCTACCCATTTTTTGACAATGAAAAATTTCCAATTACCAGCTATCTATATTTGCTGATAGAACAGGAGCATAAGTTATTGTTGTTTAATGAAGTGTTTTGTATTGTAGAATATATGGAAGACGGTTTGTCGAAAGGATTGATAAATCAATATCGAACAAGTCCGAAATCTTTCGCATTTTATCGATTGGCAAAAATGAAATACGCATTAAATTATAAGGAACGTTTTAAAAATGCAATTCATTATGTTTCTTCTTCTTTAATAGCGAAGGATTGGGGATTTTTAAAAAAAACGAGATATAAGTTAACCACAGTTTTAGCATTTCCATTTGGAGTGTTATTGTATTTTTATATAACTCGCACTAAAAAGACCGCGATAAATAAGAATTTAAACAAAGCATAGGTAATAGTAAAACTATTGATTTTTAATATTTAATATTTGAATAATAATCTAACTAATGAACGCGATAATTGTACCAGGAGTGACCGATTTAAATAAAGGTGATCAAGCCCTAGTTTGGGAAAGTTGGAGATTGGCAAAAGATACAGGCTTATATGATGAGATCTATATTCTTGATGCTGGAGATACAATTGAAGAAAGAGAGCTATTGTGCAAGCAGTCACAAGAAAATGGATTCAAATTGTTAGAAAATATTCTTAAACATCCCAGAAGAGGTCAACATAAGTCTGATGAGCATATAAAGGAATCAAAGCTTGAACTATTTAAACAAGTGAAAAACGCTGTGATGGATTTCTCAAGTACTCGGTATTTGATAAAAATTTGTAATAATTTAGATAAGGTCAAGAAGGAGTTTGATGAAAAAACGTACCGCACTGTTTTGGAATTTCACAAAGCAAAGACAATATTCGTGAAAGGGGGCGGCTTTATCCATGCATATGGAGAAAAAACAGCGCCCTATCTAATGTGGTATTTTCTTTTCTATGTAAGGTTAGCTAAGGCGTTAAATAAAGAAGTTGTATTTCTTCCCAACTCATATGGCCCTTTTGAAGGATTGACAGTAAAAAGGCAAGTCAGATCAGTCTTTAATAAATTAGATCTTGTTTATGCAAGAGAAAATGTGTCTGCAGAAAGTTTGGGTTTATTGTTGGGTAAAAAAATACCAGTAGAAATGGATTTGGGTTTCTTTTTGGAAAAAGGAGATCAAAACGATGCTGAGTTCATTTTGGAAAAATATGGTCTTACTAAAGACGATAAGATTATTGGTATTACGATAAGACCTTGGCGTTTTCCTGGGAAATCTAATCCCGAAGAGCTATACGAGAAATATATTCAAAGCGTAGAAAATTTGACACGCCATATTTTGGCACTTGGATATAAAGTCGCTCTTTGTAATCAGTCTTTGGGACCAAACTCTCATGAAGATGATCGGAATGCAATAAGAGATTTACTAAAGAGAGTTACACATGAAAATTTAATATGGATTAATGAAAATTTAACATGCCCAGTTTTAAAGGCCGTATACTCAAATTTTTATTTCTTTGTCGGTACGAGATTTCATTCTATTATTTTCTCGTTAACATCTTTAGTGCCTTCAATTGCAATCGGTTACGGAGGAAACAAAGCAAAGGGGATTATGGGAGATTTTAATTTGAACAACTATGTTGTGCAAATTCATGAAGTAGAGCCGTTGCAACTTGTTGAAATGTTTGATGATGCAGTCAGAAATTATGATCAAATTAAAAATTCTTTATCATCTTCAATGAATTTAGTTACTGCTAGTAGAAATCGGCTATTAGAGGATATTAAAAGCTTGTATTAAATAATGAAAGTAATTAGGATTTCAACAATTCCTCTGTCTTTGAATGTTTTATTAAAAGGACAACTTAGATTTCTCAAAAGATATTTCGATATACTTGGAGTTTCGTCTTCTGGCCCACTATTAGATGAAGTGTCTGAAAGAGAGGGTATTAGGGTTTCTAGGGTTGAAATGGAGCGAGGAATTAGCCCATTTAGAGATGTTATTTCATTAATAAGGTTGTACTTGCTTTTTAAAAGGGAAAAACCTACAATAGTTCATTCTATCACACCCAAAGCTGGTTTGTTAAGTATGGTAGCTGGAAAATTTGCTGGTGTTCCTATTCGTATTCACACTTTTACAGGTTTAATATTTCCTTCAAAACAAGGTTTTTTGCAAAAGATTTTAATAAACATGGATAAGTTATTATGCTCTGCAGCAACAAATATATATCCAGAAGGCTTGGGGGTGAGAAAGGACCTAATCAGTTTTAAAATCACATCAAAGCCACTGAAAATTTTAGCAAATGGAAATGTCAATGGTATTGATTTAGAATATTATGATGTTAATAATATCTCAGAAGAAACTAGATTAGCATTAAAATCCTCATTGGGTATTGATGAGAATGATTTTGTTTTTGTGTTTGTAGGACGTTTAGTAGGGGATAAGGGCATTAATGAGCTGATAGAAGCTTTTTCAACGTTAGAAAGATCAGAGGTGAAATTATTGTTAGTTGGGCCTTTTGAATCTGATCTTGATCCCGTAAAAGAGAATACGCAAAGAGAAATTGAAACTAATCCTAATATCATTTCGGTAGGATTTCAAAAAGATGTCAGGTCTTATTTTGCCATTTCAGATGCTCTAGTATTTCCCAGTTACAGAGAGGGCTTTCCCAATGTAGTTATGCAAGCTGGCGCAATGGAACTGCCTGCAATTGTATCCAATATAAATGGCTGCAATGAAATAATTTTAGAAGGTGTTAATGGTACAATAATACCAGTTAAAGATTCGGCAGCAATTTGTGTGGCTTTGTTAAGATTACTTGATGATAAACAATATTATAATAAATTGAAAGCTAATTCAAGGAAAATGATAGCTGATCGTTATGAACAAAATGTTGTGTGGAACGCATTGTTAGAAGAATACAAAGTTTTATTAGCTAATTACAGAGGATAACTTTGATTGAAAAATTATGTTAATTTATTCAGAATGAAAAATCAGATTGTTTTCCTCTCAGGATTAAATGGAATACGAACTATTGCGGCATTAGGGGATTGTTTTCACATATTAATTTAGCACTGGTGACTTTTGGCATAAGTGACGGGCAGGTAAATGTAAAAATAGGGTTATAAATTTAGAAAACCAACGTTTTTCTTATATAGGGAAATTGTCTTTTGGTTTATATGTGTATCACCCACTAATTATAATTTTGTTAAGTCATTATTTGGACTTTAGAATTTTTGAATTAAGTGTTTTAAATGCAATAGTGATTTTTGCTTCTGTTTTTTTACATCATTAATTGTCTCGCATATAAGGTATTTCTATTTCGAAAGATGGTTTTTAAAATCGAAAGATTAAATTTTCAATTATTGAATCGTCAAATATAAAAGTTGTAAATTAAAATGTATAAATATTTTTTTAAACGTTTGCTAGACTTCTTAAGCGCATTGATTGGATTATTGATATTATCCCCAATTTTTATTGTTGTTACTATTGGTCTATTTTTCGCAAACTCAGGGAAGCCATTTTTCTTTCAATCTCGTCCGGGACGGAATGAAAGGATATTTAAAATTATTAAATTTAAAACAATGAACGATAAAAAAGCAGCCGATGGTAGTCTCCTATCTGATGCAGAACGCTTAACTACTATTGGCGCCTTTGTTCGTAAGACTTCGCTAGACGAGCTCCCGCAACTGATAAATGTTCTAAAAGGAGATATGTCCCTTATTGGACCTAGACCTCTCCTAATTCAATATTTACCGCTTTACAGTCAAGATCAACGCCGACGTCATGAGGTACGACCTGGAATCACGGGATGGGCACAAGTGAATGGTCGAAATGCTATTTCTTGGGAGAAGAAATTTGAACTTGATGTTTGGTATGTAGACCACGTCAGCTTTCTTATAGATTTGAAAGTATTCTTTAAAACGTTCAAAAAGGTATTTAAACGGGAGGGCATTTCAGCAGATGGACATGTTACCATAGAACCCTTTAATGGAAATAATTAATTTTAAATAATGTATTTATTCGGAGCAAGTGGACACGGAAAAGTAATAGCAGAAATTGCTGAAAGCAATGATTTGAAGATAGAAGGATTTATCGATACCGATTTAAATAAATCATCTTTACTGGGATACCCAGTTTATCACGAGAACCCTAAATATGCTGTTGAATTTGTTATAGCTATTGGAAATAATGAGGTAAGAAAGAAAATTGTAAATGAGATCGAATCATCGATTTATCTAACCCTAGTACATCCAAGCGCGAATATGTCTAACCGCAGTAGTTTAGGAGATGGTACAGTGGTGATGGCTGGTGCAACTATTAACGTCGATGTAAGTGTTGGTCAACACTGTATTGTCAATACGAATGCTTGCATAGATCACGATTGTGTCATAGAAGATTTTGTACATTTATCTCCAAATGTCGCATTAGCTGGAAATGTACGCGTGGGAGAAGGTACACATATAGGAATTGGCGCCTGTGTAATCCAAGGTATAACAATTGGAAAATGGGTGAAGATAGGTGCTGGAGCAGTAATTATTAAAGATATACCAGATGGATGTACCGTGGTGGGTAATCCTGGAAGAATAATAAAGAATTAACGTTAATTTTTACCACTATGTCACATAAAATATGGCTATCCTCTCCTCACATGGGGGGGAATGAATTAAAGTACATCCATGAAGCATTTGACCATAATTGGGTAGCTCCACTAGGCCCCAATGTCAACGGCTTTGAAGAAGATTTAGAAAAATTTCTAAATGCTGGTGTTCAGGTTGCAGCCCTTTCGGCAGGTACAGCAGCTTTGCATTTGGCCTTAATCGAATGCGATGTAAATTACGGAGACGAAGTGATTTGTCAGTCCATGACTTTTTCTGCGTCAGCTAATCCAATCGCTTATCAAGGTGCTATACCAGTTTTTGTAGACTCAGAAGCCGATACTTGGAATATGTGTCCGGTTGCTTTGAAAGAAGCGATAAAAGATCGTTTTGCTAATGGGAAGAAGCCAAAGGCAATTGTGGTGGTTCATCTTTATGGGATGCCTGCAAAAATGGACGAGATATTGTCTGTGGCTAGTGAGTTTGATATTCCAGTAATAGAGGATGCAGCTGAGGCATTGGGCTCTAAATACAAAGGGAAGGCTTGTGGTACTTTTGGACGTTTCGGAGTATTAAGCTTTAACGGTAATAAGATTATCACAACTTCAGGAGGAGGAGCTTTGGTATGCCATACAAAAGAAGATAAAGATCAAGCCGTTTTCCTTTCTACACAAGCACGTGACGATGCTCCTCACTATCAACATTCACATATTGGTTATAACTATAGGATGTCCAATATTTGTGCAGGTATAGGAAGAGGCCAAATGGAGGTATTAGTAAATCGGATTGAGGCTCGTCGTACAATGACAGAGTTCTATTCGGACCTATTTGCTGATATCGAGGGTGTCAATGTTTTAAGAGCACCTACTGAAGACTTTTTTTCCAATCATTGGCTAGCTGCCATAACTATTGATGAGGCGGTGGCAGGTATTTCGAGAGAGGATTTGCGTCTCGCGCTTTTGGAAGACAACATTGAATCGCGTCCTTTATGGAAGCCGATGCATCTTCAGCCTGTATTTAAGAACTCGCCATATTATGGAAGTAATGTTGCTGAAAGATTGTTTGATACAGGACTTTGTTTGCCATCAGGTTCAAACCTAACTGAAGAGGATAAACAACGTATTCGAAAGAAAATAAAATTGGCTTTCCATAAATAAAATTGAAAAAAGCTTTTATTTAAAATTAAAAGCTTTTTTTATTATTCGATCACTATTTTACTTTGTTAGTATGAATAATATTGAATTTTATGTTTTAAATCATTCATTCATTATACGTTTATGGGTAATGATGAAAAATATTTGTTTGTCCAAATTCTATATTCATAATAATTATAATTTTAGGCATAGATGTTGCTAGTGTGAGACAATTTTAAGCAGGTACTATTTTAGTTGCCGTTTTTAAAGGTTGTATGGATAAAAAAATATATTTTTGTAGGTATTAAATTGAATTTATTTATAATTTAAGATAAAATGCAAGTAGTTTCAAAGCATAGCATATTATTAAGTTTGTCTATAGTATGCCTTTTCATATTTTGTTCTTGTGGTTCACGTAAAAATATGGTGTATTTACAACCCGATTCAACTCAAATAAATACCTTGTTTGAGCAGTATGTTCCTAAAATTCAGAAGAATGATATTTTGACAATAGTGGTAACAGCATCAGATCCCAAAGTAACGGCTCCATTTAATCCCCTTAGCACGATGATGTCTAGCAATTTATCCCAACAAACTGATATGGCATTGCGGCCGACCTATACAGTGGATAATTATGGCGATGTAGTCATGCCGATGTTAGGAAAAGTTAGATTGGAAGGATTAACACGTATTGAAGCAATTGAAAAAATTCGTTCGGAATTGGAGAAATATATTAAAGATCCAGGAGTTAATATAAACTTCAATAATTTTAGGGTGTCAGTTCTGGGAGAAGTTACACGCCCTGGATCATTTATTATGCCCACTGAGAGAGTTACCGTGTTGGAAGCATTAGGGATGGCAGGTGATTTAACCATAAGAGGAGTAAGAGAGAATATTTTGCTAATACGTGAAGTAGATGGACAAAAAACCATGCAACGCTTGGATTTAACTAAGCAAAGTACCCTTAATTCGCCATACTATTATTTAGCTCAAAATGATGTGATTTATGTAGAGCCGAACAAGGCTCAAATTAATAATTCTAAGCTTGGGGCGAATACAAATATAATAATTTCGATTGCCAGTTTATTGATCACAGTAATTTCAGTATTGACTCGTTAATGAATATAATGGAACAGAACCCTGTAGAAATAAGAGAAAAAGAAGAGGATATCAATTTAAGACAAATATTTGAACAATATGCATTTTATTGGAAATGGTTTGTTTTCGCAGTAATATTAGCATTGGCTCTTGCTTCTGTTTATTTACGATATGCTCAAAAGACCTATAGTACCACGGCGAAGATTTTATTGAAAGACGAAAAAAGTGCTTCGGCAGGGGAATTGGCAGGTATTGCAGAATTGACAAGTAGTATGGGGTTAGGAGGAACGAGAGCTGCTTTCGTGACTGATCAAATAGAAGTACTTTCTTCAAGACGATTAATGCGGAAAGTAGTCGATAAGCATCACTTAAACGTAATTTATACAGTTAAAGGGAATATTCGTTCTTCGGAAATTTTGGAGAAAGATATGCCCTTTATTTTACAAACGCAAGGCAATCAAGATAGTATAAAAGCTGACTTGAAGGTGATTGTTAATAAAGGAAGACTAACTGTCACTAATTTAGAGTCTAAGGAAAAAATTGTTGTTGACTATGAAAAGCCTATTAAAATTGGAAAGAACATTTTTATTTTTCGAAAATATGGAAAAAATAGAGGTGATGAAAATGCGGAGTATATCGTAAATGTCTTACCAATTAATTGGGCAATAGACGCTAACCTAAAATCAATAAATATCTCACCAAGTAAAGAGGCACAATCGTATATTGTGAACTTTTCAATGGTTTCAACGCTTGGCAAAAAAGCTAAATTGATTTTAAATTCCTTGATCGAAATTTATAATGAGGATTTGACTAACGATAAATTACGTATGACGAGAGCGACATCTGATTTTATTAATAAACGATTGATGTTGATTTCAAAAGACCTATCGGGAGCGGATGAACAAGCAGCTGAGTTTAAATCCGCAAATTCAATGGTTGATATGGCAACTGAAGCAGGTGTCTTTTTAAATACGGCTTCGGATAATGATAAAAAGGTGCTAGAGTATAAAACTCAGCTCCAATTAGTCGACCATATGAATGATTATCTAAAAAGTCAAGAAGTGGGGAAATTGCTTCCTTCTAATATAGGTTTGCAAGATGCTTCAATTGCGGGTTCAATAGAAGCATATAATAAGTTGGTTTTGGAACGTGACGATTTATTAAAATCTGCTTCTGATCAGAATCCAACCGTTGTAGCATTGAATGAGAATATAGCTGAAAGCAGCAATAATATCCGGCAATCGCTAAGAAATTACCAACGAGTAACCAAATTAGCCCTAAATAGTATTCAGCAAAAATCTAATGAAATAAAAAATAGGATTAGCTCGATTCCTAACCAAGAGCAAGGATTTAAAAAGATTTCAAGACAACAGCAAATCGTAGAGTCTCTATATCTGCTATTATTACAAAAGAGAGAGGAAAGTGAAGTTAAGGCTGCGGCTACACCAGATAATTTAAAAATTATTGATGAAGCTTATGAAAATGGAGTTCCTGTTTCTCCTAAAAAATCATTAGTACTCTTTGGTGCTTTGGCGCTTGGCCTTTTAATTCCCTTTATAATACTCTATCTCAAATTTTTGTTGGACAACAAAATTCATTCCCGTAAAGACATTGAAGATATTGTCAAAATCCCAGTATTGGGAGAGATACCTACAGCCGAAGATACAATTGTTCATCTAAATGATCGCTCTTCTTTAGCCGAAGCCTTCCGTATTTTACGAACCAATATGAATTTCATGTTTGGAGCTGATAATAAAGATGCTTCTAAAGTGGTATTTGTAACGTCCACGATTTCTGGAGAAGGGAAATCTTTCGTAACCACCAATCTTGCTCAGATTTTATCTATGTCTGGTAAAAAAGTGGTTTTAATCGGCGCTGATATTCGTAGTCCTAAAGTCTTAGATTACCTCGGATTGTCTCACCTACAGCATACAAACGTGGGTATTACGCAGTTCTTGATCAATCCTGATATGGATATGGATAATATTATAATCAAAAAGCCTGGTAACTATGATTTTGACGTGGTCTATTCGGGTTATATTGCGCCGAACCCCGCGGAATTATTGATGAATGGACACTTTGACGATGTCATCAAGTATACGCGTGAACATTACGATTATGTGTTGGTGGATACAGCCCCAGTAAGTCTAGTGACAGATACTTTGTTAATTGCACATAATGCCGATTTAACTTTATATGTGTCCCGGGTAGATTATCTTGACAAACGCCTACTCCAAGTGCCGCGTGAACTATACGTAGATGGCAAATTGAAAAATCTTGCATCGGTTGTCAATGATGTGGACTTCGCTCGGGGTTATGGCTATGGGTACGGCTATGGCTATGGCTATGGCGACAAAGGGACCAAAAAAACTGGCCTTGCAAAAGTTTGGCAAGATTTGAAAGATCGCTTAAATATAAAATAAAGGTCTATATTAACTAATTTTGGCCTTATTGTTGTTGAATCCCAAGTCGTAGAAAACGGCTTGGGATTTTTTGATGGAATAATATTATAAGTCTTAGGCCGTTCTTATTATTATTTTAATACACTCAACCAGATGAAAAAACTTCTAATTTTTAGCCTTATTGGAATTTTATTTTTAACGGGTTTAACTGCTTCCGCGCAGTTCTCTAGACCAATCAGTATCGGAGCTGGTGCTGGCGCAACCTTCAATCTGACCGACTTAGGTAATGTGGAGACTAAATTTGCTTTTTATGGGGAATTGGATTATCTCATCACACCTTTTATCTCTGTCGGACTACATGGCGAAAAAGGAGCCTTGGAAGGGAATGGTTACGAAAGCGAATTTAAGAATCGGTATTTCGCAGGAAATATCAACGGTAAAATCCGTGTCGGTCAATTTTTGGAAGGAGCTAAGAATTACAGTTATTACACCTTGCAGGCAAATACCTTATCACGTATTCTATCTAATGTTTACGTTGGCGCTGGAGCCGGCTTAGTAAAGAATAGAATCGCA
The DNA here is from genome assembly GCF_040760075.1 of Sphingobacterium sp. R2. Taxonomy (NCBI): domain Bacteria; kingdom Pseudomonadati; phylum Bacteroidota; class Sphingobacteriia; order Sphingobacteriales; family Sphingobacteriaceae; genus Sphingobacterium; species Sphingobacterium sp. R2. The sequence continues at coordinate 1,463,974 of NZ_CP142884.1, forward strand.
ACTCAGCTATCCGCCCAATATCGTAAAGCAATCATTGATCAAGGCGGTGAACTTTCAGATAAGTTTGGGCAGATTCATTTTGTAGTTCCTTTAAACGTAGGTGTTGATATTCCTTTTGGGCGTACGTTATATGGACCACAATGGGCAATTAATGTCAACTATCAACATACTTTGACCTTTAACGATAACTTGGATGGTATTATCAATAAGAATAACGATCAATATGGTTTTGTCTCTGTAGGCGTAAAATATGCATTGTTCAATCGTAAATAGGCCAGTTTAATATTTAAATAGAAAAAATAATGAATATACGTAATAAGTACAATGGCAATCGCCTGCTTGGGCTTTTTTGTTTAGCGATCTTAATCGGTTTTACGGCGTGTAAATCAAATACAGCGATGTACAAAGCACCGAAAGTAAATGCGTTTAAAGGTGGAAAATTACCCCCTCCTCCTGGAATGGTGTATATTCCCTCGGGAACCATTTTATTCAAAGGATCACTAGATAGCGGAAACGTAGGGAAAAATGTGAGCGTGAGTGCATTTTTTATTGATGAAGCGGAAGTAACCAATAAACAGTACCGTGAATTTGTTAATTGGGTAGCGGATTCGGTTGCTGTAACGGATTATCTAAATGACGACCAATATTTTATGGACGTAGCGGGCGAACAGGTTGGACAAAAGCGGATCAACTGGGCAAAAGTGAAAAAGATATCCCCAATTTGGAGAAGTAATGATCCTGCTATCCAAGAGCGTATTGCTCCTATGCTTGAAATGCAGGGCAATAGACGAGCACTCAATCCAGAGATGATCAAATATCGTTTCTCTTACCTTCAATCGAAAGGGAATGTCAAAAAGAAATATGTGACTGATACGGTAGCTGTAATGCCCGTTGAAGATATTTGGACAAAAGATTTTCCGAATGCGCAACTGGCATCGCTAGATGCGAATTACTTTACCCATCCCTCTTTTGATTATTATCCGGTAGTGGGGGTTACCTGGAGGCAGGCGCGAGCGTTTACCGACTGGCGTGCAAATGAGATGGCCGCTACGGTATTGAAAAATTCCTATCTTAATGGCTATCAGCTTAGCTTGAGCCTACCCACCGAAGCACAATGGCAATATGCGGCATCGGGTAAATTGGATCCTCAGGATACAATTGCGGGATCGCGTATGACAATTGATGGAGCAGAAGGAAAAAAGAAATTGGCGGTCAATTTTAAACAGGGTGAGGGAACGTATTCCCGTGATGGTGCCACGTTTACGCTTCCAGTGAAATCGTATATGCCGAATGCGTTTGGTGTCTATAATATGGCTGGTAACGTATCGGAGTGGACGCTCGATGCGTATAGTCCCTCAGCAGTGGTTTTTGTGAATGACTTAAATCCGGCTTTACTGTATGATGCTGATGAGAAGGATGGCGATGCTTTGAAACGTAAAGTGGTGCGTGGCGGATCTTGGAAAGATAACGGTGAACAGTTAAATAGTGAAACCAGAAATTACTCGGTAGATTATGAACCGCATTCTTACATTGGATTCCGTTGTGTAATGTCGGCTTTTGAAATGCCAACCGTACAAAGTAAAACACGTAAATATTAATTCGCTGTTGTATATATAGAAATCGATAACGATGAAAAAAGAAATAATATTGATAGCGGCGATGGCTTTTGGAATTGGGTCATTGTTTGCGCAACAAGAAACCACAATAGATACTGTGCCTGCGCAGCAGCGGATGTTGCAAACGGGTGCCTCGACGCCTATCCCTGCGGGGGAGGTAATCCAGGATACTATTCCTTTAGAGGATGGCTTTTATCAGGCGAATAGTATGGAGGATGCAGTACCGTTTGCGTACCCTGAGGTGAATAAGAAGAATATCCGTTTTTACAAACGTGTATGGCGCGATATTGACCTTAAGGATGAAAAGAATAATCTATTGGCCGTACCGGGCAACTCATTGATTGAGGTGATCATGAAAGCCATTGAAAAAGGAAAATTGTCACTTTACAGTCCGGATGATGATTCGTTCAAAGGGAGATTAAGTGCGCAAGAGGGGATGGCTCGATTTGCGGATAGTGTACTTGTCCCAATTTTTGATGGTGAGGGTAATCAGATTGATTCCAAAATGGCACTGAATGAGTTTGATCCGGCTCGTGTGACTAAATTTAGAGTAAAGGAGGATATTTTCTTTGATAAGCAACGTAGCCGATTAGAGACACGCATTATTGGTGTGGCACCCTTAATGAATATCACCACTTCAGCAGAATTAGCAGAATCTGTGGGGGCAACGCCAGCATTCTGGTTGTATTTTCCGCAATTGCGTTATAGCTTGATACAGGTCGATATTTCTGATCCGGATAAAGGGCTATATGATATGACCATGGACGATTTCTTTGTACAGAACAAATTTGCAAGTACAATCGTGAGGGAATCATCGCCTGGTATGTTGCAAAATCTGAAAGATACGGAAAATGGGGGGCAGCAGCTGGACGGTAAAAAAGTGGAGGAGAAGCTGGATGCCTATAAAAAGAAACTATGGAGCAATCCGAAAGGCGTAAAGGCGGAGGAGCTTGAGGGAAATAAGGCTGAAGGAAAAACGACAGAAGAGAAACTGTAAATATAAAAAGGTTCTTTGGGGATGCCTCTCTTTACAAAAGATGAGGCATCACTATTTTAGGGTCCTATAAGGTTCTTTTTAATCAATTATTCCTAGTTTTTTAATGGGAAAGGACATATAGTGGCATATGTTTTGTTATTTTATGCTGCTATTTATCCTATAAATTTTCAAATACAAACAAATAAAATAATCGTGTATTATAACGTTCATCGTGTAGTATATAAAGAAATATTTAAAACAACAAACAGATAAGATCAAATCGTCATGCTAAGAAATGAAATGTATTCCAAGAAGCCAATTTTAGTCATCTTGGCTGCCGGGATGGCCAGCCGCTATGGTTCGGCAAAACAGGTAGAGTGCTTTGGCCCCTTTGGTGAAAAAATTATCGATTATTCAATTTATGATGCTATAAAGGCTGGCTTCGGAAAAGTCGTTTTTGTGATTCGGGAGGAGTTTTTGGAGGTAATGAAAACCAATGTAGGGGATAAGCTGCCAGACTCCGTTGAAGTTGCCTACGCCTATCAGGATTTTGACTTGAAAAAATTTGGTGTGGATCGCGTCGTCGAACGTCAAAAGCCTTGGGGAACAGGACATGCTGTAATGAGTGCCGAGCACGAAGTGGATAGGCCATTTTGTGTGATCAATGCGGATGACTTTTACGGCTATGATGCCTTTCAGAAAATGGCTGCTTTTTTACAGCATCAAGCCAATGATACGGAAATGGCATTGGTTGGATTTGAGGTTGGGAATACCCTTTCTGACTTTGGCTATGTCTCGCGTGGTGTATGTGAAGTAAATGCTACGAATCATTTACAAAGCGTCACGGAAAGAACGAACATTTATCGAAAAGACAGCGATATCGTCTATGCGCAGGAAGAGAAAGAAACTGTATTACCTGGCAATACTCGGGTGTCGATGAATTTTTGGGGATTTACGCCTAAAATATTTGAAGTTGCACGCGCATTATTTCCTGATTTTGTGGAGCAAAATCACGAGAACCCAAAAGCGGAATTCTTTATCCCTGATTTGCCGGATTATATGGTAAAACAAGGCATTGCAAACTTTTCTGTACTTCCAACCGATGCGAAGTGGTTTGGCGTGACGTATAAGGAAGATAAGGATCAGGTTCAGCAAAGTATTCATCAATTAATTGAGCGAGGGAACTATCCGCAACGCTTATGGCCCGAGAAGAAGGTGGTTGATGAAAGCATTTATTTAGATTTTTAATACGAAATGTAGCGTCTCTGGTTCTAGTTTTGGATCGGAGACGCTTTTTTAATCACTTTCTTTTCCTAGAAACTTGGAGTAGGCTTGAATAATGGGAAATGCGATAGCTTCCTGTGGAGCATATTTAAAATAGCGGAGGAAGTTTAACAAAAGGCGCTTTGAAGCTTTAGGTTGAACCGAAATTGTCGAGATTGTCTTTCCCCCTTTAAATCTTTCATCATTATAACCAAAACTTCCAGCATACCAGATTTCATTGATCATCCAGCTGATATTTAGATCTTCGGGATAGTGAAAAGGAATATAAGATTTTGGTAGTCCAATATAATCAACCAAAATTTTATGTAATAAATGTGTCCATTTCAAAATTCCAGCCTTTTTATAAATCTGTTTTAAAGCAATTGAATCAATTGTTTCTGCATGAGCGAAATAGAGTCGAGCGGAATCGCAAAATTGCCTTAGTCCAATTCCAAATCCTAATAAATGCTTTAAAATATGAGAATTTACTTGCAGTAGTTGCATTTCGGATGCGAGTAAATTGACTGGTATGTTGTGAATTAATAATTTTTCATATCTATCGCTATATTTATTGGCAATTTTTCTTAAATATCTTTTTTTTAATGGGCTGCGTATATCAAAAAGCTTTTTGTGATGCTCAATGTGAATATTTTTCCAATAATAGTGGAGGCTGAAGCCTGCTGTATCCTCAAAATCAGGATGGTTTTCTTTGAGGTAATTTCTTGCTTGACTATAATCTTCTTCTTCAAAACACCAATCAACATCGCCGCTGATGCGATGCGTAGGAATGCGGTAATAGGATGCGACACCCTGTCCTTTTTGTAAAATTGGTCGTATGCCATTTTGCGTAAACAATGAAAACTGTTCGGCAATTACTGTATTCATCTTTGCATTATGACGTTCAATCTGGTCCACACGGACAGCCCATTTTAAACGTAGAGATGCTGGCGGTAATTGATCTTCGTTTAAAAATTCGAAACTGTCATAGATAATTCCTTCAACAGTGTGATTATTCGCATATTTTAACATAGTATTCCAATCGTTGTCCGACAAAGGGCTAGTGAGCGAAAGCTTCCCTTCCCCCAAAGGCCGATCCGTAATAACTGAAAAAAAATATCCCTTAGCTGATTGTTCATCTGGTTTTACAAATAGTGGTTATTCCAAATATAATAATTTATAGGTTATACTTAATGAATTTCGCGTAATAATTAAAAGCAATTTAGTGCCAAAAACATTTCCTATTATTGAGATCTTGAGTAGCAAAACATTTTTAAAAAACATCGCTTTTATTTTGCTACATTTACGCAAACTTAAACCTCTTAAGGGAACTTTAATATATTTTAAATGAGTAATTTATGGAGGGAGGGCTTGTCCGTTAACAAGCCACGTTGGGTCATTCTTTTGATAGATATGATCATAGTAGTGGTATCCTTTCTTGCCAGCTATGTGCTCATCTTCAAACATAGGGGCGGCGTTGAGCCGGATGCGTTGCGCATACAACTCATTTTGGTCTCTACCATTTATCTGATCTGCTTTCTTTTACTGGGAACATTTAAGGGGGTTATACATAAAACCGGTCTCCGCGAATTACAACGGATGGTGTTTGCAATTGGACTGGGCTATTTTTCTTCTGTCCTTGTATGTAAGCTACTGGAATGGACGCAGCCTTCTTTCTTGCATGAAGCCTTTCCTTTCTCTGATACCCAGCTGCTTTTTCATGCGCTGATAGCGGGATTTGGAATGACGTTTAGCCGCGTGCTTTACCGGGCATTGTACCATGAGCTGATGTGGGGAGGTAAAGATAATCGTATTCCCGTAATCCTTTTTGGCGCCGGAAATATGGGCAATACCACCTTTCACTTTATCCATACAACATCACGTACCAAATATCGCATTGTGGCCATTATGGACGATAATCCGCATCGTATCGGCAACCGTATTCAAGGGTTTAGAATCCACGATATCAATAAATTGGATAAAGAGTTCGTCAATCGGCATGGGAATGCTGCTGAACTGATTGTTGCTATCGACAATCGCTCGCCTGAGCGCTTAAGTAACGTTTTTAGGCTGGCGGAGCCGATTCCATTAGTCGTCAAAATTATTCCGGATACGGCACGTCTGTTGGCAGGAGAGGTGGCAACCCGCCAGATCCGAAGCTTGCGCATCGAAGATCTACTGGGTCGAAAGGCAATCGATCTGAACAACCCGTCCATTGCGGCAGAGATGAAGGATCAAATTGTATTGGTAACGGGCGGTGCGGGTTCAATTGGTGGTGAACTGGTGCGACAGCTTGCACATACGGATCTCAAACAGCTGATCGTTGTGGACCAGGCAGAATCTGCGCTGTATGATATTCAGCAGGAGCTGAGCGCATCGGCAAATTTTGAGCGCTGTGTGTTTATGGTAGGTAATGTCAGGGATGCGCTATTTATGGAGACGCTGTTCCAGGTTTACCGGCCGACCTATGTCTTTCATGCTGCAGCATATAAACATGTGCCGCTGATGGAGGCCAATCCTTACGAATCGATTCTAACAAATGTATGGGGCTCTTATAATGTGGCACAATTGGCGGATAAGTATGGTGTATCTAAATTTGTGATGGTGTCTACGGATAAAGCCGTGAATCCGACAAATGTGATGGGAGCAACAAAACGTGTGGCTGAAATTGCGATATCTACCGTCAATAGCAACTCCAAAACGAACTTCATCATCACGCGCTTTGGCAATGTATTGGGATCTAACGGTTCGGTCATCCCACTATTTGAAAAGCAGATGCTCAAAGGGGGACCGCTCACCATTACCGATCCAAATATTACCCGTTATTTTATGACCATACCTGAAGCCTGTCAATTGGTGCAGGAAGCCGCAGTAATGGGTAAAGGTGGGGAAATATTTGTCTTTGATATGGGTGAGCCGGTCAAGATCATAGATCTGGCCAAACAGATGATCCGTTTGAAGGGCTACAACTACCCTGAGGATATTGATATTAAGTTTGTCGGTCTGCGCCCGGGCGAGAAAATTTTTGAGGAGCTGCTGGCGAATGGCGAAAACACCGAGAAGACCTATCACGAAAAGATCATGATCGCAAAAGTGAATACACCGGATCTGGACGTACAAAAAGCGAGAGTAGAGCAATTGTGTGCGCTGGCAAAAACAGCTGATCCGAATACCGATAAGATGAAATTGGTGCAGCTGGTGAAAGATATCGTGCCGGAATACCGCTCTCAGAACTCTGTTTTTGAAACATTGGACAAATAGCCATTTCCGAAAAGGAATGGCTTTAATGCGACAGATTTCAGCTATAACAGCATTTAGTGCAACTAGTATTTAAACAGTATCTTTTTTGTAAAGTTCCTCATAGAGTTGAATAATCTTCGTCTGAATTTGCATGATTTCTTCTTCACGTTGTCGTATTTTTTTTAAAATTTCAGCACACTCATCTCTTTCTTTTACTTTACCTTTGTTCCGTTGAGGCAATACATGTTGAGCTAATAACTGTACAGTTGTCAAATTAAATACGCTTGCGATTTGATTTAAGCGAGAGAGCGTAATCGTGGTAACGCCTGTTTCGATCTTTGAAACAGCGGGAGTAGATAAGTTCAATTTTTTGGCAAATTCTTTTTGTTCCCAGCCTTTTTGTATCCGAAGTAATCTAAATGCCTTCCCTATGTTTTTCATGAAAAAAATAATTTATCGGTAACTTATAAAAAATAGCTTTGACCCTGTACAGCTCAAACAGCAATACCTCTGACGCTGATCTTAAAAACTGCAGTCAAATCGCTAGAAAATATAGGTAGGCATCCAATTATAGCCCGCTATTTGTTCAGGATGTTCATTCCAATCGAGATCGGGATGATAATATACGACAGTGCTAAATAATATATGCTTATAACCAAATCCGTAACGATAGGGAACTTTGTGCGCCTTTAAAATGCCGTTCACAACGATCTTTCTTAAAATGGAGTTAATCCGTTCAGCTGTAATATCGAAACTATATTCATTCGAAAAGTCCGCAGCCATTTGATAAATTGTCCGTGGTCGGAAGAAATAATTGGTTGTTTTAGCGACAAATAAGACAAATTCACTTTCTTTTTTCTGCTGCTCTCGTTTCTTTTTATTAATACTATTTTTCTTTTCAAGCTTCTCTTTCATATGTTTAGGAACTGCGCGTTTTAAATTGGAAATAAATACCTCAATTTGCTCACAGCCTTGTTTAGCCACCACCTTTTCTGGTTTGACATAAATCGTGTGCATAGGTTACCACGAACCAGGTATCGTCGATAGGACACTCCGGATCCGAATCTGGATGAGCAAGTACGGTAATTTATAATCTAAGAATAATTTTAAAGATAGTTATAATAACTGAGAGTTATTATATGCTTGATTATTTATTTTGTTAACCAGCTGCTCTTTTTAATACCAGCTTCCTTTTTGAGACCAAAGAATGCTTAATTTAGGCATTATGATTAGCGCTTACGCAAACCGGATCAATTTATACCACTGAAATTGAAGCGCTTATGCCAGGCTTAAAAGTAATGACGAGAAATTGAAAACGGAAATCGTTAAAATACCAGAATATGCTGTAGATTATGTGTGAAAATAACAAAGCCCGATTGTACTATCGGGCTTTAGGTTGAAAGATGATTGTTGATTTAAGATTTTATTAATTACCGGGGTTAGTTAAATTTCTAGACTATACTGTTTTGTCAATTCTCGATATGCTTCTTGTTCATATTTTGTTCCTTTCGCGCTCATTTTAATGATGTATTTTAAGTTAGTTGCGGGTGAGTTAATAAGATCAAACATTTTATGGGGTAAGCCGAGCGGTTTTTCTAACTCTAATATTATTTCTTTAAACAGGTTTAGAAAAAACTCTATCTTCGAAAGGGGGATTAGATTTTTAATATCGTCTGATCCATCTTCGTGAGCATACACTTTATCTCTTTGGTCCTTTATGTTTTTAATTGATTCTTTTTCGAGTGCTAATTTTTCTTCCCATTTACCAATTAGTTCCATAGAAACTTTAAGTTCACTATATTCACCATCCGGCTTTACTTTTTTAATAATTCTTGAGACACTAAACTTTTCCTTTTCATTAAGTAATTTGGCAATCTCAATTATTGTTATTTGCCAATAAATTATTCGAGAATAATAGAAAAAGCTCCTCAATTTTTTTTGATAGTTTAAATCCGCATCATCTTCATCTTTTTGTAAATATGAGACTATTAAATAGGCTTCTTGAGCTTTCAAAGTAATGTTAGATATAGTTGAAATCTCACGCTTTAATTGGTTCTTTCTTTGATCATTCATGGTTTAAATTGAATTAATAATAACGGATTAATGAACTTCTGATACGAAATTAGTACAAATCCATACAATTCCAGGATAAATGTTACAATAATTTAGACTGATCCACTTTCTATACTGAGCGTTGTTAAGTTCTAAACCACTAAAAAAACATAAATTTCAGATAACTGAATTGGGAACATTTTGAGGAGGATCAACTGGCAACGAAGACTCCGTCGCCTACCAAGCAAAAAAAATTAAAGACAGTTCCTATTTTTTGAGCATAAACAGCATGGAACCCGGTGAATGCGGAATTCTTGAGTATAACCCAATGCTTTAAACGATAGCAACGCAATAATAGCTTGTTTTTTCTATTCAAATGAGTCCATCTGGTATACTTAGCAAAAGGTTTCGCAAGCAAATATCATTAGAATTATTTAAAATTATTTTTATCATATTTTGGAATATATTGCTTTATTAGTATATTTGTTTCGTTATACCCTCGCACGCCTCTGCCTCAAGCGCATCTTGCGAGGTTTTTTTTTGCCTAATTTTATGAAATACACCAAGAAAGCTTGTACTATAGATGAGCATTTAAAGATATTAATTAATCGTGGATTAACTATTGATGATACCGATAGAGCAAAAAGGTATTTGGGAAGCTTTAGTTATTATCGTCTAAGCGGCTATATGTTCCATCGAGTATTCGACAATATTTAGTCGTGATGTCTATTATGATGCCTTAAATAGTCAACGTAAAGGGAATTTGTATTTGGTATTGGATTCGGCAAATCAAAAATCTAACCCAACGATAGCCATTACGTTGTTCTCGGAAGTTGCGAAACTACTACCTTGCGGTCTGCATTAAATGGTGCAGCTGATACAGTAGGGATAACAAAAACTACAGAACAATTATTGGCCGTGTTAAAAAATAGAGATTTAAGGTCTGAAGCGCTCCAACTGGCTGAACGGGTGAAGAAATCCAAAAACGGCTATTTGCTGCCTCCTACTGATGCTGCAGCTATCTTTAAGAGCATGACAGATAAATACCATGGTAAAGTCGTTGTTGTGGACTTTTGGGCACAGTGGTGCGGCCCATGCCGCTCCGGTATTGAATCGTCGCAAGGGAAACGCTTAAAACTCAAAGATAATCCGAATTTGGCGTTTTTTTTTGTGACCGACGTCGATGGAACTCCAAATATGGAGTTTTATAAAGATTATATCATTAAAAATAGCATGTTTGAATCCTATCGGGTTTTTGCCGCCCACAGCTGTTACGTATCAACAGATGCAAGGGATCAACTAATTCGGTGTGCAATAATAACTTTACTTTTTAAACCAAAATACTAATTATATTAGTATTTTATATTGTTTGTTCCTATCTTTGTACTGTTAACCAGTTGATAAATAATTATGAGTCCAAGAAGAAGGCGTATAGATGATCCCTTGTGGAAATCTACTTTGGAGCAAACATTTTCCCATTTTCTACGATTTATTTTTCCGGATGCAGATGCTGTTTTTGATTTGAATAGACCCTTTGATTATCTTGACAAAGAGTTTGAGCAATTATTCCCTCCGGAAAGTAACGGTAAGGGAGTTCGTTATGTCGATAAGCTCGTCAAAGTCTATTTAAATGATGGGAGCGAACAGTTTGTGCTCTGCCATGTGGAGATACAGAGCAGCAAAGGAAATGGTGATTTGGCCGAGCGCATGTTTCGCTATTTTTATAGAATATGGGATCGTTATAAAGTTCCTATTACGGCTATAGCTATTCTGGCCGATGAAAATGGAAGCTATCGGCCGGAGGTATATAGGCAAGAATTTATGGGCACTTCATTGCGCTATGATTTTAACAGTTACAAGATCATGGATCAGCAAGAGTCGGTATTGCGGTCAAATAAGAATCCATTTTCTGTTATTGTTCTTACTGCTCTTTTGGCTATCAAGAACAAGAAAATAAGCGACGAAGGCCTGAAAGCGATTAAACACGATCTTTATGATGAAATGATAAGCCGGGAGATGGATAAGGATACGAGACAAGGGTTATATAATTTCCTAACTTACTACGTAAGTTTTGATAATGAGGAAGTTTTGGGTATATTTGAAAAAGAAATAGAAACAAAAATAGGAAGGAGCGATACTATGGGCACTCAAGAATATTTATTAGATAAAGCTGAAAAAAAAGGAATTCAAAAAGGAATTCAGAAAGGAAAGATTGAAGGAAAGATTGAAGGAAAGCGGGAAGAAGCTATTGCCATTGCACTGGAGTTTAAGAAAATGGGTTTACCTATTGCTGATATTGCTAAAGGAACCGGGCTTTCGATCGAAGAAATCGAAAAGCTGTAATCAAATACTTTTAAAATTTATAGATATTTATTTTAAGCCATTTCCGAAAGGGAGTGGCTTTTCATTTTAAAGATGCTATATGCTCAAAAAACTCCCCTTTCGTCGCTGATAAAAGAGGAGAAACTTTATAAATCTAAATTATGAAAAATCTTATCGTTAATAATAAAGCGCCCTAATAAATTAAGGCGCTTCGCTAAATGTTGGTATATTTCAACCGGCTGATCTAATATAGAACTAATTTTTTGAAATTGAAAAATTAAAAATATCTTTTTGCTGTTTGTTTTTCCGTTTTTTGTGAAGAGCCTCTTAGTATAATCCAATTATTGGACGCTCGCCATCACCGTAAAAGTAATCGAAAAGTTGACTTGGTTTGAGGTTAGCGGCAATGCTTAGTCCGAAGGCCTCATATGCGTACAATTGGTCGAACCTTGTTTTAAAAAGCTCACTTAATCTAGTTTCCTTAATAGAGCTTGCTTTACTTAATTCTTTCCTTGAATTTATTAGAGGGGAAAATAAACGGTCTAATTTGTTTGCATTATGATTTAATGACTCTAATTTAGATGCAGTGTGGCCTTTGAAAAATGCCTGACATAGTTTGTCGAAATCATCACCAATTATATGTAACACTTTATAAAAAGAGAGAGCACTAAGTTTCGACGTTTCGTTAATTAGAATATTCTCAATTTTACTATCTATTTCAGAATAATTGAATTTACCTCTAAATTTTTTATCTAAAATTATTTCAATAAAACCTTTGAATGATTTTAAATTAAACTTCTTGTAGTCAGTCATTTGTGTTATTTTTTAATTTTAAATCCGGTTATTTGCTCGTTATTTTGGTTTTATTTACTATATTTGCTTTATAATCAGTAGTCTGATTTAGTCTCAAATATCGAAACGGCAAATTTCAATTGATGCGAGACGTAGGGTTTGCGACCCCCAATGCTTTTTGTATCTTTGCAAAAGAAGGGGCAAGCTCCCCTATTGGAAACTGCATCAGAGCTCTTTGCCGTGCTTGATATTTGGTGGAAGATAGTGGGGCTTGCCTCTTTTATATTTATAAATTTTTGCCCTCTTACTTCCCCTCGAGACTCTTATTGATAATCCAACTATTAAATTATGAGGCAAAAAGAGTCATTAACTACAACAAAGCGGCAGCAGATCAAGGATCAGCTTCGTCAGCTTGCAGTATCATTGCTCATAAAGAACAAATACTGCCCACCTGAATAGCTTCTTAAAAGCTTAAAATCAATAATGGCCAATAGCCCCTGGGTATCGAATGGATATAAAAGCCGTAATGGCCTATTTATTGCATACCAATTGTTGATTTTGCCGGCCTATTTTTTTAGATCCACGCTCTAAAATTGAACAGCCCTCATCTCTTTTATCTTCGCACTTTAAAAGTAAGGGTTTCCGATTTCAAAAGCAAAGATTTGAGAAAAATACTGTTATAGAATTTCTATATAAAAGGTCGGTTTTTTATTTTACCAACGGACGCGGTATCGTCTCTATCAAATTACGTGTAACTGTCCTGCACCGCGCCCGATAACCTATTTCTTATTTTTCCACCGTTGTGATCTGAGCCCATTCAGGTTCCCACAAAAAAGCTGATTTCGGTCGGACAGGGAATGCTATGTGCTATGGTCACAGCTAAAAACTAAACACATGAAAGCCATTTATGAAGATCTCCTGCATCTCGACAGGCCATTCTATGAGATCCATGAAGATAGTTACGATCCATTGAAATGTATCGAAAACTTTTGGGATCATTATTCGCTAGTCACCATACGCGAAAACCTCTACGCATTGGATCTCAAATGCAAAACCTTCGGCGAAGCTACCGAAAGCAAATTGGAGTCTCTACAGCAAACGTTGTTTTTGTCGGATATTTTGCGCGCGCTAATAGCCTATTTCCTGACGCATAGCCGTCAAATTGATACGGGCCAATTAAAACTGTCAGCTCTGGAAGCGAATATGGAGGAACTCCAGCTGACCAAAAAAATCAACGATTTTTTTCAATCTATTAACCAACCAAAACCTTAAGATGATGAAAACAATACTATATAATTTACATAAGGCTTTTAAAAGCAAACGAGCACGAGCGATGCTGCTGTGTTTGGTTTCTATGTTTAGTTTATCTGCCCAAACGCCCCGCCAGGACAGCGGGGCGGATGGGTCTGATCCAGTGCGTCCAGTACTCGTCGGAAATAAATTACCTCAAGATTTCTGGTCCCGAAAAGTGAAAATCTATAATCAAGGGGACACAGCATTCGTAGAACTATCTAAGTACAAAGGCAAATCTTTTATTCTTGACTTTTGGTCTACTACCTGCGGCGCCTGTATCGCTGCTTTTCCAGACTTAGTCGAGCTACAAAAGCAGTTCGGGAAGGAATTAAATATTTTGTTAGTAAACTCCTACGGTAAAAAAGATACTTATCAACGGATACACAATATGCCTAATGATATCCTTCGAACAAATGACCTTACCTCAATATATGCTGATGATTATTTGATTAAGCTGTTTCCGCACGATGTATACCCATTTTATGTTTGGGTAGATGCCAATGAAAGAATAGCGGCAATAACACTAAAAAGATTGATTGGTCGGGCATCTGTTAACTCCTTTCTAAAAAATTATTATCGCTATGACACGAATAATTAGCTCCATCTTGGCAACTCTTTGTTGCTTTACTGTATTTGCTCAGGGTAGGTACAGTGGAAAGGTTATCGACCAGAAGATGCATCCAATTGCTGATGCGAATATTAAATTGGTGGGTTCTGCATCAATTTATCGAACTGATTCATTGGGTAAGTTTGAAATAAGCAGTATAGTTACTCCACTTACGGTCTCCGTCTCAGCAATCGGCTATGAAACCCAAAAGGTCAGCTGGAATAATTATAGTGCAAACTTGATAATTTCGATGCAGACCAAAGAAAATAAACTGAATGAAGTTCAGGTGAACACGGGATATCAAATTATGCCGAAAGAACGGTCCACGGGTAGCTTCGGAGCGGTATCGAATAAAGACTTCAATAAAATCCCGAGCAGAGGGATCTTGGACCGTATAGAAGGTAAAGTTTCCGGACTGCAGTTTGATAGAAGGAGCGGAAAATCGGTGTTAAATATACGGGGGATAAACACCTTTTCTGAAATAGCGGCTCAGCCCCTCATCGTGGTCGATAATTTCCCTTACGATGGTACATTGGATGATCTTAATCCTAATGATGTGGAATCTGTCTCCGTATTGAAGGATGCGGCAGCTTCCAGTATATGGGGATCTCGAGCAGGAAATGGCGTGATCGTCGTGACCACCAAAAAGGGAAAGGTGGGCGGTAAGCCTACTATCAATTTCACAACAACAACAATGGTCAGCAGCAAGCCTGACCTATTCTATAACAAAGTGATCAATAGTAAGGATTTTATCGATGTGGAACGTTTTCTCTTTGATAATAAGTATTACGATGATGCATACAATAGCGCCTACAATCAGACGACGATATTTTCGCCTGTTGTGGATATGTTGTATGCAAATAAAGCGGGGCGCTTGTCGGATATTGATCTGAATACGCGATTGAGGGCGCTAGAGGGTAACGATTATCGAAATGACCTGATGAAATATATTTATCAAGCTGCGGTCAATCAGCAGTACTTTTTGGATATTTCCACAAGTAATGCAACCAATAGAAACCGCTATTCGGTAGGCTATGATCGCGGGACAGGGGATACAAAAGGGGCAAATAATGACCGGTTAACCTTGCGAGCCGTAAACAGCTGGCAATTGGGGCAAAAGTTATCCATAGAGAACACGCTTTCCCTGATCAATGGTCGAGACCGAATTTTCTCTTCAACGCCACGTTATCCTATGGTTCCCAGTGGTGGAAAAAATACGTTATACCCTTATGCTTCATTGGCTGATGGGGAAGGAAACTTCCTGTCGATTCCGAGATTTTATAATTCATCTTTTCTTGAAAGTGCAAATGCTGACGGTCTATTGGACTGGAACTACCGACCTTTAGCGGATCGGGATAAGTCGACTTACAAGGCCTGGAATAGGCACCTTTATTTAAATTTTAACTTGCATTATGACATCCTCCCGTTCTTAAAGGCCGATTTGATATATGGTTATGAGCATAGTAATACCAAATCAGAATCGCTTTCGGGAGAGGATTCTTTTGAGGTGCGGGATTTGATCAATAAGTATACGCGAATTGTCAATGGGGCAAAGTTGTACGATTTTCCATTTGGAGCTATATTGCGCAATGCTGACAATGAGATGCAATCGCATCGTGGAAGGGTACAAGTGAGCTTCAACAAGTCTTTTGGGGGCGACCATGTTTTGAATGCACTGATCGGTACAGAGCTGTATACCAGAAATGCCGACCAGCGCTCTTCGGGATCTTATGGTTACAATGCCGAAGTTCTCAGCCGCAAAAGCATGGATTATAATGCTATCTATCAGCTCTACGGTGGGCTCGGCTACGGGTTTATGACGCCCTTGGATTCGTATGCAGGAACATTATCGAGAACCGTTTCCATGTATTTTAATGGCTTATACGAATATAAGGGGAAATATGGGCTTTCTTTTTCTGCGCGAAAGGATGCCGCGAATTCCTTCGGGACGAATGTCAACAGCCAGTGGAATCCACTATGGTCGGCAGGACTTTCTTGGCAGATAGCAAAGGAAAAATTTATGAAAGAGACCGATTGGATAGATCATCTTAAACTGCGGTCAACCTTCGGTTACGGTGGTGTACAACCTTATGGGGCACTCAATAAAACTGTAATCGGCTACGTCGGTAATTCAAATTACAGCAATTTGCCTTATGCTCTGATTGGAAGCCCGCCAAACCCGGGACTCAAATGGGAAACGGTACGTACCTTAAATTTCGGAATGGACTTTTCAATCTATGGTGGAAAATTAATGGCTAATCTAGATTATTACCGGAAGAAGTCTTTTGACCTACTTTCTGATGATCCCTTAGATCCGACTTCGGGTTATTCGCTGTTGACAAAAAATGTAGGTCAAATAGCAACGCATGGCATTGATTTAACGCTCGCCTCAAGCGGTAGGTTCGGAAAAGGCTACTGGCAATCTTCCATTAATTTTTCCTATAGCAAAAATAAAGTGACTGATTATAGAGGGACAATCGGAGCGACAAGCTTGTATCTGGATGGGGGACAGACGCTGATGCCGCTATTGGGTAAATCTCTGTACCCTGTTTTCTCTTATAAATCCGCTGGGCTGGATCCGGTCAATGGCGATCCAAGGGGATATAAAAATGGCGACATATCGAAAGATTATCAGACCCTGACGACAGATTCACTGCAATACCTAAATTATCATGGCACTGCCTTACCTCCAATATACGGAGCATGGAATAATACCATAGGTTATGGCAAGTTTTACCTAGATTTTAGTCTACTCTTTAAATTTGGCCACTATTTTAAGAAGAAATCCATTGTCTATGGTAGTCTATTTGACTCTTGGGATGGACACGCTGATTTTGCCAAGAGATGGCAGCAGCCAGGGGACGAATTGACGACAACAGTTCCATCGATGCAATACCCCAACGATAGTTATCGCGATCTGTTTTATCAGCATTCTACCAATAATATCGTCAAAGGTGATCTCATTAGGGTACAAAATATTAGACTCGGCTACAACTTTGGCCTAAACGACAAAAAGATCAAAGGCCAACTTTACATTGGAGCAAATAACGTGGGATTGATCTGGCGGAAGAATAAGGAAAATCTCGATCCTGATTATTTGGATTTGCCTGCGCCGCGCGTAATTTCAGTTGGTGGGAATATTAATTTTTAATACTTGTGTCATGAAACAATATATTTACAAACTACTCCTAGTAAGCCTATTTTGTATGGCTTCCTGTACTAAATTTCTAGAGGATAAAACAAATAAAACAAGCACAGTGCCATCCACATTGGAGGATATGCAGGCACTCCTTGATGCAGGTAATCAGCTCAATTTGGGGAGTTACCCTTTTTTGCTCGAAGCTTGTACAGATGATTTTTTCGTTTCGGACGCTGGTTACAATAGGCTTTACAATTTTGAACAACAAGTGTATACCTTTCAAAATCCAGCGCTCTATGGAACAGTTGAAAACATGGTTGTGTGGCGCAACGCGTATAAGGCTATTGCTGTAACAAATACGGTGCTGGATGGACTTCCTGATATTAAAATTTTGAAAGGACTTGATCCTTCTAACATCAAAGGACAGGCGCTTTTTCATCGGGCATTGATGCATTTTACTCTTTTGCAGCTATATGCTGCGCCTTTTGATCAGAAAGGTGATAATAATGGGGCTGGCATACCGCTCAAGTTGACTGCTGATATCAATGACAAAACCAAGCGGTCAACAGTCGGGGAATGTTATCGTTCGGTTATTGAAGATTTGGAACAAGCGAGTGACTTGCTGCCACATGAACTGGGTATACTGACAAGACCCAACAGGATTTCAGCCTTTGCTGCACTTTCACGCGTGTATTTGGCGATGGAAGATTATGTGCAAGCAAAAAATTATGCGGATAAGGTATTGGGCAGTTATAAGACTTTGATGGATCTCAATACAATGAATGTCGATGCAGCTTATCCTTATCCAGCGATGAATGCTGAAACGTTATTTTTTGCATACTCAAACGGCTCGACCATGTTTATTGGGAGTCGAGGGTCGTACTTGACAATGGATTTACTTCAACTATATGAAGCGCATGACTTGCGACTTCGGGCAAACTATAAAAAAGGAACAGATGGCTTCTCTACATTTAAAGGGCAGTATATGGGAACGGGGGCAGGGCTCTTTTTTGTAGGTATGACGACTTCTGAAGTATTATTAAATGCCGCTGAATGTAACGCACGATTGGGAAATGTTACCAGCGCATTGGAACAGTTAAATTATCTGTTGCAAAATCGGATTGAGAAGCAATTCTTTGTGCCTGTAACAGAAACTAACTCAGAAGCTTTGTTGAAAATAATAATTAGGGAGCGGCGTAAAGAGTTGGTTCGTAGAGGGCTAAGGTGGTCGGATTTGAGACGGTTGAATAAAGACGAACGTTTTAAAAAGGAAATTGTCCGTGAGGTAACCGTTGACGGTAAAACTGAACAATTCAAACTCTTGCCGAATAGCAGCGGTTACATTTTTAATATTCCAGCTGAGGTTAAAAATATGACCGGTATGGAATAATCATAAGAAAATAGCGAAGGGTAGTTCCTTCGCTAATTTCTTTGAGCTATAGCTTGAATTAAAACGGCCTGAAATCGGTGACAGTTTCATTCGGTGTTTTACTACTGTTGGCAGTGCTGATGCGAAGGGCGATCGTTGTTGGGGTAGATGATCCCGGCGGGGTAACCAGCGCCGTCATATCGGGTTGTGATGGATTTGATGGATTTGCAGGTGCATTGATCTGGCAGATGGTCTCGCTTCGTGTTCCGCATTCATCACTTGGTCCCAGGCTGTATTTGCTGGGGTCCGTAGGAGAGTCTGAGGATGTGCCATGGTATGACCACACCTGATTCGCCGCTACTGTCTTTACTTCTTGTTCTCCTTTAACTTCTTTTTCACTTTTAATACTTTGCGCATTCGCGCTGAATGAAATTCCTAACGCCATCACACCAATACTCATGGTGCTGATGAATCTTTTTACTAATGTTCTCATGTTTTTGTTTTTATATGGTTATACTTTTGCTTATCCTTATTATCCTCCTGGATCGGCCGTGGAGTGATTACTATTGACCGGCCGGGCATCTCCCTGTCCTCCGATCTGTTGTCTTATACCAAAGTTAGCGCAGTGATCAGCCATAGATGTATGACTTTTGGGGAGCTCGATGTATGGTTTTTTGTGCGATGGCGCCCGGTCTCTTCTTTGAGGTTGTATTTCTATTACTGAATGGTAGCGCTCATTTTTGGGACGAGAGGTTTAATTTCAGGGGTGAATGTCGAATATGGGAGGATCTGCCTGCAGCTGCTAAGGACTAGGTTCCCGAAAAAAAAGGTTTTCAAACTGTAAAGAATGAAAACCTTTGGAATGGTAAGATCTTAACCTGATAAATTCTTTAGATTAAATCATTGGGATCACCATCTAAATTTCTATCATATCTCGCACGTACACGTCGGGCACGCTCGCGCTCCGCAGCAAATTCGTCTGTCTTTGATCCCGGGCTATAAAATGTATCTTCATTAAAATGTGGATGTTGATAAAAATCGTGGTCATATACACCAGATCCTACCGTAAATCCGACATCACCTGTTCCCTCATAAATATGGCGAATTGATAACTCAGTATCCGGATCCAGGTAATTTTCACGGTACGCCGGTAGTCTGGTCAGACGGTCGGGAGTAACCGGTACCACCACGACTTCACCATCATCGGCCGGATTATAGCGATAGTCTGTAGCAGGTTCCACGGGATCGATTTCATCTACCGTTAGTATGCCGCTGCGTTCGATGGGCTCCACGGTACCCGTGTCATCATTACTCGCCTGTATACGCTTCCCGTCATAAAGTGCAGCTACGCCAATGGGCACCAATATCTTTTTGTCGTCTTCTATAGGTAAATCTGCATCTTTCAGGTCAACAATAATATAGCGCACTTGTTGGCTTTGAGGGTCAAAAAGGAGGTCATCTACCTCACCTAGCGATTGTCCGGCCTGATTTTTTACTTTCCAGCCTCTAATATCTGGTTCACCATCAACGATTTCATAATCGCTTCCTCCTAATTCGATCAAATGGTTGTATTTTTTTTCTTCTAATGCCATGTCTTTAAATTTTTGAGTTCAAAACTTTAGGTTTCTATTTATTGCGAAAAACCACGATCTCTACATTTCGGTTTTGATTTTTTCCGCTTGCGCTTGCATTGTCAGCCACAGGAGCATTTTCTCCACGTGAATGTACGCTTACTTTGCTTTGGTCAATTCCACCTTGACTAACCAACCAGTCCTTCACGGCAGTAGCACGTTCCATGCCCAGTTGCTTGTTGTGGGATGCCGTGCCTGTAGAATCCGTATTCCCAAATACGCCTACGTAGGCACCTTGAAAGTCTTTATTCAAAGCCGACGAAATTTGTTTAAGTTTCGCTTCGGAATTGCTTTGTATGGCGCTTTGGTCAGTGGCAAATAATATATTTTCGCCAAGCGAGTAAATGGTATAGCCATCACTGGAGCGTACGCGAATATCTTTGTCCGTGATATTCGGGTCCGAAGATTCAGCACTATTGAAATCTACTGAATTCCAGCTCGGTTCCGTTGTTGCAAGGGTATCTCCGACCATATCGCCCTGATCCGTTACCATGCCGGTGCTGTCCCTGCCATCAACGACATCGGATGCACTGTTATTACGATTTACAAAAAACAAGATTATTGCCAACGCAATAAGTGCGAGCAGAAGCCAAAGCCACCATGGTGCTCCGCTTTTAGGTTTTACTTCTAAATGTGCCATATAGATTTTATTTTTTTTAGGAGAACACCTAAAATCTATCTTCCGTTTTAAAAGTTTTTTTACGGCACATACAAAATAGGGGCTACCGCTAAACTTAAGGGAGGATGTAAGACGGATGGAAGATAAAAATTTACATTAAAAATTTGATTTTCAAATATAAGTGTTTTCTTCACATTATCTAGGCAAAACCGGGTTTTGCTTAGATACGGGATTATTAATAACCAACTTATAACCAATGTCTAGTATTGAGAATATAATTTTATGTATCGAACTAGGGGGCACGCACTGTTCGGCCGATCAGTTGTTGCGACCGATTGGCAGAAGATTATTGCTTTTTCTTTCAGATGACTTTCTTGCTTTTATCACAGAGGGTAACACTACATGACTAGCATTATCTTTTGTTGGTTTTTCTATCTGCTTTAGCAATAATTTTATAATGTTGTTACTTAGTTCCTCCAAGGGCTGACGTATGGCGGTGATCGTAAAGGCTACTTTAGGGTCAACAGCTAATTTTTCCATCGTCTCTTGGTAATTTAATAATCGTTCATGCATTTGGCTTTGTGTAGATTCGAGTGTAACAAATCCAATCTGACGAAACCCTTATCATATAGATGCATACAAGCTTCAATCATTGCTTCCTTGTTGTTGGTTCCGACAAAATCCACACCTTCGACCGGATCCCGGTCAAATAGAACAATTGGGATATGTTCATCCATGTATCCATTATCGTTCAAAGCTATTCGAATCTACCGGCATTGTTGTTGAAAAAGATGTAGTTTACTGCATCAAAGAAAAAAGCGTGTCCAGAAGAAATCGGCAAGGTCGTAAAGAGATTCAATGTACTTCATAATCTTTTCTGGGGACATCATGGGGTCGAAGCTTTCTCTGTCAAGATGCATCAGGTCAACTTCGTGATTAGCTTTTGTTTTTCGGATTTTCCGTTATTGATTTATCAGTTGTAAAATATTATGATTAAATTAGTGTAGATGAAAATTACAGCTAATCTTCTGGTGTCTATTCTAGAGCAGTCCCATAGTGCGATTGCAATTTATGATAGCATAGACCTAAATATTGCTTTTGTTAGCCAAGGTATGCTGGATATCTGGTGTGTGGATCGGTCCATTCTGGGGCGTAGTTTTTGTGCATGCTTTCCTAATTTTAAAGAAGAAGGTTTTTCATCTATTTTGAAAAACGTATGGAAAACAGGAATTGTCTATCAGGCTGAGAATACACCCGCAAATATTGTTCATGAAGGGACGAAGACACTGCGGTATTTTAATTTTGAATATAGGCCATTGCTTGACAAGGAGGGGGAAACCTATGCTATTTTGCATACGGCAAGCGATGTGACTGACCGACATCTTGCTTACAAAAATGTGGAAGAAAAGCAAGAGCAACTTATGTTTAGCCGCGAATTGGACGTGCTCGCTAGCACATTGGCACATGATCTAAAAAATCCATTGTCTGTTTTGAAAATCGGGAATAGTTTTCTGAGCAAAAATGTGGGTGTTTCGGTTAAGGTAAGTGAAAGGTGGTTTGAAGCCTTTGCGGCATCTATTCAAAATATAGAAAGTATTATAAATCAGACATTGCAGCTTGGCAAGATACGCAGTGCCGAGAAAGAAGTCACGTGTGTGGCAATGGATAAAAAAATAGGGAATTGTATTGATGAAATTAAACTGGTATATCCCGACAAACAAATAGAAATCAAATTAGGAGATCTATTTCCTTTGTATACGGATGGCGGAATCGTTTATCAGGTTTTTATAAATCTAATTGGTAATGCCGTTAAGTATGCAAAAAAATCAGGCGAGTCTTTTTTGCATATTTACAGTGAAAAAGCTGATAAAGGAGTAGTATATTATCTCGAAGATAATGGTATTGGAATTCCGGAAGACGAGTTGCAGAAGGTTTTTCTTACAAATGAACGGGCGAGCAATGCTTCCAAGATTGCTGGAACGGGAATCGGACTGGCATTGGTTAAACATCTAATGGAACGTATCGGTGGGACGATTCACTTATCGAGCGAACTTAACAAAGGTACCGTAGTTCGCTTATTTTTTCCAGTTTGATCGCGAACGCCAGGAGTTTAAGGCACCGGTCTTTCTATCGAAGAAATCGAAAAACTGTAATCAAATACTTTTAAAGTTTATAGATATTTATTTTGAGCCATTTCCGAAAGGGAGTGGCTTTTCATTTTAAAGATGATCTATGCTCAAAAAAACTCCCCATCCATCGAGTGATGCGGGTGTCGAACTGTCCCCCGATTTTATCGTATCTCGAAGAAGGTTTAAATAAGATAAGCCAGATGCATATACCGGAGCATGCTGGAACTTAGACTTGCAAATTGAAGCCCTTCAAAAAGCAGGTTGCGAGAAAATCTTTGAGGAAAAAATATCAGGCTCGACAAAGAATCGCTGAGTTAGATAAGATGATCGAACAGTTTAGAGAAGGAGATGAACTGTATGTTTGGCGACTTGATCGATTGGGTAGAAGTCTAAAACATATTATTGATTTGGTATTGTCGCTAAGTGAAAAAGGTATCATCATAAAGCCCAATGCAATATCATGGATGTATGATTTTTAGGTACGTAGTTGTATGGTTTTTTGGCGATGATGCCCCGTCTCTTCTTTGAGGTTGTATTTTTATTACTGAATGTTAGCACTCATTTTTGGGACGAGCGGTCTAATTTTAGGGGTGAATGCCGAATATGTGGGATGGATAGGGATGTTTCTTTATTTATAAGCGCTGGGACAGATGCCGGTCTGTTTCCGAAAAAAAGCTGAAAAATTCTGCTGGGACCCATATCCGCAATAGTTTGAAACTTCCTTGACCGAATGCCCTGCAAGAAGTAAATCTTTTGCTTTTTGAATTATAAGCGTGTTCCAGGTCTGTCTGGGAGTCTCACCATAGACGGTTTTGTACAACTTATCCAATTTACTGATGTCAATCTTTAGCTGGTCGGCAATAACCTGTATCGAACAAGTGCTAAAAGTCTGCATAACCTGATCCCTAATCATTCTCTTGGCCCTTTCGGCCAGGAACTGATCGGGATCTATCTTTTCATAGTGTTCAAAATTTTTGTAGATGGCGATATCAAATAGGTCATAGACAAGTTTTACCGCCATAGCTTCATTGTCTTTATGATAATTGAAAAAATGCTCTTCAATTCTAGATAGCTGATAGCTTGTCTTTTCTTTGATGGGCCATACTGCACTTTGATAGAGTCGCTTTTTGTCGCGGAGATGTGCGGTACTGAATTTAAATAGAAAATGGTCTTCTTTAAATATGGCTGACCGGATATATCCTATATCGACCAGAACACCGTAGATCAAATATTCTCCCTGCACCAGAAGCATTTGCATCTTCCCTTTGGGAATGTAGGCATAAGTATCATATCCAGCAGGCAGCTGCAAGTGACTATTATTTACTGCATGTTCTATTTTAATGGTCGAAACGGAATGTCTATTATACAGCAGATGATAATCGGATTTATTGGTTTGCACGGACAAGTGAAATGTTCCTTGCACCTGAGCCTGCAAGCGATAAAATATAACGCTATGGTAATCAATATATTCTTCTATCAATTGGATGTTCGCATCCTCATAGCGCTGTAGTTGGGAATCGGGCAACTTAGGTGAAAAGGCTTTTACTTGCCTGGTAAATTGGGCCACCTTGGGCAATATAAAATGAAACGTTTTGATCATTAGATATGCAGTTAATCAGGTTTTATAAAGGGCTCAATCTATGTTTATAAAAGTAAAATCGAGGTTTGAGAAGTAGCTAAAAAAATGATAGATGACGTATTTCTGAGGAAATCATGCACAAAATAAGGGATATCTGACCTCTTTCCCTGTTCTTTAGTTCATCACTGTCAATTTGCTTTCTTTTTTTGTAACCTATCATTCTTTTTCTTTTTTTGAAGGATTTCAGCCACATTTGATCGTTAGCTCATACAATTTTAGTGCATGTACAGCCAACGGGAGTGGCCTGACCCGTATCGTTGCAGGCCGGTGTTTAATTCAAATCAACATGAACGAGAACATGCAGACAAGTGATCAGATCGTCAATCTAGGGTTGACTTTGTCTCAGATGATGCAGCTATTTCCGGAAATGGGAGATGTTGTTGACGATGAAAAATGCTGGGTAGAAATACCGTAACCTTAATTCAGCATCGCTTTCTTCCTGAAGGCGATGCTGTTGACTGATTGAACAAGAACCTAATTTTTTTTAAACCACAATTTAAATGAACAATAACCAATTGACCAAACCGTTTTGGTTTGCCAACGTATGGAATTTTTTTCCGGAATTTACTGTCGAAGATCTTGAACTAAATTACCTGAGATGGAGCGCTTACCGACAGTCTTTTGCCAAGATGCTGGAATCTGTCCAACTGGACCAAATGCTGGATGCCACGTGTCTTGAAATGCTTCCAACTGATCTTACCGGCATTGTCATCTCTTTTCATTATGGCCCATACCGTCTGATACCGCGCTATCTGCTTGCGGCAGGCTATAAAATTACTGTATTGGCTTCGCACAATATTATTAAAAAGGAAGAGAAAGAGACTGAACAGCTGCTGCAGTATAACAATCTCGAAGCAGACAGCCTGCGCTATATCGATGCTTCAAGACGTACCGTGCTCAAAAATGTACTTTCGGACTTACATGAAAAGCGTTTGGTCTTGGTATACCTTGACGCGGACGAAGGGGCAAATCGCTTGGCTGCCAAAGAGCCCCGGGCCCTGTTAAAGGTCCCCGTCGCAGCTAGTAGACTGTATTTCCACGCGAGTATAACACAGTTTGCCTTCCGGTTTCAATTACCCCTTTCTTTTCTACTGATGGAAAAAAATGTGAATAATGGCCTGTGGAAGCTCGCTTTATTAAAAAGACTGAACTGTAAAAGAGGGGAGCAACCTAACGGGTTTATGAAGAGGTTTAAGGGACAATTAAACAAGGTGATCACTGGGATTGTTATGAAGGATTGGACGGCATGGGAAAACTGGCCCTTGATTCATATTTATCATCCGGATGTTGAGGATAGAACGGTCGTTTTTACAAGATACGCTCCGGTGCGTAATGCCTATATCTGTACACGGGCGTGCTTTCTTTTTCGACGTGAAAAACCGGGAATTTTTCGAACTAAAAAACGAGAAATTTGCTGAAAGGGTAAAAAGTATAAAATCAAGTAAATGAGGTGCTGTATAATTTCTTGATAAGGATGATGTTTCCTTTTAGCGAAATATTATTTTTAATTAATTTATTATTTACGTTTTGTTTTTTGTAATTTAAGTGTTCAAAGTACATTAATTATGGGGGAAAAATAATTTCGCCAATGTTTTAAAGAGGAGATAATGGAAGATAGACGGCCCAAAATAACCCAGTTTTTCACGCGTAGATACATCTTATTTTTTATCGGAACAGGATTCTGGCTGCTGCTGCTGCTCAAAATGAATATTCATGTATGGCATCGATTGACCATGCGACATCTATTGGCCTTGACCGGACCCTACCTGTTTTCATTTACGCTCTATTGGCTTGCCATAAAAGTATTCCAAATGAGCGGTTTATATGGCAGGCTGCTCGTGGTCTTGTTGGCTGGTGGTTGGTATTACCTGAGTATGGACTTTTGGGTATATTATACCTATTCATGGCTCCCGGCGCATGGTGTTTCTTTTATCGGTAAACTGACCGATTACCATTTGATGAAATTTCATAATCGTATTGCGATAGGCAATTTATTGGCACTGGAAACAGCCTTGCTTGTACATATCGTTTATAACTATTGTTCCTTTCGGCTAAGATTTCAATTGCTCACAATGGAATTGGAGGTCGGCAGGCTGGCGGGACGTCTCTCCAAGCACTTTGTGAAAGAATGGATCAAGATCGCGCAGCAGAATAAATTGCTGCACCGAAACGATACACTGGAACTATTCCGATATATCATCGCAGTGACAGCAAACCGAAAAGTCAAAGTAGCTATTGCTGAAGAATGGAAGCAGCTCAAGGTGATGGCCTCCTGTTTTACAGACCGCCTCATGCTATTTAAGGGGGAAGAAGTGCTCCTTGCAACCGATTGGAGCCGCTCTATCATTGCTGCATCGATGCTCTCGTGGTTTGAAAATGCGCTGAACTACAGTCCGCCGGGAACACAGGACCAAATTATCATGGAATGGACCCGGGTAAATGGTCAGTTGCATTTCCAGATGATCAATTATGTCTGCAGAAAGCGCTCAGAAGGGCATACAGGGGAGGGCAATAAGTTGCTTCGGGAACTATTTGCTGCGGTATTGCCCGGAGCCTATCGGATTGAATATCGGGAACAACATTCCATTTTTAGTGTTCAGCTAACGCTGCTCCACAACTACCGGAAAGCGATTTAACGGAGTATTTTAAAAAATAATAGCGTATGCCAATAATTCCTATTCTTATCGTTGAAGATTTTCGACCTGATGCTGAGAAATTAAAAGCTCTTTTAGAAAAAACAGATTTGGATCTGCTAATTGATGTGGCGGATAATAAAAAAGATGCGTTGAAAAAAATCCACTCCAGCAAGTATGATGTACTCTTTATGGATATTGTGCTGAATCGGAGCGCTGAGGATACTGTGCTCAATGGAATGGATCTTTATGAGTCTATTGATGCGAAGAGAAGACCCGAGGTCGTATTTGTGACGGAGCATGAAGCGTTTTCGCTGCGCTCTTATCGTTTGGATGCAGCGGACTTTATGCCCAAACCGGCTACATTTGCGATGGTCTGTAGGGCGCTAGAAAATGCTTTTCGACGTTTGGCTGTTCCGATCAATCTCACGTTTAGGCCACAACCTGAATTTGCCTTTATCGAAATGTCTGATAAAATGTGTCAAAGGGTACAGTTCAGTGATATTTATTTCGTGCAGAAAGTGAAAGGGGACAATGAACTGGCTTTTTTCGAAAGAAATATGCGATTGGATGGGTTTGGCAAGCCAGTGCCGAGAAAGGCAAAAAAGACCATAAAAGAAATTGTCGATTTTCTACCGGCAACCGAATTTGTTCAGGTGGATCAATCGACCCTAGTCAATATGAACTTTATTGTTTCCTTTTTGAAGAATAAAATTGTGATGAGTGAGGGTCCTCAGCGCTCGTTTGCCGTGACCCGTAGCTATATCAAGGAACTTCGGCAGAAGCTGCACGTGTTTGAATGAGCAGACGGATAAGTAGGGAGGGATGAATTAAACTGAATTAATAAACCGAATGATAGTTTAAATAAACAAAGATTATGGAAAAATTTTTTGAAGAAGTTCGATCCGAATTACGCGAGCTCGTACAGGCTGTGCAGGTAATCGCCACGGAAGCGCAGCATTTAAGCCAACACCTGGCCGATAGCGCGGTGGAAATATTGGATAATACCGATCTTAAGGCATTGCTGCATATACGGGATACTAAATTGGGGCAAATCAAAGGCCAGCTCCCGATTTACAATCTCGACGGCAAAGATTATTACTTTAAAAATGAGATTGCAGCTCACATCAGGGCAAACCCCAAAAAGCAGAAATAGCAAAGGAGATCTAATTGCCCGGATTTTATATGGACCGGATCTGGGCAATTATGTGCTTCACCCTAGCCTCGCACAAGAAACATACTACAACAACTAAAGGATGACCCTTTCTAAGCCCTTGTTAAGCACAAGGATAACATAAGCCAGGGGCATCTCGCCGCCACATACCGTTGGATTCATCTGTTTAACCGTTTTTAAACATTTTCCGTCAGATTTAACCGTATTTCCCCGCATCTGTCTGACGCTATTGACATCGCTTGATTTCGAGTGCATATTTGTATCGTCAAGGCAATGATGGGCGCCCTTCGTTTTGACAATAGACAGATTATTTAACATTTAGAAACAAACGTAATGGCAAAATCAAAAGGTAATATCGTCATGGAGGGAGCATCGGGGACAGTAGGCAAGATGCTCGTATTCCGGCAACGTGGCAATCAGACAATCATTGCCCGCAGACCGACTTTTCAAAATAAGAAAGCACCCACAGTTAAACAGCTTGCTGTACAGAATCGCTTTATTGATGCATCGTTGTACGCCCGTACGGCGATACAGGATCCTGACCTAAAGGCGGCCTATCAGGCCAAGGCAAATATTAATCAGACGGCCTATAATGTAGCCTTTAAAGATTACTTTACGGCACCGGTCATTCGTCGTTGGGACGATAGTGGTTATCAAGGCAACGCCATGGATCAGATCTTGTTTATGGTGAAGGACGTGATGAAGGTGGTGAAAGTAGAGGTCGGGATTTTCGATGCAAATGACTTGGAGCTGGAGGTAGGGATGGCGCAGGACATGGACGGACAAGGGATATCGTGGATGTACCAGGTGCAGGCCGATAATCCGAATTTCGAAAATGCGAAGTACCGGGTTACACTGACGGATACGCCCGGGCATGAATATACGTATGAATTAGTATATGGCAATCCGTAAGGTATGGAGCTGACACTAAAACGTTTTCGGCAGGGGAATAATAGTACCCTGTCCGAACTCTACATCGACGGAACCTTCCAGTGTTATGGTCTTGAGGACACCGTGCGCGATGTAAAGATAAAAGGTCGGACAGCTATTCCCGCGGGAACCTACAAACTCGGGATCAACAGGACGGGCGGCATGAATACCGCTTACAAAAAGCGTTTTCCGAATATGCACGAAGGTATGATCGAGATTAGGGCTATCCCCAATTTCAGTCTCGTTTACATCCATATCGGCAATACGCATGACGATACGGAAGGCTGCCTGCTGGTCGGAACCTATTTTCATAAAAGTTATGACGACTGGGGGGTATATCAATCGGCCGAAGCGTATAAGCAGTTGTATAGGACAATTATTGAACAGGTAAAAATTGGGCAGGTCATCTTAAAAATCGAGAATAAGTTTTCGCGATAGGGCTGATCAATAACACGTAAGATCAATGAAAAAAATCGTAAATAAAATCGCAAAGGTCCTGCAGGTAATTCTGCTGGCACCTGTTAAATTGCCAAATAAGGCGTTGAATGTTGTTAAATATATCG
Organism: Sphingobacterium sp. R2; assembly: GCF_040760075.1. NCBI lineage: Bacteria > Pseudomonadati > Bacteroidota > Sphingobacteriia > Sphingobacteriales > Sphingobacteriaceae > Sphingobacterium > Sphingobacterium sp. R2. The sequence continues at coordinate 1,493,958 of NZ_CP142884.1, forward strand.
CGCTAGGGCTTGGCATTGTGGAGTCCGTTCTGGAAAAAGATACGGACAGAGCGGCGAATGAAAAGACTGCTGCTTCGGCAGATTTGCCGGACGGGACCCGACAGGGCGATGATTTGGATAAGGATAAAAAAGCGGTCGAACGGAACCGCAGGAAGGGGGGAGCCGATGCGCTGGAGTGATATTAAACTTTCTACCATTGGTGGAACCGTTTGTGGGGTCTGGGCATCATTTTCAGTGGGCGGGCTACTGTACAGTGCATTGACAGCGCTTGTGGGGACACTCGCCAGCTTTTTGTTGAGCCGGTTGTTAAATCGTATGTTCAGGAGGAAATAGAATTTAGGCATCTGCATAAGCAGGTGCCTATGCCTTTAAAATCAGGTATCCTTACCTCATTTTGTAAATCGCTGTATTGGGAAATGATTGTATTAATTCATGAAGCTCATTCCTTAAAGAGTGACCAGAGGAAATTTTATCATAGTTCAAAATGACATTCGTCAGATTTGATGGCCAAGCGTAACTAGTTATCAAAATTCTATCAAACGCTTTTATTGAGGCAAAAAGGAGACTAAATTGATGCGCTAAGATTACCTGATACTTAAACCAGATCAATTTTCCTGTTTCAGATGTTCCATTTCTTCGATCAGCTCGCCTGCTGTCTCTTGCTTCAATACCCTCATGACATAGATCTCATTGACAAAATTGACTATAGCGACCAAGATGGGTGTTGCAAATAGTAGACCTAAGGGGCCTGTGAGTGTGCCCATTAACAACTGAAAAAAGAGCACCATAGCAGGCGGTAAGGACAGCATTTTCTTTTGGACAAAAGGTGCGAATACTGCAGATTCTATCATTTGAACGCCAACGAAAATAGCGATAATATACAAGGCCGTTGCGGGGCCATCCAGCAGACCGACCAATGCAGCTGGTACGAGTGCCAGTGTTGGACCTAAATTGGGAATGAAGGTCAACAGTCCTGCAATCAAGGCCAAAATTAACCAAAGGTCGATACCTAAAATAAGCAATGATATCGCGGTAAGTGTAAAAACAAAGAGCATATCCAACAGCTGTACTTTCAACCATATCTTCAGTTGCTCACCTACTTTATCTAACACCGTTTCGACGGTTTGCTTGTTTTGATCTGGAAAGAGGCTGAGGATGCCGATCATATATTCTCTGGGGGAGATCATAATAAATATGCCTAAAAATAGGAAAGCGTAAAGGTCTCCAAAAAAGCCAAAGGTACCGCTGAACACCTGTGGCAGATGCTGAATGATGGTATTCATCTGATCTTCGGCACTGTCGATGTTGTCGATCAGATAAGAGCCCCAGTTTGTATTGGCAAGGTAACGCTGTAAATTGTCAATCATTTCGGGTAATGTGGCAGCAAGTTCTTTATATTGGGTTACCGCAGTATTGCCAATAAAATAGGATATGCCACTACAGAAGACAACCACCCAAACGATAGCGAGCAACAGGGATACCTTGGTATGCCAGCCTGTCCATTGTCTTATTTTGGCAGAGATGGCATGAAAAAGTATAGAAAATAGTATTCCACCGAATAGCAAGAGTAACAACGTGGTTGCTTTGACGAATAGAACGGTCATCATCAAAAAAAGTAACACAACGATACACACTGCTGCAGTTTTTTTGTAAATAGAAGTCATAGGCAATTTGAGCATAAAAATGAATTTGTTTTCTACGAAATACGGATGATTGAAATAAAGAGTGACCTCTACAGATAACATGCTACCGTTAGGATTTGTTTCAATAGATCGTAAAAGGTGGTATTAGTTGATGCACTTACTGGACGCACGGCCTTTCTATACCAATTGATGGTTTGGCATCATTTAGTTGTGCAAATTTCTCAGAATTTCTTCGAATTTTTGCACGCCAGGAAAGCCTGTTAGCTGATCTTCCAATTTTCCATGCTTATTATAAATTAAATAAGTTGGAATCGATGAAAAGTTCATTTGTTTTTGTAGTCGTTCCATTTGTGCTGATGAGAGATAATAATGATATCCTGCTATACTTTTGACTTGATTGTTCCACAAAGTCCGTGGAGAGGATACGTCTGCTATATAGACAAAGACGACATCTTTATATTTTTCTTTTACCGGTTTAATTTTGTCCATAGCACTTATACAAGGCCCGCACCAGGTGGCCCAAAAATCAATAACTATACTTTTAGCTGGATATTTTTTTATGATTTCGGAAAGTAAATCCCCCTTGTCGAGACGAGACCAGTCATAAACTCGTCCTGTATCCTGAGCAATCCGGAGCGTGTTGATATTATTTTGGTACAAAATATAATCAGAAAACGATTTGTCTTTAAAATATCCAATAATATCCTTAGTTTGTTCATCCGAAAGATATTTATTTCTGGCGATTTGATCCAAATAGGCATTTGCTAACATAATATCATAGAAATAACCTCGAGAGTATCCTAATAAGGGATTTAGTATAGCGACAGTCCTATTCATCCAATCTTGTAATAAAATATGATCTGTAGTAGGCAAGTTTAGCACACTATCAGCCAAAAGGGATTTGGTTAATTCATTATAATAGTTTGATAGTAGGTAGTCTTTATTATTGAGGTCGAGGTCCCTCAAGAAGGTGTAGTAGTCTAAATTAATTTTATTTTTAATTTTGGCTTTTTCTTTATCCATACCCGCATTCACATTATCCAGATACATCCCATTATTTGGATCCAATAAGAACATTCGGGCGTATACGGTAGCATATGTTCTTTGCAAACTTTTTTTTGAATCTTCAGCTAAAGGAGCATTGTTAATCTTATCTATCTTTTCTCTCATTGAAGACAATGCATTATCGCGATAGGTGTTAGGTTCAAATACATATTTATCTGAAGTATGATTATCGTTGAATATGCTTCTAAATAGATTTTGTATAACTTTTGTTTCCCGAAATATCGTCTTGTAGGGGCCCTTATACTGAATATCAGGTGGGGCGCTAGGTTTGAAATTAAAAATTACTTGGGTAGAATCATGTGGAAGAAGAAATATGTATCGCTCGATACTATCTATTTTCAAAATCGCTGATGTCAGCTTAAATGATGGAATTTTTAAGAGCGTATCAGCATTTCCCAAAATAGGAATATTGATATCATAATAGCTGGTCAAATTACTAGTCAACGTTAATTTGAAAAATCGTGGCTCTTTACTCGTGTTTCCTCTTATTTCAAGTTTAAGATACGACTCTCCGAAACTCTCCCCATTTTTTTCCAACTTATTTTGTGCATTTACATGAATCGTAATGGCGCAAATTAAGGAACATAAAAGTATTTTAAGACAAGTTCTATTTTTCATTCGATTATCCATGATATGGAGATTATTTAGAGGATATTTTTTTTAACATTCCACTCAAAACGTGTTCCTTCAGCACCAATATAAAGCGGGTTCTCCATTTTGTCCAGTTAGGGTCTCGTGTCTCAACATCGATAATACTATTAAATTGCATATTTTTTGCGATTTGAGTAAACTAGCTGTATAATTTATAATCTTTTATAATTTTAAAGATAGTTATAATCGCTCAAATCTATTATAGATGTAATTATTTATTTTCGTCTATACTCATCAACTTCGATATGAGTATCCTTTTGAAAAAAGTTGATAACGTAGGCAAAGAGAAAGGCAATATGGAAGGAGGGCTAGAAAGCATCATCGAGATGCTTTCCAGCTTTGAAATAATTTAAATTTTTCCGTTAAAACGGTAGAAATATCGCTATACAGGGTTTCATCAAATAAAATATCATTTAGAAACTGATCTGTGGCGCTAAAATTCTGCTCATAAATCTGTTCAAAAACTTCAGCCTGATTTAAAATCTCTAATATGATAGTGCGAATGTAAAGTGATACACGGTTACCTTCAGGATCTTGTAGTATTCTATTTGTAGTAATATGATATAAAAAACTGGCGAGCTGATCAATAGCTGCCAGTTGATTTTTCCAAAGATGACTCTTAAGGTGATGTTCAACAAAATCCAAAATTGTTTCGGTATCTCCTTTTAGGGGCAACTGATATACATCCTCAGTAAGTTGTAGAAACCTGCTGTCAAATAACCATTTGATAATTGAAGTGTGTGCTCGTCTTAAAAAAGGAAAGTTCTCAAAATCATTCTTGCGATCATAGAAAACTCGGCTTACAATTTCTGACTCTTGACGTATTGATATCCAGCTATTATAGGATAGCTGATTTTTTGAACTTTTGGTATAGTTCAAAACTAGTTTTTTTTCTTCCGCTATGGACAATTTATAACTCCAGGAATCATCGTTAATATGCACTGGGGGACCCATTACCATTTCTGTTTCTTCCCGAGATGCGCTCGGTGGAGGGAGTACATCCCAAAAATCTTTAGGTTTGGGATCAGGATGTTTAACAGAATGTTCTCTATGCGTGAAAATGATGCTGGATAAGTAAGCTTTAAATTTATAATTGTCGTTACGAGGGCTAATTGGGGGTTGATAATGATCATTAATAATATCGTAAGCAAACCAAAATGATATATTTAATGATTTACAAATAATGCTTTTTGTCCCCTGATTGCTAGTAATTGTTTTTGGCAACTTTCCTAAACCATGATATTCAAAAAACTGTACCAAAGAGCTATCTGTTGAGGCTAGCCCAACTAATTTGATTAACTCGCTTTGTTTAAATCCACTCATAAAAATATGTTTATATCTTAAATCAATCCATTATTTAACATAAGAACTTAATGATTTGCAGCGGATACACTCATCATATGGAGTGTGAAGACATGCAAGCTCTTTATCTGAGTAATACAATATTACAAAATGTCAAGTTTACCTGGGCTTGTTAATCTACAATTGGTAAGGTTGAATTTGTATTTGGTATATCCCAAGCGATTTTCTCGCGCATGCTAACAATACTGTGGCCACATGTAACTATTTTCATTAAATAACCCTTTTTGCATGATGTATATTCAACCGTACTCAAAATGTTTCTTTTTACATTTAAAGCATATAAATAATTTTGTTTAGCCATTTCCGAACGGGAGTGGCTTTTTCATTTTAAAGATGCGGTAATATTTGGGCGGATATATTTTCTTTTTCTATATTAACGCAATTTATTGATTAATAAATGAAAATAATTTTATTAATCATTAGCCTATTGACATTTGCCCTTCAAGGGTTTAGCCAACAAAATTTTGACCATATTGAAGAACCTGAATATATAGGGGAGGCGGTATATGTAAAAAGCGATGGAGCACCTCTTCCACTTGAAAAGCAAAGTGTGAAAATCAAAAGTAAAGCGAGTGCTTCCATGTACATTATTGGTATAGGTAAAGTAAAATCAAAGATAGTTCTTACAAATTGAGTATTAACGGTATGGAGCAAGGTGAATACGGAATTCTTGTGTCTAACCCCAATGCATTAAACAATAACAACACAATAATAGCTTGTTTTTCTGTGCAATAAGAAATGAATTTTTCGGTAATAAGAATGGAATCATTGCTTATTACAGATATAGACGTTTGTTCTATTAAAAAGCCCCTGTCGTATGCAGGGGCTTTTACTTATGCTTCAGGTGCGCATAGGACCAACCATTGGAATTTGCCTTGTCGCATTAAACCATCAGTTTTTGATGGATGAGCGTTTCACAAATCCAACGCCGCTGATACTGGCCGATCCACCTGCGGTTAGCGGCTTGGATACCGGATTCCAGATGATCGGATTGAATGGATCAGCGGTTAAGGTTTTTTGTACCATGACACTTGTAGCACCACTATTCAATACAAAGGCATCATAGGCATCTAAAGCTCCCATCAAAGCAGCGACGTCATTTAGGCCAATCCCCACCGAAAAGTTTGTGTCACCCCCATCAACAACAAGGGCATACATTGTTTTTTTATCCGAAGATAGACCTATGGCAGTCACCGCTTGCACAACTTCCGAGGTAGTCAAAACACTATAGCCACGGTAGCGCACCCAGTTGGTGCCAGATACCAACCCACTAAATTGATTCAGATCATAGGGCTCAAAAGTAAATTTGGTCGTGTCAACACAATTGCCAATGTAAGGCGATCCGTCCTTGCGGATCGCAAAAAGGGTCTGGTCTTTTCCTTGGTTTTAATATTGCTGGTCGAGACATTGATCTGCCTGCCATTTTTGATATAAGATACGGTAGACGATAAAGCCGCATTGATTGCCGCTAAAATTTCCCCCCCTGACCGTGGTTCATTGTACTTGGCCATGTCTCCGATCGGTTGGCTTACATAGAGGTAATCGTCAAATGCGCTCATGATGGCCGGAAATATATCTTTGGAGGAAAGATCGACTTTCAATAATTGAAGGCTAACACGCTGGTCGAGCTTATTGACATAGCGTACATGCGTTCTGACAAGTCCAGTGCTGATGGTGACCGACGAGTCGAGCAGAAAAGTTTTAATCAGATCGGTCCGTTCCATAATCGTTCTGGTAACGGCCTCGACTTGCTTGTCATCAGGGATAGGATCCACGGGTGCCGTTTCTTCTACCTTGTCGTCAAAGGATGGATAATCGTCTCTTTGTTTGCAGGAATAAAAAATACTGATGCAGCTGATGCACAGCAGGACAGAACTTAAAATTGTTTTTCTTTTCATATCTATCGAACTAAGAAAAATGAAACATAGGGCTTCATAATGGTACTGGTAAATCCATCATAGCCCAAGGCATAAACGACATACGATCGGCGGTCCAGGATAGAACCGGCATTGCTATAGGAGGCGATAACGGTACCATTTGTGACCGGAGACCCTGCTTTGCGAATCTTCCAGGTGCGCGTGGCAATACGGTTCAGCTGGAAATAGGGACTTGTTTCGAGGTATTTAACGTCTTTAGCGACAAGCGAATCTTGAATTGCAATAGCATTTGCGCTTCCAGTGGCCGCGGCGCCGTAGTAGAGATCAATCGATGGAACATTGGGCATCAGATTGGTAAAGCGATATCTGGCCTGCGTACTGTCGGGACGTGAAAGATCCTCTTCATTCAAGATCATTTTTGTGTTCTGTGCCGTATCGGTAATATGTATGGTATAGCGCTTGCCGGCAGCCAGGCTGACAGATGATTCAGCTAAAATAATAGAATCGCGCCCATCATCGGTTTTATGGGGCAGGGCGACCTGTACCTTTACGTTTCCAGATTTCCACTTTAAAAAATCAGGTCGCGAGTCTCCGCGTGTATTATAACCACCACCAGGAAAAGGTTCACGTCCCCGGATGCGTGATGTAACACGCTGCCCATCAAATTTGACATACATATAGCGGTCGTCTGGATAAATCGAAGCCATATTGATCTTCACAATGACATCGTCAGCGCCGAGAAAATCTACTTGTCCAAAGTCCTGAATGGATTTCTCGCATGAATATAGGCCAACAGCACCTAAAGCAAGAAATAGTATTTTTTTGAAATTCTTCATAATCTTTCCTTTTACACATTAATAGGTCGAAGTAACAAACCAAGTTGGCTTAATCACATATTCGGGCTCTAGCGCGCCCCATCGTTCAAGTTCCGACGCATTCCATACGTATTCCGAATTATAACGCGGCCGTACACGATAGCAATAGTCATTGTAGGTAAGCTGGCTGCCCGCCAAGGGGATAAACTGCTTAAAGATCTCCGTGCTATAATGATATTTTCTTAAATCACACCATTGCTCAAGACCTCCCCAGCCCCATTGTACAATATACTTCTGGCCCATGATATCGGCTAAAGTCAAATCCGTAGCAGAGAGCGGTACTTCTCCACCCTTGATGTAATTATCTACTTCAACTTGAGTGATGGATTTTTCGTTGGTGGTATTGATGTACTTGTTGACAAAATTCATGTGCGCATATATCCCTTTGATATACGCCTCATAAGCCTTTACCTGATCACCTTTGATAAATAGTGCTTCGGCTTTAACCAACTGCAGCTGTGCGTAGGTCATCAACGGGAAATCTGCAGCGTCCCTAAAGATAAATTTGCCCTGTCCGCTGGTCACATCGCCCAGTATATTGGGCACCGTGGTATTGGATACATTTGGATCTCCACCAATATAGATGCTGTCAACCGGATTATTGATCATCAGCATGCGCGAAAGGCGGGGATCAGTCGACGCCTTGGGGTTCTCAATGGGTTCACCGCGCAATCCACCAGTAAGGTAGCGTACGATCGGCTTGCCTGCACGGTTGTAATAGGATGTGGTGTAAAGGCCAAACCTGGAACTCACCACATTGGCTGTCTCGGATTTGTCTCCGTCAAATTTTACACCCGCATCGTCAGCAGGTGAATCAAAGGAACGGTCCACGAAATAGGCAATTGAATCAGCATACTTTTCCTTGAAATCCGGTTTATTGACTAAGTGGATATATTGCAGTGCTTTCAGGCCGTATACAAATTTCCGCCAACGGTCCATATTGCCCCGAAAGAGATTGTCACCCTTTTTTGAATTTAGGTTGGCACTGTAATTAACGGGGCTTTTTTGATCGAGGTAATATAATGCCGAGTCGCACCATAGACGTACTTTAGCGTACACATCGGGCTGGTCATTGTATTTGAACGATAACTGCTGCGTCCGTAAAGCCTCATCCAGAATAATCGGGCCGTGATAATCAGTCAGCATCTGATAGCCCCAGGCCTTTACGGCATAACCGATTGCGGCATATTCATATTTTTGATTGACAATGGCATCATTGATCATCAACTGTAGGTTGAGCCCGTGATCAAAATAGACCATGCGCCACATCACTCCACCTACATCACTTTGGGCCGGATATCCATGACGCTCCCAGATCCGGGATGACTCGTCGCTGCTGGCACCCAAAATGGTCTGATTGAACTTGTTCATCTGACGCTGGTCATTGGCATAGCCGTTGGCCATTTGGTAGATGATCGGCGCTAAAAGCAATTCGGCTTTGACGAGCTGCGGGTTGGACGGATTCTCGTTGATGTCCAGGTAGTTCTTACAGCTGCTCAATCCGATTAGGACTGAAAAAATGTATATGTAAATCGTTGTTTTCATGATATGTTCCTCCTAAAATCTCAAGTTAAAGCCAAAATTGAAACCTCTGGGCTTAGCCATATTTCCGTAATCGATACCGTAACCGCCGATACCGCCAAGGCCTGCGGTATTACTATTGCTCTCGGGATCCAGTCCGGTGTAATTCGTAAAAAGGAAAAGATCGGTAGCGGTAAAGAATACGCTCAGTGCAGCTTGTGACGAGATACGCTGTGTCAGATGCTTGGGTAAGGCGTAACGGAGTGTTACATCCCGGAGCCTGAAAGCATAAATGTTTTTCTCAATAAACATCTGCGGTTCGATATTGGTCATATAATATGTCGATGCGGAATAGGGGGTTACCGCAATACGGTTTATGGTTGGATTGGCCGTGTTTTCAAGTCCATCTTCCAATACGCCCTCGATCACGCGGGGTTCTTCCCGATTTAGCGTCTTTACTGACTGTCCATAGGTATAAAGCCTATAATCCAGTCCATTGAGCACATCGCCACCTTTGCGCAGATCCCATAAGAATGTAAGGTAAAAGTTTTTGTAATTGAATTTGTTGACAATGCCGAGGGTGAAGTCTGGAATGCGGTCACCGATAGGGTAATATTTGTCGGTACCGGCGATGGGAAGCCCTGTTTGTGCGTTAATTAAGATGTCACCACGGTCATTTCTTTTAAACTGTGTGCCTGACAATGTACCGATACTATAGCCGGGCATGACCGAAGAGCGCACGCCGCTCAGGACCCAAGTATCTGAATCGTACAATTCAGGCAATTCTTCGGCCAGTGAAAGTACCTTTCCTTTATATTGGGTAAAGTTGAAGGTCATATCCCAGCTGAAATCGGTTTTCTTGATGGGATTGACGTTGACTTGCAGCTCGGTACCATAAGTCTTGACTTCACCACCATTCATCATCCGTAACACAAAACCAGAGCCATAGCTTAGTCGGGGTAGGATGATTTGGCCCGTACTCAGGCGATTAAAATAACTGAAATCAAAAGTAAGCCGGCGCTTGAAGAAGCCAAATTCGAGCCCTGTCTCAAAATCTCTGGTTTTTTCGGCTTTCAGATTTGGGTTACCACCATTCACGCCGTAGGCAAATCCGCCGCCGGTGGAAAGTTTGGGTTCCAAATTAGATAAGGTATAGTAACTCTTAAAGGGAGCTTTCCCTGTTGTGCCGACAGAGATCCGATATTTTCCATCACTGAGCCAGCTGACTTTGTTTTTGAAAAAGGCTAGATCCGAAAAGTTAAAGGCCAGCGACGCGGACGGGTAACCAAAATAAGGGTTGTTTGGCATCATGCGGGATGCCGCATCCAATCGACCTGTTAAATTTAGGTACAGTAGATTGTCCAGGTACCCAAATCCGGCCTGTGCCAGGAAGCCGACCGTACGAAAGTTGTTGGCAACTGATTTGGCTAGACGAGTGCTTGGGAAGGTATTGTTGATGCTGTAAAAGTCGGGGTCGTAAAAGTCCTCGCCATATTGTGAATTGGTAAGGGTATTGTAATCTTTAAATTCGGTCCCTAGGTTGGCCCGAAAACTAATATCCCGGCCGATCTTTGTATTGGCGGTAGCCATAAATGATCCAGAAAGTACACGTCCATTGACCTGATAGACATTCATCGAACCGTTGCGCACATTGGTCGACGACCCCGATCCCGAATAGGACTGCGGATGGTAAACGCTTTGCCCCAATGTGTTGGCGAAGTCCATGCCGATGATCCCATTCAGGCTCAACCAGTTGGTCGGCCGATAGGTAATATTGGAGGTCGCCAGGATGCGGTTAACATCATCATTGGCCGTATTGCGGTACACTTCCCAAAAAGGATTGTCCAGCTCATTGTAAATATCTGAGTTGTGCAGTACACGGTTACCCTTTTCATCGATCCAGTCCCGGACGTCATAAAGCGGATTAAAGCGCATCATGGTTATCAAATAGCCTGTATTTCCTTTTCGGGCTTTATCGTTCTGTGTATTGATGTAATTAAAAGAGGTGTTGAATTCCAGTTTGTCATTAAATTTGGCTGTACCATTTAAGCGCGTTGAAAAACGCTTGTAGCTGGTGTTCGGAACAATACCAGTATTGTTACTATATTCATTGGACCAGCGGTAGGTGACTTTTTCAGACCCCCCTTCGAAAGAAAGGTTATGCTTTTGGTTATAGCCGGTGCGGAAAAAATTGTTGACATTATCTTTGTAGAGTGTCGTCCCCTCAGGATATTTTGGCCCCATGGCGTAGCTCGAAGTCCCCGCATACGTACCATTGGTACCTTGCGAATAGACATACTGCCGCTCGGGATACTTATTGACCGTTTCAACACGGCCCGAAAGCGAATAATTGACTGTAAACCGACCTGCTTTTCCCTTCTTGGTGGTGATCAAAATGGCTCCCCCGGCACCTTGGCTACCAAACTGGGCGGTAGCTTCTGGACCTTTTAAAATGGTATAGGTCTCGATATCGTCGGGGTTAATGTCCATCGCGCGATTGGAGTAATCGAGATCTCTATTGGCACCATTGCTGGCGAGGTCATTTTCGTTCAGGGTAGAATTGTTGATGGGAACGCCGTCTACAACGATAAGCGCGTTGTTGTCGCCAGAAATGGAAGCAAATCCCCGTAACACGATCTGTGCTGATGCCCCCGGCATACCACTTGTGCTATTGATGGATAGGCCCGGAACACGGCCTTGAAGTCCTTGGAAAAAGGACTCTCGTTGCGTTTCGGAAACATCAGATCCGGCGACGATGGGGGTAGAGTATCCCAACGTTTTTCGGTCACGCTTGACACCAAAGGCGGTGACCACGACTTCATCTAATGATGAGCTATTTTCGGATAGGCTAACGTTAAGTACCGATTGTCCTTGGATGGCTTTTTCAAGTTGTGTGTAGCCAACATGTCTAAAAATTAAGGTGGCATCTTCTTGTACCGTAATTTTGTACATTCCACTCGTGTTAGTAATGGATTGGGTGTTTTTACCTTTTTCGATAATTGTAACACCTCCCAATGCAGATCCATCTGTCGTAGTGACCTTACCGGTAACGATTCTTTGGGCCAGGGCGACGCCATACGTACTCAGCAAGCTCACTAGTATGAGCATACTTTTTTTCATAATAAAAATGTGTTTGATTAGCTTTTGTTTAACTTAGGTTTTGCCAATACACCTGGTGCTTGTGCAACATAAAATCATTGCTATTTCATCTGGAAAATTATAGCGGTTGTAAATCGGTTTATATATGTTTTAATTCAAATATAGCATAAAAATGCATTTTTTCAAATTATTGCACAATTGTTATATTGGAATATTGTATTTAGACGAATAAAAACGCAAAAATACGCTTTTTAAAGATGAAGATTTTTTTTGTGATATCGGATTACTCACAGTAAAATGCGATCGTTGACAAAATAATAATCTTAGTGAGGTTTGTGGATAAAAAAATGATTAACGGCACAATTATCTACTGAAAAAACGTCGAAGTGCGATCCAAATGGCTGGATAACGCAGCAGTTGGCTAAAGCTAAAGTGAAAAAAAGTCTTACTTCGTATAAAAAGATTTTCTTTCAATTTGATACTGTGCGCATCATCGGATTTATCGAAGATTATAGTCCTGCATTAGAATTTACAAGTGGTATTATTTATAGCAGTAATGAGCTGACGCGGGAAGATTCAATTGGGGAAAGAATCCTCGTGCCTTTTATCAAGGTCTGGAAAAAATGTTGAAAGAGAATACTATTTCAGCAAACAAAAAGCAGGTTGTTGCGGAATGGGATTCGGTGATTTTATAGGGCGCTTAGACCTTAATGATCCGGCTATTTTGTCACAAAATGAATTTTCTACCTTTATCAACCGATTCGAGTATTCGACTTTATTTAGCCGTGATGCCTTAAATGGTCAGCGCCAAAAGGACTTCTATTTTGTATTGGATTCGGCAAATCGAAAAACTAACCCTACTATAGCCAATACGTTGGTCTCAGAAGTTGCAAAACTACGTACATTAAAATCTGCATTAAATGGTGCTGCCGATGCCGCCGCGATAGCAAAGACTACTGATCAGTTGCGGGCCATATTGACGAACGAGGATTTAAAGGGTGAAGCGCTCAGACTGGCAGACCGTGAATGGAAGTCCAGAAACGGCTATGTACTACCCCAAACCGATGCCGCCTCTGTTTTTAAAAAAATGACAGATAAGTATCGTGGTAAAGTCGTTGTTGTGGACTTTTGGGCACAGTGGTGCGGTCCCTGCCGATCGGGTATCGAATCAACGCAGGGGAAACGCCTAAAACTCAAAGATAATCCGAATGTGGCGTTTGTTTTTATAACAGATAGTGAAGGGACACCAGATATGGAGTTTTATAAGGACTATGTTGTTAAAAATAGCATGTTTGAATCGTATCGGGTTTCTGCCGATGAATATAGGGCATTACGCGAATTATTTAAATTTAACGGAATTCCGCGCTACGTACTCATGGATCCGGATGGCAGAATTAGAAATGATAATTTTCAAATGCATAACCTGACAACTGAACTTCCAAAAAATTATCCACAGCTGTTTACGTATCAACAGATGCAAGGAATTGAATAAGCTGAGAACTCAAAAATGATTGAATCAAGGGTTTAGTGTAAAATTGAAGAGCCCAGCCTGTTTACTAAATCAGACTGGGCTCTATTCGTTTAAATCGATTCGTTGCGCTCTTTAATAACCTGGATTTTGTGTCAGACTATTGTTGCCGGCAATGGCCTGATTGGGTACGGGAAAACGATTCAGATGGGCCGAAGTACTTGGATTATGATCCCACCATTTTTCTGTGGTGAATGCTTTCCATCGGATCAAATCGGTACGCCGGCGTCCTTCGCCTAAAAATTCAATACTCCATTCATCCAAAATACGGTACTTGTCAATATTGGCTACAGTTACGGGATTCGGATCCTGCTCTTGTGCAAAATTCCGTTTTCGGACGGTATTGAATAGTGCTGCAGCTTTTTCCTTATTTCCTAACCTGAATTCACATTCGGCAAGCATATAGTATATTTCAGACAGTCTGATAATCGGCATATCTGCACCCCAACGCAAGGTATTGTTGGCAAGATTTGGGATAGGTACCTTCACCAAACGTATACCGGTGTTTTCCTCGCCTTCGGACATCTTTGAGGGCAGCTGGTCGATGGAACTGTATTTTTTTCCAGGCCCAACTTCTGAAAAGCGGCCGACTTGGTCGACAAAGTCCAGGGGCTTATCTTTATATTCTTCACCCCCAACAATGACCTCGCCGCTAGGGGTCTTATGGGGGCCTACGATAAACATACCTTCGTATTGGTCTGTGCCGTGGTAGACATAGGGTGCTTTGCGGAGATCGCCTTGGTCGAAAGTTTCAAAAGGTGAACCTAGCTTAAAGTCTGCTGCGTAAAGGGAGCCGTTGGGTTTCTTGGATGGAGTTAGGTGGGCGCCATTGTTGCCGCCCATATCTTGGGCAAAGAACTGCCTGGTGTTGTAATGGTAGAAATCTGCATAAAACCAATTGTACTCCAGCATCTTGAATTCTGACGGCATAGACCAAATCATCTCGGGCGACTCATTGTTTTTAAATCCATGTACGCCGTTCCATTTGGTATCCAAGCTGTAGTCGCCATAAACTTTATTGACAATATCCTGAGCTAGCTTTTGGCTTTCAGCGTACATGGATTTCCCGATATAGGCCTCTGCATTGAAGTAGAGCTGTGCCAGCATGGCTGCAGCGGCAGCTTTGCGGATAGCGCCCTCTTCTCTGTCGCCGGCCTTCTTTGCTGGCAGATTCTCAATAGCTGCTTTGAGCAGCTTCTCGATATGTGCAAAGAGCTCCTGGTCGCTATTGCGCGGTAGGGATTCTTGGTCTAGGGATTCGAAAATAGGCATACCGCCAAAATAATCCAGCCCGCGCAGATAGAAATAGGCGATCAAGGCATCCAATTGCGCCAGGTCTGCTGCTTTACGTTCTTCCGTAAGTGTAAATTTGCTATAGTCCAGTTTGCTCAGGTCGCTTTTCGCATCAAGCGCCAAGGCAACACCCATCAGCGTGCCGCGCCAGCTGCCCCAGACCCAGTTGTCGTCCGCCGTCCAACGGTGGTAATGGTAGCGCTCATTCTCGCCCCCATTATACCAGTGCCGCCCTTTGGTGGTGATGGCAAAATTGTCGGCTGTGTATTCCTGCAAGCGCCAGCGGTCTTCGCCCATATACCATTTGGCATGGGTAAATGGTCTAAATAAGGCAGCTTTGATGTCTTTTTCACTTTTAAAAAAGGTGTCCGGTGTGACCGAACTATAAAATTCTTGATCCAATTTGGTGCATCCGGATAGCAGCAAGGCTACGGATAGGGTGGCTATGGAAATATATTTTTTCATGTTTGTCCTGCTAGCTTTAAAAATTTACTTGTAAACCCATCATAAAAGTCCGTGTCTTGGGGTAGACATTACGCTCTTCAAATCCCGGTTCAAGACCATTGATATTGACTTCTGGATCTAGCCCCGTGTAGTTTGTAAATACAAAGAGGTCGCGTGCGGTGGCATATACCCGCATGGACTTTAAAGGCTTGATCCAATTTTGGTTAAAGCGGTAACCGATGTTGAGTGCGTCAACCTTGAGAAAGGTGCCTTTCTCTAACCAGTAGTCGCTCAGCTCTTTTTCTCCCTTGATATTTTTATGTTTGTCGTAGGCTTCTTCCAAAACATTCTGACCTTTTACATTAGGTAGGCTATAGTACATGTTGATCATATTGAACACATCGTGTCCGATCCAGCTGCGCATGTAGATACTGGCATCCCAGTTTTTATAGCTGAACTGGTTGTTCCAGGAAAGCTGTAGTGTTGGAATGGCATTGCCGACAAATGACTTGTCGCCTACCGTTTTATTCCGGTCGCGCACGTCAAATGCATTACCGTCTTTATCGTATAGTTTCCAATAACCATCGTCGGTAAATCCTGCAAATTTCCAAAGGAAGAAGCGGCCAATGTCCTCGCCGGGATATAACCTCACCGCTGACCCTGGTGAGCCGGGGGCCGGGAAGTCCTTCCGGTCGGTAAAGGTCTGACTACCCCATAAGGTGTTGAGCCTGCTTTTATTATGCGAACCCACTAGGCTTGTTGTGTAACTGAAATTGTCGTTGTCTACGGCTTTGAAGTTCAATTCAAACTCGTACCCCGTATTTTGCATACTACCCACATTCATGGTTGTCCGATCGTGGATTGCTGGGGGCTGGGATACGCTGATGTCGAAAATCAGATCATCGATTTTACGTTTGTAGATATCAAAACGACCACTTAAGCGATTGTTCAGTACGGAAAAGTCCAACCCAAGGTTGTATTCTTTTTTGACCTCCCATTTGATATCTGGATTTTGGTTGTGCATCACACCGTATGTCCTGAACCATTTACCATCCTGTAGAAACCAGGTGTCGGCACTATACATCCGTGTTGCCACTTTTGCATCGAAGCCTTCATTGCCCGTTTCGCCATAGCCTGCCCGGAGTTTTAGGTCGTTGATAAAATTAACATCTTTGAGGAAGGACTCCTGTGAAATACGCCAGCCTGCGGAAAGCCCCGGAAAGAAACCCCATCTGTTTTTGGGCGCAAATTTGCTGGATCCTTCGTACCGCGCCGTTGCGGTCAGGATATAGCGATCCAGATAGGAGTAGTTGACACGGCCAAAGAAGGCGGCAAGTTTGACCCATGGGTTTTTCCAGGATCCAAGACCTGCCCGACCGTCTGGTAAATAGGTTCCTGTACCCATGTCGTTGTCGGCAATACCATCCACCGGGAAATTGGAGTTTTCGGCAGAAAATCCTTGTCCATTGAAATCTTGATAGCTGTAGCCTGCTACAGCGTTTAAGGAATGTTCGTCCCATCGGTTGGTGTAATTGGCGGTCCACTCAAAGATGCGGTCATTGAACCGGCTGTAATATTGCTTGGCAAATCCATCCACATTATTCTCACGCGAAATACGATGTTGGGCCGACCGGTAATAGTTGCCATGCTCGCTGTTGTTTTTTACGCCGATGGTCGCACTGGTGGTCAGGTGTTCTGTCAGGTTTAATTTTAGGGTCGCATTGGCCAACAGGTATTTGAACTGCTTTTCATCGCTGCGCAGGCGCGCCTCAGCGACAGGATTCCAGGTGTCATATCCACCTTCCAATACATTATATCCGCTGACATCATTGGCATCGTAAGGCGTTTGGGTAGGATTGAGCACCAGGGCCATATTAAAAATGTCATTGTTGTTGAAGATATCGCGATTGGAACCGAAAGCTTGTACCTGATTGTAACTTACATTGGTGCTCAACTCGGCGAAGCCGTCGAAAAATTTGAAGGCACTGTTGATTCGTCCGCCGATTTCTTCACGTTTTGACGTGATCGCCATCCCTTTGGCGTCGCGTTTGGTAAACGTAGTATAGACATTGGCGTTTTCGGATCCGCCGCTGATGTTGGCGACCTGCCGATGGCTGAATGGATTGTTATTGGTGACTTCATCATACCAGTCTGTACGATGTCCGAGGTCTTCACCGAGGCCATATTCGACAAATTTCTCTGCCGATAATACCTGTGGACGTTTGCGGATGGTTTCGACAAAGTATTCGGAGGTAAAATTCACTTGCGCCTTGCCAACCTGAGGTCTTTTGGTGGTGATCAGGATGACACCACCGGAAGCACGTGTTCCGTAGATGGCTGCAGCGGAGGCATCCCGAAGTACGTTGATGGTTTCAATATCTTCTTTCGCAACGGAATTGATGTCGCCACCGGGGACACCGTCAATAACCACCAGGGGACCCTGTGAGGCATTGACCGAATTGACCCCACGCAATTGAAGTGAGATGCCCGCATTGGGGTCTGTGCCGTTGTTGGAAAGTACACTGAGACCGGGTACTTTTCCCTGAATCGCCAAGAGCGGTGATACAGCCCCCGCAACCATGTCTTTCTGCTTGATGCTCGATACGGCGCTGGTCAACTCTTTTTTGTCCAAAGTACCGTAGCCTACAACAACAGCCTCTTCGAGCTGCTGCGTGTCTGACAGCAGTTGTACATGTACACTGGAGCTGCCATTATAGGTAATTTCTCTGGCGGTAAAGCCGATCATGCGGATGATAAGGACGGCATTTTTCTCGACATTGCTGAGTGTAAACGCGCCATTGGCGTCGGTGGAGGTACTGATGGTGCTACCCTTGACGGAGACAGTGGCACCAACAATAGGGTTGCCCTGCTCATCCTTGACACTGCCCTTGATTGTAGTTTGGGCTTCCTGAACATAGGGGGCATGGGGCAATGCGTAAGCGGCTCCAGCAGATAAACTGCTGCTGAATAGCAATAATTTAGTAGCCACTTTAAAACTGTTCATTTTAAAATTCATGTGCTAATGTTTATGAATAAGTGTATTGGTTGTTTACGCTGACAGGGATAGTCGCAATCTTTTTAGCATGGTCAAGATGCTTTTCGGACTCCAGATAACATCGTTATGTTCAAATTCAAGATACTGCATATAATTGGTGTGATTTGAACCCTAAATGTACAGCATAGAAAGGAGAGGTATTGCCTGTTGAGACAATATGAGGATACTTTGAGACGATTTGATGCAATGAAGGTGGTATTGCCTAAAGTGCGTAATAGTTGATGGACTACTTATCTAATGCCAGCTATTGTTCAACGGGTATCGATCGTAAAACATCCTTTGTTAAAGGCTTTGGTAGATAAGAGAGCACCATGGTATTGTCTGCTGCGCGACTCTGGTCTCGTAAATCGACGGAAGAAGTTAACATATGTATGCGCAGGTTGCCCTTGTTTGGAAAATCTTGCATCGCTTCCAGAAATTGCCAGCCATCCATAATCGGCATATTGATATCCAAGAAGACGAGATAGGAATTTTGTTGATTTTGCTGTATGTAATCCACCGCTTTCTTCCCATTTTCTAAAATGACCACAGTCGCATCGGGATAGACACTAGCAATGATTTTGGTGTGTATAAAATTGATGACAGCGTCGTCATCTATGAGTAGTATCTGTTCCATTTTAATGATGAATAAGGTTTGTTTTAACAGTGATCTGCGCAATCACATCATCTAATTCTTGTGCGGAATCCATAATCAGATCCATAATTTCATCGGGCGATTTTCCGCCACCATCTAATTCTTTTGATAGGTAAATTAGGCTCATGATCCGTGTTAGTGGGGCCCGGATGACGTGCGATTGCAGCCAGGAGATTTCACGGAGTGTATCGTTCTGTTTCTTAATTTGATCCATAGCCCGGCGGGAAGCTGTAATGTCTTGTATCGTGCCTTCAATTTTAACGACCTTCCCCGTTTCATCGGTCACTAATCGCACTTCCTGATGCACCCATTTCAACTTCCCCGATAAGGTAATGATTTCATGCTCAAAGCTTTTGATACTTCCAGACTCCAGGTGAAATAAAGGGTCATCCTCGAGCATATACTGGTCTTTGGGCTGCAAAGTCTGCTTGATATTTTCTAAGCTGGGGATAAAGGTGCTAGGCGAACAATCATAAATTTTGTACATCTCATCACTCCATTCCGTGATATCCGAATCTATAGCTCTAAACCAATAGCCTAGCTTAGCAATTTTTTGAGCCGTCTGTAATTGTTCATAAGCTGTTTGTAACGCGTGCTCGGCAAGCTTTTGTTTGGTAATATCCTTCCCGACAGCAACAATCGTTTTGGATTCTGCTGCTACAGTAGCCGACCATTGCAGCCATTTCAATTCACCGGCGGATGTTAAAAACCTGCCCGAGAAACGCTCGGTGATATGGCCGCTGATTAATAACGATAACCCTTCCGCTAAGCGCTCTCGATCATCGGCATGGATGAGGTCAAACATTGGTGTAGCATATAGATAGGTTGTAGGATAACCCAGCAGTTGGCTGAAAGCTTTATTGCATTTTTTGATATAACCATCAAAACCAATAACGCAAAGGGGATCTGAAGAAATATTGAAAACATTACGATATTCTTCTTCTGTTACTTTTTGTTTGACAAGTGGGCCAAGCCTTTCGCTGACATTGGTCAGTAAATTTATCTTTTCGACAAGATTCTCTGGCGCAGACGTCGAAAAACATACGATGCAGCCAAGAAATTCATCGCCATACATAATCGGTAGACCGATGCCCGTGGAAAGACCCACCGCCCTGGCCGCTTCTGCGCGTAGAAAATCTTTATTTGCGCCGATATCGTCCCAAATAACCACCTTTTTTTCTTTCCAGACCCTACCTGCAAGCCCGTCTTCTTCCGTACAGGAAGTCAATTCCTGTGTCTGTTGGTGGAATAGCGCAAACTTACTTTGCTGCAAGGATTTTGAGACAAGGTGTAACTCGCTGTGGTCTGGAGCGACCAGCCATATTTCGCTCACACGTATTTTGGGGAGCAGTACAAGCCGCTGAAGGGCTTGATCCAACGAGGATACCAAGAAAAAAGACTTCGCAAATGTTGACGTCAGTTCGGTAAAAAGATCATTAACAATTTTCTCTTTTATTTCGGCGGTAACTTCATGGGTGGTGGCGATAATACCCTCAATCAATGGTGTATCGAGGTGGTTTGACAATTCGGTTTTAAACCAGCGCAGATCGCCGTTTGCATCGGGAAAACGGTAGGCATCAATGGACACAGACTGCGACTCTGTTATTTTGCTAAGCTGCCCCATGACGTGGGGAGCATCTTCTTCATAGATGTAGTCAAAAGCATTTTTGCCCAGGAAAGCTTCGGGTTCAATGCCCAAGACGTTAATGGAGGAGGGGGCTACATATTTGTATTTGCCTTCGAGGTCGATTATAGCCACAAGATCACGTCCATTTTCGATCAATGATCGAAACCGTTTCTCGCTGAATGAAAGCTCCTTGTAGGCCTTGTCTAAGTTGCGTTCTTTCTCATAAAGCTCGGTCAGGTCGGTGGCGGTAACGATTTCGGCTTGAATGCCGTAGAAATTGATGGTGTTGCCTTTAATCTGTACATACATGATGCGACCATCACGTTTCTGATGCCGAAAAATACTTTTCTTAAATTTTTTTAGTCGGCTTTTGGTTCTTTCTACAGCTTCCTCCAATTTTGGTATATCCTCTTGCGGGCGAATATCCTTGATTGTCATCTGCTTAAACTCTTCTTCGCTATATCCGTATTGATGAATGGCTTCTTTATTTACAGCAAGAAAACGTAATGTATCTAGGTCATAGATCCACATGGGTAGCGGGACTAGGTCGAATATGGCTCGGTCAAAATCGGATCTTTCGGTAGTTACACTAAGCATATAGATACATGGGTATACGTTTTACACAGTAAAAAGTTGTGTATCTAAATATAGCAAAAAAATAGATAGGTTACATCAACCGCGGTGTACTTTCGCAATGAGTACCGTCAATACAGGTGTTTTGACGGTACTCATTGCGAAAAAATCGTATATCTGCATCGAATTTGATTTTCGGCATTACCAATCTATGGTTCGGTTGTCGTCTTCGACAACAGTCCACGATTCCTGTGGTGCTACACTTTGAACGGGCTGAGGCTGAGATGCTGCTGCGATTCCTTGCTCTAACGCGATTTCCAGTGTAAAAACTTGGGGGCTTATATAATTTTTTTTCTTTGTATTTTTCATGACATCATTATTTTTATCCGTATAATCAAGCATAGAAATTAACTACATGTAACCTTTTTTCTACCGCTACCTGCTCCGACCATGGAAGTTTTACCTTGTACGACTTGCGTTATTTTGACCGTATTGGAGGCTGGATTCCAAGGCACCGTATTAAATGAACCTGCAGTTAGTACCAAAGGATATAGCTCGCCACCGGAACTTTTACTACCATACATGCTTACTTTTCCTTCGCGGCTGATCACTACACGGATAAGTGGATTGGTGGCGGTGCCTACCATGGCGTAGATTTGCGGAATTGTACCTCCGGCTGTATTGATGCCTCCATGCAGACTACCATCTTCAAAGGCAACATTCTTGGGCGCGATGGCGATATTGGCTTCGAATTGTATTTCTTGAGTAGCCAATGGGATTCCATTTACCTCCATGTTGAACGAATTGTCCATCTCTAGAATGTCAAATACGAAACCATAATCGGCTCCTGGCGCCGTCAACGTTTGTTCTACAATCGATCCATTTGGAACAATAGTGCCGTTCACATTTGCTCCACCCCCGGAAGCAAGGTAATTCCAATTCAGGTTGGCTCCTCCGGTGACCTCTTCCGTACAGGTTTTGAAGGTGAGGTTCAAATTGTAACGCTCTCCAGGTGCAATCCTCAATCCTGTAAACGATACATTGTTCTTCGTTTCGCCATCAATGGTTATTGATCCAAAATTGAACACCCCATTGGTTTCTACTGGATGAATCAATAGCGATGGGACACTGGATACTGTACGTAATCCTGGACCGAGTGCCGGGAATACAACATTTGAAGTAGATGTTGATCCGTTGTAGGTGATGGAACCGTCTGCTAACTGCAGATTTGCGCTCGGATGTGTGGGCCCGATGGTTGTTGTGCCAAGTTGGGTAATTGCTCCCGTCATTTCAGTGTCCATACTCAGATTTGTTGTCACCTCGCTATATTGATGCCTTAGAATCACGTCGATCGTATTATCTCCAGATTGAACCGGTAGCTGCTGTTTAAAATACATCAGGTCTGCACTGATGTCGGCTAACTTCGCTGTATTTAGATCGTCCGGTGCGGTTATTGTGGGTACTGTAGTGGTACTATTGATGGAAAATGCTACAAAAGTGTAGGTATGACCAGCATCCAACGCTATCTCCTGATCATTATCTACCTGGTTTGTATATATTTTCTCCGTCACATATTTGCCGGCATCATTATAGACAACTATTTTGTACTTCACATTTTCTCCAAGTGGTGAACGCTCTTCAGTAGCAGCGGCACGAGGCGCCGCTGATGCCCGCAGCGGACTGCCATATCGGGTTAACGGCACTGGAGACAATGTGGCTTCAATAGCACTTGATGCTGTTAAAGGAACCCGAATTGGCTTATTAGACGTCGACGTGTGGATGCTCTTGTTTGATTTTGATGTGATGGTAACTGGATTTTCTACACCCAAGAGGTGAATACTCACACTCGCTTTTCCAGCGAATGAAACACTATCCTTAGTTTCTTTACACGAAGTAATGATCATACTGGTCAATGCTGCAAATGACAGCATTCCAATACTGCAAATGGTTCTAAATTTAAATGACATTTTTACTTTCAGTTGATGTGTGCGACCCCCGTTGTTCCCTAAATTCTTGTGGAACATGGAATAGGGAAAATTTGTACAAAAAAACTACAAAGTCTATCAATTAACAATTTCCATGGGCTTATATACCTATAACTTGCTATGGATAGGATTGTGAATAGCAAAATTTAGGTATATGGTCACTGCCAAAAGAAAGAGTTCGTTTAAATGAATTACATTTGGCGGATTTTTTATTTGAAGGAACTGTGGTAATGAACAATTCTAAGCATGCAATAATATTGGATGATCATGGGCTCTTTGCAGATGCTTTTTCGCTGCTATTGGAGCGCTATACCTTATTTGATTTTGTTAAAACTTGCAACGACGTAGCGGACTTTTTTACATTTTTGAATGCTTTTAATCGGGAAAGCATGGTTATATTTCTGGATTATTACCTCCGAGAAGGAAATGGGCTGTCGTTGTTATCGGAAATTAATAGAATCAATAAAAATGCAAAAATTGTATTTTTAACAAGTGCCATGTCGCCATTGCTTATTCAGACTTTGAAACGGTACAATCCGGCGGGTATTTTAAGTAAATCCTGTTCGGTGGGTACATTAAAACAATGTATCGAAGATGTGGCTGCGGGGAAGTCATTCGTGGATCCTCTTTTCCAAGAAATCCTCGATCAGCAAGAGGGGCAGCAGCTAAATTTTACTGCAAGGGAAATAGAATTGTTGAAACATGTCGCTAATGGTGAAACAATCGCAGCGATTGCAGAGAAAATGTTTTTGAGTCCCCACACGGTGATAGCGCATCGCAGAAATATGATGGCTAAAGCAGCGTGTCAGTCGATGACACATCTGGTGACGCTGGCAAAAGACCAGGGCCTTTTATAGCGCCAACCGTTAAAGGTCATGGGCAGAAGATTGCAATTCAAAACTAAAGATAGCGCCTTTACCATCGATACTGTGGATCTGGAGTTCACTCTGACAAAGTGCTAAATAATAGATACAGAGCTTTAAGCCCAAACCAAAACCTTCTTCGTCGCTTGTTCCGTTCAGTGAAATAGGCTTTGCGTCTGAATAGATTTTATCTCGTACATGTTTAGCGATGCCATGCCCCGCATCAGCAACGGAAAAAATGACACGGTCGCCTCGGGCATTTGTTTTGGCTTGAATGACTATCTTTTCCCCTGATCGACTAAACTTAATGGCATTATCTACCAAATTACGGACGATAATATTGATCACTTCGCGGTCGGAAGAGATGGCAAGTGAGGCGTCACAATCAATTGCTGCTGTAAGCTGCTTTTCGCTTAGTCTCCTTTCGTAAAGTTTGACGATATCTTCAAAGAGCGCTCTTATATTGAAATTAGCTACTGAAAGATGAACTGTATGCAAATGCTGAATAGCCCATAGCAACAGATTATCGATGTGAATGGTTAAGGTATCAATTTCATCATAACAGGACGATAACAATTCTCTCGTTTGGGACTCCGAAATAAGCCCATCTTTAAATGGCTTAAGGATATATAGTAAACTATTTATTGGCGATCTGATATCGTGTGCTATAATCGAGATTAACGATTTTTTGAATTTGTTTGCTTCTTCGAGCAGGATGACCTGCTCCTCGATAAAGGCATTGGTGCTCTGGAGCATCTTGTTATTTTTCTGGGCCTGCTTAAAATTTTTTATCAGGAGGAAGCCAATGACTGACATGGATAGGATAACAACCAATGCGATGACCAGGATGGCGTTTCGGCGCGACACCTTGGCGCTGTAGACGGCCTTTATATCGCTTTGTTGTTTTTTAAATTTGAATTCTTCTTCCTTTCGTACCAATTCTTCTTTGTTTTCGTTGCTGTACAACGAATCGGATGCCGCCTTATAAATCTTATAAAATGCGAGTGATTTGCTAAAATCACCACTTTTTTCATAAAACTCACTCAGCTTTTTTGACGAAAGCTGCAAGTAATACAGTTGTCCATGCGATTGTGCTAAGCTATGGCAGGCTTTGATATAGCTAATGGCAGTTGCTGTATCGCCGATTTGGAAATAGGTTTCGGAAAGTTTTTCCAATAAACGCATGTATTCTGTATTCTCCCTTGTTGGCTCCAAGGTTTCTTTCGCTTTTAATAAGTAATTAAGTGCATTCTTCAAAACCTTCATTTTCAGATAAAGCGCCCCTAAGGATTGTTGCGCATTCCCTATTGCTTTACGATTTTTTTGTATTTCAGCGAGTTTTAGGGATTGAAGATAATTGGCTTTTGCCCGTTCAAAATCTCCTTTTACGAGGAAGATATGACCGATATTGCCGAGTATAAATGAAGATTTTGAGGTGTCGCCTATCTGTTCATATTGCTGCTGACTTTGGGTATAATAGGAAATTGCACTATCCATCATAAGTTGATAATGATAAACAGTTGCCATATTAAACATGGCGTGCGCTTTGACTTCGGGCAAATTGTAGTTTTCGGCTCCGTCCAATGCTTTGTTTAATTCCAGTAAGGCATCTTTGTGCTTTCCGAGGGCAATATAGGACGTGGCTAAATTGCTATAAATTTTAACCGCCCGCGCCATATCTCCAGTTTCCAAAGCGATTTTTACGGACTTATTGTACTGCTGTATAGCCTTATTATAGTTGCCTGTTTCATAGTAACCTCTACCAAGATTGCGAAGTGCATCAATTTTTCCTGCTGTGTAGCCAACGCTATCGCAAGTAGCCACTATACGTTTGCTCAGTGTAATCATTGAATCGGGAATACTTGACCATAAGCTGTTTGCTCGCGCATTGAGGCTATCAATCGTGGTGGTGTCGATCTTAGAATTACTGTTGGCCGCTTCCGTACCAGAATTGGAGCAAGATACCGTAGTAATTAGGAAAAACAACATCAACAGTGTGACGACTATTCCAAACCTCGACTTTTCATTCGATAAATATTGCATTGCCCGCAAAGATAACAAGATGCCTGCTCATGTGCCGGCATTAAATCGTAAAAAAAAAATGCTGCATAGTGATAATGTTAAACCGCTTCTGAATTTTTGTTGGGTAATTCTATTGTAATCAGTATGTTGTGTATTGGTGGGGTGGGGCTCAATAAAAAAGAGCTGCCCAATCTATTTGGACAGCTCCTGATCTGTATGTGATTACCGCGTTCGTGCGGAAATTAATGGCAGGCTACGGGCTTGGGGTAATCGGCTTGTGCCATTCCTTTGACCAGTTCACCACACTTGCGCATCGACGCTGCGTACGGATTTTCTATCGCCTTGTCGTAACTTAGCCAATAGCCTTTTTCCATAGGGCAATACTGCAGGTACATCGCCTCATCGGTACATTTCATCGTCTCCATAATGGTAAATAGGGATTGTGTGACTGCAGAAAACGACGCTTTCATAGCCTTTAGGTCTTGTGCGGCTTTGAGGCTGGCAGCATCGGCCTTCATGGTTTGGCTTACTTTTTTCAGACGCATCATGTCGTCGAGCTGCAATCCTTTCAGTCGAAAGTTCTGCACTTCTTTTTCCAGCTGAACGGCATGTGCTTTGCCGCTGGCAAAGTTTTCATTCTGGATGTCCTTTTTTACTTCCATGTAGCTTTTAAATAGTCGGTCGCGTTGTGCCTGTGCGACATCTTGTCCGTGGCTTGCTTGACAGGAAATCATGAGAAGACTGATCAAGCAGGTGATGTAAATTCCTTTTAGTTTATTTTTCATGCTCTTATTTTCTTTTAAATGGATAATGATCGCTCGAGTAAGCTGGGTTTAATCTTTATTTATTTGGTTTTGAATGCGTTTTATTTCGAGCAACATCAGATCCAGGTGCTGTTTATTTAGTGGATCTGTCTGTTTTGCGGCAAGTTGATTAATTTCGGGCACTAAGGCGCTCAGGTAATTCCGCACATAGAGCTGAACATCACTGCGCTGTGCCTGTGAAATGATATCGGATCCCTGTCCGACTTTGGGATTGATGATCTGATTGGCTTTTTCGAGAAAAAAGCGTTGTTGCGCACGTTTAAAGACGGCAACACGTGGGTCTCCAACGGGCAAGGTCCAGATCGCTCCACCCATATCGTTTAAATATTCGTTGAGGCCATAGGGATTTGTAGTGTTGAAGGACTTCATGTACACATTGTAGAGCATGCCTGGACTCATCAACATGTTCAGCATCTGTTCGTGCTGCTCGACGATTTCCTTGTTGGCATCTTTGCCGATCAAATCCTGGATGTCCTGTGGATATAACCATAGGGGTGGGGTGAATACATGGTCATTCACATACTGCACGGCTGCTTTGACTTTTTCTCTCGGAACTGCTGCATAAACGGCTCCCTCCTGGCCGCGTACTTTCTTGGTTATGTGCTGACTACCGATGTTTTTGAGGACATGGTAAAGATAACGGTCAAACTGTGCGCGCACCGATTTGTGCATATCCTTGAGGTTGCTGTAATCATCGCCGGGTTCATTCGTCCATTCGACCAAATTGGAAACCACTCTTTTTAGGTTTTTGATTCCATAGTTGCTTGCCAATACGGCATCATCGCCAAGGTCTTCTCGTTGTGACCGTGGGTCTTCATCGTTCCCTTCGCCGCCAAACCAAAGCTTGGGGTTGGTTCTAAGACTGTCTGTTACTTGTTTGCTGAGGTAGAGTTGCTCGTCTTCACCGCTCGTAAATTGGGGTAGATATTGGTACCCCCATTGGATGGCCCATTTATCGTAGCTGCCGATGCGTGGATAGATGCCGGCCAGGCCTACACCGTCTTCGGGCTGCGCCACATAATTGAAGCGTGCATAATCCATAATGGATACGGTATGCCCATTTTTTTCGACCCACTTTTTGTCGCGCAATTTTTCTACTGGCGTTTGGCTGCTTGCTCCCATATTGTGACGGAGGCCCAAACTGTGCCCTACTTCGTGCGACGATACAAAGCGGATCAGTTGGCCCATCACTTCGTCGTCTAGCTGCATTTTTTGTGCAGCTTTGTTCAATGGGCCCACTTGCACCATAAACCATTGCTGAACGAGTTTCATGACATTATGATACCAGCCTACATGGGCTTCGATAATCTCGCCACTTCTGGGATCGGATATGCGTGGCCCATAGGCATTCGCCTTTTCGGAGGCAAAGTACCGGATCACAGAGAACCGTGCGTCTTCGAGGCTCATGGTGGTATCTTGCTCGGGCCATTCTTTGCCGACAATGGCGTTTTTGAAGCCGGCTTGCTCGAATGCCTTATTCCAATCATTGATGCCGGCAATGAGGTAGGGGCGCCATTTTTTTGGGGTCGCCGGATCGATGTAATAAACGATCTGCTGTTGAGGCTCGACCAATTCGCCTTTTAAGTAGCGTTTTAGATCTTTCGCTTGGGGCTCGAGACGGTAGCGCTGTATAAAATTAAAGGCTTTGGACCGTTGGTCTTTATCGGT
Organism: Sphingobacterium sp. R2; assembly: GCF_040760075.1. NCBI lineage: Bacteria > Pseudomonadati > Bacteroidota > Sphingobacteriia > Sphingobacteriales > Sphingobacteriaceae > Sphingobacterium > Sphingobacterium sp. R2. The sequence goes on from NZ_CP142884.1 coordinate 1,522,567, forward strand.
AAAGAGGACATACTTGTTGGCAAAATACCCTACGCGGTCATCGTAAATCCGTTTTTTCATCGGTACTTTTGGCAACAGCACCATCGATGTGTTGGTAGTAAAGGTCAATGAACCGGTTGCAGTTGCTGCGGGCGTACCTGATGTGGAGCTGTAGGTTTTGGTGGTCTTTACTTCCAGATTGATCGGGAATACCTTCATATCGGTAATGAAAGAACGGTCGTCTGCCAGGGAGGATAGCTTATTTTCGCTTTTTATCTTGCTGTCGAAGGAAAGGGCGGCGTTGTCTTTTCGAAATAGATCGGTCACCTCTACCAAATAACTGTTGCTGCCTGCCTGTAGTCCTTTGATATCTAAGATAGCAAGGATAGGATCTTCCTGCGACTGGATCAATGCGGTACGAATGGCATCGTTTTCTGGCGCATCCTGCCTGTAAATCGCTGCCCGCAGCTGTATACGGTCGCCCAGGCCTTTTTCGAAGTAAAGTGTCTGCTCATTCAGCTTTTCGCCCCCATACATCGGAAATCCCTGTGGTGCCGACACCAGGCGGGTTACGGTAAGGAAATAGCGGTTGAGCAAACTATCGGGTATTTCCAGGTACCACTTCTTTTCGGATTCGATAACATTAAAAACGCCTGAGCGGGATATTCTTTTTTTATTTAAAATTTTACTGTAGGCCTCATAGAGGTCATTTTTTGTTTTTAGGGTATCTGTTTTGGCCGCTGTCTTTGTATCGGTCTTACTAGCCGTTTTATCGGCTTTCTTTTCCAAGGGTTGTTGCGCTTGGACTATACCGCCAGACAAAAGCAGGGCGAGGGTACTTAAGATAATTTTGTTTTTCATGTGTTTGTTATAGCATCTATTAAAACGGTACGGCTTCGTCTGTATTTAACCGTAAGTTTGGGTTTAACTTCATGGCGTCCAATGGAAACGGAATGATGTACATTCTGGAGTTTGGCGCCAGTGTATAGGTCTTTTGCTCGACCGTCTTATTGACAATCGGGAAGACACGGACGAGTGTTTTGGCATATTCTTTTTCGAGATTTAAGCGTTTCAGATCAAAGAAACGGTGGTATCCGATCGGCAGCTCGCGACGGCGCTCGTTAATAACCAGATCCATCGCTTCCTTGCGTGTCGTCGGAACGGCCAGAATGGCCTTGTCGCCTTCAATGCGGGTTTTGCGTAGACTATTCAATAGGCTGATGGCTTTGGCATATTGATCTTGACGGGCATAACATTCGGCCAGCATCAGGTAAATTTCCGGTGTTTTTAGTCCAACGGTGGGGAAGAAAAATGCGGTATACTTGACGTTGTAGTAACTTGCTCCGGCGCCGATATCCAGGAAGCTGGCGTTGGTCTTGGTGTAGAATAAACTAAAACGCTTGTCTTCTTTATCGAACATGCTCGTCAGTTCGGGACTTAACATGTAGCTGTACCCAAAGTTCATTTCGGTGTAGCCATTGATATACATGTAGCTCAATACTTCGGGATTATTTTCGGCGATGATCGGTGTCTTGCTTGGTCCGCCCAATTTTTCATATTGTACCAGATCAATGAGCTGTCCATTCAGCTGCATGGCTTTTTCGGCTGCCGCCTGTGCTTCGGCAATCTCCCTTTTGAAAAGGTGCACCTTGGCTTTCAATGCATAAGCAAAGGCCAGCGATGGGTGATAGGGATTGTTGGGTTTCTCTTGCAGATGGGGTATGGCGTCGTCAATATCTTTTTGAATAAAATCGTATACCTGCTGTACCGTCGACTTGACTGGTTTGGCCTCCAGGTCGTATTTATCCATGATGCAGACACCACCGTCCTGCGCTGCCGTGCTGGCATCATAGGCCTTGGCGTAGACATTGATGAGGTGGAAATAATCGAAAGCTCGAAACATCTTGGCCTCGGCTTTAGCCAGGGTCTTCAATTGGCTATCGCCCGGGCTTTCATCCACCAGGGAAATAATCATGTTCCACTGTGCAATGTATTTGTAGCACTGGTTGTAAAAGCTCGATGAGTTGAGTTGACTGACCCGGTCTTCCTTTTCCTGAAACAAAAAGTTGATGGTATTGATGTTGGGCGTCAAACCGATAACATTGGATTCTTTGAGGTATTGGTCATCGACCAGGTACTGAAAATTATTGACGGGGTAGCCTCTATTGGGGTAGGCCACCAAGTCGTAATAGTCTTGTGTGGTACGCACCAATTGGGAGCCTTTTGGTGTAATGTCGAGGTATTTATCGCAGGCGGAAAAGACTACTAGAGTCGCACATGCCGCCATTATAGTTTTTAAAGTCATCGTAGATTTGGGTTAAAAAGTGAGTGAAAGTCCCATCAGGAATGATTTGGCCAGGGGCAAAGTGCGTGTACCACTATTGAGTGAATAGGATTCTGGATCGATATCATTGCCGGCGGCGCTCCATGTCCATAAATTATTGACCTGCGCCGTTAACCTGACGTTTTGCATGCCGGCTTTATGGGCCAATTGTTTTGGCAGTTGATAACCGACCGCGATGTTTCGCAGTTTCACATAATCTGCCGCAACAATCTGCTGATCGCTATAGCGCCATAGATTTGATAAGGTGCTCGCGCCACTCCGTAGGTTGTCTGGATAATCGACCATCAATCGGGGATAATCGTTGGTGGCTCCTGCTGCCCAGCGGTTCACCAGACCTGCGTTAGTCAGTTTATCGCTTGCGAAGTCGATGGCATCTTTGCGCAATTTATGTCCACCGGAGAAGACAAACATGGCCGAAAGATCAAATGCTTTATAGCGCAGACGCTGATTGATGGATCCTGTATATTTTGGAAACAGTGTCCCTAAGTTGACCAATGCATCGGGTGAATTGATATCATTGATCTTTGTAGGGGTGCCATTATCATCAAAAACCACATTGGATTCGCCGTTTTGATCCAGAAAATAAGGGTAACCATTCACCATGCCGGCATAGCGATAGGCCATGATGGAATTGTAGCTGCTGCCTTCAAAAAAGTAGTTGCTAGGCGAGCCAACATAGGACTGCGCGGTAGCGGTCAATCCATTCACTTTCTCGACCTTATTTTTGTTGAAGGAGAATACCAGTTGGGTGCTTGCTGTCAGATCTTTCTTTTTGAGCCACACGCCATTGATGTTAAACTCGATTCCTCTGTTGCGTAAGGCCCCATTGTTGATAACGCGTGAATTGGCTCCGACGGTTGGGTCGAGTACTGCGCTGATCAGCAAATCGGAGCTGTAGCGATTATAGGCATCGATAGTGGCGGACAGGCGGTTGTCTAACATTGAAATATCTACACCGAAGTTGGTGGTTGCTGTTTTCTCCCAGCGCAACATGGGATTGGGCAACGATTTTTGCTCGAGATACTGCAGGTAGGGGAAAAGCTTATCGGATTTCCAGGTGGCGGTACCATAGCTGGAACTTTCTTGATCCACATTGCCGGTAATACCGTACGTGGCGCGTAGCTTGAGCGAGTTTAACCATTCGCTGTTTTTCATAAAGTCTTCGTTGCTGACATTCCATCCTGCTCCGACAGACCATAACGGGCGGTATTTAAACTTGGGGTCTACGCCAAAAAGATCGGCCTGATCAACACGGATACTTCCGGTTAGGTTGTATCTGTTGTTATAGGTATAGCCGGCATTGGCATATAGCGAAGTGAATCGGTGTAAAGTTTCTTTTTGCGCACCGCCATTCAAGTCACCTAAGCGGACATTGCCTCCATAGATATAACTCGTTACGCCTGTTTTACTTAATGTGGCCCAGTCGATGGTAGTCGATGTCAAGGTGACGGGATTGTAGCCCACAAGCAATTGTTGGATAGGACGCGGTGTATGCGACTGACGCATCTCGAAGCCGGCGAGGGCGGTTATCTGATGCTGGCCATATTGGCCAAAGGTATTGTCATAGTTAAATTGATTGCGGAACGTATAGTTGTACCGTTTGGATTCGAATTGATAGTAACGGCCTCCTGCTGGCAGGTTCTTGGTGTATACTCCTGTCGCTGCATTGTAGCTGACCATTGCATTTGATGCGACACGCATCATGTAGCTGTCTTCGTCGTAGAAGCTTTCACGGGAAGTTTGCCCCAGTTCATAGGAAAACTGTGTTTGAAAAGAGAGTCCTTTGTAAATGGTGGCCCGCAACGCTGTAAATGCGCGAAGATTTAAATTCTTTCTGCTCTCGATGCCTTCGCCCAAGGCTTCAAGCACATTAAAGGCGGTACTTTTTAGATTTGGGTTTGCGGCAATCTGTTCTGCTGTCTCGCCGTTAATGGCCGATCCGGGTCCGACGGAACTTGAAAGGTCAACGTAAGGCGCATACACGAGGTTGCCATTTTCATCTTTGATGCGTGTATAGCGAGGCTGTAAAAATACATTATTGTAATCGCCTTCGGTTTCTTTATTGACACCGTAGGTGCCGTTCAGTCCGACTGTCGCATTTAACCATTTGGTGACGTTGAAGCTGGATTTCAAATACAGGTTGAATTTCTCATTCTTCTCGTGCTGCACTAGACCCTTTCCTTTATCGTAGTTGAACGAAACAAAGGTGTTGCTTTTGGACGAATTCTGTGAGATGCTGGCGTTATACCGTTGGCGTGATTCATTCTGCCAGACGTTGTCTGTAAACTCTTTAATATAATCGTTGTTGCGCCAGGTATTGATCGTCGCATCGCGTTCTTGCGTGCTAATGGCCCCGGTAGATTCTTTTCGGAATAGATCGTATAACGGTGAATAATATTTTAGACTTCCACTACCCAACCTTCCGTAGTAATTGAACAAAGACTCGGTATTCGCATAGCGCGATCTTTCTTTGTTGTAGACATCGATTTCATAGTCGATCAGATCGGATGTGCTGGCGTAATGCATCTTGGCGATATCCGGTTTTTGCGTGATGAACTGATCGACATTGAAGTTGACGGAAACTCCTTGGCCTTTTCCTCTTTTAGTGGTAACGACAATAACGCCATTGGCTGCCCGGGCGCCATAGATGGATGCTGCTGTTGCGTCTTTCAGTACGGTAACGGACTCGACGTCATAGGGGTTGATGTCGCTCAGGGTAAGCTCGGTGGGTAAGTCGTCCACGACGATAAGTGGATTGGTGGTGACCTGATTGGAATAGGTGCCGATTCCGCGAAGTACGGGACTGTCTGCAGCGGAGCGCGTAGGGTTTTTGATATAGGTCAGTCCAGCTACCTGGCCTTCGAGCGCAGAAACTAAGTCGACGTTGATCTGTTTGTTTAACTGATCATTGGTGACTGTGGTATATGCTCCAGGGCTACGCTCTTTGCTGATGCGCTGATATCCTGTAATCATAATTTCGTTGAGCATAGACTCTTTTGCGCTCAGCATGACCCGTACCGGCCGCGCAATTTGATCTGGACTGAATCGCATCACTTTTTCTTGAAAAGAGACGTGGCTGAAAGACAATTGGATGTCTGCAGGGTTGGCAACACTCAATTCAAAATCGCCATCTCCGGAACTCATCGTCTGGCTATTGTCCTGTAGGTTGTGGATTGAAACGCCGGGAATGGTATTGCCCAGGCTATCAATAACCTTTCCGCGCACGGGCTGACTATTGGTGGATGCCACTTTCCGATAAAGGATGATGCGCTTGTTTTCCAGACGGTAACTGAAGGGCTGATCCTTAAACAAAATGGACAACGCGTCCGCAACGCTCGAGCGTTTGAGGTTGACACTGATCGGGCGGGCCGATTTTAACAGATTCCCATCGAAAACAAATTCGTAGCCGTAGCGATCCGATAGGCTTGTGATCACTTCTTTGACATCGGCATTTTTAAAATTTAACTGAACCTGTTGAGCTTGTAGTTCGTAAGGATCAATCATGCTCATCAAAGCAATTCCAGCGACCACACTCAAGTATTTCCGCAAAAATACCGGTCGCTTTGGGGTTAGGTAGGACATGGTAGATGTAGGTTAATGTAGTATTTAGTTGTTAAATATGTATTGTTAAAAGTGAATTGTTACGCGTTAGTTTTTAGACGTATTTTTTAAGCTGATTTTTTTATTGTTCAATTGGAAATGGAGGCCGCTTGCTTCATTTAAGAGACTTAGCATTTCCTGTAATGGTATATTTTTTCGGACTTTCATATAAATCGACCGGTCGTTAGGTAGCGGGAGGGTATCGACTTCGACAGCATACCATCTGGACAAATCAGCTAGGATGACACGGAGCGACTGATCGCGGTAGTCAAAGTAGCCTGCGGTCCAAGCGGTAGCTTGCTTTAGCGCTACCTGCTCCTGATGTATTCCATTGTGGTCGGTGATGGCTGTTTCGCCCGGATGCAGCACAATGCGCTGAGCGGTTCCGGATTTGCTCAGAGCGATCCGTCCGGACAGCAGGGATGTGGTGACCTGTCCGTCGCTCGCATAATTTCGTACGTTGAAAACGGTGCCCAGCACTTCGACGTTTGCGGCTCCGGCATGAACGGTAAATGGTCTTTGTGCTTGGTGAGCTACATCGAAATACCCTTCTCCTTCTAGGGAAACTTCTCTTTTGGCAGCATCAAAAGGAACCTGAAAGGTGAGGGTAGATGCCGCATTCATCGTAATCTTGGTTCCATCTTCCAGAATAATCCTAAAGTCGGAATTGGGGGTGTAGATGGTTTGCAGACTTGGGGTTTTTCCCGTTGCGGTGACTTTTACCGTTTGACTGTCGATGCGGGAAAATGCAATTTCGCCGATCTGCCATGCCGAATCTGTTTTTGGTAAAATGGCGATTTCTTTGCCAGACTTATCTTTCACATATAAGGTGGGTGCTGATGGTGCCGCAATATCGGAAGGTGCCACGCGCTGTGCGAGGTAAAACCAGGTGGCCAATCCGGCGACCAGGAGAATGGAAGCGGCTGCCCACCACTGCTGTTTGTAGCTTAAACGAAGCGGTTGTTTGTTCGGTTGGTTTAATCCATCTGATTGGTTTAGCCTATCTTCTAATCTTTCTTTGATACGGGCAATATGGGGCGCAAAAGGTTGATCGATTTGATGTTGGTCAATATCGATCGAGGCCAAAGAAGTGAGCTGTTCGAGCTCTTCGTCGCTGGCATGTTCAAAATAGTGGAGCAGTCTATCGAGGTCGACACGATTGATACTTCCATCTAAATAGTTCTTGTAAATATTTTCTATTTTTTTTGCCATATCTATAAGTTAATACGCAACTTATTAGCAAAAACACTATCGCTGTGGTGTTTTTTTTAAAAAAAATAGAATGCGACAAGAATTGCTAAAATCTCGTCATAATGGTCTTGCACAAATTGGCGGATATGTTGGTTGGATTTGACCATAGCATTACTCACGGTGGATACAGAAATATGCAATTGCTTTGCAACCTCTTCGTAGCTTTTCTGCTCTATTTTGCACAGCACAAATATTTCTCTTCTACGCTCACTTAGGGTGTTGAGCGCTTTTTCTAATAATGCGGACTGTTTTTCTTCGATATCAACTTCTTTTTCCATCAGGTAGAGCTGCTCGAAATGCTGGTATAAATTTTCCTGCATTGCGGCTTCTTTCGCTAATTTTCTATACCAGGAGATCACATCATTTTTAGCGATTGTAAAAATCCAGGATTTAAAACTTCGCGTGGGGTCAATGGTCGATCTTTTTTGCCAGACTTTGAGGAATACATCCTGCACGATCTCTTCACTTACCTGCCGATCTTTGACCATTCGAAAAATAGTGGAAAATAGGGCATGGCTATACTGATCATATAAGGCAAAAAAAGCTTGTTCGTCGCCATGGGAAAGCGATATCAATAGCTTATTTTCTGCAGTAATATCCATAGTAAACTTTTCAACAGTCAGATTCTATGCGGATTGAATCTGTAACCAGCTGTCAAATTTACAACTTTTCGGCTGAATACTTCCTATTGCGGGCAATAGTTTTCAGCCGACAGTATGCTATGCAGTAAATTTGGATAGGCTGAGCTTATAGCCTTGGATTATCTTTTTCTATTTGCTCGTAGAGCTCAATGATTTTTTTGCGGAGCTGGATAATTTGATCGTCCTTTTGTTGTAGCTGTTTGTTCAGGATGCTTATTTCGTTGGTGTAATCTTTAACGTCGTCTGTATCTGAATTGGATACCAGCTGCAACAATGTCAAATTAAATAACTTGGCGATTTGATTTAACCGAGAGAGGTTAAGATCTGTAATCCCTGTTTCCATTTTTGAAAATGCAGGAATTGAAACGTCCAATTTCTTTGCTACATCTTGTTGCGTCCAACCTTTTTGTTGCCTGAGTAATCTGATCTTTTTGCCTAGTGTTTTCATTTGAAGATTTGTAATGGGTTAAGGTACGAAAAAAAATGCATAAACAATTTTTTTGGTGGGGTATTAAAAAAGTAAGGGCTTAAATCTGTATAGGAAACAGACACTCGGCAGGGCTTATTTTTAGTTTGATTATTGATTTTAAATTTGTTATACTTGCCATGAGGGTTTCCAGCTCTTGTCTTGATGAAATAGACCTAAGTGATAACATAACCATTATTTCATGTAAGATTAATATTAAAAAGAGGAAATTAGCGAAAAATTATTACCAGCTTTTATGTCTTGGATTGGATTTATACAGGGTAATCGAAGTTCATTTGAGGAAATCTACGATACTTATATCGACGATTTGTACAGCTATGGTAAGCAGTATCATTATGATAAGGATACCGTGTTGGATTGTATCCACGACCTTTTTGTGCACTTATTTGATAATCCAAAAATAGCGAAGCACGTTCAGGTGAAATATTATCTTTTCGCTGCTTTGCGGCGGAAGCTGCTGCGGTTGAAGGTGAAGACTGTGGCTGTCGACTCGCTTTCGGAAGACATGTATTGGACGAATAGCCACGAACTTGATCTCATCAACGATGAGGTGGAAGCCGGTGTCGTGAAAGTAATCAAAGAAAAGGTAGATGCATTGCCGAAGCGGCAGCGGGAAGTACTTTTTTTGCGCTATTACCTCGATTTTTCCTACGACGAGATTGCGCAGATGATGGGGGTAAATGTGGAGACCTGCAGGACATTGACCTTTCGGGCAATCAAGCAATTAAAAGTGGAATTGAAGCCCGTTGAACTTTTTACTATTTTTTATTTTTTTTTTAATAGATTTTAGTCTATGTTTTTGAAAATTATGCTCTATAGGTATAAAAGCATAGTTTGTGAAAACCAAGAAAGAAAAATTTAAGCACATATTCAACCTCACGCCAGAGCAGGGCCTGTCGAAAGAAGATAAGGCAAAGCTCTTTGAGCGGATTGTCCGCAGTACAGCCAAAAAACGTACGCGTAGGTTGCTTTTCTATGTTGGACCGCTCGCAGCTGTGGCCTGCCTGTTAGTCTGCTTCAAGCTGTTCTTTCCAAGGGATGCAGCAATGGAGCCGAAGCTTGATATCGAAAGGATAGCATCCATCAGCCAAACGTTGAATACACACCAAGATAGCCTCCAGCTTATTGCTGTTGATCTGCATACCGAAAGCCATGCGATTTCATTTTTGAACGTAAAGGGTTCATCTGACATACTCGATTTGATGGGGCCTGCGCCTAAAGCTGCTACACCTCAATACCATACCCTATTTGTTCCCTATGGAAAAAGACAGGAGTTTACATTGCCAGACCATTCCAAGGTATGGCTCAATGCAGGTTCATACCTGACCTACAATCCGGATATGCTGGGCAAACCCCGCGAAGTATACCTCAATGGCGAAGGGTATTTTGATGTCGCTCATACGGGTACAACTTTTATTGTTAGAACAAAAAACGCGTCTGTAAAAGTATTGGGTACCAGCTTTAATCTATCGTCTTATGAAGAGGATAAAAAAATGGCTATTGAATTGATTACGGGCAAGGTCGAACTGAGCAGTCCGCATTTCAAAGACATCACCATGGTGCCAGGTCAATTGATTACTTATGATCTGCAACGGCAGAAAGTCATCGTGGATAATAAAGCGGAAGGGAATGAAATCTTATGGACTAAAAAACAGCTTGTACTGGACCGTCTGTCTACGAAAGATCTGATCAAAAAATTGGAACGCATTTATAATGTGCAGATTCATGCTGACCCATCCGTGCTGGAAAATGCAACGGTCTATTCTGGCAGGATCAATCTGGATGTTGATATACTGACTTCTTTAAGTACGATATATGCGCTGAGAAACTATAGGATAACACAAGTAGAAAAGGAGGTGTGGATAAAGAACAATTGATTACTAACCATAAAATTGGATAAAGAGGAATTGCGGTCCCCTTTATCCGTTTAAATTAAACGTTTCTAAAAATTTAATTTCATCAAAATTATGAAAAAAAAACAGGTGGGACAAAATCTCTCCTCTAGACAATTATTGTCACCTAAAATTAGGTATAATATGAAGATAGGATCCCTTGCCATTACAGGAGTTTTACTTTCTGTCAGTGCACTCGCGTTTCCCCAGCGAATAACGCTCAAAATGAAAAACGTACCCTTGAAGCATTTTCTGCAATCTGTTCAAAAACAGACTGATATTGCGCTGCTTTACCCTGAAAATTTGTTAGCCGACAAACGGATAAACGTCGATCTTTACAAGGAGGAGCTGGTGCCAGCTTTACGGCAGGTACTCCGGAAATTTAATCTGACGATTGCACAGGGGGCTGGGCAAATCACTGTCATACCCGACCTGACTGCCCGCAGTCAGCAATTTAACAGACCGGTTGTTTTCCAGGAAAAAGTAACTGTCAAAGGACGCATTTTTAATACGGCTGAACCCCCTGTTCCTCTTTCGGGTGTTACGGTAGCTGAAAAAGGCGGGATAGCCACGTCGGTTTCGGACGATGAAGGTTATTATTCGATCACGATAGCTAAAGGGAGCAGGTTGTCGTTTTCGGCAGTTGGTTTCTTGACCAAAGAGGTGCTGGTGAATAAGACCGAAGCGAACCTTACGGTATCGCTTAAGGAAAATGTCTCGGATCTGGATGAGGTGGTGGTCGTGGGGATGACGGAAATGCAGCGAAAACATATAGCCAGTTCTGTCGCCTCATTGGATATTAAATCCAATATCGAAGGAAAACCTATTACCAATCTTTCGCAGTCGCTGCAGGGCGGTGTTACGGGACTTACCGTTCAGCAAGGCTCAGGCCTGCCGGGTGGTGACGCGGCCAGTATTAAAATACGGGGTATTTCGACGTTAAATAATTCGGATCCGCTGGTGCTTGTCGACGGCGTACCTATGGATATGAATCATATCGATCCGGTAACGGTGGAGAGTGTAACCATATTAAAAGATGCGGCTGCAGCAGCTATATATGGTGCCAGGGCGGCGAACGGCGTTATTTTGGTGACTACAAAACGCGGGAAAGCGGGGCAGATCAATGTGCTCTATGATGGTTATTACGGACAGCAATCTCCGACAATCCTCCCTGAATTTGTGGATGCGCCTACTTACATGCGTATGTATAACTATGCGCAGGTGGCCTCCGGAGGGCAAATATTGTATACGGATGAGCAGATTAGCAAAACCGAATCTGGGGAAGATCCTATCAATTATCCGAATACCAACTGGACGGATATTGTTATCGATGATTATAGTCCGCTAACCTCCCATTCTTTAGCTGTGAGCGGTGGAAATGATGTTGCGCGATTTGCGGTAACGGGCAATTACATGTACCAGAAAGGGATGTTGCCGCTCAACAAGATGGATCGCTTTAATATCCGTGCAAATACCTCCGTATCGCTTTCGAAGCGGTTTTTGATTAATCTGGATGTTTTGGGTATCAGACGGAATACCTTGTACCCAAACCGAACCATCGATAATGGGGGGAGCAGAATCTTGGACGACCTTTATCGGCTGCCGCCTACGGTACTACCCAAATATCCTCAAGAGGAGGGATGGCCAACCATTTATGGTCGGTATGCGGACATCGTCAATCCATTGGCTTATGAAGAGGTCGGGGGTACCATTGGATATCAATATGATCAGGCAACAATCAATCTACAGCCGAAATGGTCGATTACTGATAATTTAAACTTGCGGGGGCAGTTTAGCTATAGACTCAATAGTGATGTTTATAAGCAAAACCGGGATAATTTTTATTTCTTCGATTATTATACCAAACAGCTGGTACAGACATGGGCCGTGCAGCGGAATGCATATTCGGAGACCAGAAACACCTATTATTATTTGAGCGGCGCGTTGGATTACAACAAGACTTTCAAAAAGCATAATCTCTTTGCCATGGGTGGATTTTCTGTTGAGAAATTTAATGAGGGGTATTGGAAAGAATCGTCGTTGGTGTCGAGCTATGCGAAAGCAAATTATTCGTATGACAACCGCTATCTTGCCGAGCTATCCTTTCGTGCTGATGGTTCTTCCAAATTTGGCCCTGGAAAGAAATATGGTTATTTCCCGTCCATCGCATTGGGGTGGAACCTCCATAATGAAGCATTTTTTCATGTGGATGCGATCAGTAATCTGAAGCTGAGGGCCTCGTATGGGCAGCTGGGTAATGAGAATATCGGTTTATATCTGTACCAAAATCTTATCAATGCGACCAATGGAACAGAGTCTGTATGGGGTAATCCAAACATTACCTGGGAAAAGGTGAATATCCTGGATGTGGGCTTGGATCTGTCGGTTTTCAAGAATAAGCTTTCTTTAACCTTTGATTATTACGACAAAAAAACGAAGGATGTGCTTCTGAAACCTACTGTGGCACCCTCCGGCGCTATTGGTTCGGCTCCTTTGAATGCCGGTAAGGTGAGCAATACCGGAATGGAACTGTCGCTGAATTATAACGATAAGCTCGGCGATGACTTTAGTTTTTCGATAAGACCGGGCATCTCTTACAATAAGAATAAGATTACTGAACTATTGGGTGGTCCGTACTATTCGGGTATCTCGACGAATGAGGTGGGGTATGCTATAAAGAGTCATTATGGTTATGTAACGGATGGTATTTTGCAATATGCTGATTTTGCTGCTGATAAAAAAACAGCATTGGTTCCGGCGCTCGCGGGCGAAGGCCCGGGCGATATCAAGTATGTTGACCTTAATGGCGACGGTATGATTGACGAGAGCGACCAAAAAGTGATCGGTGACCCTACGCCGAGGATCAATTATTTTAGTAATGTAAGTTTCAGTTACAAGAACTTCGATTTTGAGTTTTTGTTGCAGGGGGCAGGTAACCACGATTATTCGGCGAATCTCGGGGGTAAATCTGCCGGTTACTTATGGCATCCGCTGAATTTGAGTGCCTCGGGTGGTATCCCGACAACCTATCGGGCGGCGAATACCTGGCGCGAAAATAACCAGGATGCCATCTATCCTCGTTTGCTGGCGAATCCGGCAAATAACGTGCTACGCAGTGACTTTTGGTTGTTTAATGCGAAGTACCTCCGTGTCAAATTTATTCAGGCTGGCTACCGATTGAATAGCGCCTACCTCAATAAATATGGAATTAAAAATGCGCGCTTTTACATCAATACGCAAAATCCTTTTCTCTTTACCAAATTGAAAATGGCTGATCCGGAGTCGCAAGGGGGATCGTGGACCTATGGTATGATGCGTATATTTTCTGTTGGGTTAACGGCTAATTTCTGATAAACATGAATACAATAAAAACTAAGATAAAATTACTGAGCCTACTTGTGGTGGTCCTGTCAACTAGCTCATGTGAAAAATTCCTGACGATCGACAGTCCGGACGGTGTATCGGACGAGCAGTGGTGGAATACAGAAACAGATGGGTATAATGCCTTGGGAACTGTTTATGCGGGAATACCGGGGGGCAGTTCTGGGCGGAACATCATGTATTATGCTGGACTTACGGACGAAGCCGTACAGCGCGGTGACTTTAAAGGTGATTACGACGGTTTCACGCGCGGTCTGGCCTCTAGCCGCTGGGGGGTGTCGAATAGCTTATGGGCAGATGATTATACGTGTATCCGTCGGGCCAACAGGTTTTTGGAAAACATAGACGGGGCTTATATTGATGCCGAACTGAAAGAAAGGATGAAGCTGGAGGCTAGGGCATTGAGAGCGTATTATCACATGGAATTGATGTTGGTGTTTGGTGATATCCCCTTATTGACCCAGTCTTTGACGCCGACGGAAAATCAATCTTTTCGAACCGCTCAAAAAGAGGTATATGATTTTATTGTAGCCGAATTGAAGGACTGTGCTGCCAAGCTGCCGGCAAGTTATGTAAATGCTGATCGGTGGCGGATGACAAGCGGTGTTTGTCTGTCGCTGCTGTCGCGACTGGGATTGTACTATAAAGATTTTGAACTTGCGAAGGCTTCGGCAAAGCAGGTGATCGACTCCAAAGTATATAAACTCTGGATCAGTACGACAAATAAAAATGACAGTTATTCGGAGCTCTTTAGCTACGCGGGTGAACTGAATGATGAACGGATATTTTTTAAAGAAAATGGCTGCGCGAATGCCTGGACATCTTTTGCTCCTTTTGGTATCGGGGGCGAAACTTATCTGTCGCCCACGAATACGGTAGTCAATAATTTTGAAACCAAACAGGGCAAGACCATCCAGGAGCTTGGACGTGACTCGGTGCTGATCTATCAGCGTAATCCAAATTATAAAAACAACAGGGATCCACGGTTGGCAGCGTCGGTTTTTTCACCGAACGATAAATTTCAGAACCAATATACCCTTGATCCTTTTTATAATCCGACAGATAAAATCGGTGAAACGAAGTCTACTGCCACAGGGTATTGGATAAAGAAATATATTGATGCCAGAGATCGTCAGGCTAAGAGCGGAAGTCTGGATTTTATGATCATACGCTATGCTGAAATATTGCTCAACTATGCGGAGGCAATGATAGAGACGGGGCAGTGGAGCAATGCTGAAACGCTTGCTGCGATCAATGAAGTGCGGGCAAGGGCAGCGATGCCTGCGGTTAACAGTGGGATATACGGCACGCAGGCAAAAATGCGCGAGCTCATCCGTCGGGAGCGGCAGGCGGAACTTGCTTTTGAAGGAGGCCGTTATTTCGATATCCGCCGTTGGGGGATCGATGAAGCTGTAATGAACGGTGAGGTCTTTGGGGCCACAAACCCTAAAACAGGAGAACTTGTGCGGGTACAGAGCCGGACGTACAAAAGAAATCGCGAGGGCCTGTGGCCTATTCCAGAGGCTGAGATCATTGCAAATCGCAATATGGTGCAAAATCCAAATTATTAATATTTGATACTGATGAAAAAGAAAATAAAGATCGTTTTGTTGTGCCTGCTCCTGCTGCAGGCTGTTGTGGGCTTGCAGGGATGCCGCAAGACCTATAGTCCAGGTGATTGGAATTTGCTGCCGGCGAAAGAGCCGGAGCAGCCCCCGGAGCCCGATGATACAGCTACCAAAAGTTTGAAAGTGATGTCGCTCAATATGAATGTGGGTACAACCGTTGCGAACTTTGATGCTATGTTGGATCTGATTAAAGAATATGATCCTGACCTATTGTTTTTGCGGCAGGTGGATAGTGCGACGACCCGGGCGGGGAAGGTAGATCGTCCGGCTGCCATCGGGAAAGCATTGGGTATGGTATCCTATTTCAGGAAAAATATAGATTACCAGACGGGGGGATTTGGGAATGCCGTGTTGTCCAAATTTCCGGTGAAGGAGAAATATAGCCAATTGTTGAGTCGTGAGGAGGGGAGTACGGCCGAGCTTCGGAGTATGGTGATGGTTAAAGTGGAGGTGCAGGAAGGGCATGCACTGTATTTTGCGGGCACTGAGCTGGATCCATCGGTTGCCAATAACCGGGCGCTTCAAGTCGTTGACTTGCTCAATGCGACGGAGAAATTGATGCAACCCGTGATTTTGGTCGGTAATCTCAATGAACAGGAGTCGGCCAATGGTCCTGTACTATCTTATCTTAAGGGCAGCTTTACCTTTGCGTGTTTAGGTACTGGATGTCCCTGGAATGCACCAAAAGATAAACCCACAGGTGTATTTGACTATATCACCTTTAAGAATACGGACGATAAGCTCCAACTCAGTAAATATGGCCCTTTTTCTAAATCGGCCAATAACTTTCTGCCGATGACTGCAGAGTTCAAATTAAAACTTCCTAAATAAATTATACCATGAAAAAAATAATTCTTGGGGCGATGGCCCTATTAAATTTAATGAGCTGCAGTGGGGATGAGAAATTAGATCTTACGCCTCCTGCAAAGAAGAAGTTGGTCACCATGACGTACAATATTCACCATGGGGCACCTGAAAATTCGGAGGTAGTCAATCTGGCTAATATTGCTGCGGTGATAAAAAGCAGTGGAGCGGAAGTTGTTGCACTTCAGGAAGTGGATGTCAATGTGGCACGTTCGGGTAAAGTGAATCAGGCTGCGGAGCTGGCAAAGCTACTGGGAATGGAATATCATTTTTCGAAGTCCATTGATTATAATGGTGGTGAATATGGTGTGGCTATTTTAAGTAAGTATCCGATGACCAACAAGCGGCGGGAGTTGCTGCCCATGCCGACATCGGGCGAACAACGCAGTATTGCTGTGGCCACGGTGACTCTGCCCGATGGCAAAACCATTGAGTTTGCATCGACGCATCTGGATCTGAATGTGCCTAACAGGACCGCACAGGCTGAATTTTTGAACCAGCTGAGCACTTCGTTAAACAAGGCGCTTTTTGTAGGGGGAGACTATAATGCAATACCGTCGAGCAGCGAAATGGTCAAACTCAAAGAGCGGTTTACTTTTTCTTGTATGAGCAGCTGTCCGCTTTCATTCCCGGTTAAGACACCGACGAAAGCCATTGATTTTGTTTTATTTAATGCTCAGGCCGCCAGTAGCTATACCTTGGTTTCATCCGTTGCGCTGACCGGTCAATATGCATCAGATCATTTGCCTGTATCGGTTGTATTTCAATACGATTAAGAAACAGCCAAGAGCGCTGGATAACAAGAAAGATTTGGCGTCAGTAGTAAGAAAGATTAGGCCCTGATAAAGAGAAGATTGAGACGTTGATTATGAGGATTTGGCGGCCTAGTAAAAAGGGTGCAGTAAGGGAGTCTTGTATTGGACTCCCTTTTTTATGTACTGATGTAGACTGCTTTTTTTTATAAAATTTTTCATGCAAAACCGATTTTGCCAAACGAAATGGGTTTGAGGTTTGTTTAATTCATTGTTGTAAACCTGCAAAACAGGCGGCGCAGATGTGCCTGAGTTATTCCAACGAACTATTTATAAATAATGCTAACTATTAAACAAGATGCGATTTTGGCTAAATGCTAAATCGTTTTTAAAACCAACAATTATTAAACATGAACAATGTTGATTTAAAGACAGTGGTGCGCTTGACTGGGAAATCCAGGTTGTTTTTCTCACTGATTGTGCTGGCCGGTACGATCAATCACGCCCAATCGGCTCCGAAGGTCATTTTGGAGAGCAGTTTCCTGAAGGAGACAAAAACTAACCAACAACAATTAACAGGTAAAGTCCTGGACAGCAATGGAAAGCCAATTGCGGGTGTAACAATCACTGTCAAAGGAACATCTAAAAGTACACAGTCTGATGCATCGGGAAGTTTTACGCTGGATGCGAAGGCGGGGCAAGTACTGGTGGCGACTTCGATCGGCTACAAAACCAAAGAAGCCTTTGTGGAGAACAGCAGTGTTTCGATTCAAATGGAGGCTGATCAGAGTCAATTGGATGAAGTGGTGGTTGTCGGATACGGTACACAACGGTTAAAGGAGGTTACTTCCTCCGTTGCGCACGTGAGCGCCGACCAATTTCGTCAAAGTGGTGCGCGAAATCCCTTAGACCTTATACAGGGTAAAGTGGCGGGCTTACAGGTGTCCAGAAGTGGTTCGAACCCAAATTCAGGGGTGGCGACGCAATTGCGCGGAGCAATTTCTGTGACGGGAAGTGCGAGTCCCTTATTTGTAATCGATGGAATACCTGGCGGAAATCCGGATCTGCTCCAACAGGATGATATCGAGTCTGTGGATGTGTTGAAAGATGGATCGGGCGCGGCGATATACGGTACCAGTGCCAACGCCGGTGTCATATTGATTACGACCAAGCGAGGGAAGCCAGGAAAATCGGTATTTAACTATTCCAATTATTTTCGAAAGGAATTTGTCTATAATAGACCCGATTTTTTGACCCCACAGGAATTTAGGGACAAGATTGCATCGGGGGAATTAAACCAGCCGGATTTTGGCCATTCAACAGACTTTTTTGAAGATTTGATCAACAAGGATAATTTTTCTCAAAATCACAATCTATCCCTGTCTGGTGGCAATGAATCTACCACGTATCGGGGTAGTGTAAATTTCAGAAATCTGGAAGGTATCGCCAAGGAAAATTCGCGGAAGGAATATACGGTGCGCGCAAGCATCAACCAGAAAGGTTTGAATGACCGATTGAATGTATTGATGAACATTGCGACGAATACCAACAATGCTAATCTGTTAGGCGGGGGCGGCTGGGAGAGTGAGGCCACTAAAAATCCTACCTTGTCAAATTTTAATGACGATGGGTCGTATCGTTACGATCGTACAAGTACAAATGAATTTGCGCGCTTATTTACGGAAACCAGTTACCGGAAGCAACAAACTTCTTCGCTGGATGGAAAGGCGGATCTTAGCATCATCGAGGGGCTAAAAGCCAGTGTGTTTGGATCGGTGCAACGCAATTCTTATATCGATGGTGCCTATCGGGCATTGAACAGTGAGGCGTCTATGGAAGATGAGGATTATCCAGGTGGCGGCTATGCTTCGAAATCGAATTTGCTGAATGAGCGGTATGCGTTTGAGCCCACACTCCAATACAACACAACAGTTGCTGAGAAACACAGCATAACCGCATTAGCTGGTTATAGTTATCGTTATGAGAAAGAGGAGGGGCAGAGTGCAGATAATAGGGGGTTTATAAATGATCGTTTTCATGAGGATAACCTCTCGGAAGGGCAAGCATTACGCGATGGTCGTGCCAATATGGACAGCTACAAGAATGACAATACGTTGATTGCTTTTTTTGGACGGGTAAATTATACGTACTCCGATAAGTATATGGCTCAGTTTATCCTTCGACGAGAAGGTTCTTCTAAATTTGGTGCAAACAATAAGTGGGGAAGTTTTCCTGCCGTATCTGTAGGCTGGAATATCAGCAATGAAGACTTTATGCAGGATGTTGATTTTATCAACAATTTGAAGCTTCGTGCGGGTTATGGAGAAACGGGAAATACAGGGTTTTCCAATAACGCTTCTCGATTGACATTAGGGGGTGGCGGAAAGTATCTATACCCCGACGGAGCCTACCGGGAAACCTACGGACCTGATCGTAACCCCAACCCTAACTTGCGTTGGGAAACAAAAAAGGAGACGAATATCGGTGTTGATTTTACGTTATTCAGCAACAAACTTTCGGGTTCGATTGATGTTTTTCAACGTAAAACCGTTGATCTGTTGGATACGTACACGACCCCTCAACCACCTTACATACGAAATAATATCTATTCCAATGTAGGTACGCTTTCTTCCAAAGGTATTGAATTGGCGCTCAGCTATCGCGCTATTGAACGTGACAATTTTAAATGGAATATGGACTTTACAGCGAGTACATTAAAGAATGTAATGGATAGTTACTCGAATGATATTTTTACGGTCAAGTATAAGGAGTTTGGGGACATCGGCGGAGCAGGAGCCCTCGGCAACGCATTTACCACCTATGAAGGACATCGCATCGGCGAGTTTTTTGGTAAACGATTTGCTGGATTTGATGCGGATGGGAAATGGCTGTTTTATAACCGAAATGGTGAACCGGTAAGGAATGATCAGATCAATAACTCCCGGGATGATCTCAACGCTTCGGATTTATCGGTGATCGGCAATGCTGTACCTAAATATTATCTTTCGTGGACGAATAACTTTTCTTATAAAAACTTTGATCTGAGGGTGTTTATGCGTGGGAAATTTGATTATGACATCTTAAATACGACTGCGCTTTCGTATGGTAATAAAGTGTGGTCGGGCAACCTGTTAAGAGATGCTTTCACCAAATACAAGGACATCGACGATACCTATATGTATTCGGACTACTACCTCGAAAGTGGAAGTCACTTAAAAATTGACGAAGTCACCTTGGGGTATCGATTTAAATTAAAGAATGACAGCTGGGTAAATAACTTGCGCGCTTACATGACTGTACAAAACCTGGCGACGATAACCGGTTACTCGGGCAACGATCCGGATTTCGTATTGGATACGGGTTTGGGGAATGAAGTGAATGGACAACGCTTGGGGATTGACAGCCGTGGTCCTTATCCGAATACGCGGTCGCTTTTGTTTGGTGTAAATTTTAGTTTCTAATTCCTATGAAAAATATTGTTAAAATTTTAATGCTGGCGTGCGTCGTAAGTGCGTCAAGTTGTACAAAATTGGATGAAAATGCTTACGATGTTATTGTTGCAGAAGATTTTTATACAAATAAGAATGAAGTAATTTCTGCTGTATTGCGACCGTATACCCATGCCAACGCTTGGATATCGCCTTCGGGACAGGATGGCTGGTGGCGTCCGGCCGAATTATCGGCCGACCAATTGGCCTGGCCAACTAAAGGACGGCATGGAGAAGATAATGGCAAATGGAAGCGACTACATTATCATACCTGGACAGTAGATGAAGGAGGTTTAAACAATGCCTGGGTACTGATGTACTGGGGGGTAGGCTTATGTAATAGTCCCATCGATATCCTCGAAAAATCTGATGTGGCCAGTATGGGGATTACAGCGGATGAAAAGAATCAATACATTGCCGAGCTTAAGCTTTTGCGCGCGTTGCACTACCTGAAGCTGATGGATCTTTTCGGAAATATTCCGATAACCACCAAAGCACCGACTACTGCGGAAGAACCCCTTCCGGAGCCGTCTTCTACCAAAGAAGTGTTTGAATTTATTGAGCAAGAAATTCGAGATAATATTGACTTAGCTCCAAAATTATCGCGGGCGATGTTGGGTCGGATGTCGCAGGCTACAGGGTACGCAATGCTAGTTGAATTGTATTTAAATGCTGAGAAATGGTCTGGGCAACCGAGATGGGACGACTGTATCGCGGCAGCAGATAAGCTGATATCGGGTAGCGGGGGTGGTTTGAATGGTGCCATGGAACTAGATCCGAATATTAAGGACGCTTATGTTCCAACGAATGATCTATCCAAGGAAACCATTTTTTCTATCGCTTACGACTACAAAATAGCGGATTTTTCAGCGGGTTTTCCGAGTGAATTTTATCATTTTGTGCAGAGTGAAATCTATGGCGGCGGCAGAAACGGAAATAATGGGATCGTGCTGGTACCCGGAGTTTTCGGTCAATATGCAGCAAATGATCTACGGAAAAAGGAATGGTTTTTAAGTGGTCCGATGGTGAAATTTGTGGACGGTAAAATTGTTGAAGGATCGGAAGAGTATAAAGGTGAACAGCTTGTCTTTGTGGATTATATTCGTCGGGCAAAATCTGGGGGTACATCTTCTACCATGAGTGACGGTGAAGAAAACAGTGGAATCCGATTTAATAAATATAAAATTGGTAATAATGTAGTCGGGACGGTCAATGGCGTTTTAATACCCGTTAATGAAAATTACAATAATACCGATTGGAATGTCTATCGATTAAGCTGGATTTATTTTGCGAAAGCCGAAGCGCTGATGCGTAAAAGCGGCGGTGTGGCTTCACAAGATGCGGTAGATTTAATTAATAGCTGCAAAAAGCGGGCATTTGCGGATACCGACTGGGCGGCAGCACAGTATAATACGAGTACGCTGACGTTAGATGAGCTTTTGGCGGAGCGTGGGCGTGAGTTTATTTTTGAGGGGTTCAGAAGGCGTGATTTAATCCGTTTTGGTAAATTTCATACCGCAACGTGGTGGGATCATAAACCTACTGCTGAAAACAAAACAGTGTTTCCGATACCTCAACAGCAGATATCGATGAATCCCAACTTAAAACAAAATCCTGGTTACTAGGTGATTTAGATGATGGGCGGTGTATTTCTACGCTGTAGGGATACATCGCTTTTTTTGTTTCAATTGGGGGGTGGCAATTTTCATTTGAATAATGTTATTATGTTAGGGGTACCAGCAGAGCTGCGGTACCCCATACTATAAAGGGATAAAAGGGACAAATTAGTTCTGACGTTTAATGCTGATGTTTAGATAGCGATTGTTGTCATATCCGCTCAAGGCATTGACGATAACGACACCGTATTTTTCGTCTGGGGTCTTAAAGTAGAACATGCTACCTACTTTAAGATCATTTAGCGAAAGGTTGGTCGTTTTGCGGGAAATTGCATTGTTCTGAATAACCGTTCCAGATGTTAAGGTGTTTAGAAATGTGGAGGCCTGATTGGTCTGTATACCGGAGAAATAGGTTGCCCGGCCTTTCCCGGATAGATCGGTAAAGTCGAAAGCTTTAAAGGGGATCGGACTGGCTTGTAGCGAATAGATATTATAGGAATAGGTAATGGCACCATTGGCTTCTACTTTATAGGTGCGATACATCCCCAGATCGATTTTTCCTGCATTCGCTTTGGCCTCAGCATAGGTATATGTTTTCCCTTCCATCAGGTCAATAAAGCAAGCGCTGCTTTGCGCTGTGCTATCTGGCATATAGAGCACGCGATTGTTCAGATGGGCGTAATCTGATACCACATTATAGGTCACCGAAGTATAGCCATCGCCCATAAATACGCCTTCGCTGTCTACCGCCATTATTCGAAAGGTGGTAAGCCCTACCTTATCGGCCTTAATTTTATAGACATAGCGGAAGCTTCTTTTTTCGCCGTCTGCCAATGGTATTTTGAGTGCTGCTGCACCGGCACCATTGTAAAATATCCATACTTGATGCATGTCTTTGGATGCTGAGCTGATCGTGAAATCGACATAGATGGAGTCTCCGGAAGCAACATCCTTATACGTACCAATACTAAATTCATTTTCTTGGTGCAGGGTCACTTTAACATCCGTAAACTGATTGAAAATATTGTCACCTTCCCGTTTGCAGGAAAGCAATATGCTGAAGAGGATAAGGAGCAATAAATATTTCTTTTTCATAATTAGTTGTTTAGTGGATCGAATGTACCGCCTTCATAACCGATTGTTTGCTCGAGCAGTGGCGAGGAGCTCATAAAGGTATTTGGTAGTGGGTAGAAATAATAATAATCGCGGAAAGCAAAGGCTCCATTCGCGCTTTCTGTACGTAAATTGTAGGGATATTTGAAGTAATTTAATACGGTATCTCGGTTGTTCATGTCCAAACTCTCGCGATGCATGATCCCGGCAGCGTTCTTTGCTTCTAATTTTTTCTTTAAAGCATCGGATTTGGTTTCGAACAGATACGTTTGGATCGTTCCTTCGAGGGTATGCATGCGACGGGTCCGTCGTAGGTCGTGATAGCGCTTGCCTTCAAAGGCGAATTCAATTTGCCGTTCGTTCATCAGTAAATCGCGCATCTGTTCTTTGTTGGCAGCAAGGGACAAACCGTAATCGTACTTCCCCTGTTCGATGCCTGCACGTTGCCGGATACTACGTACCAGTTCTTTAGCGAGCGCCAGATCGCCTGTTTCATTTGCTGATTCAGCATAGTTCATCATGACTTCGGCAAATCGGATTTCAATCCAGTCCATACCATTGCCGCCTATGTCATTGAAAATGCCCACAGATGCGGATGAAAGTGATGGATTGACAAATTTTTTGCAATAAAAGGATTTTATGGAGGATTCTCCGTCTGCATTGGTGTAGTTCCACTGTTTTCGTCCGGTCTTGCCGCTCAATGGCCAGTCTGCACCGTTATACACAATGGTGTTTTTGAATCGTGGATCTCTGTTTTTCCAAAAAAGCGCGTCATCATATAGGAGGTTATCCCCGCTGGCGGGTGTGCCATCTTTCATGCGATAGGCTTTGAGCAAAAGGGTGGTCGGAACATAATAATCTGCTGGTGCTCCGCCTTCGGAAGCGGGGCGCGAGGCACGCTCGACAATGGTGTAACGCTTAGGTGATGTGGCAGAATAGGAACGAAGTAGTACCGCTTCTGTATTGGCTATACCTTCTTTTAAAAAGATTTCATTATAGTTGGGCATTAAGGCCCGACCAGCAGCTTGACAGAGTTCATAAGCTTCTTTGCTTGCCTGAAAAGCAGTTTGCCACCGTTGTGCTTCATAGGGATGGGAAGCATTGTCGGTTGGATTAAACTGTGGACTGGCCCAATATAGCAGTGCTTTGGCTTTCAGTGCTGCTGCTGCTGCTTTGGTAATCTTACCTCGGCCAGTGCCATCGTCCCAGGTTACGCCATCTAAATTGGTCATTGCAGCATCTAGGTCGCTGACGATTTGTGTAAAGCATGCTTTGGCGGATACCCGACCACTTAACTCCAGTTTGTCTGGATTTTGGGGGTCGAGTACAAGGGGCACGCCACCGTAAAGCCGTGTGAGCTCAAAATACACTATGGCGCGTAGGGCATAAAACTGTCCTAAAAATTTCTTCTTAACTTCTGGCGGCAGGCTCCCTGCTGGAATATAGGCGATCGCATTGTTGCAGCGTGCAATGTCAAAGTAGCGGTTGTCGCCAATATTGGTGCCCTGGTATTTGGTGGCAATGTATTTGACATCATTAAGGGTAATTTCGCCACTTAGACCCAATACTTTTTTGCTGGCTGCATTCGTTCCCGAAAAGTAGTTTTCGTCACTGGCATAGTGCATCTGCATATCGTTTGTTGTGACTTCATGCGGATGGGAAGGCATGATCATGCTATAGGTACCAGCCAGATAGTATTCAATGGCACCTTCGTTTTCCCAAATGCGGGCGTCCAGACCACCATGATCTACGAGCTCAAAAAAATCATCTTTACAGCTCTGTGTCATCAGGGCTGTACTCGACGCCACCAATAAGGCTATTATGTATGTAAAATGTCTTTTCATGTCTTTAAATTTTAAATACCAAAGTTTAAACCAAAGGAAATGGTACGGATTGTGGGGTAATTGTACAAGGAAGAGGAATAGGGGTCGCGGTGTTTAAATGGTGCGACAATCGTCCATAGGTTGTTCCCCGACAGCATCAGCTTGAGCGAGCGTACATTGATCTTATCTGTAAAGGTTTTAGGGACACTCCAGTTGAACACCATATTGTTGATCCGGATGGTTGTGGCATCTTCTGCCCAAAAGGTAGAATTCCACTTTTTCATCATTGCAGCATCGTCATATCGTGGGAATTTTCCATTGGGGTTTTCCAGCGACCAATGGTCTTCCCAAAAACTCGGAACATTCACCAATGCGGTAGGAGCGGTCATGGCTTGGGACTCATAGAATGCTTTTCCGCCAAATACGGCCCTGAAATTGGTGTTTAAGGAGAATGATTTATAAGCCAAACCAACGGTAATCCCTGTTGAAAAAACCGGCGATGTATTATCAAACATGGTGGTTAGATCTTTTTCTGTGATCTTGCCATCACCATTGGTGTCTTCGTATACGGTCCAGCCGACCTGTGGTACTTTGCCATCGATGGTATAGTTGGGGTTTTTGGCCAAGAAATTATCGACTTCCTGTTGTGTGCGCAACATATCTTGATAGATCAGTCCATAATTTGAACTGTTGTATTTACGGGAGTCTGTCCCCATTTCCACCTTCCAGTCTGGATAGGAGAAATCCCATAGTTGGAATTTGTTGAAATACATTTGGGTGGTGTAGCTTGCCGAATAGCCAAAGTTCATATTGGTGGAAAGTTTGAATCCGTTGGAGAAGGTGTTTTGGTATCCCAAGGAAAATTCGGTACCCCAGCCTCTCCGTTTCTGGTAGTTGACGACTGGAGCTTTGAATCCGGCGTACATCGGGAAATTCTCGTCGTTACCTTTGTCAAATACATCGTACGAGTTTCGGAGATAGTATTCGAACCCAAAGCTCAGTTTGTTGTCAAACCAGCGGGATTCTATTCCGAAGTTAAAGGTACGGTGTTTCTCCCAGGAGATATCGGGATTGGCAATAATGGTTGGGTTGAGTGATGCGACGGGTGTTTCGCCGTAGAGATAGCCTGTATTGACGAGGTCGACACTGAACCGTTCTTGCCATAGTCGTGCTAATACGCGATCTTCACCTACCAGTCCATAGTTGGCTCGTAATTTTAAGTAGCTGATATAATTGAGGTCTTTAAAAAATTGTTCATCACTGACCACCCAACCCGTCGCTACCGTGGGGAATACCCCCCAGATATTACCTTTCGCAAAATTGGAGGAGGCATCGACACGTGTAATCACCTCAAGGAGATACTTTTTCTTGTAATCGTAATTGAGCCGTCCAAAGAAGGATCGTTTGACGGCTTCGGTGATTGAACGGTCGGACCGCGTGAAAGTTGATTGGTCAAATGCCCAATATTCATCTAAATTTAGCAGCTGTTGATTGGTCCAGTAAGCGGATAATCCTTCTGCATTGGAAGCCGACTGTTCTGCACCTACCATGAGATCAAGGCTATGCTTTCCAAAAGTATTTCCATATTGTAATACGATATTTCCCTGGTAACTATTTCCTTTGCCCAAGGATGGTAAAATCCTTGTCTTGCTACCATCCATACGAAACACTTTGTCTACGGTGTTGGTGTAGAGCTTATTGTTGTTGCCTGTGCGTACAAACTCGTATAGATCGTAAGCTGGGAGGTATTCTTGGCCACTGGAAGATGTTCCCGAATTGGAGATCTGTATGCGGGCACTGAATCCTTTGAGGTATTCTGGCGCATAGTTTAGGGAGGCGTTAATGCTATAATTTGCGTTACTGCGTTTTTGGTAATAGCCTGAGTTGATAATTGCCAGTGGATTGGTATTGCTATTGGCATTGATGTTACTGAAGTTTACCGGTAGGCCATCGATCTGTATGGGTACCCATTGCGGCGTCGTGATCAGGGTTTGATAGAAGTTTTGATCGCGGTCGTCGGATAGGCTATTTTGGCTATTGGTCTTTGTATTGTTTACATTAAACGCAACATCAGCTTTTAAACCATCAATAATTTGTGTGTTGAAGCCGGATCGGAAGGAGTATTTCTGTTGGCTCATACCTGCATAGTTACCGTCTTCTTTTTGATAGCTTCCGCCTGCAAAGAAGGTTATCTTTTCACTTCCGCCGGAAATGGATAGGTTATGGCGTTCCATTTTAGAGGGTTTCCAAAGTTCATCATACCAACTTTTATACGGATTTGTTTTTAAATAGGCTAAGTCTTCATCCGAAAAGAAGTCTGTGGGTTGGGCATTATTGAGTGTGTAGGTTTCATTCAATAATTTGGCGTGTTGATATGCTGAAAGCATTTTTGGCTTTACGGTAGCGTCTGAGATACCGAGGTAACCGTTGTAGGTGAGCTGTGTCTTTCCTACCTGGCCTCTCTTGGTGGTAACAAGGATAACCCCTTTTGCTCCGGAGGCACCATAAATGGCTGCTGATGCGTCTTTAAGAATCGAAATGTTTTCTACCATGGATGCATCCAGGTTTTCAAAGACATCGGATGATGAAATAATACCGTCAATAACATACAGTGGCTCATTGGTTACTCCTTGCAATTTGGCTTGGTCTGAGGCGAAAGCATTACGAACGTTAAGGGTAACTGCTGCGCCTGGCCTGCCCGAAGACTCACTGACGCCCAATCCTGCAACGCGGTCGCGTAAGGCTGCGGCAATGTTGGCTGCCGGGATGTCCTGGATTTCTTTTGGGTCGACAGAGGCCACGGCCCCCAAGACTTCGCGTCGTTTTTTTGTGCCGTATCCGACCACGACAACCTCATCTATGCTGGTATTGGATTCGAGTCGGATTGTGATATTGGTTTTGCCTTTCGTGTCTATTTCTTGTACTTTATAGCCCACATAGCTCACAACAATAACTGTATTGTCTGCAGGAAGGTTGATATGGAACACGCCATCTTCTCCTGTTTTTACGCCGGCTTTGCTGCCTTTGACCAGAATAGTTGCGCCGTGGACGGGCTTGCCGTCTTGATCAAGCACACGACCGGTGACACCGGCAAATTTTGTGGATAATAAACGTGGCGAATTTGTTGTTGGTAATGCAAAAACCGGAGCTGGCGAGAGCGCAAGCAGGGGATAAAGAAGCTTGATACTCCGCTTTAGCACGGATTTTTTGAAAAATCGATAATTCATACATTTAACTTGTTTATAATAGGTTTTAAAAAGCGTTTTAAGGCAGATTAATTGGTTATCGTGCAAGCCTGAACAAGTTCGTATTATCCACTATTGTATGTGGACGATATTCCATTAAAGAATCGTTTTGTAACAGGTTTGTTGGGTAATAATAGCGGTAATTTTTTAATCAACTGTCCTGAACTGTTGGCTTGACTGTAAATGTAATGAGCGTACTTAATTAAAAACATGTTTTGGAATGGCCCAAATAAGAGGAATAGATATATTAAACTTTTACTAAATATTTTAGTTTTTTTATTATATTTGTATTAATAACCAAAAACTTAAATGATCATGTCAAGATTAAAATTTATTGGTAAATATGTTGATCCCAGTACTGACTTTGGCTGGAAGCTTTATTTCGGGTGAGAGGAAAATAAGATTCTTTTAATCGAATTCCTCAATAGCTTATTTGAAGGTGAGAAAATAATTTCCGATTTATTTTATAAGTCTATAGCGTATGACGGTGATCAAGAAGATATGCGAAGGGTTGTTTTTGATTTACATTGTGTCGGTACAGATGGAGAGATATTTATTATAGAGATGCAGCAATTATTTCAGGAATATTTCAAGTATCGCGCTATCTATTATACGTGACGTTTGATTAATAAGCAATTGTTAAAGGGGAAGAAGAGTAATGATTACTGTTTACCTGTGATTTATTTTATAGGGGTTTTAGAATTCAAACTACATGAGGAGAATGAGGCTTTTCTTTTGCGGAAGACTGATCGTCCTTATTTCTATGATGTCGCATTATGTGATAAGACAACGCATGAAATCTTTTGAAGGTCTCGCGGAAGGAGCGCATAAACAGGCTTTGGAATCTGCTCGAAAGATGCTAGCGAAGGGCTATAACAAAGCGGATGTTAGTGATATTACCGGTCTTTCTATTGAAGAAATTGAGAAACTTAAAATGGTTTAGTCATTTTGATCTAAGATCTAATAGGTGCATGGTTTTTAAGATTAGTTAATAAGAGATTTTGTCTTTATATAAGCGATGTATTTCTACTGTAGGAAATACATCGCTTTTTTGTGTCTATCACTTTTTTATTGTTGGCCCATGTACAATGAGTTTGCCGTCATCTGTAATTTCCATCGGGTCTATAAAAACCAGTCGTTGATGCCCTGTTGCTTCGGTGCGGCCATGATAGACACAATACCGCTGCTTGCCATCCCGCGAATAGGCCATACTATTGTGACCAGTACCTGTTACCAGCCCGTTTTTTTGTAAAATGGGATTGTTTGACGCTTTTTTAAATGGACCTAATGGACTTTTCGAAGTGGCATAACCAATTGCATAATTTTTGCCATCGAAATTGTTTGCTGAATACATCATGTAATACGTGTGGCCTTCTTTAAAGAGATAAGAGCCTTCTGTCCACCGCCGATTTACCTCTCTGCTGGTTACCGATCTGCTCTCCCAATCGTCGGAAATACCCATTTTTAGTGGCGGACGCAACAGTAACTTTGGCTCGCCAATGATACCGGAAAAATCAGGTTTAATTTCTACACCATACACCCAGCTTTCTTCCACTTTGTCATACCAGCCTTTGTTTTTCGCCCAGGTGGCCACCTCACTTTCGACCGGATGTTTGTAGCAGCATCTGGAATAATAGAGGTAAACCCGGCCATCTTCAAACCAAAGGTTGGCATCGATAATAGGATAGCCGGGATCAAAAATTGGCCGGTCATAGCAGTCGATAAATGGCCCCGTGGGCTTATCTGATACGGCGACACCGATTCTGAAATTCTCAAGTTCTTGCGTCGGGTTATCTTTCCATTGCGCACTGTACAGCATGTAGTAACGGCCATTCCGCAGGTATACTTCAGGGGCCCAAAATGCGTCTATTCCCCAGCCATTTTTATTGTCGTGATGATAAACCTGCCCTTCAAAGGTCCAGTCCTGCAGGTTGGTGGATGAATAGGCTCCAAAGCCTTTGTCTACATCGCCGCCGGTGCCATACATATAATATTTCCCATCGGAATCCGTCAGGACGAAAGGATCACCGAAAGCGATTGGTAAAGGATTTTGTATTACGGTCTGTCCCTTTAACACAAAAGATAATAGTAGGATAAATAACAATAGGGGAAGTGATCTTTTCATCGTCATGTATAATTGGTGTTAAATTCTTCAAAAGAAGTCAAAATTTCATTCCATTTTTGCTCAATCTTTTGTCGTTTTGTCTCAAAGTAAATAGACTTAGCTAACATTTTCTTGATTTAAGCCGTGCTGTCCCATTTTTTGTTTGACACAGCTATCTGCTGTCCGCAGTGTCATCACATTTGCTCTTGTCATTTTTTGGTACATTTGATTATATTTGAAAGAACCGATTGCCAACATAGATTATGTCTTATCCTACTTTTTTTGTTTGGCTGATCCTGCAGTTTAGCGTGGTTGTTTGTCATGCCCAATATTATTTCAAGCACTATCAGACGCAGGATGGACTTCCTCATCAGGCTGTTCGCTCCATCTTGCAGGATGGCAAAGGCTTTATGTGGGTAGGTACACGTGCAGGTCTGTGCAGATTTGACGGCTACAATTTTAAGCTTTGCGAAAATAAAAATGATCCTTTTAATAACATCGGCAACAATGTAATCAATACCTTGACCGAAGGGCAGCCAGGAATACTATGGATTGGCACAGGAAAGGGAATGTACCGGTACGATACCATTGGTGAGGTGATATCGCCAATTGATCTGATCCCTCAAATATATATCGAACAGGTAGTGGCCAATGGGGATGATATCTGGTTTATCGCCAATTCGTCGCTATGGCGCTATAGCATAAAAAAGAACGTGGTCAAAAATTATCAGGTGCAGACTACGGCTTTATTTTTGGATGGTGCCAAAAATCTGTGGACGGGTAATAAGCAGGGCGAAATTCGTATTTTCGACCCGCGTGGGGTGCTTGTGAAAACCATGAAAACGGTGAACTTGAACAGGCCTTCAAATATGAATACCATTAGTGCTATTTTTCCGCTTGATGACGGTGCTGTGCTCGTTGGATATTTTGGGTCTGGGCTTAAGCGCTATGATTTGGATAAGCGAACAACGGCGACGATTGTGCATAGTGTAAAGGGCGATAACGCTATTTTTGTACGGGATATCTGTAAGGGAAATAATGGCGATTATTGGGTCGCAACAGAATCTGGAGTATATATCTATAATCCCAACATCAAAAAATGCCGCCACCTCGGCAAGCGCGCTGATGACCCGTATGCGATGACGGATAACGCGGTATATAAGGTGTGCAAAGATAAAAGCGGGGGGATGTGGCTGGGTACTTTTTTTGGTGGGCTGAACTATTGCTCGCTTGAAAACGCACGTTTTCGGAAATACTATCCTATTGTGGGACAGAATTCGATATCGGGATATGCTGTCCGTGAGCTAGTTCCTGATCGGGATGGTCAACTCTGGATTGGCACGGAAGATGCCGGTCTCAATAGGTTTGATCCACAAAGGCAACTTTTTAAGCACTATCCAACAACAGGTGAAAATGCACTTTCCTATCCGAATATCCACGGTCTGCTCGCTGTGGGAAATGATCTTCTGGTGGGGCCCTTTCATCGGGGATTGGAGATTATGGACATCCGGACAGGGCTAATCCGTCAGCAGCATCGTGCTATCGGTCTGCCCGCTGAATCTGGCAACGATTTTGTTTTGAGCATCTTTCAGACAAGTGACAGCACGATATTAGTGGGTACAGCTTATGATGAGAACGCCGGCCTGTTCAGGTACGACCTCAAAAGAAAGACTTTTGATCGCATCAATCATATCCCTGGCCGTCCTTATGTGCTGAGCATCCGGGAGGATAGAAATGGATTTATTTGGGTGGGCACCATGTCGAACGGTGTTTATTACTATCATCCCAAATCGGGTGTACGGGGGAATATCCGATTTGGGAGCAGTACTAAAACAGGTCAGATTCCCGAATTTCCGGTATATGGTATCCACGAAGATAGCATGGGGTCGATGTGGTTTGCGACGGAAGGTGGTGGGCTGATCCGCTTAAGTCGAGACCGAACGTCAACTAAAAGATACGATACTGCAGCGGGATTTCCGACCAATGTGTATTTTAGTATACTGGAAGATGATTTT
Source organism: Sphingobacterium sp. R2 (assembly GCF_040760075.1). Taxonomy (NCBI): domain Bacteria; kingdom Pseudomonadati; phylum Bacteroidota; class Sphingobacteriia; order Sphingobacteriales; family Sphingobacteriaceae; genus Sphingobacterium; species Sphingobacterium sp. R2. The sequence continues at coordinate 1,554,790 of NZ_CP142884.1, forward strand.
CAAAACCTTTGGATAAGTTCTTTAAAGGGGCTTTTGTGTCTGGATATCAAAACGGAGACCTTTAGAAACTATCATCAAGCCAATGGATTGATCACTGATCAGTTTAATTTTTGTTCGGCTTACAAAGACCGGTCTGGTAGCTTGTATTTTGGGTCAGTAAAAGGGCTGATCGCCTTTGACCCCAAAGATTTTTTAAACACTGGACCGCGCCCGGCTTTATTTATTACTGGCCTGGAGATAGATAATAAAGCTATCCATCCTGGTATGGATAAAAGCCCCATCAAACGTTCGGTAGTGTATCTCGACAGTATATGTTTAGCTTATAACCAAAATAACTTCAGTATCGAATTTGCTGCGCTCAATTATGCTTCTCCGGCGGTTACCAGATATGAATATATGCTGGAAGGGTTAGCTCAAAAACGAACAATTCTTGCCAGCAATAGAAAGGCCTATTTTACGGATATACAACCGGGCAAATATATTTTCACTGTGCGGGCGAAAAGTAATACAGGCAGCTGGAGGAGTATTGAACGTAGGGTTGTCATTATTATAAAGCCGCCATTTTGGAAAACCTTTGCCGCATACAGCTTTTATACTTTACTGGTAATCGTGCTTTTGGTTTTGATCGCTTTATATTACCATCGATGGACTATTCGAAAAAATGCAGCGAAACTTATGCGGTTTGAACATGAAAAGGAGCGTGAAATCTATGCGGCTAAAATTGAGTTTTTTACGCATATCACGCATGAAATACAAACCCCATTAACGTTGATCCTCGGGCGGGTGCAGGGTATGTTACGAAAGATTACGGATGGTGACACTATTCGTAAAAACTTGTTGCAGGTTGAAAAAAATACATTGAGACTGACCGAACTGACAGCGGAATTGTTGGATTTTAGAAAAACAGAATTGCATCAATTTGGGCTCAATTTTGTGAAAACAAATATTGTTGACTTATTAAAGGAAGTGACTTCTTCTTTTGAACAGATCGCCGAACAGAATAATATCCGTTTGAACAGTACTTATCCCAAGGATGATGTCATCGCTTTTGTCGACCGTGAAGCCACGGTAAAAATATTGAACAATCTACTCTCTAATGCTATAAAATATGGTCTTACGTACGTGAATGTGCACCTGGCAGATCCAGATATCGAGAAAAATAGCTTTAACATTGCGGTGGAAAATGATAGTGAACCTATTCCTGATAAATATGCAAAAAAGATCTTTGAGCCGTTTTTTAGGCTAGAAAATAGTCTTGGATTTGGAACCGGGATTGGTCTTTCGCTGGCCAAGTCGCTCAGCGAGCTGCATAAGGGTACGCTCCAGCTTATTGAAAGTGGCGGTAGCCTTGTTGTATTTGAATTGGTGCTGCCGCTACGGCAGGAAAGGGAGTTTGAACTTAGCAGTTGGAAAAAAATCAAATAATTATGAGACAGCACATATTGATTATTGACGACAATTTAGAAATTCTGGAATTCTTGTCTGAAGAATTGAATGAAAATTATTGCACACACACCGCTGACAATGGTGAAAGTGCAAAACTTATCTTGGATAGCGAAATGATTGATCTGGTCATCTCGGATATTATGATGCCGGGAATCGACGGTTTTGAACTCTGTAAATTCATCAAATCGAATCTCAACTATTGCCATATACCGGTACTATTGCTGACTTCGAAAAATAGCTATACGGCGCATATTGAGGGGCTTGAAGTAGGGGCCGATGCGTATGTTCAGAAACCTTTTCCTTTGGAGCTTTTATTGGTGCAGGTAGACAATCTGCTAAGAAATAGGGTCAATGTAAAAACTCATTTTGCTCATGCGCCGTTTGAAGATGTCCGTTTGCTGGCGCCATCGAAGCTGGACGCTGAGTTTTTGCACAAGCTGGATGCTTATATCAAAAAAAACTTTAGGTATCCGGAACTTGGTATTGATGAACTTGCTGAACATATGTTGATGAGCCGGCCTACATTTTACCGAAAAATAAAGCAGCTTTCTGCGCTTTCGCCCAAGGAGCTTGTCGATAAAACGCGTTTAAAGAAAGCGACTGAACTCATGGCGCAAAATGAATATAGTTTACAGCAGATCGCAACCCTAGTAGGGTATAGTTCACAGAGTATCTTTAATAAGAACTTCCAAAAATATTATAAGGTATCTCCATCGGCTTACCTGAAGTCAATGCCGAGATCCTGATTCAATATAACTATAGGGGATTAAAAAGGGGCAATCCAATAATTTTGGACTGCCCCTATAGTTTCAGTAAACATCATTTAGGGTATATTAATCACTATTGCGGAATATGCCTACTTCCGCCAGGCCGGGTTGCTGTTGATTGTCGTACCCTGACTTAGGGACAAGTTTGAAATAGCGAAATTGCTTGGTCTGTGCAAGGTCGATAAACTGCCGCAGGAGATTGACATCGCTCAAGGTAAAGGTGCCCAGGTTTTCCCAGTTTTGATTGTCATTGCCGACATGAATTTCCAATTCTTTGATCTTTCTGTCGCCATCTTTTTGATGGATTACAAAACCATCTACGGGTTGGGCTGCTCCGATGTCGATGGTAAGGTAATGGTCGGGGTACTTTGTTGGATTGACTGAATAGCGGGTTATCCATATGGAGTTGATATTGTCATCGATCACTGCGGCAGCCACCCGGTTGTTATTGGGTTCTTCGGAACTGAAGCCAGCGACCGTCCACCCTTTCTTGGAATATATTTTCCGCCATTTTTCTCCTGCTGGACGCTTTTGTTTGAGTGCAGGATTGGCCGGTAGACCGAAGTTTGGGGAGCCATCTGTATGCCAGGAAAATCGCTGGATGTAGGGTCTGCGTGTGGCATTGCCGTCGTTGGCTACATTTCGTGCGTGATAAATCATCCAGTTTTCTTTTCCATCAGGAGATTTAAAAAAACCGTTGTGTCCGGGACCATAAATGCTACTTTCGGGTCTCATGGAAAATACGGGATGGTTGCGTTTTGTCCAATCTGCTGCCTGTAGTGGGTCTCCGTCATCTTTTAGCGCGAGTAGGCCTAGGCAATAGCCGTCGGACCAGTAACCGCTGCCTGAATAGACGATATAGACTTTGCCCTGTGGATTGATCAACACCTGGGGGCCTTCGTTGATTGGATTTCCGTTTTTCTCCCATGCGTAGGTGGGCGTGGCAATCATGACCTTTGGTCCTGAGATTGTCCAGGGGTTGCTCATGGGCGCTATATAAATGTTTTGAGGCGGTGCGCCGGCATTCCCGCCCGACCAGATCATATACATCTTTCCGTCATGCCGCAAAATGGTTCCGTCAATGGCCCATTCGCTTGTGCTATCGGAAATCTTACCTTTCATTTCCCAGTTGCCCTGAACGGGGGTGGGAGAAGAATTTTCGAGCACATACATTCTGTGGTTGGCATTGCTGCCATTATCTGCCGCAAAATAGAAGTACCATTTACCATCGATTTCATGCAATTCGGGTGCCCATAAATTTTTTGAATAGGGCTGATCTGCAGGAGGGGTATAGACTTCATATCGACGTGCGGAGGCGAGTTCGGACATGCTTTTGGTTTCGAGGATAACGAGCTTGCTTCCCTGAGTATAGGTATAATAGTAAGTACCATCTTTTTGGATTACCCAGGGGTCGGGACCTCCGGGCATGAGTGGATTGGAGAAGGTACTATCTACCACTACTGTATCGTCTGCAGCAGAATCTACAGGTTGGGTATTGCTTTTTGGGATGGGCTCTAACTCGTTTGTAGGATTGGTTTTTTGACAGGCAGATACCCATAACATGCTGCTCATCATAAAATAAAAGGTCACGGTCATTCTTTTCATGGAAGTGTTTGTTTAAAGATTTTCAATTGGATTGCATCGTTTGTTTGATCAGCATTTGCCCGGATGTATGCTACCACTGTATGGCTTGGTCTTCATCGGGAATAAGGGTGTTGCGTGATCGTTCCATTGTCATGCTTCCTTCTGCGCGGTAGCGCACGGGCACACCGGGCATGGTGGTGATATCGTCATATTTGTATTTTAGGTTGACGGTGCAGTACTGTTTGACCAAATATTTTTTGGTGGCATCTGCGATTTCCCTTAATTGATACGTGGGTTGCCCGAGCATTTCAAAGTTGATGGATTTGTCGGCGGCATACACATGAAGGGTACCCGATTTGATACCGTTAACATCTTCCGAGGGTTCCATAAACTCCATGATAATCTTGTAACGGCTACGATCTTCTGATTTCTCTTCCAGCACTCCGGCGTAGAAAAATACTGCTTTTTCGTCTACCACCCACGATGTTCTGACGCTAGATACAAGTGGGTTTTTAGTTTGCCCGTCGGCATAGACATTCATGGATGTGGCTGAATAATTGCCCGAATAATTATTAAACGGTTTGACATAGAGCAATGCTTTGCGCCATCCTTTGCGCTTGTTGGTCACATAGGAGGGGTCTTCCTGAATGGACAGTGGAAGTACATAGCGTTCGACAAGATCGAGGTTGTCAAATTTAAATTTGATCGGATAATTTTCGGTATGTGCTCCTTTGGGAATCAGGCAGCTCTCCTTGGGCAGTTCAAAAAACTGTTCGGGAAGCTGTTTAAAATATAAGTCTTTGCGGTACTGATATTTTTCCTGGTTAAAAGTGGCTAGTGTATCGCTATCTACAGCTACCTTGACATAGCGGTCTTTGTCGTTCTCGCGGGAGCCGCTCAGTATGATAGGCAATTTGTAGGTAACTTCGCCGGTCTTGTTGTAGCGAAGATACACTTCAGATACACCCTCACTTCCAATTGGGGCTTTAAAAGATACCATCTGAGTATAGAGTTCTTCTTCCCATTCATCGTTGCACCCCGTTTGGATCAAGGCCAAGACTAGGGTCAAAATATAGATATAAGGATTTTTCATGTATTTTTTATTTCTAATGCTTAAATAAATATGCAATGTCTATTGCTGTATTTGCTATCTAATTCTTTTTGGCTGGTTTGACTAATCAAAAGAAGGCCATCCCGGTGCCTGCGTCATGCGTCTGTTTTTGCGGAGCTCATCCCAGTCGACGGGCCAGAAGTACATTTTTTTAGAAAATATAGTCTGGAGTTGCGGTACGCGCACAGGGGTATAGAATAGGTCTGCATTGTCTTTGGTCATATACACATTGTAGCCGTAGATCTGTTGTGCTTCATCTATTGGAGCATCTTTCCATCGGCGTAAGTCATAGTAGCGCTGATTTTCGCCCAGCAATTCGATCTGCCGCTCACCTTTGATTTGGCGGCGTAACGCTGCCTGATCGGTATATATGGCGTTGTCATAATTGGGCACTCCGGCGCGGATACGGACCATACCTATACTGTTTTTCATCTGATCGATATTTCGAGTGATCTGATGTGTAGTTTTGCCGTCCCAGCTAGCAACCATATAGGAACCATTGATCTCATTGAGCGCTTCGGCATACATGAGTAGGAGGTCGGCATACCGTATGGCAATCTCCACTTTGGGGTATATCTTGCCGCCATTGCCTGTGGCATTATCTTTTGGGTTGACAAATTTCATCATGCCTATCCCCGTAGGTAGCCAGCGGTCTCCATTAATCATGCCCTCATTTTCACCCCGATAATAGAAGATCTGCTTGTTGGTGACATTGGATAAGTTGGAGGTGGCGCTAGACATGGTCCACAGCGTACCACTATAGGCCACTGAAGCGTAAAATCGCGGTTCACGATGGGCAAAATCTTTCCACACATTTTCCAGGAGTGGCTTGAATTGATCGAGTTCAGCCTTCTGCACAAACATATTTGTTCCGTATTTCTGCCGGATTTGCTGTCTATTAAATGTGGTTCCGTCATTCATGGCGTAGGCATCACACTGTTTTAAGGTAATGCCATGGCAGTTGTATCCGCCGCCCACCTGGGGCATCTGATGCCTTGTCAACGCGATAATGCCGTGGTTTTCATCCGTTTGATTTTCGCCTCTGGTGAAGATCATTTCTGGATTTTCGGCCGCATATAGATCACCGTTAAATACGGCGCGATAAGATTCGAAGGGATCAATATTGGCCCATCCTTCGGGAAAGTTCTTTTCGGAGTATTCGGGATGATGTGGGGGGGTGATGGTGGCTGGATAGTCGGTAGTACCTTTGGCTTTAAAATCGGCTGTATACAGCTTGTATGCATTTAAATCGATCACATCTTTGGCCGCCGCTGCTGCACGGGCCCATTTTTCTTCGCTGTATTGTGCCGAAATTAGCGCCCGGCCTTTATCATCCGTAAAGTCACTCATTTCTGCATTACCATTGGCCAGGGGGCTTGCCGCAAACAATAATGCTTTGGCGCGTGTGGCCAATGCTGCTCCACGTGTAGGACGGGCGATGTTGCGGTTGTCACGCTTCAAGGGTAGATCTTGCGCTGCCAGGGCCATTTCTTCGGCAATAAAGGTGGCGACTTCATCGTAGGTGTTGCGCGGGTAGGCTAGTTTGTCATAGCTTTCGTCGTAGTCTACACCTTTATCTGGCATAATCGGTACTGGACCATACTTGCGTAGGAGTAGCCAGTACAGGTAGGCACGGATAAAGCGTGCCTGCGCCTTATAATCTGCTACCTGTTTTGGCGTGAAAGTTCCGCCTTCAGCCATGCTATGTATCATGACTGAGGCTTGACGGATTCCGCCATACGACTGTGCCCACGATTGGCGCTGCCAGGTATAATCGTACTCTCCAAATTTGAACCGTCGGTACTCATCGCCGTTGCCTCCGGCAGATTCATTATAGAACATATCGTCGGAGTAGTTGGATATGGTATAATTTCGGTGGCCCATTTCGAGGTTGTAGTCCAATAGTTTGTTGTAACAGTTTCCGAGCCATTGCTCCGTATAATCCTTGCTTTTAAAAATGCGATCTTCGCTCTGTCGGTCATCAAAAAAATGCTCAACATCCAGGTATTTGGAGCAGGAGCTGATGGATAGACCTAAACCGAGGCTGAGCAGCAGGGGTGCGAGTAGTGTTATTTTCTTCATGTTGCTATCATTAAAGGTTGATGGTAAGTCCGAGGGTGATTGTTTTGGCCAGTGGATAGGCTTGGCCATTGGAACTGTTCATCTCGGGGTCCCACAATTTAAATTTGGAGAAGGTCAGCAAGTTGGTGCCCATGGCATAGAGCCGTGCCGATTTGATGCCTATTCTTTTTGTGAATCCGTTGGGTATGGCATATCCTATATCGAGGGTTTTTAACCGTAGATACGAACTCTCGCGGAGCCAATAGGTTGAAGCGCGGTAGTTATTGGCGCTACCACCGTAACTGAGTCTGGGGTATTGGGCATTTACATCTTCGTTGACGCCAAGTATCCAGCGGTTTGATTCGACCACATCGGTCAGTATATTTCCCCAGTCGCCCTGGCTGAATGGGTATACGGTATACCCATTGATAAAGAAGGAGGATTTTCCGGCACCCTGGAAATGTACGCTGGCATCAAATGATTTGTAGTTTGCTGATAAGCCAAAGCCATAGACGAGGTTGGGGTAACGCGTAGCGCCGATGGGTACGATATCGGTGTCGTCGATTTTACCATCGCCATTAATATCTTTGTATTTAATATCTCCCGGGGCGGTACGGCCAAAGTTTTGGGTAGCACTGTTTCGGATATCTTCATAGTCTTTAAAAAGTCCTAAGGCGATGAGCCCTTTGTTTTGATTGACCCGAAAGCCTGAAAGGGTGGTGTATGGGTAGTTGCTGAACTGATCGTCGGCTTCGAGGATGGTGTTTTTACTGTAGGTCATGGTGCCGCGCGCCGTTAGACTGAGCTGATTGATCTTTTGGGTAAACCGTATCTGGCCGTCAAAGCCTTCGGATCGTGTAGAACCGACGTTGGCCCTGGGATCTTGTCCTTGTAGGCCGACCACAAAAGGGATATATTTACGTTCCATGTATATTCCATCACGTTGTTCATGAAAGTAGTCGAGCTGTCCGCCGAATTTGTCATTGAAAAAAGAAAAATCAAGTCCGAGGTCGTGTTTGGTGGCAATTTCCCAGGTAATGGAATTGGAGGCAATACGGGAATAGGTGAGTCCGGGGTAGAGATTTTTGCTTTCGATATCGCCCCAATTATAGCCGAGATTTTCATCGGTGCTGAAAGAAGCTAGATACGGGAAGCGCACAGGCATGGCGTCGTTGCCGACCTTACCGAAGGAGTACCTGATCTTGAGCATATTCATCCAGCTAAGCCGCTCTTTGATGAATTTTTCTTCGGCCAGATTCCATGCTCCGGAGACGGCTGGAAAGAGGTCAAACTGATGGCCTTTGGCAAAATTCTCCGATCCATTATAACCGAAATTGAAGTCGAAGAAGTAGCGCGACTGATAACCATATGTAAACCGACCTGCGAGCCGCTGATTTCGGCGTTCTATGCCCTGCATGATATCCTCGCCATAATTAGAGGTGTTAACGCGTTTTTCTTGTGTATACTGTACAACTCCACCGAGGGTATGATCTTTGAGTTGTTTGTTGTAGTGCAATTCACCTTGCAGGGTTTCAAAGCGGTCGCCGGTGGCATTGGAGCGCTGGGTGAGGAGCTGCTCGGTAATTGTTCTTTTGAGTACAAGCTCGCCGTCGGAGTTGCGTAGCCGTTCGGCCATCCAGCCTTCTGGCCACTTCATCCTGCGGATATTATTATTGTTGTTGATGTCGTAACCAAAGCGCCCAACAAAACGTAACCCCTTGGTCAGCACATCTAGGTTTTGCTCTAGTGTAACGTTGGTCTGCAGTTTGTTTGCCCAATTTTCGATATATCCCTGCTGTGTGATCAATACCCAGGGGTTCTGCTTTTCTGCTCCACCTCTGGATGCAACGCGTCCATCGCTGTATTTAATAGGAATAGAAATGGGATTCTGTCCCATGAGCGAGGCCCAGATTTCATCATAGGTGCCACCGGGGAGGTTTTGTTTGCCCAGCGACCCGCTGATACCCACGCGTAACAAAGTGGATTTGGTGAGGTTCATATCGATATTGGCGCGGTAATTCCATCTTTTATAATTGGCGTTGGTATTATAATTCTTGAGGTTTTCGTCGGTTTCGTACATTCCGCCTTCATTGATGTAACTTCCGGAAACAAAGTATCTTGCCAGTGAACCGCCACCGTCGAAATTGAGCGAGCTACGTTGTGTAAAGGCACCGTCCTTTAAAAACATATCCATCCAATTGATGTCGGGGTATAGATCAGGATCGAGTCGATTTTTGATAAGGAAGAGTTCCTCGTTGTTGTAAAAAGGCTCTTCGTTACGTGTGATACGTGATTCATTCATAAGGCTTGCATAGGTATGTCCATCGACATAGCTCGGCGTAAATGTTCGTGTATTGTAGGAGGCCTCGTGTTTGCCATTGATGCTTACGCGATCTGTTTTTCCTTTTTTTGTGGTGATGAGGACAACACCATTGGCACCCCTGGAACCATATATCGCGGTTGTGGAGGCATCTTTCAGAATCGAAAATGATTCGATGTCCTCGATACTGATTTCGTTAAGGCTACGCTCGAATCCGTCGACAAGTATTAAAGCGGAAGTGCCGGCGCCAAATGTGGAGATACCCCTTATCCAAAATTCGGACATGTTGCTTCCGGGCTGGCCGCTAGACTGCATGGCCATTACACCGGCTACATTTCCTGCCAGTGCATTGGTGATACTCGAGGTTGGAGTCTTTAGTTGCGAAAGGTCGACGGTGGTGACTGCACCGGTGACTGTGGCTTTCTTTTGTGGTCCGAGGGCGGTGACGATAACCTCGTCCATCGCTCTATGGTCTGCTTCTTTTAGCAGGATATCTATTTTGAGGTCATCCTTGATTAATATTTCCTGTTTTTCGTAACCGAGCATGGCAAATACCAACCATTGGTATTTGGATGCTTTGATGGTATAGTTTCCTTTGTTGTCGGTGGCTGTTCCAAGTCCGGGTTGGTCTTTTATGGTTACCGTGACGCCGCTAAGCGGTTCCTTCGCCTTGTTGCTGACAGTTCCGGTGATGGTGACCGGAATGCGCGAGCCGTTTTGCGCATGGTTGAGCTTAACGGCAATCAGAGCCAGTAGGAGCAATAGAATTCTTTTTTTCATCGGTTTATTATTGGTCAATACGCCTTTCTGACGCTATCTGTAGATTATAGCGTACGGAATGGATCTGTTTGTATGCTTTTAAATTTCTTTATTCGATCGATATGGTGCGGATACGTTTATTATTGCGCTCTGCAATGTAAAATATCTTACGTTCTTCATCGTAGGCGATTCCTGTGGGATCGGCAAACCGGGCTTCCTTGCGCGGGTCACCATCAATATAGCCGCTTTTACTACCATCGGGGGTGGGGCTACCTTTACCTGCGAAAGTGCTGACCACAGCTGTGGGGGCTAACGTTCGGATACTTTGATTGTATTGGTCGCAGAAGTAAAAATCATATTCATCGGCCTGTCCTGCATAGTCGGGGTTTTTTACGAATACACCTTGATAGGCACGCTCGATTCGGGCAGAAGTGCCGATGGCATCGACATCGCCTTTGGCTGTAGGACTACCGGCAAAGATAATGGGTGGTTGCAGTTCTCGGGTCGTCCAGTCGTACACGCTTTTATAGATACAGCCGTAGGAAACGATGTATGCATAGTTGCCTGTTGGATGAAAAAAGATCAGCGAGCTGCTATTTGTATTTCCGCCAATTTTAAAGAGCTCCTTGGGTCCGAGTTCGTTGAGGAAGGGGTCAAATATAGCCTTTTTGATGGCTATACCTGCGTAGCCATTGTAGAACATGTTATTGTGAATGGGGTGTGGGGCGCATGAATAGGCGGCAGGATCATAGAGATAAGGATGTACCCGGCGGTAGTTTTCGGAGCGGAGGGAATAGGCAATGGCGACCTTGGTTCTGGCTGTCAGATTCTGGTTGTCATCGGTGAGGAATAAGGTATCGGTATTAGCACTTAATGTAGTCGTCTGCATTTTTGTGAAACCGGCCTGTCCATTGGTAATCAGTGTGGAGACTGTTTTGGTTTGCAGGTCTACGCGGCGGACGGCTCTGTCCAGTTCGGTTACGAAGAGTGCATTGCTTTCGGGCTCGTAGGTTATATACGCTGGATAGGCAAATCTTGCCTCATCAAAATTACCATCTATAATGGATGAGTTGCCGTTTTCATCCACATTACCGACAAGCGTGCCGACGGCGGTACTTTTAGCATACTGAAATTCATCGGGGAAAACATGTTCGACTGCTTCTCCGGAGTTTCGGGTGATGACGACTTTGACTTTTCCAGAGCTGGTGTACCGCGGGATCATGCAATAGATCTGACTCCCATTTGATCCCACAACTTTGAGTTCCTGTTCACCGATAAAGACTTTGATTTTGTTGACATCGCTGCCGAAATTACTTCCTTGAATATACAGCCTTGTGCGGACTGCTCCTTTTTTAGGGGCAAAATCGGTAAAAACGGCCTTGCCTGAAATACCTTTGTCTGGATCTTCACTAGCACCTTCTTTTTCCTTGCAGGAATTAAAAAGGAGACCGAAAATCACAGCTAAGCTGAGGTGCATGAAATGCTTTTTATACTTTTTCATCATTCATTCGGTTAAATTCTGCCGATTTTCAAACTACTTGAAGTATTCGTTTGATTTTCTCGAGATTCGCGTTTGTGGACAGCGAGAATTAAGAGTAATCGTGAATTTGGTTTATAAATTGGTTTATCTAATACTGCTAATTTCGGCGAATGCGCAATATCAATCCATTCAATCTTTTGTTGATTTGTCTCAGGCCGCGCGCGCGGCTAATTTGTTAGGATACTGGTATATGCGTTTTTTACAGCTATTTTTTAATTTTTCTTTGTGTAAAGGAGTGCAATAATGGCATTATTTCTGTTGCGTAAATTTGTTTAGAATTCCCATATATTTATTGATACACGAAAACTAAATTTTTGTTTATGCCTTTTGATGAGCACCTTTTGCTTTCGGTACTGGAGCAGTCTCCGCTAGCTACGGCTATCTATGATAGTGCGGACTTGAATATTGCCTTTGCCAATCAGGCGATGCTGCGTACTTGGCATGCAGACAGCTCGATTATAGGACGTACTTTAAGTGCTTGCTTTCCCAGTTTTGAAAAAGAAGGATTTTCATCTATTTTAAGAAATGTTTGGAAAACCGGAATTACCTATCGGGCCAAGGATACACCTGCTGATATCGTATCCGGCAAAAATATTATCAGAAGATACTTTGATTTCGAGTATAAAGCCTTGCTGGACGAGAAGGGAAATACCTATGCTATTCTACACTCCTCGTGGGATGTTACTGAAAGAAAGCTTGCCTATGAGAAAGCGGAGAGCCAAAAGGAGCAAATTTCTTTCAATAGAAAATTGGATCTCTTGTCCAATACGCTTTCCCATGATTTAAAAAATCCATTGTCTATTTTGAAGATGGGAAACGATATGTTGCGTCAAAAGGATATCAGTTTACCGGAACATGTTCAGCAAAAGTGGTATGAAAATATGCGCGGTGCGATAGAGAATATTCAGTCTATCATTAACCAAACTCTGCAGATCAATAAAATACGTGCTGTCAATCCCATTAGGGAATGTATCGAGATGGATAAAAAACTTGTCGAATGGATTGCTGAAGCTAAGCTTATTTACCCCGAATCGCAGTTGGCGTTTAGATTGGGGAATCTCCTCCAGCTGGAAGCAGACTGTGGTGTGGTGTATCAGATTTTTTTTAATTTGATTGTTAATGCTGTAAAATACGCCAAGCAGACAGAGCAGGATTATCTTGCTATCTATAGTGAAAATACGAGCAAAGGGACTGTCTATTATTTGGAAGATAATGGGATTGGTATTCCGGAAGAAGATTTGGAGCTTGTATTTAAAGCGCATGAGCGTGCGAGCAACACTGTTGAAGCGCAGGGATCGGGAATAGGGCTTTCATTGGTAAAGGAGTTGATGGAGCGTTTGAACGGTACTGTTAATCTCTCCAGTAAGCCAGGTAAGGGAACGGTTATTCGCTTGTTTTTTCCAACGCATTAATGGATGTATGTTTCAGCTGTTTGTTGAATGTTGAGATTTTATTTGTTTTAGAAGGGGAGATGTTTCCTCGCTGAATTTGGATAGGAACATCTCCCCGTAAAGAAGATAAGCTATTTATGTGTTGTCTTATTGTGCTCGTACACAGCGGACGTTGAATCCCTGTAATTTGTTTAGCGAGGCAATCTCTCTTTTGGTTAATGAAAGCAATTGCGTTGAAGAATGTTGCCAAGGTAGATCAGGGGTGACACTATCAAAGTAAGACACGGTAGCTCTTTGTGATAAAGCGAGTCCTGCTGTCCCATTTTCGGCTGACGTTTGATAATACATAAATACATATACCTCTCTATTATCACTTCCTGTTGACGTAGCCTTAACCATATGATTTAATGTCATTCTTGAACTTGAAAGTCCGCCGTTTAGATTTCTGTAACCATTAAACATCAGCATAAAATGATCCGAATAATCGTTAAACTTACCATAAGATGCTGGTTGTGGTTCATCTAGCGGCCACATTCGATTAACACCGCTATAACCATATATTGCATTGATACGATCTTGTCTGGTGTTTGGCCATTGATAAAGGGACGCTTCGCGATTTACAAGTGTTGTCATTTCATTCAAATTTGGCATTCGCCATAGTCCAGCAGGATAAACCAATGCACAAGGGTCACCAGAACCTGGTGTTCCAGTTGGCGTTAACGACATCCAATTCCAATAGCCATTTTTCTCTGTATCCATTGAATTACTATTAAGTATCCAATGATAAGAACCGGCATCTGGCCTGAACTTATAGCGGTCTAATGCTCCAGATCGGGAATCGTAATACAGATCTGCCCGTGCCCAGGAAATTCCAGCAACCCGAAGAGGAGATTCTATCATACGGGCTGCAATGCGATATTGATCTCCTGCTAATGGCGCGAAACTCGCATTGCTAAAGGATAGATAGGTATTATTGTCCCCATAAGTTCTTGTTTTTACATTGGTATTGGATGGTTGAATGTGTACATAGGGATCCATCGCAATTTGAAAAATGGGCTTTAAGGTTAAACTGTTAGCCGCAATTGTTGTACCTGCAGGAATCACTGTATAAACAGATAGTGTTTTTACAAAGTTGTCCGTAGCAGTATTTTTATTAGTGATATGACTTACATTGGCTGTTGGAGTAACTGCGGTATGGCCAGACCATGTTCCGGTTAAGATGTTGAAATTTGCAGAGCGTATTAAGCTAGTAAAGTTCGCTCCAGTGCCTGTTCCTATGTCTAGTGATTCAAAATTGGTGATTCCACCAAATATCCCTCTCGAATCGATATCTACATCCAATCGGGTCGTTTTACGTTGAAACGTGATGTTTAAGTAATTTTCTCCAACATTAGCAGTAATAACACCAGAAGCATATATCACATCCTTATTGGCCAGCGCGGCTGCTGAAATGGTATTGTTGCTGATTGTTGGAAGGGTAGCTTCATTAATCGATACTGCGACCCATTGGTAGGTCTTTCCGCCATCGACTTGAATATTGGGATTAGTACCCGACACAGCTTCGACATCTTTTATTAATGTTGTACTTGATTGATCATAAACCATCAAACGATATTTAATTCCACTTGGCATTAACGTTAAAGCAGCTTTCGGAGCAATCGCAGTTTTATTTAGTGTATCCACAGCATTCCTAACTACAGTTTTTTTTGCGGACATTCCTTGTGTCTTTATGACTTCCATGCTAACCAGTGCATCTACAGTTGGCGTAGTCACCAATTTTTCTTTTCCGAGTGCAAAAGGATGTGATAACTCCTTTTCATTCGTTTTACCTGTGGGCATTTCTAGTTTTGCAACTGCTACAGTGCCCTCATCAATTCCTTTTATTTGGAATATGAGTTTTGTTTCTCCATTTTCGGAAACCTCTGCTTGATCACGTTTTGAACAAGACGCTAACATTCCAGAACAAATGCCTAAGACTATCAAAGGCCATATTAATTTCGTTGTTTTTTTTATTGTTGAATTCATTGTATACTTTTCAATCTATTTTATAAAAATGTCGAGTAATTTTACATATCGAAATCTTTACTACCAGAGACGCCCTTGTCATTCCAGTCTTGGGTGACGGGCTGATCTGGGTGATAGATATCGCCCGGCCTAAGTATAGCTGAGCTTTTCGCGATCCCCTGTTCCATCGCTATTGTCAGTAAAGTGATTTTTGGAGGTGCATAGGTTGTCCTCAGTCTTTTTGTTTCTTCCATTTTTACGATTTTAATTGCTTGTTTAGTAATGCTATCTATTCAATCATTATCACTCGAAGTTTACCACGCTAATGATTAAAAAATATATTATTTAATTCATTTCAAAGTTGATTAAAAGAGGTATGCTGATCAATATGGCGACCCCATAAGGAACTTTTCATTTTTAGAAAAAAAATGATTGAGCAACAGTGCTAAATCGTGAAACTGGTTTGTGTACTTAGGAAGACCGATTATTTTATTAAGAGACTAGTTTTTTTTTTGGACATTTTCCTTTATAAGACATCTTATTTCTATCAATGGAAATTGGTTTTACTAAAGAGCAACGATCACACCGGAACGATGTAGCTTGTCCACTACAGAAAGTAAAGAATAACAGGCAGTAAAATTATTTTTTTGCTTATGTACATGAATTGGTGAAGCACTGTGTTGATATATACTGCTGTACAGTCTATTTAATCATCGCTGCAAGCCAATTTTGTTTTTGCGTGGATGACTGTATTTCGTACTGGGGGCGTTGGTAAGAAGTCTGTTGGACTTGAGATTAAACTGCTTGTAGATAACGGGGTAGTAATTAGGTCTCCAGATGGGCAAGAGCCCAAAAAAGAGGGCTAGGATGGTATAAATCTTGGCTTGCTGTTTAAATTAGTATAAAGTAAAGCCCAGTTCAATAAAGCTGGGCTTTAGCTTCGTTGTATGGTTCTATTAATTTGCCGTTAAAGCGACAGCATTGAGCTGGCGGGATGTTCCGTCAGGACCTACTGCAACGATATTGTCGAAGATTACGCGGGTGCCCGGTACAATTCCATTTAGTGCCGAAGACATGCTCGAACTCAGCTGCCCTCCGGATGTCGATAATACGATGGCATCAGCCCGTGGCTTGGCAATGATCATCGTAAACTTGGTTACCCTGAAGGTAGCGTCGAAGTCAAAGTTATCTAATTTCGCGAAAAGTGCATTTTGTGCTTTAAGTGCCACGGTAGCCATAGAGCCACCTGTTTTGCCCGCAAATTTGGCAATAGGGTCTGGGATGCGTTTCACACGGAATTCGGTCGAACTCAATGTTTGTGTTTTTCCAGGTGCTACCTCGGCAGAAACGGAAATATGTGCTGTTCCCGGAGAGCTTACCTTCACATTGTATTTGCCGCCACCGGCACTTGAAATGCTGCCTCCGCTCATGCTGACACGGATTTTATCGGCTGGCGTTCCTGGGGCTGATACCGAAATAGGATTATTTACACCGATATAGAGTACATTCATCTTGTCGGGTGAGACGACGGCCGACGGGCGTGCTACTTGATAGGTCTGTACAGGGGTGCGATATTCCTTATATGATCCGTCGGTCTGTTTGACTTTGATCACGCCGGTCCAGGTATAGATTCCTTCACGGCTGGTATTGACTGCATATACCCCTTTTCCATCAACTACTTGAAGTGCTGATCCATTGACCGAGATTGCGGGTTGAGATTTGGAATCGGATGCTGTCAGAAATACTTCTGCTTTGTAGGGCTGGCCCTGTACTAAGTAGGATGTTGGGGCAACAGCAACTGCTGCAAATTTATCTAGATTGACCACCGCCTGATCCATTTTGCCCAAGATAAGTTTAACTACATCAGATTCTGCATTCTGCGCGTCTGTTTGTATTTTCGTTAAAATGGTCATCGCAGCGGTTAAAGGGGTGCCGCTACCGAAATTGATTTCCTCCCATGATTTTTTGCCATTAACGGCTTTTTCTGGATCTTTTGCCTCCAAGGAAAATGATACCATCTTTTGTTCTTCAGGTGTGAGCAGGGCGAGCAATTTTGTGCGCGTAGCATTGATTTTGTCTTTTAATACGGTGCCTTTTTTCTCATTGATCATAAGATTTGGAGAGATGTCTTCGTTTTCACGCTGGGCTAGATCGCCTTTTTCTTCGTCATATCCACCGCCCTGTTTGACAAATTCTTCTTTTAGAGAGGCTATATACTGGTTGAGTTCGCCGATAATTGCCTGAGCTTTTTTTGCCTTGTCATAGATGGGCTTCGCACGTGCAGGCTCTTCTTTCAGCTTGGTATTTTCAAATGCAGTGAACAGCTGCTGTACTGCTGTGCTGACATTCGATTTGGATGTTTCGAGACTGTTGTTGATATTTTTGAATGCATCCAAGATGGAGTCCGGTACATTGAGCGCCAATAAGGCGAGCAAGACCAGATAGAGGATGCCTATCATCCTTTGTCTTGGAGTTTCTCTTCCTAATGCCATTGTTTTTGATTTAAGTAATACATGAATTAATTACACACGCGGCTGATTCATCGCGCTCAGCATATTGCCGTATATGGCGTTCAAGGCATTCAGGTTTTTAGCAAGCTTGCCCACTTCATCTTTAAATGCTTTGGAATCATCCAGCGATTCGTTGAAGTTTTGCATGGTAAAGCTCAGATTCTCATAAAACTTGTTCATCGATTGTAAATGGGATGCCGAATCGCGCAATTCGCGTTCGTACATCTCATTCAGCTGGCTTAGATTTGTTGTCAAACTCTTTACCTGCTGGTGGTAGTTGGACGTATCGCCTGAAGTATTTGACATCGCGACAAGGTTTTCGGAGGCTTTTTCGAAGGCGATGCTCAGGTTGTCAAACTTGGAAGTCGCTGTTCGCAGCTTATTGGTGAATTCTTCTGTTGCTAATGAGACATCGGAAAGCTTATTTATGGCAGATACCTTTTCACTAAAGTCACGTAGGCCTCGGCCTAGATTTTCGATGCTTGCTGGTTCGATATTGGCATCGGCAAACATTTTGTCTAAAGCTGCAGTTGCTGAGGGGCCGGCCGGCTGGGCGACAACAGTTTTCGCTCTTTGTGGCAGTTCACCATTAAATTTTTCGTCCAATTCAGGATAGACACGGGTCCAGTCTGGTTCCGGTGGCGGCGGATTGAACCCCATTAAAAAGAAAAGGAAGGCTTCTACCCCTAAACCGATTCCGATCATATAATTGGCTGTGGTGCCGCCGATATGTAGAATTTTAAATAGTACCCCGATGATGACGATACTCGCTCCCCAGGATATGGCCACATTCAGCCATCTAGAATTGTCTTTTTTCTTGCTCATTGTTATCTCTATGTTTTGGTTTAATTTTTCTTGGAAAGTTTATTGTGCTAGTTTATTTCCATCATCAATAAACGGTATCTGTGTTTTCTATAGTAGATCGCATGCTGATGTACATATTTTGTTAGTTGCCTTGCAATAGGCTGTTTAGGCTCAAAAAACATACCAAAAGGTTATTAACAATGGTCATGTTTTTGGATAGCTGAGAATTTAGATATGATGGTGGGATTGTTAATCATATTATTGGACTGTGTATCATACCAATTGGGTTTTCTCTCTAAATCTAATTTTGTGTTGTATGGTATGAGCGTAAAATATGGGAAAAACAAAAAAGGTTTTCAATCGGGGAGATGAAAACCTTTAAATAACCAATTATAAACCTATTAAGGTGTTGTAAATATAGCTTTTTTTGTTTTTATTTTAAAATTTTTAAGAATTTTTTGTTTCTTTTTGATATTTATAATGTTTTTAATGCTTTTAAAAACGATTTATACCAAACAAATATGATTTTTTATTGAATTTTTATGGATTTTTTCATGATTTTATTAGATTATCCTAGTTTTTTTCTGTTTTAAAAAGTATTTTTTAATTTTTTTGATTTTTTTTGTCATTTTTTTTTGTTTTTATAATCGTTTAATAGTACGATTCCTATGCAAAGATCGATTTTAAAATACGGTTTGTGGCAATATGGAAATGTATTCTAACTCATGTTTCCTTCTATCTTTATGAAAATAATGCAAACGTTAGCCGTTCTTAACAGTTATTCTTTTATAGGAACAAAACGTAAACACAGATAAGAAAGCATGATGAACGAAACATTAATCCAACTTTCACAGCAATGGCCTTCATGGCTATGGAATATTGCATTAATTCTAATTTCATTTTTGGTCGGTTTTTTGATTAAGCTGATTTTTATACCGCTTTTGCGAAGGCAAGCGATTCAGCAGGAGTCTTACAGTGTATTCCGTTCCTTTGTCAAACGATTTAACCGTATTCTGAGTGTTTTTATACCTCTGATTTTATTTAACAGTTTGCTGCCGTTTGCTCAATTTAACGAAAGGACGCTACGTGTTGTTAGCAAGACTAATGAACTTTTACTGGTCAGTTTCTTTGCACTAGTATTGATACAAGGGATCAAGGTTTTTGAAGATTATCTTTACCATCGTTTTGATATCAACAAGGAGAATAATTTGCGTGAAAGGAAGATCAGAACTCAGATCGTCTTTATCCGAAAGGTGGTTGTTACGCTGATTATTGTGATTTCTTTGGCAATTATTCTGCTAAGTTTTGATAGTATGCAAAAGATTGGCGCGGGTTTGTTGACAGGCGTAGGTGTGGGCGGTATCATTATTGGGTTTGCAGCACAGAAGTCGCTCGGGAATTTGCTCGCAGGCTTTCAGATCGCTTTTACGCAGCCCATTCGCATGGATGATGTATTGGTGGTTGAAGGAGAGTGGGGGCGTGTTGAAGAAATTAACCTGACCTATGTGGTTGTGAATATATGGGATAAGCGCCGCTTGGTATTGCCCATTACTTATTTCATTGAGAAGCCTTTTCAGAACTGGACGCGGACTACTTCTGAAATATTGGGAACAGTATTTATCTATACAGATTTTACGGTACCTGTACAGCTCTTACGTGAGAAATTTACCACACTACTTTCCGGGCATCCGCTTTGGGATGGTCAGGTCAATGTGCTTCAGGTGACTGATCTTAAAGAGCGTACCATGGAAATTCGGTGTCTGATGAGCTGCCGCAATTCGGGTCAGGCTTTTGACCTCCGCTGTTATATCCGAGAGGAAATGATTGCATATATCCATACAAATTTCCCGCACGCGTTATCTAAAACGAGGGTAGACTATGAGGAGAAGGTGTAAAACGATTTTTAACGGTCTAAAACCAATCGAATACAATCATTTGATGAAATCTGTATAATTTGTTTAAGTTTGTTGAAAATGTTAGCCCTAGCGATATGCTGATTTTCTATATTTTAGTCTCGAGTATATTGATTATACTGAGTGTATTACCCTTTGTCCAAAGCCAACACTGGGTCTTTCGGGTAGCTGAGTTCGTCAAATTGCAGTTATTGGTCTTTCAGGTGCCCACCGTTACGCTGGGTTTTTATTTGGTAGGCGATGATCCTTGGATTTGGTGGCTTCAGGGTATACAGTTCACTATGATTGTATACCATAGCTATATATTGATTCGCTATACCAAATTTTGGCGCAGAGAAACGTATCAAAAGGGTGATGGTGCATCAGATAGCATTAAGGTAATCTCTTGTAATATACTGCAATTCAATACAGCGTATAATCGCTTTATCGAGCTGATTCAGAAAGAGAGACCTCATATTTTTTTGACCATGGAAAGTGATGCTGGATGGGAAAGAGCCTTGCGTGTATTGGAAAAGGATTACGCTAATTATGAGAAGGTAACATTAGACAATACCTATGGCATGCATTTTTATACTAATCTGAAAATCAATAAAAGTGAGGTACATTATTTTGTAGCTGATGATATTCCGAGTATCGAGGCCGAACTGGAAACTCCTGATGGGCATCGGTTTGTTTTTTTTGCTGTTCATCCACCGCCACCAAGTCCAACAGAAGAAGAAAATAGCAAAGAGCGTGATGGCGATCTGCTCAGTGTCGCAAAGCGCGTAACTGATTATAAAGTGCCCGTCGTTGTTACTGGAGATTTTAATAACGTGGCTTGGGCAAAGTCTTCGCTCCTATTTAAAAAAACAAGTAAATTAATCGACGCCCGTATCGGCAGGGGTATACTATCGACCTTCCATGCGAATTATTGGTTTTTCAGAGTGCCGTTGGATCTTTTATTCCATAGCCCAACGGTGTTTATTGATAAACTGTTTACGTATCCGTCTATAGGCTCTGATCATTTTCCAATAGGTTGTACATTCTTTATTGACCACTACTCAGAAGAGCAGGCTGAGGCGATCGAACATTTGGAAATGGGGGACATGTCTGATGTGAATGAAATGATTGCTGCTGGTAAGCTTGAGGAAAGCGATAATCGAAATTCTGATAAGGAATAATCAAAGCAGAAATTTGGGACGAGGTTTCTTATAATGAAAAAAAAAGAAGGAAATTTGCCTGAAAATGTTTAATTTACGGTAATAATCAAGACAACCGAATCCAATTCATGGAAAGAGAACATTCTCACCCTTCGACTTTAGGTTATTTGACGTCAGAACAGCTCTTGTCGAATACTATTGATTTTTTACGTTTTCCGCTGATTGTTGGAGTGGTTTTTATTCATACGGATTTTTCAAATATTATCATTCAAGGCGCGAGACAGGTTGACATTGGTCAATTTGCTGTTTTTGCACAGGTTTTTTTTCTCTTTTCGAAGCTTGTGTTTGAGGTATGTGTGCCACTTTTCTTTTTTATCTCTGGTTTCCTTTTTTTTTATGGTACGGAGTCTTTTTCGTTTTTGGATTATTTTAATAAGTTAAGAAAGCGGATAAATAGTTTGCTGATTCCATATATTTTTTGGAATTTGTTGGTATTACTTTTTTTCTTTTTTGCACAAACCTTTTTTGGGGAACTATTGTCGGGCTCCAATAAGCCTATAGTTCAGTACAGTGTCGCCGATTGGCTTTGGTCTTTGTGGGACACTTCCCATGTGCATGGGCAGGCAGCAAAAAATTTACCTATCAATTCGCCATTTTGGTTTATTCGTGATCTGATGGTGGTTGTACTGCTATCCCCGATCATTTACTTTGTAATTAGGAAGTTGGGTATATTTGCCGTGCTGATAACTGGGGTAGTGTGGGTTTTGAATCCCTATTTTTACCTGCCAGGATGGAGCAGTGTATCCTTTTTTTTCTTTTCAGCAGGGGCTTATTTTAGTTTATATAATAAGAACTTTGTGCTTATCTTCAAGTCCTTTTTACCCTGGCCCTTGATATGTTATATGCTATTGATCGTAGCAGCGTTTTATGGATTTGGAAAGGGTGGGTGGAGCTATTTGTATTGTACCAATGTATTGTTGGGTTTGATATCTGCGGTAGCTGTGACGGGCTATTTTATTGAAAAGGGTAGCTGGTGTACAAATCACTTTTTGGTTAGTGCAAGTTTTTTTATATTTGCTTATCACCGTTTGCCATTGGTATTTATCATCAAATTTTTGTTTAGTTGGGTTAAGCCGCAAACGGATGTTATGCTGCTGTTTATATATTTCGTTTGTCCAGCCTGTGTTATTCTGTTGGGCTTGCTGTTTTTTTGGGTTTTAAGAAGGTTATTGCCCACCTTTACAGCTTTTATATGTGGAGGTAGATTATGATGAAAAAGCGGAAAACTCGGATCCTCTTGGCCGTCACATTTTCTATTTTGGTAAGTATTGGACTTTTTTACCGATTTTATTATCCGCATAGTTCGACGCTGCGGCGGTCAGAATTTGTCTTTACTGATTTGATCCGGTTAGAATGTACAGCAGTGAAGAACCAAGGTGCTTCCAATACCTGTTGGTCTTATACTGGGAACTCCTTTCTTGAATCAGAAATGATCCGAATGGGTAAAACTCCTATGGCGATTTCGCCGTTGTATACGGTCCGGATGGCCTATCTGGAACGGGCGCGGAATTACCTCCGCCTGCATGGTGGATTAAAATTAAATGAGGGTGGGCAGCTTCATGATGTGATAGACATGTTGCGCCTGCATGGGGCGATGCCGACGGCTGTTTATACTGGCGTTAAAGCGGGGAATCGCCCGGGTAATTTTAAACACATGCGCGCTATTTTGAACAGCACACTGTCTGGTATGGTAAAGGCAAGAGTCCTGAAAAGCAGTTGGGAGCGCGATATCGAGGCTGTGATGGACGACTATCTGGGGAAAGTGCCTGATCATTTTGACTACCAGGGTAAAATATATACAGCGCGTAGCTTTGCTGATGAGTTTATAGGCATTGATCCGGATCAATATATCCATATTGCCTCCGTTACCACGGCTCCTTACTATAAATCTTTTGTTTTTTTGATTCCCGACAATTGGTCTTTCAGTCAATTTTATAATATACCTATGAAAGAACTTACCGCTGTCGTTGATGGGGCTTTAAAAAAAGGTTTTACGGTAGCGTGTACAATCGATATTTCGGAGCCTGGTTTTTCCTGGCCTTATGGTATCGCTTATGTCCCTCAGAAGTCAGCGTCGATGATGACAACGGAAGAAAAGAGGTATCAATTTGTGCGGCCGCAAGCCGAGCGCAAAGTTGACCCCTTGATGCGCCAAGAGGCATTTGATGCATGGGAAACAACAGACGATCATGCGCTACATATTATAGGCTTAGCTAAAGATGAAAATGGGCGAGAGTACTATTTGGCTAAGAATTCTTGGGGCAGGGGCAATGCCTTCCGGGGATTTATATATCTCACGAAAGAATATTTATGCTATAAAAGTACAGCCTTAATGGTTCATCAAGATGCCCTTGAGACGTCGCTAAAAAAATCAGTTGGTGATCAGCTGAATAGATAAGCGTATGGTTTTCCCAGATTATTTGTTGAATCTAACTGCTCAACTGCTGTTCTTTTGTCCTGCTTCGATTTTGGTACATGCTTTCCAGGTAAGTGCCTAGGGTGCGCGTGCGTTCCGTATCAACATTACTGATGTAGCGCTGAAACATCTGCTCTGTACTATGTCCTGTTGCATCCATTAGTAAGGCTGTCGGAATTTTACCATAAAAGTTTGTGGCAAAACTTCTTCGCCCAATATGGCTGGTAATGGCCTCACATTTTGGGATAAGCTGATCTGAGGCGCGAAACCCTTTGCGCTTTCTAACTTTTACCAATGTAGTAATGCCTGCTAGGCGAGTGACTTCCTTGATTTGTTCATTATATTTTTGGGCAGTCATTTTGTGAGGGAAGCTGTGCCCATTATTTGACATAATAATTAATGCAGTTGGGTGTAGTGGGAGTAAGATGCTTTTCTGTGTTTTTTGCTGGGTAAAGGATAAGCAGGGCTTGCCATCTAGAATTTCCATCATATCGAGATTGAAATTCATAAAATCAGATACGCGTTGCCCTGTGTAGCAGCTAATTATCAGCCAGTCTTTAGCGGCTTTTAGATGAGCTGGTACGTCTACATTTTTTATGGTACTAATTTCGTCTTCATTAAGGCTTATGGCACGGTTTATTTTCCGGACCTTGGGAAGTTCTAACTCATAAACAAATGTTCTGACCCCTCTTTTCTCCAGAAAATTAAGTACTGTTCGTACGAAGTGAATTGTGCGGTGGATCGTACTTATACTATAGTTTTCCGCTTCGCCATATGCAATAAATTGCTGTACAAATGTGCTATTCACTTGCTCCAGCATAAGATATTTCTTCTGATAGCCTTCAAAGCGTTTTAATAAGCGGAAGAAAACCAGGTATCGTTTGTGCGTGGTTGGGGTAATCAGGTGTATTCGGCTTTTGATAAAATTGTCTACACTTTGTAGCAGTCCTCCTGCTGGAAGTGTAAGTTCTGAGTCTGTGCAGCATTTTTTGACCAATCGGTTGATTGCCCGTAGTGAAAATTCCTTTTTATTAAGCTTTAAGTCAGCAATATATGATGCTATTGCAATTTTTAGCACATCGAGCTTTGTATTTAGCTTTTTAAATTTCTTTAAATAGATATTGATGGGCCTTTGCTTTTCTTGATCCCATTGAGATGGAATAATTTTTAAAGGAGTTTTAATCAAGAATTGCTGTTGTTGCTCGTCAACAAATGCAAGGTAGATGAAAGATATTGAAGTAGGATTCAATAAAGTAAAATTAAAAATCATGAGGTAAACTTTTTGCTATTGTCTGAGCATAAAGATACTAGATTATACAGATTAGTCTAATTCAGACTACAATTCTACCTATCCAAATATAACTATTTTTTTTTAACTAATTACAAGATATGCCTTTAAAATAACCATTTGGTTAGTAAATGTTTTTATTTGTACAAAAGTCCCGTTGAAAATCAAAAATATTTCTATGTATCTTATTTGTAATCAGAGTGTAATGTTTTTTTTCTAGTCTGAATTAGACTAATAATTTACAATTAAAATAGCTCGTACAAGTTTGTAGAAAAAATTATAATTGACCTAAATATGAGTAGTAAACAGAGATATATCGCGCCTAAAATTGAAATGCTTTTAATTATACAGGAAAGTTTCGACAAGTCAATGTACATGTGTTTCAATCGTGAATTTAAGCACAGCCATCGTGTAGATTATAAGGTGTCAAATTTATAATTTAGCAATCACCTCCATGGACAGTAAATTAAAACTTGCATTTGTAGATGATAATGTATTGCACGTGAAAGTAATTGAACATTTGGCTCGCGAAATGGGGAACTATGAGATGCTATATTCTTGTCACAATGGAAAGGAGCTTGTTCATCTCCTTGAGAAGAGTATCGATCATCCAGATGTGTGTATTCTGGATTTGCATATGCCGGAGATGGACGGTATGGAAACGGCTCGTTTATTGCGACGTCGGTATCCGATGATTCGTTTATTTGGTTATTCTGCCAGCGAAAGTGCAGATGAAAAAAAGAGATTTTTGGATAGTGGTGTAAAACTTGTTTTTTCAAAACAATCTCCCCGAAAGATGTTGAACTCTATCTATCATTATACTATGCTCTGTGAAAATCTGGATATTATTGATTTTGAGAAGAATTTGTTCAGGAAATGGAATTTTGTAAATCAGTTATAGGAAAAAAAGAGCGGCAGTTTGATGTGCTTCATCTCGCTGAATATTGTAGTCATCTTAGTAAGAGGCTGCACAATGCTTCGGTTTTTTCAATTATTCGTACCTGCTCGCCTGTCCGTATAAAAATTGGTCGATTGTCCTATGATTTTGCTGCAAACGAACTCATATTCATCGGACCACAATACGAAGTCGAGCTTGCTGAAGCTAAAGTTGCAGAAGGATACTTGCTGTGGTTCACAGCAGACTTTTACGAAAGGTCGAAAGATGATACTGAAATACTGCATTCGGGATTATTTTTTGGAAATCATCCTTTTCTGTCAATGCGTGAATGCAGATCATATCTGGTTTTTAAGAAACTTATCGTGGCGCGTTTGCGAGGATGTACTGGGGATTGTGCAATCGATAGGATGGTTGCGCATCATTGCTTTGAATCTTTATTACTAGACGGGTATCAAAAAATGCTAACGTTGGACACAGTGCGGTCATCTGTAGAGACTACATCTATTCAGTCATTTAATAGATTTTCCGTGCTTTTACATAAGCATTACCGCGAGCATACCAGTGTACAATATTATGCGGACCGTATGCACCTTTCGCCACGGAAGCTGACGGAGTTGTGTTTGTCTGTTAGCGGTAAATCGGCTAAATGTGTCATATCGACTGTTGTCACTGAGCAGGCTTTGCGCTATATTCAGCATACTAATCTGTCGATATCTCAGATTTCCTATGAAATGGGATTCTCGGATGAATCTAATTTTCGCAATTTTTTTAAACGACAGACAGGCAACAATCCGCTTTCCTTTCGTCTGATTTAATTAGGGGAGTCTATCCTTGCTTTTTCGACTCTTTTTTAAAGTAGAGGTAAGGGCGCCTACTGGCTGGTATTCTTTGAGCTAATTTCGGTAAAGCCCTTTTGTTGAGCAGCCCACTGCCTAAATGCTTTAAAAGTAAGGCGTATAATCTCTCGGGAGTGAAATTTATCTGATACTCTTTTTTAAAATCACGGATCATCGTATCGATTGTTCTTGGGGTCTCAAAGTAATTGGATTGGAGGATAATATTGGCAATGAGTGCTCGCTCCGATTGATTCTTTCATCTATAGGTAATTTGGAGTTTTTTAATTCTCCATTTACAATAAGGCGTTTTTTCAAGTACATCAAATGGGGCAGGTTTTCTACTTCAATTTTTAACGATAAAGCTGGATCAAAAAAGTCTGAAAGCTTTATAGTAAAAGGTAAGCATATTTTTGATAGACTGTCTACAGATAGTGAACTGTTTTTACGGTAAGCACTCCGGATAGTTGATGTGGAAACATTAGCCAGACTGGCAAGGCTCTCGATGGTCAGCCCGGTTAAATTTATGATTTCCAGTATTCTTTTTGAAATTATCTCTGCTAATTGCTGATCTGATATTTTTCCCATACTTAATCTTTTCACTGCAATTTTATCTAATGAGCGTTTTACAATACGATTTAGTCAATACCTTTGAATAGGTACACTAGGGTCTAATGCGGCGTTTTTTGAAAACTGATGATCAAAGCTACTTGAATAAAATGAATAATGGGGTGTAAAAACTGTGGATTATCGTGTGCAAAATCTCTATTTTGCGCAATTCTATTTTCTGTAACTGGCATTAGACTTGATGCTGTTATTGCTCTTCGGGGGAGCTGTCGAGTTGGCTGAAGTCAACGGCAGTCTCGAGCAATACCGGCAGCAATGGCTCACACTATTAAATAAACCCTATTTGCCTTCATTGCTCCAAGGAATACATCCTCAGTTTAAACCTTCTTTTTTGGAAGATTTTCCAGCGAATGGAAAAACAACACTGAATGATGGCTTATCGGGAACAACGGATTATAGTTACAATTGGCTATTATTTGATAGTAAGGATGTAGAGATTGCTTTTCCTTTTTCGAATGAAAGAATGGCTTCGCAAATTCAGCTTAATTTTCTATTGGATCCGGCACATTATCTATTTCTTCCGGATGAAATAGCGGTAGAAACCTCAAACGATAATATTTTACGTGAACATCGGGACATATAAGATCAATACTGGTCTTATTGCCGAAGATCCGATATGTTACCCAGTTTCATTTGGCTTAAAACAGCAAAAAGGACGTTTTTTAAAAGTGAAAATTTCTTTTTCGCAAGAATTTCCAGCTTGGTTTGAAGGGTCGAAGCATCGTAAGCCGCTTTTTGCCCTAGACGAAATTCATGCTAGCGACCAGATGTAGCTGGGCTGAAAAGTTATTTAGCCATTTAACCAGCCGAAGAAAAGCTATGGTGTCATTCGGGGAAAGTTTCTTGCTTGGGGCATTTTTTGTTTAAAAATTGATCAGTTGATGTCTATAAACACAGTTGTATACTGATGGGTAAAATAAATGGGGCGAACGCCTTCGCCCCATTCTATCCATTAATATTATCAAGTCGAACGCAAAAAAAATGACTTGATGGCCCAAATGTAAAAAAATTATACGGAATTGCTCCTGTTAAAAAATGCTAAAATCATGTAAAAATTTGATAGGTAGCTTAAGTACTACATTTCAAAAAAAAGACGGCTAGAATTTCTAGCCGTCCACTTTTGGTCGCCGAAGCTCCAAAAATTATCTTATGCTTATTTTTTTTTAGTTTACGCGTACGCAGCGAACGTTTTTGAATGATGTACTTAGTACATTTGCACCTAATGCGCTAACTCCATTCAAAAGCTGGCCGGTATTGTTTGCCATGTGGAATCGAGTGCCTAAGGATAGTGGAACTAAAGTTAGACTACGGCCAGCGTTACCATAATAACCCCATGTACCTGCGCCAACTAAGCCAACAATATTAGCTCCTTGTTCATTTGTCCAAAGCGTTGTTGCTCTGCCGTAACTACTGAGTAAGGGGAGATTTAAGTTTGCCACTTGGAAGTTTGCAATGTCAACACTAAGATCATTTAAACCAATATTTGCTAAACCACCGTTTCCAAGTAGGGGTAAGATATTGACATTTGAAATCTCACCATTATAGTAAAAGCGAAGTCTGTTGGATGCACTGTTTACGTCACCAAAAGCATTCGAACCTGAAGTAGGAGCACCGTTTGCACCAGAAGCTAATGTGTACTGACCATAATTAAATGGAGTGGAAGGAGCTAATGCTGAATTAGGTGCTGCTGTATTTACTAGCAAAGATGTTGCATTAGTCAATAGATTCGTAATTATATTTGCAAGTCCTGTTACTCCTGTTGCGTCAACTACTTGGCCCAGGCCACCTAATGCCCCAGTAAGTTGATTTACTTCAATATCTCCTCGTACCATGTTAGCAAAGTCTGCCTTTGCAGGTTGTTTCCATAGGCCTGCTGGATATACCAACTTACATGGATCGCCATTATTTGTTGTCGTAGTTGCAAATTGTCCAGGAACAATACTTCCGAAAGCAAAATAGCCGTTAGCCCTAGCTGTTAATTGATTATTTGCATAGAATGCATAATTGCGGCCATTGCCGTTGTTGCCTCTGTAGAACAGGTTAGACCGAGCCCATTTTACAGTGCGTCCTCCGTAATTTGTGATTAATGGAGATTCCACCACATTCAACAGCAGGCGATGACTGTTTCCTAGTTGCGGTGTTACTGCAAAGGGAAAGTTTGAAGCGGTAGTAAAATAGGTGCGCGCTAAACTTCCGTCGACATGACTAATGTTTAAATTTTGGACCTGTACATTAATTGCGCTTTGTGCAGCAGTGGATGCTGTATACACGTAAGCGATTTTTGCATCATTAAATGCCGGATCGATGTTTGTAAAGTTGGCGTAAGTTAACGTTGGCGTGAAGCTTGCGCCTGCTGTAACAGTTCCATCAAGCAATGCGATGCTACCTGTGGCTAAGTTTAGTCCAGTAACATTGACTGTAGGATTACCTGTGATATTACCAAATACACCCTTGGTGTTCAATTCAATTCCGATACGTGAAAATTTATGGCTGAATTGGATGTTGATGTTAGAGTTTGTTGCCAGATTTACGGTTCCTGAAGCATAAAGCACATCTTTATTTTGTGCCAAAGCAATCGATCCATTTGTTGGTGTAAGAGCAGGTTGATCGTTATCGGAAGTGTTGTAAGAAAGGGCTATCCATGTGTAAGATGTGGCGGGATTAAGCCCTTCGATCGTACCTGCTGTACCTGCTACCAGCTGTTTGGCGGTAATTAGTGTTGTTCCCGAATAGATATAGACAACATATTTTGTGCCTGATACCATATCTTCAGTGACGCCAGGGGCGACATCCGCGGCTAATCCGCCAGATCGTTTTACTGCTATCCCATCATTGGTAATGGTTGGTAAATTGTGGTCAGTCGAAACAACCATGTCTACATCGGAAAATGAATGGATTTTGCTTGTCGTTGTGCTCGGTTTCGCCGAGCCAACTTTTACTGCGCCATCGTTGCCGCTGGTTTTGATGCCCCCCACCGCTACAGTGAGGACATTTGTTTTGTTGTCGACATTTTCAGTCTTGTTGTCCTTGGAGCAACTTGTGATTAATGTCCCGGGGATTGCTAGCATTGCCATCGCAACAACCCAGTGAGCTCTTTTAGTCAGATGAAATCTCATTTTAGTGCTTTTTCGTGTTGTTAAGTAATGTGATGATTATACATTAAGCACCCTCTCCGGTAGTAGTACCGTCTGGACCTGCTCCCCAACCGTCGGTTTGTGGTGTTGAACCTGGTTGTGCCTGAGAACCTGCAGCAATGCCTTGCTCAAGTTCAACTACGTGCTCTCTAATGGACGGAGCTACGTACATTTTTTTTGCGTTCTTATTCATGATGATATTATTTGGATATACCGCACTATTACTAGTGCGGGTTAAAATTTAATGGACAATTTAACCCTGATATCTTCAGAAATGCCTAGGATCTAACGGCTTGCCTTTGCGTATAGGCAATTATATTGCTATTGTAGCCTGGATATTTCTAGTTATTTTTCTATTTTTTGGTTTCTAATTTAATTGTTAATACTTTAAATTCTTATATGTTAGTTGTACTTCTTTTGAATTGAATTGTAATATTACGACTTAATATCAACTTGTGCAAAAAAAAATTGTAAACTTTTTATAAATATCTGTTGGTTGTGCAATAAAACAACTTTCTTCATCGTTATATATATGTATGTTTTATGGTAAATTATTGTTTTAAGGCAATATTTCTTGGTTTAAAAACATATATATCCAACTTTGTTTATACTGATTTTCTATTGAACAACTTGTTTTAATATTTTGTTTGGTGTTTTGTTGATTTATTTTAGTCTATTTGTTTTTCTTTAATTAATTTGTTTTAACAATAATGCTGTTTTGATTGTTTTGAGCTTCTTTTTTTTCTGTGAATGTAGATTTATATTTCTTTTGTTAATATTTTTAGAGTGCTTTTTATTTTTCTTGGAAAGTATAAATACGCGTTTCTGAATACTTAACTTAACTGTTTGTGTTTTTTTTATTATGTAATATTAGTTTTTTAGGTATTTTTTATAAAATAATATAATTTTTGATTTATATTTGAATGATCTATATTATTTGTGTATTGTTTCATTTTAGGAAAAATTGTATTGACAACCAATCTGTTTTTCTTTTTTGCTTATTATTATCTATGTTAAGGCAACGATCGTTCAGGTCCGTTGAGCTTTCTGGAATACACCTTAGATTCGCTGATTTTTTTAAGTTTGATTACTTTTTCTGTTCATATTACAATTTTTTATCTTTTCAAGTTATAATGTATATAGATTTATAATCTGGTTAACATAATTTGTTCAAAATGAGGGTGGATGGTGATAATGGTTTGCCTGATAGATTAGTTGGTTAGGAAACAATTTGCATGCACATCTGTAGTTCAAACTTATTTTAAATAATTTCTTGTTTGTTGTTGTCCCTGCACCTTTTATAGTTTTTTACATGTAGTTGGTGATTGCCTGCTTGGGAATATGTTTAAGGGTTCATGTATATCAGGGTTATACTTGAAGTGCATTTCAAGGTTTGAAAATGCATTTTTTTGTGTTCGGGATTTATTTGCTAAATTGCTCCCTATTTCAGCATTACGAAATGGTTGTCAGGCCTTATATGCAGTAAATAATAATTATGGAATTTGGAGTTCAGCGGGTCATTGGTGTAGCGCAGGAGCCTTCGGAAGTAACGGATGCAACAGCAAAAGAAAATTATGTGGTTCTTTTTGTATCAAAGGGCGGTTGTAGTATACGGATCAATAATCAGATTAAAGAAATTGAAGAATACTGTCTGGTGTTGATTCCGAAGGGGATAAAAATTGAAGCTAACCCAGATGAGTCCCGACCTTTTCTAATTATTTATTTTTCGGAAAGTTTTTTTGCCCGTACGGCGGTTGATACTGCTTTTCTGCGAAACTTCAAATCTTTTAATACAAACGAATATAACTACCATGTGTTGCGTGTGCCTATGGAGTATGCAACCTACTATGAATTTGTGGGTATGCAGCTTAAACTATCTAAGCAGAATTATAATCAGGTGATATATCGCGATTTGGCTCACAATATTGTTAAACAAATTGTACTCTTAGCTGCGATATATGCTGAAGATAGACAGTCGGATGAACTGGTGGGGCAGAGTGCAGATATAAAGCTCGTAAGACGTTTCCAGGAGTTGGTAGAGCAGTATGTAAAAAAAGAAAAACGTGTAGCTTTCTATGCTCAAGAGCTAAATATCGCAACTAAAAAACTAACTAACTTAACGAAAGATGTGCTAAGGGCCACGCCAAAAGAGCTGATCACCGAAGAGTTGCTTCGAGTGAGTAAAAAGCTGATTACTGAATCATCACTCAGCATTAAGCAGATTGCTTGGGAGCTCGGTTATGCAGACGTTAATAACTTTAGTACATTTTTTTTAAAAGAAACGGCCTTGACGCCAACTGAGTACCGTAAACGTTGGCAAGGATAATATTCCTAAAATATCTTTATTTAACTATAACCTAGTTTTGTAGTTTTCTATGCGACAGTGTAGTTGAACCGCTACAAGATTTGCAATTTATACTGGACTTGCGCATTTTGTCATTTACTCACTAAAATTAGTTATATCTTTGCTTCAAGCAGTTCGACATTAATAGTATTGTATAAAAGCCAAATATTAAAGTCCTGTCTCGGTCGACTGATAGAATTGTTTAACATTGATCTATTATTATTTAATTATGTGTAACATAAAAAGCTTTAATCTCTTCTTGGTGGGTCTTGCGGGGATTACGCTCTTCGGGGCAAGTTGTTCGAAAGTAAAGGATTTGTACAACGATACTACTGCAGGCTCCGATTCTTCATCCTTATTTCCTGCTGGCGTTAATGTCCCAACTGATTTTATGTGGAATTCGACACGCGCTGTCGATGTGCGCGTTGCAGTTGACGATAAATTCAGCGGTAAATACTTTTATCGGGTGGAGTTTTTTGATAATGATCCGACGTTGGGTAGTGGGGCGAATGTGTTGGCTGCGGGTCAGGCAAAATCCGGGCAGGATTTTGTTGGTAAGCTCATGATTCCAACACTCGCAAAATATATTTATTTAAGAGAGACTTCTCCACTTGGTGTTGCCGCAATCAGTATGATTGAAGTGGGGCAGCAAAATGCGATCAATGTGGGTGGCATCAGCGCGGGTTCGGCTAGTAAAGCGAGTGTTTTGCGCGGCGCTAAGACGAGTACGACGTTGGCAAGTGGCAGCTTAAGAGCGGCAGCGGTGGAAGCTACACCGGTTGTAGTTCCTTCCGATGCAATAGCGCTATCGGGCAATTCAACTATTTCTGTCGAGTCTAATAAATCGTATGTAGTTAAATCTGGTGTAACCTTTACAGGTAGAATCGATGCGAACAATGGTACTAGCAATGTAAAAATTTACGTGCAGGGGGCATGGAAAAATACAAGTTTTGAATTGAACCTTGGAAGCAATAACGGACTTTATATTACGCAGGCGGGTTCCATTGACCTCGTTAATGTAACGCAGAATACGGTGGGTGGCTTTGTCAATTATGGATCGGCTTCACTTTCCAAAATGGAGACAAAAAATAATACGCTGTATGTCAATTATGGTACGCTTACTGCGGATAAAGCAGATATCACTAATGGTAATTTTACCAACTATGGGGTGGCTACAATCCAAAATCTGAGCAGTACTACAAACGGTACGGTGGTGCGTAATGAGGGAACGCTTACTGTACAGAACGCTACCTTGACGAATGCAACGTTGGAGGCTGTTTGTCATACAGTAATCAATTCATTGACGACCAATGGTGCGACAATTTCGGTGGCTCAAGGCGCTCTATTAAGTTTAGATAAATTAGATGCCGGTGGTACGAAAATCAATTTAGCAGCAGCTTCTATTTTGGATGTGAAGACTTTGGCTAAATTTAACAGCCAGGCGAGCACCATGACTGGACCGACTTCGGGTCAGGCATTGGCCCGTCTCAAAAAGGTTGATGTAAGCAACCAGTGGATGGCCATTACGTATGGTGGTAACTTAGAGGTAGCTTGCTCAGATCATACAGCTAACGCACAATGGAGTACATATTATGTGGTCAATAGTCCAGCGAAATTGGTTCCTTACGATAAGTCGACCGTAGTGATTCAGGGGACTTCTTGTAACGCCGGTGGTAATAACGCTTCTGGTGGCAATCCGACAGACCAAACTGTTACTGAGGTTAATTTAGGTACTTATTCGTATGCATTTGAAGATAATTGGCCGTCGATTGGGGATTATGATATGAATGACTTTGTGGTGGATGTAGCAATTACGAAAGTGCAGAATGCAGCTAATAAAGTTACTAAGGTTAAATTGATAAATAAAATTAGATCTGTTGGGGCTAAAAATAGATTAGCTGCAGCTATTCAGTTGGATGGAGTATTAGCGACTAACGTAAAATCCGTAAAATATTCAAATACAAACTTGGTTGGACAGAACTTACCTTTAGGTTCAAATGGTGTCGAGTCTAATCAGAAGTACGCCGTGATTACAATTTGTGATGATGCGCACCGTGCCTTTGGTATTTCAGATACGCAATTTATTTCTACGGTAAATGGTAGTTATCAGCCTGTTGAATCCGAGGTTGTCATAGAGTTTACTACACCTTTGGATAATTTTACATATGCTGATTTGAACTCATTTATTGTCACAAATGGATATAAAGTGAATTCTCGAAGTGAAATTCATTTGGTTGGATACAAAGGTACAGATAAAATGAACAAAGCCTTGGTTGAGAATCAAACTTCAAAAGGACGACTTTCTGCTAATGATCCATTCAAATCATCTAAAGGGGAGCCTTGGGGATTATGTGTTCCAGTATCTTTCATTTATCCAAATGAGTATAAGAAAATAACTGGAGTTTATCCGAAATTTGAAGGATGGGCGTTGAGTGGCGGTTCTCAGAATCTCGATTGGTATTTGAAGTAGATAGAAACTCGAGGAATAAAGGAAACTCATTCGCTTAAAGCGCATAATTTTTTTAGGTACTTTAAGCGAATGCATTTTGACTTTAGCACTCATAATTTGTTTGGTTACTTAAAGTTAAAAAACATAGCAAATTCATGAAAAAGACGATTGTAATAATTGATGATAAGCCTGCAATAGGTCAGTTAATTACGCTATACCTAAATGCGGATTATGACTTTCGCTTCTTCAATAATGCACTGGACGCTTACAATTGGCTGAAGGAGGGAAATAGTGTAGACCTTATTCTATCCGATTATACCATGCCCGAAATGAATGGCTATGATTTATTGTTGATGATTAAGCAAAACGAGTTTTTGAAAGATATCCCCGTTATCTTCTTGTCCGGTGAAGATAACTCACATACGCGGATCAATTTGCTCGAGGCAGGAGCTGATGATTTTATTTTGAAACCTTTTAATCCACTTGAGTTAAAGTTGCGAATTAAAAAAGCTTTAAAATAATGCCTCAATATAGTGATTATATATACCTTGGTGATAATATCAAAACATTTGATTATTTTCATAAACAAGTCCAAGATGTTTTGGGGGTTGATTTGAAGTTTTTTAGTTCGTTCGAAACCATGGATATGTATTTTCAGGAGCAAAAAGATCAGTTTTTTTCGGTGATTTTTTATGAAAAGGGTAAAAGCATTGTTAAAGATTTAGCACAATTAGCTAAACTACTCCTATACGATAAGGATACACTATTGATCTTGGTGGGGAATGATCTTTCGCGTTTTGAGAAGCAGTCTTATTTTGATGCTGGAATTACCAATACCATTAGTCCCTTTGCACAACCAGATGTTTTTCAATCTGTAAAAAAATATATTCATTTATTTTTTGAAGCGACAGCTCAGCGTGAAAAATTTGAAATAGCTACACCTTCTTTTCCTCAAATTGGTATTCCATTTGGTAAGAGGGTTTTCGATATTATTGTATCATTTGTCTTAATCGTATTGCTTTCTCCAATTCTTTTATTAGTTTTTTTTGCAATCAAGTTAGAAAGTAGGGGATCTGCAGTTTATAAGTCCAAACGTATTGGGTCGGGTTATTTTATGTTTGATTTCTATAAATTTAGATCGATGTATCCAGATGCTGATAAGCGGCTTAAAGAGTATATGGCCCTTAATCAATATGCGGATGCCTCGCAACAAACTGCTACATTTCCGCCCAGTATATATAATGGTCAAGAAGCTTTGAATTTCTCTTTAGACGATCTTCGAGATGTTCTTATTGACGATGAGGTCGTTGTAAGAGGCTTTGATACTGGAAACAAGCAAAGAAAAGCTGCGTTTTTTAAGTTGGAAAAGGATCCAAGGGTAACTAAGGTCGGGCGTATTCTCCGCAAATATAGCATAGATGAACTTCCGCAGTTGTTTAATGTTCTTAAAGGAGACATGTCCATTGTTGGTAATAGGCCTTTGCCTTTGTATGAGGCGGAGATGTTGACAACAGATGATAGTATTGAGCGTTTCATGGCTCCCGCTGGAATTACGGGATTATGGCAAGTGGAAAAGCGAGGAGATAATGGAAGCATGTCCGATCAGGAACGGATTCAGCTTGATATAGATTATGCGAAGCATTATTCGATCTGGATGGATTTGAAAATTCTGTATAAAACATTTTCTGCATTTATCCAAAAAGCTGATGTTTAGTTTTTCGATGATTTTACTTTAAATAGAACTGATGTTTTCGGGTGCTAGATGCCCTTTATTTAAGAACTACAGAAGAATAATTAAAATAGAAATATATAACGGGGCCATGCCCCTATAACGTTATTATCTGAATATGAAGAAAATTTTCCCAATATTTTTATTCTTAATCACTTTTGGTTTGCTCAGCCATGGGCAAAATGTTCTACAGACAGCCGGAAGTTTGGATTACACTAAACTTTTACTTCCCTCACTGGAGGAGCTTTTTGAAAATGCTAAACGGAGTCCAAGTGTAGAAATGTTCGAATCTAAGATGATGGAGCAAGATAATCTATTAAAATCTGAGAAAAGAAGCTGGTTAAAATACTTTAAGGTGGGTGGTTCATGGCAGTATGGAAATATAGGTGTTAATTCCATGTTTACAGATCAAAATACGCCTTTGTTTTATCAGTATTCTGGAGCTAAGCAGAATGCTCTGTTTGTAAGTAGTACTGTTTCAGTACCTTTTGATGACGTTTTTGATCGTTCAAATCGTGTCAAGCGGCAAAAGATGCAGCGTCGTTCTACAGAATTGGAAATGGAAAAATGGTTTGACGAACAGAAGGTTCGCATTATTGATTCTTATGTTAAATTGACCAATGCAATGTCGATATTAAAAAAGAAGACAGAAAATTTAACATTAACGGAAGCACAGCTGAAAACTGTGGAGGCTGATTTTGCTAATGGGCATGCAGGAATTTCGGATTTAAACGCAGCAAAAAAAATGGAAGTGGAGGCATATGAGGCTTATAAGTTGACTGAAAGCACGATAACCGCTGAACTTTTGCATTTGGAGATTTTAAGTAGAACAAAAATTATCAGCAAGTAAAGATGGGTATAGTAATTTACATTATAAAATCCTTGTATAGGTTTAAATGGTGGCTGATCGTATTGCCATTGCTGGTCATGGGAATTGTTATCTATTTCACGAGGAATATGAATAGACAATATGAATCCGATATGACCATTTATACAGGTATCATTTCCGCCAACGGGACTGAGCTTAGTCAAGATGGTAAGCAAGACTGGAATATCCTTAAAAATTCATTGTTAAATGTCATTAACACCATTGGTTCAAAAGAGACTATGCGCGTTGTGTCGTTAAAGCTGTTCGCCCGAACCATGATCAATGGCGACCCTGAACGAGACAATGTTTATGTTTCAAGTGCTCATTTTCGTCAATTGTTGGATATTACACCTTCGGCAGTCAAAAAATTAATTGATAAAACGTCGGAAGAACGTACTGTCGAAAATTTAAAAAGGTACGAAAAAATGGATGCCAAAAACTTTGTTTATGGCTTATTTAATTGGAATCATCCATATTTTAGTTATGGTGCACTGAGCAAAATTGATATTAAACAGATTGACAACAGCGATATTCTTCATGTTTACTATGAGAATAATGATGCTGGGATCACCTATCAAACATTAAATATATTGAGTGAAGTTTTCGCAGATGAATATAAAACCCTTCAATATAGCAATACCAATAATGTAATAAAATATTTTGAAGCGGAATTGGCAAGAATTGGAAAGGATTTATTCATGAAAGAAGATTCTCTTACCAAATTCAATGTTCAAAATCGCGTTATCCATTATGATAAGCAGACTGAAGCTGTTACAATTTTGGACAAGGACTATGAGATCCGGAAACAAGATGCGCTATCTGCACGTAACAGAGCGCAGGTGAGTATCGCTCAATTAGAATCAGGCATTGATGCAAATATTAAAAGTATTAAAAATAATGCGCAATTTTTGGCTAAAATGAATGATATATCGGACTTAAACTATTCTATTTCTCAAATTGAGTCCTATCGTCCTGATTCATTGAAAACTACAGTCACCAATTCGGCGTCAACACTTGAGGGACTTAAATCGAAATTGAGAAATCAAGAACGGGATTTCCGTAATTTTATCCAAGAATATTCTAGTCAAAAATATACGAAAAATGGCTATCCTAACGCAAACTATGTTGCACAATGGGTAGACGAATTATTAAAATTGGATCAGGCGCAGGCGGATATTAAAGTGGTAGATGATTTTAAAATTGAATTGGATAAAATGTATTCGCATTACTCTCCAATAGGTTCATTACTTAAACGTCAAGAACGGGGTATTAATTTTACTGAACAGAGTTATCTTTCGGTTTTGGGAGGATTGAACGCTGCTCGCCTTCGGCTTAAGAGTCTGGAAATGAGCGCTGCCACATTAAAAGTAATTAATCCTGCAACCTATCCACTTAATTCCAAACCTACCAAGCGTAAGATGCTGGTTATGGGAACCTATTTTGCTACTTTGGTGTTTTTATTGGGCTGTATCCTGGTTTTGGAATTGCTCGATCGAACTTTACGTGATAAGCAAAGGACTGATCGTGTCACAAAAGGGAATGTGATAGGTGCATTTCCGTATAAAAAAATGGGGCGCTATAGTGAACAAATTAAAAAGATGGCATCAAAATCATTAGCAAATCAGTTGTTCGGCTATTTTAAACGCGGAAATGCAGTCAATTTTATCAATGTATTGAAGCTAGATGAAGCGATTGATAGTGGGAATGTGATGCGCTACATCAAAGAGGAATGGGAAACGATTGGTCTTAAAGTGGGGGTACTGGAAGAAGCCAAAGACTTTAATGCTAAATCACGAGAATTTTTGATTGAAAATACACTATTAGAACGCATCAAACAAGGGGGAAATGATTTTACGCTTGTAGGCCATACAAGTTCGTTTAATATTCCAGTACCTCCATTCTATCTTGCTCAGGCAGCAGTAAATCTATTGCTACTGGATGCAGAGTCTGCTTGGAAGGAAGAAGATGATGAACTCTTCAAGGAGCTTGATTTACGCAGTGGAACAGTACCTGTATTAATCTGTCTAGTGAATGCAGATCGATTCGCTACAGAGACATTTACGGGGATGTTGCCGCCGTACAGCTTTTTAAGAAAATTGGAATATAGATTTTCTCAATTGGGAATTACCGCATCTAAAGCTTAGGCATTACGGTAGAAGGAAATGACAAAGGAAGTTTTATTTGATAAAATTGGCTTAAAATTATTAGCTGTCCTTGGATGTGCGCTGATTACTTTTTTGGCCATATCAGGGGGACTACTGCCTAGTGTTGGGATTGCGCTGGCTCCTTTTCTTCTATGTTTTCTAATAATTTGTATCCGGAATCCGTTTATCAGCTTTCTTTTCTTATTTGCTGTGTGCTTTTTTATTATGGGATTATTACGTTATGTACGTATTCCTGTACCACCCAGTATTATCGTAGATTTGGTGATTTTATTTAATTTTATAGTAATCGCATTAAATCATCTTTATCGAAATTATAATGCTAAGTTGAAAATACCGCTCTATATCTTTATTTGTCTAGCTTGGGTAGGATATTGCATGGTTGAAGTATTTAATCCAGCGAGTATATTTGGTAATTGGCTGGCTTCGATCCGTAGCCTAGCGCTCTATCTTTGTTTATTTCAATTTTTAGTATATTATATATTTAAAGATAAATCTCAGCTTAGGTCATTTTTTATTTTTTGGGCGATTTTAGTGCTTTTAGCCGCACTAAAAGCTATTGGACAAAAGTTTATCGGCTTTGATACGGATGAGAGAATTTGGCTTTACACGCTGGGGGCTCACACCCACCTAATCTATAGTGGCATCCGCTATTTTTCTTTTTTTACCGATGCCGCTAATTTTGGTTGTCACATGGGTCTCGGTATGGTTGTTTTTTCCATTTTGTTTATCTATGAGAAGAGTAGGAGTATTCGGATTCTATACAGTGTAGTTGCTATCCTAGCGATGTATGGCATGTTGATATCGGGGACCCGATCTGCCATGGCCATACCAATTGCTGGCTATGCATTTTATATTCTGTTATTAAAACGGTGGCGTCTGGTCATTTGGGGATCTCTATTATTTACAT
The DNA here is from genome assembly GCF_040760075.1 of Sphingobacterium sp. R2. Classification (NCBI taxonomy): domain Bacteria; kingdom Pseudomonadati; phylum Bacteroidota; class Sphingobacteriia; order Sphingobacteriales; family Sphingobacteriaceae; genus Sphingobacterium; species Sphingobacterium sp. R2. The sequence continues at coordinate 1,595,857 of NZ_CP142884.1, forward strand.
TAGTCTTTGGCTTCCTATCTTTAACCAATATTGGAAACAGTAATGCTGATATACGAAGGATGAGAACAGCTTTTCAATTTAAAGAGGATGCATCTTTCAATTTGCGGAAGGAGAACCAGGCTAAAATGAAAACATTTATGCGTAATTATCCAATCGGTCTGGGTTTGGGGTCTGCCAAGAATGCTAGTGAGGGGGACCTTTTGGATGGGCTGCCAACAGATACTTCTTTTGTCTTTATTTGGGTAGAAACTGGAGTGATAGGATTGATCCTCTATGTGTTGATTTGGATTTCATGTCTAACGATTTGCTTTTATTTTGTTTGGTTTAAACTGAAGGATCCAATGCTCCGCGGGTTTTGTAGTGCGTCAGCAGCTGGAATTGCAGGCATGATGTTAGCGGGGTATGGAAACGAAGTTTTGCATCAATTCCCAACTGGGGAGACTATATATATATTGATGGCTATGGCAATGTTATGCCCATATTTGCAGCAGAATGAACAAAAAGTCGCATCCTAGAATTTCCTTTATTACTGTTAATTATAATGGTGTAAACGATACATTGAATCTGTTGCAAACGATCTTTGATAACGTCAGCAGCTTTTGTTTTGAAGTAATCGTCATTGATAATGCTTCAGATAGCAATGAATTTGAGTTAATCTTGCAGCGGTATCCATTTGTAAAGGGTAAGTGTTTGTCTAAAAATCTCGGATTTGCGGGAGGAAATAATATTGGGCTTGAACTTGCGTGTGGTGATTATTTATATTTGATTAATAATGATACATTGTTACCTAGAAATGCCGACTTACAAATTCAAGCCATGATTTCATTTTGTGAATCAAACCCGAATGTTGGGGGGCTATCGCCTAAAATTATGTATCACAATCCTAGTAATTTGATACAGTTTGCAGGAAGTACGCCATTGACACCTATCACTATCAGAAACAAACAAATTGGATACAAGGAAATAGATTATGGTCAATATGATAAAATTGCTCAAATTCCTTATTTTCATGGTGCCGCAATGTTTATTCCTCAGCGTGTGATCGAATATGTTGGCGGCATGCCTACGTGCTACTTTTTGTATTATGAAGAGCTTGATTGGTCCACCAGTATAACCAAATATTTTCCATTGTATTATTTCCCTAGTGCTCAGATTTTTCACTTGGAAAGTGCTTCCACTGGAATCGATAGTCCACTTAAAACCTATTATATTACGCGAAATAGAATAATATTTGCCTTTAGGCAAAGAAAATATATTTTGCGGGTGATAGCACTGAGTTATTTGATTTTAATTGCTTTTCCAATGCATTTGTTTTTACTTTTGTTTAAATTGAAGTTTAAACAATCTGGTGCGATGATTAAAGGAGTTTTGTCTGCCTGTGGCTGGATTGTTGCGGGACATCGTTAATTAATCTATATGTGTATGCTTATAACAGTCTTTTGGTATATAGACTTTTTATTTTTCATAGCCTTTGCTTTGTGGGTAGGCTATGTCGTTTTATTTGCATTTGCATCGCGAATAAAACCGAAAATTAATTTTCCGCAAGCTGAACCATTAGCAAGATTTGCCATATTATTTCCGGCCTATAAAGAGGATAATGTTATAAAGGAAAGTGTTATTAGTTTTAAGGCGCAGGATTATCCAATTGATAGGTTTGAAATTGTTGTCATTTCTGATGCTATGGAAGATGCGACAAATGACCACCTTCGGCGATTGGGTGTTTCGCTTATACATCTCACTGGAACAGAACGTTCGAAAGCCGCAGCATTAACGACAGCAATGTCTCAATTGGATGCGCAGTTATTTGATGTTGTTGTTGTAATGGATGCGGATAATATTGTTTTTCCTGACTTTCTCAGTAAGCTCAATAATGCTTTTACTTGTGGAGCAAAAGCAATTCAAACCCATCGGACAGCTAAAAATAATACAACAGCAACAGCAATTTTGGATGGTGTGAGCGAAGAAATTAACAATTCTATATTTCGCCTGGGGCATGCTCGCCTTGGCCTACCTGCAGCATTGATCGGATCGGGTATGGCATTCGACTTTAATTGGTTTAAGCAGCGAATAGTACAGATCAAATCGATGGGGGAGGATAAATTTTTAGAATATTTTTTGTTATTGGATAGAATAAACACTACCTATTTGGAAGATGTTGTCATTTTAGATGAAAAGATTCAGTATAGTGATGATTTTTCTAAACAGAGGCGGCGTTGGATCGCTTCACAAATTGATATTTTCTGCCATGCTATTAAGCAGACGCGTAGCGCAATTTTTATCGGTAATTGGCCTTTAATAGACAAGATTTTTCAATGGTCCATGCCACCTCGCATTATAATGCTTGGGATCATTCCTTTGTTTTTTTTGGGATCTTTATTTGCGTCTGATATTTCTTCCTCTAAATGGGGTTTTTTAATTATTTTGTATGTAATGGGTTTAGCTTTGGCAGTTCCAAAAAAGTTGTACACAACACAACTTCTGTGGGCAATATTTAGCTTGCCGCGTATATTTTTAGCGATGATGAGCAGTATAATCCATTTTCGTTCGGGACGATCGACTTTTATCCATACGGAGCATGGTGCTTTACCAAATAAACAGAAGTAGCATGAAATTTACGGTATTAAAGTAATGAAGCTGATATGGGGCTAAAAGAAAAAATAATGCATTCCCCTCGTTTAAAACGTTGGTTGCATACGGTATTAATGCATCCTGTTCGAACGCGTCCGAGATGGTATTTGAGACTATTTCAGTTTTTATATGTACATAAGGGACGAGGTGCTGTTATTTATAGAAGTGTGCGTAAAGACTTGGTACCCTTTAGGAAATGTCAAATCGGTTCTAGGACTGTTGTAGAATCTTACTCTTTAATCAATAATGCAGTAGGAGATCTTATTGTTGGAAGTAATTCACGAATTGGTTTTGGAAATACCGTAATAGGCCCTGTAAGCATCGGTGATTATGTGCAAATAGGCCAACATGTGTTGATTTCGGGACTCAATCATAAATATGAAAATATTAATTTAACGATTGCAGAGCAGGGGATCGAAGTCTCTCCTGTGAAGATTGATCATAATGTATGGATAGGTGCAAATGCGGTGATTTTGGCAGGAGTTACAATTGGTGAACACTGTGTCGTGGGGGCAGGTTCGGTGGTGACAAAAGATGTCCCTCCATATTCTGTAGTTGTTGGAAACCCAGCTAAAGTTGTTAAAAAATGGGACGACCAACAAACAAAATGGGTGAGAAATCATGATTAATCAGCCTGAAATAACTATAATAATGCCCGTTTTTAATACCGAGGCATATGTTGATAGCGCTGTTGAGAGTGTATTGCGCCAGACCTTTAAAAGTTTTGAATTGCTATTGATCAACGATGGTTCTACAGATTGTAGTCTTTCACTTCTGGAAAAATGGGCTAAAAAAGATGCTAGGGTACGGGTATTTTCCCAGTCTAATCAGGGCTTGTCTGGAGCTAGAAATACTGGAATAGCGCATGCAAAAGGAAACTTTATTTATTTTATGGATAGTGATGATCTTATCAAGAGAGATACATTACAGATCTGTTATAAATGTTGTAAAGAAAATCACTTAGATTTTGTATTTTTTGACGCTGAAACATTCGCTGATGGGATCCAAGATACAACTCTGTCAACTAGATTCAATTATAGCAGAATATATATAGAGCCAAATGTGCTTTTATCGGGAATTGAAGCTTTTGAAAAACTTTTGGAGTACGATGAATTTTTTTCTTCTGTATGTCTTCTTTTTATAAACAGAACCTTTTTAACTAGAATAGGACTTCTGTTTGAAAAAGGCATCGTGCATGAGGATGAATTATTTACAACAATTTTGTTTATGGAAGCTCATAAAACCAGCTATATACCTGCTACTTTTTTTATGCGTCGTCTGAGGAATGGTTCTATTATGATGGTTGATTATTCCTTGAAAAATATAAACAGCTACTTCATTGTGGGGAATAGATTGTTGGATTATTCCAAAAAAAATGCGAAGATGCGTGATGTTGTAACTATTTACCTTAGTGGTATGATGAATGCCGCAGTTTGGAAAGCTTACAAAATGCCACTGAAATATCGACTTACTGTTTTTGTGGTCTGTATAAGACGCTGGCGAAAGTATGTTAAGATAAAGACACTATGCGTATTATTATTTAAAAAATATACACGAAGTTAATGGAAAGTGCCAAGCAGCAGGTTATATCTGGAGTTTTTTTTACTGCGATAGCGAAATATGCAAACTTGATTATTTCTCTTGGTGTTACTGCAGTTCTTGCACGTCTTTTGTCTCCTGAGCAGTTTGGAGTAATCGCTATTGCTATGGTTATTATAGCTTTCCTGAATTTGATTGCAGATATCGGGCTGTTTCCTGCCGTCATTCAATATAAAAATTTGACAAAAGATGAACTTGGTAATCTCTTTTCTATATCTTGCTATTTGGGAGGTTTCTTAGCTCTAGTCCTTGTTTTGATTGCCCCTAAAATAGCACAGTACTACGATCAGCCCATACTTCAAAATATCATTAGGCTATTAGCACTAGGCCTATTTTTTACAGCAAGCTCAGTAGTGCCCAATGCCTTGTTCTATCGCGAAAGGATGTTCAAATTTATTGCCATCAGAAGCTTTACTATTCAGATCATTTTGGGGGTGGTATCAATAACTGCTGCTTTTTCGGGGGTAGGTATTTATGCACTTCTGATTAATCCTATTTTATATAGTATACTTCTTTTTATCGTTTCCTATCTACATTTTCCATTGCCTTTTAAATTAAAGGTGTCTTTGGACGAAGTAAGGCCCATTCTACGTTACTCTATATTTCAGTTTTTATTCAATATCGTAAACTATTTTAGTAAAAATTCGGACACATTGCTCATCGGAAGATATCTGGGTGTGCATATCTTAGGCTATTATGACAAAGCCTATCAATTGATGTCCTTGCCGTTGCAAAATATCACGCAGGTAATTACACCGGTGATACACCCGATCTTGAGTTTGAAAAAAGGAGATAAAATGCAACTTATTGTCGCGACTGAACAACTTGTATCTGTATTGGCCTTAATTGGATTTCCTCTCACGGCATTCCTTTACTTTGCCGCCGAAGATCTGATTTATGTATTTTTTGGAGCGCAATGGAACCAAGCAGTTCCGGTATTTCAGTTATTGAGCTTAACTGTGGGCATCCAGCTCATTTTATCTTCGTCAGGATCGATTTTTCAAACAACCGGAGATACGAAGTATATGTTTTTCTCAGGATTACTTTCAGCCTCGCTGAATATAGGTGGGATATTATTGGGTGTTTTCTATTTTAATGCCATTGTGGCGGTGGCTGCATGTCTTGTAATTACAAATTTTATTACATTCCTATTTACCTATTTAATCCTCTATAAAAAAGTTTTTAGTAGAGATATGCTTTCTTTTTTTTATCTTTTAGCAAAGCCAGTTTTAGCGGGTTTATTATTGACGTTTTTACTGTATATATGTAAGATCTTTTTTATAACTGATACAATATGGTATAAGCTGATTATTAAGATATGTGTGTCATCTGCTTTTTTTATTGCTTTTACCTGGTTTGGCGGATATAGATCTTATTTGGAGTTATACTTAAAAAGAGGACGTTAAGACTGATCATCAGACCGTTAATTGGCCCAACATCACAATCTATGGAATTAAAAGTTTTATTTCTCGTCTTTCATGGCTTTAGTGCCCACAATGGTATTAGTAAAAAGATTTTTGGGCAGGTTAGAGGACTCCAACAATGCGGAGCAAATGTCAAGTTATGCTATTATGAAGTGCTAAATAATGGGCATCGTGCATGGATTGTAGATAATGAAGTGATTGCGGATTTTGGAAAGGGGATTTTTGCAAAATTAAGAAAGAGATGGGACTTTGATGAATTAACCGCGTATGTGCGTAGAGAGCAGTTTGATTTAATATACATGCGTTCTTATCACAACTCGAGTCCGGCTATAATTGGTGCATTGAGAGAATTCAAAAGAGCTGGAGCGAAAGTAGTCGTGGAAGTTCCAACATATCCTTATGATCAAGAATATACTCGTTTTATCGATAAAATTGTACAAATGCCGGATCGGTTTTTTCGAAGATCCATGGCTTTGGTATTAGATGGTATTGTGACATTTACTGAAGAGAATGAAATTTTTGGTGCAAAGACAATCAAAATCTCTAATGGGATTGATCTAGATGAAATTCCGCTACGAATTAAAAAAGCTCGAAATGAGGAGGAGATTCATTTGCTGGGGGTGGCGGAAATTCATTTTTGGCATGGATTTGATCGTGTGATAAGGGGGTTAGGTGTATATTATAATCGAAATCCGAGATGCCGAGTCTATTTCGATATCGTTGGCAATATAAGTGGAGCAAGGGAACATAATGAAATATTTTCCGCTATCGAAGCGGCGGGAGTACAGCAGTATGTTTTCATGCATGGTGCTCTTTGGAGTGAGAACCTTGATGTTATGTTTGACCAGGCAGATTTTGCTATCGGTAGTTTGGCCAGACATCGTAGTGGGATAACGTACATAAGAACTTTAAAGACCCGGGAGTATGCAGCGAGAGGGATACCTTTTATGTATTCAGAGATAGATTCTGATTTTGAAAATAAGCCTTATATTTTAAAGGCTGCGCCGGATGAATCGCCTATTGATATTGATCAAATTGTATCCTATTGCTTGTCTAAAGATTGGGAACCATCACGCATTAGAGATGATGTTTATGAATTATCCTGGAGGAATCAAATGAAAAAAGTTTTAGAACATTTAAATTTGTACCGATGCTATCATTCCTAAATAAATTTAAGGATAAATTTCATTACAATATAATAATAGAATGGTACAATATGTTGGAGCTTCTAACACGGAGGAAACAGCGATTATTACCAGATGTTATGACAATTGATGAAACTATTCAACATATTATTTCCAAAAACAGTTCTGTTAGTCGATTTGGCGATGGTGAAATGCTCTTGATAGGTGGTGAGGGAATTCGTTTTCAGCATCCTGATACCGAATTGTCTAAACGATTGGCCGAAGTCATTACGAGTGATCTTACAAACCATATCGTATGTGTGTCAGATGCATTTGTCGGTTTGGAAAGATACAATAGGCGTGCGCGTCGATTTTGGCGTGCGCATTTTTATTTGTATGGTTATTTGTGGGATAAATATCTCAAGCAAGGTAAAAGGTATGGAAATACCTTTATCACGCGCCCGTATATTGATTTCCTAGACCAGAAAAAGTCAATTCAATGGTTTAATATGTTAAAGCAAATTTGGGAAAAGCGGGATATCATTTTCATAGAAGGAGAAAAAAGTCGCTTGGGAGTAGGTAATGATCTGTTTAATAATGTCAAAAGTGTCGGTCGGATCTTGTGCCGGTCAAAAAGTGCATTCGACCAATACGATTTAATTATCGAGGAGGCAAGCAAATTGGCTAAAAATAGTCTTATCTTGATTGCCTTGGGGCCAACAGCGACGGTATTGGCGTATGATTTATCCAAATTAGGTTATCAGGCGATAGATGTCGGACATATTGATATTGAATATGAATGGTTAAGGATGGGCGCTAAACATAAAATCAATATAACGTCTAAATATGTCAATGAAGTGATCGGCGGCGATCAGGTTGTGGTAAAGGACGAGGATCTATATCAACGTCAGATTTTAAAAAGGCTGTTTTGAGGGGATGAAAATTTTGTATTATTTACCTTCACTGTATACATCTGGAGGATTGGAACGTATTATCATTTTTAAAGCAAATTATTTTGCTGATCATCTACCGAATGTGGAAGTGGTTTTAATGACATCTGAACAACTAAATAAACCCACCTTTTTTCCGTTGTCTGAAAAAGTGAAGCATGTTGACATTGATGTGCGTATTGATTACCCTTTTGACCAGTCGCCTTTATTGAAAGTGCTTCGTTTTCCTTTTCTTTATCGTCGATTTAAAAATAGGTTTCTACAAATTCTGCGACAAGAAAAGCCAGATATCGTAATTTCTACGATTAGGCGAGAAATTAACTTTTTACCATTGTTAAATGATGGAAGTGTTAAAGTGGCAGAATTGCATGTCACTAAAGAGTTTTATCATCCAAATTTTCCTAAGGGCCTAAATGGTTTTTTGCGAAAGAGAAAAGATACTATAAGGCTTGAAAAGCTAAAATTGATGGACGCGGTCGTTTTTCTTACAGCGCAAGAAAAAAGTTTTTGGCCTGAATTATCAAACGTACACGTGATTCCTAATCCGATAGTTTTGCGACCTAGAGAACAGTCTTCTTGCCAATCAAAGCAAGTTATTGCAGTGGGGAGGTATGTTCCTCAAAAAGGATTTGATCTACTAATAGAAGCATGGCGCATTGTAAATGTCCGCCATCCAGATTGGGTTTTAAAAATCTATGGTGATGGTAGTCCAGTTGAACTTCAAAATGAAATTAATCGTCTAGGCTTAGAAGAAAGCTGTAGATTAAGACCTAGCACGACCGCTATTGAAAAGAAATATTGCGATAGCTCTATTTTTGTGCTATCTTCACGTTATGAGGGGTTTGGTATGGTATTGATTGAGGCTATGGCATGTGGATTACCTGCTGTTGCATTTGATTGCCCCTCAGGCCCAAGTGAAATAGTTCGTGATGGTGAAGATGGATATTTAGTTGAAAATGGAAATATAGAGGAATTAGCCAAACGAATTTGTGACTTGATAAAAGACGATCTACTTAGAAAGGAAATGGGGAAAAGAGCACAGCTAAATAGTGCTCGGTTTCAGGTTGAAAATATAGCAGATCGATGGAAAGACCTATTTGATTCTTTTGGTAAACACACTAAAAGTGATTAACTATATGAAAAGGAGACTTAAGCTAGCTTACATTATTCCAGGTTTGTTTTATCCGAGTGGAATGGAAAGAGTGCTTACAGCAAAGGTAAATTATTTCGTCAGAGAGTTTGATTATGAGATTCACATTTTTGTTACCGACGGAAAAGGATCAGCGCCTTATTATGCCTTAGATGAAAAAATACAATTGCATCACCTCGATATAAACTTTGACGGCATTTTTTCGTTACCGTTATTGAGAAGGTCATGGAGCTATTGGAAAAAACAGCGCTTATTTAAGCGAAGACTCGAAGAAGAGTTGTGTATTATAAAGCCTGATATTACGGTGTCACTATTGAGGCGAGACATCAATTTCATTCATGAATTAAAGGATGGTAGTTTGAAGGTTGGCGAATTACACTTTAATAGGTTGGTATATCGTCAGTTTACAGATACGAGATTTCCAGGCTTTATAAGGAGAGGAATATCTAAATTATGGCAGGCGCAGCTCATTAAAAATTTGAGAAAACTTTCAGCTTTTGTTGTGCTAACGCATGAAGACGCGGGCTATTGGCACGAACTTAACAATGTTTCTGTAATCTCAAATCCCTTATCTTTCTATCCTGATGAAGCGGCATTGCTTAATAACAAACAGGTGATTGCTGTTGGAAGAATGACTTATCAAAAAGGATTCGATTTGCTGATTGAGTCTTGGCAATTAGTCTCTAGAAAGCATCAGGATTGGATATTAAAAATTTATGGTGGTGGAGATCAGGATATATATATGTCGATGATAAGGAAGTTGGGCCTGTCGCATAGTTGTTTTTTGGAAAATGGAACCTCTTCAATTGCTGAAAAATACAATGATAGTTCGATCTTTGTATTATCGTCAAGGTATGAGGGATTCCCATTGGTTTTGGGGGAGACAATGGCTTATGGCGTTCCACCAGTATCTTTTATGTGTCCTTGTGGCCCGAAGGATATTATCATTGACGGGGAAAATGGATTACTGGTAGAGAATGGTAATGTTAAACTGTTGGCTGAAGGAATATGTTTACTCATTGAGGATGATGTGAAGAGAAAAGAAATGGGAAGAAATGCAAGAAGGGATGTTAAAAAATTTGATTTGGAAAATATAGCAAAACAATGGAAAGAACTTTTTGAATCTATACAACCGGTAGAATGATAATGATATGAAGAACAAGTGGTATGCGAAATATTTATCTGTTTATCAGGTTACTCCAGATCAAGTCTCTCAGTCTACCATCGATACTATAGCGAACCAGCTTAAAAAATTTGAAGTGATAGAACCTTTGGTCACGATCTCAGTAATTGCATATAATGAGGATAAGAATTTATGGGCCTGTTTGTGGTCGCTAAGTGATCTAAAATCCCGTTATCCTATCGAAATTATTGGAGTGAATAATAATTCGATTGATAAAACGGAAGAAATTTTTAAAAAATCGGGTATCAGATATTTTAATGAGCAGAAAAATGGATGTGGTTTTGCTAGGCTATGCGGGTTGAACCATGCGAGGGGGAAATATCATCTTAATATCGACGCAGATACACTTTATCCAAGCGATTATGTAGATGTGATGGTGAGTGCATTAAAAGAAAAGGGTGTGGTGGCTGCAAGTGCTTCCTGGGGCTATATTCCAGATAAGGATCACAGTCGATTTTCGCTATGGCTATATACGTGGGCGCGAGACATTTTTTTATTTGTCCAGTCTATAAAGAGACCCGAACTTAGTGTTAGGGGATTAGTGTTTGCTTATCATACTGAATTAGCCCAAAAAGTTGGGATACGTACTGATATTATAAGAGGAGAGGATGGATCTTTAGCATTAGGTTTGAAGAAGTTTGGCAAGATAGCTTTTGTTCGCGATAAAAAAGCAAAAGCAATGACAGGTTATGGTACTCTCTCTGCGGATGGAACCTTATTCAATAGTTTTAAAGTTCGTTTGAAGAGAGCATTCAAGAATTTCTTATTGATTTTCTCCAAATCGGATAGTTACAAAGATGAAGATTCAAATTTAATTAAAAAGGATGAGGGGATATAGGTAATCTATTTAATACAAATGAGTTTGAATATTTTCTTTTGGAGTGCCTTGTTCTTGGTGCTATATACCTATATTGGTTATGCTATAGTCATTTATACATTGGCCAGGGTATTTCCATACCCTATAAAGGAGAGGGCTCAAAATAGCGACAGGCATGAGCTTCCCCCATTGACACTATTTATTACAGCCTACAATGAGTCAGAAATAATTCCAGATAAAATGCTGAACTGCCTTGCGCTTGATTATCCTAAAGATAAATTAAACATTCTTTGGGTTATAGATGGAAGTACTGATGATAGTCGTGAGCTGTTAGCAAAGTATCCGATGGTTAAGATTATCGGTTCAGCTCATAGGAAAGGTAAGACAGCTGCCGTTAATCACGGTATGGAATATGTAAAAACTCCAATTGTTGTCTTTAGCGATGCAAATTGTTTACTGAATGCCGGGGCGTTGAAGATTATTGCTCGCCAATTTGAAGATCCGACAATTGGATGTGTCTCGGGTGAAAAAAGAGTGGCTTTTGATAATGATGATACTGTTTCATCAAAAGGGGAGGGAGCTTATTGGAAATATGAATCGCTGCTGAAAAAGTTAGACTTTGAGTTCTATTCTGCTGTAGGAGCTGCAGGAGAATTATTTGCAGTGCGAACAGAATTATTCACTTCGATGGAAGAAGATACCTTGTTGGATGATTTTATGCTATCAATGCGTATTGCACAACAAGGCCATCGGATTGCCTACACATCCAATGCCTATGCTGTCGAGTACGGGTCGCTAAACATGGAAGAAGAAGGTAAGCGGAAAAGACGTATTGCTGCAGGTGGATGGCAGTCTATAGGAAGGTTACTTCCGTTATTAAATGTGTTTAAGTTTGGGAAGCTGAGTTTTCAGTATATTTCACATCGTGTGCTGCGATGGTCTGTCACACCTTTTGCCCTTTTTGCTCTCTTTCCCTTGTCGGCCATTCTTGGATATCGAAATTCATCATCATTCAATGTGTTTTACGTCATTTTTGCGCTTCAGTGTCTCTGTTATCTTTGTGCGGCTTTGGGATATGCGCGGCGAAATAATCCCAATAGTTCGAAATTATTTTATATCCCGTACTACTTTTTGTTTATGAACATCAATGTGATGCGTGGAATTTACTATTTATTTAGCAGGCGCTTTGTTGGCGGGTGGGAGAAATCTCAAAGAAAATAAACCTATGAATGTTATGGAGAAAAAAATATTACATGATTTAAAGTTCTTGGAGAAGATACTGAATATAACTTGCGATACATTATTGTTAATCAATCGTGATAACATTTGCGTGGATGCAATAATGAAAACAAATAATCCAATTCTAAATCCTGACGTCGATGTGATTGGCAAGAATATTTTGTCCCTTTTGCCCCAACCGACATCGAGGCTCATTGAACAGGAATTTGCATTTTGTCGTCAGACAGGGGAAACCTCCAATCTAAATTACGATCTTCCAACAGATGAACAGATGTATTATTTCAAATTTCTGATTCACAAATTTGATGACGAACATTTAATTTGCCAGTATCGGGATATTACTCAAAGAAGTAATATGAAATACCGTCTTAAATCGGCTCTTACCGCACAGCTTGAAGTGGGAAAGGTCGCCATGATTGGCCATTGGACCTATGATCTGCAGCGTCAAGAATTAATACACAATGGTTATTCTAATTTACACAAAAGAAATCTGGAAGCACCTGAGAAGATCACTTTGGCACAGTTACTGAATTATGTCCATCCAGATGACAGAAAAGGAATGGAGACATTTCTACATAATGATTCCATAGAGAATAGTACATTTGAATACCGTATAAAGCAATCTGGTGTTGCCATCACCTATGTGCGGGCGACAAAATATGCCAAACGCCTTGAAAACAATGTATGTATAATAGAAGGTTTTTCGCAAAATGTAAGTGATTTCATTAAAAATAGAAATGAACTTGAAATGGTGCTTGCGGTAGTTGATAATGCACCGTATAGTATTTTTGCATGTCATAAAAATGGTAATATGGCTTTTGCAAATAAAGCATGCCGGAAGCAAAATGGTCTGAATGAACAGGAAGATATAACTGACTTAAAGATCTTTGAATGTCTGCGTGAGTTCACCACACAAGAAGCTTGGGATTTATCGGTGCAAAAAATCATTTCTGCTTCGGGTTATTATCAATACCGCTGTGATACGCTGTATCCAGAATTGGATATTATCGGTTCTGAATGCAGTTCGCTGATGATCAAAAATGGCAATGGTGAGGATATTGTCTGGACCATCAAGCGCGATATCTCTGATCAGCTACGTTATGAAGAGCAACTCTTGCGCTCAAAGGAAGCAGCAGAGGAATCCGAACGATTAAAGTCTGCCTTTATCTCCAATATGAATCATGAAATCCGTACTCCGCTTAGTGCCATTATGGGTTTTGGAAGTATTATTGCAGATACGCCAGATCCTGAATTGCGAAAGGAATATGGTGAGCTCCTCAACGCTAATAGTAGCCAGTTGCTGCGGTTGATAACCGACGTTCTTGAAATGTCACAAATGGATGCAGGTAGCGTTAGGCTAAAGAATTCGGATGTGTCTCTTAAGGGAATATTAAATGAATTATCAATGAGTTTCCTGCCCAATGATGAGCAGCCAGCGATAATTTTTGACATTCCAGAAAGGGAGGTTGTGGCGAGACTGGATCGTGGTCGGGTCATTCAGGTTCTGGTCAATCTTATTAATAACAGCTTAAAATTTACACCGCCAGAAGGTGCTGTGCATGTTGGTTACACTCTAAACGATGATCATATAGTGTTTTATGTAAAGGATAATGGTATAGGCATAGCCAAGGAAAATCATGCATTGATCTTCAATCGGTTTTATAAGATTAACTCATTGGATAAGGGTACAGGGTTAGGTTTGGCGATTTGTAAGGGTATCGTTGAGCAGATGAATGGGCAATTAAGTGTCGAGTCGGAGCTTGGAGAGGGAGCAACTTTTAGCATAAGATTTCCCCTAATTGAACAGGTTTAAATAATATTTTATGGCGCAAGAGTTTGAATTTAGACCGTTTAGTATAACCGGCGCGTTAGTTAGATTTGTAGTTGTTATCGTAGCGCTGCTTACCTCATTGTCTTTTTTAGCGTTGTTTATCTCGCCACAGACCACTGTTTTTTTTCAATGGCTTGGTGTGTTATTGCCAGCGCTTGTCTTTAGTAATTTGCTTTTCCTTATTATTGGCCTTTACAGGCGCAGTTGGTATAGTATTTGTCCGTTAATAGCAATATTGGCTAACTTTCATTATTTCGCAAAGATAATTCAAGTAAACTCGACTGAACAGAATGAAACGGCAGACATACGCTTAGCGTCGTATAATGTCCGTGAATTCAAAATGATTTATAATTTATCTTCCATGGAACAGATTGCTTCCTATATTGAATCACAGCAAGTAAATACGTTATGTTTACAAGAGGTGCCGGCCGACTGTTCGGTGTCGAAATTGAAGGAGGTATTTGGCCAGTTTCCATATCTAATAATGACAGAAAGCAATTCAGGAAATAATCAGCTTGCTATCTTAAGCAAGTTTCCTTTGGACTCAGTTCAGACTGTATCATTTGAGGAACGTCCGAATTGTGCGATTTTCGTCGATCTTTCCTTTAAAGGTGAAAAGATCCGAATTGGAACTTGCCATTTGCAAACGACAAATTGGAACCAGGTGAAAGGAAATCTATTGGCTGCCGAAAATGTAGTGGTTAAATGGTGGAGTGCAATTAAAACAATGTCGGGAAATTTCAGGTTGAGAGGTGCCCAGGCAGATTGTTTAAGAAATATAATCGATAAATCACCTTTTCCTACACTTATTTGTGGAGACTTCAATAACAGTCCTAACTCATATAGTTATCATAAAATTAAAGGAAATCTAAAGGATGCGTTTTGCGAAGCGGGTAATGGATATGGCTATACCTATGCCTATTTAATGAAGCTCTTCCGGATTGATTTTGTTTTCTTTTCCGGCAATGAATTCCGGGCTATAAATTATAGTACAGGCAATGTTGACTATAGTGATCATCTTCCTGTATTAGTTGATTTAAAGATAAATTGATATTGTATAATATTTTTGCTACACAAATTATTGCAGCAATTAATAACGTAATATTGGTTTATGAATGGTAAAGAATGATTGGATCCTTCTATATAATATCTAATTAAGTTATAATGATCTATGGAAATTGATTTTTCAACGTATAATATTCTCATCGTAGAGGATTCTGAGTTAAATCTTTTTGTATTAAAAGAAATCTTAGAGCGCGAACATTTCACCGTATTCTCTGCTTCAGGTGCTAAAGGAGCATTCGAAAATTTGGGAAATCATCGGATTGACCTTATTTTAATGGATGTTGTCATGGGCGAAAAAAATGGATTTGATCTGACAGCGGAGTTGAAATCCATGGAACAGTATAAACATATTCCGGTATTGTTTATTACGAACTTAAAGTCTGCTGATGATGTTGTGCGTGGATTTGATAGTGGTGGTGTTGACTACGTTTCGAAGCCTTTTAACAAAAAGGAATTACTTCAACGTATCAAACATCAGATCAAGCTTATTGAATCGGGCAATACGATTGCCAAACAGACAGCACAGCTTCAGGAAGCAATATTAAACCGGGATAGAATGTATGCTATTCTGGCACATGATCTCCGAAGTCCAATATCTTCATTAAAAATGATCTTAAATATTTTGACCATGAGCCCCGAAAGCAGTAATACTGGGTATGCCGATATGGTCAATACTGGGAATGATATCGCTGAGCAACTTTTTAGCGTTTTGGACAATTTGCTCAAATGGACTAAAAATAGCTTGGGTGTACTAAGTTACATGCCCCAGGAAATTGAGTTTGATGAAATGGTTAAAGGTGTAGTTGAGACGCTACAACCGACAGCCAAGTTGAAAAATATCGACATACAGTTAACTTTAGAGTCTAGTTTGCAGATCTTTTTTGATGTAGACATTATGAAAAGTATGTTGAGGAATCTTTTGATCAATGCGGTGAAGTTTAGCCACGAAAATTCCCTGATCAGGCTCAATTTATATCGCGATAAAGATGATGCTGTTGTCGAATTTATCGATACAGGAGTGGGAATGAGCTTGGATGCACAGCGTCAGTTACAAGACCAAATTATGGAAGAGGGTAAGATTACGCCAATGCGGGAAAAAGGTAAGGGTTTGGGACTGTGGGTTGTTTACCATTTTATCCAACAAAACGGTGGGGCCTTCTTTTTCGAATCGGAAGAACATATCGGCTCACGTTTCGGCTTTCGTGTTCCATTGCTGGATAACCTGTCTAACCATTAAAAATTCACAGTATAAATTACTAATTTATGTATAACCTAAAAAAAAGAGTATTAGTATCGGGAGGAGCTGGATTTATAGGTTCACATCTGTGCGAACGTTTGCTTAAGGACGGGAACGAGGTCATCTGTATGGATAACTTCTTTACTGGGGATAAATCTAACATCGTTCACCTATTGCAAAACCCTTATTTCGAGCTTGTGCGGCATGACGTGACAGAACCTTTTTTAGCTGAGGTGGACGAAATATATAATCTTGCCTGTCCCGCCAGTCCAGTTCACTATCAGTATAATCCGATAAAAACGATTAAAACATCCGTTATGGGGGCAATCAATATGCTTGGACTTGCAAAACGGGTAAATGCGCGTATTTTACAGGCCTCTACAAGTGAAATTTATGGCGACCCACACATCCATCCACAGCCTGAGAGCTATTGGGGAAATGTGAATCCTATTGGTATTCGTTCCTGCTATGACGAAGGAAAGCGATGTGCCGAAACATTGTTTATGGATTATCATCGGCAACACCATATTGCGATAAAGATCGTTCGGATTTTTAATACCTATGGTCCACGTATGCATCCACAGGACGGGAGAGTAGTATCTAATTTTATTATGCAAGCCTTACAAAATAAAGATATTACCATTTATGGAGAAGGCAGTCAGACCCGAAGTTTCCAGTACGTAGATGACTTGGTAGAAGGAATGATAAGAATGATGGCTGCAGAACCCTCTTTTATCGGACCAGTAAATATCGGTAACCCCAATGAATTTACTATATTCCAATTAGCGGAACAGGTGATCTTACAGACTGGCTCAAAATCGCAGATTAAGTTTTTGCCATTACCTCAAGACGATCCACAACAAAGGAAGCCTGATATTGAAGTAGCCAAAAATTGCCTGGACTGGAATCCCAAGATTCAACTTGAAGAGGGATTGTCGAGGACAATAGACTATTTTAAAACATGTTTATAAAAAATTTATAGTGATTGTATTTCCCGTTTATACAGCGATCACTTGACCTTTATGCTGATCGATATGATCAAGGAGTGATTCATTTAAGATGGGTGAAGTTCTTAACATCTCACGAATCGGGTATTTCTCAACTATATTTTTTAAAGCGTCAAGATGGCGTTGGTGATGAAGGTCGGTTCCGACAAAATCATACATACCGGATTTCAATAGGGTCATCGCGATAGCTTTGACATCAACCCCATAGTATCGGCTTAAGGAAAGTAGATTTAACTGGAGTAAGCAGCCTGCATCTTTGATCTGCTTATAAATGTTAAAATTGCTATGGTAATAATTATAACGTTCAGGATGAGCTAGAATAGGTTTGTAACCTAATTTTTGTATATTCAATATGGTATGAAACAAAGCTTTCGATTCGGATAAATAAGACATTTCAATCAATACATAACCGCCTGGCATTACGCATAGTTCATTTTCACGGATCAATAAAGAAAGATTTTCATCAATCATATGTTCAGCCGCGCCAAATATATCCACATCATTGCCGGATTTCTTTAATCCCGCTACCAGTGAATCTTTCGCATGTTCAATACTAAATTTGGTGTTCTGATGTACGCCGGCCATGATATGTGGAGTACAGATAAACTTTTTAAGGCCTAAGCGCTGCAGTTCCTGAATATAATGTAGGGATTGTTGCACAGAGTTACTTCCATCGTCAATACCTGGTAACAGATGGTTGTGCATGTCTACTTGTAAAAATTCCAACTGCGCTAAAGAGCGGATTGATGAAGTCTTTTTCCCAAACAAATTACTAAAAAATCCCATGATGCAAATCTTATTATTGTTGTGCAAATAGTGTAGTAAAAGGACTGGTGTTTCAAGCTATATAAGTGAAGGGTAAGTTACAAATTCCTTTCCATGACTACGCGGTACCTATTACAAACAATATGCCAATAATTACATCGATATGCATAAGGCCGAATGATATGCTTTAAACCTCCGGCAAATGACATTAGAGAATTATTTTTTATCAGTCTACATATGTTAAATATGATGCGCTGTGCTATTAATTATACTCTATTCATGCCATTATTTTTTGAATGTAACAGTTTCGGTATAATAGTTGCTTAGTCCACGATGATAAATCGATCGATAGGGTTCTTTTTAATGATATTTTATCGTAGGAGTAATTTGAGTGCGAAAATTTAACTATCTTGCATTTCCTTTATAAAATATTATAACAAAGCCATATCAGATAGTGTCCGTTTGTCGCAGACACGGTCAGTAACATTTAATAAAATAAGAGAAAAAGCTATGATGGGTTCTCTAGGAGATTTAAGAAGGCGCCTGAGAAAGGACAATCCAAGATGGGTCATTTTAATGATCGACATGTGGTTTGTGTTTGCAAGCTATGTGTTTTCTAATTATGTGGTCAACAACTTCAAGGGAGTATTTGATATCGAATTGATGTTAAAAAAAGTTGTCGTTATATTGCCAATTTACCTGTTGATGTTCTTATGTTATGATACCTTTCGAGGAATTGTTCGACAAACTGGCATTCGAGACACTATTAAAATATTTAAAACGGTGGGATCTGCCTATATTCTGATAATGGTTTTCACGTTTATTATCAAAACTATCTTTAATAAAGGAACTTTGGCAGGAGATTATCTCAGATTGTCGTATGGCGTATTGACGATGCAGGCTACAATTTTGCTGGTCATTATGGTAGGGGCGCGTGTAATCTATCGGACTATTTATGAATATCTTTTTCTGCCAGGTAGGAAAGGGGAGAATGTATTGATATTTGGTGCTTCGAGACCAGGGCTAGTATCATTTTCTTTATTAAAGGAAGACCAGCGGACGAAGTATCAGGTGGTCGCCTTTGTTGAAGATAAAATATCACGGATAGGTAAGCGCTTGGCAGGTTTAAAAATTAAAGATATTACCGAAATTACGAAAGAATATGTGGAGAAATGCCATATAACTCAAGTAATCATTGCGGTTGAAAATAACGATCCCGAACGGCTTGAATATGTCTCAGATTGGTTTCAAAATCTTGGGCTTGAACTGAAAATAATGCCACCGGCCCGGATATTACTTAACTCCGGCGCCAAACGTGAAATTCGACCTTTAAAGATAGAAGATTTATTGGGACGTAAACCGATTAAGTTGGATCATCCAGAAATTGAAGACGAAATGCGCGGTAAAGTTATCTTAGTAACAGGTGCCGCTGGATCTATTGGTTCGGAATTAGCTCGGCAGATTGCAAGACGGCATTATAAGAAATTGATCCTTCTTGATCAAGCAGAGTCCGCAATTTATGATGTACAGCAATCCATTAAGGCTACTTTTGCTGAGCATTTACATTGTGTCGTTGGGGATGTGCGGAATTTTGCATTTATGCAACGGATATTTGACGAATATAAACCTGATTTGGTTTTCCATGCAGCGGCTTATAAGCATGTTCCATTGATGGAAGCTAACCCTTACGAGTCCATCCAGACTAATGTATTGGGAAGTAAAATAGTTGCGGATCTCTGTATGCATTATGGTACAAAAAAGATGGTCATGGTATCCACAGATAAAGCCGTAAACCCTACCAATGTTATGGGAGCCACCAAACGTATGGCTGAGATTTATGTAAGTAGTTGCAGCGGAAAATCTGATACGAGCTTTATTATCACTCGGTTTGGCAATGTACTTGGTTCAAATGGCTCGGTTATACCGCTATTTGAAAAGCAGATGGCCGATGGCGGTCCATTGACGTTAACTCATCCAGACATCACACGTTTTTTTATGACTATTCCTGAAGCTTGTCAACTTGTGCAAGAAGCGGGTGTAATGGGAAAAGGAGGTGAGATTTTTGTATTCGATATGGGCAAGTCTGTTAAAATAATCGATTTGGCCAAAAGAATGATCAAACTAAAGGGGTACCGTTACCCTGAGGATATTGATATCAAAATTGTTGGATTGCGCCCAGGAGAAAAAATTTATGAAGAACTTTTGGCAAACAATGAAAATACGGTGAAAACACATCATCCAAAAATCATGATTGCAAAAGTAAATCATGATGAGCTTTCACTTAAAGCGGATCGTATTAATGCCATCTGTCAACAGATTTTGGATGCCGATACACTACTGCCTGATTTTATGGGGCTTGTCGCTGCGATGAAGGAAGTCGTGCCAGAGTTTAAATCTCAGAATTCGGAATATGAAGTGTTGGACACGGTCGTAAAGAAGAAAGAAATTGAATTAGTTCATGAGAAACCCATAGAGGTACCCGTATATTCTTTGGTAAAGAATGTGTTGTAAATTTTATTTTAAGTCCAGTCCGACATTTAAGCAAACCGAATATAGCAAAAAAGCTCTCCATAAGAGGGCTTTTTTGCTATATTCGGTTTGCTTATGGATTAAAGCTTGTCAATTTACAAAAATCATCCTAATTTTAACGAACTATTTAGCGAAGTTATCACTTGTAGGCGAATGGTCTAAACTATCGAGAGTTATTATATGAATAAAACAGTTTTAATTACCGGGGGAGCCGGATTTATAGGTTCACATGTTGTGCGTGAGTTTGTGCTGAAGTATCCAGAATATCAAATTATCAATCTGGATGCATTGACCTATGCCGGCAATCTCGAGAATTTAAAAGATATCGAGCACTTACCAAATTATACTTTTCTTAAAGCAGATATTACAGATCAGCAGCTCATTGTGGATGTTTTTCAAAAATATCAGCCAAATGGAGTTATCCATCTGGCAGCCGAGTCTCATGTTGACCGTTCGATTGTTGATCCTACAGCTTTCGTGATGACCAACGTGATTGGAACTGTCAATTTATTGAATGCAGCCAATGCAATTTGGAAGGATAATTTTGAAGGGAAGCGTTTTCATCACGTATCTACCGATGAGGTATTTGGTGCGCTTGGCGATACGGGATTTTTTACTGAAGAGACAAAATATGATCCTCATTCACCTTATTCCGCTTCTAAGGCAAGTTCGGATCATTTTGTCCGGGCTTATCATGATACCTACGGCTTACCTATTGTTTTAACAAACTGTTCAAACAATTATGGACCTAATCATTTTCCTGAGAAATTGATTCCGCTTTGCATTCATAATATTTTAAATAATAAGCCTCTCCCGGTTTATGGCGATGGAAAATATACCCGCGATTGGTTATATGTAATTGATCACGCAAAAGCTATAGATCTCGTTTTTCATGAGGGTAAAAATGGTGACTCATATAACGTCGGTGGATTCAATGAGTGGCAAAATATAGATCTGATCAAAGAGCTATGTAAACAAATGGACGAGAAACTGGGACGTGAACAAGACTCTTCGATGCAATTAATTACTTTTGTTAAAGATCGTCCCGGACATGATTTGCGTTATGCAATTGATGCAACCAAGATCAATAAGGAATTGGGATGGTATCCTTCAGTTACTTTTGAAGAAGGCTTGTCGCGGACGATAGATTGGTTCTTGTCTAATCAGGAATGGCTGGAGCATGTGACATCGGGCGATTATAAAAAATATTACGACAATCAATACAAAGGCGCATAAGCATGACGTATACGGAGACAAAGCTGAAAGGATGTTTTATACTTGAACCGACAGTTTACGAAGACGAAAGAGGTTATTTTTTTGAGTCATTTAATGAAACCAAGCTGGCTGCAATACTTGGTTATAAACCTCATTTTGTGCAAGACAATCAATCCAAATCACAGTTTGGTGTTGTGAGGGGGCTACATTTACAGGCCGGCGATCATGCTCAGGCTAAGTTGGTTCGAGTCGTCGAGGGAAAAGTACTGGATGTAGCAGTCGATGTTCGTCCGGGATCAAGCACCTTCGGACAACATATCGCTGTAGAGCTTTCAGCTGAAAATAGAAAACAGCTATTTGTTCCGAGAGGTTTCTTACATGGCTTCTCCGTATTATCAGAACATGCAGTTTTTTTCTATAAATGTGATAATAACTATCACAAAGAATCGGAAGATGGAGTAAATCCTTTAGATTTTGAATTGGCTGTCGACTGGAAAATACCTCATGAAGAAATGATTCTCTCACAGAAGGACCAAGAAGCACAATCTTTTGAGAAATTGCGCCTGAAATTAATTTAGATGATATGCGAATTGTTATAACAGGAGCTTCAGGTCAACTTGGTTCGGAACTAAAAGATCTTTTGCTGTGTAATACAGCACATGAGTGTTATTTCTTAGATCGAAAGCAATTACCATTGGATCAAATTGAGATTATACAGCAAATTCTGAGCATGTATCAACCCGATTTGATTATTCATGCAGGAGCGTATACAGCGGTGGATAAAGCTGAGACGGATCAGGTTACGGCAAATTTGGTCAATCATTTGGCTTGTGAAGAGATTGCTCAATACTGCCATGTCCATAACGCCAAACTTATAGCTATTTCAACAGATTACGTTTTCGATGGATCTTCTGCTTCTCCTTTGACTGAGCATGCGATCACTAATCCCATCAACGTATATGGACAAACTAAGCTTGCGGGGGAACGTGCCATTCGGAAATGGCATCCTCAGGCAATCATTATACGGACTTCCTGGGTGTATTCCTCCTACGGTAAAAACTTTGTAAAAACCATGTGCCGCCTAATGACCGAGCGAGATGAAGTTAACGTAATCAGCGATCAAATTGGGAGCCCCACTTATGCAAAAGATTTAGCCCTAGTGATTTTGAAAGTTTTGGATTCTGTCGAATGGAAAGCAGGTATTTATCACTATAGTAACCAAGGCGAAATTTCGTGGTATGACTTTGCTGTAGCAATACGTGACTTCCGTTCGTTCGAATGTGAAGTCAGGCCAATTCCAACAAGTGCATATCCGACACCTGCTCGTAGGCCGATGTATTCTTTGCTTGATAAATCAAAAATAAGAACTACGTTTGGAATACAAGTTCCAGACTGGAAAATAAGTTTGAGCAACATGCTGACTGAGGAATTTAAAGATAAATAGATTGACGATAACAAGAGGCTGTGTCGACGTTAGTATCGTAAAGTCTTCTTCCCTAAATAACATTAAAATGAAAGGAATTATATTGGCTGGCGGCTCAGGCACGCGATTGCATCCACTGACGCTTGCTGTAAGTAAACAATTGATGCCCGTATATGATAAACCTATGATATATTATCCGTTGTCTACCTTGATGCTCGCCGGAATACGTGAAATTCTGATTATATCCACTCCACAGGATCTACCTAATTTTGAAAAGTTATTAGGGGATGGTTCACAATTAGGGTGCCGTTTTGAATATAAAGAGCAACCTAGCCCAGACGGGCTTGCTCAGGCATTTTTGCTGGGAGAAGAATTTATTGGCGATGATAAAGTAGCCCTGATTTTAGGGGATAATATATTTTACAGCTCTGGACTTTCCAAGCTATTGCAGTCTTCTTCGGACCCTGATGGCGGAGTGGTCTTCGCCTATCCGGTGAATGATCCGGAACGGTATGGAGTCGTTGAATTTGATGAAACAAATAATGTGATTTCTATTGAAGAGAAGCCACAATTGCCCAAATCGAATTATGCTGTTCCGGGAATTTATTTTTATGATAATGAAGTGATTAGTATCGCAAAAAATATAGCACCTTCCCCTCGTGGAGAACTGGAGATAACAGATATCAATAAAGAGTATCTCCGCCGCGGCAAATTAAAGGTCGGAATTTTTGACCGTGGTACAGCTTGGTTGGATACCGGAACGATCCAGTCTCTCATGCAGGCAGGGCAATTTGTGCAAGTGATAGAGGAGCGGCAAGGGATGAAAATAGGGGCAATAGAAGAAGTTGCTTACAGAATGGGTTACATTGATAAACAGCAGCTACTGAAAATTTCTGCGCCACTCTGTAAGTCAGGCTATGGAGAGTATTTGAAAAGAATTGTTAAAGGCTCTTAACTATCCCTAGATAACATTCTGCTGCATAGCAGAATGTTATCTAGGGATATGAAGGGTAAATGTACTTCCAAAACCTTCGCTGCTCTCCACTGTAATCGAGTAGCCCATTCGGTTTGCAAACTCATGGCAGAGCATCAAACCGATGCCAGCACCCTTTTCTTCAAATGTGCCATCTAAACTAGTTTGTTGTTTCTGCATACTTTTAAGTGCGGTGATTTTTCGCTCGTCCATTCCTACACCCTGATCTGTAATTGATATAAGAACTTCACTATCGGTTTCACGCTGATTAAAAATAATGGATTTGCCACTAAAGCTAAATTTGATAGCGTTGTTAAAGATATTTCGAATGATAAATTCAAATCGTTTAAGATCACTACGAATGGTCAATTGCGGAGAAATACGAACATCTATAAATAAATTTTTTAGATTAATCCGATCAATGAATAATTCCTCACATTCTTTTACAATTTGAAACGGTACAATTTCCTGCATGTCAAGCTTTTCGTTCGCCATTTGTTGTGAAGACCAAACGAGTAAACTGTCGAGCATTTTAGATGCTGTAGTGACTTGATTACCAATAGTAATTAACATGTTTTTGATTTCGTGAGCTGGAAGATCGACAATTTTTGATACAGAAAGTAGCGCTTGAAAAGTTGATAAAGGACTTCGAAGATCATGGGATACGACGGAAAATATAGTGGATCGAAATCGGTCTGCCTGCACCAGTTCTTCATGTTGATGTTTGATCTCAGCAGCTTGATGATCGACCTTTTGTTTCTCTTTCCGTAATAGCCGATTCTTTTTGACCAATAGCAGGACCATCAACAAAATGATCAAAAGAACAAAAAAGGTGGCTAGCCACATCAATTTTATCCAATGTGCTTCACGTTCGATGGAAACGTTTTTTAATAATAGATTTTTATTTTCAAGTTCTTTCTTTTCGCTGTCATATTTCTCCCGAAGTTCTTCCCTAATTCTTACGCGTAAGACTTCAGCATCTTCATGGAACTTTCGATCCGAACTATCTTGATCGCTGAGAATTAAATGTTCATCTTGCTCTTTAACAGCTTTCGCTATTTTATCAAAATCACCTTGAAGTTCTTCAGTTAAATTGCTAAGCCCACTTTTAGCAATGATGTTTTTAATGAGAGCAACTTCTTTTGTAGCCAAATCAAAGCGTTTTTCTTTGACGTAAATATTTGCACGATTGATCCTGGCATAACTTTCACCTACGGGATCTTTTTTCTTTGAAGTAATGTCGATGGCAAGATCGGTATAGTATGTACTCCATTCGAGTTTGTCTGCTTTTAGGTAAAGATAGCTCAATAAAATGTAGGTATTGAACAGGTCAACATCAGGTGCGTTTGCTTTACAGAATTCGACTGTTTTAACTAAATAATCGATCGCATTGGATACATCTTTCTTTTGCTCACCATTTAGCGCTTTCTGCGCATAAATGTTGCCTATATTGGTCGATATGTTTGCACGGTTTCGAGTATCATGAATTTCTTTGGACAGATCTAATGCGCGTTGGTAATATTTTAAGGCTTGTTCTGGATCATAACTCTTATTAAATACATTGCCAATATTCAAGAAAGAAAGCATCATCCCCTTTTTATCATTTCGCTCTTCTCGTCTTTTGAGAACCTTAAAGTGGGTTTTAATACTTTCGTCAAAGTTGTTTAATTTCAGGTAAATAACCCCTTGGAGGTTGAGCAAGTCAATTGCCAATGCGTCAAATTTCTTTGTTTCCGCCAGATCTAGTCCCTTAGATACAATCTCCTGCGCGTCTTGAGGAGTACTCTTATAAATTTCTGATGCGACTTTGTAATAGACTAATATGCGAGCAGAATCACCACTAACTGTTTCGAGCTGTTTGTTTACTTTATCTAAGCCTGCACTTTGCGAAAATACATAGTGCGAAGATGTCAAAAAGAAAGTTGTAAAGAAAAGTAAGTAAATCCGGTTCATTTAGATTTTTTTTCAAATATAATTAAGATTCTGATAATGTGGACATCGTAGGAAAATTTGGTTTTCGATGGATAATAATGTTGTGATGTATATTTAGAAAAGTATGAAATATGAGCTTCTGTGTTATAAGATACAGTTTATACAGTTTTTTTAGAAAATTTCGGCTAATATCTTAAATATAGGCCGCCTTAATGAGGTCTGACAATCTGCCAGAAACCGCGTATATTTGCAGCCAAATGTTGGAGTCCAAAAGAATTTATCAAATCGATCTGTTTCGATTTATTGCAGCATCAGCAGTAGTGTTTTATCATTATATGTATCGTGGGGCTGCTGCTGGAAATATGTCTCTTTTACGTTTTGATGGTGTTGGTGACTATGTCAAATATGGCTATCTGGGCGTCGACCTATTTTTTATCATCAGCGGTTTTGTAATCGCTTTCTCCATCAAGCATCTATCGTTGCGTAAATTCTGCTATTCTCGATTTAAGCGTTTGTACCCGATGTATTGGATTTGCTTGCTGCTGACCTTTGTGATTACCTATTTTTTTGGCGCACCGCGTTATCATGTAACGTTTAGTCAGCTACTGGCCAATCTGACGATGACGCAGAAATTATGGGGACAAGGCGATGTAGATGGTGCCTATTGGTCACTCTATGTCGAGTTGAAATTTTACTTAATTATAGTCTTATTCCTGATTCTAAATCAATTTAAAAGAGTAGGATTAGATTACCTGGTTTATTTTTGGCTGTTATTGTCAAGTTTACGCTTTTTTTTCGGGCCGTCCGAAATATACGATGGACTCCACGAGTTTTTTATACTCGATTGGAGTGCCTACTTTATTGCGGGAATTATATGTTGCCAAATTTTTTTGCATGGAGTAAAAGTAAAGCATATTATCACCTTACTTTGGTGCTTGTACATTTCGATCGACGGCGCTATTGGTCGGATTCACTGGCTGGAGCGCACTTTTCATAGTGATTTTTCTCCTGATATCATTGGGATCGCCATTGTTGTGTTTTACTTACTTATGTTATTGGTTTCCTGTAAAAAACTTCAGTTTATTAATTCGTCCAAGTTTGTTAAAATTGGCATGCTGACCTATCCCCTATATTTAATCCATCAGCATATAGGGTTTATCATCTTTAATCAGCTCTATCCGTATTTCAATAAATACTTGCTCCTTTCAGCTGTTATAATGCTGATGCTAGCACTTGCTTATTTCTTAAGTGATCGTATTGAACCGTGGATTATAAAACGTTTTAAGAAATAAATAAGCGGCCGAGCGTAGGATCTATAAAGGAAATATAGCCTTCTCACTAGAAGACTATATTTCCTTTATAGATCAGCGATTTTACTGGCGATATTCTTGAAACCGCTTCTGCAGAGCAGCTGGCTTCGAGTAAGGCAATATCTGCACTATCTCCGACTTTGGGCCATTGCATATTGCCTTTGTCGTCCAAAGGAACGGGGCCCGCCGTGGCAAGCTTGAGCATGCGAGATAAGTCAAATTCAGTAGTTTGGCCATACACCTGGGCTGCAAGATTGGCTTTTTGTAAGACACTTCCCGTGCCAAATGTATTCCAATGGTCTACAATACTGTCATTTCCCGTCATCACTTTAACGTTGTTTTCCAGTAAGATTGGGATTGGCATAATTAATCCGCCGAATGGAATTGTAGAAATGATGCCAATTTGTGCGTCGCCCAGTTTTTCTGCCATTTCTTGTTGTTTGAATTTTTCTAATCGCCCCAATACAAAACAATGGCTGATGTAGGTTTTACCTTTAAGAACTGGGTTTTCGTTCACTTTGTTAATTAAGTATTCTACGGTTTTCAAGCCTGATTCACCCGATTCGTGCAAATGAATATCAATTCCCTTGTTATGATCTAATGCCAGCTGGACCGTAAAATCAATTGTTTTTTCAATAGCTCCATCAATGGAAAATGGGTCGACTCCGCCGATAAAATCAATATTGGTTTTGGCGGCTTCCTTAAGGTATGGCACCGACTCAGTATAGTATACACCGTGCTGAGGAAAAGCAACGAGTTCTGCCCCGAATCCATCTTTCTTGTTTTCCAGTGCCAGTTGTAGCTTAATTAAAGCGTCTAGTTTGGATGTCGGTTCAATATTAACATGACTGCGTGCGAAAGTAGTACCGTTACCTTGTAATAGTTCGATCAGTTTTTCTGCTTTATAGGTTGCATTTTTTAATAGTTCAGGTAGAATTTTCTGTTCGAGGGCAATCATACCTTTTACACCTCCAGCTCTTTGTCTTACTGCCTGCCACTTGTCGCCATAATAGGTTTTGTCCAAATGGATGTGCATATCGCGGAAAGAGGGCAGCATCAAAAGCCCTTTTGCGTCGATAGCATCGGACGCATTGATATTGGAACTTATAGCCTTGATCTTTCCGTTTGCAATCTGAATCGAAAATAGTCCCGTCCTTGTTGAAATCACATGGCCATCAGTATCATACTCAAAGCCCGTTTCTAGCAACACATTTTTTAATGTATAGTTTTTTTTAGTCGCGGAGTCGCTCAATAGGTTTTGGCTCACCATTTTATGGCGGTTTTCTGCAAATAACATTGCTGGTATAAATGTCGAACCCGCAAGTGCTAACGTAGATTTTCTAATAAATTCCTTGCGGGTAAAGTCCATTGATTTCATAAAGCGCATAGTGTCTAAAAAAAAGCATCTGGTATATGTAGGTTACAAATTTATAGGACTGTCGTGCTATTTTTGCTGGGAGATATCTGCCATTTCTTGTGTAATTTATCTATTTTTCATTTTCCTCTTAACAAACTTGTTGTCTCCCCCGCTTGAAGACTGTCTCTAAAGTCACTGGGACTGGTGCCTATTTGCAGTTTAAAGAAATTGGAAAAATAGGCCTGATCTGAGAATCCCAACTCAAAGGCAATTTCTTTGATGGACCGTTCGGAGCTTTGTAAAAGCCGTTTTGCTTCACTGTTTATTCGTTGGTGGATAAGTTGTGTAGCTGATATTTTCAAATGCTTTTTACATAGGATATTCAGATAATTAGCTGAAATATTAAGTTTTTCGGCATAAAATGCTACCATTTTCTGTTCCCTGAAGAATTCGTCAATCAGCATGTTAAACTTAGCAAGTCGCGGAACAGATTGATAAACCTTGAATTCGGTGAACGCAGACTCTGCCTCTCGACTTACAATCGCAGCAATGACGCCCGCTCGGGCACTAATTAAAGGAATAAGTGAGTTTTCTCTTTTCAATTCTTGTTTGACGGATTCAAATTCATAAAGTAATTGTGCAAAGGAATCTGCAGTGAGATCAATGACAGGATGGTTTTGATAATTGGTAAAAGAAAAGCGAAAAAAAGGTGCAAAATGTTCAAAGAGAGGGCGCTCAATCATGAGTTGGTAAGCTACAGTATCGGCATAGATATGCCATTTGTGCATTTGGCCTGGAAAGAGAATATGTACCTGCTGATCTTTTATCCTATAGTCGATAGAATCGATGGTATGTACGCCAGAAGCTTTATGAAAAAGATTAATGATGAAAAAATCATGCTTATGCGGTGTTTCGATAAGCCGTTCGCCATGGAGTTCGTTAAATAGGAGCTCTTCTCGTCCCGCTGTCTGTTCTTTTCGGAAACCATCCAGACCAATAAGTGGCACCCAAATTTTTAAATTTCGCTTTTCCATAGAATCTTATCAAATCTAAAATACAAAATACCTTCGAGTATTTGGGCATACGTGGTATTATAGGGCTTTCTTCCAATTGGGGATATCGTTATTAGCAGGATTGTTAGTTAAAATCGGGAGAATATCGGCTAAAATAAACCTATATATAATGAGCTTTTGTGATTAATTTTATAAATGTCAGGGTGACATCAATCAAGAGTGTCCGTCGTGTAGCTAAGCACACTCAATTGAGGCGGGCAATACTTAAACCGATGATTATCAATACACGAAATAGATAATATTATGAAAAGATATAAATTACATGTGGCAATACTTCTTACGATTTTTATCAAAACGATAGATGTCGCGGTAGCGCAAGGTGGAGATCAGATATTGGATGGAATTGGTGAGACAGGAATGGTGGCCCGTTATGTCTTTGATGGGGATCTAAAAGATTGGTCAAGGAATGGTCTGCATGGTAAATTTCAAGGCGAGAAGGCACTATTTGTCGCTGATAAGCAATTTAACAAGGTATTGTCTCTAGCCGGAGGAAAGGATGATTTTGTCGTATTACCGTCGAACGTACTCTCGGATTTGGAGTCTATTAGTATAACAGGCTGGTTGTACTTGAGGGCAGCGCAGCCTGAACAATATCTTTTTGACTTCGGACAAGATCTTGCGAGGCATTTTGCGGTAACACCAACAGGAACAGCGCTAAAAACTGGATATTTAGGTGTTATCTCTCAAAAGAAGACTGAAGTAAAAAGTGTAGCCTCTCCTGCGGTTCCGTTGAACAGATGGGTGCATCTGGCCATTGTGGTCGATATTACTACAGGCTCTTTACAAACGTATTTGGACGGAAGGCCCGTTGGAGAGGTCAAAAATATTCCGCAGGAACTGAGTACAGTTTTTGGACAGCCGGGAAGCAAAAGGAAAGTACAGATTGGAAAGCCCCTATTTGGCAGCAATTCGAGCTTAAATGCTTTGCTACACGATTTCAGGATCTATCGGGTGCCCCTTAGTCGAACTCAGATCGCCACCGTATATGGCAATGCATTGAAAGGTGTACACGAAGATACTAGCACCAAAGGCAAGCCCGAGGATGATTTACCTAGATTTCCGATGAATAAAGCAGAGCTGTATAATGCCTATTTAACTGGAGTCGCAGATGTCAGCGTGGAAACGGAGGTTGGGGAATTGCCGCGATTGCCCAATTATGTCGTTGGTACTTATAAAGATGGTATGGTAGGGCCGAAAGTACGGGTGCTATGGCCTTCTCCAACTGATAATAGCACAGTTTTGCAGCAGACAGCCTACACGATAACTGGACGCATTCCAGGAACGGATCTTAAACCAAAAGCAATTGTTAGTGTCAAGGGAAAGATAAAGTCTAACATCCCCCACCTAAAATTGGAACCTTTCCATTTGGATCAGGTGACTCTCAATGTAGACGAAGGGCATCATCACACAAAGTTTATTGAAAACCGTGATAAGTTTATGGATACATTGGCTGCATCAGATCCCAATTCTTTCCTTTATATGTTTCGTCATGCTTTTGGACAAAAGCAACCAAAGGGTGCAAAACCTCTGGATGTATGGGATAGCCAGGACATCAAATTACGGGGTCATGCAACGGGACATTACCTAACAGCAATTGCGCAAGCTTATGCCAGTACAGGGTATGACAAAGCCCTTCAATCAAAATTTTCAGGTAAAATGGATACGATGATCAATGAACTTTACGCTTTGTCAAAATTGTCGGGAGTGCCGAAGCAATCGGGGCAAGCATATGTCGCTGATCCGTCTTCAGTGCCTGTTGGTCCTGGTAAATCAGGATATGATTCTGATTTGAGTGATGAAGGAATTCGTACAGATTACTGGAATTGGGGGCTGGGATTTATCAGTGCCTATCCTCCCGACCAGTTTATAATGCTTGAACTTGGAGCAAAATATGGCGGTCAGAAGAACCAAGTTTGGGCACCTTATTACACCCTGCATAAGATCTTGGCCGGTCTGATGGACGTATATGAAGTAAGCGGAAATAAAAAAGCATTAGAAATTGCACAAGGCATGGGTAATTGGGTGTATACCCGTTTAAACAATATACCAACCGAAACATTAATCAACATGTGGAATACCTATATTGCAGGTGAGTTTGGCGGGATGAACGAAGTGATGGCAAGGTTGTATCGTATTACGGGTGAACAGAATTATTTAAAAACCGCCCGTCTATTTGATAACATCGATATGTTTTACGGTAATGCAGCACATACACATGGTCTGGCAAAAAATGTGGATACTTTTAGAGGATTGCACGCCAATCAGCATATCCCACAAATTGTAGGGAGTATGGAGCTATACCGTGTAACAAATGATCCGCAATACTATAAGGTAGCCGACAATTTTTGGTATAAAGTCGCCAGCGATTATATGTATAGCATTGGTGGTGTGGCGGGGGCGAGGAATCCGGCCAATGCCGAGTGTTTTATCAGTCAGCCGGCAACATTATATGAGAATGGGTTTTCTGCGGGGGGACAAAATGAAACCTGTGCAACCTATAATATGCTGAAATTGACGAGTGATTTGTTTATGTTCGATCAGCGTGCAGAGCTGATGGATTACTATGAACGTGGATTATATAATCACATTTTAGCTTCGGTTGCGGAGAATAGTCCCGCAAATACCTATCATGTTCCTTTGCGTCCTGGCTCAATCAAACAATTTGGAAATGCAGATATGCAGGGATTCACCTGTTGTAATGGGACGGCTATAGAGAGCAGTACCAAATTGCAGAATACGATTTATTTTAAAAGTAAAGATGATCAATCATTGTATGTTAATTTGTATATCCCTTCTACCTTGCAATGGAAGGAGCGGGGGATTAAGATAGAACAACAGACAAATTTTCCAAAAGCAGATCATACATCGTTGACCATACGGGGTAATGGCAAATTCGATCTTCGTGTTCGGGTACCAAGTTGGGCGACGAAGGGATTTTTTGTTACTGTAAATGGGGTTGACCAAAAAATTGCCGCCGATCCTGGAACCTATCTTAGCATACAGCGCAACTGGAAAGATGGTGATGTGGTCAAGCTAAAAATGCCCTTCGATTTCCATCTCGACCCAGTAATGGATCAGCCGAACATCGCAAGCCTATTTTATGGCCCCGTTCTCTTAGCCGCTCAGGAACGTACTGCAAGAAAAGATTGGCGTAAAGTAACTTTCGACGTAAAGGATATTGGTAAATCTATAAAAGGAAACCCAGAAACATTGGAATTTTATATAGACGATGTGCTTTATAAACCGTTTTACGATACCTATGGGCGTCATTCGGTTTACTTGGATGTGAGTCTAAAGGAACAGTAAAAAAGTACACCTTGCCATTTCCTTAAGCTGACAAGGTGTATTTTTCTTGACACTAATCTTCCTCTGCATGCAGTTCGAAAGACAGCTTAACGAGGTCTTGACCTGC
The DNA here is from genome assembly GCF_040760075.1 of Sphingobacterium sp. R2. NCBI lineage: Bacteria > Pseudomonadati > Bacteroidota > Sphingobacteriia > Sphingobacteriales > Sphingobacteriaceae > Sphingobacterium > Sphingobacterium sp. R2. The sequence goes on from NZ_CP142884.1 coordinate 1,629,100, forward strand.
AAACTTGGTTTCATAATTTGACAAGTTCCAGTCAGTACGGGTAACTTTTGCCTTTGTGCTGGCATCGTTAAATTTGCGAAGTAAAAAGACTACATTTTTTTCGCCTTCATTATCTTTTCCTGCTGTAAAGTACGTGATAATTCCTGTTGTCTCCGTTGCTCCATTGACAGTAGAGCCATCGCCGTAGGCAGTTTCTTTCGTTTGAAAGATTGCTCCGCTTCCTGTACTGCTATTCGGATTTAAAATAAAAGAACCACCTATAAGGAACGCCTTATAGTAGTCTGCTGTTGCTTTATTGATAATGTATTGCCCCTGGATTTCTTTTGAAGAAGCATCAAATTGTTTTAATTCAATTTTATAGATACCTGTTGGATGAAGGTGAGCATGTCCTCCTGCCAATGCTGTTCCCTTGTCATCAAAGCTGATAGCAATTGGTTCTACCTTTTCTTTGTCGGCAAGATCATGGAAATGGTCTCCATGGGGTGTTCCAGCTACTTCTGTGAAGATAAGTTTAAAGTTCGGTTTTACATCGGCGGCCGTAATCGTTAATGCTGATTCTGCTGTAGTCGCATTTCCGGCTTTGTCGGTTACTGTAAAATGAAAATGATAGGCTCCTGCGGGTGCATCCGCCGGAACATCGATGTGTTCATGAAATGTCGCATTTTTTACACCAATGTATTTTCCATCCGTATAGGCTTTTGTAAACTTATACTGACCGCCACCTTCTTGATGAGCCTCAATTTCGATTTTAGCAATCAGTGCTTCGGCAACAATATCACCTTCAAGATGAAGATCTGATCCCGCTTGGACAGTTTTGTTATTGCCACTGCCGATTTCAAGTGTGCCTATCTGGGGTTTTGCAAGTGCTGGGATTTCATCGTTGTCTTTCTTACAGGACGATAGGAAGCCTAAAAGAATTGTACTTAACAGGAAGAAGAAGCGAATGTTTCTAGTTTTCATGTAAAATGGATTTAATTAAATTGAGTTGATAAATATGTATGGTATTACTCGAGTATACGGATGCTGATTCCCTTCTGGCTGCTCCATCCCGCAAAGTCAGTCACCTGAATCATAAAATGATAATTACCCGGATCGATATCTGCTGGCACATCGATTTTTAATTCGGCATCATATTGCTGTGGCTGCCCCGGAATATTAACTGTCTTGACCAAAGTGAAGGGCTTGATGGGCGTTTTGATCGCCTCAGCCGTACATTCGCCGATTTCAGTGCTATGCGAATGATGGTCAAAATTATGGTGTACGTCAATGCTATAGCTCCCGAGCGCGACATTATCAGATAGCTTACTGCGGAAAGTAAAACTTGTGCCTCGTTTAATTGTGCTGCATTGTTTTGGGAAAGCCGTTTCCGAATCGATGGCGATGGTCGGTTTTTCGGTATCAATGCTTTCCTTATCTTTTTTACAGGCAACGGCCATCGTAAGTAACACCGCGATAAGTGTATATTTTTGGACTGTTTTCATAGGAGATAGTTTCAATTTTAAATTTTTATTCATTCGTATATCTTTTATTGGTATGCATGTCTGTGTGACGCTCGGTTATTCATGTGTCTTCGTTAAAAATTGTGTAAGAGTTCCCTGTACGCTTCGATTTACGTAATTCATTGCGATCAAAGGCTTATTTAAAGATGCTATCTTTCGTTAATGTTATTTTTATTCTTTATTCACGGTGGCTCATGTTATGATCGGGACTGTTTTCCAAAGGGAACTCCAATGGATAGGATAAAATTCCTTCCCTGTTCAGGCAAAGAGATCAGCCGATAAAAGCTGGTATGATCCATATATTTCTTGTCAAAGAGATTTTGAACCTGTAAGCGTAATTGAAGGACAGATCCCGAAAACCGAAGTTGTGTTCCTGCCCGGAAGTTGAAGACCTGATAAGCTGCTGTGGACTCTTCTGGTGGAACAACGTGATACTGCGCTGCTGTCCATTTGCAATCGACGGAAAGGTAGGTCTCTTTAAAATGTTTGCTATTTTTTGCTGTCCAGCTGATGTCCATCAACGCTGAAGGTGCCGGAGAGAAAGGAAGTGTATATCCTTTCTTTGCACCCGATAGTTGTTCCGATCGAACATATTCACCCAATAATTCTACTTTCCATCGTTTCAGAGGCTGGTAGCTGAGTTTCAATTCTGCTCCATAACGGCGAACACGGCTTTCCATATATTCAAAGATTTGATTGCCGGCACCATAATATTGATCGTAGCTTGACGTGGGATTGAGATAGATATAATTGGAAAAGTAATTAAAGAATGGCGTAAAGGCGACAAAGACTTTTCTGGGACTCCAGGTCAAGGATAAATCCAGTTGATAGGACTGTTCGGGAGACAATGATTGATTGCCTCTTTCATAACTGAAGTAGTGATAGTTTACACCATTGGCGCCAAGTTCCTGTGCAATGGGGGCCCTGAAACTTTTTCCTACATTAATTTTTGTTTCTAGATCTCCGAATTGATGTGCCGCTCCTATAGACCAAACCAGGCTATTGAAACGACGACTGAGCGCCGAAGCCCGAACTATTCTGCCCGACTGATTATCTTCCAGCTGTGATTCGAACCAATCCCGATAAGGTGATGTCTGAATATGGCTGTAATCGTAACGCAATGCCCCATATAGCATGGTTTCGTCCGCGAGTTTGTATTGATCATAGACGAATAGGCCCATTGCCTTTTGGCGAAAACTGGGGATAAGGAAGCTCCAACCATCAATACGGTTATCCTGATACTCTCCATTTGCGCCAATGGTAAGTCGATGTGTGGCCAAATCAAATTGGTCTTTGACAGTGATACTATAGACCTGTTTCTCATATAACCTTTCCAAATTGATGGGAATAGTCATATCTTTTGGATAAACAGGTGGCATATAACCATGCGCGGTGTAATTGTTATATTCTTGCCGGTAATTTTTCTGATAGCCCAGGTCTATCCAAAGCTTATGCTTATCCAGATCGATAAAGTTGCGGTTAATAAGTTTCAGGTGATTGACCGTCTGGCTTGGGAAACCAATGTCACGACTGGATTTGTCATAAAGTACTGTATCTACGCCCCTTGGTTCCAAGCCGTGCGCATTGGCAAAGAAGCCAAACTTTGTATGATAATTACTCAGGTAGAAAATCGAAGAAAAACGATCTGATAGATATCCGCCCCGTAGTTGAAAATGTGTCTCTCGTCCCGCAGTGTTACGAACATGCCGATCTTTCAGACGTACCGCATAATTGTAAACATAGACTGTATCTGTGGGGACACGGTAATCGCCATATTCCAGATGCGTGAATCCGCCTCCAAATACCCAATTCCCTTTTCGGCCCTGTATTTGTAGCGATCCGCCAAAAGTCGCATTGTTTGACTTTGTCAATAGGTTAAACTGCCCCTTAAAACCTGTCTCCTGTAGTTCCGCTGGCGGTGATAGCCGAATGACACCACCAATGGCATCTGAGCCATACAAAAATGAGCTGGCCCCCTTTAGTACCTCGGCACTCCCTACACTGAATTGATCGATTTCCAATCCATGATCCAGTCCCCATTGTTGGCCTTCATGTTTAATGCCATTTTCTACCGTGGCCACACGATTAAATCCGAGCCCTCTAATCTGCGGTTTAGACTGATTGGCCCCTATGCCTATGGCACTGATGCCGGGAAGTCTGCTTAATGTCTGCATTAAACTTCCCGCCTGGTATTTTTGTATAGAGTCGGCAGTCAATAGCTGGATCGATAATGCTCCTTCTGCTGCCCGGTGATAACGTCGCCCTCCAACTTTTACTTCTTCAAGCTCGATACTCTTCTCCTGTCCATAACATGGGAAAAATAGCTGTTGTGCTGCGATAAGTGAAAAAATGATATACCTATTCATCTATGTGGATTCGATTCGTAAAGAGTAATCTGTGCAATCAATATGTATTACAATTAATATGTATTGCAATTAAGTTGCAACAAATATAGGAAAAAGATTTTAAAAGCAATATAGTTGCATTATAATAAACGGAATTGACTGTATGATACAGTGGCAAAGTTTTTGTTGCTTTTTGGCGCCTAAAGAGTATAAAAAGCATGTTTTACAAGTAGTACATACGATGATATATGAAGTTAAGTGAAGAGTATTCTATTAAAGTTGCCGCATTGCAATCGGCTGAACATCAATTGACAGTTGATCTGTCGAAACCCATTACACCTGATATATGGCTTGATGCTCTCATTCATTTTGAGTACAATATGCAGCAGCCCAGTGCAACCAATCTTTACGATGCATTGTTTGAAAAAGGAACTGATTTTGCTGCAAATGTCTATTTGAGCGATGAGGACTATACTTTTTTTATCGATAAAATCAAGGCAGTATTGGAACGCTATGCTGCTATAAATCCGCAAGCGTGGGTCGAGTTGGGGCTACAACATGTTTTATGTCGCCGGCATGCTATAGAAAAGGAAAAAGCGTCATTTTATTTAAATAGAGGTATAGACGCTGAGGTTAAATGGGCGAGACCTCTTTATCTATATTATAATTATTTAAGTGTGTTGGCTGATATCGACCGGGACACCGCCAAAGCTGAACTTGAATCACTTGCTTTGGGAGGCGATCTATATGCAATCGCATATATTTCCCATATCGATGTGTGGACCGAAAAATTTGAAGAAGTTTTTGATCGAATTCAGGTGCTGAGACACGCTCAGGAGAAAAAACTATTACGCCATTATTATGAAGCGTTACAATTTTACTACGCTCGTAAAGACAATAAAGCCAAACGCCTGGAGATCCTGGAAGAGGGTATCGCCTTGACCGATTCCCGATACTGCAGGTTTGTTCTGAATGATATAAAACGCGCAGATGCAACTTCTTCCGTTGAACTGGAACGTCTTATACCAGAATATCACGAATTATTTGAATATGGAATGATGGACGCTGCAGTGCAGATAGCGCTCATCAAACTTCAGGGATTAAGTAACGATAATCAGGTAAAGGAGGATTTCGAGCAGCCACTATGGTATTTGCAGAAAGCATACGACTACAATAATATTTATGCAGGCTATCGTCTTGCCTGTCTTTACCTCTATAATGACACACTTCAGGATATTGAAAGGGGCCTGTCTTTATTGCAGCTACTCGACCAGCGAGATGATTATGTCGAAGCGCAGGTTGAACTTGCGGAAATACTGCTAGAAGGAAGATTCCTGCCGAGAGATGAAAAATCCGCCTTTCAGAAATTTAGTGCACTGGCACAAAAAAATATTGCCTATGCGAAGTTGCGCATGGGCAATATGATAGAATCTGGCTATGATGGAATAGATCCTGATTACAAGGTAGCTTTTGCCTATTATCAAGATGCCGCAAAAGATAAACTCCCGCAGGCTTTATATCAGGTCGGCAGGTACCTGAAATATGGCATTCATGGCGAAGAACCTGATTTGGCAGCTGCAATCCCTTACTTCGAAGAAGCGGCCGCTTCTAATAATGTTACTGCACTGACGGAAATGGGTTTAGCGGCTGAATTGAAGGCCGAACCAGACTACAAATTGGCTTTTGATTATTTTTCACGTGCAGCAGACCTGGGTTACCCCTATGCTTATTATCTGAAGGGAATTTATTTAGAAAATGACTATCACCAAACAGGGGCTCCTCAGCCAACAGCGGCTTTTGCAGCCTTTGAAGCAGGTGCTGGTATGCAAGATCTAAATAGTATATATGAACTAGCTCGATGTTACCGTGGTGGCATAGGTACGGAAATAAATCTAGATCGGATGATCGATCTATACCAACAGGCTGCCGAGCGAAACCACGTGCAGGCGTTGACTGATCTTGCCCTTTGTTATGAATATGGTTACGGACTGAGCAAAGATGCTTTTAAAGCACAGGAATATATCAAAAAGGCAGCTGATTTAGGTTTTCCGTATGCAACCTACGTCTTGGGAAGATATTATTTGACCGGCCTTGTGAAGCAGGATGTGCCCCTTGGTCTTCAATTGCTGGAAGAGGCTGCACAAAAAAATGTAGGTGAAGCATTGTTGCTGCTAGGCGACTATTTTTTCTTCGACTACGATCAGCGTGAAGAATATGATAAAGGCTTTGATTACTATACGCGTGCTGAGAAGCTTAGATATTTGACAGATGGACTGGGTATGTGTTATGAGTTTGGTATCGGAATAGAAGCACAGCCAGCAAAAGCATTTGAGTATTATAAACAGGCCGCAGAACGAGGAAATCAGGAAGCGATCTATCGACTGGGCCGCTGTTTGTATTTCGGAATAGGTACGGAGATCGATAAAACAGCTGCTTATAGCCAATTTATTGAAGTAGCACAACAAGGAAATATTTATGCCTGTTATTTTGTTGGGTTGCAACTGCTGGACGGAGAAGGTGTACCGACAGACCTTCATGACGGTATTGAATGGCTGATGAAGGCTGCCGATGCTGACCATGCTGATGCACAATATAAACTGGCCAACTGCTACCTCATGGGAGATGGCGTGGAAGAAAATGAAACGCTTGCCTTGGAGTGGTTTGAACGGGCGGCAGATAATGGACATGAAGAAGCTATTCGATTGACAAAGAAAACGAGAAAGTAACAAAAACATGCAGGAAGAAAAATCATATTCCTTTCAGGTAAACTTGAAAGGAATGATCGCGCTGCTCTCAGAGCACCTTTATAGCGATCCCAACACATTTATTCGGGAACTGCTTCAAAATGGGGTGGATGCAATTACAGCATTAAAACACTTGGATGAACATCATCAAGGAAAAATCAAGATAGAATTACCAAACGTTGAGCAACCTAAATTTATGTTCCAAGATAATGGAATAGGTCTCAAGGAGTCCGATATCCACCAATTTTTGTCGGTTATTGGCGAGAGTTCGAAAGGTAAGGACATCAAGGATGCACAGGATTTTATTGGAAAGTTTGGCATTGGACTGCTCTCTTGTTTTGTCGTCAGTGATGAGATTATTGTGGAAACAAAATCGGCGCTTGAACAGCAACCCTTACGCTGGACGGCTAGAGCTGAAGGCGACTATAAGATTGAGCGCCTGAGCGATGATGATATTCCTGTGGGAACGAAGGTAATTTTAAGCCCCAAAAAACAATACAATTATATTTTTGAAGCGGACTATTTCGAGAAGAAAATTAAGTTTTATGGAGATGCACTGCGAGAATCCATTTCAATCGTGGTAGGAGGTGTTGAAAAGATCATCCATAAGGATGAACCTAAATGGTTTGCTTCATCGGTTTCGAAAACAGATTTGTTAGCGATAGGGAAAGAGCAGTTTCATGTCAACTTTTTGGACGCAATTCCATTTGAAACGACTGCGGGAAAAGCAAAGGGCGTGTTGTATGTTTTACCTTTTCGTACGCAATTTAGCAGCAAGCAGCGTCACCGTATCTATTTGAAGCGCATGTTCCTCGCCGAAGAAGATCAATCGATTTTACCAAACTGGGCATTCTTTGTCCGTATGCTTGTCAATACGGAGGAACTTAGTGCCACCGCATCGCGGGAGTCTCTGATGAAAAATGATTTGCTGCGGCAGGCGAGAAAGGAAATTGCTGCCGTTTTGAAGACGTACCTGCAGCAAGTGAAGAAGATTGATTACGATATTTATATACGTATTATCCAAACGCATTATCTTCATTTGAAAGCATTCGCCCTAGAAGATCCCGATTTTTTAGCAATCTTTTTGGCGGATATTCCGTTCGAAACCAACCGTGGACAACGAAGCTTTCAAAATATAATTGATTATCAGCAACAACTCTATTATTGCGCCGACTTTGAAGATTTTAAACAGATTGACCGAATGGCTGATACGCAGGGGATAATGCTTATTAACGCTTCTTATACGTTTGATACCGAGCTACTCCGTAAGATCAAACAAAAATATCCCGAGTATACTATTACAGAGATGTCGCCCAATCAGCTACTAGAGACGTTTCAGCCGATTCATGAAGACGAGCATCATCAATATTTTTCTTTTCAGAAAGATGCACAACGCATTTTGGACGACTACAACTGCATTTTGGAAATTAGACGGTTTAAACCAGTTGATACGCCGGCCATTTTTACAAAAATGGACCAAAATAACGTGGAAAATACGATTAGCCAATTGAAGGAAAATGCAAACCCCTTTGCGCAGGTACTCAAGACATCCAGGCCAAATAAGATCCAGAATACATTATGTTTAAATGCCGATAATGCATTGATCACCACGCTAATGGATATAAAGGATGCGTATATGCTCCGTTCAGTGATGGAAGTCCTGTATGTGCAAGCGTTGATTTTAGGCAAGTATCCGGTAAAGGAACGTGAAATGAAAGTCTTGAACGAGGCCCTGAAGAACCTCATTGTCATGGGACTGGATAATTTCGTGAATCTTTAAGCCGTTTTTTTACGTTTCTCATCCGGCCATTAGAAAAGTTGTTTATAACGGAACTATAATTCATTAAAAGAACACAATAAAATAGAAATGTATACACTTAAAATTCAGAAACTTCGCAATCAAGTTGCGCGAGTAGATAATACATTGGAGAAAGTCAACCTATTAACGCAGGCTATTCGGATTGCCGATGAAAATCAAGATATTGAATGGGGATATGAGCTCCGTTTAGATTTAATTAGCGAAGAGATCGATCTTGCTTTTTCGACCGAATCTTTACCTGCTTTTGCTTGGATACTGCAGGCGTATGATGAAAATCCGGAACGCTTTAACGAAGAGGATTTCTTATGGCAGTATAAATGGATGATGGCCGAACTATATGACAATCCCGCGGTCAGCCGTGAACAGATAGAAGCTGCTCTAGGCGACTTTGAACAACGGTTGATCCGTAATGGTTATGGTAAGCGCGCCATATACAACGAGGAACTCAGTGATGCCCTGGCGCAAAAGGATCTGGCTGCTGTTGAAGTGGCATTGACGAATGTGAATGCTTTGCAAAGAGATGATATGAGTGACTGTGAAGCATGTGAAATGGATGCAGAAGTATCAGCAACATTATTGCAGTATGGCTATGCCCCAGCAGTAGAAAAAGCTTTGCCACTCATTGAAGGACAGTTCACCTGTTCACATGTTCCTCTGCGTACTGCCGTAAACCTTGCATATGAAGGTTACAAGCACGGAGATGCTGAACAAGCAGACAGAATGGCAAAACTCGCAGAAACGGAGGTGTTTAAGAAAGAGAAAGATTCCGCAATATTAATATCAGCTATTAAACTAGCAACATATTTCTCGTATACCGACCTCGGGAAATCCAAGGAATGGATCGAACGATTTTTACCCTGGGCCGATGGACCCGAAAATAGGTCCATGTTTCAGTTGGCGTGCTACGTTTGTGAAGCCATGAAAAATTTTAGAGCTGACGAACATTTTATGCTTGAGCTAGGGCAGCAGCATAATCTTTTCCAAGGTAAAACTAGCTACACAGCTAGCGAACTGGCCGGGCACTATAGGAAATTAGCGCATCAACTTGCGGAGCGGTTTGATCAACGTAATGGCAATAACAACTTTCGCAATCAACTAAAAGCCTTATAGGTCTCAATATCTTCAGAAATCCCTGATTTCCGTGATGGGATTGCGCTATGTTTGAAGTTATCTTTGTGTAAATGAGACTCAAATACTAAAACTTAAACTAAAAATAAATCAATATGATTAAACAGATGATTACTGGCGTATTGACCGTGGCGGCTCTGACTATGTCGAGTTGTGGGTCAGGAGAAAAAGATCCTGTAGCATACAATAATTCGATCATTACCGTGATCAACGGAAGTGAAAAACATGTGACGGACATGAATGCAGCAATGAATAGCTCCGATTACACCAAAGCTGAACACGTGCGCACAGCATGGGAGAAGTCTTTAAATGATGATATCAAGAAAGTAGAAGACCTTGGTGATTTTAAAGGTGATGCAACATTCCAAAAAGCAGTGCTCAATGGGTTAAACGGCTACAAGAAGATCGTAACGGAAGATTATCCTAAATTGATTGAGCTTCGCAAGAATAAAACATCCGATGCAGCGACAGAATCAACCTTACTTGATAATATCAATAAAGCATTTGAAAATATGGGTAATGGAGTCAATAAAGCTTCAGCGGAATTTGAAAGTAAATATACCAGTTAAAAGCATTCAATTAACAAAAACAAAAGCCACATCACAGAGAAATGATGTGGCTTCATTTTTTGCCGTGCAGCTATTGTTGCTTGATAAACACGGGATCCTAAAATCTTTGCGGAGTATTGTAGGACAGCACCTGACAAAACAAAATGCTAACAAATGTTAAAACTCCTTAGGCTGAACTTGAATTTCATATTTTTATGTAGTTTTACGTGAAGCTTAGCGGAGAGTAACAAGTATAAGTGAATACAACCAAAGAGTTTATGCGATCAAGAACTATTGACAAAAACAGATTTTAATGAAAGCCATATCAATTTTAACTGCTGTGATTTTGTCTACCTGCACCAGTATATTCATGACAGCTCATGCACAGGAAGTCGCAAAGAAATTAGATTACGTAGTGCTTATTACAGCAGATACCCTTTATGGAAAAATCTCCTCCATCAAGGATCACAAACTCAAATTTGAAAATCAACAGAAAGAGAAACTAACTTTTACCCCAGATCAGGTATTTCGTGCTTACTGGGAATCAAAAAGAAAAGTCTATGCACCCTCTTATGTCGAAAATGGTTTGGAACCTGTTCAGGGAACTTCTCCACAAGTATTTCAAATAGGTCGATATTATACAGAGGAGCCAACTTTTGCTGAAGTGTTGGTTGATGGAGAAATAATGGTTTATTATGTGTCTAATTTGAATCTCGGTGGTGGCGGCGGAATGATGTTTGGTACAGGCGGTGGAGGTACAATGTTATCCATTGGAGTCAGTAAGTCTAAATATGCCTATGCATTAAAAAAGTCAACCGGTGAGGTGATTGAAATAAATAGCAATACGAATGGACTTTTTAGCAACAGCAAAAAGAAGCGGGCAATTGCTCTGGGACGTTTGATCAATGACGAACCGGAGCTATTTGCTGAGTTTGAAAATGAGAAGAAGTATGATTATGATCTTTTTATAAAGTACGTTATGCGCTACAATGAGCTTCAACTTTCAAAAACCTCTTCCGAGGAGAGAAAGAAACTTATTATTTATTGATATTTTTTTTTAATTACTGATTCTGCAATTAAACGAATTTATGATACTTACAATCTTTATTGTACTGACTATAGTTGCCGCTTACGGCTTTTGGTTGCTATTTGAAAAAGCAGGCCGTAAAGGCTGGGAGGGAGTTGTGCCCGTCTATAGTCAGTGGATCCAATCACGTATCCTGGGCAAGAAGACCTGGCAGCTGATCCTTTTGCTGGTTCCGATCGTCAATATTTTTGTCTTCTATAATCTCTACCTCGATTTTATTCATTGTTTTGGTAAAAGAAGATTCTGGGAAAACTGCGCCGCAGTGCTGGTCCCTTTTATCGTTCTACCTCTTTGGGGCAAGGATAAAAATGTGCAATTTCTAAATGGGCTATACACCAAAAATCTGAAAACAGTGCATGCTGAAGGTCGCGGGGCAACAAAGGAAGCTGAGTTGGAAATTGCGCATGAATCGTATATAGACTATAATAAGAAATATCCCTATAAAAAATCAATGGTGCGTGAATGGGCCGATGCCATTGTTTTTGCCACTGTTGCTGCCACGCTGATTCGTGGTTTTTTATTGGAGGCATTTATGATTCCTTCAGGTTCTATGCAGCAGTCGCTCCTGATTGGAGATTATCTCTTTGTCAGCAAATTGAATTATGGACCCCGTATTCCAAATACACCCATAGCTTTCCCTTTTGCACATCATACCATGCCACTTATAGGAGGAAAAGCATTCTCTGAACTTATTAAAATTCCTTACAAGCGATTGCCTGGATTTCAAGAAATAAAAAGGAATGATGTGATCGTATTTAATGCCCCTGCCGGCGATACAGTCGCTGTGGAAAATCAAGATATACCCTATTACGATTTGGTACGTAGTATGGGGCGTGAGGCAGTATATCAACAATTTACGATTCAAACTCGTCCCGTTGACAAAAGAGAACATTTAATTAAGCGATGTGTGGGAATGCCCGGAGACAAAATCAGTATGAAAGAAGGTGTCTTGTTTGTGAATGACAAGCCAGGCTTTGTAGCGCCAGAAAGTCAAATGGATTATACGGTTATCACTGATGAGACAGGTCTCGACGAACAGCGCTTGAAAGATATGGGAATAGAAGTTTCTGCCATTCAGCCCGGTGTGTATCTCATCTTTTTAACAAATGACCAAGCGGCTATGGTAAAATCTTGGTCGAATGTCAAATCCATGCAAATGAACTTACGCAAACCTGGAAAAGTCGAAGCAAATACCTTTCCGAACGACCCTCAGTATAAGTGGAATTACGATAATTTTGGCCCGTTTGTAATTCCAAAAAAGGGAATGGCGATTTCCTTGAATGCTCAGACGTTGCCGCTCTATGAGCGAGCCATACGAGTGTATGAAAATAATCGGCTTGAAAAGAAAACGGATGGGCTTTATATCAATGGAAATCGAACAGATTCCTACACCTTTAAAATGGATTATTATTGGATGATGGGAGATAATAGGCACAATTCGCTCGATGCTAGAGACTGGGGATTTGTTCCTGAAGACCATATTGTCGGAAAAGCACTATTTACCTGGATGAGCTGGAATGCAGATGGTAATGGGCTTTCAAAAATACGATGGAATAGAATTTTTAAAGGTATTCATTAAAAAAGAAAGGATACTAACAATAAAAGGGGAAATGATTAGAATCATTTCCCCTTTTATTTTTGATTGTGTCTGTAAAGCAGCGAAAAACTAATCTCTTGCTGAAGGTATTGATGCATTCAGCCACTTTCTACTACTATTAAGACCCTCAATATCTCTTTTTATAGGCAACTGATGGTCGACTGAGCAGAGGCAGGCTCCATTGTTCGAGTCAAGGTTAAAGCCAGCAGTCTAAAGGCCAATAACCGGGACGAGAATTGCTTCGACCATCAATTTTCCTTTAGCCATTGACGAATGTTTTGTGCAATCGTTTGTTTCGATTACGCAATCGATATGTTCCGCTTGATGAAAAAGCCTGCTGAGGTAAGATAAATTGGATAAGAAAGATGTGCGATCTTGAATTTCCCAAAAGAGTGAGTAACTTTTAGGGAATTTTTTTGTTTCAAGCAGCTCGGCTCGTTTTCGACCTGGATTAGCCCTTGCATCGATTGTAAATATTTGTATAATAGACTGTAATATTACCTGGAAGGTAACGGTAGCTATCTTGAGCGCATCCCGATTGTATGCCTGAATCGGATTCGGTGTGGAGCTAATACGTAGATAATACAGTTATCACCTTCTTTTCCCTTAGTTTGGTTTTTGTTTACCTATAGCTTAGCCTTAAGTTAGGTTTAGTTTAGCCATAACCTATACTAAACCTAAACTAACCCTAACTAAAACCTAACTAAACCCTAAACTAACCTATAACATGATAGCGTCTTCGATGCCTTCGATCGGCCGTCCTATACTACGCATTCGGCAGGCCGGTTAGTCCGGCGGTGCCGGCCGCCCCGTTTTCCCACCCGGAGCTCCTTTTATCTGCGATCTGCCCCTTAAATTCCGCTCCGGGAGACTGCTTCCCAAAAATAATCTCCCATCCTTCCAGTGAGTTATGTCCAAAATGAAATAAATAAGAACAAAAGGCTTGGAAGTTTGTTTGTAAACTTCCTATCTTTGCACCACTCCGCAAGGGAGGAACGGTTGCTTCGAGAGAAGAAACCCTGAAAAAAAGAAGGGTTTAATAGAAGTCTGGCAGGATCTAAAATCCCGCCCGGTTTATTTTAAACGCGGAAATCGAAAAAAGCGAAAAGAAAAAAACTTCAAAAAGTTTTTGGAAGTTCAAAAAAGATTTCTACCTTTGCAGTCCCAACGGAAACGGAGGGAAAAACAAAAAAGATAAAGACGGCCTGGTGCCATCGGAATATAGCGGATACGGAAGTTGAAGCGACAAAGTTCTTTAAGAAAACACAATCATGTAAGCGTGACGAGTAGACAAACGAAAGTCGAAAGTCATGAACAAATTCAAGTAATTCGTTCAATTCGATCCAAGATCAGAGATATAAAAAAGAATTCTGATTATTTATAAATAGTTGGAATCAAAAACTTCATTTTACAATGGAGAGTTTGATCCTGGCTCAGGATGAACGCTAGCGGCAGGCCTAATACATGCAAGTCGGACGGGATCCGTCGGAGAGCTTGCTCGAAGATGGTGAGAGTGGCGCACGGGTGCGTAACGCGTGAGCAACCTACCTCTATCAGGGGGATAGCCTCTCGAAAGAGAGATTAACACCGCATAACATCAACAGTTCGCATGTTCGGTTGATTAAATATTTATAGGATAGAGATGGGCTCGCGTGACATTAGCTAGTTGGTAGGGTAACGGCTTACCAAGGCGACGATGTCTAGGGGCTCTGAGAGGAGAATCCCCCACACTGGTACTGAGACACGGACCAGACTCCTACGGGAGGCAGCAGTAAGGAATATTGGTCAATGGGCGGAAGCCTGAACCAGCCATGCCGCGTGCAGGATGACTGCCCTATGGGTTGTAAACTGCTTTTGTCCAGGAATAAACCTAGATACGTGTATCTGGCTGAATGTACTGGAAGAATAAGGATCGGCTAACTCCGTGCCAGCAGCCGCGGTAATACGGAGGATCCGAGCGTTATCCGGATTTATTGGGTTTAAAGGGTGCGTAGGCGGCCTGTTAAGTCAGGGGTGAAATACGGTGGCTCAACCATCGCAGTGCCTTTGATACTGACGGGCTTGAATCCATTTGAAGTGGGCGGAATAAGACAAGTAGCGGTGAAATGCATAGATATGTCTTAGAACTCCGATTGCGAAGGCAGCTCACTAAGCTGGTATTGACGCTGATGCACGAAAGCGTGGGGATCGAACAGGATTAGATACCCTGGTAGTCCACGCCCTAAACGATGATAACTCGATGTTGGCGATAGACAGCCAGCGTCCCAGCGAAAGCGTTAAGTTATCCACCTGGGGAGTACGCCCGCAAGGGTGAAACTCAAAGGAATTGACGGGGGCCCGCACAAGCGGAGGAGCATGTGGTTTAATTCGATGATACGCGAGGAACCTTACCCGGGCTTGAAAGTTAGTGAAGGATGCAGAGACGCATCCGTCCTTCGGGACACGAAACTAGGTGCTGCATGGCTGTCGTCAGCTCGTGCCGTGAGGTGTTGGGTTAAGTCCCGCAACGAGCGCAACCCCTATGTTTAGTTGCCAGCATGTAGTGGTGGGGACTCTAAACAGACTGCCTGCGCAAGCAGAGAGGAAGGTGGGGACGACGTCAAGTCATCATGGCCCTTACGTCCGGGGCTACACACGTGCTACAATGGATGGTACAGCGGGCAGCTACATAGCAATATGATGCTAATCTCTAAAAGCCATTCACAGTTCGGATTGGGGTCTGCAACTCGACCCCATGAAGTTGGATTCGCTAGTAATCGCGTATCAGCAATGACGCGGTGAATACGTTCCCGGGCCTTGTACACACCGCCCGTCAAGCCATGAAAGTTGGGGGTACCTAAAGCATGTTACCGCAAGGAGCGTGTTAGGGTAAAACCGATAATTGGGGCTAAGTCGTAACAAGGTAGCCGTACCGGAAGGTGCGGCTGGAATACCTCCTTTCTAGAGTATCGCGGATCGGTACTCGTCACGTTACATATGATTGCAAAAGAAGAAAAACATCAGAAGAAAGTGCCCGCCCCTAAGGGAGCAGGACCGAGAGAGATAGATGAACAGGAAATAGCTAGTCCCGTAGCTCAGTTGGTTAGAGCACTACACTGATAATGTAGGGGTCAGCAGTTCAAATCTGCTCGGGACTACGAAAACGTTTGGGGAATTAGCTCAGCTGGCTAGAGCACCTGCCTTGCACGCAGGGGGTCAACGGTTCGAATCCGTTATTCTCCACATCTCCGGGGAAGTATATAGCGATATACTTCATATATACCGGAAAAAGAGTTCTTTGACATATTGAAAGAGAAAAAAAATTACAAGAGAAGACAACAGTATAGAGACAATACGTGTATGTGTTTGATGTAGAGAGGAGACCCTCGGTCAAGGCCGAACGAATCTTTACGTAGCATACGTGTATATATATCAAAAGCAGCCGCATAGTAGCAAAAGGCTATGCCGGTGAAGAAAGTAAATAAGGGCACACGGGGGATGCCTAGGCTCTCAGAGGCGAAGAAGGACGTGATAAGCTGCGATAAGCTGCGGGGATTGGCAAATGCGACGTGATCCGTAGATTTCCGAATGGGGCAACCTGGCTATTTGAAGAATAGCCGTATAAAACGCGAACGCGCTGAACTGAAACATCTAAGTAGGCGTAGGAGAAGAAAATAACAATGATTTCCCAAGTAGTGGCGAGCGAACGGGAAAGAGCCCAAACCGTTTATGTTACGGCATAGACGGGGTTGTAGGACCACGAGATTGTACAGCGCTATGAACTGGAAGCAGGTGGGAAACTGCGCGACAAGGGTGAGAGCCCCGTACAGGTAAAGAATGTTGACATAGTGGTATCCTGAGTACCGCGGGACCGGAGAAATCCTGTGGGAATCCACCAGCACCATCTGGTAAGGCTAAATACTCCTGAGAGACCGATAGTGAACCAGTACCGTGAGGGAAAGGTGAAAAGAACCCCGAACAGGGGAGTGAAAAGAACCTGAAACCGTGTGCTTACAAGCGGTTGGAGCAGACGAGTTCTGTGACAGCGTGCCTTTTGCATAATGAGCCTACGAGTTACTCTTGTCTGGCAAGGTTAAGTCCTTCAGGGACGCAGCCGAAGCGAAAGCGAGTCTTAATAGGGCGCATAGTCAGATGAGGTAGACGCGAAACCTTGTGATCTACCCTTGGGCAGGTTGAAGTTGCAGTAACATGTAATGGAGGACCGAACCGATAAACGTTGAAAAGTTTCCGGATGACCTGAGGGTAGGGGTGAAAGGCCAATCAAACTGGGAAATAGCTCGTACTCCCCGAAATGTTTTTAGGAACAGCGTCGGCGTAGAGTTTGATAGAGGTAGAGCTACCGATTGGGTGCGGGGGAGTCAAATCCTACCAAATCCAGACGAACTCCGAATGCTATCAAATATAGCCGGCAGTGAGGCTTTGGGTGCTAAGGTCCAAGGCCGAGAGGGAAAGAACCCAGACCATCAGCTAAGGTCCCCAAATTCGTTCTAAGTTGAACTAACGAGGTCCGGTTGCCCAGACAGCTAGGATGTTGGCTTGGAAGCAGCCATTCATTTAAAGAGTGCGTAACAGCTCACTAGTCGAGCGGCCGGGCGTGGATAATAAACGGGCATCAAGAACGGTACCGAAGCTATGGATTTGTACTGAAAGATGTACATCTGGTAGGGGAGCATTCCATCGCCGGAGAAGCACAGTGGTAATGCTGTGTGGAGGTTATGGAAAAGCAAATGTAGGCATAAGTAACGATAAGGCGGGTGAGAAACCCGCCCACCGAAAGACCAAGGTTTCCTGATCAACGTTAATCGGATCAGGGTCAGTCGGGACCTAAGGCGCACCCGAAAGGGGCAAGCCGATGGACAACTGGTTAATATTCCAGTACTCTTCATAACTGCGATGTGGTGACGGAGTAGTGACACTGCCGCGAACTGACGGAATAGTTCGTTGAAAGGCGTAGGTATTGGGGTTGTAGGCAAATCCGCAACTCTAGCTGAAACCCAATAGTACAGCAAAGCTCCGGTGGCGCTGATAGAGCAGGTAAACAGACTTCCAAGAAAACCCGCTAAGCTTCAGGTTATGAAGACCCGTACCGCAAACCGACACAGGTGGTCGAGGAGAGAATCCTAAGGTGCTCGAGTGAGTCATGGCTAAGGAACTCGGCAAAATGGCCCTGTAACTTCGGGAGAAGGGGCGCTGTCTCGAAAGAGCAGCCGCAGTGAAAAGGCCCAGGCGACTGTTTAACAAAAACATATGGCTTTGCAAAATCGCAAGATGAAGTATAAGGCCTGACACCTGCCCGGTGCTGGAAGGTTAAGAGGGGATGTCATCGCAAGAGAAGCATTGAATCGAAGCCCCAGTAAACGGCGGCCGTAACTATAACGGTCCTAAGGTAGCGAAATTCCTTGTCGGGTAAGTTCCGACCTGCACGAATGGTGTAACGATCTGGGCGCTGTCTCAGCCATGAGCTCGGTGAAATTGTGGTATCGGTGAAGACGCCGATTACCCGCAACGGGACGGAAAGACCCCATGCACCTTCACTATAGCTTAACATTGAGATTGGGTACAGGATGTGTAGGATAGGCGGGAGATGTTGAAGTGGCTTCGCCAGGAGTCATGGAATCAACCTTGAAATACCGCCCTTTCTGTATCCGGTTTCTAACTCGGCAATGCCGAGGACATTGTTTGGTGGGTAGTTTGACTGGGGTGGTCGCCTCCAAAAAGGTAACGGAGGCTTTCAAAGGTAAGCTCAGTACGCTTGGTAACCGTACGCGGAGTGCAATGGCATAAGCTTGCTTGACTGTGAGACCGACAAGTCGAACAGGGTCGAAAGACGGACATAGTGATCCGGTGGTTCTGTATGGAAGGGCCATCGCTCAAAGGATAAAAGGTACGCTGGGGATAACAGGCTGATCTCCCCCAAGAGCTCATATCGACGGGGAGGTTTGGCACCTCGATGTCGGCTCGTCACATCCTGGGGCTGGAGAAGGTCCCAAGGGTTGGGCTGTTCGCCCATTAAAGTGGCACGCGAGCTGGGTTCAGAACGTCGCGAGACAGTTCGGTCCCTATCTGTTGTGGGCGTTGGAAGTTTGAGTGGATCTGACCTTAGTACGAGAGGACCGGGTTGGACAGACCTCTGGTGAACCTGTTATGCCGCCAGGTGTACGGCAGGGTAGCTACGTCTGGAATAGATAAGCGCTGAAAGCATCTAAGTGCGAAACTAGCCACGAGATGAGACTTCCTTATAGGGTCGTAGGAGATGACTACGTTGATAGGCCATAGGTGTAAAGGTTGAGAGACCAAAGCCAAGTGGTACTAATAGCCCGAAGCTTTCTCAAGCAGACAGACACTGTTGTCTTCCTCTTTAATTTTTGAAACGTACAGAAACGTGACTCTTTCAGTATATATGTCAATTGGCATGGATATGCTCATAACTGATCATACCATAGCAGCCAATAAAGATTTTTAGGTGCCTATATCGGCGGTGTCTACCTCTTCCCATTCCGAACAGAGCAGTCAAGCCCGCCAGAGCCGATGGTATTGCCGTAACAGGTGGGAGAGTAGGTCGGTGCCTTTTTTTACACGGAAGCCCTTGCTGGAAACAGTCAAGGGCTTCTTTCGTTTGGATAGGGCCTGGCCATCGGTGAGGCTGGTCCAGCGGAGGCTATCCATCTGCCATGTAATTTTTCCCATCCTTACCTGTTTTGGGTCCAGTGACGATCCACTTTCTATGTGCTATCATTCGTATTTCCAGTAGTTGCTACACGAATCTTCTATAACTTTATCCGGTTAAAAGATGTAAATAGTTTATTCGTTCTGGAATATAGTTTCACGATCGCCATAACGGTATAGCAGCATTTTTCATCGACAGGACTCGCTCTTCTGTAAGGTATATCAGCATAGTATCCATCTAGACAATCTAGCTTCATCGGATAACATGGCTATAATCGTAATTTGGGAATACAGATTTAATGGCGAAATAATTCGTCATGGCCATATTGCTTTTCTCTAATTGCTGTCACCATAAACTATTGTCCATATACAGAGCCGTTTCATCATCACTTTTCTGCTATTGTTTACTTTGGAGTCAGGCTAGTGGCCACTGTACTACAGATTGTTATCAATGATTGTAGCTTGGTCGGGAAGGGACAGGAAGATACTGGAATGGAAAGCTTTTTCGGCTGAAGGCAGCGCTGGCTGATTCTATGCCGTTGAAGATATAAGTATTAACGTGGGAAGATTATTTAATTTATGAAATGCGCGCAATGATTTCGGCAAGAATAGCTTTGTTTAACGGTTTGGTCATAATGCCATCAAATTCATGTTGCTGGCCTTCTGGAGCCTGCATGGTTACCTGTGATTCGTCTGACGTTAATGCAATAACTTTACTATTCCATCCTCGCATATGATTGGTGTCTTTGACGGTATTTAGAATGTCCCAGCCCGTAGGACCTTGCATTTTGAGATCGGTTATAATAATATCCGTTTTACTTTCTTTCAGATAAGTTATTGCAGCAGTTGAATCTTGATAGATCTTTACATTTTCGAAATGTTGCAATGCTTGTTTTAGAAATAGATTATTAATTGCATTATCATCAATAACGACAAAACTTAAATCTTTTGATAATTTGCTCAAATTTGTGATTGGTTTTCTGTTTTTCTTTTCTTCGGTAAATGGGACGACTAATGTAAATGTTGATCCTTTACCTTGTTGACTGTTAACACTTAACGTTCCGTTTAGCTGTGCAGCCATGAGTTTAGAAATATGCAATCCCAATCCAAAACTACTTTTGGATTTTTGATCAGTCATATAATACTGTTCAAAAATATGCTCTTGATCTTTCGCAGAAATACCCTTTCCTGTATCGTTAACTACAATATGTAATTTTGATCCCTGATTTTTGGTGATATAGGCTTTCACTTCTATCGTCCCCTTATCCGTATATTTAATGGCGTTACTGAGGAGGTTGGAAACAATCTGTCGTACGCGATATGTTCCGCTTTTGATTAAGATGTCGCGATCGATATCAATGGAGCTAATAAGTTTTAATGCTTTTTTATCTGCCTGAGATTGGAGCATTTTAATCACATTGAGGAGTAGTTGAGATGGTGAAAAATATTCAGCCTTTATTTCTAATGTACCAGACTCTAACTTACCGAGATTTAGAATATCTTCAACAGTATCATTGATCACATGAATATCTTGTGTGATGGCATCTAATAACATAGGGTTGATCCGGTTGCTTTCGGCGTTATTTTTTAGTAAGTCAATAATGCTTACTAAAGAATTGACTGGTGTGCGTACATCATGACTTACATTGGCTAATATACTCGTCTTCTCCTTTGCTGTTTTCAAAGCGTAGTCCCTGGCAGCGGTCAGTTTCCGTTCATACACCAGTGTATTGTAGTGGTATGATAAGAGGAGCGTTACCATAATTATCATGAGAATAATAGAAGCTATAACCTGCTTTCCAAAAATAGAGGAGTTTTCACGATAAAGCTTGAAATCTTGAATTTCAGCGGCGCGTAATATTCCATCTTCATGAGTTTTAATTCGTAGCAATGCAGTACTAATCGTGTTGAATAAGTTATAATTAGCTTGTAAAAGCTGCCTTTCTTTTTGCTGAAGCTCCATAAATGAACGGCGAATTTTGCTGAAATCTTGGAGATGGAAAATTTCATTTTGCGCTATCAAATTTTGGATTTGGTTATGTATAGCTTTGATTTGGTTAACATTGAAATTTTGCGCTAGCTTAGCTGCGACCAAGGTGTCATTTTTTGCTTTGAAAATACGGGTAAATAGCTTCTCTTTTTTTCGAACTATCGTATCTTTCATGGTGACATTAAGAGCTGTATCTCGTAATATCTCGTTGACAACTGAATCAGCAAATATTCTATTATTTCCTGGACGGATGTTTTTATTTGTTTTGGTTAAGAGCGAAAGAGAGTCTTTCGCGAGAAAAATCATGTTGTCAACAGATTTTTTAATTCGTGCGAACTCATCCGAGAGGGAAATATTTCGTTCCAAGAATGTATTTGTAGCGCAAGTAAGTCCTTTTTGCGACGATAATTCCGATAGTGAATCAATATAAAACCGGAGCGTATCCAAACTATTGCTGTAGTTCTTTAAATTTTTGGCACTAAAATCCACGGTGTAGGAACGAAACGCATTTCCGGAGTCGTTATATGATGAGAAGAGTTCATAAAAAAGATTTGTCAATTCATTCTTAGCGCTGTATGCTTTATTTAGACGGGATTCGGTTTTTTGGTATTCAATATATTGATAGGTAAATATCGAACCGATAAACATCAAGGAAAGAATGAGGAAGGCAATTAAAACTGTCCTGATAATAAATAATTTTCTACTTTTTTTCACGTTATTGTTCTTTCATTCTACTAAATTAACTATATCCTGTCTTGTTTTAGTTTAGAATTCAAATTTAGCACTAAAAAACTAAAACCAGTTGCAAGCTTGTAGACAGGGAGCTACTTTTTGGAAAACTTATGTCATCTTTTGACTGAGCGCTAGTGTGGAGAAATCATTTAGATCATTTGCGAAGGAATAGATGAAATTGTACTGTATGGATGTATACCAAGAATTTTATAAAGAAAGGGCTATCCAAATTTTGGATAGCCCATCTTTGTAGGTGATAGTATAGTATTTTATTTGAGTTCAATCATCTTCTGATTTGCATGCTCTTCTTTTACTTCTTGAAGAATTGCAATTTCAATAGGTGCAATCAGGCTCAGTATGATCAATGCAATGAAAGCTACTGGAAAAATAATTCCGATGATTACAGCTAATAGTAAGGAGATATTTAAATATTCTTGCCCATTCTTGGATGAAACTTTTAAACGGGAGCTTTTGAAGGAATCAAAAAGATCTTGAAAAACTTTAGTAATTGTTTTACTGTTGATGCTGAATGTTGTTTTAGTTGCCATGATGTTTATTTTTTAAATTTTTATTTCTTATTTGATGACTCAAAGATAGGACGGAAATAGCGCACTGACCACGCTCATTAGGTCAATCTCGAATCAATCTCGGTAAACACCCAGCTTTTGTCGGTCAATACCTAGGCTTCTTTTTAATTACTTTTGCATTCACTATAGTCTCACCCGGTTTAGTTTTTACATTTTTGGAGATATCAGGCATATTGCACGACTTTATTTTCTTATACTTGATCCGATATCACGCATCCTGCTCTTTAAGGAAGAAAAACGTATGCTATATCATTTTAGAGGCATTCTTCTCCTAAAAATCGAAGAGTAGAAATCTTGTTGAATAAATGCTTTAGTAGTTTTTGCGAATTGGTCTCTTCTAAGTTGTTACGTGGTTCATAAAAGATATTTCGACACAAATCCCCACACCGTATTGTCTTAGTTTGAATAGATGTATTTTATTGCTAATAAATCCCTATCCGTACATTATACAATTTCCAACAGTTCCTGTGGATGGTGGATAATATGCTGTGCACCGTGTTGTCTTAACTCGCTCTCTTCCCGAAAACCCCAAGTAACACCGATAGCTGTTACCCCTGCATTATTGGCGGTATCCATATCCACCGATGAATCGCCTACATAAAAGCAATCTTGTTTGCTAACACCGAGTGTTTGGATACTGTCGAAGACAATATCGGGATCAGGCTTGGCGGGGCGACCTGTTCGATGCCCCAGGACGAGATCAAATGAAATATCGGGAAAGTATTCGGCCATCAAAGGTATCACCGCTTCATGGTATTTATTTGATGCTACCGAGATGAGATAGCCTAACGATTTCAGTTCTTGTAGTAGCGGTATAATCCCTGTGTAGGGTCGTGTATGCGATACAGATTGTTGTTCATAATATGTCTTAAAAGCTGCAAGTAAGACTGTGGTCGTCTCTACTGTCCGTGCTTCTTCGGGTAATGCCCTTTCGATAAGTTTCTCCACCCCATTCCCTACAAATTTCTTATAGGCTACGAGTGGATGAGTTGGATATCCATACTGTTGCAGAACTGCGTTACAACTGTCTCCAAGGTCTTGTAATGTATCTAGTAGTGTCCCGTCTAGATCAAATATGATAAGCTTCATGATTTAAATCTAGTAAAAAATTGCGTTTTAACTATGGTATAATCGTGCGATTAAATGGTAGTTTATATTTTGTGTATAATGATAGATTCCTGAAGACTGGCGATATCAAAAAAGATAGGAGCCCGTATATAAGGAGCTCCTATCTTTAAGTCCGTTTAAGAAGAGTTAATCGGATTTCATTTATATTATTTTACCAGATAGATCAACGTTGGAAAGTGATCCGAGTAGCCATTGATAAATACTCCCCCAGAAAATGTCCGGTGCGGATAACCTTTGTTGCGGCCTTCCTGTTGAACCAAAAAGTCCCGATTGAAGATTTCTGCTTTGACAAAACGTAAGCCTTTGTTTTTATTATCCAATAGTGGCCTGGAGATAATGATTTGATCAAAAAGGTTCCACTGTCCTTGATAACCAAGAGATCCAATTCCCTTGTCGTAAAACTTCCACATGGTATTATACAAGCCCTGAGCAGGTACATCCTGTGGATTTTTCTTTGCCTGTAATACTTCCTTGACACTTTTATCTTTGGGATCATCATTTAAATCGCCCATGATAATAATCTTCGCTTCGGGATTTTCGCGATATAGGGAATCACATATCCCTTTGGTAATACTTGCGGCAAATTCGCGAAGTTCAGAAGATTTATTGCCATAACGCGAAGGCCAGTGATTGACAATGATATGTACCGTATCTCCAGCAATTGTACCGGATACCAATAGTTGATCTCTCGTCTTAAAGCCTGGGTTTTCTGGTAGGTTGAATGGATGAACCTTGTCATTAAAAGGCGTGAAGAATTCCGGATTGTAAAGGAACCCAACATCCACACCGCGACGGTCAGGAGAATCGTGATGAACGATCTTTAATCCCAGCTCACGGAGCTGTGGATCTCGTGTAAGATCTTCCAGAACCCGACGGTTCTCAATTTCGGCTACCCCTAGAGCGATAGGACCCAAACTAGAACTAGGTGAACCGATGGCACGAATCGCTCGTGCCATGTTTTTTATTTTTTGTTGATACTTAGCTTCTGTCCATGTATTGGCACCCTTTGGTGTAAACTCATCGTCATTGATCGTCGAATCCTTTACAGGATCGTATAGGTTCTCCAAATTGTAGAATGCAATGGGGTAAACCCGACGGTTGGTTTGCGCGAAACCCGGATGGGCAGTACATAAAAGGAGAAGTAAAATACAGCTGATGTGTTTATAGTTCATCTTTCATCTATTTAGTAACGATAATCGTGTTGTCTGAGCCGCTTCCGCCAGTTGCGCTTACGATTTTAATATTGTCTAAACGGAAGCCAAAGGCATTGTCAGCGCCAGTCATTATAAATTCGACAGTACTTGTCGCTGCAGGTGTAATGTTTGGAATACTGACGGTGTAATATTTATTGCGATCATCTGTCGAATTGATCGCTACAGGCGTGCTTGGAATCGTATAACTTGTTCCGTTGACCTTCACCTTTATGGCATTGAGGTTGGTTGCTTCACCAACATTGTAAATATTAGGAACAAGCTGGTAGCTCAATGTAAGATCCGTTTTGTTGGTCGTTTGGATTCCGGTGATTTTCAGTGTAATATCTTTGTTTGCCGGAAGCCATACTGAGGCACTGATTCCTGTTGCTGTACGAATATCTGCCGAACCACTTTCCTCGCTGTACGTCACCGGAGCTTTCATATCGAAATCGGTGAAATCTGCAATTTTAGGACGGTTGCCACTTGGGTATGTGCCATTTCCAAATGTCTCGTTGAAAATTGTTCCTCCGGTTTCAGGGTCAGTTGGTGTTGTTCCGGCGTCAGTTCCATCAAAGTCAATCACATCTGTTTTATCGCGCAGGAAGAGCTGCCAGCCTCCATTGTAACGGCCCAATATTCCGACTAATGTTCCATTCCCTTTAGGAAGAATATCTTTAGCAAAACTGGAGAAGTTACTGTTGCGTACATCCAATGTTTTGCCATTCGCATCTTTGACTACTTCGCTAACAGTCGCCGTTCCACCTGCGAAAGCATTGACACCACCATTGTTAAAACGCACATTTTTAATGATAACCAACTTGTTGACCATCGAAGCGTCTAATTTAGAAAGATCAACTTCCAATGGCGTTAAATTGGCCGCATTTGGCCATCCGTTTACTTTGGTATGCTCTTTGAAAATTTCCCAGGCGATACGGTTGGCATTTGTTCCACTGAAACCGATCTGTAGTTCACTACCATATTTCACCATGGACAGGCCTTTTAAGTTGATAAACACTTCCTGGCCTGCGCGGAAAGTTGTGTACATGCTGTTTTGATCGACTCCTAGATTGATGGCAGCAGTTTCATCTTGGATGTACAATTGTTTGTAGATATTACCCGAAATGTCGTTTCCGGTCACCATTGCTTTAATGATCAGATCCTCATCGATTACTTTTGGATCGGTAATGTTAGCATATTTTTCTTTCAATGCGGCTATCGTGGTGTTGGCATTGGGACCCTCATAGATCGGTTGAGTCAATAGGGGGGCTTCAGGATCACGCTTACAGGCTCCTGTAAATAAGATGAGTCCAATACAGATAACCGATAGCATCGATGTATAGACAGCTTGTATATTTTTTTTGTTCATTATTGTCGAGATTAAAATCTATAGGATACATTCATAAAACAGTTGATTCCCTGCATGTAATAATATTTGGATGCAAACTTATTTGCTGCAGTAATATCCAAACGTGCATTTTCGAAACCTCCAGTTCTGATGTTTTTGTTATTTAAGACGTTATTGACCGCTAAATTGAAGTTCATTGAATTGCGATTTTTCAGGTAAAGGATTTTACCGATTGATAGATCGACTGTTGCGCTATTTTTGAACTTTTCTTGATCAGTAAGGATATGATAAGCATTATCGAGCTCCGGATCGTAAGGATTGATTGTGCTGTAGTTAGATGCCAATTGACGAAGAGGAGCTTTCGATAGATACATATCGCCAGCGTAATTTAAATTAGCGCCAAAAAACCAGTAGTTTACGAAATAACGGACTCCTAAAGTTCCTGCGGTCTGTGGCATTCCACCAACATAGTAGTTATTGAGGTATACCATCTCGCGTTCATTATTGATCAACCCATTTTCGGAGTTTTGTGCTCCCATTGGGTTGTTGCTGTAATAGTATTCAGCCTTTGTTGCTGCGAGATCAATACTCCAATTGTTGTCAACTTTATAGGTCAATCCGAGCTCTATCCCTCTATTGACCTGGTTCATATCTTTTAGACCATGGTTGATAAAGGTACGGGCGGCATCGTTATAGTAACTTTGTCGGCTGATGAGATCTGTAAAGTTGGTCTGAAATACCGATAAACGACCATTTAGTTTCGGCAAGGAGAAGACATAACTGATATCTGTAGAGAATATCTTGGCACTTTTGAGGTCTTCAAAAGTAAAGTCACTTACCCTTGGTGAGATATAAGCATCATTGGCCAATGGTGCTTTGGTCTGATAGCTAATTTTGGCGTTTAATAAATGGCGGCCATTGAATTTGTAGGTCATTCCACCCTTGAAAGCATAGTCAAAAAAATGGTGTTCTTGCCCTTTACCATAAGAATTGGTCGGGAAGCGTCCATTTTTCATGTAGCCTACGCGTTGAAAACTGGTGTAAGAAAGCTGTGTAGCGTAGAAAAAGTCGATGTTCGAATACGTGTATTCGTTTTGTAACCAAGCATTCGCAGATTTGATATTAATGTTGTAACGATATCCAAAAATATCATCTTTGCGTGCCTTAAAGTTGGGATTTAACAAGTCGTTTTGGCTCTGACCTGTATTTTGTCCAAAGTCACGTTCAGAGAATTTGTCAATATCCAGCACATATTCAGCGCCCAGTAGATCCGCTACAGTTTTATATTGCTGGGATTGTGATCCTTTGGCTCCGATACCGAGGGTCAGTTTAGCATGCTCGTTAATGGTTTTGTTGAGCGTTGTATTAAAGCTGCTCTCCAGGAGGTCGCTATGGCGTTTTTCAAGCATGTAAATTGCGGCGCCATCATTGATTTTATTCTCAAGCTTATTAACGAGGTATAAGTTGTCCCAGTCGACCTGCGATACTTTGGCCGATTGCCATAGGTTCGTATAGAACTGATTGGTAATGGAATCCGTAAAGTAGCTTGGTAAATTACGGTAATAATCGGGCCTTGGGTCGGGACCGTTGTACCAATTGAGCGCTGTGCTAGCATATTTGCCATAATGCAGTGATATACCTGTAGTCAGTTTTGTGTTCGGATCGATTTTCCAGATATGTGAAAGGATTGCGGTCGGGTCGTAAGCCGTTACGACACGCGAATTCCTGATTTTTCCATCTTGGTAACCCCAATTGGGGTTGTATAGGTTATTGTCGAGGAGATCGTAGGCTTCCTGGAAAGAACCTGATTGTTGACCACGCTCTACGGGTGAACCAAAGGTGACCAGTGATAAACTATGTTTGCCTTGCTGGAATTGTTTTTCGATGGAAAGTGCGTAGGAGAAGTTTTTGTAAAATGTACCTTCAATATTTCCTTTGTCTGCATAGCGTCCACCGATTAAGCCTGTAAATGCCCAGCCATTGTCCATTAGTCCCGTTGAATAGCTCAGCATACCCCGGCTATAATAATTGCGGTTGGTGTATGTGGCTGTTGCTTTTGCTCCTTTGGCGAAGGCGCTGGCGCGCATATTGATATTTTCGGAACCGCCGATGGAGCCGAATGTGAAGGTCGAGGCGTCCATAGCATTGTCTTGGTCTCCATTTCGGGTAAAATCATTGATGGCTCCGATGGAGGCGTAGTTGAAGACACCACGCAACTGGTCGTTGAAATGTACACCGTTGATATATTTTTGTTCGTATCGGTTGTTGTATCCGCGAAGGCGGAAACGGAATTGAGAGAGCTGATATCCAATTTTGTTGACGTACACGTCATTGGAAAGGATAATTTTGGCCGAAATGTTTTGATCGAAAGATTCGTTATCATCATCCAATAGATCATCGGCAGCCATGCTTAGTTGTACCATGTTGTCATTGTCGGTACTTGGAAGGACGTAGATGTCGTCCATTTTGAGCACGCCGGAGGCTGGGATCTGAACGGTAATTTTGATCTCCTGGATATTACCACCTGTGATCAGGATCGTTTCCTCACCCGAGTTTAACTTCGGTAGGCTGAAGTTCCCTTTGGAATCGGTGACGACCGACTTTTGATTTTTCTCAAAGACGAGACGTACATTGGAGAAAGGTTCTTTGCTCACCTGATTGCGTACGATACCCTGTACATTGGCCCTTTGGGCAAATATAGGTGTACTGGCAGCAGATAGGAGGGCAAAAAGTATGTATTTTTTATACATAGCTTGAGGTTAAATAGTGAAATGTATTTAGCTAACAAATGCAACACATTTTAGATGTGTTGCATTTGAGGATGTTTTTATTGTATTATTTTAAGCCTTTTAAGACGATATTATCGATGCGAAGACCAGCTTTGTTGGTCTGGATATCTGAGAAGAAGGATAATTTTGAGTTAGCAGACAGTGTAGTTGCAGTAGAAAGATCTACTGTTACATTAATGAATTTATTTGCATCTGCAGAAAGAATCATTTTAGATTCAGGATTGAATGTTTGACCGTTAAATATGATTGCTAGATTTTGCAGGTCGAAATCCTTTGATGTCCCAATTGCCACATCAAACGAAACTTTTAATTTACTTGCTTTTTCTGTATTAATTCCTTCTATAGCCAGCTCTGAATTACCTGTAGTGGGCAACCATACGTGATTGTTTACAATAGTCCCAGTTGTTCTAATATCCGCTTTTGCATATTGATCGGAATATGTAACGGTCGTATTCGACCAGCCTTTGAAATCAGCTATTTTAAATTTTTCATCCTTACTTAATGGGGTTGTCCCGAAATCTTCTTGATACAATGTTTGTTCTACAGGATCTGTTGTACCACCATTATCTTCGTCTTTACCGATCACGTATGAACCCGAAGGTACATCGGTCCAGTCTGTAATATTCCCAGACGCCACAATAGCTGCATTGTTTCCAGCCTGCTCTTGCAAGGTGATATTGTAGCTGTATTTTTTACCGGCTTCGTAAGTTGTTGATGATGGTAAAGTCCACGTATAGGTTTCATTACCAATTTTGAATTCAACTTTTGCACCAGCAACGCTAGCTACAGGTAATAAGATGGCCTCTGCTAATGTTGTCGATGTTCCGGCTGTAGTTCTTGCTTTGATAGCCGCCGGGTTAGTGCCAGTAGCTAATGTACCTGTTGCAAGGTCGAAGTTCGCTGTGGTATTGAATCCATTGTAAGTTACGGTAAGACCTGATAGGGAACTAACACCAGTTCCAGCAGTAATTGTCAATTCAATTTTACTGAGTTTGTGGCTAAATTGTAATTGGGCATTTGCTGTATTTTTATTGGCACCAGTTACATTATTAGCATACATGAAGTCAATTTTGTTTTGTTGCGTTTGATCGCTTACATTGACTGGGTAGACATTGTTGCTAATTGTTGTTTGATAAGGATAGTAGGCAATAAAATCTACTTTGGAACCATCAGCTGGGTAATTGATTTCTTCCGTAGTGCTATTCGCTTTGAAGTTTCCGTCTCCACTTGTCGTTACATACTGTTTGTTGCTTGCCAATGCATTGTTTAAACCGTTGCCGGTTTTCATGAAAACACCGATTGCATCGTTGCTTTCCCAGTTTGCGCCAGCAGCTTTTGTGGTCACTTGGTTGGAGATTGTTGACGAAAAAGTTACCGCTTTGGTAATTTCTTGTTCTGAAACAGGTGCCTTTTGGCAGGAACTTGTAACGGCTGCTGCCGCAGTCGCTAGGAATAAAAGTTGGTTTACTTTCATAATTAAAATGAATTGATATGACTAAGTCGTTTATTAATTATTTCCAAATAGAGGTGTTAATATTTCCTTTTTGAGCGTCATTGAGATCCGGGAAGAACGTGAATCCGGTAGCTTTCTCCAGGTCACTAACGGTTAACCGATAATTTTCAAAGGTTACGCCAGATGGAGGTGTTTCATTGTTCATTTTATAGGCGATGGTATAATATTCGGATCCTTTTTTCATTGCTAGTGCTTTGAAGTAATATTTGGGTTTGGCGATATCTTTGCCATCATTGTCCTGTGCAAAGTCTAGGCGGCTATCTGTGCTTGTCTTAGGCATTGCACCAGTTACAATATACATTGTATCGCACTGTGCCGTCCATGTTCTGACTTTCGTTTCCAGGTTTGCCCAAATTCCTTGGTTAAGTCGAGATACCTGAGCTGTCATGTTAGTAAAATAAAACGTTGTTTTATTTTGGGTTGTATTTAAGTTGCGGTCTGCACTTGGCAACTGGTGGCCTCTGTCATAGCCTGTTGGCTGGAAACCTTTAAATAGATTGGGTTGAAACGCAGTAGAGACTTGTGGGTCATATCCCCAAGCATCTGTACGATTGCCCGATCCGAGGATGCTGCTGTATAATGGGTAAGCTACCCAATATGCCATTTTTAACTTTTTGTCATAGAGCATCGCATAGTTTCTGCTGTCGCTCGCGTCGGGCATGAAATGCTGTATAAATACTTCATCATTGCCTAGCTTGCTCATTTTGGGGATCTCCAGATAGGCTTGTGAATCACCGATTCCACCGCTCGGTTTACCGTTGTCAATTTTGATGTCAAAGTTATATCTGTTGCCCGCGATCAGGTGCTGTAGATTCTCATTTTGTGGAACCGTCCAGGTATAGCTATCACCATTAGCAGCAACAAACTTCATTGCCTTTCCAGTGATGTTTTCACCCGGAAGGAGTATAAATTCAATTAAGGCTGTTTTATTCGCATTGACCGTTAATTTTCCCTGAACATCTTTTTTATCAGTTGAATTTACCGTCAATTTTCCAGTTGTTAAGTCGAATCCCCCTTGGGTACTTACTGCTGGTAATTTAACCGTAACTTGATTTGCCTCCAGTACGGCGGTATTGGTAATGGAGAGATGGATACTGATTTTACTCAATTGTCTTACAAAGTTAAGCGGGATGGTGTTGTTACTTTTATCGATGTTTTTAGCGTTATTTGCGTACATCAGATCTAAAGCTGCGGGATTGGACTGATCACTTAAATCAATTGGATATTGAAAATCTGTTAGCGATTTATACGGATAGTATGCGATGAAATCCACTTTTTCAGCGTTTAAGAAAATTGAATTGTTGCTTTGAAACAGCGAACCATTAAAAGTGAACAAGTGGTTGTTGACCTGGTCGATAACAGTCGCTGACTCCAACGGTTGACCTGATCTGTACATGTATACACCGATTTGGTCATTCTGTTCCCAGGTAGTTCCGGTAGCTTTTGTGTTGATTTGGCCGACGATGGTGGGGGTAAATTGTACTGCCGGCCGCTCGATTCGAGATTCAGGCTTCTGACAGGAATTAAATGTAAGCGATGCAATCATAAAGCAAGCTATTCGCAACATATGCTGTTGTGGAATAGTTATGATCTTCTTAATCATATTGATAGTTAGTGTTTGTTAATAAAGTGATGGCAAAAATACTTAAGTTAAGTTAAATTAATATGAAGTCTTCGTATTCTTTTGTGTAAATAATTACTTTATTGATGTATCAGTTTGATTTTTAGATATATTTGTTGCTGTTTTTAAGTGTTTTTACTATGAATTTGATTATGTTCCGCGTATTGATGGTATCGTCTATTTTATCTATGACCTTGTTAAATAGTTGCAATGACAAAAAAGACAAGTTAATGGAGAGCGATAGCCGTGTGTTGTTGGTTTATATTGGTGCCAATAATAACCTGGTTTCAGATGCTTATAACAGCATCAATGCAATGGAAGAGGGGTTGGTTGGATTGGACGCCGATGTTTATGTATATGCCTCTTTGGCGGGCACCACGCCCAAAATCTACAAAATTGTAGCCGATCAAAGTCCAGAAATAAGAAGTACGGTCATCAAATCATATGGGGATCAAGATTCGGCAAGCCCCGAAGTAATGAAACAAATCCTATTGACCATGAATGCATATGCAGGCAGTCGTCCAGTAGGGCTTGTGTTATGGTCACATGCAACAAACTGGCTGCCAAATGTTGGTGTCAAATTGATGTCTTTTAACGAAGACAGGGGAAGCAAAACTGAACTCAGGGATCTGCAAACGGTTATTCCTTCTGGGCTTGATTTTTTAATGTTCGATGCCTGTTCCATGGCGAGTGTGGAAGTCTTGTATCAGCTTCGGGAAAAAGCTAAATATACGATTGCTTCACCAGCGGAAGTGTTATCCACTAGTATGCCTTATCATTTGGTCTTGAAACATTTGTTTGATCCTAATCTTGAGCGGGGGCTGATGTCTGCTGCGGCAACATATTTTAATTTTTATAATCAGTTAACAGGGCTCTATCAGTCTGCTACGATAACTGTAGTGAATAATGCCTATTGGTCGGATCTTGCAAACAATTTCCATATTGCCCTGAATAAATCGCCACTGACAACAGTATATCGCGACAATTTACAGCGACTGGATTTTGACGAGAAGTCTTTATCTGCTGGTTTTGATTTTCTCGATTTTGTGCATCAAAATATTTCGCCCTCCGAGACAACAGCTATCGAGGCTACAGTTTCGAAATTGATTATCTATAAGGCGAATACCGCCACGTTTCTGGGTAAACCCATTTTACGGTATTCCGGACTGTCCTGTTATGTCCCTAATGATTTAAATAAGTGGATACATCCCTATTATAATACACTCCAATGGTCTAAAGATAGCGGCTTTAACTCTTTCGTGAAGGAGTAGGCTTTATATAAATTCTCATT
The DNA here is from genome assembly GCF_040760075.1 of Sphingobacterium sp. R2. NCBI lineage: Bacteria > Pseudomonadati > Bacteroidota > Sphingobacteriia > Sphingobacteriales > Sphingobacteriaceae > Sphingobacterium > Sphingobacterium sp. R2. Next base: position 1,662,722 of record NZ_CP142884.1, read on the forward strand.
TTTCCCTGAATTCAGGTAGTGAAATGCTTTCGCGACTTTAATAATTTTGTCAATAAGAAAAAATAGCACAATAATTGCTGCTAATGTAAAACATATATTGATTTGACAAATTATTAATCGTACCGAGTTCTAATGAATGGATTTAAAGCAAAAAGAAAATTGAGAAGATTCTATGGAGTAATTTGTGCTTTTTTAATGACTTTGACATTGTCAAGCTGTTTTGATTTTGTTGAGCAGATTGATTTAAAATCAGACGGTTCTGGGCATATTGCGGCGACATTAAATTTGAGTAAAAGTAAGACAAAGGTGTCTTCCTTAATGAAGATGAAAAGTATAAAGGGAATCCGGATACCTTCTCAAGCCGAAATGGAGAAGGAAATTCGATCAGCTGTTCAGTTATTGAAGCAGACTAAAGGTATTTCTAATGTAGCGTACAAGACGGACTTTACCAATTACATTGTCAATATTTCCTGTGATTTTAGCCAGATTGAATCGTTGAATGCTTTTTCGGATATCTTGGCAAACCGTTTTAAAACGAAGATATCGAATTCGAACCGATATTATTATCATACACAATCTCATGTATTTGAACGCAAATTTGTGGCTTCCAATGAGTGGAGAGCAAAGTTCAATCAGTTGGGAAGCGATAATACAACCCAGTTTGCAGACGCATTCTATACACAGATCATACGTTTTGAAAAGCCTGTAATCTCTCAGGGAAACAGTTTGGCAAAGGTTGCAGGAAATAAAAAAGGGGTATTGCTAAAGTTACCTTTTATGGATTTGGTGTATGGTAAATCGAGCTTGGCAAATAAAATTACACTAACAAAGTAACCTGATAATATCGTGAAGACCGAGACCTGCTCAGTACATACATTGCAAATGAACAATAAGTCTGGTTCAGCTGAAAAATTATTTATAAAATGAAATCAAAAATTATATTAGTTGCATTCGCCTGTTTGTCTTTCGGGGCAAGCGTTAAGGCGCAGGACCTAATCAAACAGGTCCCCGAAGATGTGGAAGTCATTGCTGCTTTCAACCTGAAAGATATTGTACAGAAAGCAAATGCGAACAAACTCAATGAGCTGCTTCAAAAAGCGGGTTTTTTTGAAAAGGCTGGTATTTCTGCGAACAATGATATCAAAAATTTGGGCGTTGATCTTTCTAAGCCTGCTTATTTTTATACCAGGAAAACGGATAGTATTAGTTTTACGGAATTCTTATTTTCTTTGAACAATAAGGGGCAATTTGAACAACTTCTCCATGCGGCTGGTGAACCAAAGGCATTTTCTAATGGCTATAGTAGCGTCAGTCTCAAAGCGGGGAGCATGTTGGTGTATAACGATCATATTGCTCGATTTATTTCGGCAACAGCAAATCCAACTTTTTGGGATACTGATTCCATCGCTAACCGGTATGGTATTAAGAAGGTAGAGTATATTGCACGGCCGGCCGATGACGAGGACGCCTGGGCAGATACTACAACGGTGGCAACGGATTCAGCGGCTGTCGTTTGGGATGAGGTTGTAAAGCTTCCTGAGCAGGTATCGCCTCCTGTTGCTATCAATGTAGAACCGGATACCGTTGAGTTAGCTGCTGCAGAAATTCAGCCGCCGGTAGTGGATATTGTCGGGAGTGAGGAAGTTGAAATGCATGACCCGAGTTACTATGATTCACTTTATACAGCATATGAAGATCAAAATCGAAAAAATGATTCTATCCGCAGTGGTTTACTTGAAAAGTGGTTGTTGAACGAAACTACCCGGCTGCTGGTAGGGAATTATAAGTCCTTATCAAGTGCTGATCAGGAGAAAGTTCAGAAAAATATGGGACTTATTCGCTTGTATGTTCCCCGTGTAGAGGATCTTTATCGTAGCCTTACTCCGTATACCTCACTTCCTTATTATTACATGGGAATTAAGCTGGATAAGTTCAAGACCGGCTATCAAGATGGTATATTGGATTTAGCGCAAGATGGAAGTGTGCTGAAATTAAAAGGTTCTGTTGGATTGGATAAAGGGCTTGCTGAGATGTTCAGAAGAATGTATGCTAAAAAGCCAAATTCTAAGTTTAGTAAATATTTGACTGAAAAGACTTTAGGTTTCTTTAATGTAAATATTAATTCGGAAGCTTATCTGAAAGAGATGCCAGCCTATATGGCGCAGTATTATGGCGGTTTGCTGGGGCCGCGACAAGATGTTTTAGAATGGGGGATGATGGCGCTCGAAATTGCGCTAGATGAAAAAGCAATTGCTCAAGTAATGCCTGGCGACCATCTTGTAGTGGTTAACGGTCTTCGTAAATTCAAGAAAGACTACATCGATTATACTTATGACGATGATTACAATGCAACTGAAGTGAAAAAGACCAAAGAAGAAACACTTCCAGTATTTATTTGGATGTTTACATCAAAGGATCAGCGTTTGATCAAAAAAGGCTTAGAAATGGCTGTTTCAAAGCATGTTGGCCAAGTCCATGATGGTATTTATGCATTTTCAACCAAGAAAAATGTGGATGTTCCAATGTATGTTCTTCTAAAGGAGGATTTGGTGATGGTCAGTAATGATTCACTGTCTTTAAATGACATCCGTCAAAATAAGATGAGCGGTCCAACAAACAAAGATTTCGTCAAGCTGATGAAGCAAAATAAGATGTCGGCGGCGATGGATTTAAAAAAGCTGCCTGAAATGTTAAAGGAAATGGGTGTTTCACCAGGAAAACAATGGGAAGAGATGTTGACACAACTCAATCAGTATGGCAGTACTGCAATTACTTCCAAAGGAATCGTAGGCAGCCGCGCTGAAGTTGAAATGTCTACCCGGCTACCTCAAACAGGCGATGGAGCAATCAGTTATTTAATGGATCAGATTATTACAGAATTAAATAAAAAGTAACTAAAAAACGACCAAAACAAATTTATTGCACTATTGTTTTGATCAATTTTGTAATATTATGGTTATATTTTCATAATGTTAAAATAATATTAAGTTTGTTTGCCTTGTTTATGGTACATTTGGTATTTAGCAAATTACTTTAATAGACAAACTAAACGATTTATACATCACAGTATGGGGATATTTTCAAAACTGTTTGGGAAAAAAACTCAAGATTCAAAAGTAAAGGTAGTGGGAAAATTGGCCTTCTTGGAAGTGGATATGCACAACCATATTCTGCCTGGAATAGACGATGGAAGTCAATCTATTGAGCAATCCTTGACTTTGTTGAAAGGACTTGGAAGGATGGGCTTTGAGAAATATGTCTGTACACCGCATATTATGGATGGTGTACATCCAAATTCAATTCGTACGATTGAAGCGGCTAAGGATGAACTTTTAGCTGGTATGAAGGGGCTTCCCAATATGCCAGAAATCCATTCTGCTGCAGAGCATATGATTGATGACGGTATTGCAAATCTCATCCAATCGAATGAGTTATGTGTGATGCCAGGTGGTTATGTATTGATTGAGATGTCTTATTTACAAGAATCCAAAGCGCTATTTCAAACGATATTGGATATACAAAATCTAGGTTATCAACCTATATTGGCACATCCAGAGCGTTATAATTACTATCATTACAATTTCAACATGTATAAGCAAATCAAGGATGCAGGTTGTATGTTGCAGTTGAACTTACTCTCGATTAGTCGTTATTATGGTGTTGAAGTGAAATCTACAGCCTTGACTATGATTAAATCTGGGATGTACGATTTTGTAGGAACAGATGTACATCACGAACGTCATTTGGCGGCTCTGGAAGATGTTGTGGCCAAATATCCGGTACGTGATTTATTGAAAACATGCACTATCTTAAATCCCACGTTGCAAGATCATTTTGGTAGTAGTAAGAATGTGATTGCTACAGGGTAGCTTACGGAACTCTTTTAATAAAAAAGAGAGATACCCAATTGTATCTCTCTTTTTTATTTGCGGCAATGCTATTCGTCTAACTTAAATAGGTTCTTCAATTACGTTATTTGTAGGTGTCTCAGCATACTATGGTCGCAAATTACCCTCCCCGGATGATAAAGTGTATTGTGTTGCGAGCCGTGGATTTTGCTGCAGTCGACAATTTTAATTGATGTTTATATCTGCCCGTATGGATATTTCGAAAATTTGGCTACTTTTGGTTTTAGCATTTTTCATATGAGAGGAAATAGAATTTTTATTCAAGATTGGATTGCACACCATACTTATCAAAAAACAAACGAAATAGATAGTTATTACTTACGTGTTGCAAATGAAATCAACGATAGTTTATCTACGCTTTGGTTTGAAGAGCAAGAAACGAATGATCTTATCCATACAGATGCTTTGAAAACATTGAGTATCTATTTGACCTGTTACTTAGAAGATGTTATCGCAAAAACAGGAATATTTTCTGCCTTTAGAACAATCCATAAGGAACTGTACAATCAACTTCTACCTTTCTATACGGATGATGCCTTGACAGATTATTACACCGAAGATATTAATAGCGAAGATATTGCTGTATTGACTTGGTTGTTTTTCAGCGAACGTAATCCACATCTCTTTATCGATCCCCGTGGACGTTTGATTCAGTTGATTACAGATTTAGCCTATTCAATTCTGGAAGAGCATTATGAGGTTGCGCCTGAAAATGAGAAGTTAAAGTTAGAATATGTTTTGGATGAAGGTGCGAGTTATTTTGAAGTCCGCAATTTTATAGAAAAACTCGTTGCTACAAATTATCTGACGGCGGGCGAATATAATACCAATCTAAATCATTTGATGCAGGTTGCTGAAATTGGACGATATCAACACGATCAAAATCAATTACAACAAATGATCTATCGTGTGCGAGACAACCACTTCAATAATTATAGACTGCATTTGTTTGCATTGAAAGCTTCTGAATTTGTCGCTGAGGTGGTAGGAAAGGAACATGCGCTATACCGTATTGTCAAAGCGCTAGGTAACCGCATCAATAGCTTTTTCGAATATGTAAAGACAGACGAGCTGTATGTGCATGTAAAGCATATCGGTACAAAAACTCCGTTTAAAATCTTTAAGGACTCCATACAGCAATTTGTTGAACCGACAGAAACCTTATCTTTCTATATGGAAATTGTGCCATGGAAAGACGCGTGGAACTTGTCAGGAATCATGACCGTTGTTAACCCCAACGAAGTAAATTTTGATTTACCTGAGCAGTATGAGATGACGTATCGTATTGAGGCTTTGAATGGAAAGGATAAGAGCTTAAAGAAAACTGAAAAGCAGCTGAAAGATATGGGCAAATTATTCCAAGCAGAACATAAGGCAGCAGTTGCGTTTATGGAAGGAAAAGAAGTAAAAGAATTTGCAACTGATTTTTTTAAGAAATATCAGCAAAAATATCCCAGTAAAGAAGAATCACCGCTTCCTGAATCAAATCTAGATCTTACGGAGGATGCTAAAGTCACTGTTTTCTTTAATCCTAAAACTGGTTTGGAAGTATTCGGCGGCATAGAAGAATTTTTTCCATTGGATAATAACAATTTTGTGGAGAAAGACAATCAAAATGAAGTGCCTTTCGCTCGGTATTTTTTGAATCTTTTGGTTGAAGATTTCTTTCCAAGCGAGTTGCCTAAGTATTATATTAATTTATTCAAGGCTGAAGTGGATAAGCAGTTCTTTTTCCCTGTGGACAATGAAGTACTTGATTTCTTCCTCCGTTTCTATAAACGCGGGACTTACTTCTTAGGGCCATTTCCGTTGCTAAAATAGCTTGCGTAGTCTGCTATAAAATTACAGGACAAAAGAGGCTGTCTCAAAAAGACAGCCTCTTTTTTATGTTATTTCATGATATTTAATTTGATTTAATTAATTGATTTTCATATATTTATATTTCAAAAAAAGATATATGTCATCTCAAAGACCTACTTTTAAGCCTTACTATCAGGATCAGATTATGGCAATTCCCCCAACTTTGGACGAATTGGTCTCCAAAGGACATCCGGTACGTATTGTTAACGATGTGATCAACCGTATCAACATACAGGGTCTTTTGGATGCCTACAAGATAAAAGGCTGTTCCAGTTATCATCCGCAAATGCTGTTGAAGGTTCTGGTGTTTGGCTATGTAAGCAATGTCTACAGCAGTCGGAAACTGGAAACAGCCTGCCGGGAGAATATCAACTTCATGTGGCTGAGCGGCATGAGCTATCCCGATCACAATACCATCAACAGATTTCGTGGTGTCCGCTTAAAAGAAGCACTTCGCAGTGTATTTGAAGAAGTTGTTAAGCTCCTGGCCGAAGAAGGGTTGTTAAGCATAGAAGATGTCTACACCGATGGCACCAAGATAGAGGCTAATGCAAACAGATACACTTTCGTTTGGAAGAAAGCTATCCATACCAATAAGGAAAAGATGAAAGCTGCCTTAAAAGATATATGGGACTACGCCCAAAGTATTGCCAAGTCGGAGGACAACCTCCCGGATCCTCCCGATCTGACGACAATTGACAGCGAAAAAGTCCGGGCTACGGTCGATAAGCTGAACAGAGTCTTATCCGACAAACCTTCGGTAAATAAAAAGATGAAGGCAAAGTTGCGTTATGTAACCAAAAACTATCCAGAGAAGATCGTACAATATGAAGAGCAGGAAGCTACTCTGGGAGACAGAAACAGTTATAGCAAAACAGATCCCGATGCCACCTTTATGCGGATGAAAGAGGATCATATGAAAAATGGCCAGCTCAGACCAGGATATAATATCCAGATATCCACGTCCAATCAATACATCGTCAATTACACCATACATTCCAATCCCACAGATACCAGAACATTATCCGGTCATTTGCAACAACATGAGGACAGCTTTGGAAAAACACCGGGAACCCTTACCGCGGATGCCGGTTATGGCAGTGAAGAAAACTATGCATTACTGGCAGCAAAAAATATTGAGAGCTATGTGAAATATGGTATGTTTGACAAAGGACAGAAAAAGAGCTGTGGGGATAAGAAACCATTTTCTGTAGATAAATTACATTATAATCCTTCACAAGATTGCTATATCTGTCCAATGGGACAGGAAATGCATTGTATAGGTACATTTAGCCAAAAGACCTCCGCAGGCTTCCGGCAGGAAATCAAAAAGTATCAGGCAAAAAACTGCACAAACTGCCCGTTGAATGGCGCCTGTCACAAATCACAGGGAAATAGGATCATCGGGGTGAATAAGCAACTTGAGATTTACAGGAACAGGGCATACCAATTGCTCAACAGCGATGTAGGTGTAGCTAAACGAAAACAGAGGTGTTGTGACGTCGAACCTGTCTTTGCAAACATTAAACAGAACCATGGGTTCCGAAGATTTATGCTCCGGGGTAAAGAAAAAGTGTCCATAGAATGGGGATTATTGGCAATAGCACAAAATCTAAGAAAAAAAGCAGCCTAAAAAGCTACTTTTTGTTCATTTCTCCCCTCCATATGAGTCTTTTTCAAATAACCAACAAACAACACACAAATCTATCTCATAGACTTTTTAAACAAAAAAACTGTCCCAAATAAATTTGAGACAGCCTCTTTTTATTTCCAGCTTATTCCAGGATGTATAACGTGACATGATTCAGTGATCGTAATATTGTTAATGAAGCTCCAATGACCCATCGTGTTAATTTAATGTGAATTCATTATAATTAACGTGTTAATAGTTGTGAAACTGTGATTTATGGTTCATATCTGATGTGTGTTTCATGGGTATATTTTAAAAAATTCTCACTAAACTTGTAGGATCAATTATAAGTGATGAAGAATGCCTATTGAAAATAATAATGCCCTGGATTTTAAAGCGTTCTTTTTACTTTATAAGGATAAAGTGTATAAATATGCTTATTTACACCTGAAAGAAGAATCAGCTGCCGCAGATTTAGTCCAGGAAGCATTCTCCCGAATTTGGAAAAAATGGGCGGAATTAGATGAAAATAAAAATCCGCAGTCTTATCTCTATACGATTGCGCGGAACCTTGTGTTTGACGAGTTGCGGAAACAAAAGATCAGATTCCAATTTCAGGCTGCAGATATCGATCAGACCAAATTGGTAGACAATTCGAATGAGGAAGCTATTCGGTTTAAAGATTTGGAACGAGTTTATCGTGAGGCCATTTCAAAACTCCCAAAATCGCGACTCGAAATCTTTTTGTTGAGTAAAGAGGAGTTTTTGGATAATCAGGAAATTGCGGATAGGCTTGGGATTTCCGTTAATACCGTCCGCGATCAATTGGTTAAAGGCAACAAGTTTGTTCGGCAATATATTCTCGATCATTTTGAGATTTCAATAGCCCTATTGATTTTTTTAAAAATTTTTTAGAGCTGCATCGTCTTTCGGTCATCTAGATACGTATATGTATTTAAAGATGGGCATAGATGATGAATTCCAAAATTGCTGCTTTATACAAAAAATTCCTTAAGGGAGAACTTAGTCCCGAGGAAAACGCTATATTTCTTGATTTATTGACTTCTTGTGATCGGGATGAACTTCCAGATGTCGAGGAAGTCGTTTCGCTCGATAATCGCGATTGTGAGCTAAATAAAACGGCTTCAGAGGATATCTTCTTTACGATTACAGGTACGTCATTGACTCCGCGCTTAATACCTATTTGGAAAAGACGCTGGTCTGTCATTTCCGCCGCTGCCTGTTTACTGTTGATCGGTCTTGCCAGCCTCTTCCAATTTGAATTTAAGGGCCAACAGGAGATTAATAAAGTTTCTGAAATTGTTCATTATTCCAATCCGACAAAATTTGTTAAGCAACTTGTATTGCCCGATGGTACACATGTTTCTCTTCGGCAAGGTGCACATATTAAATTGTTGTCAGATTTTGATACAGACAGTTTACGTCGGATCAAGCTTTCGGGGGAAGCTTTTTTTGAGGTAGCTAAGAATGCTAAACAACCTTTTGTAATCGCCAGTTCCGGCGACTTTGATGTTCGCGTATTAGGCACCGCATTTAATTTAAATTGTTCTGAAGGAAGGAGCAGTCTCGTGTTGAATCATGGTAAAGTACGCGTTTCGCGCGATGGTCAATATTCTGTTGTTAGTCCCGGTGAGAAAGTCGCCTATGATGTGCGACAAAGACAATTTGATGTAGCCAAAGCGGATACAAGCACCGCATCGAACTGGAAAAGTGATCTCTTGTCATTTAATCAAGTTCCACTCGCGCAGATTGTAGCCGATCTAAATAATCTTTATCCCGATAGTCATCTCGAGTTAATCGATTCTTTCCGGACTGAAAGTTATACCGGTTATCTACCGGCTAGCGATTTGGAAAAGTCTCTTAAGATGCTCAATACTGCATTTAATCAAACAATTATCCATAAAAAGTAATTTATGAAAAGAACCAATTACTATTTAAAACTTATGGGAAGTGCGCTGCTCTTTCAGTCGCTCGCACTTCATACCATGGCCTCACAATTTTCTACCAGTGAAGGAATCGGGAAAATCCTCACGCGAATGGAACAGAAATTCAACGTCAAATTTGGTTATGATGCTTCGATCTCGAACCAAAAGATCAATGAAGCCGCTGACCTTGATAAATTGAAAAAGGAGCAAATCGTTCAATTTATCCAGACAATTTCAGACGGAAATCTTAAAGTCAAAAAAATTGATGAGAAGCTTTATGTGATCTCGAGAAAAACCGGAAACGAGACTAAGGTTAAAAACGACAAGCCCGTTTCTAACTTTGCCAAAGAGATCCGAGGTAAGGTTGTCGACCAAGAAACGGGGCAGCCTATTGCCGGAGTCACGGTACGTGTCAAAGGCAGTGCACAAGTAACAACGACCGATCAGCAAGGCACTTTTCGATTTGTCAATGTGGCAGACGATGCTATTTTATTGATCTCCTATATTGGTTATCAAACAAGTGAAGTATCCGCTTCAAATGCCGATGTTATTAAGTTAGGCAAATCTTCCGAAGAGCTTGGTGAAGTTGTTGTAACGGCACTGGGTATAAAGAGAGAACAAAAAGCACTGGGATATGCAACGCAAAGCATTAAAGGTGATGATCTGACGCGTGTAAAGGGGGTTGATGTAGGAACCACATTGACCGGACGTATTTCGGGTGTCCGTGTTTTGAACAGTACGGAGTTTAACAGTACACCCCAAATCCAAGTAAGGGGACTAACGCCTATTTTGGTGATCGATGGTGTCGCCTATGAAAATCTTACCCTACGTGATGTGCCGGTAGATAATATCGAAGATATGAACGTGCTGAAAGGTGCAACCGCAACGGCCTTGTACGGTAGCATGGGGGCTGGTGGCGCCATTATGATTACGACAAAAAAGGGACTTGCGGAAAAAGGAACGGAGATCTCCGTCAATAGCAATAACATGTTTTTTTCGGGTTATCTAGCTTTGCCCGAGGTACAACATGGGTATTCTTCAGGTGAGGGGGGGAAGTTTAATAATGATGATTATGTGTGGGGAGATAAACTGGATATTGGGCGTACAGCCAAACAATGGAACCCACAGACAAAACAACTGGAAGAGATGGAGTTGCTTTCCCGAGGCAAGGACAATTTTAAGAATTTCCTTGAGCCGGGATTTATATCCAATAATTCCGTCAGTTTTACCAATCAGGGGGAACACGGAAGTATTAGAACATCGATCAATCATATCTATAACAAAGGGCAATATCCAAACCAAAAGCTGAATATGACAAATATGTCTGTTGCTGGGCAGACTAAGATCAGCGAAAAAGTCGATATAGAAACGCGGCTTGCCTATAACCGTCGTTCAGCAACAAGTAATTTTGGCGCAGGATATAATGATCAGGGATACATTTATAATATTCTCGTGTGGACTGGGCCTGAATATAATTTGCAGGATTACAAAGATTATTGGTTGATTAAAGATCAATCTCAAAATTGGATGTATAAAGCTTGGTATGATAATCCCTATTTAACGGCCTATGAGAAAGTTACCCCTGAGCTGGTTAATAAGATGAACGCTGCCTTGACCTTAAATTATAAGGTTTCTGATTGGGGAAAACTTATGGTACGTACAGGATATGATTATTATGGACAAAGACGAGAGCAACGCAATCCAATGGGGATTTATGGTACGAGGGGCGGATATTCCGGCTTTGACAGTAAAGGAAAGTATTGGATGCAAAATCAAGATGGTTTTAGTACAACAAATGACGTAATCTTTACAGCGAAAAAGAAAGTTGGTGATTTTGGCTTCGACGGATTATTGGGCGGTGCTCTTTTTTATCGACGTGACAATGCCGTTACAGCTACGACAGTCAATGGGTTATCGATTCCAGGATTTTACTCACTTCGAAACTCAATTGATCCAGTGTCGACTGTTGAAAGTAAAACAAAAGAAATGGTCAACAGCACCTATGGACGCCTTTCTGTCTCCTGGCGTAATGCTGTGTTTGTAGAAGCGACAGGACGTAACGATTGGTCTTCGGCTTTATCTAAAGAACAACGTTCCTATTTTTATCCTTCAGTTTCAAGTAGTATAGTCATAAGTGATCTTATAGGGAATAAGCCGGCTTGGTTGGATATGTTTAAAATCCGTGGATCTTGGGCCGTTACGAAGACAGTACCTTCTCCATATGAAATAAACCAGGCCTTTACAATTAGCAATAATGTGTGGGATGGATTACCAACCGCTTCTTATCCGAATTCAATTAAGGATTACTCCATCTCACCTACGCAGCGCGATTTGACGGAGTTCGGTTTTGATTTTGGATTATGGAAAAATCGATTCTATGGTAATTACACCCGCTATTATCGTTTATTACATAATGTAACAACTTATGCAACCATATCGGGTTCATCAGGCTTTACTTCGCGGTTAATTAATACGCAAGAGGAGAAAATGACCAAAGGTCATGAAATTACATTGGGTACAGCTGCTATCAAAAAGGAGAATTTCCAATGGGATGTTATTTTAAATATGTCACAAAACCTGGAATTCTTCCACAAGCTTGATCCCGTTTATTCTGCAGATGCATTATACGTTAAAAAGGGAGCTAGGACGGATTATATTACCGTAAAGGATTGGGAACGATCACCTGACGGTCAGATTGTTAATAACGCCTCGGGAATGCCAATATCTGCAAAATATGCTGCTCAGTTGTATGGTTATACTGCACCAAAATGGTTCGGTGGATTGACAAATCAATTTCGTTACAAAGACTTCTCGCTTTCTTTGAGTGTTGACGGTCGAATAAAAGGAATGTCTTATTCAGGTATGAACGCCCGTTTATGGCAGACTGGTGCACATCCTGATTCAGACAATCCATATCGTTACGAAGAGGTTGTTAATGGTAATAAAACGTTTGTTGCACCTGGTGTGAAGATCGTTTCAGGAGGGGTTACGTATGATAAATACGGACAAATTGCAGAAGATACGCGTGTTTTTGCAGATAATGATAAAGTAGTTTCTTATGAGACCTATTGGAAATCTGCGTATTCTGGAAGACGTAATTATTGGGATGAGACATTTATTAAACTTCGCGAGCTATCGCTCAATTATCGCGTCCCTGAGAGATTAGCATCTAAATTTAAAGCTAAGCGTGCCAGTGTCGGTGTTACTGGGCAGAATTTGCTTCTTTGGACAAAAGAATACCGTTTTTCTGATCCAGATGTTGGTTCAGAAGATTTGAACTCGCCATCTATGCGTTACATAGGTTTTAATTTAAATGTAACTTTCTAAAAACCAGTGAAATTAAGATGAAAATGAAAAAAATGTGTATATATATTGCCATGGGGAGTTTAATCTCATTGGCAAGTTGTTCAAAATTTGATGAGATAAACACGAATCCGGAAACTCCTGTTCAAGTGAATTCTTCGATGTTAGCGACTCGTATCATATTAAATTTAGCGAACCAGCCTACTCAGAAATCATTTATGCAGCCCTATTTATTAACAAAGGAGATTGCATGGACGGAATTAGTTGAAGGGTATCAATATAACGGATTCGGTGAAGGGAGTATATCGATGAATGCAATCAATGATGCTCACTTTATGGGACAGTATGCTTCGACAGATGTGTTAGCAAATTCCTACAATGGATTAATGTATTTCGCTAGGGCTGTAAAATTTTATGAGGCTACCATGAGTGTTGGAGATATACCTTATAAAGAAGCATTAAAAGGGGAGTCTGACAAAACATATTTTCCAAAATACGACAGCCAAAAGGAAGTCTTTTTGGGTATTCTTGATGAATTAGAAAAAGCAGATCAGCTTTTTGCAAGCGGAGCAAAATTTGCAGGCGATCCGATGTATGGTGGAGATATAACAAAATGGAGAAAGCTCGTCAACAGTTTTGCGTTAAATGTACTGATCCAATTGAGCAAAAAGGAAGCTGATGCAGACTTGAATTTAAAGGGACGGTTTCAATCGATTCTAACGAACAAGCCTATATTCACAGCGAATGCCGATAATTTTCAGTTAGTACGCTCGGATAAAAGTGGTCAAACCTATCCTTTTTATAAAATCAGTAATAGTTTCGTTATTTATCCCGTTGTGTCTACGGAGATTATCAATCGTTTGAAGCAGTATCAAGATAGAAGGCTATTTTTCTATGCAAATCCATCAGCTTTGCAAATTGCCAATGGCAAGCAAGTGAGTGATTTCGATGCATATGTTGGTATTGATCCATCATTGGCATTTGGCGATATTGCGGACTTGAAGAAGAAAAACGACTATTCTAAATTGAATGATCGCTATACCGAGCTAGTAAGTGGCGAACCGACACAACAGTACAGCTATGCGCATCTATGTTTTGTAATTGCTGAAGCAGCTGCAAGAGGATGGGTTACAGAGTCTTCAGTCAATTGGTATAAAAAAGGTATTGAGGCAGCAATGAAATTCATTGCTGAAAACACCCCAAATACGAGCCAATACACACACAATATGCCTTTGGATGGGGCCTATATCGCCAGTGCTATTGCTTCTTATGGTAATCAATTCCCTGCTGCTAAAGAAGGGCAGATTGAGGCAATTATGACGCAAAAGTATTTAGCTAGTTTCTTGCAAGGACGAATAAATCCCTACTACGATTATCGTCGTACAGGCTACCCAAAATGGAAAATCAACCCCGCATCCAGTTTAAATGCGGATGATCCAACCAAAATACCTGTTCGTTGGCGCTATCCAGCGAGTGAGTACAACTATAACGGACAAAATCTGGATGAAGCGCTCGCCCGCCAATATGGGGGTAAGGATGAGATCAACCAATTGATGTGGCTTTTGAAATAAGTCCTTCGAAAAAAAAACAATCCCCGCAAATGAGATCAATCGTTTGCGGGTCTTTTTGTTAAAAACGTTACATTAAAAACGATAGCGAATGGATATATTCGCTTTAGACCATTGGATTTAGTAGAGAGATAACAAGTTTATTTATGGATAGCAGAAGAGATTTTATCAAGAAGGCTTCATTGTTAGCCGGTGTTTTTGGTTTGCAAAATGCCATGCCGGATGCGATACAGCGTGCATTGGCGATTGAACCTATAACAGGAAGTACCTTTTTAGATGCCGAACATATTGTCTTATTAATGCAAGAGAATCGGTCTTTTGACCATAGTTTTGGAACACTTCGTGGGGTTCGGGGATTCAATGATCCACGGGCGATTAAATTGCCTAGTGGTAACCCTGTATGGTTGCAGTCGTCGGCTGCAGGTAAGACCTATTCGCCATTCCGACTGGATATCAAAAACTCAAATGCTGCCTGGACCGGGAATTTACCACATTCCTGGGAAAATCAGATGGCAGCCCGTAATCAGGGAAAACACGATAACTGGATCGAAGCGAAGCGTCCGGGGGGAAAGGTCCTGAAAGAGATTCCTTTGACCATGGGTTATTATACACGTGAAGATATTCCTTTTTATTATGCATTGGCTGATGCCTTTACCATCTGTGACCAGCATTTCTGTTCATCTATTACAGGTACAACAACCAATAGGCATTTCTTTTGGACGGGAACCTGTGTGCCACATAAGGGGGCTAAACCATTGGTGCGGAATTCAGATATCTATTTTAACCGTTGGGCCCACTGGAAAACTTTTCCTGAGCGCTTGGAAGAAGCAGGGATCTCCTGGAAAGTCTACCAAAATGAAGTCAGCATAGAAAGCGGCTTAGACGGTGAGGATCTGTTGGGAAATTTTACGGACAATAATTTGGAGTGGTTTGCGCAATATCATATTGAATTCAAGAAAAGCCATCTTGATTTTATGCGTAAACGTGTGGCAGAATTACCAGCGGAGATTCAAGAACTAGAAAAGGCATTAGCGAATAATAGCTCTGAGAGTGTCCAGAAAACAAAGAATAAGCTTAAGCAGAAGCAGGAGCAGCTGAATAGCTACCAAAAACATTTGGCACGTCTTACGGATCATGCTTTTCAGCAGCTTCCTAAAGAGCAGCGTGCCTTGCATGAAAGGGCTTTCCAGACGAATGAGGGTGATTCTTTCTATCGCGAGACAAGCGTAGTGACACATGAAGGTGAAAAGATTAGAGTTCCTAAAGGAGATGTTTTACATCAATTTAGACATGATGTGAAATCTGGAAAGTTACCCGCAGTGTCTTGGCTTGTAGCACCACAAAGCTTCTCAGATCATCCGAGCGCCCCTATGTACGGTGCTTGGTATGTATCGGAGCTTTTGAATATTCTGACAGAGAATCCAGAAGTCTGGAAGAAAACTATTTTTATTCTGAACTATGATGAGAATGATGGTTATTTTGACCATATTCCTCCTTTTGTAGCACCTAATCCAGCAGATAGTAGTTCCGGAAAAACTTCGGCGGAATTGGATTATAGTGATGAATATGTGAGTTTAGCACAGGAGCTTGCCGATGGTGAAGAAAAAGGTAATGCAACGGAAGGTCCGGTGGGGCTGGGCTATCGGGTGCCTTTAATTGTAGCGTCACCTTGGTCAAAAGGCGGTTGGGTCAATTCGGAGATTTGCGATATCACATCGACGATTCAGTTTATGGAGCATTTCTTTGAAAAAAAGTTGGGCAAGCATGTGAAAGAGGAGAATATCAGTTCGTGGCGCCGGGCCATCACAGGTGATTTGACATCGGTATTTCGGAAAGCTGAAGGATCGAATGCTGTTAATTTGCCTTTCCTTGATCGGAATCAGCAGATTTATGCGATTGATCAGGCGAAAGCGAAACCATTGCCCAATAATTTTCATGTTTGGTCGAAAGAGGATGTAGCAGGATTGCGGTCTAAAGGTCATTCCACTTTACTGGCAAGACAGGAGAAAGGTCAGAAAAACTCCAGCGCGTTGGCTTACGAGCTTTATGTCAAAGACTCTTTTGCTAAGGAACACAATCAGATTCATCTGACACTAGAAGTTGGCAATAAGGTATTTGGTAGTAAATCGCTAAACAGTCCTTTTAATGTCTATAGTGGACCGAGCTATAAGGAAGGTGTGAAATTTTGGCCATTTGCAGTTGTCGCTGGGCAGGAACTAAGCTTTGACTGGAATTTGGCGGACTTTAAAGATCACCTTTACGATTTGACGGTGTACGGACCTAATGGTTTTATGCGCGGATTTAAAGGACAGGAAGAACCCTTATTTGTTGGTGCGACATATGAAATCGGGAAGAAAGGTATTTTGACTGGTAATCTTGTACTGGAGGTCCATAACAAAGGGAAAAAATCATTTCAAGTACATGTAGAAGATAATGCTTACAGCACTTGGAAGAAATCTATTGTACTTGCAGCAGGGAAATCTACGAAGTGGATTGTGGAATCTCATAAAACCCATGGTTGGTATGATATTACGGTACATGCTGAGAATACCAAATTTGTGCGTCAGTTTGCGGGTCGCGTCGAGACTGGAAGCCATTCGAAGACTGACCCGCAGTTGGGGTGATGTTTTGCCAATCTACATGTAGTCAGAAATATATTTTGGGGTAAAGGAGCCTTTGTTTGTTATTCATTGTCAGTCTAATTTTTTTGTATAATAATGAGCGGAATGTTAATTTATTGTCTGCTATCAATTGTAATTTCTGATATGTTCATATTTATTTTCTAATTTCACCTTAATTTTATGAAAATGCTTTTATGGCCAAATCAATTAAAGAAATTGCACAGGAGCTCAATGTTTCTAAATCCACGGTTTCATTAGTCATCAATCACAAAGCCGAGCGAGCTCGCATTAGCAAGGGATTGGAAAGCCGCGTACTTGCATATGTTGAAAAAGTTGGTTATAAGCCTAATGCGCTTGCAAAGAGTTTAGCAACAGGGCGATCAAATACCATTGGTCTTATTGTGGAAAATATTGGGGATTCTTTTTTGGGCCATTTGCTTTGTATGTTGAGGAATTATTCCGAAAAAAAGGGTATCACGTCCTCTACAGTAGTACCCTTGGAGATTCACAAAATGCGCGGGATATCATCGATTCAATGTTGGAAAAGAAGGTGGAGGGGATTATTTTAGCCCCAACAGTAGATCTCGAAGCGTATCAGCGAAAAATATTGGAACATAGGGTTCCACTAGTAGTTTTTGATAGAAATTCTCCAGAGGTGGAGACCCACTATGTGCACATTGATAATGACGTTAGTGCAAAAAAAGCCTGCGATCATTTGAAATCTATCGGTTGCCAAGATTTTGGATTAGTAACCATCGGTTCCGATCAGCCGCAAATGTTGGCGCGTAAAGGTGCCTATTTGGATTTTTGTGATACCTACGGTATGGAGCCTCGTATCCTGCAATTACCCTATCAAGCACTGAAGAAAAAGGGAACGCATATGTTGAAAAATTGGGCCGCGAAGCAGGCTGGATTAGATGGTCTCTTTTTTACGACAAATTATCTGTGTATCCTCGGGTTGAAAGCACTGCGGCCAGCGGATGAAAATCACTATTCCTTCCCGATGCTTTCTTTTGATGATCATGAGTTGTTTGATATTTTAAACCCCAAAATTTCCTGTATACAACAGCCATTAGAACCTCTGGCTAAAACATGTGTGAAAGTTTTGTTGAAGGAGATAGAACAGGGGATATCCAAGCCGAAAGAATATCTTATTGCAACCAAATTGATCAAACGATAGAATGCGATGGTGAATGGGTATGTAACAGTAGAATTGTAAAAATCATAAGACGCGCCTATTGAATTCCAGGTGGTTATTTTGATTTAATATTCTTTTTTATATCTTTACTAATACGTTTTAGTAGAAATATTTTTATATATCCTAAATAATGAAGAAATCTTTAAGTGTTTTTCTAGGGTCTTTATTGTCTTTTGGTTTGTTTTGCGCAAAACCGGTTTTGGCTCAGAAATTTAGAGGACAGCAAATGGATGCTGTCGATCTTGTTAATCCATTAATGGGTACCGAATCCAAATTTGAGTTGTCCAATGGAAATACCTATCCCTCAATAGCGCGGCCTTGGGGAATGAATATGTGGACTCCGCAAACGGGGAAAAATGGTGATGGATGGCAGTATCAATATACCGCTGATAAGATCCGTGGTTTGAAACAAACGCACCAACCATCGCCTTGGATGAATGATTATGGCGTCTTTTCTATTATGCCGGTTACTGGAAAGCCTGTCTTTGATCAAGATGAGCGTGCGAGCTGGTTTTCACATAAAGCTGAGATCGTAAAACCTTATTATTATTCGGTCTATCTCGCAGATCACGATGTCACTGCGGAAATGACACCAACTGAACGAGCAGCTATGTTTAGGATTTCGTTTAATAAGACAGACGACGCTTATATCGTGTTGGACGCGTATGAAAAGGGATCTGAAGTTCAGATTATTCCTGAAAAAAATATGATTATAGGCTATTCTTCGAAATATGCACGCGGCCCACTGCCTGCAAATTTTAAGAATTATTTTGTTTTGGTTTTTGATCAACCTTTTGCAAGTGTTGCTACTTGGGAAGGCAAAGAGAAAAAGGATGGGCAGCTTCAGATCAAAGGCGACCACACTGGTGCAATCGTCGGATTTAAGGTAAAAGATAAAACGAAACCCGTTCAGGTGAAAGTGGCATCCTCCTTTATCAGTGCCGAACAAGCCTTTTTAAACTTAAATGAGCTAGGTAACAAATCTTTCGATCAAATAAAAGAAGACGGACGTCAGATCTGGAACTCCACTTTAGGGAAGATTAAAGTAGAAGGCGACGATATTGATCAACTGCGTACATTTTATTCGACCATGTATCGGACTTTATTTTTCCCGAATAAATTGTATGAAATTGATGCGCAGGGTAAAGCTGTACATTACAGTCCGTATAACGGAAAAACACTTCCTGGCTATCTATTTGGAGGAACAGGTTTTTGGGATACGTTCAGAGCGTTATATCCATTCTTAAACTTGATGTATCCTTCTATCAATAAGGAAATGCAGGAAGGTCTCTTAAATGCTTACTTGGAGGGCGGTTTCTTACCTGAATGGAGTAGTCCTGGATATGCGGATATCATGGTAGGAAATAACTCTGCTTCGGTAGTGTCAGATGCTTACATGAAGGGATTACGTGGTTATGACATCAATACGCTGTATGAAGCGTTGCAGCATGGAGCCAATAACGAGGGACCAATGAGTGCTGTAGGTAGAAAGGGTGTTGATTACTATAATAGCTTGGGCTATGTGCCTTATGACGTTAAAATCAATGAAAATGCGGCGCGTACCTTGGAATATGCTTACGACGATTTTACAATTTATCAATTAGCAAAAGCGTTGAACCGTCCGAAGGCTGAAATAGATCTATATGCGAAGCGTGCACAGAACTACAGGAACCTGTTCGATCCGTCAACCAATCTTATGCGCGGAAAAAATAAAGATGGCAAATTCCAATCTCCTTTTAATCCATTGAAATGGGGGGATGCGTTCACAGAAGGAAACAGCTGGCATTATTCGTGGAGTGTGTTCCACGATGTTCAGGGATTGATTGACTTAATGGGCGGAGAAAAAACTTTTGTGAGCATGTTGGATTCGGTATTTGTTCAGTCTCCAGATTTCGATGATAGTTATTATGGTGGTATTATCCATGAAATTCGCGAAATGCAAGTTGCCAATATGGGACAGTACGCGCATGGTAATCAGCCAATTCAACATATGCCGTATCTCTACAATTATGCTGGTCAACCTTGGAAAACGCAATATTGGGTGCGTCAAGTGATGGACCGCATGTATAAGCCTACACCTGATGGCTATTGTGGTGACGAAGATAATGGTCAAACCTCGGCGTGGTATGTTTTTTCAGCTTTAGGATTTTATCCTGTTTGTCCAGCGACAGATGAATATGTGCTCGGAGCGCCATTATTTAAAAAGGCGACGTTAACGTTTGAAAATGGTAAGACATTGACCATTAATGCTCCTAAAAACTCTAGTGAAAATGTATATGTAAATGCATTGCAAATGAACGGTAAGGATTATGGGAAAAACTGGTTAAGTCACAAAGCTTTGCATGAAGGTGGGACACTACATTTTGATATGGAGGCAAAACCTAACTATACGAGGGGATCGTCCAAAAATGCTGCGCCATATTCAATGACAACAGACTTGCAAATAAATAATAAGGTGAAAACCAATAAAAAGAAATAATCACTGTGCTATTATGAATTTTAAAAAATTAAAAGGCGCTGCCATCCTATTTGGATTGTTGTACTCAAGTGGGATTTTCGCACAGGACAACTGGAAACATACAGAAAACGACCGCAAGGTGGCTGTGGATGTTGATAGTATCAGTAAAGGTGGATACACCTTGATTTGGATAAATAAAGACAAAGATTTTAGTGCTCCTTTAAAAGAAAGGTTGGTGGCGGCATATTTTACAAACTATCCTAAACTAGCCAAGAAATATAATAAAAAGACCATAAAAAAGGTGTCTTTCGTTATTGATCCGGACTATAAAGGTGTGGCAGCGACAGCGGGCGGGATTGTCCGTTACAGTCCAGCTTGGTTTGCTAAAAATCCAGGGGATATTGATGTGGTTACCCATGAGGTCATGCATATTGTACAAGCATACCCCGATGGGGCCGGTCCGTGGTGGATTACGGAGGGGATAGCCGATTTTGTGCGATTTGATGACGGAATAGACAATGCGGGAGCAAATTGGAAGCTGCCAGAATATAACGAAAAGCAGAAATACACCGATTCTTATCGCGTCACTGCACGATTCCTTTACTGGATTAACACACATGTAAAGAAGGATTTTGTCAAAAAATTGGATTCGGTAATGCGTAGCAATAGCTATAGTGATGCTTTTTGGAAAGTAGAGACAGGTAAAACTATTGATGAGCTATGGGCGGATTACATAAAAAATCCTACTATATAATCCATAAGCGATGAATATAAAAAGTTTAGTCTTTTTGGGATTAATTAGTGTCCCATATCTATTAAAGGCACAAGAAACCAAATTAGTTCAGTATGTCAAACCGCTCATCGGTACGGCAAGAATGGGACATACTTTTCCAGGAGCGACAGTTCCTTTTGGCGCGGTGCAATTGAGTCCGGATACCGATACTTTATCGTATGCAGTGAACGGCCGGTATAATGGTGATGTTTATAAATATTGTGCCGGCTATCAGTATGATGATCCTACGATTGTGGGATTTAGTCATACGCATTTTAGCGGTACCGGTCATTCCGATCTTGGTGATATACAGATTATGCCTACCCAAGGTAAAGTTCAGTTAAATCCAGGTACAGCTGATCGTCCTCAAGACGGTTATCGATCTCCATATAGCCATACAAACGAATTGGCCGAAGCCAATTATTACCGTGTTTTACTGGATAAACATCAGATTAAAGCAGAGTTGACGACGACCACGCGAGTGGGCATACATCGGTATACTTTCAACCAGTCTGATGCATCACATCTCATTGTTGATTTAACTGCTGGGATCTATAATTACGAAGGAAAAAATGTTTGGACTGTTGTTAAAGTACTGAACGATTCTACGTTAGTTGGATACCGTCAGACAAACGGTTGGTCAAGAACCCGCACCGTATACTTTGCCATAAAGACATCAAAAGCTTTTAAAAACTATGGGGCCAAGTATGAAGATGGAAAACCTGTGTATAATGGTTTCTGGCGTAAGTTTGATCAACAAAACAATTTCCCTGACCTTGCAGCGCACAATATTAAGCTACACTTGGATTTTGATACAAAAGCGCAAGAATCCATCCTGCTGAAAGTAGCTTTAAGTCCAGTAAGTATGAAGAATGCATTGGCTAATATGGAGGTCGAGGCTCCGGACTGGAATTTTGATGGGTACGTGAAGAAAGGTCAGGAGGCTTGGGAAAAGGAACTGCATAAGATAGAAGCTGAAATGTTGAACAAGGAAGACCTAGTCAATTTTTATACAGCCATGTATCATGCCAGCTTAATGCCAACGGTATATATGGACGTTAATGGTGAGTATAAGGGCTTGGATCAGGAGGTGCACCGCGCCAAAGGTTTTACGAATTATACCTCTTTTTCGCTATGGGATACATTTCGGGCTTTTCATCCCTTGTTGAATTTAATCAACCCTTCCCGTAATGCAGATATTGTGGCATCCATGCTGGCTCATTATGACCAGAGTGTATTGAAGATGTTGCCTATCTGGTCGCATTATGCGAATGACAACTGGTGCATGAGTGGCTATCATTCGGTGTCTGTTATTGTCGATGCAATACTTAAGGGCGTCTATAAAGGTGATGCAGAGGCGGCGTTAGCGGCATGCGTTCAAACAGCAAATACACGTCAGTATGAGGGTATCGGTGCTTATATTGACAAGGGGTATGTTCCTTCAGATGTATCGGGAACATCAGTTTCTAATACATTGGAATATGCGTATGATGATTGGTGTATAGCGCAATTGGCGAAAAAATTAGGGAAAGACGATATTTACACGACTTTTTCCAAAAGAGCTGAGAGCTGGAAATCACTCTATGATTCCTCCATTGGATTTATGCGCCCTAAGGATTCAGCGGGTAAATTTCAGGAGAAATTTGATGTGCTAGATACTCATGGACAGGGATTTATTGAAGGTAATTCATGGAATTACAGTCTTTATGTACCGCATCAGCCTACCAAAATGATGGCAGTCATGGGAGGTAAGCAGCGTTTAGAGACTTATTTGGATTCTCTCTTTACGATGGAATTACCCGATAAGTATTTTGAGCATACAGAGGATATTACGCGAGATGGTATTATCGGAAATTACGTGCATGGAAATGAGCCTTCCCATCATGTGGCTTATTTATACAACATCACCAAGAGTCCTTGGAAAACTCAAGCACGTGTCAGACAAATCATCCGAAATCAGTACCATAATGGTCATGCGGGATTAGGTGGTAATGACGACTGTGGACAGATGTCGGCCTGGTATCTATTTACTGCACTAGGTTTTTATCCGGTGGCGCCTGGGGAAGATAGTTATTGGATTGGCAGTCCTTTGGTCAAATCGGCCAAGGTTAATTTTGAAAATGGGCGTACGCTTTCCATAGTTGCCCGTAATCAGTCTGAGAAGAATGTTTACGTTAAATCCGTTTCTTTAAATGGGCGAAAATTAGCTGATTTGCGATTACCTTATCGTAGCATTATAGATGGCGGTGAATTAATCTTCGAGATGAGTAATAAACCGAATAGATAAGAGTAAAAGATAAAATCCTATAATGCACACCCCTCCTTTACGAGGGGTTTTTATTTTTCCTGCGGTCTGAAGGGATAGTGCTATCCACTTACTAGTCATTTAAGTACGAAGCTGTTCATTCGTTTTTTGATTCATGTGCAGAATGACGTTACAATTTGAAAAAAAATTAATTGAATCTGTCATTTTAGCAAAATCATATTTTATTAATGTAAAAAACCAGTTTTTGAGCTATAAACTGCTTAATGTTAATTACTAAACCAGTTTAGCAAACGGAAAAAATAACGCATAAAGTTTTTTTTTCTCATTTTTCTATATATCTTCATTATAACCAAGTGAGATAAGTGTAGACCAATTAAGCAAACCGATCCGTTTTAACATTCCATTATGTTCTGTTATGCTAAAACGTTTTTATATTTTATACTTAAAACCTTAAATTATGATATTAATTCTATTTGATACCGCATAATATAAATTTTTGAGAGGAATCGACCAATTTTCCTATCTCGAAAAATCAGTAAATTTCGCCTTATTTTTTAGGTGATTTTAACCAGTAATAGTAGAAAAGTAAAAATAACCTAATTATATATCATTTATATGTACATGATTAAAAAGAGGTATTTGGATAGGCTTATTCTTTTAGGGTGGTCCTGTGCCTGTTATTCTTTTGCTTTTGGTCAAGATAAGGTGTTATCACCGTCCGATAGTCTTAAGCTTCAGATTGGAACTTCGAAATTGGATTCTATATTTCAGATTAAAACTAGCCAAGTAAATCCAGTAGAACTAAAGAAACAAGCTTTATTACCTTATTCTTCCCTGCAGCAATACCTAAAAGGAAATAACACTGGACTGTACGTTACTGAGCCGTCCGGCGAATCAGGCACTAAGCAACCCATGTACTTTCGAGGCATCTCGAGGCCATTGTTTTCTGATATTGACGTATTTCAAAATCAGCCATTGGTTGTTGTAGATGGAATTCCTTTGGTCGGAGAACACCCCTTTGCTTACGCCGTACAAACGTATAATCTCGAGCGTATTGGGCCTGCGACCAATCTATTTGCAAATATTAATATCGATATGGTAAAGTCCATTGAAGTATTAAAAGATGTCGCTGCGGTGGCGATGTATGGTCCTAATGCTGCAAATGGAGCTATCGTCGTTCGTACGAAAGAGTATAAAGCCGATAAAAGCAACCGGATAGCGATCAACATGTATACGGGATTGGTTGATCGTCCACATGTCACAACGATCAATGGTGAATACGAAAACAAATTCAGAAAGCAATTTTATGATTTATATACCTCCAACGGCAAGTATGATGATGGAGATTCTTATCCAGTGTATTTGAGTGACTCGCTTAATATGAATTATTTTGGGAGATCCGATTGGACCGATTCTTATTACAATAGTGGTTTAGTATACAATTTGAATGCAAATTTATCCGGTGGTGGGCCACGTGCAAATTTTCAATTTGCAGCGGGCTCAACACAGGATAAGGGTGTGTCCGACCAGGTAAAATTGAATAAGTATTATGCCTTGTTTGGCCTGAATATGCGACCGATGACTTGGTTAACGTTCTCTATGCAGGCAAATATCACTCGACTCGATCGAAATCGCAACCTGAATCTGCGGGATAGATTTGCCCAGTTGGCCTATTTCCCAGATTTGTCTGCGCCTTTGTCACCTAATAAGGAGGTCTACAACGAGTATCTGAGCTATTATAAAAAAGGCTTTGATAATAACAAGACGAACGTTGTGCAGGGGTATGGAAAGCTGCAATTTGATTTTGGAAATTTTCATTTTCTTTCAACAGGAATGCTCGATTATAATGAGGGGTATCGGGATCAATTCTACCACAGTAAGTTGATGGAATCCAATAATTTTGCTTCAAACTACTATGGTTATAATCAGCGGGCGGTATTTGACAATAAAGCTCTTTATGATTGGAATATTAATGAAAGCCATACGTTAAACCTATTGGTTGGCAATAGTTTGCAATGGGATACTTATCGCTACAACTATGCTTATGCTTATAAAGGTGTAAATGATTTTATTAAGGTGAATCTGTTGGAAGACGATGCGCTGAAATCAAATTATCTCGAAGCGACGGCGTATCCAAAAGCGCTTATCTTTAAGTTTTTAGATCGCATACGTCATAACCTGGTCTCATTTTATGGAAAAGCAACTTACAATTATGAGGATAAGGTCGAAACATCGCTATTGCTTCGCTCTGACGGATCCTCTAATGCGCAACCGGATGCCCGCTGGATTTTTACGCCGTCCTTGTCGGTAAATTGGAATATTAAAAATAGCTACTTTACGACCAATACTGACCTGAAAGATCTTACCGCCCGTTTTAGTGTCGGACGTATCGGCCTAAACAATATGTTTGATGATTTTGCGCAAGGGCCTAATTATGTCGCTCAAATGGGATTTACGGGAAATCAGCTTATTGCTGGCTATAATGCGATTGCAGGGTTGGTACGGCCGTATGAATCGGGGTGGGTTGGTTATCATATTCCATGGGCTTATATAGACCAGGGTAATTTGGGTTTGGACTATGCGAATACACAGAAAAATTTTTATGTTTCACTGGATGTTTATTTGAAACAGACGAAGAACCAGCTAATTAATATTCCTTCATATAGCGAGTATGGCTATAAATCGAGCTATGCAGCTGGGATGAATGTTCAGAATATCGGTGCTGAATTGACTGTTGGACTAGATCCCATTCAATCCGATAATTTTAAGTGGTCTACAGCGCTCAATGTATCCCATAATCAGAATAAATTGAAGGCATTACCGAACGGTCTCGATAGGCTGGTTATCGGTAATAATCTTTTGGAGGTTGGCAAACCCTTAGACCAATATTGGCTGCTTTCCAACGACGGTATTTACAAAACTGATGCTGATGTGCCTCAGGGAATGACTTATAATGCGATTCAATTGCATGCAGGTGATCCGATATGGAAGGATCTAAATGGTGATAATATGATCAACGATGAAGATCGGAAACTGCAGGGCCATCGCTTGCCGGCTGTTTTTGGCAATTGGTACAACAATTTTTTCTTTGGCAAATGGGACCTGGGGGTGAACATGTATTATAATCTTGGTCGGGAACTCATCAATCAGGAAATGGCCAATCGTTTTGATTTTATCAATAATGAAGGTGCGAAAAGCCTAGACGCAATCAAGGAGATCACCTATTGGGAAAAAGAGGGGATTATGGCAAGTATCCCTTGTATAATCCTTGGAGTACGGTTATTGCTTATCAGGCCGATCAAGACCTTTTCCTAGAAAATGCCTCCTTTCTTAAAATACGGGCGATCACGCTGGGCTATAACTTAACATCTCTTTTGGCAGGCCGGAATCAAGCTATCAAAAATGCTTATGCTTATGTGTCTGCTAATAATGTTGCTACAATTACATCTTACAGTGGTGTAGATCCTGAGATCGTGGATTATACGGGTTATGATATTGGATCAAAAATGAGGATACCACGGATATATACGGTAGGAATAAAAGTTGACTTTTAAACGAAAAGAAATGAAAAGATATCATCTTATATGGAGTGTTTCACTACTTTTCTCATTACTTCTGGGAGGTTGTAAGAAAATGCTGGATATAGACTCTTCTCGAACGGTCAAGGAAGAGAATATGTGGAATGCTTTGGAAGACACGCGGGCAGGTTTGATGGGGATTTACGGTTTAACCAAAGCAGCTTTGGACGATAATAATGCTTATTGGCTGTATGGAGAGGTGAGGTCAGGGGATTTTGATAGCCCCACCCGTCAAGATCTTAAGGCAATTATTAAGAATGATCTCAAAGCAAATTATGAATCGTTGAACGCACTTTCGAACTGGAGACGTTGGTTTGCTGTAGTTAATGCTGCTAATATTTTTATGGAGCGCGCACCGGGAGTAAGAGAAAAAGATATGCGTTACACGGAAAACAATTTGGTCGTGGATATAGCTCAGGCTCGATTTTTACGTGCTTACGCTTACTTCAATATGGTCCGTATTTGGGGTGATGTACCCCTGATACTGAATTCACATGATGGAAATTTTGAGAATAAGCCCAAGGAGGATCGATTAAAACTGTACGCTTGGATCGAAAAGGAAATGTATGATGCGGCTCAATTATTACCTTATTCCTATAGTACGGGTGATGAACAGCAAATTGGGAACTACTACAATGAAGCATCTTCCAGATGGAATGGTGCGTTGGTCAGGAAACTTTCGGTATATGCTATCCTCGCACATTTGGCCGCATGGCAAGCCAATTATGCAGACGCGGCTTCTTATTCGCAATTTGTGATGGACAATTATAGTAAAGGAGGAGCCTATTACCTGTCGACTTCGTTTTTAACAGATGGCAATGGATTTTTCTTTGATAAGCGTTCCGAGCAGCTATTCTCATTTCCTTATATATGGGCACATGTGGAGGCATCGTTCACAGGACATATTGAAGAGTTGACGCTGGCTGCTCCTGTTGTCAATAAGACCGTACCGGATATTTATATGCCGAAGGAAATGATTTTAAAAACATTTAACGAAAAGAAGGACCAACGTTTTAGTATCGATACACTGGGAAATCCGACGACAGAAGTATATTTCCGAAACTTCAACGGCAAGTATCCCATATTTAGCAAAATCAAATGTATTATGGGAGGTTCTTCGGATCCCACCTTCCGCATATTTACCAGTGCGACAGTACTGACTCGTTTGGAAGATATTACGCTTTTACGCGCCGAAGCTTTAGCTGTGTTGGGCGAAAAATCGACGGCCATTGAGTTACTTAATGAAATTAGGGAACGCAGAGGGCTTAAAGTATATAGTGAGACGTCAAATGGAGATTTGGTTGACGCTATATTTTTAGAACGAAAACGTGAATTGATGGGTGAAGGACAGCGATGGTATGATATGATTCGACGGGAAAAGATAAAACATGACAATCCACAGTTAGCACAATTAATCGCTAGCGATGGGATTTATTGGCCAATTGCTCGAGAAATTCTCGCTCAAAATAATTTAATCGAACAAAATGCTTATTGGAAGTAAAGGAAGAACTAATTATGAAAAATAACCTATTTGTACGCGGTGTATATATATTTTTAATTACCGTCCTGCTGTATGCTTGTGCTAAAGATAAAGGATATTATTCGCCCATATCCCAAGAAGCGATATATAAAGGTAATTTATATAGTTATCTAAAAAGTAAGCCTGGAATATATGATTCTTTAGTGAAAGTAATCGATAGAATCGGTCTAGAAAGAAAATTGCAGGATAGCACAGTGACACTATTTGCGTTGACTAATGCCAATTTTCAACTAGCTATTCAAAACCTGAACAATACCTTAAGTATCTCTGACAAGCCTGCACAATACTTGAATTCAGTGAAGTATGAAATACTAGATTCATTGCTATGTCAATATATTATCCAAGGCAGAATTGCAAGTGATTCCCTCAATAGTCAGGATGGCAAGGACGTACGCGGTATTCGATATGGCTATCCAATGCATATTGGATTGAATAAGCAATCTTCATCTGGTTATATAAATGGAGGCCCTACAATTGTTGACTTTTCCGATACAAGAAAATCTGTTTTCAACCGTAACTGGGTAACGACTGAAACTAGTTCATTAAATATCCAAACAGACAATGCTGTTGTTCATGTATTGAACCCTGATCATGTGTTCGGTTTTAACAAATTCGTCAGTCAGATTATCTATATCCCACCGCCAGAAAATCTTTTCATAAAATTCAAAGGGATAGGTTCTGCGTCGAAGGAAGCTTCGGGTGGACCAAATGCGGTCGAAGCATCTAAATATGTATTCGATGGTAATCCAGAGACAAAGTTCTTTTTATCAAGTCCGGGACAGTTTTATTTGCAGTGGGATTTTCCTGTTGAGGTGCTAGCTAACAGTTATACACTTCGTTCAGCTAATGATATTCAAGATCGGGATCCAACGGACTGGACATTACAGGGACTTGATGGAGAAAGTGGGAAATGGATCTTATTGGACTCTAGACAAGGGGAGGAGTTTGACGAGAGGTTTCAATTGCGCGTATTCTTTTTTACAAATACGAAGACGTACAAAGCTTATCGTTTGAATATTGCACGTATGTACGGTGGTAATGATTTCCAGTTGGCAGATTGGACAATGAACCGTAATCAATAACCAATTTAAGAATGTATGGACATGAAAATTGCTAGAAAATTTAATACACTAAATAAGACATGCAACTTGGGACTGCTCA
This sequence comes from Sphingobacterium sp. R2, assembly GCF_040760075.1. Taxonomy (NCBI): domain Bacteria; kingdom Pseudomonadati; phylum Bacteroidota; class Sphingobacteriia; order Sphingobacteriales; family Sphingobacteriaceae; genus Sphingobacterium; species Sphingobacterium sp. R2. The sequence goes on from NZ_CP142884.1 coordinate 1,692,531, forward strand.
TCTTGATGTGCGTCTGCTTAAATGGATGTAAAAAGCTTTACAATTTGCCGGATGAAAAGGAATTTTTAAGTGTCAACTTAACTTATGATGGAAAATCTTTTTATCCCATCTTGGGAAGAACCTCACTGATGGGGAATATTAATACCGATCATTCGACCACTCCGCTACGATTTGAAATTGTTAATCCCCGTTATGGCGATGGGCGACCTTATACCGATCTTTTTGAAGTCAAACCTGTCTATCGTTGGATTTACCGCTATGATGGTACTGAAAAAAATCTGGAAGAAATTGAGGCCAAGCGTCAGCTCGTGTATCGGCCTCTTTTTGAGGTTGACTCTACTGGTAGTTTTATTTTGTGGAATTCATCGACAAATGAGCTGATAGAGCCGCGTTCCAAAGACAGTATAGATCTGGTACAGAATATTCGGTATTTTGATTTAAAGGTCTCTAATTCTGGCGGTTCCACCGTAATTAAAGATTTTATGATTCTTCCTTGGCGTGTTCAGGATTATGAACCTTATTCGGATAAAAACCCCTATAATGGTGAAACTGCTCCAGATCCAAATGATCCTAAAAATCCAAAAAAGAAAAGTTATATCTGGCCTTCTTATATGAATGGGGTTTATGGGGAATTGTCAAATCAGTTATTACGCACGGATGATCAGTTTAAAGACCTAGTCGTCTATATCCGCAGATTTACCGGAGGGAATGGACATAATTTACGCTTTGTCTTTTTAAACAATAAGGGTGAGCCCATTAATCCGGATAGTTTTAATGAAACAAAGTGGAACGAACTGGTGCATGGCTTTAACATGAAAAAAACGGCTACTTATGTGCAATATGATGTAGCTTATCCAATTCCTCTAACAAGTTTTCCAACAAAGTATACAAATGGAAATAGCGCAAAGGTCGATTTTTCCTACTCCAGAAAGGGATTCGGCGGAGGTCTAATTACAGCCAATTTTGGGTTGAACTTTAAAATTTTTACTAAGGGGGATTGGGAGATTGTTTTCCATTTTCAAAGGGAGAATCCACGATTTGATAATGAATAATTGAAATTAGCTATGCAATTTAAGATATTTTATAACAGCTGCATGCTGTTGATATTGTGTGTGTTTCTTTCGGCGAAGGTTTTTGCGCAGACAGTCATTATGTCGGGTAAGGTAACAGATAACAAAGGAAGGCCGTTGGCTGGCGTCACAGTACGTTTTGGCAAATCTGGAAAAGAGGCAACCTCGACAAATTCCTCCGGGGCATTTAGCTTAACGACAGCAACAGGTACTTCGGTTGCCTTTCGATTAATTGGTTATGATGGAGCCACTATGACGGTGCGGTCCGACCGAAATGTAATCGTTCAATTAAAAGAGATCGATAATCAAATGGATGAAGTTGTTGTTAGGGGGTATGTGAAGCGTCCAAGAGAGACAACTACAGGGTCCTCGACTAAGATCAGTGGAAAAGAAATTCAAGATATTCCATCGGCCAATGTAGAAAATTTGCTTCAAGGCAAGGTTGCAGGGTTAAATATACAGGTAAATACCGGAGCACCGGGATTTAGAGGATCCACACAGATCCGTGGACTTTCGACCATCAGTGTGACAGGTAGCGGTGATCAGTCATTTCTAACCCCCACCTCACCGTTGTATGTGATCGATGGCGTACCAATGGATGCGGATAGAGCCAATGAACTTGGATTAAGCCAGCAGGGGCCAGGAATCAGTCCATTGTCATTAATTCCTCCTGAGGATATCGAAAGTATAGAGGTGCTGAAAGATGCGCAGGCTACATCGCTATATGGATCGTTGGCTGCCTATGGTGTGATCATTATCAATACGAAACGTGGTAATTCTGAGGTTCCCAGAGTAAGGTATACGGGTAATTTCTTCTTGAAAACGCCACCCCAGTTACGTCCAACTTTGGGAGGAAATCTAGAACGCCGTTTAAAACTATTGCAGATCTACGGAAATGCGTTGTCGCAGGATGACCTGGACCGAATTTCACAAACACCCATGTTGTCGGATAGTTTGAACGCTTATTATAATAATTCAACCAATTGGCAGGACCTATTTTATGCTACAACCTATAACCAAACGCATAATGTCGCAATTGATGGTGGGAACCAGAAGTTAAACTATAAGGCGAACCTGAATTATTATAATGAAAATGGTATTATCAAAAATACGGGTTTTGATCGCTATATGACCAATATGCGATTTGAATATTATCCCAACGAGAAATTTAAGTTTACAGCGCAGATAAGTGCTTCACTTGGCTCAAAAAGTAAGGGGAACGGGTTAGGTATTTTACAATCTGGTGTGGCAACAAACGGGATGACATCAACGTTGTTGCCTGGTCCGTCTTTTTATCTGGCATCCTCAGGATATAATTCAGCATTGAAGACCCGAAATGATAATTCGTCTAAATCGATCAAGCCTTTCATTGAAGCATCCTATGAAATTATTCCGGGTTTGCGGGCAACAACAACAATGAGTTATGAGTCTACTTCCGATAATGAAAACACGTTTACACCGGCGGCAGCAAATGGTCAATTTGCACAAATCTATGCTTATTATGGTCGATACAATTCATTGTATAATAGAAACTCTATCAATTATAGTCGCACGTTTAATGAAAAGCATACCGTATTTTTCAATCTATTCAATGAGATTCGAACCTTGGAAAAACAAGCAAATGCAACCTTACAGGCCCGTACACCAAATGATCAATTTGAAGGACCCCTTGGATTTGATGGCTATTTTTCCAAAGGAGGAGGATTATTGCGCCGTGGATTCGGAAAAGAAAGAGGATTATCTTTTGCAATCGCTGGGACTTACGATTACATGAAGAAATATGTGATAGACCTCTCTTACAGAATGGATGGGTCGTCACAGAATGGATTTGGAAACCTGTATACCAAAAATCCTGCTGTTGGTCTTCGATGGAATGCCTATCATGAGAATTTCTTGAGCGATGTGGACTGGATTAATTTGCTCTCCATTCGAACCAGTTGGGGGGTGAATGTTATGCCGAATAGTACCTTGGAGCGCGTTTACGGAAAATACGATATTGCAGGAAGCTATAATGATAAGATAGGCATCGGAATCAATTATGAACAAATTCCAAATCCTGATCTAAAACCGACAACAACAAGCCAGTATAACTTAGGTTTGGACCTCGCTTTCTTTCAAAATAGATTTGAATTGACTTATGACACGTATTATAAGAAAGTAAACAATATTCTATTTGAAGAACTACTTTCTTCGTCGCTAGGCTTTGAAAAGGTAAATAGCAACTCAGCTGCCATTGCCAATTATGGACATGAGTTATCTGTCATGTTAAGGCCTTTGACTGAAGGTCGTTTTACCATGTCCATAGGGGTGAACGGAGCCTATAACCGGGATGTTTTGTTAAAACTACCTGAGCACTATGGTGGGCAATTTGTTCGTTGGGAAAACATTGATAAATATAAGCAACATGTTGTTTTCAGGGTGGGAACTTCAACGATGTCTAATTACATGTTATTAAATCGAGGTGTATATAGCACCGATGCAGATGTACCTGTTGATCCGGCGACCGGACGACGTTATCGAATGGCCAATGGTACTGAATTTCAGGCTGGGGATCCAATTTTTGCAGATTTAGATGGTAACTATGTTTTAGATGAAAATGACTATGCCCGTACGGGGAATTCTCAACCTTTGATCACCGGTGGTATGCAATTGAATTTTAATTACAATCATGAAACCCTTGGATCTTTCGGTTTGAACTTATATGCATCCTATACCGCAAAACGTACCATCTTGAACAATGCCCTCGCAGAGCGATTGCAATTGATGAGTGATCCCTATGGTGATAGGACTGTAGTTCCTTTAGATGATATTAATATGTGGATGAAACCCGGCGATATTGCAAAGTATCCTTATGCTTACGATTTCAGAAGATACTCAAGTGTTAATCCGTTTCGGATGGATCAAGATCTTTGGGCTGAAGATGGGTCTTATTTTAAGTTAAATAGTGTGACGCTCTCTTACATGTTTACAAAAAATGCTATCAGAAGATATGGACTTGAGCGTCTACGGGTATATGTTTCGGCTGAAAATATAAACACATTCTCCAAGTACAGTGGACCTAATCCCGAAAATGTAAGCACGATGGGTAGGGATGCTTCTGGTGGTTATCCTGTACCTAGGCAATATAATGTTGGTGTTAATATTGATTTTTAATCGAGCTGTATTATGAAAATAAAAGGAAATATAGGAAGAATAGCGTTTGTCATATGTCTATGTACAACCGTCATGATGGGCTGTAAGAAATTTCTGACGGTGGAGCCGATTGACAGGCTTACGGGCAACAATTTCTATCAGTCAAAGGAGGATGTAGAAGCAAATATAGCACGTATCTACAGTCAATTTTTTGAAAAACTGAACGAGTCATGGGTAATCGGTGCCATTGGCGAGGCGAGGTCGGGAGAAATTTTTCCCTCCCCTACAGCTGGAACGGATCGCATGATACTTCGCGATCTGGGAACCAACGACATGAATGCCGTTTATAACAATACATTGAGTGGCGGTCGGTCAAGTGGTTACGCAATGTATCGGGTTTCTATCTGGGATACCTATTATAAAGTAATTCAGAGCTGCAATATACTAATTTCAAAATTGGATGAGGGAATTCCAGGTTTATCTGCCGCAGATAAAGACCGTTATAAAGCCGAAGCTACTTTTATGCGTTGCCTGAGTTATTTCTGGATGGTACGTCTGTATGGGGATGTGGTTTACTATACGGATGCTTACTTCGCAAAGCAACTCCCACGTGAAGATATGGTTTCTGTTATTAGTAAAAGTATCGATGACTTGGAATCTGTTAAAGATATGATGCCATGGACATTTGGGGAAGCTTCACAGCGTGGTGCGCGGGCAAGCCGAGGAAGCATTATCGCGCTGTTGATGCATATGAAGATGTGGAATGCGAATTTTGACTCGGCTAATGCCACGAAGTATTACGACAGTGTAGCAAGCCTTGGAAAGGAGCTGCGTGCGAGTGGTGTGCATCATTTGTACAAACTCACCCCGGAGGAATGGGCTAAGGTCTCAAAAGGACGCACGGAAGAATCGTTATTTGAATTCTACCGAACAATCAATTATAATGATCAGAACAATGCCTATGCGCCTTTGTGGGATCATTTTTTACGTTGGCCATATAAGTTCCCCCGCTATAACCAACAATTTAGCATTGCTTATTATTCCTCCATTTTTATGTCTCGGATTTATCCGTTAAATGGTCCTGCAGATAAGCGAAAAGAACTTTGGTATGAGGATATGTATGCGAATGATGGATTATTTGTTTTAAAGAAATTTGCAGCCAATGTCTTTGCTTCGGGTAATGAGGACTCAAATCCGGATAATACATTTATGATATTTCGCTATGCTGATGCGCTATTATTGGAGGCTGAAGCGCTGGCTAATTTAGGTGGCGCGCGCGAGGCCGAGGCAATCACAGTGCTTAATATAGTTCGAGATCGGGCAGAGGCTCCACGCTATGCCGGTGGCGGTACTGATCTGAAGAATTTTATTTTCGAAGAGCGTTGTCGTGAATTGATCGGAGAAGGGGTGAGATATTTTGATCTGATCCGGACGCGAAGGATACTCAATCCACAATGGACCATGAATCCCATGACAATTGACCAGTATAACCGTCGTGCATGGACCTGGCCTTTGGATGCTTCGGCCAAAAATTTTAATTCAAAGATCGTGTTGAACGATTATTGGACAGGAGGAAATTAAATCAGTTTATTATGAGAAAAGCTAAGATAATAGGATATGCGTTGCTAACGATGTTACTTTTTGCCACAGTATCATGCAAAAAGGATGCATATTATAAAGATGGTGGATTGGCACAGGCAAAATTTGATGGTTCCATTATGGATTATCTGGATTCCAAACCGCGGGAATTTGATTCGATTGCCAAAATTATTAGGTTGGCAGGTTTAGAGGAAGATTTTAAGACCAAGGAATTTACTTTTTTTGCCCCGAGAGATGAGAATATAAAGAAGATGATCGGTCAAGCTAAGTCAAATGTGCCCGGCAATCAATCTAGCGTGAACTGGCTGCTTTATAATTTGGGACGCGATACCATCAAAACTTTGGCAGACGTAGATAGTGCTATTTGGCGTAAATATTTATTGCGTTATATGTTCAATAATAAGCGAAAATTAATGGATTATCCTCAGATTGATTTTGATTTGCTAAATGTCTATAAAGGCCAAAATTACACCTCATTTGCAAATACAGTTTCTAACATAGGTGTTGTCTATAACGACGCCATAAATGACTCTGACAAGAACAATATTACCCGGTTGAAATATATGGGGTATAGACAATTGTATATTTCATACATTCCAGATATCAGCAGGCCAAACGAATGGCGTTCATGTCCCGTTGCCTCATCAGATATCCAGCCGGATAATGGGGTTGTCCATGTAATTGATTATACCAAAGCGCAGTTTGGATTCAATCAGAGTGATATTCTGTTAGATATATTAGAAAGTAAGCGTTAATAGCAATAAGCAGTTGTAATTTAAATTATGAAAGTTATGTACAATACGATTTGGAAATATACATCCCTATTGTTCTTTATTGCTCTTTTTTGGGGTTGTAATAAGAATAATAAGATGTTTTCAGCTCCATACGAGGAGGGTCTTCCGCCATTGGGTATAGAAATTAATCCAACCGATAAAATGCAACCCGAATCGGGTAAAACAGGAGTCGAGACCATCATGCGAATTAAAGGCTTGGATAAGTATAAAGATAAGGCTATCATTCGATTTAACGGCGAAAAAGCACAGGTTGTCGAGCTAACGGCAGATTATGTAAAGCTGAAAGTTCCACCTTTTGCCAGTACAGGAGTGCTTTCTGTTGCCATTGACGATATTGTCTTTTTCGGGCCACAATTTACGGTTTTAGGAAATGTATCAATCGATCAAACTTTTCAAGTGGGGGTTGGAACAAATAATACCGTTTCTGATGTTCTTTTTTTGGAAGATGGTAAAATGATCTTTACAGGATCTTTTACAAATTATAATAATAAAGGATCGATACGGCCAATTAACCGTCTTGTCAGGACGTTTGCAGATGGAACCTATGATGCAAGCTTTCGCATAGGTACCGGGGCAAATAACTCGCTAAACAGTATCTTAAAATTAGGGAATTACTATTTTTTGGCAGGTTCTTTTTCGGGGTATGGACAGCGAAACTCAGATATCAGCAATCTAACGCGAATTTATACCACTGGCGCTATCGATACGATGGGTATTAAACCGTTTAGACGTCCTGGGCAAAGTGATACGTTGAAGTATTATCCGACATTTAACGGAGGGTTTGATGGTAATATCGGTAATATTTACGAATCGGAGGGGAAAATTTTAGCAACAGGCAATTTTAGATACTATATCCGCCGGACCTATGATAAGCCCAACCGGCTTGAAACTAGGGACACAATTATCTTGGATAGTACAGAAATCAGACATATCGCCCGGTTGAATTTAGACGGCTCGTTGGATAAGTCCTTTAGATTTGGGTCAGACGGAAAAGCAATGGCTGGTGGAAATGGGGCCGTAGCCACGGTCTTTCATACGAATGGCCCCTTGAAAGGCAAAATTCTAGTGTATGGTTCTTTCAACAGGTTCGATGGACAACCCAAAGGATATATCACCCGATTGAATGCTGATGGAACATTGGACGCCACATTTAACCCAGGTGGTGTTGGAGCCGACTACAATGTCTCCTCGGTTACTTACAATAGTGTAACAAATAAATACATAGTCGTTGGAAACTTCAGTAAATATAACGGAGTATCGGCAATAAAAGTTATCATGTTGAATCCAAATGGAACAGTGGACCCAACGTTTCAGGCGAAGACCTTTGATGGTGGAAACCCTTTCTATGCGATGCAATTGAATGACGGTTTAATCGTAGTTTCTGGAGATTTTTCGCGTTATAGTAATATTGCCCGAAATGGTTTTATGATCCTGAATCCGAACGGTGAATTGAATGGAGATTATAATTCTTCTGGTTATTTCTCTGGTTATATCAATAAAGTTGTTGAGACAAAAACAGAGGATGGTAAACGCGCATTACTTTTAATGGGCTTTTTTAGCCGCTTTAATAATGAAGAAGTACATAATCTGATTCGAATTAAATTGGAACAGTAACTTAAATTTTAAACTGATGAGATCTCAAGCTAATTTTAAAAATATAGGCCGCTGGCTAATGCCTTTGATTATATTATCAATGCTCATATCCTGTAATGATGAATTCGGACGCCTGTTGCCTGATAATGAGGGGCAACAAGATACCGTTGACCTAGTATATGGCAAGCCAAAAGTACTCATGCTCATCGTGGACGGAGCAAGGGGAGAGTCTGTCCGGACGGCAAATATTCCAACGATGAATGGATTGCTCAACCATTCGATTTATTCCTGGGTTTCGTTAAGTGAGGAGCATGACGATGCAACTGCTATGGGCGCCGATCTAGCCAGTATTATCACTGGGGTGAACCAAAATAAACATTTGGTCATTGGTGATAATTTTAAGAACAATAATTTTCAGACCTTTCCAACAGTCTATACAAGGGTCGCTGCAAATATGAAGAACCCTGAATTCAAAGTCTATAGCAGTTCTAAACTATTTGTTGAAAATCTTGCTCCTGTTGCGGTAGCTAAGTTGGAGAGTACCGACGAAGAGGTTGTCAATAGTGTTAAGGAAGGGTTAAAGCAACCGGAATTAACCTTGTTGACTGCCCATTTCACAGCGGTTGATAAGGCCGGAAAGGCCAGCGCCTATGACAATAGCAGCGCTATTTATAAATCCGCCATAGAAAATTTCGATAAGCAGGTAGGGGAAGTTATTCAGGCCTTGGTGCAACGCCCAGCTTTTAAAAAAGAGAACTGGCTGGTGATCATCACTTCGAGTAAGGGAGGGCCTTTTGAAATTCCTCCTGCGCAGAATGACAATACAATTTTTAGTAATCCAAATGTGAATACCTTCACTATCTTTTACTCACCTAAATATAATTCAAGGTATATCAATAAACCTTACTTGGGCAGTCGCTTTTCGGGAGATTTTATAAGATTTAAAGGCGGTGTCTACGCCGAGTTAACCGAAGGTGATAATCCTATTTTCGATCTTGGTGATAAGGAAGAATTTACTATTGAATTAAAAGTTAAGAAGAATAAAGGGCCAAATAATACATACAAATTTCCCAATTACCCATCTTTTATCGGCAAACGTGAGAAATGGGAATCAGGTGCACCAACAAATGGATGGATCATGGCTTTTAAAGATGATTATTGGATGTTCAACGGGCGCGGTCCGAACGGAAGTGGTGAGGTAAATGGTCCTAAATTGAACAACGCAACTTGGAATAATGTGACTATAGTCGGAGCCCTGACAAGCGAAGGTAAACGCATTGTGAAAACCTATACAAACGGTCTCCCGGGAAATGAGATGGACATAAGTTCGTGGGGAACGATTAGTAGTCCAGCTAAATTTAGGCTGGGGCTTTTAAACGGCGGAAGCAGTTGGAACCAAGGTGATTACTACCTGGCTGATGTACGGTTTTGGAAAGTAGCCTTGCCTTTGGCCGTCATTACGCAGTATAATTGTCAGGTTGGAGTAAGTGAAGAACATCCCTATTATCCGAATCTTGCGGCCAATTGGCCTATTGTGGGAACGGTTACTGATGGTGTACTTTATGACGATGGGCCTTATGGAAATACCTTAAAGATGGGCAATTCCACGTATGAAATTTCTAAGCTGAATGATTTTCTTTGCGCTCCGTCTGTTGAAACAATAAGTACGTTAGTACCGAAAAATACTGATATAACCGCCCAGATATTTAGTTGGTTGCAAATTGCGCGACAGGAGAATTGGCAGTTAGATGGACGAGTTTGGGTTGATAAATAATCTTAAAAAAGCGAATTATGAAAAGACTATTTTATTATATAACGATCATTTTGTTCTTAAGTCAATTGTTGGCTTGTTCAAAAGATAATTTAGAGGTATTTAATTTACGGGAGGGTGCTCCTGCTCAAGTTATCGCTGAAGGTGGAGGCAATGATCTGATTAAAACAAATGATTATGTACAGGTTCCGATGAAAGTAAAATTGAGTAGTCCTGCGTCAAAGGCCTTTGATGTTGAACTTCAATTGAATACCGATACGGTGAATAAATTAATCCAATCAGGAACACTAAAAGAGGTGGTTACACTCCCCAATTCGGCATTTTCTTTTCCGAATATCGTGAAATTTCAATATGGTGCAGATACCACCTCTTTTTTATTAACAATTTCGCGAACAGAGATCGAACGTGTTTACGGTAAAAAGTTTGCGTTGTCCTATAAATTATCCAATCCTGGAAAAGGTAATCAGCTGGGAAATCCCAGTAGCGTAATTGTAACGATGGACTCAAAGAATCTGCTGACAGCAACAGATATCCATTATCTTTCGATAACAAATTCACCTGGCAATATTATTTTAGCAAGCGATCACAACAATTACAATACTACACCTTCAGGAATCGAGATACCAATCGGCGTTTCGTTAGCATCCTTTCCAAGTAAATTTTTTTATGTTGAAGTGCGGGGTACAACGGATTCAATTGCAACTTGGATAACGAATAAGAAAGTACCCAAGAATACGATCGGTTTGCAGAATAATGAGTATGCGCTTCCTTCACGCGTGCAAGTATTAGGTAATAAGTCTGCAGCGGCATTCAATATATCGGTTCCTTGGGATGTTATTACCAAAAATAAAGAGAAGTTTCTCGCTGTAACGATCTATTTAAAGGATCCGTCCTTGCATGTCATCAATCCTCAGAAGAATTATACCACGATTTTAATTGATTGCGCAAAAGTCGTTGAATTTGATGTAACGGGAGAAGCAACACTATCGGTAAACCGGGATAATAATGGTGGTGCAAGTGCGGGTGAAGGTAGCTTAAAATTTGTGGACGACCTCACTAGTACCAAATTTTTGCAAAGTGCATTTACGGGCGATCTGCAGTGTACACTGACGTTCACGCGAACGCTGAAAATTGGGGCATATACACTTACATCCGGAAATGATGCGATCGAGCGTGACCCAAAAAGTTGGTTTCTTGAGGGATCGTTAGATGGTAAGAACTGGGTTACGATTGACACACGAACAAATGAGAGTTTCCCGAATAGAATTCAGACACGAAGATTTAATGTCCAAAAGCCGGGTATTTACAAATTTTATCGTCTAAATATTACAGAAAATGTTGGAAGTAGCTTATTTCAATGTTCTGAATGGAGGATGATTGAATTTTTATAGACGGAAGACAACACATGGTATTACAACGATGAATTTATGAAGATGAAATTAGTAAAATACAGTTTTTATATTCTTTTACTGCTTACCTGTCTAGGTTGCAGTAAAGAAAAGGAAGTAGTAGTTGAAAAACCTCAGCTACCAAATCCGGTGTCAGCTTTCTCTACAAAACAGGTTGCCAAAGATGATCCTTTTACTTTTGAATTTACAAATCAGTCAACGGATTATAGCGAAACGCGCTGGAGTTTTGGCGATGACAGTACCTCGTCAAACGTTTCGCCACAACATACCTTTTTAAATACAGGTAATTTTACAGTCAAACTTAAAGTCCTCAACAAGAATGGAGATTGGGCGCAACGTGAAGAAGTTATCAAAATTGATGCTGAAAAATTAATTCGTTTCAATGCGACAAAGAATGGAACTGGTAAGCTGATTTTGGCATACGACAGCGACATTGCAGTACAGGCAGTCACTTGGTCAAAGATGACGGATAAAGATAAGTATGAGCAAGTTTCTGATAAGGCAAAAGCAGATATTTCTATTGAAGTCGGTAAATTTGAGACCTATCAACTTCGTGTTAAAACTCCGAAAGGTTCGCAGATCGTTGTTACCAAGATGCTGACAGATCTGGGAATTGTAAAAGACTGGACAAATATCGACAATACTTTTCGAATCTCTCAGGACAATTCCAGTGGTCCTGATGCTGGCGAAGGTTCGAAAAAATTAATCGACAACAACATTACGACGAAACTTTTTATCGGTGGATATCAGTCCGGTATGTATTGGCAGTTTGCATTCTATCAACCCCAAACGATCAATGGTTATACCATAACAACCGGAAATGATGCTCCGGAAAGAGATCCGAAAGATTGGGAAATACAGGCATCCGACAATGGAGAAACTTGGGTAACATTAAGCACGGTCACAGGCTATAGCTTTGGTACTACTTCAGCAGATAGAAGAAAGTCGGTTAATTTCTCTTTTACGAACGCAAAACCTTATAGCTATTATAGGTATGTTTTAAAAGCGGTATCCTCTGGATCAAATTTCCAAATAAGTGAATTTAGGCTTTTGGAACTACCAAAGTAAGCACCAAAAATTGACAACAGTTCGTTGAGGTTGTTAGCGGCAAGAGGCTCATTGGTTTAAAAATTAGCCGTAAGGTATTGGTTTGACAAAGACAATATCTTGCGGCTATTTTATTTGGAGTGATAGGGGCTGTTCGCTTTTTTTGTAACCATCTTGTGAAAAACAGCTTGTCAATCCGTTATATTTAAATTTCTTACCTATATTTACTAATACGTTTTAGCTTTTTCTTAATAACGTTCATCCCAAAAGCATAAATATGTTTAATATTAAAAAACTTACAGGTAGCATTCTTTTTCTATGCGCTATTCATTCAGCTATAGCGCAGCAGCCCTCACCGGTGGATTTTGTGAATCCTCTGATCGGTACCGAATCGAAGTATGAATTGTCTAACGGGAATACCTATCCTGCGATCGCAAGGCCATGGGGTATGAATTTCTGGACACCACAGACAGGCAAGATGGGAGATGGCTGGGTATATACTTACACTGCAGATAAAATCAAAGGGTTTAAGCAAACCCATCAACCAAGCCCTTGGAATAATGATTATGGGCAGTTTTCAATCATGCCTGTCACTGGAACTCCGCAATTTGATCAGGACAAACGTGCAAGCTGGTTTTCACATAAAGCCGAAATTGCAAAACCTTACTATTATAGTGTTTATCTTGCAGATCATGATGTAACAACTGAATTGTCTCCGTCGCAACGAGCGGCAATCTTCCAGTTTACTTTTCCTAAAACAGATAGTGCTTACGTTATTATCGATGCCTTTGATAAGGGCTCTTATATTAAAGTAATTCCGGAGGAAAATAAGATCATCGGTTATTCAACAAAGAATAGCGGCGGCGTTCCGGATAATTTTAAAAATTATTTTGTCATTACCTTTGATAGACCTTTCTCCTACAAAGCTGCTGTTAAAAGCGGCGCGATAAGAACAGATGAATTGGAAATTCAGGATAATCACGCCGGAGCAGTCGTTGGCTTTCCTTCCTTGAAGAGAGGCGAGAAAGTCATTGCTCGGATCGCTTCCTCTTTTATAAGTTTTGAACAGGCAGAAATTAATTTGCAAGAAGTTAAGTCGAAGACATTTCAGCAGGTTGTTGACGAAGGTAAAGCGCAGTGGAATGACGTGCTGGGACGTGTACAAGTGGAAGACCAAAATATTGACAGACTGCGTACATTTTATTCTTGTCTGTACCGATCAACACTTTTCCCTAGAGATTTTTCGGAGATTGACGCAAGAGGTAACCGTATTCACTATAGCCCCTACAATGGTCAGGTGTTACCTGGAGAAATGTTTACAGATACAGGTTTTTGGGACACATTCCGCAGTTTATTTCCACTATTGAATTTATTGTACCCTTCTATGAACGATCGTATGCAAGAAGGCTTGGTAAATGCTTATAAAGAGAGCGGTTATCTTCCTGAGTGGGCTTCTCCAGGACACCGCGCATCGATGATTGGAAACAATTCTGCATCTATTGTTGCGGATGCGTTAATTACTGGTCGGAAGGGATATGATAAAGAATTATTATGGGAAGCATTGAAACATGGTGCCAATAATGCCTATCCTAAACATACCTCTACTGGCCGTTTTGGTTACGAATACTATAACAAATTAGGCTATATCCCCGCCGACGTAAAGGTCGACCAAAATGTAGCGCGCTCACTGGAGTATGCCTATAACGACTGGTGTATCTATGAGTTTGGTAAAGCGCTGGGTAGACCCAAGGCGGAGACAGCGATTTATGCCAAACGGGCAATGAACTATAAAAATCTGTTTGATCCAAGTACTAAACTGATGCGCGGAAAAAACGCCGACGGTTCATTCGTTCCCAATTTTGACCCGAGTGCTTGGTCGAGAGAATATACCGAAGGAAATGCTTGGCATTGGAGTTTTTGCGTATTCCACGATCCTCAGGGTTTAATTGATTTAATGGGTGGTAATAAGTCGTTTGTATCCATGTTGGATACTGTATTTGTTATTCCGAGTTATGAGGGGATGAAGAGTCGTGGTATGATACACGAAATGCGTGAGATGCAGGTGATGAATATGGGACAGTATGCGCATGGTAATCAACCAATTCAACATATGCCCTACCTTTATAACTATGCTGCAGAGCCATGGAAAGCACAATATTGGGTACGTAAAATAATGGATAAACTGTATTTGCCCACACCGGATGGCTATTGTGGGGATGAAGACAATGGGCAGACCTCGGCGTGGTATGTTTTTTCTTCATTGGGATTTTATCCCGTTTCACCCGGATCAGGAGAATATGTGATCGGTTCTCCGCAATTTGATAAGGTGACCCTAAGTCTTGAGAACGGTAAAAAAGTGCTGATTGAAGCGAACCAAAAGGGGGGGGATCAGGTCTATGTAGACCAACTTTCCTGGAATGGAAAACCTTATGGCAGGAATTATATCCGTTATAAAGACTTACTGCAGGGCGCCAACCTTCAGTTCAAAATGAGCGATGCCCCAAATAAAAATAGAGGTACAAAAAAAGCGGATGCTCCGTATTCCTTTAGTCGTGAAAAGATAGATAAGTGATAAAATTGCTACAGCAATAAGTTCGCTAATCCTTAATCTATACGAAAATTTAGCACTGCATTGAACGTTAAAAGTTCTTAACAATCGATGAAAATTGAGTTGTATTTGAAAACCATGATAGTTAATTTTGAGGCTGTCATGGTTTTTTTACATGAATACAATAATCTTGGGTATTTAAAATCATATCTTTGTCGTTCTTAATTACAATATGTTAGGTAAAATATTTCATTTGTTAATACTCTTTGCATACCTTAATTTGTTGACGTATGATTCTTTCTCGTCGGCAACGGGACAGGTTGTGCATGCGGGCGAGACTATTGTGGAGTATTTTTTAGATGATGTATTGGATTTGGATCCTATTCAATCTTCCCATGAGGAAAAAGTGCTGTTACAGGATGACTATCGCATATTTGCGGTAAATAGTCAAGTGTTACCAATATTCATTTTTGTTTTCGGTATTGTTTTCACCGCTTTATGCTTCGCAAAGGATGACGAACATCCTTTTTACCGTTCTAAAACCATCTGTCGTCCGGGGTACTATCGGTTCCTATACCGGTTTCGGCCGTTCTAACTATTCTCTATTTATCTTTTCATTCAAAGCTACATTTCATTAAAGTTGAAAAGTATGACAGTTTTTGTGCGTCATACGACCGTGGCTATAGCGTACACTTCAAACTTGATGAAGTTATCGTAGTTCATTTGTTTACAAGATCCCTTCAGTCATTGAAATTTAATGGCTAGCAAAAGAATTTTACATTTTACATTTTATTATCGTTGATGAAATACCCATGTTCGGTAAACGCCTACATGGATGAAAATTAATTGGGTATTCCATAGTGACCACTAAAAAGAAGATTATTTCCCTATGAACAAATTACGGATACTGTGCCTTTTACTTGGCGCGGTTGGGATGTTGGCATCATGCCGCTCCTCTAATGCTAACGCTGATCAGAAAGAAGAACTCAAAAATATACCCGTTGCATCTTTGATGGTGATGGACACCACTGTTTATCAGGAGTATATTGCAGATGTTCAAGCCTTAAAAAACGTCGAGATTCGCTCAAAACTGAATGGTTTTTTGGATAAAATCTATGTCGATGAAGGCGTCTGGGTAAAGAAAGGACAGCTATTATTTAAATATAATAATGAGGAATACCGATCAGAGTTAGCCAAAGCCAAAGCACAGTATGATAATGCTATTGCCGAATCTCAAAAGATAAAACTGGAGATGGAACGAACTCAAAAATTGGTTGACAAGAATATTGTGAGCCCTTCGGAGTATAATTTATTAAAGATTCAGCTAAAAGCATCCAATTCTAAAATAGAGGAAGCTCGTGCGTTGGTTAATCAGGCGCAGACAAGATTGGATTATACGGTTATACGGGCTCCATTCGACGGTCGTATAGACCGTATCTTACTGCGTGAGGGCTCTCTTTTGACCGAAGGAAGTTTGATTACAACCATCTCTGACCTCAGCAAAGTGAATGTTTATTTTGATATTTCTGAACGGGAGTATCTAGCACTTATGCGCGATAAGCTGAATGGCAAAGAAACGCAAAAGTCGGTGAAATTAATTTTAGCCAATGGCGAGCTTTATCCACATGAAGGAATTGCGCATCTTGTTGAAAGTGAGTTTGAAGCCAATACAGGATCGATTGCGCTTCGGGTCCAATTCCCAAATGCCGAACATATCCTAAAACACGGTGCAACTGGTAAGATCGCGGTGCCTATGGAGACAGGGGAGCACACTTTTGTACATCAAAAATCAGTATTTGAGATTCAGGATAAAACCTATGTGTACACACTACAGGCAGATAGTACCGTTAAAATGACACCTTTTAGTGCTGGTCCGCGTGTAGGACATTATTATATTGTGGACGGAGGTTTGGATTCCAACGCCAAAGTTGTTTATGAAGGAGTGCAAGGACTGCGGAGTGGAATGAAAATTAATCCAAAAATGAGGAAATTGTAGCGGAGGATAGATTATGTTTGAAACATTTATAAAACGGCCCATACTGTCGTTGGTTATTTCGGTGTTTATTACACTTTTGGGTCTGTTGGCCTTATTTACATTGCCCATTACACAATTTCCGGATATTGTCCCACCTTCAGTAGTCGTCAATGCCAATTACACAGGAGCTAATGCTGAAGTAAGTACAAATGCAGTTGCTATTCCTTTAGAAAAAGCAATTAACGGTGTTGCAGGGATGACTTACATGAACTCGGTGTCTACCAATAACGGAAGCACAGTGATTCAGATCTTCTTCGAAGTCGGCACGGATCCAGATATCGCTGCCGTAAACGTACAAAATCGCGTTACAACCGTATTGGATGAACTACCCGAGGAAGTAATTAAAGCAGGCGTTACGACAGAGAAAGAGGTCAATTCGATGTTGATGTATCTCAATGTTTTTACAGACGATGAAACGGCAGATGAAAGATTCATTTACAACTTCGCAGACATTAATATTCTAAAGGAACTGAAACGTATTGAGGGGGTTGGACTTGCTCAGATTATGGGGATGCGCGACTATGCGATGCGTGTTTGGGTTAAGCCTGACCGTATGGCAGCTTATAATATTTCTGCTGAGGATGTGGTTGCTGCATTGCGGAAGCAGAATATCGAGGCGGCGCCAGGTCAAACAGGTATCAGCTCGGATAAAATGCGTAACATGCAACAATATGTTTTGCGTTATCCGGGTAAATTCACTGAAATTGATGAATATGCTAACGTTCCTATTCGCGCCACGGCCAATGGCTCCATTATTCGTATTAAAGACGTTGCCGATGTTGAATTTGGCTCATTAGATTACGAAATGGTATCCAAGACCGATGGTCGGCCCTCGGCTTCCATCATGTTAAAGCAATTGCCTGGATCAAACGCACAGGAGGTTATTCAGCGTGTGAAGGATCGGATGGCAGAGCTGAAACAGACCCAGTTCCCGACGGGCATGACCTATACGATGGGATATGATGTGTCGCGGTTTTTGGATGCCTCAATATCCTCTGTTATCAAAACCTTATTAGAGGCATTCCTTTTGGTTTTTATTGTGGTATTTATCTTTTTGCAAGATTTTAGAGCCACAATTATCCCTATTTTGGCAGTGCCCGTGTGTCTGATTGGCGCATTGTTTTGTATGCAAATGCTCGGTTTCTCAATCAATTTGTTGACCTTATTTGCATTGGTATTGGCGATTGGAATTGTGGTAGATAATGGTATTGTTGTCGTGGAAGCTGTGTATGCTAAAATGGAAGAGGAACACCTCCAACCCATGGAGGCGACATTGGAAGCCATGAAAGAGGTTGGTGGTGCCGTTGTGGCCATCACCTTGGTTATGTCGGCTGTTTTTGTTCCAGTAGCCTTTCTTTCAGGACCAGTCGGAATTTTCTATCGTCAATTTTCGCTGACACTCGCCGCCGCTATTGTTATTTCGGGAATCAACGCTTTAACATTGACGCCCGCTTTGTGTGCACTTTTCCTAAAATCTCCACATGACCGTAAGCCATCGAATAACTGGTTGGACCGTTTCTTTAAAAAATTCAACCACATCTATGATAAAACTGCTTTTGGCTATAAAGGTATTTTGGTAAAAACGAGTGCACGACGCGGACTAACACTGCTTTTGTTGGGAGGATTTTTTGTCGCAACTTGGGGCAGTAGTGCCATCTTACCCGCTGGTTTTATTCCGACAGAAGATCAAGGGATGATCTATGTTGCGGTAACGACACCGCCGGGTGCAACTGTAGACCGCACAGAACGCGTTTTGGATAAAATTGACTCCGTATCACGAAAGCTCGATGTTGTTGAAACTGTTTCGACCTTGTCCGGATATAGTATAGTTACCGAAGTATCGGGAGCTTCCTATGGAATGGGAATGATCAACCTTAAGCCTTGGAAAGAACGGGACCAGACCGTAGATGATGTCATTAAGGAGCTACGCGCTAAAACCAAGGATTTTGCTGATGCACAGATTGATTTCTTTCCGCCGCCAACGGTACCGGGATTTGGTAATTCGTCGGGTTTTGAGTTACGACTTTTGGATCGAAGCGGTAATGAGGATCTCAATAAAACGGCGGAGGTACTGCAGAAGTTTATGGATGATATGGAAAAAAGCGAGGTCCTTCAGGATATCAGCTCCAGCTTTGATGTGAACTTCCCGCAATATATGCTGAAGGTTGACTACGATATGGCTGCAAAAAAGGGGATATCAGTAGAAAATGCCATGAATACGCTACAGACCCTAATGGGAAGTTTGTATGCAACCAACTTTATCCGCTATGGACAAATGTATAAAGTGATGGTTCAGGCTGGCCCCGAATATCGCCAACGCCCAGAAGATGTTCTGCGCCTATATGTAAAGAATGAGACAGGTGAGATGGTACCTTACAATGCCTTTATTTCCATGGAAAGAATTTATGGACCTGAACAAATCACGCGTTACAACATGTTTAGTTCAGCCATGATCACAGGGCAGTCTTCAGCAGGTTTCAGCTCGGGTCAAGCCATTGAAGAAGTGGAGAAAATTGCTTCTTCTTTGCCGCAAGGCTATAGCATCGAATGGTCCGGTATGACCCGTGAGCAAAAGATCTCTGGAAACCAGGCTTTGTATATTTTTGCCCTATGTCTTCTATTTGTCTACCTGTTGTTATGTGCGCAGTATGAAAGCTTTCTGTTGCCTTTACCGGTTCTCCTCTGTCTTCCGGCAGGGATCTTTGGTGCATTTATTTTCTTGAAAGTCTTCGGACTGGAAAACAATATCTATGCGCAGGTAGCATTGGTGATGCTGATTGGTTTGTTGGGTAAGAACGCCATCTTGATTGTGGAATATGCCAATTTAAAATATAAGCAGGGAATGGATATCGTGACAGCTTCAATTGAAGGAGCGGTTGCCCGTTTGCGTCCCATATTAATGACTTCCTTTGCATTTATAGCAGGTTTGATTCCTTTAATGATGGCCAGTGGAGCCGGAGCATTGGGCAATCGGAGTATTGGTACCGCTGCGGTGGGGGGGATGCTTATCGGAACCATACTCGGGATTCTTGTCATCCCTGGATTAGTGATTTTATTCTCAAAAAAGGAGAATAAGAAACACGTTGTCAAACAGGCGTCTTTAGTCATAGCCACACTTATTTTATTGGGTAGTTGTTCGGTGCCTAAAAAGGCGCATCAACCGGAGAAAGTAAATGTACCGGCTTCATTTTCCAAAAGCATCTCGCCGGATAGTTTAAATGTAGGCCGCAGGTCCTGGAAGGAAATCTTTAGGGATCCAAAATTAATTTCTCTGATTGATTCTGCTTTGCTGAATAATATGGATATTCGTCAATCGATCTTACGACTGGAATCTGCACAAGCTTATTTTAAACAGCGTAAGGCGGCATTAGGGCCAACCGTTGAAGCTGCAGTGGAAGGGGGAATACGGAAATATGGACATTATACAGAATCGGGAATAGGTAACTATGATTCAAATTTTTCAGAAAACCTGAAGAGTGATGAAAAATTGCCTGAGCCCTTTATTCCAGATTATTTTATAGGACTTCGCTCCTCCTGGGAAATTGACCTTTGGGGAAAGTTGAAGAGCCAAAAACAAGCAGCTTACTTTGGCTTTTTAGCTGAACAGGAAGGTAAGCGCCTTTTAGAAACAGAGTTGGTCTCTAATATTGCCACGGCTTATTATGAACTGATAGCGTTGGACCAAAAAATAAAGGTATACGATCGGAATATTGCATTGCATAAGAATGCATTAGAAGTTGTTGAGGTAAAAAAGGATGCTGGTTATGCAACGGAGCTATCTGTACAGCAATTTAAGGCCTTATTAGCCAACTCCAAAGCGGCCAAGGAGCAGTTACTGCAGGAGATAGCTTTGTGGGAACATCATATCAATGGGTTATTGGGACGCTTTTATCAACCGATTGTAAGAAGTACTTATACCGAAAATGCCGATTTATATCATGCCATGCAATTTGGTACACCAGATGACCTGGTAAATCAACGTCCGGATATTAAAGCTGCCTATCTCAAGGTGATTGCATCTTCAAACAACCAGGAAGCTTCACGTCTGGCATTTCTACCTTCTGTTGCAATAAGTCCATTTGTAGGATTACAGAGCTTTAGCTTGGGCAAGCTATTCAACTTGGATAGATCTATTGCTTATAATCTTTTTGGCGGTATTACACTTCCCTTATTTAACCAAAGACAGCTTAAAACGCAGTATGAGATTGCTAAAGCAGACTATGGAATAGCGTTTGTGGACTATGAAAAAACGGTTTTAAATGCGTACAATGAAGTTTCTAATGTGATTATGACGCAAGAGGCGATCGTCAAGCGACGTAATTTCGTGGATGAGCATGTTCAGGCATTGGAATTATCTATTGAAGCTGCCCAAGAGCTGTTTATTGCCGGGAGGGTGTCATCATTGGATGTTGTGACGGCCCAGAAAGAATCTTTGGAAGCTCAAGTTGGAAAAGTGGAGCTGGAGAAAGAGAGTACGTTAAACCAGATTCTACTCTATAAAGCCCTAGGAGGGGGCTGGCAATAAGGCTTTTTATTTCAATAGGAAAACTATTTTTCATGCGATAAAGAATTAACTTGTTAATTCTTGGACCCAAAAAAGGTCAGTGAAAGAGGCCGTCGTGAGACGTCCTCTTTTTTTTGATAGTCCTTCATGTGATAGGGCAGAAAGAATATTCAGTTTGTTCTCATTACTCATGCTTGCTGCAAAGTCATGTATGTTTTGTAGTTATTTTTATGTAGTTTAGGCACAGAATGTTGAACCGATTTTAGTATGTTGCAGCGCATCTTTCTTTTTCTACTTTGCTCTCATTTTAGTATTTACCTATCTGCCCAAGTGACTTCGGATAGTATTGGCGTTTTACAACGTTTGGAATATTTAATGGACAACCAAAAGATTTACGTCAAAAATCGTGAAGATAAGCTGGAAAAACTGAAACAAGAAGCAAAAGCTCTCGAAAGTAATCCTGCTCAATTTTTGAAGAAAAACTACGAAATCTTTGAAAATTATAAGAAATTTGATTCCGACGCAGCGCTTTCTTATATTTTACTGTGTCAAAAACTGGCTCCGCTAGGTAATGACTCTTTACAGGCAGTAATCCATCTCGATTTGGCATGGGTATATTCCACCATCGGACGATACATCGAAGCCGCACAATTATTGAAGCAAGTCGAGTCAGCTCATCTCGGCAGGAATCTTCTGGCAAAGTATTATGATACCTACAGCTCTTTCTATAGCCATTATGGTCAGAGTAATAATCGATCAGAGTATTATCAGGCAAGTGAAAAGTATCGTGATTCATTGTTGACGGTACTGCCAAAGTCTTCATTGGAATATCGTACCACCATCGCCATAAAAACGTTGTTCAACGGTAATCGTGAGGATGCTAAAAGACAACTGTTAATGCTTTGGAACGAAAACAAGAAGGATGTTGAGCAGCGTGCCCTGATAGCGTATTTTATGGGACTCATATATAAGTATGATAAGGATGTAAAAAGTCAGATTTATTATCTTTCCATATCGGCGAGTGCTGATATTGAAATGGCTAATCGGGACAACGCATCTTTTCACGACCTCGCCCTAACATATTATGATCAGCAAGATTTTGACAGAGCTTTTCAGTTTATTGAAAAGGCAATTGACGATGCGATGTTATGTAAAGTCCGGTATCGAATTATCGAAGGCACCTCTTCATACCCTATCATCAATGCAGCCTATCAGCAGAAAATCAGTAGTCAAAATAAGCAGTTGGTTGGCTTAGTCGTTATCGTCAGTATTTTATTGATTGGCGTCATCATTGCGCTCCTTATTATTTATAGACAGGTGCAACATTTGCGACGAATACGATCACAGCTGTCAGCAACAAATCAGCAACTTCGATCATTAAATAATGAAATCAATCAGACTAATCTTAAATTATCGGAATCCAACCACATCAAAGAAGAATATATAGCTCAATTTTTTGATATGTGCTCAAGCTATATCGATAAAATGGAAGATATTAGAAAGGCTTTATTAAAGAGGGCTACAAATCAACAGTGGGATGCTCTTCGTGAGCAGTTGAAGTCAACACAAATGGAAGAACGGGAGGTAAAGCAACTGTATGTTAATTTTGATCGTATTTTCTTAAACCTATATCCGACCTTTGTTGATGAATTCAATGCTTTGCTTCAGGAGGACGAGAAGATATACCCCAAAAAGACCGAGCTATTAAATACCGAACTTCGCATCTTTGCCTTAATTCGATTGGGCATTGATGATTCGGTGAAGATTGCAAGCTTCCTGCGTTATTCTCTTCGGACTGTTTATAATTATAGAACAAAGGTACGTAATAAAGCTGCCGGAAATCGGGACGCCTTTGAAGCTGCCGTCTGCCAGATTGCGGTAATTGACCGTGCGTAGACCCACGTTTCCATACCGAAACACAGTAGATCAATCGCTTTCTTTCGCTTATTTAGGTACTTTTTAAAGCGTGCTATTTTTCGTATTATTCTTATTATTAGGGTATTGAGTTTTTTAATAGGTACTTTTTAAGTACTCGCTCTTTTTTCTCTATCAAGGTGACCTTAGTTTTGTTTTGAGCAATGAAGCAGGGGAAACTCATTGCCATTTTGGAATAACCAAAAGATGAAACAATAACCAATTTTTTATTTCATATGATTTACTTTACACGAAAAGTTACCTTTTCTATGGGGTTGGCTTTCCTGTTCACTTTGATGAATGTGGTGTTTGCACAAGACCGGATCCAAATCAGTGGACGTGTCCTGGATGCCAACGATCAGAAACCACTCTCTGGAGTAACCATTACACAGAAGGGAAGTAACAATGCAGTCTCCAGTAACGGGGATGGGCGTTTTCAAATTTCGGCTGCTAAGGGCAGTACACTCCAATTTACATTTGTTGGTTACGATAGCAAAGAAGTGCCTGCCAATAATACCATGGTGGTCCAATTAAATTCGTCTACCAATGTGCTTGAAGACGTCATTGTAATCGGTTATGGTAGTGTGAAAAGAAAAGACGTGACGACCGCAATTTCTTCTGTCTCTACCAAAGACCTAGAGAAGAGACCCGTTACTAATTTTGGCCAAGCTATTCAAGGAAAAGCGGCCGGGGTAACTGTTATTCAGCCGAGTGGTCAACCAGGTGCAGCACCTCAAATACAAATTCGCGGAATAACGTCTTTTAATAGCAATACGACTCCTTTGTATGTCGTTGATGGAGTTCCAGTTGAGGATATTAAATTCTTGTCACCAAATGATATCGCGGATATCCAAATCCTAAAGGACGCTTCATCCGGCGCCATTTATGGTTCTCGAGGTTCGAATGGCGTGATTTTAGTAACAACCAAGTCCGGTAAAGCTGGTGAAGCAAAAATAACGCTTGGAACACAATGGACAGCCAATGTTGTCAATAACACTGTCCAGGTTTTAAATACTAGCCAATACAAAGATTTACAGGATGAGATCGGCCTAGTCAACCTTCCGGAAGGATTGTTGGATCAGACCGACTGGTTTAAAGAGACCTACAAAACAGGTATTCAGCAAAACCATCAAATATCAATTTCGGATGGTAATGAGAAAATCCGATACTATTTGGGCGGCGGTTATTTGAATGAAAAAGGGACATTACAAGGCTCGTTCTTTAGACGGTATAATTTCCGTGCTAATATTGACAATCAGGTTCGAAAATGGTTAAAGGTCAATGCGAATATCAATTATTCGGATAACAATGATAATGGCATTACCTCGGGCTTGGGCTCCAATCGTGGTGGTGTTGTTACCTCGGTGATTACCACACCAACTTATGCCCCGGTATGGGATCTGGCAAATCCGGATCGATTCTATAATAATTTCTATGGGATCAGCAACATTACCAGTCCTTTGGAAAACTTAGCGCGGACAAAAAATAATAATAACCGAGAAAATCGGATTGTCGCCACAGGAAGTGCATTGGTTTCTTTTATGCCCAACCTCACTTGGAAAACTTCGTTTTCATTCGATCGAAGATCGGGCATTATGACTACCTTCCTGGATCCTTGGACCACAGCATGGGGAAGAAATCAATTTGGTGAGGCCTCCGACATGCGCAATACAAACACCGTATTGACCTGGGATAATATCTTAACGTATAGCAAAAGCTATGGTAAGCATAATCTGGAGGCAATGGGTGGTTCTTCCTGGACAGATTCTAAGTACGCTAGAAGTGAGATTTTTGGCTCAAACTATGCCAATGGTATCATTGAAACGCTGAATGCTGCCAATAAGATTTCTTGGGACAGAACAGGATCTACGGCCTCAAACTGGGGAATTATGTCCTATTTTGCTCGCGCCATGTATAATTATGATGGCAAGTATTTAGTGACTGCGAATATGCGTGCAGACGGTTCGTCGAAGCTTAGCCCAGAACACCGTTGGGGATATTTTCCATCGGTTTCGGCTGCATGGAGAATTTCTTCGGAAGACTTTATAAAAGATATTGCCTGGATTAATGATTTTAAAATTCGCGGTGGATGGGGACAAACGGGTAACCAATACGGATTAGGCGATTATGCGTATCTGCAATTAAGCGGTATCCAGCGTCAACAGTGGTTTGTCGAAGGAAAAGAAAATTCATTGCCCAATATCAACAAACCAACAATCTTACGAGCGAAAGACCTGACTTGGGAAACTACAAGTACCACCAGCATCGGTTTTGATATCACCATGTTGAGCAATAGGTTAACCGTCAGTGCAGATTATTACAACAAGGATACCAAAGACCTGTTAATGAATGCAAGTCTGCCTGCAGGACAGCAAGCAAACACGATCCAGAGAAATGGTGGCCGCCTGAACAACCATGGTTTTGAATTTGCGGTGAACTCAAAGAATCTGACCGGAAATCTAACTTGGAACACAGATTTCAATATTTCTTTCAACAGAAATAAACTACAGCAATTGGATTTACAGCAGGTTTATTATGATGTCAAGACAAACGATTATGTCAATGACTTTGTGGTAAAAAATGAGCCGGGAAGATCACTTGCAGGATTCTACGGTTATCTTTCAGATGGTGTAAATCCTGAAACGGGTGAACTCATGTACCGTGACCTGAATGGCGATGGTAAGATTTCATCAAGTGACCGTACGTATATCGGTAATCCGCTTCCAAAGTTTGTGTACGGTATGACAAACAGCTTCTCTTATAAGAATTTCGATCTCAGTATATTCATTCAGGGGACTTATGGCAATGATATCTTCAATGCCAGCCGTATGGAAACAGAGGGCATGTATGACGGTCGCAATCAAACAACGGTGGTATTGGATCGTTGGCGGGTACCTGGACAGATTACGCATGTTCCAAAAGCAGGTTTCGATATGAAAAACTCAACCTATTTCGTCGAAGATGGTAGTTATCTGCGCATGAAAAATGTTTCTTTGGGTTATTCTATTGCGCCTGAAAAACTGAAACGGATTGGTATCAACAAAATTCAGCCTTATCTATCTGTAAGTAATTTATTTACCTTGACAAAATATTCGGGCATGGACCCCGAAGTAAACCAATATTCTGGCGGATCCGATGCTAGAATCCAAGGTATTGATTGGGGAACCTATCCGCAGAATCGTTCATTTGTTCTAGGTCTTAATATTGAGTTTTAATTGTCTGTATCATGAAAAAATATATAAGTAACGCACTTTCTTTGCTAACGGGCTCCTTGTTTTTATTTTCCTGTTCGCTAAATCGTGATCCGCTTTCGGATTATTCGGATGTGAGCCAGGGTAAAACAGAGACAGGAACACAGGTTGTTTTTAAAAATAGGGCCGAGGTGGAAACCTATCTGGCTGGAATATATCAACAGATGAAAGACAGGCAAGAGCATTGGTATCTCGACCTGCTCTTGATCGGAGATTCTCACGCCGACAATTCCTATGCTGGAACGACAGGAGCGGAAGTTCTGCCTTTTGAGAACAATTCTATTGAAGGATCTAATTCTGTTGTTGACCGCGATTGGGGAAGATACCTGGAAGACGTTGGACGCGCAAATCGCTTGATCATTTATGTGGATAGTGTCGCCGATAAATCGCTGAGCGATACAGATATTAGAGCGTATAAGGCACAAGCAAAACTATTCAGGGCATTGGCCATGTTTGATATGGTCCGTATATTTGGATCGATCCCTGTGATTACCACCATTGCACCCGATATTACGGGAGATAATGTCAATGAAGTTTATCCACAGTATTTTCCAAAACAAGCCACCGAAGAAGAAGCCTATAAGCAGATCGAAAAAGATCTGCTAGATGGATTGGCTGATGCACCAGCCAACAATAACGGCAATAAGACCTTATTTACTAAATCTGTAGCGCGTGCTATGTTGGCAAAGATCTATGCCGAAAAGCCAATTCGGGATTATGGTAAAGTCGTTCAATTTGTTGATGCCCTGACTGCTGATGGCTTTGACCTCAATGCTAATTACTCAGATTTGTATGCGATGAACGCAAGCAATACGGATCTTGCGCAACGTAATACGAAAGAATCTATTTTAGAAGCACAGTTTACAGCAGGAGGCGGTAATTGGGCCACTTGGATGTTTGGACGTGATTTGTCCAATTATGATAACAACTTTACCTGGGCAAAATGGGTAACTCCGTCTCGGGATTTGATACAGACCTATACGAACGAGGGAGATCAAATTCGTTTGGGCCAATCGATCGTTTATTATTCCACAACCTGGAGTAATTATTATCCTTCAAATAACTATCCATTCATGTTTAAGTTGCGGTCTGCATTTAATAGTATTGTTAAGCTTCGTTACGCTGATCTATTGTTGTTGAAAGCAGAAGCATTAATTCAGCAGGGATCAGATTTATCTGGAGCTGCCGACATTATAGACAAAATCCGTACGCGTGTTAAATTGCCTAAATTATCTTCAGCGGTACGTTCCAATAAAGATGCTTTATTGGATGCTTATTTGAAAGAACGTAGACTGGAATTGGCCTTCGAAGGACAGCGCTGGTTTGATCTTGTGCGCTTAGACAAGGTAGAGTCAGTTATGAATGCTGTTTATGCAAAAGATGCTGGGCGAAAAGCGCAGGTATACCCTTTTACAAAAAACTCTTACCGCTTGCCGATCCCGCAACCAAAAATTGATCAGAACCCTAACCTCGTTCAGAATCCTGGCTATTAATTGATTTAACAATGGGAAGCCCTTCCGATGGACGGGAAAAAAAACTAACAGATGAAACGCAATAATAAAAATACTATGATATATACATTCTTGTTGTCCTGTCTCGTGGCGGCAACATCTTGTAACCGTGACAGCTATACACCTTCACAAGGTGAAGATATTAAAAAAAGTGGTGATGTTACCATTTATACCACGACAGGCAGTCGGTCTTTGGATTTTGGAAAACGCTTTGTTGATTTTAGCTCCAAATTTAATATGTCGCCCAATACAATTACGTTAGATCCAGCGAAGAAATTTCAGACGATGGATGGATTCGGCGCGGCAATTACAGGATCCACATGCTATAATCTAATGAAAATGAGTAAGGAAGATCGAACAAAATTTCTTACAGAAACTTTTTCCGATAAAGATGGAATGGGTATGAATTACATTCGTATTGCTATTGGATGTTCTGACTTTTCGTTGAGTGAATACACCTGCTGGGACAAGCAAGGGAAAGAAAATTTCGGTATGCAGATGGAAGAAACCCAATATATCATTCCGGTACTTAAAGAGATACTTGCTATCAATCCATCTGTAAAGATCATGGGCTCACCATGGACTCCACCGAAATGGATGAAAGTTAACAACCTGACTGATCTAAAGCCTTTTGATTCCTGGACTAGCGGACAGCTAAATCCAAAATACTATCAGGATTATGGATGGTATTTCGTGCAATGGATCCAGGCAATGAAGAAAGAAGGTATCAATATTTATTCCATCACTGTTCAAAATGAGCCTTTGAATAGGAAGAACTCTGCGTCGCTTTATATGTCATGGCAAGAACAGCAAGCTTTTGTAAAACAATCTTTAGGGCCACAATTAAAAGCAGCAAACCTGTCGACAAAAATCTATGCGTTTGATCACAATTATAACTATGATGATATTGCTGATCAGACTGATTACCCTGTGAAGATCTATAACGATCCGGCAGCCGCCGCATTCTTTGCGGGAGCAGCTTACCACAACTATGGTGGTGATAAAGCGGAGCTAATAGATATCCATAATCAACGTCCGGATAAAGAACTGGTATTTACAGAAACATCCATTGGAGAATGGAATGATGGCCGGAATCTTGAAAAACGTTTGATGGAAGATATGCGTGAAGTCGCCATTGGCACAGTGAACAATTGGAGTAAGGGTGTCATAGTCTGGAATCTGATGTTAGATACCGAAAAAGGACCGAATCGTGAGGGCGGCTGTCAGACATGTTATGGAGCTGTAGATATCAATAAGGCGAATTATAAAAATATAACGCGCAATTCGCACTATTATATTGTTGGTCACCTTTCTTCGGTGGTCAAATCAGGAGCCACACGGATTGGCACCTCTGGGTATACTGCTGAAGGCTTGGTTTATACGGCGTTTCAAAATACAGATGGAACTTATGCGGTTGTTTTATTAAATGACTCAGGCGATAGCCGCAAAATTACCTTAGCCGACGGTAAAAATCATTTTAGCTATGATGTGCCAGCCAAGGCGGTTGTTTCTTACCGCTGGACTTATTAATTGGAGGACGATAAACCCTAAGCGCTATCTTGCTGATAGCGCATAAATTATGAATAAATGAAAAGATACTTCATCAATCTACTCTTGGGAACTGCTGCTCTTACCGCAGTTAGTTCCTGTAAAAAGGATGAAAAATATACCTATCAGGTAGGGGATCCTAAAATCGAATTGAAATCACCTATCTCATCCGCAAATTTTGGGGATAGCCTAGAATTTCAAGTACACGTTTCCGATAAAGAAGTTGCACTCTCTACGGTTAAAGCCCAGTTATATTTTACAGATGACAAGGTAACAGAGACCGTGATCCGTACCAAAGAAAACGGAGACTACGCTGGAAAGATTTATGTTCCATTCCTGAAAGGTATTCCCGATGGAAAAGCAACCCTTAAGTTTGTCCTACAGAATATTAGCCAAAAAATAACGGAACAATCTTTTGATATTAATCTGAGCAGACCCGACTTCCCATATTTGACTTTAGTCACAGAATCCAAGTCCTATCGCATGGAAAAGGTCGGGCGCAACCAATATGCGGCAAAAGAAAATTTTGCAGCTGAGGTAAAAGGCTATATTCAAGCGCCAAAAGTAGGTACACAAGGCAATGCGATGAATTTTGGATGGGTCAATAATGTTATTAATTTCGGTTCTACTGCCGAAATTCCATTCTCGAATTCGACTTCTGGTGTATATCCGATTCAATTTAATACATTGACATTTCAGGCTTCTCCGTTTATTGTTGTACTACTCAATGGATCGCAGTTTAGTCGACTGGATGATAAACATGCTAAAGTTGAACTCGAGCTGACCCAAGGGAAAACGACGGCTTTTGAAGGGATTGCGGATCTGCAAGATTGGTGGATCGATCCAGATTTCTTTACCAAAGCGGCCGATGGAACCCTATCGTTTAAAGGATCAACTGGAAAATACCGTGTTACCGCAGACTTTAACTTAAAATACTTTGTGGTTGAGGCGATGACAGGCAATGATTTGGCAAAACTACAGGATGACGGAACTGGTGGCGTCTGGATTATTGGCGAAGGAATTGGAAAACCTAAGGTATCCAGTAATCAGGTAGGCTGGAATACAGATAAGGCGCTTTGTTTGGTTCCCTTAGGTAATAAGAAGTATCAGATAACGGTTAAGGCCGCAGAGTCTATAAATTCTGATAACATCAACTTCAAATTTTTCCATCAAAAAGGATGGGGTGGTGAATTTGGAGGTGCGGACGTCACTACAACAAGTGATATTGTATTTATTGGGAATGGCAATAACGGTCGGGATTCTGGTAATCTGGGCATCAAATCTGGTAAAGTATTAGAATCAGGTAAGACCTATATTTTCACGCTGGATCTGACTGCCGGCAATAAGAAGGCTGTGCTAACCGTAGCAGCGAAGTAACAAAAGACAAGTTTTCGAATTCCTGGGCAGTTTTTCTGCCCGGGAATTTTTATTTAAGCTTAACTTATTTGATAGATTTTAAGTCCTTTGGGCTATTCATATATAACAATCGGACGAAGACAAGAAAAGTCTGTATCACACTGTAAAAATCCGATGATATGCTTTGCAGGAAAATAGAGCAAATCTATGAATAGAAGAGATCAACCAACTGTTTCGCTTCTTTTACATCGTGTACACGGAGAATTTGTACGCCTCTTTCGAGAAGTAATGTATTTAAAGCGGTAGTACCGTTTAACGCTTCCTGGGCTGTGATCTGGATTTTTTTATAGATCATGGATTTGCGGGATATTCCGCCCAAAATTGGTAATTCGAAATAATGAAGTTCGTCGACACGATAAAGCAACTCATAGTTCTGTTCCTCTGTCTTGGCAAAGCCAAAGCCTGGATCAAGAATAATGTCTTTCACCCCCATACTTCTTAGCATGGCGATGCGCCCACCCAAAAACGTGGCAACATCCGTTACAATATCTGTATAGTCTGTTTTTTCCTGCATATTTTCGGGAATACCGCGCATATGCATAAGAATGTAAGGAACCTGGTATTTGGCTACTGTAGTAAACATATTATCGTCGAGTGTACCACCAGATACATCATTAATAATGTGAACGCCTGCTTCGACTGCTGCAGCTGCAACGTCGGCCCTGAAGGTATCAATCGATAAAATGGCGTCAGGAAACGCTGCTTTAATTGCTCGAATTGGGGGGAGGGCTCGATCCATTTCTTCCTGTGATGAAATTAATGGTGCGCCTGGGCGTGAAGAATAGGCGCCAATATCAAGAATTTGCGCTCCCTCAAGCAATAGCTCCTTCGCTTTCTCTACTGCACGCTCGATGGTCGTATTATCGCCGCCATCGTAAAAAGAATCCGGAGTTACATTAAGTATACCCATAATAATGGGCATATCGAAGGTCATTAAGGTGCCATTCACTAGTATAGAATGACAGGGTGACGTTTGGAATCTTTTCATCGCAACAATGACTGCTTAAGCGTATGCAACTTTATTTTATAACCAACACACCATCAGCGATAATGATTATGTCTTTTTTGGGTTGTGTAATTTGATCTATTTCAGCCTGTGATTTGCCAAGATCCTTTGCCGCATGTTGTAATGATGCGACGGAAACTTCTTTTTTCTTTGCGCTCCCCTCTACGACAACCGTCTTACCCACAATATCAGATGGCATAAAGAAACCATAGTCTTTAAAACGAACGGTAATAGGCTCTTCTCCGTCACGTTGCAAGGTCATGAAACAACCTTTTTTTTTACACACTTCTACCACCTTACCCGTTATCTTTCCATGGAAAGCATTCTTTTGTGTAAGCTCCTTTTCAAGCTTTGCCACCGAAATCGCATTGGAAGCAGAAATTTCTTTCCCATATTTTACGCCGGGCTTGGCTGCGGGAATATCTTTTTGCTGTGCCAAAGCTAAATTGGTAACAGCAAAAGCTGATGCAAAAAACAAAACAATCTTTTTCATGCTATTTTCTAATAAATTCGAATTTACCACTTGGGTCCAACTTCATGACAGTAGATGATTTCCCATCTGTTGTTATGTCTCTGTCATAGGCGACAATATAGTCTACTCCAGCTTTAATGGTGTCAGTGATTTCATCAAAATCTTTTGCTGTAGGTTCACCGCTGATATTGGCCGAAGTGGAAATTATGGGTTTGCGAAAGCGTTGTAACAGCTGCTCGCAAAAAGGGTGTTTGACAATTCGAATGCCAATAGATCCGTCTTCCGCTATTGCATTGGGAGCGAGATTTTTGGCATTCGAATAAACAATTGTCAAAGGCTTTTCTGTGTATTCAATAAGTTGATAAGCGACGTCGGGGATCTCATTGACATAACTCGCCAGTTGATTGTCATTATGTAATAAGACTATCAGACTTTTAGATTTATCCCTTCCTTTCAGTTGAAAAACTTTTTCTACCGCTTCAGGATTGGTAGCATCGCAGCCTATTCCCCAAATTGTATCCGTTGGGTAGAGGATTAGTCCGCCATTTTTTAGCGTTTCCAAGGCCTTATTCAAATCTTCCCGATCTACGAATCCACTCATCTTTAATTTTCTATGTTAATTTAAATTTAAACCGCAACATTGTGTTCACGTAAAGCATCGTTTAATGAAGTCTTTTTGTCCGTAGACTCTTTACGTTGTCCGATAATCAGGGCACAAGGAACCTGATATTCTCCAGCTGCAAATTTTTTCGTATACGATCCTGGAATAACAACAGAGCGGGCAGGTACATAGCCTTTATATTCTACTGGCTCAGATCCAGTCACATCAATAATTTTTGTTGAGGCTGTCAGTACAACATTAGCGCCTAATACGGCTTCCTTTTCTACGCGAATACCTTCGACTACAATTGCTCTTGATCCGATGAAAACATTGTCTTCGATAATAACCGGAGCTGCTTGTACAGGTTCCAATACACCACCAATGCCAACGCCACCACTTAAATGTACGTGTTTGCCGATCTGGGCGCAAGAGCCAACAGTTGCCCATGTGTCCACCATCGTACCTTCGTCTACATAAGCACCAATATTGACATAAGAAGGCATCATAATAACCCCTTTAGCCAAATAAGCACCTAAACGAGCCGATGCTCCTGGTACAACACGCACGCCTGTATGCTTATAGTCTGTTTTGAGTTTCATCTTATCATGAAATACAAAAGGCCCAGCAGTCATTTCACGCATGTCATTAATAGGGAAGTACAAAATAACAGCTTTCTTGATCCAATCGTTTACGTGCCATCTGGTGCCAATCAGTTCAGCGACGCGAATTTCACCGCTATCTAATTTCATGATGACCGTACGAATCGCTTCCGTATATTCTTTATATTCTAATAATTGCCTATCTTCCCAAGCTTCCTCAATCAGTTTTTTAAGTGGCTCTACCATATTATTTTTTTGCTTATTTGAATTAGTTTATTTTGATGTACAAACTTAGATAAAGTTGGACTTAAAAGCAACTTTATCCATTGTTCCTTGCGTTATACTTAACAGATGCTAACAGCGTACCAATTTATAGTCTCTCTTCACCCTTACGACCCTGTGTGCGCAACGATTTCACGTTTTAAAGGTGTATTCAGCATGCAGTTATTGCTTTAACAATCCGCTTTCGGTAAGGAGCTGGTGTTCGGTGGTGAGCGATGGGATAGGAGAATTTTGATAATTGAACTCAGTATATTGAGATTTTCTATAATTTCTTTTGATTGTAATGGTCCTAAAAATAGCTATTTTTGTATTATGGCTGGAACATCAGAAAAATTGAGAATTGATAAATATTTGTGGTCAATTCGCTTATTTAAGACGAGAACCTTAGCGACCGAGGCGTGCAAGGCCGGGCGGGTCAAATTAAAAGGGCAGAATATAAAACCATCTTACGAAGTGAAGATAGGTGATGTGTACCACATTCAAAAAGGTATTGAGCGGAAAGTCGTCCTCGTGACCGGCCTGTTAGAGCGTCGTGTGGATGCAAAGACTGCCGTACAATTCTATGAGGATCAAACTCCTGTTGAAGAGACGGTTGGCTATAAATCTATGTTTCACGCTCCTGTCCTCAAAAGAGATCGTGGCAGCGGTCGGCCTACTAAAAAGGACCGTCGAGAAATCGATGATCTGCAATCTTCAGAATGGTGGGAAAAGGACGATGAAATAGAAAATCCAGAACAAAAAAAATAGCGTGTTTATTTGATGGAATTTCAAAAGGATCCCAAATAGACTATACTATTAAATTGCCACTAAGTATTTCTCTATTTCATCAAATTGGATATCGCCATGTGAAGCATCGTATATACTGGCTTTTCCTTCAATAATCAATATTTGAGGAGATTGATGCTCTACATTCCAGCGTTGAGCAATCTCATTTGAAAGGGAACGGTAGCGTAATAGGTCTAAGAGATAAATCGTATAATCATGGTCTGATAGCGCAGACATTCGTTCAAGACTGCGTTTAGCCATATTACTAATACCACACGTTGTACTGTGTTTAAAAATAGCTGCAACTTTATCCGATTGATATAGTTCTTGTAGCTGTTGTTCTGTGTTTAATTCTATCCAATTGATCATAATTCTGTGAATTTTTTTTGTTCTACTTGTACGAAAGATGAGATAGAGGAGAATATACAACTTCTTTGTCCGTTCGTTGTGCAATTGAATAGGCTTGGTAAACGTATACCGTCGCCGATCTCCTTATAATTGCTCACTTCATACGTAATTTTTTCTCCTTTATCTTTGTATTCATAACGCGCGATTTCCCCTGTATTTTGATCGATGTAGAGCACTCCGGCAATCCTGTTCCCAAAAATGGGGGTTGAAGAAAGGATATTGGATATCATTAATTTTTGTCCTGCGCTGAAGCTTTCTTTCTGGTTTTTGAGCTGCACATTCTTTAGTCCGATGAAGGTGGGTAAGAGGAGCAAATTGAAATCCAAAAAGAGCTGGCTTTTGATTGATTTTTTAAGCTCTACATCGTCTGTGGATAAATTTCCGCCAATAAAGAGCTTATCATTACCAGGGTTTTTAAAATTAAATAGGTAAGTCACTTGGTCTGTTCCTGTATATCCATCAAATCGACACGCTCCGCTTGTTCGATTGAACAAGAATTTTCGTTCTTCGTTAGCTAATTGGTCTGAAATGTTATTCCCTTTTGCAGAGAATGCTAAATACTGTAACGAATCCCACTTTTCTTGACCGCCAATACTTTGCCATATCTGTTTATGGAGCGTATCTTCTTGCGCTATTAAATTCAACTGACAGAACAAGGTAAGGATAACGATACTGAGTACGTTCGATAATATTTTCATAACCCTATTTTTTTAGAAACAATCATTAAGTGGACTAAGCGAAAATTAAAAGTATTCCACCTCATCATTGCATTATTGTCTTTATACGGCTGATTGTCTTCTTACTCTATCCATTCGAGCCAATCAACGACAATATATTCTGATATAAAATAAAAATCGATTAATAAGATAATAGCATATTTTATTAATCGATTTATCAAAATGGAAGTACCTTACTTTAAACTATGTTCAATAAATACTTTCATCATTGACGTATAGTGCGCAAAATTGATACCAAATTAGAATCTTTTGGCGATATGAGCCATCTGTATAGCTGTAATAGCAGCTTCTTCACCTTTATTACCATGCTTTCCACCTGCACGATCCAATGCCTGTTGGAGGTTGTCTGTTGTTAATACGCCAAAAATTGCTGGCTTATTATATTTGAGCCCCACATTGGCGATGCCATTTGCAACCGCATCGCAGATGAAATCAAAGTGTCTTGTTTCGCCCTGGATAACACAACCTAAACAAATAACTGCGTCAAAGCCCTGATTTCTCAGTGCCAGATCCGCCCCTGAAATTAATTCAAAACTTCCAGGGACCTCAATAATTTCAATATTATTTTCTTTAGCTCCATGCTCTTCCAGGCCTTTTACTGCACCATTTAATAATGCACCTGTAA
The DNA here is from genome assembly GCF_040760075.1 of Sphingobacterium sp. R2. NCBI lineage: Bacteria > Pseudomonadati > Bacteroidota > Sphingobacteriia > Sphingobacteriales > Sphingobacteriaceae > Sphingobacterium > Sphingobacterium sp. R2. The sequence goes on from NZ_CP142884.1 coordinate 1,729,168, forward strand.
TTTCTGCATTCCATTGTGCGACAACAATTGCAAATTTGAATGTACTCGCATCCGCAACTTGGATATGCGAGAAGTCTGATAAATTTTTAATGCTACTTGCCATAATGGGAGCAAAGATAGTATTTTAGATGGTCACAAAAAAAGAGGCTATCAAATAGCCTCTTTTTTTGTGTTGTTATCTCTTATAAATGTGCCTGTACGCGGCCTAATAAACCATCAATTGTGCTGGCCTCTTGGCTTTCAGGAAAATCTGTCTTAATCTTTTTATAGGCAGTCTCTGCACCTTTATAATCATTTTGTGCTTCATAAACAAGGCCTAATTTTTTTAAAAACATCGGTGTAGTATATGAATTGCTCGATTTTTCGGAAGCTTGTTTATAGTAATCAGCAGCTTTTTTGTAGTCTTTTAACTCTGAGTATGCATCACCTGTTAAACCAATTACCAAAGGGTCTAGAATTTGGCTTCCCGTAGGAGAATATTTTTCGAGTGCTTTTACAGCCTCTTCAAATTTACCTTGGCGCAAATACAACCCGCCTAAATAAGCATTCGCTATATTTGCCGATTTTGTATTCGAATATTCATCCGCAATTTGTTTAAATCCAAGAAATGAACCATCTCCCATGATTGCTTTGTTTTGCAAAGAATCGATTGTGGCAAGCTGTTCAGCTTTATACATACGGTTCGAAGCTTCTTCTGCTCTCGGATCTAGATACAGCTTTTGATATCCAAAATAAAGTAAGATCAATACAACGATACCACCTAAAATGAACACTACGCTTTTTTGGTTATCTTGGAAAAAAGATCCTTTTGAAGGTTTGAAACCTTGATTTGTATTATTTGTGTTTTTAGACATTACTAATCAGTAAAATATGGATTGCAAAAATACACTTTTCGAGTAAAAATACAAGTATTTTGCAATTTTAAAGTGAATTAAGTTTAGTTTTCTGACTTATTTGATAATTCGATTTCTCGATCCAGTTGCTCGTAGATCGAATTTTTGCTTTTGAATTCGGGTACAATGATTTTCATTTGATACACGACTTCGTTTTTGTTTTGCGTTGCCAATCGTTGCTGCAGTTTTTGGATCTTCATGAGCACACTGTCATAATTATTTTCTCTCACTTTGGCAATCATAATTTTTTCATGGTGAGTCGGTAGGGTGTTTTCTAAATCATTTAATAATTCCTCATACAGCTTTTCTCCGGGGCGCAATCCTGTAAACTTTATTTCAATATCTTCATTTGGTTTGAATCCTGAAAGACGAATCATTTTCTTAGCTAATTCGACTATTTTCACAGATTTTCCCATATCGAATACAAAAATTTCGCCGCCTTGTCCCATCGTCCCAGCTTCAAGAACCAATCGGCATGCTTCGGGAATGGTCATAAAATATCGGGTAATTTCTGGATGGGTAACTGTTACAGGGCCACCTTTTTGAATTTGATCTCTGAATCGTGGAATTACGGAGCCATTTGAACCCAGCACGTTTCCAAAGCGTGTCGTAATAAATTTAGTATGGATACTATCTTGCAATGATGCTTCCAAATGATTGTTCAATGACTGGACGTAAATTTCAGCAATCCGTTTCGTTGCTCCCATGATGTTGGTGGGATTGACCGCTTTGTCCGTAGAGACAAAAACAAATTTTTCAACTTGAAACTCAACGGCTAAATCAGCAAGATTTTTTGTTCCCATCACATTCGTTTGTACCGCTTCCAATGGATGGTTTTCCATCATCGGCACATGTTTATAGGCTGCTGCGTGATAAACATAGTGTGGTTTGAACGTTTCAAAAAGTAATTGCATCCTTTTTGAACTTCGGACATCGGCTATGTAAGTATGATATACTTGATTTGGAAATTCATCTTGAAGATCGAGTTGGAGATTATGTAAGGGGGACTCCGCCTGATCACACAGTATAATCATCTGTGGTTCGTATCTTCCCAATTGGGTTGCGATCTCACTTCCAATAGAGCCCGCAGCACCAGTGACCAATATCCTTTTGCCTTTCGTTTGGCTGAGGATGTGATCATCGTTGATCTTTATAGGTGCCCTTTCCAATAAATCTTCAATTTTTATTTTTTGGATCTGATTGGGATTAAGGTCGCCATTCATAATTTTCTTAACTGGGGGCAGCGTTAATATATTAACATTTTTTTCCAGCGCGACGTCAGTGATTTCATTTTTGCGGTCCGAAGGAATATTGTGCGAAGCAATAATGACCTCCTCGACATTTAACGTTTTGATCAGGTGGCTGAACTTCTGCGAAGAATATATCTTCGTTCCATCAATTACCTTATTTATTTTTTGTTCGTTATCATCTAAAAATCCTACAATGGCATTTTTGGATCTTACATCATGGTCTAATGTTCTTTTTACAGCAATTCCCAAGTCGCCTGCTCCATAGATCAGCGTTTTTTTTCTGGAGCCACTAGCTTTTTTTGTGTATAGAAAGAAAATCTTAATAATCGTTCGATAGACTGTTAAAATTAGAAATGAAAAGAGGGCAAAGAAAATAATGAGGGCAGTTGGGATGTTACGCTCGATCTCATTTGCTTGGATTATTATTTTTATAACAAGGAGGATGAAAACACTAAATGTTATCGTCGATAATATACGTATGGAATCGATCGCACTTGTGTAACGAACTATTCCGGTATACATTTTAAAAAGGTAGAATGAAAAAGAGCATACACCTATAAATAAAATATAGCGTATACTAAAATCAATGTCAAGCAGAAAAGCGAAGTCAAAATCATAGTAAATGACATTTGCGAGCAGATAGGCGATGGATACGCTAAAGATGTCCAATAAAAAAATGATCCACCGCGGCACTATATTTACTTTACTGAGCATGGTATTATATCTGATTAATTTAGACAAATGTAGATAAATTTGTTTCATTCCAAAGGTGTGCCAAACCAAATTTATCTTCGTTTGATAAGATTGATTATTTATTGTAATTTTAGCTAACGATCAATTTGACAAGATGAATGAGTTAGGGAAGCTTGCTAGTCAGGCTATGATTTCTCCAAAAGAGATGCTTTTTGAAAAGAAAAAGAATGCAAAAAGTTTATTTATAGGGATTCCAAAAGAGATCTCGCTACAGGAAAAGCGGATATGTTTAACACCATTAGCGGTTGCATTATTGGTAGAGAATGGGCACGACGTTATCATTGAGACGGGGGCAGGGAGTGGAGCCAACTTTTTAGATCATCATTATAGTGAACAAGGGGCTCGGATCGTTTCGTCTCGCGAAGAAGTATACCAAGCGGATTTGATTATAAAGGTCGGTAGTCCTACTGCGGCGGAAGTAAAGTTGATGAAAGAACGCCAACTTTTATTGTCTTCTCAGCAGCCCTCACTCATGAGCCTGGATGTCTTAAAGGCATTAATGCATAAAAAGATTACAGCAATTTCTTATGAGTATTTAAGAGACGAGGGCGGGTGTCTAGCGGTGGTTAGGGCCATGAGCGAAATTGTTGGGGCGACGGCAACGCTGATTGCTGGCGAATATCTGAGTAATGCGTTTGGCGGAAAGGGGCTGATGTTAGGCGGTGTGACCGGGGTAGCCTCGACAGAAGTTGTTATTATCGGCGCTGGTACTGTTGGTGAACAAGCTGCCCGAACAGCTTTAGCTTTAGGCGCACAGGTAAAGGTTTTTGATAATTCCATATATAAACTTAGACGTTTACAGAACAATCTTGGTAGCCGTGTGTTTACATCTGTTATACAGCCAATTATTTTAAATAAAGCTGTTATCAGTTCAGACGTTGTGATTGGTGCTTTGCGGGCGCGCAATGGAAGGTCTTCTTGTTTGATTTCGGAGGAAACGGTATCTAAAATGAAGCCCAACTCTGTTGTTATAGATGTAAGTATCGATCAGGGCGGGAATTTTGAAACGTCAGAAGTCACTTCACATGATCAACCCGTTTTCCGAAAATTTGATGTTATTCATTACTGTGTTCCGAATATCGCTTCTCGGGTGGCACGAACAGCAACTTATGCCATGAGTAATATTTTTACTTCAATTTTGCTCGATTTTGCTGAGCTTGGCGGATTGAAAAACGCAATTTGGAAAAATCCCGGAATCCGAAGTTCCATTTATTTGTATCAAGGTAATCTTACAAATGCTGATATGGCATCAAGGTTTAATATGACTGCAAAAGATTTGGATCTTTTAGTCGTTTCTTCATTATAAACCAGGGGTATACAGTTCATATTTGCTACATCTTTTCGAGTCGATGTGGTCTGGAACTCTCTTTTAAAATACTATATTTAATGAAAAGAATTTTTATGATTTTATGTTCGTTGATTTCACTCGCTAAGGCGCAGGAAGTAATCAATCTTTATGTAGATTCCATTCCAAATTCGACGGATAAAGCGCAAGTGAATTTAGAAAAAAATGTTCCCAGGTTGTTTGCTTATCCGGCAGATAAAAGTAGCGCTAAAAATATCGCTGTACTGGTAATCCCGGGAGGTGGGTATTCGCATATTGCTATGGATCATGAAGGACATGCTGTCGCTAAAGAACTCGTAAAAAATGGTTATTCGGCTTTTGTTTTACAATACCGTTTACCTTCGCCAAATATTATGCGTAACAAATCAATAGGACCTCTTCAAGATGCTCAGCGGGCGGTTCAACTGATTAGAACGTTGCACCCTGAACTTCGCAAGGTTGGCGTTATTGGCTTTTCTGCTGGCGGGCATTTGGCCTCTACTTTAATTACCCAATTCAAGAAGGACTATATAGCAAATTCTACACATGTATCCCTAAGACCTGATTTTGCTGGATTAATTTATCCGGTCATCTCCATGAATAATGATATCACGCACAGAGGGTCAAGGATTAATCTGATCGGAGAAAACCCTTCGGAAGATTTGGTCAGATCATTTTCTTCTGAATTACAGGTCTCTCCGGAAGTTTGCCCGGTTTTCTTTGTACATGCCAAAGACGATATGGCTGTACCGATAGAAAACAGTTATCGGATGATTGCTGCTTTGGACAAAGCAAAAGTGCCCAACAAGCTTTATGTCTTTGAGCAGGGGGGACATGGTTTTGGATTAATTAATAAAACTTCGGATAAATTATGGTTTGACGCATTTTTGTCCTGGCTAGCTACACTGGATTAGGATATCAAATTAATGGTCAAAAGAAATCCAATGGGATATTGTCAGATCAACTGTTTGTTGTTTTGACGGAATGATTTGAGAAGTCCTAATGGTATGTAAGTTGATTACATTATTGCTGACAACAATTTCATAATAAAATCCTCGGAATCGCACATCCTTGACAAAAAAAGTGGACTCTTGTGAAGAACTTATTGAAATCCATTCCTGATGGATTGCTATAGGTTTTTCGGTTGTTATCCCTAAGCTTTGAGCTTGCTGGACATTCAAGATATTACTTTTTGCCAACAATTGGGCGGTATAAGGGTGCGAAGGATTGTCATAGAGTTGATGTGGGTTATTTTGATCTAGAATTTTACCTTCTTTCATCACGATAAGATTATCAGCTAAAGCAAGTACTTCAGTCGGATCGTGAGAAACGAGGATAACAGTTAGCCCAGTTTCTTTAACGATATCCTTTATATCTTGTTGGAGCGTGTCGCGAAAAGAGGCGTCAACCTGATTAAAGGGTTCATCCATAAGTAAAACTTCGGGCTCATTGATGAGCGCACGGCAGATTGCAACGCGCTGCTTTTCTCCGCCACTGATATCTGCTACTCTTTTTCGCCCAAGGTGGTCTATGCGAAGACGTTGCAGTATTTCCGCAGTTTTATCTTGTTTACGTTTGATATTTGTATTTGGCAATTGCGATGCAACATTGTCCCACACGTTGGCATATGTATTTAAATCGTCAAAACCCTGCGAGACTAATTTCATCGCATCGTGACCGGGAATTAACTTATCTTTGCGTGTAGGTACCTGCCAGCCTTTATAGCGCACCACACCTTCTGTGGGTTCCAATAATCCGTATATAAGCCTCAACAAGGTACTTTTCCCACTTCCGGACTCACCGATAATCGCGGTTATTTTTCCTTCTTCAATGTCGAAGGAACTGTTTTCGACAGCAAATTGCATGCTGTTCTCATGAAAGGAAAAGCTAAGATTTTCGGCGTGTATAGCAGATAAACCAGGCACATGAATATCAGATGGAATATATTGACAAGAGGATGATTGAGCCATATTGGGGGTCAAAAAAGTAAGTTAATGAATAGAGATTTGACGTGTTGTTGCATCTATGATGCTGATGTGTATTTCCTTTGCTTCTTCAGGAAGTAAATTGGGGATTTTTTCTGGCCACTCCACAAAGCAGTATGCTCCTGAATAAAAGTATTCCTCGTAGCCAAAATCAAATGCCTCCTGTTCGTCTTTGATACGGTAAAAATCGAAATGATATACGGGGCCAATAGCAGATTCGTATTCATTGACGATGGAGAATGTCGGGCTCGATGTGCTGTCTTGGACATTTAATTGTTCGCAGAGGTGTTTTACAAAAGTTGTTTTCCCTGCCCCCATTGGACCATATAGCAAAAAAATGCGATCCTCCGGAAAACTGGTTAAAAGTGTTTCAGCTGCTTGCGATAAATCTGCTATCGAATTTACAATAATTTCCATGCTGCAAAATTACTATTTCGGTAAGTATGTCGCAAAGGGGATAATCATTTCTTCCAAAGAGATCCCGCCATGTTGAAACGTTCCATTAAAGTAATTGACAAATTGGTTGTAGTTGTTCGGGTAGACAAAATAGGTGTCCTCCTTGGCAAATACGTAGGTTGAGCTCACGTGAAGTTTGGGCAATTGTGCTTCATGTGGGTTTTTGATAGCGAAGACGTCTTTGTCGATATAATTCAGATTTTTGCCCTGTTTATATCTTAAATTTGTATTTGTATTTCGATCCCCCACAATTTTACTTGGCTTTTTCACACGGATTGTCCCATGGTCAGTGGTGATAATCACCCGAACCTTTTTTTGGGAGAGCCATTTGATCGCCTCTAATAAGGGGGAATGCTCGAACCAAGACAACGTGAGTGAACGGTATGCTGCCTCGTCGTTTGCTAATTCGCGAATCATAGAGCTATCTGTACGTGCATGAGATAGCATATCCACAAAATTATACACCAATGCATTAAGCTGATTGTGCATTAAATTTCCGAGATTGTCTACAACGTCTTTTCCTTGTTCCAATGTCAGAATTTTTGTGTAAGAGTGTTTTATTGGCTTTCGATAAAGGCGCTTAATCTGATCCTCCAAAAATTTATCCTCGTATAGATTTTTACCGCCTTCGTCTTCGTCGTTTTGCCACAATTTCGGAAAACGTTTTTCCATTTCTAACGGGGTTAGTCCACTAAAAATAGCATTTCTAGCATATTGTGTTGCTGTTGGTAAAATACTGAAATAGTTTATTTCCTCCTCCAGTCTAAAATAGTCGGTGATGACTTCATTGATAATTTTCCATTGGTCAAACCGCAAGTTGTCTATTAAGAAGAAAAATGTAGGTACATCATCTTCCAGCGTAGGGAATACTTTTTTCTTAAACAACTGATGTGAGAGTATAGGGCCGTTTTCGGGACGATTAATCCAATGGATATAGTTATTCTCTATGAATTTTGAGAACTGCATGTTTGCTTCAGATTTTTGCATGGTCAGAATTTCATGCATATTATTATCTTCAAGTTTCTCTAGAGACAACTCCCAGTACACAAGCTTTTTGTATACTTCCGACCATTGGTCGTAATCTAGGTTTTCGTTGAGAGTCATCCCCAAATTACGGAAGTCCTGCTGGTAGGCCATAGATGTTTTTTCATTGACGAGGCGCTTGTTTTCAGTCAATTTCTTTATGGTCATCAAGATCTGTTTGGGATTGACCGGCTTGATCAGGTAATCATCAATTTTAGAACCTATCGCATCTTCCATGACATGTTCTTCTTCATTTTTAGTGACCAGCACAATAGGTACAGAAGGATTGATAGACTTTAGTATACCGAGTGTTTCAAGTCCGGTCAGACCGGGCATATTCTCGTCTAAAAAAACGAGATGAAAAAAACCATTTTTAAAGGCTTCAACTGCATCATTTCCATTATTGACGGTGTCAACTTTATATCCTTTGCTTTCTAAAAATAGGATATGTGGTTTTAGAAAGTCAATTTCATCATCAGCCCAGAGAATATGTGTTTTTTGCATCTGCTATATATGTGTTTAATTACTAGAGGAGGACCGTGTTTCTATGAATAGAATAGTGTAAAAGAACAACTCTTACCTATTTAACGGATTTTTGATCTCATGCTAACTTAAGCAAATATCGTGCTTTAGATTTTATTTTTAACATTTCTTAACGATGAACTAACTATCTTTGTTTTAAGTTTATACTGATGTTAACCCAGCGTTCAGGATTTAAGAGCCAGGTTTCATAATTTATAGTGTTGATGATTGCCTTAATTTGTCGCCACCTTGAACAAAAATAAAATTATAAATGATCCGGTATACGGGTTTGTTTCGATCCCCACAGGATTGGTCTTTGATTTGGTACAGCATCCTTATTTTCAGCGACTTCGCTATATCAAGCAGGTGAGTATGACACATCTCGTCTATCCAGGTGCTTTACACACTCGTTTTCAGCACGCCATTGGATCCATGCATTTGATGGCAATGGCTTTGGAAACATTAAGAAGCAAGGGTGTATTCATTTCGGACGTGGAAGAGGAAGCCGCTCTTTCAGCTATTTTACTCCATGATATTGGGCATGGCCCCTTCTCCCACTCGTTAGAACATAGCTTAATTGAAGGCGTTTCGCATGAGTTGCTGTCTTCGTTGTTAATGGATCGAATCAATAAGGATTTAGACGGAAGGTTGAGCCTTGCAATTACCATTTTTAATGACAAATACGAGCGCAAATTTCTTCACCAATTGGTGTCGAGCCAGTTGGATGTTGATCGAATGGACTACCTCAATAGGGATAGCTTTTTTACGGGAGTATCTGAGGGAGTGATTTCATTTGACCGTATCATAAAAATGCTCAACGTGGTAGCGGATGAAATTGTTGTGGATTATAAAGGGCTATATTCAGTGGAGAAATTTCTTATAGCACGGCGACTGATGTATTGGCAAGTATATCTGCACAAAACCGTTATTGGTGCCGAACAGTTGCTGATTAAAATTCTGCAGCGGGCAAAATATTTGACGGCTGCTGGCCATCAACTCTTTTCTACTCCAGCTTTTCATTGGTTTTTAAGCCAACAAATCAATAAAAGTAATTTTTTGGACAACCCGTTGCATTTAGACTGGTTTACTCGTTTGGATGATACAGACATTATGTCTGCCATAAAAACATGGGAGTGTCATGAGGACCATATTCTAAGTACAATGTGTCAACGGGTAATGAAGCGTGATCTATATCGCTCTGTATTGAGCAACAAACCTTTTTCGCGCGAATATATTGATTTGGTGAAAGCAAAAGTACAAGCCGAAATCGGCGTGGCGATGGAGGATATGCATTATTATGTATTTACTCAGGAAATTCAGAATCGCGCGTATAATTCATCCCAGGATCAAATAAAAATTTTGTTAAAATCGGGCGAACTTGTCGATATAACGGAGGCTTCTGATCTGGGGAATTTAGAAGCGCTGTCGAAAAATGTCGCAAAATATGCTTTGTGTTATCCAAAAGAGGTGGGATATGTTGCAATTCCTTCTGTCAAGTAGTTATTTTTTAATAAAAAAACATAGATTTGTACCATGCAATTTACTGCGCAACAAATAGCGACATTATTAGAAGGACGGATTGAAGGAAATCCAGAGGTTGCGGTAGGTAACCTTGCCAAAATTGAGGAGGGTAAAAAAGGTGATCTTTCTTTTTTGTCAAATCCCAAATACGAGCATTTTATATATACTACTGATGCCTCGATTGTTATTATTAATGAAGATTTGCAATTGACACATTCGACTAAGCCTGCATTAACGATTATACGGGTTAAGAACGCCTATGCTGCTTTTTCTACTGTCCTAAATATGTATAATGAGTTTCGCCTTGACAAAAGTGGGCGAGAGGAACCTCATTTTATACATGACGAGGCTGAAATCGGCCAAGGGGGCTATATCGGTGCATTTGTATATATAGGCAGAGGAGCATCGATCGGTGATCATGTGAAAATTTACCCACAGGTTTATATTGGAGATAAAGTTACTATTGGAGATAATACAACGCTCTATCCAGGAGTGAAGATTTATCATGATTGTAAGATCGGTAAAAATGTGGTAGTACATTCAGGTGTTGTCATCGGATCAGATGGATTTGGATTTGCACCACAAGAAGACGGGACATATAAAAAAGTTCCTCAGATTGGCTATGTTCAGATAGAGGATAATGTTGAGATTGGTGCCAATACCGTAATTGACAGAGCAACCATGGGAGCTACCATTGTTCGTCATGGCGTGAAGTTGGATAATTTGATTCAGATTGCCCATAATGTTGATATTGGAAAGAATACTGTTATTGCGGCGCAGACGGGTATTTCCGGTAGTTCAAAAATTGGAGAGCATGTGGTATTGGGCGGTCAGGTTGGTGTAGTTGGGCATATCGTTATTGCTAAGGGGTCCCAAATTCAGGCCCAGTCCGGAGTGAATAGATCGATCAAAGAAGAGGGCAAGAAGTGGGGCGGTACGCCATTGATGCCTTATCAGCCACAATTGCGGTCAAATGTAATCTTTGCTCGCCTTCCTGAATTGGAAAAGCGGATCCAGGAGTTAGAAAAATTAGTAGAAAAAAAATTAAAATAATTATTTTTCATTGAAAATAAGCTGTTCTTTAATTGTGATGAAACAGTAGTTTATCGTATAACTATATCATTGACCGATATAGCATAATCAACAAATGTTTTGTCAAAAGAAGTTTTGATTTAAAAATATGTTATTAGAAATGAATGTAAAACAGCGAACCATCAAAAACGAGGTTGAGATTTCGGGGGTAGGTCTTCATACAGGGAAAATTGTGTCGATGACCATCAAACCAGCTCCGGAAAATCACTGGTTTAAGTTCAGGCGTGTAGACTTGGAGGGGCAGCCAGAAATTTTGGTTGATGCAGATAACGTGACGGACACTTCGAGGGGGACGACAATTACTCAGAACGGTGCAAGTGTAAGTACAATTGAACATTTGATGGCGTCGTTAATTGGTTTACAAATTGATAACGTCCTGATTGATATCGATGGTCCCGAGATACCTATCTTAGATGGAAGTTCAGCTATTTTTGTAAAGCTGCTTGAAGAGGCAGGCTTTGAGGAGCAGGATGCTGACAGAGATTATTATGAGATTTCCAATAATATCCATTATGCTGAGCCTGATCGAAAAGTCGAGATATTGGGTATGCCGATGGATGGCTATAGGATGACCTGCATGATCGATTTTAACTCGCCGGTGTTGGGAAGCCAGCATGCTGCGATTACGTCAATTGACGATTTTAAATCCGAAATTTCATCTTCACGTACCTTTTGCTTTTTGCATGAGTTAGAGATGTTGGTGGATCATGGGCTTATTAAAGGTGGTGACCTAAGTAATGCCATTGTTATTGTGGATAAGGAGACTTCGCCTGAAGAATTACAGAAATTAGCTCATCTTTTTCATAAGGAAACCGTTGCAGTTGCCAAAGAAGGAATATTAAACAATAATCAATTGCGCTACCAAAATGAACCTGCCCGACATAAATTGTTGGATATGGTTGGAGATTTGGCACTCGTTGGGCGACCGCTGAAGGGCCATATTATGGCTGCTCGGCCGGGGCATGCCGCCAATGTTGCCTTTGCGAAAAAAATAAAGGAGCAGATTAAGAAAGATAAAACACGTAAAAAAATTAAAGTTTACGATCCTAATATGCCAGCATTATACGATACGGTAGAAATTATGAAGATTTTGCCGCATCGTCAGCCTATGCTTATGGTGGATAAGATTCTTGAATTGACCGAAACACATGTTGTAGGCTTGAAGAATGTTACCATGAACGAAGATTTATTTATGGGACATTTTCCCGGGGCGCCATTATTTCCAGGTGTATTGCAAGTAGAGGCTATGGCGCAAACAGGTGGGATTTTGGTTCTTAAAACAGTTCCTGATCCGGAAAATTGGCTAACTTTATTTCTGAAAATTGAAAATGCCCGTTTTAAAGCGCAGGTAACTCCAGGAGATTCTGTTATTTTTAGATGCGATTTGATGGAGCCGATTCGAAGAGGTATCGCAAAAATGAAAGGTGTGGCCATGGTAGGGGAGAAGATCGTATGTGAAGCCGAGCTTATGGCTCAGATCGTAAGAGTAAATAACAACTAAAGTAGTATAGATGATACAGCCATTAGCTTATATTCATCCTGAAGCAAAAATTGCTAAAAATGTGGTCATCGAACCATTTGTAACCATTTATAAAGACGTCATCATTGGTGAAGGCACTTGGATAGGCTCAAATGTGACGATTATGGATGGAGCACGAATAGGAAAAAATTGTAAAATATATCCCGGTGCAGTAATTTCTGGAGAGCCGCAAGATTTAAAATTTGATGGTGAGATTACGACAGTGGAAATTGGTGATAATACGACCATACGGGAGTGCGTAACGATCAATAGAGGCACCAAAGATAGATATAAAACAGTCATTGGAAAAAATTGTTTAATTCAAGCATACAGTCATGTTGCGCATGATTGTGAAGTAGGAGATAATTGTGTTTTCTCAAATAATAGTACGCTTGCAGGACATATTACCGTGGGTGACTATGTCGTACTGGCTGGAATGGTAGCTGTTCATCAATTTGTCAAAATTGGTTCGCATGCATTTGTCACCGGTGGTTCATTGGTACGTAAGGATATTCCCCCCTTTGTTAAAGCAGCGCGCGAACCTATTTCTTATGCAGGGATTAATTCAGTTGGATTAAGAAGAAGAGGATTTTCGGAAGATCAGATCGCCGAAATTCAGAACCTTTATCGAATTCTTTTTGTCCAAAATAGAAATTTAGCCAAGGCTATAGAAATTATAGAGGCTGAATATCAGGCAACAGAAATTCGGGATGAAATTTTGGATTTTATTCGGAATTCCGGCCGAGGTATTATGAAAGGATTCAATAATAGAGCGATGTAATCGCGTTATCGATTCTTGTGAATTTGAAAATTACATTAAAGGATATTGGTAGGAGGTATAACAATGAATGGATTTTTAGGCATATAAACTATACCTTTGAGTCCGGAAAGAGTTATGCCATCCTTGGTCATAATGGTTCGGGAAAATCTACTTTTCTGAAAGTGCTTTCAAGTAGTTTGACACCTTCTGAAGGTGAATTGTTCTATCACTATGGAGACGAATTTTTAGATGTGGATCAAGTATATCAGCAACTTTCCCTTGCAGCTCCATACGTTGAATTGATAGAGGAATTTACTTTAATGGAGCTGATTGATTTCCATTTTAAATTTAAAAGCTATCTTCCTTCTTTTGATAAAGAAGCTGTTATCAGCTTATTGGGATTAGAGCATGCGCTCGATAGAGAGATACGTTTTTTTTCATCAGGTATGCGACAACGGGTAAAACTGGCGCTAGCGTGTTGTTCCGCATCTTCGTTGGTCATGTTGGACGAACCTACAAGTAATTTGGATAGTTCCGGCGAAGAGTGGTACTTAACTTTAATCGAACGAACAAAATTAAAATCAAGAATTCTTGTCGTCTGTTCAAATCAGAAAAAAGAATATGCGTTTTGTGATGAACATATTTCAATTCTGGACTTTAAAACCTAAGTATTACTGGTTCCCTTCATCTTTCTTTCACCTCGATCGCTGTGTCCATAATCCCTAATAAATTACGTTTTTAGTGTATTTACCTTCCGAATGCTAAGGATAATTTTTCTTCCTATTGAAAACAGTATTTTACATAAAAAGTAGTAAAGGAAATTTTTATAACACAATTAGTTTTTGTATTTTTGACGACTCAATAATGAGATAACCGTTTAAAGTTCAATTCAAAGAATGGCTAAGGCATCAGAGGTAAAATCAGGAAATATTTTAAGATTTAACGGAGAATTAGTTTCCGTAGAAGAATATATACACCGTACACCAGGTAATTTGCGCGCGTTTTATCAAGCTAGAATGCGTAATGTTAAGACGGGTAAGTTAGTTGAGTATCGTTTCAGAGTTGACGAATCTGTGGAAATTGCACGTGTAGAAACAAACGATTATCAATATTTATATGAAGATGGTGAATTCTTCGTTGTAATGGATAATAGTACCTATGAGCAATTTAATATTCCTAAGTTTTTGTTCGGTGATTCAGCCCGTTTCTTGAAAGAGGGGATGACTGTCATTATTGCTTTTGAAAGTGATGAGCCTATCATGGCAGAAGCACCGAAAAGTGTTGAACTGGAAATCACATATACGGAACCGGCAGTAAAGGGAGATACGTCTACAAACGCCTTAAAAAAGGCAACCGTAGAAACAGGTGTAGAGATTATGGTACCGTTGTTCATTAATCAAGGTGAGAAAGTAAGAGTTGATACGCAAACCGGTAACTATATCGAGCGCGTAAAATAACATAAAGATTTTAGGTTTAGGTTGATTATTCGGTCTTGTTAGCGCTCGCTACAAGGCCGTTTTTTTATCTTTATAAAATCCAATAAAGTAGAATAGGGGACTTTTTAGTTTTTGGGAAGGTTCGCCTTGATCTTATGGCTTATGTGAATGCAATTGATGATGGGTTGTCTTGTTTATAATTGAATGAGCCCGATGGAATGCCATCTTTAAGTTATAGATAGGAGTTGTTTTGTCATGAAAAAATTATTTAGATGAAATCGAAGAATGAGCTTAGGCGTACTTACAAAGCGAAGAGATGTCAATTGTCTGTTGCCAGAGAGGCAGTCCTCAATAGTATGCTTTTGAAGCAATTTATGAAAATTGATCTCTCCAAAGTGAGCCTTTTACACGTTTTTATTCCTATTGAAAAATATCACGAGCCAGATACTTATGCAATCCTAAATTATCTTCAAGAATTTTATCCGCAGATAAAAATCGCTGTTTCAAGATCTAGCTTTGAAGACTATTCGATGCAGCATTATCTATTTGATACGCAAATGAGATTTGAAAAGAATGCATGGGGAATATCAGAACCAACTGCAGGTGTTGAAGTTGCTCCGTCGGATATCGATATGGTTCTTGTGCCCTTATTAATCTTTGATCTTTTTGGTTATAGAGTGGGATATGGAAAAGGCTTTTATGACCGTTTCTTTTCTCAATGTAAAGTTGATGTTCAGCGTATTGGATTGTCTTTTTTTGAGCCGATTGATGTTATTACGGATCGAAACGAACACGATGTTCAGTTAACTCAAGCGATAACACCATATCATATCTATCATTTTGTCAATGAATAGTAATTAGTGTAACTAATCAGGCCTTATCCAGCGGATATTAACTAGTATACGATCTTTTTTCTATAATAGCCTACGGTAGGTAGATTAGCCTCCAATTTTGGTTTGATTAGGCCCCATGGTGATTTAATTAAAATTATTTTTTAATTTTAATATGATTTTCAATGCCTGCACCTATATGTCTAGATTTTTTCTAATTGTTTTTTTGGTAGCAATTATACCGTTTCACATTACCCGTGGAATGGGACTTATGAGTTCAAACCCGTCGATAGAAGAAAAAAACTTTTATGAAACAATCATAAAAGAATCCGCGCAATATCAATCTTCCAATCTGGCGTTGAATAAATATCTTGCACCGTATTTTAGCCAAGCTGTACGAAAAAATGACAAGGCGCTTCTTGCAATCTATTATTGTTTGCTAGCCGACCATTCTTTTAATAATGAAGGGAGGAGAAATAGCTTTAGCGATAAATACTATCTTAAAGCATTGGATCTAGATGAGGGATACAGTTATCAAAATGTGAAAACTTGGGTGAAAGTCATGTATGGCTTTTATCTGTATAGATGTTTAAAAGCATCTGAAGCTTTGCCATTTATTCTTGAAGGCGAAAGAGGCCTTGAAGATTTACCGAAAGAACTGGTGTTGGATATCGTACAGACCTATAAAAAGCTTGGTTATTTTTTTGGGACCTTGGGTGATTATACTTCTGGAATCAAGTACTTGACCTTAGGCCAACAACAGGAAATAATTTCGCCTAGATTGAGGGCCGAAATTCTAGACAATTTAGGGCTGTTGACGCTTAAAAGTAGAGGGGATACGTTGCAGGCCATGAAAAATTTTGAAGTAGCTCAATCCTTGGCTCTTTCAGAAAATGACTCATTGCGCTACGCGAAGGTTTTGGGCAATCAAGCCGCTGTCTTTGAAGGCATGAAAGACTATCGTAAGGCCTTATCTTTGTTAGATAAGGATCTTGAAATTTCTAGATCAATAGGCGATAAACGAAATACGATTTTTGCCTTAATGATGCAGATTAGAATAAATATTGCCAGGCAAGAAATAAATGATGTTCCCCACATGATTAAAGAGGCTGAATTGCTTTTATCAGGGTCAGATGATAAGAAGACGATATTGGAACTTGAAATTCATAAATTACATTTGGCCGTTCATAATCGGGAAATTGGGCATGAATTAGATGCACGTAGGAGGATTGAGCGTCTGCAGGACTCGTTACAATTTCTCGACGGAGATCCTGTATTATCCCAATTGAAATTTATGGCTGATAAACAGAAGTATGCGGATAAATTATCTTTAGCGCAGGCTGTAATTAAGAAAAAGCAAGCCGAAAGAAGATTATGGCTCATATTGAGTTTATTGGTATTGGTGCTATTTTTCTTTGTTTACAACGCCGTTCGCTATCGGACAAGACAACGTATTCGCGATTATGAATATCAGCTACTCAACCTGAAGTATACAAAGGCTGAACTAGATAGGGAGCTAATGAGTTCAAAAAGTCAGGTTGAAGAGTATGTAGCTTATCTTAAGCGAAACAATGAACAGATCAATGTGCTTTCAGCATTACTAGAAGAAAAGGGCAATAATGTTGAAAGAGATCGAGAGGAGCTTAAAATATTATTGCAGTCGCATTTGATAACAGAGGAAAAATGGCAGGAATTTAAACTGCTGATTATGAAAGAGTTTCCTAATCTATTACAAGAGATACAATCTAAATTTTCCGATATCACCGAATCCAATTTACGTGTAATTGTACTGATGAAATTGGGACTTAATAATAAGGAAGTTGCCAATGTTTTGGGGGTTACTCCAGATGCGATCAAAAAATCGATGCAGCGTTTGAAAAAGAAACTTGGAGATCAGGCTGGGATACTCATGGAATACATTTCCGACAAAGAATTTGTTTAATTTGCACGCGTATTAAAGGGTGGACAAATTGAAGGTAGCGAAGAGCGCTACTGATAGTTGAGAATTAGATCAGCATGTGATCATGGAGAGATGGAAGCTCTGAAAGCCCAAAATATGACCGTCTCAGTTAAACTGGACGGTCATATTAAACGTAGAGCTCAATGGGCTCCTATTTAATCCAAAGGATTTGCTTTCAGATTCTTTTCCCAAGCCCAAGCAGAAGCCATCATTTCATCAATTCCCAGTTCGGCTTTCCAATGTAGTTGTTCCGCAGATTTGGTCACATCACCATAAACCTTGATGACATCGCCATCCCGGCGTGGGCCAATTTCATAATTCAATTTTTGACCGGATGCTTTTTCAAACGCTTTGATGGCTTCGAGTACTGAATACCCCTTTCCGGTACCCACATTGAATACATCATATTTCCCGTTCGGATTTCCTTTGTCCAATAAGTTGATTGCTGCAACGTGTGCTTTTGCCAAATCAACCACATGGATATAATCCCTTACACAGGAGCCATCTATGGTGTCGTAATCGTCACCGAAAACTGTTAGTTTTTCTCTTTTACCGATTGCGGTTTGTGTAATGAATGGTAATAAATTCTGGGGCACACCGTTTGGTAATTCGCCTATCAATGCAGACTCATGCGCTCCAACGGGATTGAAGTAGCGCAATGCGATAATATTATAGTTATCGTATGCAGTAGCTGTTTCTTCTAGAATTTCCTCCGCAATTTGTTTGGTATTACCATAAGGAGAAGTAGCTCTTTTTACAGGTGCACTTTCATTGACAGGAAGTGTATCTGGTTCGCCATATACAGTACAGCTTGAAGAGAAAACAAAATTTATCGGCTTATCTTGATACGCTTCTAACAAATTGATTAACGAGAAAAAATTGTTGTGGTAATATTTTAAAGGTTTTTTTACAGATTCACCAACGGCCTTTGACGCGGCAAAGTGTATAATCCCTGAAATGTCCGTATTTTCTTTCACAAATTCGTCCACACGGTTTGTGTCACACAGGTCAAATTGGTGAAATTCGGGCTTAACCCCGATGATCTTCTCAATCTGATCCAAAATCTTGATGTTTGAATTGGATAGATCGTCTATGATGACAGGTATGTATCCTGCTTGATGTAGTTCGACCACGGTGTGCGAGCCGATGTAACCTGTTCCTCCTGTGACTAATATTTTTTTGTTCATTATTGTTGATTATAGTAAGTAAAGTCTTTCTTGCGGGTAAGGCAAAATATAAGATATTGTTCCCTATGCTCCGGCACGCGGATAATTTTGATTTTTATTTTCCACTCGTGCTTTCCTTTTAATGAAATGGGTTTAATATCTTTGACTAAGATAAACATTATTTTAAAAACATGCGTTTGCTTTATTCAATTGGAATCGTTCTCTATGGACTCTTACTGCGTATTTTGGCTCCTTTTCATGGTAAGGCCAGGCTCATGGTAACAGGGCGAAAAGACTGGTATCACAGGATGAAACAAACGGTTGATTCTACCCAAAAACATGTTTGGTTTCATTTTGCTTCATTGGGAGAATTTGAGCAAGGAAGACCTGTTTTGGAGTCCGTAAGAAATACTTATTCGGATCATAAAATAATTGTAACATTTTACTCTCCCTCGGGCTTTGAGATCCGAAAAAATACGGCTTTGGCTGATTATGTGTTTTATCTTCCCTATGATACAGCACAGAACGCGCGACTTTTCCTTGACCTCATCAAGCCAAGCTTCGCCGTATTCACAAAATATGAATATTGGTATTATTTTTTTGAGGGGCTGTATAGCAGAGGGATTCCTTTGTTTTTGATCTCAGCAATATTTAGACCCGATCAGATCTTTTTTCAGGCATATGGTAACTTTTTTCTTCAGATTTTAGGCTATGTGACTTACTTTTTTGTGCAAAATGAAGAAAGTTTACGTCTTTTAAAAGAATTTGGGATACGCAACGCCGGGCTTGCTGGAGATACCCGATTTGATCGGGTAGTAGACCTTCCTAAAAGTAAGAAAGTGATTCCGGAGGTCATCCAATTTATTGGAGAACATCCAACTTTGGTGGCTGGAAGTACCTGGCCAGAAGATGAGCAAATACTAAGAGAATTATTTGCGGATTATCCGGCCTATAAACTCATCTTGGCTCCGCACGAGATTCATGAGTCACATTTGGCGAGTATCTTCAACCTTTGGCCAAAAGCGCTCCGTTTTTCGAATATGGCCAATTATGATGCTGTTACAATAGCAGATGCTCGTGTATTAGTTATCGACAATATCGGTATGCTTTCTTCGCTGTATGGTTATGGCCAAATAGCCTATATTGGTGGTGGATTTGGGGTGGGGATACATAATACGCTGGAGGCCGCAACTTATGGCATACCGGTTCTATTTGGTCCCATTTTCAAAAAGTTTCAGGAGGCGAAAGATATTGTACAGCGTGGTGCAGGTTTTTCTATTGGAAGTGTTAAAGAACTTAATAAAGCATTTGCTGCTCTTCAAGATGGCCCTTTCCGTCAGGAAGCAGGGAAGTTGGCCCGTGATTACGTGCTGCAGAATGCTGGAGCAACACCGATTATTATGAAATACCTTAAAAGTAATCTTGCTAAAGTATAAGCGGAGGCTGCACAGCTACCGCTTATACTTTACAGTTTAATAGTAAGTATACCTTCTTACACCGGTAATATGGCGGGATAAGCGCATCACCTGATGTGAGTATCCATATTCATTATCGTACCAGATATACAGAACAATGTTTCTGCCGTCCGTCGAAACTATCGTTGCCGGAGCATCGACTATGGCAGCGGCACTGGTGCCAATGATATCCGATGAAACAAGTTCATTGTTTTTGGAAAACATAATCTGTTCAACAAGGTTACCCTGCAGCGATGCCTTTTTTAAAAGGGCATTGATGTCGTTGACTGTAGTTTTGGATTTGATTTGAAGATTTAATATCGCCAATGACCCATTTGGGACGGGAACACGAATAGCGTTTGAAGTCAGTTTGCCCGTTAGCGAAGGCAACACTTTTGCAACGGCATCCCCTGCTCCAGTTTCGGTGATGACCATATTGAGTGCGGCTGCCCTGCCCCGTCTGGATTTCTTGTGCATATTGTCGACAAGATTCTGGTCGTTGGTATAGGAGTGTATGGTTTCAATATGCCCTCTATCTATTCCTATTGTATTTTCAAGTACAGCTAAAATTGGAGATATCGCATTAGTGGTACAAGAGGCCGCGGAAAAGATCTTATGTTTTTGCAAATCGCTATCATTTTCGTTGACCGCATATACGATATTTGGGACCCCTTTCCCGGGAGCTGTTAATAATACTTGTTCGGCGCCTTTGGATTTCAGGTGGCGACTAAGTTCCTGCGCATCGCGAAAAGCCCCTGTATTGTCGATGATTAAAGCATTTTCTATACCATAGACTGTGTAATCAATATCCTCGGGTTGTTTTGCGGAGATCAGATGGACGGTAATTCCATTGATGACGAGTGCCGGATTTGCTATATCGGCCTGCACATCGCCTTCGAATGCACCGTGTATGGAATCCGTTTTTAATAGTGCCGCTCTTTTCAGGATCGATTTGCTATCATTGACGTCGCGAGTTACAATGGCGCGGAGACGAAGCTGCTGTCCCGCACCGGTGTTAAGCATAAGTTCGCGGGCGAGTAAGCGACCGATACGACCAAAGCCATAAAGCACCACATCACGTGGCTTCAATTTCTCCTGTTGATGCATGTCCTGTAACTCCGCAGTGATGAAATTGTGTAGGTCATTAGCGGAAAAGGTTTTTTTCTTGGCCTGTAAAGTGAGTTTCCCAAGGTCAATACGAGCGGGAGAAAGTGGCGATTTTTCCAATAGCTGTGCGATTTGCAGTGTGTCAAGAATGTCGACCGGCTCGTCGGTAAGCAGGGCACTTTCCTGAATCAGGTTTAGGATAGCACTCGGTTTTGCATCAAAGAGTCGATTTCGAAAGAATACGAGCTCTACGGCGTGGTTATACCACAGGTTGCTGACAATTTGAATTAAGTTTACGGCAGCATTATGTTGCTCTCTGTAACTTTTGATCTCTAAGTCAAAAGATGGCTTGTGTGACATAATAATTTTATAATAGATTATGTTACAAACATAGGACAAAGTAGGTAGAAAACTGTCTTAAATTTCCATTTTCACAATTTTTAGCGCTAAATCGCTTTTTGTATTAATGATTTTATAAAATATAATATCTTTATTTGCTAATCTTCTATTATAAATAAATCAGACATGATACGATCTGCCATTAATTTGCCCGCATCTGTTAAACGTAAGTTGTTTGCCTCCAAAATAAGATTCTTCGCTGCTATAAATGGTTCAGCTTCTTTTAAGACGCGATCTTTAACGGATCGTCCAAACTTACTTTCCAGTGCAATTAGATCTAGTCCCCACATGGTTCGCAACGATGTCATGATATTTTCATTGATCTGGTCAAGCGTGGAAAGCTCCTCAATTTCCAGGGGAAGTTGATCTAAATTAATGGATGTCATATATTTAGCATTATTAGAAACATTCCAGGACCTTGAAGTTCCATTGAATGAATGAGCTGAAGGGCCGATACCAAGATAATGTTTGCCTTTCCAATAATTTGTATTGTGACGGGCATAAACGCCGTTTTTTGCAAAATTGGAAATTTCGTACTGCTCATATCCCGCGGATTTCAAGGTATGAATAAGAAGACTCATCTGATCAGCTGCCTGATCAGAATCTATGGCTGGAGTTATCCCTTTTTTTATGAAGTGGTCTAATGCTGTTTTCTTTTCCACAGTCATGGAGTAGGAAGAAATATGAGGAATTTCAAAGTCAATCAGTTGTTGCATATTATGACGCCATTTTTCCGTTGTCAATAACGGATAGCCATAAATAAGGTCACAGGTAATATTTTCAAAGCCTGCATCTTGCACGCGCATTATCGATGCGACTGCTTCCTGTTGATTATGCGCTCTGTTCATCCATTGGAGATCTTCCTCAAAGAATGACTGTATACCTATGCTGAATCGATTGATTGCTGTATTCCGCAGACTGTTTACTTTGGCGGCATTTAGATCGTCTGGATTGGCTTCTAGTGTAATTTCAGCGTGATTTGCAATATCAAAATGCTTCGCGATCGTCTCGATGATCCGCGCGATCTCATCCGCTTCCAATAAGGACGGTGTGCCGCCTCCAAAATAGATAGACTCGATCTTTTTGTCTTCCAAATACACTGCTCTAAGCGCAATTTCCCGTTTTATAGCATTGATCATCTCGCTTTTGTACTGAAGTGAAGTGCTAAAATGGAAATCGCAATAATGGCAAGCCTGTTTACAGAATGGGATATGGACATAAATCATAGGTACAAATATACCAAGACCTAATCAACTTGGCTCTTTATTCGTATGATTTCTTCTCCTATAGACTCTTGTCGGCGTAATACGTGTTGTATTTCACTGGATAGCCCTTAAAAGTAGCCATCCATGTATTGGCTTTAGCGTAGGATGAATATTTTATGACGTCCATCACGGGCAGCCAAGCAAGATGGATTTGCGATAATGGGTATCCAATTTGCGACGAAAGTGTCCAAATAAAAAAACAGCTTCCAAACCGTATGGAATATACTTGGATTGGAAGCTGTTTTTTGTCCTTTATGCTGCGATAGCCTGTGTTTCGTTATTTGCTAAAGGTGTTATTTGACGATTCTACATCTGCCAAGCGCAGTGAAGGATCAATTGTTACTGCTTTTGGTGTCTTTGATAGCGGAATGGTATAATCGGGTTTCGTCCAGAACCAGTCTTCGAGCACGGTTCTTTTAACACCTTTGTAAATGTCAAAATGTTCTTCCGTTTTTTCTCCACGCATTTCACGCAAAGGGATATAAAAGAGTTCCTTGCTTCCATCGGTGTATTCTACGAGAACATCCAGTGGCATGGCAAAATTAGACTTGTTAGCCAAAAGAATTTCTTTATCTGTTACTTTTTCAATGGCGTAATCGATTTGACGGGTGGTATTGATAAACAGGTTGAAATACCATTTCAGGTTGATCCCCGAAACTTCTTCAGCAACGCGTTTGAAATCATTAGGGGTCGGATGTTTAAACTTCCAGAGATCATAAAATTTCAGAAAGGTTTTCTCTAAGTTTTCCTGTCCAATAATATAACCCAGCTGCTCTGCAAGTACAGCACCTTTGTTGTATGCTTCGTTGCTGTATCCATAATTGGTGTTATAATAATCTGCCAATAAGCTCATGGGTTCTTCTTTACCAGAAAGCGCTAATTTGTAATAACCACGGTAAGCTGCAATTTGCGGGTTGGATGCTATGGCTCCTCTTTTTTCAAAGATATGCTGCATGGCAAGCTCTTCGACATAGGAGGTAAAGCCTTCATCAAACCATTCATCTACAGTTTCGTTGATTCCAAATAATTGCTGGTACCAAGAGTGTGCTGATTCGTGGAATATTACACCAACAAGGCTTTTTAGATTGCGTCCACCGGTGATCAGGGTAGCTGTACCATACTCCATTCCCCCATCGCCACCTTGAATGATGGTATATGTTGGCCAAGGGTATTTTCCAAACTTTGCACTACAAAAATCGAAGAATTCGGTGGATAGACCTATAGCTGTTTTCCAATTGGATATCACTTCTTTGTCGGTTGGCAAAAATACGGTATACACTTTTATTCCGTTTTTACTTGAAGCTGAATCTACGACAAACTTGGGGTCCGCGGCCCATACAAAATCATGGATATTTTGGGCCTTATAGTGCCAGGTGGCTTTATTGCCGTCTAATTTTATCTTTGCCTTCGGTTGATAGCCTTTCACCTCTGCTGGGTTCTGAAGAACACCTGATGCACCGACTACATAATTTTTGTTGAGCCGTATAGTGACATCAAAATTACCAAAGGGAGCAATGAATTCACGGCCTGTATATTCATCTAAATGCCAGCCGAATTCATCAAATTGAGCCATTTTTGGATACCATTGTGCCATAGAGAGTGCTACTCCTTCGGCAGAATTTCGGCCAGTTCTTCGGATTTGTTCTGGCACTTGGGCGGTCCACTCCATGTCAAAACGGGCTGTTTCGCCATCTTGTATAACCGACGGTAGAGTGACCTCCAAGATGGTCCCATCAATTTTAAATGAGGTATGAGCCCCATTCATTGTTAAGCTTTTGATTTTTTGATAACCTATTTGATTGGTTTGGAGCTCTCCGATACGGCTTTGATATATTGGTTTTTCTTTCGTACCTACATTAATCACCATGCGCTTGTCGGGATCACTGATGTTTTTTAAGCGATAATCCATCATCGATCCTGGTTGAAAAGCATTGAAATATAGATGGAAATAGACCTTTTTTAGGGACTGACCTGAATTATTGCTATACTTCAAGATCATTTTTCCATCGTATTGATATGCTTTTTCATCCACGTTGACGTCCATTTTGTAGTCAACTTTCTGTTGCCAGAATCCTTTCCTTTGGGCCTTCACTACTGCCCCCCAAATATTGAATACACAGATAAGTGTAAAAAAGGATATAATTTTAATTTTCATGTCTCAAACTTACAAAATTGTCTCAATAAATGGCGCTTATACGTGCTTGATGACGCTAATGTCATCAAATCTTGACGAAAATCTACCATTGGTTGTGCAATTGGCTTGGTTTTGGTTATGGGATTTATTTATTGAGTTAAAATCAATTTTACTTTTTATTTATGGATAATCTATATTATAAGTCCTCTGGAAAGGCTCCTGTATTAGCTATTGTTGGTTCCCTGATACTAGGTACTTTGGGTGCCATTGTATTGGCTATTGTTTACATCGCTTTACAATGGTTTATACCCATTATTTACTTTAATGTATTTATTACCTTAGGTTTTGGTGCTGGAATATTCTATGTGCTGAATTTTTGTTTCAAACAATGGAAATTAAGGAATAGGGGGATAGCCATTTTGATCACATTATTGGTCGCCATTTTAGCCTTTTATGCACAGTGGGCTTTGTTTGTATCATTAATGTACAATGCGGAAGGAACAATGGGCGGAGATACCTGGGTAAAATCGTCTTTTAACCTTGAAGGTTTTAAAGCTTTTTTCTTACACCCGACATTTATTTGGGAAGCGATGCAAGGTTTAAATGAAGTAGGTACGTTTACCCTGAAAAAGAGCCCGGTTTCGGGCGGTATGTTGTGGGCCGTGTGGGCTATTGAAATGGGTATTATATTGATTACTCCAATCATTATGGCTTTCCGCGGCATCACTATCTATCCATTTTCTGAAAAAGACGAAGTATGGATGAATAAACGCGCTTTGCCGGGAAGGTTAAAGTATGTGGCTGATAAAGATGCCGTAGTCAGCTCGTTGGGCAACCATGATTTTGCCTATGTATACGACTATCTATCGGAAGAAGAAGAACATCTCTCTTTCGCCACCGCTGAATTATATGAATCTGAAACGGACGACCATCAATATTTGACGATCTATAATCATCAATTTACGGAAAAGAAAGGCAAGCTGGAAGAAAAGAAGGATGAGGTGATTGAGTTCTTGCGAATAAACAGAAATAGTTTGTAGAATAGTTGGAAAGGTAATCTATTCGGGTGCCTTTCGGCTCTGCTTCGCCTTTTGTTCGCCGCTTGTTCGCCTTGCGTACTCGTTTTCTCCACCTTGCTCCCACTGTGCGTCCACCTAATAAGTGGGCGCAAGGTGGGCGCAAGGTGGGCGAACAGTGGGGGAACTCCGAACGAGTTACGAATAAGGGGCGAATGAGTCGGCAACAAGAATACCGCCCTTTGCTTTCCATTCATTAATAGAAGGGCTATAAATTTTGACTTCCTTAATACCATTTTTCGCCAATATCGATGCCGCTATGGTTGCCCGGTCTCCCGATTGACAGTGGAGATACAGCTGTTTACTTTGGTCAACTTTGCTGAGGTTGTCCTCAATTGTTCCAACAAAGAGATGTGTTGCATTCGGTAAATGGCCCTCTGCGAACTCACTGGCATTGCGCACGTCTAGAATTTGCGTGTCGGATTTGTCCAAAGCGCTCTTCATTTCTTCAAACCCGATGAGCTGTTGATGTGCTAATGCGATGTCCAAACTGGGGATTGCATCCGGTGTAATATATCCGGTAACGTGATCCAATCCGATGCGCATAAGTTTACGTGCAACGTCGTCCAATTGGTTTTCTTCTACAATAAGTATAAAAGGATCGGAGTAATTAAGTATCCAGCCTGCCCAAGTATTAAAAGTCTTGTTGTTTTGAATACTGATGTTACCAGGCAAATATCCCTTTGCAAAGTCCAACTTGTGGCGTGTATCAATAATTGTGTTTCCTTTGTGGTATAAATCAAGAAAAGCTTCGTTCGTTAACCTGTTGTATCGAGGAACTTCTGTTTGTAACGGCCGTGCTATTTTGTTGAGTTTTTTCATCATGGCAAAGTAGCGTGGTGGCTCGGGTTGTCCTGATAAAAGCTCATTCACGAAGGCAGCTTCATTGTTTTGGTATTGAAGTGCCCAATTCCGTATTTTCTCATAGCCAACGGTCGAACTGGGGACGGCTCCAAGGGCCTTTCCACAGGCGGATCCGGCGCCATGAGCAGGCCATATCTGAATATGATCTGGCAAAGTCAAGAAATGTTGCAATGAACGGTACATTTGCTGTGCTCCGATCTCTTTGGTTCCGATCATTCCAGCGGCATTTTCCAATAGATCAGGGCGGCCAATGTCGCCAACAAATACAAAGTCGCCAGTAAAAATCATAACAGGTTCCATCGTTGCCGGTGTATCAATCAATACAAAGCTAATGCTCTCGGGTGTATGACCAGGGGTATGTATAACCTTGAAAACGAGGTTTCCAACTTGAAATTGATCGCCATCTTTTAGTCCTTTATGTGGAAAATCGTATTGCCAGTCCACCCCACCTTCATCGGATAAATACGGGTGTGCGCCTGTTAATGCTGCCAATTCCAGTGTGCCGGATAGGTAATCGGCATGGATATGTGTTTCCGCAATATGCGTTATGATCAGATTATTCTTTTGTGCAATCTCAAGATAGGTATCTACATCTCTTTTGGGGTCAATCACTATAGCTACTCCTTTTGCTTGACAGCCAATGATATAACTCGAATGAGCAAGAGATGATTCAAAAATGTGTTGAAAAAACATAACGTGTGATTTTAATGATTTACAAATTGCATGAATTCGAAAGCAAAGATTAGGGTGCCAATGCTAATTAAAAAATATCCGAAGATGCCTTTCAATTTTGCTGCATCTAATTTATCTTTCCATTTGGAGCCAATTTGGAGGCCTATTAACGTGATTAATGTAAAAGTTACTAATATAAACCAATTCATATGTTGTAAGAAATGATAATTTGCGATCAAACCAAATGACGCGTTTAATCCGATTATGAACAAAGAAGTGGCAATCGCCTGCTTAAGTGGAATCCCTAAGAGTAACACTAGGGCTGGTACAATGATAAAACCGCCTCCCGCACCGACTAAGCCTGTCATAATGCCAACCAGTGAGCCGACAAGGATAACGTTGAAAATTTGTGCAGGTCTACCCTTGAATGTTGCATCCTGTACCTGTTTTTGTCTTCTTACCATCGCCGTCGCAGAAATTAATATGACCATCGAGAACAATAGCATGATGATATGGTTTCTGGAAATCTCCATACTCCCGATGTTGAATGACTCGGGTATAGAAACGAGAAGATAGCGCTTGGTGAAATAGACTGAAATTAGCGAGGGAAGTAGAAAAATAGTTGTGGTTTTCAAGTCAATTTCCTTCTTTTTTAACGGATAAATTGATCCGACCAAGGCTAATATTCCAATAGAAAACAGCGAATAGTCCAATGCATATTGAGGTTCAATATGGAAGATATAGACAAATATGGGGAGTGTTAGGATGCTTCCGCCGCTACCCATTAGGCCCATAGATAGCCCGACGACGACAGCTAATGTAAATCCAGCTATAAATATTAATTCCATTTTCTGTTGCTAAAAATTTAATTTTTGATCGCGTGGGCTTTCAAAATAGTAGACTACCTGTAGGTCAATGGGGCAATTTGTTGCGCAAGATACCGTAAATCCATGTACCCAATAAGGCAAACAATAGTACAATGCCAATCGTCCAGTAACCGGCTCCGATCAAAGCAAACATGGGGCCTGGACAAGCACCGGTCAGCGCCCAGCCCAAACCAAAGATGGTGCCGCCCACTAGATACCGGGTAATGCTTTTATCTTTATCTACGAAGGTGATGTGCGCTCCATGGCTGTCCTTAATTTGTTTCCTTTTGATGATCTGTACGATAATAATGGCTGTTGTTAGCGCTGTTCCAATGATACCATACATGTGAAAGGAGCGAAATTGAAACATTTCGTATATTCTATACCAGGATGCTGCTTCCGACTTATACAAGATGATGCCAAATAATATGCCTATTAATATGAATTTTAATGCTTTCATTTTATGCAAAGATTAAGGGAAATAAAAAATGGATCATAATTATTCCACCGAGGAAGAAGCCGATTACGGCGATCAACGATGGGATCTGGAAGTTGCTGAGCCCTGAAATGGCATGTCCAGAAGAGCAGCCGCCAGCATACCGCGTCCCGAAGCCGATTAATATACCGCCGATGCTTAAAATTAGAAATTGAAACAAAGATCCGTTAAAAACGAAAATGGATTCGGGTAGGTAACCTTGTATATGGTCGATAATACCCAGTTCTTTGAGATCTGCCACACTTTTCGCATGGATTTGTGCCGGTGTGCCATCGTCGAGGAAATAATGTGCGATAAAACCTCCGATAACGGTTCCGAGTACCAGCAGAAGATTCCAGGATTGTGTCTTCCAGTCGAACCTAAAAAAAGATGAAGTTTTGCCTGCACCGAATACAGTGCACATTGTACGTAAATTGTTGGACATGCCAAAATCCTTGCCCTGTTTGAGCAGAAGGTACATGACCAGTGCAATTAAAGGACCTGAAATATACCAGGGCCACGGTTGTTTGATGTATTCCAATACCATAACAATGTTCTTAAGTGATGTTACAAAGGTACATACTGCCTTTGCAAAAGCTTGTAACAAATGTTACTGAAGGAATCAAGAATTTATAGGTCGTAATATTCGATATCGGCAGCCCTCAGCGCCTCGCTCAACAGTGGAAGATCGTCTTCCTTTTGGAACAATTTGTTGCGCCATGTTCGAAAAGCCGGGCCTTTGACCGGGTGGATAATAATTAGGTTGCCGCCAGAGCGCTTCAGATTTCGGATATATGAAATACTGCTTAAAGGAAAAACGACTGTTTTCTTGGCATTGCTAATGCGGAGCACTTCTTCTTCTAAAATCCATGTCGACGATAATGTCGAAAGCTTAATGGCCAAGTATAAGGCGAAGGGAATCATTAAAAGAGCGATGATAATCTTGAGGATTTCCTGTACCGGAACTTTGGACATGCCCATTCCAATGAACAGGATTGAAGTCAACAATATAAACATGTATTTTCCACGGTGCAATGTCGACAATTGAAATGTCTGCGAATTACTCTTCATACTTTGATAAACTTCCCTTTGGCGTCAATATAGGAAAAATTCTCCAAGTCTTCCTTCCAATGTGTTTATCGATTTTTAGAAACGTCGGCTATTGTGGATAAATTAATATAGGAAGAGCAGCCTTGGGACTGGGTTAATGCTTGGAATAGGCAAAAATTATGCATTTTTGTGTTTATGATATTTGGTGAAGAATTGCAAGCATGGTATCAAGAGCATAAGCGAGATCTACCATGGAGAGAAACACATGATGCGTACAAAATATGGCTTTCGGAGATTATTTTGCAACAGACGCGGGTGGAGCAGGGCATGCCGTACTATTATCGCTTTGTGGAGCGATTCAATACCGTAGTCGATTTTGCAAATGCGGATGAAGACGACATTCTTCACCTTTGGCAAGGCTTGGGGTATTACTCTAGGGGGAGGAATATGCATAAAGCCGCTCGAATTGTCCGGGATCAATATAATGGGATTTTTCCAGTGGATTATAAGACCCTACTAAGCCTTCCTGGTGTAGGGGAGTACACTGCTGCAGCGATATCTTCTTTTGCTAATAATGAAGCTCAGGCTGTTTTGGACGGGAATGTGTTTCGCGTACTTGCACGCTATTATGGAATAGAAACTCCCATTAATTCAACGGAAGGGAAAAAGGTTTTCGCGGCGATAGCGAAAGAAAATCTGGATCACAATCATCCTGCCCAATATAACCAGGCTATTATGGATTTTGGTGCGATCCATTGTAAGCCTAAGCAACCGCTTTGCGAGCAATGTATGTTTCGCCTTTCTTGCTACGCCTTTACACGCGGCGAGGTCAATCAATTGCCTGTAAAGCTTAAAGGCAAAGGAAGCAGAGATAGATATTTCAATTATTTTATTTTAAAGAACAGCGATCATCTTCTGATGTCTAAACGCGGTGAAGGTGATGTTTGGCAAAATTTGTATGAGTTTCCACTATTAGAATCTGATCATACGATGGATATTATTGATATTCTGAACGATAAGTGGTTTGTGTCTTATTTTGGGCAAGACGCTGACCTGAGCATCTTGCAGAAGCAGACTAAGCATATTTTAAGTCATCAGAATATTTATGCCACATTTTTTGAAGTGCGGTTAAAAGGTGATTTAATTCAAAAAAAATCAAATTGGGATTATGTAGTTCTAAAAGATTTAGATAAATTAGCTAAACACAAGTTGATCTTTACTTTTTTGGAAAGGTCAAATTTTTAACCATTTATGCTTTTAAATTATGTCAGGAGTTAACAAAGTCATTTTAGTGGGACATCTTGGAAAAGATCCCGAAATTCGTTATTTAGAAGGCAATGTCTCTGTTGCCAGTTTCCCATTGGCAACATCCGAAACCTATAATAAAGATGGAAAAAGGGTGGAGCAAACCGAATGGCACAATATTGTAATGTGGCGAGGTCTGGCTGACGTGGCTGTGAAATATCTAACAAAGGGGAAGTTAGTTTATATTGAAGGCCGATTAAGGACGCGTACTTATGAAGATAAGGAAGGTATTAGACGATACGCTACGGAGGTAGTTGCAGAAACTTTTACACTTTTGGGTCGTAAATCAGATTTTGAGCCGAACACTGGTACAGCTGCGGGCAATACATCCAATACGCAGGCACAAAAGGTGGAAGATAAAGAAGTTGAAGTTGATTTTACCGAAAATGATCAAGAGGATAATCCCTTGCCATTTTAAATCTGTAAAAAGTGATGTTTATGTAAAAACTTGACTTTGGTAATCAATCGATGATATTTATAAAGGCAGGCAAATAAGTCTGCTTTTTTGTTTATAATACATTTTGACTACTCGTACAGCATAATTGGCTGCATTTCGTTTTTCAATTATCTAAAGCTGATGTTGTGTCCATGATCGGCGAATGTCCATAAATTTTCTTTTTCGCCGAAATTTTGGCTATGTTTGCTTTAATTATGTTGCAAGATAGAATTACGCAGTATACTGAGGAAATTAAGGCGTTTTCGCCAACTTCTTCAGCCGATGTAGAAAATTTCAGATTGAGGTTTTTGGTTTCCAAAGGGATTGTGAAGAATCTTTTTGATGAATTCAAAACGGTTACACCTGAAGAGAAACGTGCTTTGGGTAAAGTGTTGAACGAATTTAAGCAGTTGGCAGAAAATACGTTTAAGGAAGCACAAGAAAAATTCGGAACTGGAGAGAAGCAAAAATCTGAACAGTTTGAGGGCGATTTAACTTTACCGGGGCAGGGATTTCAGCTGGGATCTAGACATCCAATCTCCTTGGTTCGTAAAGAAATCGTTGAAATTTTCAAGAAATTAGGTTTTGTTGTTTCAGAAGGCCCAGAAATCGAAGACGACTGGCACAACTTCTCGGCCTTAAATTTTCCTCCAGAGCATCCTGCGCGTGATATGCAAGATACGTTCTTTATCAAGAAACAAGAAGGTAATGATATTACCTTGAGAACGCATACTTCTTCTGTTCAGGTACGATTAATGGAAGCTGGTCAACCTCCGTTCCGTGCCATTATGCCGGGTCGTGTTTATAGAAATGAGGCTATTTCGGCACGTGCGCACTGTTTCTTTCATCAGGTGGAAGGTTTGTATGTAGATGAAAATGTTTCTTTTGCTGATTTGAAACAAACTCTATATCATTTTGTCCAAGAAATGTACGGTGAAGGTACAAAAGTACGTTTCCGTCCTTCATATTTTCCTTTTACGGAGCCTTCAGCAGAAATGGATATTTCTTGTACCATTTGTAAAGGTGCTGGATGTAATCTGTGTAAATACTCTGGCTGGGTTGAGATTCTAGGTTGTGGTATGGTGGATCCTAATGTTCTTGACAATTGTGGTATCGATAGTAAAAAATACGCGGGCTTTGCATTTGGTATGGGTATCGAACGTATCACTAATTTGAAATATGTAATTAAGGACTTGCGTCTTTTCTCTGAGAACGATACGCGTTTCTTAGCTCAATTTGAGACGGAATTAATATAAATTAATGTATAAAACTAATATTGCATCATATTATTCTCTATTATGACGAAGTCTGGGAATAATATGGTGCTTTTTAGTCTTTGATCTTGTGGCTGAAATTCGATATGCCTATTATAAAATTACATGGAACCAGATCATATCATTGAATCAATAAAAAGAACAGCACGGGAGCTTTTTCGTCAGAATGGTTATCATAAGACCAGTGTGAATACTTTGGCGAAAAAGGCCAACATAGCGAAAGCTACTGTGTACAAATATTTTGATAGCAAAGAAATGATTTTGCATGCCATCTTGATGGACTATCTTCGTGCGAGCTTGCAGGATATTTTAAAAACGACCAAATATGAAGATGATATGGCTTCCTTTTTGGGCTTTACTATTTTGCGGGTAAGTCGACTTACCTATACTGTTTGCAATGAGTTGATCGGATGGGAGTTTATTCGGGAATCTGCGAATGCTCAGGAATACCTAAAAACGCTTTCAGAAGATTTGGAGTTTCTGCTCTTAAGTACATTCATCCAAAATGAAAAAATTAATGAAGCGATTAGTGAAGAGAAGTTAACCTTTCTGATTAAATCCAGTAAAAGTATTGTGTTTTCATTTGCGTTTACAGCGGTTTCGGATGCCGATGTGCGTAAAAATTTTATATCCTTTCAGAAGGAAATCCTGCCTTATCTTGTTCAGGCAACTGTTCAATAAATTTCGTTAACGCTGTCATTGCTGCTCCAATGGCCGGCACTCTCCTTTTTCAATGTTGTTCCTTTCTTATGATTTGCTTTTTCATATTTACGTTGGTAGATATTTAATTGCTCCATTATCCCCTATACTACGCCGCTAGTATGTGAAGAGTTACTTTATCATCGTGATAATCAATGCTTATAAAAAAAATGTGCAGGTGAAAAATCGTTATAAAAATTGTATTTTTGCATCCTATGAGTAGAAGAATTCCGCAAGATAAAAAGTTCTTGAAAGATATTGCCATCATTGATATTGCCGAAGAGGGTAGAGGTGTTGGAAAAACCGAAGATTTGGTTTTGTTTGTTGAAAAAGCTGTTCCGGGAGATGTTGTTGACGTGGAGCTTATGCGCAAGAAAAAGAATTTTGCAGAAGCTCGGGTAACTGCTTTAAAAGAAGCCTCATCTTATCGTGTAAATCCTTTTTGTGAGCACTTTGGAGTTTGTGGCGGATGTAAGTGGCAGCATATGACCTATGATGCTCAATTGAAATTTAAGCAACAGTCTGTTGATAATGCCTTATCGCGTATTGGGAAGGTTGATACATCTGCTATGGAGCCTATATTAGGCTCGGTGCAAACGGAATATTATAGGAATAAATTGGAGTACACTTTTTCAAATAAAAAGTGGTTGACTTCTGTAGATGAAGATGCGTCTGTATTGGAAATGAATGCTTTGGGATTTCACGTGCCGGGACGTTTTGATAAAATCTTAGATATTGATCATTGTTATTTGCAAGAAGACCCTTCAAACCAAGTTCGCAATTCAATTCGTGATTTTGCACTTGGCCAAGGCATTACCTTTTACGATTTGCGTGAGCATACAGGTGTTTTGCGTAATTTGATTATCCGCATTTCTTCTACTGGAGAGATGATGGTGATCGTTGTTTTTGCTTATCCGGAAGAGGGGCAGGTCGAATTGCTGATGAATTATGTCAAGGAAAAGTTCCCACAAATCACTTCGCTATTATATATTGTCAATCAGAAACGCAATGATACGATCTTTGATCAAGACATCCATATCTACGCCGGGCGTGATTTCATTTATGAAGAGATGGAAGGATTACGGTATAAAGTTGGACCTAAATCTTTCTATCAAACGAATTCTGCACAAGCTTACGAGTTATATAAAATCACCCGTGATTTTGCCGATCTGAATGGCGATGAATTGGTATATGATTTGTATACGGGTGCTGGTACGATAGCAAATTTTGTTGCTAAGCAAGCCCGAGAAGTTGTGGGTGTAGAGTATGTTCCTACAGCTATTGAAGATGCACAAGTCAATTCGTCCATCAATAATATTACGAATACAAAGTTCTATGCTGGTGATATGAAGGATGTTTTGACCCCTTCCTTCATTGCCGAACATGGTAAACCTGATGTGGTGATTACAGACCCGCCACGTGCAGGAATGCATGCTGATGTTGTGGCACGTTTGTTGGAAATGGAATCTCCGCGTATCGTATATGTAAGTTGTAATGCTGCTACGCAGGCGAGAGATCTTCTGTTGTTAGCGGAGAAATATGAGGTAAAGCGTATTAAACCGGTGGACATGTTTCCGCATACGCAACATGTTGAGAATGTCGTTTTATTGGAATTGAAAAAGTTATAGTACCATTATGGAAGTAGAAGATTTATTTGCAGGGTCTGCAAGAGGGGAAAATACAACATCTACAGGACAAAGTCCATTAAAGAGCCTGCAGGTCGATCTCGATTTTTATAGTGAATCTATCCGCGAGGTAGCGTTGGAAATCGTGGAAGAAGGGTATTCTGAATACCCCATTTTCATCGCTCATCAGC
This sequence comes from Sphingobacterium sp. R2, assembly GCF_040760075.1. Lineage (NCBI taxonomy): Bacteria > Pseudomonadati > Bacteroidota > Sphingobacteriia > Sphingobacteriales > Sphingobacteriaceae > Sphingobacterium > Sphingobacterium sp. R2. The sequence goes on from NZ_CP142884.1 coordinate 1,764,550, forward strand.
ATGATGTCTCTGTTGGCGAGGTTATATTGGATCGCAAGGAGCTGGATACAAAATGGACAATTAATGCGTCCACCCTAGAAGAGTTTGTTTCGAAGGATATCATACAGGAAGATCGTAAATCGTCCTTTATTCAGAACTATAAACCTGCTAAAGATTTTATGTGTCTGTTTGTTGTGGTTGCGGAAGGGGCCAATTTTGTTTTTTATCCTTACAAGTAGCGTACATAAGAATATTTAAACTTTTTTAACAGTACAAGTGTCCAACTATTATTAATTTTAGTCAATAGCTAACGTATAAAATACAATTTTATACGGTTGAAAATAACTGTGCATGCTATCTTGAGCGTGTGCTATTGGATCCAATGAAACTGCTGTAAGCTAAAACTAATTGGCATAATTGAAGAGAGATAATAGGATGAAAATATTACAGATACAGATAATAGGTTTTTTTTTACTTTTATTTACCTATTTCGGCGCTACTGCTCAGCAACAGCAGAAGGTTTCGGGTATGGTTTTACAAAAGGATAATGGTAATCGCATTGGGGATGCGGTGGTAATCAATCTGCGTACGCATAGATCTACGCTGACCAATTCTTTCGGTGTGTTTACAATCGACGCATCAGTGGGAGATTCGTTGTCTTTCACTAAAGTGGGGTATTCGCCCGTAAAGACTGTCTTGACCAATTTGAATGAGTTTTATGTGGAATTGCAGGAGGGCATACGATTGGAGACTGTTATTGTGGAAAGGAAGACAAAAGAAGCTGAATTAAACGATGCAATGAATAACTATTCTAAAAAGGGTGTTTATAATGGAGGTAAAAATAAGTTCGGAACTTATTTAGGTAGTCCGGCCACTGCACTTTATAATCTTTTTGGGCGCGAGGCTAAGAATGCAAAGCGCTTTGGACGATTTATGGATAGAGAGAAAGAGGAGTTGCAAGTTGACCGTATTTTTTCCCGTGAAGCTGTTAAGAATCTGACGAAACTAGACAGTGCTGAGCTGGATGCTTTTATGATACGTTATCGTCCATCTTTTGATCTCGCTGAACATTGGGGGCAATATGATTTGATGCATTACGTGCAACAGTCTATGGAAGATTTTGATGCGAAGGGGAGACCTAAAGGCTCATTATTGCCAGATATTGAAGTGAAGACACAGGAGAAATAGAACATTTTATGTTTATAGCTAATGTTCTATTAAATAAAAATGAGTTAGTAATGTAGCGTTTTGACTGCATATAGGAAATTTAATAGTACTTTTTTCATTGTCTGGTAACAAAAAAGTTGATAAAAATATCTTTTGGCACTTAGTTTGATTTTAATAGAGCTGTATAAGTTTAAATATAAAGTCTTAGATCGCATACATATGAAAATGAATAGAAAATTGGCTGTATTTGGTTTGACGGTTGCAACCTCAGCTATGTTATTTGGAAGTTGTTCTACCATTCAAAATACGAATAATGCCACTAAAGGCGGAGTTATTGGTGGTGTTGCCGGGGGTGCATTGGGTGCATTAATCGGAGGGAAAGCCGGTAATACGGCAATTGGTACTTTGGCCGGTGCTGCAATTGGTGGTGCTGCTGGTGTATTGATTGGTAAAAAAATGGATAAGCAAGCAGCTGAGATTTCTAAAACTGTTGAAGGAGCTGAAGTTACGCAGTCTGCAGAGGGTATCGTTGTTAAGTTCGATTCAGGTATTTTATTTGACTTTAATAAATCAGATCTTAAAGCATCTGCCAAAGATAATATTGCTAATTTGGTCACTACATTGAATAAAGAACAGGGTACTGAAATTTTGGTAATCGGACATACCGATAATGTAGGTACACTGGCTGCAAATGAAAAGGTGTCTTTGGATCGTGCGAATTCAGTGCGTGCTTTTGCCGTATCTAAAGGTTTGGCTTCATCACGTATCCGTACAGAAGGCAGAAATTTCTCCGAACCGATTGCAAGTAATGATACAGAAGCGGGACGTGCACAAAACCGTCGCGTCGAGATTGTCATCGTAGCGGGCGACCAAATGAAAAGAGAAGCGAAGCAACAGGCAGGACAATAACCGGTTTAAGACTCTAGTCTTTCCGATTTGTACTATTTGATGTTTAATCATAAAAAGCGTTGATAAACTCAACGCTTTTTTTGTGGAATATAGCGGGTAAAAATTCCTAATGTGATTCATTTAGACCTAAAATGTGACAATTCATAAATCATATTTCTGTCTGACAAACTGTCATTATATGGATTTAAATTTCTAACTTTGTAATCTTTGAAACAACCATTGATAGGAAATTAATTGATCAAATTATGGATTTCTGCACGGGGGTTGACTTCATTAAATAATAAAAATTATATTCTATTGAATAGCGAGCTATGCTAGATTTAACACATACCACTAAGGAACATGACGAATCTCGTCAGGGTGAGGCATTATTATTGGAACAGGATCCGACTTTAAGCACTGGCCGTAAACTTTATATTGAAAGTTACGGTTGCCAGATGAATTTCTCGGATAGTGAGATTGTTGCTTCTATTTTGTTGGATAAAGGATTTGAGACTACCAAGAACTATCAGGAGGCTGATGTTGTTTTTATTAATACCTGTTCGATTCGCGAGAATGCCGAACAACGTGTTCGTAATAGGTTAAAGGAGTTTGAAGCTGCTAAAGCAAAAAATCCTGGGATGATCGTCGGTGTATTGGGTTGTATGGCCGAGCGTCTAAAGTCGAAGTTTCTGGAAGAAGAAAAATTAGTTGATGTTGTGGTGGGACCAGATGCTTATCGTGATTTGCCAAATTTGATTGATCAGGTTGACGATGGTGCTAAAGCCGTAAACGTTTTATTATCAAGAGAGGAAACGTATGCTGATATCAATCCTGTTCGTTTGAATTCAAATGGCGTCACCGCTTTTATTTCAATTATGCGCGGTTGTGATAATATGTGTTCTTTCTGTGTGGTTCCTTTCACACGGGGCCGCGAACGTAGTCGTGATCCGCATTCTATCGTGAAGGAAGCTCAAGATCTTTTTAATGCGGGTTACAAGGAAGTTACGTTGTTGGGACAAAATGTCGATTCCTATAAATATACTGCTCCTCTAACAGAAGGCGATGTTCCTAGCGAAACGGTCACTTTTGCTACTTTGCTTACGATGGTTGCAGAAATCAGCCCGCTGCTGCGTGTTCGTTTTTCAACTTCTCATCCAAAAGATATTACGGATGAGGTATTGTATGCGATAGCATCACATGAAAATATCTGTAATTATATTCATTTGCCTGTTCAGTCTGGGAATTCCAGAGTATTGGAATTGATGAACCGTACGTATGATCGCGCGTGGTATATGGAGCGTGTCGATGCAATTCGTCGTATTATACCGGAATGTGCTATTTCTACTGATGTCATTACTGGTTTCTGCACGGAAACGGAAGAAGAGCATCAGGATACACTTTCTATGATGGACTATGTGAAGTATGATTTCGCTTATATGTTTGCTTATTCGGAAAGACCGGGCACATTGGCGGCGAAAAGATATGCAGATGATATTCCTGAAGATGTTAAAAAACGGCGTTTGACGGAAGTTATCAATAAACAACGCGATCATAGTTTGTATCGTTATCAACAATTTGTTGGGAAAGTCTGTAAGGTACTCATTGAAGGGTTTTCAAAACGATCTGAGTTCGATTTCTGTGGACGTAATGACCAAAATGCATTAGTTGTTTTTCCAATAGATCCTCGATTTAAACAAGGGGACTATGTGAATGTCCTTGTTGAATCATGTACTTCTGCGACGCTGTTAGGAAAAATTGTTGATTAAGCTAACTTAGATTATTTTATTTCCAACTGGAAATTTATGGATAACCAAGATATAAAGAATAGATTTGGGATTATCGGTAATTCGCCATTGTTGAATCGGGCAATTGATATTGCGCGACAAGTGGCTCCGACAGATATTTCCGTATTAATACAAGGTGAGAGTGGTAGTGGTAAAGAAGTTTTTTCGCATATTATCCATCAATTGAGTTCACGTAAGCATGGCCCCTTTATTGCGGTCAACTGTGGGGCTATACCAGAAGGAACCATTGACTCCGAGTTATTTGGTCACGAAAAAGGTTCTTTTACGGGAGCACATGAAGCTAGAAAGGGCTATTTTGAAGTCGTTGACGGTGGTACGATTTTTTTAGATGAGGTTGGTGAGTTACCTTTAGGGACACAAGCACGATTGTTACGTGTGCTGGAGTCTGGAGAGTATATAAGGGTCGGATCATCCAAAGTGCAGAAAACAAATGTTCGTGTCGTTGCCGCTACAAATGTGAATGTTTTTGAAGCTGTACAAAAGGGTAGATTTCGCGAAGATCTTTATTATCGTTTAAATACTGTACCCTTGCGTGTGCCCTCTTTACGTGAGCGTCCTGAAGATGTTAACTTATTATTCCGTAAGTTTATCGTGGACTTTTCTGAAAAGTACCGTACTCCTGGTGTTCAATTGACGGACGATGCTCAGAATATGCTACGCAACTATAGTTGGCCTGGAAATGTGCGTCAACTGAAAAATGTTGCCGAACAAATTGCTGTTCTGGAGAAAGAACGTGTTGTAGATGCGTATACGCTTCAAAATTATTTGCCCAATGAATCCCGAACGAGTCTCCCTGCAGTAGTTCCATCAAATAATGGGGGGAAGGAGGATTTTTCAGAAAGAGATTTGCTGTATAAAGTTTTATTTGATATGAAGAAAGATATGGTTGATCTGAAAAAACTGGTGGTTGAATTAATTCAGAAGGGCGTTGATTCTAGCACGTTTGATCAAAATTCTCCATACATTAATCAATTGTATCAAGAGATTGAGCCACATTTGAAATCGGAGCCGGAAAATTATACAACACCGACTTTGACGATACATTCGCCATCAAATGCTGCAAATGTATTAAAAAATCCTGTTTCAAAGGATGACTATCTGCAGGATGCAGAAGAGGTAGAGGAATCTTTATCTCTTGTTGATAAGGAATCTGATTTAATCAAGAAGGCATTAAAAAAGCACCGTGGTAAGCGTAAAGCTGCCGCACAAGAGTTGGGGATTTCTGAAAGAACTTTGTATAGAAAGATTAAAGACTTAAATTTAGATTAGGGGTTACAGATGTTGTCAAAAAAAATAGGATATACTTTTCTCACGACAATCTTTTTGTTTGTCATGAATAGTTGTGGGGTAAAATATGGGTTTACTGGTGGGTCTATTCCTGAGGGAATGAAAACAGTTAATATTCAATATTTCGAAAACATTGCTCCATTAGTTTACCCGACATTAAGTCAGAATTTTACGGAGGCACTTAAAGAGCGTATTCGTAATCAGTCTCGATTGAGTCAGGTGAACCAGGATGGTGATGCTAACTTTGAGGGATTTATCACAGAGTATACGATAAGTCCTGCTGCTGTTGAAGCGGGCACTGATCGTGCTGCTATGAATAGATTGACAATCACAGTTAAAGTGACTTATCATAATAAAATTAACCCGAAGGACGACTTTGAACAGCCATTTACACGTTTTAAAGAGTTCGCTGGAAACCTTCAGAGTGCACAGGAAGAGACTTTGGGTAAGGAAATTATTCAAATGCTAACGGAAGATATATACAATAAAGCTTTTGCTAATTGGTAACTCTATTTATAAGATGAATCTTAATGTATCATTACCCAATAAGGAGCTTTTTTTTCGAGCACTCAACTCCCCTGATACGGTAGAGGAAGATTTGATTTTGGCCTTGATTGAAAAATACCCTTACGCACAGAGCCTACGATTTGTTTATGAACGTAAAGTTTTTGAAAAAAATCAAACTGTTCAGAATTTATCTTCCACTTTGTTATATGCTTGTTCCCCGAGTTGGCTTTATGAATTTGTGCATGTTAAATCTGCCGTAGATTCTGCAGCAATAATGCCATCGGATGAATTATTAGTGGATGAGGAATCTATTGGCGATTGTCGTGTTGTCGAAATTGCGGCCGATGGAGGAATAGAGGAGGATGAGTTGAATCGTTTGATTGAGGTTGGGGTTGCAACAGATTATTTTCGGTCGAATAATCAACAGGATGTAACTAGTGGTGATTTGCAGGAGTCTCCAGTTGTGGCCGCGGTTCCTCAGGAATCTGTTGCCGACGAAAGTAATGATAATCACGAGCATGTTTCTGTTTATGATGATGATACGATGCCCTACAGTTTTTTGTGGTGGCTACATAAAACAAGATTGGAGTATGCGCATACTTATCAGCCTTACGTTAAATCTCCTTTGAGTCCAATGAAGCCATCGCGTGATGATGTTGAAAAAATTCATGAAAAACTGGATAGCCAGCTATTAGATCAACAGATCCGTGAGAATATTTTTCATTTGCAACCGCCTGAGGCGAAATTAAGTGATGAGGTTAAAACAACGGTCGCTTTTCAGATACCGCGTAAATCTGACAAGGTCATTGAGAAGTTTATCCGCGAAGAACCTATCATTCAGCCGCTACAAGCGGAGAAGTTGGATTTAGAGAATAAAGCCAGGAAAAGTTCGGAAGATCAATACTCACTCGTTACCGAAACGCTTGCAAAAATCTATGTGGAACAGGGCTTATATCCAAAGGCAATAGAGGTTTACAAAAAATTAGTTTTGAAATATCCAGAAAAAAATGCTTACTTTGCGGCACGCATAACAGAATTAGAAAAGAAATTAAATTAATAACATAAAGAGATGCAAGGATTATTAATCGGTTTAATCATATTGGCTAGTATTATTTTAGCGTTTTTGGTTTTAATCCAAAATCCTAAAGGAGGAGGTTTATCATCTGGTTTTTCGGGTGGAACGAATCTTATGGGTGTAAAACGTACAGGTGACATTTTGGAAAAAGGTACTTGGATCATGGTTATTGCCATCATGGTATTTAGCTTGGGTGTAAATATTATTGGAACATCTCCAAGCACATCCAAAGGAGGATTGGGGGGGCAAATTGAAGCGCCTGCTCAACAAGGTCCATTGAACTTAGGTACTGGACAAAATCCTGCTGGTGCTCCTGCTGGACAAGAGCAAACAGCTCCGGCTCAATCTCAGGAAAAAGTACCTGCAACAGCGCCTACCGCTAAACCGGCAGAAGAGGCTAAAAAATAGTTGTCAATAAAAAATTATACGCCCTGTTTGTGAAAGCAAACGGGGCTTTTTGTTTTCTGTATTTTTTAGACGTTGTTGTCAATGAAAGGATCGTGAACGTTTTGCTAAGCGGATTAAGCGTATTAAATTGAATGGATATTTGGTAAGCAGAAGTAAGACTGGCAGACATAAAATGACAGTGTGACAGCAAAATGAATTTTTGTCGATTGGGATGTTAACTTTTGTGTGAAAAATTGTCTTAAAAGCTCTTCCAATTACAATTGGCATAAAAGATGATGTGCTTATAGCGATTATAACATAAAAATAAATTCAAAAACAGATAAAAAGTAAATTAATTATGGCATTAAGTATCAAACCTATCGGAGACAGAGTAGTAGTAGAAGCTGCTCCAGCAGAAGAAAAAACAGCTTCAGGGTTGTATATCCCCGATACAGCAAAAGAAAAACCATCTCAAGGTACAGTAGTTGCTGTAGGTACAGGTAAAGTTGACGAACCGTTAACTGTGAAAGTTGGTGACAAAGTATTATACGGAAAATACGCAGGTACTGAAATTACTTACGAAGGAAAAGAGTACTTAATTATGCGTGAGTCTGATATTTACGCAGTCATCTAATTCATACAAAAGATTATTTAAAAATGAGCTTACTGGCTCGGTTAAAAATTCAAGTTTATTTTAGTGGAGTTGTAAATGTGCATATTAAAAGATAAAACCGGTTTACGGTTTAGTATACTATCTTCATTACACTTCTTGAAATACTTAATACTTATAAAAAATGGCAAAACAAGTAAAATATAACGTTGAGGCTCGTGAAGCCCTTAAAAAAGGTGTAGATACCTTGGCAAATGCAGTTAAAGTAACATTAGGTCCTAAAGGACGTAACGTAATTATTGAGAAGAAATTTGGTGCTCCAGTAATTACTAAAGATGGTGTTTCGGTAGCGAAAGAAATCGAATTGAAAGACGCTTTAGAAAACATGGGTGCGCAAATGGTAAAAGAAGTAGCTTCCAAAACAGCTGATCAAGCCGGTGATGGTACAACTACTGCCACAGTATTAGCGCAAGCAATTGTTGCTCCAGGTATCAAATCTGTGGCTGCTGGTGCTAACCCAATGGATTTAAAACGTGGTATTGATAAAGCGGTTGCTACTGTAGTTGCCAACTTGAAATCACAATCTCAAGAAGTTGGTCAAGACAACAATAAAATCAAACAAGTTGCTACAATTTCAGCTAACAATGACGAAGTAATTGGTTCGTTAATTGCACAGGCGATGGAAAAAGTAGGTAACGATGGTGTTATCACTGTAGAAGAAGCTAAAGGTACTGAAACAGAAGTTAAAACTGTGGAAGGTATGCAATTTGACCGCGGTTATTTGTCACCATATTTTGTGACAAATTCCGATAAGATGGAAGCGGAATTGGATAATCCATATATTTTGATCTATGACAAGAAAATCAGCAACATGAAAGAATTGCTGCCTATCTTGGAGAAACAAGTTCAAACTGGCAAACCTTTGTTGATCATTGCTGAAGATCTAGATGGTGAGGCTTTGGCAACCTTAGTGGTTAATAAAATCCGTGGTTCGTTGAAAGTTGCAGCTGTCAAAGCTCCAGGTTTCGGTGACCGTCGTAAAGCCATGTTGGAAGATATCGCGATCTTAACTGGTGGTACTGTTATCTCTGAAGAAAGAGGTTTCAAATTAGAAAATGCTGAGTTATCTTACTTAGGTCAAGCTGAAAAAGTTCAAGTTGACAAAGATAACACAACGATTATCAATGGTTCTGGCAATGTAGAGGATATTAAAGCACGTGTTGCTCAAATCCGTTCACAAATCGAAACAACAACTTCAGACTACGATCGCGAAAAACTACAAGAACGTTTAGCAAAATTGTCAGGTGGTGTAGCCGTGTTATATGTCGGTGCAACTACTGAGGTTGAAATGAAAGAGAAAAAAGACCGTGTTGATGATGCTTTACACGCAACTCGTGCAGCTGTTGAAGAAGGTATTATCGCTGGTGGTGGTGTTGCATTTATCCGTGCTACTGAAGCTTTGTTAGATCTTAAAGGTGAAAATGAAGATGAGCAAATTGGTATTGATATCATCAAACGTGCGATTGAGGAGCCGTTACGTCAGATCTGTAACAATGCAGGTATTGAAGGTGCAGTAATTGTTCAAAAAGTAAAAGAAGGAACTGCAGATTTCGGTTACAATGCGCGTACAGACCGTTACGAAAACTTAATTGCTGCTGGTGTAATTGATCCAACTAAAGTATCTCGCGTAGCATTAGAAAATGCAGCTTCAGTTGCTTCAATGTTATTAACTACAGAGTGTGTATTGGCTGACGAAGCTGAAGAAAACCCTGTAGGTGCTGGTGCTCCTCCAATGGGTGGCGGTATGGGCGGAATGATGTAAGATCATCCCATTTCTAAATAAAAAGAAAGGCTCATTTGGAATTCCAAATGAGCCTTTCTTTTTGTTCTTTAATAGCCTTTTGCCGTATCGTCTCCACGCGGGTCGGCTCCTGTCTGTAATTTACCATTTGGTAATACAAGTATATTCTCCACACGACCGATTGTCCCTCTCGGATTTATCGTATAGCCATCTTTTGTCAATTGATCACGTAGATTGACATCGATTGCGTTATTTTCGACGTCAATACGATCAGGAAGCCATTGATGATGAAATCTTGGCAGGCTTACAGCTGATTGGGCATTTTGTCGGAAGTCAATAACGTTGAGGATGGTCTGAAAAACAGAGGTAATGATAGTTGATCCTCCAGGGGTTCCTACAACCATAAATAGTTTGCCATCTTTTTCTACAATAGTGGGTGTCATTGAGCTGAGCATCCTTTTGCCAGGCTGAATCTCGTTCGCTTTTTCCCCAGTAAGCCCATACATGTTTGGGACACCGGTCTTTACGGAGAAATCGTCCATTTCATTGTTTAGGAGAAAACCTGCGCCCTCCACAAATACTCCTGAGCCATAAGAATCATTAAGTGTTGTTGTAATGGATACTGCATTCCCTTGCTCGTCTACGATATTGAAATGTGTCGTTTGTTCACTTTCATAGCCAGGAATGACATCTGCATTGACATCTTTGCTTGATGTCGCTTTATGGAAATTGAATGAATGGAGTTTATGCGCATTTGAGGCAGAGTCAATAAGCTGTTGGATGGGTACCTTAATGAAATCAGGATCGCCCAAATACTTAGCCCGATTGGCATATACATAGCGTTCAGCTTCGACTATGACACGAATGGTTGAATCGGTCTGAAAGCCCCAGCGCTGAAGTGGGAACTGTTCGACTGATTTGAGCAGGGCTAAAAGAGATGTTCCCCCACTCGAAGGCGGCGGCATGGAAATCACTCTGTGGCCCCTATAATTTGCGGAAATTGGGGTACGCCAAAGTGCCTGATAATCCAGTAGATCTTGATGATTGATAATACCTTTCCCTTTGTCCATTTCGGCAACAATTAAATCGGCCGTTTTACCTTTATAGAAACCGTCTCGGCCTTCCTTTGCGATTCTTTCCAGTGTTTTTGCAAGTTCCTCTTGAAGAAATAGATCTCCCGATTTCCATGGGGTAGTTTTGATAATCGCTGCACCTTTGGGGTTTAGCCTGACAAAACGATCTTTATGGCTTTCAAACTCATTGGCTTGTCTTTGACTGATTTTAAAACCTGTTCTGGCTAGCTGGATTGCGGGGAGTAGGAGATCTTTCCACTGTAATCTACCATACTTTTTGTGTGCTTCCCACATACCCGCGACAGAACCCGGAATGCCTGATGCTAATTGACTATAAAGGCTCAGCTCTGGAACAACATTACCTTGCGCATCAAGATACATATCTCGTGTTGCTTTTAGAGGAGCTTTCTCGCGAAAGTCCAGCGCATCTAATTGGCCATTATGATCGCGATAGAGCATAAAGCCGCCGCCGCCAATATTTCCGGCATTTGGATAAACCACTGCAAGGGCAAATTGTACGGCAACTGCAGCATCTATTGCATTTCCACCTTGTTTTAAGATCTTTACACCAATTTCTGAAGCTAAAGGGTGAGCAGTGACTACGGCCGCCTTATTAAACGTACTGGGGTGCTCAACGCTTGAATTTAGCCGCTGTTTTGTTGTACAAGAAGCAATGAAGACGCTAGCTATGAGCGAATAGGTGATGAATTTATGCATCGTATCCGACTTAAAGTTTTAAATAGTATCTCAGGGAGTTGTAGAAATAATCTTATTACGTTATTACTTAAGCTTGGTGTTGTTTTTATGCCTGTCGGCGTCCCGAATTGATTTCTTTTGAAGATTTTGTTCCAAAGCCGCTGTTAGATCAATTCCCGTTTGATTGGCAAGGCACATCAAAACGAATAATACATCGGCCATTTCATCTGCTAAATTAACTTCTTTGTCTGACTTTTTGAAAGATTGTTCTCCGTATTGCCGAGCCATTATTCGGGCAACTTCACCGACTTCTTCCATGAGTATAGCGGTGTTTGTCAACTCATTGAAATAACGTACTCCGGTACTATTGATCCATTTGTCAATAACCTCTTGTGCTTCTTTAATAGTCATCTTGTGTTCAATTAAAAATTAAAAGTTGTCCTTATCTTTTGTGTCCATGACGATGGTAACTGGACCATCATTCAGTAGGTCAATTTTCATATCGGCTCCGAATATGCCAAGCTGAACCTCTTTTTGGAGCAATTGACTTAGCAGTAAAGCCATCTCTTCATACATTGGTTTGGCTTTATCCGCTTTTGCTGCTCTGATAAAGGAAGGCCTGTTTCCTTTTTTTGTTTGAGCAAAGAGCGTGAATTGTGATATCAGTAGGATATTTCCGTCTACATCTTGTATTGATTTATTCATCAAGCCCTGCTCATCCTCGAAAATGCGCAAGTTGATAAATTTTTGCCCTAGCCATTTGAGGTCGTCTATTGTATCAGCCTCTTCAACTCCTAATAAGATCATTAGTCCTTTTTGGATATGGCCTGTAATCCGATTATTTACTGTACAAGAAGCCTTGGTAACTCGTTGTATAACTGCGCGCATAATGAAAAGTATAAAACCAAAGGTAAAAATTCCAATTGTTAAACGCGATCAGAAATTCAATTTTATCCACCATATAAAAAGAGATCTCTCTTTCCTCTGAAGGAAAAAAGAGAGATCTCTTTGTTAGCAGTGTTTGATCAGAGAGCATATTCAGTGTGGTTTGCCCGTTGTTATCGGCTGTTGGATTAACAGGTTCTTGTAAAAATTCTAGAATTTGATATTAAGGCCCAATAGGAAATTTGTTGGTGCTTGTGGGAAATAAAAATTATAGTATTTTCGGCTATCACCTTCCATCCAGCCAAAAGTATAGCCGTTGGCCTCATACTTCTCGTTGAATATGTTGTTGACCTGTAATGTTGCACTGATGTTTTTAAAGCCCAATGCTGTAAAACTATAGTTTGCCAGAAGATTGTTGACAAAATAAGATGAAATGCTTCTTTCTTTGGCAGATGAATTATCCAGGTATTGTCTGGCCACAAATTTGGACAAAAGGGAAAATGTAAGTGGTGTTATAGGGCTATAAGAGAAATTATTTGACAAAATAGTTCCTGGAGACAATGCGATGTCCGTTTTCGTATAAAAAATCCGTGTATCACCAATTACCTCTTCAAAGTTTTTGATTTTATTTTGGCTAAAACTCGCAGTTGCTTTCCAATTAAGCTGCTTATTGATGTTCCATGAGACATCGAACTCGATGCCGATCCGATAGCTATTGTTGACATTTTGGCGAATCGGAGAACCTGTATCACTGATTTCGCCAGTTGGAATCAGCTGATTTTTGTAAAACATACCATATCCATTCAACCCGATGTTAAGTTTTTCGTTTGCAAATCGGTAACCAAATTCGATATCCTGCATTTTCTCCGGTGTTGGATCAGGTAAACTGCTGTTTTTTTCAATAAAATCTTTGCGAACAGGCTCTTTTTGTGCAAAGGCATAGGAAGCGTACACATTTGAATAATCATTTAAAAGATAGGTTGCGCCTGCTTTTGGGTTTAAGAAGTTGAATTTTGGGTGATAGTTATAGTTTTTGACTTTATCGTCATCGCCATACATGTGATAGTCGACATTTCTATATTGGACATCAGCCATCAGAATCCATTGGTCCAATTTGTAATCGATCTTTAGGAAATTACTGAAATCATTTTTTTGTGATTTTCCGAAGTAGTAGTTTTCATCCAGAAATCCTGTTGAGGCATATTGTGCCCATATGACTTGACCATAATGTTTTCCTCTATATTGATTGTAGGCTCCCCCCAGGTAATCTCCAGCTGATCGTTGGGTTTATAATTGAGGGAGTAAGTCAAACCATAAAAATAGTTGTCCAACCATCTTCTGCGCACTAGATCTGTTTTTTGTATGGTATCTTTTCCGATAATTACATCAGGCAGACCATATTTACTCAATTTATCGGCAGATCTCATTTCTTCATAGTAGCCATAACCTCTGGTGTAATGGAGGGCGGTATTAAGTGTTACCTTGTCACTTAGGATATTGGTGTAATGAAGCTGATGATGTTTTTGCGTATAATTATCAGTTTGATTTTTATAGGTGTACAGGTTATAGTTTCGACCAGCATTCATAAATCGATCTTTTTCAGCTCCTGCTATTTCGAGGGCGTTATCGGCATAATCATCCATACGTGACCGATCTCCAGTAATTAACGGTTCGGGAACGCCATTCCAGGCCTGATATGTTTTTTCTTTTCCCCAGAATACAATTCCTTTTAGGATGTGTTTCTTACCATAATAACCACCATCTACATAGAAAGATTGTAGGTCTGAACTCCCCCTTTCAATATAGCCATCGCTGCTAATTCGGGATAATCTGGCATTGAATGCAAATTTGTCATTGATCAGTCCAGTGCCCACTTTCACGGTATTTTTCCATGTGTTATACGAACCGAACGAATTGTTAAGTTCTGCATAGGGATGTTCAGCCAATGTATTGGATTGAATATTTAATGAAGCTCCAAATGATCCGGCCCCGTTTGTTGAGGTGCCGATTCCTCGTTGAACTTGGATGCTCTCTGTGGAAGAAGCAAAGTCAGGAAGATTGACAAAAAATGAGCCCATGCTCTCCGCATCATTTAGCGGAATGCCATTTAACGTTACGTTGATTCGTTGATTATCTGATCCGCGGATGGTCATTCCTGTATAACCGATGCCCGCTCCGGCGTCTGAATTTACCTGTACCGATGGTGTTTGGTTAAGCAGAAAAGGGATATCTTGTCCGAGATTGTTTTTTGTAATTTCCTCTTTTGAGATGTTTTTGAAGGTTGTAGGCGCATTTCTTTTAGCGCGGGTAGATTGGACGAGCACCTCTTCCATTTGTATGGTAGTTGGTTCTAATTCGACCAGTATTTCCATATTATCTTTTATGTTTACATTGCGGATCCATGTTTTATATCCAATAGAGGAGATTTGAATGTGATGTTGCCCGGTGTTGATATGATGGAGCTTAATGATTCCATGGTTGTCTGACTGACCATGGAAGGAAGCTTGGCCATCGATAGATACGGAAACGTTTTGTAAAGGATTTTGGCTACTCTTATCTACAGTTTTAATTGTCAGATTTTGCTGCGCAATGGCAACTTGCATCGAAATAGTAGCTAAGGAGCTACAAATCAAAAATTTGATCATGGTAATGTATTTTGTTTGAGTTAAACAAATCATAGCAAGGGGTTACTATGACCGCACTATTTAACTAACCTCTCCCTACGCCAGCATTATCTGGATCAGGTGTACAGAATTTAATCTGTTGGGTATAATCTCAGCCTGTATTTGTGTTCCTGACAAAACAAGGCACCCCTATTTGATGCTGCGAATATATAGATTAAAAATTGAAAAGCGATATAAAGAAGTATTTTATGACAAATTAAACAAGGGAAGTTGTGTTGTTATTTCTTTTTGGTTAATATTTTATGTAAATTGTTGTTTTTGGTATATATTGTTCTTTTTAGGTACCTTGGCATAGATTTTTCTACTAGTGGTATGTATTTATACAAGTCTAAAAATTTTAGTTACTAAATTGATAGTGAGGAGATAATATGTTAAAATATTTAAGCGCTAATTATATTCTGCCGATTAGCTCGATGCCGATAAAAGATGGTATTGTTGCGGTAGATGAGGAGGGGGTAATTCAAGGTATATTTGACCCAACGTCATTTACACCTATGGATAATGGTCAGGTCGAGAAATACGAAGGGGTTATAATTCCGGGTTTCATCAACGCGCATTGCCACATTGAATTGTCGCATATGAAAGGTATCGTTGCTAAAGGTACAGGGCTTCCGAGCTTTTTGAGTAAGGTGATGACAACGCGTTCGGCTTCGATGAAAAAAATAGATGAAGCAATGGCAAAAGCCGACAGAGAGATGTACGAAAATGGTATTGTCGCAGTTGGCGATCACGCTAATACGGATAATTCTTCAAAATTGAAGGACGATTCTGAAATCTTGTATCACACATTTGTAGAAGTGATCGGAATTGAGCCGGACGAAGCCGATTTTAAGTTGAAGGAGGCTAAATCACTGATCCAAGAGTTTAGGAATGGCCATGTGTCTATCACGCCACATGCCCCCTATTCTTGCTCCAAAGTACTTTTTAAAAAATTCAAGAAAGTAATTTCGGAAACAAACATTATCAGTATTCATAATCAGGAAAGTGAGGAAGAGAATAAGTTGTTCCGTTATAAAATGGGCGAATTCTTAGACTTTTATAAAAGTATCGGAAAAAATGCAGATACGATAAAAGCGCAGGCAAGAAATTCAATTCAATCTTATCTGCCTTATTTGCCTTACCCAAATAAATTGTTGTTGGTTCATAATACCTATACATCTTTAAAAGATTTTGATTTTGTTGAGCGTATGGGGCGTGACGTCACGTGGTGCTTATGTCCGAAAGCTAACCTTTATATTGAGGGGACTCTACCTAAAATACAGAACTTTTTAAATTCGGGACAACGTATTGTGATCGGAACCGATAGTTTAGCTTCCAACGATACCTTGTCCATTCTGGATGAACTAAAGGTGTTACATGCACACTTCGAGGATCTTGATTTCTTACAGACTATCCAATGGGCCACGATTAATGGCGCTATTGCGTTAAATATTCAGGACGAATATGGATCGTTGGAGGTGGGTAAAAAGCCAGGTGTTGTTTTGCTGCAGGGGATGGAACATATGCGCTTAACTGATGATGTGAAGGTAAAACGCTTAGTCTAGTATTTTATTCCCCAAAACTTCTGTACTTTTGTTTTTAATGAACAACCCATGACTATATGAATGAAATTATAGTCATGGGTTGCTCCATCTGACAGATGGAAGAAAAAATAAGTTACAGATGAAACATTTGAATATTTCAATAAGAGGTAAAGTACAACGAGTCTATTTTAGATTAACAACTAAGGCAGTTGCTGATCAAGTTGGTGTGAGGGGCTTCGTGGTCAATTTAAAAGACGGTTCTGTCTATATTGAGGCTGAAGGTGACGAATTTTCACTTGATTCACTTTTGGAGTTCTGCAAGGAGGGTCCAGAGGGTGCGGTTGTTGAAAGTGTAGAAATAGAGGAAGGCGAAATGAAAGGCTTTTCCAATTTTGAAGTAGTTAAAAGAGTTCAATCTTAAGCCCAGTGTCTACAATCAAAAAATTTCTCAGCGATACCTTCATCTATGGTATAACGACTATCGTTTCAAGAATGATAGGATTTTTGATGACGCCGCTTTATCTGCGAAAATTTAAAGATGCCGCAGTCTACGGCATCTATTCTAACTTTTATGCCTGGATGTCTATGTTGAATGCTGTACTGGCATTTGGTATGGAAACGACATATTTTCGCTATTTGCAAAAAGTCGAAACGCAAGATAGATCTAAAGTTTATAATAATAGTTTCTTTATTACTTTAGTCACTTCGCTTATTCTATTGTTATCTGTCTTTGTATTTACTCGGCCCATTGCAGCGTGGTTTGCAGATGGCGGTGATGTTGATCTTTATGAGCGATATATTAAATATTTCGCTTTTATTCTTGTTGCTGATGCGCTTGCTGTCATACCATTTACAAAACTTCGCGCTGAGGGAAGGCCCTATAAATATAGCGCCCTAAAATTTGTTAATATTGGAGTTACGGTAATTTCAAACCTGTTCTTCATTTATTTCTTGCCTGATTGGATTCACCAGTATAGCTTTTGGGCTGATTTTGCCGGAACATGGTATAAAGAAGGTTGGATTGGCTATGTCTTTATTTCCAATCTTTTCGCGAGCGTTGTTACATTAATCCTACTTCTGCCTGAATTGCTAACTTTCCGATTTAATCTAGATCGAAAATTACTGAATGAAATGTTAATGTATAGCTTCCCAATTTTAGTGGCTAATATTTCGTTTATTATTAATGAGAATCTAGACAAGATGTTCTTTCTAAAATTGTTGCCTGGAAAGACTGGGAAAGACGAATTAGGAATCTATGGTGCGGTTGCTAAATTGGCCGTGTTTCTAAGCTTATTTGTTACGGCTTTTAGGCTAGGGGCAGAACCATTTTTCTTTTCGTATTCGAAAAATCAGAATGCATCGAAAACCTATGCACTCATCATGGAGTATTTTGTTATTTTGATGGTCATTGCAATGGTTGGACTAACAGTCAATCTCGATTGGCTTAAGTACTTCATTAAAGGAAATGAATCGGAGGTTGCTGTCTACTGGACCGGACTTAAAATTGTTCCAATTTTACTGTTTAACTATGTCCTGCTAGGGATATATATGAACCTATCGATTTGGTACAAGTTGACAGACCAGACACGATATGCACTTTATATTTCAGGAATAGGAGCTTTATTAACGATTATGCTAAATGTTTGGCTAATTCCGGTGTATTCCTATGTTGGGGCTGTTTTATCTACGACAGTGGTGTACTTGGTGATGATTGGATTTTCACTGTACTGGGGTCAAATGTATTATCCTATACCTTATAAATTGATAAAAATTGCCATTTATCTTGGGGTAGGGCTTCTGATTTCCTGCATGAGCTTTCAAGTTTTTCATAATAACATTTGGATAGGCAATGGGATGTTATTGTTATTATTAGGCGTCACTTTTATGCTTGAAAAGAATCGGTTGATGGAGTTGTTAAGACGAAAATAGTCTTATTTATACATCTTACAAACAAGGCAATAGTTTTATCATTATTGCCTTGCTTCTTTTTTAGACTCCTTCGGGAATGAAGGAATTTTCAATCTCATGCAGTACCTCTAAAATTTCAGCCTGGCGCTGCAAACTGACCAATTTCATTCGATACTCTTTAAAATTAGGAATTCCTTTGAAGTAATTCGCATAATGTCTACGCATTTCAAAAATACCTAATTTGTCACCTTTCCATTCGATGGATTTGTTCAAATGGGTTCTGCAAACTTCGACGCGTTCGGCAATGGTAGGTCCTTCAAGACGTTCCCCAGTATTGAAAAAATGTTTGATTTCTCTGAAGATCCAAGGGTATCCGATTGCTGCACGGCCAATCATGATGCCATCCACTTCAAACTCCTGGCGCCAAGCTGCTGCTTTTTCGACAGAATCGACATCGCCATTACCGAAAATTGGGATCTTGATCCGCGGATTGCGTTTGATATCGCGAATCATGGACCAGTCTGCTTGTCCTTTATACAATTGTGCACGCGTACGTCCATGAATAGCAAGTGCTTTGATGCCGACATCTTGTAATCTTTCAGCAACCTCATACACATTTTTTGTATTGTCATCCCATCCAAGGCGTGTTTTCACAGTTACGGGTAAATCAGTAGCTTCAACAACAGCTTTGGTCATGGCAACCATTTTATCAATATCCTGTAAAAGGGATGAGCCAGCACCTTTGCAGACCACTTTTTTTACAGGACAACCATAATTGATGTCAATTAAATTAGGTCCTGCTTTTGCGCAGATTTCAGCCGATTGACGCATGCTTTCGATATCACCGCCGAAGATCTGGATACCAATAGGTCGTTCATATTCAAAAATATCTAGCTTTTGAACAGATTTGGCAGCATCACGAATTAGCCCTTCGGATGAAATAAATTCAGTATACATTAAATCAACCCCATTTTGTTTGCACACGTAACGAAACGGGGGATCACTTACATCCTCCATAGGAGCTAATAGCAACGGGAATTCACCCAAATCAATATTTTCACCAATCTTGACCGACATCTTCGATAATTTTTTACAAAGGTACAAAATTTGGTGTTAGTATAAAGTTAGCGAACTGTCAGGAGTTTAGAGTCGACTTTTGATTTCTTCGGAGCTTGTTGAACGTTGACTGTTCAAGATTCCAGCTCCTCCAAAGCGATAATTGAAAGATAGGATGGCTGTCCTGCTGTCGGGATTTGATCTCCCATTAAGCCGAATTGTTGAAGAAACCGTTTCGTATCGGCGACTGTTAGTCCTAAAAATATCATTTACCACCAGTTTAACAGAAGCTTTTTTATTGAGAATTTTCTTTTGAATTCCGCTGTACAACTGGCCATAGCTCTTGATCTGGCTTAACCCTGTCGTCAATCCGGAGGTATAGCTTCCGCCCACTTCTATGGACCAGTCGTTCGGTAGTTTGATTGTGTTCTGGCTATTCAGGGTCAGCGTATTGCCTTTGCGGCTAATCAGTATGCCGTCCTGCGGAATTTCATATTCATTACGATAGTAGTTTGTGAAGTGCGTGGCTGACCACCAACTTGTCAATTGAGTCGGAGCGATAAAAGAAATTCCAAAGTTTTTGAATGAGCCGATATTCTCTGGCCGTTCGTAAGTTATATACGGATTGGATAAATCCCTTCCTAGAATGTCGTTGACAACGTCTGTTCGTGAAGCATAATTCAGTGTGAAAATATATTTATTGGAAAAAGTATAGCCCAGCTCAAATGCATGTTCATATGCCGGGTTCAGACTGGCATTGCCCTCCGTATAGGAAAACGGATCGGTGTATACACGAAATGGATTGAGGTCCCAAAAAGAGGGTCTCTGAACACGATAACTATAACTTGTCTGTAATTTGTTTTTTTCATCGACTGCGTAAGTTAGAAATGCTGATGGAAATAGCTTGAAATAGGATTTTTCAACGTGTTCATTTAGCGTGATTTGATGGCCTGATGTATGTGTATGTTCTCCTCGCAAACCAACCTGAACCGAAATTTTTTTCCAACTTTTGGAAAGATTAATATAGCCTGCCTGTATGGTCTCTTTGTAAATGTAATGATTGCTCGTTGTCAGGTCAGCGACATATTGGTCATTTTGTAAGGTATCGTAATGCAGGTCATTTTCTGTGCGGACATGACTGGCTTTCCAGCCTGCCTCCAGTCGATAGGCATGGGCCAGCGGGTGTATATAATCTAGTTTGGCAACATATACTTTATTGTCTGAGGGGATGTCGCCTCGACGTGACGAAGGCCGGTCGAGCGGAGTGCCATCTGCTTTTAAATAATTTGTGTTCAGTTGTTGATCCATTTTGGAATAATGATCTATAAGATCAAGATCGATTTTTAATTCGTGCCCTGTCTCATTAAACTTAATGCCGTAGTTGAAATTATAAAGCATATCCCGCCAACGTTCTTTCCCTTCCGTTATCGTAGATGAAGACCATATTAATCGATTATTGTCAACGGTACTGAAGTTATTTGTCGTGGGTTCATACTTCGGGTATTTGCCGAATCCGCCATTAATAAGCACTCCAAGTGTTTGTCTAGAATCTATGTTGTAATCTATACCAGCTCTAAAGTTATTAGATCGAAGTTTGGGCTGTATCTTATTTTCCTGTTGTGTATACGATTCGGGGCGGGTGCCTTGATCCGTATAGAAGTAGCGTGTGAGGGAATTAAAGTATTCAAGGTTTTGATGATACTGATTATAGATTCCAAATACATTTAGTTTTTCAGTGCGGTAATTAAGATTAATACCTCCGCCAAAATGCGGCCCTCGGCCTGCACCGCCATTGAGGGAAATAGAACCATTCCATCCTTCTCTTATTCCTTTTTTCAAGATAATGTTGATGATTCCGGCCGACCCGGCCGCATCTTCTTTGGCACTAGGATTGGTCATGACTTCAATTTTGCTGATATCAACGGAAGATGTGCTACGCAATAGATTGGCCAATTGGTCACCAGAAAGATAAGTCAGTTTTCCATTGATCATTACCGTTGCGCCTGATTTCCCTTTAATGAATAATGTTCCGTTGTCATCTGCAACTACACCCGGTAGCTTGTTGAGCAGTTCAAGTCCGTTATTTCCCTCCGCAAGCATGGAGTTTTCAATATTAAATACTAGTTTATCCCGTTGCTGTTCAATAAATTGCTTTTTGCGTACCACAAGTACCTCGGCTAAGTACTCGTTATTTGTTAGCAGTACAATCTGACCAAGGTCGTATCCTCCGAGTTGTTCGTCCAAACTGAAATGTGGACTAAAGGTCTCTTTGTGCGTGATGCTTTTTACTTTTATATAATAACGGCCGGCCTTTGTGTCACGGAAAATAAAATGTCCGGTACTATCTGCGACAATAGTTTTTGTTAATGTGCTGTCTTTCGCTTGATGGAGGCTGATATTCACATACGGAATTGCCTGCTTATCTTCACCGATAATTTGACCTTTGATGTGGCTGTTTTTTTGGGCAAAGCTACTGTATACTGTACAAATTAATAGTAGACTAAAGATATGACGATTGAAGTAGAGCATAATGGTATAGTTACGGTATTGCTAAAATTTAAGGTGTTGCTAATGGAGTGCGTTTCGTTTTTTTATCGTTTTTCTTTTCTTTCCCCACCAGATGTAAAATCCTGTGATAGGTAAAGTTGCGCATACAAGTGAGGCAACAAAGTAGATGATTTTGGTTGTCATTCCACCAATAAAACCCGTATGAAGCGCATAGTTGGATCGCATCAACCATTCTGCTGCATTGGCTTCATCAATGGGGCCTTGTTTCCGGCCTGTAAGTTCAAGTGTATTTCGATCGAAATTGAGATCTCGCCAGGTGCCGCCTTCCATATCTGTACATGCTGATACCGTTTTTTCGTCAGGTTCAGGATAATGCACAATAACTGCCTCTTTGTTATACTTTGCATACTCATGGCGTACCTTATACCAAATTTGGTCTGCGACAGCTAGCGCGTCATTTAGTGGCTGATCCGGAAGTTCAGGTTTATTATTCTTTTCCGTTTTTGGTTTGTTGGGATAGCCTCCCGCCATCCAAACGACAGAACTTCGAATCCATGGAAAACTCATAATGAGCCCCGTAAAGCACATGACAAATGCGATTGTTAGTGAATAGAAACCCAATACGTTGTGAAGGTCATAATTGATACGTTTGAATTTTGCTTTCCATTTGATGGTAAAGCTCTGTTCTCTCGATCTGCGGTTCCATTTCTTTGGCCACCATAATACTAGGCCGGTGAGCAGTAGTATGAAAAAGATTAGAGTGCTCCAGCCAACGACTTGCCTGCCTATTTTTTGTGGCATCCAAAGATGACGATGCCCTTCATCCATGAAATGGAAAAAATCCTCATGGTTGACGATCGCAAGTACTTCGGCTGTGTAAGGGTTTACATAGACAAGACTGTCAGAATGATCTAGGGTGACTTTAACTGATTTATCAAGTCCATAATACCAGGCACTCGCAATTTCATACTCAGGAAGAGTCGCTTTAACAGATGTATATATCGCAGATGGAGGGAGCTGTTCTTCTGATTTCTGCGCTGCGACCTGTATATAGTTTGTAGTCAATTCTTTGATGTCATGTTCAAACACAAGTACGCAGCCTGTAATGCCTAAAATGATAACTGGAATACCCGCAGCGATTCCTAACCAAAGGTGTAGCCAGGCATTAATTTTACTAAGCATAATGAGAAACGGTTTTTTATCATCCGATCTGTACATGTTGTTTGGCAGATCGGATGATTGATGATGATTAATAGCTGATTTTGCTCATTGATGATACTTGGGATATACCAGTAAACTTCAATCCTCTTTTTGCTGTAGCGTTGTTGATATCGATGATGTAGGTATAATATTGTTTGTCGTCTTTATCCTGACAGGTATAGTAAGCCTGAGCGCCACCTTTGTCAACATACACGACATCTTTGTATCCCTGTTGTTCATGTGCAGGAATCTCTAAGAGTTCTGTCATTTTTTTTGTTTGTATATCAACGATATACAATTTGACAAGACCACCGCCGATACCTTCAGCTTGTTCGCCTTTATTATAGATCGTCATTAAAAATTTATTGTCTTTAAGATAACTACCCCTTCCTATTTTGCCCTTTCCAAGAGATTCGATATCGAAATAATAGTCTTTATCAAATTCATCTGTCCCCTTTTTGATTCTCAGGAATCCAGATTTGTTTTTTGTGGGCAATGATGCTTCATTTGCCGAGAACCAAACATATGCATCACCTTGATCGTCTACTGCTAAACCTTGTTGAGCAAACCAGTTCCCTATATGGGAACCTCGTCCATCACGGATTGTTTTTTCAAATTTAAGTTCAGGGTAAGAGAAGATACCGATATAGGTCGTATCTGTCGTCGTAAAATCTCCACCCCAGTTATCTGAACCATCTCCGGATTGGAAAGGAATATAGATTTTATTACCTACCTGGAATACACCGGTCCATATTGCCATACGTTTATCCCCTAATACTTTTGAAAGGTCGACCGTATTTTTGTTGGCGATGGAGAAATTTTGCGCATCATAATTTCGTAGTGTGGCGACAGGATTTGCCATGCTTCTGTTGGTTGTCCCTAAAATCACATTTTTCTCGCCATAATTACCAAAGATACCTGCGGTTTCGGCGTTTACCTGATCATCTGTAAGTCTTTGCAGATCGCCTTTGGTATCGATAGTATAAGGAGTGATAGGGCCTTGTCCACCGTATGTCAGGCCAAAAACATGATTGTTTTGATTGATAAAAGAGAATTCTGTTGCAGGCATACCGTTACCAACAATACTTAAATTACCTTGACTAACATCGTCCGTAGTAACAATATAAGTACCTGATGAGCCCGACTCCGAACTCCCTTG
Organism: Sphingobacterium sp. R2; assembly: GCF_040760075.1. Taxonomy (NCBI): domain Bacteria; kingdom Pseudomonadati; phylum Bacteroidota; class Sphingobacteriia; order Sphingobacteriales; family Sphingobacteriaceae; genus Sphingobacterium; species Sphingobacterium sp. R2. The sequence continues at coordinate 1,788,751 of NZ_CP142884.1, forward strand.
ACCAGTTACGATAAAGACAAATTTTTCCTTTTTTTTCGAGTTTCCCTGATCTTCTCCTCCTTCGACAGGTTTGTCCTTGGAGCATGCGGTAATTGCTAATACGCTACAGGCTACAGTAAGCAATCTGAAGTAATTTGACTTTTTCATTTTGAGTTATTTAATAAATTGTTTGTTATTTTTTACGTATAAAGTATCTGAATTTGACATTGAAGGATCGACTCGGTTTCTGCATCTCAAAGTTGTCGTATCGTGTTGCGTCGGTTAGGTTATTACATTCCAATGCCACATTGTATTTCCCCGAAGCCATCGCATAGACAATGTTGACATCGTGGGATAGCTGTTCAGGGATAATGAAACGCTGTGCTGGTGTGCCCAAACTTGGAAAATCCAAAAAGAAAGCATGGATATATTGGAGATTGTAACCGATCGTCAATGTATTGTGTTTACCTCCGAAGTGATGCAAATAATAGGCGGCATCCGCATTCCCATATAAATACGGGATATTGGGCATGCGATCCTTATAAACACTGCTTTCTACGACTTGGCCGGGCTCAACCTTTGTATTATTGATTATGTTTTGGTAGGTTAGATTCCCACCGATAGAGAACCTATTTTTATAGAAATATTTTACATTAATATCGACCCCGTTATTGAGTACACTCCTTAAATTGAGGTATTTACTTTCTCTCTTATTGCTTGAGTTTAGCGGACTGATGTAAAGTCTTATAAAATCAGTTGCATTTCTATAGGTATAGTTAGCATCTATAATGATATGGTTATTCTCATTCCATTTTTTTGTGTAGGAGAGGCCGATATTGATGTTGTGGCTGTCCTCTGGTTTAAGCGTTGGGTTTGCGCTGAGATCCTGCGCGTCGCCAAATAATTCGTTGTTTTCAGGTAATCTGGAAGCTTTCTCATAGGAAGCTTTCAATTGTAGGGTTGGATTGACAAAGTAAGAAGCCGCAAATCCATAACCTAATTTATTGACCGTCGTTTCTACATTTTTGTAGCTTTCATTTTTCTTGACTTCTTCAAAGTACTTCCCTTTTTGGTTGTAATTTTTTACAAATATATTTACGTCCCATTGATCGGCTATGTTGGTACGATAACCTAATGCAGTACTGTTTTTAATTGTTTTCCGTGGTAACTTGTTGATTTCGAGATCAGGGTAATATTTATCTTTCCCTTTGCGGTCAAATGTTGTCAATAGGTGATTGACCATAAGATGGTTTTTTTCATTGATCGCATAGGAGAGATTGGCAATGAAGTTGCCATTGTTATTGTTGAAACGATAATCGCGTAGTTCGTTTTCACCGCCGGGAGCATTCGGGTTATTCTTGTCTTTGGGTTCACTCTCTCCGGACCAGGTGAATCTTCTATTCACTGTATCCAGACTGCGTTCTTTGCCGAAGTTGTATCGACCAAATATGTTGACATCTAGCCCCTTTACAAATAGATCTTTTTTGACGTATTTTACATTGGGTTGGATGATATTGCCCAAAGCTTCTCTGCCGCCATAAACATCGTCCATGTGGTTTCCGGTCTGGATTTCTTTTTTGTTTTCTCCTAGTGTTATTCCAAAGAGAAGCTGATCTGCATAGTTCTTGTTGGAGACCCCGATATTGTACACAAGGGTTTCATTTCGGTAGGTGTCATGAAAGCGCCTTCTTCTTCCCTTAGTATATTTTCCGGTTTCGAAATCAGCCGTCCGCACATTCACCCAGTAATTGTTGTCCGAATAATTTTGGAAGGCTGACAAGGTCATCGTTAATCCATTATTCGATATATATCCTGCGTTTACCGCAGTTTTATGTGTATTGAAGGAACCATAAGAATAAGAAACATCAAGGTATTTGCCAGGGTCATTTTTGGTGACAATATTCACAGCACCACCTAAAGCATCGCCACCTAGCCATACTGGAACAACACCTTTATACACTTCCACGCGTTCGGCAAAATTGATGGGGATATTATTCAATTGAAATGATGAACCAAAATTGTCCATTGGAATACCATCCAAAAATAACTTGACCTGATTACCGGAAAATCCATTGATACTAAACGATATATTAGATCCGACGCCTCCGGATTCTCTCAAACGTACGCCCGAGACTCTATTCAGTGCCTGACCGATATCTAAAGTCGTATTGTACAGTTTTTTTGCATCTATTGCGGAGACGTTGTAAGGTTGTCGTGTTACTTCATTTGCAGTAGATCGACCTATCACTTCAACCTCCGCCATGATTTTTTGATCTGGGATCATCTGTATTTCAAATAGATCAATAACACCTTTATTACAGGTTATTGGCCGATTGATGATCTGATATCCGACCGCGGAAATCGTAACCTGATGATTACCGAAAGAAATTCCGCTTATTTTGAAAAAACCATTTCTGTCTGCTTTGGCTCCTTTCTTTGTACTAGATAGCAGAATGGTGGCCCCAGGAATAGGCTCGTTCGATGTATTGGTAACACGGCCTTTTACTTCGGCTAATTGTTGGGCATGTGAAGGAAAGGATATGATTAGTAAAAACAATAACCATACTATTTTAAATTTTGACATTACTTTATTTAGATTAATTACACATAGAGAAGTTGCGTAACTCTAAATCTACCGAAGGTCAAAAAAGTAAATAAAAATGATTATTTTTTAATGTATTGAATATCAGTTGTAAATTAATGTAATCGGTCTATTCGGACAATAAAATCAGTCGCTTGATCTAGGGTAAGACCAACTTGAATGTTTTTTGATTTGATATCATAGACCCAAACCTGGTGCTGATCCTTTACATCATCAATCGCGATATAGGCTTTCCCATTTTCAACGAGAACGGATTCTTTGCGTGTCCCTTTGTCAAAGGGTAGATTTAATTTTTTGGTCGTTCGGCTGATAAGATCGACCACATAGTACTCAAATTGATAGGTGGAATGATGATCACTAAAGTCGGTGTAGCGATCACTACGTTCACTACGGATGATAGCCTGACTGTTACCCAAATACCACATTCCATACGCATGATTGCGCGTGTTGGCTGTTAAATTGAAAAAATAAGTAGGGTTGATGTGCGTGGAATTGCTGTCTATTCTAAAAATTCCAGTAGGTTTTGATGGGCTGTTGCCGAGTGCTATACCAGGGCAGGACATAAAATAGAAATTGCCATTTTCGTCATGAAAGCTGTAAGATTGAACAGTATTTACTCCTCCGGGGTAAGTCGATCGTGTATCTTTTTGTATATTTTCCAACGTCAAAGTCGTCTGATCCAATGCAGCGACATAGAGTGTGTCTATTGTGGTAAAATCAGTTTCGTTTATTACCTTGTTAAAGGTATAACCGACCAGCAACTGGTGTTGATGGATTGTGCTAAAGCCGACGGAAAGAATATTAAAATCCGCTGCTGCCGTGGGTAGTTTTATCTCTCGTTGTTGTTGAATTTTGAAATCATGGACTGCAATTTTATAGGCCCAAAGCCGACGGTTAGTTTTGTTGTCTGAAGTAAATAGGAGCAATGTGTCTCGATCAAGCCAGTTTATATTTTCAATATGCTGATCTTGCATAGCCAATTGTGCAATTTCCTTTAAACCATTTGATCCTAGTGAATATTTTCTGAACTTTCCCGCTCTTAAAAAATAAAAATGCCTGTCCTTAACGATGATGCTTCGATCGAATTGTTGTGTTGGAATGTCGATGCCATTTTTTGAAATGGTTAGATTTCCACTATCGATTGTATTTGAGGTGATGATCGTGTTTCCGAGATCTTTATTCATCGTATAGAGACTAAACTTCCCGTCGATATTTTTGCCCCCATCTTCCGTTCTACAGCTTATTACTAAGTGGAGTAAAAACAAGGATAAGAATAGTGTTAAGCGGTAGGATAGCATGAGTGTATGGACTAATTGAAGTTCTTCTTATTTAGATGATATTAAATTGGACTTTCAGTTCGTGTTGGATGGTAGGGGCTAAAAAAGTAAGTTCCGATTTGGAAATTATTACCTGCTTGCCATTTTTTTTCGGTTGTAATACAAAATAGGTTTCCCCATGTTTGAGTTCCTTCTTTTTATCGGTTCCAGAAACGCTAAAGGCAAAATCTTTTTTGGGAATGAACATCATATTGCCCGAGGTTTTGAATTCACCGGTATCCGTATTGATCTCAGCCCGTGCGTTTTTACCCAGGATGATATTATAACCATTCTGGTTAATATACTTTAGTCCAGCACTCGTTCTGTTATCAAAGATGGTGGCAGTATTTTCGGCATCCTTACTGAATTGATAAAAACCAAAACAGATTAAAAATACCATACTGGCTGCTATTCCAATATATTTAAAGTTATATTTTTTAGAAGGAACTATTTTCGTGACTTCGGACTGATCAACATGGCTGCTCAGCACCGCCCAGATATCCGTTTCTAATTTTGCTCTTTTAGTGGTGGAAATAGACAAGTGCTCCGACTCGAGGCTATCATCCAACAACCATTCTTCCACAAGATTTTTTTCTGCGGGAGAACATTTGCCTAAATGATATTTCTCGATGAGTTTATGGTCTATTTTCATATAATATACTTCCTGACAAAAGTACAGGATTTCTTTTGTATAGCTAAATTTAGGATATATATTCTGTTAGTTCTGTTTTTAATGTTTTTAGTGCTCGTGAAATATGGTATTCTACCGCTCTTTCTGAAATGTAGAGTTTATGTGCAATTTGCTTGTTGGTGAGTCCCTGTTCTCTGCTCATGCGAAAGACGTTCTTACATTGTTTGGGTAGACTATCGATCAGCATTGATATTTTCTCGGCAAGTTCGTCGGCGATCAGTGAATTATCTACGTAATGCTCTTCTCGCGTATTTGAAATGTTGTCAAGATGTTGCTGGCGGGATACTTTATTGCGAATATATTCAAATGTTTTGAGCTTTACCGATCTGATCAGATACCGTTCAACCTCGATGAGACGAAGCTCATCACGCCGTTCCCAGAGCGATTTGAAAACATCCTGTACAATTTCCTTGGAGTGTTCTTCATCTTTGATACTGCTCAGGCAAAAGGCAAACATACCTTCCCAGTATTGAAGATATATTTGCTCAAAACCTGCTTTATCTATAATAAAAAACTCTTTTTCCAAAATACCAGTGCGCTGCTTATTCTGACGCAAAGATAGGCTTATTTAGATTCGTTTTAAATAGAATTTAAATTTCTTTTACGAAATCTTTAATCGCTTGCCCTGGATCGGAGGTTTTCATGAAATTTTCACCAATTAAAAAACCTTGAAAACCAGCTGCTTTTAGCGCCTTAATAGTTTCAGGATCCGATATGCCACTTTCAGATACTTTAATGTATTCCGATGGAATCTGATTTAAAAGATCATAAGAATGTTGAAGATCCACTGAAAAGTCTTTTAGGTTTCGGTTATTGACGCCAATTGCATCAATTTCCTCGAACAGATTGTCTAATAGCTCCTGTTCATTGTGTACTTCTAGCAAGACATTTAAACCAATTTGTTTAGCATATGCCGCGAATTCTTTTACTTCTTCCTTTTTCAGGCATGCAGCGATTAAAAGGATGATGTCTGCACCATAGGCCTTAGCTTCAGTAATCTGATATTTATCCACGATAAATTCTTTTCTTAAGATAGGGATGCTGATTGCTTCACGGGCTTTCGATAGATCCGCTAAATTTCCTTTGAAAAACTCTCCGTCAGTAAGGACAGACACTGCTGATGCACCAGCCTCCTCGTATCCCTTAACAACATCTTCAACCGCAGCAGTATTGTTGATGTCTCCTTTTGATGGTGATGCTCTTTTATACTCGGCGATGATTCCTGTTTTTTCAGGATCAAGAATAGATTCTCTCAGTGAAAGACAAGCTACACTGAAATAGGGGTAGTTTAATAGCTGTTCCAACGGAACTAGTGCTTTTGCTTTTTCTACTTCTACTTTTTTTCGTTCAATGATTTTATCCAGTATAGTCATTTTTTTAGGTTTTAGATTCCCAACCAATTTTCAATTAATTTCTTACCATTTGTAGTCAGTACAGATTCTGGGTGGAATTGCATTCCTCTAACATCGTATTCAGTATGGGTTAAGGCCATAATAATCCCATTTTCATCAACTGCTGTTACCTTAAGGCTCGTCGGTAATGTGTCTTTACTTACGGCCCAGGAGTGGTAGCGTCCAATTTTCGAATCTTTTGGGAAGTCTTGAAAAAGCTTTTCCGATTCATCAATAACGGTGATATTTGTTGCCACACCATGTAATGGTTTCTCCATATTGAACAGTGTGCCTCCAAATACCTCCGCAATAGCCTGTTGGCCCAAACAAATACCCAATATACTTTTGTGCGGGGCGTAAGTGCGGATGACATCAAGCAGTAGGCCTGCTTCTTCCGGAATACCTGGACCGGGCGAAAGGAGTATCTTATCGAAAGCATCAATATCTTCCAGTTTAAACTTATCATTTCTCCATACAACATACTCCTGATCTAGCTCCTGTAATAAATGGACTAAGTTGTAAGTGAATGAATCGTAGTTATCTATAACGACTATTTTATTGTTGCTCATAACCTTTTGCTATAAAATCTTGATGAATGTAATGTTCAATTTCTTGGAATATGGATTGAATAAATTCAGTGGGCAAATTAAATTTTTTTGCTAATACCCCATAATGATTGTTTAAATTCCGAATTGGTGGCTGTTCTTCTGTTTGCTCATCGTCTAGCGATTTGCCTTTGTCAATATAGGATTTTCGTAGGGCCAGTAACTCCACAATACGGTTATCAATGGTATCTATTGACGTGCGGATATGATGTTTATCGACGCAGTATTCTAATGGTCTGATCATAATGTTTCTGCTAATTGTAATGCTTTTCGTAGCGCAGCAATTTTGTTATTTACTTCTTGTAGCTCCATTTCGGGATCTGAATCGAGAACAATACCACCGCCTGCTTGGTAATGTAAGGTGTTTTGTTTGCTTAGGAAGGAACGAATCATAATGGCGTGATTAAAGTCTCCGTTAAAACCCATAAATCCAATTGCACCGGAATAAAAAGAACGTTGCAATCCTTCATAGCGATCGATTAAGGTCAACGCCATATGTTTCGGTGCCCCCGACAATGTGCCAGCGGGGTATGTATCGCCTACAATGTCAAACGGATTGATGTTATCTTTTAATGTGCCCGTTACTTTGGATACCAGATGGATAATATGGGAGTAATATTGCGGTTCCATGTAGGACTCAACTTTAACTTGTGTACAATGTCTACTTAAGTCATTGCGGGCAAGATCGACAAGCATAACGTGTTCAGAAGTCTCCTTTGGATCATCTTTGAGTCTAGAGGCTATTTTCTGATCTTCCTCCATGTTGCCCGTACGTTTGAATGTTCCTGCGATGGGGAAGATGGTTGCCTGTTTTCCGTGAATGCGCAATTGCGCTTCCGGCGAGGATCCGAAAAGTTTAAAATCACCGTAATCGAAATAGAAAAGGTAAGGAGAGGGATTGATGGATCGCAATGCACGATAGACGTTGAACTCATCACCAGCGAACGGTGTTTTAAACCCTCTGGATGGAACAATCTGAAAAACATCTCCACGTTGGATATGTTCTTTCATTTTCTTGACCAACTGACGGTGTTCTTCATCGGTACGATTGGAGCTTTCTTCACCGGCAAGTTTGAAGGAATATTCGGGAAAGTTTTTGTTTTGAATAAGAAACTGCATTCTTTCCAGTTCTGATTCATCATCATCCAGCAGGTGTTCAAAGATGTAGAGTTGGTTTCGGAAGTGGTCAATAGCAATGACATATTTGTAGATATAATATTGCATAAATGGTATTTTCCGCGCCGGATCGGCTGAAGTAGTCAGTTTGATATCTTCAAAGTGTTCGATACAATCGAAGGTGAAATATCCAAATAAGCCATTAGAGATGAGGTTAAGTTCGGCGATTGTATGGTCTTCGAAGGAATTTCTAAAATCGGATACTTCCTGACGTAATTCGATTTCCTTCGCATTTTTTACGATACGCTTGCTGTTAGGATACGTAAGCGTTAGCTCTTTTTCATCGAGCTGGATCCCGGCAATTGGCTGACAACAGATGTAGCTAATGTTATTGTCGCGGCTATGATAGTCGGAGCTTTCCAATAGCAATGAGTTTGGAAAGATATCTCTTAGACGAAGATAGATGCTCACTGGCGTAGTTGTATCCGCAAGCAACTTTCTGCTTTGTGTTTTGAATGTATACTTCATTTTTTGTGTCTTATCTTCTTGTTGTAAATTTATGCATAAAAAAACCCCGATACTGGTTAGCATCGGGGTTGGAATTTCCATAAATGGTTTTGGTTGATTATGAAATATTATAACAATACCAATTGATTCCCGATGCTTATTGCTCCAGGCCACCACCAATTTGTATTTGTATATCTTCGTGTCATTATTACACAAATTTATAAAAAAAAATAAATAAGCAAACTTTTTGTGACAAAAAAACAAAAATTCCCCTTATTTCTTAATCATTTAATAAATCAGGACGTCTTTCTTGTGTCCTTTTTAACTGTTGTTCATCTTTCCAGGCCGCAATTTTTGCTTCGTGACCACTAAGTAGAATAGCTGGTACTTTATGGCCTTTCCACTCTGCAGGGCGTGTATAGATTGGTGCGTCGAGCAATCCATCCTGAAATGAATCGGAAAGAGCGGAAGTTTCGTCTGACAATACTCCAGGAATCAATCTGATAATAGCGTCTGTAACAATTGCGGCTGGAAGTTCTCCGCCAGATAGCACATAGTCACCGACTGAAATCTCTTTTGTTACATAAATATCACGGATACGTTGGTCAATGCCCTTATAATGTCCACAAAGGATCATCATATTTCCTTTTGTAGATAGTCCGTTCGCAATATCCTGATTGAATGTTTCACCGTCTGGAGTCATGTAGATGATCTCATCGTATACACGTTCGGATTGCAATCGCTCAATACACTTTGCAAAAGGCTCAATTTGGAGAACCATACCGGATCCGCCGCCGTAGGGATAATCATCGACACTTTTGTGTTTATTGGTTGAATAGTCTCTTAAGTTGTGAACATGTATTTCAGCCAAACCTTTGTTCTTTGCTCGTTGCAAAATGGAGTGTGCAAATGGACTTTCCAGTAGGTCTGGTAAGACCGTAATAATATCAAAACGCATGGCGCAAAGATACACAAAAATGCACCATTGTCTATTTATAAGATTGATTCGCTTATCTTTGTGCCAAAATTAAGTGTATATACAGTGATTGACGTAAATAATATTTCTGTTTCCTTTGGGGGAACAACTCTTTTTTCAGATGTATCTTTCTCCATCAATGAGAATGACAAAATCGCATTGATGGGAAAAAATGGTGCTGGTAAGTCCACCTTGTTGAAAATTATTGCTGGAGTGGGTAAACCTACGACAGGTAATGTTGCTGGCCCGAAAGATGCCATTATAGCCTATTTACCGCAACATTTGCTAACAGAGGATAATGTGACTGTTTTTGAGGAAACATCAAAGGCTTTCGAAGAAGTCTATGGTATGCGTGATGAGTTGGAAAACCTGAATGAGCAGTTGAATATTCGTACGGATTATGAATCTGATGATTATATGCAATTGATCGAACGTGTGTCGGAATTAAGCGAGAAGTTCTATTCGATTGAAGAAGTCAACTATGATGCGGAGGTTGAGAAGGTCTTGAAGGGTCTTGGTTTTGAGCGCACGGATTTTACTAGGCAGACCTCTGAATTTTCTGGCGGCTGGCGTATGCGCATCGAGTTGGCGAAGATATTACTGAAAAAGCCAGATTTGATTTTATTGGATGAGCCTACCAATCACATGGATATTGAGAGTATTCAATGGCTTGAGGATTTTTTGGTCAATTCGGCGAAAGCCGTTATTGTAATCTCGCACGATAGAGCATTTGTTGATAATATTACGAATCGAACCATTGAGGTGACGATGGGACGAATTTATGACTATCGTGCCAAGTACAGTCATTATCTGGAATTACGTCAGGAGCGTCGTCAGCATCAGCTAAAAGCGTATGAAGAACAGCAACGTTTTATTGCAGACAACCAGGAGTTTATAGACCGTTTTAGGGGTACGTATTCAAAGACTTTGCAAGTACAGTCGCGGGTGAAAATGCTGGAAAAATTGGAGATTATTGAGATCGATGAGGTGGATACCTCGGCGTTGCGTCTTAAATTTCCGCCATCTCCACGCTCAGGCCAATATCCGGTTATTGTGGAAGATCTGACGAAAGCTTATGGCGATCATGTCGTCTTTCAAAAAGCAAATATGGTCATCGAACGTGGTGAAAAGGTCGCTTTTGTCGGAAAGAACGGTGAAGGTAAATCGACCATGATCAAAGCAATTATGGGGGAAATAGATTTCGAAGGTACGTTAAAAGTTGGGCACAATGCAAAAATTGGCTATTTCGCACAGAATCAGGCAGCCTTACTTGATGGTGAAATGACTGTTTTTGATACCATTGATCAAATTGCTGTGGGTGAAGTGCGTGTTAAAATGAAAGATCTTTTAGGAGCCTTCATGTTTAGCGGCGATGATACAACTAAAAAGGTGAAAGTATTATCTGGAGGGGAGAGAACGCGTCTGGCGATGATAAAATTATTGTTGGAACCGGTCAATGTCTTGATTCTCGATGAGCCGACCAACCATTTAGATATGAAGACCAAGGACATTATCAAAGATGCTTTAAAAGATTTTGATGGTACTTTGATCCTTGTTTCGCACGACCGTGACTTTTTGGATGGCTTAGCCGAGAAAGTTTTTGAATTTGGAAACAAGCGTGTGCGTGAGCATTTCGAGGATATCAAAGGTTTCTTGGAATACAAGAAAATGAGCAGCTTAAAAGATATCGAACGTTAGCCTCTAGATAAACGGCATATAAAATCGATAGGGAGTACAGTTTTAAAAAGCGGCTTTTATAAAAAGAGCCGCTTTTTTGCGTTTCAACTGAAGATCCAATGGAATCTTTAAGCATTTTTCTTTAATCCCAAAGCGTGTGAAAGATACCTTCCTGATCAATACGTTCATAGGTATGTGCGCCAAAATAGTCTCGTTGTGCTTGTATAAGATTTGTAGGTAATTTCTCCGATCGGTAGGCATCAAAATAAGCGAGTGCGTTTACGTATCCGGATACGGGTATCCCGTTTGCGATAGCATCTTTCAATACCTCTCGAACGCTTGCCTGCGTGTTCAGTAGCTTCTGTGCAATGGTGCTATCGAGTAGGATATTGCGCAAGCCTGGATTAGTCGCATAGGCTTTTCTAAAATCTTCGAGCAAAGACGCACGAATAATGCAGCCGCCGCGCCAAATTTTCGTTACCACCTGTAAATCTAGCTCATAACTATAGCTTTCCGATGCAACAGTAAGCTGTGCCAAACCTTGCGCATAGGTCGTGATGATCACAAAGTACACTGCATCTTTTAAGCGAGCGATAAGCGTTTCGGCGGGCAGGTCAATAGGTTGTCCATCCCATTTAAGTAGTTTTGCCGCCTCTACACGTTCGGGTTTGTATTTGGACATATCGCGCATATTGACCGCCGCATCGATTACCGGCACTGGCACCTGTAAATCCATTGCATTTTGCGAAGTCCATTTACCTGTTCCCTTCGATCTTGCCCAATCTGAAATCAGGTCTACCAAATACTGGTCACCCTCTTTTTTCTTCAGAATCTGAGCGGTAATTTCAAGCAAGAACGAGTTTAAATCGCCCTTATTCCATTCTTCGAAAGTCTGCTGTATGGTTTGGGTGTCAAAACCATATAATCTTTTCATCAGGTCATAGGTCTCTGCAATTAACTGCATGATACCATATTCGATACCGTTATGTACCATCTTTACATAATTTCCGGCCGACCCGTTGCCTAAAAATTCCACACAGGGTTCGTCGGCTACCTTGGCCGAAACCGCCTCGAATATTGGCCTCAGTCTTTCGTAGGCCTTTCGATCGCCACCGGGCATCAAGCTTGGACCACGACGAGCGCCACTTTCTCCTCCCGAGATGCCCATTCCGAAGAAATGTATACCCATAACGGAAAGTTCATTAAATCTTCTGTCCGTATCCGCGAAGTACGTGTTTCCGCCGTCAATGATGATATCTCCTTTATCCAAAAGCGGAACAAGACTGGCAATCGCCATATCAACCGGCTTTCCGGCCGGCACCAACAGCATAATTGCTCTGGGTTGTTGCAAAGCTCCTATAAACTCTTCGACTTGTGTCGTCACTTTGATGCGATGTCCTTCACTTGCTTCAGCTTCCAATGACTTCGCTTTTTGTAAATCGAGATCTAACCCTGCTACTGCGAAACCGTTGTCGGCCATGTTCAGCAATAAATTACGTCCCATTACGCCTAGTCCAACTATTCCAAAATCGTAGTTATTCTTTTTATTTATACTCATCGTTTAATATCGTTTTTCTAAGTTGAAATTTACCATTTTTGTTGATACTATGAAAGACAATTATCAGCAGCTCGTTATAAAGCGCTTTTCTCTCTTCAAATTACCTTGCTGGTTTTGAGTCTTTTGTTGTAAACCAACGGATTATCCGTATATTGAACTCTGCTAAAATCAATTTTATTTATGATCATTGGATTAGACATTGGTACCTCATCTGCGAAAGCTGTAGCATTTGACTATGCGGGTAACATCTTGTCACAGCATAGTATATCCTATCCCATATTAAACCCGTCAGAAGGCTGGTACGAGCAAGATCCGGAGATTGTTTATGCTGCATGTATTGAGTCTATTAGGTATGTCATGATTGGCTTAAAGCAATCTAGTGCCGAGATACAGAAACCCGTATGCATTTCGGTGAGCAGTGCTATGCACGGACTGATTGCTGTTGACTCAGCTGGAAAGCCACTTAGCAATTGCATAATATGGGCAGATCGCAGAAGCGAGGATATTGCGGTAGCCTTGGAGGCAAGTGAGGCCGGCAGGCTGCTTTATCAACAAACGGGTACACCAATACATCCCATGTCTTTGCTCTGCAAATTAATGTGGATAAAGTCTAATGATCAAAAATTATTTGCTCAGTCGTATAAGTTTATTGGTATTAAAGAATTTCTTTTTTACAGGCTCTTTGGCGTCTATGTGGTCGATCATTCCATTGCATCTGCAACAGGGCTTTTCGACATACATGAACTAATATGGTCTGATCAGGCGTTAAGGTTGGCCGGTATATCGGAAGAGCAATTAGCATCTCCAGTTCCCGTCGATTATATTTTAAATGTGCCTAACCGAGAAATTGCGGCCTTGATGCACATCCCTGAAGATACCCCTTTTGTGATAGGTGGAAGTGATGGTTGTCTGGCTAATCTCGGTGTAGGAGCTATACGTCCTGGAGTGGCTTCGGTAACTATTGGTACGAGTGGAGCTATTCGCGTAGCGAGTTCGCAGGCAAATCGAGAAAAAAAGCAAAGGCTATTTACATACCTACTGAGACCAAATGAATATATAATCGGTGGCGCGGTCAACAATGGCGGAGTATTGCGCAATTGGTTTCATGACAACTTTTTAAGCGAATTTATTCAAATGGAAGCAGATGGAGATCCTTCCGCGTCGTTAGATGCTTTAATCAACTCCGTCGTTCCCGGGGCAGAGGGTTTGATATTTTTACCCTATCTCACTGGTGAACGCGCCCCACATTGGAATTCCAATGCAAAGGGCGTTTATTTTGGAATACAGTTGCATCATGGCAGAGCGCACTTTGCCCGTGCCATGATGGAAGGGATGTTATTTGCAATTTACAGTGTAGGAGTTGCATTAGAGGACAACACCGGTCCAATTCATACGATCTTCGCAAGCGGCGGGTTAGCGCGTTCATCACTGTTGGTACAGATGCTTGCAGACATTTTCAATAAATCTGTATACACCAAAAATACGGTTGAAAGCTCTGCATGGGGCGCAGCATTGATCGGCTTGGAAGCTTTGGGTATACTGGGGGGTGATCATCCTACTATAAAAAAGAATCAAGCGGAAGCAGAGCAAGATACCGAGCACTATTATAAACCGCGTGAGGAGAATCACGCTGTATATATGAAAAACTTCCAGAAATTTGAACGCCTGTACCATGTATTGGAAGGCGAGTTTTAACTAGATATAAATTATTATGCCGCTAATCATCGTTATTTTGGGAGTAGCTTTATTACTTCTCTTAGTTACTGTCGTCAGGTTAAACACAATCTTTTCATTACTGATAACCTCTGTTGCGGTCGGTTTTGCTATGAATATGAGTGCTGTCGATATCCTTAAATCTGTTGAAACCGGAGTGAGCAGTACCATGGGCCAGTTGGCACTTTTGTTGGCTTTCGGGTCTTTACTCGGGAAGTTGATGGCGGAGGGTGGTGCTGCAGAAAAGATTACAACGGTACTAACGGCTGTATTTGGGCGAAAGAACTTACCGTGGGCAATGGTTCTCACGGGCTTTTTAGTAGGAATTCCCTTATTTTACAATGTCGGTTTTATTGTCTTGGTTCCGTTTGTTTTCATGGTATGTGCTTCCAATAAAATGCCCTTACTTTATGTCGCTATTCCGCTGCTCGCAGCGCTTTCCGTGACGCACGGTTATTTGCCACCACATCCGGGAGCTACAGCCATAGCGGTTACTTACAATGCGGATATAGGTTTAACAATGGCTTATGGCATTGTTGTAGCAATTCCTGCCATCATTATCGGTGGGCCACTCTTTGGCAGGATGCTTAAGCATATTCCGACCAACCCACCGACCGAGTTTTTTCCTGAAGACAATGAGGCAGATCGAAAAGAGCTTCCCGGATTTGCAATTAGTATATTCACGGGTCTTTTTCCAATAGTTTTAATTGCTTTAGGTTCATTTGCACATCTACTATTCCCAAAAGACTCCTCTTGGCTGGCGGCGCTACGTTTCGTGGGCGACCCGGTTGTTGCTTTAATGATTGCAGCTTTAGTGGCGATGTATACGATGGGTATTCGTCAAGGTAAAAGTTTGCGGGAGCAGTCAGCAAGTGTGGAAGAAGCAATCCGCGGGATCATGATGATCCTTTTTATTATTGCAGCATCAGGCGCCTTCAAGCAAATTTTGGTAGATAGTGGTGTAGCGAATTACATCGCTGACCTAACCGCAGACCTTAGCTTGTCGCCTCTTGTGCTTGCATGGCTAATAGCGGGTGTCATTCGTCTGGTTATCGGTTCAGCAAGTGTTGCTGGGCTAACGGCTGCGGGTATTATGCTTCCCATTGTACAGGCAGGGAATGTTACTCCTGAATTAATGGTGCTAGCGACGGGAGCGGGTAGTCTCATGTTCTCCCACGTCAACGACCCGGGGTTTTGGATGTTTAAATCTTATTTTGGCGTGAGCATGAAGGATACGTTTCGCTCATGGACGGTGATGGAAACGCTCGTTTCTGTGGTTGGATTGATCGGTGTATTGGTTTTGCACTGGCTTGGTCATTGACAGCGAATGGGAAAGTTTCATATCGGCATACTGCTTTAGTTAATAATCTATCCCTTCTGAGTATTGCTTCTTTACAAACAGCATAAACAGGATCGTGTGCTGTCGCTGGAGCTCAACAAAATGATTATAGAAAGTAATTGTTAGGATACACTAATGGGGCAGAAAGTCTTAAACGAATATTGAATTATAAAGGCCCATAATCGGTTGATTATGGGCTTTTTTTTGATGAAAACCTTTGTTTGATTTTTTTTTCTTAATATCGTGACAATGAGCCAAATTTTGTTGTTATAAAACTATGCAGAGATTATATCGTTTTTATATTTTTTTATTGATTTGGGTAGGAAGCTGCCTCGCCGGGCTGTCAGCTTTTGGGCAATTTATCGCCTATACCGTCGACAATTTGCCAAGTCCCAAAGTAAAAGGACAGGATTATTTTGTTTCCAATCCTGATGGAATCCTTTCCTCGGGTACAGTGGCCGAATTAGATGGCTTATCGACGCAGATTGAGGCTGCTACAAAAAGTGAATTTGCCATCGTTGTTGTAAATGATTATGTTGGCGACAGTGATTTCGAATTTGCTTTAAAATTATTCAATACCTGGGGTATCGGTAAGAAGGAAAGTAACAATGGGCTTTTGTTATTTATTGCTAAAGAGCGGCATGAATACCGCTTTATTACTGGATATGGTATGGAGAGTATCTTGCCAGATGCTTATCTTAAACGTATAGGAGGGAAGTATCTCGTACCCAACTTTCGAAATGAAGATTATGACCGCGGTGTTTTAGAAGCTTCGGGTTTTATAAAAACAATACTGACGTCTGCAGACAGCAAAGCTGAACTGGAGCGCTTAATGCCAGAAGCGATACCTGTTTGGAGCTTTAAAAGTCCTATTCTGCGCAACTCTTTTTTGGTATTGATCTTGTTTGCAATATGTTATATCTGGCTGGG
The DNA here is from genome assembly GCF_040760075.1 of Sphingobacterium sp. R2. Taxonomy (NCBI): domain Bacteria; kingdom Pseudomonadati; phylum Bacteroidota; class Sphingobacteriia; order Sphingobacteriales; family Sphingobacteriaceae; genus Sphingobacterium; species Sphingobacterium sp. R2. Next base: position 1,805,151 of record NZ_CP142884.1, read on the forward strand.
TGAGGTGACTAGAGCGATAAAGGGGCAGCTGACTAAAAAGAGTAAATATTTTCCACCTTTGGTAAGCGGATGTGGCTGCATGGGAATACTCATGTTTATCAGTGTGTTTATCTGTGCCTTTGCCTTAAAAAATTTTGAGGTGGTTTATCAGTGGAAAAATTTACCCTATTTTATATTTGTATTTGGCAGCATCACTTTGGCGATGAAATATAATGCTAGTCGCACACAGATTGTTAACTCCTATCGCGATGAGGAGAATATTCAGCGGGCCTTACGTAAATTTCGTGTGTGGGGACTTGTACCATTATTGCTTAGTCCATTTGCCTTATTTGATCTTATTGGATTAAATAAACGGATTCGGAGAAGTAAACTGCGGCTGGCCCCGCCTGATAATTCAGGAAATTGGTTACGGATGAATAAGGATGATGTATCGATGCGAGAAAGCGCATATCTGGATCCTGGCCAACTTTTGGAAAAGAAAATTGGCAGTCGATCTTACGAGATCTGGATAAACCAGACAAGCAATGAAATCAAGCTGGTTCCATGGGATGAAAATGCTGGCTTTGTCGATTGCCCTGCATGCCATTATAGAACCTTTGAAACAGGGCGTACTAAAACGATCCGAGCCGCAACGTATAGTTCACAAGGGCTAGAAGAACGTTTTGACCTCTGTAAGAATTGTGGACATCGTGTGTCTCATGGGGAGCATTCAATTCCTGTCAAGGTGCGATCTACATCGAGCAGTTCTGGCGGCGGATCTAGTAGTAGCGGTGGTGGCGGTAGCTTTGGTGGTGGATCTTCTGGCGGCGGTGGTGCAGGCGGACGATGGTAATCCATAATTTAAGGATAAAAAAAAGGTTTTCAAACGGGGAGAATGAAAACCTTAAATAACCAATTATAAACCTAAATTATGATGACACAAATATAGTGTATTTATTACACTATGCAAATTTTTTTTTAAAAAAAAATAAAAAAGATAGCTATAGCTCGTACAATATGATTTCTGTTTATAAATTAAAACCAAAATTTCAGCAGTTGTTGATGCCGATTTTGAACTTTTTGCATCGAAAAAAGGTGACTGCAAATCAAATTACGATTGGGTCGATCGCGCTGTCTATACTTATAGCGCTGCTGTTTTGGTATGCCGACCGTTTCCCTGTTTTCTTTCTGGCGTTGCCAGTCGGATTATTGTTGCGTATGGCGTTGAATGCACTGGACGGTATGATGGCCCGTCTTTTTAACCAAACGAGTAAAACAGGAGAAGTTCTGAACGAGGTGGGCGATATTGTCTCCGATGTCCTGATCTTTTTTCCCTTGCTGAAATTTCATCCCGAGAGTTTATACCTGGTTGTATGCTTTATTATACTGAGCGTGATCAATGAATTCTGTGGTCTAATTGGAAAAGTGGTCGCCAATGACCGTCGTTATGATGGGCCCATGGGGAAAAGTGACCGGGCACTGCTGTTGGGGTTATATGGTATTTTGAACTTGTTGCAGATCTCGATAACGACTATTTCGGTCTATATTTTTGCTGTGCTGTGTTTGTTATTGGTCTTGAGTTCGACAACGCGATTGAGAAAGGCATTGGTAGTCCATGAGTGAGTTATCCAATCCGAAGGACAAGTTTGCTGATGTACCTGTCCGGGTAAGAAGCTGGGGCTATATCGTGCTTGTATTGGCGATAGCTTTCGTTTCCCAAACAACATCTTTGCTGTTTGTTTCCTGGCTGACATTTCAGGGCATGCGCGAATTTATGAAGATGTTTGTGCCACATTTTAATCTTGTATTGGTCTTTGCGGTTGTAACAGGCCTATTGCAGCTGATCCTGTTATTGTACTGTTCATACAGTGGCTACCTATTGTGGGCGACACTATTGTGCATCGGGATCGGGCTGTTTTTCCGGTTGGGACAGAAAACAGCAATGGGTGCTGCTATCGGAATGACAATTGGAGCGGCTGCTTGCTTACTTGCATTCAGCCACCTGGCTTTTATTCGGGCAGTAGAAATTCATCAGAATGAGTGGATGGGATTGCGGCTGGTGGCCTTTATCATCGTTTTAACGGAACTGAATGATGTATTCCAATACCTCATGGGCAAATTCTTTGGTAAACGAAAGATCGTTCCGCGCATCAGCCCAAATAAAACGGTTGCCGGATGTCTCGGTGGTATCGGACTGACGATAATTTTGAGTAATATCTTGGGCTATTTGTTATTACCATTTGGAGATTTTATTGGCTTTTTTTTGTTGGGTCTACTCTTCGGTGTTTTAGGATTTTTTGGTGATGTACTTTTTTCCTTTTTGAAACGTAGGACGGGAGTCAAGGATACGGGAACATTAATCCCCGGACATGGTGGATTGTTGGATAGGATAGATAGCCTGCTTTTTAATGCGCCTGTTTTCTATGGTTTGATTTGTTTGATAGAAATGATGAATTTGTAATGGTGAATAAAAAATTGGAATTATAGGTCTTGACTTTGTAAAAGGATACACATACATCTAATATATCGTAAAATGAAGTATCAACGGACAGTTTTATTTTCAGGTGGTGGTACTCGTTTTGGCTTGTACCTGGGAATGTATGCGGCGTTGGACGAACTAGGATTAAAGCCGGACTTACTGATAGCTACCTGCGGTGGATCATTGGCCGCTGCGATTATTCAGGCTTTTGCAAGGGATGAAAACCGGAAATCCTATCTCCAGTCCGAAGAGTTTTACCGCTTCTTCTGTGGACATCGGCTTACAGAGCAGCGTCATCTGGGCAAACTTGGTTTATATGTGTTAAAAAAGCAATGGGATAAACGATCTGCTCCTTATTTGGAAGATGTCTTTGATCGTTATCTGGTCAAAATGGAACATGATCTTTCCCCTTTATTACCGACTTTGAACCGCCCGTTTTCACAGGAAATACCCTCAATTATTATTGGTTCGAGAATGCTTTTTGACCGTTCGGAAGTTGGGGAGAGACGTGGCGAACGTAAGCTCTATCAGAAAGTCCTGATGGGGAATGCAACTGCCCTGTCGAACGTAAATCTGGATCGTATTCAACTTCAAGGTGAAAATTATGCACAAAGTGCTGTTGCTCCAACGACAGTGATCAATTCATCGGTAACATTGTTAGAGGCTGTTCGTATTTCGATGTCCGATATGTTTTATATTGAGCCAATAGAGCGGAATGGGGAATATTATGCCGGCGGAGCCATTGATCTGGTGCCTGTGGAGCTGGCGCAGTCTTTGGCGACGGAAGTGATCGGTGAACGGAAGCAGTTATATAAATTGCAGGAAGAAGGATTGGTCAGAGCTGTATTGGGCTTCAGTGGGAATCAACGCCTACGAGATATTAATCAGCAATTTCGGGATATCCGATGGATTGATACAAGGGATGCTGCGCAACAACTGGTAGGAAACTATTGCAGAAAAGGTATAGATTGGCGTAGATTTGAAATAACATTGTCACTGCCGACCAGTCTGGATGAATTTGCGGCTGCTATGGAAGCTCAGTGGAATTATGGATATAGCAAGACGATGAAACTGCAGCTGGGCTGAGACACGATGGATTGGAATACGTGGAATTCGGGAGAGGTTCGGAAGAGATGGAAATTGTATATGATTTGATCATTCTTTTAATATGAAGGTATTTATCGCGGGAGGAACAAGTGGAATAGGTCTAGCATTGGCAAAAAGCTACCTCCAGCAAGTGGCGGAAGTTGCCGTATGTGGCCGGGACCTTTCAAGGCTGACTAATAAGCCAGCATATGATGCGCTGGTCAAGTTTAAAGTGGATGTATGTGATCGGGATGCTTTGGCTGCTGCCGTTGATTCTTTCTGTCACCATGAAACATTGGATCTTTTTATCAATTGTACGGGAAGCTATGCTGATGATGTAGCACAGCGCATCAGCTATGAGGAGGCAAGTGCTATGCTCCGAGTCAATATGTTGGGTACCCTGAATTGTTTTGAAGTCGCCCGCGAAGTCATGTGTAGACAATCAAAGGGACAAATTGCAACAATAGCATCTGTCTCGGGAACTTTAGACTTTCCGAATTCAAGTTTGTACAGTAAAACAAAGCGAGCAGCAATCCAATTGGCTGATGCTTATCGGAGGGCGTTGCTTCCGTTTGGGATTGCAGTGACAGTCATCGCACCCGGGTATGTGGATACATGCAAACTCCGTCAGCTTAATCAGCAGGATCTCTCCAAAAAGCCCTTTTTGATCAGTGTAGATGATGCCACGCAGCGCATCTTAAAAGCGATACAGCAAAAGAAAGAAATCGTTATTTTTCCGAAGCGTATGAAATGGCTGATGGGATTTTTAGGCCTTATCCCCCATGTATTATTAAGTAAAATCATGTTTAGGAAAGCCAAATGGATGAAAAACGATTAAATAAAATAGGGAGGCAGCTCCTCGTTGCCATCTATTGCCTGCTACTTTTTCAACTTACCTATCCCTTTACAGCTGCCTACGCATCCAATTTAGCTGCGGTACCTTCCTTTATATTCGACTTTGAACAGCATATTCCGTTCATTCCATGGATGATTTTGCCTTATATGAGCAGTGGACTGTTTTTTTGTCTAGTGCCTTTTTACTGTGGGAAAAAGAAGGAACTTCTGTGCTATGCAAAGCGATTTACGTTTATCACCCTGATTGCGGCCCTATGTTTTCTTCTTGTTCCGCTGCGGTTTTCTTTTGACCGACCGCAGGTTGAAAATCCTTTGTTCACCATTTTCTTTTCTTTCTTAACGGAATATGATTCGCCTTTCAATCAGGCGCCCTCCCTTCATGTCGCCTATGCCTGTCTTTTTTGGTCGGTACTGCGCTGGAGGTTCAACGGATGGAAGAAAATAATCTTGGGCATCTGGATACTGATGATGGGCTTAGGAACATTGACGGTATATCAGCACCACGTGATCGACCTGTTGACAGCTTGTATACTGGTTCAGTTCAGTTTTATCCTCTTCCCGAATGCCATCGAACAATCGGCACAAAGGTTGGCTATAGCGAATAGTTATTACCTCATCGGCTGGATATTCACGTTACTGGCACTCCTCTGCGAGGGATATGTGTTTCCTTTGATTGTTGTTGCTTGGATAGCCTTCGTCTGCTTTGCCGTAGGTTACAGTTACCAGCGCAATAATAAAAGGTTTTTAAAGGATCATCTGGGGCGAATACCGCTGATAAAGAAAGTATTTTATGCTCCTTACCAATTTGCTTATTGGCTAATGTGGCGTTTTTTTAGAAAGAGAAACAATCCGCCGCTGATCGAGTTACTTCCGCGCTGTTACGTGGGGCCAAGATTGAGTGATTCGGAGCTTGTAGCGTTGGGGCTAGGTCGCGATCTGGTTGTTTTTGACCTCGCAGCGGAACTGAAGGAGGTAAAACTCTCAGGTGCCATGCGAAAATATTATTCTCTTCCTTTATTGGATATTGCGGAGGTCGATGTGGATTATGCCCATGAGATCATAGACGCTATGCTATCTGCTTACCGGAACTTGGATGAACATGAAAATATGATCATTCATTGTACCATGGGGTACAGTAGAAGTATGATTTTCGCTATTCTGATGACGCGCGAGTTTTTATCTTTAGATTTAAATAATGCTATAGATCACGTAAAGTCGATCAATAGGCATATGGTGCTGCGAGGTCACGCGATACAGTTGATGAAAATTATCGTCGCTGTTCGATCCTGATCAAAAAAATGGTGGCTTGATCTTTGTTTTTAGTAGCAACAGCTGAATAGATACGGAAATTACATACTTACATACGCCATTGTATAGATGGGATAAATTATAAAAAGATGAAATCAGGTTATTTTAAGAGTTTCGATCAGGGTGAACTGCTATATCGTGTGTGGAATTATCAAGAGGGGCAAAAAGCTTTGGTTGTATTGCACCGCGGGCATGAACATTCAGAACGCCTGCAGGAGATGGCTACCGATCCGCAGTTTGCCGATTATTCCATCTTTGCATTTGATTTGCGGGGACATGGCCATACCAAAGTGCCCGTATCACCGGTATTCATGGATAATGTGCGCGATCTGGATTGTTTTGTCTCCTATATGCGTACCGAATATGCAGTTGACACCGACGACGTCTTTGTCATCGCCAACAGCATTGCCGGGGTTATTGTAAGTGCTTGGGTACATGATTTTGCCCCTCCAATCGCAGGTATGGCTTTATTGGCTCCTGCTTTTGAGATTAAACTGTATGTACCGCTGGCCAACCCGATGATTGCGCTTGGAACCAAGCTGAAAAAGGATCTCGTTATCCAAAGCTATGTCAAGGCGAAGGTACTGACCCATGACATTGAGCAACAACAGGCTTATGATGCTGATCCCTTAATCTCAAAATCCATTAACGGCGCTTTATTAGTTGACCTGTTGAAAGCCGGTGAGCGTATCGTAGACGATGCAGCCGCAATCGATATTCCTGTGATTGTGCTATCTGCTGAAAAGGACTATGTGGTCAAAAACTCAGTGCAAAAGCAATTCTTTGTGTCTATCGCTTCCAAGCTAAAGACATTTATTACCCTGCGCAATTTTTATCATGGTATCCTGTTTGAATCCAACAGGCAGAAAGTCTATACCTATTTAAAAGATTTTATTACGAAAGCCTACGCAAGGCAAAAGCCTGAACAGGGGCTGGAGCCTGACGAGTTTTCGGTAAAGGAATATGAGAAATTGTACCATAAGGTGATGCCTGCGGCTGAGAAGCTAAACTATGCTTTTCAGAAATGGACTTTAGGCAAGATCGGATCATTGAGTCATGGGATGAACTTAGGGCTTCAGTTTGGTTTTGATTCAGGAATTTCATTGGATTACGTCTATCGCAATGAGCCAAAGGGTCGGTTGGGATTAGGTAAAATTATCGATAAAGGGTACTTGGAAGCGATCGGTTGGAAAGGGATCCGTATACGCAAACAGCATCTGTTAAGTCTATTAGAAGAGAAGATTGAGCAGATCAAGTCTACAGGCCGACCCGTGAAGATTCTGGATATTGCTGGTGGTACCGGAAATTATTTGTTTGACATCAAAGAAAAATATCCAGAAGTGGAGATCCTGATCAACGAGTTTATGTTGTCAAATATTGCAGTGGGGGAGAAAATCATCAAGAAGAATGGGCTAGAAGGAATACGTTTCAGCAACTACGACTGTTTTGATCCCGAGACTTACGAAAAACTGGATTTTGTACCTAATATTGTGGTGATATCTGGTATTTTCGAATTATTTGGCAACAATGAAATGGCGAGCAGGGCGGTATATGGTGCGACTTCCATTTGTGAGGAAAACAGTCATCTGGTGTATACCGGACAACCATGGCATCCACAATTGAAAATGATCGCTTATGTGCTGAACAGTCATCAGAAGAAAGACTGGGTCATGCGCCGACGTTCGCAGAAAGAACTGGATCGGATTATGGCTTATAACGGGGTAGTTAAGGAGCGGATGCTTATTGATGATTACGGGATATTTACTGTTTCTTCTGGTGCTGTGAAAGCGGGATAATCGCTTCCACTGCTCGGAAATGCAGATCCGATCCGTTTGACTTGAGGAAGATTTATTGCGTATGAAACGTCATATTCCCGATATCGTTGAACTTGAAAGTTTACTTGAAATTGCTAAGATCGCCTTCGAGCAGAAGATGGTCGTATTATTTGGTCATGATGAAACTGTGAAGTAGATAATAAAGGGAAAGACAATCATTAATCAGCCTAAATTTGCTTAAGCTTAAAAAAGTTGATAGTAATCGTATCAAAAACACTGCTATCCCAGCTGAACAGACAAAAAAAGTCAGCTGGCATAGCAGTAGAAAATCTTAATTCTTATACTCCCGAATTGCCTGAATAATACCTTCCAGATTTTCATTGAAGTCTAGTAGCTGACCGAAGACTTTATCATCTTTTGCTAGTCCTCCATGTTTATTGTTTTTGCGAAAGATTTCTTTGATGGCTTCCCAACGTTCCTGCTCGACAGTGTTCAGTAGTCCGGCAAGCTCTTTTAGTTTCAAAAGGTTACTTTCCGTGTCCGCAGTTAGTGTCTGCGATTCGCTCTCATAGTGTGCGAGAAGAACCTGATCAATTTCTTGCTCATTCATCATAGGAACTACCTGAGCAACAAGTTTGTTCATATTCCGATACGATCCCTGCATTTTAAATGGCGGTTCGGTGCGGTAATTATCCTGCATCGCTGCACTCTGAATATAATTCTGATTTACTTTGATCACGACATTTCTGATTTTTAGCACATGCCGTAGCACAGCGATAAAGTCGTCAATATCCTGTTTCAGATAGTTTCCCTCTAAATTTGGCAATTGATCCATAACAGACTGTGCATAGTTAACCAGTGCATAGAAGTCGTTAAATGACTTGCTTGCAATCTTCTCGAGGTAACTGTTTTCAATAGCCGCATTTTCAATCAAGCTGAGGTTGAATAATGCTTCGGTATCACCGATTACATCGCCAAGATTGTATACGTCGGCCCGATTGGCAAGCATGTCGGGAATCTGAAACTTAGAGCCACTCTCGGTATACGGATTTCCGGCCATCACAATGCAGAAGCGCTTGCCACGGAGGTCGTAGGTCTTGCTCTCACCCTCAAAAATACCATCAATCTTACGTTGACCATCGGCCAGAGAGATAAATTTCTGTAAAAACTCGGGATTTAGGTGCTGAATATCGTCCAAATACAGCATAACATTGTCAGCCATCTCAAATGCAAGATTGATCTTTTTGAGCTCTTCCCGTTCTCCGGATGTTTTCGCTTCAATCGGATCAATGGATGTAATCGAATGACCAATGGTGGGGCCGTTGATTTTTACAAAATGTAAACCCATCGTTTTGGCAAGGTATTCCATCAAGGTGGTCTTACCATAACCCGGAGGCGATATCAATAGCAGCATACCCATACGGGCCGTACGCTTGTTGTCGCCTGCGGCTCCCAGCTGTTTGGCGAGGTTATTTCCGATCAATGGAAAGTAAACTTCGTTGATCAGTTTATTACGTACAAAGGAAGTCAGTACTTTGGGTTCAAACTCACCGATCTTTAGTTCTTTGGCATATGACTTCGCAAGCTGCTCTTTCAATGTGGAGAAAGCCACAAAACGAGGAACGTTATACTCACTGAATTGAGCCAGACGTGCTAAAAATTCATGATATTGGATATGTTCTTCTCCATTGTTCAGGGTTGCATGATTGCCTTTTAATCCGCTGACATGTGCCTGGTCCTTTGCGATGATCAGGTGATACGCATGGGTTGGATAAAGCAACAAGATCGCCGCTTCCTCGATATATTTGCGTAGCGTATGATATTCAGGATGCTCATCAACGAAGGAGTTGAGCCAGTTTAAGGTCAGGTAAAAGCGATCTACCAAGCTAAATTGTTCATTCTGAATATCCTCTTGAAATAGCTTGTAACTTTTCTTGGATTCAAGCAATCGAATAAAAGCCTTTTTCAGTTCGTCAGACTGTTCACTGACGACAAAGGTATTGTAGCTCGTAAACGTCTGAAAAAGGTAAGTCGCCAGTTCAGGGCCGTGAATGGTGGAGCGATCCAAATGTGTCTCCCATGCATTGAATAGCTTGGTCAATTCATCAATGACAGATTGGTAACGATTTGAATTTGGAAATGTTTTTAATATCGTGTATGTCGAGTGTATCAGTGCCAGCTGCTTTGTCCGTTGATTATCCGAAAGGGATTGCCAAAATAGCTGAGCCATCGTACGCAATAGTGGATTATAGCGAAGTAGGTCCAATTTGGTATCCAACTGTTTGACCGTATCATAGATCATCAATGCATCCACATTGTGCACTCCTTTGACATAACCTTCCGAATAACTTTGCTCCACAGTTTGTGTGATAAATAATGCGGCATCAAAATCTTGTTGTCCTTTTGAAGCAACGAAAGCTTTGTATGCAAGGTATTCTGCACGATAAACTTCCTTATTTTCAGAGACAAGTTCCTGATCCCAGATATCCTGAAAACTGTTGATTTCCTCGGCCTGCACCTTATGATAGAAACTTGTCCCAGTCAGGTGGAAATACAGTTCGTCATTTCTGCGCAGTAAGGTAAGGCTGAGGGATTGACTATTGACCGCAAACTTATGCTTGCCCAGCGCGATGATATTTTCACCGTCCACAAAGAGGTCATTCTTATCCCGTAAAACCCGTAAAGCGTCTTCCTGTGATTTCTTTAATAGGTTTTCGAGATTTTCTGCTTTTGAGACATCCTGCAGTGTTTTTAGCTCCTGTACCAACTGTCTGATCTTGTCGATCATCAGGTCCGAGGCAAAAAAGCTGAGGATTTCTTCCCGCGTTAAAAATGTCTTGGATTTGTTTTCAATGTTCTTTAATACACGCAGACCAATCTGTTCGAGCGAGGAGGTACGCTTGTTGATCTGTTCAACGATTTGTTCTCTACGAGAATTAAAAGCCTTGATAACCTCATCACGTTTGTCCGCGATTTTGAGGGCAAAATCTTCAAATTCAGAAAACTTGCTTTCGAGTTCCTCCAGCTGAACGATGACTTTTGTGTAATATTCGTCTACCTTTTCGGTTGTCGTTGACAGTTCGAGGTAGTTGGTAACCGATTGTTCCAACAACGTCAGCTGTGCTGAGAACTCCGCTATCGCTTCCGTACTTTTCAATGAATTGAGTTTTCGCGTAAGCTGTGCACGAACCTCATTTAAGGAGGAAAAGATAACCGAAATCTTCTCAATGATTTTGGTAGTCTGCGTGGAGTCGTCAATTTTTAGACTATTGAGGATATCAATCAATAGTTCCAGTTCGCTTGAAATGGACGAATTGGCTTCCTCAATTGCTTTGGCATCGTAGACCTTCACTATGGCCTCTACATTCTTCTTTTGCTGCTCTACTTTCTGTTCATATGGAAGCAGCGCTTCATCACGTAGCAGAAAAGCAATGGTTTTTTCGGCCAGTTCGGAGGTGATGCGCTGCAATTTTTCCAACAGACGGTCTATCCTGACCGTATCAATATATTTTACATTTTTAAGGTCGATGATCTCACCCTGAAGACGACGGGAGTCGGCCAATTGATGGACGAGCTGATCGAGTTTGTCCACAACGGTACTATTGATGGAGAAGGTGAGTTCTTCCATTTTCTTTTCTGCTGCTATATTTAATTCTGCGGCATGTTTGCGTTGCGCCTGTACTTTTACGAATTCATCTATAGCGGTATTGGCGACTTCCTTGATCTGTGTTAATGGCTGGCCCAGATTTGATAAAGCGTCATCTTTGATCCAGAAATAGGAATCCAATAAAACCGTGGATTTTTTGAGGATATCTTCATATAAACCTTCGTAACTGTCCTCTTTGTTGATCAGTTGGATGACTTCCTGGGCCTCGGCCATGGCCTGAACGATCTGTTTATTACCTACTTTATAAAGGGGATCATCTTTCTTCTGCTCATTTTCTTTAAGCATGGCCATATAGGGTGTTTCCCAGATCTGCACCTGATGATGTCTGGTGGCTTCCGCTTCGGTGCGGAAATAAATTAAGCTACCATCTTTGAACAGGGTAAATCCGTTGCAGATAATCGGGGTCTCAACATGCTGCTGAATGATGTTATACGACAGTAAGATATAGGTATTGGTTTCCTCCTGGCAGAATATATACAGAAAATCTTCACCATTTGGGGAGGCTATCCTACGCAGGAACGATACATGTTCAAACTGTGCATCAAAAACCTTGTGTGTACCATTTTGTAAGTAATATCCATTGGAAAAAATAATGCCTTGATTGTCCGGTAGTAATATGGCGGATTCATTCAGCGATTTGAGGTTGACCACCTCCTTAGTCCGTTGGTTATAGACAAAGGCTCTGAAATCTTCCTGATATGGCTTTATGCGAACTGCGATAAGATTGCCAAGATCAGCGTAGTAATAATCTGCATCATCGAGTTGTTGGTCTGCATTGACCACTTTTTCGGAATAGATCCCTTTGCCGCTGTCTGTGTTGTTTTCGATCTTGAAGGTGATGTCGCCATTGATTGCTTCGATAAAGATCTTATCCATAATGGATATATGGGGATGCTTGCCGAGCCGACGGTCTTCAAGCGTGGTTTTCGTCCAGTCAAATTCAAATTGATTGGGCAATTTGACTTCGTGGATGCTGCGGTCATCCTGATATTGGAGCTGACCATCTTTGATCAGCCATTTGAATGCTTTCAGATCAGCGGGATTTTTGCTGGTCTGAAAGATCATATACAAATAGTTCTCCGTCCTACGAAATTTGGAGAATATAGAGTCCCGATAGTATTTATATAGATTTTGATAATCTGAGATGAAATTTTGATCGTTGATCAGGTCGAGGGACTGCGGAATAAATTGATTATTCTCAAATGCGTAAACACTGAAAACATCTTCCAGCTTGATCTCGGTACGCAGTCCAAAATGCACGTTATACCCAAAAATACATTGGTTATCCAAGGCTAGAATGCCGCGGGCAACACAGTTGTTTTCTGTGGTGATCCGTTGATTGGCTTTGAGCACAAAGCTCGTTGAATTGAAGACTTCTTTACGGGCTTCATTCAGCTGCTGGAGCTTGGTCGCTAGTTCTTCTTTTTGTGTAAGAAGTCGCTTTCGGATAATCTCATATGCACCTTGGTCAAGGCTGTCGTTCTGATTAATTACGTTTTCTTCTGGCATAAAATGGACAGTTCTCTACTGTATTGCTGTGAAAAAATCAATGTAGTGCGTATAAGAGAAGTTTTCGCTTATCTTACACGCAGTATGTGTAGGCTTAACATGTCTTAAGACAACTTCTTGTTTGAAATGCCTAAGTTTTTTGCTAGTCCAAATAGGGAATTGATAAAACCGGCATCTTCACCGTTTTCGGCATCTGTAGCTGCCTGTTGCAATTTGATCAACGCCGCAGAAACTGTTAAGTTCTTGATGTCATTGGAAGAGATTCCGTATTTATCCGCTAATCCCCGGACTTTTTCAGCAAGATCACCTTTCCCGTCTGGGCCCAATAGTGAATTCTTGATATCCGTAGCATGTTTGGAATTATCGATCAGATGATCAAAACCTTTCGAATTTGACACCTGGCGTACGATGTTTTCGAAGAACATGGTTTCACCACCCACGATGTCAATCTTCGCCGTTTTAAGTGCCTCGGATAATACCCCAGCCTGTGCTTGTGCAATATCTTTTTGGATGTTGATCTGTGCAAGTTCGATGTCACGCTCTTTCTGTAACTGTAATTTGAACTCTTCGTGATCTTTACCTACACCGTCAAGTTTTTTCATGGCCTCGGCTTTCTCTTCGATACCTTTTGCTTCGGCTAGTGCTTTTTCTCGAACGACTTCCGCCTGTGCTAAACCTTCTTTGCGCATGGCTTCGGCTTTTTTCTCGATCACAGTTGCCTGTACAGTGCCTTGCTTTTCTTCGGCTTCGGCTTTTGCAACCATTACTTCGGCTTCTGACAAACCTAATGCGGCTTCTTCTTTCGCCTGCGCTTCAGCTATGATCTTACGGCTTTCAGCCTCTTTGAGTGATGCTTCTTTTTTCGCTTCGGCATCTATTAATAATTCCTGTGCACGTTTTTCAGCAATCTTACGTGCTGCTTCGGCGTCGATCACTTTTTTCTCAGCTTCTTGTTCTGCCGCAATTTTCGCTGCTTCAGCAGCTTTTACCGTAGAAATTAATTTCTCTTCGGCTTCTTGTGATGCTGCGATAACGCCTGCTTGTTTCTTCCGTTCTACTTCCCGGAATACTTCAATGTCTCGGACGCCCTGTTGTTCTTCAATAACACCCTTCTCCAATTGTACCCGTTCCTTAATAACACCCTGGATGCTTTTCTTTTCGGTCTCAATCGAACGTTCTTTGTCAATCTGAGCCAAGGTAACGATACGCTCACGTTCGGTCTGCTCCAATGCACGATCTTTCTCTACACGTTCTGCTTCGACAGCATCTGTACGTTGTTTGTTCTTCTCGGCAATGATGATCTGACGTAGTTTATTTTCTTCCTGTACGGCCAGCTGCTCTTCGGTCGAAATGCGGACGCTTTCATATTTCAGGCGCTCTTCCTCACGCACTTTTGCGATTTCCGCTTCTTCCCTTGCCTTGATATTATCAATTTCACGCTTTTGTTTTTCTTCTTTTTCAGCAAGTTGGCGATCCAGTTCTAAAATAGCCTCACGCGCTTCAACGTTCTGCTTTTTAATCAGCTTCTCTTCATCTCGACGGATAAAGTTGGCATTGATATTTTGTTTTGCAGTCAGCTCAGTAATCTTCTTGATACCTTCACTATCCAGGATATTGCTAGGATTCAAATGTTCGATATCTGTTTGTTCGAGATAGTCGATCGCACAGTCATCAAGGATATAGCCGTTCAGGTCTGTGCCGATGATGTCGAGGATTTCATCGCGAAACTCACGACGGGCTTCATACAATTCGATGAAGTCAAATTTCTTCCCTACGGTCTTGAGTGCTTCAGAAAATTTGGATTCGAAGATGCTCTTTAATGTTTCAGGTTCGCTGGCACGATCGCAGCCAAGGTTCTGGGCAACGTTAATCACATCGTCTACATTTTTGTTGACGCGGACAAAAAAGGCCACTTTGATATCAGCACGGATATTGTCTTTACAGATCAGTCCTTCGCCTTGCATCCGGGCAATCTCAATTTTTTTGATGGAGATGTCCATGATTTCCATCTTGTGGAAAACCGGAACGACATACATACCCTTGTTGAAGGCAACTTTCGTGCCGCCGACACCTGTCCTGACAATCGCCTTACCCTGAGGGATTTTCTTATAGAAGGCACTCAGTACAACAAAGAATGCAAATATTAAAAAGACAGCTAAACCGACAATCAGCAATATAATTCCGTTTAAGCCGCTTAAAAATAAAAGAGGTTGATATAGCATATGATTCGTATTTATTTAGATTTTAGTATTTAAATTTTGCTTGCAAAAGCTTCTGAATGACACGGCGATTCTGTTTCCGCATCAATTTTGAATATTATCTATGGTGATTTCCTTTGTGACATAATAATATTTTTTGTCCCTGGATTCATCGACGATAATGACGTCATCTCCATAAGCGATTTTCTCCCCATTATGGCTGACTACATTGAGGCGGATCGGATCCTGTTGAATGATAAATTCTGCGGAGCCTATTTTCTTTCCTTCAATGCTCGCTCTCATTTTTCCCATTCGTCCAAGAAAATCATGTCTTTCCTCTCCATTGTAACCAATGTTTTTAAACATCCTAGCTAGTGGCTTAGTGAGAAAATGCATTAAAATAAAGGTGATAATGAATACAGGAATTAGGATTAATACCGACTTTATTCCCCATGAAGCAACGTTGATAAAGAGTGAGGAAACAATCGTAATAATCCATCCTATAAATTTAAACAAGGTCACGATAAGCATGATGGGTACTTTTCCAACATTGATGTAATCCATCGCCTTTGCGAAGAAACCTGGTTCTCCATGACTATCGGTATATGTATGATGATGGTTTGCATGATCGGATCCCTCATGTGCGATATCATGGGTGCCGTCAACATCAGTAACATCGGGCGTAGGGTGAAGGTCTATATCTGCATCTGCATCAAATAAATTCACTCCGTCGCCCATCAGAAACATAAATAACCAATACACTACAGACAGGCCTGTTAGTACTGTCATAATTCCATTCGATAATGGATTAAATAAGATATTGATTAATTCTGTCATCGTATTTTCTTTTAAATTTTTTCTCGTTTGAATGTGTAATGAAACGACCAGGAGTGACCATTGACCTCCAAGTCTTGCATCGCAACCAATTCCCAGCCCTGACTACCTAGATCATTCAGTATCTCGTCGATTTTGTCCGAATCCAATTTGGTTCCCCAAAAACCTTTGGGCTCGATTTTGACTGTCTTATACTCAAATCTCCGCATCGCCATTTAATTTTCGTTTTAACTCTTCTAATTCATTGTTGACAGAGTCAGAACCACCGAGGTTCTCATTGATCTCATCGATCTTACTTTTTTTGTTCGTTGCGATTTCACCATAGGCTTTGGCCAAGGCTTCATCTTCTTCGACCTTTTCTTTCATGCGCTCCAACATGGAAATTGTGCTGTTAGAATCGATATTAGCGAGCTGCTTGTTGACCATTTTGGCTGCATTGGAAACTTTCACACGTGCTTTTAAAGTTGAAAGTTCGCTTTCCCACTTCGATATGTTGAATTTTAGAATGTCTACATTTTTGTGGAGCTCGTCTGCTGAACTTTGATGAATCACTGCTTGTTTCTCTAACTCTCCAGCTTCGATTAATAGCTGTTTTTTCAGCAGCAATGCCTCTTTTGCCAAACCTTCTGCCTTTTCTGTTGTCAGCTCTCCCTTTTGTGCTTTTTGCAGTAATAGAATAGCTTTCTTTTCAAATTCATTGGCCTCTTCTTTTTTCTTCTCACCATTATTTTGCGTACGTATAGCTAGCGCTTTTACTTTTGCGTAAGCTTCTAACGATTGCTCTAGGTCTTCTTTCATCTCACGGATACCTTGTTCCGTCATTTTGATGGGGTCTTCCATTTTATCCACGACTGCGTGAATCTCTGCTTGACCGATTCTGAAAATTCTCTTAAAAATATTCATTGTTCTATAATTTTGAAAAACTTATTAACTGATTGTAGTACTCACTCATTAAAAGACTCAGCGAATTGATAGCAGCATCAAATTCGTTCTGGTCGAGATTATGTATTTGTAATGTATATCGAAATATAACTTTGGTACCGTCTTCCGTCAATGCAAAACCACCGTGGATAATATCTCTATTTTTTATCAATAATGATTTGAACATATCGATGTTCTCATTGCTTATGGTAAAAAGGTATTGCTCAAAAATAACGATGGGCTGTGCAACGCCTACGATGAGGTTGCGAATTCCATCATCTTCATTTTCGATGACAAAAACCCCCTCTTTTTTATCCTTATGAGTAATGGTATAACCAATATTGGCGATATAATTTTCAATTTTTGAGAAGTACATAATCAAGTTTTTTATATATTGCACATATTCTTTGCATAAAGATAATAAAATGCAAAAATATTTTGCAAAAATAATTCAATTTTTTTTAAAATGAGTCACGTAGGAAACAACATTAAGAAATTAAGAAAAGTGAAAGGAATGAGCCAGCAGGCTTTTGGGGATGTTTTTAATCTTACTAGAGGTAATATTTCTTCTTACGAAGAAATGCGCGCAGAGCCGAAAATTGAAACTGTCCTGAAGATTGCAAATTATTTTGGCATTCCTGTGCAGCATCTTATTGAAAAGAATCTTTCTGTCAATGAAATTCTCAATTTCAATGATTATTTCCAGGCTAATGTACCGGTGATTGGCAATAAGAAGTTTTTGCACATCCCTTTTTTGGATAGGGAAGTTGTTCTTGACGCGAGCGCTCATTTCTCAAAATTCAACGAACTTCCGATCATTGAATTTCCGTTGCAAGGCCGCAATAGATGTATAGCTATCGAATTTTCGGATGCTATCCCCGTGCCGAGCGATTTCGTAGCGGGTTCGCATGTAATTTTGTTTTTCGAAGAGGTCGATCTCGAAAGTTTGCATACCTTGGACAACGCTTTTGGTTTATACTTCTCCGCTCAGGAATTTTTTATTGGGAAATATAGCTTAGCGGAGAAGGAAATTAATCTAGTCCTAAATGCTTGGAAGAAAGTTGATTTTATATTGACTGAAAAAGAATATTTTTGGAAGTTATATGGTAAATATGAGCGTATCTGATAGGGGTAAGGCTTCAGAGGCTAAGGTTGTTTACCGTTTAAAATAAAGTGTGTCAGCAATGGACATGCGGTTTAAGAGGCTGTCTCAAAAAGACAGCCTCTTTTTTATGTTATTTCATGACATTTAATTTGATTTAATTAATTGATTTTCATATATTTATATTTCAAAAAAAAGATATATGTCATCTCAAAGACCTACTTTTAAGCCTTACTATCAGGATCAGATTATGGCAATTCCCCCAACTTTGGACGAATTGGTCTCCAAAAGACATCCGGTACGTATTGTTAACGATGTGATCAACCGTATCAACATACAGGGTCTTTTGGATGCCTACAAGATAAAAGGCTGTTCCAGTTATCATCCGCAAATGCTGTTGAAGGTTCTGGTGTTTGGCTATGTAAGCAATGTGTACAGCAGTCGGAAACTGGAAACAGCCTGCCGGGAGAATATCAACTTCATGTGGCTGAGCGGCATAAGCTATCCCGATCACAATACCATCAACAGATTTCGTGGTGTCCGCTTAAAAGAAGCACTTCGCAGTGTATTTGAAGAAGTTGTTAAGCTCCTGGCCGAAGAAGGGTTGTTAAGCATAGAAGATGTCTACACCGATGGCACCAAGATAGAGGCTAATGCAAACAGATACACTTTCGTTTGGAAGAAAGCTATCCATACCAATAAGGAAAAGATGAAAGCTGCCTTAAAAGATATATGGGACTACGCCCAAAGTATTGCCAAGTCGGAGGACAACCTCCCGGATCCTCCCGATCTGACGACAATTGACAGCGAAAAAGTCCGGGCTACGGTCGATAAGCTGAACAGAGTCTTATCCGACAAACCTTCGGTAAATAAAAAGATGAAGGCAAAGTTGCGTTATGTAACCAAAAACTATCCGGAGAAGATCGTACAATATGAAGAGCAGGAAGCTACTCTGGGAGACAGAAACAGTTATAGCAAAACAGATCCCGATGCCACCTTTATGCGGATGAAAGAGGATCATATGAAAAATGGCCAGCTCAGACCAGGATATAATATCCAGATATCCACGTCCAATCAATACATCGTCAATTACACCATACATTCCAATCCCACAGATACCAGAACATTATCCGGTCATTTGCAACAACATGAGGACAGCTTTGGAAAAACACCGGGAACCCTTACCGCGGATGCCGGTTATGGCAGTGAAGAAAACTATGCATTACTGGCAGCAAAAAATATTGAGGGCTATGTGAAATATGGTATGTTTGACAAAGGACAGAAAAAGAGCTGTGGGGATAAGAAACCATTTTCTGTAGATAAATTACATTATAATCCTTCACAAGATTGCTATATCTGTCCAATGGGACAGGAAATGCATTGTATAGGTACATTTAGCCAAAAGACCTCCGCAGGCTTCCGGCAGGAAATCAAAAAGTATCAGGCAAAAAACTGCACAAACTGCCCGTTGAATGGCGCCTGTCACAAATCACATGGAAATAGGATCATCGGGGTGAATAAGCAACTTGAGATTTACAGGAACAGGGCATACCAATTGCTCAACAGCGATGTAGGTGTAGCTAAACGAAAACAGAGGTGTTGTGACGTCGAACCTGTCTTTGCAAACATTAAACAGAACCATGGGTTCCGAAGATTTATGCTCCGGGGTAAAGAAAAAGTGTCCATAGAATGGGGATTATTGGCAATAGCACAAAATCTAAGAAAAAAAGCGGCCTAAAAAGCTGCTTTTTGTTCATTTCTCCCCTCCATATGAGTCTTTTTCAAATAACCAACAAACAACACACAAATCTATCTCATAGACTTTTTAAACAAAAAAACTGTCCCAAATAAATTTGAGACAGCCTCTTTTTCTTTTATTAGAAGGGTAGGTCATCTTCATTTTCATCTTCAAGGGTAGGAGATTCTTCTTTAGCATTGTTAGGGTCTGATAAAACCATGAAACTATCCACTTTAATTTCAGTGATATACTGCTTTACTCCTTCTGCATTCTCATAGTTACGATAGGTAAGCTTACCTTCAACCATCAGCTTCGTTCCGCGTTGGCATTTCTTTTCTATGGTTGTGTTTTGATTGCCCCACACCACAAGTGTATGCCACTGGACTTCTTCAACCCATTCTCCGGCTTTGTTCTTAAATAGATCATTGGTGGCGAGACGTAATATGGAATAATTTGTACCTGTGGAAGTTGTTTTGATGATCGGATCATTTCCAAGATGACCCACTAACTGTACTTTGTTACGTAATGTACTCATGTGTCTAATTTTTAAATGTTTTTAATAATTCTTATTTTAGTTGATGTTCATTGGCTTTTAACACCGAATGATCTAGAGCAAAGATGAGAAGGGAGAAAGATCTTATTCGTCTGTTTACCATTTGTATTCGACTGTAGTCGATTGTAACCGTTTGTTGTCGTTTAGTAATTTGCTATGAGTTCTGTTGAAAGAGCTTGCCTTGAATGTGGCAAGGGTATACGTGGCCGTTCTGACAAGCGATTTTGTGATGATGCTTGCCGGAACGCCTATAACAATAAATTAAATAGCGACCAGACCAATATGGTGCGCAATGTGAATAATATTCTGCGAAAAAACCGTCGTATTTTATTGGAAGCGTTGAGTGGGGAGG
The DNA here is from genome assembly GCF_040760075.1 of Sphingobacterium sp. R2. NCBI lineage: Bacteria > Pseudomonadati > Bacteroidota > Sphingobacteriia > Sphingobacteriales > Sphingobacteriaceae > Sphingobacterium > Sphingobacterium sp. R2. Next base: position 1,825,507 of record NZ_CP142884.1, read on the forward strand.
GTATGATCAAGATACAACGGGAAAAGTTAAAGCGGTTGGGATTTGATTTTAAGTTTCATACACATACTTTTTCCAATAACAAGGGACAGACCTATAACTTTATTTATGAAACAGGCTATCTGTTGCTGGAGAATGATTGGGTATTGATCGTTCAAAAGAAACCACTGTGATTTTAATCGCAACAGATTCCTTAGTATTGGTCTAGTTTGCAGAACTGAGTTTGGCCTTCCTTATTGCGATATAATTAAAAATAGTGAAGGTTAGAATCAATAGGTAATAGCATACTGGGATGAGTAAAAAGTAGGCGCTATTAAAGATATCGCTTAAAAAAGACGGTAACGAAATCTTAAAAAAATCTGCAATAATGATATAGCCTATGAAACTTCCGAGAAAAAATAGTCCAACAGCATGTGTTGTAATTATTCTTTTTAGGTGCTTACTGTATAAGGCGTCTCTGTTTTGTTTCGTATAGCCCATAATTGCAGGCACCAATAACCCCAATAATGGATTGACCAGAAAGGTAAGCGATGCTAAATATAAGGCTTTAATACTTCCTGTTTGATTGTTGTCGATACTGATTTGATTTACATTTGGCATAATGAGTTGTTCTAATGGTATTTCCAAAATTTGACTGATCTGTTTGAGACTAAATCCACTGATTTCTTCCGTGCCTTTTTCTATGCTTTGCACAGTTCTTAGCGATACACCTGCTCGATCAGCGAGTTCCTGCTGCGTTAGTCCCTTACGTTTTCTTGATAGTTTGATGAATTGATTAGCTGGCTGACTTTCCATGGTTCAAAGATGGGGAAATTGTCAGTGAATTTTAGTGAAATTGATGCGACAATAATATGCCAATATCGTTCTGAACAATATAACATGTTAATAATCAAAAGTTTTTGTAATTTGGTAAATATTTTGAATCTTTGCAATTCAACAGAATAATTAATAAAAACGGAAGAATATGTTTGCAATATTAAAAAATCCCGCTTCGTCCACAGAGAAGATTCTCGGGAATATTCTTCGGAATACGGCCCTTTCCTAATCTTCTTTCTTAATACGTTAAGTAACCTAGGTTGCTATTGGCTAAAACTTGGCCCTCTAAATGGTAGTCCACTTGTCCAATATGCTTAGCTTAAAGCTTAATTAAGGAGTTTTAAAATCCAGTACTTTCAAAGTTATTGTGAAAGCTGGATGTGAATGTTATGTTTTAGAAAATTTTATGAATTCAGTCAATAAATATGTCCTTCAGGCACTGGATAACTATCCGATATATTTGGAGGAGACAATAGAGTCCTTATCTTATGCGCTATCCTATGATGAGTCCAATACAATGGCGCTTTGTTTGATGGGAAGAGTTCATGCCGAACAGTTGTTTGATTATGAGCAGGCAAAAAGGTATTTCCAGGAAGCCTTGGCGCATAATGTGCGGGCAGTGGAAGTTTATCCTTATTTCATTCAGACATTGATTGATATGGGAGAATATGAAGCTGCAAAAAAAACGATTAAATTCGCTTTGACACTTCCGGGGATGCCTCTGGCAGGGATCTGGCTAAAGAAAGCACTTCTATTTGAAAAATTAAGAAAATACAAAAAGGCGTTGAAGGCGTTAAAAATCGCGAAACTTGAAAATGTTGATCTTGATTTTTCGTCAAGCCTGAAGTCGATTGAGGAGCGGATTAGAGGAAAGCAGGAAATTAGTAAAGGTAGTGGGAAGATTAGGAAGAAAGAAAGTAATCCTGATCATAAGTAGGCCCTTGATCTGGCTACAATTTTTAGATTAATATGCGAAAAAAAAAGCCCTAGGTGAGATTTCACCTAGGGCTTAATCAATAGCGTTTAGGAATTATTCTGCTCTTAAGATTTTGGCAGCTTCCACCATAGATTCTAAAGCTGCTTTGGTTTCTGGCCAAGCACGGGTCTTCAATCCGCAGTCAGGATTAACCCAAAGTTGTTCTGCCGGAACTACTGCTTTTGCTTTACGCAATAGATCTACCATCTCGTCTTTGCTGGGCACACGTGGAGAGTGAATATCATAAACACCCGGACCAATATCATTTGGATATTTAAAGTCGCCAGCGAAAGCATTCAATAATTTCATTTGAGAACGTGAAGTCTCGATCGTGATAACATCAGCATCCATTGCAGCGATATCTTCGATTACATTATTGAATTCTGAATAACACATGTGTGTGTGAATTTGTGTATCGTTTTCTACATTTGAAGAAGAAACACGGAAAGCACGTACTGCCCAGTTTAAGTAATCTTTCTGATCAGCCTTACGTAAAGGTAATCCTTCACGGATAGCTGGTTCATCAATTTGAATAATTTTGATACCTGCTTTTTCCAAAGCTTGTACTTCATCCAGGATAGCCAAAGCAATTTGGTAAGTTGTTGTTGAACGCGGTTGATCGTTACGTACGAAAGACCATTGTAAGATGGTAACCGGACCAGTCAACATACCTTTCACCGGACGGTTTGTCAACGATTGTGCGTAAGATGACCAACGTACAGTCATGTCCTTTGGACGGTAAACGTCACCATAGATAATCGGAGGTTTAACACAACGAGAACCGTAAGACTGAACCCAACCGTTTTGTGTGAAAGCGTAGCCAGCTAGTTGTTCACCGAAGTATTCAACCATGTCATTACGCTCAAATTCGCCGTGTACTAATACGTCGATATCCAATTGCTCTTGAAGACGGATGGTGTTTTCCGTTTCTTCTGCGATTGCTTTATCGTATTCCTCTTGAGTAATAGCACCTTTTTTCAAATCTGCTCTCCATTTACGAACATCTTTTGTTTGTGGAAAAGAACCTATCGTTGTGGTAGGGAATGCCGGCAAGTTAAATTTCGCTTGTTGCGCTGCTTTACGGTCTGCAAATGATGAAGTACGTTTTGCATCGTCATCAGTGATATTGCTTGTACGTGTCTTAACTTCAGGTTTGTGAATTAATGGAGAAGTGCGGCGGCTCTCAGCAGCAGCTTTGTTCGCTTCAAAACGTTTCGCTGTTTCCGCATCAACTTCGCCTTCTGCCAGTACAGCTAAGTCTTTCACTTCAGCTAATTTTTGTTTGGCAAAAGCTAACCAATTCTTTACTTCAGCAGGTAATGATTGTTCATTATGCTCATTATCTAGGTCAAAAGGAACATGCAACAATGATGAAGAAGGAGCCACCCAAACGCGGTCTTTTCCTAATGCATCAACAGCCTGTTTGATTTTAACCAATGATTTTTCGTAATCATTTTTCCAGATGTTACGACCTTCAACAATACCTAAAGATAATGTTAATGAAGCTGGAACTTTAGCTAGTACCGTATCCAATTGGTTTTCACCACGTACCAGATCCAAATGTAAAGCATGGACAGGTAAGTTAACTGCGATATCTTCGTTGTCTTTTAAAGCTTCGAAGTAAGTCGTTGCGATTAATTTGATATTTTTTGCTGCTGCAGCTAATTTTTCGAAAGTAGGTTGATATAAAGCTTTTACTTTAGCATCTAAATCCAAAGCTAAGAAAGGCTCGTCAATCTGGACATATTGTGCACCAGCATCAGCTAGTTTAGCCAATATTTCCTCGTATACAGGAACAAGTTTATCCAATAAATCGATACGGTCGAAGCCAGTTTCTTTTTCTTTACCGATCAATAGGTAAGTGATCGGACCGAGTAAAACTGGTTTAGTATCAATGCCCAAGGATTTTGCTTCGTTGTATTCGTTTAAGAATTTTTCAGAAGTCAATTTAAATTCTTGATCTTTTGTAAATTCTGGTACCATGTAATGGTAGTTGGTATCTAACCACTTGGTCATTTCCATTGCAGTCACGTCGATTCCTTCCTGTTGGAAACCACGAGCCATAGCGAAATATAGATCTAAACTGTAATTGTTGTCTACTTTATTCAATAAAGAATGGTAACGGGCAGGAATTGCACCAACCGTAAGGGTTAAATCCAATACTTGATCGTAAAAGGAGAAATCATTGGAAGGGATCAAATCTATTCCAGCATCTTTTTGTGTTTTCCAATTGCCTTCACGTATTTTTTTTGCGGTATCCAATAATTCCTCAACAGAAGATTTTTTAGCCCAATAGGCCTCATTGGCTTTTTTCAATTCGCGGAACGCGCCCACACGAGGGTAACCTAAATTGTTAGTCAATAACATAATGAATGTTTTTAATATTTTTTTTCAACTATATTTCTTGCTAGAGAGAGAAGGACACACTAGAATTTGGTGACTTCGGCTTATCATTCCCATATACAATGGGTAGAATTTAGCACCTTGTCAAGGGACAGGTTGCTAAGGCTTCATCGGGTCTATTCCCTCTGCCTTTCTCTATAAGCGATGCTAAGGTAACGTAATTATTTTAAAAATGCAAATTTTTTAGAAAAGTGTATTTATTTTTTATATTCTACTAAGAATAAAATTGTTTTTTTCTCTTCTTTTCATCGAATTATTACTTTATTTCATAATTCTATACACTATAGACAAAAAAAATGGGAATGATCCTATTACTCCTTCCCTCTGTTTTTAGCTTACCAAAAGTTTGTAACCTTTTCCATGTACATTTACAATCTCCACTTTACTATCCTCTTTCAAATATTTTCGAAGTTTACTGAGAAAGACATCCATACTTCTACCCGTAAAATAGTTGTCATCATGCCATATTTTTAATAAAGCCTCCTCTCTTGTCAATACATCATTTTTCTTTAGGCAGAGCAGGCGTAATAGTTCAGCCTCTTTAGTCGATAGTTTTTGCATCTGCCCTTTATAGGAAATCTGCTGGCTTGTATAATCAAAGAAATAATCGCCAATTTCAAATTTGTCTGCAACGATCTCTTCCTCTTTATCACGAACACTGCGTTTAAGCAGAGCATTGATGCGAAGTAACAATTCCTCAACGCGAAACGGCTTGGTGATATAATCATCTCCTCCAAGTTCAAAAGCTTCAGTTTTATCTTCCATCATACCTTTTGCTGTGGCAAAGATTATAGGAACAGTATTGTTCGTTTTTCTGATTTCACGCCCAACCGAGAAGCCGTCTTTTTTAGGCATCATCACATCGAAGATGCAGAGGTCGTAGTTATTTTTCTTGAATTGGGATATTGCTTCATCACCATCTGTACATAGTGTGACGTCAAATTTTCCCTTTAATTCGAGATAGTCTTTTAAAAGATCCCCTAAATTAGGATCGTCTTCTGCTAATAATATCTTTTGCATAATGAATACTTTAAATTTTAACGAATTCCCTTGATGCTGATAAATCAGCTTCCTCTACCTTTAAAATTCTTTTACAGAGGAAATATACAAAAAAGGAACCTTTTATTTTTTTGTAGGCAATATTACCTCAAAGGTCGTGCCCTTATCTTTTTCGCTTTTAACCGTAATTTTTCCATTCAGTCTCCTCAGAATATCTTGTACATAACTTAGACCGAGACCAAATCCTTTTACATTGTGGACATTCCCCGTAGGTATGCGGTAAAACTGGTCAAAAATCTTTTGAAGGTGATCTCGGCTCATACCGATACCATTGTCAGCTATAGTGACCACAATACTATCACCGACGTTTTTTGATTGTATATTCACATGTAGATCACCTTTGTTGTATTTAATTGCATTATCCAATAGGTTATAAAATACGTTTGAGAAATGCAGTTCGTCGCCAACGACGATATCTTTAGTGGCTGCCAGATCAATAGTAAATTTTCCGCCAATATTCTGCATTCTGAGCTGCATACTGTCTGTAACCGCAGAAACAAGATCGTTAATATGAACATCTACCTGATCTAATTTTAAGGTTTCTTTTTCTAGTCGAGCTAAATCAAGTACACGTTCAATGTGATTTCCTAATCTAACATTCTCGTCGTAAATGATATTGGCCAATTTTTGAACGCGTTTATGGTCGGCATTGATATCGGGGTCCTTAAGCGATTCACTAGCAATCATGATAGTCGCAACTGGCGTCTTAAACTCATGTGTCATGTTGTTGATAAAATCTGTTTTCATCTCCGAAACTTTCTTTTGTCTAAAGATGATAATCAACGTGTATGCAAAACACCCTACTAATAAAAAAAGTAGTGCAAGCATAGGCAAAAGGAGATAACCCATGTTATCTGCAATAATCGCCTTTTTGTCTGGAAAATAAATCGTTAATTTTCCCGGCGCAGCACCAATGTCGCCTTTAAAGAGAGCAGTGGAGTACCGTGTTGTATTTGAAGGATTCTTTAATGCCGCTTCGTTAAGGATATTATTAAGTAAAATATTGTTTGTGCTCCATATTTCGATATTAAATGGCGCTCTGATGTCGCGTTGAGCCAATTCCTCCTTGATAAGCTCTTGAACGATGATAATATTTAACCTATCTTTCAATGGGCGTTTAGCCAATTCCATTCCAATAGCGACATCTTCGATATAGTCAGCCTTTTTGCCCCCCAACATGGCAACAGAATCGTAAACGTTAAACCCCGACCAGGAGTTCTTTTTATTAAGCACATCCAGTCTTTTTTCTAAATCAGCGATCGTTTTTGTAAGTTTTGCATCCTCTCTTGGGGGTAAGGTGGCTACCCTGAATTTGGTTTGCTGATCAACCAGGCCATCCAGTAAGGGAATAACAAAGCGCGTACTATCATCTTTTCCGCTCACCTGATCATCTACCTTTGATGCGTTGAGCATGATAAAGGCTTGTACGAGATTGTCATCGGTAAGCTCATTTGAAACAGAAAATTTGATGTATTTCTGGTACTCTGGTCTTTTAATATATGTCTCGTAAAATGAATTTTTTATTTCAATAACATTAGGATATAACGCACGTAATTGATCTTCTTGCTCTTTGAAGTTGGAGAAAATAGTATGCTGCTTGTTCTTTAGCTCTTCAATTCTATATTGTATTTCGAGTTGCTCGGCCAAAAGGCGTTGTTTTGCCTGTTCTTGTTTGGATTTTTCAAGATTTCGTTCTTGTTGAACTTTAGCGAAGTCAACAACTTCTCGCCGCTCTAACTTTCCTGCAACAGCTGTTATCGCAGCATTGACAGATTCATCAAACAATTGAGATTTTTGACGATAAGAATCTCTTAAAAAATAGAATTGCATAGCCAAAACGCCGATAAGGGCCAATGACATCAGTCCAATGATCAATACAATGCTATTTTTCTTCATTTGAATAGACGGTTAAATAAATATAAGTTTTACTGTATCACAAAGTTTAGAGCACTCAATTCGTTATTTACTATTTGTGCCTGCATGCCTTCTACCATTCTAAGGGCCATAGAGATGCTATAGCTCATTTTCTTGAATTGTTACAAATATAAAGATGCTGATGTGTTTTGAAGCTGTTTTAACAATGTTTAACAGCAAGCTTTTTAAATATAGGTGTTGTTGTTTGTAAATTAGTGGATAGTGACGAGTTATGCTGTGAATTTGAGCATAGTAGTCGATTTTTAATCAATGCCATGGAGTTTGACTGATGAATGAACGCGCTGGTGAATTCATGAGTAGGTGTGAGCAATATTATTGAATGCAATTTAAAATAATCAGGAGTGAATAAGTGGAGTGTGTACGTTTGCTTATACTTATATGCATTTAAATACTATTAAATAACGATATACAGATGAGAAGTTACGTATTATTACTGACATTGGCTTCGGTGGGAACCGTCGCTTTGGGGCAGGTTAAGGTGAAACCACAGGTTCCCTTAATTGAGGAAAAAGAAACAAAAATGCCTATTCTTAAATTGGATTCGGCAGATGAAAAGTATCGCATGCCCGTTAAGAAGTTAAGGCGTATGGACAGTCTGGCTCCGATGCCCGGAACAGAAAAGATGCCTAAGGCAGATCGGGAAGCTGTTGATCTTCCACTCAAACGAATAAGTGATTCACTAAAGATGGAAGGGTTTAAATTAAAGATTGATTCTTTATATAAAAACAGGCAAAAAAAATAGCGTTCAATTTAGAACGCTATTTTTTTTTGCCTAATCCTATACTTCCTATAACTGAGAAACACGGATAGTATTTGTTTTACCTTTTTCAATTAACGGAGTAGAAGCCGTATTGATGATAATTGAACCTGGTTTAACATAGTTGTTTTTTACAATAAACTTGTTAACATCATGGATAGAACCATCTGTGCTTTCGAACTTGTCATAGATAAAGGTTTTTACACCCCAAAGCAGGCTTAATTGTTTCAAAAGTTTTTGTGTTCCTGTGAAAACTAAGATATCTACATTTGGTCTATAGCTAGTAATTTCAAACGCTGTTGCTCCAGACGAGGTCAAAACAGCAATTGCTGAGGCATTTGTTTTTTGAGCGAGATAGACGGAGGAAGCACAGATAGCATCAGGAATTAGTGTGCCATCGTGGATTTCACTAACTTTCTCATTATAATAAGGATAAGAAGTTTGTTCCACGTGAATAATGATTTTACTCATTGTTTCGATCACAATTTCAGGGAATTCACCTACAGATGTTTCTCCACTTAACATAACTGCGTCAGCCCCGTCTAATACAGAGTTTGCGACGTCATTTACTTCAGCGCGTGTAGGACGAGGTGTAGTGATCATGCTTTCCAACATCTGCGTTGCAATGATTACAGGTTTTGAAAGATCTCTACATTTCTGTACGATGATCTTTTGAAGTCCTGGTACCTCTTCCATGGGAAGCTCAACACCCAAATCTCCACGAGCAACCATAACAGCATCTGTTGCTTCGATAATTGCATCAATATTTTCGATCGCTTCAGGCTTTTCAATTTTTGCGATTATGCGCGCATGACTTCCTTTTGCCGCTATGATTTTTTTACATTGCGCGATGTCTTCAGCAGAGCGTACGAATGACATAGCTATCCAGTCAGCGCCATGGTCCAAAGCAAAGTTCAGGTTATCTAAATCTTCCTCTGTCAATGAAGGAATAGATACTTTTGTATTCGGTAAATTAACACCTTTACGTGAAGTAAGGACACCACCGTGTACGACTTCACAAGTAACTGTATCTTTATGATTAGTCTCTAAAACACGAAGTTGAAGTTTTCCGTCGTCAAGTAAAATGATTTCGTTGGCTTCAACATCGTTTGGAAAGTTTTCGTATGTGATGTAAATTCTGTTTTCGTCTCCGATAAGTTCTTGTGTGGTGATTTCAACTTTTGAACCGTTAACCAGAACAGCGCCACCTTCTTTCATTTTTCCGATCCGAATTTTCGGACCTTGTAAATCAGCTAAGATGGCAACATTGAATCCTGTTTCATTATTTATTGCATTTATAGTTTCGATTACCTTAAGGTGATCTGCCTGGCTGCCATGAGAGAAATTCAACCGACACACATCAACCCCTTTGGCAATCATGCTGGTCAAAACTTGTTTGTCTGCCGAAGCAGGGCCTAATGTTGCGACAATTTTAGTCCTTTTTTGAACTTTTTCCATCTGTTATTTTGTATTTTAAATGTTCTTCATTAATCACAACAAATAGCGAGCTATGTTGTTGTGTTTTGTCAAAACTAAATCGAATTAATTTAGATCTAAACGGGAGTGTATTTGCTACACTAACCTACAGTTTGCTAAAATATGAGATTTTCTTTAGATTTCAATATTTTTGGTGATATTTCTTTTGCGATGACCACTTCGGGTAATTTGCTGATCCTTTTGATCATATGCTCTACATCTTCTTCGCAGATGAAGTTTTTGATAATGATAAAAAAATCAAAGTGCGGGTTTTCAGGAATTAAATAAGTTCCTTCGATGCTCTTATTGTTGATCAGGAAATATTCTGTGTCAGCGTCGGGTACAATGTAATGATAAGCAGTGAAGTGGTAGTTATTTTTTTTCTTTGGGTCAAAGACAATATGATATTCTAGCTCCTCTTCGGATTTATTTTTTTGTCGTCCATCATGATCATATTTGCTTTCCTTTCCTCTGGAAAAATTGAGGTTAGTCTCCTTGTTGATGAAGTGACAGAGTCGGTAATCTTTCAACGGGCAGGTGATGGCGAGTAGGGTGAAATCCAACTCTTCTTCCATGTCCATATCTAATCGCGTTACTAACTTATTGACCACTTTAATGCTTAAATTTGTCTGCCTTTTGTAACGAAGGTACTAATAATTTTAAGGTTGGAATATACTTTTTGTGTAAAATTTGAGTTAATTAGCTGAGCGTTTGGAATACAAAATATTTTTTATTATACTTGAACTAAGTTAATATAGAGTGGGTTAGCTAGTATAATACGCGAATAAGTTCGGTCGCCTAACATGGTGACTTTCATCTAAATATCATTTTAGGTTTGAATTTTGATGAAATTTATTTTTCTTTGCACAGATTTATTAAACAATTAAACTATAAAATCATGTCAGATATCGCTTCAAGAGTAAAAGCAATTATCGTTGAAAAATTAGGTGTTGACGAAAACGAAGTAACGCCAGAAGCTTCATTCACTAATGATTTAGGTGCTGATTCACTTGACACTGTTGAGTTGATCATGGAGTTTGAAAAAGAATTCAACGTTGCTATTCCTGATGATCAAGCAGAAACTATTGGTACTGTTGGTCAAGCAATCGCTTATTTAGAAAAAAACGTTAACTAACTAATTTAATTAGGCTAATCGTAATAAATGGAGCTTAAAAGAGTAGTAGTAACAGGATTAGGCGCCCTTACACCAATTGGTAATACCGTCTCAGCTTACTGGGAGGCTTTAATAAATGGTGTAAGCGGGGCCGCTCCTATTACGCATTTTGATGCGTCAAAATTCAAAACTCAGTTTGCGTGTGAGGTAAAGGGGTTTGATCCACATGATTTTATGGATCGTAAGGAAGCTCGTAAAGTCGATCCTTTTGTACAGTATGCAATTGCATCAACCGATGAGGCAATTAAAGATGCTGGCTTAGATTTTGAAAAACTTGATACCAACCGTATCGGGGTAATTTGGGGTTCAGGAATTGGGGGCTTAACAACCTTTACTGAAGAAGTTGCAAATTTTGCAAAAGGAGATGGAACCCCGCGTTTCAATCCTTTCTTCATTCCTAAGATGCTCGTTGATATTGCTCCAGGACATATTTCTATGCGTCATGGCCTTCGTGGTCCTAACTTTTCTGCAGTATCGGCTTGTGCGTCAGCTACCAATGCAATGATAGATGCTTTCAATTATATTCGTATGGGGAAAGCTGATGTGATTGTTACGGGTGGTTCAGAGGCAACAGTTAATGAAGCTGGAATTGGTGGATTTAATGCAATGCACGCTTTGTCAACTCGGAATGACGATCCAAAAACAGCTTCGCGTCCTTTTGATAAAGATAGAGATGGTTTTGTTTCTGGTGAGGGTTCAGGTGCTTTGATTTTAGAAAGCTTAGAGCATGCTTTGGCACGTGGAGCAAAAATCTATGCAGAGATTGCTGGTGGTGGAATGAGTGCCGATGCACATCATATCACGGCCTCGCATCCTGAAGGTTTGGGTGCTAAACTAGCCATGACAATGGCAGTCAACGATGCAGAGATGGATTTTTCAGATATTGATTATATCAATGTTCACGGAACCTCTACCCCTGTTGGCGATATTAGTGAAACTAAGGCTATTGTCGACTTGTTCGGTGAGCACGCATATAAACTGAATATCAGTTCAACGAAATCGATGACTGGGCACCTTCTCGGAGCTGCAGGAGCGATAGAAGCTATTGCCTCTATTCTGGCTGTCCAAAATGATATTGTCCCACCGACAATCAATCACTTTACGGATGATCCAGAAATTGATAATAAATTGAATTTTACATTCAATAAAGCGCAGAAACGAACTGTTAACGCAGCATTGAGTAACACATTTGGTTTCGGAGGGCATAATGCTACCGTTATTGTGAAAAAATATAAAGCTTAATGTTTGATCCTTCAAACATGGTTTGATAATATGAGCTAGCGACAGGTTCTTTAATTAGGACTTGTCGCCTTATTTTTAGAAGAGATGCCTTTTGCTAGGATATATAAATTATATATTTCGCCGGAGCGGGAATACGTTAGAAAACTAAAAAACCTGCTTGGATTTGTTCCCGGAAATGTACACTTGTACAAAATGGCCTTCAGACATAAGTCTGTGGCTATTACAATTAAAGAGGGCGCAAAGAATAGCAACGAACGTTTGGAATTCTTAGGTGATGCTGTTTTGGGTTCGGTTGTCGCCGAATTGTTATTTAAGAAATATCCTTATAAAGATGAAGGTTTCTTGACTGAAATGCGCTCGAAGATTGTCAGTAGGGCAAATCTGAATCAGCTTTCCCGAAAATTAGGATTTAATGAACTGATTCAGTTTGATGCACGAATGATTAGTTTTCCTAATAAACAAGGGTCGTTACTGGGCGATGCTTTCGAGGCATTAATAGGAGCCGTTTATCTCGATAAAGGCTATGTTTTTACAAAAAACTTCCTGCTGAATAGAATCATTAAGCCTCATGTTGATATTCTTCTATTAGAACAGACTGAAACAAACTTTAAAAGTAGGTTGATTGAATGGTGTCAGCATACGGGCAAAGAGATTGTCTTTCAGCAAACAGACAATCCGCAGGGTGAATCTTCTAAAATGTTTAGTATTGAAGCCGTTGTTGATGGTGTCGTATGCGGACTAGGTCGCGATTTCAATAAAAAATCTGCAGAGAAATCAGCTGCGGAGAAAGCCTGTGAATTCCTTAAAATTCTAGAAGTAGAATAAAGGATTTTGTTAACTTTGCCAAATATGGCAGTAGTAAAACCTTCTTTGGCAAAAGGAACGCGTGATTTTTCGCCTTCCGAAATGATCAAACGCAACTATATTTTCGATACACTGAAAACGGTATTCAGAAAATATGGCTATAGTGAAATACAAACCCCTTCATTTGAAAATTTAACCACGCTTACCGGTAAATATGGCGATGAGGGTGATAAGCTGATCTTTAAGATTCTTAATTCGGGTGATTACATGGCAAAAGCGCCAGACAGCCTGCTTCAAGATAAAAATTCCAATAAACTCATTCCACATATTTCAGAGAAAGCGCTAAGATATGACCTTACTGTGCCTTTCGCACGTTACGTCGTAATGCACCAGAATGATATTGCTTTACCATTTAAGCGTTTTCAAGTACAACCCGTATGGCGTGCTGATCGTCCGCAGCGCGGAAGATATCGTGAGTTTTATCAATGTGATGTGGATGTGGTTGGATCTGAAAGTTTACTGAATGAAGCGGAGTTCATTCTGATTTATCAAGAGGCCTTCGAGCGTTTTGGACTGAAAGATTTTGCGATTAAAATCAACAACCGGAAAATTCTCTCAGGTATTGCCGAAATTATCGGAAAGCCGGAGTTGATTGTCGATATGACGGTAGCGATCGACAAATTGGATAAAATCGGCTTGGATGGTGTCAACAAAGAATTGCTTGAGCGAGGCTTTACTGAAGCGGATCTTGCTATTTTGAAACCTATCATTTTATTGGAAGGCTCGAATGAAGAGAAAATTTCTTCCTTAAAAATGATTTTAGCCACTTCTGCTGTCGGTTTGAATGGTATTGCGGAGATTGAGGAAGTGTTTGACTATGTTGGCAAATTAGGTGCAGAAGAAAAATTGCTGAATCAAATCATAGACTTGGACATAACATTGGCTCGTGGTCTAAATTATTACACGGGCTGTATTTTTGAGGTCAAGACCAATGAGGTTGCGATGGGAAGCATCGGTGGCGGCGGTCGTTACGATGATCTCACAGGGATGTTTGGACTGAAGGGGTTGACCGGAGTTGGAGTTTCTTTTGGTGCTGACCGAATTTATGATGTACTCGAAGAATTGAATCTTTTTCCAACTGGTAAAGCCGAAACCACAAAACTTCTTATTATTAATTTTGATAAGCAACTCGAAGTGTATACACTTCGCTTACTAAACAAACTTCGTCAAGAAAATATTGCTTCGGAACTTTATGCTACTCCTGTCAAATTGAAAAAGCAAATGGGGTATGCGGATGGAAAAGGAATTCCCTATGTGTTATTGGTAGGGGAAGAAGAGGCTGCTTCGGGGCAATTGTCTTTAAAAGACATGGAAAGTGGTGAGCAAATAAAGGTTACTGAAAGTGAGCTGATCCAAAAACTTCGATAACGCACTGTTTGTGTAGAATAGGTTAAGCCAAATGATTATTAAGTCGTTTGGCTTTTTTATTTTCATAAGTTTTTGATTTATTTGGTTGTGCCGTTCATTTATTTGTAATCAAATGCTATATACTTTAAATCAAATGTCTTAGAAGTGTCTTAAAGTAGAAATAAAATTGATTTTTGAACAAGGAAATTCGTCCAAAATTATTAGATTTGTAGTCTAGAATAGTAAGAAAATCAAAACTTTGAAATGAGTTCAACACCTATAACAAAAGAGACATATTTGGAGTGGTATAAGTCAATGTTACTTATGCGTAAGTTTGAAGAAAAAGCAGGTCAACTTTACGGACAGCAAAAGATTCGTGGTTTCTGTCACTTGTACATAGGACAAGAAGCAGTTGTCGCTGGAACGATGTCGGTTATTAAACCTGAAGATTCTTTAATCACTGCTTATCGTGATCACGCCCACGCTTTGGCTAAAGGCGTTTCTGCCAATGCTTGTATGGCTGAATTATATGGAAAGATCACAGGTTGTTCCAAAGGTAAAGGAGGCTCCATGCACTTCTTCTCCAAAGAGCATAAATTCATGGGTGGCCATGGTATTGTTGGTGGTCAGATTCCTTTAGGTGCTGGTATTGCCTTTGCTGAAAAATATCTCGGTACAGATAATGTAAACATCTGTTATATGGGCGACGGAGCTGTACGTCAAGGTGCATTCAACGAAACATTGAACATGGCGATGTTGTGGAAATTGCCTGTTATTTTTGTTTGTGAAAACAATGGTTATGCCATGGGTACGTCTGTCCAACGTACAACTAATATGCAGGATATTTACAAAATGGGCTTGGGCTTTGATATGCCTTCAGCTCCAGTAGATGGAATGGATGTTGTTGCTGTACACAACGCGATGGATGAGGCTGTTCAACGTGCTCGTGCGGGCGAAGGACCTACATTCTTGGAAATTCGTACTTATCGTTACAAAGGACACTCGATGTCTGATCCAGCGAAGTATCGTACTAAAGAAGAGCTAGAAGCTTATAAAGACCGTGATCCATTGTTGTCGACCAAACATGCTATCTTAGAAAACAACTATGCTGATGACGCTTGGTTTGCTGAAGTAGAAGCTGATGTGAAAAAAGTAGTTGAGGAATCAGTTAAATTTGCAGAGGAATCTCCTTATCCAACTGCAGATGAATTGTACAAAGATGTCTATGTACAACAAGACTATCCATTTATTTTAGATTAATACTCTTTAACTTGATAATATAATAAAGAATGGCTGAAGTAGTAAGAATGCCGAAAATGAGCGATACGATGACCGAAGGGGTTATCGCTAAATGGCACAAAAAAGTTGGTGATAAAGTGAATTCTGGCGATTTAGTAGCGGAGATCGAAACGGACAAAGCTACTATGGACTTTGAGTCTTACCAAGAAGGAACTCTTTTATATATTGGTCCCAAAGAAGGCGAAGCAGTAGCTATTGACGCTGTTATTGCAGTTTTGGGCGAACCAGGAGAAGATTTTCAAGCGCTGTTGAGCGGAGATGCTCCTGAAGCTGAGAAAGCACCAGAAAAGACTGAAGACAAAAAAGAAGAAGTTTCTACTCCACAATCTTCAGCGAGTACAGTTACCCCCGAAGAATTAGGGTGTACTGTGATCACAATGCCGTTGTTGAGTGATACCATGAAAGAAGGTGTGATCGCGCAATGGAACTTTAAAGTTGGTGATACTATTAAATCTGACGATGCCATTGCAGATGTAGAAACGGATAAAGCTACGATGGAAGTTACTGCCTATGCTGACGGTACCTTGTTATATGTAGGTCTTGAAGCTGGAGAAGCTGCAAAGGTTAACGACATCATAGCAATCGTTGGTCCTGCTGGAACTGACATTACTCCGTTGTTGAATCAAAAATCTGATGCGCCAAAGGCGGAAACGACTGAAACTCCTAAAGCTGATGCTACTTCAACTGCATCATCTCCTGCGGCTCCTGCGGCCGTTAGCAACGATGATTCTCGTGTGAAAGCTTCGCCTTTAGCACGTAAAATTGCGCAAGAAAAGGGGATCAACTTAAGTGATATTAAGGGGTCTGCAGATGGTGGCCGTATTGTGAAGAAAGACGTTGAGTCTTTTGTTCCTGCAGCTGCACAACCTGTAGAGACAAAATCCGCAGCTGCTCCTGCAGAAGCAAAGGCGATTACTTTACCTACGTATGTGGGGGAAGAACGTTACACAGAAAAACCAGTTAACCAAATGCGTAAAACTATTGCGCGTCGTTTGGCTGAATCATTGTTTACCGCACCGCACTTCTATTTGACAGTATCTATAGACATGGATAATGCTATGGCTGCTCGTGCGCAGATCAATGAAGTTGCTCCAGTAAAAGTTTCTTTTAATGATATCGTTGTAAAAGCTGTAGCTGTTGCGTTGAAAAAACATCCAGCTGTAAACTCTTCGTGGCAAGGCGATAAAATCCGTTTCAATGAGCATACCAACATTGGTGTTGCAATGGCTGTTGAAGATGGTTTATTAGTTCCAGTTGTGCGTTTTGCAGATGGTAAATCATTATCGCATATCTCTGCCGAGGTGAAAGACTTCGCTCAAAAAGCAAAAGCTAAAAAACTGCAACCTGCGGATTGGGAAGGATCTACATTTACAGTTTCCAACCTGGGGATGTTCGGAATTGATGAATTTACTTCCATCATAAACTCTCCAGATGGTGCAATCCTTTCTGTTGGAGCGATTCAGGCTGTTCCTGTTGTCAAAAATGGCGCAGTAGTTCCAGGTAATGTAATGAAAGTGACATTAGGCTGTGATCACCGTGTGGTAGATGGCGCAACTGGAGCTGCATTTTTACAGACATTGAAATCTTTGGTTGAAAATCCAGTGAGATTGTTAGCATAGTCCTTTAACAAAGGAATGAAAGCCACTTTAGCAATAAAGTGGCTTTTTTTGTTTTATAAATTAGTCTAAGCTCGTGAAAGTGAATAGCTTCTATTATCTTGGCCATTTACCGGATGTTTACCTAATTAGGCTTGAATGTTCTTAAAACGGAATAACGTAGTAAGTCGATTAGGTAACATAAACGATGAATAACAATATAGTGAGGAAAAAATTCGTTTTTTTATACTAAAATCTTCATTTTAGCATTATTATCAATACGCTTGTTCTTCGATTATGAACTTCGATAATTTTATATCATTTAATAAAAGAGAAATAGGTGATATTTATTGATATACAGTACAAATCACAAAAATCCGGGAGACATAATATAGTGAAATTATTTTTTTTAAAGGGAATGGTCGCTCTTTTGTTGGCATCTACAGTTGCCTGTAGTTCAAAAGAGAAAAAACAAAAAGAAGCAGCAATCGCGCAGGCAAAAGTAGATAGTACAAGACTGGTTTATAATTCCAATAATGCAGATTTGAAGATCGATGCTTTTATGAAAAATCTTCATTCAAAAGCTGCCTTCAACGGAAATGTTCTTATTGCCAAAGATGGAAAAATTTTATATCAAAATACATTCGGTTGGGCTAATTACTTAAAACGGGATAGCCTAAAAATTGACGACAAATTTGAGTTGGCTTCCGTTTCTAAGCCGCTTACAGCCGTCGGGACTTTAAAGTTGGTGGAGGCTGGAAAGTTGCGCCTCGATCAAACGATCAATGACTTCTATCCTGATTTTCCATATCCAGGCATTACAATAAAAATGTTATTGACTCATCGTTCGGGATTACCTAATTACGTATACTTTTCAGAAAAACACTGGCCTGATCGTAAAAAGGGGATGACTAATCAGGATGTAATGAAAATGCTGACCGAGTTTAAGCCTAATCGCTATGGGGCGCCAGGGGGACGTTTTTTTTATAATAACTCGAACTTTATGGTCTTAGGGGCTATCATAGAGAAGGTTTCAAAGCAAGACTACGCTACTTATATGAAAGATAGCGTGTTCAATGTCGCAGGGATGACAAATACGGCTGCTCTTTCAAAGGCTGTATATGATAAAATTCCTACCAACGTTATTGGTCACGATAAGATATGGAGGAGATCCGTTGTACAAAATTTTCAGGATGGACCGCTTGGTGACAAGGGGATCTATAGTACCGTTCGTGATCTTTATCGCTTTGACCTCGCTTTGAGGGATGGAAAGCTGTTAAAACAGTCCACATTAGATTCGGCATATAGAGGATATCCTGATGCGAAAAAAGGGATTTTTAGCTATGGTTATGGTTGGCGTACGTTTGAGCATGGTAATGATCATATCGTATACCATACAGGTTGGTGGCACGGTTTTAGACATATTTATGTAAGAGATCTAAAAAGAAATATTGTCATTGTTCTGCTTTCTAATATGACTAATGGAAGTTTGGTTAAATTAGACGAGCTTTATAAAATCTTGGGAATGCCGGTATTGCGTAAAAACGCCTATAGTAGTCACGGGGATTTTATCATTGATGAGTAAGTTTTCGGGCGTGATCAATAGGTGATATAAACGAATATAAAAATGAAAAAAACATTGATTTTGGGTGCTAGTAGCAATCCTTCTCGTTATTCAAATAAAGCGGCTAATATGCTGCATAGGCATGGACACGGTATTGTTAATATCGGTCTGAGTGGGGGCGAAGCTGCTGGAGTTTCTATTGAAAAGAAAGGCGAGGTCTATTCCGATATCGATACTGTGACGATGTACGTCGGTGAACATAATCAGAAAGAATATTATGACTATATTTTGGCAACGAAACCTAAACGGATTATATTTAACCCGGGCGCAGAGAATCCTGAATTAGAGCAGCTCGCAATGGAGCACGGTATTAAAACTGAAAGAGCCTGTACCTTGGTCTTATTGAGTACAGGACAATTTTAAATTTTGGATTTTCGAAGTAGTTCAACCGATAAGTACTTTGTGATAAAATAGTTTGTAAGGCCCACAGTATTGCTGTCAAGATTCAAACTGGAAACTTTTATTTCACAATGTTCTTTCAATATTGCCATGGTGTACGAATTAATAGCCTGTTGTATCGGAATAGTGATCAATTCATTTGCTTTTGCAATTTTTCCACCTAACACGATTAATTCCGGATTGAGGAGTTGTATCAGTGACGCAAATGCTTTTCCAAGGTTTGTTCCCAGTTTTGAAATCTGATTTATAGCGAATTGATCGCCTTTATTTGCAGCTTCAATAATATGGGTTGGTGTTAAATGTTGTAAATCATCGGCTAGTAATTCGTTTAATTTAGTCAGTTCTCCTTTTTGGATTTCCTGCTTGGCATTGTTAACTAATGCGATTCCCGAAGCAACAGTCTCTAAGCAGCCTCTTTTGCCGCAGTAACAAAGTTCACCGTTGTCGATAAAAGGCATATGACCCACTTCACCAGAGTAGCCATCCCGACCAAGATAGACTTCACCATTTGAAACGATTCCTAAACCTATTCCCCAATCCATTAAAATAATTAGGCTGTTTTTGGTGTTTTTTGCCAAACCAAATTTCAATTCAGCGTATGCTGCTCCTTTAACATCATTCAGAATGAAGACTGGTTTTTTATATTTACGCTCGAAATAGTCCGAAATAGATTGATTATCGTCGTGTAAAAATGTCTCATTGGTACCCTCCTCTGCATTAATCAATCCAGGCATGCCAATAATCAATCCTGTTAAGTTTTCGATATCAACAGATTTGTCGATAAGGTATTGATCAATAATTTGTGTGATGGTTACCAGATTTTCTGCATTGCGGGATAATTCATTTTCAAGCTCGATCATTTCTGCAATGACATGCTGATTATTATCCATGATGCTCATAGTAATCGAGAAGCGTTGAAGCTCAATCGATAAAACCTGAAACAATCCATCCCGTAATTTATATAAATTAGGTTTGCGCCCACCAATAGATTCACCTTTATCAAATTGACGTATAAAATCATCTTCCAGTAATTCTGCGATCAAGCTATTTACTGTCGGCAGGCTTAAATAAAGGTTTTTAACAATGTCATTTACCGATACAGATCCTAATTCGGCTATTAATTTTATAATGGAAAGTTTGTTGAATACATTTTTCTTTTCAGGTTTACTCTCCAATTTTTTGTTAATCAGTAAATTTACGGCTTTAGTCATAAAACATCATATTTTGAAATAGAATCCTCAGGGCTTTAATTTAGCAAAAGTTTTGGAATCATTTGGTTATTTTCTTAATTGGTAAGTAAGTTGGCTATTTAACAAAAAGGGGATAAGATACCTTATCCCCCCGCTACTTATACATCTATACTATTTGAGTTTTTTTACCCGAATGTCTTTGAAGAATACTTCAGTACCGTGCCCCAAAAATCCGATATGACCAGACGTACGTTTAAGTCCAGGATGTTGTTTTCCGTCCAGGGTACCGTTTTTACTTGCCTCTGCAATATCTGCATCCACAATCACAGTACCATTGAGGGTAACTTTGATGCGATTCCCTTTCACCATTATTTCCTCAGAGTTCCATTCACCAAGAGGTTTTAAATGACCCTTTTTGGCAGGAACAACGCCATAAATTGAACCGTGATACTGATATTGTTTCAAGTCTTTATAGACATCTGCATCATCATCCAGCACCTGGATCTCCATGGCTTCATATGCGGCGTCTCCCTCCAGAGGAGCCCGGATTCCCACCCCATTGTTGGCACCTGGGGTTAATTTGAAGTCAAAGCGATAAATGAAGTCTGCGTATTCTTCTTTTGTGTAGAGGTTTCCCCCAAATTTTGCATTTGGATACACCCAGATATAACCTTCATCATTGATCACATAAGCTTGGTTTTCTGTCCACTTGTCGAGGTTTGTTCCATCAAAAAGTACTTCAAAACCTTCTTTTTTCTCTTGATCGCTCAACTTAAAGATTTGCTTTCTTGGGAATTCCTTGATAAAAAGATCTCTATAATAAACAACAGAACCATGCGCCTGTAACTCAATTTGTTCGGTAGGGAAAATGGATTGGTTTCTATCCCAATAGTTTTCAAGCGGAATGTTATCGGTTACTAATTGTCCATTTAACCAAACCGTGACTTTGTCGTCTACCATTTTGATTTTAAACGTATTCCATTCGCCAGTAGCGTTGTCGGCAACCTTCAATGGTTTGCTTTCATTTTTTTGATTGTTATATAATCCGCCAGATCCCACTTGTGCGCCTACTCTTGTATTGGCGATATCCCAAATTTGTACTTGTGGCGTGCCTCTGAGGTAAATGCCAGCATCACCTTCTATGCCACCGTAGTTCTCCAATTTCCAGTCTACGAGCATTTCGAAGTCGCCGTATTGTTTTACGGTTGCTAGATTGTCGCCTTTACCATTAAATACGATTTCACCATTAGATACAGACCAGCCTTTGCGCATGATATCATCAGCTTTAGCTTGTTCTGCGGCTAAGGTTTTTTCGTTCATCTTACTGCGTTTGATCGGATCCGCGACCAAACCTTTCCAGCCACTGAGGTCTTTACCATTGAACATCGAAACGTAACCCTCTTTCATGGGCATTTCAGCAAGATAACGAACGACAGCTTCTTTGAGATATCCACTTTCGCTACCGGACAATTTACCGATGACCTGTTCGAGAACTTCTCTGACCTTCTTACCGTAGAATTTATTGTCCATGGCAATGTTCATCGCCACATTAGTTGCTGTTCCGGCAAGTTGGGGATCGTTCATCAGGTCAGCTGCGAAAACGAAAGACTGATATGTTCCTGTTGGTTGCAATGCCGATAGCGCAGCTCTTTTCTGTTCTGCTGTTTTGGCGACACTGAATGCATCTCGCAGCAATAAGGTTTTCTGGTCAGGTGTATTTGAAGAAGAAGAGATTGATTTGATCACTCCTCTGTATACTGTATTGAAAAGATTATCGTCTTTTTCTGTTCTGGATAGTGTTATTAATTCCGGTAACGCGTTTGCGGATGACCAGGTAGCCAACGACTCGATTGCTGCTGACCGTAGACTTGTGTTTGTGTTGTCAAGATATGAGGTTACAGCTTTCAATGAATGTGGGTCGCCAAGTCCAGCAAAAATAGGGAAATATTTAGCGGTATTTGTCGCTGCTGAGTTCGATAGGCGAGCGGCGATTTTTTCAGTTAATCCTTTTGAATTTGCGCTCGACCGAATCACGTTGACTAGGGCACGTTTCAACAGGGCTGCAGATTTACTATCTGTGGTATTGTTTAATCTATTGAATAATTCTTCTAAATCTGCTTCCTGCGCTACATTTGGAAGCGCTTTGTTAATGGCTTCTTCGACAGCGGGGTTTGAACTCTTTATTGCTAATACAGCTTTGGATGACTCATTATCGGAACGCTTACTCAAAATGTCCAGCAATTGAATCTTTTTTTCGTCGTCTACATGTGCAAGGGCATTGTTGACATCGGTAACGACATTTGCATCTTTCGATGAGAGGATCAATGCTTTTACCGAATTGTTGAATTGTTGGTCGGTATTAAGCGCTTGGATCAGAGTATTGGTCTCTTTTCCCTGTGAAAGCGTATTTAATGCACTTAATCCAGCCAATTTAGTTGCCGAAGACTCCGTCTTATTGACTAACCCATGGATTAGCTTTAAGCTGCTTGCAGAACCATTGTGCGCTAAATAGTTCAATACACTTTCTTGCACTTCAGGTGTGCTTTTGCTCGCTAAAGCAAGCAAGCTTTTTGCGTCACTGCCTTTGCCGTATTTTCCGAGTAATTGCAAAGCAATGTTACGGTAGGCACCATTATCGCTCTTTACTGCTGCCAATAAGTTCTTTCGCTGTTTCGCCGGGTCAATGGTTGTCAATAATTTGAGTGATGCAATCTGACCGTTGATCGATTTTGCTTTTTGCGATTCCTGGAAAAATTTGTTGAGGAACTTAACCGCATCTTGGTCGTGCTTATTGTCGATCAATGCTTGGGCATAGTCAATACCAAGTCCAACCGCATCAAATTTGTCGTAACCGTAACCTGCAGCAGTTAGTTTTTCCTGGAATAGCGATTCGGAAGCTGTGCCTCCAATTTTGCTCAATGCAATTAAAGCTGTTCGTTGAAAACCGTCCGAATTATATTTTTTGGTCAATCCCAAAATAGCATTTTCAGCATTTTTATCCTTTAAATCTCCGAGTGCAGTAACTAAAGCAATAGCCGTTTTCTCTGTCGTCGAAGCAGCCAAAGCATTTTCTAATGCTGCTGTCGACTCAGGAGTACGAATAGATACCAGCGTTCTCGCTGCCGCGTCGGCAAGGTAATCGTTTGCCAAGCAATTTGCGACAGCAAGTATAGCGGTATTATCTGCGCATTGACGTAATAGCCGTAAGGCAAAGACTTGATTTGTCGGTTCGTTCAATTGTGATATGGCCTTCGCCAAACCTTCAACAAAAACTCTTTTTTGTTGTTGTTTGCCGGGCTGATTTACATAGAATGAATAGCTGTTTGCTGCAAATTCTATTGGAGCATTATTGCTTCCCGGTGCTTTAAGTCCTTTGAGGAAGGTAACGACGTCATCAGACGAAAAGCCTTCCAGCTCATGCATGGCAAGCAAAAATTTTTCTTTTTCTTCGGCAGGCTGCTGTGCCAATACGTCAGCTATTTTGGTTGCAGTCGTTCTATTTTGTGGTTGCTGAGCGTAGGTTGCACCAGATATAAGAAGCAATACAGTCAGCGAATTTAATATTCTTTTCATTAGGATATCTTTTTAAATAGACCAAGGGCCTCTCATTGGTTGGTGAATTAATCTATTTGCGGCCTCATCATTAATAAATAGCTCATTTTGGGAGTCATATTTTAGTGATCGGTTTAGTCGCAATGCTGCTAATCCCATGTTGACCAAAGTACAAGAACGATGTCCGTTGATTTCATTCAGTGCAAACTTTTCTCTTGTGCGAACAGATTCCAAGAAGTCGACAATCTGTGGTGCAGGTTCAGGGTATTGTGCAAGTTTTCTTTCCAAATCTGGTATATCTGACTGAAACCCTCGATATAATTTACCTTTTGGACCTTCAATATAAGCGGCCTTTTCATCTTTCGCTTCACCGTCTAGAATGATCTGACAACCATCGGCATAAGTAAATGTAATGCGTCGCCATGTACCCACAGCATCCGGATGTTGCTGCGGAGCATCCACGTCGACAGTAATGGGACTTTCGTTGTCTTTACCTAAAAAGTATTGAACAGGATCCATATAATGTTGTCCCATATCTCCAAGGCCACCGCCATCATAATCCCAATATCCCCTAAAGGTCGTGTGTACACGGTGCTTGTTGTAAGGTTTATATGGCGCTGGACCTAACCATAAATCGTAATCAAGTTCTGCTGGAACCTTTTCCTCTGGTAAATTTTCCTTTCCTACCCAATAGAATTTCCAGTCAAAACCCGTATGCTTGCTTATCGTGACTTTCAACGGCCAACCCAACATACCTGTGTCGACTAATTTTTTGATTTTGCTTACGGGAACGTTCATTCCATAAAAGTCGTCCTTGAAACGAAACCAGGTATTTAGACGAAAGATATTGCCGTGCTGAGCAATGGCTTCTTTTACTTTTTTACCTTCACCAATCGTTCGAGTCATCGGTTTTTCACACCAGATATCCTTTCCTGCTTTTGCCGCTTCAATAGACATCAATCCGTGCCAATGTGGGGGAGTGGCAATATGCACAATATCTACTTCTAGAGATTTAATCAACTCCCTAAAGTCATGGTATTCCTTCACACCACCGCCTAAGTCTGCTTGTGCTGCCGCCAGATGGGTTTTGTCTACATCACAAATAGCTACTGTTTTAGTTCCGGCGTAGCCAAAGTGCCCTCGGCCCATATTGCCGACACCAATGACACCTTTGGTTAGATGGTCGCTCGGAGCAAGATATCCCTGTCCTCCGAGTACAAAGCGAGGTACAATAGAAAATGCCGCAGCACCGACCACGGATTTTTTTATGAAATCACGCCTTGATGAATTCTGTTCTTTCATTTTGGTTGGATTAGTTGTTGTATAATTGATCCTCTATTAGGCTGTTAAAATTAACCGCATTGGATATTTAGTCTTAAAAATAGACAAAAAACTGATGAATGTAAACTGATAACTAAAATTTTACGTATTGTTTATTTAAGTTTTATTAAAAAATGATAAAAGAATAGATGTGAATCCGTTTCTTTCAAAGATAATAGACGATTGTATACCTATGATTCTATTTTTGTGTGTGAATTGTTACAGTTCAATACAGTGGCAAACCGCCGAGACAATGTGATGGTACAGTAAATTTCAATTATACTTAATCGTTTTCGTAAAATGGGCTTGATTCCGGCAAAATATTGCAGCATCTTTATTGTCACTCTGATCGCAAATCCTAAAAGATGAATTTAAGATAGCAATTTTTTGGATCGTAGAATATGTTGTAAAATCACATGGATGTAGCTAGAAACTGCACTTCTACGCATTGTTAATTAATTTCAATTTGTGTTAAGGAGAAACGTAATTAGGAGCGATCAAATTGATTCGCCGGCATTGACTGACTAAAAATCTAATAGATAATGAAACTAAAGCAATCTTTTGTATGGGTATTAGCCATATTGGGCATATGCCCCGTTGTCCAGGCGCAAATAGTGAAACCGAATTTGTCCAAAGCCTTTATTCAGGAGCAACTGGACGCTGCTGCGAATCAGATAAAGGTTCTTGCGGCAGAAACTCCGACAGAAAAGTTTCCAAAAACTTTCGAAAATGGCAAAGAGGTATTTTCTTCTTCGAGCTGGTGGTGTTCGGGCTTCTATCCGGGGACATTGTTGTATTTATATGAGGGCACCAAAGATGAAGGATTATTAAAGAAAGCAACCGAGAAATTGACCTATCTAGAAAAAGAAAAGAACAACAAGGGTACACATGATTTAGGGTTTATGTTATTCTGTAGTTTTGGAAACGCACTGCGTCTCACGGGTGATAACCAAAAGTATGGTCCAGTACTCAGCACCGGCGCCAATTCCCTGGCGTCTCGTTATAGCCCGATTACCAAAACAATCCGTTCTTGGGATCACGGATCATGGCAGTATCCGGTTATAATCGATAATATGATGAACCTGGAGTTTTTGACACAGGTGTCTAAAATGACAGGAGACAAGAAATTCTATGATATTGCGGTATCTCACGCTGAAACAACCTTGAAAAATCACTTTAGAAAAGATTATAGTTCATACCATGTGATCGATTATGACAAAAACACAGGTAAGGCCATTGGTAAAAAGACCCATCAGGGCGCATTTGATGAATCGGCCTGGTCAAGAGGACAAGGATGGGCGTTGTATGGTTATACCATGATGTACCGCGAGACAAAGAAGAAAGAATTTTTGAAGCAGGCCCAGCAAATCGCAAAGTATATCCTAAGCAATCCGAATCTGCCTGCTGATCTGATTCCCTACTGGGATTTTGATAAAGATAAAATTGCGCAGTCAGATAAAATGTATCCGAATAAGGATCTGCGGGATGTATCTGCGGCGGCATTATATGCATCTGCTTTGTTAGAGCTCTCACAATACACAAAGGGAAGTGAAGCTTTGAATTATTTTGATAAAGCAGAAACGATTCTTAAGAATTTGTCTAAGGCACCCTATCTGGCTTCTTATGGTCAAAATGGAGGCTATATATTACAACATAGTGTTGGCGCGCTACCGTTGAATTCGGAAATCGATGTCCCATTGACCTATGCAGATTATTATTATGTGGAGGCTTTGGTGCGGTATCAGCGTTTGTTGGATGGTGAACCAATGATTAAAGCGATTGCTAAATAAAGTGTTAAAAAAATAAGGCAAATTCTTGGGAGATGAACTCGTTTTAACGACACCGGAATAGATGAAAAAGAACAGGATATAAACTACATTGAACAAATAGCTAAGATTTAGCGGTCTGGCTGGAATTTGCTGTTTGTTCTGATGGATTATGTCCAAACTGTTTTTTAAATTCCTTACTGAAGTATTTTCTATCGGAAAACCCCACAGCGTAGGCTATCTCACTAATGTTCATGGCCGAATTCAGTAATTCTTTCGCTTTGTTTAGCCTGTACATTTTCACATAGTTATTGAGAGATAAATTAGATATAGCTTTCAACTTACGATAGAGGATTGGCGCACTCATTCCCATTGTTCTAGAAATAAAATTGACATCAAAACCGTCCGATTGAAGATTTTTTTCGATCAATTGATTTAAGGAGGAAATAAATTGTGCATCAAGTTCATTGTCGAAAGTAGCTGTCTTGACATGAAACGCCTTACTTTTCGCCTGACTGATAGCTAGGAGATTTTGGGCAGAAAGAAAGAGTTGTTTATTATCAAAGGGCTTTGTCAAATAAATATTTGCGCCGCTTTCCAAAGCTAAAGTTTGCGTGTTGCTATCGGTAACTGCGGTCAACAAGATGAACGGGATATGACTAGTGATTATATTTTTTTTTATGGCTTCACACAGTTGAGCACCGTCCATGTAAGGCATCATTAGGTCTGAAATAATAAGATCAGGGATATATTCCAATGCTTTGGAAAGAGCCTCTTCACCATTATTTGCTGTAATGATCGTGTAGGTATCCTGAAACAGATTGACCACTGTTGCTAATAATTCTTTATTGTCTTCCACAATTAAGATCGTTTGTTGCAAGGAAGTGTCGAACGTGCCTGGACTGGGTATGCTAATGTCTTCTGTTTCCTTTGCAAGGAGATCTACTGCTTGCGGCTCTACTTTCTCGCCAGCTTGTTTCGGTAAGGTTACCGTAAATACTGTCCATTTTCCTTTTTCATCGTCCTGTGTAAGGCAACAGATATCCCCCCTGTGCTGTTGTACAATATGTTTGGTTAACGCAAGTCCGATTCCAGTGCCTATCGCATCTTGAACTTGCTCTTCGCGATAGTACTCTTCAAATATTTTGAATTGGTTATCGATTGCGATGCCGATTCCATTATCGACAATGCTAATAGCTATTGTGTGATCAGTTTCGATAAGATCCAGATAAACTGTACCATGTTCTGGGGTATACTTGATAGCATTTGACAAGAGATTAAACATGACTTTATCAAATTGTACGGTATCTATGGATTGTAGCCCCACAGTATCCAGCTGCCGGATATAGTAGTTGAGGTGTTTTGCTTTGGCAAGATCATTTAATAGGTAGAAGGTATCTTCTATATATTCCCTAAAAGAGATGTCTGTTTTTTTCAGCACAAAATGCTTGTCGTCGAACTTTTTAAAATCGAGTAATTCGTTGATGACTCCTAGGAGTTTGTTGGCATTCTTTTTTATTCGTTTTACTTTATTTTGGGTAGCGGTAAGATTAGCTGTTTCTGATATAATTTCATCTAACGGAGCGGTAATCAAAGTCAGAGGAGTACGAATTTCGTGCGATATCTGTGTGAAGAATTTTATTTTCTTTTCCTGCTCCCGTTCTGAATTGATTAGCATCTTCCTTTCGACAACAAACTTAATAACCAGATGTACGCCCAGAGCAAATAATCCTGCATACATTAAATAGGCCCACCACGTTCTCCAAAATGGAGGTTGAATGTCGATATTAATCCGTAGCGGTATACTGCTCCACATACCATCATTGTTACTCGCGAATATGGTCAGTCTATGTATACCTACTGGAACATTCGTATATCGTATTGAAGGATTACTTGTTTCAATCCAATCCTTGTCAAAACCGTCGAGCTTGTATCGATACCTATTCTTTTGCGGTTTTATGAAATTAGAACCTGAAAAATTAATAGTAAGAAAGTTTTCATCGTGTCGGAGGCTGAGCTGATAGCTGTTTGGATCTTCCGTTTTATGAATCCGTCCGTAGTTTAGTGGAGTCTCTTCGAGGAAGATATTTCGGAAGAGGACATTGGGGATGTTTTGATTGAAGGTTATTTTTCGAGTATCTAGGGAAATTACACCGTTGAGTGTGGTGACGAATAATGTTCCTGTTTTGCTGGCAAAGACTTTAGCTCCAAGAAGATTTTTTACCGGTAAACCATCATACTGATTGAGAAGATAGCTATGTTTTGTCTCGGGATTAAAGCATATGAGACCATCTTTACTGGTAAGCCATACCTTATCGTTCACATAGATGGGCCATCCTAGCGAATTGTTCGGAAAGCGAGAGACCTTGGTTAAGTGATCATGCTGATCAAAATGATATAAATATTGGTTGGATGTTAACCAAACATCCCCATTTGGATGAACATAAAATCCTCCCACCGTCAATGTATCCAATTGTTGTATCGCTCTTATGTTTGAGTCATTAGGTTTTCTTCGAAAAAGGGAACCTCCGCTTAGGAAATAAATGTACTGTTTAGCATCAGCTTGTATATCATCGATTGTAGCTGTTTTTAAAACGGGATTATATTGTGGCTGTTTCCCTGGGTCTACGGTGTAGAGTCCTTTATTGGTGCCGAGGTAAATACGATGCGCAGGATCAACGTAAATACTGTAGATGTTATTTTTGAGATTTAGACGATCCTTTTCCAGATAAAAGTGTCGCGCATTTCCAGATTGGGCATCGATAATGGAATAACCGCCACCATATTGTGCGGCGTAGATTTTGTTATCTTTTGTGAATAAGTCCTTAATCAGATTCGACTGGGTCAATTGTGATAATGGAGAGGTGGCTCCTGTTCTCTTGTCAATTTTATTGATTCCTTCTTCCTCCGTTCCGATCCAATACGCGTTTTCTGATTCTGTGAAACTACCGGCAATATCGCTATTGAGTCGAAAACCAGAAAGCGAACGGGTTGAATAATGTTGTATGGGGATAAGATCGGGGTAAATAGCATTTATTCCTCCAAAATAGGTTCCTATCCAAGTGATTTGTTGCCGATCGATAAAAATATCATATATCGAATTTTGGCTCAATGAGTTTTTTACGGAAGTATTATGTTTATAGTTTAAGAACTGCGCCGATCCATTAAAGATTGAGAGTCCTTTTAAGGTGCCAATCAGTAGTTCGCCATTTTTTGCCGGCACAATTTTCCGGACGTTATTGCTCAATAGATTACTATTGGTTTCGTTTATATTATTCCATGTTTTATCCGTAAAGTTAAATTGGAATATTCCATGCAATTTTGTCCCAACCCAAAGTATATTTTGATGAAGATATAGCGCACTGAAAATACGTTCTCTTAAGGGGAGGGGGGGCAGCATTAGATCTCGGATAGTGGAGATCTGATCCTTTTGCAGTGAAAAAGACTCAATGCCCTTGTAACTTGCTATTATATAGGTAGTAGGGCTAGTTTGAACAATGGATTGTACATTGGGACGGTCCAGAATTTTTTTGAGACTGTAGGTCCCGGCGGTCGGGATTACCTGGTAAAGCCCCTTGTCTGTGCATAGAAATATTTGGTCTGATAAAAATTGGATGTCGGTGACGGCAATTTTTTCCTGAAAAGGTTTTCCTTGTTTCAATACAGCTTTACGTTTGTCGATGTCGAAAATGAATAATTGAGTTGCAGTCGCGATGAAGAGATGATTCTTTGCATTGATGCCAATCTTATTAATATAATCTACCTTTTTAAAGACGGTATCCTGTACTAAAATATTGGTGATATGCTGGGAGTCATATACAAATAGGTTGGGGCCGCCGCCAAACCAAAGTTTACCCAGTTTATCCTGCGCAATTGTTAATACCGCCTGTTTATCCAATACATTATCCTGGCTTAGCGTCTCAAACTTAAGATCCTGGGCATGACAAAGGGAAATGATAGATATCAACAGCAGAAATTGTCGCGATAAAATAGGCAATATGTTCATGGTTATGGGGTCTTTGGATCAAATTTAAGATTTTACCCCTAAATATTTATGAATTTTCCCCGCCTTAATTTGCTCGTAGAACCATCTTTGGCTTATTAAACAACCAATTTTTTTATAAAACTAATTTCCTAAAGTATGGCAAAGTTTTACAAAGTTGGACTGTCTGCTATGATGCTGTTTACTGTGGGTGCGAGTATGGCACAGCAGAAAATTTCGATTACGGGGCGGATTACAGACAGTCAAGGAGCACCTTTAGCGGGTGTAACGATTCGGGAGAAGGGTGGAAGTGTTTCTACTTCGACAAATGAGGCGGGTCAATATACCCTCGCTGCTTCAGAAAATGCTACAATCCTGATATCATACATAGGATATCAGGATCAGGAAATCAATCCTAAAGGACGTTCAATCATTAATGTTACGCTAGAAAGAAGTACTTCGGCGCTTGATGAGGTTGTCGTTGTAGGTTATGGCACACAGAAAAAAGTCAATTTGACAGGATCTGTCGCTACCGTTGGTGCAGATAAGCTTACCAATAGGCCAATTATGAACCTTGCCGCGGCTTTAGGTGGAACTGCTCCTGGTATACGAGTTACACAAGGAAATGGAAATCCTGGTAGTGAATCCGTTTCTATTCGAGTGCGTGGTACGGGATCATTTAATAATAATGATCCACTAATTCTCGTTGATGGCGCTGTGGCCGATATGGTTCCATTAAATACAGATGATATCGAGAGCATTTCTATTTTGAAAGATGCGGCTTCGGCAGCAATTTATGGATCTCGTGCCGCTAATGGCGTCATTCTCGTGACTACTAAAAAAGGACGGAAAGGTGAAGCGCCTAAAATAACATTCAATGCATTGTATGCACGTGAGAAAGCGCAGACTGATTTGAAATTTATGTCGAGTACAGCTGATTGGATGGAACTACACAACATCGCTAAGGTGAATGCTAATCCGACTTCGACATCTCCTGATTATACACTTTCAACGATTGAAGACTGGCGCAAAGCAAATGCTGATCCTAATGGTATTTATACTAATCCGATTACCGGGAATAGCATTCCTAATTGGTTGGCATATCCAAACACAGACTGGGCTCAGGTTCTCTTCCAGCCCCAATATTATCAGCGATATGGTGTTTCAGTAACTGGAGGTAGTGATAAATCTTCTTATCTCCTGTCAGCAGGGTATCAAAATAATCCTGGAACGTTGGCAAATACTGGAATGAAAAGATTCAACATTCGGACCAACTTAGAAACAAAAATTGCGGATAGAATTACTTTTGGAACACAAACTTATGCAACGAAGGAGTATAAGCAGCCCGGTAGCACTTCAATGACCTATTTGCTTCAGGCTTTTCCTGGAATGACACCAATTTATCAGGGGAAATATGGCTCAAGTGAAGATCCCAACACAACAAATAAGGATAATATTCTCCAACAGGTGGCTTCGAATGGTGGGGAAAACAACTTCACACGTATCAATAGCACATGGTATGCTAACGCGGATCTTTGGAAAGGAATTGTCGCGGAAGCACGGTTTAACTACAGTGAATATATGCGTGAGGATGAAAATTATTCCCAAAACTTGCCGAGATATAGTTTTAGAGAAAGCTTTGAGAAGCCTAAAGAGGGGATAGGGAATTTAGACCAGGCAACGACATATAGATACGCTTATAAATCTTCCAGTTATACAGCGAATGCATTATTGCGTTACGCGCATACTTTTGGGAAACATGATGTTGGCGGATTAGTAGGATACGAGCAATATTATTCAAAGACAAGTGGGTTTAACGCTACAAAAAGGGGCTTATTAGACTGGGACGTAACGGATATAACTTCAGGTGCGACAATGGAATCAATTGGAGGTGACGCTAAAGCGGAGAACGCAATGATTTCTTATTTTGGCCGTGTAAACTATGCCTATGATGGTAAATATTTGTTCGAAGGAAACTTTCGTTCGGACGCGTCATCTAAGTTTGCTCCAGGACATCGCACAGGATTTTTTCCTTCTTTCTCAGCAGGTTGGGTAATCAGTAACGAACGTTTTTTTGACCCAGCCAAAACAACGGTTAATTACTTAAAGCTTAGAGGGTCCTATGGAACCTTAGGGAATACAATAAGTGGGAATTACGATTGGCAGACTCTTTATCAAAAAGTGAATAATGTATTTAACGAGTCGGTTGCGAATGGGGTTATTCAGCAAACTATCCAAAATCTTAGTTTATCATGGGAAAAACTGACCACCTATAATTTGGGGTTAGAGGCCAGTTTCTTAGATCGTCGTTTGAGTGTCGAGGCCGATATGTATTCTCGAAAGACTTCTGATATCTTAACGGCAGCGATTATTTATTTGACAATGGGTAATATCAATGCCCCGATGTCCAATACTGCTTCAATGAATAATAAAGGGATAGAGCTTAATCTGGGATGGAACGACAAAATCGGAGATTTGAGGTATGGAGTTAGTGGTAATATTTCTTACAACATGAACAGAGTCTCCGGATTTAAAGGAACATTAAAGTATGAACAAGATCCATCCACCCTCGATATTTGGGGTAATCCGACTTGGCGCTATACGAATTTAGCCGATGTATCTACAGGAGGAAACGAACGTCGTGTGGAACAACATATGCTTGACGAGTGGTTTCTAAGAAGGCCTTATGCGGGAACTGGAACCTATATAAAATCTGACGGAAGTGTAGATCCCAATGGAGGGCCAACAGATGGGATGATTCGTACCAAAGCCGACCTGGAATGGGTAAAATCCATGATTGCTGCAAATTATTCTTTCAATAACAATACAGTGGGCCCGGGAGCAGCAAACATTTGGTATGGACAAATGCTTATGGCAGATGCGAATGGTGATGGTAAGTACGGTAATGATGATGACCGTGAATTCACCGGAAAGTCTTCTGTTGCCAAATTTGTGTTTGGCTTAAATCTGACAGCCGCATACAAAGGATTTGATCTAAATATGTTATTGGCTGGTCGGGTTGGCTCTTATCATTATATTAATGAGCGTGGATCAAATGGATCGATATTGGCGAATACAGGTGACCAATTGCCAGCAGACGCTTGGACAAAATACTATTCCTATGATGCCGTAAGAGCAAATAGCGATTATGATAATTATGATCCTGCTACGGATCCAAATGCAAATATCAATGGTAAATACCCACGTTTGCTTTCTTCAAGTTCAATCATGCAGGCTAATACATTCTATTTGTACAATACCTCGTATTTAAAGTTAAAGTCTCTGCAGTTAGGCTATACATTTCCTAAAAAATGGATTAATCAAGCTAAAATGAAAGACTTAAGGGTATTTGTAACAGGAGAAAACCTGTTGACTTTTAAACATAAAGATTTTCCGGGAGTGGATCCGGAACTGGGCGGTTCATTGATTGTTTATCCCATCGCGAAGCTATATTCCGCTGGGGTATCGGTAACTTTTTAACTTAATCTCCGAACAGAAGGATGAATTAATTTGAGTTTTCAATAGAGTAAGACTAGACTGACGTCTTCGTCTTAAACGCTGGTTAGTCAAATAAAATAAAAATAGAGATGAAAAAAATATTAAAATCTGTCATAGCCATTGGTATAGCAAGCTCTTTATCGTCTTGTACCAAAATATTGGACCTTGCGCCAAATGACAAAATATCGTCGGGAACAATGTGGTCATCTGAAACATTGGTTGATCAAGGGGTAATAGGTGTATACTATTCGTTACAACGTCCGGTAAGAAGTGACGGAATTGTAGGTACCTCTGCCAATATTGGGTATTATGCGTATGAGGCCTTTGGTATGACTGGACAAGGAGAATATAATTTAAACAACCTTTTTTCCAGTGCCGTTAATCCAAGCAATTCCTATTTTTCATTCCAATGGAAATGGTTGTATGATGGTGTACATCGCGCTAATGATGCTATAGTTCATATACCAGATGCAGCGATGGATCAGGGAAAAAAGAATAAGCTGGTAGCTGAATGCAAAGTCTTGCGGGCATTCTTTTACATGCGGCTTAATGAACTGTATGGCCGGAATGGTTTAGGTGTTCCTATTTACACCGAGCCTATCAGTCCTGCAGAAGGTAACAAAGGACAGAGTTCAGAAGAAGAGGTTTGGGCGCTTATCATTAAGGATTTGACTGATGCAATCAATGAGAGCGCTTTGCCAAATAACCAAATTCAAGGTGAAGGACGTGTGAGTAAAGGTGCTGCTTATGCGCTACGTGGCCGTGCTTATCTTATGACCAAGAAATACGATCAGGCAGTTGCTGATTTTGCCAAAGTTGGCGAGAGCGGCTACAAACTCTTCTCAAATTATAAGCAATTATTTAAAGTTGCCAATGAACGTTGTGAAGAGATGATTTTGAGCGTTCAGTATATCGAGGAACCATCGGGATATGGTTCAGCTGTACAGAAATACACGGGGGCATTTCAACAAGGAGCAAAAGATAGTCGAGGATGTTGGACAGATTTACAAGTTACTCCAGCTTTGGTCAATTTATATGAAGAAATTATTGACGGAACTACTGTCCGTCCATTTAGTTGGTCGGATTACATTCCTGAATGGAATACAGTAAATGCTTTAGGCGCTCCCAATAGAAAAGTCTTTTTTATACGAGATCAAAAAGTTAATGGAAATGATGTTCACCCAACGGTGACCACAGTCATCAATACAGAATTAAATAAATTAAGTAGTACTGCGCGGGCGTTTTATCTACCAGAGGGGAATGAGGCACGGCTTAAAGCAGCCTACGCGAATAGAGATCCAAGGTTAGCTTATAATGTGGTCACTCCTTATGCGTCTTTCCAGGGAGTAAATAGCAATTCCACGACTGTAGGTATGTATACCTATAGATTTCCCGTCACTGGTAAGTACTATGTGGACCAATCTGGCGCTGAACCCAATTTGAATAGTAGTTTACCAAGCACTTATTATACATCAGGAAGTGCCAATGCGCAGGCTGAGTTTAAGTATATCCATCGGAAGTTTGTTGGCGAAGGGTTAGAATATGCTCGTCGTGAGCAAAATCCAGTAGACGAGCCTATTATTCGGTATGCTGATGTTTTGTTGATGTGGGCCGAGGCGTTAGTCGAGATGAATGACTTATCTGGTGCTATGGCAAAAGTAAAACAAGTCAGAGATCGAGTTGGAATTCCAACAATGGGCTCCTCTTTTTCAGATCAAACTAAAGCACGTAATTATGTACGAGACGAACGGCGTCGTGAATTAATTGGTGAAGGCGTTAACTTTTTTGATGAGATGCGTTGGAAGACGCTGAAAGAGACAAAGTTTGATCAAAAATTTTCGCAACATGCATGGGGAGGTAGTGAGAACACGGGAGGCACTACTTATGAATGGATAGGTGATCAATGGTACACCTGGCCAGTACCAAAGGCTGAAATAGAATTAAATAAAAATCTGAAACCGACACCAGGATGGATTTATTAAGGGGGAAGTTTTATTTCAATCGCTCATGCAGTCGTTTGCTGGAGCAATTGGTTTACTTCGGCCAGTATTTTTATGTAAAATAGATATTTTTATTTATAAACCCTTATCGATGAAGAGAAGATCCTTATTAAAATTGTTAGGCGGAGCTGGAGTAGGCGCATTAACGGCGTCTTTACCAATGGAAGCAAAAGCAAGCACTTTAGACGGAAAAATAAATTTTATTGAAAATGATCGGGCTTATTGGCTATCTATCTTGCATAAGATGGCAGCCCCCATATTGAGCAATATCAGTAAACAGCAATGGCGTAAAAATATGCCGATGGAGGTGAGTCCAACTTTTGATAGCAGAGATCCCGGAGTGGGATATCTGGAAGCCTTTGGACGCTTGTTGGCTGGAATGGCACCTTGGTTGGCACTACGGGATGACCTAACTGAGGAAGGAAAACTGCGAAAAAAATTGAGAGAACAGGCGCTGCTCGGTATACAGTATGGGGTAGACCCCAAATCTCCGGATTATTTTACTTGGCGAGGACCTTCCTCTCAGACTCTTGTGGATGCAGCGCATCTTGCGCAGGCTTTTTTGCGGGCCCCAAACACTTTATGGGAACCTTTAAACCAAGTGACTAAAAAAAGAGTCGTTGAAGAATTCAAATTGCTGCGCAAGATCAAACCCAATGAGAGTAATTGGCTGCTGTTTGCCGCAATGACAGAGACGTTTCTTTACAGCATAGGAGAGGAATGTATACGGGAAAGTATCGATTATGCGGTCAATAAATTTGATCAGGAATGGTATGTTGGAGATGGCTGGTATAGTGATGGTGCCCATTTTAGTTTTGATCATTACAATGGTTATGTGATCCATTGTATGCAGGTGGAGTCGCTGCGTCATAATATCCCTGCAGGTGGAAAATACAAGGAAATGTATGAGCGGGCATATAAACGCATGCAGCGTTATGCGCATCATCTCGAGCGCATGATCTCTCCGGAAGGCCATTATGTCGTTGTCGGTCGTTCGTCAACCTATAAGAATGCCGCATTCCAGCCGCTGGCAAAAGTTGCTTTGGAAAATAAGTTGCCCGAAGACATTTCGAAAGGACAGGTCAGGGCTGCATTAACCACAATACTCCGTCATATTTATATTGACAAAACCTTTGCACCTTCGGGTTGGCTGCGTATGGGAGTCGTAGGTGACCAACAATCCAATCTTGCAGATTACTATACAAATGCGGGTTCTATGTATGTGGCCTCCCTGTCCTTCTTGCCCTTGGGATTACCAGCAGAAGATGAGTTCTGGACCTGCGCTCCACAACCATGGACTTCCCAAAAATGCTGGAAGGCAGAGCAATTTCCCAAAGACTATTATGTAAGTTATTAAAGTGAAAAAGAATAAAAAAGCAAAAAGATTAAGGACTGGATAAATGAAGATACAACACTATATTACGGGAGCTTTGATAATTGGGCTAGGAATGCAGGGAATCTCCTGTTCCAGTCAGCGAAACCTGACAGCGGTGAAATTGGGGCTCGATAAAGAATTTGTCCGCTCCAATTTAGAAGATGCACACAAGCAAATCGCCTACCTTGCCGCATCGATTGGTGAATCGGATATGCCTACAACCTATAAAGATGGCAAATATGTCAATTGGGGTTCGAGCTGGTGGTGTTCTGGGTTCTATCCCGGCACCGTGCTCTATCTATATGAGTATACAAAGGATGGGAAACTTTTGACGGAAGCTAAAAGTAAATTGAAGCAACTGCAGAAAGAAAAATATAACAAAGGAACACATGATTTGGGCTTCATGCTGTATTGTAGCTTTGGGAATGCATTACGCTTGACCGGTGATTCGGCGTCCTATAAAGAAATTTTAAGCACTGGTGCAGCGTCGTTGGCAACGCGCTTCCATGAAGCAACGAAAACGATTCGTTCATGGGACGGCGGAAAAAACTGGGATGGCCAGCCTTGGACTTATCCGGTGATCATCGACAACATGATGAATTTGGAATTTCTGACGGAAGTTTCCAAAATGACAGGTGACCAGCGTTATCGTGATATTGCGGTGCAGCATGCCAATACAACGATGGTCAACCATTACCGAAAAGATTATAGTTCCTACCATGTCGTGGATTACAATCCGCAAGATGGAAGTATTATTTCGAGAAAGACTGCGCAAGGAGCTTTTGACGCGTCTGCATGGGCCAGAGGGCAATCCTGGGGGCTTTATGGTTATACGATGATGTACCGCGAGACGGGAGACAGGAGATATTTGGAGCATGCTAGGCATATTGCACAGTTTTACCTGAATCATCCCAATCTTCCAAAAGATCTGATACCTTATTGGGATATGGACCAGAACAAGCTTACTCCAGATAGTAAATATTATAGCCAGAAAGACCTTCGTGATGTATCGACCGCTTCGGTGACAGCGTCGGCTTTGCTGGAACTGGCACAATACATAACAGGTAGTGAAAGCCAGCTGTATATCTCAAAGGCTGAACAAATGCTGCGGTCGCTTTCTGCTAAACCTTATAAAGCAGATTTCAAAGAAGCGGGGGGATATATTTTAAAACATAGTGTCGGTTCTATCCCGCATAAAACAGAAGTTGATGTTCCGTTAACCTATGCGGATTACTATTATGTAGAGGCATTGGTGCGGTATGACCGATTGCTCCGTGGAGAGAAGGTTATCAAGCCCTGACGAGAGGATTCTTGAGTTTTCAACAAAGTTGTTAACATATTGTGGAAAAAGTGAAGTACTTATCTCGTACAGCCATCTCGTTCGCTCAAATAAATACCTATTTAACACCAATTTCTATATTGACAAGGGATTTATAGGGGGTTAACAGGGGTATAACAGGGGGTTAACAGGGGTATTACCCCTGTTAACCCCCTGTTAATACTTTGTAAAAGTACTGTTACTACTCTTTTAATGGGGTGTTTGATATTATATTAGTAATAAGTTATATACCATCAATTATAGACAAAAGGAGAAAAATTTTATGGCAATTTTACAAAATGGTCCGAACGGCGCTATTGTTGGGAAATTTGGCTCGGTGAGTGCTTATCTATTGAAAGGCCAAAATGTCGTACGTGGCGGCAAAAAAAAACGAACATCTCCGCCGAGTGAGGCCGAACTTTTAAATAGAGAAAAACAAAAAGTTGCAGGTAAGTTTGCTGGCGCCAATAAAGTAATTCTAGAGTTTGGTTATCAATCACTCGCGACAAAAGAAAGTCGTGTAGGAGCTTTCCAATTGGCGCAGCGCCACATTTTTAAAGAAACTCTTGAATTAGGTGAAGACAACAAGCCTTTTGTTAACCCTGAAAAACTCCTCCTGTTTTCAGGTCCGCTTACCTCATTAGCTAACTGTCAAGTCAGTTTGGATGGCGATCGGATTGATCTTAGCTGGACTGTAGATGATGAATATAAAAGTAGTATATATAAAATCAATGTGGGATTGATCGACATAGAGGGCGAGTCGCGGTTGAAAATATCTGTTGCCAATGTGAATCAAGGCTTCTGCTCATTTGAAGTTGAGGGGATAAGCAAGAAAGCGTTCGATTACCATGTTTATGTCGGTGTTTGGGATACACTCAACGACGACTTTTCGAATTCCATTTATTGTGGGGTTGTATAGTTGTTTTCTGTCGATTCCAAGGTTGGGTTCGTT
The DNA here is from genome assembly GCF_040760075.1 of Sphingobacterium sp. R2. Classification (NCBI taxonomy): domain Bacteria; kingdom Pseudomonadati; phylum Bacteroidota; class Sphingobacteriia; order Sphingobacteriales; family Sphingobacteriaceae; genus Sphingobacterium; species Sphingobacterium sp. R2. The sequence continues at coordinate 1,865,423 of NZ_CP142884.1, forward strand.
GTTAATAGAAGGGAATTTGTGCGAGATTTGAGTGATGAATTGAGAAAGTATTAAGCACTATACCTGTGAAAACATATCTTTATATTCGTTGAAGAAAATAGAATAACTCGTACCTTTATCCCAATGACGGATATCCAGAAAAGATTTGATCGTATACTCGCTATTTATATGCATCTACAGGCCAAACCTGTTGTGACAGCGGGGGCTTTGGCAGAACGCTATGAAGTGAGCCAGCGTACGATTTACCGTGATATCCGCTCTTTGATGCAGGCTGGAGTCCCCATCTATGGTGAAGCCGGAAGCGGATACTCTTTAGTGGAGGGGTATAAGATGCCGCCCCTGCAATTTACAAAAGAAGAGGCATTAAGTTTTGTCGCAGCGGAGAAACTGGTTGAAAAATATACGGATCGCAACCTAGCCCATCATTTTGCCACAGCATTGCTTAAAATGAAGGCGATACTGAGGGGTAACGAAAAAGAGCAAGTTGCCTTAGTAGGAGATAAATTTCTTGTGCGGGGTGGGCGACACCAGTTCAACGAAAAGTTAACGCATGGTACCAACATATTGATCGAAAGTATCGCTGCAAAGAAGTGCGTAGAAATTTATTACACCAAACCTTCGGACAAAAATCCTGAGAAAAGGGAAATTGAAGCTGTTGGTATCTTTGTTGAAAGTAAATTCTGGTATATCCTCGCATTCTGTAAACTACGAAAGGATTATAGGCAATTTCGATTGGACCGTATAAATAATATCCGAATGCTTACAGATGATTTTGGGAAAGAACATCCTGAGCTATCTTTCTTTCTCAACAAACGACATGAAGATCCGACAACTAAAGTCGTGGTACGGGTGGATAAAGAAATGGCAAGGTATATGGAATGGGACCGTCATTATTTCGGCTTCCAGCAGGAAGTGATTGCTGACGATTATGTTGAAATGCATTTCGAATGTGTAAATATGGAAAGTGGGTTTGCGCGTTGGTATTTGATGTTTGCTGACAAAGGAAATATTATCGAGCCCGAGTCGTTGAAAGGAGTGGTAAAACGATTGCTGTCATCAGCATTAGAACAGCTTAATCAAGACAAGGTGCAGGCAGGCTTCAGCTGTATTGAAGAGGGCAAGAATACTTGCTAGTTCTTTCTGTTGAGTCCACGCAAGTATTCTTGTCGGGTTTGCCCGAAATTATCCCCTTTCCCAAAAAAACGGTGGTTGAATGCCAAGCATGCGTAGGTAGACAAATCCCTGCCCGCGGTGATGGATTTCATTATCTATAAAATAAAGAATGCTGTGGACGACTGGCGATTTGTATTGTCCAAACAAGTTAAATTCTTCAGCAAAGCGTTCCTCCGGTATCTTGTTAAATAGATCGATGAGTATTGGAGTAGCCTCGTCCCAGGCTTGTAAAAGCTGGGCTTTGGTTGAATAGTTTAGATTTTCGTTTAGCTCACCGCTTTTGTTATCTACGATCTCCTGTAGGCCGGGTACGGCAAGTGCCAATAATTCTTTCAACATATCCGCAAAAGTTCGCATGCCTTCTACTTTATAATGGAACAATTCTTCTTCGGGAAATTTTTCAATAGTTTGGCGGGTCAGTTTTCTATGGCCCAACCAGTGTTCAAGTAATTCTTGTTTAGAAATGATCGCTGTACTCATTTTTTTCGTATTTAAAATTTAAAAATTTACATCGCCTCTTGCGTTGTAATATGCCACAAATTTAGGCGGTCCAATGACAGCAGTATGGCAGTATGAATTTTTATACTCATTTTTTATTTCTTTTTCTTCGAACCTCGTGGTCGTTGCTGATACGAGAAGGGGGCAGGGGGGTAAGGCAGTTTTCCTGTTACAGGATAAAATAAAAAAAATAATTCATTAATTATTTGACAGTTATAAAAATGTTTGTAACTTTGCAGTCCCTTAAAGGGGAAAGTATGTCTTGAGCGAAGCCCTACTGCTTCGAAGGACTTTTAATTAATTAATTTACAACATGTCAGGTATTATTGGAAAAAAAGTAGGAATGACGAGCCTGTTTAACGCTGATGGGAAAAATATTCCTTGTACAGTGATTCAGGCCGGGCCGTGCGTGGTTACGCAGATACGTACGGAAGAAAAGGATGGCTACTCGGCAATTCAACTTGGTTTCGACGAGGCTAAGGAGAAAAACACGACAGCTCCTTTGAAAGGGCACTTTGCGAAAGCAAATACAACGCCTAAGCGTAAGTTGGTAGAGTTTAAAACTTTCCCAGATGCAAAACAACTTGGTGACGTAGTTGACGTTACTCTTTTTGAAGAAGGTGAGTACGTAGATGTAGTCGGTACTTCAAAAGGTAAAGGTTTCCAAGGTGTCATGAAACGTCATGGATTTGGTGGTGTAGGTGGTGCGACTCACGGTCAGCACAACAGATTACGTGCTCCAGGTTCATTAGGTGCTTCATCATGGCCTTCACGCGTATTCAAAGGTATGCGCATGGCAGGTCGTACAGGTGGTGACAGAGTTAAAGTTCAAAACTTACAGGTGTTGAAAGTTTACGCTGAGCAAAACCTTATCGTTGTTAGTGGTTCCATTCCAGGAGCTAAAGGTTCTTATGTAATCGTAGACAAATAGTAGAGATGGAAGTTAAAGTTTTAAATTTATCAGGTAAAGAAACAGGTGCCAAGGTGCAACTTCCTGAGTCGGTATTTGGGTTAGAGCCTAACGATCATGCGATCTATTTGGATGTGAAACAATACTTAGCGAACCAACGCCAAGGAACTCACAAATCTAAACAACGTAACGAAATCGCGGGTTCTACTCGTAAATTACACAAACAAAAAGGTACAGGTGGTGCTCGTGCGGGTTCTATCAAATCTCCATTGTTTAATGGTGGTGGTCGTGTATTCGGTCCTCAACCTCGTGACTACTCGTTCAAATTGAACAAAAAATTGAAACAAGTGGCACGTAAATCAGCGTTATCTTACAAAGCAAAAGATAATAACATTGTGGTATTGGACGAAGTGAAATTCGATGCTATCAAAACTAAAAACTATGTTGCTTTAATCGATGCGTTGAATGTAGCTGATGAGAAAACATTGTTGGTATTGCCAGCTTACGATGAAATTGTTTATAAATCAAGCAGAAACTTGAAAAAAGCAAAAGTTATTGTTGCATCTGATTTAAATACATATGATGTATTGAACGCAACAAAATTATTGTTGACTACAGATTCTGTTAAATCTTTGGAGGAAGCATTAGCTAAGTAATATGGAGATTATTAAAAAACCTATCTTGACTGAGAAAGCTTCTTTGTTAACGGAAAAATTAAACCGTTACGCTTTCAAAGTAGATCACAGAGCAAACAAAATCCAGATCAAAGCAGCTGTTGAGGCTATGTTTGGTGTTACAGTTCTTGCTGTAAATACTGCAGTAGTAGCTGGTAAAGCAAAAAGCCGTTACACAAAAGCAGGTTTCGTATCTGGTAGAGCTCCTAAGTATAAAAAGGCTGTCATTACAATTAAAGACGGCGAAACTATTGACTTTTACAGTACTATATAATAAAAAATGGCAGTTAAAAGATTCAAACCGGTAACCCCTGGTACTCGTTTCAGAGTAGGCGCAGACTACTCTGATGTTACTACAAACGTTCCTGAAAAATCGTTAGTAGTTAAAATCAACAAGAAATCAGGCGGTCGTAATAACTCCGGTAAAATGACTATGCGTTATCTCGGTGGGGGACATAAAAAAGTATACCGATTAATTGATTTCAAACGCGATAAAAAAGATATCCCTGCAAAAGTAGCTACTATTGAGTACGATCCAAATCGTACTGCTCGTATTGCATTGTTGCATTATGCAGATGGTGAAAAACGTTACATCATTGCTCCAGCTGGTTTAGTAGTTGGTCAAACTGTAATTGCAGGTGATAAAGTTGCCCCAGAAGTTGGTAATACATTACCATTAGCAAACATTCCATTGGGTTCTATCATCCACAACATTGAATTAAATCCTGGTCAAGGTGGTTCAATTGCTCGTTCGGCTGGTACTTATGCTCAATTGTCTGCTCGTGATGGTAAATATGCCATCATCAAATTACCTTCGAGCGAAACACGTATGATCTTGTTGACTTGTGTTGCTACGATTGGTTCAGTATCGAACCATGAAAGATCTAACCAAGTGTTAGGTAAAGCAGGTCGCAAACGTTGGTTAGGTCGTCGTCCAAGAGTTCGTGGTGTTGCGATGAACCCAGTAGATCACCCTATGGGTGGTGGTGAAGGCCGTACTTCAGGAGGTCACCCACGCTCACGTACAGGTGTATTAGCTAAAGGCTTCAAAACACGTTACAAGAAGAAAACATCGAATCGTTACATCATTGAGAGAAGGAAAAAATAATGGCTCGTTCAATTAAAAAAGGTCCTTATATCGATCACAACTTAGAAAGAAAAGTTCTTTCTATGAATGAAACTAACAAAAAGTCAGTTATCAAAACATGGTCTCGTAGATCAATGATTTCCCCTGATTTTGTTGGCCATACCTTCGCAGTGCACAACGGGAATAAATTTATCCCTGTTTATGTAACAGAGAATATGGTAGGTCACAAGCTTGGTGAATTCGCTCCTACGCGTACATTCAGAGGCCACGCAGAAAAGAAAAAATAATAGGTAATGGAAGCAACAAAAAAACTTAAAAAGTCTGTCTTAATTAGACAACGCAAAGAGCAAGAGAAAGCTCAACAAGGAGGAGCTTCGGATGCCAAATTATTGAACTGCCCGACTTCGCCTCGTAAGATGCGCTTAGTGGTAGATCTAATTCGTGGTCAACGTGTTGAAAATGCATTATACATTTTAAAACACTCAAGTAAAGAAGCTGCTGCTCGTGTAGAAAAATTATTATTATCTGCAATCAAAAACTGGGAAGCCAAAAACGAAGGTAAATCAGTGGAAGAAAGCGAACTAATTGTAAAAGAAGTATCAGTAGGTGGTGGTCGTCAATTGAAAAGATTACGTCCGGCTCCTCAAGGTCGCGGATACAGAGTTCGTAAACGTTCAAATCACGTTACGTTGGTAGTTGATAGCAAATTAAACGTTGAACAAAACTAATTTATTGAGAAATGGGACAAAAAGCAAATCCAATAGGTAGCAGATTAGGAATCATCAAAGGTTGGGATTCTAACTGGTTCGGAGGTAAAAACTATTCCGATAAATTAGTTGAAGACGAAAAAATCAGAAAATATCTTTCTGTTCGTATCGCAAAAGGTGGTGTAGCTAAAGTTGTTATCGAAAGAACGTTAAAACGTATCACTGTTACAATTCACACTGCTCGTCCAGGTATCGTTATCGGAAAAGGTGGTCAAGAAGTTGACAAGATCAAAGAAGAGTTGAAGAAACTGACTAAAAAGGATGTTCAAATCAATATTTTCGAGATCAAACGCCCTGAGTTAGATGCGAAATTAGTAGCAGAAGGTGTCGCTAAACAATTAGAGGCACGTATTTCATTCCGTCGTGCAATGAAAACTTCAATTGCTTCTACCATGCGTATGGGTGCAGAAGGTATCAAAATCATGTGTTCTGGTCGTTTGGGTGGTGCTGAAATGGCGCGTACTGAACAATACAAAGAAGGAAGAACTCCTTTGCACACATTGCGTGCTGATATCGACTACGCTTTAGCTGAAGCATTGACTACATACGGTAAAATTGGTATCAAAGTTTGGATATGTAAAGGTGAAGTTTACGGTAAACGTGACTTATCTCCAAACATTGGTCAAGCATCTGGTGTAAAATCACGTGGCAACCACGAAGGTGGTGGCGAACGTCGTGACAACCGTAATAACAAAGGTGGTCGCGGTGGAAATAACCGTGGTGGAAACAACCGTGGTGGAAGCAACCGTGGTCCGAAAAAAGATTAATAGTTTTATTTAGATTACAACAAAAACCTGCTGAAGAAGCAGATTTAAAAAGTATACGAACATGTTACAGCCAAAAAGAACGAAGTTCAGAAAGATGCAGAAAGGCCGCATGAAAGGTAACGCTTCTCGTGGAGCGGAGTTAGCTTTCGGTTCTTTCGGTATCAAAACAATGGAGCAAGCATGGATCACTAGTCGTCAAATCGAGGCAGCTCGTATTGCGGTTACACGTTATATGAAACGTGAAGGTCAAGTTTGGATTCGTATTTTCCCTGACAAACCGGTTACGAAAAAACCTGCAGAGGTACGTATGGGTAAAGGTAAGGGTGCTCCAGAATACTGGGTAGCAGTAGTACGCCCAGGCCGTATGTTATTTGAAGCAGAAGGTGTGCCTTTGGAAATTGCCAAAGAAGCTTTACGCCTTGCCGCTCAAAAACTTCCGGTTCAAACTAAGTTTGTGATTCGTAGAGACTACGTTGAAGCATAAAATCTTGGTAATGTCATCATTTAAGCGTTAGGGCCGTTACCCCTAACGCTATATATAAACCGATGATAACCCAAATAACAACTGAAAAAACATGAAAAATTCAGAAATTTTAGAATTATCTAATGAGGACTTAAAAGCTCGTCTTGTAGAAGAGAAAACAGCCCTTACAAAATTGAAATTTGCACATGCTGTTTCAGCTATTGAGAACCCTAACGTGATCAAAGCAGCACGCAGAACTATTGCTCGTATCAGTACAGAGATCAGTGCACGCAACGCTGCAGCTAAAAATGAAACAGCCTCTGAGGCATAAATTTAAAGTCGAAATGGAAAGAAATTTAAGAAAAACAAGAATCGGCTTAGTAGTTAGCAACAAGATGGACAAATCTATCGTGGTATCTGTAGAGCGTAAAGTGAAACACCCGATTTATGGTAAGTTCGTTAAAAAAACTACTAAATTTAAAGCTCATGACGAAACTAATACCTGCGGTATCGGCGATACGGTATTAATTATGGAAACTCGTCCGCTGAGTAAAACAAAAAACTGGAGATTAGTTGAAATTATAGAAAGAGCTAAATAACATGGTACAACAAGAATCAAGACTTAATGTAGCTGACAATAGCGGTGCTAAACAAGTTTTAGTAATCCGTGTATTGGGCGGTACGCGCAAGCGTTATGCATCAATCGGAGATAAGATTGTTGTATCGGTGAAAAGCGCTATGCCTTCAGGAAACGTGAAAAAAGGTTCCGTTTCTAAAGCAGTAGTCGTTAGAACGAAAAAGGAAATCCGTCGTAAAGATGGTTCATATATCCGTTTCGATGACAACGCCGCTGTATTATTAAATAATAATGATGAACCACGTGGTACACGTATCTTTGGCCCTGTGGCTAGAGAGTTGCGTGAGAAACAGTTCATGAAAATTGTATCATTAGCACCGGAGGTTTTATAATTATGGCACAGAAAACAAAAACAACTACGCACAAAATCAAAATTAAAAAAGGTGATTTAGTGAAAGTTATCGCTGGTAACTCTAAAGGTGTTCAAGGAAAAGTATTAACTGTTTTAGTGGATAAAAATAGAGCTATCGTTGAGGGCGCTAACATCGTAAAAAAACACACTAAACCAAGTGCAGCTAATCCTAATGGTGGTATCATTGAGAAAGAAGCTGGTATTCACATCTCTAATTTAGCTGTTATCGATCCTAAAACAGGTGCAACTACACGTGTAGGTCGTAAGTTAAATGCAGATGGTAAATTAGTTCGTTACGCTAAAAAATCAGGGGAGGAAATTAAATAATGACTTACGTACCAAGATTAAAAGTGAAATATGCGGAGGAAATCCGTAAAGCACTTCAAGAAAAATTTCAGTATAAAAGTATTATGCAGGTTCCTAAACTTGAGAAAATCGTTGTTTCACAAGGCGTAGGAGCTGCAACAGCTGACAAAAAATTAATCGATAACGCTATCGCTGAGTTGACTTTAATTACAGGTCAACAAGCTGTGGCTACAAAATCGAAAAAAGATATTTCAAACTTTAAATTACGTAAAGGTATGCCTGTAGGGGCACGTGTTACTTTACGTGACAACAATATGTTTGAATTCTTGGATCGTTTGGTAGCCGTATCGCTTCCACGTATTCGTGACTTCCGCGGTATCAACGATAAAGGCTTTGACGGACGTGGTAACTACAACTTAGGTATCACTGAACAGATCATTTTCCCTGAGATCAACATTGACAAAATCAATAAGATCCAAGGTATGGACATCACTTTCGTGACTTCTGCTCAAAATGATGTTGAGGCTTTAGAATTGTTGAAACAATTCGGTTTACCATTTAAAAATCAAAATACTAATAACAATGGCTAAAGAAGGATTAAAAGCACGCGAAGTAAAACGCGCTAAATTGGTAGCTAAATATGCAGCAAAACGTGCAGAATTAAAAGCTGCTGGCGATTACGTTGCATTAGATAAATTACCTAAAAATGCTTCTCCAGTACGTTTACACAATCGTTGTAAATTGACTGGCCGTCCTAAAGGATATATGCGTCAATTCGGTATCTCTCGTGTAACATTCCGTGAGATGGCTTTGGATGGCAAAATCCCAGGGGTGAAAAAAGCTTCTTGGTAATTTAAAAAAAATACTTAATTTTGCCCGGGCAATTCAATTTAGGATTGCCGGGTTTTTTGCATTTTAAAATCGTTTAACAGATAGAAGGTCCCATACCAACGGTTGGGAGGGAAACCGCTGTCACAAATTTTCATATATAATGACTACAGATCCAATTGCGGATTACCTTACACGAGTAAGGAATGCCATCAAGGCCAACCACAGGGTTGTTGAAATTCCTGCATCGAACCTAAAAAAAGAAATCACAAAAGTTCTTTTTGATAAAGGTTACATTGCTAATTACAAATTCGATGAGAATGGCGTACAGGGTACGATCAAAATCGCATTGAAATATAACCCAATTAGCAAAATTCCGGCTATTCGTACGTTGACACGTGTGAGTAAACCTGGTTTAAGAAAGTATGCAAGCGTTGATACTATGCCCCGTGTTTTGAATGGTTTAGGTATTGCTATCTTGTCAACATCTAAAGGTGTAATGACAGATAAAGAAGCTAGACTTCAAAATGTTGGTGGTGAAGTTTTATGTTACGTTTATTAATCTAGGTAAAAGCACAAAGAAATGTCAAGAATTGGAAAAGCGCCTATCGCTATCCCTGCTGGGGTAACTGTTACTATTTCGGACAAAAACTTAGTTTCAGTAAAAGGTCCTAAAGGCGAATTAACACAACAAGTTGACCGTGACATCACGATTGCTCAAGAAGAAGGCAATATCGTTGTAACACGTCCAACTGATCAAAAGAAACACAAAGCATTACACGGTCTATACCGTTCCCTGTTGGCTAACATGGTTCACGGTGTGACTGAAGGTTACAAAACTACGCAAGAGTTAGTCGGTGTAGGTTACCGTGCTTCAAGTACTGGTAATGTATTAGAGTTAACTTTAGGTTTCTCTCACCAGATTGTTTTTGTATTGCCAAAAGAGGTTAAAGTATCAACTACTGCTGATAAAGGTAAAAACCCTACAATCACTTTAGAGTGCGCCGATAAACAATTGATCGGACAAGTAGCGGCAAAAATCCGTGGCTTCCGTAAACCAGAACCTTACAAAGGAAAAGGTGTGAAGTTTGCAGGTGAAGTATTGAGAAGAAAAGCAGGTAAATCAGCTAAAAAATAATAATCATGGCAGGACAAAAAGCATCTCGTAGAGAGAGAATCAAAAAAGGAATCAGAAAAAACCTTGCTGGAACGTCTGAACGTCCACGTTTATCGGTTTTTAGAAGTAACAAAGGTATCTATGCACAGATCATTGATGACAATGCAGGTAAAACATTAGTTGCTGCATCTAGCTTATCAAAAGAGTTTGCTGCATCGGGTAACAAAGTGGAACAGTCTAAAGCTGTCGGTAAATTGGTTGCTGAAAAAGCAGTAGCAGCAGGTATTAATAAAGTAGTTTTTGACCGTAATGGGTACTTATACCATGGCCGTATCAAATCTTTGGCTGAAGGTGCTCGCGAAGGCGGTTTAGACTTTTAATCATAGAAAAAATGGCATTAAGCAATATAAAAAGAGTAAAATCAAGCGAAATTGAATTAAAAGATCGCTTAGTAAGTATCCAACGTGTAGCAAAAGTTACTAAAGGTGGTCGTACTTTCAGCTTCTCTGCAATTGTTGTAGTAGGTGATGAAAACGGCATTGTTGGTTATGGTTTAGGTAAAGCTAAAGAAGTAACTGAAGCAATCACCAAAGGTATCGATGACGCAAAGAAAAACTTGGTAAAAGTTCCTATTATCAAAGGTACTGTTCCTCACGCACAATATGGTAAATATTCTGGTGGTTCAGTGTTGATCAAACCAGCAGTAGGTGGTACAGGAGTTTTAGCTGGTGGTGCAATGCGTGCAGTATTGGAGTCTGCTGGTATCAAAGATGTATTGGCTAAATCATTAGGTTCTTCTAACCCACACAACGTGGTAAAAGCAACTGTAGCAGCTTTATCAGATATGCGTGATGCATATACAGTAGCACAACACCGCGGTGTCGATTTGAACAAAGTATTTAACGGTTAATTATCATGGCAAAAATCAAAATCACCCAGATAAAGAGCGTTATCGACAGAAGCGAGCGCCAAAAGAAAACTATTGAGGCATTGGGTTTGAAAAGAATCAACCACTCAGTAGAAGTTGAAGCTACTCCATCAATTATTGGAATGGTACGTAAAGTAAACCATTTAGTAGCTATCGAAACTATTTAATATTAGCATATGGAAGAGGTCGTTGGACTTCTTCCATTACTTGTTATTAATAATCATTATTTTTTAATCGCTAGTACCTGTTTAGTGAGAGCGAAGGGCTAGCACAATTTAGTTTAAAAATGAACTTAAGTAATTTAAAACCTGCAAAAGGTGCAGTAAAAAGTAGCAAACGTATTGGCCGTGGTACTGGTTCTGGTCGTGGTGGTACTTCAACGCGTGGTCACAAAGGTGCTGGTTCTCGTTCAGGTCACTCTACGAAAATCGGTTTCGAAGGTGGTCAAATGCCTTTGCAACGTCGTGTGCCTAAATTTGGTTTCAAAAACATCAACCGCGTAGAGTATAATGGCGTAAACTTGGATACTTTGCAAACGTTGATCGAGAAATACAATCTAACAGCTGTAGATTTCGATACGTTGAAAACTCATGGTTTAGTGTCTAAAAATGACAAAGTTAAAATCTTGGGTCGCGGTGAGTTGAAAGCTAAAGTTGAAGTAACTGCGCACGCGTTTACTGCTTCTGCTCAAAAAGCTATTGAAGCTGCAGGCGGTTCTATCGTTAAAATTTAATAAATGAAGAAACTAATCACAACCTTAACCAATATTTGGAAAATCGATGATTTACGTACGCGTATTTTAAATACCTTACTTTTTCTTTTGATTTACCGTATTGGATGTCACGTGGTATTACCAGGTGTAAATCCTCATGCGCTGGCTTCTGGTCAGAAAGAGGGTTTATTAGGCTTACTGGATATGTTTGCGGGTGGGTCATTCTCCCGTTCAGCTATCTTTGCTTTAGGGGTAATGCCATATATTTCGGCATCCATTGTTGTTCAATTGCTGGGCATCGCGGTTCCTTACTTCCAAAAGATGCAGAAAGAAGGGGAAAGTGGTCGTCAAAAAATGAACCAAATTACTCGCTATTTAACTTTAGGGATTACTTTGCTTCAAGCTTTTGCCTATGTGCGTACTCAGATCGAGCCAAGTGCTAAGACAATTGCAGATCCATTGTTCACTATTCTGACTGCAATAGTTTTGACAGGCGGTACTTTATTTGTGATGTGGTTAGGGGAAAAAATTACAGATAAAGGTATCGGTAATGGTATTTCTTTGATCATCATGACTGGTATTATCGCTCAATTGCCAAGTGGTATCACTGCGGAATGGGTTTCGAGAATGGCGAAAGGTGGTGGTGGTCCAATTCCATTGTTGCTTGAATTTGTGGCTTTGTTCTTTGTTGTGATCTTTACGATCTTGATCGTACAGGGAGTTCGTAAGATCCCTGTGCAATACGCGAAGAAAATTGTTGGAAATAAGCAAGTCGGTGGGGTACGTCAGTATATTCCTTTAAAGGTAAATGCTGCAGGTGTAATGCCTATCATTTTTGCACAGGCGATTATGTTTGTGCCGATGAGTTTGGGGCAGTTCTTCCCAAATCTTCAGTCGGAGTTTTTGACTTCGTTGAGTAACTATACTTCTGTAGCGTATAACGTAACATTCGCGGTGCTAATTATCGCATTTACGTTTTTCTATACAGCAATCATGGTGAACCCACAACAGATGTCGGACGACATGAAGAAGAACGGAGGTTTTGTTCCGGGTATTAAACCGGGATTAGAGACGAGTAATTTTATAGACCGCGTAATATCAAATATTACATTTCCTGGCGCGATTTTCTTAGCGATCATTGCTATTCTTCCTGCTATTGCAAGTTTGTTTGGTATTAATAATCAATTTGCGCACTTCTATGGAGGAACGTCTTTATTGATTTTAGTAGGTGTGGTGTTGGATACTTTGCAACAGATTGAATCTCATTTGTTGATGCGTCATTACGATGGATTAATGAAAACAGGTCGCATTAAAGGCCGTTCGGCTGCGTCTGTTGAGGGAATGGATCATTCGGCAATTTAATTTCTTTAGATGTCTAAAGTATTTTATAAGTCAGCAGAAGATATAGAGCAATTGCGAAAGTCAGCAGATGTGCTTTCGCAATTGCTTGGTGAAATCGCAAAAGTGATTAAGCCTGGGGTAAAGACTATATCTCTTGATAAATTAGCTTATGAGTATATTCATGATAACGGAGGGACGCCAGCGTTCTTAAATTATCAAGGATTTCCATATTCTTTGTGTATATCTGTCAACGATCAAATTGTACACGGTTTTCCCAGCGATTACGAAATTAAAGACGGAGATCTTGTTTCAGTCGATGGAGGTGTCAATTTGAACGGTTTTATCAGTGATTCTGCTTATACCTTTGGTGTGGGTGAAATATCTGAGCAAGCACAATTGTTGTTGGATGTAACAAAGGAGTCTTTGTACAAAGGTGTTGAACAGGCGGTGGCTGGTAAACGTGTTGGGGATATCTCTTCAGCTGTTCAGGAGTATGTGAGCAAATTCGGATTTGGAATTGTTCGCGAGCTGGTTGGACACGGAGTTGGTTATCACTTACATGAAAAACCTGAGGTTCCTAATTATGGAAAACGAGGTGCTGGTCCTAAATTGGAAGAAGGTTTGGTTATTTGTATCGAACCGATGATCAATGCGGGGCGTGCAGGCGTTCGTTTTTGGGATGATGGTTGGACAGTAAGTACAGTGGATGGGAAATTATCGGCGCACTTCGAACAGATGGTTGCAATCCGAAAAGGAGAACCAGATGTGTTGCTGACATTCGAACATGTAGAGAAAGTTTTGAACAAAAAGTAATTGGTTTTCAATTATTTTTATTTATCTTTGCACTCCTGTTCGCAGGCTTTTAAATTAAATTTAATCGAGAATATATGGCTAAACAAGCCTCAATAGAACAAGACGGTATAATTAGAGAGGCACTTTCTAATGCTATGTTTAGGGTAGAGTTGGAAAATGGACATGAAATCATTGCCCATATTTCTGGTAAAATGCGCATGCACTATATCAAAATTTTACCTGGTGATAAAGTTAAATTGGAAATGTCTCCGTATGATTTGACTAAAGGAAGGATTACTTATCGCTATAAGTAGCTGTAAGCCCTTGTATTAGCGCAAGCTTTTGAAAAAATAAATATCATGAAAGTAAGAGCATCAATAAAAAAACGTAGCGCGGACTGTAAGATCATCCGTCGTAAAGGTAAAGTTTTTGTAATCAACAAAAAGAACCCTAAGTTTAAACAACGTCAGGGTTAATTCATTAAAAAAATAATAGCTTAATATTATATGGCAAGGATAGCAGGTATTGATTTACCTAAAAACAAAAGAGGTGTGATCGGCCTTACCTATATTTTTGGTATCGGTCGTACAAGAGCTGAATATATCTTGGAAAAGGCTGGTATCAGCGAAGATGTGAAGGTACAAGAATGGAATGATGACCAATTGGCAGCAATTCGTACTATCATTAACGACGAATTGAAAGTTGAAGGAGCATTGCGTTCCGAAGTTCAATTAAACATCAAACGTTTAATGGATATCGGTTGTTACCGCGGATTGCGTCACCGTAAACATTTACCAGTTCGTGGTCAACGTACTAAAAATAACTCACGTACTCGTAAAGGTAAACGTAAGACAGTTGCAAACAAGAAAAAAGCTACTAAATAATAAATAAGAAATGGCTAAAACTAAAAAAGCTGCAAAAAAGCGTATCGTTGTTATCGAACCTGTAGGTCAGGCTCACATTAACGCAACGTTTAACAATATCATTGTAACTTTGACGAATAATCAAGGTCAAACTATTTCTTGGTCTAGTGCTGGTAAAATGGGTTTCCGTGGTTCTAAAAAGAACACGCCATATGCTGCTGGTCAAGCTGCACAAGACTGTGGAAAAGTTGCACACGACTTGGGTCTACGTAAAGTTGAAGTGTTTGTAAAAGGTCCTGGTGCTGGTCGTGAATCTGCCATCAGAACATTACAAACTGTGGGAATTGATGTGACTACTATTAAAGATATCACTCCACTTCCTCACAACGGTTGTCGTCCTCCAAAACGTAGAAGAGTTTAATTAATTTAAAGATAAGATTCATTGGCTATAGGCTGATAGATACTTTAATTGTAAAAAAAAATGGCTAGATATACAGGACCTAAGTCCAAAATTGCCCGTAAATTTAGAGAGCCGATTTTCGGCCCGGATAAAGCGTTAGAAAAGAAAAATTACCCTCCTGGACAACATGGAGCTTCTAAACGCAGAGGAAAGCAATCTGAATATGCTATTCAGTTGTTGGAAAAACAAAAAGCGAAATACACTTATGGTGTATTGGAGCGTCAATTCGCTAATCTATTTGCTAAAGCTTCCTCTAAACAAGGTATTACAGGTGAGATCTTCTTGAAATTACTTGAAGCTCGCTTGGACAACGTAGTTTACCGTTTAGGTATTGCTACATCCCGTGCCGCTGCTCGTCAGTTGGTATCCCATAAACACATTACTGTTAACGGTGAAGTTGTTAACATTCCATCATATAGCTTACGTCCTGGTGACGTTGTAGCAGTTCGTGAACGTTCTCAATCACTTGAGGCCATTACAAATTCAGTTGCAGGTCGCACTGTAAATAAATTTTCTTGGTTAGAGTGGAATGCGAAGGAATTGAAAGGTACTTTCTTAAGCTATCCAGAAAGAGCTGATATTCCTGAAAACATTAAAGAGAACTTAATCGTTGAGTTATACTCTAAATAATAAATAAAATAGAGGAATGCATAGTCCAATTTTGGGGTATGCATCTTCTATTGTATTACTATTATTATTACAAATAAAAAATTAAAAGAAAATAAATGGCAATTTTAGCATTTCAAAGACCGGATAAAGTTATCATGCAAAAATCTACGGATTTTGATGGTACGTTTGAATTTCGTCCATTGGAGCCTGGTTTTGGTGTAACCATTGGTAATGCTTTGCGCCGTATTCTATTGTCCTCTTTAGAAGGATATGCAATTACGTCGATAAGGTTTTCTGGCGTTTCGCACGAATTTTCAACGATCAAAGGTGTTGTTGAAGACGTAACTGAAATTATCTTGAACTTGAAACAAATCCGTTTCAAAAAAACAGGTGAGATTGGCGACAACGAAAAGGTATTTGTAGTAATCAATGGTCAAGAACAGTTCTTAGCTGGTGATATCACCAAGTTCTCTAATAACTTTACGGTTTTAAACCCTGACATGGTAATCTGTAACATGGATAATTCAGTGACAATTGAATTGGAATTGAGTATTGCCAAAGGTCGTGGATACGTAAATGCTGATGAGAATAAAGTCGTTGATGCGCCAGTAGGTGTTATCGCAATCGATTCGATCTTTACTCCGATCAAGAATGTTAAATATACCATTGAGAATTACCGTGTAGAGCAAAAAACTGACTATGAGAAATTATTGTTAGACATCTCTACTGATGGCTCAATTCACCCTGAGGAGGCGCTGAAAGAAGCTGCTAAAATCTTAATTCAACATTTTATCTTATTCTCTGATGAGAATATGCTTCTTGAATCTCAAACAAAAGAAGAAACTAAAGTTGTTGATGAAGAAATCTTACACATGCGTAAGATCTTGAAAACAGAGTTAGTAGATCTTGATCTCTCTGTGCGTGCATTGAACTGCTTGAAAGCTGCTGATATTCGCACATTAGCTGAGTTGGTTACTTACGACGTAGCTGATATGTTGAAATTCAGAAACTTCGGTAAAAAATCGTTAAGTGAAATTCAGGAGTTGGTGAAATCGAAAGGTTTGTCATTCGGAATGAACTTGGCAAAATACAAATTAGACGAAGAATAATAATTTAATAAGCGACCACTATATATAATTCCTCTTGTGCTGATGGCTGAATTTGACGGAATAGAAACCATCGAATGTTTAGTAGATTAGCGAATGCAAGAACGGTATATGTAGTATAATAAAATCCAAAATGAGACACGGAAAAAAAGTAAATCACTTAGGCCGTACGGATAGCCATAGAAAAGCAATGTTGGCTAACATGGCAACGTCATTGATCAAACACAAACGTATTACAACTACTTTGGCTAAAGCAAAAGCGTTGCGTACGTATGTTGAGCCATTGATTACTAAATCTAAAAATGATACGACTCACTCTCGTCGTACAGTATTCGCTTACTTGAAAGATAAAGATGCAGTTTCTATCTTATTCCGCGAAGTATCTGAAAAAGTGGCTAATCGTCCAGGTGGTTATACACGTATCATCAAAATGGAAAACCGTTTAGGTGATAATGCAGAGATGGCTTTCATCGAGCTAGTTGACTACAACGAAATTTACGGTAAAAAAGCTGCTGCTTCTGAGAAAAAAGCTACTCGTCGTCGTGGTGGTGCTAAGAAAGCTGCTGCTGCCGAAACTGAGGCTGCTGTTGCCGAAACTGAAGCTCCTGCAGAAGTTAAACCTGAAGTAGAAGGTGAAGAAAAAGTTGACGGAGAATAGTCTTCTTCCGATATAGCATAAAAAAGTCCTCTTTTTAAGGGGACTTTTTTTATTTTATAACCATTCCTACCGTTATAACTAATATATTTGTATTGCTAAAATCTGATAGCTTTTTCTATTACTAGCTATTTCGTTTATCAATCTATAATTCATTAAGATGAAACCATTTAATGTTTATCCCATTAATCCCATTAACATTGTAAAGGCTAATGGATCGACGGTGTGGGATGCCGAAGGAAATGCTTACTTGGACTTGTATGGTGGTCATGCGGTGATATCGATCGGACACACGCACCCACATTATGTACAACGTATCACAGAACAATTGAACCGTATTGGCTTCTATTCTAACTCTGTTGAAATTCCAATTCAGCGTGAACTTGCCCGATTACTAGGGGAAGTTTCCGGTAAGGTTGATTATGAGGTATTCCTTTGTAATTCGGGCGCGGAAGCGAACGAAAACGCGCTCAAGCTAGCTTCTTTTTATAACAAACGGAAAAAGGTTATAGCGTTTTCAAAAGCTTTTCATGGCAGAACGTCCCTTGCAGTGGCAGCAACAGACAATCCAAGTATCGTGGCGCCCGTTAATGAGACAGACCATGTTGTATTTCTTCCTTTTAATGATGAAGATGCTTTAAAGGTCGCCTTCGAATCATATGGTAATGAAATTTCGTCTGTGATTATTGAAAGTATTCAAGGGGTAGGAGGGATCAGAGAAGCCTCAGTATCTTTTCTTCGATTGATCCGATCGCTTTGTGACCAATATAATGCTGTATTTATTGCTGACGAAGTACAATGTGGGTATGGAAGAACTGGCTTGTTTTATGCGCAAGATTACTCTGGCGTTGACGCAGATATTTATACCATGGCAAAGGGTATGGGAAATGGTTTTCCTATTGGCGCAATTAGCATTTCACCCAAATTTGAGGCTAGTTATGGCAGTTTAGGAACGACATTTGGGGGGAATCATCTGGCCTGCGCAGCTGCTTTGGCTGTGTTGGAAGTGATGCAACAAGATAAGCTTATGGAAAATGCTGCTCAGGTGGGACAATATCTTATTGATGAACTTAGGCAGATTGAAGAGATTATAGAAGTGAGAGGCCGAGGTTTAATGATCGGTATAGAATTGCCGGAATCTTTGGCTCATGTAAAGAAAGATCTCTTGTTAAAGAATCGTATATTTACTGGAGAAGCTAAGCCTTTTGTCATTCGCTTGCTGCCTGCTTTGAATATTACAAAAGAGCATGCTGATCAATTTTTAGTGGCATTGAAGAAGCAGATCAGTGCAGTAACGGTTGCATAAGACTGCCGCGAGGGCTAATCCATTGTGGTATTAGCTTGAGCAGATTATATTGTGTTGTATTAGTTTAAATATATACGGAGTGTGACGTGTCTAAATATTGTCCGTTGAAGTGCACTCGAATAAATAAATATTGATGAAAAGATTTTTCTCTGTTAAGGATGTACCTAGTATAGCTGACGTTGTTCAAGAAGCGTTGGCATTGAAGGCTGCGCCCTATGATAATCAGGAACTCGGTCAGCATAAGACGTTGGGACTTGTTTTTTTGAATCCGAGTTTGCGTACACGTTTAAGCACTCAGAAAGCGGCGATGAACTTGGGGATGAATGTCATGGTCATGAATATGGATAAAGACGGCTGGGCTCTTGAGACACAGGACGGTGTTGTGATGAACGGGACAACTGTTGAGCATATCCGTGAGGCCGCAGCTGTAATGGGTGAATATTGCGATATTTTGGGACTACGGTCATTTCCAAAACTGAAAGACCGTGAAGAAGATTATAGCGAAGACCTTTTTAACAAATTCATGAAGTACTGTGGGGTTCCTGTTGTTTCGTTAGAGAGCGCAACACGTCACCCTCTACAGAGTTTAACGGATATGATTACCATCACGGAGTACAAGAAGGTTGAAAAACCAAAGGTAGTGTTAGCTTGGGCTCCTCACGTTAAGGCTTTACCTCAGGCAGTACCTAATTCTTTTGCAGAGTGGATGTGTAAAGCACAAGAAGAGGGATTGGTCGATTTTACGATAGCTCAGCCTATGGGATACGAGTTAAGTGAAGAGTTTACCGCTGGTGCAACTATATCAAATAATCTCGAGGAAAGTTTAAATAATGCTGATTTTGTTTATGTAAAAAATTGGTCTTCTTATCAGGAATATGGTGAGGTATATGGTGTTGAAGATAATTGGATGATGGATAACGAGAAGCTCAATTTGACGAATGATGCTAAAGTTATGCATTGTCTGCCTGTAAGAAGAGATCTGGAATTATCTTCTGAGATTCTGGACGGTCCAAATTCACTTGTAATTAAAGAGGCTAGCAACCGTGTATGGGCTGCTCAGGTTGTTTTGAAACGTATGTTAGAGGATTTGGTATAATCCAGTCCTATTGATTATTGAAAAACTATTTTTATTGGGAAAAGTTGCGTAATGGCTAATAGTGTATTAAATATAATTAAAATTGGTGGTAATATTATTGATGATGAGCACCAATTAGATTCTTTTTTAGAAAAGTTTTCCGCATTGTCGGGAAAGAAGATTCTTGTGCACGGCGGGGGCAAAATTGCGACTCGTTTAGCCAATGAATTGGGGATTGAAGCCCAAATGATTGAGGGACGTCGTGTCACAAATGAGGAAATGTTACGCGTGGTAACAATGGTATATGCTGGGTTGACAAACAAGACTATCGTTGCCAAATTACAAAATTTGAAATGTGATGCTGTTGGATTAACAGGAGCTGATGGCGATGTTATAAAAGCGATCAAACGGCCTGTTAAGGATGTCGATTACGGTTTTGTGGGTGATTTGCTTCATGACTCTGTAAACACCCTTGCGATTAAAAAATTTCTAGAAGCTGGGTTTGTTCCTGTATTTTCAGCGATTACACACAATGGCCTCGGTCAATTGCTTAATACCAACGCGGATACTATTGCCTCTTCATTGGCGGTTTCTTTGGCTTCGTTGTATGAAACTTCTCTGGTTTACTGTTTTGAGAAGAACGGTGTTTTACGTGATGTAACAGATGAGAATTCTGTCATTCCAACCATTAAGTCTGAAGAGTTTGAACAGCTTAAGGAATCCGGTGTCGTTCATGAAGGAATGATTCCTAAGCTGCAAAATGCATTCAATGCTATAAATAAAGGTGTTCAAGAGGTCTATATTGGAAATGCCAATAATTTGCATTTATTCCAACAAGGGCAATTTGGTACCTGTTTGACATTAAAATAAAAATCTAATCTAAACCTAACGATTGCTATGAAAAAAGTCACCATTATCGGCAGTGGTAATATTGGTCTTTCTTTGGCAAAGGGACTTGTAAAAAGCGAATTTGCGCATGCTGCTGATATTACACTGACAAGGAGAAATCTCAATGCATTGGCCAATGAAGCCAGTAGTGGCTTTTCAGTAAGCAATGATAATAAAAATGCAGTTCAGGGGGCTGATATTGTCGTCTTTGCTATCTTACCGCAACAGCTTAAAAAGGTGCTACTAGAAGTAGCCCCTGTAATTGAAAAGACAAATCAAATTTTTGTGTCCGTTGTATCGGGAGTTTCCTGTGCTGATTTAAAAGCGGAGTTGGGTGAGGATGCCACGGTAATACGTGCGATGCCAAATACGGCAATTGCAATCGGTCAGTCAATGACCTGTATTGCCAGTGATAATGCTTCCGATGATAGTTTGAAAGAGATTGAACATATGTTTGAATCAGTGGGGTCAGTAGTTGTCATTAATGAAGATCTCATGACATCGGCAACAGCATTATGTGCGTGCGGTATCGCTTTCTTTCTCCGTGCTATTCGAGCGGCCTCACAGGGCGGAGTTGAAATTGGATTTCATGCGCATGATGCGTTAAAAATGGCAGTTCAAACAGCAAAAGGTGCTGCTGATTTGTTATTGCATACCAATGCTCACCCAGAAGGAGAGATTGATAAAGTAACTTCACCAAAAGGCTGTACAATTGCGGGACTAAATGAGATGGAACATAACGGTTTTAGTTCTGCCTTTATAAAAGGGATTAAACTGTCTGCGGATAAGGCAGGAGGATTGTATCATGAAGGATAAGGAATGCCTGTTTGAAGATGCCTTGAATCTTTTGAAACAATTGATTGGATTGTCCTCTTTGAGTAGAGAAGAGGACCTTACAGCAAATCTTATTTATGGTTTCTTTGAAGAACGAGGCATCAAAACCTATCGAAAAGGCAATAATATTTGGGTGTATAATGCCCATTATGATCGTACTAAACCAACAATACTGCTCAACTCTCATCACGATACAGTAAAACCAAATACAGGTTATACAAGGGATCCGCTACAGGCTACGGTAGAAGACGGGAAATTGTATGGGCTGGGAAGCAACGATGCAGGTGGCTGTCTAGTCTCTTTGATCGCAACTTTCTTGTATTTTTACCAGCAATCGAATTTAACATATAACTTCTGTCTCGTTGCCAGTGCCGAAGAAGAAATTTCAGGTCGGAATGGTATAGAATCTGTTTTGGATGAAATTGGTCCTATAGATTTTGCTATTGTGGGTGAACCTACCTTATTGGATTTGGCAATTGCCGAAAAGGGGCTGATGGTGTTGGATTGTACCGCTTTAGGAACGGCTGGACATGCCGCACGTAATGAGGGGGATAATGCGATCTATAAAGCGATCAAGGATATTGAATGGTTTCAACATTATGCATTTGAAAGAACTTCTTCAACTTTAGGCCCAATTAAGATGTCGGTAACCGTGATTCAGGCGGGATCGCAGCACAATGTGGTACCGGCTACTTGTAACTTTGTTGTCGATGTCAGAACCACAGATGCTTATTCGAATGAAGAGACATTGGATATTATCAAGTCTCATGTAAAATCTGAAGTCACAGCGCGGTCGACACGTTTGAAGTCTTCTTTTATTCCTGAATCACACCCAATTGTCAAGGCAGGTATTGCCCTTGGGCGTAAAGTATATGGCTCACCTACGATGAGTGATCAGGCTCTTATCCCTGTTCCTTCTTTGAAGTTAGGACCTGGCGATAGCGCCCGCTCCCATATGGCGGATGAATTTATTTATATTGACGAGATTAGGGCAGGAATAGATCTCTATATCGGCATGTTAGAAAAGATCGTATAAAAAAAGCTTCCATTTTTTTGATGGAAGCTTTTTTTATACTAGACCAAGCTGATTTGACGTTTTATACTCTCTTCGAGAGAGATAATAGTCTCTGTACGTTGGATGCCAGGCACAGATTGAATATCTTCATTCAGTACTTTTCTGAGGTGCACTGTATCTCTACAGATTATTTTGGCAAAAATACTGTATTGGCCAGTACAATAATGTAATTCGACCACTTCTTTGATTTCTTTCAATTTATCTACTGCATCTGCATATTGTGAACCTTTTTCAAGATAGATACCCAAAAAAGCCGTAATATCAAATCCGACTTTTTGAGGATTGATAATCAGATTTGATCCTCTAATGATACCTAGTTCTTCCATCTTCTTCATTCTAACGTGAATTGTACCACCTGATACGATTAGCTTTTTTGCTATTTCGGTATAAGGAATTGAGGCATCGTTCATTAGAATAGACAAGATTTGGATATCCAAATTGTCTAGATCATAGTTTGCATATTGATTTTCCATTAACAATGGGTTTTGTGTTCATTAACTGGCCGTTGCATCAGAATCGGACCAATAGCTAAAACAATTAAATTTATTTCAAAATTACTAAGAATTTTCGGTTTATAGATGTAAATTTAATAAAAAATACGAATTGATATTGATAATGTTATATGTTTTTGGTCGAAACTGCTTACACTTATTTTTGCGCGGAATTTGTTGTTAGATAAGTAATTGCGAGCATGGACAATAGCAATATTGGAGTAAATTATTGAAGCATATATTGCGAATAAGTAAAGAATATCGATTTACTGTACTAAAAATTTGGTGAATTTGTGATATTGTATGATCAAAAAAAATCGGGGGCCATATCTTGGTACAGTAAATAATATAAATAGGAAAAGGAGATGGAAGAAGTTCAAGACGTAAAGATTTCGAAGAAGAAACCAATTTTTGAAGTTGGCGAGGGACTTCATAAATATCTTAAGCTATATCAGCGCGATGAGAAGCTGCCAATAGGATATAAGGATCTTCTGAATTTCACGGAAACAGTACCCGTCATGGATAAATTTGGCAACGACACCTTTTGGGAGACTCCACTATATCCGCACTACTTTATGGATCAATTGTATGACGGGCTGAAGGTGATCTATGCAAAATTGAAAGCATCGGGTAATACGCGCATCGTTCAACATAAATATATTGATCGTGTAGAATATTGCAGCTTTGGTAATACGAAGCCATTTCGTATACGGATCGTAAATCGTTTAAATGATGTTTACGATTATTTTTACATCAAACAGGCGGACGCGTCGAGAATATATGGATTGGAGCTGGAAGAAATATTGTCTCCTAATCAGGTAAATTACATGGTAGACCATGATACGCTGGTCGAAGAACATATTGTTGGGATCCCTGGAGATACATTTTCAAAAACACGGATGTTTTCTCCGGACTATAATTTGACTCGAATTTCCAAGGAATTTGTAAAATTCAATGAGCGATGTATTATTACCTTGTTGGGTGATATGCGGGCCTATAATTTCGTCATGCAGATTACCCCTGATTTTGATGATTTTCAATTTAGGATTAGAGCTATTGATTTCGACCAGCAGTTTTATGAAGGGAATCCGAAGGTTTATATGCCTCAATTTTTTAAGGAAAACCTTCCTTATGTTAAGCTGGCCATGGAACATTTGAATGAAAAGACCGTATTACAATATCAACAAGAGGAGCGTTCTTCCATTGTACACAGAGTTCGAAGCGAAAGACACCGAATTGCTGATTTAAGGGATGCTTCGCAGACGCAGGTTCTTTCCACTTTAGAAAATATTCGACAGCTACGCGAGGGCTATGCGGAATTCTATCAGAATAATTCCTACCTCAAATGTAAAACGATGACCGATATTGTCGAGCTAAACGTAAAAAATGTGATTCGTCAGGTGCAGATGTAATTACTTGACTCGATCCTTATTGTCTTTGATAAAGGATGACCATCCTGAGTAAGATTTACTGCTGCCAGATACAGCATTCTTCTGAAAAGAATGGCATACAGCAATTGCCAAGCCGTCGGTAGCATCCAGAAACTGAGGTGTTTCTTCAAATTTCAATAGATTCTTTAGCATCGCAGAAACCTGCTCTTTCGTGGCATTTCCATTCCCTGTAACAGATTGTTTAATCTTTCTTGGGGAATATTCAAAAATCGGAATATCTTGGGCAAGCGCTGCCGCCATGGCGACACCCTGTGCTCGTCCTAACTTAAGCATTACCTGTATGTTTTTGCCATAAAACGGTGACTCAAGTGCTACACAGTCGGGATTATATTCTTGCATCAAAGCAGAGGTTTTTTTGAAAATACGTTGTAGTTTTAGTGCCTGGTCATCCAAATGTCCCATTTTAATCACACCCATGGAGATCAGGGATATATTATTGCCCACTTCTTTGATGATACCATACCCGAGGACGACTGTTCCGGGGTCGATTCCTAAAATTATTCTTTCTTTCGCCTTTTCCTTCTGCATATACAATAATACAAATTTTGCGTTTTATTCGTGGATTGCCTTCGACAAAACTTAATCATTTGGCTAAAATTTAGTAACATTGCTCTCTAATTATCAAAAGTTGACTGGAATACAAAAAAAATACGTCAGTCTTTTATTGAAGATATTGGTGTTCGCCTTAGCGACCTGGTATATCGTCGTGAAAGTATCTGATAAAAGCAATATTGAGAAGTTTAAGACACTAATTGCCGGATTGGAACAGCATTCTGTTGCATGGACGCTTGTCCTGATCGTAGTATTAATGCTCGTCAATTGGTTGCTTGAGGTAGTAAAATGGCGATACCTCGCATCTAAATTGGAAAATATTTCTTTTTGGAGGGCCTTTCAATCTGTTTTTTGCGGACTCTCATGGGCCATTTTCACACCTAATAGGATTGGAGAGTACGGCGGGAGGGTACTTTTTTTACAACCTCAGCATAGGGCTAAGGGCGCTGTGGCGATGGGAGTAGGATTATTTGCGCAATTGGTTTTGACAAGCGTTGCAGGCGCGTTGAGTATTGCTTGGTTTGTCTGTAAATTTCTTTTGCCCCCTCTATCGGTGCAATTTGGCGTATGGCTGCTCGCTATTATCTATGCTGCTGGATTTGTCATATTATATTTCAACGTAAAATGGATTGACTTGTTGGTCGGTAAAATAAAGTTTTTGACCCGGATTAAACCCTTTTTTGAAGTATTGGAGCATTATTCAATGTCTGAACTCAGTATTGTTCTTTTAAATTCCTTAGCACGATTTATCATTTTTACCTCTCAGTATATCATCTTAATGAAGCTTACATTGCCTGAACTGCCGCTATTATCGATGATTCTGATGATTTTTATCCTGTTTTTTGTCCAGGCCGCCTTACCAACATTGGATATTTTTGATTTCAGTGTAAGAAGTTTTGTGGCAAGTAATCTTTATAGTTATATCACGACACAGGAAATAGCTGTTATGGCTATTGTTTCCTGTATTTGGTTTGTGAATTTGATTCTTCCGGCAGTATTTGGTTCTATTTTTGTTTTTAAGATTAATTTTTTCGGTGATACAAATACTTAACTATTTATTGATCAGTTTTGCCTGCATTTACGCAATTCTGGTTTTATGGATGCGTAGAGGCTGGACTTTAATCCCAGTACCCAGCAATCTTAATCAGCCAACAAAAGCGATTTCTGTGATCATTGCTGCACGGAATGAGGAGCTCAACATAGCCCGTACCATCGACTGCATTTTGGCCCAGAATTATCCGGCAGCACTCTTGGAACTTATTATTATTGACGACCATTCAGACGACAATACATCGTTGATTGTGAAGAAATATGCTGGAAAAGGGGTTAGGCTAATTCAATTGAATGAAAATGGACGTTTAAATTCATACAAAAAACTGGCAATCTCAAGGGCTATAGCATGCTGTAAGGGCGAGATTATTATAACCACTGACGCAGACTGCCGTATGGGACCAAATTGGTTAGCGACGGTGGTAGGTTCATTCGAAAAAGAAAAGGCCTATTTACAATCTTCTCCAGTGGTATACTCAGAAGAAAAGGTTTTTTTTGAACGACTCCAAACCTTGGAATTCCTTTACTTGATAGGCCTTGGCGCTGCGGGTATTGGAAATAAGAAACCAACAACTTGTAATGGGGCAAATCTGGCGTATCGGAAAGATATTTTTGAACAGATGGGCGGATTTAAAGGAATCGACGAGCTTGCCTCGGGAGATGATGAACTTTTTTTACATAAAGTCGCAGAACAGTATCCCGATAAAATAACGTTTTGCAAATCAAAAGATGCTATTGTTTATACAGATGCCAAACCAGATTTAAAGTCATTTATCAGTCAGCGCCGACGCTGGGCTTCAAAAAGTACCAAATATAAAAATAAAGGTGTGATTGCCCTGGGTATTTCCATTTGGTTTTTTAATTTATTGATCTTAGTTGCTTTGGTTCTCGCTTTTTTTTGCGTAAATTTCGTTGCCTGGGTCGTACTTTTTGCATTGCTATTAAAGATGATCGTCGAATGGCTTTTTATTCGGCCTTTAACTGTATTCGCCAGCAGAAAAGAACTTTTATGGTATCTTCCTTTACTGAGCTTAGCGCACATCTTTTACCTAACTTATATCGGAATATTAGGGAATGTTGGGAAGTATGACTGGAAAGGTCGACAGGTCAAATAATTTTTTCCTATTTTTCGACCTTCAATCTTATGGCTTCTTCAGCTGATTTTACGATTTCCTCAATTGTCTTACCTTCTGTATCTAAGGGATTAAGTACCTCCCAAGTCATATGTAGAAACGGTGTCAGGGGGTACATTCCATACTGTACCATTTCGTAGGACCCGGTGATGGCAACCGGAACAACGAGTGCCTTTGGATTTTTCTTTAATAATGTAGCAATTCCACCCACATGGAACGCCTTCATTTTACCAGTTTTCGATCTTGTTCCTTCTGGAAAAATAAATGCAGACCAATTTTTTGTTTTCATGTTGTTGGCGAGTTTCAGTATCTCGGCAATAGATTGTTTGGGATCGTTGCGATCGATATTTGCGGCGCCGCCATGTTTTAAGTTAAAAGATATACTCGGTATACCACTAGCAAGTTCTATTTTGGAAATAAACTTCCCATGAAATCTGCGTAAGAAATAGATCATTGGGGGGATATCAAACGTACTCTGGTGGTTTGCTACAAACACAACGGGCTGTCCAGTTGGAATATTTTCATTGTCAATAAATGTCACGCGATTAAATAGTGTGTAATAGGACGCGACAAGACAGGCATTTAATAGATCTACACTCTTTTTGTGGGCATTGTATCCTCCAAGCTTCAAACATAGCCACTGTATGGGGTGGAAGATAATCAAGGATAAACCAAAACAGAACCAAAATATTATAGATAGGAAATAGCCTAAAAACTTCTTCATAAACGTTATTTAATGATACAAATATATCATTAAGCAATGGTTTTTGAAAGATATTGATTTTATAGTGTTTTATTTTAACATTATTAATGTTATATTTAATAATGTTAACGTAAATATTGATTAATGAAAAAGATACCCAGTGATTGTCCCTGTTGTGAAGCGAAGTTAAAGGTTTCTAAATTGGTTTGTGACGCCTGTGAGACTGAAGTAGTTGGTAAATTTTCGTTACCCTTACTCATGCAGCTCACTGTCGAAGAACAGGAATTTGTCATGAACTTTTTGAAGCATTCGGGAAGTTTAAAGGAAATGGCCAATCAGATGGGAAAATCCTATCCGACAGTGCGTAATATTCTCGATGATCTGATCTATAAATTGAAATCTCTTACAAGTACAATGGCCTAGAAAAATTCACCGATTAACTGTTGAAAGTGGTGCAAAAGGGCGATAATGTAGTGAAAGGAGCTGGTAAAAATGGAGCTACTCTTGTTCGGTATGTTTGGAATCATCAGTTTAGTATTGCTGTATTATCAATTCTATTTGTTGATTAAGGGTATGAATGTTGCAGTTAACAATAAGAAAATGGAGATCAGTATACTATTTGTGGCATTATATTTTATATTGGATCTATGTATACAGTTTAATTTCTAGTAAAGAAGACAATGAGAAAAATTTTATACTTATTTATCATTTTTTTCCACTTTTCATGTTCTCATGCGCAGACATTTGATGGATCCTGGAAGGGTGAGGTTGAGGTGTCAGGTCAGAAGTTGCTACTGGTATTCAATCTACAGCAAGATAGCACAGGGAAATGGAATGGAACCTTTGAAAGTCCAATGCAAACTTCACAAAAATTTGCAATAAGCGAAATACGGATCCAACATGATTCTATTTGGATGGATGTGAAAAATATCGGTTTAGCTTATGCAGGTTTTTTGGATCGGGACAAAGATGTGATGAAAGGCGGCATGAAGCAGGGAACTTTTAAATCTGCGATGATTCTGGTTAGGAGCGAAAATGAACAAAGTGGACTGTCTCGTAAGCAGGATGTTTTTCCTCCTTATAACTATATGGAAGAGGAAGTATCATTTAAAAATAACAAAGGTAATTCCTTTTTAACTGGATCCTTAACCTATCCAAAGGGTAAGGGGCCATTTCCTGCAGTAGTATTGGTCAATGGTAGTGGACAACAGAATAGAGATTCTGAAATGTTTGGCCACCGACCATTTAAGGTTCTCGCTGACCATCTTACTAAAAATGGTTTTGCGGTATTGCGTTATGATGACCGTGAAATCGGAGGATCGAAAGGAGAAGTGAATTTAGCGACAACGATCGATTTTGCTTCTGATGCAAATGCTGCAGTTGATTTTTTGAGCAAAAAGAACATCGTTGACGTTGATAAAATCGGGATGATTGGCCATAGCGAGGGTGCTTTAATTGCCGAAATAGTCGCATCCGAGAATGATAATGTAAAGTATATTGCACTTCTATCTGGACCGGTATTAAAAGGAGACTCATTATTAATCTTACAGAGTTATGCTTTAGGGAAGGCGGGTGGCTTGTCAGAAGCTGCATTAACGATTAATAAAGCAAACAACAGAAAATTATATACTATTTTAATGAGGGATGAACCACCAAAGGTTTTGGCTGAAATTTTGGAAAAGGAACTTGTTCGTCAAAATAACAACAATCCACTGACTCCCGATATGAGAATTAAGCTCAGTCCGATGATGAGTCCTTGGTTTAGGACTTTTCTCAGCATTGATCCGGCTTATTATCTGAAGCAGCTGAAAGTACCTATTTTTGCTTCTTTTGGCGGGAAAGATGTTCAGGTACCTGCAAATGAAAATATTTATAGCCTTCAGCGTCTTCGCCTAAATACAACAGATGTGACAATTAAAGATTATCCAAACTTAAACCACCTTTTTCAAAGTACTCAAACAGGTAAAATCGAAGAATACTTTGAGAATTCAGAAAGTTTTAATGAGCAACTGATGGATGATTTAACGAAGTGGCTTCAGATGAAGACCAAGTAGTTAAGTGTATATCCTTTTCGTTTTTACTACAAAAAAAGGTAATTTAATAGCTTATTAAATTACCTTTTTTTTGTTTTTTATACGGATTTAAATTCTTCCAGATCTATTCGCCTTAAGGTGTTGTATTTGCTACAGGAAGTATTTTTCCATTAAAATAGCGGTGTCCATTTTGAGCGAAATCCGCTATATAGCGTCCCATTTCGAAGGCCAATGTACCGGCTTCAACACCAGGAAAAGCGGCTTCAAACATTTCAGTCTGTGAAGATCCCAACGCTAAACAGTTCACCTTAATTCCCTTTTCCTTAAATTCTTCAGCCAAACACTCTGTAAGTACCGATAAGGCTCCTTTACTGGCTGAATATGCTGAAAGGCCAGAAAACTTCATTGATCCTTGAAAACCGCCCATGCTGCTGATATTTACAATATGTGATCCTGCGTGCATCATGGGAACAACATGCTGTATCATATTAACGTGCCCCATTACATTGGTCTGTAACATTTCAGCAAAATCTTGTCCATCAGTTTCCATAAATGGCTTATAGATAAGTGCACCCGCATTGTTGATCAAAATATCAACCTTATCAAATTTTGACTGAATGAAGGGCACTAACGTAGCATAGTCGTCGTAGACAATATCAAATTGGGCGGGATACAACGCTCCGCCGTCAAAATTGAGTTGGCCTGCAATTTCGTGAAGCTTTCTTAGTTTGTCCGCTGATCTGGCCAATGCAATTACGTTGTTGTCCTTTTTAGAGGTCAAATCCAATACCGCTTCAAATCCAACACCACTGCTGGCTCCTGTAATAATAATATTTGCCATGTTATTCTTCTAGTTTTTGACTTTGTTCAACTTCTTCGACAGTAGGCAATTTGTCTTCTCCGATGGCTTTGGGATGGAAGATATAGTAAATCCCCGAAAGCGCAACGAGAGCAGAAATAATATAAAATAACAATGTGATTAAAACCGCATTGTGTGAGTCGACATGAAAGATACCCGCTCCCCACATAATTACAAGTTCGCGCATGCCTAAGCCTCCAACGGAAAAGGGAATGATTGAAACGAGCGAAGATGCCAGAAATAAAAACAGGTAAGGGGAGAATTTGCCGCTAAAACCTAAAGCATAAAGAATGAGGATTGCTGCGATCACTTGCATCGACTGTACGCCGATGGCTTTTAAATGAGCTTTTAAAAATGTTGATTTGTATTCCTTAAAGAACTTGGTGACAATAAAATAATAGAGAATGCTCCCTAAAATAAATAAAATAATGGTCAGATAGTTTGGAATTCCCAGCTGTGGCATATAGGTAACCAGTGCTGCAATAATAAGGCATAATGCCCATAAACCGCTTAATCTGTCTAAAAATAGAGCCGTGAATAATTTTCTTCCTTTAATATTAAATCGTTTCCTGAGGAAGAATATCTTGTACCCATCTCCGCCCACACCACCAGGTAGGATAAGGTTATAAAATAAACCAAGTTGATACAATTTTAAGTTATATTTTTCGGTGACATCCAGGCCGATTGCTTTTAAAAATGTTAATAAGCGCGAAGAAGAAATAAAAATAGAGATACTATACGCGACTAAAGCAAAGAATAGGTAAAGTGGGTTGGAATGGATGATGGCTTCTTTGAGGTCTTTTACCGATACCTTGCTGAATACCCAATATAAGGCGCCCACCGTAACAACAACCTTTGCTATATTTTTGGCTATTTTGAGCCCTTTTTTTCTATCCATATAAAGTTATACGTTCAATCCTCCTCGGCTAATTGGCGATTTGGCGAATCCAAAGTTAGAAACTTTGCGGAGATGTGCAATTTTGCTTAAGCAATCGTTGGGTAAATTCTTGAATACAATAATATCAAATACAAAATACCAAAGATAGTCGCGAGCGAAAATAGCCAATTTAGGTCAATTCTGTTATATTTGTGTTTGAGTACGGCAATCATTAATCCAATGATGATGCAAAATAATAAAATAGGAGCGACAAGGGCTATCTTATTTGTAAATGCAAGGCTTATCTGATCCAATTTGCTTTTTGCTTCCTGTCCTAAAAATAGCGGATAAGTAGCAAAGGCTAATAAAATGACGAATAGCCGCAATAGCGTTTTCGCTATTATTTTGCTTATGGTATGATTTTTGGCTGTAATCTGCATGATTTGTGATTTAATTTACTCCAAAAATACAATTTGAAATTAAAATTTATACATATGAATCGATTCGTTTTATCATTAGCAACTGTTTTTGCTACCGTGACCTTATTTTCTTGTGGAGCACAAAAGCAAGGTACATCCACTGGAAATCCTTCTTCCAATACGAGTGCAGCTTCTGGTCCAAGCGCTTCTGATTGGAAATCTGCCGTTAAAGGAACTTGGACATTGAATACAATCGATAGAGAGAATTTGCCATCTTCATTCACAATCAAAAGTGTTTTTGAAGAGGCGCCTGCAGAATGTTTTGTAGGCAGTACATGGAACTTTATAGGAAATGGTAAGGGGTCAATTACCTTTAATGCTCAGGGAACGCTGTGCGCTCCAGGTGCATCACGTGAGATCTTTTGGTCGATCTATAATCCTGGAAAAGGTCTGGGAGAACCTCAGTTTCAGTTTAAAAAAATCTATGCAGGAGACAAAGCGAAGAATGTAACGACAGGTTATCGTTTGGATTTATCTTATTCGGATGGGAATAAATTAGTTATGCGTATGCCGTTGACCGTTGCTAATGGAGAGGCGTATTTAGTCTTTAATTTCACGCGCGCTAATTAACCTTAAACGATAAAAGTAGAAAAACATTAAGCTATAGGATTTCCTATGGCTTTTTTTGTTTAAAATTTAATACTTTTACATTCCCAATTCATTATGATTATTTACGCTATAGCTGGGGGGAATCACAACATTTTGAAGCAGTTTATGCATAGAATCTTGTGGATGGATACGCTTAACGTAAGTATGATGATGGGACAAATACCTGGTGATTCGTCGGGTATTGCATAATCTAGAGAGAAACATGGCTAAACAACACACCAAAACTGCTTTAATAACGGGTATAACAGGACAAGATGGTGCCTATCTAGCAGAATTCTTATTAAAAAAGGGGTACAAAGTGCACGGTTTAAAACGTCGAAGTTCTTTGTTTAATACAGATCGTATTGACCACCTTTATCAAGATCCTCATCTTGACAATAGAAATTTTACTTTGCATTTTGGCGATTTGACTGATTCAACCAATTTAATTCGTATTATACAAGAAACACAACCGGATGAGATCTATAATCTTGCTGCACAGTCTCACGTAAAAGTTAGTTTTGACACCCCAGAATATACGGCAAATGCAGATGGTATCGGTACATTACGTATTCTTGAAGCGGTTAGGCTATTGGGAATGATTGAGAAAACCCGGATTTATCAGGCGTCTACTTCTGAGCTTTATGGTTTGGTGCAAGCGGTTCCACAAAGCGAAACAACACCTTTTTATCCCCGTAGTCCTTATGCTGTCGCCAAAATGTATGGTTATTGGATTACTGTAAATTACCGCGAAGCTTATAAGATGTATGCCTGTAACGGTATTTTGTTTAATCATGAGAGCCCTGTAAGGGGAGAAACCTTCGTGACACGTAAAATCACCAGAGCCGTTGCAAAGATAGCTCTTGGACTTCAGGATAAGCTATACCTTGGTAATCTGTCTGCGCAGCGCGACTGGGGGCATGCGAAGGATTATGTGGAAGCGATGTGGTTGATTCTTCAACAGGAAACACCGGAAGATTTTGTAATAGCCACAGGTGTGACCACTACCGTTAGAGAGTTTGTACGGATGGCTTTTGCTGAATTGGGTATTGAGATTGAATTTAGTGGAAAAGGAGAACAAGAAAAGGGGGTTATTATTGATATTGATGAAGAGCGTTTGCTGCAGTTGAATATCGATCAGTCAGTGATTAAATTTGGTCAGACTGTTGTCAAAGTTGATCCTACATATTATAGGCCGACTGAGGTCGACTTACTTATTGGTGATCCCACAAAAGCAAATACAAAACTCGGATGGAAGCCAAAATATGATCTCCAAATGCTGGTAACAGATATGGTACAATCTGATCTTCACTTGATGAGGAAGGAAGAATACTTGAAAAAAGGAGGATTTGAAACTTTAAATTATTTTGAATAAGTTACAATCTGTAGCAGAAAATAAAACTGGAATAATTTTTGTTTAAACATTCAATAGTATAGATTTATACTATGAATATGACAGTATATTATGATAAATTCAGACGTTGTTTCGAGTAAGAAAGAAGAAGAAGAAAAAAAGAAAGATTCTTCCAAGATTTACTTCTTTATCATTGCGATAGCGGCATTACTTGCAACAAATATATATTTTTATGTTAAGTTTAAAACCAACGGTGAAAAGGTTTATACGCTTACAGTTGAAAAAGAGAATCTTCAGGTGCAGATAGATCGTATTGAAGCTGAATTGGATAAAATCGATGTAGAAAATGTGCAATTGACTCCAGAGATGACACTGCAAAAGCAGGATTCCAGAATGGAGATTGCGGTGCTTCGTAAGAAGCTCGAAAATAAAAGTATTACTCCTAAGGATATCGATGACGCGCAGCTAAAGATCGATCGGCTTAAAAAACAGGTTGATACTTATCGTGTAAATGTTCAAAGGCTGATTCAGGAAAATCAAATTTTATCTAAACAAAATCTTAATCTGAATGAATCTGTAGTCGAAAAGGAAAAGCAAATTACTTCATTGGTGACTTCAAATTCTGAATTGAAAGAGAAGGTTGCAACAGCTTCTGCCCTGAAAGTTTCAAGCATTAGTATAAATGGCCTTGAAGTCAAAAAAAATGGAAAGGAATTAGTAGAAGAACGTGCTAAGAAAATTGACAAGTTAAAAGTCAGTTTTACCATTGCTGATAATCCTTTAGCAAAAAATGGAGAACGTGATATATATGTCAGAATTATCGATCCACAAGGAAATCTAGTCGTGCAGGACGATAATATTTTCTATGTACATGGCGAGAAATTGCAGTATACATTTAAACATAATATTTTGTTTACCAACAAGGGTGAAGATTATATCATTTATTGGGCGGCAGAGCAGGGATTTTCTAAAGGTGCCTATACGGTATTGTTATATGAAGATAATGCAATCATGGGACGATCAACGATTGTGTTACGTTAAAAGGAGATAAACGAATAGAAAAGCTCTTTACATGGTTGTAAAGAGCTTTTTTAATGAAATACAAATCCGTAATACATCGATCCTTAAACAATAGGGTCATGGCTATCAAGTCACTTTAATGTATTGAATACCATCAATATTAGGCTATAAGCTCGATATACCTGGTTTCTCCAATTTCTGTTATCGCTGTTGTTTCTAATCACTATTAAGATTCTGTCAGCTGTAAGGGAAGCAGGATATGAAATGTCGTGCCTTCGCCTTCTACGGTCTCAAAATAGATCTGGCCGTTACTTGCTTCGATTGTTTTCTTGACAAGTACCAATCCTAAACCATTTCCCGAACTTTTTGTGGTGAAATTTATCTGGAAAATTTTATCCTGCATTTCCTTCGGAATTCCATATCCATTGTCTTTGATATCTATTTTAACAAAATTATCCGAGTAGCGTTCAATGAAAATTTCGATTTTCATGTTTTTTCGCCCATAGCCACCCTCGATTGCATTTTTTATCAAATTATTGAATGTCCGCAAGAGTTCATTACCATCAGCTTTTACAATCAATGTTTTATGATCAGCGTTATTGATGAGACGGATACTAACACTCGGTGTATTATTGTATAACGAAATCGACTTTATTATTTTTTCAACGATATTGATATTCTCCATTATGGTATTTGGAAATTTTGCAAAATGCGAAAATTCGGATGCAATATGCGTCAGCGCATCGATTTGCTCGATAAATGAAATAGAGAATTTATTAAATCTGTCTGGAAATTTAGGGTCATCATCTTTGTAAGACCTGCGTAGTTGCTGAATACCCAATTTCATTGGTGTCAGTGGATTTTTAATTTCATGCGCTATCTGCTGAGCCATCTCACGCCAGGTGGATTCCCGCTCCGTATCTTTGATTTTATTGGCATAGTCTTCAAGTTTTATGATCATGAGGTTATATTCTTTGATCAATGTGCCTATTTCATCATTTCGCTGCCAAAATAATGGCTCATTGGGTTGTCCCAAGCGCAGCTGTGAAATTTTCTTACTGATGATGCTCAGTGGATTGGTGACACTGTTGGCAACAAACGTGGCATAAAATCCAAAGCCAATAATGATCAGTGAATAAATATTTACTATCGTATTTAAAAGAAGATTTTTATTGATATTTTCTTCTTTTTGAAGGGAGAAGTTTGGTATACCAATATACGCCAGTGTATTGTAATTTTTGTCCCTGATGGTGGCGTAGCTCGTCTCAAATTGGAAAGTACCTATCCGCTCGTCTTCAATTGTCTCTGACTTTTTTAATATCGATAGATTCTTCAGTGCAGCGGGATTGATGAATGTAGAGAAAAGCTCCAAATCGTAAATTCTACGCTGTGAACTATACAGCAATCTACCTGATTTTGAATAAAGATTGAAGTCCTTGGAAATTGTTTCGGACAATGTCTTCAGAATGCTGATGAGTTGAGTTTCGGTGGAAATTTCATCCGTATAGGTCAGCATATTTTCCATCCGTTTGCCAAGTTCGATTATAAAACGCTCTTTACTTGTTTTATTGTTGTTATAAAGTTGTTTATTGATACTTATATAAGAAATTACACCTGAAATGAGAATAGCGAGTATGACCGAGGAGATAATAGATGTTTGAATACGTGTAGAATATTGTATCTTATTCACAATTCTGTAGAACTGATACCTTAAATTCCGGAAAGTAAGCTTGGTGTTTTTAAGAAAAATATAGAGTGATTTTATGAAGTGGTAAAGCATAAAAATCATAAAGAACACCAGAAATAGAAAAGATGTAGTCGCTAAATAATCCCAAAAAGAAGGTTTTTGTTTACTGATAATATAGGTTGAAAATTTATTGGCGATGTAGGCCATGTGCAGATATGCATCTTTATCTAGAATCTCAATATATTCTCCAGGAGTACCTTTTAGACCTCTTAAATTGTTTTCATAAGTGTATTTTCCAAACTGTGTTATTAGAGAACCTGCTTTATAAAGGGCTATCGAATAATCTCCTTTATTATAGTACTGTGAATTGTTGATCCGCATATCGGTAAGGATTTCGGGATAAGGGACCGTATAACTGAAGTCTTTATTGGAGAGATTGATAATAACGTTGACGATTCTATTTTGGTCAATCGCCACGGGAATGATAGAAAAGTATTCATGTGTACCCAGTTCTCCGCCAGCACGATAGAAGTTTTGAGTTACTTTTATCGACTTATTGATCACTTTTTCCCGATACTCATTGAGCTTATTCTGGCTTGTGGCATTAAGTGGATTATTGTTCTGATCATAATAATAGGCTTTGAATTCGTACTTGGAGAGATAGCCGCTGAAGTATTTTTTCTTAATGAAGTCGTTGATGCCCTCAGTGTTTGTGTAGGGTAGACTGATATTAAATAGATGCTTTAATTCTTGATCGTTTGCCAGACTACTTTCAATATCGGAGAATAACGAAACGGCATTCACATCATCTTCGGACTGTAGGTTGCCCAACAATATCTTCATGTCAATCAAGTTTCTTTCCTGGTAGAAACGGGCGTGCGTAATAGCACTTATGATTGCCCAAAGTATCAGTACCGCGATGTAGTTTGTAAGTATATGCCGATTGAAATACTTCTCACCAAATGATTTAATAAGGATTATTAGCGCAAGCAGTAAGTTGACTAGGCTATTTTTTTCTATATAAAAGGAAATGATCAAAATGACAAAGACGACACATGCCAGTTGAATGTTGAGTAACTGCGTTGGTTTTAACTCTAATTTTTTAAGGAAAAATAGCACAAGGTCGATGTAGATACTTAAAGCCAGAATACCGATGCCGACGACGCCAAGATCGACCCAACTTAGGAAATGTAAATCGACCAGTTTTGTAAAATCAAAATAAATATTGTTGGAGTGCGTAATTAACGTTCCGGAGATATCGTATAATAGCCCGAACGACAGGTATATACTCAGAATAAATCCGATGGCTATGGGCACTCGAAAGAGCCGGATGTTTTTTATTTTGTCAAAATTAAGCTCTTTGCGAATTGAATAGA
Source organism: Sphingobacterium sp. R2 (assembly GCF_040760075.1). NCBI lineage: Bacteria > Pseudomonadati > Bacteroidota > Sphingobacteriia > Sphingobacteriales > Sphingobacteriaceae > Sphingobacterium > Sphingobacterium sp. R2. Next base: position 1,903,299 of record NZ_CP142884.1, read on the forward strand.
TAAATAGAATGAGCCATAATATTAAGATTGTGGTGGACATGACCGACCAGATGTTCGGGAAGAAACGATTATAGGCATAGTTGCGCGAGTCGAAAATTGAAAATGTCGCATTTTCAGAGAGCAAATTCCATTTAAGATCGGCGAATTTGACCAAACTAAATATCGCCAAGAGCAATAGAATAGACCACCAGGCCCTGCCTGTTTTGGCCATATGTAGGCAAAGACTATTGAAGAAGATCAACCACGCAATTAAAGCAAGTAACCAGCAGAAAAATTGCAAAATTGTATAAGCATTTTCATGCTCTCCGTCTTTGAGCTTAACAGAAAAAAGGTAAGATCCCTCTTTACTGTAAATGTTTTTAATGGCTACCGTATCTGTATAAGATGCAATATCGATATTTCTGGAGTCGAAGAAGTTTCTCCGCAGTGAACTGCTTAAATAGAGATTATTGTTATTGGTATATCCTTTTACGATAATATAGGCGAGTATACTGATATTACCAATTGTTTTCTTTCTAACTACATAAGAGCGGTTATCATCTTGGATAAAATTGGATTTTTCAGGAAATCCCTGATCAGTAATCGGTACAAATAGATGCGTGCTCCACATCTTCGGCTCATGGTCCTTAAAAAGAAATAGATAGACATTTTCATTGGTTTTAAACTTTTCAAAGGCCTGATAAACCGCGATCGGATACTGATCGTAGTTTTTGAAAGTTTTGAGCAAAAGTGAATCGTTAAAAATACGGTCGACCTTTTTCTCTTGTTGAGCGATATAGTTATTGAGTGATTTTGTATCAATGTCCAATATTTCCTTATTGGTAACAGATTCTTTGATGGTGATAGCTGTTCCTATAAAGCATAGCGTTAATATAAGTAAGAGTAGTCGAATTTTTATACCAGAATTCACGTTCATCAATTTACATTATTGTAAATATAAAAAAAAGTCCTTGCTTTCTTAGGGCAAGGACTTTTATATTATTTTTCTACATGACCTCCTTTGATTGGTCAGAGAGAATTTTTGCACTATTTTCGCTGCTTTGTAAGCTATTGAAAACACGAAAGGTATCGAATGCCGATAATTAAACGTGAGGCTCTTCTTGTCGGAAGATTTTAGCAGTCAAATACTCGCGGTTTAAGCGAGCGATATTTGTTAACTTGATACCTACAGGACATTCAGCTTCACAAGCACCAGTATTGGTACAGTTACCGAAACCTTCCGCATCCATTTGATCTACCATTGCCTGCGCGCGTTCATATCGCTCAGTTTGCCCTTGTGGTAACAGCGCAAATTGAGATACTTTTGCCGATACGAATAACATCGCAGAAGCATTTTTACATGCTGCGACACAAGCGCCACAACCGATACATGTCGCTGATTCGAAAGCTTCATCAGCAATACGTTTAGGGATAGGAATGACATTGGCGTCAGGAACACCACCTGTATTGATATTGACATATCCACCGGCCTGTTGAATGCGATCAAACGAAGTACGGTCAACAGCAAGGTCTTTTAATACAGGGAATGCAGCAGCTCTCCAAGGTTCAATCACGATCGTTTGTCCGTCGTGGAAGCTACGCATGTGCAATTGACAAGTTGTTGTACCTTCTTTAGGACCGTGAGGGCGACCGTTGATTACTAATGAGCACATCCCACAGATACCTTCACGACAGTCGTGATCGAAATATACAGGATCTTCTCCTTTACGAGTCAACTCTTCATTGACAATATCAAGCATCTCTAAGAAAGACATATCATCAGCGATATCGTTTGCCTGATAAGTTACAAATTGACCTTTATCTTTATCATTTTTTTGACGCCAAACTTTCAGCGTTAAATTCATATGTTGTGCCATGATAATTTTCTTTCTTATTTATAACTTCTTTGTGTTAACTGAACGTTCTCGAATACCAAGTCTTCCTTGTGCAATTCCTCAGGTACATTGTCTCCTTTGTATTCCCAAGCAGATACATAAGCGAATTCCTCGTCATTACGTTTTGCTTCACCTTCTTCGGTTTGGCTTTCCAAACGGAAGTGACCTCCACAAGATTCTTCGCGTTGTAAAGCATCCACAACCATCAATTCACCCAATTCTAAGAAGTCAGCTACGCGGCCAGCTTTTTCTAACGAAAGATTTAATTCTTCATTTTCTCCAAGCACTCTAACATTCGTCCAGAACTCTTTTTTCAACTCTTGAATCAAACCTTGCGCTTTTTTCAGACCTTCAGCTGTACGAGCCATACCACAATATTCCCACATGATGAGACCTAATTTTTTGTGGATATCATCAACAGTTTGTGTACCGTTTAAAGACAATAATTTGTTGATTTTCTCTTCAACTTCCTTGCGGGTAGCCTCGAAAGCAGGATGATTATGATCTACTGGTGCAAATGAACCTAATTTTGCTAAGTAATCTCCCACAGTGTAAGGAATTACGAAGTAACCGTCGGCAAGACCTTGCATCAACGCCGAAGCACCTAAGCGGTTTGCACCGTGGTCGGAGAAGTTACACTCACCTAAAGCATATAAGCCTGGGATTGTAGTCATCAAGTTGTAATCAACCCATACACCACCCATTGTGTAGTGAACAGCAGGGTAGATACGCATTGGTTGTTTATAAGGGTTCTCGTCAGTGATTTGATAATACATGTCAAATAAGTTGCCATATTTTGCACGTACAGCATCCTCACCTAAACGACCAATAGCTTCTTTGAAATCCAAGAATACGGCGAAACCGGTTTTACCAACACCACGGCCATCATCAACAGCTTCTTTTGCATTACGTGATGCCACGTCGCGTGGTACCAAGTTACCGAATGAAGGGTATTTACGCTCCAAGAAATAATCTCTGTCTTCTTCTTTGATATCGTTGGCTTTGATCTCACCTTTACGCAATCTTTCAGCCATTTCTTGAGTTTTAGGAACCCATACACGGCCGTCATTACGTAAAGACTCTGACATCAATGTCAATTTAGATTGGTGATCTCCAGTTACCGGGATACATGTTGGGTGGATTTGAGTGTAACATGGGTTAGCGAAGTAGGCACCACGTTTGTGTGCTCTCCAAGCAGCTGTTACATTACAACCCATCGCATTTGTAGACAAGAAGAATACGTTACCGTAACCACCAGTACACATCAATACTGCGTGTGCAGCATGCGTTTCGATTTTACCTGAAACTAGGTCACGCGTTACGATACCTTTCGCATGCCCATCGATCATCACAAGGTCTAACATCTCATGACGGGTATACGATTTTACTTTCCCTTTTTTAATCTGGCGGTTCAATGCTGAATAAGCACCTAACAATAATTGTTGTCCTGTTTGACCACGGGCATAGAACGTACGGCTTACCTGTGCACCACCGAAAGAGCGGTTATCTAATAAACCTCCATATTCACGTGCAAATGGAACACCTTGAGCGACACATTGGTCGATGATATTAACAGATACCTCTGCCAAACGGTAAACGTTGGCCTCACGAGAGCGGTAATCACCACCTTTGATTGTATCGTAGAATAAACGGAAAACAGAGTCCCCATCGTTTTGGTAACTCTTTGCTGCATTGATACCACCCTGTGCCGCAATAGAGTGTGCACGACGTGGTGAATCTTGATAACAGAATGTAATTACATTGTATCCTAACTCGGCTAACGAGGCTGCTGCAGATGCACCAGCAAGTCCTGTACCAACAACAATAACTGTAAATTTACGTTTGTTAGCAGGGTTAACCAGCTTCAGATTAAATTTATGATTTGACCACTTTTGGGCTAATGGGCCCGCTGGTACTTTTGAATCTAACATATCTCTTAATTTTATATTGATCGATAGAGCCGGAGCTTTATCTTAAAAGATTCTGAATTATTTAAAGAAGAAAAACAATGGCATTATTGCAAAGCCAATTGGAATTAATACCCCAAATACCCAAACACCGATTGCTCTGACAATTCCAATATATCTTCTGTGGTTAAAACCTAAAGTTTGGAATGCAGATTGGAAACCATGAATTAAGTGGAACGCCAAAGCTGCCATTGCAATCACATACAAAGCTACCAATGCAACATTTTTGAAAGCAAAATCAACTTGCTTGTACAAATCTCTTGCCTTTACGATTTGAACATTGTTTTCTACCGTTTCTTGGTAGTCATGGAATTCAGATGCTTGAAGTTCTCTCGCTGTGGTTTGCCCAGTTGCCAAATCAGTACGGTATTCGATGTACGGCACTTCATCATTGTGAAACTTCCACCAAAAATTAGACATGTGTGTCGCTAAGAATACTAAAATGACAGTACCTAAGATACCCATGTTGCGTGAATTCCACTTGCTGTTTGCTTGACCATCATATTTGGCATAACCAATAGGACGGGCGGCCTTGTTTTTCATCGACAATATAATAGCGTAGATGACGTGAACAATTACCGAAGCATACAATAAGTAAGAAACAACTTTGATTGGTGTAAAGTGAGTCATAAAATAGGCGTACTTGTTGAACGCTAGACCCGCATCATCTTTAAATAATTGCAAGTTACCAACCAAGTGAACAACTAGGAATAAACATAGGAAGATTCCTGTTAAGCTCATGATTAGCTTCTTCCCAATCGAAGAACTGAAAACTGGCTTTGATTTACTCATTATCCTTGTAATTTAATTTTAATTAGGCAAATCTACTATTTGCTATTAAATATGATACCATTTTGACAAGAAAAAGCAACAATTTAGAACGGTTCTAAAGTTTATTGAAATAAAAAGTCCGTTTTGAATAAAAACGGACTTTCGAACGGTATATAAACTCAGCTTAACCTACTATAGAATACTAAATAATCTGTAGCCTAAACCGATACTCCACATATTGATTTTTGGATTTGCCTGGCTCTCATTATTGACTTTATTTAAGCCCATTTCATAACGTAGATCTACACGCAAACTGGAAACATCAGCGCCTACACCAAATGCCCATGAGGTACCGCTCTTTTTATAGTTATTTGGATTTAATTGATCAAAAACCTTATCTTGTTTGTCATCCACCTTAAATGAGAATATTGGCCCCGTCTGGATTCGAGCGCCAATCGGACCTAAGCCAAAACGTTTGCCCAATAACACCGGGACATCCACTGTGGTAAATTTAACATCTGTAGATTCACCATTTTGATTGGTTACTTTTGTGTTTTTACCTGTTAAATAAACCTCAGGCTGAATATGGAAACCTAATACACCAACACGGCCGTAGAGCCCCGCTTGATAGCCAGCTTTCGTGTCAGAATTGAAATATTTTCCATCGCTTTTAAGCTTTGAGAAGTTTAAGCCACCCTTAACACCCACCTCAAATCCAGGGAGAAGCTGCGCCTGTGCCGTTGCTACGCTACCACAAATCAAAAGTAATGCTGGTAAAATCTTTTTCATAATCTTTTATTTATGTATATATTGTATCTTTAAACAAACTTTTACAGTTCAGTAAAGATATACAAATTTTATACCTAAATCTTAGTTATGCTGAAAATTAACGAAGAACAATGGCAAGTAGCCAAAGAGAAACTCCGTCGCAAGTACAATCATTTAAGTGATGAAGATTTAGCTTTTCAAGCAGGAGATGAAGATAAGTTGATCAATAGATTGTCTTTGCGTTTGCGGCGGAAACCTTCCTATGTTTTATTTACGATAGGTAAAGAGATTCAGGATATCAGTAGCAATAGATTATGAGTGATACTATTAGCTGGGGCGATTTTGAGAAGGTGGATTTGAGAGTAGCAACAATTTTGGATGCACAGGATTTTCCAAAAGCGAAGAAACCAGCCTATCAACTGAAACTTGATTTTGGTGATGAGATAGGGATACTGCGAAGCAGTGCCCAGATTACGGTACACTATAGCAAAGAAGAACTGATCGGAAAACAAGTCGTTGCAGTCGTGAATTTCCCCAAAAAACAGATCGCTAATTTTTTTTCGGAATGCCTGGTGACCGGTTTTCCAGATGAAAATGGGGATATTGTTTTGACTTCTGTTGATAAAAAATTACCAAATGGATCTAAACTTAGCTAAGTTTGTGTCATGACATTTATAGATTTTGAAGGAACACAACTGATCGATAGTGATGAGTCTTTTATGCGTATGGCATTGAACGAAGCAAAGATGGCATATGAAGAAGGAGAAGTGCCTATTGGAGCAGTTATTGTTCATCGTGGACGTGTAATAGGGAGGGGGCATAATTTGACACAGCGACTGAATGATGTGACCGCTCACGCAGAGATGCAGGCATTTACAGCAGCTGCAAATTATCTTGGCGGTAAATACCTGGATGAATGTACTTTATATGTCACCATAGAGCCGTGCATTATGTGTGCTGGAGCAGCTTATTGGACACATATCGGGAAGATCGTGTATGGAGCAAAGGACGAAAAACGTGGTTATTCACATTTTCATGATAAGATATTGCATCCCAAAACCGTAATTTCATACGGTGTTTTGGAAGCAGAATGCGCTGATTTAGTAAAATCATTTTTTCGTCAAAAACGTTAGTGAGATATTGAATTTATTGTAATACATAAAAACATAACGTTATATATTGTGTTATATTTGTATATATATAGAGTAATAAACATTTAAATTAAAATAGATATGGCATTTGAATTAGAAGCGTTACCCTACGCAGCCGACGCATTGGAACCACATATTGATAAGACTACAATGGAAATCCACCATGACAGACACCATCAGGCCTATGTGGATAATTTAAATAAAGCAATCGCAGGCACAGACGCAGAGAATCTATCGTTATTGGATATCATCAAAAATGTAAGTAAATATTCTGCAGCTGTACGTAACAACGGTGGTGGTCATTATAATCACTCTTTGTTTTGGAAAGTTTTAGGTCCAAACGCTGGTGGAGCCCCAACAGGTGAATTAGCTGAAGCAATCGATGCTACTTTTGGTTCATTTGATGAATTGAAAAAGCAACTTCAAGCTGCTGGCGCCACTCGTTTTGGGTCTGGTTGGGCTTGGTTAATCGTTGATGCTGATGGAAAATTAGCTGTAACTTCTACACCAAATCAGGATAATCCATTAATGGATGTTGCTGAAGTGAAAGGTACACCAATTCTTGGTATTGACGTTTGGGAGCACGCTTATTATTTGAAATTTCAAAACAAGCGTCCAGCGTATCTGGAAGAAATTTTCAATGTGATCAACTGGGATGCCGTAGCGCAAAACTATGCCGCATCGAAATAAAAGTTCATTTGATAATACAATCAGAAAAGCGACAATTCAATTTATTGTCGCTTTTTTTTTGAAAGTTTCCCGCGGTATTGGCTAAGAAGAGCCTTCATTTCGCTCTACTTGCTGGTTGTAGCTACGAAATCACGAAGGTTTGTTTCAGTAAACAGCGTTTATTTTTATATTGTTTTATTCTGTACAGCGTCGCTGATAAAACGAGTACTTTATCTAGCGTTTACAACCAAATTAATAACGATGCATATGAAAAATCTTTTTATAATGTTGGTGGCATTTGTTGCCTGTACATCCTGTCAGGGGCAGAAACCACAGACCAAGCAAGTCGACTTCTCTAAATTGCCTTTAAAAAATGCGGCTAAGCTGGATACGGCGACATTTGCCGCAGGCTGTTTTTGGTGTACCGAAGCACAGTTTAAAGAACTGAAAGGTGTTGTAAATGTTGTGTCAGGATATACCGGAGGATGGACCAAAAATCCGACCTATACCCAAGTTTGTAGTGGAAGCACCGGGCATGCCGAAGCAACTCAGATTATTTTTGATCCCGGTGTGATCAGTTATGATAAGCTATTAGAGGCATTTTTTGTAGCACACGATCCGACTGAACTTAATCGACAAGGAAACGACGTCGGTACGCAATATCGGTCGGCTATATTTGTGCATACTAAAGAACAGCTTGACAAGACGCGGTATTATCTTTCGGCTTTGGAAAAAGAAAAGGTTTTTAATAAACCTATTGTAACCGAAGTAGTTCCGGCAACAATATTTTATCCGGCAGAAGACTATCATCAAGATTATTACCGCTTAAATGGAAAGGAACCTTACTGTCAATTGGTCATTAAACCGAAATTGGAAAAATTTAAACGTATCTTTTCCAAGGTAGTGAAAGAGGGACAGTAACTTTGGGTATTCATAATATTTAAGGTAATTTTACGCTATTAGCGCTATTTAGTGTCAAGTTAATAAGTTGAAATCATGATCTTTCATACCAAGTAATAGGGTGGATAGCCTTCATGATTAATGGATAGCATTTTTGATTGAATAATAAATACTTGTAATATGTCTAAAGGATTTTTTACAGTTCCTGTTCCTACCAATGAACCGGTGTATACTTACGCTGTAGGAACAAAAGAACGCAAATTGTTGAAAGCAGCAATTGATGAGGCACGTTCAAAACAGATCGATATCCCCATGTATATTGGCGGTAAAGAGATCACTACTTCTAAAAAAGTAACAATAGCTCCTCCACATGACCATCAGCATATTTTAGGTCAATACAACCAAGGCGATAAATCTCACGTAACAGATGCAATCAATGCCGCTTTAGCCGCAAAAAAAGATTGGGAAAATCTTGCATGGGAAGATCGTGCAGCAATATTCTTAAAAGCTGCTGAATTGATATCAGGAAAATACCGTTATGAGCTGAATGCTGCGACGATGTTGGGTCAATCTAAAAACCCCTATCAGGCAGAAATTGACTCAGCATGTGAGATCACTGACTTTTTGCGCTTTAATGTGCAATATATGACTGAGATCTATAAGCAACAACCTCCTATTTCAGGAAAAGGTGTTTGGAACCGTGTGGAACAACGCCCGTTGGAGGGCTTCGTATTTGCGTTGACTCCATTCAATTTTACAGCTATTGCAGGTAATTTGCCTTCATGTGTCGCTATGATGGGAAATGTTGTGGTATGGAAACCGTCCAATACTCAGATCTATTCGGCGAATGTATTGATGAAGATCTTCCGTGAAGCCGGACTTCCCGATGGAGTTATTAATTTGGTATACGTTTCTGGTCCTGATGCAGGTGATGTGATTTTCCAACATCCTGATTTTGCAGGTATCCACTTCACAGGTTCAACAGGTGTATTCCAGGATATCTGGAAAACGATAGGTAACAATATTCACCGTTATAAAACGTACCCACGTATCGTTGGTGAGACAGGCGGTAAGGATTTCATCGTTGTACACCCTTCGGCCGATTTGAAAGCTGCAAATACAGCTTTGGTTCGTGGTGCCTTTGAATACCAAGGTCAAAAATGTTCTGCAGCTTCACGCGCCTATATTCCTAAATCATTGTGGCCAGCATTGAAAGAATCTATGACGAACGATGTGAAGTCATTTACGATTGGTGGTACAGAGGATTTTACAAACTTTATCAATGCTGTTATAGATGAAAAATCATTTGATAAATTGGCAAAATACATTGATAGAGCTAAAGAGTCTAATGACGCAGAAATAGTAGTCGGTGGTACTTACGATAAATCTAAAGGCTATTTCATTCATCCAACAATCATTGAAGCTTCCAAGCCTGATTACGAAACAATGGTTGAAGAGTTGTTCGGACCGGTACTGACCATCTATGTTTACGAGGATGCTAAGTTTGAAGAAACATTAGCTATCGTTGACAAGACTTCTATTTATGCGCTGACAGGTTCAATTATTGCACAAGACCGTTATGCTATTAATTTAGCAACAGATAAATTGAGACATGCCGCTGGTAATTTCTACGTCAATGATAAGTGTACAGGTGCTGTCGTAGGTCAGCAACCGTTTGGTGGTGCTAGAGGCTCGGGTACAAATGACAAAGCAGGATCAATGATCAACCTGCTTCGTTGGGTATCTCCACGTACAATCAAAGAGACATTTAATCCAGATACAGATTATAGATATCCTTTCTTGGAAAAAGGAGAATAAGGAAGTTAAACTGCTTGCTGAATAAAAAAGGACACTTAAAGCGTCCTTTTTTATTTTTAAAAGAATCTCACTTCTGTACGCACATTTTTATTCTATTTGGATAGGATGAATTTTAATATAGAACTAGGCTCATTCAGTTTTTTTTTTGCGCGGTTAATTGAACATAGCAGTAATCGATTTCGTGTAGCTTTACAAACGCAGTCTTTGAAGTTTTTAGCCCTATTGGCAAGGTGTCAAGATAGGTCCTATAAAAAAAGTAGCCATCCTATATAGAATGGCTACCTACATTATACTAATTTTTACAGCAACTAGTCTTCGTTTTCCTCAACGTTAAGCATCGGATCTTCTCCTGTTACCTCGGCGCGGATTTTTCCCTCAAGTTCATCCATTAAATCGGGGTTGTCGAATAACAAGGATTTGACAGCATCCCGGCCTTGTCCTAGTTTCGTGTCACCATAGCTAAACCAAGAGCCTGCCTTTTTGATGATACCGTATTCAACACCCAGATCAATGATTTCACCGACCTTAGAGATACCTTCACCAAAAATGATATCAAATTCTGCGATACGGAATGGAGGGGCTACTTTATTTTTTACAATCTTTACTTTTACGCGGTTACCCGATACTTCATCAGAGTCTTTGATCTGTGATGTGCGACGGATATCTAAACGAACAGAAGAATAGAATTTGAGTGCATTACCACCCGTTGTCGTTTCTGGGTTACCAAACATCACACCAATTTTTTCGCGCAGCTGGTTAATGAAAATACAACAGCAGTTTGTTTTTGAAATTGTACCCGTCAGCTTACGTAAAGCTTGAGACATTAAACGAGCTTGAAGTCCCATCTTAGAGTCGCCCATTTCACCTTCGATTTCGCCTTTTGGTACCAAAGCTGCCACGGAGTCAATAACAATGACGTCGATTGCTCCAGAACGGATTAGGTTATCCGCAATTTCTAAACCTTGCTCACCGTTATCTGGTTGAGAAATCAATAAGTTCTCCACATCTACACCTAATTTTTGAGCGTAGTATTTATCAAAAGCATGTTCAGCATCGATGATAGCTGCAATACCGCCTTTTTTCTGTGCTTCGGCAACAATGTGTGTCGCTAAAGTAGTTTTACCTGAAGATTCAGGTCCATATATTTCAATGATACGGCCTTTTGGTACACCACCGATCCCTAAGGCGATATCCAAACCAAGAGATCCTGTAGAAATAGCCTCGATAGGCTCAACAGCAGTATCTCCCAATTTCATAATTGAACCTTTTCCAAAGTTCTTCTCTAATTTATCTAACGTCAGCTGTAACGCTTTTAGTTTATCTGTGTTGCTCATATTTTTAGTATATATTTCTCAAAATTAAAAATTAAAAATCATAAACCAAGTATTATTCACTAAAAAAATTAGCTTTTTATTTCTAGCTCATCCGAAATACTTTTGATACGATGGTTTTTTTCAAAATATTTGCACATATAAGTGATCGGGCATTTCTCACACATTGGCTTTCGGGCCAGACAAATATAACGTCCATGTAAGATTAGCCAATGATGGGCGATCGCGATCGTATCTTTAGGTAGGTTTTTCACCAACTGTTTTTCCACGGCCAACGGTGTTGTGGCGCGATAGGTTAGGCCTAAACGATTTGCAACACGGAAAACATGTGTGTCTACGGCCATAGCTGGATTATGGTAGACGACAGATGAAATGACGTTAGCGGTTTTTCGACCGACGCCCGGAAGTTTCACCAGGTCCTCGATTTTTTCCGGCACCTTATTATCGAACTGATCAATCAGCATTTTAGCCATGCCCACAAGGTGTTTCGCTTTGTTATTCGGATAGCTTACTGATCGTATATAACTAAATACTTCATCTACGCTAGAAGCTGCCAAACTATGTGCATCGGGGTAGCGCTCGAATAATTTGGGCGTGACCTGATTGATTCTTTTATCTGTACACTGCGCAGATAAAATAACCGCAACAAGTAATTCAAATGCATTGCCATAATTGAGTTCTGTCTGCGCATCAGGACTATTTTTGGAGAAATAATCTACAAAAGCCTTGTATCGTTCTTGTTTTAACATTGCTTCAAAACTAGCCAAAATTTCCATCAAAAAAGAAATTTTGGAATGCATTACATGGGGAATAATCTATCGTTAAATTACATAGCGCAAAAATAATGTAGCTGGTTTACACTGTATGGTACTGGGTGTGTAAGTTTAAAAAGAAAAGCCTAATCTCCGAGATTAGGCTTTTCTTTTTTCCAGTTGTTTAGAATATGCGAGGATATTCTTAATACATCTTTTGCTTGGATGAAGCAACATTTTTGGTAATTGAAGTTTTAATTCATTTTCAATGTCCTCGTCTGTCATTACCTTTTCATTTTGGGTGATCAAATTTTGAACTTCGTTTTCTGATTGGGTAAAATTTTCTACCATAAGCATCTTGTGTTTTGTCTCTGTAAGTTAAATAATTAAACGGACAAAAGGTGGTTTTGGTATAAAAAACGAGAAAATATTTATTTTTTCTTTCTGTTGGTATATTCCTCTGCTTTAATGATAGCATTATAGGCATTGACAATACCGCCAGTGACGGATATATCGGATAGGCGAACCGTTTTTGTTGCATCTTCACCAACTTTCACTTGTACCAGTTGGTCTGGTTTTTCCACTGATTCCATAATAATCCTTTTGGTTTCCACTGCACTCAAAGTTGGATAATAAGAACGGATCATTGCGGCTAAACCGGCAACAACTGGAGCAGCCATACTCGTACCCTGTTCTTCTTTATACTTCGAATCTGGTATAGTTGAATTGATGTGCACACCAGGTGCAAAAACATCGACAGTTTTTTTACCATAATTGGAAAAATCTGCGAGAAGCTCGTTGTCTAGGCGAAGGCCAGTTGCGCCTACTGTGATCCAAGCGTTGGCAACGCCGGTTGTATCCCCTTTTGCATCAGTATAATATTTCATCGGAAAATTAGGCTCAATATCGTTATCTTCACTGTCATTCCCTGCAGCATGGATCATCAATACATCTTTTGATTCAGCATATTTGACGGCATCATCAACGGTCTGTTTATTATAGGCGTACCCCTTCCCGAAGCTCATATTAATTACTTTTGCGCCGTTGTCTGTTGCATAACGAATCGCATTTGCCACATCTTTATCGCGCTCATCACCATCAGGGACAAGTCTAACGGTAAGTATCTTAACATTGTCTGCTACTCCGTTAATACCAATATTGTTATTACGTTTTGCGCCGATAATTCCCGCCACATGGCTTCCATGTAATGCATCTGGACCTTTCACATCAGCATTACCATAGTACCGCTCCGAAGCATCTTCGTAATCATCTCCAACGATCGGTCGGGAATTGTACGCTTTATTTAAATGGTAATCTACCTGGTTATTGAAGTATTTTGCGCCTTCGGTAATATCATCGAAAAATTTGGCAAAGCCACCATTTTGTATTTCATCTTTAGCATAGCCTAGCGCAATTCGTTGGGTGCTCGAGGTTGCCTTAAAATTGTCTATATCTTCTTGCGTGATGTCTTCGGGTTTCTTGCCGATTTCACGGACGACAGCATCTATATTGCGTTTTAGCGCATCATATGAAAACTGTCCCATCTTCGCTTCTTCGAGTTTGTTTTTATATTCAGCAGTCATCTTTCGATAGTTGTCGAAGGCTTTTCTGCTTACCTCATTGAGCTCAGATGCAGCTGTGATGTTAGCAAATTTTTGATCCAATGTTTTAAGCATCCTTGTCAATTCCAAGTTGTCAAACTGAACATTCTTTCCATCAGCATTTCCAATAAAATTCCAGCCGTATTTATCGTTGATATAGCCATTACCATCGTTGTCCACACCATTGGAGAGACTATCTTTCGTGTTGATCCACACCACATCTTTGAGATCCTCATGATGAATATCCACCCCACCATCCAGGACACCAACAATGACTGGGATAGATTTTTTTCCTTTCAACAAAGTCTTATAGGTTTTTTCGGTACTGATTCCCATAACCCCGTCCGTTTTATAATCCAGATTGAACCAATTCGCTGGAATGGTGTCCGACTGCCCGAAAGAAAAGAGAGGTAAAGAACCCAAAGTAATGAGATATAGTGATTTCTTTAAATTCATATGCAAATAAGTATTGATTAAGGTGTCTGCACTCATTCTTTTCAATGAAGCTATGACACATGATAAGCTATTCTGTTTATATTAAATTTTCTTCCTGCCCATGTTCTTCTTACGTAGGTAAGTGCAACAACGCCTGACTGAAGTAGAATAGCAAAGATAATGCTAATGCATCTTCTGAACTGTTAATTTTTATTAAAAGTACTTATAATCTATTCCTTAACGCCGAACTGTTGAAGAAATATCTTAAATTCAACCCATTTCTAAACAAACGCTGTTTTACTCCAGTGAAACAGGCCGTTTCCTAAAAAGAGTTTATCAAAATAGCATATTACAAGAGAATGCAACACAATAAAAAAATATACTGGCCTAACGTGATGGGCCCAAAAGCAGCTGTTTATCCCCATATCAGAAAGGTGCATAATGATACTGTTCAAGATGATTATTACTGGATGATCGATTACTTTAAAAAGGGAGAAAAAGCTCAAGAAGTGATTGATTATCTTGAGAGAGAGAATTCTTATACCAACTTGATGCTTGAAGATACTGCGCACCTGCAGGAAGATTTATTTCATGAACTTAAATCTCGTATTAAAGAAAAAGACGAGTCAGTGCCTTATTACAAAAACGGCTACTATTATTATAGCCGGACAGAAGAGGGAAAACAATATTTTAAATTCTGTCGGAAAAAGGGTACACTCGATGCCGAAGAACAAGTGTTGCTAGATGTTGACCAGCTTGCTCAGGGACATGCATATTATACAGCAAAAGGATTTTCAGTGAGTCCGGATAACCGGTTGCTTGCTTTTAGTGTAGATACCGTTTCCCGTAGAGAATATACCATATATGTGAAGGATCTGGAGACTGGAGCAATTTTTCCCGATCAGATAAGAAATACCGAGGGGGCGGCAATTTGGGGAAATGATAACCTAACCCTTTTTTATACCGCAAAGAACCCTATTACGTTGCTCAGTGAAAAGATTATGCGGCATACATTGGGAAGTGATCCAGCTTCGGATGTGGTTGTTTATGAAGAAAAAGATAACACAAATTATATTGCAGTTGGTAAATCGAAAAATGGAAAATATATCTTTATCAATTCGGAGGGAACTTTATCTTCGGAAATCTGGTTGTTGGATGCGGATTTCCCGCAGTCGGCATTTCGTGTTTTTCAGCCTAGGATCCACGATGTTCTTTATTCTGTTGTTGTGTTGGAAGATCGGTTTTTAATCCTTACGAATGATGGGGCTATTAATTTTCGAATCATGCAATGTCCATTAGATCGTACCGAGCGTATTCATTGGCAAATATTCCTAGACCATCGACCAGATGTATTGATCAGTGATATTGAGGAATTTAAGGATTTTTTGGCGATTGCTGAACGGAAAAATGGATTGACTCAATTAGCGATTTATAATTTAAATAGTCATCAACAGCATTATCTGGATTTTGGAGAGGTTGCCTACACGGTATATCCTGCCATAAATGCGGAATACAATAGTCAGAAACTGCGATATGGTTATACTTCTTTAGTAACGCCAAACTCGGTCTACGAGTATGATATGTCCGAACAGCGTAAAGTATTATTGAAGCAACAGGAAGTTTTGGGGGGGTATGACCAAGCAGCCTATATCACCGAACGTATCTTTGCGATTGCAAGAGACGGTGTTCAGGTACCTATATCTATTGTATATAAGAAAGGAACCAAACTGGATGGCACAGCTCCTTTATTGCAATACGCCTATGGATCCTATGGAGCTTCGATGGATCCTACTTTTTCAAGCAATAGACTGAGTTTACTGGATCGTGGCTTTATCTACGCCTTGGCGCATATTAGAGGTGGAGAAGAAATGGGGCGTCAGTGGTATGAAGCGGGAAAGATGATGCAGAAGATGAATACCTTTTATGATTTTGTGGATTGTGGTCAATATTTGATTGACCAGCATTATTGTGCACCGGAACATCTCTATGCACAAGGAGGTAGTGCTGGAGGTCTGCTAATGGGGGTAGTTGCTAATATTGCACCCGAGCAATACCATGGCATTATAGCTCAGGTTCCCTTTGTGGACGTTGTGAATACCATGCTGGACGATACCATACCGTTGACGACAAATGAATATGATGAATGGGGTAATCCAAATGAAGAGGAGGCTTATTTTTATATGAAAAGCTATTCGCCTTACGAGAATATTGAATCGAAAGAGTATCCAAATTTGCTTGTTACGACGGGGCTACACGATAGTCAGGTGCAGTATTTTGAACCGGCTAAATGGGTGGCGAAACTGCGGGCAACAAAAATTGGGGATGCGGTTTTACTTTTGAAAACAGATATGGATTATGGCCATGGTGGAGCCTCTGGTCGATTTGACTATTTAAAGGAAATCGCATTAGCGTATGCTTTTCTCTTTAAATTGGAAGGAATTATTCCAAACGATGCAAGCGAACAATAAAAAAAAGCGGTTAATACCGCTTTTTTTATTGTTGAGCATGATTAATACTATCCTGTTGTTTTTGTAAACGCTCTTCCCGTTCGATTTCTCTCGAATCGATCTGATGCTGTTGATAATTGTCCATGGCCACTTTACTGGCTTTCTGCGATACGTAGATCGCCAATATGGCAACGATAGTAATGATTGCTATCCCCCAGGCATACTTATGTTTGTCCTGTTTAACGAGCCAATACATAAATACAATGTAAGGGACCGCAAAAATAATATAGAAAATTAAACTTGGTGACATATTACTCTCCGTTAAATGATCCTTACAAAAGTATCGTTTTTGACTAAAAATAACGAACCAATAGCGAAAACATCAATTTCAATTGATAAAGCCTTAAACCTTTATCTGTTTTATTGTCAAATTAACATCGCTAATGGGTGCAGTATAGTCCCGTGTTGTTGCGGATTAATCGCTTGAAAATGAAGCTTACATGGTAGGTTTTGTGTTCGATTTTGAATTTTGAATTTTTGCAAAAAATCAATGAGAATATTGTGGAAAAGAAAAAAATATTTTTATACATTTGCATGGTCAGAAACAATTGACAGATCATAAAAAAATGAAACAGAACAAAAAGAAAGATTATTCTTGTATTCAAACTTTTGAAAAGTTTATGAAGAAGGTCTTCTGTGCTTTCATTTTCGTAGAAATACCTGTTTTACGCTTCCGACGACCCATACTACCTCGGGCTTGATTTGAGGTAGTGAATCTTTCCAAGTAAGACCATGATTGTCCGATGGTTTTGAATCCGTTATTTTAATTTAGTTAGTCAACAAAACACGGCGGTAGTTGTTGTTTTATTATTAGGGTCGTAAGTCAATGACTATATCAGATTTTTTAATTATCCCGGCTAAACCTGAGCATGCACATTATGCGGAGGTTATTTGCGACGAAATGTTCGAGTCTGCAAAGGCTCGTGGCACTGGTATTGCGCGTCGTAAACCAGAGTACGTTGCCAACAAAATGAATGAAGGTAAAGCAGTGATTGCTTTACATAAAGATGGCCGATGGGCAGGTTTTTGTTATATAGAAACTTGGGGACATGGCGATTATGTTGCCAACTCCGGTCTGATTGTCAATCCCGAATTCCGAAAAGTAGGTTTGGCCAAAGCAATCAAAAAAGAGTCTTCGACCTATCTCGTGAAAAATACCCCAAAGCAAAGATTTTTGGCTTGACAACGGGGTTCGCCGTAATGAAAATCAATTCGGAATTAGGTTATGAACCGGTTCCATATTCTGAACTGACTACAGATGATGAATTTTGGAAAGGCTGTCAGAGTTGTGTCAACTATGAAATTCTGATGAGTAAAGACCGTAAAAATTGCATGTGCACAGCCATGCTTTGGGACCCGGAAGAAAAAGAGCGTGAATTGCGTGAGAAGATCCAGCGCAAGCATGAGGCCAAGGAACGCTTGGAAAGAATTACACAAAAACAATCGTTATTAAAACGTATACAGGCGAAGTTCTGGAAATCGGCAAATAAGTTTGCCTCTATCAATTTGTCTAAGCACAAAAAAGTCGCAAAAGGATTTTGATAAGTTTCATGCATAGTATGTCAACTGGCCTAGCAGCCATTGAAAATAAATAATGAACAGTGATGAAACAGCTAGCTTCAGGCTTAATTTGAGCCGGTCGCTTAAGAAGAGTTTCAGCATAATAAAAAAACAATTTATCTCAATGAAAAAAGTAGTTTTAGCATTCAGCGGAGGATTAGATACTTCGTTTTGTTGTATTTATCTTACGCAAGATTTAGGTTTAGAGGTTCATTCGGTCGTTGTAAATACAGGTGGTTTTTCGGATGAAGAATTGAAGAATATTGAAGCACGTGCTTATGCATTAGGTGTAAAATCACATACGGCGATTGACGAAACAGCAGACTATTACCGCGAAACTATTAAATACTTGATTTTCGGTAATGTGCTAAAGAATGCGACTTACCCATTGTCAGTTTCTGCAGAGCGTGTATGTCAGGCTACTGCTATTGCAAATTATGCAAAGCAAATCGGTGCTGAATGTGTTGCTCATGGATCTACAGGTGCAGGGAATGATCAGGTGCGTTTTGATATGATTTTCCAGACGTTAATCCCAGGGGTTGAAATTATTACACCTATCCGTGACCTACAATTGTCGCGTGAAGCCGAAATAGAATATTTGAACAAACATGGGGTTGAATACTCCGCTGAAAAAGCGAAATATTCGATCAATAAGGGCCTTTGGGGTACTTCTGTTGGTGGAGCAGAAACATTGACATCCAATCAATATTTGCCTGAATCAGCTTGGCCAACTCCAGTTACTTCTTCAGAACCACAGCAAATTACAATAGATTTTGAAAAGGGTGAACCAGTTGCTCTAAACGGAGAGAAAATGGCTTCTGTTAAGGTCATTCAAGAATTGCAAGCCATTGCTCAGCCTTATGGTATCGGTCGTGATATTCATGTCGGAGATACAATCATCGGTATCAAGGGACGTGTAGGTTTTGAAGCTGCAGCTTCAGTGATTCTAATTAAGGCACATCACACCTTGGAAAAGCATACCTTAACCAAATGGCAATTATCCTGGAAAGATCAGATCGCTGCTTTCTACGGTAATTATATGCACGAAGGACAGATGCACGATCCTGTGATGCGCGATATTGAAGCATTCTTGCAATCCTCACAAGAGACTGTGACTGGCCGCGTGATCGTAGAACTTCATCCATACCGTTTTGTCGTTATTGGTGTCGAGTCCGAGCATGATTTGATGTCCAATAAATTTGGTAGCTACGGTGAAATGAATAAAGGCTATACAGGTGATGATGTGAAAGGTTTCTCCAAAATCTTTGGAAATCAAACGATCATTTGGCATAAAGTGAATCAAAAATAAATTACCTCTGTTTACGCAATGTGTTTTTTCCTACGGTAAAATTCGTTGGAAAAAATACATTGCACGACTTTTTATAACGCATACCTAAATACTAAATTCAAGAAAATGATAAGAGTAGGAATAATTGGTTCGGCAGGATATACCGGTGGTGAATTATTACGCGTATTGATTTATCATCCTGAGGTGGAAATCGTATTTGCCAATAGTGCTTCCAATGCAGGAAATAAGTTATATGAAGTTCACAATGATTTATTTGGTGATACTGAATTGAGCTTCTCTGCGGACTTTCACTCCGATATTGATGTCTTGTTTTTATGTGTTGGTCATGGTGATGCACGCAAATTTTTAGATGCAAATACAGTAGATGCTTCCGTAAAGATTATTGATCTTTCTCAAGATTACCGGCTCCGGGCGAATACGGCTTATCAAGGACAGCAATTTGTATACGGGCTTCCCGAACTAAACAAAGAAGCAATCAAAGCAGCTCAATATATTGCGAATCCAGGATGCTTTGCTACAAATATCCAACTGGCTTTATTGCCATTGGCTAGTCAAGGTTTGTTGCCAGACCAAATCCATGTGAATGCAACAACTGGATCCACAGGAGCAGGACAGAAGCCAGGAGCGACGACACATTTTTCTTGGCGCAACAATAACCTTTCTGCTTACAAATCTTTTGAGCACCAGCATTTGCAGGAAATTTCCGAGTCACTGGATCAGCTTCAAGAGGGGTTTTTACCTGTGTCAAATAGGTCGTTGCTGGAACGTGCCGCTGAAAGAATTAATTTTGTGCCGCAACGTGGTGATTTTGCAAGAGGAATTTTTTCGGCAATTTATGTTGATACGGACTTGTCCGAAGAAGAGGCTTACGAAGTATACGACACGTATTATGCAGCCCACCCTTTTACGCATGTCAGCAAAAAAAATATCGATCTCAAGCAGGTTGTCAACACCAATAAAAGTATTATCCACCTCGAAAAGCACGGAAATAAGTTACTTATTTTAAATGCAACAGATAATCTACTGAAAGGGGCATCTGGACAGGCAGTGCAAAATATGAACTTAATGTTCGGTTTGGACGAACGTACAGGATTAAACTTGAAAAGTGTTGGTTTTTAGCCATTTTTAAGATATCAAACAGCAATATCAACAAGTTGTGAGTAACTTGAGGGATCACCTTAAAAACGAAATGAGGTTTTCAACATTTTATTAACATCGTGTGGAAAAGTGAAGGGTGGATCCTTCACTTTTTTTATGTCATTCCCGCCAAAGAAAGTGTGTTGTCTATCTTATAGCTCCACTCGTATATTCTTAATCTCAGCCATGCAACACAGGTTCCGATAAACTTAGTCTATCTTACAGGTGGAACCACGTTCAACCTGGGATCGGGATAAGAAAAAGTCAGGGTTGGAAAACCCGCAATTTTATGCTTCACTCAAGCTTGACACAAGAAACATACTACATCGACTAAAGGATCACCCTACCTTAGCCCTTGTTAAGCTCAAGGATCACTCTTGTTGAGGTCAGGGCTCCCCGTGTTTAGGTGTCATTTTTAACCGTTTTCCATCGGATTTGGGCGTATTTCTTCGCCGCTGTCTGCTGCTATTGACATCGCTTGATTTAGGGTGCATATTTGTATCGTGAAGGTAATGAGGGCCGAGGAAAGTAGAAAGATGCGTTGTGCCATCGTACAGATGTTGATGTACAAGCTTAGATTGCGGATCTATTGACAGAAATTGTTATAAATTTTGTCATGTACTTAGATAAATTTTACACAATCGATTGATATACATTTCCTTTCTTTTTCTGTAAATCTAAATCTTATCTTCATACAATAATCCAGCTCGAGAACCGATAACACCCTTATTCAATAGTAAAGTGCAACGGAAAGATAGCTGATAAATTGAGTTTCAAAATAGCTAAAGGAGTTTGGTTTCGTGAAGTATTCGAGTATAGCAGCATCTCGAATTGATGGCAAGCATGAATAACCGCAGGTCGTATAACTAGCCTAGGTTTGATATATAAATTGATAAAAAAAATAAAGTATGAAAAGAAAACACTTTATCCAGTAAATCTTTATGGGAGTTTTATCCTGCCTTTCGATAAGCAGTATAGCGCAGGCAGTAGGGAAGACTTATGCCGTACCACTTGCTGGGAATGCTTTCATTACCGCAGGACAAACTGGTGAAGCAGAAATTTCCGGTCGTAATGGCCTTGTAAAATGGTCAAGCGATCAGGAAGTGGTATCGGTGTATTTTAGGGCTCAAAAGGCGGGGAAATTGACTTTGAAACTGAGGGTAAAAAACGATGCTGGAAAATCCAAAATAGCAGTAGACGCTTTAGGAAAAAAGGCGATCGTGAATGTGGAAAGTACTGCGCTGTCGGAAACAGCGCCTTTTTCCATTGATGTAATATCGCCCGGTTACGTTCAGGTAAATTTAAAGGGCTTAAGTAAATCGGGAAGCAATTTTGCCAATGTAACCGAATTGCTTGTGAGCGGCGAAGCGGCTTCGGAAGGTCTTCTATTTTCCAATGATCCTGAGTATTACTATTGGTCCAGAAGAGGCCCTTCTTGTCATCTAAATTATACTGTTCCTACGGAGGGAAACGTTAGTTACTATTATAACGAAGTAACCGTCCCTCAAGGAGAAGATAAAATTGGGTCCTATTTTATGGCGAATGGTTTTGGCGAAGGCTACTTTGGTATACAGGTTAATTCAGAAACCGAGCGACGTATCTTATTTTCCGTATGGAGTCCATTCCACACAGATGACCCGAAAAGTATTCCGGAGGAACAAAAAATCCATCTACTAAAGAAAGGAAAGGATGTGCATTCGGGTGAGTTTGGAAATGAAGGGTCGGGCGGACAGAGTTACCGTAAGTACTTTTGGAAGGCAGGGGTAACCTATAAGTTTCTCTTGAAAGGCGTGCCCGATGGAAAAGGGAATACTGATTATACGGCTTGGTTTTTTGTACCCGAAGAGCATGCATGGAATTTGATCGCAAGCTTCAAACGTCCGCAGACAAACACCTACCTCAAACGATTCCATAGTTTCTTATAGAACTTTAGTCCTAATCAAGGCTACCTGGGTAGACAGGTTGAGTTTGGCAATCAATGGGTCTATGATGGACAATGGAAAGCTGTACAGGAGGCTTCTTTTAGTGTCGATAATACCTATCGTGCAAATCAACGCATTGATGCAATCGGCGGCATTACCAAAAACGGATACTTCCTTAGAAATGGTGGTTTCTTTAATGACGTTGTTAAGTTAGGAAGTAGGTTTGAATTCCAGCATAAAAATAATGCACCGAAAATTAATTTTGACAAACTGCCTTAATCAAAAAAGAATACAGACAATCTCTTTTTGTCGCTCAAAGTTTGTCCTAAACACAAAAGAGTCACATTAAAATGTGACTCTTTTGTGTTTAGGACAGCCGTCAATTTATTTTTCAGACAGTTTGATATCACGTTCTACCGAAACGTTATCTCCAGTAACAGCATTACCTTCTTTATCTACCAAAGTCAGTTTTACCTTAGTATCACCTAATGGTAAGCCTTTAATTTCATAAGGACCCCATTTATCCAATGTAAATGTCTTCCCGTTGATATCCGCTACGACCTTATTTCCATCTGGTGCAAGTTTAGTATTGACCAAGTAAAAATCCAACAGTAGATTTTTTGTTTCATCACCCTTGTACTCACCTTTAGGTCGAGAATAGAAAAGTGATGGTTCCTTTGGCATCGCATCTGTTGTCAATTTACCCGTTGCATCAATCTTAAATTTTACCAATTTAGAAGCTTCAGTGGTTTTTATGGATTCATGATAGGATCTTGATAAAAATGAGAGCAGGTAATGTTCCGAATTTAACGGTACTGTTACAGAGTTCTCGGGCTTGTAAAGAGCCGTGTAAGGTTTATTGTCTAAAATAAAATGAATATGTTGTCCATCATGCGAATTTGCCATATGGGCAGCATGGGCATCATCGGTCATCTCAGTCAATTTGAAATTCTTAACTGCATATTTTACAGTTACTTTTGCGGAGTCTGTTCCTACCTTTTCTGCAGTGATCGACGCGATCTGTAGATCAGCTCCAGGAAATTCTTTGGAGTCTGCAATCGGATTAACCGTGATAGCGTCCATTTTTTGTGCGGTATTGGTGTCCATACTGCTGCTTGAGTCAGCCCTATCTGTACTTTTTGTAGAGGAGTTGTTACATCCGATAGCGCCAGCCATCAACGCTAATGCAGCAGTAATACCTGTAATTCTGTAGTACTTCATAATTTTTCTGTTTAATTTTTTAATCATTCAGCATATCAAGTAACAGTTGGTAACTATGTTTTGTTTGTAATAAGGTTAAAATAGGGCTTTTTCAATGCTGATTTAGGAATAATCTACTGTGAAATAAATAATCTTAAAAAAATAGTCATATTAGATGTAATAAATCAATATGCTGAAATGTCTTGATGATATAAAAGGCGGAGGTGATATTGAGATGGTGCAAAAGCCGATTAGAAACTAAAACAGAGTAAATCTCAATATTGACGATAGCATGAACCAAGAGCAATTTAAAAATACCGTTTTCATCCATAAGGATAAGCTATTTCGCTTCGCGAAACGGATCTTGGTCGATGATGATGAAGCTTTTAATGCGGTACAGAATGTGATGATGCGGTTGTGGCAATTGAAAGATCAGTTGCTTCAATATAAAAATATGGAAGCTTTTTGCATGCAGAGTGTAAAAAATGAGGCATTAAATCGGATTAAAAAAGATAAGGTTAGATCGGATTATGTCAATCAATATCAGGCGGTGTCGACAACAGAGTATACTATTGGAAATACAAAGGAAATTATCGTCAAGATGATCAATTCTCTTCCCGAAAAACAACGGCTTGTGATGCATCTGCGCGATGTTGAGGACTATGACATTGATGAAATCGCTGAGGTACTGGAAATGGGCGAGTCGGCAGTGCGGGTTAATCTGATGCGCGCAAGACAAAAGGTGAAAGAGCAGTTGACAAAATTATTCGATTACGAAACCGCGCGCATTTATTCCGATAAAAAATAGGTGTTATGGTTTTCAGATCAACGAACAATAAGATATAGCGTGATGGAAGATAAAAGGTTAAAGGAATTGAAAGACAAATACTTTAATGGGCAGTCGTCATTAGAGGAAGAAAAAGAATTGAAAAATTCGGAGGATTTCTTTTTTCAGTCATTGAACGAAGAGAAGAGTCTCAAGATGGAATGGTCCTTCGAGGATTTTGAAGGCAAGAGCAACGAAATTAAAAAAGAGAATATATGGTGGAATTACAGCTGGATAAAATACGCGGCAGCGGCAGTGCTTTTGATGAGTATAGGCTTAGCATTATTTCTAAACCAGCAATCAGCAATACAATCACCTTTACTCGCCGAAAAGGAAATAAATAATCGCAAACCAGCGGACAATGTGCCCGTCGAACATCCGAGCACAGAAATAGTGCATCCTCCTGCTGAAGATAGGATTCAGGTAGTTAAGCGTACTAAAACATTACAGACAGCAGAGACAGTCAAACGTCCAAGAGTTGAAAAACAAACCGAAAATGGGATAGGGAAGAAGGAAGTGGCAACTGAAAGTTTGGAATCGAAAACATCAGAGGCCTATCAAGCAGATTATGTTGTCTTGAACGGCAAGCCTGTTACTAACGAGCAGGAAGCCGTCGAATTGACTTTAAAGTCATTGGGCCTGCTGGCAAATAATCTGGAAAATGGCGTAGATAAAGCAATGAACATAAAACAAATGTCAATAACAATTAACTAAAATAATATGAAAGGTTTTTTTATAGCTTGCCTTCTACTTGTAGCAAGTATGGCAAATGCACAAATTTCAAAATTGGATAAGCTATTTGAACAATATCAGGGAAAGAAAGGTGTAACAACACTTAAAATTGGAGCACCGATGTTCAAACTGTTGGGTAATTTGAAAATAGACGATGATGATATGCAGACGATCAGCCCGCTGCTAAAGAACGTTAAATCACTGCGTATGCTTATTGTTGAGGATGGTGAAGATAAAGCCTTGACAGATATTATCCGGGGGGCGGTTTCCAATTTAAAATATGAGGAACTCATGTCGCTCAACAGCGAAGGCCAAGATATTCGCTTTATGGTGGAAAATATGTCTGTAAATGCTGATATTTTGAACAATCTTCTACTCACAATCAACGGAGATGGACAAAATCTATTTATGATCCTTGATGGGGAAATACCGTTGAAAGACGTGACTAACTTGGTCAATGAAGGCAATAATAAAGCCAATAAGAATAAAGGCGATAACGAGAAAAAATAAGAATTATGAAAAGATTACTAACCTTGTTATGTCTCGTTGGCCTGCTTCTGTCCATGCAGTCCTGCATGATAAAAAAAACTTCCAATATGGATTTCATCAGCCGGTCTAATGTATCTGACGATGCGGAGATTGTTGCCATTAATTTACCGATGTGGTTAACAAAACCCTTTATGAAAAAAGCCTTAAAGGATGGAAGTGATGAAGATGCCCGTGCAATGGCCGAAATTGTAAAGAAATTGAAGAAGTTCAGAATGCTGACGCTTTCTAATAATGATAAAACAAAGAATGCACGTATTTTGGACGACTACCATAAGTTTTTAAGGAAGAATAAATTTGAGGAACTTTTGGTTGTTAATACCGATGGACAAGAAATATCATTGAACGCCCGTATTGATAAAAATAATGTTATTGAGCGTGTTTCACTACTGGTCCACGATAATGAAGACGAAAGTGTATTCATGGATATCAAAGGCAAGTTTTCATTGGATGAACTTATCGCCGGACTGAATAAGATGAAGTCCAAAGATAAGAAGTTGGCCAACAAACTTTAATAAGGCCGCTGATTCAAACCGAAACTTCCGCTAACCTATAAAAAAGCCCTCCATTAATATATTAATAATGGAGGGCTTTTTTATAGTAGTTTGATTTTTATGCGCTAAAGACAATATCCAAAGCATCAAAAATATGTTGTTTAGCCTGATCAAGGTCCGCTTTGGTATGTGCGTCAGAAACAAAGCCGACTTCATATCCAGATGGACCAAAATAAACACCACGATTTAACAATTCTCGGTGCATTACTTTATAGGATTCCATTGATTTAGGATCGATCTCACTGGCTTTTTTAATTTCTTGCTGTTCAGTGAATGCAAACCAAAAAATAGAAGCCACATGGAAAAGTTGAACCTTATATCCTTTCTCGGCAATGTAAGCACGCATATCATTGACGAAAGCTTCTGTTTTGGCATTTAAATTTGTGTAAAAATCCTTTTGAGCTAAGATGCCCAATGCTGCAATACCGGCAGCCATTGCAACTGGATTGCCCGATAAAGTTCCGGCTTGGTAAACGGCACCGTCAGGAGAAATACAAGCCATCAACTCTTTCGATGCGCCATAAGCGCCGACAGGCATTCCGCCACCAATAATTTTTCCATAGGTGATAATATCCGGTTGTATATCATAGTACGCAGAAGCCCCTTCAAAGCCGATCCGGAATCCGGTAATCACTTCATCCATTATCAACAATGCACCATTTTCTTTGGTGATCTCACGCAAGAAGTGAATATATTCCTTAGACTGCAACAATAGTCCATTGTTTGCAGGGATACCCTCAATAATAACTGCCGCGATCTGATCTTTAAATTCTGCAAAAGCAGCTATTAAAGCTTGCTTATCGTTTAATTCAATAACAATGGTTTCGTCTGCAAATGCTTTAGGTACACCGGCCGAAGATGTTTCACCAAAGGTGACCAAACCCGAACCAGCTTTCACCAAAAGAGAATCGGAGTGCCCATGATAACAGCCATCAAATTTGATGATCTTATCCCGTTTCGTATAGCCTCTAGCCAAACGGATTGCAGACATTACAGCCTCGGTGCCAGAGCTGACAAAGCGAATTTTCTCAATAAATCTATTGTTTTCGATAATCAACTCAGCCAGTTGGTTCTCCAATGCCGTTGGAGCGCCAAAACTTAAGCCTTTGCCGAGTTGTGCCACTACTGCTTCACGAACTTGATCATTATTGTGCCCTAAAATTAGGGGGCCCCATGAGCAGCAAAAATCGATGAATTCATTCCCGTCCGCATCCCAAAGATGTGCCTTATCGCCACGCTCAATAAATAATGGGGTACCATATACGGATTTGAAGGCCCTAACAGGAGAGTTTACACCTCCAGGGAAATATTGTTTTGCTTTTTCGAATAGCTCAGCAGATTGTGCTCTTGATATATCAGGTGCTTGCATAGTCTAAATAGTTGAATGCGGAATAAAGCCTTTCTCCAATACTTCTTTGGAGTGGTAAGATAGGATGGCAGTAGCGCCGGCACGTTTGAAACTTAATAGCGTTTCTAGAATGACACGTTCGTCTAACCATCCATTTTGAATCGCGGCTTTTAACATCGCATATTCGCCGCTCACATTATACACTGCAATGGGAAGATCGAAGTTGTCCGCTAGAAGTTTAACGATATCTAAGTAGGGAAGTCCAGGTTTTACCATTAGAAAATCAGCTCCTTCTTGTGCATCAAGCTGGGCTTCGATAAGCGCTTCTTTTGCGTTGGCAGGATTCATTTGGTAAGTTTTCTTGTCCCCATGTTTAGGTGCAGAACCTAAAGCATCTCTAAAAGGGCCATAATAAGCCGAAGCATATTTTGCCGTATAAGACATCAAAGAAACTTGGGTAAAACCATTATGGTCCAATAGCTCACGGATGTAACCGATGCGGCCATCCATCATATCCGATGGCGCGATAATATCAGCACCCGATTGTGCATGTGCCAAGGCCATTTTACCCAATACTTCTAATGTCTCATCGTTTAGGATTTCACCGTTTTCGACAATGCCATCGTGGCCATCGCTACTGTAAGGATCCATGGCAACATCTGTTACGATGCAAGCCTCAGGGAAATTTTTCTTGACAGCGGCAATAGCACGTAGGTATAAACTTCCGTCACGGTAGCTTTCTGTAGCATACTTGTCTTTTAGTGACTCCTCAATATTTGGGAAAAGATCAAATGAGCGTAAACCCAGTTTTAAGCAGCTTTCTACCTCTTTCAATAGGTTGTCTATAGAATAGCGATAGATGCCCGGCATCGATTTAACCTCAGTTTTTTGATTTTGCCCATCGACGATAAAAAGTGGGAAAATCAAATTTGACGCGTCTAAACGTGTCTCTTGAATCATGTCGCGAATCACGGCAGATTTACGATTTCTTCTCGGACGTTGTAACATTATATTAAGATTATTTATGATCTATTGTTGTTTAAATGCAAATGCGGTAAAACCATCAGCTCAGTTTGACTTACGAACGGCTTTTTCCAATGACTAATACTCCAATCCAAAAACGGCTTCGGAAAGACCAATTTCATCCGGAGAATAAGGAAGTGTATAAGAAACATTCATCGCATCGAATTTTGCGCCTGTAGAACGACCAATACAGATTACTTTCTGGCCAGGTTCCAATAGATTGTCCGCAAAATAAGCTTCCACATTACTTGGGCTCGTAAACACCAAGACTTCCGCATTCGATGGATCTACATTTTCTTCTAAAACAGTTTCATACACCGGCATATTGATGATTTTCGTTTCAGCACTCAATGCTTTTTGGATTGTTTCCAGAGATTCTTTTGCACGTGGAATAAGTACGGTACCACCATTTGCCAGTTCTGCAAATTTCTTTGCAATTTCTTCCATATTAATCCCCTCGCTGTCGCCAGAAAAGTCAGCGACGCGATCATACTTGCGTAAAATCTCTTCAGATCCGCGCCCAATGACACCGATCTTAGTTTTTTTACTCAAACGAGGTTCCAAATTGAAGAAGTGCTCAATACCATTTTTACTTGAAAATATGATCCAATCCACATGTTTCAAAATGAATGGATCCAATTTGTTGATGATAGGAAATATTTTAATCAATGAACGGCCTTCAATTGCAATATTATGTTTGGCCATGGACCTTGCAAAATAGGAGTTTTCGTCTACCTCCCGGGAAATGAATACAGACTGCGGCAGTTTTCTGTCCTTTGAATATTTGCTGAAGATGCGCTCTGCTAAACGTATTGTGTCGGTATCTCTCAGGTAAACCCGGTCAGGGAAGTCTTCACTTGTTTCGGCGATAGAAGCCCAAGCTTCATATTCATCGCCGCTCTTGCGGCAATAACAGCCAAGCGGAGCATGACAGCCTGCGTCAAACTTATTCAATACCAAACGTTCTACAGCGATTGTTTTAGCTACTTCTTCATTATTCAATGGCTGCAAAGCGTCAAATAGCTCCTGATCAACTTCGCGAATCTGGATCGCTAATACTCCCTGCGCTGGAGCGGGAATAATTTCAACAGGAGGGATTTCTTCTACATGGAAATCACTGATATCCATTTCAATACGGCTAATCCCTGCCTTTGCAAGCACAATAGCGTCATACTGCTCGTCGCGTAACTTTTGCATCCTTGTCTGCAAGTTACCACGGAGATCGTCAAACTCCAGATCAGGGCGCAACGCTGATATCTGTGCTTTTCTACGGTTGGATGATGTACCAACAGTCGCATTGTGCTTCAATGAAAGACGCTTTTTAATGTCTACACAATCTTTATGTATAATTAATAGCTCCGACGGATCTTCGCGCTCAGAAACCGCTGCAATAATCAATCCCGGTGGGTTAACTGTAGGTAAATCTTTGTGAGAGTGAACAGCTAAATCAATGGTCCCGCTTAAAAGTTCTTCTTCAAGCTCTTTGGTGAAAAATCCTTTGCCTTCCAATTTATCCAAACGAAGATGCTGTATGATATCACCCTGAGTTTTTATGACCTTTAATTCTGCTTCAATTCCAATTTCTGCCAATCGATCTTTTACAAAATTTGCCTGCCACATGGCAAGAACACTTCCCCGGGTACCAATAATTAGTTTTCTATTCACGTTAATTTTACTTTACCTATTAAAACGATCACAAAAATGTTCTGCCGATAGCGACAAATGCTATGCACACTGGGCGCGCTATTGATTCAATTCAGCTTCGGAAATGAACAGTTTCGGAAAATTTGTTTAAAACAATTTATCGGAACAAAAATAAATAAATAGAGGGAATATGTTGACACGTTACTGTCATTATATGTCAGGAAATAGTTGATAAACCGAAATTTAAAGAAAACAGCCAGCGATTAGCTTCACTCGGCAGAAACAGGATATACTCAAGAATTAGAGGGTATGTTAAGCACAAAGAACTTCGGGATAGGAATGCTAATTTTTCTCGGTTTCGGGAGTTTTAACCAAAATTTCTTTCGCCATAACCATCGGAACCTTAATGTACTTTTTTTCCATATAGTTGATCACTTTTTCCAATACCTCTCGTGCCTCTGGCGTTAAGGCCTGCACTTCTTGGGCAAATACTTCATTTAAGGCGAAAGATTTAATTTCTTTGATCTTTTCAGGAACCTCACGCATTGCAACTTCCACACGGCGTTGTTTGATTAACGGTAAAAATTCCTCAATATTGTCCTGAATGATCTTCTCCGCACTTTCCAGTTCATTATAGCGCTCTTGAATATTTTTCTCTGCAATTGCTTGTAAGCTGCTCACTTCGATATAATGAATCGGATTGTTTTTGAGAACTTCAGCATCAATATCATTCGGAACGGCTAAGTCAATGATCACTTTTTTATCAGTCTCTCCGTTTAATAAGGATTGATAAAGAGCGTTATCTACAATTGAAGTAGGAGCCCCTGTACAGGTTATCAGAATATCGAAACCTTCTTTATATTGACCAATGTCTGCTAAAGGAAAAGCTTCAGCATTCAATTCTTCGGCTAAGGCTTTGGCATTCTCCACAGTACGGTTGAAAATAACAAACTTAGCTTTTTGATTTTTTTGAAAATATTTCGCTAAATTCTGATTGGTTTCTCCAGAACCGATGATGACGATTCTAGGGTTTTCAACCAGTTTTAACTCACGCAATTTGCGGTAAGCAAGCGAAACAACTGAAATGGGATTTCTGGAAATTTTAGTATAGGTGTACACCTCTTTGGCTGTTTTTACAAGTCGATCCATCATCAGGCGTAAAAAATCTCCCGTAAAACCAGCCTCTCTGCAACGATCATAAGCCCGTCTTACCTGTGCCAGAATCTCTTTTTCTCCAACGACAAGACTTTCAAGTGAGCAGGACATCCGAAGTAAATGATTTAAAGCATCCATCCCCTCATATTTATTGACCTGTCCTAAATAGCATTGTAGCCTTTCTTGGGGTACGCAGAAGTTTAACTTACCCATAAAATCGGCGATAAATTCATGGGTCAATTCATGAGCACCATAAAATACAAACTCTACTCGGTTACAAGTACCAATATAAAAGATCTCCGGAATATCTAAGCTATGCTTTAGATTGATGAGCCGACTTTCTAAATCCTCATTGCAGATTACTAGATTACCTAGATCTTTTAGTTCGACATGTTTATGAGTAAACGCTAATACTTTAAGATTTTTCAAAGCTCTAATCCCTCGCTTATATTTAACGGTACAAATGTAGCTTAAAAGCTTTGTGCTTGTGTCAAAAATCTGTCAAAGGGATTAATTTAGAAAGATTTTAAATAGCTTTTTTTATTAAATAACTATCTGTATTACAGTGTTTTATTTTTGTGTTTGTGGCCAAATGATTTTCATCACGATAGGCAGTGACGAAAGTTTTGAGCTAAAAAACGCAGTGCCTACTCTTTAATATCCGAATTTACCCCAACAGAGTCCACGGTGACATCTTCTAATTCTTCCACATACGGAGTCTCTTCTGCGGCGGTAGCTTCTTGAATTTCACTGTCACTATATTGGCAATAGCTGTCAAAAGTTTTGCTGCTTTTATTGTAAATTAATGCGTATTTGGAGGTCTTATTCTTGACGATAATTCCATCGGCAGGAGCGGGCACTAACTTCATCTCATCCATAAAAATTTTCTGTCCCTTTTTGAAGCTGTTGATGAGTGGCAGTTCGCTTGAATATTCCTTCCAGAATAAGATATCGCCTTTCGCGGATATGATCCAGATCGCACTGCTTTGGTAATCGTTTTTTTCAATCAAAAATGCCATTTCCTTATTCCAGCTATCTGAATCGTTGCGATCGGTAAAGTTTCCATAACAAAAAACGGATTTAGCACGGTCTTTTATCCTGGTAAATTTGTAGATGGGTTTATCCTCTACAGGTTCTAGATAGTTATTGCCCATAAAAATCTTTGTAATACCCCTTCTGTAACGCAAGGGGATGTTGTCATATTCCGGTATAGTGAAGATGGCATTGTTCCAGTGTTGATAGTCTTCTAATGAACTCCAACCATCAGCATCCTCTAGGTCTTTGGGGTCTGCGTTTTCATACCCGATAGCAGCGGTGGCCGTGCTGTCGACCTCCAATCCTTGGATCGCTTGTCGCTGGTTATAATTGTAATATCCGCCGCCGGCCAGGATCACCAATAGGACGATACCGATAATAATAAAGACTTTTTTCTTTTTGTTTGGCTGTGCAGGTTGTTCTGCGGCTATTTCCTCAACTTCTCTTTTCATGTTTATTATTCAGCTTAATCGTAAAAATTTATTCTCCCATTTATAGACATCACCCCATTGTAGTACTACTCCGTGTATTCCTGATTAGCATCAATGTGGCTAACACTGAACGAGAATTGTCTCTAAAAATAGAATAATTTTTCAAAAAGCGAAAGACATGTTATATAAGTGTTAATATTCAACTTATATTCGTACGAATTTTAAAGCAATTTGAATTATGATTATTATCAAAAAATACGTTGCCATTGTCGGACTGGTGATCTGCTTTTTTTCCAGTATGACGCCGTTTTTAAAAGTACCTATTAAAGGAAATTGGAACCTCTATCAGGTAGATGCCTATTTGTTCTTTATTACCCTGCTGATTTTGGGGGTGACTGCGCTGTTGTTTTTTGTTCGAGCAGTTCGCGCTTATCAATGGATGACGCGATTGGCAGCCTGCTGGTATATTTTGAGTATAACAGCAGTCTGGTTTAAGATCAATAATTATTTCGGTTGGGGCTTTGCTGATAAATTGCTTTCTAAATCCCTGCATATGCGCTGGGGCTGGATTGTCTATCTGGTAGGTATCTTATTGTTGGTGTTAAGTACCAAAAAGGTTGGATCTTCGGTGGAGTAGTGAAGGCGTTTACCAAAAAAATAAGCTAGATGAAAAACACCTAGCTTATTTTTTGTTTGGACGATGCGGTATAAAATGATTTTTTAATTTGTCCAATCCTAAATCTTCTTCGATCTTATCCAATTCGTAGGACCATATCTTTTCGTCCAAAATTTCGTTAAGCATTTTAGGGTTAGTAAGGTCTACTGGACGCACACGTTGTTCTTTGTTGATTGGCGAGGTAAGCTCCTGCAAAATGCTGCTATGGCGTAAGATCTGAAAGCGGAAAGTCGGCCATTTTCCAACATTTGCAAAGTTTCCTGTATAAAACTGAATCGAGTCGTGTGGAGGTATCTTATTGCTGAAAATACCTTTAACTTTATTCGCAGTTGCTTCGGATATGGATATCAGTAGCTCAAAGCTTGTTTCATTGATGATATGTAATTTGGCGAGTCCATCTTTGTGATCTCCCGAGATCGCCAAAAGTATCCCTTTCTCGATAAATCGATGTGGTGTCAATGGTGTTGCATGCTGGTCGAGCTCATCATCCGCGCGCCGCATATTGCCGAATACAAGGGTGATTTTATCCATCGGTACAGGGATTTCGAAACCTGTATCGTCCGTGACGCCCACAATATCGTTGGGCTGCATGGATGTAATATGTCCCTCAATGGGTTCATCAACAAACCGTACTAAATCTCCTATTCTAAATTTCATGTTTACTTTACTTTGGTGTCAATAATATATAATAGCTTTTCAAGATCCGAGTGATCGTTGTATAAATGAAATCCGATACGGATTCCCGAACCTCGGGGGAAGCATTTTATTCCCTCATCCAAGAGGGTTTGATAATAGTCGTGGTCGATCTGTATGTTGAAAATGTTGCTCTGCGGACGTCGTTTTACGATGCTATTCAATAACAGTTTTCTGTCGGACAGCTCAGCACGGGCATCTGCGATCAATTTTTGGGTATAGGCCACTGTTTCGGCAAACCCCCATTCCTCCAATTGAAGAAGAGACTGCTGTAGCGTTCCGTGTGACAACGTATCCAAATGGCCGGGCTCGAAACAGAGTTGTACCACAGATTTATTCATCCATTGGTTGTTGAGAAAGCTGTAGTTTTCCTGAATATTCGCATAGAGCATCGCTTTGAGCCTTTCGCTTAAGAGCACAAAGCCATTGCCAAAGCCAGCCATAAGCCATTTATATCCACTGGATAATACGGCGTCAAATCCCGAAAGTGTAAAATTAAAGAGTTCTGTTCCCAAAAATTGGGTGCCGTCACCGACGATCAGCAAGTCGGGATGCTGATGCTTCAATTCCTGTATGAAAGATAGGTCTATTTTTAATCCCGAAATGTATTGAACAATGGAGAGGATAAGGACATCTGGTTTAAATGTCGCTATTGTGTCCAATAAATTTGCTTCCAGTTGTTCGTCCATCGTGACAAATTGGTGTTCAAAACCACTTAATATCGTCGGAAAATTAACGGAAGGATAATCATTATTCAGTAGAAGAACCTTAGCTTGCTTAGGTAAACCGGCCAGCAGTGCATTGAAAGCAGAGGAAAAACAACTGGATAAGAAGACATTTTGGGAAGGACAATTAAAAAATGTACCTAGTGTAGCCCGGCAGGCATCCAAGGTCGCACCCTGCTGTTCACGTAAGTTCGAGTTTGAATCAAAGAAATCTCGGTCTCTCTTGGCGCGCCACGCCTTTGTTTCACGTGAAAGTAAGCCCGATCCCGGTGTCGTTAGGTAAGTGACCTCTGTTGCGATGTCAAAATGTTTGCGATATGGACTACTCATTGTTGTGCTTTTTTGTTAATATAGCTAAATAATCTGTCAGTGAAAGATATGTTCCGCCCATACTTTCCAGATGACTAGTATGGAATTGGCAATCAATTAGATGTAATTCGATTTCTTGTGCAAGGTAAATTAGTGCAGCCTTCGATGCGTTGGCGACTTTAGAAAACATACTTTCGCCGCAAAATACACCATTGATTAATACACCATAAAGGCCCCCAACCAGTATCCCATCTTGCCAAACTTCCACCGAATGTGCATAACCCAGCTCCGCAAGTTTGCTATAGGCATCTATCATGTCCGCTGTAATCCAGGTACCTTCCTGATCTTTTCTATTCATAGTTGCGCAATGATGAATGACTGCTTTAAAGTTGCGGTCTATTGAGAACGAAAAAATATTTTTCCGAAGGACGCTCGCCATGCTCTTGCTGATTTTTATTTTGCGCGGATCGATCACGAATCTAGGGTTTGGGGCATACCAGAGAATAGGGCTGCGCTCGTCAAACCAAGGGAAAATCCCATTACTATAGGCGAGTAGCAGGCGATCGGTGGAAAGATCCCCACCTACAGCAAGTAAACCATCTGCTTCTGCATAGCTTGGGTGTGGGAATTCAAGTTTTTTAGTATCCAGTTCAAATACCATTGTTGTTTAGCATACTGCGAAAGAGGATGTTATTCTGGTTGGCGTGGCTCTTTACTGATCTCATCAAATAGTTTATCCATGTGTTCAACATATTCGTTGGTGTCGTCAAGGAAAAATTCCAATTGAGGAACGATCTTTACTTGGTTCTTAATTTTTGCGCCTAGTTTGTAACGTATTTCAGCTGTTTTGGAACGAATCGCCTTAATGCCTTCCTGTGCTGTCTTGGTGTTTAAAAAGCTCACATAAACGCGTGCGATCGCCAAATCTGGCGTAACACGAACACGTGTAACCGTAATAAATGCTCCGGGAGCCCATGAATGACCCTCGCGTTGAAATAATGCCGCTAAATCCTGTTGAATTACCCCAGCAAAACGTTGCTGTCTCTTGCTTTCTGTTCCCATCGTATACGTTTTTTGTATTGAATATGCTCAATTGTGTCAAACAAAAGTAGCCAAAATTTCAATTAAAAGAGAACTTTGGATTGTCCTCTTGTCACACTTAGTTAACAAAGAATACCAGATAGCACACCTGCTTGAAAAGAATGGAGAATAGCAATTGAAAAATAAAATATGCTAAAAAGGAAAAAAGGCACATCTTGGTTTGACGTGCCTTTAAATTTCGATTCACAATTGGTTAGGTAATTTCTTTCAAGTTTTAAGACTTTGAGGTCTATCATATTTGGTTTGAAATTTTGGTGTATTTAAAGCGGTAAGTATTTACTAACCCTACCATCTTCTCTTTTTTCATCTCCCTTACACTACAAACATAGGAATACTTAAAAAACTGACAAAATAACTTTTAAAAATAAAGTGAGTGGTTACTTATAATATGTGTTTATCCCGATTTAACAAACTTTTAACATTATATTTTTTTTGTAATAGTCTATTTTATCGACGCTATTTTTCCATTTTTTAACGAATTGACCAAAAAATGTATGTAATCTTTGCATTGATATAACCGTTTGCAATTGGTATTTTTGTAAAAATCGGATGTCATAAAATTATCAGGAGCTTCAATCCATACTAAACCTGCCATAAGCTTCTGATTAAAATAGCATTTAAAAAAATAAGAAGAATGAAAATCTGGCAAAAAAATATAGATGTAGATTCTTTTGTAGAATCATTTACTGTGGGCAATGACCGGGTCATGGATCTGCAACTTGCTGCTGCAGATGTTTTGGGCTCATTGGCTCACACACGTATGTTGAACAGTATAGATCTCATGACGGATGAGGATCTGGCCCTCGTTCAGCAAGAGCTAAAAAATATCTATAGCGAAATCCTTGCTGGAGATTTTAGCATTGAAGATTCTGTGGAAGACGTGCACTCGCAGGTTGAAATGCTGCTTACACAGCGTATCGGTGAGGCAGGTAAAAAAATACATTCGGGCAGATCCCGTAATGATCAGGTATTGGTCGATCTAAAGTTGTACTTTCGCTCCGAAATTCAACATATCATCCACAATACAGAAGCGTTTTTTAGCGAATTAATAAAACTCAGCGAGCAGTATAAGCATATCCTAATCCCTGGTTACACCCATTTGCAGATCGCCATGCCTTCATCGTTTGGGTTGTGGTTTGGTGCATACGCCGAAAGCCTTGTCGATGATCTGGAGATGATGCGTGCAGCCTGGAAGGTTTGTAATAAAAACCCGTTGGGATCCGCTGCAGGTTATGGCTCATCTTTCCCTTTAGATAGGACCCTGACCACACAATTGTTGGGATTTGAGGATCTCAATTATAATGTGGTCTATGCGCAGATGGGACGCGGTAAGACCGAACGTATCTTGGCACAGGGTATGAGTTCAATAGCTGCAACCTTAGCTAAGTTTGCCATGGACGTATGTCTTTATATAAACCAGAATTTTGGATTTATCTCATTTCCTGCCCATTTGACCACAGGATCGAGTATTATGCCACATAAGAAAAATCCTGATGTCTTTGAGTTGATCCGATCACGCTGTAACAAGATTCAAGCATTGCCCAATGAGATCGCATTGATGACTACAAATTTGCCATCCGGTTACCATAGGGATCTTCAGTTGTTAAAAGAGAATTTATTCCCGGCTTTCCAATCACTCAATGAATGTCTTGAAATTGCAACCTTCATGTTGGAAAACATATCCGTTAAAGAAAATATCCTAGACGATCCAAAATATGATTATCTATTCTCCGTAGAAGTGGTCAATAATGAAGTCCTTAAAGGGGTGCCGTTCCGTGAAGCCTATCGAACTATAGGTATTGATATTGATGAAGGGCGCTTCAAGCCATCGAAAGAAGTAAATCATACCCACGAAGGAAGTATTGGAAATCTATGCAATGATCAGATTCAACGTATGTTTGAAGAGGTCAAAGCGACTTTTTGTTTTGACAAAGTTAATTCTGCAATAGACGATCTTTTAAAATAAAAGGTACTGTTGTCTTCTTGGAAAAAGACAGCACATAGCAAAATATAACGGCCGGTAAGCATGTGCTTACCGGCCGTTATATTTTCTTATTTTTTTATTGAGAACTTAAAGTGTGTCTCGGAGTCAAATGACTCTCCGGCTTGCAACAAAGTAGGAGGAAAGTCTTCTTGGTTGGGCGTATCCGGGAAATGCTGCGTTTCAAGGCAGAATCCGGCATAAGGGAGATACCTATGGCCTTTTTTGCCAAAATCATTTCCAGTCATCCAATTTGCTGTATAAAGCTGCACACCCGGTTCAGTGGTAAAAACATCCAGCTGAATGCCCGTATTTTTTGAATAGACCGTTGCGCAAGGCTGCGAAATAGGCTGGTTGTTGACATAACAATGGTCATAGCCTTTGGCAGCAATCAATTGTTCGTTATTTGCAGTAATATCTTGTACAATAGG
Organism: Sphingobacterium sp. R2; assembly: GCF_040760075.1. Lineage (NCBI taxonomy): Bacteria > Pseudomonadati > Bacteroidota > Sphingobacteriia > Sphingobacteriales > Sphingobacteriaceae > Sphingobacterium > Sphingobacterium sp. R2. The sequence continues at coordinate 1,942,181 of NZ_CP142884.1, forward strand.
TTTGGGTGTGCGAAAGTCGAAGGCAGTGCCCTCCACTGGTACTATTGCATTCGGTATCTGATTCTCGTCTACAAATAAAACTTCATCTGAATTGATCTGAAGGATCTGCTGCAACACGTCACCACTACCTTCTCCGTCCAGATTGAAGTATGTATGGTTAGTTAAGTTGATGTGTGTATCGGCATCAGATTGCGCATGATATTTGATAATGATCTCATTATTTCGCGATAAGGTATAGGAAACCATCACTTTTAGGTTCCCAGGAAAACCTTCCTCGCCATCTGGAGAAACATAATAAAATTCGACGTGCGATTGGTAGGTAACCCTTCTATCCCAAACCTTGTCATGAAAACCGGATATACCGCCATGAAGACAATTGTTGCCATTGTTTTGAGGAAGTGTATACTGTTTTCCGTTGAGTTTAAATTTACCATCTGCAATGCGGTTTGCGAAACGCCCTGCAGTACAACCATGGTATTTCTCGTCAGAATCAAGATAGGCCTGAATAGAATCAAAACCCAGTGCAACGTCTACCAAATTTCCTTTGTTGTCAGGAACCAAAATACTGACAATACGTGCACCGTAGTCAGTTAAGAGGACTTGCATCCCCCCTTCATTTTTTAATAAGAGCAAATGCGTGTTTTTGCCGTCAATTGTACCTTCAAAATGTTTTGGAATAAGTGTTTGATATTTTGTCATGATTGATCCCTATTGGTATTGTAGCATAAAGATACAGAATCTAAGCAGTATAAAAACGATTTTGATCGAAGGCATTTATAAAATCTTTTATTATTCAATCCAGGATCCTGGTTTAATAATCGCAGTTAAATAAACGAAATAATGAAGTAAGCAACGAATGTGGGCCAACGCTGTTTAAGGCAATTTTGGGTCAGAGCCGCAAGGATTATAATTGTATTTAAGGGCAAATTTATCTAAGTTTGCGCTATGTCTGAAAAAATGAATTGGAAAGATTTGCTCTCCGCAAAGCGCTGGGGTTACGAAGATCGGAGCGTAGATAGCTATCTCGTGGCGCGATCGGAATTTCAACGGGATTATGATCGTTTGATCTTTTCTTCCCCATTTCGAAGATTACAGAATAAAACACAGGTTTTTCCGCTGCCTGGTGCTGTATTCGTTCACAACAGATTGACCCATAGTTTGGAAGTAGCCAGCGTTGGGCGCTCTTTGGGACGTATGTTTTATGCAAAGTTGAAAGAGGAAAACCCCAATCTTGATGCGGATTATCCATTTCTTCAGGAAGTCGGCAATATTATTTCTGCAGCATGCCTTTCACATGACTTGGGTAATCCTGCCTTTGGCCACTCGGGTGAGTCTGCCATATCGACTTACTTCACAGACGGAGACGGGCGTAAATACCAAGAGCAGGTTACCGCTGAGGAATGGGCTGATTTAACCCATTTTGAGGGAAATGCTAATGCCTTACGTATCCTGACACATGCCTTTCAGGGAAAAGATCCCAAAGGATTTGCATTGACGTATACTTCTTTGGCGTCCATCGTGAAATATCCATGTTTGGCCATTGATGGCCATCTTAAGAAAAGCCATCACCGCAAGAAGTATGGCTTTTTTACAGAAGAGCAAAAAGCATTCGAAAAAATCGCCAATGAATTGGGCTTATTAAAAGATCCTTCTAATCCAAAAGGCTATCTGAGACACCCGTTGGTATATCTGGTGGAGGCTGCAGATGATATCTGTTACAATATTATAGACTTGGAAGATGCTCATCATCTGAAGATTTTATCTTATCAAGAAGTGGAAGAGTTGCTATTGCCGCTATGTGGCAAAGAGAATCTTCGCGACAGACTTGACGGTCTGCTGGATACGCCGAGCCGGGTAGCATTGTTGCGGGCCAAAGCGATCAATACCTTAATTAAAGGGTGTGTTGACGTCTTTATACGTGAACAGGATAAATTCTTGTCCGGAACATTCGGATCAGCGCTAATGGATGCACTTGATGAAGAGATTGTTGCACAGATGAACAAAATCTCGAAGATTTCCATCGCAAAAATCTACAATGCTCCCACGGTTGTACAGATTGAGATTGCTGGCTATCGGGTGATGGATGCACTTTTAAAAGAATTTGTTCCAGCGTACCTCAAGAAGAACAAGAATAATTACGATAAGAAACTTGTCGCTCTAATTCCTGAACAATTTTATACAGAAAAACAAGATTCCTATTCGAAGATTCGTTGCGTATTGGATTTTGTGTCAGGCATGACCGACGTTTATGCGATAGAGCTATATCGTAAGATCAAAGGAATAACGATACCTTCGATCGACTAACATCTAACATCTAATATCTCATAGCTAAAATGAAGGTTGTAATTGCTGAAAAGCCCTCCGTGGCACGTGATCTAGCTCGGGTGATGGGGGCGAAGGAAGTCAAAGACGGGTATATCGCCGGTAATGGTTATGCTTTTACATATGCTTTCGGACATTTGGTCCAACTCTGTACACCTCAGGCCTACGGATATAATTCGTGGACAATCTCAAACTTGCCAATCATTCCACAAAGCTTTAAACTGGAATCGAAAAAGGTGAAGCGTGATGGCAAGCAGATGGACGATACTGGGGCAGTGAAACAGCTTAATACCATTAAATCCCTTTTGGATCAAGCCGAAGAAATTATTGTGGCTACCGATGCCGGACGGGAAGGGGAATTGATCTTTCGCAATATATATTATTTTTTAGGGTCAAAAGTGCCGTTTAAGCGCTTGTGGATTTCAAGCCAAACGGATAAAGCCATTAAAGAGGGGTTTGCCAATTTAAAGGACGGTACGGAATACGATAGCCTGTACATGTCTGCACGTTCACGCTCGGAGTCGGACTGGCTGATCGGTATCAATGCAACACAAGCCATCACCTTAGCAGCTGGTAATAAGGGCCTACTTTCTTTAGGACGCGTGCAGACACCAACTTTGGCCATGATCTGTTCGCGCTATCTGGAAAATAAAGACTTTAAACCGCAGGCATTTTATAAAATTCAGGCCGGGTTTGAAAAAGACAATATCAGTTTTAAAGCTACCTCAGCTAAAATTGATAAGAAGGATGTGGCGGAACAAACCGTTGCGCGACTCACGATTGGTTCCAATGCACGCGTGGCAAAGGTAGAAGCCAAAGAAACAAAAGAGCAACCACCGCTGTTGTTTGATTTAACATCGCTACAACAGGATGCGAATAAAAAATATGGTTATTCGGCCGATCAGACACTCAATATTGCGCAAACACTGTACGAAAAGAAGGTTATTACTTACCCGCGTACGGGTTCCCGTTATATTGGTGAAGATGTTTTTGAAACAATTGGCACACTTTTTCAACATTTGGCAGATACTGCAGAAGAATCCATTGCATCAATCGCAAAAAATCTGATCAGTGCAAAATTGAACAAACGCTCTGTCGATGACAAAAAGGTAACTGATCACCATGCCCTTTTAGTGACTGATGAAAAACCCGGACCCATGTTGAAAGAGCAGCAGAATATCTACAATATGATTGCCAAGCGCATGGTCGAAAGTTTTTCGGAAGTATGTATAAAAGATATTACTACCGTTACGATAGATGCACAAGGTGTTGAACTCATTGCCAAAGGTACTGTGATTAAGCAATACGGCTGGCGGTTGTCTGCAGAGCAGATCGAGGCTCCGGATGAAGACAAGAACAATGAGGATCAGGACAACGAAAATGCGCAATTACCGAAGCTGTTAGTCGAAGAATTATTGGAGATTCTGACCCTCGAACTTGCCGAACGTTTTACTAAAGCCAGACCCATACATACCGAAGCCTCATTATTGAAGGCCATGGAAACTTCGGGAAAGGAAATTGAAGACGATGAAATGCGCCAAGCCATGAAAGACTGTGGCCTAGGTACCCCAGCTACACGTGCTGCAACCATTGAGACGCTTTTTCAACGTGACTATATAAAGCGCGATAAGAAAAAACTGATCCCCACAGAAAAGGGACTGGCCGTGTATAACCTTGTAAAGGATCGTTCCATCGCTAAGGTAACTTTGACCGGTAAATGGGAACAGAAGCTGGAAGAAATGCGGGCGAATAAGGTTTCCTATGATGTTTTTATGAAGCATATTAAGGATTACACCGCCAAAATTACAAAAGAACTGTTGACACTGCGGATTTCACTTGCGCAGGCGGAAGTTAAACCTCAGCAGAAAGGAAAAATAAAATGTCCGAAATGTGAGCGCGGGTTAATTTTGCTCTATGATAAAGTCGCCCAATGTGACCATTATGCCCGTGGATGTGATTTTAAGATCTGGCGGACATTGAACGGTGTCTTTCTAGACGAAAAAGAGATGAAGAACCTGTTGGAGAAGGGAAAAACTTCGGAGTTTAAAGGTGTGAAAAATAACGAAGGCACTCTTGTCAATGCGCCGCTTGTGTTTGAAAATTTTAAAGTCAACGTGGGATAAGCTAGTGTACCCCACGTTGTTATCTTTCTGATGCTATCCCGGCTGCAGAATATCCTCTAGCGCAGTTGAAATGGTAGGAAATTTGAACCTGTAAGCATTATTGTCCAATCTTTCCGGTAATACCCAACGGCTTTTTAAAAGCAGCTCTGTCTCCGTACCTATTAAAGCCGCACCTATTTCCAGTAGCCATTTTGGAGATGGCAGGCCAATTTTGCGGTTCATTACCTGTCGAAAGGTCGACATAAAAGTCTTATTCATAATCGGATTGGGGGCCGCACAATTTATGATACCGTCGATGTCATCACGACCTTGTAAGAATAAAATGATTTGAAATAGATCTTCAATATGGATCCAGCTAAAATATTGCTGGCCATTTCCCTGTATACCACCCAGTCCAGCGCGGACAAGATTTTTAAAAGGCAGGATAACACCCCCATCGGGCCCCAAAACAATCGCCATCCGAAGTGCCACCTGTCTTGTCTTTTCCAATTTGAAGTCGAAAAAAGTCTTTTCCCATAATTTTGCAACATCAACGGAAAAACCTGTTCCGATTTCCCCCGAACTTTCTGTCATCGGACGATCTTCGGCGTGCCGATAGATGGTCGCCGTACTTGAGTTGAGCCACAATTTTGGTGGATTGGTACAGCCTGCTATGAGCTCGCCGAGAAGCGTAGTCGTTGCTGTTCGTGAGGAAAATATTTCGGCTTTATTTTTTTTAGTGTATCGACAATTGACAGATTTTCCGGCTAGATTGATTAGAATGGCCGCATTTTCCAGCGCCTCAGAAATGCTGGAATGATCATCCCATTGAATAGTGCCCCGTCGACGTCCAATCACAACAACTTGAAAACCTAAAGTTTGAAATCTCTTGGAAAGATATTGTCCAACAAAACCTGTTCCTCCAGCAATGACTATTTTATCCATGGTGTTTCTATTTGAGAACCTTTCAGATTAACTATCGTAAGTAGCATCCATTGCTCTTCTTTGTTTTGCAATCCGTTTGCCTCTAAAGAAGAGAAACATATTAAGAAAGAGCATTACACCAAGATATATGCTAAATCCACCGATTTTATAACTCAGACGTTCAATGAGTTCCTGAATGCTCGGCTTGTACAGGCTGATTTCAAGTATGTAGAGTGCAAATCCCAAATTCATGAGGTAGAATCCGATGCGAAATAGATTATTCGTCGCATGGGCGACCTCCGGTCTACCGGCAAAGATATCATTCATGTAAACAATGCTATTTTTAAAAAGCACGTAGGCAACATAATAGGTTAATCCTATTGCAATGGGTAAGTAGATAAAGTACCCGATAACTGTTAAATTTCCCATGATATTAATGTTTAATGGTTAATGAATTCTTTCTTTTTGCGAAAAAGTAAATACTGAGCATATTGAAGTAATGTAGCCCAACAAGGACAAAAAGTAATCGTCCTGTTTTAAAGGCAATGCTGCAGATCATTTCATCAAATGATTCAATTTGTCGCCAATAACTAAATTGCAGGATTGCATAGCCAATGTTGAACAGATAATATCCCAGCAGCAATAAGTTGTTTGTCGTGTCAGCCAAGTTGACCTCCTGACGGAAAAGCGATAGGATGAAAACTCGACCATTTTTATGGAATAACCGGCCGACCCAAAGAATAATATAACAGGTGAGCAGGCCATAGATTGCGTACGCTAGGATATTGAAGTTCATGACGCTACATCATTAGTTTGATCAATTTGATTAATAAATCTCCACCGCTGGTATTGAAAATCTTGTTGGCAATAGTTTCGAGTTGATCCGTCAGATTTTGGATGTCCTTTACCGTTTTATGGAACTCCTTGCCTTCTGCAGTCTGGTCCTTTTCGGTATTCCGGCTTATATCCTTTAGAATATCCATAACGGGGTCAAGCTCTTTCTGCTTACGCATCACTGCAATTTTCATCGCCCATTTTAAGACCTCTTTCTCTGCGACGAAATATTCTTTTCGATCACCAGCAATATGTTTTTTGTAGACAATACCATAATCGATCAATTGCCGGATACTCATATTGGCATTCCCGCGGGAGATCACCAACTTTTCCATAATCTCATCTGTAGACATGGGATTGCTTGCGGAAAGGAGTAGGGCATGAACCTGCGCAACAGATTTGTTGATCCCCCATTCAGAACCTAATGCGCCCCAGGTGTCTATGAACTGTTGTTTTGCTTCTTGTAATTCCATTGAGCTTTCTTTTTGTTCGTATTTAAATTTTGCCGTATGCGATTTACATCCAGCTTATTTACAGCATCTTGATAATTTGTTACATCAAATTTATTTAAAGTTTTTGAATTTTCAAAAATTTCTGAAAATAAAATAAGTTTTTTTCTTCGAGTCACCCTTTCGTAATAAGAATTTGCTTTTCTTGTGGACTTTTTGATTTGTTTTAACTTTGTCCGCATTATGGCGACAACTTTGTATAATCCTTTCAAACAATTTCAGTTTGATTCAGCTATTTGTTTTTTAACAGGAAGTAAGCTTCAGTCGGAAGAAGAATCCATTCAGGTCTTTCCAGTATGGATGATGAAATCCTTTCAATTGGAAGATAAACCTTTTAAAATGCTAGATGAAAATCTAGTGACTTACAAGTCGTTGAAACTACCTTGTTCCATGGCGGCAGCAGCGGCGATTGAGCAAATGGAAAAGGAGGTAGAGCAGTCATTTGAGCAGGGATATGAAGCGGTTAAGCAGTTAGATCCGCTACTGTTGTTTCAATGGATGACAAAAATTATTTATGGCGTAGTTTTTAATGAAATTCTTGCAGGAATTCGCCAACAAAAGGCTTCAGGAGAGGAGATGAATTTTTCACAAGCGCTTGCACAGCGTTTTACAAATTTGCATGCGATGTTGCAATCATTGGTAGTACCAATGGAGTTTGAAAATACGTTTCCATTTTCACTGGTTGTTGTACCTGTGGAGAATGCGCCCGATACATTTATGTACCGTGATGAAATCAATACCTTGATCTTCTCGATACGTATGAAGGACTTTGCTGTAGTTGCCTGTCTTCAAGATAATGGGACAAACAATATTTATCATGAAGACATTCTCAAAGTCATTTCGGGTAAAACATTGCACCCGATCCAATTTGAGGAATTGTGTGCGCGCTATTTTTATTCAGCCTACTTATTTAATCGTTTGCCAGATTATACGTACTTAAATACACCACAGAAAGTGTATGTGGAGCCGATGCCATTAGCTGATATGTCGATGAAACCTATCTTTGATCCTTGGCAAAATAAAACCTATGGCCAGGTGCTTGAAAATTTTTGGAAACCCTGGGGGTTGACCTTGTTCGAGATTATTAAGAACCCGGAGCATCCCATTAGCTTTCTTATTAAAGAAAACGGAGACTTTGTTGCTCAAGTTGATATGCCACTGAATTAATCCAGTATTGCTAAACGCAATAAATGATCGTATCCAAGCGTTAATGGTACGATTATGGTTAGTATAGGGTATGTATTTAACAAGCTTCAACACTTTTTTTTCGATTCTACTTTTGTTATTTATGTGTACTTCTGCAAGTGCGCAGATGATTGCTAAGCGCGATATCCCGACCGACAGTATTGCACAGGACGTTGATAATTTTCCTTATTTTAAAGGTGGGGCAGTGGCATGGTCCAGGTTTTTGCAATATAATCTGGATTTATCACGAACTGTTGGAACGATGGATAGTGTGGCTTATGCAAAATATGGTCCCAAACAGACAGCCATTCTTAAATTTATTGTATGCGAAGATGGGTCTATCTGCAATATCGAAATCGAGAACCCAGAAAAAATTAGCCCTGAGTTTGCAAAAGCTGTGTTGTCCGTTATGCGAAAATCGCCGCAGTGGATGCCAGCACAAGTTAATGGAAAACCAGTTAAAACGAGATTTAGACAGCCTGTAGTAGCTGTAATTGAATAAAATTTGAATAGAAAAATAATCGCTTAAATTTTCACCATTTATAAGATACTATGACATTCTGGGATAAAGTCAAAAAAATTATGAGCAGCGGAGCGGAAGAGTCCGCATCTGAAAGAAAGGATCCGGAAATTACACCTGGAGGATCTACCGTCTACCGTTATGAAGATCAGTCTGAAGATAAAGATCCTAAGAACTTATTTCCGGAGATCCAATGTGTCTATCTGGATGAAATAGAGGAACACTTGACAAAATATATCGCCGAACCCGATATGGTGTTTCATGAGATTGTCTCCGAACTAGTCCATATTGATGTGCATTGGATAAAACCAAGTGCAAATTATCCATATCATATATTGGTCACCTCAGGTATGAGTGATTTACCGATGAATGTTCCGGATGAGGTGGAAAATAAGGAAACTTATGAACGTGCTGAGTTAATGGTTGTGTTGCCCGCAGATTGGAAAATAGGGGAAGAAGAATTTCAGGACGATGACAATTATTGGCCAGTATACTTTTTGAAAAGATTAGCAAGGTTTCCACATGAGTACAAAACCTGGTTAGGTTATGGGCATACCATTCCCAATGGAATGGAAGCCGAAGATATCGCAAATACCGGGTTTGGTTGTATGTTACTGCTTCCGCCTATGCTAAGTTTTGATGAAGACTTTTTGGAGTTGAAAACTAAAGATGGAAATATCATCAATTTTTATGCGATGATTCCGGTATATAAGGAAGAGATGGATTATAAACTCGAGGAGGGCACCGATGCCCTTTTAGATCGTTTTGATGAATACGGAATTTCCGAACTGGTTGATATTGATCGCCCTAATGTTTGTAAAGATAGATAGATTTAAAAAAAAGGGTATGCAATGCTACAAGCGAAGAAACAGTATAGCATTGCATATCCTTTAGGAAATACTTTTTTCCATTAGGGTGATCGTTTTGTCGATATCCGTATAACTCACATTAAGATGCGGTCTAAAGCGAACACTTTTCTCACCACAACCTAACATAATAAGCTTATTTGCATAGGCATTTTTGATAAATTCATTGCGCTCGCTTTCAGTGTCAAAATCCAATGCAACAAATAGTCCCTCACCCCTTAAATTAGACAGCTGTGTTTTTTTTGTGATCAACTTCTGGAGCTCCCCTTGCAGGTAGCGTCCTTTTTCGGCTGCATTTTGAACCAAATTTTCCTGTTCTATGACTTCAAGAATTAATTTGAAGCGAAGCATATCCATAAAATCGCCACCAAATGTGGAATTGATACGACTTGATTCTTTGAAAACATGGTGTTCCACCTGATCAAATTTTTCTTTGCTGGCCAGTATGCCGCATACCTGTGCTTTTTTGCCAAAGGCAATGATATCGGGAATTATATTGTAATGTTGGTAAGCCCACATTTTTCCAGTGATTCCCAATCCCGTTTGTACTTCGTCAAAGATCAATAGAATTTGATTTTCGTCACAGATTTTACGGAGTTGTAAGAAAAATTCCTTCCGAAAATGATTGTCGCCGCCTTCACCTTGAATCGGTTCAATTAAGATACAGGCGATATCATGTGGGTTCGTTGCAAGGGCTTCATGTATTTCGTAGACAGCTTGTTTCTCCAAAGCAATGGTTTGATCAATATGTTCCTTTGTTAAGGGGTAGCTCAGCTTCGGATTGGTAATGCGTGGCCAGTTGAACTTGGGAAAATAGAGGTATTTTCTGGGGTCTTGTGTATTTGTCAAGGATAGCGTATAGCCAGATCTACCGTGAAATGCCTGTTTAAAGTGAATAACTTGGCTTGCTTCTTTTTGTATTCCTTGGGCAAAATTCAGCCTTGTTTTCCAGTCGAAAGCAGCTTTTAAAGCATTTTCCACGGCAAGGGTTCCCCCCGAGATGAAAAAGGCATAGGAAAGTTCTTTCGGTATGGCCACGCGATCAAATGTGTCAACAAAATCAGCAAACTCTTTCGTGTAGATATCCGACATAGCAGGTTTATTGACTGCCATTTTACCTAAAAAATCACGTTGGTTGACCAAATGGGGATGATTGTAGCCCACGGCCATCGATGCAAACATGCTGAACATATCCAGGTATTTGTCACCATTTTCATCTACGACATAAGAACCATGGGATTTTTCCATATCCATCACCAAAGGAAATCCATCAGCTAATATATGTTTGCTTAATCTTTCATGTACATTATTCATAGTTTTGTGTGTAAATGGGTTTATAAATCAAATTTGATCCCTTGTGCTAAGGGTAGATCAGTCGTATAATTGATGGTGTTTGTCTGACGGCGCATATAGGCTTTCCACGCATCAGAACCAGATTCCCGACCGCCACCAGTTTCTTTTTCGCCTCCAAATGCACCTCCGATTTCGGCTCCTGAAGTGCCTATATTAACATTGGCAATACCGCAATCAGAGCCGGCAGCACTTAGAAACAGCTCAGCTTCCTGTAGATTGTTTGTCATGACCGCAGATGATAATCCCTGGCCAACATTGTTCTGAATATCTATAGCAGCACGGATATCCCCCTTATATTTGATCAAATAAAGAATCGGGGCAAAGGTCTCTTGCTGTACGATTTCATAATGGTTTTCCACTTCTGCAATGACTGGCTGCACATAACAGCCGCTTTCATACCCTTTACCTTCAAGAACCTTTCCCTTAATTAGCAATTTTCCCCCTTGTTTTTGAATGTTTTCCAGTGCGTTTAAGTATGATTTTACGGCGTCTTTGTCAATTAATGGTCCTACATGATTTTTTGTATCCAAAGGGTCTCCAATTTTTAGTTGACCATACGCTTTAGTCAGTTGTTTTTTGACCTCTTCATAAATGCGCTCATGGATAATAAGTCTCCTTGTGCTCGTACAGCGTTGTCCAGCAGTACCTACAGCTCCAAAGACGGCACCGATAATGGTCATTTTTAAGTCTGCATCGGGCGTCACGATGATTGCATTGTTTCCACCAAGTTCCAAAAGAGTCTTTCCAAGACGTTGCGCTACAGTAACGGCGACTTCTTTTCCCATACGGGTAGAGCCTGTGGCAGAAATTAAAGCAATGCGACTATCTTCGGCGAGCCACTCTCCGGCTTGCCTGTCGCCAGTAATAAGGTTGGATATTCCTTCGGGTAGTCCGTTGTGATGTAAGATTTCTGCAAGAATTTTTTGGCAGGCTAGGGCACATAATGGCGTTTTTTCGCTAGGCTTCCACACCACAGTATTTCCGCAGACTAAGGCTAATGCCGTGTTCCATGCCCAAACGGCTACTGGAAAATTGAATGCGGTAATAATACCCACCACGCCCAAGGGGTGATACTGGTCGTACATACGGTGCCCCGGGCGTTCCGAGTGAATGGTATTGCCATATAATTGGCGGGATAGACCCAAAGCGAAATCACAGATGTCAATCATTTCCTGCACTTCGCCCATACCCTCCTGATAAGATTTACCCATTTCATAGGAAACTAACTTCCCAAGAATAGGTTTCAGTTCACGAAGTTTTTCCCCCAACTGGCGAATGATGTCCCCTCTTTTTGGAGCGGGCAGTAGACGCCATTGTAAAAAAGCATCACCGGCCTGCTTAACAACTGCTTCATAGTCTTTACTATGACTGCCTTTTATCTTGGCGATGAGGTTTCCATCTACAGGTGAAAAGGACTTGAATTCTTTGCCTTTGGAAAACCATTGCTGTCCAGTTGATGACCCCAAATTTTGAGAGGATATCCCAAGTATTTTAAGCGCTGATTTTATCATAATGGTTTATTTTATTCGTTGAATGATTTAAATATATGAAATAAATTTTTTGTTATCAAGTTGATGCTGAATATTGTTCATCGGAAAAATATTCTTTATCTTAGATAAGCTAATGTAGACTATATCATGACTAAAAAGATCAATACCGATTATTATCAAGTGGATGATTTATTATCCGAAGAACATAAACTGATACGGCAGTCTGTCCGCGATTTTGTGAAAGCAGAGATTAAGCCTTTTATTGAGGATGCGGCACAGGAGCATCGTGCTATTGCTGGCTTGATGCCTAAATTAGGCGCTATCGGAGCCTTAGGCCCTTATATCCCGACTGAATATGGCGGAGCTGGTTTGGATCAGATCTCCTATGGATTAATCATGCAAGAACTGGAAGCTGGTGACTCGGCTATTCGTTCGGCAGCTTCCGTGCAATCCTCTTTGGTAATGTTTCCGATTTACACCTATGGTAGCGAGGAACAGCGTGTTAAATATTTGCCGAGGCTGGCATCGGGAGAGTTGGTTGGCTCTTTTGGCCTTACTGAGCCCAATCATGGGTCTGATCCCGGTGGAATGGAAACTAAATTAACAGCCAAGGCTAATGGCTTTTTATTAAATGGAGCCAAGATGTGGATCACAAATTCACCCGTATGTGATATGGCTGTCGTTTGGGCGAGGGATGAGTCCGGAAAAGTCAGAGGGGTGATCGTTGAGCGTGGAATGGCAGGATTTGAAACTCCAGAAACGCTACATAAATGGTCGTTGCGCGCATCCAAAACAGGCGAATTGGTTTTTCAGGATGTTTTTATTCCGGCAGAGAATGTGCTTCCAGGTGTAAATTCAATGCGGGGACCGCTTTCCTGTTTGAATTCGGCCCGCTATGGTATTTCATGGGGCGTTATTGGAGCAGCAATAGATTGTTATGAAACTGCCGTTCAGTACGCTCAGGAGCGTCATCAATTTGGTAAGCCAATCGCTGGTTTTCAATTGCAGCAGAAGAAACTTGCAGAATTTCTTACGGAAATTACCAAGGCGCAGTTGTTATCATGGCGTTTAGGTGTACTCAAAAACGAGGGACGGGCGACACCAACACAAATCTCGATGGCCAAAAGGAACAATGTGAATATGGCTTTGCAGATTGCGCGTGAGTCCAGGCAGATCCTTGGGGGGATGGGGATTGTCGGTGACTTTTCAATAATGCGGCATATGATGAACCTCGAATCTGTGATTACCTATGAAGGCACCCATGATATCCATTTATTGATTACAGGTCAAGATATTACTGGTCTGAACGCATTTTCATAATGCAAATTTTGGTTACGTAACAGGGATTGGTGTTCCTTTATCTTGAGCATATAGGCGTATTTATTTTATAAAATCTATTTTTCGGCATAGATAAGCTAGGGTTGGTGCTACGGTTAAACTCGTATTTGACCTTGGTGTTATCCTTAGTTATAGCAGTTTCTTATCCCTAAAAAAGCACATAGTTATTACCTTCTTATTCATTAGTGTAGAATTTGTATACCTATAGCTTAGCCTTAAGTTAGGTTTAGTATGGGTTAGACCTATACTAAACCTAAACAAACCCTAACTAAACCCTAAGTAAACCCTAAACTAAGCCATAACATGATAGCGTCTTTGATGCCTTCGATCGGCCGTCCTATACTACGCATTCGGCAGGCCCTTTAACCCGGCGCTGCCTGCGGCATACAACCTAAGCACGAGACCACGCTGCAGTGCCCGGTGACCGTAATACAATTTGCTCCTACAATGCTGCGGTGTCGGCTTAACACTGCGCTGCCAACGGCATGCAACCTGGGCAAGATACCGGCCATCTGCCCCTTAAATTCCGCTCCGGGAGACTGCTTCCCAAAAATAATCTCCCATCCTTCCAGTGAGTTATGTCCAAAATGAAATAAATAAGAACAAAAAGCTTGGAAGTTTGTTTGTAAACTTCCTATCTTTGCACCACTCCGCAAGGGAGGGACGGTTGCTTCGAGAGAAGGAACCCTGAAAAAAAAAAGGGTTTAAGAGAAGTCTGGCAGGATTTAAAATCCCGTCCGGTGTATTTTAAACGCGGAAATCGAAAAAAGGGAAAAGAAAAAACTTCAGAAAGTTTTTGGAAGTTCAGAAAAGATTTCTACCTTTGCAGTCCCAACGGAAACGGAGGGAAAAACAAAAAAAGATAAAGACGGCCTGGTGCCATCGGAATATAGCGGATACGGAAGTTGAAGCGGGAAAAGTTCTTTAAGAAAACACAATCATGTAAGCGTGACGAGTAGACAAACGAAAGTCATGAACAAATTCAAGTAATTCGTTCAATTCGATCCAAGATCAGAGATATAAAAAAAGAATTCTGATTATTTATAAATAGTTGGAATCAAAAACTTCATTTTACAATGGAGAGTTTGATCCTGGCTCAGGATGAACGCTAGCGGCAGGCCTAATACATGCAAGTCGGACGGGATCCGGTGGTAGCTTGCTACCACTGGTGAGAGTGGCGCACGGGTGCGTAACGCGTGAGCAACCTACCTCTATCAGGGGGATAGCCTCTCGAAAGAGAGATTAACACCGCATAATATAATTTCCCGGCATCGGGAAATTATTAAATATTTATAGGATAGAGATGGGCTCGCGTGACATTAGCTAGTTGGTAGGGTAACGGCTTACCAAGGCGACGATGTCTAGGGGCTCTGAGAGGAGAATCCCCCACACTGGTACTGAGACACGGACCAGACTCCTACGGGAGGCAGCAGTAAGGAATATTGGTCAATGGGCGGAAGCCTGAACCAGCCATGCCGCGTGCAGGATGACTGCCCTATGGGTTGTAAACTGCTTTTGTCCAGGAATAAACCTAGATACGTGTATCTAGCTGAATGTACTGGAAGAATAAGGATCGGCTAACTCCGTGCCAGCAGCCGCGGTAATACGGAGGATCCGAGCGTTATCCGGATTTATTGGGTTTAAAGGGTGCGTAGGCGGCCTGTTAAGTCAGGGGTGAAATACGGTGGCTCAACCATCGCAGTGCCTTTGATACTGACGGGCTTGAATCCATTTGAAGTGGGCGGAATAAGACAAGTAGCGGTGAAATGCATAGATATGTCTTAGAACTCCGATTGCGAAGGCAGCTCACTAAGCTGGTATTGACGCTGATGCACGAAAGCGTGGGGATCGAACAGGATTAGATACCCTGGTAGTCCACGCCCTAAACGATGATAACTCGATGTTGGCGATAGACAGCCAGCGTCCCAGCGAAAGCGTTAAGTTATCCACCTGGGGAGTACGCCCGCAAGGGTGAAACTCAAAGGAATTGACGGGGGCCCGCACAAGCGGAGGAGCATGTGGTTTAATTCGATGATACGCGAGGAACCTTACCCGGGCTTGAAAGTTAGTGAAGGATGCAGAGACGCATCCGTCCTTCGGGACACGAAACTAGGTGCTGCATGGCTGTCGTCAGCTCGTGCCGTGAGGTGTTGGGTTAAGTCCCGCAACGAGCGCAACCCCTATGTTTAGTTGCCAGCATGTAGTGGTGGGGACTCTAAACAGACTGCCTGCGCAAGCAGAGAGGAAGGTGGGGACGACGTCAAGTCATCATGGCCCTTACGTCCGGGGCTACACACGTGCTACAATGGATGGTACAGCGGGCAGCTACATAGCAATATGATGCTAATCTCTAAAAGCCATTCACAGTTCGGATTGGGGTCTGCAACTCGACCCCATGAAGTTGGATTCGCTAGTAATCGCGTATCAGCAATGACGCGGTGAATACGTTCCCGGGCCTTGTACACACCGCCCGTCAAGCCATGAAAGTTGGGGGTACCTAAAGCATGTTACCGCAAGGAGCGTGTTAGGGTAAAACCGATAATTGGGGCTAAGTCGTAACAAGGTAGCCGTACCGGAAGGTGCGGCTGGAATACCTCCTTTCTAGAGTATCGCGGATCGGTACTCGTCACGTTACATATGATTGCAAAAGAAGAAAAACATCAGAAGAAAGTGCCCGCCCCTAAGGGAGCAGGACCGAGAGAGATAGATGAACAGGAAATAGCTAGTCCCGTAGCTCAGTTGGTTAGAGCACTACACTGATAATGTAGGGGTCAGCAGTTCAAATCTGCTCGGGACTACGAAAATTAAAGGGGAATTAGCTCAGCTGGCTAGAGCACCTGCCTTGCACGCAGGGGGTCAACGGTTCGAATCCGTTATTCTCCACATCTCCGGGGAAGTATATAGCGATATACTTCATATATACCGGAAAAAGAGTTCTTTGACATATTGAAAGAGAAAAAAAATTACAAGAGAAGACAACAGTATAGAGACAATACGTGTATGTGTTTGATGTAGAGAGGAGACCCTCGGTCAAGGCCGAACGAATCTTTACGTAGCATACGTGTATATATATCAAAAGCAGCCGCATAGTAGCAAAAGGCTATGCCGGTGAAGAAAGTAAATAAGGGCACACGGGGGATGCCTAGGCTCTCAGAGGCGAAGAAGGACGTGATAAGCTGCGATAAGCTGCGGGGATTGGCAAATGCGACGTGATCCGTAGATTTCCGAATGGGGCAACCTGGCTATTTGAAGAATAGCCGTATAAAACGCGAACGCGCTGAACTGAAACATCTAAGTAGGCGTAGGAGAAGAAAATAACAATGATTTCCCAAGTAGTGGCGAGCGAACGGGAAAGAGCCCAAACCGTTTATGTTACGGCATAGACGGGGTTGTAGGACCACGAGATTGTACAGCGCTATGAACTGGAAGCAGGTGGGAAACTGCGCAATAAGGGTGAGAGCCCCGTACAGGTAAAGAATGTTGACATAGTGGTATCCTGAGTACCGCGGGACCGGAGAAATCCTGTGGGAATCCACCAGCACCATCTGGTAAGGCTAAATACTCCTGAGAGACCGATAGTGAACCAGTACCGTGAGGGAAAGGTGAAAAGAACCCCGAACAGGGGAGTGAAAAGAACCTGAAACCGTGTGCTTACAAGCGGTTGGAGCAGACGAGTTCTGTGACAGCGTGCCTTTTGCATAATGAGCCTACGAGTTACTCTTGTCTGGCAAGGTTAAGTCCTTCAGGGACGCAGCCGAAGCGAAAGCGAGTCTTAATAGGGCGGATAGTCAGATGAGGTAGACGCGAAACCTTGTGATCTACCCTTGGGCAGGTTGAAGTTGCAGTAACATGTAATGGAGGACCGAACCGATAAACGTTGAAAAGTTTCCGGATGACCTGAGGGTAGGGGTGAAAGGCCAATCAAACTGGGAAATAGCTCGTACTCCCCGAAATGTTTTTAGGAACAGCGTCGGCGTAGAGTTTGATAGAGGTAGAGCTACCGATTGGGTGCGGGGGAGTCAAATCCTACCAAATCCAGACGAACTCCGAATGCTATCAAATATAGCCGGCAGTGAGGCTTTGGGTGCTAAGGTCCAAGGCCGAGAGGGAAAGAACCCAGACCATCAGCTAAGGTCCCCAAATTCGTTCTAAGTTGAACTAACGAGGTCCGGTTGCCCAGACAGCTAGGATGTTGGCTTGGAAGCAGCCATTCATTTAAAGAGTGCGTAACAGCTCACTAGTCGAGCGGCCGGGCGTGGATAATAAACGGGCATCAAGAACGGTACCGAAGCTATGGATTTGCACTGAAAGATGTGCATCTGGTAGGGGAGCATTCCATCGCCGGAGAAGCACAGTGGTAATGCTGTGTGGAGGTTATGGAAAAGCAAATGTAGGCATAAGTAACGATAAGGCGGGTGAGAAACCCGCCCACCGAAAGACCAAGGTTTCCTGATCAACGTTAATCGGATCAGGGTCAGTCGGGACCTAAGGCGCACCCGAAAGGGGCAAGCCGATGGACAACTGGTTAATATTCCAGTACTCTTCATAACTGCGATGTGGTGACGGAGTAGTGACACTGCCGCGAACTGACGGAATAGTTCGTTGAAAGGCGTAGGTATTGGGGTTGTAGGCAAATCCGCAACTCTAGCTGAAACCCAATAGTACAGCAAAGCTCCGGTGGCGCTGATAGAGCAGGTAAACAGACTTCCAAGAAAACCCGCTAAGCTTCAGGTTATGAAGACCCGTACCGCAAACCGACACAGGTGGTCGAGGAGAGAATCCTAAGGTGCTCGAGTGAGTCATGGCTAAGGAACTCGGCAAAATGGCCCTGTAACTTCGGGAGAAGGGGCGCTGTCTCGAAAGAGCAGCCGCAGTGAAAAGGCCCAGGCGACTGTTTAACAAAAACATATGGCTTTGCAAAATCGCAAGATGAAGTATAAGGCCTGACACCTGCCCGGTGCTGGAAGGTTAAGAGGGGATGTCATCGCAAGAGAAGCATTGAATCGAAGCCCCAGTAAACGGCGGCCGTAACTATAACGGTCCTAAGGTAGCGAAATTCCTTGTCGGGTAAGTTCCGACCTGCACGAATGGTGTAACGATCTGGGCGCTGTCTCAGCCATGAGCTCGGTGAAATTGTGGTATCGGTGAAGACGCCGATTACCCGCAACGGGACGGAAAGACCCCATGCACCTTCACTATAGCTTAACATTGAGATTGGGTACAGGATGTGTAGGATAGGCGGGAGATGTTGAAGTGGCTTCGCCAGGAGTCATGGAATCAACCTTGAAATACCGCCCTTTCTGTATCCGGTTTCTAACTCGGCAATGCCGAGGACATTGTTTGGTGGGTAGTTTGACTGGGGTGGTCGCCTCCAAAAAGGTAACGGAGGCTTTCAAAGGTAAGCTCAGTACGCTTGGTAACCGTACGCGGAGTGCAATGGCATAAGCTTGCTTGACTGTGAGACCGACAAGTCGAACAGGGTCGAAAGACGGACATAGTGATCCGGTGGTTCTGTATGGAAGGGCCATCGCTCAAAGGATAAAAGGTACGCTGGGGATAACAGGCTGATCTCCCCCAAGAGCTCATATCGACGGGGAGGTTTGGCACCTCGATGTCGGCTCGTCACATCCTGGGGCTGGAGAAGGTCCCAAGGGTTGGGCTGTTCGCCCATTAAAGTGGCACGCGAGCTGGGTTCAGAACGTCGCGAGACAGTTCGGTCCCTATCTGTTGTGGGCGTTGGAAGTTTGAGTGGATCTGACCTTAGTACGAGAGGACCGGGTTGGACAGACCTCTGGTGAACCTGTTATGCCGCCAGGTGTACGGCAGGGTAGCTACGTCTGGAATAGATAAGCGCTGAAAGCATCTAAGTGCGAAACTAGCCACGAGATGAGACTTCCTTATAGGGTCGTAGAAGATGACTACGTTGATAGGCCATAGGTGTAAAGGTTGAGAGACCAAAGCCAAGTGGTACTAATAGCCCGAAGCTTTCTCAAGCAGACAGACACTGTTGTCTTCCTCTTTAATTTTTGAAACGTACAGAAACGTAACTCTTTCAGTATATATGTCAATTGGCATGGATATGCTCATAACTGATCATACCATAGCAGCCAATAAAGATTTTTAGGTGCCTATATCGGCGGTGTCTACCTCTTCCCATTCCGAACAGAGCAGTCAAGCCCGCCAGAGCCGATGGTATTGCCGTAACAGGTGGGAGAGTAGGTCGGTGCCTTTTTTTACACGGAAGCCCTTGCTGGAAACAGTCAAGGGCTTCTTTCGTTTTTATACATACTTCCGTATTTCCATGTAGAGGCTATTGCCTATCCTTCGCCTATCGGTCATCGCAGCACAGGACCGTGGGTGAGCCCGGTCCATCGGCAGCTGCTCCGAAACCGCCGCTATCCTGCAACATTACTATTGGACAATCGTTTACATTTCATAATTGCTTTTTTACTTCGATTTGTCTGCTGCCGCTAAAAGATGTTGAGGCTGGTCCAGCGGAGGCTATCCATCTGCCATGTACTTTTTCCCATCCTTACCTGTTTTGGGTCCCGTGACGATCCTCTTTTATGTTCTATTATCATTGCTATATCCAGTTGTGGACAAAGGGATCTTTTATAAATAAATATAACTTATCAAGCAATCGTTTGTGTAAATTGAGCAAACGATTGCTTTCATATTTCATTTTTTATTTCGAAAAAAGTGGCCTATTATTGTCATAGAGATAGGTTCCTGCATAAGAACCAACTATAAATCTAATCCAAAAGGATTTTTCTATTGACTGTTTAGTTTGTTTTAAAATAGGTGATTTTTTAGAGGGACCAATCGGTCCCTTTAAATTTATATGAACTTTAAATTATGGATTCTAGAAGAGATTTTCTAAAAAAGGCCGGAATATTGTCATCACTGGCTGTTTCACTCCCTACTTTGCTCAATGCAAATACGGCAGCAGAGTCATTTAATATGTGTGGCTATGCAGCTCCAAAAATTGATAAAGTCAGAGTAGCCGTAATTGGACTGGGCATGCGCGGTCCTGGTGCTGTTGAACGGTTATCTTTTATTGAGGGATGCGAAATTGTCGCACTTTGCGACAAACATCCGGATCGGGTAGAGCGCGCAACAAAAATCGTTACATCGAAAGGTCTAGCCGCTCCGAAAGCGTATTCAGGGGAAGATGGGTGGAAATCCTTGTTGAAGGAAGAGAAACTTGACCTCGTATACATTTGTACCCCTTGGGATTATCATACCCCCATGAGTATTGCTGCAATGAAAGCGGGCAATCACGTGGCTTGTGAAGTGCCAATCGCATTGACAATAAAAGATTGCTGGGAGGTCGTGAAGACTTCGGAAGCGACTAAGAAGCACTGTATGATGTTGGAAAACTGCTGTTATGATTTCTTCGAAATGCTCACGTTGAACATGGTGCGTCAAGGCTTGTTTGGTGAACTTATCCATGCAGAAGGTGCTTATATCCATGATTTATTGGATCTAAATTTTGCAAAAAATGGTTATGATAACATGTGGCGCTTGAGAGAGAATATAAAGCTGAATGGAAACTTATATCCTACACATGGACTGGGATCTGTGGCGCAATGCCTTAATATCAATAGAGGAGATAAAATGAATCATCTTGTCGCCATGTCTTCAAATGATTTTATGATGGGTGAAAAGGCAAAAGAATTAGCCAACAAAGATTCTTTTTATCAAGAGTTTGTCGGAAAGAAATACCGCGGAAATATGAATACAACACTTATCCGTACCGCAAAAGGGAAAACGATTATGCTGCAGCATGATGTTACTTCTCCCAGACCTTACTCCAGATTACATACACTGAGCGGTACGAAAGGTTTTGCTCAAAAATACCCGACAGAAAATATTGCGTTTGGCCATGAATTCATTTCAGAGCAGAAATTAAAAGAACTGTACGATAACTATACGCCCGAACTGGTAAAATATATTGGAGAGCAGGCAAAACAGGTAGGTGGACATGGTGGGATGGATTTTATGATGGACTGGCGTCTGATTGACTGTTTGCGTAATGGATTACCTTTGGACCAGGATGTTTATGATGCTGCTTCATGGAGCTGTATCGTGCCATTGAGTTTCGAATCTGTAGAAAAGAACTGTAAAACAGTTGATGTGCCGGATTTCACAAAGGGTGCATGGAAAAATAATATGCCGGTAGAAATCACGTTGAAAGGCGGTGGTAATACGCCTATCCGTTCTAGATCAGCGAAAAATGAAAATATACAATTGGGTGTATAGCTCGGTGTGTAAGTAATTATAAAAGGGGAACTTTTTAATGTTCCCCTTTTATGTTTATCTTTAATTATGTTATTCAATATAACCCTAATGACCTGTTTATCGTTATTTTCCACCAAGGATACACTTTCCTGTTGTGTTGGGGAAAATATACCGACGCGCGCAGGGATGATAAAATCCCAAATTGCTCAGTTAAAAAGTAAGACTACGGACAAGATGATATTAGTCGAAGGGGGTAAATTTTTGATGGGAAGTTCGAATTTTGAAGATAGTAAGCCTTTACATCAGGTGCAACTGAATTCATTTTATATGGACGAACATGAGGTCACAAATGCACAGTTTGCGCAGTTTGTAAAGGAGACGGGCTACGTTACAGTAGCTGAACGGGAACTGGATCCGAAAGACTTTCCAGGGGTAGATCCCAAGATGTTAGTCCCGGGATCGGCTGTGTTTTCTAAACCCAAAGAACTCAATTCCTTAAATAATTACCTGATGTGGTGGGAGTATGTCCCCGGTGCAAACTGGCAACATCCCGAGGGACCCAATAGCTCGATAAAAGACAAAATGAATTATCCGGTTGTCCAGGTTGCCTATGAAGATGCTACAGCTTACGCGAAATGGGCAGGCAAACGATTACCGACAGAAGCGGAATGGGAATATGCGGCTAGAGGACGTAAAGATGCAAACGATGACTTGTATTATTGGGGCAAGGACTTGAAGCCTAATGGTAAATGGACCGCCAATATTTACCAGGGAAAGTTTCCTGTACAAGATTCAAAGGAGGATGGTTTTGAGGGGACTGCGCCTGTAAAATCATTTCAGGCAAATGCGTTGGGACTGTACGATATGGAAGGGAATGTGTGGGAATGGTGTGCTGATTTTTATAGACCCGATTATTATCAGCATAGTACAACGGCTAACCCCAATGGACCACAAGATTCTTATGATCCGCAGGAACCAAATCTTGAAAAACGCGTTCAGCGGGGAGGGTCATTTCTTTGTAATGATCAATATTGCGAAAGGTATAAAGCCGGAAGCAGAGGAAAAGGAGAGGTCAACAGTCCTACAAATAATGTAGGGTTCCGCTGTGTAAAAGATATCAACTAGAAAAGGCTTGCATTTGCAAGCCTTTTCTAGTTGATTGATATGTCTTATTGTGCATTCAAAAACATTGATTTTTGATTGTACAATTCTCTGAAATAAGGATCTTGAAGATCTTTGATAAAGCGAATTGCTTCACCCGTTGACTTCATCTCAGGACCTAATTGTTTGTCTACCTCCGGGAATTTATTGAAAGAGAACACAGGTTCTTTAATTGCAAATCCTTTCAGTTTACGTTCGATCGTAAAGTCTTTCAATTTATTAGCGCCTAACATAACTTTAGTTGCAATATTGATGTAAGGAACATCATAAGCTTTAGCGATGAAAGGAACCGTACGTGATGCACGTGGATTAGCCTCGATAACATATACATTTTCACCTTTGACAGCAAACTGAATGTTTAATAGACCTCTTACGTTTAGCGCTTTTGCCAATTTAATCGAGTATTCTTCCATTTTATCCTGAACAGCTTGTGATAGGCCAAATGGAGGCAATACAGCTGAAGAGTCTCCTGAGTGGATACCAGCAGGTTCAATATGTTCCATCATACCAATGATGTGTACATCTTCACCATCACAGATTGAATCTGATTCAGCTTCTTCTGCACGATCCAAGAAGTGGTCGATCAGGATATGGTTTCCAGGGAGGTTTTTCAACAAGTTGACAACAGCTTTTTCTAAGTCTTCATCGTTGATGACAATGCTCATGCCTTGTCCACCCAATACGTATGAAGGACGAACCAATACTGGATAGCCGACTTCGTTTGCAACTTGTAATGCTTCTTCTGCTGACGTTGCTACACCATATCTTGGATATGGAATTTCCAATTCTTTCAATAGATCCGAGAAACGGCCACGGTCTTCTGCCAAGTCCATATTCTCAAATGAAGTACCGATGATTTTTACGCCAAGTTGCTCAAGACGCTCAGCCATTTTAAGAGCCGTTTGTCCACCTAACTGAACGATAACACCTTCTGGCTTTTCTAATTCGATGATCTCACGTACATGCTCCCAGAATACAGGCTCGAAGTATAATTTGTCAGCCATATTGAAGTCTGTCGATACAGTCTCCGGGTTACAGTTAACCATAATCGCTTCGTAACCACATTCTTTAGCCGCCAATAAACCGTGTACACACGAGTAATCGAACTCGATACCTTGACCGATACGGTTTGGACCAGAACCTAAAACGATGATTTTCTTTCTATCTGAAGAGATGGATTCGTTTTCTTCTTCGAATGTTGAATAGTAGTATGGTGTTTGTGCAGGGAATTCTGCGGCACAAGTATCGACCATTTTGTAAACACGGTTGATGCCTAACTCCTTACGACGGTCGTAAACTTGATCCTCTGTTACATTTCCTAGTAACCATGCGATCTGTACATCTGAATAACCTTTTTGTTTTAAGGTCATGAAGAAATCGCGTGGGATATTGTTCAACTGATAACGACGTAATTCTTGTTCAAGGTGTACCAACTCTTGGATCTGCACTAAGAACCATTTGTCGATACGCGTTGCCTTACGGATAGATTCCAAAGGAACGCCTAATTCGAAAGCATCTTTGATATGGAACAAGCGGTCACCACTTGGATGCTCCAGACTATCCATGATTTCGTCAAGGTTTCTCCATTGACGACCGTCGGCACCTAAACCAGCGCGGCCAGTCTCCAAGGATTGACATGCTTTCTGAAAAGCTTCGATAAATGTACGGCCGATAGCCATGACTTCACCTACTGCTTTCATTTGCAATCCTAATTCCTTGTTTGCTCCCTTGAATTTATCGAAGTTGAAACGAGGAATCTTAACAATCACATAGTCTAATGTTGGTTCAAAATATGCGGATGTTGTTTTCGTGATCTGATTTTGCAATTCATCCAAGTTGTAACCGATCGCCAATTTAGCAGCGATTTTTGCAATAGGATAACCCGTTGCTTTGGAAGCTAAAGCCGAAGAACGTGATACACGTGGATTGATTTCGATGGCAATAATTTCTTCGTTTTCTGGGTTTACAGAGAACTGAACGTTACAACCACCTGCAAATGTACCAATTGAACGCATCATCAGAATAGCTTGATTACGCATATCTTGATAACATTTGTCTGACAATGTCATGCCCGGTGCAACAGTGATTGAGTCTCCGGTGTGGATACCCATTGGATCAAAGTTTTCAATGGTACAGATGATGATAACATTGTCGTTGGTATCACGAAGTAATTCCAACTCAAATTCTTTCCAGCCTAATACCGCTTGTTCTACCAAAACTTCGTGTGTTGGTGAAGCATGTAAACCTCTATTTAAGGCTGCGTCAAAATCTTCTTTTCTGTGAACAAATCCACCTCCTGTACCTGCAAGGGTATAAGATGGACGTATAACAAGCGGATAGCCAATTTCTTGTGCCGCTTCTTTACCTTCAAGGAATGAGTTCGCAATTTTGGATGTTGCAACGCCCACACCGATATCAACCATTAATTGACGGAATTCTTCACGGTTTTCAGTTTTTTCAATGGCAGCAACATCAACACCGATAACTTTTACATTGTATTTTTCCCAAAGGCCTAGGTTGGAAGCTTCGATACATAAGTTCAAAGCTGTTTGGCCACCCATGGTAGGAAGTACAGCGTCAATGTTGTGTTTTTGCAAAATCTCTTCAATACTTTCGCAAGTTAATGGAAGTAAGTAGACATTGTCCGCAACAACTTTATCCGTCATGATTGTTGCAGGGTTTGAGTTGATGATGGATACTTCAATACCTTCTTCTTTCAATGAAAGGGATGCTTGAGATCCAGAATAATCAAATTCACAAGCTTGACCGATAACGATGGGACCTGATCCGATGATTAAAACCGACTTAATGGAAGTGTTTCTTGGCATTATATCTAGTTCAAAAAATTAAATTTCCTATTGTAAATCTGAGCAAAGACAATCAAAAATAGCTCATGGGGAAGGGTCATTCCGACTGCTTTGTCGGAGTGCAAAGTTACATTTTAAAATTTGAAAACTTAGTATTTATTTTAAGAATATTTAAAAAAAACATTTGGTTTGTTAGAAAGGTGTGGCTTAAAATGGGAAAACGAGTTGAAAAACATAAGTGACATGTGCTCCAACTCGTTTCGGATAAGCGTGTTTGATTTTGTTTAATAAACGATTATTTCGTCGGTAAACAGGAAGCCCTTTTTAGGGTTGCTCGCTTTGATTTTTATATAACGCGCCTGCTGTGCTTTGTCCAGCTTAAGTTCAAACCTTTTAAAAGTCAATTTTGATTCTTTATCGGGGATGTCATTTTTGATCGTTCCGACGGATCTAAAAGTACGGCCATTGTCCGAAAGCAGCACTTCCATTTCTCCGGGCATATACACACCAGGTCCAATAAGCTGCATGAAATTCATGGCTACTAAATGTATTTCTTCTCTTCTCTCCATATCGACAACAACATCAATAGGGCTCGTGAATCCTTGCCATTGGCCATCGTGATAGGAGAGCCCGCCCATGATTCCGTTGGTTAGGGTCGAATCTTTTTGTGCCGGATACCCCGACCATGGAGAATTGTAGGTTACTTTTTTTCCAATGGCACGGTGGATATCAATAGCAAAGGATAGGGTAGGTCCGATTTTGATCGAATCTTGAAAATAAGCGGCATTGATATGTCCTGTTGAGCTCAATTCAAATGGCCCCGTATAGGGTGTTGACTGGATCGTAGGTTCACTGCCATCTATCGTATATCGAATCTGATCTGTTTTAAGCTGTTCTGTTGTTAACGTGATTTTATTGTTGTTTTTAGCAGCATTGTATGTTGCCTTATAAGCCACATTATAGGAAGGACGATAGTAGTTAACGTTCAGATCCTGTAATAGCTTATAATGTGATTGTAGGCGTCGCTGAAAGTCTGTCCAGTTCTTCGCATCTTTGTTGATCCAGTTGACCTCAGCCAATGCCAGCGCCCGTGGAAATACCATATATTCGAGATGCTCAGTGGTAGGGACATATTCTGTCCATATATTGGCCTGTGCACCAAGAATATGCTTGGCTTTATCTCCTTGTATCGCTGCTGGAATTGGATCATAGGAATATACCTTCTCCAGAGTCAGGTAGCCGCCGATGGCTTCAGGCTGTGTACGAGGGTCTGTCTGATAAGAATCAAAATAGAGGTGTGATCCTGGGGTCATGATGACATCGTGACCGGCATTTGCAGCCTTTATGCCGCCATCTTCACCGCGCCAGCTCATAACCGTTGCTCCCTCAGTGAGTCCTCCCTCCAGGATTTCGTCCCAACCGATCAGTTTCCTCCCTT
Organism: Sphingobacterium sp. R2; assembly: GCF_040760075.1. Taxonomy (NCBI): domain Bacteria; kingdom Pseudomonadati; phylum Bacteroidota; class Sphingobacteriia; order Sphingobacteriales; family Sphingobacteriaceae; genus Sphingobacterium; species Sphingobacterium sp. R2. Next base: position 1,969,271 of record NZ_CP142884.1, read on the forward strand.
TGGACTGCAAGTATACGTCCATTTGCTTGATCGCATAACTTTGCAGTTCATCGACAGATTTTAATCCTTCTTTTTGCATGAGCGCCTGATCTTTTGGGCAGGTTTCCCAATGCTTTTTCTCGGCTTCATCACCGCCGATATGGATGTACTGAGAAGGAAATATCGTAAGGACTTCATCTAAGACATTTTTTAGGAACTCAAAGGTTTTTTCATTTCCAATACAGAATTCGCCTTGACTATAGGGTTTTCCTGAACACGAGAGTTCGGGATAGACGGCCAATACTTCTTCCGAATGTCCGGGCATTTCTATCTCAGGGATGACATTGATTCCTTTGCGGGCTGCATAGTCGACCAATTCGCGAGCCTCTTCCTGCGTATAGAAACCACCGCTGGCATTTGGGGTACCTTTGTCTACATACTGGCGACCATTATTCCACCAATCTTTCCAGCTTGTATGCGTGCGCCAGGCGGCTTTTTGCGTCAATTCAGGATATTTTTTGATTTCGAGCCGCCATCCGGCGCCGTCGGTTAAATGCCAATGAAAGTTATTGAATTTATAAATAGCCATGATGTCGATATACTTTTTGACAAAAGATAGCGGCATAAAATGGCGTGACACATCAAGGTGTAAGCCACGATAAGCAAAGCGGGGCTCATCGACTATTGTCGCATAGGCTATTTTACTTGGATCAGCTTGTAGATAACCCAATTGAACCAGTGTGTAAATCCCATTGATAACCTGGGGTACATTCCATGCCCTCAGTAGGAGACCTTTCTCATCGATTTGGATGGAATAGGCGCTCTTACTCAAATTATCTGCATCGACTGCTTTAATAATGCGAAAGCCTTCTTTTGGGGCTTTTTTATTTTTCTTGAGTACTTCAACAGTTAAACTTTTAATGGCAGGATGTTCAGTAAGTAGCTGGGCCGCTTGCTGAAACTCATCTGAAACAATGACCGGGGCATGCGTAGGAATCGTATATGTCCCTGTAGCCAATATGGTTTTCGAAGGTTTGGGTATAATGTCAAAGTTGGTTTGGGCCTGTGCAGCAAAGATGGAGGCACCCCCAAGTAACAATATGGATAAAGATTGGCTCAGTCGCATAGTTTTGTTATTAGATTAATGATAACCAACACAAATATCTTAATTTTTGTTTCATTATTGCATTACCGCTTACAATCGGTCATTTTTTATGATATAAAACCAACAAATTGGCGGTTAGAAATTACATTTTTAATCGTTAACTTTGTTGTATGATTGAACTTCCAGTTATTCCGGCAACTCCTGCACAGCGCAAGCCTGATTGGTTGCGTGTCAAATTGCCTGTTGGTAAAGAATATAGACATGTCAGAAGTCTTGTAGACGAGCATAAATTACATACAATTTGTGAGAGTGGAAATTGTCCGAATATGGGCGAATGTTGGGGTGCTGGAACGGCAACCTTCATGATTTTGGGAAATATCTGTACACGTTCTTGTTCGTTTTGTGCGGTAGCAACTGGCCGTCCGCTAGCGGTAGATTTGGATGAACCCAATCGGGTGGCAAATTCGGTTAAGTTGATGCAGGTTAAACACTGTGTCATTACTTCGGTAGATCGTGACGATCTAAAGGATGGTGGTTCAATTATTTGGGCCGAAACTATCAACGCTATCCGCAGAGAAAGTCCTGAAACTACTTTGGAAACACTTTTGCCAGATTTTAAAGGACAATGGGATAATTTGGACCGCGTGATCGCAGTTCGCCCCGAAGTTGTTTCACACAACTTGGAAACGGTTCGTCGTCTGACAAGAGAAGTTCGTGTTCAAGCGAAATATGATCGTTCACTTGAGTGCCTACGTCGCATTTCTGACGCAGGACTCCGTACAAAATCAGGCATTATGCTTGGCTTAGGTGAAACTGAGGAAGATGTTATCGAGGCAATGCAAGATTTATATAACGTTGGGGTGCATATTTTGACATTGGGTCAGTATTTACAGCCTACAAAAGCACACCATCCTGTAATCGAATGGATTACACCTGCACAGTTTGAGAAATATCAGAAAATTGGTTTAGAAATGGGATTCAAGTATGTGGAGTCTGGACCGTTGGTTCGTTCTTCTTATCATGCTGAGAAACATCTATTCGATATGCAATAGGAAACGGTTCTAAAGTTTTTTAACGAAGAATACTTTTTCGCAAGATATAAAAAGAAGCCTGAGTGATTTTTTGCTCAGGCTTCTTTTTTAATAGCCGAACGCAATTGTTTTTTCCGATGCTCTGATGCTTTAAAGGTTAAAAACTGTGCGGAGTAAAATTGTTCTTCCGCGAAGTTCAAATTCATGCTGGGAAATCATGTTGGCCGTCATCAGATAAGTACGATAGTTTTTGATATTGGCCAAATTATTCATTTCCAATTCGAAGTCCATTTTCCACTTGTTGACCTTGTAGCGCGTAAAAAAGTCTATGAAGGTATAACTTGCATTCTTCATGTTTGTTTGAAAGGTGGCAAGATTGCGTAGGTTTAGCCGCATGAAGCCGTTTTTGAAGGGGCTGGTCGGAAAACCTATATTGTGCGTCATTGTGGTGGTTTTATTCTGAATCAAATTGTCCAGGCCCCGTTGCTTACTCCAGCTCCAATTAAATAGTCCAGAATAGGAAATGTTATAAGATTTAAAGACTTTAGCTTCTATACTAGGCTGAAATTGATAGCTCATACTTCGAATTGGTACTAGTGCATTGTTTAACAATTGATTGTATTTGAAGTGAGAAATGCTTCCTTTTAGTTTGAGGGTACTTGCCAGGGGGAAAATGTATTTATCGAACCCGATCTGAGAAGTCCAGCGCTCCTGCAGGTTATCCATATTGACCAAGATATTTTCGGTGATGTTATTTTTTATAACGGAAGATAATATCGTGTTGGAAAGCGATCTTGAATAGCTAATACCAGCATTTGCAAATAATACTTTTAGGGTACGGGCTAAATTATAATTGAGATTAAATGTATGTTTTTTGGATTCATTTAGCGCTGCATTATTTTGGCTGAGCATTCTATAGTTCCGTAATACTACTCCACGATATATGTCTTCTATGTTGCCAATGTCTTGTGCGTACTGATAGTTAAATTGAAGATAATCTTCTTGAGAAACTTGCCATCGTGCCTTCAGATTGGGATTGACCAGTATTGAAGTTTTGGAAGTAGATAGTTGATGACTGATGTCTTCATAATGCGTAAATAAATACGTGACCGGGATCTCGAGTTGGGTTTCAAATTGATTTGTTTTCCAGGAATATTGCGGAGTAATAAATGCTTGGGTTCTGCTCCAATGCAGATCATTTCGCATATTATCGCCCAAAGTTCGAATATGTTGATCATTATCCGCTAGTGTAAGGAGCGAGTTGAAGTGTTGGCGATCTGTATTGAAGCCAATTTGATAGTATTGCTTGATTCTGCCTTTATTGAAGCGATAACCTGTACTGATCTCCGTAAAAAAGGAAGGAATTTCAATTTGCTGGCGGCTACTTTTATAGGGAATGCTATCGTTGAGTATTTCTGGAAAAACACCGGGATAGATCTGTAAAGTCTGTGGTTTATTACCATAATTTAAAGTCCAGTTGATTGCAATAATGTCGTTGTTTTTAAGTTGGGGTATATAGCTAAACAAGTTGCTGAATCCCTTGATGTGGTGTTTTTGGAACTGCTCGATCTGGCCTGAAGAATTTGCCAACAATGCTGTTATATCTTTTTTTTCATACTCAAATGACAAGGCATTACCCGCATATTTCTTTTCCGTATTGGTGGATGCCGAAAGTCTGGCTGCGCCAAGCCATCGCGCTGTTTTCAGCTGATTTTGCTCATTAAAATAGACGTCGCCATCATCGAGCAGGTATTGTGTGCTTGAGGCATTATTTTGCCTATTGTTGTCGTATAAAACCTGAATATTTGATTTTAGCTGCCAGTGATTCTTAAGGTTATATAGATTATTGGTGTTTAGCGAACCTGTATTGTTGAAATAATAGTTGTTTTTAGGGATATTTGGACTGCCTGTTGTGCTCGTCGCCAGGAGATTGTTGATGGGCGAGCTACCAAACTTGGCCAGTAAAGAGGACTGATTGGCGCCGATGATATCTCCGGAAAGATCATTGCCGGTATTATTACCGCTGAGGACATTCAACATCTTAACTTTTTTGTTGAATAGGATTGAGTTCAATTCAGGATCATAGAGATTGGGCGTGCCGACGCCAATTTTTGCTTGCCCAGTGAGTTTAAGCTTTGCTTCCTCTTTGATAACGAGGTTGATGGCGACGTCGTCTGTAAATCTTTTATTTTTAAGGACCTTATAATGTTCGTGATTGTCGAGTACCTGAATGTCCTTTACCATTTTATGCGGGATTGTCCGTGTGCCTATACCATAGCGATTTTCCAATAGATCGTCACCGTCAATGTAAAGTTTAGAAACGGTTTTGTCCTGGTATTTAATAAGACCCGATTCAGTAACTTCCATACCAGGAAGACGTTTGATTACGTCACCTATATTTCGATCCTCTTCTTTGGCAAAAGATCCTACGTCGTAAGAGATCGTATCATTTGAACGGCTTACTTTAGGTTTGCTCTTTACAATGACATCTTGTAGTAGATTGGTTTTTGGTACGAGGGGGATCCGAAGATTCGATGTCTGCGTGCCAAGTTTGAGCTCAAATTTTTCGTAAGTAAGATGATTGATCTGCAGGTAGATGCTTGCATAGTCCTTTGTTAATGTAATTGTAAAACGCCCTTCTTTATCTGTCGGTTTGAAAGCGATGATTTTGTTGTCTGAAAGGATGTTGACACTGGCAAAGGGTACGGGATGCTGCGTCTTATCCACTTGGACCGTTCCACTAATCGTTTGCTGGGCAAAGGATATTTGTCCAAGCAAAACGACTATAAATAAACATAAAAATACTTTCATTAAGGCGTCAGCTCTATCGGATTGTTGGTAACTTTTGAAGGTTTGTATTTATCGTCTCTTGAAATATTGAAACTCTTTATTTTTGATGGATCCAAAGCACCAGCAGAGGAGCCTCCTCCGGAGCCGGAACTGGATCTAACTGCAACCATACTTCCCGATGAACCTACACTGATGGTTCTGTTTTTTCCCGATTGGGCTTGCAAATAAGCTTGTGGATTGGCCTTAAAGGCTTCCTGAACTTTTTTTACCTCTTCTGCAGTACTGACGATGGCGTTTTGCGGCAGGGCCACCGATGTTTTGCCATCCTCAATTTTGTCGAATCCGGCGTAAGCAAAAATCACCTCATTTTTTGTGTCACGGGCATCCAGAATTAGGCCAGGCAGACCATGGAGTTTCCACGGACCATAGGGAAACATCAGTTCGGTTGTAAACCAGGCGATATAGGTTCGGCCTTTGAATGTTGTTTTTGCGTTCTGGCAATTGTAGCCACCAATTTCTTTGCGGTCACCCAGTATTTCCCAATCTTGAGTAGGGTAAGCTTGTGGAATGGCAAAATTGTCACTGGCAACGCTGACCACTTCGGTCATTTTGTTTTGATTGGCGTCTAATAAATAGGAGGAGCTTGATGGTGTCGAGCGCGTAGTAATGTTTAGCGTACCGTCGAAACTGGGGCCCTCCATTTGTTTTTTGACCTCATCTTGCATGCGCTTAGATGAATATGATGTGTAGTAGCTGGCCTGTTGATTCAGGTAAACGACTGTTTCATCGCGTATAAATTGATCCCGTTGGGTGCTATCATTTACATGTTTGAATTCGTAATGTACTTTAGCGATTGCTAGAGTGCGCTCTTGTGCAAATAACAGCTGTGTGGCTAAGGCTAATAGGAGTGATAATGAATATTTCATAAATGTATGTTTATATCGTAAATATACGAAATATTCGTATTAATAAAAGTTTATGTAAACTTTTCCTTGTAATCCTCCCTAGGGCAGGTTACTGCAGGTGAATAAATGTTTGATTTGTTAGCTATATTTTTTGTTAACTATTTCGCTTTTTCAGCGATATAAGTTTAGTGGACATGTTTAGGCATCTGAGCTATCGTTATCTTTTAAATACAGTCTCACCTGCAATTACTGTCCGTGCTGTTTTTACATTTCGCAGTTGCTCATTCGGAATTTTCAAGATATCATTCTCCAGGATAACAAAATCGGCATCTTTTCCTACTTGGATACTTCCTCTTTTTTTATCCTGAAAACAGGAGTATGCCGCCCAGATTGTCATTCCTTTCAAAGCGTCTTCACGGCTTATCGCGTCTTGCATCTGAAATCCGTGGCTAGGATATCCTTTTTTGTCGACGCGGGCTACTGCCGCGTGGAAACCATATAAGGGATTGAAATGTTCGACCGGAAAATCACTCCCCAAAGCGAGTTTTCCATATTCTTTCAACAGATGCTTATAAGCGTAAGCGCCTTTCATGCGTTCTTCACCGAGTCGATCTTTGGCCCAGTACATATCGGAGGTTGCATGTGTGGGTTGTACAGATGGTATGATTTGATACTTTCGAAACTTATCAAAATCTGCAGGCGATATAATTTGAGCGTGCTCGATTCGCCATCGACGATCGCCATTATTGTGGAGGTATTTGCCATAAATATCTAAGATAATACGATTGGCCGAATCGCCTATGGCATGGGTATTTGCCTGAAATTTACTTTCGGCAATCTGTTTGATCATTGCTTCGTATTCTTGAGGGCTATGAAGTAAAAAACCATGTGTAGGGGCATCATGGTAATGCGCGAGGAGGCAGGCACCACGGGATCCCAATGCGCCATCGGCAAGCAGTTTAAATCCTTTGATCTCGAAACGGTCTGTTTCATAGAAACCCAGATCGATAAATGACTTTATATTTTGGGGATTGCCTAGGATCATGGCATAATCTCTAATTTTCAACTGCCCTTCCCGATAGTATTTCTTTAGCAGATCGAGTCTTTCTTTTGATAAACCTGCGTCTACAATGGAGGTAAGACCAACGGAAAGGAGGGAATCTTGCGTTCGCTTGAGCATTCTTAGATATTCTTTTTCACTCGGAACCGGAATTGTCTTATTGACAAGATCCATTGCATTGTCGATCAAGAGACCATTGGGAGTATCATTAGTCCCGCCGACCACACCGCCGCGAATGATGGGGATACTCGTTAATTTTGCCCATTCGAGTGCTTTGGAGTTCGCAACCGCCGCATGATAATCTACACGTATGAGGTAAACGGGGATATCCGGGAAAGCTTTGTCGAGTAGGTCCTTGGTTGGGAAAGTTTTATCTTTCCAGCGATTTTGGTCCCAGCCACCACCGATCAGCCAAGTTTTGCCCGGGTTTTTTTGTTGGTAGTTTTTGACACGTTGAATAACCTCCTCGAAAGAATCGGCGCCGTTTAGGTCGACTTGATCCATTAGTTCGGCTTCGTCAAATAAATGCGCATGGGCATCGTAGAATCCCGGATAAATGGCCTTCCCCTGTGCGTCAATTTTTTCTATTGCTTTGTACTTTCGCTGTATTTCTTCATCGGAACCAATGGCAATAAACTTACCTTCGTTGACAGCAAAAGCATGTGCTGTACTAAAAGCCGAATCTACAGTATATACTTGCGCATGATAAACAATAAGGTCCACTTTCGTTTGCGGTGAACATGATATGATCGTCAAGCAGAATAAAAAAATGATTATTGGGAAGGTTTTCATAACCTAAAAATAGGAAAAAGCTTTTAATAAACTGAAACTAGACTTGGGGCCAGGTCTGCTGGATATGCGGACTTGAGGTTTTGGCTGATCGAGTTGCTTTAGCTGATCGAATTGCTTTACGTGAGGCGCGTATGCTGAGTTGCCGTATATTGTTCGGACAGGAGACCATCTGTAAAGTTTTGAAAGGGGACGTGCAGGAAAAGTAATGAAAATACGAATTATCCAATAGACAAAAAAGGCTATCCAAATAACTTGGACAGCCTTTTTAATTCAAAAATCAAAATACGTGATTAACAGTACTCGTCAAATGCTGCAACTAAATTGTCAGCAATCATTTGTGCCGGGCGACCTTCAATCATATGTCTTTCAATCATGTGTACCAATTTCCCGTCTTTAAATAAAGCCATTGCTGGTGAAGATGGAGGGTAAGGCAACATGTAGTTACGTGCAGTGTTCACTGCATCCGTTTCCATACCTGCGAAAACAGTCACCAATTTAGCTGGGTGTTTTTCATTTTTTACAGCGGCTTTTGCAGCTGGACGTGCATTTGCTGCAGCGCAACCACAAACAGAGTTTACAACCACAAAAACGGTTCCTTCTGATGCAATAGCCTGATCAACTGCTTCAGGTGTTTTTAATTCTTCGAATCCTGCATCAACTAATTCTTGACGCATTGGAGCTACTAAATATTCTGGATACATTATTTCTTAAGTAAAATGTTAATATTCTATTTCAATTGTGAATGATAAACTTTTTATCCCTGACCAGATCGGATCAGGCACCATAAGTTCTATTTCACTTGTACAAATATAGCTGTAAAAGGCAGCTTCGTCAAGACACTTGTCTCAAATCAATGTCAGAAAATCTTTTACCGCATGAAGTCCATTCTCAAGGCGTTGCTCACCGAGCCCCGACACAATGCGGTATTGTGCACGAAGAGCTGTTAATTCACTTTTCCAGATTCCCATGAAATGTTCACGCTGTTCGGGAAAATCCCGTAGTGGATCGTCTTGCCAGGGAAGATCGATATCCATAAGTAAATATAGATCATAGCGATGTTGTTGAATTTTATGGGTCACTTCCGCTGGAGTATGGCCGAATAAATAATCAGACCAGATTTTTACGGTAAGGAAGGTCGTGTCACAGATGAGGAGCTGTCTTTGTGCTAAAGGGATCAGCGCTTCCTCCAAGGCGACCTGTCCATAAAACATATTGACTTCGTCCTGTAAGGTGTATTTATTGTTGAGGCTTTGGCAATAATAACGTGAATATTCGGGCACGCATACTGTCTGAAATTCCTTGGCAAGAAATTGTGCCATCGTTGATTTTCCGGTGGACTCGGGGCCAACAACGGCAATTTTTATGAAATCTTTTCCCACATCGATCGTTTTGATAGGCAATATTACGCAAAATTTTTATAGGTTTTCTGCCAATCGCGATAGCCATTCCAAGCGATGAGCGTGAAAACAAGGTAGAGTACTGCGGTCAGCATAAGGTCTTTGTGGATATAGAGCGGTATATAACAAATATCAACAAATACCCATAAGAGCCAGTTTTGAAGCACTTTGCGTGTCATCAGAAATTGAGCAACAAAACTTACGGACGTGCAGAAAGCGTCAATATAAGGAACATCGGAATTGGTCTTGCTATCGAGAAGGTAACCGATTGACAGGGTTAGGAAGAGGATTGCGAGTAAGCAAAGGAGCAACTGCCCCTTGCTGGCTTTGACGATGGGTTTCTTTTTTTCCTCTTTCCGTTTTATCCAATAATACCAGCCATAAACAGCAGTAGACAAAAAGTAGAATTGCAATACAGTATCTCCGTATAGTTTGGCATCATAAAACAGAATAGCATAGGACGCCACGCTGATGATACTAATCGGCCAATTCCATATATTTTGCTTAGCGGCCAAATAAACACAAAGAAAGCCTGTCAGTGTACCTAACCATTCGAGCCAAGAGGTCTGGGCAAATTGACGTGCAATCTGCTGAAAAAAATCCTGCATGTGGTGCATTAAAAATTACACCCTAAATATACAAAGTCCAGCCAATAGTCAGTAATTGTTTATCCAATAGTCGATTATTGAACCTGTTTATTGGCACAGTTGGTACTGGCAAAAGACTCCGGCTTGGCCTTAAAGACAAATCCCATACCCATAATATAGCCCATGGCTTCTTTTAGAGCGACGTTTGACTGGAAATTTGGATTGGTGTTGATGTCGGCGTGGACTTCGAGGTCCACTTTGTGTTTTTCGAGAAGGGGGCAGAGTTGATAGGCTATGTCGATGGATTTTTGCACTTCGAGCAGCATCCGCTCTTTAATGCTCATTCGGTGGTGCCTTTTGTCCCGTTGGATAAACATAAATCCACCTTTATGTTCCCGGAGAAAGACGATGACTGTTGCGAAGTCGATGATGCCCCGCTTGACTTGGGAATCGGTGCCGATATAAACTTTGAGCTTATTCCCGAGGGCGTCTTCGCGTTTTATGACTTCTTCAACAGCATCGAAAATTGTGGAGCGAATGGATTCGCCATTGTATTTTTGCCATCTCATAGCGATATAAATTAGATATAACTAAATTCAACTTCATCATTGACATAAATTTACTGAATTTCAATGAGCTAAGTGTTAATTTAATTTTAAATAATTTATCCACATTAGTGGTGTTTTGCACCATAGGCCAAATCTCCAGCGTCGCCGAGGCCCGGTACAATATAGGCTTTGGAGGTCAGCTCGTGATCGACATCACCTACCCAAATATGCGCTGTTGGAATGAAAGCCTGCACATGATTTATTCCTTCTTCGGAAGCGATGGCCGCAACAATGTGCAATTCCTTGATGTCATATTCGGCCAAGAGATCCCTGCAGCATAACACGAGACTTTTTCCTGTTGCCAGCATGGGGTCCACTACAATCACGGTGCGGTTGTCTAAATTGGGGGTATTTACATATTCCTTGTGGATCTCAAACTCGCCGCTTTTTTTGGTATGTCGATAGGCGGCAATAAACGTATTGTCGGCGCGGTCAAATACATTTAATAGTCCTTGATGAAAAGGAAGGCCCGCTCTCAAAATCGTAGCCAGTACGGGTTGTTCCATCAGGAGTTGAGTTTTGGCCACACCCAGCGGAGTTTCAACTTCAATGGGCGTATAGGTCATCGTTTTGCTGATCTCATAAGCGAAAATTTCACCCAATCGTTCCAAATTCCGGCGGAAACGCATGCGATCCTGTTGAATATGAATATCTCTCAACTCGGCGATAAAATGATTTGCAATGCTATTTTGGGTAGATAGAATAGTAACCATGACGTGTGTGCTAGTTCAGTGAAGCTAAAGATAATAAATAATCAATTGAAAGTAATAACATCTGCGGGATTATTATCGTTTGCGCTAAAATGGTAAAATTTTTAGTAAATTTGTTTTGCAACACTGCTGGATTTGGCCTGGATCGCATCTCGAAAAAACGTCCTGTTTGCAGATTTAAAAATCATCGGTTTAAAAAGAACAGTTTTGTGCTTGCCGCTCAAACTATTACTGGTGCAATGTTTGCTGGAAAAGGCCGAGATAGTTTTGTTTAAGAAATAGGAAGTATATGAAATTTGAATTGACATCAGAGTATAAGCCGACCGGCGATCAGCCAGAAGCCATTCGGCAATTGGTTGCTGGAGTAGAGCAGGCAGAGCAATATCAAACGCTTTTGGGGGTGACGGGATCAGGGAAGACCTTTACGGTGGCCAATGTGATTCAGGAAACGCAAAAGCCAACATTGATTTTAAGCCATAATAAAACATTGGCGGCTCAATTGTATGGTGAATTCAAGCAGTTCTTCCCCCATAATTCAGTCAACTATTTTGTATCCTATTACGATTATTATCAGCCCGAAGCTTTTATTGCTTCTACCAATACTTACATCGAGAAGGATTTGGCAATTAATGAAGAAATTGAAAAGTTGCGCTTGGCCACCACCTCCGCTTTGATGTCGGGGCGTCGTGATGTCGTTGTGGTTTCTTCTGTGTCTTGTATCTATGGTATGGGAAATCCAGAGGATTTCTCCCGTTCTATCTTTCGATTCGGCGTAGGGATGACGATTACGAGAAATGCTTTTCTGCATAAATTAGTAGAAATTTTATATTCACGAACAACAACAGAGTTTAAACGGGGTACCTTTCGCGTTAAAGGAGATACTGTGGATATTTATCCAGCGTATTTGGATTTTGCAATTCGTGTGTCCTTCTTTGGGGATGAAATTGATGAATTGAGTGAGATAGATCCGGTATCTGGTAAAACGCTCCATAAAATGGAAGATTTAGCCCTTTTTCCGGCAAATCTTTTCGTTACGCCGAAGGAAAAATTTAAAGAATCGATTTGGGCTATTCAAGATGAACTGATGCAGCGCAAAACCCAACTGGAAGGTGAGGGCTTAATGCTCGAAGCAAAGCGTTTGGAGGAGCGTGTCAATTATGATTTGGAGATGATGCGGGAGCTGGGTTATTGCTCCGGAATAGAAAATTATTCTCGCTTTTTCGACGGTAGGCAGCCAGGAATGCGTCCGTTCTGTCTGCTGGATTATTTTCCGGAGGATTATCTATTGGTCATTGATGAAAGCCATGTGACCTTACCTCAATTACGTGCCATGTATGGTGGCGACCGATCACGAAAAGTCTCCTTAGTGGAACATGGATTTAGATTGCCTGCGGCTTTGGATAACAGACCCTTAAACTTTGCGGAGTTTGAATCTTTGACAAACCAGACAATTTATGTATCAGCTACCCCTGGTGATTATGAACTGCAACAGACAGAAGGTGTGGTGGTTGAACAGGTGATTCGTCCTACGGGGCTTCTAGATCCGATTATTGAAGTGAGGCCAGCAATCAATCAGGTCGATGATTTCTTGGAAGAGGTGGATAAGACCATCAAAGAAGGTGGGCGTGTGCTGGCAACTACATTGACGAAACGTATGGCAGAAGAACTTTCCAAATATATGACCAAGCTGAACTTAAAAGTTCGTTATATACATTCGGAAATTAAAACCTTGGAGCGGGTTGAAATCTTACGCGGCCTTCGATTAGGTGAATTTGATATCTTGGTCGGCGTAAACTTACTGCGTGAGGGACTTGATTTACCCGAGGTCACACTCGTTGCTATTCTTGATGCAGATAAAGAAGGTTTTTTGCGTTCTGAACGATCGCTTATCCAGACAATCGGTCGTGCCGCCCGGAATGATAAAGGACGGGTTGTCATGTATGCCGATAAAATAACCGACAGTATGCGTGTGACGATCGATGAAACCAATCGTCGCCGAGACAAGCAGATGAAATATAACCAGGAGCATGGCATTACACCGCGTACTGTGGGCAAAACAAAAGAGGAGATCTTAGAACAGACTTCTGTAGCCGATTTCTCCGGTATTGAACCTAAAATCTATGTCGAACCGGATCCATCGCAGGCTGTTGCAGCTGATCCTGTCATGCAGTATCTCAGTGAGAAGGATCTGAAAAAAGCGATCGATAATGTGCGTAAAAAAATGGATAAAGCCGCGAAAGAAATGGATTTCTTGGAAGCTGCCAAATACCGTGATGAGATGTTCTCGCTCGAAAAACTTTATGAGGAACGGTTCTCCTTTTAAAGGAGCTTTTGTTTTCAGATGCCTATTTTTTGTCGGTGAAGTAGTTTTTTTTGTGTAAAATAGCTTGTTCAATTGTTAACATATTTTGCGTAAATCAAATTCTTCTCAGTAAATTAGTGCTCAAATCTAAACTAAAGCGTACTAAAAAATGAAAAAGCCAATTCTTGTTGTCAAATTTGGATCGGCTTCTATTACCACGAAAGAGGGAGAAGTTGATGAACGTATTGTTTTGGAGATCGCTAGGCAAATTGCTTCCTTACAAAAGAAATACAATATTGTCTTGGTCTCTTCGGGTGCTGTAGCGGCTGGTAAACGGTTTCTCCCCAGTTATACGGGGACATTATCGCAACGGAAAGCCGCTGCCGCCATCGGTAACCCCATATTGATTAATACGTATTCAACCTACTTCAGACCGTTTAAAATTTCGTTGGCTCAAAGTCTATGTGAGCGACATCATTTTTCAAACCGGGATCAATTTCTGCAATTGAAAAATACCTACGAGGAATTGTGGCGGAACAACGTTATTCCCATCGCCAATGAAAATGATGTGGTGAGTAATAAGGAACTGAAATTTTCAGATAATGATGAACTGGCTACATTAATTGCCGTTGGTTTTGGGGCTGAAAAATTGCTGTTCAGCACTTCCGTACCCGGCGTGTTGGATGCAAACAATAAAATTATACCACAAATCGAAACTATTGATCGGGATATCTTAGGCTTAGCGAGAAAAGATAAGTCGTCCGTTGGATTGGGTGGAATGACCTCGAAATTGAATTTTGCCCGATTGGCCAATCAGATGGGGATTGCTGTTGTAATTTTTAGCATGCAAACTGAGGATGCCATCCAGAAAGCAGTGAAACATGAGACTGGTACCTTGTGTCTACCTGAAAGCAAAAAAATATCATCCCGTAAGAAGTGGCTTGCAAGCGGGAGTTTAATTAAAGGAGAATTGATGGTTGACCGCGGAGCAGAGGAAGCGTTATTAAAGCACAAAAGTCTACTGGCCGTCGGTGTTACTCGCATCGTCGAGCATTTTGAAAAGGGAGAAGTGTTAAATATTGTCAATCTAGACGGCTTAACTGTGGCCGTTGCCCGGGCGAAAATGGATTCGTCCGCTTTATCTCAGTCCAGTAAAAAAAATATAGAAATTGCACACGCAAATGATATCGTCTTGTTATGAGTGAATCCATTATAAAACAACTTCAGGCAGCAGCCAATGCTAAAAATGTATTGCAGAAGCTAGCACCAGAAACCAAAATAACGCTTTTAAATGCTATTGCAGATGCGCTTGTCGAACAGGAGTCGGTTATATTACAGGCCAATAAAAGTGATTTGGACCGCATGTCTGATGAAGATCCTAAAAAAGACCGTCTCTTGCTCAATGGTGATCGCCTAAAAGGTTTGGCCGACAGTGTCAAGCAGATAGCACAGTTGGCAGACCCAACAGATCAGTTATTATTGAAAAAGCAATTACCCAATGGATTAGAAATAGAAAAGATCACGGTTCCGCTTGGCGTTGTTGGTGTGATCTATGAATCGCGGCCTAATGTGACGATAGATGTCGCTGCTTTATGTATTCAGTCGGGCAATGTTTGCTTATTGCGGGGTGGTTCCGATGCATTACATACCAATGAAGTGCTTTTGAAAGTCATCCATGATATCTTGGAACAGCATGGTATTGCAACAACTATTGTGCAACTGTTGCCTGTGGATAGGAAGCATGTTTCGGAATTATTGGAAGCTACCCAATATGTGGATATTATCATCCCGCGTGGGTCGCAGTCATTGATCAATTTTGTGCGGGAAAATGCCAAGGTACCTGTGATTGAGACAGGGGCAGGAGTATGCCATACGTATGTCGACTGTACCGCAGATTTGGATATGGCAGCGAGGATTGTCGCAAATGCTAAAATTTCTAGACCTTCTGTCTGTAACTCCTTGGATACAGTTTTGGTCGATAAGGATGTTGTAACGGAATTTTTAGTTAAACTGGCTCCGTATCTCGAAGAGGCCCAAGTTGAAGTTTTTGCTGACGCGACTGCCTATCAGGTACTAAAACATGAAAATTTTTCAAATTTAAAGCGAGCAGAAGCGGCGGATTTTGGAAGGGAATTTTTAGATTTGAAATGTTCGGTAAAAACCGTTGCCGGTTTGGATGAAGCGCTGGAACATATTGGAACATATTCTTCCAAACATTCGGAGTGCATCGTCTCTTCCAATGAACTTCATATTGAACAGTTTTTAAATACAGTGGATGCCGCTGCGGTGTATGCCAATGCGTCGACACGTTTTACAGATGGCGGAGAATTTGGACTTGGGGCTGAAATAGGAATTTCTACTCAAAAATTACATGCACGGGGACCCTTTGCATTGGAAAAGTTGGTTACAGAGAAATGGATTGTCCGTGGGAACGGTCAGATTCGATAATAGATCTATACGATGGGAATAAGTTTTAAAAGAGATTTGATGGTACGCTGGGTGGAGGACATTGGGAAGTTTCTGCGGATATGGATTGACGGTTACGATGCTTTTGCTGAACCAGAAGATCCGGCCCAGTTTGCCGAAGCTTATCAGAAGTTTTTTGAAAGGGATCGGAGTTTTTATTTGAGTATTTCCGAAGATGAGCTCACAACTTATGCAAAAAATGACCTGGATGCGCAACAATTACATCCACTTGCGCTGACCCTGTTGTTTGACGGTCTCAATGCCAGAGATGGCAGCCAGGAAAATCTGCTTCGTAAAGCAAAGTTAATTTTGAATCTAGCCATGGCTGAAACGGCGAGCTTTGCCTTTCAGGATTACCAGTATTTAGCCATGATTGATGATAAATTGAAAACTATAAACTAGGGTAGCGAAGTGTCTGCTAAGTTTATTATTGAATTGCTATAGAAACTTCGAGTTGTAATATGAACGATACTGCGCTTAGCAGAGAAAATAAACAGGAGCTGTCAGTTATTAAACTGGAAGTGAGTATGCTTACACAATGGCTGACAGTACATCAACTGCAGCCATTGTTTTAAGGGAATGCTACCGCAAGATCTCTCGGGCGATCACCAGGCGTTGTATCTCAGAGGTTCCCTCATAGATTTGCGTGATTTTTGCATCACGCATTAGCCTTTCAACATGATATTCTTTTACGTACCCATAGCCACCGTGGATCTGTACAGCTTCTACCGTGTGTTTCATGGCAACTTCAGACGCATGTAATTTGGCCATTGCTGCTTCTTTACCGTAGGGAAGTCCCTGATCTTTAGTCCAGGCTGCTTTATATGTCAAAAGCCTAGCGGCCTCGATCTCGACCTCCATATCGGCCAATTTAAACTGTATGGCCTGATGGTCCGAAATCGGCTTTCCAAAGGTCTTTCGCTCTTTTGAGTACGCCAAAGCAAGGTCATAGGCACCAGCAGCTATTCCTAAGGCCTGTGCTGCGATGCCAATACGACCGCCATCGAGGGTTTTCATCGCAAATTTAAATCCGAAGCCATCCTCTCCAATACGATTTTCTTTGGGAACCTGAACATCGGAAAATAGGAGTGAGTGCGTATCTGAACTGCGGATGCCCAATTTGTTTTCTTTCGGGCCAATGGTAAATCCAGGCAGTCCTTTTTCAACGATTAAAACATTGATTCCTTTATGCCCTTTTTCAGGGTGTGTCTGTGCAATGACAAGATAGATGTCGGCGTGCCCCCCATTCGTGATCCAGTTTTTTGTGCCATTTAGTAGATAATGATCGCCTTTATCTTCTGCAGTTGTATGTTGTGACGAGGCGTCAGACCCGGCTTCGGGTTCGGATAGCGCAAATGCACCCAATTTCTCCCCCTTTGCTAGTGGAACCAGGTATTTTTGTTTTTGTTCTTCCGTCCCGAAAGCATGAAGTCCATATAATACAAGGGAATTGTGAGCGGAGACAATAACGGCCGCAGAGGCATCAATTTTGGCAATTTCTTCGAGAACAAGAACATAGGCCAACGTATCCATGCCCGCCCCACCATAAGCTTCGGGGGTCATGATACCCATAAATCCAAGTTCGCCCATCTGTTTGACAAAATCAGTGGGAAATTTAGCGGATTCATCGCGTTCTATTGCCCCAGCCTTTAGTTCCTGGGCCAATTCCCGCGCTGCGTCGCGGATCATTTTATGTTCTTCGCTTAATTCAAAATTCATGGTATTCCTATTTTTGGTTTATCAGTTACCAAACCGATAACTAGTTATCTAATACGGTTTGCTGTCAAAAAGTTTTTTCCAGCACATCATCAATTTAGAAGCTCAATGTAAAGCTATACCCAAATATACAAATATATATTATGCAAGCATAGTAATTGGGCGAATAACTTTTTTATCCTTTCGGGCTAACCCGAGGGGATAATGAGATCGTAGAATTTCACAGATTTTGAGTGCACATCATCCGTTCAGGACATTTCAAGCCGCAGATAAAAAGATACTTCTTAGTTGCACGGTGGATAAGTTGACCTTAGTTTTTTCATATTACTTTAAAAAAATGAAGAATTACTTGTTTGCTAAATTTAATCTACTATATTTGTAGACTATATAATGTAAACACCTTTAAAAAAATAAGATTATGAGTTTAAGATTAGGAGATGAAGCGCCAAATTTTAAAGCGCAAACAACCATTGGTGAAATAGACTTTCACGATTATATTAAAGATAGCTGGGTCGTTTTCTTTTCACACCCGTCAGATTATACTCCGGTATGTACCACAGAGTTGGGGCGCACAGCAAAGTTAAAATCGGAATTTGACAAAAGGGGGGTAAAAGCCATTGCGCTGAGTGTAGATAATGTAAACGATCACTTAAACTGGATCAAGGATATTAATGAGACACAACATACAGAAGTGAATTTCCCGGTTATCGCCGATGAAGATCATCATGTGTCCGAATTATACGATATGATCCACCCGAATGCTTCTGCAACAGCTACTGTGCGTTCGGTATTCATTATAGGGCCTGATAAAAAGATTAAATTGACCCTGACATATCCAGCCTCAACGGGTCGTAATTTTGACGAGATTTTACGCGTTATTGATTCTTTACAGTTAACGTCAGATTATCAAGTAGCTACACCTGCAGATTGGAAGCATGGGGAAGATGTTATTGTTGTTCCGGCGATAAAGACTGAAGACATCCCTGCGAAATTCCCGAAAGGATATAAAGAGATCAAACCATATTTGAGAACAACGCCCCAACCAAATCTATAGGTTGAGGCGTCTGGAATTACCCATAAAAAAGGCAACGTTTTTTTCAACGTTGCCTTTTTTATTTGGTTTCAAATGCAGTTAATAGACTTTAACCATGTAGATATAGTCTTGCATTTTCTTGATTTGTTCTGTTCTTGGTAAACCCGCCAAGCTATTCTTTTTGTTGATCTTAAGCCCTGTAACCAAAGAATCCGTTGGAATCTCTGCTAACGCATTCAAGATTGATTTTGTTTTGATTGCAAAGGCTGCACCATCAATTCCACGTTGCTTTCCAGAAATAATACCAATAACGTTACCTCTGCTATCCAATACAGGACCACCACTATTACCTGGATTGACTGGTACGGAAATCTGATACGCGATGGTATCACCGGCATAACCAGTTGATGAACTTAGGTATCCTTGACCATATACGGCTTCATCTCGCGGAAAGCCGATGGTATAGATATCTTCACCAAGATCTGAAGTTGATGTTTTAAATGTGTACGGTAAGCTCTTAACTTTTTTAAAGTTCTTATCAGCGATGTACAAAATAGCCAAGTCTTTGCTAGGATCAGTATGTACGATTTGTGCTTTATAGGATTCGCCTTTATTATTTTGCAAGTAAATCGAATCTGCACCACTAACAACGTGGTAGTTAGTGACAACATAACCATCTGTTGTCAACATAAAGCCTGTTGCGCCAAATTGGCTTTCAGCACCTTTCACTGATTTTTTGTCGTTGATATCTTTGATTGCAGCATTGTGGGCATTGACGTTCTTTTTGACATTGTTCATGTCTCTACGCAATGCACTGTAATCGGAAGAAGCCTTTTCGAGGTTGCTGTAATAACCGCTCAACCATAATGTGCCAAATACCGCAAATACCGCGACTACTGCAGCGACCAAAGAACTGGCTTTGATACGTTCCCAAAGAGAAATCACCGTTGACTGCTTCATTGGTACGACCTTAGTCGTTTTACTTTGGGTTTTATGGTATTCTTTTGCTGATTGTGCCAATACATTTTTGAAATCTATCCGATGGCTAGTTTCCTTCATGTGGGCAACAAATTCGCGGTGTTGTTGTAATTGGGCAGCATAGGAGGGGTGTTCAGCACAGAAAGATTCAAATGCAGCTTGTTCCTCGGCCGATAATTCGCCGCGAAGATATTGATCTGCTAATTCGAAAAATTCTTTTTGATTCATTGTTCCCATGGTGTTACTCAAATTTTAATCTGTTGAAAAAAATATTTTTTTCAGCCGTTGCAGGCATTTATACTTCTGAGTCTTGGCATTATCTGTATTGGTATAACCAAATTTTTCACAGATATCCTGCATCGAATGGTTTAAGATGTAGAAATCGTGTAAGATTGTCTTACAGGGTTCTCCCATTTTCTCTAAGGCAAGCTCCATTTGGTCAAACTTTTTTTCAAGTTCTTGATGCTGTTGTAGATCTTCTTCCTCAAATAAGGAATCTTCATAACCGCGAATGTCACTATTGCCAAAACCAGCACGATTGAGTTGCTTAAGCCAAAGCCTTCTGCAAATCGAGTAGAGATATGTTTTAAGTTTGCTGCTGAGCTCAAAGTTCCCTTTGGAAACTTTATCGTAGAGCACAATCACAGCTTCTTGAAAGATATCTTTCGCTTCATCCTCCCTTCCATTATTTTGCAAGATCATATGGCTTATAGACGGATAGTAACGCTTATAGATAGCATCTATCGCCAAGCTGTTGCCGTCTTTGATGCCTTCAATGATTTGCTCATCATTTTCTAGCAGGACTGATTTACTGAATTTACTCACCTATTAATACCTTAATGCTTAAATTGTAACCCTTTGAAAAATAAAATTATTCGAAATAATTTCAAACGCCAACTTTTATTTGTTTAAAGCGAAATCTATCCAAAAATACTGCTTATTACTGACAACCGAAAGCATTTGTTTTTTATTGGAATAGTACGGTCTATTTCTTAGCGCGGCAAGTTTCCTTTGCATCTTTTTTTGATGTTGTTACTTGCTTTGCTGCATAGCTGCCAGAAGAACTACCCTCGACTGATGAAGAACACGAAATTGAGCGAAAGGATTTTCGATTGTATCGAAAAAGTTTCGCAATCGAGTGCTTTCATAATCTGCTTGTTATTACTCCAAAATGAAGTTACATTTGGTTTCCTAGTCTAAATTGTTCAACGACATTATGTTAAGAAAATCTCTTATTTTTTCAACGATTCTAGCCTCCTTGCTATCCCTGAACACAAGTTTCACGATAGGGCAGACCACCACATCCGCTATCGACGGTTTTCAGTACGGAACATTACAGTCTCCAAAAGGGAATGAGTGGGACTCTCCCCAACTATTATCACTGAATAAAGAACTGCCACATGCTTCGTTCTATTCTTTTAAAAACGTGCAGAGTGCAAGAAAAGTACTTCCCGAGCACAGTAACTATTGGATTTCGCTCAATGGATCCTGGAAATTCAACTGGGTGAAGACTCCAGCGGAGCGGCCGAAGGATTTTTATCATCCTACATATGATGTTGGTGGCTGGGAATCGGTGCCTGTGCCCATGAGCTGGAATATTTTTGGTATACAAAAGGATGGCAGCTTAAAGTATGGCGTGCCTATTTATACCAACCAGCGCGTTATCTTTCATCATCAGGTAACGGTCGGTGATTGGAAAGGTGGGGTCATGCGTACACCAGCCCAAGATTGGACAACTTATGTTTATCGTAATGAAGTTGGATCTTATCGACGCAACTTTACAGTCCCCACCGACTGGGACGGCCGCGAGGTATTTATCAATTTTGATGGTGTGGATTCTTTTTTCTACCTATGGATCAATGGCAAGTATGTCGGTTTTTCTAAAAATTCAAGAAACGTTGCGTCTTTCAACATCTCACCTTACTTAAAAAAGGACGCTGACAATGTGTTGGCTGTTGAAGTTTATCGTAGTTCCGATGCTTCTTTTTTGGAAGCTCAGGATATGTTTAGGCTGCCCGGGATATTTCGTGATGTCTCCCTGACTTCAACGCCAAAGGTGCAGATTCGTGATTTGGCGGCTATTCCAGATTTGGATAGCAATTACGAAAATGGTTCCTTGAAAATTACGAGTACGGTACGCAATCTTGGCAATAGAAAAGCTGAAGGCTATAAACTCGTTTATTCACTCTATAAGAATAAGCTTTATAGTGACGAGAATACCTTTGTAGACCAGGCAGAAGCAGCAGCAGCTGTGCCAGTCCTCGATGGTCAAGTTTCCAACAGCATCACAGCAACGTTGAATGTGAAGAATCCAAATAAATGGTCGGCAGAGTTACCGTATCGGTATACTTTGGTGGCTGAATTGAAGGATAAGAAGAACAAAACTGTTGAAACTGTTTCCACCTATGTTGGATTTAGAAAGGTTGAAATTAAAGATACCAAGGCCGCGGATGATGAATTTGGGCTGGCTGGACGCTATTATTATATCAACGGCAAAACAGTGAAGCTTAAAGGGGTCAACCGGCACGAGACCAACCCGGAGCATGGGAAAGTGGTGACGAGGGAACAGATGGAAGCTGAGGTAAAATTGATGAAAAGGGCAAATATCAACCACGTTCGTAATTCGCATTATCCAGAACCTGCCTATTGGTATTACCTATGCGATAAATATGGAATTTATCTGGAGGATGAAGCCAATATTGAAAGTCACGAGTATTATTATGGAAAAGAATCTCTCTCGCATGTTCCTGAATGGAAGAATGCACATGTGGCCCGTAATATCGAAATGGTGCATTCGACCATCAATCATCCGGCTGTCGTCATCTGGTCTTTAGGAAATGAAGCTGGTCCCGGCGATAATTTTGTGGCAGCCTATCAGGCCATCAAGAAAATCGATACTTCAAGACCTGTTCAATACGAGCGTAACAATGCAATCGTAGATATGGGGTCCAACCAATATCCGTCAATTGACTGGGTCAGAGGTGCTGTAAAAGGTACCTATAAATTAAAGTATCCTTACCATATCTCTGAATATTCACATTCCATGGGGAATGCTGTTGGTAACTTAATTGATTATTGGGAAGCCATCGAATCGACAAACTTCTTTATGGGCGGAGCCATCTGGGATTGGATCGATCAGGCGATGTATTATTACGATAAAAATACAGGAGAACGCTTTTTGGCCTATGGTGGTGATTTTGGGGATAAACCCAATGATGGAACTTTTGTCAATAACGGGTTGATCTTTGCCGATATGAAACCTAAGCCACAGTATTATGAGGTAAAGAAAGTATACCAAAATGCGGGCGTAAAGGCCGTTGATATGCAACAGGGTAAAATTGAACTATTTAATAAAAATTACTTTAAGGACCTATCCGATTATCAGGTACAGTGGTCGTTATTCAAAGACGGTGTAGAAGTCACAAATAGCCAAGGCACGATCAGCACGGCGGATTTGCCTAATGCGCGCCAACGCAAGCAGTTTGTATTGCCGATAAATTACGCACAGTTAGATGCTGGATCGGAATATTTTGTGAAAGTCCAATTTATACTCCATGAAGATAGGCCATGGGCAACAAAAGGTTTTGTCCAGATGGAGGAACAGCTTTTTGTCAAAGCTGCTGAAAAGAAACCGCTGATTTCATCTGTTGCAAAAGGGAGAGCTCCGGTACTTTCCAAAGAAGGTGATTTGCAGGTGGTGAAGGGAGATCAGTTTATCGCGAAGTTTGATAATAAAACAGGCTCAATATATAATCTAGCGTATGCCGGTAGATACGTTATCCGCGATGGCGAAGGGCCAAAATTGGATGCACTACGTGCCCCGGTTGACAATGACAACTGGGCTTACCAACAGTGGTTTGAAAAGGGACTACATAATCTGAAACATACGGTTTTGTCGTCAAATAGCTATACCAAGAAAGATGGAACAGTTGTATTGACATTTACAGTTGAATCGCAAGCGCCTTATGGTGCGTCTTTGTTGGGAGGAACTTCGGGAACCTACACCCTTAGAGCACACAAAGGCAAACCTTTTGGTAAGGACGACTTTAAATTCACAAGCAATCAGATCTGGACCATCTATAAGGATGGCTCCATAGAATTATCTTCGAGTATTACATCTAATAATGCGAGTATTGTCTTAGCGCGACTGGGCTATTCTTTGCAACTGCCTGCTGAATACAGCAACTATAGTTATTATGGCCGGGGACCGATCAACAATTATGCTGACCGGAAGACTGCTCAATTTATTGAAATGCACAGAAGCACCGTAAAAGATCAGTTTGTGCCGTGGCCCAATCCGCAAAGTATGAGCAACAATGAAGATGTGCGTTGGGCAGCATTGACAACGAATAATGGACAGGGAGTTGTTTTTGTTGCGAAAGAACATTTAGCAACCTCGGCTTTGGAATATAGTGAGCTTGAATTGACGTTTGCACCACATCCTTACCAATTGCCAAAGAGTTCGGGCGTGCACGTACATCTTGATGCCGCGGTAACCGGATTGGGTGGCAACAGCTGCGGACAAGGGCCTCCGTTGGGAAAAGACCGAGTGAAAGCGGTGCCTACGTCTATGGGCTTTATTATCCGTCCGATTCAGAACAATGATATGATGGAGAAGGTTCAGGTAGCGACTGCAGGAGATGCGCCAATATCAATCGTGAGAAGTTCCAATGGTGAGGTTTCCATGCTAGCAGGAAATAAAAGTGAGCCTGTATTGTACAGTTTGAACAACGCAAAGCCAAGTATCTACAAAGCACCCTTTGATTTACGGACCGGTGGTAGCGTAACCGCTTGGTATCAGCATAATGAGAAATTAAAGGTAACACAACAATACACAAAAATCGAGACTATTCCAATGGAAGTTGTCTTTGCTTCAAGTCAGGAAACTGGTGAAGGTGATGCCAAGAATCTATTGGATGGAGATCCATCTTCGATCTGGCATACGATGTATTCGGTAACGGTAGCTCAATATCCGCATTGGGTTGATTTTGACGCTGGAAGTAACAAAACAATTAAAGGGTTCACTTTCCTACCCAGACAGGATGGGCCGAATGGTGATATTAAGGATTACAAAATTCAAGTGAGCAAGGATGGCAAGAATTGGGAAGACGTGATGTCGGGATCTTTTGAACGGAATAAAAAACTAAAAACGGTTCGATTTGAGAGGCCTGTAAAGGGACGTTATATCCGTTTTACAGGGCTTAACGCACAACGGGGTGATGATTATGCATCATGTGCTGAATTTATGGTGATAGCGGAGTAAATAAATAACTTGATGTATACCGGCCAGTATGCTGCAACGACAGCATACTGGCTTTTTTATATCACACAGTACATGGCTTTCGTCAGCACAACGCAATTAGGAGATCCGCGGCGGATTCTCAAAACTGCACGATTCTGCGGACGCTTGTCAATACGAATTAAAAAAGTGGAAGTAGGCTTATCAAAGCAAAAAAAAAGCATCACTTAGTTATAAGTGATGCTTTTTTTGTTGGCGGTCTGGACGGGACTCGAACCCGCGACCCCATGCGTGACAGGCATGTATTCTAACCAGCTGAACTACCAGACCAACAATGTGTTTTTAAAATTTTAGCGGTCTGGACGGGACTCGAACCCGCGACCCCATGCGTGACAGGCATGTATTCTAACCAGCTGAACTACCAGACCTAAAATCTTAAAGCTTGTTTTTAATAATTTTTGGCGGTCTGGACGGGACTCGAACCCGCGACCCCATGCGTGACAGGCATGTATTCTAACCAGCTGAACTACCAGACCTAAAAATCTTAAAAACTTATTTTGTTAAAGAACGTAAGAGATTACTCTCTCTTTTGAAGCGGTCTGGACGGGACTCGAACCCGCGACCCCATGCGTGACAGGCATGTATTCTAACCAGCTGAACTACCAGACCTCAACCCTTCTCCTCAGAAGGTGTGCAAATATAGCGTTTGTTTACGTATCTGCAAAGATTTTTTGAAAAAAAACTAATCTACTTGGCCGTCTTTCATCTTCTCTGCATTCTCTGCAAATTGCAGTGCATCGATAATTCCTTGAATATCACCGTCCATAATTGCCGGTAAGTTGTACATTGTCATTCCGATACGGTGCTCGGTCACTCGACCTTGTGGGTAATTATAGGTACGAATCTTTGCCGAACGGTCTCCTGTTGATACCAATGTTTTTCTTTTTGCGGCGATGTCGCCGTTCTTTTTGTTCAACTCGAGCTCGTAAAGTTTGTTACGCAACATCTCCATCGCTAACTCACGGTTGGCCAATTGGGAACGTTCGACCTGACAAACAACAACGATACCCGTCGGTTTATGTGTTAATTGTACTTTTGTTTCTACCTTGTTGACGTTCTGTCCACCGGCACCTCCCGAACGGGACGTCTGTAATTCAATGTCACCTGGATTTATCTCAACATCCACATCTTCCGCCTCAGGAAGAACTGCTACTGACGCTGCGGACGTATGTACCCGACCTTGTGTTTCAGTATCTGGAACGCGTTGTACGCGGTGTACACCTGATTCGTATTTCAGTTGTCCATAAACGTCTTCACCGATTACCTTTAATATTACCTCCTTGTAACCGCCAGAAGTTCCTTCGGTAACATCCATGACCTCATTACGCCAGCCTTTCGTCTCAAAATAACGGGTGTACATGCGATAGAGGTCGCCAGCAAATAAAGCTGCTTCATCACCGCCCGATCCACCACGAATTTCGATAATGGCGTTTTTCGCGTCTTCAGGATCCTTCGGAATCAACATTAAGCGAATTTCTTCCTCTTTTTCTTCTTTTGCTACGTATAAAAGATCCAATTCCTCTTTAGCCATCTCACGAAGTTCTTGATCCTTCTCGTTCATGATGATGTCCTTATTAGTGTCAATATTGCTGACCATATTTCTGTAAATATGGTACTGATCCACAATCTTGCCCAAATCTTTGTATTCTTTATTCAATTTGGCAAAACGTTTCATATCTTGCATGGTTTCAGGGTTGCTCAATTCAGCTTCCACTTCTTCCCATCTTTCCTTTATCGCTTGTAATTTGTCTAACATATTTCAAAAATGCTTCTTCTAGGAATGTATGCCCTAGGTTACTATTGAGTGTACAAAAGTAAGGAAATTTTGTTGCTTTTAAACTACCTAGCCGGCTATTAATGAGAGGAAACTGCTTTTAGTCCCACAATAGAGGCAATGAGTGTGAAAATAAAGAATATGCGCCAGAAATCTGCTGGCTCCTTGAAGAAAATGATTCCCATTAAAACTGTTCCTACGGCACCGATGCCAGTCCAAACAGCGTAAGCTGTACCTAGCGGAAGTGTCTGTGTAGCTTTGATCAATAAGCCCATACTCGCAAAAAGGAAGACCACAAAGGCCCCATACCAAAGCCATTGTCCAGTCCCCGTTGCATCTTTCGCTTTGCCCAAACAGGTGGTGAAACCAATTTCACATAATCCACCCAATATTAAAAATATCCAGTTCATACCCTTTTCTTTGTTTATAGACAAAGTTCCTTCTTTTGGTTGGTAATAGTTTTTACAAATGTTAAAAATTTGCATGAATATTCGCTCGAATCCGACTTAAAGTAACTTGACTGACACCAAGATAGGAGGCGATGTAACCCAGTTTGATGCGCTGGATATATTGGGGATATTTTTGAAGTAACTCGGCATAGCGCTCTTGGGCAGTATTAAAGAGCTTGGACATGGTTCGTTGTTCGGCCTTGATGAATTCGAGTTCAGCCATCTTTCTTCCCCAGTTGGCAATCGCGATATCATTTTCATAGAGCTCAAAAAGCTGTTGTTGGTTAATGCGATAAACAACACTGTCTTCCAGCAAATCGATGTTTTCGTAACCTGGGGTATCATGCACATAACTATTCATGGAAATGAGTGTTCCACCGGGTGAAACAAAATCAAGGGTAATCTGACGTCTGGGCGTCTCGTAATAAACCCGGGCTAAACCCGAGGCCAAAAAATAGATGTCTTTTTGCGTTTTGTCCTGTTCGATCAATAGGCTATTTCTTTTGACTGTGATCTTTTTACTAAGCTGCTCCAATTTTGAAGTGCTTTCTACCGAAAGAAAGTGATAACCATTCAGGCAATCGGATAGCGAAATTAAGGTCTGCCCGCCCATTTCTCCAAACGTAAAGTTTCACCATCCCACACCGCATAGGTATGGTAGTTTATCCATTCGCCTAAATTTATGATGCGGCTATTGGCATTCAGGTTAATGTCATAGGGAAGATGTCGATGTCCAAAAATATAATAGTCGTGATGCTGTATGGACTCAACTTCCTTCGCATAGCCAATTAGCCATTCTTTTTCTTCACCCAAAAACTTTTCGTCCTCATTATTCGAAAGCCTGCTATGTTTTGACCAGCGTGTCGCGATTCCAATGCCGAGATTTGGATGTAAACGTGCAAATAACCATTGACAGATGCGGCTCCGAAATATTTTTTTGAGTATTTTGTATTTGTAGTCTCCCGAACCTAAACCATCGCCGTGGTGAATATAGAACTTTTTGCCATTGAGCTGCAGTTCCAATTCATCGTCTACGATTTTTACGTTCAATTCCTCTTTAAGATAATCAAACATCCACATATCGTGATTCCCTTTAAATAGGGTAATGGGAATGCCGAGGTCCGATATTTCTGCTAATTTACCCAAAAAGCGGATGTAACCTTTCGGAACAACCGTGGTATATTCAAACCAGAAATCAAAAATATCACCAACAAGATAGAGCTGTGCAGCATCTGTTTTGATCTGTTCTAGCCACTGTATAATTTGCAGCTCCCTTTCCCGTGAACGTTCCAACGGATACGATCCAAGATGAAAGTCGGAGGCAAAATAAATTTTTGTTCTTGTTGACATGTGGCCAAAACTAAAAAAAATGGCGGCGATTACAAAATTCGCCGCCACAATATAATTTGCTATGATTTAGATAATTCAGAGATGAGCGCCTTTAGATATTCCGTGGCATCGGGATCAATGCGCTTCAAAGACTGCTGAAGTTGATCGGGATAAGCACTTTTTATCGCCATGATTGAACTTGCGATAACCATATAGGATTTGTCGTTTACAGCTTTCAGAATTAGGCTTTTGTATTTTTTGTCTTTAGTCTGCGCAAGCTTTTGAATGGCAGAGGCGCGGATAACAGAGGCTTCGGATTGCTCTGCAAGTGTCGAGATTGTTTTTTCTGTTGACTTGCCGACGGCGGGATTGCTTAGATCGAGACCTTGAATTGCTGTTGCAGCAAGGTCGGGATCGGTATCCTTTAAAGCTGCTGTTAGGATTTGCTGGCTGATGGTATTTGTCGGATTTTTTGAGGCGTAGGCAATCGCACCGACGCGGTTGGCAAAGGAAGGTGCATGCTCATATTGATACAGATAGTCGGCAGCTGACTTATCGATTTCAATTTGACCAACGAGCACTTTTTCGGGATCAATATCGATAAATTCAACAGCAGCAGGTACGGGAATCATCAATTGAGCATTCCGCTTGTTGAGTTGGAAGTTCTGTCTGATCTTTCCATTTTTTGTATAGATATCGACGACCAATGGAAGTTGGAATGTCTGCACGGTAGAATCTTGAATTTGGGCTACGTTCAGTATGACACTGTTCTCTCCAGTTCTTGTCGTGATCTTCAAAATTGGATGCCCACCTTTGTAATACCATTGATTGAAATACGGAGCCCAGTCTTTGCCAGTCACCTCTTCCATAGCGAGGCGGAGCTGTTGCGGTTCGCCGGTTTTAAAAGAATTGTCTGTCAAATATTTTTTTAGCGATTGATAGAATGCTTCATCCCCCATCTGTGCTTTTAGGGCATAGAGAATCAATGATCCTTTCGCATAGCTGATGTTATCGAACATATCTTCTTTATCGTGATAATAATAGCGTGCTAAAGCTGCACTCTTTCCATTTTTAGTCGTGTTAAGGTAAGATTGGAGTTTTTCAAACCTCGATTTATCGCCACGATCTTTACCTCCGTCGTGTTCACGCCAGATAACCTCGCCGAAAGTAGCGAAAGATTCATTCATGGTCAGATTGGACCAAGATTCTGCGGTGACCAAATCGCCAAACCACTGGTGAAAAAGTTCGTGTGCGATCGTTCCCTCCTGATTATCGTCCAACAATTCACGTTTCGTCTTTTGTACATGTTCACCGTGCAATGTTGCACTGGTGTTTTCCATTGCACCTGAAACATAATCACGACAAACAATCTGTGCATATTTATTCCATGGGTAAGGGACACCCAGCGTTCTGCTATAAAAGTCCATCATGGCCGGCGTCTTCCCAAAAATGTCCTTGGCATAGGGCGCATATTTCGGCTCTAGGTAATAGTCAACAGGGATATTATTGTACTTATCGGCATAGATTTTGAAATCGCCAACGGCCATCATAAACAAGTAGGGGGCATGTGGTAGATCCATTTTCCAGGTATCCGTGCGTGTACCATCCTGATTCTTTTGTTGGTTTATCAACGCTCCGTTCGATAAACTCACATAGCTATCAAGGACAGTCATCGAGATTTCGGCGGTGGTCTTTTGATTTGGACGGTCGATGGTGGGAAACCATGCTGAAGACGCTTCGGTTTCACCTTGTGTCCATATCTGGCGCGGTTTATTTGGCGTACGCTCATCAGGATTGATAAAGTAAAGTCCTTTTGCATCATTGATTGCTGCACTTCCCTGTGCTTTTAATAAGTTGGGCTTTGCAGTATAATCGAGGTATATCGTGTACTTTTCTTTTGCAAGATACTTGCGGTCGAGTTTGATCAAAATCGAGTTGTTGTCATAGCTGTATTTTAATGGGACTAACTGCTGGTCATTAACCAAAGACACCTGTTTGATATCCATTCCTTTTGCATCGAGGCGGAGGGAGTCTGTCGGGTAAAAATGGGGTTGCAATGTAACCCACTCTTTTCCGTAGAGGAATTGATTTGTATAGTCAAAACGTACATCCAGCCTGGTGTGCACAAGATTATTGATCTTGGTCGGGGTGGCTCTATACTGTTGGTCCACTGGTAGTTGTTGACCCTTGCTGACGCCCGTTTGCAGCATGGAAATTCCTATTAAAAGATATATGATTTTTTTGAACATGGTTTTAGTAAATCAAGATTTAAATAAATCTAAAGAAATTTCTGCGGTCCTAGAAATATGCAGCTAAGAAATAAGCAAATGCTATTGGATGTTTTATCGTTTGCGCTATCGCTGATAAACGGATAACGATCTTGTTGTAGCACTTTTCGTACCCTATTGTGGTCGTCAGTTAACGATGAATTCGCACTTTTTAAAGTAAGATTTCCAAGATAAATACAGCCTGAGAAGCATAGGAGGTCGATAAATTTGTTTATATTCAACTCAAATATTCAGATACTAGGTGAATTGAACTTAGGTTGGTTGAAACAAGTATACGATTTTATGAAAAAGAAAAATTTTGGTCTTATCCTCATGATGATAGGTATGGCAGGTACGGCGACAACTGGTTATGGACAACGGTTAACATATCCCACGACAACGAAAGGGACCGTCGTGGATGAATTTTGGGGGGAAAAGATTGCAGACCCCTATCGCTGGCTGGAAGATGATCGTTCAGCGGAAACAAAAAACTGGGTAGAGGCTGAGAACAAGGTCACATTTGATTATTTGAATGCAATCCCGTTCCGCACAAAACTGAAGGATCAATTAACCGAAATATGGAATTATGAAAAAATAGGAACACCCTTTAAGGAAGGGGGCTATACTTATTTTTTTAAAAATAATGGCTTACAGCAGCACGCGGTGCTTTATCGTAAACTAGGGGATAAAGGTACAGAGGAAGTTTTTTTGGACCCGAATACCTTCTCGAAAGATGGATCGACTTCATTAGCGGACGTTTCATTTTCTAAAGATGGTAGCCTAGTCGCCTATTCTATTTCTGAAGGCGGATCGGACTGGCGGAAAGTCATTGTACTGAATGCCAAAGATAAGTCACCTGTGGGAGCCCCACTCGTAGATGTTAAATTCTCCGGTATCGCGTGGAAAGGAAATGATGGGTTTTATTATTCAAGCTACGATAAGCCAAAAGGGTCTGAACTTTCTGAAAAAACAGACCAACATAAATTATTTTACCATAAACTCAACACAGCACAGTCTGACGATAAATTGATTTTTGGAGGTTCTGCAACACCAAGGCGTTATGTAGGTGCTTCGTTGACAGATGATGAACGGTTCCTCATTATCTCCGCAGCAAATACGACGACGGGAAATGAACTGTATTATCAGGATCTCAAGCAGCCGAATAGCAAGATTGTTTGCTTACAGGACCATTTTGATGCCAATACAAATGTCGTTGACAATATTGGGGACAGTTTCTTACTGGAGACAAATTATAAGGCTGCCAACAACCGTTTGGTTAAAGTAGATTTGAAGAATCCTGCAGAGGAGAACTGGAAGGATGTTATTCCGGAGACTGAAAATGTCCTTTCGATCAGTACTGGAGGGGGGTATCTTTTTGCAAATTATCTGAAGGATGCCGTTTCTGTTGTGATCCAATACGATTATACCGGTAAGAAGATTAGACAAATAGAATTGCCTGGCATTGGTACAGCGAGTGGCTTTTCGGGTAAAAAGACAGAAAAAGAAATCTATTTTGGTTTTTCAAATTACATTACACCGTCTTCGAGCTATAAATTTGACGTAAATTCTGGAAGCGCTACACTTTATATCAAGCCTAAAGTAAAGTTTGACTCGGATCAGTATGAATCTAAACAGGTGTTCTACACATCCAAAGACGGTACGAAAGTTCCGATGATTATTACCTACAAAAAGGGGATCGCTCTGAACGGTAAAAACCCGACGATTGTGTATGGTTACGGGGGCTTTAATATCAGCTTAACCCCTGGCTTTAGTACTTCCGTTGCGGTGTGGTTAGCAAATGGTGGTGTTTATGCTGTTCCGAATCTCCGTGGGGGCGGCGAATATGGTCAGAAATGGCACGATGGTGGTCGGCAGTTCAACAAATTGAACGTCTTTCATGATTTTATTGCAGCAGCCCGTTACCTGCAGGAGAATGGGTATACATCACCGGAGTATACCGCTTTAAACGGAGGATCCAATGGTGGCTTACTTGTTGGGGCGACAATGACAATCGATCCCAAAATTGCTAAAGTTGCTCTTCCCGAGGTTGGTGTTTTGGATATGTTGCGTTACCATACTTTCACGGCGGGTGCAGGGTGGTCCTATGATTATGGTACGGTCAGTGATAGCAAAGAAATGTTTGACTATCTGAAAGCGTATTCGCCGGTGCATAATGTGAAATCTGGCGTTTGCTACCCGGCAACAATGGTCTTTACCGGAGATCACGATGATCGTGTGGTGCCGGCGCATTCCTATAAGTTTGCTTCAGAGCTTCAGGCAAAGCAAGCCTGTGATAATCCTGTATTGATCCGTATTGAGACAAAAGCCGGTCATGGTGCTGGAAGGTCTACAGAGGTTCTGATCAATAGTACTGTGGATAAATATGCTTTTGCACTTTGGAACATGGGAATAAAGACATTAAAGTAAACAGGCAGCTCGAAGCTTCAAGATGAGGTTGCTATCGAAATAAAAGTCCCGATCCTTAATTGGATCGGGACTTTTGTCTTTATGGATGATCAGGATAGGCTCTTATGGTTACATTTAGTTTTCCCAAGTTTTTATTCCTTTCATCATCTTTTCAAGCGTTTCTTGATAGATCGGACGATCATCCTCACTGGCCATTTCGACGGCTTTGTTTTGCCACTTGATCGCTTTTTCTTTTTCCCCTTTTTTATAGAGTAGATTGGAGTAGGTGTCCAAGAATGCGCTGCTCGGATCTTCAATGATCGATTTTTTGCTCCAGCTTAGTGCGGATTCAATACAGGCCGGATCGCTGCTGTTATTAAAGATAGTCCAGGCAAAAGTGTTTAATTGATGTGGCGTAAAATCTTCTGATGATAGATAATCATTGATGGTATTCTTCATCGCCACATAATTTTTCACCTGAAGGTAATAGTGTGCTCTAATCTTCTTGAACATCGGAACGAAATCGATGTCCGGATATTTTGCCGTCAGTTCATTTTGATAACTATCCCAGTTAGGTTCGTGCTTGGCGTCTATTTTTATCTGGAATAATTCGTTGACGACAACATTTGCCAACGTACGGTTGGCAATACCGGGTGACTCTAATAGGATATCTATTTTTTCTTTATTGTTCCGGATCAGATTAAAAGCTTTGGAATTGGTAAATTTTGCTGCAGCTAATAGAATATGCACGTTCTCCTTTTTGAACAACTCATCTGTCGCTAATGAATTTGCTAAGGTATTTTCTGCCTTGCGCGCAGTGTTTTCATCGTAGGCAACATTCGCTGCTTTTAGCATCTGCTTTGCCGTGTAGATGTCCTGCGGTCTTTTATCGAATTTTTTTAACAGGGTGTAATACTGTGTTTCGGTATTTAGCCCATCCATTACATGGCCGACAAATTCAGGCGCATCGCTTGCTCCAACAATGCGATGTACAACTTGTCCATTGGGATTAAAGATAAGAAATGTGGGAAACGATTGAATATTATATTCATTAGAAATAGCACGCGCATCGGCATACCATTTTTTGACGTTGGTATTGTCAGATTCTGTGGAATCCATTTGTACCCTAACACTCATAAAGTTTTGATTGATGGGCTGTCCAACCTGTTCTAGCGGAAAGATTTCATTACTCATGTATTGGCATGGACCACACCAGGTCGCAAATAGCTCCATTAAGATAAATTTGTTTTCAGCTTCTGCGCGCTCCTTTAGTTGTTTCCAACTCAATCCATTTATAAATTTCACACCCTTAGTCTGGGCATGAGCCAAATTCCCGAATAAAATCGTAAGGCACAATGCGATTATACTTCTCATACTCACTCAACAAAAGATTCATAATTATGCTTAAGTTATCAAATTAATCTGAAAACAAAAACACCTCGGATGTTTTAATTTCAGAGGTGTTTTTGCGGATTGATAAATCGTCTATTTAATATTTATCTTAGCCTTTAAATCTTTTGTTAGGCCGTCTTTGTGTAACATCAAAGAAGTTGTTTTGTAACGTACGAATTCTTTTGTGGCATATAAGTAACCGTGGTAGTCATTTGTTGTGCCCCAAGAGTTTTTAACGATGTAATATTCTTTTCCGTTTTGATCTTTCACAAGACCGACAATGTGCATACCATGGTCATCAGTTGTTTGCCAGTTGTCAAAAGCTTTTTGTCTTTCTTCGGCTGTCACTTTTAGTTCCGGTTTAGGACCCACGAACATGGTTGATTTTTCTTGCTCCGTCATTTCCTCGAAAGGTTTTTCAGGTACATAAGCAACTCCGTTTTTCCAGGAGAAACCTTTTTCAGATACGTCAGTTGCCCAAGCGACAGTATAACCCTTTTGTAAAGCGTTGTCAATGATATCCGTTAAATCGTTCATTTTAACGTTGTAAAAACGGTCGAATGACCAGTTGTCTGGAATCAGCAATACGAACTGGCTGTAATACGGATGATCGGTTACGGAAGCAAGACCGACATAGTCGTCTGGATTGATACCGATTACCTGATCTGCAAAGGTACGTGGTGTGTAGGATTTACCGTTATAGTCAAATTTCTCAGGAACCTCTCCAAGGTAAGAATCCATGGCAGCGGTATAGGCTTTCTCCCAGTTTGGTGTCAATGTTTTGCCCTTCACTACTGCCCCCAACATAGCGTCCAACATAGAAGTCATTTCGCCAAAGTTGTTACGGGTAGTACCGTAGTGGAGACCTGTATACGCAGATTGCGGCATTGTCCCGTATTTACGAAAGGAGTTCAATACATCATGGAATTGACCGCCCTCGCCCAATGATAATCCACCATGAAGACGTACATAGGTACGTGCTTTGTCTAAGTATGTGTTCCGCGCAGTATAAATCTGAGATATCTCAACCGGTTTTTTACCCATACGAATCATTTCAGACTCTAGAAAAGAATTACCTGAATAAGACCAACAAGTACCTGATGAACCTTGATTTTTGATGGATGTGTTGCCTAGGTTGATGACTTCAGTAAAGGTAAATCCAGATTTGCTATTGTCATTTTGATTTGCTTTTAGCGCATTGATCAAATTGTCTTGTGCTTGTACTTGGAAAGACGCTGCAAAAAGTGAAGCGGCTAGTACAATCGTTTTATTCCAATTCATAGTTAGTATGTTGTTAATTTAATGTGGTGCTAAAATAAATAAATAAAATTGAGTAAGATCAATTCCTCTGTAAAATAATTGTGCTGAAAAATCTTCTGTTTTTATGTTAATGTACTGCTAGGCAGAGAAATTATGAAAGTTTTCTAAGGTTAAATAGGAATGGTCAGAATTTTTATTCTGACCATTATATTTTGTTTAGTCTATCATGTGCTGCCGATTGCTACAACATTTCACCACGATAAGCATAATTTTTTCAATCCGTTTCGCCTAATCCGCGATGGAAGACTTTTTTGGAAAAAGTAGCGAAGCAATAATACTTAAAGCGAGGATACCGATAATAACAATCAGTGAATGTGTTGTCGTAAAGCCAACTTCAGCCAACCAATGGTGGAGCAGCATCTTTAGTCCAATGAAGACCAATAAAAACGCTAAACCTACTTTGAGGTATTGGAACTTGTGTATGATATTGACCAATAGGAAAAACATTGACCGTAAGCCTAGAATCGCAAAAATGTTCGAAAAAAATACAACATAGGGGTCTTTGGTAACGGAGAAAATCGCAGGAATAGAATCCACGGCAAAAATGAGATCGGTAAATTCAATCACCAGCAATACGAGAAAGAGCGGAGTCATGTATTTTACACCGTTCTCGACATGGAAAAAATGTCCACCATCTAGTT
The DNA here is from genome assembly GCF_040760075.1 of Sphingobacterium sp. R2. NCBI lineage: Bacteria > Pseudomonadati > Bacteroidota > Sphingobacteriia > Sphingobacteriales > Sphingobacteriaceae > Sphingobacterium > Sphingobacterium sp. R2. The sequence continues at coordinate 2,005,607 of NZ_CP142884.1, forward strand.
TAGGAGTTACTTTAAAGTAGCGCGAAGCGAATTTAACGACCGGGTGATTCTGTGGATCGACTTCCTCTTCCTGGTTACGGTTAATAAACATTTTGACACCTGTAAAGACTAGGAAAGCGCCGAAAACATACAGAATCCAGCCAAACTTAGCAATAAGGGTGGCACCAAGGAATATAAAAAGAAAACGCATAATGATTGCGCCCAAAATACCCCAAACCAAAACTTTATGGTAATAACGCTCTGGAATACCGAAAGAGGTAAACAGTAAGACCATAACAAAGATATTATCTACTGACAAGGCGTATTCCACAACATAACCAGTAAGATATTCCAGGCCAAGATTCTTATTATAGACATCGAGACTGGCCGCTAGATCGCCGGGAATAATTTTAATATCGTGGTGATGTTTGGCGATGACCTCTTGGAGGTGATTCAAATCATGGATATTGTGCAGTTCAAATCCATAGTGACGTAGCAGCCAATAGAAGCCTAAGGAGAATAAAACCCAAATGGCACTCATAATACTCGCCATCTTCAGGCTGACAGGTTTGTCGCCTTTAGAAAATAACCCAAGATCTATTGCAAGCATAAGCGCAATGAAGATGAGAAATCCACCAAAAAACATTAATTCGTGACTCATTTTATTTTTTTCTTTCTGTTGTGTATTTTACCAATTGCTCCAATCCGGCTTTGTATTCGCTGTCTGGAAAGTCTTTCAATATTCGAAATGCATCTTGTTGGTATTCCAGCATCTTATTTGTAGCGTATGCTAACCCACCACTTTTACGGACAAAATCAATGACTTCAGCAACTTTTTGCGCATCCTCATTGTGGTTTTTAACTAAATTAATGATTCTTCGTTTTTCGCTGGCAGTAACTTGATGTAATGCATAAATGAGCGGTAAAGTTATTTTCTTCTCTTTGATATCATTGCCGAGGGGTTTGCCGACGTCATCTAAACCAAAGTCAAACAAATCGTCTTTAATCTGGAATGCAATTCCAATTTTTTCACCAAATTGATGAAGTTTATCTACTGTTTCCTGATCTGCATTTGACGAGGCCGACCCGCAAGCACAGCAAGAAGCGATTAGCGAGGCTGTTTTTTTTCGGATCACTTCAAAATAAATAGACTCTTCAATATCCAGTTTACGAGCCTTTTCGATCTGAAGCAATTCACCTTCGCTCATCTGTTCAACAGCTTCGGATACAATTTTTAGTAAGTGATAATCCTGATGTTTTACGGAAAGGAGTAAACCTCTTGACAATAGAAAATCACCCACCAAAACAGCAATTTTATTTTTCCATAGTGCATTGATTGAAAAAAATCCTCGACGTTCGTAGGAATTGTCCACCACATCATCATGTACCAAAGATGCCGTGTGCAACAACTCTACAAGAGCAGCACCACGGTAAGTGGATTCATTAATTCCGTTACATATGCCCGCTGAAAAGAATACAAACATCGGCCGCATTTGTTTGCCTTTACGTTTGATCAAGTATTGCGTAATGCGATCCAACAAGGGGACGGAGCTTTTCATCGAAGCTTTGAATTTTTTCTCAAACGCTTCAAGTTCATCGACAATAGGACGTTGAATCTCTCTTAATTTTGACATGAATTAGGGTGAAATACCAAAATAGTTAAAGCTTAAAGATAGTGATTTTATGACAACTCTTCGGCTGCTTTCTCCAGATTTTTGTACCATTCCTCACCGTAAGTGCGGATTAGCGGATCTTTTAAAAACTTAAAGACAGGTACCTGCAGTTCTTTCCCGAATGAACAGGCATCTTTACAGATATGCCAACGATCATAGTGAAGCACGTCAAATTCGGGATAATGTGTTGTCCGTATAGGGTATAGGTGACACGACACAGGTTTTCGCCAATGGATCTCGCCGAGTTCGTAAGCTTTTTCAATAGCACATTTTGTGATGCCATTTTCCCAGGTTACATAGGCGCATTCTTTATTACCATCAACACAGGTAGTCGTCAGATCACCATCGACATCAATGACATATTTGCCTTGCTCCTCAATCGCTTCAATACCTTTCGCTGTCATATAAGGCTTTACTTTAGGATAAATCTCCTCCAAGATGGCCTTTTCACTTTCCAATAACGGGGCGCCCGAATCGCCTTCTATACAACAGATTCCTTTGCACTTTGATAAATTACACACAAAGTCATTGTTGATGAGATCTTCGTGTACCAATACATTTCCTACTTCAATCATTCTACTTATTTTGAGTAGCTTGCTCGTTGTCCCAATTTGTACTTTAATCCACTTGCTTCCAGTAATTCTAACGTTACTGAGCCGATTAAAATATCGACATTGGCTTTGACCGGAATACGGTTGCCATCGTTGGTTACCCACAAATAAAGCTTGCTATTTTTTTTAAATATACGTCCCGGTTTGATTTCGGGACTGAATTTGAGGCACTCTAATGTGCCTAATTCTGTTTTTATCTTTTCTATTCCAATATATTGTATGCCTAAGGTAGCAATCTCATCATTCAGAAAATAAGTCAGCTTAAAAGATTCTCCCGGTTTAACCGTTGACAGATCCAGGTTGCGCGCAAAATAGTAGGAAGAAAGTAAGTCAAAAGTTTGATCTACTTTCGAATTAAATGTTCCTTTATTACCGACAACGGTATTTGTCGCTTGGTTGAAGCGTACCTTATCATTCCTTCTGTACCCACCTTCGCGAATGTTTTCGGTATAATAATACGGTAAAAATGTTTTACTGTTAATATACGAATTGTATTCATTGCGCACCGTATATATCGCAAAGGCACCTGCAGTCTTACCTGCTGCATATAAATGAAAGGAGGGGTTTCCAGCTCCATCCTTTGTATCTTCAACAGTTAATGTTCCTGTTGCGGCGGAAATAAAACCATAGCGGAGTTTATACTTTAATTTCTCCCCACCTTTAAATGCAGATTCTTTTAAATGCGGTAATTCTTGAGCAAAAGCAGTACTTACTACCACGGATAAGTAAAAGAGCAAAGTCGATATAAGTTTCATGTAGGTAAGTTTACGAAATTTGTTTGAAAAGGAATGTTAATTTCATTCAAATAAATTTAACTTTTGGGATTAAATGAGACGTTCATAGACAATGACTTATACATCGGTGTGATTGGATTACTTAGGCTGTACTCGTTTAAATACAGGTACGGTAGAACAAGGCTCGCCATACATAATGCTTTTTGCCACTTTGCTTAGTTTTACCGTAAACTGTACGAATACAGACTCTGGAATAAAGGTGTCGCCACAGCCCTTTACTACTACACGCTGATCCCGAAATTGTTCCATGTCAATCCGTTCAATAGCTGCAGCATACTGCATGCGTAATAGTTCATCCGCGTCTCCGAAGATGATTGTTGCTGCATAAGGTTCCAATTTGTTGGCCAATAACATGTAAGCCCAGGTAGGCACAATGGCATCTGCACTACAAGTAATTGCTACATGTTTACCGGCATATTGCGACCAATCGTTTGTCTTAATGAACTCGCGGAAATCCTTTTCTTTAAGAATCAAGCCATGGAAGAGATTATCCTTAATATCATATACCACATTGTCTGCTTGTGGATGGTAGTTGGCCAAGTCAACTGTGACTAACCCACTTTGCGCAACTTTGTTGACAATATTTGTTTGAATATCCATATTTACATCAAAAAAAAGCCGGACGATAATTCGTCCGGCTACAAATTTACTTAAAAATCTTTTAAAAGAATTTCACTCTATTGTCAATGATTTCAGCTTTGTCTTGTAATGCGCGGAAAATAGATCCCCACGCGCGTTGTGCTTTAGCTGCAAGCATTTGTTTCTTTTGTCCGTTGATATCGGAAATAGCGGCAGGATTGGTAAAACCGTTTACCTGTACGACATAAACTCCTGTACTTCCTTCAATCGCTTTGGAAGGTTTATTCGGCTGTAGTCCAAAAACGGTACCAACAACCTTGTTTTCCAATGCAACACCAGGGATAACTGGGTTTGCAAAGACAACATTTTCAACGTTAATCGCTGATTTACCCACTTTTTGAGCAACTTGATCGATAGAAGATGCACCTGCTAAAGCTTTGTCAAATTTCTCTTTCAAAATCTTCGCTTTAACCATATTTCTTACTGCAGGCTCGATATCTTTTTTAACGGCTTCCAAAGAAAGTGTTCCTTTAGGTTGTATATCAACCAGACTTGCTAAGATATAAGAAGTTTCAGTCTCAAATACTTTGTCCGAGATGTCGCCTTTTTTAGCATCAAAAGCCCATTTAATTAAATCACGCGGTGCTTCATTACCATCTAATACATTGTCCATCGCTGTTACACGTGAAGCTGTTTTTGCTTCTAAACCAAGTTTTTTCGCTTCCTGAGCAAAGTTCTGTGCTGTAGCTGCAGATAAGAATGCTGTTGCTTTGCTATGCGCATTGTTCAACGTTTCTTTTCCACTGCTGATCACTTTATCAATAATGGCAACTTTCGCATATTTTGAACTTCCTGTTTGCTTTTCAATTTTGATAATATGCACACCAAATTGCGATTTCACAACTTTGATATCACCTGTTTTTCCTTCGAATACAGCATTCTCAAACTCAGGAACCATACGACCTCTTGTGAATGTCCCTAGTTCACCACCATTTGTTTTGCTTTCTGGATCTTTGCTAAACTGAACTGCAAGCGCTGCAAAATTGTCTCCTTTTTGAATCAAACCTTTGATCGAGTCAGCTTTTGCCAGTGCTTTATCAACACCACCTTCAGCTGTAGGATCCAATAAGATATGAGATGCTTTTACGGAGTCAGGACTTACGATCGTAGAAACAACTTTTGCGATTTCATACGCGTTGTTGTTTAAAAAAGGTCCGACTGTTGTGCCAGCAGCAACGTTGAATACAACGGAATCCAAAGAAGGACTCAACTGTCCTTTTTTCACATACGTGAACGGATATTTGTTGTCTGAATTGATCGAAGCAAACAGGGAGTCGTCTTTGGCAACGATTAAATCCTGTTTCAATTTGTTGATGGTCTCTTTCACCGCCAAAGAATCTTTAGCAAGAGGTTTTGCATCTACAGTTACATATTGAATTGCACGAGTTTCTTCTTGCGTTTTGAACATGTTTTTATGTTCATCATAATATTCTTGGTAATCAGCATCCGTCAATTTAGCATCTGCGTCTTTGACAGAAGCATAATCTAAAAGAATGTACTTGAAGTTTGCCAATTTATTGCGCTCTTGGTATTCTTCGTTTGCTTCCAATGAAGTAACGTATACGCTATTGGAAAGCAACTCGCCGTATTTGCTGCTTAAACGTTCATCTCTGACGCCTTCAAGTAGGGTATTCCATTGATCGTAGACAGCAGGATTATTATTCACCTGCCCTAAGAAGGTCATCAATTGACTATGGTCAAACTGTCCCGTTTGTGGGTTAGTAAAAGCTTGAACGATTTGAGGTGAAGGATTTGGCCCTTTTACTAAATCATTTAACTCTTCTTTACCGACAGTCAAACCGATTTTTTCAATCTCTTTTTTCAAGATCTCTCTTGACAAAAATTGATTCCAAACTTGTTGAACAGCGTATGTTCTCATTTGAGGAGTCACTGCGCCTCCCATTTGTTGTTTGAACATTTCTTCTGTTTGTTCAACTTGTTGATTGAACGCAGGATATTCAATTTCAGTTCCGTTGACTTCCCCTACACGATTTTGATGTCTCGCCCAAAAAGGAGCTCCCCCCGAACGACATCGCCTAGTAAAAATGCTAAAATTGCGATAGCCATAGCTGCGGTCAAGATGACACCCGCTTTGTTACGCAAAAAGCCCATTAATCCCATAGTCTGCTTATTGTGTTTATATTGTGTAAATACTTGTATTTCGTTAATTTATGCATAGCATAGCAAAATGCGGTGCAAGATACAATTTTTATAAAAAAAAATGGAATATTTTCCTGAATGTAGCAAAACAAATTTCAAAAATAATTGTATAAACCGGAGTTCTTTATTCCTTTTTTGTTTAATAGATTCGTTATAAAAGACTTAATCGTATAAACAAACGATCGATAGGGGAGGTTTGAACCCTATTATTTTCCCAAAGAAGGGAATAGATTGTTGTTGGTGATAATGGTGTAGCCAGTGGCATTTGCTATATTGACATGTTTGAAATCTTTGTCTGAAGTAAATGATGACCCCTGTAAGTTGCCCCGATTATCGCGAAAGAAAGCCGTTATCGGAACGTGATTATAAAATATCCTGTTGCTGTTGCTATCAACTTGACTTTCGTCATAGATGATTTCTTCAGTTTTGATGATAGATCCGTCAGCCATCGTTACTACAACGTTTTTTGTGAAAGTGGTCGTCTTCTCTTTTTCCCTACGAATGGCGTGGTCGGAGGTGATGCGTTGCGTTTCCTTTAAATTGTCATCGTAAAAGATTATTTTGATGCTTTTTGGAAATTCGTATACTTCGGTACTATCGTGTTTGATACGCATTTCAGGAGCGGTAAGATTGGCTTTTACCCGTGTCGAATCGCTATAGATGATGTCTACATGACGTGAGATGTCGACCGCCTCTTCCTTTTTCATGTTGGCAATCCGGTCCACCTCTTTTAAATCAGGTTCACAGGAGGTCAATGAGAGCGCCCCTAGTAAAGATACGATTACTAGGGGCGATATATTTTGGATTATGGTTGAAGCAAAGGTCTTGCGTACCATCGGATTAATCAAATTGTGTTCTTCTAAACCAGCGGTCATTTAAGGTAAAGCCTATATTAAAGTTAATATAACGTTCACGTAAGAGGCTATTGCTGATTTTGCCCATTTGCCCAAATTCTGCTGAAAAGTTTATTTTAGAGAAAGCTCCCGAAAATTGATTTCTTGCAAACGGGAAACCAACACCAACAGTAACAGCCATATCGTTGATATTTTGGTTACTTAGGAAATATTGCGTTTTGTTATATCTAAATCCAAGCCGATAATCTACTCGGTTCAAATACCTAAGCGAAGTGACATCGGGGGTAATTTGACCGCCAATCGCTACGCCGTAATTCTTGCGAAGCTCATTTTCTCCTTTTCTAGTCTGAAATCTCGACCAATCTGCGTATTTAAAATCAGCACCAACTAACCAGCGGTTGCTACGCGCAAGCGTGATACCGACATTATGCTTCAGTGGAAGGGTCAAATGTCTGCTACTGCGGTCAGAAATAAAGGTACTGTCCAACGGGATATTTTGGTTGTCCGGATCAGAAGAAGGGGTAGTTCTCGTATTAAATATTGTTGTTCTCTCTTTAATATCATTATTCAATGAACCAGAGTAACCAAAGGTCAGTGAATATTCCTTATTTAATGGTTGCTCGTATTGTAAACCATAATCAAAGATAATACCTTGTATTTCGCGTTTATTCTGTTGCTGGGTATTCAATGCTCCCGATGAAGGGAGAAATTCTACACGGCTATAATCATTTAAGGTTCCAAATAGATAAGACATGTTGGCACCGATACTCAGGCCTTTCACGATGCGTACCCCCCAACCAGCATAGGCTTTTGTCAAACCACCTTCGCCGGTGAAAACTTTTGTGTAAGGATCAGCATTTGAAGTTCCTGTTGAAGATGTCCGATAACCAATATCGGAGTAGGGAAGAATACCCAAACTGATCCCGCCAAATCGTTTCATGGGGAAAGTCATGGTGATGTGGCTAAAGGCAAAGTCAGCCGTGTTATCTGATCTGGTTGTTGAATTTAATTGTGTGTAATTGCCATATAGACCAGCATCAAAGGTGGTAAACTGTGTGGCAGAGTAAGATGCAGGATTGCTCGGGTTGGTGTTGTATACGCCATTGATTCTTCGGATAGCGGTATTCACACCCCCCATACCTCTATATTGTGGCAATAAATCCTCTCGCATCTGACCAAGTCCAAATTGAGAGTAGGGTGATGCGGATGTCGTTTTTTGGGCAAATGCGGTAGTAGAACTAGCTAAAATTCCCCCTGCTAACAACAGTTGGAGTGATTTATTTCTTAGAGAGCTTGTAAAGCGTTTCTGCATGGTCAATCTATAAAATTGAGAAACTAATGTTTATTTAGTTTTAGTGAAATTTTCGAGTTATTTGACTCTGATATTAAATGTTCTTTGCTTTTAATCGCATACAAAACTATTCAATTTTTGCGAGCTTGTTAAGCCGATTTTGTTAAAAAAGGTTAAACGCTTATTGTACAAGGCTTTAGAAAAACTGAAAGTAGATTATCGTGAGTGTTATAATGGCGTATACGACCTCAAAAAACCATTTCTTTTTGGCATAAGTGAAATAGTAAGCCATATAGATGGCGATAGAAGGTGCACAAAGTAAAAAATGGGCTTCAGTTAGTTTTTTATTCCAGTAGAATGACACTACCGCCAGGCATAACATAAAGAACAACAGTTGAAATGACTTGCGAATATGCACGACACTTTTAAAAAAGTTGTCTTTTAAGACCATTAAGAAGAGTATTAAAGTAAAGATGACCGGTACAAGTACCAGATAGTCGACTAATTGAATACGGATAGCCGTAGGAAATTTGTACGTAAACGGCAGCCAAATCGTATAAAACTGCTCCATTTTGCCCATCCAGAGATAGATTACCGCCAAGATAAAATACACCGTGGCCAAGCCGAGTAGAGGGGTGATCCATTCGCGCCAGTTGAACGGTCTGAAAATGAGTAATCCTATCCACAGTAAGCCAAACATGCTTAAGAATGGAAAGTAGACCAAGCTTCCAATGCCTACAATCATACCAAGATCAAACATTTCGGCTTTAACATCCGTCTGCCGATATAAGGAGAGCAACTTGCTTAACATCCATATCGAAATAAAATTACAGATCAGCGTTGGAGATAGCACTAGAAATGGTAAAAACAGGCTGGCCAATGTCATGTACATCAAAGCGACCAGAAAGCTAGGTTTCCCGAGTAAGTTAAAATGGCTTGTGATGCGATTGAGTAGTGTCGCCTGGAAGATGGTTAAGATCAGCGTAATAAAAACATTGGTAGCAGGAGAAAGGTTGATTAAATTATTTTCTCCCAATAGATTGCCCAATGCAGGTTCAAAAATTACAGAGTCAAGTTTATCGGGAAGGTGCAAAAATATTCCTAAGCATAGCACAAAGCCTACGAGCGATAGAAATAAAATATTAATGGGTGAATAATTTCTAAACTGACTGATAATCATGGTGTTGATCAATATGTGCTATTTATTCTTTTTTTCCAATTTGCTGATACGGCGATCGAGCAAGAAAAGAAAGAAAGCCAAACCTAGAAAAATGACCAACATGACCAATACAACAACGTAGATCTTACCTTCGCTACGTAACCCAGTCGCCATCTCGACATCATCTTGTGCAAATGTGCTCAAAGTCGATAAGAGTAGTAAGGCGATTGACAATGTTATTTTTTTCATTTGTTTAAAAAATTATTCGTATCGCTTTCAGTGTTATACAAGATTCGATACACGTTATTTAAATTATGTAATACCCTATTTTTTTTTATGGATTAAGCTTTAGCCGATTTCTCTATTTTAGAAACAAAGCATCGGATTAGCATTCAATTCTATGCATTTAAATCTTTCCTTTCGAGCAAGCGTACCCTATAGCGCATAGTACAGATCCAGGTGGCTATTAAAATCCATCCAATAACAGAACTGTAGAAGGTCGGGCGTAGTTCGTTACTCATTTGAAGATCAGCAAATGTGCCATTCCCCCCGCTACCAGGGTGTAGCGAATCTGTTAGTTTGGGTAAGATATAGATAAGTACAATGATAATCGGAAAGGCAAAAATATTGTATACTGCAGAAATCTTCGCTCTTTTTTGTTCTTCTTCCAATGCATTTCTGAGAACAAGGTATGCGAGATACATCAATGTTGCGATCGCAGAGCCATTTAGTTTCGGGTCGTTTGGCCACGGCTCACCCCAGGTGATATTTGCCCATAGCATACCCGTTGCAAGTCCTAAAAAGCAGAACGTGATACCCGTGTTTACGGCCTCTATAGCCATTAGATCATAGGCTTGTTTTCCGGTATTGAGGTATTTAATGCTGTATACTACAGAAACCAAATACATCGAAATCATAGCAAACCACATCGGAACATGAAAATAGACATTACGTATGCTTTCATGTAGGATAAATAGACGGGGAACAGGGCCTAAAAGCCCATTAATAATAACACCACAAATAATCACTACCGCTAATACTTTCCACCATTTTTTTCTCATGGTTATATTGAATTTAGTTTTTCGTCAATGCTTCTATTTAATCTCGCCAAAGGTACGGAAATAACAACAAAGAAATAGTGATGGTGATTACATTAATTGCGAGTAATACGATTATTTCTTTACTGCTTGAAGCTCTTTCCAAACCTTCAATTGCATTGCGAGATAGCTTTATTAAGACGATCAATAGGGGGATAATTGCTGGAAAGCTAAGTATTGCCATTAGCGTACTGTTGTTTCCTGCTTTGGAGCTAATTCCAGAAATCATGGTAAATACAGTGGAAAAGCTAATGCTTCCGAGCATGACCGATAAGAAGTAGAGTATCGGATCGCCGATGGGATTTTTGAATATGGTTGAATACACAAAATAGGCGATGGTAGCCAATAGTATCATCACCATCATATTGTAGATGATTTTTGCTAAAATGATCGCTCTAGGGTCAACTAGTGAGTAGTAGTAGAGTTGCCGGTTGGGGTTTTCTTGGACGAAGCTTTTGTTGATCGCATTGATTGAAGCGAAAAGCATAATAATCCAAAACAATGCATTCCAAGTAGTCGTATCAACTGATTTAAATGCTTGATAGCAGACGAAAACAGTTGATACGACATATAGTAGAATTCCGTTAATAGCATATTTTGAACGCCATTCCAGAATGATGTCTTTCCGAATTAAAGTTTTTACTTGTTGCATCAACGTCATATGCAGCAAAGATACAAATGTATTTTAACCACGATAGTGACCAGCAACATCAATTCCTAAAAAAGACGTTATTTTTACTTATACGTTAGAAATTTTAGACTTCGCAGCATCAGTTGTATCATCGATTTTGCTTGCCATGTTTTGAGCTGCGCCGTTAGCGTGTTCTAAAGCTTCTCTGCCAGCTTCTTTCGCCTTGTTTTTTAGTGCATCCGCATCTTCTGTCGCCTTGTTGAAGGCAGCCTGAGCTTTCGATTTTAAATTATCTAATTCAGATGAAGCTTTATTGGCTAATTTTTGTGCTTTCTTAGCTTCTTTCTTAGAAAGATCTTTCAATGATTTAGTTAAGCTTTTAATGCCATCATTTGCACGATCTAATTGTTTTTTTCCGTCATCAGTTCCTAAAAGATACCATGCAGCAGCTCCCGCAGCCAATCCTACCAAAGCAAATGCTACTAATCCATTTTTGCTATTTTTCATAATTCCTCTATTTTGTTATATATTCAAATGATAATCAAGTATGATACCAAATGAACAATCACAGGGTGATTTTGTTTAAAAAGAATCAATAATTAACAAAATTTTACATATCGATCTTTTGCTGTTTCGATTGGAGGTTGTAGAGGTGTTGATAGAGGCCGCTTTCTTTTTGGAGCAGCTCAAAGTGGGTGCCGCTTTCCGATACGATGCCATTTTCGACAACGATAATTTTATCGGCATCGATGATGGTAGATAATCTATGCGCAATGATAATCGAAGTACGTCCGCGCATTAATTCTTCCAATGCCTCTTGTACCTGGCGCTCAGATTCTGAATCTAGTGATGAAGTGGCCTCGTCTAAGATAAGAATGGCAGGGTCTTTTAACAGTGCGCGTGCAATAGCTATTCGCTGGCGTTGCCCGCCAGAGAGTTTAACCCCGCGTTCCCCAACGAGCGTGTTATAGCCTTCCGGGAAATTCAGGATAAATTGGTGTGCATTGGCACGTTTAGCAGCGGCAATAACTTCGTCTTCTGATGCATCGAGTTTGCCATACGCAATATTTTCGCGTATAGTTCCTCCAAACAGCAATACATCCTGCGGTACAATAGCGACCTGATTACGGATATCGCTTAATGTAAAATCGGATGCTGGTCTGTCGTCGTAGCAGACTTCACCTGTATTGACCGTGTAGAATTGTAAGATCAATGAAGCGATTGTTGATTTTCCTGTCCCACTTGGTCCGACTATGGCAATTTTATCTCCTGCACGGGCCGTAAAGTTGATGTCTTTTAGAATTTCAATATCGGGACGACTTGGGTAGGCAAAGGAAACATGATTGAAGCTTAGTTTGCCGGTCATTATTTGGTGAACTTCTTTACAATTCGGCTTCACATTGAGGTTTTCTTGAGGTTCATCCAAAATTTCCAAAATGCGTTCACTTGCCCCTAAGGAGCGTTGGATATTGGCGTAGAGTTCAGGAAAACTGCCCATGGATCCTGCAACAAACATCGAGTATAGGATGTAGGTCGTCAGGTCGCCGACAGTCATTTCGTGGATAGCAACTAATGCTGCTCCATACCATATAACAGCGATTACTGCCCCAAAGATACAGAAGATGATAAATGAAGCAAATGCACCCCGAAAAGTTGCCCCTTTGACGGCAAGTTGGACGACAGAATCCATCTGTCTGCTATAACGGTTGAACTCGAAATATTCATTGACAAAAGCCTTCACATTGCTGATCCCTAATAAAGTCTCCTGAACGATACTGTTTGATTCAGCCATTTTGTCTTGGGCCTGTCTCGATAGTTCGCGGATAAATTTTCCAAAGATGATGGCCGCCACAACGATGATCGGTAAAATACAAAGGTTCATGAGAGCAAGTTTGGGCGATACCCAAACCAATAGGAAAACGCCAAAACAAAGACTGATCAACTGCCTTAGGATTTCAGCTAGTGTGGTGGTCAAGGTATCCTGGATCTGCGAAAGATCTGCAGAAAGCCGGCTGTTTAATTCCCCAACACGACGGTTGGCAAAAAATTCGATCGGTAAGGAAATCAGTTTAAGATAAGTATCCTTGCGGAGGGCCGCCAATGTACGTTCTGCAATTTCAACAAAAATACGGATGCGAAAAAAAGAAACGACTGACAGAAAAGATAATATAATAAATGCAATGCCGCCGATGTAATATACTTCTGGAGGAAGCCAGAGATATTTTTGCTTACCTTGAGCAGCATCGATCATTGCCCCAAGTAGCGCTGGGAAAGCTAACATGGCTAAACTGGATAATACCAAGAAAAACATGCCTATTCCAAATTTAAACCGATAAGGTTTTAAATAGGTCAATAATTTTGCAGCTCTCAACAGGAGCTCCTTATTCAATTTTGGTTTTGGTAGATCCTCTTCTTGTTTATTGCCGCTGTTGAATCCTCTTGCCATATCCGCTACTTCAAATTTTGTTGCGAGGACAAATGTAACGAGATTAAAAACAATTTGCTATCATACTATAGTCAATTTTTTCACCAATAGGCTGACTTTTTATTATCCAATGACTGTTTAACTTGTTGACTATGGTGTCAATCCAGGCATTTGCCTATTGTATCCTATATTTTGTCGTTCCGTAAAGGCTTGCTTTGCACGGATTGTTTAGCTTTGGCCGCGTAGAGTAGATAGCCTAAGACCCCGATTACAAGTAAAGCAATATAAAGGAGAATAGTGCTTATACCTCCATTACCTGATGTTTTGTCAACTTGGCTACGCAATTTTTCGTTTTCTTTCTGAAGCTTGCTAATGGTGCCGATGTAAGCAGAAACCTGTTTGTCATAATCTATTGCCAGCTGCTGAAATTTGTCTTTTTCGAAATCTTTGATTTTAAGAAGTTTTTGTGTTTCGAGAAAGATATTATTATCGGTAATCACAATATCTTTAAGGATGTCGATACTCTTTTGCATGTCTCCTTTTGATTTAAATAGACCAAAAAGGCCCGTTTTTTTGGTCAGACTGGTGTCATAAGCACCAAATTTCTGTTGTCGGGCATTGAGTAGTTCGTTTACATGGTTCCGCTGTACTTCGTAAGCGCTGGAATCTGGATTGGTTTGAGCGTTGACTTGTTTCAGGAAGCCGGATAGAATTGTGAGCAGAAAAAGTAGTTTTATAGATCTCATGTATGTTGAACAATTTGTATAATCAAATATCTAATTTAAAACTAACGTTTGCGGTAAGATTTTGTTTTATTATCGTGCTTGTAATCCGGTCGTAGCTGACTTCGCCCTTCGTTCGCCATCTGTTCGCCCTTTGTTCGGAAATTGGCTACCTTGGTTACACCTTGGGCCCACTGATTGTCCACCTAATCAGTGGACCCAAGGTGGGCAATTAGTGGGCGCAGCGTGGAGCGGCCCCGAATAAGGGGCGAAGCAGTTGCGAACAGATAGCGAAGCGATTACTAGTAGCGATGACCGCGGGTTGACGCTTGATAATTGTTTTACGATACGGAATCCTTAAATTCTATGCGAATTACGTTGGAGTCATCGTCATGAAGTCCAAGGAGCTGGCTTGCATTGCCTTTATTGATGGCGATTTCGAGATAGTTGGAAATGCCGAATAAGCACAGTTTTTCTCCTTCGCCTACTTCGTTGTAGTGCCAGGAAAGGTTGGTGATGGTTTCATTGCGTTTGAAGTAGAGTACAAACTGCCGTCCTTTCTGTACCTTATTGAATAAATCTTTGGAGATGTTGGTGATGGCATTGCCAAAGGCATCCACATAAATGACATTGCCTCTAATCATATCTTTATCAAAGATAGGCTGCAAGGTCACTTTTTCAATCAGCTGTTGCATTGGCGTTCCGACATCTTTGAGTTTTCCGCCTTTTGCGATGTGACAAGCAGATTTAGATAGAATGTCTGCTAATGGAAAATGTAGATACCGCAAATCCTGCATTAAGTTGAGTTCGTAGAGTTCTTGCGGCTCATTGCCATTCAACAATAGGCTGAAGATACCGTTGTCGGCTCCAACAAAATAGTGATCATTATATTTCATGCCGATATACCTGGATTCTTCATGAAATAAGGTGTTGATCCCGATGATATGGACAGTCCCTTTGGGGAAATAATGATAAGCATTTCCCAATACAAAAGCGGCTCGAGGAATATTAAATGCTGGGATCTCATGAGTAATATCAACAATATTGGCATCAGATAACTGCGTTAAAAGACTCCCTTTTAGCGCTGCTTGATAAAAATCTTTATGTCCTAAGTCTGTTGTTAATGTAATTACTGCCATTATAATCTAAATCCTAGATTGAATTGCTGTCGAATTCCCGTAAAATATACCCCGTAATTTATCCAAATAGAGAACAAAATTACTATTTATCAGGTGATTTGTAAAGCTAATTGGAGAACTTATTTTGATTATCTTTTCTTTTCGGTTGATATACACCGACATAGCACAAATTTCACGTATATTGACATGTTTGCACCTTAGACATTACCCTCCAAATATGCATTCTTATTCTCGTTGTTTGTACGCGCTATATTCTTGGTGGTTTCGTTAGAATACGTTAATTTTGAATAGTGTTATACAGCAATGATATTGTGTAATGGCTACAATCTAATTAATTCTAAATAGATAAAATTTGAACGAATTACTAATTGCATTAGATGGTCTGAATTTGCCCGTATTATGGGGAGCAGACAATGAGCACTTCGATTATTTGAAGAAGCAATTCCCTAAACTGCGGATTGTAGCTCGCGGAAGTGAAATGAAAGTGCTAGGAGATGCGAAGGAATTGGACCTGTTTGAACACTCTTTTCAGGAAGTTGTGGCCCATTTGGAGAAATTTAACAACATTACCTTGTTGGATTTTGAAAATCTGCTGGGAGCAAGTGCAGGTTCTGCCGCTCAACAGGAAAAGGAACTCGCTTCCAAAAATGCTGCTTTTGGATCCGAACCAATCGTATATGGGCCTAATGGTTTGATTGTACGTGCACGTACCCCCAACCAGCGGAAGATGGTGGATAGTATTTCCAAAAATGATATCTTATTTGCTATCGGACCGGCAGGAACGGGAAAAACCTATACTGCCGTTGCTTTGGCTGTTAGGGCACTCCGGAATAAAGAAATCAAAAGGATCATTTTGACGCGGCCAGCTGTTGAAGCGGGAGAGAATCTGGGATTTCTTCCGGGCGATTTAAAGGAAAAAGTAGATCCTTATTTGAGGCCCCTTTATGATGCCTTGGATGATATGATTCCTGCCGAAAAACTCAAAGGTTATTTGGAAAACCGCACCATCGAGGTGGCACCATTGGCGTTTATGCGGGGACGTACGCTCGACAACTGTTTTGTCATTTTGGATGAAGCTCAGAATGCAACAGATATGCAGTTGAAGATGTTTTTAACGCGGATGGGGCCTACGGCCAAATTTATTGTTACTGGTGATATGACACAAGTGGATTTGCCGAAGAAAAATCAGTCGGGATTGTCAACGGCGATTCGCTTATTAGACAATATCGAAGGGATAGATATTGTTCACCTCAGCGGTGGAGATGTGGTACGGCATAAATTGGTGCGCCGCATTTTAGAAGCATACGGCGATATTTAATAGGCTGATACCGAAAGTAAGGTGTTGTTTTCCGCTAGAAATAAATGAGTACAGCGAGCTCATAAAATAAATGCTGTATAATCCTGCCTGGCATGAAGGCGCCATTCGCAGATTATAATAATTATTTACAGGTGTATTTTACTTTGAACATGAATGCTATAAAAGAAACAAATTTTAATTTTGAAAACCAGACTGCTTTTTACAGAGGAAAGGTACGTGATGTGTATACGATTGCCAATACGTATTTGGCAATGGTAGCTTCCGACCGTATTTCAGCATTCGATGTGGTGCTTCCACGTCCTATTCCGTATAAGGGGCAAGTTCTGAATCAAATTGCAGCCAAATTTTTAAAGGCTACTGCTGATATTATTCCAAACTGGGTGGTATCTGTGCCGGACCCAAGTGTGACCATTGGCCAAATGTGTGAGCCGTTTAAAGTGGAAATGGTTATCCGTGGTTATTTATCTGGCCATGCCTGGCGTGAATATGCGGCAGGTAAACGTGAAGTTTGTGGAGAATCATTGCCAGAAGGGTTAAAGGAAAACGACAAGTTGCCTGAACCTATTATTACGCCGACAACGAAAGCAGCGGTCGGACACGATGAGGACATTTCACGTGCTGATATTTTGAATAAGGGCATCGTAAGCGAAGAGGATTATGTTCAGCTCGAGCAATATACCAAAGCTTTATTCCAAAGAGGAACTGAAATTGCAGCACAACGCGGTTTAATATTGGTGGATACGAAATATGAGTTTGGTAAAAAAGATGGTCAAATCGTGTTGATTGACGAAATTCATACACCGGATTCTTCGCGTTATTTTTATGCAGAAGGTTATCAAGAACGCCAAGATCGAAATGAGCCACAAAAGCAACTATCAAAGGAGTTTGTACGGAAATGGTTAATCGAAAACGGTTTTCAAGGAAAAGACGGACAAACTGTTCCAGAAATGACGGATGAGATTGTAGCTTCCATTTCTGAGCGCTATATTGAACTATACGAACATATTGTCGGAGAAAAGTTTGTTTACCCAGAACAGGAAAATGTGCTTGAACGGGTAGAAAGAAATGTGGCAAACGCCTTAAAAGCGCTAAATTATTAGTACATTGTATCCTCAAATAAAGGAGATCAACTCATGAAGTATACCATTGATAAACACGATCGCTATATTGTCATAGAACCTCATGTCGATGTGATAGATGCGGATAATGCAGCTAAACTCAAAGGAGAGTTTTTGTTGCGGAATACGATTGGACAACGGAATATTGTTTTGGATATGATCCACGTTAAGCAGACGGACGAGGTGGGGATCCGTTTAGGGGTACTCGCACATCGGTTGTGTCAATCGGTTGGTGGCATTTTTATTTTGGTAAATCTCTGTCCTACATTAATGGATATGGTTCGTGTTTCGCATTTGGACAAATCGCTAAAGATTGCACCATCTTTAAAGGTTGCTGAAGATTTAATCTTTGCGCATGAACTGGAATCTGAATATCGGGGGGCAATCGAGGATTAATATGAAGTTTGAAGTTCTGATATTAGGAAATAGCTCAGCGACGCCGATGTTTGATCGTCATCCGACCAGCCAGGTGTTGAACTTTAATGAGCAATTGTTTTTGATCGATTGCGGAGAAGGCACACAGATGCAGCTCAGCAGATATGGTATCAAGAGCAATCGTATCGGACATATATTTATTAGCCATTTACATGGAGATCATTATTTGGGCTTGGTGGGTTTGCTGTCATCCATGCATCTTGTCGGCAGAAAAAGTGATCTCCATCTGTACGGTCCTGCCGCGTTAAAAGAAATCTTAGACTTACAGTTTCTACATTCTGAAACTGTTTTACGCTATAACCTTGTTTTTCATCCAATTTCACCTGACGCACCAGGTGTTATTTTTGAGAATAGGACATTAAAGGTAAGTACATTCCCGCTCAAACATCGAATTGCTTGTACGGGATTTCGCTTTGATGAAGGGCCGCGGGCAAGAACCTTACTTGCCGATGTGGTACAAGCCTTGAATATTCCTACCGTTTATTATCCTGTGATAAAAAAGGGGATGGATTATGTCGACGAAAGCGGTAAAGTATATGCTGCAGATGAGTTAAGTCTTCCTGCACCACTGTCGCGCAGCTATGTCTATTGTTCGGACACGGTACGTACAGCAGATTATCTCCCTTTTGTTCAGAAAGCAAATCTCATGTATCATGAGTCTACATTCTTACATGATATGGTGGATCGTGCTAAAGAGACATTTCACACAACAGCCTTTGAAGCCGGCGAGATAGCAAAAGAAACCCATGCCAAAAAATTGCTGTTGGGTCATTATTCAGCACGATATAGAGATTTACAGCCATTATTGGAAGAAGCGAGGTCGGTATTCCCCAATACAGAGCTTTCGATAGAGGGTACATGGTTTTCAGTATAAATAAGCGCTCCGATGAATAATTGCTTATTATATTGCATATGATGAACAATTTATCTAAGTTTACGGCTCTAATTTTTTTATAATGGATAATCCATTCAACTTAAACAATCTATTACGGGAAAATATTAAGAAGCTCGTACCTTATTCATCCGCAAGAGATGAATTTAAAGGGGAGGCATCCATATTGATCGATGCCAATGAAAATCCTTTTGGATCCCCACTAAGCCATGATTACAACCGATACCCAGATCCTCTCCAACATCAACTCAAAGCAAAGCTTTCTAAAATAAAAGGCGTACCAGCAGAAAATATCTTTTTGGGAAATGGAAGCGATGAAGCAATTGATATTTTATATCGTGCTTTTTGTACGCCCGGTGTGGATAATGTGATTTTAGTTCCACCAACCTATGGTATGTATGAAGTTTCTGCCAACATCAATGATGTTGCCTGTAGGAAAGTCAACCTTACCGCAGATTATCAATTGGATTTGGAGGGTATTGCCAATGCAATAGACGCTCATACGAAACTAATTTTTATCTGTTCTCCGAATAACCCAACCGGAAACTCAATCCGTCGTCAGGACATTGAAACGATCCTGAATAATTTTCAGGGGCTGGTGATTGTGGACGAAGCTTACATCAATTTTTCCGCTGTAAAATCATTTACACAAGAATTGGCAGAATACCCCAATTTAGTAGTGTTGCAGACATTGTCCAAAGCCTGGGGCTTGGCAGCCTTACGCTTGGGTATGGCTTTTGCGAGTAAGGAGATTATAACTGTTTACAATAAAATTAAACCTCCATATAACATTAACCAGGCCACACAAGATATTGTACTTGAAGCTTTGGATCAGGTGGATCAAGTCAATGACTGGATCAAAGAAACCGTAGCGGAGCGCGAAAAACTCGTGCGCGAACTGCTTGAACTGGATTATGTGCATCATATTACACCTTCGGATGCTAACTTTATTTTGGTCAAAATGGATCAACCTCGGGAAGTTTACGACTATTTGGTTCAATATGGAATCATCGTGAGAGACCGGTCTAAAGTCGAATTATGTGACGGATGTTTGCGGATCACTGTTGGTACACCGGCTGAAAATCAAACATTATTAGAAAAACTTAATCAAATCAATAAATAATACTATGCCTGATAACTTAAAACGTGTACTGTTTATAGACCGAGACGGAACATTAATTTTGGAACCAGAAGATGAACAAATCGATTCTTTTGCCAAATTAAAATTCTATCCTGGTGCCTTGCAGTATCTGCCACGTATCGCAAAGGAACTGGATTTCGAATTGATCTTGGTTTCCAACCAAGATGGTTTAGGAACGTCTTCCCATCCGGAAGAAAATTTCTGGCCAGTCCATCGTTTTGTGATTGATACGTTTGCAGGGGAAGGGGTGGTATTTGCCAAAGAGCATATCGATAAAACTTTTCCATATGAAAATGCAGACACGCGTAAGCCGGGGATAGGTATGTTGGGGGATTATTTTGATGCATCAAAATATGATTTGAGCCAGTCTTTTGTTATTGGTGATCGTGTAAACGATGTTAAACTGGCACAAAACCTCGGCGCAAAGGCAATTTGGCTACGTGCTAACGATCAATTAGGTGCTTTGGAAAACTTAGCGATCGATTCAACTGTTATAGCTTTAGAAACAACAGATTGGAAGACCGTATATGAATTTCTTAAATTGGGCACGCGTACCGCCGAACATCATCGTAAGACTAACGAAACAGATATTTTTATTCAGTTAAATTTGGACGGTTCGGGTAAGTCAGACATTGAGACAGGACTGCCGTTTTTCGACCATATGTTGGATCAATTGGCTCGGCATGGGGCATTAGACTTGACCATTAAGGCGAAAGGGGATCTTCATATAGACGAACATCATACCATCGAAGATACAGGTATCGCTTTGGGGGAGGTATTTTTGAAAGCCCTTGGTGATAAGCGCGGTATTGAACGTTATTCGTATACATTACCGATGGATGATTGTTTGGCTCAGGTTGCATTGGATTTTGGTGGTCGAAACTGGATTGTATGGGATGCAGCTTTTAAAAGGGAAAAAATTGGCGATATGCCTACAGAGATGTTTTTTCATTTCTTTAAATCCTTTTCGGACGCTTCGCGATCGAATTTAAATATACAAGCAGAAGGCGAAAATGAGCATCATAAGATCGAAGCAATCTTCAAAGCTTTTGCTAAATCCATCAAGAAAGCGGTGAGACGCGATGCTGATCACATGCAGTTGCCAAGTACGAAGGGAGTATTGTAAAATGATAGGAATTATTAATTATGGTGCGGGGAATATTTTTTCCTTAACAGCGGCATTAGATCGGGTAGGACTCTCCTATGGGATGATCAACAGGGCGGAGGAGATCGATCTGTACGATCGGATTATCATTCCAGGAGTTGGGCATGCAGGTGCAGCGATGGATAAATTGCACGAGTCTGGACTCGTGCCTTCTATCAAGGCGTTGCGTAAGCCGGTGTTGGGCATTTGTGTAGGAATGCAATTGCTAACTGATTTTTCAGAAGAGGGAAATGCAGAAATGTTAAAGTTAATTCCTTTGAAAACCCTTCATTTTGATAGCAAAAAGGCAGGTAAAGTGCCACATATGGGGTGGAATAGCGTTTCTGTACAAGAAAATAATCCTTTATTTGCACACATTCAAAATCAGACTTATTTTTATTTTGTCCACTCGTATTTCATTGAATTCGATGACAGGTATACCGCTGCAAAATGTGTCTATGGGCAGCCTTTTTCAGCGGCAATTTCCAAAGATAATTTCTTTGGTGTGCAATTTCACCCCGAGAAATCCGGGAAAGCAGGTGAGCAATTATTGCTCAATTTTTCAACTATTTAAATTGACTAAAAACATTCAACTATGTATATCATTCCAGCAATAGACGTTTTGGACAAAAAGGTTGTCCGTCTGAGAGAAGGCAACTATGACGACGTTACAACGTATGCAATCAGCTTAGAAGAGCAGATCGAAAACTATCATGCAAATGGTACTGAGCTGGTTCATATCATTGATTTAAACGGAGCAAAAGGAGACTTCAGTAATCAGGCCTACTTATTTGATATCATCCAAAAAACAGAAATGAAAATTCAATATGGAGGTGGTGTCAGAAGTATAGAAAAGGTAAAGGAACTGGTCGATGCTGGTGTTTATCGTGTCATTGTGGGAACCCAGGCCATTACAAATCCTTCTTTTCTGGAAGAACTGGCTACCTTGAACGAAGGGAAAGTGAAGTATGCGGATCACATTGTAATAGCAATTGACGTATTGGATGAAGTTATTAAATATTCGGGCTGGTTGGAAAGCTCGCCAATCAGATTGATCGAATATATTGATAAATGCTTGGTATTGGGATTCTTTAGGTTCTTATGTACCGATATTAGTAAAGATGGTAAATTGGGCGGTGCTGGTGTGGAATTGTACCAAAAGTTGTTGAGCCATTCTCCAATTATCAAGCTCATTGCTTCTGGTGGAATCAGTTCAATGGATGATATTCAGAAACTTCAGGAATTGGGTGGAGTAGAATCTGTAGTTGTTGGAAAGGCAATCTATGAAAATAGAATCTCGATCGATGAAATCAAAGATTGGAATTTAAAATCGTTAATCAGATTTTAGCATGCTTGCAAAACGTATTATTCCGTGTTTGGATGTTAAAGACGGGCGAACTGTAAAAGGCGTCAATTTCGTAGACTTGCGTGATGCGGGTGATCCTGTTGAGCTAGCCTATGCGTATTCCCAACAGGGAGCTGATGAACTCGTTTTCCTGGATATTACAGCGACACATGAGGGTCGTAAAACAACAATTGATTTAGTCAAAGCGGTCGCACGTCAAGTCAATATTCCTTTTACAATCGGCGGTGGTATCAATGAAATTAAAGATGCTGATATCCTGTTGAATGCAGGTGCAGATAAAATTTCCATCAATTCAGCCGCGGTACGTAATCCGGCTTTGATTAATGAAATGGCAGCTGCTTTTGGTGCACAATTCGTTGTAGTAGCGGTAGATACCCGATCTATTGAAGGACAAAATTTTGTGTATTTGAGCGGTGGACGTATAAAGACCGAGTTGAATACATCAGAATGGATCGTTGAGGCACAGGAGCGAGGAGCAGGAGAGATTTTGCTTACATCGATGGATCATGATGGTACAAAAAATGGCTTTGATAATGGCTTTTTAAAAACCATAAATGATCAGATCCATATTCCGCTTATAGCTTCTGGAGGTGCGGGTAATCAACAGCATTTTGTGGATGTTTTTCAACACGCTAACGTAGATGCAGCTTTGGCGGCCTCCGTTTTCCATTATGGTGAAATATTGATTCCGGATCTTAAAGCTACGTTGCAGCAAAATGGAATTGTCGTAAGATAGGAAACAGGATTGAAGACCAATGATCAAAGAGTAGTACGTCATACACTTGCTGAATGAAGTCCTGAGAAGTTAAACAGGAGCCCATGGCTCTTCGAGAATAATTAAAAATTGAAATACTAAAATCATGTTAGATTTTGCAAAAAGTGACGGCCTCGTTCCAGTGATTGTGCAGGACTTCCAAACGTTGGAAGTCTTGATGTTGGGCTATATGAATGAGGAAGCTTGGCAGAAGACTCAAGCAGAGAAACGTGTCACGTTTTTCTCCCGAAGCAAAAATCGCCTTTGGACAAAGGGCGAAGAGAGTGGTAACTTTTTGAATGTAAAAAGCATTCATATTGATTGCGATAAAGATACCGTTTTGATTAAAGCAGACCCAATGGGGCCTACTTGTCATACAGGGAGCAGAAGTTGTTTCAGTACAGACTTTAATCAAAATTTTCTGTTGGAGCTAGAGCGCATTGTTAATCATCGGTATGCGCATCCGTCAGACGAATCTTATGTTAACCGTCTGCGTTCTCGTGGGATCAATAAGATTGCGCAAAAGGTGGGCGAGGAAGCAGTCGAAACAGTCATTGCAGCTTTGACCGAAACTGATACTGATTTTATCAATGAGACCTCAGACTTATTGTTTCATTTGATCGTATTGTTGCGGGAGAAAGGATTTTCTTTAGAAACGATTGCTAAAAATCTGGAAAGCAGACATCAATAGGTGTTTGAGCAATGGGATTGCCGTTGAACAAAATCAGAAGTGGTCAGCAGGCTTTAAGCTAAGATGACAAAAGAATCTCAGAAGTGCAGTATATTTGTGGATATACTGCACTTCTTGTTTCTACCGGCGATCAATTCGTATTGCTGTATTGATCTTTAGCGGATCGCAGTTCGGTCGGCGGAAAATTTAATCCTACAGCATAACAAATGGATATGGACTATGCGATCTGGATAGCGAAGGAGTTTTAGCGAAATTACTATGGATATTACATTAAAATCGACATTACCAGGACATCAAAACCCTATTTTTTGTGTAGAAAAAGGCTATCACCCGCACACTTTTTTTACCGCTGGTAACGATAAGGGTGTTGTGGAATGGGATATTGAAAACAATGCGTTTAAGCGTATTCTGTGCGCGGTAAGTTCATCGGTTTACGCTTTACGGATGATAGCGGGAACACCGATTCTGGCCATCGCGTTGCGCGAAGGTAAGCTGCTTTTTGTAGATGTAGAAGAGCAAAAGCTTGTGGCAAGCATACAACTAAGCACCAAAGCTATCTTTTCATTGGTCTATATGCCTTGGAAAAATGAACTGCTGGCGGCAGGTGAAGAAGGGACATTGTATGTCATTGATCTGGAAACTTATAAAAATATTTACGAAAAACGTATATCCCCGACAACAATTCGGGCAATTGCAATTGACGAAGGACTTGGACGAATAGCTTTGGCCGATAAAGATGGGCAAGTTTATATGTTAGATAGTACCGACTTTCATATGATTACTGATTCAAAATTGCATAGTATGCCCGCCACGTCTTTGGCTTTTATCGATAATAAATTGCTAAGTGGTGGACGGGATGCGCAATTGGTGATTTCAGACCCAAATCAATTGACGAGTAATTTTTCCTTTGTACCTCATCTTTTTACCGTATACGGTATATATCCCCATCCAAAAGCGCCAATTTTTGCAACTGTCAGTCGGGATAAATCGTTAAAATTCTGGTCAGCAGATGACTTTGCCTTATTGAAAAATATGAGCCGAGAGAAAATGCAGGATGGCCATCATTTATCTATAAATGCGGGAGTATGGTCTGAAGATGGGAAATATTTCTTTAGTGTGAGCGATGACAAACTCGTTAAAGTCTGGGAATGTCATTTATAGAAGATTGATCCGGAAAAGCAAACTATCCGGGTAGAAAAAAAAATTAGATTGTTTGTAGCGAATTCATAAGTATATCGTTAACTATAGAGATTGTAAACTTAATTGACCTCGTAGTTATATTTTATGAAAAGAATTTGGATTATCTTATTGAGTTGTATAGCGCTTTCGAGCTGTGATAAGATCGAAAGTAAGGGAATGTATCTGGCTCGCGTGCCAATATTTGAAACAATGGAAAGTATACGGGCTAAAGCGAATCCCGTAAGCGGCCCTACCGCTATTGTTCAAGCTGGAAAGATCTATATTTATCAAGATTATTTGTTAATCAATGAACCAGGGAAAGGCATTCATATCTTTAATAATGTAGATCCGTCAAAACCTCTGGCGATGGCGTTCTTAAGTATTCCTGGAAATGTGGATCTTGCGGTTCTGGATGGAAAGCTGTATGCTGATAGTTTTACAGATCTGTTGACCTTCGATCTGGAAAATCCAGCGTCACCCAAGTTATTGACACGAAATAAGGATGTGTTTAAGGTCTTGCTTGAAATGGATTATATCAATAATACTACAGATCGCATCATTACAGGATACCGAGATAGTCTTGTAAGCTATAGCCAAAAAGATAAATATTCACCCTATGACCGAAAAGATAATGTTTATTACGAGACCAATTCGGGATCGGGGCAGGGCGGATCTATGGCGCGATTTACCATTGCTAATAAACATTTATATGCTGTAGATCAAACGACATTACACCTTTTTAACGTACAGAATGCAAGTCAACCTGTCTATGTAAAGGACATCAAGATAGGCCCTGGTATCGAAACAATTTTTCCTTTTAAAAACAACCTATTTATAGGCTCCAATACAGGTATGGTGATTTATGATATCACCACAGCATCGGCTCCCGTAGAGCTGTCGCGTTATTCGCATATTCGTGCTTGTGATCCTGTGGTAGTTAACGAGAAATATGCCTTTGTAACTTTACGGGCTGGCGTAGTATGTGGTGGACAGCAGAATCTATTGGAAGTTATCGACATCCAAGACCTGACAAAACCGATGTTAAAAAATACCTTCACGTTGGAGAATCCCCATGGCTTGGCGCTCTCAGACCAAACCTTATATGTTTGTGAAGGAAAATTCGGATTGAAGTCATTCGATGCCAGTGATGTCAGCCAAATAGGCAATAAGCTTCTCGAAACTCAAAAAGAACTGACGAGCATAGATGTGATCGCCGGATCAAAATCGCTAATCGTTGTTGCAGAAAAAGGTGTACATCAATATGATTATAGCAATAAAGCCAAACTGAAGGAATTGAGCATCATTCCGATTATCGGTTCCAATTAAAAAAAAATTTCAAGAGCTTCATTATTCTGATATGAAAAGATTTTCAATAGCCATTTTGGCTTTTCTCGGTTATTTAACTGTTGATGCCCAAACAAAAAAATATACAAATCATAATGAATTTTCGGTTTTAACCTATGGTCCTGCCTTTCTCGAATCTGGATTTGGCCTGCATACATTCCATGGGCTGCAGCTCCATGAAAATATCGCTCTGGGATTAAATATAGGGGTGGATAGGTATCCAGTAGACGGCGAAGGATCAAAATGGTTTCTTCCGGTCTCAGCCAAAGTGAATTATGTAGAATTTCCTGACAGAAAGCGTAGTTTTTTTGCAGGATTGGATTTAGGCTATAGTTTTACTTCCTTGAATAAAAATGCAGTCGAGAACAATTTAAAATATGAATATCGGGGCGGCTTGCTGATAAACCCACAGCTGGGTTGGCGCTTTAAATTTAATAATTCGGCGAAATATTGGTCATTGGCAACAGGATATCGGTATCAACACTATAGCCGAAAGGACACGTATACGCGACCCTCAGCAAGCTTGCCAGAAATTGATATCTGGTATGGAAGAACACAAATAGATAAAAAATATGACCTGCACCGTTTTACTTTACAGGTCGGATTTGGTTTTTAGGTATCTATCAGATGTTTTTTTTATGAACAGTTATCGATTGCTTGAATTGTAAAAAAATAGCATAAGTATACGGTTTGTTTTTCAAATCTAGTCCGATACTTATGCTATTTCATTCGTTGGTTGTGGAGCTTATTTATTCGCTGTCTAAAAGCAGTAATATCTGTTTAAGGTATTGCTCATCGACTTCATCAAAACTATTTAATTCACTGCTGTCAACGTCCAGCACACCGATAATCTGTCCCTGTTTAAAAACGGGTAGCACGATTTCTGATCGCGATAGTGAGCTACAGGCAATGTGTCCCGGAAATTGCTCCACATCCGGAACAATCAATGTTTTTTCTTGTGCCCAAGCTCCTCCGCAGACACCACGACCTTTCTTGATACGCGTGCATGCAACAGGTCCCTGAAATGGACCTAATACCAGCTCATCTCCATCTATAAGATAGAAACCAACCCAGAAAAAATTGAATTGTTCTTTCAATGCAGCAGCGATGTTAGCCAGATTGGCAATTTGATTAGGCTCGCCTTGCAGTAATCCTCCAATTTGAGGAAGTAAATTTTGATATTGTTCTTCTTTGCTACCTTTAGCTATTTGTAAATCCTCTGCCATAAAAATCTATCTAAAAAAATAATCATGCATTTGCTATGAGGACTATACTGCCAAACATGCTTTGCTTGCTCAGAAAGCTACAGTACATGTCATGTCTCAACCTGCATGAAATGAAAAAGCACTAATACGCTGTTCAAAGTTAAGAGAATATTAGCGCTTTCACATCAGGCGAATGTTATTATTTCTTTGTGTTGATAATGTTTACCCGAATCTAGCTGAGCCTGCTTTTGGCTTAAAGGGATTATCTTCATCAGGAGGAGTAGTCAAGTCTGCTCTTTTCCCTCCTGCTGATCTTTTGCCGGACACATTATTTTCCGGATTAGATCTTGAACTAACGGTAAAATCTTGAATCTTCGGTAATCTTAATTGATCCAAAGCGTTTTTACCGTTTCCGCTGTCAAAGTCAGATTCGAATTTTGAACAACTAACTATTGAAAATAGCATCAATAACAAAGGAACATACTTAGTGATCCTTTTAAAAAAATAGTTCATTCTACTTTTCATATATTTAAGAATTGATAGGCATAGGTCTCCCTGGCATACAGGAAACATGAATTAACTCCCTAACGGCATTCCATTACCAATCGACCATTTCCGGGTCCTTTTCTCCTTTAACTGGCCTTTTTCATCATAAATGTTATAACTAGCACTTACTACATTATTCTGAATATTATAATCAGTAATTTTTATGGAATAATCTGCCGGAATATTATTTGTCTCCTTTAGGTTATCTCGCCAGATCACAGCCTGTTTTCCAGCCCATTTATCCTCGACACTGGTGACTATTTGCATCCGACCTACATAGCCGTCATTTAAGAACAGCATATATTCATAGTTGTTAATAGGAATATTCCATAAATTACCAGAAGGATAGTAAGCATCAGAAGCATCTATATCCTTCGTATAACGAATGGAAAAATCTCGCTCATAACAGACCAACTGCGTACCACGCTGTCCCAACCCCATATATCCCCCGCCTCTATTGAGGTCTTTATCCGTGCCCTCCCGGACCAACAACGAATTACCATACCACTGCACTAAAGAATAAGGAAAGGTTACATAAGCCCAATCCAGAGGCTGTTCTACCTTATACTTTTTTGTATAAAACTTTTTGCTGTCAAGATCGATATTCGCCAAAAGCTGGATGTATTTGTTCCTAGTCTCTAGATCATCAAGCACTATCTCCAAAGATAGGGACGCTTGATCTCTGTTAATAAACCTATTTGGAGCAACCAAATCAACAATCAAATTGCGCATATCACTAGGTATTTCAGTAGAATCAATAGTCGGGCAAACTTCTGAAAAGATCGTCTTCCCATCCTTATTATCGACTCTAATCTCTAATGTATTGTCCAGTGTATTTACCACATAGTATTGATTCCCCACACTATCAGTTTTAGCTTGGGTTCTCCATTTTTCATTTTTCTTCTCAGGAACATCTGGAGTATCTTTCTTACATGAGAATAAGAAGCATGCCATTAGTAAACATACACTTAAAATCCCTAAACTCTTTTCTCTATATGTTGTATTCATCATCATAAAATATATTTAATGGTCAATTCTAAACGTCGTTTTAAACGTCGAGATATCTTTTAGCTATTTTGCAGTATAGTAAATCGGCAAACCTGGATCACTCGCAGTAAATGTGCCTACATTCTGTGTAATAAAATGAGATACGCCATTAGGACTTGGATTGATCAATAACTGGATCACATTATTGCCGATTGTACTTCCCAAAACTTGAAAGATTGATCTAGTAGGTTTAAATGTGTATGTCTTTAGGCCTTTAAGTCCAGAGTTAGGCTCAACAGTTCCACTTGGAATGAGATCTTTTGAACAGGAGGTAGTTAAAACCAAAAATGATGCTATCAAAGCAATACAATTTAGTTTCTTTTTCATAATTTGATTATCTTAGTTTATAATTAGCTCTAAAGTAGGGATGAGCTATATGTTAAAATTATAAAATTAAACTTTAATAATAACTAAGGGATAACAAAACTACCCATTTGTGTACTGATTAACGCTAGCTATTTAAGGAAAAAATTGACCTTATTTTGCAGATATTTAAATAGCAATATACCGATCAGTGAAGTCCAGATCTAGATCATTATTGGATTTTCAGAAGTCTCGACGAATGTCGTATTTTTAAGCCTTGCTTTAGATGCTTGAAGAAGACTTCGATATGTAAGCGCTATCTATATATGTTCGCTACCAGAGAGGCCCTCCATGCAATATTATTGGTGAAAAGTGGTACTCATTACCGTGGTGCTGTCCCAAAAGTGAACCATTAAGAGGGCGCGAAGTATTGCAAAACCGAGGTTAGGAAAAAGACATAAAGGAACGCTAAGGTTCCTTTATGTCTTTTTCGCTACAGCATATGCAGTACGTATGTGTGATCCGATGTTTGTTGTTGGATTAGTTCAGCAAAAACGTATCTGCATTAAAGTCGTTTCAGTGCTAATTTGATCATATCCTCTACAGAAAGATTGCTGTCTGTTTTTAGAATGGTATTTAATACTTTCTCTGCCGCGGCTTTGTTGAACCCGAGCATAACAAGTGCGGATAGCGCTTCGTCCGGTATGGATTGGGACTGAATAGATGTTGCCAAAGCTTCGAATCCCTGCTTTTTTAATTTATCCTGAAGTTCCAAGATAAGACGTTGTGCTGTTTTAGGACCAATTCCCTTAATCTTTTGAATCAGTAAGACCTGCCCATTAACAATGGCAGACTGGATCTCATCTGGTGTGTTTGACGACAGGATCATACGACCTGTATTGGGACCTATACCCGAAACAGAGATCAAATTTTCAAATAGTTTTTTCTCACCTTCAGTTGCAAAGCCATAAAGTGTATGAGAATCTTCCCGAACTTGAAGTGAAATGAATAATTTGCAGTTTTCCTGATCTTTGATTTGAGAAAAGGTATAAAGAGAGATGTGGACATAATAGCCAATCCCACTCACATCGATAACAACGTGAGTGGGGGCTTTATATGTTAATTTTCCGTTGAAATATTCGTACATAGTATACGAATATAGGAAGATTTTAAGCTATTCTATAAATTTTTAAGATGTGTCTGTACGTCTACGACGGCAATGGTAACCATATTGACGATTTCGCGTAC
Source organism: Sphingobacterium sp. R2 (assembly GCF_040760075.1). Lineage (NCBI taxonomy): Bacteria > Pseudomonadati > Bacteroidota > Sphingobacteriia > Sphingobacteriales > Sphingobacteriaceae > Sphingobacterium > Sphingobacterium sp. R2. The sequence goes on from NZ_CP142884.1 coordinate 2,036,512, forward strand.
AGAGCTATCCAACTGCAAAACGTGGATGGGTTTGTTCATACCCAAAAGAATCGGCCCTACAGCTTCCGCCTCACCAACTTCTTGCAATAATTTATAGGCAATATTCCCTGATTCTAGATTAGGGAACACAAGTGTATTTGCTGATTTTCCATTTAAATAGCTGAAAGGGAAGTTTGCTGTCAGCATTTCGCTATTTAATGCGAAGTTTGCTTGTAAATCACCCTCAGCAATGATATCAGGATATTGATCGTGTAGAATCTGTGCTGCAGCTCTTACTTTTGTAGGCGTTTTTCCTTCACTTGAACCAAAGTTAGAATACGACAATAGAGCGATACGTGGCTGGATATTCATGCGCTTAACGGCTTTATCCAAAAGCAAGGTAATGTCGGCCAATTCTTGCGCAGTTGGATCTTCGTTCACCGTTGTATCCCCCATAAAAATGGGTCCTTTTTTGGTTAACATCATATACATTCCTGCGACGCGACTTCCTGGTTTAGCCCCGATCACGTGCAATGCCGGACGGATCGTATTTGCGTAATTTTTGGTCATACCAGAAATTAAGGTATCAGCTTCGCCAAATTCCACTAAAGAGGCTCCAAAATAGTTGCGGTCATACATCAGCTTACGGGCATCATATTTCGATATACCGCGACGTTGTCTCTTGATGTACAGGTGCTCGATAAATTTCTTGGAACGCTCTGTTTCACCATCTACTTCAGCAATGGGATCGATGATTTCGAGGCCATCCAATTCAAAAGCATATTCTTTAATTAGGCGTTCGATTTTATCTTTTCGGCCCAAAAGAATAGGAACCGCAATGCCCTCTTCTTTGACAATCTGTGCCGCGCGCAGTGTTTTATAATTGTCTGCTTCCGCAAAAACAACACGTTTAGGATCTCTTTTAGCAGCCATAGTCAAATTGCGCATGATCGCATCGTCCTTACCAAGGCGTTTACGTAGCGCATCGCTGTATTGATCCCAATCTTCTATTACGGTCTTTGCTACACCTGATGCGATAGCGGCTTTCGCAACAGCCATAGAAACTTCCGTGATCAAACGTGGATCTGTAGGTTTTGGAATAATATATTCTTCTGAGAACTTTAAGTTATTGGTATTATAAGCCTGATTAACTTCTTCCGGAACGGGTTGTTTCGCCAAGTCAGCAATCGCACGTACTGCCGCAATTTTCATTTCTTCATTGATGGCAGTTGCACGTACGTCCAACGCACCTCGGAAGATATAAGGGAAACCCAATACATTGTTTACTTGGTTAGGATAGTCTGAACGACCCGTACCCATGATAATATCGTTACGTGTTGCCATCGCCAAATCGTAAGCAATCTCAGGATTTGGATTTGCCATCGCCAATACAATTGGGTTTGGAGCCATCGATAACAACATTTCTGCCGACATGACTTCTGCTGCCGATAGACCGATAAATACATCTGAATCTTTGACAGCGTCTGCCAGGGTATGAATATCGCGATCTGTTGCATATTGTGCTTTCATACTGTCAAGATTTTCTCTATCCGTACGGATTACACCTTTGCTATCCAGCATCACAATATTTTCTTTGCGAGCACCTACTGAAATATACATTGCTGTACATGACATTGCAGCTGCTCCAGCGCCATTGACAACGATTTTTACTTTTGAAATATCTTTACCGATAATTTCACAGGCATTGATCAATGCTGCACCGGAGATGATTGCCGTACCATGTTGGTCATCGTGCATCACAGGGATGTTCATTTCTTCTTTTAAACGGCGTTCGATTTCAAAACATTCCGGTGCTTTGATATCTTCCAGGTTGATACCTCCAAAAGTAGGTTCCAATGCTTTGACAATGTTGACAAACTCATCGACATTTTTGGTGTCCACTTCGATGTCAAATACATCAATGTCGGCAAAAATTTTGAATAATAAACCTTTACCTTCCATGACTGGTTTACCAGCTTGGGCACCGATATCGCCTAAACCCAATACGGCTGTACCATTACTGATAACGGCAACAAGGTTTCCTTTTGCGGTATATTTATATGCATCTTCTTTGTTCTCAGCAATAGCCAAACATGGCTCCGCTACACCAGGAGAATATGCTAATGACAAGTCTCTTTGCGAATTTGTTGGTTTGGTCGGAACAACAGCTATTTTACCAGGTCTACCCATAGCGTGGTAATTTAATGCTGCCTGTTTACGATTAGTGTTACTCATTACGATTTTATTAATTTAAGGCTACAAATCTATCATTCTTTTTGATAATTGAAAATTTTTACCAATATCTTATTATTATTAGACAATAATATGTTACTTCAGGACATCCAGTAATTTAAACATCTGCTGCCGCATAATAGAAGCCGGTCCTGAATAGTTGTTGACCAGCAAAGTATACGTAAACGACTGTCCTGATTTATTGGTATGCACACCTGTATAACCAAGTACGCCGCCAATTGTTCCGCTTTTCATCTTCATATTGTTATAGGTGGGAAGACTTTCGTAGAAAGCGGGGTACCAGTTTTGTTTTTGTGCATATTGCATAATCTTATTCATGGCAGCTGTGGTCACCCTATTTTGAGGTGATAAACCAGAGCCATCCATGCTATTAAGTTCACTGGATTTTATGCCTAGTTTGGCATTCCAATATTTCTGTATATAATAGGCGCCATCGTCGGTGCCTGTTTTACCCGCTGTTGTATAAGCGATGGCTTTCAAAAGGGCTTCTCCATAGAGGTTAATGCTCTTTTGGTTAAACCAGTAGACAATTTTGTCTAAGGTTGGGGAAAGGTGGATATCCAGGGTTTGTTTTTTTGAAACATCGACCGAATCCATCTTTGTCCCGGTGGCAGGTAGCTCGCTGGCAGAAATACCGTTATTGTTTAAGACTTCGTTTAATTGATAAGCGAGATCATAGGCCGGATCGGGCGAAGAGAGCTCAATTGTTTTCTTGAGATCCTGTCCGTACGAACCACGGACAAATATCTTGGTCGAATAAGGGGCAGCATAGGCGTATACATTGTCTCCACTTCCTGCTTTACCCGTAGTTGTTTCGTTGATAATTTCCAGGTAGGGAACATGAGCGGTATAGCTCAGGATCTCCGCTTTGGCGCCAACCTTATTGCTTGGACTGAAATTTACGCCAAAGGCGTTCTCACACCAATTGAGTGACGAAATTCCCGCACCGTAATAGTTCCCCATATCGGTCCAGATCCACCCGCCCGGAAGCTGGTTCCCATTATAAAGCCTGTCATCGGCGATGATGGCGCCATGAATACTTTTGATACCGGCATTTTGGATTGCTGCGAGCCACTTGTTCAGTATCGTTGTTGCTTGAGTCTCTGGATAGCGGGCGCTGCCAAGTGTGGGGTCACCCGTGCCTGTCACAATAATATTTCCGTTTAACACACCATTTTCGTCGATTTCACCGGTATAATACAGGGTTGTTTTGAACTGAAAATTCTTGCCCAGGAAGTCCAATGCCGTTGCCGAAGTGATTACCTTCATGGTGGAGGCGGTCGCCAGTCCGATATTTTCATTTGCTGCGAATAGCGTTTGTCCTGTTTTTCCATCGAAAACGATCAATGAGCTCAAACCATTCTTGAGGCTTTCCTGATTTTGAAACTGTGTAAAAGCATCTTGGATTTTACTGCGAAGATCCTGTGCAAATAGTGGAGTGGTAACGGTCGTTAACGCGTAAGTGGAAAAAGCTATCGTACTTAGCACAAATTGGTTCATATATCCTATTTTTTATTGTCCTATGGTATATTTTCATATCCTGAATTACATGCGACCAAACACGGCTATCTACATTCGTGCAGGCAATCATGGATATTTCGTCGGATGTATCATGATGACTTGAACACTGCCTTATTTTTAGGGGAAAGCGTTCGCTGTATTCGTTTGTTTTATTTGGCTTAAAGTTAGGCATTCGCCCCTAAAAAATCCTAACTTGCATAAAATTGTATAAACGACATGAAGCATATCGAAAAATTAGCTGCTATTCGTGAGGCGATGAAGGTTCAAGGAATCGACGGCTATATTATCCCGTCATCAGACCCTCATATTAGTGAATATTTACCAGAACGTTACAAATGTATTGCTTGGGCATCCGGATTTACAGGTTCCGCAGGCACTTTGGCTATCACGCAGGATTTTGCGGGACTTTGGACCGATTCTCGCTATTTTGTTCAAGCGGCAGAGCAGTTGGCAGGAACAGGTTTTGAACTGGTGAAATTGAAAGCACAGGGAGCCGCAGAATACGCGGATTGGTTGGGAGAGCAGCTGGGTGCTGGCGCTAAAGTTGCTTTTGACGGCAATCTCGCTTCTTTATTGGTGGCCCAATCTGTTCAGCATACTTTGGAGCCTTTGGAGATTACAGTAGATGGTCATGTTGATCTGCTGTCTTCCTTATGGGAAGGACGTCCAGCGCTGCCTAAGGCACAGGCCTACCTGCTGGATGAAAATATTACGGGACAATCAACGGTTTCTAAAATTGAAGCTGTCCGTGCCGAAATGAAAAAGAATAGAACGGCGGCGCATCTCATTTCATCTTTGGACGACCTGGCCTGGTTATTAAACATCCGTGGTCAGGATGTGCCCTGTAACCCTGTTGTTTTGGGCTTTGTAATGATTACAACCGAAGATAGTACACTTTATATCGAACCATCGAAACTAAGCGCTGAGGCGACGGAGCAACTGAAAACGTGTGGAGTGCAAGTGGCGCCCTATGAAGATGTTTTTAAAGCGATTTCAGCATTGGATGTGGCGTCAATTCTTATTGATCCCAAACGTACCTGTTTTGCCGTCTTTGACAGCATACCTAAACAGGTTAAAATTGTTGAAAAAACAAACCCTTCGACGAGTTTAAAAGCTATTAAGAATACAATTGAAATTGAAAATAATCGCCATACGTTTGTAAAAGACGGCGTAGCGTTGACGCGTTTCTTTAAGTGGCTGGAAGAAAATGTTTCTTCCGGTGAACTTTCCGAATTATCTATCGCAGATAAATTGCGCGAGTTGCGCGAGCGTCAAGAGGGCTTTGTTGACGTCTCCTTTACCACAATTGCCGGATATTTGGACCATGGTGCCTTACCGCACTATTCGGCAAATGAAAAATCAAACTATATGTTAGAGCCTAAGGGGTTGCTATTGGTAGATTCTGGAGGGCAATATCAAACGGGCACAACAGATATTACACGTGTAGTATCCCTCGGTGCTGCGACCCAAGAGGAAAAGGAGGATTATACATTGGTGCTCAAAGGAACGATAGAAGGCTCTCAGGCCATTTTTCCGACTGGAACGCGCGGCTATCAGATCGATGCGATAACGCGTCGTCCATTGTGGGAAACATTACGCAATTATGGGCATGGTACCGGACATGGGGTAGGCTTTTTTCTGAATGTGCATGAAGGGCCACAGGTGTTTAACCCGGCGGCAATCGATGTTGCGGTTGAACCTGGCATGATTACTTCAATAGAGCCTGGATTGTACCGTGTAGGAAAACATGGGATCCGTATTGAGAACTTAGTGTTGACCCGTAAAGCAGGTTCTTCTGAATTTGGCGATTTTCTAGATTTTGAGACATTAACAATATGTTATATCGCAACTGATTTGATCGAGAAATCCCTATTGGATAAGAAACATATTGCCTGGTTGAATAATTATAATCAATGGGTTTACGATCAATTGTCGACGCATCTTAATGCGGAGGAAAAGAACTGGTTGGCAGATAAGTGCCAAGCAATTTAATCCCCATAAACTGAAGATTAAACCGCAAAGGCTTTCAAAGTCGCTGTTCTAAGCATGCGATCCGCGGCAAGGCGGCCATTCAAATTGATGAACTATAGAAATGAAACCCCTCGGTATAAACACCGAGGGGTTTTGCGTTGTATGAAGGCTTCAAATCGATTATTTCAACCGATACGCTTGAATAATCTTTTTAAAAACTGCTGTATTGTTGTAGATACCAATAAAATGCTGTGCGCCGGGACCATAAGCAAAGACAGGTACCATAATGTTGGTGTGGTCATCGCTGCTGAAATTTCCTCTTATCGTTCCTTTTTTATAATTGGCATCCAATAGGGAAAGTCCGCCAGTTTCGTGATCTGCAGTGACAATAACGAGTGTTTCGCCATCTTGGTCCGCAAATTTTAGGGCTTCCCCGACAAGCCGATCAAAGTCATGCTGTTCGGTAACAACATAGGGGAGATCGTTGGCATGAGCTCCATAGTCAATTTGTGCACCCTCGGCCATGATAAAGAAGCCATTGTCATTTTTAGACAAAAGCTCAATCGTTTTTGAGAGCGAAGTTTTTAACATTTCTCCCCGGCCATCGAGTATTCTTCTTGTCGCAGAATCCGCCAAGAGCACCAGCTGTTTGCCCGATGTCGCTTTTTCGAAATCATCTAAATTTTGCTGAAGCTGATAACCTTTTTCAATCAGTTGCTGCATTAATGTATTATCCTTGTTTTTAACAAAGCTTTCGCGACGCGAACCCACTAAAATATCCACATGGCTATTTTTAAAATCTGCTGCAATTTCCTCCGACATAGTCCGGTCGATCTGATGAGCATAAAATGCCGCAGGGGTGGCATCGGTAATATCCCCGACACTGATGATGCCACTTTTGATCCCATGATGAGCCAGTGTATCTGGAATCGAACTGATGGGTTTACCATTGGCATCCACACCGATGTACCTGTTATTGGTTTTATGTCCAGTAGCCAAGGCAGTCCCTCCTGCAGCAGAGTCGGTAAAATCCGAATTGGATGCTTCGGTGCGTGAAAGACCAATATGTTTCATGTTGATAATATTGGACTGACCAAAATTTGCACTTAAACCCGCCTGTATCTGGGCTAAGCCCATGCCATCACCAATGAGTAAAATAACATTTTTGACCTTGCTCGTGGCGCCATCGTTTTTATAGGTTGGCTGATAGGGAACGTAGGCCTTTGGATTTGCATATTCGACTTTAGCGCTGTTTAAATAGAAATTCTTAAGCGCAGTAGGATGGTCTGTATTGATCCAATCTACCCCCATGTGACCAAGTTCTTTCCAACTATTGGGGCTGTCTTTGGTTGCCCAGAAACGAAAGGGCTTGCCCAATTTATGCGCCTTGTCTATCACAGATTTCATCTTTTCAAGGTCGGGTGGAGTAGGGGTCCCTTTGCCATTCCAGACTGAATACTGTTTAATATCCTGACTGATCATGCCAATATGTTTGAGCTGTGCCGGCGTATAGTCTTTTTCCGGCCGGCCATCAAAATAAATCATTGATGGATAATTGTCGAACTTTTCGGGCGGTGGGATTTCACCGCTGACGACAATTTTAATGGCGGAAGGATTTTTCTGCTGGTCGAATATAGATTCGTTGCCCTTCAAATCGGCCAACAATTTAGACAGTACCTGTTCGTAATTTTCCTTGATATCAATCACGAGCTGCAAGGTTTGCTCAGGTTTGGCATAAGGTTTATTCCCGTTCTCCTTAAAGAAAGCAATTAAAGGGTCAATGTAAAGTTTTTTTAACGTTTTCCCTGGTTTGATCTCACTGCTTTCATGGGCAACGTAAAGCTCTCCATTGCGATAGAAGACGTCCGCTTCGATAGAGCCCATTCCAGCATAATAAGCCTCCAACAGCGGGATTTGCTGTTTGTAATCATTATGACTATGTCCGGCATTGGCAGTCAGTTTCTGTTGTGCAGAAACCGACTGAATGCTTAGGCCTGCAAATAGCAGCCACATTAATTTATTGTTTTTTACCATCCTGGGTTTTGTTTAATGACACCGGAACTGTTGTCGATCTCGCGTTGTGGAACAGCCCACACGTCATGTACTTGCGGATTGAAATTTCTAGCTGGCCAAATGACCGTACCATCGAAATCGTGTAGAGGTTTAGCATAGGTAGCTTGTGCATCACCCCATCTGACCAAATCGCGGTGACGGTCTGCCCATTCCCCAGCAAGCTCATTGCGGCGCTCACGTTTTAAATCTACAAGCGTCATTCCGCTTTTTGCCAACAAGCCCGCTCTCTTGCGGATTTTATTTAATTCAGTATCGCCAGCACCGGAGCCATTTAAATTAATGGCGGCTTCAGCCTTGATCAATAGTACTTCGGCATAGCGCATCAATGGAACATTTAGATCTGTAGTGCCATTATCTCCATTTGGATTGACATGTGTTGGAATAGGGTCTTTATAAGAAAACGGCTCCATGTATTTCTTGAATTGGTAATTGGATGTAGCGCCGCCGTCTTTTGTGAAAGTGCGTTCATTGCCGAAAAACTGAAATTTGTCCCCAGGTTTCAAGATTGTTGCTTCACGGCGTAGATCGCCAGATTCAAAAGAATCGTACAGTTCTTTTGTCGGTAGATAATAGCCCCAGCCATTGTAGATTCCCCAGGCCTTGTTGGTGAGCATAACTCCAGGAAGCTTACTTCCCCATCCAGTACCGCCACCATTTGGCGTACAGACCACCGACCAGATATATTCTTTGGACCAGTTGTTGGCCGCTTTAAACACATCGACAAAATTAGGCAGTAAATCATGTTTGCCCGAATTGATCACCATATCTGCATATTTGGCCGCATTGGTATAGTCCTTTTTGTACAGGTATACTTTTGATAAATAGGCCCATGCCGCAGTTTTGTGCGCTTTACCGTAATCTGAGGCATTCATGTCTGAGAAATAGGGAAGGTTGTCGGCCGCTTTTAATAGTAGTGAAATGATGTAATCGTAATTTTCGTTAACGCTATTGGCTCTGGCTACCGGAACAGAAGCATCTGTTTCAGGTGTAACAATAGGCACCCCCGCCTTGTCGTTCCCATAGTTTGCCGCCAATTGAAAATAAACCAGACCTGCATTGAAATAGGCATCGCCAATGATCTGTTTTTTTCGCGCTTCATCCATGCTTATAGTGGGAACATGGATAATAATATCGTTGGCCCTTTTTATAATCGCATAGCGCATGCTCCATTGCGATTCGGTATAACCACCACCGATGTAATTGCGGTTGAAATTTTTGATATTGTCGGCTTCCGGTTTGTTACGTCCTGTTACCATGTCGTCACTGGCGTTAATAAACCAAAACATTCCGCGGCCGTAATAATCCTCTTCATTGTATTTTTGATACATACCAGCCTCCGCTTTGATGGCATCCTGTTCGGTTTTCCAAAAATTCTGCGCGGAAGGAGAGCCCTCAGGCGTTATATCCAACTGTTTTTCGCACGATGCAAAAAGTGCTACTGCTGCTATTGCAAGGTATTTAATATTCGTTTTCATCGTTTTATTTTTTTAATGACTGATAAAACCTGCGTAAAATCGTCCGTCTGTGAATGACAACTATTATTTTTCGGTTTCATCCTTTTTATTTTTCTCGTTTTAATAATCGATAAGATCTTAAACTCAATAATACTTGAATGAGGTCACCTTCGTTTAGATCCCATTGGCATTCTGCTAAGATTAAAAATTGACGTTTAGACCGAAAATAAAGCTTTGGGCTTGTGGGTAGCGTCCGACATCAAGTCCATTGTTATCCATACCAATTTCCGGATCAAAACCAGTGTATTTTGTAAACGTAAATAAGTTGTTCGTAGTCGCATAGACTCTCACGTTTCCAAGTTTATATCTGTCAGTCAAAGATTTTGGAAGTGTATACCCTAATGTGACATTTCGGATACGAAGGAAAGAACCATCTTCGATATAGAAATCTGATGCATTAAAGTTTCCGTTGGCGTCTGAGCTTGAGATAATAGGCACTTTCCCATTCGGGTTTTCTGGTGACCATGCATCGAGGATTCCTACTAATTTGTTGTACGAAGGACCGCTCGCGCTGTAGGTTGTTCTTTTGATGGCATTAAACAATTTGTTTCCTTGTACACCTTGTGCAAAAATATTGAGATCAACGTTTTTGTAATTCGCATTGAAGCTCAGACCGTAAGAAAAATCAGGATAAGCACTTCCGGCGTAGTAGCGATCTTCAGGTCCGATCGAACCATTCCCATCGATGTCTACAAATTTGAAATCGCCCGCTTTTGCATTGGGTTGAATTTTTTGTCCATTGGTATTTTTGTAGTTATCAGCTTCTGCCTGACTCTGGAAGATACCATCGGTCTTTAATACGTAGTAACTGTAAAGAGGTTGGCCAACAGTAATTGTCAACGGAGCTAGCTCATTTCTAAAATTAGTACCTACTGCGATATTGTTCAATCCAGGGGCCAATTCTTGAACGTTGTTGGTCAATTTGGTTAGGGTTGCATTAATTGAGTACGAAAAATCTTTATTTTTAGCACTACTATACGTTAGTCCTAGTTCAATACCTTTATCTTTTACTATACCACCGTTAATCGTTTGTGTGCTCAAACCCGCTGTTCCCGGAAGAGGTTTGGTTAAGATCATCTTATTGGTTTCTTTGACAAAATAATCTGCTACCAAGCTCAATCCGTTCAAAATTCCAAGATCTAAACCTATATTTGTTTGTTTACTTTCAGCCCATCGCATATCCATATTGGGTAATACATTCTGAGCATATCCATTTTGTAATTTTGGGTTTTCACCGAAATAGGCATCGGCGCGAATAAGAAGAGGGTTAACATCCAGTGGGTTTAGGTTGGCTAGACCACCCAATTTACCGTAACTTGCTCTTATTTTAAGCTCGTTTAACCATTCTACAGATTTCAAGAAATCTTCTTTGTGTAGAGCCCATCCGGCAGATGTTGAATAATAGTAGCGCGCTCTATTCTCTTTTAATGGAATGATGGATGAAGCATCTCTTCGACCAATTAAGGATAGTAAGTATTTTTCATTGTAATTATAGTTTGCCCGTAAGAAAAGAGACGAAAGTGCTGTGGCTCCATAACCACTTTCCGACGGTTGTATTGTGTTCGCGTTATTCAGGTATCTGTATTGCTTGGATTCGTCGTCAAAGCCGGTTCCTGAAGCATTCAAATAACTACTTTTGGTTTTTTGAAAACTATAACCTCCGGTCAAATCAAGTTGATGATGGTCAAATTTGGTTTTATAATTTAGGACTTGTTCGGCAAGGATATCATTTGCGTCATTCGCTCTTTCCACCAGACTATTGCTCAAAACGGGTTTACCTATTTCAGGACGTTTTGGTGTAAAGCTTTTATATCTAATGTTCGATTTTGTAATGCTTAAGTTGGATCTAAAAGTTAAGCCTTTTGCCAATTGGATGTTGGCGTATGGATTCACAACCAGCACATTGACCGGATTGTTGATGTCGATGCGCATCAGTTCGGCAACAGGATTAATGATATCACCGTAATCGCCAGGGAATGGACCCGGTAGACCAGCAAAACTACCATCGGCATTATAAGGTGTTCCATTGGTTGGATAATAAATGGCCGACAATAGCGCTCCTGTATAGTCGCTGCTTGTATTAGCGCCATTTCCATTGGTACTGCTATAGGAAAGATTTTCACCTATTTTTAACCATGGTGTAACTTGATGCTCTGAGTTTATCCTGAAGTTGTAACGCTGCGTTTTCGTATTGAGTACAATACCTTCTGCTTTGCGGTAATTGAAACTTAGGTAAAAATTAGATTTTTCATTTCCGCCATTAATTGCGCCATTGTAATCTTGCAATATCGCGTTTCTAAATACCTCATCCATCCAGTTTGTTTTGGTCACTAAACCTTCTGGGTATTTCGCCGGATCGAAAGCTGGTAAGATGGTCGTCCCACCATTTTTTGCAGCTGTTGCAGCGACCTCGGCACGTTGTTCGGCGTTCAAAGGCTGTAATTTTCGCCATGCACTTTGTTGGCCTAACTTGGCATCAACGCTAACTTGCATCTGTCCTTTTTTTCCTTTTTTCGTGGTGATCAATACCACACCACCAGAAGCTCTGGCACCATAGATCGCTGCCGATGCATCCTTTAATACGGAAATAGACTCAATGTCGTTGGGATTTAATTGTGGAGTACCTAAGAAGATCGAACCATCAATAACATAGAGTACACTTTCACCATTGATACCACCGGCACCCCGAATATTGATACGTGGGGGCGATGTCGGATCGCCACCTTCATTCGTAACAATAACGCCTGGCGATTTACCGGCCAATACTTCGCCAACACTGTTGACAGATCTAGACGATAATTTGTCAAGTGATACCAAGCTGACAGCACCTGTTAACGTCTCTTTTTTCTGCGTTCCATAGCCTACGACAACAACTTCGGATAAGGTCGAACGTTCTTCACTTAGTGTAACATTAATGACCTCGTTTTCGCCGACTACGACTTCCTTGGAATGGAATCCGACCATCGAAAAAGAAAGTACAGCTTGCGGTGCAGCCTCGATTCGAAATGCACCTTTTATATCTGTTGTGGTTCCTACCTGCGTACCCACTACTTTTACAGATACACCTGCGATGGCAGCTCCCAGTGTATCTCTTACAAAACCTGTCACGATGCGGTCTGCCTTGATGTTTGTTTGGGTGTTCAAAATTACATAGTCCTCCTTTTCTACCGCATTGATTCCAAGTTTATTCAAGAGGGAACGAACAGGCTCGGTTTTAAAGCTACCGCTTAAAACTGTGTTCCGTTTTTGCAATAGATCGGGATTGTAAACAAAATGAAGGCCCGAAAGACTTTCGATTTTGTGAAGAATCAAATCGATTTTCTCGCCCTTGCTTATGTTGATGTTTACACTGCTTTTGTCCAAACGTTGGGCCATACCGGGTGAGGCCATTAGTGAACTGCAGAATACCGAAGTAATCGAAAATGCGATGCAGGGATACTTCATGATCCGATAAAAAGAGAATTCTCTTTTGAATGCAGGTGTTTTCATTTTTTTGTAATGATTAGGTAATGAATTGCGCATGGTGACTAAGATGTTTTAGGTAAATTTTTAGACATTATTTGTGGATTTTAAATACTTTATCCTTTTCAATCGTGCTGTACTTAAGGTGATGTAGGCTGCATATGATATCCAGTATTTCTGCTGGATTTTGTGTGCTATTGAATGTGGCTGTTGTTTTGAGAGACCTAAGCGATGTATCTTTTAAGATAATTTCAATGTTGTAGATATATTCCAGTTTTTTTGCCACCTCTTGGAGGTTTGTTCCATCAAATGCTATGGCGACAGCTGTATTATTTTCTACTATACTACGCGAAGATTGTGCGGTTTCTTTGCTGTAACGTAGACTTTGGTTTTTGGTTAATATACCTAATATTTTATCTTGTTGCTGTACTGCCACCTTACCGGTAGCGACGGTGACTTCGACTTGGTCGGAAGCCTGATAAGCTTTTATCCGAAAGGAGGTACCCAATACTTTAACCGCTAGCTTGGATGCAAGCTGCACCTGAAATGGGTGTTGTTCGTCGTGGGCAATAGCAAAGAAGGCTTCCCCTTCAGTAAGTGCTATTTCGCGGATATTTCCCTTGAATTTACTTGGATAGCTGATTTTTGAAGATGGTTCCATAATAATTTCCGAACCATCTGCCAATACAATCTTTTTATGTTCACCTGCAAGGGTTGTGGTGACGATCTGCGCAGATGGTGCGATAGGTTGATTATTTACTTTCCAATAAAGAAGTCCTATGGAAGAAATCATTAAAATAGCGGCCGCTATTTTGAATACAGGTGAATATAGCAGGGAAGGTCGTTTACTTTCCTTTTCCGAAATACTGGATTGGATATTGGTCAATAATTGTTCGCGCAGTGCTGCTTTGCGTTGCTGTGGGATTTTTTTGACTGCATTATCCAGTTGGGCGTACCAATCTTCGACTTGTTTAATCTCGGCGGCGCTGGCCTCTCCATTTAAATATTTTTGCAGTAGCTGCTTTGCATTTTCTTCCATCATTTGAATACATGTCACTTCAAATGGGAAATGGTACTAGCGAGAAATGTTAGGAGTATATTAATTTATCGTTAACACGCAGATAAAATGGGAGAAGGGGTTAAGAAAGGCTTTTTTTGAGCAGTTTCATCGCCGAGGTAATTTGGTTCTTGACAGTTTGTACGGAGACATCCAGCTCGCTGGCAATTTCTTTGATCGATTTTTCTTGCTTTCGGCTCATGGTGACAACCAGTCGCATACGTTCGGGAAGTTGTGTTAAAGCTTCTTCAACTTTTTGCTGTGCATCTTTAAGGATGAGCAGGTCGTCCGCTGAATCTGCATATTGCTGGTTCATTAAAGTAGCTAATTCGGCTTTATGAACATCTTTAACCGTTGTACTCCGAAAATGGTTGATTACTTTAAATTTTACTGCGCCATGTAGGTAGGCTGCCAAACCGCCAGATATGATGACCTGTCCGCGATTTTCCCACAGCGAAATGAAGATTTCCTGGGTAATGTCCTGAGCGATATTTTCGTCACCTATTTTCTTAAAAGCTGCATCAAATATGGCTTCCCAATACAGATTAAAAATCTGTTCCATGGCAAAGTGATCACCCTGCTTCAATGATGCTATTAATAATTCGCTCACAAAATCAGTTTTAGTTGGACAAAGCTAATAACTCAGTATTCCTTTAAGGTTAATAAATCTTAAAGCATATATGTCGTCTGTTATTAAAATGAGTGTTGGATATTTCTCTTGAAATTGGACCTTTCTTACTCTTTACATTCTTTTCCGTGGCAACAGCTATTAAAATAGTGTTCCTTTAAAAAGGCTTCAAAAGCAGTTCTTCCTATTTGCAATTCGTGAATTTATAGGTTTTATCAATATTTGTATTTACAGGGGTATTGTAAATCTTGATGAATTATTTCAAAAAAATATTTTGTAATGAACCTGTTAATTCATATAGTTGTATATATAAACTATATGTTTGTATCGTTATTGTTTTTCTTATAATAGAATTACAACGTGTTTAGCTATCAAATTACCAGCGGTAGCTCATCACTCTTTCATGAAATGAAAGTTTCGATACATTTTTGATTGTGGTGCTGGTATTTCCTAAAAAGCCAGGGGGCGAACGTCTGTATATTAAAACGTGTTGAACCCTATGTAGTCCCCTTGGATATTATACTATTTTTTTTACAAATTAAGTATTGATTATTTGCAATAATGATCTGTAACAGTTTGATCTGTTGGGAGTTTTTGTTGCGCTAATTGTTTAACCTTAAATCATTTAGTATGGAAATTAATAGCCGATTAATTATTGATAGGCTTTCTCAGCGTATGGATCTCGATCGTGCCTTTTTCGTTAAATATCAATTTCTCGATAAGGAATCCTATCATTTAGTTTTAGCGCTTAAACCCGTGAGTGGGCTTTCGCACAAAGTGCTAAAACCGATTGTGGAGTTGTGCTTGATCGATCAGGAGAACATTTCATTTGAATTGATTTTTGCGCCAGAATTAAAGAATAAAATAAAGCTTGGAAGCTTATTTTATTGTTATGCAGTCTTGCCTCAGCATGAGATTTTTGGTTGTTCGCGAAGCAGTTCTATCCTTAGTAAAGGGAAGGAAATACGTGGCATATTGGATCTCTCGGAAAGGTATTATGAAAAGACGATTGCTGTATCCGCGGAGTTTTTACAGGGAGCACAAACATTTGCAGAAATCGCTAATTATCCCCGCGCATTATTTATGGTTCACCAAAGTTTGGAAAGTCATTTGAAACTGCTTCAGGTAATGGTGGATGGCAAGGGCAATAATGTACATAGTCTTGACAGTCGGATTCGGAATCTGCATACCCATTTCCAGACGTTCAAATCTGTCTTTATGGGAGAGACAGACGAAGATAAGATGCGTTTTGCATTATTGGATAATTCTTTTAATGCGGTTAATCAAAACAGAGATCTGGATATTTCGGCTGTCGATGCTTCGCAACTATATGATCATTGCATCGTATTACAGGCTGGGATAGAAAAGTTGTTCCGCTACTTTACAGATGCCTTAAAGGCTGAATACGATGTGCTTGTGAAAGCAGAAGCCTCCGCTCAAGCAGAACTGGAAAAGAGCAAGTTGGCCAAAAAGAAGGGACAGGAGCAAGTCAACGTTGGTGCAGACTTTCATAGTTTCCCCTGGCCAGCACGGTATCAAGGCGATATACAGGAGTTGTTGCGTCAGCTCTGTCAGGAAAATAATCCCGAGCAAATCATGTTGCTCAATTACTATGTCAGCGATGCCCATGGAAAGGGGTTGTTTGATTTTCCGCAGCAGGACAATGGAAATGCCGAGATCTACCTTGTTGTGATAAAAAAGAAATTGGGTCACTGTCATTTTCGAAAAGTCGCTTATGGTCAAGTTACTGCAGTTGTAGCTTTTTTGAATACCGACTTCTTGGAGACAAAATTAAGCCAAGGCAGCCGGTTCTCCCATACCATATGGAATGAATCCGTTGTCCTCTACCGGCATCCGCGTTATAAACCAACTTATTCGGTTGTGCCTGTCGATTGGCAGAGTACCATATCTAAGACTTCGATTTCATGGACTCGGAATTCAAAACTCATGCAAGATCTTGTTGATGTTTTTGCATTTGATGGTCTTTCGAGTCCGCAATTGGCCGTGTTATTTTTAAATCAGCTGACCTCTATCGGCCTTTACAGTTATCTCTATCTACGGATCGGTTATGCACCGATGTACGTAACTATGGCGGATCTGGTGGATTGGACTTGCATCTGTGATAAAAAAGTCAAGGAATTTTTTACAGCCAGAGGTGATGTAGAAGAAATATTGAATGCAGAGTTATTAAAACAGATGAAAGGCAGGGTCTACGAGCTTCCCCGGAACTGGCCCGTCTTGATATCGAATATTTCAGATCGAAAGCGAAAGAAATTACAGATTTCTTTGTCGATCTCTGTGATCAGAGCATACGGTATATGGAGCTAAAATCAGAGGTTAGGTGCAGTAAGCAATAAAGAAGAATTTATGGGAAATAGTGTTGAAAATCTGGGGCTACCAACAGATGTTGCTCCGATTATACCTGACAAAGAGAAGAATAGCTTTATTATTCCTTGGGAAGACCAAGAGGATCTTTATATTTCATCAGACTACTTTCTTAAGCACTATAAAGGAGAAATACCACTGGAAGATTTCAGCCTTTACAGTTACAGCGTTAGGATAATCAAAGTCAACAAGTTTAAATGGCCATTTTCTCTAAGAAGAAAAGGAAATTATAAAAACAAATATCTCAAAATCGATCTAGAGATCAAAGAAGTCGGATTGAAGGTTAAGTGTGATTGTAAAAAGCGTCATGATGGTCCGTGTGATTATGTAATTATTGGGCTTTATCGTAAGTTTTTACTCAGTAATAAATTCTTACATGATTTATATGCAAAAGATATTGCCATCCTGCCCGAAAGTCAGCATAAGTTCTTTCAATTGGGTATTTCTAGACTATATTACCGCAATGATAAGGTTTGTATTGAAAACCATAAGCAGTTTGGTCAGGTATATAATTATTTCGACCACCAGGAGCTTGAATCGGAATTGCTAGTTGCAGCATCTGAAAACCGATGGCTGGGACAGACTGAGGAGCCTTTTCCGGATTTTATGTATGTTATTCCTACAGAGCGTCAGGTGGACGGACTGCCCTTTTTAATACCTTTTGAAATAGACAGTAAGATAAATTATTTAGGAGAATTGGGTAATGGGTTGACGAATTTTGCTGATAGTGATGTGTTAAAAATCGATTTATGTCGTAAGATTTTAGCCTTTTCCAAAAGTCCACAGAGACAAATAAGGGATCGGGAACAAGATGACTTACGAAATGACTTTGATCATGTGGAGAAGGATTTTATTATCAGTGCTTGGCGTAAACTTTTGGAAAGAAAATTGGATCAAAGATTACGTGTTGCCTTTGTCGATAGGAATAATTTTAAAACCACAATCGAAAACTTTAAATATCCAGCCAAATATCGTACAACTTATCGGAATGTGATTTTGGCGGGCGATGATCTTAGCCTGAAATTTCATTTGAAAGAATATAGCGATCACCTGCTTCTATCGTTAATTCTTGTCTACAAAGGAGAGGAGTTGAAAGACTATACATCCGAATGTCGGTCCAATTTCTTCTTTATCAATCTAAATGAAGATGAGTGTCTTTTTGTTGATAATCTACAAAAGGAGTTTCTATTACGTTTCTTTCACAGTATTTCCACTAAAATCACGGTGTTAAAGAGAGACTATGAAGACTTCTTTACGCGTATGTTGATTCCATTGTCAACATCCTTTCATATAGACCTTGAACCTTTAAAAAAGGATACAGTTTTTATTTCTAATACCGCTCATCAAGTGTCTCAATTTAAGGTTGTGGTGGAGAAAGACGACGACGATAAATTAAATTTCGAATTGAAAGCTATGCTGAGTGAAAAGGAAGAATATATAATTCCATATGGAGGAAACTTGATTTTAAAATCGGAAAATGGAACCTGCCTATATACTGAGCGAGATCTTGTTGGCGAGAATGAGTTTAATACCTTTATTGAAACACAGTTTCCAAATTTGAAAAGTTGCAGCAATAGGATGGTAAAGCGCTTGGAATGGCAGGCGTATAGCAACAGAAATAGACTGAATGAATTTATAAAAAAATGTAAGAGCAAGGGGTACAAAACTATACTGAACAATATTTCAAAGGGAACTTATCTGCTGCCGCACCAACTGAAATGGGAAGTATTGGATATTCGTCAGGACAATAATGTATTTTCCATTTACATGATTTTCAAATTTGGAACAACGACCTATTTACCGGGAGAGTTTGAAGAAAAGATCGTATACAACTACAGTAGCATTCAATTGGCGGATCAATCTTTCGGATATATCAAAGCTTCAGATAAAGCATTATTTGATGTACTGTTTAATTATGCGGTGGTTGAAACCGACTG
Source organism: Sphingobacterium sp. R2 (assembly GCF_040760075.1). NCBI lineage: Bacteria > Pseudomonadati > Bacteroidota > Sphingobacteriia > Sphingobacteriales > Sphingobacteriaceae > Sphingobacterium > Sphingobacterium sp. R2. Next base: position 2,055,292 of record NZ_CP142884.1, read on the forward strand.
TCTTAAACTCACTTCAGCCCAATTGCTATCTTTCCAAACACAGCTGGATCGAATTGATCCTCGTATTATTCAAAATAGCCTAGCTGAACGTCGAAAGAAATTATTAAATACGGATGAAATAGCCCTGTTGGATGTTCCGAAAGAGATCCAGGCAGAGCTGCGCCCGTACCAACAGGCCGGATTTAGCTGGATGGTATTCTTAAGCGATTTTCAATGGGGCGGTATCTTGGCTGATGATATGGGATTAGGGAAAACCTTACAGGCAATAACGCTTTTGGAATATTTCTATCAAAATAATCCAAAGGCAGCCCCCTCAATTATTATTGTACCCAATTCTCTGCTATTCAATTGGCTGGCAGAATTTAAGAAATTTTCCCCAAATCGTCGGACAACTATTTATCATGGACAAAAAAGGAGGGAAATCACGGAAATAGAGAACGAATCCATCTTGATTACGACCTATGGAACAGTTATGATGGAGCTTGATTTTCTTAAATCCCAGTCCTTTAGTTACATGATTTTAGATGAGTCGCAGGTGATAAAAAATCGTAATTCAAAAAGATTTAAAGCGCTTACTGAGCTAAAATCTTGCTATCGAATAGCGATGACAGGAACACCTATTGAAAATGGCGTGGAGGATATCTATGCACAAATGAGTATGGTCAACCCGGGTTTTTTTGGAACTTATGGTAATTTTAATAACACCTATCGGGGGATCAAAGATGAAAATACAGCGCAAGAAACTGTCCTCGGCCTCCAAAAGATGATCCAACCTTTTATTCTTCGGCGTACAAAAAAACAGGTTGCTTTGGACCTTCCTGAAAAGACCGAAACAATTATCTATATGGATATGCTTCCCGATCAAAGGAAAATTTACGATAAGGTCCGGAAAATATTTAAGGGAGAGATTGAAAATAATCTGAATAGCGCTGATTCCACGAAATCCAAATTTTTAGCGATCGAGGCGCTGCAAAAACTACGACAGCTTTGCAACTCGCCTATTCTGATGAAAGATGGCGGCTTCGGTCATGAATCTATTAAATTGGATTTTATTGATGAGATCATGGATGAAGTAGCTCCAAATCATAAGATGCTAATCTTTTCGTCGTATACTTCCATGCTTAAACTTGTGGCTAAGCGTATCGAAACGAAAGGAATAGCATATACCTACCTTGATGGCAAAATGAATCAGGAGCAACGGCAAAATGCGGTCGAAAGATTTCAGAACGAGGACGAATGCCGTGTGTTTCTCATTAGCCTTAAAGCGGGAGGAACCGGCTTAAATCTAACGGCTGCCGACTATGTCTATATTTTAGACCCCTGGTGGAATCCTGCTGCCGAAGCACAGGCGATAGATCGTTGTTATCGAATAGGGCAAGAAAAGCATGTGATGGCTTATAAGATTGTTTGTCGGGATTCCGTTGAGGAGCACATCTTAGCCCTTCAAGAAAGTAAAAAACGAATATCCGAAGGACTGATTTTAGATGAAACAAATCTGATGAAATCGATCAGTAAAGAAGAGTTGCTTAAATTATTTGAATAACCAACTGTACACTATGATGATCAAAAAAGTATCTACACAAACAGCATCTTTTGAAGGAATGATGCGTACACAAGATTTTCAGCTTGGATATACTTATACTGGATTGCATGTACAACAAAATATTGTTGGACTATCGAAGGTGGAGTTTGTAGCTGGTGGCACAGCTCATTGGCAATTGTTTCGGAAAGTTGAGGAAACGGTGCTAGTTAATCTCCAGATTTATCCATGGCATTTGAAAAATGTGCTGTATGTACTGATCCAGCAAAATGGATTGGTCGTGAGAAATCGAAAGGGGGAGTATGCATCATTTAATTAATGATACTGAAAGAGAAAGATTTCGCGCAGAATTTTCCATGTACTATGCGGGTATTATTTATCTCCTGATATTAAATCGGATCAGCTGCGGTTTTACTCGCGAAGAAATGGCTTTCTTAATGGGACAAAAGGAGACTTATGTTAAGGAAGTGGAAGAACTCAAAATACCGGCTGGAAATCTTGAAGTTATGGTCCACCTGAATTGGGTTTTCAACCGTAGGAAATTAGAAATCAGTAAATTGGATAATAAAATCAGCTATCCGTTTGAACTCTCGATTTGGGAAGAAAAAGGTATCCGCTACTACCAAATGGAATATTTTATCAATGCCGTAGAAACCATAACTTTTTTCCAGTTAATGGAAGAAATCAGCCCCGAATATTCAGCACAAGCTGAACAGTATACAAGCGATTGCATGGCCGTGGAACTCCTTTTGGATAAGCTTATCCAAAAAGATTATTTTAAGAAATACAGAACGCCGCTGGAAATTTGGCGCTATACGGAAAAATACCTCGAAGAAAATATCCGCGTGAAAAGCTTGATGCGGAAACTTGAGGTTTTCGTAGGAAAGAAAGGAAGCGCACCGCTGCGTAAAACTAAAGCCAAAAGTTTTGGCTTCCGCTATATTGAACATAAATAAAAAAATATGGAAGATATTACTGGAGTACCTTTAGAGGTACCGCGAAATTTTCGCTTGATATGCGAGCTTTTTGGCATCGCTGCACCAGCTTTTATTCAATTGTTTCTAGATCATTGCTCTTTTATAGATCAAAATTTTACAGATAAGTCAAGCTATAATATTGCCACTAGAGCCGTACGTTATATCAACGATAAAATTCCTAAAGGCGATAATCCTTTAAAAATTAAATTCGAAAAGAACGAAAAGGAAATGGCGGTGAAATTATTGCGACGTCAGGTAAAATTGGCAATCAATAGAAATTATAGCACGGGCGAGCGCAGAAATAAAGGCCGTAAAATCACTGCACAGATCTATGACCTCTTTGCTACTAAAGTGCGGCTTAAAGACCGCATCTATTTAAACGAAAACATATCCTTTAAATTGAGCAAGGATTTTCTGCTGACTTGCATAATAAATTGTATTCATCCATCGCACTATATCAACACCATGATGCAACAGGTCTCTACAGCTGAATTTTTAGCAGCAATGCACCTGGATAAAGCTACCTATAATCCAGTTTTGGGACTTATTCATCGTGTCCACGATGGTTATGGAAATCTTATTGATTGGGAATATCGCCATACGCCTTTTTTTAAACGATTTATCATGGATTTACAGGAACTCAATAAGCGCTATTTTTTTTATCGCGACCTCGATAAAAGAATAGCGCTGTATGAGGCCTGGCTCGATCGTATTTTGGAATCCAAAGATGAAGAGTTTGAGTTATAAATGAATTGTGGAAAGCTACTTGTCTTTTTATAAAGGAGGACTTGCATCAAAGTGGTTAGACAGGTACGATATGGATGAAGCCATTGATCACTTTTTAAATGAATAAATATGAAAACATTAGAAAATATTAAATTAACACCAGCATTTAAACAATTTTGCGACCTGTTCAATTTCACACCGGAAGAAGTTGTACAGGAATTTATTGATAAAATCGACATTGCTGAGTATATGTGCGATCCAATACACCCCGACCGTTGGGCTAATGTATTTGCGATGGAATATTTGATCCAATATACGCAGTCCGAAAATAGTATCGTTGAATATGGGGAATTTGCAGAAGAGTGGGTGAAAATGATGGATACAAACGAGGGAGACCCTGTCGGGAAAACAAGATCGCTATTAGATGCTTGGCATAAAAGAGTTTTAGAGGATCGTATTCATAGTATTATGAAAGAAGATGAAGGTAAGGATACAGTATAATTTTATGTTAAATTTGATCAACCTTGTAAAATACATCAAAATGTGTAGACCTAGCTAGTCAATGGTAAGGTACCTATAGTGATTATAACATGCAATCAAAATGAATTGCTATATTGTAGCATGCACGCAAAACCTGAACAACGTAAAACATCAATAGTGCCAGCATTATTCAAAGTGCTTATTGGTACTATTGGTGTTTTTGCTATTTTGACAGTTTGTTTCTATCGCAATGAACTGTACGTCGATGGTAATTTAACGGTAGGATTTCCCTGGATATTTTATAGGGAAGGAAGCGGTTATAGCCCAGATCTTAATGAGCACGTTGGATACCATGAATTTGAACCTCTAAAATTGATCGGCAATATTCTTTTTTCTGCTACTTTATATCTTCTGATTCTATTGATTTATAGCTTTGTTAGCAGGAAGCTTAGGAATAAATCTTAGGCTTTTTGTTATCCTTTTGTTAAGTTTTCATAGCTTGCTAACCCGGTTTAGTTAAAAACTGTTAACGTTTTATTGACCCTGCCTTCATATAGCATTTGTAATCTTGTACCCATAAATCAAATGCGCTACTTATGAAATTTAAAGCCAACAATGTCTTTTGGTTGTTATGTGCCATCGCAGCAAGCTCACCCGCTGTTCAAGCCAAACCGCTCACACTAACCCCATCGCAATTTACGCATGTACAAAGAATCGTAAAAGGTCGTGTCGTCGACGCCCAAGGACGTGCTGTCGCTGGAGCAACCGTCCAAAATTTGAAGAGTAAAAAATCTGTTCAGTCTGACGAAAAAGGAAATTTTCAGATCGAAGCTGAAATGGGCGATAATCTGAGTGTTTCTTTTATTGGGTATAGCAGACTCGTGCAAACTGTCAGTCAATCCAATGGGCAGATATTTTCCCTACAGACCGATGAAAACACACTGGAAGAGGTGACCATCTCTATCGGATATCAGCGGATCAGAAAGTCGGACGTCACTGGCGCGATCGCTAGCGTTAAGGCCGAGGAACTTAATTTGAGCGCACCAAAATTATCCCAGGCATTGGTTGGTAAAGTAGCAGGTGTACAAGTCATGCAGACAAGTGGTGCCCCATACGATGGCACCAAAATGCGTGTCCGCGGAATGGGATCGATTAACGCTGGTTCGGATCCACTATATGTTATTGATGGTTATCCAGCAGGCAACAATTTAAATATCAACCCCAATGATATTGAGTCTATTGATGTGCTAAAGGATGCTGCTTCTGCAGCCATCTATGGTTCGCGAGGCGCGGGCGGTGTTGTATTGATTACAACCAAGCGTGGTAAGGAAGGTAAAAGTAATGTAGACTACGAAGTATTGGGTGGCTTTGGTCAGCTTTCCAAGAAAATCGATGTTTTAAATTCAGAGCAGTTTATTGATCTCCTGATTGATGGTCGTAACAATTCCTATAAAGACCTTCTGGCTACGAAAGGGATCGCCTGGAGCGACAGTAGACGCTTTGATGATAATAAAACACGTATTGCCAATGTCGGAAATGCCGGCTCAGTAAGTATTCCTGAAGATTACTATGACTTTGCGTCTGGTACAGCAAAAAAAGCGAAATACGATACCGATTGGCAGGATGCTTTATACCGTAATGCACCTTTCCAACGTCACAATCTCTCTACCTATGGCGGTAACGAAAAAAATCGCTATTTCCTAAGTGGATCTTATCAAAATCAGCAGGGTATCATGCTTGGGACGGATCAGAAAGTCTTTAATTTCCGCGCCAATATCGATAGCAAAGTCAGCAAGAGGTTGACCGTTGGCGCTAATGTATCCTTTACGTATAACGACAATAACGAGGTGACGACAGGCCGTTACGATAGAAGTCCGTCTATGGCAGCTCTAATCTATCTGCCGACACTGCCAGTTTATAATGAAGATGGAACCTATGCCAAATACCTGATGGCCGATCTTTCTGCCAATAATTATGGTATCCAGAACCCTGAAAACCCCTTGGCTTATGTCACTGAGATTAAAAATAACCGTCGTGGAAAGCGAGGTTTATACAATGCTTTTGCTGATTTCTCCATTATGGATGGTCTAAATCTCAAAGTAAACGGTGGATTGTCTACTTATGACGAGAAGTATGATTATTTCCGTCCGACAAGTATATCCGATGGAAACAACAAACCGTTTTCACCGCAGGCCATTTCTGCTGCTTATGCAGATGCCAAGACAAAAAATGAATTGGACAAATTGCTGGAAACAACGTTAAACTACAACAAGACCTTTGGTGGGAAGCACCAGGTATCCGCATTGTTAGGTTATTCGGCTCAACGAACAGATTACGATTATCAAGGTGTGAGAGCCAACGGTTTTAATAACAATGCTATAGGAGAAATTACCGACAAGGGAGCCGATCCTTCTAATTTCCAATTGCTAAAAGACGATACGTTCAAACGCATCACAACGCTCCAGTCTTATTTTAGCCGCGTAAACTATAGCTTTGATTCGAAGTATTTCCTTTCAGCTTCCATCCGTACCGATGGTTCATCGCGCTTCGGGCCAAATAATAAATGGGGAACCTTCCCGTCGGTTTCAGGTGGTTGGACGCTCTCCAAGGAGGAGTTTTATACCGATTGGTTAGGACAACAGTCAACGGTCAAACTAAGAGCGAGCTGGGGACGTAGTGGAAATAATAATATTGGTGATTATCGCGCGTTATCCGTTATCAACTCGCCGGCGGGTGTAATCCTTGGCGATAAAGTGGAGACTTCCTATACAGCAGGTGATCTGCTCGATCCAAAATTAGGCTGGGAATCAACCTCGCAATACAACGCTGGTCTCGATCTCGGTTTGTTGAAAGGCCGCCTCAACATTATGACCAATTTCTACCTGAGCCGTTCCTTCAATTTATTATTCAACCAACCACTTTCTGCTGTGTCTGGATCAACAACGATCTTAACCAATCTCCCTAATTCGAAGGTGCAGAATAAAGGTTTTGATTTACAGGTGGATGCTACGCTGATTCGTAAAAATGAATTTGAGCTCGGATTGAGCGGGAATATCAATGTCAACAGAAATAAAGTGCTCGATCTTGGTGGGGCTTCTACAATATTGACAAATGGTGCTGAACGCTCTTACTTAACGCATATTACGCAAGAAGGAAGCCCAATTGGTATGTTCTACGGCTTTAAAGTTCTTGGTGTTGCAACTGAAGAGAATTATAAAACTGTGGCACCTTCAGCGGCTTCAACAACTCCGCTACAACCCGGAGATCTTTATTTTGAAGATGTAGATGGTAATGGTATCGTCAATGATGCCGATAAACGGGTGATCGGCAATCCGCATCCTAACTTCACCTATGGCTTTGCTCTTAATGCGCGCTATAAGGCTTTTGATCTAAGGGCATCATTTAATGGCTCCCAAGGAAATAAAGTATTGGATGGCTATGATTATTACCTCTACAATATGGAAGGCTCTGGCAATCAATATGCCGATGTGGCACAACGCTACCGTTCAGCGCAAAATCCGGGAAATGGTAAAGTATACCGGGCATCGCGTGGCGGTACGCAAAGTAACAGTACCCGTCTTTCTGATTTTTATCTGCAGGACGGTTCATTCTTGCGGATGACAAATATTGCTTTAGGCTACAATCTTCCCAAAGGTCTGGCAGAAAAATTAACGCTTTCTGGGCTAAGGGTCTACGCTACTGTAGACAATCCATTTACGATTTCTAAATACAAAGGCTACAATCCAGAACCGGATTACAATCAGCGTGGTAATTTGACTCCGGGTGTGGATTATGGGCTTTATCCATTGGTGCGGTCGTATAACCTTGGCGTGAAAGTCACTTTTTAATAGCAGTATGTAGGAGCTATTTGTACAGCGGAAATATTAAGCAAAAACCTATGTCAATAGCTTCAGTATAGTAATATGCAGTCCTATGAGCACCCTTGGGTTATATGGACTGGTAAAAAATAAAAAAATAACAGGATGAAAAAAAGATATATATTACCCTTTGTTTTGTTGGCATTGTCTTCATGTACCAAAGATTTCTTGAATCAGAAAAATCCCAATGCTGTCACAATCGATGATTATTTCAAATCAGAGAATGATGTGCTTTTGGCCATCAATGGGCTCTACCAGTCCCTTCGTTCGGGGAGCACACTTGGGGAGTCGAGTACTTTGTATAATGAGGAACGTTCGGACAATAGTGGACGTAATGATAATCAGTCCAATGCCGGGGAGCCTTTCCAATTCAATGACTTTTCGTTGCTGCCGAGCAATACCTACCTCAAGACACATTGGTCGGCTATGTACGCCGCAATCAGTCGCTGTAATGCTGTTCTCTCGCACGTTGATGAGGTGACCTTTACAAGTGCGGAATTAAAAGGACGTTATATTGCGGAAGCGAAATTCGTTCGTGCATTATTATATTTCCATATGGTACGTAAATTTGGAGATATACCATTGTCTACGGTACAGGTGACCAGTAAAGAACAAGCAAATGAATTGGCTTTTCGTCAGAAAGAATCAGTTGTGTACGAACAAATCATTAAGGATTTAACGGAGGCATTGTCCAGCAACCTTCCCAATACACAAAAAGATTACGTTATTGGCAGAGCGTCTAAAGCGGCCATTAATGCAATCTTGGGACAAGTATACCTCACTTTGGGTGCGACACAAACATCGGGGAGTGCAGAAAATTTTGCGAAGGCAGAACAATACCTCAATGCGGCTTACCAAATGCGTACTTTTGGTAAACTAAACGAAATTCCTTATGCCGATGTTTTCGATGTGACCAAGAAAAATAGTTGTAAAGAACTTGTTTTTCAGATTCAGTACAAACAAGGTGACCAAAACTATAGCTCGAGTATTGCCCGTAATTACCAGGCGCGGGGGGAGACCATCAATTCACGCTATAACGCTACAGGTGCTGGTGAGGTAGCAAAACTAGATCTGGTCAAAGATTACGAGCAAGACGATATCCGAAAAGGCTTCTCGGTAAAGTTTGCAGCGAATACACAGGTTAACGATTGGTTTGTAACCAAATTTAGAGATAACAGTGACGCTGCCGGTACCAATGGTTGGGGTGGAAACGACTGGATATTGATCCGTTACGCCGATGTGATGTTGTTGTTGGCAGAAGCAAAACATCACTTGGGTAAAGATGCGGAAGCTATCGCGCTTTTGGATCAGGTACGTGAACGTGCGGGATTGCCATCTTATGCAACGGCTATGCTGAATACGAGCTACCGTAGTAAATATCCAACCTTAAAAGAGGCCATCTTGCATGAACGCCGTGTAGAATTGGCATTTGAAAACCAACGTTGGTTTGATTTGATCCGTAATTATACTGCACAGGAACTGGTGACTTATTTCAAGACCAAAAGCCAGGCTGATTATGGAAATGCTAAAATCTCCAATATCTCGACAAAAGATCGATACTATCCAATTCCTTTTGATGAATATAAACTGGATCCGACACGCATGTACCAAAACCCAGGTTATTAATCGAATAGTACACACAAGGTCGGTAGATTAGCTATCTACTGACCTTGCTTAGTTTAGAACGATGGTCTTTCCTTCTTTAGCCGATTGTTTTGCAGCTTCCAGAATCTCAACTACGATGACATTATTATTGATTGATCCGAGATCGTTTACTGGTGGCACGGCATCTTTCAGAACCTGTTCAAGATAGGCAATATGATGCTCAAAATATGGGATCGCAGTCGATACAGGTGTAGGTGGACCATTCTGCTGTTTGTATTTTAGAAGTTCTTTGTCATTTTTGGCGTAGAGCTGAGCTTTTGTGCCAAAAACCTGCAGATCCTTCACACTGTATGGCCAGGCCCAGGAAGCTTGAATAATACCCGTGCTGCCGTCACGGTAGCTTAGTATGATGGTAGCGTTGTCATCGACTTTTGGATAAACCTCAGGTTTGAGCTGTTGTGTAAAGGCTGTCACTGAAATTGGCCTTTCTCCCTTTTTGAGCCAGGTCATCAGATTGGCGCCATAACAGCCAAAATCCATGATTGCACCGCCGCCATTTTTTTTCGGATCAGTGAGCCAATCCAGAAAGTAATCGCTGCATCCAATTTCCTTTGGACCTTCGTGCCCGTCTTTTACAAGCATACGTGTGATTTGTCCAACTTCACCGTTATCCACCAATTGCTTCAATATCTGATTGCTTTTATACCAGGTCGTTTCGTAGTTTACCAAAAAAGGTGTTTCGAACTGTTTGGATAAATGTGAGATCCGTTTTGCGTCAGAAAGAGTGGTCGCAAGAGGCTTCTCTACCATTACTGGGATTTTGAGTGGGAGACAGGTCTCCGCGACGTCGATATGCTCATTGGTTGGATTGTAGGCCAGTACTGCATCCGGTGTGACTTGTTTCAATAAGCTGGGTAAGTCATGATAGAAGATTGCGTCAGGTAAATTATACTGCGTTCGTATTTTGTTTGATAAGGTTTGATTCGGTTCAGCAATACCGATAATATCCACTTGCTTATCCTTATATAAATTTAGGAGCAAGAATACATGGTCGTGGTTGAGCCCTGCAATGGCTACTTTAAGGCGTTCACTGGCGTCTGCAACCTGATGGGATAATAGAATAAGCAGAAAAGTTATTTTGATCAGATGCTTCATCATGTTAAGTTTAGATTTTATAAATAGACCGATTTGTGGTGGGAATGTCCTTTATAGATCCAGGTGATCTTGTGGTGAGACCGGATGATTTCGGCAACGATGTCAAAATAAGTTTCTCCCTGCCCCGCTTTTAGTTCCTCTATTTTTTTTTGAAAATGTGTTTGATTAAATGGGGATTGTGTGCCAAGTTTTCCCTGGTAATACGCCAAAGTGGTTTCGATGCCCAGTGATGCGCTGCTGTGGTCACTATCTTTCCAGACAATAGCATGTGAAGTCGCCTCTTTAAAAGTACCAAATCCTCCGTACAGCAAATCGTCAAAGCCATCTAGACTTCCTATCTTCCAACTTTCATGGGACATGTAGACGGCATTGATTTCTTCGTAAAAACTGGCGATACTGTCAATTTTATTACCATCGATAAGTGCCACGCCGAGATCGGGATTGCTTCCCAGAAGTTGCTTAAAATCTGGCCAGAGGTCTTCCCCGGGAAATACAGTTCCAGCTGCTTTGTTTTGCCATTTATTCAACAATTGAATAAGTTCGGTTCTAATGTTACTGGGCTGATAGGTCAATGAACATAACAATGACCTTAATGCGGTGGCATCCGAATCACTGACCATAAAATGAGCAATAGTACCGACCAATTTCTTTTCATCATTTTTCATCTCCGACCGTAGTTTTTAATCTTCAAAAATAGCCTGATCAATCCGTTTGCGGTTTTTTAACCGATTTAGCTGCGATAGTGTAGCAACTTTTGTGAATATACACTTTCAGTTTGGAATTGTTGTATTCGGATAGCAACATCCTAACGATATTGTTTTCCTGAGCGGTATCGTTTTTAGTAAAGTGAATTAAAAAATGTCCCTTGTTAAAAATTCGTTCGTTGCAGGTAAAAACAACTGGATATGGGGTTCATTACAGGAAAGTTTCATGTGTTTTGCTTATAAGTGGTTGTTAACATAAAGTCCATTGGTTACAAGTTAATTAACATTGTTGTTCACATTTTAACTGTTCCCTTTTTAGCTGGAATGCCTAATCGTGCTAAATAGGGTTCCATCTTTTTTTTTAACAAAAGGTCTTCTGTATACGAGAGAGTTAACATGTTTATTAACAATTTTTGCCATGCTTTTTACAAAAACTAAGCGGTGTGTATTTAAATAGCGCAGTTTAATCAAATAGTGGAGTACATTCGAATAAAAGCTTCCCGTTAAATTAACATTTTGATAATCTACCGGGGCTATCTTTGCGAAGTGAACACTACCGAAGCCAAATTTGATAACCACTATGTGCTGCGCTTTAAAGAAGGTGACCCCATTGCCTTTGCCTATTTCTTTGAGCGGTATTGGGAGGATCTATACACCGTCGCTTTTCGTCATCTTCGGGAAGAGGATCAGGCTAAGGATCTTGTGCAGGAAGTATTTATCCACGTCTGGGAAAAACGATCGCTCGTGAGTACTGAATACTGCGATATGAAATTCTATTTCCACAAAGCCCTCAAAAACAAAATACTGAATTACTACGCCTCGGAACGTGTACGAAAACAGGTCCTGGAGAAATCAATGGAACGCATGGAAGCTTTTTCCTATTTGGATAGCCAGGCCTTTGCCAAGTATAAGGCGCTGGAGGCTATTGTGGATGATTCGATAGGCAAATTACCTAAATTGATGAAAGCAGTCTATCTAATGCGTTCTGACAATTATTCAATAACACAAATTGCCAAGGAACTTAATCTCGCAGAACAGACCGTTAAAAACTATTTGTCGGAAGCCAAAAAGATCATGCGCCGTGAATTAATGCAAAGATTTGCAGACCATGATTCTGTATTTTTATTGCTTGCGGGTAGCTATCTCCTTTATGATTATTTAATATAAAGAACATATTTAATTAAAGTACTTTCGATGTTCTGACCTGTATTCTTATAAAAATTATTGCAGGTGGATTTAGAACGCTTTAAACTTATCATAACAGATTATCTCGGAGGGAAATTGACTGAGGAGGAAAAAGGTCATGTGGACGACTGGTATGAGTCCATCTCAAATGAAGACACTAATCCCTTTATCGATGCAAATCATCGGGAAAAAATCAAACAAGACTTATTTATTCGTGTAGGAATAGCTGAAGCACCTGTCGGGGCAAAGAAGGTGGCTAACATACCGGTCAGAAAATTTTCCTGGCTTTCAGCAGCAGCGGCTATTTTAATCGTAGGAGGCATCAGTCTGCTATTTTTTCAGCACAACCCGACGTCGCTTTCTCGGAAGCGGACAGAAACGACCGCATTACTGACGGAAACGGTTACGAATGCCGGCGAGTTGAAAGAAATTCAGTTACCTGATGGCACATCCATTTTTTTAAACGGAAATACACGTATCCGCTACGATCGTAAGAATTTTGCATCAAATAGAAAATTCTTTTTAGATCGAGGGGAAGCATTCTTTCGGGTCAGACGGGATACTTTACATCCATTTAAGATAGAAACAGGCAGCGTTTCTGTTGCAGTACTAGGAACATCATTCAACGTCAACAATTCGATGTCTACTAAACAGGTGACGGTCGAAGTAAAAACGGGGCGGGTGAGTGTTCTAAATGCCAAAAATGGAGCGAACCATATCCTTACAGCAGGTAAGGCCGTCCGGTATAACGTAGCTCATAATGGCTTTGAAACTTTCGATAGTGATCCAGCTTACATCAGTCTTTGGACACAAGGTGGTATGCAATTGAATAACATCGGCTTCAAGGAACTAAAAGAAGTAATCTATAACCGCTTCGGCGTTATGCTGCATACCGACAATCTGAATACCGATTCGTTCAACTATTCGCTGATGATACCGCATGTAGTGTCATTGAACCAGGTGCTGACTATCGTTTGCAACATTCATCAAATCAAATTTAGGAGGGAGAAAAATGAAATAATCTTGTACAAATAAGCTGTAAGGAGCAGATCAGCATCCTTTATCTGCTCAAGAAAAGTGCTCATCTGGCAAACCGCTAAATCGACCAGTGAGCACCTGAATATTCATGTTTAAAACATTCATACAAATATATGTATAAAATAATTAAGCTTACCGGACTTGCCACCAAGCTTGCGCTTTGTTCCTTGGTGTCTTGTGCCGTCGTCGACAGCCAGGCTAGGGTACTGGATCGGGGTAGCGCTGCACATTGGGATACTATCACTATCCATCTCTTGAATGGTAATGCCGCTCAGGCAATAGCACAACTTTCAAAAGTAACAGGTCAAGCCATTGGCTATGATAGAAAAATGCTGCAGCTAGAGCGAATTTCAATTGCACAAAAGACATTTCAGCATGCAAGTTTTGAGGAAGTTCTTGCGTATATCCTGAAAGGAACAAACATTCAATCAAAAAGAGTTTTAGGAGGAGTCGTACTTGTTAAAAATGGAAATAAACAAGAGCTTTATGACTTAAAGTTACAGTTGGTCGATCGCAACAAACAACCCATTCGCGGAGCCTCTGTGCGTATTCCGCTCACGGGAGAAAGTGCTTTGTCTAATGCAGATGGTGACGTAACCATCAAGTTGGCTGCGGGCGTGTACAATGTACTGATAACCCACATCGGCTATGAACCAAAAGAATTGACTGGTCTGAAGCTCGATGCTGGTGCAGCAGCTGTACGCCAAGTGATCTTAAACGATGATGACAACGAATTGGATGAAGTGGTCGTGACTGCATTGGGAATCAAACGTCAGGACCGCTCATTGGGTTATGCCGTTGGTAAAATCAAAGGTGAAGACATCAATCGCGTAAATAATGATAATTTTTTGGTTGGTATGGCAGGTAAGCTGCCCGGCGTATCCATTAGCGCGACAGGGCCCACTGGCTCGAGCGTGAATATGGTGATTCGGGGGGCGTCATCGCTCAGTACAGACAACCAGCCACTGTTTGTAGTGGATGGTGTACCCTTGATGAACAGTTTAAATAATATCGGTCAGATCGGTGACGACAATAAAGTGGATTATGGTAATGCAATTGCCAACATCAATCCCGAAGATATTGACAATATCTCCATCTTGAAGGGGCCAAGTGCAGCTGCGCTTTACGGCTCACGTGCAGGTAATGGTGTGGTGCTGATCACCACCAAAAGTGGTAAGAATGCAGAGAAGATGACCATTGCCGTGACTAGTAACACAGTATTTGATATCCCGTATAAATTTATTGAATTGCACAACAAATTTGCCAGTGGTACTTTACCTTGGCGACCCGGTGATCTGCCTGGTAATTTGGTGATCGAGGAAGAGTCGAGTGTTATGGTAGGCCCCGCACTGGATAAGGGGTATAAAGCTGTGCAATGGAATAGTCCACTTGACGAGAACGGTAAGCCCATTCCTACGGAACTAAAAGCATACCCAGATAATATCAAAAACTTTGTCCAAACTGGGGTCACAAGTACCAATGGGATTTCCCTAAGCAACAGAAGCGAAAAATTGGATTATCGTTTCTCGTATTCCAATATGGCCAATAAAGGTATTATTCCCAATTCGGATCTGTTCAGAAACACCTTGAATGTTAATTCGACCATGCGCCTTCGCAACAGCCTGACATTGGGCCTCGCATTGGATGCCAGTAGAAATAACTCCAACAATAGGCCCGCAGGAAACCGAGGAACCAATCCGATGCAAGCGGCCTATGAAGTTGCTCCACATATCAACATACTAGATTTGCAGGATTATTGGCTGCCGGGACAGGAACAGATTCAACAGCGCTCGCAGTCTATCGGTAACCACAACAATCCCTATTTTCTTGCTTATGGGGTGAACAATGCGTTTACGAGAGACCGGATCTTTGGCAACTTGAGGTTGGATTGGACTGTCAAAAAAGACTGGACTGCAATGCTCAGGTATGCAACGGATATTTATTGGGAAAATAGGGAGACAAAAATCCCTTACAGCTACACCAACGAACCGAGAGGAGCCTATGGTATTGTCAATTTAATGAATATGGAGCAGAATATCGACTTTCTGACAACTTACACTACAAAATTGGATGCCGTTCAGGTCACAGGGTCATTGGGTGGAAATCTGCGCTATAACCGAGGAAAATCGGTGCAAAACACGTCAAAGAATGGCGCTGGACTCATCACACCGGGGCTCTACACATTGGCCAATATCAGTCCACTGAACCTGGATTTCTACAGCACAATTTCTGAAAGAGCTATAAACAGTGTTTACGGACTGGTCAATCTAAGTTATCGGGATATGGTTTATTTGGATGTGACTGGGCGCAATGACTGGTCCAGCACCTTACCTGTAAACAATCGATCCTATTTTTATCCTTCGGCATCTCTAAGTGTGTTGGCCAACCAGGTATTTTCTTTGCCTAAAACGATCAATTTGGCAAAACTGAGAGCTGGTATTGCGCGCGTGGGAAATGATACTTATCCCTATAATCTCTCCAATGTACTGAGTAATCCCGGTAGCTGGGGTGACGTGCTGCGACTAACCCGCTCGGGGTCACTCTTGGTTCCTAATCTGAAGCCCGAAATTGCAACATCTTACGAGTTTGGACTGGATCTGGGCATGTGGAATAATCGACTGAAGTTTGAAGGAACCTATTATAAGCTGGAAAACAAAAACCAAATTATTTCAACAACACTTCCCGGATCAAGTGGTTTCAATTCGAAAAATATCAACGCCGGACTGTTAAGCAGCCGCGGTATTGAACTTGCTGTTTCCGGACGACCTATTGCCAAGGAAAATTGGACATGGGATATTGGTGTCAATTGGCACCGCAATCGTACTCGTATCGACAAACTTTCTGAAGGAGTAGAATTTTATACGTTTTGGACCGACGGTCGGGGTGGGGCACGTACCTATGTCGGGGAAGAGATCGGGGATCTATATGATTCTAAGTTAGTGACCGTGGAGGATCAGTCATCACCTTATTACGGGTTTCCAATTCTAAATAAAAATGGTTCGTGGCAGGCGGTCAGGATAAACAATAGCCGCAATAAAATCGGAAATTTTAATCCCGATTTCACGATGGGCCTGCAGTCAAGTCTTCGCTATAAAAAATGGACAATGAATATCGCTGCAGATATGCGTTTTGGAGGCAAGTTCATGTCGCAGACCTATCGCTATTTTGAATCTAACTTGACGACGCAACGCTTTCTTGACCAGATGATCAATCCTAATGGAATGACGGGCGAAACGTTGCGGAATTACTTGGTTGATAATAATCTTGTCCGTGTGCAAGGTAATAGATATCCCATTGTTGGAGGACCAGGCGAAGAGTATGGTGGTTATCCGATCAGTGTGGGTGGTCTTGTTGGCAATTTTGGGGTGTTTAATCCGGGCGTTATCGCACAATATGATGCCAAAGGCAACATTACCGGATATACAGAGAATCTTGGTGGTGAAGGAACAAAATATATCGCTTATTCAGATAATTATCCTTGGGATTTTATGAACGCTGCAACATTTGATGCCTCTTTTATTAAGCTTCGGGAACTGTCCTTTAGCTATGATTTATCAGGAAAATGGCTGAAACGTCTCGGAATAGAGAATGGTAGTGTGGGAGTCTATACCCGTAACCTGATTTTATGGACCAAAGCGAAAGTGGGTATAGATCCGGAAATGGCCTTTCAGCCGGAAACTGGTATTGGATTCAAGCAGGGGATTGAACGCTATAACGTGACCCCTTGGTCGATGCCTATTGGATTTAAAGTAAATGTGACATTTTAATACACGACATAAATGAAAAATCAGTTGAAGCGCTTCACCATGGCGTTAGTGGGCCTTGGGATCGTATGGAATATTTCAGCTTGTAAAGATCTGACCGAACTTAATATTAATCCGAACGGCGTAAGTGAAGAGGATGCAAATCCCAATCTTTTGCTGCCAACAATACTAACAGGGGCGGCAAAGAAATACAATGAATTGAGTTTCTCAGATCTTGGCGGAGTGATGCAGCATACTCAATTAGATGCCTGGTTCAACTCACATAATGATTATGAATGGACTGGGGGAATTTTGAGTTGGGATGCTTATTATGGATTTTTACGGGACAATGAGCTTATGCGCAGACGGGCGGAGAAATTAGGACTGGATTTCCATAAAGGAGTTTCTTTGGTGATGCGCGCTTACTTATTCGGATTGGTGACTGATCTCTGGGGGGATGCGCCTTATACAGATGCGTTGAAGGCGGAACTCGGAGATGCAGTCTATAATTTTCCGAAATATGACGGACAGGAAGTTATTTACAGGGGTATAATAGACGAATTATTACAAGCTAATGAACTCTTGTCGCGTCCAGATGCCTCTTATGAGGTACTAGCGAATGCGGATGTGTATTTTGGCGGAAAGGCTTCAAAATGGCGGCGATTTGCCAACTCATTAGCTTTGCGGTATTATATGCGTCTTTCGGAAAAGTCTCCTGCTTTTGCCAAACAGGGGATTGAAAGTATTGTTGCCAATCCCGATAAATTTCCAATTATTACGAGTACCACTGATGATGTATTGATGGATTTTGTTGGAAATAATGCAAATGACTCCTGGCCGTCAAATACGGTTTATGATGCCAGTGGAAGTAATTTTAGACGAATGAAAATGTGTGCAACACTGGTCGACCGACTACAGGAACTTGGCGACCCCCGTTTGGCGGTTTGGGCAAGAAAGGTAGACATACCCATTGAGATCCGCAGCAATGAGCCCGCAGGTACAGATAAGATCGTTAATGGTGTTCGGATTGTATCGCCAGATGTCGTCAAAGGTGTTCCCGTGGATACCGATAAGGAGTATGTCGGACTGCCGCCAAGTGTATCTAAAAACCCTTCAGCCTACAACCTCAATCCAACGCCCGGGCAGACCTCGATCAATCCGCATGTTTCTTACCTGAATGATAGCTATCGTTCGGCGAAGGGAAGTTTGTTAAAAGCACGTTTGCTTTCTGCTGCCGAAGTTAATTTTATTTTGGCTGAAGCAGCCTGGAAAGGATGGGGGCTGCCTGAGTCAGCGAAGACCTATTATGAGCGTGCTATACAGGAATCTCTGGCAAGCTGGGGAAGGGGCGCAGACTATTCCAACTATATTCGTCAGAAAGGGGTGGCGTTTGAAAATACGCAAGTGCAGATCATTGAACAAAAATGGATCGCAAGCTGGTCAACTGCCGCACAGTCCTGGTTTGATTATCGTCGCACAGGGTACCCCGCTCTAAAGGCCGGCCCCGCAGCCATTCGTACACAACTTCCGGTGCGTGTGCCTTATATGCAAACCGAAATGAGTGTGAATCAAAAAAATGCAGAAGAGGCCTTAAAGCGCATTGAGAAGACAGCATATTCACAGGCAGATAATGAAAATAGTGCCTGGTCAAAACCTTGGTTATTGCAAGGAACAAACAAACCCTGGTAAGTCCTGATCGTAAAATGAAAGTCATTATAACCAGCGGTTCAGTCGCTTATAAAATCAATATAAAAATGAAAATAAAACATATTCTACTTGTTATCGGCGTTTGCTGTACTTTATTGGAAGGGAAAAGCCAGACCACCAACGCGTATAAACAGCCAGACCGGATTACATTGACTTGGTCCGATGATCCCAGCCAAACGCAGTCTGTTTCGTGGCGCGTCAACGCGGATAAGACTAAAATGATTGGTCAGGTTGTTGAAGAACTGAGTAATCCTGAACTTGAAGCAAAAGCGATATCAGTACAGGGAATAGGGGTGTCTCTGGAGCAAGGGCAACAAACCGACACCTATGGACAGGTAACCTTCCGTGACCTGAAACCCGGAACGGTCTATGCCTATCGGGTTGGAGATGGCACCATTTGGAGTCCCTGGAACCAATTCAGAACTGCAGAGCGTTCTGGCGGCTTTTCGTTTATCTATTTGGGCGATGCACAGAATGACCTACGGTCACGATGGGCACGTGCCATCCGTCGTGCTTATCAACAGGAGGCGAATGCACGCTTTATTGTTCACGCGGGCGACCTGATCAATCGTTCGAATGCCGACGAAGAGTGGGCAGAATGGCATGAGGCCGCGGGATTTATTCATCAGATGGTCCCTGCTGTTCCAACACCGGGGAATCACGAGTACCGTCGCGACTCGCTTGGGAAGCTTGTACTTGACCCGCATTGGAACGTACAGTTCAACTTGCCTAAGAATGGCCCTGAGGACATGCAGGATGCTGTTTATTATTTGGATTATCAGGATCTGCGTATGATTTCCCTAAATTCTCAGTTGATTATGCTAGACTCCACCGCGGCAGCAGTACAGGAAAAATGGCTGGAGAAAGTGTTGTCATCCTCACCAAAAAAATGGAACATCGTTGTGATGCACCATCCCGTATACTCCACGGCTAAAAATCGTGACAACACCATCTTGAGAGAACGCTTTAAACCTATTTTTGAGAAATATGGGGTGGATTTGGTTCTTCAGGGACATGATCATACCTATGCACGCGGAGGGCTTGGTAAAAAGCGTCCTATTTACCTTTTATCCGTAGCCGGACCGAAAATGTATGAGTCAGATTCCGAACGCTGGATGGATCGGGCAACCTCACAGACGCAACTCTATCAGGTCATTAAGCTGAATAACAATAAACTGCATTTTTCAAGCTACAAGCTGAATGGTCAGCTGTTTGATTCATTCGAGTTGTCGAAAAAATAAAACGAGAATGACGGAAAGTAATCCATTCAAACCGGAAGACTTTCCGTTATTTTAATTGCGGGATCCAATCCATTAAAAGATTAAGATCTATCTGCGTCGAGATGGCTGATTTATACGGTATAACAAAAAGATATTGCTTAAAAAAAAATAGCTATATAGCAATGAAAAAGATTTTATTTTATACTATCTTACTGGGAATGATAGTGAGTTTGACCACAGTGGTATATGGTCAATCGGCTGATTTGATTAAAAAGTTAAATCAAAAAAGTGTTCACATTGCAGCGCACCGGGGCGCTCATTTAAAACAGCCAGAAAACTCCATCGCTGCGATTGAAGAGGCCATTCGGCAAGGAGCTTCCGTCGTAGAGGTCGATGTACGGGCAAGCAAAGACGGTGTACTGGTACTGATGCATGATAAAACAGTGAACCGTACGACAACGGGACAAGGAGAGGTCGCCAAACATACTTATGCTGAGCTTCAAAAGCTCCACTACGCACCCAAGCTCATGGAGGCGAATCGGAACATGTTATTCCGACCTTATCAGAAGCTTTGCGTGTAGCAAAGGGGAAAATCATCGTGGATTTGGATTTTAAAGAAGATCGGAAAGAATTTGTCAAGACAACTTATACGCTTATTGCACAGGAGGGGATGGAAGACCAAGTATTGTTTTTCCTTTACGATTACAAAGACATGCCGAAGACTTACAAACTCAATCCGACGATCACGCTGTTCCCTAGAGCACGTAGCATGGCTGACCTAGCGGCTATACTCAAGATGGGATTAACGACGGTTGTCCACCTTGATGAGTCGTTTATAGAAACCGAAGAACTAAACCGGCTGCGCGAACAGGGCATTTATTTTTGGATGAATAGTTTGGGGGAATATGACGATCAAGCGGCGAAGGACGGAAGCATGGCTTATCGGTCTTTCTTGGAAAAATATCCGTTTGTGCGCCTTATTCAGACCGACCAGCCAGGTCTGTGGCGTGAAGTGCTCTAAGGGGAATCAAAATTTAACTTGATTATTGATGCTAAATCGTTAATTTAGTGTCTTGGAAACCGGTTGCATAGCCTAGTGCTGCGCTAATCCGGACCATAATAAAGCACAGAAATAAAAAAACAATAATCCATTTATGAAAGTCCGTATATTACTTTTGGCCGCAATGGGAGCATGGCTCTGTCCACCACTTCAAGCCCAACAATTTCCGTATAAAAACCATACTTTGCCTACCGAAAAGAGGGTAAGTGATCTGTTGGGAAGAATGACTGTGGAGGAGAAGGTCGGGCAGTTGAGTAAATTGCTTGGCTGGGAAATGTATACGAAAGATGGAAAGCAGATAACGGTTAGCAATAAATTACGGAAAGCAGCGAAAGAGCAACATATTGGGTTATTGTGGGCGACATTGCGCGCTGACCCTTGGACACAAAAAACCTTATTGAATGGTCTGAGTCCGGTAGAAGCCGCGCGTGCTACAAACGCCATCCAACGTTATATGGTGGATAGTACACGACTGGGGATTCCGTTGTTATTGTCTGAAGAGGCGCCGCACGGACATATGGCTATCGGTGCAACCGTTTTCCCTACTGCTATTGGGCAAGCGAGTACCTGGAATCCGCAGTTGATTCAGGATATGGCAGCGACGATCGCTAAGGAGACCTATGCAGTGGGCGGTAAAAACGGATATGGTCCTGTGCTTGATTTAGCGCGAGACCCCCGTTGGTCGCGTACCGAAGAAACCTATGGTGAGGATCCGTACTTGATTGGACAGATGGGAAGTGCGATGATCCGTGGTTTTCAGGGTGAGAAGTTAGGGCAGCACGATAAAATAATAGGTACATTGAAGCATTTTGTCGCCTATGCTGCTCCAGATGGAGGGCACAATGGTGAGTCTGTTTCATTTGGCGAGCGGAGCCTCCGGCAATATTTCCTTCCGCCTTTTGAGCGTGCTGTAAAGTCAGGCGCTGGGTCGGTCATGACCGCTTATAACAGTATTGACGGTATTCCGTGTTCGGCTAACCCTTGGCTGCTAAAAGACGTTTTACGTAAAGACTGGGGATTTACCGGCTTTGTTGTGTCGGATTTATTGAGCATATCGGGGCTCAACGGCGGTCACGCTACTGCTGCTACTGGCGAAGACGCCGCTTCGCAAAGCATTCATGCGGGACTGGATGTTGATTTAAGCGGGACTGGTTATGGTGCAAATTTGCTCAAGGCTGTGCAGCAAGGGCTTGTTGAATCTGCTGTTCTCGATACAGCAGTTGCCCGTGTATTGCGGATGAAGTTCAATCTTGGCCTTTTTGATCAACCTTATGTGGATGAGAAATTAGTTGCTCAAAAAGTCGCTACACCACAAAATAAAATGCTTGCGAGGCAAGTAGCGCGCGAGTCGATTGTTTTGCTAAAAAATGATCAGCAACTCTTACCCTTAAGTAAATCGTTGAAACGAATAGCAGTTATAGGACCGAATGCTGACAATGCCTATAACCAGCTGGGCGATTACACCGCGCCACAGGCCGATGGTAAAATTCAGACCCTACTAATGGGAATCCGGTCTGTAGTTGGTAAAAGTACCAAAATTGATTATGTTAAAGGCTGTGCAATACGGGATACAAGTCATTCGGATATCGCTGGCGCCGTAGCTGCTGCTAAAGAGGCTGATGCGGTGATTTTAGTTTTAGGAGGTTCAAGCGCACGTGATTTCAAAACCTCCTATCAGGCAACCGGAGCAGCGAATGTGGACCCCAATACCGTGAGTGATATGGAGAGTGGAGAGGGTTTTGACCGCGTTTCGCTAGATATGATGGGCGATCAGATCAAATTGATGCAGGCAATACAGGCAACAGGAAAACCCGTTGTACTTGTAACAATTATGGGGAGACCTTTAAACTTGAATTGGGCAGCAGAACATGTGCCTGCGATTGTGAACGCTTGGTATCCGGGACAGGAAGGAGGCTCGGCTATTGCAGATGTCTTGTTTGGCGACTACAATCCGGCAGGAAGATTACCGATTTCAGTACCTCGGTCTGTTGGGCAGCTGCCAGTACATTACAATCATACAAAACCCAAACATCACGACTATGTAGAAATGACGGCCAGTCCATTGTATCCATTTGGCTATGGATTGAGCTACAGCAATTTTGAGTACTCCAATTTACAGATTTCTTTGAATGAGTCTGAGCATGATTTTACATGTACGGTATCGTTCGACGTTGCAAATAACGGCAAATTGGCGGGCGATGAAGTTGCTCAGTTATATGTTGTGGACGAGGTGAGTTCGGTGGTGACACCGGTCATGCAATTGAAGCGTTTTGAGCGTCGAAATATTACAGCAGGAAAGAAAGAACGTTATTCTTTTCAATTGACCAAGGAGGACCTCAAACTTTGGAATGCAGGTAATGAATGGAAGACAGAAAAAGGCAGGTTTAAACTTTTGGTCGGCGCATCTTCGGATGATATCCGGTTGAAGGGAACATTGGAATTAACGAAGGATTATTAAATTCAAAACACGAGATATGACATGGGGCGGTCCAATTTTTTTGGACCGCCCCATTTTCATGTTGCTCATTGAAACTACCTACGGTGCCATTTCAAACTGCTGTATTATTTCGAATATTAGATCCATAGTGATTTATATTAAATGCCAGAAAAGCTCTTTTTTGCTGTACCGATAGCTTGGTATCTTAGTCGGATCTACTGGCGTTTTTTCTGCTCCAGAAAGTTACCTGAGCACAATATGCTTAATACTTTTCCTGTTCCAAGTATACGTAATATGGATAAGGCCATTGGGGTCCTGAATAATTGTCGGATAAGAATACTCGTCGTTCTTGACACCATCTTCAAGGGTTAACACATCTTTCCACTGTAAGCCATCCTTTGAGATGGCGACATGTAGTTTTGTACGTCCTTCCCACCAGTCGTTGCCAGCGATGGCCGGGTTGAAGACAATCATAAAGAGGCCATTTTTCAGACGGATAGCATCAGTTGCTGAATTTGGGTTGAGTAGATTGGTTGCTTGCCACGGTCCCCAGGTAAGGCCCTGATCTCTTGAAAAAGCCGCCATTACCTTATTTTCTTTACTTCGACAGAGCACCTGAATGCGTCCATCTGTGTGTTGGATCACACTGGGCTGAATCACCTGGATACTGGTATCAGGGCGAATCGGACTGACGGACCAGGAGCGGCCATGATCCCGGCTAATTTCTAGATGAGCTTTCCAGATTTCCTCCTTGGACTCCGTGCTGGAAGGGGAGAGAAGCAATCCGTTTTTCAAGGTGAGTGGTTTGTTTTTGATTGGCCCCAATATACCTTCAGGCAATTGTTGCGCTGCTGACCAGCTTGTTCCTTTATCTAGCGAATGTTTGACATAACCTTTCCATTCTCTGGGATTGGGCCCTATTTTATAATACAATGATAGGGTGTCACTGTGGGGGTATTGATAGAAGACCGGATTCCATGTTGGGAAGCGGTTGTCGCCAAGGATTCCATCTGCAATCTGTACAGGAGGCTGCCATTGCCCATGGTGATATAGGGAGCTCCAGATAACCACGTCGGGGTTAGATTCGTGTGTGCCACCAAACCAGGCCGCCAATAAGCTGTCTTTTCCGATGACTTGAATTGTGGATGCATGACATTGCTTGAATGGAACCTCACCTGCGTGGAAAATTTGTTCTGAACGGAGAATTTGTGGTTTGTAGGTGCCGCACGAAGATAGGAGCAAAGCGAATAGTGTCGAAAGTACTGTGATTTTTCTCATTAGAATTGACGGTTTCAAAACCTGAATTGTTGGTTTAAGTATCATTTTCTTTTTGCTGTACTGAAGCTTTTGGGGGCAAAAATGTACAGGTGTTGGACTTATAATTGCTGACTTTGTAAAATGATAAAATTGCGCTGAATTAAATCCAGCGCAACTTTATTCTATTTGCTTTGCAATTGGATTGCAGTAGCATAGTTAAATCGTGTAGCGGGGCTTCTCAACGTAATTTGGTTACCGCGTTGAGACCAGTCCAATTTACCTTTATGACCTAAAATAGCGATCTTTTTTACATTGAAATTATCAGGTACTTCGAAAATATATTCATTGGGCTGTTGGTAAGTATCACCTTCAGAAAGATGGAATACATTGACCATTTTACTGTCCTTGCTTCGGGTGTAGTAATAGTCACCTTGGTGATATGGGGCAATCGTCCGTGTTGCAAACACGGCAGTTTGATTAATTTTCATCCAGGCAGCCAGTTCGTTCAGGCGATCGTAAGCTGCTTGATCGTAGTCTCCATTAGGGCCGGGCGCTATGTTTAATAGGTAGTTTCCGCCACGGGAAATAATCTTCACCAATGTTTCGACAAGCTTCTTGGTTGGTTTGTAGTTGTCGTTGGGAACATAGCTGAACGAATCACCCATTGTAATGCAGCTTTCCCATGGAATATCTAACGGGTGTTCAGGAATCGCTTGTTCGGGGGTAACATAATTTTCCCAATTTCCGGGTACAGTACGATCTACGACAATAATGCCGGGTTGATTTTTTCTCGCCATATTACCGATGCGGTCCATGTCGATATCTTGTTCCACTTTGATTGTTCTTTGCCAATCGACAGACTGATCAATTGTTTTAAAAGGGCGTACCCAGCCTCCATCTAACCAAAGAATATCAACTTTTCCGTATTCTGAGGTTAATTCGTTGATCTGGTTATAGGTATAGTTTTTGAATTTTTCCCAGCGATCCGGGTGTTTTTGAGGATCATAGTTTACATTACGGTCTTTTGGGGGAAAGTAACTCCACCAGTAAAAATCTGTATGCCAATCAGGTTTTGAAAAATATGCACCGATTTTAAAACCATCGTTGCGAAATGTATTAAAAATTTCTTTAGTCACATTTGCTTTCGGATTCGTCGAAAACGGCGTTTTAGAAGATGTGATCTTATAATCGGACTCCTTAGTGTCGAACATCGCGAATCCATCGTGATGTTTGGTGGTGAAGACCACATATTTCATTCCGGCGCTTTTAGCAGCATCGGCCCACTTTTGTGGGTTAAAATCGGTAGGATTGAAGGTAGTCTGTAGATTGTTGTAATTTTTTACATACGCGTTGTAGGTCGCTCCATGCTCTGGTTTTCGTTGTGTCCAGCCTTCGTCTTCTGGGCACAAGCTCCAGCTTTCAACAATACCCCATTGGCTATACGTTCCCCAGTGCATGAAAAGTCCAAACTTCATATCTTGCCATTGTTCGAGGTTTTCGATCACTAATGGATCTGTCGGTTTTTGGTAGCCGGCAGATACGTTATGTGCCTGGCCGAACGCTAGTGTTGCGCTTGAAGCGATCAACGCAGTGAATATAATAGTTTTTAGTTTTTGCATGTATAAATATAGTGAAAGTGATAAAAAGAAAGCCACCTTAGGTGGCTTTCTATAATTAAGCGTGAAATGGTGTTAGTTAACGTCCCAGAAAATTTTGGTATCGCGCGTATCTTTAGATTTTACAGCCTGATAGTTTTCACTATTGTTGGTGATCTCTGATGAAGGATATGTTAATCGTACAGGAGGACGCTGAAATCCATTCAATGTAGAAACTGGAAACGCTGGCAGAGTTGGATATCCTGTTCTTCGGTATTCCGACCATGCTTGTTCGCCCTGTAGCCAACCAAAATGTAACCATTTTTGCGTCCCTATAAGCTTCAATTTTGCATTTTTATCTCCACTGAAAGCTATGTTTGATTCAGTGACAAATTTATTAATTACTTCGCTACTTGGCTTAGTTGCTTTGGCTGAATTAGAGGAGTTAGCGTTTAAATAATAATAAAAAGCAACAGATTGTTTTACCGCTGTTTCATATGCAGTTTTTGCAGCAGCGTCAGTACCCCATCTTTCTTGAGCCTCAGCCTTAATAAAATTTGTTTCAGATGCAGTCATCAAAACTCCCGGCAATTTATTATTGATCCATGCAGTTGCAGAATCGACAACCGAATACTTCATGTACTGAGCATTGGCTTGAGCCGAAGTGAATGTAATCGGCATAGCTTGATACTCCTTATTAGGTATAAATTTTCCGCCTACTGTTTCTCCAAACTTATCGAATAGTACTGCAGTACGAGGATCATTCGCAGTTTTCAAAACGGTATTAAGCATATAATCAGGAGCATAATGGCTGGGTAGTTCCCTCACTGCGTCTAATAAGCTCGATGTATAGTTTGTTAAAGGCTGCAACAGTATATCCTCTGTTCCAACACTATAATCGCCAGTATTTGTGCCGTCAAGTAATGGGTATTCAGTTGGATTGTTCAACATTTCCATGATGTCGGTTTTAGCTTTATTTTCATCAATTGCCGAGATTCTCATTAACAAACGTAGACGTAGAGAATTAGTATACTTACGCCATTTTGTAAGATTTCCTGAATTTAGAATATCTGCTCTATTAAATTCATTTGTGGCGGAAGCATTTTTAAAAAAGCTGTTCGCTTCTTTTAAGCCAGTTAGGAAGGTGTTATATAGCTCTTTTTGATCATCGAATTTTGCCAATTTAATCTGATCTGTTGATGCAAGACTTCCCGCTTCTGAAAAGGGTATGTCGCCAAAGTTATCAACTAGTTTCGAGGCTTGGTCGTAAAGGACAACTTTTGCCGCCGTCATAAATATTTCTTTTGAAGCTTTGTCTTGATCTGGAAGACCATTAAATGTTTTCTCCATTACTCTATAGATTCCCATCATTCCCGGCGAGTAGAAATCTTTCCAATAATCATTTGTATACGAATCGCTTTGCTGATACATTGTGTTTTCATTTTCAAAATATGCTGTTTGAGTGTATCGAGCATGGTGCATAAATATAAATGTCCTATAATGCCAGTATTCGGATCTTAAACGTGGATTATTTAAAATCTGCGTAAAAAAAGCTGGAATATTAGGTGTTACTGTTTGTTCAGGGTCGACATAACGGTCTTCTAATTCAGTTTTACAAGATTGAAAGCTTCCCAGTGTCAAGAGAAAACTTCCATATATTAATATTTTATTAAATTTTTTCATTGCTTTAAGTATTAAAATTTAGCATTAAGAGAGAAACCAAAACTTCTAGTTGCTGCATTAGAACCGATATCTATACCTTGAGAATACCAATAGTTACCAACAGGCGCCTCTGGATCAATATCTTTGATCGAACGATAGAAGTAGAAGAGGTTTCTACCTATTAGAGAGAAACGTAAACTATTCAATTTTAATTTTTGAGTAAATGATTCAGGCAAATTGTAACCGATAACAACCTCTCTTAGCTTAATGAAATTATTATCTAGTACAGCCGCTTTCTCATTCCAAGCATTATTTCCCCAATAGAAATTATTAATATAATATTCAGCACCGGAAAGATGAACATCATTTTTAGCGCCTGTGTTTTGATTAACACCATCTAAAGTTATTCCTGATTCGCGATATTCCAATGTGCTTTCTAGTCGACCTGCTCCATAAGCGTATTTATGCGGCGTGGAAATCATTTGTCCTCCAAATCTGTAGTCAGCAGTAAAGTCTAAGCTAAAGTTTTTGTAGTTGAAAGTATTTGATAATCCTCCAATCGCTTTCGGCATAATATTACCCGCTTTAACATAAGTTGACTTATCAATGACATAATTACCTTCATCAGAAATTAGAAATTCTCCTTTTTCATTTGTGGCTCTGGGGAACACATATATATTTCCTAAGATCTCCCCAGGTCTTGCTTCCATCCGGATCGAACTTTGATCCGCATCATAAAAAACCAATTTAGGTACTCCAGAAATTAGAGCATCAAGTTTAGATTTGTTATTTGAAAAATTTAATCTAGCATTCCAAGAAAATTCTTCATTTTTTATTGGTGTTCCGCTCAATGATACCTCCCAACCCCTGTTGGAGATTTTCCCCACATTTAGTATTTGAGTTGTAGCTGCTGTCGTGTACGCTGTAGACAGCGGCATAATTTGATCATCGATGAAATTTGAATAATAGCTTACATCTAAACCTAATCTATTTTTTAAGAATTTTAAATCCAATCCGATTTCCTTTTCAGTTTTCTTTTCAGGCTTTAGATTTAAGTTGCCGTAGCTAGAATTTAGATTTAAAGCAGGCACAGGCCCATTTACAGTAATTAATGAAGATTGTTTGTAAGCGATATTCGAAGCGTACATCGGTGCATCATTACCAACTACTCCGTAAGATGCTCTTAGCTTTCCGTAACTAAAGAATTCAGGTAATTTAAATGCATCAGAGAACACAAAACTCGTGTTTACTGAACCATAATGGTAAGGGTTATTTTGTGCGGGTAAAGTAGAAGAATATTCTTTACGACCTGTCCCTTCTAAGAATAAATAGTTCTTATAAGAGAGGTTTAATAAACCAAAGTAAGCGTATTTTATAAGCTCCTTTCTAACGTGGGTAGTCACAGCTTGCCCGAAGGTGTTATTTAAGCTAAACCAATTTGCAGAAACCAAACCACCTTCTGTTCTGGACATTTGATCATCATAGTTTTCCATACGTGACTGAAAACCTCCACTTAAACTAAAGTCAAAGTCGTCAGATAATTTGTCTGCATAAGTTAATAATGCATCCCCATAAACAATTTTGTAGATTCCTTTCGAAACCTCAAATTTACCTGTACTATTAGTTGCATTATATTGGACAGCGTACTCGTTATGTTCTTTGTTTTCAATATTTAATCCAGTGAAATCGGTCCCCAATCGACCTCTAAACTTTAGTTTATCTAAAATACCCCAATTTAATGTAGCACTTCCCAAAAAGCGGTTCTCCTTCTCCTCATAACTGTTACGTTTTTGTTGCCAAAAATAGTTTAAGAGGTTAACAGCTCTATAATTAACGGGAAATGCCTCAGGTCTATTGGATCCAAAAGGATTGTATCTGTAGCCGTCGGAGGTCTGGTAGAGTTCGTTTTTCATCTTCTCAACGTCTTCAGCACCGCTAAAAAATCCCGCATAAGAACCGAGAACATCTCCCATTAAACCGGGCCTATTTTTGGTAATCGTATTAATATAAGATGCAACTACATCCAAATCCAATCGATTAGCGAGCTTGATTGAACTATTTAAATTAAAGGTACTTTTATTCATCTTACTACCTGGTACAATTGCCTTGTAGTCCATATTGGAAGCTGATAACCTATAATTTATTTTTTCAGTTTGATTGGAAACACTTAGATTAAAGTTACTATTGTGTCCAGTATCGAAAATATCACCATAATTACCTTTATTAGCGGAGTACTTTCTTAACGAACCGTCCCACCAGCGGACATCTTGACCATCGTATTTAGGTCCAAATTGGCCCCAGGCATTGTAATTCAAGAGCCTATCACCTGGGAAGAGTGGATTTGTCATCCAGCCTTCTTCAGTCGCACCGACTTGTAAATTAGTAGCAGCATCATATCCTGGTCCGTATTCGTACTGTAATCTCGGAAGAAAAGCAGCAGTTTCGATAGAACCGGTGTAATTAAAGTCGATTCCAAGGCCTTTTCCTTTTGTACCTTTTTTAGTTGTGATTACAATGACACCACTTGCAGCATCAGAACCATATAACGCTGTTGCACTGGCCCCTTTTAAAATTGTCATGGACTCAATATCGTTAGGGTTCAAATCTAACATACCGTTTCCACGTATTCTATTGTCAGACCATATTGCTTGCCCCCCGGGTCAGTAATACCACCAGTATTGTTTAAACCTTTTGAACCCGCCTGTTGATCGTTTCTGATCATTACCCCATCAACCACATATAAAGGTTGTCTGTTGTTACTTAGGGAATTAATGCCACGGATCTGAATGTTAACAGCACTAGATGCTCCCCCTGGAGCGGAATTAATTTGCACACCCGGTGCTTTTCCATAAAGGGCCGAACCAATGTTTGTCGTACCTGCTTGGGTCAATTCTTTAGAGCTTATTGTCGATGAGGCATATCCAAGAGCTTTAGCCTCTCTTTTGATTCCCATTGCTGTTACCACAACTTCGTCCAAAGCGGATGCATCTTCCGTTAATTTGATATTAAGTGTTTTTGAAGAACCAACAGTTATTTCTTGTGATTTGTATCCAACAATAGATACCCGTAAGACTTCGCCCGGCGATGCTTGGATCGTAAACGACCCATTACTTCCGGTTTGCGTACCGCGAGCTGTTCCTTTTACAGAAACTGTTGCCCCGGATACAGGTCCCTTCGCATCTGAAACTATTCCAGAAATGCTTTGCTGCGCATAAAGAGATGTCGCACTAAAAAGTGTGCATAGCGCTAATCCTGCAGTTTTTTTGTAAAATAGACTCATATTCTACTGATTAATTTGTGTGTAACTAGATTTAAATATTCGGTGTATTAGGTTTTCTACAACAAGGCACATTGTACCTTTTATTTGCGCATCTTTATGAAGTTCCGAGATTGCCAGATGTGTTGTTTTAGCAATCTCAGGTATACAAAATTCATTTAGCGCAATTTGAATATGCGGTTCTAATATATGACCAACTTCAGCACCGCGGCCGCTGATCAATATCTGTTTCGGATTTAAAATATGAATTAAGGTCGAAATACCTTTTCCAAGCATATAGCCAATTTTTCCTATATTATTTATAGCAACTTGATCACCTACTCTGATCGAATCAAACAATGCTTCGAGTTTATTGTCGTTACTATTTATAAAAGTGCTATAAATTGAATATTGCTCATTCTCAATATCATTCTCGACATATTTTATAGCAGCATTGAGTGAGGCTACAACTTCTAGGCAACCCCTTTTGCCGCAAGAACAGAGCATTTGGTTATCTGCTAATGGGATGTGGCTAAATTCACCCGCGTATCCGGCTGTTCCCTTAAATATAGCGTTATTGATGATTATCCCCAGTCCGACACCCCAGTTAAGGTTAATAATTAAAGAACTCGTGATGTCTTTTGCTATTCCCAATTGTTTTTCTGCCAACGCAATACATCGAGAATCATTCTCTATCACAGTTGGTATATTAAATCTTTTCTCAATATTTCGCTTAAGATTAAATAGACCATGAGCTTTGGGGTAAGATTCATTTATGCCTAATTCGCTGTTGACAAATCCAGGTATACTCACCCCAATGCCGATGAAGTTTTTAAGTGATATTGTAGACTTTTGAATCAATTCCTCTGCACGATTTAGTATGGTATCTAGCGAAGATTTTTCCTTTAATTCTACTGCTATATCGCGATCTTCTGCAATCACCTTATTATGCAAATCAGAAATCGAGATTGTAGTAAAATACTGATCGCATGCGATTGAAAGGATATAGTTATCTGAGTTTTCATTTATGGTGTACTGAATCGGTCGGCGTCCACCAGTTGACTCCGCAAATCCACATTCAACTATTATATTTTGCTCAATTAAGTGATTAACAACCTTAGTTACGGAGGGAGTGCTTTTTGCTATCTTTTTAGCAAGATCAGCAATTGACAGCATCGATTCAACATAAAGGTTTATTAATATCTCGTTTTCCATCGTAAATGAATGGTTAGTAGAAGTCGGTTAAACTTTCGTTAAAGATATGTTAAAAAAAAAGTAAGTTCCAAAAACTTTTTGTTTTTTTTTAAAAAGTTTTGATTTCTTTATTTTTTGCGGGATGAAAGCTGCTAAACATTGTAACAAGCTTGTCACTAAAGAACTCCTGTTTGTGCCTTTTAATTGGAGATTAGGCATAAAAGTGAATATCAAATAGCTTATATTTACCTTCTAATTATAGTATCTGATTATGAAACAACGCTATTACTCCTTGGATGTCTTTCGTGGAGCTACTGTGGCACTGATGATTATGGTGAATAATCCTGGGACATGGGCTCATATGTTTGCACCGCTAAAACATGCAGAATGGCATGGTTGCTCGCCTACAGACCTGGTTTTTCCTTTTTTTCTTTTTGCAGTCGGTAATGCCATGTCGTTTGTGATACCCCGGTTGCAGGAAGCTGGTCCGGCTGTTTTTTGGAAAAAAGTCCTTAAGCGCACAGTTTTGATTTTTGCCATAGGTCTGTTTATAAACTGGTGGCCCTTTGTCAAGTGGGAGGGGGCTGAACTGGTATTTAAACAATGGGTTGACGGAACTGATCCAAGTCGGGGTATCCGTATCTTCGGTGTATTGCAACGTATTGCTGTGGCCTACTGCTTTGCATCAATTCTTGCTTATTATTTTAAAGAAAAAACGATTATCTGGATCTCTGCAATCATACTATTGTTATATTGGGCAATTTGTGCTATTGCGGGTGGGGTAGATCCTTATAGCTTGGACGGCTGGTTTGGTACAAAGTATGATATCGCCATTTTGGGTTTACCGCATGTTTACAAAGGGGAGGGGGTGCCGTTTGATCCTGAAGGTCTGATGAGTACCTTGCCTACCATAGTACAGGTCGTGTTTGGATATTTAGTTGGTGTATTTATTAAAAAACAAGGTCAGGTGGACTGGCTGTGGAAGAAAGTTCCCGCTTCGAACGAACCGCATTTTAAATTGTTGGCGGGGATGTTTGTGGCCGGATTTATTTTGGTCGTATTGGCGTGGATATGGGCATTAGGCTTTCCGATCAATAAAAAAATATGGACAAGTTCGTATGTACTCTATACAACTGGTTTGGCAACCATGACGATCGGTGGTATGATCTGGTTTATCGAGGTGCAGGGTGTAAGAAATAAATTGACAAAATTTTTTGATGTTTTTGGTAAAAATCCGCTATTCATCTTTGTATTGAGCGGTATTCTTCCGCGCTTTTTAGGACTATTCCGTATCCCAGACGGCGTTAAGGATGACGGTACACAACAATACATTGATGCTTTCGCTTGGTTCTATAAATATGTTTGCGCGAAAATACCTGGAATCCCGGAAGTTGGCTCTTTTGTTTATTCGCTCTGCTTTCTGACGTTGATGTGGGTAATCTGCTATTGGTTGGATAAGAAAAAGATCTATGTAAAGGTATAATAGCATCTGAAACTTTGCTTATTAAATATTTTGGCAACCAAATACTTTTGCTATCTTTGCAGCCAATTAATAAAATTTTTAACGCTTTAATATTATTCAGGAAATGTATTTAAGTAAAGAGTACAAAGCTGACATCTTCGCAGAATTTGCTGGATCAGCTACAAACACAGGATCTACTGAAGGTCAAGTTGCTTTATTCACTAAGAGAATTGCTCACTTAACTGAGCACTTGAAAAAAAACAGAAAAGATTTCGGTACACAACGTGCCCTACAAATGTTAGTAGGTAAACGTCGTTCATTATTAGCTTATCTTTACAAAAAAGATATCAACCGTTACCGTGCGATCATTAAAGGTCTAGGTTTACGTGATATTATCAAATAAGCTTTAATACAAAGGTGTTAAGAAAGCCATCCAATTTTTGGATGGCTTTTTTTGTGTTTATACAGAAATGAGGTATTCTTATTTTTTAGCAAAATTCGGCACAGATTTCTTAGCGAAGTATTGTAATAAATGTATACATTTTATACGCGGGTTGCTTCGCTAACAATGCGATTAGCTGAGTTCAAAAGTTCGCTTAGGCGAGGTACACCTAAAGAAAGTGGGCGAGCATTTAAAACGGCCGTTTAACCTGCACTTTCATTTGAGCCGACATACATTTGCTACCAATGTACTGAACAACGGTATGAGGATAGAGTATGTATGTAAGTTGCTTGACCACGCTACCGTACAGCAAACACAGGTATATCCAAAAATTGTAAAATTTTCTTTTTCTATGGGTTTTAATAAATTTTAAATTCTAGTATTTCTATAAGTTGATAATTGATAAAAAGCATTAAAATCATTAAAACTTGTAAGTAATGAAAGTTTTAATGATTTATTGGGTAACTTTGCACTATGATAAATTACACAAACCGCAAAGAATACCTGTCTAAATTATTAGCCTATAAAGATAAAGATCTTATCAAAGTAGTTAGTGGATTACGCAGAAGCGGGAAAAGCACCTTATTTGAATTGTATCGTCAAACATTAGTGGAAATGGGTGTACCTGCAAGTCAAATTGTATTTCTGAACTTTGAAGATTTTGAACTGCGTAAATTTCTCAACGATTTAGATGGTTTGTACGCACACATTATCGGAAATTTAGATTTGTCAAAACCAAGCTATGTTTTTTTAGATGAAATCCAAAACGTCAACGAGTTTGAGCGTTTGGTGGATGGATTATTTGTAAAGCCAAATATAGACGTTTACATTACAGGGTCAAATGCTTTTTTGTTGTCAGGAGAACTAGCAACTTTATTGAGTGGACGATACATAGAAATTTCTATTTTGCCCTTTTCGTTCAAAGAATATTTAACAGCAAGAGATATTGATACATCGAATAAATACCTCAACTATGAAGCTCTTTTCTTTGATTACATTAATGAAACGTCTTTGCCCAAAGGCGTTGAATTGCGTGAAGGTGGTTACGATATTATCCAAGAATATCTCGAAGCCATTTACACCACCATTGTTGAAAAGGACATTACCCAACGTCATCAGATTAACGATAAACGCGCTTTTGGTAATATTGTGAAATTCGTAGCTTCCAATATTGGAAATCCGCTTTCGCCTGGTAATATTGCTAAAACCTTAAAACAGGACGGACAAACCACCCATAACACAACAGTAGAAAGGTATCTAGAATATCTAACAGCAAGTTTTGTGTTTTATAAAGTAAACCGTTTTGATTTGAAAGGAAGGAAGCAATTAGCTACTCAGGAAAAATACTATTTGGTCGATGCAGGTTTGCTCAACGTCTTAACAGGTAAGGAGCGCACTACAGACAGAGGACACATTTTGGAAAATATTGTTTATCTGGAACTGTTACGTAGAGGCAATAAAATTTGGACAGGTACAGCCCGAAATGCAGAAGTAGATTTTGTGTGCAGAACACCCAAAGGCGATATAGCATATTATCAGGTAGCTTGGGAAATGTCCAATGAAAAGACCGTAGAACGTGAATTTGGCTCATTGGAGAAAATTAATGACAACTACCCGAAATATTTACTAACTACAGACTCATTTACACAAGACCGGAATGGAGTTAAACATCTGAATGTGTTTAACTGGTTGCTTGAATTGTAAAGACAAAATATAGACGATAAAGAATTAAAGCGAATTTCAAAGCTTACAGCAATTTTAACTCAGTTACAAACCAAGCGTTTAATAACGGCTTCCGAATTAGCAGACAGATTTTCTATAAGTAAGAGAACTATTTATAGGGACATTAAAGCATTGGAACAAGCAGGGATTCCTATACTTACTGAAGAAGGAAAAGGGATGGTCAGCTTCTGCCCCGAGGATAAGCGTGATAGCTTAGCCATGCAAATATTAGTCGAAAAAGACAGAAAATTAAAATAAGAAATGGAGTATAGCGGGATGGGTTACTGTAGCTTCGGGCTTCGGCTGGAAGAGCCCTTTGATAGGGGGCAAGTTAAGACCAAGTTATTACCAAGTTTGCCCTGTAGGCAGTTTGAGTGTACAGTGAGTCCACGTTGAGTCCACCTTTTAAGCTTCTCTCACTGTGCCTGTATGTTTTTTACAAGTCGTGAGGGGGACGAACTTGGGGCAAACTTGTCCATAAGCAATTTGCAACAAAGTCCCTTGAAAATTGCAATATTTATAATTGTCATTTTACTCGGATTTGTAATTTATTAAAAATCAACAACATGCTTGATTATAGATGCTCGCAGTGGTATCTTTAGGTATGGGAATAAATGATAATGGATTTATCAGGGGCCTAGTTGGCCCACTGGTAAATAGAAAAGTTGGTAACAAAAACTACCTGCAGAGCAGGCCACATCGTGTCAAACAGACGGAAGATACGAAGCGGGCAGGCAAGGATTTTGGAAATGTAAGCCGTGCCGGTGCACTGATGCGGATGTGTTTTGGCGAAATACATCAAGGGCTTCATGACGGGCAGATGGGCAATCGGCTAAATAGGCAGATCTATCGTGCAATAAAGACCAACCTCGATTCGGATAAAGGTAGCCGTACACTGAGCAACAGCATATTGGATAGGTTGGTGAATTTTCAGTTTAATGAAAACTGCCACATGCACGATTATTTTTTTATTGATCCTGTAGTTTCCATGAACAAGAAGAAAGATCTTAAAATATCATTCCCGGAGTTTGATATCAAAAGAGCGCTGGTCCTTCCTGACAAATGCAATGCAGTGGTATTCAAATTTCATGCCTTCTCATTTGATTTTGATGAGTTTGAACTCACAGAAATAAAAGGGGTAGAATGGGAATACGATGTTAAGTATAAAGAGAATGTGATACCGGCAAAAAACTTGACCATTAAATGTAACGATTTTGTCGGTAGTTCAATATTTGTGGGATTTACTATGCTGTATCTGGAAAAGGGAAGCTATCGGTCAAATGTGCTCAATGAGATAGATTTTAATCCAGCTTCGATTCTAGCAGCTTTTCAGCTTGTGTAAGGTATAAGGCACATTTTGGGAAACGAAAATAAAAATTGAATTGATAGATAGTATTTGCGTATTTAGCCTGCGGTTAATTGCACTAATCTTAATATTTTAATTTACCTTTGTGCTGAAATCTAATGTATTTAAAATATTGGCATGCTGCCAACAAGACGAAAAGCATGTCGCAAACAAGATTAAATGAATTACAACGAAATTAAAACAACCATCGATATGGGTAATGGCACCCAGATCGAATTGTCTACAGGAAAATTGGCCAAGCAAGCTGATGGTGCTGTAGTATTAAAACAAGGCAATACGATGTTGCTTGCGACAGTCGTTTCTGCTAAAGAAGCTAAATCTGGTGTCGATTTTTTACCTTTATCTGTAGATTATCAAGAAAAATATGCGGCAACTGGCCGTATTCCAGGTGGTTTCTTACGTCGTGAAGCCAGATTGTCAGACTATGAGGTGTTGATCTCACGTTTGGTAGACCGTGCATTGCGTCCTTTGTTCCCTGAAAATTATCATGCAGATACTCAAGTGGCGATTAGCTTAATTTCTGCAGATAAAGATATTATGCCTGACGCTTTAGCAGGCTTGGCTGCTTCTGCGGCGATCGCAGTATCTGATATTCCTTTCAATGGTCCTATTTCAGAAGTTCGTGTAGCAAAAATTGATGGTCAATTGGTGATCAATCCAAAATTATCTGAACTTGAAAAAGCAACTTTAGAATTTATCGTTGCTGGTTCTGCACAAGATATAGGCATGGTTGAAGGTGAAGCAAAGGAAATTTCTGAAGCTGAAATGGTTGAAGCCATTGCTTTTGCACACGAGGCAATCAAAAAGCAAGTTGCTGCTCAGGTGGAATTGGCGAATCTGGTTGGTAAAACAGTTAAACGTGAATACAATCACGAACCAGAAAATTTAGAATTGAGAGATTCAATCTTTGCAGCTACTTACGATAAAGTGTATGCTATTGCAAAATCTGCTTCTGCAAAACATGACCGTTCTGAAAGTTTCGCGAAGATTGCAGAAGAATATAGAGCAACAATGCCTGAGGAATTGGATGATGATACAGCGTTCTTGTTTAAGAAATATTTCCACGATGTGCAGTATGATGCTGTTCGTAATCTTGTATTGGATGAAGGAATTCGTTTAGATGGTCGTGACGTACGTACAGTTCGTCCAATCTGGTCTGAAGTAGATTACTTGCCTGCTGCGCACGGTTCAGCTGTGTTCACTCGTGGCGAAACACAATCATTGACTTCGGTTACTTTGGGTGCTAAAGATGATGAGCAAATGATCGATGGTGCTTTTATCAACGGTTACAATAAATTTATTCTTCATTACAACTTCCCTGCATTCTCTACAGGTGAGGTCAGACCTAACAGAGGTCCGGGTCGTCGTGAAGTTGGTCACGGTAACTTAGCGATGCGCTCATTGAAACAGGTTCTTCCGGCAGACAATGAAAATCCATATACTATCCGTGTGGTTTCTGATATTCTAGAATCGAATGGCTCGTCTTCTATGGCAACGGTATGTGCTGGTACATTAGCGCTTTTAGATGCTGGTGTGAAATTAAAAGCGCCAGTTTCGGGTATTGCCATGGGATTAATTTCTGATGAGAAAACTGGTAAATATGCGATCTTATCGGATATCTTGGGTGATGAAGATCATTTGGGAGATATGGACTTTAAAGTAACGGGAACTGAAAAGGGTATCGTTGCTTGTCAAATGGACTTAAAAATCAATGGTTTGAAATGGGAGGTCTTGACGCAAGCGTTGGATCAAGCAAAAGAAGCGCGTTTGCACATCTTAGGCGAGATGAAGAAAACCATTGATGCTCCTCGTGAAGATTACAAACCTCATGCGCCACGTATCGTTCAATTGCTGATCGACAAAGAATTTATTGGTGCTGTAATCGGACCTGGTGGTAAAATTATCCAAGAGATGCAACGTGAAACTGGTGCTACGATTTCAATTGAAGAAGTTGATAATAAAGGTGTTGTTCAGGTTTTTGCCGATAATAAAGCTGCTATAGATGATGCTGTAGGCCGTATCAAAGCGATTGCTTCTAAACCTGAGATTGGAGAAACTTACGAAGGTAAGGTGAAATCCATCATGGCATTTGGTGCGTTCGTTGAAATCATGCCAGGTAAAGATGGTTTATTGCATATCTCTGAAATCGACTGGAAGCGTCTTGAAACAATGGACGGTATCTTCAAAGAAGGGGATAAAGTCACTGTAAAATTGTTGGACATTGACAAACAAGGTAAGATGAAGCTTTCACGTAAAGCATTATTACCGCGCCCGCCAAGAGAAGACAAGCCAAAACAGGATAAACCTGCTGGCGAAGCTCCTGTAGCTGGTGCTGGTCAGGAATAAACCTGTTAGGCAATAGATAAAAAAAGCCCGCTTTACGCGGGCTTTTTTATGTTCTACTCGTTTCAAGAAAATTCAACAATGAATATCGGGAACTTATTCAAGCGAATACTATTTGTCCAATAAGGTGAAATTATCTTTATGTGTCACAGATTGTCCAGCTGTAACGACGGTTAATTTCATTGCGCCCGGAGACACGTTGGAAGGTACCGTTACCAATATAGTATTGGAAGATACGCTATTGGGAGATACTGCTATTGAACCGAATTTTACAACTGTGTCGTAGTTTTGGACAAATCCCGATCCTTTGATCGTTAAAACTGTTCCAGGTACGGCAGATGTCGGATTGAAGGAAGTAAAGGAAGGACCCACGATCTCGAAGTCACCAGGAACAGTGACTCGTTTGTTTGGAAATTCAATGCTAATTTTTACATTACCTTCGGGCATACCATAAGGAACAGTTACCTGCAGATTTGTAGCAGAAGTGGCTGTACCACCCGCTTCTATTGAACCAAAATATACCGTATACCAATTTCCTGAAATAAAATTCCCAGTAATATTGATCAGCTGCAATGAACTTCCTGACTTAGGAGCAAAGCTCGTGGCTGAATAACCCATAATTTTTAATTTTCTTGGAGCTTGTACTTCGTGGGGGCCTACCTTCAAATAAAGGGAATGATCGCCTTCCGAAATATTACCAGGTATAGTGTAATGGTAAGTATTTCTGTCGGAGAATGAGACATCCGTGTAACTTCCTGTACCTAGTTTCACTAAAGGGCGTCCCTCGCTACCATCGCTCATTGTCGGAAAATTAGTGCCTCGAATTAGGATAGCTTGTCCCGGATAAACCGACTCGGGCGAAAGCTCACTGATCACTGGCGGAGTGACGGTGAAGGTTCCTAATACTTTTTTCTTTCCATTAATGGTTATCGCAAGATCTGAACTTTCCTTGACGGTGAAGGGTACATTGATTGTTGAGTAATAATACGTGGGATTAATCAGTTGATTTCCCATTTCAACCTGAATGTTTGAACTGCCATAATAATCGGGTAGATTATCTCCGGTAAATTTCAATTCTGAGCCCACAGGACCCGATTTGGGCGAGAAATCTTTATAATTTGCTAGCATCTGTAAGGAACTATTGCCGGCTGGAGTGGATCCAATCTTTATAGAAACGTTGACAGAATTACCATGGCTGGCTTGTATACCACTAGGTACCTCCGCGCTTATTTCGGTTGAGCTTACTGATACAGTCTTAGCTCTGACATTACCGATCGTAACAACGGTATTGTTGATGGTCGCATCGAAAAATGTTCCCACAATTTTGATAATGTCGCCCGACATAGCCATTTTTGGTGTGATGTCTCCCATCGAAGGACTTGGCAGATTGATATTCAGCATTGCCCCAAAAACAGTACCCTTAGCATCCCGTAAATAGGATCTCACCCAGATGGTATTGTAGTAGTTAGAAGATAATGCACTGTCCACTCTAATCTGTTTACGAAACTCTCCCTCTTTAGCATCTTTGCCCAATGAAACTTTTATACCCTTATTTTCCCCGACTTCTTGCGTTGAATTATAAACAAAGCCATATTCTAAAGTCTCCTCACTCCCTGTTTTCCCAATGTTTCCAACAACCTCAAATGAGGTGGATGATAGTGCTGTAACCGATAAGGTCTGCACAGCGGGAGGCGTAAAATCATCTTTCTTACAGGAAAAAATTACTCCAGATAACAAGATAAAAACAATACAAAGTATTTTAGTTCCTTTCATAATAATCAATTAGCTATCGTTTTTAAAATGAATATCCTACTCTGACACCGTTCACCAAAGAGCTTTTAAATGTCTTGGTTTTGTTTTCGGAAATATAAGAGCCATAACCAGGGTCAGTGCCGATCACTGTAACATCAGGTTTTTTATACTTTGTGTGTAGATAGCCTAAATTAAACTCATATCCAACAAACAGTCCTTTGGATACGTAGAAATCAAATCCCGCAACTGCGTAGCCTCCAAATCTTGTATAACCATTTGGAACCAACTGCATCGATGTATAATATCCATTGTTGGTCTGTTGATAGATTACCTCCATCGAGGCATTCTTTAAATTCATTGTATAGGCGCTGGTCGATAGTTCCTGTTTGGTGGTTTTTGAACCTATGGAGACGTCAAAGCCAATATAGGGCGACAGTCTGGAGCTGCCTTTAAAATGCTTTTCTATACCAAAATTGACATCAAGTGCTGTACTTTTTCTGTTATTGGAATTAAAATAGCCGTTTGTACCATAAGGGTTACCATAATTTGCGGCGGAATCGAGTACGTCAATCCCAATTCCCAATCGCAAAGCAAGATCGTTCTGGATAAAATATCTTCCTTTTATCTGATTTAGTGCATTGTTTAAGCTGAGATTTCCTTTAAAAGGGTTGAAATTCAGTTCCGTAACGAAACTACCTTTTTTTGATTTAATACCTTCGTTTTGGTTGTCAACCGGGGTTTGCGCATAGGCAACACTGGCCACTCCTAATAATAGGATAGCCGATAAGATTCTTTTCATAAAATATATTAAACTAACGGGATAAATATAGCGCTTTACAAGCTGTTTTCAAACCTTTTGTTAAAGTTTTAATTGCTATGATAGGGTGGGTGATCAACCTCCGGCTATAGGTGTGAATTGAATACCATATGTGTAATACTATGGGACAGCCAGAAATCAATAGCCAGAAATTTAGGGTAAATAGTTAGTTAGTTGTTAATTGATTCTTAATATCAATGCGATGAGCGCCAACATTATCGAAGGGATGTCTTTGTAGGTGAATGAAAATAAACAAATCAGGCTGTCGATTCGACAGCCTGATTTGTTTATTTTATAACATGATAACACCTTTGATCTTCGCGACTTCTTTGTAGAAGTAGATCACCTGGTCGGCGTCTTTTACGTTCAAGTTTACCGTAATTGAAGTATACTTACCTGTTTTGGAATCCTTAAAATCAAACCGAGCACCTGTTTCATCAAATACACGTTGGATCTGATTGAAGTGATCCTGATCTTTTGGTAAGATAAACTTGTACGTATAATCCTTTGGAAATGTTTCTAAGTCTTCTAAACGCTCTTTAAAAGTTTCATAGAAGTCTTTTGGATTATCACCTCCATCGGGGATATCTTGTATATTGATGTTTTTGTAATCTGCCATGTTTTGTTTCTCCTTAAATATGTTATTAAGGTGTTAACAAATATTAATCCACTAATGTTTTACTGACAATTTTTCAGTTAATTATTGTCAATGCTTGAAGGCCAATCGGCTTTGTTCTTACCAAAGTTTTTGTTTGGCGTAGCGCTCATCTCGATTTCCATCTGTCCACCTTCTAAAAGCTGTGCATGGGTAATGAACGTTTTAGAGTATGGTTTTCCATTCAATTTGATCGACTTGATGTATGGATTAGATTTACCTTGATTTTTAACATCGATTGCCATTGTTTTGCCATTTGGTAAATTAATGTTAGCATGCTGCATCATAGGCGAGCCAAAGACATAAACACCACTCATGGCATTTAGCGGATAGAAACCCATTGCTGAAAAGACATACCAGGCACTCATTTGGCCTACATCGTCGTTTCCACAAAGGCCTGCAGGGCTGTTTGTATAAAATTCAGTCATCGCTTTACGTGCCAACGCTGCTCCTTTCCAAGGTTGCCCGGCGTAAGCATACAAGTAAGGGATGTGATGATTTGGTTCGTTGCCCTGCGCATATTGGCCAATCAGTCCTGAAATATCTGGAGAGGCTTCACCACCAAGATCGGATGACATGGTTGTAAAATAATCCAGCTTTTTCAAAAATTTCTCCTCGCCACCGAAAAGGTTGATCAGACCTTTGACATCTTGAGGTACCAGCCAGGTATATTGCCATGCATTTCCTTCGCAATAATCATTCTCGCGGTGTTTAGCCATCAATGGATCGAAAGGTCTCCGAAATTCACCATTTGCTTTTTTACCGACAAAATGACCTACTTCCTTGTCAAAATACTGCTCATATAGTTTGTAGCGTTTTTTGAAGTAAGCGGCATCTTCGGTTTTTCCAAGTTTCTCCGCAATTTTGTAAGCACCAAAGTCTGCGATGGCATACTCAAGGGCCCAGGCGACAGATTCATTCGGCATGCTATCGATCGGAATGTAGGTGAGTTCACGCGCATATTTTAGTCCGTGGTCATTACCCATGGCTGTTGTCTTAACTGCTTCCCAGACCAATGGATAATCTTTCTCGTCAATGATCCCTTTTAGGAAGGCATCGGCAATGACTGGAATAGCAGGTAATCCAACCATCGTGTTGGTTTCATTACCTTGTAAGTGCCACATGGGTAGTTTACCTTGTTGCTGATAGATTGCCAACATGGTTTTGATAAAGTCCTGGTTGATTTTGCGGTCTTCCAAGATGGTCATCAGCGGATGAAGGCCACGGTAGGTGTCCCAAAGGGAAAATACGGTATGGTTGACAAAATCTTGTTTTTCATAAACCTGTTTATCGGTGCCCATATAATCTCCATTTGCATCATTAAAAATCGTAG
The DNA here is from genome assembly GCF_040760075.1 of Sphingobacterium sp. R2. Taxonomy (NCBI): domain Bacteria; kingdom Pseudomonadati; phylum Bacteroidota; class Sphingobacteriia; order Sphingobacteriales; family Sphingobacteriaceae; genus Sphingobacterium; species Sphingobacterium sp. R2. Next base: position 2,099,603 of record NZ_CP142884.1, read on the forward strand.
GTGCAAAGTAGGTATGATATAGTGCGGTGTAGAAGATGGTTTTTGTGTCTTTATCAGCTTCGAATTGGATTTTATTTAATGTTTTGTTCCAACGTTGATCTGCCTCTTGCTTTACTTTTTCAAAATTCCAGCCTGGAATCTCTGCGTTGATATTATTCAGGGCATTGGTCGAGCTTACCGGAGAAATACCGACTTTAAGTTCGATGGTTTTGTTTTTAACAGCATCAAAGAATAAAGCCGCTTTGATTGCCTGTCCTTTGAATGTCGTTTGGCCTAATTTTTCCTCTTTTCCGTCGAAAAATCTTACTTTTTGTATCGGTTGTGAAGTTCTGATTGCAAAATATAACTTTTGGTCGGTGGCCCATCCTGTTGAAAAGCGGTAACCAACGAAGGTGGAATCATTAACCTGTTTGAGGTAGGTGTCTGTTGGTTTATCCCAATTGATGTGGTAACCTAAATCGACCAAAATATGGGCATTGTCCGTCTTTTCATAACGATATTGATGATAGCCCACTCGTTCTGTTGCCGTTAAGTTGGCCTGCACCTGGTAGTCATCCAAATAAGCACTATAGAAACCAGGTTTGGCGACTTCATTTTCCTTTTTAAAAGAAGATCCATAACCGGTACTCATTTTGTTGAATTCCGCTGGTGTTAATTGTAATTTTCCATTGGCTGGAACGATCATCAGATCGTTGAGGTCACCGATGCCTGTTCCGCTTAGGTGGGTATGGGTAAAGCCCAAAATTTCCTGGCTTTTGTAATTGTAGCCACTGCACCAATCCCATCCGTTGAACTTGTCCCATACTTGTGGAATTTGAGTGGGGCCCAATTGCACCGCACCTAATGGTACATTGGCGCCGACAAAGACGTGACCATGGTCTGCAGATCCAATAAAAGGGTTGACATATTGTGTGAGATTTTGCTGAGCTTGCGCGCAAAATGGCAAAATTAGTGTGCCCAACACTGTTTTGAATAGTTTATTTCCTGTCATAGGTTTTGTTCGGGTATTTGAAAACTGCTTAAAATTAGTAAATAAAACCTTTTAGCGCAATTTTATTATTATTTTTCGTAAATTGTCGTTAATTTTTTTACTTTAGTAATCTTCGAAATAAAAAACTTAACAAACCTACTACTACTACATGAAGAAACGTATTCTGATCAGTGATATCGCAAAGGCGTTGGGGATTTCTGTCACTACTGTGTCCTTTATTTTAAATGATAAGGCCAAGGAAAAGCGTATTAGTGAGGCTTTGACTAAACGGGTGTTGGATTATGTCAAAAAAGTAGGGTATAAACCCAATGAATTGGCCAAAAGTCTCCGCACAGGGAAGACGAAGATTCTGGGTTTGATTATCGAAGATATTTCTAATCCCTTTTTTGGGAATATCGCGCGTCTGATCGAAAGTAAGGTTTATGAGCAGGGGTATCGTATTATTTATTGTAGTACGAACAATGATGTGGAGAAAGCGAAGGAATTAATCCAGATGTTTTACGATCGGCAGGTCGATGGTTTTATTATTACCCCATCCGATGGTCTGGAAGATACGGTAAAGCAGTTGCAGCAGAATAATATTCCAGTAGTCCTTTTTGACCGGTATTTTCCCGGGCTTGAAACAGACTATGTTGGGGCCGACAATTTTCAGGGGGCTTTTGATGCAAGCGACCATTTGTGTCAACAAGGGTATAAACGTATTGGATTTGTATCGCTCTATTCTGATCAGACCCAGATGAAGGAACGCGCTGAGGGATATCTGAAGGCGATGGACAATAATAAGCAGCAAAGTTTTATTCAAAAGATCCAGATGGATGCATCGGACGAAGAGGCCATGGAAGCGTTGCGGGAGTTTATCTGCGAAAATAGGCTGGATGCTGTATTGTTCTCAACAAACTATTTGGCTATTTCTGGTCTGAAAGCTTCTAAAAAGTATAACTTTCCGATGCCTGCCGTGATTGCTTTTGACGATCATACAGCCTTTAAATTGGTCGAACCCTCAATAACCGTGGTTTCGCAGCCGATCAAGGATATTGCAGAGAATCTGATCAATATTCTGTTGCTTCGTCTTCAAGGCAAAATAAAAGCAACACGTAAAATGGTGTTGCCTTGTGAACTGAAGGTCCGGGAGTCGACAAAAGTAAAAGTTACGTTGTAGGATCGGCTACAAATTTCATTGAAATAGAATTAACGCAGTGACGCGTATTTTTTGTCGTAAAGCCTTCTCCGAGGAATACATGGCCTAAATGCGCGCCACAATCACTACAAAGGATTTCAGTGCGGCGACCATCGGCATCGGTGATCCTTGTAATTGCCCCAGGAATTTCATCATCAAAACTTGGCCAGCCACAGCCAGATTCAAATTTTGACTCCGAACGGTATAATGGGCTGTCACAACGGCGGCAGATATAAGTTCCTTTGTACTTATTGTCTAAAAGTTCGCCTGTAAATGGGCGCTCGGTTCCTTTATGTACAATAACATATTCCTCTTCTTTACTCAACGGATTGTATTTTTTGTTTTCTTTCATCGCTCTTGTGTTTGTTTATATTTATAGATATGCAGAGCTGATATATTAATGAATTTTTTTTATGCTTTCATTTTTACTCTGAAGGGCTATCGATCCCCGTTTTTAAAGTTACGCAATTCATGCTAAAAATACACCATTTGTATAAATGACAGTGTTGTATTTTTACATATTTTAAACTGTCATGGAATTGTCTTATATTTGATTGGCTATCCAAATGAAAAGTTGTAGCGATGGAACTACTTTAATAGCGAAATGTTATTTTATCCTTGTTTAAACGCATTTGTTTAGAATGATTATAAATTGATATTAAAGGTCACAAAATTGTCAGCGATTTATTAATAAATCATACTTTTGTGGCATTGTTAGGGGGGTAGTGGCTCCTTTAACCATGGGAGTTAATTTTTTACATTCACAAATAAATAGTATAAAGTGCTAAATATGAGAACTATCTCATCCGTTTTGGGAAGCCTTGCGAGGGTGGTGTCAACGAGTTTGATGCTATTATTTGCCGTTACGACGTTGCATGCGCAAGATGTCAAGGAAGGTGAAAAAATCTTCAAATCTAAGTGTACATCCTGTCACGCCATTGACAGAAAAGTGGTTGGTCCTGCTTTGAAAGGGATTCCAGAGACGAAAGACGAAGCTTGGTTAATCAAGTGGATCAAGAATTCTCAGGCGTTAATTGCTTCTGGCGATGCTGAGGCAATTAAAATCTTCGAAGAGAACAACAAACTTGTGATGACTTCTTTTACTGATTTATCTGATGATCAGGTTAGATCGGTATTAGCGTATATTACTGATGCGTCTAAGGAGAAACCGAAAGATGCAAACAATGGTGGTGCTGGTGCTAAAGATGATAATGCGTCGATGTTCATGATTTTGGGCTTGATCGCAGTTGTTGTTTTAGCTGTGGTGGTTATCGTTGTATTGAATCGTGTGATTCGTACGCTGGAAAATGTAATTGCTAAAAACCAAGAAGCTATTGCAGCGCAGCAAGAACCAGAAGATAATCAGCGTTTTGTGAAGTTTGCGAAAGCATTCGTTAAAAACAAAAAACTGGTTGGTTTTACGGTCTTGATGTTGGTTGCATTATTAGCTGTAGGCGGTTGGAAGACGATGTGGAATGTTGGTGTTCACCAAGGCTATCAGCCGGTTCAGCCAATTAAATTCTCGCACCAAATCCACGCGGGTGTTAACAAAATTGAGTGTCAATACTGTCACGGTGGTGCATTTAAATCTAAAAATGCATCTATTCCATCGGCCAACGTATGTATGAACTGTCACAATACAGTCACTGCTTCAGAGCATTATGACGGTGAAATTTCTCCGGAAATTGCTAAAATCTACCGTGCTTTGGATTGGGATCCTGAAACGCGTACTTACGGTAATAATCCGAAACCAATTCAATGGGTTCGTATCCACAACTTGCCTGATTTTGCTTACTTCAATCACTCACAACACGTTGTAGTGGCTGGTGTGGAATGTCAGACTTGTCACGGTCCAATTCAGAATATGGAAGAGGTGTACCAATACTCTCCATTGACGATGAAATGGTGTGTTGATTGTCACAAAAAGACAGATATCAAGTCAGATAATAAGTACTATGAAGATTTGATTAAAGCACACGAAAGAATTAAGAAGGGTGAAAAAATGACTGCAGCCATGATCGGTGGTCTTGAGTGTGGTAAATGTCACTATTAATAATTATTTGAAATACGCAATCTTATATACAGCTTAAATGGATAGCAATAAAAAATATTGGAAAGGTTTGGAAGAGTTAAATCAAACTCCTGCTTTCGTTGAAGGAAGCAAGGGTGAGTTTGCCGAATCTATTCCTGTAGAAGATGTATTAAATGAAGCTGGCTTGAGCACAAAAACTCCTCGCCGTGACTTCTTGAAAGCATTAGGATTTGGTTTGGGTGCTGTTTCTTTAGCGGCTTGTAACCGTACTCCTGTGCATAAGGCAGTTCCTTATTTGATTAAACCTGAAGAGGTAACTCCAGGTATCCCTAACTATTATGCTTCGACGTTCAACGGTCAAAGTATCTTGGTTAAAACACGCGAAGGTCGTCCGATCAATGTTGAGCCTAACCCAAATGCAATTGGTTTGAACCAAGGTTTGGATTCGACAACAGCTGCTTCTGTATTGGATTTATATGATGAGTCCAAATTGAAACAGGCACAATTGAAAGGTCAAGATGTGGAGTGGTCTAAATTGGATGGGGAAGTTGTTAAAGCGTTAAATGCTGCGGCGTCTTCTGGTAAACAAATTACGATCGTCTCTAATACGGTAAACAGTCCTTCAACTTTGGCAGCTATTGCTGCTTTCGGAACGAAATTCCCTACGGTTAACCATGTACAATACGATGCTGTATCTTACAGCGGTATTATTGAAGCAAATAAGGCTTCTTTTGGTAGAGCAGTGGTTCCTTCTTATAATTTTGAAAATGCAAATGTGATTGTTTCCGTTGCGGCTGATTTCTTAGGAACTTGGTTGGCAGGTGAGGAGCATACACAACAATACGCTAAAAATCGTGACTATAAATCGTTGAAAAACGGAAAAATGTCACGTCACGTGCAGTTTGAATCTGGTCTTTCCATGACGGGTACAAATGCTGACGCTCGTATCGCTATCAAACCTTCGGAAGAGGGTGCTACGTTAATCGCTTTATATAATGCAATTACTGGTCAATCATTGGCTGGAGCAACTGCAAACAAAAAAGCTCAAAAAGGTGTCGCATTAGCGGCTAAAGAATTGGTGAATAGCAAAGGCGCAGCTGTTGTTGTTGCAGGGTCTAATGATGTCAATGTACAGGTGTTGGTTAATGCAATTAACGTTGCATTGGGCGCTTATGGTACCATCATCGACCTGGATAACTATTCTAAACAATACCAAGGTTCGGATTCTTCGTTCCAGGCGTTCTTAGCTGCTGCGAAATCTGGCCAAGTTGGTGTAGCGTTCTTCTTGAACAGCAACCCTGTTTACGATTACTTCAAAGCAGAGGATGTAAAAGCTGCATTGAAGCAGATTCCTTTCACGTTGTCATTCGCGCAGCGTGCGGATGAAACAGCTTCTGAATTGACTGCTATCGCTCCAGCGAGTACTTTCTTAGAGTCTTGGGGTGATTCTAATCCAAAAGAAGGGTTGTATTCAATTATCCAACCAACGATTAATCCTGTTTTCAAGACACGTCAAGTTGAGCAAAGCTTATTGACTTGGGCTGGAAATAATACCGATATGTACAACTTTGTTAAGAACTTGTGGTCTACACAAATCTTAGCAGGTTCTACGAAAAACTGGGATGCTGTATTGCAGACTGGTTTTGAATATAAAGGTGCCAAAGCGGCAACAGCTCCTGCATTTACAGGAAATGCTGCAGCAGCGGCTTCGGCAATTGAAGCATCAGGCAAAGCGATTGCAGGTGAGTTTGAATTGAAACTTTATGAGCCTTCAGCGCTTCGCGATGGTCGTTATGCCAACAATGCTTACTTACAAGAGTTGCCTGACCCGGTTTCTAAAGTAACTTGGGATAACTATGCTGCCCTTAACCCGAAAGATGCTGAGAAGTTAGGATTGGGTGAAGACGGTAAAGTTACGGTTAAAGCAAATGGTGTTGAATTGGAATTGCCGGTTGTACAACAACCTGGACAAGCACAAGGAACGGTTTCCATTGCTGTAGGTTACGGCCGTACAAAAGTAGGTAAAGCAGGTAACGAAGTTGGTAAAAATGCTTTCCCTTTTGCTTCTATCATCAATGGTACTGTGCAAGGTGTTGCAAAAGCAACTGTAGCGAAAGCGTCTGGTACTTACCAATTGGCACAAACACAGACACACCACACGATCGAAGGTCGTAACGTGATCCGTGAGACGACATTTGCGAAATATCTGAAAGATCCTAACTCGGAGGCAGGACGCTTTACAGATAATCACAAAACCTACGATCTGTGGAACAAATACGAGCAACCAGGTCACAAATGGGTGATGGCGATCGACTTGAACGCATGTACAGGTTGTGGTGCTTGTATCGTAGCTTGTAACGTGGAAAATAATATTCCTGTTGTCGGTCGTGATGAGGTTCGCCGTCGTCGTGAGATGCACTGGTTACGTATTGACCGTTATTATACGATCGAAGGAAAAGATCAAGATCTTACGAAAGAGAAGGAAATTGCGAAAGCTTCGGCTGATTTAGATTTCGAAGATGTCACTGTTGTTCACCAACCGATGTTGTGTCAACACTGTGGTCACGCGCCTTGTGAGACGGTTTGTCCAGTATTGGCAACAGTACACTCTTCAGAAGGTTTGAACCATATGGCATATAACCGTTGTTTTGGTACACGTTACTGTGCGAACAACTGTCCTTTCAAAGTGCGTCGTTTCAACTGGTTTGCGTACTGGAATGATTCCCGTTTTGACAACTACTTGAACAATGAGTTCACACAATTGGTATTGAATCCTGATGTTGTTACTCGTTCACGTGGGGTAATGGAGAAATGTTCAATGTGTATCCAACGTATCCAAGCAGGTAAATTGCAAGCTAAGATTGAAAATCGCAAAGTTAAAGATGGCGATATCCAAATGGCTTGTCAACAAGCATGTTCGGCAAATGCAATCATCTTTGGAGATGCCAATGATCCAGCATCAGAAGTATCCAAAGCATTACGCAACGAGCGTGTTTATTACGTACTTGAGGAAATCAATGTTCAACCGGGTATCGGTTATATGACAAAAGTTAGAAACACTTTTGAGGCGTAATCTTGTACAATATTTGAAATAAAAATACTATGTCATCGCATAACGAATCAATATTAAGAGAACCATTAATGACCGGTAAGGACATTACGTATGCAAAAATTACGGATGATATCTTACTACCGGTTGAAAATAAACCAAATAAAGCATGGTGGATTGGTTTTACCGTAGCTGCATTGGGTGCTTTACTATGGGTAGTTAGCGTTAGTTATACCTTTTGGACAGGTATCGGCGCTTGGGGTCTGAATAAAACTGTAGGCTGGGCTTGGGATATCACCGACTTCGTATGGTGGGTAGGTATCGGTCACGCGGGTACGTTGATTTCAGCTGTATTATTAATCTTCCGCCAGAACTGGCGTAATTCAATCAACCGTTCCGCTGAGGCGATGACGATCTTCGCGGTAATCTGTGCGGCAACATACGTTGTTGCTCACATGGGTCGTCCTTGGTTGGCGTATTGGATTTTCCCACTTCCAAATCAATTTGGATCACTTTGGGTAAACTTTAACTCTCCTTTGGTATGGGATGCATTCGCGATCTCGACTTACTTCACCGTATCCTTGGTATTCTGGTACTGTGGTTTGTTGCCGGATATCGCGACAATTCGTGACCGTGCTACTGGATTAAAACAAAAAATCTATTCGGTATTATCATTCGGATGGAATGGTTCGGTTAAGACTTGGCAACGTTTTGAAATCGTGTCATTGATCTTGGCTGGTATTTCCACGCCGTTGGTACTTTCTGTACACACAATCGTATCCATGGACTTTGCCACTTCGGTTATCCCTGGATGGCACACGACGATCTTCCCTCCATATTTCGTGGCAGGTGCGATCTTCTCTGGTTTTGCGATGGTACAGACTTTATTGTTGATCTTACGTAAAGTAATGAACTTTGAGAACTACATCACGATGTTCCACATTGAGTCGATGAATATCATTATAATGACGACAGGTTCTATCGTAGGTGTGGCTTATTTGACTGAGTTGTTTATCGCCATGTACTCTCGTTCAGAATACGAAATGTATGCGTTCGAGAACCGTATGTTGGGTCCATACGCCTGGGCTTACTGGTCAATGATGACGTGTAACGTAATTTCTCCACAGTTATTCTGGTTCAAAAAAATCCGTACAAGTATTCCGATCTCTTGGATCTTATCGATTGTTGTAAACATCGGTATGTGGTTTGAACGTTTTGTAATTATCGTGACTTCATTGCACCGTGATTACTTACCTTCATCTTGGGCAATGTTCTACCCAACTTGGACAGACGTAGGGATCTTTGTAGGTTCGATTGGACTTTTCTTTACATTGTTCTTATTGTTCTTACGTTTCTTACCGGGTATTGCTATCGCCGAAGTGAAATTGTTGTTGAAATCATCTTCATTACAACATAAAACTAAGTTGGCTCAAGAAGGTGCATTCCCTGACGAACAAGTGAAGTACTTCCAAGAATCATTGGAGAAATATGATTCAGTGACAGAAGAAGAGATTAAAGAATTATCAGTTAGAAAATAATCAGCAATGAGCAATACAAAATATATATTAGGTAGTTTTGCGGATCCCGATGATATGATGCATGGGATCGACAAATTGCAAGCAAACAATATAAGTATTTACGACTGCTTTACTCCGATGCCTATTCACGGTATCGAGGCAAAGCTGGGTGTGAAACCTTCTCGCTTGCCTATCGCAGCATTTTGCTTTGGAGCATTAGGAACGACATTAGGTTTTAGTTTGTTGTATTATACAATGGCGTACGATTGGCCGATGAATATCGGTGGTAAGCCATCTTTTGGTATGCCGAACTTTGTTCCGGTTACGTTTGAGGTTACGATTTTATTGTGTGCTTTGGGTATGGTTGCTACATTCTTCTTCCGTAACCACTTATTCCCTGGACGTGCACCTCGTGTAATGGACTTGAGAGCAACAGATGACCGTTTCATCCTTGCAGTAGATGCCAATGAAAATACAGATCACGCTTTGATCGATAGCTTATTGAAAGAAGCTGGTGCTGTTGAAGTTAAGTACAATGATAGAAAATATGTTAGCTATGAATAAGAAGAATTTACTTGGAACGCTTTGCGCCGCTGTGGCATTGACAGCACTTGTTTCTTCTTGTGGTGACAAAACAACTCGTAGTACAGGTTTAGAGTTTTCTCGTAACATGTACGATCCGCTTGCTTTCAATCCGGATCAACCTAATGCGAATTTTGCTGATGGTAAAACAGCACAAACACCTCCTAAAGGTACAGATCCTATCGGTTTTACTCGTTTTGAGTATGCCAATACATTAGAGGATTATGAGCGTGCCGGAAGAGAAGTAAAAAGTCCTTTGGTCGTAAATGCCGAAAATCTTGAAAAAGGTAAAGCTTTGTTCACTACGTATTGCTCTGTATGCCATGGTGTAGAGGGTAAAGGTGATGGTCCTATCACCAAAGATCGTAGCGTGACAGATTCAAGAGGTACCCGTCAATTAGAGAACTTCCCGCCGCCACCATCTTATCAGCGCACAGATGCGGCGAACTCTTCACGAGGTGGTTTGATGGCTGACTTGACTGATGGTAAAATTTACCATACAATTTATTACGGACACAACTCCATGGGATCACATGCATCTCAATTATCTCCAGAGGAGAGATGGAAAGTTGTTATGTATGTTCACGAATTACAAAAGAAATAATCTAACATCAGATATATAAATGGGAACTCACAGTCATCATCACGATTATAATTTCAACGAGCGATACGAGTTTGCTGGCAAAGCTAAAATGTTCAGTATTATCGCTGTTGTACTAGGTATAGCTGCTGTAGCTATTGGGTTGCTTTCGGGCGATCACGTTACTGTAGAGCGTACTTATGCCAACTTGTTATTGATGGGTTATTACTTTACATGTGTATGCGCAGCTGGAACATTCTTTGTTGCCTTGCAATATGTGACCCAATCTGCATGGTCTGCAGGTTTGGTACGTATACCTCAGGCTATGGCGAGTGTTTTACCAATTGCTTCATTGATTTTATTGGTTATTGTAGGTTTAGGTTTAACTACACATAATTTATATCATCACTGGAATGCAGACGGTATCACTGATCCGCATAGTACAAATTATGACCCTATCATCGCAGGTAAGTCTGCTTATTTAAATGTTCCATTCTTCTTGATCCGTCAAGTAGTATTTATGGGTACATATAGCATATTTGCAGTTATTTTTGCGAAGCTTTCTTATAAGGAAGATTTGGAAGGCGGATTGGCTTCTTATAAAAAGTCATTCAAATTGTCAGCAATCTTCTTGGTTATTTTCGGTTTTACCACGCCTATCTGGTCTTTCGATACCGTGATGTCTTTAGAAGCACACTGGTTTTCGACGATGTTCGGATGGTATAACTTTGCAGCAATGTGGGTAAGTGGTATTTCATGTATTACCATCATTGTTGTTGTATTGAAAAAAGCGGGTTATATGAACTGGGTAAACGAAAATCATTTGCACGATTTGGGTAAATTGATGTTCGGTTTCTCGATCTTCTGGACTTACGTCTGGTTTGCACAATTCATGTTAATTTGGTATTCAAATATGCCAGAGGAAACAGTTTATTTCTACAAACGTTGGGAACCGGAATACAAACCTTGGTTTTGGTTAAGTATTATCATTAACTTTGTGGCACCTTTGTTATTGTTGGTAGACCGCGATGCGAAACGTAAACAAAATGTCATGTTGTTCGTCGGTATTCTATTATTGGCTGGTCACTGGCTTGATTATTACATCATGATTATGCCAGGTACGGTAGCAGAGCACAGAGGATTTGGTGTCATTGAAATCGGAACTGCGCTTGGTTTCTTAGGTTTGTTCACTTTCTTAGTGTTTAGCAAATTAAGCAAGCAGGCATTGGTGCCTAAAAATCATCCTTTGTTGGACGAGAGTTTGCATCACCAAATATAGTTTCACTTTTAAAGGAAGGTTACGTAAAAAACGTTATAAAAGAAATGAGCTTTAAATTAAATAATAGATTCAAATCCATCTCGGGTTTTGTGCTTGCTCTAGGGTTGCTTTTTGCAAATCCTATCCTGGCGAGTCAACAAGATACAGTAGCATCTGATTCTGCAAAAGTGGCAACTACAGCGTTAGCGGCCCCTGCAGCGACGGATTCGGTTGCAAATGATACAACAGCGGCAGCAGGTACTGCTGCTGTTGCATCTACTAGTTCTGGTACAGAAGCTAGTGCAGCTGCTCCTGCTGTTGAAGAAGTGAAGCAGATAGACCCTCAGGTTTATAAAAACTTCACATATTATGTGTTGTTGTTCTTAGTTATCTGTACAGTGGTTGCCGTAATTGGCAAAGTACTTTCGATCTATGAACTGACAAGAAAAATGAACGGTAAATATAATCCGTTTGCGAATAACACATTTCAATCGTCATTGTTATTCATTTTCTTGGTCGTATTTCTTTATGGTGTGTATTGGTCCTATGTACATTGGGGAGCAGCTTATTGGCGCTCAGCAGTGACGGAGCATGGCGAGCGTATTGATACCATGTTTATCATTACGACAGCGATCACAACATTTGTATTGGTTATTACACACATTCTGTTGCTGACGTTTACATTTTTGTACCGTATGCGGGCAAAACGTCAAGCTTACTATTACCCTCATAACAATGCAATCGAGAAATTGTGGACAATTGTCCCTGCTGTCGTATTGACAGTATTGGTACTGTTTGGTTTCTTTACGTGGAGATCAATCACAAATATTCCTGAAGATCTTCAAAAGTCAGCATTACAGGTTGAGGTTCTTGGTGAGCAGTTTCAATGGAATGTTCGTTATGCTGGTTCAGATGGCATTATTGGTAAACGTAATTATAAAATGACGACGCCAACTAATCCATACGGTATTGACTTTAATGATAAAAATTCTTGGGATGATATTCAAGGATCTGAAATTTGGTTGCCTGTCAATAAACCTGTACGTTTCCATATCATTTCAAAAGATATTATTCACTCTTTCTACATTCCGGATTTCCGCGTTCAGATCAATGCGGTACCAGGGATGACCAACTATTTCCAATTCACACCTACTGTAACGACAGAAGAGATGCGCGACCGTTTGGGTGATTATAACTATGACTTCGTCATGTTGTGTAATAAGATCTGTGGATCTGGTCACTACAATATGCAGAAGAAGGTTGTTGTCGTAACAGAGGAGAAATATAAAGAATGGTTAGCTAAGCAAAATAAATATTTTACTGAGGATTTGCAAAAAGAGTTCAGTGGAAAAACAGCTAACGTGAAAAAGGATAGTGTACAAGTTACAGCATCTTTGAACTAATTAAGAATTTTTGAATATAAAATCGAATATGTCAAGTACAGTAATATCGCATAGCGCTGAACATCACGATTCGCACGGCCATCATCACGAGGAGTCGTTCATCAGAAAGTATATCTTCTCGGGTGACCACAAGATGATTGCTAAGCAATTCTTGATCACTGGTATCATCATGGCAGTTTTTGCGATGCTTTTATCAGTATTATTCCGTATCCAATTAGCATGGCCGGATAAAGAGTTCCCTATATTAGAAGTATTCTTAGGTAAGTGGGCTGAAGGTGGACGTATAAAACCGGAGTTTTTCCTTTCCTTGGTAACCATTCACGGTACCGTAATGGTATTCTTCGTGTTGACGGCTGGTCTGTCAGGTACTTTTAGTAATTTATTGATTCCATATCAAATCGGAGCACGCGATATGGCATCTCCTTTTATGAACATGTTGTCCTACTGGTTGTTCTTTGTAGCATCGGTAATTATGGTTGCATCGTTCTTCGTAGAAAGTGGACCTGCTTCTGCTGGTTGGACAATCTACCCGCCACTATCGGCTGTTCCTACCGCGATCGCAGGATCTGCAACAGGTATGACCTTGTGGTTAGTGAGTATGGTTCTATTTGTAGCTTCACAGTTGATCGGTGGTATTAACTATGTAAGTACAATTTTGAACATGCGTACAAAAGGAATGGACTTATGGAAAATGCCTTTGACAATCTGGGCGTTCTTCTTAACTGCTATCGTGGGTATGTTGTCATTCCCAGTATTGGTTTCAGCGGTTGTTCTTCTGATTTTTGACCGTGCTGCTGGTACGTCATTCTATTTATCGGATCTTGTTGTTCAAGGACAAATTTTACCAAACGAAGGTGGTTCTCCAATTCTGTTCCAGCACTTGTTCTGGTTCTTAGGTCACCCTGAGGTATATATCGTTGTTATGCCAGCTTTGGGTCTAACATCTGAGGTTATTGCTACAAACGCTCGTAAACCAATCTTTGGTTACCATGCCATGGTATATTCTTTAATCGGTATTACTGTATTATCGTTTATCGTATGGGGTCACCACATGTTTGTAACGGGTATGAATCCGTTCTTGGGTGGTGTATTTATGATTACAACACTGATTATCGCAGTTCCTTCCGCTGTAAAAGCCTTTAATTACCTTGCAACATTGTGGAAAGGTAATATCCGTTTCACTCCTGCAATGATGTTTGCTATCGGTTTAGTATCCTTCTTTATCTCTGGTGGTTTGACAGGATTGTTCCTAGGTAATGCAGCGTTAGATATCAACTTACACGATACGTATTTTGTTGTTGCCCACTTCCACTTGGTAATGGGATCGGCGTCAATCTTCGGTATGCTTTGTGGTGTTTACCACTGGTATCCTAAGATGTTCGGTCGTATGATGAACACAAAATTAGGTTATTTACACTTTTGGTTGACTTTCATAGGTGCTTATCTGGTATTTTTCCCAATGCACTTTATGGGTATTGATGGTGTTCCCCGCCGGTACTATGCATTTACAGAATTTGCTTTCATGGCGAAGTGGGTTTCTGTAAATAAATTGGTTACTTGGGCTGCGATTATCGCTGCCTTAGGTCAGGTAGCATTCTTATGGAATTTCTTTACATCGATTTTCTTCGGTAAGAAAGCGCCTCAAAATCCTTGGCAATCTAACACATTGGAATGGACTACTCCGGTTGAGCATATTCATGGTAACTGGCCAGGTGAGATTCCAACTGTGCACCGTTGGCCTTACGATTACAGTAAGCCAGGTCATGGTGAGGATTTTATTCCTCAAGATGTTCCTTTCTCTCAAACCATGAGTTCTAACTTACCTCATGATTTTGAAGGAGATGAGGAAGCTGAGCGTATCCAGGCAGAATGGAATGCTCAAAATGGTAGAAAAGACTAATAGAATCTTATCAATAGAGTAGGAGCAATCCTACTCTATTTTATAGAAGTTTGTATTTTTTAAGAGGTAGGGGTAGTATTATGTTTCCAGCAGCTGAAAAGCGATTTATAAAGACCAATTTGATAACGATCATTGTGTTGTTTTTGGTCATTGTTGCTGGAGGAGTGGTTCGGAGTACAGGGTCAGGTATGGGATGCCCAGATTGGCCAAAATGTTTTAACCGTATTGTTCCTCCCACAGATATTTCTCAATTACCTCAAGGATATGAACAGCATTATATCGAAGGAAGAGCAAAGAAGAACGAACGTTTCGCGAAGATTGTAGAATTTTTCGGGGATAAGGAAATGGCTTACAAACTCCGTACCGATAAGAGTATTTTGCAACATGAAGAGTTTAATGTCGCAAAGACCTGGACGGAATATATTAATCGGTTGGTCGGTGTTGTTTCTGGATTTTGTTTGTTATTGACAGCGATTTATTCTTTCACCTATTTAAAATTAAGAAGTTCGATCGTTGTATGGTCAGTGATCAATCTTTTTGTTGTAGTCCTTCAGGCCTGGTTAGGATCAATTGTTGTATCGACCAATTTAATGCCATGGATTATTACAGTGCATATGCTTTTGGCGATTGTAATTGTTTGCATTAGTATTTATACTTATTTCAAAGCGGTTACTTTACGAAACAAAAGCCTACTGGTCAATCGTTCTTTGGGTATATTAAAAGGACTTGCTATAGCTTCTATTTTATTGATGCTAACACAAGTGATTGTCGGTACGGGTGTCCGGGAAGAGGTTGATTTGTTAACCGGTTCTACCATAGCCCGAACTGATTTTATAACGACTATCGGCCAGCAGTTTGAATTGCATCGCTGGTTGGCATATTGTTCTTTGATTTTAGTAATCGTATTATTCTTTTTGGTCCGCACAAGTTTTAATTCGGGGTCTAAGCAGTATAAATTTGCTTTGATTGCACTAATTCTAGTGGGTATCCAAATGCTATCAGGAATTATTTTAGCTCGATTTGCAATACCTGCCTTTGCACAGACAACACATTTGGTGGTGGCTACGCTCTTATTTGGAGCGCAGTTTTACTTGTTGTTATTGTTAAATAAGCAACGGCACTAATTACTGCAATCGGGATGTTTATGTTTAAAATGACGTGTTTAATTACACTGATAGTAGGAGGTCTCTTTTAGTTATGAAAGAATTTATTTCAGATTTTAAAAAGCTTGTTAAGTTGCGGCTTACGTTGACGGTGGTATTTTCTGCCTCAATTGCTTTTTTGATCGGATCAAAACAACAGGGTGATATCGTCTGGATCAACTGGTTATTGTTGACGTTAGGTGGTTTTCTGGTAACAGGGTCTGCCAATGGTTTTAACGAGATTATTGAAAAAGATTTGGATAAACTGATGAAACGTACGGAAGACAGACCCTTGCCGTCTGGCCGGATGACAACTGGACAAGCTTTGGTATTGAGTGTCTTTATGGGCATATTAGGGACCTTGGTACTTGTTCGATTGAATTTCGTAGCGGGTTTGCTATCTGTATTCTGTATTCTTCTTTACGCGTTTATCTATACACCTCTAAAAAGAAAATCGCCAATAGCAGTGTTTGTCGGTGCGTTTCCGGGTGCATTTCCTCCGTTGATAGGATATTATGCAGCCTTTTCGCAAGATGATTTAGCCTACTATAGTGGACATAACGAAGAGGCCATTATTATTATTCCTTTTGTATTGTTTGCTATTCAGTTTTTATGGCAGTTTCCGCATTTTTGGGCAATAGCCTGGGTGGTGGATGACGACTATAAATTAGCGGGCTTTCGCTTATTACCGACGACAAAACGTGATAAGATATCAGCCTTTATGGTATTTTTAACAGGATTGTTTATGATACCAGCAGGTTTTATACCGTATCATTTTGGCTTTGGTGGGATTTGGTTTACGGTTGTATCGGTAATTGGTGGATTGATGTTTGGTTATTATGGTTATTTGCTGTTTAAGAATTGTGATATTCCTTCGGCGAAGAAAGTGATGTTTACCTCATTTATCTATCTACCTGTGACACAACTCGTATTATTGCTTAACTTTATTCCGTTGAAATAATGTTAGATATACAAGCACAAACTGACGAGAAGTTAGTACAGAGAAAAGCCCAAAAGTTCAACCTATGGTTGGGTATGTTGGGTATGTTCATGATGTTTGCCGCGTTATCCAGTGGTTTCATAGTATATACAGCGAGTGGTGTGGACAAAGGCATTAAGACCTTGTTGCCTAACGCACTTTTGTATAGTACACTGGTGATTGTGGTGAGTAGTCTGACCATGTTTTTAGCGCATAGATCGGCTAAAAATGGTGAGCGTTCCAAACAGCGGTTGTTTTTGATAGCAACTTTTATTTTGGGAGTCGTATTTTTTGCCTTGCAAGTTCATGCTTGGAATGTATTGATCGATAGGGGTGTTTATTTTGTGAATAACAATGCATCGCAATCGTTTGTATATGTTTTTATATGGATGCACTTGGCGCATATTATTGCGGGTTTGATCGTTTTGATTGGCGCGATTATAGGAATTAACAAACTTCCTAAAGACGGCAATCTTTTCCGCATGGATCTTGCCAGTATTTTTTGGCATTTTCTCGATCTTTTATGGATTTATATATATGTTTTCTTACTTTTGAATCAATAATAGTAAACAATGAGTACAACAGTATCGCAATTGGATAAGGTAAAAACTGGTCCATGGAATGGTGGAAAATCACCTTGGAACTTAGAGTATGGAAAAATCATGATGTGGTTTTTCTTGGTAGGGGATGCCTTCACATTTTCTGCATTTTTGGTTTATTATGGCGCGCAACGCTTTTCTCATCCAACCTGGCCTGATCCAGATAAGATCTTCCAATCTATCCCTGGAATTGCGGAGCATGGTCAGCCATTGGTATTCGTCGGTTTGATGACCTTCATTTTAATTATGTCTTCGGTGACGATGGTGTTGGCCGTTGAGGCAGGCCACCGTAACCAAAAGAATGAGGTAGTTAAATGGATGTTGTGGACTATTTTGGGTGGTATCTGTTTCGTTGGTTGTCAGGCTATTGAGTGGACTCACTTGCACCACATGGGTTTTTGGTTTGGTAAAAATCCAGCAACTGGATTGGAAGGTGATGCTATCAAAACAGCATTATTACCTTATTTCACACACGATATTTCCTATACTTCCGCGTTACAATTTGCTAACTTGTTCTTTACAATTACTGGTTTTCACGGATTTCACGTTACAGTAGGTATTATTTTAAATATCATCGTGTTATGTATGACATTAAATAATACATTTGAAAACCGTGGTTCTTACCTCATGATCGAAAAAGTAGGTTTGTATTGGCACTTTGTGGATTTAGTATGGGTATTTGTTTTTACATTCTTCTACTTAATCTAATTACGCAATAAATAATTTTAGATAGCTATGTCACAATATCAAGATAATATCGCTCATGGAGAGCATGCTCACGAAGGTGGGATGGATAAAAAAGCCATTTGGAGAGTATTTGGCGTGCTTTTAGCGCTTACTTGTCTAGAGTTCTTAATTGCATTGGGCTTTGTACACCATTGGCAAATTTTAGCGAAGGGTGCATTGGTAAATACCATTTACATTGTACTTACTTTGGTTAAAGCTTATTATATCGTTGCATTCTTTATGCACTTAAAATTCGAAAAATCGAGCTTTATCGTTACCGTTGGAATTGTCTTTATTTTTATTATTTATTTTATTGTTTTGATGCTTGTTGAAGGGGGGCATTTGGCTTCTGTTTTTCAAGAACATCAATTATTTCCCAATAAATAGATAAAGTGAATGGATAATAATACTGGACAAAAGAAAGGTATTAAAACTATATTGATCCTGGCCGTAATTCTTTTACTGCCAGGATTTTTATATTTTATACTGAATAAAAGCGGGTCGAACAGCTATGCTTCTTTGCCAATCTTTGGAAAGAAGGAAGTCCCTGGCACTACCCATCGAAAATGGGGGCGGGCCATCATGGACACAATTTATCATACCGTACCCTCGGTTGATTTTGTTAATTACGATGGTAAAAAGGTGCATCTATTGGATAATGATACGACGCTTTCTGTGGTGCATCTGATGTATTCTAGGGATGCTTCGTTATCAAGGACGATGATTAAGCGACTTGATCAGATTGCTAATCGATTTATTCAGAATAGGAAGGTTAAGTTGTATTCGATTACCGTTGATACTACTTATGATACACCGGAGGTATTGGCAAAATATGTAAAAGTTTACAAGCCCTGGACCAAATCTTGGTTTTTTGTGACGAAGCCTTCTGTGGATATCTTTAAATTTGCGAAAGAAAGTCTTTTACAGGATGCGCTTGTCAACCCTGATGGTAGCAAGCCATTTATAATCGGATCAAATTATCTGTTGCTCGATACCAAAGGTAGGATAAGAGGAATATACGATATCAATGTGAAGACTGACGTTGATCGTCTTGAGGATGAAATTAAATTATTGTTGGTCGAGGAAATCCGGAACCATCCAGCTACTATAGAACAAAAAAGGTAATTATATCATGGGAGAGAGTCTCAACACAGAGAAAAAGTATAGTAAGTGGATTTGGCTACTATCTATTGTGATTCCAATAGTAGTCGCTATCCTTTTTACAGTGAATTTGCAGAAATTGGGTTATAATGTGAAGCCGCTTACATTTTTACCTCCGATCTATGCTACGATAAATGGCATTACTGCTGTATTGCTTTTTTGGGCTGTAGTGGCAATAAAAAGGGGGAATAAGGCGTTGCACGAACGTTTGATCAAGTGCTGCATCGCTTGCTCTTTGGCATTTTTAGCGATGTATGTTGCCTATCACATGACTTCGATCGAAACAAAGTATGGAGGTGAGGGCATTTGGAGACCGATCTATTTTTTCATCCTGATCACGCATATTCTGCTTTCTATTATCATTATTCCTTTTGTACTTTTTACATTTGTACGCGGTATATCGGGATCTTATGAACGCCATAAGAAATTAGCTCGAATTACCTATCCGATGTGGTTATATGTTGCTGTTACAGGAGTAATTGTTTATTGGATGATTTCTCCATATTATATTGGTTAATTTAAGCAAGGAAGGGAGTTTATTTATGAAACGTATTTGGATTTATCAGGCTGATCGCATATTGTCTCAAGAAGAAAGCACGCAAATTTCGCACGAATTGATGGCTTTTGCCGAACAGTGGAAAGTGCATGGAAAGCCGCTTTCGGCTTCTGCGGAATTGCGTGATGGGCTTTTTGTGATTCTTAAAGTGGACGAGGAAATCGCCGCTGCTTCTGGTTGCTCGATTGACAGTTCGGTGCGCTTTTTAAAAGGCATTGAATCTAAATATAATATTCAATTATTTGACCGTATGCAGTTCGCATACAAGTCGGA
The DNA here is from genome assembly GCF_040760075.1 of Sphingobacterium sp. R2. Taxonomy (NCBI): domain Bacteria; kingdom Pseudomonadati; phylum Bacteroidota; class Sphingobacteriia; order Sphingobacteriales; family Sphingobacteriaceae; genus Sphingobacterium; species Sphingobacterium sp. R2. The sequence goes on from NZ_CP142884.1 coordinate 2,119,528, forward strand.
GCATGGGATCGCTGTAGTTAACCGTGATGGATTTGAAAAGTTGTTGGCTGAGGGTATCATCAATGACGATACTTTAGTATTTGATAATACCATTACACAGGAGCATCAAATGGAAAATGCGTGGGCCGTACCTTTCCACAGCAGTTGGCATAAGCGACTTTTTAAATAATTTATATTATAATGACCACTAAGGGCCATAGTACTGAACTATGGCCCTTAGTGGTTTGATACACTGCATCGTTTTTGCCACTTTCAGGGCCTTCGCCAAAGGGATGATTATCCGCTTACTCAGGAATGGTATAATGGTGCATGTATTTTGCAATTGCATTTGCGCGTCTATTGACATACGTAGAAGGGTTGCGTGCATCCCATTCTCTGGGATTTGGCAATATCGCTATGATTAGGGCAGCTTGCTTTTTGGAAAGATTGCTCCCTGTCTTGCTAAAGTAATATGCTGCCGCGGCGTCAGCACCATAGACCCCTTGTCCCATTTCAATCACATTAAGATAAACTTCAAGAATTCTTTTCTTACTCCAAAAGGTCTCAATAAGTACGGTGAAGTAGGTTTCGAATCCTTTTCTCAACCAAGATCTTCCTGGCCATAGAAATACATTTTTAGCTACCTGTTGGCTAATGGTACTTCCTCCACGCAGTTTTTTGCCTTGTGCATTTTTTTTAATGGCATTTTGAATTCCCTTTAAGTCAAAACCCCAGTGGGTCATAAAATGGGCATCTTCTCCTGCAATAGCGGCTAACTTGAGGTTATCGGACAGCTCATCGTAATCCAACCAATTTTTTTTCAATTTGAAGCCTTTTCCTTGTTCTTTCAGTTCGAATCCGCGTTGAATCATCAGCCAAGTAATTGGAGGGTTGATAAAACGTAAGCTAATGACCCAAAACAGTGTAATACCGATGAAATAGAGAATTACTCGTGTGAGAATACGTAGTATGGGCGACTTTATTGACTTCAACGGGTTAAATGAATTCTTTTTGAAGGTGTTTTTTTGTGTGCTGGACGTATTTTGTTTACCAGTTCTTTTGATGGCCATGACTAATTTTTTTCGCTTACAAACTTAGCTTATATTCTTGTTTAATGGAAATGATTTTGTTGAGAAGTTGAGTGTATCGTTTGCCAAAGCGATGTTATTATCCTATTTTTACGCTTCATAAAAATTGAGTTTAAAAGTTGGCAAAAGAAAAGAAAGTAACCCCATTGATGCAACAGTACAATGCGATCAAGATTAAGTATCCTGGAGCGTTGTTGTTGTTCCGTGTTGGCGATTTTTACGAGACATTTGGTGAGGATGCAATTAAGGCTGCTCAGATTTTGGGTATTGTTTTGACGAAGCGTGGAAATGGCTCGGAATCGGAAACGGCATTGGCTGGTTTTCCGCATCATTCGTTGGAAACTTATCTTCCGAAACTGGTGCGTGCTGGTCAAAGGGTGGCTATTTGCGATCAACTGGAGGATCCGAAAGCTACGAAAACAATAGTTAAGCGTGGCGTGACAGAGCTGGTAACCCCTGGTGTTTCTTACAATGACAACATTGTTCAACAGAAGTCCAATAATTACTTGGCATCAATTTTTATCGAAAAAGAACGGATTGGAATTTCTTTTCTGGATATTTCAACAGGTGAATTCTTAGTTGCTCAGGGAAGCGTCGCTTATATCGATAAATTGCTTCAAGGGTTTAAACCGACAGAAATTATTCTCTCCAAAAAACAGAGCAAGGATTTTATCGAGCAATTTGGAGCTCAGTATTACACCTATTTTCTAGATGAATGGCCTTACACGGGCGACTATGCCACTGAAACATTATTGAAACATTTTGAAGTTTCATCGATGAAAGGATTTGGAGTTGACCGTATGTCTACGGGTATTGTTGCCGCTGGTGTGGCTTTACATTACCTCAATGAGACCGAGCACCGTAACTTGCAGCATATCTCTACGCTTGCCCGCATCGAAGAAGACCGTTACATGTGGCTGGACCGTTTTACGATTCGCAATCTGGAATTAATCGGCTCGATGAATGAAAATGCAGTCACGTTATCGGATGTATTGGATCATACATCTAGTCCAATGGGAGCGCGCTTGCTTAAGCGCTGGATTGTAATGCCCTTGAAAGATAAAAAGAGTATTCAGGAGCGATTGAATGTTGTGGATTTCTTTTTCGCTAACCGCGATCTAAGGGATGAGTTGATTAGCCAGATCAAGCAAGTAGGCGATCTGGAACGCTTAATCTCAAAGATCGGGCTTCAGAAAGCGAATCCAAGGGAAATCGTGCAGTTGAAGCGTGCGTTATTTGCTATAGAGAAGTTGAAAGAACTTACAGATCGCAAAGATGCAAATGCACTGCGTACGATTTCGGGACAATTGGATGCCTGTACTGCTATCCGTGAGCAAATTGAGCTGCAGATTCAGGCAGAACCACCTGTTGCCATCAATAAAGGAAGTGTAATTGCGGATGGGGTTGATGCGGAACTGGATCGATTGCGTAAAATTGCCTTTGGAGGAAAGGATTATTTGCTGGAAATCCAAAAAAGGGAAGCTGAAATCACGGGTATTCCTTCCTTAAAAATAGCGTTTAACAATGTGTTCGGCTATTACCTGGAGGTTACTAATACACATAAAGACAAAGTTCCAACTACTTGGATACGTAAGCAGACCTTGGTCAATGCCGAGCGTTATATTACGGAGGAACTTAAAGAATATGAAGAACAGATTCTTGGAGCCGAAGAAAAGATTCAGGCTTTAGAGAGTAGGTTGTATGCTGAGCTGTTGATTTCGATCGCCGAATACATTAAACCTATTCAGCTGGACGCACAGTTGATTGCTAAGCTGGATGTACTACTCAACTTTGCTGTTGTGGCGGAGAAGAATTATTATGTGAAACCAGAAGTTAGTGAGAGCAAGATTTTAGATATAAAAGGTGGAAGACACCCTGTTATCGAAAAAAATCTACCGGTGGGCGAAGATTATATCACGAATGATACGTTTTTAGATCCGAAGACACAACAGATAATTATCATTACGGGGCCTAATATGGCGGGTAAATCAGCGCTGCTTCGTCAGACTGGATTGATTGTACTCATGGCACAAATAGGCTGTTTTGTTCCTGCCAAAGAGGCTAAAATTGGATTGGTTGACAAAATTTTTACTCGTGTCGGAGCATCGGATAATCTTTCTTCTGGAGAATCTACTTTCATGGTCGAGATGAACGAAACTGCGAGTATCATGAACAATCTATCGGACCGCAGTCTTATTCTTTTGGACGAAATTGGCCGTGGTACAAGTACATATGATGGAATTTCTATTGCTTGGGCCATTGCGGAATTTTTGCATAATCACCCGGCTGCCAAAGCAAAAACACTATTTGCGACTCACTACCATGAATTGAATGAACTGACAACTTCTTTGGATCGTATCAAGAACTATAACGTCACTGTAAAGGAGGTCAATAATAAAGTTATTTTCTTGCGGAAACTTGTGCCGGGAGGTTCAGAACATAGTTTTGGTATACATGTAGCCAAGTTGGCAGGGATGCCGCAAAAATTGCTCAATCGCGCTAACCAGATTTTAAAGAGGTTGGAGCAGGAGCGTACTGGTGGAGAGCAGATTAAGGATAGTATGCGTAAGATCCAGAAACAGGCTTATCAGTTACAGATGTTTTCGATTGATGATCCTGTCCTAAACAAGATTAGGGATATGTTGAATAATTTGGATGTTAACTCGCTGACTCCGGTCGAAGCATTGATGAAACTGGATGAAATTCAGCGGTTGCTAAAGCATTAATCTTTCTTATCATACTCGGAGTAATGCTTAAAATAGGGCTTATTTTTCGATTGGAATAGCACAGTAGCGTGCTATCTTGGTTGTACAAGCATATACTGACTTATTCATTTTGGATTACCGACATTTTCTTAAAATCTAAAGCATAGTGCTAAGCTTCCGTAGTTGGCTTGGATGGGGCTCAGTACTTTGCTACTTGCGTCATACGGTGCGTAATGATAGCCTAGTTCGAAGCCGATGTATTTTTGGTTTTTCATGCGAAATAGTGAGGAAATACCAAGTCCGAGGTGAATATTGTTGATGGTAACCATATTTTCTGTGTATCCACCATCATAATAGTAACCATCCGGATCATAATAGCCTGAAGAATACGTATTCTCTGTAATGCCGGTATCTGTGATATCAATACCTAGTATGGCTTTTGGAATCAGGATGAATTGGTCGTTGTCAAAAACTTTATAGCCTACAGCACCTCCCATAAAAGCGGTCGCTGTTGAATTGACTGCTACTTCTGATCCATCATAATTATAGTCGATATCGCGATCGTTTGCGTTGATGCGTACCTTTAAACCTCCTTCAAAGATCAATTTCCTTTCTAAGGAGCTCATCAGCATAAATCCGAGCGTTACGTTTGTACCGAACACTTTGTTGCCTCCTCCTAGCGGGCTCATCACGCCAATGGAAGGTACATAGCCTAGTTTGGCCTTATGCCGGTCTTTATATCCTTTAGGGGTTGGAAATCGTTGTTCATCACTTTGTGTATTGGCTTGTTTGTCTGGAATTTCTTCAATTTGTGTATCGGCAAAGAGATGAAGGATATTTGTTTCCTGGCCGCTTAATGTATAATTATCAGATGCAAGTAGTGCTTTTGCTCTTAATTTGATAAGGTTATCTAGTGGATGGCGTAATGGATAGAAATGGAATTTTGCTTTATTTTGCTCATATTGGGTAGTAAAATCTTCTTGATCTGCTGCATCGAGCCTTTGGAGCAGGCTCTTATCAAATTGATTGTTCCAGTATAGGTCGATCGCTGTCGTGCTATTTTTCTTTTCAATAATGAGTATTAGGATGCGTAGTCTTTGTATATATTCGTTGATGCCGCAGCTTGCTTGTATAGTGTTCAGTAAGGGGACAATTTTTTCAAACTCATTGTTGTTTAAGGCTTTTGTCAACAAAGGAAGGGTTTCAACCGTATATCGTTCACAATTTTCCTGTGCATGCACGGGTGTGGTGGAAAGGATGCTACTGATGATCAACATGAAAAAAGCAAACTGGCGGATACTCATGGTTTATCTAGATTTATTGCAGACTAAATTAGTAAATAAATCGCAGGATATATTCGTTTGTTTGCGCCAACGGCTTTAAAAGTTTTATCTTTGGTCTATGGCGTCGATATTTCGATTTAAAGAATTTGAGGTTGATCAGTCTGATTGTGCAATGAAGATTAACACAGACGGCGTATTATTGGCTTCATTGTTGGAAGCGGGGACTTTAGGTCGAATTCTGGATATCGGTACAGGAACGGGAGTCATTGCATTGATGTTGGCTCAACGGTTTGCGCACAGTTGGGTAGAGGCTGTCGAGATGGACTCTTTAGCTGCTGCGATGGCAGATAAAAATTTTCGTCATTCCGTTTTCTGTGAACGGCTTAAGCTTCACGCCTGTGCCTTTCAGCGTATGGAAATGGCAGAGCCTTATGATTTGATTGTTTCGAATCCACCATTTTATACCGATTCACTCCATAATCCTGACGATCGAAAGAAGCTCGCGCGGCATGCTGACCTGGATTTTTTTGCTGAATTATTGGATTTCGCTTCTTTACGCTTATCGAATCAGGGGAAATTAATTCTGATCGTTCCTACTACTTTGGCAGATATACTGATGAAGATTTCAGCAGAGCACGCTCTTTATTGTTGTGCTGAAGTTCAGATAAGTTCTTTTGAAGGTGGATCCGTCATCCGTAAGATTATTACATTTGAACGGAAGCCTGTCGAATCGGTTGCTGTACGTGAGTTTGTTATATACGCAGGGAAGGGTATTTATTCAGCAGCTTATCGCAGCGTATTGGCCCCTTATTTTTTAGCTTTTTAGGTTATGACAAAAATCGGATTACTTTCGGATACACATTCTTTTCTAGACGAAGCGGTATTTACTCATTTTGCAGCCTGCGACGAGATCTGGCATGTCGGAGATTTTGGTGAAGGTGTTATTGCAGACCGGCTGGCTTCTTTTAAACCATTACGCGGCGTGTATGGAAATATTGATGGTCAGGATATTCGTCTGCAATTTCCTGAAGATTTGAGATTTAGATGTGAGGAAGTAGACGTTTTTATGACGCATATTGGTGGCTATCCAGGGAAATATGCTGCGCGTGTTAAGGGGGAATTAATGAAAAATCCTCCGAAGTTATTTATCACAGGACACTCACACATTTTAAAGGTGATGTTCGATCCCAAAATACAATGCCTTCACCTCAATCCTGGGGCAGCAGGAAAGCACGGCTGGCATAAAGTGCGCACATTGATGCGATTTGACATTCATGCGGATAAAATTGAAAATCTTGAGGTAATTGAGCTGAATGGGCGTTAGACAAAGCGGCTACCATTTGTTTCCAGCAGAAGATCCACCGTGGGCTGTTTATCTTGGTATGTCACGTTTTGAAAAATAGATGCATCGTCTTTGCTCTATTAGACAGTGTTGCTCCGTATGCTCTTGGGGACTTCTGTTCAACAAAAGGATTTCTGCAGTAAATAGGGTTGTTATAAGGAATCACGAACTTCAACAAGAAAGCTCTTTAGACGTTCAAGTGAATCGATAACGCGTTGGTTCTCTTTTGCTTCTGATTTGTTGTCTCGCAGATAATCGCGTGCTCCTTGAAGCGTATAACCTTTGTTTTTAACCAGATTGAAAATAATTTTTAAATTGGCAATATCTTCCTGTGTAAAAAGGCGATTACCTTTTTTATTCTTTTTAGGTTGTAAAATATCAAACTCACGCTCATAAAAACGTATTTGGGAGGCGTTTACTTCGAACATCTCTGTAACTTCTCCCATAGTATAATACAATTTATTTATTTCACGCTCTTTGTACGGCATATCTTCACAATTAATCTATAGCAAACTTAATAAAAATTCCTATTCAAAAAGAAATTTTTGCGATCATCTTATGTAGTGACTCAATGAAAGCGAACAAAGTAATCTAATCTATATGTAATCGCTAATTATTGTGGGTAAGCGTAAATTTTTATAAGTTTGATTCGTGTGAAAAGGGTTAAAGTATTAGGTATGGTTATCGTTAGCAAATTTTGGACAAATTTATTTTCTTTTGGGAGAGCGAATGCAATTACTATTTATCCCTTTATCTTTTTAAAAAGCACTTCTTTCAAATGCAACGAGAATCTGATCCGTCATGAACGTATACATTTGCGTCAAGCGCTTGAATTGGGTATTCTCTTCTTTTATGTATGGTATCTTATTGAATTTGTCTTTCGCTTTATTCAATTGAAAGATTTTCATGGCGCTTATCTGCATATTTCTTTTGAGCGGGAAGCGTATGATAAGGAAGGTGAACCGGACTATTTAAACAGGAGAAGGCTATGGTCATTTTGGCGATATCTTTGAATAGGACTATTTGATGGTGTTTAAAAAGAGAAAAGCGGTACCAAAACTATTTTTGGTACCGCTTTCTGTTTTATCTTCTGGAAGATTAATTATCCGACTAATTTTAGATAAGTAGCTACCTTGTTTTTCAACTGTCTGCGGTCGACAATGAAATCTAAAAATCCATGTTCAAGAACAAATTCTGAAGTCTGGAACCCTTTTGGTAGATCCTTTTTTATTGTTTCTTTAATGACACGTGGGCCAGCAAACCCGATTAACGCACCTGGCTCTGCAATATTTACATCACCCAACATGGCATAAGATGCTGTAACTCCCCCCGTTGTTGGATCTGTCAGCAAACAGATATACGGAAGGCCTGCTTTGGCCAATAGGGCTAATTTAGCCGAAGTTTTAGCCATTTGCATCAATGAAAATGCAGCTTCCATCATGCGTGCACCGCCTGATTTTGAGATGAGCATAAATGGAATTTTATGCGCAATACAGTAATCTATCGAGCGTGCTATTTTCTCACCGACCACTGACCCCATTGATCCGCCGATAAAACTAAAGTCCATACAGGCGATAACAATATCTTGGCCATTCATTTTTCCATGTCCAGAACGTAAGGCATCTTTAAGGCCTGTTTTGGCTTGGCTTTCTTTTAAACGATCGGGATATGGCTTTGAATCGAAGAATTCTAATGGGTCACCCGAACTGAGATTGGGAAATAGTTCGGTAAATTCGTTATTGTCAAATAAAATTGAAAAATATTCTTTGGAGCCAATTCTTAAATGGTGGCCACAATATTGACAAACATAGTCATTTTCTACTTGTTCAAGATGCAATAATGGCTTTTTGCAAGTGGGACATTTGTTCCACATGCCATCAGGTGCTTCTTTTTTATTAGCGGTAGCTGTGCTAATACCAGCTTTTTCTCTTTTAAACCAACTCATACGATAGTTCTTATTCGATTACAAACTTATATAAATTTGAGTTTATATACAATTATAATTATGTTGAATGTGTAGGCCACGCGATGAAAACGCCTTGTCTAACAGGCCTTCTATTCATAATGGGACTATGGGCCACCATTGGGCTATATAAGACATTGAGCTGATTATTAGATTGAAATTAATTTTGGAGTGGCAGTTCAGCCAAAAATTAGGGCACAAAAAAGGGTAAGCTACTTCTATCGCACCGCTCAACCAAATACCCTTGCTTTGTTCCCAACCTGGGGGAGTCAATGGGAGCTGGTCGTAGAAGACTTACCCGTCACAAAAGTAGAAAAAAAAACAGTTTTAGGAAAGAAAAAATGCTATTTTATCTTATGCGATTGATTATCATGCTGATAATTTATTTTGAAGTGGTTAAAAACACTTACATTTTGTTTTGATCATATTCTCCCAATAGCGAATAATACCCAAATAGGCCAAGTCCAATGGAGATAATCGGTGTTAAGATACATAGGATAATGATTCCAAATACTACATCTTCCTGGTGGCCGGTGGAGATTTTTGGCAATGCCAGTTCAAAAACGGAAAAATAAGCGGTGAAAAGCGCTAAAGTAATCCAGAGTATGCCAAGTAATTTTTTGATATTATTCATGATTAGTGGGCGTTGATTTGTTATTGATATAAATACTGCCGATGATAAAACATACAATTGCGATAATAATCGGATACCATAGTCCCGCAAGATAAAATTGTGGTGTCTGAGCTACTTCGGCATTGGTCGTTAGGTAAGTGGATACGGCGGGTAGGAGTCCACCGAATATTCCGTTTCCAACATGGTAAGGCAAAGACATGGACGTGTAGCGGATCTTTACCGGGAACAGTTCGACGAGAAAGGCTGCAATGGGACCGTATACCATGGTAATATAAATCACCTGAATAAAGATGAGGAGAATGAGGCATATGTAGTTCCAGTTGGCAATATGAACAGTTGTTGTGACTGTTTGCTGGCCTTTTAGTTTGCCCGATTGGTGTATTGTTTTAGTACGATTGATTTCGGTTCCGTCGTCATATTGTGTTTTGACAACTGATTTTATTTCTGTTTTTTCTGTAACCGTCGGACTTTCGACTGTTTCATTCAGTTTGACTTTGTGCGCTGCATTGGAAAGTTGGTACATCGATTCATAAATTGGGCGATAGGTCAATACAGCGAGTAACATACCGCCGAGCATAATCCACTTTCGTCCAATTTTGTCACTGAGCCATCCAAACACGACAAAAAATGGTGTCCCTAAAAGTAGGGCTATCCCAAGAATGGTATCTGCCTGATCCGATTGTAGGTGCATCACTGTTTTCATGAAACTCATGGAATAGAACTGTCCGGTGTACCAAACAACACCTTGTCCCATGGCGGCACCAAATAGTGCGAGCAGCACAAATTTGAGGTTGTATCGGTTGCCGAAACTTTCTTTTAAAGGATTTGTACTTGTTTTACCTTCTGCTTTAGCTTTGCTAAATTCGGGTGACTCCTTCATTTTTTTACGAATAAGGTAGGAGACATATACCATAACTAAAGAGAGTAAGAAAGGAACCCGCCATCCCCAGATGTCAAATTGTGATTCGGTGAGAAGGCTTTTGGTCAGTAGGATGACGACTAGTGATATAAAGAGGCCAAATGTCGCTGTTGTCTGTATCCAGGAGGTCCAGTATCCTCGCTGCCCAATAGGCGCATGCTCGGCCACGTAAGTGGCTGCGCCGCCATATTCTCCACCGAGGGCAAGACCTTGTAACAGGCGAAGGATCAAAACGAGCAGGGGAGCCCAAAATCCGATGCTTTCATAGCTTGGAATGCAGCCTATAAGAAATGTTGCTCCGCCCATAAGCATTAAGGTAACCATAAACGTATATTTTCGACCGATGATATCACCTAGTCGGCCAAAAAATAGGGCACCAAATGGGCGAATGACAAATCCAGCCGCAAATGTGGCTAATGTGGAAAGGAAAGCAGCTGTTGGATTTTCTGCGGGGAAGAATTTGGTGGAAATTACGATCGATAGGCTCCCAAAGATAAAAAAGTCATACCATTCGATGAGTGTGCCCATGGAGGATGCGCCGATGACTTTCCAGATACTTTTTGTGTTGTTTTCGTTCATTAATTGTTTGTTTTGTTGGTTTAGTTTATGAATATTGGAAGTAACATGTCGTGCTTCTTACTTTGATATGTGCGATAATAGCAACGGCCTTTGGCTTTTTGGGTAAAGTGTATCAGTTTTTTTGAGCTTCTACCATTCCAACGGTTTTATATCTTTTGCCAGGCAGGGCATGAATGAATGATTGCATTTCGAGTTCCAGTAAGATTAATGCCAATTTGCTTTGTGGCCATTTTGTGAGTTCAATCAATTCATCTAATTCGAGTTGTCCCTTTTGTTGAATGAGCGTAAAAAGGAGTTGCTGATCTTTCGTCAATGTTAATGGGAGGCTAAGCTGTGGCTCCGCAGTTTTTTTGGTGATTTCCCAATTCATGAGGTATTCAAGATCCTGAAGTCCTCGAATCATATGTGCGCGGTTGGTTTTGATGAGGTAGTTGGTGCCTTCGGAGCTTTTTTCATAAATGGAACCTGGAAAAGCACATACATCACGGTTGTAGCTGTTGGCCAGCTCTGCAGTGATCAAAGCACCGCCTTTAATGGCTGCCTCCACGACGATGGTGACATCGGCGATCCCAGCTATAATTCGATTGCGCATAGGGAAGTTACCGCGTTCGGGTAAGGTATTGGATGTAAATTCTGTCAGTAAGCCGCCATGGTCTAACATTTTCGCGGCAAGCTCACGATGAGATGCTGGATAAATTCGATCGAGGCCATGTCCTAATACGGCAATGGTAGGTAGATTGTTCTTTAATGCATTGCGATGTGCCAATGCATCTATACCATAGGCAAGACCGCTAACAATCAAGGTGTCTTTGGATCCATTCATGGCGTCCAGCAGATCTTCGCATATTTTCTGGCCATAGTGGGTTGCATGCCTAGTACCAACAATACTAATGATCTTCGAACTGTTTAGCGGCTGGTTGCCCTTATAGTAGACAACAAGCGGAGCATCTTCACATTGGCGAAGTCTGTTTGGGTAATTTTCGTCTTCCAGCCACAAGGCTTGTATCTGATGTTTGTCGATAAAAGCAAGTTCTTTTTCGCAGGCGGGCATATAACTTTTGTTGTATATTGCTTCAGCGATTGACTCCCGTATTCCAGGAAGCTGCATCAATTCTCGTTTTGAATAGGTGAACACATCGGCTAGACTATGTCCTTGTTCAATGATATTACGTGCCGTTCGAGGGCCAATGCCCTTGATTTGCGTCAAAGCTATGGGATAAATTAGTTTCATAATTGGGTTTGTTTAAAGATAAGAAAAATATAAGTAGCTGCTGTACTTTTTGTTAGAATTGCTCGGAGCACTGTATTTTTTGTTCCAATTAAGCAATATCGATAAGAGGGGTAGGGACCAGGTTTAATATGGTAGGAAATATCGGTCTATTTTGGAAAGAGCGAAGAGGAATTGGTAACTTTGTTCGAATAATAAATATTTTAACGATGGAAATGAAAGAACCTTTTGATATTGAATTGGGAGATATAGTTTATTCTGTCTTCCCTGAGGAAGAGGATACCTATGTTATTTTTAAAGATGGCACGGAATACGTCAAGATTATTAAAGATAATGATACCAACTGGTTAAAATTGAATCCAGAGACAGAACTACCGATGTTCGGAATGGATGAGGAAATCAATCTCATTGGCCTTGAAATCAAAAGAGAGTTAGGGTATTAACTTTTTTAGTTAAAGATAGTTAAAGGCGGTTAAAGACTTTTTAACCTTATTTTTAATTGATTAGTTTTAGTTAATCAATTGTAAATATGGTGCGGATCGCATTTCTATCTTTATTGTTTTTTTGTTTCTATTTTTCATTTTATCGGCAGGGTATTTTTGCCTATCCAATAGTTTCTTATAATCAGGATACTATTGAGGAAAGAGGAAGTAAACGGGATACGCTTCGTTTGGATACTGTTTCGATCAAACGCAAATCAGCAGGGGATAAATGGGGTGAAAAAAAGGAGGAATATAAATCCATCTTTTTTTGGGGCGATACTAAAAATATGGTTACCCTTCCCCATCGAGGTGGGATTGCTGTCAATCTAAACAAGCTTTATAATAAATTTAGCCGGAAGGGACGAAATTCAAGGAAGCTCCAGCGTCAGTTTGAAAAGGAATACCATCAGGATCTGATCCGGGAAGAATGGTATCCGCTAACGCAGGAGTATAGTAAGTTGTCGGGAGATTCGTTGCGCAAATTTAGGATATACTATGAGCCTTCCTTAAAATGGTTTCGAGAGAATGATCGTTATGAGAAGATCGCTTATATCCATCAGTGTTTAAGAAACTACCTCGATTCTGTAGACATAATCCATAAGCGGCTTCAGTTTCCGATGGGTAATGCCAAGCTTTAACTACATTGGTACATAGACCAAATATTTTGTATCGAAGAACTCTTCTTTAAAGTAATCTGACAGTGGATGTAATTCTGCTTTAAGTTTGGATTCTTTGATTTCTTCAGTGAGATCGCCTCCTTTTAAATAAAGAATGCCATTGGGAATTCCGTTTTTATCTTTTTTTGAAAACTTGTTTCTTATCCAAGGTGTAAATTCAGCGAGTCTTGTTACCGCTCTTGATAGCACAAAGTCATATTTGTCGTCCAGCTGTTCGGCACGGATATGGTCCGCTTCGACATTATTAAGCCCTAATCCGGCTGCAACTTCCCGTACGACTTTTATTTTTTTGCCAATCGAATCGACCAAGTGGAATTTGACTTCTGGAAACATAATGGCCATTGGGATGCCCGGAAAGCCCCCTCCTGTCCCCACGTCCAAAATTTGTGTTCCAGGTGTAAACTCTTGGACAAATTTGGCGATACCCAGCGAGTGTAATACATGATGTAGGTAGAGGCTATCAATATCTTTACGCGATATGACATTGATTTGGCTATTCCAAAACGTATATAAATCGGCTAGCTTTGCAAACTGCTCTTTCTGACTTTCAGTCAGTTTTGGAAAATAATTATAGATGATATCGACTGTTGGATTCAAAGTGTGATGTTTTAAATGTGAACTATTTCCAGCTTATTTTTTTCTTTTTTCTGCTGAACATACCATTGATGCAAATATAGAAATAGTAGATGAAGTCTACCAAAGGCAACCACCAAATCAGTTCCTTTACTGCTAGTTTTTTATAGATGTTGTTAAATATTATCCATTGTGCAATAAGCCGAAGGAGGTAGGCACTCAAAGGCACATACCAGTACATTGGGAAAGCAACTGTGGTCGCAATGACTGCTATGTAAAACAGGAATGCGGATAGCAGCTGGGTTCCCAGCATGCGTTGATGACGTTTTTTATAAATAGTAGATGCACCTGAATGCCTTGCTTTTTGTTTGTAGTAGCTTTTCCAAGTCGTTTTGGGTTCGGAATAGACAATGGATCCTGCCGACAGTACGATGTTGACATTGACCGGATTTGCATTTTGGTTGACAAAGAGATCATCATCGCCCGATTTAATATGCATGTGGGCTGCAAACCCTTTGTTTCGAAAGAAGAGATCTTTTTTGTAAGCCATATTCCGACCGACCCCCATATAAGCATTCCCCTTCAGGGCATAGGAGAAATAACTCATGGCCGTATGACTGGTTTCAAATCGAATCAATAGATTTAATACCCCTTTTTTCTTAAAATATGGGGAATAGCCGAGCACAATTTCTGTTTCAGGTCTGAAAGCAGCTGCGACTTCTTTAAGCCATTGATTGGATTGTGGTGCACAGTCTGCATCGGTAAACACCAGTATCTCGTGTTTTGAAGCCTTGATACCCATACTTACGGCGAACTTCTTGCCATGTTTTAGGCGGATATGTTCTTTGATATCGACAATTTTTAAATTGGGATATTTTGCTTCGAATTCATGTAATATCCAAGGTGTATTGTCTGTCGAAAAATCATTGACAACGATTACTTCAAAATTAGGATAATCTTGATGCATTATCTCCGGGAGGAATTGGGCGATATTATCCTGTTCATTGTGTGCACAAATAATTACGGATAGCGGTGGGAATTCCGTTCCTTCTTGTATTGGTTTAATTTGATAACGGCTCAATTTACTATATACAAATAAGATGTAGTATAATTGTATACATAGAAAAAGGCCCAATACTCCGAAAGCAATATAGGGGAGATTGGCCAAAAATACGTGAAGGTCAAGCATAGCTCACAAAGATAAGTGCTTTCCACAACTTTTTTACAGCTGAAAAATGATAATTTATTTTTGAAACATCCTGTTTGCAAATCTTTTTATAGTATTTTTGCAACGTATTCTAGGGATGAATCCGGGCTTGGGCAGCAATACAGAAAGTTACGAAGCTTTTTTAATCTGCAAGTTGTTGGAAATAAGGGTGTATGGTTTTTAGTCCAACAGTCAATAATGCCATGTTCATGGTCGATCATCCTTTAAAATAGAAATAGTCTCAGAGGAAAAATATTAATGAAATTTACGCTACAAGCACAAGATAAGCTGTCTAAAGCACGTGCAGGTGTTGTCGAAACTGCACACGGTCCCATTCAAACACCTATTTTTATGCCTGTTGGTACGGCAGGTACAGTGAAAGCAATTCATCAACATGAATTGAAGAATGATATTGAAGCGCAGATTATTTTGGGTAATACCTATCATTTGTATTTAAGACCAGGATTGAATGTATTGAATAAAGCGGGTGGATTGCACAAGTTTAACGGTTGGGATGGTCCTATTTTGACCGATTCGGGTGGTTATCAGGTATATTCATTGACGGAAGTACGTAAGATTAAAGAAGAGGGGGTTACCTTTCGTTCTCATATTGATGGATCAAAGCATCTCTTTACACCAGAAAATGTCATGGATACGCAACGTATTATCGGTGCCGATATTATTATGGCATTTGATGAGTGTACACCTTATCCATGTGATTATAATTATGCACGTCGTTCTTTGGATATGACACATCGCTGGCTAAAACGTTGTGTAGATCGTTTTGATAGTACGGATCCGCTTTATGGCTATGATCAAACTTTATTTCCAATTGTTCAAGGTTCTGTTTATAAAGATTTAAGGATGAAATCTGCAGAGACTATTGCCTCATTTAATCGTGATGGGAATGCGATTGGCGGATTGTCGGTAGGGGAGCCTGCGGAAGAAATGTACGCGATGACCGAGGTTGTCTGCGATATCTTGCCGCATGACAAGCCACGTTATCTTATGGGGGTGGGCACGCCCGTGAATATTCTTGAAAATATTGCCTTAGGGGTGGATATGTTCGATTGTGTCATGCCAACCCGCAACGCTAGAAATGGTATGCTATTCACACAAAATGGGATTATCAATATCAAAAATGAGAAGTGGAAAGATGATTTTTCGCCAATAGAAGTGGAAAGCGATTTGCATGCAGATCAATTTTATTCAAAAGCTTATCTTCGACATTTGATTAAATCGCAAGAAATTCTTGGAGCACAAATTGCATCTTTGCATAATTTACATTTTTACCTTTGGTTGGTTAATCAGGCTAGGGAGCGAATCATTGATGGAACTTTCTACGATTGGAAAAACAAAATGGTAAAAATATTGGATCAACGTTTATAAGAGTAACTCGTTCAAGTTAAAGGAAATGCTGTCGTTAATCGATCGTTACATTATTAAAAAGTATCTAAGTACTTTTTTATTCACTATGGCCATATTTACTGTTGTCATGGTGGTTTTCGACGTGTCCGAACGATTGGATGATTTTTTAAAGTATCATGCTCCTCTAGATAAGATTATTTTTGAATATTATGCTGGGTTCATTCCTTTTTATCTGAACTTCCTTTGCCCATTGATCAATTTTATTGCGGTAATTTTCTTTACGTCCAAGATGGCGGACCAAACTGAGATTGTCCCAATTCTAAGCGCAGGGTATAGCTTTAACCGTTTGCTTCGTCCTTACATGATCGCTGCAACCCTGATATTTGCCATTTCTTTGGTATTCAACATTTTTATTATTCCGAATACGAATAAAATGAAGGTTGATTTTGAAAATATCTATGTAAAGCCACCCAAGGATAATTCGAGGGTTTCTACTCACATGCAATTGGACAAAAACAGCTATGTGTATATAGACAATTTTGATAATACAACCAAAACAGGATACGGCTTTGTACTTGAAATTTTTAAAGGGGATACCCTCAAGGAGAAAATGATGGCTGACCGTATTACCTGGGACTCGGTGGCAACAAAATGGAAGATCGAAGGGTATACCAATCGTATTATCAATGGACTACATGAACGCATGGATAAAGGTACTGTTAAAGACACAACCTTGGATATGAAACCTTCGGATTTTGAGGTACGTGACAATATGTTTACCGCCATGGATACACACGAATTAAATATTCGGATCCGTAAAGAGGAAATCCGTGGTACAGGGGTGATGAACGATTTATTGCTTGAGAAATACAAGCGTTATGTGTATCCATTTTCCGCTTTTGTACTGACTTTGATGGGTGTGGCACTGTCCTCCAAGAAAGTGCGTGGGGGTATAGGATTGAGTCTGGGTATCGGTATCGCGTTAAGTTTTACGTATATCGTCTTTATACAGTTTGCAACTATGTTTTCTTTGAAAGGGGGACTGCCACCGTTGATAGCCGTATTGATTCCAAATGTTACTTTCTTTTTGGTAGCAATATATTTGGCGATTAAAGCGCCGAAATAATTTTTGTTCAGTTTTCAATAACTTCAATGAGCTTGCCTTTTAAAGGGGAATAGTAGGTATTGCTCATCATTTCTATACACATGTATTCTAGAGAATATGACTAAATTTCAATTAAATCGGAATATTCTAATTCTGCATTTAACCATACTTATTTGGGGATTTACCGGGATTTTGGGGAGTCTGATCTCCGTATCTGCCCTTCATTTAGTGTGGTATCGTGTTGCAATCGCGTCTATCGCGCTGTTGATCTATTTTTTGGTAACCAAACAGTCGATAGTAGTTTCGCGGAAACAGTTTCTCCAATTTTTTATGGTTGGAGCGGTTGTCGGGTTGCATTGGGTACTATTTTTCTATTCGATTAAAGTTTCTACAGTTTCAGTGACGTTAGTAACACTTTCCTCGGTGACATTGTTTACGGCAATATTGGAACCTATTATAAATAAAAAGCGCATTGCGCTGTTGGACATTGTTGTTGGTTTGGTCATCATTATCGGTATTTATACCATCTTCTCTTTTGAGACACATTACCTTATTGGTCTTTTGGCCGGGCTTGGCTGTGCATTTTGTGCAAGTATATTTTCTATTGCCAATGCACGGATGGTTAAGAAATCTAGTCCTACACTGATTACGTTTTATGAGATGATGGGGGCATGCTTTTGGATCAGCATATTGATGCTATTTACAGGAGATTTTAATGCCGAAATGCGATTGGGACAACAAGATCTAATCTATCTTTTATTGTTAGGGGTGGTTTGTACTGCTGTTGCTTATGTGATGGGTGTTGCCGTCATGAAAGAGCTGTCAGCCTTTACTGTTGCGCTGACAACAAACCTGGAGCCCGTTTATGGTATTCTCTTGGCGATGTTGATCTTTGGACAGAAGGAGACCATGAGCGGCGGCTTTTATCTTGGAGCCTGTATTGTCTTGGGGGCGGTATTCACTTACCCTTATGTAAAGACCAAATTGGAAAATAGACAAAAAGATTTGGTTATCCGTAAATTGCATTAGTTGAATCAGGTGCTATCCAATCTTTTTTAGACAGCACCCGACTTATTTGATTTATACGTGTTACTCTACAGCATCGTTTCGGAGATTCAATTTTCAACAGGCTTATTTGACTTTTGATCATCTGCTGTCGCTGTTGATCTATTGAAATGAAAACTCGCCAATCCCTACACTGCGTTCTTTATTGCGGTCCAGATAGATCGTAACAATTTTTCGTTCCTGCTTTCCACTGCTATAGTAAGTATAGATTTCAGCCATGACGGCTGCTGGACCTGCTAGGGTCAGGGAACCATCGTTAAAGAAATCAACTTCAATTTTGTATTTTCCCTTCAATGCTTTTTTCAATAAAAATTGTTCAGGACCGTAGCCGCCAGTAAAGTCATTGCTGAGTCTTCCTCCAATGGCTGTGGCAGGATTACTATAAAAGCATTTTTCTTGATTTGGATCCGTTACCCAAAGGTCGATATCCGTGTTTTGTGAATTCCAGTTGATGACAACTCGAATGTCAACCGGTAGGTCTGCAATCAATTTTTTGTCCAATCTTAGGGTAGAGCCTGCCGATTTGTTTGCCTTAATGAGATTATTGATTTCCATAACCAATGTTTCTTCAATACCGTCATCGCGGTCGGCAGCTTCCGGGGAGTAGCTCTGGGTTAAAATCCCATATAATTGTTCTAATGCTTCCTTGAACATACCTTTGTCCTGTAAGACAAGGGCATAATCGCGGTGACTTTGTGGATCCATAGGACGCCATTTTAATACCTTAGCTGTAATGAATAGTGCATTGTCGTAATCTCCCCATTCACGTAACTTATAGGAGATGGTTTTGTACAGATCTATATTTTCAATTTGTAAGTCTGCGAGTGCACTTAAGATGAGTAAGGCTTTGTCTCGATCTCCTCTTTTGAAAAAGAAGTTTGCAACATCAAAATAGAAAGTTGGTGTTCCCATGTACTGATTCCGAAGTTGAAGATAGCTTTTGTAGGGATCTTTGGATTGAATAAGGTCCTGCAAATAGGCTTGGTCTTCTTTGATTTCGGGGATGCTGATTTTTCCGCGTATGTTAGCGATGGTGTTGGCAGTTTGTATGCCAGCTACACGTCCTTCTAAGGATTGAACAACAACTGTTTCCTGAAGAGCGTCATCAGATAAGGTCGCCATTGCCAGTTCGCTGGTTGCTGCATGGGCAGTGCTTGAATTGCCGCCAACCGACAATCTTTTTTCACTGGCGGCATCTGATGATCTGAATTCTTCGGCTCGTGCTGTCGCGACGGGGCTGGCTGAAGGGCGCGACGGAATAGGTATAATAGGATCCGCTGGGTTGGCGATTTCTTCAGCAACGGCAAGTTCGGGAATTGGAATCAATCTATTACGCTGTGGGTATTTCTTTTTTTGCTGAAAATCGGTTTTCCACCAGGAGCGCAGTTGTTCTGCACTATTTTCGGCCTTATCTAAGAGATTCGCTACACGCTCTTCACGTTCGATTGCATGTTCTTTTTGGAGTGCATTAAATTGCGGGAGTAATTCTTCTGGAGGTGTTATTGCGTAACGTATGTAATCTTCTACGGTTTCCAGTACAATTAGGCTCGTATTTCGCGTCACGATTCCGAATTGTTTACCCAAGGTTTCTATTTCCTCACGATTGTTGTCGTATTGAAGATCCAATGCTTCGATTTTCTTCTGCGCCCAGATCTGTTGTAGGTCAATTTCGCCATGATCTGGTTGCAGTGCTATGCTAATTTCTTTTGGAGCATGCTGTCCATCCCCTACAAGTAGCGTGAGCTGCTTCAATCCCGGACGTTTCCCTAAGCCAGCGATAGAAAAATTAGCTTGTATTGCGGTGCCTTTTTGAGGATAAACCTCCTCAAAATCATGCTGTTCTTTTATCCCCAGGTAAATAAGGTCTATCGTATTTAGATTATTGTACGCTTGATTTACTGAAGTATTGGTTAAATTGATCATCTTTCCAATATGTTTCTGGGCGATTTGTTTTAGGACACCATAGTCTGATCCATTGGATGAAGTGATGCAATAGACTGGATTTTCAAGGCTAATTTCACTTTGACCAAATGTGGAAAGGCCATCGCTAAATAGCAGGTAATCGCTGGCCTGTATTACACCTGCCTTTATTTGGCTATAATCTGTACCGCCATCGTAATCAATTCCTTTGAGGTAGTTTTTGAGATCATTCCAATTACCTTGACTTACCTGAAAGGTATGCCCTTTTACAAATTGAATATCCAATAAGCCAAGATCAACAGTCATATTGGGGTTTTCTTTAAAGAAGAGATCTAATAGCGCGAGTTCCTTTTCAATATCTCTGTTTTTACTACTGAGCGAACGGTCCCATATAATTCCAATGCTGTGCCCCCATTTTTTTTGAGCAGGTTTTACGGAGTTGACGCTTGCATTGGCAAGAAAATAAAAGGTATTGTCATTATTTGCCTGAAATAGACCTGATGTTTCCCTGTTGTCTGTTGGCAGTTGAATGACTAAATTTCGCTGGGATCTAAACTGTTGTTGATGTAAAGAAGCTGTGTAATTGTTATTGTGTTGAGAGAATGCTAGAGAACCATCTGGTTTCTCTGTGAAATCTGGCTTATGTGTATCCTGAAAGACATGAATATCCAAGACGAAATTTTCAATGGGGGACGTATAGTTTAAGGGTAGATGGTAGTAACGAGCATGATCGGATTCCGTAATTAGATTTTCGGAATAACTGATCTGAATAGTCCGTTTACCATTCGCTGGCAAAGGATAAATGCGGGTACGGAAATTATTTCCTTCGACTTTTTCCAATAGTCCTGGATCGACCCTACGTGTTTCTATACTTTCAAATACTTCGGTACCTTTATTTTTATCGACTGGAACTGCCTGGCGTAATTTCCCATTAATATCTAAGGCATAACCGCTTACGGAGACGCCTTCCGGCATGGGGAATGTCAGTTCGCCCTCGAGATCGCGATTGGTCTTATTTTCGAAGATCATTGTCATTGTCGTTTTGGCTATATTTCCAAAGATGACGACATCTACTTTGAGGTCTGCCAACATCACCTTGTTTTGCTGGCCATTGTCGTTTATAATTTCTAAACGGGGTATTTCGCGTGTAGTTCTGATCTGAGATTTCGTATTCACATTGGAAAATACCAAAATTATGAAAAGGGCAATTATGATCTTTTTCATCTTTCTATGTTTAGTAAATGAGGTCCGTGAATACATCGATGGTTCGCGGCACAATTAGCTTTTATTTTTCTAGTGATGCAGGAAAATTCAAAATTCCATAACCGCGGGTATTTAATTTTTATAGGATGATTTTTGCGATAGGTGCAGTTTATTTAAACTTATGTTAATGATTGGCTAATATCTGGCCATTATGTTTGCAGCAGTATTCGGACAGCCGGCCAAGCATAGATCGTTTAGATTAACCGTACTGTTTTATCAGGCATGCAAGGTGAGAGGAATAAAATTTGGTTATTCGAATAAACCTGAACAGCAGTAAGCATTATTTAAAAATTTGAACAGATGAAAAAAATATACAGTGTACTGGGGATGGCCCTATTGTGTGCTTCATGTAGTAAAGATGATGTGTCGCAGATTATTGACCCGATTGTGGAATTGACCTATCCCCAAAAGGCAATAGCAACAGATCCAAAAGTATTAAGTGATATTAATGGTGTAAAAGTGTATAATGGAGGCTATGGGTCATCGATGGTTCAAGATCCTACTGATAAATCCATATTTTATCTTTTAACTGATCGGGGACCGAATATTGATGGAACTGAAAGTGATAGCAAAGTATTTGCTACTCCAGCATTTGCACCACAGATTGGTAAATTTAGGTTAAAGGAAAATACGCTAACATTGGAGTCTGTTATCGAATTAAAAAATAAAGATGGCTTGAAATTGAATGGTCTGCCAAATCCTGAAGGAAAGGGTGGTTCTGGGGAAAAAGCATTGGGGGTTGATGGTAAAGATCTAGGGAAAAGTGAGAATGGAATCGATTCCGAGGGACTAGCAAGGGCTGCGGATGGTTCTTGGTGGGTCAGTGACGAATATGGACCACATATTGTTCACTTTGACGTTTCGGGAAAAGAAATCGAACGGATTAATCCGTGGTCTACGGGTAAAAAGTTGCCTTTGGTATTTGCCAAACGTCGTCCTAATCGCGGAATGGAAGGTTTGACAATTACCCCAGATGGAAAGACTCTAGTCGGTATCATGCAATTTCCACTGTATAATCCATCGAAAGATGCGATTAAAAACTCGTTGGCAATCCGTATTGTTACGCTGGATATTGCGAGCGGCGCCACGAAACAATATGTCTATATGATGGAGCGTAGCGATTTGCAGGCTGTGAGTGAAATCGCTGCCGTGAGCAATTCAACATTTATTGTCTTGGAACGCGATGGGGAATACGCGACAGAAGCAACTCGTTCTACTGTATTTAAGCGAATTTATAAAATAGATCTTTCTGGCGCAACAGATATCTCGGATGCGAATAATACCGTAAATGGGAAATTATTTGACGGTAAAACTGTCGAGGAACTCAAAGACGCGGCTACATTGGCTAAATATAATATTAAACCAGTCAATAAAACGTTGGTTGCCGATTTAATGACTGACATCAAGGAATTGTATCCGCATGATAAAGCAGAAGGCTTGGCTGTTATTCATCCATCTCTGATTGCGGTATGTAATGATGATGATTTTGGGGTAACTGGAAAAGGTTTCTATGAGTCGAAAATATTGCCTTACATAAAGACTGTAGATAAAAACAGCATTTATTTTGTTAAACTTAAGGACCCACTGAAATAGGGACTAATGCCTGATTATAAAAAGGTCCGTTAAATTCTCAACGGACCTTTTTATAATTTTATACTTTCCACGCTTTTGCTCTTATCGCTAATGATTATACGATGGCTTAGTATACCACTTGTATGAACTTTTTGGCGAGCGCGGCCTACTTTTAAGCATTTATTGTGGTCAGGAAGTCTTTGCTTTCAAGCTCTGAATAACCCATTAGGTATTCATCGACTTTTCGAGCACATTCGCGTCCTTCGGAGATGGCCCAAACAACCAAGGATTGTCCCTTACGGCAGTCTCCGGCAGTAAAGATATTATCAATTGTCGTTTGGTAGTCTTTGTCATTTGCAAGGATATTTCCTTTTTCATCGACACGTACACCTAACTGCTCTAAGAGCGTATGTTCAGTATGTTGATAACCTATAGCCAGTAATACGAGATCTGCCGGGATTTCACGGATTTCGGATTCGCCTAAGCGGGTTCTTCGTCCGAATTCATCCACTTCGTATTGAACCTCTTTGATTTTTACTGCTTTGATATGTCCATTTTCATCTTGAACGAATTCTTGGGTTTCTGTAGCCCAAAGTCTTTCACAGCCTTCTTCCTGCGAAGAGGATGTACCAAATGTAAGCTTATCCATTGGCCAGGGATTACTCTTTAGCCTTTCTTTAGATGGCGTTGGTTTACGGGCAATCTGTGTGATACTTTTTGCACGGTGCCGGTTGGATGTACCTATACAGTCTGATCCAGTATCACCGTCGCCGATGACAATAACATGTTTGTCTGTTGCCAGGATGCGGTCTTGTTCGATCGTTATTCCGCTCACTTCTTTATTTTGTTGGGTCAAAAAGTCCATTGCAAAATGGATACCTTTGGCATCATGTCCCGGTAATTGCATATGCCAGGGTACAGTTGATCCTGTTGCCAATACAATAGCGTCATAAGCTTTTAGTTCGTAAATACTTGTATCTTTGCCAACTTCTGTATTCACCTTGAATTCGATTCCAGATTCTTTCATGAGGTGGATACGACGATCAATCACTGATTTTTCTAATTTAAAATCTGGAATACCGTAGCGTAGTAATCCTCCGACCTGATCATCACGTTCGAAGACGACAACATCGTGTCCTGCTTTGTTAAGCTGTGCTGCAGCGGCAAGTCCTGCAGGACCAGAGCCGATCACAGCAACGCGTTTGCCTGTTTTTAAATAACTTTTGTGCGCTTTGACATAGCCTTTTTTGAAAGCGATCTCAATAATATGTTTCTCAATCTCTTCAATAGTGATCGGAGTACTATGTATACCCAGTACACAAGCCGACTCACACGGTGCCGGACATATTCTGCCTGTAAATTCGGGGAAGTTATTGGTGGAGGATAAAATCTGATAGGCCTCTTCCCATTTTCCATCGTATACAGCATCATTAAATTCAGGGATAACATTGCCCAATGGACAGCCTGAATGGCAGAATGGAATACCGCAATCCATACAGCGCGCGGCCTGCTTATTAAGTTCATTCTCAGAATAACCTTTGTTAAATTCCTTGAAGTGCTGTACGCGTGCTTCGACAGCTTCTTTTGGTGGAAGCACGCGCTCAAATTCTTTAAAACCTGTAATTTTTCCCATGATTTGTGCTTCCTATATTATGCTTCAACCAATTTTTGACGAATGACATTTTTGTACTCTCTTGGGAATACCTTAATGAATTTATTTTTTTCTCTCGACCAGTTTTGTAGAATGAAATCTGCTCTGCGACTATTGGTCAGCAAGATATGACGTTTTAACAAGGCAATGATTGCGGTTTCGTCTTCACTTTCCAATGGATCTAAGTCAACCATTTCCTGATTACAATTATCGCGGAAATCTTCGTTAATGTCGTAGATCCATGCGATACCGCCGCTCATTCCGGCAGCAAAGTTACGACCTGTTGCGCCCAAGATTAGCGCACGGCCCCCAGTCATGTACTCACAGCCATGGTCACCAACACCCTCAACTACCGCTGTTGCACCTGAGTTACGTACAGCAAAGCGTTCGCCGGCCTGTCCGTTGACGAATAGATGACCTGAGGTTGCACCAAATAGTGCTACGTTACCGATAATGATATTATCTTCCGGTACAAGAGCACTTTCTGCAACGGGATAGATGGCTAGCTGAGCTCCTGATAGCCCTTTTCCAACATAATCATTGGCTTCACCTTGTAACTCAAATGAAAGTCCTTTGGTCGAAAATGCGCCGAAGCTCTGTCCGGCCGAACCTTCAAATTTGAAATTGATGGTATTATCAGGTAGGCCTTCAGAACCATAGAGTTTTGATATTTCATTAGACAGCATTGTTCCGATGGTACGGTCTGTATTTTTTACTTTAAAGGTGCCAAATACAGGTGTTTTGGTATCAAGAGCCAATTTAGACTGTTTCAATAAGCCCCAATCCAAGATCATGGCCATACCGTGATCCTGCTCCTCGGTATTGTATAATGATTGCCCAGGCTCGTTTCGCTCTACGTGCAATATATCGGTAAAGTCAATTTTCTTTGCTTTCCAATGATCTATATTTTCACGTTTTTTTAGGAATTGAGCTCGTCCAACCATTTCGTTGATGGTGCGAAAGCCTAGATACGCCATTGTTTCGCGCACTTCTTCTGCCAAGAAAGTGAATAAGTTGACAATATCTTCTGGTTTTCCGGAGAATAATTTACGCAGTTCTGGATCTTGAGTTGCAACACCTACAGGGCAGGTATTCAGGTGGCATTTACGCATCATGATACAGCCGCCGGCAACTAGGGCAGCAGTGGACACACCCCACTCTTCGGCTCCTAATAGTGTAGCAATGATGATGTCACGACCTGTTTTTACCTGACCATCAGCTTGAAGCACGACACGGCTGCGCAATTTGTTTTTCACCAGTGTCTGATGGGCTTCTGCAAGGCCTAATTCCCAAGGAAGACCGGCATGTTTGATTGAACTGATTGGGGATGCGCCTGTACCGCCGTCAAAACCTGCAATGAGGATGACATCGGCGTGAGCTTTTGCAACTCCGGCAGCAATGGTACCAACACCTGCTTTAGAGACCAATTTTACGTTGATTCTTGCTTGACGATTGGCATTTTTTAGGTCAAAGATCAGCTGGGCTAAATCTTCGATGGAGTAAATATCGTGATGGGGTGGTGGTGAAATCAGACCGACACCCGGTGTAGAGTGTCTGGTTTTTGCTATCCAGGCATCAACTTTAGGCCCTGGTAATTGTCCCCCTTCACCTGGTTTGGCTCCTTGCGCCATCTTAATCTGTAACTCATCTGCTTGTGTCAGGTAATTGGACGTGACACCAAAACGAGCCGAGGCAACCTGTTTAATTGCTGAACGCATGGAATCTCCATTTGGGAGTGGTTTATAACGAAGTTCATCCTCTCCACCTTCGCCGGTATTGGATTTTGCTCCGATGCGGTTCATGGCGATGGCAAGGGTACTATGCGCTTCGTGGGAAATTGACCCAAAGGACATCGCTCCGGTTGCGAAACGTTTTAGAATTTCACTAGCAGGTTCTACTTGCTCCAATGGAATAGAATTGCGATGTTTTGCAAAGTCCAACAATCCACGAAGGGTAAACATATGTTCTTTTTGCTCGTTGATTTTCTGCGCGTATTTTTTATAGGTTGCGTAGTCTCCAGTGCGACAGGCCTGTTGCAAGAGGTGAATCGTGTCAGGATTCCAAAGGTGGCCTTCACCGCGGCGTTTCCATTGGTAAATACCGCCTTCTGGCAATAGATTTTGCGGGGTACGGCTTTTTTCAAATCCACGCCAGTGTTTTGAGAGGGCTTCTTTGGCAAGATCATCTAATGTCATGCCGCCGATACGTGAGACTGCTCCGCAGAAAAATTTATCAACAACGGATTTGTCGATGCCGAGTACCTCGAAGATCTGTGCTCCGTGGTAGGATTGCAATGTGGAGATCCCCATTTTGGAGAAAATTTTCAACAAACCATTGTTGACGGCCTTGACGTAGTTTTTGGATAATTCTGGCCAAGTAAGCTCTGTATCTAAGGTGTTTTGTTCCTTCATGGTACGGATGCTTGCCAGTGCCATATAAGGATTAATCGCTGTGGCACCGAATGCCAATAGGCAGGCAAAATGGTGTACTTCCCAAGCATCACCGGCTTCGACCACTAGACCTACTGCGCCGCGATTTCCGGTTTTGATCAAATGGTGGTGCACAGCTGATACAGCAAGTAAGGAAGGGATCGCAGCATGTTTGGAGTCGATTGCGCGATCCGAAAGGATTAAGACTTCAAAACCATCACGTACAGCATCATCAGCATAGCGACACAGGCGCTCTAAACCTGCTTCTAATGCCCCAGGTTTGCCATCCGAGCGGAAGTAAGATTGAATGGTTTTTGCCTGGAATAAACCTGTATCGATGGAACGCAATTTCTCCAGTTCTTTGGAGGTCAAAATCGGATGTGGCAAAGTCACACAGTGACAGAATTTCTTGTCTTCGATCAGGATATTGCCTGCGTTACCGATGAATGTTGCTAAACTCATGACCAAGCGTTCGCGAATTGGATCGATTGGTGGATTGGTTACTTGAGCAAAGAATTGCTTAAAGTAACTTGAGATATGCTGTGGTTGATCGGAAAGAATGGCTAGCGGAACATCGGAACCCATTGAGCCTGTTGGTTCATATCCTGTTAGCGCCATTGGCGTCAGGATAGTTTCCAGGTCTTCTCGGGAGAAACCAAATGTCTTTTGATATTTGAAAACGGAATCTTTGGAAAGGTAGGTATAGGTTACACGGGGTTCTTCCAATTCTTCCAGCTTGATTT
Organism: Sphingobacterium sp. R2; assembly: GCF_040760075.1. Taxonomy (NCBI): domain Bacteria; kingdom Pseudomonadati; phylum Bacteroidota; class Sphingobacteriia; order Sphingobacteriales; family Sphingobacteriaceae; genus Sphingobacterium; species Sphingobacterium sp. R2. The sequence goes on from NZ_CP142884.1 coordinate 2,147,303, forward strand.
TGTAATTATCCAACCAATCGCTGTAGGGTTGTTGATTGATCAATTGATCTTTTACTTCTTTATCGGTAAGGATACGGCCCTGTTCCATGTCGACAAGAAAAATCTTGCCTGCTTGTTGTCTGCCTTTTTTGATGATGGTAGATTCTTCGATTGGAAGTGCACCTGCTTCAGAAGCAACCACGACACGGTCGTCTGAGGTTACGGCATAACGAAGTGGACGTAAGCCGTTGCGGTCTAATGTAGCGCCAATGTGTTTACCATCGGTAAAACAAAGTGCTGCAGGACCATCCCAAGGTTCCATTAATGTGGCGTGATATTCGTAGAAAGCACGTTTTAACGGATCCATTTGTGTGTTGCCATCCCAAGCTTCAGGAACTAACATTAACATGACATGGGTTAAACTACGGCCGCTATGTAAAAGCAATTCGGCAACATTATCGAGACATGCAGAGTCTGATTGACCACGGTCTACAACAGGAAGCAGGATTTCCATTTCCTCTTCTGTAAAGTAAGGCGATGATAATGCACGCATGCCTGCATAAAACCAATTGAGGTTACCTGTCAGGGTGTTGATCTCGCCATTGTGTGCCAACATACGGAAAGGCTGTGCGAGTGACCATGAAGGGAATGTATTGGTTGAAAAACGCGAGTGAACTAAGCCAAAAGCAGATACTACACGAGGATCGCGTAAATCGAGATAATAGGTTCCGACTTGGTATGTTGTTAATTGACCTTTGTAAATAATTGTTTTGCAAGAAAGGGATGCAAAGTAAAGTGGGAGAGGGTATTCTTGTTGTTGTTTAACTTTTTGGATGATCAGGCGACGTAATACAAAAAGCTTGCGTTCAAATTCTTCAGTGTTTGAAACGCCGTCCGGTCTGCTGACAAAAAATTGGACAATCTCGGGTTCCGCACTGAGCGCTGTTGGTCCAATACCTTCACGATTGACAGGTACTGGACGGTAACCAAGGAATTTCATACCCCTCTCTACTGCCGCCTCTTCAATTAAATCCCGACATATTTTGTTCATGTCTTCTTCTTTAGGAAGAAAAACCATACCTGTGCCATAATAACCTGGCTCCTCCAATTGTATACCCAAGCTGATACATTCTTCCCATAAAAATTCATGCGGAAGTTGGATCATGATACCTGCTCCGTCACCACTTTCTGGGTCACAGCCACAAGCACCGCGGTGTTCCATGTTTTCCAACATGGTCAATGCATCCTTTACTTGTGCGTGTGATTTATTCCCTTTGATATGGGCGACAAAGCCTACCCCACAGGCGTCATGCTCAAAATTAGGGTCGTAGAGGCCCTCCGTTTTCGGTCTTTGTTGAATCATCTTTCCTTTTCAAATATTATACATTGCTAATATAGGAATAAAAAACGTAAATATTGTAAATATTCTAATGAAAATCTGTTTAATTTGATTTTATCATTTCTTTTGAAGTGTTTTGTTGCTGATATTGTATTTATTGTTCTTAGCTGTTAATACAGTTTGATGCGTAGCTGAATAATGCAACATTTGGCAATATTTTTTTGTGTGATATGGAAAAAGCATCCCAAGATTGCGAGAATATATATAAATTAGGCAAAGTATTGCATATGCTTTTATGCTGTATCGACATGGCTTAACTAAAGAGAATGAGATGAAAATAACTGAAATTGAAATTTATCGACTAAGCATTCCTATGGAACCTTTTGTCATTGCGACAGGGACAATGGACTATGCGCAAAATACCTTTATACGTATATATACCGATGCCAATATCTATGGTGTGGGTGAATGTTCTGCCTTTCCGATGATCGTTGGAGAAACACAAGATACTTGCTTAGTTCTGGCAAGAGATTTTGCAAAGATCTGGAAGGGGCGCGATCCTTTGGCCATAGAAGAGCGTTTGGCTGAATTGGATTTGTATATAGCCGGTAACAAAACGATCAAATCGGCTTTTGATATGGCCTTGTATGATTTGGCCGCCAAACATGCTGGTCTACCGCTTTATCAGTTTCTAAAGGGAACGAAACGAGAAATTACGACAGATATCACTTTAGGAATTGCGTCTCCGGAAGAGATGGCGGTGAAGGCAAAGCGTTTACAGGACGAAGGTGCGGTCATGTTGAAAGTTAAACTGGGGAAGGAGCCAAAAACGGATATTGCACGTATTCGTGAAATACGTAAGGCTGTTGGATTCGAAATGCCTATTCGCGTGGATGCAAATCAAGGCTGGTCTTATGCGGGGGCAATAGAAGCTTTGCAGGGGCTGGAACCTTTTAAGATACAATTTTGTGAACAACCAATGCGTACCTGGGATGACGAATATTTACCGCAATTGCGCACAGAAACTATTGTTCCCGTGATGGCAGATGAATCTGTTTATTCTCACCATGACGCAGAGCGTCTCTGTAAAGCTGATGCTTGCGATTATATCAATATTAAATTTTCGAAATCAGGAGGTATTCAAGAGGCCTTAAAAATTAATCATATTGCCGCGGAATACGGCATTACTTGTATGATCGGAGGAATGCTGGAATCTCGCTTGGCTTTGGCTGCTAAGGTACATTTCGCGTATGCTGCACCAAATGTCAAGTTTTTTGATCTGGACACGTGTATGGTTGGCCATCTGGAGGATCCTGTTATCGGTGGTATTCAGTATGACGGATACAAAATACATATTTCAGACGAAATTGGTATCGGGGCCGATATAGACCAAGGGTTCTTAGACCGTTGTGAGAAATGGATCATTTAAATTGTGGTAAATGATGAATAGTATGAACTGGGGAATAGGGATACAAGAGATTGTTGTGCTGATTATTATTGTTATCTTTTTGGTAGCGGCCTATTTGTTTTTCTCTAAGTTGTTGAGAAAGTAGGTTTAGTTGGCTTTAAAAAAAATGTGTTCTATACGCGTTTTGAATCTCTATTGGGACGAAATAGATTATATTCAGTACCTTTGCGGTACTTATTATTTTATAAAAGTTAGAAAATATCATGAGTACTCAAAAAGGACCTATTTCTCAATTTATTGAGCATAATTACCGTCACTTTAACGCAGCGGCATTAGTAGATGCTGCAAAAGGTTACGAGGAACATCTATTGGATGGTGGAAAAATGTTGATCTCTTTGGGAGGTGCAATGTCTACCGCCGAATTGGGTGTTTCTTTGGCAGAAATGATCCGTCAAGATAAAGTACACTTTATTTCTTGTACTGGTGCTAATTTGGAAGAGGATGTGATGAACCTTGTGGCACACTCACACTACAAAAGAATCCCGAATTATAGAGATTTGACAGCTGAGCAAGAAAGAGAGTTATTGGATAACCACTATAACCGTGTGACAGATACTTGTATTCCGGAAGAGGAAGCTTTCCGTCGTTTGCAGAAACATCTTGAAGATGTTTGGCATGCTGCTGAGGCTAAAGGTGAGCGTTACTTACCACATGAGTTTCTTTATCAGGTTGTTAACTCTGGTGTGTTGGAGCAATATTATGAAATCGACCCAAAAGATTCTTGGATTGTTGCTGCTGCTGAGAAAAATTTACCAATTGTATGTCCAGGATGGGAAGATTCAACGACAGGTAATATCTTCGCTTCCAATGTGATCAAAGGTAAATTGAAGGCGAGTACAGTAAAATCGGGTATCGAGTACATGATTTACTTGACAGAATGGTACCGTAACAACTCAGCAGGTAAAGGTGTTGGATTTTTCCAAATCGCAGGTGGTATTTCTGGTGACTTCCCAATCTGTGTAGTTCCGATGATGTATCAAGATCTTGAATGGGAAGAAGTACCTTTCTGGGCTTATTTCTGTCAAATTTCGGATTCAACAACTTCGTATGGTTCTTACTCTGGTGCTGTTCCAAACGAGAAAATCACTTGGGGCAAATTAGATATTGATACTCCTAAATTTATCGTAGAATCTGATGCGACAATCGTTGCGCCATTAATCTTCTCGTATATCTTAAGTCATTAATCTTTTTGACATACAGAAAGGAGCGATTTTTCGCTCCTTTTTCTTTTCCCTTTTTCTTCTTTATCTTTACTGTCTAATATTTCTTTTCCCGATGAGCAATCTTACAACAGATAATCCCGTTGCACTTCAGACCTTAATGGATGAAACAATCTTTGGAAATGGTTTTGATTTTCAAGCCGATATATCTGCCCATCCTATGCCAGAGGAGAACAGTGCGCATGCGCAAACAGCTTTTGTACAAGCATCATCGACAACGAAGGACACTTCGTATTTGGCATTGGGGGTAGGTGCGGAGCAGGCCGCTTTGGCTATTGAGCCCCGCAAGGGCGGTGATACTGTTAACCATCTGGAGGTATTGGGTGGTGAGTTTATATATCAAGGAAATAAGGATCAGGGAATACTCTTTATTTTGCGTTACGAGGAATACCCTTACTTTTCTCCCGCCGCATTGGACGCTTTTGAAAAAACAATTGGTGCCTTGAAATTGACCAAAGAGACCGTTGCGGTACTCAATTTGGCAAATCCCCATAATCCAAATGATTTTAAGCGTATTATGCAGTTTTTCCAACCAACTAAGATTATATTGTTAGGTGTTGACCCCGCATCTTTGAAACTTCCATTTATTGAACATAATTCCTACATGAAAGGCCGTATTGCGACGGTTTTTAATACGTTCAGTTTTGAAGAGATGTTTGTTGATGTGAACAAAAAGAAGCTGTTTTGGAACGAATTTAAGACCTTTATTGTTTCTTGATTTTTTTATCAGAAACTTGTTATGAATAAAATTGGGATTTAAGAGGGAATGTGAGCTCCTAAACCCCATCTGTTATTTAATTGAACCGCATGCGACACCATCACTAAGGTCAGCAGTAGAAGAACTTCTAAAGAAAACTTTTTTATTATTTTTATTGGGTTAATAGTGCCAATTATGAGTTTTATTACAGAATATATATGGTAATGCTTATTTTTGGAGGTGTAACTTCATGGAAAAATCGTAGCCCACTGCAAAGTGAGGAGCACGGTAGATAAAGCGAAATAACAAACAAAAACTAAATTTGAAGAAGATGCTAGAATTAGTGTTTGCAACCAATAATGCCCATAAATTGGAAGAGGTCCAAGCGATCGTGGGGGATGCTTTTGTCATTAAGAGTTTAAACGATATTGACTGTCAGGATGATATTCCAGAAACAGGTATAACATTTGAGGAAAATGCCCAGCAGAAAACGGACTATTTGGTGAACAAATATGGTCTTTACTGTTTTGGGGATGACTCAGGCTTAGAAATTGATGCATTAAATGGTGAGCCTGGAGTTTATTCAGCACGTTATTCAGGATCGAGGGATATGGAAAAGAATATTGATCTTGTCCTGAAAAATTTAGGCGATAACCCCAATCGTACAGCGAGATTCAAAACAGTTATTTCACTATATTTGAATGAGCAGCAGCACTTCTTTGAGGGAAGTATTGAAGGTAAAATTATTGCGGAACGTAGAGGTGTTGATGGTTTTGGTTATGATCCCATCTTTATCCCTAATGGCTATGACAAGACTTTTGCGGAGATGACTGCCCTTGAAAAAAACAGCATAAGCCATCGTGCGATTGCTGTGGGCAAACTTGCTGCATATTTAAGAACGAAGTAAGTTAGTTACGATCTGATTTGAGTTATAAATAGAAGTTTTTATTTATTTAATGATAAGGAATGAGCGCGTCTGAGAGGATCAGCAGATAGGCTTAAATCAAAAAAGCAGCGCAAAACAATTTGTTTTGCGCTGCTTTTTTATGCGACTTGGTATTGGCGGTTATTTAGCTTTTACTTTTGTCTGTGTACTATCTTGCGCCGATATTATCGCCGATTTATTTGTTGTTGAGTCGGACTTTGCAGTTGCTTTGTCGGCTGCAGTCTTTACATTTGTTTTCGTACTGTTAGCTTTACCTGTTGTTTCCGATGGCTTAGCTGTTTTGGTGGCAGCGCTTGTTTTATTGTTTGAAGCGTCCACCTCTTTCTCTTTCTCGAGCGTTTCGTTCCCATCAGCTTTCTTGGCGGCACCCTTTTGAGGGGTCGTTGATTTATCGCCTTTTTTAATAGACTTCATTGTCCCTGATTCCTCACCTTCTGGCGCAGTAGGAACCGTAAATGATGCTTTTGAAAGATCCCTTTTTCGATTTAATAAATCGTCTTTTGACTTAGGCCGGTCTTCAGGTCGCCAAGTGAAATTCGGAAGAAATTCCTTATCGGCCGTGACTTCAGCAATAGGATAGACCTTGCCGTCTACTTTCCGGATGGATACATATTCCTTCAGCTTATTATCTTCCATCAAGATCTTGAAGCGGCTACTTCGATCGTGGACAAGCTCTGTGGTTACATTGGTCTTTTCATCAATATTGTAGAATATATTTTCAGCGTTTCCATCAACAAACAGACGTTCCATACGGTTATTGGTGAAAAAGCTGGTAATCTTCCGACCTTTAATCTGATTGAATTTTAATGAGTCGCTTGTTGCGTTTACCATGAAAGCGTTACCGACAAGTAGTGAATTGTCCAATTTTTGATTCTTTACTTGTAGGAATATGGTATCTCCAGAGATTTGTGAGTTTTCGGCCCACATCATTGGTTTTCCCATTAGTCTGAACATGGAATCTTGCATACCATAATACATAGAATCTGCTACGGCTTGGAGGTCAGATTTAAATAGTCGCGCATTATAGTAGGCTTTTATAATCCGTGTTTTGGCCGTATCCTGTGTTAGAGAATCTCGTTTACCCTGTTGAGCATTTTTTAAAGCTGCTCCCATCAGTTTATCGGATTCACCGCCTTTCGGGATGATCGCTTTTTTACGCAATAAACTATCAGCCTTAAGATTTTTTTCAATTTCTATCTTGTTTTGATCACCGACAATAGCTGATGTTTTTTTTGCTGCAATCGGTTTCTTATTTGTCAGGGTATCTTGTAATTTTTTAATGTTCTTTTCAAGAACCGGTTTGCTGTTGTCTTTTTTAGGCAAACTGTCGATTCCCTTGTGAATGCCATCTTTTATGTTTTCTAATGTACCTGTGGAATCAACTGTTGTTGAGCTGGAATCTTGGTCACCATAATCGACCTCATTGTCGTCCTCAATCGCCCCACCTTCACGATTCAATTTAAAATCTCTTGCAATATAATCTCGGCGAAATATCATCTGTGAGAAGAGCGTGTCGGCTGTCATAAAAACAGAATCTACCTGTGAATCAGTCTTAAGTGGTTTATTATTGCCGCTTTTGATATTTTTACCTGGACGTTCCTTTTCTTCTAGAGCAACTTGCGATGTAGTTTTATTTGATTTGAGCTTATCTTTCTGTCTATCTTTATCAATTTCCTTTAACTCTTTAGTTTCTTTTTTGAGCTCTTGCCCTGTTTTTTGTGGAGCAGGAGACAAAGAAGGTACAGAATCTTTTTGTGTTGAATCTTTTTTGACAACCGAAATGATCAACGGCTTATCAGTCATTGTGATGGATTCGTTCCTTCCATTGTACAAGCCAAATCCACCATAGGCGTAAAATTTGTCTAAGGTATCAACAAAGACCACATTTTTTACGGCTTTACCGATTCCCACTTGTCTATCGTAGAATAGGCTGTCTCCCTTAAGAAACTTTGTCCCTTCTGTGTAGAGGTTGTTTTTAGAGAAATAAGCCTGGCCCGTTGCCATATGGTATCGGCCTTTTTCAGTATACAGGTTTTCCCCTTTATTTCCCTTGATATTTGTAGGCCCATAGAAATCAGTAATACGTGTATTACCATTATATTTCATGGAATCCGTGTAGACTTTTACATTGGTTGATCGGACCACAACTTTTTGATTGAAATAAGATTCCCCTGTATTTTCGAAATAAGTAGCCCGCTGGCTTGTAATTGTATCGCTTCCTGATAGAATACGCCCACCACTGTAATAATTACCGATTTTACTTCGCATATTATAGACAAGGTGGTCGGTCGTCAGTATGGAGCCGTTGGTGCTGACCATGCGAACTGCTCCTGTAAGTGTAGCGAGTTGCATTGCTGCTTCATAATGTAATTTATTGGAAAATATCTGTGTACCGTCGGGTTGAGTAATGATTACGTTTCCAAAGGCTTCAAAAAATTGTCTGCCAATGTTGTCTTTATGTAAATAGCCACTATCTGAGGATAGCGTTGAACCCACATGTTCATAGACTGGACGGTAAAACAAAATATTGCCGTCTTTTCCAGTAATAATATGGGATGATGAAAGAAGCTTTAGCTCATCCTGTTTCTGTGCTTGGACCGACAAGCCAGTTAAAATAAATACAATAAGTGTATAAATGTATTGTTTCACATGGGCAAAAATATGTATTTTAATTGCTACTTTACTGGATTTCACAAATTTTAAGACTTGAATTTATCTTTGACATAAAATATACCTTAACTTTGTTCTATGAATGTGCTGGAAAGACTAAAGGGCTATATTGAAAAGGAGCATTTGTTGATGCCCCATCATAAGGTATTGCTTACAGTGAGTGGAGGAAAGGATTCGATGCTTATGGCACATCTGTTTGTAAAAGCGGGGTATACCCTTGCTATTGCACATTGTAATTTTAAATTGAGGGGTACGGATTCTGATGCGGACGAAGCATTGGTTAGAACGTTCGCCACGGAAAATAATGTCCCGATATTTGTGCGGCATTTTGATACAAAAACCTATGCGAAAGAGCGACAGATTTCGATTCAAATGGCTGCCCGTGAACTTCGTTACGCCTGGTTTGAGAAATTGCGACATGAAATGGACTTCGATCGAATTGCAGTTGCTCATCATCTGAATGATCATATCGAAACGGTTCTATTAAACCTTTGTCGCGGAACTGGTCTTCAGGGACTTCAGGGTATTCTCCCTGTCCGGGAACGCATCATTCGACCCTTACTTTTCCTAAAGGCCAGCGAAATTGAACATTTTGTTAATATGTACGGTATTTCCTATCGAGATGATCAATCCAATTTTTCAACAAAATATGCCCGAAATAAAATACGGATTGATATTATTCCGCATTTTCAAAAGCTTCAGCCAGATTTCGAAATGGTCTTCGAGCAGAATATCCAACATTTTAAAGAGTCTTATCAACTGCTGCAGCAATTTGTAGAGCCTATTCGCAAACTGCTTTTTTTTCCTACTGGCGCTGGGTGGGAGGTTCGGAAAGAAGATTTAGAACCTTATCTTGATAATCTACCACTGCTCTATGAGCTATTCTCGCCCTTTAATTTCTCAAAGGCGATATTAAGTGATCTCCAACAGGCATGGGTAAGAGAATCGGGGCGTATTTTTCAATCTGATTGCTACCATATGCTCTTGGACAGAAATGAACTTTTTATTCGAGAGAAGGAATTTGTTTCTGCTGATGAGGGGTTGATTACCTCCGAAACTTCAACCGTGGAGTGGAAGCAGTATTGCTTTCATGCTGAGGTTTCTACAGATGTAACTATTGTCCAAGCGACAGAGGTTGCGAAGCTGGAGTATGATTTATTGGTTTTTCCTCTCACGATTCGATCGTGGAAAGTTGGCGATAGCTTTTATCCTTTAGGTATGGAAGGCCGTAAGAAGCTGAGCGATTTTTTTATCAATAAGAAGATCAGCTTATTTGAAAAAGAAAATATTCCGATCGTGGTGAATGGAAACGGAGATATTCTTTGGGTAGCAAATTATCGGATAGACAATCGTTATAAAATTACCTCCAATACAAAAAAAGTCCTTACTTTAGTTTGCAGAACTGATTAGCGACAAATGCTGCCGCTGATTTAGAAAAAAAACTCTGTTTTTGGAGAACGTACAAGGTGTTTCTATGAAGCTAATCCAGTATAGTGTGGATTGTGAAAACCATAGAAGCGAAGCGATGCTATTGATAGGTTGAAATATAACCTAACAATGGTATTGAGTCTCCCAATTGACAGCTAAATCTTAAATAAATGAAAGAAGGTATACTCTATTCGGAAAATCAATATTTAGGTCGTGACCGTGTTTGGATAAGTGTGCGTTTGGTGCTTGTACTTTTTTGCTTTACTGCATTTTATCTGAATTTGGATCATTTGATATCCAGTCAATTGTTTTTTATTGTCGGGGTAGGTATTATCATCACATCTATCGTAATGATGTATATGGTATTGTTCCGTACGGAGGTCTTTGAAGATCACATTCTTATTAGCGGGCTTTGGTCTACCCGAGTGGTCAAAATAGATCTTGCTTCTATCACAAATATTGAAAAGGCACCATATAGCACTTTCTTTTTCAATAACCCAGTTTACAATCTGCATACAAAAGGTAAAATTAAATTTTTTGCAGGTGGTAAAAATGCTGTCTTTCTGACAGATAAAAATGGCCTTACTTATGTCTTGGGCACACAACGTCAAGAAGAGCTCTACCGGATTATTAGGGAAACGAAAGAGAAATTAGGAAAATCTTAAAATGTGTTAATAAATTCTTATCTGACATTTTAAAGACATCAATTTTCCGAGTTATTGGTTAAATTTGATAAAATAACAACGAACTATGGCATTTTTAAAATTTATACTTATTGCATTCGCTGTTTACTTTGTAGTAAGATTCTTATTTAAATTATTTTTACCTTTCGCGATGCGCAAAGCAGCTGAGAAGTTAATGAAAAAAGCGCAGCAACAGGGTGGAGCATATAATAGCCAAGGGCAAGGCGGAACATTTTATTATGAATTTAACGGTCAACGTCAAGAGCAAGCCAAAAGGTCGCAGCCCGAAGGTAAGGTGCATGTAGATTACATTCCGCCAAAAGAAGGTGTCGAACGTAAAGGTACAGAAACGGCTGGCGAGTTTGTCGATTTTGAGGAAATTAAATAATTTTTAGCAATCCAAATAGCGTATCTTTGTGCCATGTGGCTCAAGCAACTTTCTGTTCTAAATTTCAAAAATTACGCGGAATCATCTTTGGAATTCCTTCCTGAGGTAAATGCATTTACAGGTGATAATGGGGTTGGAAAAACGAATCTTTTGGATGCGATTCATTATTTATCCCTTTGTAAAAGTTATTTCAATCCGATCGATTCACAGCACATCAAGTCAGGTAACGACTGGTTTATGGTACAGGGAGAGTTTAATAAGGAATCAACCAGTGATTTTATATCTTGTAGCCTAAAAAAAAATCAAAAGAAGCAGTTTAAAAAAAACAAGAAGGATTATCCTAGATTGGCTGATCATATCGGTTTGTTTCCTTTGGTGATGATTTCCCCAAACGATAGTATCATCGTCACAGATGGGAGTGAAGAACGTAGAAAGTTTGTGGATAATGTAATTTCCCAAACAGACAATAAATATTTAGATACGCTGATTATTTATAATAAGTTTTTAGCTCAACGTAACAGCCTTCTTAAACAAGCGCGTCAAACTAGTGTACTTGATCTTGGACTAATTGAAATTCTTAATTTTCAACTTGAAGAAGTTGGAAATATTATTTTTCAAAAAAGAAGATCCTTTATGGAGGAGTTTCAGCCTGAGTTTGACCGACATTATCAGTTCCTCACTGACGACGCGGAGTCCGTACAATTGCACTATGAATCGCCTTTAATGACTGATTCTTTTTTACGTATTTTGGAGAAGAACTTGGAGCGTGACCGTATGTTAGAACGTACCACGCAGGGTATACATAAGGATGATCTAATATTTACAATTCACGGTGGAATGCCTTTGAAAAAATTTGGTTCTCAAGGGCAACAAAAATCTTTTTTAATTGCGCTAAAACTTGCTCAATATTCTTATTTGCAACATAAAAAGGGTTTTAAGCCTCTGCTTCTTTTGGATGATATCTTCGATAAACTAGATGATCGTAGAACACACAAATTGATGCAAATGGTTTCCGAAGATGATTTTGGACAGATTTTCCTAACCGATACAGATTCAAAAAGAATTGAGCGAATATTTGAGGAAATCAACCGTCCTGTTCGTATATTTGATATTGTAGGAGGACAAGTCAATGTATAAGAAGCACGCTAAGAAAAGCCTGGAATTTATTCGTTCAAGCGATGATATCACGATTAAGGAGGGAGTTGAACGTCTTCTTGAGGCTTATAAACTGCGCAGGAAATTTGACGAAACATCGATCGCTTCCGTTTGGCCTCAATTGATCGGTAGAGCTATTGCTAATCGCACTCAGCAGCTATATGTTCGTGATAAAAAACTGTTTGTACGTGTCGAGTCTGCTGTTATTAAAAATGAATTGGCGCTTATGCGACGACAAATTTTAGGAAGGGTAAATGAATATGTAGGTCACGTCATTATTGAAGAAGTCGTGATTTTATAAAATCTCTTTTCATGTTTGATCAACTCTTCCAAGATTTTTTCCCTATTTCTGAGGCTAGTGCCTTAAAACTTTTCTCAAACTTCGCGCGTATTGAATTAAAACGTGGTGATTATTTGATCAAGGCGGGCGATTATTCTTCCAACCTGTTTGTGATAGAATCCGGATTAATCCGTCAATATGCTTGGTCAAAAAAAGGAGAGTTTACGCAATGGATAGGTACAACGAATCATTTTGTGACAGATCTAGCTTCTTTCATCTTTGGCAGGGCTTCCAGATGGAATTTCCAATGCATTAGCGATTGTACGGTATACCGTTTGTCAAAGTCCGATTACCAGCGGATGGAATCCGAAATTGAGGAATGGAATAAATTTGAGAAGGCTTTTTTAGCCAAATGCTTTTGTACAATGGAGCAGCGCATTTCGGATTTCATTTGTCTAACGGCGGAGGAGAGATATGTCCAATACTTTGAACAACATAAATTATTATTCCAACAAGTTCCTCTTCAATATATCGCCTCCGTTTTGGGTATGAGCCCAGAAACCTTGAGTCGTATTCGAACAAAAATAAGTTCTTGATAAAAGTCAAGAGCGACCTGCCTGTCTTTTTCTAGTTTTGTCGTGTAGCTGTTAACGAACAGCTTAATTAATCGAACACGTAAGCAAAATTTTATGTATACGGTTCATAATAAGCTTGGAATAGTTTGTGTGCAGCTGTAATAATTGACATTAAGACGAAACTAGGATAGCATCACATACGCTTTATCGTTATATGAAGACGGATGAAGAAGATGGAGCTATTTTGTCGTTTCAGCGATAAAAAGAACACAATGAAAAAGATTGAAACGAGTATTCTCATTGAAGCAACAATAGAAGAGGTTTGGCAGGTATTAAGTGAATTTAAGGCTTATTCCCAGTGGAGCCCAACAATCAAACAGTTTGAAAAGCAACCGGTAGTCGGAAAACGCTGCAAAGTGCTTTTACAACAACCAAACGGATTCAAGATCAAAATGAATCCAAAATTCCTGTCTATTGAACAGCATAGCGAACTGCGCTGGAAAGGAGATTTATTCTTTCCAGGTATTTTTGATGGCGAGCATTATTTTAGGTTAGAACAAGTGGGAGCTTCACAAGTTAGATTTGTCCAAGGCGAATTATTTTCTGGATTGTTGGTTCCTTTTCTGGGAAAACTACTGACAGAAACGAAGCGCGGATTTGAACTTTTCAACATAGCGATAAAAAGGCGGGTGGAGTATCGATCTTAACTTTCCACAGAGATCTGTTAATATAGTTTATTTATAAACACGATATTTAACGAATTTGTCGATGAATGTTATCTTATACACATTTTTATGTGTATAACCCCATAGTTTTACACATTTTGTTACTTTTTTGAATTCTTTTGGGTTGTGTTATTAACAATTGTGTGTTGATAAATGACTAGTTATGCACATTTTATGTTAATACCTCTATGTTGATAAGCTACTTATTAACATTTCTTATGTTAATAAGTGGCTTGTTTTGTTTATAAGTATGTTGATGGGAGCATTTTTTGCACAAATTACCAACAATGCTGCTGTCGGGGATTTTGCAAATAGTTGATCAGGGGAATTTCTATTGCAAGTTGGCTTTTATAGGAATTGTTCCAAATCACCTTTTCCTTCACGAATGACATCAAAAGTTCCTTCGGTAACATCGACCACGGTAGATGCTATATTATCGCCATAACCGCCATCTATAACAGCATCAACTAGATCTTCGTATTTCTCGTGAATTAATTCAGGATCAGTAGAATATTCAATAATTTCATCTTCATCGTGAATGGAAGCTGTCACAATAGGGTTGCCTAATTGTTTGACTATTTCACGAACAATGTTATTGTCTGGAACACGGATACCCACTGTCTTCTTTTTGGAACTTAGGAGCTTAGGGACTTTAGTTGTTGCATTAAAAATAAAAGTAAAAGGTCCAGGTAAGGCTTTTTTCAGTACACGGAAAACGGAGGTATCGAAGGATTTTGTGTATTGCGAAATATCTGTTAAATCATAGCATATAAATGATAGATTTGCTTTTTCAGGCTTTAGTCCTCTAATTTCACATACGCGTTCTATGGCTTTTTGTTGCGTGATATCACAGCCAATACCATATACGGTGTCGGTCGGATAGATGATTACACCACCACGGCGAAGAATATCAACCGCCTGTTCTACTGCCTTGGGGTTGGGGTTGTCGTTATATATCTTAATAAGCATTTTCTATTTTTGTTAAGTACCTGAATTAGGTTTAATCTCAAGCCCTATTAAAGAATGCCAATGGGGCAATGGTTACTATCTGTATTCAGATACGCTATATCTAAAAGAACAACAGCCAAAATATTTTGTTTTGGCTGTTGTTCTTTAGATTAAAATTCTGCGTTTTTCGGTGTGCGTGGGAACGGAATGACATCGCGGATATTGGTCATTCCCGTCGTGAATAAAACAAGGCGTTCGAACCCTACGCCGAATCCGGAATGTGGTACCGATCCAAAACGGCGCGTATCCAAGAACCACTCCATTTCTTCTGCAAGAATACCAACTTCAGCCATGCGATCGAGTAAGCGATCAAGATTCTCTTCACGCTGCGAGCCACCGACCATTTCACCAATGCCTGGGAAAAGAATATCCATGGCGCGGACTGTATTTCTTCCTTGTGCGTCCGGCTCATTTTGCTTCATATAGAAGGACTTGATTTCGCGCGGATAGTCGGTTAAGATAACAGGTTTCTTGAAGTGTTTTTCAACCAAATAACGCTCGTGTTCCGATTGTAAATCAGCTCCCCAATCATCAATTAAATACTTGAATTGTTTCTTTTGGTTTGGTTTGCTACGCTTTAAGATTTCAACAGCATCGGTATAGGTAACGCGTTCAAAATCGTTTGTTAATACGAAGTTTAATTTCTCAACAAGGTTTAATTCTGAGCGTTCTGCAGCAGGCTTGGATTTTTCCTCTTCCAGCAAACGATTTTTGAGGAACTCGATTTCTTCTGGACAAGTTTCCAAAGCGTATTTGATGACATATTTCAGCAAAGCCTCGGCCAGATCCATATTATCTTCTAATTCATAGAAAGCCATTTCGGGTTCGATCATCCAAAATTCGGCTAAGTGACGTGTTGTATTTGAGTTTTCCGCTCTAAATGTTGGCCCGAACGTATAGATGTTTCCAAATGCCATGGCGCCAAGCTCACCTTCTAATTGGCCCGATACCGTAAGGTTGGTTGATTTTCCAAAGAAGTCTTCTTTGAAATCAATATCTCCATTTTCGTTGCGTGGCGGATTTTTTAAATCCAAGGTTGTAACCTGAAACATTTCTCCAGCACCTTCGGCATCCGAACCTGTGATGATCGGTGTGTGCATGTAGACAAAATCGTTTTCCTGAAAAAACTTATGTACAGCAAATGCCAAAGCATTACGCACTTTAAATACAGCATTGAAAGTACCGGTACGGAAACGTAAATGCGCAATTTCACGTAAAAATTCTAAGCTATGCTTTTTGGGTTGTAATGGATATTTTTCGGGGTCAGAATCACCAATAATGCTTACCTCAGTAGCTTTAACCTCAACTTTTTGACCTTTACCTAATGATGCTACCAATTGACCTTTTACGCGGACTGCTGCTCCAGTGGTGATACGCTTTAAGATATCCTCAGGTGTATTTTCAAAATCGACAACTGCTTGAATATTATTGATTGACGAACCGTCATTGATTGCTATAAACTGATTGTTACGGAAAGTTCTAACCCAACCTTTAACAACGACCTCTTTGCCAAATTCTGTGGCATTCAATAGTTCCTTTATTCTTGTGTGTTCCATCTTAATTTTTGGAGATTGACTTGTAAAAGATGCTTTGTTAAAAAAGCAATACAAAAATACGCTATTCTGTTGGTTTATTGGCTATAAATGTTGATTTAATTCAATGCACGACGGGGTATTATAGGTCATGGGGCAAATATTTTATAGAAATCAAGACAGGTGGAAATTGCAAGATTAGGGAGTGAAATATGTCCTATTTCTATAGGAGACATAACTTTGATAAGAGGGGCTTCATAAGATGAGGTGTAATAACAAAAAGCGCGAATTATTTGTAATTCGCGCTTTTTGTTATGATGATTCAAGGAATTATCCTTTCAATACTTTTGTTACTAATTCAGCAGCTTCTTTCAATAAGATTGCAGAATAGACTTGTAAACCGGATTCATCAATTAATTTTTTCGCTTCTTCAGCATTAGTACCTTGAAGGCGAACAATAATAGGAACTGGAATGTTTCCAATTTCGCTATACGCATCAATTACACCTTGAGCAACACGGTCGCAACGAACAATACCACCGAAGATATTAATTAAGATCGCTTTTACATTAGGGTCTTTTAAGATGATATTGAAACCAGCTTTCACAGTTTCAGCATTTGCCGTACCACCTACATCTAAGAAGTTGGCAGGTTCACCGCCAGCTATTTTAATGATATCCATGGTAGCCATTGCCAAGCCAGCACCATTTACCATACAACCTACGTTACCATCTAATTTAACGTAGTTTAGGTTTGATTCACCAGCTTCCACTTCTGTTGGATCCTCCTCAGTTACGTCGCGCATAGCTGCGTAATCTGCGTGACGGTATAAAGCGTTCTCATCAAGATTTACTTTAGCATCAACGGCTAAGATCTTATCGTCAGAAGTTTTCAATACAGGATTGATCTCAAACATGGAAGAATCTGTAGAATCGTATGCTTTGTAAAGGGCAGCAACAAATTTTACCATTTCTTTGTGGGCAGCACCAGAAAGACCAAGATTGAAAGCAATTTTACGTGCTTGGAATCCTTGTAAGCCTACTTTTGGATCGATTTCTTCTTTGAAAATCAAGTGCGGTGTTTTTTCTGCTACTTCTTCGATATCCATACCACCTTCTGTAGAGTACATAACAATGTTACGTCCTTTAGCACGGTCCAATAATACGGACATGTAGAATTCTTTTGTTTCGCTCTCACCTGGATAGTAAACGTCTTGAGCTACCAAAACTTTGTTTACTTTTTTACCTTCAGGTCCAGTTTGAGGCGTTACTAATTGCATACCAATGATGTCAGTTGCTCTTTGTTTGACTTCATCTAAGTTCTTAGCTAACTTGACACCACCACCTTTACCACGGCCACCAGCGTGAATTTGAGCTTTGACAACAACCCAATCAGAATTGTAGTCTTCTTTCATTTTTTTGGCCGCTTCCACAGCTTGCTCTGGAGTATCTGCTACGATACCTTCCTGTACGCGCACACCAAAGCTCTTTAGTATTTGTTTTCCTTGATATTCGTGAATGTTCATTTGCAAAAATATTTGGCGTAAAAATATAATTTTTTGGGGGATAAGACAAGGGATAAGTTTCTCTTTTATCTATTTTTTGACATTTAGACAAAATAAAATGGCTGGAATTGAGAAATAACAGCTTATTTATTCAAACTCGTTGTATCGTAAATTTATTTATCTTTGTCCTATGATGTTACATGCCAAAGGAATTCACAAAGCTTATGGGTCATTACCGATTTTGAAAGGTGTTGATATCGCTGTCGAAAAGGGCGAAATCGTTAGTATTGTAGGTGCATCGGGGGCTGGAAAAAGTACGTTGCTGCACATCATCGGTACTTTAGATAGACCCGAACAGGGGTCGGTTTTGATCAATGGTGTCGATGTCCAAAAACTGAGTGCTAAAAAATTAAGTGCTTTCCGAAACGAACATATCGGTTTTGTATTTCAATTTCACCATCTGCTGCCTGAATTCACTGCTTTAGAAAATGTATGTATTCCTGCTTTTATCCATGGAAAGGGAAGACTCGAGGCGGAAGAAAAGGCGAAGAAATTGTTGGCGTTATTGGGGGTTTCTCATCGTATTGACCATAAGCCTGCTGAAATGTCTGGCGGTGAACAGCAACGTGTCTCTGTGGCTCGTGCGCTGATCAATGATCCTTCTATCATTTTGGCAGATGAACCTTCAGGTAATCTCGACTCTGAAAATGCAGCCGCTTTACATCAATTGTTTTTTGATCTTAGAGATAAATTTCAGCAAACATTTATTATCGTTACGCACAATGAAGAACTTGCTCGCATTTCGGATCGAACGATTCATATGCGCGATGGGTTAGTCGTGTAACAGATCTAAATACGCTTAAATATTAAAATACCCTGAAGCATTGGGGATTATAACTATATTTTAATGAAGAAAATACTCATAACTTTCGGGACCAGACCTTTGGCGATGCGTATCGCTAAAAGACTTGGGGCTGATTTCGAAATATTATATGCAAGTTCAGAAGATATTCCCGAATTGCTTTTAGCCTCAGGGAAATATGCTAAAGTTCCAAAAGGTCTCCTTCCTACTTTTGCTCATGAGATACTTAAATTAAGTTTAGACCAAGAGGTTGATTATGTGTTGCCTTTGGGTGGTTTTGAGCTGGAACCATTGTCCACCGCCAAAGTTTTATTTGAGGAATATCAGATCTCAGTTCTTGTTCCGGATAAGGATATGCTCGAAACAATACCTGTTATGGAAAACCCTCCAGCAG
Organism: Sphingobacterium sp. R2; assembly: GCF_040760075.1. Lineage (NCBI taxonomy): Bacteria > Pseudomonadati > Bacteroidota > Sphingobacteriia > Sphingobacteriales > Sphingobacteriaceae > Sphingobacterium > Sphingobacterium sp. R2. The sequence continues at coordinate 2,166,155 of NZ_CP142884.1, forward strand.
ACCTGCCTTATAGACTTCTTTCCAAAGGTAAAGATTTATTGGACTCAACAACTTTCGAGAGATCATTAGACGGCTTGTTTGCCGCCTCTGATTCTGGAGAGGAATTAGCACTAATATGTGTATCCAAGTAGCATCTTATTTTCCGTTGCCGATGCTATTGTTTTGTTTAATCGGTGTAGGCGCTATCCATAATTTTAAGTTTTAATAGATGATGTTTCCAGAAGAAAAAAAGGTTTATGTTTTTGAATTAGATGATGTTATTTTCTCTAAAAAAGATTACCTACTCCAAGTCTATTACCTTTTCGCTAGTTTTATTGAATTTACTGAGACGGTTCCAGCTCAAGCAGATTTGATTCAATTTATGAAAGATCATCTCGAGCGCCAAGGAGAAGATTTATTGTTTGAATGTGCACAACAAGCCTTCGGACTGGACCAAAAATATAAGGAGAATTTTGAGCGGCTTCATGTGAATGCTATTTTGCCAGTGCGATTACAGTTGTTTGATCACATTAATATACTTTTTAGAGCGTTAAAAGCTGAGGGTAAGCATATCTGTATCTTAACAAAAGGAAATCCGCTCGAACAGCTCAATAAAGTGAAATTTGTGGACTGGGGCGAATATGAGAATGAGGTAAAAGTTTACTTTTTGGATGAACTTATTTTTAGGGGGATCGTGCCTTTGGACTTCCTTGCGGATGAGTTTACTGTTGAACCAAGCGCAATTCAATTTGTAGACTAAGTTTACAGTAAGTATATTTGTTTAGTCTACCAAGACGATATTGTCAGTATAATCGTAGTCAATATTGTTGAAAAAAATTATGATTAGGGATTTAAAAGCCCTATTTTTATATAAAGCCCTTGGATTTATGAATAAAGTGAACAAGCCTGCCACGATAAAAGAAATTGCCAAGAAGCTGAAAATCAGTCCTTCAACAGTTTCTAGAGCATTGAATGATCATCCGAGTATTGGATTGGTAACAACAATGCGGGTAAAAAAGATGGCCGAAGAATTGAATTACGAACCCAATCAAACAGCCATATTCTTCAAACAGCGCAAAACATTTACTATCGCTGTCATCTTGCCGAGTTTGTCTGAACCTTTTTTTTCTTTTGCTATCAGTGAAATTGAAAATGTTGCATCTGAGCACCGATACACTGTTCTAATGGGACAATCATTGGATGATCCTGATCGTGAAGAGCAGATCTTAAAAACATTTAAAAACCATCGTGTCGATGGAATTTTAATGTCTATTGGTAAAAAGACGACTAATTTGGAGTTTATCGAAAAATTGGGTGCTTCGGACATTCCGGTTGTCTTCTTTGACTGTGTACCTAGTTTGCCTCATATCAATAAAGTACAAAGTGACCTTTCTACTGGTATGAACGAGGCTGTCGATGCATTCGTAGCTTGTGGTCACAAAATTATTGCCCTTGTAAATGGACCGAAAACATTGCCCGCGAGTGAAGACAGAAAAGTGGCCTATCTATCTGCTATGAAGAGAAACGGTATGGATATTGTTGATAAGAATATCATCGAAACGGATTTGAGTACGGATGGAAATGAAAGCGCTATGGAGAGTATATTTGCGATGCCTGAGCGACCTTCAGCGATAATATCTTTTAACGATTTTGTAACACTTGACTTGATGAAAGCGGCGCGGCAGAAAGGTCTTGTATTGAACCAAGATATCTTTTTCATCAGCTATGCAAATTATCCGTTATGGCAATATATGGAAAATCCACCAATGGGGCGTATTGAACAATTTCCGGGAATGCAAGCGCGCAAAGCAGCAGAAATCCTATTCGATCGAATAGATAATCCCGAAGCCCCAAACCAACAGATCGTCTTTAAGTCGAGGCTAGTTATGTAATCACATTTATTTATTACTTCATAAAACTAAAAAGGGGAAAATCTACTGATCTTCCCCTTTTTAGTTTTATGAAGTTGTTGCAAATATTATAAGTGAATTACCTCACCGTAAGCATCAGCACAAGCTTCCATGATCGCTTCACTCATTGTTGGGTGAGGATGGATCGTTTTAATCATTTCGTGACCTGTTGTTTCCAATTTACGGGCAACAACAACTTCCGCAATCATTTCTGTTACATTAGCTCCAATGAGGTGTGCACCTAGGAATTCACCATATTTAGCGTCAAAAATAACTTTTACAAAGCCATCTTTCGCACCTGCAGCTGAAGCTTTTCCAGAAGCTGAGAAAGGGAACTTACCAACTTTAATTTCATAACCAGCTTCTTTGGCAGCTTTTTCGGTATAACCTACAGATGCAATTTCTGGTGAACAATACGTACAGCCGGGGATGTTGTTGTAATCGATCGGTTCAACATGTAGCCCTTTGATTTTTTCAACACAAGTAATCCCTTCTGCTGATGCAACGTGAGCCAAGGCTTGACCTTTAACGATATCTCCGATAGCATATACGCCTTCGATGTTGGTTTTGTAGTAATCATCTACTACAACACGTCCACGATCTGTTTTTACACCAACTTCTTCTAATCCTATATTTTCAATATTTGGGGCAATACCAACAGCCGATAATACCACCTCAGCTTCGATCACTTCTACACCTTTTTCGGTTTTGATTGAAACTTTGCTCAACTCACCTGATGTATCAACAGATTGAACTTCAGACTTTGTTAAAACAGAGATGCCTTGTTTCTTTAAACTTTTCTCTAATTGTTTTGAAATTTCTTCATCTTCAACAGGAACTATTCTATCCATAAATTCGACGATAGTCACTTTCGTTCCAATAGCGTTATAGAAATAAGCAAATTCGACACCGATAGCACCAGACCCTACAACAACCATAGATTTTGGCTGTTTAGGTAGTGTCATTGCCTGACGGTAACCGATTATCTTTTTACCATCTTGAGGTAAATTAGGCAATTCACGCGAACGTGCACCAGTCGCAAGGATAGTATGTTTTGCCGAATATTCTTTAGTAGAACCGTCTGCTCCTTTAACATCGATTTTACCACCTTTTTTAATTTTTGCAGTACCATTGATAACGTCGATTTTATTCTTTTTCATCAAAAACTGTATACCTTTACTCATTCCTTCAGCAACTCCGCGACTTCTTTTGACGATAGCTTCAAAATCGGCCTCACCACCTTGAACATTGATGCCGTAATCAGCGGCATGGTTTAAATATTCAAATACCTGAGCACTTTTCAATAATGCTTTTGTAGGGATACAGCCCCAGTTTAGACAGATTCCGCCTAATGATTCGCGTTCAATAATCGCTGTTTTGAACCCTAACTGAGCGGCTCTAATGGCAGCAACATACCCGCCTGGACCACTACCGATTACAATGATGTCGTAATTCATATAAATAAATATTCTGTAGTTGAGTGTTATAGCTTCAAATACCAAAATATGTGAAGCCTATATTCATTCAAAAGTACGCATTTTTTCTGATGAAACTGAACAATTTATTGTAAAATTGGCGGTATCTGATAAAACACTGTCGCTGTTTGTAGGTATATGTCACATCTTAGTCAAAGGGGTAAAAATAATAGCTAATCTTTATTTAGAGTCTTATTTTTGGAATTCACAATAGACAGTTTATCATTATGTTAAGAATATTTAGACAGATTGCACTGTGGGAAGCTATTTCCACAATTTGCTTGTTTTTCATTGCTATGCCGCTGAAATATCTCGCAGGAATACCCGAAGCAGTCAAAATAGCAGGATCCATTCATGGCTTTTTTGTTGTTATTTTTGTCGTTATGCTAATTATGTCTACCGTAGAATACAAGTGGCCTATTTTAAAGGCTATTAAATATTTCTTGGCTTCTTTGATTCCTATTTTTGGCTTTTGGGTAGAATTGGATCTAAAAAAGGAAATTGAAGGAAAAAGACAAAAGTCTTAGCCTTTTTGTGATACAGTGTATTGATGCCTGAATTTTCTTAGCGAGTGCGATCGAAAATAGAAATGAAGAAAATCCTATCTGTAGGACGAACAATAGTGTTAAAAATTATTGAAAAGAAATACAGATTTTAAGAGCAACAGGGAGATGTTTAATCATCTCTTCCTGTTTTCTCAATACCCATGTAAGCATAAGTAATGCTATTCCTGCCATGAGCTGCGGGATTGCCATCCTCATCTAAATTTACAAATACCAGTTTTTCGATCGATAGAATTGTCTTTTTAGATATTTTATTTCGGACTTCACAGCGCATCGTTAAGGATGTTGTTCCAAAATTGATAGCTTCAATGCCGAGTTCTAGAATATCACCTTGTTTTGCTGAGCTTACAAAGTTTATTTCTGAAATAAATTTTGTAACTACTTTTGGGTTCCCAAGTTGAACGATAGCATAGATTACCGCTTCTTCATCTATCCATCGCAGCAATGTTCCTCCAAATAATGTTCCGTTAGGATTTAGGTCTTCGGGTTTGACCCATTTTCTTGTGTAAAAATTCATTGTGTATAGCTATTTAAGGCAAAGGGGAAAAGTTTCCTTTTCCCCTTGAGTATTTTATATTGACGCCTAAGCGTGTATTGCTCGATTTGCTGTAGCTGCTAGCGCAGCTTCTTTGAGAGCTTCTGTATAGGTTGGGTGCGCATGGCAAATACGTGCGATATCTTCTGCAGATGCGCGGTATTCCATGGCTACCGTAGCCTCAGCAATTATATCTGCGGCTCGTGGACCAATCATATGAATGCCTAATACTTCGTCAGTAGTGGCATCTGCGAGTACTTTTACGAAACCATCAGTATCGCCAGACGCTTTTGCACGGCCAGAGGCTTTGAAAGAGAATGATCCTGCTTTGTACTTAATACCAGCATCTTTCAATTGTTCTTCGGTTTTTCCGACAGATGCAACTTCTGGCCACGTATAAACGACGCCCGGAATCAAATTATAATCAATATGTGGTTTTTGACCTGCGATGTATTCGGCGACGTATACACCTTCGTCTTCAGCTTTATGGGCCAACATCGCTCCAGTGATTACATCCCCGATAGCGAAGACGCCTTGCACGGCTGTTTCAAGGTGTGCATTAACAGGTATTTTTTTACCTCTTTCTTCTACAGTAATGCCAATATTTTCTAATCCTAACCCTTCTGAATATGCGGTACGGCCAACCGCTACGATGCAATAGTCGCCCTCTAAAGTAATTTCTTGTCCCTTCGGATCCTCTGCAGTTACTTTGACGACATCGCCATTAGCGGAAGCTCCTGTCACTTTATGCCCCAAATAGAACTCCATTCCCAATGATTTTTTCAAAACACGCTGTAGTTCTTTCCCTAAGCCAGCATCCATCGTGCCGATAATGGATTTTGCAAATTCAACAACAGAAACTTTTGAACCTAAACGGGCATAAACTGATCCCAATTCAAGACCAATCACACCTCCACCGATGACAATAAGGTGCTTCGGTATCTCTTTTAGATTAAGTGCTTCTGTAGAAGTAATGATCCTTTTTTTATCAATTGGCAAAAAAGGCAATGAAGTTGGTTTCGATCCGGTCGCAATAATTACATTTTTACCAGTGATCTGTTCTGTAGAACCATCTGCTTTTGTTATTTTGATCGTGTTTTTGTCCACAAATGAACCTACACCCTGAAAACTGTCAATTTTATTCTTTTTGAATAGGAAGGTAATACCGGCAGTATTTTGTGCAATGACATCGTCTTTACGAGCAATCATCTTTTCCATATCTACTTTCAGGTCATTCAAACTGATGCCGAATGTATCAAAATTGTGCGCAGCATTGTGGTAATGCTCCGAAGCATCTAAAAGCGCTTTAGAAGGAATACATCCAACGTTAAGACAAGTACCACCAAATGTGCTATATTTTTCGATAACAGCTGTTTTTAATCCTAATTGGGCACAACGGATAGCTCCTACATATCCACCTGGACCACTTCCGATTACAATTACGTCGTATTGCATTGTTTACGTTTTATTTTTTTGTACCACAAATTTAATGATTATTAACGGGATAGGAAATCAAAACTTACGATTTGTGACTAAAGCGCCTTACTTTACATTTATTTGATAAACAGAGAGAAATTATACACCATAACGGAAATGATAGGCTTTTGGGAGAGAAGATAAATAAAAAAGGTATTCATCTTTTGAATACCTTTTCTTATCTGGTGATTATTCTGCAACAATTTTACCTTGCATGACACCATAGTGACCAGGGAAGCTACAGATAAAGGTATAGACTCCTTTTTCGAGTGTAAACGTGATTTTATCAGTTTCTCCAGGTCCCAGCAATTTGGTGTGGGCTACAATTGACGATAAAGCCGATTTTGGGATATATTCGTCTGCAGCAGCTGCAGCAGCTTCAGCACCAAAAGTGGGCAGATCAACTCCTGGTTTTAGGATAACTACATTGTGCCCCATAGACTCTTTAGGCATTGTACCCGCATTTTTGAAAGATAATTCAACAGGTTCGCCAGCTTTCACACGGAATAAATCCTTGTCAAATTTCATTTGATCATTACCTTCTAAAGATAGGCTGTTGGAAATAGCAACGTTTTCAATACCAGGTACTGTTTCTGTTGCTTGGCTTTCTGTCGAAGTTGCCGCTTCTGTACTTGTTGATTTTTCAGACTTGTCACTGTTTCCACCGCAAGAGGCAATTGATAAAGCAACTGCAACTGCTGGTATCATAAAAAGTTTTTTCATTTGAATGATTGTTTGTTTATCTTATATTTGTTATAGGCATTTCCACTGCCTTCAGCGGTTTAGTGATGAAGTTAGTATAAACTTTGACCCCTTTCTGGATATACGTTCATGACAAACAACATCAATACATATTGTTCATGTTCTAAAAGTAATCAATTCATTGATAAATTGAAACTATCATTTCATTTTTGACAATAAAGTATCAATTGTTTTATAGAGCTTGATCGGATCGAATGGCTTTCCAACAACTTCATTTGCTCCAGCATCAAGAGCTTCCTGTTGTTCGGCTTGCAGCACAGAAGCCGAAATCGAAATGATGGGCATATTGGCTATTACCGGATTTGTGTTTCGACGTATTTCCTTAATTGCTTCAAAACCGCTCATCAATGGCATATGTGCATCCATAAATACCAGGTCGATTTTTTTCTTATTAATCTCTTCTAGGGCAATAAGACCGTTGGTTGCTAAAGTAATATTGCAATTCCAGCTTTTGAGGATATTCGCCAGCATGAAACTGTTCAATTCGTTGTCTTCAGCAATTAGAACCATTGGGAAATTGAACTTCGGTAATTCTGTGTAGAGTACTTGGGTTTCTTTCTTTACAGGCTTATCTTTGATTTTGTCAAAATTACATTCAAATGAAAACACGCTACCCTTCCCGTATTCACTTGAGGCGAAGACTTGACCGTTGAGCAGTGCAGCAATGCGTTTTACGATGGCGAGCCCTAATCCTGTACCTCCAAATTTTTTGGTTATGCTATCCTCGCCCTGTTCAAAAGCAATAAATATTTTTTCAAGGGCATCTTCTGCAATGCCAATTCCTGTATCGATCACCTGAAACCGTAAGCAAATATTGTGGGTATCTTCCGATAGGAGCTGGATTTTTAAGAGGACAGCGCCTTCAGCGGTAAATTTGAAACTGTTGGAAATGAAATTCGTCAATATTTGTTTCAATCGCAATGGATCTGTCAGAAAATAACTTGTAATGCGATCGTCGACATCAATTGAAAAATTCAGTCCTTTGTAATTGGCTTTATCAATAAAGAGATTGTTTAGGTCGTCTATGATATCATGCACTGATGTGGATTCCATATTTAGCTTCATCATTCCTGAGTCAACCTTGGAAAGATCTAGTATGTCGTTGATGATATTCAGCAAATTTTGCGATGCAGAGTCCAGTTTATTGATCCAATTTTCTTGCTCTAAGGTAAGCTGGGAGTTTTTTAGCATCTGTGTAATCCCCATAATACCATTAATAGGAGTACGAATCTCATGGCTCATATTGGCTAAAAATGTTTCCTTAGATTTCCTGGCAAGGTCGGCCTCCTCTTTCGCTTTAAGAATAGTTTGCTTAGATTCCTCTAAAGCAATGTTTTTTTCTTTAATTTCTTGCTGGATCAGGAGTTGCTGAACGAAAGATTTTACTTTTGCTATAGTGGCTTCTGGATTAAGAGGCTTATACAGATAATCTACAGCTCCGCTATTGAGCCCCTGTATGAGGTATTTATCTTCTTTAGAAATAGCCGTTACCATAATTGTGATGATATGGTTAGTTTTCGGATTATTCTTTAGAAAGGAAACAAATTCAAAACCATTGATGTCCGGCATCTGAACGTCCACGAGCGCTAAATCAATTTGCTCCTTCCAACAAATTTTTAAAGCGTCGTTGGGATCTGTACTTGATACTATATTTATATTTTCTATATCTTCCAACAGGGCTGTTAGACTGATAATGTTTTCAATTTTATCATCAACAATCAATATATTTATCTTCTTCATTACAGCAAATCTAAATACAATTTATGTCAACTGCTTGATGTAATCTTTAATTTCTTGAATGGTCAAAATACCTTCTTGTGCTCCAAGTTGAATAGCTGCTTCGGGCATGACGGGAACTTCAGCAGTTGTAGGATCTTGTACAAAAGTTTTTCCTCCGTATCGTTTTATCATGAGCAATCCTTGTGCGCCATCTTGATTCGCTCCCGAGAACAATATAGCAATGCAGTTTTCTCTATATACTTCAGCTACAGACTCAAAAGTTACATCAATAGAAGGTCTTGAGTATTGAACAGGTTCAGAGATATCCAAAGAAAAACTATAATCTGGTTCAACTAATAGATGATAACCAGCAGGTGCAAAGTAAATGGTGCCATTTTCTATTGCTTCTTTATCATCAGCAGTCTTTATTTTTTGAACGAGCGCTTTGGAGAGTGTTTCTTCGATAGTAGAAGCGTATTTAGGATTTCTGTGTACAATGACAATAACGGGTATGCGTATAGGGTGTTCCAATGATTTAAGAATGTTTAGAATCACACTAAAGCCACCTGCTGAGCCTGCTAACAAAAGAATCTTTCTTTCCATTTCCTATTACCCAATTTTTTGGTAAATATTGTGTTTTTTGTTTACAATCTTAAATTTGGAAGCATCTTTATAGTTGATCAGAGATTCCTTCGCCCCCAAACAGAGAAAACCTAGGTGACAGAGTGAATAATAGAATAAATCCAAGACTTTATTTTGCAACGCAGTATCAAAATAAATCAATACATTGCGACAGGTAATCATCTGAAATTCATTAAAAACTCCATCGGATACTAAACTATGTATAGAGAAAAGGATATTTCTTTTGAGACTATTATTAATTGTCGCGGCATTGTACATGGCTGTATAGTAATCCGACAATGAGTTTTTGGGCTCTGTTTTGATAAAGTTTTCCGAGTATTCTTTCACTTTTCCAAGAGAATAAATACCGCGTTTTGCTTTTTCTAGCACTTTCCCATTAATATCAGTACCATAGATGAATGCACGTTGGTAAAGAGTTGCTTCTTCCAACAATATGGCTAGCGAATAGACTTCTTCACCCGTCGAACAACCTGCGCTCCAAATTTTAATATGGGGATAAGTTGCAAGATAGGGGAACACCTCCGTTTTGACAGCTTTATAAAAATCTGGATCCCTAAACATTTCTGTGACATTTACGGTGATTTCCTGGAGAAAATAGGTGCTGAATCCGGGTTGGTTGATCAAATTGGATTTCAATTCCTGTAGATTAAATTTATTGAGTTCCATAATTCTCGTTACACGTCTTTTGAGAGATGCTCTGGTATAGCCAGATACATCATACCCGTGGAGATTTTTGACTACATCAATAATTTCTTCTAACTCTTCAAAATTGATCATTGTCACATTTTTAACGGTTAACTCAGCCATACACGCATTAAGGATATTAATTTGTCTACGTCAACCGGTTTACTAATATAATCGTTTGCGCCAACAGCAATTGTCTTTTCGCGATCACCTTTCATTGCTTTTGCTGTTACAGCAATAATAGGAAGATTCGCAAATTTTTTGTTTGCTCTTATTTTTCCAATAGCCTCATAACCATCCATGACAGGCATCATAATGTCCATTAACACAAGATCGATCTGGTCATTTCGTTCAAGAATATCCAATGCCTCCTGACCATTGTTGGCAATCTCAATCTTCATATCATAACTTTCAAACGCTGTACTTAGGGCAAAAATATTCCGCATATCGTCATCTGCTAGTAGTACTGTTTTGGAAGCTAAATTGTTCTCAGCAATTACAGAGCTTCCAGCGTTGTTGAACATGGTGTATTCGTGATTGTTGCTACGAATTTTATTTAAGAATAAATTTACCTCATCAATCAGACGGTTATTTGATTTAGCCGACTTGAGAACCATGGCTTGGCTATGGTGGAGTATTTCAGAAGTCTGCTCTGTACTAAGTTCCATTGCCGTATTGATGATAATCGGTAGATTCTTAAATTGATTGTTCGATTTGATTTCGTTCAGGAGTTCAATCCCTGATCGGTCTGGGAGATTTAAGTCCATAATGATACAATCAAATGATTTCTCCTGATTCAATAAATCGAGCGCTTGTCCTGCATTGAAGGCCTGAAAGATTTGAATATGTTGTTCTTCCAAAGATTGTTTGATAAAATCGCTTTGGATTTCTTGATCTTCCACCAGAAGAATTTTTTTCAATGGATGACTTGTTGATGCCTTTATTTTTAAGAAAGTTTCGGCCAGTGATTCTTCTGACACTGGTTTGGACATAAAGCCGATGGCTCCAGCAGAAATAGGTTCATCATGTAAAAATGTTCCTGCCGACATCATGTGTACTGGAATATCCTTGGTATTATCATTTTTTTTGAGGTTACGAAGTACTTCCCAACCATCCATTTTGGGCAACATAATATCTAGTATTACTGCAGCAGGTAGTAAATTTTCAGCTTTTTGTAAGCCATCTTTTCCATCATAGCTGATGTAGACATCATAGCCATTTTGCTCGGCGTAGTCTTTTAAAATATCTGCAAAAATAAAGTCGTCCTCAATAATCAGCAATTTATTGTTTTTTCCATCGTTTTCTATCCTTTGAATTTTTGTAGTGACAGGAGTTTCATTCGGCATTGGCGGCGGATAATTATTTTCATTGTCGATAGATGATACTTTTACTAACGGGGTTTGGATTTCCTGTTCTAGCGGAATGCTAAAAGTGAAGACGCTACCCTCACCGATTTTGCTGGATAAGGTTATTTTCCCTTTCAATAAATTGGCGATTTCCCGACAGATCGATAAACCTAAACCAGTGCCACCATATTTACGGCTTGTTGAACCATCTTCCTGTTTAAAAGCATCGAAGATAAGCTCTTGTTTTTCCGGGGCGATTCCAATACCGTTATCTCTGACGGTAAAAATAAGATTTTGTGTGTCAGCTTTTATTCCAAAAAAAACTTCTCCTCTTTCACCTGTAAACTTAAATGCATTCGATAACAAATTCTTAATGACCTGTTGTATACGATGCTCATCACCAACAAATTCTTGTGGAGCATTTGAGTCTACGTCAAGTAGGAAGTGGATAGTTTTTGATGCTGCGGTATCGTTGAAAAAATCTTTAATATAATTTACGAGATCGTTGGTGCTGATACGTTCTTTTTGGACTTCAACTTTACCGGATTCAATTTTTGCCAGATCCAACAATTCATTGATTAAATGTAGTAGATCTGAACCTGCACTATGAATAACAGAAGCATATTTTATTTGATCCTCATTGAGGTTTTTCTTTTTGTTATCCTGAAGTAATTTGGCCAGAATGAGAATACTATTAAGGGGTGTCCGCAGTTCATGGCTCATATTGGCCATAAATTCAGATTTATACTTGCTAGATAGCTCTACTTCCTCTATTTTTTGCGCTATCGCCTGACGGGCTTTTTCCAGATCTTCGTTTTGGGCGAAGAGTAATTTCGCTTTCTCATCCAACTCATTATTCGTTTGGATAAGTTCTTCTTGCTGCACTCTAAGTTCTTCTTCTGAGGCTTCTAACAAATGTGTTTTATGTATTAGCTCTTCATTGGTTGTTCTCAACTCTTCCTGTTGAGTCTCCAGTTCTTCGGTTTGTTGTTGAAGCTCCTCATAAAGATCCGCAAGCTTTCCATGCGTTTGGGCTACTTTAATAATAACGGCAATGTTATCTTTTACTTTATTTAAAAAGCTAAACCGCAGTTTTTCGTCTTTCTTATTAATAACGGGGCAGCATATCTCCATGATACCGACACAATGTTTTTCATAAGAAAAAGGAATAATATAAATCTCAGTGTCTACCCGATCTGCCAATGAGGTTTCTAATAAAAGGTGCTTGTTGTTGATATCTTTAATTTTAACAACTTCATGATTGTTTGCAACTTCGCCTAATATACCGTCATTTTCCTTAAATGTTTGTTTGATATATTGTTTTGCGGAAATGCCGATTTTGTGGCAAAGCTGATATTCCTGATAATTGTCGTCGAAAATATAAACTGTTCCGCCTAGTGCTCTAGTCGACGAGGCAATAGCGTGTAGACTTATTTCAGCAATTTTCTTGTCTGTATAATCTCCACGTAACTGTTCATCGATGCTACTGATTGCATTCAAAATCCAATTATCATTATTTGTTTGTTCCTGCAATAGTTGAAGACTGCTGTTAGACTCCTGTTGACTTTTCACGGTCGCCCTTAGAAATCTTGAGATAGAAGAAATCTTGGAAAGGATATAGAAGAATCCACTTAAACCGATAGCAATGAACAGGTAGGTAATGTATTGGGCTATTTGCAGGTCGTTTCTAGATTTTTCTAAAAGATCTGCTCGTTGATCCAATAAATCTTTTGATATTAGATTAATCTGGCCCAATATAGAGGCTTTTTGTTCGTGAATGTGATTGGATCTAAATTGAATTTCTCTGGTATCTGCAATATCTTGCTCAAAGTTATAAAATGCTGAAATTTCTTTACGTAATATTTCAATTTTGTTCAATTGGAAATGATAGAAATCATCTTTAAGAATTAATGAACGGAGCAGTTCATCGGTTTTTCTTAATTCCAATTTGTAGGGAATAAATAAAGAAGCATCTTTCTTATTCAGGTAATCAAGTTTGACATCATTTACTTCGTCTACATTTGATTTAATTTCATTAATAGTATTAAATCTATTTTCGGCGATTTGAACGATAGTTCGCTCGTTATTTAAGTTATGATGCAGCGATATGAAAAAATATAGGGCTGAAAGGAATATAAGCAAAAAAGAAATGATCACTCCTAGGGTAATTTGCTTTCTATAGTTTTTTCGATTCATGTGAGAATGAGTTTATCGTTTTACTTTTCTGTAGGTAATGTTTTTTGATTGTACCTGGGGAAAAAGATATATGTAAAATAACAAAAAAACTTGCTATTAATCAAAAGCTGGAATAGAAACAGCGCTATAGAAAATTCCAGAGGCATACCAAATGCATCAATGCCAAACACGACAGCCGTTTTTTCTTACCGATGTGTAGCATGGCATGTTTGCGTCTTATTTTTTAGTTCCATCATACGCAGATCAAGCGGTGTCCAAATCCGCCCTTTTAACATTGCTTGTTCAGTGCTCGTTCAGTACTTCTTCACTGATTACTCAGTCGCTACTGAAAAAGCAATGACCGATCACTGTCTAAAAATTGGCCGAATAATGAGATTAGGGGTAACTTGGTATCAAGTTGCATACAATTTGATTATCACGACGGTTATTGATATAAGGGGAAAAATAACATCATATAAAAAAGTTTGGACTAAGGTGATAATGAATCAATTTCAAAACCTGTGTACTGAGCCAATAATTCAGTCAATCTAGACAGGAAGAAATGCGTGTAAAAACAAAACCCTGATGATGGGCACCAGGGTTCGTTACTAACCAATTATAAACCTAAATTATGAAAAGACTTTTTAAAGGCCGCTAAACTAAATTAGTTGCCGTTTTTTTTACTATGAAAACTAAAATGATTGTTTTTTTATCTTTTGCAATCAAAACGTGAATAACGTCTTTGATTGGTTGCTATTAGTGTTTCATAGTGAGATAACCTTTAATTATCTTCAACAAAGATACAGTAAATATGCAGTAGCCTCCAAATATTTTTTCCAATAAGTTGCTAATACAACTATGTTGTGACACACAAATGATATTTCGACTAATTTGGATAATTATTTGACAGCCTTGTTCATTGGATTGCCGTCATTACTCGAATTATTTATTAGAAATGCTTTACATTTACAAAAATATATTTTTATGATATTGACCGAATTTAAATCGATAAAGGCTTTTGTATTGGATGTGGACGGTGTGTTGACTGACGGAACCGTGCAGGTAAATGAAGACGGACATCAATTGCGTACCTTTAATATTAAGGATGGATACGCGATGCAGTTGGCAATCAAAAGAGGTTACCCGATTTTTATAATCACCGGAGGTGGATCGATTGGTGTTGAGAAGCGTATGAGAGGATTGGGTATCAGTGAGGTGCATTCAAAAGTAAGTGATAAGCTTTCAAAAATGACCGAACTTGCTTATGCTTACAAGTTGGAATTAAATCAGTTGATGTACATCGGGGACGATGTTCCTGATTTCAGCTGCATGAAGTCCGTTGGGATAGCTGTTTCTCCGGCAGATGCAGTAGAGGAGATCAAGAAAATTTCACATTATGTGTCTGGTTTTTGTGGCGGAAAGGGAGTTGTACGTGAATTGATCGAAAAGGTAATGAAAGTGCAAGGCCGCTGGTATGAGGATGAAACTGTAAAAAGCATATAGGGATGTTGAAAAATCTAAAAAATAGAACAATTATATTAGGGTCTCAGTCTCCACGGAGAAAACAGCTGTTAGCAGGGCTTGGGCTGACCTTTGAAGTCGACGTACGGGAAACCGCAGAATATGTAGATCCGAATTTGTCTGCAACTGAGGTCGTTCGTCAAATTGCTACTTGTAAAGCGGAGGCATTTGCGGATAAAAAAGATTGTTTGGTTATCTGTGCCGACACTATTGTGGTGTCGGATAAGGGCGAAATTTTAGGTAAGCCCAAAGATGAACAGGAAGCTATAGAAACGCTAGCGACCTTGTCTGGTCAGAAACATGTGGTGCTGACTGCCGTAGCGATCTCATGGGAGGGTAAGATCAGCACTTTTGTCGAAACAACAACTGTTTATTTTTATGAACTAGAGTTGGATGAAATCGGTCATTATGTTACTCAATTTTCGCCACTAGATAAAGCGGGTTCTTATGGAATACAGGAATGGATCGGCTTAATCGCCATAAAAAAGATAGAAGGTGAATATAATAATGTGGTTGGATTACCCACGGCAAAGCTTTATCAAGAATTGAAAAAGTTAATGTAAAAAAGCGGCTTTTGCCGCTTTTTTATTACGCTTTTATTTTTTTAGCTTAGCTGTTATTTGATGAAATAACGAACACCAGTGTAGAACATTCGTCCTGTTAAAGGACCCCAAAGCATCGACGTATCAAAATAGTTTCCAAAGGGTTGATCTGCGGCAAGGATTGGCATACGTTGGAAATAATTGGATAGATTTTCTCCGCCCACATAAACGGTAAAGTTTTTCTCTTTCCCAAACGTTTTGCTAATCTGTGCATTCATTGTGGCATAAGCCCTTGATGCTGTAGGTATTTGATATTCAACGGGGTTCTCTGCTGTTGATGGAATGCGTTTTTGTCCAACGACATTCAATGTATAATCTACACTCCAGCCAGCATGGTGGTTATAGGCTAGGTTGACAAAGCCACGGTGTTTAGCCAATAACGGTTTGGTCTTTCTGCCACTTTCAAAATCAGTCTGCACATCAAGTAGGCGATAGGCGAACCTCGTTTCAAAATGAGGAGCTGGCATCAAGCGAAATTCTGTTTGCAAACTATTGGAGAAAGATTTTCCATTCAGATTATAAAAATTGATCTCTCGGGGATTTTCGTAATCGACCACGACCTGATTAGAGAAGTTGTTGTGGAAAAATTCAACGGATGCCGAAGCCTCGCGACCAAATATTTGTAAACTTTGGTCTATCGCTATTCCGCTATTCCAAGAGACTTCAGGTTGTAGGCCATAGGCTTTATCGTATATATCAGGCGATTGAATAACCAATTTTCTACTACTTGCCAAGACAGCCGTATTCTCTGCAAATATATTTGCCGTACGTTGACCTCTTCCTGAGCTAGCCCGAATTGTTGTTCCCGAAATCGGAGCATAACGTAAATGGATGCGTGGTGTTGTAAACCATCCATACAGGGAGTTGTAGTCTTGGCGGAGACCAATTATGGCATCAAATTTTTCTGATGGACTATAGGTATATTCTGCAAATGCACCCGAAACAACCTCTTTACGTTTGAAGTTATTGTCTTTTAAATACCATTCGTTGTAATTGTCATAATTAATGGAGGCACCAACGCGATACTTGTGAGCGACTGTCCCGATAATATCTTGAAATAAGAGATTAGCATATCCATTTTGTTGCTCCGAGTCGTAGTTATTGAGCCCAAAATAGCTTTTCTGATTATAGTTTGATCCTGCGAGTTGGAGACCTATGCTGCGGTGCTTATTTTCGGGGAACACGTAACCAATTTTGGCAAAACCTTCTACGCGTTCGATATCAAATCCTAAACCATAACGATTTGTAGTTCCCTTATCTGTCTTTTCGTTAAAATCAATCTGCCCACCTGTACGGTCATCATTGAGATATTTGACCCCAAATTGTACCATCAGCCCTTTTCCATTTTCATAAAACCAGCGGTTGACACCGGAGAATAAATTGCCTACAGGTATATCTCTAAACCCGTTGTGACTAAAGTTCATGGACTTATTGTACATGAAATTGTCGTGCAGTAGGACTGCTGTCGACCAGTGTTGACCAACTTTTTGAGAAAGATTTAAGTTGACATCTGTACGTCCCATGTTGTTCGCATAGGCATTAAAAAACAGTCTTTCCGAATTTTGAGGTTTCTTCAGTTCAACGTTGATCTGTCCGGCCATGTTTTCGAAACCGTTGGCTACGGAACCGATACCTTTCGCGATTTGAATTGATTCAATCCATGTTCCTGCAATAGAATTTAAGCCTAATGGAGAAGCCAGTCCACGCGGGCCGGGTAAGTTTTCCACAGTTAATTGGGTGTAAATACCACTTAGACCTAGCATTTGAATCTGTTTACTACCTGTTACAGCGTCAGCACTGACGACATCGACAGAAGCATTAGTTTCAAAGCTCTCGCTTAAGTCACAGCATGCCGCTTTGAATAACTCTTTTCCGGTAAGAACTTCTAGTCGTGCAGGTGTCATACGGTCGATGTAATTTGAGCGTCGTATTCCTTTAACCTCAACTTCCATCAATACATTACCCTTTGCTGTAATCATAATGACTTCATGCAGATCTTTGATGGTGATGGTATCAGGTTTCATTCCAACGTAACTTACCACCAATTGGTCGAATCCTTCTTTATGGTCTAATTTAAAAACACCATTTTCGTTTGTCCTTGTATTTTTGGTCGGAAGGTTTGCCCAGTGTAAATTAGCGCCAACAATGGGTTTAAGATCCCCCTTTTGGTTTTCTTCAACTACAACCCCGGTTACTGTATGTGGATGATCATGGTTACCGGTTGTTATAGTTTTCTTTTCGGGTATTTTGCCATTTTCCAATCGCGGATACATACAACATTCATGGAGCTTAGCATAGGATTCATCAGTGGCAACTAAGTTGTCTACATCATGACCAACTTGAGCAATATTTTTCTTGATTTCCTCCAGCTGAACTTTTTGGGAGTTATACTTGATTTGCAAAAGGTTGTCTCCTGCATTCCAAACGGCTGTTTCTACACCATGCATTTTCGCTGCGGTTTCAATACGTTTTTTACACATGGCACAATTCCCAGCTACGGTAAGCGTTCTCGTACTGTCGGTCTGTGCCTGTACAAATGCCAGAAAAAATAAAGATAGAATGGTTGTCGTATATATTTTTTTGAAAATTTGATTCATCATTTTAATTAAGAGTATTCGCTTCAACTAGCATTTAATTTTTACCTCCATGATATCGCGCAACCATATGCAAGGGGTACGGATTTATTTTTTTTATTTCTAAAATGTATTGCTGAACGACTTAAAATCCACTTTTTTTGTTCCGTGTTCCGTTACGGAAAGATGATTGTTGGGAATAACAGTCTGCCATTCTTATGAAATATAAAAATTATACTGCGCTTAAATCAATTCAAGAAAGTGAACTGCGTTCAGTGAAAAGAGGTGATATTAAATTCTAAAATTTTGATTGAGAATAAAAACAGGAGGGCTCTGTCTATTGTAGCTCGCAAAATCAGTATACTTTAGTTTAGAAAAATCGTCTTCCTCCCCAGAGAAATGATAATAATTAAGTATCCAATGAAGCGTAATTATTGCAGGAGAAAAATTATCAAAATCAAGATTTTGTGTTACTCTGCTGAATTTATCGACCTTCTGTGCTTCGATCTTAACATCTTTACAGCTTCCTGTTTCATGACAGTGTTTTTGCTGTTTTTTTGCAGACTTGGCACAAAGAGGGCAGGCTATATTATGGCTTTCCGTTAACGATACACTTTGTGTTTCCCCTTGGCAAAAATGAAGATGTAATGAAGCACCACTTGCTGCGAGCAAATAGAAAAATAAGCCGACAAATAGCGCGATTTTCTTCATCGAAACAAAAATAGAGAAAATATGCAATTTTTTTTTGTAAAATTTTGGATAAATGTTATAACTTGTAGACACAAATGAAAAACCAAAAATTACCAGAGTTATGTATGTATTATTTATCAATTCGGTCGGCTCATATTTATTAGCCAGCTTTTTGATTGTTGGGGCAGTACTATTATATAAAGGCTTTTACCATCTCGCTCGTCGTATACAGGAATAAAGGATTGGATCTTCTTTTGGTGTAGTTTTATGCCTTGAATGTGCTTTAGCTCTGCTGAAGGTAACCGATTCTTGTATGTTGTATTCGAGATTAATCGTTCTGTAAAGCGGTTTAGTCAGGTATTTGCATATTTTGTGTGGGTCAGCAGCAAAGTCAAATAAACGTGGGCTATCCAGTCTTTTTGAGCAGTCCTCCTCTTTGTTTATCGATTGAATAAGGGATCGCTTTTGCCTGCATTTCCAATCTCGACACGACCGGCATAGTGTTCCAAAAAGTTTGGAAAACCGGCGCAAGTGAGTCGGAAGTCATACCAAAAGTGTTGATTAGCCAAATCAAAATGAATGATGATAGTTTGTCCAGCTTTAATTTTTACGGTCTTTTTTTTCTGACCATAGCTTACATCTTCGAACATAAGTTGCTGAGCTGTTTTTCCATGATTTGTACAGGAGAAAGATAAACGGCCACTAAATGCTGATTCATTTTTACATTTTTCATACGTGCATCGTGTCTTTACATGTGGATTATTCACATCGCCTTTAAATTCGCGATAAAATCCATTTGGACCGTAAATTTCGAGATGATATATTTCTTTTTCGAAGTCATTTAGTGACCAAAGGTCCGTTACACGATCTCCAGGAGAAATAGCATAATTTCTGGAGGTTCCAACTTCTCCTTTGTAGTTAGCCGCATGATAGACTGTAAAAGGCGAACCCGCTGTATGCTCGCCAAAGATTTTATTCGAAGCCTCAAATGTGACCAAGTAATTTCCTTTGGGTTGGTATTCGCCGTGGACATAAAGTTCATAAGGAAGGATACACGAATCTCGGAGTCCTTTTTCTTGTTTCGGGAAATAGGGTGAACTACTAGGGGCTTGTTCAATTTGTACGATCTCCGATGGACCAAGCACTTTATAGCCCATGGGAACGCCTTTAAATTTTGCTTGGTGGATCTCCTGGATAAAAGGTTCTCGTTCCAGTACAATAGGTTTGTTCATGCTTTCACCATGGTAGGGCCTAAATGCAGAAGTTAAGTCTCCACATACGGTACGTCGCCAAGTGCTGATGTTGGTTTCTTTTACTTCTTTCTTGGTTTTATATGTTATAAATTTCTCCAGGAATTGTAAACTGGAGGTATGGTCAAACACTTGTGAATTTACCCAACCGCCTCTTGTCCACGGAGAAGCAATAATCATCGGTACACGATAGCCAAGACCGATGTTGCTTTCTCTGCCGCTTTCAGGATAATATTGCTCGTCGCGGCGTACAAATTCCAACGCAGGGTTTATTCCCTTGGATACTTTTCCGCTTTCTGCATCGTCAGGATTTGGTGCTGTAAAGGGTGCAAAGTGATCGAAATAACCATCATTCTCGTCATAGGTAAGTATAAAAATTGTCTTTTTCCAAACTTCTGGATTTTGGGTAAGAATGTCCATAATTTCGCTGACATACCATGCGCCGAACCAAGGAGAGTCGGGATGGTCAGAAAAAAGTTGCGGTGGGGCTAACCAAGATACCATAGGAAGTTTACCCTCCTCAACATCTTTTCGGAATTGGTACAGGACATCGCCTTTGGGGATCTGCAACTCCCGCTGATGATCTCCATCCTGATAATGCATTGTTTCCAATTCCATATAGTCAGCTTGTGCACTATTGTTAACAAAAGCACGGCGATGAATATCTTTTGTCCGCTCGTCAAGCTTCTCAAAGTTTTCGGCGGTATATAACTGTAGTTCCTCTTGGATATGCTTGAGATCTTTATTTAGTTTTTCAAGTGCGTCGACAGCTGTCGTTTCTTTCATTTTACGCTCGAGATCTTCTTTTTTTAAAGTAAGAAGCTGACGATAACGCGGATGATATTTGACCTGATATTGTGGAAAGTACTCCATTGGATTGCAGCCAAAATTAGCTAGCCAGCTGTTTGCTTCACCACTATATCCGGCACTGCTTGAAGAAATTTCATTTTGATAGATCTTCCAGTCTACACCTAATTCAGAAAGGCGTTCGGGAAAGGTTGTCCATGTCGCCTTGCCACTAAACTCGGAGTCACCATTCCATACCAAGGCTTTTCCCGTCAGATTTTCCCGGATATTAGCAGTCCAGAAGTAAAGTCTATTGGGATTAGTACCGGTGATACTTGAACAAAAGTGCTGATCGCAAATGGTAAAAGAGTCTGCCAGTGAATAGTAAAAAGGAATATCTTCACGGGTATAATACCCCATAGTCAAAGGCAGATTGGCAAATTCTTTAAATCCGGAATGTTTGACATCCAGCCATCTGTTCATTTTACCCTTATTCCTTGCGTCGGTTTGGTCGGTCCAATTGTGTGGGAGGCAACCCATCCAGGTAACTTTTGAATCTTTGATATCCAAGCGAAAAGGAGCAAATGTTTCTCCGGATTTTTGCGTCTGAAACCAGACTTTATTCCGATTGGGTTGCCGGATAGCTCGAGGATCATTAAAACCTCTTACACCACGTAGTGTTCCAAAGGCATGATCAAATGAACGGTTTTCCTGCATTAATAAAACGACGTGCTCGGCATCGTAAAAGGTGCTGCCCAATGCTGGATTTATGGCCATCGCCTTCGCAATAGCGGATGGAATAACATGGGAGAGAGATGCTCCCCCGGCAAGCATAGCTGCTTTCTTTAAAAAATCTCGTCGCGTATCCATGGTTATATCAGTATTGATTGCCTGGCTGTTTATTCCTTGACGCATCAAGGCAGCATAGTTATTCGCTTTGAAAAAAATATATCTTAAAAAACTGTCCTAAAAATAAGCGTTCGATTCAAGAAAAAAGACTTTAGATCGAACGCTTATTAAAAAAATAACGTTTTGCTAATTCGTAGCTTGTGGATTAAGCTTTGATGGACGAAATAAATGCGGGGATTTGGTTGAGATAATCCTGATCTTTTAACCGTTTAACAAATGCAGTACCTATGATAGCTCCTGCAGTATCTCTAGTAGCCTTTTGAAAGGTTGTTTTATCAGAAATACCGAATCCGACAATCAAAGGGTTTTTTAAATGAAGGTCATTTACTCGCTTGAAATAAGCTGCTGTATTGTCTTCGACATCGAGTGTTTTACCGGTTGTGGCATTTGAAGAAAGTAAATAGATAAAGCTCCTTGAAAGGCTGTCTATTTTTCTGATTCGTTCCGTCGATGTCTGGGGTGTTACAATAAATACATTGGCCACTCCATTTTTCTCGAATGTTTCTTTATAGAAGTCTTCATATTCATCCATAGGTAGATCCGGTATAATCGCTCCGGTTACACCTACATTTTTACATGCTTCACAAAATTTTTCAACACCGAATTGTAACACAGGATTAAAATATCCCATGAGAAATACGGGGATGCTGATATGTTCACGGAGGTCATTCAATTGGTCGAACAGCTTTTCTAGCGTCATACCGTTTGCCAAAGCAATTTCTGAACTATGCTGAATGACAGGTCCGTCCGCTACCGGATCGGAATAGGGAAAACCAATTTCCAGAAAGTCCGCTCCGGCTTCTTCCAATTTCTTGGCAATACTTATTGTACTGTCCAATGTTGGATACCCAGCTGTAAAATATATCGATAAAAGGGGAGTGCCTTCTTTTTTTTCAATTGTATTCATGACTTAAAAATCAAAGTATTTCATATAATTATCCAGATCCTTATCGCCTCGGCCAGAAAGACAGATAACGACGGTCTCATCACCTTTAAAAGGAATTTTCTCTAAATAAGCAAGCGCATGGGCACTTTCAATAGCCGGTATGATACCTTCTAAACGTGTAAGTTCAAGACCGGCACGCATGGCTTCGTCATCAGTTACACTGACGTAGCTACCTCTACCGGATTTGAATAACCAGGCGTGCTGCGGACCAATTCCGGGATAGTCGAGCCCAGCGGATATGGAATACGGTTCTATGACCTGACCATCTGCTGTCTGCATGAGGAGGGAGCGACTTCCATGCAAGACTCCTTCTTTTCCTAACGCTGTTGTAGCTGCGGATTCGCCTGAATCAACACCGTGACCTGCGGCCTCTACGGCATACAATTGAACCGATTCTTCATCTAAGTAATGATAGAACATCCCTGCCGCATTGGAGCCTCCTCCAACACAAGCCAATACGATATCTGGATTTTCTCTTCCTGTTTTTGTCAAGAGCTGTTTTTTAGTTTCTTCAGAAATAATTGACTGAAAGCGAGCAACCATATCGGGATAAGGGTGTGGTCCCACAACCGACCCAATGATATAATGGGTGTCGACAGGGTTGTTGATCCAATCCCTTAACGCTTCATTGGTGGCATCCTTTAGTGTTTTGGAGCCCGATGTCGCAGGAATAACTTCGGCACCCATCATTTTCATCCGTGCTACATTTGGAGCTTGACGCTGAATATCAACTTCTCCCATGTACACTGCACATTGTATCCCTTTCAGCGCACAAACGGTAGCTGTGGCAACGCCATGCTGTCCTGCGCCTGTCTCCGCGATGATGCGCTTTTTACCCAGGCGTTCCGCTAATAGAATTTGGCCAATGGTATTGTTGATTTTATGCGCTCCGGTATGGTTTAGATCCTCCCGTTTTAAGTAAATCGTATTTCCATATTTTTGAGAAAGACGCTTGGCATGATATAACGGAGAAGGGCGTCCGACATAATCTCTTAGCAGTTGGTTAAATTCCTCCTGAAAGCTCTCTTCTTCGATAATTTTGAGATATTCTTCACGTAGCTCTTTCACATTTGGATAGAGCATCTCAGGGATATAGGCTCCTCCAAAGGGACCATAATATCCTTTTTCATTGACTTGATATATACTCATTTTTTAATAGTATTTATACTTTGGCTTAATAGCTCAATATCTTTTAAGCCGGGTTCTACTTCAAATTTTGAATTTAAATCCAATGCATATAGCCGTGGATCATTTCTTTCTAGCGCTGTTTTAATATTTTCGGGATCCAAACCACCGCTAAGAAAATAGGGGGTAGTAAGTTTGTATTGGTCCAGGAGGGACCAGTCAAATTGTAATCCTGTACCGCCGTAAGAACTGCTTTTCGTATCAAATAAAAAGTAATCTATAGTATTAGCGTAAGAATCTAAAGCTTTCCAATCAAAATCTTGATCAACTCCGAAAGCTTTGACGATCGTCGCTTTTGATTTTTCTTTCAATTCGCGGCAGAATTCTACAGATTCGTCTCCATGTAGCTGAATTGCATTTAATTTAAATTCAGTTTTTTTAATAAGGATTTCTGAGAGACTTGCATTGACGAAAACTCCAACCTTGTTTAGGTTCTCAAGCTCTCTTACATATATTGAAGAGTTTTCGCCAACGTAACGTTTGGATTGATCATAAAATATAAATCCCATATAGTCCACTCCCAGAGAAGCAACAGCCGCTATATTATCGGGATATTTCATACCACAAACTTTTACTTTGACCGCCATTTTATTTTTTGATTATTTTTTGGAAACTGCGCAGGGCTTTCCCTTCCATCAATGAACTTTCTGCTTCATAAAAACAGTCGCCAAAAGTTTTTTCGGGTTTAAAGGTCTTAATCGCAAATGCGGCGTTGGTCAAAACAACATTGTTCTGCACATCTGTACCCTGATTGTTCAATATCGATAAGAATGTCCGGGCGGCATCTGCTATCGTTTCACCACCCGTCAATTCCTGTGCTGAGACTGGGGTAAAACCAAGCTCTTCCATGCTATAGTAATTCTCTCCTTGGTTGTTGATTACCTTAAAATCACCGGTCATGGATATCTCGTCATAACCGTCCAATGCATGGATAATGGAATATTGTTTGTTTGTATTTTGGTATAGGTAACCATACAGTCTTGCTAATTCTAAACTAAATACACCAACGGACTGAAATCTTGGATTGGAGGGATTTGTCAACGGTCCCAGCATATTAAAGAAAGTCTTAACACCCAATGCACGACGTATTGGGGCAACTGTTTTCATAGCAGGGTGAAACAATGGCGCATGAAGGAAACAGATATTGGCTTCATCAAGCTGGCGTAGAAGTTCAGACTTGTCGTTGCTGAATTGGTAGCCTAGATATTCCATGACATTGGATGAACCACAGCTTGAAGATACTCCGATATTACCGTGTTTTGCGACATGGTAACCAGCTCCAGCTGTGATAAAAGATGCTATTGTTGAGATATTAAAGGTATTTTTACCATCACCACCTGTACCACAAAGGTCAATTAAATCATAACCGTTAAAATCCAGCTTGAGGCATAAATCATACATCGCATCTCTAAACCCGCCAAGCTCTTCAACGCGAATACTGCGCATACCATAAGCAGTCATAAATGCCGCAATTTGGTGACTGTCATATTTGCCCATGGCAATATTGGTTAGAATCTCGTAGGCTTCTTGCCGAGAAAATGTCTTGTATTCAAATAAATGCGCTAAAATTTCTTTCATGGTAATTTAAATAAAAAAGGCTTACCTTATTTAGGCAAGCCCATCATATCTTGATGTATTAATCAAATAATGCAATAGGAGTTTGCCACAACGTTATTCGTTGTGCCACCACCAAGCTTTATTTGATACAGTTATTATCATTGTTATTTTTATTAATACAAATATGGTTGATAGAATTATAAAATGCAAGTGTTTTTATTGAAAAATTTTTAAGAAAGCATCATTAGCTTAATATTGCTTACAAATATGTTGTAAAGTATAATTTGGTAAGAGTGTATTAATGTTGCTCTGACGGCGAAATTTGAGCGAAGGACACATAGACGGTCCGTTAAATAGGCGCACAAAGAAAATTAATAAAAAACAAAATGAGCTTTGTTATTGCCTTTGGAGACTAATGTGAGCGATGCAATTTTTTTATCACGAATGACTACAGCAAATACAAAACGTTTGAGATATTTGACAAAGTAAACTTGCTGCGGGTCAATACCTTCTAGATCTATGTCGCTTGTTTCTTTCCTTCCCGCTTGATCAAAGCTTAGATATTCCAATTTTTTAATATCCTTACTTTGTATATTTATCCTGACTTCATCAATACTCGCCAATAAGTACTCCTGCATATCTTTCTCTTGTTTTTCTGCTGTTATTAGGTCTTGACTTAAAATAATATCGGTAGCTAGCGTTGGATCATTTAATCGATGGACGAACCTTTTTAAAACAACACTATTTTCATTGGCAATTTGTTGTTCTTGTGCAAATGAGCTTTGGATAACTATACAGCTTATAAACAAAAACAATAATAGTTTTAATTTAATCTTCATACCTATGAGACTTGTCTTTATTAAAATGGATTAAAACTATAAAATAAAAACCTTTTGATACCGCATGCAAGCTACACTGTATCGTCTACGAATGGCAAGAGTAGCCCTAAATAAAAAACGCCTTTATTTTAAAGGCGTTTTCTATTTTTTAGTATTCATCTTCATTGAAGAAGAAATCGTCTTTTGTTGGATAGTCGGGCCAAATTTCTTCGATATTTTCATATGGCTCGCCATCATCCTCAAGAGATTGTAAGTTTTCAATCACCTCAACAGGTGCACCCGAACGAATAGCGTAATCGATTAATTCATCTTTTGTTGCTGGCCACGGTGCATCTTCTAGATGCGAAGCTAATTCTAATGTCCAATACATATAAAAACAATTTAAGTTCTCTATTTTCGCAAAACTATGATTTAATTTAACTTAAGCAAGTAAATTGCATGTTATTTTTGAGCTTGTAGTCTAAGTTATTGATTTATAACTATATAATATTTTTAAATATTCTCGAAATCACTTCCCTTTTCATTTAAAGCATTCAATCTTGGGGACACTGATTTTATATCTGGATTAGGATAATCATTTTCAATCAGCCCATCGCGCATACGTACAATACGATGTGCATGTAATGCGATATCTTCTTCGTGTGTAACTAGAATAATGGTATTACCTTTGGAGTGAATTTCTTCCAGTAGACCCATAATTTCAATAGAAGTTTTGGTGTCAAGGTTTCCTGTTGGCTCATCGGCAAGTATAATGGAAGGATCGTTGATCAATGCTCTTGCAACAGCAACACGTTGTCGTTGTCCGCCTGAGAGTTCGTTAGGTCTATGATCCATACGGTGTCCTAAGCCAACACTTTCCAACGCTGCAGTGGCTTTTTCCTCACGTCTATTTTTATTATAGCCCGCGTAAATTAGGGGAAGCGCAACATTTTCAAGTGCTGTATTCTTTGGTAATAGGTTAAATGTTTGAAAGACAAAACCAATTTCTTTGTTCCTTACTTCTGCAAGTTCATCGTCAGTCATGTCACTCACATTAATCCCATTGAGGATGTATTCTCCTCGGCTTGGCGTATCCAAGCAACCTAGAATATTCATTAACGTGGATTTTCCTGAGCCCGAGGGCCCCATTAAGGCGACAAATTCTCCTTTATGGATATTGAGCGTTACGGAGCTTAAGGCATGAATTGTTTCAGCGCCAATCTGGTATTCTCTGGCAATATCCTTGATTTCGATTAAGATCTTTCCTGACATATTTTTTGGAGATTCTCTAGGTTATGAAAATACGATTTATTCTTCATAATCCAATAAGAATGCATTTTGTCATATACCACTTTTTCTAGTTCTGATGCATTATCATCGTTAAAATTTGTTGTTTCTATCGGATTGAACACATGAATTTTAACAACTCCTGGTCTGGAGCCCCTTTTTGATCCATCATCGAAAAAGATATCCCAGGCATTTTCTATGATAATGGGCACTGTGGGAACATCATTCTGAACGGCGATTCGAAAGGCTCCGGATTTAAATGCGTGAATCTGTGGAGGGAAACTATCATCGATTTTTCCTTCTGGAAAGATAACGACACTTCTGCCATTTCGGACGAGTTCATTGGCACGTTGAAAAGCCTTGAAAGAAGATACTTTACTTTTTCTTGTGACCGGAATGTCTATTGTTTTAAAAAAAATGCGTGTAACCGGATTTTTAAGCAGAGAAGCTTTTCCAATAAATGAAAAAGGAGCGGGGCACAAGTAGGTGAGGGCTGTTATATCCAACACGGAGGTATGATTGGGGCACAATACCATGGAACGATTCCAATCTATTTTTGATTCATAGGTCACCTTGAAAAATACACCCGCTAGGGCAGAACCACCAATCGATACCCAGCGCCGCATACGGGCAATCCGAGCATAATTTTTTTCAGGGCGTCGTGCTAAAAAATAGATATAAGGGAAAAACAGAAGAAAAACAAGTAGAACGCTGATAAAATACCAATACCGATGGAGTTTTTTGAGCAATAAGATCATACAAGTCGACTAATTTTGACCTAAAGTAAAGAAAGAAAATGGATAATTAATTATACATTTTCTTTTTTAGTCTACTGTAAACCCATATTTCTTGTAAATATCCTTGGCCGTTGCAGAGTTTATGAATTTTAAGAAGTCATCTGCTGCCTGTGCATGGGACGCGTTTTTCAGTTTTGCAGCAACGTAAGTTGCAGCTGTATTTTGTGCATCCGGAATGATAATGCCTTCGACAGGATGGCCGATTAGTTTTTGGTAAACGACTTCAGAAGCCCAAACTGGAGCCGCATCAGCCTGTCCATACAATACACGCATGGGGCTTTCGCGATGGTGGATCTTAGTCAGATAAGTGCTGCCGTCTTTGACCTTATCTTCCATGATTTTTTTGACAAGTTGTTCGCCCCCAGCTTTTCTATAGGATGCTTTGATCTGCTCCCCAATTCCTTCCCATTGGGGATTAGGCATGCTGATACGAACTTTGTCATTACCCAGATCATTCAATGTGCTGATATTAGCGGGATTTCCTTTTGGAACCATCAAACAGATATTGTTATAGCAATACACCTGTGTATGGCTAAAATAATCTGCCATTTCGTTGATCGCCCGTTTACTCGCTGTGTAAATATCGGGTTTATGCGTAATGCGTAGATTGCCTATCGTGACTGAACCGCCTTTAATCTGCTTGGCTAAAATGCCTGGTGGCAGTGTTTCAACAAAAATACGTTTGTATTGTGGGTATTCTTTTTTGAATGCTGCAAGTAGATCATCGACAACCATAAATTGATTGCCCGCGAAAAAGACAGTAAGCTGCGGATTCTCGATATCACCATATAAATCTGGAATATTGTCTATCCCGGGGACCGTAAAGTTTAAAGCCGATTCTGGTGGATTATTCCAGGGGGGATCAAAACGATGTTCTTGTGCCTTAATTTCATGGGCCCCCAATAATGCTATTGTTAGACCAAGCAATAGAAAATTTCTCATTATACTTTATGGTTTAACGATAATCCACCCTTCATTTGCTCTTAAGATTAATTCACCATTTCCGCTAGGCACATAGCCTATAAAATCAAATAGTTCTTCTTTGGCAATATGTTTCTCTTCCAACGTATTAAGGCATTGCGCTACGATAACGCCTTTTTCGACCAGGTCTTTCAAAGGTTTCTCATATTGGCTGTTCTTTTTTAGGTAAGCTTCGGTACCACCGGAAAATGCAACCAATTCAATTTGTAAACGTCCTTTTAACCGTGGGTCTTTCAAGACATTGTTAATATTGCGAATTGCTTTTTCGATTGTTTTTGGATCATTGCTGTCCAGCTGATAAATGGCTTTATACGCTTTTTTCTTTGCAACGGCACCGCTGTAATGATGGTTATTGAGCAACAATTTATTGTCCTGTGCTTTCGCTTGAATAGTCATTATCACTACTAGAATGCAAGCGATTGTAAATTGTTTTTTCATATTTATTATTGATTTAATGGGGTATTTATGTTTAAAAATTAAAAGGTCCGAGTTTATGTTGTTCTATACTAACGTTATCGGAATAAGGTGGATAGGGGCTATCTTTTGGTTTTTTAATTAGATTAGGATAGTCCAATTGCTTGTTTGTTTTTTGTGGTCTATCGAAAGAATTGATATATGCTGCGACATCATAGGCCTCGTCGTCTTTCAACTGAGGTGCATCATAAGTTGCGCCTAAAGGCATATTGGCTTTGATAAAACGAGCCGCGGTAAGCAATCGTGCCATTCCAGCACCATCATTGTAGCTGTCATTACCCCATAAGGGAGGATATTGATACCCTTTTCCCGCTGTTTGAGGTAGTCCCTGACCATCCTTTCCATGACAACTTGTACATTTATTCTCAAAGACCAATTGACCATGTTTCAAGTCCGCAGCACGATTGGGGATATCCATTTTTATAAATCCTTGGCCTGCTAACCGACCTTTATTAACGGTATTTACGCTGATGTTCTTGATATAGGTGATAATGGCTCTCATTTCCTTGCTATTTTCAGGAATGGCTCGGCCGTTCATGCTTCGCTCAAAGCAACCGTTGATGCGCTCTTCAAGTGATTCAACCTTATTTTCCCTTGCGATGTACGTTGGGAAGACATTGGTGAGCCCGACATAAGGGGCAGCAAAAGCCTTTGTGCCCCCATTGAGATGGCAGCTGCTGCAGGCAAGCTTGTTTCCAATTTTGACCTCCCTATCATAGAAATAATCGTATGTATTTTTGATGAGCTTTTCACCATAATTGGCCATTTTACCTTCGGGATTATCTTTGAAAGCGATTTTCTTAAACTGTGAAACGTGCGTAATAAGGGAATCGTTGTGTATTTCAATAGCATCTGTTTGCCTTTGGTGTTCTTCATATTTTAACGGAAATACACATAAAGTTGTACAGGTAATCACCAACGCTACAATGATCCAGCTGAGTGCCTTTAAGTGATTTGTAAGTTTCTTATAATCCATTACGCTAATTCATTTCTACAAATCTAAGCGCCTCTAATCTGTAATTAAAACGACGTTTGTTTATGAGACATAACATTTGGTTATAACTTGAGGTTTTGCCGTAGACAGAATTGCAGAAACTGGTTGGGCGTACCGGCAAGTCCTCCATATAAATGGGTAAAATAGAAATAACGTTCTATTGTCAATTGCGGGATATCGACAATGATCAATAAATTATTTAACACTTCTTTTTGAACTGTATGAATCGATAAAAAAGCAAAGCTATTGCGACGGGCAAGATAGCCTTTGATACTCTCTGTTGAAGGCAAGATCATTTCTATCTGTACTTCGGATAGATTGATGCGGTTATCTTTTAGTGCATTCTCTATAATTGTTCGTGTACCCGAGCCCTGCTCGCGTAGTACCAAAGGTAAGCGTGTAATATCGGATAATGTTAGATTTTTCAATTGAGCTAATAATGGGTTTTGGCTATTTGTGACTAAGACGAGTTCATCCTTCATAAAAGGAATGTATTTTAGGGCCCGGTTGTCGGTAGACCCTTCCGTAATACCTAAATCCAATGTTCTATCGATAAGCTGTTCCTCAATACTGCGGCTGTTGGATTGAAAAGATTGGATACAATTGTTGGGATATTGCGATAGAAAATCGGCAAGTAGAGCAGGTAAAACATATTGGGATATGGTTGTGCTCGCTCCTAAAACCAGATTCCCTTTTCTTCCTTCCTGTAATTCCTGTATTTCTTGGCCAGCCTGATTATAAAGTGTTATAATTTGTTGGGCATATTTATATAAAATTTGACCTGCATCAGTGAGATTGAGATTATTTCCCTTTCGTTCGAAAAGCGGTATTCCGAGTCTCTTTTCCAGTTCTTGGATATTTTTGCTTACTGCAGGTTGCGAGATGAAGAGTGCCGAAGCCGTTTTGGTGAAATTAAGGTGCTGCGCTGCAGTATAAAAAACAATTAAGCGAAAATCAAAATCCATAAAACGATAAAGGGTTATTTCTAAAATTTAAAAATAACCCTTTATCTAATGAAAAACTAAATTATTTACTCAGTTCTGCGTAATATTTATGAAATAATGGAATTGTTGAAATTCCCATGAGGTAATTCTCAATACCATATTTTTCATTTGGCGAGTGTAGGTTGTCGCTATCCAACCCAAAGCCCAAAAGCACTGTTTTTAAACCCAATACTTCTTCAAAAAGAGCAACAATTGGTATTGAACCACCACCACGCGTTGGGATAGGTTTGACACCAAAGGTGTCATGTAGGGCTTTTTCTGCCGCTTTGTAAGCAACACTGTCGGTCGGTGTGACGACAGGTTCACCACCATGATGAGGTTTAACTTCTACTTTCACATAATCTGGTGCAATAGATTCAAAATGTTTTTTGAAAAGCTCCGTAATAAGGTGAGAGTTTTGGTTTGGCACGAGGCGCATGGAGATTTTCGCATTCGCTTTTGATGGAAGTACTGTTTTGGCGCCTTCACCGATATAACCACCCCAAATACCATTTACTTCTAAGGTTGGTCGAATACCGGTGCGTTCTAATGTTGTGAAACCTTTTTCTCCCCAGATATTTTGGATACCCAGGTCAGTTTTGTATTCTTCAATGTCAAAAGGTGCTTCATTTAAAGCTTTACGTTCTTCAGCCGTCAATTCGACAACATCATCATAAAATCCAGGGATAGCGATATGATTGTTTTCGTCATGTAATGATGCAATCAGTTTCGCTAATATCGTGGCCGGATTAGCTACTGCTCCACCATATACGCCTGAGTGTAAATCTCTATTAGGCCCCGTAACTTCAACTTCAACATAAGAAAGGCCGCGTAAGCCAGTTTCTAACGATGGTTGATCCATGCTGATCATCGAGGTGTCAGAAATAACGATAACATCTGCTTTCAGTCTCTCTGTATTTTCTTTAACAAATGTACCCAAATTGACTGAGCCTACTTCCTCTTCACCCTCAATCATAAATTTGATGTTACATGCTAAAGCATCATTTTTAATCATGTATTCAAAGGCTTTTACATGCATGTAAAACTGACCTTTATCATCGGCAGATCCACGTGCATAAATTTTACCATCACGGACCGTCGGTTCGAAAGGAGGGGTATCCCACAACTCGTATGGATCAGCGGGTTGTACGTCGTAATGACCATATGTCAACACTGTGGGAAGTGCCGGATCGATAATTTTTTCTCCATAAACGATTGGATTACCAGCGGTAGGACAAACTTCTACATTGTCGGCTCCGGCTTCACGCAATTTCTCAGCAACAAATTCAGCAGTTTTTTGGACATCTCCTTTGAATTTAGGATCGGCACTTACTGATGGTAAACGCAATAAATCAAACAACTCATCCAAAAATCGTTGTTTATTTGCTTCTACATATTCTTTAATGTTTTGCATATTGTTTGTGTTTGAAACAAATTTACACAAATCAACACATTTAACTCAATTTGTTGTAACCTTTTCGGGGATGGTTGCGACTAATGTAAAAACTAATTCAAATAATTATGGAAAAGCAAACAGTAGGGGCCATTTTAGGAATCGGACTATTTACATGTATCACGTTGTGTGTTTATTTTATTATGCGGTATCGGAGCGTGGCTGTACATATTCCAGGTGAAAATAAGAAAAGAGAGCCACTAGATTGGCAAAAGCCCGGGATTTTGGTACTTGGTATAGGGATAGGATTATTCATTGTGGGAATTTTGGACAACTACATGAATACTGATTTGCCAGATTCACTTGCCGTCGCAATTTTGATTATTTCTGCGGGTGTTGCAATGATAATTGCTAACCGATTGGATAAAAAACGCGATATTTAACTCGCCAATGGATGAAATCTATATTCGAAAAGTTCTATCAGGCGATGTGGAATCCTATCGTTATTTTATAAAAACGTATAAGGATATGGCATTTTCTGTCGCTCTTTCTATTGTAAAGGAAGAGCATTTGGCAGAAGATGTCGTTCAGGATACATTTATAAAATGTTATCAATCGCTGTCTTCCTTTAAAGGGAAATCGAAATTTAGTACATGGTTTTACCGAATTGTTGTGCATGTTGCTTTTAATGCCATTCGTCATAAGAAACTGGATTTGGTCAATTTTGATCTAACCCACCATGACATGTCGCATGAAGATTCCGTATTGGATGAAATAATCGACCACGAAAGAAAAGAAATGATCAACGATGCACTCACTATTCTGCCCGCTCGAGAGTCTGTTGCATTACGGTTGTTCTATCTCGAAGAACAGTCGATGGATGAAATTAAAGAGATTATGGGCTGGACATTGGCGAATACCAAAGTGATCTTGCACCGGGCCCGTAAAAATATGCAGATCATTTTAAGTCAGTTAATTAAAAAAGCGGAGTATTATGGATAAGGAACAGGAAAAATTCAAGAAAGTTATGCAAATGAGTAAAATAGAAATGCCATTTGATGATTTTGAACAACGTATCATGAACGGTATTGCTGCGCTTGAGAAAGATAAAGAGAAAGCCCTGTCAAATAAAAAGTATGCGATTACATTTTTTCTTCTTGGGACTGTTTGTGGCATGATGTTCAATAATTATCTGATGGCCAAAATTCAAGTTGCAGACATTGCCCCGGATTTTAAAAATTATAGTGCGATTGGTGGCCAGTTATCTTTTGCTGTTTTGATATGCTTTTTCTGTCTTCAGTTGTGGCGATTGATCAATATGCAACAAAAGAGGCATTATCAGGTATAGTAAACGATCTTTTTTGTCGAATATGCATAGTCTAAGTTTTTTGCGAATTGGACTTTATATTTCGTTCAACTAGCGCAGCTAAGGGGTCAAATTGGTTTTTTAAAAATAAAATTAATTTTACTGTAACAAAACATTAGTTTTATCTACTAATGATATATTGATATTAATTTACTATCCAACAATTTTATGAAGAGAGTTTTACAAATGCTCTTGTTTTTCATTTTTGCTATCCCTGGTTTGGCTTCAGGTCAATCCAAGATTGCTGGAAAAATAAGTGATGTAAAGGAGCAACTAAAGTTATCAGACGCAACAGTCATGCTATTGACTGCTAAAGATTCCATATTGACCGGCTTTACCCGATCGGATGAAAATGGTCTGTTTTCATTGACCAAGCCTGATACAGGAGCTTATATTCTCATTGTGAGTTATCCCAAGTATGGTGATTTTTATACGGAGATCAAATCCGGTGTGGACTATTCCAAATTGGCTATTGGTCTAACGAATACAGCCACATTATTACAAGAAGTTATTGTTACTGGCCGTATCCCAATTACCATCAAAGGGGATACCACTGAGTATGATGCCGGCAGTTTTAAAGTGGAGAAGAATGCAAAGGTTGAAGACCTGTTGAAAGCGTTGCCTGGTATCACGGTTGATGCATCTGGAAAAATTACTGCACAGGGTAAAACAGTAAAAAAAGTATTGGTAGATGGCGAGGAATTTTTCGGCGATGATCCGACGTTGGTAACACGCAATATCCGATCGGATATGGTCGATAAAGTTCAGGTTTATGAGAAAAAATCGGAACAGGCCGAGCGAACAGGAGTGGATGACGGTCAGCGTGAGCAAACGATCAATGTAAAGCTAAAAGAAGGTTCCAAAAATGGTATGTTCGGAAAAGCGCTTCTTGGCGGTGGAACCGACGATTACTATATGGGGCAATTGATGTTGAACAAGTTTAAGGGCTCGCAAAAAATATCAGTTTACGGTCTTTTTGGTAATAATGGTACTACCAGTATGAATTGGCAGGATGCACAAAAGTATGGTGGTGATTCAGGTGTATCCTATGGTGATGACGGTTCGATGAGCTGGTCTAATTTTACGGACCCTTTTTCTGGACAAGGAGTTATCGGTGTGCCACGTGCCATAAATTCAGGCGTTAACTTCTCGGATAAATTTGATAAGGACAAACATACAGTCAACATAAACTATAAATATGGAAGATTGAGTAGCGATGGAAATGATGAAACGATTATGACCGGTTTGATCAATAACAAATCGGTGAAGAATGTCGATTCTGAAAATGATCAGCATCGTGCCAATCTGAAATATGATCTCAAATTAGATTCGTTAAACCTTTTAACCATAAAGGGGGGAGCATCAAGAAAAAATCTTTGGTCAAATAATACGCGTGAGGCGTATCAGTTTAGTCAAAATGCAGATACGACCATTGCTGAAAGTACAAGTGAATTGGTTAAAAATAACATTAATGAGTTTGATTTGAGTACCTATTTCACCCATAAGTTCAAGAAAAAAGGACGCTCCTTTACATTTGATGGTCAATGGAAACGAAATGAGATGAAAGGTACTGGACATTTAAAGTCAGACCTGAAAAATTATAGCCTAAAAACAGATTCTACGACCGATCAAAGTAAAGTACGTAACAATACAAGTAATGTGCTAAGTGCTTCAATTTCCTATACTGAACCCTTAACCAATAGCTGGAACCTTGTGGTTGGAACAGGAATTGAGCAAAGTAACAGTAGTTCCCTTGTGGAGTCATTCAATAAAGGTGATGATGGCGATTATACTCAACTCGATCGTCGTTTCAGTAATAATTATGATTTCGATAGAAGTAGTAACAGA
The DNA here is from genome assembly GCF_040760075.1 of Sphingobacterium sp. R2. Taxonomy (NCBI): domain Bacteria; kingdom Pseudomonadati; phylum Bacteroidota; class Sphingobacteriia; order Sphingobacteriales; family Sphingobacteriaceae; genus Sphingobacterium; species Sphingobacterium sp. R2. Next base: position 2,202,381 of record NZ_CP142884.1, read on the forward strand.
TACAAATTTGCTATAGTCCATACAAGTGAAAAGTTTAAGTTTACTGTGGCCAATAATTTTAATAATGATAAATTGAAACAGTTCAATAACTATACAGACGAGGGGATTACAAGAAGTTACTTTACGTACAATCCAAATGTAAGTGCAGGCTATTCTTTTACGAAAAGTAAGGGGTTATGGCTGAACTATACTGGTAAAAACCAATTGCCTTCCTTGAGTCAGATCCAACCGATATTAGATAACTCCGACCAGATTAATCGTTATCTGGGGAATGAAAATTTAAAGCCGTCATTTAAAAATTCCTTAAATCTGAACTATAACTCATTTCGCGTGCTGACCGGAAACTATATGTATATCGGTGGTAATATTTCTACCGAAAAGAACCCGATAACACAAAATATTGATACATTGAACGGGATCAACACATATACGTGGAATAATGTTGATGGTAAGACAAATACTTCGCTGAACGTATGGTCTGGTGTTTATTTTAAGTTGAGCAAAAAACTTGGCCTTTCCAACTCGCCACAGTTTTATGTAAATATGAGTGACAACTATAATATGTTCAATCACCAATTGAATAAAGTAAATACCACGAACTTTAATTTTACGTATAATTTTAAAAGAGATACCAAAACAGGTTTAAATTTTGACCTGAACCTTAGTCCCCAGTACCGTTTGATGAAATCAAGTTTGGAGCGTAATACAAACAGTAATGGTTTTGTATTTTCCTCAAACGGAAGTGTGGAGTATTTTTTCAACAAAACATTTAAGGTTTATACCAATTACACCTATTCCTACGAGGCGGCCACCAAAGCTTTCGATGAGAAGTTTGAGCAGTTTTTGTTGCATCCGGGTGTGAGTAAGAAATTCCTTAAAAATGAATCATTGGTGCTGGATTTTACAATCAACGATGTTCTTAATCAAAACAAGGGCTTTAGTCGTTCGGCATCGACTTCAGTCTTTACGCAACGTCGATATGATACGATACGCAGATATTATATGCTTAAACTATCATGGGATTTTACAAAAATGTTTTTATAAAATATTAAGCAAGATACAATGTTAAAATATATCTTTTTTCTCCTTTTCTGTTGCTCTGCCCTAGGTCTAAAAGCGCAGTACGTGCTATTTGGACGAGCTGGGACTATTTCCTACGACAAAACGATGTACATGAAGAATATCGTCAATAAAAAATTCATCGCTAAGGCTGATGAAAATTCTAAACAGTTTTTTGAACGTATAGTGCCTAGGCTACCTGAAAGTGCCGTGTTAAAGAAGTCAATGAAATTCAATACCACGGAGACGTTTTTCGAATCGCTAAAAGATGAGAGCCTGGACGCGGAGATAAAGCAGTATATTATGATGTTTGCGTTAGACTTCGACGCGGCAACACTTTCAAACATGGTGAACCGATCGTTCTTAAGATACAATGATATCGTTGGTGAAAAGATCATCGTTCAAGATTCTATGAAGCGTATCAAATGGAAAATCACTGATGAGTATCGTGAAATCGCTGGTTACAATTGTAGGAGAGCCAATGGGATTACACCTGACTCTGTTTATGTTATTGGATATTATTGCAATGAAATCCCCATCAGTGGCGGTCCCGAATCTATCAACGGTCTCCCTGGTATGATTTTAGGCTTAGTGGTACCAAGTCAGCATGTCTCTTATTTTGCAACGAAAGTAGAATTTAGTAACACGGTTGTGATGGATAAAAAGAAATTTGAGAATACAAAGGTGAAGCGGATGACTCGAAAGGCGATGACAGATCAAATGACGAGTGTCCTATCGCAACACATGAATAAAGAAACCGTTCAATTTATTATGGAACTTGGTAATTTGTAAACATTCCAAAATTCTGTTTTAATAATATAATGAGTATTCGTAACTCGCAGCAAAAACAAACAGCTCTTCCCTTGACGAGCTGTTTGTTTTTGCTGCGATAACCCAGAATAATTTTTCGTTTAGCTATTTCCGAGTAGAATAAAAATATCTTCGCGACTAATATCGAATCGAGTGCTATTAAATTTGTGTCAGCTAACCTGTTAATACAAAGTAAAAAACATGGACGGAAAAAACCTAAGATGGACCGCAGGCTCCTTTTGAAGATTATTAAGATATCAAAGTTTATGAGTGGAAGATCGTATGCAACGTTTCACCAATCATCCAAAAAAAAAGGCCTTTCATTAGAAAGGCCTTTTTTATGTTAACTCCGAAAAAGACTATTTTCCGTCGTTTTTCTTAGCAGTAACTTCGTTACGAATTTCTTGTGCTAAAGTTTTAATTTCTTGTAATCCTTTACGTACACGTGTACCAGCGGCAGAATTACCATTGTTGAAGAACTTGTCTGCATCAGCTTCGATAGAAGCTACTAACTCTTTTAATTTTACGTAGTTTTCCATTTTTTTATAATTATAATTTTAGTTTTTATGGTTTTTCCTAAACACTCCTTAAATATACAAAAACGAATCAAATAGAAAATAAATTTCGTTTTTTTTTATCGAAAAAGCTGAAAAAACTATTCAACAATCTTTAGTTCGTCAATAATGTTGGTTGCTCCTGCAAATTTATCGATAATAAATAATACATAACGAATATCAACTGAAATTGTACGTTGCAACTTATGGTCAAAGATAACATCTCCAGCCATTGCTTCAATATTACCATCAAAAGCTAGGCCAATTAATTCGCCATTGCCATTTATTACGGGTGAACCGGAGTTTCCTCCTGTTATATCGTTGTCACTTAGGAAGTTTACTGGTAAATATCCCTTTTTGTCTGCATAGCGGCCATAGTCCTTATTATTATACAGGTCAATCAGACGTTGCGGTAAATCAAACTCTTCGTCACCTTTTTTGTACTTCGCAATGGTGCCTTTTAATGTCGTGTAGAAGTTCTTATCAGCATCGTTACGCGGATCGCTTGGTAAGCCTTTTATCGAGCCGTAAGTTAACCGTAAAGTACTGTTCGCATCCGGATAGAATTTTCCTTTTGGATTCGAAGCCAATACACCAGCAACATATTTACGATAAGCACCTTCAAATTTGTCGTCTTGCATTTTCCAGCTAGGATCTACTTGACGGTATCGGTTGAGTAATGCTGAAGAAAGTTTATATAATGGATCATTCGCTAAGATTTCAGCATTAGGAGTTTCCAAGTAATTGTTCAGACGTTCAGCCGAAGCGAAGATGCTGTTCTTCACCGATTCTTTAACAAAAGCCGTAAAGTCGCCATTATTTTTTGCAGCCAATTCAGCAATATATGGCGCTATATTTCCAGCCTTTTTAGCATAAAGGTTCAATTCGTCAATTAATACTTGCTCTTCAAGAGGCATGTAAATCTTTTCGTAACCTGCCTCTATTGCAGATTTTAAACGTGGGAGAATTGCATTCCTTTGCGCTTCGTCCCCAGCAGCATATACTTCTAATCCAGATCCGATTGAATATGGAAGAGCAGCAATCGCACTGGAACGCAACATGCCCATCAAATAGTTGTCGTGTCTAGCCTTATCGTTCGTTGCTGCATAGAACTCATTGATTGTCGTGATGACATCTCCATATTCGGCTTTGTTTGCAGTTTTATTTGCCCATTTGTCAAATTTCGCTTCGTCTTTTGCTTTTGCTTCCGCTGTTTTATGTAATGTCAAAGCGTCAATCATCCCTTGACGATTTTTCCAGTAATTTGCTACTTGAGAGTATTTAGACGCGTAGTTCAATTTGACAGCTTGGTCTTGATCCATGAATTTTTTCATGGCATCCATACCGGTTTTAGACGCTTCTACCCAAGCTGGATAAGCGAATTTTACATTTTGGTTGATCCCTCCTGAAGGCATCCAACGGTTTGTACGACCTGGGTAACCTAAAATCATTGCAAAATCTCCTTCTTGAACACCTTTTAAGCTGACAGGTAGGAAATGCTTAGGCTTCAAAGGAACATTGTCTTGTGCATATTCTGCAGGATTACCATTCTTATCAGCGTAGACACGGAAAATTGAGAAGTCACCAGTATGACGTGGCCATTCCCAGTTATCGGTATCACCACCAAATTTTCCGATGCTATTTGGAGGAGTTCCTACTAACCGAACGTCATTGTAATCTTGGTATACAAAATAATAGTACTCGTTGCCTTGGTAGAACGATTTTACTTCAACTACATACTTGCCATTTTCGCTATTCTCTTTTTGAATTTTGGCAATTTCAGCAGCAATGATTTTTTTTCGCTCATCTTCAGACATTTTGTTGTTCACCAAACCTAAGATTCGTTTTGAAACATCATCCATACGAACAAAAAAGCGAACCGACAAAGATTTTGGCTTTAGCTCCTCAGATTTGGATTTCGCCCAAAAGCCATTTGTCAAATGATCATTTTCTGGCGTAGATAGTTCAGCAATGGCGCCATATCCACAATGGTGGTTGGTAAATACTAAGCCTTGGTCTGAAACGATTTCTGCTGTACAGCCGCCGTTAAATTGTACAATTGCATCTTTTAGACTAGAGTGGTTAATGCTGTAGATTTCTTCGGCACTTAAACGAAGTCCTTTTTTTTGCATATCTGACTCATTCAGACGCTTCAAATACATTAAAAACCACATCCCTTCGTCGGCAAATGCAGTAAAGCTTGTTGTTATGAACAACAAACACATCCATAATTTTTTCATATCAACCTGATAAAAAGTTTGTTTATACCCTACAAAAATGCTTTAATTCTCTTAAAAACCAAAATATTAGACTTTATAATGTGCTTTTCACCAATTTTTATGTCAATTAAAAGTAAATGTGTGCGGTATTGATCGGTGAGGAAAGCCAAATGGACTCTTTTCCTTATCTTTGCAAGATGCAGCAATCATTTGAAAATTTTAAATTCAATAAACAGATCTTAAATGCGATAGCGGAGGCTGGGTATCAACAGCCGACCGAAATCCAAGAAAAGGCAATTACACCAATATTGGCCGGACAGGATGTGATGGGAATCGCTCAAACGGGAACTGGAAAGACGGCGGCATTTGTGTTGCCGATGCTGATGAAGCTAAAGTATGCGCAAGGAAATGATGCGCGTGCTTTGATTTTAACACCAACGAGAGAATTGGCCATGCAGATCGAAGAAAATATTAAACTATTTTCTACTTATCTTGATTTACGATCAGTGGTACTTTATGGTGGATTAGGGCCAAAAACTCAAATAGAAGCACTCGAAAAAGGAGTGGATATTATCGTTGCAACACCAGGTCGATTTTTGGACTTGTACCTGGAAGGGCATATTGGTGTCAAATCACTAAAATTTTTGGTCTTGGATGAGGCCGATAAGATGATGGATATGGGTTTCATTAGTAAGATTCATCGTGTTCTGGAAATCGTACCCCGGAAACGGCAGAACTTATTGTTTTCGGCTACCATGAGTGAACTTGTGCGGAAAATAGCAGGTGATTTCTTGGCGTTTCCTACCATTATTGAGGTGTCCGAACAAGCTACACCAGCAAAGACGGTAAGTCAGGCGCTATATGTCGTTCCCAACCAAAAGACAAAATTGAATTTACTTCAGCATCTTCTGAAAGATGATGAAGCGTTTAGTCGACTGATTGTTTTCTGTAAAACCAAGCAGGTAGCAGACAATGTCTTCCACTTTTTGGAACGTAAATACGGTAAAGATGAGGTTCGTGTTATCCATGCCAATAAAGGTCAGAATACACGTATCAACTCCATCAATGCGTTTAAGGAAGGTAATATTCGTATTTTAGTCGCAACGGATGTGGCGGCGCGTGGACTAGACGTTTCTAATGTAAGCCATGTGATCAACTTTGAAGTACCTATTGTTATAGAAGATTATGTGCATCGTATTGGACGTACTGGACGCGCTTTTAATGAAGGTGATGCCATTACGTTTTGTAATGAGGCTGAGAAATATTACGTTCGCAAAATAGAAAAGTTAATCAAGCAAAGTATACCTGTATATCCAATCCCAGAAGAAGTCTTTATAGAGAAAACACCTTTTCATGAAAAACAAGACATCGCGCGCGAGATTGACAATCAAAAACGAAAAGATGATCCAGATTTTCAAGGCGCTTTTCACGAAAAGAAATACGTTATCAAACAGAAAGAAGTGCGGGAGGCACAACGAGCTTCCGGATTTAAACCAAAAGCAAAAAGTAAAAGTAAGTCTGCAGGCGGAAAATCGGGAGGAACAAATCGTAATTTTAAAAAACGTTAATTTATTGTGCGCTTTACACCACTAAATATCGCTAGTGCATCCCTTGTTGCCTGGTTTATTATGGAAAACCACAATGATGAAAAGGCCTTATTTACTTGGGGCGCATTTATCTTATTGTTGTTGATATTGACCGTCATTGATATTGTATTTAGGGTCTTTGTAAAGCCAAATAAAAAAATGTGGTTATTACAATTGGCATTTTTGGCCGTCGTTTGTGTCACCAGTTTAATTGTCAAAGTAACCTTTGGGTAAGAGGTAAAATTAAAAATAAAGATGGGTTAGGTTGTGAATCGATGGTAAATATAGTTCCTGTTTCAAAAAACATAGCTCAAAATAAATAGCTCAATAATATTAAAATGAAAAAAGCTGAAATAAAATTACAGGTAGAGTTAGATGAAAACAACGTACCTGAAAATATCATGTGGTCTTCTACAGATGGAAATAACGCGGAGGAATTACCTGCAAAAGCGATGTTTTTAGCCCTATGGGATTCACATTATAAAAATTCAATGCGTATTGACCTTTGGACTAAAGATATGCCCTACGATGAGATGAAACGTTTTTTCTATGAAACGCTTCAAACATTGGGCGACTCTTTTATCCGTTCTTCAGGCGGTGATCCGATGGCTGAAAAAGTTATTGGCGACTTGCGCGATTATTGTGCGCATTTTGCAGATAAAATGGAAGTTTTAATGCCACAACAATAGTTTTTAACGCTTAACAGAAATTTCACCATGCAATACTTCTTAGTAAAATCTGAACCATTTAAATATAGCTGGGAGCAATTTAATAAAGATGGACGCACCTTCTGGGACGGTGTTCGCAATTATCAAGCTAGGAATAATATCAAAGCGATGAAAGAAGGGGATCTGGTCCTGTTCTACCATAGCAATGAAGGAAAAGAAGTTGTGGGCGTGGCCAAAGTCGTCAAGGAATTTTATCAAGATCCCACAACAGATGATGAGCGTTGGGTTGTTGTGGACCTGGAACCTGTTGAGACGCTGAAGAAATCCGTTACGTTGGAAACCATTAAGGCCGACGAGCAGTTGCAGGATATTGCTTTGGTCAGACAAGGACGTTTGTCTGTCATGCCTTTGAAGCCAGAAGAATTTGATCGGATTTTAGCGCTTGGTAACGATTAAGGTACCTCGAATAAATCAGGCTATTATATGTTGATATAATGCAAAAAGGGAAAACGATCGTTTTCCCTTTTTGCCTTTTTCAAACAGTATGTGAACTGAACAATCAAAGTTAGGCATCAGTTCTTTTGGCTAAAGAGACTGACCAATGCTTGTAATTTTTTTGCATTTTCAGGCTTTAATTTCCCCGCGAGAATAAGACGTAATTCTCTTCGTTGTAATGCATCTTCGTATGCTTTGTGTTCTGACTCTGTTTCCGGAATTAAAACAGGCACCGCTTTTGGGTTGTTATCCGCATCAACTGCAACAAAGGTATAATACGCTTCGTTGGTTTTTACACGGGTGCCTTCCGGTAAATTAGAAGCGAAAATTTCCATGCGTACCTCCAAAGAACTATTAAATGCACGCGTTACCTGAGCTTGTATCGTGACTACCTCACCGAGTTTAATGGAGCGCTTAAAAGATACATTGTCCACTGATACTGTTACGACGACATTGCTGCAGTGTTTTTGAGCAGCAATAGCCGAACAGATATCCATCCAGTATAATAAACGGCCACCCATCAAATTCCCAAAAGTATTTGTGTCGTTGGGTAATACCAATTCGTTCATCTCAGTGTATGACTCTCGCGCAAATTTTTCTATCATATCATTATTTGTCATTATCTTCCAAACGTTTTGAATTGATTATCTATGATTGCCAAGGCATCCATAAATGACGTCGGCACATAACCCAATTCAGCGTTAGATTTAGTCAGATCAAAGCCTGTCTGCCGTGGCCTGTTTTCCGCCTGTCCAATGCTGGCAGCACTGATCTCCGAAATCAATCCTTTGTCTAGCTGCCAATAGTCCGCAATTTTGTAGACAGCCTCACTGATCGACATTAATTCTGCTCCTGAAATATGAAATATTCCCTGCGCTTTTCGGTCAATCGCGAGTTGGCAAGCATTAGCTAAATCATCCACAAAGGTAGGCATTCTCCATTGGTCATTGACTACTTTTATGGGTTCATTTTGCGACAACTTACTTTTGGCCCATAATACGAGATTCGAACGATTGGGGTCAGCATTGATCCCATAGACTAATATGGTGCGAAGGATAGCATAATGACAGCCCGATTGTACAAGCATTTGTTCGGAAGCGTATTTACTTTTCCCATATTCACTTTGTGGATTGGGAAGATCTGATTCATCATAAGGAGCATTTTTTTTGCCATCAAATACAAAGTCCGTAGATAAGTGGACCAATTGGGTCTTATGTGTAGTACAATAGGAAGCCAGAAAGGCTACGAGATCGACGTTAAGCGATTGACATGCGGTTCGATCTGCTTCACAAGCTTCTACACTCGTCATAGCTGCAGTATGGACGATTGCATCGAAAGTTTGTGCAGACAAAAAATCTGTTAATTGATTACGGTCCAATAAGTCTACCTGAAAAAAAGCATAATTCGCTTGATTCGGATTGCGGTTTGGTCCTTTTGAAATGGCAACAACATCATATTGGCCATTTTTAGCCAGTAAATCAACCACCTTTTGGCCAAGGAATCCATTGGATCCTGTCACTAGAATTTTTTTCATCAACAATAATTAAATGATATCCAAGCAGCTGTTTATCAAGACTCGTTTGGAGGGGCTTAAGTACGCTGTTTAGTTTATTCGTGTATTTCTACGAAGCGGCCTATCTATTTGTAATGTAGCATTCGTTCAGGCAAAAAGTTAAATTGTCACATTTCGCTAGACGTGAATCCGCTTTTTTATTTGTTTTAATTGGTCCATATAAAATCCATTTTACGGGATTGTTTCATGATATTTTCAATTACAGTTTTTTCTAGATCCAAAATACACTTTAATGCGTTATAATCAATTTTATCTGCATCATCGGTCGGCATATGGTAGTCTGGGTGTCCGCCCGTATGGAAAAACAATACGGGTATATTCTTTTTGTAAAATGAAGTTTGGTCAGAGCCGCCATTCCCATCCCGGCTTAGGTTAAATTTTATAGGTGCCTGGATATCTTTAAATATCACTGGCCATTGGCTACTTGTTCCATAACCAATTACAGCAAGGCCATTGCTAGGATTATAGCGACCAATCATATCCATATTGAGCATCGCTGTGATTTTGTCTAGGGGTAGGGTAGGGTGTTCTGTAAAATATTTGGAACCAACTAATCCTAATTCTTCCGCTCCGAAAGCAATAAACAGCAAGTTGTAAGGTTCTTTTTCATTGTTGCTACTGAAGTAACGTGCAAGTTCCAATAGGCCGGCCGTACCAGAGGCATTATCGTCGGCTCCATTGTGTATTTTACCTACTCCTAAGGAATCTTTTGAGCTTCCTTGACGACCTGTTCCCAAGTGATCATAATGTGCGCCTATAACAACTGTTAAGTCTGCGCCGTTGTCAATATATCCAATGATATTATCTGCATTGCGAATGCTGTCTGCAACTTTTACTTTCCAGACTTTGGCTTTGAAGGATTGACGGTACCCTCTTTCACCTTTAGGCTCAAGCTTGTATTTTTTGAATTCCTTTTCAATATAATCTGCAGCTTTGAATACTTCCTTACTGCCTGTTCCCCGTCCCTGCATTTTATCATCGGCGAGGAAGTAGATATGTTTTTTTAAGTTTGAAACTTCAATCTGTTGTGCTTGCGCCGTTTTGATTCCCATTAGGCAGCAGAGTATCAGAAGTAAGCTGATGTTTTTCATTTTTAATAGCGATGTTTAATTAGTTTCAGGTATTATCTATATAAAAATAAAAGCCTTGAGATTAACAAGGCTTTTAGGGATATTTCGTTAATCTTCAACGATTTCACTGTGGATGCTGGATTTCTCTTCTTTTTCTGTTTTAAAATACCGTTTTTGAAATAACAGGATCAAAACCACCCCAACAGATATTGCCGAGTCAGCAATGTTGAATACGGGTCGGAAGAAGAGGAACTCTTCACCGCCCCAAAAGGGCACCCAAGAAGGGAAGTTGCCTTGAATTAATGGGAAATAAAGCATATCGACTACTTTTCCATGAAGAAAGGATGAGTATCCTCCTCCTGCCGGAAACAGACTCGCTTTATCATACCAGGTACTTTCACTAAAGATGACACCGTAAAAAGCAGAATCGATGATATTTCCAAGCGCACCAGCAAGAATTAAGGCTACATTTAAGATAAAGCCTCGATTATATTTATTCTTGATCATGTAATGTAGGCCGTATCCAATGCCCGCTACGGCAAGAATGCGAAATACTGTCAAAAACAATTTGCCATAATCGCCGCCAAATTCCATGCCGTAAGCCATTCCATTATTTTCAATAAAATGAATCTGGAAAAATTTCCCCAATACATGGTGGCTTTGTCCAATTGTCATGGTTAGCTTAACCCAGATCTTCGACAATTGATCTAATAAAAGAATCGCGACAATAAGTGCGATCGGTTTTGTATAACCCTTCATTGTGTTATAAAAATGGTCCTTGCCTAAGCAAAGACCATATATTTAATGCCTAAAATTAATATTGTTTGTTTTTCGCTTCGATGCTTAGCGTCGTATGTGGAACAGCTTTCAAACGTTCTTTTTGAATCAGTTTTCCGGTCTCTCTACAAATACCATACGTTTTGTTCTCGATGCGCACCAACGCTGCTTCAAGGTTGTCGATAAATTTCTTTTGACGAGCAGCCAATTGATTAGTTTGCTCTTTTTCTAAAGTAGCTGAACCGTCTTCCAATGTTTTGTACGTTCCAGCAGTATCATCGGTACCATTAGCATTACTGTTATTAAGCGTTGCGGTCAACGAGGAAAGCTCTTCTTTTGCTATTCTAAGCTTGTCTAGGATAATATCTTTGAATTCTTGTAATTCTGAATCGCTATAGCGTGTTTTCTCGTTGTTGTTTGCCATAATTTAATTTTTTTGGATTAATGCCTTAAGTTCTTTGCCATCGATCTCGATGGTCTCTCCTTCAGTTAGTGAATCTTCAAATACCAATGAATCGGCCAGAATTTCGGTGCAAATATACGATAAATTTTCGTTGGCAGCATTGATCACTTCCGAAGCAGCTGTTAACTTTACGTTAATTCTGTCGGTGACTTCCAATCCCTTTTCTTTCCTTAGATTTTGTAGACGGTTAATCAATTCTCTTGATAGACCTTCTTTCTTCAATTCTTCGGTAATATGTATATCTAATGCTACGGTCAATTTACCTAAATTTGCTACCTGCCACCCCTCAACGTCTTCAGCTATAATTTCAACATCGCTCAGTAGAATCGTATATGGCGTACCTGTTAGGGCTAATTCGCCTGTTGATTCCAACGTGCTAATTTGATCTATAGTCAACGATTGGATAGACGAAGAAACTAACTTCATATCCTTACCAACTTTCGAGCCAAGAGCTTTAAAATTTGGTTTTATTTTTTTCTTAATAATACCAGTGGTATCTGTAATGAACTCGATATCTTTAATATTGGTCTCAGAAAGTATCAGATCTTTTACTTTCTCTACCTTTACTTGGAAAACACTATCAAGTACCGGAACCAAAATTTTGTTTAAAGGTTGACGTACATTGATGGAAGTTTTCTTCCGTAAAGAAAGTGTCAACGATGAGATATCCTGCGCTAAAGCCATACGTTCTTCCAGATCTTTATCGACTAGACTTTCATTGTAGACCGGGAAATTCGCCAAGTGAACAGATTCAACTTGATCCTTATTTGTTGCTGAATTTAAATCCAGGAATAACCTGTCCGAGAAGAAAGGTGATATTGGCGACATCAGTTTCGCAATCGTATCAAGACAGGTATAAAGTGTTTGATAGGCCGAAATTTTATCTTCTGTATAATCTCCTTTCCAGAAACGACGACGGCAAAGACGGACATACCAATTGCTGAGATGTTCATCGACAAAGTTTTGAATAGCGCGCGCAGCCTTTGTAGGCTCGTAATCCGCTAAGTATTCGTCTACTTCCTTGGTCAACGAATTTAACAAGGAGATAATCCAACGGTCAATTTCAGGACGTTTTTCCAAAGCAATATCGGGTTCTGAATAGGAGAACTTATCGATATTGGCATACAGTGCAAAAAAGGCATAGGTATTATATAAAGTACCGAAGAATTTACGACGAACTTCATCCAACCCTTCCATATTGAATTTAAGGTTGTCCCATGGTGCCGCGTTACTGATCATGTACCAGCGTGTTGCATCGGCGCTGTATTGATCGATCGTTGAGAATGGATCAACACCATTGCCCAGGCGTTTGGACATCTTATTTCCATTTTTATCCAATACCAAACCATTGGAAACCACGTTTTTGAAGGAAACCGATTTGTACATCATCGTAGAAATCGCATGTAAGGTAAAGAACCAGCCTCGTGTTTGATCAACCCCTTCAGCAATAAAGTCTGCCGGGTATGCATGATCGAATCCAGCTTTAAAAGGAAACTCTTCCCCTTTGGCTAGTTTTTCGTGATCCAATCCCCATTGTGCATAAGGCATTGCACCTGAATCAAACCAAACATCGATCAGATCAGGTTCGCGGAATAACTTTTGTCCGGCATCAGAAACAAGGACAATATCGTCCACATATGGGCGGTGAAGATCCAGTTGTTCGGTGTCGAATTTATCCAGGTAAGCTTTATTCTTCACTTTTTCATCGTCAGACAAGACGTCTGAGTTCAGAGAAGCTTCCAATAAGGACTTTAATTCAGGTAAGGAGCCGATACAAATTTCTTCATTTTCGTCTTCTGAACGCCAGATAGGAAGTGGAGTTCCCCAGTAACGCGAACGAGAAAGGTTCCAGTCTACCAGGTTTTCTAACCAGTTTCCAAAGCGGCCGGTACCGGTTGCTTCAGGTTTCCAGTTGATGGTTTTATTTAATGCAACCAAATCTTCCTTTACTGCTGTTGTGCGGATAAACCAGCTATCTAATGGATAGTATAGAACAGGTTTGTCTGTACGCCAACAATGTGGATAGGTATGCTCATATTTTTTGACATCGAAAGCTTTGTTGTCCTCTTTTAGTTTGATAGAGATCAACACGTCTGTGGGTTTGAAGTCTTCTTTTGAACGTTCCTCAGCGCTGTAATATTCCTCTTTGACAAATCTTCCGGCAAAATCGGTGATTTCACTTACAAAACGTCCAGTACGGTCAACAGTAGGTACCTCTTTTCCATTTTCATCTTTTATCAAGATGCCCGGTACACCATGTTCTTTTGCTACACGAAAGTCATCCGCACCATAAGTAGGAGCAGCGTGGACAATACCAGTACCATCTTCGGTGGTAACAAAATCACCTGGAATAACGCGGAAAGCATTTTCTTGTAAGTCCTCGTTGGTGATATAGGGCAACAATTGCTCATAGCGCAAGCCAACAAGTTCTTCGCCTACAAATTCTGCTGCAAGCTCCCAAGGAATTACTTTGTCGCCCAATTTATAGTCTTGGAAGGATGCATTTTCTCCTTCCGCTTTAAAATGTTTGCTGATCAAATCTTTCGCTAACACGACAGATACAGGAGCACCAGTATATTTATTGAAAGTTCGGATTTTAACATAATTTATTTTCTTGCCTACAACCAAGGCTGTGTTGGACGGTAAAGTCCATGGCGTGGTCGTCCAGGCAATGAATGCTACATCCTCCGCATCGTCGTCAACTAATTTTTCTATCGCTGGATGAAGCTGACTTTTGATCAGTCTAAACTCGGCAACGATGGTGGTATCTTTAACATCTTTATAGGTGCCGGGCTGGTTAAGTTCATGCGAACTCAATCCCGTACCTGCTGCCGGAGAGTAAGGTTGTATCGTATAACCCTTGTACAAAAGACCTTTTTTGTAAAGTTCTTTCAATAAATACCATAAGGTTTCGATGTATTCATTCTTGTAAGTAATATAAGGATGTTCAAGGTCAACCCAATAGCCCATTTTGGTGGTTAGGTCATTCCATACATCGGTATATTTCATTACCTCTTTACGACAAGCGTCATTATATTGTTCTACGGTTATCTTTTTGCCGATATCCTCTTTTGTGATTCCAAGAGCTTTTTCGACGGCAAGTTCAATGGGCAGACCATGGGTATCCCAGCCGCCTTTTCGTTTCACTTGGTAACCTTTCAAAGTCTTGTAACGGCAGAAAATATCCTTAATCGTACGTGCCATCACGTGGTGAATTCCAGGCATTCCATTTGCAGAAGGCGGACCTTCAAAAAATGTATAGGTCTTGCTCTCAGGACGATTATTGATACTTTTTTCGAATATTTTTTCCTGTTCCCAACGGGTCAAAATCTCTTTACCTATCTCGGGTAAATTTAACTGCTTATATTCTTTGTACATCAGACTGTTGTATGCTTCTTTTCTAAAGGTCGCTAATTTAGTGATTTATGATGGAAAATGAAAGAGGGCTATGTAGTGGTAATATCATTAAGTTGAAGGGAGCTGTATAGCATCTAACTTCCGGCAAATGGCGAACAGGATGGTGATAGCTGCTACAACAAAGGGACTACCCATGGCAGTCCCTTTGTTAGTTTATTCGTAAATAAATGTTGTTAAGCTGAGAAGCTGCTTCCACATCCGCACGTGCTAGTTGCATTCGGATTATTGAATGTGAAGCCCCGTGCATCGAGCCCTGATTTAAAGTCGATTTCCATTCCTGCAAGATATAAGCCATGAGCTTTGTTCATAAAGATGCGAATTCCTTGGATTTCGTATTCGTTATCACCATCCTTTTTTTGATCAAAGCCCAAGATATAACTCATTCCCGAACAACCACCACCTTCGACACCTATGCGTAAACCAAAATCATCAGAGATTTCTTGTTGATCCTTTAATTTATTCAGTTCCTTGATCGCCCCTTCTGTCAACGAAACAGGAGCAACTGCTGTATGTTCTGTACTCATTATAATAATTTTTTAGCCGATCCAATACAAAAATACATTTTTTTGATGGCAAAACACTCGACTGGGATTTTTTGACATTTTCTAAACATTCAGTTTCTCGTCTGCTTATTCGGTCAATTATTGGAGTAGACGGATTCTTAGATAATTAGGTAATTTGCATAAATAAGGCCTTTTTTCTAAGAACATTTAATAAAATATGGCTTTTTGTCGATATTCTTTATGGAATATGCTATCTTTGAGGCATTAAAATAAACTACAAAATTTACTTTACAACATTTAAAAACAATGGAAAGAGATCAAGCCATTTTTAATTTAATAGCTGATGAGCTTAAACGCCAAGAGGAGGGTATTGAATTAATTGCTTCAGAAAACTTTGTTTCAAAACAGGTCATGGAAGCTGCTGGTTCAGTGTTGACAAATAAATATGCAGAGGGCCTCCCAGGAAAACGTTACTATGGAGGTTGTGAAGTTGTGGATGAGATTGAAACCATCGCAATTGATCGTGCAAAACAATTATTTGGCGCAGAATGGGTAAATGTTCAACCTCACTCTGGTGCACAGGCAAATGCCGCTGTTTTTTTGGCGACCATCAAACCTGGCGACAAAATCTTAGGCCTTGATTTATCTCATGGTGGTCACTTGACACACGGTTCACCAGCGAACCTATCTGGAAAGATCTATCAACCGTTATTTTATGGTGTAAAAGAAGATACTGGTCTAATTGATTATGAGCAATTGGAAGAAACAGCACTTCGCGAAAAACCTAAAATGATCATCTGTGGTGCTTCTGCGTATTCTCGTGATTGGGATTATGCACGTATACGTAAAGTTGCAGACGAAATTGGTGCTATCGTGATGGCTGATATTTCTCACCCTGCGGGTTTGATCGCGCGTGGTTTATTGAATGATCCACTTCCACATTGTCATATCGTTACGACAACGACACACAAAACGCTTCGTGGTCCACGGGGTGGTATGATTATGGTCGGTAAAGATTTTGAGAATCCTTGGGGTATCAAAACACCTAAAGGTGAAATTCGTACAATTACGCAATTGTTGGATCTGGCTGTATTCCCAGGTACACAAGGTGGTCCTTTGGAGCATACCATTGCTGCGAAAGCGATCGCATACGGTGAGGCTTTATCTGATGATTATATGGAATATATCGTTCAAGTGAAGAAAAATGCGGCGGCATTGGCACAATTCTTTGTAGAAAGAGATTATAAGATCATCTCTGGCGGTACAGACAACCACTTGATGTTGGTGGATCTTCGCAACAAAGATATTTCTGGTAAAGAAGCTGAAGCTGTATTGGGCAAAGCAGGTATCACAACAAATAAAAATATGGTTCCTTTCGATACACGTTCTCCTTTTGTGACTTCAGGCGTACGTTTTGGTACAGCTGCCATTACAACACGTGGTATTAAAGAAAATGAAATTATACAAATCGGTGAATTGATCGATGAGGCATTGAAAAATGCGTCTAACGATACTCAACTGGATTTGATCCATGGTAAAGTAAAAGCAATGATGGCTGAGTTCCCATTGTATAAATAAGACATTCCTCTACGAATGAAAAAAGCGGAAGTACCATGCGGTGCTTCCGCTTTTTTTATTCCTTTTCCTAAAGCTATTTTCAATGTCCTGTTTGCAGTATAAGTACCTTTCGACTTAACTTATCATAGGAATTTTATACTTATCGGAATCGTACTCTAAACAGATCTTATAAGGATTCATTCGAATGAGTTCCCTATTAGCTTCCTATTAATTCCGGACTATACAATGCCCTGTTTACCCTGTTGTGCTTCTCGTGTAATACTGTTATATCTAGTTCCTCTTGTAAAGGAGGAATTGCTTTAGGAGCGTCCTTTTGGAAATGTGGAAAGGAAACTTATTTTTAAATGTTAAAAAGTCTTAAAATAAAATGTAATAATTTGATTACTCATTTATTTTGCTGTAATTTGATTTGTGATTAATTGATTGTTTTACAATAAGAAAGGATACGTTATACGACAAACATTTACATTTTAACACAGAACTGATAATTTATTTGCGAACTGCTAAAAAAGTAAGTGACGTATGAGACTTTTAAAAAGTAAAAGCGATCAAGAGTTGATCCAAATGTATGTCGGTGGCCAAGAGTCTGGCCTAGAGGCATTGTTGAATCGATATAAATCGAAAATTTATACCTCTATATATATGAAAGTAAAGGATGAATATCTTGCTGAAGATATTTTCCAGGAGACTTTCATTAAAATCATCAACACATTAAAATCAGGAAAATATAACGAAGAAGGTAAATTTTTGCCTTGGGCTATTCGTATAGCACACAATATGATTGTCGACTTTTTTAGAAAGGCAAAACGGGCACCAAATATTGTAAACGCTGATGGTTTTGATATCTTTGAGGTCCTCGAATTTAGCGATGAAAGTGCTGAGTCAAAGATGCTAAAAAGACAGGTCGATGTAGACCTGAAGAAAATGATTCAAAAGCTTCCCGATGATCAAAAAGAAGTGCTCATTATGCGGCACTTTTGCGATATGAGTTTTAAAGATATCGCAGAAATCACCGAAGTAAGTATCAATACAGCTTTAGGAAGAATGCGTTACGCACTAAGTAATTTACGTAAGATGATCGAAGGTACTGATCTTACATTACAGATGGGGTATTTGTAATAAATAAGGGCGATTAACGCCCTTATTTATGATCCATCTTCTCTATCTACTGCCCAATTATACAACTATAATTCCAACCTACAAAAGTAATTTTTTAAAAAGCATTCGTTGATTATTTTTTCCTCCAATTGATTTGGTTTATTTCCGAAAGAACTACTTTAAGAGCGGCTTCTCGTGTATTGTTGGAACGCGCGGAGGTTATTTCAAACCTGATATGATGGTATTTATTTAAAGACATGAGGTAAATATGTCATGTGGAGATCAGAAGAAACTGTTCTTTTTGTCAGATCAAAGAGTTTTATTATCTTAGGAGTTTATGGAAACGCCTTTTTTCAAGAACTGGAATAAGGTTTGATAGTCATATAATAACTATAAAAACGATTAAATAGCTATGTACTTGATTTTATTCATTGGGATAATGGTGGTGAGCCTAATTGTCCAAACAAGATTCAAAAACAAATTTAAGAAATATGCTGAGATGCCATTGAATAATGGAATGTCCGGAGCTGAGATTGCGCAAAAAATGTTAAATGATAACGGTATATATGATGTAAAGGTATTATCTATCCCAGATCGTTTGGGAGATCACTATAATCCGTCAGATAAGACCGTGAATTTAAGTCCCGAGGTTTACAGTGGTCGTAGTGTTGCGGCTGCAGCAGTGGCGGCGCACGAATGCGGTCATGCTGTACAGCATGCGAAAGCCTATAAATGGTTGGGATTTCGTTCGGCTATGGTGCCCATGGTAAATGCCGCTTCCAAACTGACATCTTGGGTGTTGATGCTCGGCGTTATGTTGTTTGCCTTTTCCAAAGGTGGTAACCCCTGGCTTTTAGCTGTGGGTGTAGGCGCATTGGCTATTACGACAATTTTTTCTTTTATTACCTTACCTGTAGAGTTCGATGCATCAAACCGTGCATTGGAATGGTTAAACCATGCGGGTGTAACGTATAATGGCGAAGAGCATGAGGGAGCAAAAGATGCCTTGAAATGGGCGGCGATGACCTATGTCGTAGCGGCGTTAAGCGCACTGGTGACTCTTTTATATTACGCCTCTATATTATTTGGTGGTCGTAGAAGTGATTAAATATAGGTATGGCCACTTTATCTTGCCAAAAATGCGATTATTTTTTATAGTCGCATTTTTTATGGGGTGTTAATGAGGTTACTATAGACAATTTTTTTAACTTTGCTGTTTATATAGAATAAGATTCAGATTTTATGTTTTCAAATCTTCAAGATAAGTTAGATAGGGCCTTTAAAGTATTAAAAGGACAAGGTAGTATTACCGAGATCAACGTTGCAGAAACGATGAAAGAAATTCGCAAAGCGTTGTTGGATGCCGATGTGAATTATAAAACTGCCAAAACTTTTACCGACGATGTTAAACAAAAAGCTTTAGGTGAAAATGTACTGACAAGTATATCGCCAGGCCAATTGTTGACAAAGATCATGAACGATGAGTTGACTGCTTTGATGGGCGGGTCTGTTACGGAGCTTGAAACTGGGAAAAATCCAACAATTATTTTAATTGCGGGGTTAAATGGTGCTGGTAAAACAACGTTTTCAGGTAAGTTGGCGTTGTATCTTAAAGATAAAAAAAATAAGAAGCCATTATTGGTTGCCGGTGATGTTTACCGTCCCGCTGCGATCGATCAATTGGAAGTACTTGCAGAGCAAGTAGGGGTACCCGTTTATGTGAATCGGGAATCTAACGATCCTATTGCTATATCAAAGGCTGGTGTTGAGGAAGCTAAACGTAATGGGAACAATGTTGTAATTATTGATACTGCTGGTCGTTTGGCAATAGATGAGCCTTTAATGGTAGAAATTACTGCAGTTAAAGAAGCTACAAAGCCTGATGAGATTCTATTTGTTGTGGATTCAATGACTGGGCAGGATGCAGTTAATACCGCAAAAACATTTAATGACCGTTTAGACTTTACAGGAGTAGTCCTGACTAAGTTAGATGGAGATACACGTGGTGGTGCGGCATTATCTATCAAATCTGTCGTGAATAAGCCTATTAAGTTTATTGGTACGGGTGAAAAGATGGATGCATTGGATGTATTCCACCCTGATCGTATGGCTTCGCGTATTTTGGGAATGGGTGATGTGGTGTCCTTAGTAGAGCGGGCGCAGCAGCAATTTGACGAGAAACAGGCTGCAGAGCTTCAAAAGAAAATCCGTAAGAATAAATTCGATTTCAACGATTTTAAATCCCAAATTCAACAGATTAAGAAAATGGGTAATATGAAAGACCTTATGGGAATGATCCCTGGTGTCGGTAAAGCAATGAAGGATATTGAAGTCGACGATAATGCATTCAAACCTATTGAAGCAATTATCGACTCTATGACTCCTTTCGAACGTGAAAATCCAGATGTCATTGATCAAAAACGTCGTTTGCGTATTGCAAAAGGATCAGGTACTGATATTAATGAAGTGAATAAATTATTGAAACAATTTGGTGATATGCGTAAAGTCATGAAACAGATGTCTAATCCAGCAATGGCTGCTAAATTGATGCGTAATATGCCCAAAATGCCGGGAAAAATGTAATTTTTAGAGAATAGTTACATCATAAGAGGAGGCTGTCTCAAATTTATTTGGGACAGTTTTTTTGTTTAAAAAGTCTATGAGATAGATTTGTGTGTTGTTTGTTGGTTATTTGAAAAAGACTCATATGGAGGGGAGAAATGAACAAAAAGTAGCTTTTTAGGCTGCTTTTTTTCTTAGATTTTGTGCTATTGCCAATAATCCCCATTCTATGGACACTTTTTCTTTACCCCGGAGCATAAATCTTCGGAACCCATGGTTCTGTTTAATGTTTGCAAAGACAGGTTCGACGTCACAACACCTCTGTTTTCGTTTAGCTACACCTACATCGCTGTTGAGCAATTGGTATGCCCTGTTCCTGTAAATCTCAAGTTGCTTATTCACCCCGATGATCCTATTTCCCTGTGATTTGTGACAGGCGCCATTCAACGGGCAGTTTGTGCAGTTTTTTGCCTGATACTTTTTGATTTCCTGCCGGAAGCCTGCGGAGGTCTTTTGGCTAAATGTACCTATACAATGCATTTCCTGTCCCATTGGACAGATATAGCAATCTTGTGAAGGATTATAATGTAATTTATCTACAGAAAATGGTTTCTTATCCCCACAGCTCTTTTTCTGTCCTTTGTCAAACATACCATATTTCACATAGCTCTCAATATTTTTTGCTGCCAGTAATGCATAGTTTTCTTCACTGCCATAACCGGCATCCGCGGTAAGGGTTCCCGGTGTTTTTCCAAAGCTGTCCTCATGTTGTTGCAAATGACCGGATAATGTTCTGGTATCTGTGGGATTGGAATGTATGGTGTAATTGACGATGTATTGATTGGACGTGGATATCTGGATATTATATCCTGGTCTGAGCTGGCCATTTTTCATATGATCCTCTTTCATCCGCATAAAGGTGGCATCGGGATCTGTTTTGCTATAACTGTTTCTGTCTCCCAGAGTAGCTTCCTGCTCTTCATATTGTACGATCTTCTCTGGATAGTTTTTGGTTACATAACGCAACTTTGCCTTCATCTTTTTATTTACCGAAGGTTTGTCGGATAAGACTCTGTTCAGCTTATCGACCGTAGCCCGGACTTTTTCGCTGTCAATTGTCGTCAGATCGGGAGGATCCGGGAGGTTGTCCTCCGACTTGGCAATACTTTGGGCGTAGTCCCATATATCTTTTAAGGCAGCTTTCATCTTTTCCTTATTGGTATGGATAGCTTTCTTCCAAACGAAAGTGTATCTGTTTGCATTAGCCTCTATCTTGGTGCCATCGGTGTAGACATCTTCTATGCTTAACAACCCTTCTTCGGCCAGGAGCTTAACAACTTCTTCAAATACACTGCGAAGTGCTTCTTTTAAGCGGACACCACGAAATCTGTTGATGGTATTGTGATCGGGATAGCTCATGCCGCTCAGCCACATGAAGTTGATATTCTCCCGGCAGGCTGTTTCCAGTTTCCGACTGCTGTAGACATTGCTTACATAGCCAAACACCAGAACCTTCAACAGCATTTGCGGATGATAACTGGAACAGCCTTTTATCTTGTAGGCATCCAAAAGACCCTGTATGTTGATACGGTTGATCACATCGTTAACAATACGTACCGGATGTCCTTTGGAGACCAATTCGTCCAAAGTTGGGGGAATTGCCATAATCTGATCCTGATAGTAAGGCTTAAAAGTAGGTCTTTGAGATGACATATATCTTTTTTTGAAATATAAATATATGAAAATCAATTAATTAAATCAAATTAAATATCATGAAATAACATAAAAAAGAGGCTGTCTTTTTGAGACAGCCTCTATTTTTTTATGATTTAATTCTTGGATGATCATGCTTTCATCCGCTCGAATGTATGATTACATGGTGAGTCGGATTAGATGGATATTGAGCGTCACTTCTGCTTGATTTTGTTGGAACTGATCTGTTTTTAAAGAAATAATTCGTAATTTCAAGTTCCTCACCCGAGTGAACAAAATATTTGTTAAATTTGTAATCATTATGGATGACCCCGCGCAATTATCGGAATACGGCAAAATCCTTATCATTCTTCTGATAGGGGCGCTGTTAGTCTGTGCGACCATTTTCCTGGCACGTCTAATTTCTCCTAAAAAGAATAATCCCATAAAATCCGGTACGTACGAATGTGGAGAGGAACCAATTGGTTCATCTTGGGTTCAGTTCAATCCGCGCTTCTATGTTATTGCCCTCGTTTTTTTACTTTTTGATGTGGAGCTTATCTTTATCTTTCCATGGGCTACTGTATTTGGACAATCGGAATATATTGCAGCAGATGAAAGATGGGGATGGTTTACTATGATCGAAATGGGCATATTTATTGGTGTCTTAATTTTAGGATTGGTGTTTGTGTGGAAGAGGGGGGATTTGGAATGGGTTAAGCCGAAAGTGTCGTTACCGAAGGTTCCTGTATATATCCCAGATAGCGCCTATGCGAGCTTAAATAATAAAACATATCAGCTGCGCGATTATGTAGCGGTAGCAGATGAAACAGTAGTTGGAGAAGTAGTAACGGCAAACGAAGTCGTCTCTGTTCCTAAACCAGCTTTTAAACCGCGATTTAAAAAACCTGAATAAAGCATGAGTCTAGATAGTCAATTGCAAAATGATGGTGTTATTGTTGCCAAATTAGATGATTTACTCAACTGGGCAAGGCTGTCGTCCATGTGGCCGATGAGTTTCGGTATTGCCTGTTGTGCCATAGAAATGATGGGAGCAATGGCATCTACCTACGATTTGGATCGGATGGGCGTCTTTCCAAGACCTTCTCCTCGGCAATCCGATGTGATTATTATCGCCGGAACCGTTACCTTCAAGATGGCTGATCGCATTAAGAAATTATATGAGCAAATGCCTGATCCCAAATATGTTATTTCAATGGGGTCATGTTCAAATTGTGGTGGTCCCTATTGGCAACATGGGTATCATGTCGTCAAAGGAGTGGATAAAATTATTCCTGTAAATGTGTATGTTCAAGGGTGCCCACCTCGGCCCGAAGCGCTGATCGGAGCTTTTATTGAATTGCAAAAAAAAATAGACAAAGAAAGCTTACTTGGAGAACAGCTGTTCAAAGAGAAAGCTTAAAAAAATAAAATTTATAAGATTTAAATCAATTATGGCAAAAGATTTTTATGGCGAACTGCAATTAGGTATTCTTGGCGGTGGACAACTGGGAAGAATGTTAATCCAGGAAGCCATTAATTACAATGTAAACGTTCATGTATTGGATCCCGATAAGAATGCTCCTTGTCGCAAGTTGTGCAATAGATTTGAATGTGGATCATTGGGCGATTTTGAAACGGTCTATAATTTCGGTAAGGATTTGGACATGATTACGATCGAGATTGAGAAGGTAAACGTAGATGCGCTGGAAAAGCTGGAAGGTGAAGGAGTGATCGTTTATCCGCAATCACGTATCATTCGTCTAATTCAGGATAAAGGTTTACAAAAGCAATTTTTTAAACAAAATGATATTCCGACATCTACATTCCAATTGATATCCAATAAGGATAATATGATGAACGCTCCACTAAGCCTTCCTTATATCCAAAAATTACGTCGGGACGGATATGACGGAAAGGGTGTAAAGAAAATTGTCACACAGCAGGATATTCAAGAGGCTTTTGAGGAGCCAAGTTTAATTGAAGAATGGGTAGATTTTGAAAAGGAAATTGCTGTTATTGTTGCCCGGAATGATAAAGGAGAAGTTTCTACCTTTCCAATGGTGGAAATGGAATTCAATCCACAAGCAAATTTAGTTGAATTTTTGATCGCTCCTTCTTTGTATGGTGTGGAAATACAACAGCGAGCCGAGATGATCGCAAAAAAAATCGCAGAAGATCTACAAATTGTCGGAATATTGGCCGTAGAGATGTTTCTAACAAAAAATGGCGATATTTTAGTTAACGAATTGGCTCCCCGTCCACACAATAGTGGCCATCAGACCATTGAGGGTAATTATGTGTCGCAATTTGCACAACATTTAAGAGCCATATTTAATCTACCTCTGGGGGATACGCGCTGCAGGACGAATACAGTCATGATTAATCTATTGGGTGAAGCGGGCTATGAAGGGCTGGCTAAATATGAAGGTGTTGAAGAGGTACTTGCTATGGAAGGTGTATATATCCATCTTTATGGCAAGAAATATACAAAGCCTTTCCGTAAAATGGGACATGTCTGCATTATCAATGACGATCGGGAGAAGGCAATCTCCAATGCGAGAAAAGTACAAGAAATATTAAAAGTTAAAGCTTAAAAGAGACTATGTCAGTAAATAATAAAGCCCAAGTTGGTATCATCATGGGGAGTAAATCTGATCTTCCGGTCATGCAGGATGCTATCGATGTTCTAAAAGTCCTCGGTGTAGAGTTTGAAGTAACGATTGTTTCAGCACACCGTACACCTCAGCGTATGTTTGATTACGCAAAAAATGCCGCAATTCGTGGTTTGAAAGTTATTATTGCTGGGGCAGGCGGAGCCGCGCACTTACCAGGAATGGTAGCCTCTATTACACATTTACCCGTCATAGGTGTCCCTGTCAAATCTTCGAATTCAATTGACGGATGGGACTCTGTGCTTTCTATCCTTCAGATGCCCAATGGCATTCCTGTAGCTACAGTCGCTTTGAATGCAGCGAAGAATGCGGGTATATTAGCCGCTCAGATTCTAGGTACAAGTGATGAAGTAATCGGCAATAATATTATTGACTATAAAGAAGAGTTAGCGAGAAAAGTAATTGAGACAGCTGTGCAAGTTGAGGATACCGAATTCTAAGTTGACATTCTTACAAAATAAAAAAGGGAGCATTGCTCCCTTTTTTATTTTGTAAGATTTGCCTGAACATAATCGTAGCTCTTTTTAAGACTTTCCATCTTATTGGGCATATCAATATTATCTTGTTCAACAAAGGCATATTTAAGTCCTGATTTGCTCTTTTCTTTAACAATCTCAGGGAAATTGATGCTGCCTGTTCCTACTTCGGTATACTTGATATCATTGAAAATTTGCTCGATAGGCAATTTTCCATCTTTCGGCCACTCAATAGGATTGGATTTTGTTTTATCCATATCTTTGACATGCCACAATTTAAAACGGTTGGGGAATTTTTCAAACAAAGATATCGGGTTTTTACCAGCTTTTTCTGCCCAAAAAAGGTCTAATTCAAAATCGACCAGGTCTGGCTCGGTAAATGCAAGCATTACCTCTTCACCCGTCGTATTATTGCCTAGATCCCTAAATTCCCAGAAATGGTTGTGATAAGCAACTTTTAAACCTAATTTTTTAGCCTGTTCACCAGCCTTATTCAATTGCTCTGAAGCATAGAGATAATCGTCTTTTTTCAATGCATTCAGATCGAACATTGGTGTTACAGGGGCAATTACATATTCTTGACCAAGTTCTTTTGCTGCATCAAAATAAACCGCAAGATCCTCTTTGTCGATATGAGCTTTACTTAGGTATTTGGACATATCATAATGGCCTGAATGTGTTTTTAGACCGTTATCATCCAATATTTTCTTCAACTCTTTGTAGGGCAATTTCCAGAACTGTTTGGCTGTGGCGTCTATACCATAGAGCTCAACATGTTTATACCCAATTTTGGCAATTTGTTCCAAAGATCCTTTCGGATCTTTATCCATTAAATCGCGGATGGAATAAAGCTGTACGCCTATATTCTGTAATGGATTGTCGCTGATTGCACCGGCTTTATTTTGACAAGATATAAAGTTGGGCACCAGATAAGCTGCCGAAAGACCTATTCCAGCTTGCTTTAAAAATTGACGGCGAGAATTGTTCATCATATAATTGATTACTTGTTAGTGTACAATGTACAATTATTTGTTTAAAAATCAATGGTGCAACGAGGAATATTTTGAAAGATGCGTTGAGTTTAGAGTTCTAAATATGTGTAAAACAATAGTTTGTGAGTGTATGAAGCAGGTCTTTGGAAAGTTAATGGGAGCAAAAGTGTGGGAAGACCTTACGAAAAAAGGTCTGAATACGTTCAGACCTTTTTTCCATTTAAGTAGGAATACCTAAACAGTCATGATATCTTTTTCTTTTAGCTCAGCCAATTTATCAACTTTTACAATGAATGCGTCAGTTAACTTTTGGACTTCACCTTCGGCAGTTTTAATTTCATCTTCTGAAGCACCATCATTTTTTAATTTCTTGATGGACTCATTGATATCCTTACGGATGTTACGAATACCGATACGGCCTCGCTCAGTTTCTTCTTTTACCTTTTTAACTAGATCACGTCTCCTTTCTTCTGTTAGAGGGGGGACATTCAGACGAATAACGATACCATCGTTCTGCGGGTTGATGCCTAGGTTAGCGTCTGTGATAGATTTTTCAATTGCGTTGATAAGCGATTTCTCCCAAGGCTGAATGACAATAGTCCGCGCATCAGTTGTATTGATGTTTGCCACTTGTGAAAGTGGAGTGGCGCTACCATAATAGTCTACTGAAATACCATCTAACATAGATGGAGAAGCTTTACCGGCACGAATTTTAGTTAATTCGGATTCGGTGTGAGCAACTGCTTTGGACATCTTGTCTTTACAATCGTCCAATTCAATTGAAATTAGTTCGTTCATATAAGATTACGTTTTTAACAGATTTAAATTATTTAACCACAGTTCCGACATGTTCACCATTAGCAAGTTTTAATAAATTGCCTGGTTTATTCATATCAAATACGATGATCGGTAATTTGTTTTCTTGACAAAGGGTAAAGGCAGTCATATCCATGACATTTAATCCTTTCTCATAAACCTCTGTGAATGATATTTCCTCAAATTTTGTTGCACTAGGATCTTTTTCAGGATCAGCAGTGTAAATACCATCTACACGTGTTCCTTTCAATACGGCATCTGCATTGATTTCGATCGCACGTAAGGATGCAGCAGTGTCTGTTGTGAAATACGGATTTCCAGTACCAGCTCCGAAAATAACAATACGGCCTTTTTCCAAGTGGCGAACGGCTCTTCTACGAATAAATGGTTCACATATTTGCTCCATTTTGATCGCAGTAAGCAAACGTGTCTTTTTACCAACTTTCTCAAGCGCATCCTGCAGTGCCATACTGTTGATGACTGTGGCAAGCATGCCCATATAGTCTGCTTGAACACGGTCCATTCCTGATTTTTCAGCGCTTAAACCACGGTAAATATTGCCGCCACCGATAACAATTGCAATTTCTAAACCTTGATCGTGAATTTCTTTGATATCATTAGCGTATTGTGATACACGGTTAATATCGATACCATAGCTTTGGTCACCCATTAAGGATTCACCGCTAAGTTTTAATAAGATACGTTTGTATTTCATAATTGTTTTTTTGGAAATTTTCCAAAGGTCAAAGATAAAATATTTTTTTTATCCCCTAAGACTTAAAGTGATATTTATTGTGGTTTTAGTGTTTGATTAATGACTTGTTGGTAATATTGCTCATAAAGAGGCATAATATTAGACAATTGGAATTCTTTGGCGTGATTTAATGCTGCTTCTTTAAATTTCTGTAGACGTTCACCATCTTCGAGGATATAGATTGCATTTTTCGCCATGTCAGCCACATCGCCCACCGCACTGAGAAATCCAGTGACACCATTCTTATTCAGTTCAGGTAAACCACCCGTATTAGAAGAAATCACCGGAACTTGACAGGCCATGGCCTCTAGTGCTGCAAGTCCGAAACTTTCCGAGCTGGAAGGCATGAGGAAAAGATCCGATACAGACAGTATTTCTTCCACCGCATCTTGTTTACCCAAGAAACGTATGTCTTGACATACACCAAGTTCTCTCGAAAGCTCTTCTGCGTTTCGACGTTCGGGACCATCTCCTACCATTAAGAGCTTCGAAGGGATGACATCATGTACTTTCTTAAAAATGCGAATGACATCCTCCGTATTTTTAACCTTTCTGAAGTTGGACGTATGCACCAATATCCTTTCATTGCCCGGAGCAATGGCTTTTTTGAAATGTGAACGGTCTTTATTGCTGAATCTGTCCAAATCAATAAAGTTCGGGATCACCTTGATGTCGCGGGTGATGTCAAAGTATCCCTGCGTCTGATCTTTTAGATTCTGTGATACTGCAGTTACACCATCTGATTGATTGATGGAGAATGTAACAACGGGACTAAAACTTTTGTCCTTACCCACTAGCGTAATATCTGTGCCATGTAAGGTGGTTACTACTGGAATAGTAATGCCATAGGTAGTAAGCAAGATCTGTTTTGCCATAAATGCCGCTGATGCATGTGGGATTGCATAGTGGACGTGGATCAAATCCAACTTTTCGAAACGAACAACATCCACCAGTTTGCTGGCTAATGCAGATTCGTAGGGTAGAAAGTCAAAAAGCGGATATTGCGAAACAGCTACCTCGTGGTAGTATAAGTTTTCAGAGAAGAAATCCAGCCGTGCAGGTTGTCGATAGGTAATAAAATGGATCTCATGTCCATTAGCTGCCAAAGCCTTTCCGAGTTCGGTTGCAACTACACCACTTCCACCAAAGGTGGGATAACAAACAATTCCTATTTTCATCTGCGTAATTATGTCTGAGCGTATATTTAACGGCATCTCTAGTATGCACTGTTCAATTTTATTGTAAAGGCTCCCGTGAACCTCATGTTAGTATTCCAACTATTTTCGTCTAAATATATGCGATATTGCTATTTCATCTGACGATTATCTTCTTCAATTATTTCATGGCCACACGAAAATTTGAAGATGATTACTACTAAATTTTGTGCTGCAAATTTCGACTATTTATGCGTAAAATAACAGAAACCAATTGCCATAGTTTTGTGAATTTTTTGATTGGTTAAAAAGCGCTATCTTTAAATAGACATTTAATTGGTATATGGATAACTTTATAAGTGATATTTCAGGACAGCAATTCCCTTCTGAACAACGTATTTTGGGGGCTTCAATTCGACAGCCAATTTTTAAGCTGATAAAAAAAGAGTATCCGAGCTTTGGCAAAGATAAATATATCGCTTCCACAGAGTTGACACGGTTCAAAGAAGCTTATATATCCGAATTCTTAAGGGATGAGTCGGGGCAGTTAAGTCAATTAGATCAACAGGTCATAGATAGCTTCAAGGAATAAGGTAATCAGCGCGAGTCTAGATGGGGATACAAATGAAGCTGTCACCTTAGGGGACAAAGTCGCAGATAAAGTGGCTGAATTTGGTGGAAGCTGGGTATTTATTATTTCCTTTATCTTTTTTTTGATCGTTTGGATCTTAGCCAATATCTATTGGTTAAATAATAAGGGTTTTGATCCCTATCCATTTATCTTACTTAACTTGATTCTGTCCTGTGTGGCAGCGTTACAGGCTCCAGTTATTATGATGAGCCAAAATAGGCAGGAAGATAAAGATCGCGAGCGTGCAAGAAATGATTATATGGTTAACTTAAAGGCTGAACTGGAAATTAGGGAATTGCATGAGAAAATTGATCATCTCATTATCCGAAAAGAGCAGGAACTTGCAGAAGTACAGCGGGACCAAGTAGAGAAATTGGGTTTTTTGCTAAAAAAGATGGAAAAGATAGAAGAAGCATTCAAAGAAAAATGAATTTAGAAGGAGTAATAGGCGAACTGACGTTTAAGTTTTCCAGGTCAGGCGGAGCAGGTGGACAACACGTAAACAAGGTGTCATCCAAAGTATTGCTCCAGTGGAATGTCGAGGTTTCCAGAGCTATTTCTCTTGAAGAAAAAGCGATGATTTATACAGTTTTGGCAAATCGCATAAATAAATATGGAATATTTCAACTGGAATGTGATATCGATCGATCACAGATCCGGAATAAAGAAATTGCAATCGATCGCTTTAGACGCACTTTGGAGTCGGCGCTTGTACCAATAAAGGCCCGAAAGAAAACAAAAATACCTTATTCAAGTATTTTAAAAAGGTTAGACAGAAAAAAGCAACAAGCTCAACTGAAAGCTTCACGCAGGAAGAATTTCGAGGAATAAATTCGAAAAATTAGAGTATTTAATAAAAAGTGTTGTTTATCAGTGTTTTATTTTAAAACTAAAAATATAGTTGTAAAACTAAATATTTAGTTTTAACTTAGACACGGTGTTATTATGACGGTATTTTTTATTCTATGTAAGTTATGGATGATTTTAAAGAGTTAACGAAAGCTGAAGAGCAAATTATGAAGGAGCTCTGGGAGATGGGGCGTGGATTTGTTAAAGAGATTATTGATCGATTGCCAGAACCGAAACCTGCCTACAATACAGTGTCGACCATCGTTCGTATTCTCGAAACGAAGGGTTTTGTGACGCATGAATCTTTTGGAAAAAGCCATCAGTATTTACCGAAAATTTCAAAAGAGGAATATAAGAAAGGTATTACAGGAAAATTACTAAACAATTATTTTGATAATTCCCCCAAAAGTATGCTTTCTTATTTTTTGGAAGAGAATAGATTAAACGTTAAGGAACTTGATGAAATCCTGTCTATAATTGACCGCAATAAATAACAACCAAAACCTTTATAAACTATTTGATTATGATTTATTTATTGATTGTCAATAGCTCATTGATCATCAGTTTTGTACTCTATAAACTGATTTTTAGAAGACTCACTTTTTTTCAATTGAATCGTATTTATTTGATTGGAATGGCCCTATTTTCATTATTGGCTCCTATTGGAATTTTTATCGAATTGCCAAATATAGAGACAGTCGAATATGAGATTCCTCATGTAGATTTAAATACCTATGTAGATATCGCCATCGGTGGGCCGCAAGAGCAACCTATTTATTTAATATACATCTTTACTTTTGTATATTGGATTGGTGTTGCCATTAGCGGGGGCTTTTTTATCTGGAAGGGAATATCGTTGGTAAAGACGTTAGCTCAGAAGCATGACTATTTAAGTTTTTCATTTTTCGATAAGGTTTTCATTGGCGAAGCGATTAAAAATAAGAGTACTATAGAATCTCATGAGCGTGTTCATGTGGATCAGCGGCACTCGTATGATTTGCTTTTAATAGAGCTATTGAAAATCTTCAACTGGTTTAATCCCATCTTATATTTCTTTCAACAGGAGTTAAAGTTCCAGCACGAATGTATTGCAGACGAAATCTGTTCGACAGATAGGGTAGCATACGCAGAGATGTTGGTCGCCCATGCATTACAGGTAGATCAGCTGCCGCTGATACATGAGTTTTCAAATCATTCATTTTTAAAGAAAAGAATTATGATGTTATTTAAGAATAAATCCGCAAGTAAATGTAAGCTGCTATATGTATCTATCTTACCTATGATATTGGTTGTACTTGCTTCAACCATGATATTTAATACGAGCAGGGCTAAAGGAATGGTTTTAGCTGTTGAGTCAGGTGTTAAGCAGGTGGCAGCATTCGATCATCAGAGCTATCCGCCTAAACAAACAAAGCGAAGCCACATACAGTCCAATGAACAATCGGATACGATGTCTTTTGATCGGGTCGAAGTGAAGCCAGTTCCAGAAGGAGGAATGCAGTCATTTATGATTTGGGTAGGCAATAATTTTCAGTTTCCAAAAGAGGCTGTGGAACATAATGTCAGTGGTATGATTGAAGTCAATTTTATTGTTGAAATTGATGGTAGCTTATCCCATATTAACGTTAAAAAGGATATCGGTTATGGCACCAAAGAAGCAACGATGAAACTTGTGGAAAGTGCAAAAAGATGGAAACCAGCGCTTGTAGGTGGTAAACCAGTACGGGTTGCCTATACATTGCCCATTCGTCTTAATCTAGCAAAATAAAACACCAGGTATTACATGATGCACCCCATAATCATCCGTTTCTTCTGTGTCATTATCGCCTTTGCGACGCTCTCTTCATGTAAATCTTATCAGGTCGTTCCTAACGGTTTTTCTGTCGAGGGAGATGAATATTTTGTTAATCTCAATAAAGAGCTCACCGTATTTTTAGGAGATGATATTATGGAGAGCAAAAATTGGCAAGGCAATAATAGTCCAATCAATGCCGATAAAGTTACGCGTAGTTTTCGCAAGGTTCTACGCCACTTGCGTTATTCGGACACTGCCTACAGCGTGCTATTTTCTGGACATTTGGAGGGAAAATATCGCTACAATATGCTTGCAATTGTTAACAATTCGCCAAATGTAAAAGGAAAGAAAAATCATTTATTTGATCTAAGTTCTTTTCAACGGGAGCAAAATAAGGAAGGGCGATATTTTTACACGACGACAACTTTTAAAGGACAAAAATTACTTCATTTTGTAATTCCTGTTAATGGACGACTTTGGCAGGAGAAAATGGTGTCTCTTATTTTTATCGTTCCAGAGGATTTTACAGATATCGAGTGGGCAAAGGACATTGTTATGTCGAATGTAGCAATGTATCGCGATCATTATAAATTTACCCCGAGCCGCACAGAAATTTTATGCCCTGATGATGGCAGTAGCCGTTCACATTTGGATTATAAAATTCCCGAAGAAAAGGTAAATCAAACAGGCTATATGTTAATGAAAGCCTATGGTTTGGTTGAGGGGAAAAGAAAATTAGTTGTTTACCGCGTGATGAAGCCCGGTGATTTTTATGGGTCTTTTGTCACCTGTAAAGGGGACTATGAAATTCTGTATACCACATTGCAAGACAACATTATTTGGCAAACTAAGGTGAATACAGAGCGTGATGTCGAATTCTAAAGAATAAATTGAAAGCCGTGGATCAATAATCCACGGCTTTCAATTTATTCTTTAAATGCAAGATTTCATTTTGGAGCTGTTCAACTTTCTCTAAGAGATGGCTTGCCACCTGAATTCCCGCAGGATTTACATCAAGTTCATAGTAGAGATTCGAAAAGCGTTCCAGTTTCTGAAGATCGTCTTCATCGATATATTGTTCTTCCTGTTGAATGACGATGTGTATGAGACCATATTCCACCATCGTTTCCAAGAAAGTTATTTCAACCTTTCTGGATTGACAGAAATCTATGACTTTTATCAGTGTTGTTTCCATAAGATTATTGCTTTAAATCCCTCAATTGTTGAAACAATGCCTTTTCTTTGGCAGTCAGATTGCTCGGCATTTGTATATTCAATGTGACATATAGATCGCCAAACTCACCTTCTTTGCGATATAAGGGAAAGCCTTTTCCCTTAAGACGCATTTTTGCACCATTTTGACTCTCGTCTTTAATCTTCAATTTTATTTTGCCTCCGAACGTATCTAAAGTTGCTTCACCGCCCAGAACCGCAGTATAGAGGTCAATATCTAGTGTTGTATATAAGTCGTTTCCCTGACGTTTAAAACGAGCATCTGGTATGATGTTAATGGTGATATAGAGATCTCCCTTCGGTCCACCATTGATGCCCTCACTGCCATATCCTTTCAATTTGATTTTCTGGCCATCTTCCACGCCGGCATGAATCGTGATGCGGATACTTTTCCCATTGATATTGAAGGTCTGTTGATGTGTCGTGTAAGCTTCTTGTAAGGTTAAGCTAAGTTCAGCATTAAAGTCCTGTCCACGAAATGTACTTTGGCGCCCGCCGCCACGTCTGCTGCCAAACATCTGTTCGAAGAAATCGGAGAATTGCCCATCATCAAAGTTTCCAGTGTATTCGTAAGATCCGCCACTGCCGAATGGATTCCCTCCAGCTCCGAATGGATTTCCACCGGTGGATTGGGACTGCCGGTATTGTTGTTGCGCTTTTTCATACTCCTCTCCATGTTGCCAATGTTCACCGTATTGATCATATTTTTTGCGCTTTTCGGGATCGGATAATACTTCGTTAGCCTCATTAATCTCCTGAAATCGTTGTTTGGCCTCATTGTCGTTAGGGTTGACATCAGGATGGTATTTACGGGCCAGTTTTCGATATGCTTTTTTGATCTCATCAGCTGAGGCTGTCTTATCGATGCCAAGCACTTTATAGTAATCTACAAAAGCCATAAATTATACTTGTTTTTTGTATTAAAGTTAACAATAATTACCGATAAAATGTTTATTCTGGAGATCATTTTACGGTATAAAAAAAGCAGGTAAACCTTCGTTCACCTGCTTTTTTTTGTACGTTCAGATAATTTTATTTACATCGGATAATTCGGTTTTATTCTTTACTCGTGTCCACAACAAGACGATTTTCCCGATTGGCAATTTGCCATGTTGTGTAGAATGCAAGCTGCTCGCGCTTTACCATCAAGGGAAAATTGATTTTGTCATAGGTGTCCGCAGGTGTATGATAGTCCGGATGCAATCCGGAAAAATAAAAGACTGAGGGTATACCTTTTTTTGCAAAGTTGTAATGATCTGAACGATAATACAAACGCATGGGATCTTTTGGATTGTCATAGGTGTAGTCGATCTCCATTTTCGTATGTTTTTCATTCTCGTTTTTATTGATCTGATATAACTCCGAGCTCAATTTATCTGAACCGATCGCATGGATATAATCGTGATTACCTTTGAGATGTTTGTCGTCCACACGGCCAATCATATCAATATTAATGCAGGCAACGGTGTTTTTCAATGGGAATACCGGATTTTCTGTATAGAATTTGGAACCCAGTAAACCTTTTTCTTCTGCCGCATAGGTGATGAACAAAATACTGCGTCTAGGGCCATTTCCAGCAGATTTAGCTTTTGAAAAAGCACGTGCCAACTCAAGGACGGCTGTTGTGCCCGAGGCATTGTCATCGGCCCCAAAGAAGATATTTCCTTTGGAATCTATTCCATCGTGGTCATAGTGGCCTCCAACTACCACGACTTCATCTTTTTTATCTGTCCCTTCCAGGTAACCAAGAATATTTGGGTCAGTAAGGGTAGTGGCATTGGTGCCAAACTCTGCTTTAAAATTAGTAGGGATAACAAAAGAACTTGGTTGTCCAGATCGATTAATCTTTGAAACTACAGCAGCAAGGTTGGTTCGTGCTAGATTCAAAACATAGTTGGCCGCATGATCAGTAATATTGACAACTGGGATCATAGGCGACCTCTCTGGTGCGGGTTGATCTATAGCCAAGTTATAGCGTCCTTCTGTAGCTCGGTCTCCGGCATCTTCCAAAAGTTGAGATAACTGACTATTAATAGCCAGTATCATCTTAGGATTGTGTTTGAGGATTTCCTTAACTTTTTTATTTCTGGTTGTCGACCAATTAGATGGAGTCTTTGTTTTGCTAATCCATGAATTACCCTTTTCATCTTTTGGTTCATGCTCATTGATCAACATAACGATTTTATTGTGGAGATCCATGCCAGCGATATCTGAATATTTGGGATCATCAATACCATAGCCAATAAAAACGATTTCATTACTCTCGAAAAACTTGTTTTCATTGTTGCCAATGACAAAAATATCTTTGCCATGTTGAAAAGGTCTATCATTAATACTAAATTGCTTTACCTTGAAGCTGTTTCGAATAAGCTGCAGGGGTTGGAAATAAGATCCATTGACAGGTGCAGTAAGCCCATACTTTTTAAATTCATTGGCTATATATTCCGCCGCTAGGCGTCCTCCTTTTTGCCCTGTTCCTCTGCCTTCAAAATCGACAGAAGCTAAAGTGCGCAGATGCTTTTGCGTAGATTCTACCGTGATTTCCTCCGCATATTTGCTGTTAACGTCCTGTGCGTTAGCACAGCTCATCAGCGAGCATGCAATCCATAGCAGGTTGTATATTTTTTTCATTGTTTATTTTTTACTGTTCCTAGTTTTTTGAGCTTTATCTTGAGTTTTTAGTAGGCTCCGCAGCCGCTATCTGCCTGCAGATAGATGTGAGTACGTTCAGTATCTGCACAATATATAAAAAAAAGCGGATGAAAAGTATCGACTACCTCTCATCCGCATCTTAAAATATGTTAATTTATTAACAGCTACAAGCGATTTTGTCTACCCGATTAGCGTGACGTCCGCCTTCGAATGCTGTGTTTATAAATGTATTGATAATCTTTTTAGCAAGCTCAAGATCGATAAAACGTGCTGGTATACACACTACGTTTGCATCGTTATGCTGACGGGCCAAAGCAGAAATTTCCTCTAACCAACAAATAGCAGCACGAATATTTTGGTGCTTATTGGCTGTGATAGCAACTCCATTTGCACTGCCACAAATTAAAACTCCGGCATCTGCTTCTTTATTTTCTACTGCTGATGCAACCGGATGTGCAAAATCTGGATAGTCAACTGAGTCTGGAGAATTTGTCCCAAAATCTGTTACTTCATACCCCAGTTCTTTCAAAAAGCTTACCAAAGCTGTTTTGTACTCAAAACCCGCGTGGTCACTTCCAATTGCAATTTTCTTTACGCTGCTCATTTTTATTGTTATTTTATTTTTCTTGTGCTAATTTTTTTCTTTTAACATCTGCAGAAACCATAATACTGATTTCATATAATAGGAACATTGGTGCTGCAACTGTCAGCATGGTAATAACATCTGCCGAAGGTGTAATAACCGCTGCTATCACTAAAATAATGACTGTTGCATAACGACGGCTGGCTCGCATAAATTCCGGAGTCATAATACCGATTTTAGATAGAATAAATACCAGTATCGGAAGTAAGAAAACAATACCACAACCCAATGTTAGGGTTGAAATCGTCGAAAGGTAATTATCAATGGTAATTTGGTTGACAATTTCATCACTCAGCGATACATTTGCTAGAAAGTTGATGGATAATGGTACAACAATGTAGTATCCGAAAAGTGCCCCTAAAATAAACAATAGCGAAGCATAAAATACAAACCCACGGGCAGATCGTCTTTCTACGTCTGTTAATGCGGGTTTTACAAATAACCAAATTTCGAAAAGGAGATAAGGGAAACCCATCATCAAGGCCATCAATAAACAGGAGTTTATCTGAAGCATAAATTGACCAGCTAGTTCAGTATTGATGATATTAAAAGGAATTTTTTTTACACAAAAGTCTGCCAGATTGAAAGCGTCGGCTGCTTTACACATCATGCGATAGGTCCAAAAATTTAGATTCTTTGGTCCCATGATGATATCGTTGAATACGAAATCATAGAATGTAAAAGCAATACCTGCAAAGATACAGATCGCAATTGCTGAACGGACTAAATGCCATCTTAAAACCTCAAGGTGGTCAAAGAACGACATCTCTGCTTCTATGTTCTTCCCTTTATCTTTAATAGCTTGTATAAGATCTTTCGAATTAGGTGTACTCATAAAAATTGTTTGGAAACAAAAATACCATTCTTATTGTAAAGAATGGTATTTTTTATGTGTGTAAAGATAATTTTATTTAATCTTCTGCAGGATATTCAGTTAGATCGAAAGTTTCCATAAACTTTGTCGTGAAATTACCTGCTCTGAAGTTAGGATCACGCATCAATCTTAAGTGCAAAGGGATGGTTGTTTTGATCCCTTCGATAACAAATTCGCTGAGTGCTCGTTCCATCGTGCTGATTGCTTCCTCACGTGTTTGTGCCACGGTGATTAATTTCGCAATCATTGAATCGTAATTAGGCGGAATCGTGTATCCTGAATATACGTGAGTATCTACACGTACTCCATGCCCACCTGGCGAGTGAAAGTTCGTGATCTTACCTGGAGAAGGGCGGAAGTTATTAAAAGGATCTTCTGCATTGATACGACATTCAATGGCATGCATCTGCGGTTCATAATTTTTTCCCGAGATCGGAATTCCTGCTGCCACTTTAATCTGTTCTTTGATCAAATCAAAGTTGATGACTTCTTCCGTTACTGGATGTTCTACCTGGATACGGGTATTCATTTCCATAAAGTAGAAGTTACGATGTTTGTCAACTAAGAATTCGATTGTACCTGCGCCCTCATAGTTCACCGCTTTGGCACCTTTGACAGCAGCTTCACCCATTTCTGCTCTCAACTCAGGAGTCATAAATGGAGATGGCGATTCTTCGATCAATTTTTGGTGACGGCGTTGAATTGAACAGTCACGTTCAGATAGGTGGCATACAGTGCCAAATTGATCACCTACAATCTGAAATTCAATATGACGAGGTTCTTCCACATATTTTTCAAGGTAGATTCCGTCATTACCGAAAGCTGCTGCTGATTCAACTCGTGCAGAATCCCACGCTGGTTCGAATTCTTCATCTTTCCAAATGATACGCATCCCACGACCACCACCACCAGCAGTTGCTTTGATAATAACAGGATAACCGATTTCATTGGCTAATGAAATACCTTCTTTTACATTTGAGATCAAACCTTCTGATCCGGGCACTGTAGGAACACCAGCTTTTTTCATGGTATCCTTAGCACGGGATTTATCACCCATCTTCTCGATTTGTTCGGCCGTAGCACCAATAAATTTGATGCCATACTCTGCACATATCGCTGAAAAGCGCGCATTTTCGGATAAGAAACCATATCCTGGATGGATAGCATCAGCATTTGTCAGTTCGGCAGCAGAAATAATATTCGGAATGTTTAAGTAAGAATCTCTACTTGGAGGGGGACCAATACAAACGGCTTCATCCGCAAATCTTACGTGTAGGCTATCTCGGTCAGCAGTAGAATATACTGCGACACTTTTGATACCCATTTCACGACAGGTACGGATAATGCGCAGGGCAATCTCTCCTCTATTAGCAATTAATATTTTTTTGAACATTGTCTTGTATTATGAAGTTTGCAAAAAAATGTAGCCCTTTGGAGGCTACATATATTCATTTACGCAATTGTAAATTATTTAGGCTCAACTAAGAATAATGGCTGGTCGAACTCAACAGGTTGAGCATCTTCTACCAAAATCTTAACGATTTTACCTGAAACTTCAGATTCAATTTCGTTGAATAATTTCATCGCTTCAACGATACATAATACAGAACCTGTATTGATATCATCACCAACATTGATGAAAGACGGTTTGCCAGGGCCTGCCGAACGGTAGAATGTACCGATCATTGGTGATTTGATTGTAATCAAGTTTGCATCTGCATTTGTAGCTTGCGCTGCAGGACTAGCTACAGGAGCTGGTGCCGCCGCTTGCGCAACTTGAGGAGCAGCGATAGGGGCAGCAGCAGCAGGAACAGAAGCTGTTACATACGTAGGCTCTTGATTTGTTTTTATTGTAATTTTAAAATCTTGCTCTTCAATCGAGACTTCATTCACACCTGATTTTGAAACGAATTTAATCAAGTCCTGAATTTGTTTGATATCCATACCCATAGTATTCTAGGTTTTGTTTGTTTCTAAAAAATTCTAACTGTCAAAAGTAATAAATTATACCATAAAATGGACAATTAATACGCCCATTTTAAATAGATGGATCCCCAAGTGAAACCACCGCCGAAAGCGGCAAGGATAAGATTATCTCCTTTCTTCAATTGCGATTCCCATTCCCATAAACACAAAGGGATCGTACCACTTGTTGTGTTGCCATATTTTTGAATGTTTACCATGACCTTCTCATCCGGCAATCCCACCCGCTCTGCTGTAGCATCAATGATACGTTTATTGGCCTGATGAGGTACCAACCACGCGATATCTTCAGATTTAAGATTGTTTTTGACCATCACTTCGTGCGCAACATCTGCCATATTGGTTACCGCAAATTTAAATACAGTACGGCCTTCCTGATAGGCATAGTGCAATCCTGCATCTACCGTTGCATGTGAGGCTGGATTGAGTGAACCTCCACCTTTGATATTCAAAAATTGTCCCCCAGAACCATCGGTTTTTAAAATTGCATCTTGTATACCCATGCCTTCCTCATTAGGTTCCAGTAGTACACAACCACAACCATCACCAAATAGGATACAGGTATTGCGGTCTTGATAATTGATGACCGAAGACATTTTGTCTGCACCGACAACGAGTACTTTTTTGTGTGTACCAGCAATGATAAATTGCGTTGCCGTATTCAAACCGAATAAAAATCCTGAGCATGCAGCCTGAAGATCAAATCCCCAAGCATTGGTCGCTCCAATTTTATCGGCAAGAATATTAGCTGTGGCAGGGAACAGCATATCTGGAGTACTGGTACAAAAGATGATAAGATCAATATCTGTAGCAGCTATGCCTCTTTTTTTCAATAAACCTTGAACGGCAGGTACAGCAAGATCTGAAGTAGCAAGCCCTTCGCCTTTTAAGATGCGACGCTCTTTGATTCCCGTTCTGGAAACGATCCACTCGTCGTTAGTGTCGACCATTGTTTCCAATTCTTTGTTGGTTAGGATGTAATCCGGAACGTAACCATTTACAGCCGTAATTGCGGCGTGAATCTTTGACATAAATATTCTAATTGAAAATAGATCTGATGCTGTCAATGAACTTAGACTCGATCATATCTCTTGAAAATAAAACCATATTTTTAATGGCCTCAGGTGTCGAAATACCGTGGCCAATAATGACAGGAGCATTTACTCCCAGGATAGGGCTTCCGCCGTACTGTTCGTAGTTGAATCGGTCGAAAAAATCATCTTTAAAACCCTTTTTCAACGTTACTACATAAAATGATTCTGCAAGTTTCAAGACGACGTTTCCTGTAAATCCATCACAGACATATACGTCCGCATGGTCACTGAACAGGTCGCGACCTTCTGCATTTCCGATAAAGTTAATTTTGTCGTTGGCTTTTAGTAGGGGGTAGGTAGAGGTTGTTAAGATGTTTCCTTTTTCTTCTTCTTCTCCGATATTCAATAAACCGACTTTAGGGTTGGATACATTGAACACATGTTCGGCAAAGACACTTCCCAAGATTGCAAATTGGTTCAACATCTCTGGTTTACAGTCCGCATTTGCGCCGACGTCCAATAAGATCCCGAAGCCTGATTTCAATTTGGGAACGATGGACGCTATAGCAGGACGCAATATGCCTGGGATAGCTTTAACGCTAAACATCGAGCCCACGAGCATAGCGCCTGTGTTACCAGCAGAAGCGAATGAGTCGATTTCTTTGTTTTTTAAATAGTCAAATCCCTTCGCAATACTTGAGTTGGGTTTTTGAGTTATTGCTTTGGTTGGATGTTCACCCATTGCAATGATTTCTGGAGCCTCAACATATTCAAAGTCAGATGAATTTCCTCCGGCTTGATTGATTAATTGTTTTGTCTCTTCAGTTTTACCAAAAAGGACTATTTTTTGGTCTCCAGTAAGCTGCTTTTGTGCCTCAATAGCACCTGTTATCGTTGCTTTAGGAGCATAATCTCCTCCTAAAATATCTAAACCAATCTTCATCCGTTATTATTTAGTAAATCAATAATACGCAAAAAACATCCCAAAGTAAAGCAAATTTCTAAAATAGTGCTTGTCTGGGATGTTTTGGCGTTATGAAAGGTTTACCTTAGACAACAGCTGTATTTTCAATGATCAATTTACCGTTGTAGTACAAATTTCCGTCTACAGTATATGCACGGTGAGGTAAATGAACTGCGCCAGTTTCTTTACATACTGTCAAGCTTGGAGCTTCAGCTTTATAATGTGTTCTTCTTTTGTCTCTTCTTGATTTAGAAGTCTTACGTTTTGGATGTGCCATCTCGTATTCTTGTTTTAGTTATTTTTAATATTTCTCAATGCTTCCCAACGTGGGTCGATAATTTCTTCTTCTTTTTGTTCCTCTGATTCTGGCTCGCTTGTGAATAATGCGAGCATCTCAGGATCACATTGTATGCCTTGTCCCTGCTCTTCGCATTTGACGATATAGGGAACAGCTAAATTAATGTATTCATACAATAGTTCAGCTATATCCAACTCATGGTCGCTTTTGGATAAAATCAACACCTCTTCGGTATTATCTGTCCAATCTTCATCCGTGAATTTGACTAATATCCGCTCTTGAATTGAAATCGGTGACATAAACTCTTTTAAGCAGGTATCACAAGTCAACAGAATTTCACCTTGGATATCAAAATGCAATATCAACAGGTTCTCCTGTTTTTGCAACTCAACTTCTGCTTCCAGATTGCCATCTTTTACAATTGAATGTTCGTAGCAGTCAAAGAACTTTTTATTAATGTCAAACTCAAAATTGTGCTTTCCAGCGTTGAGCCCCGAAAAGGGAATTCTATATTGTTTTAGATGTTTCACAATCTTGCATTTGAGCCTGCAAAGGTATGTATAAAATCATTAGGATTGAAATATTTTTTTAAATATTCTAAGGCCAAGCTTTATACCAACCAATGATAGGGCTTATTCATAATAATTTTTGCCTAACTCTATCTTTTCGCGCCCATTTGCCATGCGCCATTTATTGGTGTCGCGCAGCGAATAAGCGCAGCCGCAATACTCCTGCATATAGAATTTCTCCTTCTTGGAGACTTCCAACATACGGGCAGAACCACCTTTCTTACGCCAGTTGAAGGTCCAGTATTCCATACCTTCATGGCGAGAAGCCGCACGTAAGCCGCAATCGTTGATTTGCTCCATATTTTTCCAGCGGGAAATGCCCAATGAACTTGAAATCACATCAAAGCCATTCGCCGCTGCATATTCCGCTGTTTTTTCAAAACGCATATCAAAACACATCGTGCAGCGAATGCCTCTCTCAGGCTCCTGCTCCATCCCCTTGGCTAAATCAAACCAATGGTCTACATCATAATCTGCATCAATAAAAGGAATATGATGTTTTTCTGCAAATCGAATGTTTTCGTCTTTGCGTAAATCATATTCTTTGCGTGGATGAATGTTTGGATTGTAAAAATAAATCATAAAATCGATATCTGAAGCAATGAGTGCTTCCATCACTTCTCCAGAACAAGGAGCGCAGCAGGAGTGTAAAAGTAATTTCTTGCCTTCTCCAGGTAACGTCAATTTCTCCCTTACAAATTCCTTATTTTCCATAATCGTATATCCTAACAAAAACAAAGGCAATTTTAATCAAAAAGTAGCGAATTGACAAATATTTCCGTTTTACTTTGAAGGGGTTGTCCCTAAAAGAATCATATAAATTCATTTATATTCTACATATATTAGTAGATTTGTATGTTTAACGCAATACACTATTTTTAATAAAAAAACATGAAATTTTCGTTTCAATCCTGTATTATTATAGTATTCATCAGTATTATAGGTTTTGTTTCCTGTAAGAAATTGGACGA
Source organism: Sphingobacterium sp. R2 (assembly GCF_040760075.1). Classification (NCBI taxonomy): domain Bacteria; kingdom Pseudomonadati; phylum Bacteroidota; class Sphingobacteriia; order Sphingobacteriales; family Sphingobacteriaceae; genus Sphingobacterium; species Sphingobacterium sp. R2. Next base: position 2,245,868 of record NZ_CP142884.1, read on the forward strand.
TGAACCAACAAACGAAGGACGCATCACGCAGATATCAAGATTGTATATTTCTTTTTTGGATTATGATCCGAATAATTCTTCCCTGAAGAATATGATGATTGTTGACCCAGCAGATACCAACAATTTGGATAATATCTATCAATATCTATCTCCGGCTAAAGGGGGCGGGCCGATTCTCTTTGATGCGAATGCCAAGGCCGTCTTCCAGGCAAGTATTACACCGCAGGACACATTTTTACAAGTTATTCCATTTGCAAATGATATCTATGGTATTCCTGGTAATTCCGGCGCAATTGGATACCGTGGTTTCACGAATGTAATGGGATTGGCCTACTACACTTTTTCGCAACAAAATAGTGCTACATCAGCGACAACGATTCCGTTTCTTTTAGCCGTGACAAACCGTGGAGCCGGTAGCTCCATGTTGTATGCCATTAGTACACCTTCTGGGAAGGTAGGCCGTAAAGGTGGAGCACCTATTATTGACAAACAGATTAATCTGGGAACTGTTATCCCGAGTTCGCTGACCTTGCTCAATGGCAGCGATAAAAACGATAAGTTAGTAGTTATAGGTTTTAATAGTGATGGCTCAGGTAAGGGAAGTGGATTTGCTGTTTATGCCAATCTTCAACAACAATTGATTAATCAGGCACGTGATACGATTGTTGGACCTGAAAGATTCTCGCCTATGATGAAAGTCTATATCAAAGGAAGAACACAACTGGGCCCCGTATCTTATGCACCCAATAAGGGGTTATTCTCGGTAACATCGGGTAAAGAAGTATTATTTTTTAAAAATCCTGCCGCTTTGTTTAGTGGGACTACAGACAAAACAGATGTCGAACCTGATTATGTTGTCGGTGGAGCAAATACTGGATTAGTAGAGCCTTGGGGAGTAACAATTGACGACCGGCGCGACGAAGGAAAGTTTTTTTATGTTTCTGATCTAACGAATCATACTATTTCGCGATTTCCTTTGTTAAAAGAAGGCAACATACAACCCGATATCGCAGCAAAAACCTACGGTACTCTGCGTCCAAATTATATCTTTTTGGATGGTCGTTCGATTACAAACTTTTAATAAATAGTTTAAGCAAGCAGTTCAAACAGTGTTCTGATTTCCTGTTGCTTGCTTGAACTTTCATGCTCTTCGTATGCAGACATCAAATTTCGTAAAGCACGTTTAATGATTGTAACATTATCGCAGGGATAGGTAAACGCTCTATCTGGATATAGGTTCAGTTGCTTCAAAAATGAATTTACATCACTTCTTTGCATTACCTGACCGCGGTTAAATGCATTGATGTAAAATAGAACTTGTTCATTCCCTTCTTCGTCCATATCCATATACGCCAACACAAAATGCTTTGGTAAATTAATTCCATAGATCGGAATGTCCAGTTTCTGTGCAATGATGCTATAGATGCAAGATAAGGTTAGGGGATTTCCTTTTTTTGTGCCCAGTACCTGACCAATATAGGAGTTCTGTGGGTGATGATAGTCCTTTGTATTCCCAGCTAAGCCAAAAGATCCAAAAAGAACGTGATTCATCAGGTTAACTTGTTCCAGTGGAGTCATGTCGTAATGCAGGCCTCGCCATACCTCAGTTTTGAGGTCTTCTATCGCCAAAACAATTTTATGGTTTTCATAAGAAGGATATTGATAATTATTGAGGATAATTAATCCTTCCAGTAGATTGAATGAGTTGCTCAGGTTCCAGATCTGTAGCTCGTTTTTGGTCTGATCAAATTGAATTTCATGAATGATATTTTCCAGACGTCCTTGTATATGGGGATCGAAGCTCGATTCCCAAAATTTTTCTAAATAGGGTACAATCTCAGGACCTTGGCTTTTTAACTGGTGTTCCACTTCCTGAATAATCTGTTGGTCGGTGTCGTCCAACAGGGATATTAGCGATTTCAACTCTCTCTCATTCATCCTAACGAAGTTAAAAAATTGATTCGAGAAATAGTATACAAAAATCCCCCTCCCAGTAATTTACTCACCGGGCAGGGATTATTTAGGTTAAATTGGCGTACAATTATTTGAGCTGACCATCCAGCATATTGACAACTCTTTTACCGTATTCTGCATTCTTTTCCGAATGCGTTACTTGTATGATCGTCACACCGTCATCGTTGAGCTGTTTAAATAGATCCATGATTTCTTCACCCTGTTTGGAGTTTAAATTACCCGTAGGTTCATCGGCCAGTAATAATTTAGGCGAACCTGCTAATGCACGTGCAATACCGACAATCTGTTGTTGCCCCCCAGATAACTGCGCTGGAAATAGGTCTTTCTTTCCAACGATGCCAAAACGATCGAGCATATCGGCCACAATGGCTTTTCTTTCTTTGCTTGAAATGTCTTTATAGATCAAGGGCGTTTCGATATTTTCGTATACAGTCAATTCATCCAAGAGATGATAGGCTTGAAATACATAGCCAATATGGGACTGGTAAAGCTGCGTTCTTTTTTTCGCTTTCATTTCCAATACATTCTCGCCCATAAAAAAATACCCGCCCTCGTCAGGTTCATCAAGCATACCGATAATATTCAGCAGGGTCGATTTTCCAGACCCCGATGGCCCCATGATGGAGATAAAATCGCCTTCAGCGATATCGAGACTTACATCTTTAAGGACGAATGAGCGTGTACCACCTACATTATACCACTTGAATAAATTTTTTAATTGTATCATTTTTTAATATTGAGATCTTAGATATTCGCATTTATATTTTTTCTAGTAGCCACAATAGGTAATCGATTGCAGCGTAAAGACTGTCATTGGTTCTATTCCTTTTTTATTATTCTTCCCGCAGACTGTCTACTGGATTTGTTTTTGCAACTTTTATAGATTGAAAGCTGATGGAAAATAATATCAACATAAATATGCAAAATATTGAGATCAAAAACGACCACCAGAACAGCTGAAGTGAATTCCATTTATCGTAACTGCTCTCTCGATTGATGTATTGATAGGAAAAAATAAAACCGGTAAAACCCAATGTCAATCCAATTATATTTAGAAGAGTAAATCCTTTGTTCTTTACAAGTTTACGCCAAGCCAGTTTGAAATCATTTTGTGCCATTTTACGCTGGAAGTGTATATTTAAACCAATACTGACTATTTCACCTAATTGAAAAATGCAATCCCCTTGCCAGTGTTGTAATTGTTTTGTTATAAATCACTTATCGTATTTTTGTTTTGTTATTGGATGTTCGATTTCGAACAGTTTTCGTTCACAATCGAACAACCATTCCCACTAAGCCACTGGTACATTGCCCTCACGTAACAGGCATGGCAATTACCAAGGCAACAAACACCAATTTTTAAGTTCTTCTGACTTTATTCATCTCTTAGACTATCGACGGGGTTGGTCCTGATAGCCTTCCAGGTCTGATAACTAATGGTACCTAAGGCGATGAGGACAGCGCCCATGCCAGCTAGAAAAAAGTACATCCAGTTGATATCTATTTTATAGTTGAAGTCTCTGAGCCATTGGTTCATTGCCCACCACGCAACAGGTGTGGCAATGACCAAGGCAACAAACACCAATTTTATAAAGTCTCCAGACAGCAGTTTCAGTAATCTCATCGTACTTGCGCCAAGCACCTTCCGCACACCGATTTCTTTTGTCCGCTGTTGTGTCACATAGGTGGCTAGTCCAAAGAGACCGAGGGAAGCCACAAAAATGGCGACGATTGCAAAACAGCTGAATATATTTTTCGTTCGTTCAACATCTTGATAAAGGGAAGCAAAGCTCTCATCCAAAAAACTGTAATTGATCTTTTGATTGGGTGAAAATTTATTCCATACACTGTTAATTCCGTTCAGGGTCTCCTGTAGGTTTTCGGGTTTAACTTTAATGGATAAAAGTGAGGGATAACCCCGTAATACCATACATAAGCCAGCGTATCCTTTACCTTTCAGCGACTCAAAAATAAAATCGTCCACAACACCAACGACTGTCCAGGTATCGCCATTGGTTATTTTTGCTCCGATGGGATTTTTTAATCCCAGGTCATTCGCCAATTTTTGGTTGATGATGGCAGCCGTGCTGTCTGTGGCCATTTTGGGATCAAAATTTCTACCTTTGGTCAGTTTCAATCCGAAGGTCTCAAGGTAATCCTGGTCAATCTCCCAGAACTGTCCCTGTGTGGCCATATCGACCTCCCGTCTGCCTTCATTCCAAAATGGGTTGCCGTTTCTTTTGACACCATCAATGGGGACTGGAATAAAATCGCCTAAGGAAACGGAACTTACATTTGCAATGGACTTCAACTCATTTTTAAGACTTGGGATCTGATTTCCCAATGTACCAATACCACGTAGGATAATGACCTGCTCCTTTTTAAAACCTAAATCTTTTTCAAGGATATAACGTATCTGTTGATTGGTCACCAAGGCACTTACAATAAGGATGATGGACGTCGCAAACTGAAAGACGACAAGCCCATTTCTGAATAATGAAGATTTGGCTCCGGTGGTCTTATTTTTCAATGCGGCAATCGGTTTAAATCGGGATAGATACAAAGCTGGATAGATTCCTGCCAGGCTGCCGATGATCAGTATTGTCAATAATAAAGATGGGAAAAAGTAAGGGGATGTCCATGGGATGGTGAGGGACTTATTGGCGAGACTGTTGAATATGGGCAACAAAACCCAACTCAACAATAGACCAACAAGCAAAGACAATACACTATAACAAATTGCCTCGAGCAGGAATTGTCCGATCAATAATGTCCTTGTCGAACCAATTGTCTTCCGGATGCCAATTTCTTTGGACCTTGTAGCGGCATTGGCGGTCGATAGGTTAATAAAATTGATACAGGCAATCAAAAGAATAAACAATGCGACGATGGCAAAAGTCCAGACCATGCGAATATCTCCCCGATTCAATGTACTGACTTTATCGTCATCGATATCGGAAGATTTCAAATGGATGTCAAGTGCATTTTGTAAGTTGATTTTTGCCTGTTCGAATAGAGGATTGAGCTTACGTCCTGATTTTTTATATTCAGGTAAATAGTGCGCTTTATAATTTCTCAAAATCTCCTTTTCGGTTTGTTCAATATTGACTTGCGGCTTTAATTTAACGTAGACCGTGTAATTATTGCTGAGCCATTGGTTCTGTTCACCGGGATAAAAGGGTTCGCCTGCGAGCGACATGAAGAAGCTATAACCTGCTAAAGTGGAGTTTTGGGGTATATCTTCGATCACGCCGGTAATGGTATACAGCTTGGATCTGTTATTGTTCAGATAAATGGTCTGTCCGATAGGATCATTTTTAAAGTATTTTTCCGCTTTACTTTTCGTAATGACAAGTGTATTGGGTTCATCCAATGCGTGGGCAAGAGTTCCTGAAACCATGGGTGTCGGAAACATGTCGAGAATAGATTGATCAATATAGACAAAGCCATCATCATAAAAGCTTTGCGGATTATCATTCAGGGAGAGCTGGTTACTTCCGGCGCCAAATAAAGGGTTAGGGAGTATTCGGCCTGTTTGCTCGATAGCGGGAATTTCGGCTTTCAGTGCTGGGGCAACGGGAGCCGAGAGTGATACCCAACGTTGAATTTTACCTTCGATCGGTAGCTGAACGACGAGACGATAGGTGCGATCCATTGCTGGATAAAACTTGTTGTAACTGGTCTCATGCTTGATATACAGTACGATGAGCATACAGATTGCGATACCAAAAGCAAATCCTCCGATCTTTATAAAAGAATAGAGCTTATTTTTTGCCATGTTTCGCCAAGCGATTTTAAGACTATTTCCTATCATAACAATACATTTTTAAGATCTTATTGGTCGATCGGTAATCGACCAATTAATCTAGACATTAGACTGAAGTCAATTGTATTGCCATTTTGTTAAGTTATTGTTTTTTAGTTTTTTGTCTTGTTTGTTGGATTTTGAGGCTGTACGATATCGAACAGTTTTTCGTCCAATACCGCACAGATCATCTTATTAAAGGGCTCTAGGAAGGTATCCTAGTCCTTAATCTCTTTCAGTTGGAGATGTTCGCAAAGTTCAAGCATCATTTTGGCCGGATCTGTATCAATGGCCAGAGCAATCAAATACATTTCATCTAAACGTAATTTAGCGGTCTCGGTCATGGTCAATTCATTAATTCTCGCTTTACTTAATCCTGTTTTGCGGGCAATCTGGGATTTATTCACAGATTTCTTCGCTAGAAACTCGCCTAGTTTTGTCATCCTTTTATTTTAATAATCTGTCCTTTTGTATAGATAAATATAGATAATGTTATTTTTATTTATACAAATGTTTTTGTTTTTGCAATACTTTCTATTTCTTTGTATCGAAAATCTATATTGTTTCAATGTACCAATTATGAAAACAGCGAAAATTCAAAAAACTTACACCAATTATAAACTTTCATTCCCTTTAGCTAAATAACAGTTTGCTCGATTTAAATTTGCACAACTACGGCTTATTTTTTCTTATTCATCCCGCAAACTATTTACGGGATTGATGCGGGCTGTCTGGAATATCCGGATAGCAATAATCGTTAATGTCGTCAAACCCATAAACAATCCCGTGAAAACAAAGAGAGCAATCGGAACATCGATATGGTAGTAAAAGTTTTCCAGCCATTTGTGTATAAACCACCATGCTATGGGCAAAGCGATCAGAATTGCTATCAGCAGGAGTAAAATAAATGATTTGGAAATCATATAGGTGATCGTATTTACCGAAGCACCGAGCACTTTACGGATACCAATTTCTTTTACTCTTCGTTCTAACGTATAAATGGCAATGGCTACGATCCCTAAGATAGCAATCAGCATACTAGCTCCTGTAAAAAGTGCCAATTGTTGGTACTGCTTTTTCTCTTTGTTATACTGATGCTGTACCTGATCTTCCTGCCAGTTGATCTGCGCTATCCGGTTAGGGAAAAAGTTGTTCCACGTGCTGTTTACCAGTGCTAAAGCTTCCTTTTTCTTACCTTCTTCTACGCGGATAAGCATACAGCTGCCTTCCCATTCATTTTGCGCTTTAATCGCAAAAGGACCGATCGGAAACTTTAGACTTGCTCCGTTGAACTCTTTAAATATGCCTACGGGTGTATTGTTTAAAGGCTCATTGCTCTTATTAAGTTTTAAAGACAGCCGTTGGGCGGTCTGTTCGGAAACGAGCATATTGGTAAAGACCTGTTGCTCGGCCTGTATCGAATCCGTAAATGGCCTATCCAGCGCATAGTCCGCACTTAAAGGCCGGCCATTCAGGAGCTTTATACCCATTGTTTTGATGTAATCATAATCCGCATAGACAAATACAACTGGGAGTTCTTCGTTCGGATTGATAGGGTCTTTTACTGTTTTAAAATCTACACTGCCACTAAAGGGCGTCCAGCTTGTGAGACTGACCGAAGAAATATACGAATGTTTTAATAGCTCTTGTTTGAACGCCTGATCTTTTCCCTCCCAGGAGGTATAATTGATGGTCAAGAGATTTTTGGGGGCATAGCCAAGATCTTTGTTGTACAGGTAATGCAATTGTGCCCGCATGGACACCATACAAATCGCTACGACGATGGCAATGGCAAACTGTACAATCACCAGCACTTTGGTAAATGCCATATTTAGCGGGAGCTTGAAGAAAGAAAGCTGTTTCCGAAGTTCTAGGGACGGCCGTGTTTTTGATAGTGACAAGGCCGTAGGTAGGCTACAAAGCCAGCCCAGAATGATCCACATGGATAGCAATCCAACAAACATGAATAGGGAATGTTGGTAGCTCATGGTCAATGGATGTTCTAAATAGTGTTCAAATGCAGGACTGATAAGCACGTAACTCAAAAATGCAATCATAAAAGAGCCGGCAAAGAGTATGGTACTCTCTAGGCCCATTTGTAGGATCACATTTTTTCGGCTTGCTCCCAGTACTTTGCGTATACCGATCTGCTGTGTGCGTTTGAGTGCATGGGCAAAGCTCAAGTTGATATAATTGATACTGACCAATACAAGGATCAAGATCCCTATTCCTGCTAGCAGATAAATGTCTTGCATCGGGTTTTCCCAACCTGTAATACTTCGCAAGTGTATATCTGTGATGGGCTCAATAAAAAGATTGTGCTCTTTCGTCCAATCACCTAGTTTTTGCGTATTATACCACTTGTTTATCTTGTCTGAAAAACTTTGAACATCAGTTGTACTTTTGAGCAATAGAATTTGTGTTTGTAACGAACCACTTTTTTCGGGATTGAATTCATTCACCTTAGGCATCAGCACGAAGGCTTCTGCCTGGAAGGAAGAGTTATGGGGCATATCCTCAATAATGGCATTAACATAATAAGCTTCGGGTTCCCCTTCTTGAGGTTTATTGTAGAATGTGCTACCGAGCACGTCTTTGCCACCGAAGTATTTTTGTACCCCAGAAGCTGTCAATGTGATATTTTTTGCTCCGGAAATAACCTGTTTCGGATTACCTGCGATAATTTTTGTATCAAAAAGATGGAAAAAGCCGCTGTCGACTTCCAGCGTATTGATTTCGGTAAATTGCCCTGAGCGCTTGTTTATTGTTAATTTTGGTGAAAATGAATTGATTGAAGTATAGCCAAGTACTTCTGGGAAATGAGCTTTTAATGTTGCAGAGATACCTTCAGGAGCTCCCGAATTATTGTTTGTGAATCCTTTCTGCGTTTCTTTGGGCACAATTCGCATTCTGTAGAGCGCTTTGGAGTTGCTCCATTGTCTGTCGTAGGAAAGCTCATCAACGACAAGTGAACTGATTAGCATAAAAACCAGCAGGGCAATCGTTAAACCAACGAGGTTTGATAGCGAATAGATACGATTGCGCATCAATGTCCGCCAGGCGGTTTTAAGATGGTTCTTTATCATAGGGTTAATATGGATTGGTTTCGTAAATTATTCATCTCGTAATTTTTCAACGGGATTAAACCGAGTTGATCGAAATACAATAATGCCCACCAATAAACTCAGCAAACCAATCAAAGTCCCCAATGGTAACAAGTAGGTAAACGCATTGATTTCTATTCTGATAATGTAATTTTGCAGCCAGTATTGCATCAATAGATAACTCAGTGGAACTGTCGTTAATGCCGCAAATAGGAAGATTCCGTAGTACTCTTTCGAAAAGAGCAACATCAAATGTGCTAGGGAAGCCCCAAGTACTTTACGAATGCCGACTTCTTTATTGCGCAGATGGATGGAAAGCGATATTAATCCGGTAAGTCCCAATACAACAATCAGCAGCGAAACAACCGTAGCAATGTGGGAAGCGCGATGCAACTGCAGCTCAGTTTCATATAAATTTTTGATACGTTCATCCATAAATTGATATTCGAATGGAGCATCGGGCAACAACGTTTTCCACTTTTTTTCGAGTTGTTGTACTGCATTGGAAAGGGAGCCTTGCTGTAAACGGATGCTAAAGTATCGATATTGTAAGCTTTCCTGTACATCTGTCCAGACGATAGGAGGAGAGGCCTGATGAAGTGAATTGGCAACAAAATTGTCTGCAACGCCCACAATAGTCATTTTGTAACTGGGATCAGCCAGAGCAATTTGCTGACCAATAGCTTGCTCGGCATTTTTAAAACCAAAATCATTCATGGCCTTTTTATTGATAACAACTGGATTGTTATTCGCATTGGCAACATAGTTTTTAGGGAGAAAAGTTCCAGCAACTAGTGGTATCTCATACGTTTCCAAAAAATGACTATCACTTGTAATCCGTTGTACCTGGATTTCTCTGTCATCTGTCGTCCCGAAGGCAGGCTGCATATTGGACCCAAGCAATCCGGGAGTTTCATAAGATAAGCTTATTGATTTTACTTCTGGCTGTTGGCTGAGTTCCTGTTGTACGGTCTCCATTTTGCGAACACCATTTACGGACCAATCTCTAGGTACCTGAACGGTTAATAAGTAGTCTTTGTTGTAGCCTAGATTGCTATGGAGAAATAGATCCACTTGTTTGGAAATAATTAAGGTGCAGACAAGCAGGAGCAAGGCTACCCCAAATTGAAAAAACAAAAGAATTTTTCGGACCAGCTGTTTGCCCCCCAGCGTCGAAAACTGGCTTTTGACTGCCGGAAGTATTGCGACATTGGAAAGTTTAATGGCTGGATAGAGCCCCGCTGATAGACCAATGAACAACGTCATTATAACCAGTAGACCAAAAAAGTAAATTGGTAATTCCACCAACGAGGGTAGCTTGCGCATCAAGACATGTTCGAAGATTGGACTTGTGATGAAATAAATTGGAAGACTGATCAATGCTGCTATGGCCACAATCAGAATATATTCGGTCATCAGCTGTCTAATAAGCTGCATGCGAGATGATCCCATCATCTTTCGAACACCGATTTCCTTTAATCGCGTAATGTGCTGAGCAATACTAAAATTGACGAAATTGATGATGGCCATGATCAAGATGAAGATGGCAGTCCAAACCAGCGTCTGTATCATTTTACGGACGGCCCCTTGGTTGTCATCCAAATAATAAGTTTTCAATGGTTTTAGATCAGGGCTATATTCACTGGAAAATTCCTTATCGGTATTTTTTCTTACCAACGTTTCAATGGCGGCATCTACACGATTCAAGCTTACACCTGGTTTCAATTCGATGTAACCGGCAATATAAGGGTTATTCCAATTGTCTATCGATCGGCCAAAGAATTGCTCATTGATGATCGGTAAAAATATGTCGGCATGCATATTCTTTGTGAGATCCATAATGGCATTTTGAACATCGGATTTGATGATTGCTGTAATTTCAAAATCCTGCTTTTCACCCTTGAAATTTTTTATCTGTAGCGATTTGCCGAGTACATCCACATGCCCGAAATATTTTATGGCTGCTTTGTCACTTATAACAACTGAAAAGGGATTATTTAATGCCGTATTGGCATTGCCCGCCAGAATATGAAATCCGAACATCGTCAATAGACTGGGATCTCCAAGAGACATGCCTTCTTCATGTACTGTCGCACCGTTTGCTACGATACCGGTCAATCCATCAATCCGATAATAGTTAGAGACCAGATTGGGATACTCCTCATGCAAGGCTTTGGGGAGCGCCCCTAGTGTGGTTAAGTTAATACCAAATCCTTCTTTCTTATACTTGCTTTGCAACAAAAATTGCCGATCAATATTTTTGATAGTGCTATTCACTTGGTGTACATCCCATACATAGGCACTTACAAGTAGTAGAAAAGTAATACCGCAGGTCAATCCAATTAGATTGATCAGATTTTGGACTTTTTTCTTTCCGATATTTCGCCACGCAATCTTGAAGTTTGTAAAGTTCATTGTCTTATACTAAGAATTTATTCCGGTCGTGGAGCTGCTGATCGCTTGTGTGCTCGACTTAGAAAACTAAAATACAAATGTTTGGCCAAGTAGTTATCCTTTTGATCATTAACGTGTTGTCTTCCTGGTTCTTTTCCTTGCTGTTCAATATCGGACAGTGCTTTGTCCATAGCTGAACAGACGAGTCTATTTTATTCATCACGTAGACTGTCGACGGGATTCACTAAAGCGGCCTTAATCGTTTGATAACTTATAGTAGCCATACTGATTAAAATGGCCATCAATCCAGCAACGGCAAAGTAATACCAATGGATCGCTATTCGGTAGCTGTAATCTTGCAACCATTTATCCATGGCCCACCAAGCAATAGGTGTGGCGATAAAAATTGCGACCACCACGAGTTTGATAAAATCGATCGAAAGTAAAGAAGTTACTTGGGTGACACTTGCGCCAAGAACTTTGCGGACAGCAATTTCTTTCATGCGCGTTTCGGCCATATACGCGATCAGTGCCAGTAATCCCAAACAGGAAATAAAGATCGTCAATCCTGCAAAAACCATCGCTAATGTACCTATAGCCTTTGTTTCCTTAAATTTTTGTTCATACGTTTTGTCAATGAACTGATATTCAAATGGATAATCTGGATTGAATTTTTTAAAGATAGTTTCAATTGTTTTTAAGTTGCCGGCGATGCTATTGTTTGTATTTAAACGATAGTGAATCGTTGTAAACCAAGCCTTTGGACCCAATATTACCATAGGTTTTTTGTCCCCAAAAGGCGATCCTATAATAAAATCTTTGACAACTCCAACAACTGTCCATTTGGTGCCATCGCCATCCACAATGCTGTTTAGAGGGTTTGTGAGATGAAGACTTTTAACGGCAGACTCATTTAAAATTAATGCTGTACTGTCTGTTGCAAATTTATATATGTCGATGTCACGTCCTTGAATCAAAGTGAGACCAAGATTTTTTACCGCATCTGCGTCCGTACTAAAGCGGTTGTAAGAAATTCTTTTGTCCTCCTCGGTAGGTGTACCTGAGGTAAATCCCCAACCATTGCTATAAAAGTCAGTTACTGGCGACATGTTTTTCGATACAGAGACAACAGCATTGCTGGCCAAAAGCTCGTCCCGGAGGATTTTATAATTCTTTTCCAGGTCTCCTTTAATACTGCTATAGAGCAAACCATTTTCATTATAGCCGCGGTCGCGCTGCTTAGTATACTGGATTTGTTTTGCCACAATGACTGTAGCGATAATCAATATAATAGCGAGGCTAAACTGTATAACAACGAGTATGGAACGAATGTTAAACCCTTTACTCTTCGAAACAAATTTTCCTTTCAAAGTTTTGATCGGTTGAAATGAGGAAAGGAAAAAGGCTGGATAAGTACCTGCTAATATCCCTGTAAACAGTGCAAATGCGAGTAGAAAAAGCCAGGTCTGTAGACTCAATAAGGAAAGACTAAGATTTTTACCAACAAGATCATTGAAAAAGGGCAGCACTATAAAGACAAGTAAAGTTGCGAGAACCATCGCAATTAAACTAATTAGTATGCTCTCAACGAGAAATTGAGCCATTAGGCTTGCCTTACTTGCACCAATTACCTTACGGACACCAACCTCTTTTGCGCGACGCTCAGAACGTGCTGTGCTTAGGTTCATAAAATTGATGCTGGCTACTAATAAAATAAAAACACCGATCCACGCAAAAAGCTTGACAATATCAATCCGTCCCGAAGTATAATTTCCACCTTTACCATTGTTATACAGAAAAGAATCGGGATAAGGAAAAGCAAAAATCTCCCCTGTGTTTTTCGCTGATAAGCGACCCTCTGCCTTATTGCTGGCATTGATATGATCCCTTAAATAGGTCTTGATCTTACTATTAAATGCTGTTAAAGAAGCACCATCTTTTAATAAGACATAAGTACTTATTGAATTATTGCTCCAGTTGTCATCCACATAACCAATTATTTTTGCATATTCAAAAGGAAGAAGTATGTCAAATCTGAAACTTGAATTACTCGGGATATCTTTGAGAACAGCTTGTACATCAACTTGATTGACCGAATCTATTCTAACCGATTTGCCTATTGGATCCTCATCGCCGAACAGCGACTTTGCATAGCTTTCAGTAAGAACAACACCTTTTGGGTGATCAAATTTAACATTCTGTTCGCCTTTCATAAAAGGAAAGGAGAACATCTTGAAAAATCCGGGATCGACAAAAACTGTGTTTGCAATAAGCTTCTTTTCTTTAAATGTCGTTAAAAATTCGTGTCCCTCATTGTATCGTGTAAACGCTTCGATATCTGGGAAATCAGCGGCCAATGAGGGGCCTAATATTTTAGGTGTATATGCCCAAGCCGATTTATCGCCCTTAAATTCATCACGATTACTCAAGACATGGAGGCGATTGCCCTTTTCATGAAAGCGGTCCATCGTCAACATGTTCTGTAACCAAAGCACTATAAGCAATGCTCCGGCCATACCTATTGCCAACCCGATGATGTTAGTCATAGAAAACGATTTATTCTTCATTAGGTTGCGCCATGCTATTTTGATGTAGTTGCTTATCATAATTATAGTTTTTCTCTATTTGTTTTTAAAATTGATTTTAAAGCCTAATCTTATTAATTAACTGTACTTAGCCGCTATTCATCTCTTAATGCCTTCACCGGATTACTGCTTGCAGCTCTAATTGCTTGGCTGCTGACAGTAATGAGAGCGATCAGTATGGCGGAGGCTCCAGCTAAACCAAATGTCCACCACTGTATTTCAATGCGATAGGAGAAATCCTGAAGCCATTTATTCATAGCCCACCACGCAATAGGAGATGCAATTAAAATGGCAATGACGACAAGTTTGACAAAATCTCTAGATAACATTGCTGTAATTCCTGAGACGGATGCACCAAGTACTTTGCGTATACCAATTTCTTTTGTTTTCAATTCGGCCATATACGATGCAAGTCCAAATAGACCTAAACAGGAAATGGATATGGCTAATAGCGAAAAGATAAATGCTAACTTAGCCGTCTGTTGTTGATCGCCGAATTTTGAAGCGAACTGTTGATCAACGAATTTGTATTCAAAAGGATAAGCTGGATTGAATTTCTTAAGCGTCTTTTCAATTTGATTCAACTGATCGCTAAACGATGATGTAACATTGACCCGAATAACCATGTTAAATAGCCAATTTTTGTTCGCAGATATTAACAATGGAGAGACGGGATTATAGGGAGATCCGCTAATGTAATCATTGATAACACCAACAATCGTATATGTCTTATCGCCCCATTTTAAGTAATTGCCAACCGGATTTTTGAGATTCATTTCTCTAATGGCAGCTTCATTGAGCAATATTGACGAGCTATCAGCTAGCATTCTACTATAATCGATATCTCGGCCTGCTATAAGTTTTAATCCAAGCGTCTTCACAAAATCACTTTCTGTTTTTCCAAGATTGAAGACGATTTTATTGCCTTGTTCAGGAGTAGCACCCTCCCATAGAAAACCTCCGCTCGTATTCGATGCATTTTGTGTAATAGACCAACCGGTGCGTGTCACCGACTGCGCTATGTTGGCGCTGATCAGCTCCGATTTAATTGCTTCATAATTTTTTTCCATATTGCCTTCCATTGGTATTTCGATCAGCTGTGAACTGTTGTAACCGATATCACGTTGCGCAGCATAATTGATTTGCTGTCGTACAATCATAGTCGCTATAATCAGTATAATCGCGATACCAAATTGGAAAATGACCAGTAGTTCTCTAAAATTCAACACAAACTTTTTGGAGTGGCTTAGCGGTTTCAGTGTTTTAACGGGCTTAAATGCAGATAGGACAAAGGCAGGGTATAATCCGGCCAATGTGCCTGTAAAAAGTGTGAATCCGGCTAACGATATCCAGATGATTGGATCTGTTAAGGAAAATGATAAAGGCCTGTCTAATATTTTATTAAATAAGGGCAATATACCGATGGCCATACCAATAGCGATTAGTCCAGAAATAAGTGCTAATAAGACCGATTCAGTAAGGAATTGGGCAATCAGGTTGAAACGTTGGGCGCCCACCACTTTGCGAACCGCAACCTCTTTTGCTCTTTTCTGACTTCTTGCCGTACTGAGATTGATAAAATTGATGCAGGCGATCAGCAAAATTAGTAGGCCAATACCACCAATCAGTTTGACCTGGTCTATCTTTCCCCCCACAGGTATTCCCTGTTCGAATTTGGAGTAAAGATGCATTTTTGACAAAGGATATAGGAAAAGCGATCCTTTTGAGATATTGTTCGTTTTTTTTGTGATAAAACCGATCAGTTTTTCATTGAAAGCTTCTATATCAACACCCTTTTTCAGCTGCACAAAGGTGTAAAATGAATTGGAAGTCCAATTCGGAGAGTAATTCTCCGGTTGAGCCAAGGGGATTAAATAGGTAAAATCAAAATTTGTATTGCTCGGCAAATCCGCGATTACAGCAGTTACTTTATAAGGCTCTTTATCGTCGAGCATAACTATTTTATCCAAGGGGTCGATATCGCCAAAGATATTTCTTGCCAGGCTCTCCGTGAGAACAATACTTTTATTGTCTGCTAGCGCGTTGTTGTTATTTCCCCTAAGGATTTTGAAATCAAACATTTGTATAAAGGCGGGGTCAACTTCGTTTCCTTTAGATTTTATTTTTTTCTCATCGAAAGACAATAATCTATTAGAGCTCCAATAAATTCGTGCAGCGTGTTCTACCTCTGGATATTCAGCTTCCAGTGCTGGTGATGCGAGGCCCGACGTAACTTGTTGAAGTTTAATTTTTCCCTCGTCTTCATATTTGTTCCAAAGTTTATAAAGACTGGTATTATTGCTATAAAAATTGTCAAATTGATATTGATTTTGTATCCATATTCCGATAATCAATACGGCAGTCATGCCGATGGACAACCCAATGATATTGATTGCGGAATAACCTTTATTCTTCCAAAGGTTACGCCAAGCTATTTTGATATAATTCTTAAGCATTTTTTGTTTCGATTATCGATAAATAGCAAGAGAGAAATTTACAGAGTCTCTCGGGTGTTATCTATCGGATGTATTAGTTAATTAGTCACGTTAATAATTACTCGTCTCTTAAGCTATCAACTGGGTTCAGAATCGCAGCTTTTACAGTTTGAAAACTGATGGTTATAAATGATACAAACAATGCGCTGATTCCAGCCAATATAAATACCCACCAATCCAACGTAATATGATAGGCAAAATTCTCAATCCAGCGATGCATAGCATACCATCCCAATGGTACACTAACTAGCAGGGCAGAGCAGACTAAAACCATGAAGTCGAGGCTTAATATCTGGACAATTTTGATTGTTGAAGCACCTAATACTTTACGTATTCCTATTTCCTTAAAACGTTGTTGCACGGCGTAGGCCGATAATGCAAATAGTCCCATACAGGCAATAGCAATGGTAATGATGGAAAATAACTGCATTACTCGTGTTGTTTGCTGATCTTTGAGATATAACTTATTATAATCATCATTGAGAAAGTGATACTCAAAACTGTTTTTTGAATCAATATCTTTTATAACAGCTTTTATCTGCGCAAGAGCATCTTTCACCGGCGATGTCGGATTGAGTCGAATAAAAATATTGCCGAAATAATCATATTCTGGAAAGAGTACGATCGGCTTAACCTCACTATGTAGCGAAGCAAAGTTAAAACTTGCGACCACCTGCTTAATCATTCCTTTACGCCCGTTTAGGTTGATTTTCTTTCCAATTGCTTGTTGGGGTGTAAACCCCATAGCGGATGCCGCTAGCGTATTTACAACGAAACCATATTCGGGTGAGACTGTATCCTGTGCACGTAAGATATCCGTATCTGATAGCGGTTCACCGGCTACAGACTGAATGTGAAAAACAGAAACAAAATCTTTTTCAATCGGAATTGCCGTGACATCCATATCAAAATCATTGGGTTGGCCTTCTACTTCACTGACGCTGTAGCCACCTTGGATATTGACAGGATTGTCATACGAAGCGGTAACGCCCTGGACACTATTGAGCTGCATTAACTTTTCTTTTAATAGCTGCCTTTCTTTATTTTGCCATCCTCGGCCATCAATGACCAACATATCAGAGCGATCCAATCCGGTGTTTTTAGACTGGATAAAATCCATCTGCCTACCGGCGAATAAGGTGCAGATAATAAAAAATATAGAGATACTGAATTGAAAAGTAACGAGTACTCTACTCAGAGATATACCATTTTGTTTTTCAGTCAATTTTCGTTTAAAAATCGAAATAGGTTTTGAGCTTGCTATGGAATAGGCTGGCCAGCCGCCCGAAAGCAGAGTTATTAACACTATAAATGTAGCCAAAACTGCATAAAAGCGGGGATCGGCCCATATCGTCAATTTTATCTCAGCGCCCATAAACGAACTAAATACCGGTAATAAGAGTACAGTTGTCAAAAGACTAAAGCCAACAGCTAGAAAGACCATGATACTACATTCAAAGAAGAATTGAAAGAATATCGTTTTCTTTGCAGCACCTAGTACTTTCTTGACACCGATTTCCTTTTTACGTTCAAGCGCATGTGCTAATACCAAATTTGTAAAATTGATACAGGTTAAAATAATAAGCGCAGCACCTAATGCCATTAAAATATAGATATAAGTAATGTTTCCTGTACCTGCTGCTTTGGAGTGGAGATGGATATCGGTCAGCTTTTCCAGAATAAATCGAAATTGATAGCCTTGTTTTGTCGCTTCGGCGAATTTTGATTTAGTCATTTGATCCAATTTCTGTTGGATCAAGCTGAACTGATCTTTATTTTTTAAGAGCGCTATGGTTACATCATTTGCAGAAGACCATGCTATTTCTTTGTAGCGTTCTAATCCCTTATTGGAAAGGAGTGCGGAGAAGTTCAGCTGTGTATTCGTGGGCAAGTCTGCGATAATGCCTGTGATTTTCCAGTTGACTTTGTCAATGGATAGTGTCTGACCGATGGCCGACTGCTTGGGAAAATATTTCTCTGCGAGTTTTTTTGTCAAGACAATCTGATTTGGTTCTGCCAGAGCTGATTGTGAATCACCTTCGAGAAAGGTATAACCTAAAGTTTTAAAAACATTCTGGTCAGCATACAGCAGGCCTTTTTCAGTTATTAGTGCTTCTTTGGATTCTATTTTGCCGCCTTTGGAATAGCTGTAGAATCTGGTTGCTTGTTCTACATCCGGAAATTCAGCCTGCAATGTAGGCGCTAAGCCTGTTGGTGTTACGGCAGAGTTTACTTCTTCGGTGCTATTGGGTGATTTATAGGTGAGGCTAATATAAGCTAGGCGGTCAGCGTGGGGAAAGAAACGTTCATAGCTCGATTCATGGTATATATATGCCGCCAATAATAGAAAACATGTTATTCCTATACTAAGTCCAAACATATTTAGAAGAGAAAATCCTTTGTTTTTTCTAATATTTCGCGAAGCGATTTTAAAATAATTCTTTACCATGGTTATGCGTATTTAGACTGTTAATTAGGCTATATTCTTGTCACATAGTTCGCTTTAGTAGAAGGCTGTGTTATTAGACAAATAGCAAAGTCAGTTAATTCAATTCGTCTGCCATAAATATAATGTATTGATTTTTAGGTTTTTGATGTGTTTTTGTGGTGGTTTTAAATGTTCGGAAACGGACAGTACAGTGTCCGTCCCCGAACAAATTAATATTATTCGCTTCTTAGGGTTTTTACGGGATTTGCTAAAGTAGCTTTAATCGCTTGGTAACTAACGGTTAATATGGTAATGACTAGTGCGGTTAAGCCTGTGATAGCAAACACCGTCCATGTAATTGATATGCGGTAGACATAGTTTTCGAGCCACGATTTCATCAACAGATAAGCCAGGGGAGATGCAAGCATAAAGCTGATGCCCGTGAGCCAAATGTATTCTGTGGAAAGTAGTCGCCACAAGCCAAGTTCTGAAGCACCCAATACTTTTCGAATACCGATTTCCTTTTCACGTTGCTCCGTAAGAAAGGACACTAAGGCGTATAGACCGAGACAGGAAATGAGTATGGCCAGTCCTGTAAATAAACTTGTTAAGCTCTTGATCATTTCCATTTGTTGAAACTGCTTGGCATATTCCTGATCCGTAAAGGTATAATCAAAAATCAAATCAGGATCTATACGATTGAAGCTTTCCGCAATAGCTTTTAAGTCCTGCTTACCATCTTGACCTTCGTTCAATTGCAGCGTGATCTTGTTCTTTGGTAAAAATTTGAGGAAATAAGCTGTCGGCGTAATCGATTTAAAAGGGGATTCGGAAAGTGTATTCTTGATAATACCCACAATATGATAATCAATACCGGCACGTGAAAGCTGTTTACTGTTAAGGTCTGTCACGCCCATAAATTGAGCAGCGGCCTCATTCAAAATAACAGCGGTTGAATCTGTTTTAAAATCTTTTGAAAAATTACGGCCCTGTATAAAATCCCATTGTACAGTCTTCGCAAAATTGTCATCAACGGTAAAGATACCCATAATAGCACCATCTTTGCTGTCATTTCCCTGCCAATTAAATCCACCTCCGGTCAACGAAAGACGGTTGACAAAGCTGGAGGAAAGTGCCGCATCCTGAATTAATCGCTGCTCGATCAGTTCTTTCCGGAGCACGTTAAAGTTTTTAATGATTGTAGGACTAGAGGAAGTAATATTCAGCAAATTGGAACTTTTATATCCCATAGGACGATCCTTTGTGTAACGCAGTTGCTGGATCACCAGATAAGTGGATATCATCAGGAAAATAGAAATCGCAAATTGCACGATGACCATTGCCTTTCTACTTCTTGATCCGCCTTTTCGGCTGTTGATTTTACCCTTAAGAGCAAGAATAGGATTAAATGCCGATAAAAATAGCGCAGGGTAAATACCTGCTAAAAGACCTATAACGCCTATTCCTGCTAAGGAGTAGCCATAGAATCGAAGATCCATAAAGGGCATATGTAAGTTCGTATGGGTGATTGTATTGACCCAAGGCAACAGTACTGTAGCCAATAGAACGGCGATCAAAAAAGCACAGTCTACCGCGAGGATGGATTCCACAAGAAAGCCAGCGATAAGTTGGCTGCGATTGACGCCAACAGATTTTAAAACGCCGATTTCTTTTCCTCTTTTTAGACTTCTTGCAGTACTTAAATTGATAAAGTTTATACTGGCCAGCAACATAATGAATATACTGATCCACCCAAACATCCATACATATTGAATTTGTCCACCTACGTTCTTTCCATTTTTGAATGAATCGTATAAATGCCATTTCGACATCGGATGTAAGAGGATCTCAGGTTTTATATCCGGTATTTTTTTGTTGATAATATTTGTCAGCTTGTTTTCCAACGCGGGAACAAAGGCAGCATTGTCGATTTTGGCGAAAGTGCTAAAAAAGCAGCTGGACCAGCTGTCTTGTATGCCTTGGTCTTTCGCAAGATAATCGACAAACGGCAATACATAATCTAAGCCATAAAAAGTGTTGTTTTCAGGAATATCTTTATAAACACCTTGAACAGTATACTGTTCTTTGCCATTCAATTGAAGTGTTTTCCCGATGATATCTAACTTATCAAACAGTCGTTTTGCTAAAGATTCTGAAATTATGATGGTTGATGGATTGCCCGGTGTGGTACTATTTCCTTTTACAGATTCGAGAGAAAATAATTCGGCAAATTTTCCCATGGCGTAAAACCCCGGAGCATTTAATTTTTTATCACCTACTTTAAGATTATTGCTTTCTAGATTGGTGACCAAAGTGGCATCTGGCATCTCATTTTTAAAATCAGAGACAATCGTTTTGGCCAAAGGAATAGGCGTAGAGCGATCAGTTGATTTTTCATCGTTGAAAGTTCCGGTCATCATGACCTGATAAATATGTTGATAATTGCGGTAATGCTTATCAAAAGAAAATTGTTTCAGCACCCATAACGTACTGATCAGAGCAACAGTAAACCCCAGTGCTAATCCCAAAATATTTATTGTTGTATTGAGGGGACTGCGTTTTAAATTTCTAAGTCCTGTTTTTAGGAATAACTGAATCATTTTATTGTTTGGTATTTAATTATAAGCTACTCGTTATTTATCAACCGCTCTATTCGTCCCTTAAACTATTTATCGGATTTGCTTTTGCTGCAAATATACTTTTGGTTGAAAGTACAAGACTTGCAAAAGCAATTAATCCTACAGCTGATAGCCCAAAAATCCAGGGACTGATTGTCGTTCGGTAGACAAAATCATTAAGCCAATTATGCATAAAATAATAGGCAATTGGAAAAGCTATTAGACAGGCTATCGCAACCAGTGATAGCAAATTTCGAAGCAGTAGGAATGTGATCTGGAAAACAGATGCCCCCAATACTTTACGGATTCCAATTTCCTTTGTGCGTTGATTTGCCGTGAAGATGGCTAGTCCAAATAAACCCAGTCCAGCGATGGTTACAGAGAGTCCCACTGCCCAGGATAAAAGTTTAGAAAGCTGCTTCTCTTGGGTATAGAAATTTTGGATTACCTCGTCTACAAATCGTAGATCCAATTCATCATCAGCGAAGACCGATTTATAACTGGACGTTATTTTATCGATAGCATTTTTCCAGTTTTCAGGATGCGATTGATCCAATGCAATATGGAGTACATAACCATCTTTGCTACCCGTATAAACAACGGGTTTAACTCCTTGTCGTGCTGAAGCAAGGTCAAAATCTTCCATTACCCCCACAATGATGCTATTTCCATTTTCAAAGGTTTTACCGATGGCATCTTCTGGGTTTTTGATATTTAGCAGTTCAAGACCTTTTCTATTGATCAACATTTCCCTTGTTGAATCCAATAGGCGTATATTTCTTCCTGCTAAAAGCGGAATCTGATAAACTTCTAAATAGTTTTCATCACCAGAGCGGCTATCAAAAGTCAAGGATTCCTTGTCGGGCGATTGATCGTAAGCGATGGCAGTAGTCATCCAACCGTTCATTGCAGGAGCGATGTTCCCAAAACTGATTGCTTTGACATCTTTTAACTTCTGGAGCTCATTTTTGAGAATGATGCCTTTAGCGGAATTTTGAAAAGCTCCCGGAATGTAAACATTGACAATGGCGTCTTTCTGGAACCCCATATCTCGATGAGTGGCGTAATTGATTTGGCGAACAACGATAAGTACGCAGATAAGGAACGCTTGGGCCATGACAAACTGAAAGATGGTCAGCGCTTTGCGTATCCATGCACTTCGGGATAAATTGGTGCTTTTCCCAAGCTGATTTTTGAGCGCCAGCACTGGCGCATATCCTGTCAGTACCCAGGCGGGGTAGAATCCCGCAAGTAAAGTGACTAAGATCAATTGCCCGAATAGGAACAAAACAATAACGGCTTTGTCTAAGCGGTCTACGCTCAGGTTTTTCGGAATAAATCCTTCGAAGACATGTGAAAACAAAGGGAGCAACAAAACTGCAAGTAATGTCGCCGATAAGGTTATCAGAAATGTTTCTATTAAGAATTGCTTGATCAATGTAGCTTTAGAACTGCCCAGGGTTTTGCGAATACCCACTTCTTTCGCTCTTTCGATGGATTGCGCAGTGGATAGATTGATAAAATTTACCGCTCCTAGCGCCAAGAGGAATAAGGCCAGTAGAATGAGGTTGCGTAGTGCTTCCGGGTGGGTCGCATCATAATTAAATCGCGTATCAAAATGTACATCTGCCAAGGCTTGAAGTTCCAGCTTATCGCGGATCTTTTCTCCTTCTTTGTATTTATATTTTTTAAGGAGATTAGCAATATTGTGCTCCAGCAGATGCGGATTGCTGTGGGCTTTTGTTTTGATAAGTACTTGATGGGAGTCGGAGATGCTGTTCCAAGCTTCCCAGTTATACATGTTCTTTAAGTTATTGTCAATAGGGATCGTCGCATCGGCAATGAAGATTTCATAATTGAAGTCCGAATTATGTTGCGGATTTTCAATCACTCCAGCGACCTGAAGCGGTATACTATCCGCATAGAAGATGGTTTTGCCAATCACATTTGCCGGCGATTCTTTTCCATAAAACTTTTCTGATGTTTTCTGCGTAAGGATGATATTTCCGGATAAATTCAAAGCCTTAAGACTGCCAGCCAACCATTTTGAAGGGAAAATATCGAAATATTGACTGTTAGTGAATACCATCTTCTGTTCTTTCGGGAAAGTCTGGAATTTGTCCTTAGCCAGCGAAACTTTCAGCTTTTGGATATGGCTATGGTAGATCGGCGCTACCGCTTCTAAGTTTGGGAGTTCTGCTTTCATCGTACGAACCAATGGGACGTAGACACCGGCATTTTTAAATTCCCCATTGTTAACTACGCGATACACTCGTTCTTTACCGGGTACATGTTTATCAAAACTATAGTCGTATTGAATCATGAGGAAAATAACCAACGTAGCCGTAATCCCAATAGCGAGACTAGTAATATTGATGAACGTGATCAACTTATGTTTTTTTAAGAAACGATACGCTGTTTTAAGTGAATTTACAATCATTGTTATTTCGTTTTTTGTTAACCCCAATTTGATATTCTAGTGTTGCTATTCGTCCCGCAAACTATTTACATGATTTAGTAATGCAGCTTTAAAAGTTTGGAATCCAATTGTTATAAATGCGACAATTGTCACTGTCAGGACAGCGACTACGTATGCCCACCACGGCATATCGATGTGATAAACAAAATCATTTAACCAGCTATTTGATAAGTAGTATGCAATTGGTCCTGCAATCAGAAATGCTATACAGATCAATTTGATGTAGTTTGCGGACAGCAAATGAATAATACTACCGACACTTGCACCAAGAACTTTACGTATGCCGATCTCTTTACTCTTTGATTCAGCTGTATAGGCAGCTAGTCCTAGTAAACCCAGGCAGGCAATAAATAGGGTCAAAAATGAAAACAAAGTCATGACATTGGATGAACGAATTTCATTATCATATTGATCTTGTACATGCTGGTCTAAAAAGAAAAAATCAAATGCAGCATCGGGAGCAATAGCTGTGTAGATTTTTTTTATCTCCTCCATATACGACTGAAGATCTGCTGTTTTATAGCGGATCAATAAATTCCGAGGAGATTCAGAAGAAGCATTCATTGTATAGTAGGTATATCCACCGATCTCAGATTTTAGGTTGGCATAATTAAAATCTCGAACAACACCAGATATGATGGAATTAGTCGCACTCATTTCTGTAACGATATGTTTACCTATTGCTTCTTCGGGTGTTTTATAACCTAAAAACTTCATTACTTTTTCGTTGATCAATACATAACACGTTGAGTCTGTACGCCCGATCACATTTGGTAAATCTGTACCCGCAAGTAATTTTAGTCCTAAAGTATTGATCGTCTTGCCATAGGTGACGCAGCTCAGTGTGGGTAAGCCCTGCTTGTCAGTCGTAAATTTATAAGTTGATTTACCACTTTCATTGAATCCGGGTATCGATTGTGCGAAAGTCGTGGCTACCGTATTGGTCAGGTTTTGAACTTGTTGGCCAAGGGTATTTAACTTTTCTTGATTTTTTAAAGAACGAATTGAAATAGACACAACATTTTCAGGTTGATACCCTAAATCCTTATTGCGGATAAAGCTTATTTGGGCAAGCATAATACTGATACCAATAATCAGTACGATCGAAATAGAAAACTGGCATACAACCAATATTTGTCGGATTAATATTGTTTGCCCCTGTTTATTGTATCCTTTGTTCATTAAAGAGATTGATTTAATGCCTGAAAGGAATAATGCAGGATAGCTACCTGCAACCAACGTAATGACTAGCCATGCTATAGCCAATATTCCTAACATATTCCAATTCAGCAGATGCTGAATAGTCATATCGGTCTTACCGACCAAATTGAACGCAGGAATAAGTATGATGGCAAGGACGAGCCCAATAAGCATAGCGGAAAGACTAATTGTTGCCGTTTCTACAAAAAAACGGATAATGAGCTGCCGACGGGTAGCGCCAAGTACTTTATTGACTCCAACTTGTTTTGCATTTTTCTGTGATTTGGCTGTCGCAAGATTCATATAATTGATGCATGCAATTATAATCACGAGAAGGGCAAGGACTGATAATGTTCTAATGATGGTTATATTTCCAGAACGTGTAGTAACTCCACTTGTAAGATCTGCTGAATAGAGGTGTACTGCTGATAACGGTTGTAGGAAAAATTGTGTATAATATTGGTTGTCTTTTTCGACATACTTGTCTATCAATTTAGTAGCTTCTTGCGCAATAGAGCCTGGATCTGCGCCCTTTTTCAATAGAATATAAGTTTCGTAACTCGCATTGCTCCAGTATACATTTTGCCCCATCCATGAATCCATAATATTCATGACCATGTTACAATCTAATGTGCTATTAGCTGGAAGATCTTTGAAGACTCCGGTGACCTGTACGGTATCCTGTTGATTGATACTGATTAATTTGCCAATGGCTTCCTGTTTTCCAAATAGTTTTTCTTTCGACGATTGGGATAGGACGATGCTTTTTTTATTTGAAAAAGCAGTACGCGCATTTCCTTCAATAAATTGAAAATCAAATATCGAGAACAGCGTCGAATCTGCTAAGTACAATTGTTTTTCAGAGAAATTATCATTCCCGGTGCCGATGGAAGCCGTTGCACCATAACCGTCTTTTACCAGACGCACCATATTATCCACCTGGGTAATGTCGGATTTTAAAGTTGGTCCCACCGCATTGGGGAGTGTAAGCATTTTCTCCTCATTATATGCTGCGGATAGCTTCATGTAGACGCGGTAGATATGCTCAGCTTTAGGATACATAGAATCAAAACTTAGTTCCTGTCGGATAAAGGCGAATAACAATAGCGATACACAGATACCTATGGCCAGTCCACTGATATTAAGGATACTGAAAAATCGGTTTGCCCTGATTGTTCGCCAAGCTGTCTTTATATAGTTCTTTATCATGATCGTGTGTGTTTGGAAAGTTGTCTGATGACCTGTTCTAATAAAAGATTGTTCATAGCAGAAGCGTAGTGATTGACTAAAATTGACGCTAGTTATTCATCTCTTAGGCTGTCTACCGGGTTTGCTCTGGCCGCTTTAAGTGTTTGATAGCTTACCGTAAATAAAGCGATCAGAATGGCGGCGAAACCGGCCAAGGCAAACATCCACCATTGTGGTTCAATGTGATAAGCAAAGTTGTCCAGCCATTTTTTCATCGCCATCCAAGATAGGGGAGTGGCAATGAGGAGGGCTACAGCCAATAACTTGATGAAGTCGGAAGAGAGCAGGAGGATTAAATGATAGATGGATGCACCGAGAACTTTCCGTACGCCGATTTCTTTGGTACGCTGTTGGGCTGTATACGTCACAAGTCCCAATAATCCCAGACAGGCAATGAAAAGTGCCAGTCCAGAGAAGGCTGTAAAAAGTCTTCTAAAATTATAATCCGCTTCATATTGTCGATTGAAGCTATCATCAAGAAAGCTATATAAAAATGGACGGTTTGGTACAAGCTCATTCCACAGTTTGCCGATTCTTGCAATGGTCTCAGGCTGGTTTACATGTTGGATATTCAAGGTTAAATATCGGCTGCCGCTTGGATCAAGGCGCAACGCTAATGGCTCAATCTTACGGTGTAGAGAAAGGTAGTTGAAATCTTTCACCACACCAATAACTGTCCCCTCTCTTCCCCATTGACGAAATTGTTTACCAATAATATCTTGTGGATTGGAGTATCCCCATTGTTTAGCAGCAGATTCATTGATAACAAGTGAATGAGCTGTATCGGCAGGGAAATCTCTGGAATAGGCGCGCCCTGCGGCCATTTGTAAACCGATATTAGGAATAAAGTCGACATCGACTTCATATAAAAAAGGAGCAAATGAAGTCATTGTTCCGTTGGCTGACATGATTTCGGTTCCGGCATTTGGAAAAAATGTTCCGGGTACCGTGCGTGATGCGGTGACAGACAGCACATCTTTATCTTTTGCAAGTGTCAATTTTATCGCTTCCAGGTTATTGTTTACCTTATCATCGAAATTATAATCAATGACAAGTCGTTGATCTTTTTGAAATCCAAGATCGCGGTGCTGCAATTGATCTAATTGAGAAAAGACGACGACAGTACCTGCAATGAGCGCAATGGAAAGGCAAAATTGAAAAACAACTAATACGCGACGTAATAATGTGCCACCTTTGCTGTTGCTATAACTTCCTTTAAGCACTGAAATAGGTTTGAAATTTGCTAGAATCAATGCGGGGTAGCTGGCTGCAAGTAGCCCCGTAAAAACGGTAGTGGATAGGAATATTGCCCAGGTCGTCCCGTTTAGCAGGGACGAATAATTGAGGTGTTTGCCTGAAAATGCTTCCAAAAAAGGAAGAAAAGCCATAACGAGCAGTATAGCCAAAATACTACTGACAAATACAAGGACCAATGATTCAGACATAAACTGAAAGATCAGATTGCTTTTGCTCGCGCCTATGGTTTTTCGGACGCCGACTTCTTTTGCTCTTTCCATTGACCTTGATGTAGCCAGATTCATAAAGTTCACACAGGCGATCAATAATATAAATCCGCCAATAATGCTGAATATGTATAAATTCTGATAGCTTCCATTGGGACCGGGCTGACGATCCGCAGACGAGTGCATGTAAGCCTGCAGAAGTGGCTCAATATGGAAATCGTATTTTGCGTTGCGGTTTTCGTTTGCAGGGAGATGCCGCTTGAGAAACTCCGGTATTTTTTGGTTGAACTTTACAGGGTCAAAGTCTTTTGAAGCGAGAAAGTACGTGTAGAAGTCCACATAATCCCAGCCTTCTTTGTTAAATACGTCTGGCCGAGCTTTTCGGAAGGTACTCATCGAGAGCAGTGCATCGAACGTAAAGTGTGAATTAGAGGGGACATCGGCCATTACTGCTGTTACCGTGTATAGACCTGCGTCAGCACGGCCCGCGGCTAAACCTCCCTCAAGCGTCTTGCCAATGGGATTTTGATCGCCGAAATATTTTTTGGCTGTACTCTCTGTTAATACAACAGAATAGGCATTATTTAAGGCTGACTGAGGGTCGCCGGCCAAAACCTTCCAACTGAAGACATCAAAAGCAGTTGAATCCATGAAAAATACATTTTCCTCTTGGAATCTTTTATCGCCTTTTTTGAGTAGGATAGAGGTTTGCCCTGAAAATTGAACGACCTTCTCTATCTCAGGGAAATCAGCCCTGATGGCATCACCGACGGGTGCATTGCCCCAGATCTGATGCTGCTCGGTGCTGCTTACACCCTTATAGTCATGGACGATGCGGTAAATTCGATCTTTATTCACATGGTATTTGTCATAAGACAATTCATTTTGTACATAAATCGCTATTAATAGGCAGCAGGCTAATCCTATTGCTAATCCAATTATGTTTATGGTCGAATATCCTTTATTTTTAGAGATATTGCGCCAGGCTATTTTTATATAGTTTTTGATCATAGCTCAATTTCTTAAATTGCAGTGTGTTTGACAATCAATTAGTTTCTTATATTCCAGCTTTTACTCATCTCTTAAACTATCGACCGGGTTTGCACGTGCTGCTTTTATGGATTGGTAGCTCATTGTAAAAAATGCAATAAGTAGGGTTGCGGCAGCCGGAATAATAAACATCCACCAGGATAGATCTATCCTATACGCAAAATCATCCAACCATTTGTGCATCGCCCACCAAGCAATTGGAGTAGCAATCAAAATAGAAATGAGTATAAGTTTGACGTAATCTTTTGATAATAATCCAATAATTCCCAGTACTGTACTTCCCAACACTTTTCGAATACCAATTTCTTTTGTACGTTGTACCGTGGTGATCGTAACCAAACCGATCAATCCCAGGCAGCTGATGAGAATTGTCGTCGACGTAAATAGATTGATGATCTTCGAGAATTTTAGATCACTGCTATAAAGTTCTTTGATTTGCTGATCATAGAAATCATATTTAAATGGGGCTTTTGGATAGTATTTTTTCCATTCTTTCTCAATCTGTTTTAAAGTTTCCGGCCAGGTAGTTGAGTTAGTGTTGAGTTTGATACTTATTCTGCTTAATTCCCATTTTTTAATGGAACTCAGCATGACGACAGGTTGAATGGCTGCATGGAGATTTTTTGTATGAAAATTGTCCGTCACCCCCACAATCTGACGCTGTTTATCTGTATACGTAACAAAGCTCCCTACAGCATGTTCAGCAGATTTAAAACCTAATTTTTGAACGCTGGCTAAGTTTAACACGATGCCTGTGCTCGTATCGGCCAATTGCAGCGGGCGGCCAGCAAGCATTTTAAAATTATAGAGCTTAAAGTTATCTTGGTCGACAAACTTCATTTGTACATCGGCTTGTACCCGTCCCGTATCACTTTTTGCAAACAAGGCATTTCCCCAATGTTCGCTACTCATGGGCAGATGCCCCAAGGAAACCTGCTCTACGCCTGCGATCTGCTTGATCGCTTGTTTGAAAACAAAAGGATCAACATTACTGTCCTGATAGCTTTTACTCGGGAAACGTAGGGTAATGATCGCATCCTTATCGAAGCCGTAGTTACTCTGTAGGGCATGTTTCAACTGTAGACCAATGATGCAAGTTGAAATAACGAATAGCTGGGCAATCAAAAATTGAAAAACAATGAGCATTTTTCGAAAAGAAAGATTGCCAAATTTGAGCGTTTGCGCATTCGAGATTTTAATGACTTCAACAATCTTGACTTTATTTGTCAGTAAAATTGGGTAACATGAGGAAATTAAGGTAATCGTTATGGTAAGTGTTGCTAAAAATAGCGATACGCCAAAGGGGTCTGGATATAGCTTGAGCTGATCGGGAATATAGGATGCTAAAACTGTTTGAATGAGAATAAGTAAAGGCCATGATAAAAGTACCGAAAAAGCCGTAATGCAAAAGGTTTCCAATAAAAAGGATTTGCTGATCCTCTGTTGGCTTTCACCCAATGTTTTACGAATACCAATCTCCTTCGCCCGCTGAGGAATTTGTGCAGTAGCCAGGTTGATATAATTGACACAGGCCAATAGGAGGAGGAATATACCAATGCCAATAAGTCCAAATATGATTTTCTTATCCACACTATTCTGGGCGAAAGAAGTAAAATGTAAGTCTTTTAAGGGTACTGTATTTACATGCATTTTAAATCCGAATTTGTCAAATTCGGCATGCGTCATCTCATACGCCTTTTTATCGGCTGTCTTTATGAGGTTAGGAAGAGAAGCCGATGATTTTACCTTAATAAAGAGCTGCCAATTTGAATTTGAATTACTCCAGTTTGTACTGTCCCATTCCTTTTCTGGAATCCGGATAAATTCTTTGCCCAAAAAGCTGCTTGGAAGCGCTAAATCTTTTACAATACCGGTGACATTATATAATGTACTATCATAGGACAAAGTCTGTCCTATGATTTGGTCCATTGACGTATTTGGGAAGTACAATTTAGCCCGCGATTCTGTCAGGATGACTTCATGGCTATTTTTTAGTATATTCCTTTTGTCGCCAGCTAACCAAACATAAGGTGTCATTTTGAAATAGTCTCCCGTGGTACCGATGATTTCGGGCTGATCTTCAAACTCTATTTTCTGCGCGCCGCGATTATTACTGACACGCTCGAAGTATTGTTTAAAGATGGGGACTGTCAGTTCAACATTGACAAAGTTTTCCTTGATATATGCCGGTAATGGTGCGGGAACACCATCAAAATGATCTAATTTATCCTTTTCCTCATAGGAAGTATGGACTTTGTAAATCTGCTCACTTTCCGGATGATGCTGGTCAAAACTAAATTCATAATTGACGATGCGGAAAATTAGCCAACAGGCACTTATTCCGATGGCAAGCCCAAATACATTTAAAAATGTGAAAAGACGGTTGCGCCATAGTTGTCTGAAAATTAATTTAATCGTGCTCATCATCTATAGGTTATTAGGATTAATATTTTGGTTATGTATGAGTTGTCTTATACCGAAGTTGTTTCCATAATCACTTGTCCGTCTAGCATGCGGATTACACGGTCAGAGAATTTTGCATCGTGCTCACTGTGTGTTACCATGACGATGGTTGTGCCGGCCTCGTTCAATTCAGTCAAGAGTTGCATAACTTCGTTACCGTTATTGGAATCGAGGTTACCCGTAGGCTCATCGGCAAGGATCAGTTTGGGATTATTGACAACCGCACGAGCGACAGCCACACGTTGCTGTTGACCTCCGGAAAGCTGTTGTGGGAAGTGATTGCGACGGTGCATGATCTGCACTTTTTCCAAAACTTCTTCTACACGTTTTTTGCGTTCTGCAGCTGGAACATTGGTATAAACCAGTGGAAGTTCCACGTTTTCAAATACAGTCAGCTCATCAATCAAATTGAAGCTCTGAAATACAAAACCAATGTTATGTTTGCGAAGATCTGAGCGACCACGTTCTTTGAATTTGGCAACTTCAATCTCGTTGAAAAGATAGCTTCCTTCGTCCAAATCATCCAAGAGGCCAATGATATTGAGTAAAGTCGATTTCCCACAGCCCGAAGGCCCCATTACAGCAACAAACTCGCCCTCTTTGACATGAATATTCAGGTTGTTTAATGCGACGGTTTCAACTTCTTCAGTGCGGTAATACTTTTGAAGGTTGGTAATTTTGATCATATTTTTTGTACTCATGGTTTTTATGTTTTGGGTCCTTGGCGATATTGCCTTGAACAGTTATTATTTCTGTTATTAAATTCTATTTATTTAATTGTTTATTGATCTCTTAAAGTCTTCGTCGGATTGGCTATCGCTGCTTTAAAGGCCTGTGAACTGATGGTCAATAGGGCAATGATAATAGCTGTCAGACCACTGATGATAAAAATGGTCCAGGAAATATCGATATGATGTGCATAATTAGTTAGCCATTTGCTCATGATCATCCACGCAATAGGAAAGGCAATGATACATGATATTGCTACAAGAATGACAAATTCACGGTTGAGCATTTGAATAAGTCCCGAAACAGACGCGCCCAAGACTTTACGGATGCTGATCTCTTTTGCGCGTTGCTCGGTTGCAAAGGCAGCTAAACCAAATAGACCTAAGCAGGATATAATGATGGACATCAGTGCAAATACACTGGATAGTTGCTGTACAAAAAGCTCAGCTTTAAACTTACTATTGAAACTATCATCTAAAAATTTATAGTCAAAAGGGAAGCCAGGGTTATTTTTGACGATGACCTTCTCGATTTGTTGAATGGCATCTGGTAAATCTACTCCAGCTTTTGTCCTAATGGTCATGATGCCATTATCTCTATTCATTGGTAGAAACAGCATCGGCTCAGGATCGGCATACACATTGTTATAAACGAAGTTTTTGACGACACCGGCGATAGTAAACTTTTCCTCACCGTAGCTGATGATGTTACCGGCCACAAGGCCATCTTTTTTGATCAGTTTTGCAAATGCTTCGTTGATGACAACCGATGTGCTGTCGCCTACAAAATTTTGATGAAAGTTTCTACCGTCAAAAAGCTTTAAGTCTAAAGCCGGAATAAGACCCTCATCAGAACGTAACATACCAATCAAAATACTGGCATTTGGATCTATTCCCTCCCAGCTAAAACCGGACGTATTGGAGTTGATATTGAGGATACTCATGTCACTGACACCGACTTCTTGCACAATTCCTGTTGCCAATAATTGATTTTTAATGGGCGGCAGATGTTTGGCCATATCGCCTTGTAGCGCTGTGGTCAACACCTGACTCTTATCAAAACCGAGATCCCTGTTCTTGTTGTGCTGAATCTGTTGGTAGATGATAATGGTACAGATAATTAATACAACTGAGGCTGTATATTGCAGGATGACCAACCCTTTACGGACGAGACTTCCACTACCGGCCTTCTGTTTTGTCCCTTTGATCGTTGAAAGCGGCTTGAATGCCGAAAGGAAAAATGCGGGATAGCTACCTGCAAATAATCCACATGCTAACGTTATTGTCGTTAAAAATAGCAGGTGCGAGGGGGCTAAAAGATTAACCTGAAGATCCTGGCCTATCATGGTGTTGAACGGCCTGATGAAGATATAGATTAGTAATATTGCAACAAGAGAGGAAATAATTGCCAAAACAAGGGATTCTCCCAAGAATTGCATAATGAGCGATTTGCGACTTGCACCAACTACTTTGCGCATCCCAACTTCTTTTGCTCTTTTTTCAGATCTTGCAGTTGCAAGATTCATGAAATTGATACAGGCGATTAGTAAGACAACCCAAGCGATAAAGGTAAATAAACGAATATTTTTAATGCCACCTTCTTTTTCAATACCACTGTTATCAAACTGATTGTAGGTAATCCAACGTTCCATTGGATAGAGAAAATTCTGTGAGAAAGTGACTTTACCATTGGTCTTGTGTTTGACGAAATCCATCATCTGCTTGTTAATCTGATCGACGTTGGCATTATCTTCGACCTGCACTAGCGTTTGAACATTATTATTTCCCCAATTTTTTAGAAAATCCTTATCTGCTTCAAATTTTTTGAAAGGGATGAGCCAATGAAAATCATAGCTGCTATTTTTGGGTAGGTCCTTGATTACCCCCGCAATAATAAATGGCTCACTATTGTTTGTTTTGACGGTTTTTCCCAAGGCAGGACGGTTGCCAAATAATTTCTTCGCTGCAGTTTCTGATAATACAATGTTATTGACCTGATCAAAGGCAGTCTTTCGATCCCCTTCAAGAAATGCAAGGGATAGCACATCAGCGATGCTTCCATCGGCATATACACCATTTTGAAATATATTATTGTCTCCGACGGAAAAAAGCATTGGCGAATTCCAGCTTATGCGTACGGCATGCTTGATGCCTGGGATTTCTTTCGCTATGCTTTGGGCAAAAGGTCCTGGGGTAGATTCAAATACATAGGTGGCGCCATCGTATGTTTGTTTTGATTTGACAATGTAGATATCCTTTTTGTTGGCGAAATTATCGTTGAAACTCAACTGATTTTCAACCCATAAAAAAATCAACGATGCCGCAGCAATCCCGACCGCCAGGCCAAAAATATTGAGAAAGCTGTAACCTTTGGTTTTCCAAAGGTTGCGAAGAGCGGTTTTAATAAAGTTTTTAATCATAATTATGGTCGTATGATAAAGGCGGTTATCGACAGACCTGATGTTATCGATAACCGCTATATGATGTTACTTTTTAATATTCAGTTCTTGAACCTTATCGTAAGTCTCATAGCTTGATACGATAACTTTATCTCCCGGTTGAAGACCTTTGATGACCTCATAATATTCCGGATTCTGTCTTCCAAGTTGGATATCCACACGATATGCTGTGCTTCCATTTTTATCCAATTTGAAGATCCAGTTACCACCGGTCTGTTGATAGAATCCTCCTTTTGCAAGTAATAATGCTTTTGTCTCGTCACTTAACGCTAAACGTATTTGCAAAGTTTGTCCACGACGGATCCCTTTGGGAACATCATTGATAAATTCCATGTCAACTTGGAAACGACCATTGGTAACTTGTGTATACACTTTTTTAATACGGAGTTTGTAGGTTTTATCGCCGATAGCAAACTCTCCCTGTAAATCAGGGAAAATTCGGTTGATATAGTGTTCATCAATATCAGCGCGAACTTTAAACCCGGTTAAAACGTCTATTTGTCCCAACCGTTCTCCTGCATTTTTGTTTTGTCCGATTTCTGCATCGAATGCTGTCAATTGTCCGTCAACAGGCGCTCTAACGATCAGATCACCAATTTTTCTTTTCATCAGTTCCAATGCACTCTGTGTACGTTGATAAGTTTGCTTATCCTGATTAGTTTTTTGCGCATTGGAGATTTCGTCCTGTTTTAGGATCTGTTTGGTCAAGTTGACCCGCTCTTTTTGATAGTTGTATTCGTTCTTTGATTTTTCGAACTCTTGTGTGCCAATGGCTTTCTCAGCTAGTAATTTTTTATTGAGGTTATAGACACGTTCTGCTTCTCTATAGGCTTGTTCCACATCAGCCATTTGATTGCGATTGTTAATCGATGCTTGTTGTGCATTGGTCTGCGCTATTTGGGACTGTGTCAATAGATTCAACACTTGTGTTTCTTGTTGTACCAAGGTAAGCTCCTGATCGGTATTGGAAAGACGCATGATTGCATCCCCTTTTTTTAAGATAGCGCCATCTTCTACAAACTTTTCTTCTACGCGTCCACCAACAGAAGCATCGAGGTATATGCTGCTAATAGGAAGCACAGTACCATTTATAGGGATAAATTCCTGAAAGTTTCCATTTTTTATTTCGACAATAGAGATGCGGTCAGCTTCAACATTCAGTTTGCTTTTGCCGGAGGTAAAATAGAAACTGGCGCTGATCAATCCAACTAATCCAGCAACCCCCACAATAGTCATGATACGTTTGCTATTCCACTTCTTCTTTTCTAAAGGTCTGTCCATAATTTAATATCAATTTTGTATATAACTATGAAAGCTGTGCCAAGAATGTAAATTATTGATTGATAGGTTCTTGTTTTGTTTAGTTTTAAGCTTGGTGTTCGATAGCGGACACTTCTTGTACGAAGGCGTACAACTGGAAGTTTTTTGTTGTTTAGGGCGTCAACTGAAGCGCTTTTGGCAGATATAATCTGGCTGCCGTGAAGCACATTAATTCCGATGGAGCAGGGGGTACTCTGTTGGTGTAAATTAGGGAAGGGGGTAGGTAGCTATAATGGACGATCGGTTATAACGGTTGGTAAAAGTGGTCTGTTAAAATTTAGGATTTATATAAGACATTCGTTATTTACTCGACCCTTGTTCGGTACTTAGTCGGAGCTTAGTCGGAGCTTGTTCGGTACTTCTTCGGTGCTTCTTCGGTTGTGACCGAAAAAAGTCCGAACAAGCTCCGACTGATATCCATTGAATGGAAGACTAACTATCGAACTTGATTTGAATTATTCTGCTATTTATACAGTTTGTCTTTGCTATTGTCCAACTACGCACACCGACTGTTCATTAATGAACATTTTTGAAATTATGTTTTTTGTATCTGTTTGATAGTTAGTGTTTTTGTTGTTTGGCATGGCGATGGTCAGCAAGAAAATAAAAAATGGATATGAAGAGAGTCTATATATATAGTACATTATGCTTTTTATTGAGTTATGCCAAGGCAGGGGCGCAACAGACGGAGCAGCGACTAACGGAAAGAGTGGCTGGGACAGCAACAATTGCAGCTGTCGACGATAAACAAATTACCAAGCGGAGCTTAGCTGAGTGTATTCAGTTGGCAATAAAGGCCAATCCAACCTTATTGCAGAATGAACTCGATGTGAGGCGTGCGGAGGTGAATTTAGCACAGGCTAAAGCGAATAGACTTCCCGATGTTGATGCAAGCCTACAACATAGCCTAACATCAGGAAGATCTCAGGATAATTCGACCCTTCAATATATTTCATCCAACAACTCAACAGGCAATTTTTCTTTGGGCGCAAGCCTTCCAATATTTAGAGGGTTCCGTTTATTTCACGATATCCGGATGCGTGCTGATGCAAAGACTGCCGGTAAATTGACTTTTGATACGCAGATTAATGCGTTAAAACTGGACGTTATTACCGCTTATATCCAAAGCTTAACTGCTCAGGATATATTGCGGCAATCAGAAATGCAGACTGAAGTAACCCGAGAACAGGTCAGACGTGCGGAGAGTATGCATAAGGAAGGTGCAATTAATCCCGGGGACTACTTTGATCTGAAAGGACAACTGGCAAATGATGTCAACACGATTGAAAATAATCGTCAGTTACTATACAGTAGCCGTGTGAAGCTTGCAGCCTTACTCAATATGGATGAAAATCAATTGGGCGAATTGGAGAATCTTGGAATAAAAGAGAGCGGGCAACGACTGGATGCGAAACAGCTCTATGAAATGGCTGTTGATCAATTGCCCGATATACAGGCACTGGATTATCGGATCAAAGTGGCGGAGCGGGATATAAAGATTGCAAAATCATACTATTATCCATCCTTGAGTCTGAGCGCCGGTTTAGGTTCAAATTATTCTAAATTGGGGATTCAAGGAACCTATTGGTCACAAATGCGTAATAACGTAGGAAAGTATATTTCGCTCAATCTTTCTGTTCCGATTTTTAATCATTTGCAAGTTTATAACAACGTGCGCTTGGCAAAATTAGATCTGCAGACGGCTAGGTTTCAAAAAGAGATCCAGCAAAATGTTTTGCGGTCGGCGACATCCAATGCTGTTTTTAACTTGCAGAATGCAAGTAACATGATTACACAATTACGTAGTCAAAATGAAAACTACGCGGAATCTTTTCGTATTGCCAAGGTAGTTTTCGAATTGGGAAACAGTAATTCAGTGATTTTTTTGACGGCGAAAAATAAATTCGACAATAGCCAGATTCAGTTGGTCGTCAAGCAGTATGAATGGCTGCTGCAAAAATATATCAATGATTATTATGCAGGCTCGTTGAATTTATAGTTATCTTAGTATCTTCATATTTTAGCAGACATGGAAAAATCACATAGCGTGTGGCAAGTTCTTTAATTCCATTAAAATAAAGAAAATCATAATTTAAAAAGATGAAAAAAGCATCAATTTTAGTGGTTGACGATGATCAGGACTTACTTACGGCAGCGAGAATCTTGCTTAAACCTAAAGTCAGCCATATTCAAGTCGAGCCTAATCCGGAGAATCTTATTGCACATTTGGAGAAGATACCTTATGATTTGGTGCTTTTAGATATGAATTTTAAAAGTACGATTAATACCGGTAATGAGGGATTATACTGGTTGTCGCGGATCAAAGAAAAGTTTCCACAGGTTCATGTCATTATGATAACCGCTTATGGAGCTGTTGATCTCGCTGTAAAATCGCTGAAACAGGGGGCTGCGGATTTTGTGGTGAAACCCTGGGAAAATGAGCAGCTGCTCGCTACAATAGAAAGCACCCTTGCCGAATCAAAAAATAAAGAAAAGAAAAGTAAAAGTTCGTTGCTCAGTAGTGTGGGCAGTCCTGATTTGATTGGTAATTCCATTGTTATGGACGAATTGCAATATAAGTTGGAGAAAATTGCACCTACAGATGCCAATATATTAATATTAGGTGAAAATGGCACCGGGAAGGACCTGATTGCTCAAGCCATTCAGCGAAGATCACTGCGTGCCGATCGGACTTATGTTAAGGTTGATGTCGGGGCGCTGACAGAATCATTATTTGAAAGCGAGCTTTTTGGTTATAAGAAGGGCGCATTTACGGACGCACGTGAAGACCGTCAAGGGCGATTCGAAGCGGCAAATGGCGGGACATTGTTCCTCGATGAAATTGGCAATATCTCTTTGCAGCAACAAGCCAAACTGTTAACCGTACTGCAGAATAGACAGGTTACACCGTTGGGTTCCTATCAACCAATATCGGTGGATATACGCTTGATCTCAGCAACCAATGTTCCGTTGAAACAGCTCGCAGATGAAAGCCGTTTTCGAAAAGACTTAATTTATCGGATCAATACCGTTGAAATTCAGGTGCCGCCATTGCGTGAACGAGGCGAGGATATCAAGTTATTGGCTGATCATTTTCTCGATATCTATTCGAAGAAATACAATAAGCGGATTGAAGGCTTTGAACCGGATGCGGTAAAAAAAATGTGCGCATATCATTTTCCCGGCAACGTTCGAGAACTCCAATACAGCATCGAGCGTGCTGTTATTATGGCTGATCAGCTCAGTATCGCTGGAAATGATCTTTTTTTCTCGCCAATAGAACAACAAATAGATAACCGCGTTGTCGAATCCAGTCCCAGCAGTCAAAATCTGGAAGAATTGGAACGCAAAGCGATCAAGTCGGCGATTGAGCGTTATAATGGGAATATTAGTAAAGCAGCGAAAGAATTGGGGCTTACGAGGGCGGCACTTTATAGACGCTTGGAAAAATATGATATTTAGTCGATGCGGCACGGAAAAATACTAAATGCGATAAAGATCGTAGTACTGCTGATCGCGGCTCTTCTAAGTGCTTATCTGTTAATAAAGCGCGAATATGTACAGGCTGCGTTGATCTTTTGCGTCATGCTTTATCTCGGTTTTAATTTATATGCACAATATAATTTTTTAGCCCGGCAATTGATTGAATTTTCTGAAGCCGTCAAATATCGTGATTTTACAAGACGTTTCTTGGTGAAAAATACCCAATCTGTGGAAGGAAAGCTTTTCCTTGCTTTTAATCAGATCAACGAAACCTATAAGGATATCAGCATCAAACAGGAAATTCAGCATCAGTACTTGGATCGTGTAATCAATATGTTAAATTCTGCGATCATCTTCTATGAAAGGGATAGTGGTAAGGTGATGTGGGTCAACGATGCATTTAAACAACTATTCCATTTACCACATCTCGGAAACATAGCAGGACTGAAGAAAAAAAATAATGATCTTTATGAAAAAACCATGTTGCTTGAAAACGGACAGCAGCAGATGGAGTCCGTTCAGTCAAGTAAAGGAAAAATAAAGCTATTGATTCAGAGCTCAAGCTTTGAGACACAGGATGCTTTGTTTCGCATTGTGGTATACCAAAATATCAATGAAGCAATTGATGAGACCGAGACAAAGGCATGGCACAAGTTATTACGTGTACTGACACATGAAATCATGAATTCCATAGCTCCAATCAGCTCACTTGCTGAAACCTTGAACGGTCGTTTGGACCATTTTAAAGGGACTGAAGATATTGATGATCTAAAAACAGGCATTTCCACCATCAAACGCCGTAGCGAAGGACTTTTACATTTTGCGAAGAGTTATCGTATGATCAATAAGGTCGATCAGCCTCAGCTAGCGCCTATTCAAATTTCCCAATTATTTGAACATATCTATCAGCTGCTTGAACCAACCTTGATCCAAAAAAATATTGATGTTGATATTATTCTGAAAAATACACGGCTAATCTTATCTGCCGATGTCAATTTGATCGAGCAGGTTATTATCAACTTAATGTTGAATGCAATAGATGCGGTTAAAAATAGGGAAGACGCCTATATTAGTTTATCTGCTCTTGAAGTAGACGGAAAGGTGCAGATTCGGATTGAAGATAACGGGGCAGGAATTCCTGCCGATCTTCAGGAACAGATCTTTACGCCATTTTTTACAACAAAGAAAACCGGTACAGGTGTGGGCTTGACGTTAAGTAAGCAGATCATGCTGTTGCACAAGGGAACGATTTTTCTGAACAGCACCGAAGGGCAGGGAAGTGTTTTTGTACTCCAGTTTTAGTACTTTTTACCTGTTGCCAAAATTCTTTTTGGGTTCTAACAGTCCTCCCGATTGTCCAAATAAACCGCGATGTTCCATGTGAAAAATCATAAAATTTAGCGATGTTTGCAGCGAAATGAACTATCGGCTAAAGTATTGGCGGCATTATTTTGTATCCCATAGTCGCCATGGGACCCATTCTCCTTTTGTGTATAAATTGGTTGATGAAGTGATCTATCGGAAAGAACTTATTGACAACGTATCAGCATTACCTGCCCCGATACGGAAAGCAAATAAAGTGGAGCAGAAGAAATATGCATTGGTCAATAGATTATTAAAAGCATTTATCTATGATCAATTTAGTTATTGGGCCAACGAGTCTCAGGAGAGCTACACAAGTCTTCTGCAGCAGCAATGTGGGCATTATGCGTATCGGCATATCTATTATATTGATCGGGATAATCTTGAATTGAATTTTTTGAGCGATATCCAGGACCGCGATATGTTAATTATAAACGAACCGCATCAGTCGGCGGGCAGGGAGGCCTACTGGGATGAGATCAAAAAAGATGAGCGGGTTGTGGTGACAATTGATTTGTACCGCATGGGTTTGGTTTTCTTTCGGAAGGAGCAGCGCAAGGAGAATTTTCTGATAAGATTTTAGGCTGTTTTGCGTCTATTATTTTGACAAACGTTTGGACTATAATCATCGTGTTCTTTAAGGGACTGAACTAATTTTTAAAACCTGACGCGATTGGAAAGTAGAACGGATAAGAACGGGTGCGTGATCCGGTAATAATAAAAAAGAGCATTGATAATTTCTAAGTTATCGCTGCTCTTTTTTATTAAAAAGCTTCACTTAAGGATAAGTAGAATCCCGATTGTCGCTTTTCTCCAGGTCGTTGTTCACCAAAGGAATAATCGAAGCGAATACTGCTGTTGTGTTCGAGACTAAAGAAGTAACGTAAGCCACCGCCATAGTTTGCAACATATCGACTGCTATTTTCTTTGGAGAAGGTGGATCCTAGTCCTGAAAAACCAACTATACCAAAGCGTGGATGAAAGCGATAACGCAGTTCAGCCTGTGTAGCAAGATAATTCTTGTCGCGATAACGTCCGAGGTAATAACCTCGCATCATCATGTCTCCGCCGAGCTCACGGTAATTGTAAAATGGGACGGTTTTTCCAAATGTAGAACGAAAGATTCCTTGTAGGGCCAGTGTGACTTGGTTGTGCAGAGGAATGAAGCCACGGAGATCTACATCGAGGTTTGCCCCTGTAAAATCAGTACTGGTCCATAATTTGGGAGCATAGGCCAAGCGTAATTTGGCATAATAACCTTTTGTGGTATAAGATACGTTGTTCCTATCATCAAATAATTGCGATACCCCGATCAGGAGTTGTTGTCCGCCATCTTTTCCAATAAGATCGGAATGATTGAAGATGCGATCGGCGCTGTCGCTGCGAATGGTGAAGTTGTCGTATTGAATGTTGATGCCCGAATAGAGGTTGTTGCTGATTTTTTTCTCAGCTTCGAGTTTGACGCGAAATAATTTTTGATCGATACGTTCTTCATCTATTTTCCAAGTGTCCATACCCAAGCCATAATAGTTAAACGGCCAGTTTCGGTAACGTATTTCACTGATCAAATGGTAGTCGTTGTTTTTAGTCCAAAAATCTGTCTGCAGTTTAAAGTTCGATTGGCTGTTGGATGTGAAAGTTCCCATAGCCATGACCGTGGAGGTACGTATTTTGGGATCAGATTTGTCCAGATAAAAATTATAGGTGCTGGCCAGGCCATATTCCACACCTGTTTCCTGCGCATAGCCAATTGCCGGCAAAACCATAAAACTGCCGGAACGCGTGGAATCTCTTTCGGAAGAAAGAAATTTTTTACTCAATTTTTGAATAATATTTTGAGCTTTCAATTCACCTGATACCATCAAAAGTACCGTGACAAGTGTCGAGTATGGGATAAGTTTAGAAAGTGATTGCGGTAAAATTTGCATGCCCAAAGATAGTATATTAGGTAAATAACCAAAACAGGCAAATAAGCAAAGAAAAATTATTGTGCTGCATATCAGTGTCATTGATAAAAAGTGTGGTTTTTTTTTGATAATTATTTTTGTAAAGTGAGTTTTGTGTCTATCTTTGCATCAGCAAACAAGGGAACAACGGTTCAAAACAACGAAAGTTTGCTTAGTTCTTTAAATGAAAAAAAAATAAAAAATAAACTTGCAGAAATCAAAAGTAAATTCGATATTTGCACTCGCTGAAAAGGTAGAAATGCTTGATCAGACGTTGATAGAATGTAAGTTTTAAAAAAGATATTAGAAGCCTCTTTAGCTCAGCTGGTAGAGCAACTGACTTGTAATCAGTAGGTCATTGGTTCGATTCCGATAAGAGGCTCTAAATGTAACGAAAGTTACAGGTCTGGAGGGGTTCCAGAGCGGTCAAATGGGACGGACTGTAAATCCGTTGCTTCGGCTTCGAAGGTTCGAATCCTTCTCCCTCCACACTTTTTTTTAATTAGATGATTAGATTATTCTAATTTCTGATTGTTAAGCGGAAGTAGCTCAGTTGGTAGAGCGATAGCCTTCCAAGCTATAGGTCGCGAGTTCGAACCTCGTCTTCCGCTCAAATTTTTCAAGTATTAAATTTAGTCTCTATCTTCTTTGATAATAATGTATCTAAAGGTGGGGGCATTAATACGTAAATAAGGTTTTTTAGTAAGCCGAAGTAGCTCAGGGGTAGAGCACTTCCTTGGTAAGGAAGAGGTCGTGGGTTCAAATCCCATCTTTGGCTCGTACTTGTGTAAAAGTTAAGCAAGAGTATATAACAAATAGAAATAATTTATAATTACTAATTCGCATAAACATGGCAAAAGAGAAATTTGACCGTAGTAAACCACACTTAAACATTGGTACTATCGGTCACGTTGACCACGGTAAAACTACAACTACAGCTGCTATCACTAAAGTATTGGCTGATAAAGGTTTGTCAGAAGCTCGTTCATTTGATTCAATTGACTCTGCTCCTGAAGAAAAAGAGCGTGGTATCACAATCAATACTGCACACGTAGAATATTCTACAGCTAACCGTCACTATGCACACGTTGACTGTCCAGGTCACGCTGACTACGTTAAGAACATGGTAACTGGTGCTGCTCAAATGGACGGTGCTATCATCGTAGTTGCTGCGACTGATGGTCCTATGCCTCAAACTCGTGAGCACATCTTGTTGGCTCGCCAAGTAGGTGTTCCTGCGTTAGTAGTATTCATGAACAAAACTGACTTAGTTGATGATCCTGAGTTGTTAGACTTAGTTGAAATGGAAGTTCGTGAGTTATTATCATTCTACGAATTCCCTGGTGATGATATCCCTGTAATCAAAGGTTCTGCTTTAGGTGCATTGAATGGTGAGCCTGAGTGGGTTGAGAAAATCATGGAATTAATGGATGCTGTTGATAACTACATTCCAATTCCTCCACGTTTGACTGACTTACCTTTCTTGATGCCAGTAGAGGACGTATTCTCGATCACAGGTCGTGGTACAGTAGCTACAGGTCGTATCGAAAGAGGTGTGATCAACTCTGGTGATCCAGTTGAGATC
The DNA here is from genome assembly GCF_040760075.1 of Sphingobacterium sp. R2. Classification (NCBI taxonomy): domain Bacteria; kingdom Pseudomonadati; phylum Bacteroidota; class Sphingobacteriia; order Sphingobacteriales; family Sphingobacteriaceae; genus Sphingobacterium; species Sphingobacterium sp. R2. The sequence goes on from NZ_CP142884.1 coordinate 2,290,057, forward strand.
TTAGGTATGGGTGCTGAGAACTTGAAATCTACAGTAACAGGTGTTGAGATGTTCCGTAAAATCTTAGATTACGGTGAGGCTGGTGATAACGTAGGTTTATTGTTACGTGGTATTGAGAAAACTGATATCAAACGTGGTATGGTTATTTGTAAACCAGGTTCAGTAACTCCTCACGATCATTTCAAAGCAGAGGTTTACGTATTGTCAAAAGCTGAAGGTGGTCGTCACACACCATTCTTCAACAAATATCGTCCTCAATTCTATTTCCGTACAACTGACGTAACTGGAGAAATCTCTTTACCAGAAGGTACTGAAATGGTTATGCCAGGTGATAACGTTACAATCAGCGTGAAATTAATTTCTGCGATTGCAATGGAAAAAGGTCTACGTTTCGCTATCCGTGAAGGTGGTCGTACAGTAGGTGCAGGTCAGGTAACTGAAATTATCTAGTCTTAAATTAAGATTTAGAATCACATAAGATAAGCTAATCGACTCAGGTTGATTAGCTTATTTTTTCGATAAGCGATTTATCGGATTAGAATAAAAAAAAGTGAAAAAAGATTTGCAGAAAGTGGTTTAAAACACTATATTTGCATCACAAAATAAGAAATACACGGGCATAGTTTAAAGGTAGAACGAAGGTCTCCAAAACCTTTGGTCTGGGTTCGAGTCCTGGTGCCCGTGCTTATAAAAACAGATAAACTAAAATGGCAAAAGTACTTGATTTTTTTAAAGACTCTTATGTAGAGATCACTGAGAAAGTGACTTGGCCTACATGGTCTCAGTTACAAAGTTCAGCTGTTATTGTACTTGTTGCTTCTCTTCTTATTGCATTGGTCGTCTTTGTAATGGATAAAGCTTCAAGTGTAGGGTTAGAATTCTTGTACGGTATTGCTTCTTAATTTTTCAATCGTATTTATTTATGGCAGATCAAGGTTTAAAGTGGTACGTAGTTCGTGCTGTAAGTGGTAAAGAAAAGAAAGTAAAGCAATATATTGATGCCGAGGTTAGCCGTTTAGGTATTGAACACTTGATTCCTCAGGTGTTGATTCCAATGGAGAAATACTACTTAATGCGCGATGGTAAGAAAGTTGCTAAAGAACGCAACTACTATCCCGGCTATGTATTGTTAGAAGCCGCACTTGATGGTGAGTTAGAGCACGTGATTAAAAATATCAATAGTGTAATTGGTTTCTTGGGAGATAAAGCTGGTAACGCTGTCCCTTTACGCCAAGCAGAGGTAAATCGTATCCTGGGTAAGGTGGATGAAATGGCAGAGCAAGGTGAAACCATTAATGTTCCTTATTACGTGGGTGAAACAGTCAAAGTGAATGATGGTCCTTTCAATGGATTCACTGGAGAGATCGAAGAAGTTCACGAGGATAAAAAGAAATTAATCGTGATGGTGAAAGTCTTCGGTCGTAAGACACCACTTGAACTAAACTACATGCAAGTAGAAAAAGAGTAAAATTAGTAATTAACGATAGAGAAAAGCTTTTCATGAAAATTGGAAGGCTTTTTTTGTATCTTACTGCCGATGAAAAAGCCAGTAATTTATCTATTTCTATTGTTATACTTCTTTACATTGATAAGCTGTACAAGTGTAGCGAAGTATAATCGATTTATTCAGACTCCACTGTCCGTCAAAGCCATGCTGCAGGATATCAACTATGTTGAACGTAATCTATGGAACATGCATCCCGACCTGTTTCTTTATGTGCAGCAGAATCAGTTGAAAGGTAAGTTTGACAGCCTTCGTTCCACCATCCGTCAACCGTTATTGCCCAACCAGTTCCAGCTGGCATTAGCGGCTGTGCTGGCTCAAGTTCGGCAAGGGCATATGACTTTAAGTCCACTTATTTTTAAATTTGATCCGAAAGGTAAGGATAAAGTCCGCTACCAAAAAAGCATTGGTCCCCTTTTCCAATTAGGCTTTCATTGGACAGAAAATACACTCTATCTCTCAAAAAATGGGACCTCAGATTCAATTTTGCTTGTCGGATCCAAAATACTTGCTATTCAGGGAATACAGCCGCAAAATCTGTACACTAAATATCGTCCAACCTTTACGTCGGACGGCTATAATACGACATTTATAGATCAGGCTTTCGAGCGTTTATTACCGCGGTATTACCAATTGGAACTGGGGTATAAAGATTCTATTTCGGTTTTGTTTTCTCGCGCCGATAGTACATATCAGCGGACTGTGGTCAGAAGGTTTGACAGTGTTGATACAAAGGCTAAATCAGGGATAAGGACCACGGCAGTGAAAAAAGTGAGCCAACCTGATCAGAAGAAAAGTGATCTAAAAAAGCAGCGTAAAATCTTTGGTTATAATCCTAATCTAAAAAGAATGAGTAAACAGCTCTCTTTCCCTGTTAAAGGCGATAGTAGTGTTGCTTTATTGAAAGTGGTTGACTTTTCGTATGGGCGTCCAAAAGAAGCCTATAGAAGAATTTTTGATCGGCTTAAGCTTAATTCGGTCCAATACCTGATCTTGGATCTTCGTGGCAATTTGGGCGGACGTTTGTCCGATGTCCGTGAACTATACAGTTACTTAGTGGAAGAGGATAAATTCCAATTTGTTCAGCCGGCAGTTATCACCTCAAAATTCAACTTGCCGTTTTATCAGATAAAAGGGTTGCCTGGCTGGTCTTATCCCATTTTATCACCATTTATTATACCAAGTGCTGTAGTATCCTGGACAAAGAGCTTTTCCAAAGATGGGATAAATTATACCCATCTTACAGGAAGTAAAGTCGAAAAATCAAAAGGCAGTCGCTATCGCGGTGATTTATTTGTACTGATTGATGGCGGAACTTTTTCTGCAGCAAGTTTAATTGCTACAAATCTAAAAGTTGGGAAGCGGGCTGTTTTTGTGGGGGAGGAAACTGGTGGGGCTGCCAATGGAACAGTTGCCGGATCTCTTCCTGTGCTGAAACTTCCAAACTCCCATCTGCGTTGGCGTTTTGGCTTAATGGATGTCAAACCTTATTATCAAGTATCAGAAGAGGGAAGGGGTGTCATGCCGGATATTCCTGTCTTACGGAGTGTTGATGATGTTATCAAGAAGAAAGATCCAGTATTGGATAAGGTGTTGAAGTCTATTAGAGTACAGTAGAACTGATGTGAATTTGTTAAAATCGATAATTCTAGTGTTAATATTTAGAAAGGTGTCAAGTTTTTTTTTTGTAGGAAGATGTGCGATCTGGGCTAGGATATAAAAAAAACATAAATTCCTGAAAAATTAAAAGTTAGATACTTGCAGGATTCAAATCTTCTTATTAACTTTGCACCTCGGTTGGGGTGTTACGTCCTGGCCGATGAATGTTACGTTATTTGCTTCCAACTTACTAACAGACATTTAACAAAATTAAATTCAAAACAAAATGGCAAAAGAAGTCAGTGCGTTAGTAAAATTACAAGTTAAGGGCGGGGCTGCGAATCCTTCACCTCCAGTAGGACCTGCATTGGGTGCTAAAGGTGTGAATATTATGGATTTCTGTAAGCAGTTTAACGCTCGTACGCAAGACAAACCAGGTCAAGTATTGCCTGTTGTCATTACAGTTTACGCTGATAAATCATTTGATTTTATCATCAAGACTCCACCGGTAGCGGTTCAGTTGAAAGACGCTGCTAAATTAAAAAGTGGATCTGGCGAGCCTAACCGTAAAAAAGTTGCGGCTATCACTTGGGAACAAGTTGAGACCATCGCTAAAGATAAAATGCCTGATTTAAATGCATTTACTGTAGAGGCTGCTATGAAAATGGTAGCGGGTACAGCACGTAGTATGGGTATTACCGTGTCAGGTAATGCTCCTTGGAACAATTAATTAAGAAATCAATTTAAGAAAAGTGGCTAGATTAACAAAAAATCAAAAAGCGGCACTATCCAAAATTGAAGCTGGTAAAGCATACTCTTTGAAAGAAGCTTCGGCTTTAGTTAAAGAAATCTCATTGACCAAATTTGATGCTTCTGTGGATATCGACGTTCGTTTGGGCGTAGATCCTCGTAAAGCAAATCAAATGGTTCGTGGTATTGCAACATTACCTCACGGTACTGGTAAAACTGTTCGTGTTTTAGTTTTATGTACTCCTGATAAGGAAGAAGAAGCTAAAGCGGCAGGTGCAGACTACGTAGGTTTAGATGATTACATCAGCAAAATTGAAGGTGGTTGGACTGACGTTGATATCATTATTACTATGCCTAGTGTTATGGCTAAAGTTGGTAAATTGGGTCGTATTTTAGGTCCAAGAAACTTGATGCCTAACCCTAAAACTGGTACAGTTACAACAGAAGTTGGTAAAGCTGTAACAGATGTAAAAGGTGGTAAGATCGATTTCAAAGTTGACAAAACCGGTATCATCCATACTTCTATTGGTAAAGCGTCGTTCGATGCAGATAAGATATATGATAACGCACTAGAGGTATTACAAACTCTAGCTCGTTTGAAACCATCTGCAGCTAAAGGAACTTACTTTAAAAGTATTCACATTTCCTCAACTATGAGTCCTGGTATTCATATTGAGACTAAATCAGTAGCAGGTATTTAATCATGAGAAAAGAAGAAAAACAAGAAATTGTTCTAGCTTTGGCCGAACAGATTAAATCTTACGGTAACTTCTACATTACCGATACTGCTGAGTTGTCAGTTGAAAAAGTGAATAACATTCGTCGTAAATGTTTTGAACAAGGCATCGAGATTAAAGCTGTAAAAAACACTTTAATCAAGAAAGCATTAATCGAAGCTGGTGTTGATGAAGAAGATATTTTTGGAACGCTTAAAGGTGCGTCTACAATGATGTTTTCAGAAGTCGCTAATGCGCCTGCGAAATTAATCAAAGAATTGCGTAAAACTAATGAAAAACCGTTGTTAAAAGCGGCTTTCATTGAAGCAACAGCATTCGTTGGAGATAATCAATTAACTGCATTAGTTAATCTTAAATCTAAAAACGAGCTTATTGCGGACGTTATCGCAGCCTTGGAATCTCCTGCGAAAAATGTTATTTCAGCTCTTCAATCAGGAGGAAATACGGTTGCAGGTTTAGTAAAAGCTTTAGAAGAAAGAGGTTAACGAATCCTCTAGAACAGAAACATTCGTTACAATTTAATTAACAATTTTTATAAAGTACATTCAAAAATTCAAAATAAAATGGCAGATTTAAAACAACTTGCTGAACAGTTAGTTAACTTAACAGTAAAAGAAGTTAAAGAATTAGCTGATATCTTAAAAGACGAGTATGGCATCGAGCCTGCTGCTGCTGCTGTTGCTGTAGCTGCTGCTCCAGCTGAAGGTGGTGCTGCTGCTGCAGAAGAGAAAACTTCATTTGACGTTATCTTGAAAGAAGCTGGTGGTCAAAAATTAGCTGTAGTTAAATTGGTTAAAGATTTAGCTGGATTAGGCTTGAAAGAAGCTAAAGATTTAGTTGACGGAGCACCTAAAGAATTAAAAGCTGGTGTATCTAAAGACGAAGCAGAAGCTTTGAAAAAACAATTAGAAGAAGCTGGTGCTGTTGTTGAGATTAAATAATCTCAACTAAATTAGCCCGAAAAGGTTTAGACTCTGACGATTTTTCGTCAGAGTCTATTCCTATTTATATCAATACGCCACTATGCTGTGTATATGCTGGGCACAGTGGACACGTGGTTTACAGCATAAGTGTAAGCGCAGTTTTTTTAAAACTAAAATTCATATTCCCTTGGCAAACAATAATATTCAACAAGAAAGAATAAACTTTGCAACAAGTAAGAAAGTATTGGAATATCCAGATTTCTTAGATGTGCAATTGGAATCTTTCAAGGAGTTTTTTCAATTAGAAACTACTTCTGACAACCGCCATCAGGAAGGGCTGTTCAAGGTATTCTCGGAAAACTTCCCTATTTCTGATTCAAGAAACATTTTTGTGCTAGAGTTTTTGGATTATTTCATTGATCCACCACGTTATGATATCCAAGAGTGTATCGAGCGCGGCTTGACTTATAGCGTTCCTTTAAAGGCTAAGTTAAAGTTATCTTGTAATGATGAAGAACACGAAGATTTCGAAACTATTGTTCAGGACGTATATTTAGGGACTATCCCTTATATGACTCCTAAAGGTACTTTCGTGGTAAATGGTGCAGAGCGTGTCATCGTATCGCAATTACACCGTTCACCAGGCGTTTTCTTTGGTCAAAGTAGACACACAAATGGTACTAAACTTTATTCTGCAAGGGTAATTCCTTTCAAAGGATCTTGGATCGAATTTGCAACTGACGTAAATAACGTCATGTATGCGTACATCGACCGTAAAAAGAAATTCCCAGTTACGACCTTATTGCGTGCTATCGGTTACGATTCGGATAAAGATATCTTAGAATTGTTCGACTTAGCGGATGAAGTAAAAGTTAGTAAATCTGGTCTTAAAAAATATGTTGGTCGTCGTCTTGCGGCTAGGGTATTGAAAAAATGGGTAGAAGATTTCGTGGATGAAGATACTGGTGAAGTAGTATCCATCGATCGTAATGAAATTATCCTTGAGCGTGAAACTGTTCTAGAAGATGATCACATTGATTTTATTATCGAAGCTGGCGTTAAGTCTATTATCTTAGCGAAAGACGATGAGTCTAACAATGCTGACTATTCTATTATATATAACACTTTACAAAAAGATACGTCCAACTCGGAGAAAGAAGCGGTAGAACATATCTATCGTCAATTACGTAACGCTGAACCACCAGATGAGGAAACCGCGCGTGGTATCATCGACCGTTTATTTTTCTCTGACAAGCGTTATGATTTGGGCGATGTAGGTCGCTACCGTATCAACCGTAAGTTGAAGTTGGATACTCCGGATGATACGAAAGTATTAACCCGTGAGGACATCATTGCAATTGTGAAGTATTTGATCAATTTGATCAACTCTAAAGCAGAGGTTGATGATATTGACCACTTGTCGAACCGTCGTGTACGTACTGTAGGCGAACAATTATATGCTCAGTTTGGTGTTGGTCTATCTCGTATGGCTCGTACAATCAGAGAGCGTATGAATATCCGCGATAATGAGGTATTTACACCGACTGATTTGATTAATGCACGTACACTTTCGTCGGTAATCAATTCGTTCTTCGGTACAAACCAATTGTCTCAGTTTATGGACCAAACTAACCCTCTTGCTGAGATTACTCATAAGCGTCGTTTGTCAGCTTTAGGTCCAGGTGGTCTTTCTCGTGAACGTGCAGGTTTCGAAGTTCGTGACGTTCACTATACGCACTATGGTCGTCTTTGTACAATTGAAACACCAGAGGGACCAAACATCGGTTTGATTTCCTCTTTGGCTGTACACGCAAAAATCAACCACTTAGGATTTATCGAAACTCCTTACCGTAAGGTAAAAGACGGGGTAGTTGTCGTTGACGAGCCTGTCGTATATTTATCTGCTGAGGACGAAGATGGCAAAACAATTGCGCAAGCGAATGCTTTGTATGATGACAAAGGTAATTTCGAAGATGCAAAAGTGAAAGCCAGATATGAGGGTGACTTCCCAATTATTGAGCCTAATATGCTCGATTATATGGACGTTGCTCCTAATCAAATTACATCTATTGCAGCTTCGTTGATTCCTTTCTTGGAACATGATGATGCCAACCGTGCTTTGATGGGATCAAACATGCAACGTCAGGCTGTTCCTGTATTGCGTCCACAAGCTCCTATTGTAGGTACTGGTCTCGAGGGGCGTGTTGCGAAAGATTCACGTACGTTGGTCAATGCTGAGGGTCACGGGGTAGTTGAGTATGTAGATGCTGATGAAATTAAGATCCGTTATGACAGAAACGATGATGATCGTCTTGTATCATTTGATGATGATGTCAAAACGTATAAGTTGATCAAGTTTAAGAAAACCAACCAAAATACATGTATGAACTTGAAGCCTATCGTTAAGAAAGGTCAACGAGTTGAACCAGGACAGGTATTGTGTGAAGGGTATGCAACTGAAAATGGTGAATTGGCATTGGGCCGCAACCTAAAAGTGGCATTCATGCCTTGGCAAGGATATAACTTTGAGGATGCGATCGTAATTTCTGAACGTGTAGCGAAAGAAGATTGGTTTACTTCTCTTCACATTGAGGAATTTGAACTTGAAGTTCGTGATACAAAACGGGGCGAAGAAGAGTTAACTGCCGATATTCCTAACGTTTCTGAAGAAGCAACAAAAGACTTGGACGAAAACGGTATTATCCGTATTGGTGCTGAAGTTGGTGGGGGTGATATCCTTATTGGCAAAATCACTCCTAAAGGTGAGTCTGACCCTTCTCCAGAAGAGAAGTTATTACGTGCAATCTTTGGTGACAAAGCTGGTGATGTGAAAGATGCTTCATTGAAAACTCCGCCTTCATTAAAAGGTGTTGTTATCGATACGAAGTTATTCTCTCGTGCGAAGAAAATGTCTAAAGAAGTTGAACGTAAAACGTTAGAGAAACTAGAAGTTGCTCACGATAGAGCTGTTAAATCGTTGAAGGAACGTTTGGTGGAAAAATTATTCACGATAGTGAATGGTAAAACAAGCCAAGGTGTTTACAACGTATATAAAGAGTTGTTGGTTGCTAAAGGTGCTAAGTTTACACAAAAAATCTTGGCTGAATTAGATTACAACAACATCAACCCGATGGGATGGACAACTGACGAAGATAAAAACGAGTTGATCAAAATGGCCCTTCATAATTATAACATTAAAATTAATGAAGAGCTAGGTTCGTTCAAACGGGATAAATTTGCAGTATCTGTCGGTGATGAGCTTCCTTCCGGAATTGTGCAGATGGCTAAAGTTTACGTTGCTAAAAAACGTAAGCTGAAAGTAGGGGATAAGATGGCTGGTCGTCACGGTAATAAAGGTATCGTTGCACGTATTGTACGTGATGAGGATATGCCTTTCTTAGAAGATGGTACACCAGTTGATATCGTGTTGAACCCACTAGGGGTACCTTCGCGGATGAATTTGGGGCAGATCTACGAAACTGTATTGGGTTGGGCAGGTCAAAAATTAGGGGTTAAATTTGCTACACCTATCTTTGACGGTGCTGAAATGGATCAGGTACAGGATTGGGTAGCGAAAGCTGGCTTACCAAAATCTGGACGTACATACTTGTACAACGGATTGACAGGTGACCGTTTTGACCAACCAACAACAGTGGGTGTAATCTACATGCTGAAATTAGGTCACATGGTGGATGATAAAATGCACGCACGTTCAATCGGTCCGTACTCATTAATAACACAACAACCTCTCGGTGGTAAAGCACAATTCGGTGGTCAACGTTTTGGTGAGATGGAGGTTTGGGCATTGGAAGCATTCGGTGCGTCTAACATCCTTCAAGAAATCTTGACTGTGAAATCGGATGACGTGGTCGGTCGTGCCAAAACTTACGAAGCAATCGTAAAAGGTAACAATCTTCCGACACCATCGGTACCAGAATCGTTCAACGTATTGGTACACGAGTTGCGTGGATTGGGTCTAGATATCACATTGGATTAATTAAGCAATTAGGGCTTTGAAGGGCTCGGTCCTTCAAAGCTTCTTTATAGAGCTTTAACTTTTGAATAAGTATGTCTTACAAAAAAGATAATAAAATTAAAAGCAACTTCACGTCGATTACGATCAGCTTGGCTTCTCCAGAAACTATTCTGGAACGCTCAAGTGGTGAAGTTACAAAACCAGAAACGATTAACTATCGTACCTACAAGCCGGAACGTGACGGTTTATTCTGTGAGCGTATTTTTGGTCCCGTAAAGGATTACGAATGTCACTGTGGTAAATACAAACGTATCCGCTATAAAGGTATCGTATGTGACCGTTGTGGTGTTGAAGTAACTGAGAAAAAAGTACGTCGTGAGCGTATGGGACACATCAACTTGGTGGTTCCTGTTGCACACATCTGGTACTTCCGTTCTCTTCCTAATAAAATTGGTTATTTATTGGGACTTCCTACCAAGAAATTGGATATGATCATTTACTACGAACGTTATGTGGTTATCCAAGCTGGTATTAAGGAAGAAGATGGTATCAACTTTATGGACTTCTTGACTGAAGAAGAATATTTAGATATCTTAGATACCCTACCAAAAGAAAATCAATATTTAGACGATAACGATCCTCAAAAATTCGTTGCTAAAATGGGTGCTGAGGCGTTAGAAGATTTGTTGAAACGTATTGATTTGGATCAATTGTCGTACGATTTACGTCACCAAGCTGCTAATGAGACTTCTCAACAACGTAAAAATGAGGCATTGAAACGCCTTCATGTAGTTGAAGCTTTCCGTAGTTCACGTGAAAATATCGAGAATCGTCCAGAATGGATGATTGTGAAAATTGTTCCAATCATTCCACCTGAATTACGTCCTTTAGTACCTTTGGATGGTGGTCGATTTGCGACTTCGGATTTGAATGACTTATACCGTCGTGTGATTATCCGTAACAACCGTCTAAAACGTTTGATCGAAATCAAGGCTCCTGAAGTAATCTTACGTAACGAAAAACGTATGCTTCAAGAAGCGGTAGACTCTTTGTTTGACAACTCACGTAAAGTGAACGCTGTTAAGACAGAAGGTAACCGTGCATTGAAGTCTTTATCTGATATTTTGAAAGGTAAACAAGGTCGTTTCCGTCAAAACTTGTTAGGTAAGCGTGTGGATTATTCGGCTCGTTCGGTAATTGTTGTAGGTCCGCACTTGAAATTACACGAGTGTGGTCTTCCTAAAGATATGGCTGCAGAACTTTACAAACCGTTTATCATCCGTAAGATGATCGAGCGTGGTATTGTAAAAACAGTAAAATCAGCTAAGAAAATCGTTGATCGTAAAGATCCTGTGGTATGGGATATCCTTGAAAATGTATTGAAAGGTCACCCTGTATTGCTAAACCGTGCACCTACGCTTCACCGTTTGGGTATTCAGGCTTTCCAACCTACCTTAGTAGAGGGTAAAGCTATTCAATTACACCCATTAGTGTGTACAGCGTTCAACGCCGATTTTGACGGTGACCAGATGGCAGTCCACTTACCGCTTGGTAATGCTGCAGTTTTGGAAGCCCAAATCTTAATGTTAGGCGCGCACAATATCTTAAACCCTGCGAATGGTTCTCCAATCACAGTACCATCTCAAGACATGGTATTGGGTCTTTATTATATTACTAAAGGCCGTAGAACTGCTGGCGATCACATCGTAAGAGGTCAAGATATGACTTTCTATTCGGCTGAAGAGGTTATCATCGCTTTAAATGAGAAGCAAATTGACCTTCACGCTTGGATTAAAGTAAAAACAAAAGTTAGACAAAAAGATGGTAGCATCGTTGATACCTTATTAGAAACAACTGTAGGTCGTGTGATCTTCAACCAAGTTGTTCCTGACGAAATGGGATTTGTCAATGAATTGCTTACGAAAAAATCTTTGCGTAATATCATCGGTGAAATTGTGAAGACTACGGGTATGGCCCGTGCAGCACAGTTCTTGGATGATATGAAAGAATTGGGATATCAAACAGCCTTCAAAGGTGGTCTTTCGTTCAACTTGGAAGATTTGAACATTCCTGCTGCGAAAGCTGAATTGATTCAACAAGCAACTAACGAGGTTGAAGAAGTAATGAATAACTATAACATGGGTTTCATTACAAACAACGAACGTTACAACCAAATCATCGATATCTGGACGCGTATCAACAACAGGTTGACGGCGCACGTTATGGATATTCTTTCGAATGATAACCAAGGTTTCAACTCAGTTTATATGATGTTGGATTCTGGAGCTCGTGGTTCGAAAGAGCAGATCCGTCAGTTATGCGGTATGCGTGGTTTGATGGCGAAACCTCAAAAATCAGGTACTTCTGGTGGAGAGATTATTGAAAACCCGATCTTATCAAACTTTAAAGAAGGTTTGTCGGTATTGGAGTACTTTATCTCTACACACGGTGCGCGTAAAGGTCTTGCCGATACGGCATTGAAAACGGCGGATGCGGGTTATTTGACTCGTCGTTTACATGACGTAGCGCAAGATATGATCGTTGTGGAACAAGATTGTGGTGGTTTACGTGGTATTTATACAACAGCATTGAAAGATAATGATGATGTTGTTGAGCCATTGTTCGATCGTATTTTGGGTCGTACACCATTGCATGATGTATTCCACCCAGATACAGAGGAATTGATCGTTTCTGCAAACGAAGACATCACGGAAGAAATTGCTGAGACTATTGAAAAAGCAGGTATCGAAGGAATTGAGATCCGTACGGTATTAACTTGTGAATCTAAGCGTGGTGTGTGTGCATGTTGTTACGGACGCAACTTGGCGTCAGGTAAGCGCGTTCAGTTAGGTGAAGCTGTGGGTGTTATCGCTGCGCAATCAATTGGTGAGCCAGGTACACAGTTGACACTTCGTACATTCCACGTGGGTGGTACGGCATCGAACATTGCTGCTGATTCAAGTATCATTTCGAAATACGATGGTAAAATCGAATTTGAAAATGTACGTACAGTTTCGCAAACAAACGATCATGGCACGCATCAGGTGGTCTTAGGCCGTTCTGGTGAAGTCAAAATCATCGATGCACATAATAAAGTTGTTTTCCAACAAAATATTCCTTACGGTTCGCAGTTGTTCGTTGAAGATGGTGCCGCTGTATCAAAAGGTGATAAATTGGTCGAGTGGGATCCATATAATGCGGTTATTATTTCTGAGTTTGCCGGTAAGGTTGAATTTGATGCTATCATCGAAGGTGTTACCTTCCGTGAAGAATCAGATGAGCAAACTGGTCACAAAGAGAAAGTAATTATCGAGACACGTGATAAAACGAAAAACCCGTCCATTAAGATTTTAGATAAATCTGGAGAAGTGATCCGTACATACAATATTCCAGTGGGAGCACACGTTGCTGTGGCCAATGGCGTGACTGTAAAAGAAGGTGGTATCTTAGTTAAGATCCCTCGTTCTACAGGTAAAACGAGAGATATCACCGGTGGTCTACCACGTGTAACAGAGTTATTCGAAGCACGTAATCCTTCTAATCCTGCTGTTGTGACAGAAATCGACGGTGTGGTAACATTAGGTGGTGTGAAACGTGGTAACCGTGAGATGTCTATCGAATCTCGTGATGGTCAAATCAAGAAATATTTGGTACCTCTTTCCAAACATATCCTTGTTCAGGATAATGACTTTGTGAAAGCTGGTATGCCATTGTCGGATGGTTCGATCTCTCCAGCGGATATCTTATCGATTAAAGGTCCTTCAGCGGTACAACATTACATTGTGAATGGTATCCAAGAGGTATACCGTCTGCAAGGTGTGAAGATCAACGATAAACACTTTGAAACGATCGTTCACCAAATGATGCAAAAAGTTAACATTGAAGATCCAGGGGATACTCGTTTCTTAGAAAAAGAAGCTGTAAACAAATGGGATTTCATGGAAGAAAACGATTCCTTGTTTGACAAAAAAGTCGTTGTTGACGCAGGAGACTCTAATACACTACGTCCAGGACAAATTGTTTCTTTACGTAAATTAAGAGAGGAAAACTCTAGTCTGAAACGTCGTGACTTAAAACTTGTGGAAGTTCGTGAAGCAATTCCGGCAACGTCAAGTCCATTGTTGCAAGGTATTACCAGAGCTTCATTGGGTACGAAATCGTTCATCTCTGCAGCCTCTTTCCAAGAGACTACAAAAGTGTTGAACGAGGCTGCTATCGCTGGTAAACGTGATAACTTATTAGGTTTGAAAGAAAACGTAATTGTTGGTCACTTGATCCCTTCTGGTACAGGTATTCGTCAATACAGCAACTTAATCGTAGGTTCTCGTGAAGAGTACGATCAATTGTTGGCTTCGAAAGAAGAAGATTAATCGTTAATCGATTATTTTATATAAAGGGTTCAAGTACATACTTGGACCCTTTTTTGTTTTATATAACTGCGGATTATACTATATTTTCTTTTAATTATTAGGGATCAGTAAAGGGGATGGGGTGTAATTTGTTCATCATTATGGAAATTTATACTGCTCAAACGCTTTATAGCGCGGATAATTTCTCTTATGCTTATCCGCTAGCTGATCCGAAATGCAGTCCTTTATTTAATTGTGGGGTGTGTCTTTGCCCCCCTTATATACTTTCCTTCAGGTGCTTTTTCTGAAATAATCTCTCAATGTTACAGCCAGTTAACCGTTATATTAAAAAATAATAAACAAAAGGCTTGGAAGTTTGTTTGTAAACTTCCTATCTTTGCACCACTCCGCAAGGGAGGGACGGTTGCTTCGAGAGAAGGAACCCTGAAAAAAAGAAGGGTTTAAGAGAAGTCTGGCAGGATTTAAAATCCCGTCCGGTGTATTTTAAACGCGGAAATCGAAAAAAGGGAAAAGAAAAAAACTTCAGAAAGTTTTTGGAAGTTCAAAAAAGATTTCTACCTTTGCAGTCCCAACGGAAACGGAGGGAAAAACAAAAAAAGATAAAGACGGCCTGGTGCCATCGGAATATAGCGGATACGGAAGTTGAAGCGGGAAAAGTTCTTTAAGAAAACACAATCATGTAAGCGTGACGAGTAGACAAACGAAAGTCATGAACAAATTCAAGTAATTCGTTCAATTCGATCCAAGATCAGAGATATAAAAAAAGAATTCTGATTATTTATAAATAGTTGGAATCAAAAACTTCATTTTACAATGGAGAGTTTGATCCTGGCTCAGGATGAACGCTAGCGGCAGGCCTAATACATGCAAGTCGGACGGGATCCGGTGGTAGCTTGCTACCACTGGTGAGAGTGGCGCACGGGTGCGTAACGCGTGAGCAACCTACCTCTATCAGGGGGATAGCCTCTCGAAAGAGAGATTAACACCGCATAATATCAACAGTTCGCATGTTCAGTTGATTAAATATTTATAGGATAGAGATGGGCTCGCGTGACATTAGCTAGTTGGTAGGGTAACGGCTTACCAAGGCGACGATGTCTAGGGGCTCTGAGAGGAGAATCCCCCACACTGGTACTGAGACACGGACCAGACTCCTACGGGAGGCAGCAGTAAGGAATATTGGTCAATGGGCGGAAGCCTGAACCAGCCATGCCGCGTGCAGGATGACTGCCCTATGGGTTGTAAACTGCTTTTGTCCAGGAATAAACCTAGATACGTGTATCTAGCTGAATGTACTGGAAGAATAAGGATCGGCTAACTCCGTGCCAGCAGCCGCGGTAATACGGAGGATCCGAGCGTTATCCGGATTTATTGGGTTTAAAGGGTGCGTAGGCGGCCTGTTAAGTCAGGGGTGAAATACGGTGGCTCAACCATCGCAGTGCCTTTGATACTGACGGGCTTGAATCCATTTGAAGTGGGCGGAATAAGACAAGTAGCGGTGAAATGCATAGATATGTCTTAGAACTCCGATTGCGAAGGCAGCTCACTAAGCTGGTATTGACGCTGATGCACGAAAGCGTGGGTATCGAACAGGATTAGATACCCTGGTAGTCCACGCCCTAAACGATGATAACTCGATGTTGGCGATAGACAGCCAGCGTCCCAGCGAAAGCGTTAAGTTATCCACCTGGGGAGTACGCCCGCAAGGGTGAAACTCAAAGGAATTGACGGGGGCCCGCACAAGCGGAGGAGCATGTGGTTTAATTCGATGATACGCGAGGAACCTTACCCGGGCTTGAAAGTTAGTGAAGGATGCAGAGACGCATCCGTCCTTCGGGACACGAAACTAGGTGCTGCATGGCTGTCGTCAGCTCGTGCCGTGAGGTGTTGGGTTAAGTCCCGCAACGAGCGCAACCCCTATGTTTAGTTGCCAGCATGTAGTGGTGGGGACTCTAAACAGACTGCCTGCGCAAGCAGAGAGGAAGGTGGGGACGACGTCAAGTCATCATGGCCCTTACGTCCGGGGCTACACACGTGCTACAATGGATGGTACAGCGGGCAGCTACATAGCAATATGATGCTAATCTCTAAAAGCCATTCACAGTTCGGATTGGGGTCTGCAACTCGACCCCATGAAGTTGGATTCGCTAGTAATCGCGTATCAGCAATGACGCGGTGAATACGTTCCCGGGCCTTGTACACACCGCCCGTCAAGCCATGAAAGTTGGGGGTACCTAAAGCATGTTACCGCAAGGAGCGTGTTAGGGTAAAACCGATAATTGGGGCTAAGTCGTAACAAGGTAGCCGTACCGGAAGGTGCGGCTGGAATACCTCCTTTCTAGAGTATCGCGGATCGGTACTCGTCACGTTACATATGATTGCAGAAGAAAAAAACATCAGAAGAAAGTGCCCGCCCCTAAGGGAGCAGGACCGAGAGAGATAGATGAACAGGAAATAGCTAGTCCCGTAGCTCAGTTGGTTAGAGCACTACACTGATAATGTAGGGGTCAGCAGTTCAAATCTGCTCGGGACTACTAAAATTAAAGGGGAATTAGCTCAGCTGGCTAGAGCACCTGCCTTGCACGCAGGGGGTCAACGGTTCGAATCCGTTATTCTCCACATCTCCGGTAGGAACATCGACAGATGCTCCGAAGAAACAAACCGGAAAAAGAGTTCTTTGACATATTGAAAGAGAAAAAAAATTACAAGAGAAGACAACAGTATAGAGACAATACGTGTATGTGTCCGATGTAAAGAGGAGACCCTCGGTCAAGGCCGAACGAATCTTTACGTAGCATAGGTGTATATATATCAAAAGCAGCCGCATAGTAGCAAAAGGCTATGCCGGTGAAGAAAGTAAATAAGGGCACACGGGGGATGCCTAGGCTCTCAGAGGCGAAGAAGGACGTGATAAGCTGCGATAAGCTGCGGGGATTGGCAAATGCGACGTGATCCGTAGATTTCCGAATGGGGCAACCTGGCTATTTGAAGAATAGCCGTATAAAACGCGAACGCGCTGAACTGAAACATCTAAGTAGGCGTAGGAGAAGAAAATAACAATGATTTCCCAAGTAGTGGCGAGCGAACGGGAAAGAGCCCAAACCGTTTATGTTACGGCATAGACGGGGTTGTAGGACCACGAGATTGTACAGCGCTATGAACTGGAAGCAGGTGGGAAACTGCGCAATAAGGGTGAGAGCCCCGTACAGGTAAAGAATGTTGACATAGTGGTATCCTGAGTACCGCGGGACCGGAGAAATCCTGTGGGAATCCACCAGCACCATCTGGTAAGGCTAAATACTCCTGAGAGACCGATAGTGAACCAGTACCGTGAGGGAAAGGTGAAAAGAACCCCGAACAGGGGAGTGAAAAGAACCTGAAACCGTGTGCTTACAAGCGGTTGGAGCAGACGAGTTCTGTGACAGCGTGCCTTTTGCATAATGAGCCTACGAGTTACTCTTGTCTGGCAAGGTTAAGTCCTTCAGGGACGCAGCCGAAGCGAAAGCGAGTCTTAATAGGGCGGATAGTCAGATGAGGTAGACGCGAAACCTTGTGATCTACCCTTGGGCAGGTTGAAGTTGCAGTAACATGTAATGGAGGACCGAACCGATAAACGTTGAAAAGTTTCCGGATGACCTGAGGGTAGGGGTGAAAGGCCAATCAAACTGGGAAATAGCTCGTACTCCCCGAAATGTTTTTAGGAACAGCGTCGGCGTAGAGTTTGATAGAGGTAGAGCTACCGATTGGGTGCGGGGGAGTCAAATCCTACCAAATCCAGACGAACTCCGAATGCTATCAAATATAGCCGGCAGTGAGGCTTTGGGTGCTAAGGTCCAAGGCCGAGAGGGAAAGAACCCAGACCATCAGCTAAGGTCCCCAAATCCGTTCTAAGTTGAACTAACGAGGTCCGGTTGCCCAGACAGCTAGGATGTTGGCTTGGAAGCAGCCATTCATTTAAAGAGTGCGTAACAGCTCACTAGTCGAGCGGCCGGGCGTGGATAATAAACGGGCATCAAGAACGGTACCGAAGCTATGGATTTGCACTGAAAGATGTGCATCTGGTAGGGGAGCATTCCATCGCCGGAGAAGCACAGTGGTAATGCTGTGTGGAGGTTATGGAAAAGCAAATGTAGGCATAAGTAACGATAAGGCGGGTGAGAAACCCGCCCACCGAAAGACCAAGGTTTCCTGATCAACGTTAATCGGATCAGGGTCAGTCGGGACCTAAGGCGCACCCGAAAGGGGCAAGCCGATGGACAACTGGTTAATATTCCAGTACTCTTCATAACTGCGATGTGGTGACGGAGTAGTGACACTGCCGCGAACTGACGGAATAGTTCGTTGAAAGGCGTAGGTATTGGGGTTGTAGGCAAATCCGCAACTCTAGCTGAAACCCAATAGTACAGCAAAGCTCCGGTGGCGCTGATAGAGCAGGTAAACAGACTTCCAAGAAAACCCGCTAAGCTTCAGGTTATGAAGACCCGTACCGCAAACCGACACAGGTGGTCGAGGAGAGAATCCTAAGGTGCTCGAGTGAGTCATGGCTAAGGAACTCGGCAAAATGGCCCTGTAACTTCGGGAGAAGGGGCGCTGTCTCGAAAGAGCAGCCGCAGTGAAAAGGCCCAGGCGACTGTTTAACAAAAACATATGGCTTTGCAAAATCGCAAGATGAAGTATAAGGCCTGACACCTGCCCGGTGCTGGAAGGTTAAGAGGGGATGTCATCGCAAGAGAAGCATTGAATCGAAGCCCCAGTAAACGGCGGCCGTAACTATAACGGTCCTAAGGTAGCGAAATTCCTTGTCGGGTAAGTTCCGACCTGCACGAATGGTGTAACGATCTGGGCGCTGTCTCAGCCATGAGCTCGGTGAAATTGTGGTATCGGTGAAGACGCCGATTACCCGCAACGGGACGGAAAGACCCCATGCACCTTCACTATAGCTTAACATTGAGATTGGGTACAGGATGTGTAGGATAGGCGGGAGATGTTGAAGTGGCTTCGCCAGGAGTCATGGAATCAACCTTGAAATACCGCCCTTTCTGTATCCGGTTTCTAACTCGGCAATGCCGAGGACATTGTTTGGTGGGTAGTTTGACTGGGGTGGTCGCCTCCAAAAAGGTAACGGAGGCTTTCAAAGGTAAGCTCAGTACGCTTGGTAACCGTACGCGGAGTGCAATGGCATAAGCTTGCTTGACTGTGAGACCGACAAGTCGAACAGGGTCGAAAGACGGACATAGTGATCCGGTGGTTCTGTATGGAAGGGCCATCGCTCAAAGGATAAAAGGTACGCTGGGGATAACAGGCTGATCTCCCCCAAGAGCTCATATCGACGGGGAGGTTTGGCACCTCGATGTCGGCTCGTCACATCCTGGGGCTGGAGAAGGTCCCAAGGGTTGGGCTGTTCGCCCATTAAAGTGGCACGCGAGCTGGGTTCAGAACGTCGCGAGACAGTTCGGTCCCTATCTGTTGTGGGCGTTGGAAGTTTGAGTGGATCTGACCTTAGTACGAGAGGACCGGGTTGGACAGACCTCTGGTGAACCTGTTATGCCGCCAGGTGTACGGCAGGGTAGCTACGTCTGGAATAGATAAGCGCTGAAAGCATCTAAGTGCGAAACTAGCCACGAGATGAGACTTCCTTATAGGGTCGTAGAAGATGACTACGTTGATAGGCCATAGGTGTAAAGGTTGAGAGACCAAAGCCAAGTGGTACTAATAGCCCGAAGCTTTCTCAAGCAGACAGACACTGTTGTCTTCCTCTTTAATTTTTGAAACGTACAGAAACGTAACTCTTTCAGTATATATGTCAATTGGCATGGATATGCTCATAACTGATCATACCATAGCAGCCAATAAAGATTTTTAGGTGCCTATATCGGCGGTGTCTACCTCTTCCCATTCCGAACAGAGCAGTCAAGCCCGCCAGAGCCGATGGTATTGCCGTAACAGGTGGGAGAGTAGGTCGGTGCCTTTTTTTACACGGAAGCCCTTGCTGGAAACAGTCAAGGGCTTCTTTCGTTTGGATACATACTTCCGTATTTCCATGTAGAGGCTATTGCCTATCCTTCGCCTATCGGTTATCGCAGCACAGGACCGTCGGAGAGCCCGGTCCAGCGGAGGCTATCCATCTGCCATGTAATTTTTCCCATCCTTACTCGCTGCGTGACCAATCCCTATCCTATTTCTATTTGCTATCATTCGTATTTGTGCCAGATATTAACTAATTTAGTGCTTATTGCATTTTATTATGATGAAAATAAAACAGATATCGATATTCATTTTTTTGATCTTGTTCTTTCTAAAGCATGATCGACTAATTGCGCAGAATAAATCTCTAGACGACGGCGTCTTACGCATTTTGGCCATTGGTAATAGCTTTTCCGAAGATGCTATTGAACAAAATTTATATGAATTAGCGAAAGCAGGAAAGAAAAAGATAGTGATCGGAAATCTCTATATTGGCGGAGCTCCTTTGAGTTTACATGTAAGGAATGCAAAAGATGATAAGCCTGCTTACCGCTATCGCAAAATCAATATTGATGGAAAAATGTCTGAGAAAGCAAATGAACGCTTATCTGAGGCGTTAATAGATGAAGCCTGGGATTATATCAGCTTTCAGCAAGCAAGTCCACTATCGGGTGATTATGATTCCTATGCGAAAGATCTTCCCCTTTTGTATGAGTACGTAACGAAGCATGTTGCATTTCCTGAGACAAGATATATATTGCATCAGACTTGGGCATATCAAAATGGGGCATCTCACGAAGGTTTTGTCCGTTATAACCGTAGTCAGGATATTATGTATAAGGCGATTGCCCGTACTTCTCGAGAGGTCTTTAACTGGGGGAATTTTGATCTATTAGTGCCGTGCGGCACAGCGGTCCAAAATGCACGCTCAAGTTTTATCGGAGATCATTTTACACGCGATGGTTATCATCTAAATTTAGATTACGGACGTTTTACTGCGGCTTGTACCTGGTATGAATCTTTGTTCCATGAAAGTGTGTTGAGTAATACATTTTTACCCCTCAAAGTAACCTATGTGGAGGGAACTATTGCGCGGGCTGCTGCACATAAGGCAGTGGAAACTCCTTATGGAGTAACTGTATTAAAGGATTTTCAATTAGTCAATTAATATTTATATGAGTATTAAAAAGAGTTATTTGATCGAATTGGATCAAGAAACCAAAAACACAAGACGTATTTTAGATCGTATACCGGATGATAAATTGGATTGGCGTCCGCACGATAAGTCAATGCGCTTGGGTGAGCTGGCTTCTCACGTGGTTGGACTACACAACTGGGTACACCAGGCAATACCAAAAGATGTATTCGATTTCAGAGTGGATTATCAACCTATTAAAGTGTCCTCTGTAGAAGAATTAAAAGAAATCTTAACAATGGGATTGGAAAATAATAAGGCCGCAATTGAAGGTATTCAAGAGGAAGACTGGTTTAAAGAGTGGGTGTTACAATCTGGAGATTATGTTATTGCACGTTTACCCCGAGCCGGAGCGATACGTTTTATTGTTAATAACCATATAATACATCATCGTGGTCAGTTAACGGTATATTTACGATTGTTGGATATTGCTGTACCTGGCTTATATGGACCATCGGCAGATGAAGCAATGCCGATATAGTGTGTATCGTCGCCAATTAAGAAAAAGAAAGGGAATCAAATTTTTGATTCCCTTTCTTTTATATGCTTTATCAGCTAGTTATTTAGCCAATTCTTCAGCGATTGCTTTTCCGATTTCAGCTGGAGACTCAACAACACGGATCCCACACTCACGCATAATTTTCATTTTTGCAGCTGCTGTGTCGTCTGCACCACCTACAATTGCACCAGCGTGTCCCATACGACGTCCTGGAGGCGCTGTTTGGCCTGCGATAAATCCAACAACAGGTTTAGTACCATGTTCTTTGATCCAACGAGCAGCTTCAGCTTCCATTCCACCACCGATTTCACCAATCATGATGATAGCTTCAGTTTCAGGATCATTCATCAATAATTCAACAGCTTCTTTTGTTGTTGTACCGATAATAGGGTCGCCACCAATTCCGATTGCAGTTGTAATTCCTAATCCCGCTTTTACCGTTTGATCTACAGCTTCGTAAGTCAAAGTTCCCGACTTAGAAACAACACCTACATTACCTTTTTTGAAGATAAATCCTGGCATGATACCGATTTTAGCTTCGTCTGCAGTGATAATACCTGGACAGTTAGGACCGATTAAACGAGAGTTTTTGTCGCTTAAATAAGATTTAACTTGGATCATATCCTTTGTCGGGATACCTTCTGTGATACAAACAATCACTTCAATACCTGCAGCGGCAGCTTCCATGATCGCATCCGCAGCAAATGCTGGAGGTACAAAGATAATAGAAACATTAGCTCCTGTAGCGTCTACTGCATCTTGAACAGTATTGAATACAGGACGGTCTAAGTGTTGTTGACCA
Source organism: Sphingobacterium sp. R2 (assembly GCF_040760075.1). Lineage (NCBI taxonomy): Bacteria > Pseudomonadati > Bacteroidota > Sphingobacteriia > Sphingobacteriales > Sphingobacteriaceae > Sphingobacterium > Sphingobacterium sp. R2. The sequence continues at coordinate 2,312,376 of NZ_CP142884.1, forward strand.
CCTTTACCAGGAGTAACACCACCAACTACATTTGTTCCGTACTCAATCATTTGAGTAGCATGGTAAGTACCTTCGTTTCCAGTGAAACCTTGAACGATTACTTTTGAATCTTTATTAACTAATACACTCATTTCTTCTTTAAATTTTGCACACAAATCTACTATTTTGCTTTCTAAAATGGAAGCAATGTGAATAGGAATGTGACCTTTATTGATAAATTTTTAAATGGAATTGCGTTTTTGGATAAAATCCCAAAGAATAATGCCAATTGCGACAGATACATTGAAGGAGTGTTTCGTTCCGTATTGCGGTATTTCGATACAGGTATCAATTTTTCTCATGACCTCTTCATCAACCCCATTGACTTCATTTCCAAAAATCAATGCATATTTTTGGTGATTTTCGGGTTTGAAATCATGTAGCATAACACTGTTATCTGCTTGCTCAATGGCAACAATGACATAGCCTTCTGACCGAAGCTGATCGACGACAGCTGCAGTATCCTGATGATATTCCCAAGCGACCGATTGGGTTGCTCCTAAGGCTGTCTTTTCGATTTCGCGATGGGGAGGCGTTCCGGTGATGCCACACAAGTATATTTTTTCAATAGCAAACCCATCTGCTGTACGAAAGGCCGAGCCTACATTATGCATGCTCCGTACATTGTCCATAATGATTGCGATTGGAGTTTTTTCTTGTTTTTTAAACGATTCAACATCTGTACGTTGAAGTTCATCCATCGATAATTTTTGCATGCTGCAAATATACTAAACCTAAAAAATAAAATAGATTTTGAATATTGAAAATAAGGTGTTATTTTTGCAGTCCGAATTACAAGAAAAAAATTGAATAAAAATTAGCTAAAAAAAATGGCAAATCATAAATCAGCGATCAAAAGAATTAGAGCAAACGCTACTAAACGTTTAAGAAACCGTTACCAAGCAAAAACTACACGTAACGCAATCAAAAAATTACGTCATACTACTTCTGCGGAAGAAGCAAAAACATTGTTACCACGCGTAATTTCTATGCTTGATCGTTTGGCAAAGAAAAATGTGATCCACAAGAAAAAAGCTTCAAACAACAAATCTAAGTTAACTAAATTTGTTAACGGTTTAGCGTAAGCTTTTTGTATAGATATTGAGGGGTACAGCTCGCTGTATCCCTTTTCTTTATGTTATATACTTTGGATTTCTCTTTCCAAGCGAATTGTAAATAAAAAAGCATCGATATTCGATGCTTTTTTACGTTTAATCCTTTCTTGCAAACCTTATTGGTGCAAATTGGGTAGCAATTCGGCAATAACCTTTTTCAATTTGTTTGGATCTTTCATATAAGGTTCTAAATCGTAAAGCTCTACCTTTTTGAAGTCAATCGGATGACTTTCACTTTGAAGTGAAATGGTACCTTTAGTCAATAGCTGACCATCTTTTTTTACGTTTGGGTCAAAATCGCTTACGTTTCCGCCACCAATTTGGGGCTTAGTATACTGTAAGACTACTTTATCTTCAAGAATATGCTGTACTAAAGAGTCGCCCAGCACTAGGAAATCCGCAGTTACCCATTGGTCCCCGGCATAAGTTTTGGATGTTGAGCTGATGCAATGTGGCGTGAATAATTTGTTGTCCATAACAACGTTGGTACCTGGGGTACACAAATTACTTGTGGTCCGTTCATCTTTGCCATTTCCGCCCAACAGCTGTCCTTCAATTGATATTGGAAAGTCCTGATCTACGCCCATGGTTTTTGGATCTTGTCCATGTAACATGGCTCCACTATTACGCCAGGCCCAGCCTTCACCACCATTCGCCTGTTCACCAACAAATCGGTAAGTGACACGTAATAGATAAGCAGAGAATTCTTTATTATAGAACAGGTGGCCATACTGAAAATTGAAATTATCATAGCCATCATATCTCACCTTAAGTAATCCGTCTTCTACGCGAAATGTATTTTTATAATTATCCCCAACTTTGTGATTTCTAATCTTAGGGGTCCAGTTCTTTAAGTCTTTCCCATTAAATAATTGAATGGGTTTGGGTTTCTTGTCTTGAGCGTTGGCAAATAGATTAGTGCTAAGCAATAGAATTCCAGCACTATAAATGATATGTTTGAATTTCATCCTGAATTAGGTTTATTGACCTAAATTAGGTAAACATTTTTATATAAGCAATTCTTTTTGTTTGACATATTCGCTGGGACGGATACCGACAACCTTATTGAATGTGTTACTAAATGTGGGTAAGCTATTATACCCCACTTTGAATGCAACTTCATTTACACTCAATTTTTCGTCCAAAAGCAGCTTAAGTGCCGTCAGCATTCTGAGGATTGTGTAATATTGGATAAAAGACATATTTAATTCTTTTTGAAACAATCTGGCTAATGTGCGTTCGCTAATGTTAAATAATCCTGCAAGCTTTTTAAAGTTGACATTTTCCGTTATATTTTCTTCTAGGTAAGTGACTATATCCTTTAATTTTTGGTGACTGGGATAGGGCAGGGCTAATGGAAGTTCATGCAGGGATAACTCTGGAAGGATAAGTTTAAATGCAGTAGCAATGCTGTATTTAGGCTCTTCAACTGGAAATATATTGCCGTTCCAGCGGTTAGTGAACATGATAAGCTCTATCAAAAGATCATTTACAGGATAAATTCCCATCTTGCTGTAAAATGGAGCATCATTATTGGCTTTTGGAAAGTATAAATTACGCATAACGACCTCTGGTGTGCTCGGATGAATACTATGCTTTATACCGGCAGGAATCCATAAATAATGACGCGCTGGTAAGAAATATGACTTTTTCTCTGTTTTGATAAAAACCACACCGCCTTCGGTATATAGAAATTGATCCTTATCGTGGCGATGCTCGGAAATATATTGCTCTGCTATAATAGCGTGATGACAATAAATGCTATCTTCAAATGAGTCTACTTCCGTCATGTAATAACGGTTGACATATTTTGCATCTGTCGTAATATCTTGTGTATTCATTTTAAACTATCATCCTATTTGACAAAGGTAAGACTTTTTTACTATACGGCACCTTTTACTTATTAAAGGTGAGTGCGCACTTACAGTAAAACGGTTTTTATCTATCATGAAAGTTAGTATTTACTTACTCTAATTTTTATGTATTATGGGTAAGTTATTTATTTACAGTATGATATAAATTATAAATGTAGGTGATGTAAACTATTTTTTTGCTATGATTTGTTGTATATTTTTGATTTTTAGCTAATTGCGTATTCTTAGTCGCGTTTGGATAATTTTGTGTCACATGACAATAAATATAGCGCTGGAAAAAATGCTAAAATTGTTTGGTGTAAAGCTCTATGATATATATTAAATAGCTTTCAATTTCTTAAGTTTACAATAACTGAATAAAATAAAATTATAACACTATGGCTTACGAAAGAATAAAAGTTCAAAGCTTACATGATAAAGTAATTACAGGGGAGGAAGCCGCTAAATTATTTCAAAATGGAATGGTGGTTGGATCTAGTGGTTTTACGAAGGCTGGGGATAGCAAGGTTGTATTACCGGCATTAGCTGAACGAGCCAAGGTGGATCCATTGAAAATAACCTTGATCACAGGGGCTTCTTTAGGGCATGGAACTGACGGTAAATTGGCCGAGGCGGGAGCACTATCCAAGCGCATGCCTTTCCAGGTAGATCGTATTCTCCGTAATAAAATAAATACTGGAGATGTATTGTTTATTGATCAACATCTAAGCGAAACAGCAGAATTGCTGCACAATAAGAATTTACCTCAAGTAGACATTGCCGTTCTCGAAGTTGCAGCAATTGAATCTGACGGAAGTATTGTTCCAACGACTTCTGTGGGCAATTCAGCGACTTTTGCTGCTTTGGCTAAGCAGGTTATTTTGGAGATAAATACAGCGATCCCGATGAGCATCAAGGGGATACATGATATTTACCAGGCAGAGGATTATCCACGGCGTAATGTTATTCCAATCGTCGCTCCTGAAAATAAAATTGGGCGTAAAACTATTCCTTTGGACCCAAGCAAGGTGGTGGGGATTGTTTTTACGAATGAATTGGATAGCCCTGCTGATATTGCTGAACCCGATATCAAAACAACAGCCATAGCCAAGCATATTTTAAACTTTTTTGAAAATGAAGTGGAACTTGGCCATTTGTCAGAGAGTTTAATGCCGCTTCAAGCGGGTATTGGAAAAGTTGCCAATGCTGTTTTGACGGGATTTATACATAGTAAGTTTCGAAATTTAACCATGTTTTCCGAGGTCTTGCAAGATAGTACATTCGACCTTATCGATGCCGGAAAACTTGATTTTGCTTCGGCTTCTTCAATAACAGTCTCGGAAGAATGTTATTCAAGAGTGTTTGATCATTTGGATCGATACCGTGATAAAATTGTGTTACGCCCGCAAAATATCTCCAATACTCCTGGATTGATCAAACGTTTGGGGATTATAGCGATCAATACTGCCATTGAGTTTGATATTTATGGAAATGTAAATTCTACCCATACTTCCGGTACTAATATTATGAATGGTATTGGAGGATCGGGCGATTTTGCGCGAAATGCTTATTTGAGCATCTTTGTCACTCAGGCAGCCTCTAAGGGGGATGCAATATCTCATATTGTTCCGATGGTTTCCCATGTAGATCACACGGAGCATGATGTAGATATTTTAGTGACAGATTTTGGTTTGGCCGATTTACGTGGTTTAGCGCCTCGGGAACGTGCAAAAGTTATTATTGAAAATTGCGTACACCCCGATTATAAGGAACAGCTTTTAGATTACTATAACCGAGCTTGTGAAAGGGGGGGCATACTCCGCACTTATTAGAGGAAGCTTTTAGCTGGCATATTCATCTCCGTGAAAACGGTACTATGAAAAAGCATAAGTAGGGCTCTTCCAATTGAAGTATCACGTATTTTACCACCGATTATAATCCGATTTTGATCACTTAATTGCAGCGATTAAAATCATTAGGTCGCAATGGTGGTAACGATATCGTTTAGAATTACATGAACGATGGATTGAACAGTTTGGAAAGCAGGAATAATAGGAAAAAGAGGCTGTCTCAAATTTATTTGGGACAGTTTTTTTGTTTAAAAAGTCTATGAGATAGATTTGTGTGTTGTTTGTTGGTTATTTGAAAAAGACTCATATGGAGGGGAGAAATGAACAAAAAGTAGCTTTTTAGGCTGCTTTTTTTCTTAGATTTTGTGCTATTGCCAATAATCCCCATTCTATGGACACTTTTTCTTTACCCCGGAGCATAAATCTTCGGAACCCATGGTTCTGTTTAATGTTTGCAAAGACAGGTTCGACGTCACAACACCTCTGTTTTCGTTTAGCTACACCTACATCGCTGTTGAGCAATTGGTATGCCCTGTTCCTGTAAATCTCAAGTTGCTTATTCACCCCGATGATCCTATTTCCCTGTGATTTGTGACAGGCGCCATTCAACGGGCAGTTTGTGCAGTTTTTTGCCTGATACTTTTTGATTTCCTGCCGGAAGCCTGCGGAGGTCTTTTGGCTAAATGTACCTATACAATGCATTTCCTGTCCCATTGGACAGATATAGCAATCTTGTGAAGGATTATAATGTAATTTATCTACAGAAAATGGTTTCTTATCCCCACAGCTCTTTTTCTGTCCTTTGTCAAACATACCATATTTCACATAGCTCTCAATATTTTTTGCTGCCAGTAATGCATAGTTTTCTTCACTGCCATAACCGGCATCCGCGGTAAGGGTTCCCGGTGTTTTTCCAAAGCTGTCCTCATGTTGTTGCAAATGACCGGATAATGTTCTGGTATCTGTGGGATTGGAATGTATGGTGTAATTGACGATGTATTGATTGGACGTGGATATCTGGATATTATATCCTGGTCTGAGCTGGCCATTTTTCATATGATCCTCTTTCATCCGCATAAAGGTGGCATCGGGATCTGTTTTGCTATAACTGTTTCTGTCTCCCAGAGTAGCTTCCTGCTCTTCATATTGTACGATCTTCTCTGGATAGTTTTTGGTTACATAACGCAACTTTGCCTTCATCTTTTTATTTACCGAAGGTTTGTCGGATAAGACTCTGTTCAGCTTATCGACCGTAGCCCGGACTTTTTCGCTGTCAATTGTCGTCAGATCGGGAGGATCCGGGAGGTTGTCCTCCGACTTGGCAATACTTTGGGCGTAGTCCCATATATCTTTTAAGGCAGCTTTCATCTTTTCCTTATTGGTATGGATAGCTTTCTTCCAAACGAAAGTGTATCTGTTTGCATTAGCCTCTATCTTGGTGCCATCGGTGTAGACATCTTCTATGCTTAACAACCCTTCTTCGGCCAGGAGCTTAACAACTTCTTCAAATACACTGCGAAGTGCTTCTTTTAAGCGGACACCACGAAATCTGTTGATGGTATTGTGATCGGGATAGCTCATGCCGCTCAGCCACATGAAGTTGATATTCTCCCGGCAGGCTGTTTCCAGTTTCCGACTGCTGTAGACATTGCTTACATAGCCAAACACCAGAACCTTCAACAGCATTTGCGGATGATAACTGGAACAGCCTTTTATCTTGTAGGCATCCAAAAGACCCTGTATGTTGATACGGTTGATCACATCGTTAACAATACGTACCGGATGTCCTTTGGAGACCAATTCGTCCAAAGTTGGGGGAATTGCCATAATCTGATCCTGATAGTAAGGCTTAAAAGTAGGTCTTTGAGATGACATATATCTTTTTTTGAAATATAAATATATGAAAATCAATTAATTAAATCAAATTAAATATCATGAAATAACATAAAAAAGAGGCTGTCTTTTTGAGACAGCCTCATTTTTAAGTTACATTTCCTTTAAGCTCACCTCTTTCTTTTCGCCATCTTTTTCGATGGTAATACGTTTTTCGATATTAGCCTTATCCACATAGGATGATCTTGCCGTACCATAATTTGTGGTGGAACCGGTATAGCCCCAATAATTGTAATAATTAGTATAACCTGATACGTATGAATAATTGTAAGAATTGGTGAAATCGAAGCTTGCCATGATCACGTAACTACCAGGCATCAGATCTGTAAATTCGAAATGTCCTTCATCGTCGTATACCTTTGCTTTTTTAACAGCATATCCGAAATCAGGATCTAATGGCACTTCCTGAAACTTCTTCTGTTTTCGTATCTTTTTATTGACTTCCAGCCATTCTTCGTAATAAGGAGAGTTGGCGAAGAGTGTGATTTCTGTACCTTTGGGAGCATACTGCTTTTTTGCGGTATTGACGAGACCAGCAAGTTTTTTTCCTGAGCTAGATCTTGCGTAAGCAGTCCCGATGATAATACTGTTCCCTTGAGCTATCTGCTGCGCAGCTTGTTCTTTGTTGAATCTATTTTTAATAGGTTGATAGTCCAGCTCTTCGTTTACTGTAATTTCCCATTTTCCGTTACCCATGGACATCTCACGTTGCCACAGCCTTCGATCTTTCTTATCGACTACGTAATTATAAATGGCACCGGTACTCTCTTCCAAAAGTGTAACTAGCCAACTGTCATGCTTACCCGTTTTTGGGGAACCATAACTGTAGCTTTTTACTTCTTTGATTGTGTAGTCTTCAACGAAAATGTCCGAATTTTTATTGTAGTAGAATTGTGGGATGCGCGCTTTATAACCGAGATCTAAAGGGAGTGTTAAAATCAGGTGATCCATCCAATTAAAATCTACAAATGGCTGAGTCGGATTTAAGCTAATCTTTTTATCTTTTTTAGTTTTCTTTGAATAATAATTACCTGTAATTGTTTCGCCAAAGCTGAGGTTTAGTTTTGTTTCCTTTCCATCGCTGGAATAGCTTATAGGTTTAAGCGTTTTTGCATCGGCAACAGTGGTTCGCATCGATGTCCATGCATAATCCTTGGGAACATAGGTATTAGTTAAAGTCAGCTGATTATTAGCGGCGATAATGTTGTAGGTCAATGACCCTTGTTTATCCCAGTTGTTATCTTTGACATAATAGACAGTGTACAGCGATTTTTCTGGTTTAATATAGTTAGTGTTGATATCGCGACTACCTGGCGTGACGGTTTTCTGACAGATGCCAACAGCGGGAAGTAAACCTACACTCAAAACAAAGGCATATACTTTTATATGTGTGATCATATCGTTAATGGAAAAACAAGTTGTTTTTTATTCGATTTATGTAACTAAGGTAATAAAAAACTTTTTAATTTTTTGTCACTGCCAATTCTTTCAATGGCTTACTGTTTGTACGAATTTGAGGGAATATAATCATGCCAACGATTTACCGCTTAGTGGTGTTCTAGTTTTAAAGCAATTGCTTTTTGTAAAATTGATATTCCATTATTGGCGTATTTTTTATTGTTGCATAGGTGTAAGATATAGTATATGGAGAAACAACAAATCACGACGAAAAAAATAGAAGAATGGATTGCGGAGGGCTATGACATTCTTCAGGATGGAGAGTTAATTAAAGTTGAAGGTGATATACCCGAATTTTTGAAGAAAGTCTCGGAAGATACAGCGGATACAGCACCTAAAACTTATTTATTGAAAGAGCTACTAACTTGGCCGGAGGAAGAGCTCAAAAAAATATAAATAAGGTTAAACGGTGCGTTATTTTGAGTTTCTTGGTGTTTTGCGTTCCTTGAAAACCAATTGAATATGTGTTATATTGCTAAAAACCGTGAATTAGCGTGATAGAATAACCTGAACAGTAGAAGATTTGACCGGTTTAAAATCGGAATTATTCATTATATTTAGGTAACCTAGTTATTGAGATATGTCATATCCTATTCCCGAAAATTTGAAAGGTCTTTCTGCAAGCGAGGTTGCGGCTGCTCGAAATCAATATGGTTGGAATCGATTGAGCGAAAACCATAAAAACACCTGGTTTGAACTACTTGTTGGCATTTTGAAGGAGCCGATGTTGATTCTTTTGATCGTTATCTCCATGATTTATATGCTTGTAGGGAATTATGGAGAGGCGGTATTTATGTTTGCTGCTATTGTTGCAGTCACAACAATATCGTTTTATCAAGATAACCGAAGTAAGAGGGCTTTAGAGGAATTAGAAAAGCTAAATGAACCATTAAGTACGGTCATTCGTGATGGTAAGGTTATTGAAATCCCGACTCATGAGATTGTTGTAGGGGATCTTTGTATTACCGAAGAAGGACGTATTATAAACGCAGACGGCCATATTTTACATAGTAACGATTTTTCTGTTAATGAATCTTCTTTGACAGGAGAGAGCTTTTCCGTATTTAAGGATAATAAATCCGAAGATAACATGGTGTATGGCGGAACCGTTACAGTTTCTGGCCTTGCAGTATTTGAAGTTACAAAAATTGGCAAAGCGACGCGTGTTGGAAAGATAGGCGAGTCTATAAGCAGCATCAAAGAAGAGATTTCACCATTGCAGTTGCAAATTCAAAAGTTTGTAAAAGCAATGGCCGTTATTGGTATCGTAATTTTTTTGTTTGTATGTGTCTATAGTTTTATTAAGAGTGGCAATTTTGTTGCAAGCTTACTAAATGGGCTTACTTTGGCTATGTCAGTACTACCTGAAGAGATTCCTGTTGCATTCACTACATTTATGGCACTTGGTGCTTGGAAACTTATGCGTCAAGGAATTATTATCAAAAGAAGCAGTATTGTTGAGACGTTGGGTAGCACCACAGTGATCTGTACGGATAAGACGGGAACCATTACCCAAAATTCAATGCAGTTAAAATGCCTGTATAATTACGCTAGTGATGCCTCGTATAAACAGGAAGAATTTGGCGATCCAGTGCTGAGTGAACTTATCGATTACGCTATGTGGAGTAGTGAGCCTGTGCCCTTTGATCCGATGGAAATTACATTGCATAACATATACGAAAAAACGCAGCATCCGGACCTTAGAAATGGATTCAGGCTATTTCATGAATATCCCCTGGAAGGCAAGCCGCCGATGATGACCCATCTTTTCGAAAATGGCCATAGAGAAAGGATTATTGCGGCTAAGGGCGCTCCTGAAGCTATTCTAAGCGTTTCAAGGCTTCCCGAATATGAGAAGAATAAAATTAGAGGTATTGTTAAATCCTATGGAGAGCAGGGGTTTCGTCTATTGGGCGTGGGCAAGGCGAACTTCGAAGGCGATAATTTTCCTAAAAGGCAACAGGATTTTGCGTTTGAATTTTTAGGACTGACCGTGTTTTATGATCCACCTAAGAAAGATATTGATAAAGTCTTCGAGCATATCTATGCGGCGGGGATTAAAGTTAAAGTAATAACTGGTGATAATGCTGATACCACGAAGGCAATAGCGGCCCAGGCTGGAATTATTAGCTTAGCTCCGCCAGTCAATGGCAGCGAAATAGTGAGCCGGGCGGAAGATGAAATGATCGCATTAGCGGAGCAGACAACCTTATTTACGAGAATGTTCCCAGATGCTAAATTGGCCGTTGTAAATGCCCTGAAAAAGAAGGGTGAAGTCGTTGCTATGCTTGGCGATGGCGTCAATGACGGACCGGCGTTGAAAGCCGCTCATATCGGAGTGGCTATGGGGGATAAAGGTACTGAAATTGCAAAATCAGCTGCAGCATTAATTATCACGAATGATGATTTAGAAAAGTTGACCATCGGTATAGCCGCCGGAAGAAGAATTTACGCAAACATCAAGAAGGCCGTTCAGTATATCATTTCTATTCATATCCCCATTATTTTAACCGTATCGCTCCCATTGTTTTTGGGTTGGGTATTTCCGCAGATTTTTAGCCCCGTTCATGTGATTTTTCTTGAGTTAGTGATGGGGCCTACTTGTTCGATTGTCTATGAAAACGAACCTATTGAAAAGGACACCATGAAACGTCCTCCCAGGGCGATGAGCGATACCTTTCTCAGTATCAAGGAGCTTGGTATAAGCATTGTTCAAGGGGTTGTCATTACGATAGGGATTCTATTTATTTACCAACTTGCTGTTCAGCAGGGTAATACGGAAGAGAAAACCAGAGCAATGGTGTTTTCAACTTTAATATTTGCGAATATTTTTCTGAGTTATGCAAACAGATCTTTCCACTATAGTATCCTAGAAAGTTTTAAAAATCGAAATTTGTTGTTGTTGGGAATTTCGATCGCTGTGCTCTTATTTTTGGCTGCGATACTATATGTAGCACCCGTGGCCGACTTTTTTAACGTAACAGTGCTGAACGGATATGAATTAGGCATAACCTTCGCCGTTGCCGCTGTATCTGTACTATGGTTCGAGGTTTATAAAATGTTCAGAAGAATAGCCCATCAAAAAGTCGAGCGTAAATGAACGTAAATATAATTTTGGCATCGAAAAGAAGGCTTAATCAAATTGGGAATATTACTGAATAAATTTTGAAGTGATTCCTCTCTTTTTGACATAGAAATTCAGCGCTCGCCCTGCTTCAGTTGGGCGATCTGTACTCAATATATCGGCACCTCGGTCAATAAATCCTGCATAAACTTGAATGCCTTTTTTGTCTGCTTGTTTGTCCAAATTACCAAGTGTGCCCAATATACACATGATACCGTGATCGTGAAGTATCTTTGTCAACTGAGGCTCCGCTTCTCGCGTTCCTACAAAGGCTAATAGTCGATTGTCTGGAATATCTTTTTCATTAAGCCTGGCAAGATCGTTCAAGGTATTAATAGAAGCCGAAATCATTAAGTCGCCAGCGAGACTATGGACTTTGGCTGCTTGGTTAGCGCTGTAGGTAATGATGACCACACTAGATTCTGCGCGTTGCTTACGAATAGCATGGATAACAACTTCATAAGGAACATCATTTTTTATATCTAAGGTGAAAATTACCTTACCTTTTCCCCAAGATAGCGCTTCTTCCAGCGTTGGGATCTGATATGGTGTTATTTTTTTATTATTATCCAATAGACGTAGCTGCTTGAGTTCAGACAAGGTGCTGGCGCTCACAGGTCCTCTGCCCGTCGTTGTACGGTTTAACGTATTGTCATGCATTAATACCAATGCTGAATCTTTGCTCATGCGTACGTCACACTCGATAATGACTGGCTGCAGGCTCGCATTATAAGAAAATGTTTCGATAGCATTCTCGGGGTATCCAGATGTCGGGCCACCGCGATGCAAACTGACCAAAGGATATCGATTATCGTCGTAGGTCAAAAACTGATACAGATCCTCCACATTTTGGAGCTGTATACGTTTGCCCACTGGCAAGCCATCCGTATTGGCTCCATGCCGAAAGCAACTGCTTAATACCAGGCAGATCGATAAGAGGAAATAGTGGGCGATACGAGAATTCATTGTTTATTTATTGTGCTCAATAATCAGATCGGCTAGTTCTTCGACACTGGTATTTAATTGATCGATTGTTAAGTGGGCCTGTGTATAATGAGGCTCTCTTTCGATCAGTTTTTCTTCAATAAATATGCGGAGTTCTTCAGGTGATTTTCCGATCAGAATTGGTCTTTTGTGAAGTTTTGACTGCGAAAGCCTGTCAAATAGTGCTTTGGGAGACATTTGTAAATACACGGCATAACCATTTGCCTTAATCCAATCCATATTGTCGAAGAAACAAGGTGCACCGCCCCCTGTTGAGATTACAGCGGCTTTCTCCGCAAATTTACGCAATTGCTCGCGTTCCAACGCTCGAAATGCATCTTCGCCATATTGGGCGAAATATTCAGTAATACTCATACCGATTTGCTTGACGATCTCCTCATCTGTATCTATAAATGGCAGTGCTAATTTACTGGCAAGTTTTTTACCAAGTGTAGTTTTTCCACTTCCCATATAACCAATCAAAAATATAGGTTTAGGCATAGGTATTATTTGTCTTTACTTAGAAATTCATCTTCTATTGATTTGGCATCCGGGAAATTATTATAATGCCATTTTCCGATTACGTTTCCTCCTTTTAAGAGTAGTACGCCCGGATTTGCTCTGACCATACTTTTTAAAGGAACTAGATCGGCGTAGAATATCTCCGCGATTAATTGCATTTTATCACTCAGATATTGAGCATCTTTCGATGCTGACGCGGTTAATAAGACGACACGGAGTCCGTTGTAATCTTTTGTTAATTGGATAGCTGCTTGATTGATCTTTTGGATGGCATCAATATTGGCCGTCGATAGATCTTTTGCAACGATAATAAGATTGTAGTAAGGATTAGCAATGATTTCTTGTGTGTGATCAGCTCCGTCTGCATCAGTGATTAAAAGATCTGGAATAGGAATATCATACCCCTTTTTGACTAATTTACTCTCAGGTTCACCTATAATTTCCCATGATTCATCTTCCCATAGTTTATCAGCCATATAAGTTTTGTCGTTGACCTTTTTAGTTTCGCCTGTCTTTCTATTTTTCATGGTATAGATTTGCTCAAACAGATCACCTTGTTTGCCTTCTGGCAATACCATTAACGAAGGTAAATTATTGCCAACCTTATAGGGTAAAAAATCAATAAATGGGAGATAGTTTACTGTATAAATGCCGATACCTAAGGAGATAACCGCTGTAATTAGTGTAGCAACAAACTGATTGCCTGATCCCTTGATAATAGATCGCAACTGTTTTCGGTTAAAAAATATTACTAGAATCAACGCTAGCAGCACGAGGTCTTTGGAAAATGATTGCCAAGGCGTGAGCGGGATTGCATCTCCAAAGCAGCCACAGGAGGTCACAACCTCAAAAAAAGCCGAATAGAAGGTTAAAAAGGTGAAAAATAGGATCAGCAGGAGTAGCCCCCAAGCAACTGTATTGGCATACACCCCCAGTAACAATAGTGCTCCTAATAAAATTTCAAAACCACAGATCACGACAGCGATTGCGGTAGCATACTCATTAAAAGCTGTGAGATGAAACACCTCAAAGTATTCCTGGAGCTTATAGCCAAACCCTGTCGGGTCATTGGCTTTTATAAAACCTGAGAATATGAATAGAAGTCCAGTAAAAATTCGGCAAAACCCTAATAGGTAATTTGTTTTGTTGCGCTGCTGTGTCAATGTCATAATCCGGTTATTGTTGTGTTATCCCTAATTTAATCAATGCAAAAACTGCGTAATTGAGCATATCCTGATAATTGGCATGTATACCTTCAGAAACAAGCGTTTGTCCATCATTATCTTCGATTTGTTTCACTCGGTGTATTTTCATTAAGATCAGATCAGTCATGGATGATACTCGCAAATCGCGCCAAGCCTCACCGTAGTCATGATTTTTAGCGAGCATAAGATCTCTCGTTTCACTGACCTTTTCGGTATATTTTTGCTTTACAAAGGTAGGATCCAAATTTTCCTCGCCGTCTTCTCCCAAATCAATTTGAATCATGGCCATAACACAATAATTTATGATACCAATGTATTCGTCAGTAATTCCCTCGCCTACTTTGGAAACTTTTTTGATTTCTAGCGTACGTATACGCTGAGCTTTGATATAAATCTGATCTGTAATGGAAGATAGGCGCATAATTCGCCAAGCTGTTCCATAATCTTTTGTTTTTTTTATAAATAAATCCTGACAATGTTTGATCACATTGTTATATTCCTGAATGGTATCCATATCGTTGATTGAAGAAGACTTGATGAGACAAGTTGTGATTACACTACAAATATAATTAGAAAATAGTACTTCCGACGGTCAAATGAATGTACAATTTATGCTTTGTTGCTAAAATATAGATAATAATTTTGGATATTACCACAATATAAAGTTCGCAGGGTAAAGCACTTGGCAATGCTCAAATACATGGTGTAGATTTTTGTTTTCTATTTTCTAAAATGTTTAATTGATATAGGTTTTAATAGAGTGGATTAGTTTGCCAACTTTAGTTCATAAAAAATATAAATTCATGGATTTTCAACAACCTGTTATTAGGGAAGTAAAGATCATCCGATATGTACAGCCATTTCGGGAGGGGGGGTCTTTACCGGCACTGGTCGATGCCGATGATGGCTTCAGTTATGTCATAAAATTTAGTGGTGCGGGGCAAGGGCGGAAGGCCCTCATTGCCGAGTTAATTGGCGGAGAGCTGGCAAGACTGTTAAAATTGCGCGTCCCCGAAATTGTGTTTGCTGATTTGGACGAGTCTTTTGGTCGGACAGAGCCTGATGAAGAAATTCAGGATCTACTTAAATTCAGTGTGGGTAAAAACCTCGGTTTACATTTTCTGAGCGGAGCCATTACATTCGATGCAAATGTTGACGTTATTGCCGCGGAAGAAGCGTCTAAGATTGTTTGGTTAGATTCACTCTTAATGAATGTTGACCGAACTGTTCGGAACACAAATATGCTGATATGGCACAAAGAACTTTGGTTAATAGATCATGGTGCTGCTTTATATTTCCATCACAGCTGGGATAACTGGGAGGAACAGTCGTTAAAGCCATTTGTTCAGATCAAGGATCACGTACTGTTAAAAAATGCCAGTAGGGTGGGAGAGATCGATGTGGAATATCGTTCACTTTTTACGGAGACGGTATTTCGTGATATATTAGCCGTGGTACCGGATGAGTGGCTGGAAGATTCCGAACGTGAACTTTCGGCGGCGGATGCGCGAGAAGTATATGTTTCTTTCTTGAAACGCCGTGTAGCCAATTCATCCATTTTTGTAAAGCAAATTGAAGATGCCAGAAAAGACCTTATATGAGTACGCTGTGGTACGTTTGATACCACGGGTGGAGCGTGAGGAATTTATTAACGTCGGTGTAGCTCTGTATTGTCGCAAGTACCGTTATGCGAAAATGATTTATTTTGTCAATGAACAGAAAGCGCGGTCGCTTTGTCCGGATATCGATTTGGAAATGATTGAAAATCATCTGTCTTCTTTCCAGCGAATCTGTCATGGGGAAAGAGGTGCCGGCAAACTTGCTGAGCTGGATATCACCGAGCGTTTTCGTTGGTTGACAGCGAAGCGAAGTACCTTGGTCCAATGTTCGGCTTCCCATCCTGGCTTGTGTGAAGATCCAGAAGTAACATTGAGAGCGTTGTTTGAGCGTTTGGTTCTTTAGGTCAAAGCATGTATTCCATTAGCGAGCGGATTTAAAGTGATGGTCAAAGCCGTTAAGTTTTTTAATATAAGGCTTAATCTATAAATATTGTATAGTATATTTGTTTCAATAAATTAGTGAAGATGCATGATTTTTATCAACATATCTATGAGCAGCAATTGGCTGTTTTAGAGATGCCTTCTAATAAGAAGATCTGTGGATGGGCTATCCGAATCTTGGATGTGCTCTTTCCTGAACGAAATTCAGGCAATATGAAATCTGTCGATGACGTGAAGCTCGCTTTTGAGCAATTTGAATTGGAGCTCGAGCAGCTCTTGAGCAAATCCAAAGCTTGTCAAAGCTGCAATCATTCGGACGTAGCGCATAAATTTTTTGAACGGATTCCACAACTTTATGAATTGATGTGCTGGGATGCCGATGCGTTGATGGATGGGGATCCTGCAGCGCAGAACAAGAGAGAAGTCGTGCGTACTTATCCTGGTTTTTTTGCAATCTGTATTTTCCGGATCGCCAATGAACTGCATCGCTTGGGTGTTCCTTTGATACCACGTATATTGACGGAGCATGCTCATTCCAAAACTGGAATAGATATCCATCCTGGAGCAACGATAGGCCATCATTTGCATATTGATCACGGAACCGGACTGGTCGTTGGTGAGACTTGTACTATTGGTAATTATGTAAAGCTTTATCAGGGGGTAACCTTAGGCGCACTGAGTGTGGATAAGGTTTTTTCCAATGTAAAACGCCATCCGACTATAGGTGATCATGTGATTATCTATTCCGGTGCTACCATTCTTGGCGGCGAAACACAGATTGGACATCATTCGGTGATTGGCGGTAATGTGTGGCTCACAAGTTCTGTAGAGCCCTATACCACGGTATATCATCAAGCTACATCAAAGTTTATAGATTCAAAACCAATAAGTTAAATACCATGGGAAATATCATAGATACGATTGGAAATACGCCATTAGTTGAGATTACGCAATTCCATACCAACCCGAAGGTGAAGATTTTCGCGAAAATGGAGGGTAACAATCCAGCTGGTTCAGTTAAAGATCGTGCGGCGCTCAATATGATCCGTTCAGCGATAGAACGTGGCGATATCACGCAGGATAGCAAATTAATTGAGGCAACAAGTGGCAACACAGGAATCGCACTGGCTATGATTGCAGGTATATATGGGTTGAGCCTAGAACTTGTGATGCCGTCTTCTTCTACCCGCGAGCGAACGCTTACGATGGAGGCTTATGGAGCGAAAGTTACCCTGTTGGAATCGATGGAAATATGCCGTGATTATGCGGAAGAAAAGGCGGAAAAAGAGGGCTATTTTATATTGAATCAATTTGCGAATCCAGATAATTACAAAGCACATATCAAGACCACAGGGCCTGAAATCTGGCGTGACACAGATGGTAAGATTACGCATTTTGTAAGCGCCATGGGTACCACGGGGACAATTATGGGTAACTCCATCTACCTGAAAGAAAAAAATGCAGCCATTCAGATTGTAGGTTGCCAACCCACTCCTGAGTCGTCCATACCAGGTATACGGCGTTGGCCGGAGGCCTACTTACCGAAGATTTTTGATCCGGGCAGAGTAGATCGTGTTCTTGATATATCCCAACAGGAGGCAACTGAGCTCGCTCGGGAGCTTGTTAAGCGCGAAGGTGTTTTTGCAGGGATGAGTACGGGGGGAGCTTTAGCCGGAGCACTGAAAATTGCAAATGAAATTGAAGCGGGTGTCATTGTATTTATTGCCTGCGACCGCGGTGACCGTTATCTGAGCTCGGATCTTTTTGGTTAAAAATTACATGAAAAAATCACGGCCCACTAGGAAATTAGGGCAATTTTAACCAAATCTTAGTGGGCTTTTTGGAATTCAGCGTCATGCCCAAAGGTTATGAGGTTGCTGTCGGGGTCCAAAATTGAAAACTCACGCTGACCCCAAGGCTTGGTATCAAGTTTTCCATTGGGGTGTATAGCTACGTTGTTTGCCTGAAAAGATTGATACAAGCGGTCAATGTCGTCTGTACGGACGTACACCATACCATAGTTTTCTTCTGGTGAAAGTTCTTTAAATTCGAAAAAATGGATTTCAATATGGTCTTTTTTTAGCATGAGATAACCCTCGTAATCGACGTTCCCGATCAATGAAAAACCAAGTTTATGTACGTAAAAATCCTTTGTAATGGATTTATCGCGCATGGGTAGTTTGGGGTGAATGGCGGTCAGTTTCATCTGTATATATAAATAAAGTCTCGTTGATTAAATTCTGTTAGTTACTTCTTTCAAAGATAGTTATTTACCGTACCTCAACATAATCATATCTTTTAATAACTGGCCATTTTCATATATGGGCTGCTCATAATTTTTGATAAAAAAGTCTTTACGAATTCCGTATTTAACAAATCCATTTCGTTCATAGAACCGAATTTGTGCTAATCCGCAATCTGCGGTACCTACGATCAGGTTAGCATATTCTTGGTAATTGGCCTTAATAAAATCAAGCAATTGACTTCCGAGTCCCCTGCCTTGGAACGCTGGGGATACGGCGATGTTTTTAATTTCCAATGTTTCTGAATCGGCTGGATATAAACAGAAAACAGCGATAGGCGTTTTTCCATCATATACAACATGCACGAGGGAGTCATAAAGATATTTATCGATTGCATCTACCGTTTCGTCTGCTAAAAGCAACAAATCATAAGGGTATTCCTTATGATTTGTAATATGCTTTATTTGAAAGCCATTTTGCATTGATAGGGATTCGCTAATTTCTTTCGATTTAAAGCAGGGATCAATTGAAATGATATAAAAAGATGACTTCACCTACGTAAGCGGGTTTTGCACTGTCTTTGATTTTCAATGTAGCTTCTATGGTTACTTTGATAACCCCTCTTAAATTGACGACAGACTTTACCAGTGTATGTAGCTGCACTGCATTGTCAACCAAAACGGGCTGTGCAAAACGTAGGTTTTCGATCCCATAATTGATTTCCATCTTGACATTTCTTACTTCAGCAATTTGTTTCCATAAATAGGGAATAAGAGACAATGTTAGATATCCATGAGCGATAGTTGATTTAAAAGGGCTATCAGTTTTTGCTTTTTCACTATCTAAATGAATCCATTGATGGTCGAGTGTTGCATCCGCAAATTGATTAATTTGTTTTTGATCAATAATATGCCATTGGGATTCGCCTAATGATTTTCCTTCAAAGGCTTTGTACTCTTCATAATTGTTAATTATTGTCATATGTAATCTTTTTATCGCGTTTTTTTGTTTTTGTCGGTTCCACTATGTAAGGTGAAGGGAAGACGAATTTGTGGCTAAATATAACTATACTTTTAAGAATCCTAAAGCTATCCTTTATTTAAAAGGTGATGGAGTTATGCGTTTTGTGTATTTGCATACGTGTTTTCTACGTAAGATCTGAAATTTTCTAGTATGGTCTTCCAACCATTACGCTGCATATCAATTGAATTTTCAGATTCAGCATCAAAAATGATATTGATTTCAGTTACAGATTTTTTAGCATTGAAGTTGACTTCAACCTGACGTCCATCAGGCATGACATAGGCTATTTTTTTAAAAGGCTCCAGTGCGGTATAGCTGCCTTCAAAATCAAACCCCATCGATCCATTTTTTGCTTCCATTCTATTTTTGAACTTTCCGCCAATGCGTAAGTCATTGATTGAACTTGTGCAGTGCCAATCATCTGAGGCATGGTTCCATTGCATGATATCTTCTGCCGAGTTATATGCATTCCAGACCGTTTCTACGGGCACGTTGATAGCGGTTTCAATTTTTATCCGTTCCATATAATGTGACTTTGTTTTCTATGTTAATACATGTTTTTTACGTTTATAACAGGTAAATTTGTGTTTTGTTATACCTGTCTCCAGATAATTATTAAGATATAATAAAAAGTGCAAAATGGAAACTTATTTTTGCGCAATTAAATAGTTTCTCTTAAAGTTTGTTACCTTTAAGGGATATAAGACTTAAATACGATTTATATGTCCTTCAAATTCCTTATTATTTCTTTTTTCCTGTTATCGCCAAGTTTGATTTTTGCGCAGCACTATAAGACGACACCTGATGTTGCGTATTGCAAACCTAACGAGCCAGATTCTTATAAGAAAGAACGTTGTAAATTGGATATTTATATCCCGACAGATCGTAAAAATTTTGCTACCATTGTTTGGTTTCATGGGGGTGGACTAGAAGAGGGGAATAAATTTATTCCACTTGAACTTAAAGAGAAAGGTGTTGCGGTTATAGCGGCCAATTATCGATTGAGTCCTAAAGCAAAGGCCCCTGACTATATTGAAGATGCTGCAGAAGCTGTAGCATGGACATTTTCACATATTGCCAATTATGGTGGAGATCCCTCAAAAATTTATGTTTCGGGCCATTCGGCGGGTGGGTATTTGGCTCTAATGGTAGGCTTAGATAAGCAATATCTTGAAAAATTTGGTGTTGATGCAAATCGTATAAAAGGTCTGGCGCCGATTAGTGGACAGACCAATACACATTATACAATAAAGAAGGAACGTGGACAATCGATGGTGATCCCTCAGATTGATCAGTTCGCACCACTCTCATTTGTACGTAAAGATGCGCCGCCCATCCTCCTGATCACGGGCGATCAGCAATTGGAAATGGCTGCACGGTTTGAGGAAAATGCACATTTGGCAGCAATATTGAAGCAGGTTGGACATACAAAAACCTCACTCTATCAGCTGCAGGGCTTTGACCATGGCGGTGTATATGCACCTGCCTGTCTGCTGATGCTTAACTGGATTAGACGAATTGAGAGGTAGTTTTATGTATTTAAATAGCGTGTCAAAATACACCTTATTGAAATATCATAAACAAAAAATAAAATAGTACAATTGGTCATTCAAAAATTCTACCGACATTTACTTCCGAAATAACGTATATAGTTACTTCGCAAATTTCAATCCGTTATGTGGACAAATCGCGGTATCGTATTTATAATCTGTATTGTGGGGCTTTTTTTTGTTCCAAATAGGTTATTTGCCTGCCATGCGTCGTCCGAAAAAAACAGTCAGCAAGAGAAATCATGTTGTCTGGATGAGACGCAAAAGACAAGAGACACAGCAACCGTAGATTGTTGTAAAGATAATCGAGCCGAGTCGGCAGCTTCAGACTATCAGGTAGATGACTGCAGTAAGCGCTGTGGAGAAAAGTCTTGCCGTGTCTCCTTTCAATATAGTTTTATTGTATCAGTTATCGAAGCTCCGCAGATTTTAACGGCGTATACCGATGCTTCAAGCTCCTATGCGCGCTATAAGCAACCTTTTTGTACAGATATATATTTTTCCATTTGGCAGCCCCCTCAGCTCGCTCAACAATAGATTGATAGCCCATGCTATGTCTTTTTGGATAGGTTTTCTGTCCAAGCCCGATTTTTTTAGCTTATGAAAATTCCTTTGGATCTATCGGATTCAATGAATATATGCATTAATTGCTGTATGTGATTTTCATTAGTATTCATTTATATACAATACATCATAATCATGAGATTAATTTCATTACTTGGTTTGGTAATCTCGGTATTACTATCCACTCAATATACATATGGACAGATAAAAAATGCAAAGACAGCGACAGTAAAGGTCTTTGGAAAAACTACCGCTGTTAAAAAGATGATTGAAAAAGTTGGCAGCGATGGACATACTGCGATCGTTGACTGGGATCCGACATCTAAATTAGCATTTATTACTTATGATCCTTCAAAAACAAGTGCTGACGAGGTTCTAAAGCGTATAGCATTGGCAGGCTTCGATAATGAAAGGTTCCTGGCTCCAGATGATGTCTATGCGGAATTGGCGAAAGCTGAGCAATATGAACGCGTGCTAAAACCAGTGTCAAAAAATCGATCTGAACAGCAGGTCGATCATAATAAGCATAATCAGGGTGTCCAAACAGCAGCTAATGCTTCCCATGTTCACCCTTCGAAGATAACGGAACCTGGAAAAGAGAATACAGCGTTTGGCCAGTTGACAAACTATTATTTGGGTCTAAAAGATGCTTTGGTGAAGACCGATGCACAGGGGGCTGCAGTCAAAGCCACCGCGTTGAAAGAAGCGATCAAAGCCGTCGATATGAATAAACTTACTCCTGCCGAACATACGGTTTGGATGAAAGTGATGAGTAGCTTAGCAGCTGATGCATCCAGCATCGCCCAAACTAAAGATGTGGCTAAGCAACGCATGACTTTTGCTTCTCTTTCAAACGCTTTGCATGAACTTCTGAAGGTGAGTAAATTGGATGGACCTATTTATTATCAGCATTGTCCTATGTATGATAATGGAAAGGGTGCACAATGGCTCAGTAAGGAGAACACGATAAAAAATCCTTTCTATGGGGCGCAAATGATCAGTTGTGGAAGTACTGTAGAAACATTAAACTAATCGCCCGCCTATCAAATATTTTTCGAGGTCGATCCACCAGTATAGGGTAGGACCTATGTGTAACGGAATACTAATTAAGTAAGTGAATTAAGATGAGTAAAAAGTGTAATATATTCACCGTTGTTCTACTATTGATGGCACAACTGACGGTGCTAGCCCAGAAAGTGGTTCGGCATGACCTTTATGTACGGGATACAATTGTCAATTATGCCGGCAAACCAAAACGGGCAATCGCTGTAAACGGACAGATTCCGATGCCTACCCTGACTTTTACAGAAGGAGATACAGCGGAGATTGTTGTTCACAATGAGTTAAAAGAGAGTACCTCGCTACACTGGCATGGTATATTTTTGCCGAACAAAGAAGACGGCGTACCGCATTTGACGCAGGAGCCGATAAAACCAAATTCAACTCACACCTATCGCTTTCCGATAATCCAGCACGGTACACATTGGTATCATTCGCATTCCGGCCTGCAGGAACAGATCGGTATGTATGGTAGTCTTATTCTCAAAAAGCGTGCAGACGATAAGACTTTCCGGAAAGGAATTGATGATTTACCCACGATTCCCGTCATATTAAGTGAATGGACAAATTACAATCCAGACAATATTCAGCGGATGCTGCATACAGCAAACGATTGGGCCGCGATAAAAAAAGGTTCAACACAATCTTACGTTGAAGCTATTCAAGAAGGAAAGTTTAAGACGAAAGTCACGAATGAATGGAAACGTCAGCTTGCGATGGATGTCAGTGATGTTTATTATGATAAGGTCTTGATGAACGGAGCTCATTCCACAGATTTAAAGTCGGTGAATGGTAAAGCTTTAAAAGCAGGAGATAAAGTGCGTTTACGAGTTTCCAATGGTGGTGCTTCGTCTTATTTTTGGCTGCGCTACGCAGGTGGTAAAATTACTGTTGTTGCCAATGATGGGAATGATGTGTTACCGGTGGAGGTTGATCGATTAATGATTGCCGTATCGGAGACTTATGATGTCATTGTAACAATCCCAAATGAAGGTACAGCTTATGAATTCATGGCAACAACAGAAGATCGAACACAATCTACAAGCTATTTTATCGGTAATGGCATCAAACAGTTGATTTCCCCACTTCCCCGTCTTAAATATTTTGAAGGAATGAAGATGATGAACGACATGATGAAGATGAATGGCGATCTCAATGACATGGGCATGAAGATGAGTCTGAATCAAATGGATATGAATGTGGTGATGTATCCCGAAATTACAGGTGATGGAAGGAAAAACGAAGATCACAGCAAACATAGTGGTATGGATCATGGACAAATGAAGATGGAAGAAGATCCTAATCGTTATAATGCCAATTCATTGGGAAATATTGTCACGCTAAACTATGCGATGTTGGAGTCTCCTCAAGCGACCGAACTGCCTAAAGAAGCGACGATACGAGATCTTAAATTTACGCTTACGGGAAATATGAGTCGTTATGTATGGAGCATGGACAATAAAATTCTCTCTGAAACGGATAAGATACCTGTAAAAAAGGGAGAGGTATTGCGTATTACCATTTATAACAATTCGATGATGCGTCATCCCATACATCTACATGGCTTTGACTTTAGACTGTTGAATGGAAAAGGATCAAAAGCACCATTGAAAAATGTGGTGGATATCATGCCAATGGAGACGGATACGATCGAATTCTTAGCAAATAAAGAAGGTGATTGGTTTTTTCATTGCCACATCCTGTATCACATGATGGCTGGGATGAATCGCGTGTTTGCTGTGGATGATTATAAAAACCCCAATCTTCCAGACAAAGCCAAAGCCTACAAGGAATTGCAAATGGAAAGTAATATGACCCATTTTATGGCGCAAAATGATTTTGCGTCCAATGGAAATGACGGTCAGGCCATGTTTCAGAATGCGCGTTGGCAGCTCGGTTCCGAATGGCGATTAGGGTACAACGATATGCATGGCTATGAGGTGGAAACCCACCTAGGAAGATACTTTGGGAAGATGCAATGGTTTATGCCATTTGTAGGTTTTGATTATCGTTATCGCCGTATGGGGGAGGATAAACATGAGAAAAATATTTTTGGACAAGCCAATAAAAAAGATAGTCGCAAAGCTTTGAGTCTAGGTTTTATGTATACTCTACCCATGTTGGTCAACTTTCAGGCGGAGGTGTATCACGATGGCATTGTCAGATTGCAGCTGATGCGAGAAGATATTCCGATCTCCAGAAGGATCCGTGGTGATTTTATGGTCAATTCAGATCGAGAATATATGATGGGATTAAACTATGTCATCACCAAAAATATGGCTTTTAGAACGCATTATGATAGTGACATGCGTTTTGGTGTGGGCTTGTCATTAAATTATTAAGGGGGGTAGATCAGCATAGGCGAAATCGCTAGTGTGGAAGTAGAACGGCTGACTTTTACTAGAAAATAAAAAAATGCCAGAAATTATCAATTTCTGGCATTTAATCATAGTGTGAATTTTATGACGACAAAAGTTTTAATACTTAAATCATCCATTTAAATAGGCTGGCTCCCCAAGAGAAACCTGCACCAAAGGCGGTTAACATGACTAAATCACCGGTATTTAATTTTTTAATGTTTTGCCAGATACATAATGGAATTGTTGCAGCAATGGTATTTCCTAGGTATTCGATATTACTTAACGCCCTGTCTTCTGGTATATTAAGACTACGTCCAACGGCATCAATGATGCGTTGATTGGCCTGATGTGGGATTAACCAATTGATATCTTCAATCTGTAGGTTGTTCCGTTGCAAAACCGTAGTACACGCATCACTCATAGACTGTACAGCATGCCTGAATACAGTTTTACCATCTTGCTTCAGAAATCTGTTGTCGTTTACAGGAAGATTGTTGTCGATTGGATACAAAGAACCGCCGGCTTCAATTTTTAAAAATTCTTTTCCCGCTCCGTTGCTACATAGGTAGGCATCCATAATTCCACCTTCTAAAGATGGTTCAAGCCATATCACGCCAGCACCATCCCCAAAAAGAATATTGGTTGAACGGTCTTTTAAATCTACATAGGTACTGATATTATCGGCGCCAACAACAAGTACGTTTTTGTAACGTCCTGTCTCCACCAAAGCAGCAGCCATATCTAAGGCATATAGAAATCCAGAGCAAGCTGCGTTGACATCAAATGCCCAGACATTAGTAAGCCCTAATTTTTCTAAAATGATATTTGCTGTTGCCGGCATAGGCATATCAGGTGTAGAAGTCGCTACAATGAGCGCATCTACATCTTTTAGGTTTTTATGATATTGTTCTGCCAGATCTTTTATAGCATTTACAGCCATATCTGATGTGGCAAGATTCTCTTCTAAAATTCTTCGCTCCTTAATACCTGTACGTTTGATAATCCATTCATCGGATGTATCGCAAAACTGTTCTAAATCTGTATTTGATCTCTTATTCGGTGGAATATATCCGCCAATACCGGTTATTGCGGCATATGGCCTGCTGGGTATTCTCTCCGTCATAAATTAATGTACTCCATTCTCTCTTATTGTATTGCTATTCAATTGCAATAGCTTTGTGCTTTTTGAGCTGTAAAACTACGGTTAATTTATGCGATTGATAAGTGAAAAAAAAGATTTTTGACAAAATAATTACCTTTTACCAACACTTTTAACTGTTTTTTACGTATTGCATATACTAATCTTCTAAATGGTTTTAATGAAGCGAAATTAAATGTTGAATATGTTTGCTTTTTCAGAATTTTAATCTAATGTCGTCCGTCCAAATTGGAAAATGGTCTAGTCGAACGACCCGGTGGAATTGTTTGAATTTAAGATTTGCCTATTCCAACAGTTCGGCAAGAATCGTGATTCCTTCTTTAATGAAAAAAGGCGATCTGTTAATATCCACCGTTAAATTCCAAGGTCTAAGCATGAGTCTATTGTATCGGGTAATTGCTCAAATATACAATTGTTCTGCTGGATTAAAGTACATTCGATAGATGGCGCATGATCGGTGCCGAGCTATTCTATTTAAGATGAATTGTTTCGTTTATTGTGTTTAACGGCTGGACTAGGAATAAATAACCATCTTGGACTAGGAATGAAAGGAGATTTAAGTTGATTTTTGAGTTTTACTAATTCTAAGTCATTCATGAAACCATTTCCCGTTTTTGAGAAAGTTGATATTGCGATCGAACGAGCCCTTGGCTCTTTTGTTTACGATAAACAGCAGCAGGCCTATTTAGATCTCTATGGCGGTCATGCCGTTATTTCTGTTGGGCATAGCCATCCGCATGTTGTTGAGCAAACTATACAACAGATGAAAAAGATCGGATTTTATTCAAATGCAGTTACAAACGATCTTCAGGATCGTCTGGCTGAACGTCTAGGTAGCGCCTGTGGTTATCCGACCTATGCTGTCTTTTTTAGTAATTCTGGTGCGGAGGCAAACGAAAATGCGCTTAAGTTGGCTTCATTTCATACGGGGAGGAGGAAAGTACTGGCGATGTCCAATGCATTTCATGGGAGAACTTCAGCTGCGGTTTCGGCAACGGATATCCCGTCAATTCGTGCACCATTCAATGAAAGTGAACAATTTGTCTTTACACCTTTCAACGAGATCTCCAGTTTGAAAAAACAATTGGAAACAGAAGAATACTGCGCTGTAATTATTGAACCTATTCAAGGCGTTGGGGGCATTCATGAGGCAAGTCCTGATTTCTTGCAAGAAGTGAGATCAATTTGTACAGCAACGGGTACGTTGCTTATTTTGGATGAAATTCAATGTGGGTATGGACGTACAGGGCTTTTCTTTGCACATCAGCATGCCGGGATAGAAGCCGATCTGATTACTGTTGCCAAAGGAATTGCCAATGGACTTCCCATGGGAGCCACGATTATTTCTCCAAAGATAAAGCCTGTGATGGGACAATTAGGGACTACTTTTGGTGGCAGTCAGGTGGTGTGCGCGGCGGCTTTAGCAGTATTGGATGTTATCCAAAACGAACAATTGATCGGCAATGCGGCTGCAGTGGGTGAATTTTTGTTAACAGAGCTGAAGACAATAGCTGGCGTGAGTGAGGTGAGAGGCCGAGGCTTGATGATTGGCGTAGAATTTGAAAACGACATTAAACAACTGCGGGAAGAACTGCTGTTTTCTGAAAAGGTTTTTACGGGGTATGCCGGACGGTATACGCTACGTTTGTTGCCCCCGTTGTGTTTTACCCGGAACGACGCAGATACTTTTTTGAAGAGTGTGCGGAAGCTTGTACACAAAGTTAAATCATCCTACTAACGATACATTGATTGATTGATTTTTTAAAAATTTCAGAAGGGAATCCTTAAAATTACCTGTTGCCTTTTGATAAATGTCATAAAAGAATTAATTTCAATTCATCGTTTTGATCAATACTAGCTTATATTAAAATTCATGAAAACAATAAAAACTTTGCCAACAGCGGGTTTAGTAAGTATTAAAGAGGGCAAATTATTATTAGCGTATAGCAACAATAGAAAGGCATGGTATCTGCCAGGTGGGAAGATCGATGTGGGGGAGGAAGTGCTGCAGTCCCTTCGTCGCGAGATTTTGGAGGAGCTAAATATTAATCTGGACCCGGATAAAATTTCCTATTATTGCCATGTTACAGCCCCGGCATATGGGATTGTTCCGGAGGTGGTCATGGAACAGGAGTGTTTTCTGTATCCATTAACAGAGCAGATCGAACCCAGTAATGAGATTGGCGCGGTTCGTTATTTTTCACACCAAGAATACCTGGAAGAGCCTATCCAGGTCATTGGCGTTTTGCATGTGTTTGACAAGTTGAAGGCTGACGGATTGATTTAAAAACCTGTCGCTACTAGATGCCGTAGCCTTCATTGAGGCAGGTTACACCTTTTGTGTCTTTTAAAGGAATAATTTTCTGGCTTTTGGTATCCATACGCCATGCCTTGACGATTTTGTCGAAATATTCTTTGCTTTCATCGACTTGGCTAATGGCTATAATTTCACTGTTTGGCTTGTCACCTTGCTTGCAGTTGCATAGGCTGAGCTGCTCGTTGGACTTCAGTTTTTCGATATTGATGGTATCCAAAATCTTGTATTTGACTTTACCTTTACCTGCTTTTTCATCGGGTAACACTTCCTCTAGAATACAGATGCCATTTTTGGCATTTGTAAAATAGCCGGCAGCAAAACGATAGTCGCCCTGTGCACGGCTGTCGGTTTCAATAAGCGCGCCAGTTGTGTAGGTATAAGATTTTAATTCAGCAATTTCATTAATCTCCCTGAATACCTTACCATATAAAGGATTTCGTTGAACATTCGGACTGTTGAAACTGTACCAACAGCAGATTGATAGCAGTGCAAATGAAATAATTAGTGTATGTTTCATGGCGTAAAATCATTAATTACGGTATTAAGATAATAATTCTCTTTGTTATTTTAATGCATGTTTTAATTAAAACTCTATTTTGGTCGACTAAATTTTCTAAACGTAATTGGTGGTTCTTTCTATTCTCTGCGGCCTGTTTTTTAAAGAGCCGTTGGGATCGATCGGCATTAATTGATGCATGGTTTCGTTAAAGTCTATCTTGTGAGGTAGTTTGCATACGCTTTAAAATTTTTCACGTATTTTTGAGCCGTGAAATTTCGATTTAAAAATAGCGAGCAGAAAAATAGTATTATCCTGATTGTCTGTTTGTTGTTGCTGCTGCTGGTAGGGGGAGGACTGCTCGGTATTATCCATCATAAAGTTGATCGTCTTAAGAAAAGAATATTGATTGATTTTGCTGATGAGAATATGTTGCTTGTCAAGAAGCAGCTAGAATTGCTGCAACAAGATCTGTACCTTTCTGAGAAAAAGATATTGGAACAACCCGTTTTCGATCCAAAAGAAATTGGGGATTCCTTATTGGTCATTATCCCTGTGGGTCAGGTTGAAGATGTGGGCAACAGGATGCTAACCTTGTTACGCACCCGGACAATACATCATCGGCTGTATCATATTTACATGGATATCGAACGGCTGAATTCTTATTTTTCAAAACTCAACTTTGGAAGGCGCGCTTACTTTGAGATCTATGACGACCGCGGTATCTGTGTATATTCTCCAGATAATAGGAGGTGGGGACGAAGAAATACCGCAGCATTTTCAAAACAAGGTCAAATTGTCCAGTCTGATTTTCTTCAGCTTGACGTAATGGTCAATTCATATCCTTCTAACATTCTTTTTGTTGGTGGTGAAATTAAGGTGTATGTTCTGTTGTTGAGCATCGAAGAGGAAATCCAGGAATTGTTGACTTATAGTATCTTGCTCGGTGTGGGGCTGATGCTGGTGGCTATGGCATTAATCTACTTCAATGTTGTGGAGCGGCGTAAAATTCAACAATTGAAATTGCTGGCTTTGGAACAGGAAAATGAATATACACAGATGCGTCTTGTGCAATTGAGACAACAGATCAATCCACATTTTTTATTTAATACATTTGGTTCACTTCAGTACTTGATCGGAAAAGACGATGAACTGGCCAAGTCTTTTATTGGCAAGATGACTAAAGTCTATCGGAAGATGCTGCGTACCGACGAGGCGGAATGGTCTACGCTACGAGAGGAACTGGAATTGGGTAAAGCTTATTTCTTCTTGCAGCAGGTGCGTTTTGGGGCGGCATTAAATGATATGGATATTCAAATTTCAAACGAATTACTAGAAAAAAGGATTCCCCGTTTAGGTTTGCAAATGCTTATTGAGAATGCGATAAAGCATACTCGTATTTCTAAAGATAGTCCGCTTACTATCCGGTTGATCTACATTCCTGAAAGTAACTTACTGGAGATTAGCAACAACTGGCAGCCCCGGCAGGGGGCAGAGTCGCAAGGCGAGGGGTACGGGCTCAATTACTTATCATCGATCTATACTTATTATAGAATGTCTGGTTTTCAGTTCGGAATAGAGGGAGGACAATTTATTGTTCGATTACCACTCGCATAATACCTTATATGAGTAATGAAATTGGAGGTGTCTAACGTGTTCACGTTTTTATCGTGCGTGTTCATACCGCTAAACTACGTGTTCATCCCTTTATGTATTATTCTCTACAATATTTTTAACAAATTTGGCTCTTAATCCAGTGGTTTTAGTTTGTGATCAGCCTAATCTTATCCGACAAGATGTCAAGACCTTTATAGCATGCAATTTAGGATAGACTTCATGGAATAGATGCAATTACTTTCTGATACAACTTATCCTTAGCTAATACAAGCTTTGGTTAAACCATGAATATTCGATTGATATTACATCGATACCAGTGAAAAACAAATAGCGTGCCACGAGCTCATTTATGCCTTTGAAAGCGAGCTTAAAAATAATTATTTGATGAAAAACACTTATACAAAGCTAGCCATAGGTCTTCTATTTTCAGCGGGTCTAATGCAATCTTGTTCTATATTGCAAACAGTTGGTTTAAGAAAAAAGAGACGGTTATTGCTGCCAAGGATTCGATAGGCAAGAAAGACTCTACAGCAGCGTACGACAAATTGTTGAAAGATGCACAGGTGGATAGTGGGATGTTTACGGTGATCCGTAAGGAAAATAACTACTACTTTGAGATTCCATTGAAAAAGATGGGGCAAGATATTCTGTTGATTCAGAAGTTATCTTCTGTTCCATTGGCGCTGAATGAAGCCGGAGTAAATAAAGGAATGAATTATGAAAATAAGGTCATTCGTTTTACCCATCGTAAGGAGAGAAAAGAAGTATGGGTTTCGGAGATTAAACCACAGGTCGAAGTACCTAAGGGGGATGCGATTGCGGCTTCAGTTTATGATAACTACCGTCCTTCTTATATCGAATCCTTCAAAGTCGAGAGCTACTCCAAAGACTCTAGTGCTGTAGTAATAAAAGTAAACAAGGTTTTTGATGGTTCAGAAAAGAGCTTTACGGATGTGTTTACCTCTTTGGGCTTGGGTACTTCGCCGAAGACCAATATTTCTACAATCGAAGATATCAAATCGTATTCCAATAATATCGTTGTGAAATCGGTATTGTCCACGAAGGTGACGGAAGGGAATGAATCGGTGCCGGTTTCTCTAGAGATAACGAGCAATCTGTATGAGCTGCCAGAAACACCTATGGTAGCGCGTTTTGCCGATCCAAGAGTAGGATTTTTTACTTCACCACGTTGGTATTTTAACGATAAACAACAAGAACTGGATAAGAAAAATCTAGTCAATCGCTGGCGATTGGAACCGAAAGATGAAGACAAAGAGCGCTATTTGAAAGGGGAGCTTGTAGAACCAAAGAAGCCGATTGTTTTTTATTTGGATCCGGCGACACCAAAACAATGGCGTCAGGCTATCATTGATGGCGTACACGATTGGCAGGTCGCCTTTGAAGCTGCTGGTTTCAAGAATGCAATTCTGGCTAAACAACAGCCCGACAGCGTCAAATTTGATCCAGACGATGCTAACGTTTCTTCTATCGTATATGCAGCATCTGCACAGGCTAATGCGATGGGACCATCCGTCGTTGATCCACGCTCGGGCGAGATATTGGAAGCTGATGTGATCTGGTGGCATAACGTTATGACTATTCTGAACAGCTGGATGCGTATACAGACAGGCATCGTCGATACATCAGTACGTGCTAATGTTTTCTCCGATGAGAAAATGGCACATGCTATTCGTTTTGTATCATCGCATGAAATTGGCCATACTTTGGGGCTTATGCATAATATGGGGGCATCGGCAAGTTTCCCTGTGGATTCATTACGGAGTAAAAGCTTTACCGCAAAAATGGGGGGAACAGCACCTTCTATCATGGATTATGCGCGTTTCAATTATGTCGCGCAACCTGAGGATGGTGTAGAACAGATTACTCCGGTGATTGGCGCATACGACAAGTATGCGATTGGCTGGGCTTACCGTTGGTATGGCAAAACGCAACCTTGGGATGAGATTCCTTTGTTAAGAAAGGAAATTGACAGCCATGTACACGATCCGATTTATCATTATGGTGAACAGCAGGATTCAAAAAATATCGTTGATCCGCGGGCCCAATCGGAAGATCTGGGTGACGACGCGATGAAAGCTGGCGAATATGGCATGCTGAATCTGCGTCGTATGATGCCGAATATAATCAACTGGACCACTAAGGTAGGTGATGATTACTACCGTGCCGGTAAATTATATATGGGTGTCGTCGGTCAATGGTACGCGTATGCGGACCATGTTCTAAATAACATCGGGGGTATCTATCTAGAAAATGCTGTTTTGGGCGATCAAAAAGATGCGTATAGTCCAGTGCCAAAAGACAAACAGGTACGTGCTTTGGAATATCTCAAGAAGAATGTTTTTTACATGCCCGAGTGGTTGTTCGTCCCAGAGCTGATGGCAAAAACTTTTCCGTTGAGAGATTCGCCGATAGGACCATTTGAGTATGCTCCTTATAACCTACAACGTGAGTTTCAGTATGCCATGTTATATAAACTGGTCAATGATGAACGTTTGCTGCGTATGGTTGAGATGGAAAATCTTTTTGGAAGTAGAAAAGCATGGAGTGCACCTGAGTTTCTAACTTCAGTACGTCAGACGATCTTTGCTAAAACCATCAGTGGACAATCTTTGGATCTTAAAACACGGATGCTTCAACAAAACTATGTGGATGTGCTGATGGTCTCTACAAACAAATCCATGGAGAAGTTAAATGCGAAGAAACTGGCGGGCATTGAGCAACTGGTTGAAGCGACACGACCTGCTTTATGTTTGCATCCACAACATACATCCTCTTCGCAAGCCGGGCTTCGGAATGTCCATGTTACCGGTATGATGCGCACGTCCGATATGCTGACTTACAAACGCGCTGAATTATATGAGATTTACCAGTTGCTGAAACAAAAGCAGCGGACTGGTGATGCCATTACAAAATCGCATTACATGGATCTTTTATTACGTATTGCAAATACCTTAGAATTAAACTAATATATTAACATCTACCAAAATGAATAAGTTTTTAATACCGTTGACCTTCATGTGTGTGCATGTTGCGCATGCGCAGGAATCCAGGGAACTGAAAGGAAAGGTTCTGGATGCGGTCACGTTAAAACCGGTCGTTGGGGCGACGGTTGTCGTTGAAAGTTCGGCAGTAGCAGAAGATATCGGTGTACCCAATCAGGTGCAGCAGTCGGCATTGGGTTCATTGACCGATGCGGCTGGTGAATTTCGCTTAAAAGTGCCTAGTAATTTAAAATATGTAACGATTAGCTATGTCGGGTACCAGCGTATTCAGGTGCCGGTATTCCAGGATCATAAAACAATCTTGCTGCAGCCAAGTGGTGAATCCTTGGATGAGGTGATCGTAACAGGTTATACGGATATCAAAAAACGTAAGAATACGACGGCTTACAATAAAATCAATGTAGCGGACATCAAACAGACGGGGGTTGCATCGATCGATGAAATGCTTGCTGGTCAGGTAGCGGGTTTGCAGTTGAGCAATTTTAACGGTGGGCCAAATAGTGCACCACAGATCCGTATCCGTGGTACGGTATCACTCAATGGTACACAAGACCCATTATGGGTTATCGATGGTATGCCGATTGAAGGAGCTGAATTGCCTAAACGAATTGATAAAGATAATTTGAATAGTTTGAATAATCTTCCGATTGCAGGTATCAATCCTGATGATATCGCCGATATTACGGTATTAAAAGATGCAGCGGCAACTTCAATTTATGGCGCACGGGCTGCAAATGGGGTCATTGTGATTACCACAAAAAGAGGTAAATCTGGACCCGCAAAATTGCAAGTGTCGGCCAATACCTTTGTGACGCAACGTCCGGATTTTGGTAAGCTCAATCTGATGGATGCTAACGAGAAGGTAGATTTTGAGTTATTGATGGCCGACCGCACCGATTTAAATTATCGTACGGATAAGGGCGCTGTTATGCGGATACTAAACAAAGCAGATGCATTGGATGCTTATCGTTCGGGTGGTTTAGCGGCTTTGTCACCAGAAGTGCAGCAGTCAATCAATCAATTGCGTGCACAACAAACGGACTGGGGAAAAGAATTGTACCGTCAGGCGGTCAACCAGCAGTATTCAGCATCAATTTCAGGCGGTAATGACGGACATCGCTATTATTTGTCCAGTGGTTTTTATGATGAAAAAGGAGCTACAAAAGGAGCTGATCTTCGCCGTTATTCGCTTACCTTAAACAACGACTTTACAATCAACGATCGATTTAAGGCCGGTATTAATTTATTAGGCTCGGTTTCAAACCGACAAAATCCAATCCAAGATGATGATGCCTTTACCAATCCCAGCAATTATATGCGTTTGGTTAACCCTTATTTGGCGGTTCGTGACCAGTTCCGTAAATACAATTATGATCCGGATATTGAAGGTTATGAAAAAGATACCTATATTCCTTTCAATGCTATAGAAGAAAGGGAAAATACCAAATATACTTTAACGAATAAGGCACTGAAAGCGATTGGTTACTTGGAATATACGATTATTCCACAATTGTCATTACGCTCCGAATTTGGTTTACAGTTTGATGAAAATAGTACAGAGAAATTTGCCGATCAAGAAAGTTATAATACGCGCAAGTTACGTGCTGCTACACGGTATTACGATGCTGCTAGTAAAACTTATAAGTATTTCTTGCCTACAGGAAGTAAGATCGAAAATTCCAATAACAGTATTTTCCAATATAATTGGAAAACATACTTAAAGTATAACAAAACTTGGAATGACAGACATGAGTTGGAATTAATGGGGGGAACCGAGTTGCGTCGAAGCACAAATAAAGCTGTGTCAACCAAAGGATTTGGCTACAATCCGGCGACTTTGACTACCCAGAGCATTGTTTTTCCAAATAGTAACTATCAAACAGATTCAAGATTTCTTCAGTACAAAAAGGGATTTATTGAGAACTCATATGCGTCATTTTATGGGAATGCAACTTATACCTTTGACCGTAAGTACAACGTCAATGGTAGCATTCGTTACGATGGTTCAAACATGTTTGGTGTGGATCCAAAATATCGGTTTTTACCAATTTGGTCGCTTTCGGGATCGTGGAATGTGCTAGAAGAAGAGTTTATTAAAGGAAAAACGGCCTTGTCCGATTTGCGTGTACGGGCTTCATATGGTATCCAGGGAAATGTAGACCGCAATACCTATCCTTTTATCGTCGGTAACTATGGTAATACCACGCTTCTTCCGGGTAACACCGAGGGAACTGTGGTTGTTGATATGCCTGCCAATGACAAACTTCGTTGGGAACGGACACAATCTTATAATGCCGGAATTGATTTGGGCTTATGGAAAAATCGATTAAACATTACTGTTGACTATTATAACAGAAAAAGTACTGACCTGATTGGTTTCAGCGCCTTACCTTTGGAAAATGGTTTTCAGAATGTTCAGGTTAACTGGGCGTCCGCACGAAATCAAGGTATTGAGTTGACGATTTCAAGCCGTCAGATTCAGACAGATAAGTTTTCTTGGTCAACGGATTTCAATATCGCACATAATGACAATAAATTATTAAAGGTCATGAATGATCCGAAAGCGTATGCGCCGGAGGCACAGGAGGGACGTCCCATAAATGGTTTATATGTATTGGAAACTGCAGGTTTGGATAAAGATGGCGTAATGCAATTTAGAAATCAGGATGGGTCCGTTTCAAGTTTTGAAGAGTTTTATGGTTTATACGATCCATGGGCAGAATTCTTACCGGGCTATACTTCGCAAACCGATATGACTGCTGCAGAATACCGTTCTAAATTTAAATACAAGGGTAGTAAAGATCCGAAGTTTATCGGTGGAATGACTAACCGTTTCCGTTATGCTAACTTTGACCTTGCGATTTCTGCAGTGCTTAATTTGGAGCGTTGGGTAAGCCGTACCCCGACTTATAATCCGGCTCTGGTAGACCGTGGGCAGAATTATACAACAGATCTTTTTAAGGCATTGCAAGAAGGTGGTAATATGCCCGCCTTGGGCAGTATAAGTTCCGAATTGAATGAGCGTTGGATGGCTTATGCTTGGATGGAAAGTAACGATCCGATTAATTCGTTTAAACAGTACGATATTTGGGCGAAAAAAATGAGCTATGTCCGCATCAATAGTATTCGATTAGGGTATACTTTACCGGCTGCAGTAAGTAAAAAAATTGGTGCGAGCAATTTGCGTGTGAATGTAGAAGGGCGTAATCTCTTTGTTTTCGGCGCAAATTACGACGGGTATTTTGATCCAGAGACCTACGGCAACTATTATGCGCAACCAATAAGTAAATCTTTTGCTTTTGGTCTTTCTGCAAGTTTTTAATTCTCTTAATTGATTTTTAACATGAAAAAGATAATTTATTTTGGAATGATCATGACAGCAAGTGCATTGACATCCTGCAATAAATATTTAGATATACAACCGGTTGGAACAGTCATCCCTGCTTCGGGAAGTGATTTTAGGGGATTAATGACAAGTAGCTATGTGGGGTTTCCAACACATAAGTCTTATTTGTCCTTGCGTACGGATGAACTATTGTTGGATGAAAGTTCAACCGATGCCGCTAGAACCAAAGATATCTATCTTTGGAACGACCAAAATCCTGACGCAACAACAATCGCTTATCCCTATTTGGCATTTTACAACAGTATTTTTTACGCCAATCAGATCATCAGCACCATCGATGAAAAATTAGGAAGTAATGCCACGGTAGATCAGATTAAAGGTGAAGCTTACCTGATGCGTGCTTATGCTCATTTTGAGTTGTTAAATCTTTACAGTGAGGTCTATTCAGCGGGTAATACAGGGCTTCGGGGTGTTCCTTTATCGACAAAGATTGACATGGAACAACGTTTTGTTCCCGCGACCATTGGTGAGTCTTATGCGCAGATCCTGACGGATATGGAAAAAGGAACAGCTTTATTGACTGTCGATGATCAGGCAAAAGGCGCTAATTATCGCTTTAGTAAACGCGCTGCGTATGCGATGGCCTCACGTGTTCATTTGTATCGCGGAGAGTGGCAGGAAGCGGTTGATGCGGCAAAAAAGGCACTGACTATAAACGATAAATTGGTTGACTTGAATGTTGGGGGAAGTCAACTTCCGAACGATTTTGAATCAGCAGAGATGATTATGGCTCTGGAAAAGGTGTCCGTTCCTGAAGTTCGCTCAAGCTCGTTTATCTCGCCTTCTTTGTTATCGGCATACTCAGATGGTGATTTGAGAAAAGGCCGTTATTTCCAAAAAAGTGGCAGTAATTATGTATCGCTCAAAGGCGGTGAAAATCGTTTCAATGTGAGTTTTAGAAATGCCGATCTTTATTTGACTATGGCCGAATGTTACGTTCGTCTGGGAAATACCGCAGAAGCATTGAAGTATCTTTCGGCATTAAAGAAAAACAGATTCAGCGCAGTTGCATATACCACAGAATCTAAAGCTGACGCTAGTTTATCAAAGGAGCAATTGCTAGATGCGGTCATGTTGGAGCGCAAGCGCGAACTAGCACTTGAAGGATTACGTTGGTATGATCTAAAACGGACGACCAGACCGACGATCACCCATAGTAGCTTCGGCAGAACGGTAACCTTACAGCAGAATGATCCTCGTTATGTCATTCGTTATCCACAGGAAGCCATCAACAATAATCCCGATCTGTTGAAATAATTGATTTTTTTAAATCCTATATATATTAATCCATTTTCTTTTTAAGGAAATGGATTTTTTATTACATTCAACCCATGGGATGGAAAATACTGATTGTCGAAGATGAAGACTGGGCTTTCGTTGGTTTAAAGGAAATGCTGAACTCGCTATACGGCGAAACTATATTTACCTTTTCCAATGCAAAAGAGATTCAGGAGGCGGTGACGACGATCAATAGACATCAATTCGACCTGATTTTTATGGATATTCACCTCATGGATGGGCTGAGCTTTGAGATTTTCAAGCAGGTGGCTGTTGATGTTCCTCTTATTTTTACGACCGCTTACGAACAATATGCCTTGGACGCTTATCAAAATAAAGGTTATGCCTATTTGTTAAAACCTTTTGACGTTGATGAGCTGAAACAGGTAATGAATCGTATTGAGCCATTACTACCCAAAATCGAACCTCAACTCAAACAGCGGTTTCTAGTGAAGTACGGAAATTTTTTAAAGTCCTTGGCTATTGCTGATATTGCTTATTTTATGGCGGAGGACAAAGAGCTATATGCCGTGGAAAAGGGATCGGGAATCGCATATATTATTGAAGATACCATCACCCATTTGGTCACCCAGGTGGACCCAATGGTTTTTTTCCAGATCAATCGAAAATTTCTCGTTCGGATAGATGCGATTCAGTCCATGTTAAAAATTAGCAGGAATCGGATCAAGTTAGCATTAATACCCCCAACCCCTGAAAGTATTGTTGTCATTGTCAGTGAAGAACGCTCTCCAAATTTTCAAAGATGGCTTGACCAATAATAGTGATTTGGATCAAGTTTAGCTTACTACCCGATATATTCATTCGAAACGAGCTGTTGATTCCGATAACTATGTTGGGTTAACTTTTCCACATAATGTTAATAACCTTGTTGAAAACCTGTTTATAAGAAAAATACATTTATTAACAGTACTTATTAACATTGTGTTGATAACCTTTCTTTTTGTTCTTTTTGCTTTTGTTGATCCAGATGATATATCCGGTAATGGGCAAGGACGCGCAGCAGAGACTAGCTAGGCATGCAATGATTTTTGTTGAGATGTTACCTATGCTACCTGTGTGGATATCATAATTAAGGGCGCCCAACTTATCACCGTAGTGTAGTTGTTCGCTAGACTTGATTTCGTATAGATTATTGCCTCTTCTGTCAAAATAGAGCCAATCAAACACCCCGCTTCGTTTTTCATCATGGCGTACCTGAATATCCATTCCTGTTTGCGTATCTTTTTTCAATCGTATAGACATCATTTCAGCGGTGGGATAATTTGTCAGTGCATACCGCAACGCATTGTCCTGAAACTGATTTTCTGCCGTAGGTAATGGTACAGGTGAAATGCGCCCAGAAGATGCTTTTGTCGACTGCAATACATTGAATGTTGCGATGTATGACTTTTTAAAGCCGGGGAAAGCAAAGGCGAGTCCAGTTATGGCAAAAATCAATCCTATGAATAGGCTATAAAAACCGATGACATTGTGCAGATCGTGGTTGAGTCGTTTCCATTTAACTTTGGTATCAAGCCAAAAACTTCGCTTGAGATTCTTGCGTTTCCATTTTTTTGGCCACCAAAGAACGATGCCACTAAGTAGGATAAGAATAAAGATGGCAGTTGACCAGGCGACGATAGGATGGCCAAATCGCTTGCCCAAAAGTAGGTTAAGGTGAAGCTGAAGTGTCAGCTGAAAGAATTCTGTTTTTGAATTTTCAACGTGTTGTACTTGCCCGCTGTATGGGTTGACGAATACGCGTTTATAGTATTTGTAATAGTTCCAGTGCCCAAATGCTTTTTCGTCAGTTTTTACAGCACGAAACACCCAAGTGCGGTTCTTGGTTGGATAAAGGTCAACTCGCGTAATTTTCTCATCCTTTGGAAGGCTTTTCTGTGCATAGTGAAGAAGCGTGCTTAAAGGAAGTGGAATGGTTGGATGGTCAGTGGTGCCGGAGATAAAATATTTTTCAGGATAAGCCACTAGTTTGAGCTCATCCTGAAAGGTGTATATGCAGCCTGTCAGGCTTAGGATGGTGACTACAACACCGGTAATGATTCCGAGCCATTTATGCAACCAAAGGGTGACAGTTTTAAACATATCAAAATTTATAGTTGATGTTAAACGAGGCCAACATCCCTTGTCCTTTTACATACTCTTCATTTAGGGCACGGTATTGACTAACGACAGGATAATAATTTTTATTAAATAAGTTCTCTATTCCCATACCAATAGACCATTGTTTATTGATATGGTAGTTACTATTTAAATTAAATACATCAACAGGTTTGACCGGTCCCTCGCTGTTTTTGTATATTCCTTTTTCGTTGGGAAGGAATCTGTCCCGTGACCCTGTATGTACCCAAAAAAGCTGAAAGGTAAGGGGTCGGATTGGCGTGTAGTAAATATATCCCGTTGCTTTTTTGGGAGAAATACGTGAGCCATTGAGGTAGGACTTTGTTCCGTCGTCCTTTTTGGATTTCCCT
Source organism: Sphingobacterium sp. R2 (assembly GCF_040760075.1). NCBI lineage: Bacteria > Pseudomonadati > Bacteroidota > Sphingobacteriia > Sphingobacteriales > Sphingobacteriaceae > Sphingobacterium > Sphingobacterium sp. R2. Next base: position 2,353,003 of record NZ_CP142884.1, read on the forward strand.
TCTACATAGGCATAAGTTCCGCCAATGGTCAATTGCTGTGAAATGTTAGCGCTTAATGCAACTTCATATCCATATACATCCTCTGGCAGACGTTGGGGCATCAGGTAACCACCGATATCAACGAGTTCGACTCCCATTTTAGATGTACTGTAGTAGTAGGCGGCGGATAGTTGGAAAATACTATAATTACTTGAAAATCCTATTTCATAATTGTTGGTAATGATCGGATCAGTTTTTAGGCTGTCTAGGTCATTATCTGTTGCTCTGCGGACGATACGACCCAGTTCATTAATCGCGAAACCCTGTGAGAAACTAATGAAGGGGTTAAAAATTGCATATTTGTTATAACGTAAGCCTGCATTGAAGGTTGCTCCTTTGTAAGGGATCTTTCCACCCTTTACAGCAATACTTCCCTCGTTATTGGGTCCTGTAGCAATGGTATTGAAGTCCTTGATTTTTACGGTTGCATTTTCATAGCGCACACCGCCTTTAAAGATTAAATTTTCTAGGAAATCAATCTTAACTTGGGCGTATGGAGCAATGTTTAACATATTCATATAGGGGATATAAACCCTTCCATCAGTCAGATTCTGATCTGTCACATCATTTAATAAGTCTATACCATAGGTAATGTCCGCATTGGATCCCAATAGCTGAAATGGCGTGTTGAGATTAACGCGTAATCCTTTTTTCTCCGAATTGATTTGTGTTTGTCCCGGACCATACCATGCAGAAGCTTTCTCGACATAACGATTCATTGAGCGAAACGTATTGTAGTACGCTGATGCCGTTAAAGATGTGGAGGCAAAGAGATTGTTTTTGTTATAGGTCAGCATGGCATTGTGGTTGTAGGGAGTTCCAGCAGGTTTACCTGGATCTTCGCCTTTTACTCCTATCGTAGGAGTCTGTCCATATATACCTGCCTGGCTGATGTACCTGTTGTGTTGATTGCTTCTGTAGAAGTTGTACACTGCCGTTATATTAGAACTACTATCGATGCGGTAACCAACCTTTAAGAATGCGTTGTATTGATAGGTGTTCGAAAGACCGTCAGTCTGACCAAGGGGGACACCGTCGCCGTCGCGTTGCAGTCCAACGTAATCGGCCGAACCGCTTACAGTATAATTCCATTTGTTTTTTTGACCATATAATGTTTGGCCTATGCGATATCCCATGGTACCCGCGCTGTTGACGGGATTAAATGTTGTTCGCAGACTAGTCATTCCCTGAATCGGTGCAGCATCTTTTGACGGGGTGCGCGTAATGTAATTGATAATGCCTCCTGCGGATCCATTTCCATAGATGGAAGTAGCACCTTTGATGACTTCAACTCGCTCAATGACGCTTGCGTCAATGGTGCGGAGATCACGTTGTCCATTCATCAAGGGGGTGGATTGTGGAATTCCATCAATCAAAACCAATACAGATCGTCCACGGAGGGTCTGGCCGGAGTTGGTTGCTTTGTTTGTCGCAGTTCCAAGTCCAGGAATGGTGTTACCCAAAATAGTGGAAAGATTAGTGGTGATTTGGCTTTGGGCTTCAATCTCCTTTGTCGTTAAGATAGAAACTGAAGAAGGTACAGTGGAGATGCTTTCCGCTTTACGTCCTGCTGTTACAATGATCTCATCTAAAACTTGGGTAGAATTAAGCTGAATGATTAAGGGTTGTTGAACGGTATCTAAATTCACCATTTTTTCAACCGGAGAGAAGCCTGTATAGGATACCCGTAATTGAATAGTATTGCTTAAACTTTTTTTTGCAAAATTGAATTGCCCGAATTGATTGGAATATCCTACGCTCTTTCCATCAACTTTGATATTCGCTTGCCTTAATGGTTTATTTTCTCGGTCTTTTACAACAAGGGATATTTCTTGTGCATTTAGCTTAGCACTTAAAAGCAAAAAGATTCCACAATTGAACATCCTATAGCGTGTTCTATTCTTCATGGTAATTTATTTAGATCAAATATAAATTAATGTGCAAATATAGTTTATTTTATAATTGTGACAACATCAATGTGCTCTTTTTTTGATTTTTTTTAGTAGTTATTGTTAGATTTTAAGGCTAATTTAGTAGCCAATGCACTGCTGTCTGCTATCAAATTAGATCATTATTTTTTGGAAAAATAATCTGTTCGTTAGATATTTACTTTGATCAGGCGATGTGTGAGAATGTTACTTATTCTAAAGGCAACGAAATTGGCATCGGGACCATTGAAGCAGGACTTCTCGAGAACGCGATTATTAACGATAAAGTGAAACAAAGCAGAAAGGCCAAAAGTACTAAGCTATATTTGCTGTCGACACCGTAGTTATGGCATCTGGTGTGCCGATGAAAGGTGAAGAAGCCATCGATTTAGATTGATAATTATCAATCTAAATCGATATTATTACTTAAAAATGTAAGGTACTTGGGGGATTCATCCTCGAAAATATCTTTTCCTTCCATCATATAAGCCCGGAGAAGATATTCCTGAGCCAGCTCACTATTATTGTCGTGTAGGTAGCATTGTCCTAACCGCAACATAATAAACGGATTTTCGTAAGCATTTTCGATGATATTGTGTTTTGCTTTTTCAAAATGGGAGAGCGCATTGGTAAAGTCGTCGAGTAAGAAAAAAGCATCTCCTATAGAGGCTTCGAGCCAGAGGCTTTCTGCGTGAACATTTTGCGGACTTGGGACCAAATCAAGTGCTTCGGTCCACAAGCGGATCGCTTCTTGATAGTTGCCTTCGTCACATTGAATGTTTCCTTCTTCGCTGAGTTGGTCTATTCTGTCTAATGTTTGATCATCCATGGCATTTAAATCGTTAAAGTCCTATACTAAGGTAAGAAATCTATTCAAAAAAAAAGCGGAAAAAATTTGTGCTTTCTCCGCTTTTAGTTCTGTTGATATCTATTTATTCTACATCAAACCACAGTTTAGTTAACAACGTATTGCTACCCTGGCGTGCTATGGCTTCTCGGTAATTAGCTCCATTGAGAGATTGTTCTGTTCCGGGATATAGAAAGCGCAAAGGGATTTTTCCGCCCAAAGCACCTTGTTTTGCAGGTGTTAACTTAGGATAATCCAATCTGCGCCATTCGGCAAATGCTTCCAAACCTTGCCCATATAACGCAATCCATTTTTGTTCGCCAATTGACTTTTTATAGTTATTGGGGTCGAAAATTACTGATGATTGACTAAGGTAGGCATCGATTAAATTATTACTGACTTTGTATTGTTCAAAAGATGCTCGAATGGCCTTTTGGTAGAGATCTGCTGCATCACCCGTAATAAATCCTCTGCTTACGGCCTCGGAAAGATCAAAAAGAACCTCCGAATAACTTAAGATCACTGCAGGAGCTTTTGGCTCACGGAAATATTTTCCTGGTCGGGATGTAAGATCAAATCCAATACTGCTAGCCTCACTTGAAGTGAGGCCATTTGGGAGACCAACATATTGCTCCTTAGTCGGTTTGTCTGTTGCATCCGCATAAATAGGTAAGCGTGGATCGTTTAACTCGACAAGCTTATCTACCATTGTTTTACTCACGCGATAATCCTCTCTTGCTTCAAAAGATGCACTGACGGGATTGCGATAAGGAGCATCGCGGTAGATCAGCTGAGCGATATCCTCATTGGAGCTAATGTAACCACTTCCTTCTGCTGCGATTTCCTGCAATGTAGTTTTGGCTAGATCCGGTAGGCGGTCAGCAATACGTAATGCAAAGCGCAATCTGAGTGAATTCGCAAAACGTTTCCATTTAACGATTTTATTCTCATAAATAATATCACCCTGGATAGCCTCACCATCAACTTTTAATAAACTTTGTGCGTTCTTGAGATCTTTCAATAGGCCTTTATATACATTTTCCTGTGCGTCGTAACGAGGGGTCAAATAAGCATCAATGTCTCCTGTTTCAGTATAAGGAATATCTCCATAGGCATCTGTCAGTAATGAAAATACCCATGACTGCAAGATAAGTGCTACGCCCTTGTAGTTGTCATTGCCGCTATTTGCTGCTAATTTTTGCGTGATCTTTAATTGGCTGATGCTCTTTGAGTACCAGGTTGACCATCCTTCTGTGAAATCATTGTTTGTGAAAATATAGCGGTCGGGGTCCGTGTATTGGATTCTAGCCCAATGTTGTACAAACAACAGGCTAGAAGCAAGATTATTGCTTACGCCCCAGTAGCTGTCGGCTGTTGTTTTAATCGCGCTTGTGAGAAGGTAGCCAGGTTGAGGATTTTCTGCCTCATTCTGATTTTGATTGACTTTTGCTAATTCATCTTTGCAGGACGTGGTTAGGCCCAGTAAGAGAATAAGTCCTGTTATATATTTGCTGTTTATTTTCATGCTCAAAATAATTATTTGTTCTTCAATTGTTCGCTAGTAAGAAATCGAACTGCATTAGGCAGCGATGATTTCAGTTGCTTAAAACTTAAGATTTAAATTGAAGCCAAAGCTTCTTGTGGTCGGTAACTGTAAACTTTCCAAACCTTGTGCATTGCCTGTATTAAAGGCTGTTTCTGGATCAATATTAGGGGCATTCTTATGGATAATCCATAGGTTTCGAGCTACTAAAGAGAATGAGGCTCCCTGAAAGCCGATTTTGGAAATCCAATGATTTGGAAATTGGTAACCTAGTTTTACCTCGCGCAATTTAACATAAGAAGCATCGAATACATTTGCTTCATTGGTTCTATATAGCGTTTTATAATATTGTTGTGCCGATACAACTTTCGTATTTTCTGAACCGTCTGCATTTAGGCCATCTACGATAATACCATCATCATAGGTTGTCCCGTTAACTGTATAACTCAGTCCGCCATGTTCAGCATCTCTTCCAGGGAGAGTCGAGGCCAATACCCCAGTTCCTCTACCAGTCGCATTCGTACCTGAGTAGAGTTTGCCCCCATGCTTGATGTCTATCAAAAAGCTTAAATCAAAGTTTTTGTAACGGAATTGATTTGTAATACCGCCCAACCAATCTGGTGTAAATTTGCCAAAATAGTGATTCACTGGATCAGTGGCAGGTGTCCCGTCTGCGTTCACGATAAGGCGACCCGCTTCATTTCGTAAGAAGCCAGTTCCGTAAAGAGTCCCATAGGGTTTTCCGACTGCGGCCAAAACTTGCACGGTTCCTGATGATCCGATCGTATAACTTTGTAATAATCCGTCATTGTCTAATTCTACAACTTTACTTTTATTTGTTGCGAAGTTGACATTGATATCCCATTGGAATTCCTGTTTTTTCACCGGCGTAACACCTAATTGAACTTCAAGCCCCTTATTGTTGATCTTTCCGGCGTTCATGAGTTTCTTCTTATAACCTGTCGATGGACTCACATCAACGGCTAAAATCTGGTTGATACTATTGATGTCGTATAAACTTAAATCTAATCGCACTCTATTTTTTAGGAAAGCCAGTTCGGTACCTAGTTCAGTTGAGGTGGTTGTTTCGGGTTTTAGGTCTGGGTTTTTCTTAATGTCATTGACCGATAATTGTGGGTTGTTTCCGTATGGTGCACTAAATAGATAAGAATCAATTAAACTAAAAGGGTCTGTATCTTTACCTACTTTGGACCAGCCCCCCCGTAATTTCCAGAAAGACAATATATCGCTTTGAATAGCGAATGCATCTGTCAGGACTATGCTAGCGTTTGCAGACGGATAGAAATACGAAAGATTGTCAACAGGCAAAGTGGAAGACCAGTCGTTTCGAGCTGTTAGATTCAAAAATGCATAATTTTTGTACCCTAATTGCGCCGATGAAAAAATACTGTAGGCCTTCAATGGGCTATATTCACCTGTTGAAATCAAGGCATCTCTGGAGTTTGCTAGCGTATAGACATCAGGTACAGCTAAACGCGGGGCTTTTTGGTTATTGCGTTGCCGCGATTGGCTACGTATATTACCTCCAGCTAATATATCCAGCGTAAAGTCTGTTGAAAGCGGTCTATTGTAGTTTAAAGTAAACTCCGTATTATTTTCATTTACTGTATAAGCATCTTCTTCATAGGAACCGTAGGGTGTACCATTGGTACCATAAGCAATCCGTATTTTTCTACGATCGGTATAATAATCGTTACCAGTACGGAAGTTGGCTGTCAAAAACTCGTTGATCTTGTAATTTAAACCAACATTTCCAAAAATTCGGTCGCGTTGTTGCTGTACAGTATTTTCCTCTGCGATGAAGTATGGATTGCTATAATAACTATTGTTCCAATTGACAAGGTTACCGTTTTCATCCCGATAATTTTTTAAACGGGAAACATCGACCTGTCTGCCAAACCAGGTAAATTGGAGCATATAGCCGTTCGAGCGAAAGCCCCCTACACCTGGTAAATTACCTGAGTTTGTACGTACATAATTTGCATTTGCTGTAAGTGTCAGATCTTCCGTGATTTTATAACGTGTATTGATATTGAAGTTGTTTTTTTCAATCGAAGAATTTGGGATAATTCCTGTTTGATTACTATTGTTATACGAAAAACGATAATCAACTTTATCTGTGGCATCGGCAATAGATATTCCATTGTTTAATGTTCTTCCTGTTCCAAAAAAGCTGCGTACGTTATCTGGATGTGGCAAGAAAGGTACTGCTTCACCCTTTGAATAAAATTGCGGGATGAGTCTGCCATCCATTTTTGGCCCCCAGCTTTCATCAACACCATCATTGATACCGCCACCTTTACCATCGACATAGCTGAACTTTCCATTGGCACCTTGTCCAAATACATTTTGATAATCGGGTAGAACGGCAAGCCGTTCAATGGTATTATTTGAATTAATATTTATCCCCAATCCTTTGCGTTTTTTTCCAGTTTTTGTCGTAATCAAAATCACCCCAGCGGCGGCTCTTGAACCATACAACGCAGCCGCATTGGGCCCTTTTAGTACGCTTATGGATTCGATGTCTTCGCTGTTGATATCTGAAATTGCATTTGCATAGTCACGGTTACCACTCGTTCCCAGCTGGGAATTATCAACAGGTGTTCCATCAATCACAAATAAAGGTTGATTGTTTCCGGCTATGGAGGTCTCTCCTCGGATAATAATTCTCGAAGAACCCATATTGCCCTGACTATTTGTTACCTGAACCCCAGCAACTTTTCCAGCTAAGGAGTTTACGAGATTACTTTCTTTAGCTTCGGAAAGATCTTTTCCCTTTAGTTCCTGAATAGAATATCCTAACGTCTTTTTTTCCTTGGATATATTTAAAGCCGTTACGACCACTTCATCTAACAGGGCAGTTGAAGGCACAAGTTGAACTGTGGTAAAGCCTGTCGGATTAGTTTGAACCGTTTTACTTTCAAAGCCTATATATTGTATATTGATATTTAGCGATCTGCCAGAAGAAGGTAACTCAAATAGACCATTTGTATCTGTCTGTACTTGTTTTTTACTGGTCGTTTCGGTGACAGTAGCCCCTTGAATAGGATTGTTGTTATTGTCAACTACCTTTCCTTTTATAGTGTTTTGTGCGTATAGTGCGCCAGAACTTAGACAAAGCGCGGCCATTACGACAAAATTTATGTTGTTTTTTGTCATACTAATTATAATAGTGAGTGTATTGTTTCAGATGGGTTATCGGAGATATTTGAATTTACTTGTAAAACATCCCCTTAGGACATTCGTTTTTCAAGGGTATACTGTATATGCTGTTTCATGTGTTAAAAAATGTTAATGCAAATATATAAAATCTACCTGATAACTATACTTTGTTTTTAGCTTTTTTGTAATTTTTGAGTCAGAATGATGAAATTTAGATGAGCTGATGTAGTATGGATAAAAAACGGAAGCTGCTTTTTTGCGGAAAGCTTTCATCTGGACTTTGCAATATGGCGCCTATTAGGATATTGATGGGTAGGTGCGAATCGTAAACGCCGGATTGCGAATTGTAAATCCTTGTATATTCTGCTCGGAATTGGGTAGGATTTTTGTATTTCGATTATATAGAAATTAAAATGCATCATACTATGATTATTTTTGGCACACGAACCAAGGTATTAACTAACAGATCGCAATCGGCAGTAGGTGACTGTGATTATTGTGGCACGGCTCAGTCTCTCTTTGCCTATAGACAGATTAAGTATTTTCATATTTTTTGGATACCCATATTTCCCTATTCTGCGCAGATTATTACGATTTGCAATCATTGCAAAAAGTTGAGCTACCAATCTGAAATTAAGCCACAGACTCTTCAATCCCTGTCTTCACGAACTATCCGTAAAACACCTATCGGTTATTTTACGGGTTTAATGCTGATTGGACTTTTAGTAGCTGCTATTGTTATAGCTGGGATTTAAGGTGCAAAAAAGAAAGAAAAATACCTGAAAGATCCAAAAGTAGGCGATTTGTATGAGGTTTCTTATCCAAAGGATGGTAAAACGATGCGTACACTCTATCGTATAGCCAATTTAACAGCAGATTCAGTGACTTTTGATGTTAACGATTATGAAGCGGATAGCCGAAAGGGTCTGCGCAAATTGAAAGAGCAGGATGCTGATTGTTATGCTGAACAGCGAAAATTGTCACGTTCTGAAGTTGAAGAAATGAAAAGAAGGATATCAAATATTGAAAGATTTTAACGATCATTTCTTGTTTCTTATTGCTACCTTCGCTGATACTACTGGCGTATTGGTTTGCTATTTCTTTGCCGTTTCTATGCCTATCCTTTGCTGTTTCTCTGCTATTTCGTTGCTGTTTCTTTGCCTATCCTTTGCTGTTTCGTTACCTATTATTTGGTCTTATAGTAATCAGATAGCAACGAAAGACCAAATAGATAGCAACGCTATAGCATAGCTGTTATCAAGGAAACCCAAAGGATATACAACAAGGTTTAAACCAGCGCTCAAATGACCTCTTTTGCAAAAGAGAAGGTATTGATTTAATCCCCAAGAATATGTCTTGTAGACACGGTTTGGATCTTAAATGAGCTACTTCTTTGTTTTTACAATATTAAATTTATGAATATAACCCATCATAAAGTATTGTTTCAGCGTAAGTGAATTTCCAAAATATGTTCTATTGCCTTGACTGCCCCAATAATTTTGCGTATTGTGATTTAAGATATCGAAACCGGTCAATTTGATTTGGGAATTGTTTTAAATATGCACTATAGTTACTTTGAATTCCCCCTGTAACAATAATGTCTGTTTAGACAAATCGTGAAATATGAAACTTAAAAAGCAAGATTTAAATAAAATCCTGCTTTTTAGATTGTACAATTTGATGAATAGGGAAGATATGGATAGCAAATGGGGTTATCTTCATTAATCAAGTTGTATAGCTACGCGCACTAGCAACAATGTCTCCTTATTTCTTCAAAACAAGTGTATGTCCATTTTGGTAGAGTGTCATTTTGTTTTCGTTGCGCTCGAAAACTATTTTTACACCAAATTGCGGTTGAATCAGCGTGTTTTTATCCTTTGCTTTCAGCTGAAACGACGGTTGACCAATAACCTGTCCGAACACTTTGTTTCCTTCTCGGGCAATATTTATCTGGATTGGAGGCTGTTCGCTTTTATATTCGCCAACAAGACTAGTAATTTCTTCGTCTGTCAATTGTACTTCCGTAAGATCCGGTAGTGGCAAGGACTTTTTATAAAGTTCACCTAAACTGAACTTTAGGATTTCATTATTATTATAATTGTTGGCGTTACTAATGATAGCGACATTATAATTACCATCATCGAAATGCCCAGCTACAGAAGAATAGCCATCGATTCCGCCGGTATGTCCGAAACCCATATGCTCATAGAACGGCAACTGGAATAAGCCAAGTCCATAACCTTGATCTATTTTTTTCATGGCGTCGAGGCTCGCCGCATTGATTATTTTATGGCTGAATAAACCATTGAAAAATTTGTCTAGATCTGTTGGCGTTGACCAAACTGCCCCCGCACCGAGGGGAACAGAGTTGTGGGTGTGTGGTTCAAGGATCCATTCTTGCGTAAATCGATAGGATTCACTAACAGCACCGCTATTATTTTGTGGTCGCCCAAATGTGGTCTGTTCCAATTTCAATGGTCTACAGATATACGTTTTCAGGAGCGCAGCGTAATCTTTTTTCCATACTTTTTCTAGGATATATGTTAGTAAAATATAATTTGAATTACTGTATTCATGTTTGCTTCCAGGGGTAAATTCAGCACCACCTTTGATAATGCGTTCAACAAGTTCCTGTTCAGTTTGAGGCTGAGTGTTCCATGTTAGGTAATCTTTGTCGTTGGTGACGCTATGAACACCGCTACTATGATTTAACAATTGATGAATTGTGATCTTTTCTGAATTTGGAATGTCTTTAAAATAAGTCGATAATGTTTGGTTCAGTTTTAGCTTGCCAAGTTCCACTGTTTTTAGAACAAGGGTTGCTGTGAAAGTTTTTGAAATCGACCCTATACCATAGCGGGTATCTGGGCTCGCTTTCTTTTTCTGGGCGATGTCTGCATTTCCAATGGCCCTTTGGTAGAGCAATTCGTCTCCTTTACTTATCGCAATACTGCCCATCCAGACTTGGTTACTTTCTAATATTGACATCAGACTGTCCATCCGGATAGGACTAAATTGTTGGGCTTTTAAAATTGGGCTGGTTAGACTGCCTAATAGCAAGAGCAAAAGTGAGGTTCTTTTCATAATTTATGGTATATAGATTTTTTGATTTTTAGAATAAGCGTTGAAGAATAGTACAGCCCAGTGATGATAAATAGAAGAACTGGAATAAAATAATTGCCCAATTGTTCATAACGTAGGGCTTCTTCGTGCTGTAAAATAAGTTTGCCGAATATGAAAAACTTGTTGGGCGCATAGAAGAAGCCGACTCCCTGAGGATCAATAAATTTGGCCACGACTAGAAATACGGCGATGAGCATAAGGGTATAGGTGGTGTAATAAACCAAGTTGACTATCCCTCGTGCAAGCATGATGGGCATCTTCAAGAGGGATGCCGGTTCAGTTGAAGGCGCTACTGCCTGACCTAAGGAGGCTGAGGAGATCATTTCTAAGATAAAGGTCGCAGGTAAACCTAGCTTTTCCAAAATATCTTCGAGCTGCATAGGCGTCGTATCCTGGATTAATTGTTGGGGAAATTGCTGTTGCAAAGCCTCAAATATGTGGCTATTAATTTCGCATAATATATCCTGACGTTGCTCCAATGCTAATCTTTTGACAAGAGCCGTTGCTGTTGACATGTAATTTTTATAAAGCTGAGCCGAGGATCTATTGGTAAAATGTATTTGGTTATAATGCATGAGTCAAGGTGGTTAAGTGTTGGTTTAAGCCTGCCCAGTAACTTCTCATTTCTAAGAAGGTACTTTGGCCTTCCTTTGTTATTTTGTAATATTTTCTTGGAATCCCAGTCTTCTGCGGAACCCAGTTCGATTCGACCAACCCCTCGTTTTTTAAACGAATTAATAAAGGGTATAATGTTCCTTCAGCAATATCAATGGTGGTTTTCTTCTTGACCTCTTGGATAAGATCGTAACCGTAGTATTCTTGCTCGTAAGCGAGGACACCGAGTATAACAAAAGAAAGGCTTCCTTTTTTTAGCTGTGAAATCCATTTGTCAATAAATTCTTTGTTCATGGAGGTAAATATAACAAAATACATAGTAATGCAATGTATTTATTTTAAAGTTTCATTACAGACCTCGATAAATGATTTGCCGTGCTATAAATAGAAGGTATGCTTAGCTTAGAAGTGTTATTAGAAAAGGAAGTGAAGTTGTACATAGAAGTCACACCAGAAGCGGAATAAAAAGTATTTGATGCAAGCGAATTCTACAAAAAAAAACACTTGAAGTGGGGAACTTCAAGTGTTTAACCTAACCAATTATTAACCTAAATTTATGAAAAGTATACTTTCTCAAGTATAATTTATAATGTTCAATATCTGTGCCATTCTGTTTGTTCTCCTTATAATATTTTTCCTTGTGATAGGTTTGTTACGTAAAATTATCGATTTTTCCTTGCAACGCTCTCTTAATTGGTAATATTTTGTTAGGATGGGGCGGGCTTGAGTGCTATTGAGTTAAAAATATATTTTTTTTAATAGCATTGTCACAACGTTGTTGGGGAATGTATTAAAAAGTGAACAGACCCGTGGAAAATTGTCTATTATCATACATATCGTTTAAAGAGCTCCTTCCATTCTTCTTCCAGACTACCCTGGTAAACATCCTGTTTTGCGCGGCGGTACCAATATTCTGCATTCCATTGATCGCCTTCTTTTCGGTGTAAGTATGCATGAACATGTGCTGCGTCAATTCCGCCTAATTGATCAATCAGATCGTGGGCTGTTTTCCAATGTCCTTTTAGATCATACCAAAGTGATTTTTGTACTGCCGTCCAGTGCTGAACGGGACTTTCAAGAGATTGAAATTGTTCTATTGTCATTTTTTTTATTTTGTTATTTCTTTGCTCCAGATTTCATAAATAGCGTCTCCTTTCGAACTTTCTCCTTTATGGTGCCATGCTCCAGCCACAATTTCACCATCAAAGGCGAGCGCCTGCCCAACTCGATTATTGTCTCTTGAAAAGAATTGTAGTGTTTCAGTATACCGATTTTGAGCATATTCATACAATCCCCCGCCAGTACCATAGAAACCTTTTTGTGCAGGATTAATCGCTACCCATTGAAAATATCCATCAACTAATATTTTGATTGTTTTGCGATCTGCTTTTGGAATATTATTCATTTTTCCCTCCTGTTGACGCCCACTAATCCGCCAAAGTGCATCAAGATCCTGCGGAGTCTTTTTCTGCTTTATATAGAGATGGTAATTATCGGCTGTTTTTAGATGGAGAGAATCTACTTCAGCCCGATACGGCAATTGCATCGTTTTACCGACAGTAGTCGAATCCTGTGAGTTATATTCGATAACTATATTGATCAAATTCTGCTGTTTATCAAGTGTGCCACCCCAAGTATGTTGAAAACGTTTCCTCACATCATCGTAACTTATAAAGGAGATGTAATGGTCTTTAACGAGCATTAAATGCTTATTCATGCCATCCTGATACAGATAGGCTCCATCATGAAGTTGCTGTTGTGCTTGGGCTTTAGAAAAACAGATCCCAAAAAAAAGGAAGAATAATAGCGTGCAATTTTTCATAACGGTCTTATCTTTGTTTTCTTTAAAGATACAAATAAAGAGTCGCTATGAGTCATTAAAATCAGATTTAACGAAACAAAACAGCTGACCATTAATGGAACGCTTCCAAAAGTGTATATACTTTATGGGAGGTAGTCCAGCAAAGATCAGCTCTTTTAGGTGAAATTAAACGTATCTATTTGAACCTACTAGCTAAGGCAGCTAGCTTACTTGCCATATCCGTTTGTGGTTCGACCTGTATTTTGTTATCCTTTCTCCTGTTGTTTGGCTGAGTGGACCTTTCTTCGGTCTTCATAGATAAAGCAATGCGATTACGTTTTTCATCGACTTCCGTCACTGTAACCATCACATGCTGCTGTACTTTCACGATCTCTTGAGGATCTGATACGTAACGATTGGATAATTGACTTAAATGTACCAGACCGTCTTGGTGGACACCGATATCAACAAAAGCCCCAAAATTGGTAATGTTAGTGACGATTCCTGGAAGTTTCATACCGACCTTTAGATCCCCAATGCTGTTGACACCTTCAGTGAATGAGAATGCTTCGAATTTTTCGCGTGGATCTAGTCCCGGTTTCGCTAATTCACTTAGAATATCGTTTAATGTCGGTAGGCCTACCTCCTCTGAGATGTAGTTTTTTAAGGGAATAGATTTTCTAAGATCCGCATCTTTCAATAAATCGTCCACTTTTTTTCCTAAATCTTTGGCCATTTGCTCAACCAAAGCATATCGTTCGGGGTGTACTGCCGACGAATCCAATGGATTTGCTGCATGCCGAATGCGAAGAAAGCCAGCTGCTTGTTCAAAAGCTTTATCGCCAAGACGAGGTACTTTTTTCAGTTCACGTCTTGAAGCAAAGGGGCCATTCTCGTTTCTATATTTAATGATCTGTTGTGCCAGGGATGGACCTAGACCGGAAACATAAGATAAAATTTGTTTGGATGCTGTATTCAGTTCAACTCCTACGGCATTTACACAGCTGATGACCGTGTCGTCGAGAGAGGTTTGTAGCTTGTTTTGGTCTACATCGTGCTGGTATTGTCCGACACCAATGGATTTTGGATCAATCTTAACCAGTTCAGCAAGTGGGTCCATCAATCGTCTGCCAATGGATACTGCGCCGCGTACCGTAACATCTTGATCTGGAAATTCTTCCCGGGCAGTTTCGGAAGCAGAATAAATGGAAGCTCCGCTTTCATTGACCATCACAATAGTCACATTGTTTAATCCAAGCTTCCGTACAAATTCTTCAGTTTCGCGGCCAGCTGTTCCATTTCCGATCGCGATGGCTTGGATATCATATTTCGATACTAAATACTTAATGGTTTTTTGGGCTTCTGCCAATCCATTGGCACCAGTATGTGGGAAGATAGCTGTATTTTCTTTAAGCTGGCCTTGTTCATCTAATACGACTGTTTTACAGCCGGTGCGAAACCCGGGGTCGATTGCAAGTAATCTCTTTTGTCCCAATGGAGCGGCTAAAAGCAATTGACGCACGTTATCTGCAAAAACTTTGATGGCTTCCTCATCTGCTTTCTGACGGGTTAATACACGTATTTCTGTTTCCATGGACGGTTTGAGGAGACGTTTATAACTGTCTATCAGGGCAAGTTTTACCTGAGCAGCTGCAGTGTTGCCACTCTTTACAAAGATAGATTCGATACGCGGTAGAATCTCTTCTTCATTGACAGCAATGTCCAAGTAGAGCAATTCTTCTTTTTCACCACGGCGCATGGCCAGCACACGATGCGATGGAGCATCTTTTAAGGATTCAGACCAGTCGTAATAATCTTTATATTTTATTGCAGCTTCTTCTTTTCCAGGAACTACTTTTGAAACAAATGAGCCTTTTTCGAGAAAAATAGCTCTCGATTTAGCTCTTACAGTAGCGTCTTCTGCAATGATTTCCGCGATAATATCGCGAGCACCTGCCAACGCGTCCTCCGTATTTTTTACGCCATTTTCTGCATCCACTAAACTTTCGGCAAGTGTAAGGAAATCGCCAGATTCTTGTGCTAAAATAAGATCCGCTAAGGGTTGCAACCCTTTCTCACGAGCCACACTTGCGCGCGTTTTGCGCTTAGGTTTGTAAGGGAGATAAATATCTTCCAAGCTGGCCATGGTTTCGGTACCTAATATTTGTTGTTCAAGTGCTGGGGTCAATTTCCCTTGATCGTTTATTGATTTCAGAACAGCTTCTTTGCGTTTATCTAAGTCCCGCAACTGCTGGAAACGATCTCTGACGGCGGTGATTTGAACTTCATCTAGACTTCCGGTCATTTCCTTACGGTAGCGCGAGATAAAGGGAACGGTAGCACCTTCGTCTAATAGTGCAATAGTCGTGCGAACTTGTTTTTCGCTAATAGAAAGCTCGTTAGCAATAATAATTTCGTGTGTTGATAAGCTCATTGATGGTTTAATCTTAAAAAGTAGAGCCGTTGAATGGTGATTCAACAGCTCTAAGTATATCTAATTATAAACTAAAATAGTAAAATTAGGCAGGCTTATGGGTATTGTCCTGCTCAGGAACTTTTTTATCTTCTACTTCGTTGTTTTTAGTTTCAGCAAAATGATCATTATATCCGTAAGTAATATGAGATGGTTCTTCTCCGTAATCCGGTTGCTTGTGGGGATTGTGTTCGACGACACCGGCGGGTGTGGTGAACTCATATTTTTTCTTTGGCTGTTCTATTTCTGATACCTGTGCAGTTTCATCTGGTTTAACCTCTTCTTGGTGCGCCGTCTGGGCCTTTTCTTCAGCCAAACGTACGTCACTAGGAACAGCTTCTTCTTTTACTTCTGGCTTAACGTCTATATCTTTTTCGAAATTATTGATTTGATCTGAAATCTCACGTTTTATACCTTCTGACGCATCTTTGAATTCACGGATCCCTCTTCCTAAACCCCTCGCCAATTCGGGAAGCTTTTTGCCTCCAAAAAGTAACAAGATTGCAAACACAATTAAGATCATCTCTTGTGTACCGATGTTTAGAAATGCTATTACTGGATTGTACATACTCTTTTTCCTCTTCTTTTGATTACTAACTAGATGCTAAGTTACATTTATATTTCTATAGTTTTTAGACCCGAAAGTAAATTTAAGATATTTTTAAGGTATTTGAAACATAAAAATTACGTAACAAACGGTACTTGTCTAGTGCCCGTAAATGATTGTATTTTTGCTAAATATTTTATAATATGACGATAGGACGGAAATATCTTCGTACTTTTGTGGCTATTTTTTGAGAAATCAACTATGTTGGGAAAATTTAAAACTTTCAAGCCATATTACAAAAGTACGATAGTATTGGCGGGGCCAGTCGTCATATCACAATTAGGACATACCTTGGTACATACGGCAGATAGTGTGATCGTAGGACATTTTGCAGGGACTATTCCACTCGCAGCAGTTTCATTAGTGCACGCTGTTTTCATGGTTGTTATGGTTATTGGATTGGGTATCGCGTATGGCATCACGCCATTGATTGCGCAAGAGAATGGTCGTGATAATAAGAAAGAGTGTGCCATCTTGTTGTCTAATAGTTTTTGGTTAAATCTTCTGTCGGGTCTCTTGCTGTTTGCTTTAGTTTACTTTGGTTCTATGTTGGCTATCGATCACCTCGACCAAGATCCGGCGGTGGTGAAGGAAGCGAAGCCTTATTTGTTTATCCTTAGCTTATCGATGCTTCCGCTGATGGTTTTCAGTACGTTCAAGCAATTTGCCGAGGGATTAGGATTTACCAAACAAGCTATGAATATAACTATTTGGGGAAATGTACTGAATATTATTTTGGCAATCATCTTTGTCAAAGGGATGTTTGGCATCAGTCCAATGGGGGTCAAAGGGGTTGGATATAGTACATTGATTGATCGTGTGCTCATGATGTCTGTCATGATGACCTATGTGTTACGGTCGCAGAAATTCAAGGAGTATATCCAATATTTTAAAGTGACCCTAATCGATTGGGATCGACTGCTTAAAATATTGCGGATTGGAGCGCCAGTAGCGATGCAATATGTTTTTGAAATTGGGGCCTTTGCCGGGGCGTCCCTCTTAGCCGGTACAATAAGTGCTACGGCGCAAGCTTCCCATCAGGTAGCCATACAGCTGGCTGCCATGACGTATATGATGGCAAGCGGAATTGCTGCTGCTGCCACGATCAAGGTGGGGAATAGTTATGGGAATAGAAATCTTTTTCGTCTTGAACGATTTGCGATTACTTCATACCAGTTGGTATTGATCTTTATGTTGATTACAGCTTGTTTGTTTGCATTGCTGAACAATTTTCTGCCTTATATTTTTACATCAGATCATGCCGTCGTTATTATTGCTTCTCAACTGTTGATCATAGCGGGACTTTTCCAATTGTTTGATGGCACACAAGTGGTCGGTCTTGGGGTATTACGGGGCATGGGTGATGTCAATATTCCCACCATTATTACATTTGTTGCGTATTGGATTATTGGTTTGCCAAGCGGCTATCTAATGGGGATAGTATTTAACTGGGGCATCCAGGGAATATGGTATGGGCTAACATTAGGCTTGTTGACTTCTTCTCTTTTACTCTATCTGCGATTTCAACGGGTAATCAAGAAGAAGAAAATGCAGTTTGAACAAAGTTTGTTGAAATAGAAAAGTATATACTCATCAAAAAAAGGCTCTGTCAGTAACAACTGACAGAGCCTTTTTTATTGATCGATTTTGGATGTTAGATTACCCTATTCGTATCCCAATTTTCCAAATAATCTGCAACGCGTTTTAAGAATGTACCTCCAAGTGCTCCATCAATTGCGCGATGGTCGTAGGAGAGGGATAGATACATCATATGTCTAATACCAATCATATCGCCATATTCCGTTTCTATTACTGCTGGTTTTTTTGTTATTGAACCTACTGCCAAGATTGCAGCTTGCGGCTGATTAATGATAGGCGTGCCCATTATATTGCCGAAAGCGCCTATATTGGTGAATGTAAATGTACCATCTTGTGTGTCGTCGGGTTTTAATTTATTTGCTCTCGACCGTTGTGCGAGGTCGTTTACACTTTTACTCAATCCGACTAAACTCAATTGATCTGCATTTTTGATTACTGGCACGATAAGATTCCCATTAGGCAATGCGGCCGCCATACCGATATTAATGTTTTTCTTCTTAATGATATTGTAACCATCGATCGAGATATTGACCAATGGGAAATCTTTAAGTGCTTTGCTGATAGCCTCAATGAATAAAGGGGTAAACGTAATATTTTCTCCCTCACGCTTTTTATAGGCATCTTTAACTTTATTGCGCCACAAAACCAAATTCGTTACATCTGCCTCGACAAATGAACATACATGGGGAGAAATCTGCGTGCTTTTGACCATATGGTCTGCAATCATTCTTCGCATGCGATCCATTTCAATGATTTCATCATTGCCATTTGCAACGGTATGAACATGGGATGGAGCTGTTACGGTTATTTTGGGCGATTCCGTGCGTGTTTCAGCCTGATCTGTCTGAATAGCTTTTTCAGATTTGGATGATGAATCTCTATGCGCTACATACGTTAAGATATCCTCCTTCGTCACTCTTCCTTCTGCTCCCGTCCCCTGTATACGGTCAAGTTCGTCTTGAGACAATCCTTCGTGACGAGCAATATTCTTCACTAAAGGGGAATAGAAACGAAGCGTACTCTCGTACTGAGCCGAAGTTGCATCAGCCTCGACATTATGCAACTGTTCGATACCTGGTATGTTCAAAGCTGTAGGCTCTTCCGAGCTTGTCGCTGAAGGGATTGTAATATCTTGTTGAGGAGGCGTAGGTTCTTCATCTTCGCCTTCAATTTCTATAATTGCAACGACTTCACCCACTTGGACGGTCTGGTCTACGGTATAACGTTGCTCTTTTAGAACGCCTTTTACGGGAGAAGGTACCTCTGAATCAACTTTGTCAGTTGCGATTTCCAATAAAGTGTCATCTTCATCAATCCGGTCACCAGGTTGTTTTAACCATTTTGTGATTGTTGCCTCGGATACACTTTCTCCCATTTTTGGGAGTAAGAGTTTATATAAAGCCATATTTTTTAGCAATCTCGTTATAGAAAAACGAAGTTAATTAAATTGTGGTTTACTTTCAACAATTTAAAATATTATTCCATAAATAGCGGTTTTTTAAAAACATTATTTTATCTTATCGTACTTCTTGTTCTTTTTCTTTTAATAATAGTTGCCATAATAATAAAAGGGCATTCATTCGTGTACGTTCGATGTTGATGAGCCTGTCATTGTCAAATTGAAACTTTTTAGTTATAACTTCTTTTTTCCCGGCGACAGCCACCCAGATCGTTCCAACAGGTTTTTCAGCGGTGCCCCCACCTGGACCGGCTATTCCAGTCGTTGCGATGGCATAGTCCGAAGAGAACGCTGCTTTTGAGCCCGAGGCCATTTCGATTGCGGTCTGTTCACTTACGGCACCATATTGAGCCAATGTTTCTTCATTGACGTTGAGCAGTTGGTGTTTCAATTTGTTGGAATAGGGAATCGTGCCGCCAAGAAATACAGCACTGCTTCCCGCTACTGAAGTGATTGAAGCGGCGAGGCTACCACCAGTACAGCTTTCTGCCGTAGTGAGGGTACTGCCCCGATGGGTGAGCTCTTTGACCAGATGGGACTCTATGCCCGTATCATAATCTGCTACAACATACTGCTGTAGACGATGGATAAGTTTCTTTTTGAAAAGAGCAACTTGAAGCATAATATCAGACTTGTTTCTACTTTTTCCGGATAGTCTTAATCGGATAAATGCCAATGTAGGTAGATAGGCCAATTTTATGTTAGGTGGCAGTTCGGTTTCGATATCTTTAATTTCTTCTGCTAAATAGGATTCACCGATACCTCCGACCAAGATTGTTTCGTGACAGATAAACAGGTCTGGATCTTGTTTTGCTAACAATGGGAGTACGTGTTTTTCCATCAGAAATTTCATCTCAAAGGGAACTCCGGGCATAAATATAAACCGCTTTTCGCCTTGGTTTACCAGCATGCCGGGCGCAGTACCATTGTCATTAAATAAGACTTCACAATTTGCGAGTACATCGGCCTGCTGCAGATTGATGTCAAGCATTTTTAACTTACGCGATTCAAAGATATTTGTCACATGACGAAGTACATTTTCGTCGCGAACCAAGGTTGTTTCAAAATATTTTGCAGCTGTTTTTTTAGTAATATCATCTTTGGTTGGGCCTAGACCTCCGGTGATTAAAATTAAATCTGCCCGGGAAGAGGCGTCTTTCAGCGTTTTTGAAATAGCTTCTTCTGTATCAGGGATCGATGTCATTTGAACGATATCGACTTCGAATCGGAGTAATTGTTTGGCAATCCACCCCGAATTGGTATCAATAATCTGACCGATGAGGATCTCATCGCCTATGGTAATAATCTCTGCTTTCATCTTGTTGTAATTATTTAACACTTCGCCGTAATTGATCATATGCATTTGGGTATATTGTTTGATCTTCCTAACCTTTCAGCATACAGTTTCCTTACGCTAAAGCTTAAAAATAAAAAATCAACATCGGACGATTCAGGATATAAACTTACATAAAATTGCGATTCGGCGGAACGATTAATATGCATTTGATAGGGGGCTTCTGAAAAGAAAAAGCAGTTATTTTAAAAATAACTGCCTCCTGAACTTGCTCTTTTTGTAAGCTTAAGATCTTGTAAGATCGAGGCCTTAGCCCGGATCGTCACATTATAACTTCGGTATCGCCCAAAAGGCATCCAGCCGAACGACATATCCCAGCAATGCAGATCTCGATAGATATTGAAAGAGGTCATGACCACTTCCTTTTGTTTAAAATCGTATCCCGATTGAAAAGTAACTTTCCATTTTGGCGTAACGCTGAAGTCACCATGTAAGTTTAAGGTACTTGTAAATTGGCTCTCCATTCTCCGCGTGCTCGAGTTGAATGATTTGGACGTATTGAAACTGAACGATGCCGCAAGATTCCAAGGAATATTAAAATCTACGAATGCATTTGGATCTGAGCTGATTCGAGCTAAGGCCTGTGCCTGTTCGGGAGTCATACCTGCGCCCGACATTTCTTTTCTTAACGAATCGATGTTATTATTACGTGATTTTGCAGCTTTGGGGTTCAGGCTATAGTCAAAAGAAAGACCGAAATTTGTCAGACGCGCCAGGCTACCATCCTTTATGGCATATCGATTGACGCGAACACCATTTTCATTCACTGAATAGGGGTCAAAAGTACCGTTGAAGTTGACATTCATCTTTTGGTCGAAAAAAGCGGTACGGCCAGAGAAGGTGATAGGAGACAATTTAAGTGAATCGGCAACGAAGTTATAATTTCCGCTGAAGGTTAGACCCTGAAGAATAGGGATTTTCTTAAACCCTCCATCTGTGGTATCCGATTTGCTTTTCACTTTAGCTTCGATGTTATTGTCGATGGAAAAACCTATACCTGCTGATTTTCCTGCGGAAGGAGAGCCATACACACCCTGACTAAAAATGGAGTATACATTTCTATTTCCATATTGGTCGTTATACTGCTGATAGAAGCCATATTTCGGATCCGAAAAGTCAGGTCTATAGTTCAGGTTGATGGACGGTGTAACCACGTGTCGGATGGCCTGAATTTTACCGATCTTGGGATACATACCATAGATCTTGGTCGAAAGTCCGGTGGATACGGAGTAATCGTAAGCACGATTGAATCCCTGGACGGTGTCAATACGTTGCGTATAACCTGCAGCTGTGTTATCAAAGCGTTGTCTGGTGCTTTGCAAATACCAGCGCTCTGTATAATTGACACTGGTGTTAAACTGAAAATATTTAAACGCGTTTAGCGACAAACTGATCGGGATGTTGTGTTGGAAACCATTTTGGAATTTTTTGAAGCCCCCCGGTTTAAATAACAACGTATCCTTAGTGCTCACCGAGTTCTGTGCCTGGAAACTATAACCTACATTGATACGCTGATACCATTTTTGTTCGCCGACACGGTCCTTGCTGTCAAATGGATTGAAAGAAGAGACGTTTAAGCTGATGTTCGGTAAACTCATTTGTATACTTCTATCCGCCATGTTTTGATTATGGGTTAAGCTGGCTGTCAGGTTTACCTTACCGTCTGCAAATACTTTCCCATAACTGATTGAGGAAGCCATTCTGTTTTGCGCTAGGTTCTGATAGGTTGTCTGGTTACTACTTGTACCGGTATTTCTATAGAATGATGATGTACCAAAGTTTACACTGGCGGAGAAAGACGTTCCGGGATTGGCTTCTTGGCGCTGGGTGTGGTTCCAGGTGACGTTAAAATCTTTATTGGAACCATAATCTCGGGTTCCTTCGGTGCCTGTTTTGGTATTGGCATAACGGATATTAAAACCACCGTTAAATTTATAATTGACAGTATAGCGTGTATTGATGGAGGCTTCCCACGAACCTTTTGAGTACAATGAACCTCGAATTTCACTATCCCAATAATCATTGAAGGCCAAATACCAGCCCAAATCCCGCATGGAAAACCCTCTGGTGTAATCTTCTCCAAAAGAAGGAAAGAGAAAGCCAGAAGCTCTTTTATCCGGTTTTGGAAAGAAAGCGAAGGGAAATGCCACAGGCATTGGTACGCCCATGACCACTAGATAAGCTGGTCCTGAAATGATCTGGTTTTTAGTGACAATACCCTTTGTAATATGGATACCAAAATGGGTATGTGGGTAGGGCAGATTACAAGTACTGTAAAGCCCCTTATAGATAGACATTTCGTCGTAAATGTTCTTTCTAACAATATTGGCCTGGATATATCCACCATCCACCTCGGTCATAATACCATAGGTATTTCCTTCCTGTTTCTCGTAATCATAATAGAGTGAATCCACCGTTTTAGGTGATTCGCCATTTCCCATAATAACGATAGGACGCCCTACATATTTGCCGGTTTTATCATAAATTCCGGAAGCAAAAATCTTTTTCTTGTTTCGGTCAAGACGGATATAATCAGCAGAAAGTTCAAAATCCTGATATTTAACCTTTGCACCACGATAAAGGTGACTGATGTTTTTTGCAACTTCGGATTTTTGCGAATCCACCGCGATAATGCTGACTTCTGCCTGCAGGCCACTTCCTTTTTTCTTGGTGGTATCCCGAACAGATTTGGTCGTGTCGCCCGTTTTAGTCTTACTGGTATCTTGCAACTTATTGGTCGTCGAAGTAGGGTTCTTACTTTGAAGTCCGTTCTGTTTTAATGGAATACTACTTTGAGCATGACTAGCAGTGCTCACTGCAAGAATGATAAATAGTGTTAAAATGTTGATTAACGACTTCAAAATTAAAGACAAATGTTATTTTTGTGAAATAATGTTAAACTTCGAGAGACAAAATTAGTCAAAAAAGCAATAGAAAATATGTTAAATATCGTTATCTATTCAACAAATAATATTGACTCATTTTGATTCGTTTATAGTAGAGCAAATAATTATTCAATGAAATCAGATTTAAGAATTAGAAAATGGTGTAGCGTCATGTTGGCTACTTTGGGATTTTTTTTATTGAATTCTTTCAAATTAAACAATGGGCAGCCCGAGCCTCCGGAGTACCAAATAAGGACAATCGTAATTGATGCTGGCCATGGTGGTAAGGATACCGGTGCACAAGGAAGACGATCTTTGGAAAAAAATGTCGCTTTAGATGTGGCTTTAAAATTAGGAAAGCAGATTCAGAAAGATATTCCTGGTATTAAGATCATCTACACAAGGACGACCGATGAATTTGTGGAACTTTATAAACGTATACGTTTAGCGAATGCTAATAAAGCAGATTTATTTATATCAATCCACTGTAATTCCAGTGGTTCTAGTGCGCACGGTACCGAAACGTTGGTCTCCGGTTCACATCGTTTAGGCCAACAGGATGCTGCTGTTCGTGAAAATGCATCCTTATTATTGGAATCCAATTATAAAGAAAACTATCAGGGATTTGATCCCAAAGATCCCGAAAGTGCAATCATCTTCTCATTGATGAAAAATCGATTTCGCGAAAAAAGTATACGTCTTGCGCAAATGATAGAGGGGGAGTACGTGAAAGCTGGTCGATACAGTAGAGGCTTCTGGGAGAAAGGGTTAGCTGTACTTGCGGAAGCGGGTATGCCAGCGGTATTGACCGAGATTGGATTTATAAGTAATAGAGAAGAGGAAAGCTACTTATTGTCTGATGCGGGACAACAAGAGATTGTTGATAATCTGGTTTCTGCTATAAAAATCTATAAAAATTCCGTAGAACGCTAAACAGATTTGCTTTTGTGCTGTTTTAAACTTAAATTAATGATCATTACTAAATAGATTATTTGTGAAAATATCAAACGAGACGAAGGTCGGCATATTAGCAACGGTTGCAATAGTTTTATTATTTATTGGATATAGCTTTCTAAAAGGGAATGATGTTTTTAGTAGCGATAACACCTATTACACAACCTACGAGGCCGTTGATGGATTAACTCCATCCAAGCCTGTTTTAGTGAACGGGTATCAAATCGGACGTGTATCCAAGATGATTCTCCAACCTGATGGCAAAATTAAGACAGAATTTAAAATTCACTCTGATTACGCCGTGCCGAAAAACACAATTGCCAGAATTTCAAGTACAGATTTGCTGGGGAGTAAAGCGATTGTCTTTGAAATGGGCAACAGTAAGGAATTAGCAAAGGATGGTGATTTTTTAGCTTCAGGTGTCCAACCGAATATTATGGATAAGGTTGAGCCTATCCAAAAGAGGATCGAAACCATTACCATTAAACTAGATTCAACACTGTCCGTTGTGAATAATGTTTTAGATAAGGAGTTTCAGGACGACTTTAAAAGAAGCATTCATAGCATATCTACCTCATTGAAAAATGTGGAAGGAATCACAAAAGACGTAGAAGGCCTAGTTGGAAACGAAAAGGGAAGACTCAATCGCATCATGGCCAACATGGAATCAATTACATCCAACTTTTCACAAAATGGAGAGAAGATCAATGCGATTATGTCCAATTTAAATAATATCACAGACAAAGCCGCCCGATTGGATTTTGAACACACCATGAACAAAGTAAATACAGCCGTGAATGATTTTCAGGAGATTACCGGTAAGATTAACAACGGTAAGGGTTCTATTGGATTATTGCTTAATGATGAAGCTTTATATAATAATCTGAATAACGCTTCAAAAGAAATGGATTATCTGATGAAGGATGTTAAAGAGAATCCTGGAAAATATATTAAGCTTTCTATTTTTGGAAAAAAGGGTGAAAAGTAGCGTTTAGAAAACACAAATAATCTTATAGCGAAAGCCTGCATATTGCAGGCTTTTTTGTTTTCAAGAGGTTGACTTTTGGGATTGTAATTCGTCAACCCATTCAATGTCTTAAATTTGCTCCCCTGCATTGTGTGCTTGTAACCAATACCTTCTAGTTAGCAAGCTTATACCAAGTTTTACATTAGCACCGATTTAACTCCATTTTTACAGGGTGGTAACAAGGGGTTAATAGGGGTAAACCGCTGTAGCCCCCCTGTTAACCCCCTGTAAACCCCTGGATAATGATTAACTTGGTATGGATTTGTAACGCGGAGAATGAGAAGGTCAATTGAGTGGAAACAAAAACGCCACGCATGGCGTGGCGTTTTCGGTAACAACATTAAAACTTGATGGACGATTTCACCTTCCTACCTAAAGGGTTTCTTTCAGCCAGGTGAAAAATTCATTTTGCCAAACCTGCGCATTTTGCCCGGACAGTACCCAGTGATTTTCATCTGGAAGGTAGACTAGACGGCTCTTAATCTTTTTGAGCTGAGCCAATTGGAATGCCGCCAGCCCCTGTCCGATTGGAACACGGTAATCTCTTCCACCTTGAAAGATTAAAATCGGGGTGTGCCAATTATTTGCTTTTTCAATCGGATTGAACGCTGTGTAAGATTTCTCATTTTTGCTTTCCCAATATCCACCGCCCAATTCATGGTTAGCAAAGAATAGTTCTTCCGTGGTTCCATACCAACTTCTCATATCGAACAACCCATTGTGCGCAATAAACGTCTTGAAACGGTTTTGGTGTACGCCCGCTAATTGGTAAACCGAATAGCCACCATAGCTGGCTCCAATGGCCGCACGGCGTGCGGTATCTACGTAAGATTCTTTGGAAATGTCGTCTATGGCTGCTAAGTAATCCTGGATAGGTTGACCTCCCCAGTCTTGAGAAATAGCCTCATTCCATTTTACACCCCAACCAGGCATCCCTCTACGGTTTGGCGCAATCACAATATAACCTTGCGATGCAATTAACTGGAGGTTCCAGCGGAATGAATAAAATTGCGTGAGGGCAGATTGAGGGCCACCTTCACAATAAAGTATAGTTGGATATTTTTTTGCGGGGTTAAAGTTTGGTGGATAAATGACCCATGAAAACAAATCTGCTCCATCGGATGCCTTGGTGATACGTTTCTCAATTTTGTTTTCGCTAATCCTTGCATACTTAGCATCATTGACTCTGGTGACAGGAGTTAAGGACTTGCCTTTTAGGTCAAAACTAAAGATCTCGGTTGCGCGGGTGAATTTTGTGGAGCTGACGATCAATTTATCAGCTACCTGGCCTACAATGCCCGTGATATCAAAGTCGCCGGCTGAAATTTGATGGATCTTAGGTAAGGCTTTTGTTTTGATATTGGTAGGGACTTCAAGCTCAAATAATTGTACGGTGCCTTTCGTAGCAGCGGTGAAATAGATTTTTCGATTGTCATTGCTCCAAATAAAGCTATTGACTGTACCGTCCCAATGCGCTGTTAGGTTAAGACGGATGGAACTATTTTTGTCAAATAATATGATGTCATTTTTGTCCGATTCATACCCATCGGTCTTCATGCTTAGCCAAGTTAGGCTCTTTCCATCGGGAGAATATGTTGGGGAGGTATCATACCCATTCATTCCCTCAGTTAAGTTGGATGTTGTTCCAGTAGCGATGTCAAACCTGTAAATATCGGTGTTGGTACTAACGGCGTAATCTGTTCCGAATTTCTTTTTGCAGACATACAACACGGCCTTGCTATCTGGAGACCAAGTGAAATCTTCAGCGCCACCAAATGGCGCCTGCGGACTATAGAAGGGTTGGTCCTTCAACAGATCTACCGGCTCACCAACTTTACCATCCACAAAACTCGCTACAAAAGGATGACTGAACTTACCATCGTTGAAGGTGTCCCAATGTCTATAATCTAAGTTGTCATAGATATAAACGTCTGACTTCGGCAATTCGGGGTATTTATCCGTGCTGTGGTATTTTTTTACTAGAACGGACTGGCTGAAGAGTATTTGTTTTCCGTCGGGTGAAAACTTAACATTTTCCAATTGCATGTCACCAGACGTTAATTGGACTGCTTCTCCCATTGACAGATTTTTTTTCCAGAGTTGGCCTTTGGACAAGTAGATAACATCGCCATTTTTTTCGATTTGAACCACTGACTCACCACCTTTCTGATCGGTGAACTGATGAACGGCTCCATTGGTGAGTGAAACCGTATATAGATTTTTTTCACTTGAATTACTTTCCAAGCTATAATTGGAGACTCCATACACCAGTGTTTTACCATCTTTAGAAAGTCCTTCAGCCGAAACACGTCCAAGATCCCAAAGTGTGCTGGGAGTAATTGGTTGCGACGATTCCGATGTCAATTTATTATCTTTTTTTCCGTCTTTGCCTTCTTGTGCATTGCTTAGGTTGCAAGCCATAATTGCTATTGTAAGTATTGTAAGTTTTTTCATCTGTTTAAAAGTCTCTATGCCGCTGAAAAATTTCTTCGCAAGTTACAGAATTTGGCAATAATTGTGAGACGCAGTATAAAAATAGGATCTCTTTTTGATATCACTAGTCGGATGCCTGATTTATATTTTTTACGCAACATTTGCATCAATACCGCATAAAGATGACGTTGTTAGATATTCATACTGACCGATCTTATTCGCTATTTTGGTGCTTTCAATAATATCGTTTATTAATGAAAGCGGGGCAAGTAATAATAGTTCATGACTCAGCTGTTTAAGTTGATTTGAATATTTTTACTGTATAAGGCAACTTGGATCTCCGTTAATTGCCAGTGCAGAATTTCTTTAAATTCTAAACGGTGAAAGCTTTGGAGCGATCGGCCCTTCTGAAAGTGTCTTTTACAGTAACCGAAGTGTTCGGGGAATAAAGTACCGCCAATAAGAAGCATCGCAATAAGATACAAGCTGATCTTTCCATTACCCAGCAGAAGGAATTGCATGGCAATTTCATCCTGTATTTCTGTTCCGGTTTCAGTCAAGATATGAAAGACATCGTGATTTTCCAATTTGGGCATGACATCGAAACCCTTACTTTTATAGAAAAGTCCTAAGTTATGTCCAATGCTTCCAATTGGATAGTTCATGAAATCTGCTTTTGAGATTCCCCATGGTTTTTTGTTCCATTTGAAGATGTTCGCATACACTTTGGAGGACGAATTGTATAGGTATAACATGAGTTTTAATCTGATTTCTTTCATTTTTCTCTTTTTAAAAGTACTTTGTTTTTCAAAGTAAATCGGCAAAAAAATTATTTGTATTGTTGTTTTATTAAATTTTCTAGTGCAGCAAGGTGATTTTCAAATGCTTTTAGTCCTTTAGGAGTTCTTTTATATCGGGTATTTGGCTTACGTTCGACAAAGCTTTTCTCTACAACAATATATTCTTCCTTTTCCAACGTTTTCAGATTGGAGGCAAGGTTACCATCAGTTACCTCCAACAATTCTTTCAAAGAATTAAAATCGTATTCCTCATTTGCCGCGAGAACACTCATTATCTGGAGTCGCACTCTGTTTTCAAATATTTTGTCATATAGAGAAAGATCTAATTTCACGATTCGTATTTTTTGTAAACGATAAAACCATAGATGATGTGTAACACACCAAATCCCAATCCCCACAAAAGTAATCCTTTATCCGGAAAAACTAGTACGATCAAGCCAAGGCAGATTTCTATTATACCTAGTGCTTTCACTTCGGAAAAGGTATAAATACTCCCTGCAGTCAATGCCAGTCCATAAAATATAAGCAGCATAGCGGCAACCATCTGGTAGTACCCCTGGATAAAAAACAGTGCCGATACGAAGCCACCTGCAAGCAGTGGAATTGAAACTGTAAATAAAAGTGATTTACTTGTCATATTCCAAATGGACTGTTTACTTTTTCTAGCCTTTCTACGCGCCATAACACATCCAGTCACTAAGGATAAGAATAAAATGGTCAGCGCAATGATCAAAAGCACTTGGGATCTCTCCAAATTCTCGCTTCCGAATAGTTCGGCACCTTGAGGCTGATATATAATATAGTATCCTAATACAGTTCCCACGAGCGCATAGCAGCCCATAAGGACGCCCGATAATCCGCTTATTGAAACAAATTTGGATGATTTTTCCATTAATAATCTGATCTGCCCAAGCTCTTTATATAAATCTTTCTGTTCCATAAAAGTACTTTGATATTCAAAGTAAATGAATAATAATGAATTATGCAAGTGGTTAGCGGAATATTGGAAAAAAATAAAAAAAAGAGAAGAAAATACTTGCAGGATATACGTTTGGTTTCTATCTTTGTGGCATCAAAAGAAATCCTAATGCGGAAGTGGCGTAATTGGTAGCCGCACCAGACTTAGGATCTGGCGCCGCAAGGCGTGGGGGTTCGAGTCCCTTCTTCCGCACTTGATGTCCTCCCGAACTTAAAACCTCGGGAGGATTTTTTTATGAATGCGATATAGCTAAAAAGAGTATGAATATTTCACACGAGAATGTAGATGCAATCAATGCGGTAGTCAACGTCGCATTAGCACCTGAAGATTATAATCCTCAAGTCGACAAAGAGATTAAAGCGCAAGCTAAAAAAGCAAAATTGCCAGGGTTCCGTCCAGGTCAAGTTCCTGTTGGACATATCAGACGTACTTATGGTAAGTCTATTTTATTTGATGAGGTCAATAAATTAGTGAATGAAAAAATCACCAATTACATTACTGAAAATAAATTAGAAGTTTTAGGTCAGCCACTTCCTTTGGAAGATGATGCGCAGTACAGCTGGGATTATAAAGACAATTTCAACTTTAAATATGAAATTGGTCTTGCTCCGGCATTTGAATTGCCTTTCACTGCTGAGACTGAATTTACTTCTTACGAAATCAAAGCTGATGAAGAAACATTGGCAGATCGTATCAAGAACTTGCGTCGTAGCTATGGAAAAATGACTAATCCAGAAGTATCTGAAGAAGGTGATGTATTGTATGCAACATTGAAACAAGATAAAGAGGATGGCTTAGAGAAAACAACTTCTATACGTACTGATATTGTAGAAGATGCTAAGGTCAAAAAATCTTTGGTTGGTCTTAAAAAGGACGATGTCGTTAAGATTGATGTTAAGAAAGCATTTAAAACAGAAGATTTAGCACGGATATTAGGTATTACCGAAGAGGAAGCAACTGCTTTGGACGTCACTAAATTTGAGTTGACTGTTAAGAATATCAACCGTCTAGAGGAAGCTGATCTTAACCAAGAATTTTTCGATAAATTATTTACTGAAGGTGAAGTGACGGAAGAAGCTCAATTCACAGAAAAAGTGAGAGAAGAAGTCGAAAACTTATTCAAACAAAATTCTGATCAAAAGTTACGTAATGACATGTATACTTTTGGTATGGAAAAGGTTGATGTAGCGTTCCCTGAAGAGTTCTTAAAAAGATGGTTGAAAGCAACTAATCCAAGTATTTCTGAAGAAGAATTAAACGAAGGATTTGCCGATTTCTTAAACAACTTGAAATGGACGATCATTGAAAATCGTGTGGTTACGGAAAACGGTCTTGAAGTTAAATATGATGAGGTGATCAATTTAGCGAAAGAACGCATCTATGCGCAAATCAAGATGTATAACATCAATGAGGAGCCTTCTGATGAGCAGTTAAACCAATTTGCAATTCAATTATTGCAAGATCGCGAACAAGGTAATCGTTTGTTTGAAGAAGCTAAAGCTTTGAAGGTATTTGATCACTTGAAGGGTTTAGTTAAATTGAATCCGGAAGAAATCGAATACAAAGAATTCGAGAAATTATCCTAAGCGATTTTTAAATAAAAAAAAGTCCCTTCATTCTACTGAAGGGACTTTTTTTATTGTCTTCGCAGCGCGGCCGCAGCTTTTACAGTAGTTTTTATTGTTCAGATCATCCGCAAATCGCCTGAGTCGGCAGTTATATGGAGCTGAAATACAAAAGCGATGCTGTTGGAATCGACATGAATTCATGGAATAGGGACAATGCGGTTGGAATGGGAGTTGGGGCTGTTGGAATTGAAAGTGGTTGCTAGAGTTGGAAGAGACCTATTGAAATAGTCAAGTAATTGTACCGAAAGATTAATCGACCTTGCTTTTATTTGTTTCAGTAGGGGCTGTCGTAATCGTTTTCTTGCCAAATGGAAATAGCCGTTTTAAGAACTCGGAGAAGCTGTTGAATTCCTGTCTATACAGTAATCCAAAAGCGCTTATATACTCGCCATCGTTGGGGCTAAGAAGAAAATTCCGGGTGTTTAATCTATTTGAGGCCCGAAGGACTAAACGGCCATCTTTTCTTAAATAAAACATCGCTTCGGCATCGGTAGAAACCCGATCTGAAAAAACATTTAAATCCGTAAGGGCTTGACTTCTTCGATCCGAAATCCCCCCGGTCAAGACAAGTCTGTCATTAAATAAACGTAGCGAAGCGGAAGCATCATTTAAAGATTTGATATTAATATCAAAGAAGTTGATGTTAAGCGATTGGGCTATGATGTTGTTGATTTGGTTGAATGCTAATTCAGTTCCCGCAGATAGCAAAGTGTTGTTCACTTCTTTACCGAAGTCAGTTTGTGTACCGGGTGTAAAACTCCTTCGCACGATCAGACTGAGTGCTTGTTGATTGACATTGTTAGCATCCGAAAAATAACCTTGCAGCTCATCCTTTACGCCGGGATTCTGCGGAAAATTGATGTCGAAGGTAATCTCAGGCTGACTTAATTGACCTTTTAAGATCATATCGGCCTGTGCCAATACGCGTTCGGGATTTTCTTCACGTCCGGCTGCATTATAAAGCGGTGCTAAGCTCGTTCTTTGTTGATAGATGGCGTTGATATTGATATTGGCTTCTGTAGGATTTCCAGCCCATCGCACGGTTCCACCCTCTTTGAGATCAAAGATCTTATTGATATAATCTTGGGCGGTGAAATTAAATTTTCCACTGTTGATGATAAAATCACCAAACATTTCAAAATCTCCCAAAGAGGATATTCGCATATTAAGATTGCTATTTCCCCGACCCGATAATTCGCCCATACTGGAGAATAAATTGATCTCTGCATTAGGGTTTATTAGGAGATCCATATTCATGGTCAGACCGTTGAAATCTCGTTTTTTTGTGGTTTTCTTGATTTTTGTGGAGTCTTTCTCGATAAAGTAAATAAAGTCGGTATCTGATATGGTGCTCGCGTTGTTGAAAGGGATATTGATAACAGTATTTTCTTCGGATTTAGCACGGATGTTGATATTCATTGCTGAGGTAAGTCCCTTAAACTTGAAATTGCCCGAGGCGTAAGCCGTTCCGTAGTAGATGTCGTTGTCTTTAATTGTGGTATTTAATACTAAAAAATTCTTGGCTTCTGCAGTAATATCGATATCAGGGTCACTTAATTTGTTGAGGTCGACAACCCCATCAATGGTCGCTACATTGTTTTTTGGATCATATACTTTTAATCCTTTTAGAAAGATTCGATTGTTATTAAGCTCAATTTTATCAGAAAGCCGATAGGGGGTTTTGAGATAATTGATAATCATCGAAGCATTTTCCAATTTGCCGTCGCCTGTAATTTTGGGGTTTAGAATGTCACCTTCAATAGTAAGATCTGCGTTCACTTTTCCCTGGATATTGGATACTAAACTTCGTAAAAATGGCTGGAAAATAAATACATCTGTATTTGCTAGTTTGGCCTTAAGATTAAGCTTATTATTTTCATTTAAGTGATTATAAGAACCTTGTAGCTGAATCAATTTATTACCTTCTTCAATCTTGCTATCCAATTTCACGTGTTGATTTTCGGGGTCATAATTAGCACTAAGCGCCAGTGAACCGATGGGAATATTGTTATAAAGAATAGGAGAAGTCTTTATATTGGCTACCACAAAGGGAGATTTAAACACAGCATTAACTTCGATATTTCCATTCATATTCCCAGAGAGATTGATGCCGTAAGGCTTGGTTATACCATTTAACGAAGTGAGGTTAAAGTCCTGGAATTTAAGATTGATCTGATCACTTTCTTCATTGGAAAGTATACCGTCAATGTGGACCTTTTGGTTATCATGACTTAGCGTTAGTTTTTCAAAGTACCATTTTCCTTTCGATATTTTCAGCTGTGCATCTTTATTGACTAGCCAGCTCTCTCTATTGATCAAGATATTCGACGGATAGAAATTGATATAGGCAGGTTTGGCATGAGCAAAACGGATGACTCCATTCAGATCTAGACTGTTGCTTGCCTCTAGTTCCGACATTTTGATGTTGAATTGTAAACTATCGTTTGCCAGCGTGTTTGAAATATTGATGTTTTTAATATATGTACTGTCGGTAAAGTTAATTCGATCAATGGAGGTCTGCAGTTCCATATTTCTCAAATTGGCATTTTGATCGATAATCAGGTGAGTGAGTCGGATACCATTGTATTTTAATTCAGGTGCGTAAAAATTAAAATTAGCCGTTTGTTTTTCACTTTCAAATTTGGCGTTCAATGTTGCACCGCTGTCCAGCGCGATATCTTTTTTAAAGAACGTTGCGATAGGCTTGAAATAAGTAATATTAATATTGAGGTCAAAGTCTTGACGGGTAAACATATCCTTCTCAAAACCAATAGCCGGGGCATAGCGCATCGCTAAAGCTTTAAAATAAGGAACTATCGTATTAAGATCTATTCTTCCTTTGAGGTCGATATGTCCGATAGCCGACTGCAAGGTTAACGATCGGGCATTTTCATCTCCTTCTGCTAGAAAGTTTATGTTCCGTATAACAAATTGCCCCTTCGAAGAGGTGAAGCTTACACTGTCTGATTTAAACTCACCGGTAATGTTATTGATATTATCCCCAATTAGGCTGGTATGGAATTTTGTGTTCGTAATGTTGATGGAATCTCCCTGAAAGAAATTGATTTTTTTTAGATTAGCTTGCTGA
This sequence comes from Sphingobacterium sp. R2, assembly GCF_040760075.1. NCBI lineage: Bacteria > Pseudomonadati > Bacteroidota > Sphingobacteriia > Sphingobacteriales > Sphingobacteriaceae > Sphingobacterium > Sphingobacterium sp. R2. The sequence goes on from NZ_CP142884.1 coordinate 2,387,368, forward strand.
ATATCAGCATCTAGATGATAATTGGGGGTGGCGGACCAGTCAATATCTGTTGTAAACTGTAATTTTAAATTTGGATCGGATATTTTTCCGGAGCCAAGGAACAGTTGTTTGGCTGCATTTCCTTCAATCTGTACATCTTGGTAACTGTAATTTTTGAAGTTGAAATTTGTCAGATTTCCCTTTATTTTTAATGCGAGCTTTTTTGGTTCGGTGCCTGTTCCGTCTACTTGTAGATTGAACCCTGTTGTTCCTAAATCTTTTACTTTTGTAATCGCTCCGATATCGATTTTTTTCGATTGGAAGCTACCTGCATATCTAGTTTCTTTCTGGATATCCAGCAATCCATCTGCCTTAACATCACCAATATCGGTTGTGAAAATTCCCTTTGTTTTAAATTTATTGTACAGTCCATGTAGACTTCCTTTGAAAGAAAATCTATTGAAAAGCTGAACAATTTCCGGGAGTTTAAAGTTTTTTAGATTTCCTAAATCGGCAATAACCCGATTTAAGTCTTGATATTCGGATGAAATTGCTACCTGTGGAATGATGAAATCTGTTTTATCGATGTCAGGGAGCCCAATAATTTGTAGATCACCTGTTAAACTCGTTTTCTTACCAATTGTTAAATCGACTTGTGAAGCGTTGATGGAAGATACAGTTCCTTCTAGATTTGCACGTTTTATATTAACGTCAAATTTGACCTGGTGCATGGGGGAGGAAAAGAAAGCAATATCCTCAGAGTGAATACGGGAGTCCCGTGCACGTAGTTTTACCTGAACTTTGTTGATGAAGTCCGAAAAATCGTCAAAGCTGTTGTAGCTAAGTTTGACATAATTCTTGAATGTAGAACGGTTGGTTGCCAACATCAGTTCACTGAGTTCAATAGCCGTATTGCTTATCGTCGTACGTGCAAGAAGACCTTTAATAACCAATCCTTTCTTTTCATGCAGGTTAAATGTCTTAATATCTGCTGAAAATTGATTGGAATCCATTTTAATATTATCAAGATGAGCGTTTAATTTAGATATTCCTAAATCTCCAAAATCAACCACTTTATTGTAATGCTTACGTTTGTGGTCAATGTAGTCGAACGCATTGTTTTTGATAATAACTTCTTTGATCGCAAAGATGAGTTTTTTTGAACTTTTCTTTTTTTCTTTTTTTGGTGGGTTGAAATATCGAATTAAAAATGAAATATTACTGCTGTCCTGAAATTGTTCGAAGGAAGCTTCAGTGTCTTCAATGGTTAATTTATTGATTACAATCTTGTTCGACTCAATGAACTCAGAAAGGTTGACATTAGCTTCTAGCTTGCCTGAATGTATTATTTTTTTTCCTTGCGGACTATAGAGTTGAAAATCTTCTACTACAATAGATTTGAAGGGCTTAAAATAGATGCTCTTGAGACTTATTTTGGTATTTAGTTCCTTTGATAAATAGTCTACAGCTGTTTGTGCAACATAGTTTTGTACGGGCTTCAATTGCAGGGACAATGCCAATGCAAGCAGTATAATGACTATACTACCCAGGACTATTGACACTATTTTAATTATTTTTTTGATACTTTTGTATTAAAATTTATTACCTCCAGCTATGGCTATTATTTTAGGGATCGAGTCCTCTTGTGATGAAACCTCCGCTTCTATCTGTATAAACGGTGAAATCCGCTCAAATGTTATCGCCACTCAGGCAATCCACGCAAAATATGGTGGAGTAGTTCCCGAGTTGGCCTCTCGCGCTCATCAACAAAATATTATTCCAACAGTGGACGAAGCCATTCGCCAAGCAAAAGTAAGCAAAAATCAAATAGATGCAGTGAGTTTTACACGTGGGCCGGGATTATTAGGTGCACTTTTGGTAGGAACGTCTTTTGCTAAGTCATTTGCACTAGCGCAAAATATTCCCTTAATTGATATAAACCATATGCAGGCGCATATTTTAGCTCATTTTATTGAAGATCCGAAGCCAAACTTTCCTTTTTTATGTCTTACAGTTTCCGGTGGTCATACACAAATTGTATTGGTGAAAGATTATTTTGAAATGGAACTTTTGGGGGAGACGTTGGATGACGCAGCGGGGGAGGCTTTTGATAAGACAGCTAAAATCTTAAATCTTCCTTATCCGGGTGGACCGCTCATCGATAAATATGCTAAAGATGGAAATCCGAACGCTTATAGGCTTCCTGAACCACAGATCCCTGGTTTAAATTTTAGTTTTTCAGGATTGAAAACCGCAATACTCTATTTGGTTCAAGACCAATTGAAGCTGAATCCAGATTTTCTGACAGACAATATAGCCGACTTGTGTGCCAGTGTACAATCGCGTATTGTATCTATTCTGTTGAATAAATTAAAGAAAGCGGCAAAGGAAATTGGTGTAAAGGATATCGCTATCGCAGGTGGCGTTTCGGCTAATTCTGGTCTCCGACACAGCTTGATTGAAATGGGTGAAAAATACAATTGGAGGGTCTTCATACCAAAATTTGAATACTGTACGGATAATGCAGCGATGATTGCCATTGCGGGCTATCATAAATTTCTAAAGAAAGATTTTGTGGGTCAGGACGTCGCTCCTATGGCTAGGATGCACCTGTAGCAACTATTGAAATTTTGAGTTTCCCCGAGCACTGTCCTTTCGTACTGGGGAAACTTAAAATTCTTTATTTTATAAAGGGGAACTATATCCATAGGCTTGTGCCGCCGAAGTAAATACGTTTTTCTTAGGCTGGTAGAAATTCAGTTCATAACCTTCGGCTCCCCAAAAGATACTGATAAAACCAATTCCTTGCTTAGAGCGCAATACTGTTAGTATTTGAAAAGCCTCGTTATCAAACTGACCGCCGTCATCAACACGCCAAGTGCTGATATCATCGTATAAAGCCGGGAAATCCAAATTGATCAGCTGTCCATCCTTTGCGTAGGAAAATACAGCTAAAGCAGAGTCTTGTTGATTTTCAAACACGGTAAGGTTAAACTCGGACTCGTCGCTAAGGGTGGCAACAGTTGTACTTTTGTTAATCTTTCTGTTGTATTTTTTTTCAAGTTGCTCCCTAATATTTGGGGAAGTTTCTCTTTGAACTTGTGTAAACTTCTCGATCTTATACTGATCTATAAAAGCTTTGTTGACAAGCATACCAAATTCGCCGAATTTAATTGCAGCGCTAATTTTAAATAATGAACCTTCACTATTTGCAAAGTTCTGTGCGGTCTGTCTACCGTTGCTCTCCTTACTATCTGTTTTATTTTGAACAAACTCAAGGGGGCTGACTTGGTTTTCTACGATAACATAATTATATTTTTCGGGACTTTCCATTGCCTGATCCATCGGAAGAGCGATAAGTGAGTCCCTTTGCTGGTTTAAAAAACCAAAATAGGGTGAAATTCTTTTTTCCGTATTTTCATGCTTAACTGCAGTCTTGGATTGATGTTGATTGTTGCCACAAGCATATAATGTAAGTAGAAAAATAGCTAAAAAAAATGACTTCATAAGCATCTATATTTTTTTTGTGAAATATAAGGCTTTCGCGCATCATAATGAAAAGATTTAAACTTTAATGTTATGATGAACTCTAAATTGAATATCTACCGCAAAGAATGGCTGGACGTTATTTTTGCTGGTCGTAACAAAATGTATGGTGCTTACGAGTTGCGAAATCTCTCTGATAAAGCAACAAATGTAGGTTTAGGAATTGTTGTTTCTTTTGCAGTTTTGCTGATAGGAGGATCCTATGCCTATAATACATATTTTAAGCAAACTGTTCCAGCCGTGATTTATACGGTAAAAGATATCGGACCCGACATGCTGGAAGAAATTCAAAAGAAGGTAGAGGAAAAAGAGGAGGTTCCTGAAGAACCGGTCACGATGCAGGAGAAAGCCCCGCAGCAGGTTGCCCAAGATGTATCCAAATTTGATCTGGTGAGAATGCCTGATATAAAAGTGGCCAAAGCCAATCAAGTTACGGAAGAACTTGTGCGTCAGGATGAGCTGAAGAATCCCAATACAATGACTTCAAGGATTACATTGAAAGCAAGTCCATCAGGAACGTACATTGCGCGCGGTGAATTTGGTTCTTCGAAAAGAGATGGTGATATTACTGGCTCCGGGATTGGTTCGGTATCCGGCGGTGGAACCAATGGTGATGCTAACAATACATTTACATCGGTGGAGATTATGCCAATACCTATAGGAGGGTTACCCGCGTTTATGAAATGGATTGCCGAGAATTATAGCTTTCCGCAAGAGGCTTTAGATCAGGGCGTATCTGGTATTATAGAGGTTTCTTTTGTCGTTGAGAAAGATGGGTCATTAACAGATATTGTTGTCAAACGTGACATGAAATTTGGTACTGGGGAGGCTGCTATAAACTTATTGAAGAAGGCGAAAAAATGGAAGCCTGGAGTACAGAATGGACTTAAAGTACGTGTGGCGTATACGCTACCGATCCGTTTAAGTGCTGTAAGCCAATAAGCTTTTCTTAACTTTATTTAACAAATCATCAATTAAACTTTTGATAGCCAATATCGCTCTTACTAATAAATAAGTCGAAAAAGAGTACTTGTTAAAAAAATGATTGTTGGTTTTAAAAAAAATAAAGAAATGAAAAAATTGATGTTAAGTTTGGCTCTATCTGGATTGATGTTAGCCGGTTTCGCTCAAGAAAAAAAAGATGTTAAACCAGAATTAAAAGAAATGCAAACTTCATTGCATAAACATAGAGGTGGAAGGATGCAAGATGGTTTTAAAAATAAAACTCCTGAGGAAGTAGCTAAGATGAAAACTGATCGCATGGATCAGAAGCTAAAATTTACGGATAAACAGCGTAAAGATATCTATGCCTTTAATTTGAAGCAAGCACAGGATCATCAGAAAATGGCCGCTGAACGGAAGGAACATCGTGCAAAAATGAGAAAGCAACGTTTGGCGGAGCATGAAAAAATGATGGGAATGTTAACCCCAGAGCAGCAAAAAACGTTAAAAGATTCTTATGCTGAAAATCGAAAAATGCACAAAGAGCATTGGAAAAAAGACAGACAGCTCAAAAGAAAAGACTTTAAAAAAGGAGAAGTGAATAAAACAAATGACGCCGATGTAAAAGCATCATAAACATTAAAAAAGGTTAGTTTTCATATTAAATATTGGTGAGTGTTAGTAGAGGAGGGAACCATCGGTTCCCTCTTTCTTTTTTTATTATTCTTTATTTTTTTGATGTTCTTTCCACTGTTTGGAGAACGATTTGTCAGCCAATTTTGGTAACTCCCGTTGACCTCCCCAAGTTTTCTGAAAGAGTTTTCGGATGAAAAAACTTTTGAATTTTCCACCGAAAAAATCGACCAATTTTCTTCGCATAATTCCATAAGTGAACCACTGCCAAGCTTTTTGCTCCGTTTTTGAAGCTAGACCTTGATCAACTGAATCTTTTCTGTTCACAAGGAGCATGCGTTGTATGTCAATACCAACCGGACAGACCTCAGTACATTTTCCACAGAGTGTAGAGGCGTAGCTTAGGTGTTTAAATTCCTTCATTCCATTTAAATGCGGCGATATGAGCGATCCAATTGGGCCTTGATAAGTTGTTTCATAAGTATGGCCGCCGATGTTCTGATAGATTGGGCATACATTGAGGCAGGCTCCGCAACGGATGCAATACAAGCCTTGACGCTGTTCTTTTTGAGCAAGCAGTTTGCTTCGGCCATTGTCTAGCAGAATGACATACATCTCTTCGGGACCGTCGGATTCGTAAGCTTGTTTAGGCCCTGTAAGTAGTGTATTGTAAACCGTTAAATTCTGACCAGTACCGTGTGTAGATAAAAGCGGCCAAAATAGGTCTAAGTCCTGTAAGTTGGGTATTATTTTCTCTATTCCAACTACAGCGATATGTGTTTTGGGGAACGTCGATGTCAATCGGGCATTTCCTTCATTTTCGGTAATCGCTAGGCTGCCAGTTTCAGCAATCAGAAAATTGGCCCCAGTAATTCCGACTTCAGCTGATAAGTAGCGATCACGAAGTAATTCACGCGCTTTCATCGTCAGTTGTTCTGCGGAAGCATCTAATGGGGTGTCAAATTTCTCATGAAAAAGCTTGGCAATATCTTCCAGGCTCAAGTGCATGGCTGGGGTAACAAAATGATAGGGTTTTTGATCGAGCAGCTGAATAATATATTCCCCTAGATCGGTTTCTATTGCATCAATATTTTTGGAAGCCAGAAAATGATTAAGCTCAATCTCTTCTGTTGCCATCGATTTGGACTTGACTACAGACTTTGCCTTTTTACGCTGAATAATTGTATAGATCTCTTCCAATGCTTCAGTGGCGTCGTTTGCCCAGATGACTTTTCCACCTCGGGCAGTGAAATTTGCTTCAAACTGCAACAGATAATGGTCGAGATTTTCCATAACCTTCCACTTGATCAAATTGGCTTTTATCTTGCTATTTTCAAGATTTGCAAATTTGCTCTTGCCTTTTTCGAAAGCCATGCTGTATTTGTCGATATTGTAATTGATAATATCGCGGTGTTTGGTATCAAATGCTTTTCGTGCACTTTCCTCAATAAATGCATTAGCGGTACTCTCTGCCATCTAATCTGCTAATTTTTCACAAAAAAAGTTGGTAAAAATTACCAACTTTTAAATATACTGTTAATAAATTGTTTCTCGAAAACCGAGTTACATAATTTATGAATTTATCGCAATATTTAAGCTGAGTTCATCCAGCTGCTCTTGGTGAATGGTTGACGGAGCGTCAATCATAACATCTCTTCCCGAATTATTTTTTGGGAAGGCGATGACGTCGCGGATAGAGTCTAAGCCTGCCAATAAGGATACTAGTCGGTCAAAGCCAAAAGCCAATCCGCCATGTGGGGGAGCGCCAAATGTAAAGGCCTCCATTAAGAATCCAAATTGTTTTTTTGCATCTTCGGAGCTGAATCCTAAATGTTTGAACATGAGCGATTGAAGTTCTCTGTCGTGGATACGGATTGAACCACCACCTACTTCTACGCCATTTAATACAAAGTCATAAGCATTTGCCCTTACTTCTCCGGGGTTGGTATCTAAAAGCGGAATATCTTCCGGTTTTGGTGAAGTAAATGGATGGTGCATTGCATGGAAACGGCCACTTTCTTCGTCCCATTCCAATAGTGGGAAATCAACGACCCATAGTGGAGCAAAGGTTTCTTTGTTGCGGAAACCAAGTTGTGACGCAACTTCAAGGCGTAATTCATTGAGTTGTTTGCGAACTTTGTCTGTTCCACCAGCCATAATTAACAATAAGTCGCCAGGTTTCGCGTGGAACGCTGTCGCGATTGCACTAAGTTGTTCTGGGGTGAAGAATTTATCCACAGAGGACTTGACTGAACCATCTTCATTAACACGCGCATAGACCAATCCGGTTGCGCCGATTTGTGGACGTTTGATAAAATCTGTCAGTGCATCCAATTGTTTTCTGGTGTAATGGGCACAGTTTTCAGCATTTATTCCCACCACTAATTCCGCGGCATCAAATACGGGGAAACCTTTTCCTTTGGCAACATCGTTTAGTTCGACAAACTGCATTCCGAAACGGATATCCGGTTTGTCGGATCCGTAGAGACGCATCGCGTCTGCGTAAGTCATACGCGGAACAGTACCTAGGTCGATCCCCTTGATTGTTTTGAATATGTGTTTTGCAAGCCCTTCGAAGATATTTAGAACATCTTCTTGCTCCACAAACGACATTTCGCAATCTATTTGTGTAAATTCTGGTTGGCGATCTGCACGTAGATCTTCATCACGGAAGCATTTTACAATCTGAAAATAGCGGTCAAAACCTGAAACCATCAAGAGTTGCTTAAAGGTTTGAGGTGATTGTGGTAACGCATAAAACTCTCCTGGATTCATCCGAGAAGGGACTACAAAATCACGTGCTCCCTCTGGAGTTGATTTAATTAGATAAGGGGTTTCAACTTCCAAAAAATTTTGGGAGTCAAGATAACGGCGAATTTCTTGTGAAGTTTTATGGCGTAAAATAAGGTTTTCGCGCACGGGGTTACGGCGTAAATCCAAGTATCTATACTTCATTCGAATATCATCGCCACCATCTGTTTCATCTTCTATTGTAAATGGGGGTAATTTTGCGGCATTTAGTATTTCAAGATCTAAAACCTTGATTTCAATATCTCCAGTGGGGATTTTAGCATTTTTATTAGAGCGTTCGATAACCTCTCCAGTTACCTTGATGACATATTCTCTTCCGAGTTCGCGGGCACTGGCGCGTAAAGACGCATCATCATCTGCATTGAACGTTAATTGTGTGATACCATATCGGTCTCTAACATCGATGAAAGTCATACCGCCTAAATCGCGGGATTTTTGAACCCATCCACTTAGGGTAACCGTCTTCCCTAAGTCAGCTAGTGTCAATTCGCCACAAGTGTGTGTTCTGTGCATATCGTTATGAAAATTATATTTGACGCAAAATTATTGGTTTTACTCGACAATAACGAATTCTGCTTGGGTTATTTGAAGAGCCTCCTCCCACTTTCTTCCACAATACTCTTTCGTCTTTTTTATGGCTCCCACTTTATCTTCTTTTACTGAAAAAAGTGGTCGAAATTAAGTGGATAGGCCCAAGATTTTTACAATCATTTCAAATTTATTAGAGAAAAGTATGGACAATAAACTGTGCTATAACATGGGGTATTTATAAGTTAATATGGATTTAACTGCTTGTAAATTAGGTTTTGCAGCATTTTTCTTTCAAAGAAGATTTTGTCTGTTGTAGCTATTTATTGATGTGGAAAACTTTTTTATGTTATAAAGTGGGGGAAAGTGGGAGAAAGTGTATACTTTTACATTTAAATTAGAATAGGATAATTGACGATATGACTCAGTTGATCGGAGAATTCGAATGCAAGCTAGACGCCAAAGGAAGGATGGTGTTGCCAGCTGCGCTCAAGAGGCAAATGCCTCATGTAGAGCGGGATGGTCTTGTTGTGAATCGCGGTTTTGAGAAACATCTGGTATTTTATCCAAGAGAAGAGTGGGATTTGATGACAGCTAAGCTGGCGAAATTGAATCAATTCGATCCTAAAGTACGGGCGTTTGTGCGTGCTTTTACGCGTGGCGCTACGGAATTAACTTTGGATGCTGCGGGGCGTGTTTTGTTACCAAAAAGTTTGTTGGAATTTGCTGGCATAAGCACTGAATTGGTTTTGGCTTGTCAGTTTAATAAGATTGAGGTTTGGTCAAAAGAAGGATATGAGGAATTGATGGGTGATGGCGGAGTAGAGGATATATCATCTTTGGCGGCAGAGGTAATGGGGGATATTAATTTTGGACTATAAGCGTATGGAAAATGTCTATCATGTTCCGGTTATGTTACAAGAGTGCATGGATGCTTTGGCGATTAAGCCGAATGGCATATATGTGGATGTGACTTTTGGTGGTGGTGGTCATTCTCGAGAGATTTTAAAGAGATTGGGGCCAGAAGGGAAGTTATTTGCTTTTGATCAGGATCCGGATGCATTGAAGAATGCGATCGACGACCCTCGCTTTACATTGATACATCAGAACTTTAGGTTTTTAAAAAATAGTCTTCGTTTGGAAGGTGTGCGTTCAGTAGACGGGATTTTGGCAGATTTAGGTGTTTCTTCGCATCAATTTGATGCGGCTGATCGTGGGTTTTCTATTCGCTTTGACGCGGATCTGGATATGCGTATGGATCAAGTTGGTGATTTAGATGCGAAGTCGCTTTTGGCGACCTATTCGGAGGAGGATCTTCACCGCATTTTTGGGATGTATGGTGAAATCATGAATGCTAAGTCGCTTGCAAAAACAATTGTTACTGCGCGTTTAGCGCAACCGATCCAGACTGTTGCCGAATTGAAAGAGGTAATTCAACGGATGGTTCCGAAAGGTAAAGAACATAAGTATCATGCGCAGGTTTTTCAGGCGCTTCGTATAGAAGTGAATCGCGAGCTGGAAGCCTTACAGGAATTTTTGTTGCAAACAGTTGATGTGCTACATGTTGAAGGTCGATTGGCGGTGATGTCCTATCATTCTTTGGAGGATCGTTTGGTTAAAAATTTTATGGCTAAAGGTAAGTTTAAAGGAGAGGTTGAAAAAGATTTTTTTGGAAATGAAATTAAGCCATTTCTTGTGGTTAGCCGTAAAGCGATTACGGCTTCTGCGGAGGAGCTGGCTTTAAATAATAGATCGCGCAGTGCGAAACTGCGTATTGCTGAAAAGTTGGGTGTGTCTTAAAAATGGAGCGAGAGGATGAGCAGAAATACCATAAGACAGAAAGAGTTGAGCGAAGAGGTTCAAGAGGAACTGCAAGAAACTGTCGAAGAAAAGGCCGAACAAACAGAAGCGTTTATTAAAACGCTTTTTACCGTTGGAGACCTATCGTTAAACAGAATATTGCATTACTTGCCATTTGGAGCATTTATAGCCTTTCTGATGATGTTGTATATTTCCAATCGTCATTTTGCCGAGCGAACTATTCGGAGTATCGATAAAGTGAGTAAAGAGGTGAAAGAATTGGGGTGGGATCATAAGTCTCTTTCCGCTGAACTGATGAAAATGTCTACACAAACAGAAATTGCTAAGCGTGTAGATTCTTTGGGTTTGAAAGAGCGAGTGGAACCACCGATCAAGATCGAAGTTATAGAGAATAAAGAAGATAAATAGGAAGAGTTATGAGTATCAGAAATACGATTCTTGTTCGTGTCTACTTTGCTTTTGGGCTTATCGTGTTGCTTGCGTTTTTGGTGTTTGGAAAAATGGCAAAGTTGCAGTATGTCGATGGACAGCATTGGAAAGCTCTAGCGGATAGCCTTTCTATTCAGGAACGGGAGGTGGAAGCTGCTCGTGGGAATATTTATTCAAACGACGGGAGTTTGCTGGCTACTTCAGTGCCTGAGTATGAGCTTCGTTTCGACGCCATGGCTATTCCAGAAGAGGATGAAGAGTATTTCAACTTAAAAGTTGACTCCTTGGCGATTAAGCTTGCTGATTTCTTTAAAGATAAATCATCTCGGCAGTATTTGACATTATTAAAACAAGCACGGAATAAAAAGCAACGCTATTTGCTGCTTAAACGTAATGTATCGCATCAGGATTTGAAAAGAGTAAAGCAATTTCCACTGCTTAAATCTGCTCGCGTCAATAAGGAGCGTTTTCCAAGTTGTTTGATTACAGATCGCCAAAACAAACGTATTTTGCCTTTTGTCAATCTTGCTGCTAGAACCATCGGTTATAAAAACGTGAAAGAAAATATTCATGTTGGACTGGAAGGTGCATATGGAGAATATATCGACGGAAAAAGTGGGAAAAGATTGATGCAGCGCATCGCAGGAGGTGTATGGATTCCTGTTAACAAAGATATCGAAGTTGCTCCAGTTGATGGCTCTGATATTATCTCTACCATTGATGTAAATATGCAAGATATGGCGCAAAGGGCGCTAGAGAAGCAGATGATTACGAGTAATGCAGATGAAGGTTGTGTTGTGATGATGGAGGTGAAAACAGGGGAGGTGCGTGCGGTGGCCAACTTTATGCGCGATAAAGATGGGGTCTATCGTGAAAAGTTCAATCTTGCCATTGCGCAAAGTGCAGATCCGGGGTCAACGTTTAAGCTAGCTTCTTATCTAGCTTTGATTGATGATAAAAAAATTGACTCGAGTACAACTGTAAATATTGGTAATGGTAACTGGCCAATTTACAAACATACCATTCGTGATTCACATGCGCCCAAGAAGTCGGTAATTTCGGCTAAAAGAGCTTTTGAGGAATCGTCGAATGTGGGGGTTACTAAATTTGTTTACCAAGCGTATAAAGATAATCCAGACCAATTTACCTCGAAGCTGCATTCTTTCGGTTTCGGGAAAACACTAGGTCTGCAGATTCCGGGAGAAGGAGTACCTCTGGTAAAATCGTCGAAGAGCAAGAGCTGGAGTGGATTGTCTTTGGTGCAGATGGCTTATGGCTATGAAATGAAGATTACCCCGTTGCAAACGTTGACATTTTATAATGCTGTTGCAAATAACGGTAAATTGATAGCGCCACTCTTTGTTAAGGAAATTCGGCATTTGGGGAATACGATTCAAACGTTTAAGGCTAAAGTCCTCAATGAAAAGATAGCTTCAGACCATGCTTTATCAGAAGTGAGGGGAATGATGGAAGGGGTGATGACTGAAGGGACAGGTAAAAGCGTAGCGAGCCCGCTGTATAGTTCTGGTGGAAAAACTGGTACTGCCCAGATGGCAGATGGTTCGAGAGGATATGGTGCACGACGCTACCAATCTTCCTTTGCAGGGTACTTTCCAGCTGAGGATCCGAAATATTCCATTATTGTGGTGATCCGTAACCCGAGAAATGGATATTATGGTGGATCAGTTGCAGGGCCTGTATTTAAAGAGCTTGCCGATATGGTGTACGCGAACGATATGGAGATGAAAGGAAAAAAGACGTTTAAAGCGGTCAATGTAGGTGGAAAAATGCCGTTGACTTTACAAGGGTCGAGAGAAGCGAGTAAAAAAGTGTACGATAGGTTGGGAATTAATACGGTGAATTGGGATACAATTGCGCGGGGAGAAGTGGATACATCTACGCGGGGAGTGCCGTTTGTAGACTTGAAATATAGAGAAGGAATTGTTCCGAATGTTGTTGGAATGGGATTGATGGATGCCCTATATGTGGTAGAAAACGCAGGCTTTAAAGCACACGTGACTGGAAAAGGGAGAGTGGGAATACAGTCACTCGTAGCTGGGCAGAAACTGCCTTTTGGGACGGCGATAAATTTAGAACTTAAGTAATGATGGATTTAAAAAAAGTATTGCATGCTATCCCTGTACAACAGGTTGTAGGAAACCTTGAAGAGGTTGATGTGCACTCTTTGTGCTTTGATTCCAGAAAAGTGGAGTTGGGAAGTTTGTTTATCGCAGTGCGTGGTGTTCAGACAGATGGTCACTTATATATAGACAAGGCAATTACTTCGGGAGCAAGAGCCGTTATTGTCGAGGAGTTGCCAAATGATATATTAGACTCTGTAGCGTATATTTTAGTCGCCGATTCTGCTTATGCATTAGGTGTAGCCGCAGCTAATTTTTACGGAAATCCTTCGGAACAACTCAAGCTGGTCGGTGTCACTGGCACAAATGGTAAAACGACAGTTGCTACCTTGTTGTTTCAGTTGTTTACTGAATTGGGGTACCATGTGGGGCTTTTATCTACCGTGCAAAATCAGATTGGAACAAAGATTATACCGGCAACGCATACCACCCCAGATCCTATTCAACTGAATCAGTTGCTGCATGATATGGTTAATGATGGCTGTGATTATGCCTTTATGGAGGTTAGCTCACACGCTGTAGTTCAGGAGCGTATCGCAGGTTTAGTGTTTGCGGGTGCTATATTCACGAATATTACGCATGATCATCTGGATTTTCATGGAACGTTCGATCATTATATTAAAGCAAAGAAGAAGTTTTTTGACGATTTAGATGCAAATGCTTTTGCTTTGACCAATGCGGATGATCGAAACGGTCAGGTCATGCTTCAAAATACGGTGGCACATCGGAAAAGCTACGGCTTACGTTCAGGTGCGGATTTTAAAGCAAAGGTTATTGAAAGCCATTTCGATGGTATGCTGATGAGTGTTGACGGACAGGAAGTGTGGGTAAAATTGACCGGTGATTTTAATGCATACAATCTTTTGGCGGTATATACTGCTGCGATCTTACTTGAGCAGGAAACGGTGAAAGTGTTGACTGCACTCAGTACGTTGAAAGGGGCAGAAGGAAGATTTGAAACACTGAAATCGGCTACGGGTATTTTTGGAATTGTAGACTATGCACACACGCCTGATGCTGTGGAAAATGTACTCAAAACGATCAGCGCCTTGAGACGTCCAGAGCAAAAAATCATTACGGTGTTAGGATGCGGTGGCGATCGGGATAAGACCAAAAGACCTGAAATGGCAGAGGCGGCTCTGCGTTATAGTGACCGTTTTTTAATTACATCTGATAATCCGCGGACGGAAGATCCTTATCAGATTATTAGAGATATCGAAGCTGGTGTGGCATCAGATCAAAAGGCGAAGACGCTTTCTATAGCGGATCGTAAGGAAGCGATACGGGTGGCTTATCAGCTGGCGAATCCGGGCGATATTATCCTGGTGGCGGGAAAAGGACATGAGAAGTATCAAGATATAAATGGTGTGAAGCATCATTTCGATGATAAGGAAGTTTTAGAGAATACATTTAACGAAAAATAGAAATATGTTGTACCATCTTTTTACGTGGCTTAGTGAATACATTCATATACCAGGAGGAGGTTTGTTTCAGTACATCTCCTTCCGGACATCTATGGCTGTAATTGTTTCATTGATCATTACCACGGTTTTTGGGGGGAAATTGATTCAATTCTTACATAATAAGCAAGTTGGAGAAACAATTCGTGATTTGGGACTGGAAGGAGAAAAAAAGAAAGCTGGTACGCCAACAATGGGTGGGATCATCATCATTGCAGGTATCCTTATTCCAACCTTATTATTTGCAAAATTGACGAATATCTATGTAATTATCATGATAGTAACCACATTATGGATGGGAGCAATTGGTTTTTTGGATGATTATATCAAGGTTTTTAAAAATAATAAAGAAGGTCTGGCCGGTAAGTTTAAGGTTGTTGGACAAGTTGGATTGGGAGCGATTATTGCTTGTACGATGTACTTTCATCCTGATATTGTTGTTCGAAAAGGAGTAGATAAACCTACTTCCACCAAACCCGTTGAAGTGGTTATCAACGAAGGTACTGGTGAGAAGACCTATGCAGAAAACGTCAAATCCTCGAAGACAAATATACCTTTTTATAAAAACAACGAGTTTGATTATGCCAAGGTGTTTAAGATGTTTGGATTGCAGAGTGACTATTTAACTTTTTTTGTTTTTTTAGTTGTGGTAATCTTCATCGTGACGGCTGTGTCAAACGGTGCGAATATAACGGATGGTATTGATGGTTTGGCCACGAGTACTTCAGCTATAATCGGTGTCACGCTAGCGATTCTAGCGTATGTGTCTGGTAACGTGATTTTTTCAGATTATCTCAATATCATGTATATCCCTAATTCGGGAGAACTCGTGATTTTCGCCGGAGCATTTGTAGGGGCTTGCGTTGGTTTCTTATGGTATAATACATTTCCTGCTCAAGTTTTTATGGGTGATACGGGAAGTTTGGCTATAGGAGGTATTATTGCTGCTTTCGCTATCCTTATCCGGAAAGAATTGTTGATTCCGATCTTGTGTGGTGTATTTCTTTTGGAAAACCTTTCGGTTATTCTTCAAGTGTCGTATTTCAAATACACGAAAAAGAAATATGGTGAGGGCAGAAGGATCTTCCTGATGTCGCCATTACATCACCATTTTCAGAAGAAGGGGTATCACGAAGCAAAAATCGTAACACGTTTTGTTATTGTAGGAATCATATTGGCCATTCTTACTATTGTAACATTGAAAATTAGATAATGATGTCAAACATTGCAACAACATATTATCCTCAATCTGGAAGTTTGGTCGTTTTAGGCGCAGGCGAAAGTGGCGTTGGAACGGCTATTCTCGCAAAAGAAAAAGGATTTGATGTATTTGTCTCAGATAAAGGGCTTATAGCGGATCATTATAAGGAACAGTTGAAAGCTGAGGGGATAGCATTTGAAGAAGGTAATCATGATGAGGAGCGTATATTAAATGCGGATTTGGTTGTGAAGAGTCCCGGTATTCCAGAGACGGTGCCTTTGGTTGTCGCATTGAAAGCAAAGAATATACCCGTGATTGCAGAAATTGAATTTGCGGCACAATATACCGACGCAAAGTTAATCTGTATTACAGGATCAAACGGAAAGTCTACGACGACGATGTTGACTTATGAAATGCTTAAGCACGGTGGCTTAAATGTTGGATTGGCCGGTAATATTGGAAAGAGCTTTGCGCTTCAGGTAGCTAAAGAACAATTTGATTGTTATGTACTGGAAATATCGAGCTTTATGCTGGACGATATGTACCATTTTAGAGCAGATGTTGCTGTTATATTGAATATTACGCCTGATCATTTGGATCGCTATGACCATAAAATGGAAAATTATGTGGATTCAAAATTCAGGATGATTCAGAATCAAACGGAGAAGGATTATTTTATATACTGTCTAGACGATCCAGAAACAATTAAAGGATTGGAAAGACATCGTAGTAAAGGGACTTATTTGCCTTTTACGCAAGAACAACTTGTCGAGTTGGGCGCTTATTTGAATGCCAATAAGACAATAATTATCAATACACCAAATAACGATACATTCACTATGAGAGCTGAGGAATTGTCATTGCAGGGGAAGCATAATATTTATAATAGCATGGCTTCCGGGCTAATCGCGAAAGTGCAGGAATTGAGAAATCAAGTGATGAAGGAGAGCATGGGGTCGTATGTGAACATTCCACATCGGCTTGAGCATGTGGCCTGTATCGGCGGTATAAATTATATTAACGATTCAAAGGCAACGAATGTCAATTCAGTTTGGTATGCTTTGGAAAGTTTCTCTACACCAATTGTATTGCTTTTGGGCGGTGTGGATAAAGGAAATGATTACAGTATGCTTGCTGATTTGGTGAAAAACAAAGTGCGCGCTATTGTCTGTCTGGGTAAAGATACTGCTGCAATTCATACGGCATTTGAACAAGATGTGGAGATTATTGTCAATAGCACCTCCATGCAAGATGCGGTGGTGTTGGCTTCGCATTTGGCGCAAAAAGGTGATACCGTATTGTTGTCCCCGGCATGTGCCAGTTTTGATTGGTTCAAGAACTATGAAGACCGTGGCGATAAATTTAAGGCTGCTGTCATGGAATTATAAAAGGTATAACCCAATAAAGGAGGAAGTATATGCTACAGAATATAATGTCTAAATTGAAGGGTGATCGATGGATATGGATCATTGTGATTATCTTATCGGGATGGTCACTTTTGGCTGTATACAGTTCGGTGGGTACGTTGGCGTATAAAGAAGGGAAGGGAACAGAAATGTATTTGCTAAAGCACTTTTCTATCATAGCTGTTGGGTTTATTCTCATGTATCTTTCTCATAAGCTGGATTATCGGTATTACGCTGGTATATCCAAAATTATGATGGGCATTACAATCCCTTTATTGTTGTTTACGCTCTTATTTGGTAGTAAAGTTAATGAGGCCAGTCGTTGGTTGACCATACCCGGTATCGGTTTAACGTTTCAAACATCGGATTTGGCAAAATTGTCACTCATTGTCTTTCTTGCGCGGATGTTATCCCGGAAACAGGAAGAGATCAAAGATGTGAAAAAATCGTTCTTACCTATTATGGGATCGGTATGTGGTGTATTTATTTTGATCGCTCTGGCCAATTTATCCACCGCATTGATGCTGTTTGGAGTGAGTGTTTTATTGCTGTTGATCGGTCGGATTAGTTTTAAGCAAATCGCTATCGTCTGCTGTGGTGGTGGTATTCTTCTGATGATGGTTATCTTTTTTGGTCCACGTAGGGCAACCTATATCAGTCGGGTAAAATCTTTTTTTCATACTGAAAAAGTAGATAAAACGGTATCCTTCCAGGATGATAAAAATTATCAGGCAAACAATGCGAAAATTGCGATAGCAACGGGAGGGCTTTTTGGAAAAGGGCCGGGAAATAGTGTACAGCGTAACGTGTTGCCACATCCTTATTCCGATTTTATTTATGCGATCATCATTGAGGAGTATGGGACTGTAGGAGGAGTAATCTTACTATTTCTGTATTTGGCCTTTATGTATCGATGTATCCGTATTGTCACGATGAGTCCTAAAGCTTTCGGTACCTTTCTCGCTGCTGGTTTAGGATTTAGTTTGACTATCCAAGCTTTAGCGAATATGGCTGTTGCTGTAGGTTTAGGTCCGGTTACAGGAGTTCCGCTTCCGTTGGTTAGTATGGGAGGAACTTCTATTTTATTTACGAGCGTGGCGCTTGGAATAATTCTCAGCGTGAGCAGAAATATTGAAGAATTAAAAGGTAAAGAAGAGCTGGATGAAAAGCCTAAACCGAAAAAAGTGGTTATAGGATCAATTCCAGCATAATAAAAAATTGAGCATGGCAATTCGTGTAATTATTAGTGGAGGCGGAACCGGAGGACATATCTTTCCGGCGATTTCAATTGCAAATGCACTGAAGGCGATGGATCCTGCAAATGAAATTCTATTTGTAGGTGCTAATGGCCGGATGGAAATGGATAAAGTACCAGCTGCGGGATATCGTATTGTTGGACTTGATATCCAAGGGATCAATAGAAAGCAACTTTGGAAGAATATTTTTTTGCCGTTTAAGCTGATGAAAAGTTTGAATAAGGCAAAGAGTGTAATTAAAGAATTTAGACCTGATGTAGCTGTAGGCGTAGGAGGTTTTGCTTCGGGGCCATTGTTAATGATGGCGAATAAATTGGGTATACCAACAGTTGTGCAGGAACAAAATTCCTATGCAGGGGTGACCAATAAAAAAGTTGGGGCAAAGGCAGCAAAGATCTGTGTCGCCTATGAGGGGATGGAGCAATTTTTTCCTGCTGAGAAGGTATTACTTACCGGGAACCCAATAAGACGCGAGTCCATTGCGATATCGGGGAAAAGAGAAGAAGCTTTAACGTTCTTTGGGTTAGATCCACACAAAAAGACAATTTTGGTGCTCGGCGGTAGTTTGGGGGCTAAAACATTAAATGAAAGTGTCGTTGCTTACCTTAATGAGCTGAAGGAAGAAGTGCAGGTGATTTGGCAATGCGGTAGTTTCTACGTTGAAAAGTTACGGGAAGAGTTAACAGGTCAGCTGCCCGACAACATTAAGATGTTGGCCTTTTTACAGCGTATGGATTATGCGTATGCTGCAGCAGATTTAATTATTAGCCGCGCTGGAGCGGGTACGATTTCTGAGCTCTGTGTAGTCGGTAAGCCTGTTATTCTTGTGCCTTCACCTAATGTGGCCGAAGACCATCAGACCAAAAATGCAATGGCATTGGTCAATAAGGGGGCTGCGTTATTGGTTGAGGATAGTGATGCAAAAAAAGACTTGGTGCCTGCTGCTTTAACTTTATTGAAAGATGCAGATCATGTCGCACAATTAAGTGAAAATATTAAAAAACTCGGTAAGTTGAATGCTGACGTGCAGATTGCCGAGGAGGTGTATAAATTGGTAAATAAAAAATAGAGGAAGCGTATGAATCTAGATGCAATAAAACAAGTTTACTTGATCGGGATAGGTGGGATAGGCATGAGTGGTCTTGCGCGCTATTTTAAGCATTTGGGCTGTGAGGTGAATGGCTATGACCGTACAGAAACTGAGCTGACTAAAACCTTAGTCAAGGAAGGAATCGCGATCTCATATCAGGATGATATCAATACGATTGATGCTATTTTTCACGTACCTACAGCGGAGACATTAGTCATTTTTACACCAGCCATTCCGAAAGATTCAAGGATCAAAGCTTTTTTGGAATCTCAAGGGCATATACTATATAAGAGATCGCAGGTTTTGGGGATCATTAGTGAGAGTAGATTTACGGTCGCTGTTGCCGGTACACATGGTAAAACGACAACTTCTACAATGGTGGCACATGTATTGAAGGATTCGGGTTACGACTGTTCTGCCTTTTTAGGAGGAATCAGTTCTAACTACGGTACCAATGTGCTTTATGGAAATAATAATACAGTTGTGGTTGAGGCTGATGAGTTTGATCGGTCATTTCTGACGCTTCACCCCAATATCGCAATAGTAACTTCTTCTGATGCGGATCATTTGGACATTTATGGCGATCGCAGCCATCTGCTCGAATCATTCCAATTGTTCTTGGATAAAGTAGTTGAAGGAGGTACACGTATTATAAGAAAGGACCTTGAGTTTGCTGGGCAAATCAGTTATTCAGGCCATGAAATCGCTGATGCATATGCTTCCAATGTGCATGTACGCGATGGAGAGTTCTTTTTTGACTACCAAGATACCAACGGGCGGATAGATGATATCCATTTAGGTATTCCTGGAACTCACAATGTTGAAAATGCGGTAGCCGCGATTGCAGTAGCCCGTTTACTTGGGATTGAAAATGAAGCGATAAAGAAGGCATTGACAACATTCAAAGGCGTAAAAAGAAGGTTTGAATATATTGTCCGTAAACCTGGAACGGTGTATATCGATGACTATGCGCACCATCCAGAGGAACTGCGTGCATTTTTAACTTCGATGCGTAAATTGTATCCTACAAAAAAACTAAATGTGGTCTTTCAGCCGCACTTATTTACGCGTACGCGCGATTTTGTAGATGGTTTTGCAGAGGTGTTATCCATGGCAGACAATCTGTTGTTAATGGAAATCTATCCAGCACGGGAGAATCCGATTGAAGGCATAAACTCCAGCTGGTTGTTAAATAAAATTACAGCTGAGAAAAAGCGCATTGTGACTCCCGAAGAGGTCTTGGATTTTGCACGCAATGAAAATCCAGAGCTGATTGTTACAGTGGGGGCGGGTGATATTGACAAATTGGTTAAACCGTTACAGACAATTTTGGAGAATGCTTAAAAGATTACGTGACATACAATGGAATCGTGTACTATACTTTACGCTGTTTTTTATTGGTGTAATAGTCGTCGTCGTGATTATGAATATTGTGGGTAAACGTGATGAACAACAGCTTTGCAAAGATATAAAAATTGTTATTGAAGGAACCGAGGCTTTTATAGATCAGGCTGATATCTCCAAATTGATCGAACAGAACTATGGTAGTTTCGTTGGAAAGAAAGTGAATGAAATCCCTTTTCATAAGGTTGAAAAAACCTTGCGTCAACTACCTTATGTTTCCAATGCCAGTATACATGCCGATATGGATGGTACGATTAGAATTAATATTAGTCAGCGCGAGGCTGTCATGCGGGTCATCAATAAAAATGGAAAGGAGTTTTATGTCGATCCTAATGGTTTAAAGATACCGACAACGTTGAAATATATCCCACACATTATGGTTGCTACCGGCAACATCGCTGAAGGATATAATGAAGCACTAGATACCATCTCAACTCCATTGGTTAAGGATTTGGTGAAGGTAGTTGAATTTATAAAAAACGATGAGTTATGGACTAATCAAGTGGTGCAGATATATGTTAATGGAGATAAGGATATTGAACTTGTACCACGCATAGGGACGCAACAGTTGATTGTTGGATCGGCAGATTCTTTAGCACAAAAATTTGAATTATTAAAGACCTTTTATACGCAGATCATGCCAAAGGTGGGTATAAACGCTTATGGTGTTGTCAACGTAAAATATAGTGGTCAGATTATCTGTGAAAAGCGTGGAAACTGGAGTTTTTCGGATGATGAAACAAAAAAAATAGCAAATAATACATTATAGTAATACAGCAACAATACAGGAAATTATGAACTCAAAGGCAGCAGAAATTGAAAGAGAAAACCCAATTATCGTGGGACTCGATATTGGTACTACCAAAATTTGTGTTACGGTTGGGAGACGTAGCTCAGGAAACAAAATTGAATTATTAGGTGTGGGGAAAGCTGATTCTGCGGGTGTAAGCCGTGGAGTGGTGGCTAATATCCAAAAAACTGTGGGAAGTATTTTAGAGGCTGTCGAAATAGCCGAAGCACAGTCTAATGTGGATATTAAAGTAGTGAATGTGGGAATTGCTGGACAACACATCAAAAGTATTCAACACCGTGGAATATTTACCAAAACTGATGGTGATGATGAAATCGTTCGACGCGATATTGAACGATTGATTTCGGATATGTATAAACTGGTACTGCCTCCAGGAGAAGAAATTATACATGTTTTACCTCAAGAGTTTACGGTAGATAACGAACCGGGTATTCGCGAACCAATTGGTATGGCTGGTCGTCGTATTGAAGCGAATTTCCATATTATATCGGGTCGGGTAACTGATATTAAAAACATCAAAAAATGTATTGATAATTCCAATCTGGAAGTTGCAGAATTGATTCTCGAGCCTCTAGCGTCTTCTGAAGCTGTATTGGATGAAGACGAAAAAAATGCTGGTGTTGTATTAGTAGATATTGGTGGTGGAACCACGGATGTTGCCATCTTCCATGAAGGAATTATTCGTCACACTGCAGTGATTCCTTTAGGCGGTAATATTGTAACGGAAGATATCCGTCAGGGATGTTCTGTTTTGCGTTCGCAGGCTGAATTGTTGAAAACTCGTTTCGGATCGGCTCTAGCTGATGAAAATAAGGAAAATGAGGTGATTTGTGTGCCAGGATTGAAAGGTCGGGAACCCAAAGAGATTTCCGTTAAAAATTTGGCATATATTATTCAAGCTAGAATGGAGGAAATTATCGAACATGTATACTATGAAATCAAATCTTCCGGATACGAGAATAAACTGATTGGTGGTATTGTTATCACCGGTGGTGGTGCTCAGTTAAAGCATTTAGTACAACTTGTTGAATATATTACCGGAATAGATTGTCGTATCGGCTTTCCGAATGAATATCTTTCTAAGAATGAGGTTTTACCGAAACCGTTGTTTGAAGAATTGAAAAGTCCTTTGTATGCAACAAGTATTGGTTTGTTGATTAAGGGAATTCAATCCCATGAGGATGAAGAAGACAGCCGCAGAGAAATGCACGCCCCGTCGAAAAAAGTGCAGACAGCTACGATGACAACAAAAGAGGTTTCAGAGCAACAACAAAAAGAGCAAGGATTGCTATCATGGTTTAAACGTTTTATCAAAGATGGTAACGAAATCGATGATGCAACTTTTTTAGATAAAAAATAAGTTTTCCACAAAAGGCGAAGTTTTCCACAATTTAACAAATGTGGAAAACTTTTGTTGAAATTATATTATTATTACATTACGTATAGTGGGTTTGGTTCATTTTGATATCATCTTCATTGTAAGTTAAATAGGGATAAGTTATGTCAATACAGTTTGAAATGTTAAAAGAACAATCTTCAATAATCAAGGTTATTGGGGTTGGTGGCGGTGGCGGTAATGCCGTAAACCACATGTATAAACAAGGAATTAGTGGGGTAGATTTTATCGTGTGTAATACTGATGCACAGGCATTAGAATTGAGCCCGATTCCTAATAAAGTTCAATTGGGAATAAGTCTAACCGAAGGTATGGGAGCTGGTGCGGATCCTGATGTTGGAGAAAATTCGGCGATCGAAAGTATTGAGGATATCAAGCGTATGCTTGGTACCAATACAAAGATGCTATTTATAACAGCTGGTATGGGCGGTGGTACCGGTACAGGCGCTAGTCCTGTGTTGGCCAAGGCAGCTAAAGAGTTGGGTATTTTAACTGTTGCTATTGTCACTACACCATTTACATTTGAAGGCAAACGTCGTCGTTCACAAGCTGAAGAAGGGTTGTCTGAGTTACGTAAATATGTAGACTCTTATTTGGTCATCTCGAATGATCGCCTTCGCGAAATTTTTGGTAATTTAACGATGACTGCGGCGTTCGCGAAAGCGGACGATATTTTAACAACAGCAGCAAAAGGTATTGCCGAAATTATCACAATCCCCGGTTATGTAAACGTGGATTTTAAGGATGTACGCACGGTAATGAATGATAGTGGCGTTGCCATTATGGGAAATGCTGTTGCTGAAGGTGAAGACCGAGCATTGCGCGCTGTTGAGGGTGCTTTGGCGTCACCGCTGTTGAAAGATAATGAAATTGAGGGAGCTCGCTATATTTTGTTGAATATTACTTCTGGGACAAAAGAGGTAACTATGGATGAGGTTGCAATCATTACTGATTATATTCAGGAAAAAGCTGGTTTGTCAGCTGATTTAATTTGGGGTAACTGTATTGATGAGAACTTTGAGGATGAATTGTCGGTAACAATTATTGCTACTGGTTTTCAGACATCTGAAGAGCGCGATAAAGAACGTGAAAATACAAAGGTGTCCATGCCCTTAACTGCTGAACCGGCTAATTCCTTTATTAAACCTGTTTCTCAGGTAGCACCAAAAGAAGTTCCAGCTACGAATAGTTTCGTGACTCCGGTTCAACGTGTGGATACACCAGTTCCTTCTTCAAATACGCCAACTCCAAATAATTTGCAATCTGATTTGTTCACTTCACCAAGAAATGCCGTACAACAACAGCATGTTGCTGTAGAAGAACCACAGGTTATACGTCATGACTTAGGATTTGATAATGATTATGAAGAAGAAACGCCATTTGGAGATACTGACTTTCAATTGAAAACTTCACCATCTGTCTTTCAATTCCAGATGCCAACAGTTTTTGATTCGTATACTACCCCTTCAGCGTCAGCATATGAGGAGAAGCCGACATTTTCATCAAGTACGACAAATGAGCAGGTCGAAGTTCCTCAGGTTGAAGAAGAACAGGTTTCATTTGAAGATCAATTGGTGCGCACTAAAGAGCGAATTCTACGTTTAAAGGAGTTAAGTATGAAGCTAAAATCTTCTAATGGTCTTCACGAGTTAGAAAATGAGCCTGCTTATAAAAGAAAGCAAATGTCATTGGAAGACACGCCGCATTCTTCACAGTCTCAGGTGTCTCGTTTCACACTTTCTTTTGAAGATGGAAATACCGAAATTCGACCGAATAATTCTTTTCTACATGATAATGTAGATTAATTGATTCGCTATTAAATAATACAAAGCCGTCCAAAAAGACGGCTTTTTTAGTATCTTTAAATATCGAAAGACAACTATATAAGCTATGACGACAAAATTAAATAACCCTGTATGGGTGATGAGTTCTGCATTTGATAAATTATCCTTACCGGAGTTGATTCAAACAACCAAGAGAATAGGAGCCGGTGGTATAGACCTTTGTGTCTTTAGAAAAGATGGTACCCGCGAAGACCATACAGCGACTCACTTGGATTATGAAGATTTTACTCCCGCAAAAGCGAGGGAAATTATCGATCTGTTCAATCAAGCTGACTTAAAACTTTCGCTTGGTGCTTTTGAAAATATGATTGGAGGCGACCCTGAACAACGCGTGAAGAATCAAAATCATTTACTGAAATTGATCCGTATTGCACATTTGCTTGGTGGCGATGAAAATAACGTCAAGGTAGGGACATTTGTAGGCTATAACCACGAACTGGGCAATCAAATTGATGGATTTCAAAAAAATCTCGAAGAATACAAACGCGTATTTGCTCCCATTGTTGACTATGCAGAAAGTTTAGGCGTAACCATTCTTTATGAGAATTGCCCCATGGAGGGATGGCGATCGTCACGTTATAGCTCAACCTACAATAATCTGCCGGCTGTGTTGGCCGCACGAAAATTAATGTATGCGATGATACCAAGTAAGGCTCACGGTGAGATCTATGATCCTTCACATGATGTGTGGCAAAACACAAATCCAATTGAGGTAATCCGTAATACGGATATTGCACGTCTGCAGCGTATACATGTGAAGACCACACGTAATTTACAGACAGCCGCACGTATTGATTGGGGCGGTATGTATCCAATGCAACATGTGGATATGGAATTGGCTAAAAAAGCCAATGTAAGTATTCCAGGGCATGACTGGGATAGACATCATTACGAAGCGATGTTGCCTGGCTTTGGCGGTTCTGACAGTATGGATTGGCGAGGATTTGTCGACCTATTGCAAGAACGTGGTTTCAGTGGTCCGTTTGAGATAGAAAATGAAGCTAAGAATTCGAAAGATACGGGTGATTTCTCAGCTACGGTTCAAGGATTCACTACCTGCCTCAATTTTTTAGCACCGATGTTGTGGGATTTAGAAGCAGAAGTGGGATATTCTTACAAGAAATGTGAGCCTTTAAAAGATTTAAATGTAAGGGATATTCCGGTTGTTACGATGGACAAATTGAGCTAATATACTAAAAAAGCACTCCAACAACATCACTAATTGTTGGAGTGTATTCTAAAAAGTTCGATCAGTTCAGGGATATTAGAGACATTAAGTTTTTCGAATATTCTGCTTTTATACGTGCTTACGGTTGATGGGCTTAACTCCAATAAGCCAGATACTTCAATGATGCCAAGTCCTTTGATCAATTGCTTAGCGACATCCACCTCTCTATTTGACAAACGTGCCAAAGGGTTTAATTTCGTCAGCTCAGATTTACTTTGTGTCAATTTCTGAATATATAAATCCTGTACGTTGCTCGACATATACTTTCCTCTATCCTGAATAGCCAAAATAGCATTCGAAAGTTCAGCCATAGCTGTTGTTTTATTGAGATAGCCTACTGCCCCAGCTTCAATATAGCGTAAGGCATATAGCGATTCGTCATAAGATGAAAAAATTAAAATCTTGATGCTTGGACGAATTTGAAGGATTTCCTCAACAACGCGTATATTATTTCCTCCAGGCATATTAATATCCAGCAATAGTAGGTCGAAATCTTCTACCTTTATCTTGTCGAGAACCTCGTCAAAGGTTTCAGCTTGGAATATTTCTGCTTTCTGAAGAGTTTCTTTAATAATAACGGAGGCTCCTAACCGTACAATGCCGTGGTCGTCTGCTATAAGAATCTTTTTCATAGATTTGCTTTCTGATGCTGGGCTTTAATTACCGTATGAAATAACGTACTAACAATAATCAGTATATCTTGATATTTTACTAGTTAACGTGCAAATATAAGAAATTAAGTTAATAAAAATTGGGTAGCGGTAAATTGGGCGCATTTTTATGAAAAATGGATATAAACTTAATTAATACAGGTTAATGTTAGTTTAACGATAAAAAATTAGCATATTTTAATTAGATTTATGTCACAATTACTAGTTTTGTTAATATTAATACACTAAAAAAATTAAATATGGGATTTCTAAAAGAGTTTAAAGAGTTTGCAATGCGCGGCAGTGTAGTCGATTTGGCTGTCGGTGTTATCATAGGTGGAGCTTTTGGTAAGATCGTTACCTCATTGGTCGACGATATCATCATGCCACCGATAGGGTATTTAACTGGTGGTGTTGATTTTTCATCCAAAAAATTGATTTTGAAGGCCGCTGATGAGGCTACAAAACAAGCAGAGGTATCCATTAATTACGGAAATTTTATCAACGTAGTTATTCAATTTTTAATAGTCGCATTCTGTATTTTTTGTGTTATCAAGGCTTTAAATGCATTGAAACGTAAGGAAGAAGCAAAGCCTGCTGCACCGGCAGCTCCAAGTAAGGAAGAAACACTGTTGACAGAAATCAGAGATATTTTAAAAAATAAATAGTTTCACTGACGGGTTATATTCTAAAAAAGCAGCGCGCTCGGATCGTGCTGTTGTTTTTATTTTTTGAACATTGAAAGGTGTTTTTTTTCCCTGTAGCTGAATAGTTTAGCCTGCTGACTACATGTTAACTTTAAATGTTCTGAATATTGTTTGTTTTTGTCTAAAATAAACTTTACTTTTGCATTCCTCTTGGGGAGTTTTGTATTAATTGAAGTAAGAACAAATTAGCATAATAGCGTCATGAAAAGAACATTTCAGCCATCGCAAAGAAAAAGAAGAAACAAACACGGTTTTAGAGAGCGTATGAGCTCTGCAAACGGTAGAAGAGTATTAGCTTCACGTAGAGCCAAAGGTAGAAAACGTCTTACAGTGTCTGACGAATACCGTCACAAAGGTTAATCTTTGACAAAGATCGGTGGCCACTTATAAGAGCTTTTTCTAAATAAGATTAAGTCATCGTATGAAAAATACATTTACAAAAGAAGAACGGTTATGTGCAAAAAGGCGTATTGATGCGCTTTTTAAAAGCGGTTCTTCTTTTGTTTTGTATCCCTTTAGAATTGTTTTTATTTTTGAGAAAAACAATATAGCTGACCATTACCCTTCTTGTCAGTCAATAATTTCTGTATCCAAACGTAGGTTTAAAAAAGCAATTGATCGCAATTCAATTAAGCGGATGATGCGTGAAAGTTACCGTTTGCAAAAATCGAATGATTTGATTCCATTTTTGTTGAAACATAATGTAACTTTGTATTTAGCTATTCAATATGTGGGCAAGCAGATCTTAGCATATGATGTGTTTCGTATCGCAATGAATAAAATGCTGAAAAAATTGCAGGATGAATGTGCTGAAGCTTATTTGGAAAAAGGGGATTAGCCCCTTGTTTAGTTTTATTTTCTTAATTATTATTCGTTTCTATCAAGTTTTCATTTCGCCATTTTTAGGCGCCAGTTGTCGATATACGCCTACCTGTTCTCAGTACGGTAAGGAAGCTATTATAAAATACGGTCCTTTTAAAGGTGGTTGGATGGCTTTGAAACGAATAGCACGTTGCAACCCCTGGGGTGGTCACGGGCATGATCCTGTACCTTGATTTCTATAAAGACGATGAATAATTTAATTTTACAGATAGATACATCAACGACTGTATGTTCGGTTGCCCTGAGTGAAAATGGTCAAACATTACATGTTATCAATCTCGATGAACCGAATGCACATGCAGCCAAACTAACTATTTTGATCGAGGAAATTCTCAAACAAACTAGTCGAAATATGGAGGATTTGAATGCGGTTGCGGTGAGTATGGGACCGGGCTCTTATACTGGACTTCGTATAGGAGTGTCTACCGCCAAAGGTCTCTGCTATGCCTTAGATATTCCGTTAATTGCTATTAATACATTGGAAGCTTTATTTGTAGGGTATAGAAGTCAATTTGGTCTAACAGTAGGTGAGGCTTATCTTCCGATGCTCGATGCACGTCGTATGGAAGTCTATACAGCTGTTTACGATCATGATGCTACGTTAGTAAGAGCAACCTCAGCGGAGATTATCGATATAGATTATTTCAATGGATTGTTGTTAGACTACGATCGTGTCCAATTGTTTGGTGCGGGAGCCGATAAATTTGAAACTTTGTTCAGTTCAACGGAGCGAGTAAATATTTTAAGTGGTTTCAAAGATTCTGCGGCTTTTTTATCACCATTGGCATTTGAAAAATTTGAGCGGAAGCTATTTGAGGATGTTGCTTATTTTGAGCCATTCTATCTTAAAGATTTTGTAGTGACTACTGCAAAGAAAAAGGTTGGCTTATCATAACCAACCTTTTCTTTTGAACCAGAGATAGATCGCAAGAGATATGGCGATCATGATCGCTATGGCAATTGGATATCCGTAGTACCATTCGAGTTCGGGCATGTTTTTAAAATTCATACCATAAATTCCTGCAACAAATGTAATTGGCATAAAAAATACGGAGAAAATTGTGAGGATGCGCATGATTTCGTTGGTGTGATTGGACGAGATATTGAAGTATACATTCAGTAGCTGAGCTACATTTTCAGATAAGTTTTCATATAATGTCGCTGTTCGAACCTGTAGATCTTTAAGATCCCGTGTGTATACATCTTTTTTTGAAGATGAATGAAAATGCTCAACAACCTCTTTGTAGAGAAAGATCACTTTACGTGCAACATCAATCTGTCTTTTGATAAAATAGAGATTTTTCAATACTGGCTGTTGTCGCATGCGTTTCAGGAATATCAATTCTTCGTATGCATCGATGCGTGTTGAAAGTTGCTCCAAGGTTTGGCTAAAGGTAAAGACCGCCGCAGTCGTGATAAAAACAGCCAGTTTACGGCTGTTTTTTGTTTTGATAGATGTGAATTCAATATTCTTGAGCTTTTCTAGAAATTCGATGCGACGTTTGTGTACAGTAATTACAAAATCACTTCCGTAGAAGATGGTAAGGCGGTCGGTGATTTCTCCGATACTGTCTGAATTCTCTTTGAAATTGTCTGACATGACGCGGAGTATAACAAAGGTATAATTGTCAAATTCTTCAATTTTAGGCAGATGTTCTGGCTCTTTAGAGTCCTTGATCGAAGCTTCATTTAAATTAAAACGCTGTTTAATAAAATTGAAGTCTTCTGAGGTTGGCTCAGCTATATCTATCCATTCGTAGTTTGCGATTTCCTTTTCAACAATCGTTCTGACCATAAATCTAATTTTGTAAGGACAAGATAAGAAAGAAAATAAAAAAAGCCATCAACTCAGTTGATGGCTTCCTAGATTATTGTAATCTTCTATTTTTTAGACGATTTATATTCTTCGTTTAATTGTTTGATTACTTCATTGGTGATCTCCAAAGAAGGATCAGCATATAAGACTGTAGGATTGGTTTTTGAATAGGTCAACACTAACTTATATCCATTTTCAGCCGCATGTTTTTTTAGGAATTCAGTTATTTTGTTATAAACATTGTTGAATTCTTCAGATTCGTCTTTTGCTATCGAGGAAGACGCTGTCTGGTCCAAGCGTGCAAGCTCATCTTGTTTTCGTGCTAATTTTTGTTCTGTAGCTTGTCGATCAGCAGCCGACATTGTTGCTGCATTTTTTTGGTATTCGGCAACTTCACGTTGGAAGGCCGTACTTTTGGATTGCAGGTCCGTTTGTGCTTTCTTTACTTTATTTTCAAGCTTTGATTTAATATCCTTAAAATATTGATATTTTTCTGAAAGAGAATCGGAGTTTAAATAGACAATTTTATCTTTATTACTTCCCTGATTTTCCTTGTTTACGGTGTTGGAATCATTTTTTGCAGGCTCGCTTGCTGTTTTTGTACCTTGATTACACGATGCAATCGATCCAGCCAACAAAAGGGCCAAGGACACTTTAGATACAATTGAAGATATAGTATTCATTATTTTGTTTTTTTGCAAATTATTACTGAAAACAAACCTACCACAAAAAAATTGAAATTCTAATTTTTAGAATAAAAAAGTAAAATTATCCGATGTTCTGACAATTCTAGATATCCGCTTGATACTTGTTTGTGGGCTTGATAAATCGGGCAAAATTTCGTATTTTTGGATATTACATTTAAGAGGTTTTCAATGAGCGAAGAAAATAAAAATGCATCCACCTATTCCGCCGATAATATCCAGGTATTAGAGGGTTTAGAGGCGGTTCGTAAGCGTCCATCCATGTATATTGGTGATACCGGTGTAAAAGGGCTACACCATTTGGTATACGAGGTAGTTGACAATTCAATCGATGAAGCTGTTGCAGGATATTGTACAGACATTTTTGTAACTATCCATAAAGATAATTCGATTTCTGTTCGGGATAACGGTCGTGGTATTCCTACAGGAATCAACAAAAAGGAAAATAAATCTGCCTTAGAGCTTGTAATGACAGTATTGCATGCTGGGGGTAAGTTTGATAAAGATACATATAAGGTTTCTGGCGGTTTGCATGGTGTAGGTGTGTCCTGTGTAAATGCATTATCTACTCTTCTGAAGGCCGAGGTTCATCGTGACGGGAAGGTTTTTCAGCAGGAATATCAAATTGGTAAGCCTTTGTATGATGTGAAAGAAGTTGGGGTATCTGATAAGACTGGTACAATTGTAACATTTCATCCAGACCCTACGATTTTCACGCAGACTACGGTGTATAATTACGATACTTTGGCAAATCGTCTTCGTGAGCTTGCTTTTTTAAATAAAGGGGTGAGTTTGACGTTGAATGACGAACGTGAGACAAATGAGGACGGTTCTGAGAAAAAAGAAACATTCCATTCTGAGGGAGGTCTTAAGGAGTTTGTTAAATTTTTAGATGGAAACCGTCAGGCGTTGATTCCAGATCCAATCTATGTGGAAGGTATAAAGCAAGGTATTCCTGTCGAACTGGCTTTACAATATAATGATACGTATTCTGAAAATGTGCATTCTTATGTGAATAACATTAATACCATTGAAGGTGGGTCGCACGTTGCCGGTTTCCGTCGTGGTTTGACCCGTACATTGAAGGCTTACGCGGACAAGTCTGGTTTGCTTAAGAATTTGAAAGTTGAAATTACGGGTGATGACTTCCGTGAAGGATTGACGGCTGTAATTTCAGTGAAAGTTGCAGAACCTCAATTTGAAGGACAGACAAAAACTAAACTCGGTAATTCCGAGGTGATGGGGGCTGTAGATGTTGCTGTTGGTGAGATCTTAGGTGTTTATTTGGAAGAGAATCCACGTGAAGCAAAAGCTATCGTGCAAAAGGTTGTCATTGCAGCTCAAGCACGTGCTGCGGCTCGTAAAGCCCGTGATTTGGTCCAACGTAAAACCGTAATGGGGGGCTCTGGACTTCCGGGTAAATTGGCCGACTGTCAAGACAACGATCCTACGAAATGTGAGATCTATTTTGTCGAGGGTGATTCTGCGGGTGGTACAGCTAAGTCTGGCCGTGATAGAAAACATCAGGCGATCATGCCTTTACGTGGTAAAATCTTAAACGTCGAAAAAGCGATGGAACATAAGATCTACGAAAATGAGGAGATCAAAAATATGTTTACTGCTTTGGGCGTGAGTGTAGGTACTGCCGAGGATGCTAAAGCACTGAATCTTGAAAAGCTACGTTATCACCGCATCATCATCATGACGGATGCCGATGTGGATGGATCCCACATTACAACATTAATCTTGACATTCTATTTCAGATATATGAAAGAATTGATCGAAAGAGGATATGTTTATATTGCAACGCCGCCGCTATATCTGGTCAAAAAAGGAAAAGAACATGAATATGCTTGGAATGAAGATCAACGTATTAATGCTATTCAGCGTTTGAAGGGAGCTGGTAAAGAGGATAGTGTGCACGTACAGCGTTACAAAGGTCTTGGAGAGATGAATGCTGAACAGCTATGGGATACGACTATGAATCCTGAAACACGTACCTTGAGGCAAGTAACTATTGAGAATGCGGCGGAATGTGACCGTATTTTCTCCATGTTAATGGGAGACGAAGTTGCTCCGCGTCGTGAATTTATTGAAAAAAATGCACGTTATGCTAAAATTGATATTTAATGTAAGTTTAGCCTAACGGAAGTGTACATAAGTGAATAGCAAAGCCTGATGAATTTCTCATCAGGCTTTTTTTATTCATTTATATTTCCTATTTTCATGCTAATGAGTCTTTTTTCTGCCGGGATAAAAGCTTCATCGCCTAACATCTAGCCAATATTAATTAAAACCTATTATGAAATATTGTAGCAGAATTTTGCTCTTTATAGGTTGTTTTATTGGAACCTGTATGGCGCAGACAAATGAAAAAATCGATCTCCAAGATTTATTTGAAAGTTTATCGGAAGATCTTCCCGAGGATGCTGATTTGAGCGAACTGAGTGAAAAGTGGCATCATTACCTCAAACACCCCATCGATCTCAATAAAACTGATGGTAGCGAACTCGCTGAGTTACAATTTCTAAATCCTTTATTAATTGATCACCTGCTTGAGCATAGGGCTATATCAGGGAAATTTATCAATATACTGGAACTACAGGCCATCGAAGGATTTAATGAACAAATTGTCCATTTATTGCTGCCTTTTGTACAAATAGGCTCTGAATCACCGTTAAGCGTCCTTAAGTTAAGGAAATTTAAGCAAGAAATTATGTTGCGGTATGCTCGGACGCTCGAAAAATCGAAAGGCTATCGTATCACTGATACAACGCGATCCAGGTATCTCGGCGATGCTAATCGCTATGCGCTGAGGTACAGAGCTCAATTGAACGATAGAATCCAACTCGCCGTTAATATGAAAAAAGATGCCGGGGAACCCTTTTTTAGAGATCAGCAAAAAATGGGGTTTGATTTCTATAGCTTGAGTTTGTCGATAAAAAATTTTGGCCGTTTCAGGAGTATCGTCATCGGCGACTATGCCTTGCAGTTTGGACAGGGGCTCAGTATGTGGAATGGTTTGAATTTCGGAAAAGGAGGATTGGTACAGCATGCCGCAAGACAAGGGATTGGTGTAAAATCCTACACTTCGTTAAATGAGGTTAATTTTATGCGTGGTATTGCCGGAACTTTGCAGATTAAACATATAGAAATTACACCTTATTTTTCTTATCGATCTATTGACGGAAATGTTGACCGTACAACTTTTCCGGCAACGATTTCAACGATTGCAAGTACAGGTTTACATCGCACTCCAACCGAACAGAAATATCGTGGTGCTGCATCTCAAATGGCCTATGGATTGAATCTATTGTGGCGCTATAAACGGTTCAAAGCAGGTGTTCATTTTAACGAGACCCAGTTGGATGTCTTTAAAATCAAGGGAAAGGGAATACGACAGCAAGCTGATTTTGAAGGAGATTTTCTGCGAAACATAAGTTTGTATTCAAACTATACGATTCGAAATATCTATGTGTTCGGCGAATATGCCAACAGCATGGATGGCGGTTCGGCGTTATTAGCAGGCGCGATAATCAGTTTACATCCGCGATTGTCTACGGTCCTTTCACTTCGCGACTACAAGAAGAATTTTCATACTTTTTATGGACATGGATTTGGTGAATCGGGTGATACGTCAAATGAGCAGGGGGGATATTTGGGATTAACGTACCAACTTGGAAGAAAACTACTCTGGTCTAATTATGCTGATGTATTCCGTTTTCCGGGAGCAAAGTATCAGGCTGATACACTATCTACAGGAGCTGATTTCTTCAGTCAGCTAAGTTACATGTGGTATAAAAAGGGGCAACTTTCCTTGCGTTATCGCAACCGATTAAAACAAGTTAACTACACAGGAGAGGGACAGACCGAGCATGGGCTTGTGAATACAGTTAAGCAGCAGTTAAGGGTAGAATTTCATTATCGTCTTAATTCCCGGTGGACTATTCGTTCACGCGCAGAAGCCAATATGTTCCAAAAAGAGTATCAGGAAAACAGTTTCGGATATATGTTTTTTCAGGATGTATTCTGGAAGTCGGCAGCTGGAAAGTTACAGTCAAATATGCGGATCGCATATTTTGACGCGGCTAGCTATGACAATAGAATCTATGCTTATGAGCAAGATGTACTGTACGCAGCTGGTTTCGGCATGTACAATACAAAGGGATGGAGAACCTACCTCAATCTAAACTATCGCTTAAGCCGCCATCTTCGAGTATGGGCGAAGTACGGAATATATTATTATCCCGGAAGAGAGACTATTGGAACAGGATTGGATCAGATCGACGGTAACATAAAATCTGAGGTTAAATTACAGTTGAAATGGCAATTATGAATGAGTTAAGTTTTCTCCAAAGATTAGAGCGAATTCCCATTCTTAAAATTGCAATCCTATATATTTTGATGCTTCTTTTGGCTCCTACATTACCAATTTCTCGCCCAATATTTCAATATTTACAACAGGCGTTGATTGTAATGGCCCTGCTAACCATGTGTTGCTATTTTTTTAGGGGTAAAATTCGCAAATATGGTTATTTGTTCGGGTATTACCTAACTGTTATACTGTTTGGAATCTTTCACTATTGGCGCAATGACCCTATAGTTATCGCAAACCATTTCTCTCAGATCGATGCAGAGAGTTATGTAGTGAAAATAATAGAGGAACCTCAGATAAAGCAGAATATTACCCGTTTTTCTGCAGAAGTGATCGGTGTATATAGGCAAGGGGAGTTTGTACAAACTTCCGGTCGATTGATGATAACCCTAAAATTGAGTGCGAAAAACTTCCTTCAATTTGGTGACTTCCTGTGGTTAAAAGGGGATGTGAAGAGAATAGCTCCGCCACGTAATCCGATGGAGTTTGATTATAGGGAGTATATGAGAAAGTACTTAATATATCATGAAGTTTTTATAAAATCTGGTTACTATAGGGTGGTCAGTCGGCAAGCAACAAGGGAGTTTTCTGTGTTTGCAGCTGCTTTGCAAACGAGAAAGTATTTTTTAGTTAAGCTCCGTAGCCATCTCAAAGGGGATGAAAATTTTGCTATTGCATCGGCATTGTTATACGGTTTTCGAAGCGAGATAAGTACCGGTAGTATGGAGGCTTTCACGAATACAGGAACTGTACATATCTTAAGTGTATCGGGGATGCACGTTGCTGTTTTATTTGGGTTTTTATCTCTTATTATCAAACAAATAGCATGGCCACTTTATCTGAAGTGGCTACCATTAATTTTATTATGGAGCACGATCTGGATATATGCCTTTATAGCAGGGCTTGATGCACCAATTACACGCGCAGCTATTATGATTAGTTTTGTTCTATGTGCACAATATTTTAAACGAAGTTTTTCAAGCTTGAATTCGCTTATTATTGCTGCTGTATTGATTCTATTGTTTGCGCCCCGGGCTATTTACGACGTTGGTTTCCAATTGTCTTTTTTAGCAGTTTTGGGTATGATATTATGTGCACCGTTGGTGAATGTACTTTTGCCGGTCAAAAGTTCTATATTCCGATTTGTAAGAGATTTATTAACAGTTTCTATTGCAGCACAGATACTGACAACACCGCTAAGTCTTTATTATTTTGGACAGTTCCCCACTTATTTTCTGATTGCCAATTTACTTGTCGATATTCCTTCCACGCTAGTGATGTATGCTGGTTTTATTATGACCATTAGCCCTGTCGACTGGCTAAATGAGATTTTAGGTTTTCTTTTAGAAAATCTCATTCATTTTATACTATCATGTTTGAAATTTATTGGCCATTTACCTCTTTCGACTAT
Organism: Sphingobacterium sp. R2; assembly: GCF_040760075.1. Classification (NCBI taxonomy): domain Bacteria; kingdom Pseudomonadati; phylum Bacteroidota; class Sphingobacteriia; order Sphingobacteriales; family Sphingobacteriaceae; genus Sphingobacterium; species Sphingobacterium sp. R2. Next base: position 2,423,839 of record NZ_CP142884.1, read on the forward strand.
AAAGATAAGCACTATGGAATTTAGTGTTTTATTTTTGGCCTATTTTGCAGTTTTCTCTTTTTTATATGCTTTTCAGTGGAAGGATAAAAGGTACGTATGGCTGGGGCTATATTGTGGAATTGGGATGTCGCTAATCATTGGGAAAAAACGGTTAGAAAGTAATGATTTAGAACGCTTTCGTATTTACAATACAAAACATGAATTGACTATGGGGTATTTCAAAGCTGGTCGCGGAATTGTTTATAGCACTTTTGATTCTTTGCAGGCCAAAGGATTACAATATGCATGTGGAAGAGAAATTGGATTGTTATCGACAGGTGAAGTTCAATTTGTGCCATTAAATGGGCGGGATAGAAAGAACTATTTTGTTACGCTTCCTTTAGGCAAAATCGCTATTTTGTCCCATCCGAAAGGAACGATGTCACCGGCTGATATTGTCATTATTCGAAAAAATTTTTTTTATGGTTTACCAGATGTATTAAAGCAAATTAGACCAAAACTTGTTGTGCTGGATGGGTCCAACTCAATGGAAAAGTGTCTGCTTACGCAACGTATGCTGGATAGTTTGGGGATACAAAATTATCTCATGAAAGATAATTTTGCGTATGTTTGGAATAAGGAGAACTTATGACGCAAGATAGTATATCAATCTTAAGGCAATACTGGGGATTTGACTCATTTAGACCCCTGCAGGAAGAAATTATTCAATCTGTCATTTCTGGTAAAGATACCTTGGCTTTATTGCCGACAGGTGGGGGAAAATCGATTTGTTTTCAAGTACCTGCATTGATGCTGGAGGGAATTTGTATCGTGGTTACGCCGCTTATTGCGTTGATGAAAGACCAGGTTGAGCATTTGAGAAAAAATGGAATTCAGGCGGTCGCAATTTACTCGGGTATGAAGAAGAGAGAGGTGGATATTACCCTGGATAACTGCGTTTATGGAAAAATAAAATTTCTCTATCTCTCTCCTGAAAGGTTGTACAATGACATCGTGAGAGAACGTATACGATTTATGAATGTCAATCTTTTTGCGATAGACGAAGCACATTGTATTTCCCAATGGGGATATGATTTTAGACCGCCTTATTTAGAGTTAGCTAAATTACGTGAATTACATCCCAAAGTGCCTTTTTTGGCTCTTACGGCCACTGCAACGCCGCGTGTGATAACCGATATTCAGCAGAAACTCGATTTTTCAAAGGAAAATGTATTCGTAAAAAGCTTTCTTCGGGATAATCTGGCTTATATGGCTATTGAAGAGGAAGATAAGATGGGCCGCATGGTACGCATCATTCATAAATTGGGCGGATGCGGTATTGTTTATGTAAGAAACCGTCGTGAAACACAAGAAGTAGCGCGTATTTTAGTCAATAATGGGATTTCTGCGGATTATTATCATGCAGGGCTTTCTGGGCAAGAGCGGGATCAGAAACAGCATGTGTGGATGACAAATGTTGTTCGTGTTATCGTCGCTACAAATGCCTTTGGCATGGGGATCGATAAACCTGATGTGCGCTTCGTGATTCACCTGGATTTGCCCGATTCGCTGGAAGCCTATTATCAAGAAGCCGGTAGGGCAGGGAGGGATGGAAAAAAAGCTTACCCTGTTATTCTTTATCAAAAAACAGATGAGCAGAAACTACTGGATAATCTGCAGGCTAGTTTTCCAGATATTTCCTTTATTCAACAAACCTATCACTACCTTTGTAATCATTTTCAGATTCCTTATGGTTCTGGTGAGGGAGTGACAGTGGATTTTGATGTCGTTACATTTGCTAAAAAATATCAGCTCCCCTTGGTGCCAGTGATGAGTGCACTGAAATTTCTGGAGCGGGATACCTGGTTGGTTTTGTCGGAGGCTGTTACAATCCCTTCACGCTTTAAATTTGAGATTGACAGTGCTGAGCTATATAAATTTCAGGTTCAGTATGCAAAATATGATAAGCTCGTCAAGGCTATTTTACGTAGCTATGGCGGCGTATTTGAGAATTTCATATTAATCAATGAATACGAATTTGCAGGAAAATTAGGTTTACCATATGGTCGTGTCGTAGAGCTATTGAAATCGTTAGAAACGTTGGAAATAGCGACTTATTTGCCTTCTACAGATTCACCGCAATTGACATTCCTACAGAATCGGGTCGATTATAAACATCTGCATATCGACCATGTCTTTATTCGGGATCGCCATCAGGTGAAGGAAGAGGAGGTCAATGGCATGATTAATTATATCGAGCGAAGCAATTGCCGTAGTCAATCGTTGTTATTGTATTTTGGTGAGAAAAATGCGGGGTTCTGTGAAGTATGTGATTTATGCCTGATCCGTAATCATCAGGCAAAGCAACGGACAAATATAAAAGCCGAAATAAAGAGCAGTTTACTTGCCGGTGCGAAGAATATCCATGATTTGGTGGGTAGTTTAACATTAGGTACGGAAAAGCAAAGAATAGAGATTATTCGTGATCTGCTGGATGCGGAAAAAATCCGCCTGGAGGATAATCTCTACTCTTGGAATACTTTATTTTAACTTATTTTTCGATTGGAAGATTAAGCTCTTCGCGCCCCCATTCAGACCACGAACCATCGTATACACGGATTTGCTCGTGACCAGCGAGATGAGCAGCAAATGCTAAGATTGAGGCCGTGATACCCGATCCACACGAGAAGATATACTCATTTCCAGTCTTATTAAAGTGATCAAATTGTCGTTTTAATTCATCAATTGGTTTATAAACGATTCCATCAAGTAATTCTTCGAAAGGGAGGTTTTTGGAATGGGGGATATGCCCACCATGAAGGCCTTTCCGGGGTTCAGCTACTAAACCACTAAATCGACCTTTGCTTCTGGCATCAAAAATATTTACTAGAGGATCCCGATAATGAGCTAAGATATACTCTTTATCGGCATACAGGTGTTCTTGAAATTGGGCTTTAAAGTTACCAGGTTTTACAGCAGCTGCATACTGGTCTACGAGCGATAATTTACTTTTTTTCCAAGCGGGGACGCCACCATTTAGAATAAATACCTGTTCAAAACCCATGACCTTAAACATCCACCATGCCCTTGGGCTTGAATAAACACCCCATCTGTCGTATAACACGGCGGTACTATCCTGATTGATTCCTAGGCGTTGCATTTCTCGTTCGAATACTTCTGCCGATACAAGGGTATGTGGTAATTTAGAAGTAGAATCCGAAAGTTTCCCTTCGATGTCAAAAAATTGAGAATGGGGTAGTACTTCGAACTTGGCGTCCTTGATGGATTGGCCAACTTTGTCGATGGTGCAATCAAGGAGGACAATGTCTGTATGCTGTCCCAATGATTCCAGAAGTTCGGTGGGGTTGATTAAGGCTGATTTGAATGACATAACAATAAAGTTTATTGCTACAAAATTACAAAAGCATCCCTATAAAAGCAAAGCGGCTGTTCCAAAAGAACAGCCGCTTTTTATGGATTGAAATTGCTAATTACTTAGCGTTTTTATCATTTTCCATTTGCTCTTTCAATTGAGCTAACACGTCTAAGTCGCCTAAAGTAGATTTCTCAACAGAATCTTTTACTTTTTTAACAGCTGAAGATTCAGCTTTAGCGTCTTTTTTACGGTTGCTAGACTCTTCTTTGCGAGCTTCTTCTTTCTCTTCTTCCCAGATACGAGAGTGAGAAATTACCAAACGTTTGTTCTCTTTGTTGAACTCAATGATTTTGAATGAAGTAACTTCATCAACTTTCAATGATGAACCGTCTTCTTTAACAGAGTGTTTAGAAGGACAGAAACCTTCAACACCATATTGTAAAGCTACGATATCACCTTTATCACCAACTTTGATCACAGTACCTTCGTGAATAGAACCTTCAGTAAAGATCGTTTCGAAAGTATCCCAAGGGTTTTCTTCCAATTGTTTGTGACCTAAAGATAATTTACGGTTTTCTTCATCCAATTCTAAAACAACTACGTCTAATGTTTCACCAACTTTAGTAAATTCGTTAGGGTGGTTGATTTTTTTAGACCAAGATAAATCAGAGATGTGGATCAAACCATCGATACCTTCTTCCAATTCAACAAATACACCGAAGTTAGTCATGTTTTTAACAACAGCTGTTTGTTTAGAACCTACAGGGTAACGCTCAGTGATATTTTTCCAAGGATCTGGAGTCAATTGTTTGATACCTAAGCTCATTTTACGCTCATCGCGATCTAACGTTAAGATTTGCGCTTCGATCTCATCACCAACTTTCAAGAACTCTTGTGGAGAACGTAAGTTTTGTGACCAAGACATTTCAGAAACGTGGATCAAACCTTCAACGCCTGGGATGATTTCTAAGAAAGCTCCGTAATCAGCAACTGTTACAATTTTACCTTTAACTTTAGATCCAACTTCTAATGCTGTATCTAAAGATTCCCAAGGATGCTCAGATAATTGTTTCAAGCCTAAAGCAATACGTTTTTTCTCATCATCAAAATCTAATACAACAACGTTGATTGTTTGATCTAGTGATAAAACTTCTTTTGGATGCTCGATACGGCCCCAAGAGATATCTGTGATATGCAACAAACCGTCAACACCACCTAAGTCGATGAATACACCGAAGTCAGTGATATTTTTAACAGTTCCTTCCAATACTTGACCTTTTTCTAATTTAGCTACGATCTCAGATTTTTGGTTTTCTAAGTCGTTTTCAATTAAGACTTTGTGTGATACAACAACGTTTTTGAATTCATGGTTGATTTTTACAACTTTGAATTCCATTGTTTTACCTACGTATACATCGTAGTCACGGATAGGTTTGATATCAATTTGAGATCCAGGTAAGAATGCTTCAACACCTTTAATATCAACGATAAGACCACCTTTAGTACGGCTCTTAACGAAACCAGTAATGATTGCATCATTTTCTAATGCTTCATTGATAGCTTCCCAAGATTTTTGAGTTTTAGCACGTTTGCGAGAAAGTACTAATTGACCGTTAGCATCTTCTTGAGATTCAACGAATACGTCAACTTTATCACCAACTTTTAATTCTGGTAAGTCACGGAATTCTGATAAAGAAACTAAACCGTCAGATTTGAAACCAACATTTAAGACTACGTCTTTATTGTTGATAGAAACTACAGTACCTTCGATAATTTCACCTTGATTAACTTGGTTGAAAGTATCTGCGTATTGTGCTTCAAGTTTAGCGCGTTCAGCTTCGCTATAATTTCCGAAACCTTTATCATTTGCATCCCAGTCAAATTCACCTTCTGGTGTGATCCAAGTGTTTGATTTGATTTCATCGATTAAGTTTGAATCAGCTTCTGATTCAATTTGTTCAGTGTCTTTCACTACTTTAGTGTCAGCACCTTGTAGCTCTGCGTTTTTCGCTGCTAATTCTTTTTCTGCTTCTTGTTTTTTTGCCATTAATTAATTTTCTCCTTTTTCCTACTTTGTAGGAGTTGCAAAGGTACAAAAAAACTTTAAATGCAAAACTTTATTTTTTCTTATTTTATTGAAAGACTTTCAGTTATAGGGATGTTTTTATAGGTCAAGCTATATAGGGTACTAATTGAACGTTGACTCTGTTATTTATCGACTTTATTTGCTGAAATTCCTTTCTTAGAAAGCATAAGTTAAACTGCTTAAAAAGACTTAATCTTCTCTCTTAAACGAATTGAAAATACGTGGTTTGGCAATAACAATGGTTTGTTTGGACAGCGCAATAGCAGCATTGAGCTCATAACCCAATAATAAAATAAGCGTATTCAAATAAATCCAGAGCATAATGACAATTAAAGTTCCGATAGAGCCATACAATTTGTTGTACGCACCGAAGTGATTGATATAAAAAGTGAATATCGAAAAAGTCAATATTGCCAGAATGGTGGCCATCGATGCTCCTGCACTAAAGAGTTTCCACTTATTGGAGGTTGAAGGACCAAATTTGTAGATACAACTCACTGTGAAAAAATAGATAGCGAATATAATCAACCATCGGGCTATCTTAAGCAATATCGCCCAGAAGCTTGATTTAATACCCGTCGTTTCTTTAAGATAGTCTATCGTAATGCCAGCAATCGTAAAAATCGTCATTCCAACAGTCAGGGCAAAGATAATTAAGAAGGCCAAAGCTAAGGCCAACAATCGTTTTTTGATCCAAGGCCGTTTTTCTGTCATTAACGATGCTTTATTGAATGCATTCATGAGGGAGGCCATGCCGTTGGTGGCAAAATAGGCTGCAAACACAAAACCGAAGGACAGCAATCCGCCATTTTGGTTTTTGATAATATCTTCCAAAGTTGTTTCAACAACGAGAAATGCATTTTTAGGAATAACTACAGCAAGAAAATCCAACAATTGCTCTTGAAAATTATTTATTGGAATATATGGGATTAACGTAAATAAAAAGATGATGCCTGGAAAAATAGCTAATAGAAAGCTGTAGGAAAGGGAAGAAGCTTTGCTAATAATGGAGTCTCTGGAAATTTCCTGAAAGAAAAATACAGCTACGGTGTAAAGTGGGAGCGAGCCAAACCCAGGTAGTACGACCCGTTTACTCCATTCGATCAATCTAAAATAAGGTTCAAAATTTAATAGCCATTGGTGGATTTTCCCCATTTTAATTAAAATATTTACTCATCTTATCCAAGAAAACCTGCGGCGGCATACAAGGTCTATTTTTCTCCATATTGACAAAGACCAATGTCGTTTCTCCTTGATTAAGTAGCTCTCCATTCTCATTGAAAAGCTCATATTCGAAGACAATACGAACAGCAGGTTTCTTTCGGATGGTTACACGTATTGTAATCAGGTCATCATATTTGCCTGGTTTTAGATATTTGGTCTTCATCTCTGTGACAGGGAGCATGACCCCCATTTCTTCCAGTTCTCGGTATGAGATCCCTGTACTCCGCAGCATTTCAGTTCGAGCTATTTCATAAAACGCAGCGTAATTGCCATAATAGACATAGCCCATCTGGTCTGTTTCTGCATAGCGAACGCGAATCTGATGATCAAATACAAACATTATTTTTTAATATTTCTAGCATCCAAAGCCTGTTGAAATTTGCGCGCATTGATTAAATGCTCTGCTTCAGTTTTTGCGAAATTATGGTAACCCGAGAAATCATCTTTCGCACACATATAGATGTAATCGTGCTGCTTGAAGTTCAACACTGCATCAATAGCAGCGATGCTTGGAATAGAAATCGGGCCTGGGGGCAATCCTCTATAAATATATGTATTGTAGGGATTGTCTGTCCTTAGGTGCTTATTCAATACCCTTCTGATTGTAAAATCATTATTAGCAAAGATTACTGTTGGGTCTGCCTGTAATAACATTCCTTTTTTAAGGCGGTTTAAATAAAGTCCCGCAATCATGGGCATTTCATCTTGATGTAGCGCTTCCCCTTTAACAATGGAAGCTAACGTGCTGATCTGCTGTGGAGTCAAATTAAGCGCTTTTGCTTTCGCCGTGCGATCCGTATTCCAGAATTTTTTCCATTCATCATCAAAACGAGCGATTATCTTTTCAGGACTAGTGTTCCAGTATATTTCGTACGTATTAGGAATAAACATCGTAATCAGATTTTCCTTCGTAAATCCATACTTCTGCGCCGTAGCTTCATCATTCAGCACAGCGATAAATTGCGCAGAATCAGCCTCGAAACTTTTTCCAAGAAGCGCCGCCATATTTTCTTTTAATCGGACATTGGCGAATCGGAATTTTACGGGGTCTTGGTAGCCACCCATTAAATTGCCAACTAAACGTCTATTGTTCATTCCAGGTGTCAATAAGTACCGACCTGGTTTTACACTCTTTTCATATTTTTTATATTGCGCTGCACGCTGAAATGAAGCGATATCGTCCAATAGATTTGAATCGCTGATTGATTTCAGGACATCTTCATACTTTTCACCCTCGTGTATATACAGGTACTTTTTATCTCCCGATACATTCGAAGCATAAAACGTGCTATAAAATTTCCAAGCAAAATAAGCTCCAACGACAACAACGATTAGAGCAATTATTTTTAACCAACTTGGTATTCCCTTTTTATTTTTCATTCTAAAATTTTTTAATCATTTTTTGTTCGCTATTTATGGCATTCATGCAGCCTTTAGCGGTCAATGTTCGAAAAATCTCGCGTATGAAACGCAGTTTTTTCTTATGTTTATCGTGTTGAATCTTTAAAGACTTTAGCATCTTTTATCAGTGATTCAATGCAATTTCAATTTACGGTCGTAGCCTTAGAACCCAAGGCTATTTCCTTTGTTTTCTTTATCTTTCTTTTGGCCCACGGCGTTATTTGCAGGTTTCGTTGTCGGCGTATTTGTGGTCGTACTCTTCGCCGGTGCAGCAGGCTTCGATTGGGCATTCGGATTAGCTTGTGTTTGGTTTGCTTGTGGTTTAGGTGTTGTTGTAACACCTGCAGGAGCATCTGTAATAGGTGCTGGTGCTGTAATTGAAAGTGTTACATCAATTTTAGCGCCTAAGCTGGTTAAGCCTTTTTCGATTCCTGGTGATTGTACACTGATTACTGCGGTAGCAGTATCCGTTACATTTGGATCATAGGTTACAGTGCCCAGACCTAGTCCAGCTCCAGATAAGGCAAACTTCGCTTCATTTAACGGAAGTCCAATTAAATTAGGTATCTCTACTTCATTTGCTCCCAATCCATTTCCCAAAACGAGATCTATACGCGAACCTTTAGGTATCATCCTTCCATTACGGATGGACTGTCCTGCAAATTGAGCATCTAAAACGATATCTCTTGCGATGTCCGCTACATACGAAGTGTCTCCTATTCTAAGGTTATGGTTTTTCAAGATGGCGGTGGCTTCGATCAATGTTTTATCCTTTATATTCGGAAAAGCAACTTCAGGTGCCACCTGTGTGATAATGGTCAAATAAATAGTCCGACCCGATTTTACATGAAATCCTTGTTCAGGATCTTGTTCTATAACCATACCAGGCTTAGCGTCCATCTGATAGACAGAATCAATTTTATATTCGAGCCCCGCATTTTCCAGCGCCTGAATAGCTGCACTGATATGAAGTCCTTTGACTTTAGGGACCGCAATAGATTCATCATGTTTGGTATATACTTTCAGACCAATATAAACGAAAAGGAATACGCATACTATCGCAATGAAAGCGGCAATAAGATTTTTCCTAAAAGTGGGGGTCTGAAGATATTGTACTACTTTGGACATTTCTTTGTTAATAAAAATTAATTCTGCATAGAACCGCAATATTAAAGCCAAGTTTGCAGAAAGATTAAATAAAATTATTCGTCACAAAATTATTCGTTTTTCCGTGTATAGCAAATTATATTTGCTCTTCGAATCGCTAAAATTTATGAAAGCAAAAATAGCATTAATAACTGGAGGTTATACAGGAGAAGCTGAAGTTTCTTTTAAAAGTTCAGCCTTCGTCAATTCGCAGCTTGATCACGACAAATACGATGTGTATATGATTACGGTGACCAAAGAAGCATGGTACTACGAAGATGTAGATGGTCAGCAGCATCCCATTTCGAAAGCAGATTTCACGCTTTCATTGCATGGGGATGTTTTGATTTTTGACTTGGCATTTATTATGGTACACGGTGTGCCTGGAGAAGATGGGAGACTCCAAAGTTATTTTGACTTATTAGATATTCCTTATACGTCATGTGACGCGCTAACTTCTGCCTTGACGATGAATAAAGGGTATACAAAGGCGATTTTATCGGATATTCCAGAGCTGCATTTGGCAAAATCGGTCCTACTGTTTGAATCGCAACGCCCGGAGGCACTCAAAATCGTCGAAAGCAATCTTTCGCTGCCTTATTTTGTGAAACCTAATGCAGGTGGGAGCAGTATCGGTATGACCAAGGTGAAAGAATCTGCACAGTTAAAAGAAGCGATCGATAAAGCTTTTGATGCAGAGAATACAGGTAAACAGGTCATTGTTGAAGAATTTGTGACTGGACGCGAATTTTCCGAAGGAATTTTTCGGAATTCAAAAGGCGAGCTTGTTGTTTTACCTGCTACGGAGGTTCGGACTACGCGCGAATTTTTTGACTACGAAGCGAAATATATACCTGGACTGACCGAAGAGATTACGCCGGCAGAGCTGACTAACGAACAGCAGGAACGGGCTGCACGTATCTTGAAAGAGATTTATGTCAGATTGAATTGCAAAGGTATGGTACGTGTAGATTTCTTTTTGGAAAACGGAACCGATAACTTTTATTTTATTGAAATCAATACCATTCCGGGGCAGACCGCGCAAAGTTTTATACCGCAACAAGTACGCGCTTTTGGAATGAAAGAATGTGATTTCTATGGCGAATTGATCGAAACAGCCTTGCAGTCGAAATAATATTGTCCTTTATATTAGATATGAATCGGAGGTTCGTACGATTGCTGAATTTAACAATATGCGACTGGGTAACTAAAGATAACAAAAGACGGCTTTCAATTTTCTGAAAGCCGTCTTTTTGTGTTTTATTTTCTGAAATCAAATTTGGATAGATCGGGTTTAAACTTTTTTACCCTTTTCAATTCCTCCTGATAAATTACCTGCCCGATATTTTTTAAAAATGGGTAGGTTACTGTTTCGTATTCATAGCGTCCATCGTTGTAGATGCCATTTTCATTAGACTGCACAACAACGGCGAGCATAAATTCCACCCCATGTTCAAAGTCGACGATATAAGCATTATCAATATTATAGCCATAAGAATCACCATACTTGTTGAAGATCCGTATGTTGGGATTTAGGGTCGTATGTTTTTCACGGCCATAAAAAAGGAGCTTGCTATATGTTGGCCAGAATTCTGTAGAGTCATATTTCGGGAAATCCGACTCAAAGGGATAGCGCGACATATAATCATAGAGCAGTGCGTAGTCCTCCTTTTTCAGGTTAAATCTATCTTTAGGCTGAAATGCTTCAGGAAATAATAATTTCTTCAGAATGAGCTGTTGATCTTGAAGAGCGTAGACATTTAATCCTTCAAAGCTCCAGGGGGCATGGACTAGCTCATCTTTGTCGTTTATATAGCCTTTTCCCTGAAGGGTATTGGCCAGCTTGATGGGATAGTCTTTGGGGTCGAACTGTGCCTCTTGTTTATAAAAACTATTTTCCCCACTATAAAAGGTTATTGGATTGGTATGTTTGGCCCATATGCCCTTGTCTCCAATGGCAAGACGGTTGACAATACGGCTGTATTTGGTGCCGTATTTTTTTAGTTTCGCATTTAGTTCAGCACGGCCAATAAATTCAAAAAGTCTATTTTGTGCATCATTGTCGCTGGTCAATAGTATTTTTTTTACATATTGTGCCACGGAAGGAAGCCCATTGGCTGCCGACTCATCTACAAGAACCTTCGTCTGCTTTTCAAATGCAGCATCAATACGGAGGGGGGTGTCTTTGCTGAGACCTGCAATCTGTAGGTCATTGATTTTTTCTAAGGCCAGAATTGCTGTCGGCAACTTTACGGTACTTGCGGGATAAAAATACCAGTTCGGATTCAGTCGATAGCTATAGGACCTGAAATGCGGCATATTGGATTTGTCACGATCAATTTGCGTATACAGAATCTGCACCTCATTTTTAGTCGGATGCCTCAATATGTTTTGAAATAGATCAGGATGACTCTGGAGTAATTTTTCCAGGTAAACAGTATCTATCTTTTGAGCGTATGCGTCTGACATGAATAGGGTGAAAATTAAGATAAAGTATTTGTGCATGTGCTTTATATCCAAGTGTTGCGCTTGTTTAGTCCTGTCTATTAAGCTCTTCTATAGCTTTTAACAATTTGTTTTTTGACAGGAGCTTTTTTGCTTTTTCATTTCCCTCTACATAAGGTTCCAAGGTTTCTTTTTTCAGTGGTAAAATTTCCTTCGCCCTTTCAATTTTGAAATGTGATATGGTAGGCTGATTGATATCAGCGGTCATGCTATACCGGCGGATTCGCTGTTCACGACTGACAGTGTCGACCAAAAATAACCAGCAACTGTCCTGTGGAATGCCTTTTATTTTCTTGTTCCAATAATCTATCCGATAGATTTCTTTTGTCTGCTCGGGCGTTACCGTATGTTTCTTGCCTTTTTCCCGCCAGGATATTTCACTGGGTGCTGTTGTGGTTCTTAATTTTATTTTTGTTTTTGCAACAACGGTGCTGTCATTTTTCAAAACAATATAAAATTTATACCTACTGCTTATCGGTTCGCTATTGAAAGAATAGAACCGGGGGGTATATACGCCCGGTAAAGTAACGTTCCCGCTTGGAGTTCGTATCGTGGTTGGCGGGCTAAATTGTGCAAGAGCTCGGTTCGAGGTACCCAGTAGGAAAATTACGAAACGTAATATCCATAGGATCATGGAGCCTTTTGCTCCAATATATTGCGTTTTGAAATTCGTAAACACAGAACTATTTTCTTGAATAAACTTCAAAGGTATAAGCAAATGCATGTTTTTCATCCACCTGATGCGCATCTGAGGAAACCAATTCCCATTCTTCGGCTGGTAATGCAGGAAAGAAAGCATCTCCTTTGACGGTGGTATGCACCCGTGTTAAAAGTACTTTGTTGGCGAGTGGAAGGGCCTGCTGATAGATGTTTGCACCACCAATAATAAATACTTCGCGCTCGTCGCGACAATATAAAAGTGCTTCCTGAATACTGTTAGCGACATCAATATCTTCACCTTGAAAATCTGCGTTGCGTGTGATGACAATATTCCTTCTTTCCGGTAATGCTTTACCTATGGACTCAAATGTCTTTCTGCCCATCAGTACAGAATGTTCAATAGTATTTTTCTTGAAATATTTAAAGTCGTTTGGTAAATGCCAAGGCATCTTGTTGTTGATTCCGATGGCATTGTTGTCCGATGCAGCGACAATTAATGTGATCGTTGGGTTGCTCATTGTTGATATAAGGTGATTATTATCCGCTAAAAGAATGTTGTTGCAAAATTAGGTGCCGCCATAATTAAACAGCAACCGGAGCTTTGATATGAGGATGTGATTCGTAGTTCAATAATTCAAAATCTTCAAATTTGAAATCAAAAATATCTTTTACGTCGGGGTTAATGCTCATCTGTGGTAGCGCTTTAGGTTCTCTGCTCAATTGAAGTTCGGTTTGTTCAAAGTGATTACTATAAATATGCGCATCACCTAGGGTATGAATAAATTCAGCCGCTTCCATATCACACACTTGGGCAACCATCATGGTTAAAAGTGCGTAAGATGCAATGTTAAAAGGTACACCCAAAAATATATCCGCACTACGCTGATAGAGTTGACAGGACAATTGTGGCTTTAAAATTCCTTTTTCGGGTTGCGCTGGAGCCACATAAAATTGGAAAAAAGCATGACAAGGCGGTAATGCCATATGTTCTATTTCAGCAACATTCCATGCCGATACAATAATACGACGGGAATCCGGCGAACTTTTAAGCTGATTAATTACTTGTGCAATTTGATCAATATGACGGCCGTCGGGCGTCGGCCAAGACCGCCATTGCGATCCGTACACAGGGCCCAAATTTCCTTGTTCGTCAGCCCATTCGTCCCAAATACTTACGCCATTTTCTTTGAGATACTGAATATTGGTTTCGCCTTTTAGGAACCAGATTAACTCATGTATAATGGATCGCAGGTGTAATTTCTTTGTTGTTACCAAAGGAAAACCTTCCTGGAGGTTGAAACGCATCTGATATCCAAAGACACTTTTGGTGCCTGTGCCTGTACGATCTGTCTTTACAACACCATCTGTATATACATGTCTGAGTAAATCTAAATATTGTTTCATCTGTAAAAAAGTAATTTTTAAATGTTAAATATCAATGCTATTATCGAACTCTATGAGAATGTATAGCACTACTTTATGGGTCTGATTCTCGATCGGGGAATACCTGAATACATCAAGGTCCTGACTAATTTCGTTTGACTATAATAAGCCGCCTGTGCATTCAGCATTCAAGATAGTCAAAACTAAGGAAAATCCTTATAACGAGAAAGTCAAAACTTAAAATGATAAGAGTGGTTACTGAAAAAAAATGTAATTTTGCAAAATATTATGGAGAATAAAAAAGTAGCTTTTTATACACTTGGATGTAAACTGAATTATTCGGAGACATCGTCCATTGGTCGTTTATTTAAAGAAGCGGGCTATGATACCACAGCGTTCAATAGCCGTGCAGACGTTTATGTAATCAATACATGTTCGGTAACGGATAATGCTGACAAGAAGTGTAGAAAAGTGGTTAAGGAAGCTTTAAAGCACTCTCCCAATGCTTATATTACGATTGTTGGTTGTTATGCGCAGCTAAAACCAAAAGAAATCGCCGAGATTCCTGGTGTAGATATGGTTTTGGGTGCTGCAGAAAAGTTTAATATTATTGAGCATATCAATGATTTGACTAAACAGGAAAAGACAATCGTTTATAATGGTCCGATTGATGAGACCAATCAATTTGTATCTGCTTATTCAATTGGTGATCGTACGCGTACTTTCCTTAAAGTACAGGATGGATGTGATTACTCGTGCACGTTTTGTACGATCCCTCTAGCGCGCGGCGGAAGCCGCTCCGGGAAGATCGAGGATATTGTGCGCCAAGCGGAAGAAATTGCAGCTTCAGGTGTAAAGGAAATCGTGTTAACAGGAGTTAATATTGGTGATTTTGGTATTCGTGATGGTAAACGTGAAGACCGATTCTTGGATTTGGTAAAGGCTTTGGATGAAGTCGAAGGTATCGACAGGATTCGGATTTCTTCGATAGAACCCAATCTGCTTTCCAATGATATTATTGAGTTTGTGGCAAAATCAAAACGTTTTGTTCCACATTTCCATATGCCTTTACAGTCTGGAAGCAATAAAATTCTAAGTTTAATGCGCAGAAGGTACAAAAGAGAGCTTTACACAGAGCGTGTGGCATATATCAAGTCTTTGATGCCTAATTGTTGCATCGGTGTTGACGTCATTGTTGGATTTCCAGGAGAAACACGTGAAGATTTTATCTATACCTACAATTTCCTGAATGATATGGACATCTCTTATCTGCATGTCTTTACCTATTCAGAAAGAGAAAATACGATTGCCGCGCAAATGGATGGAGCAGTACCGGGAATGCAACGTAGCGATCGCAGCAAAATGCTGCATATCCTTTCTGAGAAGAAACGTCGTGCTTTCTATGAATCGCAATTAGGAGAAATCGGAGACGTATTGTTTGAGGCTGATGAGAAAGACGGTTACATGCATGGTTTCTCTAAAAATTATGTTAAAGTGCGGACTTTATACGATCCCTTATTGGTAAATGAGGTTGTGCCGGTTAAATTTATGGAAGTAACGGACTCCTGTGAAGTCGAGGTGGAAGAAATTCCAGAGACATTGGCACATTAGTTCAATAAAGATTTATAACATACAAAAAAGAGGCTGTCTCAAAAAGACAGCCTCTTTTTTATGTTATTTCATGATATTTAATTTGATTTAATTAATTGATTTTCATATATTTATATTTCAAAAAAAGATATATGTCATCTCAAAGACCTACTTTTAAGCCTTACTATCAGGATCAGATTATGGCAATTCCCCCAACTTTGGACGAATTGGTCTCCAAAGGACATCCGGTACGTATTGTTAACGATGTGATCAACCGTATCAACATACAGGGTCTTTTGGATGCCTACAAGATAAAAGGCTGTTCCAGTTATCATCCGCAAATGCTGTTGAAGGTTCTGGTGTTTGGCTATGTAAGCAATGTCTACAGCAGTCGGAAACTGGAAACAGCCTGCCGGGAGAATATCAACTTCATGTGGCTGAGCGGCATGAGCTATCCCGATCACAATACCATCAACAGATTTCGTGGTGTCCGCTTAAAAGAAGCACTTCGCAGTGTATTTGAAGAAGTTGTTAAGCTCCTGGCCGAAGAAGGGTTGTTAAGCATAGAAGATGTCTACACCGATGGCACCAAGATAGAGGCTAATGCAAACAGATACACTTTCGTTTGGAAGAAAGCTATCCATACCAATAAGGAAAAGATGAAAGCTGCCTTAAAAGATATATGGGACTACGCCCAAAGTATTGCCAAGTCGGAGGACAACCTCCCGGATCCTCCCGATCTGACGACAATTGACAGCGAAAAAGTCCGGGCTACGGTCGATAAGCTGAACAGAGTCTTATCCGACAAACCTTCGGTAAATAAAAAGATGAAGGCAAAGTTGCGTTATGTAACCAAAAACTATCCAGAGAAGATCGTACAATATGAAGAGCAGGAAGCTACTCTGGGAGACAGAAACAGTTATAGCAAAACAGATCCCGATGCCACCTTTATGCGGATGAAAGAGGATCATATGAAAAATGGCCAGCTCAGACCAGGATATAATATCCAGATATCCACGTCCAATCAATACATCGTCAATTACACCATACATTCCAATCCCACAGATACCAGAACATTATCCGGTCATTTGCAACAACATGAGGACAGCTTTGGAAAAACACCGGGAACCCTTACCGCGGATGCCGGTTATGGCAGTGAAGAAAACTATGCATTACTGGCAGCAAAAAATATTGAGAGCTATGTGAAATATGGTATGTTTGACAAAGGACAGAAAAAGAGCTGTGGGGATAAGAAACCATTTTCTGTAGATAAATTACATTATAATCCTTCACAAGATTGCTATATCTGTCCAATGGGACAGGAAATGCATTGTATAGGTACATTTAGCCAAAAGACCTCCGCAGGCTTCCGGCAGGAAATCAAAAAGTATCAGGCAAAAAACTGCACAAACTGCCCGTTGAATGGCGCCTGTCACAAATCACAGGGAAATAGGATCATCGGGGTGAATAAGCAACTTGAGATTTACAGGAACAGGGCATACCAATTGCTCAACAGCGATGTAGGTGTAGCTAAACGAAAACAGAGGTGTTGTGACGTCGAACCTGTCTTTGCAAACATTAAACAGAACCATGGGTTCCGAAGATTTATGCTCCGGGGTAAAGAAAAAGTGTCCATAGAATGGGGATTATTGGCAATAGCACAAAATCTAAGAAAAAAAGCGGCCTAAAAAGCTACTTTTTGTTCATTTCTCCCCTCCATATGAGTCTTTTTCAAATAACCAACAAACAACACACAAATCTATCTCATAGACTTTTTAAACAAAAAAACTGTCCCAAATAAATTTGAGACAGCCTCTTTTTTGTATGAAAGTTGTCTGCTTTTATTGCCCAGAAAGGACTTTTATTCGCTTTTGTCGCTGTTGGCGTGTACGACATCACGAAGTTTTGATTGCTGTATTCGGATAGATATCCTCAAATTGAGTGCAGCTATCTGATCGAAAGGTGATTGGTACCCCTAATGTGTACTGCTCTTTGCTGCATTTAACCAAATGACGGTACCCAAGATCAAAAGCACACCAATCCATTGAACAGTCGATACACTTTCATGAAGGATGAAAAATGACATACAGGTGGCTACAGGCAGTTCGGCCGAACTCAATATTCCTCCTAAGGAGAATCCAGTTTTGGGCAAACCATAGGCAAACAATAAAGGCGGAATGACCGTGCCAAATAAAGAAAGTATCAATCCAAAATAGAAAAAATTATCATCAAATTGACCATTAAATAAATAAGACGGTGGAAATAAAGTGAAAATCAGGATACAAGAACCTGTTACCATAATAGCACTTTTTTGAATGGGGTGGTAGTCATTGCCTACACGCCCATTTACAATCATGAACACCGAATAGGCAGTCGCCGCCAAAAGACCGAATAACACACCCGTTAAATTGAGTTGTTGTAATCCTTTTTCAATGAGCCCCGTTGCTAATAAGGTTGCAACAAGTACAATTCCAATACCGATCAAATTGTTTTTTGAAGGTTTTGTCTTAAAAAAGATAAACTCAATGAGCACGCCGATCCAGATATACTGCATTAGCAAGACTATGGCTAATGAAGCGGGAACGAGCTGAACACATTTATAATAGAGAACACTCACCAAACCGGTAGATGTACCGCTGATCAATATCTTAACCCAGGAAGATTTTTTGCTTGAAGCGTGAAATGACTTTGCCGAAAAGAGTTTGATGACAATATAGATAAGCCACAGTATAAGCATGCCAAACAATACCTGGATTCCCGTTACTTCGCCTAAAGTCAGTCCTTTACCGTAAGCTTTTTTTACAAATGTTGATAGTATTCCGAAACTACTTGCACCTAAAAAGACAGCCAATGCACCTTTTAATTTTTCCATTGTCAAATAAATTAGGCGTCAAAGTTACGATTTCTGAACAATTCTTTTCCTGCTCTGACATCCTTATCGAGAAAAGGAATCTTTCGACTGGGATATCGCATTGGAATAGCTGTAGCTCAGACCTAATTGGTGAAAATTATGTCACCAATAATGAATGGTTTTCGATGGATGGATAAAAGGGGTTCTTACCGTAAAATGTTTTAGCAACACGGTAAATGTGTTGCATATAAATAGCAATTTACTTAAGTTTGTTAGGCAACAACGTAGATTGAACAGCATGATTGTCAGATTTTATTTTGTTTTCTTTTTGGGTGTAGTTCTATTTTTGAGCAGTTGTTCAACAAAGAAAAAGGTACTTATCGCTAATTCTTATCCTGCTAAGGGTGGTGTTTTGACAGATGCTAGTTCAGCGCGAGGAAGGTCCTTTTCGGGATCGCGGCTTGACAGTTATGCCAATTTGCTTAACGTGAGTCCTCAAAGGCTAAATCCAAACCTTTACTCTTTTATCGATGACTGGATGGGCATACCGCATCGTATGGGCGGACAGAGCAAATCCGGTGTGGATTGTTCAGGCTTTGTAAATCTGCTCTACATGGAAGTTTATAAAGGAAATTTACCGCGCACTTCTCGTGACATGGAAGGAGTAGTAAAGCGAAAAAAGGTCGATAAACTTCAAGAAGGGGATCTTGTATTTTTTTCATTCGGGCGTAGCGGGATAGATCATGTTGGTGTATACCTTCATAATAATAAGTTTGTACATGTATCAACGCGCAAGGGTGTTATTATATCTGATCTTTCTGATAGCTGGTATGCCAAGACCTTTGTTGACGCAGGCTCTCCTAATATTTAGATCGCAGTAGCTCATGTAGGTTTTATGTCATATCTTGATATAAACTTTTATACCCTATATAAATCCTTATTTTTGTCAAAATTTATAGCAATGACAATAAAGAGTAAGAAGATTTTTTTGGGCCTTTGTATTATTGTGCCGTTTTTGATGTATTGTGTTTATTACTATAGTAATATGATCAAAAATGCCCCTTTTCGTTTTGCTGATTTTGAATCCATAGAATTCAAATACGGCGAGCCAAACCACATGGTCAACGAGTACAATTCTAAAACCCGTATCTATAAATATTTAGACAAAAAAGATTCTTTAATTACCGATACTGTAAAATTTACAAAAGACGATTTATTATATTTACATCGCAAAGCGATGGAGCTGGGTTTTTGGAATTTGGATACCGATATGACAGGTCCCGAATGGCAGCAGGATTCGACAAATTCTAAGGTTCCACGTTTTTATCTGGAGTTCAACTACAAAGATAAATCCAAACATGTAACTTTAGATGCCGATTTCGCAGGCAATCCGCGCATGCATGACGCGGCAAAGTCTATGATTGATGAAGTCAACCGCATGTTGGCGACCGCGCAGGCAAGGTAATTAAGAAATAGACCTAAGGGTAAAAGGAGAAATTAAGCAATTGGTTTCTCTTTTTTTGTATCTACTCCTTTTTTCTAGGAACATTTATGAAAGACTGCAAAGCAAGAACAAAGGTCAATCTACTAATACAGCCTAA
This sequence comes from Sphingobacterium sp. R2, assembly GCF_040760075.1. Taxonomy (NCBI): domain Bacteria; kingdom Pseudomonadati; phylum Bacteroidota; class Sphingobacteriia; order Sphingobacteriales; family Sphingobacteriaceae; genus Sphingobacterium; species Sphingobacterium sp. R2. The sequence goes on from NZ_CP142884.1 coordinate 2,443,641, forward strand.
TATAACAGGTACTTTATAGGGAGCTAATAGGGGGGGCATTCGTATGAAAACGTATAAAGTACGAATGATATCCCTATTACTTTAGTATTAAATATGTGTTAATTAGTACGTTGATTGCATGATATACCCTTCGATTCTTGATGAATTCTTTATATTCTCTTTATACTCCTTTAACCTGAATGGAATACTTTAGCGCCAAAACAAAATAACATATGAAAACATTTTTGGCATTAGCAATTTCCTGGGCATTCGTACATGCTACGCACGCACAAGATTTTGCAAAAGGAAAGGTTTATTTGGACGTAAACAAAAACGGAAAATTAGATAAAAATGAGAAAGGTATTGCGTCTGTTTCTGTTAGTAACGGACGTGAGGTAACTACCACAGATAAAGATGGTAATTATCAATTGCCCATTGGGAATGACAATATCATTTTCGTCGTCAAACCAGCAGGTTATGCCGTACCTTTAGATGAAAATAATCATCCAAAATTCTATTATATCCATAAATTGAACGGCAGTCCAGCTTCAAAATACCCTGCCGTAGCTGCCACAGGGAAAATCCCTGCTGCGGTAAATTTTGCTTTGTATCAGCAAGAAGAGGATCCAAACTTTTCAGCTTTTGTTTTCGGTGATCCACAGGCTTACACGGAGGAAGAACTGTCCTATTTCAAAAACGGGGTGATCAACGGAATTTCGGATAAGACAATTGCAAAATTTGGCATCAGCTTAGGCGATTTAGTGGGCGACGATCTTTCCCTACAGCCAAAATATAAATCGGTGATTTCTACCATGGGATTGCCTTGGTATAATGTTATGGGAAACCATGATATGAACTATGATGCCAAAGTAGATAGCCTTTCCGATGAATCATTCGAGAAAACGTTTGGTCCCAACAATTATGCATTCAACTATGGGAATGCGCATTTTATTATCCTAGACAATATTATTTATCCGAATCCACGCACAGGAAAAGGTTATTTAGGTGGATTTCGTAAAGATCAGCTAGAGTTTGTGGAAAATGACTTAAAAAACGTTGCTAAAGATAAATTAATTGTGCTGGCGTTCCATATTCCTTTATACCATCAAAACTCAGATGTTTTTCGTAACGAAGATAGACAACGTCTTTTTGATATGCTCGCTCCATTTAAGCATACATTGTCTTTATCGGCACATACACACTTTCAGCGGCAGTATTTCTATGGGCAAAAAGACGGATGGAAACAAGAGAAGCCGCATCACGAGTATAACGTAGGCACGACATCGGGTGATTGGTACTCTGGCGAGTTGAATGAAAAAGGAATTCCTGTTTCTACAATGCGGGATGGTACACCAAAAGGATATGCTATTTTGAAAATTCAAGATAATCAATACAGTTTCGATTACAAGGTTGTCGATAAGCCGGCAACGTATCAGATTGACTTATATGGTGCTTCGGTTATTCCGGAAAAGTACAGCAAAAGATATCCGATATACGCTAATTTCTTTATAGGAAAGGAGGGCGACAAGGTCAGGTATAGAATCAATCAGGGGGAATGGAAAGAAATGGACTTTGTAAATGAAAACGATCCAGCATTTCTAAATTCGTTGGCTAAATATGATACAGCAACTGAATTGAAGAACACTCGTAGACCTTCTAATCCTGAAAAATCCAGTCATTTGTGGGTCGCTAATCTGCCAAAACTTAAAGCAGGCAAATATCATATTGAGGTTGAGGCGATCGATCTTTTCAATAGAACGCATGTTGCAACGAAAACTATAGAGGTAAGATAAAACATTTTAGCGTTGTTTTAAGTTTAAAGATAGCTTAAGATACACTTAACATATGTCTCCTATATTTGTATAGAGTAATTTTTGATTCATAAAGAGTTAGGGTTAATGTGTAGATCTGTTGTGAAACACGTCTGAAAATTTAGTTTGTTTTTAAAGTGAAGGTAATCTCCCCAGATTACCTTTCGCTATTTTTAACCCCTTCATCGTAACATTCGCTTACATTGTGTTATAACTGACTGCTGATCTTGTTAAAAAACAGCTATAGCAATAAAGTAAGATCCAATCATACGATTTGTCTTTTTAAAATAAAAAAATAGCCGCTAATTGCGGCTTTTATTATTTTAAGCTTAGCGGTTAACGCTCGTGTTTATGTCTAAAGAATAAAGCAAAAAGAATTGCGATAACAAAGGTGTAGAGCGCAAATGCAAGCCAGATATCATGCCAGTCTTTTAGCATAAGATTTCCGCTTAAAACACCGTCAGGTAAGATCGAAATATTTCTTTCCTTTAAGAAGTGCAGAAAGTGAGTGTTATCCACTGTTGTGTCCAGGTATTGGGCTAAATCTTTGCTATGCTGAAAACTTTTGGTAAAGTATTGATCAATGATCCACCCAGAAGCAAAACTGCCTACCACGGCGCCAAAGCCATTTGTCATCATCATAAACAAACCTTGGGCAGAACTGCGTATACTGGAGGTTGTGGAGGTTTCGACAAACAGTGAGCCTGAAATATTAAAAAAATCAAAGGCCATGCCATATACGATGCAGGATAATACAATCATCCAAAGCCCGCCAGCAGGGTCACCAAAGGAGAACAATCCAAAACGTAAAACCCAAGCTAACATCGAAATCAGCATCACCTTTTTTATACCAAATCTTTTCAGGAAGAATGGAATAGCAAGAATAAAGAGCGTTTCGGATATCTGTGAAATTGACATAATGATCGTCGAATATTTCACGACGAAAGATTCTGCAAATTTGGGGTAGAATTTAAATTCATCCAAAAATACGTCGCCGTAGGCGTTGGTCAACTGGAGTGCTGCGCCTAAGAACATGGAAAAAATAAAAAATAAAGCCATTTTATAATTTCCAAAAAGTTTAAACGCTTCTAAGCCCAATAGCTGTGTCCAAGAAGCATTTTCCTGTTGTAATTTTTTCGGAGGACATTTTGGTAACGTAAACGCGTAGAGACTTAAAGCTAAGGCTGCAGTTCCGGCGATATAAAATTGAAAGGCCGTTGCTTTGCTACCCGTTAAATTGGTGATCCACATCGCGACGATGAAACCGATTGTGCCAAACACTCGGATAGGGGGAAATGCTTTGACCAGATCATAGTTGTTTTCATTTAGTGCAGTATAAGCGATGGAATTCGATAGCGCCAAAGTCGGCATATAAAAACACATCGCCGCAAGCATCGCATAAAAAAAGGTGTTTGGATCATTTACCTGAGGTAAATAGAATAAAACACCAGCATAACATAAGTGAAGAATAAAATATAATCTTTCTGCATTTATCCACCGATCGGCAATGATTCCCATTAGTGTAGGCATAAATAGAGATGCGATTCCCATTGTTGCAAAAATGGCTCCAAATTGCGTACCATCCCATTGCTTTGTGCCAAACCAATAGTTCGCTATTGTAATCAACCATGCTCCCCAGACGAAGAACTGAAAGAAGCTCATGATGGTCAATCTTAATTTAATAGACATAAATGATGTTATTTAAAATTTTGTTTTGCTCTAATGAAAGGCACTATTTCCTTTTGGAAATCTCATCCCTAATCAACGCCGCCCGTTCGTAGTTTTCTTCGGTTAATGCCTGATTAAGTGCTTGTTCCAATTGCTCATTTGTCAATGAGGAGAAAGGATTGTGTGGGGATTTTGAAGGTGTTTTTTCTTCGACCTCAACAACACTTGGATCCTGGACTTTGTTGGATTTGTCCATATTTTCCAAAAATGCGAAATCATGTCCTTCAATAATAATTCCTGCAGAGGACATAATAAATTCGTAGGCATACAAGGGCGCTTCAAAGCGTATTGCAAGGGCAACAGCATCAGAAGTGCGTGCGTCAATCTCTACAATCTTGTTGCCGTCGGAACAGATCATTTTAGCATAAAATATCCCTTCAATTAGATTGTAGATAATAACTTCAATAAGCCGAATTCCAAATGATTCTCCAAAGGATTGAAATAGGTCGTGTGTCAGCGGGCGACTAGGAATCATTTTTTCTATCCGAATAGCAATAGCTTGAGCCTCGTGACTGCCGATGATGATGGGTAATCTTCTGTTGCCTTCCACTTCACCTAATACCAGGGCATAAGCCCCTGATTGGGTTTGACTATAGGATAAACCAACGATATCTAATCTGATTTTCTTCATTTTAATTTCAAACCGGTTTACAAACTTAGATAAATTTGCTTTTATATGCAATTATAACCAATAAAAAACTCCCCATTCAGTTTCAATAAATGGGGAGAATATATGGATTAAATGTTTATATACCTCTATAAGCCTTCAGTGCTTGCGTCAATTTTGGAACGATGTCAAATACATCCCCTACAATTCCATAATCGGCAACTTTGAAAAATGGAGCTTCGGGATCTTTATTGATGACAACAATGGTTTTTGAGGAGCTCACCCCCGCCAAATGTTGAATTGCACCAGAGATACCAATTGCAATATAGAGATTAGGGCTCACTACAATACCTGTTTGTCCTACGTGTTCCGAATGGGGGCGCCAGCCGGCGTCGGACACAGGTTTCGAACATGCGGTAGCTGCACCTAGCACATCCGCAAGTTCTTCAATCATCCCCCAGTTTTCGGGGCCTTTGAGACCGCGGCCCGCAGAGACCACAATGTCAGCTTCGGGTAAAGAAACTTTGTCTGTCGCGCGCACAATCTCCTTAACCACGGTTGAAAAATCAAGTTGGTCAATATTGGGCGTAAAGGTTTCGACAGTGGCATTACCACCAGTCTCTTTTATTTCATATGCATTTGGACTTAGTGCGATGACCTTTATATCCGAGGTTAGTTCGAGCGTAGCGAACGCTTTATTGGAGAACGCCGTTTTTTTGACCGTCAGTTTGTCATCCGTAATGTGCGGTAATTCGAGCGCGCCATCGGCCAGACCAGCTTCCAACTTGGCTGCAATGCGAGGAGCAAGTCCTTTTCCGGAAAATGAATTGGACAGGACAAGCAATTTCGAACCCGTACTTTTTAAAGCTTCTGCGATGATACTAGCATAAGCTTGGTTTACAAAAGAAGCAAGTTGTTCCTGATTGACATTTAATACTTTCGAAGCACCGTATTTGCCCAAAGCAGCAAGTTCGTCTTCGGCAACATTCCCGATTGAAATTGCAACAACATCAGTCTGTATGTTATCAGCGATGGATTTGGCATACGAAACAACTTCAAAAGCAGATTTTTTGAATTTTCCATCGGTATTTTCTACATATACAAGTATCGACATAGTGTTTTAGCGTTTAAAGATTAAATAACTTTAGCTTCATCATGAAGAAGAGAAACTAATTTTTCTACCTCAGTAGCGTCAACAAGTTTGACCGTACCTCGTGGAGCTGGTGTCTCATAGTTGACAATGTGAGCAAGAAGTTCTACGGAGAACGGTTCCACCACGTCCAGCGGTTTGCTTCGTGCACTCATAATACCACGCATATTGGGTATTTTAGGCTCAGCAACACCTTCGGCTGTACCGATGACGAGTGGTAACTTGGCCGTTAACACTTCTTTACCACCCTCAATTTCACGTTCCACGGTCACCATATCACTTGCAACCTCGACTTTTTTGGCTATGGAAACAGATGGGATCTGTAGCAATTCTCCTATAATTGCCGCCACCTGAGCACCATTATAATCGATAGATTCACGACCAGTTAAAATTAAGTCAAATGCATTGTCTTTGGCATACGCTGCTATTTGATTCGCAACAAACCAAGCATCGCGGGGAGCGGCATCTATCCGTACAGCGTTATCTGCGCCAATTGCCAATGCTTTTCGAATGGTTGCATCTGTCGATGCATCCCCCACATTGATGACAGTTACGGTTCCTTTTCCACCTTCGGCCAATTCCACTGCTTTAGATAAAGCAATTTCATCATAAGGGTTTATAATGAATTGTACACCAGCTGTATTAAATGCAGTGTTGTCATTTGTAAAAGTGATTTTGGATGTAGTGTCAGGGACATTACTTATACAAACTAATATTTTCATATACGATTGGTTTTACCCAAACTTACCATATTTTCATTTAATTAAAAAGTTTCAGATCAACCAAAATCCCTTGAGATGGCAATTGATAGATATTGAATATTTTTAAAATTTTCAAGCATTTTTCGATTATTTTTTTTGATGTAACAAGATATTTAATGCTTTTGTTGCTGTTTTTGTAATTTTTCTTTTTGAACAAGTGATTTCTGACAACAGATTTGTTTCGTCAGCAAATTGTCATTTTGTATGCTAGCATAGTAATTTTTGGATAAGTATAGATTTCTCAAGGGTTTAGAAGAGTAATGTTTTTTTTCTATCATACAGGGATGTGGATTGTTATCACTAGGTATACGTATTATATTGGATATAAAGTTCAATTTGTCTAAGTTTGAAATAAAAAAATATGTCAACACGATTGGACCAACTGATTGAATTTCTGAAAGAGAGCCCGGAGGATCCTTTTCTGAAATATGCGATTGCAGCTGAATATCTCAAGCAGGGGAATGAGCAGGAGGCTATGTCGAGATTCGAGGATTTAGTACAGTCTAATCCAGAATATGTAGGAACCTACTATCATCTGGGTAAATTGTACGAAAAATTAAGTCGAGAAGAGTCGGCGATTGCTACATACCGATCTGGAATCGAGATCGCCCGCAAAAGTCGTAATTTCCATGCTCTGGGCGAGTTGCAGGGCGCATTGGCAGTTTTGGCAGACGATGACGATGCTGATTTTTAATCTTTTCTAAATTTTTGGTATTTAATTTGTTATGAATTTATTGGTGTAACTGTTAGATGCTGATTTTTTTGAATTTAGAATGTGATGAAAAGGTATATTTGGATTGTGGGTTTGTGGGTGATCATTGGAATGGTGGGGTGTGATAATCCCAAGCAAAGTGTAGCCGTCTATAAAGATAATTTACAGGATCTTAAAGGAAGAGATAAGGCGGAAGTAGTGATTGGTGAATATAAGGGCGTGCTGCCTTGTGCGGATTGCGACGGAATTGAAACACTAATTTCATTACATGCTGACAATACATATCAATATTCATCTAAATATCTAAATAAAAGTGAGGATGTGTTTGTTCGGGAAGGAAAATGGAAGTTGGATGGTAATATTATTACCTTAGATGGTGTAGATTATAAATTCAAACTTGGAAATGGAATGCTCAGTCAGCTGGATCTCTCAGGAAATGACATTACCGGAGATATATCCAAATACTATGTGTTGACGAAAAATTGAGTTAACTTTTTATAAATGATTTAATAACAAGAAAGCCGGAGGTACAACTTCCGGCTTTCTTGTTTTTGAGCTTATTTTATCTTTAAAACATTCGCACATATGATTGATGCTTTAATTTCATTTGGGATAAACTTTTCAACATTTATCTGAAAATGCTATTGGTTTTTTGTACAAAGTTCTTTTAACGTATTTACAACAAAGTCGATTTCCTCCCTGGTATTGTTTTTACAAAAAGAAAAACGCACCGAGGGGCGTTCAGCGCTCGATTTGATCGCATTCAATACATGAGAGCCTATGTCGGTCCCTGAGCTGCAGGCGCTTCCGCCAGAGCATGATATGCCTGCAATATCCAAATTGAATAGCAGCATATCAGCGAGGTTACTGCAAGGGAAAGAAACATTCAATACGGTGTACAATGATTTGTCTGGTTCGATGACGCCATTAAAGCCAATGTCGGGTATTGCTTTCAATAACTCATCAATCATATAAGATTTGAGCCCCTGTATATAAGTATGATGTTCTTCCATGTTTTCATAGGCAAGTTCCAGCGCTTTGGCAAGTCCTGCTATGCCATATACATTTTCTGTCCCGCCACGCATATTGCGTTCTTGTGCTCCGCCATAGATTAAAGGTTTGATCTTGTTATTGGCGTTGATATAAAGAAAGCCGACCCCTTTCGGGCCATGGAATTTATGAGCAGCTCCTGTGACGAAGTCTATTTTAAGTTGAGTAAGATCATGTGGGTAATGCCCCATCGTCTGCACAGTATCGGAATGAAATACAGCATTGTGCTTTTGGCATAACTCGGCGATATGGTGAATATCGTTGAGATTCCCAATTTCATTATTGGCATGCATAATAGAGACAAAAGTGCGGGGGTTACGCATTAAAAGCTCTTCCAGCTGGTTGATATTTAAATTGCCTTTTTCATCAACCTCCAACAGGTCAAGGTGCACTTTACCTGCTTTTTGCAGTTCCTCTAAGGTGTGTAATACGGCATGATGTTCAATGGGGGAGGTAATGGCATGGGTTATCCCAAAGTCGGTTATTGACCTCACGATAGCCATATTGTCTGCTTCCGTTCCACCTGATGTAAAAAATATCTCTGCAGGAGACACATGAAGCAAATTGGCAATCGTTTTTCGTGCTTTTTCTACAATTGTCTTTACTTGTCGTCCGTGACTATGGATTGAAGATGGATTACCAAAGTTATTGTCCATCACATCGATCATTACTTTTATTACTTCAGGATCTAAGGCTGTAGTCGCTGCATTATCAAAATATACTTGCATGCCGCAAAATTACAAATCTCTCAAGTAAATTAACGCTATCAAATCACTAATTTTTATCATTTTAATTTCCTAATTATGGCAGGTCGATGTCTGAGTACTGCGGTTTCTAAGAATGAGGTTCTTTTTGCCCTGGATAGTATGGGATGGAAGTTTTTCTGTTCTGATAAAGAAAAATAGCGCTAATATGTTGGTTCATATTGGCGCTATTTTTCAATTTATATGAGTTCCTTTTTTCGTCTGATCACAATCAGGATCAAAAATCCTCCTAATGCGAGCGTCAAACCCAAATAAGCGGCGATATCACCTGCTTGCGTATAGAACGTAATTTCTTCATTTAAATTAATTTCCTGATTGAGGGCCGCAGGCTGCCACCATTTCGTCTGTTGCACAATATCTCCCCGTTGATTAATAAAGCCAGATATCCCTGTGTTGGCAGAGCGAGCCACCCATCGTCTGTTCTCAATCGCACGTAGTTTAGCATACTGTAAATGTTGGTCTTTGCCCGATGTATTTCCCCACCAGCCATCGTTGGTGATGATCGCAATAAACTGTGCTCCTTTTTTGACATACTTAGCAACATAATTGCCCCAAATGGATTCGTAACAGATGACCGGTGCTGCACCAATGCCACTTTGCGCATAAAATACCGATGGTTCGGCCTGTTTTCCATAGCCTCCCGTAGTGCCGCCGAATGCTTTAAATAAAGGTTTTAAGAAGTTCATGGCTGCACCAAAAGGCATTTGTTCAACGCCCGGAACGAGCTTGGACTTATGATAAAATTGTAGTTTGGAAGAATAATCGATCAATGTCGCGGCATTGAAATTATCTTGATAAACATGAGGAGCTATTTCGCGCGCAGTTGGTGTTTTGGCATCGTTGTACAGCTGATAGCTTTCAATACCTGAAAGTACATTGCCATTTTTATATTGATCTAAAAATTTTAAGATGCGCTGGTAAGAGTAGGTTTCCCTAAAGTTTTCCTCATCGAAATCGCCATTCTGTGAAAGCGCCGTTTCAGGCCAGATGAAAAACTCCGTATTGGGTTTCCCGACTGAATTTGATAAAGCGAATAAGGTGTTTAATTGTTCCTCAGGACTTATATTAAATTTAATATAAGGGTCAATATTGGGCTGAACAACGACTATTTGTGCCGGATTCTGATGTTCTTCGTAGTTAAAGTACCGTATCAGCGAGTAAGCGGTGGGAAGTAACAATACTGCGGCTAAAGAAGCAATCGGGACAATCTTACGTTTGATCGGATAAAGTCCCTTCCGATTCAGGTAAAGTGTAAACACCAAGATGTTGACCAGCCAGATCCATATGGTTCCACCGTAGACTCCCGTGATTTCATACCATTGCACCAATTGGTGGAAACTGGCGAAACCATTTCCTAATGTCATCCACGGGAACGCTAAATCCCAGGATTCATGTAAAAATTCGTAGCTTATCCAGAATCCCATTAATCCGAAAAGGGATAATAGGATGTTCGTTTTGCGTCGTAGTTGTGCATACAGTCTGAACGCCAGCGCCATTAAAGCCGCTCCAAGGCAAAAAGGGATCAGGCTGATCACAACGGCTGCAAATGCCGGCATAACTGCCGAAATGGAGTTATATACCCAATAAATCGAGGCGGTGTTCCACACAACTGCGGTGAGTCCTGCAGTAAGAAATACTTTACGGCCTTTTCTTTTGCATGTTTCACTTCGGATAATGTTTTCAACAGCAATCAGCAGCGGTACAAATCCAATAAATAACAATGGACTGGAATAGGGGATTGGAGGCCAGCCCAGCCACAATAAAAAGGCACTTAAAAGTGCCAGTAAATAGTTGTTTTTCACTATATATTTTCTCCCATTTATAATTATAAACTGGATAATACTTCTCGCTTTTTACTCTCGTATTCTTCTTGGGTAATCAATTGTTTATCGAAGAGCGTTTTTAATTTTTTGAGCTTTAAGGTAATTTCATCCTCTTCCTCTTCCTTTGCCGCAGCAGGTGAGATAGGAGCTGCCGAAACTGATGGAATAGTTGGAGTGGATGCGATCGGTTGCTGTGCCTGAACCTGCGCCTGCGGAGTTGGCTGACCAGCCCCATAATATTGCGGTGCTGATTGAGCAGGTGCTGCAGCTGCTGGCTGCCCTGCGGCATTACTTTCCGGTCTTTCGATAATCCCTTCTTTTGCCACAGTTGGAGCAATCACTATTTTCTCTTTTTCGGCGGCCAATTCCGCTTTTTTATAATTTTCAAGCGCCGCTTTAATATACTGATACAATTTTCTGGCCTGAACCTTAGGGATATAATCGATGCTCAAATTCTCCCCAGTAAAAGGAATAACAGTCACTTTCGAACCGAAGATTTCCTCTTTAAACGCAATATCTTTGATATCTTGCCAGCCGAAAATTTCGAAATCCGTAGCTAAGCCCAATTTAGTAAACTCGCACATAAATATGCGCTTATTACTGATGGTAATACTATCCGGTAAAATAGTCACAGCAGGCTTCTTTTGAACGGCAATATAATCTATTTTTTCTCCTGGAGTAAGCATATCCTGGACTTTAGAAACCAATTTTTCAATGATTTTTATGTCCTGCCCATCCTGTGCAAATTGTTCCATGTTCATGTCAAATACTTTTTAATACATAAAGATTGTTAAAATTTATTCCAATCCTGCTACACAAAATACAAATTCTCCTTTAATCGGATTGTTTTCAAAGTGTAATTTTAAATCAGTTAATGTTCCGCGCACATTTTCCTCATAGAGTTTGCTCAACTCACGAGATATCGACCCTTGTCTTTCTGGTCCAAAAACGGTGATAAATTCTTCAATTGTTTTGAGAATACGATGTGGTGATTCGTAGAAGATCATTGTTCTTTTTTCTTCTGCTAAAGCTTTTAAGCGTGTTTGTCTTCCTTTTTTTACGGGTAGAAAACCCTCAAAGCAAAAACGGTCGTTGGGAAGCCCCGAATTGACAAGCGCCGGCACGAATGCAGTTGCTCCGGGTAAGCACTGTACCTCCAGTCCTTCTTTGATGGCCTCACGTACCAGTAAAAATCCCGGATCCGAGATTGCTGGTGTTCCAGCGTCTGAAATCAAAGCAATGTTTTGTCCCTCTTTTAAAAATTTAATGATTTCCGAGACCGCTTTATGTTCATTGTGCTGATGATGCGCAAATACTTTTTTGTCGATTCCAAAATGTTTTAAAAGCGGAGCACTAGTCCTTGTATCCTCTGCTAAGATGAGGTCCACTTCTTTTAGGACATTGACCGCACGGAACGTCATGTCCTCCAGATTGCCAATAGGTGTTGGAACTAAATATAACATGGTCAAAGTTAAGTTTTTTTTACTACATAATATGCGCTAAAACATTCTGTGGTTTTTAGAGTTTTATTTTAAAGATAATGGTAAACTCCATCACGTTAAAATAAATATATTATGCAATACATCGAAAAAATACAGGCACATCTAGGTGCAGAAGCGAGTTATTTGTTAGAATTTGATCAACCTGCAGTTTCCAAAACAATGCTACATCTCCCACAAGCAGAATTTATTGACCAAGTATACAGTTTAAGTGATCGTAGCCCGCAGGTTTTGCGCAGTTTGGGACAACTTTTTGGAACGGGTCGATTGGCTAATACCGGGTATCTTTCGATATTGCCTGTGGACCAAGGTATTGAACACAGTGCCGGAGCGTCTTTTGCTCCAAATCCACAGTATTTTGATCCAGAGAATATCGTTAAGCTGGCTTTGGAAGGCAATTGCAATGCTGTGGCTTCTACCTTTGGCGTTTTAGGATCCGTTGCACGAAAGTATGCCCATAAGATTCCGTTTTTGGTTAAAATCAATCATAATGAATTGCTGACCTATCCCAATCGAGCCGACCAAATCTTGTACGGAACGATTCGCGAAGCCTGGAATATGGGTGCTGTTGCGGTAGGGGCAACCATATATTTTGGATCTGAAGAATCAGATCGGCAGATTATTGAAGTAGCAAAAGCATTTGAGGAAGCTCATTCCTTGGGAATGGCGACGGTACTATGGTGCTACTTGCGTAATTCGGCTTTTAAAGTCGGTGATAAAGATTACCACTTAGCTGCGGATTTGACCGGACAAGCCAATCATTTAGGGGTAACAATCAAAGCCGATATTATTAAGCAAAAATTACCCGAATTAAATGGGGGATTCAAAGCGTTGAATATGGGTAAAAGCAGTTATGGGAAGCTAGATGAACGAATGTATACACAGCTTTCTTCCGACCATCCAATTGATCTGTGCCGCTACCAGGTTCTTAATTGCTTTGCTGGTAGGGCAGGCTTGATCAATTCTGGCGGGGCTTCGGGACAGAATGACATCCAAGAAGCCGTAAAAACAGCGGTTATCAACAAGCGCGCTGGAGGAACTGGTTTGATATCCGGTCGTAAAGCCTTTCAAAAACCGATGCAAGAGGGTGTAGCGCTGCTTCACGCTATTCAAGATGTATATTTGTGTGATGAGGTGAGTATTGTTTAGTAAAGCGCATAAAATAGGTTCAAAAAGCCTTTCTAAAGGTGTTATGGGAATAAAATAGCTTGTAAATAAAGGCAAATTTATCTAAGTTTGTTCACTATTTTAAATAACACATTTATATTATGTTGCAATTAAATTATATCCGTGAGAACAGGGATACGGTAATCGAAAGATTGGCTGTCAAGCATTTCACGGAAATTGGATTGATCGACGAAATCATTAGTTTAGATGAAGAGCGCCGTAAGATCCAATCGGAATCTGATGCACTTTCGGCAGAGGCTAATGCGGCAGCAAAACAGATTGGGGATCTGATGCGTCAAGGTAAAAAAGAAGAAGCTGAAACCGTTAAATCCAAATCCTCTGGATATAAAGAGCAAGTGAAGCAACTTTTAGATCAATTAGGAACAATTGAGGCAGAATTGAATGAGAAGATCGTGCAATTACCCAATTTACCACATCAATCCGTTCCGGCAGGTGTAAGTGCAGACGATAACGAAGTTGTTTTGACCCATGGCGAAATCCCTGCGTTGTCGGAGGACGCATTGCCGCATTGGGAATTGTTGAACAAATATGATATTGTCGATTTAGAGCTTGGCGTAAAAGTTGCCGGTGCGGGTTTTCCTATCTATAAAGGTAAAGGAGCAAAATTGCAACGTGCATTGATCAATTTCTTTTTGGATCAGGCAGCTGAAGAAGGATACGAAGAAGTACAGGTGCCCATTTTGGTCAACGAAGATTCTGCATTTGCTACGGGGCAATTACCGGATAAAGAAGGGCAAATGTACTATGTTGGTAATGACAATCTCTATCTTATTCCTACAGCTGAGGTTCCAGTCACTAACATTTATAGAGACGAAATTGTAAAAGAGGCGCAGTTTCCAATCAAACATTGCGCTTATACCCCATGTTTCCGTCGGGAAGCAGGTTCTTACGGAGCACATGTACGTGGATTGAACCGTTTGCATCAATTTGACAAAGTAGAGACGGTGCAGATCGTACATCCCGAAAGGTCGTATGAAGTGCTGGAAGAGATGAGCTTATATGTGCAGAGACTGTTGCAGAAATTAGAGTTGCCTTACCGTGTCTTACGTTTATGTGGTGGGGATATGAGTTTTACTTCTGCATTGACTTACGATATGGAAGTGTATAGTTCTGCGCAGAAGCGTTGGTTGGAGGTTTCATCCGTCTCCAATTTTGAAACTTACCAAGCGAATCGTTTGAAAGTACGTTTTAAAAATGCCGATGGCAAGATGCAATTGGCGCATACCTTAAATGGTTCAGCATTAGCTTTGCCACGTATTGTAGCTGCGATATTAGAAAATAATCAAACTGAAAAAGGAATTAAGATTCCAGCAGTTTTGGTGCCTTACACTAAATTTGAGTATATTGATTAATAGCAATAAATAAGTCGTATTTGGACTTATTTCATACCAAGTGAAAGACGCTCAGCCTGACAGGGTAGAGCGTCTTTTCTTTTAATTTTCAGTTGTTATTGATCAGAAGCAATTTTTTTTGCTTTTCATTGTTGCGGATAGATATGATGTAATTTAAGTTCATTATCATTCTGCTCTCATGTATTTAGAATCATTATAAATTAATTTTCCTTTTTATTTCATAATTTAAAGAATGATGCCTCAAAGATTTCTCATAGCATTGTTAATGTTTTGTTAAATATGTCGGATTCCGTATAAAATTCTGTTTGAGATTACTTTGATTAGTTTTTATTCTAAAATGATTCTTTAGTAACAATTTGCAAATTTGACTTCTAATTATTGCGGTATTTACTGATTTTGAGGGATTATGTTAAAAAACTTGTAAAAACAACTTGGGGTTTCTATATTTGACACCGCTAATAAAAATCGCACTAACTATTATTTACTGTAAATGCTGAAAAGAGCAAATTTACAGCTGGATATTTATCTAAGAATTGCCCTGCATCTACCTAGGGCTGCTTTTTCAATAATATTTTCAACTGTTAAAAAATGAACTGCAATAGTCTATTTGATAGGTTGCGGTTTTATTGTCTACACAATTTATGTTTGGACAGTTATATGAACGGGTATAATTTATATCAATATATAGGATTAGAAAAAATAATAAAATTAACTAACTAAAACATGAAACAAACATTACTAAGTTTTCTTGTTGGCGGAATGATTCTGACTTCGGTCGCATTCGCTCAGGAAAAAAAGATTAGTGGTCGTGTTACATCTGCTGACGGTAAAGCTATACCAGGGGTAACAGTAGTTGTACAAGGTACTAATCAGGCTACACAGACCGATACTAATGGTAATTATTCATTGAATGTACCTGCAGGCAAAGTTGTTGTATTCCGTTCCGTTGGTTTTGACGATAAAACCATTATTGTGAATAACAACAACACGGTGTTCAATGTTTCTTTAGATAATCATGACAATGCGCTTGAAGAGGTTGTCGTAACTGCTAATGCTATCAAAAGAGAAAAGAGAACATTAGGTTATTCAGCACCGACCTTGAACAACGAGGAATTGCGGTCAGGTCAAAATTCAAGTGCTATCAATGCATTGGCTGGTAAAGTTGCCGGTGTGAATATTACATCGACCTCAAATTCTCCAGGTAGTTCATCTCGTGTAGTATTACGTGGTGGTTCTTCAATTTCAGGGAATAACCAAGCCTTAATCGTTGTTGACGGTGTTCCTATTGACAACTCCAGCGTAATTGGTGGTGGTTCATCATTATCAAGTGTAGATTTTGGTAACCGTGGTAATGATATCAACCCTGATGATATTGCATCAATGACCATATTGAAAGGTCCGGCTGCAGCAGCGTTATATGGATCGCGTGCATCCAACGGAGCATTGATCATTACGACTAAAACAGGTAAAAGAGGCGGCGGTAAAACAGATATTACTTTCAATACAACAAACACCTTTTCTTCTATTTTAAAATTACCTGAGTTTCAAAACGAATATGGTCAAGGTTACTCTGGTTATACTAAAAATGGAGACCTGGTTTTTGTCAATGATCCAAAGGAAAACTGGTCTTGGGGAGCTCCTTTTACTGGGAAAACACAGGAATGGGGACAAGCTGTAAATGGGATAAGACAAACAAAGCCATATTCTGCTGTTAAAGATAACGTCAGGGATTTTTTTAATACTGGATTTGCAACAGATAATAATTTAGGTTTCTCTGGTGGTAGTGAAAAGTCTTCCTTCTATTTAGGTCTGAATTCCCTGAACTCAAACGGAGTTTACCCTGGGAGCAAAGATAACTACAACAAATATGGTGTTCGATTCAATGGTCAAACTGAATTCTCTAATAAATTTTATGCAGGAATTTCAGCTAACTATAGTCAGATTAACTCGAACAACGTAGGTGGAGGACAGGGAAATTCGTCTGTATACAATAACTTGTTACAAACTCCTCGTGATATTCCTGTTGCTGACATGAAAGATTTAAGCAATCCATATAATGGATATGGTTATGTCGATGCAAATGGTCTAAACCATAGTAATGAGTATGGCTATTATGGAGCTTATTCTATGAACCCCTATTGGACATTGGCAAATTACAACAATTATAATAATGTAAATCGCATTCTGGGTAATTTTAACGTCGGTTATAAGCCATTTGAATGGCTGGATTTCAAAGAGCGTGTAGGGGTAGATCATTATACTGACCGCAGACGCTCTGAATCTCCAAAATATAATTTTACACCAATTGATAAAACTTCAGGTAATTATTCGACAGGTAACGATCTAATTGACAATGGTGAGTATCGTATCGATCAATACAATGTAACAGAGATCATTCATGATTTCATGGTTACTGCTACCCATGACTTTAATCAAGATTTTAAAGGATCATTAATGTTGGGTAACAACATTCGTCAACGTAATGTTTCTAATCTAAGTACAGCAACTAACGAAAGTGGAGGTTTGGTACAGCCCGGTTTTTATAATTTAGCGAACTCCAATGGACCATTGAACTTAATCCAAGACTCATGGTCAAAACGTCGTTTGGTCGGACTTTATGCAGATTTGAATTTGTCGTATAAAAACTTCCTATACTTACAAGCGACAGCACGTAACGACTGGTCTTCTACATTACCTAAGAAAAACAATTCATTCTTTTACCCAAGTGTGAGTGGTTCATTTGTATTCTCTGAGTTGTTAAGCCAAGATGCGAAGAGAATCCTTTCTTACGGTAAATTGCGTGCTAACTATGCTAAAGTTGGGTCGGATACAGATCCATACCAATTGTTGACAACATTTTCTAGAGGCGAGATCAATGGTGGATTTGGAACGACAACTTTCCCATTTGGTAATGTGTCTGCATTCATGTCTGGATCGACTCTAGGAAATGCAGAGTTGAAACCAGAAATCACTACATCAGCTGAAGTTGGTGCAGAATTGGGTTTCTTTAGAAATCGTTTAACTGTTGATTTTAGTTACTACAATAACAACTCGAAAAATCAAATCTTAGCAATTCCTATTGCAAATTCGACAGGTTACGGATTCAATGTTGTTAATGCCGGAAAGATTAAAAACTCGGGTGTTGAACTTGCGTTGCGTGGGACACCAGTGAAAACAGAAAACTTTAGCTGGGAATTGATGGGTACTTTTACTAAAAACAACAATAAAGTTGTTGAATTGATGGATGGTATTGATCAAGTTTCTTTAGGTGGTTTCTCAGGTATGTCTATCGTTGCCGCTAAAGGACGCCCTTACGGTGAATTTTATGCTGTAACCAATGCCACTGATGCACAAGGTAGAACTATCGTTGACCAAGAAACAGGCTTACCAGTACCTACTTCGGAAGCAAAGTATTTAGGAAGTTATAATCCTAAATTTCAAGCCTCATTAGGAACGACTGTCAATTACAAAGGCTGGTCATTAACTGCATTGTTTGATATGAAACATGGAGGTGTATTCTATTCACGTACTAAAGATATCATGGCATTTACAGGTACATCTGCAGAAACAGGAGGTGAGCGTTTTGGTCAAATTTTCCCTAACTCAGTTTACTTAGATGCAAATGGTAATTCAGTTGTAAATACGACAGCAACTTATGACAAAGTGGATTACTATCCATATTTGGAAGCGGG
Source organism: Sphingobacterium sp. R2 (assembly GCF_040760075.1). NCBI lineage: Bacteria > Pseudomonadati > Bacteroidota > Sphingobacteriia > Sphingobacteriales > Sphingobacteriaceae > Sphingobacterium > Sphingobacterium sp. R2. Next base: position 2,461,757 of record NZ_CP142884.1, read on the forward strand.
TATGAATGTTGTAGATGCTTCTTATGTGAAGTTGCGCAACTTGGCTATCTCTTATAAATTCAAAAAAGATATGCTAAAAAATACGCCTTTTGGTGATGTAACTGTCGGCGTATTTGGTAATAACCTATTTATCTGGACGCCAAGCGAAAATAAATATGCAGATCCAGAAGTAAATTCTGCTGGTGCTGGAAATGCACAAGGTTTTGACTATACCGCTCAGCCGTCTTTGCGTAACTATGGTATCAATGTGAAGGTATCCTTCTAAACTATAAAGAATAACAAAATGAACAAGAATATTAAAAAGTTTGTTTTTGCTGCATTGGTTGGATCCGTAGCATTTACAAGTTGTAATAAATATTTGGATGTTAATGAAAATCCAAATAACCCAGAAAAAGTAGAACCAAACCTCTTGCTGCCGACAGTCGAAGCTTCGTTAAGCCAGATCGTAGGTAATCAGCTTCAAGTATATGGTGGTTTGTGGGCGCAGTATTGGACACAGGCTCCATCATCGTCGCAGTATCAAACTATTGATCAGTATAACCTCAAAAATACAGCAACGGATCGTATTTGGTCAACTATCTATAGAAGTGCACTCAACAATGCTGAAATCATCATTAATTCGGAGCGTGGTGCAAACAACTATACAATTGGTATGGCGTATTTGTTGAAAGCATATACATTGCAAGTAGCGACTGATGCTTTTGGAGATATTCCGTTAGATGAAGCGCTGCAAGGAGCAACGAACTTAAGTCCAAAATATCAAACACAAAAAGAGGTATACAACAGTATTTTCGAGAGTATTGATAAAGGTGTTGAGTTATTGAAAGGTAATCTTGGTACTACACCGGGAGAACAAGATATGCTTTTTGGAGGCGATAAGGCATCTTGGATTGCGTTCGCAAATACCTTGAAATTGAAAGCCTATTTACGTATTTCAAACGTAGATGCTGCGACTGCTCAAGCGGGAATCAAAGCATTGTATGCGACAAATCCGACATTTTTAAATGAGGATGTTTCCATCACATTTACGACAACAGGTGGCAACCAAAACCCGTTTTATACAGAAATGGTTGGTTTAAAATATGTTCAAAATGTAGTTGCGAGTGGAACGGCTGTTAAAGCATTTGCAGCAAATAAGGATAAAAGATCATTTGCATTGTATAACAGACTGTTAAAAGCTGATAATGTAACATTGCAAGATACAGTAGCTTACTTAGAACAGGGGGACTTCCGAGGACAAAACACGAAATTAGTCTCCGCTCCTTCACCAGTAACTGGGGCAAATGCGAAAAATACAGCTTCTGCAATCGCTCCTGTAAAATTATTCTCTATTGCTGAAAGCAAATTTTTGCAAGCTGAAGCTGCTTTGAAAGGATGGGGGACAGGAAGTGTTGCTGCACTGTATAATGAAGGTGTTACTGCGTCATTTAACTACTTAGGTGCGGAAGGATTAACTGAGTATTTAGCTGTTGCTGGGAAATTTCCAACAGATGCCTCAAAACAATTAGAAGCAATCATTACGCAGAAGTATTACGCAATGAATGGTTTCCAAAATTTTGAAGCATGGACTGAATATAGAAGAACAGGATATCCTACATTCTTGATTCAATCAAAAGCATCCATTTTGGCTAATGGTGAAATGCCTCAGCGTTTGTTGTATCCGAATACGGAGTTAACAACTAACTTAAACTATCCAGGTACGAAAGCGATTACAGTACCAGTATGGTGGGACGTTAAGTAATCTTTTAAATTCTATAATACTTGAAGAGCGGCAATTTCGAATGAAATTGCCGCTCTTGTTTTGCAAGCGTTTGTTTGAAAAAATGTATTTTTGCGCCTCTTAATGCTACTAAATTTTTATGAAAAGATCGACTCTATTTTTAATTGTGTTTATTTTGATAGGAGCTATTACAGGAACATTTTCTTCGAAAGCAAGGGGGGGATTGTTTATTAGCGATACGATAGTGAATTACTTTGATAAATCAGGGAATCCTGTTAACTCAAAACTAGCGTCTTATTCCTATCAATGTATTGTTCCTGTAGGAAATGATTTGAATAGATTGTTTAATATTGTTAGCTATTATACGGAGACTGATACCATAAAATCCTTCGCTTATAGCCGGGATAGCACAGTTGGTTTTTTGGGGTGGAAGTATGTCGGGGAGTCGACAGTATACTATCCAAATGGACAGTTGAAAAGCTTAGAGAAATTTGATGTAGACGGTGTGCCTACGGATTCTTCATACTATTATTATCCGACAGGAAAATTGAAAATGCTCGTGACGCATATTGACACTGCACAAAATCCGTTTACGGGTTCGAGAATGACAAAACCATATCACTTGTTGTATATGGATTCCTTGGGAAATTACCTATTGAAGAGGGGAAACGGATTCCTTCGACTGGATTATTCGGATGGTACTTATTTTGAAGGAGAGCTAAAGGATAATGAAAGAGAGGGTAAATGGGAAGGTTGGAATATGGGGAGCCGTTATGAAGAACAGTATTTAGGTGGAATTCTCCAAAGTGGGAAACGATTCCGTGCCAATGGAGAGGTTATTTTATACGATGCTGAGACGAAGGAATCTGCACCGATTCTTCCGCTTAAATTGAAGCAGTTTATGGAAGCCGTTTATCGGCAGATCGATATATCGGACAATTTAATTACTCAATTGAAGTCTAGGCTTATTAACGTGACATTTGTTGTCAACAAAGATGGTAGACTCAGTAAATTTAAATATGATCAGGATATTCCTATCAAGGTCAGTAGCGCGATTACAACAGCGATTCAGGCTGTTGGTCCTTGGAAGCCGGGTAGACTGCAAGGAGAGCCTGTGGCTGTGAGTTATACGATTCCAATATCTTTGTAGTGTTTTTGACACGTTCTTCAATCAGTGTTTGAAAAGAAATTCGCTGCCGATGCTTGTGGCAAATTTCTGTTCAAGGCGATCACGCAAATAGAAGTATGCTCAAATTCCTGCTAAAGCCCAGTCGAAGGGAGGCAAACATGCCTCGAACATGTACCAAAGAAAATTTAAGCGCTGTCAAAGTCTACCTGACTTAGGGATAGAGGTACCGCTTTGTGACGACTTTTTCTCCACCAATTCCCTACTAACTCTTGCCTTTTATAGAATTAGCCTCGTATTTTCCATAGCTGTTCCTCGAATTTAATCCGAGGGAGATTCGAAGCCTGCCCGAAGAAAATTCGAGCAACGCTGGGAAAAAGGTAGGAGTTGGTCACCTATTGGTGACGTATTGGTTGGCTATAGCTTAACACAACAAACATACAATATTGACTAGTTTACCACAACAATCACACAAGATTGACTATTGTGCGAGCCTAAGTTTACTTTACATAAGTTTTTTTTAAGCAGAATGATAGCTATGTAATGGGACAGGGCTCAGGGGCGAAGAAAAATTCTCACTAAGGATTTTGAGTTGACTTATTATACTATTCGTCTCTTTATGGAGTGCGATATTTTTGTAGTTGCACTGAGATAAATGTTTATGGCTGGTGTTGAAGCTACAGGGAAAAGATCCACCGAGCATTGCGAGTGCTTATGTAGCGAGGTAGGGGATAAGAGGTAAGAAGTTTTTACCCTAAAGATAATAGGGTAAGCCATCTCAAAGTATAATTGGAAAGTTAATATATTATTTTACATGAACAGATAAGGTTTGATGTAAATAGTTTTCCTTAATAGTGTAACGATGTTACTTAAGTGTATTAAATTTTTAAAATTAAAATACTGATATTCAGTACTTTAACTTTGTTTGTGAATTAATTGTTATCAATAAATTATGCTTGCATTGCAAATGTTAAAAAAAGTTATAATTTTGTATTTAACGTTTTTTAACATGTGGATGCGATCCGAGGTAAAACGTTACTAACTATAACGCATATATAAATTATTGGAAAGTATATTGCTAGCCAAAGTATATTATCAAGAATAAACATTTTTAATAAACATAAACATATGAAACACAAATTACTCAGTTTTTTCGTGGGTAGTATGATTCTTACTTCTGTTGCATTTGCGCAAGAGAAAAAAGTAAGCGGTCGAGTAACTGGAGCAGATGGTAAGCCATTGGCAGGAGTGACGATTGCTGTTCAAGGATCTAATGTCGCCACGCAAACAGATGCGAATGGTAATTATTCGCTATCTGTGCCAACAGGAAAAGTTATCGTATTTCGTTCGGTAGGATTTGCTGATAAAACTTTGATTGTTAAGGAAGGACAATCTGCTTTTAATGTTACACTAGATGGCTCAGATAGAGAATTAGAAGAAGTAATTGTAACGGGCTATGGCCAGCGTCGTCAAATTAAAGATTTAACAGGATCACAAAGCTCTGTAAAAGGTGAGAAAATTGCTGCTGAGCCTACTTTGAGCTTTGAGCAGGCTATGTCTGGTAAAATGGCGGGTGTGCAGATTGGATCAACAGGGGGAACATTGGGCGATGGTATGTCAGTGCGAATCCGTGGTGTCAATTCGATCTCTTCAAGTTCTCTTCCTCTGTATGTTATTGATGGAGTACCAATGAATTCGGTCGAAAATGTGAATACGTTCAACAGTGGAGATGGAACACGTTTTAATCCAATGGCTTTAATTAATAGTAATGATATTGAATCCATAGAGGTGCTAAAAGATGCTAGTGCAGCAGTGCTTTATGGGTCTAGGGCGGCCAATGGTGTAATTATGATTACTACCAAACGTGGTAAAAATGGGGTTTCAAGCATCAATTTTGAATCGAAATTGACTTCTAGTAAACCCTCTAAACTATTAGATTTATTGGACGGAGATCAATTTATTGAAATTAACAATGAAAAGGCAAAAAATGCTGCGCCTAAATTTGGCGGAGTAAACATTATTGCAAAGGAAAGTGACATCGACGGAGATGGTGTTAATGACCGTACCAATTGGTTAGATGAGGTATATCGAACTGGAATCGGTTATGATAACTCGGTATCCATTAGTTCTGGTAATGAGAAAGGAAATTTTTATGGATCAGCAAGATATCTTGATCAGAAAGGTATCATTCTTAAAAATCAATTAAAATCAGGGCAGGTTAGATTAAATGGAGATATCAAACCTGTTAAATGGCTAAAAACGGGTATTCCATTGTCTTATTCAAAGACAGCAAATGATGGAATCTTAACAGATAGATATATTGCAGGTGCTACGGTTGCAGCACTAAACGCTTCTCCAATTGTAGCTGTAAATAATCCAAATAACGTTATTGGTTATAATTTAGGGTCTACAGGATATTTAGCGTATGGAAATAATCTTACAGTATTAAAAGCAAATGGAGCGAATGTTAATCTAGTAGGGAATGTTGCTAACCCAATTGCGACACTTGAGAAGCAATTAAATCAGAACACGCCGGAGCAAATTTTAGCGAATGGTTATATCGAAATTCAACCAATTCAAGGGCTAACAATCACAAGTAAATTTGGTATTGATTACTTAAACAATTATGAACATCAATATAGTCATCCAAACATTGGTGGTTTAGGTCTTGCGTATGGAGGTTTAATCCAAGATAATTTTAGAAATCGTAATCAGTGGGTTTGGCAAAATTACGCCAATTATGATAAAACAATTGCTGAGGATCATAGAATTTCAGCAACTGTAGGTACAGAGTATCAGTTTACTAAAGAAAAGCAAGTTTATGCAGGTGCAAGTAACATTAGTGACGAGTATTTTACAGATATCATTGATGGAACTTACACTAGCACAGCACCTGGAAGTAGTGATGTTTTAGGCCTGACTGGAGGAACTGTTTTTTCAAATGGCCTGGAATCCTATTTTTCAAGAGTAGGTTATGGATATAAAAACAAATATTTAGTTGATTTAGCAATGCGTGCTGATGCTTATTCTGCATTTGGAGCTAATTCTAAATGGGGATATTTTCCTTCAGCGTCCTTAGGATGGGTTGCTTCAGAAGAAGACTTTATTAAAGAACTTGATTGGTTATCATATTTAAAGCTTAGAGCCAGTTATGGAAAAGTAGGTAATTCCAGAGGAATTGGCTCCTACGCGTCCCGTACACTTTACCAAGGTGGAGCATATGCAAGTCTAAATGGCTATTCTGCATATCAACTTGGAACATCAGATTTGAAATGGGAAACATCAAATAAATATGATATTGGTTTAGACTTTAACATTGCTAATAATCGTTTCAATTTTGTAATTGACTATTTCTATAACAATATTTCTGGACTAATTCTTCAGGCAAAACCATTATATACAACTGGTGTTCCTTCTACAGAGGTAGGAGAAGCTGGTTCTATTTTTACAAACATTGGTGCGATGACCAATAAGGGTATTGAATTTACATTCAATATGAAGACAATGGAGCGAGGAGATTTTAGATGGAATACTTCATTCAATTTTACTGCAATAAGTAATAGAGTGAAAGATTTAGTAACTGCTAATACAGATATTACTGAAGGTAATTCCGTCGCGAGTGTAGGTCGTCCATTAGGTACATATAAATTAACAAGATGGGCAGGTGTAGATGAACAGACTGGAAATCCTATGTGGTATACTGCGGATGGAGGAATAAAGATGTATAATCCAGACGATCAATCTTGGTCATTGAATGGCAATAAATTTGATGAAAAAGGAAATCCTATGACCGGAATTAGCGGAAGCGATGCGGTTTACACTGGAAAAAGCGGATTGCCTAAATATTATGGTGGTTTAGACAATAATATTACTTATAAAAGATTTGATTTCGGAATTTCTCTTGTGTATACCGGTGGATTTTACATTTATAATACAACAAGATCAAGTTTGTTGACAAACCAATTCTTAAATAATACAACGGAAATTCTAGATCGTTGGACTGCTCCTGGACAAAAAACTGATGTTCCACGATTGTTCTTAAGTGATAATGGAGCAAATGCTGCTTCCGATCGTTTCTTAGAGAAAGGTGATTTTTTAAGAGTTAGAACAATTAGTCTTGGTTATAACTTCGCTGGAGAGACGTTAAACCGTGTGGGAATTAAAAATTTGAGATTGTTTGCTCAAGTTTACAATCCATTTATCATTACAGGTTATAAAGGGCAAGATCCAGAAGTAAACTCAAATAGAAATAATTCTAATATTGCTATTGGAGTTGATAATAGAGCTGTACCTCAACCTAGAACATACACGTTTGGATTAAATGTTGGACTATAATAACAGATTAAAAATGTCAAAATTTAAATATATATTAATTGGATCACTTGCTTTTACGACATTATTTCAATCTTGTCAAAAGCAGACATTTGAAAGCCCTTATGCTCAATTGGATCCTGAGGCTGCTTTTTCAACGGCAGATAGAATTGGTAAAACAGCAGTAGGTATGTACGATGCTCTTCAAAATAGAGAATATTTTGGAGGAAGAGTTTTAATTTATGCAGATATAAGGGGAATTGATTGTAGTGCTGGTCCTTATTTCAATAATGTGCCTAATTACAATTCTTTACGTTCTACTGAGGTTATTGTGGAAGATGCATTTATTGGTGGTTATAGAACTATAAATGAAGCGAATCTATTCTTAAAAAATATTGCAAAATATAGTGGCATCGCTTCTCCTGCTGATGAAGCAAAGTATATTGCAGAGGCAAAATTTATTAGAGCATTATCTTATTTTTATTTAGTTAATCTTTGGGCACAACCTTATAAGTTTACATCGGATGCATCGCATCCGGGCGTAGCTTTGGTTTTAACAGCTTCAGATTCTCCTTTTGATGCATCAAATCAGGTTCCAAGAAATTCAGTTAAAGAGGTTTATGATCAGATAATTAAAGACTTAAATGAGGCATTGCCAGCCTTACCTAAAGTTAACTCAGCTGCAAGGGATATTTCAAATGTTGGCCGAGCTACGCAGGGCGCTGTTAATGCTTTGTTAGCACGTGTTTACTTATACGAACAAGATTATTCTAAAGCGTTAGAGTTTGCAAATAAGGTTATCTCTTCCAACGAATATAGCTTAAATGCATCTCCCAAAACCACTTTCACTAATTATACAAGTGCTGAAAGTATTTTTTCAGTAGCTCACAACGGAAGTGATAACCCGAATACAAACAATGCTTTAAACCAACATTATTCACCTAACTTAAGGGCAGATATTCAAGTAAGTTCACAATTTGTGGATTTGATGTCGAATGATGATGCAAGGAGAAAAGATCTCATTATTACGCAAGGGACAACATATTGGAATGGCAAATATACAGCTATTGGTGATTGGGCTCCTGTATTACGTTTTAGTGAAATGTTGTTAATTAAAGCGGAGGCCTTAGCAAATTTGGCTTCAGGTAGTTCAGTTAGTAGTGAAGCATTGGCTTTAGTAAATCAAGTCAGACATCGCTCAGATGTTAATACAACAATTTCTGCAACCAATAAATCTCAACTTATTGCTGCGATTTTAACAGAAAGGAGGATAGAATTGGCCTTTGAAGGACATGGGATATTTGAATTTTTAAGAACTGGTAGAGATATTCCAGCTCATGGAACGTTCAGTACACAGAAATGGGGATCTAATTTAGTGGTCTTTCCATTTCCTTATTCTGAAACTCAGCAAAATCCTAATCTTGTGCAAAATCCCGGATATTAATTTAGAAGGTTTTTTGAAGTTATTGGAAGGAGCAGTTTTCTGCTCCTTTTTTTATTTTAATAGTATTTAGATGTTAACTACCCTGGTCTGTCAATTTTAGATGTTCAAAACTTATTATAATTATGATAGCCCAGCATAATTTAGGGCGACGTTTCAAACAACAATAGTAACAAAATTAGTGATGTCCTTCAAAAAGTAGGCATGTCAAAATTGTAACCATTTCGAACAAACATTCTATCAAGTGATGTTATAATTTCACAAAATACTTTAATCGAATTCTTAGTTTTAAACAGTTCATGTTCTTGAAGTGACTAAGGTCCTCTTATGTATCAATTAATTATTATAGTTGTCTTTGCATTTATTCTTTTTCTGAAAAATGAGTAAAATAAATATTTTAAAAAGTATATTTTTAATTTAATGAGTAAATAATTATTTTCTTTTATATTTGATAATCAAAGCTATATATTAATTGTTTTTATGCTGTTTAAGTAATAATTCTAAGTGTGTTTAATTAAGTTTTTCGAATAAAAAACACATATTTATTGCAAATTTAAAAATCTTGTTTATCTTTGTTTTAACAAAATTTTAACATTTATCGTGTAGTTTTGTAAACACTAACTGCATTAGCCCTAGAGGCTCATCACTTTTGAATAACATATATTAAAGATCCTTTGCTGTCTTTATCGTATTTAGTTAGATAAACTACTTATTTTAAACATATATAAACATATGAAACACAAACTACTCAGTTTTTTCGTGGGGAGTATGATCCTGTCGTCTGTTGCCTTTGCGCAAGAGAAGAAAATCAACGGTCGAGTAACCGGAGCTGACGGGAAACCGTTGGTAGGCGTCACGATTGCTGTCCAGGGATCGAACATCGCTACCCAAACAGATTCCAATGGAAATTATTCATTATCAGTACCAGTGGGTAAAATAATCGTTTTCAGATCTGTCGGCCACGCGGACAAAACAATTATCGTTAAAGAGGGACAATCATTTTTTAATGTTGCGCTAGAGAATCAAAATACGGCATTGGATGAGGTGGTAGTCGTTGCTTATGGGACTGCGAAAAAAGAATCAGTAACAGGATCGGTAACATCTATCTCAGCAAAGGATATTGAGAAGAGACCTGTTACCAATGCTTTTGCAGCATTAGAAGGATCTGCCGCGGGTATTCAATTAAATAATACTTCTGGTATGCCCGGCGATGAACCAAGTATTCGAATTCGTGGATTTTCATCGCTTAATGGATCAAATGACCCATTATATGTAGTTGATGGTGTGCCTTTCGGTGGTAATATTTCAGATATAAACCCGAATGATGTTGAGAGTATTTCTGTATTAAAAGATGCTTCTTCTTCCGCATTGTACGGAAGTCGGGCAAGTAACGGAGTTATTATTATTACGACCAAGAAAGGAAAAGCGGGACGTTCACAAGTTAATATTACTACGGATCAAGGATTCTATTCGAGAGGTATTGCTGAGTATGATCGTGTAAATGATCGGCAGTTTATGGAAGCAATGTGGACAGGGTACAGAAACAATTTGCTGACAACTAATGCTAAGACTTACCCGACTGTTGAACTAGCCAACGCTGAAGCTTCAAAGTCACTCGTTAGTAACTATTTGAAGTTAAATATTTATGATAAAGATGATGACAAACTATTTGATGCAAATGGAAAATTGGTTTCAGATGCACAGATAAAAAGCGGTTACCGTGACGATTTAGATTGGTTTAGCGAAGTGGATCGCGTCGGACATCGCCAAAACTACAATATCGATGGTACTACTGCGACTGATAAGGCTAAAGTGTTTTATTCGACAGGGTACTTAAACGAAAAAGGATACATTAAGAATTCTGGACTAAAGAGGTTTACTGGTAGACTAAATGCGGAATTGCAAGCCAAAGATTGGTTCAAATATGGATTCAACCTAGCTGGATCGCATCAGATTTCAGATAGAATAAGTGGTTCTACAGACGACGCCAGTTCTTTTGCAAATCCTTTTAATTACGCACGATCCATTGCACCAATCTATCCGATTCACTTGCATAATGAAGATGGTAGCTATAAACCAGATCTATTAGGAAACCGACAGTATGATAACGGGGAGTCGACAAGATTGCAATATGTTGGCCGCCATACAATTTGGGAAAATGAATTGAATAGCGATCAGACGATTCGAAATACCATGAACGGGAGAGCATTTTTGGAATTCAAATTCCTAAAAGATTTTACGTTTACGATAAATGGTGATCTGAATGTGCGTAACTCAGAGCGACGCACATATAATAATGCTATTATTGGTGATGGTGTTGGGCAGGGGCGTGCCGCAAGACGTATCTATCGATACAAAAATTATACTGCCCAGCAGTTGTTAACATGGAACAAGGATTTTGGCGCGCATCACGTCGACGTATTGGCAGGTCATGAAAATTTCTATGATAACATGAGTTATCTATATGGTTATAAAACGGACGAGATTTTCGCGGGAAAAACAGACATGATTAATTTTACGAAGATCACTTCTTTGTATGATTATCAAGAGGATTATCGTGTTGAAAGTTACTTATCACGTGCCCGATATAATTATGATGGTAAATATTTTGCGGAAGCATCGTTTAGAAGAGATGGGTCTTCAAGGTTCAGTCCTGAAAACCGCTGGGGTAATTTTTGGTCTTTAGGAGGTAGCTGGATTGTGTCTAAAGAGGATTTTTTCAAGGATGCTCTAAATACCGTGAATAATCTAAAGGTGAGAGCTTCTTATGGTGAAGTGGGAAACGATGAAAGCGCCAAAAAATATGCGCACCTTTCTCTCTATGCGCTCGACCAAAATGCAAATGCGGGAGCGGTTTACAAAAGCCAGATTCCTTCTCCTGACCTAATTTGGGAGACATCAAGCTCATTTTCTGCGGCAATAGAGGCACGATTGTTTAAACGTGCCAACTTAAGTGTCGAGTATTTCAATAAACAGTCGAAAAATCTAATCTTCGACCTTAATTTACCGCTATCTGCTGGACCTAACTCCACGACTACAGCTGTATCAACAGTAACTAAAAATATTGGTTCGATGGCAAATCGTGGTATTGAATTAACTTTCGATGTTGATGTATTGAAAGGTGATGGATGGAGATGGAATGTTGGGGCAAATGCGACTTGGCTAACGAACAAGATTTTAAGTTTGCCAGAAGAGAATAGAGAAAACGGTGTCATCACTGGAAACTTCAAGTGGGTTGAAGGCGGGGGACGTTATGATTTTTGGATGTTTAAATTTGCAGGGGTAGACCAAATGACTGGCCGTTCACTATACTTAGCAGATACTGAACGTTTTAATGTTAACGGATCTGCGCCTGGTAAAGCAGAGATACCTACAGCTGAGCTTATCGAAATCAATGGTAAATACTATGTTACTAATGCATCTAGCTATGGACGGAGAGATTGGTCCGGATCAGTTATTCCAAAAATGAATGGTAGCTTCAATACGAATTTCGAGTATAAAAACTTTAGTTTTTCGGCCTTGTTTACTTACGCGATCGGCGGAAAAGTTTATGATTCGTCTTACGCTGGTTTAATGAGCATGTCAGGTACTCCCGGAGCATTACATAGCGATATTATGAATTCCTGGTCTGGTGTTCCCGATGGCATGACATCAACATCCTTAAATAGATTGGATCCCAATGGAATTCCTGCAATCAATTTTTCGCAAAGTAATATGAACAATTATACAAGCGACCGTTTTCTGACCGATGGATCATACCTCGTGGTAAAAAATATTTCGTTAGGTTACCGTTTGCCAAAACAGCTTATTAATAGAATAGATCTATCATCGGTTACCGTCGTAGCGGGAATAGAAAATTTGGCAACAATGACAAAACGTAAGGGTATGAATCCGCAGCAGCAATGGAATGGTATCAGTACAAACGCTTGGGTAACTCCGCGTACAGTGTCTTTTGGCGTAAAAGTTGGATTATAAGAATTTAAACAATGAAAAAAATTAATTATATAAAGTTATTAGTACTAGGTATTGTATCGCTTTCTTCCTGTAAAAAAGACTATTTAGATACACGGCCTACGGATTCGGTTGAACATTCTGAAGTGTTCGCAACAACAAAAAGTGCTAAAGTTGCAGTCAACGGTCTGGCGAAGATGATGACACAACAGTATCTGAGCAGTCAGGGATTCAATGGTGAGGGAACAATCAAGATGTACTATGGTAATTATCCCGGCAACAATTTTTTTGTTAATCTTAGCGGATGGGCTGATATCATTAATGCGAATTACAATCAAAACCTTACAAGTATTTATTTATACTACCCGTGGTATTATTACTATAAACTTATCGTAAATGCAAATGAGATCATATTAAATATAGATGCAGCAGAAGGTCCAGATTCGGAAAAGCAATTTATCAGAGCCCAGGCGCTAACTTTTAGGGCATATAGCTTCATGATGTTGGCTCAAATCTATGGAAATCGGTGGAGCGATTCTAATAATGGTCAAACGGGAGGTTTAGTGTTAAGAACGGATGTTTCTACTGGTGATATGCCGTTATCAACTTTGGGGCAGACCTATGATTTAATATACAAGGATCTCAATGAAGCAATAGGCTTATATGAAAAGGCTGGATTAAATCGCGAATCGGGAAAAAACTTTCAGGTAAATAAAGATGTTGCATATGCTGTCTTTGCGAGAGCAGCCTTAAATAAGGAAGATTATGCTAGTGCAGAAAAGTATGCTGTTCTTGCTCGTGCAAATTATAAGCTGATGACTAATGCTGAATACAAAAGTGGATTTTACGACCCTAACGGTGAGTGGATTTGGAGCAGTTATGGTGCCGCAGATGAAACCTTGTTCTTTTATTCGTTCCAATCATATATAGCTTATAACTCTAGCGCTAGTGCAGCAAGAACAACTCCAAAATGTATTAGTCGGGAATTGTTTAACGAGATTCCGAAAACAGATATCAGAAGAGATCTGTTTCTTGATCCTAAAAGCGATGCGTATACAACTGCAACGGGTATTGCTGGTGCTGCTATGAAAGCTAGAGCTTTTCAGACATTCCCAGATTTGCAATCGACAGCCGTTCCGTATGCTTATATGAATTTCAAGTTTAAAGCCAAAGACTTACCGGGAGTTGGTAATCTAAATCATTTTAGAGCTGCTGAGATGTATCTAATAGAAGCTGAAGCAAAATATTTCCAAAATAAACCAGCTTCCGAGATTCAATCAACTTTGAACGCTTTAAATGCAACATCTGGCAGAGATGCTAATTACAACTGTACAAAAACCGGTGTTGCATTACTAAAGGAAATTAAACTGTATCGCGCGATTGAACTTTGGGGTGAAGGATTTGACTGGTTTGATATGAAGCGATGGGGAGATCCTATTGTTCGCAATGCATTTGCAAACGGCGGTAATTTCTTGACATCATTGGCGGTTACCATCAATCCTCAAGATAAAAACAAATGGACGTGGTCTATCCCACTTCGCGAAAGTGATTACAATAAGGGATTAGAATAATTTTAGCTGCTAATCTTTACGATAAAATGGCCGATACAACTTGTACCGGCCATTTTATTTTGAAGATAATACGTATGACGTGGAAATATTCAATCCCATGGCTTTTATAACTAGGTCGTTTATTACCAAATCATTAATTTTATGTATATAAATTAATAGACTAACAATTTATTAATATTAACTTAATATTGGGAATCTATTTTTACGCCATTGAAAAGATGATGTGATAGAAGAACGAAAAATGATTCTATTCATATCTTGTCATCACAAGCGAAAAAGACAATTTATTTAAAATTCTCATGAAAAAAGCACTTTTACTCTTAGCTCTGATAAGTCCTGTTGCAGCGCTTGCGCAAAATAATAATGCGCCTTCTAGCTACGATCCACATGATATCAAGATCACGGGATACCTTCAGACACAGTTTCAAAAGGCGCAGTCCCCCGGAATAACTTCCTTTTCGGGAGGTGATTTTTCAAAGAATTCTGACAATAGGTTTATGATCCGCAGGGGGCGTCTTAAAATTGACCGTGTAGACACTTACTCCAGTATTGTATTCCAGTTGGATGCGACCCAGGATGGGGTACAGCTAATGGATGCATTTATCCAGTTACGACACCCTAGCCAGAAAGGCCTGAGTTTGACTGCTGGTCTTTTTAATAGACCTTTTGGATACTCCATCGTATATTCTTCAGGATATCGGGATTTCCCTGAAAGAGCACGGGTATTTCAAACATTGATGCCTCGAGAACGTGACCTAGGGGGGATGGTTAGCTACCATCCGGGAGGTAAAGCTAAATTTCTGAACCTCGATTTAGCATTGGTTAATGGCAGTGGGCATTCTGCGAAAGATTATGATTCAAAAAAGGATCTGATCGGTAATCTAGCTTTTAAATTTGATAGTCTTGCGGATAAAAAAATCCATCTCGGATTCGGTGGTTCCTTTTATAAGGGATCTGTCCGTAACGATACCAAAACTTACTATACGGCGAACAATAATGGATATAGTGCGCATACTAGCGAAGAAAATGAGGGCAAAGCCATCGGTAGAAATTATTATGGGGCAAACTTACAACTCGAGCTTGATAACAGCTTCGGTAAGTCTAGCTTTAAAACAGAATATGTTGCTGGTGATCAGCCTGGTGTTGCAGGTGGTGTAGATATCAAAGGTCCTTATGCGAGTAGAAGTTTTACAGCACAACCGACAACAGACCTTTATCAACGCAAATTCAACGGTTACTACCTTTGGTTAACACAGGAAATCGGGCGTACAGGATTTACTGCAATGGTTGCATACGATGTATATGACCCAAATACTAAAGCAAGTGGTTCAACGATTGGCATGGCCGGTAATTTTACGGCTGATGGTGACGTCAAGTTTAGTACACTTGGCTATGGACTCGCTTATCAGTTTAGCAATAGACTCAAGTTTACGGTCTATAATGAACATGTCACCAATGAAGCGACAAGTTTGCCAAACTTTTCAGCAGATCTTAAAGATGATGTATTTACAGCTAGAATGCAGTACCGCTGGTAAGCTGAAATAGATCCGAACTTGCGGTTGGATAAAAATTAATCACCACCCTCTCTTTTAAAGATTCGGCAAATTCATCGGATTGATTTTATGCATGCCTGTAACCGAGCTGCTGCACTTTGTGTAACCATTTGTCCCGCTGAATTGAATCCGAAGTTTTGATAATGCCTATGTAGGTGACTTTTACGGGTGATATTCCACAAAATTGCAATGTTGATTTTTTTAGTTGATTAACGCTGGGACTACCGTATATCAGCGTGTAATACCAACTCGGCTGATCAAGTGTCGTAATGATTCGAGCGGATTTACCTTTTAATAATTTGTCCCAAAAAAGCGAGTTTTCACGGTATTGAAATGCCATCCCAGGTAAAAAGAGTCGATCAATAAAGCCTTTCATCAAGGCGGGGAGCCCACCCCACCAAACGGGATGTACCCAGACTAGATGATCGGCCCATAGGATGTCTTCCCAGGCAAGTTGTAGGTCTTGTTCAAGTTCAGTCCGTTTGCGATAACCAAATTGAAGATTTGGATTGAAGTCTAGGTCGACGATATGGATCGTTCGTATAACCGCTCCAGACGCTTCTGCACCTTTTTGATAAGCATTTGCAATGGCGAAATTGAAAGACTCCCGATTTGGGTGTCCATTGATGATGAGTATTTTTTTGTTCATGACCTTGTATTATAGCACAAAAATAGTCATACGAATACCGTTGTTATAGGACAAATGTCTAAAAAGAAATTTCGCTGCGAATACGACTTAAATGGCGTTGTGTAATGCCTAAATAAGAAGCAAGATATTGTAAAGGAAGTTGTTGGATAAATTCAGGATGATCTTTAAGTAAATTGGCATAACGTTGTGATGCGGTTTCTTTTTGCAGTTGAAACACACGTTTTTCGAGCTCAAGATATTGTTCTTCAGCAATCATTTTAAGGTACGTTGTCCATTTTAGGTTGTTTGTAGCAAGTTTGTTAATGATATTTTTTTTGATCACCCATAGTTCAACAGGCGTAATCGCTTGCATGCTCTCTATACTTGGTCCGCCCGTAATGAACGAGGAGTAGGCCGCTATCCAAGTATTCGGAAAGCGGAAACAATACGTAATATCCTCTTTATTGACGCTACTATAAAAGGATCGGAAAATCCCTGACTGTATGAATGCAACCTCATGACAGCGCTGATTTTCTTTGATGAAAAAGTCATTTTTATTCAACTTTTTGTATTCGAAAAGATCGACAATTTGATTGATCTCTTCTTCCTCAAAGAGACCAATAGAGCGGAAATATGTTGCTATCATGGATTTCAAACTTAGCGAAATTACTGTCTTTATGCAAAATAGATTCAGTTTTGTTGCTAAACCTAGCTATTGAATATTCATTCCACTATATGAAATATTCATTCCACCGGATACGTCAATGCGTGTCCATCGCTATCTTGTCTTCTGGATAGAAAGGAAAGATGCAACTGGTTCCTTCTACGATGTAAATTATACCGTTTATTACCTGAAATTGTTTTCTAACTTCAGGCGGTAGTTCCATTGACAATAATTCTCATTTCAATGTAAATTACAATATTATATTTTGCACAATATAATTTCTTGGTGTACATTTGTATGGTCAAATTAAAACAAATTAAAATATGAAAACGTTATATAACATCGGTGCGACAGCAAAAGGCGGACGAAACGGTCAGGTAAAAAGTGAAAATGGTGTATTGGACTTAGCTGTTCGTATGCCTAAAGGTCTTGGCGGGGCCAATGACGATTATGCTAATCCGGAAATGCTTTTCGCAGCAGGGTATGCGGCATGCTTTGATAGTGCTTTGAATTTGGTGATCAGATCAGAAAAGGTTAAAACAGGAGAGACATCTGTAACTGCTCATGTCAGTATAGGACAACTGGAAAATGGTGGTTTCGGTCTCGCTGCTCAACTACATGCAAATATTCCTGGTGTGAGCGTTGAAGTTGCACAGGAATTGATTGAAAAGGCACATCAAGTTTGTCCTTATTCAAATGCCACAAGAGGTAATATAGAAGTTAAATTGACAGTATCAACTAACGAATAATAGATGAATAATTTGGCCAATGTGCTGACGGCACTTGTACTTTTAGAACATGTGTACATTGTATGGATGGAAATGTTTGCTTGGGAAACGGCTGGAAAACGCAGTTTCGGAAAAGCTCTTCCTGCTGAGCTCTTCAAACCTACTAAGGGGCTTGCTGCAAATCAAGGCTTGTATAATGGTTTTTTGGTTGCAGGCTTGGCCTGGTCGTTTTTTATCACTGATCCGGTATGGAGTGAAAATGTACGACTGTTTTTTCTAGGATGTGTTCTTGTGGCTGGAATTTTTGGCGCAATTACATCTAGCAAAAAGATATTCATTGTACAGGGGCTGCCAGCATTGTTGGCGATATTAGCTGTTATTCTCTCCAAATAAATATATAATTATATGTCATTAATAGAAGATTTAAAATGGCGTCATGCTGTAAAGGCGTATGACCCTGAAAAAAAAGTTAGTCAGGAAGATATCGATAAGATTGTGGAAGCTGCTCGTTTAGCCCCTACGTCTTCAGGCCTGCAACCATTTAAAGTGCTTGTCGTTGAGAACCAGGTATTAAAAGAGGAGTTGGCTAAGGGAGCACTAAATCCAGAGTGTATGCGGGAATGTTCGCACGTGCTGATTTTCGCTGCATGGGATCGCTATACGGCTGAGCGTATCGATCAGGTTTATGATTATACAACAGATGAACGCGATCTGCCTCGAGGACGCTTTGGTTCGTACACCGATAAGCTAAAGTCGATTTATCTAAATGAAGCTGCCGAAAGAAATTTTGCGCATACAGCAAGACAGACTTATATCGCTTTAGGCTTGGCGCTAGCCCAAGCGGCCGAACTTCGCGTCGATTCTACGCCAGCGGAAGGTTTTGATAATCAAGTGGTGGATAACGTATTGGAACTTGAAAAGCTTGGTTTAAAAAGTGTATCATTAATGTATATTGGTGTAGCAGACTCTTCCCGAGATTGGATCTCAACGATGAAAAAAGTTAGAGTATCCAAAGAGGATTTTGTCGTTGAATATAAATAAATGGTCACTACTTTCTCATTCATTTGAAAACTCGATATCTTTGTAAGATGGACGACTTATTAAAATTAGATAAACAGCTCTGCTTTTCAGTTTACGTGCTGCATAGGGAAATTATGCAGCAATATCGAGCTATTCTTGAAGAGATCGACTTGACCTACCCACAATATATCACCATGATGGCATTATGGGAAAATGATGAGCAAACGGTAAATCAATTAGGTGGTAAACTATTTTTAGATAATGGAACACTTACACCACTGTTGAAACGTCTCGAGGCCAAAGCCTTGCTCACCCGAACACGAAGCAAATCTGATGAGCGTGTGGTAAAAATCAAACTAACGAAGCAAGGATTGCTGCTGAAAGAAAAAGCGAGTTGTATTCCTATGCAGATTTTTCAAACGTTAAACCTTGAGTATGATGATATGATCCAGCTCAAGTCTTTAGCTGATAAAATTGTAAATAATTCGGGTAAACGCTAGAAGTTTTTCATAAAGAATAAGCAAGGACTGGACGAGATATAATTTCGTTCAGTCCTTGCTTATTTTACTATAAGGAGTTCTTGAAAATAGAAATCCCCACTATATATCAACTACCACAGATTTCGAGTGCTCCAAGTTTATTTCCGCTGAAATTGGCTATCTAGCTTAAATGGCTATAAACCTGCTGTATGCCTATAAGATATTTCTCAATTTAATATATTGCAGCAACATAATAGTTTTTCCATCTTTGATTTCTCCTGTTTCAATCATGTTTAAAGCATCCTGAATTTTGATTTCAAGGATCTCTATATGCTCCTCTTCTTCTTCAAGTCCACCTCCATCGCTAACTTTCATATTGGTTGTATATTCTGCTATAAAAAAATGCAATATCTCGGTTACTGACCCGGGGGACATGTAGGCCTCAAATATCTTTTGTGCTTCCTTGATCTGGTAGCCCGTTTCTTCTTTTGTTTCTCTACGGATGCAATCTTGCGGTGAATCTTGGTCAAGTAATCCTGCGCATGCTTCTATCAGCATACCCGATTCGTTGCCGTTGATGTAAGTTGGTATTCGAAATTGTCTGGTCAATATTACGGTCTGGGAACTGATGTTATAAAGCAAAATAACCGCGCCATTACCACGGTCATAAGCTTCCCTACTTTGTTGCTGTACTGTACCGTCGGGTTTGCTGTATTGATAGGTTACTTTCTTTAGCGTGTACCAATTATCTGATAATATCTCGGTTTTTATAATTTCAATATCTTTTATTGCCATTTTTAGTGTGTTAAAGTCAAATAGTAAAAATAAAGATTGCAATCCATATGAAGTAGGGAAAACTAAAGATGCTTTGATATCTTTCGTTGGTTTCTATGGCGCTATTTGATGGACTTTATTTGAGACCATTTTCCAATACCTGTTTATCGATCGTGAACTCACGATAGCCAAATGCACCAGACTTGTAGCCAATAACGGCACCGAACTCAATTTTTTTTTAGGAAGATATCTTTGGGAATACGGAAGAGCGGTATACATTAGCGGAAGCTAAAGGTTTTTCAAAGACCCGAAAGTGTATGCCATCCTTTGAATATGCTAGGTAATTCATATCTGAGGTGAATCGGTCTACATTTCCGATTGCCAGACATAAGAAATAATATCCATCGATATAAGAGCCTTGTAAATGCCAAGTTGAATATCCCTTACTAAACTCGAGCCAAGGTTTGTTGATAAATTCAATCTTTTTGCTATTCCGATAAGTGGTAAAGTCTAATCCATTTGTAGAAACACGCGATAGGATATTCGTTATAATAGGAGTTTTATAACTCGGCATGAAATCTACTTCGTAGCTTGTTGTTACATTGGCGGAATTTTTTACAAAGGTTGGAGATAGGATGTGGTTGTCTTGAAAGGCTGCGGGTTCATTACTATTATAAACGAGTTCCAGGGGAGTCCAGTCAATCCCATTTTTCGATGTTTGCCTTACAATAACACGTTCAGCTTCTTCGTTTAATTTCCTATTATTATTGTCTCTTTTTGCGCCCCATCTTTTCAGAATTTTGCTGGAGAAAAAGCATCCCCTATAATAGAGCTCAAATTCCTTTCCGTTGAAATTCCAATCAACATCAGACCAATAGCCTTGATTTGGACTACCATCTTTTTGGATGAAAGACTCCTCTAATGGTGGTCGGCGTTGAATAGGATTGATCATCCCAGCTGGTGTAATCCATTCTTTTCCGTCGTTGGATGCAACTATATTCGGGTTTTCGTAAAGTGAGGCTGTTCTGTCTGAGCCTATGATTCCGAAATAAGGCGTGAATACCATCCAATATTTATATCCGTTGAAACCCTTTGGAAAATACTCCACATCGGGATGGCAATAACTCGCGTTATTTCCAGAAATATCGCGTACCAAAGATGGTCGCTCTTCACCAGGTTCATTTGCATTGGCAATTGCATTAATTTTTATAGTAGCAATATCATTTGTAAAACCTGCTGGGACTGGTAGTTTATCTCTTTCTGTGATCTCAGGATCGGGCGGTACAATACCTGGGTGAATATCTCTCTTACAACTAACAAATAATGTTAGGCCCAAGAAGAAATAGGCAATTCTTTGAAACGACATAGAGAGTTCTTAAAAATAAATATCGACGGTTAATATGTTATGGCCTTACGGTTCCTTTAAATTGCAGGAACTAAAAGCAAAAGTGATTTATTTTTTTTATTTCTCAAAATCAATCTGAAAATATTATTCTATGTTTCAATTGTCTCTTATCCTCCACTTCAAAGCTGGTATCTCTTTCTTACTGCTGCTAATACTTTTCTATAATATGTAGTTTTATCGGCTTCGTCAATTACAATAATCTCGACATCATTTGCCTGAAGTAACTGCATCTTATCCTTGGAAAGCGAATACCATTTTTTTGTTGTATAATAAAACAATTGATTTTTAATAAAGCTACTTCGTTTGTAATACTTATTGCGCGCACGATACGTTAATAGCCACCAAAGATCGATTTCAACAAGATCTAGAGAAAGGCCAAAGATGTGGATATCTTGCGTAAAAAATAGATCAATCCACGATTGTAGCTCGGTTCTTTTTTTCTGATTCAACCTTTTCATCAAGGAATCTTTGTAGACAGTTTCTGAACTGTAATTTGTTCCATTAACGACATAATCCCTCATTTTTTGCAATTGACCACAATAATGCTCATAACCGAGATTAATGGAAGAGGGATTTAGACAGTCACCATGAATATGCCAATAGGTTTTATGCTCACTTTCATGCCTGCGAAAGATGCTGTAGGTTGTTTCGCGGATTAAACCAGTATTACGTGTGCTGGTTTGACCTTCTAAACTAAAATCATAATTTGTGGTTATGATGTTTTTTATTGGTAT
Organism: Sphingobacterium sp. R2; assembly: GCF_040760075.1. Taxonomy (NCBI): domain Bacteria; kingdom Pseudomonadati; phylum Bacteroidota; class Sphingobacteriia; order Sphingobacteriales; family Sphingobacteriaceae; genus Sphingobacterium; species Sphingobacterium sp. R2. The sequence continues at coordinate 2,483,862 of NZ_CP142884.1, forward strand.
CTCCCGAATTAACTGGTGTATTTCGTTTTGCTTGATTTTCGACACACAATCGGAGATATAACTTTTAAGTTCCCTCTCGTTAATGTGCTGTTTTTTGATAGCGCCAAGGAATATTTCCTCATATAACATGGGGAAGGGTTTGAGTCCATTTTCTAATGAACTGACCTTATATTTCTCTTTAATATTAGTTAATAAATCGCTCCAGCTGATCCCGGGTGAGATATTATTGATGTCGTTCCCAACTAGTAAAGTAAACTTATTCATCATCATATAAATCAAGCGCCATCCACGTATAACCTTGAAGACGATGCCTAATATTCGTATAATTTGTTGTTTGATCACCTGTAGCATACAGGTCAATCCAATACTAAAATAATAAATTAAATCCTGAAGGAATATAATGTACGTTTTTTTAAGAGCGGATCTTGTAGGCTTTTAGTCTGGAGACCTTAACATATTTCTATTCATTAACTGGTAATAATTGTCTGCTAGTGCTTTTAGTTGAGCTTTCTTGCATAGTGTTTTCATCGAGAGTCATGCTTTAATTAGCACGATATAGGTTATGGAATAGTAACTGAATGTAATTAGCGGGACTGGAGTTATTCTGCTGATGATTATTAAAAAAAAGGCTAGGCGAACCAACTTCCTAGCCTTCACGGTATAACTCATCCTATGCTATAACAAACAAATAACAAAGGACAGAAGGAAATGTTTGATGGCCAGATAAAATCCTCGTTATGAAACGCTAACGATGTGATCATTTTTGAATGAACATTAATGTTGAGGTGTTTTTCCTAAATAGTCGGTAAGTGGAACGTACCGACTACATTAATCTGTTATTCCGTGTTTTAATAGCTGACTGCCTTTAAATTTGTAGTGTAGAGAAAGCTAAAATGCTTTCATTGATCACATTTGATTCGATGCTTATGAAAGCTCGGAGTAATCTAAATACAAACATAAAAGAACTAATTAATAAGGATAAAAGCTATGGAAATTAAAGAAAACAAGCTGTTAGGTGTTTCATATAGAGATACGCCCAATAAAGGTGGTATTATCAAACCTGTTTATATCATCATGCATTATGATGGTGCGCCCAACTCGACTAGTGCTATAGACTGGTTGACAGATTCGCGAAGTAAAGTGTCTGCGCATCTGCATATAAGTCGTACTGGTGTTGTAACCCAAATGGCCCCGTTTAATGTCAGATGCTGGCATGCAGGTTCTAGTACATGGGCGGGGCTAAAGGGGTTGAATACCTATAGTATAGGTATAGAGTTACAGAATAAAGGTCATGAAATCTATACCGAAAAGCAAATCAGTATTGCGCTTGAAGTGTGTCAGGCACTTATCGGTCACTATCCGATTCGGGATATTTTGGGGCATTCAGATATCGCTCCCGGAAGAAAAGAGGATCCAGGGCGACAGTTTCCCTGGGAGAAATTTAAATCATTAATAAAAGGGGATTGGAATGGACTTACTTGAAATTTTGGAAAAGTTGATTATACCCGTGGCTACTGCTGTTGGAGGATATTTCGTCGGAAAGCCCAAAGAGCAAGCTCAAGTGGAAGCTACAAATGTTGAAAATGCTGGAAAGGTGATCGAGAAATGGGAAGGATATTCGAATAGATTAGCGAAGGATATTGAGCAACTTCGCGCGATTATTGAAGATCTTAATGAAGCATTACGGTTAGCAAATGATGAACGTATTTCGTGCATAAGGACGTTAGCCGATTTGCAAAAAAAATATGACGACCTCATGATACTTTATAATAAATTAAAAATGGAATTAAAGCAGGTCAAAAATGCAAAACATACTACAGGCAATGAATAAGATGTTTGAATCTACATCCCAAGAATAGTCCTTGATTATTGTTTATCAAGGACTATCTATATGGTTTAATAAGAAGAAGACGAATTTTGTCAATAAGTTTAACATATGCTTGAAATAAATCAATAGTCTTTATTGAAACGCGCATCAATAAGGTAATAATTGGCAACCTGCTTGATCTCCATTTTGAAGTCCCGGTAAAGATCAAATTGGTTGCACGCACATATGATGGATTTCTGTAAAATGTCATTATTTATTTTCAAACACGGTCCTAATTCTTTATAAATGGTGCTTTTAACCTTTGTTTTTAAATTAGTTAACTTTTCAGGTTGAAAAATGCGTAAAACAACCGCTATAGCTTTGTAACGATGCTGAATATCGCTATAATTGATATATTCTCCCGTGATTTGTTGAATTGGGATGCCTACGAATTTGCAATAGCAGTCTATCACTTTACTGATTTTAGAAAGATCAGGTTCATAAATCTTATCAATGGATTTTAGTATTTCGGGATGATTTTCCTTTAAGAAACTCATCATAAATGAATAATATAATGTGTTCATGCGTTGTGAGGCTTTTTTACCTGTTAAACCTATTGTTGCTTCTGTTCTTAAAATTTATTTTGATGTGCGATTTATTAACATCTATATATTCGCCGCTAATCAATTATTTTGTTAAACAAAGTTAAACTAAATTGTTAATCATTTGATATTTTTTTTGACAATTTTCTATATTATTGAAAAATAATAAACTTATTTGTTTAATATTAATATTCTGATAATCAGCTATTTTTATTTTTTTTAATTGGCCTGTTTGTTTAGGTTTGACAAGTTGTGTAACTTTGTTTCAGAATGTTATGTTTTTGTGTAACATTTCTTAAGTACAGTATTAACTATGGAGACTTATTCAAATAATAATTTTGAAGTTTTGCGCTTGGAAATGCGTGTCACAAACCGTGAATTTGCGTCGTTATTAGGTGTACGCGAACAGGTATATTCGCGTATTAAAAAAGGTGAGTATCCTATTGGGCTTACGATGAAAACACGAATTCAGACGGCTTTTCCTCATATTCAATATGACTGGCTGTTGTATGGAAAAGGGGATAGGCTAGCAACGGTCGCTCCGGTTCAGTCTGACACTATGGCGATGGTCAGTATGGGAAATGGAAAATCAATAGGGTACTTTTCGGACGATATTAAGTTTATCGATGAAAACAAGAACAATATATTTTTTGAAGTTTCCCCTGGAAGATATTTGATGCAGACAAAACTCGTTACTGAGAAAGCGAAAGCCGGTTATTTATCTGGCTTTTCCGATCCCGAATATATGGACGATTTACCTGCTCATTTTATTACAGTCAATGAGTTTCATAAGGGAGCTTATCGTTCTTTTCAAGTTAGTGGTGATAGTATGACTGATGGTACGGATGCAAGTGTATTGGATGGCGATATTGTTACGGGGCGTTTGATAAAGCCAGAGTTATGGCAATCCAAATTTCATACACATAAATATCGTTATTGGGTAATAGTGCATAAGTTCGAGGGGGTTATTATAAAAGAGATCGCTCATCATGATGTGAACAACGGAATTCTTACGCTTAGATCGCTTAACTCGGATAAAAAAAGATATCCTGATTTTGATGTAAATCTGGATGACGTTGACCAAATTTTCAATGTTGTAGATATTAGCCGCTCTTTATAAGTGCATTAGTTTTTTAGGCGTTTTCTGGATTTTAAGGTGTATGGGCATTTCTATATTTTTTCTTGCTAAAAAATATAGAAATTAAAGCTAATTATATTAGTTTTAATTTCTATATTTGATCTTAAATTGAACGTCTACGGTCATGTTGCTGTGTGCTATTTTGGCGCTTCTAGTATATATACATGCATCCGGATAGACCGTTAGCATAGCAAGGATATCGGTTGCTCATTATTCAAGCCTGTCCGTGGCGTTCAATTCAAATAGAAGACTACTTTTAAGTTCAAGTTGCTTATGTTTTCGATTGATAAAATGAGTTTATCTTTTGAATTATAGCGGCTATCGTTTCTAATTTTTGACAAAACTTACCTCGGTTATTTTATAATTAAAGTTGTCTTTTCCTCGTTCATTTTCTGGCTTCTCTAATTCGCTATAACGTACTGTACCTTTCATTTTAAATGTTGTATGTGAATCTAGATTGATTTTCTCTCCATTGTCGTCAAATACATAAAAGTTCTTTAGCGTATAATTTTTTTGGTCTGCAGGGATATCAAATAATACACTATTCTTTTCTGTGCCTACAGGTAAAATCACATTGATTACTGTAAATTTTTCTGAACTGAAAGCATGAGATTTAACAACAAAATTCATTTCCATCGTTTTCGATTTGCCAGAAGAAAAGGTGAAAGATGGTGCATCAAATTCTCCAACTAACTCAATGGTCTTGTCTTGGTTTTCGTAGCTGGATTCTATAGCTTTTACCGTATCGACAGAGTCGCCATTACAAGATGTAAATAGTGTTAAGCTACAAGATGTTAACAATAATGCTGAAAATAAATGTTTTGTTTTCATGATAAAAATCTATTAATTGAATACATTGTTATTAGTCCGCTTAGCCATACTGAATAGAACTATAGATATTTGATGTAGGAAAGTTTGATGATTCAAGATTGTCAACTCCATTCCTTATAGCTTTAGCTTTCATTCAGTAGGTGCCTCTTTATTATTTTTTATAAAAGTAATGCGTTGATAAATATATCTTAAGGTATGATTTAAATTCGTAAGGAATGAATTTAAATTCGTATCCACAGAATTTTTTTTCGTTTGAAAATGAAGGTACGTGTACATATCGAGTGATGGTTAATCCTCACACATAGTCTATATAGTTTTTGGTTTAGTTAGCTGTTGACAATTATTATTTTGAGGGTTTGTTACAGTGGTTAATAACTTTTGGTTTAAATGCTAGATTGCTATTTTATTGCTGCGCTCTGCATTGATCTGCTAGTTTAGTTTGTTGTCTCTTTATATATTTGGACTATGCCCGACGTTTAAAAGCGTACTTAGCAATTCTCTGGCCGCGGCACTTCCGGCTCGGTTTGCGCCAATAGTGGATGCTGATGGGCCATAACCCACGAGGTGAATTCTGGGCTCTTTAGCTACCATGGTAGCGAGTCTGCCTGTCATTTGGATTCCGCCTTGGACTTCTTTTGGCAGAACGGCATCGAGATGGCTCAATGAGCTTTTGAAGCCCGTATTCCAAAGAATTACATCTGCTTTTTGCTCTTTTCCGTTGTCCCATTTGATTCCCTTTTCTGTTATTTCCTTAAACATCGGAAAACGTTTAAGAACTCCACGCTGTTCCATCTTTTGGATTTCACTAGTATAGGGAAGGCCTGTCACCGCCACTACAGACAAAGGCGGTAGTCCTTGTCTTACACGCTCTTCCACCATCGCAACAGCATGATGACCTGCCATATCATCGAAGGGGCCTTCTCTAAACAAAGGTGGGCGACGTGTAACCCAGGTCGTTGTCGTTATTTGGGAGATTTGGTCCAGTAATTGAATGGCAGAAATGCCGCCTCCAACAACAATCACATGTTTTCCCCTAAAATAGTCTGCAGTTTTAAAATCCTTTGTATGAAGTTGTTCTCCCTGAAATAAAGCTGCGCCGGGATAGTCCGGAATGTATGGGTTTTCCCATGTACCTGTAGCGTTTATAATGCCTAGAGCTGAGAAAAGCTCGTTATTTGTGTCGATGTGAAAACGATTATGGTGTGCATAGACTTTGTCTACTTTAACTGGCCGATATACCTGAAGCGCAAATTTCTTCTCATAAAGCTCAAAATAATGGGGGACGGCAGTGTTTGCTTGGACCTCCGTGTCGCTTGTGGATAGCGTTTCTTCGAACGACATACCAGGCAAATCGTGTATTTTATTAACAGTGCTTAAGGTGAGCGAATCCCAACGGAATTGCCAGGCCCCACCTGGGCTAGGGGCTTCATCTAAGATCATAAAGTCTTTCCCAATTGTAAGTCCCATTCTTTTTAAATGATATGCAGCGGAAAGCCCAGCTTGTCCCGCACCTATTACAGCAATTTTTGTTTTGTGCCGAATATTCTTTATCATGAGTTCAGAAAAGTTAACGCCAGCCGAGTTCGGGCGCGACATATTTCAATATAGCCGAAAGGATATGAATGTTATAGTCTACTCCTAACGTATTTGGAATGGTTAAGAGTAATGTGTCGGCTTCTTGGATGGCTTCATCTTGCGCTAATTCTTTTATAAGTTGATCTGGCTCGGCGGCATAGCTTCTTCCAAAAATCGCCCGTCGATCTGTTTCGATCATTCCTATCTTATCTTTTTTATCCGCCGCCTGCCCGAAATAGTAGTGATCCAAATCGTTGACCAATGCAAAGATGGACCTGCTAACAGATACCCGGGGCTCGCCGGCATGTCCAGCTTCCTTCCACGCCTCTTTGTATAAGCGGATTTGTTCGGCCTGCTGAATATGAAAAGGCTTACCATTTTCATCATATTTTAAGGTAGAGCTTTGAAGATGCATTTTATTTTGCGCAGCCCATACGGCTGTTGAATTGGACGCTGCTCCCCACCACACACGATCCCTTAAGCCATCTGAATAGGGTTCAAGCCTGAGTAGGCCCGGTGGGTTTGGAAACATCGGATAAGGATTCGGCTCAGCAAAACCGATACCGTTAAGTTTTTCCAAAAACGCCAACGCTTTCTGCCTTCCCATATCAGCGTCGGTTTCATTTTCGCCTAGGTTGTAACCAAAATAGCGCCAGCCATCAATTACTTGCTCTGGGGAACCTCTGCTGATTCCCAGCTGCAATCTGCCTCCAGCAATTAAATCTGCAGCGCCTGCATCTTCCACCATATAGAGCGGATTTTCATAGCGCATGTCGATTACACCAGTGCCGATTTCAATGTTAGAGGTTTTGGCTCCAATGGCCGCGAGTAAAGGAAACGGAGATGCCAGCTGATTTGCAAAATGGTGTACGCGAAAATAAGCTCCATCTATGCCTATTTCCTCTGCAGCTACAGCTAAATCTATCGATTGCAGCAAGGTGTCACTTGCTGTCTGCGTACGATATGCGGGATGTTTGGACCAATGTCCAAACGATAAAAAGCCTATTTTTTTCATAATCCACAATGGAATTGCATGTCTATCAAATTTAATAAATGTTGCGGTTATTTTTGGTATGCCTACTGTCGGGGCGGTGTCAATAATCTATCATTTTGATCGAAATGATAGCGGATAAATAGGCTATATACGAAAAATAGTAAATTTGTATATTGTTCAATTATATTGTTTTCATAGTATGGAAATTTCGGATAGATTATTAAAACAAATCGAGTTTATTAAAGAGATTGATAAGATTAAATATATACAGCGAAAAACAAAGCTTTTTCATAGCGACCGGCATGAAAATGATGCTGAGCACAGTTGGCACCTTGCAGTGATGGCGCTAACACTTTTAGAGTACGCAGATGAATCAATAGACCTATTAAAAGTGGTCAAAATGGTGTTGATTCATGATATTGTAGAGATTGATGCTGGCGATACTTTTATCTATGATTTGGAAAGAAATCATACCAACACTGATTTAGAACGCTTGGCAGCAGGGCGGATTTTCGGGATTTTACCAAAAGATCAGGCAGATGAACTGATTACACTCTGGGAGGAGTTTGAGTCGGGACAGACGGAGGAGGCTAAGTTTGCGCGTGCAATGGATCGTTTGGAACCCCTTTTGCAAAACAGTTCCAATAATGGTGGAACTTGGAATGAGCCCGGCGTAAGTTATGAAAAGGTCTTTGCCAAGAAATCTGTCATCAAAGATGGCTCTACTGCGCTTTGGGCATATGCAGAGAAGCTGATTGATGCAGGAGTTGCTCAGGGAATCCTAAAAAAGCAGTAATTCCTTTATTAAATTGACATCGGTAATCCTTTCTGGGAGGCTTTCTGTTGTTTTTACTGCTATCTAGATTTAGCGATAAATTTCGACGTGCTTTTCGAAGTTGCAATGAGCTTGCACTAATTAGGATTATTTTCTATTTGTTTTCTTTTTTCAAACCACTCATCCTTTAAAATTGACATCAGCAGCTTGTCGTGGAATTGGTTATCCCTAAAGCAGGCTTCACGCATTCTACCTTCAAGTTTAAATCCAGCGTTTTCATACGCTTTAATCGCTGCATAATTTGGCTCGGATACGGTAAGCATAATTCTATTAAGTCCTAATGTTTCAAATCCAATAGCGAGAAGTAATTTGGTAACTTGAGATCCTATCCCTTTACCCCAATGTTGACGATCTCCGATGAAAATAAAATATTCTCCGGATCTGTTTGGCTTTGAAATATTACAAATGCCAGCATATCCAATCAATTTATTTGTATCGTTTAAGAAAATTCCACGATTAAAATTTTTTAGATCATTGACAACAGTTAAAAACCAAGCATCGATCTCCCCCTTTGAGTGCATGGATTGGAATACAGAAAGGGAATATTTTATCGAAATGTCATCATTGATCCATTCATAAAATGGTGATACGTCTTGCTGAACAAGGGGTTTTAAGTTAATCATTATATTGAATCTTACAGTGTATTGATGGATTATGTTTGTTTAATAATGTCGCTATTTCGGTGCAAACATAATATAATCATTGTGTAAAGAACTAAGTCTATCGTTTTGAAAATTTATCTAAAAAACTGCTGTGCTACCTATGCTTTAAATCGGTAACGAGAGGGGCTGTCCAAAATTGGGCAGCCCCATTGATATATTGTATTATTTTTTGTCCCACCAGACTTTGGATAGGAAAGAGTCACCATTTGTCATACGTGCTGCAGCCTCTTTTAAATTTGCTGCGTTTAACTCAGTCTCTTCACTGGAATAAATAGCTCTACGCGGTATTTGTCCGTTGGTGGAACCTGGGTTAGGACCGGGGGTTAATCGAGGATATCCCGTACGTCGCCATTCGGCAAAGGCTTCCATGTCCCGGCCAAATAGGTGAATCCATTTTTGTGTCGCTATTTTCTCCATTTTCTGTTCGTCTGTCAAGCTGCTTAGATTGAGCACAGGTTCATATGCAGAGGGGATTGCCGTCATATTGTATGGTGGAAGTGCCAGCGCAGCTTTGACCCCTTCTGTAAAGAACGTTTGGGCATTGGCAGGTGTAGCACCCCAGCCAAGCAGTGCAGCTTCGGCTTTGTAAAAACAGATATCCGAATACGTAAACGCATAGCTTGGGATCGGTGCAAAGGTGAGACTAAACCACGTTGATTTGTTGGCCGTGGAATAGTTGGCACGAATCAACTGTGACAACTGATTATCCGTTAACGCAACGCCAATACCCTGGTATGTTGCTGTACCATTGAAATTGACAGGCTCGGCAAGTAAAGGAAGCCTTGGGTCATTGAATTCTTTGAGCTTGTCAACCAGCGTATTCGCCAAATAACGTAGATCGGCACTTCCGGTAGTCATTTGACGTAAAATCGGGTTCTGGTTTTCAGCCTGAGCATCGTTGTACGTCGGTACTGCGGCATTATCACTGTTGCTGGAGAATAGACCTATTGCAGAAGTCATGGCTTCGGTAACCGTTTTCTGGGCCAAAGAAGGATTGGCGTACCGCATGCGCATGCCGAGCTTTAATTTGAGCGAATTGCCAAATTTTTTCCATTTATCAATACTGCCTTTGTAAAAGAAATCTGAAGAGCCGTAAGACTGGTCGCCGGTCGTAAGCCTTGCCATAGCTGCATCGACCTTTTGAACCAGTGCCGGATAGATCTCTTCTTGTTTGTCAAATTTTGGGGTACGATTAATTTCCTTATTGGATTTTGTGATCTCGGAGTAGGGGATGTCACCAAACAAATCTGTAAGGCGCTGATAGAGGTATGCTTCATAAAGCTCGGCAATAGCCAGTTTACTTCTCCCTTCTGCATTGTCTTCCTTGCCGCTCAATTCCTGTTTGATCTGAACGATATTGCGGAGCAAGGTGTAGTGCTGCGACCAGATCAGATTTTCGGGTCCTTCAAAATATCGAGAAACGGGTACTACCGGTCCCCCAGCCCAATGTTGAATCCAAGAGCCAAACTTGTTGTTGGGTAGTTCCCCAGATTCCTGAAAAGTTCCATCACGTAGAATACGGGCTAAGAGTAAGGAAGGATCTACAGTGGTGACCGATGTTGGTGGTGTATTGATTCGTTCGAAATCTTTGGTACAGGATCCTAGTCCTGCCACAGAAATAAGTCCGACGATGAATGTATTTTTAAATAGTTTCTTTTTCATGATAATAGGTTTACAATCCAACAGTGAGGTTAATACCGAATGTGCGCATCATTGGAAGTGAAGTTGATTCGATACCAATCGAGCTATTGTTTACATTGAAAGCAGAAGCTTCTGGTGAAAATCCATCCGTTTTCCGTTGAAAATAAAATAGGTTACGTCCATAGACGCCCAACTTTAGGGAGTTAACAAGTTTATGTGGCATCAGCTTTTTAGGGAAAGAATAGGAGAGACTGATTTCGCGCATGGCAATATAACTCATATCATTGATCATCTCTTCAGAGACCATAACTTCTTTATCACTGGCTACCATGTTCCAGTAATCTTGCGCGGCAACCTGCTTGCTGTTTTTTGTTCCTGTACTTGTCCAGTTTCCTGATCCATCTTTTTGTCCGACCATCCCCTCGGCAATGTAGGTGCCATCTCGTCCTTCTAGGGTCTTCGTTGAAGTACCATAAATAATCTGTTCGCGGTTCGACTGGGAGAAGATCACGCCGCCCTGACGGATATCGACAAGCGCGTAGAGGTTGAAACCTTTATATTTAACTGTATTGGCAAAACCTCCCAACCAGTCGGGTTGCGCATTTCCAAGATCGGTTTCTACACGTCCGGCTGTGCGCAAAGGGAGTCCAGTGGTAGGGTCGATCAACCTATTTCCTTGCTCATCTTTGATCCAGGCAAACTGTGTCCCAATGAGCTGGCCAAATGGTTTTCCGACTTCTGCAACCACATTTATCCCGCGGTCTGTAGCGAGTAAAAAGCTTTCTACACCGGGATAGAGTGATTCAACTTTATTCCGGTTGCGGTTGTAATTGAAGGTGGTATTCCATTCAAAACCCGATTCGCTTTTGATCGGTGTTGCTCCCAAGACAAATTCGATACCTCTGTTGCTAATTTCTCCAGCGTTGATCCTGTTTTTTACATAGAGACTAGAAGGAGCGATTGGTACGTCCAAAATCTGATTCTTTGTCTTGGCCTGATAGTAGGTGAAGGAGAAAGAAAGTCTGTTTTTTAGGAATCTTAGATCTGCCCCAGCTTCGATAGACGTGGTCAATTCGTTTTTCAAATTCGGATCAGGAATAATTTCGGTATAAGAAGCCATCGGTATACCACCATGGGTATACTGGTTGAGGCTATATGCTCCTGTCAGCTGATAGGGGTTTCCTGAACTACCGGCCTGGGCCCATGAAGCTCTGATTTTGGCGAAAGACAGTGCGTCAGATTGCCATTTGAACGCATCCGATAAGACCAAACTGGAACTTACAGAAGGGTAGAAGAATGAATTGTTCTCCTTTGACAGGGTCGAAGACCAGTCGTTACGGGCAGAGAAATCGACAAACCAATAGTCTTTGTAACTGAACTGGCCCGATAGATAAGCCGAATTAATCTTGGACTCGATCAGGTCAAATATGTAACTATTTGTCGTGGTGTTATTGATTACAAAGAGATTCGGCACAATAAATTGATTACCTGAATTTCCTGTCATTCGCAAATACCGGCTTTGATGGCTGGCCCCTAAGTTGGCACTGAGTTTAATGTCATCGGTCAATTTGAAGTTGGAGCTAGCGAGGACGTCAAAATTGTCTTCGCGCGCTCTGATGACCTCTTCGCGAATATCACCTTTTCGGTTCAAGCTTTGGTAGGTGTTTATTGGACGGTAGCGAAACCGTTGGTCGGTATAGAAGTCCGTACCCCCGGTCGCTGTAACCTTAAGCCAAGGTGCAAAGTCGTAACTCAGACGGAGCAATCCTATGATGCGGTCCCGACGATCTTCATTATGGTTTTCATGAATGGTCCAAAAGGGGTTGGCTGTGGAACTATTGGTGGCATATGTTTTCTCCAATCTTTCCGTCAATCCCGAAAATCCGAGCTGTCTGCTGATCTCCTGTGCGGTCCATTTATACTGTGCCATGATGTCGTTGCCCAGGCTTCGCGGCTGGCTGATAAATAGGTAGGCAGGATTGTCTGCCGCATCGGCCAACGTAGGTCGGTTTTGTCCCTTTTGTGCAATATAGTTCGCCTTGATGTCGATATGAAATTTATCGGTTATTTTGGCTTGCGTGCGCAAACCGAAATTGTTTCTCTTCAGCGTATTCGTTGGGATATAACCCTTAACATCTGTATTGGCAAATGAAAAACGGTAGTTTACTTTGTCGGTTCCGCCATCGATACTGAGGTTGTTGACAAACTGTTTCTCCGTTTGAAAAAACGACGAGTAGGTGTCTGGTTTTGGTGTTAACTGTAAGATGTTGCCATAAGCATCTTCATAAGTCTGGCCTTCCATTTTTGCACCCCAGCTTGCCCGTGTCGTACGGTCACGTCCTGCACTCATTTTAGGCATACCGCTGTAACCATTTTTCAGCGCTTCGCTCATCGAAACAATGGTGCCGTCATCTTTTCTGAAATGTGTAAATGTTCCGTTCAATCCTTGTCCATAGACATTTTGAAAATCAGGTAAGACCAGCCCATTGCCCAATGAAAAATCTGTACCATAGCTGAAACGGGTCTTACCAGCTTTACCAGATTTAGTTGTAATTAAGATAACGCCATTACTTCCTCTTTGTCCATAAAGTGCGGCCGCATTCGGGCCTTTTAATACCGACATCGTTTCGATGTCTTCGGGATTGATGTTTCCGATTCCGTCGCCATAATCGGTTCCCCCAGATTGGTTTGGAGATGAAATATTTTGATTATCAATTGGTACGCCATCAACAACATAGAGCGGCTGGCTATTACCGATAAGTGAGTTGTTACCACGTATCACGACCTTGGATGAACCTCCGGCACCAGATGCCGCACGGCTTACCTGCACGCCGGCAACTTTACCCGATAGGGCATTAGCCACATTGGTTTCCTTACCCTGCGTCAGCTCGTCACCTTTGAGTTCAGCGACCGTATAACCGAGCGCTTTTTTTTCGCGTTTAATACCAAGCGCTGTAACGACAACTTCCTGTAAGTTTTGCGCGCTCGATTCCAAACTGATATTGATCGCTAGTTTGTCTCTGTCGGTAATGGTGTAATCCACCAGTTCTTTGCTCTTAAAACCAATGGAAGATACGCTGATCTGGTAGCCCTGTCCAGCGGGAATCTGGTCCAGTGAAAAGGTTCCGTCTTGTCTGCTGGTTGTTGTTTTTTTCAATCCGCTCGTCACATTACGTAGGGTAACCGTTGCCGAGGGGATGGGCTTTCCTGTTTCATCTTTGATTACTCCGTTAATGGTGGCATTTTGTTGGGCGTTAGCAAGAAGATAGCTTGTTGACAAAAGCCCCATAACGCCAAGACGCAGTGCCCAGTTTACGTCGGCTTGAATGTTGGATCTCAACAATAGCATAGTCAGGATACTATGCTTGGAAGGTAAATAATTGTGCATAATTTGTGGGTTATGTGAGTGAATGTTATTCGGTTTGTACATGAATGGTTATTTTATGCAGTGCTTGGATATCAGCTAGCATGTTGACGTATGCAGATGCTGTATTTTTATACGATCCACTATAGTATTTATCTCGTATATCTTTCGGTTCAACGCTTAGTTTAAGGCCATAATTATGACTGATGATGTGAAGTACATCTTGCAATGGGAGGTTTTTAAAGATCAGTTGTCCGCTAGTTTTTAAGAATGACCCCCTTTTGCTGGATGGAGAAGTATTGACTCGGGTTTCGGCAATGATCTGTTGTAGCTTACGATCAATGCTGATTTCTTCGTTGGGTTGAAATTGTAGATGTAGGGCCTGTTTGTTTTCAGCATGCTGATTGCTTTTGACTTCAATACGGCCTTCATAGAGTTTTATTTTTGTAACTGCGCTACCTCCTTCTTCCACACTGAAAACAGTGCCAAGTGCGGTTGTTATCAAATCTGCCGTATGAACGTGAAAAGGCTTTGTCTTATCCTTTGCTACCGTAAATTTGGCTTTACCCTTTAATTGGATGTTACGTGCGCTAATGGATGTGAAATCTGAACTGAATTTTACTTCGGAATTGGGGTATAGATCGATCGTAGAACCGTCTGGAACGGAAACTTGTTGAATGGTATTACCTGAATTGATATAATATAAATTACTTGGTTGCTCCTGTGATGTGGGCTGGACTTTCTTTGCGCTACGGTATGTGGTGGTATGTTTAGTAGAGTCGATTTGGATTAATCCCAGCCAAGCTCCGATTCCGATGAAGAAGATAATAGCCGCATATTTTAACCAGCCCAAACGATTCTTATTTTTTTGCCCTATTTGTTGGAAAATATGCGCTTTTATTTCCTTTTGGTTTTTAAAATCCGAATCCATCTCATATCCTTGCCATTCCGTTTCCGGCATAAAATCCTCCCAATAAAACTCGTTATTGGCCAGCGCATTTTCTACTGCGGCAATTTCTTCCGCACTGGCTTTACCGCTTAGGTATTTGTCGATGAGTGTTTTTGTAATCTTCATGTATAAAGATTACGATCGAAAATGAGCTAGCCCCCAAAGAAATTAAAAAATAATTTGCACCAGCATACTGAACAGTAAAGCCTTTCGAATGGTTTTTAGTGCTAGTGTCAGTTGGTTCTCCACAGTTTTCGTCGATATGGTCAGCTTGTTCGCAATTTCCTTATGCGAAAGATTAGAAAACCGGCTTAACATAAAAATCTCCTTGCGTTTCTCCGGTAGTTTATCAACAATTTCATGAAGTGTGGATGTAAGCTGTTTGGCATAAAAATCATCCTGAGGGCTATGGCGCAACACTAAAGTCTGATCGTGATCCAGAAGTTTCTTTCGGTTATACTCTGCCTTGACCAGATCGATCACCACTGTTCGGGTGATACAGAAAATCTGGGATTCTATGGTGGCATCGATCGTTTTATCTCGCATATTTTTCCAGAGCTTGATAAATACACGTTGTACAGTTTCTTCCGCTAGATAAGAAGATTTGGTTTTATGGACGGCATATTGGTATACTTTGGAACTCCATAAGTCAAAGTAATCTTCAAATCTTCGGACATTAAGCGCATGATTGATTTCCATAGTGTAGGCTTGGGATAAATGAATTTAGCGATAATGGGCTTTCGATCCAAGTTTTTTCAGAAATATTTTGCCGGCGATCTTACCTTTTAAAACTGAAAACTACTGATAACCTAAAGTTTACAAAATCGTGCGTCATTGTATCTATGAGTAAGATGTTATGCCAGCTAAACTTGTCTTAAAAATGATATAAATACTCTAATACGGTATTTATACCTCTTATTAGGAATTTGATACGGATGTTGAGGATGCGAAAGTGGGATGGCATAAAGTTTGAATTTTACCCTGTTATAATAAAATAGAATATTTACAATAACACATTTGACGTATGAAAAAATTAATTCAAACATTGGGACTAGGTATGCTTATTTTAACTGTATTAGTGGGTTTTACGGCATGTAGCAAAGATGATGATCCGGCAGACAATGATCTTTTTATTGGGAAATACGAAGGTACAATCTCTTTTGATGATTTAAACAACAATGATAATGATGTTGCAGCGGCAGAAGGGACAGTTACGGTAACAAAAGCCGGCGATACCTATAATTTTGCTTTCGGAAATGGTATTCCTAATCTTAATGGGGTAGATTTTGAGAAAAAGAATAATGTCTTAATCAATATTGGTTCGGCTGGTACGGGAGTTATTCGTATTGATGCTGGAAAATTAACAATTGGCTACACAAAAGACGGAAAAGCTTGGACCGCTAATTGTAACCGAAAATAATAATAGCAAGACAAAGAAGTGCTGGTATAACGATTAAGATTAAAAAAAATCAAAACGATTATTTGATTATAACTGTTCTATTAATAACTAATGAAAGGAGAATAATTATGAGTGATTTAACATGGAAAGGCCGTTGGAATGAGATCAAAGGCAAGGTAAAACAACAATACGCAGACCTTACAGATGATGATCTGATGTATGCAGAAGGCAAAGAAGACGAGTTATTAGGTAAGCTTCAAAAGAAGACCGGAAAAACACAAGACGAAGTCAATACTTGGTTAAATGACTTATAGGGTTAATATTGTGTAATAGTAAAATTCCCCACAGATGTAGAATCTGTTGGGGAATTTTTTTTATGCTCATTAAGACAGGTAGAAGCTTATCTGTTTTTTAGCTTTTTAATTTTTAATTTACCGAGCGTATTATTGTTTTTAATGGTTTTTAATTCAGGTTTTTAACTGTCATTTTTTATTGAAGTTGAAACGTCTAGCGATGCTGAATCCCCAGCGGAATTGTCCCTTAGCCCAAGAGCTATTTGTTTCGCTGATAAACTGAGATTCTTGAATTGCCGTCGCATTTGTGAAATTTAGATGGAATATATGTCCACCAGTATCCATTTCAATACCTATCCCTAAGGCATTATAGTAACGCTGCCCACTTAAATCTTCACGGTATTTTTTATTTGATGATTTTCGGAAAGGTAATGTATAGTCCGCCACTAATGCGACCCGATTGCTGACTTTCGCCCGTCCACCAATTCCAAGTGCAAACAAATCATTTTGATCATTATGTGCGGTATAGTTGCGGTGAAGATAGGACGGTACCAAAACGAGCGATAGATTTGAACTGAATTTTCGAGCAATAATGAGTTGCGTTACATAACTTAATCGGTCACTGAAGGTATCAAAGCTTGCAGCCGAAGCTTTATCAGTACTTGCCTCCATTGCAGATAGGGTAGTGCTTGCAAAAAGAGCTACGGAAATAGGGACACTATTATCTACTGTTTGGTCGATAAATCGGTATTTCAGATTGCCCTCAAAGAGTTGTCTAACGTCGGTCGCACCCTTCGCGCGGGCAATTCCGATATTTAGATTATCTAAGAGGCCATAATCAAATCCTATACGGATGTCTGTAGAATTATCCAGACCAAAGAAATTTTTCCCACCGCCTGCACTGCCCGCGATATCACCAAAACGGTGATCTACTCGAAAGTCCATCTCATTTCGATGAATAGTCTCTGTAGTTTTAAGATTGATCAGGTTGCCGGATTTAAAGGTTGCTGTGACCTTTTCATTTTTCGGTGTATCGATATGAATCAATTTCTCAAGGTCTTCCTGGGCATATGATGTTGCAGAAGTTAAGCACAAGAGTATAAGTAGCGTTTTTTTCATTTGAAATGCAATCGAATTTTTAGGGTTTGTAGGTCGCATCAATGGTTATTTTGACGACTTCAGCAATCTTTTTTCCAACGATCGATGGAATTGTTATTTTGTGATCTGCAAGTCTTACTTGAAAATTTGAAATAGCCCTTATTGTTCCATTTTTTACGGTACACTCGACCTTTGTGCTGTAGGATTTGGTAACTCCATGAACCTGAAGTGTTCCTGTTACGTTAAGCGTATAATTACCGTCTTTTGTTAATTTGTCCGCATTTTCGACTTTGCCTTTAAATTCTGATAGGGGATATTTGTCACTTTCCATGTAGTTTTCATTGAAATGCTCCTGCATCAGCTTTTTGTCAAATTGAAAAGATGTATTTTTTACTCTAAAAATGATGTCTCCGGTTTGAAGGTTTATAGCCGAAGCGCCTAATGTACTTTTAGCTTCAATGTTCTCTAAAGGGGCGCTACTAAAAAAGGTAATGCTGTTTTCTTTTGAAACAAGGTAGGTCTTTTGTTGAGCAAATGTCCCCACGCTGATAAGCATCATGAAGAGCACCATGTAAATGTTAATTTTTTTCATATTGATATCATTAATTTTCAGGTGAATTTCTCTTTATCCATGCATCAAGCAGTTCTATTTCTTTTGCAGTTAGCGCCCCGCCTATCGGCATGGATTTGGTGACCAGTACAGCGTTGTTAATTCTTGCGATGTTGTCTTTTACGGAAGTATAGCCATTAAATGTCCATCGTCCGCTAGCCGAACGTCCTGTTCCGTGGCATGAACTACATTTGCTTTCGAAAAGAGCTTTAGAAAAATTCGTATACGATACATTCTCGGCTGTCACCGTTTCAGTACCGTTATCTGGATTGGTCGTAAGTTCCTGCGCCTGCTTTTTCGTACAGGCGGAGAAAGTGAGAGCCGATATGGTTAAGAGCGAAATGACGAAGTGATGATATGCTATGAGGCAAGGAATTGCTGTTTTGTGTGTTTTTGCCATATGTTTGAATCGTTAGTATAGATTTAGTTTGCAGGAGCAACGGTTGTATCGTCATTTACGATCGGCCAAACACCAACACGTGGGAAACTTATTCCTTTATTGTCTCCATGTTGTATATCCTGACCGAAGTAATATAAGGGCCATCCTTTGAAAGTCAACTGTTTCTTTCCATAGACGCTAATTACGGCGATATCAGTTGTACGAATAAGCGAAGGAAGGGCTCCTGTTTCTTTTTGAAAAATTGGCCAGATCGGATCATTGCTGAAATCTGCGGCAGTATAATTGTTTTTATTAAATTTATCAGGCTTAAAGGCATACAGTGTTCTACCTGTATCATCTGTTAGATACATTGTTTTTGCTATTCCTTCGGTATAATCACCTAAATAGTTTTTACCGTCGTGTCCGATGAGTTGGGCATTGGCAACCATAAGTAAATAGTCGGGTTTGGCTACATACCATATTTTATTTATAGCATCCCCTTTCACCTGACCAGATTGACCATCGCCTGCATAGTAATAAAGCGGCCAGCCTTTAAATGTACTTTGCTTGGAACCATCTTCGCGTGTGATTTCACCCATCAGGCTTTTATCAATTTTTACATCCGTACTTGTTTCGTTACTGTGGTAAACTGGCCAAGTTGCCAAACAATTGCCATTACAGGTAGAGATTCCTTTTGTATCATTGGAGAAAAAGTACAGTGTTCTACTGTTTGCATCGGTCAGGATATTACCAAACTGGGTATTGGCAGATATTTGTATACCCCTATTTTTATTTTCTACATTGTCAGGAGCTGCATCGTTTTTTGAACATGCAGAAAACATTGTTAAGGTCAATAGACCGAGAAAGACTAGCTTTACGTGTTTTTTTGTTACTTTCATATGAGTGCCTTTTTTTAAATAATCTGTTGATATTACGATCATTTCAAAAGAAAGGTTGCTTTGAAATTGATTCAAAAAAAATATTTTTTGCAGGCAACCTTTCTTATAATCCGTTCGTATTAGACTTAATACTATATTTATCAAAAGAAAGAAGCAATATCGAGTGGCGATAACAGAAGTTGACGAAAAATCTATCCATATTATTAAAGGATGTATTGATGAGGACCGGAGAGCTCAGAAAGATCTTTATACCATTTACTATGCGATGTCTTTAGGTATATGTCTGCGCTACGCTAATAACAGAGAAGATGCACTAAGTATTTTAAATGAAGGTTTTTTTAAGGTTTTTAAAAATATTGGTAAATATGATTTTCAGAAGCCTTTTTCCATATGGATCAAAAAAATCATGACGAATACTGCAATTGATTTTTACCGCGCAAAGATTAAACAGGGCTTCCTACTTGATGTATCCTTGTATGAGCACGCTATTGTGGAAGATGATAGCATTACTCAAAAGTTAAACTATGAAGACCTATTGGCGATGGTACAGCAGCTTCCACCGGCGTACAGAACGGTGTTCAACCTCTACGCAATAGATGGTTATGGACATGAGGAAATTAGTGGCATGCTGGGTATTGCTATTGGAACATCAAAATCTAATTTACATAAAGCACGCGGGCGACTTGTACAAATAATGGAAGTTCAAGGGGTAAAATTTGGTAAAACTCAAAAGAAAGCATGATGGAAAAGGATAAAAATAAGATTGATGAAATTTTCAAAGACGGCCTAAATGATGTTCATTTTGAGTTTGATGAATCACATTGGCAAAATATAGAATCACGGTTGAATCAGTCAAATCGTTTAAAGAAAAGAAAGATTGTACTTTTAATAACATTAGCGACCACAGTTGCAGCAGTTTTAATAGCTTTTTTTATCTGGAATGACCAATTACTTAAGTCTAACGAAGTGCTGAATGAAATCAAAGAAGCCAATATTTTGTCTGAAAAAGAAGGGCTGGAAAATGGAACTATTCATCGTCAGGAAAATTTGCGACATGAACCTGAACAAGATTTAGGTGGGGTTGCATTTCAGCCGCATACAGGTATGAATAGTGGTTTAGCGGTACCAAGTGAAAATAGAATACTGCAGGATATTCTTTTGATGCAGGTCGCCGATATAAATTTGACAAGGATACAGGATGGAAAACAGGAAACAACATTTACTATTCCTCCTATAGAATATAGTCATCGTAGATTACCTAGTTTCAACTTAAAAGAAGAACCGATTGAAGGGATAGGGGAGCGCTTGGCAGCTATTTATCAACCTAAAGAAACCATAGGTGCCATGAGGAAGGAAGAGGAGCGGTCGGTTGTTAGTTTCCTCGTTGGGCCAGATCTTACAAGCGTACGTGGAGCAGGGAAATCTTCCCTTAGTGAAAATGTCGGCTTGGCTTATTCCTATCCGCTCGCAAAAGGATTTCATGTTTCTGTGGGAGCGACTTATGCTAAGAAGAATTATAAATCAGCATATAAGTTTTATACACCATCAAATCCACCGGAGATGGCTCAGTTGCCCAGCAATGTAAGTGCCGTTTGTGATGTTCTTGATGTTCCCTTGACAGCAAGTTACACCGTACTTAAAAGTAAAAACGTCAAATTTAATGTGAGCGCAGGGCTTTCAAGTTATTTTATGCTGAAGGAAAAGTACACTTTCGATTATGAAGGCGGTGGGAGCTATAGCGGATCTCAAAACAGTGCCGTCTATGAAGTGAATGGCGAGAACCAGCATATCTTTGGTGTCGCGGATTTTTCGGTTTCTATTGAGAAGAAAATCAACGATAAAATTAATATCGGCGTGAAACCATTTGTTAAAATGCCTTTGACGGGAATTGGGTATGGAAATGTGGATCTAGAATCTAAAGGGGTAGCATTTACTCTAGGAATGAGTTTGTAATCTAATTGGGAATTCGAAAAGCTAAATCGTGTTTGTGTCATCGTATTATTACATAAATACGAATATATCCCTCTTTTTGACTCAATATCCCCCTTGTCTAGATAGAAAAAGGGGGATATTTTTGTTTGCGAATAATCAATAACTATTCGCTCAAAGAGACTTAAAATAAATCATGAAAACACCTATATCTGTCTGTCTTATTCTGCTTTTAAGCTGTTTTGCCGCATATAGCCAAAAACCCATCCCAAAGGAGTATAACTTAGTCTGGTCGGATGAGTTCGATTATCAAGGCACGCTAGATACAACCAAGTGGAGCTACGAAGAAGGTTTCAAACGTAACCGCGAAGAACAATGGTATCAAAAGGAAAATGCTTTCTGTCGTAATGGCCTATTGATTATTGAAGCAAAAAAAGAACATCGCGAGCATCTGGGTTTTATTCAAGGCAGTAAAGATTGGATTAACAGCAGAAAGCAGATAAGGTATACTTCGGCTTCAATAAATACGTTAGGAAAGCAAAGCTGGAAATACGGAATCTTTGAAATCCGGGCACGTATACCTGTTGGGGACGGTCTTTGGCCTGCTTTCTGGACTTTAGGGACGACCAAAGAATGGCCATCGAATGGAGAAATCGACATCATGGAATATTACCGCGGCAATATATTGGCCAATATCGCAACGGGTACTGAGCAACGCTGGAAAGCCCATTGGTTCGGTCATACCAGGGCAGTTAAAGATCTTGGTGGAAAAGCTTGGGCTGATCAGTTTCATATTTGGCGAATGATTTGGGATGAAGATGCTATTGCCCTGTATGTGGACGATATTGAGATGCTTCGCGTTGCGATGGACCAATTGGTTAATCGGGATGGTACAGGCTTCAATCCATTTACCCAACCGCATTACTTACTGTTAAATTTGGCACTTGGCGGTACAAATGGTGGCGCGATAGATCATAAATTACTTCCCGCAAAATATGAAATTGATTATGTACGGGTCTATCAAAAAGTGAAACCGGCTCAGGTGAGTAGTTTCAAGCCAGGTGAAAGATGGACAGACGACAGCGGTGATGTGATCAATGCACATGGCGGGGGCGTACTTCATCAGAATGGAACATACTATTGGTATGGAGAGAAACGTGGTGGCACGGCATCTCAGGGAGTCAATGTGTATTCGTCCAATGACTTGCACCACTGGAAGTTTGAAGGATTGGCGCTAGCACCGAGCGCAGATTCTACAAGTGATATTGCTTGGGGCTGTATTATGGAAAGACCAAAAGTTATCTATCAGGAGCAACTGAAAAAATATGTCATGTGGTTCCATCTCGAATTGAAAGGTCAGGGCTATGCTGCGGCCAGGGCCGCTGTTGCAGTAAGTGATTCTCCTCGCGGGCCGTTTCAGTTTGTCCATAGTTTCAGGCCAAATAACAATATGTCACGCGATATGAGTTTATTTGTGGATACCGATGGGAAGGCGTACCAAGTGTATTCATCCGACGAAAATTATGCTTTACGCATGGTACAGTTAACGGATGATTACCTCCATGTAACAGCGAAGGATTCTTTACTCTTTCGGAATCATAGGGAGGCTCCAGCATTATTCAAATACAAGGATAAGTATTACCTGATCACCAGCGGATGCACGGGTTGGGCACCGAATCGTGCCGAGCTGCATGTCGCCAAGAATCTTTTTGGTCCTTGGAAATCACTCGGTGATCCGATGCGGGGGCCAAATTCAGCCTTGACTTTTGACGGTCAGTCGACATTTGTACTTCCCGTAGCGGGAAAAGAGAATTCCTTTATTTTTATGGCCGACCGATGGAATCCCAAAGAGCTGATGGATAGCAGGTATATCTGGCTACCTATTGATCTTGGGAATGAAGAAGTACAGATAAATTGGAGAGACCAGTGGGATTTAAATGTATTTCATTAGTTTGACGCATCAATCTATTCAAGTTCGATTAGGCCAGACTAATCTACCGTTTCGAATTAATTTGTTATCCCTAAAAATAAAAGAAATGCATATAGTGACTAAATTCACGCTTATTTTTCTGTCTAGTATTGTCACCATGTTGGGCCATGCACAGTCCAGTGTGACTTTGACGCATGAGCAAAACAACAAAGAACAGCAAGATACGGTTATCCGAAAAGGGATCCCTTGGTTGGATGAAACGATAACTGAAGAAAATCGACTGCCCATGCATACCGATTTTGTAACCTTTCCGAATACAGATCAAATTGTCAATTACGATTGGCGTGAATCCTCCTCTTATTTAAGTTTGAATGGCTCTTGGAAATTCAAATGGGTTAATAGCCCGTCTCAGTTGCCAGCTCAATTTGAATCACTAACCTATGACGATCGTCATTGGGACAATTTTCAGGTGCCCGCTAATTGGGAGCTTAATGGATACGGTTTTCCAATGTATACCACTTCAGGTTTTGAGTTTACCTATCTGATCGGCAAGCCAAATCCCCCCATTGTACCGATGGATTTCAATCCTACCGCGGTGTATCGCCGCGAGGTAGTTATTCCTGCGGATTGGCAGGGGAAGCCTGTTATTCTACACATTGGGGCTGCTAAATCTAATTTATCTGTTTGGGTAAACGGCGAATATGTCGGATATGGCGAGGATAGCAAATTACCATCCGAGTTTGACATAACAAAGTATTTAACAAAAGGAAAAAATCTGATTACCATGCGCGTTATGCGATGGGGAGTAGCGAATTATTTGGAGGATCAGGATATGTGGCGTTTAAGCGGAATCACGCGTGACTGTTATTTGCTGATGCGACAACCGCTGCATCTGCGTGACATTCAACTATCACCAACACTCAACGCTTCTTTTGATAAAGGAGTCTTAAAAACCAAACTCATTTTTAACCGGATTAATCAGGAAAATTTCAAGGCAGAGATCACACTGCAGCAGGATGGCCGGGTGATATCAAGTAAAGCTGTGAAGGTTTCTGGACAGGAAATAAATGTTGAGCAGACAGTAGATAGTCCTGCACTATGGTCTGCTGAGGTGCCAAATTTATATCAGGTAGTTGTCAAGCTCATAGACCATATGGACAAAACAGTAGAGGTCATTCCATTGCGAGTCGGTTTTCGTACGATTGAGATTAAGGGTGGACAGTTGCTGGTTAATGGACAACCTATTCTTATTAAAGGAATAAATAGACATGAGACAGATCCCGTCTCAGGGCATGTGATCTCAAAAGAAAATATGCTGCGGGATATACAACTTATGAAGAAATTCAATATCAATGCCGTTCGTACCAGCCACTATCCAAATGCCGAATATTGGTTGCAGCTCTGTGATCAATACGGTCTGTATGTGATCGACGAAGCCAATATCGAATCACATGGCATGGGCTATGATCTGTCCTACACCATGGCGAATAGGCCGAGTTGGGAGAAAGCGCATGTAGCACGTGTTGAACGTCTTATTCAGCGAGATCGGAATCATCCAAGTGTCATTATTTGGAGTATGGGCAATGAAGCCGGAAATGGGTATAACTTCTATCGGGCCTACCTCCGAATGAAAGAGCTCGATAGCAGCCGTCCTGTACAATACGAGAGGGCCGTGAATAATTATGGCGAATTAAGATTTGACTGGAATACAGATTTAGTGGTGCCTATGTATGCCAGTCCATCTGCGATGAAAAATTATGCAGCCCGTAACCCTAAGCCTGAAAGGCCTTTTATTCAATGTGAATATGCACATGCCATGGGAAATTCGTTGGGCAATTTTAAGGATTATTGGGATATCATTCGGGCAAACAAAGGGATATTTCAAGGTGGATATATCTGGGATTTTGTGGATCAATGTTTTATTAAAGTCAATGCTAAAGGAGATACGGTATATACTTATGGCGGAGATTACGAACCAAAAGAAGCTATTACGGACTGGAATTATGCTTCCAAAGGAATTTTTTACGCGAACAGAACTCCCTATCCCCATGCATGGGAAATGAAAAAAGTATATCAGGATATTCATACTAGTTTATTGGGCGAAAAAAAGATAGCAATTTACAACGAGCGCTTTTTTAGCGGGCTTGAAAATGTTGAACTACAATGGGAAATAATAGTTGATGGAAAAAAAACTCAATCTGGGTTAATCAAAAATTTGAATGTGTCGCCACAACAATCTGCGGTGCTATCTATTCCTTATCAAAGCGTAGAATCTGGCGAAAAGTTTCTGAATCTGACCTATCGACTGAAAAAAGCCGAGGCTTTACTTCCAACTGGGCATATTATTGCAACTGAACAGTTATTTTTGGGAGGTGTTTTTCGGCCTAATACCGCCGTTTTAGCACAGGGAAAAATCAATACGGAGCGAAAAGAAGGAAATCTCATCGTGTCGGCCAAGGATTTGTTGATCGAGTTTGATCTTAAATCAGGATGGCTAATGAGATATCATTTTAAAGGGCAGTCTTTTGTTGATGAACACACCGCATTTAAGAGTAATTTCTGGCGTGCACCGAATGATAATGACTTTGGTGCAAATACACCGGAAAAATTGAAGCCTTGGAAGCAGGTTTCAGACTCTATTGAATTGATTGAAATTAAATCAACAGTTGTCAATAATCTAGCGTACGTGAATGCAACCTATAAAATGCCGCAAGTATATGGACAGCTGGAAATGAAATATTGCATTAATCAATTGGGTGAAATGCGTATTTCTCAGTCATTCGTTGCTGATACCACAAAAAAGGTAGCTGTTCTTCCACGTTTCGGTATGCAATGGATCATGCCTTCAGGCTTTGAAACGATCAATTACTATGGAAGGGGACCGCAGGAAAATTACATTGACCGTAATTTTTCATCACCTGTGGGACTATATAAACAGACGGTGGATCAGCAGTATTTTCCTTATGTAATGCCACAGGAGACGGGCAATAAGACGGATGTTCGATGGATGGAAATAAAAAATAAAAGTGGTCGCGGATTGTTGTTTACGGGAGATTCCACGTTTAGCATGAGTGCTTTGCATTATTTTGACAAGGACTTGGATGATGGTCTCAAGCGTCAACAGCGACATGCTGCCGACTTGGTCAAGAGAAAGCAAACACAGCTTAATATTGACCTTAAACAGATGGGGGTGGGCGGAGTGAATAGCTGGGGAGCATGGCCGCTTGAGGAATATACGTTACCTTACAAAGATTATTCCTTCTCCTTTGTTGTAAAACCAGTAGAATAATTGTAAAGTTTTGTATTGCAAAAGATTAGTTTAATTAACTTTCTAGTTACTGAGTCACATCTTCGGATGTGACTTTTTTATTGTGAACAGTTGGTTTTTGCCGTTGAGCTTATGAATTGCTTTCTAAGTTTCGGGAGGGTAATAGGTGTGTATGCTAATTTGTATTGCTAAGTTTGGAGCTTATACTCGCTTTTGGTAGGTACAATGTTAACTTGTTCGTGGATGTTCTCTTGCTGTTTCTTTGCTTTTCTACCCATGAAATAGCAAAGAAATAGCAAAGAAATACCAATGAAACAGCAAAGAATAAGCAGAGAAACAGCAAAGAATAAGCAGAGAAACAGCAAGCAAACGGCAGTAAATAAGCTAACAAAGCCCAAACCAAGTTCAATGAAGGCCCGAACAAAGAACAAAGAATCGGCAGAGAAGCTTCGAAGGAATAGCATAGAAATATCAATGATACATCAAACAAGAAATAATAGCTAAAACTCCTATTTATATAACGAATAATGAAAAAGACGTAGCGCATATGAAAAGTTACCCTGAAACATGAATAAAACATGTAAATTGAACAAATCTTTTTGCACGGAATATCATTTTTAAGCAAATGAACATCAATTATCTATTATTATCATAAATCTTTTGTCAGGCTTTTTATGCGGTGTGCGCATACGGACAATCTATTTTAAATTGTTCGTATGCGCACACTTTCTTCTTCGTAGAGCGTCTTGAAAATGCCTTTAAATGTGCTCAGAGGCAAACACGGGTTTATTGTGGCTACTGGTATAGTATTTGGCATGCAGCAGCTAACACGGTTGTTATATTCACCTTTACATTTCCGCCATTCACCGAGATTATGAGACCTTTGGTCTAAAGTCTTTAGGCTAGCGGCATATTGCTCTGTAGTTTCGGATCAAAAAGGAAAAGGATATAAACTAACACAATTAAACAAAAAGATAGTATGAAAGGATTCGTAAAAACATTCACAGTAGCAGCTTTAATTGCCTTATCATCAGTTGTCATGGCGGCTGAAAAACCAGTATCAAAATCAGAAATAGTTCCTGTTAATCTCTCCACAGCAGAGTTCGCCTTGCAGCATTATGTTGCGGTAACTACTGCCGGAGCATCTTTTGGGCTAGAGCAATTGTTTGCCCAAGATTTCAGTCAAAAAATTCATACTTCCACTATACATACCTATCGACGCCGTGCGGTGATTGAATGTTTGAATAAACAAGAGGGTGAAATTTTGAATTGCAAAACGCATATCAAGATCGTCGAAAAATCTGCAGATTATATGATTGCAAAAATTGTATTGAAATTTGACAGCTTTAGCATGACTGACCTAGTGACTTTGGTGTATGAGAATGGCAGTTGGCAAGTGTCAAAATCATTCCATTCGTATCAATAAGCCTATTCTTAACAGCTGTATCGATTGTAGCGCAATAGTACTGATGTTGTTCTTATTTTTTCTTCTTGGCTCCATTATTGTGTTAGGACGATTGCCGATTGAGCAATGGACAGCGGTTCGGGTTGTAAATCCCTGGAATGAAGTATCTAAGGTTTGAAATTACCAAATGTGGTTTGAATTCTTTAGTTTTGAATATACTGATTAGGGATACCCTATTGTCTCCTCGGCAAAGGAACGTTTGGAAAAATTCAGAAATACGGATGAATGATGATATTGAAAGAAAGAATCGGTCATAAATACCTAAAATACCTGTTTACTGGGACGCTTTCAGCTCTGCTAGCTACAGGGTATGCACAGGAAGTAGAGAAACAGCAGAAAGATGGAAAAGAGAAGCAGCAATCTATTGAGCAAAGAAGTAGCGGAGAAGTACAAACTATGGATTCCATAGAGGTTGTACGCGATTACCGGCCTATGCTAGCCGATGCCGTCAAGGTACGTCGGAGCCCGGATATGAAGCGTATCAATCGTGACGCTATAGAAGCAGAATTACGTCAGATCGCTACCACCACTTATTTAGCGCAGCAAAAATATAAACAAGCGTATTATCATGAATTGATGAAACGTCATCCAGACGCATCACAAAGTAATATTGATAATTATCGGATCAGCTTCTTGGCCTATGGGGCTGGCGAATACAAAAGAGCAAGCGGTATGTTGGAGACAATGAAATCTTCGGACGCCTTTTATCAAGGTGCAATCATGACTTTAGGCCACATTGCTTTGGAAACCGGCAACAAACAAGCTGCTCGAGATGCCTTTGTGAAGGTGACAAAATTAGACCTCGATCGACAAGTGAAAGCTGATGCGCTGTTTAACTATGCCAAAGTCCTGCTCGAACTGGATTCTACCCAAGCTGCGCAAAGAGTACTCGAAATATATATAGCACAAGAAGTGAAACCTGCTGATCCTGGTACAAAGAGGCTAGAAAGTCCAGAAACGTTATCGGCTGAAATCTTGCGGGGTACAACCAACTTCCACGCGGGGGTCAGCATGCTTGAATCGCTAAAGCAACGCGGAAGGGAAGTCAATGCGATCTATCAAAAGGTAACGTATTATCGCGGACTGGAGTTTTATAATGAGCGTGCTTTCGAGAACAGTATATCGATGTTTATGCGATCGGAAAAGTTTCCAGCCAACGCTGAAATGGCTGCTCTTGCCACCTATTGGAAGGCTGAGGCAATGTACGAAGTCCGCAAATTTGGGGAAGCAGTAGAAAACTTTTCCCGGTTCCTAAGTTTGCCCGCTGCTCGAAATAGTGAAGTATACAATTATGCCAATTATGGACTTGCATATGCAGCCTATCGAAATAATCGTTTTGCATTGGCGGCAGAGTATTTTGAACGCTTTCTAACTGCCGGTGGAAGTACAGTGGATCAGAATATACGGTATGACGTCATCGCCCGACTGGGTGATTCGTATCTTTGTCTTCGCGATTACAGCCGGGCAAACAAATATTATGACCAGCTGATCAACAGCAAAGCACCTAATCAGGACTATGCCTTTTTCCAGCGTGGTATTATCTTTGGTCTGCAAGGCGACAATGAAAAGAAGATGAGTACGCTACGTTCCGTGCTGAAGCAATTCCCCGCTTCTAATTATGCGGATGATGCAGCTTTTGAAATTCCTTACACCTATTTTACGATGGGAAACTATGATAATGCACTCAATGGGTTGCAAGGAATGATTGAAAAGTATCCCCGTAGTAGTTATATTCCTCGTGCCCTAATGACCATTGGGCTTGTACAGTACAACAATGATGAACCCGAAGCAGCTAAAGTTACTTTCCAAAAAGTAGTGGAGAAATATGCCAGAACCGCTGAGGCGGAGCAGGCTATGCGCTTTATTGAAAATATTTACCTCGATCAGGGAGACGCTTCGAGCTATATTCGTTACGCTGTAGGTACTAATGTGGGAAATCTGAGTCCTGCGGAGCAGGATAATATGGCTTTCCAGGCAGCCCATTCGCTCTTTGCCCGCGGTGAGTACGGTGCAGCCGTGGAAGCTATCAACGCTTATTTCGACAAATTTCCAAAACCTAAACAGGAGAAATTCGCGCGTTATATCCGTGGTGTAAGTTCTTACCGTATAGGTCACCCGCAGGAAGCGTTGCACGATTTAAATATTATACTGAACGACTGGACGAGTAAGTATACGGAGAATACCCTGTTAACAGTGGCTGCTTTATATTTAGGACTCAAGGAATACAATGAAGCTATTGTGCATCTGAAAAAATTGGAACTCAATGAGGAGTATAAAAAGAATTATGGGTATGCGGTAACCAGCCTGATGGTATGTTATTTCGAACTTGGTGATATGGAACAGGTGGCCAAATACGTGAATTTGATCAAGAATTATGCAGGGGCAACTCAGGAGGAAATAGCAAAGGCCTATTTATACAACGGAAGGTCCTTACTGAAAGAAAAGAACGTCGCGGCTGCCCTGAAAGAATTCAACCTGGCTGCACTGAAAAGCCAGTCTGCTGTTGGCGCAGAGGCGCGTTACCGCGTGGCGCTGCTGCAATATGATAATAAGGAATATGATAAAGCGTTGGAAACTGCTTTTGATGTTATCAACAATAGGGGAGCACAAGAATATTGGGTAGCTAAGAGTTTTATATTGCTCGCAGATGCTTATGCACGCAAAGGGAATACTTTTCAGGCAAAAAGTACATTGAAAAGTGTTATTGAAAACTATGAGAAAGATGATGATATTGTTCCATCTGCGAAAGAACGTTTACAGCGATTGAAGTAATATCTCTAAGAAGTTTTCGCAGCGGATTTAATGGTGAGTATAAACCTATCCGGAATGTAGATTATAGGTAAGATTATAAATTTATGAGTCTGATAAATTGGACTTTTTTATCAACAGCTCGATAAAAAGCGAGGTCTTATCCTCGCTTTTTTTATTTGCAATGTCAAGAAAATCAGGTAAGCTATAGATATTTAGACCATTAGCAGCACCAAATTACCACATTAACCTAGGAGAGCACCCATCGGATCCTAAATATTGTATCTCGAATTTGTCGATCAATGGTTTTATTTGTAAATTAATTGTCACTAAAACAATTATAATCTTCTTATGAAAAACGTCTACTTGATCCTTCTCGGGCTACTTTTGCCGGTACATGTTGTATGGTGTCAATCAGCTATCGCTTATTTAGGCACTGATAAAGGACTTTCAAACGATTTTGTAACGGCTATCTTTCAGGATAAGGATGGGTTTATGTGGTTTGGAACATCCAATGGCCTGAATCGTTACGATGGATATGAATTTAAAGTTTTTAAAAATGAGCCATTATCTAATAATACCATTCCCGACAATCGTGTAACTGCGATCGCCGAAAGTGCTTCCGCGCAGCTCTATGTTGCGACCAAAAGTGGGTTGGCAGTTATAGACGCCAATCGTTCAGTTTGTAAGCAAGTGTTGGTGCGTTCGCAAAGAGAAAATAAACTTCTAAATTTTCCGATCCATCAAATAGAGAAGGATATGCTAGGTCAGTTATTTTTGCAAGGCGGATCTAAAGGGCTTTTTAAAATTGAGGAAACGAAGGATGTAAGTATTGCGACTAGGATACCTTTACCATATGCTGGCCAAAAGGATTTCGACTATCGTGTTTCAGCTATTTGCAAGGCAGCTGATGCTGGAATTTGGGCAATAATAGATCATCTTGGTTTGGCTTATTATGATAGCAAAAAGAAGAGTTTTTCAATTGTGAAACAGGGTGATTTCCAGTCGACAACTATGGCTGTGTCGGCAATCGGGGACGTTTGGTTTGCCAATTATCAAAAAATTAATTGTTATCATATAAAAACGGGCGTGTTTGAACAATATAAGTACGATACTTATCGAAAAGCTATCGTTAACCTTTATTTTGGAAAAGACAAAAAGCTGTGGATATGTACCGATGGTGCGGGCATTCAGAAATTTAACACCACGACACAAACTTTCGAAGAGTATATCGGATTTGACCAAAAACAATTAACCAGTCGATCTGTTTTTGCTGTTTGGGAAGATAAAGATGATCGGATTTGGATTGGCACGCTAAGGGGTGGGGTCAATATTGTGGATCCCGTAAAAAGAAGATTTCAATCATTTAAACTTATTCCCAATAGTCAACGGGTGAATACCACCGATTTTATTTTATCATTCGAACAGGCCGATCGCGATCATATTTGGATAGGAACTGACGGGGATGGATTATATAAATGGAGTATATCGGAAGGCCATTTGGTTAATTATACCTATTCAGCTCCTATGCAGAGCAAACCTTCTTTTATAACATCCTTGCTTCAGCATCAAAATGACCAGTTGTGGATTGGAACCTACGATATGGGGATTGTAAAATTAAATACAAAAACAGGCGATGTTAAGCATTATAGCTGTTACTATCCGAATACGCCATACGCCAATAATGCTGTATGGCGTTTATTTAAAGACAGTAGGGGGACATTTTGGGCTTCCACCCTTGCCAGTGGAAATGTCTATCGCTTAGATACCATCACAGATCAGTTTAAATACCTCGATTTACCAATAAATGACGTGTTGACGTTTTACGAAGATAAAGATGCTACCTTGTGGATGGGATCCTGGAATTCCTTATTCCGACTGGATTTGCGTACGATGAAATACAAGAGTTATCAGATCGGTACTCCAATTCGTTTTATCCAACAAACAGAAAATGGCTTTCTTTGGCTTGGCACCGAAGGGGGAGGACTTTTACATCTGAACTTAAATACAATGAACTATAGGCGCTATACCGAAAAGGATGGACTTGTTAGTAATACGTTGTTAAATAGCTTACAGGATGCACAAGGCAACATGTGGATATCTTCACTCGACGGACTCTCCAAATTGGATTTACAAAAAAAAACATTTCAAAACTTCTACCAGTCAGACGGTCTTCAAAGTAACCAATTTAATTACAACGCTGCCATCAAATTGCATGATGATCAGTTGATTTTTGGAGGCATACGTGGTTTTAATATCATCAGACCGAAGGACGTATTATTTAAGACCCGTTTTCCTGCGTTAAAATTGACCCGATTGAGTATCGATAATATGCCATATGACCAGAGTGGGCAGGAGAGACAAATTCCTTTAAATGAGGTGAAGCGTCTAAAAATTCCATTTGATAAAGCAGTATTATCATTTTCCTATGCGGCATTGGACTTTAGTTTTTCGGATAGGATCGACTACGCCTATTATTTGGAAGGCTGGGACAAAGATTGGAATTACGTTAATAAACAACGGACAGCCTATTATTCTAATCTTAGAGAAGGTACATACAAATTACATATTAGATCAACCAATGCAAATGGCGAATGGAACCCGGCAGAACGAATTATCGAAATAGAAGTTTTGCCTCCGTGGTATCAAAGTTTTTGGGCATATCTAGGATACTTCTTGCTACTCGCTGCGGTACTCTATTTTTATAATAGGTATAGGGAGAATAAAGCTTTATTGCTCTTTAAAGTGAAGACTGCAGAGTTTGAGCGTGATAAAGAACACGAATTACTCGAAGATAAACTGGCATTTTTTACTCACATCGTCCATGAGATCAGAACTCCATTGACACTCATTGTAAATCCGATTAAAGATATAGTCGTCAAGTCAAAAAAGAATATGGCAGATTCAGACGAGCTACTGTCTATTTACAATCATTCCAAGCGGTTGTTAAACCTTGCGGATAAGCTTCTTTTGTTTAGAAAATCCGATGGTAATTTAGACGAACTCTCCAGTAAGGTTTTTGACATTATACAGGTGTGGCGAGACGCCTTTGAGTCCTTTAAACAATTGGCCAGTGCTCGAAATATTACTTATTCATTTGAAACAACTATTGAGAAACTGATTATAAATGCAGATAATGAAAAACTCGAAATCTGTTTCATCAATTTACTTCAAAATGCGCTCAAATATACAGACAAAGGGGGATCTGTATCTGTTAAAGTGAACCGTATAAAATCCGAATTGATATGTGATATCATCGATTCCGGACAGGGGTGTCCAACCCATTTGACAGAAGAAATTTTCAAACCTTTTAAACGTAATTTTAATCTATTCAACCAAAGCGCAGATGGTTTTGGGATCGGACTGTTTTTTGTGAAAAAATTTATTACGCTGCACGAAGGTAAATTGGAATATACTGCAAATCCAAAAGCTGGAGCTACTTTTACAATACGATTACCAATTCATCAGGTCAACTCAACGACGATTGATGCAACTGTCGAATTACAACAGGCTTCTTCTAGACATCTTGCTTCTGCGGAAGAAGATAAGCGTGAACATACACCTTCAATCTATTCCAAAAAACGACAACCACTTGACGAGTGGTATGGTGATGGTATGCAGGAGAAAATATTAATTGTTGATGATAATGAAGATATGCTAAATTATATTGCCGGAATTTTTTCTGACAAATATGAAGTTATTAAAGCAGACAGTGCCGAGATGGCAATAACTGTGTTGGAAAAAATAGAACCAAGTATCGTCATCAGTGATATCATGATGGGTGGAGACTCTGGAATCGATCTCTGCAAACATATGAAGAACAATACAAAGCGGAGCCATGTTCCTATTATTTTGTTAACTGCAAGTTCGTCTTTTGATATTAAATTAAAAGGGATCGAAGTTGGGGCAGATGACTATATTGTTAAACCTTTTGATAAAGAGTTACTCGTGGCACGAGTGGAAAGTCTGATAGAAAATAAAAATAGATTGCATACCTATTTTTACAGTGAAATCACATTGCAGTCGAAAGATCATCAGGTTCCGGCCGCCTTTAAAGATTTTCTTCAACGCGCTATCGCGGTAGTTGAAAAGCACTTGTTGAATGAAAATTTTACGGTAAAAATGCTTGCCGACGAGTTAGGCATGAGCCACTCCAATATGTATAGAAGAATAAAGTCTATTTCAGGTAAATCTGCCAATGAATTTATCCGTTACATTCGGATGCGCCGCGCCGCGCAATTGCTGATTAGCAATAAAACGAATATTAATGAAACCGCTTATCAAGTTGGCTTTAAGGATATCAAACATTTTAGACAGCATTTTTCCAAAATCTTTGGTTGTTCGCCCTCTGAATACCGAAAGCGGTACAGCCACCTCGGAAATTTGCCCGATAATATAAGTTAAACGTGACGGATTAGCTAAAAAATAAAAGAGCAGAAAAACAGTAACTCTCATGAGATATCCTGTGTCTCTGCTCTTTTTTGTACAGCTAGCTTGCTATTAATAAGGCCCACTGTGACTGGTCATACCGTCTTTACGCATAGCTTCTATAATCAGACAGTTGTAGACGTAGTCCCAACTGGAACTGACTTCCGAATTTTGATTTAAACCATAAGGCCACCAATGCATGCTATCACCACTTAGAACGGCTGATTCATCTAAAGTAATCATTTTTAGCGTTTTGTTGGCGTTTGCCAAACTATATTTACCATTTATAATCGCCTGCGACCACCAGCTTGTCGTTCCAGTCCCCAAGGTATGATTCATCTCATGCAACATGGTACGGATATTTTGGTATCCTTCACCCGAACCAAATCGCATCCAACCCTCATTGTTAGCGTCGGCTGTCGGTACGCCTGGATCGTAGTTGAGATAAATATGTTTCGTAGCAGAAGTATAATTATTGACATACCACACTGCACTGTCGAGCGCAACTTGCAATCGTTGATAAGCAGCAAGTTGTTGCGCCGTAGGATTATCGGCTTTATTAAACGTATAGGTTACCTTACCCTTAGCAATTGTATGGAATGCGATATCGGGACCGTAGCTCACACCGGTTTCGTTGATTGCATAAGCGCGTAAATGATAGTTTGTGCTTGGATTAAGGTTGAGTATACCTATTCTAAATTTTCCAGTACCTTTTGAACCGTTCGTCACTTTGTGATCGTTTAAAGTCGGTTTTTCCTGTAGGCTCCAACATATCCCTCTTTCCGTAATAGCACCACCGCCGCTACTGATAATATTCACGTCATAATATGCGATTGATGATCCGACAATAAAGATCGGATTAGTGCCAAAGGTAACCGATTGTATATCGGCCGTGGTCAATACCTGTTGTTCGCCATAAGCAATTCCGCCCTTATTTTTGGCGTAAGGTCTAATGTAGTATGTTTGCGAGGGGTCAAGGGTTGTTAGTGCCACACTAAATTCACCAGAACCTTTACTGGAAGTTGCTTCCATCGGATTATTGTCGATGGTCGGATTCGGCTCTTTATTCCAGCAGATGCCACGACTGGTAACAAGTGCACCACCTTTGCTTAGCACCTTTCCTG
This sequence comes from Sphingobacterium sp. R2, assembly GCF_040760075.1. Taxonomy (NCBI): domain Bacteria; kingdom Pseudomonadati; phylum Bacteroidota; class Sphingobacteriia; order Sphingobacteriales; family Sphingobacteriaceae; genus Sphingobacterium; species Sphingobacterium sp. R2. The sequence continues at coordinate 2,519,830 of NZ_CP142884.1, forward strand.
TAATCATTGCACCTGTAGTCGTGATATTGGAAAAGGATAATTTACCAAGCTCAGCAAGTGCGATATCGTCTGTTTTTTCTGTAGGCGTCACTATACTGCTTTCGGGAGTAGCCTTTTTACAGCCTGCTAAAGTGCAGGCTGTAAAAAAGACATAAAAAACTAATCTATTCATCTATTTTGGTTATAATTTTTCAAAGATCATATTGCCAGAGACTTTAAAATAAGAGCCGTCTGATGCGGTTCCATTCATGTTTCCGAGAAAACCTAAGGTTACAGGTCCCGCTTCTGTTACGCTAAATTCGAATATTGCACTGCTTCCAGATAGGGTTTGAAAGCCCAAGGCTGTATTCAAGGCGGATTGATCGGGCAAGGCATTGCCTTTTGCGGCGATGAGGTGAACGACACCGGCGCTGCCTTTGTCAATCTTTGAGATTGTAAAACGATATTTTCCGGGCTGTAGGTTGGTCGTTTGATAAATTTTACCATTTACAATTGGCGCTAAGTTGGGTGAGGGTGAGGCCCATTGCCACCAACCTGCTTCCAAAGATAAACAGGCTTTTTTATCCCGAATCTCAATTCCGCCATAATATTTTCCATCTGCTGTCTTGAAGTTCTTTGCCGCATCATTGACAAGCCACACCGCCGGAGTGCCCCAGCGATCACCGCCCATGGCAGAAGTCTCGAAAGGAAAGTTCATATTTTTTAGATAAACCTCCTTGGGCGATATATTGGCGGAATAGTTCGTGTAGAATGTATCTAAACTTAAGGAATCCGGGACAAATAATGTACGGTAGCGTAGTGGTTTGCCAGGGAGAAAATCCGATAGAATACTTTTACCTAACTTGATAGAGTCTCTCTGAACAACCAATTTCCCTGACGTATTGGTATACTCCACTTCGGTAAACTGAGCACCACTTGTCAGATCGATTCCCCCCCAATTGACGGTGGTTTTTTGATCGCCCGCAAAGTAGTCAACAGCATACATTGGTCTGTTGATAAGTCCCGAGCTGAATCGTTCGCCATAAGATACGCCAGTTTTAAAAACGCTTAGCGATTTATTGCCTTGGGCATCGTAGGTGATAAGTTCAAAATTATGTACTCCTTCACTTATTTTCAGTGAAATTTTTAAGGTGTCTACACCAGCCGTACGATTGATTTTTAACTCAGTCGAATCTTGCCGATTATCCCAGTATATTTTGAGACGTTCCACCTTGGGGTCGGCCATAAATAATCCAGTAATATAGACGCGCTCTTTACCCGAGAACACCTTTACGGAATCAATTTTTCCGGTGTAGGAAATTTCACCGCCTTCGAGGTACTTTTTATAATCATCACTCTTTGAACAGCAAAGGAAAGAAAGCATGGCCATGCTAAGCAAGGACATGATAAAGAATGTTTTAATATGTGCTACTTTCATAATAGTCTAATTGATAATAAACAAGTTGTACTAACGTGGATCGCCATAAACCTGTAATTCGGCGATGGACATAAAGGACGATCCCTGCCAATTTTTAATGGTTTTGATGCGTAGATAGCGGACCTTCGGTGCACTGACATCAAAATCAAAGCTTAAACCCGAATTGGCGAGTTGATAATCTTCATCCGTTTGTTGTCCCATGGGTAATCCAGAGGGCTTTTTGCTTTCGAATGTACCCAAGCGGGTCCAGTTGTTCCAGCTGCCGTCTGAAGGCGGGTTGTCCGAACCCCATATTTCAAAAAATCGCACGTTCCCGCCATAATAATACATACGGCCACTGTTGGTATATTCAGGATAGTCCCAGATCACAATCCGGCTCATTTTGGCCAACTTACCGGTATCAAATGTGACCCATTGTGGACCATTGACAGTGACGTCAGTCAACGATATGTTGGGCCAGTTAATAATGTCCCCATCCCACATTTTAGAAAGTCCCGTGGAAGAATATTGTTGTTTAGAATCCGTTGGTAATGTAACTGCGGTATACCTCGATTTTGGAAGGGCCTGTTCAAACAGGGGTGTCAAGGTGGTGACCAGGGTATCAGTAAAATTCATGTACTTGTCTCTCACGGTAATCGCAAACTGTTTGGGATTTGGTGCAAACCCACGGATGGTACGTGAAATCTGTTTAGCGGAAGTATAGATGTTGTCTACAGAAGGTACCCATTCACCCAACGAATCGACCATCACCATTACGGTGAGATTTTTCTCGGTCTCGTTTTCGGCAGTGATCCGAATGCCACCAAAAGCTGGAATGGCCTCCAGACTTCGGAAAGTATTCCAGATGGGGTTTTCTAAAGGGGTTACAGAGACTTCGATCGGCTCCGAACTGACTTCACTTCTATTTACGGCATAGAGTTTAATTGCATGCGGATTAGTATCTGCAAAACCTTCCACCAACAGTGAGTTGTTGTAGTAGGAGGATTTTACCTCCATTTCTTTGCCCGATTTTAATTGGTATACAGCTTTGACATATAATAAATCCTGATCCTTTGGTAAGGTATAGGTAATCCGTGCGGCCCCAGCCAAGTTTTCTACCTTTACGTTACTCACTTGACCTGGTGCAGCGCTGTTTACGACTGGTGCAACCTGAATTTCTTCTTTACAGTTTTGGAATAAGATGCAGAAGAAAAATATAGCCTGCATTAGTTTTCTGTTTATATTCATTTCGTTGTGACTTTAAGGATAAAATTGAAAAGGGCTACCAACCAAGACTTTGTGTCAATGAAGGATTTACGGTTAATTCGCCTTGAGCAATTGGCCAGAAATAATCTCTAGGCGCTACAAATGTCTGCTGAAATAAGGTTCTTATCTGGTAGTAATCTGCGCTGACCTCTTGGTTTACACTCCATCCGGTAATGTTTTGATTGAAATATTTGACGGCCAATTTCCAGCGTCTTAAGTCCCAATAACGTTTTCCTTCAAAGGCCAATTCGATCATGCGCTCCCGTTGGATAATTTCGCGGAGCCCCTCTTTGGTTGTAGGCTTGTCAGGGTTTGAAGAAAATTGACTCCAAGAAGATAATACACCCGGGATTCCTGCACGTTCACGAATGCGGTCTAAATACGCGTAAACATCAGCTGAAGGACCGTTGGCTTCATTCAACGCCTCAGCATACATCAGATAAATATCGCTTAGGCGCATATCTGGCCAAGGGTAGGATTTATAACTGACACCATTGCTACTGAAAGCTTGCTCCCAGTTGACTAATTTTTTAAGAAAATATCCAGTTTCATTGATCCATCCATGATTATTTGCGCCGGCAGGCTGATTTAACTTTGCCTGCACATAATAGGTATCTTCATCTGAGAGGCTTTTAGTATCAAACTTAAACCAGATACCCCCGTCAAAACCCAGGTCAGCATAAAAGCGTGGTTCGCGGTCGAAGTTTAAACGTGCCGTGGTATATCCTTCTTTGATATAGTAGCGATCTGCAGCGGTGGCCACACGTAAGGTCGACTTATCGTTAAAGTCTAATGTTTTATCTTCGTTGATGGGTACACCATTTTTTGTATAAAACATTTCTGCAATTTTCAACGGCGCGCTTAGGTGCTGCCTTGCTGTACCGACCACTGCCTCTGGAGTTAACAGGGGCATCGCATCTCGCTGTATATTCCATGCCTGATAATTCGGGTTTGCCCAAATGTGTTCAGCAGACCAGCGCTCATTGAACGCTAAATTAATACCTAGCACCTTTGCTGTTGCATCGCTCATCTTAAACTGCCCATATTCAGCCTTATTGAAAGGGAAGAAACGGATTCCCGCCGCATCGGCAGATTCAATTGCAGCTTTAGCGGCTTCAGCAGCCCTGGTCCATTTTGAGGCATCGTAGGAAGGATTGAAAAGCTGTTCACCTTTGCTATTGCGCATGGACTGATAATCTGTATTTCCATTGAATAAAGGGCTCGCCGCAGTGAGCAATACTTCAGCTTTTACAGCCTGGATGATGGGTTTTGTCACACGGCCTAATTCTGCTGCTTTGTTCGGAATAATTAAGGGAACAGCTTTTTGCGCTGCGGAATCTAACAAAGTAACGATATAATTGACAACCTCATCCACAGGACGTTGTTCTACGCGTACAGCTGACTGGTTTGCATCAAGTGATATATTATTTTCAACCACAGGAATTGGGCCATATTGGCGCAATAATAAATAATGGTAATACGCTTTTAGAAACAATACCTCTCCAATCCATCGCGAACGATCATCAACGGAGAGATCAGGTACTTTAGATAGATCAGAAACATTTTCCAAAAAGATATTACAATCTCGGATAGCGATCCATAAGCCACCTCTCCAAGAGTCTACTAGCGGTTGATTCACATTTTGTCCGCCGCGGGCGATTCGCCAGTTGTTAGCCGGATAGATTTCACGTTGGGCGACAGGTAGCCAGACTTCGTCGCCAGCGAGAAATCCTATGTTGCTTTGAGCATCCGAATTATTTGGTAACCATCTATAACAAGTGAAGAGAAATTTCTCAGCTTCATTTCGCAGGGAAAAGGCGTTGTCAATTGTCGCCACATTATCCGGAACGACGTCGATATAATCTTTGCAGGCAGAAACACCAAAAGCACTAAACAAGAGGCATGCGATATAGGTGGCTGTCTTTTTCATATTTTTATTTTTCATTATTTCTCGGTTGTAGTTAACATTAAAAGCCCAGTTGTAAACCAATGTTGTAAACGGACTGAATCGGATAGCCTATTCCTTTTCCTCCCATTTCGACATCCCACATCTTAAAGGAGCTTAAGGCAAATAAATTCATTCCATTGGCATAAACCCGTAGGTTTTTTGCTCTGATACGTTTCATCAAACTTTCTTTGAAAGTATAGCCGACTTCAACCGTTTTCAATCTCAAGAAAGCTCCACTGCGCATCCACCAGGTACTTCTCTGATTATTATTTGCAATAATGTTTTCACTTAGGCGAGGCCAAAAGGCATAAAGATTACGATTTTCCTCACTCCAATAGCTATCAGCAATGACCTGTAAAAGCCCATTTTGTGAACCACCATTTAAATAGAAAGGAGAGATATTCTCAGAATTTATGAAAAAAGAGGAGCGTGCAGAACCTTGAAAGTAAAAGCTAAAGTCTAAGCCTTTCCCACCCACAGTACCACCAAATCCATAGATCATTTCAGGTGTTGTTGGGTAACCAATCGCGACACGATCTAGATCTGTAATCTGTCCATCGCCATTGACGTCACGGTATTTGATATCGCCGCCAAGATAATCCAACCCTGGTTTTCCGAACTGTACAGGAGAATTCAGTACTTCTTGGTCATCCACAAATAGTCTTTCAGCGATGTAACCAAACTCTTGGGACGCTGAAGTTCCTACCGTATAGCGGCTAGCCTCTTTGTAAGCAGGTTCATCCACGATCAATTTTTTGCTCACGGCGTAGGTCATCGTTCCCCGGCCCTGAATATACCAGCTGTCGCCGAAATTCTTGTTATAATTTAGCGTAAGATCTACCCCTTTACTTTCTGCTTTATTGGTATTGGCAACAATAGGAGCACGAAGTCCCATGGTACTTGGTATATAAGATCGACCGGTGAGAATGTTGCTACGTATTTGTTTGTACACATCTACATTTAATTCGAAATCTTTAAAGAGGCCTAGTTCAAGTCCTAAGTTTGTCTGCCGCGATCGTTCCCAAGTGATATCCTGATTGGCATAACGACGAATGGCAATGGTCGGTCTGTTATAGCCCGAAAGCTCACCAAATCCGATCGGAAAATCGTTCATATTTACATCAGATAAATAGAAAAAGCGATCTTGCGAACGGCCTATCTGGTCGTTACCGGCAAAACCATGCGTCGCTCGAATTTTTAGTTTTGAGATGACGTCTTTGACAGGTTCAAAAAATGCTTCGTTAGATATATTGTAACTAAGCCCAAAGGAAGGAAAAAAACCTAAGCGACGATTTTTGGCAAAGCGTTCTGAACCATTGTAACCAAAGTTGAATTCGGCAATATAACGATCATCGAAATTGTAAGAAAAGCGACCAGAAAGACCGATATTGCGTGAAGGTAGAGACAATTGCAAATTCCCGGCATTCCCACTCAATGAATTCTGAACTAATCCGATGACTGTGGCCCCTACATTATGCTTCCCAAAAGCATGATTATAGCTCGCAATTGCATGTGCGTAAAACATCGAGTTGACTTCTTTTGCAGATTCCGAATAATCGAGGTATTCGGTACCGACCGTACCGATCGATCCCAGTGACCCATCGTTCATGACGCGCAGGCTTAAATCGCCATAGGCATCAGCTGATGCGGTGTAATAGAAAGGGTTATATTTGCGATTTACTTCAAAATAGGCATAGCGTTTTAGGTAAGTCATGGCTGTAAGGCTCAAACCTGGAATCAATGCATTCAGATTTTGATTAATTTGAATCTGTGGCATGATCGTAGACGTATTAAATTCTTGATAACCACGGACCATTTCAGCATACGGATTCACAAATAAACCACCATTTCTATTGAGTGCATTACCAAACAAAGGATGATTCATGTAAGGCATATACGAAGACGGATAGATCGCCGGGAACATGACCGGATTCGACCAGATGGCGCGTCTGAAGGTCGCAGCTCCACCATTGATGCGGCTTCCATTTTCGTCTGTGCTGCCGATTGGTCCATTGTAATCGTCAAACTGGGCATATACACGTACTATACCCGTCGTTGTAGGGGTAAAGTTGATATCAACATTTGAACGGACGGAGTAATTTTTTAACTTGATATTGTTATTGAAATTGTTGATTCCGTTCATCTTTAAAATACCGTTATCGATATTATAGGTGCCCGACAGATAGTATTTGGCTTTTGCTCCACCGCCGCTGATATTTAAGTTGTTGCGTTGGTTTAAGGTGTAGTCTTTTATGAGTTGGTCAATCCAATTGTTATTTGGATACAGTAGCGGATTGTCTCCGGCTCGTGTATGATCAATTTTGTTCTGCCAATAGGGAAGTCCCTGTCCGCTGGCGGCATCAGCCGGACGAGTTAGATAAGCCTCGTTGGCCATTTCCATATAGCGGATGTTATCCGCAAATTTAAAATTGCGCGTATTCGTAGAAATATTACTTTCGGTGCGGAATTCAAATTTTGTAGCCCCTTCTTTACCCAGTTTTGTGGTGATCAGAACGACGCCGTTTGCACCCCGGGCACCATACATGGCGGCCGCATTGGCATCGCGAAGCACAGAAAAGCTCGCAATATCATCGGGCTGTAAGCGGGCCATATCGGTCGGTGAAGATTCGATGTTATCGATGAGAATCAATGGGTCTTGTTTTCCGGTACCAAAACTTCCAAGTCCCCGAATAAAGAAATTCGCATTATCAGATCCAGGCTCACCGCTGCGTTGAAAGGCAATCATACCAGCAACCCTTCCCGCAAGCATCGTTGTCAGGTTGCTTGTTGGTCCTTTTAATTCCTTTGGGTTAATGGTGGTTACGGAGCCGACAACAGAAGCTCTTTTTTCACGTTGTCCAAAACCCGTAACAACAACATCATCAATAACATTTTCATTTAGTTTGATTTGAGCATCTAAGGTGATGGTGTTATTGGCATCTATTTTTTTTCCGATCAAGGAAATTTCTTGGCGGGCATAGCCGACACTACTAAATACTAATGTTGCCGTTTTGCTGGCATTTAGTACATATCGACCATTTCCGTCCGTGGATACGCGAAGAGTGCCCCCCAAAACACTTACTGTGACGCCTGATAAGGCTGTGCCGTCATTTTCTGAGGAGACCTTTCCTTGTACCCGAACTTGTTGAGCAAGGGCTGCACAACAAGTTGCCGTCATTAGAAACATAAAAATTCCCAGACGAGATTTAATCTTCTTCCATCTTTTCATTAATAAGAATTTTGGTTATAAATTGAGTTATGTTGATACAATTATCGTCACAATGGACTGTATAATTCGAGGGGATTTACAGCAAAAGAAGGGGGTGAAATCGTCTTTTTCCCCATGTTTTTCTGCCGAAACTTATCTTTAAGATATTCAGCGAATTTTCTAAAGTGTTCAACGTATAAAAATATCAGGGACTAATGATCTTCGTTTAATTTCATTGGCGGCTGTGTCATATGAGAAAATTAGAGCCTTTTTTGTACAAAAATGAACCATTTCTGAACGATTCAGTACCCTCCTGTCAATCCACTATGGCTATTTTTGTACCGTACCTCAATAAATCATTAAATCAGCCCAATAAGTTATAAACTGCAGTAGTGGGCTGCGGAAATGGGGGAATACAGTAACCAATAACCAATACACATCATAATATATTCTGATACGAAATGATAAACAGAAAAATAATCTTTCATGGTATAATAAGTATTTTGTCACTCTTATTTTGTACATCCGCTTTGTCTGGCTTCTCTCAAAAAAGTGAAAGCAATTCAAACAATTCAGCGTATATCCTATTAAAGCCAAAGTACGATGGTCAATCAGTCTTGCGCAATCCTTTAAATGGATGGGTAATGTATGCGCCGCGCAATGCAGATGATACGTATTGGGATATCGAATATTTTGTGCCAGCCTTGGGTAAGAAAGTAAAAGTCATTGATTATGCCTCGGCATGTTATGTACGCACAAGTTGGTCATCGCTGAATCCCAGTGACGGTGTTTATGCCTGGAATGATCCAAAGTCCAAAATTGGGAAGCTTCTGAAAGGCGCTCAAAAGAGAGGGTTGCCCATCGCACTCCGCATTGTTGTTGATGGTCGCGACCAAGGTCAAAATACACCGAAATTTGTTTTTGATCAAGGCGCTAAATATTATCTGGAAAATGAAAACCATCCAGATAGGCAAACTCCCTATCCGCAGGATGCGGTATTTAGAAAGTATTATAGCAAATTTATAAGCGCCTTAGCTCAAGAATTTAATGATTCTGAAAAAACGTCATTTATTGATGCGTATGGCTTGGGAAAATGGGGCGAGGCACATTATGTAGTTTATGAAGATCCTAAAACAGCAACTCCCGAAAGTACTGAAAAAATAAAGGAGGAGACCTTGGATTGGGTAACCAACTTGTATGCTAAAGCCTTCACCAAAGTTCCTTTAGTTATTAACTACCATCGTTTGGTAGGGCATCCCGAAAGTTGGGGAGCTGTAAATCCAAACAGCGAACGCTTATTGAAGAAAGCCATTGATAAAGGCTATAGTCTGCGCCAAGATGCTTTTGGTATGACAGGTTATTATCAGGGATGGGAAAAGAATTTTGCCAAGAAATGGAATTTCAAACGCCCCATCATTATGGAGGGCGGCTGGATTATTGCTCCGGGGAAGCATCGTTATTGGACAGATCCCAGTGGAAAATATAGAGAAGGGCACGACGAGGATGTAAGGAAGGGAGAGTTTGATTTGTCGGCTGAAGCGCATGTGAATATGATGGATTTTAGAGCGGGCGGGGAAACGGAGTCTTGGTTTAAGTCCTTTGATCTGGTTCAACGATTTACTGTAGAGGGAGGATATCGTGTCTATCCGGACCAGATCAAATTGCCGCAAGATATCCGTTCTGGTGCTGCAGCCTTAATTTCCCATCGTTGGCAAAATATGGGCTGGGGTTACCTACCAAATAATATTCCACAGTGGAACTATAAATATAAAGTAGCTTTTGCGTTGTTAGATGCGAGCGGGCATGTGAAGAAGATTTTTATTGATCATCAAAGCGAACCGTCTGTATGGTTGAAAGGTGCTGGTGTGAATTACAACCTAAAAGCAAAAATAGATCTACCTGCCGGAATTTATAGCTGGGCTGTCGCCATTGTAGATACGACAAAAGATAGTAAACCAGCAATTCAACTCGCACTCAATGAAGAGTTAACTCCGCAGGGCTGGACCAAACTGTCGGTTATACGGGTAAAATAGAAAAAGAAGATTCTATAAAAAAATAACATCTATTATGGTAAAGCTGATCAATCTATCTTTGGTATTGTCTCTATTTTTTAATCTGTTAGCATTTCATCTTGTTGCTCAGCAAAATATGACTAATGTGTATGGTAGGCGTGTACAATTATTAAATGGTAAGTGGGATGCCATTGTCGATTTATATGACCAGGGTAGGAAAAACAAAATCTATCTCAATAAGAAACCGGAAAACAAGACTGATTTCTACGAATATGCTTTCGAAAATGGTATTCGTTTAAACGTGCCTTCGGATTGGAACAGCCAGATGCCTGAACTTAAATACTATGAAGGTACCATTTGGTATGGCCGTAAGTTCGATGCAGTGAAAGTAAGCGGAGAAAGGCTGTTTTTATATTTTGCTGCTGTAAGTTACCGTTGTCGTATTTATCTCAATGGCAAAGAGATCGGACAACATGAAGGAGGCTTTACTCCGTTTCAGGTTGAAATAACAGATGCTGTTAAAGAAAATAATAATTTTTTGGTCGTTGAGGTCAATAATACCCGTCGAATAGATGCCATTCCAGCAATGGCGTTTGATTGGTGGAACTACGGCGGCATTACCCGTGATGTTTTTCTGGTCAGCACACCGAAAGTTTTTATTGACGATTATTTTATCCAATTGGACAAGAACAGAGGCGATAAAATCAATGCTCAGGTAAAACTTTCAGAAAAGTTGGCCAATTCTTCCGTAACCATCGAAATGCCAGAATTACAACTAAGACAAACCCTTGAGACGAATGCTTTCGGAGAAGTAGAAACGTCTTTTACATCAACAAAAATCAAACGTTGGTCGCCAGCTGCACCAAAATTATATCATGTCAAGATATCTACCCAAACTGACAAAATAGAGGAGGAGATCGGCTTTCGTAATATTGGGGTGAAGGGGGAAGATATTTTGCTGAATGGCCAACCTATTTTTCTGAAGTCGATTTCATTTCATGAGGAAATACCTCAGCGTGAAGGCCGTGCTTTTTCGCAGTCAGACGCGTTGATGTTGCTTTCGGAAGCTAAGGCTTTGGGCTGTAACATGATTCGCTTGGCACATTATCCACAAAATGAATATATCGTGCGAATGGCAGAAAAAATGGGTTTCATGTTGTGGGAAGAAATTCCCATTTGGCAGGGGATCGATTTTGAAAATGAATCGACCAAGAAAAAAGCGGTTAAAATGATGCGTGAAATGATCGCGCGTGATAAAAACCGTTGCGCACTTACCTTTTGGGGGGTAGCTAACGAAACCCAGCCTTCGCAGCCAAGAAATGCTTTCATCAGGCACTTGATTGCAACATGCCGAGACATGGACACAACACGACTTATTACGGCTGCTTTTGACCTGGTTCGTTTTAATAAAGAAAAAGAAATTTTTGTCATGGACGATCCTTTCATTAAAGAGCTGGATGTGGTAGCGGTTAATAAATATTTAGGCTGGTACCACCATTGGCCGATTTCCCCTGATAAAGCTGTATGGGATGTGGCAAAAGGGCAGCCTTTGATTATCTCTGAATTCGGCGGGGAGGCCCTTTATGGAAAAGCGGGCGAAAAGGATGTTGCAAGTTCATGGAGTGAAGATTACCAAGCAACTTTATACAAAGACAACTTGCAAATGTTTAAGCATATCCCGAACCTACGCGGAATCTCACCTTGGTTGTTATTTGATTTCCGTTCGCCTTTCCGTTTTCATCCGACTAACCAAGGGGGATGGAATCGAAAAGGGTTAGTTTCGGATCAAGGTTATCGAAAGAAAGCATGGTATCTTATAAAGGAATATTATGAGAATAATTTATAGAAATGAATGAAAGCAGAGAAAAGAGTAAAGCACAAAATGAATACATACAAAAAAGGTTTATTCAAATACATCGAACTGATATGCTTATTGTGGCTTTTAATGCAGACAACGTTATTGCAAGCGCAAGATGCTGTCGATTTATCTGGTACTTGGGGTTTTCAGACTGATGTGATGGATTTTCGTAGGGGCTCGCTGTCGCCTCGGTATAATCACGTATTACAAGGAACGATTAAACTACCGGGTATTACAGATGATTATCATATAGGGTATCAAACTCCCTATAAATATATTGACCGTCTGACCCGAAAATATGAATACATGGGTCCGGCATGGTACCAACGTGATATCGAAATCCCTGCTGACTGGAAAGGAAAAAAAATATTTCTATATTTTGAACGTACCCATTGGTTGAGTTCGATTTTTGTAGACACCAAAGAAGTTAGCAGCATCGATTATGTCAGCGTGCCACACAACCACGATTTGAGTGCATTTTTAAAACCGGGAAAGAAGCACCGCATTACCATTTGTATTGATAATCGATTTCAGTACAATACGCACAAATGGAATCATGCACATACAGAATTTACGCAAATTAACTGGAACGGCATCTTGGGGGATATGAAACTGCTGGCCTTAGATCCGGTCTACATCGACGATTTTCAGGTATATCCCAACATAGCCGATCAGTCTATAAAAGTAAAGTTAAAGGTAAATAATACGATTAAAAAGCAGGTAAATGGTAAGGTATCTTTTGCTATCTCCGGAACAGACTACAGCCTCAAGCATCAAATTGCCATCGTAAGTACTGATTCGGTAAATATTGTAGAGGCCAATATTCCCTTAGGTAAACGCATTAAACTGTGGGATGAGTTTAACCCAAATCTCTATCGGATTAGCTGCCAGTTGAATACTTCCGATGGTAACAATAGCTATACGCATGAGAAATCGACCACCTTTGGTATGCGCGAAGTAAAGCAGGGAAAAAATCATATACTGCTCAATAATCATCCGATACATTTACGAGGTAATGTAGAAAATGCGGTTTTTCCAAAAACAGGACATGCTCCGCTTGATGATGGCTCTTGGGAAAGAATTATGATGCTGATGAAGGACTACGGCATGAACCATTTACGTTTCCATTCTTGGTGTCCCCCGGCTGCTGCCTTTCGCATGGCAGACAAACATGGAATATATTTTGAGGTGGAAATGCCTATGTGGGGCAAAGATGCCGAACCGGACGAGGCAAGATATAACTTTTTCCGCCGGGAAATTAAAGCTATTTTAAAAGAATATGGCAATCACCCTTCTTTTGTTCTTTACTGCAATGGCAATGAAATTACAGGCAATTTCGACTTTATTGAGGAATTAACTGCCGAAGGTAGAAAAGCTGATCCCCGCCATTTGTATAGTGGTTCTACTGCGCGAACACGGGTTAAGTCAGATCAATATTACGTATCCCAACAAACCAACAAAGGTGCGGTGAAGGTTTATGAGGGGCTACCCGGCACCGACTGGGATAAGAATATGGAATCTGATGTAGATGTGCCTGTGATCTCGCACGAGTCGGGACAACGATGTATCTACCCAAATTTTGATGAGATAAAGAAATATGCAAACAGCCCCGTGGAGGCGCGAAATTTTGAGGTTTTTCGAGACCTATTGCAAAAGAATGGTATGTTGGATCAGGCAAAAGATTTCTTTAGGGCATCTGGTGCTCTGACGGTACTGGAATACAAAGCCGTTATCGAAGCCTTATTGCGCTCGGGTAAATCTGCTGGTTTCCAGCTCTTGTCGATGAACGATTTTCCAGGGCAGGGTTACGCTCCAGTTGGTATTTTTGATCCCTTCTGGGACTCAAAGGGACTGGTTACCGCCGATAAATTCCGAGAGTTTTGCGCGCCCACTGTTGCTCTACTGCGGTACGAAAAAAGCAGTTTCTTCAATACAGAAACATTTAAAGGGAAAGCGGAAGTTTATAATTTTAGCAATTCCGTTCTCGAAAATGCCAAGATTAAATGGTGGTTGACGGATACCGCAGGCAGTGTATTGCAAAAGGGTACGCTTAAAAAGCAAACCATTGCCAATCAAAATGTGTCGCCGGTGGGTGAATTTGAGATTTCCCTTAAAAATATCCGCAGCCAAAAGGTTACGGTTCATCTTGCTGTTAATGATTCCATTAAAAATAGCTGGGACATTTGGGTATATCCCAAACATCAAAATCTGATGCAGTCTACAGATAAGGTTTTGTACACCGATGTCTATGATGATGTTGCAAAAAGCCAGCTGGCTCAGGGAAAAACGGTGGTTCTCTATGCTTCGCCAGACAAAATAAAAGGTCGAAAATCACTATTTCATAATCATTTTTGGAACCCTATTATGTTTGCTTGGGCACCAATGACGATCGGCAACCTGGTCCATCATCAACAGGGCATGTTTAAAGATTTCCTTACTTCATACCATACTGATTGGCAATGGTGGGATATCCTTAATCATGCAAAAGTAATTGAAATGCAAGATGCCCCACAACAACTTCGTCCGTTTATACAGGTCATTGACAGCTATGATAACAACCAAAAATTAGGTATAGGTTTCGAAGCCCAACTGAACGGCGGAAAACTTCTGGTAATGGCATTAGATACAAAGACCGATATGGATAATCGCCCGGCCACCCAACAATTGTTGTACAGTATGGATAACTATGTTAAAAGTGCGAAATTCTCGCCACAAGTTGCCGTGGATGAGACTTTTATTCAATCATTTTTAATAAAATATAGAAGAGTTAAACGATGATAAGAGCATTTATCTGGACGCTAACAGCGTTTTTGTTAGGGCAATCCTTAAAGGCACAGGAAGTGATGGTAGAATGGAAAGCCGGAGTATCACAGATCTATAAAAAAACCGTCGAGGCTGAAAGTCCGTTATCTTTTAACGATTTGAACGTCGAATTTGGCTATGTGCTTTATCAGACCGAGATTACTACGGATGCCGAAAGTGAAGAACTAGCATTAGAAAATGTACGCGATTATGCGGTGGTCTATGTGGACGGCATGTTACAGGGAACTCTGACGGATCAAGATAAAAAACTGATGATTAAAACGGGTTCGGGCACACATATACTTCAATTTTATGTGGAGAATATCGGGCGAATCACCTATGGGCCAGAAATTACAGACAATTCAAAGGGGGTGTTTGGTGCGGTTACTTTAGCTGGAAACGAACTGCATAACTGGAAAATGATCCCCTTGGATGCACGTAATTATCCACTTAAAAATCTGATTTTTGAACGAAGTGCACCCCCTAGTGGCCCCGGTTTTTACCAAGGTCAGTTCGAAATTAATCCGTCACAAAGTAAGTATCTTAATATGACAGGGTGGGGGATGGGAGAAGTTTGGATAAATCAAAAATATTTAGGGTCTTATTGGGAAGAAGAAAAACAACAATCATTGTTAATCCCGTCAGATTATTTATTACCCGACCACAATGAACTGGTGATATTCGAACTAAAAAACAAGCAACAAACGAAGATAAATTTGTCACCTACTCCTGTTTTTAAGTAGATTGGCGTTTTTTGATTGATTTAGATTTCATTTGCTGAAAAAGAAGAACTTAAGCCATAATTTGGACGTGACTCTTTGTATAATAAAATGAGAATCGTAGTTTAACGGAATACTGTTCGTAAATAATATCGCTGAGCATTTTGATTGCAACTCGTATCGGTAAATCTCTGATTAAACTGTAAGCAGCTTTAGAAACATCTGTAAATGAATAAATACAGTCTAATAATTTGTTTTTTTATTTTCTGGGGACAATGTGTTCTCGGTATTGATCTTTCGAGATACCGGTTTCACCTCATGCCCGAAACTTCGTATTATGGCGGTATACAAAGCATTGCCAAAGACAGTTTAGGACGTATGTGGTATACCGGACCCGATGCACTTTTCATGTATGATGGCAATAGCTTTTATCAGTTAAACGATATCGTTTCGGCGATGAAGCCAAAGCAGAAATGGGGCTATGGTTCTTTAATTTGCGATAGAAAAGGAAATCTATTTTTAGCGTCGGGGCAGGGTTTGTTAAAATTTAATTACGAACGGTTTTCATTTCATATTGTTGTCCCCGGAGTAATTCGTTCAGTTTGTGTACATCATGATGGTCAAGTTTACATGCTCTCGGAAAATAGTTTACTCCGCTATAATCCACAAAATGAACGCATAGAAAGTTTTTTGTTGCCCAAAAACAAGTCTTTTCAAAATATATTGAGTGTCAAAGACCAGGTATTTTTAACGCAAGATGCAATCTTACATACCGTAGAAATGTCTAAAAAGCGCCTTGTTCAGTTTGCGGATTTTAGCAATACAGCAAATCAGGTAAACGATGTAGTTGAATACCGTGGGCTATATTACTTTTTAACACCGCGGGGAGGAATACATGTCACAGATTTGACAGGTAATTTAAAGCAGAAAATTCCGGTAGCCGTTGCTGGAAATTCATTCGTTTTAACGAAAAAAATGTACTTAGACCAAACTGGGGTGATCTGGGTGGCTACCCAGGGTGGATTATTCCTTTATGATCCCGCCAATGAAGGTAGCAGCACCTTGCGGATGAACCTGAACGATATTTATTCATTGCCCAATAACTCCATTTGGACAATCTATCCAGATCCGGATCAGGGTGTTTGGATAGGTACCTACGGTGGTAAAATCGCCTATTGCTCGCTTTACGATTCGAGAGTACGTTACTTTAAACCGAGCCCTGGCGGTCTGAATCATCCCATTGTCAGTAGTTTTCAGGAAGATCATCTGGGAAATATATGGATCGGTACAGAAGGGGGGAGCCTAAATTACTGGGATAGGAAAAAAGATCAGTTTATCCATCCCGAAAAGTCGCAGGATAGGGGGCCAAGTCCCAATATGATTAAGCGGCTTAAGTTTGACGAAGCAAGCAAGAGCCTGTTAATTTCTGCCTATAATGGTGGAATTGGCAGTTATGATGTAAACAATCAGCGTTTCAGTAGTTTCGATTTCCGCTCTCCGGAAAGCCAGCAACTGCTGACGGTGTATGATTTTGCAAACGATCAGGAAGGTAACTGGTGGATGACAGATCCCGACAAATCATTTTTATATCGTAAGAACCGGCAAGGTCCGATAGAAATGGTTAGAATCAAGGATTCCAAAGGCAATAAGTTGAATCTAGAAATAGAAGCATTATATGTGAATAATCAAAACCAGCTCTGTTTAATTAGCCATCAGGGATTTTTTGTCGTAAATACTCATACGCTAACCGTTTTAAAGCACTATATGGTCAAGGATGCTTCCTATTCAGCAAATAATCTGTGCAGTTATGCCGTGGCTTCGAATGGCGATGTATGGCTAGGGACCTTAGGGAAAGGTGTAAACGTGCTCAAAAGAGACGGAACGTATATCAATTATAGTGCAAGTAATGGTTTTCCGGCAAAAATGGTATTCGGTATTTTAGAAGATGCTTTTACGAAAAATGTGTGGTTAAGTACCAGTGATGGTCTTTTTTTCTTCGATTTGAAATCCAGGAAATTTGAAAAAGCGAGATTCTACCAGGAAGATAATATCGGTTCATTTTACATACATGCTGCTTACAAAACTTCTAAAGGCGAAATGCTGTTTGGCGGCACCAATGGCTTTTTACTTTTTGATCCTACGTACCTCAATAAAAATCCGCAAAAACCAAAAGTTTTCTTTACAGGATTTCTGGTGAACAATACCTTGGTGAAACCTGATGACGGATCGTCGATTTTGTCCAAAGACATTGGAAGCCTGTCCAACCAAAAGGGAGATAAGATAAGGCTTTCTAGTAATCAGTCTAATGTCGAAATTAAGTTTTCGGCGAATAGCTATCTATTTGCCGAAAAGAATCAGTTTGCTTATCGGATGTTAGGGCTTGGCGAAGATTGGCAAATTAGTCATCCCAACCAGAAATCTGTACAGTTTCTCAACCTCCCGGGCGGAGATTATACCTTCGAAATCAAGTCTTCCAACAATGATGGGCTATGGGGGGATCAAATATCACGATTATACATCCACGTCGATCCCCCATTTTTCTTGTCCTGGTGGGCCTATTGTTTCTATGCAGCTTTTGCATTTGCATTGCTGTTTTTTATTATGCGATATTATAGTGATAAAAGAGTTTTTAAGGAGCGGTTGGCACTTGAGCGTTTAAGAGAACACAATATGCAAGAGCTGAATCAGGCACGTATCGACTTTTTTACCAATATTTCGCACGATCTAAAAACACCACTAACCTTGGTATTACAGCCGCTTAAGCAACTCAAAGAGACTATTGTGGCCAATGATACTGCTTTGGTTTACATGGATTTAATAGAGCGGAATGTCACCAGAATACAACGCATGATTAGCCAATTGCTGCGTTTTCGGGAAATTGAGAGCCAAAAAATTACGCTCAATCCGCAGGTTGGTGATTTTATCAATTTTGTAAGGGATATATTTAGCCTATTTGAGCTCTACGCCAATAAAAAAGGTGTTGAAACCCATATTTCCGCGTACAAGGACAATTTATATGTTGCCTTTGATTATGATGTTATCGAAAAAATATTGACTAATTTGTTCTCAAATGCCCTAAAATATACACCCGATAATGGTTATGTGGGCGTACGTATCTATAACGCCACGCCCGAAGAAAAAGAACGGTTTTCTTCCTTAGATCCGACAGAAATCGAATACATCTCCATTGAAGTTATAAATACCGGCGATTGTTTTTCGGAAGAACAGATAGCGACGCTTTACACTTCTTTCAATCGCCTATCTTCTCATCGGCCAACTTTTGAAGAAAGTTCAGGACTTGGACTTGCCATAGTGAAAGAACTGGTAGAGGTGCTTGAGGGTAAAATATGGATGGTCAATAAGACCGATAAAATTTCATTTACCATTTCCCTACCTTTAAGAAAACAGGCCAGGGCAGGCGACATGCAACCTAACGTATACGATTACACCGTTTCTGAAATTGACGATATTATCACACAGGATATTGCAACGCCCGAAACCGGGGCTATCTCCATAAAAAAAACAGATAATATCCTGCTTATTGAAGATGACCAACAACTCCGGGGTTATTTGGAACAACGTCTGGCTGAAAAATATAATGTATATGCGGCAAGTGACGGAGAAGAGGGGTTAATAAAAGCTGAAAAAATCTATCCGCAGCTCATTATTACCGATCTAATCATGCCTAATCGGAGCGGTCTGGATGTTTGTCGTAGCCTGAGGCAAAACTTCAAGACTAGCCATATTCCCATTATTATGATTTCGGGTACCGGAGATGACAATCAGCATAAAATAAAAGCATTGGAATTTGGTGCAAATGTATTTATTGATAAACCTTTTCATATTGACTATCTGTTGCAACAAACAGAAACCATTTTAAGAAACCAGCAGGAATTAAAAGAAAAATACAGCAAACATTTTCAAGTGGATCCGTCCAATGTTACCGTCACCTCGATGGACGAGGAGCTATTAGTTAAGGCCATTCAGGTCATTGAAGAAAACATTGCTAACGCCAGTTATTCCGTAGAGGACTTTGTGGCTGACATGAACGTGGGCAGAACCATTCTATATCAAAAGATAAACGATATTGTGGGCATGTCGATCAAAGAGTTTATTCTGAATATGCGCTTGAAAAGAAGCGCTTATCTGTTGGAGAAATCAGATTTGACCATTGCGGAAGTTGCTTATCAGACCGGGTTTAACAATGCCAAATACTTTAGTGTCTGTTTTAAAAAGCAGTTTGAACTAAGTCCTTCAGATTTTAAGAAGAAATTTTCCAGCGGGAATAAATAAAAAACAACCAATTCTAACGATGATGAAAATAATAATTTTTAGAAGAGTTCTTCTCTTGAGCTATTTTATTTGCTTATGTAATGTGTTGCAGTTGACAGCAGCTCTCAACCAAGCGGTAGATGAAATGTATATCAGCCCTAATAATTATAAAACTGGAACGCAGTCTGAGCGAATACAGAGGGCTATAAATGCGGCAAAAAATAGTACCGGAAAAGTAGTCATACCGAAGTATGACGCCATAGCTAAAAAAAGTATTTGGCTCATTGATCAGGCCATTTTACTTCCTGGTGATTTTGAACTTGAATTGAATAACTGTACCATTAAGCTTTCTGATAAATGTCGGGATAATTTTATTCGTTCTGCGAATGCAGGACTGGGAATCAATACTATATCTCCATTAAAAAACATCAAGATCATTGGAAAAGGTAATGTCCTTCTAGAAGGAGCTGATCATCCAAGAGCTACCGGAGATCATAATAAAACACTATCGCTAAATCCCAGCAGATTTGACCAATCTTATGGCACTGATGCTGGCAAACCCGGCATGAATCAAAAGGGTGGTTGGCGTAATCACGCCATTATATTGGCTTATACCGATGTTTTTGAGGTTAGTGGCATTACATTGAAAGATTATCATGGGCATGGATTGGTACTAGAGCGCTGTACAAATGGTAAGATAAGCGATATTACTTTTAACGTAAGGCAAGCCGTGAATGTGGATGGAACTGACCAACAGATCTTAAACCAAGATGGGATGGGCATACGTTTTGGCTGTAAAAATATTCTTATTGCAAATTGTAGAGGAAGAAGTGGAGACGATTTTATTAACATCGGTTTGACAGATACTGGAGTGGGCGCTGGAGAAGAAAATGTCAATGTGGTCAGTGGTTCGATATACAGGGGTGAAATCGACAATATTTCGACTATTTATCTCCAGAATTGGCAGGACTTTTATTCAATTTCACACCGTTCTATTCGGATTATGCCTGTAGGTAAACTCCGGATAAGCGATGTTTTTATTGACAATATGGTCATCAGTCCCTTGGCAAAGCAAGGCCTAGTCGTTGAGTATGCCGAGCATGTGAAAGGTTTGTTTGTGCGGAATGTCATCAGTCATCAACCTATAAAAGCCAGCGGTATTTCCCAGGCCAGTTTCAGAGACATCCTGTATAAAGGGCAGGGTGAAGCTATTGATGTGCAACGAAGTGATACGGTAGTTCTAGATCATGTAATGGCAATAAAAAATTAGTAATGCAATTGCTCGCAATCTTATTTGTTTAAGGCAAAAACACCTGTTTTTGCCTTTTGTACAAAATCAAACCATTTTCGTACAAAAACGAACCCTATGAATTGGTGATCAGTATAGTTTTGTCTTAACCAATTTTAAAAAGGAAAATATGTGTATGAAAATTATTCCCGACCACGTGATCAGGCTCGCGCAGGGTAATCCCAACTTTACAAAAACCAATGACATTACTTTTTGGAATATTGTATTTCGTCAATAGGTCGGAAATCGAAGCGTTGCGGAAGTTAAATTAGTCCAAGCCTATTGAAGCATAATTATTTCAAATATATGTTCTCTACGAGAAAGGGACAGTAAAGAACACAAGTAATTTTAAACTAACCATTATAAATCAATGATACAAAAGATACATATCTGGCTCAGGAGCTGGATAATGAGTGCTACCCTATTGGCGGTGGCATCCAATTACGCTTATTCGCAAGCAGCAGATCAAATGCAAGTCAAGGGTCAGGTGACTAACGATGCGGGAGAAGCACTTAAAGGTGTTTCGGTCATGATTAAGGGAGCGAGAAATGGTGTACAGACCGATTCAAATGGAAATTTTACTATCCAGGCGGCTCCCACGGCTACGCTACTATTTACCTATATTGGTTTCAATAGCCAGGAAATAAAAGTCAATCCATCAGGAGTCATTCATGTGAAAATGTCTGGAACTAATGTGCTGGATCAGGTCGTTGTGGTCGGTTATGGTACAGCCAAGAAAAAAGATCTAACAGGAGGCTTAGCTGTCGTCGGAAAAGAGCAGCTAGGTATGGTATCAACCTCCAATCTGATGGATCGCTTGGTGGGACAGGTGGCCGGTTTCTCCATTACAACCGGTGAAGCTGCGCCAGGCGCATCACAAAGCTTGTTGATAAGGGGCGAAAATTCAATATCGGCCAATAATAGTCCACTCATTATCTTGGATGGTATTCCCTACAGCGGATCCTTGGCAGATATTGATCCCAATAACGTTGAAAACCTTTCTATCCTAAAAGATGCTTCCGCATCGGCTATTTACGGTTCTCGAGCAGCAAATGGTGTTATTTTGATACAGACCAAAAGGGGAGCGCTAGGTAGAGCGCAAGTAAACTATAAAGGTTTGATCGGCATGGCCGAGCCTATGCAGCGTATCAATGTCATGGGACCAAATGAATATATCCGCTTCCAACAAGACATTGCCCGAATTAGGCAAGGCTATACTGGAGCGCTATTAGATCCTATCGCCGGGGATATTATTAGCGTAACAGAGCGCGGCAATTATGCGAAAGGCATTACCAATAATTGGCAAGATTACGTCTTTCGGAAAGCTTTGACCATGGATCATCAATTGAGCATTTCCGGGGGTACTGAAAACACAAAATATATGGCTGCCCTTGCCGCTTTAGATCAAGAAGGTGTAGTGTATAATTCCAAGTTGTCACGTTTAAATATAACCACAAATGTGGATCAGACTTTTAATAAATGGCTAACAACTGGTATAGGGTTGCAATATACCCGAAAAAGTGACGGTGGCGTTACACCAAATTTGGAGCATGCCATTAAGCAAAGTCCTTATGGTAGTTATAAGGACGAATCTGGTAAGTATGTTCCTGAACCTATGGAGTACTCATTGATCGTCAATCCGATGCGTAACGTCAATGCGATTCAGGATAGATATAATAACAATTTCTTTCTTTCGGGATATGCCAATATTTTGTTGCCTATAGAAGGTCTTTCCTTACGATCAAATTTTGGCTATAATTATCGGAATGGATTTACAGGAACTTATTACGGGCGCAACACCTTTGAAGGCAGGGATCAGGGTACACAAGCCGGAGGAAGCGCTTCCATCAACAATTCTAATTATAACGATTATACCTGGGAGAACTTGCTTAAATATGAGCGGCAGATCGGCGATCATCGTTTTGATGTAACCGGCTTATTCAGTATGCAAAAAACAAAAAGCTGGTCGACGGGACAAAGCGGAGCTGGTTTTGTAACCGATGACACCGAATACTTTATGATCGGTTCGGCCAGCCGTCTTGTTTCCAACAGTGCTTCGTTGTCGGAGTCGGCCATGCTGTCGTATATGGGTCGGATAAATTACGCCTACAAAGGGAAGTATTTATTAACCTTGACCGGACGTACAGACGGAGCCTCGGTATTTGGTATCAACAATAAATATGCATTCTTTCCTGTGGCAGCAGCGGCATGGCAAATTGGGGAAGAACGTTTTCTGAAAGATAATGTCAAATGGCTGGACATGCTGAAAATCCGCCTTTCTTATGGGGCCAACGGTAACCAGGCGATTACACCCTATCGCACTTTAGACCGCCTATATTCCAATGTAAAATATATCTGGGGCGATGATGGCGCTGCGGTGACTACAGCATATTTGGCTGGTGATGGTGTGGGGAACCCTAATCTGAAATGGGAAACGACCTATTCGACAAATCTTGGGCTGGACTTTCAACTGTTTAACAACAGGTTTGGCGGAACTATTGATGCCTATCTTTCTAAAACGAAAGATCTGTTGATGACCCGTACCGTACCTATTATGAATGGGTACAATCGAATTTGGGACAATATTGGTGCAACTCAAAATAAAGGGATTGAGGTCACTTTAAATTCGGCGAATGTTAAAGGCGAAAATTTCCAATGGAATACGACTGCTGTATTTTCTCTAAATCGAGACAAAATCGTGGAGTTAAGAGGGGATGGTATAGATGATATTGCTAATAATTGGTTTATTGGTCAACCCTTGCGAGTATTCTACGATTATAAAATGATCGGTGTATGGCAAAATGGAGAAACCATTACTGTTGACGGGGCAGCTCCTGGGGCCGCCAAGCTATATGATCGCGATGGTAACGGCAAGATAGAGACCAGCGACAGAGTGGTCATCGGGTCTAAAAATCCACGCTACACAGCTTCTCTGGCCAACCGATTCTCTTACAATAATTTTTATGCATCTGCTTTAATCACTGGTGTCTTTGGTGTTTGGCGTGACGATCACATGGCCAATTTGGGGGCCTGGACTTTCGGAATTACTAACTATGTACACGATGCAAATTATTGGACACCTGAGAATTCTAATGCGACGATTGTTTCACCGGGCTATCTCAATCCATTGGGGCACGGGTACTATAAAAAGGTGAGCTATGTGCAGGTGAAAAATATCACCTTCGGCTATAAATTACCGCAAAAAATTGCTAAAAAGGTAGGAGTAAGTGGTATTGATATAAACGCCAGTATCAACAATCTGAATACGATTTCAAATATCAGAGAGGTGCTCAATTATGACAATAGCTGGATGGCCTCTTATCCAACGGCACGTTCTTATATGTTTGGCTTAAATATAAATTTCTAATCGAATAGGACATGAAAATAAAAAATATTATCACAACAAGTTTAGGGCTTATCGTATTGTTCACTTTAGGAGGCTGTAAAAAGTTCCTGGAAGAAGAGCTAAAAACTGAACTGGCACCATCCAATACGTATACCAGTACCTACGGTTTCGAAGTGGGAAGTGCAGGTTTATACGCACTCACGCGTTCTGAATACAATACCTATGGTGAAGGTGGGGCCTTTATTCACAATGGCGCCTGTCCATACGAAGCCTTACAAGTATCAACAGATATCGCCGACGCAATTAATAGTGATGGTTCTTTGATGGCTTTTGCTAACCTCACGCTTACCGCGTCAGAGCGGTTTGTGGGTACTTACTGGAATTGGGCATATAACCTTATTTCATCTGCTAACTTAATGCTGGTTTATTCCGAGAAAAACACCAATTGGGATACACCGGAAGATAAAGCACGTTTCCAAGCCGAAGCTCGCTTCTTTCGGGCTTATGCTTATCGTACCTTGATTTACCTTTATGGTGATGTACCTTATGTAGAAACCATTCTATATGATTTTCAGCTTAATTTTACCCGTACACCCAAAGCTGAAGTCATCGGACATATGATAGACGACCTAAAATTTGCGGTGGATAATCTGCCTACGAATCCGGACGGTGTTAAAGAAGGTAAGCTGACCAAATGGGCCGCAAGCCATTTGCTAAGCGAAATTTATCTGTTGCAGGGCAATCATTCCGAAGCGGAAAAGGCAGCGTTGGCTGTTATCAATAGTGGTTATTATAACCTTATGAAAAGTAGATATGGGGTGAATAGCGGTAAACCGGGTGATGTATTCAGCGATTTATTTTTGGAAAATAATCAAAATAGAAAAAGTGGTAACAAAGAAAGTATCTGGGTATTGCAATTTCAATTCAATACAATCGGTGGTGGAACCAACTCAGATGACTGGACCCGTAGGGCTTGGATACCAAATTACTCGACCATTACAGGATTTGTTTTGGCAGATACCTTGGGCGGTCGTGGTATCGCACAACTGGTTCCGATGAAATGGTGGGTTGGCACCACGGGTACTAATGCGACAGGCAACGTGGCCGGTATTTTTGAAGCAAATGATATCCGCAATTCAGGCCATAATATAAAACGCAACTGGTATTATAACAACGCAAACGAGACCTCACTTTATGGCAAAAAGGCCAATATTACTGAGCAAACTTGGTTTACGACAAAAAGCTTATTTCCGGCAATTACAAAATTCTTTTATGGACGGCCAGAAAATCTAAGTCTATCGGGTAGTTATAAAGACCGTATGAAATTTCGTTTGGCTGAAACCTATCTGTTGCTTGCCGAATCCTATTTGGGGCAAAATATGCCTGATAAAGCTGCGCAAGCTGTTAATGAGGTCCGGAAAAGGGCGGGAGCATCTGAAATTACGGGCGCTGAGATGAATATGGATTTCCTACTCGATGAGCGTATTCGTGAATTAGTCGGGGAAGAAAGCAGACGCTTTACTTTGGTGCGTACCAATAGCCTAGTGGAGCGTGTTAAAAAATATAATAATGCGATAAAGGATAAAATAACGGATAACAATATCCTGTGGCCAATTCCGCAGGTGATTAGGGATGCTAATACAGGAGCGCCATTCCCTCAGAACCCGGGTTATAATTAATGTTTATGGGAGGCTGTCCGAATCCTAATCGTATTTTCGGTAGCTTTCCATCTGATGAAAAAAGTATTTGCGCGAGTCAAGCGCATGATTCTATCCGAATGTTAGCAAAAATATAAATCAATGAAAATTATCAATTATTTATACAAAACCTTATTTCTCTTATGCATGGTGCTTTGCCAGTTATCCTGCAAACAGGAAATACAGGATATACCCAAAGTCAATGAGACAATGGAACTTCAGCCTTCTGCTGAGATTATTACGCTTGACGAGGTCAATATGACCAAAGATATTGTCGCATTCAATTGGAAACCCGCCAGAGTACAGTCAGATGATCATTTGGTCAGCTACAGCACTATGTTGGATGTGGTGGGAAACAATTTCGGTACGGGTACGGCCATATTTAACTATGAAGACGACAATGTATTTAGCAGAAGCTTTACTTCCGAACAATTGCAAAATTGGGCCAATGAAAAGTGGGGTATACCAACAAACAAGAGCTTTACGCTGGAGTTTAGGGTAGTTGCTCAATGGGAGGGCGGCGGTACTTTTGAAGCACCTGAGGTGAGGACGGCAAGAATTACAGTAAATCCAATCAAGACGGTTGTTTTTGATGCCGATAAAGTGTTCTTGAGCGGTAGCGCCGTTGGCGGAACTAAGGTGGAGCTGCCAAAAACATTGGAAAATTTAGATCAATATGCTTATGTATTGAATTTGCAGCCGGGCGAACTTGAAATTCCGGTCGAATTTAATGGAGAGACGAATTATGTGGTTACTGCCGATGGGAGCGCAGCAATAAACGATGGTAATGCGGTCGGGATAAAGATGAGAGAAACAGTATTCTCCTGGAAAATAGAAACTGCTGGTGAGTACCGTGTCGTGGTCAATATGCAGAAAGCTACCGCTACGATCTATTCGCCGGCGAAAGCACTTTCCGCAAAAACGGTGATATGGACAGGAGATCAACCTTATACGACCACCGTGACGGATTTATGGATGCATGGGAGTATTAATGGTTGGGGAACGCCTGTTAAAATGAATTGTCAGGTAAGTTTGGCCGATCCGCAAATTTTGGTCTATACTGGTGGTAAAGTTGGTACTACTAAGTTTATTGTGACCGGAGATAACAGTAACAACAAAAATCTGGCCTACGCATTTAGTGCTCCGCCTACGTCCGACGGCGTCGCGCAAACTTTGTCTCTCACTTTGGGAAAAGTAACCGAAATGGGAGGGGGGACGGTAAAAGGTAATCGCGATTCATATTTCACCATTCCCGCCACCACAAATGTGTTGATCCTAGATTTAAGAAATATGACTATTGTGGCACTAAAACGATAAGAGATCGGGTAAAAAATACAAGTTAACCTCAACATTTCTAAAAGTGAAAAATATAACCTATAAAAAAGCCTATCTCAAAGCATGTCTTGTCATGCTTTGCTTTCTAGCATTTTCATGCAAGAAAAATGATGCTGATATCGAAAAAGATATATCCGGAACCTTGGTAAAACCCAGTTACAACAGGAGCTCTATGTTTCGTAATCCATTAAACGGTTGGGTGATGTACGCTTCGGCTTCGGGAAACCCTTCTTATTGGGATACCCAATTTTATGTGCCCGATTTGGGTAAAACGGTCAAAGCGATTGATTATGCATCTGCCTGTTATATCCGTACCAGCTGGCGAACCTTTAATCCTGCAGATGGCGTGTATGCCTGGAGAGATCCTAGCACAGCAATCTACAAAATGATCAAAGGAGCACAAGATAAAGGATTACCCATCGCGTTTCGTATCGTTGTCGACGGTCGCGACCAAGGTGCAAATACGCCGCAGTTTGTTTTCGATGCAGGCGCTAAGTATTATTTGGCTAATCCTTCTTTTCCCGATAGAAAAACACCAGTACTGCAAGATCCTATTTTTAGGAAATATTATAGCAAGGTGATTGAAGAACTAGCGAAGGATTTTAACGATTTAAATAAAACCTCTTTTGTCGATGCCTATGGACTCGGTTTGTGGGGGGAAGGGCATAGTGTAATTTATGAAGATCCTAATAAGCCATCTGGTCAAAATATTGAAGTCATTAAAGAAGAAGTTGTTGACTGGATTTCTGATGTGTATTCCAAGAATTTTACAAAAGTACCCTTACTGATTAATTATCATCGTCTGGTTGGTGACCCGTCGGGTAGTGGAGCTGCGAACCCCAATTCGGAGAAGTTATTGAATAAAATGATCAATAAAGGCTACAGTCTGCGTCAAGATGCCTTTGGAATGACAGACTATTACCAAAGCTGGGAGAAGAATTTTGCTAAGGTGTGGAATTTTAAACGTCCCGTTATTATGGAGGGCGGTTGGATAACCACAGGTACCCACCGTTATTGGACTGATCCCAGCGGTAAATTTAGGCAAGACCATCCCGAAGATGTTCGGCAGGGCGAATTTGACAGTTCCTTGGAAGCTGCGGTAAACATGATGGATTTCCGGATCGGTGAAATTGAAAGCTGGTTCACCAAATCTTTTACCTTATGCCAGCGTTTTATTTCTGAAGGTGGCTATCGTTTATATCCTGATCGTGTTTACTTACCGGAGAAAGTCAATTCGGGGACAGAAATGACAATTAACCACCGCTGGCGGAATATGGGCTGGGGATATTTCCCTAATAATATTCCCCAGTGGAATTATAAATATAAAGTTGCTTTTGCACTCCTGGATGAAGAAAACAGGGTGAAAAAAGTTTTTGTAGATGATCAAGGAGAACCTTCGACCTGGCTTAAAAATAACCCGATGACCTACGAATTGAAAGCTATTGTTGATCTTCCAACGGGGAACTATACCTGGGCTGTCGCTATCGTAGATACCACAAATGATAATCAGCCTGGGATACGGCTTGCGGTGAACGGTGATATGACCAGCACTGGATGGTTAAAGCTATTGGAGGTACAGATATTGTAATAGTTTGCATAAAGGTTAGAATGCAAAACTGTTAGATGTTTTTTAGTTAAAAAGGGGGCTGTCCTGAAGGACTGCCCCTTTCTGATGTGGTTTTTTATTTACATTGCCGGGGCACAGCCCATTTGACATCCCATAACGGATTCTAAGGTTAGATAAAATCTTATAATCCGAACGAAATAATTCTCAGACTATAGTTCGCCATTGGCTAGCATATGCCTGTAGATCGTTTTGCAATTTCCGAAGAATCCTGAACATGAGTTTTCTACATACGTTTCTGAAGTATGCGTAGCTACCACTTCGCCACTACTATTGTATACGTTTAATACGTAGACACATCTAATCAACCTCGAATTGTCATCTTTTGTTTTGGCAGTGGTTTTAGCATCTACATTGGTTTTGGCTACCTTGTAAGCAGTTCTTTTTACATTGACGTTTTCTTTGGGTGCGTTTGCATCTGTGCTGGCGAAAGCTGCAGTTGATAGCGTAGCTATGGCTATCACACTCATCACTAACTTTTTCATTGTTTTTAAGTTTTTTTGTTAAATAATGTATGCCCTTTGAGCATATTTTAATTCTCTCCTAATAAAAGTAAGAACAAGAAAATTGCGTGAGGTGAACGATCAGTATTCGCGAGAGACGATCTATTATTCGCAGCGACTCAGTCGATATTTATTTTTCTCAGGAAGTTAATGCGATTGTCAGCAAAAATCAGGCTTACCATAGCTACAGTCAAAGCCGTAGCGAAGTTGTTAAGTCCTTAAAAAAAATGGGATAAACTAACCTTTGCATTGCGTACAGGCATCCTCTAATCATCAGAAAATTATACGGTTATTAAATTGATGTTGAAATTGAAGAACTTCATGAATACTAAACTCGTTAATTTGGGGCATTTACCGGCCCATGAAGCTTATGCCATTTGCATTATTTGCGCAATTGGGTTCGCATTATCCTGTAGAGGCTTACAACAATAACAACAGCTGCGAATGCTAGCACATGATGTGTTCCAGCGATAGGATAATGCAGAAATCCACCTATCCCCTGTAACATTAATACAAATTCATTCAAAAATATTCCAATAAGTAGACCGTAAATACCGTAGTGAACGCCTTTTTCGATTTTTAGCAGACAAATCTGAAAAGCATAACCAATTAAAAAGAGGGTAATGATCACCAAAAGAACGAGGTGCAGATAAGCAATGACAATTGGCCGAAAGCCATAAGCTTGTTGACTCAGCGCAGGTATGACGGACAGACCCTGTAATAACAGCTTGAGGAAAATAGCCGCTAGGACACATAACCAAATCTTTGCTGTGTCTTGGTTTAAGCGAAGTGAAGCATTGTTTCGGATCAGTCTGACGACTCTTTTTGCTAAGGTTACCCAAAGAACAAATTGCAATCCGACTGTCATAACGATAATGATATACAACCAAAGAGGTAGATTCTTCCACCATAGCACGGATAGGAAATAGGTAGGTATAACAGTCATGGCATAGGTGAGCGAGAAACGCGGGCTCATGGGTATTTTACCACCATGTTTATACAGCCAGCCAGCAAGTAGGGCGACACAAGCGAAGAAAAACCAGCCATTGTACTGAAAATGAAGATAGAAATAGACCGATGCAAGTTGTTTTAATGGATCCATTTGGTGGGTCGCTTTGAGATAGGCGAGAAAATAGGTTCCAAATGAACTAAATATATTGAAAAATAGGGCCGCCTTTATTAAAATCGAAAGAGCTGGAGGAAGCATAGATGATTTAAGATCCCTGAATAATTGAGCGCAAAACCAATAAGAGACAAGGATTGATAAGAATGACCATATAATTGAATATATACTATAACCAGTATATAAAAAGGAAATAAGCATACCTGCAGAAACTGAGCAATTGGCCAATAGGATATGCTGATATTTTCTACATAAAATTTGATTGACTTTTATTTCCAGAACGGCCATCACGAGAAAGATCATCAGCGCTTGGGATACCCAGCCTGAAAATGCAAAATGCGAATGTGCGTGCATGATGTTTTTCTGGTCGATCCAGGGAATGGGAAATAAAAATTTTAAACGCATAATCAATCCCAAAATACCGACGATAAGCAAATTGAATAGGGTAATGACAATCCATTTCTTAATACTTAAATAGTTCATTATTTTATTCATATGTTGATTTTTTCAGAACGCGGTATGGTTGTTTCAGCGTTCAATCTATGCCATCGGCGGGAACAAAGACTTTTCCGCGGACAATGTTTAATTTATCATCCTTTTCCATTTGCTTCATTGTCCGGATGATTGTTTCTACTCGTAGTCCAGTCATATTAGCCAATTGTTGGCGCGTAAGCATAAGTCGGTTGCATTCCTGACAAACGAGTCTTTTGCTTTCATTTAATTTGTGAATCAGATTGGACAGGATTTCTTCAGGTGAGCGATTGTAAATTAATTTGATCATGAATAGTTTAAAGTGCAGCTCACGGGCGATCTTTTGTGAAATTACATGATGTAGATGACCGTATTCATGCATGATTTCGAAGAATCTTTTTGAACTGATCTTCAACAAAGTACATGAACTGTCTGCAATTGCTGTTACTGTATTCAGTCCGTTGTCTAATATGGCCACTTCACCAAATCCCTCGTTGGCGCAGATCACGTTATGGAGGACTTCTCGGCCGTCGGACAAGAAATTAGAAAGACGAACTCGTCCATTTAATACCTGATAATAAAATAACGCCATGCTGTCCTCGCGGAAAAGTATTTCACCAACATCGGCATGTATGCTGCTCGCTCCCTTTTCGAGAAGTATTACGCTTGGAATCATCGTTCGACATTAGTTAAAATTAACTATACGGAATAAAGATATAGCAACATCGAAAAATAGATGTTGATGTTGGTCACAGGAATGAGTGATTAAAATCAATTTCGCTTTAATGGCTTTATATATAGTGTTTTATGTCTTTTTATCGGTGGTTTTTTTGAAACTGAAGCACTTTATGATTTGCCTCATAAAATAGCTACAACCTTCCCCTATACCTTTGGATTACGTAAAACACAATCAAGTTTGAACACAAAACCAAAATAAGATGAGAAAGCTAATTGTATGCTGTTTGATGGGATTATTTATCTACTCCTGTTCATCAAACAATGGCGAGAAAAAAACAGTTGCCAACAGTGCGAACGAAACTGGAGCTACGGCAAATGACGCCAGTGGATATGATCCACACCGAGGTGAGGGAAAATTTGACCAGGTTGAAATCGGCGAACATTTGGATGCGCCAATGGCCGCAGCCGGAAAAATGATTGTTGATTTAAAATGTGCTTCCTGTCATAAGCTTACCGACGAAAAGCTGGTAGGCCCCGGGTGGAAAGGCGTGACACAACGGAGAAAGCCACAGTGGATCATGAATTTTATCACGAACCCTGATCCGATGATCGATAAGGATCCTGAATTACAGGCACAACTTGAATTATGTATGGTCCGAATGCCCAACCAGAATCTAACGGATGAGGAAGCCCGAAAGGTATTGGAGTTTATGCGACAAAATGATGGCGTAAAATAATAGAGCTGAATAAGAATCAACAAAGCTGCATAGGTATTAACCTTAAAATAAGAATAGAATGACTTTTACAAAATACATATTGACGAGCTTAATGGCGAGCGCAATGTTGTCGACTTTCCATGCCTGTAAACCCAAAGGAGCGGGATCCGCCGTGAGTGGCGATGCCGCGGAGAAGGTGTATGTTGCCCCAGGGAAATACGATGAATTTTACAATTTTGTATCTGGGGGATTTAGTGGACAGCTCTCCGTTTACGGGCTTCCATCCGGCAGATTACTGCGTGTAATCCCCGTTTTTTCACTAGACCCTGAAAAGGGCTGGGGCTTTAGTGAAGAGACTAAACCGATGCTCGAAACGTCCCATGGCAATGTACCCTGGGATGATTTACACCATGTGCAGCTTTCCAAAACAGATGGAAACTACGACGGTCGTTGGGTATTTGTCAATGCTAACAATACCCCCCGTATTGCTCGGATCGATCTGACAACTTTTCGTACGGCAGAAGTCCTCGAGCTCCCGAATAGCGGTGGAAACCACTCCTCACCTTATATAACTGAAAACACCGAATATGTTGTCGCAGGAACCCGATTTTCGGTACCGCTTGACGGCGAGTCTGGCGATGTACCTATCAATACCTTCAAAAAGAATTTTCGCGGAACATTGAGTTTTGTCAGCGTAAGCAAGGATAATGGCAACATGGAATTAGCTTTTCAGATTGAGACACCCGGTGTAAACTATGACCTGAGCCGAGCCGGTAAAGGGACTTCTCATGGCTGGTTTTTCTTCTCCACCTACAATACTGAACAGGCAAATACATTGCTGGAAGTTAATGCCTCCAAAAATGATAAGGACTTTATATTAGCCGTCAACTGGAAAAAAGCCGAAGAATATTTGAAAGCCGGAAGGGGGAGAAAGGTAACTGGTTTGAAGTATGCCCATAACACTTACGACGAGAAGTCCCATACTGCGAAGACAACATTCAACACAGAAACTGTCGTATTGAAGGCGGAGGAACTGGAGGGGCTATGCTACTATATTCCTTGTCCTAAATCTCCGCATGGTGTCGATGTTGATCCTACCGGAGAATACATCGTAGGATCGGGTAAATTGGCTGCTGTCATACCTGTATTTTCATTTGCTAAAATGCAGAAAGCAATCCAGGAAAAACAATTTGAAGGTAAATTCGGTGGGATCCCAATTATAAAATACGAATCTGCACTGTATGGTGAAGTACAAAAGCCTGGTTTAGGCCCACTACATACGGAATTCGATGGTAAAGGAAATGCAATTACCTCATTCTTTGTGTCCTCCGAATTGGTCAAATGGAATATTAAAGATTTAAAGGTGCTAGACCGAACACCAACATTTTACTCAACAGGTCATTTGATGATACCGGGAGGAGATACCAAAAATCCAGACGGCAAATATGTTATTGCGTATAATAAAATCACGAAAGACCGCTTTCTTCCTACTGGACCTGAGTTGGCGCAGAGCGCCCAATTGTTTGATATCTCGGGAGACAAAATGCAGTTGTTGTTAGACTTTCCGACGATTGGGGAACCGCATTATGCGCAAGCCATTAAGGCTGAGAAGGTAAAAGATAAAAGTGTGAAAATCTTTAAAATTGAAGAAAACACCAGCCCATATGTCGCCAAAGGAGATAAAGATGCACGCGTCGAGCGTAAAGGTAATCAGATACATGTATACCTGACATCCATCCGTTCACACTTCATGCCGGATAATATTGAGGGCGTACAGCTTGGCGATGAAGTCTATTTCCATGTGACCAACATTGAACAGGACTGGGATATGCCACATGGTTTTGCTGTCAAAGGTGCAAAGAATGGTGAATTGCTCATTATGCCAGGAGAGACACAGACGTTGAAATGGATTCCGGATAGAGTAGGTGTGTTTCCTTTCTACTGTACTGATTTTTGTAGTGCGCTACATCAAGAGATGCAGGGTTATATCCGCATATCAAAAAAAGAAAACAACGTTCCGCTGATTTATAGTTTAGGAACTAACCAACCGCAAGAGAAAACCAATTAATGCAACCTATGATGATGAAAACTACAAGTCACATGTCAGCAGTACATCGGATTCTATTGATCCTAAGTGGTCTGGCCCTGGTAGCGGTCATCTTCCTGCCTATCTGGCGTATTGAGCTTGACGCAGCGCAATACCCAGAAGGCTTAGAGTTACAGATCTATAGCAACAAATTGGCGGGACAGGTCGACATTATCAACGGGCTCAACCATTACATCGGGATGAAAACGCTGCATGCGGAAGATTTTATAGAATTTACGGTTTTACCTTATATCATCTTATTTTTTGCACTGGCGTTTTTATTCATAGGGTTGTTGCGGAATAGAAAACTGCTGTATGGCTTATTCTTTTGTTTTCTGCTTTTTGGAATTGCGGCCTTGGTTGACTTTTATATCTGGGAATATAACTATGGTCATCAGCTCGATCCAAATGCACCGATAAAAGTTCCGGGAATGTCTTACCAACCCCCACTGATCGGATACAAACAGCTTTTAAATTTTGGTGCCTATTCAATCCCGGATATTGGGGGATGGATCTTTATACTCTGTGGAATTATCTTGGCCTATTGTACCGTGAGAGAATGGCAAAACAATAAAACCCTAAAACTAAAATCATATGAGAAACTATAAACTATTCGCGTTGATCTGCAGCAGTATATTGCTGGTTCTATTTAGTTTGCAGGCCTGTCAGGGCAACAATAAACCCAAGCCTATTAAATACGGCAGCGAGCAATGTGCCCACTGTAAGATGACAATAACGGACGTGCGTTTTGGCACGCAGCTACAGACAAAGAAGGGTCGGGTCTTCAATTTTGATGACGTTCAATGTATGATTGCCTTTGTCAATGGGAACTCGGTCAAAAAAGAAGAGATTGCGGTTTATTATCTGTCTGATTATGTTAGCCATAATCTCATACCGGCAGCAGACGCCTATTATCTCAAAAGTGAGTCCTTGAAAAGTCCGATGCGCGGCAATATTGCTGTATTTGAAAAACGAGGTGAGCTGGATAAGGTCAAAGCCGAGATTGGTGGCACCGTGATGACTTGGAATGATCTGTGGAAATAAATAAATAATGATGAAGAATCTAGCTTTAGCGCTTTGGTATGCAATTACCTGTCTTTGGATCGTAAGTTCGCCCATTTCGGCGAATACCATTAAGATAGGAAAGGGGCAGCCTTTCAGCACAATTCAGGCTGGCTTGGCACAGGCGCAATCTGGTGATACCATTTTAGTGTCGGCGGGCGTCTACAAGGAGGGAAATATCGTTATTGATAAGGCCATCTACCTAAAAGGATTGGGAAAGCCTGTGCTTGACGGGGAGAAAAAATATGAACCGCTCTCGATTAAATCGCCAGGTGTTACAGTTCAGGGTTTTTCGATTCAGCATTCCGGACATTCATCTATGAATGATATTGCCGGGATTAAGATTTATAATACAGAACAGATTAAAATACTTGATAATGAGCTCGTGGATAATTTTTTTGGGATCTATGCCCAAAATGCGAAAAATGTCGAAATACGGGGCAATACTCTCAAAGCTTTTGGTACAGCGGAGCAGCTGATCGGTAACGGTATTCATGCTTGGAAATCGGATAGTCTAAGTATTGAAAATAATAAAGTGTCTGGACACAGGGACGGTATTTATCTTGAGTTTGTGACGCATACTCGGGTAGAGGGCAATCTTTCTGAAAAAAATCTGCGCTATGGTCTCCATTTTATGTTTTCCCATGAGAACAGCTACATCTCAAACACCTTTCGCAGCAATGGTGCTGGTGTAGCTGTTATGTATACCAAACATGTCCATATGGAAAACAATAATTTCGAAGAAAATTGGGGCGATGCCGCCTATGGATTGTTGCTCAAAGATATTTCCGATAGTCAGATCATCAACAATCAGTTTAGCCGCAATACCACCGGTATTTTTATGGAAGGATCGAACCGAATCCATATTGAACATAACAATTTTAAGAGCAACGGATGGGGGCTCAAGATCCAGTCGAGCTGTATGGACAATGTGCTTAAAGACAATAATTTTTTTCAGAATACCTTTGATGTTGCTACCAATGGCACGCTTACACTCAATAGTTTTGTGCATAACTATTGGGACAAATATGAGGGATATGATCTGGACCGAGACGGATTTGGGGATATTCCTTTTCGCCCCGTAAGCCTATTCTCGATGATGGTTGAGCGCTATCCTTCGGCGATGTTACTTTTTCGAAGTTTTATGGCTATGCTGTTTGACCGGACTGAAAAGCTATTACCAAGTCTAACACCCGAGGGGCTTAAAGATGATAAGCCTCGCATGAAATCAATAAAAGTATGATTAGTATCCAACAGTTAACGAAAAGCTTTGGCAAATTCAAGGCATTAAAAGGCATCGATCTGACGTTGAACGGTGGCGAATGCGTCGCCCTAATAGGCCCCAATGGCAGTGGTAAGACCACCTTGATCAAGTCTATCCTGGGGATGGTGATGCCGAGTGCCGGACGGATCACGTTTGAAGGACAAGACATTGGACAGCAATGGGTTTATCGGAACCATATCGGCTATATGCCGCAGATAGGTCAATATCCTGAGAACATGTCCATCAAGCAGGTATTGGATATGATCAAAGATATCCGCAAACAGCCCCAGACGGATTCGGATCTTTATCAGGCTTTCGGCGTGGACAAGCTATTGGAAAAACGTATGGCGACACTTTCCGGTGGTACAAGACAAAAAGTAAGTGCCTGTATCGCATTTATGTTTGACCCCAAAGTACTCATCCTGGATGAACCCACGGCGGGGTTAGATCCTCTGTCTACCGAAATTCTCAAGGGTAAAATCAAGAAAGAAATCGGACGCGGTAAACTGATCATCATCAGTTCCCATGTACTTAGTGATCTCGATGAGTTTGTCTCACAGATTGTCTTTTTGCAGGAAGGAGAGCTGAAGTTTCATAAGAGCCTGCAGCAATTAAAAGAAGATACAGGTACTGAAAAACTATCCAAAGCAATCGCTTATTTGATGCAGAACCGTGACCTGCCTAATTAAAAAAAGATGAATAAAATTATACGATATGTTTTTGTGGATCTCTTGTGTAATAAGACCATTTTATGCTACACCATATTACTCTTTGTGCTTTCCATGACGGTCTACACCATGGAGAACAATTATGAAAAGGGATTACTCAGTCTACTGAATATTGTTTTGTTTGTAGTTCCGTTGATGAGCATCGTTTTTTCTGGCATCTATATCTACCAGAGTTCCGAGTTTATTAATTGCCTTGTCAGTCAGCCTTTACAGCGAAAAAGCATTTGGGGCAGCCTGTATGTGGGTCTGGCAGGTGCACTTAGTTTAGCTTTTTTTATCGGCGTCGGCATACCAACTTTTATCTATGCATTTAGCTATTCGGGTATTACTTTGGTTGGTTGCGGGCTGGTACTTTCCTTAATTTTCGTTTCCATAGCGATGTGGACATCTGTATTGATCAGGGATAAATCGAAGGGGATAGGATTATCAATTTTGCTTTGGCTTTATTTTACGCTGCTTTTTGACGCATTGGTACTATTCATCTTATTTCAGTTTGCAGATTATCCCATCGAACATGGAATGGTTGCTCTGTCCATGCTCAATCCCATCGATATCAGTCGCATCCTTATTTTATTACAGGTAGATCTCTCCGCGATGATGGGCTATACAGGAGCGATATTTCGAGATTTTTTCGGCAATTCAATTGGAATTACGGTCACGCTGCTGGTCATGTTGCTTTGGTGCATCATTCCCTTATGGCTATCTATTCGCTATTTTAAGAAAAAGGATTTATAATAATTTATTTACCATTTAATACTATCATCATGATTAAATCACCCTTATTGGAGGTTTTCAATATTGAACCTCGACTCAAACACCCGACCATATTTGATCATTTCGATGCCCTGGATTCAGGTGAGTCATTTATTATCAAAAACGATCATGATCCCAAGCCGCTCTATTATCAGTTGCTGGGTGAACGTGGAAAGGATATCATTTGGAATTATCTGGAATCGGGCCCTGAATACTGGCAGGTTCGCCTTGGCAAACCGCTGGAAAGCGAAACACTAGAAACCGTTGGCAATATTGCGGCCACGGATATCCGCAAGGCCCAAGTTTTAAAACAGCTCGGAGTAGATTTCTGTTGCGGTGGCAAGCAGACGCTTAAGGAGGCTGCTCACAGTATCGGTCTTGATGAAATCGAATTGCGCAGACGGCTTAATCAATCCGAAGATCTTCCTATATCCGGCCCGTCGTTAAATTTTAAAGATTGGGATATCGATTTTTTAAGTGATTACATTAAGAATGTCCACCATCGGTATGTCCGAGAGAAAGGACCGATTATCCAAGAACTCGCACATAAAGTGGCCGATGTGCATGCACAGCAACATCCCGAGCTGATCAGCTTGTCCAAAGAACTCGATGCTTTTCTTGATGAACTCTATCATCATTTGGATAAAGAGGAGAAGCTACTCTTTCCGGCAATCAAGAATGAACAAGAATTGACCAGCAAACAGGTGGATCAGCTCATTCAATTTTTGATTTCAGAACACGAGGATTCAGGAAAGGAACTTCAGCAGCTGCGCAAAATTACCGAAAACTATACATTGCCAGCCAATGCCTGTAATTCTTACACGTCATTATTTTCACAGATTGAATCATTTGAATCCGATCTTCTGCAGCATATCCATCTGGAGAATAATATTTTATTTCCAAAGTTGCTCGCGAGCTACGGTGTTCAAGTGAATTAAAAACTAGAAAAGCCATGCGGATAAACCAGCATACCAAAATTTCAGAACTCATCAGCTATAATGTCTTGAGCATTGAAGCCATTGCCGCTATTGCCAAACCCTTGCGCAAGATCCGGATTCCGGTCTTGCGTCGAATATTGGCCCCTCGGGTCTCCATAGGCGAAGCAGCAAAAATTGGCGGATGTTCGGTTGCAGATTTTCGAGCTGCGCTGGTACCGCTCGGCTTTGTTTGGATGTCAGATGAAGCCGAGAAAACCATAAATTTATTCGATGCAGTAGAAAGGCCAAGTTGGATGGATGAAGCAGCAGTGACGGTTATATTAGATGTGAGACCCCTCTTGGAAGTGGGTCAAGATCCGTTAAAAGATATTTTTCAGTTGTATCGCTCACTCGCCGCAGGCGGGATTCTTTGCATCAGCAATTCATTTGTCCCCACTCCATTGATCAGGCGAATGGAAGATCGCAAGGTACCAAGCTATACCCACGAATGGGCGGAAGGCGAATTCAGAAGTTACTTTTATAAAAATGATACAGCTCTGTCCGTTCAGCCTGCTGAGGACGATTATATTTCATTTGTGCCGAAGGAACTTTTTGAGCAGAAATTAGCGAGCCTTTCTCCGCTTCATCTGGTTACATTGGATGTCAGCGAACTTCCTATGCCACAGCCGATGGAATTAATTCTTGAGGCCCTTACCCAACTGAAAGCCGATGATGTGGCTTATATAAAACACCGCAAGATTCCGCTCCATCTGCTGGAAGAACTTGATCATTTATCTTATCGTATTTTCATCTATGATCGACACCCTGGAGAGGTCCATCTGTTAATTTATCCCGTAAAATAAAATGGCAAATATTTCTATTCATAAAGCACCTGAACAATATGTCGTATTGCCATTTTTTATCACTTCAGGCATTTTTTTTCTAATTTTCACGGTCCTGATCGTCATTACCGGAAGGGGGCTCTTTGGACACCATTTTCAACCTAAAGTGCTGGCTATTGTCCACAGTCTAGCACTTGGGTGGGGGACGATGGTCATTTATGGGGCGGCTTATCAGCTGGTGCCAGTTATTTTCGAACGTCCGCTTAGCTCTTCCCGATTGGCATTTTCCACTTATATCCTATTGACATTGGGAACCTGCTTGTTGATTTATAGTTTCTGGCATTTCAAGATCGGTTTACTCATGTGTCTTGGAGGTTTATTGATTACCTTCAGCTCCTACCTATACTTCTATACGCTGTGGATGACTACTAAAGATGTGGAGCACCTATTTGAACTACGCCTTTACTTTACGCTATCGGCCTTTTGGCTTTGTTTTACCACAACCTTAGGCCTTTTGCTTGCCATTAATTTATTTCATGGCTTTCTAACTAAAAGTCACCTGGATATTCTAAAGCTACATGCCCACGTTGGTATTGTTGGCTGGTTTTTGCAACTGATCCTGGGAGCAGGGGCAAAGATGCTGCCCATGTTTCTTTTGGGGCGATCTGCCAAAACAAAGTGGCTCTATGTTTCGATCATTTTGATAAACCTTGGCTTGGTCCTTTTTTTATTGGACGGCTATACCCATCCTGTGGGATTAAGATCTCTTATTTTTGGAGTAATTGTGTTATTGGGAGTTATATGCTGGGCTGTTTTTGTTGTAGACTGTTATATACACCGTGCACGTAACATTTTGGATATTACAATGAAACATAGTTTCATTTCCTTTTTGAGTTTACTTTTCGCTTTCTTCACATTGCCTATGGTTGTGCAGCAGCAGTTTGGTAGTTGGGTTAATTTATATTTCGTATGGTTATTTCTTGGATGGATAACAGGCCTTATTTTGGGAATGACTTTTAAGACCCTGCCGTTTATGATCTGGAACTGGCACTATAAAGATCTCAATGGAACCAAAAAAATACCTATGCCTAAGGAACTTTATAGTCAGCGGCTGCTTTCGATACAATATTACCTTTACCTATTGGCACTTTTTGTTATGGCCATTGCTGTG
Organism: Sphingobacterium sp. R2; assembly: GCF_040760075.1. NCBI lineage: Bacteria > Pseudomonadati > Bacteroidota > Sphingobacteriia > Sphingobacteriales > Sphingobacteriaceae > Sphingobacterium > Sphingobacterium sp. R2. The sequence goes on from NZ_CP142884.1 coordinate 2,560,915, forward strand.
GCCTTTAAATTAAAGTGGCTACTGTATTGTGCTGCCTGGACTTGGGTAGCACTAGCCGTTGTATATGTTCTTAATATCGTTAAAGTAGTTTTTCATCGAAGAACACTATAAATAAAGTATGCACCCGTTTGTATAATGAATGAAAGATAATATGAAAATTGATCTAACAAAACCCGAGGCCTTTGAGGAGTTAAAAGCTGTTCAGGCATTGATGCTTGTGATGGATCCCGAACTGGGAATCAATATCGTAGATATGGGTTTAATTTATCATCTTGATTTAACTGATCCGAGTTGCATTGTCGTAACCATGACATTATCTTCTGCATATTGCCCAATGGGTGACTCTATCGTTCAAGGTGTTGAAAACACATTGCAACAGCAATTTCCAAATAAAGCCATAGTTATCAATCTCGTTTGGGAGCCTATTTGGACGCCGGATCGGATCAGTGAGGAGGGAAAGATCCTATTGGATCGCGGATGATCTGATTAAGAATAAATTCAACTTTCCATACACATCATTAAAGGAGTTCCCTAATCGCTGGTCTGCGGCCTGAGGTTTGTATGCTACCGTAAATATTTGTCGATGTAAATATTTAGCATTGCCTTTTTGTACGGATTAAGACCTTCGGAAACGGCTGAAGTTTCCTTCTGAAATTCTGGTTCTCTATTCAGTTTTCTGTATTCTCTTGCTAATTCCAGCCTGATTCTCATCAATTTTTAAATTTGAACAATCATCAAGACTGACCTAGTGAATTTGGAGCGCGAGGGTAATACCCCATCTACACGGTCAAATACCTGTCGGTCTCCGTATAAACCTCCCTTTGCACAATATACTTACCTGTATATTGATTTCATACCGCATGCGGCATTTTTTTTGGAGCGTATGGTCACCATTAAGGGTAAAACTGAAGATATAAAACTATGGGCTTACAAATAAGTGACGTAAAGGGAATAAGTACCCTGGCATTGGGAATAGGAAATACGCAATTAACATCGCTATGTTCACTCAGCTCCAGCTTGGGTATGCAAATCTATGCGAAGATGGAAATGGGTAATCCGAGTGGTAGTGTAAAAGATAGGTCGGCTACAAACATTTTAGTTGAAGCCATTCGAAAAGGTTATATTAATAACGAAACGACTATTATTGAATCTTCTTCTGGAAATATGGGTATTGCACTAGCGCGGCTCTGTAAGTTGCTTTGCCTCGATTCTTACATTGTTGTAGACCCGCATATTAACCAGCACGCAAGGAAACTTTTGAATGCTTTCGGTGCAAACATCGTCGAGGTAAATGAAAAAGATGAGAATCAGGGTTACCTCGGCAACCGTCTAAAAAAAGTGCAGGACCTTTTGGATAAAGTTCCCAATAGTTATTGGACGAATCAGTACGGTAATCCAAATGTGCATATTGCGCATGAAGGTATATTTCGTGAAGTAACCAGTCAACTCAATGCCGCCCCCGATTATATGCTGGTTGCCACCAGTACATGTGGTACGATCCGTGGCATTGCCGACGCGATTGAGAAAGCATCTGCTACCACCAAGTTGATTGCCGTTGACGCAGTGGGTAGCATTCTATTTGAAAATAAGCCGAACGCTAGAAATATTCCGGGAATGGGAGCAAGCCATCCCTCTGCATTTTTGCAAAAACATCAGATCGATCATTATACATTAGTTTCAGATCTTGAAGCTGTAAAAGGTTGTCAATTATTGCGCGAACGCGAAGGTATGCTCATCGGTGGTTCTTCTGGAGCGCTAGTAGCCGCACTCCATAAATTAAAAAAACAGATCCCGAAAAACTCTTCAGTAGTGCTACTTTTCCCTGATAGTGGCGAGCGCTATCTCGATACCATATACAATGAGGAATGGGTACAGCAGACATTTAAAGAAGTATTGGTATGATTTGGAATACGCAACACATTAATCCACAACAAGACCTATATTCCTATTATCAAGAACGAGAGCAAAAAAAATTGCAGCAACACGGGGATAATACAATTGCCATTGTTGGGGGTGGGCCGAAGGGCTTGTATGGCCTCAATCATTTCGTTAACCGTGTGCGTATAGACCGAGCTACAAAATCCTATAAAGTGCTATGGTTCAACAACGATGAGCTATTTGGATGCGGCCCAAACTATAGCATACACCAACCTGATTACCTGTTAATTAATTACTGTATTGGCCATTTGAATGCTTTTCATGATAAGTATAGTCAGAAAGAAGATCAACAAAGTTTTATGGAGTGGCTCAGTAAGGTGAAGTGTATAGATATAGATGTCCAGCCAACTGACTTTGCTTCGAGAGCTTTGGTGGGCTATTATTTGCAGTGGGTAACTAAGGAGACGATGCGGCAGCTCCCCGCAAATGTCCAACTTCAGCTTATCGCAGAACCCGTTGTGGCAATAGCGGAACAGCATTCTAAGGCAAGGATTGAAACCAACACGGGTAGTTGGGATGTTGCAAGTATATTGCTCGCTACAGGACATTGTTACAATAACACGCCGCTAATCACTGAATCTGAAGTCCCAGTGGCAAATTTTATCAGAAGTCCATATCCGGTGTCAAAATATGATGATATTACTTCTGATGCCCAAGTAGGTATTACCGGCATGGGACTTACTTTCATCGACATTGCATTGGCTCTTACTGAAGGACGCGGCGGCACCTTTGATGATAACGGAGATTATTGTCCTTCAGGAAAGGAACCATTGATCTATTCATTTTCAAGAACTTCCCTACCTATACTTTGTCGTGGTCCACAGTATCAAGAAAAACGTCCGCTATATTTATTAAATGCTTCGAAGTTTAAATTATGGATGCAACAGCCTACGAAAATTGATTTTGAGAAAGATATGCTCCCAATAATCGAGCAGGAAATCCAACTCCGTTATTATGCTGTCCAATTCAACGAGAACGACCTCGAACGTCTACAAAATTTAATAAATGCGATTCCTTTACAACACCGTTTTACATTGCACAAGCTTTTAAAACCCAACTTAACGAGTGAAGAAGAAATATTGCGTTATATTGAGGAGAATATTGAGGAGGCACAACGAGGTGAACAGAATAGCCCATTAATGGCGGCTGCTTCGGTCTGGTCTGAGATATGTCCATCTATTGCTGAATTATATTCTTCCGTAGGGTTTACCGGCAATTCGCAGCAGCAGTTGGATCAGTATTATTTCGGTGCTTTCAACCGCGTAAGCTATGGTCCGCCAATTGCCAATATGGAAAAAATATTAGCCTTGGCAAGAGCGGGTATCATCCGTTTCTTGCCATTAAAAAAGCCGACCATTCGATGGCAAGAAGTGGGGAGTGTTTTCGTCGTTTGTGACGAAAATGGAAAAGCTACATCTTTTAATACCTTAATCGATGCACGCATAGGCAGACCCTCCTTACATCAGCATAATGCTGCTTTATATGATACACTTTTGAGCCAAGGGCTAATTTGTCCCCATCAAAATGAAGCTTATTTCCCTGGTACTTTGTCCATGGACAAGCGCGGCAAGTGCAATACCTTAGCCAGGGTACCCATTTACTGCTATGGCGCGAATACCGAAGGCGTATTCTTCGACAACGACAGCTTGTCACGAACAAAAAACGATACCTCCTGTTATTGGGTAGACGATACAATCCGAACATTATAGAAATACAGCATGAACACAACATTTTTTCCCTTAACACCCATTCTGCATCCTTGGGTAAATCATCTTACCAAAGAGCCGAAAGAACTTTTTGAACGAATTGAACAATACGGATCACCAGTCAATATACATCACTTTAAGCCTCTAAATGAAAATATACATGCTTACCAGACTGTACTAAATAAGTATAATGTCATTCACAAGATATTCTTCGCCCGTAAAGCAAATAAATGCCTGCAACTTGCTCAAGCCGTGGCGGATGCCGGCCAAGGTGTGGATACCGCAAGCTTTAGGGAACTTCAGCAATGCCTTGACGCAGGAATAGCCAGTGAGCAACTCGTGCTGACTGCTGCAGTCAAAAATCGACAGCTCTTTGAATTGGCATTAAAGCATAATGTCACCGTTGTGTTGGATAACGAAGATGAGTTGGAATTAGCACAGGATGTTGCCGCAATGTTTGGAAAAACCTTGCTAATTAACATACGTGTAGGAGGATTTCATGTCAATGGCCAACGATTACCAACACGTTTTGGCTTTGCTATCGATAGTGTTGCAGAACGCATTGAAGGTTTGGCAGAAATCTATCCTCACCTCAAATACAACGGGCTGCATTTTCATCTTAATGGCTATTCAATTGACGAACGTGTTGCTGCCATTGAACAGTCAGTACAGGTGATTGATGCATTGCATGACTTAGGAATACACACGCGATCGCTCGATATTGGCGGAGGTATCCTGATGAATTATCTTAAATCGCACCAAGAATGGTTATCCTTTCATACAGCATTACGTGAAGCCGTACTCGGCAATCGACCTGAACTTACTTACCAGAATGATGCCTTAGGTATGGTCAAGATCGAGGATAAGCTTTATGGCGAACCTACTGTATATCCATATTTCAATGAGATCCATAAGGAAAAATTATTAGAGCATATTCTCACAGCCCATTCCAGCATCTATGGGCTCCCAATACACCGACTCTTTACAGATCGGAGGCTGGAATTACGCATGGAACCTGGCCGTTCATTGTTGGATCAAGTAGGTTGTACGTTGGCAAAGGTGGCCTTTCGCAAGAAAGATAGCGAGGGTCGTCTGCTTGTGGGGTTGGAAATGAACCGTACACAGTTGCGTAGTTCGAGTGCCGACTTTTTATTGGATCCTCTGCATCTACCCAAACAGCAAGTCGATGATTCAGATGAGCCCTGTTATGCATATCTTGTCGGGAGTTATTGTCTCGAACAAGAGTTGATTCTCAAACGACAAATTAAGCTGCAGAAATATCCGGAAATTGGAGATCTTATCCTTTTTCCCAACACAGCAGGTTACATGATGCATTTTTACGAATCGGAAGCACACCTCTTCGAACTTGCAAAGAATGTATTTATCTAGCTGAATTTAAAGTTCATATTTAAGTTGATAGAAATAGCTTTATAACATGAAGGGCCTAATATATTCATTGGGCCCTTTGTAATGGAATTTACCTCCTAATTCTCCAAATTTTCTGATCGTGTTATAATAGCACATTATCCCTAGTTAGCCTTTCCAAAAAACATTATTCTAACCTATAATGTAAAGTTATTCGTTATTTATCGCTTTGCGGTGCATCAACAACCATTCATAAATCCAGGGCTCAGTTTCATAGAGGTACTGGATGCTGTGACCTTTTCCTGTAAGACGGTGGAAAATAATTTCACCATTGCATTCCTCTAGAGATTCGACTATCCTTTCTGTTTCATGTATGGAGATTTGATCATCCGCCGTTCCGTGATAGGTCAGGATGGGGATGTCTCTGAGCATGCAAATGCGAGTAGTATCGCTATCATTTACCCCTCCACACAATGGGACAATTGCCGCAATTTTTTCGGGATGATCCAATGCTGCAGCGTAGGTTCCATATCCACCCATACTTATTCCAGTCACATAAACACGACTCTTGTCGATGCGGTAGTTTGAGGTTATTTCATTGTAAAGCGAGTCGAACCAATTTTCCGTAGACCAATATCTACCCTCCGGACATTGTGGTGCAACCATTACAAAATCAAATTCCTTTCCTTGATCTACTAAATAAGGTAAACCATAGATCTTTAATTTTTCAAGATCATCGCCCTTTTGAGATCCTCCGTGAAGATAGATAACCAATGGATGTGTGGACGTATCTGTATGGTAATTTTTAGGGAGATAGGTTAGGTGTTTATAATTGACTTTTAGCTTTTCCTGAGCAATAGACTGTGATGTAAAGATGCCGAAAACGAATATTGAGAGCAGTTGAGGATAAAGATAGCACATCTTACTGTAAATTTTGAGGAGTTCTTGACAAGTCATATTGGAAGAAAATGAGAAGTTTACTACAATGTATTCATGCCGCTATCGTAATATCATTCCTATCCTTTCCCGTTCTTTATCCGATAGGGGGATAGCCTGCTCAATGATAGGTAATATCTGTGCTTTACGATCTGTTTGTAGCAAGAGATCCAAGAAGCCTAAGTATGTCCTAATTAAATCATCTTTGATACCGACAAAAGCACGTGGATTGGCAATATAAAGCTCTTGCACCAGCTGGAGCAAGGTGGCCTTACGACCGCTATCAGCATCAGCATGCCCGTAGTGGGGTAAAAGATTCTTCTGTGCGAGTTCTTCTAATTTGAGATCCACGGCTTTTTCGCGGACATATTTCTTCTGTTTTCTTTCCAGCATATCACGTAATTCAGCTAAGAGCTTGCGATACACTACTTGTTGTTCTTTCTCGCTGAATAAGTTTCCTTCAGTAGATAGCGTCATATCTGACATTTCGAAACTGTCAAAAAAATCAGACTCTACGTAAACCGAATGATGAAATTCAATAGCATTATTGTTAAAACTACTCAGCAGTTTCGTTACCTCCACTTTATGACTGTTCAGGAAATAATAGTAGTAACGGTCCCCAATGGAATATTTCCATCGGATATAATTAATCTTAAATACGAACGAATTCTCTTGGGGACTATATATCGTAACTGAGGTTTCATCAGTCTCCTGAATCAGCTGCTGATAGACGATCGGATTACCATTTATGGTGATATTGTAACCCAGATCCTTATTTAGATACAAGAACCAGCCAAATTCCTGTGCTAGAAAATCTTTAAAATCCTCCGATTCGAATGTCATAGCATTTAGGCCAAATAATCCTTCGAGTAACACAGTGGTTCCTGTATGCTCCGACTGGGATGGCAGCAATTCGGAGCTATCGTATGTTTCTTTATTATCTCTGTCTATGGTTATTGTGTACGCCATCAGGCCCTGATGCTGCGCTACCACAGTATGCCAAGTGGCACGGGTGGCAAAAAGGGAAAATGAGAATCGCCCTTTTCCCTTTTTGCCCCGTGTATAGGAAGTACGTTTGGGTTGCGCTTTCTTGAGTGAATCCAGAAAGTTGCCAAATGAATAGTCTAATGTATCCGGTGTTATACCTTCTCCATTATCGCTGATACTAAACTGTTCGATATGGCCAAGTTCATTACTCTTGATTTCGATGGATACTGCTGTGGCTTTAGCATCAAATCCATTCCATATATATTCAGCAATGGCTTGCTTAGCATCCTTTGGTAAACCCGCGGATTCTATGCTTGCATTTGTGATCTTTGTACTATTCCTCATGATAATTGACCTTTAGGTCAAATCTATTAAAATTATCATTCATTTTATAGTTATACTAAAGAAAATAGTAATGTTTAAAAGATTGGTGAGAGCGTTTCTGCAGATGCAGTTACCATAAATATACGATTGAGATTGTTCAATTATGTAAGGTTCAAAATGCGGTATTTCGCAATGAGATTGTGCATTGGTAATATCAATCGAGCTGTACGATTTATTGATTTTATAGGCAGGCAAACTCGAAATTATAGATATTAATGTTAATTTTATATGAAATTAACATCTGTTACGTTAATTTGCATCAATTAAATTTACCAAATTCATGATAGCTGGGCTGAAAAATATTTCCATATCAATGGACGATTTTGTCTTATTAAAAGCTGGAGATCAGTCAGTTTTTGGTGTCGTTTTTAATTATTATCAGCCGATTATCTATTTTAAAGTCCGGCAGCTCTGTAAAAATGATAGTGATGCAGAGGAAGTGACACAGGAAGTTTTTATCGAATTTTACTTAAAAAGAATGCAGCTTTCCGGTCCGGAAGCCATTTTTCCTTTTCTATTTGCTATTTCAAAAAGAATGGCCATATCCAATTTCCGTAAATCGCTGGTCCGGTCCAATTATCTACAGTCGCTTGAGCATACCTGGCTTGAAAATTCCTTTTCGCTGCAGGATGAACTGGAAGGCAAGGAGCTGCAGGTCATCCTGGAATCCATTATTGAACAATTGCCGCCACAGCAACAGGCAATTTACCGAAGGAGCAAATTTGAGGATCAATCTTATCAGGAAATTGCCGATGAGGAAGGGCTCTCCAAAAATACGGTGCGCAATCACCTCAGCCTCGCCTCGAAATTTGTGCGGTTCAAGCTGGACAAAATCCTGTCTATCTTTTTTTTATAAGAACCTCAACTTGTGCATCGATTTTTTATTAGCCCATTTAGCAATCCCCGGGGGACTAAAAAAAAATGGCATCTATAATCCTTTTCTAAAAATAATCTTTTGCATTGGTACTTTTTTCGGGTTCGCGCGATTATGTAGGTGAAATCGATCGAAAGGAATGAACCAAATTGAACAATACAGCCAATTAATACGTAAATATCTTGCTGATCAAGCCAGCAAAGAAGAACAGGATCTGCTTGTAGGATTAATGGATGATCCCGTATTTCTTCAGGCTTGGGAGAAAGTCTGGCGGGAGAATTCGTATGACGCACAGCCCGCAACGTACCCTGACCCACATCGGATGTTGGAAAATATAATGGCTGATCCCCGAATTACAACAGCGGCATCTACTCTCCAAAAGACTACAGATGGTCATTTTAATCTCAGAAGAAGTTGGTGGCAGGTTGCGGCAGTCTTTCTTGCGTTCTGCGGTGCCGTGCTATGGGGCTACTACAACTTTTATACCGGGGATAGGCTGCCGAAAGAGCAGCTGTCTAAGGTGTCGATCGTACCGGGTTCTGATAAAGCCATAATCATCCTTGAAAATGGAAAACAGATCGACCTCAGTTTGCTCCGTGCGGATACGGTCCTTGACCACGGAGAATATTTGATTACTAAGGATAATGAAGGTCAAATCAGTTATAGTCTCAAAGACAACCTGACATCAATAAATAATATCGTCTACAATACGATTGTAACCCCTAGAGGTGGAGAATATTCATTAAAGATGGCCGACGGAAGTCTTGTGCAGCTCAATGCAGGAAGTAAGATCAAATATCCTGTAAAATTTGATGCAAAGTTGCGGTTGGTGCAGCTTGAAGGTGAAGCCTATTTTGAAGTGGCTAAAATGGATAACAAAGGCAAACGGGTACCTTTTATCGTGCAAAGTGGAGCACAGACACTTGAGGTTCTTGGAACACATTTTAACATTAGGAGTTTTGGGGATCACATCGTTACCACATTGGTAGAAGGAAAAGTCAAGCTTTCTTTTGCCGATGCTACCTTAAAAGAACAGTTGCTTACACCCAATGATCAGGTCATTTTCGATCAAAATAGCAAGCGTGTGAAAAAAGAGCAAGTAGATCCCTTCTATAGTCTCGCTTGGAAAAATGGAAATTTTGCTTTTGATAATGCATCCATAGAGGCGGTCATGGAAGAGGTGGCACGCTGGTATGATGTTGAGATCAGTTACCAAGATCAGTTGCAGGGACAGCACTTCTCCGGGACAATTTCCCGCTATGAGAATATCGATAAACTATTGAAAACAATTTCTTTCGCCGGTGGTGTACATTTCGAACGTAAAGGAAGGAGGATATATGTGCTAAACTAACGCTAATGAGAAGGGAAGCATATATAACAATCAGGAGCGCGCCAACGCCCCTGAAAGTTCTGTCTTTTTCTCGACATGGATGACTAATAAAACCGTGAAATTTTATCTCAACCGAATGCAATTTACTAAAAAAAAATTGATCGCATTGCCGCAATTGTGGCAGGTGCGATCCCAGAAAATACCAATTTCTATGAAATTGTCTATAGCAATTCCTCTCTTATTTGCTGCCAATTTGCAGCTGCATGCATTTTCTTTTGGCCAGACCGTCCATCTGAAGCGGACCAATGTAAAGGTGAGTGCGGTCTTGAAAGAACTGCAGAAGCAAAGTGGATACAATATTTTTTACAACGAGTCGCTTATTGCAAAAGACGACCGTATTAGTGTGAGCTACCATAATATCTCATTTGAGCAAGCACTGAATGATCTGTTGACTCAGCTTCAGTTATCTTATGTGAAAGCAGATAATAATATAGTTCTGAACAAAAGAGTGGAACAGTCTGCTCGCCAAACATCGGTTACGGAAACTCCGCAGCGTTACCCGATCAAAGGATTTATTAAAGATGATCAGGGCCGGCCTTTGGATAATGTTACGATTAGTGAAAAAGGCAAAAAGGAGAAAAGCTTAAGTCGTGCGGATGGTAGTTTTCAAATTCAGGTAGACAGCCGTAATGGCATACTTGTCTTTACCATGGTTGGTTATGAGCCGCTTGAAATAGCGCTAGCACAGCAATCAACATTGAATGTAACCATGAAGCCCTCAGTCAACGCAATGGAAGAAGTTGTGGTCGTGGGGTATGGCGTGCAGAAAAAGGCAAATCTGACGGGGGCTGTGTCGCAGGTCAATGCCGATGATATCGCGTTGCGTCCAAGTGCGAATATAGCAGGTACGCTTCAGGGACTTATGCCCGGTTTAAACATCCAGCTCAATAACGGCGATCCATCCAAGGCACCTGATATCAATGTGCGCGGATTTAATTCCATTAATGAGGGCGGCCCGCTGGTATTGATTGATGGGATTGAGGGGAATATTACCCGCGTTAATCCTAATGACATTGAAAGTGTTTCTGTACTGAAAGATGCCGCCTCTGCGGCTATTTATGGCGCTCGTGGTGCTTTTGGTGTCATCTTAGTAACCACCAAAAAAGGTAAGGTAGGAACAGTGAAGGTGGATTATGTTAACAATTTTGCTTGGACGACACCGGCCTCACGTACCGATTATATTTCCGATCCCTATGTTTATGGGAAAACGGTAGATGCTGCGCTATATGGGTATAATGGCAGTTCTTATACACGGTACAATCCAATGGACTGGGAAGCGATCAAAATGGTGGCTGCGGGTGAGATTGCGCCCTTTCATGAGAAACAGGCGGATGGAACTTACAAGTTTTTCTATAAAACCAATTGGTGGGATTACCTATTTAAAAAATATCAGCCTTCCAATTTCCATAATATTGCCATTTCTGGAGGTAGCGAAAAGCTCAAAGCCTATCTTTCGGGACGTATGTTCAAAAGAGAAACAATCAATAATATCAATGACGATTCCAATATGGACCGTCAGAATATGAAATCCAATTTGGTATTCACACCCAACAGCTGGTTGGAAATTTCGAACAATACACAGTTCATCAACGAAAAGGATAAAGAATATGGTGGATATGCGAATGGTCTAGGGGGACTTTGGAGTACGACTACGTGGTATTATTTGATGCCTTTTTACCCCAATTTTGTAGACGGTATTCCAACAGATATAGGTGTAGGTACTGGTGGTCAAGGTGCGAATGCAGGACTCGAATCAGGAAAGAGCTGGGAGCTGCGCAATAGTGAAGAATTTACCAATACCTTCCGTGTGCTGCTCAAGCCATTGAAAGGCCTTCAGGTAAATTTTGATTATAGCAACCGTATCGAAAACTTTTCACGGAGCACACGCCTTAACCCCTTCAGTTATTATTCTGGCAATAAACTCAATTATGCGACTGCAGGGCTTAACCGTCTGACAGAATACCGCTGGAAAGACAAGTATAATGCGATGAACCTGTTTGCGACCTACGAAAAAAATGTGGCGCAAAAACATCAGTTCAAAGTATTGGTAGGCTACAATCAGGAATCCTTTGACCGGGACCGTATTGCCGGGGCCATGGACGACCTGCTGATCGAAGATCTATCTAACTTGGCGCTGGGGACTTCCATGTATAGCCTGAGCGGAACAGCTGAAAATTGGGCTATTCAGGGCGTATTTGGCCGTTTTAATTATGCCTACAATAATAAGTACCTGCTGGAAATAAATTCACGGTATGATGGCTCATCACGGTTTCCAAGCGGGAGCCGATGGGGATTTTTTCCCTCCGTCTCATTGGGTTGGCAGCTGGACCGTGAGCATTTTTGGGAATCGATCAAAGGCAGTATACCCACCTTAAAGCTCAGAGCGTCGTATGGCAAACTCGGCAACCAGACTGTAGGGGTCAATACCTTTAAGGAATTGATGACCGTGCAGCAGTTAGCTTGGCTAAATGGGGGTACCCGTCTTATCGGGGCCAGTACGCCGGCACCTTTACCCAATGTCGTCACCTGGGAACGGACCAAAAGCATTGACTTTGGTGTTGATCTTGGGCTGATTCAGAACAAGCTCAATGTTAATTTTGACTGGTATCAGAAGGATGTTGAAGGCATGTATCTTCCGGGCCAACCACTTCCAGCGGTATTTGGAGCTAATGAACCGCGCGAAAACTACGCGGCTTTGCGTAATAAGGGTTTTGAGGTTGGGATAACCTATCAGGATAAGTTTGACCTTGCCGGCTCAGCTTTGCGCTTCAACATTGCCGTGAATACCACTAATTTTAAAGGCATCATCACGAAATATAATAATCCACAAGGCTTGTTGAGCTCCTATTACGAAGGACAGGTGCTGGGGCAGATCTGGGGATACCATATCGACGGACAGTTTCAGTCTGATGCGGAGGCATTGAGCTATCAGAATAGTTTCCAAGATCCGCAATTGTCCCTCTCTAAAGTATATAACGATATTCTGAGTGTATCGCAAAACAGTGAATGGAATATGTTGCGCGGCGGCGATGTGAAATATGTGGATCTCAATGGTGATGGACGCATCGACAAAGGAGATAATACGCTTGCCAACCATGGTGATATTAAACCAATTGGCAATGCCATGCCGAAATTTCCATTTGGTGTCAATATGGGTGCTTCCTGGAATAATTTTGATCTTTCGGCAGCCTTTGCTGGTGTTGCCAAACAGGACTGGTACCCGACAGGAGATTTATACTGGGGATCCTATCAGCGGCCCTATCTTTCTTTTGTCCGTAAAGACTTGGTCGATAATGCATGGACGCCGGACAATAAAGGGAACAAGTATCCACAGATCTATCGGGGATATTCATCCTTACAGAGTGGAAGGTCACTTTACGAATTGAACGATTATTACCTGACCAATGTTGGGTTCCTACGAATGAAAAATTTTACGTTGGGTTACACCTTGCCACAGCAATGGACACGGCGCTATAAAGTCGAAAAATTACGGTTTTACTTTAGCGGCGAGAATCTGTTGACCTGGAACTTTGGGAATCTGACGAAGTATATAGATCCCGAACAGGCTGGTGCAATGATCAATTATAATTCGCCCGCAAGTGCCAATGATCCTGCAGATTCCTCAGAGCGAGGGCTACTGCGGGACTACCCCATGGGTAAAACGTATTCTTTTGGTTTAATGCTTACGCTTTAATACTTGACATCGCAATGATAATGACACTTAGAACAAATACCTATAAATTACTTGGTCTGTTGATCTTACTTTCGCTGGCAGCTTGTCAGAAAGATTATTTGGACCGTCCTTCGGAGGACCAGGTGGAAGCACCGTATTTTTTCAATACAGCAAAGGATCTGGAGGTTGCCACCAATGATTTTTACACTTTTTTGCCGAATGAATCTTGGTATACTAATGATGGTAGTTCGGACAATATGATCCCCCTCACGGTGGCCGATCGGATCAAGGGCAATCGAACTGTCCCCGTGGGAAGTGGTTCGGGCGGTTGGTCCTGGAGCCAGTTGCGCAAGATCAATTACTTTCTGGCCAACTACCATAAAGTTCCCGACGCTGCGGCACAAAAGAAATACGGCGGCATAGCCCGTTTTTTTAGAGCAAATTTTTATTACGATAAGGTGAAAACTTTTGGTGACGTGCCTTGGTATGGAAAGGTGCTGAGTGCCAAAGATGAAGACCTTTTCAAGGCCAGGGACTCACGGCAGCTGGTGATGGATTCCATTATGGCCGATCTGGACTATGCGATCGAAAATATACCAGCTGAAAAACAGCTTAACTTGATCACTAAATACACGGCGCTGCTTCTGAAAGCCAGGGTGGCACTCTTTGAAGGAACGTTTAGAAAATACCATCAGATCGCGGGATATGAAAAATTCCTGAATGAGGCTGTTAGTGCATCGGCCGAACTGATGAATACCGGGGCCTATACCTTGTACAGTCAGGGCGGTGCGGATCAAGCCTATCGGAATCTGTTTGCCCGAAATAATCAGGATCAGGTGGAGACTATCCTTGCCATTGATTTTGAACTGGGCATGCGTGTGCATGGCCTTGGCTATTCTTTTACCTCAGCAACTTCGGGGGCGTACGGTATCGCCAAAGATATGATCAATAGCTATCTGATGAAGGATGGAAGCCGCTTTACAGATAGATCGGGTTATAAGACCATGGAATTCTATCAGGAAATGCAAAATAGAGATCCAAGGCTGACACAGACAACAGCGGGGCCAGACTTCCGTGCTAACGGCGAAACAGCGAATGAGCCTGTCAACTTGACGATCACCACGACAGGCTACCGTCTGATCAAGGCGTTGCCGGATAAATTGCAATGGGGCGTATCGGCCTCTTATTTTGATGTCATCTTATTTCGTTATGCAGAGGCACTGCTGATCAATGCCGAAGCAAAAGCCGAACTTGGGAGGATCAGTCAAAGCGACCTCGACCTGACGGTCAATAAGCTACGTAGCCGCGCGGGGATGCCGATGCTATCCCTCGCTGAAGCGAATGCTAATCCTGACCCTTATCTGCTGGCCATGTATCCCAATGTCGATGCTGGTGCATTCAGGGGAGTTCTTTTGGAAATACGACGCGAAAGACGGATCGAATTGTTCAACGAAGGACAGCGCTGGGATGACTTAATGCGCTGGAAAGCCGGATCCAAACTGAATCAGCCTATTGTCGGGGTTTATTTCCCCGGTATCGGAGCTTATGATTTCACAGGGGATGGCAAGGCGGATGTGTATGTCCATACAGGTAACACATCGGGTGCACCGGGTACCGTGACCACATTGATCAATATCAATCAGCGGACACTTTATGATCCAGTTTTGAATACACAGAATGCCAATAAGGGGTCACTTGATCCATTTTATCAACGGGGTAAGTTTGATGAAAAACGTGATTACTATGCACCGATCCCAATCGAAGATATCAAGTTAAACCCAAATTTGAAACAAAATCCTGAATGGGAGAAATTATACAGATAACATGAAACAACTTATTTTTATTTCGATCTTTTGTTATCTTTTGATCCCCAGATATACCTACTGCCAAAAACAAGATCGGCCTGATTATGCCGTTGGCTACTCCCTTGATATCCGGAAGATAACATTGGAAAAGCTAAAAGAAGACAAAGCAATTGGTATGGATTATATAGAGATAGCAGGTCTCGGAAGCTTTGTCAATGCAGATCTCAGTTTAAAAATCCCGCAGGCTGAATGGTTGCTTAAATGCGATTCGTTGGCCATTGTACTGAAAAAAGCCGCGGTGAAGGTATGGTCTATCCATATGCCCTTTTCCGCCAAAATAGATATTTCTACGCTGGACGAACAGCAGCGGCAGCAGGTGATGCGTATGCACTTGCAGCTACTGGAAGGTCTTTACCGTCTTCATCCGCAGGTGATTCTGTTTCACCCATCCTACTACCTAGAGCCGAACAGACGCGAGCCCCGCAAGGATCAGCTGGTACGTTCTGTCAATGAGTTGTACACGGCGGTATCGGGGGCAGGGGGGCAACTTGTCATCGAAAATATGCTCGGGCCTTCGTTGACGGTAGGGGAGCGGGAACGACCCCTACTGCGGACCGTGGAAGAATGTCAGGAACTTTTCGCCCGCTTTCCTCATCAGGTCGGCATTGCCGTGGATATGAACCATATTGCGCATCCCGAGCGACTGCTTTTGGCGTTTGGACCACGCGTCAAGACGCTGCACGTCGCGGATGGGGATGGAACGAAGGAAAGTCACTACCTGCCTTGTAATGGTAAAGGGCAGAATGGCTGGAATACCATATTGGCGGCACTTGAAAAAATTAAATATAAAGGTGTATTCATGTTTGAGTGTCATTATGAAACCACAGCCCAGCTGATGGAATGTTACCGTCAGCTGCAGCAAAATTACAGCAATACAAAACAATAAGTAGGTTCAAAAAACATTGATGATAATGAAAAAATCGTTATATATTTTTATGGTTCTTTTGTTTGCCTTAGGCATACAGAGCTGTAAAAAAGATAAAATCGAAAGTGAGCAGCTGCTCCTGGTCGATCGGGATTATATGGAGGTAGGCAGTAGAGCCGATACCTATCAGTTGGACATCTTGGCAAATGCAACGATTACCGTAAGTAGCGACAAAGATTGGATCAAACTGGATAGTACAGTGTATCCCAAGGGGAAAAATAAGATCCGGTTTTCTGTTTCGAAAAATTCGGAAGACGAACGTTCAGCGACTTTGCTGCTCAAGCTGAACGATAATCTATCGCAGGAGATCTTGGTCTTGCAAGAATCCGGAAAAGTTCCCGTTTTTTATGTTACTCCTGCGGGTAAGGGGGATGGCAGTTCGTGGAGCAGTGCTACAGATCTCGATCAGGCACTCGAAAAAGCAACGACAGGCAGTACCCTATTCTTGGCCGAGGGAATCTATGTTCCAAGCAAAACCATTCGCAATGGCGATGTAAATGAGGAATCAGACAAAACCATAGAGATCGCAAAAAATGTAAGCCTTATCGGCGGATATGCGGCCAACGCCAAACCTGGAGATCAGCCCAATCCAGTTTTGTATAAAACCATCTTTCAAGGCAAGCTTTCCAGTGGAAAATCGGTGTTTCACACGGTCACAGTGACGGCAAACACGGATCCTGAAAATCAGGTTATGTTGGAAAATATCAGCATCAAAGGGGGGAATGCCACCGACCGTAGTGCCAGTACAACGATTGACAACGTAAAATTCAGCCGTGGCCAAGGTGGCGGTATGTTGATCGGTATGGCTAAAGTCTTGCTCAAAAATGTGGATGTGGTTGACAATAAAGCGACTGCAGATAAGGGGACTGCTGGTTTTGCTGCTGGCATATATGCGTTTTCAGGGGCCCAGCTCAGGTTAGAAAACTGCCGTATCAACAATAATAGCAACAGTGGAAATAACGGCGGCGGACTATGGATCGCTGACGGGTCACTGATTGCCTACGATAGTCAGTTTAATCATAATAGTGCCAAAGGCACCGCAGGGGGCTTACATGCCTATCCAAATGCGGCGATTACACTCTATAATTGTGAGGTGATCGGAAATTCAAATACATCCTATGGCGCAGGTGTTTATCTGCGTGAAAAATCAAAAGGTGTATTCGTTAATTGCCTGCTGGCTGAAAATTCGAGCACATCAGCCAACGGCGGCGGCGGACTAATGCTGTATGATAACTGTCAGGCAGATGTGATCAGTACAACCATTACCAAGAATGCCGTTGTTGGTCCCGGCGGTGGTGTCTATCGCCGCAGCAATGTCAACAACCTGACTTTGATCAATTCAATCGTATCGGGCAATATCCAGGCGGGAAGCTCATCTGATGTTGATGCTTATTCAGATAACATCGCTGTCGTTCCATTAATCCAGCACACTGTTGTTACGAAAGCGGTGTATGGCGCTGATGGAAGCATTGATCCAAAAGTAAGTTTTGAACCTTCGACTATGCTGAATGCAGATTATCTACCTATCGGTGCCGGAAATCCCTCCATGAGTAACGGCTTAAGCTCTTCCGGATTACTGGAGCTTGCCAAGAAATACAAGCCGGCATTGGACGACAATCGTATACAAAAAGATATTAATAATAATCCACGCTCGTCCAACTGGATGGGTGCAAAAGTGAAATAAGATGAAGAAATTAAGCTGCTTATTTATTTTTATCCTTCTTTTATGGGGCAATAGCTATGGGGCAGAGCACAAGAATATCTTGCTTTTATTAGGTTCAGCCGATCCGGTAGTGCTTACCCAGCGAGTGGATGTTGCTGTTCAGCTCTACCGTATCCGGCCGATGGATGCTATCATCGTTTCGGGAGGATGTGGAGCACATGGGTCGAAGATCTGTGAAGCTTCTTCCATGGCGCTGCAGTTGGTCAGCAAAGGGGTACCTGCGGCATTGATCTTTAAGGAGGAAAACTCCAAGACGACCGTGCAGAATTATATTTTTAGCAGGCGCCTTAAAAATAACGCTGGCGAGCAAATCATTCAGCCGGGAGATACGGTAAATGTAGTTTCCAACCATTGGCATGCGATTGCTGTCGCTGCCCGCCTGCAAAAGTACGATGGGGTGACAGCGAAGTTTTTTATTGAAGGCGCTATTCAGCCCAAAAAGGAGGACCGTCTTGATTATGCCGGAATATTTAACGCATACGATGACAATCATTTTTTTACATTAAAAGGAACCTGGCTAACACCTGAAGCCGTATGGGCAAAAAAAGACAGCACCTATTATCTTACACAGGATATCGTCTATACAACGGATGCCGCAAACAGCAGCTATAGTGTCAGTCCTGTGGAAAAGCTGTTTCCTTTTCTGAAAGGCATCTCAGAGTTTAATCCGCCAGTATATATCGATGAGTCCACCACATGGTACATTCTCTTTGATGGCTATTGCCGTAAAGTTTCAAAAAAGAATTATCAGGTACTGGATGAACAGCCTATTCAGGAATGGTTGAAGCTGCCAGACACATTGAACTGGAGCCAAATCAATACTGGGTATATCCAGGGAAAATCTTTGGTACTGATCGGAAGGGACAAGATGCTATTGGCGGAGCAAAAAGGAAAGACCTTTCAGTATGTCAGGGAAACCCTGCCGCAACATTTTTTTGTCAACTGGCCCTATAGCTGGGGGGCGGGCAATGTAAGTGCTGCAAGATTGCAGCCAGGAGAAAATAAGGTCATCTTTTACCGCAATATGGAATCGGCCGTATGTACTATTGACCAGAAAACAGTTGAAAAAGCGTTTCCATTAAAATTAAAGTGGATCGGCGAAATAAAGTAGAAAACAGATGAAAAGAAATTTTATATATAGCTTAATGCTGCTTTTTCTTGTTATTTCATGCAAGAAAAATGAGGGCGGAACGCAGCTGCCCTATGATTACAGTATTCCCCAGGAACAAAACTTGGCGGATATTATCAATACGGCAACCTGGAATACAAAAACTGTTGCGGATGGTGTTGTGTGGAAGTATTACCAATTTCCGCGGATATTTGACTCCAAACAATATGTCAATGTATTTGAGATCGATCTGAAGAAAGGCATGCAGTTGGAAATTCCCTATGTGAAGACCGGATTTCTAAAAACAAGTGCCGCCGCCACGGCTAAGGGAGCTTTGGTTGCATTTAACGGCAGTTACTTTAATACCAGTACAGGCGGATCAACCGTGTTTTTCAAATACGATGGCCAGGTGATCAACCAGACGGTATATGGATTTAATAGCTAATGTGAAAATGGTGCATTTACCTTTACCGGGCAAAGCTATCAGATTGTGCCAAAGCCTGCGGGAGGTTGGGGTACCCTGAACGCTACAGCTGCATTGGCTGGCGGCCCACTATTGATGCAGGATGGTCAAGTACTGGAGCAGTTGAACGTAGATTTCAATACCAGTAGACATCCCCGCACAGCAATTGGGCTTACCAAGGACAGTAAGCTTATTGTAGCAGTTATCGATGGCCGCTCATCACAATCGCAGGGACTGACGATACCCCAGCTGGGCGAGTTAATGGCCGCTTTGGGCTGTACTTCAGCGTTAAACTATGATGGCGGAGGTTCCTCCACCGCCTGGGTGAAAGGTGAAGGAGTGGTTAACTACCCTTCTGACAATGGGAAGTTTGACCATGAAGGTGAACGCGCTGTAGCCACGGTATTTACATTAAAATAGAAACCATATATTTATATAGATAGAAGGCCATTTCACAGATAAGATGAGATGGTCACTATTTAATTTGAACAATTCTTATTGGTATTAGCTAAATGCATTTTATGTTCTTTTATCCTTTTACTGTTATTCTGGAAGTTGCGCGGCCAGTGGGCAAAGATTAGCTCAATTATCCCTAATCTTGCGTCAAGGTCGATGTGGATTATTACGTCAAAAGGGCCTGATTCTCATCAGACCCTTTCTGTTACCGTTTTTTTGCACAGTAATTTTTATTTTTCCTGTCGTTTCCTCTTTTTTGTTTCGTGATCCAATGTTTTTAAAACCTATTGGATTTTCACGTACGACGCCAATTTTTATGTTGAACCTTCCATTTGAAAGGTAGCTTGTAGCCGTTTCCAAATAGTTTTTTTGAAGTAAATTATTTTTTGATAAATTGAAAAAAAAATGAATACAGTATTATATCATCAAAAGCTTTTTTATATTAAATGAATACGAGATATTTTTTAGTACTACTTTTTCTCACAGTATGCCAATCGGCCTCGGCTCAATTTGCGAAAATCATTGACAAAGACGGCTATGTAAATTTGAGGAAGCGAGCTACAGTTAATAGTGCGGTCGTTTCAAAAATTGCTGCTGATGAAATTGTATATGCATTTGCTGATGAAAAGTTCGGCGACTGGGTAATTGTAGATTATACCGACAACCATAACAAGAGCATCACTGGGTATATACACCATTCAAGAATTAAATATATAGCATCCTATAAGCAAATCCCTAACATATTTTTTGATGAAGGCACAACAAAATTTGTGTCAAAAGATATATCCGTGCAAATAAATTCAGATCGTTTCGATTACGAGAAAAATAAAAGTGATTTTTCATCGACTCAATATGGTGAGCAGACCGTTTTAGACAAATTTAGGGGGCAGCAAGTCTGGGGAACAGATGGCGAGATCCCTACAAGCCATTACACCTCTATTCAAGCTACTATAAAGGGAAGATTTATTCAGATCCCAGAAAAGGAAATTGAAAGCCTATTTAATGTAAACAACGAGTTTGCTACATGCTACTATGATGACTCAAATGATATTTTATACATTACTGCTGTTAATGGCGATGGCGCTGGTGGGTATGCAGTTTTATTTGAGATTAAAAAAGGTAAATATAAAGCACGCGTGGTAACCATGCCATTTTAGCAATTGCGATAACGGCAAATTTACGTTTTTTTACTGACCGTCTTCTAAAGTTCATGGAGGCTGCGCGATATGAGCAGTGAATAGGATTTTGATTATACTGCTGTTATCTTTATTAAGTTGAAACAGAATTGTCCTGCCATTTTGAAAAATAACTAACTTTGTCCAATAGTATCGATAGATACATACAAGTATGCTAGAATGGTGAAAATAATGGTCGTAGAAGACAATGAACGCGTTGCTTCGAGTGTGAAAAAAGGATTAACAAGTCAGGGCTACCTGGTCAATGTTTTTGGTGATGCGGAATCAGCGATCAAAGAAGCCAAATCTGTTGACTATGATTTACTTCTCATAGACATCATGTTACCAAGAATGAATGGCATAGCGCTCAGTAAACAGATGCGTGCGGCTTACCCCAGAATTCCGATCATCATGCTCACGGCATTGGGCAGTATCGATGAAAAAATATCTGGTTTTGACGCGGGAGCCGATGATTATATGGTGAAACCTTTTGAAATACGCGAACTTTTTGCACGTATCGCCGTCTTGCTTAAGCGCCATCGTGAAATCAGTGAAGAAGAGATCCGAGGGCTGCTGACTTATGATCGTATCAGTATTGATCTGCGGAGTAAGCAGGTCCGCAGTCAGGGACAGCTTATCAAGCTGACTCCCAAAGAGTTTGATCTCCTCCACTTCTTTTTGAAGCATAAGGAAACCATGCTCAGTAAGGATGAGATAGCACGTAATGTCTGGAGCAAAAACTTTGATACTGGAACGAATTATATAGACGTATATATCAATTATTTACGTAAAAAAATAGACCGCGATTTTTCACCAAAATTGATTCATACGAAATCCGGACATGGATTTGTTTTATCGAATAAAGAATGAAGATTGTCAATAGAACCTCCTTGGTATTTACGTTCTCGTCGGCTATCATCTTGTTTCTATTTGCGTATGCGGTTTATTTCTTTTCTGAACTAAATCGAAAGGAAGAATTTGTGGACCGGCTGCGCTATAAGATCATCTGGCGCGCAGAATTTATTTTTGATGCTAAAGTACAGGAAAATCAGATCAGAAAAATTCACGAACAAAACAAGAAACTGATCAATGAAGCGCAGATAACGGTTTTCGATCAGCAGGATAAGGTGGTTTTTGCCGACATCGGTGAGCAAGCGTATCCAAATGTTAGATTAGAATCGATCAAAAGGTCTAATTTTTTAACTTGGGAACAAGGTAAAGAATTGTATATGGGCTTGAACTATAAATTTGAGGGCAAGCCATTTTTCTTAATCGGACATGCGTATGATGTCACAGGCTTTGCGCATATGGAACGGCTAAAAAATATTTTGATAACGATCTATATTGTTGCCCTGTTTTTCATTTTTTTCTCCTCATTCCTATTTGCACGCTATATTCTGAAGCCAATCAATTACATTATACATCAGATAAAGGATGTATCCGAACATAACTTGAGCACACGTGTCAGCTATAGTAATGCGAAAGACGAACTCTCAGAACTTATCGAAACATTCAACAATACGTTCAATCGGTTGGAAAAATCTTTCAATAACCAGCGCCATTTTGTCGCCATTATTTCCCACGAGTTTAGAACACCTTTGGCTGCTATGATCGCCGACCTGGAATTGGCGCAGCAACTGAATACCAATGTGGATGAGTATTTTACCTCTATTGATAGGGCATTGCTCGATGCGAAAGAGGCTACGGTACTTTCGACAGCCTTGCTGGATTTTGCCCGGGCAAACTACGATAGTTCGCAGGTAAATTTTGAAGAAATCAGACTCGACGAAATACTGCTGGAAGCGAAAATAGTCGTCTTAGAGAAAAATAAAGACTATCGCGTGAGCATCTCTTTTGATGCAGATGCAGCAATCGACGAAGAAGAAATCTGGGTTTCTGCAAATGCCTACCTCTTGAAAGTGGCCTTTGCTAATCTGATCGAGAATGCCTGTAAATATAGTGCCAATCATTCTGCTCAGGTATTGCTCTCCAGAAATAATACCATAGCACAGGTACAGGTAAAAGATAATGGTATCGGAATAGACAGCAAGGATATCCCGCATATCTTTGATTTGTTTTACCGTGTGGCGGGTACGCCTTCAAAAGAGGGACATGGCATCGGCCTCTCGATTGTTCAGCGGATTATTGAGATGCATCAGGGTACCGTAGCGGTTAATTCAACGCTCCATGTAGGGACCGTATTTATAGTCGAACTTAAACTTGCCTATCCAAAGGAGCTTGAATAAGCTAGAAATTCTAATGGTTTTCTAATAATATCACCTCCATATTCAGCCTAATTTTGACTTATCAAAAAAACAAAATTAGGTTGAATCATGAATAGAAAACAGCTTACCTTGGCATTGTTCCTCAGTTTGGGACTCGGTAGCGCAGAGCTCACCGAGGCGCAAACCAATGATTTTGGAAATCCAAAACTTACTCATTTCTTAAATAAGGAGCATACACGTTATATCAGCTTCAGCGGGTACGCCGAGCTGTGGGCGAGATATAGTCAGCTCAATCCGGGGAGTTTGGTAAACAATGAGTCTGTATCGAATGTATCTGATCTCTCTTTGCGGCGTATTAGGGCAAAGATGACTTACAAGCCTACTGAGAATTTACTGTTTGTATTACAGATGGGGCCGACCAATGTAAACGTCAATAGCAAGACGAATACGTATATGGATCTATTGGATGCCTATGCCGAATATAGCTTTAACCCAAAACTTGCCATCGGTGGTGGTCGTTCCACTTGGCGCGGTCTTTCCCGATTTACAACAGGGCCACTCAATACACTGCTTTACGATTTGCCTTTGTATGCGACATCCAACACTGGAGCTACCGATATGGTCGTGCGTGAAATGAGCATTTATGCAAAAGGACAACTTGGCAAATTTGACTATAGGGTGGTGCTGGCAGATCCATATTCCGCCGCCAGTGCTGATCCAAAATTAAATAAAGCCACCTTCAGCAAAAATGAAGCACGCAAAGATGTGTCAGGCTACTTCCGCTACGCTTTTCACGATAAAGAGAGTAACGAAACGCCATTCAATTCGGGTACGTACCTCGGTAAAAAAGATGTGCTCAGCATAGGGGCTGGATTTGAGTATATGCACAATGCCCTTTGGCACCTGGATGAACAGCAGATGACCAAAAATGACGATATGCGCAATTTTGCGGCGGATATTATCTACGATGCGCCACTCGACAAAGAGAAAGGAACTTCGATTAGTGCCTACGGTATGGCTATGCACAGCGATTATGGTCCCAACTATCTTCGCTTTGCAGGTACAAACAACCCTGCGACAGGTATCGATGCGGCCAATGCAAGCCTGAATGGTGCGGGAAATAGCTTGCCAAATGCTGGCACGGGAAATACATTTTACGCACAGGTCGGCGGTACACTCCCTTATTTCAATCCATCCAAACATAATTTACAGCTGCAGCCAGCGGTTTCTGTACAAGTAGGGGAATACAAGGCATTGAAAGACAAAAGTCTAATTTATGACGCAGGTATTTCGCTACTGATGCACGGTAATAGCAGCCGGCTGACTTTTGATGCGCAAAATCGTCCGATCTATAATTTAAATGCTGCGGATCAAGCTGTGGTAACAGATCACAAGTGGGCATTTGTGCTTAAATATCGAATTGATTTTAATTAAATAGCAATAACATGAAAAGAAAAGATTTTATCCTTACACTAGGTACCGCCGGTGTCATGAGCTTTGCGGCAACCTCTTTGATAGCAAAAGAGAAAAAAGCGAAAACAAAAAAAGTGTATTTCCACTATTTGCTTTTTTGGCTAAAACCTGACTTGTCTGCTGAACAGGTAGAAGAGTTTAAACAGTTTTTTGAAGGTCTTAAAAAGCTTCCTTATGTCAAAAATGTACGTTATGGTAAGCCAGCTGCTTCTTCCCCAAGAGCGGTATTGGACAACTCGTTTACCTACAATGCATCCATGGAATTTGCGACATTGGAGGAACTAGAGGCTTATGGTAAACTACCGGGACACCTCGCCCTTGTCGCTAAATACAAACCCTATTTTGAACGGATGGTGGTGCACGATACGGTTTATGAATTCTAAAATTAAAACAACAAAATAATAATTTCAACCATTACAAAATGAAAATGATATCCAAATTAGCTATTGCTTGCGTATTGGCAGCATCAAGCTTAACCGCCGTGAAAGCACAAGAAGGCCGTGGAAAAATTAAAGAGGTCAAAGTGGAAGCCGAAGGTGAAATGCCTGCGGTACGGTTAATCAACAACCCGGATGGAACCTGCTCGTTTCAAAAAGGCTTTATTCCAACACTGAAACACGCCAATACGAGTACATTTTGGACGAGCAATAAGACAGAAGAATGGGAAAAAAATGCTCATCCAGCTCCAAGAAGACAATATGTGGTTACGCTGAAAGGTAAAATCAGATTTAAAGTCAGCGATGGCTCAACTTTTTTAATCAAACCCGGAACAATTCTTTTGGCTGAAGATTTGAAAGGTACTGGGCATAGCTGGCAAATGGTTCATTCAAAAAGCTGGGAAAGATTGTATATCCCTATCAATGAGGGGGCTGATGATCTTTTCGTAGCAAAAAATGACTAACATTTATGTTGTGCCGCAGTCTGACCTGTGGCACAACATTGGCAGTAATTTTCCTTTGTATTTATGAGGACTTATTTTGAAGAGATTCCAAAGGAATAAAGCTATATAGCCCAATTTCAGAAAACTTTTCTGCAAAGCGGAGATTAAAATAGTTTAGAAAAATTACTTATTATTGCCATTGTATATAGTATACAAAGTAGTTTTACGATGAAACTAAAATCTCTCCTTGTTATTTTGGGCTTAAGCGTTTTTCTTTATTCTTGTAAAAACAAGAGTTTAATAAATTCCATTTGGAAAAATTGTGGAGATAATAGCGGGTTACAAGATATTCTTGTTTTTAACGATACGCATAATTTTGTGCGGAATGATACTGTCTATCTGAGGATGGCTATTGATTCCCCAATCGCTGTAATTAATCGGATTGATACCTATTATGGCGAAAGAAGATTATATCTAAAAAGGCTCTCTGATCAAAAAAACTATAGATTCTGTGAGCAGTAATAAAAAATAGAGCAGCCTAATGGTCACTTTATTTTGTAAAGCTATATCGAGAGATGTGGCTTTTTTACGTCAAAAGGGCCTGATTCTCATCAGACCCTTTCTCTTAGCGTTTATTTGTACAGTAATTTTTATGTTTCCTATCGTTTCCTCTTTTTTGTTTCGTCATCCAATGTTTTTAAAGACTATTGGATTTTCACTGTACGACGCCAATTTTTATGTTGGACCTTTCTTTCGAAAGGCTGCTTGTAGCCGCTTTGTATTGGAAGAACAATAGCCAGCTTAAAATAGTTTTATTATTTTTAATAATTGTAGTTTTAATTTAAGAAACTTATGCTGTTCGTGAAGTACAGGTGGGTCTAGTAAACATTCGCAGCATCCTTTGCTGTTCTCTTTTACGGATACCCGAAACGGCTGGTTTAACTTTACTGTTAAATGGGGCTTTCACTTACTAGAACTTTATGTTTTGCTCCCCATTTACTCAATTTTGCCCATATAGGAACCAGTTCTTTGGCAATTTCTGTCAACTCATAATCCACTCTTGGAGGTACTTCTGCATAAACGGTACGTTTTACCAAGCCATCCTTTTCCATTTCACGTAATTGGAGTGTAAGCATTCGTTCAGTAATTCCATTAATCTGATTGCGTAATTCGCTGAAACGCAATTTCCCATTTTCTAATTTGCAAAGAATAAGCAGTTTCCAACGACCACCAATTTTGCAAATGGCATAAGTCAGATCACAGCTTTCCATGATATAACTCTCATTCATCAAATTAGTCGAATTTTCTTTTCTTTTTCCCATTACTTACAAATTTGTTAGTACCATACAATTAGCTGTATACTATGCAAATTTATTGTTTCAAATTAATTTTGTTCCATCAAAATCAATAAACATGAGAAAAATTTTATTATCGATACTAATTCTGGGAACTATTTCATGTAAGACCACTAGCACAATCAAAAAGGAAACGATTATGCAACTGACACCAAAAATTAAAGAAATCTTAAGTCATTTAGAAAAAATACAGGTATTTCAAGGCAAAAACCCTTTAGATATAAGCCGGAAAAGTTATGATGCGATGGCTCAACAATTAAGTGGACCGAAAGAAGCTGTTTTCAGCATTGAGGAATTTAATATCCCTTCAAAAAATCACCAAATTCCTGTGAGATTATACCGCCCTAAAGGCAAAACATCAAATTCTTCTGCCATTATCTACATTCATGGAGGATGGTTTATTTCTGGTGGTTATGAAACTCATGATGCAATCGCTCGAAAATTGAGTAATGAAACGGAAGCAATCCTCCTTTTTGTCGATTACCGTCTCGCACCTGAAAATCCTTTTCCTGCAGGACTAAACGATTGTAAAGATGCTACAGCATGGTTAATCAATAATGCAAAAAATCTTGGAATTGATGTTCAAAAAATCGGTGTCATTGGCGACAGTGCGGGCGGAGCGTTGGCAACAGCCTTATCTCTCGAATTAGGAAGTCAATTAAAATTTCAGGTTTTAATTTATCCTGCCTCTGATAACTCATTAAGTACAGCTTCCTGGATAAATTATAAAAATGGTCCAATCTTAACTAGAGCGTGGGGATTACAGGCCTGGAATTGGTATTTAAAATCCAAAGAAGACAAGACCAATCCTTTAGCTGTTCCAGTTTTAATCAAAGATTTCAAAGAAACTCCAGAAACTCTGGTCATTTTAGCGCAACATGATCCATTAAGAGATGAGGGCGAGAAATTAGCCCAAAATATGAAAAATTCAGAAGTATCCGTTGAAAAAAGTTTATATAAAGACATGGTTCATGGCTTTATGCATATGGGAATTCTTTTGCCTGAAACACAATTAGCAACGAAAGAAATTGCTGAATTTATAACCAAAAGTTTAGAAAAATAATATTTTAAGATGAAGAAGTACGCATACACAGGAGCATTAGGCTTTTTAGCTATTATAACAACTGAATTTGGTATCATTGGTATTTTTCCGCAAATAGCGGAGCATTACCAAATCGGCATTGATAAGGCTGGCTATCTGTTGGGAGGATTTGCGTTAGCGATTGCGCTTACTGGACCTTTTATGACCTTGTTGTTATCAGGATTTGACCGAAAGAAAGTGATGATGATAGCAATTTTTATTTTTCTGTTAACAGGAATTGTATCGTCATTTTCACCACCATTTTGGCTATTAATGCTTTTAAGGATATTACCAGCATTTTTACAGCCTATTTATATCGCTACAGCTTTATCCGTAGCGGTTTCGCAGGGTAATAAACGGAACGAAAATGAATTGATGACTATCGTGTTCAGCGGTGTTGCCATTGCAATGGTAACAACTGTTCCGTTCGCTACTTATATTGCCAACATTTTTTCTTGGGAATATTCGTTTATAGTACAGGCTATCATCAGCATTGTGGCATTATTGGCTATTCACTTTGTATTGCCGGCAATGCCTGTGAGAGCAAAAAAATCTTATGGAAGTCAATTAAAAATATTGAAAAAACCGATGTTCATTGTAAGTACATTAATGAATTTCTTTATGATTGCGGCTTGGTTTTCCACTTATAGTTACTTTGCCGATTATCTAAATAAAGCCAAAGATATGGGCGGAACCATGGTCAGCTATATGCTGTTTGTATTCGGTATTATCGGTGTATTTGCTAATTGGACAGCCGGTAAACTATTAAACAAGAACATAACACACACAACTGTTTTTTTTCTTTCGGGGACTATAATAGTTCCTATACTCCTGCATTTTTCGGGAGGCAATACTATGGCTACAATTCTGGTAATCGTATTATGGGGTTTTCTATATTCTCCAAGTTTCTTAAATGCCTCTACTTATATGATTTCATCTGCACCAGAGGCGATGGAATTTGCCAATAGTTTGGCTACATCATTTGGCAACTTAGGCGTAACGCTAGGAACCACCGTAGGTGGTTTGATCATTGTGTCGAAGGGCGTACAGTTTACGCCCTGGATAACCGTTTTATTTGGTATGTTGGCTTTTTTTATGATCGGTCTAAGATCCCGATTGGAAAAGAAGCCAGCATAATCCAGACCTTAAAGGTCTGTGATACTGTTGATGCTGAAGTATGGTACAATCAGAACTGTTCTATATTCGTAAACTTTCACCTCCCCATTCCCGCCATTCACCGAGTTTTCCTGGTCATTAGTCTAAAGCCGATAGGTTAGGGGCCTATTGCATTGTAGTTTTGAATCAACAAATAAGAAAAGATAAAAAAAACTAACACAATAAAATAACTACATTATGAAAGCATCAGTAAAAATATTCGCAGCAGCAGCTTTAATCGCCGTATCCACTTTCGCTATGGCAGCTGAAGGACCTGGAGCAAAAGCAACAAAAACAAATGTTAACCTTTCTACAGCAGACTTCGCTTTAGCGCACTATGTTGCGGTAACTACGGCGGGCGAATCAGCAGGGGTAGAGCAGTTATTCGCTGAAGATTTTAATCAAAAGATCCAAGCTTCCAATACACAATCTAACAGCCGTATCGGAGTTGTCAAACTATTGAAAAAGCAAAAAGGAGAGAAGTTGAATTGTGCAGTAAGCACAGATATCCTCGAGGAATCGGCAGACTATATGGTGGCTAAAGTAACGTTGAAATTTGAGAACTTCACCAAAACAGATTTAGTTACCTTTGAGCGTGCGGGGAATGACTGGAAAGTATCCAAATCGATCAATTCGTATAAATAAGAGCCATCCCTTACAAGTATATAAATGTTGTAAAGCCACGTCGAGAGATGTGGCTTTTTTACGTCAAAAGGGCCTGATTCTCATCAGGTCCTTTCACTTATCGTTTATTTTGTACATTAATTTTTATATTTCCTAACGGTTCTTCTTTTTGTTTCGTCATCCAATGCTTTAAAAGACAATTGAATTTCCAAGGTGTACGTCAATGAAAAATTGGTATTGCTAGCTATAATATCGATTTCAAATTTGTGTTGTTCAAACCTTTGTCTTCAAAAAATGCTTCGAATGGTATCCCATTAATTTTCTTTGTTTTATACCAAAGGTTCAGTTTTGTATTGAGCTGTTTATCGGGCATATAATTTAACTTGGCTTTTTTAAAATAGTCCAAAAAATTGCCGTTTAATATACCATTGTCCCAATGGAACTCAAAATCTCCAATTCCTTCTACTGCATACCAATCATTACCTTTATTTAAACCGGCACTTTTTGTAAAAGGAATGTAAGGTTCATTTATCCAAAATCTATCTATAGCTATAGTTCGGCCTTGATTATTTAAATTTATGGTAGTATCTTTTATTATTCCCCCTTTTATCGTATTTAACTTTTCAGTAGAGAGATAATTTTGTTTTGAAAAATTCTTACTCTGCGGATATATTCCCGCTGCATTGGTTCTATAAGGCTCCATATAGCCATTACCAATAAAATAGGATTCAGTTAAGGTCTCGTTGTCAACTAGAAAATATTCATTTTTTTGCTTTATCACGATTTTATAATCCGTTCTTTTCAAGTTGAGTGATGGCGTCTCTGAAAAAATACCTAAAGGTGCATAAGTTGCATAAAATATATCTTTTGCTGTGGTTCGCAACAGGCTATCCAAAGTAATTATGTTTATCTCGTTGTTAGCGACGGCTTTCGAGATATTTTTTAGCTCAAATTTAGCCCTAGTTAGCGGCGTTATTGTAACTAAGATATCAACGGGCAAATTTTTCCCTTCACGCTCAAAGCTTATAAAATTCTGAAATACTTTTTGATTTGAACCATCAGTAATTATGTTTTTTTTGAACAGAAAATTATAAATAGTCAAATCTGGGAAATTGGTACTGTCGGATCCGATTTCTGCATATGTTCTTTTGCAGAATAAATGCCCATTCAATGAATCGGTTAGTTTGTCTTGATTAAATACAACATATTTGATTTGAGCAAAGCAGGTAGCAATAAGCTGAAAGGCTGATACGGCTAAGAAAATAAATAAGATCATTATTTTGCGCATGATATATTTTAATTATTTAAGAATCCATTGCGTCCTATGACACAGTTGTTATTAAACTCCATTTTTTATTAGAATTTCGTTTTTATACAACATACAAGGTTTATATATGTCTTTAAAAGTAATTATATTTTTAAGATTGTTCAAAAAATTCTCCACACGAGCATAACTTTTGAATTTGAATTTGACCGTGTATGAAGAAGTGCTCGAAGTTCCGCCGGCCACCTGTCGGAGAGGGAATATTTGGATAATCTCTCTGTTCGTTGAATGGATGCGAATTTTCTCCCGTATACTGATTTTCTTATATTTGGAGTATCACTTTTAACAACGCCTAAATATCAATTTTATAATGAAATATCTTTTTGCAAGTCTATCAGTTTTGTTTTTAAACTTTGCACAAGCTCAAACCTCGATTAAGACAGAACTCTATATCATTGGAACTGTGCATGATTCCTCGGCTATTTTGAACCCGGGTATGCTATTTGAAATTATAGATAAGATCAGACCAGATATACTTTTGCAAGAAAATGATAGCGAACAAATGAAAGATTACGCAAAGGAAATCCGTCTAACTTCCAACGAGCAGACTGCTACATTAAGATATCTTAAAAAATATCCTGAGACACGCAATTTGCCATTCGAATTTGAGGGTAGAAATCAGTACCGAATAGATAGGGGGATGGTGCCGGCTGATTACCTTACCGTAAAGCTTATCGATAGCTTGTATCTTGTCGGTAAGTTAAGTGACAAAAATAAAGCCATCTATGAGAAATATAAAGAAGCGAATAATGCGCTGTTAAACTTTTCAAAAACAGATATAAAGACATTGAATTCAGTCGCTTTTGAAACTTTAAACAGATATAGACAAACTCTTCAACATCATGAGATTCCCAAAATAGCTAATTCCGAAGTAATTTTTGAAGAGAAATATGTAGTAAAGCCAAATGGTCAAAAGATTTCTTACCGAGATGGTTATCAGCTTTGGTGTAATTTTTGGGATTTAAGAAATAATACAATGGCTATTAATATCATCAAACACGCTAATCAGTATAGTGGAAAAAAAATAGTTGTCTTGACTGGAGTACAGCACAAGTATTATTTAAAAGAACTGCTCGATAAATATCAAGATGGTAGTTATCGTGTTATTGAATACTTTCAATAACACGATATATATGTTGTGAAGCCATATCGCGAGATGTGGCTTTTTTACGTGAAAAGGGCCTGATGCTAATCAGACCCCGTTCTCTTAGCGTTTATTTGTACAGTAATTTTTATGTTTCCTTTCGTTTCCTCTTTTTTGTTTCGTCATCCAATGATTATAAAGATTATTGGATTTTTACTGTACGACGCCAATTTTTATGTTGAACTTTCTTTCGAAATTTAGCATGTAGCCGCTTTGTATTGTAAGAAGATTCAATACCATCGATCGGATTTACTCTAAAATGGAGTATACGAAATAATCTATTTGTATATTCACCTCTACATTCCCGTCATTCACCGAGTTTTCCCGATCGTTGGTCTAATGACCATAGGCTAGGGGCGTATTGTGTTGTAGTTTTGAATCAACAAATAAGAACAACAGAACTAACACAACAAAATAAAGACATTATGAAAACTCTAGCAAAAACATTCGCAGCAGCAGCTTTAATCGCCGTATCAACTTTTGCAATGGCAGCTGAAGGACCTGGCGCAAAAGCAACAAAAGTAAACATTAACCTTTCTACTGCAGATTTCGCTTTAGAGCACTATGTTGCAGTAACTACAGAGGGCGAATCTTCAAGTGTAGAACGATTATTTGCAGCTGATTTCAATCAAAAGATCCAAGCATTCAACGCGCAAAATCATAGCCGTAGCGAAGTGGTCAAGCTATTGAAAAAGCAAAAAGGAGAGCACTTGAACTGTGCAGTAAGCACAGCTATCATCGAGGAATCGGCAGACTATATAGTCGCTAAAGTGACTTTGAAATTTGAGAACTTCACCAAGACTGATCTGGTTACTTTGGAGCGTGTGGGCAATGACTGGAAAGTATCCAAATCGATCAATTCGTATAAGTAGTATCCAATAACTAGTGGTTTGTCAGCTCAGGCAGACTACAAACCATTAGTGAATCATATGTTTAAGTTTATTTTAAAGGCCAGTTCGCGAGATCTGGC
Source organism: Sphingobacterium sp. R2 (assembly GCF_040760075.1). Classification (NCBI taxonomy): domain Bacteria; kingdom Pseudomonadati; phylum Bacteroidota; class Sphingobacteriia; order Sphingobacteriales; family Sphingobacteriaceae; genus Sphingobacterium; species Sphingobacterium sp. R2. Next base: position 2,594,114 of record NZ_CP142884.1, read on the forward strand.
CTTTTTTTACGTTTGGAAATTTGGATTTAAATAACGAAAGGTTATTGTTTTTGTATAATACCATATTTCTTGTTTTGATCGCCTTTGGCGTTTGCTCCTGCATAGCTATCTAAAATCCGCATGGTGGCCGCTTTTAGGGAACGTCCGAATTCTGTGGGATGATAACCCGGTCCAGTAAAAAATTCCACCTCATGATTGATTTTTGAATACCATACTCTTCCTACATCCTTGGGACCTAGGGTATCTGGTCTTGTTATTTTCACAAATCCCTCAAGTTTGTTTTTATCTAAGCCTATTACTTGATAAGGCTGTGACTTACTCTGACAATCTATCTCAATATATTTTTCTCCATTCCAGCACATGCACTCTTCAGGCGTCAGAAAACGCACGATAGTTAATATTGCCAATACCAAAAGTGCTACACCTGAAAACCTCAATATAAGTTTGTTTTTTTTGAAAAATGGTCGGGGATATTTAAATCTGTCAATAATTTCCCGATTTTGCCCCATTTCATTTGAGTTGTTTTGAACGTCTAGATCGTCTATTAATTCTTCAGCTTTTTCTTCTTCCGGCTTATCCTGAAGTTCTTTTTTTTCATCCGTCAATGTAGAACTCATTTGTGAACCTTCCGGTGTTGGATCTTTATCGGTGATAGGGATTGAGGGGGCATCTAGTTTATCAGTCATTGATGAGCTTTTATCTTCATCTATTGGCGATGTATCTTTAGGCTCATGTAATGTTGAGTTATCATAGCTGTATCGGAATGGCCTCGGCTGGTAGTCTACGAGTATTGCGAGTAGTTTCACAACTCGGTCTTCAGGATCTTGCGTAATGTTAAGGGCAAATTTCTGCAATGCCTTTAATGACCCAGTATTATATTTCGCTATTGCTTCTTCCAAGTTCTTTTCTTTTTTATATGGATCAAAGAACTTTTGTAAAATTTCGATATCCTCGGGCGGTAAACCTTCGGATAATCTAACTAAGCAATAATCTCTTAGCTTGGCGGGAGAAGGATTAACTAATAAATCATCCAGCTCATGGTTGTTTTTCTTTGCCTCATATAGGGCAAGAACCTCTTCTTTAAATTTGGCAAATGTCGTTGGCATGGCATCAAAATTAAGCTAATTCTACAACGGAATTTACGGAATCCCGTAAGTCAATCCATTCTTTATACATCGGAATTCATAGAATCTTTAGCATTTTATCGGACCTTTCGGACCTATCGGAATCATTTGATAAAAAGGGTTTTAACGGACATAACTTTGTTCTCGAAGTCAGATGATGGATCGATTAAAATATAAACTAAGATACTAATCTGATTTCACAATGAGAAGATCTCGCGGTAGTCTTTAGCCGGTTTGGGAAGCAGCTTCTGCCTCCCGCGATTGACACTCTTACTTCCCAAAAAATTCAGAAGGCCTTCTGAAAACATTTGTAGCAATCCCGTGCATGGTGCACGGGACCTACCAAGTTTTTGACTTTTAATTTTTTGAGTTATGTGGAGTTTAATATTATATTTTTTATTTGGAATCGGTCAACCTTCTAATTCACAACCGAACACTGGCGCACCAACAGTGCAAACAGCAGACGCAACGCCGCCTGTAGATCCAGGAGATAACGGGGGAGATGGCGGCACAGTTCGCCCCCCTAGAAAATAATTAATTTAAATATTGAAAAGGCAGCATCTCGCTGCCTTTTTTATGATTAATCTGTTGCTTAATGATTAGATTTTTAATATTTTCGAATAAATTTAGCCTGATGTGAAGTATCTATATCTCCTAATAGCGTTTTCATTTTTTTCTTGTGTTCGTACCGAACAAAACGCTAGTATGAAAAAAGTTAATTCTTATTATGAATTAGCTTATGACCTTCTTGATGCTGGAAAATCGGACTCTTCATTTTATCTATTCGAAAAAGCAAAGCAAACCTTTTTAGACAATAAAGATAGCTTGGGCGTTGCAAAATGCTTGGTAAATATGGCGATCACACAACGAGAAAAAGGAGATTTATTCGGTGCACAAGAAACATCATTGGAAGCACTTAAATATTTGGACAAAAACAAACCTAATAACCGTATTTATCTTAGTACTAATTATAATAATCTAGCTATGTCATCTCATAGTTTGCAGGACTACAAAAGTGCATTAGAATTTTTTGATCTTGCAATAATCTTTTCAGACGACTCATTAAACACTAACATTTTTTTAAATAATTTGGCATTAAGTTACATGCAGTTAGATGATTTTGATTCTGCAGTAAAAATCTATCAAAAAGTTATTCAAAAGGTCAAGAGTGATCCCAAATCATACGCCCGAGTATTATCTAATTTAGCTATTGCCAAATGGAAAAGATCAAAAGATTATAATCCCGTACCTGAACTCCGAAAAGCACTGCTTATAAGAGAAAAAGAATCGGATTTGTGGGGGGAAAACTCGAGTTATGCATGGCTTTCTGATTATTACCAAGATAGGAAGCTAGATTCCTCTCTATATTACGCTAGAAAGCAATTCTCGATTGCAAAACAAATTAATAGTGGTGATGATCAGATTAAAGCTATAGAACGATTAATTAAAGTCATTAGTCCAGATTCCGTGACATTGTATTTTAATCAGTATAAACTTATCTCTGACAGCATCCAACAGGCCCGAGCAGCCGCCAAAAACCAATTTGCGCTGATCCGTTATGAAGTTGAAAAAAATAAAGCCGATAACCTGCGGCTGGAAAAAGAAAATGCCGAAAAGCAGAACCGCCTAGTTAGACAGCGCGCCATTACCGGCGCAAGTATCTTTTTACTCCTACTAGCTGTTGGTGGAGGGGCGCTTTGGTACAAACGACGCAAGCAACGTCTTGAACTGGAAGCACAGAATCGGGTTAAAGAAACGCAGCTTCATCTTTCAAAGAAGGTACATGATGTTGTAGCAAACGACATTTATCATGTGATGACGGAAGTTGAATATCGAGATGATCTGGATCGTGAAGTGCTGCTTGATAAATTAGAAATTATTTACAACCAATCGCGGGATATCTCACATAACGTTGAGCAACGGCCTACCGTTGAAGTTCCATATAATGAGCAAATTTCTACATTACTTAAGCCCTATGGCTCGAACAGTCGTCGTATATCGATCGTTGGAATTGATGCTGAGCAATGGTCCGATGTCAGTAAGCGCATTAGAGAAGAAATAAAACATATACTACAAGAGTTTATGGTCAATATGAAAAAGCATAGTGGGGCCGAGCGGGTCGTCGTGCGCATTGAAAAATCTGACCAACAGCTTAAAATTTTTTATAAAGATAATGGTGTTGGCCTACCAGCAGAAAGACCTCAGGGAAAAGGTATGGCGAATACGGTTTCCCGTATTGAAAGTCTAGGTGGCGGAGTTATCTTTGTCAGTGAACCGGGAGAAGGGCTCAGCATTACTGTCAATATCCCATTAATATAAAGATGATTGTTGTATGTTTAAAAAAGTACTTATTGCCGAAGACCACGATACAGAAAATTTTGCAGTACAAGTAACACTGCGAGACTTGGGAGTAGTTGATCCCGAATATGTTTATTATTGTGATCATGCCTTCGCTTGGATTAAGAATGCTATCCGTGCCGGAGAACCATATGACCTACTTATTACCGACATTAATTTTAAGGATGATGGTTCTGATCAGGAGATTCAGGATGGACTTTCGCTGATTAAAGCAGTTAAAGCTATTCAGCAGGATATTAAAGTTGTTGTAATGACCGTGCAAGAAATCACGACAGTAATCCATGAAATGTTCAAGGAAAAACAAATTGATGGTTATGTTTTGAAGGCACGCCGCGGAAGAGAGCATCTAAAAGAAGCCCTCCAGATGGTGTATCAAGGTAGAACATATCAATCTGCAGATAATAAGAAGGCTGTCCAAGATCTAAATGCATTTGAATTCTCCCAGCTTGACTTACAGATTGTTAATTTATTATATCAAGGTATTCCACAATATCAGATGCCTGAAATACTCAAACAGTTAGGTGCTAAAGCTTCCAGCCTGAGCACAATCGAGAAGCGCCTTAATCTGATGAAAGAATCTTATGGTTTCACCAACAATGCCCAGCTAATTGCACACTGTAGAGATGCTGAGCTGATATAACTTTTTCCATTACGGTTTTCCGTAAAGACTCTTGAGGGTATCGTGCTACCTTTGTGAAAGCAAGATAAATAAAGAGGTAGGAATATTTGCTGAAAACGATATCTACTGCATTCAAGATATTTAATGCCATATTTTAACCAATAAGATGATGAGAAAAGGCTATCGTAGGATAGCCTTTATTTGTTTCATGATTATATGTGAAGGCTAGGCTTATAAGCGGCCTATCTGAATGCAATACTTTTAATCAGCCGGATTTGAAAAGGTATTTATTGAGTTTAGTGCATAGTAAGCGATCCCATTGTCAGGATATTGTTTCAGAATTTCTTCGTAGAGCGCTTTTGCTTTTTCGGCTTGCCCGACCTGCACATAACAGAATGCGATATTACAAAGTGCCATTTCCCGATAACACATTTTTGAGGCACTCAACATCGTCAATGCACGATACTTGTCTACCCATGCGTTTCTAGTAAAAAAATCAAGACTCAGCTCAAAATGTTCTAAAGCCGCTTTGAAATCCTTCTGTTTGATAGCCTTCATTCCTTTGTTATGGCTTGAGGGAATAAGCTGTTGCAACAAAATAAATAACCCAGAAAATAAAACCACACCTATGAAAATTCCATGTTTTTGGAATAGAATTGTAAAAAATGCTATAAAAACAGCCCACACCAAGATGATGATTAGTATAGCAGACTGGGATACTTGCCGAACAATAGGAACATTTGCGCTCATACCGATGAATATATTGTTGGTTTTTATTTTTCTAAAGGTATCAAAATTCTCAAGAAATTCTCTCCTTCTTATCTGGATTACCTTAGGTTTTAAAGATTTTTTTATCTGATGTACCTCCTGAGGCGTCTTTACGGGAAACCGTAGAATCTCGGTTACGGTTTTTGATAGTTTTGAATCGATAAAGCAACAAATAGCAGAAAAGTCAATTAACCGTATTTAACTGAAAAACACTATGAACACAGATCAACTGATCCAAGATACACTCTCCGATAGCAGAGTCATCTACGAACGTGTTAGGCAAGAACTTTCTAAAGCTCGATCCGAAGTTCTGATAGCAATGGCCTGGTTTACCGATAATGAATTGTTTGCCACAGTTCAGGGATGCCTTGATCGTCACGTTAAAGTTTCTATTATTATCTCCGATCAGCCCGATAATGAAAAGCTTGATTTTTCACTTTTAGAAAAGCAGGGGGCTGAAGTAACCAAGGTCAAGAATGTCGGCTGGAGAATTATGAATCAAAAGTTCTGCGTGATCGATCAGAGCGTAGCCATAACAGGATCCTATAATTGGAGCAACAACTCCAAAAGTAACAACCATGTTAGCGTCATCGTGACCAATTACCCGAAGACCATTTCGGAGCTTACAGAAACTTTTCATGGAATCCGCACGAGGGCCATACGAATCAATAATGGTGAATCTTTGGAAGATATCATCTCATCTGAAAAACTAGAAATACCCATGCAGACGAAATTAGAAAATCAAACCTCGAGATACAAGGTGTCATCGGACAGAGATCTTAATTTTCAGCAGCAGTCCTTAAAAGAGTTTAAAGACGTGCTGGATAATATTATAGCTTCGGAGGTCGGCGCTTTTGATAAAGATTTAGTCAAACAGAGCGGGTATAATCGGGCCAAAGAAAACAATGGGGATCATCAGATACTTCACCAGGCGATGGACAGTCTTTACTCCAATTTTATCAATGAAATTGAAGTCATTGCCGAGAAGAAGGAGCGCTTGAAAGTCCGTATTGACGAACAGCAAAAGGTGAGTACGACCAATATGGAATTTAAGACCGAACAGGTAGTCGAAAAGATCAAAACCAATACAACCTTCGATCAGCAGAACCTGGATTCGGATATCAACATCTTGACAACAAAAATTGAAGAGAAGCGTCTGCAGATCAGCTCCAGCAATAATACCAAGATACCATTTTTAGAAAGCAAGATCGTAGCACTGAAGCAAAAGATTAGGGAGCTTGAAGTGGAGTTTGTAAAACCCAGTGTCAATAAACCTGTGATGGCCATACTGATAGCAACTACATTGCTGCTTGCCCTCTATATCTTTGTATTCTATTCTTCGGTAGCCTACATCTTTGTTTTTTCGAAAGAAGATATCAATAAAATGATTTTGATGGGAGCTGCCAATATTGAATCACCTGAAGTATTCAATCCACATGCGATCTCCAAAATAGGGCAGAAGGGATTGGGTGGTATACTATTCCTTTTTCTTTTTGTCGCCATTCCCTTGGCATTAGGGATGTATAAAGTGTTTAAAGACCTATTTGATTCAAAAGAAAAAGTAGAAACATCCAATAGGAGTATCTGGCAGAAAATTAAAGGTGGCTTTATTGACAACTTGGGAATTATTCTCATCGTCGTTGTCGATATTTTTATTGCTTTTAAGGTATCAAAAAACATCAATGACATCGAGCTGTTGACCAATCAGACAGACCAGCATCTTACCTTGTCAACCGTATTCCGGGACAGTAATTTTTGGCTGGTATTTATACTCGGAGCTTTGGGCGTTTTTCTATTTGGTTTCTTCTTTGAAAAACTATTGGCTCAGATCAACGAGCGTAATCTGTCCTTCCAACAACAGAAAACCAAACATATCGTACAGAGCCATCAGGCTGAAATCGAAGAATACCAAGAGCAGATCAATACGATCCAGCTCGATAACGATGCATTGCAGTCAGAACTCTTTGCATTGCAGGTCAACAAAGAAGAGAAGATAACACAGGTGCAGCAGCTGCCCATTCAACAGAACGAGCGAGTAGGAAGCTTACAGCATCAATTATTGACCTTCAAAGAGCGCATTAGCAATATCGGACAGATTTATAAGAGCCAGATTGACAATGATAAGTTGCCTATTTCCAAAGCCGAGATGGAAAATAGGGTCAATATCTATATGGAAGGATGGAGCAAATATTTATATGAAGTATACGCCATTCTTAAAGCCGAAAATAAAACCCGTGAAGCCGTAGGGGAATGTGAGGCTTGGTTGTCGAATCTAGGATTGCAATCTGATATCAAACATGAACTTTTAGAAGACCTTACAGCTTTTAACAACTAATCCATCACCCAATGAAAGTAACTAACATCTTGCCATTAGCCATTTTACCATTTTTTGTTGCTTGTATGAATGACGGTTCCTCCAAAGAGGAGGAGCTGCCCAATAATCAAGTGACGCTCAAAGACTATAATATTATTATTGCTCCAGATCTCTCCAACCGGATCAATATGGCGCTTTATCCCAAACCGATCCATGACACGGTTCTGATCAGCAGTTTAATTGGCCATAGCAGTGATCTGCTGACTTTGAATACCCGTCGTTCAGGGCAAGCCGATATTTATAAAATTGACTTTATCAACCGAGGGATATTGAACGGAACATCATTTGAGCCTAAGAAAATGACCATTGATTTTAATCGATTTGAAAACAACCAAATGGATCGGGTCAAATACATTCGCCAAGGATTGAAAGCTGACGAACAGCAGTTTTCTGACGAAGTGAAACGGGTATACGACTATTCCTTAAAAAATCAGACGGGCGCCGATGTCTGGAATTACTTCAATGAAACAGTAAAAGTCTCCCTGGTAGATGCTTCCCCAAAGCGCATACAAAGTGATAACAATATACTTGTTGACAAAAAAAACAACAATGTCGTTTTGCTTTTGACTGATGGTTACCTTGAGAATGCCAATAAGGGAAAGGGCTATCGCTTAGACCCTGCATTAATTGCTAAGATCCGCCAGGACTTTAAAGCAAGTAGAAAATCTGATCTGGCTGCATTTATTAAAGCTGATTCGGCCTATGCGCTTAATAAGACAGATTTCAACTTAAAAGATGTCAATATATTTATTGCTGAGTTAGTTGATCGATCTCTGGATAAATATGGTGTTGCAAAGGAACAGCCGACAGATTTTCAGATTATTAAGGTTGTTTGGGAAAAATGGCTGAAAGATAGCGGTTCGCCCAATGTCAAAGTTGTTCAGGCTGTCAATACCAAACAGGAGTTTTACCAAGAGTTTGAACAGTTTCTTAAAACACTATAGGCCACATGAAAAAATGGGTAAATATAATGATCAAACTGGGCGTAATTGCCCTGTTCTTTCTAATTGTGTTTTTGATGAGCTGTTCACATGCCGAACGCACGTTTAGATCGGTAGGTTTTTTGGAGAAGACCAATCTTCCGTATATTGAGGAGGTCAGGGTTTACAAAGTTGTAGACGGCGACACATTTTGGGTTAGGAACCGTCAGGGGAATAAAGTGAAAATTAGACTGATCGGTATAGATGCACCTGAGGATAGAAACGCCTTCCATAAAAAGAAACATCCATTTGGAATCGTCTCCAAAAGGTATCTAGACAGTTTGATTCTCGATAAGAATATTCGGTTGGAATATGATGTGGATTCACTTGATCGTTACGGGAGGACTTTGGCTTATGCTTATCTTCATGATGTTTTTGTCAACGAGAATATGATCAAGAATGGCTATGCTTTATTGATGACAGTACCACCCAATGTAAGGTATGCTTCACAGCTTGTAGAAGGACAAAACCATGCAAGATTAAATCGATTAGGACTTTGGAATTCAGACGCTGTACATAACTTGTATTAATACACTTCGACTGAAGATATAATTTAAACGCCTGTTCTCATATTGGATAGGCGTTAATATAAATCTTAAGTGATTGTATTTTTTGATGACTCAAGATCCTATCTGACATTTTAATTTTTTAATCATAATGCAGGGGCTTTCTATTTGAGCTCTAAAAGTTTTGTTAACCTCTATCGATGCTTTTAATAAAATTGTGCAAATAGGATAGGATGTTTGTTTTGCCTACAGGGTTTTGCGAGTGAGATAATACCTGAGGCAAAACCGGATGTTCCTGCAATAATTAAATCAAAAATATACTTCACAGCATCCTAACCCGACTACGCTTCTGTGCTGTCAACATTTAATCCCAGATCATGATCAAAAGAGATGATTGACAGAATCCCGTTTTTTGATATGTAAGCCACAAAATCTTGATAATTACGAATAACGATTCAATTAGTTAGTCAATATGGGACTATTCTTCCTTCGGCATATAGTAAGTCAGATCCGATGGTATTCTGATATCATCCAAAAATACATCTTTAACTTACACACTTTACGATACAGTGTTTATTTTGATAAAAGAGACTTCAATGCATAATCTATACTATTATTTTATAATATATCATACTTAATGTTACTGAAATGAAATTCCCTAGTAAATAATAGTCATTATAGTCTTTCTCTTCCTTTCTTCCTTCCTCCGTTTTTTCATTGTCAGGACTTTTTAATCTCGTGCCGAGTTTTAGGGCGCCGAATAAAGTTAGACTATGTGGAAATCCGGCGATTAGGCTATAGGTGAGGAATGCCCTTTCCAATAGACCTTTTAAGATAGATTTTATATCAATTAGATTGTTTTTTTTATTTTTGGGAGCAATAACCCAAAATATAAAGGTTATGAAAATTTCGATGGTGATTATTAGTAATATTTTACAAACAGTATTCATAATTTAAGTTTTTAGCTACATTTAATATTTCTTTAACGGCGAAGTATGATGATATATTTAATGTTTTCTCTCTTTTCCATATTAATGATCTATTTTTATTAAGATGTTCAGCCACTATCTTATAATCATAATTTTTCAAAAAGCTTGATATTAGCTGATAATCTTTCTCTAATTTCCATTTATCAACGATGTTTTGATAAATTTCAAATGAATTGTTGATTATTGTATTACAATTTGCATTATCTATGTCTATGTAAAACCTTTCTTCTTTTGATTTATTATTGTTTAATAGTTTCCTGGCTTTTGTTAAACCTTTACCAAGCATTTCGAACGCTATGTGATTATTTATATTTGTTTCTATCTCACCATATATCAATACATAGCGTAGTTTTAGTGAAAAATTATTATTTATAATAAATTCTTCGAGATCAATAATAACATCGATAGAACTTTTTAAATTTGCTATAATGCCTTGAAACTCATCTCCCAATGTTATTGTTAAAGGCGAAATCAAATGATCAATATATTTTTTATTAATGTAAGAAGTACATTGTTTGAATCGCTCAATTAGAAGTTCCTGATTATGATTGCTACTTCCAATAATATCACTCATTAAAATAAACTGTTTCATTATTTGTGAAATAAATATGTTTGTTTCAAATATAATGAAATAAATGTGTTTGTTTCATATTTTAGAGGATAAATAATAATGCACAATTTACTTTTGTCAAGTTCCCGTTATCCCATTCACAAAAGTATCCACAAACCCAAGAATCTTATTTAAGATACGATCACCAATCGCTTTGGATTTTAGAACGCTAGGTCTTCGGTCGTCACGAAGAGAAAGAACTTCTTTACGAAGTGACTCACGCTCTGTGAAAAGGTAGTTCTCAATTAGCCTTTCGGTATCTTCTTTTAAGAGTTTCTCAGTTTTGATTAAGTTTTGCAATGCGCTTTCTTGTTCTATATTCCAGAATTTTTTAAACTCATCCGGAATAGTGTCGCTATCCTCTATATGCGGTAGGTTTTATTTAAACGCAAAATGGCACTAACAAATAGATGGTATAATTAGCTTAGTTATAGATATGAACTTAATAATCTTTTATTTCTGTGCTATAGCTTCAATACATTGCTCCCTTATTTCCCAAAGCTCATCTAAAGTGTATGGAATCTTATTGATCTCGATCCAGCGTAGTAAGTAATTTCTGTGATATTGCACTTTAAATTCATTAATTTGGTCAGGGGTGATTTCGATTTCCTCTAAAAGATCCAGCTCAAATTCGTGTACATTTACACCAATTCCAGTAAAGTCCAAGATGTGATTATTATTTCTCAGATAATTGTGAGCTTCTGGAATATATTTTAAATCATAGTTGGATAGAAGGCCTTTTATCGCAGGAGTATTTTTACTATTTATGGTAAAAATGCCTAATACAAGCCTCAGGCTGCTTTCCCCATTTTCATCGGCTAATCTTTTCAATAGCGCATGTTTTGTACTGCAAGTTCCGCATAACTCATCAAACACGATCAGTTCATTGCTTTTATTATTACGTCTATAATCGAGTTTTTCCACCCATTTACAAGCTTCAGCAAAGTTGCTTATAGCTAAATTGATGAATGATCTCGAATCATTCCATTCATGCCTAAAATTTCAAAATAAGGTGCTCCCATTCGTTTATCGATTGATATATGTTGATGATCTTTCATGATTGGTGACATTAAATTGATAGCCTAATTTAAATAAATTTGCGGCAAAATATCGTCTGTCGGTAATTGCTCTAGCGCAAACTCACGTATTTCCGTACTGCTTCAGGCATTAATTAATAAAAACTGCTCATTAGGGATGAGTTTAACATCATTTTTAGGGGTTGTATTCGTACCTGCTTTGTAAAGCCTTCGGATTTCGAAAGATAGGATTCGATTGTTGACTATTCTCTGAACAGTTTTTTCCCGTTAAGAGACTGAACATGTTAAGCTGGGTGTCTGTACATTAGCTATTGATGATTCGAACGTGGTTCGAATCTGATACGAATCAGACTTACCTTCCTATTCCCGCCATTCACCGAGTTTTCCTGATCGTTGGTCTAAAGCAAGTAGGCTAGGGGCCTATTGTGTTGTAGTTTTGAGTCAACAAATAAGAATAACAGAACTAACACAATAAATAAAGACATTATGAACCATCATGAGTGCTTAAATATGGCACTTATGATAGCTTTATCACCAATCAAAAAACAAATCATTTCGATAAAAAACGCTAGTAAAAACATTCGCAGCAGCAGCCCTAATCGCAGTATCAACTTTCGCTATGGCAGCTGAAGGACCAAGAGCAAAAGCAACAAAAGCAAACGTTAACCTTTCAACAGCAGACTTGGCTTTGGATCACTATGTCGCAGTAAAGACGGAGGGCGAATCAACAGGCGTAGAGCAATTATTCGCTGAAGATTTTAATCAAAAGATCCAAGCTACAAATGCACAAACCCACGGCCGTGAAGCTTTAATTAAACTATTGAAAAAGCAAAAAGGCGAAAAACTGAACTGTACAGTAAGCACTGATATCATCGAGAAATCGTCAGACTATATGGTGGCTAAAGTAACCTTGAAATTTGAAAACTTCACCAAAACAGATTTAGTTACTTTGGAACGAGCAGGCAATGATTGGAAAGTATCTAAATCAATTAATTCGTATAAGTAGTATTCAATAACTGGTGGTTTGCCAATAATTAAAGACAAACCATTAGTGAATCATATGTTTATTAAGGCCACGTCGGCAGATGTGGCTTTTTTACGTCAAAAAGGATTGACGTCAATTAGATGCTTTACCTCAACTTTTGTATGTAAAGTAGTTTTTTACTCTCTTTGATATTTTATCAGTAATTATATTTTCTTGTCGTTATTTGATGCAATGGATAACTATTGTGAAATTATTTATGTGTTGAAGCTTAATTTACTTCGGTTTAAACACTTTTGTGTAGTTAATTTCTCTTTATGTTGTTTTTTATCTAATATGTAGTATGTTTGCTTTCAGTGTAGGTTGTTTTAATTAAATATAATTTATAGTAATTTTATTAAAATAGAATAATATATATGAAAAGTAATGTAAAGTATTTTATTATTTATGCTATGGCGTCTCTTCTACTGCTTACCGCCTGTAAAAAGGAAAATGGTGTTGTGAAGCCACCAGTAGATCCACCAATAGAGATGAATGATTTGAAGTTGAAGCTTGATTCAAAAGAGATGCTTGATTTTCAAAAAATCACCTCCTCAAGTTTAGCGTCTTCTCTGGCGGAATCAGAAATAAAAAAGTACTTTGGTGATCGTGTTGATCTGTCAATACCTAAAGAAATTATCGTTGAAAAGGACTCCACAATCCTCATTAAACAATATGGTATTACAGAGCGCTACAAGTCAAAATGGGAGAAGGATGATCTTTATCTCCAGGATAGCGACGAATCATCGTGGAAGCTAATCGGTGCGAAAAAGAACAAAACAGATTTTGTGCTCAGCATGAGCTTTTATTCAAAGAAAAGTATTACTCAGTCATCACAGAATTTTTTGATAGGGCAAGAATATAATCTAAAATCTTATGATCACCTGTTGTCTAAAAATGCTGAGAATACAGATTTTATTTGGCTGAAAATTGACTTACTATATAATACTACCAAATAATGATTAAATACATCACACTACTTCTCTTTTTAGGAACCGGATTTCCAAAGATTGCCTTGGGTCAAGACCAGAAGTCAACCGTCATAACGGTTAAATCACCTGAAGAATTATATGTCGGAGCAGTATTAGAACAGCATACAATCAATTCTCCGATTCCCCCGGTTCTGAATGTCATATTAGATAATATTATCGTCAATTTTGGTGGCTTAAATGTTAAGAGTAAAGTCATAAAAACCGAAAAGACATCATTTTACAAAGCAATTGAAGAGGCTCTACAAGGGAAACGCTCGGATAACAGGCGCTTTTCATTTGATATAAAAGAATTGAATGGCTACAATGATGTTTCTTTTTATTTTGGACAGCAGATTGATCTGGCAAGTTGGTTCTCCATCACCGAAACGGCAAAGAAACCACGGACATTACTGGCTATAAATATGGAAAAGATTGCTTTTACAGTGGATATGGACTTACCTGCCGAAGGGACTTTTAACACAAATAAAGAGCTTCTCAATAAATACGATATAAATGACCTCATTTATATCAATACACTTTCTTTCGGAAGAAAAGCCGTTGTTATCGTCGAATCGGACTTAGCTAGTACGTTGGTCAAAGAAGCGTTATCCGCTCAGCTTAAAGGGAACAAGCTTGCTGATAAACAAAGAGCTGTTCTCGCAAACTGCAATTATCATGTTGCTTTCCTTGGAGGGCGGCACACTGATTTAGATTTCAGTGCCGGACCACTATTGCAGCAACTAATAAATTATATTGATACAACGTTGGATGTAAACAATTACGGAGATCCTATCTCTTATAAGGCCGCTTATTTAAAGAATCACCAAATTTTTTATAATTCATATTAATCATTTTTTTGTTTCTTATTTAACCTATTTTTTAATCATGAAAGTTTTCAGAACCTTTTGTGGTGCACTTATATTTTTCATAATTGCATCATGCAACAAGGATAATCTATCCATTCATACCGAGAATAGTAAGGTGCCGAATGCGAGTGTACGCAAGCCATATCAAATCAAAATAGACTCGTCATATGCTTATCAAGGCGATTCTTTATATAAAGTTATGGCACGGGAATACAGTAGCCGTTCTGAATCAAATGTTAAAAATAACCAAAGTAACACTCTTTTTGTAAAGAAAGCGACTATAGCAGGGATGACACCTGAGGACGAAGCTTTTTTCTCAAAAAGACATACGGTAAAAAGTACTGAAGCGATGTTGTATCAGGGAAAAAATTTTATTTTTCCAGGGGCGATTTTGGAAGGGAATAGTATATCCAAACAGGTCTATAATCCTATTTTCCTAGCGAATAGAACACCGATAACAGTTTCAATGAGCTTGACTCACACTACCCCTAAGCCGACAAGCCGCATCATTACAAATCCGACATACTCTAAGCTGGATGATTACGTCAAAGAAATGGCTGTTGGTGGAAGTTTTAATCAGAACGAAAAATTTATGTTTCAATATAGGCGTTTTACTTTTTATGATGAGATCAAAGAGGCATTTGGTACCGACGTCAATACACAAAGATTGTTCTCCTCGAAGAGTGAGAACAGCACTACGGAATCTCACAAAATATTGCAGTCTACCGGACTTTATGTGAAATTCTTTCAGGGTAGTTTCACCGTAAATATGGATATAGCACCACTAGCAGATCAGCCAATCCAAGGTACTTCTGGTGAACCACCTGTTTATGTCAACTCAGTTACTTATGGCAGAATGGGAATACTAGTTATCGAAACAGATAAGGAGTATCAGTTTGCCGAAACGTGTATAAGAAAAGAATTTGACAGAATCTTCTATAACAAAACAGAAACTTTAACAACAGAGGAAAGGAAATTTTTTGACGAGACATCGTTTAAAGTCCTTATTATGGGAGCGGATAGCGATTATACGGTACAGACTTTTAAAGGGTATTCTTATTTTCTGAATTTGATCTATAACTCAAAGTTTACCGAAACAAGTTTTGGTGTTCCTATTGCGTGTTCATTTTCAGATGCAAATACACATCAATTGGTTGAAACAGAATTTGTAAATACGTCATTTGTAGAGCCCTTGTATGTAAAAGTAAACAGAGAGAATAGTGTCTATGAACCGGATGCATCGAGCAACAATTATCGTTCTAGCGCCAATATTGTTTTAAATTTCTTTAAGGATAGAGAAAAGACTAAACCTGCTTATCCCTACACTGACATCTATTTTGAGGTGCAAAAAAATGAGAATAAATGTATCTATACGCCCAATCAAAACAATTGGCCTGAAATTTTGATGGATTGCGAGAGTAGTTCCGATCTCTTAAAAATAAGAAATATTAATCTTTCAAACAGACTGGTTGTGGGAACCGAATTCTCCTCTTATGAAAGTAATGGCCCCGAACCCATGCCGGATGAACCCAGACGATATTGGGAAGCAACAGATTATCAATTAAATTATAACTTAAGGTCAAGTCCATTTTTTATTACTATCTATTAAATTAAATATATAATTATGAAACAGATTTTTAAATTAATTTATGCTGTACCAATTCTCCTTTATTCATGTAATAAGGAAGGAGCAAATCATCTTGATACAGCTCATGTAACCCAAGAAAGGGTTGCCAAAAAAGACAAAGGTCAATGGGATAAAGTTTATACCATTAAAGATGGGAAAGAAATTGATATAACTGCTTCAGCAAATTCTAAACTTCGTGCTTCTGCAAGTACTGCTAATGTCGAACAATTTTATGAGATAGCAACATTAGCCCCCAATTACATATTTTTAGGCTCAGTACTTAGTGCACAATCAATCAATAGCGGTTTGTATGAACCTGTAGGTTATACCAGTTTATTAAAGCCGAAGGTTACGGCTTCATTTTCACTGCCAGTACGGTCGAAGGAGATTTCTCCAACTCGTTCAGGTCTAAATAATGC
Organism: Sphingobacterium sp. R2; assembly: GCF_040760075.1. Lineage (NCBI taxonomy): Bacteria > Pseudomonadati > Bacteroidota > Sphingobacteriia > Sphingobacteriales > Sphingobacteriaceae > Sphingobacterium > Sphingobacterium sp. R2. Next base: position 2,610,383 of record NZ_CP142884.1, read on the forward strand.
GGTTATTGATGCTATCGGAGATAAAGATTTCAGCGGAAGACAATCACAGGTCTTTACATACAAAATGAAACAGATAGATTACTATAAAGAAGCTAAGCTTGCTTTTGGAGCTAATATAAATATCGCCTCTGTTTTTTCAATGAGTGCATCAGTCGCCAGCGGCAAAATTCTGCAAACCTCTGCGTTAGTCTGTGATTTTAGCCAGACTTATTTTAATGTATCAATGGATATACCAGATGACGGAAATATTTTTAAAGATGAGCCAACCAGACAGGGATTTTTAGCAAAGAATCCGGTGTATGTTAATTCAGTTAACTATGGGCGCAAAGGAATAATTCTAGTAGAATCATCAGTAAATTACAGTGAGTTATCTGTAGCTGTGCGCGCGGCGTTTACAGCAGGTATAGTAAATGGTTCTGTATCCTTAGATGCAAATACAAAAAAGATTCTATCCGAAGCTCAGATCACGATCTGTATCATAGGAGGAAGTGGCCAAGATGCTGTCCGTACGGTTAAAGGGTTTGATGAATTTCAGAACTTCATTATAAATGGTGGAGTCTATACTACGGATGTGTATGGCGTTCCTATTTCTTTTGGCGGTGCATATGCGTCGACAAACGGAATGTTCCAGACAGAATTCGAACTGTAATAAAAATATAAAGTGTTGTATAGCCACGCCGTGAGACGTGGCTTTTTTACGTCAAAAGGGCTTGATTCTCATCAGACCCTTTCTTTTAGCGTTTATTTGTACAGTAATTTTTATGTTTCCTATCGTTTCCTCTTTTTTGTCTCGTCATCCGATGTGTTTTTGCATCCTATTGGATTTTCACTGTACGACGCCAATTTTTATGTTGAACCTTTCTTTCGAAAGATAGCTTGTAGCCGTTTTGTATAGTAAGAACAATAGTCGTTCTGAAATAGTTATGTTAAATCTTGAATATGTTATTTTTCTCTTTTCCAATGATGGAAGTGTTTCAATTGTGAAATCTTTGTCTCTGGTATACCGTAAGATGTTTCGGCTATAAACTGAGTTAGTATATGCAATCATAAGCATAAGGGACAGGATTTTTACTGTTTTAAAGGTTAGTTTGCCTGACATTGTCGTTTAATATATAGGAAGAATATGGGCAATATTATTCTGAAATACAACTCGCTTCACCTCCCCATTCCCGCCACTCACCGAGTTTTCCAGATCGTTAGTCTAAAGCGAGTAGGCCAGGGGCCTATTGTGTCGTAGTTTTGAGTCAACAAATAAGAAAAGAACTAACACAATAAAATAAAGACATTATGAAAGCATTAGTAAAAACATTCGCAGCAGCAGCTTTAATCGCAGTATCTACTTTCACAATGGCAGCTGAAGGACCAGGTTCAAAAACAGCAAAATCAAACGTTAACCTTTTCACAGCAGACTTGGCACTCGAACACTATGTTGCGGTAACCACGGAGGGCGAATCAGCAGGCGTAGAGCAGTTATTCGCTGAAGATTTCAATCAAAAGATCCAATCTTCCAATGCACAGTCTAACAGCCGTAGCGGAGTGGTTAAATTATTGAAAAAGCAAAAAGGAGAGAAACTGAACTGTACAGTGAGCACCGACATCTTAGAAGAATCAGCTGACTTTATGGTCGCTAAAGTAACCTTGAAATTTGAGAATTTCACCAAGACTGATCTCGTTACCTTGGAGCGGGTGGGTAATGACTGGAAAGTATGCCAATCGATCAATTCGTATAAATAGTATCCAATAACTGGTGGTTTGCCAGTAAAATAAGGTAGATCACTAGTGAATCACCTATTTATTAAGGCCACGTCGGGAGATGTGGCTTTTGCAGTTTACTGATTTTCAAGAATTTTCAACAGTTTTTGATTTAAGTACAGTTTTTCCTTTCCGACTTTTACGGATTCAAGAATTCCATTCTGCTCCAATGCGATTAGATAATTTCCAACAGTTTTCGCATTTCCTAAATTGTCGTCAATCAAATTTTGACGTTTTGTATAAGGTAATCTAAATAATATCTCAACTAAATCTTTTGAATACATTTTAGGAAGTTTCGTTTTGATGTTAATACTCATTTCCTCTATCGCTTGGGTGATTAGATATAATCGTTTGAGACCCTTTGATGCTGTTTGTTCGATCATATCTAACATATATAAGATGTAATCTTCCCAATTTTCATTTTCTGTTACTCCCCTGAGTTTGGTATAATAATCATTTTTATTCTGAATGATGTATTCGCTTAGATAAATTGCTGGAACTTCTAACAGTCCGGAAAGTTTTAAGTAGAGCAAAAGTAGAATTCTTCCAGTTCTACCATTTCCATCTACAAAAGGGTGGATTGCTTCAAACTGGTAATGTAATAATGCCATTTTGATCAATGGATCAATGTTGCTTTCTTCATTGATGAATTTTTCTAAATTAGCGAGTTTCTCTCTAATGATTGTTTCTCCACTTGGCGGTGTGTAGATAATTTCACCACGATTGTTGCTTAGCGTTGTTCCTGGTGTAACCCGAATGGATGCATTATTTTGTTTAATACATTGAACTATTTTAATGCAAAGGTTTGTAGTAATAAAAGGTTTAGCTTTGAGTTCTTCAAGACCTAGCCATAGCGCTTTTTTATAACTTAAAACTTCTTTTGTTGATAAATTTTCAATTTTCTTGTCAGCAACAAATGATCTGTATAATTCATCATTTGTTGTAATGATATTTTCAACTTCCGAACTTGCTTTTGCTTCTTGTAAGTAAATTGTATCAAGAAATAGCGTCGGATTTGGTAAATTTAATAAAGTACCATTTAGTTGGGCCAGCACACGACCTGCAGAAATAGTTTTCCGAAGAATTTTTTTTGTTTCGATATCCTTGGTTGGTGGCAATAATGGTAAATCGTTATAGGGATTTTTTCGGTCAAATTTATTCATTTCTTCGAGTGTAAATTTTACTTCTGTGTGTGCTACGAGTGTAAAAATAACAAAAAATTACTCCTGTTTTTTGTTTAGGTGTAAAAAATGCTCTTATTTTATTTCACCTCTCCATTCCCGCCATTCACCGAGTTTTCCCGACTTTTAGCCTAAAGCGAGTAGGCCAGGGGCCTATTGTGTCGTAGTTTTGAGTCAACAAATAAGAACAACAGAACTAACACAATAAAATAAAGACATTATGAAAGCATTAGTAAAAACATTCGCAGCAGCAGCTTTAATCGCAGTATCTACTTTCGCTATGGCAGCTGAAGGACCTAGAGCAAAATCGTCAAAAGCAAACGTTAACCTTTCTACCGCAGATTTCGCTTTAGGGCACTATGTAGCGGTAACTACGGAGGGCGAATCAGCAGGCGTAGAGCAGTTATTTGCAGCTGATTTTAATCAAAAGATCCAAGCTTCCAATACAGGATCTAACAGCCGTAGCGGAGTTGTCAAATTATTGAAAAAGCAAAAAGGAGAGAAGCTAAACTGTACAGTAAGCACCGACATCTTAGAAGAATCAGCTGACTTTATGATCGCTAAAGTAACCTTGAAATTTGAAAACTTCACCAAGACTGATCTGGTTACTTTGGAACGTGTGGGCAATGACTGGAAAGTATCCAAATCAATCAATTCGTATAAATAGGAGCCATCTTAAATAAATATATATGTTGTGGAGCCATGTCGAGAGATATGGCTTTTTTAATGTCGAAATAGCATGATATTATTCAGAATCTTTATGTAACCTTTTGCTTATACAGTAAGTTTTACTTTCGTCTTCCTGATATATCAAACATTATAAGTGTCTTTTTTAATAATAAAAAATAAATAATTAGTGATAATCGCTAAATATTTATTATTATTGCATTAAATATAAAGCTTATCAATTATGAAAAAAATGAACAACATCGTTTTTAAAGGATTACTCGTAATCGCCTGGATCATATTTGTTGGATTATCTATTGAAGCGGGAGCTATTATTGTTAATTTCATTTTCAGTATTTTCAAACCGGAATTTGTTGGAAAATTCTACCAAACACTTGATTTGTCAGCGATGTACAGGCAGAGCCAAATGTCTTTTTACACAATCTATGCTTTTATCATTGTCATTGTAGTATTGAAAGCATATTTATTCTATCTGGTGGTCGAAATGATGCACAAATTGGATCTGAATAAACCTTTCAATAATTTGGTTTCCAAACAGATTACACAGATCAGTTATTTAACATTTTCAATCGGCCTGTTAAGTTATGTTGCACAAGAAACTGTGGGCAGAATTCTAAGAAAAAGCTACGAAGTCGGAAATTTAAATCAATTCTGGACCGATAGCCGAGCGTTTATTTTAATGGCTGCGATAATATATGTGATATCTGTTATTTTTAGCAGAGGAATTGAATTGCAAAATGAAAACGATTTAACCGTATAAGATGCCGATAATTGTAAATTTAGATGTCATGATGGCTAAGAGAAAAATGTCATTGAACGAACTATCAGAGAAAGTTGATCTTTCACTTTCAAATCTTTCAATATTAAAAACTGGAAAAGCCAAGGCGATAAGATTTAGCACATTGGAAGTAATCTGTAAAGTATTAGAATGCCAGCCGGGAGACATTTTGGAATTTGTAGAGGGTGGCGGGTGAATTAGAATTTGATTTTTTTTCAATATGTTTATTTAAGGCCATGTCGAGCGATGTGGCTTTAATTTTTTGCGTATCATTGTATAATATACACATGATATGTACTATTTAACAAGCAATGGGATGAAATATTTAATTTATATTCTTTTTTTATATTCTATTTCTGTTAAAGCACAAGAAATTACGTATCAACCTGGTGCCAATAAATTATTAGTGTCAATGCGCTTTTCGATAGCGGATACAACAAATAACCATATATTTATGCTCCATCCAGAGGTGACACAAATATCTACTCCTTTCGCGTGTAGCAATCCTCCAATTATCTGGATTCGTGACAATCCTAAGGATAACTCTTTTTATGATATGACTTTTAAAGGTGATTCTTTAGATATAAAGAATAAATATGGAAGAATTCATTTTACCTCGCCAAAAGTTTCATTAGATCAATTGTTAGGAAATCAGAAATTTAATTTTCCCACACATTGGGCCATAGGGCAAACTATATATAAAGATTCTATTATTTATTTGATTAAATACTATACTGGTGAGCAGTCGGATGTGGTGGCGAACGGGATGGCTGCTCGATTCAATGGATCATATGAGGATTTAGGAATGCAAATTTCCAAAAAGCTCCGCGAGAGGGGTATCTCGAATTTGGCTGATTCTATTATCGTATTGCAAGGGCGGATAGAAAAAGGTTTAAACAGGCCGCTTGAAGATTTAAAGTTGATAGTAGGCAAACAATCTGTTTTCTCCGATATAGCCTTACAAATATTTGGGGATCGCAAAAATACATGGCATCCTGCCACTTTTTTTTCGGGTGTGACAGGAGAGAGTATAATTAAATTCTACATTACGCTAGATTCACGTGGTGCAGTCTCGATTTTGCCCTCCAAGTATATGGATGCTGTATTTCGGTGAAATTTTGGTAATCAAGACGACCGGAAAGTATCCAAATCGGTCAATTCGTATAAATAGAACTCTACAACTAATGGTTTGCTCCTAATAGACAACAGATCACTAATGAATCATATCTTCATTTAAAGCTACCGCTAAAATTATGTTTTTTTTACGTCAAAAGGGCCTGATTCTCATCAGACCCTTTCTCTTAGCGTTCATTTGTACAGTAATTTTTATGTTTCCTATCGTTTCCTCTTTTTTGTTTCGTCATCCAATGTTTTTAACGACAATTGGATTTCACTGTACGACGCCAATTTTTATGTTGAACCTTTCTTTCGAAAGGTAGCTTGTAGCCGTTTTGTATAGTAAGAACAACAGCCGGTTTGAAATAGTTTTGTTAAATTTTGGAATATGTTATTTTTCTCTTTTCCAATGATTTTTTTTCTTTACCTTTTTTTTGAAATCGTGTTGCAGATATCCAATTACCGTATTTGTCATATTTATATTCATAGAATACTGTAGGTGAAGATAGAAAGTTACCGTACGTATCATAGACATTATCATCGCTTATTTTGCCGTTTTTGCTGATATATCCTTTTTCTGTTTTAACCGCGGTTCCTTGTTGATCATACTGCGTGCTTATTACTAAATCATTTGTGTAATCATATTCGGCTTTTGTAAAACCAAACTTACCATCATTTTCCATATAATGAATAGGATCTCCCTGTTCGTTGTATGCAATCTCTATTTGCCAGGTACATTCCCCAAGATCATTTAGGGTAATTTGCTTTGTTATATTCCCTTTACTATCTCTAGTATAATATAAGGTTTCTACTTTTAGAGGGAGGAGCGGATGCTTAACTTCCATTCTTCTTTCCATGAGTACGGTATCGTTTAGATATTTGTTTTCGAAAAAAAACGTTTGTTGTCTAGTCTCATTGTGTCTGGATTCGGATACAACTCGGTTGTGCTTGTTAAACATATAAGTGGTTTTTATTTTTTCTGAACCATTCGAAGTATAAAAGACCGTTTCCTTCTCCATTTTTGCTACTGGGACATTTGGAAGTGTTTCAATTGTGAAATCTTTGTCTCTAGTATACCGTAAGATGTTTTGGCTATAAACTGAGTTAGTATATGCAATCATCAGTATAAAGTACAGGATTTTTACTGTTTTAAAGGTTAGGTTGCCTGACATTTTCGTTTAATATATAAGATGAATATGGGCAAAATTATTCTGAAATACAACTCGCTTCACCTATCCATTTCCGCCACTCACCGAGTTTTCCCGATCGTTAGTCTAAAACCCCTAGGCTAGGGGCCTATTGTGTTGTAGTTTTGAGTCAACAAATAAGAACAGATAAACTAACACTATAAAATAAAGACATTATGAAAACGCTAGTAAAAACATTCACAGCAGCAGCTTTAATTGCCGTATCCACATTTGCTATGGCAGCTGATGGACCTGGAGCAAAAGCAACAAAAGCAAACTTTAACCTTTCTAGAGCAGACTTCGCTTTAGAGCACTATGTTGCGGTAACTACGGAGGGAGAATCAGCAGGAGTAGAGCAGTTATTCGCAGAAGATTTCAATCAAAAGATCCAAGCTACCAATGCGCAATCTAATAGCCGTAGTGAAGTGATTAATTCCTTGAAAAAACAAAAAGGAGAAAAGCTTAACTGTATAGTAAGCACCGACATCTTAGAAGAATCAGCAGACTATATGGTGGCTAAAGTCACTTTGAAATTTGAGAACTTCACCAAGACTGATCTAGTTACCTTGGAGCGTGTGGGCAATGATTGGAAAGTATCCAAATCAATCAATTCGTATAAATAGAATTTTACAACTGGTGGTTTGCGGCAAATAAATGACAAACCACTAGTGAATCATATGTTTAAGTTTAGTTTATAAGCCACGTCGAAAGATGTGGCTTTTATATTTACTGAGAATTACAAAAAGGTCATTATATTGTTGTTATGCAAAATGTATTGGCTTTTCGTGTGAGACGAGATGTGGCCAGGTAAACATATAGTTATACCGTAAAAAAGGAATTGTCCACACGATTATATTCTCAGGAGTCTGAACAGTACTTAAGGCCGCTATTTTGAGCCTGGATAAAACAAAAGGATAGACGAAGGAGAATTAAGTCGATACGATTAAATTCTTCGCTATGGCTATTAGCAAACAATGCATTGGGATAGATATCTCAAAAGCGACATTTACAGCATGTCTGTGTCAGCGTTCAGATGATGGAGTATTAACGTTCTCCAAGACATTGGATTTCAGTAATGATACCAAAGGATTCAACCAGTTTCTGCGTTGGGTGAAAGGAGTTATTGCGCCAGGTGCAGCGCTTGTTTTTTCATGGAGGCTACCGGAGTGTATTATGAGAACCTTGCCCACCATTTGCACAAGATTAAGAAAAGGGTACATGTTGTTCTCCCCAATACGTCAAAGCACTATTTTTCGAGCCTCAATATCAAAACCAAGACGGATGCCATTGATGCCAGGATCCTGAGTCAATTCGGTGTAGAAAGGGCTCATAAAGCATGGAGTCCGCCTCCAGCGGTCTTATTACAGCTGAGAAATCTGACCAGATACCATGTTCAGCTGCAAGAGCAGAAAACTGCATTGGGGAACATCAAACATAGTAAGGACTGTTCGCACGATATCCAGAACTTTATATTAAAAAGTAATAAAAAACTTATTTCTGATATAGATAAGGAGATTGCCAGATGTATCAAGGAAATTAACAGATTGGTAAAGTCAGATGTGGATCTCCATAGAAAAATTGAGAAGCTTGCAACGATAAAGGGGATCGGAATGATCACCATGGTTACCATTCTTGCCGAAACAATGGGTTTTGAACAGTTCCGTAGCACCAAACAACTTGTCAGCTATGCTGGATACGATGTTGTTCAGCGGGAATCTGGGACATCTGTAAAAGGAAAAATCAGGATCTCGAAAAAGGGGAACAGGTATATCAGGAATGCGCTGTATTTTCCGGCTATGGTAGCTTGTAGGCACAATTCTGTGCTAAAGGAAGCTTACACGAGAATCATCCAGAAAGAGCCGTCAAAAATGGTCGGACAGGTTGCCGTACAGAGAAAATTATTAATCTTAATGTATACACTTTGGAAAAATGATACCGTGTTTATAGAAAATTATAAAGTAAGTAGTCCCGATCCGAAAACCGAGACTACACTAGATAGTTCAGAAGCTGAACTTCTTTAGAATACAAAAATACTTTTTTGTCTAAATATTTGGAATTTAAAACAGTACCTTTTTTTGTGTTTTATGGTCGCCCATCCGCACAACTTTTCGGTAGTTGTATTCTACCGCTTACATTGGATACTTTTCACTCAAATAGCACTTGAATGAGGTCTAAGTTTGTGTAAGATTTAAAAACAACAACATTATGGCAAATCAATTTCTTATCAAAAACACTATGGCAGATATGCGAGCATTATCTGCAGCTGAAATTCCAGCATTAACAAATGGAACCTATTCAGGTGTACAGCTTCTAGGCTATTATCAAGCTGGAGATACGCCATGTCCGATTAATTACTATCTGTCATCAACAACAGATCCCGATGATGGAGGGAGCATCATTGCTGCTGCAGGAATTAAGTTAGAACATAGATTTCTAGAAGCGGTTAACCCGCTTTACTTTGGTGCAAAAGCCGGATTAGATACCGATGCCACCCCTTTTATACAGCAAATTTTTAATTCAGGTTATAGGAGTATAGAAATTACCTGCCAATTACTCGTAGATTCCTATTTGGGGCTGCCAGATGCAACATTACAAAGATATCCTTCACATCGGATTAGTGGCAAAGGCGGATCGGTACATTTAACCAATAATGTCAATGACGGCTGGATAACATCACAGTCTTCGTTATTAAATCCCGGTTCAACAGGAAATTTGTACACAGGCAAGGTTTTTATCGATAATTTGGTTGTAAGAAATGCCGGCGCGGATATTGGAAACATAATAGATGGGACACCTTTCTCCGGAACATTTGTAGATGGGGATCGGATTTATAATGTATTTATAACCAAATGTTCTTTTTTTAGGGTTAAACATGTTATCAAATCTTATAAAGAAAAGAGACCCAATGACACAGACGCTTATAAAAACGGGTATTTACAATCTGTTACGATTACGGGTAATATATTTGAACAGGTTGAACGGATAGTTGATGCTGATCGATGCTTTAACTTTACTTTTAAAGATAATATGTGTGAGGGCTGTATATCCGGAATCTGGTTTAAAAATATCGACGGAAAACCTACAGTAAATGTTGCTAGGATTGTAGATAACGTATTTGAAAGTGGTGGAGTTTTTTTGTATTCCGGACCAATAGCCGGCGGAAAAATTTCTGGAAATTATTTCGAGGGTAATAATCAACCTGAGATTAAAACCTACAAAGCCCATTTGTACTTTAAATTCGGAGCGGCAACAAATTACATGGGGTTGGCTATTGATAGTAACAACTTCCAAGCGCACGAAGATCAGAAGATAGATGTGGAGTTTTCCGATATCAAGTTTGACGGAAATTTTACCACAGATGCTGGATATTTAGGGAATGTGAGTATCCGTAACAACAACTCTAATTCCTATTCTCTGGTTGAGCCCCAATCGCGGATTAAATTTTATGAAGGGAATTCAATTACTGCTGTTATGTATGCAAGAGCTCGAACGGTGGTGAGTCCTACTCAAAGTCGCATTTCATTTCAACGGAAAAGACAGGAGTTATTGAGCTCAAGTTATCTATCGTCAGATGGCCATGTGATAGCCCGCATAAATATTGCCCGAATCAAAAGTTTGATGGCTAAACAGGAAGAGAGGACTTCGAACGGAACAATTCATATCATGTTATTAGCTAAAACATCAGGAATGATCACAATTGGCGCGACATTAGCGATTGTTGATTTTATAATTATGCCTGTATCAGAAGGAATGGGTTCGGGAGCAATTGATGATGTATACTATAAGTTTAAATTGCGAAGTGTATTTAACATCGATGCAGGAAAGCCGATCAATTCGAATTTTACTGGTGCAACAACTAAGGCTCATTTCAATGAGGATACGGCAGTGCTTACAGCTGTTCCGGACGGCGATTTTGTAAAACTAATACTATCTACATTTGTAGCACCATCAATCGACAACTTTGGTAAGTCTGACCGGCTTCTATCATTTCAGACAATTCAAATCAATGCCAACAACAATTCGTATAACGTAGGTTATCCGGTGATTTAAAGAAAATAGGGCTGGTAGACCTACTGGCCGCATTTCTTTAAATTATTACAAGTCATGCGAATTTATTTTTACCTTCTCATTCTCGCCATTCACCGAGTTTTCCAGATCGTTGGTCTAAAGGCCGTAGGCTAGGGTCCTATTGTGTCGTAGTTTTGAGTCAACAAATAAGAACAGATAAAAAAACTAATACAATAAAATAAAGACATTATGAAAGCATTAGTAAAACATTCACAGCAGCAGCTTTAATCGCAGTATCAACTTTCGCTATGGCGGCTGAAGGACCTGGAGCAAAAGCAACAAAAACAAACGTTAACCTTTCTACAGCAGACTTGGCTTTGGATCACTATGTTGCAGTAAAGACGGAGGGCGAATCAACAGGCGTAGAGCAATTATTCGCTGAAGATTTCAATCAAAAGATCCAAGCTTCCAATGTACAATCTAACAGCCGTAGCGAAGTGGTTAAACTATTGAAAAAGCAAAAAGGCGAGAAGCTGAACTGTACAGTAAGCACAGACATTTTAGAAGAATCGGCAGACTATATGGTTGCTAAAGTGACTTTGAAATTTGAAAACTCCACCAAAGCAGATTTAGTTACCTTGGAGCGTGTGGGCAATGACTGGAAAGTATCCAAATCGATCAATTCGTATAAATAGGAGCCATACCTTACAAATATATAAGTTGTGAAGCCACGTCGGGAGATGTGGCTTTTTTACGTCAAAAGGGCCTGATTCTCATCATACCTTTTCTCTTAGCGTTTATTTGTACAGTAATTTTTATATTTCTTATCGTTTCCTCTTTTTATCTGGCTTTTTATTTGGTTAGCCTGAGGTTATTACCAAAGCGACATGCGTTAAAAACAGTTAATAACATTGCTAAATGCTTAGTTTTATGATATTTTTATTGTAAAACTAATTGAAAGTGAATGGACTACAGGTGTTATTTCTATTGCTCTTTATCACGAACTTATCTTCTGCACAAGATCTGAAAGGTACGACTAAAGATAAGCATTCAGGTGATTTTCTTATAGGTGTTTCGGTCAAAGTAGCTTCACGCAGCACCTATTCCGATGGCTATGGCAAATTTATAGTGTCAGGTGTTAAGCTTGGCGATACAATCACCTTCTCTTCAATTGGATATCGTGAAGTTAAATATATAGTTGATAATAGCAATCTTGATCATTTGGTCATATATATGGAGCAGGCAACAATCTTGTTGGATGAAGTCAAGATCAATTCTTTAAGAAATTATAAGGCTGATTCCTTAAAGTTTCGGGAAGAATTTGCCAGGACCTTCAATTATAGCAAACCCAAGTTTAAAGACATTTTCATCCGCAAAAATTATTCTTCAAATGTCCCGGGACACCCTAATCAAGCTAGTAATAGTACCGCCTCGCTGATAAGTGTTGATGTCCTTTCTGTTATTTCTATGTTAGGGAAAAATCGTACCCCCCAATCCAAGCTCCAACAGAAATTGATAAAGGAAGAAGAAGAGCGGTATCTCGATAATACCTTTTCGAAGCGTAAGGTTCAAAATTTGACGGGCCTTAAAGGTGATTCTCTACAAACTTTCATGCAGTTGTACCGTCCGAATATTGACACCGCGAAATACATGTCCGACTATGATATTATCCTGTATATCAAAAAGAGTTATCAAGAATATATCAAGCCTTAGGTCGCTTTATTGTCTGAACTGTTCATTTTTTGTTTTGATAATGTCGTGACAAGTATTGCTATTTGGAATATTAGCATAATTGAAAGCCCCATCAATAAATTCATATAAATAGGAGCCATCTCAAATAAATATATATGTTGTAGAGCCATATCGAGAGATGTGGCTTTTTTGTTTTGTCATGCAATGTGCATTATTCGTGATTGCCGATCAAGGTTTTAGTTCAAAAAAGTATGTTAGATGATTGGTATGAGATGAAGAATAAGTCGATAGTTTTAAATTTGTAATGATGGATAAAAAAGAACTTCTTTCAATGATTGAAATTCAGTTGAAAAGCTTTATAGATTCCAAAAGACCAAAAGATGCAGAAGTGCGCAAAAAATTGGATTTTGATTATTGGAGGGATGGGAAAACGGCTTTAATGTTTGAAATTAGACCACAATGGAATGATCCAACGAATATTTTAGAATTACCGTTTGCAAAGCTTCGCTTTGTGAAAGCAGCTAAAATTTGGAAACTCTATTGGATGCGAGGATCGGGCAAATAGGAGGCTTATGAACCGAAACCCGAGTGTACTAATCTGCAATTATTGTTGGATGAAATAAATCATGATGGATATGCATGTTTTTTCGGATGATAAGCTCTGTGAAAAACTATTTTCTCCTATCTTTTTTATGGCACCACGATAGTATCGCAACATCCCAAACGTTAGTAACGCTAAATTTGCTTTTACCGTTGAATTTAGTAACAATCAATTTGCACTATAACATAGGTGGTGTTACAGGGCAAATTGATTGTTATTGGATGGTTCAATAAAACTAGGGGGGAAAAACTAGAGGGGGAAATGGCATGTTTGATATAGCCACAATTAGGTAAGTTGTTTTAAAAGTGTAAATCTGTTGATAGTCCACTTAATTTGGCGCAATCGAAGGTAAATACTATACGATAGATTGTTTTTTTGTAACAAATATTTACTAAATTTGTTACAGATTAAATGATTTTTAATGTCAGAAACATCTAGAAATAAGATAGAAAAGAAGATTTTTAAGTCTTCTCGCGGCGAATTTTTTTTCGCAAATGATTTTAAGAATTATGGGACACCAGAGAATATCAGGTTGACACTTTTCCGCCTGGAGAATGATGGACTTATTGAAAGATTGGCTCATGGTATTTATATTAAACCTAAAAAGGACCCTTTATTGGGTACAATATATCCTAGTGTTGAAGAAATTGCAAAAGAAATTGCAAGGCGAGACAAAGCTCGTATTGCTCCGACAGGTGTATTAGCGTTGTATTTATTAGGGCTGACTACGCAGGTGCCGCTAAAAGCCGTTTATTTAACAGATGGTTCACAGCGGGATATTAAAATAGGTAAGCGTACAATCAAATTTAAACGTACTGTACCCAAAAGCTTTGCGATAAAAGATGATTTATTACAGTTGGTTGTTTCAGCTTTTAAAGAACAAGGTCAAGAGGGACTTTCTGAAGAATTCTTAAGCATGATCAAACATTCAGTCAAAAAGATAGAAAAACAAATTCTTGATTCTCAGTTGAAATATGCTCCAGTATGGATCCAGAAAGAAATAACTAAGCTTTACCAATCCTAAAATTATGTGGTTAAATCTTAAGACAGAACAAAAGAGGCTTGTATTGGATCAATTGAGCAATATAATGGGATTGCCAGCTTTTGTTATTGAAAAAGATTGGTGGGTGTGTATTGTTCTGAAGGCTGTTTTTGCAACAAGATATGCAGAGTCTATTATTTTTAAAGGCGGTACGTCTTTAAGCAAAGCGTATCAGTTGATAGACCGTTTTTCAGAAGATATCGATTTAATAATCGACCGACACCTACTAGGTTTCGACGAATTAGATTCAAAAACCCAGATTAAAAAATTGAGAAAGGCCTCCGGAGGTTTTATTATCAATGAGTTTAGAGAGGAATTGATTCTTCAATTGGAAAAATTGGGAGTTCTTAAGGATTTCTATGAAATTCGTTATAATACTTATGTTGACGATACTAGCGATCCTAATACGCTGGAAATTTATTACCAACCGATAGCGCCAGTCGGTCACGCATATATCCAGCAAAGAGTACTCTTGGAAATGGGGGCCAGATCGCTAACTGAACCGTTCGAGACACAATCGGTCCTATCTTTTATAGATGATAATTATAAAGATTCCGGGTTTGCTCAAGCAGCTTTTAATGTTAAAGTTGTAATCCCTACACGGACTTTTATAGAAAAGGTTCTCTTATTACATGAAGAGTTCTCTAAACCGATTGACAAAATCAGGACAGATAGGCTAACTAGGCATTTCTATGATATAGATAAGATTATGAATACTGATTTTGGAACAGAAGCCATTAAAGACGAAGAATTATTTAACACAATAGTCCAGCATCGAAAAACAGTCACATCACTTCGGGGGATTGACTATTCCAACCATCGAAAAGGGAGGTTAAGTATCCTTCCGCCTGACGAGGTAATAAAAGAGTGGGAGGCGGATTATAAAACCATGCGTGAAAATATGATAGTAGGAGAAAGTCTTACATGGGCGGATCTTCTTAAAAGCATCAAAGGAATTGAAGATAGCATGAACAATCACATGAAGAAATAAAGCGATTTAATTTGAAATATACCTTCTTTGAATAATAATAGAGTCAAAGTCCATAAGCATATTAATTCTTGAAGATGGGCTATTTTTCATTGCAAGAACTATTTTAAGATAAATAAACAAATGGAAGCAGTCGAATTTGTTGAAAGTTTGAGAAATATTTATATCGATGCTAGTCTACTAAAAAAACAAGGCTTGTCAGACGAATATATTGAGCATATAAAAAGAGCGTATATCGTTATGCCAAAAGAGCGAACAATTGTATCTCAATATCCAATTATTGAATTGGTAGAAAACTATGACTGTTCGCATTTAGAAATTGGAATGGTCACCTTTGAGGAAAAAGCAGAAGAAATTAGCAATTTTATATACTTTGGAAAGGCTTATGGTCATGATTTAGCAATTGATACTACTACTGGGGCCATTGTTGTGTTGGAATCTGGATATGACAATCTACTTTTTAAATGTGCTCAAAATGATAAATCCTTTTTATATTCCATCTTTAATGTCGCTATTTTTCATGAAAGAAGGGCGGTTGAAGAAGATTTGTATGAGAATGTAGAATTGAACATTCAAATGGCCAAAGAATTTGGGGACATTGCAGGAGGTAAACTATATTATGATTTTTACAAAATGATGTTAGGTGTATAAGACTAATTATAGTCCATTTAAAACACCTATTCATGGTGTTAGATCCTATCTGACAATATCGAATTTTTCCACGGTACGGTTGTTTTTTCAATTTAAACATTAATGCTCTTGATTAGCCCTGATCAATAGTTTTGATAAAGTTGTTCCAATAGGAAAGGATATTTATTTTGCACAGCATCAATTGAAGCGATATTTCGAACGATAACTTTCACCTCCCCATTCCCGCCATTCACCGAGTTTTGCTGATCGTTGGTCTAAAGCAAGTAGGCTGGGGGCCTATTGTTTTGTAGTTTTGAGTCAACAAGTAAGAACAGCAGAACTAACACAATAAAATAAAGACATTATGAATACGCTAGTAAAAACATTCGCAGCAGCAGCCCTAATCGCAATATCTACTTTCGCTATGGCAGCTGAAGGACCTGGAGCAAAAGCAACAAAAGCAAACGTTAACCTTTCTACCGCAGATTTCGCTTTAGAGCACTATGTAGCGGTAACTACGGAGGGAGAATCAGCAGGAGTAGAACAGTTATTCGCCGAAGATTTCAATCAAAAGATCCAAGCTACCAATGCGCAGTCTAACAGCCGTAGCGAAGTGGTTAAATCTTTGAAAAAACAAAAGGGCGAAAAGCTGAACTGTACAGTAAGCACCGACATCTTAGAAGAATCAGCTGACTATATGGTCGCTAAAGCGACTCTAAAATTTGAGAACTTCACCAAAATAGATTTAGTTACCTTGGAGCGTGTGGGCAATGACTGGAAAGTATCCAAATCGATCAATTCGTATAAATAGGAGCGATTTCAAATAAATATATATGTTGTAGAGCCACATTGGGAGATGTGGCTTTTTTGTATAAATTCCATTGTTACCCGCTATTTCAAAATTAGCTGCCTTTCTTTTTCATTTCAATTTTATTTCTCCCATTCGTTTCTGTCTCGATACATCTTGAGATCTTTGAATTCATCAAAATCATTAAATAATTTAATACCTTTTAATAAACGAGTTCCATCTCGATCGGATTGCTTGAATGCTATTAATGCAAAGCGTTGATCAATCTTTTTACTTTGTATTTCAAATAGAACCTGAGATGAATTAACATTTATGCAAAGGGCTGAAACTGTGGCTCCTTTTAAAATAGTGTTCGTAGAATGGCTCCGTAAATAATCGACTATAGATCCTGATGAATCAATTTCTTTATACAGCATATCTTCGAAAGCTAATTTTTTCTCAATTGATATTGCTTCCCAAGGATATTCTACAAAAGCTCTTGTAGGATTTTCGATAATAAAATCCTCAATTATTTTAGTGTCAACTCCCGCTAGGTGGATTTTTTTAGGTTCTTCTGGAAATTCCTCACTATCTTCTATCATTAGACCTCCTGTGGCTAATAAAAACAGTCCATTTTCGAGTTGAATATTTAATCTTAAGGCCTGCCATTCATTTAGATTCTGACCATTTGTATTTAGAAATTCCCATGCGTGCTGCTGAATCTGCGCCAAATATGTTTGATTGGGGTTAAAGTCTCCATATAAGCCTCCCATGGAAAGATCCCCTGCTTCAAGTTTTGCTGACCCTATGATTTTATCATATGAATAGATGACTGTCGCTGTATAATCCTCGGCTTTTTTAGAAATAGTATTTCCATCAAATCCGATAGCATAAAAATTTGATTGGAAATCAACCAGTTTAATCCGGTCATACAGTAAAGTTATCACAGGAAAGCCATTCGTATTTATCCAGATATCCTGTCCTCCAAATCGCCATTTTATTTCTCCGAGCTTTGTTATTCTTGTGATTTCGATTTCACCATGAACGAGCAAATCATCTTCTAATTTCTGAACACTGAAATTCGTTACGTAATCTACTTGTCCTGTCCATTTGAGCGTTAAGTCTGGTATATTTAAGTAGTAAAGTTTATTCCCCGCGCAAATATAAAGCATGCGCTCTTCGATTATAAAGGAGGATTCGCTCAATCCTGTGAAAACCCCTATATCACAAAGAATAGCACTAGCCACTTCATCTTGACCATGCTTTACTAAAATGGCAACGTTAGATACGTTGCTATGTCGATCGCAAGAATCATCGATATATACCCGGTTGTAGCGTCTGAGATTATCAGCGGATTCAACTGTATATTGATGATCGGTATAGATGAATACTTTATATTGTTGATGGGCAATTTCAATCATTTGGACTTGTAGAAGCTTTTGCTATTAAAGATAGCTGTTATAGTCTGATTATCGAAAATTCAGTGCGTTATTCTAAGGCCTTCCGCCTCCGCATTTCCGCCATTCACCTAGTTTTCCTAATCGTTGGTCTTAAGCCCGTAGGCTAGGGGCCTATTGTGTCGTAGTTTTGAGTCAACAAATAAGAACAGCAGAACTAACACTATAAAAAAGACATTATGAACCATCATGAGTGCTTAAAAATGGCACTCATGATAGCTTTATCACCAATCAAAAAACAAATCATTTCGATAAAAAACTTTAGTAAAAACATTCGCAGCAGCAAATCTAATCACATTATCCACTTTCACTATGGCAGCTGAAGGACCTGGAGCAAAAGCAATAAAAGCTAACATTAACCTTTCCACCGCAGATTTCGCTTTAGAGCACTATGTTGCGGTAACCACAGAGGGCGAGTCAGCAGGAGTAGAGCAGTTATTCGCCGAAGATTTTAATCAAAAGATCCAAGCTACCAATGCGCAGTCTAATAGCCGTAGCGAAGTGGTTAAATCCTTGAAAAAGCAAAAAGGCGAAAAGCTAAACTGTAGAGTAAGCACAGATATCATCGAGGAATCGGCAGACTATATGGTGGCTAAAGTGACTTTGAAATTTAAGAATTTCACCAAGACTGATGTTGTTAGCTTGGAGCGCGTGGGTGACAGCTGGAAGGTTTATAAATCAATGAATTCGTATCAATAGGATTTTACAGCTGGTGGTTTGCCAGTAATAAAAGACAAACCACTAGTGAATCATATGTTTATTAAGGCCACGCCGGGAGATGTGGCTTTTTATATGGTCAATCACACCTTTCTTTTAATAGCTCATACAATGAAGCATTGCTAAACTGAACAGCCTTCACCTTCATCTTACCATAGCCCGAATGATTATGACCAAAAATATGGCACGTAGGGGATCGTTCTAAAACAAACTCATGCTCTTCCTCACTGCCATAACATTTTCCAAAATACTCGATGGCGGATAGTGCGATACCATCTTATCAATTTATACCTCCGATTCTATTTGTTGAAAAAAAGGAAAACCACTGATGCCCATAATCTGGATGCCATTGATCTTAACTGAAGTATCGTTTAGCCACGGGATTCCTCCGGCACCAATTTTTTACATCACTGCGGTTCCAGTTCAAACGGAAGATCATGATTTCCGTGGACAAATACCATGTGTGGTATGTGAAGCTCCGCATACCATACAAAGAAATAGGATAGCTGCTGTATATCAACATCGTCGCAATGGATGACCATATCGATTTCCTTGGAAATATTTAATATCAGCTTAGTTTTTCCAAAGTATTAGAAAAGCATTTTCTATTTTAGTAAGTTGAAAAATTAGATTTTGTTTGCTTAAGACAAAAGATCCGATCAGAATTATTTAATTTTATTATCTTTATTTAGTTAAAATTTTAATATAATATCGTATTAAAATGGAGTTATATGCAAACCGATTTTAATAACTTACTTGATTTATTGTTCAGGACCTCTCTTTTAAAATGTAAAAATAGTAATGATTATAGTTTATACTCTGGTAAATCTGGATTATTAATTTTTTATTTTTTATATTCTAAATATAAAAGAAGTGATGGGATATTGAGGGTTTTAGAAAGTTTACTGGAAGAAATTTGTTATAAATTTCACTTAAATACTTCTTTAAGCTTTAAGTATGGCTTTCCTGGGATAGCATATGCTTTTATGTTTTTGTATAAAAATAATTTTTTAGAAGGTGAATTGGGGTTGATTCTTGAGAATCTCGACAAGATTATGTTTGAACGACGAGGTCATCAGGTTGAATTAGTTAAAGGAGGGATCGAAGGTGCGGGATATTATTTATATTTTCTAGAGCGGTGTAAATTTTCAGTTAATAGATCTAGCTATCATCAAAAGTATTTAAAACATATTTTAATTTATTTGATTGATGAGATTGAAAACTTGGTAGAAAATACTGAATTAAATACGCCTACAGAATTTTCCATTATATATTTTTTAATTGAAATAGCTCCATATAAAGTAAACGAATTAAAAGTTCGGAATTGTCTAGCAGCTTTAAGAAAGAAAAATCAGGTCTTATGGATTGGCAGCAGTGCGATAAACAATATTGTCTTATATAATTACTTAAAGGAAATATTATTATCTGAGCATCCCAATGGTCTTACTTGTCATGATCTCGCCCGTTGGTCCTTGTTTTTCCATGACAATTTTGATCTTAGTAAAATTGAAGTGGTTAATCCAGTTTTGAAGGATGGAGATCTTGCCAGTATGGATATAAGTCTTGAACGAGGTATTTCGGGACTTGGAATATCAATTTTAAATCAAAAAAATAGTATATGGTCGATGCGGTAATTATAAATTTCAAAAGACCGAGAAATGTCGAAAAAATTATCGAGGCGTTATTAGCACAAACTGTTAAATGTCGAATTATTATTTATGATTATTTTAAGTCAACTGAAAATAGGTTAAATCCTGAAATCTTAGAAAAGGTTGATATAGTTTTCTCTTCAAATGTAAATTTAGGAGGCTTCAATCGATATATACCCATGGGGTTTTATACATCACCGTACACATTTTTTATAGATGATGATGTATTACCTGGAACAAAATGTATTGAAAGTTTTTTAGAAGCGGCGGAAAAACTTCCAAATTTTGGTGTTCTTGGACAAGTTGGCCGCGTTTTAAGCTCTGACGATTTATACCGTCCAAAAGATGTATCGTCATCGGCAGATTTCAGAGAAGTAGATTTCATCGTCAGAGCTTACTTTGTTAAGACAAGATATCTATTTAATGTTTTAAGATATAAGTGGCTTTTAGGTTATCATGAAACCAAATTAATTGAAGATGATTTATTGCTTTGTTGTGCTTTAAAGCATTATGAAAACCTGCCATGCTATCTTATTCCTTTTGATGGGGATAGGGAAAGACTAATAAACAAAGAAGAGTTATCTAATTTACACTCCCTTTCATCAAGACGAGATCACTATGCTTTAAGAAGCTTTTTTATTAAAAGAGTCATGATATATGGGTGGAACCCAATTCACAGAAGGAGAACGCTTGATGAAACATAAAAACAAAATAGCAGTACTACTTGCTTCCCATTCTTTAACTATGGGAATGGTGGATCAATATAAGGATTTATTTAAATCGTCGTCTTATGACTTTTTTGTTCTTTTACATAATAATAACGATGATGTTTTTCCAAGTTTAAATCAAAACATACCAGTGTTTAAATTTTCAGATTCGGTATTGTATTCACTTGGATATAAATCTTTAACTCCGAATCTTTTACCCGGTAGTAACCATTTTGGGCTGCTCAGCTTTTTTTGTGAGAAAAATGACTATTGCTATTATTGGTATATTGAAGATGACGTTTTCTATAATGGAAACTGGCGAGAGTTTCTTGATAAGTTTAAAAGGAGAAAGACTGATTTCATTAGCTCCCATCTAATTGATTATGTAGATCAACCTTCTTGGATGTGGTGGTTTGCGATCACCTATAAAAACAAATCGATACCTAATGAATTAAAAATTAGATCGTTTAATCCTATATACAGAATATCGAATAGAGCATTGAGATTAATTCATGAAAAATTACTTCAAGGATGGTGTGGGCACCATGAAGTTGTTCTGCCAACAATACTAAAGAATAATGATTTGTCAATTTGTGATTTTGGAGGAAAAGGTAAGTACGTAATGAAAAAGGATATTAATAGGTATTATATTAAAGATGATAATAATTTATATTTGAATACAATGAGGTATAGGCCTGAAATTCAGGAATCTGAAATTAAAGAAAAGCTGTTATATCATCCCTTGAAAATTTTTCGTAGCACATAGGTAAGTTGTTAATAAAATGTTGCTTGTACCAAGATCTTTAATTTAAATGCTATCGTTAAGATATTTTGATTTTAGAGTTTCAAATATTGAAGAAGTTGGATATGGAGAATTTTTGTTCCAGTTTCGTAAATTCCACATCCCATTCCAAAAATGAATCGCATATGATTCATTGGGTATCTTTGGAGGATATCTATCTATTAACTTGGATATATCTTTATAAAATATTGGACAGAAGTGATTGGGACTACTTTTGTATTTGTCTATTTCATAATTTTTTAAAACAGTTCTAAGAAGCATTATGCCATATTTACCCCAAGTTCGATTTTTATTCTTCCGTAAATCATTAATATAAAAAAGACATTCATCTAGAAATTCAGATTCCTTAACAGTTTTGATATTCCCACAATTTATTATTGGGAATCTAGGATTTCCTTCAGTTGAAAAACAATAGTCGTTGGTAAAATCTAACGGTTTTATGCAAACTGAATCTAAGTCAGTCCACCAACCTCCAAGTTCAAATAGCATTTTAAACCTAAACCAATCAGCAAAAGAAGCATATGAGTAACGGCTATCCAAAAACAGAAGATTTTGATGCAATATCTCATTTGCATCTCTGATGATTAATTTACTATGGAGATTTTCTTCTCGAATATCATCATAGACAAACAATTCAAACGTATGTCCATTATTAATATATGATGCAATCGAAAGTTTTTCTAAGTTTGAAAGATGACCTCCTTTCCAAAAACTCCGAATGATATTGTTGTTCATGTTTTTTATGTATTTAATCGTTTTTTTTATTAACTTGCTGTGTGTTTTTTTACTGTAAAAGTACGTATTAATCGATTATTTATAAATAAAATTGAAATTTGCTTTTGACCAAAAAGGGTAAGAATTGAAATAACCTAAATTACAGCGTTAATTAATTACAATTTCCCAATTATATACACCCCTTAAAAGTGTATAGAGATTTTACTTCGGATCATAAAGAAAAGTAGAAATTAATATCAGGCTATGATAAATATCTGTTTTGTTGATTACTTTGGACTTAAAACGAATGGTATAAACACATATCGAGAAATTTTGTTAATGAGTCTCCAGAATTATAGTACTATCCATCTATCGGTAATTTTTCTTAAAGCCAGTGATGTTAAAATTATTAAGAAAGAAAAAATGGGATCTATAGATTATTATTTTATAGAACATGATATTGCCTCAACTTTACATTCTAAGTACGATCTAAAAATAGTAGAATTTCTCAAAAAACAATTTGGAAACAAAAAGAACCTTATTTTTCATTTTAATTGGGTAAATCATGGAAAATTTGCTCAACTGGTCAGAAAGCATATAAATTGCCGAACCGTTTTAACTAACCATTGTGTTCCATGGAGAAATTTAATTTCAACAAATTATTATCAATTTAAAAAAATCGAATGGTTTCTATTTCAAAAAAAATCATCCAAATACTTGGACAACAATATAATTAAAGAAGTAGTAGCCTACAATTCTTTCGATAAAATTATTGCAGTTACCAACCTAGCAAAAAGATCCTTAATTTACCTTTGTGGAATTCCTGAGAATAAAATTAAAGTAATTTATAATGGCATTCCTAATATTGAAGAATATATTACAGATAAATATAAATTGAGAATGAAGCATGGCTTTAGAGAAGACGAAATACTCATTTTATTTGCCGGAGCTGTTACTGGCAGAAAGGGAATACAGGAACTAATTGAATCGGTCACGGGCTTAATGAAAAATAATACTCATATAAGGTTAGTAATTGCTGGTGACGGAAATTTCAATGAGATTCTCCCAATGGTTAAAAGTAACTGGTCCGCTATTACTTTTACCGGAAATTTGGATAGACAAACTTTACGAGAGTTTTACCAGATGGCAGATATAGGAGTAATACCATCTTATGTTGAACAATGTAGTTTTACAGCCTTGGAAATGATGGCTTTCAAATTACCTCTGATTGCTTCCGAAGTTGACGGGTTATCTGAAATTATTCCAGAATCATGCGCTTTGAAGATACCATTAATTAATGGTGAGAGTTCATGTTATATAGATACAAAAATGTTATCCAACCATATTATGGCTTATATTGATAGCAAACAAACGAGAATGGATTATTCAGATCGAGCGTTTTTGCATGTATCAAACTACTTCTCTTCAAAAAAGATGGTTTGCGAAACAAGGAAAATATACGAATCGATATATCATGACGACTATTTATCACATAGAGAATATGAGTGTTCGAAAGATGATTATCCGGCCGCATTAATTACAGTAATTATTCCTTGTTATAACGGAAGACAATATCTTAAAGAAGCAATAGAAAGTGTGCTTAACCAATCTTATAGTAATTTTGAATTATTAATAGTTAACGATGGGTCCACAGATGATAGCTTAGAAGTAATTAAAGATTTCTCAGATAGGAGAATTAAGGTGATAAACAATAAGATGAATCTTGGTATTGTTAAAGCACTTAATATAGGTATAAGCAATGCAGGAGGAGAGTACATTGCTAGGCTGGATGCGGACGATATGATGCACAAAGATAGACTTCGTAAGCAAATGCAATTTCTTCAAAAAAATAAGGATATTGATATTGTGGGTAGTTATCATTACATCGTTGATGAAAATGGATGTATAATTAGCATTAAGGAATATCCAATTTCAAACACAGAGATTAAATTTATGCTTTTTTTTCAAAATCCATTTTCACATCCGTCTGTGATGTTTAGAGCTCATATTATAAAAGAATTTCCTTATTCAAGTGAATATAAACATATCGAGGATTATATTTTGTGGTGTAACATTCTAAAAACTTACAAAGGAGCGAATATTCCAGAATGCCTAACTTATTATCGAGTCCATCAAAAAAATGTATCTAAAGAATTTCAAAATAGTCAAAGAGAGAATGTCGGAATATTATTGTTAACTATGTTAGAGAAACTAAGAATTAGTCCATCCCCAAATGAATTGAAAATACATCTTGCTATTGCTAATAATTATGGAAGGATGTATTTTAATGATAGGCAAAAAATAGATTTGCTTTCTAAATGGATAGATAAAGTCGTTGGGATCGCCAATCAAACATTAAATTATTCGATCTCTGTTGAAAAAAATATAAAAAAGTATCTCTTCGATACATTCCTCAGGTAATTATTTTTGTTTCCCTATATGAAAAATTTTCCGATAGATAGACAGCTTGATATGATGGATTGCGGGCCAGCATGTTTGAAAATGGTCGCCAAATATTATGGTAAATACTATTCTCTACAATATTTAAGAGATCTTTGTGGAAGTACAAAAGAAGGGGTATCGTTAGCAGGAATTTCACACGGAGCTGAGTCCATAGGCATACGTACTATTGCTGCCCATTGTAGCATTTCTGATTTATTGTTTAAAGTTCCTTTTCCGATAATCATTCATTGGGACAATAGCCACTTTGTTGTACTTTACAATACAAAATATAAAAATAATGGTAAATCTAAATTTTATATAGCAGATCCTGCAAAAGGAAGAGTTAGTTATAGCCAAGATGAATTTGAAAACAAATGGATTAAACATAACGAAAATTTAAATTCGGGCATAGCATTACTGATGGAACCACAGGCTGATTTTAAACAGCGGCAGGTAGCAGAAAAAGCGGAACGGGGGAGGAACTTGGAGAATCTCATGGGATATTTTTTACCCTATAAGCGTAGTTTTATTTATTTGGGGATTGTCATGCTTCTGATTACAGCGATGCAGGCACTGTTACCGTTTATTGCGAAAGCCGTAATCGATGTGGGGATACAAACGAAAGATATTAGTTTTATTAATATTGTTTTAATTGCCAATTTGGCACTTATAATTAGTATTACTCTTAGCTCTGCTGTTAGGGATTGGATTTTGCAGCATTTATCTTCAAGAATCAATATTGCTTTGATATCAGATTACCTGATCAAGTTGATGAAACTTCCTGTTTCATTCTTTGAAAACAAAATGTTAGGAGATATTCTGCAAAGGGCAAATGATCATGAACGTATTAGAACGTTCATTATGAATAATTCACTAAATCTTGTATTTTCCACATTGACATTTCTCATTTTTAGTATTGTTCTACTTATTTACAACGCGGCTATATTTTACATTTTTGTTGGCGGAAGTATATTATATATATTTTGGGTCATGATATTTCTGAGATTGCGGAGAAAGCTAGATTGGGACTATTTCGAATTGACAGCTAAGAATCAAAGTTATTGGGTTGAAACTATCGGTGGTATTCAGGATATAAAAATCAATAATTATGAGCAGGCTAAACGTTGGAAGTGGGAAAGCATACAGGCTAGACTTTTTAAGGTAAACTTGCGAATGTTGAGTATAAATAATATTCAGAATCTTGGAGCAAGTTTTATCGATAATGTTAAAAATCTATTCATAACATTCTTCTGTGCTAAAGCAGTTATCTCAGGTGACATTACTTTTGGCGTAATGATTTCAACCCAATTTATTATCGGCATGTTAAACGGTCCCGTTCAGCAGTTCATTATATTTATGGTTTCTTTTCAATTCGCTCAAATTAGTTTTTTAAGATTAAACGAAATACAAACCTTGAAAGAAGAAGATGATGATACTGGAAATAATGATCTTGAATTGGCTCTCGGACGTGATATAATTGTTAAAAATGTTTCTTTTCAGTACACTCAGATCTCTCCTGTAATACTCCGGAACATAAATCTTATCATTCCAGAAGGTAAGGTTACAGCGGTTGTGGGGGATAGTGGTTCCGGTAAATCGACATTACTGAAATTACTTTTAAGACTATACAAGCCAAGTTATGGCGATATCCTAATTGGTGGGATGAATATCAATAATATAGGTATGAGACAGTGGCGTGACAAATGCGGAGTCGTGATGCAAGATGGTAAAATTTTTAATGATACAATTCTTAACAATATTATTTTGGATGACGAAAAATTGGATATTGAACGTTTACGCAAAGCAGTTACTACGGCCAATATCGGCCATGAGATCGAACAGCTGCCATTGGGTTATCAAACTAAGATGGGCGAGAATGGTAGAGGATTGAGCGGCGGGCAAAAACAACGTGTACTCATTGCTCGGGCTCTTTACAAAGATCCTGATATCTTGTTTTTTGATGAGGCGACAAATGCATTAGATACTATAAATGAACAAAAAATTACCGCTGCGCTTGACGATATATTTCATGGCAAGACAGTAATAGTAGTGGCTCATCGGTTAAGTACAATTCGTAAGGCGGATCAGATTATTGTAATGAAAGATGGACAAGTAATTGAATCTGGCAATCATCAAAGTTTGATGGAAAGAAGAGGGCGATATTTTCAATTAGTTGACAGTCAGACCGAGGTTAGAATAATGGCAAATTAGATATGAATATTGAAGAAAAGGAATTTGTATTTCCTCAACGAACCGAAGAGGTTAGGGATATCATTGAACGTATGCCCAACACCTTTGCTCGAAACATTACACTATTAGTTTGTTGTATTGTTTCCTTGATTCTTTTTTTCGGATACATTATTAAATATCCAGATATTGTTGGTGGAGAAGTCACAATTTCAACAGTTCAAGCTCCACTTCAAATTGTAGCTGCACAAAGTGGTAGGTTGCGGTTAAATAATATAAGGTCACAAGATTGGATCACTTCCGATAGTATTTTGGGATGGATTGATAATCCTGTCGCTCCAAAGCAAATTAAATATATCCGCAAGCATGTAGATTCTATTCATCTTCCCCTGTCAAAAGCTCATAAGATTTACCAAGGGCTTCCTAAGAACCTTAATTTGGGAGACCTCACAATTCCTTATTCATCGTTTTTATCAAGTTTGAAACAATTGGCTGATTATCAGGAACACAAATTGTACGACAAGCAAGAGCATTCCCTATCTAAACTGCTATACGAACAAAGTGTGGCTCTCAAAACATTAAAAGAAAAGGAAAATCTAAGCAATAAAAATCTAAAGATATCTGACAAATTCCTTGAACGGGATTCGATCCTTTTGGCTAAAGGGGTAATTAGTAAGGCAGAATATGAACAATCAATTGCAAGTCATCTAAGCGCAGAAGACCAATTAAAAAGTTCCATGCGCAATTCGGGATCAGTTAGAGAAGAAATCAGTAATACAGAAAGTTCAATCCAGCAAAATAGGATAGTTAAGAGCGAGAGGGAACTTCAACTCGATTTGGAACTTTTAACAGCATATAATAATTTGAAAGATAAGATTAATGTGTGGGAAAGGCAATTTCTTATTACATCGCCTATTCCTGGACACGCACAATTTTTAAAGTTTTGGAACGATAATCAGTTTGTTCAGGCTGGAGAGCCTATATTTTCTATTGTTCCAAAAGAGAATACTGTTTTAGGAAAGGTATATTTACCGGTGCAAGGCGCAGGAAAAGTCGCGGTAGGCCAAAGAGTTATTATAAAAATGGCAGATTATCCTTATATGGAATATGGCTTCATTGAAGCGAAAGTTCATAATATTGCTTTGGTTTCGACTAAAATAAACACAGTGGAAGGAGATATCGTTGAAAGCTACTTAGTAATCCTGACATTTCCTAATGGTCTAAAAACTAATTACGGTACACAATTAGACTTTCGATTTGAAGCTAAAGGTACAGCAGAAATTGTAACAAAAGATAGAAGGTTAATAGAGCGTTTCTTCGATAATCTTAAATATATAGGTCATTCAAAATAAAATCTTAAAGAAATACATAGTTATATGGTAAAAATATTTCCCAATATTAACTTATTGAAATTAATATTGATTTTTACTAATATTAATTTTATTTTTAATGTAATAATAACAAATTTAAACTATTGTCAATTATGAAAAGAAAATTAAAATTGGCTTTTGAACAACTTGAAAGTGAACTATCAGTCATTTCCCAAGATGAATTATTTTCTATTTTAGGAGGATATGATTATAGTTCGGGAATTAGTGACTCTAATATGGAATCACTAGTAAACTATTTTACCTCTCTTGGAATGCAGATTTCTGAAGACGCAAATGGCTATTACTTGACTGGAGGAAGCATTAGGCTAAATACTGTGGATGTATTTGGATACCGGAGTGGATATATTGATAATTCATTGGGATGGGAACAATTTAAAGATGATTTTATTGCTTATGTCTCTGGTTTTGGACATCATTTTACCATGAATGATACAGGTGGTGGTGGATATTCTTATGATGGATATAATGCCCCTAATGACGGTGATCCATGGAATAGATTAGAAAATGGAAAAATAAAAGCGGAACCAACGTCCTCAGTTAAGTTTATTTATAATGACTATGGCAATAATATGTTAATGCAGGAAGTCGAATTATATGCAGGTGACCAAAAAGTAAAAGCATACAAAGTAATATCTGTTTTAGATCCTGTGACTGGAGAAAGGCGACCTCCATTATCCAATGAAATGTCTAATTGCTTGGGATATGCTATTGCCGATGGAGATTATTGGATATTAGATAATCCCGCTACACCTTCTGTTGATGAGGGAAATTTGAGCTCAATTATTAATACTTTATACACACCACAAACTTCCAAAGATAGTGATAGCCATATTGTTGCTATTTATGACGAATCGGGTGATATTGTACATGCAGGTATTTATGATCCTAGTAGTGGAACGTATTCTGCAAAAGGAGGTATCAATTCGGAGGTGTACAATATTACAAGTGAAGAAAACTTTAAAAGGCCTTATGGCCCCAATGGATTCTATTATTGGGGACCAGGATATTCAATTAAATATTTTAAATAATCAGTTATGCTAAAAGAAACATCACGAATATTCTCTTCATTCTTATTAGGAATTATAATATGTTTCTATTGTACTTCCACGAGTATAGCTCAAACTAGTCGTAACGATGATCCAGCCTTTTGGACTGATGATATACAGTTCGATATTGCCACCAACCAGACATTTTTTAAATTACATGATTCAATAAATTCAATTGTTATAGGATATAAGGATTTAAAACCTTATTACATTTTATTAAATTTTAAGAATGATTCGTTAGGCACCAAGACTGAGCACTTTGACCTGACATTTGAAGGAGATTTATGGCTTCTAAAAAAAGCATACCCTTCGATTGAAGTATTGGATTTACAATGGGACGAGTTTAGTAGGAATGCCAGTCTAGGAATAGAAAAGATTCAGAGGATAAAATCCATTACTATAGAAAGAAAAAAACTTCATCTATCATTATTTAGTGCTACCATTTCTTCGGGTACAAGAGATTATCTTACAGAAAACATATGGGCGCGTTCTGCCAGGTATGTTGGAGAAACGAAAGAACTTGAAAAAATTCTAAGTTCAGTTAGTCGTCCTAAGCTGACAAAAAATGATGTAGATAGTGTTTTTCTATTCAAAGTAAAAATATCAAAAAAAGGCGACTTAGAGGAACTAGAACCAGTATATGGTAGTAAATCTTCGTATTCTAAAGCGCTGCAAAAGAAATTGTCTGAAAAAAATACGAACTATTTTGGCGACGGTACCTCCAAATGGAAAGCTGCGATGCGGGATAATGTCAGTAGGCCTATGAATTCGATTTTAAAAATTTATGTTAAAAGAAATCATAATGGACAAATAACAATAAAAACTCCGACAGTGCTTAGAAACTGGACTGGTAACTAAGTCCAATAGTACGTCCGCAGAAAGTTTGTGGTACTATTTGGTGTTTGATCTGTTTGACATATAACTGTTCAAAAAAGATGTTCATGCAACATGAACATCTTTTCGTTTGTCATAACACCCTAATATCTTCGAGTACAGTATTCTTTTAAACGGCAATTAGACTGTTTTTTTTAGCTACTTGGGGAAGATTAAAGTTTTAAGAATTAAGAGAAAGGTTTAGGGAATAGGTTTATAATAATGCCCGTAGAATAAGCTTGGGCCTGTTCCAAAAGGAAAAGTATAAATATTTTAGGGAAAGATTAGGAGAAAAACAATCACGCCTTTCCATCTAACAGCTCATACAACGAAGCATTGATAAACTGAATAGCCTTCACCTTTATCTTACCGTAGCGTGGTATCCGTCCTATGAAGTACATATTGCCTTAGATCGCATTAGGCTTTAGCTTGCTGTATGAACAATTTAGAAGAAAAGCGCGAGCGTATGCTGTCTATGATAGCAGAGTGGCATCGGAGCGGAAAAAGTAAGAAAGCTTACTGCGCGGAAAATGGGATCAACGAAGCGACCTTTTATTATTGGTTTTCGCGCAGTAAAGAAAATGACACAGCAGGCCTCGGAAGCTTTATAACAATTGATAAGGCGCGGGGAAAGAGCGATGTTGAGATTATTTATCCCAATGGTGTGCGTATCAAAATCGAAAACGATGTTGCCCTTGTGTCACAGCTGATCCGTCTATACTGATGTTTGCGCTTGGTTCATCGCACCGTTTTTACCTTTATGACGGCTTTTGCGACATGCGAAAATCATTCGACGGGCTCTGCGGACTGATCAGTTCAGGGATGCAACGTCAGGCAACCAGCGGTGAGGTTTTCGTATTTTTGAACCGTAGCCGTACGCATATGAAGCTGCTGCACTGGGAAAAAGGAGGCTTTGTACTTTATTATAAGCGTCTGGAGAGCGGCACCTTCATGCCGCCGAACGTAAAAAATGGAGAATTGTCCTGGAGCGATCTGGTATTGATGATTGAGGGGATACAGGTGGTGAAAAGTATTCAAAAAAGACGATTCTATTTACCTTAAAAATTCACTTTAAATAGGAATAAAGGTATCTTTTCAGTATCTTTTCAGTATCTTTACGGTATGGAAACAGCGCTGGAAAATCTCTCGAAAGAAGACCTTCTCAAGGTCATTTCCAGTCGTGACCACGCTCTTTCCGAGCGAGACGAAAAGATAGATTATCTGGAAGCGCAACTTGCCGTGTACAAACGTATGCAGTTCGGTCAGAAGCGCGAACGTTTTGAGTCTGATCCCAATCAGACGATGCTTCCATTTGAAGCTCCATGTGCAGAAGTAGAGCAGCAAGAGCAAGAAATCAAGGAAAAAATCGAATACTTACGTAAACGCCCTAACCATAAAGGACGTGCGAAATTGCCCGCGCATCTTCCTGTGGAAGAAATTGAGATCCACCCAGAAGGCGAGCTGTCTGAAATGGTGTGTATCGGCAAAGAAATCACCGAAGAGCTGGAGTGTGAACCGGCAAAGTTCTATATCAAACGTTATATCCGTTATAAATATGCGGCCAAAGATAAATCTGACGTATCCATGGCAGAACTTCCTGAGCGGGTAATCGATAAAGGCATCCCCGGGGCAGGCCTGCTGGCTATGATCCTAACACATAAGTATATGGATCACCTCCCATTATACCGCCAAAAGCAGATCTTCGCAAGGGAAAACATACAGATCCCCTCATCAACGATCGAAGGTTGGACAAAACAGGCACTCGAAAAACTAGCCCCCCTTTATGAGCAGCTTATCTTCCAGACTAAAACACAGGGATATTTACAGGTTGATGAGACACCGATAAAAGTACTGGACAGCGATAAAAAAGGAGCTGCCCATACCGGTTATTATTGGGTCTATCACGCTCCATTGGATGGTATCGTGCTATTTGATTATAGTCCCACCCGTGGTGGCGCTGCTGCCGTGCCCATGCTTGGAAACTTTAAAGGATATCTCCAGACGGATGGATATGGTGTTTATGAAAAGTATGCCAAAAAGAAAGAGGTGACACACCTGGCCTGCTGGGCACACGCGCGCCGCGAGTTCGAAAAAGCTTTGGAGAATGACAGACCCAGAGCAGAAAAAGCGCTGTTGATGATACAGCAGCTATATGCTATCGAGCGAAAAGCAAAACAGGATAATCTTTCCCCAGAAAAGATAAAGGAACTACGGCTGGAAGGATCCTTACCTATAATCAATGATCTGGGCAAGTGGATCTTTGAAGAGATAAAGAATACGCTCCCTAAAAGCCAGATCGGAAAAGCAATGGCCTATGCATACGCTAGATGGGATGCGCTATCAGCATACCTCTATGATGGAAATCTACTTATTGATAATAATCTTGTCGAGAATACTATTCGCCCTGTTGCCCTGGGACGAAAAAACTATCTCTTTGCAGGAAGCCATGAAGCAGCACAGCGGGCTGCAATGATCTACTCGTTCTTTGCTATCTGCAAAAAGCACGAGGTAAATCCGTTCCAGTTGTTAAAGCACACGCTGGAAAACATCATGTCTATAAACCACAAAAACTTAAAGGAACTTTTTCCACAGAACTTCAAAAAATCAACTGACATGTAGTTAGTCGGGCGGATACGTCCATGCCGATATTAGACAGGTTGCTGGATATGCTCGGCTGAAACAGGTAAGAGCAAAACTGGAGCTTTCAGATTATGATGATAGTAATATTGATTGTCTAATAATCTATCCAGATATTGATTGGGTAGAAAATTTGACACTAGAAAATATTAAATCAAAAAGGCAACCAATCTCAGCTTATCATAAAGTTTGGAAATTGAATGTTAGGATCCCCTGTATAGGATGAAAATAATAATTAACCGCTTAAGATTAAAATACCATCGCAGTCATCTCATCTTCCAACCTCTTAAGCTGTAAATTCAACTCGACTTTTTTATTAAACTGCTCGCAGGAAGATATAGCCGATCGTAGTATGTTAATTTTTTTCCGAATTTTAAAGAGTTTCAAACTCCTTTCGACAAGTTCAGTCATAGAATTCACTTCTTTCGATACAAAAGGAGATAGCTGCTTACAAAAATCAAAGAAAACAGCATCTAGGCTTTCTTTCAAATTCAACTGGAAGTTGCTATCTTCTGCCAAGAACCATTCTGAAAAGAATTCCCAATCCAAGACAGAAGAATCAATACGAGTAGGGTGTGGATGTTTGGCTGAGGCGGATAAATAAAATCGGTCACCATATTGCACGACAAATATCACGCCGTAAGGAACACTTTTGTTGATAACAGCGAGCAATTCTGATATTCGCTTCTCCTGTTTTAGTTCAATATGTATGATCTGTATTTCCATGAAATACTTACCGGACAGGTTTATTGTTGAAGGCGCCAATTTATGTGTCCAGGAAATTTTACTGATCAACTCTGTAAACCACTGTTTTTGCTTATTCGATATAAAGCGGTCAAAAGAATTCTTTGGGATAATTTTCCCGTAGGCTGTACTGATCGGTAAATTAAAAAGATCGACCATTAGCGGACAATTAAAAAAGTGATTAATTGAAAATCTTCCAATCCCTTTATTTTATCCATCAATGTAGTGGTGCCGCCTGATCGGAATAGACTATGTATTTCTTTTTCTTCTTCTGCTTGGATAATGGAGCTGATACAATCTTTTAATAAGCTTGAATAGTCATCCATGCGGTGGTATTCATCTGTCTCTTCATTCAATTCTTTACAAAGATCGGTTATCGGTTCCGTTTTACCTTTGCATAGCTTGCGCATGGCATCGAGTATCTTTTTAGATTCTACGTGCCTCAGATGAAGTAGTCCATCCGAACAGATATATACCAGGTAGTATGGATGTAAACGATTAGCTTTATTGATGTTGACCGACGAATTTATATTCTTCAGGACAAATATGGTACCTGCCGGCAACATGTCATCAGAAGGAACAATAGCATGTAGTCCTTCGGGAATATGATCTAATGTTCCATACAGTTTAAAATAATTGGAAAGATCCACCCGAAAATCGTTTAATCCAAGATCTGTTATATCTACGCCCTCTCGAAGATCTTCGAGATCAATTACTTCATCTTTCAGCTTTTGAAGCTGTATCTTTCTGTACTCTAGATCTTGCTCTCTAGCGTTCAAGATGTTGTCATCTCCCGTACTGGACATATTCGAAATCAGCATACGGCTCTCTACTTTTTGCTTTAGATTGATATAGGCGTCCAGCGTCACATCTGGCCAAAAATTGACAAGTGTTATCGTATCATTTTTAGATCCAATACGATCGATCCGGCCAAATCGTTGAATGATACGCACTGGATTCCAATGAATGTCATAGTTGACTAGATAATCACAGTCCTGTAGGTTTTGTCCCTCCGAAATGCAGTCTGTTGCAATCAGAATGTCAATCTCTTCATTTATCTGTGGATATAACTGAGATTTTCCTTTTGATATCGGAGAAAAGCAAGTGAGTAATGGATTCAAATCCGAAGGTATAGTTTTTGCTGAACTGATTTTTCTCGATCCAGTAATGAGCGTTGTATTGATGCCATATTTATTTTTAAAATGAGTTTCAATATGCTCGTACAGATAATTTGCTGTATCTGCAAAAGCGGTAAAGACAATCGCTTTTTTATTCTGACCATTAAAAGGATGGTTTATTTTTCCTTCTAATAATTCAAGAAGCTGACGAAGTTTGTAATCGTTATTTCCACGGACAAGCTCAATGCTATCCCAAATACTGCGTAGTAGCTTTAGATCATCCTGCAAATCTTCTTGCCAACGATAAACATCTATGTCGGCAACATGGACTTTGATTTTTTTACCAATAAAGTATTCCTCATCACCCCAATCGGAGTCCCAGTCAAAATTTTCATCTTCAATTCTTGCCTGCATACTTTCATCATCTAATTTTACACCATTTTTGATAGTCTTTTGTGTTTTCTCAATTAAACCGATAATACCTTGAAGCGTGATACGGAATGAATCAACAGAGCTCTCTAGCCGCTTTAAAAGGTTAATACGCATGAGAATACGTAAGCTATTGTCCCGATCTTTTTGTGATAATTTGCTCGCTCCCGCACGAACTTCCTTATCGTACAGGGATCGATAATAATCCAACTTGCTGTCGAGAATGTAATTCAATGGCGTGTAGACCGAAAGATTTAATAGTGTCAGACTTTCTGCTATTTGCACGTAGGTGATATGTCCATCCTCCGTTAAAGGGCTTTGAATTGCGAGTGGCTCATTTCGCTTCGGAAACTTACCGATAGCACTGATGTCGTAATAGGTAGTAATGTGCTTTCTCGATCGTGCGATGGTTAATGAATCCAATATTTCGAAGAAATCAAAGTCAAGCATCTCCAATAGATTTTCAGTTGTACGATATGTCGTATCGTATTTACTCCAGGTATTGAAAGCTTGTTGTGCTTTTCTGAAAACCTGCTCTATGGAGCTTTTGGTATCCAATTTTTGATCTATAATGGCGGCTTCCCCCTCGTACGCCAATGCTAATTGATTCCGTAAGTCCGCAAAACGGTTGTTGACAGGTGTTGCGGACAACATAAGGACCTTTGTCTCGATTCCTTCCTTAATCACTTTACGCAATAGTTTCTGATATCGATTTTCCCGGTCTGAATATGGATTGTTATTTCTGAAATTATGAGATTCGTCAATGACCACCAAACCATAATTCCCCCAATTGACATTTTCCAAACTTCTACCGTTGCTCATACCTTGGTCGCGACTGAGATCTGTATGAAATAATACATCATACCGGAAGCGGTCCGCTGCCAAAAAATTGTTCTTGTCATTATGACGGTAGACATTCCAGTTCGCTTCTAATTTTTTTGGACACAATACCAGAACATCCTTATTCCGCATTTCGTAGTATTTGATCACCCCTAAAGCAGAGAAGGTTTTGCCCAAGCCTACACTATCCGCTAAAATGCAGCCGCTATATTTTTCAAGCTTGTTAATGGCACCTATTACAGCATCACGTTGAAAATTGTAGAGCTTGCTCCATATTAACGTATCTTTAAAACCAATTTGATCATTAGGCAATGTATTCAAGGAAAGGTCTTCAAGAAAATCATTAAAAATATTGTATAGCGTAATGAAATAGATAAACTCGGGACTGTTCTCTTTATAAGCTGTCTCAAAATAGCTTTGCACTTGCTCGGTTACTTCTTTTAGATCTTCTTCGTTTTTCCACACCTGATCAAACCATTCCAGATAAGCTTCACTATCTGGATAGTTTGTTTTTTGAATCAGGGTAGGGAAGCCTTTTTTATGTGTAAATCCTAAATCGGCAGTCGTAAAGCCTCCAATATGGGCATAATTGACTGAATTCTCTGCACTGTTCTTCACATGTATCATTCCATGTAAGGGTTGATGAAAATGCCGATTCGACTTAAACCGAACCTTGTCTTTTACCCATTTTGAACATTCCCGTGCAATAGCACGTTGATTAAGCTGATTCTTGAGCCGAAGTTCAAATTCTCCACCACAAAGGTTAGCCTCTTTGTGTAGATGGGGGATGAAAAACTTGGGGACTTCTTTCTTTAAGTTTTCTTCTACGAATGTAGGCGAACTGAATATAAAGCGAAGCTCATCGATTTCGCCCAGTTCATTGCGAAGCGCTTCAAAGGCATAGATAGAGAAAGAAGAGGCGGCTATGCTTAACCTACTTCCTCGTTGAATCTGTTGCCGTAGGTCGTCACCAAGGCGTTTGTTGATATTATCGATGAGTTGCATAGGCTATATAACCTGAACTATGTCCAACAATTTACCGTAATTACTTATTGTATCGAATTTCACAACACCGCCACTGATCTCTTTAAAGTGTTCCTGGGCGCAATGAATCTTAAGCTTTTCGATTTCGCGCAAATCCATATCCGAATCAGAACCCTTGGTTTCAGCAACAAAGTAAATATGGCGTACCTTGCCTTTATCAAATACGATTGCCCAGTCCGGACTGTAATTTGATACCGGCGTAGAGATATAAAAACTCTTGGGCAATTTAGCATACACAACTACTTCTAAGCTGTTTTCCAAAGCTTCTGCAAAATCGGCTTCTATTTTAGAGTCCGAAGTCAGGTAATCATAAATATGTTTCTTCAGAAGATCCGAATTTCGCAAAGCAGACTTATCATTTGTAAATACTGTTTTCGCATCATGCCTATCCTCTATTTTATGATACACGATATTATTGATGATCAACTTAGCCTTTGCCTCATTGATCAATTTGCTGCATTTCGCAATGAATTCCTCCGGGTTTCGGCGGAGCATCAGAAATTTTTCCTCGTGGATAGATTTAAGGATATCCACTATGGTACGCCGTGTAAGATTTGTTTTTTGCTCGATCTCACCAACAATGTCATACAGCGCGTTTGTATACAAGTTATTATCTAACTTCATATATTGCCGTTTTGATTCACGGATTAATAATCCTTGCGCCATTTGTTCTTTGGTGCCATCTTCCAGTTCTCCGGTTTTCACTTCATACATTCGCGTGCTAATATGCAATTTGGCGTTTATCAGTGTTTTACTTTCGTAAACTAATCTCTCTGTATCAAAGCGAACTTCGTAGACTGTTTTGAGATTAATTTTATCCCAAAGCGCCTGAAACTCTTTCTTTTTGAAATTCGGGTTGGTCTGCAAAACGATCGTCTGCCGTTCGTCTTCAGGTTTGAAGGACTCTCCTGTATAAATTGATTGGAGCAATTGGATAATCGATTTTCGATAGGACTCCAGTTGCTCTGGTAATGGTATTTTGCCTTGTTCAATCAGTTCTTGTCCTTCAGCGGTAATCTTATCATCTACATCAATCACATCGTGCTTATAAAGTAGTTTGTTGAGCTTTTTTCCGTCATCTTCAGTCAATCGCCGCGATTCACCTTGTTCATTGATGACCACCTTACCAACGAAATACTCTATTTCAGCTTTTTGTAGACGATCAGCCAGTGTAGCTGCTATCTCAGTTTGTAGGCCTTTAGCAAAGGCTTCATAGCTTTCCGAAGCAACAACGGTTAGTTTGTTGACCTCATGAACTTGCTCACCAATAAGTTCAAAGTCCTGGCGCACTCCACGTTTATCCACACACAAACGCATACCCCGTCCAACTTCTTGTCTACGCCTGGTTTGGCTTCCGGTTTCTGCACTCTTTAGAGCGCATATCTGGAAGACATTGGGATTATCCCAACCTTCTTTCAATGCGGAGTGGGAAAAAATAAAGCGCGTGGGTTCCTCAAAACTGAGTAAACGCTCTTTGTCCTTCATGATCAGATCGTAAGCTGATATATCGTCAGAATCTTCTTTGCCACGTTTTAGTGATGGGTCTATAGATTTTCCTTTCTTATCTATGGAGAAGTAGCCCTCATGTATCTTGCCTGCATCATCACGCTGTAGATAATCAAAATAGTTGGGTGGCATATAGCCTTTGTGTGCCTGACTTGGATCGGTATCTTTTAGGTAGTCATTATAATCTTGCTGGAATAGGTCCAAAAAGTCATTACGTACCTTATTATATTCCTCCTCAAATATTTGGGCATATTCACCAAGTTCTTTTTCACCATTGCCATCGTATATACGATATTTCTCCACCGAATCGATGAAGAATAAGCTCAATACTTTAATTCCCTTATCAAAAAGTTGTTTTTCTTTTTGAAGATGCGATAAGATCGTTTCCCTAATTTGTACCCTGCGGAATGCCAATTCATCTTTGTCGTTCACGATATCTCCGGGATAAATATCCTCACCATTGACGACTATTTTATTGAGATACCCGTTTACCTCTGTAATAGTATGATTTTTATAGACGGGAAGGTTACCAGATAGTTCGTAAAGATTAGCACCTTCGGCTAATTTTCTGCGAACTTTTTTCACTCCATCTCCTGACCGTTCTTCAAACTCTACTACCGCAAATGGCGGCTTCGTTGTACTCAGGCTAATTTGTTCGAGATAGAGGTAGCCCGTTGTGCCCGTCGAACCTTTTAGGTTAATTCCTTTCACCTGGATTTTTTTGACCAACTTTTGGTGGTAAGCATCGAGAGCATCTAGCCGAAATACCTTATTATATTCTACCTTGTGCGTAGCCGAATAGCGTAAGGTAAATAGCGGATTGAAATCTTGCATGCTTTTCAGTGTTTTTTCCCCATCTACGGATTGAGGTTCGTCAATGATCAAGATTGGATTTGTCTGCGCAAGGATATCGATAGGCTTACGCGTTCCGAATTGATCAAGCTCCATATAGATACGCCGTGCATCCGCACCACTAGCGTTGAAGGCCTGCGTGTTAATAATCATAACTGATATGCGGTTGTCGGAAGCAAAACTCTCTATATCTTGTGGTCTACCGGAATTATAGATAAATGGATTGATCTTATGTCCGTACAGCTCTTGGAAATGATCCTGCGTCACCTGAAACGATTTATACACACCTTCACGGATAGCAATGCTTGGCACGATTACAATAAACTTACTCCATCCATAATGTCTGTTTAGCTCATACATGGTACGGATATAGGTAT
Organism: Sphingobacterium sp. R2; assembly: GCF_040760075.1. Taxonomy (NCBI): domain Bacteria; kingdom Pseudomonadati; phylum Bacteroidota; class Sphingobacteriia; order Sphingobacteriales; family Sphingobacteriaceae; genus Sphingobacterium; species Sphingobacterium sp. R2. The sequence goes on from NZ_CP142884.1 coordinate 2,650,364, forward strand.
AAGTCTTACCTGTACCCGTTTCCATTTCTATGGTCAGGTTATAGCCAAGCTTCACACCTTTAGGACGTTCAATGCTTTGGCTTTTGCTCAGTCCCTGTCCCCGCTGTACCTCCTGTATATTTTCGAGAATCTGATTATCTACTACCTGAATTAGGCTATTTCGATAACCAATATCTTCTAGAATTTCATGGTCAAAGGCCGAAGTCTGTATAGCACCGCTGGCAGCCTGTTTTGCTTTTCGGATAAGCTCTCGACTCCGCTCAAGGGTAAATCGATTCGTTTTCAACGGTTGTCCTTGAAAACAATCGACCACGGTTTTGGCCGCCTGAATCTGAAAGTCCTGTTCTTTAAATTGTAATTTCATGTTTCAGCTTATTTTTTGGCGGCACGGTAAGCCTGTTTGAAATGATTTGGCATGTCTGGGATTGTGTATTCCAGTATTCCTTTCTCACGAAGGGGTTTTATAAAATTAGACAAGAGGTATTTTTCTGTTTTGTTGAGTATTGTAGAAAGCTCATGTAGCTGAAAACTATCTGTCTCACAAAGTCGGTAAATAAAATCTGCTAACAAGGTTTTGTCTTGTATTCGCTTTCTATACAATGGTATTTCATTTATCAGTTCTTGAGGCAGGCGCTTTAAAATATCCTCAGATATTGTACCTTCAACATTACGAGGTAGTTCACTAACAGCTAGAGGTAGTTCACTATCAGCTACAGGTGGTTCAATATCAGCTACAGCTGGTTCACTATCTTCGAGAATTTGTATTTCAATATCATCAACTGGTGCACTAACGCTTACAGGTGGTTTACTATCTTCTGCTCCATCTCCGGCAATAAAGTTTTTACCGACAACATAATAGGTAGCTCTACCTTTACCTTTTTGAATTAGTAATTCTTTAATACGCATATCCCTAAGATCACTACTGGCTTTGAGAATATCTACACCGTTAAGCTGTCTATACGAAGAATTATCTATAGCACCGACTTCACGAGTAAAAATTAACGCACGTTTCTGATCTTCATTTAGCGAATAATTTTCAAAAGTCGACAGCCATTGTACATCATCCACTCCCAAAAAGTGATGAAGAAGTAAACGTACGGTAAATTGGTTACGACCATGATCACTTTCGAATGTCGGCGGTAAAAGGTTTGCTTTTTCCATCAAAGCCCTCATCGTACGTATTCCCGAACCTTTGGTCTCCGCCAAGTTAGTTTCATGGAATACAGCTGCAATAAATGGGTTTCGGCTCTTCGAGCCCGGTTCTCCCAAATTATCCTCCGGTTTTAAGGAAAAGCCAGGGTTCTTAATCTCGATGCGGTTACCATAGCGGATAATCTGTATAGGTTGGTTCTCCCGATAAGTTCTATGGATCAATGCGTTGACAATAGCCTCACGAAGGACACGAGTAGGCAGTCCATTACTTTCGGCTTGTAGTTCGCCTTCAGGAAGAATAAAGCCTTTAGGAAGGTCATCCGTAATCTGACTAAAGACACGTTGCACCATCTCTAAAAGCGAACCACGCATGTCAATAGTGGTAAACCTATTTTCGGGATCTTCCATCCATTCATTACCCGGAACCCGTATATAATCCACACGGACCATAGGCAACAGCCGGCGATGTGCTACTCGTTTTCCAAAAATCAGTAAGCCTGCGTATGTCAGTTGGATTTCTCCTTTTTCTTTTCGGATGCACCCTAATGAATAGAGTAAATCTTCGTCATTGTACTGCAGTTCTTCCGCAAAAGAATTTACCTTACTACGAAGCTGTCTATATAATGCAAGAGCTTCTTCACTAATATCATCGAGAGAAGAACCGCCTACCAAAGTACTATCAAAACTATCTTCTTTATTAAAGAATACAAACAGATCATCGTCTGTACAGCGTTGGTCTGAAGATCCTATACGGCGATAAGCTCCGTGAGGTAACTTCTCACTTTTAAAATAGATTGGTTTCTGTCCATTCGGAAGCTCTGGCACATAAGCTACGATAACATTTTTTCCGTCGACAGATTCGACATGTATAATAGGGCGAATGGATTGGTTAAACATCGACGCACACTGCGAGCTCAGGTCAAGCTGTATTTTATCTGACTGTTCTACCCCAGAGGCATAGTAAGTTGGGAATAAAGATAACTCTTCCTTTTCTACACCAAACAAGATGTAACCACCTCCCAGACCTGGTTCGTTGGAGAAGGCACACACGCTTTCCAATATGGATCGATCAATAGCACTTCCGCGCTTAGCTTCTATCCAATTACATTCATCGGTGTGATTGAGCTGTTGAATTAATTCTGCTGCATTTTTCATTAGATCACCTTCATTTCAGTTTCTGGACTCAATTGCTTCAGCAATTGCTTGACATTGACCTTCGCTGTGTCATCCTTAAATCCGTTATCCCTAAAGACCACACGTAAAGGTTTATCTTTTGCTATTTCTTTGGCAAATGTCTCATCAAGTCCTTTATCGAAACATGCATATAATGAATCTTCAGCAACGCGGAAAACTTCCTTTCCTACAATTTCCAATCGTTCAATCTTCAAACTCAATGGAAGTCCCCAGTCGAGCATGACTTGTGCCAGAAGGTCATCTGCTGTTCGGTCAGATTTTACATTATCTGCAAACAAGTCTAGATTCGCTTGCGTATATTCTTGAGGTTTATAATATACTTCCTGCATATTACTATCATCCAGTCGGTACACACGAAATCCGTAATCTATCTCTGCACCAGTTTCTTCTTTGATTTTCTTGGCGGCAAGACGAATACGTTCTTTACCTATCTCACAGATGTTTTTGTATCCAGCATTGTAAGCTTCACTTTTTTCATCAGTAGATTCAGGAAGTTGGACCATAATGTATTTACATTTACCATCGTTTTTTTCAGCATTCATTTTCATTACCGAATGAGCAGTGGTGGCTGAGCCGGAGAAGAAGTCGAGGATGATAGAATCTTTATCAGTATTTGCTAATGTTATAAGCCTACTCACTAATCTTTGAGGTTTAGGGCCATCGAAATGTCCTCTCCCTTCAAAGAGTGAAACCACCTCTTTAGCTCCTTCTTGACTATGCCCAACATCTTTATAAAATAATATTGAAGTTGGAGCCATACCATCGAACTTTAGATCTGTCAAGAAACGCTTTATTGACGGCACACTATTTCCATCAGTACCAAACCAAATTCTATTATCACGGAGTCTCTCGAAGAACGCATTCTTCGAGAGCCTCCAGCAGCGCCCTGCTGGAGGTTCTACAACCCGCCCAGAAGGAGTGGTTATTGGGTAATCGTTATCCGCATTATAGGTTTTAACAGACATATCACTAGGTTTCCATACTCCCCTGGGGTCATTATCAAAATTTCTATAACGAGCATTTGCTGCATCAGTTCTTTCGATTCGACCTATCTTGAAACTATCAACGGACTTAGCATACATTAAAATATAGTCATGACTATTCGAAATGAACTTCGCATCGTTTTTTGGTGAATATGCTCTTTCCCATACTAATTCTGCCACAAAATTCCCTTCTCCAAAAATTTCGTCACAAATTTTTCTTGAATTATGCACCTCATTATCATCGATAGAGATAAAAATTACACCGTCCTCTTTAAGAAGATTTCGAGCCAATTTCAGCCTTGGGTACATCATACTAAGCCAATTGGAATGGTAACGTCCGGCTGTTTCCGGGTTAACGACTAAGCGCTGATTGTACTTATCCTTTTGTCCACTTTCAAAAAGCTCTTCCTGAGTATCTTTAGCAAAGTTGTCTTTATAGACGAAGTCCTTTCCTGTATTATATGGAGGGTCTATGTAAATCATTTTGATTTTACCAAGGTAACTTTCCTGTAATAGCTTAAGCACTTCCAGATTGTCGCCCTCAATATAGATGTTTTCGGTATTGTCAAAATCTACCGAATCTTCACGAATAGGACGAAGTGTCTTGGTTGTTGGCGAGTTTGCAATTACTATCGCTTCTTTCTTCCCTGGCCACTCCAGACGGTAGCGTTCTTTGTTACCTTCCACAACGGCATGACTCAATTCTTGTCGTAATAAATCAAAGTCTATAGCCTTTCCTGTACCACTTTCAGTCACGCAGTTCGGAAACAACTCCGCTAATTTTTCTATATTCTGATTCACTAAATTTGCTGATTGCATATCCAATTTGTCTACACTCATTTCGCTATTCTATTAAGGTTATTTAATTGTCTTCAATGCCAGTTCCAATGCTTCCTTTTGATGCGATTCCGTTTCCACTGTTTTAAGAACACGATCCGCTAGCTTGATTAAAGAAAACATATACACCATCTCATCAAATGTGCTGAATTATAGCTTATACTCTCTATTTAAAAGAATTATTGATACAATCTCATCATCCTTAGGTCAATTAACTTTTTGCAGACTATTATTCGAAGTGTCCCTCACTTGCATTTTTGTAGAATCCAAAAATAGACGTTTTAATTTCGATATCTCTAAACTATTTAATTCTATTTTACTTTCTAATTCTGTAATTTCTTCATTTGATTTTGACTTCCCATGCTCAAAGAATGCATATGTTGCAATTACTATGAAAGGTATTATAAGTATTGAATAAAATATATTAGTTTTTCTTTCCGAATTGAGTATTAAAACACCATTAATTGGCTTCTTACTTTCAATGCCTATTCGTTCACTTACCTTTAAGGCTTCTTTTAGAGCTGAGGGTAATTCATTATTCTTTTCAAGAAAATCGATATGTGTTGATGTCGCTTTAAGGAATAGATGATACCAAAATCTATCTATAAAATAGAAGAGAATAATGATAAGTGCTCCCATAAGAGAAAACCACATCAGAATATTAATTTCTTCCAGATAAACCTTTTCTTTATACAAATATCCTAATCCTGCTATGAAAAATGTAAAACCTGTAATTGCTAAACTCTTTATTGTTAAGTTTATTGAATTAAAGTGCATTTGGATGTCAATACACTTAGACCATATCGTTATAAAATTTAGAGAATCCTGTTTTTCCGTATTTTCCATGTTTTAAAATAGGTTCAGTATTTGATTGAAGTTTGTTATTTCCAAGTTTGGTTTAATAGTTATTCCTTCTGTTTGTTTTTTTATTTTTGCTTCATATTGGACATCTTCTTCTGACCAATGCGATACTTTTTGAAGTAGTTTATAACTTTCGTCAATAGGGATATCTCCGTATTTAGCGTGAACAGAAAAAACATTAGCATCATTTGCCATCGCAATGTCTTTTTGAAGCTTATCCCCAACATAAATAGCATCTTCCGCAGTGAAATTATTTTCTTTTAATATTGTTAATAATACGTCTTTATTGGGTTTTTTTGTACCTTTTGGAAGCTCATTTAATTTAATGGATTTTGAAATATATTGATCTTTTTGGTAAAAACGTTTTGTCATGTCTTTTTTCCCTAAATCGATCGGAGCATAGATAGAATCAAAGAAAGACTCGAGTCCTAGTTGTTTGATTCTTTTTAATGTATGAAAAGTATTGCTTTCTGTAAAGCCAATTATTTTTATATTTTTTGAACGTAAAACTTCTAATGTTTCTAAGACATTTGGATATAGCATCAGATTGTGAACTCTATCTGAGTTATATTTGTGCATGATAGTTTTATTTCCTATAAATGCCTTATTTCTTATAAAATTTATATCGTCAATTGTTAAGGATTCAATTTCGTCTATTTCATGTGAAGCTTCACTAGTGTGATATTTTTGATGTACAGCCCGGAAGTCTTTATAAAGTTTTTCAGGATCTTTACCCAAATGTTCAATTATATTGTTATAAAAATTATTAGACGATTCATACCACATTTTAAACCAATTCCAAATAGTGTCGTCTAAATCTGTTATTAATACTTTTTTCATAAATTATCATTTATCGTTATATGGTTACACCATATTTATCTCCAAAAAACTCGTCTAAATGAGCTTGGTTTGTCTCATTTAAGAGGAAATCAAGCTCCTCTTCCGACAAATCACATACACCGAAATTGTTGATGTAAGTGCTATTCAAAGAATAGTATTTATTGGAATAAGGTTTACTAGTAGATTCTATGTAATACCAGAACACTTTTGATTCCATGATCTTACGAGCGATTTCTACATCCTGTTCACTCTCACCTATGAGCGCCAAACCATTATAAAACATCAAGTTTTCGTCATGGTCAACTAGAAAAGATGGAGTGACATCAGAGAATTTTGGAAAGAACAATTTATGTCTCATTCTCTCTAACGACTGTGTCCGGCCATAGGCATACCAATTGTCATATTTTTTTGCTCCTCCTTTGTCGCGCTCATCTAGAATACTCCTTTTATATTTTAGATAACGATATGCATTAGGATATAGATCTTGAATCTTTTCTTCTGGCATAATCGTGACTCGATTGCCCGTTTGTTCATAAGGAAAAATAACCTTTTCTTTCAAAGAATTTATATCCTTTACACGGCTCAATTTATTCGAGTTAACGATTTCCTTACAGATACCACGTTCAATTTCGAACCGTTGTCCGTTCTGTAAGTAAAAGAAATTATCATCTTCATCAGCAGGGGAGAAGATGTAGATGTCATTTTTAAGTGTTGCGATGCCATGCCTCGTAGTGTATATTTCTCCAAACGGTCGACCGGTATTCTCGATAGCAGTTACAGTCGCTGTATTTCTTAAGTTCCAACCACTTCGGTTATTTAACGTGACATATGGCCGTATATGATGTTCTCTAGGTTCATTCAGAGTCTCTCCGGTAATGCTTGCATAACGTATTGCTTCGGCTTGACGATTATATATAAAGCAGATGCATACATATGTGTTCTTTGATTTGAAGATTTGTTCTGCTCCAAAATCTTCGATTATAAAATCAAGTTGATGATCTGAGAAATACTGTCGTAAAGCTCTTCCATTTAAGCTTTTAAAAAAGCTATTCATTGTGATGAAACCTAATACACCATTTGGCTGCAGGTTTTCGATTCCGATTTGAAAAAACGGTATATACAAATCAGTAAGACCTACCTGAGCCACTTCCCAATGTCTTAGGTTAAGGCGTGTTTGTTCGTCCATATTGCGGTAACGAACATAAGGTGGGTTACCCAACAAAATGGCGAATCCGACAAATCCAGGAACATTATCTGCCCAGTTGAACGTAAGTGCATCGCCAACATGGAGGTTGAAATTAAACTCTTCTGGATCTTCGTCTTCAGTAAGTGCCAAAAGGGTCAATAAAAGCCTAGCCCTTGTTGCTGAGTACTCTTGAATATCCAGCCCATAGAGGTTCTCGCTAAAGATCTGGAAATATGTTCTGTTTGTACGGGTTTTTAATTCTCTGGCAGCTGTGTATAAGAAACTTGCGCATCCACATGCGATGTCGCCAACAACAACTTCTTCTAAATTAGCGTGATTCTCAAATGCTTTGTTAACAATATATTCACGTATGTTAATAGGGGTGTAGATCGCTCCATTAACTATTCGATCTGCAGGAGAAACAACATTTTCGAAAAGCTTAATAACTGTTTCTAATGTAATTTCACTAAATTGTTCTGCAAGTAATTCTCGAAATTCACCTAATAGCCTGTATTCTTCTTCGAATGCTTCCGTAATAATATACTCATGTATAAATTGATTGTTTTCTGGAAGTATTTCATTATCATAAATATACGCCGATACAATTAATCGGTCCGCTTCGATTGGATCGAGAAATGCTAAAAAAGCGAATATTTTTTTCATATGCGAAGTTAGCGAATATCTTGCAATTAGCTTGTGAGTTTTTTAGTTTGGTTTGAGTTGTAGGGATTCGTAGAATCTTTTAAATGAAATATAGCTTCCACTTGGGATAATTTTTGATCAAGATTCTCCAATAGGATTAAAGCATTTTTGTTTCCTGATTTAGCTAGGTTAAAAAGTACCTTTTTCTGTTCAATGATTATATTTATTAATTCTTCATATCTCTTTTTAGCTATTCTACTACGTCTTTCGATGATTAGCTGAGCGCGATTTAAATATAGCTTATTACTTAAATATATGCCGGTCAAATTTTTCCCTGTTGCTAATCCCGTTATGCCATCGACCCCAAATAATAATGCATAATCGACTTTTGAGGGATCTGGGTAACATGCCTTAGTTAGCATTTCGTCAGGATCATCTGGCCAATCATCAGATTTAAATGTATTACAAATGGCACATGCATAATATAAGTTTGAATAATCATTTTCTAAATGCGAAAATCGTGGAATACCTTTTGGTCGATAATGTTCGACATGAAAATTTCTAATTCCTCCAAATGAACTTTCAGAAATGGTACAGTATAAACATTGGTGATAGCCTTCAACCGCTAATAGTGGTTTCCAGTCAGAATATTTACCTATTGTAGGCGGAATTGATTTTTCTTTAGGTATTCTTTTCCACATTATTGTTTGTTTTTTGAAATAAAATCTTGAATTTCATTACTAATCTTTTTAAGACCGTCTATATTGTCCAAATAATCTTTAAGCCATGCCTCTCGATCCAAATAATAATAGGATGTAAAAGGAATATTTAAATATTCCTGTATTGAATTTAATTCTTTGATATCTTCTTCCGTAGCTTTTCCCACAGCGATAAGATTTGAAATTTTTGAAATTTTAATTAAATGAGAATTATAAGTGTCTAGAAACCTCTGACCGGATCTAGTAAATCTTAGGATATATTCATTAGCTCTTTTAAAGAAGGAATCTCTACTTAAAATTTCATCAAAAAGTGGGAATTTATCTTGAAGATCGGAATCAGTTTCATAACCTGTTATCGCATAGACAGGAAAATCCGGTAGAGTTTTTCGTAAACATTCTATAAGGTGACTTCCGTTATAATTTACACTCAATCCGTTATTTTGTACTTCCTGTAGTCTTTCATCGAGGATTAACACTGCAATATCATTTTCTCTAATCCAATTTAAATAATCATCCTTTTCTAAAAAAGGCGCTATTCCAACAACTTCCCAGTTTAATTTCAGTTTTCTTAAGTAGAGTTTGATCTTATTCTCTAGTGTTTCTCTTAAATCTTTTCGATCATCTACAATGGCAATCTTAGGCATAATTTCTATTTTAACGGAAACCAAATTTTAAACTCAGCACCACCGAAAGTTTTATTGTTGGTTACTGTGCAGCTTCCTTTTAAATCATCAACTATTGATTTAACGATAGTTAACCCCAGTCCAGTCCCAGTCTCTCTATTTTTAGAGTCCTGTTTTAAAGTATTTAATGGTTCCCAAATCCATTCATACAATGTTTCGTCAATTGGTGGGCCCGAGTTTACAATATTTAAATAAAATCCCTTTTGATTATTATGTTCCTCATAGTATGACTCTATTTTTATTTTTCTGCTTCCAACTGGCTTTTGCAAACAAGCGGTATAAGCATTTGTTAAGATGTTGACTAATATGGATTCAATATCCATTGGATAAGCTTTAGCAACAATTGAGTCTAGTTTTAACTCAAGTTCAATACTTACATTATTTAGAATCACTTCAAGTTCACCGATAATATTAGAGATTATTTGATCAACATTTTTATTTTCCTTCTTTCTCTTCTCCTTCTGAACCCTTGTTAAAGAAAAGGCACCCCAAGCGGCAACTTGGTTTCCAAATTTTATGGCCTTATTTAATTCGTTTCTTATTATCTCAAGATCTTCGGGAGAATATTCCAAATATTCGTTGGCTAATTCAGCGGCAGCATTAAATTCAGTAATAGCATTTTGTGTTTCGTGTCCGAAAACAGCAGCAGCTATACCTAAAGTTGCTAAACCGGCTAGTACCCTTGTATGCTTCAGCAATTCTTCGAAGGAAACTGATGCTTGTTCTGCATCTTTTATAAAATCTTCAACATTTTTGGCGATTTCAATTGCCTTAATTGAAGATTTGCTCATTTCCTTAAGAGACTCTATAGTTTTCTTCGCAGTTTCAATCTTATTCTTGAAAATGTCGGAACTTTCTGTGGGAGTAGGTTTTACAACTTCTTGAACTTTTTTTGATTGATAGATTTGATATCTTCTATTTTCAAGCAATGCTAATGCTCCAAGTGTCAGAGCACGGAGATCATAAAATGCCTCGTTCTCGATCAAGCCTTCTCGAGAGGCACTATCAGTCAAGTCTGGATTGGTATCTCTACCTACGAAAATGGCGCCAACCAATTGGTTGGCGACTACCCTGTAATCTTCTCTATCTAACCCCGCAGGATTTCGAGAATGTCTTTCTGCCAGTCCCAACCAGTCACCACCGTATTGTACATTTAAATAACCATACGGTTTTACACTAATGTTATCACGATAGATTTTTATACCAATATTCTTATTGACAAACTCTCTCAATTCTGTCAACGTAAATTTTGTGCCTTCCGCTAAGGCTTTCGTTCTCGGATAGAGCAGAAGTTTAATTTTAACTGGACCGCAAGTTAAAGCTTGTGAATAAGGATAATCAAAAGGATCTATCACTTTTTGCATTAATTGAGGCCATGTTGAAGATGACTTCAATGGTTTATCACTATTAAACCGATCTTTAATGATATATTCTATCGATTCCGATACACCATCATAATCAAGTTCAATTTCGATTTCAGGATGAACTTGTGGAGATGGTTCTACCTTACCATTGAAATCGGGAGCTATATCATTCTTTATGTATATTTCGAAGTCTTGAACTTCCTTGAATGGAGATGTTAAAATAGATAATTCTGTATATAAGTTCTGAATATTTTCATCTGTCCAGTCAGTTCTTAACTTAGAAATTAGCATCTCTGTTCCTGTCTCTTGTTTTTTTTGAGTAGGAAGTCTTAATAATGGATTCTGAATTTCCTCTAATTCTATTTTCGATAGATCTAAGTTGTCTTGATTGAATAGTTCCCAATCTATTTTTAGACCATATGGATGATTTCCCTCTGAGATGGTTTTAATCTCCAAAACTTCTCCAAGTCGGTCAGCGGATAATCGACCTATTCCTTTCTCACCTGTTTTTCTTCTGTTTTTCTTCGATGTTTGTTTATCATTTTTTTTATGGGAATAGCCAATTCTAAGCCATTTATCATCTATGTCCTTTTCCGTCATTCCCTCACCATCATCTGCAATCCTAATTAGATCTTGAGTTTCCTTTTTATAGATTTCAATTTCGACGACGTTAGCATCGGCGTCGTAAGAATTTTTTACTAGTTCAAGTAATGCGGTTGTATGATCCTTTATACTTTCTCTTCCCAAGTGTATGAGAGTACGAGCATCAATTGAAAAGTTTTTTGACATTATAGATGGGTTTGTATTTAATTAATAAATGTAATTAATTTCAGAAGTTTATAAAAACTTCATTTTTCAATTTCTTACTTTCCTGCAACCGTGGAATTTATAGATTTTAATAATATACTAAAAAATAGCAGATTATGTCCTAATTGCCTCCGTGATCACTACCATTGATGATTTCTTCTCGGACCACTTGTTATAAATATGGAACCATCTCCACATTTTTCAATTGAGGATTTTAGAAATGTTTCTTTTACTTGCTTTAAGCTGTCATTTAATAGGGTAAAGCATCGTATTTCATTGCCATCAATTTGCTCAATCACCCATTTTACTGATGGGTTTGACTTGTGGTAGATTTCATCTCCAATATTAAAGTTCTCCATACTTCTTATCTATTTAATAAATGCGAATATTTTCTATGCTTCTGGCAGGAATATTTAGTTTTAGTTCCTTTTTTAGTTCTTCCGAGCTACTTTGTAAAAATAGCAATTCTCCACTGCGTTGTTTCTTCATTATATCTTTACTTCCCCTAATTTCGATAAGATTTTTTATAATACTAAATCGAGAAGAATCGCTATGATAAACTATGATAATTTTGCCTTTTGAGTGTTTTTTTTCAAGTGCTTCAATTCGATCGAACACTTCATTTATATAAATTGCATCAGATTTATCTAGAGAATGCCCCCAAAAAAAGAATTGATATAATTTATCTCGTCCCTCTATTTCATTAATAAATTTAAGATCAATGCCAAAATTTAATTTCTGAAAGTATTTCGTAAATGGAATCAAATTTGGGCCGTCAATGGAGATATTTTCCCATTCATTTATACCTAAGACAATGTTGTTAGCTTCTAATTCCCCATGAAGGAAACAGGTGCCTGGCTTGTTTGATACTAATTTAGAAAAAGTTGGGGTATAATTAAAAGTAAAATGGTGAGTTATCTTTTGCAGTAATATTCTCCTATCGTCTGATTTTAATAAATCATATAATGGTATTACTATTTCTCTTAAATATTCCTGAAATATATTTCTGAAAGTATTTAAATCATTTAATATAGATGAAAACAAAATGTCATTTTCAAAATCAACATGGAATTCATCGATAGATCTCAAAAAAATAGGATTTAATTGAGGAACCATAAAACTATTATTTAAGAAGATTTTAAAGTCTAATAGGGTCAGATAGATTTCATAGTTTTCCTTATGAAAGTTTTCTTTATAGTAGATAATATCTGATTTGAAATATCTCCCGTTTTTTAGAAAGGTTTCATTTTTAATTTCATTAAGACTTGATTGAATAATTGATAATGCTTTTTCTATATATTTTTCGAAATCGATCCACGTATTAATAGTGAATATTCTAGATAGATAGTTAAACCACGTACTGTCTTGTAACCGTTTTTGGAACCTTTCAAAATCCTGAAAAGATGAATTAGGGACACTATCTGAAATTTTTAAGATAGAAATATCCTCTCGAAGGTCATTCCAATCAAATTTGGAACTTTCCTTCAATTTCTTGCAGATTTTTATAAAATCAGAATATCCTGTTGGTAAACCAAAACTCAAATCGAAACCGTTTCCCGTAATTAAAATTTTAGGCATAAATTCTTAAATCTCATAAGACAATTTATATAGCACAATGAACTTTGAATTATGCTCTTCGGTAGAAAAACTGTTTAAAATTTATAGGCTGTATATCTTTTTAAAAATAGCTTCTTCTAAGATAGATAGACTTTTTTTGGAAAACAAATCTTATTCGTTAAAACAAATAAATTGTCTTCCTGCGGTGTTCGACTTTCCTACCATTAACGTTGATTGTTAACCCACATAACTTATTTTCCATCTCGCACCCGGTTTCCTCTGATATGCTCCAGATACTTGGTTGTTGAACACGCCATCTCGGCATTGTCTAAGCATTTCTCTAAAATTGAACCCCATTTTAGGTCCTTTTGTATTAGTTAGAATACTAGCATCAGCTAAAGCTTGGGCACATTCATCTGCTGTTAGAAATGGTATGTTATTTTTCTTCATATAAAGTTGAAGAAAGTCTGATACATCTCGTACTTGTTGTTCTGTATAAACGAAATCCATAATTATTCAATATTTTATTAATGGCTGTTTTTATCCCAATGTGAAAACAAACCTCCCATTCTCATCTTTCTTGCTCGTCAACTTAGGAGTTCCTTTGGTTCCATTACAAGTTTTTAAAGAATTTGCAAGAAATAATGGACGTACTGCACCATCGAATTCTTTCTCACAATCTTTGAGAATCTGTAAGGCATTTTTAGGTTCGCTAAAATATCCTGTGGAGATTTGGTGCAATACCCAATCTCTAACAGATTGTTCTATAATTATACTTGGGGATTCAAGTAGTAAATCTTTTGGTTCAGCAGATAAGATAGCGACAAGTTCTATTTTTCGGCCATCTTTGAAGAGTTTTTCAGCTTTATAAACAACCGAGTCAGATTCATTCCTTGCTACAGATATTTGAATTGTGTAATCTGTTTGAGTTATATCTGGAACTATTTGCTCAATGCTACAATCGAAAATCTCACGAAATATATTATTAAAAGGTACGGAGTAAATTAAGGTATGGGTGGGATCTTCTGCGTCACGAACATAAAAGTCGCGTTGGCCCATAAGAAAAGAAAGCTCGAATTGATTATAGCCTCTTTTCTTCCTCAAAAGAAAAATATTGAGCATTTTCTCCACCTCTATTCGGGGCATGGCATTGATATTAATTATTTCAAATTTAAGATCAGCTTGCATAAAATTGGCCATTTCTTTGACCGCAAAGATACTAATCCTTTTTCTGCTTACTGATAAGGATGTATGTATTAAGGTCGCCTTTAAGCACTACCTTCAGTCTTTTATTTTTACCTTTTACTGCATTTTCCAAAGGCTGAGTAAAATCTTGAGAAACCCAATTCTTGTTCTGAACTCTATTACACTCTTCAACAATTTCTTTTAACGTATGAGAAGTTTTAAAAAAATCTGTCGCTTCTATTATGGCATTTAAAGTAATAGTTGGACCAGATCCAGGAGGAATAGAATCGACCTTTTTAGCTACTTTTTCGTTGCTTACTACTTCTGAAGGATATAAATCATAAATTGTATAATGATTTTTGCCTTTAAACTCTAGTTCTAAGTTAGGGTTTTCACTTATAAATTTATTGATATAAAGTATTATATCTGATAAAACTTCGTCACTATAGCTTCCTTCATTCTGTTCATTTTCCATTGTGCCAATATAGTTGGAACTTTTTCCAATGCCTTTGGATAGCTGGCTAGCAGATAAATTGAAATGAATTCTTATACGTCTAACAGCATTAATACTGAAGAGTTGTATGGGAAAGATAAAAACTGATTTTGCCATTGTCCAAGTTGGTAAAGAAAAATATGTATCATGTTTATATGTAATAATTTGATTTTTTAAAACCATTTTGCTATCTTTGTTTTAGTAAAATATTAGATCAGTCATCTATAGTTTAGGTGTTTAAATCAAAGAGTCTTGTGCCTGTATTTTCTGACGCCACACCGCAAGACAGCAGATTAAACACCCATGTCTATACTTTTATGCTATATTTGCATAACAGATAGATGTGGGTACTGCTGTAAATCCGTGGTGTGTAAGGCGTCAGAAACTTTATTTCAGGTACGGTGTGCAGTCCCACATTTATCATTAGGCGACTAACCGACAAGACTCGTTACCAATAAAACGAGTTATGAACAAAAAACAAAGATCAAAGAACATCATCACAGCCCCCGAGTAGCTCGGCTGGTTTGGCCAAATTAGATTTGGTTTCTCTTGCCATGGAATGCGTAACGCCAATATTATACACTTTGTGACCCCTCATTCAAACGCGTTCTGGCTTCCTTAATGAATTAATTATTACTAATGTGAACTGAGTAACATCAGGCTCCCAACAGAAAGCTGATTTCGATCGGAGAGGGGATGCTATGTACTTTCGGTTACGAAGATTTTCTGAAAAATGAACGGGATTTTAGCGCTACAACTTGCTTTTGATTTGATAATTTTTGATGTCCATAAGGATGACTATGACCCTATTAAGGAGATTGAATCTTTTTGGAATCACTATGCGCTAGAGACTATATCTGCTAATATATTGCAGCTGTTGAGCACGTATCTCGATGTTGGTTTAGAGGAAAATAAACCCCTTAAAGATGCGGAAATGCAGGAATTTGCAACTGCCATGTACCGTGTATTGATCGCATACTGTGTTGCCAGTTATCGCCATATCGATCCTAGTAAAATGCAACTGTCAGCAGAAGCTAAAGTGCGCATTAAAAGAGAGATCGAATTGAGCAGAGAAATTGCCGAGTTCTTCAGTAGGTTATCCAAGTAACCACTAATAAACTAAATAATGAATATCCTGAAGTTTTTAGCCTTTGTAATGGGCTGTATAATCTATATATTTAAAGTTCCTGTGAAGCACTGCTTAAGTGCAGCTATAGCGCGATTTACGCAACTGTTGCGTAAGCATGTTAGACTAAAAAAGCGCTTTAATAGTGAAATTCAGAATCAAATTAAAACAACTGTTTGCTCGAGCAGCCTTCGGCTTTTGTTTGAGGATCGTTCGACACTGCTTCGTACCAACGTCGACTCTTCTTCGGGAACGCTTCGACTGTTGTTCGACTGCGCTTCGACTCCTACCCGAAGCGCTGTCGAAGCCCTGCCGAAGCCGAGTCGAAGAAATGCCAAGCCTGTCTCGACCATGCCCCGAAGAAATCCCAAAGCCGAGCCGAAGGCCAGCCGACCAGGGGGAGAGGTATCACCTTCTAGGAACTTTTTCCTGACCAACTTCGCCCCAATTCCCGCCTTTCATGCGGTCGGCCTCGGCTTTTGCTTTGCCGTTACTCGTATTTTATCCGAAGGAGACCCGAAGCCCACCCGAAGAAAATTCGAGCAACGCTGGGAGAAAGGGGGGAATTGGTTACCTATTGAGCAGGTATTGGTTGAAAAATTAATAGTAGATCCTGTGTCAACCAACAGAGTGGAACCTAAAAGGTCTGTTTTGAGATCTTTTAAGACGATGTGTAGCCCTCTTGCGTTGCATCTCGACACTTTGCTTGCGACAAGTAAAGTAGTCGCTCAGCGGGCTTTAAAATACTTTTTATCTGTTGCAGATTATAAGCGTGCCTATCGCATCATTTTGACATGCTTGTTTTTATGTTTAGTTTCTATGTTTAGTTTATCGGCTCAGACGCCCCGCAAGGACAGCGGGGCCGATGGGCCAATGGTTGTCCCAAATGCCAAATCATTATATATCGGTGATCGTATACCTGATGAATTCTTTGCGCATCAGAGCCATTTTATCGATTGGATCAGTCAGAAAACATTTACGCGCAATCTGGAGGCCGATCGGGATAAGCTGATTATTCTTGATTTTTGGGCTAGCTGGTGTAGACCCTGCCTGGGTTCGCTTATGCATCTGCATGAAATCCTGCCCGATCTGGACACGACAAAAATTACGATTTTACCTGTTAATTACGAACCTATAAATAAATTCCAGCATTTGATGGACCGGTTTAAATGGAACCATCAGACAATCTATGCAGATACTTTTTTGATGCAGTATTTTCCCAAGCGTTCCATTCCACACATGGTATGGATCAAAGACGGGCGGGTAATTGCGAAGCCTTATGCAAAATATGTCACCGTTGAGAATTTAAAAAATGTGTTGGATGGTGGTATGCCCAAAATATATAATGCATTGAATGTAAAATTGCCAGATGCAAGTCGATCTCTCTTTGTTCAAGATAATGCTCCCACAGAAGTTGTTTACACTAAAAAATATTTCAAAATCGGAGCGTATGTTGAAGAATACGCGAGTGAAATAAGTGGTCTTGTGGAGACTAAAGACAGTCTCGTCTTCTATGGCATAAACTTAACAGTTGATTACTTGCTCTATGATATTTTTAAAAATAGGATCTTCCCATTTTACAATATAGATAATGGCGCGATCAAAAATAATCTTAACGATAGTGATAGAAAATATTTCGCATTGGATCCCAAAGAATTGAAAGGATTGTCCGCTTATGCTAAAGATTCGCTATACGAGGCTTGGTCTCAAAGAAACTTGTTCAGTTATGAAATGCGTATCCCAAAATCCTTGGGAAAGGAAAAGGGATTCGCTCTGCTGCAGCACTATTGGGCCGAGTATCTGAAAAAGTCGAAAGGTTGGAATGTGCACATCGGACTGACCCCGCCAATAAACTATCCGGTCATCAGCGCGAGCAAATCCATTTCGGAAACCAAGAGGCTGTTTAGCCGTCCGCTCGAGAAACGTGCCGGTGACGAATACCTACAATATGACCCGTCCAAGGAAAAAGATAATGAACATAAGCTCTCGCTTGTCATAGCTGCGTTGCTGAACAAAACAGATGGATATCAAATCGATGTGGATAATGCTTTTAACCGCATAGGGCTACCAAAGGATTTTCCGTATGCATATGAATTGCCGCGATGGTATTTTAACAAGTCCAAACTAACGCCCCAAGAATTAAAAGCCTTTTTGGATGCCTATGGACTGAAAGTGGAAATAGAGAAAAAGCCCGTTCCTGTTTTAGTTATTAATAAGTAGGGAGGTGCCATGCGATATATTTATATTATTTTATTTCTTGTCGTGGCACCACAGGTTGTGCTGGCACAGACCTATTTTGGTCGTCTGATAGGTCGTCATGGTACAAGTCTACCGGGAGCGACCATAGCAACTTTTCCTGATCAAAGACAGCTCAAAACGGATTCGTCCGGTTATTTCTCTTTCGACAAAAAGAAAAGTGAACAGATCAGGATTACGATGGTGGGCTACGCTCCAATGTCGATAGCGCTAGGAAAGACGCGGGATCTAGGAACGATACAGTTGCGATACGCCGAAAATCAATTGGACGAGGTGATTGTCAATACAGGTTATTACACGCTGAATAAGAATATGCTGACGGGATCTTTTGCGACCGTCGATCAGAAAACGCTCACGCGTAATCCTGCCGGCAATATCCTGGACCGCTTGGAAGGCGTCACCAGTGGTCTGCAGTTTGACCGCAGTCTGAGTGTGGGTGAAAATAAATTCCCCAAAGCACTGCGCGTGCGGGGAATAAGTTCCATTCAATCTTCGACCGAACCTTTGGTAATATTAGATAATTTTCCCTATGAGGGCGATATCAATGCAATCAATCCAAATGATATTGAAAGTGTTACTGTATTGAAAGATGCCGCGGCTGCGGCCATCTGGGGAGCAAAAGCGGGAAATGGGGTAATCGTCCTGACGAGCAAAAAAGGAAGGCTCGGTGCGCCGCTCAGCTTGTCTTTCCAAAATAATTGGCAGCTCACACAAAAGCCTGACCTTTTCTACAGTAGACAGTTTCTACCTGCTAAGGATATGATGGAGGTAGAAGAATACCTGTATGGCAAGGGAAACTATTACAACATGGAATCGCTCTATATACCCGATTATGTCGGATTTTTGTTTAAACGCGATGCTAATGACATCGCAATAGCAGACTTTGGAACGATCAAAGCGCGTATGCAGCAGCAGGACATACGACAGGAAGCCAAAAAATTATTGTACCGAAATGCGCTAAGCCAGCGCTATGCAATACAGGCTAGGGGAGGTGCCCAACAGAGCAGCTACTTTGTCTCAGGCAGCTACGACCGTAATCCACAATCGATCATTGGCAATAGCGACCAGAGACTGACCTTTAACATCGATCACGATTTAAAAATCGGTAATCGATTGACAGTTAATACGTATTTGCGTTACGCGGCAGATAAGGAGCAGCAGAATGGTTATAGACTACAGCAGCTCACAGCTTCGGGCTCAGGGTTGTCTCCTTATGTGTTTTTACAAAATATAGACGGCACGCCCGCAAGCCTAAATTATCAGTTTAACCACGCCTATCGCGACGGTGCCGAAAGTAAAGGACTATTGGATTGGACATTTAACCCACTTGTAGACCGCAATAGGCGCGATATTAGTTCCTTTTCAAAGCAGCTTACCCTCGGTACAGGGTTCAATTATAAGATAGGAAGTGGCTTTTCTGTGAATTTAAAATACCGTTACCAGCATCAGGCCGTAAAGCAGCAGAATCTTTATGATGCTGATAGTTATTTTGCTCGCAATCTGATCAACCAGTTTACACAGGTAGATGGCACACGAGTTGTCCCACTCGGTGGAATCAAAGATGGGCAAAACAGCGAGATTATTGGGCATAATGGAAGAATTCAGGTAGACTATACGCGGCAATGGAGTATGGATCATCAATTGGTCGCGCTGGCTGGCGCAGAGGTCAGCCAAAATACACTAAACCGGGATATTGGGTACCGTCTATATGGTTATCATGCCGATAATGGAACATACCTAACAAACATCGATTACAGCAAACAGTATGCAATGCGGCCTAATGGGGCAAGCTTGATCCCGGCAACCCCGTTTGAAGAACGTTTTACCGTGGATCGCTTTATCTCTTATTTTGCCAATGCAACCTATCTGCTCAACAGCACGCATGGTATTAGCGGAAGTATCCGCTGGGATGCCTCGAACCTTTTTGGCGTGAAGACTAACCAGCGGGGTGTACCGCTGTGGTCACTTGGCCTGTCCGAACAGTTGTTGCCCCTATGGAAAGATCATGCGATCTGGTTGGATAAACTTACCCTACGTACAACCTATGGTTATAGTGGAAATGTGAATAATACGATCAGTGCATATCCCTCCATGCGGATCAGTAGTGCCAACCTGACGACAGGTTTACCATATGCAAAGCTGACAAGCGCCGGAAACCCTAATCTGAGGTGGGAGAAACTGACTACCTTGAATGTTGGTCTCGATTTTTCTGTGCTTAAGCAACGGGTGTCAGGATCGGTAGATTACTACGTTAAGTCGGGCAAAGACCTGATCGGACCGAATTATCTCGATCCCAGTACGGGTATATCACCCGAAGGAACGAGTTACTATATTGATAATAGGATCAATTATGCTAACCTCCGTACAAATGGCGTTGACCTCACCCTTGCTGTAAAAGCGTTGCAGGGTGTAGTCAGGTGGGATATCAATCTTCTCTGGAGCATGACGAAAAACAAAGTGACTAAGTATATGGCGAATGATGCTATAACGATGGCACAAATGGTAAGCAATGCACAACCCCGTGTTAGCTATAGCCGCGATGCGCTGTATGCTTGGAAGTTTAACGGTATCAGTGCTGAAAATGGCCAGCTTATAACCCCGGATGGTGATCAGAATTATATGAAGTATGCAACAAATGCGACTTTGGATGATATTATGTTTATAGGTCCAAATTTCCCGCCTTATCAGGGATCTATGCGCCATCAGGTCGCGTACAAAAATTTCGAACTAAGTGCCAACTTGGAGTGGAAAAATGGCTTTTATTTTCGTCGTAACACAATCGACTATTTTAAGCTTTTTTACAGTGGAATCGGACATCAGGACTACTTGAGCCGATGGCAAGCACCGGGTGACGAACTGATAACCAGTGTTCCGGCAATACCTGCTGCCGTAGATCTGTATCGAGATGCGTTATATGCAAATTCGGAATTGATGATTGAAAAAGGTGATTTTATCCGTCTGTCGGATGTGCGGTTATCTTATCAACTGCCAATGGCCAAAAAGGCGAGATTAAATATTTTCGGCTATGTCCGTAATGTTGGCATCCTATACAGGGCAAACAAGGTGGGGGTGGATCCAGATGCGGTCGCTGCCGCTTATCCAACCCCCCGGACGTATACAGTAGGTTTTCAATTAGAATGGTAAAAAAATGAAAAAAATAATTATACTAGGATTGCTCGTTGCCTTGAACAGTGCTTGCAATCCAGATTTTTTAGATATAAAGAGAGACCGCAAGCAGGTAATCCCCAAATCTTTGAATGATTTTAACTTACTCTTAGGTGATGAAACACTTTTTAGTGGTAATAGTAGCGCTGCTATGCGTACAGCGGCGGGAGAAGAATTTACCTTAAGTGAAAGTGCTTGGGATCTGCTCACGACTTTTGGTGAAAAAAATGCTTATCGCTGGGAAGATGATAGATTTATCGGGACGGAATGTCCGGATTGGAACTATGGATACAAGCGCATTTTATCAGCTAATATTATCTTGGAAGGGCTTGCTAAAATTGAACGTACTGCCGCTAATGCGAGCGTATACGATCAGGTTAAAGGAAAGGCTTTGTTCCATCGGGCTAATGCCAACTTCCAGCTGGCCAGCGAGTTCGCAGCTCCCATAGGGGATGAGGAACATAAGGCTTATGGTGTGCCCTTACGCAAGTCTGCCGACCCACAGGAAGTATCAATACGTAGTTCTGTGGCTGAAACTTACGCCAGTATCCTTGACGATCTGCTGGCTACACAACAATTGTTGAGTACTGAATTTACTGATTTTTATCAACCATCAAAACGTACAGCTAATGCATTGTTGGCTCGTATTTATCTTTCCATGGGTGAGTATAATCAAGCGTTGGCAGTAGTGAAAGATGTTTTTGGAGGTAAGGAAAAATTACTAAGGTATGAGGATTTTTCAACCTCCAAGCGTTATACTTTTCCTAGTGATGGAGTTGGAAATACAGAGATTATTTTTAATGACCAGGGCTATTCAACCGAATCTATAGTGCCTGCCAAAGGTAGAATAAATATGGAGCTGATGACATTATATGCAGAGAACGATCTGCGAAGAAGTTTATTTTTTAAATTGGAGCAGGATGGATTGTATTCTTTTAAAGGTTCATATTTGGGATTCGGAGGGGTGTTTACGGGCTTGGCACTCGACGAAATGTATTTGATTTATGCCGAATGTCTGATCAGGGCAGGGCAGGTACAGTTGGGTTTGGATAAGTTAAATGAGTTGTTGGAAACACGTTTTGCAAAGAACACCTATAAAGAATACAGAGGTTTGGAAAAAAACGCTGCGTTGGATTTGGTATTGCTAGAAAGGCGTAAGCAATTGTTGATAAGAGGACTTCGATGGATCGATCTAAGGCGCTTTAATTTTATAGAGAACCGAAATATTGAACTTCAACGTACCTTAGCAGGTAAAGGGTATACCTTAAAAGCAAAAGACTTGAAATATACATTTTTGGTACCCAATAACGTTATTATTAATTCAAGAGTTACTCAATTTCCCCGCTAAAAAAATAGCCCCATATCGTTAGATATGGGGCTGTTTTTTTTTTATTTAAATTATGGTTTGTAGTTTGTGCGATCTAATTCGGATACACCGGGAAGGGCTTTAGCAGCTGAAACCTGCAGTCCGTCTAGATTAAAGTTATTGTTATTTTGCAACTGGATGGCACAACGCTCGGGGTGTGTCTTTTTTTCACAGTCCCCGCCTTGGCTTGGATCCATCGTTACAGCACCAATGGTGTCGTCATCGGGATTTGGTCCTTGATTCTGAATTAAATACCAATTGGTCGCAAACATCGATTTTGCATAACTAAAACCTCCATAACCTACTAAAAGTGCCATGGCAAATACGGCCAAACCGTGTTTTTTAATAAAATTAGCTGATTTTCTCATGTCTTTAATTTTTGAGTTTTTTTACTTTAGTTTTTTAAATTTCTTTTTTATTCCTTCGCTGCGTCGGTTTTCTGTACGTAGCCATCGACAGCAGCGCTGGAACACCATAAGTGTCTTTTGGCAGACGCGCCCTTCACCTGGATTAGCCTCGAATCCAAGTTCCGCTGTTAATCGGGTACACTATTCTTTTTTTAACCTAGCACTGGTTTTCAATTTTATGATATGTTGATCTTCTAAATTTATCGCTATACGTAAGGGATGATGCCCCCCACTATCGCTATTATGGCTATTTTTTGAACCATAATTTTTAAACACGGATAACTCCAGGTACAAGCCAATTAGGCTGATCAGTAAAAATCCGATATTGAGCCACAGGTGCGCCGTCCAGCCCACGTGATGGAATACAAGGCCGCATCCGCAGGGGATTTTGCCCCATACATTTAAAATTGCCAGGCTTACATAGGCCACAAAAACGACCATCAGCAATGCGGAGAGTCCAAATGCCCAAACTCTCATCTTGGGCACGATAAACAGTAGACCCACCGTAAGCTCCATTGTAGGTAAGGTATGGGCAAGTAAAATTCCCAGACGGTCGCTAAACGGCTGTTGTATCATCGCAGACTTGAACAGTTCATAGTCGATAAACTTGTCCAGACTGATCGGGATCCAAAGTGTCATCAATGTAATGACGATGATCTGATAAGTAATCTTTTTCGCTTTCATGGTGCATACTGTGTAAGTCTTAAAGCAAAGAAAAGACAATAAGCAGCAATCTTACATAGAAGGATTTCGCCAAGCAAACCGCCTTTAAAGCAGCTGGGGCAATGGTGGATGAGGTAATTGGGGATATAATGGTGTTACTTCTATCACAACGGAGAGCAGAGGGAACAGCGCATGCAAAGGATGCAGCGTACTGTTTTTGGGGACAATAGGCTATTTAGGAGGGACCGGCACTGGAGGGGGATAAAGTGGAATCCCCCAAGTTTTTTTGAAAAGGCCATTATTTTCTTCGCTCCACTTCTTCAATGTCTTTTTTTATACAATGCAGCATTTCTTTAAGCTTATCTTCGATGATATAGAGGCTGAGTATATGTTCAAATTTGTTAAATTTAGCCAGCTGATTGGCCGTGATGCGGTTGCCGCGATCGGTAACGGTATGCTGCGCTACGCCAACGGCTGCATCACTTTTATGCTTATTTTTAAACAGGCCCACTTTACTGCAATAGTGGAATAGGCAGGTAAGGCCCTCGCCTGTCAGCGTCGTATGGATCCCATTGGAAGATGCGGGAATCCCGGGGCGGTAATTATTTTCTACCGATTCCAGTTTCGACAGTTTTTCAAGATAATCCAGTTCCGCCCAAATATATTCATTCATCATTGTTTTGAGATGGGGTTGCTCAATGTCGTAATAAAGCATCGGCAGGGGGTGATAATGGGTAATTTCTTTCTCCATAAGCAGCAGTGTAGACAGCTTTTCCGAGCGGGGGAGCACATCGATCTGCCCTTCGAGCTGTTCATGCCACCGGTTGCATAAGCCGAGATAGTTAAAGTTGTAGCGGATCAGTAACTCAATAAAACGTTTGGCGTAATGCTTCACACGTTTATCATGGGCAAGGCTTTCTAGCGCCGACAGGAAAGTTTCCAACCATTCGACATGGTAGTACAGGAGCTTGGGCGGCTTATGCTCGTCAAACAGGCTATTTAGACCATATTGGATTTCTAAAAGGTATTTTTCGTCGAGCTGCTTGGCCTGTAAGTGCACCGATAATTGAGCAAGTTTTGCGAGACTGCCCGATTTGAGCAGCTGTCGGTGGTATACGGGCAGCTCTTCCGACGAATTCATATGCTCTTTAAAGCGCTGAATGCTCTGGCTAATACTCTCGTGCAGTTTTTTAATGGTATCATCCGGCTGCTGGGCCTTGTACAGATAGAGCTTGTCAAATAGCAGCCTGAATTTGGTATAATAGCGGCGAAAAGATTCTTTGGCCATGCGCGATTTCGCATGACTGATATAAAGCTGTTCTGAATCGCGTATCAGTGCATCGCAGGCGCTGACAATCGCTTCGTCGCTTGGTATATAATTCCCATTCGGGCTATCCTGCAGTATGCCATAAGCAAGAATGGCATCTTCCAGTTGGTTCAACGATCGGATCATAACTTATTTTTTTTAGGATACATGGTCATTCGGCCTGAACCAAATGGCATTGCTGTAAGTGTTCATTCAATAATTAATTATGCTATCATAAAATTAGCAAGGTATTTCCTCGAAGGCAAGGTAAAATGTTGGTATCGGAATGAATGGTATAGAACAAATGTTTAAATCTTGCTTTAGCGTTGCCTAGGAAGTGTTTTTTAGCACGGTATAAAAATATAATTATAGGATGAATGGTAGCCTGAATTGCATTTTTATAGAGAAATAAGGCCGTATTTATGCAATGCTGCCGAAGAATGCTAGGCTGTTTTGTTTTTTTATTTGATAAAATAGTTATTTTAGTTTGCCTTAACCAATTCCTCAATTTTTATGCAGACTAAAAAGCTTATCGAAACCTTTCATTCCGAGATCCATGTCAATTATTTGCCGATTAGGCTCCAGCTACTTTTGGCGATGATATTGGGTAATTTTTTTTGTTCGCCGGGCACATTTCTTGTTTTCGATGCGCGGTATTCGGCACCGAAATTTTATCTATACTGGCTTCTTTCCGCAGGCATCGCGATGGCGGTGTTTAGCGGTATGCATATTTTTAACAAGTACCTGGATGGCAAACTCTCTTGGCTGACCGACTTTAAGCCTAGGCTGATCAGGCAGGTTCTCTACGGATTGGTATTGTCTTCGTTGCTTACGGTAACTTTCGCCATACTGGTGTTTTTACCATTGAACGAAGAAGGTTGGCGGGGCGCTATGCGCTACATGTCGAACCAATTTGGTTTTCTGTTTTTGTTTATGTTCATCTTGAATCTGCTCTTTATGGTGATATATGTGATGCGGTTTGCCCGATTTGTGAAAGATCAATACTTAGAAGCGCAACTGGAAAAAACAGCCCTTCGGGAAATGATTGTCACCTACGAAGAGCTGCAGCTGAAAGCGGAGACCGAAAGGACAGACGATATTTCGGATGTGGTTAGCCTCGATTCCTGTCTGAAAGTAAAGTATGGTTACGAAGATAATTATGTGCCGCTGCATGGGGTTGCGCTCATCAAAAGTTCGGCAGATGACAAAAGGCTGCTTACCTTGACCGGAAGCCGTGAGTATACCCACAACTATAGTCTCGACAACCTCATGAAAGTGCTCGATCACGATCAATACTATCTGATGTACCGGCGTTATATCGTCAATCGGAGTATTATACAAGGATACAAGCCTTCAGCCAATGGGGTGCTGACGATCGACTTAAAAGATACTTTCGCCCAGCAAGAAGATGTATTGGTTAGTCGGTATGATGCTGCTGATTTTAAGCGTTGGTTTGAGATGTCGGCTGAATGAAGAAGGTTTGTAATGGACGTATCTATTGTTGAAGAAATGTCTATTTAATCATCAGTTGGGCAAATACTGCCCAAAATTTAATATTTTAGCGTATGAAGTATTTAATAATTGTATTGTTATCCTGTTTCTATGGCTATTCGGTGCACGCACAAAGTCAAACGCAGGGCAATAGCGCCGGTAAAGATGCAAAGACGTATGTCATGGTCGCCAATAAGCTCAATACCGATTTTAATTACAAATTACTGGACAATTTTGAGCAGTCTTTTTCGGACCTGATTGCTGAAAATAATAGTCGGGAATTAATATTTAATCCGGTCAATGGGAAGTACCACTATTATAAGTTTATCGCCACCTATAAAGCTCGGGGTATATCAACGAATAGTGATCCTGCCAAACCGGAGCAAACTTTCCATAATATCTTAATCCTCAAAACCGACGATCAGCAGAAGATTGTAGATGGCTACCATTTTGTGTTGGAATGGGCTGAAAAGCCACTATCTTATCCCTTATTTAAGATAAGTACCACGGGTATACCCCTGCAGGAAGGCTTGTCTATAAAGCAGCTCAATCTCAAAAGGGTAGTGGATAGCGCGGATTTTGGTGATGATGGAAAGATAAAACTGGCTGGTCGGTAGGGTTTAAAAAAGTTAACAATGTTGTAGAAAGATAATATGGAATTGGATAGCCTTTACATGAGCATTCACATTGAAAAATCGAGATTGAATGCATTTTTTGCTTCAAAACCGATTTCTCCAAAAAAAGATGATAATTGGTCGCAATGGTGGGAGAGCCGGCAGATGTACAGCAAAACTGCTTTGGAAAATATCCCAAGTTATTCACATTCGTGTATTCGTGAAGTCTTCGATGATCTGCTCAAGGACCGATTTTATGGTGCGAAGGAGCATTATGATGAGGAAAGGCAACATTGGACATTTGCCGTGCTGAACTTCAGTGAAAACTATCATGAAATATTGCCGATGCTAGCTCTCTTAAAACAGCTGGAAGGCCATGATTCGGATGGTTATGCCCTTATTTTTGACTGGATGTGGGGTGGAGATACGGTGATGGCGTACCTTGACATTAGAGAAGGAACTGCCTTGCTCGAAACGGTTACTGAATCCTATGCGGTTGAACTGAAACGATTTGAAGAAGCTAACCAAAGCTTACAATTGCTGGCCGAAGAGCTCGGGGCTGGGTAGCAAGCCGATAGTGATTTTTATTGTGTGCATATTATAACCTATTATCACCGTATTTTAACATTTTCGGTTTAGGTATTGCAACAGTGAATTGGCTTGTTTATATTTAATGTCATATTGACATTTAACTAATCTAACTTGTTATGAAGCCAGTTCAATTTAAGGTTCCTGCCCCTCAGGACAAATCTATCTATATTCAAGAAGATGTGCTGGATAAATTTTATCCATACATGCATCGTCATGAAGAATATCAATTAATCTGGATCAAGGAAGGTATCGGCCAGCTACTGGTGGACGATAATGTACATGAATTTCAGCCGGGAGACATTTTTCTATTGGGAACAAACCAGGCCCATGTTTTTAAAAGTTTCTTTGCAGGCGACCATGTGCGCTCGATCTCTTTATTCTTTAGCACCAAAGGTGCGTTGTCTACCATGGCGACGATGCCCGAACTCCGAAACCTGCTCGATTTTGTGCATAAATGCCAGCGCGGATTTAGGGTTCCGCCCAAACTTCATGCAGAGGTATCTCAATACATCGAAGTCCTGCAAAAGTCTGATTTCTTAGATCAGCTTGTCAATTTCTTTTATTTATTAAAAACGCTCAGCAAAGTATTCACCGAACTGGAGCCGCTTTCGGGTGTACAATTGCCCAAAAGAGAGATCTCCAAACCGTTCCGGATAGAGAAATTATGTCAATTTTTGGAAGAGCACTTTAAAGAAGATATCAGTTTGGATGAAATCGCCGAAAAAGCAAACCTGACGCCACACGCCTTTTGCCGCTATTTTAAAAATTGCACGGGAAAAACATTCATCGCCTACCTGAATGAACTGCGTATCCGTGAAGCCTGTAAATTGTTGGGGCTGGGTCGGCACGATTCGATCTCGCTGATCGCCTACGATTCGGGCTTCAATAGCATCACCAATTTTAATCGTGTGTTTCGCAGTATATTGGGCATATCGCCAAAGATATATGTGCGCAACTACCGAAATTACTTATACGATTAGCCGGTTTTATAGCCGCTTCTGACAATTTGATTCTATCGTATTCAGCAGCGGCCTCATTTTCGCTGCGCTTTGCTAATTGCAACCCTATCCGTCTAACTAACGAAGGTATCTATCCATCGCTTAGTTAGACGGATTCATTGTTTTTATACCCGGTTTGCCCCAACTACACCGCCTTGGAACCCAGCTTTTTCTTTTGTTAAAATGTTAGAACGAGTGGGTAAGATTTGACCGAAATCCACTATTTCGAAGTACTATTTTTGTTACAGAAAGAAGAACTAATCAATTTTTTAACATGCTGCTACTATCCTTTTTGCGAAAAGGATCGCGTTTGTCCCAGGGATCTAATGTGTCATTGCCAGTATGCTAAACTGAACATCTGCTTAACGAAATTATGACTATGTATGAAAATCTTCCAAAAAAATGCCTAACGGGTATTTTGATGTTGCTGCTGTTGCTATGTCAACAGCTGTATGCGCAACAACAGAGAACGGTCACGGGGATCGTTAAAGACGAAAAAGGCACCCCTCTGCCTGATCTCAGTGTTTTAGAGAAAGGCGTCAGCAATGCAACCAAAACGAGTGCTGATGGGAAATTTACCTTAAAATTGAAATCGGCAAATCCAACCTTGATTTTTAGTTCCCTCGGCTATGTGCGGCAAGAAAAACAGCTGCGCGATGGCGACAACACCATTCAGATCACCATGAAAGAAGATGGGACGGGGCTCGATGAGGTCGTTGTAATGGGCTATCAGGATGTGCAGCGGCGCAAAACAACGGGGGCCATCACTACCGTGAAGGGTAAGGATTTTGAAAATACCCCTTACGCTACCTTCGACGCCATGTTGCAGGGACGTGTGGCGGGTCTGACAGTATTGAGTACATCGGGCGAACCGGGTACCAATAACATCGTCAATATCCGCGGAACCAGCAACCTGGGCTTAGCAGACAACCAGCTGCAGGCTCCCTTGTATGTCATCGACAATATTATTTACGATGTGAGCGATATACAGGCGGCCTATGGAAATGCGAGCCCCTTGCAGGCTATCAATCCCAACGATATCGAATCGGTCGATATCTTAAAAGATGCCTCGGCATCGGCCATCTATGGTGCCCGTGCCGCAAATGGGGTCATCATCATCAAAACCAAACGTCCGGCAGTGGGTAAACCCGAAATCAGGATCTCGGCATACAACGGGGTTTCGAGCCGTCCGGCCATGAAGCCCATCACCGTCGGAGCAGCCGAACGTAGGCTAAAGATGAATCTGCTTTATCAGGGTGGATCGTATGACTGGTTCAACAATGGCTTGATCAGTCCGATGTTGACGGATAGTTTAAACCCTGCCTTTAACAATAATACAGATTGGCAAGGTCTTTTTCTGCAGTCGGCCAACATCAACAATGTCAATATGAGTATTGGTGCTACTATGGAGAAGTTTTTATACCGTTTCTCGGCACAGCGCTACTATGAGCAGGGTGTAATGATGGGCTATGAAAATGAAAACCTGACGCCGCGCCTCATGTTGCAGGCCAATCCGACAGACAATTTTCAGTTTGAGACCAACTTGTTCGCAGGTTTTACAAAAGCAAAACATGGCTCGGGGGACGATACCAAATATCCATTTAGTACCTGGGGCTTTCCTTCGTCTTTCTATCAGATAACGGACGTGGACGAACAGATCTATACGGGGCGCTACGATGGCATGATGGACCGCGATAACGCGATCAGCCTGAATGGTAACTTTGCCGGAACGCTGAAGAAATTTCTGATCAATGGCTTGACCCTGCGCTCGCAGTTTTCGTTCAATGTCAACAACAATACGCGTGATCTTTTTCGTCCCAAACTGCTGACAGGCAATAGAAACTATGCTCAGAATTGGGTGAACCAGAATAAACGCTGGGAATGGGAAACCTATTTTAACTACATCAAGAGCATTCGCGATACGCATAATTTTAGTGCCGTGTTGGGTACCGGTATTGAACGCAATACGTCCAATGCAAACTATATGTATGGCTATAACGACAATGGGAATTATGTAAAGACCGTAACGGGTATTCCTTCTGGACCGGATCTTTACGCCACCACTTCCATCAATGAGCGCTCGCGTGTATCGGTATTCGG
The DNA here is from genome assembly GCF_040760075.1 of Sphingobacterium sp. R2. NCBI lineage: Bacteria > Pseudomonadati > Bacteroidota > Sphingobacteriia > Sphingobacteriales > Sphingobacteriaceae > Sphingobacterium > Sphingobacterium sp. R2. The sequence continues at coordinate 2,680,950 of NZ_CP142884.1, forward strand.
TCGTTTTGGGTACGATTACAAAGACAAGTACCTGCTTTCTGCCAGTTACCGGATGGATGCTTCGTCGCGTTACAGCAAGGACAACCGCTGGGGTATTTTCCCGTCCATCTCTGCTGGCTGGGTGCTTTCGCAAGAGCCCTTTTTCCAGGGGGTGAAAAATGCAATATCCTTTTTCAAAATACGGGGTAGCTATGGTGTTACCGGACGTGATCCGGGCTCATACTACGCACGCTATACGGGGCTGACTTTTGATGCTTCATACGCTGGCTCGGTATTGGAAAATGGTATTGGTGGTTCGGTACTCTCTTATAATGGCAAGCCTACTGTAGCGCCTAATTATGGCGCAGCAGCAACCTCGCCGACGATCCGATGGGAGCGCTCGCCGCAATTTAATGCCGGTTTTGATATGAACCTCCTGCACGATCGCGTTACCGTGACGGCCGATTTTTATGTGCGCGACTCCAAACAGCTGGTTTACGATCTGAACATGCCATTGACCTCAGGATACAGCACGGTTTCCAATAATTTTATCAGTGTGAGAAACAGTGGGGTAGAAATGACGCTTATCTCACGTAATATGGCTCCGTCGTCGGAATTCCAGTGGACCACCAATTTCAATATTGCTTACAATAAAAACTATGTCACCAGCCTCCCTGGCGGTGGGCAGGAAATACAGGTGGGACCGGTATGGATGCAACGTGCACTGAACGTAGGTCAGCCTATTTTCCCGTTTAAAGTATGGGATGTGGATGGCGTATATGCGACCACTGCAGATGTACCTGTAGATCCTTTGACAGGAAAAAGACTCACGCATTTTAGGGGCAATTTATATCAGGCCGGCGATCCGCGCCGCCGGGATGTGAATGGAGATTACACCATCGACCACAACGACAAAATTGATATGGGAAATCCGAATCCTGACCTCGTGGGCGGATTTATCAACCAGTTTTCTTATAAGAATTTTAGCTTGTCCACACTCGTGAGCTTTGTGTTTGGACGCTCATTATGGAACGGTTATATGTCGGACAAATTGCAGGATGCGGGTTCATCTAACCTGTATTCGACCTGGGGTACCAATTCGGCCATTGCTGGCGATTTTAACCCCAGCGACTTCTGGATGAAAGATGGGGATCAGACCAAATACCCATCGCTGTTTCACAATACGGTCGACAATTGGCACATCGCCAACAGCACATTTGTGGAGAATGCCAGTTTTGTACGCCTCAAAAATATTCAGCTGAGCTATATGTTCCCACAGGCCATCATAAAGAAGCTTAAATTGAAAATGCTCCGCGTGTATGGGGTGGTGGATAATGTGGCTGTTAAGTCTTGGTCGACGGTGCCAGATCCTGAAGCGGTGGAAGCCAACGGTTATTCAACGGGTAACGGATATCCGATCCCTAAGAAATGGACTATAGGCCTGGATGTTACCTTTTAATCGTGTCAGTTCCATCGCATAACGGTGGCTTAAAATTAATTAGAGATGAAAAGAAAAATATTGTTTTTAGTGCTGAGTGCTTTCATGTATCTCGCTTCGGGCTGCTCCAAGTTTCTGGACATTGAGCCTGTGAGTTCGGCAACAGATGAGAACTTCTGGAAAACGCAGGAAGATGCCAATAGTGCAACCAATGCCATGTATGCGCTACTGCGGAAGGCCCTAAACCAGGGCAATGGGATGGCCTATTATGTATATGGCGATCTGCTGTCGGACGAAATATCTTCTTCGACCGATGTCGATATTAATCCGCTTGTAAACATGCAGCTCAATATATCCGTACCGGCGTTGGAAACTTGGCGGCCCGTGTATCAGCTGCGGCGCTATGATATCTTTTATCAGGTCATAGACCAGGCCAACCGGGTGATCCAAAGGCTGCCCAAGATGGACGAAAATGTTTTTAACGACGTGTCGGTACGCGATTATTACATCGGCGAAGCTTATTTTGTGCGCGCATTTGCTTATTTCTATATGGCGCGGGTATGGGGTACGGTACCCATCATAACCGAATCTGTAGCGCCGATCGATGCGGTCAATCTGCCCGCCCGCAAAGAGAGCGATGTGCTGGATCAGAGTCAGGCAGATTTAACCAAGGCACTAACGTTATTGAAATGGAGCAATATCGACCAAAATGATTTTGCAACGCGTGCAAATACGGGTGCAGCACTTGCCCTACAGGCGCACCTGAGTGCCTGGAGAGGCGAATATGCCGACTGTATCGCGGCGGCTAAAACGGTACTGGAAAGCGGCGAATATTCGTTTGTGGGACGGGACAGCCTCAACTACCGTGGTATCTATCAGGGAAAATCCAATGAAGGTATCTTCGAGATCGCCCAGAATGGTGAAAACGAAGGGACCAATAGGGGGATAGGGTACTATTCACTGGCGGGACCTTATTTTCGGAATTTTACAGATCCGATGTTAAGAATCAGTCAGGATTACCTTAAAACGCTTTTTAAAGACAGTAACGACAAGCGCTTTCAAAGTGTATTCGATGTGGCTTATAGCGGTAACTATGCACTGTGTACAAAATATGCAAATGTAAAGTACTCGGGTAACACCTCAAATTACAATGCCATATTTAAAAATAACATCATCATTTTTCGGTATTCAGACATCAAGCTGCTGATGGCGGAGGGACTGGCCGCTACAGGCAAAAACAGTGCTGCTGAAAGTATCTTGAATGAGATCCGGACGCAAGCAGGACTGCAGGTCTATCAAAACGAAGAACCGCTTAAAGAGGCCATCTTTAGTGAACGAGCGCGCGAACTGTTTTTGGAAGGCCATCGCTATTACGATCTGGTGCGGTTGTACAAGAATTTTAACATCTATAAATTTCCGGAGAGTAAAATGAACCAGGCGCAGTTTAATGCGAAGAAATACTTTTGGCCATTTGACCCTTCGTTATTGTCGGCCAATCCTGCACTCATTCAGACACCATACTGGGGCACTGTCAATATGTAAACCACTAAACTTAAAAAAAATGAAAACCTTATATCGATTAGCGTTGCTGCTGGCTTTTGGACTGACAGTTATCGGTTGCAAGAAAGCGGCTTATCTGACGGACGACGGTCTCCATAAAGCCGAAGTCAATCTGTCTACTTACGACTACCTGGCCGCTCATCCCGCTGGGATGTTTGATACCTTGTTGCTGGTGATAGACCATTTTAAACTGAAGGATGAAATTAACAAGGCCAAAACGTTTTGGGCACCGTCGGATTATTCGGTCAATCGCTATTTTAAGCAAAAGGCAGACTCGGTAAAGTTTGTGGATGAAAATGCGCAGTATTCTTTTGACCAGTTTCTGAGCGAGATCCCAATAGATTCCGTCAGGGCATACATCTACAACGATGCGCCTTACGATCTGGCAACGGCCAGCACAGCGTATACGGCAATCAAGAATGCATCAAATATAAGTGGATTTGTCTACCATAGGCAAAAGCAACCCAAACCCCTTTGGTCTTCGGGTCCCGTCTATAATTTATACTACGTCAAAATACGGGGTGAAGCGGATCAGATCAGTCCCGACGGTATCGTTACCGTAAAAGAAGATGATCAGGCCGATATGCGGGTATACTGTCAGACAACAGGCATAAAAACAGCCTCGGGCACCACGCTGAATATATTGGCCAATACCCATACGTTTATCGGTGATTTTACGCCACGTATCCTCACAGGGCCTAAAATCGTGGAAGCGGGTTCTACGCTCACCTTTAATTACGACCTGAGCATCAAATATGATGCAGCGGGTTATACAGGTACCACAGTAGACGTACTGCTTCCCCGTTTAGCGCGCTTTTATGGCGTGGAAAGCGGAGCAATACCTACGCTGGTAGGTAAAGATATCACCTACTACGCCGTGCAGCCCGATGGTACACTAAATGCAAACAGTACGGCCAACGCACCGGGACACTGGTTTGACGCCACTGGCAAAACCTGCTCGTGGGGCAAAGATGCGCGCATTGTATCGGAACTGGCAACCGCAACAATGACCTTTAATATTTTGCAGTATCCGGGACAAACAACAGTGGGAAGTACCTATACGGTCCGCCAATCGCTGGTGTACAAGTCCAAAACTAAAGGCGATTTGAATGCTGTTTTTGTATTCAACATTAAGATCAAATAAATTATGAACCCAGCTAGGTTGATTCCGGAGCAATGCGGAATCAACCGGGTGGTTCTGTCACAAATGAAAAAATAAAACAGATGAAAAAACGAAGTTTTATCATAGGCATAGCGGGATTATCGGTGTTGGTATTGAATTCCTGCAAGAGTGACCAAGTCGGTTATTTAAGTGAAAATTTGCGTTATAATGTAGAGAACCTGCAGGTCAATCAGGGGGCTGTGGTATACACGGATGCCATTGTGGCCAATGGAAGCACCACGCCGCTGACCGTGAATCTGCTGGCCGTACGAAACAAGGAGACGGGCGAGTTGACCACAGAGTTTGCTAAAGAGCATGAGATATCCACCTACCTTGCCGAGGTCACCTGGCGGGATACCACCCTCGATCAATTAAATGCGAAAATTGGGAAGGCTAAATATCCACCGATGATGCTCAATGCGACGGGAGGCCGGGTAGGCTTTACACAGGCAACCCAATTTGTGACCCCGGGGCAGTACACGATCGATGTGGAGGTAAGCAATGTTGCCGGACAGAAAAAATTTAAGAATATCCTCGATTTTAATATCATCGGTGCTAAAAAGGAGGATATTTTGTTTAAGTCGTGCACAAGTTCGGACTACGGTGCCGAGGCCAATTTTTTACCCTATACAGACTATGCGATCAGCGTAGAGCACCAGCCAGAAGGGGAAAACAAAATCATCTACGTATGGGAAGATAAAAACGGCAAGGCATTCAACCCCAAGAAAGGGGAGGTCATCAAGCGTGGCGACCGGCCTACATTTAAAAATTGGTCGCCTTACTATCCGGAGGAAGTTACTGATACGGGCTTGGTGTATCGCTACCCGAATGTTTCGGGCTTGGTATACCCCATCATGAATGGTACGTATGTGGGCACGCAATTTTGGTCGGGCGATCCCATTTCTTATTACCGTATTGTCGGTACGGCAAACAGTCTGGGACGTAACCTCAATCCCGTATCGACCATCAAATACTACAGAAGCGGTACCTATACCGTGCGCTTCCGTTTTTTGACCATCACACACAGTTGATCTCTACCTATAAATAGTTCAAATGATGAAAAGTATAAAATTGAATAGACTGCTGCTGACACTGTTCTCAGCACTGGTGTTAGTGTCGCTGGGATGCAGCAAAAAAGAGGTAGAAGCTCCTGTCGAAGAGGAGACGACCACCCCGCCCAAGCCCGTAGGAACAGATTCGCTGATGATCTATAAGCCCAAAGAATTTGCGGGGATGGACTACAACAATAAGGACAGTAAATGGTCCTACTCGCGTAGCCGCCAGTCGGAGCATTTTATCGTCTTTTGGGAACCGAGTTATGGAAAGAATGATCCCAATGCCAGCACTGTACCCGAAGAATATCGGGTAGATATTGATGATCTTTTGGCCAAAGCTGAGCAGTTCTACGCATTAAATGTCAATACCCTGAAGTTTGCAGAACGCAAGGTCAACCGATCGAATCTGGATAAGTATAAGATGATGATTTTTGTGCATTACACGACCGAATGGATGGCCTATGGTGGCGGTTACGACGATCTGATCGGGGCCTTGTGGATCAATCCGGCCACCTGTAAGCCAGTGGGTGCTGTCATTGCGCACGAGATCGGGCACAGTTTTCAGTACCAGGTATTTGCTGATCTGAAAGGCGACCATGGCTTTCGTTACGGCTATGGCGGAACGAGTGGGAATGGGTTTTGGGAGCAGACCGCGCAATGGCAGGCCTTTCAGACCTATCCGGATCAAGCATTCTCCGGACATGATTTTACCGTCTATACCGAAAATTACTTTCGCCATATTCACCACGAGAAATATCGCTATGCCAGCTATTTTATTCATTGGTACTGGACCAGCAAACATGGCATCGATATGATCGGCCGTATCTGGCGCGAGGCTTTAAAACCCGAAGATCCCGTGCAGGCTTACATGCGTATCACGGGTATCGATGTGAAGCAGTTCAACAATGAGATTTACGATGCGGCAACCCGCTTTGTGACCTGGGACCTGAACAGCATCAGGGATTATGGAAAAAATTATATCGGTAAGCTGACAACCAAATTTACGCGGCAGTCCAATGGAAGTCTCCGCGTCAGTTACGATCGCTGTCCGGGTACGACGGGGTATAATGTGATTCCGCTGGACGTGCCTGCCGTGGGAACCAAGGTTTCGGTGGCTTTTAAAGGCGTGCCAAACGCTGCCGGGTTCAACGCGGTGGATGCCAGCCGTGCAGGATGGCGCTACGGCTATGTGGCCTTGTTGAAAGATGGTACGCGGGTATACGGTGATCGGATGGAGGGTACAGAGAATACAGCAACCTTTACTGTTCCGGCCAATTGCAGCAACCTCTGGTTTGTCGTCACGGGCGCTCCATCGGTTTACCAGCCGCATGCCTGGGATGATAACGACAGCAATGATGAGCAATGGCCTTACGAAATAAAAATTCAGGGCACAAACGCTACCGGTTACAATGCGGTGAGCAGTCAGCCCAAAGATATTGCACTCAGTTATGATGTCAGCTTTGCTGCCGATGCGAAGAACTATTCGGGTACACAAGTAAGCGTCAACGCCGCTCAGCTGGGCGAAGCCTTTGCCATAGCTTCGGCAGACCTGGCGGGTTTGATGAGCAGCGGCAAAATTAAATTCTATGCGGTAGAGCCAAATGGAAGTTTAAATCCCAACATGACGGCTACGGGCTACGGGCATTGGTTTACGCCTGCCGGCGCTGTCACCACATGGGGGGCCACGGCGGGTTTGTTTTCGGAATTTAATGCCAGTACGCTGACGTTCTCGATCGGACAATATCCGGCGGTGCTGGCGGCAGGAAAGAAATATACCGTTAAGCAGGCCATGGTATATACCTACGAGGGTACGAAAACCGTGCAGGCCACCTTCACATTTAATGTGACTATCAATTAAGAGTATGTTAAAACCACGAGATCAGGTGGTGGTTCATATGTTTATGTTTAGTTTAAGCCACGTCGGGAGATGTGGCTTTTTTCGCAGCCCATGAATTCATAATGGGAGAATTTGTAATTTGTCAATTTTAATGTAAGTTTGATTTCAGGTTCTGAATAACAGATGTATTGCTACGCAGATTTATCGGATAAAGAGTTGATTGCGCTTGTTTTAGAAAAAGATGAACAAGCGTTTGGCGCCCTATATGAGCGATATTTTCCGCTGTTATTTATTTATGCCCGCAAAATCATAGCCGATGAAGAGGTGGTAAAGGATCTTCTTCAGGACGTATTTGTGTCCCTCTGGTCAAAGACTCCGTTAGCAATAAATAGGAGTTTTTCTTCTTACATCTATGCGGCTGTGCGGTTCCAGCTATTTGACTACATGGACAAGCAGAAAGTGAGAAAGGGCTATGCCGATGCACTACAATATTTTTTGGATCAGGGCGAATACTCGACCGACAACTACCTCCTCGAAAAAGAATTGCAACAGCAGATCGAAAAAGAAATCATGAATCTTCCACCTAAGATGCGGGAGATATTTATCCTGAGCCGTCAGGAAGAAAAAAGCTATGAAGAAATTGCAAAACAACGCAATGTTTCACTAAATACGGTTCGCAAGCAGGTGAGTAATGCCTTGAAAATCATGCGTTCAAAATTAACCTCACTGTTTTTTACTTTTTTTTAAATTTCATCTACTACTTTTTTCCGCGTTAACCTACCTATAACAAAACAATGTACTAACCTTTGTTATCATGGAGAGTAAAAACGCAAAAGAAATTCTTGAACGTTACCGTTTGGGCACCTGTTCTGAAGAAGAGAAATCATGGGTAGAAACCTGGCATCTTCAACAGCTCAGGGCTAGCCGATATACAGTCGATCCGGAGGATTTAAAGCGTGTCCAAGACGAGGTGAAAAGTAGAATAGAAGCCGATATCCACACTAATATCAAACGGATACGAAGGAAGAATCAGCTGTTTAAAATAAGCGCAGTTGCAGCGTCTTTAATCTTAGTATTGGGTGTTAGCTATTTCTCTAGTAGACAGTCTGCTAAGGAACCTATAGCGCATCCGGTTTGGCAGCAGGCTGATATTCAGCCGGGAGGTAATAAAGCTGTTTTGTTGAGCGGTGATGGGAGCGCTATCCAGTTAAGTGAACATCGGAATACCATTATCGTGGGGGCACAGATCAGGTATGCTGACGGTCCAGAATTGCTTCAGGGTGACCCTACTTCTTACTTATCCGAAGCGCCCACAGTTCGTACCCTACAAACCCCCAAGACGGGAACATACAATATCGTACTGGCAGACGGTACCAAGGTATGGCTTAATGCCTATTCCTCCTTAAAATTCCCGTCCAGATTTGAGGGTAAGGAGCGCGTGGTGGAATTAACAGGTGAAGCCTATTTTGAAGTCGCCCACAATAAAAAACAACCCTTTAAAGTACGCAGTCAACAGCAAACCATAGAGGTACTGGGGACACATTTCAATCTATCTGCTTACACATCCGAAGCCACCGTAACCACACTTTTAGAAGGTGCTGTTAAAGTAAATAATGTTGATGATAGCAAGTCGATTTTGCTAAAGCCTGGTCAACAAAGTACCGTTAAGGAAGATACGAAACAGATCCAGCTTGCCCAGAGCAATACCGAGCATGCGGTAGCCTGGAAGAATGGCTACTTTAATTTCGATAATGAAACCTTAGGCAGCATCCTCAATAAGATAGCGCGCTGGTACGATGTGGAATTTACCTATGAGAAGACGCCGTCCAATAAGACTTATATTGGGGCCGTATCCCGAGCACGCAACCTTTCCGCCGTACTGCGTGCATTGGAGGCCGTGGCTGATGTTAAATTTAAACGAACGGGACGAAAAATCGCCGTCACCCCCTAGATCAACAGAATAATAACTAAACCTATCGAAAAACCAACATCATGAAACACCCGCCCTAGTGAAAAACTAAAAATTGGGTCACAAAAAAAACCGAATGTGCTGCGAACACATCCGGTCAATTTTTGGGTCCCAATCATTAATTCCAACAACTAACAATAGCATCTAACCCAAATTACTCAAATGTATGAATTTTTACCTTGAAAAATGGAGGGGGACTCCTGTCTATATCCTCTATAAAACGCTCGTCGTGATGAAACTTATTTTTGTGCTGCTGACAGTTGGCCTGTGTCAGGTATATGCAAGTGGCTTTGCTCAGAAAATAACGCTAAAGGAAAAAAATGCTTCTTTAGAACTTATCATCAATAAAATCCGTCAACAAAGTGGTTACGATTTTATTGGCGATGCTGCACTAATCAAAAAAGTCAATGGTCTCAGCCTCACCGTAAAAGACGCGCCGCTGGTGGACGTCCTAAATCAGCTCTTCAAAAATACCAACATTACGTATCGAATTGATACCGATATTATTGCATTGAAACCAAAGGCTGAAAGTATAGCCGCTAATCAGCAAATCGTCATCAGCGGCAGAGTGGTCAATGAGCGGGGTGAAAGTCTATCCGATGCGTCTGTGCGCGTAATCCACAGCGAGGTGATGACAAAGACAGGCAAAGACGGTACGTTCAGCCTAAAAGTATCTGATAAAGATGCAATGATTTTGGTTTCTTACGTGGGTTATGATCCCCTCACGCTCAAAGCCAAAGAATCCATGGGGCTAATCCAGCTTACGGCAAGTTTGTCAACACTGGAAGGTGTCGATATCACGGTGAGTACAGGTTATCAGACGATTTCGAAAGAGCGTGCTACAGGAGCCTTTAGCCAGGTCGGACAATCGGTATTGGCCATGCGTCCTGCATCCAACCTTTCCAGTGCACTGCAAGGTACAGTAGCGGGTATGCAAGCCAAGGAAAATGAAGACGGTAGTGTAGACTTTCTGATCCGGGGCAATAGCACCCTATATGCCGATAGTAAACCACTGGTCGTGGTCGACGGCTTCCCGATATCGAGTAGCAACTTCTCGGATATCAATCCCAATGACGTCGAATCTGTCACTGTACTGAAAGACGCCGCTGCGGCATCCATCTGGGGAGCACGTGCCGCCAATGGCGTTATTGTTATTGTCACCAAAAAAGCTAAAACCGACAATAAACTTAGTATCCAGGGGAGTGCATTTTCTAGGATAGCCCGAAGACCAGACCTAAATTACATCCTTACACAAGCCAATTCGGCCGATCATGTTGCCTACGAACGTAAGGCATATGAAAACAACTGGGCCTTTTATCCCTATGCGAATTCGTTTGGTGACATAGCGAACTCATTGACATTAGCGCAGGAAGCATTATATGCCAATCAATACGGTAAAATGTCTACAGCCGACATGAACGCCGAGCTAGACCGATTGAGCAAGATTGATAATCGCGGGCAGCTTCGGGATTTGCTCACGCAAAATGCCCTGCTGAATCAATACAATATCAATCTGCAGGCCGGCAATCAGCGTGTACGGAACTACACCTCTGTTCTCTATGAAAAAAACAAAGGTGCCTTTCAGAAAAACGGTTATGACCGGTTTAATTTGAATTTCAACAATGATTTTAAGATAACCTCGTTTTTGCAGTTTAACTTAGGCGCCAACCTACAATATAAAAAACAGCAATACGGAGGCGCTACCCTTGAGGAGATCGCGCAATTATCGCCTTATGAACTGCTCTTGAACGAAGATGGTAGTTATGGGGTCAATCTAAAAACCTACAACCGTGAACAGCTTAGTCTGATTCCGACCGAAAAATTCACTTATGCCGACTGGTCGTACAACTTATTGCGGGAAGTGCGTGGCCGAGAGTTTACTGACGAACGCATCAATGCCCGTATACAGACCGGACTTAACCTCAAGATCATTCCTGGGCTTACCTTCGATACCAAATTTCAATACGAGCGTAATAAGATAGACCGGGAACGTATGTATGATGAGAGTACCTTCTATGTACGCAGTCTGGTGAATAAAAAAACGCAGTATGACGATGATACAAAGACCGTAGGTAAAGCTTATATCCCCAAAGGCGGAATTTTGAGACGTGGCATTAGACAATATGAAGATGGCTCCAATGACGAGGAATTGGGGGCGGAGGATATACAAAGTTTTGTCTTTAGGAACCAATTGAACTTTGACCGGACGTTCGGTTCCGATCATCAGATCTCGGCCATTGCCGGTATTGAAGTGTCGCAATACTTGACTAACGGAACCATCAATCCGACCGTGTACGGCTATTACAAGGACAAGCTTCAGGCGACTACACCACCTTACGGCTATGGTAGTTCGGTAGACCAATTTACCGATTTTGAAGGTTACCCGACCACGATTCCTGGAGGTAATACAACGTTTAAGTGGCAAAAAAACAAATTTGTGTCACTCTACGGAAATGCAGCTTACACCTACCTGAGCCGCTATACGGTGTCTGGAAGTATACGAAGTGATGCCTCGAATTTCATCACAGACGATCCCAAACTACGGTGGTCACCATTATGGTCAATAGGAGCTAAATGGAATGTCGCGAAGGAAAAATTTATGACTTCGCAAGAAGGTATAGACCGACTTGAAATGCGCCTGACCTATGGTAAAAATGGGAATATGGAAAATTCGACCTCCACAGCGACATTACTCAATGTAGGTGGCAGTCTAAATACATCAACAGGCACCATTACCGCAACCATTGCTGATAATGGTAATCCTAGCCTACGTTGGGAAAAGACAGCGTCAACCAACCTTGGAGTCGACTTCTCCCTATATAAGGGCCTGCTATTTGGTTCGTTGGACCTATACCGCAAAAAGGGCTCTGGAATCATTGGGCAGATCGCATTGCCTACAGCAACTGGAACGCAAATCCAAAAATTCAATAATGCCGAAATCACCAATAAAGGCTTCGAAATTGCACTGGGTACGCGTGTCGAAATAAGCAAAAACATACTTTATCAGACGAATATCAATTATGCTTATAACGCAAATAATATAGATCAGCTCTATAACCCCTCATTGTATACTTACCAAATGATCAATGGGGCTTTTGTTGAAGGCCGCCCCGTAGGTTCTATTTATGCTTTTGACTACATCGGTATGATCAATGGTGTACCGCATGTCGCCGGACCGAACAATAGTCAGCAGAGTTTCAATGATGTGTCGTTGTACAATCGAGGTTTGGGACTTCCATTCCTGCATTATATGGGTACTAGCGTACCACCACATACACTGGGCTGGACCAATACTTTACAACTCGGTGACTTTAACATCATGTGTATCCTATTGGGCAAGATGGGTGGTGTATACCGTAATCCTGTATTTAACTATGCAGCACTCGTAGGGTCTGATAAGACTTTTGTTAACAAATATGTGAATGAAGTGCTGGCGGGGAATCCTAATATTCCAGGATTTGCACTTCCTGATGAGCCTAACCTCTACCTTTGGGATCGCTACAGTGAGGCGCTAAGCAGCCAGGTGGAAAAGTCGTCCTATATCGAGTTGAAAGAACTCAGTTTGGGATACAAGTTGTCTAACCGGTGGACAGAAGCCATCCGATTAAACCATGTCAACCTATTTGTACAGGCACGTGACCTTGGCCTGATCTGGCGTGCCAATGCTAAAGGGTACAATCCCGATTGGCTACCAGGTACGATGCGACCTGCACAGAGCTATACATTCGGTATTAATTTTCAATTTTAATAACAGAAAAACATGAGAGTGTTCCTATATATCGGGTTTGCCGCTGCCATACTGATGACCGCAAGCTGCAAAAAATACCTATCCGAAGAGCCCAAGAAACAGGCTAGTATCAAAACCGTGGAGCAGTTGGAAGCTTTGGTCAATAATGCCACAGAGTTTTCGAAAGAAACTAACTTTACGGCTACTTATTCGACCGACGATACGGAGATCAGCAAGGAGCTGTATAAAAACAACGTCACGGCTTTTACAGTCAATAGTCTTCAGCGTTATGTATCCGCTACAGCGGGTATTGAAAACCTCGCTACTGACGAGCTGTGGACTGGAGAGTTCAAAAAGATTTTCACCGCAAATGTCATTTTAAAAAACATCGACCTGGTTAGCGGTGATGAAGCCAGTCGCCAAAGGGTTAAAGCGGATGCCCATTTTATCCGCGCGATGTCTTATTGGATCCTGGTCAATAATTATTGTGCGCCTTATGCTGCGGCGAATATGAATAGTTTAGGACTGCCGTTAAAGCGTACCGTCGATTACGAAGAGTCGCTAAAACGGGCCACACTTCAGGAAACTTACGATTTCATTCTGGCAGACATCGAAGCAGCAAAGAAAGTGGCTGAAGCCGATGTCGACCCTCGAAAGACCTGGCGGGTGAGCCAGAAAGCTATTTCAGCTTTCATGAGCCGGTACTATTTATTTACGGGTGACTACGATAAGAGCTTAGCCGAATCAAACAAGGCGCTGGAGTCGGCTACCGTAAGTTTAGTGGACTATAATACCATACTTCCGGGCAGAAGCGTCTCCTACAGCAATCCAGCGGCAACGCTCCGGTACAGCCAATTAAACGACTGGAATGCCGCAAAATATCTCTATTGGAGCGAGCTTTACTACAGCCGTTATCAATATACCGGTGAACAATGGTATTTGCCGAGTAGCGCACTGGTAGCGCTGTACGATCAGACCAACGACCTCCGTTACAAGCATCTGATGATTCCTAATGGCGGCCGACGTTTCAATGTCGTGACACCAGCTGCGTATCGGTACACCATGTTTACCGACGGGAGCATCTTAGTTTCAGGCCCGACGAGAGCCGAGATGCTTCTTAATAAAGCCGAGGCGCTGGCCCGCCAGGGAGATGTTCAGAATGCCTTAGTGGCGGTCAATACCCTACGTCAAAAACGGATGTCCACCTATAGTGCACTTACGGCAGCTAACAAGGATGAAGCGATTAAACAGGTGCTGGCTGAAAGACGGCGTGAACTTCCTTTTGTGATGCGATGGTACGATATACGCCGATTTAGTGTCAACGACTATGCTGCGGATAATATTACCGTAAAGAGAGACTTTTACCAAGTCAATAGAACAGGAGTCGACCTCTCTACACCTAAAATTTACACCTTAGAAAGTAAGCATTTGGTCGTACCGATCAACGGTGTGGAGATCGATGCCAGCAAGGGGCAGATCCAGCAGAATCCTTATTAAAACGTGAAATACGATTATACATTACGTCATGAAATTCAAAAATATAGTAATCACAATAAGCCTGTTGATAGCGTGCTGCCTATATAGCTTCGGACAGCGCAAAACCTTTACAGTCACTTCCAAAATTGCCGACCTGAAGGACAGTACCTACAACATGACCATCTGGAATGGGATCTCAGATGTCGTCTTTAAAAAGGGCAGCACTAAAAATGGACAGATATATTATCAGGATACCACTTCCGTACCGCTGATCATACGCCTAACGCTTCCGACCGAATCGCTTTATAAGCGTGTCGACCGAGGGTACATTCCTGTTAAGAGCCAATCCATCTGGTTTGTCGCCATGCCGGGCGGTAAAATATTACTGAAAGGAAAGCTGTCCGATTTTGCTGAAGTATATCCGAGTGGGGATAAAGAAAATGATGTCATCAGTAAACTCAATAAGGGCTATCACCCCTTGTTGAATAAATCGGCAAACATTGAACTGAAACTGGCAAAAGATACAGTAGAAGAAGCGCTCAAAAAACGTCTTGAAGCCGAACAAGAACGGATCGATTCCGAAGCCGAAAAATACTTGAAGGACTTTTTAAAGAAGAATATTTCGTCAATAGCTGGCCTGTATTACCTGGAAGATATGCTGATCAGGGAGATTGTGACGATCGATACGGTGGAGGCGCTATTACCTACCGTAGCGAAGGCGTACCAAAGCTCCCCGTTCTATACCATTTTAAAGAACCGTGTAGCGGGAAGTAAATATGATGTAGGCAAGTCCATATTCCAGATAAACACGAGGAATACATATGACGGACAGGTGTTTGACTCCAACAGCTGGAAGGGAAGATTTTACCTCATCGATTTTTGGGGCTCATGGTGTGGTCCATGTATGGCCGATGTGCCCGATCTAAAAAAATTGAGAGACAGCTATCCCGATCAACTGCGTGTACTGGGCATTGCGTCCGATAAAAATGACAGCTGGCGAAAAGCCATCGAACAGCACAACCTCAACTGGGCGCATATATTGAACGACAAAGGAAGCAACAATTATGTACTGCGTCTGAATGTCACTGGATTTCCAACAAAGATCCTCGTGGATCCTAACGGAACCATTGTGTACCGAAGTACCGGCGGCGGAGAAACCTCCTTTGAAAAGATAAGCGAAATTATCAAAAACTGGAAATAAAAGCCAATAACGAAAACGCCTGAACCTAGCAATTCAGGCGTTTATTTATTACATTCGCATAGCTAAAAGGGATTCATGCAAATCGTTCCATATACACCGGACTTCAGAGAAGATTGTCTTGCAATCTTCCACAGTAACCTGCCTAAATTTTTTGCTGCGGACGAACTGGAACTTTTTGACAAGTTTTTGGATGAGGTCATTCCAGCTGATTATTACGTCGTTTTAATTGATGGCCGGCCTGTTGCCTGCGGTGGGATATTTTTTGATAAAAGAAATAATGAAGCTGGATTGGCTTGGGGTATGGTCAGTGTTTTATACCATAGGAAAGGGATTGGTAAGCTATTGACAGCGTTTAGAATAGCTCTTTTAAAGAAAAGGTATCCCGACAAAATGCTAAAAATTGAGACGTCTCAGCATACGGCGGGCTTTTATGAAAAAAATGGCTTTTCCATTGTTGATATTTTGCCGGATGGCTTTGGTCAAGGAATCGATAAGTATACCATGGAGATGGCTCCCAAAACAGGAAATTAAAGGTGTAGCAATACAGGAGCAAGCTAGTAATACCACTCAAAAGCGAGCGCCGCTCGTCGTGGCTTTTTGCCGTTCATCACGCCGATCTTACCGTTCGAATAAATTAGTTAGGTAAATGCAATTCGGGCAATACATTCGTATCAAATCAAGAAATACGAATAATGACCACAAAATTTATTTATATGCAGTTTGCCGCAGTGCTCTTTGCTTGCGGTGCGGCGTATGGAGAGACCAATTTTTGTTTACAGGATACAAGCGCTATTAAGTCAATACGGCTGAGCGAGGTTGAAGTGTCGCGACGGGTAAATCCCCTTAAAATTGCTCCCGGCAAGCTGACTTATCAGGTGACCAAAGGGAGTGCAGGTTCTTCGGGGAGCGCGCTGGAGTTGCTGCGCAGGATGCCCGGAGTGACTATCTTATCCAATGGTACGATCAGTTTAAATGGGCAAGCCGGCATTCAGCTGCTGGTGGATGGAAAGACAAATTTTATGAATGGCGAAAATTTGATCAATTTTCTAGCCTCCATGCCCGCTTCATCGCTTGATGTGGTCGAACTTATTACACAGCCAGATGCTACCCTGGATGCCAACGGTGAAGCCCGGTTTATCAATCTAAAACAAGCCATTCGTAAGGCCAATGGCCTAAGTGTATCGGTAGCAACCAATGCCGAACAGGGGAAATATAGCCGGACTTATCAAAATATCGCCGTGACCGCCAATACGTCCAAGTGGACAACGTCACATACGTATTCGTATGGGGAAGGTACCGAATTGATAGATGTCAATTCCACCCGGTATATCAGCCGAGGGACGGAAATGGGCAGCAATGCCTTACGATTGGATATGGATGCCATAAGAAAAAGAAAGTACCACAATCATTATTACAACGGCACGCTCGACTATACGCCCAATGACAACGTGAAAATAGGGGGCTACGTATTGATCAACAATCATGAGCGGACCAAACAGGAAGCTGTCCGCTCTCAATTTTTTTACAGCGCTTCACAATTAGATTCCAGCATAGCAACCGCGAATATCTTAAAGCATACCTTTAAGAATTTTAGCACAGGCGCACATGTAACGCTCCAGCTCGCTACCGGTTCCAAATGGGAAAATTATGTTGACCGTCAGCAGTTTAGACAAGCGGAAACCCAAGATCAAGTGCTGGATAAATTTGGCACTGACGGATCAGCAATAACCTCCCAGCAGCAGCTGCGCGGTGAGACGGGGGGAAGGTTACAATTACAACCATACAATCGAAATACCTGCTTGACATCCGGCCAAATGTGGCGGCTTCCTTTGGAGGAAAATTGACGCAGGTGGACATGAATACCCGTTCATTATTTCAACAGGCAGCTGATAAGCATTGGCAAGTGCGCCCCGAGCTGAGCAATGCATTCGGTCATAAAGAGCAGCTGAAAGCGCTTTTCATGCAAATGCGGTACAACCCATCTGACGCTTTTCAGATCGATCTAGGACTACGTTTTGAGGATGCCGCCTTTAAGAGCACTACAGCACATAAGCCAGATACAGCTTTTACCGTGCAAAGGTCCTATAGCAATTTCTTTCCCAACCTTACCCTCACCTATGCACTGGATGCAGCGCAAAAGCTTTCCGTCAATTACCATAGGCGGGTCAATCGTCCAAATTTCAAAGACCTGAGTCCTTTTGTGGAGGTCAACGACCCCTATTTGTACGAGCGGGGAAATCCAACGTTGAAACCCGAATTTGCCAACAACATGGAGCTTACCTGGTTGTTTAAAAATTCGTATTCACTGCGGCTCCGCTATAGCCAGCGGCAAAATGCGATCAGCAAGAGCTACAACCTGGACGAACACGGGCGGACTATTGTGATGCCGATGAACCTGAAACATGCATCGGCGGTGGGGCTGCGGTTTAATGCCGCCAATATTTCTCCCGTCAAAAAGTGGAACATCCAGCTGAATGGAAACCTGATGTACAGCAGTTTTGAATGGCTTACAGGAAACAATATGCAGCAAAATAGGCGGCTTGTCCCTTCTTTGCAAGTGCAGCATACTATCAGTCTGCCTTTTAAACTCAGTTTAGACCTCAACGGTTTCTGGAATGGCGCTACTGCCGAGGGGCAGGCTACCATTGCTTCCCTGTGGTCTATGAATACCGGAGTACGCAAAACCTTCTTGCAAGATAAATTAACTTTGTATATTTATGGCAATGACCTTTTCCGGACAAACAGGCCTCAAATAACCTTTAGCAGTGACGCTATGGAAGGCAGCTACCGGGAGTTGTACGACAGTAGATCCGTGGGGATCAATCTTTCCTACCGATTAAACCGCGGAAAGAAAGATAATCTAAAGAGCGTGCGTGGCAACGACCGTTTAGAAGAAGGTAACCGGATTAATTATTGATATCATGAGAGCGAGCATTGCAAAACTAAGTGTACATCCCATACCTTATCTAGGCCCGGCGCTTTGGGGAATCGCTTCTTTCAATATTCTTCGTGTGGTGACGGATTTAACGAAGAAAAATGAGTTTTGGTCTGGCGGTGTTAAGATCCATTCAGTCGGGCTGCTCATCTCGGTGATTTTTTGTTATGTGATCACCTTCTTGTGGCGGCGGCGGCTGGGCAGAATATTTGCTGCAAAGCCTACCGTTACAACCAATGTAACGGTAGAGTATATCGTTGCCGTGGTGCAGATAATGGGCCTGTTGAATCCAACCGTGTATGTGTCGGAGCGCCTCGGTTGGGTATATATGGGTGACGGTTATATTGATTATATCTTGGTCAACGCGATTTATGTACCGCTCTTTCTGCTGTACTATATGTTTTTGCGGAACGAGCGCAGCGACAGGAATATGGCCGAAAATCGCATCTACGTTGAACAGATTAAAGCGGATAAGTTAGATGCCGAATTGCAGTTGCTGAAAAGTCAATATCATCCACATTTCCTGTTCAATGCACTCAATACGGTTTATTTTCAGATTGACGAATCCAATACAACAGCAAAAAAAAGTGTTGAGCAGCTTTCGGAACTGTTGCGGTACCAGATTTACACGATGGATGAGGAGGTCTCCATGGAGCACGAACTTGCATTTCTGACATCGTATATAGCGTTTCAGCAGCAGCGGCTGACGGCAAGATTGCATGTGCATACCGACATTGAAAAGGATTGGTCAGGTGTCAGTATCTATCCTCTACTGTTTCAGCCTTTAATAGAGAATGCCTTTAAATATGTGCGAGGAACATACGAGATCGCGATTTGCCTCAAGCGTGAAGGAACTAAAATCTATTTCAGTATTTCAAATAGTTTGTCTGGGGCAGCTGCTGATGCGTCAGCAATTCCGCGGACCGAGCGAACGGAATCGGGGGCTGGACTTTCCAACCTGAAAAAGAGGTTGGCACTGCGCTATCCACAGCGGCATACCTTGCACACGCATACCGATGGAACGTGTTTTTTGGCAGAATTAAAACTAGATTTATAAGTGATGATGATGGAAATCAAATGTGCTATCGTAGACGACGAGCCTTTTGCGCGTAAGGGAATTGCATCTTATATAGCAAAAATAGATTTTTTGAAGCTCGTTGTGGAATGCGAAGATGCGATTGAATTGAGCCAATATCTGCGTTTGCATCCCCTTGATCTGATCTTTCTTGATATTGAGATGCCCGAGATTTCGGGTTTGGATTATATAGCGAGCTTAAGCAATCCGCCGAAGATTATCGTGGTGTCGGCCTACGAAAAGTATGCTTTGCGCGGGTACGAATTGGAAGTAGTCGATTATCTGTTAAAGCCTGTGCCTTTTGAACGCTTCTTTAAGGCGGCCAATCGGGCATTCGATGTACTCTGCAACACTGCTCCTTCGGCAGGGGTGTTGGCAAATCCACAGGAGGCGCATATCTTTCTGAAGGTGGACAAACAATTAAAAAAGATTTTTATTCAGGATATCTTGTTTGTACAGAGTATGGGCAACTACGTGGTTGTGCATACCTCAGGTACGCGTGAAGTGACCTATTGCAGCCTACAGCAAATGATAAGCATGCTGCCAGCACAGCACTTTATTGCTTGCCACCGATCCTATCTGGTCAATAGGAATAAGATAGCAATCATAGCAGGGAATCAGTTACATGTGGGGGAATATAAAATTCCGATCGCCCGAAATTTAAGGGATGATGTGATGGCAGCGATCTTGAATATTACCGGCCATCATCCGCCCCGATAATTTCGTCGATCTCATTACAGATCCGCTGAATGGGCTTTGTAAAGTAACTCTGTGCAAGCTGTACCCTTTTTTCTTTACCATTCTCGTGGCGATAACGTGCTATGAGGGACACGTTGATAGTAATGAGACCGTATTGTTTGAGTTTGTGGATGGTAAACCCTTCTAGGCGATCGAGCGGCACAGTTACTTCCTTTCCTACAAGACCTTTACGTACACGCATTTCCCTTTTGTCCATATCGATGATAAAGTATGATCGCAGCAGGGAAATTATTAGGATGACCAAAATACCGAGCATCCACCATTTAAAAGAGGATTCGGGAAGTTTTACGAATCCCACTATCATTATAATGGAAAAAATGCCGATCAATGGCACATAGGTTCCTAGCTGGGGTTTCATTTTGTATTCGTTTCCGATTCTTTCGAAGTTTTTCATGTGTCTAGCACTATTTTCTGCTTACCTATATATTTAGTTTAAATTAGCTGAAATTTTTTAATTATGAAAGTGTTTATTGGGGGGCTAACTGTCTACTCAGGAAAATATTACAAGTGGAACGAGATTTGGCATCAAACGAAGACAAGAGATACATCTTGTAGATGGTAGTCAAAATGGAATAAAGGAGTTGCCTACCGTGTAAGAGCGTAACTGGTAAGTAGTGTTTCTAAAGCTCGAAATTTATTGATAAATTAACTGAAACGCACACTTAATCCTTTTACGGTATGGTAAAGTATTTATTAATAGGTAGTGTTTTCCTAGCAGTGGGATGTTCTGTATATCGACAAGCGCCAACATTGATTTTGAAAAATAACACGAGTGGAAAAATAAAGCTTAGTGGCTATTTTTATGTTAAAAAAGATAATAATCTTTATAATTCGATAGTTCTTTACCAAAATGGTATTGTCCTCGACGGGGGCAGTTCAGAAGTAAGTGCTGGTATAAATAGTGTTGATAGCAATTTTTTAGCAACAGATAACTTCAATAATTCATATGATAGAAAAATCCCATATATATGGGGCATCTATACTATAAATCAAAATCATATCATAATTGAACGTTATAAAGTACCTGCTTTTGGTGAATCCTATCAAACTTATATTGATGAAGGATACGTAGTAAATGAAGGACAATTTATCATAACTTCACGAAAATACATCAAAACGGGTAAGCTTGAAGCAAGGCGAGATACGTTCAATTTTAGACCATTATCAATAAAGCCGGATAGTACAAATAATTTTATTAAATAATTTAAGAACTGAAGCCATTTCTATATATGGACGAAAAACAAATTGAAAACTACGATTCATTGCATTATGCTAGATCTTACGATTCTCTGATTCGCTTGAGAGACTATAACTATAAAGTAGCTATACCCTTTGGTGGAATTGGGGCGCATAATCCAGAAATGAATACCGTGGTGAGGTATGAATCAGGGAATGCATTAGAATTGACCCCTGCGAGTCTGTTGCTTCATATAATTTTGATCATTTATTTTTCGGTTAAGATTGTCAAAAATTTATTTGAACTTAAAAGTAAACCTAAATATGATGGATAAATTGGCTTTTCTGAATGATTGTGCTCAAATCATACTGATATTAGTATTTATTGTATATGTATGCTCAGGATTATTGATTTATAGGAGGAATAAGTTGAAAGAGCGGAAATAGTGACGTTTCGCTGAGAATGTGCTAAAACTTAAAATCATGGATATAGGATTCGAAATTATCATTTTAAAAAACGAAAGTGATGTTCAAAATTTAACTTTTCAACAACCTTTTTTTGAATGGGGAGGGGTTGCATACCCTCAAGGTCCTGAGGAGGCGTTGTATAAATCATTTAAAATTATGAAATCAGATGTGCCAACTTTTGTATTAAACTATTTGCCAAATGAATTTAATACAGAAATTTGGGAATGCTTTACTATTAGAGAAGGTTTAAGACAAGAAATTGATGATATAGAAGATGCTGTTTATAGAGATGAGTTGAATGCTCTTTTATCTCTACTTATTGAAAATACAAGTAAATGGATAGTGGTATTTCAGCCAGGATATGATGATATTGATAGTGTTGTTAACGTAGGTTGGGATACAGTTGCTAAACGTATTATTAGCGCAACGAACAAAATGGATGACGGATTTATCGCATGGAACTATCTAAATAAATATTCTAATTCGGTTTGATCACCCTAGTATTGTACAACAATTCGCTATATAAATAAAGATTAGCGAAAATGCTACATACTATAGTGCGGCTTGTATTATTCGTTAAGAGAATTTCAAAGTAAATTAATATGTCAAAATATAAATTGCAAGGTATAATATTCGTGTTTCTAATCGGGGTTTTGTTTTGTTCTTCAATACCTAATCAAGTTTCCAAAAATATCAGATTAGTTGGTCAATGGCGTGGAAAAGTAGAGGATATCTCTATGATATTTACTTTCAGACGAGATTCTGGCTTGATAGAATATCTTCCTTATAATAAGAAAGTGGCATTTAAATATCGAATTGAAAAAGATTCCATTCTTTCCATATCAAATGGTATTAACACGTCTACGCATACTATTGAATTTTTGTCTAAAGATAGATTTATATTATTACCGTATTTTAAAGTTTTCAATTCAGAAATAATCGATTTAATTGACCAGGTTGAATTTGTTAGAGAAAATTGTGACATGAAATAAATTACGGAAAAACATGAATAGACACATAGTACAAACAGTACGATTACGGGGTAAGATTGCTTAAATTGATAGCTGGAACGTTGTGGATCTAGCTGATGAATTTTAGTACTCAGAGACGTAATCTTACCAAATTGGCGGAATAATGTAAACAGAGTAGTAATTATAATGCAACATTCACAGAAGTTGAAACAGTGAATAATGCATAATAGTGTTGTGGCGAGGAAGCTTTAGAACAATTGGATTTGTACTTTAATGTTCTCCCAAGTTCAACAGGTATTATGGAAGTTAGCCCCCCGAATTATAGGATTTGAAAGATAAATTGTATGAATTCAAAAAAAATCAGAATATTCTTAATAGGTGCAGTTGCTATAGGTGTAGCGTATAATATTTATTTTTATAGGGAAGATGTTAAAATGGAGAGCAGCGTGGCCCGTAATTTTTTGGTTGAAGAGCAATATTGTCGAACTTCAAAAGGAAGCTCATCAATCAATGTCAAATATAAAGGGAAGTTATATGCTGTTAGAATGGCAAATGAAGAATGCTTAAAATATCCTGTTGGTTCTCATATTGAATTAGTCTATAATGAAATGCATGATTTTTTTTATAAAAAAGATGGTCTAGCGAAGGCAAAACTTAGGGTGTTTTTTTCCCTATTTCTTTTATTCGTTTTGGTTATACCATGGGAAAAATTTTTCAAAAAAACATACAATTTTTCTGACGGTAGAAGGCAATATGGAAAATAGGCTGCTTTTTTAACTTCGGGCATTGGTTACCAGTGATAGATTTGCTAACGGGTTAAACTATGTTTCCTGTAACGTGGAGCCACGGTAAAATAATGCATGCAGTATCAGATGTTATAGTGAACAACAAGTGGATTCAGGAATCAGGAAAAGCTGGATCTATGTTTACAAAGAGAGGTGCACCCGTTAATTTTAAAATTGAAGGAGTTTATGAAGGAGTGAAGATTAGGTTAATAACTATTCATAATGATGTTATATCAGCGTTTCCTATAAAATGAAAATCATATGAAATTACGATAAAAGTTACTAAAAATTAATGTTATAGCGAGAATTATAGGATTAAATGAAGCGGATTTGCACAAGGCAATAGAATTTTTATATTATAACAAATACGGTTTATGTTTTGAAACTATTATTACTCAGCTTGACGAAAATGATTTAAAAATTACTGCTCCAATATACAATAATATGTTAAAGTATAAATTTACTATCGCTGAGCAAGTTTATCAGCCAATCACGAACAATGATATTTGGGGATTAATAAATAATGCGGGTTTTGAAGCAGTAAAGTTAAAGAAGCAAGGCTTTTTGGGAAGAATTAGTGCTTTATTTTCAATTAGTAATGCGAGCGTGGGTAATGAAGCTGATTTTCCACTAGTGTTAAAAGATAATCTCCAATTTGCTCTAAAATCCAAGGCGGGAGAAAGAGCTGGAAGGGGATTTATGGAAGTTAAAGGTTTACCATTCAGAATAAGTGGATCAAAAATACTTTATAATCCTTCTGATTCGGGACAGTATATATGGGGGGCATGTATGAGAGCTAATGGATATACTTATATGCAAGTATGGTTAGTATCAAATCTTAATGAATGGAAAAATTTAGGTGATTCAAAAGGAGATCAAAATGCGATTAAAGCTCGATACAAGGCTATGGATAAATGGATGACCTTAAAATAGAAATATGCAAAAGATAAAGTTTCCAACTATTGGAAGTATAATGATTCCAATTTTATATATTATTATAATTAGTTTTAAAATTAATGCTAAGAATTTAGATGAACGATGTTTAAGGATTGTTGAACACCAGTTTAATAATAAGGTGGCTCTCCCAGTTTTTGTTATGCTAATTCTTTTGTCAATTTTTACCATTATTGAGTACAAAAAGGAGCTCAGAAATAGGATATTTGACATAATTTTAATTTGTCCTATATTATTTCATGTATTACTTTTTACGATCAAAATGATATTTCATTTATTTTGATAATGCTGCAATAGATTAAAAGGCTATTGACATAGAAAAATATTACTTTTTAATCATGGTAAAGTATTTGATATTGTTTACCTAATGTTCGTGAATAAAAAGATTATGAAATCTACTTTACATTGCAAAATATTCAGGTGCCAAAATGACCTAAACTGATAGTGTTCGGCGAGTTCTAAAAGTTTATTCAAATTATAATACACCGAGCACTTAACAACGCTGTTTCTTCTTCTTAAACTTTCTACCATACCAGATATAAAAGCCTGTTACCGGCAGAGAGGCACAGATTAAGCTGGTCACAAATGCGATCCACATGCCTATACGCCCGGCAATTTTTCCGACATGGATATCATAGTTGGAATCGCGCCACTTCATGCCTAATGTTTTATCATTTTGCAGCCGCTTGAAAGAGCACTTTTCACTACGAAGATCATAGGTATAGGTATCGGAAGCCGACCACCAGGTATTTCCTTTCTTATAGACAGTAACATTGGCCACTGAAGCATTTTGCGGGATATTGATCAAAGCACCTTCATGCGCGCCATAACTTTTCACAACATCAGACCATATCAGATCTAACGAGGCCTCACTGGCGGCATCTATTGTATTTTCTGGAGCTTTTGGCTCTTCGTGTTTCTTATTGGGCCGCTTACCATCCAGCAACCAGTAAATACCAGTTTCCCACCATTTGAAGGACCAGACTAAACCTGTGGCCGCAATGACGATAGCAACGAAGAAAGCGTAAAAGCCTAATACTTGGTGAAGGTCGTAGTTTAGGCGTTTCCATTTAGCGCTAAAATTAATCTTGAGGCGTTTAACAGCAACTTTACGGTTTTTGGGCCACCAAAGGAAAATACTCGAAAGTAACGTAATGATAAACAGCAAGACGCTGGTACCTACGATGGTGCTGCCCACATCGCGCCTCAGATATAAGAATTGATGGATCTGCCTGACAATCCAAAAGAAATTAGTTTCGACATCTATTTTCCCTAAAACCTTTCCGCTGTAGGGGTCTACAAAAATACGGTCCCAATAGCGGATTTCTTTGTTGATGAATACGCCGACGATATCGTTCTTTGGACGGCGCTTAAGGGCTTCAAATAGATAAACTTGTCGCTGATCATCTGTAGCAGGCACACGGATAAGGGTAATGGGATGATCGGTGACACGCTGTGCATTTGCCTTCAAGATGGAAAGGGGAAGTGTTTTCTCGCCTTTCTGTTCCGTTACTGTCACATAACTTGGATGAAAAAGGGCAAATAGTTCCTTCTCAAACACATAGATAGCGCCTGTAATGCTCACAATAAAAACCACCAGACCGGACAATAGTCCGATCCAGCGGTGTAAAAACAAGATCGTCTTTTTCAAAGTCATCCTTAAAAGGTATAGCCGAGTGTCAATAGGAAATTACGTGGTGCACCTGGAAATAGACGGATGTAATCGTAACCACCTACCCAATGGGTTTTATTGGTGATATTATTGAAGTTGGCCTGCAGCCGCACCTTACCAATGGAATAGTACAAGGCAGCATTCAATAAACTGTAGGAGGGTATTGTTTGGTTAAGGTTAAGCGACAGGTTCCGCTTGTCTACGTAGTTGGCGCCGACGCCGATTCCCAGGCCTTTGGCTATGCCGGTGGGAATAGAAAATCTGGTCCAGATATTCGCGGTATTCCGAGGCGCATTAGGCTTTTGTTTGTTCAGTTCTTCGTTATTCCCGCCTTCGGTAATTCTGGCATCGTTGTAAGCGTAAGAAGCGATAATGCTCCAATACGGAAGGATCTGACCCTGAATGTCAAACTCGATCCCTTTGGATCTTTCCTTACCGATCTGTTCCATCAATTCAGCATTTGCGGCCGTAGGTGCAGGATAGAGGGTGTTCTTCTGGTTGATCCGATAGATGGCTGTACTCGCCTGCAATTTTCCATCCAACCAGGCAGTTTTTAATCCAAACTCGGTCATATCATTTTCGAGCGGATCGAATGGCCCGCCTGCATTTGGATTTGCCAGTGCCGAAGCCGTTTGTGGGTTATAGCCTTTGACGTAGGTTCCGTATAGATTAATCTGCGGATTGATGGTATATACTGCGCCAAAGCGTGGCAGAAGGACATCTTGGTGTACATTCTCGGCCTGATCTGTTTTATAATTGGCAATATCCTTGTAATTTTCATACCGTAACCCCAGCAATAATTGAAGGGGACCCAAAGTGAGCTGATCCTGTAGATACAATGCATTCAGATGATAATAGGTAGGAGCAACTGCTGTAGTGGATGCCGGTGCAAAAAAATACTTGCTTTCGTCCTGCAACTGTTGACTTTTCAGGGGGTTGCTGAGCTCAAAACTAGATACATTGGGCACTGGGTTGCCATTTTTGTCAAGTAAATAATCATTGATTTTTTTAGGATCAAATTTAGCAATGCTGCCTGTGTTATCTTTGTTTCTGTAACCGCTTGCTGTCAGCTGCGAACCACCCACAGGTAATACCTCCTGCGCGTAGTCATAGCCCGCAATGAGTTTGTGCGCTAGCACACCTGTGTTAACGTTATAATTGAAGAAAGCGGTGATGTTATCGACAAATCGTTTTCTGTTTCGGATGAAAACCTGCCTTGCCACCATATTTTCGATATTGGCTCCTTTGCCATCTACAGCATATGCATTGGCCGAGCGGTGTTCTGATAGATCCTCGGCGTAGCCTGTTTTCATATAAGATGCATTGAAACTCAATTTATCAGTGAAACGGTGGTTTAATGATGCAGTGACCATATAGGTTTGTTCGTTCAGAAAATCATTGGCCGTACTCATGGATTGGCTGATAGGGGTCGAATACAGATCACCGTTGGCAAAGACAGATTGTCCGCGGTCGAGTCTCGACTTGGAATCGTTATAGACCATATCAAAATTGATACGGGTGTTTTCTGATGGAATGAAGGAAAAGGATGGTGCCAGCACCAAGTTTTTGTCAAACTGCAGATCCCGAAAACTCTGCGCGTTTTCATAACCGATGTTGAGGCGGTAAAGCAACGTTTTATCGGATGTCATAGGCCCTGTGAAGTCCGCCAGGGCACGGAGGTTGTTGAAGCTTCCCACCGAGAACTGCAGCGATTTGCGTGCCTCGTCAAGCGGCTTTTTTGTGACACGATTGACTATACCGCCGGGGCTCGCATTCCCAAATAGGGCTGACGATGGGCCTTTCAATACTTCTACCCGTTCCAGGTAATTGGCCAGCGGCTGTTTCCAGAATCCTGTTGTGGTACGCATCCCGTTGACAAGCTGGGTGTTGGACCCACCATTGATCCGAAAACCCCGGATCGTAATATCGTCGTAAAAGGTAAACTGATTGACACCACTGAAATTTTTAACAATTTCGCCTACACGCATCAACCCTTGGTCGGCAATAAGCTCTTTGGTCGCATAAGAAACCGATTGCGGGAGGTCGCGCAATTTGGTTTCGGTCTTACTTCCGATAAAGGACTGTGTGTTTCGATAGGATTTTTCTTTGCGCCCGTAAATTTCCACCGTTTGCAGCGCTTCCTCTGCACGAAACATAGGAAATGTCATGGTAAAGGGATGCGTCGGATCGATCAATACTTTCTGTTTAATGGTTTTGTAACCGATGGCATTAATTCGGATATCATAGGTTCCTTTGCTTAAGGTAGGCAATATAAATTGTCCATGATGGTCGGTTGCGGTATGCTGGTTGGTTTTAAGGACTGTAATTGTAGCTCCGGCAAGGGGAGCATTGTATTCATCCAAAACTGTTCCGTTGAATAACTGTTTTTCTTGCGCATGGCTAAGGGGCAGTTGTAAACTCCATATGGCTGCGACAAGCATAGGTATTTTTCGCATCTTATTTAAATTTAATCTTAATAAGCAGACAAAATTCGATGATTAAACTTATATTTGGCGGAGAAAAAATATGCAATTCGGGAATTTTAAAGTTTACCCTAGCTATGGATGGTTTAGAAAAAGTACTTCTCAATAATGCACACCTGCAGGAATCATGGTCTTTGGATGAGCAAGTTGCGCACGAAATGGCCGACACGCCGCCACATTACTCGTTTGATATCCGCACATTTAGCCATCAGTCTTTCCAATTTCGCAACAAAACGATGAAGCAATATTCTTCACGGATGAATGTCTCCGAGATTGTCCTGCCACAGGGTATGCATGTGATGCATTCGGAACTCACATCTACAAGTGATGGCTATCTCTGTATTGACAATGCTGTACCGTATATTCATGTTTTTTTCGCGTTAAATAGTGACCGGCAGTACTACGTGGACGGTGAACTATTAGGGAGTTCTTCACCGGGATATGTTCAGAGTTACCTGTTTGCAGCACCTCAGATTATTGGCTTATGGC
This sequence comes from Sphingobacterium sp. R2, assembly GCF_040760075.1. Classification (NCBI taxonomy): domain Bacteria; kingdom Pseudomonadati; phylum Bacteroidota; class Sphingobacteriia; order Sphingobacteriales; family Sphingobacteriaceae; genus Sphingobacterium; species Sphingobacterium sp. R2. The sequence continues at coordinate 2,710,121 of NZ_CP142884.1, forward strand.
ATCGCCGCCCAGCGGAAAGCTTTTTTGAAATCAATATACCGATTTCTTTATTCGAATCCTATTTGCCCGTAGATAGCTCTTTACGGATTAAGTTGCGCCGCCTTGCGGAAAAGTCACAAACGGACATTCTGTTTGACGAGTCTAGATTGATCAGTGCGCAACAGAAGCAAATTATTGCTGAACTACTGGATACGGAGATGGACAAAGAATGGAAATCACTGTATTGCTTTGGTAAGATTCTGGAGCTATTGGCGCGGACATTTGATCAGCAGAAGGTTAAAGGCATTGCGCTTCCAATTGACAATAACCTCAGCCCTGAAATGAAAAAGCTGATGACTAAAGCAAAAGAAATAGTCGAGAGCAGATTAACAGATCCACCATCATTAGCACAGTTGTCTGTCGAATTGGGAACGAATGAAAACTATTTGAAAAAATATTTCAAGCTATGCTACGGCACAACCATTTATGGCTATGTCACAGCGAGTAGGATGCAAAAAGCGAAGCGCCTGCTTGCAAAGGGCGATCGGCCAATAAATGAAATTTCACGCTTTCTAGGCTATAGCAATCCTGCGCATTTTTCAGCAAGCTTCAAAAAGCATTTTGGCGTGAAACCCAAATTTGTACAGCAAGCTTCTATGAATCCCTCGTAAATATAAACGTTCTTTGCTTTTGTTATTGAAGTGGTTGATAGTGAGGTTGTCTAACTATCTGTATAGAGTTTGCTTCCTTTGCTAGAATTGAACTTAGTCATTCATTTCATCATAATAAACATTGGTTTTGCTTAGGATCTGCTGTACCTGCTCATACTGTTTTTTTGTCAATCCTGTATCGTTCAAGAAGAAAAGCCCGCTCCACTTGATTTTTTTTACAGAAGCCAAGAATGGTTCCCATTGAAGGGGATTATTCGTAAACGGTACATACACCAGTTTGGGATTGTTTTGCAGGGCTGCAGGGAAGCTGGTAAACTGGTTGAATGAAAAATTGGCCTTCTCTAAATTTTTAAGGGAAGCAATAGATTTTGGTAGCGTAGTCAACCCCGCGTTTTCGATACCGATTTGTTTTAGTTCGGGCAACTGCTCAAATAAATCAGGCAGTTCGTTTAGCTTAGTTTCACTTTTATAATGGCCAGAAAGGGATAGGAAGTTTAGTTTGCCAAGACTAAAAATTTCTTTGGGGAAAGCGGTAAATAGATTACCATTTAACCCCAATTGTTTTAAATTCTTGAGTTGTGCAAAGGATGAAGGCAAAGTCGTCAAGGGGTTGTTGCAGTCGAACTCTTCCAGTGCTGTCAGGTTTGAAATGTTTTCCGGCAGTGTGCTGAGCTCATTTTTGCTTAATGTGATTCTTTTCAGCGTGGGGTGGACAGTTTTGATTTCAGGAAAGCGAATGATAGTCAGGTTGCTGATTTCCAATTCTTCCAGCTGACTACCTTCGTCAATCACCTTCTGTAAGATGCCGCTGTCGAGCTTCTTTCCTGAGATGGATGAACTCAGCGCTAAGGTTTGGATCTGGGAAAGATCGGTATTCAACAGTTCTTCGAAGTTCTCCAACGTCAGTTCTTGCCCATCTGTCTTTTTGATGCGCACCTGATTGGCCGCCCGCATGGGCATGGTTATCATGCCGGATTCCATTCTTTCCGAATTACCCGCCTGTTCGATTACTCTTTGTGCTTCGGGAATGGGGTTTACCACTGGCGGCGGTACTTCTTTTTTCTTTTTCTTTTGTGCTGAAACGCTTAGCGTAAGTAAGGATAAGCTGAATACGATAATATATTTTTTCATGTTGGATCGACTTTGTGTTTTATGCAAATATGCACAGCTTGATAAAGCAATTATTCGACCAATTTATATCCGCATGGCGATGGTTTATGATTCGCTCTTTTTTTTCTAACATTCGATCCGTTCTTTTGGGTAGAGACTTTGTTTTATGCTATTATTTGCAATTTCTTTGTATACCCAATCGGGTATATTTATTTGTATTTAGTAACAATTATACCCAATCAGGTATAAATTTAAGTCGGTTTATTCTTGATAAATAGTGTTGTTGGCCAACAGTTACATCCACAACAGGTAGACGATTAACGGACTTTCCGAGGTAAAGCCATTCACGTTGTCCAAAAAAAGTTTAATTTATACGATGTAAGGGAATAAACGTATCTTTGACAATCCTAATGTGGAAAATAATTAATTAGCGTTTCCCCTATCAAAAGTATTGGCTGAATTGAAACAAAGATCCTTTTTTTTAATGGTTTACTGTCGCCTTTTGTTTTCGCTGGCGACAATTATGCTGTGCACAAAAGCGGATGCGCAGGAAAAAAGCTATTTCTTTAACAATAGGGGCATCAAAAACGGTCTTTCCAATGGTCGGGTGATTGCTATGGCCGAAGACCAAAATGGTTTCATATGGTTTGGTACGGCTTCAGGATTGAATCGCTTCGACGGCTATGACTTCAAGGTTTTTCTTCACAACGAGCAGGATAGCACCAGTATTAACGATAATTATATCGATAAAATAGTCAAAGGACCGCTCCATTCGTTATGGATCTATACACCAAAGGGCTGGAACAGATACAATGCAGCCAAGGAACAATTTGAATCCAGGCCAAAACGTTGGCTCGCCCAGCTCGGTTTGCCGCACGAGTGGTTCAAAACAATCGTTACCGATAGCCGTGGGAATTTCTGGTTTATCTATCCGGGTGAAGGGATTTATAAATACCTCATCCGGGAGAAGAAGTCGCAGCTCTTAAATTCGCAAAACAGCAGCCGACCGCTTTACAGCAATGCGGTCTCATCTCTTGCATTTGATTCCAGACAGCAGAGCTGGATAGTGTATACCGATGGAACAGTTGACGTACGACGGGATTCGGATAATCAATTGGTTAGAAGGCTCCATGTGCCCGCAAGTAATGCCGAGCAAGGGTACCAACTTTTCATCGATGCACAGGATGATGCCTGGATCTATGTGCCCGGCAAGGCGAATGCAGTTTATTGGCTTTCTGCCGCAGATAACAGATGGCTGACACTGGATCGAAAAGTCGGTCAGCTTCAACTCAATAACGATATCGTTAACGGCATCGTGCAAGACGATAGGGGCAACATATGGATTGCTACAGATCATGGTGGAATTAACCTCGTTGATAAACAAAAGAGAGCCATTAGCTATATCTCGAATGATTTTGGTGCAAAAGAAATTTTGCCGGGAAATGCAATACAGTCGTTGCTAAAGGATGCGTCAGGAACAATCTGGATGGGGACCTTTAAAGCAGGAATTAATTCTTATAGCGAGACAAAGTCTTCGTTTCCGCAATACCGTCACGATCCGAATAACCTAAAGAGTTTACCTTTTGACGATGTGAATTGTTTTGCCGAGGATAAACGCGGAAATCTATGGATCGGTACGAATGGGCGGGGTTTACTCTATTACGATCGGGCAGCGAAAACGTTTACAAAATATCTGCAAGCGGATAACGGAAGCGGACCTTCAAGCAATATTATTGCGAGCTTATATGTAGACCGCGATAATAAGCTGTGGATCGGTACTTATTTCGGCGGCCTGAATAGTTACGACGGCCAGCGTTTTACCTACTATCGACACGATAGCAAGCGTGCGGGAAGTTTATCGGAAGATAACGTTTGGGAGATATTTGAAGATCGCGAACAACGCTTATGGGTGGGGACATTAAACAAGGGACTGCAGCTTCTAGACCGGACAACGAATAGTTTTGTGGATTACCGCTACAATCATCCCTTTAACTTTTCGGTCAATGCCATCATGGAGGACCGGAAGGGAAACCTGTGGGTAGGTGGTTCGGCCGGTATTGAACTGTATGATCGGAATCGAAAATTATTGCAGCATTTTAGCTATCAGCAAGGTGCAGCAAATAGCTTGTGTAATACCACGGTACTGGATGTCATCGAGGATGCAAAGGGATTCATTTGGATAGCCACGCGGGATGGCCTATCGATTTACGATCCGCAGCAGAAGAAGTTTTTCAAATACCACAAAGCCGATGGCTTGCCCCACCAGACCATCTTGCGCCTGATCATGGACCATCAGCACACCATCTGGGCAAGTACGCCCAACGGCCTATCCAGGATTTCACCGCAGTATGTAAACGGTGGACTAAAATTATCCTTTCGGAATTACGACGAAACGGATGGATTGCAGGGCAATGTGTTCAATGACGACGCTGCATTTGTGACAAAAGCGGGTGAATTGATTTTTGGCGGCAGCAATGGGTTTAACCTGTTCTTTCCGCCCAATGACCCTATTCGGGGGCATCGTTATCCGTTGCTGTTTACTGATCTGCAGTTGTTCAATAACAGTGTGCGCGTGGGGGAGGAATATGAAGGTAACCTGATTCTGTCGGAGAGTATATCCACCACCCATAAACTGGCTTTAAAATACGATCAGAATGCGTTTGCCATCCAATTTGCAGCGCTCAATTTTGTCAACGCCGGAAAAATAAACTACAGCTACCGGATGCAGGGGTTACATGACCAGTGGGTAAGCGTGGATGGGAACAGCCGAAAAATAAGTTTTACGGGATTAGCACCCGGAAAATATACGCTCGTGGTGCGTGCCGAAGAAAGTGGTGCTGCCGATCCAGTATACGCCAAGCTGGATATTGAGATTATGCCTCCTTTTTGGGCGAGTACCTGGGCATATGGTTTATATGGCTTAGTCATCGTACTGGGACTAGTATGGGGGCGTTATCGGATCATCAGCCGTACCCGCCTGAAATTTAAGCAAGAACAGCAGGAACAGGAGCAGCTGCGTAGGCAGGAGCTGGATGCGATGAAGATCCACTTTTTTACCAATGTTAGCCATGAGCTTAAAACTCCGCTGTCCTTGATCCTGACACCAGTAGAAAAATTGTTGGATCAGCCTTATCCCGAAAATGAACAACGGCAATTCCGATTGATCCACCGAAATGCTCGGCGACTGCTCAATTTCGTTGATCAGCTGCTGGATTTCCGGAAACTGGAGCTCGGTGAGTTGCATCTGCATAAAAAGAACCTCCGGATTTTTGGGCTTTGTAAAGAGGTCTACGATTCATTTCTCGATCTGGCTGAAAAACGTCAGGTGCAGTTTGCCTTCGAAACCATAGGCGAGGATGTTTGGGCAGCCCTGGATCCGGATAAAATGGAGCGCATACTCTTCAACCTGTTGAACAATGCCTTCAAATTTACACCTCAGGGAGGCAGTGTAACACTCTCCGTCGATACGCGGTCGGGTGATCGGCTCGAAATCCGCGTCAGCGATACGGGGATAGGTATTGCTGCCGATAGGTTGGAAAAGATCTTTGAACGTTTTTTTCAGAACGAACTGCCCAAACATATGATCAACCAGGGGAGTGGTATTGGACTGGCCATCAGCCGGGAGTTTGCCAAGCTGCATAAGGGTACCCTGCATGCTGAAAGCGAAGTCGGACAGGGAAGTACATTTGTGCTGCAATTGCCGTTGCAAGATATCCAAGAACAGAATGAAGCCATTTCCGATGATGTGCTAGCGGAAGACATAGGCTCCGCTCTTTCGATGCAAAAAACCGTACTGTTGGTGGAAGACAACGACGACTACCGCAGTTACATGAAGGAATTTCTCCAGCCGTATTTTCAGGTTATCGTGGCCTCAAACGGAAAGGAAGGTTGGCAGAAGGCCCTTGCTGAGCATCCCGATCTGATCGTCAGCGATCTCAATATGCCCGAAATGAATGGTGCGGAGCTCTGCCAGAAGATTAAGACAGACAAACGGACGGCTTTTATTCCTTTTATCCTGCTGACTGTGGTCAATTCCGAACAGCGGCAGCTCCATGCCCTCGAAATGGGAGCCAACGATTATATCACCAAGCCGTTCCGTATGGAAATGCTGATTTCAAAAATGAGAAATCTACTCGCTCAGCAGGATCGCTTTAAGGAAACTTATCAAAAGCAGGTTTCAGTAGCTGCCAGTGAGCTGGACACGTCTTCACTCGATAATGAATGGATCACAAAAGTACTGGCCTACGTAGAGGCTAACATGGGCAATTCGAACCTCTCCGTGCAGGGACTTGGTGAGGCATTTGCTTTGGGCAGAGCGACCTTGTACCGGCGGATTTTTGACTTGACCGGCAAAACACCAGTGGAATTTATCCGCAGCATCCGTTTGCAACGGGCGCAGCACATGCTCGAAACCGGACAGTGGTCGATCGCTGAAATTGCCTACCAAGTGGGCTTTACAGATCCCAAATATTTCACCAAGGTATTTCGTGAAGAATTCGGGATTACACCGTCTGCCTATCAGGAAAAACACCGCCAGAAGCTTTAAAACGGGTGAAATGAAACATTTTTCCCCCTATATTCTGCGAAAATTCATCCCTCAAGCATAGCCAATATCCTAATTTTGATGCTATGCTGTAACCAATTTATTGATTGACCACTCAGGTTACCGTAAGGGAAATAATTTCAAAATTATAAACGAACTGATAAATATGATTTGTTTGTCCACTGACAGTCATTCGACTTGTCTTGAACGCTCGACAGTACATTTTTCTAAAAAGGTAGCCTTTTTAGGGATATTTATGGCGTCCATCACCTGCATGGCTCATGCGCAAATCCGCATTTCTGGAAATGTGGTGGATGAGCAGCGGCGTCCGCTGACTGGCGTTAATGTCAGCGTCAAAAATTCGAATAATGTGACACTGACTAATGTCACGGGGGATTATTCGATAAAAGCACTTCCCACCGATACGCTTATCTATACGTTCGTCGGTTACTTGCCGCAACGTAGGGTCGTAGGCGACCTGAAAGCCATCAACATCCAATTGTATAAAGATAATATTCAGATGGAGCAGGTGGTGGTTGTCGGCTATGGTAAACAGAAACAACCTACCGTGACAGGTTCTGTCAGTGTGGTAGCAGGAAAAGATCTTGTACAAACGCCTGTAGCCAATGTCAGTAATATGCTGGTCGGTATGGCGCCGGGTATCACTGGGATACAGAACAGCGGCGAACCAGGGCAGAATGCAACGACTTTGCGCATCCGCGGAATATCGACCTTGAATGGGTCCAATCCGCTTGTCGTTATCGACGGTGTGCAGCAGCCTGCGGAAAATCCATTTACCATGTTGAACGCCATTGATGCCAACGATATTGAGAACGTCAGTATCTTAAAGGATGCCTCTGCGACAGCGGTATACGGTATCCGTGGGGCCAATGGCGTGATTATCGTTACCACTAAGCGGGGCCGCTCGGGAAGACCTGCTTTTAGTTTCTCGGCCAACACGGGGTTTACGCGCGCAACATCGCTCATGGGCATGACCAATTCGCATGACTTTGCTTCCAGCAGAAATGAATCGATCCGCAAACTGGATGCTTCAGGGAACGGTTCGTATAATAATATGTTGTTTTCGGAAGATGAGCTTTGGAAGTTTAAAAACAACCGCGATTATACAGCAGCAGAAATTGCAGCCATGCCACTCAACGAGCAACAGAAGCAGCAGCTGCAAAACAGTCCGGCACTGTATTACACCAGTCACGATTGGTACAAAGAACTCTTCAATGGCACAGGACGTCAAAATCAATACAACTTAAATGTTTCGGGAGGCAGCGAACGATTTAAATATGCCAGTTCGATCGGATATTTTGATCAGACGAGTATTCTGAACTATACAAAAATAGCCGGCGCAGATGTGGATCCAAAATTCTCCCGGTATACATTCCGTAATAATTTCGATATTGAGGTCGTCAAAAATCTGGATATCAGTGTCAACATCAGCGGACAATTTTTAAAGAATAAAATTGCCAACCCGAAGTCGGACAACTTTAGTAACGTGCAGGGATCCGACCTGGCGTCTCGTTATCAGGCGATATTGCTCGACCTCAAACATGGGCCTTTTATTTCGCCCGGAATCGTTGATGGCCGAATCGTACTAAACTTTCTTGGGGCCGATGGCAGCCCAACGAACCCCATCGGGACGGTCAGAGGAGGAAATGGGGGCTTCCCAAGCCAGGTCATTAATCCGCTCAATCTTGTAACGCGCGGCTACGGCGTCACACAGGGAACCAACCTCAGTGCGCAAACGGTGCTGAAGCATAAAATGGATTATCTGACGCGTGGTCTTAAATCCCATTTTACGGTGGCCTATGACGATAATTATGCAAAAGGATATACCGTCACACCAGGTGTACCGACTTATTCGGCTTACCGAAATCCGCAAAATCCGACAGAAATCGTCTACATCGGGGGTATGGTGAGTACCGACAACAGTCTCACCGACTACCTATTCAATTCCAGTTTTAGAAAAATGTATTATGAAGCTGGCGTAGACTACAACCGCGACTTTGGAAAGCATAATGTATCGGGTCTCGTCTTGGCGAATGCCCAAAAATACATTGATAACAACCTAGCCTTTAATACACCTTCGGGTTTGATGAGCTTAGTTGGGCGGGCGACCTATAACTATGCCGAACGCTATTTGGCCGAGGTGAATATGGCCTACAATGGGACCGAACAGTTTGCTCCGGGTAAGCGTTTTGGCTTCTTTCCGGCTTTCTCTGCGGGCTGGATTATCTCCAAAGAGTCTTTCTTGCAAGACAACAGCGTTTTGAGCTTTGCCAAGATTAGGGCCTCCTATGGTGAGGTCGGTAATGATCAGATCGGTGGGATGCGTTACCTCTATTTGGCCAATTCATGGAATTTAGGGGATCAAAACAATGGCTATTATTTTGGAAGCACAGATGGCTCGGCAACCAATCCGCATATTCCGGGAGCGATTGAAGCGTCGGTCGGAAATCCGCTGGTCACCTGGGAACGGGCAAAAAAGAGCAACGTACAGCTTGACCTGAAATTTTTCCGTGATAAATTGTCCTTTTCAGGGACTTATTTTAATGAAAAACGGTCCTCTATCCTCGTTCAGCCGAGCATTATTCCAGCAAATCTGGGCGTTGCCGGTACCCCGGTCTCCAATGTTGGTCGGGTAAGCAATAGCGGCTGGGAGTTTGAATTGGGCTGGGACGATAAGTTAAGCGAAGACTTTACCTACTTCTTAAAAGGAAATTTCTCCTACGCACGCAATAAAATAGATTACATGGCCGAAGCGGCTTTCCCATATCCTTGGATGAACCAAACGGGATACATGATTGGCCAGCCAAAGGGATTGGTCGCGGATGGGTTTTACAACAATGCTGCCGAACTGGCCAACCGTCCTTACAATAGCTTTAGCAATTTGGTGGATGTTGGCGACTTACGCTATAAGGACATTAATGGCGATGGTATTATCGATAACAACGATATGATCCCGATTGGCTATCCTTCTTTTCCGCTGATATCGTACAACTTCCGTTTGGGTGTCACCTACAAAGGCTGGGATTTAAATACGTTATTTATCGGTACTGCAAAAGGCTCTTATGATATCAGTAACACCTACTACGGCGGCAATCGTATTGTCGAGGAAGTCAATAATGGCAGATGGACGCAGGAAAAATATGAAAGTGGCCAGGAGATCTTGTACCCTGCACTGAATGCTATTGACGGGGTTTCGCAGGCTTCGAAAATAAGGAGTACATTCTGGCTGCGCTCAACAGACTTTTTGCGTTTGAAAAATGCTTCTGTAGGCTATACCGTCCGCGACAGCAAACTCTTGCAGCGTGTCGGGCTAAGCGCCGTGCGGGTGTATGCCAGTGGTAATAACCTCGTCACCTGGACCAAGCTCGTGAAAGGGATAGACCCCGAGTCGACTAGTCAGAATAGCAACGGCTATATATTCCCGCTTGTGAGAACATACAACCTGGGGGTGAACATTTCATTTTAAAACTTACAGATATGATCGATATAATACAACGCTATTGGCAAAAGGCTTTGTTTGCTTCCATGTCCATGGTGATCTTGGGAAGCAGTATATCTTGCCAAAAAGATTTTTTGCAGGTCCCTCCCGGGGGAACCCGACGGTGGATACAATTTTTAACCAGTCCGCCAACGCTTACAATGCCATTGCAGGCGCTTATTTTGCCTCTCTGCGTCAGGGGCTGAACTGGAACGGTTATTATTCACCGAGCACCGATGATCAGCTGGCGGGTAGTCAGGCTTTCTGGGTGCAGATCCCGGGTAGTGTGGCGGCGGTATCTATTCTTGGCGGTGGTTTTACCCCCAATTCAAATAGCCAGGACATGGGATCCAACGGTGGTTATGGCAACGACGGTTACACCGACAATTTTCAGGCCATCCGCAAGGCGTACCTCGTCAAGGAAAATATCGGCCGGGTGCCTGATATGAGCGACTCCGATAAGAAAATTGTTCAGGCCGAAATGCAGGCGCTGGTCGCTTACCGCTATACGCAAATGTTTATCATGTATGGTGGGGTACCGATAATCTCCAAAAGTTTTCCACTGACTTCCTTAAACAATCTGGAAGAACTGGCTATCCAGCGCGCGCCGATAAAAAATGTATTGGATAGTATTGTAAGCTGGTGTGATCAGTCTGCGGCCATCTTACCTTCGCGCTGGGCAGATAATTCGCTGGGCAGGATGACCAAGTCGGCAGCATTGGCAATTAAAGCAAAAGCTTTGCTCTATGCGGCGCGGCCTTTGTTCAACAATGCAACACCTTATTTGCAGTTGGGCGCAAACAATGCGCTGATCTGCTTTGGCAACAATGATCCACAACGTTGGAATGTTGCGCTCGAAGCCAGTGAAGCCCTGATCAAAGAAGCCGAAGGGGCAGGGGGATTGCGTATCATCAATACGGGAAATCCGCTGGCTGACTATGGTACAGCTACCTCCACACCAAGCAACCGGGAAGTGATCTTAGCGTTCAAACAACAAGTTCCATCTTCTGGTGGTGCTGGTCCATACAATATTTTTAATGTGGTCAACTACCATTATCAGGCCAATGGAGCGGTGCTATCGAGCAGTATGCTGGAAAATTATTACAAAGCAGACGGCACCGAGCAGAGCTGGCCAGGGGTAGGTCAAACCGCTCCGTTTTCGGAATACCTCACCAAGTTTAAGGAGATGGAGCCACGCATGCGCGCTGATTTCAACGGTTGGGAAATGCAGGCCGACAACAACCCCGGCGATCCCATCTGGCACATGAACGAGCATTATAAGGATGTCAACCATTTTGGTGCCGGACAGCCGACCAAGTTTTATTATAAAGCAGGGCGCCGTGAATGGTTTGACTTTCCGATTTTCCGTCTGGCGGCATATTATTTAAGTTCGGCAGAAGCGTATAACGAAATGGGGCAACCTGTCGCAGCACTCAGCCGCCTTAATGTAATCCATCAGCGTGCAGGACTGCCGGCTATTACCGAGACCAATAAAGATAAACTGCGCAAAATTATCCAACGGGAATGGGCGATTGAGTTTATCCAGGAAAAATACCGGTTTAACGACCTGAAACATTGGAAGGATAGCCAGATCGACAAGGGCATCATCGGTGGACCGATCCGTTTTCTGGTTTTTAATAACGGTGGTGACGCTTTGCCTTCGGGAAATACCAATTTTGGAAATGCGGTACGTTATAATGGGTTTTGGCATCCTAGGCAATTGTTAAATCCTTTTCCACAAGGTGAGGTAAACAAAGGTTATCTGATCCAGAATCCGGGCTATTAATTGATAAGACTGACCCTATTAGAAGACTTTAAACTATGAATACCTATTCAATGATAAAAAAGGCTACGGCCTTACTTTTTGCCGTGTGGTCGGGAAGTACGTCCTTGATGGCGCAGCAACCGGGCGAATGGATTGCTCCGGATTCTACCGACAGCCAAAAAGTGAAAAATTATGCTACAGTACGTGGGCAGGAACTGGAAAAGATACCTGTGGCAAACTTAACCAATACCTTATATGGACAGCTCAACGGACTGATGGTAGGCCAAACCAATGGTCAGCCGGGGTATGATCAGGCAACACTCCTAATGCGGGGAAGGGCAACGTACGATCAGGCTGCCCTGGTCTGTTACGTGGATGGTTTTCAGGTGGATATATCGTTCTATTTTCAATACCTTGCCGCAGGTGAGATCGCAAGTGTGACCATCTTGAAAGATCCTGTGAGTCTAGCCACATTTGGCATGAAAGGCGCCAATGGCGTGTTGTGGGTGACGACAAAACGGGCCAATACCGATACGTTTCGCATTGATGCGCAGGTAATATCTGGCATTCAGCAGGCCGTCAAGATCAGGAAGCCTTACGACGCTTATCAATACGCCAATCTATACAATCAGGCCATCAGTAACGATGCCTATGCGCTCAATGGCAACCGCTTTCAGTGGTCTCCGGCCTACAACGATCAGGCCTTGCAGCAGTACAAAGATGGATCCGGTACCAATGTAGACTGGCTCAACGAGTCGCTGCGCGATAACGGCCGCTACACCAATACCTATGTCAATATGCAGGGCGGCATGAAGGAGGTGGCTAAATATAACCTCTACCTGGATTATATGGATCAAACGGGACTCTTTAATATCCCGGGTGGCGCTGAAGCAAGCCGCAATACAGGCCTCAAAAGGTATAATCTACGCTCGAATGTGGACCTGAAGTTCTTTAAAATCTTTACTGGAAAGATTGATCTGGGCGGGCGTATCGAAAGTTATAGCCAGCCCTTTAGCAACAACACCTACGACAATGCGCAGAATTTTTGGAAGCGGCTAACAACTTACCCCAATAATATCTATCCCGTGCGCGATGCGCTGACAGGACAATGGTCGGGTAATGCACTTTATCCAAATAATCCGGTTGCGGAACTGAATGCCCTGGGTATGTATGCTTCGCATGACCGTACATTACAGGGAAACTTTAGCCTGCGCGAAGATCTGAGCTTCCTGACAGAAGGCTTGTACCTTGAACAGGCGGTTTCTTTTAACACCTGGTCGCGTGTGATCCAGAATAAAACCGCTACCTATGCCCGTTATTACGAAGGTAAACAGGCGACCGCCGATCAGAATACACCGATAGTTTTCGGAACCAACACCCCTTATGGGCAGTTGACCTGGCGGCAGTCCAACCTTTCGGCTGGATATAAAAGGCAGTTCGGTAAACATCATATTAACGCCGTGGTCAATTACTATGCAAGCGATATGATCCCCGATGCCAATGAGGATGCGTCAAAAATTGCTTACCACTATCAGCAGATTTCTGGAAGGGCATCTTATGCTTATCAGGAGAAATACTTCGCCGAACTCGGCTGGGGATACAGCGAATCGGATGCTTATGCACCGGGAAACCGCTGGAAATTGTATCCTGCAGCATCTTTAAGCTGGGTACTATCGGAAGAGGATTTCCTCAAAGATAATCCGGTGATCAACTATGCCAAGCTGCGCATCGCCGCGGGAAAGACCGGCAACGACCAGACACTGCAGGGTAGATACCTCTATCAGCAGTATTATCGTTTCCTCCCTGGCAGTGTAACGGGCAACAATAGTCTGTCTTTTAATGGTGGACTGGGATTAGGCCGTCTGGCTACGCCAGATATTACCGCTGAGCAAAGCATGAAATACGAACTGGGACTGGATTTGCGGCTACTTAAAAATCTTGATTTTCAGGCGACTTGGTTTAGCGATCGCAGATCGGGCATCATTACACGAAACAACCTCATAGCGGGCTACCTGGGCTATACCGGCGCAGATATGTTGCCGCTTCAGAATATTGGTAAGGTGAACAATGAAGGGATTGAACTGGGGCTGAGTTATCAGGAGCAGATCGGGGCGCTGCAGCTGAACCTAGGTATGATGGCGACCTATGCGAAAAACAAGATCGTTTATCAGGCCGAGATACCCAATAAAAACGCCTTCTCCAATACAACTGGGCGTGCTATAGGTACACCTATGGGGCTGGTGGCAGACGGCTTCTACCAATTTGAGGATTTTAACGCCGATGGCAGCCTAAAAGATGGACTCGCCAAACCAAGCTTTGGTCCGGTGCAACCGGGGGATCTGAAATACAAAGATCTGGATCAAAATGGCTTCGTCGATCAAAGCGATGTGACCGCTATTGGCAAACCGGCCTATCCTAAATGGTATTATGCATTCAACCTGGGCCTAGCGTACAAAGGCATTGATTTATCGGCTTTATTTCAAGGAGCAGCAGGTATGGATATTAATTTATTGGGCGCCGCTTACAATCAGGTGGTTCCTTTTGTGGGAAACACGACAATTTATCCCATTGCCGGAAATGCTTGGGCTTATTATCCAACGGAAGGCATTGATACCCGCAATAACGCAACGTTTCCGCGGTTAACGACGCAGAGCAATGCGAACAACTATACCAATTCAACCTTTTGGATGAAAAATGGAGACTTCCTCAAGTTGAGGTCGCTGCAGGTCGGGTATACCTTACCATCCGCTGTATCGGAGAAATTGCACCTGCAGAAGTTCAGGGTGTTCCTGACCGCTGTTAACCCATTTGTCTGGTCTTCATTCTACCGGAAATACCAAATGGACCCGGAGACACCTGCGGGCTATCCGGCGCTGAAATCTTATAATCTAGGAATTTCATTTACCTTTTAATTGTTTATCCCATGTATTTACGTGATCATATAACCACCAAAATAGCAATTGCGATAGCAGTGCTTAGTCTCTCGGGCTGTGGGAAGTCGTTTTTGGATACGCGTCTCGATACGCAGCCCACGGAGCAAAACATCGATGGCAACTACACAAGTCTGATGCAGCTGGCCAATACACCCTATGCTTATCTGTCCCAGCGAAACGAATTTGCGGCACTGGACGGAAATCTCTTTGCTGCGGCTACCGATGAAGCCCAGCAGACCAATACTATAGGAGACGTTTACCTGTTTAATAATGGCAACTGGGGCGCGTTTAATAACCCCGACGATCGTTACAATATGTATTATTCGGGCATCTATGCCGCAAATTATTTTTTGGAATACATCGACAAAAAAGGGGGTGACTACAAAGCTTTGCTTGCTGTCAACCGCGATACCATCACGCAAGAATCGCGTACCAAGTATCTCAACGATGTAGCCTCCATGGGCTGGTCAATAGCTGAAGCACACGTGCTTCGGGCATACTATTATTTTGAGCTGATCAAGCGCTATGGCGGCGTGCCTTTATTGACCAAAACGTTCAGCGTGAATGAGAAGCCAGCTATTGCTGCTTCTTCGTTTCAGGAGGTCGTCGAATATATCGTGACATCTGTCGATAGCCACGTAAAAGACCTGCAACCAAACTGGAAAACCTCGCAATTTACAAATCTGGACGGCCGCTTTAATCAGGGGGCTGCGCTTATGCTGAAAGCGCGTGTGCTGCTCTATGCCGCCAGTCCGCTGCATAATCCCGGTAACGATATCACCAAATGGCAGCGTGCGGCAAAGGCTGCTGCGGAGGCATTGCAGTTTGCCGATCGCATGGACGATGCGGGTGGGAAAAATGCGCTGGACAACAATTATAGAAATTATTTTCTTGGCAACAATACGCTCAATAGTGCCGAAACCATTATGGCGATCCGCTACACGGCTAGCAACGATCTGGAACGTGCAAACTATCCGATTGCCACACCCGGCGGATTGAGTGGAGTCACACCGAGCGAGAATTTGGTGTCGGCCTACGAAAAGCTGGACAACTATTCAGCGAGTAAGCCTTATGATAACCGGGATCCACGTCTCGGCTATACGGTCGTGGTGAACGGAAGTGAGTGGAACAACCGTACGATCGATCAGACAGCCGGCGGAACGGATGATAGGAGACGTGCCAATGCGAGTAGGACGGGGTATTACCTGAAGAAATTTGTTAACGACAATGTCAATCTGGTCAATAACGCTACCAATCCGCACAACTGGCCGCTGTTCCGCTACGGCGATCTGCTGCTGATCTATGCGGAGGCAATGAATGAAGCTTATGGCCCCGATCAAGCCAATGGTTGGGGGATTACTGCCCGCGAGGCAATTAATAAGTTAAGAGCCCGTCCGGGTGTCGATATGCCAGCGGTGCAGGTCAGCGGCAAAGCGGAGTTGCGTACAGCGATCAAACACGAACGTCAAGTGGAGTTGGCCTTTGAAAATCACCGCTATTGGGATTTGATCCGTTGGGGTGATGCCGCCACCGTATTGAATAAACCGATCTATGGTGTTACCGTAACAAAAACAACTTCTGGTACGCTGCAATACGAAACGAGACAAGTTCAAAATAGGGTTTTCATAGCGCCAAAGATGAACTTCTATCCTTTTCCGCAAGGGGAAATCCATATCAGCGGCGGGACACTAATCCAAAATCCAGGCTGGTAATAGAAAAGCAAGCAAGCAAGCAAGCAAGGTTGGAAGTTTATTAACTAGTTGAAAAAATAAAAAGAGGAGTGAACAGATGAATCTACTCAATTATAAAAATAACATGTACAGGATATTCAGTGTCTGGGCCATGGCCTTGACTCTGGTGGCCTGTCAAAAGGATGATTCGGCAAAGGAATATGGCGATTCGCTCATTTACATGCCGCAGAGCGTTAATTTTTCCATGGGATCAAATGCGATCTATCCCGTCCCGGGATCATCCAATGGGATCAGTCCAACGGGAATGAACTATACCGTCGATGAACAATCCAACAAAACAAAGATCCTATTAGGTGCATCCCTATCCGGGACAGCCAAAGGCGCTTTCAGCGTTGACGTTAAAGCGAATACAGATACCGTAGAGCAGCTGTTAAAGCAAGGGACCCTTGGTGCGGATTACAAGGTACTTCCGACCAAGAACTACCGCTTGCCCAATCGACTGGATGTGCCGGAGAACGGGTCTGCAACCTTTTATCTGGAAGTGGACAACAGTGTTATTACAGACCCGGATAATTTTGGTAAACATTTGGTTGTAGCGGTACAGATTGCCAATCCAAGCCGTTATACCTTGGACCAAAAACGGGCAACTACGGTGGTGGATATCAATATCGCAGGCCTGTTTCCGTCTGCAAATACAACATCGGAGATCAATGTAACGCCGGGCGCAACCATCACCATTGCTGGGCAGAATCTCGACAAAGTGACCGCTTTGAAGTTTTCCAACAGCGAAACGGCAATCCCTATCCTTGCACAGTCTGCAAATAGTCTACAGGTAAAAGTACCTGAGATGGATGGCATCTCGCGCTCAACGATCGATTTGGTAACACCATTTGGAACAACAAAGAGTGCATTTGAATTGGTCAATTTAAATCTTGCCCTGCAGGTGTTTACAGATACTTATGGTGCCAATATCGGAGCCAATAAAGATGGCGACGATTACGGATCTAGTCAATCAATATCCACCAGCGTCTTTAAACGGGGAACCTCTTCGTTGGCAATTAAATATGCAGCAAATAATTACTCGCCCGGCGGACTGGTCAATACGGTTGGCTTTGAAGATAAAGGCTATAACTACATTACGTTCTGGGCGAAAGGAACGACTTCCGGTGCTGGGAATGAAGGGATCCAAATGGCTCTAATGGGTGACGGAATGCCGGATGGCTATGGAAATGATTTTGCCGGAGTGGGGATCATCGTGACAAAAGAATGGACCTATTATAAAATTCCAATCGGCAAAGGTGCCGCTAAACCGATGTGGAGTAAAGGAACGACCTTCCGGAAATTTGGATGGCGATTGAATAACTGGAATGTTCCACAGGATGAAACAATCTATTTTGATGACATTCTATTTGTAAAATAAAAATTAACGCATAAAAATTATAACATAATGATGGCTAAAAAATCTTATTTATTGCTTATAACACTTTGTTTTTACCTGTGCTGCTGCTCGAAAAACAATGCCGAAATTATTAACGGATCTGCTGAGGTGCAGTCTTTGGATGCGGCATTTATGCAAGTGTCAAAAGCTGCGGTTGCAGGAACTACGTACGAGGCAGAGGTGTATCTTCCGTATGCTGGTGGTAATGGGGCAGCCTTTGAAAATGGAGCGTCCATTGCTTCAACGGGTGTGTTGGGCTTGACGGCGACTTTGCAGCAAGGGCGTTTGGAAAAAGGCTATGGTTCATTGCTGTATAAAATAAGTGGTATCCCGGCACAGGCGGGGACAGCATCTTTTAATTTAACTTTTGGTGGTAAATCGAATGTTGTTGCGCTCGAAGTCAATCAAAAAACTGATGCTAGCATGCTTTACTGGGGATTCTTTGATGACTCGGGGACGCCGATGTCTTTCTACAACGGCTTTGGTAAGAATCCGAGTATGGCCATGATGTTTAATGGCTGGACTGCGGATGGTAGTCGCGAATTTCCTTCGGCATTTTGCCAGCAAGCTTCCGCAGCGGGCTATGTACCACACGTAACCTGGGAACCCATGATGGGCCTCGATGAATTGATGTCCGGAAAATACGATAACGACATCAAACGCTATGGGGAAGCATTGGCCAAATTTGGTAAGCCGGTCGTATTGCGATTTGCACATGAATTTAATGGGGACTGGTATCCCTGGAGCATGCAGAATGATCAGGTGGTACCCGTAGCTACGTATATCAAAGCCTTTCGCTATGTGCACGATAAAGTGCGCGCGGCAGGCGGTACAAATGCACGTTGGGCCTGGGCACCTAATAATGCCAATGGCAATAAAAATCCGCAATCGGTAGAATCCTACTACCCGGGTGATGATTATGTGGATTTGATCGGTATGGACGGATACAATTTTGGGACCTCTCAGAGCTGGTCTACCTGGCAGTCCTTCGCGCAGGTTTTTGGTCCACTTTATAACAAGTTAACTACTGCTTTCCCGAACAAACCTATTTTTATTGCTGAAATGGGCTGTTCTTCGACGGGCGGTGATAAAGCCGCATGGATCAACGATATGTTTGTGCAGCTGGAAACGCAGTTTCCAAAAATAAAAAGTTTTGTATGGTTTAATATCAATAAGGAAACAGACTGGCGCTTTACCAACGGACAGGATGCGATAGATGCATTTAAAAATGGCCTAAGTAATGCTAGGGTAGGGGTAGACCCAACACTGGGTGGTGTGATCCAGTAAAGAATTTACATCAATAGGAATTACGATGAATTTATTTAAAACCTTCAATCAGCGAAAACAGTTCAGATCTGGATAGGTTGATCGATTTGTATTCCTATTCGAAAGGCAGCCTATCTTCTACAGATAGGCTGTTTTTGGTTTTAAAGAAGTGCCGACTGCATTTAATTAATTTCTTTGAAAACGATTGAGTAACGGGAACTGTTTACTGCTTGACATCGATTCGGTCTATAGGAGACGCTGCCCAATGTGGCGGATTTCCCTATGTCTATCTATTAAAGCGGATTTCCTTATAACGGATAGTCCGCTTTTTTCTTCGACTGAATACTTCTTTTTTCAGCAGCGAAAAACAATTCCACTAAGAAAGCTGTACTCTATAAAAATTTAAAAGATGAAGGATAAATCGCAAATGCAGAAAATTGCACGGTATGGTTTAGGTGCATTTTTAGTGGTGGCGGGAATTGGACACCTGACATTTTCTCGTAAAGAATTTCGGGCACAAGTACCAGATTGGGTGCCGATCTCCAAAGACGACACCGTTGTATATTCTGGCTACGCTGAAATTGCCCTGGGGGCAGCACTGATACTGGCGCCCGCTAAACAGCGGTCGAAGGTTGGGAAAATTGCTGCTGCTTTTTTTACGGCTGTATTTCCTGGAAACATTGCGCAATATACCGATCGCCGTGATGGATTTGGTTTGGATACGGACGGTAAACGTCTGGCACGCTTATTTTTTCAACCGGTGCTGGTAGCATGGGCATTAAAAAGCACAAGCGATACATAAATTCGAACAGTCTATAGCAGATCATTGTTTTACGGCGCGTCCTCTGCACAGGGGGCAGCTTAAATGCATAAAGGTTGCTGGAGCTATTCCAGACAACCTTTATTTTTTTGTAATCTATTGCACGACAATTTGACCGGCCTAGATCCAGCTTTTAAACATATTCAATCGATTATCAACTTTCCTAATTCCGAATTTCTCTTCGCATAAAAATGAAATAGGACCAAGCAAAGCAGATCATCATGGCTGCTGTAAGCCCACTGATCTGCGGCCATACCATCAGGAAACTCTCGCGAAAGGAAAGTGGTGCCGGAATGGCGCCAACCATTTGTTCCATGGCAATGGGGCCGAGGCTGCGTACCGATGGCATCAATAAGGTCGTAGTGGCATCGGTGTAAAGCTGGCTGGGCGAAAGGCGGAGCAGGTTAAGAATGAGCTCGTTGTAGCTCAGGTATTCCTGCTCTGAAATGTAATTGGGATTGGGTAAAAATGGCCGTATGGCCAAGTTGACCAAAATCGGAAAAAATACTGTAAAAAACAGCCAGATGCCGATGGCTGTCAACGCTGAAGTTGCCGGCTGCCTAAAACGAATGGAAAGCAATATCGACAGACTGAGCCAAAAGGCAACATATAGTATGCTGATCAGGGTGAATCCTAGGATGCGCAGGAGTTCCTGTGGTTCTATCCGCACACCTGTCCCAAGTAGTCCTCCCCCGATCATGAGCAAGACGAGTGCGGTAAACAGGGTGCTCACAACAATCAGTGGAGCAAGAAACTTGGAAATTAAAAGGCTATCGCGGTAGATGGGCTGTGCCACAAGTCGTGTTAAAGTACCACTGTTATACTCTGAATTAATGGCATCAAAGCCAAGGGCTATACCCAATAGGGGAGCCAAAAAATTCAGAAACACATGGAATGGAGGGATCGAGTTATCCGTCGTTGTAAGCAGCTTGAGGTAAAGGAATGACTGGTCGGGATCTTTCATATTACCGACAGCTTCTTTAAGTCCTGAAGATGAAACATACAGGGATGCGCCAAATGTCAGTACAATCAGCAGGATCAGCACGATAAAGCGCCAGCTGCGGATATGTGTGGCAACCTCCTTATTGATCAATACATTCATCATTTTTATAATTTACTATTTTCGAAATACGTATGATAGATTTGGTCAAGCGCATAATCATTGCGCTGTACGGAGACAATTGCAGCGCCATGCTGTACCAGGATGCGGACGGCTTCGGCGGTGTTGTCTTTTTCTGATTTCAGCTTAATACTGTCACCTTCTAAAGAAAGAGTCCGAAGCCCGGGGAGTTCTTGGAGCGCCGCTTCAAAACGTTTACTGTCGCCACTTTTTTCGAGCATGATAACTGTACTGACGCCTTCTTGCTGCTGGAGGTTGTTGGCCAGGCTGTCGATGGAACCTTCGACCAGCAGTTTACCGCCGACAAAGATACCTACTCGATCGCATACACGTTGCACTTGATGAAGATGGTGCGAGGAGAGCAGTACGGTCAGGTTCTGCTCTCTGCTGAGCTGTTTGATCAGTTCCAAAAATTCGTCCACACCTTTGGGGTCAATACCCAGAGTTGGTTCGTCGAGGATAGCGACGGCGGGTGCTTTGATGAGCACTTCCGCTAGGCCGAGTCGCTGTTTCATTCCACGCGAAAAGGCTGCGGTTTTTTTGTGCATTTCGTTTGCCAATCCCACTGTTTGGAGCATTTCCTGCGACTTAATGCGCGCTTGAGCTCTTGTTAGCCCATTGAGTTCCGCGATAAAACTTAAGTTTTCCAAAGCGGTCATTTCGGGATAAAAACCCACATTGTCGGGTAGGTAGCCTACCTTTCTTTTGACAGCGATAGGATTTCTTGTGGCATCATGTCCGCAGACGTAGGCTTTACCAGAGCTCGGCTCGGTAAGTCCGAGCATCATTAAGATACTCGTCGTTTTACCTGCTCCGTTGGGACCTAGAAGTCCAAAGATTTCACCCGGATAAATCTTTAGGTCCAAAGCGTCCACTGCTTTCGTTTTGCCATAGCTCTTTGTCAAACTTGACAATTGAATAATAGGATCCTTCATGTTGAGAGTCTTTGGGATTATCAAATCAGGATTTATCTTCTTCCATATTTTCGGATGAGGTAATAGATCAGTCCTATTGCCACGAAGATGACCAATAGTCCGATCCAGCCAGAGAGTAGCGAAGTTTTAACAATAATGCGAAACGAAAGATCTGTATTGCTGTTGGCGGACTTGACATCGAATTTAGCCGCATAGTCACCAGCGATTGTTTTATCCGGAACTTTAAGATCTACTTTGACATCAACGGATTTCCCCGCTTCAAGTTGCTTGATGGTAGCCGGGGTGAATGTGGCTTCCCAGCGGGTGGGCAGTTGCGATCCCAATTCCAAGGTGTTGAGGGGAAGTGTTCCTGTGTTTTTAAGTTGCAGAACAATTTCTTTGTTACTGCCTGATACGACTTCGTCACTGAGCCTGCCGGTAGGTGTAGTCATCTCCAGCGCATAAGAACCCTTTACGACAGCTTCCAATTCCAGTTGGAAATTGTCTATTGGTGAAGTTGCTTTGAGCGGAATTTTATATTTATCGGGTTTAGCAGTAATTGGGCAACTAATTTCGATGCCGATTTCTTGCGTTTTACCCGGTTGCATCTGAATGGAAGTTACCAGCGATCCGTCTACACGGTAGCTGATCTGCCAACCTTGCGGTAGCTGTGCATCTAAGTTGTAAATAAGGGTCTGGCTACTTGCGTTGGTTAGCGTGGTGCTGTAGCGAAATGGTTCATTGCTGGGAGCTTCGATATTGAGCAACCTTGCTTCGAAGCTTGATTTGCTGGGAGCAGCAACCTGAGCTGAGAGATAAAAACTGTTTGCAAACACCACAAGTGCAGCAAAAAAAGGCCTGAAAGATAGACGTGGGCGTTGGTTTGTAATTAGTAATTTTGTAAACATGATCCAATAACTAAAATTTATGTTTTAAGATAGAATAATAGCTTTCAAAAAATGCCGGTTCGGATTCCTGTGATTTCTTCAGGAAAAAACCGTGGCCAAATTATAAATCGCTTGGAAGAAAATCAAGTTTTCCTTCAAATTTATTGTAAAAAATATGTTTGAATTCACCTGTGCTATTCCAGATTCAATGCCCGAAAAGCTTTTTTGATAATCGCTTTGGTGTTGTCTGCAAGTTCGTCCAAGGTACAATTGATGGATCGGACCGGAATTTGTATATCCGCTTCTTCATGGAGTAACAGGTCGATACGCAACAATCTGTTCGGTGTATGTTCCGTCGAACCGAGCAATTCATTGAAGAGTTCGTCGGCAATTTTGGGGCAGTTGCCAAGGTCAAAAGTAGCAAGCTTAAGATAACTATCCTTACAGGGAATATGCACTTCGATGCTATAATTGTTCAATCTTTTCATGATTTCGGTACGTTTGGAAAACAAAGAAGTTGGTCCCCGTTCTGGAGACCAACAGCATACTAGTTGGTATTATAGGACTTAGGATATGTAAATTGTTCGAGGTTCCTTTTGTTTGGCTTCCTCTTTTTTAGGAATTGTCAGTTTGAGCATACCATTTTCATAATGCGCCTCGATGTTATCCTGATCCACCACATCTTTTTGCAGCTCGAAACTCCGTTGGAAAGATTGATAGCTGAATTCCCGACGCGTATAATTGTCTTTTTGTTCTTCATGCTGTTCTTCCTTGGCGGAGGAAATGGTTAGAAGATTGCCATCAAGCGTAATCTTAAAATCTTCTTTGGCCATTCCTGGTGCTGCCACTTCAACTTCAAAGTTGTCGCCATTTTCCTTGATGTTTACTGCGGGGACCGTGGTGCTGGTAGGCGAGTAGTTTTTGTTGCCCCAGTTTAAAAGTTCACGGTTAAAATCATCAAACATGGGCGAGAACATCGATAAATTGTTCCAGTTTCTTTTTGCTAATTTCATGATAAACCTCCTTTTAATTAAGTGAAAACAACTTATTAAAATTATCAGCCGGCCGACTGTATCTGAATAATCGCAAAAAAAATACCAGTGTGAAAAAGCTGAAATTTTTTCATAAAAACTGAAATTTTTGCATTTTTACTGACAAAATTTAGGTAAAAGTTGTCCGTTAAAATAATTATATTCGCATCAAAGAGATCGCGTGACTAACCTAAGAAGATCGAATAAACCACATGGAAGAAAAGAAATTAAATGAATTGACCAATGAAGAGTTGTTGGTTCTCAAAAAGAAATCCAAATCCACTAAAGTAATCAATGCTTCGATCATTGGCTTTTGTGTGGGTATTGCTGTGTATAGCATGGTCGTTGCCGGCTTGACCTGGCCAACCATTTTCCCACTGCTATTAGCTGTAATTGCCTATAAATATTTTGGTAAAAATGAAAAAGCTGTGGACGCAGAATTGAAATCCAGAAATCTCAGTTAGAAAAAAGGAAAACGATTACAGTTTCGCTGTTGTTTAATTTTAAAACAACAGCTATGAGAAGAGAACAAATAGAAGCATGGATCGCGCAAGGCTACAATGTACTGGATCATCGTAAACCTAAAGTTGTGGAAGGTGATATCTGGGCGTATCTCAATGAGTGCGATGGCCATGGTACCGATGTATATGCACTTTCTGAACTGGCGAAATGGTCGGACGGCGAGCTTGCGCAGATGGAGCTGAAAAAATATGTCGATCAGTACGGGCAGATGGGCGAGAAGTTGTTTCTTCGTAATGAAGCGATCCGAAATAAAGAATTTGATAAATATAACGCCTTTTTGAAACTATTTTTTGTCGATAGTGTCGAAAAAGACATGGAGGAAGTCAAGTTTTTGGCTGATCGCGTAAAACGGGTGACTAAGGAAGAAATGGAACAATGGGTAGTGTCAAATTATGTCAATGTGCTGCTATCCGATCTCCATTGTCTGGACTATGGCGCTATTATCAACGGCATGGTACTCCCTTCAGAAGAAGTGTTTATGTATACAGAAAATGGTCTCAATGAAACCATAGATTGCCACGTAACGCCGATGGAATATTTCTCCCATACTAATCATGAAGATTACTGGATCAACCCTATTGTAAAGAAAGCGTTATAGCTGTATATTATAAAGATTAAAATATATTATATATCTGCTGGTATGTGACATCGTTATTTTTGTAAAGTTATGACGTGCTGAAATTGACAGAGCAATAGCGCTAGATGATGTGCCGTTGCTCGGCAGCTACCGCCAATGTATGCTGCAAGTCTACAACCGCTCCGATGACGATTATCGCCGGATGCCCCATGTTATGTACTTTGCTTATCATGACAAGATCTTTGACTTTGCAGCATACTTGTTTTTGCTGTGGCAAACTTGCATGCTGTATAATGGCAGCTGGTGTTTCCCCTTTTCCGTATAGTACGTAGGTGCGTGCGATTTCGTCGAGTTTACGCATTCCCATATAAATGACTACGGTCGATCTGCTTTGAACGGCGAGCGGCAGATCGGCAGAAAGTGTTCCATCTTTTTTCATACCCGTCAATGCCCATACCCCTTCACTTACACCACGGTGTGTTAGCGGAATGTCGTTGAGTCCAGCGCCTTGCATGCTGCTGATGCCCGGAATGTAGCTGATGTTAATAGATCGGTGTTGTACGGTAAGCCATTCTTCAAAACCACGTCCAAAAAGATAGGGATCTCCGCCCTTAAGTCGTACCACTCGTTCGAATTTGCTACAATAATATAAGATAAGTTCATTTATATCCTGCTGTGGGACGTATTTTCCATAAGGATGTTTTCCAACATAGTGTATTTTACAGTTTTTGTCTGCTATTTGTAGGATTTCCCTATTAATTAAGTTGTCATATAAGAGTACTTGAGCATTTTTTATCGCTTTATAAGCTTTTATTGTCAATAATTCTGGATCTCCAGGTCCGGATCCTACTATAAATAGGGTTTTTTGCTTTAAATTCTCCATTTTATTTATTTTTCAACCGTTTATATCTATAAAAATAATAAAAAATATGATAAAAATCATGTTTTAATATATTTTTAATATGTTTTTCATGAAAAAGTGTTATAAAAATCATATTTATTTTGATTTTTTAATTTTTTATTCCATAAATTAGTCTTGTTGAAACTAGAAATTGATTATTATATAATAAAAGCAGGGTCATGGATAAAAAAAAGGTTGTTATTGTCGGAAATGGGATGGTCGGTAATAAGATTTGTGAAAAATTAAAGCAGAAATCGAATGATTTAGATATCGTTGTCTTCTCGGAAGAGCAAATTCGAGCCTATGATCGTGTGCATTTGACTGATTATTTTAAATATTCTTCAGTTACAGAACTTTTTTTGTTGAAAAATGAGTGGTACACTGAAAATAATATAGAAATCCATCTAGGTGATCCCGTTGTCGGTATAAATGTTATAGAAAAAGAAGTTGCATCTCTAAAGGGGATTACCGTGAAATATGATTATTTAGTTTTTGCAACAGGTTCTGCACCTTTTGTTCCTCCAATACCTGGTATCGACAAAGAAGGTGTATTCCTCTACCGTACAATTGAAGACCTGGAATTGATTAAAGCATATGCGGCTAAAGTCAAGACAGGTGCAGTTATGGGCGGGGGACTTTTAGGACTGGAAGCGGCTAAAGCATTGGTAGACCTTGGTCTTAAAGAAACGGCTGTGATTGAATTTGCCCCGCGTCTGATGCCCCGTCAGATTGACGATAATGCCAGTAAACTTTTGCAGCATAAGTTAGCAGCATTGGGTTTGACTTGCTTCTTGCAAAAATCCACAAGCCAGCTGTTGGGTGATCATCATCTCACTGGAATCGCTTTTAACGACGGGACCTCGCTGGAGACAGATCTATTGGTAATATCTGCTGGTATACGTCCCCGTGATGAGCTTGCCAAGAAAATAGGCCTTGCGGTCGGCGAGCGTGGCGGAATACGAGTTAACGCACAGATGCAGACCTCGGATCCTGCGATTTATGCAATCGGCGAATGTGCCTTGGTGGAAGATATGGTCTATGGACTGGTTGCACCGGGTTATGAGATGGCTGAAATTGCGGCGGCTCATATCGTAGGTGATATCAAATCCTTTAAGGGGTTTGATATGAGTACCAAGCTAAAATTGATGGGAGTTGATGTAGCGAGTTTCGGAGATCCTTTTATCAGCGAACCTTATGCGCATACGATCGTACTGGAGGATCGCAATAAGGGGATTTATAAGCGATTGAATATCAGTACAGACGGCACGCGCCTACTGGGCGGGATACTCGTCGGAGAAGCTGCAAGTTATAACATGTTGCTTCAGACGGTTAATAATAGTTTGCCGTTGGCAGAACACCCAGAACTTCTCCTTTTTGGGCAACAGCGTGACAGTAAAGCGCCTTCTTCTGGTCTGGAAGCTCTTCCGGATGATGCATTGATCTGCAGTTGCGAAGGTGTCACCAAAGCCGCAATCTGCAACGCGGTGGCCACAAGAGATTGTGAAAATGCGGATGCAGTGAAGAAATGTACCAGAGCGGGGTCGGGATGTGGAGGTTGTGTGCCTATGGTCAAAGACCTGGTCAACTACACCATGAAACAGCAAGGAAAATATATTCGGAGTACCATCTGCGAGCATTTCGACCTGAGTCGCCAGGAACTTTATGACCTGATCAAGATCCACGAACTGAAAAGTTACGATCGGGTGTTGGATGCACTGGGACATGGGCATGGATGCGAAGTCTGTAAACCTTTAATCTCTTCCTTGCTTGCCAGTCTCTGGAATGAAATGATTTTGGGAAAGGGCAATGATGTGGCTCAGGACAGCAATGACCGTTACCTGGCCAACTTACAGAAGGGCGGGACGTATTCAGTTGTTCCGCGTATTCCAGGAGGTGAAATTACTCCCGATAAACTGATTGTAATCGGGGAGGTGGCTAAGAAATACAATCTGTATACAAAAATTACTGGTGGACAGCGCATCGACCTATTTGGTGCACATCTCAATGATTTGCCCTTTATCTGGGAAGAGCTCATTACTGCAGGTTTTGAGAGTGGACATGCTTATGGTAAGGCGCTTCGGACCGTTAAAAGCTGCGTTGGAAGTACCTGGTGTAGGTTTGGGCTGCACGACAGCGTTTCTTTTGCGATAAGGATAGAGGAACGTTACCGTGGGCTCCGCGCGCCACATAAGATCAAATCAGCCGTTAGCGGCTGTATACGTGAGTGTGCCGAGGCTCAGAGTAAGGATTTTGGAATCATTGCGACCGAAAAAGGATGGAACCTCTATGTTTGCGGCAATGGCGGTAGTAAGCCGCAGCACGCGTTATTATTGGCATCGGATATTGATAGCGAAACGTGTATTCGTTATATAGACCGTTTTCTGATGTTCTATATCCGCACTGCAGACCCGCTGACACGAACGGCTACCTGGCTCAACAAAATGGAAGGCGGAATAGATTATCTCAGGAATGTTGTGGTAGGGGATAGTCTGGGGATGGGTGATACGTGGGAGCAGGATATGCAGCTACTCGTCGACAGTTATCGCTGCGAATGGAAAGCAGCTGTCGAAGATCCTGAAATTCGAAAACGCTTTGTTCATTTTGTAAATGCACCTGATGAGAAGGACGATACTGTTCGCTTTGAAAGTTTTCGCGGACAGAAGAAAGCCGCCGATTGGAACATTAGGACTTATTAAATAGCGAATCGCTAAACTTTTTAATGAAATCATATGAGTACGAAAATTGACATGCAATGGCTGAAGGCTTGCCGGATAGAAGATGCCATTGAAAACGGTGGAGTCTGTCTTAAATTAAACAACGAGCAGGTCGCACTATTCTATTTCGCCCGTCGCAACGAGTGGTATGCTACACAGAATGAATGCCCGCACAAGCGGCAGATGATTTTAAGTCGCGGAATGCTGGGGTCTTTGGGAGAAACGCCTAAAGTCGCTTGTCCGTTTCATAAAAAAACCTTTGCCTTAGATACAGGTGAATGTCTTTCGGGAGAAGAATGCGCAATAAAGACCTATCCGGTAAAGGTGGAGAACGGGAGTGTGTTTATCGGAATGACCGCTTAGGTAAAAAAAAGTTAATCGAAAATCTTATTAAACAAAATACGATGGATTATATCAGCCCCAAAGAGGTAGCAAGTGCGATGATGAACACCGCTATCTACAAATCTTCGCTTCCGATCAAAGACCTCTTGATACGGGGAGCGCTGTCAGGTGCCTTACTGGCAATTTCAGTTACTCTTGCCCTATTGGCTACTTCCCAGACCGGGTTGGGTTTAGTTGGTGCATTTGTTTTTCCAGTAGGATTTGTGATTATTGTCATCCTCGGTCTCGAACTGGTGACGGGAAGTTTTTCCTTGGTACCATTGGCGTGGTTTGAAGGAAAGATCAATTTTAAAGCGATGGTCTCAAATCTTTTCTGGGTTTTTCTAGGTAATTTACTGGGTAGTGTACTCTTTGCGATTTTGTTTTGGGCTGCGAGCACGGAGACTGGTCAATTGAGCCAGCTTGGAAACATCGAACATAGTCTGATGCTAATTAGTGAAAAGAAAACACTTGGATACAGCGCCCATGGTGCTGCGGGTTTGTTTTCGGCTTTTGTCAAAGCCATTCTATGTAATTGGATGGTGTGTATGGGTGTGGTGATGTCCATGACATCGAAGTCTACGCTTGGAAAGATATTGGCGGCAGGTATTCCGATCTTTATATTCTTTGCTTTAGGTTATGAGCATGCTGTGGTCAATATGTTTGTGATTCCCGCAGGAATGATGTTTGGAGCAAAAGTAACGATTTCCGACTGGTGGCTGTGCAATCAGCTGATTGTTACGGCTGGGAACATTGTCGGTGGACTGCTCTTTACTGGGATGGCCATTTATTACACGTATCATCAAAAAGAAAAAGTGTCGACTTCGCAAACTTAAATTTTATGGATCAGATGAAAAAACTGTTGACGGTATGCTTGCTGTTAATGATTAGCAGTCAGATGTATGGTCAGGAAAAAATAGTAAAAGGCAGTCTATTTGAAGGAATTGTTGTGGCAGGATATGCTGACCATGGTGCCTACATCAATTGTACGGGGCCAGCGTTGAAATATACATTCGCACCCAAGAGCTGCCTATTGGTCGGTTTATTGCCTAGCTTAAAGCTGAAAGAAGATAAGGTTGATCCGGGGAAGCCAAAGAACTCCTGGATTACGCCCTCTCTGGGATTTGGTTTAACAGCTGTATTCCGACATATTGCCATTCAGTTGCCAGCATTCTATACCGCAAAAACGAGTGCTGCTGATGGTAAATGGAGGTTGGGAGTCGGTATGGGGTATAAATTTTAAGGTGATGTATTTTTAAGGGAATATATGATTTGGGGAGTCGTTAGCCGTCATGGACGGTTTCGCTCCCCTATTTTTCTTCAGATAGATCCTGTAGAAGCTGGAGGTTTTTAATAAAAATATCTTTTTTGTCCATCATGATGGCTCCTAATTCGATAAGTTCGCTCAGTGTACGATATACGGTCTCGTACGTAGCGCCTACGTAGGATGCTAAGTCTTTTTTGCTTAGGGATAACCCAATATATCCATCCTTATGTTCCTCGCTGAAAATACGGTGAAGTAACAATAGGCTCCAGGCAAGGCGATTTTTAACAGGAAGTTGGGTCAGTTGGGTCATCTTTTGTTCAGAAAGATGTAGTTCGTCGGCAAAAAACAACATCAACCGGTAACTCAGCTCAGGATTTATGCGTAGTGTGGACAGGAAGAACGGCATCTCCACGAAGCAGAGCTGTGACACTTTCAGGGTTGTTGCAGAAATAGGGTACACATTTTGTTCGGTACTGACCCCACGATGACCGACGATATCTCCTTTTTTTGCAAATCGTACAATGGTTTCTTTATCCCCGAGATTGCGATGGACTTTGACGAGTCCAGACTGGACAAAATAAATACCCTGAACCGATTGCCCTTCGGTGATAAACTGTTCACCTTTTTTTAATTTGATATTCTTCCGATGAAGGTCGATCTGTCCGAGCCAGTCTTGTAAGACATAACGGCACATAAGGCAGGAGTGGTCGCAGGTATTTACTTTTTTCGATTTCATCAAAATCTAATTTGTATAGTGAGACGGTATTTTGTCGGTCCAAAGGTATTACCTATTCGCTTAAATTCCTATATTACCTTTTATAAAAAAAAGGCATATAGAATCATTTAATTTATTTCACCATAAAGCTGTAGGTATATTTCCTTCAGATAAAACGATAGCATGTTTTAAATTGTTAATCATGCAGGTACACTGTTTTAAATTACTGAATACACATGAAAAAGATCGAACTAGTCCCACTTGTTGGGATTCAAATTGAAGGTATTGGTCCGGTTAATCTCGGTGCGGGCCGTGCTGAAGTTCAAAGTGTACTTGGTACTCCTTCAGATGCGCTGGACGACCAATATTATTATGATGAACTCGAATTGAGACTTGATTTTAATGATCAGGGAACATTGGAATTTATAGAAAGCATCAATGGACCCAATCCGGAAAAAACGGAGATCAGTATCTACGGTGTTAATCCATTTCAGCTGGAAGCGACTGAACTTGTAACGATCTTAACGGATAAAAACCAGGGTGAGGTTGATGATGCCGAAGCGGGATACTGCTATACATTTTTAAATAGCTCTGTTGGTGTCTGGCGACAGATTACTGAAGAGGATGTTCAGGAGGAGATTGAGGAAATCAAAGCCGATGGCGAATACGAAGATAATGCGGATATGCTATTGGAGGATCTTGAAAAATCAAAATTCTTTTGGACAATCGGCATTGGAGTAGCGGGATATTACGCAGATTAAATTGAAGTAATTTATTGAAAAAATTGCCTAAACTCCAGAGGACTATGCTGTGTATTCTTTTTAAAGACTTTGCTGAATGACTGCGGATGCTCGAAACCTAATTCATAGGCAATTTCACTGATGGACTGGGAGCTGGTGCTCAAGCGCAATTTGGCATACTCGATCATTTTTTGCTGAATATGCTGCTGGGTGTTTTGTTGTGTATAGATGCGGAGCAGGCTGCCAAGATAGTTTGGCGATAGATTGAGCTGTTGTGCCAGAAAGCCAACCGTTGGAACCCCATGTTGTTGTAGCATATCCTGTTTGAAATGTGCTGCGAGCAACTGCTCAAATTTGGTGACCAGCTCCTGCGTGGATCGCTTTCGGGTAATAAATTGCCGCTCATAGAATCGCTCTGCATAAATAAGCAGGCGCTCAACCTGTTTTAGAATCAGTTCGCGGCTGAATTTGTCAATGTTAGATTGATATTCCTTTTCAATATTCTGTAGAATGTCGACGATTACGGATTCTTCTTTGTCGGAAAGAAAAAGTGCTTCATTGACTTGATATTGAAAGAAATCGTACTGGTGAATATATTTTGCCAATTCGCTGTTCCACAGGAAATCGGGATGGATCAACAGGATCCATCCACTGGGTTTCGCCTCTACTTCCTGATTGATTTCCACTTTTAAAAATTGTAAGGGTGATACAAAGGAAAGAACGCCCGAATCAAAGTCATAGTGCTGCTGACCATAGTTAAATCGGGCATTCACATTTCTCTTTAAACCGATCGAATAAAAATGTTGTATCCAATTCAATTTTTTGTCATTTACAGGGTAATGTACCTGACTATAGTCCACTAAGCTGATTAACGGATGCTCTGGTTTGGGCAGACCGCAAAAGCTGTGAAATTCCGACAAGGAATGAAAGCGAAATGTATTCTCCATAGGTGTAAATTTACTTATTTTCTTTTTTTATTGGCACTAATTTCCTTTTTATACCCAAAGTGCGATGTCTTATTCGGCCGATTTGTCAAAACCGGTTGATACGGTATAGCTTTTCCACTTTTCAATCTCCGCTGTCAACATGTTGATTTTATTTTTTGCCAGTTCATACGCATCCTGGCCCATCAGTAAATGGACAGGAGGTTCTTGCAGTTTGCTCACCTCGATCAATAGTGTTGCGGCTCTCTGTGGATCGTTAACCTGATTTCCATTAATCTCGTGTTGGTGTGTGGCTTCGCTTTCGCGGGCGGTAATGTACGCTGCAATTGGATTGGCTGCGGTTTGTAGGGAGCCTTCGGATAGAAAGTCGGTTCTGAAGTATCCTGGGTAAACTACAGTTGTATGTACACCAAAAGGTTTCATTTCGGTCGCTAGGGCTTCGCTAAAACCAGCTACTGCGAATTTCGTGGAACAGTATACACCAAAGGCTGGGTAATTACCAACCAGACCGCCGATCGAGGCTATATTGAAAATGTGTCCCGATTGCTGACGGCGCATATGGGGCGCAATGTGGCGGATGACATTTAGTGATCCAAAAACATTGACCTCAAAGTTGCGGCGGGTTTCTGATTCGCTCAGTTCTTCAAGTGCGCCGGTCTGACCATAGCCAGCATTATTGACGAGCACATCAATTCTTCCGAAATAATCAATGGCCGAAAGTACCGCGCGGGCAACATCTTTGTCATCCGTAATGTCTACTTCCAGCGGTAGAAAGTTTTCCGCTTCACCAATTTCATTTTCCAGCGCCTTTTTTGTCCGCGATGTGGCAACGACAAGGTAATCTTGCGCAAGCAGCTCTTTAACTAAATTGAGACCTAACCCCTTAGAGGCACCGGTGACAAACCATACTTTTTGTGATTTCATGTGTTTCTGTTTTTAAATAAAAGAATAGTACAAAGGTGGTGAATCGCTGCACGACAGATGTAGGCAGATCAACGAATGTTGTAGCCATATCGGGGATGAGGTGTTTTTTTTTCTTTAAAACAATTTTTGCTTTAGCGTGCTTTATTTAGGAGTGATATCAATACTATCAAGACTGGTATCTCAAAAAATGGTTGAATTCTAAAAAAGTTGATATGTTACAAAAAAATGATGTTGCACCCGATTTTACCTTGTATGCAACACCGGATCAAAAAATTAAATTATCGGAATTTAAAGGACGTAATGTGATACTGGCATTTTATCCGGCAGACTGGAGTCCGGTCTGTAGCGATCAAATGGCCCTGTACAATGAAATGCATAAGTATTTTAAGAAATATGATGCCGAGATCATGGGTATCTCGGTCGACAGTAAATGGTGCCACATGGCATTTGCAGAGTCGCGTAAGCTGCATTTTCCGCTCTTAGCTGATTTTGAAGGCAAAGGTGAGGTCGCTAAGCAGTATGGTGTTTACGACGAAGAAGAGGGTGAGTGCAAACGCGCGCTCTTTGTAATCGATAAAGAAGGTGTCATTGCCTGGAGCTACTTGTCGCCAACCGCTGTCAACCCAGGTGCTGACGGTATAATCGAGGCGTTGGAAAATCTTAAAACGAATTAATTATGTCATTAAAACCAAACGTCAGCGAGGCTGATCATATACTGGGCAACGGTCAGGCAGATCTCACCATTGTCGAATACGGCGACTATCAATGTCCACATTGTGGAAAAGCTCACCCCGTTATAAAAGAGATGATGGCCGAACTCGGAAGTCAGATCCGGTTTGTCTTTCGCAATTTTCCCTTATCAGAAATGCATCCTTATGCCAAATCTGCGGCACTGGCGGCCGAAGCAGCTGCGCTTCAGGGTAAATTCTGGGAAATGCATGATGCTATTTTCGAAAATCAAAATTCACTCAATGACCAATGGCTACTGGATATGGCCCAGCAGCTGGAATTAGACATGGACAAATTCAGATCGGATCTAAACGACGAGTCAATAGTAGACCGTGTGGAAGGAGATTTTGAAAGTGGTATGATGAGTGGGGTGAATGGGACGCCAACCTTTTTTGTTAATGGCCAAAAATTTGACGGAGGAGCGGAAGATCTGGTACAGGTGCTACGGGAACAGTAAGAGATTATATAAACAAGAACATAAATAAATTACGCATTATGGCAGTATTAAAAATTAAAGACGGAACAGAAATTTATTATAAAGACTGGGGTACAGGACAACCCATTGTATTTCATCATGGTTGGCCTTTATCCAGTGACGATTGGGATGCGCAGCTGATGTTTTTCCTCCATAACGGATACCGTGTAATTGCGCATGATCGCCGTGGGCACGGGCGTTCGACACAGACGGCAGATGGGCACGAGATGGATACTTACGCATCGGACGTTGCACAATTGGTGGAAGCGTTAGATCTAAAGGATGCGATCCATATCGGCCATTCGACGGGCGGAGGAGAAGTTGTTCGCTACCTCACCAATTATGGTACAAAGCGTGTTTCAAAAGCTGTTTTGATCAGTTCGGTTACACCTACGATGGCCAAGAGTGCGTCAAACCCCGACGGTGTACCTATGGAAGTCTTCGATGAAATAAGAGCGAATACTGCCAAACATAGGCAACAATATTTTCAGGACTTTACCCTTGCTTTTTATGGCTATAACCGGGACGGGGCGGATGTAAAACAAGGCGTAATGGACAACTGGTGGCGACAAGGAATGATGGGAGGTATAAATGCTCAATATGATTGTGTCAAAGCGTTTTCTGAAACCGACTTTACTGAGGAAATGAAAAACTTAGAAATTCCTGTACTTGTCCTGCATGGTGAGGATGACCAGATCGTACCGATCGATATAACAGGTAAAAGGGCTGCACAGCTTGTAAAAAATGGTACTTTAATAACCTATCCGGGTTTTCCACATGGAATGCCTACGACAGAAGCAGAAACCATCAATAAAGATATCCTGGCTTTTATTCAAGAAAATTAAATCAATATACTTTCCTGGCCGAAAGGTATGGATATAAACAGTAAGAACTGCTCGCAAATGGGCAGTTCTTTTTCGTTTGTATTACCTAAAAACTAAATTTATGTGAAATATTTCTCTGCATAATCTGTTTAGCAGTTGATATTGGTGATATTAATTAAATATTTATTAACATTAACGTAAATTATAAACCAAGTCAAAGTACCAACTTTGGTGCAAAATTCTAAACCAGACAAAAAATGCAGAAGACATTACTAATCAGTATGGCATTGGGTCTATCTTATCCCACATGGGCTAACGTAGAGCGTAATCATGTCAAATTGGCTAAAGAAGCGCAAGATGTTGCAGTTCAGATGACCGTAAGAGGGGTGGTCAAAGGCAAAGATGGAATCGTGTTGTCCGGAGTTACTGTCACCAATTTAACTACCCAAAAAACCACCTCAACAAATGGTGCAGGTCAGTTTGTGATCGAAGCCAGTGTAGGGCAAAAACTCAAATTGACAGGCATAGGCTACAGTGAAAAAATCGTCGGTGTGACAGGTGGACAGATCGACGTCACCATGGAATCCAAAGACACTGCGCTTGAAGAAGTCGTGGTGGTCGGTTATGGTACGCAGAAAAAAGTGAATCTGACCGGTGCTGTAGACCAGGTGGGGGCAGAAGCTTTTGAGGGACGCGTGCTGGGCAACGCAAGCCAGATGCTCCAAGGGGTCATTCCCAACTTAAATGTAACCCCGGCAGATGGTAAACCCAATCGGGCGCCAAGTTTCAATATCCGTGGTACAACTTCCATTGGTCAGGGGGGGAGTGCACTTGTCCTTATCGATGGTGTTGAGGGTGATCTTTCAGCGATCAATCCCAATGATATTGAAAGTGTAACCACACTGAAGGATGCTGCTTCATCGGCAATCTATGGTTCGCGGGGAACGTTTGGTGTTGTACTTGTCACAACCAAACGTGCCAAGTCCGGAAAAACTTCTATTAGCTATTCAGGAAGTGGTTCTTTTCAGAAACCGATCGCTTTACCCAAATTTGTGACGGATGGCTACGAATATGCTTCGCATTTCTTTACAGCCTATAATGCCTGGAACAATTATTCTTCGATTCCGAGCAAGCTCAACAAGACACAGATCTTTACAACAGATTGGCTGGAAGAATTTAAGAGAAGAAAAGAACAGGGAATTACAGAGCAAGTAACGGTAGATGATAAGGGTAATTATGTTTACTACGGTAATGAAGATTATTACGGTACGTTGATCAAGGACAATACCTTTGTCCAGGATCATAACCTCTCTATCAGCGGTAATTCCGAAAAAATGGATTACTACATTTCTGGTCGTGCTTACGATTATAACGGTATGTACCGCTATAATAGCGATAAATATAAAACCTATAATACGCGTGCAAAAGCCGGCCTTCAGGTGACCGACTGGTTGCGGATCAGCAACAACATCGATTTTAATTATGCCAAATATAGAGACCCATCGACTGCTGGTGAAGGTGGAAATATCTGGCGCAATATTGCCGATGAAGGGCACCCTTCTTCGCCGATCTTTAACCCTGATGGATCTTTGAGCTTTTCTGCAGCCTATACAGTAGGGGATTTTATCTACGGTAAGAATGGTACGAATACGGCCAATCAGGATCTCCGCAACACTACTTCTTTCGAGACTAAGTTTTTCAACAATACGTTCCGCGTAAAGGGGGATCTGACTTTCAGAAATCGTGATTTTAATTCAGTAAGGGTTCGTGTGCCTGTCCCGTATAGTACCCAGGAGGGAAAAATGCTGCGGTTGGAAACAAGCATGAATGATAATATTTATCAGGTAGACCAACGCTACCGTTACTTGTTCGGAAATCTTTACAGTGAATATGAACGTACAATAGGTGACCATTACTTTAAAGGTTTGCTCGGCTATAATTATGAGCAGCGGACTTATCATTCAACGTATATCACCAAGACCGGTCTGCTTAATGACGACGTAGAAAATATCAACCTGGCCGTAGGGCAGAATACCACAGCAACCGCGGGATATAATAAATACCGCAATGTCGGGGTATTTATGCGTGCCAATTATATCTTCAAAGACCGTTATCTTTTTGAATTTAATGGCCGCTATGATGGTTCGTCCAAATTTCCGACAAACCAACGATGGGGATTGTTCCCGTCTGCATCCGTAGGCTGGCGTATATCGGAAGAGCCTTTCTTCCAGGTGGATAAAAAGGCGCTGTCTGATCTGAAGCTAAGGGCCTCCTATGGTTCTTTGGGTAATGGTAATGTGGATCCCTATTCCTATCTGGATATCTATGAAATCAAGATTATGGACCGGGTGATAAATGGTCAGAAACCTTCCTATACCTCGGTGCCTAAAGTTATTCCGGATAACTTAACTTGGGAAACTGCACGCACGGCCAATCTAGGTCTCGATCTATCTTCGTTAAATGGGAAATTAACCTTTACCGGAGATATCTATCAGCGCAAGACCCTCAATATGTATACCCTTGGTGTGGCGATGCCGGATATTTTTGGAGCGGAGTCACCAAAAGGGAACTATGCGGATATGACTACCAAAGGTTTTGAGCTGAGCTTGACTTATAAGGATAGATTCGATCTGAACGGTAGTCCTTTCAATTGGTCCGTTAGGGGTACTTTGGCTGATTATAGATCCAATATAGACCGTTATGAGAATAAGGAAGGCTTAATTAAGGACGGTTCCTATTACGAAGGACAGCGGATTGGTGAGATCTGGGGTTATGTAACCCAGGGATTATTCCAGAACCAGACGGAGATTGACGGAGCAGCAAAACAAAAACTGATCAAATCGTCCAACAATGGGACGATCTATCCGGGGGATGTCCGTTTTACGGATCTCAATGGCGACGGTGTGATTGATTATGGAAACAATACGATCTACAGCCATGGCGATAGAACGGTCATCGGTAATGCCGATCCACGGTATATCTATAGCTTTAACCTTAATTTGGATTGGAAGGGGATCTACCTTTCTTCATTTTTCCAAGGCGTAGGGAAGCAGAACTGGTATCCGAGCAATGAGTCGATTTTCTGGGGACAGTACAATAGACCTTATAACAATTTACCGGAATGGCATCTCAATAATTATTGGACAGCAGATAATCCGAATGGCTATTTCCCACGTTATGCCGGTTATAACGAGTCTATTAAAACCACCCCCCAAACGAGATACTTACAAAATGTGGCCTATATTCGGATGAAAAACTTACAGATTGGGTATAGCTTTCCTAAGTCTGTGACAAACCGATTAAAGATCAGTAGCCTTCGTGCAGGCCTATCGGGTGAGAACCTATGGACCTGGTCACCGCTTTACAAAAAGACGAAGGATCTCGATGTCGGCAACTTGGGCAAATCGGACCCGGAAATCGGAACAGGCTCCGGTGACGGATTTAATTATCCGATCATGAAGAGCATCAGTTTTAATTTATCTATTGGATTATAGTTTTATATTAACATGAAAAAATTGTTTTATATACCCGTTGTTGCACTTTTATTCAGTTCTTGTGAACTGAATGAGCTGCCAAAGGCAGGAGCAACCGAAGAAGATATCTTTGGCAGTGAAAGTGGGTTGAAAAATTACAGTAACTCCTTCTATCGGAATATCACTTCAGGAAGTGACGCATATAAGGGCGATGCAATGGCCGATTATTCGGCCGTAAATAGCCTCAATGATTTTATGGTCGGTGGTGCGTATAGCGCAGAAATCAGTTCGGGCTGGTCGTGGACGACTTTACGCAATATCAACCAATTGATAGCTAAATGTAATAGTCCGAAATTGAGCGATGCCATCAAAAATAACTATATCGGCTTAGCCCGCTTTTTCAGAGCTTGGTTCTATTATGAGAAGGTAGTTCGTTTTGGCGATGTGCCTTGGGTAGATCACCCTTTGGCTGTTGATGAGACGGATATTCTTAAAGCACCACGGGATTCGCGCGAAGTGGTCATGAAGCACATCATGGAAGATTTAGACTTTGCCTACGCCAATATCACAAATACGGGGGGCGACGGTAGTACGGTTAATAAATGGACAGCACTTGGTTTGAAGACCCGAATCGCGCTGTTCGAAGGAACATTTCGTAAATACCAAAAGCTCAATTTGGCTACACAGCCGGAAGTATTCTTCCACATGGCGGTAGACGCTGGCAAGATTTTAATGGAAAATGGGCCTTATGGCCTTAATATCTCCGCAGATCCTAAAACATCACAGCGACAGTTGTTTACCAGTAATACGCCAGTGACAAAAGAGGTCATGTTGGCCGTAACTTTCAGTAAAGATCTTGCGCTTTTGAACGACGCCAACTGGTGGTGGACCTCAGCGACCTACGGTCCACGTTTAAGTTTAGTAAGGCCTTTTATCAATAGTTTTTTGAATGTTGACGGTACTCCTTATACGGATAGACCGAACTTTCAGACGGAGGAATTCTATGAGGAGTGTCAAAATCGCGACTTGCGCTTGGCGCAGTTGATCCGGACGCCAGGATATTCCCGTAATGGACAGCCTGCTCCCCCAAATTTTGCAAGTTTTACCTATACAGGATATCAACCGATTAAGTATACTTTAGACGATCCCTATTACGACAATGGTGGTTACAATACCAATGCAGTTCCTTTAATGCGTTATGCGGAAATATTATTAAACTATGCTGAAGCGAAACAGGAACTAGGTACTTTCAATGATGCGGATTGGTCGAAAACTATTGGAGCATTACGTTCAAGGGCTGGAATAACAAGTGGAACGAATACACTGCCGACCAAAGTGGATACCTACTTGAAAAATACATTCTTCCCCGAAGTCAATAGTCCCGTGCTTTTGGAAATCCGTCGTGAAAGACAAGTGGAATTAGCCCTGGAGGGCTTCCGTTTCAATGATTTGAAGCGATGGAAACTTGGACCATTGATGGCCAATTTGCCTTGGACAGGTATTTATATTCCAGCGCTGGATAAATTGATCGATATCGATCATAACGGTACGCCTGATGTTGTGTTTTATGACGGCAGTAAATCTGCGCCTTCGATCACTGTCCCGGCAGGAGTAGCCAAAGTGGCTATCGGGGGCAAAAGTACCAATTTCCAGACCATGACTGCAGACAATCATCTAGAATGGTTTAAGGCTGTGAAGCGTACTTGGGATGACAACAACAAGCAATACCTTTACCCAATTCCGTCTGCAGCGATTGTGCTGAACGGAAATCTGACACAGAATCCGGGTTGGAGTAAATAAGCATTATTTGATCCGTTCGCTAATCATAAAGCCCCTTGCAGTATGGCATGGGGCTTTATGATTAGCGTTTCCTGAATGAGTTCGGTGAAAATATTAAACTGATATAAATCAGCATTATCGGGTTTTACTATTGCTGTCGAC
Organism: Sphingobacterium sp. R2; assembly: GCF_040760075.1. Classification (NCBI taxonomy): domain Bacteria; kingdom Pseudomonadati; phylum Bacteroidota; class Sphingobacteriia; order Sphingobacteriales; family Sphingobacteriaceae; genus Sphingobacterium; species Sphingobacterium sp. R2. The sequence goes on from NZ_CP142884.1 coordinate 2,750,915, forward strand.
GCTCCTGATAAACGCCAATTTCGTTCACGACCGCATGACTTTTTTCAGGTTTAATGCTGAAGCGTAATTTTTGTCCCAGTAATTCATCAAAGCGGAAGATCTTGATGCGGCCCTGTTGTACCGCTGTAACCGCGATAGGATGCCATTTTCCATCTTTTAGATAGGATAAGTTATACTGGGAAGGATTGTCTTTTCCTTCGGTAATAACCACACTATTGAAAGCTTTACTACGTTCAAAATCCAATTCATACCATACTTCACCTTTGACTGCAGGATTGGAGACCCAGGCGCTGCCAAAGTTATCGTCGTTGGCAAAATCCATGATATTCATATCGTCGCTCCAGCTGCTGTATGAAGCTACTTGTTTGGCCATATTGTGGTCGACTATTGGTGCCTGGTAACTTGGTAATGAACTGTAGCTGGGTTTATTTTTGTATAATGTGCCGATTTTTTTCAAGGCTTCTAGCGCATTTTGATCCATCAGACCATCACTATTTGGTGCTACATTGAGCATAAAGTTGCAATACGCGTTGTTGTACGGAATTACAAATTTCTCGACCAATTCATTGACGTTTTTAACTGGGGTGTTCGGAAACGATGTTTTCCAGAACCAATTTTGCTGTAAGGGAAGACAGGCCATTGCCGGCAATCTGTTATGCTCCTTGGAGATAAATTGACCCGCGCCTTGTTCGTACGATTTGATATCGGTGTAAAACAACGCATCACCGGGGTATTTTGCCGAATTGAGATCCATCAACAAACATTTTGGTTGGAGTGATTTGACAAGATAATAGATGTCATCGAAAGGAACATCGTCGTACGAAATGCGTGACCAAGGTGCATCCCAGCCATCAATCACCAAAGCGTCGATTTCTCCATATTGGGTGAGCAATTCCGTCAGCTGATCTTTGATCAGCTGGATATGGGCTTTGGTAATGGTGTGCGGCCGTATACCTTGGTGCATATCCAGGATCGAATAATACAGCATTACCCGAAGACCATTTTTGCGAAAGGCTTCAGTAAACTCTTTAACAACATCACGATGTAAAGGTGTATTCATGACATTATAATCTGTAGTTTTGGTGTTCCAGATCGGGAAACCACTGTGATGCTTGGTTGTCAGGCAGCCATAACTCATATTTGCCGATTTGGCCGCTTTGGCCCATTGGTCTGCGTTGAGTTTGGGTGATTTAAACAATTCAAGAGCAGCATTGGGGTCGGACCAGTCCTGTTCCATAAAAGTTGGCATCCCGTAATGGATAAACATACCAAATCCTAGATTGACAAAATCGAGCTGGCTCTGCTCAAGTATTTTTTTCGAAAAACTGGTTTGCGCAAACAGGCTGTGGCCCAGCAGGAGGCAATATAGACCGAGTAGCGTCTGGGAAATTTTGGACATAATTTGCTAATTTGTTAGGCTGTAAAGATAAGGCAACAAGAAGTATCTTGTGTTTAACAGAAACCTAATGAAAGCCTAATAAAAGCCTAATGGTATCACGGATCAATAAATAGATGTTATTTTTAACCCATGAACAGCGCCAATAGAAATATATATCCCTGGGCATTTGGTATGAGCTTCCTGATCTTGACCCTGCTGATCGGTTTTCTGATCTTCAATACCTATAAGCTTGAAGATCGAAATTACCAGATCGGACAGCTCGGACAAATCCAGAATGCCTATGGTGCTGCAGTAATGGATGATAAGATATTCCCCGGTGGGAATACGATATTTCAGACTTCATTGGTGCCCTGTCTTTCGCTTTGGTCTAGCAAGGTGCCTGCTGGTACATTTGATTCCGCTAAATTTGCTCAGCAATGTATGGAACCTTTTCTCAAACACTTGCGGCAAGAACAATCACTGGATAGTATCTTTCAGCAGATCATACAGCAACAGCAACTTGATAAAGATCTTGTTTATCTGTTTCATTTTGATAAATTGGAAGTTTACGATTCCACAGCTAAGGTTTGGAAAGTGTTGTATGAAACGGTACGTGATAATCCTGCTGGCGCCATAGCTGGTCGGCTAGAAAATACGGGGGTTAATAATCGGGTATTTGAACTGTCTGTGAGTGATAAAAGTCCAAGTCCCTATCGGTTTACCTATAGCCTATATGTAGATTATGAGAATCGGGGCTGGCGGATTGTACAACAGATGGCACCCGTATTTTTGCTGTCTTTGACCTGTATTGCGGTCATTGTTCTGCTTAGTTACCGGACTTATAGCAATTGGATCAGCCAGCGCAAGCTTGCCGATCTCAAAACAAGTTTTCTGAACCATATGCGCCATGAATTCAATACCCCGCTGACGACAATCCTCATCAGTGCACACAGTTTGATCGATCGTGAAACAGGGAAAGACGATAAGGAGGTGGCACAAATTGGGCGCATCGTAGAAAGGCAAGCCAAACGACTCAAAGCTTATTTTGAACAGGTTATGGGATCTGTGGCCTTACAGGAACGACAGCCAAAGATCGTTCAGCTTCCGCTGAACGGGCTCACAGAGCAGCTGCTGGATGAGCTTCGCTTGCGGTATCATGATGAGATCGAACTCCGATACGAAGCATTAATGTCTGACATTGAAATGAAGCTAGACGAAGATTATTATTTTTCGATCTTAGATAACCTCGTATCCAATGCCATCAAATTTAATGACAGTAATGAAAAGTACATTCGGTTTACCTGGCAGTTCACGGAAGACCAATACTGTCTTAAAATAGCAGATAATGGTTCTGGTATAAGCCCTGATGAACGGGCTAAAGTATTTACAGCATTTTATCGGGGAAGATTATCAGGAAATAAACCGGGGCTTGGATTGGGACTATATTACATCAAATCCTGTTTGGACCGTTTGGGATGGGCAATTCATATGGAAGAGCGGGCAAGTGCGGGTACGATTTTTTATATTTACATGGGCAATGCAGCATCCAATGGCAAAAGACAAGATTGATATTCTTTTGATCGAAGACGAACCCGATTTGGGGGAGGTTTTTTCGCGCTATCTGCGCTACAAAGGACTTACGGTGTTTTGGGAAAGTACCGCTGAAGGTGGCTGGGCAAATTTTCAGCGTGTTTCTGTCAAACTCCTGATCATCGATGTCCAGCTGCCCGATGGTAACGGTTTTGATCTTGCGCAACGGATAATTGCTAGCAATCCGGGACAGCCTATTTTCTTTTTGACAGCACTTCACGAGCGCAACTCCCGATTAAAGGGGCTTTCTTTAGGCGCCGTTGATTATATAGCCAAACCTTTCGATATGGATGAAATATTGCTCAAGATCCGCAATCTATTGAAAGTAGCTTCTGCTTCCGAAAAAGATCCGGTTTTACAGCTAGAATTGGAGATTGGCAGTTTGAGACTCAATATGGAGCGGTTTACGCTGGGAAATGAAGTGAAAAAGGTGCAAAAGCTCACCGTAAGGGAAGCAGAACTGCTGCATTACTTGATTTTGAATAAAAATATGTTGGTCAGCAAAAAAGATTTACTCTTAAAGTTTTGGGGCAATACAGACTTCTTTAATGGTAAAAGTTTGGAAGTTTTTATCTCCCGACTTCGCAAGTTGTTGCAAATGGATCGTAAACTCCACATCGAAAGTATCTATGGTGCAGGTTATATATTACATGAAGATGTTTGATTACGTGAATATGTCTGACTGCCTTTTACACGAAAAACAATACAATGATATACGAAAATATTCTAAAAAATGTGTCTAAGTGCATTACGTTGACCGCGGAAGAGATCGCGCAGTTCACGGGTATACTCACAACAAAAAAGGTCCCCAAGAAGACCATGTTATTGAATGAGGGAGAAATCTGTCAGTTTGAAGGTTATGTGCAAAAAGGCTGTGTGCGGATCTACTACTTGGATGAAAATGGCTTTGAAGTAACCTTAGCCTTTGCGGTGGAAGACTGGTGGATCAGCGATATTGCATCCTTTCATTATCATACACCTTCCAGTCTCTATATGGAAACATTGGAAGACAGCGAATTTTTAATGCTGACACCGGATACTAAAGAGAGATTATTAGAGACTATTCCAAAATTTGAACGTGTATTTCGTATGCTGGTTCAGCGCCGGCTAGCCGTTTTGCAGAACAGGTTGATCCATACGATGGCCAAACCTGCAGCGGATCGATACCTCGAATTTATTGAACTATACCCGACTATTTCCCAAAGGGTGCCGCAATACTATATTGCATCCTATCTGGGGGTCTCGCCCGAATTTGTCAGTATTATACGCAAACGGCTTGCTGCAAAGAAATAGAAGCAGCTATGTTTCTAGTGGCTCAATCTATTCGGATATAGTTTAACGTGTTTAAATATTGAGGTTGTTTTAGTCTTGAGCTTTATAGGATATAAAAATTGAGCTTCTCGGCAATCGTATTTTTTAAAACGTGTTGAATATTTGCTACCTTTAGGCTTAGGCTCCTATTGGATGTGTATGAACCCTTTTATATAGCCGATTTAAATCAGTAGAAATGAGTATAAAAGACAGTGATTTTGGGAATGCTTTTTTGTATTCCTGTTATTTTGAGAAAGTATTTGGTCATGAACAGTTCATTCCCGAACACGTCGTTTTTTTTCAGATTTCCGGTGAAACGCATCTTGACCATCAGAAAGGCAAAATGGTCGCCACTGAAGGACAGATCGTTGTCGCGCGCAAAAACCAATTGGCCAAAGCTTTTAAGTATCCCGCGAAAAATGATATCTATAAATCTGTTTCGGTAGTTTTGCAAGCCAATCGCCTGAAGCAGTATGCGATGGATCATCATCTAAATTCGGATAGAAAGTATGCGGGCGAGCCTAACAGTGTACTCGAAAGCAACTTGTTTATCAAAAGTTATTTTGAATCACTGACGCCCTATGCCGAGGCAGGCGACCGTGTGAGCCATCAAATGGAACAGATCAAGATCTATGAATTAATTACTTTACTATTGGAGAGTTACCCGCAGCTTAAGGAGCTCCTGTTTGACTTTTCGGAGCCCCATAAGATAGATCTTGAACAGTTTATGGTCAAAAATTACAGGTACAATGTACCTCTTGAAAACTTTGCCAAGCTGACAGGACGCAGTTTGGCCAGTTTTAAGCGTGATTTTGAAAAGATATTTCAGACTTCACCCCGAAAATGGCTACAGGAAAAGCGTCTTTCCGAGGCCTATTATCTGATTAAAAGCAGGCGTCAAAAGCCTGCTGATTTTTATCTTGATCTCGGTTTCGAAAACCTTTCTCATTTTTATGCCTCTTTCAAGGAAAAGTTTGGGATCACTCCAGCCACTGTCAATTCAGTCGTTTAGTACTATTTTTTCCACCAATAGCTAGGTGTTAAAGGGGGCTGATCGAGGTCAATGACCTGACCGATCATGGGGGTAAGCAAAGGCTGTTGTTGTCGTATTGCTTCCTTGGAAATGCGTTCTAAAGGTTCATACCAGGCGTGATTGGCCAGTACAAACTTGGAGGAATGAACAGGAAATAGTACGGAAGCTTTGAGGTCATGTGCTGCTTGAACAACCTCTTCTGGCATCATGTGGATATGTTTCCAGCTGAGGTCATATTGGCCATTTTCCAAGATAGCCAAGTCAAAAGGTCCCAATTGGTTTCCGATTTCTTTAAAGTGGCTATCATACCCACTGTCCCCTCCTAAATAGAGTTTCTTTGTGGGCGTCTTGAGCGCGTAGGAAGCCCATAATGTATTAGCCGTAAAGATACCACGGCCTGAGAAATGTCGTGCTGGAGCGACTGTTACCTGAAAACCGTCCCCCAGGTCAACCTCATCCCACCAATCTTTTTCGATAATCTGTTCAGGACGATATCCCCAATATTCAAGGTGAGCGCCGACACCAAGACCAACAATGACCTTTCCAACCCGGGGCTGCAATGCCTTTAGTGTTTTGTAGTCCATATGATCGTAATGGTCGTGCGATATAAATAGGAAGTCGATTGCCGGTAGGTCCGATACAATCGACACATCCGTGCCTTTAAAAGCCTTTACACTGCCGGGAATTGGAGAGGCGCTGCCGCTAAAGACAGGGTCTACAAGGATATTTTTGCCATCTACATGTAGCAAGTAGGAGGAGTGGCCAAACCAAACAAGCCCATGAGACTGCTCGAGTAGTTTCTTCCAGTCGACATGTACTGTGGGTATATTATATTGGGGACTTGTTTCGTTCGAACGCTTAAAAAAATAATCATATAGCGCTACAGTCCAAGGCTGTGAGAGCATGGGCGTTGGACTCGTATTACGGAATTTTCCGTTTTTAAATTGCTTAGATAGCTGTATGCGCTGCAGTCTTTCGCCCGAAGGCCTTTTGCCAAATTGTGGATGCATCATAATGTATAATCCGATGAAAGCGATGAAAACGGCGAGTCCTAGGATTATTCTTTTCAAAAATCGAAGCCACTTATTGCTGTTTTTTCTTATTCTCATCTGCTTAGTGTATAGCAACAAAGATAAGGCAGCAGAGCGAGATCTATTTTTGCTGATGGCTCAATTTTATGTGCTGTATGGCTCACATACCGGCGTCTAGCACCAGAGTATTGATCGTAAAAGATGTCTGCCCCCGCAGTGGAGGCAGACTTGTTTTTAGCCCTTATAAGGTTTCTTAGCCGCCTCAATAAGTTCTTTCATTTCTAATTTGATATAGTCTACGTTTGGTGTAGATCCTGTCAAAAAGTAACGAATATTGCCTTCTTTGTCGATGATAAATTTTGCCGGAATACCTTTAACACCAAATTTCGCCGCCATGACTTCTCCAGTTTGCGGATCTTTTTGATCATCGTAAAGCACTTCAAACGGATAATTGTTTTTAGTGATAAAGGAGACCACATTTTCTTTGTAATTCTTATCGCGTTCCCAGGTATTCATGAATAGAAATTGAACATCTTTATCATTTGCATACGATTCTTGTGCAGCTTTCATTCCTGGAAATGAGCGGACACAGGGTTGACACCAGGTTGCCCAAAAATCTAATACCACTACTTTTCCTTTTAAGCTGCTCAAGGAGACTTTCTCACCTTTCATATTAAGCAACTCAAAATCAGGTGCGGGTTTAAAGACTGCCATTTCCTTGATATGATTGCGGATGTTCTGCGTTAATTCCGTTTTTAGGGAAGCGTTAAAACGTTCGTAGCCTTGATCAGAACCGTTCAACTCGGTATACAATTTCTTAAGATCATTTTCGACGGCGAACTGTCCTTTAGCATATAATTTGGTGAGAATATTATAGGCCTCGAGCTTTCTTCCAGTACCCATTAGTGATTTGTAATAGACCATTGCAAGTCCATCCGCTTGTTCTGGAGCAACTTTTAAAGCATTCTCTATATAATTGAGCGCTTCGGCATATTTTTTCTGTGCAACGAGGATATTGACATAAGCCGACATGGAGCTCGCATAGCCCATGCCTGCAAAACGGGCTTTGTTATCTTTTTCATTCTCTGGAAGCGTTAAATAATAATAGCTATCATCCATAGCAGTTTTTAAGAGCGGTGCAGCAGTTGCCGTGTCGCCCGCACTCAACAAAATTTGCCCCACAGGGATATAGCCGTTTCCGCGCCAGAATCGTTCTTTCAGTTCGCCTAAATAATGCACAGCTTTTTGTGCATTTCCGTCGTTGGCAAAACTCTGTGCTAAAGTAGCCACTACGTAATCGTAGGTGAGGGGCTCTTCACTGAAGTTCTTAACCGGCCACTTTTTTATAAGTTCATTATACGCTTTCTCTTTTGCCAATGGTGTATTGGCCGTGTAAAAAACATTGGTTATAAAGGCATCGCGGGTTAGTGATCCTTTTGGGTATTTTTTCTTTGCCACTGCCTCGACCGATGTTTGCAGATCTTCTTTGCCTAAAGCGCACAGAATATTGATTGTCGTGCGGTAGTCTTCTTCAGACTTATAAGTCTTTAGCTCGCTCATTAATACATTTGCGAGCGAATCCTTTTGCTCCATCGTCCCTTTTTCTATAATAGGCAGATAGTGTTGGTATTTGTTTTTTGTGGGTTGTTGGGCAAATGCTGCTGTTAGCGCAAACGCGAAAGCAGCCGTCAAGATTTTTCTTTTCATTATATATATGATTTTTTAGTTCCTTAATTTTCGTATCCTGGATTTTGTGTCAAGTTTCTATTGATTAAAATCTGCGCTTGTGGAATCGGAAATAAGACATCCGTCGTTTGCCAGTTTGATTTGATTGGGGCCAATACGGCGTTAGCGCGGTCGGTGCGCTTAAGATCGAGCCAGCGATGGCCAAACTCACCAAAAAATTCATGGAGACGTTCGGTCTCTATAGCAGACAATAACTGGGATTGGTTTAAGCTTGTGTTAAGTCCCGCAAGGCCCGCACGACTGCGTACGGCATCTAGATCCGTCCGTGCTTCTGTTAATTTTCCGAGCTTGGCCCTAGCTTCTGCACGGATAAGATATTGTTCAGCTAAACGTAGCATAACGTGGTATTCGGATCCTGCGCCTGAGGACGCTTTATATTTGGTTATGGCATAATAGGTTTTATTGGATACCGTCTTTGAACTTGTCCAATTGATCTTTCTTAAATCAGGTGTTGGCAAGGTTTCAAAACTGTTGTATACGGCATCTGGCAGGGTGTATCCCGGAGTCACTGTAGCTGTCGTTATATAATTAGCACCGAATGTGGTTACTCCAGTCTGATTGCCAAGTTGAAGAATAACCTCATTGCTCGAGTTTACAAAGTTTTTATCAGGTGTGGGCATACCGTAATCGGTTGACTGCAAAACTTTAGTTGCATAAGATTCGGCATTTTGATAATCTTTTTGGTAAAGATATACTCTGGCCAGTAAAGCGCTGGCGGCAGCCTTATTGGCGCGCCCTCTTGGACTGGCAGTAGCATCATAAGTTGGTGCCATTTTGCTCTCCGCATCTTTAAGATCTGCAATAATCTGATCGTACACTTGCTGTGCGGGCGTCCGCGGTAGTACAGCGTCTTCAAATGCATGCAGGTCATCGCGCAATTGTAACGGCACATCACCATACAGATTGACGAGATAGAAATAGGCATAAGCTCTAAAAAATTTTGCTTCTCCCAGGAGTTGATCCTTTACACTTGGGGTAAGGGAGGTGGATGCTTCGAGACCGGATATCGCGTTATTCGCATTTTTGATAAGCTGATAGGTATTGTACCAAAAGTTGGCAACATTATAATTTGTATTCAGCAGATTATTACTCGCGAATTCGGAGGTATTGGGGTCGGCCGAATTGTACTGAAGGTCGTCGGCTGCTACCCCAGTATAGAACGTTGACGTTCCAGGAAGATTAATGCTTAATGTTGTGGTATACAACCCTCTGATCACGCTATTTGCAGAAGCGTCTGTAGCGAACGCTTCACCCGCTAGCACCTGATTTGGAGGAGCACCCAACTCCACAAATTTTGAACAGGAGCTAACAAGCAGCGTTGCACTGGTGATGGCGAATAATAATATATTGTTATTGATGTTTAATTTCATGATTTCTAGTTTTAAAATTGACAGTTAAATCCAAATACAATCGTACGCAATGGTGGCAGTACTTGAGCAATCGTTCCAGTTCCTAAACCCGGAGGCCCGCCTTGAACGGTTGTTTCGGTATCCAGAACATATTTGTTCTTGGCCCAGGTAAAGAGGTTTTGACCTTGCATAAAGACATTGCAATTGGACATCTTCAGTTTGGAAGTCCAGCTTTTCGGTAAGTTGTAAGATAAATTGACCGACCTTAATTTAATATAAGAAGCGTCACCATAGACTGCGTCGGAGTTGGTATACAGATTATAAGAATTGCTTAAAGCAGCTCCATCCGCTGAAGCTCCTTGAGTTGCTGGGAGAATAGCGCCCGGGATAGTTGTATTGGTATTCGTTGGTGTCCATCGGTCCAGCCAGTAATCGTTTTGGTTGACCAAAGCCCCAGGTCTTGAATTGAGGATTTTGGTTAAGCCAAACCGGTGATTAAATTGAAAGAATACGCCAAGTTCAAAGCCTTTGTAAGAAAAGGTATTGTTAAATCCACCATAGAATGGCGTACCTAAGTCAGCAACATAGCGGTCATCACCCGTAATTGCTCCATCACCATTGCGATCTTCGTATAAAGCTCTTCCTGTTGCCGGATCGACACCTTGATAGTGGTACAAACGGATCATATTGAGCGGCTCACCCACCAAGAAACTACTTGCATAGAAGGTGTTTTCAATTCCAGGAAATTCGACCAGTTTATTTTTATAAAATGTAAAGTTTGCCGATGTTTTCCATGTAAAATTTTCATTGGTTACGTTGGTGGTATTCAGTTCCAATTCCAAACCCGTATTTTGGATCAAAGCTGGCAGGTTTTCTTTGTAACTATTGTAACCTGTTTGGGTGCTCAAAACTAAATCGGTGATTTGGTCGGAAGAGCGATTCCTGAAGAAGTTTCCTGTAAACAAAATTCGATCATTTAAGAAACCCAGATCGATTGCAAACTCCAATTTTTTGGTCGTTTCCCATTTAATGTATTCATTCGGAAGCGATCCCATGTTCATGGAAGGATTGTTAAGGTAGGCCGTTGCTGATGAGTATAGTGGGAGGTACAGGTAATTTGAAATCTGGTCGTTACCGGTTGATCCATAGCTTGCTCTCAACTTACCAAAACTTAAAAATTGCAGGTTATCCTGCACGAAGTCCTCTTTTCCAAAAACCCAACCTAATCCAATTGCGCCGAAATTTCCGAATCTATTTTTAGGGCCGAAGCGAGATGAACCGTCCCTTCTGAAAGTTCCGTTAAACAAATATTTCTCTTTCCAGTCGTAATTTACTTTTCCGAATACGGCATTATATTTATAATAAACGAGGTTGTTACTTGCGGAAAATTGTCCTGCGGCTCCAAGCGAGCCTAACAGTGCATCGTTTGAATAATTGGTACCATTAGTGGTCTGTGAGCGGGACGAGTTCTGTTGAAAGCTTGTTCCGATCAATGCCGTCAATTTACCTTCACCCATATTTTTCACATAATCCAGTGTCGGCTCAATAATCCAATTTTCGGCCTTTGTATTGGAGAAGCTGGAAGCACCAAGCGGGTTAGTGACGGTATTATTTAAGGACGTGATTGGGCGTTGATTATTTTGGTTCAATTGGGTAATGGTATAACCAAAATTTGCTTTTGCCGTTAATCCAGGTATGATTTTATAACTCAAGTTGGCATTGGAGATCAGGTTATTGGTATTGCCAAAGTACTTCCGTTCGAGCAGGGCGATCGGATTATCAATAAATGTCGTTGGTGGTAACCAGTAGTATTTTCCATTGTCGCCATAAATGGGATAATTGGGCGCCAGATTGTAGAGTGATGTCACATCCGACGAAGGCATATCGGAATTATCATTGGCATAGCTAACCGATAAAGCGGCATTAAACTTTTTGTCAGAAGAGGTGTGATCCAGATTTAGGCGGGAGGTAAAGCGGCTATTTTTACTGTCACCATAAAATACGGTACTTTCTCGTCTATATCCGGAGTTGAAGAAAAAGCGGGTGGATTCGTTTCCGCCAGACATATTCGCTTGAACGTCGGTGATATGGCCTTTATTTCCAATCAGCATTTTCTGCCAATCCGTCGATTTGTTTTGATCCCATAACATAAGATCGGGGGCATTGTCTGTAGTAGGTGTCACGCCAGCATTGGCGAAAGCCTCTTTTCTTAAGGTCAGATATTGTTCTAGATTTAACATGGGGATAAAGCGGTTGACCTCAGTAAATCCCGTATTGAAGTTGACACCAATACGGGTGCGGCCTGCAGATCCCTTTTTTGTTGTAATCAAGACCACACCATTGGCGCCCCGACTACCGTAGATCGCGGTGGCATCGGCATCTTTCAGCACATCAATTCGCTCGATATCCGCGGGGTTAATCATACTGAACGGACTTAATCCCCCCGAAGAGGCCGATATTCCAAAGGAATTGAGGTTGTCCGTAGCAGGTTGTCCGCCGTTAAAGTTGGTAAATGGAACCCCATCAATAACGTACAGCGGAATGGATCCAGAGGTCGTACCACTTAGTGAGGCCTGATTTCTGATCTGGATCTGAACGGCACTTCCAGGTACACCGTTGTTTTGAGCGATTAATACCCCGGACAATCTTCCGGATAGGGCTGCGAGTGGATTACTTACCGGTTGCGAGGTAATATCTTTCGCTGTGATTGAGGCAACCGAGCCGGTATTCAGTCTGCGTGTTGTTGTGCCATAGCCAATCACAACGACTTCTTCCAAACTACCTTCTTCAGGCTTAAGTTTGATCGGTGTAGGACTCGCAATAAGCTGTTTTGCTGGAATTTCGACCTTTTGATACCCTATAAAAGAAAAAGTAATAATAACATCGTCATTCGGGATACGCAGTCCCCATTGTCCATTAACATCGGTCGCTGTACTCGTTTGCATGGTGCGGTATTCTGCTTTTTGCCAGTCTTTAATGATCACAGAGACACCTGCTAGTGGCGTTCCATTTTCGTTGACTACTTGTCCTGCTATTTGTCGTTGATTTTGTTGTTTTTCCTTTACAGCGATAATATTGTTGTCCAATAGTTCCCATGTTAAGTTGCTTCCGGCAAGCGATTGGGAAAGAATATCTTTCACACTGATTTTCTTCCCGACAATATTGACCTTGGCGTCAGGTAAGATCGATTTGCTAAAGAACATTTTGTATTTGCTCTTCGCGTTGATTGTTTGAAAAACATCTTCCAGCTTTCCGCCCTGGATGGAAACATCGATTTTTTCAGTTTGCGAATAGGCAAAGCTTTGTACGTGCAAGGTGCTTAGGCAAACGAGCAGTAGCGCTAATCGCGACTCTTTTCTAAATTTGGGTTTTGTTTTGATCATGTGAGTTATATAGGTTGATATTTTTAAAATAATTCGAATTGATTTTTCCCCGTTTTTTTAATTTGAAAGTAGTTGACAGTTTGTAATGCTTTAAGAATATTTTCGAGTTGTTCGTTTTCGAATACCGCTGAGTAGCGTTTGCTGGCTATCGCTTGATTTGTAATTTTGATCTCCACCCCGTACATGCGTTCCAGTTTCAATGCGATATCAAGTAATCTCTCTTCTTGGATTGTCATACGATTTAATAACCATTCAGTTTCTAAAGCAGAACCATCGTTTTCAGCGATAACGAATGGCTGTATAGCTACAGACATCGAAGATGCTGCAGATTGATGGACGCTGGAGGGCGATGCCTCTTTAGATTCAGCTGTTTTTGTGATCACAAATTTTTGTTTGGGCTTTAAGATGAATTTCTGAGCGTTGGCTCCTGTTTTCCAGATCGATACTTTTCCACGCACTAAAGCTGTTTCGGCCTCATTTTCTCCCGCATAATCACGTACATTGAAGGCAGTCCCTAAGACACTAATTTCCATTCTCGGTGTATGAATAAGGAAAGGTTTAGCAGGATCTTTTTTGACATCAAAAAATGCTTCCCCGATTAAAGTCACTTCGCGTGTGCTTGAGTCTTTGAATGAAGCAGGATATATTATTTTGCTGGAGGCATTGAGTGTAACTTTTGTTCCGTCTTGTAATACAATTTGACGCTGTTGTCCATCCGATAGGGTGATCTCTTGATTGTTGGGCGCTTTTGTTTTGTATAAATATACGCCAGCAAATGCTATACACAAGACGGCAGCGGCGGCGGCAATTTGGGATAAACTGAAAGAGCGTTTCTTTCCAACCGATAATCTAGCCATGATACCGCTATGGATACGATTTTTTAAGGCGTGCTGCACTTCTTCAGGAAGTGTTTTGAGCAAACTCGGCCGTGATGAGAATGAATCGAAAAATCGCTCTACGGTGTCGATCTCTTGCGAATTGGCTTCGCCCTTTAAGTATTTGTCAATGAGCTTTTCAAGCTCTTGGTTAGGATATTGCATAGGATGAGTACAATGTTCACTACAATAGTGTCCCTGAGGGGGGAATATGTACTAGTGCAAAACTTATTTTATTTGTAAATTGCTTATTTACAGTTGAATAAAATTAAAAGAAGAGTCAGGAAATGCTGGATAACAAGTTTCTTCAGTTTGTGTATTGACACACCAAGATGATTTTGGACTGTATTTTGGGATGTTTCCGTTAGATCGCTGATTTCTTTTGTGGTGAGTCCGTCCAGATACCGCATTTTAAAGATTTCTTTTCTTTTTTGTGGAAGATTGGCTACCCATTGTTCAATCAAAGATTTTAGATCCTTTTCGTCGTACAGGTCTCCCGCTGTATTATTTTGTTTTTGGTAGTATGAGGAATTTTCTTCAATAAGTGCTGTTCTTCGTCTATTTTTTTTATATGTTTCGAAAACTTTGTATTTCATGCAGGTAAAAAGGTAGGCTTCCACATTGTGGATGTCTCTCTTAGAGCCGTGTTTCCAAAGGTCGATAAATATGTCTTGTACAATTTCCTCACAGGAAGCTAGGTCCTCAAGCCGTTTATACGATTCATCTAACAGTACTGACCAATACTTATCATATAAAATGTTGAAAGCCGCTAAATCGCCTTCTCCAAGCCCAATCAGTAAGCTTTCGTCGTTTTGAGATGCATATTTATCGTTTTTCATGATATTTGAAGTGTGAAGCCGACTTCCTCCAAGCTATATACCTTTTAAAGGAATTTACTTTTTTCAATTATACTCATTTAATTAAATAAGGACAAGGTGTATCGGTATTTTTTACTTAGTTATAATCAATTTATTGACCATTAGTTGGAGTGCTTTAAAGCCTTTAATATACTTTCGCGATCAGATTTTTTTAACACAAAGAGCTGCCTTTTTAAGTTTTTATCAGTAACATCAACAATGATGGTTAAAGCAAATGACATGCTTAGGAGGGTTTACATTCATAACAAATTGGTCTTTAGTTTGTATTGCTATCAAAATTAGGTTGAATAAAACTAAAATAAAATCCACATTCAATTTTTCGAATAAATTATTAAATAAGCATTTATCTGTATCGGTTGGCTGAATATTACATAGTTTTTTCAATAGATTACAATAAAAATTCTGTTTTTATACCCACCTTTCGAATTTAAAATGTCATGACAATTTAAAAGTGAACATAGTCGTTTGTCGATAGGCCGCAAATAATCGATGGGCACGAAGACGATATGTTGCCAAAAAAAATTAACTTTAAAGGCGGAACAATTGTTTCGCCCTTAAACCATCGAACACTTAATTGTTTAAAATGCTAACGAAGAATATCAAACGTAAAACCAATACATTGTTACGCACAATCTGTTGCTGTTCTCTTCTTTCGGTCAGTATGCTAAAAGGTTTTTCCCAAGGTAAAATGACGAAAGACTATGTGGACTATGTCAATCCATACATGGGGAAAATCAGTCATTTATTGGTACCAACCTACCCAACGGTTCACTTGCCAAACAGCCTTTTGCGCGTGTATCCCGAGCGAGGAGACTATACGTCAGATCGCCTATATGGTTTGCCACTGATCGTCACCAGCCATCGTGGCAAATCGGCTTTCAACCTTAGTGCACTGGTTAAATTGCCCGATCGTTTGAAACCGGTACAACTTTATAGTTACGATCAAGAGGAAATCCATCCGTATGCCTATTCTGTGTTCTTGGATCAAGAGCAAATTCAGGTAGACTATGCGCTGTCGCACCAGTCGGGACTTTATACCTTTACTTTTCCCAACACCTCAAAAAAATATCTTCAGTTCAACTCGCAGCAGGGAAAACTTCAATGGGATGGCAAGGGACTTTCGGGGGTACAGGATATTGGAAATGGTACCCGTGTATATATTTATGCCATTCCCGAGTCCAATCCGATTGCGGTGAAGCGACTGCAGGGCCAACAACTGGAAAATGCAACCGAAGCTGCCGGTAAGAATTCGTGTATGATATTGGAGTTTCGTCAGGCCGGCACTAGCTTGCGCATGAAATATGGTGTTTCATTTATTGATGTCGCGCAAGCGAAAGCCAATTTAAAGCGTGAGATCAGCGATTTTGATCGGCAAAAGCTTGCTGATATAGGACGTAAAATATGGAACGATGCCTTAGGTAAAATTGCTGTGGAAGACGGAAATGAATCTAATAAGCACGTTTTTTATACGTCTTTATACCGTTGCTACGAACGCCCTGTCAATATTTCTGAAGATGGTCGTTATTACAGCGCGTTCGACGGAAAGGTACATCAGGACGAAGGTAAACCTTTCTTTACAGATGACTGGATCTGGGACTCTTACCGGGCACATCACCCATTACGGGTACTCTTGGATCCCAACACAGAATCCATGATCCTCAATTCTTTTGTCCGGATGTCCGAGCAAATGGAGCAGCCTTGGTTGCCTACTTTTCCCGAGATTACCGGCGACAGTAGACGGATGAATTCCAATCATGGCGTAGCAACTTTATTGGATGCTTACCGCAAGGGAGTGCGCAATTTTGATATCAAGAAAGCTTATCTGGCGGCAAAAGGTGCAATTACAGAAAAGACTTTGGCTCCATGGTCGGGTAAACCGGCAGGAAAATTAGACGAATTTTTTAAGGAGAAAGGCTATATTCCAGCATTGTACCCAGGAGAGAAAGAAACGATACCAGAAGTAAACGGTTTTGAACGGAGACAACCGGTCGCAGTAACCTTGGGTACCTCTTACGATTTATGGTGCTTGGCACAGCTTGCTCAAGAATTGGGTATTCAGGCTGATTATGATCTCTTTATGAAGCAATCTTTCAATTATAGAAATCTTTTCAACGAACAGACCAAATTTTTCCATCCCAAAGATGACAAAGGAAATTTTATCATGCCTTTTGATTATGTGTTTTCTGGCGGACAGGGAGCACGGGAATATTACGGTGAAAACAATGCCTGGATCTACCGCTGGGATGTGCAGCATAATATTCCTGATCTGATCAAACTGATGGGTGGGAACGAATCTTTTGTCAAGTACCTTGATGAGATGTTCCAGCAGCCTTTGGGGCGTTCAAAGTTTGACTTTTATGCACAGCTTCCAGATCACACGGGAAATGTCGGACAATTTTCGATGGCAAACGAGCCGGCTTTGCATATTCCTTATCTATATAACTATGCTGGACAACCTTGGATGACACAGAAAAGGATACGCAAGCTGATCGGGGAATGGTTTAGAAACGATTTAATGGGGGTGCCGGGAGATGAAGACGGTGGTGGAATGTCTGCTTTTGTGGTCTTTTCCCAAATGGGCTTCTATCCGGTTACACCGGGTTTGACGTCCTACAGCATCGGATCTCCATTTTTCCAGAAGGTGAGCATACAGCTTCCTAATGGTAAGTCTTTTGTTATTATCGGCAAGAATGCATCGGCAAGAAACAAATACATTCAGTCGGCGAAATTGAATGGAAAGGAGTTGAATGTTCCAAAGCTGACCCATGCCGATTTGCTGAAAGGTGGCACATTGGAGTTTGTGATGGGGGATAAAGCAAATCGAAATTGGGGAATAGCAGAGTAACATTGTTTTATTCTAAAGCTATATTTTAGAAGCAAGCAAGCAAGGCGGTTAAGTGTTATACTCACTTAACCGCCTTTTTATTGTCATGTTATATTTCTAATTTTTTTTGTGTAATTTTTTATGGAAAAAGAAAAAATGATCATCATATATTAAAATACGTCCTACTTTAGCGTAATACGCAGTAGATAGATCAATTATGAATTATATAAACTGAGATAAATGAGAAGTGTTCTATGCGCACTTGCGGTAACGATTATCTTAATCTTATCGTTTAATAAACTTGTTTATGATGATATGCCCGTAGCCAACGCTACGATAGTATTGAACGAAGTAAATCGTCATAAACAAGACGTCAAAAGTATCTTAATGACCGATAGTAATTTTTCGGATTTAAGTTTTTTTGATGCTATGCTAAAAAACAATAGAATCCTGATGTTGGGCGAAATGATGCACAATGATGGCGAAACTTTTAAAGCGAAAGCCAGGATCATTCGTTATCTCCACGAACATCTGGATTATGATGTTGTTTTATATGAGGCAGGGCAGTATGATATGTGGATGATGAATGCACAGATGGATACCCTGATGGATAAGTCGCAGGAAAAAACGATCGGTGGTACTGGACTATTCGACTTCTGGTGGCAAAATCAGGAAAATCAGCCCCTCTTAACGTATTATAAAAAAACAAAATCAACAGAGCGTCCAATGATCCTCGGCGGATTTGATATCCAATTTTCAGGCAGGGGCTTATCAAATATACGCGTAAAATTATTGGAAGATTTCCTGCTTAAAAACGGGATAGATTCGACCAAATATCCGTTATTGAAAAAAAATAGCAACAGGCTGGAGTATCTAACTTATGAACCTTTTGCCAATAAGCATCTCGATGCGAATCAAAAGAAACAATTTCTAGCAGAATTTGACGGGTTGAGCCGTATGATCCGGGGGCGTAAACCAGACGCGGAGCAGCTGATATATAGTCGATACCTGTCAGATATGAAAAATAACTTTGACAAATCTTGGCGCTATAAATCAGGATCAATGCAGAGCATGCATTTTAGGGATTCCCTGATGGCAGAAAATCTAATCTATCAAATCGATTCCGTCTATGCAGGTAAAAAGATTATTGTCTGGTGTGCCAATATCCATAGTTTTTCTGCTCCGTACAACAAGGAATATGTTCCTCTCGGTGCTTATATAAAAAACAGATATGGGAATCAAGCTTACAGTCTAGATTTTACTTCCTATGGACGATATGATAAAACTGGCCGTGTTGTCGATAGAGTGGGTAAGTTGGCCGTGGAAAATGTATTTCATGCCACTAAATCACCCTATTTCTTTTTGGATCTTCGTCAGTTGCCCAACAATAGCATGTTAAAACAACGTTTTAGTTCAGTCATTAATCAGGGGATTGATGAAGAAAGAAAATGGCACGAGTTTATCGATGGCATTTTCTATATCGATATCAATAAAGCTCCAATTTACCGCTAACAGCATGGAAAGTATCTTAACACAACAACTTAGCTTTAAAATAGGCGCAAAAACAATCTTGGATAATATTAGCCTACAAGTCCCAGACAGGAGTATTTATGGATATCTCGGCCGAAATGGGGCGGGAAAATCCACAACAATCAAATTGCTTTTAGGTCTTTTGGAGGATCAGGCAGATACGATTTTTATTCAGGGAAATAGTTTAAAGGCGCATCCCATAGGTGTTTATGCCAATGTTGGAAACTTGATTGAGGCCCCATGCTATTATACGAAATTGACCGTTTTTGAAAATTTAAAGTACTTGGATATCATCCACAAAAAAGGCAACAAACGCATTGATGAAGTATTGGAAATGGTAGATCTTCATCGGGAAAAGAAGAAAAAAGCCAGTGCCCTGTCCATGGGGATGAAACAGCGGCTGGGAATAGCGATGGCGATTTTTCATGATCCGCAATTGCTTATCCTGGACGAACCATTAAATGGTCTCGATCCACAGGGAATTGTCGAAACGCGCAATTTGTTTTGTCATCTCAACGAACAGGGAAAAACGATCTTTCTTTCGAGTCATATTTTGAGTGAGCTTGAAAAAATAACGACACACATTGGTATCATTGAAGGTGGGAAAATGATTTTCCAGGGAACCAAACAGGAGCTGCTGGGACAGGTTGACCGAGAAGTGTACCTACGTACAGCCAGTCCCGAAGCAACAGCTTCGGTTTTGCGAAATAACGGGTTTTCTGGTGTTAAAACCGATGGAGAAAGCATTGCCGTCACTATCGGCGATGATCTGCAATTTGGTCTTATGATCAAATCTTTGGTCGAAAAGCAGATTGATATTTATGGATTGGAATCCCGTAGTGCTGATCTTGAACAAATTTTTATAAACCTTATCACTCGTGTAAATGGCTAATACATTCTATACCGCTTTCTTGTCGGAAAAGTACAAACTCCTGCGCAATAGGGAGATTTTTGGGGTACTGATCGTTCCTATGGTGCTCGTTTTTGCGATTGCCGGTTATATTATTTATGATGTTATAGATTCAGGAGGGGCAGTGACGGTTCCTAACCCTTGGAAACTTCTGCTTGGCAGATATGTTTTTCAGTTTTTTTACCTGCTCTATCCCATCCTTGTTGCTTTATTCGTCTATGCCTGTTGTGATGTCGAGTATAAGAATAACAATTATAAAATACTCTTTACCCTACCCATCAGTAAATCGAATATTTTCTTTTCCAAAGCCGTCTTTATTCTGTTGACCTTACTGTTTTCAATACTCTTTGCTTACGCTGCATTTCTGATCAACGGCTATTTGCTAAGTCAGATTTACCCTGTACTTGGTTTCCAGAATTATGACTATAGACAGGTGATTTTTTATACTTTTCTGAAGCTTTTTATCGCCCTATCAGCTATTGCGATGATCCAGCTGGCTTTGAGTTTGTTGTTCCGAAGTTTTATTTACCCGATTGGGTTAGGGATGTTTATGTTGGTGTTTTCAGTGCTGGTGGCGCAAAAAAGATTTTCGGATTTTATACCTTATACAGGGGCCTATAATGCGGTAAGGAATATCTTATCCGAGAATGATTCCTTTGCACGGCTAGACTATAGCAACATGCTGATGCTCGTCATATTTCTATTGATCAGTTTTTACTTATTCAAGCGGAAAGGACAGTTTTAATTTGTAGGCACAGCTGATCGCCTATTTTTTGTCAAGTTCTTTTTTATAAGTACTTGGGGACTGGCCATATTTCTTTTTAAAGGCCGAAGCGAAATAGGATGCTGAGGAAAAACCGACACTGCTAAATATTTCATTGATGTTTAGTCCTTCAGCCATAAGGCTTTTGGCTTTCTTTAATCTTCGTTCGATAATGTATTCGTTGACACTGCAGTCAAGTAACTGTTTGACTTTGCGGTAGAGCTGCACGCGGGAGAGGTTAAGCTCGTTGGCAATACCGTCCACACTCAATCGCGGGTCTGATAATTTGGATTCGACAATCGCGGAAAAATTGTTCAGAAAACGTCTATCGTTATCATTGACCTGCTCAGCTTGAGCGCTATCAAACTGTTCCACATTGCTGCTATATTTTTCTTTAAGCTGATGGCGTGACTGTAGGATGTTTGAAATGCGTGTCCGCAGTAATTCGGCATTGAAAGGTTTAGTAATGTAGTCATCGGCCATCAATTTACTTCCTTCGAGCATTGTATCCTCATTGGCGAGTGCACTCAGTAAGATGACGGGAATATGTGCGGTCTGATAAAATGCTTTGATGTCTTTTAGAATATCCAGACCGCTACCATCAGGAAGCATAATATCCGTAATGACTAGATCTGGAAAATGTGTCTTCAACATTCCATTGGCTTGTTGCACATCCTTTGCCAGAAAGAGATTGTAATCCCTTTCTAATAGGGAGCGGAGATAATCTCTGATTTCATCATTGTCTTCGACGACCATAATACTTTTTGACTTGTTGGATCGAAAAGAAAGATTGTTGTCTACCATCTTTCCTGTTGTCTCCAATATGTCGTCTTGTTGAAACAGCGGTTTTTCTCGCTTGTCGAAATCGGCCAGTTCAGCAGGCTCGTAGTGACTATTTCCAATTGGCATACGTAGGGTGAATATCGATCCATGGCCGGGTTTGCTACTCACAGTAATTTGGCCATGATGCAGTTCGATGATCTGTTTGGTGTAGGCGAGGCCGATTCCGGAGCCATTACGACTACTGGCGCCCTGATAAAAAGGATCAAAAATATGCTCAATATCACTTGGGGCAATCCCTAGGCCATTATCCAATACACGTAGATAGAAATAGTCTTTGAAATTGTTTTCTTCCAATAAAATTTCAATTCTGCCACTTGCCGCTGTATGTTTGATCGCGTTGGACAATAAATTGGATAATACCTGTTCCATCAGGTATTCGTCCATCCAAACCTCTTTCAAGCTTGTTTTGTTGACATAACTGACGGAGATCCTGTTTTTCTTAAATAAGGGTTTGAAACTACCTATTACCTGCTGAATAAATGGGTCAATGTAAACGATGGCCGCATGTAGCTTAATCTTCGATTTACTGATACGATGGATATCAATAAGGTCGCTGACCAAACGTTGTAATTTTTTTGCATTCCGTTTGATGCGTGACAACTGTTCTCTGACCTCTTCGGTAAGATCTTTTCGTAATTCAAGGTCCTCGATAGGCGCGATGATAAGGGTCAACGGAGTTTTAAATTCATGCGAGATATTGGTAAAGAAATTATTTTTGATTTCTGCCGCTTGCTGAATTTGACTGTTCATTTCGACGATCTGTTTTTGTTGTGCAAGAATCTCGCTATTCTGGATTTCCAGGTGTTTGTTCTTTTCCCAGTTGCTTCTGATCACGATAATAGAAATTCCCCCAAAAACAACAGCCAGGACCAAGCTAACGACCAATACATTAAGAACGGACTTTTGGCTTTGGTAAATCTTATTCTGTTCCGTAATGAACTCCTGCCTTTTGTCAATATCGAGCTGCTGTTGTTTTATTTTATCCGACTGCAGGGCAAGCAACTCCGCGTTGGTTTTATCGATGACAGAGGTTGCGAGTATATTCTCGCGGCGGTAGTTTTGGTGGTTGATGATAGCCAAGGCCGTTCGAATGGCTTCAGCCCCGCCAGTGGGATAGAGTATGGAGGCAAACATTTTGCCCTGTATGATCTGTTCAAGGCCATTTCCGGGACCAGGAAGAGCATCAACACCAATTATCTTAATGTGCTTTTTGATCGCCGCTTCGTCCAATGCTTTTTTTACCCCCATGGCCATCTGATCATTGAATGTAAAGATGATATCACTCTGGCTCATGACGTTTATATGCTTACGCATTTCCAGATAGGCTTTATTTTTCTCCCAGCCGCCGTGAATGACGCCGCTCACCCGAACCGCTGTGGCATCTCCAATTTGCTGCATAAAGCCTTTTTCACGCTCTATTGAAGCCGAGGTGCCCGATAGCCCTGTGACTAATCCGACCGAACCCTTTCCTTGTAAAATCGTGCGGCTATATTGGCCGGCCAGTTTCCCGATGGCGAGATTGTCGGCGCCCACATAAGCATTATATTGGCCGGAGGACGTCTTACGGTCCGTTACGATGACAGGTATGTTGCGTTGGAATACAGAGTCCACAATTGGTGTGAGTGGCTCGGCCTCATTTGGGGATACAATCAGAAGATCGATATCCTGTTTGACTAGTTCGCGAATTTGATTGATCTGCACATTATTGTCGCCATGTGCGTCGCGATAAAGAAAGTCAATATCGGGATTGAAGGAAAGTTCTCTTTTCATTTCCTCGAGCATCGTTTGTCGCCAGGCATCGTTTCCGATACACTGCGAAAAAGCGATAACCTGCTTTTTCTTCCGGACCATTGGTTGACATCCACAAAAAAGAAGCAAGGTCAATATGCCACTAAAAATGAAATATTTTCCCATGATTTTTTCCCCTTAAATATCCGAATATACATTATTTAGATTTTTTGGGGCAACAGTAGTAGTGTTAGTGTATATTTTACACCAAAACAAGGGCCTTCAAAAATGTATCATTTTCTAAATTTTATGTTTAAAAATTGAAAGTTTTGAAAAGTAAATTGGATGTAAGTGTTAGATTTTTAGTGTTTTATCATTTTTGAAAAAATGTTACATAAATAAATGTTTTTGCAAAGTCCAAATTTAAGTTAAGATGAAGCACGTGTTAAATTTGGATTAATCAATTATAGATCATCACATGAACAAAAACACGGTATTAGCTTGGTCCTTTGTAGTGGCTTTAGGCGGATTTTTATTTGGATTTGATACAGCGGTTATTTCGGGGGCAGAAAAGGCCGTCCAGGAGCATTGGCATTTGAGTGAGTTTCAGCATGGACTGACAATGGCCATCGCCTTGATAGGTACAGTTGTCGGTGCAGCTTTGGGTGCACTGCCTTCCGATAAATTGGGCCGTAAAAATACCTTATTTGCTGTTGCAGCCCTTTACTTTATTTCAGCGATTGGTAGCGCACTGGCGAATGACTGGACGATATTTATTTTATTTCGCTTTTTAGGTGGGATAGGTGTTGGCGTGTCTTCGGTAACTGCACCAATCTATATATCAGAAATCTCCCCGGCAGCATCGCGGGGTAAGTTGGTAGGGCTTTTTCAGTTCAACGTTGTATTGGGTATTTTGATAGCCTATTTGTCCAATTATTTTATCGGTCAGGTTGGCGAAGAGTCCTGGCGCTGGATGCTAGGGGTGCAATGCTTTCCATCGTTGTTATTCTTTTGTTTGATCTTTCTCATCCCTGAAAGTCCGAGATGGTTGCTCCTACACAGGGGGAATTTGGCCGAGGCAACACGGATTATGAAAAAAATTAATTCAGATGGTTATGAGCTGGAAATTTCAAAAATTCAGGAGTCCAAAAGCAATACCACAGGGGAGGGCAAACTCTTCGTTCGCGAAAATGCCAAACCTATTTTATTGGCCTTTTGTTTTGCGCTGTTCAATCAAGTTTCAGGTATCAACGCGATTATATATTATGCGCCGCGTGTATTTGAAATGGCTGGTTTGGGCTCGCAAAGTTCATTGCTTTCGACAGTTGGTATAGGGGTTGTCAATTTTATATTTACATTGCTGGCCATCAATTTCATCGATAAGGTCGGCAGAAGAAAATTAATGTTGGTGGGCTCGATCGGGCTGATTGTTTCATTGGCACTCGTTTCCCATGCTTTTTATACCAACCAAACGACGGGTTTTGCGATCACAATCTATCTGATGAGTTTCATTGCCTTTTTCGCATTCTCGCAAGGTGCGGTGATTTGGGTGTTTATTTCGGAAATTTTTCCGAATGATGTACGTGCCAAAGGGCAGACATTTGGTAGCTTGACACATTGGGTGATGGCGGCGATTATCACCTTTTGTTTCCCGGCCTTGACGGAAATGCTCGGCGGCGGCGGTACCTTCTTGATCTTTGCCCTATTTATGGTGCTGCAGCTTGTTTATGTGCTCAAGTTTATGCCGGAGACAAAAGGGAAATCATTGGAAGATCTTGGGCATACCATCAATTTACATTAGTCTTTAGCTGGACTACGCTAATAGACGTCGGAGTAGCTAGGAAGCGACTGACGTCTATCGAAAGTTATTTAATCAAAGACAATGTGATAGTATATTGTGTGTATCTATTGTCAACATTGAATTTAAAGGGAAGTATAATAATCAATTTGTTACCTGGCTTTTGGCGCTCGGCAGAAGCTTTGTATAAAAAGGAGAAAATATGAAAAACGGAGATAAATCAATACAGGGTATTTGTTTTGGCGAGGTTCTTTGGGACAATCTTCCTACAGGTAAAAAATTAGGCGGTGCGCCTTTGAATGTGGCTTATCACCTCAATAAGTTGGGGGTGAAGACGCGTATGCTAACGCGCATAGGGCGTGACGATAATGGTTACGAGCTGCGCAACGTATGTGAAGACCTAGGTATTCCGACCGATTTCTTCCAGTACGATGACTTGTTACCGACTTCAACAGTAGAGGTTTCGATCGATGCAAAACGCGATGTGCATTACGATATCGTTTATCCTGTAGCTTGGGATAGAATAGCGGTGGACAATGTTGTCCTGGACGCCGTTGGGGCGGTGGATTTTTTGGTGTATGGCAGTCTGGCCTGTCGGGATGAAGTAAGTTTTCAAAGCTTGCTATTATTGCTGGAAAAAGCCCGCTTCCGGGTGATGGATGTCAACCTGCGGACACCTTATTTTGGTCCGGAAAAAATACATAAACTGTTGGGATACGCTGATTTTGTGAAAATGAACGCCGAGGAACTGCATGTTATTTCCGACTGGAATGGCGCGACTGATGCCTATACCGATCAACAGCGTGTAGACTTGATCATGGAGCGTTTTGCAATTCAGGAGGCAATCGTAACCTATGGTGCAGATGGAGCGGTATATCATTATAAAAAGGACAATATCAGTTATCATTTTCCAGCTTTGAAAGTTCAGGTTGAAGATACCATCGGAAGTGGTGATTCCTTTTTGGCGGCTTTCCTGACCAAAAGGTTTCAAATGCAGGATGGTGTTCAGCTGGAGGAAGTACTGGAATTTGCTGCGACCTTAAGCGGATTTGTGACACAGAGCCGGGGGGCTTGTCCTGAGTATAACGATTCGGTCATCAATCGATTCCAATGGTTGCATCCGATCTTCAATGGAGCTGAGAAGCAACAGTAGGTAGACTGCTTCTTAAAGAAGCAGTCTACCAGCTATCATAATCAAATAATCAATCTAAATAATTAACCATTTACTTATAACCAATTATGTTTACAAGACAGAAAGCAATGCTGCTCCCGTCTTTGGCACTTTTTTCTGTTGTCGCATTTGCGCAACAGAGTGAAATCCGGGGAAGAATTACGGATAGTGGGACAGCAGCACCTATAGTAGGGGCATCTTTAGTGGTGAAGGGAACCACAATAGCCACCAAGACAAATGAAAAGGGAGAATTTGTCCTTCAGACTTCGGGCAATCAGGGTACATTGGAAATAAGCTATGTCGGCTATGCCTCCCAGACGATTGCTGTAGCAGGAAGAAAGTTCCTCGATATTCAGCTTGCACCTACCGAAAAAGGGCTTGATGAAGTGGTCGTTACGGGATATCAAACAGAACGTAAGAAGGATTTGACGGGCGCAGTGAGTGTTGTTAATGTTGCTGAGATGATGAAGGCTCCAGAAAATAACCCGATGAAAGCGCTGCAAGGAAGGGTAGCTGGTATGACAGTAACTTCGGATGGTAGTCCGAGCGGAGCGGCAACAGTGCGTATGCGCGGAATCAGTTCCATCAACAGTAGTCAGGATCCCTTGTATGTCATCGATGGAACCCCTACACAGGGAGGAATGCATGAACTCAATTCGAATGATATCGAAAGTATCCAGGTTTTAAAGGACGCTTCTTCGGCGAGTATCTATGGCTCGCGCGCAGCGAATGGGGTTATTGTCATCACAACAAAAAAAGGAAAGCTAGGTGCCCCTAAACTTACAGTAGACGCCTATGCCACCAGTACCCATTTTAATAACCGTATGAAAGTGCTGGATGCCCAACAATATGGTCGTGCTTTGTGGCAGGCCACCATTAATAATGGCGGAAACCCCAACGGAAATAATATTGGTTATCAGTTTGAATGGAATAACGACGCAAATGGCGTACCTCAGCTCAAAACTGTTTTTGTTTCCAAGTATATCGACCGTGAACATACCATGTACGCTTCCGATACCGATTGGTTTAAGGAAGTTTCAAAACCGGGATTGCAACAATCTTACAATGCGACATTAAGCTCCGGTACAGAAAAATCCAGTTCCTTTTTCTCCTTAGGTTATTTGCACAACAATGGGACACTCCGTTACACGGATTTCCAGCGGATATCAGCCCGGATGAATGCCGATTATAAATTGTTTGATGGACGCCTGGTGGTGGGCGAGAATTTTACGGTAAACAATACCGGTGAAGTGCAGGTACCCGGCGATGTGCTTGATCTTTCGTTAAAAGCATTACCCATTATCCCCGTTCATACAGTAGATGGAATGGGTTGGGGGGGACCGGCGTTAGGAATGAACGACCGTCATAATCCCATGCGAGTACTTTACGACAATCGGAACAATAAATACAATTATTGGCGGTTGTTTGGAAATGCCTATGCCGATCTACAGCTTATAAAAGGTCTGCATGTCCGCACCAGTTACGGTTTGGACTA
This sequence comes from Sphingobacterium sp. R2, assembly GCF_040760075.1. Classification (NCBI taxonomy): domain Bacteria; kingdom Pseudomonadati; phylum Bacteroidota; class Sphingobacteriia; order Sphingobacteriales; family Sphingobacteriaceae; genus Sphingobacterium; species Sphingobacterium sp. R2. The sequence continues at coordinate 2,778,551 of NZ_CP142884.1, forward strand.
TAGTAATTTTTACAAACGTAATTTGGAAGTATCCTATCGTTCGGGATTTATGAATAGCAGCCGGAGTGGGGTTAATATGGAACAGTCCCATGGAATGAAGTGGACTTGGTCCAATACGGCGACATATCGGAAAGAGATTGATAAACATACCCTAGATGTGCTTGGCGGTATGGAAATGAACCGTCAGAATGATATCAATTTTAATGCCTATACCGCCGGAGATGGCGCTTTTTCCATAGAGACACCTGAGTATATGTGGCCAGGTGTGAGTACGGGCACTGCGGCAGTAGGAGGTGGCTCTACGGGATTCTCGCTGTTATCCTATTTTGGAAAGGCCAATTATTCCTATGATGACCGCTATCTGGCTTCCTTCACCGTGCGGCACGATGGCTCTTCCCGCTTCGGTAAAAATAACCGCTTTGCAACTTTCCCGGCGGTAACAGCGGGGTGGCGGATTTCGTCCGAGCGTTTTATGGCAAGTACAAAAAACTATATTTCGGACCTCAAGCTGCGTGCTGGATGGGGGCAGACAGGTAATCAAGGGATAGGTAATCTGGCTACCTATGCGTTGTTCGTTCCCGAATATGGTGTTGCTGACCCCACATGGAACATCGTGGATGGCACAGCATACGATCTCTCGGGCGCAGGAACCGGGAAATTACCATCGGGATACCGCAAAATCCAAACAGAAAACAATGATCTGAAATGGGAAACCACAACGCAGACGAATATAGGCTTGGACTTTTCATTGTTTAATCAAAGTCTATATGGTTCGATTGACTGGTATGTCAAAGCAACCAAAGATATGTTGATCAATCCAGCCTATATCGGTGTGGTCGGAGAGGGCGGTTACCGTTGGGCGAATGGTGCCTCCATGGAAAATAAAGGTTTGGACCTATCGGCTGGATATCGCAATAAAACATCGTTTGGACTGGATTATGATGTGATGGCTGTGTTCTCTACCTATAAAAACAAGGTGACACATTTGCCCGAAGCGGTAGAAAACTCCTATGGAGGTCGTCAGGGGGATAATATTATCGGCCGGCCGCTGGGATCATTCTATGGCTATGTCACCGACGGTATTTTTCAGAATCAGGACGAAGTGGATGCGCACGTCAATCAGACCGGTAAGGGGATAGGGCGTTTACGTTACGTCAACGTCTATGATGCGGACAAGCAGATTACGGATATGGACCGTACCTGGATCGGTAGTCCACATCCTGATTTTTCCTATAGTCTCAATATTGTGCTGAAATATAAAGGGTTTGACCTATCGGCATACTTTCAGGGGGTACAGGGGATAGATGTCGAAAACTGGCTGAAAAAGCAAACAGACTTCTGGAGCGTGGATGACGTCAATTCCAATAAAGGCCTTCGGTTGCTGAATGCATGGACACCACAAAATCCAACGTCGACGATTCCGGCCTTACAAACGACAAACAACAATGACGAGGGCCGCCTGTCAAATTACTTTATTGAGAATGGATCTTATATGAAACTCCGGAATCTGTCTCTGGGCTATACCTTGCCAACAGCAACAGCCTCACGCCTGCGTATGAGCCGGCTAAGGATCTATGTGACCGGTCAGAACCTATTTACCGTTAAGTCAAAGAATTTTACAGGTGTAGATCCTGAAAATGTAGGTTGGGGGTATCCAATTCCAACGACCTGGACAGCTGGAGTAAATATTGGATTTTAAAAAGGGAGAAATAAGGCTATACACTTATAAATAATTTATACGGATGAAAAAAATAACCACCAAAATAGCGATACTTATGGTTCTTGCTGGACTACTTCCGGGATGTACCAAATTTTTGGATCAAACACCCAATGGTGTACTGAGCTCCGATCAGGTTAAAGAGCCAGAACGATTATTGACAGCGACCTATGCTGCTTTGGGCAACGATCATTATGATGTCCCTTTTAGCTTATGGCCCTATGGTACGGTTCGCTCGGACGATGCTTATAAAGGCGGATCGGGACCACAGGATATCCAGACCTTTCATTTTCTTGAGGTCTCAAATAACATTACAACCAATTTTGCGGAGTTGGATAAATTATGGTTTCAGTTGTACGTTGCGATTTCGCGTGCGAATACGACAATTAAGACCATACAGGAAATGGACAATTTCGATGGGAAGGAAGAAAAACTGGGTGAAGCACGCTTTCTGCGGGGGCATTTTTACTTTATGCTCAAGATCCTTTTCAAATATGTGCCTTATATCGATGAAAATGTACCGGTAGACAGCTATGAAACCGTATCGAATAGAGCGCTAAGCAACGATGCACTATGGCAAAAGATTGTAGCGGATTTTCAGTATGCGGTAGATCACCTTCCTGCTGTGCAAACGGAGGTCGGTCGGGCCAATCGTATCGCCGCTGCGGCTTATCTTGCTAAAGCTTACCTGTATAAGGGATACCGTCAGGACAATGCCGAACGTAATATGGTGACGGGCATCGATGCGGGAGATTTAGAAAAGGTTATTCAAAATACGGATATTGTGCTTTCGTCGAACCATACGCTAGAAACCGACTTTGCATTTAACTTCTTGCCGGGCAAATATGAAAATGGGACAGAAGCCCTGTTTTCAGTTCAGTTTTCAAAAGATGATGGGACAAAATTTGGGCGTGTTAATTTTTCTGATGTGCTATCTGTACCTATGGGCGTAGGCTGTTGTGATTTCAATAAACCGAGTCAAAGCCTTGTCAATGCGTTTCGTACAACGGGTAAAGGTCTACCACTGGATAATTACAATGCATTGAATAGCTTTAATAGCGCTGAGAAGTACGACCCGAGGTTATTCCATACAGTTGCAATTCCGGGTTTACCCTACAAGTATAGTAGTAAAAGAACATACGAAGAAAGCTGGAATCGCAATCCTGCGGAGTATGCTGTTTATGCCTCGTTAAAAGAAAATGTGGATCCCGACTGCGATTGTTTCGTCCCGATGGTACCCTTCTATGCGAATACAAAGAATCGAATTGTATTGCGCTTTGCCGATGTGCTGTTGATGCGGGCAGAGGCGCTTATCGAGCTGCATCGTTCGTCTGAAGCACTGCCATTGATCAATAAAGTGCGTACGCGCGCAAAAAATAGCACCTCACTTACGGGCTATGCAAATGATAAAACACTGATCGAAACGTACAAAAATGGAGATAATATTGTGTGGAACGAAGAAAATGCCCGGAAGGCCTTACGTTGGGAAAGACGTTTGGAGCTCGCGATGGAAAATGGAAGATTCTTTGATTTGGTACGTTGGGGAATTGCAGACCAGGCCATGAATGCCTATTATGATGCAGAAAAGTCACGTCGATCTTATTATTCTTCGGCACATTTTACAGCAGATAGGAACGAATATCTGCCGATTCCCGAAGCACAGATCAGATTAAGTAAATATCTGTACAAACAAAATCCAGGCTATTAAACAGGCATTTATTGTTGAACGATCAGCATAATCAATTATTCCAATGAACACATTAAACAATTATATAAAATTAGGGATTACTATCCTGTTTATCGGACTTCTCGCTGCCTGCAAGCGTGATGCCGATAGTACCCTCAATTTGAGTACAGATGTAGATGTACTTTCTTTCAAGGTCGGCAATACCGTTGGGAAAGTAGATCAGGCAAAAGGTACCATCCTTGTCATGGTTCCTGAAGGTACAGATCTCTCGGCGGTGGCTCCGACAATTGAATTGCCCAATAATGCCAAGGTTTCTCCAGCTTCAGGGATCGCTCAGAACTTTTCATTTTCTGGTACAACACCGATTACTTACCGCGTGTTTAATGGTAATCTTTTCAATACCTACCAAGTAACCGTCAAAGAGATCAAAGCAGAAATAACGGCATTCCGCATCGGAGAAAAAGCAGGGATCATTGATCAGAAAAATAAAAGCATAAAAATTTACTTACCCCTTGGGACAGACCTAAAGAACCTATCACCTGCGATAGAATTTACAGCCGGAGCGAGCATAACGCCCAATCAGAGTGGGCCCGTAGATTTAAGTTCCCCAATAAAATACAGCCTTGCGTATATGGGGCAGACTTTCCAATACACGGTAACTGCCCTATTGGGTACAGAACCCAAACAAATCCTTATGATTTATAATGGCGAAACCAGCGTTCCACATTTCGACGGGTTAGGGGTGAGTACAGTAGATTCACCTTATCCCAATCCGAAAACCACTGGAATTAATGCGACACCGTTCTGTGCGTCTTTTGTACGGGACAATAAAACTGGTGAAGGCTGGCACGGTGGAGCACTCTGGAATGCAAATAAAGTGACGATCAATCCGGCAGAATACGGGCGTTTCTCGATGATGGTATTGAAAGATGTTGCTGGTGATGTGCAATTGGAAATTCAATCGGATGGCGAACAGAATAAAGATTGGTTGCGTGCCAATTATTCGAAAGATCATGTCGGTGAGTGGCAAGAATTGGTTTTTCAGATTCCTGCTGGAAGAAAGGCTATCATTAACAATATACTGGTAATGCCACATGAGCATCCTAATGGGCAGCCCGTGGCATTTCCTACCCAACGGATGTATTGGGACGAATTGAAGGCATTACCCAAAGAGTAATCGAGAACAAACAAAACAAGTTATTATAAAAACAAAAATGATAGCTAATCAGGGATTAATAGAAAGATTTAAATCATGAGACCAAAGATGTATTTGTTTCCGACAGTATTCTTGCTAAGCTTGTTGACAAGTTGCAAGAATGGGGACGAGAGTTCGACAGGGCTGGATAGGCCCATGGAAATACTGCCTGTGGACAGCTCTACGGCTTGTATTACGGGACAGGAGGTGGGACCCTATCAAAGGTTCTACAGACCCCAGCAGGGGTTTGTGGGCGATCCAATGCCGTACTACAATGCCAACGATAACAAGTTCTACTTGTTTTATCTCTATGAAAATGCCAACAGGCATCCTATCTATAGCACACGGACAAGTGATTACGGAACATTTGAGGGGTATACCGAAGTATTGTCGTCGGGTGCTGTAGGGAGTCAGGATGAATGGATCGGAACAGGAAGTTTTATTAAAAAAGGAACATTGTATTACTGTTTCTATACGGGGCATAACAATATTTTTACGCCTGCGGAAAAGATTATGTTGGCTACGTCAACTGATTTGATGAATTGGACCAAGCAACCAGCGATGGCGCTGCAGGCTGCCCCGGGCTATGATCGAAATAATTTTCGTGATCCACAGGTTTATTGGGATGAAGGCCGCAATGCCTACGTCATGCTGGTCACGACACGAAAAGACGGAAAAGGAATGCTGGCACGTTATCAGTCGACAGATTTAAGCAGTTGGTCTATGATTGAACCGCTCGTTGCGACCACAGGTACAGTAGAGAAATATGGAATCGAAACAGATGCAGAACTATTGGAATGCCCGGATTTATTTAAAATGGGCAATAAATGGTATCTCTTGTTTTCGCGGATCAACCGGGATGAACACCGCAAGACATTTTATCGTGTTGCGGATTCTCCGGATGGCCCCTGGACGATCTGTCGGGATGCCGAAGGTCATCATGAAACCTTTGATGGACTTTATCTTTATTCGGGCAAGACGGCTAGCGACGGTACAACACGTTATCTTTCGGGCTGGTGTTCGACCGGGCAAACAGTAAATAATAACAACGAACTGCCCTGGGCTGGAAATTTAATTTCACACCAGTTGGTTCAGGGAGCTTCAGGACGTTTATATCCTAAAATTCCGGAAGCCCTAAACAGTAAATTCAATAAGGAAGTCGCCTTTGAAAAACTGAGCAATGTTGGTCAAGTTTCCGAATCGAATAAAACCTATAGTTTGACAGCGCAATCGGGCGGAAGAAGTTATGCACAATTTAACCGGAACACTTCATCCGTGAAAGTGACAATGACGATTGATGCTTCCCAATCCAGCAAATTTGGTTTTTCATTTGGCGCATGTGATGATCCGACCGAAGTATATAGCATTGCTTTTGATCTGACTTCATCCAATCGCTGGAATATGCCCGCACTGTTTATGAACAAAGAGGCACGCAATGGCAGCGGAAGCAAAACAGAACTCAATTTTACGCCACTTACAGTACCGACCAACCGGATTTTTAACGTGAAAATTATTATTGAAAAATCGATTGGTATCGTCTATGTGAATGATCGTGTTGCTTTTACCAACCGGATCTATAAAATGGATCAAAACCCTTGGACTATTTTCGCGGATCAAGGAACAGTAAAAGTGAATGGGTTGAAAATCGAAAAATCTTCCTAATAATTGAGACGATATTTGCCTATTGAAGCGAACAATAACCTAATTAGAAATGTAAACAAAGGAAAAATGATAAAATTAAAGAAATACAGTGTTTTAATGCTCCTGCTAGGTGTTTTTGGTACAAGTCTGGCACAGACGGGACAGCATAAACAAGGAGATCCCGAAGAGAAGTATCGTCCACTTTACCATTTTACCCCACAGCAGGGCTGGATGAACGACCCCAATGGACTGGTTTATCTGGACGGTAATTATCATCTTTTTTTTCAGCATAATCCCGAAAAACCCGTTTGGGGGCCTATGCATTGGGGCCATGCGATCAGTAAAGATTTAATCCATTGGGACGAGCAGAACATCGCATTGTATCCCGATAGTTTGGGGACTATTTTCTCCGGTAGTGCTGTAATCGATAAAGATAACACGGCAGGTTTTGGAAAAGGTGCTATGGTCGCTATTTTTACCCATCACAATCATCAGGAAGAGGACCGAAAAACAGGATTGCATCAAAATCAAAGTTTGGCTTATAGTTTGGATAAGGGGCTTACCTGGACGAAGTATACAGGCAATCCGGTATTGCCAAACCCGGGCATATGGGATTTCAGAGATCCAAAGGTGATGTGGCATGTGCATAGCCAGCGTTGGATTATGACCTTGGCTACAAAAGATTGTATTACTTTCTATTCTTCCAAAGATTTGAAAACATGGCAGAAGGAAAGTGAGTTTGGCAAAGAGGTGGGGGCCCATGGCGGTGTCTGGGAATGCCCTGATCTTATCCCCATGGATTACAAAGGAGCTACAAAATGGGTTTTGCTGGTGAGCATCAATCCAGGTGGACCCAACGGTGGCTCGGTGACACAATATTTTGTGGGTGACTTTGATGGGCATCAGTTCCGAACAGCGGATACTAAAATAAAGTGGTTGGATTGGGGACCCGATAACTATGCTGGCGTAACCTGGAGTAACCTAGGGGATAGGCACCTGATGATTGGCTGGATGAGCAACTGGCAATATGCCAATGTGGTTCCTACCACAAAATGGCGTTCCTCCTCAACCATACCCCGTGTTTTATCTTTAGGAAAAGTTGGACAGTCGTTCTACGTTTCGAGTACTGTTCCCAAAGAAATTGAAACCGCATTTCGTCCACTAAAAAAATACCATGGCGGTGGAACGAAGGAAGTTTCGTTCGAGCAATATCTCCCACAAGCGTACCGTTTGGACCTTAAAGATTTGAAGCAGCAGGCTTTTAAAGTCATCTTATCGAATGAATCTGGTGACGAATTGGTTATTGGTTATCGTGAAGACCAAAATTCCTATTATATTGATCGTTCTAAGTCCGGTGAAGTGTCTTTTAATGGAGATTTCTCAATGACAGCTTTGGCACAAAGGCTGCTAAATAAGGGAGCACTTTCTTTCAGTTTGTATGTTGATGTGAGCTCTGTGGAACTTTTTGCAGACGGGGGGCTAACGGTAATGACTGGTTTATTTTTTCCAAAAACGCCGATAACCAAGCTGCGTATCGTGGGCGATAAAAAGCTGGAGTTTAAAGAACTGAGTATCTCCAAATTCAGTACGCAATAAGACTCAATTACTTAACAATATATGCCTGTACGACTTGGTCGGACAGGCTTTTTTTTGCGTTTTGGGCAGCCCTTTTGTTTTCAACTTGTGTTTTTAAACAGATGATAGAAATGTAACAATCTTTTGTCTTTCAGTAATTTAATTTGAATTCAGGTGCTTATTGATTAATTTAATGACCAAAATAATCAATTATGGAAATCAGTCAATTGTGATTTAAATCCATGCATAAACCATTTTGCCGCCAAGCAACGAATACGTGCTGACGAAAGCGAGCAGAAAAATAAACTATTCATAAAGAATGAAAAGAAGAGAATTTATAGCCAAGGGAATTGTATCCTCTTTGGCTTTTACAATTGTCCCGCGCGTTGTGGTGGGAGGCAATGGATTTCTTGCGCCAAGTGATCGAATCAATCTTGGATTTATTGGTGTCGGAAAACAATCCTATACCTTGATGAATGGCCTCAATCGCTGCAAGGAAATCGCAAGTCTGGCTGCCTGCGATGTAGACCGAAAAAAATTAGCTGCATTTATTGCAGCGACAACGAAAAAACAGACGGAATTGTCAAAAGCACAGACCGAGATCAAGGCCTATCATCATTATCGGGAACTATTGGATCGGAAAGATATTGATGCTGTTGTCATTGCTACACCCGATCATTGGCATGCGCAGATTGCAGTTGATGCGGCTAAAGCTGGCAAAGATATTTATTGTGAGAAACCCCTTGCATTGACCATTGCCGAAGGTCGTGCCATGGTCGATGCAACCCGAAAATATAAACGTGTATTTCAGACGGGCAGCATGCAGCGTTCTTCCTATAATTTTAGACAGGCAGCAGAACTGGTTCTCAATGGCTATATCGGCAAAATAAAGGAAATCAATGTTTCTGTGGGCGAACCGGTCAAACAATGTGACCTTCCCTCCATGCCAGCCCCCGATTATCTCGATTGGGATATGTGGGTAGGACCTTCACCATATCGGGGTTATAATCCGATATTAAGCCCACCTTTGGAAGACGATAAATGGGCCTGGTGGCGCGGTTACCGTGATTTTGGTGGCGGTTACATCACCGATTGGGGAGCACATATGTTTGACATCGTACAATGGGCCTTGGGCATGGATGAATCGGGCCCTGTTCAGTTTAATCCACCCAAGGAGGCCAACAGCAATAGCGGGCTCTCGTTTAGCTATGCCAATGGCGTTCGTGTAAACCATGTGCAGTGGGGAGTACATAATGCGATCCAATTTATTGGTGAAAAAGGTAAGATTGAAGTAAGCCGCGAATTTATCCGTTCGAACCCGGAAAATTTGGCAAATCTTAAGCTGACATCTTCTGATCGTCGTTTGTATTATAGTGATAATCACTATCAGGACTGGGTTGATGCGATCAAAAAAAGAAGTAAGCCTATCTGTGATGTTGAAATAGGTCACCGGACGAGCTCAGTGTGCAATGCCATCAATATTGCGTATGAACTTCAAAAGGATTTAAAATGGAATTCACAAAAAGAACAGTTCGACAATGACTATGCTAATCTCATGCGCAGTCGCCCTTATCGCGGGGAATGGGATTTTAGAAAATTCTAGTAAAGAAAATGAGCGATTAATTGTAAATAGGCTTAGCATTTTTTGCTAAGCCTGTTTTGTTGATGGATTAATATTTCGAAGACAATGTAGACCTGTATTACTCCGTCTCGGGCGCAACATTTGCTAAGTACTTCATCCCAATTTTTTGATAAAATAGTGCGGAAAGTTTGGCATCTGCTTCGTACATTATTCGGATGCGAAACAGATATGGTACTGCTATTGACCCGCTATTGACTAGACCCGGAACAGGAATTGGTCAACTTTCAATCGATAGCCGTAACCAGATTCTCCACAGGCGAAGGTGGTACGAACACAATAGGAAGACAACCCGAAGACAACATTAGTGCTATAGACAAAAAAGGCCATATAAAACACGTTTTTCTGTTAACGGAAAGCGGATGAAAGCGAGCTTATTGAAATGATTATTTACACGATTTGATCACTAGATCGCTTTTCTTATCGGGAGATAGAAAAAATATGGCCGCTGATTTAAAAGAGAGAGGACAAAAAGAAAATTTGCTATTCTGGATAGATAATTGCTTTATTTGTATCCAACAATTATTACATTCGAACAGCAAAAGTAATCTCGATATGTCGCAATTAACAATTATAGATTTGGCCAAAAAACTCGGCTTATCAAAATCGACCGTTTCCCGTGCATTTCGGGATAACGTGGACATTAATCCAGCGACAAAAGCTCGGATTTTGGCTATGGCCGAAGAAATCGGTTTTTCGCCGAATGTTTATGCGAGTAGTCTAAAGGCAAATAAAAGTCTGACCATTGCGATTATTATTCCCGAATTTGGTAATAAATTTTTCTCGCAGGCCATCAAAGGAATTGAGGCTGTGGCGCGCTCCAAGGGTTATCATACCTTGATTTATGTGACGGATCATCAGGTGCAAAATGAAGCCTCAATCGTACGTTCACTGGCCAATGGACGGGTGGATGGCGTTATTATTTCGGCTTCGGGTGAGGGGAAAGACCATTCGCATTTGCAACTTTTGGCGGAACGGGGAATACCGGTCATGTTTTTTGACCGTGCTTATGACGATTGGAAGGGGGGCTACATTACGGGTAATGACTTTGATTCGGCTTACCTGGCAACCAAACACCTGATCGATAATGCCTGTAAACGGATCGCTTATCTTGCAATCAATCCGAATGTCTCCATCGGTAAGGTGCGTAAAGATGGCTACGAAAAGGCGCTGCAGGAAGTGGGAATTCCGATCAGACCAGCGCTTATTTTGGATACGGTGAATGATGCTGATCAGAATATGAAAGATATTGCCGACTTGATCGAGCAGGAGAAACCCGATGCCATATTTGCTTCGGTAGAGCGTCTTGCTATTTCGAGTATACGGGTTGCCAAGCAGCTTGCAATTCGGATTCCTGAAGATCTTAAAATCATTTGTTTTTCTTGTTTGGATATCGCCGATCTGATTGACCCGGCACTGAGCGTAGTGAAACAACCAGCCTATGAAATGGGCCAATTAGTAACAAAATACCTATTGGATAAGATGGAAGACCCTGAAAATAGTAAGTTTGCTAATTCGGTTTACCTTGATTCCCAGCTTATTTTTCAAAAATCTAGCCTGAAATAAGAAAAAAAATATTTGTTTTTTGTAATCCCATTATTTAGCTTTGAATACTTTCGGGAACATTCCCGAAAGTATTTAAATAATCAATTTGTATAAAATATTGGATAGGGAAATCCAGCAAATCGCCACAAACGATTTCTTTTTGCCTTGACTTCGGGAACGTTCCCAGTGTCAGATTCCAAGTAAAGCTAATTATCGATGGGGAAGCATATCTCTCGTTTAATAGGGTATCTCTGGGTGATTGTCCTATTATCATCATCATGTGCAAATAAGAAAGATATCGTGGATGTCGAACAACCTCCTGTTGTTGAACAGCAGGGATCCGGTTTGGTGAATCTTTCTGCTCCATTTATCTTTTGGGATAAGGAAATCACGTTGCAATTTGATCTTTCGAAAGGAAATGCGGCTTTAAAGGGAAGCACTACAGACCTGTACCTACACGCCGGATTGATTCCTGTCAATGAGAGCAGCTGGCAACATGTCGCGACAGATTGGTCTAAGAATGACAATGCCTATAAACTTAAATTTGTTTCTGCTGGTTTATATTCATTCACATTTACCCCCTCCAAATTTTTTAACCTGACAAATGGTGGAGAATTTGGTCAGATGGCACTTTTAGTGCGCAATAGTAATGGGTCACTGGTCCAACGCAACAAAAATAATTCAGATCTATTTCTTCCTCTTGTAACGAGCAATACGCAAGCCATTCGTTTTGTTTCGCCTACGCTGCAACCCACAGATCCCATTACCCTGGAGCAGATGTACACTGTTGGAGATAATCTGAAGTTAAAAGTACAGGCAACGCAGTCCGGAAAAATCAGTATCTGGGATAATGGCTTATTGCTTGCTGAATCTTCTGCGGTACTGTCATTAGAAAAATCGCTCAGCCTACAAAGTAATGGCCTACACGAGCTTGAAGCACGTCTTGAATTTGGGGGTAAAATATATTCCAGTAAAGCCCGGTTATTTGTGGAGTCAAAACCTGCCATCGCTGCACTCCCGATCGGCATCAATCCAAATGGAACAACGATAAACAGGGAAAAAGGGGAGGTCAGTTTTGCACTCACGGCGCCATTAAAAACGAGTGTGTATCTCTTGGGCGATTTTAACAACTATAAAGCATTACCGGCCTATGCGATGAGCCAAACACCGGATGGAAAAACCTGGTGGGTTACCGTATCAAATCTGGATTTCTCTAAAAAACAGACTTATCAGTTTTTGATGGACGGTCAACTGAATATCGCTGATCCCTATGCTGAGCTGATTCTTGATCCGCAAAACGATGCCGTACTCGGACTGACCGCGGCGGCTGTACCCGCTTATCCCGCAGCTGCGCATGGTATTGTCGGCGTATTGGATCTTTCCACAAAGGCTTATACCTGGAAAACAACTGCTTTTAACAGACCTGCTCAAGGTGATTTGGTGATCTATGAACTCTTGGTCCGTGATTTTGTCAAACAACATCAATATACCACATTGAAAGATTCTTTGCCTTATTTAAAAAGGCTGGGTGTAAATGCGGTCGAGATTATGCCTGTACAGGAATCGGAGGGGAATTCGACCTGGGGTTATAATCCTTCTTTCCACCGCGCTTTGGATAAATACTATGGCTTGAAAAACGATTTGAAAGCCTACATAGACGCTTGTCACGAAAATGGTATTGCCGTGATTTTGGATGTTGTTTTTAATCATGCTTTTGGTCAGTCCCCGCTAGTACAGCTTTATTTTGAGCAGGGCAACGTTGCGAGCAATAGTCCTTGGTTCAATACAGTAGCCAAGCATCCGTTCAATGTTGGCTTTGACTTTAACCACGAAAGTAGTTACACACAGACTTTTGTTAAGGATGTATTGACCTATTGGATGCAGGAGTACAAGATTGATGGGTTCCGATTTGACTTGTCTAAAGGGTTTACACAGAAAAATTCGGGTACCTCAGAAAGTGATTTAAGTGCATGGAATGCTTACGATGCGTCACGTGTGGCTATCTTGAAGCACTACCAGCAGCATATTCGCAGCATCGATCCCTCGTGTTATATTATTCTCGAACATCTTGGCGGAGATCAGGAAGAGGCCGAACTTGCGCAATCGGGGATGTTGCTATGGAACAACATGAATGGGGTCTTCAATGAGGCGGCGATGGGCTGGAATGCCAACAACGGCTCGGATTTAGGCAGATTATTCCCTTCGGGCCACGGCATGACACAACCCTCGTTTGTGTCTTATATGGAAAGCCATGACGAACAGCGGTTGCTGTTCAAATGCCTGAATTATGGCAATTCATCAGGTAGTTATAACATCAAGAACCTCAGCACGGCATTAAAACGTATGGAACAGGTTGCAGTCTTTTTATTGGCTTCGCCCGGACCTAAGATGATCTGGCAGTTTGGTGAATACGGCTATGATGTATCTATCGATGAAAATGGGCGCACAGGCGAAAAACCATTGTTGTGGAGTTATCTACAACAAGATGATCGCAAAAAGCTCTTTGAGACCTACGCCAAACTCACACGTTTCAAAACCAAAAATAGCATTTTCCAAAACGGGACAATTATCACATCGGCTATGAAAGATGCCGTTAAATATTTTGTTCTCGAAAAGGAAGGACAACAAGTAGGGGTACTTGGCAATTTTGGGGTAGAAAGTGTGGACTTTGCCTTGCCGGCAGCGTTGCAGGGGCAGTGGGTCGATAATTTTACAGGAAAAGAGCTCAATTGGTCTGGCCAGTCAAAATTGAGTTTACTACCTGGGCAGTACCAATTGATAAGCAAAACAAAACTAAATAAATAAACAGTTATTTTATGAACAAACAGCTATCACGTCCATTTTGGGCTCTGAGCATGCTACTCGGTGTAAGTGCTTCGGCATTTGCGCAACAGGCAACGCTAAAAGGGCGAGTAATGGACCAGAAGGGGAGTTCCTTGGTCGGTGCTACACTGCGCTTCGAGGATATTCAAAAATCACTGTCTACCAATGCGAATGGGGATTTTAGCTTGGATAGACTACAAACAGGGAAATTACGTCTGAAAGTAAGTATGGTCGGATATGCGACCCTGGATACCTTGATCCAGGTCGGCGATGGACAGCATCCGTTAAACCTTTACCTGAAATCCAATACCAGTGCACTGGAAGAGGTTGTAGTGATTGGTTATGGTACACAAAAGAAAAGTGACCTGACGGGTTCAATCAGCACAGTATCTGCAAAAGATTTTCAAAAAGGACAGATCTCCTCGCCGGAGCAACTCATTATGGGGAAAGTTCCGGGCGTACAGATTACAACAAGTGGGGGGCAGCCAGGCGCAGGAAGTACAATCCGGATCCGTTCCGGCGCTTCACTGAATGCCAGTAACGATCCATTGATCGTCGTGGATGGGATTCCTTTGGCTGGTGGCTCTGTATCTGGGGTAGCGAATCCATTAAGTTTGATTAATCCAAATGATATCGAGACATTTACCATCTTGAAAGATGCCAATGCAACGGCAATTTACGGTTCGCGTGCATCGAATGGTGTCATCTTAATCACCACCAAAAAAGGCAGCCGCTCAGGAACACAGATCAACTTCTCGACACAGAATTCTTTGGCGACTGTGGCCAATAAAGTAAAACTGCTCAACGCGGATCAAATCCGCGATTATGTCAATACCAATGGCAGTGATGCGATGAAAAAGCTGTTGGGAACAGCAAATACCGATTGGCAGGATGTGATTTATGGCAATGCCTTTACTACGGACAATAATGTTAACATTGCTTCCAGAGCTGGCAATATGCCTTACCGTATTTCTGCTGGTTATATGAATCAAGACGGGGTGCTGAAAAATGATAACTTAAAACGGACCACTGCGGCGTTGGCCTTAACACCAAAATTTCTCGACAATCACCTTTCCTTGGATGTGAATGTGCGTGGTACCTGGTCAAAATCTAAATTCGCTACTCAGGATGCAATTGGTACAGCTATTCAGTTCGATCCCACCCAACCTGTGTATGTAGAGGATAAAAGTAGTTTTGGCGGGTACTACGAGTGGATTCAAGGGGGGAAGCCTAATCCCAATGCACCTCGCAACCCGTTAGCCTTGTTGGATTTACGCAAAGATAATGGCGATGTGTTTAGAAGTATCGGAAATGCAAAGGTGGATTATAGTTTTCATTTCCTGCCGGAGCTGCATGCCAACCTAAACGTCGGCTACGATTTGGCACGTTCCAAAGGCAATACATTCACCCCAGCGATCGCTGCACGTAATTTTAATGAGGGTGGTGAAAGAACGCAATATAAAACCGATATCAACAATAAAACGCTGGAGTTTTATTTAAAGTATGATAAGGAATTACCTACAATCAAAAGTACGATAGACGCGACATTAGGCTATGGCTACTATAAAAATAGTAGCAAGGTTTACAATTTTAACCGTACAAATGCGGATGGTGATAAGATCCTAAATGAACCTACTCGGCCTTTTGATAAGCCCGAAAATCTGTTGATCTCTTATTATGGCCGTCTGATTTATACCTATGACAACCGCTATGTTCTGTCGGGAATCTTGCGGTCGGATGGTTCTTCCCGTTTTAGTCCAGATAACCGTTGGGGATATTTTCCTTCTGTTGGATTTACCTGGCGGGCAAAGAACGAAGGCTTTTTAAAAGATATAGCTGCAGTATCCGAACTGAAGCTCCGTCTAAGTTATGGAAAAACCGGGCAGCAAGATGGCATCGCCAACTATTCTTATTTGCCTAATTATACCATCAGCGGCAACGAGTCGATGTATCGCTTTGGTGATGAATACTACTATTTAAATTCACCTGTGGCCTACGATAAAGACATTCGTTGGGAAAATACAACAACCTATAATGCCGGAGTTGATTTTGGCTTTAGCAACAATCGGGTCTACGGTAGCGTGGATTATTATTCGAAAAAGACCAAAGACCTGCTCAGCACGATTTCCGTCCCTGTAGGCTCTAACTTTAGCAATTTCCTGTTGACCAACGTGGGTAACATGGAAAACCAGGGGCTGGAGTTTAATGTACACTTCGTCCCGCTAAAAACGGATAATTCGACCTTGGACATCGGTTTTAACCTAACTTATAATAAGAGTAAAGTAACCAATCTGACACAGAGTGATGATCCGAACTTTATTGTAGAGACCGGTGGTATCCGTGGTGGTACAGGCGGAAATATCCAGGCGCATAAGGTTAATTTCATGCCAAACAGTTTCAATGTTTTCCAACAGGTATATGATGAACAAGGGCATCCTGTCGAAGGTGTCTATGTTGACCGTAATGGAGATGGCGTTATCAGCGATAACGATCGCTATCTGTATAAATCACCGTTACCGAAATATCTTTTGGGTTTTACGGCGGCATACAGCTACAAAAAATGGTCGGCAACAACGGTATTGCGCGCAAATCTTGACAATTATGTATACGACAATGTTTCCTCTAATTTGGGAAGTGGAGCTAATATCAACGATCAGGCCGTTCTGGTGATTAATAATGCGCCGGTAGATTTTTTAAATACCAATTTTCTGCTCAAACAGCTCCGAAGTGATTACTACATTAAGAACGCTTCGTTTTTGAAAATGGATAATGTCAACCTGAGTTATAACCTTGGAAAATTTATCCGGAATAGTAACGCTTCAATGTCGATTTCTGCAACTGTACAAAATGTATTTACGATTACCAAGTATAAAGGTGTTGACCCAGAGATATTTAACGGTATAGACGATCGCTTTTATCCGAGGCCAAGGACTTATGTATTGGGTGTAAATGTGAGTTTTTAAACGATATAACAATGAAAAAATTAAATAAATATATAGGTGTATGCTTGCTGGCTATAGCACTGAGCAGCTGCCATAAGGATTTGGATCTGAAACCGACGAACGACGTAACAGCAGATGTAGCCTACAAAGATTTTAAAGGCTATACCTCGTCTTTCGCAAGATTATATGGATCATTGACCTTAACCAGTACATCGGGGCCGAATAACTCTGATCTGGGAGGATTGGATGCCGGTACATCGGATTTTTTACGCCTTTTTTGGAACGCACAGGAACTTACGACCGATGAAGCCGCTTGTGCTTGGCTCAATGACCCTGGGATCAGTGGGCTGGATTATCTCGATTTTGACGATAGCAATCCCATGCTACGGGGTCTTTACACGCGTTGTGTATACAGTGCTACCCTTGTCAATGAATTTTTAAGAGAGAGCACGGATGCTAAATTGGCCGAACGCGGTATTTCAGATGCCGACAAAAAAGAGATCGCTTATTATCGTGCCGAAGCAAGATTCTTACGTGCTTACAACTATTGGGTTCTACTTGATCTATTCGGAAATCCACCCTTTGTAACCGAAGAAACTTCGGTCGGTAAAGTATCGCCGCCACAGATCAAACGAGCTGAACTTTTTGCTTATATAGAGAAAGAGCTGTTGGAAGTTGCGGTCCAGCTAAAAGGTGCCAAACAGAATGTATATGGCCGTGTAGATCAAGTTGCGGCATGGGGGCTGTTGGCTCGTTTATACCTCAATGCGGAAGTTTACTTGGGTGCTGGAAATAAGAAATATACCGAAGCAATTACATTCGCAGAAAAAGTACTGAACTCGGGCTATAGTTTGGGGACAAATTATCGCGAGCTTTTCTATGCAGATAATGATGTGAACAACCCCGAATTTATTTTTTATCTGCCTTATGATGGTACCAAAACACAAAGCAAGGGTGGTACAACTTATCTGATCAATGCAGCTATTGATGCAACCATGCATCCCACTTCATTTGGTGTACCGGGCGGCGGTTGGGCGGGAAATCGGACGCGTGACAATATCGCAACCATTTTCGGTGATTACTCCGGAGCAACGGACAAAAGGGCAATGTTTCACTTAAATACAAGCGTAAAAATAGAAGATATCGCTGTCTATAAGCAGGGGTTGGCAGTTACTAAATTCCGGAATGTGAACAAGGACGGAAAAACTGCTCCTCCGGCAGCTGAAGGTTTTGTTGCTTCGGTGGATTTCCCGTTGATCCGTCTGGCAGAGATGAACTTGATCTATGCTGAGGCAACATTGCGTGGCGGCTCTGGCGGAAGCTTGGCCAAGGCGCTGGACTATGTCAATAAACTGCGTGTACGTGCCTATGGAAACAACAGTGGGAACTTAACGAATCTTTCTTTGGATGACATTCTCAATGAGCGTGTGAAAGAATTATACTGGGAAGGATTTAGACGTTCGGATTTAATCCGCTATGGCAAATTTACGGGTGATAATTACCTCTGGCCTTTTAAAGGTGGTGTGCTTGCAGGTCAGGCAGTTGCCGGGTATAGGACGCTGTTCCCACTTCCTGCTTCGGATATTATTGCGAACTCCAATCTTGTACAGAATCCAGGCTATAATTAATCAGCATCAGACAGGAAGAACGACGAGTCTCTTCCGGTCAATGTAGCCTTACCTGTAATAAGACAATTGTTGACAGATGAAACCGGGCAATATCTATTGTTCGACGCATTGGCGAATGGTCAGTTACCCGGGCTTTCATCAGCTATTGAAAACAAAAATTAAACAGATGAAAATTATACACTATATCGGAATCATGCTGCTATTTATAGTGGCGTTCCAAAGTTGTAAAAAAGATGAGACGCGCGCTATATTGGCTAGCGGGGAGGACATAAAGCCGGCGACTTTAAGCCTCGATAAAACGAATGTAACCTTGTCAAAAGATAACGCAGAGGATACGGTACTGCACCTCAATATGATTCAGCCTGACTTTGGTTTTCAGGCTGCAGTGACCAATGTCCTTCAGTTTGGGCTTAAAGGTGACAATTTTAAAACTGTAAAGGAAGTGGTTATTCCTAGTGGTCGGAGCACCGTAGGTTTTACGGGTTATGAGCTGAATAGCTATTTACTTGCTTTGGGTGTGTCAACAGGGACCACTTCTGAATTTGACGTGCGCATAAAGTCAAGTATCAACGCTAAAATTACGGTGGTGTATTCGGCTTTAGTTGGTCTGAAGGCGATCCCCTTCGCTTCAACAAGTTATTTATATGCCATAGGGGCTTATGAGGACTGGGTTGAAGCCAATGCTGAATCGTTGATTTCGCCGACGAGTAATGGGATCTATACCGGTATCATCAATTTTCCAGAAGAAAAATTGACCTTTAAACTGACTCCTGAGCGAAATTGGAGCAATTCATATGGAGAAACAGAGCCAGGTAAGATCGTTTACAATGGTGGTCAAGACATCAAGGCTCCACGTGCCGGTAATCTCGAATTGGAAGTAAACACAACAGCTAACACGATTTCTTATAAAGACCATAGCTGGGGCATTATTGGTAGCGCCACGCCTAAGGGCTGGGATGCCGATACGGATATGAAATTCGACAATGCCAATCAGGTATGGAAGCTCACAGTGAGCTTGACTGCAGGCGAGATCAAATTCCGTAAAAACCACGATTGGGGAACCAATTTTGGCGGGACTAATGGCACCTTGGCTGCTGGCGGTGCAAATATCGCCGTTGCCAATGCCGGTACCTATGATATTGTCGTGGATTTCAATGCAAATACATATACGTTGACGAAGAAATAAAAAACGATGTTTAAACGAAATAAAAAGATTACCACAGTATTCGTGGCACTAACGGTGTTTGGATGGAGCCCCCTAATGGGGCAATCCATCCAACGCGTAGAACCTTTAAACTGGTGGGTAGGAATGGAAAATCCGACTTTGCAGCTTGTCGTCTATGGACCTCAGATAGGGAAAAGCGAGGTACAGGTGGAGGATAAAGGGATAGAACTTGTCAAAGTCAATCGCGTAGAAAATCCCAACTACCTCTTTTTGGATGTCAAGGTGGCTGCTTCGGCCAAACCAGGATGGTCAACTTTTACCTTTAGCCAAGGAAAGAAAAAATTAACCTATCGTTATGAGTTGAAGCAGAGAAATCAAAAAATAAAAGCACAGGGTGTGAACAGTGCTGATTTGATCTACCTGATTATGCCCGATCGTTTTGCCAATGGAAACAAAGGAAATGATCAGGTGAAAGGCATGTTGGATATGAGTTTAAACCGAGACTCGATGTATCTGCGTCATGGTGGTGATCTGGAAGGTATTATCGGAAAGCTGGATTACCTACAAGATCTTGGGGTGACATCATTGTGGTTGACCCCTGTGTTGACCAATGACATGCCCCAGGCTTCATATCATGGTTATGCCAACACCGAAACCTATCATATTGATCCCCGTTTTGGTAGCAACGATACCTATGTCCAATTGGGTGAACAGCTGCATAAACGTCAGATGAAACTGATTTTTGATGTGGTGCCCAATCATATTGGAAGTTATCATTGGACGGTAAAAGACAAGCCGATGGCTGACTGGCTCAATGAATGGCCTACCTATACGCAGACATCATACAAAGATCAGACAGTTTTTGATCCTTATGCCTCGGCAGATGACAAAAAGAAAATGGTCAAAGGCTGGTTTGTTCCCACAATGCCCGATATGAACGAACAAAACCCATACGTTCAAAATTATCTGACCCAAAGCCATATCTGGTGGATAGAGACTGCGGCAATAGATGGATTCCGAATTGATACCTATCCGTACAATGATCTTGATTTTATGGCCAAATGGACAGATCGCATTCTGCAGGAGTATCCAAAATTTACCTTTTTTGGTGAAACATGGGTACATGGTGTGGGGAACCAGGCCTATTTTCTGGGTGGAAAACGAGTTGGCCAGGAGGTCGATTCCAAGCTGATGGGTGTCACGGATTTTCAGCTTAATTATGCCATAGGTGATGCACTCAACCAAAAGACAGAATGGACCGCCGGAGCCAATAAATTGTATTCAACCCTCGCTTCAGACTTTCTGTACCCACATCCCGAGCAAAATGTCCTTTTTTTGGATAACCACGATAAAGATCGTTTTTTCTCCGTTGTCGGTGAAAATGTGCAGAAATATAAATCGGCAATGGCTTGGCTTATGACAACAAGGGGCATCCCACAATTGTACTATGGGGCGGAAATTCTGATGAAGAATTTCTCCAATCCAGATGGCTTGTTACGGGAAGACTTTCAGGGTGGTTTCGCGGGTGATAAACTGAACAAGTTTACGGTAGAGGGAAGGACTAAAGCAGAGCAGGATATGTGGGCTTTTATTCAAACGCTAGCCAATTATCGTAAACAACATGCTGTATTACAAACCGGTAAAACGATGCAATATGTGCCCGAAGATGGCGTATATGTTTATTTCCGTTACAACGAAAAGCAAACTGTTATGGTCGTGATGAATTGCAATGATGTCGCGAAGGAACTTAAACTCGATCGCTTTAGGGAACGAAATAACCAGGTGAAGTCCTATTTCGATATTATTCAAAAGCAAGAGACCAATCCAGTTGACCATAGCTTGAAGTTGGACGCTTACGAGACTAAAGTGTTTGAGCTTAAGTTTTAACACAATTTAAAATTCTATAGAATTCATTTTTCGATGATTAATTATAATACTGTAAAAGCCGTAATATTTGATTTGGACGGTGTGTTGGTGGATACGGCGGTCTACCATTTTCAAGCCTGGCATAGATTGGCAGAAGGCTTGGGTTATTCGTTTTCTCTTGTTGACAACGAACAGCTGAAAGGGGTCAGTCGCATTGAATCCCTCGAGCTTATTTTAAAATGGGCGGGGGCGAAAATATCCGATGCTGAAAAAGCGGATTTGCTGTCACTTAAAAACAAATGGTACTTGGAGCTGATTGAACAACTCAGCCCTGACCACTTGCTTTCAGGTAGTTTAGATCTATTAGAAAAACTCCAGAAAAAGGGGATTAAGATTGCATTGGGGTCAGCCAGCAAGAACGCGATGGGCATCCTTGAAAAAACGGGGATTATCAGCTATTTCGACGCATTGATTGATGGAAATGTGGTTCAACTGTCTAAACCTAATCCAGCAGTTTTCCTGAAGGGAGCTGAGGCTTTGGGAATTGAACCGGCATGCTGTCTCGTGCTGGAAGATGCTCAAGCCGGAATAGATGCGGCAAGGGCAGCCGGCATGCAGGTGATAGGGATTGGGCAGGCTGAACATCTTAACGGAGCAGATTTAGTGGTAGCCGATTTAGGAGCCTTAGTCGATAAATTTTAGGAGCAATTCAAGTGATGGAAGCAAGGCGTAGATCATATTGGCAAAGAAGACCAGAATGATTGAGGCAGAGTATCCGTCGCGCATTGAAAAAAATATAAAGATGAAAACATATATCAAACATAACCCTTGGCAAATTATCGAAGACACCTTTCGTCCCGAACATAATGAATTTTCGGAAAGTATCTTCGCTATTGGTAATGGTCGGATGGGGCAGAGGGCTAATTTTGAAGAAGAATTCAGCGGGAAATCGTTACAGGGATCGTACCTAGCGGGTATTTATTATCCTGACAAAACACGCGTGGGCTGGTGGAAAAATGGGTATCCCGAATATTTTGCCAAGGTCATCAATTCCATCGATTGGATAGGCCTAAATATTCTAGTAAATGGGCAGGTTCTCGACCTAAACAAAGTTGCGGTCAAATCTTTTGAACGTCGCCTGGATATGCAAAATGGGGTTTTATACCGCAGTTTTATCGTGGAAATGCCTGATGGCGCACAGTTGAAGGTAGAAGCAAGCCGGATGTATCATCTGTTTGCTTCGGAAACAGCTTCATTACAGTACAATATACAGGCACTTTCCGGTCCGATTGCTTTGGAGGTCCGCTCGCATTTAAATGCTGAAGTTGTCAATCGAGACAGTAACTACGACGAGCAATTTTGGGAAAGCACAGCGCAGGGAAGAGATGGTGAAAATACCTTTGTGGCGGCGCGTACCAAGAAAACTGGCTTTGAGGTGTACGCCCTGCTTACAACTACCGTGACAGGATCTACAGCCGTTGTCGAAGTGCAAGATACGGTGACAAGTCGAGGCTGTATAGCAGAAATTTATAAGACCGAGCTAACCGAATCTCAAATTTGTAGCGTTGAAAAGCGAGTTTCCATTGTTACATCACAGAACCATGTGGCGGCAGAGCTAAAAGAGGCTGCTTCGGTCAATTTACAGCAGCTAAATGCACTGAGCTATGAGCAACTAAAGGAGAAACAGGCAACAACTTGGCAAGCGATCTGGGCAGAAAGTGATATTGAAATTAGTGGTGATGTCGCAGCACAGCAGGCAATACGCTACAATATTTTCCAGCTTAACCAGACTTATACCGGCGAAGATGAGCGCCTCAATATTGGTCCTAAAGGTTTTACAGGTGAAAAATATGGGGGTGTCACCTATTGGGATACTGAAGCTTATTGTATTCCTTTTTACCTCGCAACACAATCTCCAAATATTGCGCGTAACTTGTTGATTTATCGTCATCAGCAATTGGATAAAGCCATCGAAAATGCCGCTAAACTTGGCTTTACCAATGGAGCTGCACTTTATCCCATGGTGACGATTAATGGTGAGGAATGCCATAATGAATGGGAAATTACGTTTGAGGAAATTCATCGCAATGGAGCCATTGCATTTGCGATCTATAACTATGTCCGTTACACCGGTGATCAGGATTACATCTGGTCGCACGGCTTGGAAGTCTTGGTTGCAATAAGCCGATTCTGGGCACAGCGCGTTAATTGGAGCGCTGAGCGCCAGCAATATGTCATGTTGGGGGTGACGGGACCAAACGAGTATGAAAACAACGTAAACAACAACTGGTATACCAATCGGATTGCTTCCTGGTGCCTAGAATATACACTGGACTGTTTAAACAAGCTGGCGCAGCTAAACTCCGACATTGCTGACGCATTAAAAACGAAGTTAGCCATAGGAGCGGAAGAACAGGGAAAATGGCAGCATATTATCGATAACATGTATTATCCTTTTGATGCGCAGCGCGGGGTGTTTCTCCAACAGGATGGTTTCCTCGACAAAGAGTTAATTCCTGTGGCCGAACTTGATCCGGCTCAACGACCGATCAACCAGCGTTGGAGCTGGGATAGGATTCTACGTTCCTGTTACATCAAGCAGGCCGACGTGCTGCAGGGCTTTTACTTTCTCGAAGACCAGTTTGATCTTGAGGCCTTAAGGCGACATTATGAATTCTATGAACCGTTTACGGTGCATGAAAGCTCGCTTTCTCCTTGCGTCCATGCGATATTGGCTGCTAAGTTGAATAAACCAGAAAAAGCCTATGAATTCTATCTGCGGACCTCTCGTTTGGATCTGGATGATTATAATAACGATACCGAAGACGGTTTACATATCACTTCCATGGCGGGTACCTGGATGACAATCGTAGAGGGCTTTGCAGGAATGCGGATTAAGGACGGAAAACTGTATTTAAATCCAATGTTGCCTAAAGAGTGGGAAGGGTATAAATTCCGTGTCTTATTTCGCGGTGCGACCTTGTTGATTGCGGTACGGTCGGATGGATTTACGATCGAAAATGACAGTGACACTGCGGCCCATATCCAGACGGAGGCAGAAGCTTTCATTCTAGCTGCACAAAGCAAAAAGCAGGTGTTTCAGGTTCGGTAAGCTCCTGTTTTCAGCAGCGTAAGAACCAATCTTATGCTGCTGAAAATAGGGATTAAGTGATAATTAAATTGTATTTTGTCTTAAATTTTGATAGCCTATTATGGGAAATAAACCTGAATTAAGCATTAGCCAGGTCATCAATATGAGTTTTGGGTTTTTGGGCATACAAATGGGGTTTGCCTTACAAAACGGCAATGCTTCCCGTATTCTACAGACATTTGGTGCTGATGTTGAACACCTGTCGCTGTTTTGGCTTGCGGCTCCGATTACGGGGATGATTGTGCAGCCAATTATCGGGCATTATAGCGATCGAACCTGGAATAAATTGGGGCGTCGTCGGCCTTATATTTTGGTGGGTGCACTGCTGACCACCATAACCCTGTTTTTGATGCCGAATGCAGCAGTATTTACCACATTGCTAGCACCACTTTGGATAGGAGCAGGACTATTAATGTTTATGGATGCTTCCATCAATGTGACAATGGAGCCCTTTAGAGCCTTAATTGGCGATAATCTACCGGGTAATCAACGTAGTCTTGGATTCTCCGTACAAACCTTTCTGATCGGTATTGGAGCCGTATTGGGATCCTTACTTCCCTTTATACTGACAAAATATTTTCATGTGCAGGGAACTTCCGAAGCTGGTCAGGTGCCAAACAATGTGATATATTCTTTTTACTTTGGTGGTTTTGTACTGCTTCTAACGGTGTTGTGGTCGGTGTTTAAAACGAAGGAATATACGCCACAGGAATTACGGTCATTTTCCGATACCCTGGTGGTTGAACAGGAGACAGCGCCAATACTTGGTTTGCGCGCTATTGTCAGCGATATTGGTAAGATGCCATTGATCATGCGCAAACTCGGTTGGGTTCAATTCTTTTCCTGGTTTGCCCTTTTTATGATGTGGGTATATACAACTCCTGCGATTGCAGATTCGGTTTTTTACCTGCGGGAAGGGAATCGGCAGGATCTTTATATGGAGGCGGCCAATTGGGTGGGCGTGCTTTTTGGTATTTACAATGGGGTATCGGCTCTATATGCTTTGTTTATTCCGCGGATAGCCAAACAGCTCGGACGTGGAAAAACGCATGCGCTCGGCTTGTCTATTGGCGGACTTTCGTTGATTTCATTGTTTTTGATTAAAGATGCTAATCTGCTGATTCTTCCCATGATCGGTATTGGTATTGCTTGGGGAAGTATTTTAGCAATGCCGTATGCCATTTTAAGCGATCATTTGCCCGCTGGTAAAATGGGAGTTTATATGGGACTTTTCAATTTCTTCATTACGTTGCCTCAGATTGTGTGTGGTTTTTTTGGCGGAATGATTATCAAATATTTTTTTCATAGCCAATCCATTTACGGCTTGTTGTTGGCAGGCATATTTATGTTGCTGGCGGCATTCTTTGTTCCAAAGACTAAACGGTAAGGGCTTTATCGTAGACGTAGTAAATAGAGCTTACGTCTACGATTTTCTGCACATTTGGCCCAGCTCTTGCAGTTGGATTTTCATCATCCCCTTAAGTATACTAATTTGCTTTAGTTAGCACGACTCGCTTTTACACAGCGGGATAATTTCGTTCGATTTACTAAAACTTGTGCGTATCAATTGCTGAAAAATGCACCATCATTTGCTGAACAAGTGTGCATTACTAACTGTTTTCAATAATATAGCTGCTCGGCGACATGCCATAATGCTTATTGAAGTCCCTGGAAAAATTGGATTGCACGGTGTAACCTACCATCGTTGATACTTGGGTAATGTTGTATTCTTTCTGGGTAAGCAGTTCTGCCGCTTTTTTTAATCGTGAAATATTGATCAATTCATTGGGCGTTAGGTCGGATAGCCCTTTAATTTTACGGTAAAGGGTTGGGCGGCTCATATGCATGAGTTTGGCAAGTCCATCCACATTGAGGTCTATCACTGAAATATTTTCATAAATTACAGTATTGAGCTGGCTGATAAAATCTTTGTCGGGTGCCGATACATTGATATCCATCAAGGTGGATCCGGAATAATTGGTCAAATAATTCTGGATAATTTTGCGGTTTTTAAGGATATTACGTATTTGTACCATGAGGAATTCGAGCGAGAAGGGTTTTTCGATGTAAGCATCAGCACCATTTTTTAACCCTTGAATCTTTGAATCGAGCGCATTTTTTGCCGTTAGAAAAATCACGGGAATATGGCTATACAAAATATCTGTTTTAATGCGTTTGCATAGCGCCAGACCATCCATAATGGGCATCATAATATCTGTTAGTACAAGTTGTACATTCTCTTGATCTAATATTTCTAAGGCCTCGGCACCATTCCCTGCCCGTAGAATAGTATAGCTGGTTTTCAACTCTTTATTGAGGTAGGCTAATATTTCTTTATTATCCTCGACGAGCAGAATCACTGGCTTTTCTTCCTCCTGTTCATCCGATCTATCATGTAATACATGCTCTTCAAAATCTTCCTGAAATGACTGGATATCCAGGGATTGTTCCTGAAAAATTGGGATTGATAGCAGGAATATGTTGCGGTTATCTTCCAGATGCACAACGGATAATGTTCCTTGATGCAGTTCGACCAAAGAACGTGAAAGGGGCAGGCCAATTCCTGTTCCGGTATCTTTGTCGGATTCGTTTAGTCGATAAAAGGGCTCAAAAATTTTTTCTTTCTTCTCAAAGGGTATAAGCAGACCATCATTTTGAAATTCAATATTGAACATAATGTCATCGCTATTGAATGGAAGCAGTTTGACGTAGACTTCGTGCTCTGCATATTTTATTGCATTGTGGATGAGGTTTGTAAAAACTTTTCGAAGGGCCTCTTCATCTACGTAGGCTGTAAGACTGATACGTGGAAGACTTAGGTCGTAACGCAAATGTTTGTCTTTGGCGAGGTAATTGAAATCGTGAAATACCTCGGCCAAAAGGGTATTGATATCGGTTTTTGTAAAGATAAGGCTCATATTGTTTGTTTCTGCTTTTCTAAAATCCAGTAACTGATTGGTGAGGCGAATTAATCGCGTTGTATTTTTTTCGATCAGAGCAAGGTCCTGAGCCGTTTCCTGATCGGTGAATTTTTGATTATTTATTATTTTCTCCAGGGGCATTTTGATTAAGGTGAGCGGGGTACGAATCTCATGAGCGAGGTTGGTAAAAAACTCCAACTTGAGCGCGTATATTTCCTGCTCTTTTTTCCGTTCGAAACTATCCATCTTTTGCGCATTATTAGCCTTTAAAAGCAGTAGATAATAGCGTAAACCGAGCAAGGTAATTGTTCCGAAAGTTAGAAAATAGAGCACATATGCCCAGCGAGACAACCACCAGGGGGGCGAAACAACGATGCGTAGTTTTTTTTCCGCGGGATTCCAAACCCTATTATTGTTTGCACCTTTGAACTTAAACGTATAAGTGCCCGGAGGAAGTTTATTGTAATAGATTTTTTGATTGCCTGTAATATCGGTCCAGTCTTTATCGTAACCTTCCATAGTATACCGATAGGCATTACTTTTTGGTGAAACAAAACTTAACGCTGCAATATTAAAGCTAATATTGGATCTATCGTAGGTCAGCTGGATTTCTTTTGCTGTGGATATGGATTCTTTTAGTATCCCATTTTCACGTACAGCTATGTTTGCGTTGTTGATTTGGATGCCACTAATGAATATGGGGGGGACAAAGTTATTCTTAATGGATTTTGTAGGGTTGAAACTTACCATTCCTTTAATAGTTCCGAAATATAAAGTCCCGTCATTATCCTTAAAAGCTGAATTATAATTAAATTGATCCGCTGGAAGTCCATCTCTGGACGTATAAATGATCCTACGGGGGAGCCCTTCATCCAATCTGACCAGACCACCGCCGGTAGATATCCAAATGCTTTTGTTGTCATCTTCCAGCACCTTGAATACTTGATTGGAAGGTAATCCCGATTCGGTCAGATAATTTTTAAATTGACCATCACGACGGTATTTTGAAAGGCCGCTTTCGGTACAAAACCATAAGTTTTTTTTGCTGTCTTCAAATAGGCCATTGACATAATTATTGACGAGTGTATTTTTTTTGCCTTGTTCAGACCGTAACTGCTGAATTTTTCCCGAACTGCGGTTATAGCTATAGACACCACTTCCATAGGTGTTGATCCAGAGTATACCCCCTTCGTCTTCATAAATACCTTGTATCCAAGCAGTAATGGGGAGAAGGTCAAAACGGTCACGCGCTTTATTGTAGACATATAAAGCGCGATCGGTCCCTACAAATAGGTGGTTGTCTCGAGACTTATAGAGGCAAACGGCAAAGCTGCTTTGTAATGGTCCCTCACCAATACGGTCGTAATGCTTTTTTAATTTTCCTGTTCTTACGTCCAGAATGTCAATACCATGAGTCGTAGAACCTACCCAAAGATCGTCGTCGACGGTGGCCAACCCATGAACGTTATTATGTGTAATACTTCCCTGTTTGCCATTGGCAGCGAAGTGCTGAATCTGGTTTGTTTGCCCATCTATTTTATTTAGACCGCCATCTTCTGTTCCTATCCAGAAATTTCCATGACGATCTTTGGTGATATCGTGCACGATATTGCCTGATAGGTCGGATGTTCCAAATCCGGACAAATACTTTTTGAAATTATTGAATTGGTTGCTGTACTGGTTAAAACCACCAAAATATGTCCCAAACCAAATATTGCCTTCCCGATCGCGATAGAAATTTAAGACTGCATTGTCCGATATCGCAAATGGGTTGAGCAGATCTTTTTTAATGTGGTGGATCCGTCCTGTGTAAATATCATAGGTATATATTCCAGTTTCTGTTCCGATCCAATATACGGATGCTGTCTGTTGAATAATGCAGTTTGCCTGGATAACTTTGTCAGGGTAATGGTTTGAAAATAAGTTTTTCAATGTTCCATTTTTGAAATCAAACAGATAGGCCGAATTGATTGTCCCAATCATCAGCAGCGAATCGTTGATTGCATAGACGGTTTTGGTATTTGCTAGCGCTCGTTGATCAATCTTTTTGAGATTGACATGGACAAATTTATTGGTGCTAAGCTGATATCTTTGTATCGTACTGTTATCGTCTGCGATCCACAATCCACCCCTCGTACTGCTGGTGATTGCTACCAGCGAAGTGTTGTTATGGTCAAATGCCGAAATTTCTTTTGTCGCGGAATTATAACGATAAAGTTTGCCATTGGAAAGCAACCAGATAAATCCCGCATATTCGTGTAGGGCATTTACTTCGCCGATTGGAATACGCTTAAAAGGTTTGAAATTCTCTTTTATGGGATCGTAGCAGTAAGTGCCGCGAGTCGTTCCCACCCATAGGACGCCTTTACTGTCGGTGAGCATGCTCAAGATAGAGGAGCTTCCAATACTTGTCGAATCTGAAGCATTGTGTCTAAATATCTTAAATTGATTACCATCGAAACGATTGAGGCCATTTCTTGTGCCGAGCCATAGAAAGCCTTGAACATCCTGTGTAATACACTTGACGGAACTATTAGAGAGGCCATCGATGGTTTGATAATTTTTAAAATAGATGGATTGTGCCCGCCCATAGATACATGTTAAGAAGGTGTATAAAATTAATATGGTGGTTATTCTTTTCAAAATTGATTACGTTCAACTAAAAATAGTCAATTAAAAACACAATAAAGCATTTTACTGATACGCTTTGATATAAATTTGAGACGCTGTGATTGGACGAGGTGCTGAGATTTATGCATTTTTATATCAAGATAATAACCAAATATAAACGTATGTTGTGCCCAAGAATTATGACAGGTAAAGCCTGTGTCCCTACGCGAACCACTATTTCTACGATTTTGCCTCACAGACTCGCCGATGCAACAGTTGGCCAATTAAATGTTCATTTCCGATGAGCTTTAAAATCTATCAATAACATTAAATCACTTAATATGAGCTGTGCATCATATATGCACAATATGAATCAATTAAACCACTAATTAAAAAGCGTATGAAAAATAAACTACTTGCACAGTGCGCAATGACACTTACATTTCTGCTTGTATCTTTTATTGCATTTGCCCAGACGAAAGTCTTGAAGGGGAAGGTTGTCGATGAAACACAAGGTCCATTGGCAGGAGCTACAATCAAGGTAAAAGGAGGTGCCGCAGCAACCACAACAGACACGGAAGGTTCCTTTACATTGACTATTGCCAGTGAAGCTAAAACGCTGGAAGTATCTTTCATTGGATATACTTTAAAAGAAGTACCCATTGTGGGAAGCGATATCACGGTAGCGCTTGAACCTAGTGCGGGTCAGGGCTTAGATGAAGTCGTTGTAATCGGTTATGGTACTGCCCGTAAAAA
Source organism: Sphingobacterium sp. R2 (assembly GCF_040760075.1). Lineage (NCBI taxonomy): Bacteria > Pseudomonadati > Bacteroidota > Sphingobacteriia > Sphingobacteriales > Sphingobacteriaceae > Sphingobacterium > Sphingobacterium sp. R2. Next base: position 2,809,412 of record NZ_CP142884.1, read on the forward strand.
AGACCTAACGGGGGCTATGGTCACTATTGGCGCCAAAAATTTTAATAAAGGTGTTATGACCAGTCCTGATCAACTAATACAGGGCAAGACGCCTGGTGTGATGGTGATTAACAATACGGGGCAACCTGGTGGGGCAACAACAGTACGTATTCGAGGGAATTCATCGATCCGGGCAAGCAACAATCCGTTGTTTGTACTCGACGGTGTTCCCATGTCCGGCAATTCGCCGTTGCCTGAGGGTAGAGGAGGTTTTTCTTCCGATAGAGGAAATCCACTTAGTTACTTGAATCCTGGTGACATCGCCAGCATGGATATCCTTAAGGATGCTTCCGCGACGGCAATTTATGGTTCACGAGGTGCAAACGGGGTGATACTAATTACCACTAAGAAAGGAAAGGTTGGCTCTCCTGAAGTTTCTGTCGGAGCTTCTGCGGGTGTCTCAAGTATGCGGGAATATCCTGATGTATTGGATGCGGCCCGATTTAGAGAGGCCTTAAAATACTATACACCGAATGATGTAGCGAATGCTGACTTTGGAGGAAATGAAGATGCTTTCAGAGCAATTACCCGAAAAGCGATTACACAAAATTATTATGCTGATATTGCAGGGGGTACTGAGCATGGAAAATATCGTCTCTCGGGTGGATATTTAAACCAAAACGGTATTATTCGCGGATCACAACTGAAGAAATATACGGCCAACTTTACGGGCAATTTTCGCTTCTTAGAGAATAAGCGGTTGGGTGTAGATTTTAGTGCTTTCTTGACCCAGTTGGATAATCGGTATGCACCAATCAATGCGATGGTAGGTTCAGAAGGAAATGTGATCTCTCAGGCCTTACAATGGAATCCAACACTGCCGTTATATGATGATAAAGGTAACCTGACTTACGTTAGTCCGTCAACCCGAAACCCTTTAACAAGTATTGAAGCTTTTAAAGATGTGGCAACGACAAATACGACCGTGATTAATATTGCTCCGTATTACAAAATCACAGATGATTTGGAGTACCGTTTTATCTATAGTGTGATGCGACAGCTAGGCAATCGCCAGGGGATGTATCGTGCAGTTTTGATCGATCCTTCAAAAGTTAATGATGAAGAGGCCTTTATTTCCAATAATGGTGAAACCAATTTGCAGATGACACATATTATGTCTTATAACAAACAAATTAACGAAAACTGGAATGTTAATGCCGTGGCCGGCTATGAATACCTTGATTTTAACTTTAATAATAATCTTTCTTATGGTAGTGGGTTCAAATATATCGGACTTGATTACTTCGATTACATTCAAAATTCGATGGTCGCTACACGCGGCATTGCATCATATAGAAGTCCCTCAAATCAGCTCCAATCGTTTTTCTTGCGTGGTGGGGTCAATTATTTGGATCGCTATTTATTGACTGCAACGGTACGTAAAGATGGTTCGACCAAATTTGGCGAGAACAATAAATACGCTACTTTTCCATCCATTGCGATTGCATGGAACCTAGCGCAGGAAGATTTTTTGAAATCGACGAACATTTTCGATCAGCTAAAATTACGTTTGGGATGGGGGAAAACCGGTAACCAGGAGTTTCCTACCGGAGCTTCATTAAACCGGATTACCTTTGGTAATGGCGGAAGTGCAGGTCAAGTAAATTTCCAAAATAAAGACTTGAAATGGGAAACATCGACAACGCTTAACGCAGGAGTTGATTTTTCCGTGTTGAAAGGTCGTTTATATGGTTCGATCGATTATTTTCACAAGAAAACAACCGATGCGTTGTTTGAACAAACACTGGCAATGGATGGTCCAGCCGGACGTATATGGGTGAATTTAGACGGTGAGATTCTTAATAAAGGGGTTGAAATTGCATTGACAGGAACACTGTTGAAAAGTGAAAACTGGAATTGGGATGTAACAGGTAATGCAACATTTCTAAAAAATAGTGCAAGTGGACTTAAAGGTGATTATGAGACAGGAGCATTGCGTGGACAGGGATTCTCCGGTGTATTGGGGCAACGCATGACGAATGGACAGCCTTTAAACGTGTGGTATTTAGCAGATTTTCAAGGTATTGATCCCGTGACAGGAACGAGCATGTACTTGGGGAAAGATGGAAGTGTCAGTACGGGCAATGACCCCGCTTCCAATAAATTCTATCGAAACAGTCCAAATCCAACAACGCTTTTAGGTATCTCTACAAATGTGAGCTATAAACAATTCTCATTGTCAGCCAATATGAATGGTGCACTAGGACATTATCTTTTTAACAATACCGCAGCAACAGCACTGGGCTTAAGCAATTTGTCTGCTCGAAATATTGGGTCTACATTTTTTAATACTGCTATTAAGGAATCAATCTCAAATTCAGCAGCGCCTTCTACGCGTTTTCTGGAAAAAGGAGATTATTTGAAAATGGCTAATCTTACTTTGAGTTATCGTGTTGGTAATATAGGCAGAGCGCTTAAGAATTTAAATGTATCGCTGACTGGACAGAATCTTTTCATTATCACGAAATATACAGGATTTGATCCCGAGGTGAATACGGATGGCTCAGTAAATGGAATTCCTTCATTAGGCATTGAATACTTGCCATATCCGCCAGCCAGAAATATACTTTTGGGAGTCAATTTTTCCTTATAAATGGATGGCGGATGAATCGTGACAAATCAAAAGATGAAATTATCGAGATTTATTCAAGTGCATGTATAAATGAATATATTGATAGCTCATCAGGAATGTAAACAAATTTAGACAGATGACAAAGATGAAATTAAAAACATTATTATATTTAGCAATAGTCGGTACAGTAGTGACGAGCACTTTTTCGTGTACCAAGCTGAAAGAAGAATTTAAAGGGGAGGCAGAGGAAGGTGCCTTGATTGAAGCGGGGGCTTTGTTAATCACCGCTTACAGTTCATTGAACACCCCTTATCAACAAGAGCAACGTTGGGTAATGCAGGAAATCTCAACTGATGCCGCGATGGCTCCAACACGCGGCGGTGACTGGGACGACAATGGAATGCACCGTGCCATTCACCTTCATTCTTGGAATGCAGATAATGGCTATGTCAATAATACCTTTGTGGGGTTGAGTACAGCAGTTTTTAATGCTGGAAAGGTATTACGGAGCAATCCAAATGCGCAACAAGCCGCCGAGGCAAGGTTCATTCGTGCACTTGCTATGTTTGACATCGTAGATTTGTATGGTGTGGTACCTTTCCGCCAAGGAGCTTCTTTAGAAGATTTTAAGATAGCACCCGATGTATTACAACCGCAAGATGTGATGGATTTTATGATAAAAGAGCTTAATGAAATCATAACAACCTTGCCTGCAGGGGAACTAAAAAGAGCGTATGTTGCAAATAAAAATGCAGCGAGAGTATTGTTGATGAAAATTTACTTGAATAAGGGGGCTTTTTTGAATAGGCAGAAGCCGACTTTTGATGCGGACGATATGAACAAAGTAATAGCCTTGGCGAAGGAAATTACTGCGACAGGGCCATACAGCGTATCAGCAAAAGGCAAATATTTTGACAATTTTGCACCTGATAACGACGAAAAGTCCACAGAAAATATTTTTACTTTGTACAATAAAAATGGAGACCGGGGTGGAAGTGTGGAACGCACTTGGAATACCATCGCGCATTATAACATGAATCCTAGTGGTTGGAACGGTTGGTGTACACTGTCCGATTATTATGATAAATTCGCTACAAACGATGAGCGTAGGGGTCTTTATTATGAATATGCTGCGGATACAACGTCTAATAGAAAAAAAGAATTTAAACGCCAAAATGTTGGTTTTTTTGCTGGGCAGCAATACAATTGGAGCACGAACAAACCTTTAATGGCAAGAAATCCTTCGAATACTCCACTCTCTTTTACGCCTGAAGTAACCATTCGCACTTCAGGTAATACGCTGGAAACTGCGGGCATCCGTCCCATGAAATATGCTTACGATTATGCATCCTCTGGACAAAAGAACAATGATTGGGTCGTGTATCGTTATGCGGATGTCTTGTTGATGCAAGCAGAGGCAATACTCCGAGGAGGTACAGGAACCGCTGCCGAAGCTCTTGCTTTAGTTAATGGAATTCGACTCAATCGTGGTGTAGATAATCTTACAGCAATGACGCTTGACAATCTGTTGGATGAACGCGCTCGCGAATTATATTGGGAAGGGTGGAGAAGGCAAGATTTGATCCGTTTTGGTAAGTATTTACTGGCCTGGCAGGAAAAGGCGGCTGACGCTGATCCAAAAACCCTACTTTATCCGATTCCGAACTTGCAGCTTGCCGTGAATCCAAACTTGAAACAGAATCCAGGCTATTAAGCTGAAGGAACCGTTCGTGACAAATAGGGTGGATCCATCCTATTTGTTTAATGGAATAAGGTATTTAGCTAATGCGAAAAACTCCAATCAGCTAAATACTTTTTTATGATATGATTGAAAAGTATTACTGCTGTTGAATCTTCCAATCCGATTTGAGCGCAAAGGCGATGTTCATTAAAAGTAAAGGATAAAAAGTCGGGATGGCCGGATTTGAACCGACGACCTCCAGCACCCCATGCTGGCGCGATACCGGGCTACGCTACATCCCGAATTAATTCAAGAGGAAAGCCTTTTTTTCAGGAGCCCTTATCTCGAATAATTTTGGTAGCGCTAAAGTAATAATTATTGAACAAAAATAAAATGTAAAATAAGAAAAAAGCGATTGAATTTGCAGTAGCACAATTTGTAATCTTTTTTTGAGATTGAGATATTGTATCAAAGATCTAAATGCAGGCTTTGTCTTTGCTATGAGATGTAAACAGGTCCTTTTGGCAATTATACGGCATGAAAAGATGCTAGTGGGCGCAAATGCCTGGTGCATTTTACGGTAGGCAGTCTTCGAACTTTATATTAAATGATAAAACTATTTGTCGACAGTGTTGTTCTATAGATAGCTTTTAAACATTTAACATTTTATATAAACGCCCAATATCCATCGGATAGTGGGCGTTTATCTTTGTATAGCTAGATGAAAACAGTTTTTAAGATACTGTTGCAGTCTTTAATACATTACGGTAAGGGTAAGAATGGAAGATGTGTCTACGGGCAAATCGACCTAAAGAATCTGCATTGACAAATTTAATATAATCGTTTCGCTGAACACCGAAATATTCATATTGGCTGCCGTCTTGAAAAGTGATAGTCAATATTTGTCCTTTCCAGTCAATATCCTGAATACCAGAATTGGTAATTGTTTCTGTGTAGATCGGCAATTGTTGCTCTAATGTTTCAGAACAGATGCTTACCAGAAAGTGGTAGGCTTCGATCATTGCAACACTTTTCTCCTCTGCAGCCAAACGACCTTCTTCATCATTGACAAATTTATCTGGATGACATTCTTTCATGATTGTCCGGTAAGTAGATTTCAGGGTTTTGAGATCCACAGATTTATCTACGTTAAGTAACTTCCGGTAGTCGGCAATTTTTTTCATGGCGGCAAAGTTATGCTTAATAATCAGATTATTCGCTATAAGATAGGAAAAAAAACTTATTTCTTCAATATAGTTTTTATATAAAGCTGCTCGACCTTCTCCCTAGCCCAAGGTGTTTTTCTTAAAAAAGTTAACGAAGATTTGACACTCGGATTGTCATTGAAACATCGGATAGCTATGCGTTGACCGAGTTCTTCCCAGCCATAGTACGCTACTAAATATTCTATAATGGTGTCCAGTCTTTTACCGTGTAGTGGATTATTAATTTGTTCTTGCATGTCGTAAAGATAATAATCTTCAATTGATGGATCGTGCTAATTTTTACGATCAACGAGTTGTGCTGCCAGTTCCTTTAACGCAGTACGGAGTTGTTCATCCCAGATTTCTCCCAAATGGTCCAGTTTGCCCCTTACTCCTTTAATGAGCAGGTTTCTTTTTTCATCAATTTGAGCGCCTAATCCGCGCATGATGTGTTGTAATTCGTCGTGTGCATGTTCACCTTGTGCAGCGGCAGTGATGATACTTATGGGCTTATTGTTGAAAACTGTGGTTGCTGCGCACCACTCTAGTAGATTTTTTAATCCACTGGGGACACTGAAAATATATTCGGGACTGCTGATCAAAACAATATCTGCTTCTTGAATAATTTGACGTAATGCAATAATTTCAATAGGCGGATGGGAGCGGCTTTCTTCTGGATCAAAAGGCGGTAGTTCTTTCAAACGATCAAATAGCGTGAAATGGCTATCACCATTAATTTCTTGTTGAAGGTGCCTTATAATATGATGGTTGGATGAGTGGGTATTAGCACTACCTACAATCGCAAAAATAGTTTTCATGTGAGTCTAAATCTAATCAACAGTTGTCTAAATCCGTTGTTTCTGTATTTTATATATATGCTGTATGAAGAAACTAAATTACAACATTCGATTCAAACGATTTACTTAATTCTCCGATTTGCTATAATTTTTAGATGGGTTTGTTTCTGACCCAAATTTGCGCAGTAAGAAAAGCCGATCTGAGGTAAGATTTAGCAGGGATTTAAAGTATATAGAAGAAGGTGATTGAATCAGAAAAAAAGGATGGTGGACCAACACCATCCTTCATTGAAAAAATGATTAATCAAAAGCAACAACATACCCTATGTATTACTTTATATTAATTTTAACCATCGCTAAAATAGGATTTAAAATTGCTTATTGCAAATGAGAAATGGGATAGCACATGTATTGTTGATGGAGTATCGCGTGATATTGCCACCCTTATCAATTTTCAGCATCCGCTATAATGTCGTTTTGGAGATTTTTCGCGATATTTTAGAAAAAAATAAATTTATATTGCAACATTTTTAAATAGGCGTCGACTACCTAGAAGAAACATAAGAATTCACAGTATTAATTTTAAAACGTGCGAAATCAGCTTAGTGATAAAGATCTATTAGCGATGTGCCAAACGGGCAATGAGTCTGGGTTTTCGCAGCTTTATCATCGGTATGCAAAGAAGATTTTTAACTCGATTTATCGGATTTTGGGCAATCAGGAGGAAAGTGAGGATGTTTTACAGGAGACTTTTGTTGACTTTTTTTCAAGATCAGACAAATGGCATAATGTTCTTAGTTTGGAAGCTTGGCTAAGAAGGATGGGGGTAAATAAGGCGATTTCGTTGTTGAGGAAAAATAAGCAGTATTTTACGCCGGTGGATGATTTGGAAATTCAGGATAATGGCGATGACGAATTGCTGGAAAAGGAATGGCGCGAATGTCGTTTAACGGATTTGGAGCAGGCGATCGACCAGCTGACGGGGGTGCCCAAGATGGTCATTAATCTTTATCTGTTTGAAAATATGAGCCATGACGAAGTCGCGGAAGCATTGGGAATGACAGCAGTTGCCGTCCGTAGCCAATACCATCGCGCTAAAAAGAAAATTTACGAACAACTGAAGGAAAGATATAATTATGCGGGATAATTTAAAAGATTTTGTGAACGCTAATCGAGAATCATTTGATCGGAGAGAACCTTCGGCTGATTTGTGGAATAAAATAAGGCCACAAGTAGTGCCGCCCGTTCAGGAAAGAAAGATTAAGCCTCTTTGGAAGTGGGCTAGTGTTGCTGCAGCGGTCTTGTTGGTAGGGACAGCGACTTTCATTGCTTTTGATCAGCATAATGGGATAGAAGTAGAAAAACGAATCGTTGCTGTACATCCTGATGCTGTTCGCGAAAATGAAAGCGATAAAAAGGCCGACAATGCAATAGTAGTAAGCGCTGATACCGATAACTCCCCCAAATTGAATCCATCTATGGCGATAGCGGGTAGGCAAACTAGAAGAAAGCAGTCGGCACCAGCAAACGTGATGAACACTGGTTTCGGTAAAATGCAAGAAAAGATTGATTACGTTGAGATGCTTCAGGATTCGAGTTCCGCAAGCGCACGGCTAAGTGCTGTCTTGGCACTGAAAGATGAAGGTAGTTTAGATCGGAATAGTATAGGAGCATTGGAAAGGACTGCTGTATCGGATCAAAGCAGTAATGTGCGTATAGCTGCAATCGAAACGATATTAAGTGGACTAAGCCAAGAAGAGCGTCAGCAGAAAGTCCAGGACTTCTTTGTGGTGCAAAATGATCCCACATTGCAAATGGAGCTCATGCAAATGATGGTTCAGCAAGATGATTCTAAGATGAAAGCGACAACAAAAGATAAACTAAATGAAATTGTGGAAGATCCATTTACGCTAAAATTTGTGAAGGAACAGGCATACGCGGTATTGTTGAATCAATAGAGAAATGGATTCAAGAACGTCTACTCGTGTAGGCTCGCTTACGAAAACGTAGACCAGGTGACTTGGTTAATAATAATGAAGAAAAAATATATTGAGATGAAAAAGTTAAGGATAATGATGATTGGTTTGACGCTTATTTTTGCATGTGCATTACATGCCCAGGTAAATGAAAGTGTGGAGGGAGCTGCTGTGCCGCCTCTTCCTCCTAAAAAGGCTAGAGTGATTTCAGGCGTTGCTGTAAGTAATAGTAACAATTTTACATTCAATTCCGCCAGCTTAGGCCGTAGTAGCAGGCAAAGGAACTGGAAGGAAATTAAAGTGCCTAATTTAGGAAGTAAACTCCTGTTAAAGTTAGATAATGTTTATATCGAAGGGTATAAGGGGAAGGATGTGCTGATTACCGCTAAGGTTGAGGATAATGAAGAAAATGATCGTGCCAAAGGCCTACGTGTCGTTAATGGTTCTGGATTATCGGATAATTCGGGACTCGGAATGAATATCAAAACAGAAGGTGGAGTGACCGAAATAAGCATGGTTGGGATGCCCCTAGAAGATTCTATCCGAATCAAGATCCCCATGGATCTACCGCTGACGATAAAAGGGGGGCGTGGTGCGATGTTCAATGCTGGAGTGATCGAATTGAAAGATATGCGGGCTGAAGTGGAAGTTTCCAATACGATGGGAAATGTGAATTTATTGAACGTAACGGGGCCAATCAATGTGAAGGTTGCCCAGGGAGATGTAACAGCCAAATTTGTTCAACCTGTCAAAGGGCCTATTTCTCTTGTCGCTGCAATGGGCGCTGTAGATGTTGCTTTTCCCAAGAATTTTGGTGCAAATGTGGATGTAAAATCAGCAATGGGAAATATCTATGCCGCAGATGAATTCCAATTTGAAAAAAACACTGAAGAGCCCCAGTCCACCCCTATGGGCAATGCCGTGAAAGGCAAAATGAATGGCGGTGGACAGGACGTGATTTTGAAAACATCCCTAGGGGATATTTATATTAGGACGCAGAAGTAAATAAAAGTAGCCTGTTATCTTTAGCAGGCTATTTTTTTAGTTCCATACGTACAAGGTACTGATCATTTTCATCTTCATATAGAATTTGAACCACCCAGCCCATTTCGTGCGAAATTTTAATCAATAAATCCTGATCTAAATACAGCCATTTAAAGAGATCGCCTCGGGTGCCTTTGTATTCATACTGGTATTGAATTTCCCCAAAATAGTGGGTCGGCTTTTTGATGTTGTAATCTTTATACAAATAACTGATATCGGATGAATCAAAAATTAGCTGCCCATTTTCCGTCAACAGTTCTTGACTATGGGTGAGTAGTTTTCGAAAGCCCTCCACATCTCCAGCAATACCGATTCCGTTCATCAACAGCAAAAGCGTATCGTACTTCTGCCCTTTAAATTTATAAAAGTCTTCACAGATAATATGTTGTACCCCGCGTTGCTGCATGATATGGCAAGCGGTTTGGGATTGTTCCAATGCATCCACTTGAAATCCCTTTTCTTGTAAATATAGACTATGGCTGCCTACTCCGGCGCCCACATCCAATACATGTCCATCACATAACGATAGACCAATGAATTCTAGCTCTGGAAAATCATCAGGTTCCCGAAAGAAAATCTCTACCGGCATTTCGTCTTTATCGCCATAGCTCGTATGGAGTATGAGGGGGAATTTTTCTTCTTGATGTACAAAGTAATCATCAAGCGCTTCACCGTATACGTCTCTATGCATGGTCATCATCAATCATTAATACTTTCTTTGCAATATAAATGGAGTCTTCATCTCCTGTATGTTTCATCGGTTCGTCAGATAATTTGATGACGGGGCTCCATTGTTCATCCTCTGGCAAAGCATCTGTCATCTTGATGACAATATTCATTGGTTTAAGTCCTACATCATTCGTGAAATTGGTGCCAACACCAAAGGAATGTAAGATTTTACCCTCACAGTAGCTCGCAATTCTTTCGACTTTTTCATAATCTAAGCCATCGGAAAATATAATGGTCTTTGAAAGCGGGTTGATACCATTTTTATTATAGTGTGCAATAACTTTATCTGTAAATTCAAGAGGATCTCCACTATCATGTCGGACTCCATCAAATAATTTGGTTAACTTTTTATCGAATTGCTGAAAGAAGACTTCGGTTGTATAGGTGTCCGACAGCGCTATTCCGAGGTCGCCCCGATAGACATCAGACCAATGTTCGAGCCCCAGGAGGTTGGCCATTTTGTACCCATATTTAGCGGCATGAAACATAAACCATTCGTGGGCATGGGTACCGATGGGCTTCGTTTCATATTTCATTGCGAAATAGACATTGCTGGTGCCAATAAATGTTTTTTCGCCATATTGCTTAAGTGTACGCACCACCAAATCATGTACTTCATGCGAATGGCGTCTTCGTGTGCCAAAATCAGCAATGGTGATATGGAGCTTTTTATATTTTTCGATTTTATCTTTCGCTGTTGCGATTACTTCTGCGTCCGAGAAACGTTGTAAGCCCTGGGATTCATAAAAAAGTTCACAGATAAGAGACATCAAGGGAACTTCCCAGAGAATGGTGCGATACCAGTACCCTTCAATAATGACCTCTAGATCGGGGCCATCCTGAAATATTTTGACTTCTTCGGGATCGTAGCGGTAACCTTGAAGAAAGTCAAAATAGGTTGGGTCAATATAAGGACAAGTTCTGGCAAAAAAAGTCTTTTCGGCTTTTGTTAGCTTCAAATTAGCCATTTCATTAACAGCTTGCTTTAAGAGGACGTCAAAACCATCGGGAAACTTGTGATGTCCCCGATTGATAAAATGATAACGAGCCTTGGCCTTTGGAAACAATTTCACTACAGCATGCTGCATTGTGAATTTATAGAAGTCATTATCTAATATAGAGGTAAATGAAGCCATCCTTATCGATCTGTTTTTTGTTTGAAGCGGTAAATTTACTAATTAACGTGAAATTGTGCGGATTGTTCATAATAATTATAAAAAGACAGGTAAGTAAAAGGCGGGTGAAATTTGTAATTTCATCCGCCTTTTATGAATTAGCATGTTATTCGGTCATCACTATCTTGTTCTTGATCTTTCAGAACCCTGTGAAGAACGTCCTGAGCTACGCTCAACTGAGCTTCCAGAATTTCTTGATCGCGATACGGACGATGAATTATCTATATTGGATCTGCTTCTGGTGTTTTCATAACTTCGATTTTGAGACGGTTGAGCTGCTGGTTGAGACACTGGTTGGCTCGAACGCGTCCGGCTATCGGAATTTCGACTTTGCACCGGCTGAGAAACTGGCTGGCTCGAACGTGTGCGGCTGCCATCATAATTTCCGTTCCGTTGTGGCGCTGTTACAGGTTGAACTACGCGTTGCGGTACGGTCTCATTGGAATTGTTTTGCCTCCCTCTACTGGTAGATGTAGGGTGATTGTTGTTTGGAGCATCCGATTGCCGACCTGATCGCGTTCTAAAATCATAGTTAGGCGAATTAGGTTGTGTACCATTCGTATTTCTAATTGGAGTACCGTTGTCTCCGCCTCTACTGTTATTAATTGAACTGCTGCGGCTCGAGCCTGTACTGTTGGCATCGTTACGGGATCTTACAGAAGCATTACCACTTTTATCGATATATAACTCACGACTTCCCGATCTTGAATCGATGTTATCTCGATTGCTAATTACGCGGTTGGTACGATCTGATATTTCGCTATTGTTATTCCGTGTTCGGGTAGAGGCATCCACTACATTCGTTGGACGAGCAGATGAACGTGTATTACGATCTACAGCCGGGCGGTACATACTGATTTCATTACTGCGATTGCTGCTACTACGAACAGATCCGGGTCTATCCGCATTTGCTATCCTATTGACTGTGACGCTTCGTCCTGTTGAGCGCTCGATGTCTGCTCTTCGTGGACCGCCAACATAATAGTTGTTATTAATGATCGTTGTATTGTTGATAACTGTGGTTCTGTTGTAAATATTATTATAATTTCTGCGATTCACATAATACCTATCCATGTCCCTGCTCATGAAGTGGTTAACTCCCACAAATGTCCAGAAGTTTATTGGGATATTAACCGATACATTCATGCTCATGCCTGGCCCCATGGGTGCCCAACCGTAATAGTCGTTACTTTGACGCCAATTTACCCATGCCGGCCCCCATTCATAGTCAGGAACCCAGCCCCAACCATAACGATCGTTGTAGTTCCAACGGCCATAGTGAAATGGAGCCCAACCCCAATCGTAGTTGGATACCCAGGTATTTCCATAGTCTGTCATTGTCCAATAACCATTGGTAGCATAAGGCTGGAAGTTTGGGCCGACATCCGGAATCCAGACATAACCGTAATTCGGATCATTGACCCATTGTCCGTAAGGGGATAGTTGATCATAGAACATTTGGAAAGATACTCCTGCATTGCTGTAATGATCATAATTAGTATATCCGCCACGCTGGGCCATTGAGGTCGCACAGCTTGAGAAAGAAGCAATACCAATGAACCCCAGTACCCAATATTTTATGTTGCCTAAATTTTTCATTTCTGTAATAATTTAAAGTGTGACAAAACTCTATGCCGTAGTCTTTGTTATTATGACAGCATAACGAATAAAATGGTTTAATCGGTACATTGGAAATCTGATTATTTTTACGTGAAAGTCAAATTGATGATCTTTTTACATAAACGACAATTTTAGATACATATTTTTATTTACCTTTACCGCTCGAATTGCTACGTGTTTGTTCAGCATAAAACGTGTTTCAAGACACATTAATTTGAAATAGACATCATTTAAATGGCTAAAAAACTTCAGACTTTTTTTCTAGAATTCGCAAACATTCATCGTTTTTTGCTACGGTTTTGGCGCGAATTAGTAACTCCCCCGTATGAATTCAAAGAAATCGTCCGTCAGTGCTATGAAATAGGCTACAAATCTTTGCCTTTGATCAGTTTAACGGGATTTATTGTGGGATTTGTATTTACAAAACAATCACGTCCTTCTTTAGAGGAATTTGGCGCAACTTCGATGTTGCCTTCTCTGATATCAATCGCTATTGTTCGTGCATTGGCACCATTAGTCACTGCTTTAATCGCTTCTGGAAAAGTAGGATCCCAAATTGGCGCGGAATTAAGTTCGATGAATGTTACAGAGCAAATCGATGCAATGGAAGTCTCAGGAACCAATCCCTATAAATATCTTATTGTAAGTAGAATTTTGGCTACAACGATTGGAATTCCTGTACTCTGTTTTTATGTAGCAGGTATAGGTCTTTTGGGGGGCTATCTCAGTATGATGAGTAAAGATGACCTGAGTTTTTTGAGCTTTTTTACACAAGTATTTGAGACGATAGCATTTAAAGATTTGGGTGCTATGGTTTTGCGTGCAGTTATATTTGGTTTTACCATCGGAGCTGTAAGTTGTTATTGTGGTTATTTTTCTTCTAAGGGTACGGAAGGCGTTGGTAAAGCTGCGAATGCGGCCGTTGTGGCTTCTATGTTCCTTGTGTTTATAGAGGAGATCATTATTGTTCAAATTTTATCGTTCTTCGGGTAGTGCGCTATGGAAAAGATTCAAACAACTATTGACCATTCAAAGCCAGTCATTGAAATCAGGAATATCAGCAAGTCATTTGGTGATAATCATGTTTTACGGGGAGTCAATCTGGATTTATATAAAGAAGAAAATCTTGTTGTGCTGGGGCGTTCTGGGACTGGTAAATCTGTATTGATCAAATTAATAGCAGGTCTATTAAAACCAGACGAAGGTACGATCAATGTCCTTGGTAATTCGGTGACAGAACTAAATGATCGCGAATTGCGTGAACTGCGTTTAAGAATAGGGTTTTCTTTTCAGAATAGTGCACTTTATGATAGTATGACCGTACGTGAAAATCTGGAGTTTCCTTTGGTTCGTAACAAGCGCAATTTGACGCGCTCAGAAATCGATCATGCTGTAGAGGAGGTACTGGATGGAGTAGGGTTATCCCAAGCTATTAATCAGATGCCTTCAGAGCTTTCTGGTGGACAGCGTAAGCGTATAGGTATTGCACGCACATTGATTCTTAGACCAGATATCATGATGTACGATGAGCCTACAGCAGGACTAGATCCAATCACCTGTTTGGACATTAATGGATTGATTAATGAAGTTCAGGAAAGATATAAAACGGCATCGATTATTATCACACACGATTTAGCTTGTGCAAAAGAAGTGGGCGATCGTATTGTGATGTTGTTAGATGGTAAATTTGAAAGACAGGGATCTTTTGAAGAAATTTTTGATACAGATGACGCACGTGTAAAAGCGTTTTATAATTATAATTTTATTCTATAATATACATGAGTAAGGCAGAAAATAAGAGAGCAATCATTGTCGGCGTTTTTGTTTTTTTAGGCGTATTAATTCTATTGGCAGGAATTTTTATTTTGGGCAGCCAACAAAAGAAATTTACCAAAAATATTGAGATTACGACATCATTTCCTGACGTCGCTGGATTGAAAGTGGGAAGTAATGTGTGGTTTTCCGGAGTTAAGGTAGGGATCATTAAGAATATTCACTTTAAAAGTGTACAGGATGTTGAGGTCGTATTGACGATAGAGGAGAAATCTGCAGAATATATCCGCAAGGACGCCGTGACAAAATTAGGCTCGGATGGATTAATCGGTAATAAGATTGTGGTGATCTCTGGTGGCTCCCAGAATGCTCCAACAGTAGAGAGCGGTGACTTTTTGCGTTCTGCAAAGACTGCCGATATGGAAGCAATGATGGAAACTTTACAGGTTAATAATGAAAACTTAGCAAAAATTACCACTGATTTCGTCGAAATATCAAGGGGATTGGCTGATGGTAAGGGAATGGTGGGTGCGATGTTGACCGATACCTCCATGGTAAATACTTTACGCGCGACATTATTGTCCATCAGTGCTGCAATGAATAATGCAAATAAGGCTTCTGCAAATCTGGTTACCCTGACAAATTCGCTAAATAGCAATAAGGGACTGATTCATGATTTGACGACTGATACCGCTATTTTCTCTAGTTTACGCCAATCTGCTGCACAATTACAAGGGGTTTCTCAGACAGCAAATGCATTGATCAATAATTTGAACAACGCTTCGGGCCGATTAAATGATAAAGATAATGCAGTGGGCGTTCTGTTGAATGATCCTGAATCGGCAAATCAAATCAAATCAGCGATTAATAACTTAAATTCGAGTACATCCAAGCTGGATGAAAATATGGAGGCGCTGCAGCATAATTTTTTACTGCGCGGTTTCTTCAAAAAGAAAGCGAAAGAAGATGCGAAAAAGGCTGAACTGCTTAAAGCAGATACAGCAAAGTAAGTTGAATGATAGAACTATGAAAAGGCTGTACGATTGCGTAGAGCCTTTTTTTTAATCATATTGGGGGAGCCCGTTTAGAATTGAAAAAATGAATCACACTGAAATTATAGACAAAGATGTTATTTACGAAGACAATCATCTCATAGCGATAAATAAGAAGGCGGGTGATATTGTACAGATTGATGAAACGGGAGATATGTCGATGGAAGATATGGTGAAAGCTTATTTAAAGAAGAAATATGATAAACCAAATGAAGCTTTTGTTGGTGTTATTCATCGTTTAGATAGGCCGGTAAGTGGTATGATACTTTTCGCCAAAACGAGCAAGGCTCTTGAGCGGATGAACAAGTCTTTTCAGGATAGAGATGTGAACAAAACTTATTTGGCAATAGTCAGACAGCGACCACGTAAAACCGAAGGGAAGCTTATTAATTGGCTGATCAGAAATAGACAAACCCGGGTGACCAAGGCTTTTCCACGCGAGGTCAAGGGAGGAAGTTATGCCGAGTTAGACTATGCAGTGGTAGGCGAGTTGAATGGATTTTATTTGTTGCGCGTAGAGCCACTGACCGGTCGCACCCATCAGATTCGTGCCCAACTTGCTGCTATGGGCTGTCCTATTGTTGGTGATAACAAGTATGGATATCCAAGAGGTAGTTCTTTGGGGAGCATTTGTTTACATTCACGTTCATTAGCGTTTAAGCATCCGATCAAGAAAGATAAGATGGAATTGGTTGCTTCATTGCCGAAAGATGGCTTTTGGGATAAATTTGAATCTTTGGCAGGGTAGTGGTTAAAATTTCAGTATCTTTGTGCTATGAAATGGTTTAGATATTTACTCCTGATAGTTACCTTAAGCTGCTCAGCTGCATCTGTTTCTTACGGGCAATGCGCGATGTGTACATTGAACGCTGAGAATTCCACGAAGGAAGGAAATATGCAAGGAAGGGGGCTAAATGATGGTATTTTATTTCTTTTGGTCATCCCTTATCTGGCGGCTGCAGGGCTAGGATATCTATGGTATAAAAAATACCGCAAGAAGAATCCAGGTACAAAGAAGTTTTTAAACGAATTAAAATAGATTTTAATGCCGACATCCAAATTCCATGCAATGATGCACTCCAAATGTCCGAAGTGTCATATTGGTGATGTATTTGTAGGAAAGGTATACAGCTTGCGCAAGCAGCATATGAATGATGTATGCCCCTATTGTGGCGTAAAGTACGAAGTTGAACCCGGTTATTTTTATGCTGCAATGTATGTGAGCTATGCGATGTCAGTAGCCGAGATCGTCACTGTTTCTGTAGCTATAGCGATCTTAACAAGCAGCGAATCTCCATGGTTCTATCTGATGGGCCTGGCGGTAACTATTTTGATCTTTGCCCCCTTTAATTTTAGGTATGCGCGTTTAATTTTACTTCATTTTTTAACGCCAAAAATTAGTTATGA
The DNA here is from genome assembly GCF_040760075.1 of Sphingobacterium sp. R2. NCBI lineage: Bacteria > Pseudomonadati > Bacteroidota > Sphingobacteriia > Sphingobacteriales > Sphingobacteriaceae > Sphingobacterium > Sphingobacterium sp. R2. The sequence continues at coordinate 2,826,482 of NZ_CP142884.1, forward strand.
TCCACGCTATGAATTGGAGCAAGAGATACGTGAAAGGAATGCGAATAAACATGGTTAAAGTGATAAATGATATTAACAAAAAAAAATAAAGGAGCTCTCAAGAGCTCCTTTATTTTTTTAAATATTTCATCGTACTATCGAAAAGGAAAACTTTGTCTTTATATCCTTCCGCGATAAGCTGTTGCAATGGGATGAGATGTACTTGCTGAAAATCTCCGATATGTTCTTCCGTGGGGAGTACGACCTGAATACAGTAGGTCATCCCATCGTGTGGCGACTGAAGCATTTCCAGAAAATGCACTTCGAATTTTTGGGATTGCACGATATTATCCTGAATCCATGAAACAACCTCCTCGTGGATTGTTTCTTCTGCTATGACAGAGACATTGTATAAAAACATAGACAAAAATACGCTATTTTTCTACTATAAAAAAGATTCTCAGCACAGGAAGAGTGAGAAGTTTGAATATTACATTTAATTGGTATATCTTGTAAAAATAAGGTTGCATTGAATGAAAATTGGTATTTAATTGCAATATTTGGAATATATGATAAGGATGCATTTGGGATTATGAGGATGAAATTTTGGATAGGTTTACTTTTTTCTACCATGATCATATTGGGGTGTCAACACCATAGTGTTGAGCCTATTCCAATAAATCAATTTTTTTCTAAGCCTGAAAAATCAAACTTTAAGATTTCTCCAAATGGTCGGTTTATAGCCTATATCGGTCTCGACAATCATTGCAAAAATATTTACTTGATAGATTTGATTCATCAGGATAGCTCGAAGCAGCTTACTTATCAAAATGATATTAATGTAAAATCTTTTGCATGGAACGATAACTCGAAAATTTCTTTTTTGACAGAGCAATCCGCACAGGACAGTTTACGTTTATATGCGGTAGATATCAATACAGAGAAAATTTGGCCATTGATCAAGCCGATCCGTGGTCGGTTTCGATGGATCCATACCATGACTACCGGAGGTGATAGTTTTATAGGGGGGATGAATGATCGAGATTCTTCACTTTTTGATCTTTATCGGATTTATTTAGATGGTAGACCCCGGGAGTTGATTTTGCAAAACCCAGGAAATATGAGTTCTTGGGTGGTATCTAATGATGGGCAGGTAAGAGTAGCTGTAGCCAACGATTCTGTACAACAATCGGTACTATATCGAAGCTCCGATAACGAACCATTTAAGGAGATTATTCGCTGCGATGTTGAAAGTAGTTTTACACCATTGGGTTATAAGGATAATTCGAATGCTATCATCTATGCGTTATCCAATGTCGATCGCGATAAAATGGCTTTGATAAGCTATGATTTGGTAAATCAAAAAGAATTAGGTGAACTTTTTAGCCACAAGGATGTTGACGTGAGCTCTGGGGGATATTTCACTGAACAGAATAAGCTTTTGTTTGTCAATTATAGTACCTCAAGACAGCATAGACATTTTTTTGATGAGACAACCAAACAAAAGTATAATCAGTTAGCAAAGCAGATTGATGGCTTTGAATATCAGGTATTGAGTACTGACAGTTCAGGTAATAAGATCATCATTAAAACCTATACCGATGTCAATCCTGGTGGGATTTACTTTTATGATTTTTCGACACAAAAGTTGACAAAGTTAGCGGATAACAATTCTGATTTAAAAGATAAGGAGCTCTCTCCAAATGAATATATCACTTATACTGCGAGAGACGGTATTCAGATCTCAGGTTATTTAACTTACCCTATACATTCCAATCGCAAAAACCTGCCGATGGTTGTTCTTCCTCATGATGGGCCGAACGGACGTGAAGTTTGGGGGTTCGACAATGAAGCCCAATTTTTAGCGAATAGGGGCTATTTGGTTTTTCAAATGAACTATAGGGGATCCACAGGTTTTGGTAAGAAGTTTTGGACTGCCGGATTTAAAGAATGGGGGGGAAGATTCAGGACGATATTACCGATGGGGTGAAATGGTTAATTAAGGAGGGGATTGCTGATCGCGAACGTGTTGCTATCGTAGGGAAAGGTTTTGGAGGTTATTCGGCGCTGCACGCTGCTTGTTTTAATTCTGATCTTTATAAATGTGCCGTTTCTTATTCCGGTTATACCAATCTGTTCACATACTTCAGAGATATACCGCCCTATTTTAAATCTTATGTACAGAAAATGTATCAAATTGTTGGGAATCCAATCCGGGAGGCTGAATTATTTAAAAACATATCACCGGTCTTTCATTCCGACAAAGTTAAAATACCGGTACTATTGGTACAAGGTGGAAAGGATAGGTTTAGTTCGGTCACAGATGCAAATCAATTTGTACAAAAATTAAAGAATAATAACATTCCTGTGCAATACATCCTGAAAGAGGATGAAGATAGAACTTTTAAGCGTGATGAGAATGTCTTTGGTTATTATAATGAGTTGGAGCGATTTTTGGCGAAATACCTTGTGGACTAAAGGCGGGCAATTATGAAAGCAGAGAAATATAGCTATCGAAAGAACTACGGATTATTGTTGATGTTTTTCATCGTAATCAGTGGCTTGTATATATTTGCCTTATTTCTTTCGCGTAGCTATACAGAATCGCATATCAAAAATGAATTTACGAATAGAAAATCAGAGATATTTGACCAAACCTTGGTTCCTTTCAATGATTTTTTTCAAAATAGAATTCCTGAAGTTTCTTTTTATCAAGGTTTTTTGGACTCTGTTCAGGCTGGCAAATACGCTTATAGCATATTAAGTTCTTATCCATTTGTCAGAGAGATTGGTTTTTTTGATTTACAATTCAATAATGATCATAATTTAAATTATGGCTTTATCGTTAACAACCTCAGAATTCAACCGAAAACGATTACTTTTTTTACTGTTTCCAGATCTGGGCTGCATAAAAATACCATACGAGATCGCGGTCAAATGGGTTTACATTCTGAAGAGATTAATAATATTGGGGTAAAGTTGGCGACATATATTGACAAGTTGCAACCGAATGCCAAACTTTCTGATAAAGATATCTTAAAGGTTTTTTATACCATAAGACCTGGTCAGATTACCTATCTCAATATTCCGAGGGTCAACGATCTAATTGTTTATAAGTCAATTATGGAAGGTAATTTGGATCATACCGTTGGTTACGAGCAGGATATGTTTAATTTTCAGATTGATCCAATGTATCTGGAGGTTAAAAATAGCTATTCTAATCTTTATGAGAAAGTGGAGATCGTTCCTTTGGTAGGCGCGCCTATCACACCTGAAAATGACGAGATATCAACAGAGATGCCTTTACCAGGCGCACTGGCCGACTATAAGTTACTTTTTAGATCGAGCAAGAACTTCCTTTCCAAAGAGATAAATCGTAGTTTTTGGCCCGTCTTGGGCGGGGTATCGTTGATTTATATCATTTTAATTGCTATACTATATTTAATTTATAGAAATTTAGAAATTAACGGAAGACTTTTTAAATTGCAGTACGATTTCATCAATAATCTGACCCACGAGTTTAAGACGCCAGTGAGTGTGATTAAGATTGCTGGAAATAACATCAAGAGTGCGCAGGTACTCTCTGATGAAGAACGTAAAATGTATGGAAATATACTGGATCAGGAGGCAGATCGTTTAAATAACTTGATGAATAAGCTATTATCGTTTAGCCAGATCGAAAATAAAACGATAAAATTAAATAAAGAAGAAGTTGACTTGAAGATGTTTACGGAAAATCTAGTAGCTTCGTCAAGAATAAAATATTCAGATTTCAAGATTAGCACAAAAATTGATGTAAGGACATCAATGCTTGCCGACCCGGTGTTGTTAAGCAGTGTGTTTCAAAATATGATTGATAATGCCTATAAATATTCTAAGGCGGGGCACAAAATACTAGATATTGCGATACAACAAAATAAGAAGAATTTTGTTATCACTTTTAAGGATGAAGGAATAGGAATAGAGAAGGCGGAGTTTAACAACATCTTCAAAAAGTTTTATAGAATAAAAAGTCAATATAATCAGCAAGGAAGTATTGGTTTGGGATTGGCTTTCTGTAAAGAGATCACTGAATTTATAGGCGGTGACATTACAGTAAAAAGCCAATTGGGACAGGGAACCACCTTCACCTTGGTATTTCCAGTTTAAAAAATAAATTTAAATATGAAATATCCATGTTTAGAAAGTATGAAAACTTATCGTTATAAACTGGATATTCCGTAAGACATTTAAAAGACAAATTATTTACTTATGAATAAAGACATCACTGTTGCTGTTATTGAAGATGATGAGAACTTACGGTTCTTGGTAAAACATCGATTGGAATCCGAAGGCTATCAGGTCATTCAAAGCGGAAATGGGAATGAAGCGGAAAGTTTGATTTTAGAAAAAAGGCCCGATGTTGTTTTACTGGACTGGATGCTTCCAGGAAAAGAAGGCAACGAGATCTGTGAAGATGTGCGCAAAGCGGGGTTTGAGAATATCATTATCATGATGACAGCTAAATCTCAAGATGTGGACAAAATTGAAGCTTACAGTTTTGGAGTGACTGATTACATCAGTAAGCCTTTCAATATGGATGTGCTTATCGCGATGATCGATAACAAGGTCAAATTTTTCTTACCCAAAAACAGTCCCGAAGTGTACAAGTTTGGTCAGACGGAGCATCATCCAAATATTCATTCCTTGATACGTGACGGTAGGAAAGTTGAGTTGACTATTTTGGAAAATCGCATTTTACTTCATTTTCTACAGAATTTAGGGCGAGAGATTACACGTGAAGAATTAATGGAGGTTGTATGGGGGTATAGCTCAAATGTCAACACGCGTACATTGGATATGCATGTGGTTCGTTTACGAAAGAAGATCGAGACAAATCCGGACAAGCCACATTATCTACAGACCGTGCGTGGACTTGGCTATAAATTTGTTGATGAAGAAGAGATTTGATTATAATTAGCGGGTAAGAGTTTGTTTTGTTAAAAACAATTATTATCTTCGTATAGATTCGAAACAAGACCATGTTTCCCGAAGAGGGAAATATGGTCTTGTTTCTTTTTCAAAAAGTATAAAATAAGAAAAAAATAAAATTATGGCAGAAGTAACTTATTTTACGGAAGAAGGATTGCGTAAGCTTAAAGAGGAATTGGCTTATCTGAAGACGGAAGGAAGATCAAAAATTGCCAATGCTATTGCAGAGGCAAGAGACAAGGGAGATTTGTCTGAAAATGCAGAGTATGATGCGGCTAAAGAGGCCCAGGGGCTTCATGAGGCTAAAATTGCCAATTTGGAGAACACATTGGCTACGGCACGTTTAATTGATGAGTCCAAATTGGATACATCTAAAGTTTTGGCCCTATCGATTGTTAAAATAAAGAACAAAAAGAATGGTGCTGAGATGACGTATCAATTGGTCGCAGAGTCAGAGGCAGATCTGAAGTCGGGTAAGATTTCTGTTAAATCTCCTATTGCCCAAGGTTTGTTGGGTAAATCTAAAGGCGATACAGCTGTTATAGAAGTACCAGCGGGTAAAATTGAATTCGAAATCGTAGATATTTCAAGGTAATATATGTCGGTTATGTGCGGTATGCCATAACCGCACATCTACAAATTAACTTTATATTAAGAAGGTCGTGATGTAGCAATCGCGACCTTTTTTGTTTATATTTGTTGAACAGTGGAATTACAGGGTGTGAAAAAGCGGTAATAAGATTTTTTAATCGCCGACATACCAGGGGCTTAGTAGAGTTAAGTCTGTTGTTTGCTGATTGTATTTTAAAAAGATTTATTCCAAGATTAGAATAATATGTCGACAATTTTTTCAAAAATCGTTTCTGGGGAGATCCCAGCTTACAAAGTTGCTGAGAGTAATGATTTTCTAGCTTTTTTGGATATCAGCCCATTAGCTAAAGGGCATGTATTAGTGATACCCAAGAAAGAGACAGATTACATTTTCGATATCGAAGATGACGAATACATGGCGCTTTGGGTCTTTGCTAAGATTGTTGCTCAAGGTATTAAAAAAGTAATTCCATGTGTAAAAGTCGGTGTAGCTGTCGTGGGCTTAGAGGTAGCTCATGCACATATACATTTGGTGCCTATCAATAAAATTAGTGATTTAAACTTTGCTGGACCTAAATTGAGCTTAACTGAGGATGAACTCCATCAGATTGCGACCACTATCCGCGAGTCTATCGTGAGTATAACTGCTCAAAATCAATAATTGGAAAGATTATATTACACTTGATTTACGTTGGTTTTTTAGAAGAATGCTATATTTGTACTTTGTTTTTTCAAAATTGTGCAGAAATAAGCGTAGGATTTGTTCTAAATTATGAACGCAACATTGATTTTTACTAAAGGTTATGCATGAACTTTTGTTGTCATTTCAACAATTATTGAACCCAGAGGAACTGTTGAGTTCAGGAGGGTTTTATTTAGTTATCCTCATTGTATTTGCTGAGACTGGTCTATTTTTCGGATTTTTTCTACCTGGTGATTATTTACTATTTCTTGCTGGATTATTCTGTGCCCTGAATAAAATTGACGTAAATATATTCACGCTTTGTTTGGGATTGTTTACCGCTGGGGTATTAGGTAATTTTACAGGATATTGGTTTGGCTATCGGGCGGGGCCGATGTTATTTAAGCGAAAAGATAGTTTCATCTTTAAGCGAAAATATGTAGTCATGGCTGAGGAATTTTACCACAAATATGGTGGAACCGCTTTAATTATAGGAAGATTTGTTCCAATAGTTCGTACTTTTGCGCCTATCTTTGCCGGGGTCGTAAAATTAGATTTTAAGAAATTTGTTCTATATAATGTTTCGGGGGCTGCCATCTGGGTGGTAGTTTTGACGCTTTCAGGTTATTTCCTAGGTATCGAATTCCCGGGTATTATACATTACGTAGAATATGTTATAGTTGGTATGATTGTCATTGCATTTTTGCCAATTGCCATAACGTTATTGAAAAAACGTATTAAAGATAAAAGAAACAAACAAAATATACAGTAAATAAAAAATGAGTAAACAAAATCCTTGGCACATGGTTTCTCCAGGTGAGAATGTGCCAAATGCCGTAAATGCTATCATTGAGATTACAAACGGATCCAAAGGAAAGTATGAATTAGACAAAGAAACTGGTTTGTTGCTTTTGGACAGAGTGATGAGTTCTTCTGTCGTTTATCCTGCCAATTATGGTTTTATTCCACAAACTTATTGCGATGACAAAGATCCGTTGGATATTTTGGTCATCTGTTCAGTGGATATTTTACCATTGACATTAGTTGAGGCACAGGTTATTGGCGTAATGAATATGGTCGATGGTGGCGAGCAAGATGATAAAATTATTGCGGTAGCTAAAAATGATCCTATTTTTAATTACATTAAAGATATTGATCAATTGCCTCCGCATACAATGAAAGAAATTGTACAATTTTTTGAGAGTTATAAAGCACTTGAAAAGAAGCATGTTGTTGTTGAGGGAGTGAAGGGACGTGATGAAGCGCAAAGAATCTTGATTGAGGCTATCGAATTGTACAAAACAGAATTTGTTAATAAATAACCCCCAGCATGGCGCTCGATTTATTTTGGACATTGTTTTTAGTACTTGCAAACGGCTTTTTTGTTGCCGCAGAATTTGCTATAGTCAAGGTCCGAGTCTCCCAAATTGAAGTTCAGGCGAAAACAGGTAGCAAAGTTGCCACCATAGCCAAGAGTATAACAGAACATTTGGATGGTTATTTGGCCGCTACACAATTGGGTATTACACTCTCGTCATTAGCTTTGGGCTGGGTTGGCGAGGCTGTAATGACCCAAATTGTGCAGGGTGCATTGGGTTTTTTCGGTGTTGAATTGACTGGCTCGATTGCTACCAATGCAGGACATGTATTGGCTTTTTCGATTATTACTGTATTACACATTGTATTTGGAGAGCTTGCTCCTAAATCGATAGCGATTCAAAAACCTGTTGCAACAACGATGAAAATTGCGGTTCCACTGCAATTTTTCTACTTTATCTTTCGACCAATTATTTGGGTTTTAAATGGGTTTGCTAATTTCCTGTTAAAGATTTTGGGATTTGAGGTTACCAAAGGAGAATCCGCCCACTCGTCGGAAGAATTACAGTATCTTTTAGATAAAGGTAAAGAGTCTGGTGCTTTGGATATTTCTGAGCACGAATTGATTAAAAACGTATTCGATTTTAACGAACGTATCGTTAAGAATATTATGGTACCGCGTACGCGGATTGTGGCGGTGGAAGTAACTGCTGATGCTTCTGAACTGATCGAAACGATGACTGAAGAGGGGTATTCCCGTCTTCCAATCTATGATGATAATATTGACCAAATCGTGGGTATTGTTCATACAAAAGATATTCTACCGCTTTTAGCGAAAGGAAAAGAAGTTGTCATGAAAAATATTATGCGTAAACCCTATTTTATTCCTGAAACGAAGAAGATCAATGACTTGATGGCAGAATTTCAGCTGAAGCGGATTCAGTTGGCGATCGTATTGGATGAATTTGGTGGAACCGCTGGTATGGTTACATTGGAAGATATCGTAGAGGAGTTGGTGGGTGAAATCCAGGATGAGTACGATGAAGAAACACCAGTTGTGGAGCGTATTTCCGAAACAGAGTATATGGTGGATGCCGGAGCCAGTATTCACGATGTGAATGAGTTTCTTCCGATAGAGTTACCTGAGAGTCAGGATTACGATACGATGTCTGGTCTTGTGAGCGAAATCTTCGATAAGATACCGGAAGTCGGTGAGCGGAAAGAAGAGTATGGGTACATATTCACCATCATTCGAAAAGCGCAGCAGAATATCGAATTTGTCAAATTGGAATTGGTCGAGTCTGCTGAGGATGATACCGAAGAATAAATAGTAGCGAGTAGCACATGCAATTATTTTTTACACCGGATTTAAATCCTTCATCAGAAAATTTTATCCTGAGTGAGGAAGAAAGTAAACACGCTATTCGTGTGCTTCGTATGGATGCCGGAGATCGTTTACATCTTATAGATGGTCGCGGAGGTTTGTACGAAGCTCAAATTATTGACCCACATCCTAAACGCACAGTTCTTACTATTTTAAGTGTGGAGGAGCACTTTCAACAGCCTCGCTACCATCTGCATATTGCAGTAGGGCCAACCAAGAATATTGATCGTATCGAATGGTTTTTAGAGAAGGCAACGGAGGTGGGTATTCAGGAAATCACACCCCTTATTTGCGAGCATTCTGAGCGAAAAGAGGTTAAATTAGATCGCTTAAACAAGGTTGTTGTTGCAGCGATGAAGCAATCTTTGAAGGCTTATCTTCCTAAACTTAATGCTGCTGTATCGTTTAAAGAGTTTTTGAAAAATAGTCCAAATGATGGTGTACAAAAAGCAATTGCACATTGTGTGGATACTGAAAAGAAGTATTTAAACCAGATTTTTGAGCCTGCCAAACACTATATTATCCTTATTGGTCCGGAAGGAGATTTTTCTGAAGGAGAAATTGAGTTGGCAATACAAATGGGTTTTCATCCCATATCCCTGGGAGAGGCGCGTTTAAGGACTGAAACCGCTGCTTTAGCGGCTTGTATGGAAATTTCCCTGTTGAATAGGTCGTAGGGGAATAAAAGACGAGCCTAGCCCTATAAATGGGCTGTGACAGATCAGCAAAGCCGATTTAATGTTTATTAATAAACGTCAGTTTATTTTATCGGTTCAGCATCTACAATCTGAATTTCCGCATTTCCCTTCAGCGGATCCTTCGTAAAGATCATTTTCCCTTTTAATTTAATCGGATCTTCAGAGAATTTTATAGCATTGCCCTTTAATGTTACTTCGACCATAGGAGGGATTCCATTAGAGCCACAGAATTGACACTGCATAACCGGCAATACAGACATCATAAAATTTTTATGATTACGGCCACTATGAAGCGGAACCATATAGCCGGGCAGTTCTACTATTTTATTTTCAAGGGCTTTAAGTTCTTTCGGATAGAAAGGAGTATACACTTTCTTTGCGCCATTGTACGTGACTTTGTAAGCCATTTTATCAATCGCTTCCCACGTTTTGTTCATCATGGGCGTATGGTCGGGAACATCCGGATTACTGCCAATCTGTGCCTGTAACTTTATGATGCCGAAGAATATGAAGAAGAGTGCAGTGATAAATTTTTTCATCTGTTTAATTTTTTCTTGTTGCGATGAAGCTATTCGATGTGTGTCGTTTGATGAATAAATCGACTAGCTTCATCGCGGTTAATATTACCTATATCGTATTCCGTTTTTTTAGTGCAATGCTGGGATTTACCAGCCATATACCCCTATTTTTACCATTAGTTCAATTGTCATTTATGTTATTTGTTGGACAAAGTACCGGCTATACTTGTCCGATAAGCTTTCACAGCAGGAATTAACGCTGCTAGCACACCAATTAGACAAGCGACACACAAAAATACCAATTCTTTTGGATGTAGCCTAAAAGCTTCGATAAAGTCGGCACTCTGGCTTGTTTGGTTGCTGATATAGTATAAGGCCAAATGTGCCAATAAAAGTCCCACCAATCCACCAATGATTGTTATTGTCAGACCTTCCAATAAAACAATGTTGAATAATTTTCCTTTAGAGGCTCCGAGTGTACGCATAATGGCTAGATCATATTTACGTTGTTTCAACGCATTGTAGAGATTAATAAATACACTCAGGCCCGCAATGAGCATGATCACATACGCAAGAATAGCTAAAGAATCCATTCCTACTCCTAAGAGTGAAAACAAGCGCGTACTTTCCATCGCTGGAGAAGCAGCTTGCATATCCGTTTGTTGGTCGATCATTTTAGGTAATATGCCGATAGCTGCGGGAGATTGATATTTAATCAAAATTGCTGTTATTTCTAATCCATTTTGCTTCACCATATCCGCGCCAATAGATTTTACAAACATATCTTCCTCATCGTGCTGACTTTGCTGACCGTGATCGTGGTCGTGATGATCTTTTCCGCTGGTATCTAATGGCTGGTTCGTTTGTTCTTCTAAATCTTCACCATGATGATGGAGGTGTGCTTTGACAGTTTCCTCCCTGTCTTCTTCGCGTTCACGCAGTTCTTTTTGTAGTAGGGTTTCTTCGTGATCATGTGCATGTGCGATTCCATGGACATCCCAGACACTTTCTAAGTTGGTTAATATCAGGTTATCAGTAACATTGTTATTGTGCTTTAAAATGCCGACAATAGTAAAAGGATGTTCATCATGATGATGGCCATCTTTGCTCAAGCCGTGTGAACTATGGATTTGATCCCCGATTTTCAGTTGCTGTTTTTTTGCGACCTGGTCACCAATGACTACTTCAAAATTATTTTTCCAAATGCGGCCTTCACGAATAGACGTTTCATAGATAGTTAGGAAAGAGGAATCGGTTCCAACGATGCGATGCCCTTTAAAGTTATCGCCCAGCGATAAGGGAACTGCTAGCTGCACAAGCGGATTTTGACGTAAAGGGTCCAGTTCGTCCAATGGGATGTTACCTGTTGGATTGTCGATGTGATAAACACTCGATAGGATCAATTGCAGCGGACTCCCTTTAGCGGCAACGACTAAATCAATATTTTTGCTGTTATTGTCAAGCTGCTTTTCAAAAGACTCTCCGGTAATTGATAGCACGGCAAGGATCGAAATTCCAAATGCCGTTAGCAAGATGCTTAGAAAGACCGAGCCAAACTGTCTACTTAAATTTTTCCAAACCAATTGTATCGTGTTCATAGCAAATTTTAATATCTAAAGGGTGACGCGTAAATAAAGTAAAAAATTATTTTAAAAGGTACATTTTAGAGAATTGATCCTTTATTCTCTTGTCATGCGTAGTTATCAGTAGGGTCGATCCGGCAGTTTCAGCTATTGATAATAGAAGTTCTAATACCCTATGGGTATTGTTATCATCCAATGCAGCTGTCGGCTCATCCGCGATCAATAGGGCTGGTTTATTGATAATGCTGCGCGCTATAGCGGCACGTTGCAATTGTCCACGACTTAATTCGTTTGGATAGGCATTACTTTTTTGATCTAATTGCAGCTGTTTTAGGATGAGTTCAATAGCGCTTATATCTACTTTTTTTCCGGCTAAAGATTGCGCCAATTTGATATTTTCAACTAATGTTAAATTTTTTAGGAGGTGAGCCTCTTGAAATATGAAACCAATATATTGGGACCTAAATTGATCCAGTTTGCTGTTGGATAACAACGATAAATTTTGGCTATATATGTTGACCTGCCCTGTTTCTGGTCGTGACAAACCGCCTAATATATTTAATAGTGTTGTTTTTCCAGAGCCTGAATCGCCTAACAATAATGTATGTTGCCCTTTTTCGATGTAAATATCTGGAAATTCAATTGGCGCTGAATTTGGATACTGGAATGATAACTGTGTAGTCGATACGATTGGAGTGTTCATGGGAATCAGATATTGAAATATATTCAAACTTAGATAAATTGCTTTTTATATGCAATATAATTGCAATTATATTGCATATAAAAAGCAATTCGTATTAGCGAGCTTAGTATTTTCGATGGAAAGGCTACTGATCTATTGGTTATCCTATTGTATCATCGATCTTTAGGTGGACTCGCTAGGGGCTGTACAACGATGCCAAGGATAAAAAGAACCAATTGTGTTAATAAGTGAAGTGCTTAATAATTTACTTACACTTCATTAATATCATTTCGCTATAACAGGCTCAAATAGGATGCTAATTCGCTATAAAAGCTCTTTTGTACTGAAAATCGAAAAATAACAACGCTAGGTAACATTAAATTAACAGCGGATTGATGTAATGGTAATTTGTTGTTAATGTTAACCTAATATTCTGCTAATAGATTTGCAGAAACAAAAAGCAAATAAATTGGAACCACAATTACAACTTAAAAGAATCGCTGCTGTCGTAACGCTAGCAGTAGCTGCGTCAACAACAGTTTATGCACAGAGTAGTGGGAAGTTAATGGGAACTATTACCAATAGTAAAACTGGCGAAACAATCACCGGAGTAACTGTTCGTATTTTAGGTACGTCAAGGGGGGGAAGTTCAGATGTATCCGGAAAATATAGTATTCCGGCTTTACCGGCAGGTAAATATACTGTAGAATACATTTATGTGGGTTACTCGACAAAGCAAGTTACAGAGGTTGAGATTAAAGCGAATGATTTGACCAATTTAGATATCGTTCTTGATAACTCAGAAGGGCAGGTGTTAGATCAAGTTGTGGTTACAGGATCTTTTAAAAAGGAATCTATCGGTGCGTTATATTCGCAACAAAAAAATAGTGCGTTGATTTCTGATGGTATTTCAAGTGAACAGATCAGAAGATCGCCCGATAAAAATACATCTGAAGCATTACGTCGAGTTAGTGGGGCAACTATTCAAGATAATAAATTTGTTGTGGTTCGGGGGTTAGGCGACCGTTATAACGTTTCCATGATGGACGGTTCGGTATTGCCAAGTACGGAAGCCAATCGTCGCGCATTTTCATTTGATATTGTTCCATCTAATTTGATAGATAAAATTACAATTTCAAAAACTGCAACACCGGATCTACCTGCAGATTTTGCCGGTGGTGCAGTGCAAATCACAACGAAGGATATTCCGGATCAAAATTTTGTATCCTTTGGTTTAGGTTACGGCTATAATACAGCTTCCACATTCAAGGACTTCTTACAAACCAAGAAGAATTTTCAAAACTATTTAGGTTTCGATGATGGTTCAAGTAATTTGGCAACGAATATGTATACGAGAGAGCAAGTTAAGGCGGGACTCTCTGGTAAAGAAAATCGTCTTGCACTGAAATCTTTGCCAAATGATCTTTCCATTGAAAATAAAAAAGCATTACCCTCTCAAAATTATCAGTTTTCATTAGGAAAGGTGAAACAATTTGAGAATAATAATAAATTTGGAGCTTTATTTTCTGTAACCTATAGAAACTCACAGAATGTATTGTCAAATGTAAGACGCGAATGGCATCAATATGACTTTACGGATAATCAATATAGATTTTCCAATAATTTAGGAGCATTAGCTAATTTCGGATACACATTTGGTAAAAATAAAATCACCTGGAAAAATCTCTATAACAAGAATTATGACAATACCTACACAAGTCGGACGGGTATTGATTTAGGGGCAAATTTTGACAATAGATTTTCCGCTTATGATATCTTGGAGAAATCTCTATTCAAATCGACTGTTGATGGTGAACATGTGTTAAGTGATAAGAATGATAAAATAAAATGGACAGCCTCATGGAGTAATATCAAGAATGACCAGCCTAATCAGGTTAAGCTTAATTATGTTAGACCAATGTCTGCAGCCAATGATCCTTCCGTTCCATTTACAGCAAACCTTGGTACCATAGGTAAACAAAATACAAGATTGTTTGCCAAACTAAATGAGAATATTTATTCAGGAGAAGGTAGTTATATCTTACCTATAAATTTTTTAACAGAACAATCCACCCTGAAAGTGGGTGCAGGCGGAAACTATAGAAAACGCACTTTTGATGCTAGATTTATTGGTTTCCAATTCAACGAAAATGCATTTGACAATGTTGACGATATCAATAAATTTTTACAGACTCCTGCTGATCAAATTTTTTCCGCTCAAAATATAAATAATAATTATTTCCGCTATGTAGAAATTATGATGAATGGAGATAAATATGAGGCGAGCTCTGTAACTTCTTTTGGATACGCGATGTTGGATCAAAAATTCAATGATAAATTTAGAGTAGTTTACGGTTTAAGAGTTGAAAATTATAACGTTAAGATTGACGCTTTGAATGTAGATAACATGAAAATGGTGGAGGATGTTAACGACACGAAGCTGGATTTTCTTCCATCTGTAAACTTCACCTATAGTGTTACGCCAAAATCTAATGTCAGAGCATCTTACTATCGTACATTAGCAAGACCAGAGCTAAGGGAATTAGCTTCATTTAAGTTTTATGATTTCGAACAGCTCGGAATGATTACCGGTAACCCTGATTTGAAGCGTGCTTCCATTAACAATGCTGATTTACGTTATGAAATTTATCCTTCTGCTGGCGAAATTTTATCTATTTCAGCATTTTATAAGCAATTTACAGATGCCATCGAGCCGCGGAGATATGATGTTACTTCTACTCCTGATATAAGGTTTGGAAATGTTCCAAAAGCCAATCTTTATGGTGCGGAATTGGAAGTTCGTAAAAAACTGAATTTTGTAAATGATCAACCATTTTTTAGAAATACAACGGCTTACCTGAATCTTGCGTTCGTCCATTCCGAAGTTACCAACCCAACCGATCAACCTTATTTGGAACAAAAGAGACCAATGGTCGGACAGTCGCCCTATGTTATTAATGGAGGATTGCAACATACAGCTTTAGATAGCAAATTAAATCTTAATATCCTTTATAACCGTATAGGTAAACGTATTATTCAACCTGGTGGACAAACTTTTGCGAGCGCCTGGGAAGCACCTCGAAACGTATTGGATTTTCAAGTTGGCTATAAAGTGTTAAAAAATAAAGGTGAGTTTAAATTAAATGCAAGTGATATTCTGAACAATTCTATCAATGTATATTTTGATAATAAAGTGCGAAATATCAGCAATGAAACCTGGTTTAAATACAAACCTGGTGCAAATTATTCCTTATCATTTAATTATACTTTTTAATTGGTAATGTAAATTTAATATTTCTTTAAATCTAAAGACATAAGTAAAGTATTTTTTTGTATTGAGATTTTTAAAACTTAAAAAATGAAAAAAAGATTATTATTCTTATCATTAGCGGCATTGTTAATCGCTGGAGCTTGTAAGGAAACCAAAATTACAGATGATGGTAATGATACTGAAACACCAACTAATCCAACAGATAAAGATGTTGTGGAAGTTACCGGAGAAATTACAGCCAATACTACTTGGACTTCGGATAAGATTTATTTGTTGAAAGGATTTGTTTTCGTTTCAAATGGAGCTACATTGACAATTCAGCCTGGTACAATCATAAAAGGAGATAAAGCAACAAAGGGAACTTTAACGATTACAAGAGGCTCCAAAATTAATGCGGTAGGTACTGTTGATAAACCGATTGTATTTACTTCCGCTCTACCAGCAGGTGCAAGAACTAGAGGTGATTGGGGAGGTGTAATTCTATTAGGAAAAGCTCCTGTGAACCAAGGTACAGATGTAATGATTGAAGGTGGATTGGAAGGCCCTAAGGGAAAAGATGCTAAAAATTATATCTACTATGGCGGAACTGATGCTGCAGATAACTCAGGTACGCTAAAATATGTACGTATTGAGTTTGGCGGAATTGAATATTCTGCCGATAATGAAATCAATGGATTGACAATGGGAGGTGTTGGAAATGGCACCACATTAGAGTACATCCAGGTTTATCGTTCCGGAGATGATGCTTTTGAATGGTTTGGAGGTACTGTAAATGCGAAACACTTATTAGCAGTTGCAACTTGGGATGATGATTTCGATACAGATTTTGGATATTCTGGAAATGTCCAATTTGCTCTTGCGCAGCGAGCAACCACGCAAGCGGATCAATCGGGATCTAATGGATTTGAGTCTGATAACAATGCAACAGGTACAGACCAGACTCCAAAAACCTCTGCTGTTTTTTCAAACGTAACGATTTTAGGCCCTATAAAAAAAGCGGGTGAATCGGCTATCGGGAATTATCAGCATGGCGCGCAAATTCGTCGTAATTCTTCTTTGAGCATATTGAATTCAGTGATTTCAGGATTTCCATTCGCTGGATTGTACATTGACGATACAAAAGTTGTTACAGCGAATACAACTTCGAATAACTTCTTAACTGGATCAGCGGTATTTGCAAATAATTTGGTGTACGGTTCAAAAGATGCAGATTTAAAAGTAAGTTCAACCACAAATTTAGCAGCAGTCAATACATTACTGCGTGCGAATAATGTATTTGATAATACAAAATTTGCACCAGCATTATTTAAAGCTCCTTATAATTTTGGAAAAGATTTTTCTTCAACTCCAGCAACTCCAGATTTCACGTTATCGACAGGCTCTGATGCTGCAACAGGCGCTGCATTCACGAATGCTAAGGTGTCGGGAAGTTTCTTTGAGAAGGTGGCTTATAAAGGGGCTTTTGGTACAGAAGATTGGACAAAAGGTTGGGCTCATTATGATCCCCAGTCATTAAACTACACAACTCCAGGGAGAGTAACACAAAATTAGTTTCAAAATAACAAATAGAAAAATCCTGCCTTGAGCAGGATTTTTTTGTAGCATATGTATGCGTTAATTCGTTATAAAGAGAAATAAAATAAATCTTAAATTATGAAAAATACGGTCTATTTGATTTTAATGGGTATTTTACTCCTTTTGGGCTGTAAGAAATCTGAAAATAAAACGGATTCAGAAACTACAGGGCTGAAAGTCGAAATAAAAGGAATTTCTGGCTGGGGTGAGTTTGTAAATATCAGTGTAGATCAAAATAAGACAGCGGTAAAGTATCCTGCAGGGACTAATGGAAGTCCTCAAACGGCAAGGGATAAAAGCTACAGAACCAGTGAAGAAACTTTTAGAAAGCTGTCGTCATATGTCGAAACTTACAACTTATTGGAAGCTAAAATCCAAGAGTGTGCACGTTGTGTTGACGGGATGGATTATGTAATCACAGTAAGATCTGGAAGCGTGGAAAACACCGTGACAATAGCCGTAAACCGGACGGATGGTAAATATGCTGATGTGCTTGATTTTATAAGTAAGTTATAGAAAGCGCAAAAGCGCTGTCAAGAATTATTTATTTTTCAGCAAAATATTGATTTTAGCTAAAACATATACTATAAAGCCAATATCTCGAACTGCGATTTAAAAAAGTAATATTACCTGGGTTCATAATGATAAACAATCTGATAAGACTGATTTTTAAGCTCCTCAGACAGTTGACCTATATCGAGTGTTTGCGCTTGTGGTGTAGGCTCACAGACCGAATAATATTTTCCATTGTACAAAATAGCGTCACCAATAGGGTGTTCAAATTGAACGGCCATAGTCACATGAGTGGGATAGAGCAGGGTAATCATGGGTAGATTGTAGATTTCCTTCACCAGATAAAAAAATAAGGCTACACGATCATCACAATCACTGTATTTATTTAATAGGGTTTGTTCTGCCGAAAGGCGTTTTTCAGCGCCAAAATTTTCCTCATCATTCTCATACAAAAAGGCATACCGGGTAAACCGCATTAAATAATCCACTCCTTGCTGTTGGCTCTTTCCACTTAGATTATCCTTAAGCGCTGGAATAAGTGATTGATAGGTTTCTTTGCTTAACGGAATATTGAAATAAGTTTCAAAATCCACACCAGGATAGTTTTTAAAAAGATCATTGATATCGTCATTCAACTTGATGTTAAAATGGTAGGCTTTATGGCCATAATTGAACTCGATCTGTTTTTCCTTATAGTTTGCCGGCACGAAATCAGGCAATTTTGTGATCTTATAACTGAAATCTTCGATAGCTTCCGGAATCTTTATGTTGACTGGAATGTAGTTGTCAGCTCGTTGAAACAATTTTCCGTAGTCATGGAAATTTAGACAGGTATATTTCTTGCCGTCAATTTCAAAAAATGGAATATCAGAAATATCTTCTTTGTTCTGAATAAAAAATATGATTTGGTTATTACCAACAGCCAAGCGGGCGTCATATCCAGATTTACACATTAAAAACCATTTGTACAACGTGTAGCGTGTATAATTTTCAGCTTTCGGAGCAATCTGTTGTGCTGTACGGCGAATCAATTGATAGTATACCCAATCATTCAAATGGTGCTCGTCTTTGTATTCAAGCAAACTGTTTACAAGTTGTATATAATCTGTCTGATCCGCTGTTTGATAGAATTTTTGTACATGCGCTATCGTCAAGCTGTCTTTGAATGGAATGTTAAAGGAAGTCGGAACATCAATGGATACCTTTCCGTCATAAAAATCGAAATCATGATGTTGCGCCCACAGCTGTTGTGAAGCGCAGGTCAACCATACGATGATGGTGAATAACATCCAATATATTTTTCTTGATCTCAATTCTTAACAATTTGATAACATTAGTGTAATATAAATTTAACAAATTGTAATTGCTTTTCGAAAAAATTGTAGAAAATATTTTTAGCCTACCGCAAATTGATAGTAAATGTAAACTTATTTCAGTGTAAGACATAATCGTTTGCCAGTGCATGTTAGGGAGACTTTGTTCGCTAGTTTTTCGGGACTGATTCGTACCATCTTCGGAGTTCCCCCACTGCCTGCCCACTGATTCTCCACCTCGGGCCCACATAAATAGTGGGGAAAGAGTGGGGGATCAGTGGAGCGAGAGTGGACGCACGGCGAACAAAGGGCGAACGAAGAGCGAAGGAAGGGCGAAGAAGCTATAGTTTAAAGACTCAGCTTTTCGATAAATTACGCGATTAGTAGGTAACTTTAGGTTTATTATTTTCACAAATTACACCCTTAGCTGGTTTGTCATTTGTCGTACTGCAATTTAAGCTTTTATCCAGCGTTCTTTTGGCATTGTCCAAATGGTTATATTGTTCTGCCATATTCCCAAACTCAGCAAAGTTCTCTTTGTCGGTATACAATATGGAAATAAACTCGCAGTCTTTACGAAAGGGGGCAATGTGCCATTTACTGGGGTCGTTGCAGGGAATGTCATCAAAAAAGGTCTGTAGCTTGGGGAGCAGATCTGCCAGTCGTTGGTTGATCTCTGATAGTTCCAAATCTCTAGCTGAGGCGACTTTCAGTTTGCCGGCGATGCACCGTATTCCAAAATGAGGAGGAAGATAGTTGGGCGAAACACTGGTGTCGTAAACAATAGGTCCTTTATATACTTTCTGTGCCCTTTCTCTGAGCGCTGCAGCTTCGGTAATTAACTTATTATAGGCTTGTTCAAAGCTCGGGTGTACGGGTACATATGTGTAATAAAGCGTGTCAACTCGGCATTCCTTTAAATCACTGCAGGAAATATTTTCGGTTAGTTTAACCGCTTGTTGGATTTTATCTGCTGCTAGACTTGTGAGTTCGTCGTAGCTGTCTTCTTTTTTACAGCCTACAAAGAGAAGTGTACTACATAAAAAAGCGTAGAATAGGTGTTTTAAATGCTTCATAAATTGGTTTTTTTTAAACTTAACGAAAGCCTCAATCAATCTGCTACAGTCTCAAAGGAATGTGACGTGGAAAAATAGTATTAAAATTCGTATCTTCGTGCAATGGATAATTTTATTGTTTCTGCACGTAAATACCGCCCGATTACCTTTGATTCGGTTGTAGGTCAGCAACACATTACGGGTACCTTAAAGAATGCGATACACAACAACCAGTTGGCGCAGGCATTTTTGTTTTGTGGTCCTCGTGGTGTGGGTAAAACTACCTGTGCACGCATTTTAGCTAAAACAATAAATTGTGAAAATATCTTAGAGGGTACTGAGCCATGTGGCGAATGCGACAGCTGTAAATCTTTCCAAAACGGTAATTCATTTAGTATTCATGAACTGGATGCAGCATCGAATAACTCGGTCGATGATATCCGTAATCTTATTGAGCAAGTGCGGATACCTCCACAGGCAGGAAAATATAAAATCTATATCATAGATGAGGTCCATATGTTGTCTCAGGCGGCTTTCAATGCATTTTTGAAGACCCTCGAGGAACCGCCTTCTTATGCAATATTTATTCTGGCAACGACAGAGAAACATAAGATTTTACCGACGATACTTTCGCGTTGTCAGATTTTCGATTTTAACCGAATCAAAGTGGAAGATATGGCTAAACATTTGGCTAGTATCGCAGATCGGGAAAGTATCGCTTATGATCAGGATGGATTGCATATCATTGCACAAAAGGCAGACGGTGGGCTTCGAGATGCGCTGTCGATGTTTGATCAGATCGTCAGCTTCTCCAATAAAAATGTCACCTACCAAGCTGTCATTGATAATCTAAATATTTTAGATTACGACTATTATTTCAAGTTAACAGATGCTATTTTAACCGAAGACGCAGCACAATCCTTACTGCTTTTCAATGAAATTTTGAACCACGGATTTGATGGCAGTCATTTCGTTGCAGGTCTGTCATCGCATTTCAGAAACTTGCTCGTTGCCAAAGAACCGTCAACTTTAAAATTGCTAGAAGTTAGTGACAGTATTCGTCAAAAATATATGCAGCAAGCTCAAAAGGCTTCTCCGGGATTTTTGTTATCAGCATTGAATATTTCCAATCAATGTGAAATTAACTATAAGACGAGTAAAAATCAACGTTTACAGGTCGAACTTTCACTTCTCAAGACCTGCCATATAGCTCATGCGATCAAATTGAGCCAGCTTGGATCCGTCCAGATGTCTTCGGCCAGCGAGGAAGTAAAAAAAAAACTTCCTGAGCCAATAGCAGCACAGCCAAAACAAGGGGCTTCGGCTGTCGTTACACCAACGATAATTTCATCAAGCAATGTTCCTGTTATTGAAAAACAGGTTGCGCCGCCACCTCCACAAGCTACCCCTGTAAATTATCAGGCTTCGGACGCAAAGGCCGAACCGAAAAAGGATCCTGTTTCTAATGTCCCTCCCAAAGTGAAAAAAGGAGGGTGGGGGGCTTCCGCTTCGGCAATCATTCCATCTTTGCCGAATTTGAATACCATATACGATAATAATACGGTTGCCAAAGAAGGGGATGAGCCAGAATTGATACGTGGTAGTGAACAACGCGATGTTTCATACGGTCAATTTATTGCGGTTTGGAACAGTTATGCTGAACAGCTTAAAGCAGAAAACAAGATCAACATGTACACCATGATGACGGCCATGCAACCCCGACTTAATGGTGTATTGATCGAAATTGATGTCGAAAATGGCGTTCAGATGGATGTGTTGCAAAGTGCAAAGGTCGATGTGCTGAATTATCTGCGTGTGAAGCTCCAGAATTTTTCGTTGGATCTAAAGGGGGTGATGATGGAGCATACTATTTCGCGCAAACCCTATACCTCACAAGAGAAGTATCAAGCCATGGTCAATAAAAACCCACTATTAGATACGTTGCGGAAGGAGTTTAACTTGGGTCTAAGCTAATTCGGAGACCTTCATTGTTGTTTATTTTTGTACATTTGCAATCTCTTCTATGAAGAGCAGAATATTTAGTTTTTATTATGCAAGGAAATTTTCAGAGACGTGATCGCGACCACGGCGAAAGACGTGAAGTAAACCAGATGGTATTCGGTATCCGTGCTGTTATGGAAGCAATCGATAGCGGTAAAGAGATCGAGTCATTGTTTATACAACGTGGTTTGAGTGGTAGTTTGATTCTAGAATTAAAAGCTTTGTTAAAAGAGCATAATATCGCTTTTCAACAAGTGCCGATCGAGAAGTTAAATCGGATAACGCGTAAAAACCACCAAGGTGTGATCGCTGTCATTTCACCAATCACCTATCATGATATTGAAGATCTTCTACCGCAGATTTATGAAGAGGGTGAAACACCTTTACTTTTGATGTTGGATGGAGTAACAGACGTTCGTAATTTAGGTGCTATCGCACGGACAGCTGAATGTTCCGGTGTTCATGCGATCATTGTTCCCAAAAAAGGGTCTGCTGAAGTTAATCCTGACGCGATTAAAACATCTGCGGGCGCACTATATAAAATCCCTGTTTGCCGCCACGATAGCCTTTCAAAAGTAGGTAAATTTTTGATTGATTCGGGGGTACAGTTAGTCGCTAGTACAGAGAAGACAACGACGAGTATATACGATGTCGATTATACGGCGCCAACCTGTGTGATTATGGGGGCGGAGGATATCGGCGTATCCAATGACTTAATCCGAATTGCGGACAATCTCGCCAAGATTCCAATGTATGGTGAAATCAGTTCATTAAATGTATCAGTTTCTGCTGCTGTTGTGATCTACGAAGCAATTCGCCAACGGATTGTTAAAAAGTAGCACCATACTTTATTGATAATAAAAAATCCTTTGTATTTTAACAAAGGATTTTTTTGTAAGCTAGATTTGATAAATTTGCTCGATCTCTCGTTCGTATTTTTGTAGGATAACTTTTCTTTTCATCTTTAAAGTAGGGGTCAATTCACCGGTCTCAATCGTCATTTCATTGGGGATAATGGCGAATTTTTTGATCTGTTCCCAGTTTCCAAAATTTTTATTGATACGGTTTAGTTCCGACTCGATTTTCTGCTTCAGTTCCGGGCTATTTAGAAAATCCCGTCTAGAAAGATTTGACAGGGTCGGAAATGCTGTTTTCGACCATTCCAATAGATTTGCATAGTTGGAAAAAATCAAAGCTGCGGGGAACTTACGGCCTTCTCCAAGTACCATTGCCTGTTCGATAAATGGAGATTCTACCAGCCTAGATTCAATCTGCTGAGGAACAATATATTTTCCTCCCGATGTCTTGAACATCTCTTTCTTTCGATCTATGATTTTAAGGAATTTGCCATCTACCCATTCGCCAATGTCTCCTGTGTATAACCAACCATCTTTAATTGCTTCTGCTGTTGCCTCTGGATTTTTATAATAACCGATCATATTATTGTCTCCTTTCGTCAATATTTCTCCATCGGGCGCAAGCTTAATTTCGATATGAATTAATGGCAAGCCAACTGTCCCAATTTTCATACCCCTTCTATAACAGTTTACGGCGATACATGGTCCAGCTTCAGTAAGACCATAACCTTCGTAAATCGGAATTCCTGCAGCCATATATAGACGAATTAGCCTTTGCTGTAGTGCAGCGCTTCCAGAAGCAATTCCCTTGATATCACCACCGAAAGCCTTACGCCATTTCGAAAAAACTAATTTACGGGCAATTTTCAATTGAAGATCATACCACCATGATCGCCCCTCGAGTGTGTATTTTTCGCCGAGGTTTATGGACCAGAAGAATAGTTTTCGCTTAATCCCTGTTAGCTGTTCTCCCGTTGCCATTATCTTTTCATAAACTTTCTCCAAAACGCGAGGAACAGCAGAGAAAATATGTGGCTTTACAGATTTAAAGTCTTCGCCTATTGTATCCATAGATTGAGCAAAGAAGATGGTCAAGCCTTTGTACATATACACGTATTGGAACACGCGCTCATAGGCATGGCAGACTGGAAGAAAGGAAAGCGCCCGGTCACCGCGTTGAACAGGAAAGGAATATTCGCTACTGCATGTATCTGCTAATAAATTTTTATGAGACAGCATAACACCTTTTGGGTTTCCTGTTGTGCCTGAGGTGTAAATGATGGAGGCCAGAGCATCGGGTTTGATACCATCACGAAGCTGGTTGAGCGTTTCATCTGTAATCATCTCCCCGCTTGCAACGAAATCCTTCCAATGGTTGAGATCATCTTCTTTTTCGAAGCTATAGATCGCACTTAATTGAGGACAATCGTCTTTTATCGTTAATATCTTTGTATAGAGTTCTTTTGAACTGACAATGCAGTTTTTAATTTCGGCATGATTGAAAATGTAGGTATAATCTAACGTCGAAATATTGGGGTAAATCGCGACAACAACAGCGCCAATTTGTTGGATAGCAAAGTCAAGTATATTCCATTCGACACGGTTTTCACTAATTAAAGCCACTTTCTCTCCCGCTTGTACACCGAGTGCGATCAGACCTTTTGACGTCTTGTTAACTTGCTCAATAAATTCAGCATTGCTCAGTGTTACCCATTTGTTATCTTTTTTAAATGAAAACATCGGAAAGTCTGGTGCAATATCATATTGTAGATAAGCTAAATCAAATAATCTCGTTGCTGTTGGCATAGTGAAAATCCAGTTCTTATAATACAGCTAATTTACGTTTTTTTATAGACACATCCGTATTCAATACGTGGATTAATGGGTATGTTAGCGGAGAAGGTGGTATAAAAAAAAGACTCTGGTATATCAAGCTATGTGCTTTTATACCAGAGTCTCTAAACTCTTATTTTAAATACTGTTTACTTAGTATTTACTTTTTGATTCTTTGCGTTTTCCAGAGAAATCACGGAAGCCTCCGCCATTGTTGCCGCTACGCTCACGCCTCTCGCCACTGAATCCTCCTTCACGTCTTCCGCTGCGCTCGCCGCCACCATAACCACCTTCTCGTCTTCCACCGCGATCACCGCCACGATATCCACCTTCACGTCTTCCACCGCGATCACCGCCACGGCTTCTTCCGCCACGGCCTTCACTTTTTCCTTCACCAGATACTTCAATACGTACTTGACGACCGTTGTAATCTACGTTCTGGAATCCTTGGAATACTTTCTCGACCTCAGCATCTTGAACTTCAAAGAATGTAAATACACCCTTCAAATCAATTTTACCAATAGATTTTCCTGAAATGTTCGCATTGTTACAGATAAAGCCCAACATGTCTCCACGAGAGAATTCATCTACTGAGCCTAAGTTCATGAATAAACGTGTGTAACCTTTTGAACCTTCACGAGAGCGACCATCACGTCTATCACCGCGGTCTTCACGAGAACCGTCGCGCGCTTCGATATTTAAATCTGGGGCGTTTTTGTAATAATCCAAGAAACGGTTGAACTCAAGAGAAGCAAATCTTTTGATGATATCTTCTTTGGAAAGAGATTCCAAATTTTCCATAATTGCTGGCAAGAATGGGCTGATTTGTTCATCGTTCACTTCAACATTTTCAATCTTTTTAACGATCGAAAATAATTGTTTTTCGCAAACTTCAGCACCTTGAGGGACTTGCTTTTTCTCAAAAGGCTTACCAATGATCTTTTCAAGATGACGGATTTTGCTTAGTTCTTTTACGTTTACCAAAGAAAGTGAAATACCAGTTTTACCTGCACGGGCTGTACGGCCTGAACGGTGTGTATAGTTTTCTGTTTCATCAGGTAAAGAGAAGTTGATAACGTGAGTTACATCACTTACATCAATACCACGAGCAGCTACGTCTGTTGCGATCAACAATTGTAAACTACGGTCACGGTAACGTTTCATTACTTTATCACGTTGTTGTTGGGATAAATCACCATGCAATGAATCTGCATTGTATCCATCTTTGATCAACGCTTCAGCAATATCTTGCGTCTCGATTTTTGTACGACAAAATACGATACCAAAGATATCAGGATTTGAGTCTACAATACGTTTGAACGCCGCATATTTATCTTTTGCTTTGATCAAATAGTAATGGTGTTCAATGTTGGCATTACCTGTATTTTTTGTACCTACAGTAAGCTCAACAGGGTCGGTCATATAATTCTTTGCGATACGACGCACTTCAGAAGGCATCGTTGCCGAAAATAACCAAGTTTTTTTCTCGTCAGGAGTTTCTGACAAAATGTTGTTGATGTCTTCTTTGAAGCCCATATTGAGCATCTCATCCGCTTCATCCAATACAACATATTTTACATTTGAGAAATCAATCGCATTTCTGCCAATGATATCCAACATACGACCTGGGGTCGCTACTACAATTTGCACTCCACGTCTAATTTGACGCAGCTGGTCTGAGATATTTGCACCTCCATATACAGCAACAACATGTACGTTGTTAACGTATTTAGCAAATTTTTCTAAATCTTTTGAGATTTGTAAACATAATTCCCGAGTAGGGCAAAGGATTAATGCCTGAGGGTGTTTTTGAGAAAAGTCTAATTGCTCTAATAATGGAAGACCAAATGCCGCGGTCTTTCCTGTGCCAGTTTGGGCTAATCCGACAAAATCGTCGTTACCAGTCAATAAAACAGGAATGGCTTTTTCCTGAATTTCAGAAGGTTTTTCGAAACCTAATTCTGAGATGGCATTAACAACTTCCTCACGGATTCCCAGTTCTAAAAATGGGTTCATGAAATATTATATACAATAGGCACTATTGCCTAAGGCGTTGCAAAGATAAGAATAATATTGGAATAAACAAATAATTTAAATAATTGATTTTTAAGGGAATCTGATTCTTTTATACCAGGTGATAATAAATTGAGCGCTGTTATATAGATTTAGCTCACTTTGAAAAGTATTATTTCGAATGTGAAACTATTTTATATACCTACAGTTTCTTTATTCATTTATTAATAGAAACTTAATATTTCAACCTTAATTTTGGTATTAGCATGAATCAAGGACCAGTTGTACATCAGCGTTGGCTACAAGCTATTAAAGAGTTTAACGATACTTCTGCTTATGAGGAATTGTATCGCTATTGCTGGAAAGATCTTTATCAGCACGCTGCCCGTCGGATCCTAGACCGACAGGATGTGGAGGATATTCTACAGGAGCTGTTTGTCCAGTTTTGGGAAAGGCGGCATACAATCGACATCCAAATGAATCTCCCAGCCTATTTGAAAGGGATGCTCAAATATAAAATTATAGATTTCTTTAATTCCAATAAAGCCAAAGACAGATTGTTGGAGCACTGGAGTAAACATATATTCGACTATGTGCAGCAACATCCAGAGGATCTCAATACGTATTTAGCCCTTGAGAAGTTGTTGGAGGAAGAGCTGGAAAATATGCCACAGAATATGCGGCAAGCGCTTCTATTAAAATGGGAGCATTTATCCATTCGAGAGATAGCCATGCGTATGGGGCTGTCTGAGCAAACGGTCAAAAATAATCTTACGGAAGCATCCAAACGACTACGGAAAGCTATTTTGGGCTATCAACATGTTCAAAACGGTAGTTTTAGCATTCTTTTGGTCTTTATGATAGACGAGCTCGCTAAGTAGCTTACCCACCTTGCCACATTCCTATTTTCTGAACTTTGATCCTTTAACAATTCTTTCATACAACATTAACTATTTCTTGAAGTACTTTGGGGCTTTTTTGCGGACTTGGATATAAACAGCAGGCATAAAAAGTGAAAAGAAGAATTTTTGAATCGCTAATTGATAGATATCGCCAAAATAAGGCTAGCGCTAGTGAGCGTACACTGATTGATCGTTGGTATGCCGAACTTGATGGAGAAGATGTACCCGACTATAAAGTTGACGAGAGCCAATTGTGGGAAAGAATTCATCGGCAGATTGGAAATAGTTCCAGAAGAAACGTACCTGTTCGGAAAATGCTGTATTGGTCTGTAGCTGCTGCCGCATGTGTCTTGCTTTGTCTTGGTGTTTTATTTTGGGGTGTCAAGGGGGATCATACAGTTTTGAGAAAGCAGGCTATGCTTAAAACAGGATATCGGGTTTTTGAAACGGGAATTGCGCAACGGAAAAGAGTGCAGCTTGCAGATGGCTCAACGGTAATTTTAAATGCACGGACGAAGTTGAAATTGGATACGGTTTCTTTCGATCGAAAGGATCGCATGGTAGAGCTCCTCGCGGGGGAAGCTTTTTTTGATGTAAAAAAAGATGCTACGAAAGCCTTTATTGTAAAAGCTCGAGACATACAAACTAAAGTTTTAGGTACTTCCTTTACCGTTAAAAACTATGCGGAACTGGACGATATATCTGTGTCGGTATTTACCGGCAAAGTTGAGGTCGTGGCCAACCGCAACCTGTTGGGGATACTGGAAAGAGGAGACCAGATTCGTTATTCCAAAAATAGTAATAAAAGCCAACTGGGGAATTTTGATCTCTTGACGCGAAATAGCTGGATCGAAGGACGTGTATATCTTAAACAAAGCACTTTCGCTGAGATGGCTATAGCAATCAAAAATATCTATGGTAAAGATCTTGAGGCTGCAGATATTCAAATTTCCCAACAGCATTA
The DNA here is from genome assembly GCF_040760075.1 of Sphingobacterium sp. R2. Taxonomy (NCBI): domain Bacteria; kingdom Pseudomonadati; phylum Bacteroidota; class Sphingobacteriia; order Sphingobacteriales; family Sphingobacteriaceae; genus Sphingobacterium; species Sphingobacterium sp. R2. Next base: position 2,855,184 of record NZ_CP142884.1, read on the forward strand.
TAGTATGCCTATATCGAGGCAGTTATCATGGGCGGCGACCTTAGAAAGTATTAAAGCCATTCATCACAATAAGTCTAGAAAGGAGGGGAATAAAGTGCTGATTTACTAAATAGTGGACAAAAAGAGCCGACGACCGCCATCGTCGGCTCCGATTGGTACGACTCCTAAATAGGGGTAAATAACATATACAACAACTTGTAGAGATATTATATACGTAAACAAATTTATGAAATTTAACCAATACGTTACGAAAAACGATATTAAGTTTATGATAAAGACATCGCTGGTAGGATTGCTTCTATCGATAGTTTCTGTCGAAATACTCTTGGCTTCTGTCGTACATGGACAGCTACTTAATAGAGAGATTTCCATCTCCTTTAATGAATCTAGCATTCCTGCAGTTTTTGAACGCCTAGAATCTCAAAACATCCATATTGCTTTTGACGCCGCAAAATATAATCTGTCGAATAAAAAAGTAAGTTCTAAAATTTTTATAAAAAGCAGTGTCAGAGATGTCATGCATTATCTTCTTAAGGAAACAAACCTGACGGCCATTGACAATGGAGTATACATTACATTGACCGAAAAAACTATTCAACAAAGTGGACGTATTTCGGGTAAAATAATTGACGACCGCGGACAACCATTGGCGAATGCCAGTATTAAATTGGTCGGTATGAATAAATCTACGCAAACCAGTCTAGATGGTAGTTACGGTTTCATAGTGGCGACAGGTGTATATACCCTTGAAGTAAGTTATTTGTCCTACCGTACACAACGTATCGAGGGGGTGAAAGTCGAATCAGGACAGCGTACGGCACTAAATATTGAGATGAAGGCGCAGGTAAATGCTCTGGAAACTGCTGTAGTGACAGTTCCGTTCAAAAAGGCTTCTGTGGCAGGACTGTATGCAGCACAAAAAAATGCCGCTTCAGTAACCGATGGGATTTCTGCAGAGCAGATTGCCCGAACACCAGACAATGATATTGGACAAGTTTTAAAACGCGTGACAGGATTGACAACAGTCAATAATAGAAATGTAATTGTAAGAGGAATGTCTGATCGTTACAATCAAGCAATGCTGGATGGGGTTGTGATTCCAAGCACTTCACAGAATAGGCGTGATTTTTCCTTTGATATTATTCCGACAGAGATGGTCAGCTCCGTTGTTGTCAATAAGACTGCAACACCGGATGTCTCTGCAGAATTTTCTGGTGGCCAGGTTTCAGTGAATACACTAGATATTCCAGAAAAGAATTTTACGTCGATTCAATATGGAATTGGTGGAAATTCCCGTACGACAGGAAAAGACTTCTATCGTCTCGGAGAGCGTAAGACATCCGAATTCTTTGGTTTTAATCACTCCTCTTCCAAGCAACCTCAAGGTATACAGCCCTGGTTTTGGAATGGCGAGGCAAGACGTCTAGACGCTCCCCCTGGATATATCTTGAATGATCCAAAGTTGAACGAGGAATTTTTGATGCCTGGTTCAACGTTGAAGTATAATGACATTGATGCCATCGAACAATCTAAAGTTGTCAACGCTGATGCCATGAAATTATATCGCTACAAGGCCAGTCCCAATCAAAATTTACGATTTGCATTGGGTAGACGATATGCGATCTCAAACGGATTATTGTTCGGATTCTCCGCCTCTGCAAATATTCGGAATGAACAGAATATCGTACCCTTTAATAATGTTCGAGGGTCTGGTATCATTAATGGATATGGGGAAAAACAGCACATGATAGAAAGTGATACAATCGGCCAAAATGGAGCTGGGACTTCGTATCGTTTTAATAGCAGTAGCGGATTGGTCGCAAATTTTGGATTAAAGGGACAGGATTTTAAGCTTGCATTTAAAAATATGTATGCACGCACCTTTAACAATAATTATAGTGAAAACATCCGGGCGACGTTTACAAATTTGAGTAGCCCGCCGACCAAAAATCAATATCAATTGCCTGAAACAATGTCTTTGCAGCAACACCAATTAAGTGGTGAGTATCAGCTGCCTTGGGATATCAAAGCGGAGGGGATGTTTGCTTACAATAGAATTCAGCAGCAGATTTTGGATGAGCGCAAGTTGCGTTATGGACTAACAACAATAATAGATGGAAATTATATCTTTCAAAGCCCCAATTTATTGAGTCTTTCTAATTGGTCCAATCATTCGGAAACAGGGTTCGATTCCCGTATGTGGACGGAGATCAATGAACATGATTATAACTGGGCGATGGCATTTTCACGAATGTTCGGGGCAGGGAAAGTCGTCAGTACATTAATGAAAGTCGGGTATCAAGGATGGAAGAAAAACCGCGATCTATCTGTTTTTCGGCTACTACCTTTCACAAGATCCTATCTTCCTGATGATCCCTCGAAAGGGGCGCCCGCAATAGAGATACCTTATGATGTATTGTTGTCTGCAGCAAATATTGGGAATGGTATTGGTCAGGCATATTATTATCCTGAACCTATTGGGGGAAGTGTCTACGATGGTGCAATGAATTCACATGCCGCATACTTCATGTTGGATCAGAAATTTTGGAATAAGCTGAGGTTAGTTTATGGTCTGCGTGCTGAATATTACAATTTGCAAAATCGTCAAGATGAAATGTTTAGAAAACAAAATGGTGATCCCAATGAGGATAACAACAAATTACTGCTGTATAAACTTATGATCCGTGAAAAAAATTGGAAATTATTGCCGTCAATCAATGCAACTTATAGTGTCAGTAATACTTTTAATGTGAGAGGAAGTTACTCCAAAACGGCTATTCGGCCGGATTTTAGGGAAACAGGCTTTTTTGGCTTCTATGATTTTGAATTAGACGCTATCGTTTCTGGGGATAATGTAGAGTCAACTTTTATCGATAATGTCGATATGCGGTTGGAATGGTATCCGAGTCCGGGCGAAATTATATCCCTGACAGGATTTTATAAATATTTGGATAAACCAATAGAATTGATCGAAAATGAGGATGTAAGTCCGGGGAGTGCATATGTTTTTAATAATATGGAGTCTGCTAAAAACATGGGGATAGAATTTGAAATCCGTAAAAACCTAGGTTTTCTCGGTGAAGCAGATTGGTTATCTAAAGCTTTTATAAATGCAAACGGGACTTTGTTGAAATCAGAAGTAAATGCATTGAGTCAGTGGAGGCATAAACTTGTTGATAACGTAACCGTAGCAGAACGACAAAAAAATAGAGCACCAAACCAGGACCGTCCATTAGTGGGACAGTCGCCCTGGTTGTTAAACTTGGGAGTAGGTTATTGGGGGGATGATTTTGGAATAACAACAAGTTACAATCATAGAGGCTACCGTACGAATACAGCATCCGTCAACCCGAATCGAGTAGAGTATGAACTTGCACCGAGGCAGCTTGATCTACAGGTGTATAAGCGTTTTCTGCGACAACAGCTGGAAATTAAATTTAACGCTGCTAATCTTTTAGATGAATGGACGCAGTATTATCAAAATCAGTCGGCTTACAGTGAATCCAAAGGCGAAAATGGAGAAAAGATCTTTGACCTTGTTAAAGGAGATAATAAATATAGTAGGGCGGATGATGATATTATAACTTATCGTAAAAAAGACGGGCGAAGGTTTAACCTTTCCGTGATCTATAGCTTTTAAATAATAAGGTGAAAATAAGTGTGGAGGGCTATTTAATTGTAATAGGCTTCAAAGATATCGTAGAAATTTAGAAAAAACTACTGCGCGAGGCAGTTTCATATCACTCCTTAATAATGTATATAGTTCCGGGTTTGTCCATATAACGCAACAGGAAGATAAAAATAGAGAAACAAAAAACGGGTGATTGAAAACAACTATGCAGCCTTATGAAATGCTATCCCATAGGGATGCATAGTCTAAAAAATGATCTTGTGATGGCAAAACTAGTAATTATTTAACGCAAAATGAAAAAAATCTTAACAGTAGCAAGCGTATGCGCAATCGCATTAGCTTCTTGTAACAAGGACAATGTGGGACCAAATTCAGATTTGAATGCTGGCTTGCCAAACAAACCTCAGGCAACAATCCCAACAGATGCTGCCGGCATTATTACTAAAACAACTCTTTCAGCTGATACAGTATGGAAAATTGACGGTGTGGCTTTTGTTAGGCCAGGAGCTACCTTAACTATTCAAGCGGGGACATTTATTACTTCTGGAGTAACTAAAGCATACAATGATCAAATTACTGGATTAACACACAATATCAAAGGGGTATTAGTTGTACCTAAAACAGCTAAATTGATTGCTAATGGTACTGCTGCTGCACCTATTGTATTTACTTCTCCTAATGCTGGTGGTTCCCGTAATCCAGGTGATTTTGGAGGAGTTGTATTATTAGGCAATGCAACGACAAATCAAGCTGCGACAAAAAGAATCGAAGGTATTCCGCAACCTGTTGGTGTAGATGTGTCTTATGGAGGAACAAATGCTGCCGATAATTCGGGTTCTTTAAAATATGTACGTATTGAATTCGCTGGTTATAACTTAACGGCTGATAACGAGATTAATGGGTTGACTTTAGGTGGCGTTGGTACTGGGACTACATTGGAAAATATTCAGGTATCTTGGGGTAAAGATGATGGATTTGAATTTTTTGGTGGTACTGTAAATGCTAAATATTTAGTGGCGTTGTCAAATGATGATGATGACTTTGATTTCGATCACGGTTACACAGGGACAATTCAATATGCTTTATCATTAAAGGATCCCAATTCTACCAACAGTACTTCTAGTGGTAGTTCTGATTCAAATGGTTTGGAATCGGATAATGAAGGTACAGCTCCATATGCAGCTACACCAAAAACTCGCCCAGTATTGAAAAATTTCACATTCTTGGGTATTAAAGATGCTACTATAGCAGGAACTAAACTAAAATTTGGTAACCGCTGGAGAAGAGCGTCTGAATACGATATCCAAAACTCAATTATTGCTGGCTATGCAACAGGGGCAGCATTTCAAGATGGAGCCACAGGTACTTTTACAGGAAATGTTGTACATGCATATTCTGCGGCCTTTAGTGGTGCTACTCCGGCTGGAAACCAAACAAATGTGTCAACAGATGCTGCCGCATATTTGAAGTTAGCGGGTGGTGCCAATATTTTTTATCCAACGGCGTCTTTATTTAACCCTGTATTTCTAAGACCACTGTCGACTTCGCCAGCATATGGTAATGGAACGACTACTTATAGTGGTGCGTTTCATCCAACAACTGCTCCTTGGACAGCAACCTGGACCCAATTTGATCCAAAAAATTATTAATAGCTTCTATTTATTGAGTGAGCCATCTAAATGGCTCACTTCTTATTCTTTATATATGTTAAAAACTATATTTTTTTATTGTTTTGTCCTTTCGGCAGGATGTATGTTATATGCATGTCACAAGGGCGAGTTGATTCAAGCGCAGGAGGAACTTGCACGCATTACTTTTAAAACCTATAGTTCTGTGTCGGCGGATATAAAACGAGTTACGGTAGATGGAAAAACCGCGAATGATAATAATGCTAATTTCATTTTTATACGAAATAAAGATATCGACTCTTCATTGGTTGTTGCGTATAATAGCAAGGATCAAGTTGTATTGGAGCAGCGTTTACCAATAAAATTAGGTTTAAATACCTTTGGAGTGCATAGTAAAAGTCCAATTGATCCTTCGCTCGTTGTAGGGGAGAATCCTTTGGGTGATAATATTGAGTCTATTCCGGGCAAGATGCAAGTAAAGATTTTAAATTATAACACAACGATTTCACCAAAAGGTGAACCCATTCGTCTTGCTGTTTATCAGGGTAAGCCTTTTTTTGATGAAAGTTGGGGGATGGATTTGGTTAAATATGACGAAACCCCGATCCTGATCACCGATTTGATATCTGATAAAATCCCTGAAAAATTTACCGTTATACCAGTGGATCCTCTTTATGTTGCAAAGGCTCAAGTATTGGATAAAGATTCAAAGCCAGTCCTTATAGATGGACAAAAAGTGTATTTGTTTTTTTACTTTAATGTAGATGTAGCAGTTGTGTATCTTCCTGAAAAAGAATCTGATGTCCCGTTAGATGTGGATGCTGTCTCAGAAATCGGAGGTATTGGCTATAGCCTAGATAATATTTGGTTAAAAAAATAAAAAGGATTGAATCCAATTAACGGTGATAATCTAAAAAAATACGCTTAATACAGTTGTCATGAAAGGTATCAGCGATTTAAAACATCGAAAACTAACGACAATTTCCCTTGAAATCCAAGGAGATGTAGAACATGTTATTGATTCGGAAGTGCTTTATAAATTACGTGCAGAATTTGCGAATCTTAATGAGTTGTATAGGCAATATAGGGAATTATTGAAAAAATTGGAAGGAGTAGTGCGGGACTATGAATCGAAGGAGCGGGTTATTCGGTCTGAAATTTTGTCTCGCCCTCTTCGTAAGTTAGCCAAAAACGGGCAGACTGGAACTGATCTCCGTGAGATCATTTCTTCGTTAAATTCTTGTGCACACTGACGAAACTATTCTTCAGTTTTGTTTTGTATGTTAACTTCAATAGGTATGGTATGGTAACTACTGCTCACATATTTGGAAGAGATAGTGCTTGTTTTTGCTCCTACCGAGACGGCACTATTTGCTTTGAGATCTTTATTATTGATTGTTGACAATGCTTCCTGTATGAGCGGATCTCTACTATTGCCTATTGGAACCAAAGGTAAAAAGGCAAACTCATCCGTCACTTTCTGCGGAGTAATTCCATTGCCATAATCTCCTTGCCCCGTATTATTGTAGATTTTATATATCATTGGGATCAAATGCCAAGAACGCTCGGTACCGTGAATTTCTTCAGGTGTAGAAATTGTTGCCGACGCCATATCTTTACCATATGTTTTGGTGCCAACCTGAATAATTTGTACATATGGATTTAATCCATTAATCAACATTTCGGATGCGGAAGCCGTATTCGGTCCGGTCAGGATATAAATTTTTTTTAGATGTAATCCTTGTTTCAGTACTTCGCTCGCTTTAAAGGAATAACCATCGGGCTGTCTCAGTAGGGTTGTTTCAAAGGTATCTTCAATAGTTTTTATATTTTTATTTCCCCGATATTTTGCAAAAATATAGTTCTCTTTAATATCTGCCATTAGCAAAGCACAAAATGCAGCAAAAGCAACCTGACCGCCTGGATTATAACGTAAATCGACGATCAATTCCTCTATTTGTTTTGATTTAAGGTTTTGTATTGCTTCTAATAGCGAATAGGCTCCACCGAAATCAAATTGGCTTATAAAAATGTAACCGACTTTGGAAGATGATGAAATGACTTTTGAAGTATAGACAACGGGCTGCGAGATATAAGAGGATGGAAGGTTGAATACTTTACCGTCATGTCGTTTTATTTGGATGGCCGGTAAATGCAATGATTTGTCTAATAGCGATTGGAAGTTTATCTGATCCATTAATGTCTTATTCATATGGGTTAGACTGTCGCCTCTTTGAAGCCCTGCCAAGTCTGCCTCACTATAGGGAACTACTTGGGTTACTAATTGAATAGGTCCAGACTGATTTTGTAACTGAACCATATCGAAGCCAAAAGTATTTGTTAGCGTATTTCCATACGAATCACTATTTAGGGTTTGTAAGATAGTGGAAAAATGATCTTCGGGGTATAGGATATTTTTGAAAAATAAATCTGGAGTTTGTTGGTAATCTTGGGTTGATCTAATTTTATCATTCCAGTAGTAGTAGCGTTTCATTTGGTCTAATGTCCACTGATTGATGGTTTCATTTGATCCTGGTTCCTTCAGTGGTGGATCCTTTTCACAAGAGGAAAAGATCAACGAAGAGAAAGCCAACACAAAAGCATGGAGTCTACGCATTTTTTAAATTTTGCTTTATTAAAAATACGTGTTATGTTGTTTGTTTGAAAGTTATCTTTTTGTTGCTCAAATGTTTATTTACTTTAAATAGGGAAGCGTTTTACGTTTACCTTACCAAAGAATAAGATTTCGATAAGAAAAGGAGTGATAAAAAAGGCATCACCGTGAAGTGATGCCTTTTAGCTATATATCGAAGAATACCAATTAATAAAGTGTAAATTCTACGCGACGGTTTTGTTGACGTCCAGCAGCAGTTTTATTGGATGCGATAGGTTGGTCAGGACCGTAGCCTGTCGCTTCAATGCGTGATGCATTAGCGCCTTGAGATACAAGATATGCTTTCACCGATTCAGCGCGTTCTTTTGATAGGCGCATGTTCAATTCACGTGAACCTGTATTATCCGTGTGTCCAGCTAGTTTTAAACTGAAGTTTTTCTCGATTAACAGTTCTGCAACTTTATTTAAGGTAGCGTATGAAGTAGGACGTATTGTCGATTTACCCAAATCGAATTCCAAGTTCTTAATGGCATCAGCGACTACTTTTCGGTCAGCTTCTGTTACCACAACTTTTTCTACAACTCTAGTTTCGTTTTTCACCACAATTGGACATCCAGATCCATCTACCTGTACCCCTGAAGGAGTACCCGGGCATTTGTCATATCTGTTGGCAACACCGTCGCCATCATCATCTTTCAAGTCACTGTTCAAACCATCCAATTGATTTTGTAGCGCTTGGTTTTTAGCATTTAAAGCATCATTTTGTGCTTTAAGGTCATCATATTTCAAGGTGTAGTCGTTGACCAATGTCGCGACAGGATTTGAATTGTTTAAAGCAGGTTTGCTACCGCTACCCAATGCAAATTCTAAACCACCATGGATGTAAGTAAACAAGTCATTTTTATATTGACCACCTCGAATTCCGTCAAAGTTTTGGTTAACCCAGTTTAATTGATAACCTAGCTCAAAGTTGATACCTTTAGCTACAGCAAATTTAAATCCCATATCCAATGGTACATATATTTTAGAAATGCCGTCCGCTTCCTGCGAAGTTGATCCGGTTGTTAAAGTAGTTTTGCTATTCATCACACCCACACCGACCGATGCATAAGGCTTGATGAAGCTGTTGAAAAATCTCCAGTTGGTGTTGGCCGCTTGGAATTCTCCCGACAAGGCCGCAGACCAAGGTGTTTTAGCTTCAAAAGATTGTGTTCCATCTTTAAACGCTCCACCAGTTTTACCTCCAAAGTAGCTCGCCTTGATACCAAAAGAAGGAGAAATTTGCTTTTTAATGTAGGCACTATAGCCCAAATTCCACGCTAAATCCTCATAGTTTGCACGGTTAAAGCCAGCAATGTTAGTTTGATTTGTCACTCCGGCGCCAATACCGATGGACCATGTTCTATATTGTGAAGCTGGCCCAAATGGCGTTGTTCCTACAATGGATGATGCTTTCACATTTTGAGCATTTGCATTATTCGCGAATAAGCCCGCAGATGCAAGCGCGAGTACGAATTGTAATTTTAGTTTCATATAATTTGTGTTTGTATAAACCGCTGCAAAAATAATAATTGGAAAATTAAATTTGCTCGAGGTTTGTAGATGAAATATGACAATCAGATAAATAAAAAGGTGTTTTTAACTTAAAAACACCTTTTTATTTATCTGATATATTAGTTATTAATAAAGGGTGAACTCAACGCGTCGGTTTTGTTGACGACCAGCTGCATTTTTATTCGTTGCAATTGGTTGATCAGGACCATATCCAGTGGCCTCTATACGCGAAGCATTAGCACCTTGCGATACTAAATACGCCTTTACAGCTTCTGCACGTTCTTTAGACAAACGCATATTTAATTCGCGAGAGCCTGTATTATCTGTGTGACCGGCAAGCTTTAAGCTGAAATTCTTTTCGATTAATAAAGCGGCAACTCTATTCAATGTCGCATAAGAGCTGGAGCGAATAGTTGCTTTACCTAAATCAAACTCCAAGTTTTTGATCGCGTCAGCGACAACTTTCTTATCTGCTTCTGTAACGACAACTTTCTCTACGACTTTGGTTTCGTTTTTAACAACAATTGGACAACCCGATCCGTCCACTTGAACACCTGAAGGTGTGCCTGGGCACTTATCATATTTGTTAGCAACACCATCGCCATCGTCGTCTTTAAGATCATTGTTAAGACCATCCAATTGTCCTTGTAACGCTTGATTTTTAGCATTCAATGCATCATTTTGTGCCTTTAAGTCATCGTACTTAACCGTGTAGTCATTGACAAGGGTTGCGACAGGGTTAGAATTGTTTAAAGCAGGTTTGCTACCACTACCCAATGCAAATTCTAGGCCTGCATGAGCATAAGTGAATAAGTCATTTTTGTATTGTTGACCCACTGGGTTATCGGTACCCATTCTGTTGTCAAAACGTTGGTTCGCCCAATTCAATTGGTAACCAAGTTCAAAGTTGATACCTTTTGCTACGGCGAATTTAAAACCAAAATCTGCCGGTACATAAATCTTAGAATACGAGTCACCATATTCTCCTCTGTTCCCGTTAGCGATTCCAGCGGTCTCGGCGTTCATTACACCAACACCAATGGATGCGTACGGTTTAATAAAGCTGTTGAAAAATCTCCAGTTGGTATTTGCTGCTAAAAACTCGCCCGACAACGCTACAGACCAAGGTGTTTTAGTTTCAAATCCTGTCTGTTTATCGCTATTAACGTAGCCTGATGTTTTTCCACCAAAATAAGTAGCTTTTAATCCAAAGGATGGGGAGATCTGCTTCTTGATGTAAGCACTATAACCCAAATTCCAATCCAATTTATCGTAACCACCGTTGTTAAACTTGGCGATATTTTGCAAGCTCGTTACACCTGCTCCCACACCGATCGACCACGTTCTATATTGTGTTGCCGAGCCTAATGGTGTTGTGCCTTCAATTGATGCGTCTTTTGTGCTTTGCGCAAAGGATGCGGTGGATAAAATTCCTGCCACAACAAGTAATCCTGATTTTTTAAGGCTAATTTTCATAATGCGTGTTTGTAAAATTATCTACTATAATACTGTTGTTAAATTAACTCACTGAACACCCTTGCAATAAATTTGCCAAAAATTATTTGGTTACTCTACACGCCCAAAGAAGTTTGGCACTTCAATTTCAAAAGCCAGATGCTTAACAATATTTTCAGTAAAAATGTTTTGAAAAAAAGTTTTCCTACTTTTTGTAATCAAAATAACATCAATGTCTTCGTCCCTGATAATGGTATGAATACCGTTAGCGACATTCTCTCGAGAACCCGCAAAATAACTAGGCGATTTGACAATGTATGAAATGTCTTCAATGCCAGTTTCACTAATAATCTCTTCGATCCAGTTTTCTAGTTTTTTTCCTAATACTTTGATTTCCAGTTCATTTTTATTAATGTGAATCAGTTGAAGATGGAAGTCTTTGCCATATAACGGAATAGCTTGTTTGAGCACTTCAAGTTCGCCAGGTTTGAAATTTGTTAACAAACCAATGGTATCCTTTTTGAGCTTTATCGCATTTTTTGGAACAGCTAAAACAGGGATTTTGGACTCTTTAATAACATCATAAGTATTACTTCCGATCAAAACAGATTCGAGTCCTGTAACTCCTTTTGTACCCATAATGATCGTTTGGTATGTCTCTTTTATCTCTTGTTTTTCCAGTGTTTCGGCCAAAATACCGTTGTCAAATAAGGTAGAAATTTTAAGTGAAGGATATTCTTGTAGAAGTTCAGCTACAAGCTTCTCCATTTTTTGATGAGCTTCCATCTCCGTAGGGTCTACTAAATGCTTCGCATTTGCAAACTTATTGCTGTGTGATGTGAACGAATGAAAGAGTGTGATCTCATGATTTGACATGGTAGCCACTTGTGCTGCATAAAATGCCGCAACTCGTGCATTTTCGGAATAATCGACAGGTATTAATAGTTTAGACATGGCTATAAGGTATTATGCTTTTGTGAAAAACATGGGGACTAACGGATGGCTAAATAATGCTTTTGCGACTGAACGCGAAAAGACACGTTCAAAGAATGATTTTCTCGATCTTGTCACTAATAGCACTTTGATCTTTTCGTTATGGATCATCTCGTTAATGACTTCTGGAACTGTATCTAGATCCTCAATATCGCCTTGAATTGAATCAACTTCGATTGCAATATTGGTGACGCCGATATGTTTTTTGATCTTATATTTCCATACTTCAAGCTTATCCTCAATTCTATTTTCTGATGAGTGATCGTAGTGTACATGCATAAGTTTCAACTCAAAATCTTTACCGATAATATTGACAAAATCTTTTACTGTATGGATCTCTTCTTCTTTAAAATTGGACAGTAAGCCGACAGTATCTATCGGTGTATAATGTGCTTCGTTTGGAATGGCCAATACAGGTATTTTGGCTTTTTTGCTAATGACATACGTGGTGCTGCCAATAAGCTTACTGTCCTCATTGGTGATGCCCTTAGTGCCCATAACTAAAAAATCAAACTGATCAGGAGTAGCGAGTTCAGGTAGCGTTTCTGTAATCATTCCTCGCTCACATTGTGTAGATATTTCAAGTGTGGGATGTTGTAGCTTTATTGATTCTGCCAGATTTTTGATAAGGATATCCGCTTTAAATACGGGAGAATTTGCATCATTAGGGCTGTTTTCTTCCTCGAACACCGCAGAAGCAGAGGTGTAATTGTGATAAAGGTGGAGGGCATAACCCTTTTCCAGACATAGGTGCACCGCATAGTTAATAGCATTGATCGCATGAGCAGAAAAATCTACCGGTAGTAGAATGTTTTTTTTCATTAGAAGGAATTTAATCTACAAAATCTAATCTTATTTATCTCGCACTAGGGAATGTGCTTGAAAGTATATTCAATTCCCTATTTTAGTATCAAATGTAATAAAACAAATGTAATTGTGGATGACCTCAAGTCAAATAGTTTTTATCGTTTTACATGTGAAAGTGAAGAAGCTTTGCACAAATATGAATAACGAATAACACTTTTAGAATGTTATATTTAATATCAATTTGTGATTGCTGTCACCAATTAAATTGGTATGTCTTAACTCGCTGAATGTTAGCGTCTGAATTTTTTGTTTGAAAAGTCAAAGTCGCACTTTTCGTCGTTAAGAGAAAACGGTCGTTTCAAGGTCAATATATGGAATTCTACATTGCATAACCTATCAATTTTGAGTAAGTTTGCACATATTTTTATATAATTAAATGACAAGTAGAGAAATTCGTCAGGCCTTTTTGGACTTTTTTAAAAGTAAAGGGCATCAAATAGTCCCTTCAGCACCGGTAGTTGTAAAAAATGACCCAACTTTAATGTTTACCAATGCGGGAATGAATCAATTCAAAGATTTATTTCTGGGTGAAGCACCCGTTAAATTTCCTCGCGTTGCCGATACTCAACGCTGTTTACGTGTTTCTGGAAAGCACAATGATTTGGAAGAAGTCGGCATTGACACCTATCACCATACGTTGTTTGAGATGTTAGGAAACTGGAGTTTCGGTGATTACTTTAAGAAAGAAGCGATCGCTTGGGCTTGGGAACTATTGACAGTTGTTTATAAGTTAGACAAAGACCGTCTGTATGTGACTATTTTTGAAGGAGATGCCAAAGAAGGCTTGGAGCGTGATATGGAAGCTTTCAATTTCTGGAAAGAATGGATTGGCGAAGATAGAATTCTTCTTGGGAACAAGAAAGATAATTTTTGGGAAATGGGGGAGACAGGACCTTGTGGGCCTTGTTCCGAAATCCATTTTGATATGCGCAGCACAGAAGAGCGCAAACAAACGTCCGGACAGAGTTTGGTGAATGCAGACCACCCTCAAGTCATTGAGATCTGGAATCTCGTATTCATGCAATTTAATCGATTGAAAGATGGCTCGCTTCAGTCGCTCCCCGCTAAACATGTCGATACGGGAATGGGCTTTGAGCGTTTGGTGCGATGCATACAGGGTAAGACCTCCAATTATGATACCGACGTATTTACCCCTACTATCGATTTTATTGCTGAAAAATCAGGTATAAAATATGGTATAGATGAAAAAGCAGATATTGCCATGCGCGTAGTTTCTGATCATATCCGTGCAGTAAGTTTTGCAATTGCCGATGGCCAACTGCCATCCAACAATAAAGCAGGCTATGTGATTCGCCGTATTTTACGCCGCGCAGTACGTTATGCGTATACATTTTTAGGCTTTAAAACTCCTTTTATTAACGAAATTGTTCCTGGATTGGCGGCTCAGTTCGCAGGTGTATTCGATGAATTGATTCAACAACAGGATTTTGTACAGAAAGTGATCTTAGAAGAGGAAGTTTCGTTCCTTAGAACTTTATCCACCGGCGTGCAGCGATTTGAAAATTATGTGGAGAATAATGTTGTCATTGAGGGGGATTTTGCTTTCGAACTCTATGATACGTACGGATTCCCGATCGACTTAACGGAATTGTTAGCACGTGAAAAAGGTCTAACTGTCGATATGGAAGGTTTCAACAGAGCACTTCAAATTCAGAAAGATCGTTCTCGCGCTGCCACTGCGATTGATACAGGTGATTGGATTGAAGTCAATGAAGATGAAGGATTTGAATTCGTAGGGTATGATACATTAACTGCCGTTACTGAGGTTGTTAAATACCGTAAAGTTGTAGCAAAAAATAAAGAGCAATACCAATTGGTGCTTTCAGTTAGCCCATTTTATGCTGAGGGTGGGGGACAAGTAGGTGATTCTGGGGAATTGATTTCGGAATCGACAGGTGAGAAGATCTATATCACAGATACGAAAAAGGAAAATGGGCTATTTGTTCACTTCACAAACAAATTACCACTTGAATTGAAAGGTACATTTGTAGCTCAGGTTGATAAAGCCAAAAGAACCGATACCGAAAACAATCACTCGGCTACCCATTTATTGCATGCAGCGTTAAAACAGGTATTGGGAAATCACGTGAACCAAAAGGGATCATTGGTCAACGCGGATACTTTACGTTTTGACATCTCTCATTTTGCGAAAATGACCGACGAGGAGATTAAGCAGGTAGAGGATATTGTCAATGCTAAGATTCGCGAAAATATACCGTTGAAGGAAGAACGAAATGTTCCGTACCAACAGGCTCTCAATTCGGGTGTTACAGCGCTATTTGGCGAAAAATATGGTGATTTTGTGCGTGTGATTACTTTTGAAGATGAATATTCCAAAGAGCTATGTGGGGGGACACATGTCAAAGCAACGGGTCAGATCGGATTTTTTAAAATTGTTTCCGAATCTGCTGTGGCTGCTGGTGTCCGCCGTATCGAAGCGATTACTGGAACGCGCTCAGCATCGGTTATCCGTGAGCATTTCGAATTGGTTCATCACCTGAAAGAGCTCATGAATAATCCAAAGGATTTTGTATCTGCACTCGGTAAAATCATCGATGAGAATGGTGCCTTAAAGAAAGAAGTCGAGAAGAGTATCACGGAAAAATCGTTAGCGTTGAAGTCTGATTTGGAAGCAAAGATCCAGCAGGTCGGACCAATTAATTTCTTGTCGACGATTGTTGATCTTCCAAATGCTGAGGCTGTGAAAACGTTGGCTTATGCGTTAAAAGGTACGGTTACGAACTTGTTTTTAGTTATAGGTGCTGAGTTTGATGGTAAGCCAAGCTTGACTGTTGTGTTATCCGATGAATTGGCTAAAGAAAAAGGATTAAATGCAAGTACAATTGTTCGAGAATTAGCTAAGGATATTCAAGGAGGGGGCGGTGGTCAGCCTTTCTTCGCGACAGCTGGAGGCAAAAATCCTGCTGGATTAAAGCTGGCAATTGCGCGAGCAATAGACTTCTTAAAATAAACTTAGGGACAGTGAAATAAGGCTATTAAGCATTGGTATTAACAAATAAAATTAAACGGATGAAAAAGGCAGTTTTTTTTGCGGTAGGAATAGTTGGTTTGATGATGAGTTGCCAGAATAAGGAGCAGTTTACCATTGCAGGAAATGTCGAAAATCCTGGCAATGTCAAAGTTATTTCGTTATATGAAGGGGATACAAAACTCGATTCTATGTTTTTTGGCGACAATAACAAATTTCAGTTTGTAAGACCTGCTAGCCAGTCCAGATTATTATCTTTGCGGGTAGGTAAAAATCGCTATGATTTGATCGCCTCCCCTGGGGAAACCATTACTTTTAATACGGATCTTCATAAGGATGTCAATGATTACCAGGTGGAAGGTTCTGAATTGTCAAAAACAATACAGCCCTTTGCCAAAGAACGGAATTATCGCGATTATGTGCAGGATTCCTTGCAAACGGTATTTGCAAAGCTAACTTCAAATTCGACAGCAGACGAGATTGAAAAGATTCGTGCAGAATATAAAGCCAAATTTGCAGAGGTCCTACGGACATATACGAAGAAAGCGGTCGATTTTTCGAATAGACACAATGATTTGGCTGGATTTTATGCTATCTCCACCTTAGATCCCGAAGTTGCCGAAAGTGAAATTATTGCTTATGCCGATAAAATAAAGGATGAATTTACGGAGAATAGGTACGTAACCCAATTTAAAGAGGAAACCCAAAAGCTAAAAAAAATGGCGATTGGGCAACCTGCTCCTGAACTGATATCCTTTACACCAACCAATAAAGAGGTGAAGTTGTCTAGTTTTAAAGGTAAATATACGTTGATTGACTTTTGGGCTTCGTGGTGTATGCCTTGTCGTCAAGAGAACCCTAATCTTGTTCGGTTGTATAAGGCCTATCATGGTAAAGGTTTTGACATATTATCTGTTTCATTTGACGACAATCCTGGTTCATGGATGCGCGCTATCGAAGATGATAAGTTGGCGTGGACACATGTATCTGATTTGAAAGCTTGGAGCTCGCCGGTTGTTATCGATTACCGGGTTAAAGCCTTACCTACTTCCTATATCTTAGATCCGAACGGTATTATTATAGCGAAAAACCTACGCGGAGAGGAGCTGGAGACGTTTTTGAAGAAAACAATTAAGTAATCCTTGTGTTATTGTTAAATAGCATATTACTTAATAATTTGGTAACATAGGGTTAACTGATTGTTATCATTTTGTTTATAATTTAGCAAAAAAAATAAGACAAATGAGTTCTTCGAAACAAAAGATTTTAATTGTTGATGACGAAAAGGATATCTTGGATTTAATTGCATTCAACTTAAATCGTGAAGGTTATCAGGTCTCTACAGCGCAAAATGGGGAAGAGGCGATCAACGTTGCCAAACAGGTAAATCCTGACCTGATCATTTTGGATGTGATGATGCCCAAAATGGATGGTATTGAAGCTTGTCGCATCATGCGCGCGATGCCTGAATTTAAAAGCACATTCATGGTGTTTTTAACGGCTAGAAGCGAAGAGTATTCGGAGATTGCTGGATTTCACGTTGGTGCAGACGATTATATTGCTAAGCCAATTAAGCCCCGTGCTTTAATGAGTCGCATCAATGCTATCTTAAGGAGAAATGCCACTGAAGAATCGGATGCCTCTGTTCAGGATAAAATTGAAATTTCCGACTTGGTTATTGATAGGGATTCATTCTTGGTCTACAAAGGTGAACAAAAGATTGTTCTCGCGAAGAAAGAGTTTGAGTTATTATATCTATTGGCATCAAAGCCAAATAAGGTGTTTACACGTGAGCAGATCTTAAAGAGTATCTGGGAAGATTCTGTTGTAGTAACCAATCGCACGATTGACGTCCATATCCGCAAGTTGCGCGAAAAGATAGGAGACGATTATGTAACCACAGTAAAAGGTGTGGGATACAAATTTGATAAAGAATAAAGAAAGAGGCTCAGGCCTCTTTCTTATTTTTCCAATCCTTGGCAAAGACATCCTACGTCAGGCATCGAACTCTTTCGCCAGATCATTTGATATCACGGTTACAAATCTTTACTTTTGACCTAAAGCAAAGTAAAAAATCAACATGTCATCTATTCTTATAAAATCTGCACAACTTGTTAATGAAGGTAAAGTTGAGGTTGCTGACGTATATATCAGCAATGGTCGAATTGAAATGATTGCTCAGGAAATAAACCATCCTGCTGATCAGGAAATCAATGCGGAGGGACTACATTTATTACCTGGACTCATTGATGATCAAGTTCATTTCAGGGAACCCGGATTAACATATAAAGCGGATATATGGCATGAAAGCCGCGCAGCGGTGGCCGGAGGTACCACCTCCTTTATGGAAATGCCTAATACGGTTCCAAACACATTAACGCAGCAATTACTTCAAGATAAGTATGATATTGCAGCGAAAAATGCGCTGGCAAATTATTCTTTCTTTATGGGAGCGGCCAATGATAATCTTGAGGAGGTACTCAAAACGAATCCGAAGGATGTGTGTGGCATAAAGGTTTTTATGGGATCCTCTACTGGAAATATGTTGGTGGATAATGAAAGAGCATTGGAAGGGATCTTTGCGAATGCTCCAACTTTAGTAGCTACGCATTGTGAAGATGAGGCGACGATAAAGGCCAATCTGGCTTTATTTAAAGAAAAATATGGCGAGGATGGACTGAAAATTGAGATGCATCCCCTTATTCGTTCTGAAGAGGCCTGTTACTTATCCTCCTCAAAAGCTGTCGAACTGGCAAAAAAATACCATACGCGTTTGCATATCCTTCATATATCAACTGCCAAGGAAATTGCATTATTTACGAATGATATTCCATTAAAAGATAAAAAAATAACCGCTGAAGCGTGTATTCATCACCTGTGGTTTTCGGACCAGGATTACGCCTCAAAAGGTAATTTTATCAAATGGAATCCAGCGGTTAAAACCGCAAATGATCGCGACCAGATTTTAAAAGCTGTATTGGGTGGTTATATTGATGTGATCGCGACAGATCATGCTCCGCATACCCTAGCGGAAAAATCTCAGCCCTACGCTTCCGCGCCAAGTGGAGGTCCCCTTGTGCAGCACGCATTGCAAGCTTTGCTCGATCTGGTCAAAGCCGGAAAAATGACCCTGGAACAATTGGTGCAAAAGTCTGCACATAATACGGCTACATTGTTCGAAATTGAAGATAGAGGTTACATTCGTGAGGGATATTGGGCAGACCTAGTATTGGTCGACCTCAACAAGCCGTATACCGTATCGAAAGCTAATATCCTTTCAAAATGCGGGTGGTCGCCTTTTGAAGGACATACGTTTAGCTCAACAATCGAACATACTTTCGTATCGGGTAAACTTGCTTTCTCGAGTGGACAACTGATTGAAAAAGGAGCTGGAGAACGTCTGTTGTTCAACCGATAGTATTTAACATAATGAAGAAAAGAGCCTTTATAAAGTCGATCGCTTTAGGTGGATTGTCAATTCCTATGTTAGGAATGACACAGTCAGGGAAAGATCAACATGAATTGTTCGGTCAAGCTGCTTTACTTGCTACGAAACTAAAATTGGGCGATACCATAGGGTTAATAACTCCGGCTGGTGTGTTGGATGATGAGGAGTCAATTCGCATTACAGGTGAAGTATTTACAACGCTAGGCTTTAAAATCAAAGAGGGGAAGCATATACGCAGTCGATACGGTAATTTGGCGGGTACAGATCAGGAGCGTATAGCAGATATACACGATATGTTTTCAGATAAGCATGTCAATGCGATTGTCTGCATCCGGGGAGGTTCGGGGACATCCCGTCTTTTGGATAGATTAGATTATAAGCTGATCGCCAATAATCCCAAAATTCTATTGGGATATTCGGACATTACAGCCTTACTTTTGGCATTGCATGCCAAAACGGGGCTGGTGACATTTCACGGTGCGGTTGGTATCAGCACCTGGACAAATAAGCTGGCAGAAGCTTTCAATGCGCAGTTTGTAGCCAACAAGCCGTCGATATTTGCGAATCCCAAATCGAAAGGTGATAACATTGTACAGACCAAAGACCGAATTACGACTATTCATCCAGGTACAGTAGAGGGAATATTGCTGGGAGGAAATATGACCGTACTGACCGGCTTGTGTGGTTCATCCTATCTGCCAAGCTTTAAAGATGCCATTCTTTTTATCGAAGAGGTGGACGAAGATATGGAACGTGTTGATCGCATGTTTTGCCAGTTGAAAAATGCTGGTATACTGGGGCTAATCAAGGGGTTTATTTTTGGCAAGTGCACCGATTGTAAACCATCTGGGGGATATGGATCCGTAACACTTGACCAATTATTCAACGATTATATCAAACCGTTAAAAATACCGGCTTATACAGGAGCTGTCATTGGACATATTGCCGAGCAATTTATTTTGCCAGTAGGAGCAAAAGTCCGTATAGATGCATCGCAAGGAACGATTGCTTTAATGGAGCCAGCGCTAAAAGATTAAGATGAAATTAGTAAAAGAAGATTTCATCAAAGCCTTTTCTTTTTATAGAGAAAAGGCTTTGATGCATAGAAGATTTAAGCATGCCGATATTTTACCGCTAATAGAAAATATCGGGAAATCTGAACGTTTTGCTATTGCGGAAATTGGGGCTTCTACGGAAGGTCGTTCGATATTTAGATTGCAGTACGGAAAAGGACCAATCAAGATACTGCTATGGTCACAAATGCACGGCGATGAACCTACGGCAACAATGGCAATGTTTGATCTGTTTAATTTTTTTAAGGGTAAAGATGATGGTTTTGATGCTTATAGGCATGATATAGAATCCAAAGTGACTTTGTATTTTATTCCTATGCTAAATCCTGATGGCGCTGAACGGTTTCAACGGAGAACTGCAATGGATGTGGATATGAACAGAGATGCAAGAGCAACAGCAACCGTGGAAGCCGCCTTATTAAAAAAGCAAGCCATGTTGTTAAAGCCTGATTTTGCCTTCAATCTTCACAACCAAAACAATTATTATAATATTCCCGGAACAAGCACACCGGTGACCATTTCCCTATTGGCACCCGCCTATGATGATGCGCGTAATATCAATGAAACCCGGGGAGACGCCATGCGGGTGATTGTCGGTATAAATAAGATTCTTCAGGAATTTATACCCAATGCGGTAGCAAAGTATGACGATGAGCATACTCCGCGGGGATTTGGCGATAATTTTCAACAATGGGGGGCAAGGACGATCTTGATTGAGTCAGGAGCTTTTGCGGGTGATACCGAAAAAATGGTGGTGAGAAAATTTAATTTTGTAGCATTGCTCAAAGCATTTGAGGAAATTGCTGACCAATCATTTGCACAATATGCGATTGCCGATTACGAATGCATACCCTTCAATGATGAAAAACTTCACGATGTAGTGTTGCGGAATCTGACGGTTGAGCAGGAGGGGAACCAAATCGTTGTTGATGTTGCCATTCGACAGCAGGAAAAGACAATAGGGACTGACTATTATGTGGAAGGAGCAATAGTAGACATTGGCGATTTGGCAGATTTTTATGGTTATGTGGATATTGATGTTTCTGGCCTTAAATTCATTCCGGCCAAGAAATATGATAAGTCGCTTCGTTGGGACCAATTGAACAGCGGTTTTATTCAGAATCTTTTGAGAGCGGGTATTGCTGCAGTCCATGTGGTAGGCTGTGGCGCTGCGGGTAAACTGCATCAGTTCCCAATGAACATTGTATCCAGCGATCGTTTTCTACTTGAAAGTTCGCTTAAACTCGATTCTTCAGCGAATTTTTTTATTGGGACGGATCAAAAAATGCGTTATGCCGTTGTTAACGGCTATTTTTTAGACCTTGCTGTTAGTCACCATCAACTACAGCATAGAAATAGACTGTACTAATTGCTTGGTGGTGTGTTAAACAAAAAAGGTCATTAAAAATGACCTTTTTTGTTTAAGAAATTAGTATCCTGGATTTTGTTCATCTTTTAACGCAGGATTAGCGTTTATTTCAGATTGAGGAATGGGTAATAGCGTTTTGTCAAACGTTCGATCAATTTCCTTTGGTCGTGTTTTGATCGTTAAGCCCTGAAAGTCATCATTGAAAGTGATCTTTTTATTTAGACGGATCATATCCCAATAACGATGTCCTTCGCCAAACAGTTCTTTACTCTTTTCGTTTAGGATGGCCTCCTCACTGATCGATACAGCAGTGAACGCAGGGCGATTAGGAGAACGTTTGCTAATGGCATTTAATAAAGCCGCCGCTTTTGTCGGATCTGATGCTGGTTTTTTTAACGCTGCTTCAGCTGCAATAAGATAAACCTCCGACAGCCTGATGACTTTGATATTGACTGCTGTGTTATTGGTGTTTCCTTTATCACCCAGAGAATTTAATGGGAGCGACGTATTGGTATTGACACTGCCTAAATTTTTATAGACCGCTCCCATACGGGTAGCTGAGCTTTCATCACGACCTAAAATGGCCCAACGGATGTCACCGGCATCCTCCTTTAGTCGGTTAAGGTAATAATCACTGGCGTAGAACATGCCGCCCTGACCTCCGGTTCTCCGCATGAGATAATAGCCTAAACTCGCTGTGCCAAGGTCTGCTTCACCTTCGTTGATGCCGAGTTCATAGATCGATTCGCTGCCATACATAGTTGTCCAAGAGCTCGCCCATTTTTCATTCTCATACAATTTATAGACATTGTCCGCAATAATCTCGTTCGCTTTCTGATAAGCATTTTCATAGTCTGCCATGGTCAGATATACGCGACTTTGGATAGCTAGGTTTGCATAGTAGTTGATGTAGCCGTTATCGGGCTTTTTGTTCGTGCTGAGTAGCTCTTGGCCTGTCTTCAGATCCTTTAGAATTTGTGTATACACCTCATCTACTGTAGCACGCCCCGGTTTATTGTTATAAGAAGATGAATTGACGACGATTGGCACCCCGCTGGCTGTTTTCTCCTGCGTGTAGGATTTACCGTATAACCTGACGAGGTCAAAATAGAATAAGGCGCGTAACGTCAGTAATTGTCCTTGTGCATTGGCATATTGCGCTTTGGATGCTGCATCGACTTTTTCGATTTTCTCTAAAACATCATTTGTCTGGGCGATACAATAATAAATTTGAGACCAGAAGCCAGAGAAGTTGTTGGTTTCAGCATCTTGATTAAAGGAGTATAACTGATCTAACCCTCTTCCTTGCGAGTACACCGTTAGATCTCCCCCTTTAACCTCACCATACAGTTCAAAATTTCGGCCGTAATAACTTGATGAGGCGATAAGCCGGCTTAGGCCATTGATTCGGTTTCTGGCATCGCTTGCACTTTTTAAGCCTGTGTTGGCATCGATTGAATTCCCAGGTTCGACATCTAAGAAATCTTTGCAACTACTGAATGACGTCAATAGAGCAGCTGCTATAATGGATATTTTAATTATTTTCATGATGTAAAAATTAAGTATTAAAAACCGAGTTCAATTCCAAATGTATAGGTCTTCCCAATAGGGGTTTCCCATCCGCGCGTCGCATACTGACCGACTTCGGGGTCTGCAATCTTGTATTTGGATGCGGTTAACAGATTCGTACCATTAAAATAAACTCGTGCGTTGCTAAATCCGATTTTGTTCAATATGCTCTTAGGTAGTCTATAACCAAAATTGATGTTTTTTAATCTGAGGAAGGACGCATCATGCAATTGCCTTGAACTATATTTTTGCGGATCTGTCAGGTCATTACCGTCCAGTTTTGGAAGTGTTCCTCCCGTATTATTGTCTGTCCACATGTGCTCAAATGCGTATTCAGAACGAATTCGTTCCCAGTAATAACCATCGTCAGCGACATCCTTGAATGCGCCATCATAAAGTTTTCCACCAATTTTATAAATGAAATTGAAGCCTAAATTGAAATTTTTATACTCAAAATCTGTATTTAGACCACCGCTGACTTTTGGAACACCGTTGCCAATAATCGTATAGCTTGCCTGATCAAAATCATAGGTCGCCTTACGTCCATTGTAATCAAAAATATCCTCTCCTGTTTTATTGTTGTTGGTATAATAAACGTTTCTACCATTTTTTTGATCTACGCCAGCCCATTCGTAGCCATAAAATGCTAAAGTGGATTGTCCTTGTTGATAGATAAATTGCGCACGCACGTCTCCACTTCCTTTTGTGTCATTTCCCACTGATCCTGTCGGATCATACCAGATGATATCCTGATTATCGTTTAGTTTTTGAACTTTGGAAGTAACAAATGCAGCATTTACATTGGCACTCCATCTAAAATTTTCCTTTTTAAGGATATCGCCAGTCAGGTCAATTTCTAGGCCTCTATTGTTGATTTGGCCTACATTTCTCAATACTGTACTAAATCCGGTTGTTTGTGATGTGGGTACGTCCTGCAATAGGTTTTTAGAAGTTCTATTAAAGTATTCTACCGATCCTGTGATCCTATTTTGCAGAAAGCCAAATTCTAGGCCAGCATTTGTGGTATACGATGTTTCCCAGGTGATATCGGGGTCCGGATTAGATACCAAATTTCCACCAGGCTGACCTTTGTAATTGAAGTTGTTGAAGGATATAAGTCTTCTCCATCCAAAATTATCGGTTGGTAATGTTCCATTCACACCGTAGGATGCTTTAAGCCGGAGTGTGCTGATTGCTTCGTTTTCTTTAAGCGATGGAAGATTTTTTAAACTATAGGCACCTGATATCGACCAGAAATCGCCCCATCTGTTTTTAGGTCCCAATTTGGAAGAGCCATCGCGACGGTAGGAAGCGGCAAGAAAATACGCATTGTCATAGTTGTATTCTGCTCTTCCGAGAAACGACATCAGATTATAACCCCAACTATACGCATTGGCCTCAAATTTACCCGCAGAGGAGATGTAAGGAAGTTCCGCAGAGCCCAGACCTCTTCCTGTTGTGCGCATAAAATCTGTTTTATTTTTTTCGGCCTCAAATCCAGCTAGTAAGTTCACGCTGTGCTTATCGAAGGACTTACTGTAATTGATCGTGTTTGAACTCACCAATTTCAGCATATTGGTATTAAACTGATTGACAACTCCACCATCACTAACCCCATTGAAATGTTTAGCACTATAATAGAGGTAGTCTTTCATGTCTGTGTAGTCATAAGAGAATACCGTTTTGGCGATTAAGCTCGGGAGGATACTCCAAGTCAAATTGCTAATGACACCCAATTTGTTTGTTTTGGAACTGTTGTCCCATTGTTTATCATAATAATCGGCGTTATACGCATAACTACCGTATCTATCGGTCCAATCTTCTCCAGTCTTATAGTTTGTCGGCCAATACAAAGGCCACAAAAGATTTCTGGATTGGAGGAAGTAATTGGAGCCTGTATTTCTGGTGTCATTAAAACCTTTTTTCTTGTTGTGTCCAATGTTGATATTGGTGCCAAATTCAAGGTTGTCTACAATCTTTTGTGTGAGGTTAAGACGGCCAGATATACGTTCGAAATCATTGACTCTAATCCTGCTTTTATCGGTGGTATAACCGATGGAAGAGAAGTACTTTGTTGCATCAGTTCCGCCAGAAAGCGAAAGGTTATTGTCTTGAAAAATTCCGGTACGGAACAGTGCTTTGTCCCAATCGTAATATTTACCTTCCCTATTTTCGATACCATCGGTCATTCCGAGGATGTTTACATTATCGTATCGACCATTACCGTTTGTTTCGAAGCGATAACCGTGTTTGTTGAATTTATTATTCAGCTGCGTTAAAGCATAGGTATTGGCCTCCGCTTCAGTTTTTCCGTTTGAGGCGCGGTAATCGTAAAAGATCTGGTACAACATATTCACTTGGTCCTGTGGCGAGGCAGGTTCGTAGTTGTCTGTCGCCCAAGTTGGCGTAAAGCCAAGGGATGTCTTGAAATTTACCGTCGGTTTGCCAGCTTTTCCCTTTTTTGTCGTAATTAAGATCACCCCATTTGCTGCCCTTGAACCATACAAAGAGGATGCTGCCGCATCTTTTAATACCGTGATGGTTTCAATATCATCGGGATTTAAATTGCCCATGACATTATTTGAGGTGTAGATGTAATCGCCCATCTGTCCTCCGGATCCGGAATTGGCCGGTACTCCGTCAATGACATATAGCGGTTCATTGGAGGCATTCATCGAGCCAATACCCCGAATACGAATACTTGGTGTAGATCCAGCCTGGCCAGAGGGAGTCGATACCGTAAGTCCGGCAACACGTCCACTGAGAGCCCCTTCGAATGAAGTGACTGGTACATTATCGATATCTTTCGCTTTCACAGTAGCAGCGGAACCCGTATAGGTACTTTTTTTTGCAGTACCATAAGCCACAACCATAACTTCATCCAGGGCTTGCTCATTACTGGCTAAGGTGATGTTGATCGTTTTGCGTCCATTGACCTGAATTTCTTGTGGGCTATAACCAACAGCAGATATACTTAATATCGCATTGGCGTTTGTGGTTAAGGTAAACAGGCCGTTTTCATTTGTTGAAGTCCCTTGGCCAGCGCTTTTTACGGTTATTGTAACTCCGCTAATTGGTTTTCCACTACTGTCCGTAATTTTACCGGCAATTTGGATCTGTTGTGCATATAAAGACTGCATCGAACTACAGGCTATGAGACACAACGTTGTGAGCACATGTTGTTTCATAAAAGTTTGAATTGATTAGTTTAGTTTTTAATATTTTGGTGCTTTCGAGCGTTGGTCAAACTGCGATAGCAATCAGTGCAATATTTTCTTTAAGAAAAAACATTGCACTGAATATAGTCTTATTTTTTTACAATTCCAATCCCAGGACGGTCCGGAAGAATGCAGTTGCCGTCTACAACGGTCATGCCGTCGTAAACATCATTTCCAATCAATAATGCGCCGTCTAAGTCTGCCCAGTCCGATAGGGGGGCAAGTTGTGCCGCGGCGCTGATGGCACAGGAGGTCTCGGTCATACAGCCGATCATCACTTTCATTTCCAGCGAACGGGCGAGCTCGGCCATACGTTTGGCCTCCCGCATACCTGTACATTTCATCAATTTGATATTAATTCCTGAATACACGCCCTTTAATGCAGGAATGTCTACAAGTCGTTGACATCCTTCGTCGGCAATAGTTGGTATAGGGCTGTTTTCGGTTAACCAGGCATTGTCATCTATTTGCTCTTTGGGCATCGGCTGCTCCAAGAAAGAAACTTTTCTTTCAGCAAGCCAGTGCGCCATCTCCAAAGCTTCTTCGCGCGTTTTCCAACCTTGATTGACGTCCGCGCATAGCGGGCGGTCTGTTACCTGCCGGATGGTATCAATAATCATTTTATCAGTATCCAGCCCAAGCTTTACTTTTAACATTTTAAACTGATCAGCTTCGGCGACTTTTTTGCGTATCATTTCTTCGGAATCAATGCCTATTGTATACGATGTCGGCGGAATAAGATCCGGATTTAGTCCCCATATCTTATAATAAGGTTGGTTCATAATTTTTCCAAGAACATCATGCAGGGCGATATCAATTGCGGCTTTTGCAGCTGTATTTTTCAACGCAATCTGATCGATATAATGTAAAATATCCTCCGTTTGAAAAGGAGAGTTGAATCCTGTCAGATCGATTTGATTGAGGAACGATAGGACACTTTCTTGCGATTCGCCCAGATAAGGGGGCATACTTGCCTCACCATAACCTACGATCCCATCATACTCTAGCTCGGTCAATACAACGGGTGTTGTGCTTCTGCTGAAAGAAGCGACCGTAAAGACATGGTTCAGCGTCAGTGTGTACGGGCGGAATCTTAATTTAAAGGCTCCAAAATCTTTATTGATCCATTGAGATTGGTTGCTCATCGTTATCTTATTTGTTGTTGTAATAATTGCTTTCAGCGATTTTTTGTATAGCGCTATCCTTCGTGCCGAGGTAACGGCGTGCAGCAACTACAGTACGGGTCTGGAAATCATCGTAGTTGGTGGCGTCCTTGAGCATACTATTGATCCGAACCAAACCTGCTGCGTGAATAAAAGTGCCATTACCTATATAAAGGGCTACATGTGTGACACGAGCATTCGGATTGTTATTTTTGCCTGCAGCAAAAAACAATAAGTCGGCCGGTTTTAAGTTTTTAAGTGCTTTCTCAGGGTCAAAATGACCTTCTTCATCCAAAATATCAATTTTTTCTCCGGCGAGTACTTGTTGCGATGCATCTCTCGGTATCACAAAGCCGTTCATAAAGAAGCTTGTTTTGGTAAAACCACTGCAATCGACACCTTTTACTGATGTTCCACCCCATAAATAGGGAAGACCCAACATGCTTTTCGCACTGGCGATAATATTTTCTGCTGTTGGATTGCGTGTTTCAAACCAATCTTTTAGATTCAGGCTTTCTGACTTTTTAATATAGCCCAAACGTCCATCGGGATAGGCGATCTGATAGAAATTACCTTTCTGCCCTTTGAATTGTAGGATGTCACCATACACCAGGTCAGAAACGCGCTGACTCTTTTCATTTGGTTCGGAATATGATTTGCCGAATTCTGCTGTATAGATAACTTTTTCTGCTTGCCGCCAATTGTCCAATGCAAGTTTGTCCATCGCTTCAATGGACGAGGCCGGTACCCATGCAATATAACCGTCGGGTGTGCGGACACGATAGTCGCCACTTTTTTTCTGCAGAAGATCCACCTGTGTGCCTAATAACACCTGGCTCGTTAACTCCGCCGCATTATCTGGAAATGTCCGCATATTCGCAACAGATAGCCGGATCACTCCAGTAGTTTTTTCGCCTACGGTGGCGTCAGGAAGAAGCTGTACTTGAATATTAGCCGCTATTTCTTTTGCTTTTTGTTCCAAAACGAATTGAGCATCTTTCTCAGTTGTTTCAATCACATATTGATTTTGTACGACATCCGCTTTTTGAATGGCTACGATTTTGGTTCTTTTGTCAGGAGCAAATTGACTTTTTACGTTTTCTTGCAACTCTTTGACCTTGAAATACGTAGTGGAATCGAGCTGCTGCGCAGCGCTGCTGCCAATGCCAACAAGGGATGCATAAGCTAAAATAGTGAATTTTAGGGTGTTTTTCATGCGAATTAGTTTGTTTTTAAAGATAGGATTAATTCGTAATATAAGGCAATTTTTATTGTCGATTTTTGAGTGATTTTGATAATATGTTGCTAAAAAACGAATGAGTGGGTTTAATTTTAATAAAATCATCTAATTGCTAAAACCATTTTGTAATATTGCTTATTGATTGTAAAGTCATCGCTTCTAGATTGGTTTGATGTCTTTAAAATGCGAAACCCTTTTCCGCGGCGAAAGTCGATTAAGTGTGTTGAGGCTATTTTGGACGGAGTATAATGCAAGGAAATCATATGCGGTCAGATGCAGTCCATGGGGAATTTGTTGTATTTGGGAGGCTAAATCAGCTTTAAGCAATTGTTTTGCCGCAAGGTTAAACCAAGATTTTATATAAAAGATGAATAAGAAAATGAGTTCAAGACGTAATTTTATTAAGCAAGGTTTGATGGCTGCTACGACAATGGGGGCCTTGACGGCATTTGACGCAAAAGGATTCACGAGTGCAGCAAAGGGCAGTTTGAAAAAATATCCTATCGTTATTTCCACGTGGGATTTTGGCATTGCGGCAAATAAAGCCGCCTGGAAAATATTGTCAACGGGAGGGAAAGCATTAGATGCCGTCGAACAAGGCGTCCGTGTGCCCGAAGCCGACCTGAAAAATATGACAGTTGGTAAGGGGGGCTATCCCGATCGCGATGGGCATGTCACACTCGATGCCTGCATCATGGATTCGGACGGAAATTGTGGCGCTGTTGCCGGAATGGAAAAAATTGGACATCCAATATCTGTCGCACGCTTGGTTATGGAAAAAACACCGCATGTGATGCTTGTTGGTGAGGGGGCATTGCAATTTGCTTTGGAAAATGGTTTTAAAGAAGAAAATCTATTGACTCCAGAAGGTGAAAAGGCCTGGAAAGAGTGGTTAAAGGAGAAGAAGTACAAGCCAGTAGCCAATATCGAAAACCAGTCTTTTGCAGCGGAACGTTTGCCTGGAAACCAATATAACCACGATACGATCGGGATGTTGGCATTGGATGCGAACGGGAATATCTCTGGTGCTTGTACCACAAGTGGCATGGCGTTCAAGATGCACGGACGCGTGGGAGATAGTCCTATTATTGGTGCTGGACTCTATGTCGATAATGAAGTTGGCGGAGCCACATCTA
The DNA here is from genome assembly GCF_040760075.1 of Sphingobacterium sp. R2. Classification (NCBI taxonomy): domain Bacteria; kingdom Pseudomonadati; phylum Bacteroidota; class Sphingobacteriia; order Sphingobacteriales; family Sphingobacteriaceae; genus Sphingobacterium; species Sphingobacterium sp. R2. The sequence goes on from NZ_CP142884.1 coordinate 2,885,152, forward strand.
CCGGAGTGGGGGAAGAAGTTATACGCAATGTCGGTAGTTTTTTGGTTGTCGAATTGATGCGCCAGGGATATACGCCTGAAGATGCCTGCAAGGAAGCTGTTATGCGTATCGTGAAGAAAAAGCCTGGAATTGCCAAAGAAATCCAAGTTGGATTCTTAGCCATCAATAAAAACGGTGAATATGGTGCATATGCTTTACAACAAGGTTTTTCCTATGCCGTTTGCGACAGTGAACAGCAAGATTTACTCATCAAGGGGAAGCATTATTATTAAGATGAGGCGTGGCTGGTGATGACACCTTCATTTTCTGAAATCATATAGCGTAAAATTCTTTTTAGCAGCGATAGTAGGAGAGGACATTGCAGCACCGGCATTGAGGCTGTTTGAATAATTAAATTAAAATATACAATAATATAAAAAGTATGAAAGCGACATTTGGAGGAGGATGTTTTTGGTGTACAGAAGTTATTTTCCAAAACACGGAAGGGGTGACATCAGTTTTGCCGGGATATATGGGCGGACACATAGATAACCCCACTTATGAGCAGGTTTGTACCGGTACTACGGATCATGTGGAGGTTGTTGAACTTGAATATGATGAGGAATTGGTTAATTATGAGGATCTGTTGAAAATCTTCTTTAAAACACATAATCCAACGACATTAAACCGTCAGGGTAATGATGTGGGTACACAGTATCGATCAGTTGTATTTTATCATAACGAAGAACAGGAGATATTAGCAAAGAATTTCATTGGTGAGTTGGACCATGAAGACGTATATGAAGATCCCATTGTTACTGCAGTTGAGCCCACTTCAACATTTTGGCTTGCCGAGGACTATCATCACAACTATTTCAACACCCATCCTGAAAATCCCTTCTGTTCGGTTGTCATTGCGCCTAAACTTCAAAAATTCTTTAAAGAATTTAAAGCATAAAAAGACCACAGCAAAGTCTCGTCACTTTTAAAGTGCCGACAAAGGTGTATAGTAGGTGTTTTAGATATGCCACCAATGCACAATCGAATTGATGGATAGAAAATTGACAAGCATAGAAAAGGCTCGAACTGAACTTCGAGCCTTTTTTATGTACAGTATATGATTTAGAACATTTCCATCTGTCCTTTATCGTCGATTTGGATATCATTTGGATTGGTTATTTCCAAGGTGATATCATCATTTTCGTCTGCGGGCTCATTCCCTTTCTGAGGAGTAGCTGTTGTGGAAGCTGTTTTTTCTACAGCAGCTTCCGTTGTTTGCGCTGTAGTGCTAATATTTTCAGAAGTCGCCGTTACTTTGTCTTTTTGACTTAAATCTTCATCAGCAGTCAATAGGACAACTGATTTTACGGTATGAAACGACAGACGATTTCCTTGCGCTTTTATTCCTTTTACATCGATGATTTCAGTCAAAGGTTGATCAAGCGTTTCTTCCGTTTGGGATTTGCCTTTTAAAATATCCAATTTGACGATGGGTTCGGTCGCATTACTCATTAATATCAATTTCGAACCTGCGTCTTCATTGATAAAGGAAATGCGCTTTCCAATAGGCTGATCGTCAAATTTAAAACGTTTGACAAAATAGGTTCCGCTTTTTCCATCTTGATGGATTACAGTATAGATGTGGTCTGGATAATATTTTTCGATGCGGATCATTTTCTCATCAAAGTGGTTGCTCAAATCAAAGTTTGATAATTCGTAGCTACCGTCCGAGAGTACTATTAATATTTTATCATCGCCATCGAACTCACCCAAATACTGACCGCGTTCATCAGCATTTAGCCGTTTCATAATGGCGTCGTACCATATTTTTCGTCCGGCCAATGTGGATACACCGGAGCTTTTAAAGCTGATTTTTTTAACAGGGTATTTGGATACGATATTTCCTTGCGAAGCACGGCCTTTGATCGCTATTTCAGCAAAGTCCATATCAAAATTTAACTTGCGCAATTTGGTGTGCGGTTTAAGCTGTATGTTGACTACTTCAGCTTCACCGTTCGGATTGGCTGTGAAATAGAGGATTTTAGATCCTTTGGAACCTTTGGATACATCATATTCCTTATCCCGCGTGACGCCCACCACAGCGAAGCGTTTGATAAAACTGGTACCTGTTTCACCTTCTTTATAGATCGCGTTATAGATGGTCCGTTCGTCACCTTTTTTGAACACAGCAACGTGGATAATTCCCTTTCCGACAAATACTTTGTCCTGAATTTTACTGACAACGTATTTTCCGTCCTCACGGAATACAATAATGTCGTCTATATCAGAACAATCGCATACAAACTCGTCTTTCTTCATGCCCGATCCAATAAATCCTTCTTCACGATTGACATATAGTTTGGTATTTGCCAAGGCAACTTGGGTAGCTTCAACTTTGTCGAATATGCGCAGTTCGGTTTTGCGTTCACGGTCTTTACTATATTTTTCACGTAACTTTTCAAACCATGCAATGGCATATTCTGTCAGTTGACGTAAATGCCGTTTGACTTCTTTGATCTCATTTTCCAGCGTCTTCATCATTTCGTCCGATTTTTTAACATCGAAACGTGTAATGCTGCTCATGGGTTTATCGATCAATTTCTTGTAATCTTCGGGGCGAATCTCACGATAAAATTGATCAAAGAATGGTTCAAACAAGCGATTTAGAACTTGCACAACGGTATCGAAGTCACCTGCATTTTCGTAATCCGGATGTTTGTACATCCCTTCCTGGATAAATATTTTTAATAGACTACTGAAGAATATTTTCTCTTGAAGATCGTTCAAACGAATCTCCAATTCTCTTTTCAATAGGTTTTTAGTGTTTATGGTATTCTCGATGAGAATATCATTGACACTCATAAAATGAGGTTTTTCATCCTTGATCACACAGGTATTTGGTGATATGGAGACCTCACAGGCTGTAAAGGCATACAGGGCATCGATCGTTACATCCGGAGATATTCCGGGCGCTAAATGCACAATGATCTCAACATTTCCTGCGGTATTGTCCTCTATTTTTTTAATCTTAATCTTCCCTTTATCGTTGGCTGTAACAACACTTTCAATAAGACCGCCGGTGGTGGTTCCGAAGGGAATTTCTGTAATGGCGAGCGTCTTTTTGTCGCGTTCCTCAATCTTTGCCCGTACACGGATTTTTCCGCCACGTTGACCTTCATTATAATTGGAGACGTCGGCCATACCACCCGTAGGAAAGTCTGGAAATATATTTGGACGTTCACCGTTTAATACCTGAATTGATCCGTCAATAAGCTCAATGAAATTGTGCGGCATGATTTTCGTCGCCAGTCCTACTGCAATCCCTTCCGCTCCTTGAGCCAATAAAAGTGGGAATTTTACCGGTAAGGTAACAGGTTCGCGATTACGGCCATCGTAACTCAATTGCCACTCTGTTGTTTCGGGATTAAAAACCACCTCATTGGCAAATTTGGATAATCTTCCCTCGATGTAACGAGGAGCAGCAGCAGAATCGCCGGTAATTGGGAAACCCCAGTTCCCCTGACAGTCGATCAAAAGGTCTTTTTGTCCCAATTGTACCATGGCATCGCCAATAGAAGCGTCACCATGAGGGTGGTATTTCATCGTATTACCGATGACGTTAGCAGCTTTATTATATCTCCCATCATCCATTTCCTTTAGGGAATGGAGGATACGACGTTGTACGGGTTTTAAACCGTCATTAATATGGGGTACGGCTCTGTCCAAGATAACATAGGAGGCATAGTCCAAAAACCAGTTTTCGTAGAGACCCGATAAAGGTATCGTCTGACTTCCGCTTTCTGTTTTTCCTGATCCCAGGTCGTCTTGATTATCTTCCTTTGGGAAGTTTGTTTCGTCACTCATTTACTCAGCAATAGATTAAATTGTACAATACAGAAATCTTCGAAATATTATTTTATTCGAACGCGTAAAAATACAAAACCATTTTGTTTTATCACAGCGAAACTATGAAAAGTTAAAAAAATTAGCTTTTAAAACTAATATAATTAGTTTTATAACGTATCGTGTACCAAATCATACCAATAACAGGGGATATTCCATATATCGAGATGAAATTGCTCTGTTACCTGAAAACCGCTTTTCTCCAACACATTTCGCGACCCCTTGTTTTGGATATGTGTGATGGCATGTACATCAAAATGGGGGAGCTGTTCTCGATAATAGTGCATACAGGCTAGCGCCGCTTCAGTCGCATAGCCTTTGCCCCAGGATTCTGTTCTGAAGCGATAACCGAGATCTAGAAATCCAATCCGCCCATTTTCCAATTCGTCCATATATTTAAATCCCGTCCAGCCTATCCATTGGTTGCTTGATTTCTCAACGACCCCTAGACGACCTATACCGTATTGCTCATATTGTTGCTGAATATAGATGATCACTTTTTTAATTTCTTCAATGGATTGTACAGGTTCGTTTTTCAGAAAAGTATGCACCTCCGGCTGTGAATCCATTGCGAAAAAATAAGCAGCATCATCCAGCTGTATCGGGCGGATAATTAAACGTTCGGTTTCCAGTATTGGTAGGTATTTTTCCATAGCTTTTTTATTCATGTTGAATGACCTGATTCGTCGTTATAGCCAAAGCTTATCGATATCTTTCTTCAGTATTTTTTCTTTCATTTCCTCCTCAAAGTCTCCAAACTGATCTCTTTCGACGGATTTACTGATGTTACCAGCTTCGAGTACCAAGATTTCATCGCAGGTATCTTTTAAGGTGGAAAAGATATGGGACGAAATCAATATGATCTTTCCCATTGCTTTTAGGCGGAGAATAATCTCCGTAAGAATAATGCTGCTTTGTAGATCGATGCCATTAAAAGGTTCGTCTAGGATATAGTAATTATTGTCCTGCAGCAACGTCGCCGTCAGCGCAAGTTTTTTTTTCATCCCTGTGGAATAAGAGCTCGCATATTCCTTCAGTGGCAATTCGAAAATATTTCTTTCACTAAGATTTTTGATCTTCTTTCCACGCGCATCTGTCAGCAGATAGATATACTCTTCACCTGTTAGCTTCGACATGAAGTAAGGGTCCGAGGTTAAGTAGCCTAAATGATTCTTTAACGGTTGCACAGCGGATGTTATAGTGCCTGAGTGTATTTCAAGTCCTGCAAGACAACGAAACAGGGTTGTTTTTCCTGCACCATTTTCGCCAACGATGCCATATACCTTTCCACCGCTAAAGGTATAAGAGATCTCGTGGAGTACCTGATGTTGTCCAAAAGATTTACTGAGGTTCGTAAGCTCGATCATAAATGATTTTTAAGGTTGTTGATGGCTTTAATGTAATAAAAAGGCAATAGCGCAAGTATCAATGGATAAAAGCTAAAACAAAGTATTAATGCAAAGCCTTCCGGGAAATTGATTTCCCTTGGGTAAGCGACGTATTTTAATGTAATTGCAAAAGGAAGCAGAAAAAATATACCTCCCAGCACAATGCAGGCATTGAATAACGCTGCGGGAAAGAAAAAGACGTAAATAAGGAGGAGAGGAAATGCAAATAGAAGGCATTGCAAAATTCCCCGACGAAATTTTCGCATAAGAAAGCCACTTGGTGTATTATTTTGATTCCAAAGGTAAAAAATTGGCTCCGGTAACTGATAAAATAAAACGCAAGTGATCCCGATGCACGCGACACAAAATAAGACAAGATTGGGATTGGCAGCATAAAAACCTATGCCAGCCAATAGATATAAAACGATTAAAAGAAGGTAACTTCGACGGAATCCGATAATAAATTCGAATGGTTTTTTTGCGAATGGTGTCGGAATGGACTTGCCAAAAGCCTTAAATGTCAAAAATGAAAAAAGTACAGCTAATACAATCAAAAACAGTGCATATGGCCAATGACTATGAAGGAGAAGAATGACAAACGAAGGGATAACGACCAAGGCATTCTCCCAGAGTCTGATTTTATAAAAATCTCTTCTGCTGAATATGTTTTTGAGAAAATCGTTTCTATTTTTTTCAGTGAGTAGAAAAAGTAGTTGAAAATTGCCCAGTATCAGGGCGTAATAGCCAAAATTAGGGTATTGAAACAAAGCATAATAACTCAAATAGCATAACCCAAACAATAGGAGATAGGCGATCGGAACAGGTAGTCCTGTAGCTTTGATATGACGAACGAGTAATTTGTATTGGAGCTTTAAATAATTGCTTACCATGATAAATCAAACTTAGATAAATTACCTTTTATATCCAATACAATTGTTTAGCATATAACGGCAAGTATTCGATCCGAGATGTTCTTACCGGCACTCCTGTGTGCCATGCAATTTATTGGTCTTTGACGCTGTCCATTGTGAAACTGATGATAGCGGAAATGACTTTTGCCTCACATGCATTTTCGGGAACTTTAAAGGCTAGTTGGCTTGGTGCCTTCGTTGCCAGCTCAGCATATAGGCCAGTGCAAGCAGTAGAACCAATGCATTGCCATACATAATGACGGGAATCCGTAGAATAACATCGCTATAGTATAGGCCAGCAAGTAGTGCGCCAAGGCCAATTCCCGCTTCGAGCGAGATATACATGGTTGCTACGGCCTTGCCGCGATGCTCGGGTAAGCTGAGGTCAATTGTCCAAGCATTGACAGCAGGTGAGAGTATGCCCGTGCCTGCACCATAGATGCTTGCACCGATCATCATTCCAACGAAGCTATTGCCCATTCCGATAGCAACAAGTGCAATGGCAATAATGATTAATCCAACAACAATAACTTTTGGTCTTCCGTAACGGTCCGAGACTTTACCGGATACAAAACGTATCAGTACTGATGCAATCGTAAAGGCCAGGAAAAATAGACCTTTGTTTTTAATTCCTAAATATTCACTCCAGTCAGGAATTAAGGTTAGAATAACTCCATAAGCCGTATAGGATAAAAAGGTGACGATTCCAGCGGGTAGGGCACGCCATTCGATGATATCCTTGCGGTTTATTTTGAGCATCGAAAGATTAAATTTCTGTTTTTTTGCCAGTGTCTCCTTCATATTAATGACGATAATAATCGAGAGAAGTGCCATGAGAGATGAACAGTAAAACATGATATTGATCCCAAAGGCTTCAAAGATTGCGCTACCAATCGCTGGGCCAACAGCTGTACCGATGCTAAAAGCAAGTCCATGCATACCCAATGCCTCACCCCATCGTTTTTGGGGTACTAAATCAGCCACATAAGCCGAAGTTGAAGTCGGTTTAAAACCCGTAGAAAAGCCGTGTATCAATCGTAGGAATAAAAAACCCGCGACGGACGTCAAGATCGGGTAGAGAAATCCACAGATAAAACAAACGATGGATCCAATGGCCATGACCGGCACCCGCCCCCATCGGTCGGTCAATTTTCCACTGAAAGGCCGCGAAATTCCTGCGGTCAATGTAAACAAAGCAATGATTAAACCTTTGTACTCTGCTCCGCCCAAGCTGCTCAGGTAATTCGGAAGCTCGGGGATAATCATATTGAAACTCGAAGAGAATAAGAGCGAGCTTAAGCAGAGTAAAATAAATTGTAACGTATAGATGGATTTCTGTTCAGCTGGCATGGTGGAATTTTATCGTGTGTGCATAGTCAAAAAAGGACAATGGAAGTTGGCGATTATCCATCCTTCAAGGGAATGGGACAAATGTACAGTTTTTGGAGCGATGAATGGATTTTTAAACCAATTTTTGTCTAGAAATTTCGCTACAGAAGATCGTTGTTGCTACAGCAACATTTAAAGACTCTGCCTGCCCTATGCGGGGAATAGTAATGGCTTGATCGATCAATGCTGTTAGTTCTTCACTAATACCGTTTCCCTCATTGCCCATGACAATCAGACCCTCATCGGTCCATTGGGTTTGATAAATGGATTGGCCATGCAGTAGTGCACCATACACTTTCAAGTTGCTTGACTGTATAAATTCCGCTAAATCAGTATAATAGATCTGAAGTCTGGCCAGTGAGCCCATAGTTGCCTGTACTACTTTAGGGTTGTAGGCGTCTACAGTTCCAATGGAACAGATAATATGTTCGATTCCAAACCACTCCGCAGTGCGGATAATCGTGCCTAAATTGCCCGGATCCTGCACATCATCGAGCACAAGACTAAATTTATTTTTTAAGTTGTCCGATACAATCGTTTGTTGTGATGGTAGTTTGACCAATGCGAGAATTCCCTGCGGCGATTTCAACGCACTAATCTTTTGAAATTCAGTCTCCGTCAGTTCGTGGCATTTTATATTATGCGAGATTTTACCCACTTTTGTGCTGGCGTCGCCCGTATAGAAAATGGACTCAACCTGATAGCGAGAAGAAATAAATTCCATGACGGACTTTATACCCTCCACGATAAAAAGGCCGTGCTGTTTTCTAAACTTTTTATTTTGCAGAGACGTTATTAGACTGATTTGCGCTTTTGACAACATTTTTATTGATGATTAATTACCCTCGTTTTATCGGATTTGCAAGTATAACCTTTTTAATGTCACTTTTTGCATCCTGCCGGTCTTCAAAATACCTTGACGATGACCAGGCTTTGGTTACAAAAGTACAGATTTCTGGTGTCAACCCTGCATTGAAAGAATCATCCGAAACGTATATTTCCAATCAAATACGACCTAATTCAAGGGTAAATCTCTTTATTTACAATACGTTCAATACTACAAACGGCCGCTATAAAACTAAGAAAATTCGGAATGTCGGTGAGCCACCTCATTTATTAGATTCGGCAATGGTCGATTTGTCCGCTAATCAAATCCGGCGATTTTTGTTTTCGAAAGGTTATTTTAAAGCCAAAGTAACACCCGAAATTGCCGTTTCGAAGAAGCGCGCGCATATAGACTTTAAGGTTGATGCTGGTGCTCCATATCAAATTAGAGGTGTAGATCGTACCTTTGAAGAAGCGGATATAAAAGACATCTTTGAACGTGAGGTGCTACCAAAGACTGCTGTCAAGCCAAATACGCAATATGATGCAGCAAAATTAATCGATGAAAGAGAGAAACTTTATGTTTCGATGCGGAACAACGGATATTATGATTATTTGCGGCAATATATGCGTGCAGGTATTGATTCGGCTATAGCGGGTAATTTGATCGACCTTAAAATCAATGTCGAAAATCCGTCGGATTCTACGATACATAAAAAGTATCAGATTGACAGTGTTTATATGACCATAAGGAATTATGGTGCAATGTCGAAGAAGGCACCGCGTCGCATTCAAGATTCAGCGAAACGACTCCTGTTTGTCGATGAAACGAATAGCTTTCGTTGGAAACCGTTAGAGCGTTATATGTATTTGCGGTCTGGGAATTATTATTCGTTACAAGAGGAAAATAAATCCTATGACCGATTGTATGAGATGAATGGATTTCGTTCTGTCAAAATACAGTTTGTCAAGAAAGATTCCAACAAGCTTAATGTGCATTATGATTTCGTTCCAAGACCTCGCATGGGAAACCAGATAGAAGGTGAGTATACCTTTAGTTCGGGCATGAGTGGGTTCAATATCGGAAATACCTTTTCCCAACGTAATATTTTTGGAGGATCAGAGCAATTGGAAGTTAAATTGCGCTATGGCGTTTTATTTGACCCGCGATTGGCAGGGGGGCTTTCCAGTAAGATCTTTAACAACGATTTTCAGGCAGGAGTCAACTTAGTTATTCCTCGTTTGATGGTCCCTTTTCGTATAAATCCGGGAGGGAAATTTGGCTTGCCTAAAACGACCTATTCCATGACATTGCAATTATTTGATCAGGATAAAACCTATTCAAACCGATATTTTATTACGTCCTTAAATTATTCCTGGTATGAAACGGAGAATAAATACCACAGCTTCACACCCATCGTATTGGAGTATCGGGATGGACGCCTAGATTCCAATTTTCGGAACAAGCTCGTGCAAGAAGGCTATCAGCTGTATGTGCGGAGCAACGACCGCCAATATTTCGGTTTGGGGACCCAGTACACCTTTGTTTTGAATGGAAAAAAGTTGAATAGCAGGGAAGATTTTCAATATTTCAGAGGGACATTGGATATTAGTGGGAACTTTCTGGATCTTATTAGTTCTTTGGCAAAATTGCCCAAGAATGCCGACGGAGAGAAAAAGATCTTTGGTGTGCCTTTTCTCCAGTATGCCAAAACTGAACTCGATTATCGTTTATATCGAAATCTTGGAGGAAATAGACAGTTTGTCTTTCGTTTTAATCCAGGGATAGCGATTCCATACGGTAACAACTCCAAATTGCTGATTTTTGAGAAGAGTTTCTATAGTGGCGGAATGAACGGTATCCGTGCATGGCAGGCACGTACGTTGGGACCGGGTGCTTACAACCGTCAGAGTTTAAGTGAAGACTTGCGTTTAAATCTCCGTAATCTGGATCAACTCGGCGAAATTAAATTGGAAGCGAACGCAGAGTATCGTTTCCGGTTGCTCAATAATTTTTTGGGAGCCAAAATGAACGGAGCGACATTCGTAGATATGGGGAATGTTTGGCGTCTGAAGAAAGATGAAGAATTGAACCCTGGAGGAGAGTTTAAAATCAATAAATTTCTTGGGCAGGTCGCGATTGGTACCGGTTTTGGACTTCGTTTCGATTCAGAATATTTTGTGATCCGTCTGGATGCAGGACTTAAACTTAAAGATCCCCAGTTTTCAGGTGCAGATCAATGGGTTATTAAGCACTTTTTTGATTCCAAAGAATTTAAGGCACAGTACTATGAAACCCACAAACCAGACAGATACAATTTTATTCAATATAATTTTGGTATCGGTATGCCGTTTTAAAGCAGCCTTCATTTATTTTGACTTGCTTTCATTGATACGAATCTTGGTAGGTCTAGGCGCTAGCCGATAAGATTTTTGAGACTTGAAAAAATGGATTCAAAAATTTTGCTTAAGTCTAACCCCTGGGAATGATTGAATAAAAAGAAAACAATGGCCAGCGCAATGGCTGTCATAATCACTTTTTTAAACATATAAGCGATTCCTAATACAATAGCAGGAATAATCAAAAACATCAATCCACTGATGGCAAATGGAGAAAGACCACTATCACTCTTGTAGATGTAAAAGAGTCGTCCTTTAGATGTTTGCTGATTTTTATGGCTAAAGAAAACGAATGTTGATGACTCAATCTTTTGATTTGGGACAGCAACACCGTCGTGAAACTGTAAAGGCTGAGAGAAACCATTGATCGTAAATAAGTAATTGCCACTGATGGTCTCGTTGGTATTTCCCAAGGAATCCAATGCAATAACAGCTAACTTTCCGTTTTTTGAAAGATTCTCTTTGACGATAAAGTTTTGGATATTTTGCTCTTGAGCAGCTGCCCAAAAAGGTATCATTAATAGAAAAAATATAATCTTTTTCATTTTTTTATTTTATACAAGTCTACAGTAACCCACGCTAAATTTATTCTCCTAGTGTCAAGATCGTCTGGAACGTCGGCAGGGATCAACAAGCTTTATTCGATTTCTTTGCATTAAGACTGCAATTTTAGGTATTTTAATTTTCTTTTGGAAATGTTTAAAGTTTCCGATACACCGACACTGCTAGATGGTACTCAGCTAGTTTTACGGCAACAAGATAATGGAGTAATCAAAGAAAGTCAGACCATTTGTGTTTTTCACTTAAATAATCTAGTGTTCAGTTAAATTTACTATTTTTGACGTTAACCATATAAACTATTGTCAATGAGGAGTATATTGTTATTTTTTGTTTTGGTGAACGCTGTGTGTTTCGGCCAAAAAAATGAAAGTTATCTTATAAAACAAGAGCTGTTCCTCGGAAATAAGCTAGCAAATTCCAAATCAACTTATGTGACAGTGTCTTCCAATAAGACAGTGTCGAAGAAGGTTTTCCCGCTGGAGATAAACACGAAAGCCATTATGTTTACAGGTCCGGACAGACAATTTATCTTTTCCAGTTTATGCCCAGACAGCAATTTTAATGTTTTAAATTCGAGTGCATTAGCTGATATTTTGGTGCAATTGCAACAACCTATTTATTTTAATTTTCAAGGAAAGGAGACGATTGTCGATACGGCATCGCTCAAGAGGGAGATTGGGATGAAAGCCCAGCATTGGGAGCTAACAGATGACGTCGTAGCGATGGTAGCTAACAATATGACTGGAGTGGCGGCGGCGTTAAGCCGAGAGCTAAATCATGCCTATATAAACAAAGATTTTTTAAAAAGACTCCAAGTTGAGCCACAATTGGTCGACAGTAAACGGTATAGCATGACAAAAAGCGATAAGCAGAAAGTATATTTAGCCTTCAGAGATACGTCTCAACAGTTGGAAGGGGAGCTTCTGATTGACAGGAAAGGCTGCAAACTTACCAGCCTAACCCAACGACATACTTATACATTTGATAATCGTCCTGTCTTAAGTACAACAAGTATACAGCAATTGGACACCGTTATGCAGCATACTTATGATGAAAGATATGCCGAAATGCTGTTATCAAGCAGTTTTGTGAGCAAAAAATTATTGACCGATGGCGCAATCGATAGTGTGAAAGCAATGGCGTACATCAAGAAATATGATGCTATTTTTCCTAATGATAGGTTTTTTGTGCAGAAAAAGTTAAATCTACTTCAGCAGATTAAAGACGATAAGCAATACAACTCAACTTTGAAAAATACACCAGTAAATTTGTTAGCGGGAACACATCATCTCTCCAATTTGCTTTATAGAGGCGAGCTATCGAAGGATAAATTTATGGCCTTAATTCCTTTGCTGGACATGGAAAAGAAATATAACTGGATACAGAATAGTTTATACCAGGGGTATGCGCGTTCGAAGGAATACCTATCTGCTGGTGAACAGATCGAACTATTATTGAATGGCTTTTCTGAAGTTGAAAAACAATACATCTATCCTATGGTATTGTGGCGACGGATCGAAGAGTTGGTCAACGATCTACCACAATCTCGGAACCTATTTAATGAGCTGATGGGGCTGAACGCTGATTATTGGACCAATGGAAATGCGGGGCGGTATGCTTTAATGGCCTTTAAACGCGTGAGCACTATTGACGCGCAATACGGTATGCACATGTTAAACGACATCATAACAAAATTGACAACACTTTACAATACCGATCAGACTGAACGTAAAGATGTAACACGAGCGCATCTTGCCACCGCCTATTATTTTGCTTACCAATTAATTCATAAAAATGATAGAAGAGAGGCCTTGGCTTATTTGGAAAAAGCTGCCTTATATTCTCCAAAAAAAGATGCTGAAATTGCCTATGATTCCTATTACGACACGAACTTTTTAAAGGCTAAAAACAACTATTCGGAAGATTATCTGACCGAACTGGCTTCGACGGGACAGAAAGATGTAGCCTTACAAAAATACATTAGGGAGTTTCTGACCATGCAGGGAACAAGCTACAAGGGCTTACGTGATTTTTATCAACATTACTATTCAGATCAGAAGTTTAGCGAATTTTTTATGCAAAAAGTTGTTTCGCAGTTACCCGATGCCCCCAATTTTATCTTGAGCAACTTGCAGAATGGTCAAACAACAAAGGACGATTTGAAAGGTAAATGGACCTTGGTGGATTTTTGGGGTACCTGGTGCGGGCCATGTGTTGCAGAAATGCCAAAGCTTAATAATTTTTATGAGCAGCTCAAGATAGATAAAGAAAGGTCGCAAAGAATTGGGTTTGTCAGTATTGCGTGTATTGATACAGAAGATAAAGTGAAAAATTTTATTGCCAAAAACAATTATACGATACCAGTACTCATGTCGGACAATCGAGTGGAACGAGATTTTAATGTGCAGGGTTATCCGAGCAAGTATATTCTAACACCGGCGGGGAAGTTGATAGCGATGCCATTTGGTTTTGACTGGCAGCAGTTGTTAGAAGAAATAGCCGTTTTTTAATATAATTCTCGCTATTTAAAAATGTATTTATTTAATCCCTATGAAATGAATAGCTAGTCATTGACCTTTCCATATACTTTTTTTTATGCTGCTTTCGTTATATTTAAGCAGAAAGGGAATTAATTGATATTATAGCTAGAAATAATGTTAAAGCATTTAAAGTATATCGACGGCGCATCAGATAAATTTTGGGAAATTCAAACAACTGGGGCAACACATACCGTAACCTACGGTCGAAACGGAACGGCTGGACAAAGTAAAAGTAAAACATTCGACTCGGAAGAAGCCTGTCTAAAGGATGCCGAAAAGCTAATTGCTGAGAAGATAAAAAAGGGCTATTCTGAAGATGGTGCTGTAGGAGTCGATCGCGGTGAAAAAGACTCAGCTGTTCGACCGCTTTCGGTTGCTAGCCGACGGAAAGAAGAAGCGTTAGAGGCGCTGAAATTGCTTATCAAAGAGGCAAGGATTGAAAATATCATTCCATTTTTGGAAGAATACGCTAATGGCAACCTAGAAGTTTTAAAAAAAGAAATTCGTGCTGCCAAGCGCTACTGGGTTGATTATAGTGACCTCTCCAAAGATCCTGAATTTAAAAATAAGGCCCAATACAACTGGGGTATACGAGGTACGAAGGCACAGCAACGAACGGTGAAGTTGCTGGCTCTGGCCACATTTTCCGGCTCAGATGCAGGTAGCTGGGATATTTTTCATGAGCTTTTGAATCAAGCGAAGAGCCATGACGTGATGCAAATCCTAAGCTATGCCAAACCCAATTGGTTGGGCAGCTATTTATTGCAGTTAGTTCGTAAAAATGATTGGCAACGCATTACGTATGATAATCTTCGCTTACTAGAACAAATGGGACATATCGATTTTGAGCCAGAGCTCTATGCAAGCTCCATTTCTGGTTTTAATAATTATGAATCAAAAAGTTTTTTTGAACAACTCACAACCGATGAATTGACAATCCAAAGAGATATTCCACTAGTGTTTGCGTACGAGACAGGGATCCAAAATGCCTATTGGAATTATGATTATCATCATGCCGTCAATGAACTCTTATGGGATAAGGTGTTCGATACACTATTGGCCAATGGGAAAATTGATCCAGAACTCGTCATCACCGGAGCGCTTGAAGCTCAAACAAAAAACTGGAATATTAATCTAAAAAGCTATTTCAGAAAGCTTATTGAACGGATGAAGCTTTCTGAAGATAAAGTCATCGCATACCAGCAAAAATTCTTTCCCTTATTGCATGCTGAATCTAGCGCCGTGATCAATTTTGTAGTTGATTATCTGAAGCCATTCCTCTCGGATAAGGATTTTCATTTACAAGAGTTTTTGGATTGGGCAGAAAGTATCTTTATGCGGAGCGATGTTAAGTCAAGCCTGAAGACCCTTTTGATTCAATTTGATAAGCTATTGAAGCAAAAGCCAGCGTTGCGGGAGCGATTTGTTTTATTGGCTGCAGATTTATTTATGATTTCGGACCTACAGTTACAGGAAAGGGCAAGTAAGTTTATCTTAAAAAATCAGCATGAGCCACTGGAAGCGTTATCTGACAAGCTTCAATTATATCAAACGCAAATGATGGGAACAATAGCGGTTGACCTAAAGCATCTTTTTCAAAAAGAGGGTTATTCAGAAGCTGAAATCTTGGCTGAGCTGAGCGGTCATTCTGCCGAACGATATGTCTATCAGCCGATGGAATTTCGTCGCCTAAGCGAAGCTTATGAATACCCGAAGACCTGGAACGAATTGTTTTTCATGGTGGGTGAGGTTATCGGAGGTTCGGATCCTATTCAGGTGGAGATACTAATGAATGCGTGGGTGCAACACACTGCCGTTTTTCCTCCGGACTATCAAATACAACTCGAGCCTTACATTAAGCAGCTAACAGGATCTTATCGTGAATCATCTTGGTACAACCATTTCTCAGGCGCCTTTATAAACATGTATTATAAGCCGACTGAAGTATATAAGGATAAAGATCGTTACCACAATTACTCCAAATGGGTGAATCTGATGGGTAGCCAATTAGAGCTACTGCAACGCTATCGGATTGATGGTATTCGCTTACCGCTGCTGAGTCTGCCGACGCATAAGCCGTTTTGGATTGCGCCCAACATTCTCGTGCAGCGTATCTTGGCTTATCAGGAAGCAGAAGTGAAAATTAATTTATTAGACTTATCCATTGCGCTAAGCCGTACAGTTCGTGAAGATTTAGAGGGTATCGAAGTACTGATAAAGCAAATTAGGGAACAGCAACTCCAAGATGTGATCAGTTTTGCCTTAGGTCTGGATTCGATGAAACTTCAGCAACAGTCTTGGTTGAAGAATTTATTGTCTTTCAAAGATTCCGATCAGGCGAACTGGATTGGTGTGTGGGCAACTGTGGCCCGCACGCATCATCGCGATACTCATTTTCAAGAATTTACCAAAGAGCCTATGGCAGATATTCCCTTTGCTGCGGAACCATTTCGTCCCGAATTAAAAATAGAACCAACTTATTATAACGGTTACAATTACACGACCAAGAAATCGGAAAAGGTATACAATGGTGATAAGCTGACTTATCCTTTCCCGTCTTACAAACAGGGAGCTGAGACTTTTTTGTATCATAAAGATATTTTTAGTCGGGCCAATGATACGCTGTTGGCTTATTATTTGTATAGGGCGGATGTCCCTTTTATGCATAGCCTAATGCCGCAGAATACGGAAAGTCTTTCCATGTTTTTAACTGTGGGATTGAATGGTAAAAGTGATATTGGCGGAAAATCTTCGGCAGCTTATCTGCAGGAAATGTTGTACGATTTTTTCCGCTTTGATCAACAGTCTAATCTGTACCTGGCAACCTCGTTTTTCAATAAAGAGAAGGAAGTGCGTGCGATGGCGGTTGAAGTCATTTTGGCTGCAATTAACGAAAATAGATTGGACACCGCGCAGTTAGGTGTGCAACTTGGACTGATGCTCGGTAACGGCTATGGGCCGATTGGGCGATGCGTGGAAGTTCTGGAGCAATGTCGCGATATATCTTCGAAGCATAACAATGCTTTATTGCAGTTGCTGGAGATCGCTTTTATTCATTATCATATTGCCGAAAAGATGCCCACGAATTTTAAAAAGCTCGTCGAATACTATTACGATTTGATGAATAAGGAACAATACAGTTTTTCAGCTGAACTGCAAGAGGTTTTTGGGAAGCTGGAAATATACAAGAGTTTACAACCCATTTTGAAAAAAATAAGAAAATAACAATATGGCAGAGCAAGATATAGCGATTCACTATGCAAGAAATTCACAACTGACCCACCAATCGGGTATTCAGCAATTGGTATTAGCTCATCAGTCCGAATTGGCGGAAGTCGCCAATGTACCTTGTTTCTTCTGGGGGAGTTTGACAGATCCTTTGCTCACTTCCAAATGTTTGTTGACCTTGTCGAAAGTAGTGCGATCCAGTTTTGGACCCGTACCTCCAAGTTTGCGAGATCCGATCGTTTCAGCTGGTACTAACCAGATTCGTTTTGAGGGCTTTTCTTCCTGCAACGGTGTTTATGCACGTTTAGATTTATTGGAAGATGCTATTGATGGCGAATTTATTACCAGTGGTACAACCAATGTAGATTTCAATGAACCGATGCTTAATGCGTTAAACGCTGTCAAGAAGACCGAAAAGATGGTGTTGGGAGTAGGAAGCAACGAGGTTTCTATTCGTACTGATAAGGCCAAAGTGACGGAGAAGAAAGTAACATTGCCACCACGCTGGATCAAAGGACTGACTTCCGTTCAATTATATCTGGCGGGTATGGAGCTTCAGTTTGAACTAAATAAAATTCAGCTGATCCAATTATTTCAGGGCATTCCCAAAGGGAATGTGAAAGGGGAGTTCTATTTGACGAAAAGGGCTAACCGATTTGTATTTTCACCCATAAGTACAGGCAGTGCGGTACGTATTGGTGGCATTCAGCGATTGCGTTTATTGGAGGGGTTGGTGACCTATGCCGACAGGTTACTTGTTTATCAGGAAAAAGGAGGTGAGAGCGCGGCTTTTGTGGCCGACTTTGGTAAGATGAGACTGACTCTTGCTTTGTCACCGGATAGCTATCGCGGATTCTCGGGGGAAGGTAATGTGTTGGAAAATATAGTTAAGGCCGTTCCTGATGAATGGGTCCACGCCGTGAACGGATTACTTAAATCCAACGAGCTATTCGACCCAACAATGCTTTCCATCGAGCATGATGTCGACTTCGATACGATGGATACGCTCTCGGCGTCATTATCTTCCATCGGGTTGCTGGGTTATGATCTACATAGCCATCAGCATTATTATAGACGATTACCTTTTAAGATGGAACGTATTTTAGCCTTGAATCCGCGGTTAAAAAATGCGAAAAAACTTGTGGCGACAGCAGGTGTACAATTTGTCAAGAATACAACGGATTATACCGAGGCGAGAGTGGATGGATCCGGTGTGCAGCATACCGTCATTATACAGGGCGATAAGTCCCAGTGTACCTGCAATTGGTTTACTAATCATCAGGCAAAGAGGGGGCTATGTAAACATATACTCGCTGTAAAGATGTTGAACGGGTAGCGAAGAGCGCATCATGTTTTTCCCCTTTATGGTAAAACATGATGCAAAATACATTACGAACTGAAAATTTAAAATGTCGCAAGGAAAATAGAAAAATAGTGTCGTGCAAAAGTTAGAAAGGTTTTGTTAACAATTCATTAATTGATTAATTTAAGGAAAATTTTCAATTATGAAATCTAACAACCTATTTATTTTCCTTATTGTTTTTCTAACAGCAGTAGCCACTCCTGTCTTTAGTCAACAAAATTTTAACTTTTCATTTGATCAACCGATTACTGCTCCATGGTTCAAGATAGGCGATACGACGGTTTTTAAAAGTAGTATAGACCAAAATATATATTATCGTGGAAAAGGGGCGCTCCGGATTGAAAGTATAAAAAAGAACAGCGCTTTCGGGGGAATTATGATGTGGTTACCATCAAATTTAAAGGGCGATTCCATTGAAGTGTCTGCGATGATCAAACGTGAGAATATCATCGCGGGGTCTTATGTGTCGATGATGTTACAGATCGATCCCAAAGTCTTTTTCGACAATATGGCTAACCGCCAAATGAATGGGACCAAAAACTGGGAAAATATTAAGCTGAAAACTAAATTGGTTCCAAACCAGACGGAAGGGATATCCATTGCATTTTTTCTTTCTGGAGAGGGTAAGATGTGGGTTGATGATGTGCTCATCACTGTAGATGGTAAGGATATTACGAAGGAAGCGGGAATGTTTGTGCCATTTGCGAAAGGAATCAGTGAACCTGCAAGTTCGGGGATATCTGACTTTAATCCTACGCCCAAGATTGATCGACGCTTGGTGGATCTGGGGAGAATATGGGGTTTCCTGAAATATAGACATCCCGCTGTGGCGCAAGGGAAGTATGATTGGGATCAACAGTTATTTAAGTCTATAAATGCTGTTATTATGGCAAAAGATAATAAATCTGTTGAGGCACATTATGCTGCGCTGTTAGACAGTCTCGGTGCCACGGCCAACTATGCCAAGCCACAGCTTGAAAATGTGGTTCATGAGGTAGATTACAGCTGGATCGATGAGCTTCCATTTAATGATGGTCTCAAGGATAAATTAAGACGTGTTCGTTATAGTAGTTTTGATCAGCATCATTATTTTGATTTTGCTAATGGTATAGGCAATGTCCTTTTTAAGAATGAAAAAAAATACGAAAATGTATTTTCAGCGGACGTAGGATTTCGTTTATTGACGCTTTTTCGCTTTTGGAATATGATCGAGTATTTTTCTCCTTATAAACACCTGACGGATCCGAAATGGGAAGCGGTTTTAAAAGCAGCTGTGCCCGAAATGATCCTTAGTCGGGATGATCGTTCTTATGGACTTTCACTTCTCAAGATAATAGCCCAGGTTAAAGATGCACATACTGGACTTTGGAGCACGCCGAAAGGGCTGATAAATTATTATGGCAAGTACCGTATGCCAATAGAGATCCGAATAATAGAGGGAAAAGCCGTGGTGACTAAAGTCTTTGAGAGTGAGCAATCTGGAGATCAACTTAGCATAGGAGATGTGCTCATCAGTAAGGAGCATAAAAAGATTGAAGAAATCAGAGATTCACTATGGGCTTATATGAGCACACCGAATGAAGCTGTGGCCAACCGCGATCTTGCTAGAAAGCTTGTGACAAGCAATAGCGAGCTTGTACCCTGTGAAATAGTGCGTGATGGCGAACCTATTACAGTAAATATTGTTGCGATGTCTGCTAGCCAAATTAAACCTGCGCCAAAAGATACTGTAGCTTTTAAGATGCTGGATAATAATATTCTATATATTAATCATAGTTTATTGCGTGGTAAAATGATTACAGATAATAGGGTAAACTGGAGTAAGGTAAAAGGTATTGTGATTGATGACCGCAATTATCCCGGTGATTTTTTAGTGTTCAAGCTTACACCCTTGTTGTTGACCAAGCCTACTGATTTCGTTCGTTTTACCAGTACGAGTCTTCAATATCCTGGAACTTTTGTAATGAGCAGCCCATTACAAGTTGGGGAGAATGCCAATGATTGTTATCAAGGTAAGGTGGCTATTCTGGTCAATGAGGATACGCAGAGTTCTGCGGAATATCATGTGATGGCTTATCAGGCAGCTTCTCATGTTAAGGTTTTCGGATCACAGACAGCGGGTGCTGATGGCAATGTCAGTTCCATTGATTTACCAGGTAATCAAAGGACAATGCTTTCGGGACTGGGTGTATATTACCCTGATCAGCGTGAAACTCAGCGTGTCGGTATTAAAATTGATGAAATTGTCAAGCCGAGTATAAAGGGGATTCGCGAAGGTAAGGATGAGGTGATGGAAAAAGCATTGGAGTATTTAAATAAATGAGTTTGGTCTTTACGATCGATGATTGTGAAAGGAGCGGACTTAAAATCGGATACTTCCCAGTCCAAAGACAATGCCATTCGTGCTGTCGACCATCAGCGTACGTTGATGTACTGGCATATCGGCAAGCGTATCTTTGAAGAAGAACAGCAAGGAAAGGATAGGGCTGATTATGGAAAATATCTTACAAAGTATCTAGCCAAGGCGCTAGAACCTGAATTTGGTAGTGGATTTTCGCGAAGGCAGATTGAGTTGTTTAGACAGTTTTATCGCGTTTTTCCAATTGCGAACGCACTGCGTTCGCAATTGAGCTGGACACAATACAGGTTGTTGATGCGGCTTGACTTGGACGAACAACGAGAATTCTATATGGCTGAAACCATCAAAAATAACTGGACATCACGGCAGCTGGAAAGACAGGTTTTTATTAATTTATATGAACGTCTGCTGCTTAGCAACGATAAGGAAAGTGTATTGGCTGTCGCAAAAAAGGAAAAGATGCCCTCTGATGCCAAATAGAAGGTGATGAGTTTTTTGTTGATCTGGTCTTTTACAACCGTCTATTGAAATCAACCCTACGAGATTCGACTCCTGAATTTATAAAACTTTGTATCAAGAAAATGGTAGGTACATTAAAGTTATGCCCTCTTTTAACGTTAGAGGTTTAAACAATTGATATATAGGTTATGGGTAGAACATCGAGGAGGATAGATGATCCCTTGTGGAAAGCAGTTTTAGAGCAGACGTTTGTTCATTTTTTGCAATTTATGTTTCCTGAAGCGGATGGTGTTTTTGATTTCAGTCGGCCTTTCGATTACCTGGACAAGGAATTTGAAAGCCTCTTTCCGCCGGAAGCCAATGGTAAAGGTGTGCGTTATGTGGACAAACTTGTCAAAGTGTTTCTTAAAGAAGGTGGCGAGCAGTTTGTATTGTGTCATATAGAAGTGCAGAGCAGCAAGAGTAATGGGGATCTTGCTAAACGGATGTTTCAATATTTTTATAGGATATCTGATCGATATAAGGTACCCGTTACGGCTATTGCGATTTTGGCGGATGGAAATAAGAGCTACCGTCCCAGGGTATATATCCAACAGTTTATGGGAACAACGTTGCGGTATGATTTTAACAGCTACAAAATATTGGATCAGGACGAGTCGGCATTGCGTGCGAATGCCAATCCCTTTTCTGTTGTTGTACTGACAGCATTACTGGCCATATTGCACAAGAATATTACGGACGCTCAGCTTAAGGATATCAAACATGACCTGTATGAGGAGATGATGGCACGAGAGATGGATAAGCAGACACGTCAGGGCTTGTATGACTTTTTAGCCTACTATGTAAGCTTTGATAATCAGGATAGTTTGATTATCTTTGAACAAGAATTAAAGGAAAAATTAGGAAGGAGCAACACCATGGGCACTCGCGAATACTTATTGGATAAAGCAGAAAAACAAGGGATCGAAAAAGGGAAAGTTGAAGGCGAACGTGAAAAAGCTATCGCTATTGCTTTAGAATTCAAGAAGATGGGTCTTCCTGTGGTGGATATCGCTAAAGGAACTGGGCTTTCTGTTGAAGATATCGAAAAGCTGTAGCTAGTACTTACTTAATATTTTGAAAATATTTAACTCCACTTTTGAAGACCAGGTGGAGTTTTTATATGCTCGGGAAAGATCGAATTCCTGACATAAAGTACCTAAAGTACATGAAAAGATGTTTTAGTTTGATTTCAGTCGCTCTGTTAGGTATTTGGAAAAAGGATCGTATTCTCCTCTTATTTTTTGACCATATTGGGTGTACAGAGGATGAATTTTAGCAAGTCAATCTTTGTACACCGCATACAGCACCCAGCTGTGTCCATCCTCCATGAAACTTTTTACATATTTCAGGCCTAGTTTGTCAAATATACGAATTGAAGCTATGTTTTCTACACGGGCTCTGCCGACGATTCGTTTGATATTTAACCTTGTAAATCCGTCCTCCAGGACAACTTTGGCGCTTTCGGTAGCAAATCCCATATGCCAATACTTTTTGAAAAAACGATAGCCGATATCGTATTCGTCCGACGCTGTATGATACTTAAGCCCACACCAGCCCAATATCTCGCCAGTTTCTTTTAATGTCACGATCATACGGCCAACACCATGTTTCTCATACTGGTCATAGTTTGACAGAAATTCTTCTGCTGCCGATATATCCGCAAACTGTATATCGCCCGTATATTGCAGTACTTCAGTATCATCGTTTAGTGCATACATCATGGCGCCATCCTCTCTCTTGAAAGGGCGGAGGTGTAATCGCTCGGTGTGCAGCTCAAGCTGCGCCAGTGTGATGGCGCGTATACATTCCTCCCGAATTTTCCAAAGTTCGTCCAAAGTGTAGGGGATCTTATTGTCTTTGATCCAACCAGATAGAAAGTCCTTGTGATATTGGACTTTGTAGTCCGTGATTTGATCTGGATCGATTTCTATTTCATCTAGCAGGTCTAGTTCAAATTTGGTTTCATTAACACTAATTCCGGTAAAGTCCAACATATAATTGTTGGTTCGAAGATAGTTATGAGCTTCTGGAACATATTTCAAGTTATATTTATCCAAGACACCTTTTATAGCGGGAGTATTCCTACCATTCATGTTGAAAATTCCGAGTATGAGTTTAAGGTTTTGATTCCCATTCTCATCAGCTAATCGCTTTAAGAGAGCATGTTTCGTACTGCAAGTACCACATAATTCTTCAAATAGGACAAGCTTGTTATTCTTATCACGGTTGCGTTTATAATCAAGGTGACTCACCCATTCGCTAGCTTGCTTGAATGTGTTTATTCCAATGCTACTGAACGATTCGGAGATTGCCCCACTTTTATTTTCTATAGCAAAATCTAAGGGTTTGAAAAATAGTCGTCTCGAAAACAAATTCGTTCGGCTATTGTCAAGAATGGGCTCTCCGGATTTTTTATTGAGGAAGTAGCGGATATTTTGGATCAAATATCTTGGATGAAATTCAGAGCCAAATTCATCGTGGTTTCTGAAAGTATTAAATATTTCCAATGCTGTTCTGGTCGAGTCGAAATAGCCGTTAGCAATTAGTTCTCTAAAGAAAGACTGCACATTTTCATATGCGCTTAGCGAGAGGGTGGTCTCTAATTCGGCTTCCTTATCCTCCACCATTATTTCAATAGGATCGGACGGGGCGCCATCATTTTTGATGGCGATTAGCCACTTTGATTCCTTTCTATTAATCTTCTGTTCTTCCACCTCAAGCTTGTACAGGTCAAACTGGCTTGTTTTCGGATTATAATCTCTTAAAGAAAATACTTTACCGAGGTGAACGCTGTCCTCTGCATCAATCAAGGTGGATTTAAAGGGATTTTCAGCATCCCTTATGAAAAAATTATGTTTGCCTAATAAAAATGAACACTCAAAAGCGGAGATTCCCCTTTCTGTTCTGGCCTTATGAAAGAATAAAATCTTGTCAAATGAGATGGCAGGAAAAGTAGTGTTCTGGATTTTTGTTTTTCTTGAGGTCATAATCTATACCAAAGATACGGATTTCCTAAGGTCTTTTAAAGAGCGCTTCCTCTTCACTTTTTCTAATGAGGATACCTTTTTTTATGCCCTGTTCTATTATCGCGGTAAAATCTTTTGCCTCCCAATTTTTCGCTGCTTTACTGCCACAATATTGCGCAATTTCTTTTGAGGTATGCCAGTCATCGAAAAAAGTATCACTTTCTTCCACTAACAACAAATAAAGAGTTCCCGTCTGTCCTAATTCCCTTGGATCAATTTTGACAATGATTTTTTCAACCATTTTTTCTTCAAAATCTGTTGGCGGGTAGAAGTCATTTAATGTATATGTGATATTATATCCGAGTTCAAAAGATTTATCTGTGAAAGCTAAAGCTAGTTTATTTAGATGTTGATCATGGTACTTTGCTGAATTAGAGCTGCTTTCAATTGCTCCCAATATGTTCCCGTCAGGATCTAATTCGAGTATCTTCTGAATATCCCTTGTATTGATACCTAAATGTGTCCTGATTTTACGTATAATGTTTATTATATATAGCGAAATAGAGCTAACTAATATGACTTTCTTCATTTATGTAAGATCGTCCATCAGTCTTTTATAAAATGTATTAGTAAAAATTTGTATTTACTTAAATGTTTGATTATATTTGTGTTGAATCTTGATTTTTTTATTAAGTTTAGGTGTTAGACTAGAAGAGTCTCGACTGTGAATTCCGACATTTCAATTGGACGAGGCGATAGGTTTAATGCCCATTTCGATATTTTATATATCTTTGATATATGCTATAGCGTGTGGGCCCTATCGTTACCGTTCCAAAGCCGTCGGAAGCTGACAGTACGGTTGGTAGTGGCCCGCTATAGTGCGCTAAACCTACGAGACTCATAAATTATAAAATCAATTTATGAGTATGAACAAAAAACAACTTATCAAAAACATAATCACGGCCCCCGAGTAGCTTGGCAGATTAAGTCATAAGATGACTTCCATTAATCTTGGAGAACGTGACGACCCTATTATTTACCTAGAAAAATTCCACTTTAAACGCTCTTGGGTTACAAGCATTAACCATTTTTTATTTGTGACCTAAGCTAGGCTTAGGAACAAGTCGATGCGTTTGTAAGCATCAAAAAGAAACGCTATCCCTTAGGTCACAGCCATCAAAAACCTTTTAAAAATGACGAATTTTTACAAGGGTGGGAGAGAACTGCCCATAAGGAAAGATTCCTCCTGCTCCAAACAAACTAAATCCAAAAAATTATGGCCTCTGGTCTTTAAATTAGTAGTGCTTTTTAGGCTATATTTTAACAGCATATCTCCAGTACGGATAAAGCACTCCTTAAGCACAGATATAGTACTAATTACGCAAAATTTGCGTAAGAAAATTCGACAAGGAAAAACGTACTTTAAAGATACTTCGGTCCTGCTAAAAAATCGCTGTAAAATTAGCGCTCAAAATCAAATTAAAACAGCTGGTTCTTCGAGTAGCCTTCGGGTTTTGTTCGAGGATCCTTCGACACTGCGTCGTACCAACGTCGCCTCTTCTTCGGGAATGCTTCGACTGTTGTTCGACTGCGCTTCGGGTAGGAGTCGAAGCGTACTCGAAGCCCTGCCGAAGCCTAGCCAAAGAAGTGCCGAGCCTGTCTCGAATATGTCCCGAAGAAGTCCCGAAGCGGAGCCGAAGGTCAGCCGAAGAGGGGAAGAGGTATCACCTTCTTCTGTCTTTTGCCTAACCAACTTCGCCCAAGCTTCTGCCTTTCATGCAGTCTGTCTTGAGTTTTCATCGGAATCTCATCGGGTTGCACCGATCAAAACCCGATGCCGACCCGATGAAAATCCGATGAAATGTAAAAATTCTGCTGGAATTGCTCAAAAAATGGTCGACTATAGCTTGGCACAAGAAACACACAAGCTTGACTATAGCGCGACCCTAGGTTCACCCTTGCTAAGCCCTTGTTATACACAAGGACAACTAAACGATTGCACAAGACACACACAACAAAAGCAAGCTTTTCAGGAGGGGGAGAGTCTAGATTGACTTATGGAGTAGAATATGAACAATCTGTTTTAAGGTGTTTTAAGCCGGCCTGTAAGGCTTTTGTGTTTCGAGTCAATACTTTACTTGGGTCAACAGATCCAGTTGTTCAGCGGGCTTTAAAATGCTTTTTATTCCTTGTGAATTATGAACTTACTTATCGCATGGTTTTGGCATGCATACACTTATGGATAGTTTTCCAATCATCTAATTTTTCTTTCAAGGCATTGAAGAACAAACAAGCCCTGTTTATTTTGGTTTGTTTGTTTCATATGTTTAGTTTATCGGCTCAGACGCCCCGCAAGGATAGCGGGGCCGATGGGCCTTTTCAAGCGTTGCAAATAGGATCTACTTTGCCTCAGGCGGCCATTGAACAGATCTCGACTCAAAATAATAAATGTCATAAGCAGCTTTATATCCTCGACTTTTGGACTACTTGGTGTGGTGGATGCTTGGCCTCATTTCCTCATCTTGGTTCATTGCAACGTAAGTTCAAGGCTGATATTCAGATCATATTATTGAATGCCGAGGAAACGCAAGAAAGTGCGAAAGCTCGCCTTCAAAAGATCGCTAAGAACAATCCCGCATTAAAAGTTCCGGAACTTCCTCAGGTCTATAACGCACGATTGTTTGACAGCTTATTTCCGCACCTCTCGGTACCTCATCACATTTGGCTGGACCGTGATTTTAAAGTAATCGCAATTACAAGCAGTGAAAATACCAATGAAAAGAATATAAACAGTTACCTCAAAACCCATCGGATAGATCTGCCTACAAAGTTTGAATTGATGGATTTCGAGGAAGATCAGTCTTTGCTTTATGAGGGCGATGGACGGCAGCAAAATTTATTGATCGGGTATTCGCTGTTATTAGATTCCATCTATGGTGCACCTTCATTATTTAAGCTTTCCAAAAAAGGAACGCCTTCCCTACGTGTGGTCAATCGAAGCTTATTAGATCTGTTTAAGATTGCTTATGGCATGATCAATAATCAATGGGCATCCAATCCATTTCGGTCTTCCGCCAATATTGAACTTAATAGTAGACCTTTAGAGAGCGTAGAGAGTAAAGATATTCCCGCGTCGCTGTACAGGAAGTATTGCTACGAAAATAAGACTGTCAACAGCGACAATTCTGTCTATACGGTAATGCAGCAGGATCTAAAGCGATTTTTTGACATCAATGCGAGCGTACAGGTTATTTCTGTTAATGGATGGATGCTGGAGAAAGGTTCTGCTCAGCAGGCGATTAAATACGAAAAGGGACATGTATTTAAAAGTATTAGTCTGCTGCAATCTTATCTTAATGAAGCTTATGCTGCAATAGGCCCATTTGATAACGGAGGGCAAGGAGATGCGGCAATCGAAATCGTGCTACCACGAAAAGCATTGAGTAAGGAAGAACTCTTCATTAGCCTAAAGCAACAGGGGGTGATCTGTAAACCTACTCAAGTCAAGAAGCAGATCCTGCAACTAACCTATAAAGACTAAATGAAAATGAAAAATCTATTCATTATTATACTCTGCTGCTTCTCAACTGTTTGTTGGGGGCAATATTTAAAGGGGCGTGTCGTTGCTCTGCCTGATAGCACAGGCATCGAAGATGTGACCATTGATGTGCTAAGTTCTTCTTTCAAGTCAAGATCCGTCAAAGATGGCATGTTTCAGGTGACTGTACCTCGAGGAATCTATATGATCCGCTTTTCAAAGATTGGGTTTCAAGCAATTGAAATACAGTGGTTTACTGAAAGTGATAAGAATGAAATACTTATTGCTCTTAAGCCCGCTGTAAATCAACTGGGGACGGTAGATGTGCTGTCGACAGGTTATTACACCGTCCCTAGAGAAAGGGCCACGGGTTCCTTTGATTTTATTGATAAAAAGCTGCTAAATAGATCGGTAGGGGCAAATCTAATTGATAGATTGGAAGGAGTGACAAATGGACTTTATTTTGACAAACGGCAATCCAGTGGTACGGATAAGGAATCTAAGCTATCATTGCGTCTCCGTGGTGTAAGCTCTTTGACCGCAGGTAATGAACCTCTGATCGTCTTGGATGGATTTCCATATGGAGGATATATTGATCAGATAAATCCCAATGATGTTGAGCATATCAGTGTCTTAAAGGATGCTGCTGCGGCAAGTATCTGGGGCGCGCAGGCAGGTAATGGTGTAATCGTCATTACGACAAAGAACGGTGGACGAAAAAATAAGTCACAAATTGATTTTAACTTCAATACCACTGTATTCGCCAAACCTGATCTAACATATAATCCTTCTTTTCTCGAATCAGGCCAATACATTGCGCTTGAAACATCTTTTTTCAATAATGGCTTCTATGATGCGGCAGAAAAAAATGCAGCGAAACCTTTACTTTCAGATGCGGTACTCTTGTTGTTCAAACAGAAACGAAACCAGATTACTCCTGATGAATTGTCCGCGCAGTTAGATAGGATGTCACAGCGTGATATCAGGCAGGATGTAGGAAAATATCTCTTTCGGAGGATGGTCAATGATCAATATAATCTTAGTATCAAAGGTGGTGGAGATCGAAATTTTTATTACCTATCAGGAGGCTATGATAAAAGTCGAAAATTCACGACCGGAGTAACAGCAGATCGTATTACATTGCTGTCTAATCTTGGTATCGATCTGACCAGTAAAATAGAACTTAAGCTCAATTGGGCATTTAATAAATTAATCAATGTAAACAATGGGGTGGATTATGATCGTACCATCCAGCGGCTGCCTTATGGGCAGCTGGTAGATGATCAGGGCGAGCCCGCCATAATACCCAACGGTTACAATATGGATTATATCAATGAATGGAATGCTAGTGGTCGGCTGGACTGGAGCTATAAACCCTTATTGGAAAAGGATCAGTATGACCGCAGGGGAAATCAGATGCAGATTCGTATCAATCCTATTCTGACCTACAGATTAAACAGCTTTTTATCGGTCATTGCAAACTATCAATATCTCAATGATCAGAACAAAGATAGGCTACTCCGAAGAACAGATAGCTACTATGTTCGTAATCTCACCAATCGTTTTACCCAGGTTGACGGTACGCAACTGTTTCCGTACGGAGGTGTTTTGCGTGAAGATAGGGATGAAGATATTAGCCACACTGCTCGACTACAGGTTAATATGAGTAAGAACTGGGGCGATCATGACCTGGTTGCTTTGGCAGGGCATGAACTGCGCCAGGTCCGGAGGCTCGGCAGTACCAAAGAGATTTATGGATTTGACGACGACGTATATGTGTCGCAGGGGAGATTGGACTATTTGACACGCTATAAAACCAATCCCTCGGGAACAGCCCAGATCACAGAGCCTGCAAACGGTGTCTCGGACCAGGTGGATCGTTATGTGTCTTACTTTGCGAATGCAAATTATTCGTTTCGAGGTCGATATAATGTTTCGGGAAGCGTGCGATGGGATGCATCTAACCTATTTGGTGTAAAATCTAATCAAAAAGGTACCCCGCTGTGGTCGGGAGGTTTTTCGTGGCGTATGGATGAAGAACCCATATTGCAGCATCTCCGCTTGCCCTTGATCCGATGGCGGCTGACATATGGCGTTAATGGAAATGTCAATAAACAGGCTTCAGCTTATCCAATTGCCTCGTACAATACCGACTTGCTAACAGGATTGCCTAATGCACAGATTCGGACTTATCCCAATCCGCAGTTACGCTGGGAACGTGTAGAAATTTTTAATGCGGCCTTGGAACTTGGACAACGTTCGAATAGGATTAGCGGAACGTTAGAATACTATCGTAAAAATAGCAAGGATGTACTGGCCTTGACACCACCTCTGGATCCGACTACAGGGTATAACTCCATGGTACTGAATAGTAACTATTATGTTAACTATGTGCATATCAATGGAAAGGGTATAGATCTTACGTTAAATCTTCGGAATCCAATCGGTAAAGGACTATTGGAAACGAATATCCTGCTGAATATGAATAAAAACAAGGTGACTAAATACCTAACAGGGCAGACAACACCCATAAATGCCTATTTGACGGGTACAAATTTTAATCCACCCGTGGAAGGTAGATCCTTGGATGGTATCTACAGTTTACCTTGGTATGGATTGGATGGTAACACGGGAAGCCCTCTGGTAAAAACAGATAGTGAGCTTGTTATTGATAAATATGCTGATGTGATAAATAAAATGAAGCTCGAAGATTTGGTCTATCATGGCCTTAGCGTCCCGCCGATATATGGTTCTGTCCGCAATACATTGAGTTGGAAGGCTTGGAACTTGAGTGCCAACATACTTTGGAAAGGTAACTATTATTATCGTCGAAGCTCTATTGACTATGGGGCATTTGTAAGCAGTGGTTTGGCGCATCGTGATGTTGCGGACCGCTGGCAAAAAGCAGGTGATGAGGTTTGGACAAATGTACCTTCAATACCAACCAAAACAGTGAGCAATAGAGATCAGTATTACAATAATGCAGAGATTTTGGTGGAGCGCGCAGATCATATACGCTTGAAGGATATTTCTCTTTCCTATGATTTTAAAAAGCTGAATCTTAAAGGTATTGGTAGCATACGCCTATATGCGTATGCGAATGATTTGGCTATTATCTGGAAAAAATCAAAGGTAGACCTCGATCCTGAATATCCTTTGGCGGCTATCTTACCCTCTCGGTCATTTTCAATTGGATTAAATGTAAATTTTAAATAGCACATAATGAAATTAAAATATATAATAATACTGTCGCTGTTATTAGTGAATAGCAGCTGCTACCATGATTATCTCGATATTAAGCCTGACAAAAGTTTGGTGGTGCCCGAGCGGATCAAAGATTTGCAGGCATTGTTGGACAATACAACAATGAACATGCATACGGTCGCCAACCTCGGTGAAGTTGGAGCGGATGATTACTTCCTTTCGGATGACCGCTGGGGAAGTTTATATTATGCACAGGAGCGAAATACTTATATCTGGGCGAAGGAAATTTTTGAGGGTGAAAAAACTTCATGCTGGAATACACCTTATCAGCAGATCTATACCTCCAACCTTGTTTTGGAAAAACTTGAAGAAGGTGATTTTGCAAATGATGAAACATTTCGAAATTTAAAAGGGGCAGCACTATTCTTTAGGGCCTGGGCTTACTATCAATTGGCGCAGGTATTTTGTCCGCCCTATGATGAGAATGCAGGTACAAATAAATATGGTCTGCCAATTCGGTTGACGGCTGATATCAACGAACCTGCTGAAGCAAGAAAGACTGTTGCTGAGACGTACAAGCAGATTCTGAAAGATGTGGAAGAATCTATAGTATTGCTACCTGAAACATCTTCAGTGGCGACGAGGCCTAATAAACAGGCTGCTTTTTCACTGAAAGCGAAATGCAATCTGTTGCAGGGAAATTATTCAGTGGCTTTGGAAGCTGTGGATGAAGCAATGAAGATTGATAACACGCTGTTGGACTACAATGATATGGATCCGACGAAAGAAATGCCTTTTGATGTCCTCAACAAGGAGGTGGTTTTTCATAATGTTTTTTCAGCTCAGATCCTAGGTCCCACAAGAGCACAAGTGAATAAATCGCTCTATCAATCTTATACTGATAACGATCTCCGTAAAAAGCTGTTTTTCTATTTTGATAAGGATGGGTTATGCCGTTATAAGGGGATGTATTATAATGCGCCAACGATCTTCTTCTCTGGTATCGCTCGGGATGAACTGTATCTGATTTGGGTAGAATGTGCACTGAGAACAGGGGACTTGATCGGTGCAAAGGGCATGCTTACTGCCTTATTGGCAAAACGCTATACAAAAGGAAGTTTCGATGCTTCCTCGCTGCCCAATAATCGAGAAGATCTATTGATAGTGACATTAGCCGAACGCAGGAAAGAACTGCTCTTTAGAGGAACAAGATGGTCAGATATCCGCAGGTTAAATGCTATTGAAAGTCAGGATATATCCCTTGCTAGAGAATTGGAAGGAAAGATCTATACTTTGCCACAAAAGGATAAACGATTTACTTTTCCGATTCCGGATGAAGCGATTTTATTGGGGCATTACCTACAGAATGAAAGATAAAAAAACAGGGGATCGATTTGTTGATCCCCTGTCTTTGCTTAGAAGAGCAAGTCAATAGCATGGTTAATCCATATCTCTGCTACGCGTTTGCTCAAACGGAATCCCTGAAGGATTCTGTACTTGTGTCTGATTGAGATTACTTACAGTAGCTTGTGGTTGTGTACCACGTAAGTCTACGTAGTCTTGATCCAACTCAATAGCGCATACCTGCGGCTTGTCGGTGTCAGGACAAGAGGAACTTGGTCCTGATATGTGATTGGTGATATTGCCGCTGGCATCAACTTCAAACCAGTAGGTATCAGCTTGAGCCAACTTAAACGAACTGAACCCGATAATTGCAGCGCCGGCTACCATAGCCATTGCATTATTTTTGATGAAGGATATTGCTTTCATACCGAGGCCTTTTTTATAGTAGCAAAAAAAGTTTACCCCCACAAAAAACTCTATGTTAATTTTTTTTGACCAACACTTTGCTTTAACGAGGTGCATCAGTCTGTCCTGTGCCTCGGGATCTGTTTTTACGGGCTGTGCCTTCACGTGTCATAATTTATAGCTCTAACCGGCCAGGCCGGGAAGACAGCAAACCGCATTTTAAATTTTTTGACGCGCTCCAGCATGACCGTATAGACCGGAATACGTACCACCTGAGGCCTGGCTAAAAATAAAATGACCTGCTTTTTATATCGCTTACACCCAGCCATGGGGGCAGTTGGGCCAGTCAAGTACCACCCCAATATGGACAGCAGCAATAACAGCAGGTTGACAACAAAGTGTCCGCCCCAGGAGAGCCTGCTCAGTACCGAAGCACAGCCGCAGGGCTTCTGGGCGTACAAACCGGCGACGCCAAGACCGATGTAGACAGTAAAGACCGTTAACAGCAATGCAGAAAGCACGAAAGGATAAAAAAATAGATGTTTTGTATTCCTGAAAGAATGAATAGAAAACAGTATCACTATACCCAGCTCCATCAGTGGCAGGGACCAGAACAATATTCCTGCCCACCAGCCGGGAAAAGGCTGCAGTTTCAGTGCCTGATGGAAGCCCGGCAGATCCCATAGCTTATCCAGCGCAACGTATGCCCAAAAGAGTATCATAAAGACACGGATACTGGTAGCGGTGATATGTGAAGCTCTTGTTTTCATTTTTTAAACAGTATAATTTCAGGTCGTATATTTAATACAACTATTTATAAATCAGATATTTAAATTTGTTTATTCGGTTTTGTGTTTGTATCTTAGTTTTACCAAATTCAATTATTTCATTCCTGTTTATATATAGCTACCATAAGTAAGCAATATGTACCTGCTATAAATGGTTTTATTTTTTAAATAGCTGTTTATTAATTGTTTATTTTTTTATTTAGATGGTTATATAAAGCCTTTGTTATACTTAAATGATGAGATATGGGGGAAGATCCTTTTGAAATTTTAGTTAAAGAGCCCGAACGGGGTTTGCGGCTTATTATGGGTAAACATGGTAGCCAGCTAAAGAATCGTATCAGAAACATTGTTAACAATGATGATGAACTGGTCAAAGACGTGGTTTCAGAAACATTGACCACATTATTTGTGCAGCGCGAAAAAGTCGCTATATGCAAAGATCCTTTTGCCTGGATGATGGCAATCGCAAGAAATATTGCCCTGAAAATGCTCCGGCAAGAAAAGAAAAACCAGAAGATAGCGATTGACGAGCTCCGGATCGTACCCCATAGCCAAGACATTGAAGCTGATCTACACTATCAAGAAATGCTGGAAGCAGTGCTGTCCAAAGCGGAACAGCTCACACCGATGGAAAAGAAAATTTTTATAGATGCCAAAGTGCACGGCATGGATAATAAGGAACTGGAGACCCGTCATGACCTAAAGCCACAGCGAGTGCGCAATCTGCTGAGTACGGCACTTGCCAAGATCAGACGGCTCCTAAAGGGATCATGATACCGGACTACAATTGGATATAGATTAGAATTGAAGAAAAGATAAGTTATACTTATCTATAGCGAGTTCTAGTATTAATTGAATATAGATTAGAATTGAAGAAAATGGAACGCGATATTATAAAAGTTCAAGAGCTGATCAAAAAACAGCTGCTGGAAATAATCAACCCCGAAGAAGAGGCAGATCTAAAAGAGAAAAGATCGCACTATACAGAGGATGAATACGACTTAATGGTCGTAGAGTTACTCAGGCAGCTGGAAGGTCAGCTGCCCAAGGATCCGCTTGAGGACTGGACACCTGATTACGGGGAAATAAAACGACGGGGGAAGCTATACGAAGAAAAGAAAAAATAAAGCGGTACAGCAAAGTTGGGTATGCAGCAGCTTTGCTGCTAATTACAGGGAGTGTGTTGTTATATTTATTTTATTCACATAAAAAAGAGGATATTATGCTGCATCTGGAGGGGCAATGTCTTGGCGCCGCAGACGACACAGAGATACCTTTAATAGAGTCTTCCTGTCTCCTGTTGGCAGCTGACTCCACATGGATAAGAGTAGAGCAGGATACCTTTGGTACACTATTACAGCTGGGTGAGCTGGCTGTCACCCGTACCGGGGAAGGGTTGTTGCACATCCAGAGAAAACCAATGGCAGGCGGTGAGACAACTTTAAAAAGTTTAAATATTTATACGGCTCCACGCCAGCAATGTGTCGTTGAACTGGAGGATGGTACCAGAGTTCGGATGAATGCACAATCCCAGTTGAGCTATTCGCTCCGAAAAGGGGATTCAACAGTAATATACCTAAAAGGAGAGGCGTATGTTGATGCCAATAGCCGTTATAGCAATGCTCCGTTGATTATTGGTACTAAAAAGGGTAAAATTACATCCAACCGTGCTGACTTTTTGGTCAGGGCGGATACCAGTAACATGAAGGCCATGCTTAATGATGGAACATTGGAGGTTTATTCCTATAGCCTTAACAAAGTACAGTCCATAGCCTGTCCCGGGGACTTCGTATATGTCGGCGCTAAATATGCAGGCAAAAATCAGCAGCCCCGAGATACAATGACCTATGTTGCGAACCAGGATTTCAAAGAAGCCAAGATGTGGGCCCGAAAAATGCGGATTTATAGAAACATGCCTTTGTGGGCCTTTGTAGATGAAATGAGCCGTTGGGAAGGGTTTACGATTAAAAGATGGGAATGTATTCCAAAGGACAAGCAGATTTCGGCAGCGATCTGTTATCAGAGCGGCAAGGAAGAAGTATACAGTGCTATCCGCCAAGCAGGTGTGCTGCTGCATGAAGAGAAAGGGATGATCAGCTTCTGTCCTGAGGATAAACGTGATAGAGTAGCCATGTGGCACTTAAATGGATATGAAAGGAAATTAAAGTAAGAAAGGAGTAAGTAATATGAGTAGCAAAAAGCAGTTTATCGACGAAGTATTCACTACTTTCGAAATCAATAGCCTGATCGAGCGACGCAAATGCCGCGCTACCGGTAAGGTGCGTTTTAATAGCAAGGGCGAAGCAGGCTTCTTTATACAATGGTTAAAATGGCGCTATAAGAAGTGGCTACGGGGGAAAAATCGAAGGAAGCACCGATATGGCAGTGGGGAAGGAAAACCAAAGCAACGCTATACGTACGGTTGCATCCACTGTTGTGGATATCATATTACGAAAGAGCATCCGCATGATTACAGGCGAAAAAAAGAAAAATATGAACAGAAATATACTGAATAATTGATGATCGCTGCTTTTTTCAAATTTATTTTTCAAACATAGAATATTTTGTACATTTGTATCGAATAAAATCGAAATTGAAATGGCAGAAACTGTACAACCAAGAGGTCCAAAGACAACTGATAATAATGCGAATCAAACTCATTACTACAAAACATTGGTAGTAGCGATCGCTTTAGGTTTAATAGGTACATTTATCCGTTTTGTGCCGGATGTTTGTACGTCTATGGGGCAACAAACATTTTTGTTTTCCGCAATAGCTAACATCTCCATGATCGTAGGCGCACTTATCGCTTTCAAAACCGTGTTCGGAATTTTGGGATTTGGAAAAAACCGTGACTAATTACTACTCAGCAAAGATATTGAAAGCTTCAGTTTACTGAGGCTTTTTTTATGATGTATAAAGCGGACCATCCAAGAAGCTAGCAACACAGTTCTATTGTGAAATACAAAGATCATATATAAAAAAAGCCTTCCAATTTTTTGGAAGGCTTTTTTTATATCGTGTCTCGCGTGCTATTAAGCGAAAAGTGACCAAGTCGACCAAGGAATACGAGCGAGCATCAAGATTAAACCGATGACGAAGAAAATCAAAACGGTTTGATTTGCTTTTTTTGCATTTTCAATCTTTTTCGCTTTAGAATAGCCAATGGTGATCAATACAATAGCAATAATCATGGTCAACGGGTGTTCAATGATTTTAAATCGTAACGAAGGATCTTTCATTACAGCACCAGAGATCATCGAAGGGTACTTTAAATAAAAGAATAAAATCAATCCCACCACTAATTGAATATGCGATGCGATGAAACCCAATAAAGCAATTTTACGGTTGTACGGTTTGTTGCCTAGATAGTTTGATAGGGTGATCACGATCGATATCACCAGGGCTAGCAATAAGACAATTGCTATAGTCGAGTGTAAATGTAACATAAAAGCTCTCTTTAATTATTTCCTAAGTTAGCAAAGATAAAAATATATTGAATGTATTTGTTAAAAATCATTGTTCCAACAGAAATACCTCCGCAATTGGATGGAATAGGTACATACGCTTGCTGGTCAATTCCATGCATTTATAACGTTTCCTTATCTTTTCAATCCGCTGAAACGAACGCCCATTTTTTAATTTGAAGAAGTGCCCATCCTCTAAGGATTCTACCGTGAGGGCGCTGCTTTTGACGGTGTCATATAACTTTAAGGTACGAAACAGGTGGAGGTCCGTGCAGCTCGATGCTGCCGGGTTTTCCATATAGCGGTGAATCGCCTGGCTGACGTCGGTTGGGAAAATATTCAGTTCAAGAAATGGTCTCATCAGTTCCTTAAAATTATTCTTCCATTCCGCACCGTGCGGCTTGACACGATGCTGGTATTTATTCCACGTTTGTAAATGTGCAAATTCGTGAATCGTCGTAATCAAGAATGAATAAGAGTTTAAGTCATGGTTAACCGAGATCCGGTGCGGGCTTCCTCTATACGGAGCGCGGTAATCTCCTAGCTTCGTACTCCTAGAACGAGAGATTTTAAATAAACAGTGGGTGTGATTAATCCACTTGGATATGATTGGAGCTGCTTCCTCGGGCATGTATTTTCTTAGTGTAGCACTATAATCTTGCATGACATAAAAATAGGAATTTATTCATGTTAATAAAGCGCCAAGTCGACATTCTTTTGTCAAAAATAGAATTGATTTACTAAAAAAAGTAGTTTTAAATTTGGAAAAATGATATTATTTTTAGTATTTAGTGTTTGTAAATGTTGCGTGCGAATATGTCAATAGATCAGAGGAGCTATGTTTTTAATAAAATGTATTGAAATCGTCTGATTTTTAGGTAAATTACCTGTAGAAAAAGTCATGTTAACATGCAAAATGAAGAGGAAAGGTATTTCCTCCAAACTGTAATAAGACCTTTAAAATATGCTGGATACCTTACATATTAAAAATTATGCGCTTATAAACGAATTGGAAATCCAGTTCGATAAAGGTTTGAATATGATTACCGGGGAGACTGGGGCTGGTAAATCCATTATTATGGGAGCGCTGTCGCTAATTTTAGGAAATAGAGTAGAGGGAAAGTACTTTTTGGATCCAACGAAGAAGTGTGTGATTGAGGGAGAATTTAAAATAGGTCCTTACAGATTACTCAATTTTTTCGAAGAAAATGACCTAGATTATGCAGATCATACCATTATTCGAAGAGAAATCGCTCCCGATGGTAAATCCCGAGCATTTATTAATGATTCTCCTGTTACCCTAACTATTCTCAAGCAATTGGGCGAACAATTGATCGATGTACATTCTCAGCATGCAACATTGCAGATCAATACGGAAGAGTTCCAATTTTTAGTGGTCGACAGTGTCGCGGGCACATTTGCATTAAAGCAAGATTATCGAGATAGTTTCTTTGCTTATAAGAAAGCAAAAAAGGAACTCGAAGAATTTAAGGAGCTAGTAAAAAAGGCTGCATTAGAACAAGATTATTTTCAGTTCCAATTTGATGAACTTGATGCAGCGCAATTGGTGTCCGATGAGCAGGGGCAGCTCGAAATACAACAGCGCCAATTGGAAAATGCAGAAGATATTAAGCGAGCGCTAACTGCTGCATCGCAGCTATTGGAAAATGATGATATGGCTGTTTTAAGCCGTTTGAAGGACGCTATGAGCCAAGTAGATGGTATCACTTCATTTCTTCCTGAAACAGCAGATTTGGCTGCGCGGTTAAGGAGCACATGGATTGAGCTCAAGGACGTTGCCGCAGAGTTAAGTGCGCTTGAAGAAGAGACACAAATTGACGAGGGTACTTTGTTGGAAATTAACGAGCGCCTGAGCTTACTCTATTCATTACAGAAGAAACATCATGTGGACTCCGTTGAGGAGCTTATTCGGCTCAGGGATGAGCTTGAGTCCAAGTTGATGGCCATAAATTCTTCTGATGAGCAATTGGAGCGGCTGGAAAAAGAAGTCGTAGTTAAGTTGAACATTGCTCAGAAAAAGGGTAAGGAACTATCAGTAGGCAGGAGCAAAGTGTTGGCGTTAATCGCAAAAGAAGTGCAAGCTACCTTAGCAAATGTGGGAATGCCCAATGCACGTCTTCAAATTAATTTAGAGCCCTTAAAGGAAGGAGAGATGAGGGAATCCGGAATGGATGCAATCCAATTTTTGTTCTCTGCCAATAAGGGGCAGGAATTGCAATTCATTCATAAAGTGGCCTCTGGTGGTGAGCTTTCACGGGTGATGTTAGCCATAAAATCATTAGTTGCTAAAACGTCGGCCTTGCCGACTATTATTTTTGATGAAATCGATACCGGGATCTCTGGTGAAGTGGCGTTGCGTGTGGGTGAAGTAATGGAAAGTCTAGCGGAGAATATGCAGGTCATTGCTATTTCACATTTACCCCAGATTGCCGCTAAAGGTGCTGCCCATTATAAAGTGTACAAAGAAGATAAAGCCAATCGGACAATATCCAACATTATTCGATTGAACACTGCGGGTAGGGTTGCTGAAATAGCGCAGATGCTCAGCGGAGCCAATCCAACGGATGCTGCACTGGAGCATGCGGAGTTGTTATTGAAGGGTTCATAAAATACAAAAATGCCTCAAAAAGGTTTTAACTATTGAGGCACTGTTTACTATTTTTTATAATTTTTACTAGTTTCCGATAGTAGCGTCAGTTAGAACGACCTTAACAATCATGTCTTCGGGTGGACTTGTTAGACCATTAGCGTATATACGTACTACGCCGATCGAATAGTTGTACGAAAACTTGTAGCCCTTTAATTCAGAAGGGATCGCAACATACCGATCAGGTGTAGCATCCACATTGATGGCCACACTTACGTGACCGTCTTCATAATAACGTTTATCAAGATCTGAGATCTGAATGTCTTTTCTATACGTATTATTGCCTTCTCTATCCCAATCCGCCGATTTTACAGGAAATACGTAACTTGTGCCGTCTAAAACGTTCACCTCTTGTGTGATATACTCCTTCTTACAAGAAGAGAATGAAACCAAGGCTGCGGTTCCAATTAAAGCTGCTAATAAAAGTCTTTTCATATTGCTCGTGTTATTTGTGATATTTTTTTTATTATAGGACGATAAAATGATTCGATAGTTTAACGTCAACTTTGTTTATAACAAAAAATGCACCATAAAGGTGCATTTTTATAAAATTATTTTTTGATACCGCTAAACCTTACTTCTCGGCAGTATCTTTTGAAGACTTAGAATCTGAACTAGATACCTCAATATCTTTCGTTTCAGGATTAATGCTCACCGTCAACACCGAACCAGTTTGTACAGTTCCTTTTAGGATTTCTTCCGCAATTGGATCTTCCAAATACTTTTGTATTGCCCGTTTTAAAGGACGTGCTCCAAAATTACTGTCATAACCTTTATCCGCAATGAAATCTTTTGCCTCATCCGTCAAATTGATGGTATAACCCAAATCTGCGATACGCTTGAATAATGACTTCAATTCAATATCGATGATTTTGAAGATATTTTCCTTTGTCAATGAGTTAAATACAATCACATCATCAATACGGTTCAAGAATTCTGGCGCAAAGGCTCTTTTCAGAGCTGTTTCAATCACTCCACGAGAATGTGCATCCGACTGTTGTGACTTTGCAGCAGTAGTGAAACCCACACCTTGACCAAATTCCTTCAATTGGCGTGCACCAATATTAGAAGTCATAATAATAATAGTGTTTCGAAAGTCCACTTTGCGGCCTAAGCTGTCAGTCAATTGGCCTTCGTCCAATACCTGCAGCAACAGATTGAATACATCCGGATGCGCTTTCTCAATCTCATCCAATAAGACAACGGCATAAGGCTTACGACGTACTTTCTCAGTCAATTGACCACCTTCTTCATAACCAACATATCCTGGAGGCGCTCCAACTAAGCGGGAGACCGCAAATTTCTCCATGTATTCACTCATGTCGATTTGAATAAGCGCATCCTCTGTATCGAACATAAAGCGCGCTAATTCTTTAGCTAATTCTGTCTTACCAACACCAGTAGGACCTAAGAAGATGAAGGAACCAATTGGTTTTTTAGGATCTTTTAAGCCTGCACGTGTACGTTGGATCGCTTTCACCAATTTACCTACAGCATCATCCTGACCAATAATTCTTCCCTTCATCAGCTCCGCCATATTCAACAGTTTCTGACCGTCAGACTGACTAACACGTTGCACAGGAATACCGGTCATCATCGCCACTACTTCAGCAACATTTTCCTCTGAAACAGTATAACGTTTAGATTTTGTTTCTTCTTCCCAAGCTATTTTCTCTTTCTCAAGCTCTTCGATCAATTTCTTTTCTGTATCACGCAACTTCGCTGCCTCTTCGTATTTTTGACTCCGAACAACCTTGTTTTTCTCTAATTTGACCTCTTCAATTTTATTTTCAATGTCGATAATAGATTGTGGTACATGGATATTGTTCAAATGCACACGAGAGCCAGCTTCATCCAATGCATCAATCGCTTTGTCCGGTAGGAAACGATCTGTTATATAGCGTGTTGTCAACGATACACAAGCTTCAATCGCTTCTGGAGTATAAGTCACATTGTGGTGATCTTCATATTTCTCTTTGATACGATTTAAAATCTCAACAGTTTCATCATGTGTAGCTGGTTCAATCGTCACACGTTGGAAACGACGGTCCAAAGCGCCATCTTTTTCAATGTATTGACGGTATTCGTCTAATGTTGTCGCACCGATACACTGAATTTCGCCTCTTGCCAAAGCCGGTTTGAACATGTTGGAAGCATCTAACGATCCTGAAGCTCCACCTGCACCTACTATGGTGTGAATCTCGTCGATAAATAAAATGACATCCGGTGATTTTTCCAGTTCGTTCATGACTGCTTTCATACGCTCCTCAAATTGACCACGATATTTGGTGCCAGCAACCAAGGATGCAAGATCCAATGTGACGACACGCTTATTGAATAATACACGTGATACCTTTCGTTGAACGATCCGAAGCGCAAGACCTTC
Organism: Sphingobacterium sp. R2; assembly: GCF_040760075.1. NCBI lineage: Bacteria > Pseudomonadati > Bacteroidota > Sphingobacteriia > Sphingobacteriales > Sphingobacteriaceae > Sphingobacterium > Sphingobacterium sp. R2. Next base: position 2,927,265 of record NZ_CP142884.1, read on the forward strand.
GGCAATCGCCGATTTACCTACTCCGGGTTCACCGATCAATAGGGGATTATTCTTCTTGCGTCGCGATAAAATTTGAGAAACGCGCTCAATTTCTTTCTCGCGACCTACAATTGGATCTAGTTTACCTTCTTCTGCAGCTTTAGTCAAGTCGCGGCCAAAGTTGTCCAAAACTGGAGTTTTAGATTTGATATCCGAAACCTTTTTCGGTTGAATATACTGATCATCTTCAGCGAAATCATCATCGCCTGTAGGTGAGCCCGGTGCCTCATCCTTAATAGTAGTTCTATTTTGCTCCACCTCAGATTTGAAGATGTCGTAAGTCACATTGTATTGTTGTAAAATCTGAGAAGCGATATTATCTTCATCTCGTAAGATAGCCAATAATAGGTGCTCCGTTCCGATGATATCCGATTTGAATATTTTAGCTTCCAAATAAGTAATCTTCAAAACTTTTTCAGCCTGTTTTGTTAATGGCATGTTGCCAATAGGAGCGCGTGAAACTGATGCTCCCTTCACTGCGTCCTCCACAGATTGACGTAGTGCTGTCGTGTCAATGCCTATGTTTTTAAGGATTTTTATCGCCATTCCATCGCCTTCACGAATTAAACCGAGCAATAAATGCTCCGTTCCTATATAATCGTGACGCAATCTCAAAGCTTCCTCTCTACTGTACGATATGACATCCTTTACGCGCGGTGAAAATTTTGCTTCCATTGAATACCTTTCTGTTTTATATTAAGGATATATAAATGTAGTAAATTCTGCATTTTAACCTTAAAATTATTTTAAATAATGTCATCAACAATTAAGCCATGACCTTGATACGTCCAAAATGTCAGTATAAAAGATTACATTTGTATGTTAATATAACAAGAGTTTTCGAATTTTTTTAAATTTTATGTCAGACGAGAAGATCATTTTTTCGATGGCGGGTGTCAACAAAATCTATCCGCCTCAAAAACAAGTGCTAAAAAATATCTATTTATCTTTTTTCTATGGTGCCAAGATTGGCGTGATTGGTTTGAACGGATCAGGTAAATCTTCCCTATTGAAAATAATTGCTGGATTGGATAAATCTTATCAGGGCGAGGTGGTGTTCTCCCCGGGCTATTCTGTGGGTTATTTGGCACAAGAGCCGCAATTGGATCTGGAAAAAACTGTGCTTGAAGTGGTACAGGAAGGTGTTGCTGAAATTACGGCAATATTGCAAGAATATGAAGATATCAATGAGAAATTTGGCCTACCAGAGGTGTATGAGAATGCGGATGAAATGGACAGGTTATTGACAAGACAAGGAGAACTTCAGGATAAAATTGATGCCACCAACGCTTGGGAAATTGATTCGAAATTGGAAAGAGCTATGGATGCCTTACGTTGCCCTGAACCCGATGCAAAGATTGTCAATTTGTCAGGTGGTGAACGTAGACGTGTAGCATTATGTCGTTTATTGTTGCAGGAACCGGATGTGCTGTTACTGGACGAGCCGACCAACCACTTGGATGCTGAATCAATTGATTGGTTAGAACAACACTTAAAACAATATAAAGGAACTGTTATTGCCGTTACCCACGACCGCTATTTCTTGGACAATGTTGCCGGATGGATACTTGAATTGGATCGTGGCGAAGGAATTCCTTGGAAAGGAAATTATTCTTCTTGGCTAGATCAAAAAGCAAAACGCCTGGCGCAGGAGGAAAAACAAGAAACCAAACGGCAAAAGACGCTCGAACGTGAGCTTGAATGGGTGCGTATGGCACCAAAAGCTCGTCATGCCAAATCAAAAGCTAGATTACATAACTATGAAAAATTAGCATCCGAAGAGACCAAAGAACGTGAAGAAAAATTGGAATTGTTTATTCCTCCAGGACCACGTCTGGGTAACTCGGTCATTGAGGCGACGAATATCTCTAAAGCATATGGTGATCGTATTTTATTTGAAAATTTAAGTTTTATGTTGCCGCCCGCAGGTATCGTTGGGATTATTGGACCAAATGGAGCCGGTAAAACTACCTTGTTCCGCCTCATTACAGGACAGGAAACGCCCGATACGGGTTCTTTCAAGGTGGGAGAAACAGTGAAATTGGGCTATGTGGACCAAATGCACCACGACCTCGACCCTGAAAAATCAGTTTGGGAAAATATTACAGGAGGCAGTGACAATATGATGTTGGGCAACCGCCCCGTGAACTCGAGAGCCTATGTTTCGAAATTTAATTTTAATGGTGCTGATCAGCAGAAGAAAGTAGGTGTGCTTTCTGGTGGGGAAAGGAATCGTGTACATTTGGCGATCACGTTAAAAGAAGGATCCAATGTACTCTTGCTTGATGAGCCAACAAATGATATCGATGTGAATACATTGCGGGCCTTAGAGGAAGGATTGGAGAACTTTGGCGGGTGTGCGGTAGTGATTTCACACGATAGATGGTTCCTGGATCGTATTTGTACTCATATTCTCGCTTTTGAAGGTGATTCACAGGTATATTTCTTTGAGGGTAATTATACCGAGTATGAAGAAAACCGGAAAAAACGTATCGGTGACGTGACACCACACCGCATTAAATACAAAAAACTGGTAAAGTAATATAAAATCATGGAAAGCGGAAGGCTGTTAGCTGCTATAATTGATCATGCAATTGATGGCATTATTACCATAGACAACAGGGGGAATGTAGAAAGCATTAACCCTGCTGCTCTGGAACTGTTTGGTTATCAGTCAGAAGAGGTGATTGGACACAATGTCTCCATGCTGATGCCCGAGCCAGATCGCGGTAATCATGATACCTATATTCATAACTATCAGACTACCGGCCACAAAAAAATCATTGGTATTGGGCGCGAAGTGATGGGGCTTAAAAAGAGTGGCGAAACATTTCCATTCCGATTGGCTGTCAGTGAAGTCTGGTTGAAGGATAAAAATATCTTTACTGGATTTATTCATGACCTAACCCGTGAGAAAGCTGCGGAGGATATGCTTAGACAGCATGCAGTAGAACTTGAGAATAAAGTTAGCGAACGTACGAGTGATCTGATATCTTTAGTTTCCGAACTGGAAAAGGCCAAAGCAGAAGTTTCTAAATCGCTGGAGAAAGAAATTGAACTGAGTCAGCTAAAATCTCGTTTTGTGTCAATGGCTTCGCACGAGTTTCGAACTCCTTTGAGTTCCGTTCAACTGTCGGCTTCTCTGATCGAAAAATATGCCGAAAGACCGGATGATAAGGTTAATATCATTAAACATACGAATAGGATTAAAGGGGCCGTACAATTGCTGACCAGTATTCTGAATGATTTTCTTTCCCTTGAAAAGCTCGAAACTGGTATTGTTGTGGTAAATAAGCAATATATCAATTTGGTCGAATTGGCTGAGGAAATCACCGAGGAAATGCAGTTGATCTGTAAAAAAAATCAGCATATTGTATATCAGCATACCGGAGAAATAGGCCAATTTACCTTAGACTCTAATTTGTTGAAAAATGCTTTGGTCAACCTCATTTCCAATGCGATCAAATATTCAGGAGAGGATACATTAATTGAGTTTACAACTTGTATCGACGAAGAAGGCTGCTTAATATCAGTAAAGGACAACGGTATTGGAATACCCGAAGAGGATCAGGTTCATTTGTTTGAGCCATTTTTTCGAGCACATAACACAGGTAACATCCCCGGAACCGGATTGGGACTGAATATCGTAAAAAGGTATATAGAACTCATGGAAGGTCAGATGGAATTTGAGTCTGAAGTGCATAAGGGAACCTCATTCCGGGTGAGTTTTAGGTAATGCGGAGTTGGTAATAAAACGAGGCATAAACGTTTAAAACATAAAGAAGATAGAATAACTAATTGCAGATGAGAAGTAAAAAGACAATTCTAATTATCGAAGATAATATTGACATCCGGGAGGGCACTACGGAAATATTGGAGTTGACAGGTAGGTATGATGTCATTACGGCCGAAAATGGCCGTATTGGAGTTGACCTGGCGACGAAGCATATTCCTGATTTGATTCTCTGCGACATCATGATGCCCGAGCTGGATGGATATGGGGTGTTATTTATGCTAAGTAAAATTGAAAGTACAGCTAAAATCCCATTCATTTTTCTAACTGCAAAAGCGGAGCGTGCAGATATGCGTAAAGCGATGGAAATGGGGGCAGACGATTATTTGACGAAACCTTTTGATGATGTCGAATTGATGAACGCTATAGATGTGCGCCTCAAAAGACATGAACAGCTCGCGGCAGATATCCCTCAGGAGGGAGATTTTAGTTTGAACGCTGAAGAGCAAGTCCTGTTGCTGCAGGAGCTCATTGTTAATTCACGTGTAAAGACAGTAAAGAAAAAACAATCTATTTATGAAAAAGACGATTCGCCAACATATGTCTATTATGTGAAATCTGGTCAGGTGCGTAGCTTTAAGTCATATAAAGATGGAAGAGAGCTGTCTACAGGTATTTTTATTGCGGGGAATTACTTTGGTTATGCCTCTATCTTGTTGAATGATAATTACGAAGACTATGCTGAAGCGGTTGAACCAAGCGAAATTGTACTGATCCCCAAAGATAGTTTTTTGGAGTTGCTTTGGAAAAAACCAGCAATAGCCAGTAAGTTTATTAAGCTTCTTTCTGTCGATTTACGTGAAAAGGAAGAGCAATTACTCGGGTTTGCTTATCACTCTGTCCGTAAACGTGTCGCCAATGCGCTACTCAGTGTTGCTGAGAAAAGTGGTATCGATATGAATGCCGTCAATTCGTGTTCAATTGATGTGACAAGGGATGGTTTGGCATCAATCGCAGGCACTGCAAATGAAACAGTTTCCCGCATGCTTTCAGATTTTAAAGAAGAAAAATTGATATCGAAAGAGAAAGGTAAAATATATATCAATTCAATCAAGAACCTTCGGGATGTGAAACAGTAGGTAAAGAAACGGAGATTAAAATAATATGTTAAAGGCGTGTTCAGTTTTTCTGAACACGCCTTTTTTTTAAAAGACCAAGTTGTTGCTCAGAATGAAGTTTTATAGCCAGCTGCTATAGGCAGAGGCATTTGCGAATTGTGATAAAGATCATTTTAAGGTGTGGTACTGTATCATGGTTTTGCGCTTATGGATGATTTACTTTTGTTCTTAGGATAAACCTTAATTGGTGATTGTAGAATCAGGATGAAAGTAGTAGTATATAATGTAAGATCATTTGAAAAAGAGTTTTGGGCACTGGCGAATGCCAAACAACATGATTTGACTTTGATTTCAAATGGATTAAATGCGGAAACACAGAACTACGCGCGTGGAAAGGATGCGGTAGTGATTTCCGTGAGCGATATTTTGGACGAGAGTATGCTACTTAATTTAAAAGAATTAGGGATCAATAAGATTATGACCAGAAGTAAGGATACTACTCATATTGATCTGGCAAAGGCTGGAGATCTGAATATACAGATTGCCAATGCCCCTTTTGAAGATCAGAGTCCCAAAGGATTGGCTGAGCAAACTGTTCGGAATCTTAACCTATGGGGGATAGAAAAATGTGTGGGAAAAGCCTGTTGTTGTTTAGACGACTGTGCTAAAAAACTAAAATAAAATGACGACAACGCAGGTTAAAATGGAAGAATTGGTGCGGAAATATAACGTAGCGGCACCGCGCTATACAAGTTATCCGACTGTTCCTTTTTGGGATAACACAACATTTTCTAGCGAAGCTTGGACAGCCCAAGTGTACCAGACATTTCAGCAGTCAAAAGAAAAGGGGATTAGTTTATATATCCATCTTCCATTTTGTGAAAGCCTATGTACCTATTGCGGGTGTAATACCCGTATCACAAAAAATCATCGTGTTGAAGAGCCCTATATCGCATCGCTTTTGAAGGAATGGGAAATGTATGTCGCTCTATTTAATGGTGAAAGGCCAATGCTGGCAGAGATACATTTGGGAGGAGGGACACCGACATTTTTTCACCCGGATAATCTGAAGATGCTTATCGAAGGTATTCTCAAAGATGCAGATGTGGCCCCAAACAGTTCATTCTCCTTTGAAGCGCATCCTGCCAACACGACAGTCACTCATTTAGAAACTTTATTTGATTTGGGATTCCGCAGGCTAAGTTTGGGTATACAGGATTTTGATCCTCTTGTCCAGTTTGTGATTAACAGACAACAAACATTGGAAGAAGTGGAATTGGTTATGTTGAATGCTCGAAAAATTGGATTTGACTCCATTAACTTCGATTTGATCTATGGATTGCCTAAACAAACACAGTATACGGTGGAAGATACAATACAAAAAGCAATGCAGCTAAGCCCCGATCGAATTTCCTTTTATAGCTATGCGCATGTGCCATGGATAAAACCTGGGCAACGGCATTATACCGAAGCTGACTTGCCCAGTGGTGCTGCCAAATTAGCCCTCTATAATCTTGGGAAAAAAATGATTTTGGCACATGGTTATGAAGATGTCGGTATGGATCATTTTGCGAAAAAAGAAGACGCGTTATTTGTTGCCTTTCAACAGGAAAGGTTGCACCGTAATTTTATGGGCTATGCCGATCGGTTTAGTCCCTTGCTCATCGGTATTGGGGTTTCTTCGATCAGCGACGCCTGGGGTGCATTTGCTCAAAACGTAAAGACGGTTGAGGAATATCATAAGCTCATTGAAGCAGGCGAGTTGCCCGTTGTAAAGGGGCATTTACTCAATGAGGAGGACCTTATTGTAAGACGTTATATATTAGATATGATGTGCAAAGGTAAAGTGCAGTTGCAGGAGGGGGAGCCGTTAAACAGACAAATTAAAGAGGAATTATCCGAGCTCGTAGCAGACGGTTTGGTAGTGATAACGGGCGACCTTATAGCGTGTACTGTTGTCGGTCGATCTTTTTTAAGAAATATCTGCATGGCTTTCGACCAGCGATTATTGCGCTCAAGGACACAAAATCAATTATTTAGTCAAGCAATTTAGAACAAAGGTATGGCGGAGCTCAAGGAAGAACTACAACTGGCAGAAAAATGTTTTCATTGCGGTGATAAAATAGAAGAGACGGGCTATCGGCTAGATCATCATGACTTTTGCTGCCTGGGATGTCAGACTGTATATCAGGTGTTGAACGATAGTGGCATGCAACAATATTATCGCTATAATCAGCACCCTGGTAAGTCGAACAAATCGAAGCACGAAGATTTTTCTTATCTGGATGAACCACAAATTGCCAGTAAATTAGTGGATTATAAAGATGATAAGATGACCATCATCACTTTTTATATTCCAGCTATTCACTGTAGCTCCTGTATCTGGTTGCTGGAAAATTTATATAAACTTAATCCCAGTGTACTGCAGTCTCGCGTGGACTTTATGAAGAAACAGGCGAGCATTACATTCAACCACAACGAGCTGCCATTGAAAGATCTTGTTTATCTCCTGGTCAATATCGGTTATGATCCTAAAATCACCTTGCAGGATGTTGTGAAGGAAGGGAATCGAAACAATCTGAATCCTTTGGTCGCAAAAATTGCTGTTGCCGGTTTCTGTTTTGGAAACTCAATGCTATTCAGCTTTCCCGATTATTTTGGAATGGGGAGTTTTGAAAGAGAATATGCCAATTTCTTTGGTTACATCAACCTCGCTTTTGGTATTCCAGTGTTATTGTATTGTGCATCGGACTATTTTAAATCGGCTTACCTGAGCTTGAAACAAAAACGTTTGAATCTGGATGTGCCGTTGGCACTCGGGATTCTTGTACTATTTGTGCGTTCTGCTTTTGAAGTGATAACACAGACGGGCGCAGGTTTTACAGATACACTCTGTAGTCTTGTATTCTTTATATTGATCGGAAAATGGGTACAACAACGGACATATTACCATATTTCGTTTGAACGGGATTATCGTAGTTATTTTCCTGTTGCAGTAACCGTATTGACCGAGTCTGGTGACAAACCTGTACAACTGGCCGATGTGCATATCGGTGACCGTATTTTAGTTCGGAACAATGAAATTATACCAGCAGATGCCATGCTTTTAAAAGGGGATGCTGCAATCGATTTTAGTTTTGTGACCGGAGAATCAAGCCCGATGAGCAAAACCTTGGGTGAAATTATCTATGCAGGCGGACGTCAGATCGGCGAAGCGATAGAACTTGAAGTCGTTAAACCTATTTCACAATCGTATTTGACGAAATTGTGGAATAACGATAATTATAAAGATTATGACAAGCATTTTCAGACTTTTGTCAACTTTATAAGTAAATATTTTACTGTTGTTTTATTAGCTATTGCACTATTGGCAGCACTATTTTGGGTTGTTGGTGGAGATGCAAGCAGGGCTTGGGGAGCTTTTACGGCGGTATTGATTATCGCATGTCCATGTGCGTTGGCGTTGAGCTCTCCATTTACCCTTTCTGCGGCTTTAAGTGTATTTGATCGAAATAAATTCTATGTAAAAAATACCGCTGCCATTGAACAAATGGCAACGATTGATACCTTAGTGTTCGATAAGACAGGTACAATATCATCACCCAAGGCAACCTCAATTTATTTCGAAGGTAGCCTTTCAGCAGTCGACAAAGAGGTGCTGAATGCTGTTTGTAGAAATTCCAGCCATCCATTGAGCCGCGAAATTGTCAAGTGGCTCAACGTCTCTTCTATTAGTGCAGTACAGAAATTTAAGGAATTTCCTGGAAAGGGAATGCAGGCCAAGGTCAATGGCAATGAAGTTAGAATCGGTAGCGGAGGTTTTCTTGATATTGGACATATTAAAACAGATGGGTCGGTGGTTTTTGTTCGCATAGGCGGCGAGCTAAGAGGATACTTTACTATGGAGCAATCCTGGCGGGATGGTCTTTCGGCGTTGATTGAAGATTTTAAAATAAATTATAACCTCCATTTAATCTCAGGTGATAACGATAGACGCTTGGATGCGTTGCAGCTTATTTTTCCTTCCAATGCAAGTTTGCTTTTTAATCAATCACCCATGGAAAAGCTTGAGACAATTCAAAATTTTCAGGAGGTTGGAAAGCATGTCTGCATGATTGGTGACGGACTTAACGATGCAGGGGCACTGCGTAAAGCCAATCTGGGCATCGCTGTGAGTGATGATATCAATAACTTTTCACCGGGCTGCGATGCGATACTCGATGGCGAGTCGTTTTCAAAACTGCCGGATTTCTTTGCTTTTAGTAAAGATGCGGTGAAAGTAATACATATGAGCTTTGGAATATCTCTTTTATATAATGTAATTGGTTTGAGCTTTGCCGTGCAAGGTATTATGTCGCCATTATTTGCGGCGATTCTAATGCCAATCAGTACGGTAACGATCATCTCCTTTACGAGTCTCATGACGAGATGGTATGCCAAACGCCGTAAACTCTAATTATTATGGAAATAATGTATATTTTGATTGGTTGTAGTGTTTTGCTGGCTTTAATTTTCCTATGTGCTTTTTTCTGGGCCAATAAAACCGGTCAGCATAACGATACCTATACACCTGCTGTTCGGATTCTTTTTGATGATGAAATGACAGAAGGAGAAGAAAAAATAGGGTGACGTAACTAAAACGTTATCGTAATTAAATCAATTACTTTTCTTTGTATTTAAGGTTATTATCAATAAAATTGGAGATAAATACCAATTTGAATTAAAAAATTATGCATAATAATCCATTTTCATTAAAAGATAAGGTAGTTGTAATTACGGGCGGTACAGGAATTTTAGGTGAGGCATTTGTGGAGGCATTAGCCGAGGCAGAGGCCAAGGTGGCAATCCTGGGACGTAATGGACAGATCGGTGTAGAGCGTGTTCAGCAAGTAGAGTCTCTAGGGGGTGAAGCTATATTTGTGGAAGTCGACATCATGAACGAGCAGGATGTCAACAGGGCGAAAGATGAAATTTTGCAAAAATGGGGGAGAATAGATGCTTTAGTTAACGCGGTTGGAGGTAATATTCCAGGTGCAACAATCGGTGCTGATCAAGACCTGTTTTCCAGCAATATTCAGGATACCATTAAAGCAATTGAGCTTAACCTGTATGGTACGATGATTCCTACACATATTATTGGCCGGGTGATTGCAGAAAGCGGAAAGGGTGTCATTATTAATATATCTTCTCTAACTGCTAGTCGTCCATTCACCCGTGTTTTGGGCTATACCGTAGCAAAACATGGAATCGATGGCTATACAAAGTGGATGGCAACAGAACTTGCGCAGCGTTATGGTGATCAGGTTCGTGTCAATGCAATTGCGCCCGGAGTATTCTTAACCAAGCAAAACAAAAACTTATTGATCAATCCAGACGGTACGCATAGCGATCGTACTAAACGTATCCTTAATGCAACACCCTACAATCGCTTGGGTGACCCGCGTGAGCTAAAAGGGACTTTAATCTATTTATTGAGCGATGCATCAGCTTTTGTGACAGGCGAAACCGTTTTTGTAGATGGCGGTTTTAATGCATGGTGCGGTGTATAATTACGTTTTAAGATGAGAAAACTAGAACAAACATGGCGTTGGTATGGACCAAATGACCCCGTATCTTTACAGGATATCAAACAGGCTGGAGCAACTGGTATTGTGACAGCCCTACATCACATTCCACACGGTGAGGTATGGCCACTTGCGGATATTCAAGAAAGGAAACGCATTATTGAAGAAGCTGGCCTTACTTGGTCTGTGGTGGAAAGTGTGACGGTACATGAGGAGATTAAGACAAAAGGGGCGAAGGTGGATGAGTATCTTCAAAAATATAACACGACGTTAGTTAATCTGGCGAAATGCGGTATCAAGACGATTTGCTATAACTTTATGCCCGTGCTGGATTGGACACGTACTCAATTGGATTTAACCATGGCCGATGGTTCAAAAGCCTTATATTTTGACTGGATTGATCTGGCTCTCTTTGATATATTTATATTAAAACGTGATGAAGCTAGGTCAGCATATCCAGAAGCTGTTGTCAAACAGGCGACTTTACGTTATGATGAAATTTCTGAACAACAAAAGCAGGAATTGGCAAATGTTGTTTTAATGGGAATCCCCGGAGAAAAAAGTGTGGAATTGGACGCATTAAAAGCCAGCCTTAATACCTATAAACATATTGGAAAAGACGGCCTACGCAGTAATTTAATTTATTTCCTTCAGGGGATTGCATCAACTTGTGAGGAAAACGGTATATGTATGACTATCCATCCGGATGATCCACCATATCCTATTTTAGGTTTACCCCGCATTGCCAGTAGCGGCGAAGATTTTGACTACTTTCTGCATGCAGTTCCGCAGCAATTTAATGGTGTTTGTTTTTGCACAGGATCGTTGGGTGCCAGTCAGACGAACGATTTGCCCGCTATCCTAGAAAAAATTAAAGGGCGTGTAAACTTCGTTCACTTACGTAATGTGAAGAAGGATGCGATCGGGAGTTTTTATGAAGCAGACCATTTGGATGGTGATGTCAATATGTATAAAATTATGAAGATATTGGTTGCTGAAAACCAAGTGAGGTCGATAGCTATTCCATTCAGGCCAGATCATGGTCATCAGATGCTGGATGACCTAAATAAGGTGACAAATCCAGGATACTCTGCGATAGGAAGACTGAGAGGGCTAGCTGAATTGCGGGGTTTAGAATATGGTATTATTGGTGAATGAGGCCAATAACTCACATAAAGATCAGATGAAATGACAGTCGGAAAATAGGAGCGTTTACCTCTTATTTTCCGACTTTTTTTTGCTACGTATACAAAAAAGATAATGGCAAAGATTATAGGGAAGATTTGCGAATAATAAGCTGTGTGGGGAGTTCAATCGTTTCAAATTCATGTATTGGTCTCGTTTGGTTAATGGTAGCGATTAATTTGTTTGTCGCTAGTTCCCCGATTTCTATTGCCGGCTGTACAACTGTGGATAGTGCCGGATTTAAAGATGCTGCAATTTGTGTATTTGAGAAGCCAATTACAGCCACCTCAGCAGGAACTTGAATCTGAAGATCGGCCAAAATACCCAGCGTCCGGGTTGTAATAACATCTGTAGCACCGAAAATAGCATCGATATTTTCGTTTTCAATATATTCTTTAAGCAAAACTTTTCTAATTGTTTGGTCTATATCTTTGGTATGATTTAAACTACATTCAATATAGTGCTTATTGTCAAAAGGAATTCCCGCGTCTGATAAAGCAGATTTAAAGCCATTTAGCCGTTCGGTTGCCACACCCAAATTCTTTCCCGTAATATGCAATATACTTTTTTTACCCCGCTCGGTCAGATGCTTCGTGGCATTGTAGGCGCCTTGAAAATTATTGACACCTACTTTGAAGGTATCAAGCTGGTGGTTGATACGATCAAAGATAACAACTGGTATCTGAGATTTTATCAGTGCTTTTAGTTCTTCTATATTTGAATCGGAGGATACCGGAGCTATCATTAAGCCATCAATTCCACGCATACGTAAGACGTCAATACAATTTTTCTCTATACGTTCATCTTCCCGGCTTTGCATGAAAATAACATCATACACCGTTTGCTGAGAGGCTATTTGGATTCCGTCCAGAATTTGAGAAACGAATGTATTGCTGATATTGGAAACGATAACTCCTATGGTGTTTGACTTCCCTATTTTTAAACTCCTTGCTAACTTATTTGGTTGGAAGTTATGCTTTTTGGCGTATTCCTGAACGATCTTTTTAGTGGCCTCACTTATCTCATAACTGTCTGATAGTGCTTTTGAAACCGTAGAGACAGAAATATTGAGTGCTAATGCTATATCTTTCAGGGTAGTTCTGCTCATCGCTTTGTTGGTTATTTTAAAAAGATAAATCTACATAAAAATATATATATAAGCATTTTTATATGCTTGCATTGTTAATCTGTAGCAGGCATGTTACGAAACACATAGTTACTGCCTTCTTGCCACTTAGTCTAGAATTTGTTTACCTATAGCTTAGTTAAGTTAGGTTTAGTATGGGTTCAACCTATACTAAACCTAAACAAACCCTAACTAAACCCTAAGTAAACCCTAAACTAAGCTATAACATGCTAGCTTCTTTGATGCCTTCGATCGGCCGTCCTATATTACGCATTCGGCAGGCCATTTAGCACGGCGCTGCCTGCTGCATGCAATCTGGGCAAGATACCGGCCATGTGCCCCTTAAATTCCGCTCCGGGAGACTGCTTCCCAAAAAATAATCTCCCATCCTTCCAGCGAGTTATGTCCAAAATGAAATAAATAAGAACAAAAGGCTTGGAAATTTGTTCCCAAACTTCCTATCTTTGCACCACTCCGCAAGGGAGGAACGGTTACCTCGAGAGAAGGAACCCTGAAAAAGGAAGGGTTTAAGAGAAGTCTGGCAGGATCTAAAATCCCGCCCGGTTTATTTTAAACGCGGAAATCGAAAAAAGCGAAAAGAAAAAAAAACTTCAAAAATTTTTTGGAAGTTCAAAAAAAAGATTTCTACCTTTGCAGTCCCAACGGAAACGGAGGGGAAACAAAAAAGATAAAGAGGGGCGCAATGCCCATCGGAATATAGCAGATACGGAAGTTGAAGCGACAAAGTTCTTTAAGAAAACACAATCATGTAAGCGTGACGAGTAGACAAACGAAAGTCATGAACAAATTCAAGTAATTCGTTCAATTCGATCCAAGATCAGAGATATAAAAAAAGAATTCTGATTATTATAAATAGTTGGAATCAAAAACTTCATTTTACAATGGAGAGTTTGATCCTGGCTCAGGATGAACGCTAGCGGCAGGCCTAATACATGCAAGTCGGACGGGATCCGGTGGTAGCTTGCTACCACTGGTGAGAGTGGCGCACGGGTGCGTAACGCGTGAGCAACCTACCTCTATCAGGGGGATAGCCTCTCGAAAGAGAGATTAAGACCGCATAATATAATTTCCCGGCATCGAGAAATTATTAAATATTTATAGGATAGAGATGGGCTCGCGTGACATTAGCTAGTTGGTAGGGTAACGGCTTACCAAGGCGACGATGTCTAGGGGCTCTGAGAGGAGAATCCCCCACACTGGTACTGAGACACGGACCAGACTCCTACGGGAGGCAGCAGTAAGGAATATTGGTCAATGGGCGGAAGCCTGAACCAGCCATGCCGCGTGCAGGATGACTGCCCTATGGGTTGTAAACTGCTTTTGTCCAGGAATAAACCTAGATACGTGTATCTAGCTGAATGTACTGGAAGAATAAGGATCGGCTAACTCCGTGCCAGCAGCCGCGGTAATACGGAGGATCCGAGCGTTATCCGGATTTATTGGGTTTAAAGGGTGCGTAGGCGGCCTGTTAAGTCAGGGGTGAAATACGGTGGCTCAACCATCGCAGTGCCTTTGATACTGACGGGCTTGAATCCATTTGAAGTGGGCGGAATAAGACAAGTAGCGGTGAAATGCATAGATATGTCTTAGAACTCCGATTGCGAAGGCAGCTCACTAAGCTGGTATTGACGCTGATGCACGAAAGCGTGGGGATCGAACAGGATTAGATACCCTGGTAGTCCACGCCCTAAACGATGATAACTCGATGTTGGCGATAGACAGCCAGCGTCCCAGCGAAAGCGTTAAGTTATCCACCTGGGGAGTACGCCCGCAAGGGTGAAACTCAAAGGAATTGACGGGGGCCCGCACAAGCGGAGGAGCATGTGGTTTAATTCGATGATACGCGAGGAACCTTACCCGGGCTTGAAAGTTAGTGAAGGATGCAGAGACGCATCCGTCCTTCGGGACACGAAACTAGGTGCTGCATGGCTGTCGTCAGCTCGTGCCGTGAGGTGTTGGGTTAAGTCCCGCAACGAGCGCAACCCCTATGTTTAGTTGCCAGCATGTAGTGGTGGGGACTCTAAACAGACTGCCTGCGCAAGCAGAGAGGAAGGTGGGGACGACGTCAAGTCATCATGGCCCTTACGTCCGGGGCTACACACGTGCTACAATGGATGGTACAGCGGGCAGCTACATAGCAATATGATGCTAATCTCTAAAAGCCATTCACAGTTCGGATTGGGGTCTGCAACTCGACCCCATGAAGTTGGATTCGCTAGTAATCGCGTATCAGCAATGACGCGGTGAATACGTTCCCGGGCCTTGTACACACCGCCCGTCAAGCCATGAAAGTTGGGGGTACCTAAAGCATGTTACCGCAAGGAGCGTGTTAGGGTAAAACCGATAATTGGGGCTAAGTCGTAACAAGGTAGCCGTACCGGAAGGTGCGGCTGGAATACCTCCTTTCTAGAGTATCGCGGATCGGTACTCGTCACGTTACATATGATTGCAAAAGAAGAAAAACATCAGAAGAAAGTGCCCGCCCCTAAGGGAGCAGGACCGAGAGAGATAGATGAACAGGAAATAGCTAGTCCCGTAGCTCAGTTGGTTAGAGCACTACACTGATAATGTAGGGGTCAGCAGTTCAAATCTGCTCGGGACTACGAAAATTAAAGGGGAATTAGCTCAGCTGGCTAGAGCACCTGCCTTGCACGCAGGGGGTCAACGGTTCGAATCCGTTATTCTCCACATCTCCGGGAGGAACATCGACAGATGCTCCATAAAAAAAGCCGGAAAAAGAGTTCTTTGACATATTGAAAGAGAAAAAAAATTACAAGAGAAGACAACAGTATAGAGACAATACGTGTATGTGTCTGATGTAGAGAGGAGACCCTCGGTCAAGGCCGAACGAATCTTTACGTAGCATAGGTGTATATATATCAAAAGCAGCCGCATAGTGGCAAAAGGCTATGCCGGTGAAGAAAGTAAATAAGGGCACACGGGGGATGCCTAGGCTCTCAGAGGCGAAGAAGGACGTGATAAGCTGCGATAAGCTGCGGGGATTGGCAAATGCGACGTGATCCGTAGATTTCCGAATGGGGCAACCTGGCTATTTGAAGAATAGCCGTATAAAACGCGAACGCGCTGAACTGAAACATCTAAGTAGGCGTAGGAGAAGAAAATAACAATGATTTCCCAAGTAGTGGCGAGCGAACGGGAAAGAGCCCAAACCGTTTATGTTACGGCATAGACGGGGTTGTAGGACCACGAGATTGTACAATGCTATGAACTGGAAGCAGGTGGGAAACTGCGCGACAAGGGTGAGAGCCCCGTACAGGTAAAGAATGTTGACATAGTGGTATCCTGAGTACCGCGGGACCGGAGAAATCCTGTGGGAATCCACCAGCACCATCTGGTAAGGCTAAATACTCCTGAGAGACCGATAGTGAACCAGTACCGTGAGGGAAAGGTGAAAAGAACCCCGAACAGGGGAGTGAAAAGAACCTGAAACCGTGTGCTTACAAGCGGTTGGAGCAGACGAGTTCTGTGACAGCGTGCCTTTTGCATAATGAGCCTACGAGTTACTCTTGTCTGGCAAGGTTAAGTCCTTCAGGGACGCAGCCGAAGCGAAAGCGAGTCTTAATAGGGCGCATAGTCAGATGAGGTAGACGCGAAACCTTGTGATCTACCCTTGGGCAGGTTGAAGTTGCAGTAACATGTAATGGAGGACCGAACCGATAAACGTTGAAAAGTTTCCGGATGACCTGAGGGTAGGGGTGAAAGGCCAATCAAACTGGGAAATAGCTCGTACTCCCCGAAATGTTTTTAGGAACAGCGTCGGCGTAGAGTTTGATAGAGGTAGAGCTACCGATTGGGTGCGGGGGAGTCAAATCCTACCAAATCCAGACGAACTCCGAATGCTATCAAATATAGCCGGCAGTGAGGCTTTGGGTGCTAAGGTCCAAGGCCGAGAGGGAAAGAACCCAGACCATCAGCTAAGGTCCCCAAATTCGTTCTAAGTTGAACTAACGAGGTCCGGTTGCCCAGACAGCTAGGATGTTGGCTTGGAAGCAGCCATTCATTTAAAGAGTGCGTAACAGCTCACTAGTCGAGCGGCCGGGCGTGGATAATAAACGGGCATCAAGAACGGTACCGAAGCTATGGATTTGCACTGAAAGATGTACATCTGGTAGGGGAGCATTCCATCGCCGGAGAAGCACAGTGGTAATGCTGTGTGGAGGTTATGGAAAAGCAAATGTAGGCATAAGTAACGATAAGGCGGGTGAGAAACCCGCCCACCGAAAGACCAAGGTTTCCTGATCAACGTTAATCGGATCAGGGTCAGTCGGGACCTAAGGCGCACCCGAAAGGGGCAAGCCGATGGACAACTGGTTAATATTCCAGTACTCTTCATAACTGCGATGTGGTGACGGAGTAGTGACACTGCCGCGAACTGACGGAATAGTTCGTTGAAAGGCGTAGGTATTGGGGTTGTAGGCAAATCCGCAACTCTAGCTGAAACCCAATAGTACAGCAAAGCTCCGGTGGCGCTGATAGAGCAGGTAAACAGACTTCCAAGAAAACCCGCTAAGCTTCAGGTTATGAAGACCCGTACCGCAAACCGACACAGGTGGTCGAGGAGAGAATCCTAAGGTGCTCGAGTGAGTCATGGCTAAGGAACTCGGCAAAATGGCCCTGTAACTTCGGGAGAAGGGGCGCTGTCTCGAAAGAGCAGCCGCAGTGAAAAGGCCCAGGCGACTGTTTAACAAAAACATATGGCTTTGCAAAATCGCAAGATGAAGTATAAGGCCTGACACCTGCCCGGTGCTGGAAGGTTAAGAGGGGATGTCATCGCAAGAGAAGCATTGAATCGAAGCCCCAGTAAACGGCGGCCGTAACTATAACGGTCCTAAGGTAGCGAAATTCCTTGTCGGGTAAGTTCCGACCTGCACGAATGGTGTAACGATCTGGGCGCTGTCTCAGCCATGAGCTCGGTGAAATTGTGGTATCGGTGAAGACGCCGATTACCCGCAACGGGACGGAAAGACCCCATGCACCTTCACTATAGCTTAACATTGAGATTGGGTACAGGATGTGTAGGATAGGCGGGAGATGTTGAAGTGGCTTCGCCAGGAGTCATGGAATCAACCTTGAAATACCGCCCTTTCTGTATCCGGTTTCTAACTCGGCAATGCCGAGGACATTGTTTGGTGGGTAGTTTGACTGGGGTGGTCGCCTCCAAAAAGGTAACGGAGGCTTTCAAAGGTAAGCTCAGTACGCTTGGTAACCGTACGCGGAGTGCAATGGCATAAGCTTGCTTGACTGTGAGACCGACAAGTCGAACAGGGTCGAAAGACGGACATAGTGATCCGGTGGTTCTGTATGGAAGGGCCATCGCTCAAAGGATAAAAGGTACGCTGGGGATAACAGGCTGATCTCCCCCAAGAGCTCATATCGACGGGGAGGTTTGGCACCTCGATGTCGGCTCGTCACATCCTGGGGCTGGAGAAGGTCCCAAGGGTTGGGCTGTTCGCCCATTAAAGTGGCACGCGAGCTGGGTTCAGAACGTCGCGAGACAGTTCGGTCCCTATCTGTTGTGGGCGTTGGAAGTTTGAGTGGATCTGACCTTAGTACGAGAGGACCGGGTTGGACAGACCTCTGGTGAACCTGTTATGCCGCCAGGTGTACGGCAGGGTAGCTACGTCTGGAATAGATAAGCGCTGAAAGCATCTAAGTGCGAAACTAGCCACGAGATGAGACTTCCTTATAGGGTCGTAGGAGATGACTACGTTGATAGGCCATAGGTGTAAAGGTTGAGAGACCAAAGCCAAGTGGTACTAATAGCCCGAAGCTTTCTCAAGCAGACAGACACTGTTGTCTTCCTCTTTAATTTTTGAAACGTACAGAAACGTGACTCTTTCAGTATATATGTCAATTGGCATGGATATGCTCATAACTGATCATACCATAGCAGCCAATAAAGATTTTTAGGTGCCTATATCGGCGGTGTCTACCTCTTCCCATTCCGAACAGAGCAGTCAAGCCCGCCAGAGCCGATGGTATTGCCGTAACAGGTGGGAGAGTAGGTCGGTGCCTTTTTTTACACGGAAGCCCTTGCTGGAAACAGTCAAGGGCTTCTTTCGTTTTAATACATATTCCGTATTTCCATGTAGAGGCTATTGCCTATCCTTCGCCTATCGGTTATCGCAGCACAGGACCGTCGGAGAGCCCGGTCCATCGGCAGCTGCTCCGAAACCGCCGCTATCCTGCAACATTACTATTGGACAATCGTTTACATTTCATAATTGCTTTTTTACTTCGATTTGTCTGCTGCCGCTAAAAGATGTTGAGGCTGGTCTATCCGTAGCTGTTCCGCGACTGGCAACGACCTCAGTTGCATAATGCATCTTCATCGAAGTATCTTGATCAATCTCAGGCCAAATGAGCAATTGTATCGATAGCGGCTATTTCATAACTAAGGCAGAGGATTGTCGTAAGGTAACGACAACCTTTTCGATTGTAATAATAGGTCAACTTATATTGAAAGATACTGAGAAAAGTGATGGAGATCACTTTTGACTTCACAATTAATTATAGGAACGCCGATTCACCAAATTTTATTTCTGATAACTTATTTATATTCAGTAGCAAATTGTGTTTACAAAGGGAAAACCGAGATTGAGCTAAAAGTGATGCACATCACTTTTGTACGCATTGTGCATCATTAGATTGTCATAAAATGCTGCTTACTTTTGAAGCAGAATCAACAATTTAAGTAATGCAGTTAGAGCAATTTAATTACGACAATAAGATTGTCAGAAATTTCGGAATCGCTACCATTATTTGGGGGATAGTTGGTATGACCATAGGATTGCTTGTGGCGACTCAGCTTGTTTGGCCTCAGATGAACTTTGGATTGCAATTTACAACATTTGGCCGTGTACGTCCTGTACATACCAATGCGGTGATTTTTGCTTTCGTAGGGAATGGTATTTTTATGGGAGTTTATTACTCCTTACAGCGGGTGCTTAAAGCAAGAATGTTCAGTGATGCTTTGAGTAAGCTCCATTTTTGGGGTTGGCAATTAATTATTGTTGCCTCGGCTATCACACTCCCACTCGGTCTTACTTCAAGCCATGAGTATGCCGAAATGGAATGGCCTATTGATATCGCTATCACCCTTATTTGGGTTGTATTTGGTATCAATATGTTCGGCACTATTATCAAACGACGCGAACGTCATATGTATGTCGCAGTTTGGTTTTATATCGCCACATTTGTTACGGTCGCTGTTTTGCACATTGTCAACTCCATTCAATTGCCTGTAGCGGGCTGGAAAAGTTACTATGTGTACAAAGGTGTACAGGATGCGCTGGTACAATGGTGGTATGGTCACAATGCAGTTGCTTTTTTCTTGACAACTCCTTATTTGGGAATGATGTATTATTTCCTTCCTAAGATGGCCAACCGTCCAGTTTACTCTTACAAGTTAAGTATTCTTCACTTTTGGTCTTTAATCTTTATTTATATCTGGGCAGGTCCTCACCATTTGCTCTATACGGCGCTACCGGGTTGGGTACAGTCTTTAGGGGTTGTATTCTCCATTATGTTGATTGCTCCGAGTTGGGGCGGTATGATCAATGGCTTGTTGACCTTACGTGGTGCCTGGGATAAGGTACGTACAGAGCCTATGTTAAAATTCATGGTCGTGGCACTTACCTGTTATGGGATGGCAACTTTCGAGGGGCCTATGTTATCCTTGAAACAAGTTAATGCAATTGCTCACTTTACCGATTGGATTGTAGCACACGTACACGTGGGGGCATTGGGATGGAACGGATTTATGACATTCGGAATTTTGTACTGGTTGATCCCTCGTATTTATAAAACAGAACTCTACTCTAAAAAACTGGCATCAACTCACTTCTGGATTGGTACACTGGGTATTTTGTTCTATGCAATCCCAATGTATTGGGCAGCTGTAGTGCAAGGTTTGATGTGGAAAGAATTCACACCAGAGGGCGTTTTGAAATATCCGAACTTCCTTGCGACGACATTAGAAATTCTGCCGATGCACATGATGCGTGCGTTAGGTGGGGCTCTTTATCTGTCTGGTGTGTTCTTGATGACGTTCAACTTGATCAAAACGATGAAAGGCGGAAAGCTTCTGGCCAATGAACCAGCGGAAGCCCCTGCATTATTGCCGGTTCAGGTAAACGAACAGTCTCAACACCGTCGCCTTGAACGCAAGCCAATTTTATTTATGGTGTTAGCGCTAATTGCCATCCTTATCGGAGGTATGGTCGAGATGGTACCGACGTTTACAATTTCTAAGAACGTTCCCACAATTGCTAGTGTGAAACCTTACACAGCATTGGAATTGCAAGGACGGGATCTGTATGTTAGAGAAGGCTGCGTGAATTGTCATACACAGACGATCCGTCCGTTTAGGTCAGAAACAGCGCGATATGGTGAATACAGTAAAGCTGGTGAGTTTGTGTACGATACACCGTTTTTATGGGGCTCGAAGCGGACTGGACCGGATCTGCACCGGATCGGAGGGAAATATCCGAACAAATGGCACTTTGACCACTTGATGGATCCAACAATTACTTCTCCTGGAAGTATCATGCCAACTTATCCATGGCTGATCGATCAGAAATTGGACAATTCTATTCTGCAGGATAAAATGAAAGCATTGCGCAAATTGGGTATTCCATATACCGATGCTGAAATTGAACATGCTGAACAGGATCTTACTAAGCAAGCGCAAAAAATTGCTGATGATCTGAAACAAAATCAAGTGAATGTGCTAGCTGATCGTGAGATTGTAGCCGTAATTGCATACTTGCAGCGACTTGGAACAGATATAAAAGCAGCGCCGAAGGTAGCTGATAATACTATTAACGCAAATCAATAAAGCGATGTTTAAGCAAATAACAAATCTAAACGGCAGTGAGCTTTATTTAATCGCATCACTTTGGATCTTCTTGATTTTCTTCATCTCAGTAGCAATTATGTTGTTCCGCATGAAAAGAGACTATGTTACTTACATGAAGGAATTGCCTTTGGAAGAAGACGAAACAGAAAAGGAACTGAATCATTCACCTGAAAGTCTATAATATATGAGTTTATTATTGGATACTGCACCGGCTACCGCAGAAGTTGTTCAATCTACGATAGGATTTGGTACAGATAATTTATACACAGATATCTTAATTATCGTATTGATCGTTGTGATGCTGGCTCTCCTCGCTTCGGCATTGATGGTCAATCGTGCGATGAAATCCATTATTAAGATTACCATGCCTGAATTGGCCAACGAGGAAAAACTCAAGAAGGCAGCAAACAAGGGTTGGATGAAAAGGTCATGGAACAAGATCATGGGGATCAGACCGATTTCAGAAGAGAAAGATATTGTCATAGACCATGAGTATGACGGTATTCGCGAATTAGATAATCCGATTCCAATATGGTTTAATTTCCTCTTTTACGGAACAATCTTTTTTGGTCTTGTTTACTTATTCGTTTATCAGGTTTCTGGTATAGGAATGAACCAAGATCAGGAATATGAACATGAAATGGTCATTGCTGAGAAAGAACGTCAGGCTTATCTGACAGCTTCAGCGAGTAACGTAGATGAAAGTAGCGTGGAGTTTCAGCCGGAATTGGCCGCCGATGGGAAAGCTATCTTTACGGCAAACTGCGTGGCATGCCACGGTGGAAGCGGTGAAGGTGGTATCGGACCGAACTTGACCGATAAGTTTTGGTTACATGGTGGTGAAATAAAAGATATCTTCAAAACCATTAAATATGGCGTTCCTGATAAAGGAATGGTGCCTTGGGAACAAACTTTGAGCCCTGCTCAAATTGCCCAGGTGGCGAGTTATATTGTCACATTAAGGGATACTAACCCTGCTAATCCAAAAGCTCCGCAAGGTGAAGAGGTTAACTATGGTGGTGGGCAGGCAGCAAGTGGAGATAAATCAGCAGAAGAAGGTAAAACAGATCAAGCTGAAACAGAAAAAAAAGCGGACTAATAAATCGAAATGACAATGAGTACAGTAGTATTGAATAATGCCAATAATGGTCGATCTAAGTCAAAAAAGAGACAATGGATTTATGCCAAGAAACCGCAGGGACAACTTTACAAAAAGAGACAGTGGGTTGGATATTCACTGCTACTGTTCTTATTTGTCGCTCCTTTTATCAAAATAAATGGCGAACCGTTTTTAATGTTTAACATTATTGACCGGAAATTCTCCATCTTAGGAAATCTTTTCTATCCGCAAGATCTTTACATATTCGTATTTGGCATGTTGATCGTGATGGTATGTGTGGTTTTGTTTACTGTTGTCTTTGGACGGGTATGGTGTGGGTGGACTTGCCCTCAGACCATTTTTATGGAATTGATATTTAGAAGGATCGAGTATTGGATTGAAGGTGATTGGCAACAGCAAAAAAAATTGGATGCAGGTCCGAATACCGATCAAAAGCAGTTTAAGAAATTGTTGAAACATAGCATTTTTTTGATCATATCGTTTTTCATCTCCAATATCTTTCTATCTTACATTATCGGTGTCGATGCTTTGTTAAAGATTATCACTGATCCGCTGGATCAACATATTGGTGGTCTTATCTCAATCACAATATTTACATTAGTTTTCTATGGTGTCTTTGCATATGTTAGAGAAATTGTATGTATAGCAATCTGCCCATACGGACGATTGCAAGGAGTACTCTTGGATGATCAGAGTATTACCGTTGCTTATGATCATAGACGTGGAGAACCTAGAGGAAAATATCAAAAGGATGTCATGACACCTCAGGGTGATTGTGTGGACTGCAAGCTCTGTGTCCATGTATGTCCTACAGGAATCGATATTCGAAAAGGCTTGCAATTGGAATGCGTAAGTTGTACGGCATGTATCGACGCCTGTGATGCTGTCATGGACAAAATCGGAAAGCCTAAAAAGTTAATTGGCTTTTATCCAATGGGCGAGATCGAGGGTACGCTCAAGAAAAAAAACAATACGAGAACGATAGCTTACTCCATCGTGCTGGTCGCTCTAATGACTGTCTTTTGTTTTCTATTGTTCAATCGTTCTCAGGTGGATGGAAGGTTACTCCGTGCAAAGGGAAGTACTTACCAGCTTCGTGACGATAAGACAATAAGCAACTTGTATTCTTTGGAATTGATCAATAAGTCTGGCAAAGAAATGCCTTTCAAGCTGGTCTGCGATGATCCTCGTTTAAAGATTCAGCTGGTTAACCCTATCCAAAAATTAGATAAAGATGGGCACGCAACTATGAGTTTTTTTCTCATTATCGCGAATAAAGACGTGGAGACTTATAAAAGTGATGTAAAATTAGCGATCTATTCGGGTGATAAGAAAGTGGAAAGTTTAAAAACTACTTTTATAGCGCCTCCCGGTATGAATTAAAATGAAAAACAATGAATTGGGGTACAAAAATTTTTTTAACCTTGGCGGTATTTATGTTGTGCATAGTCGGAGCAGGTGTCTATATGGTAAGCCATGACTCGGATAGTCTGGAGGAAGATGATTACTACGAACAGGGACTGAATTATGACCAAGCGTACGATAAAAAGCAGAATGTATTGACTATGAAGGAATCTCCGACTGTCGAAATCAGGAAAGACACCTTGTATATTCATTTTGTCTCCAAAGAAAACAAAGGGAAATTGGTTTTTCGAAAGCCTTCTGACAATCGATTGGATAGAGAATTACCGTTTCAGACGACAGGTAATCTCTATACCCTTCCAATCTCCACGTTCGATAAAGGAATGTGGAACCTCTATATTGACTGGAAAAGTGCGGGTAAAGATTTTCTGTTTGAAGAGCATATTTTATTTTAGTTTAGGGAAATGAGCTATACTTATTTTGCTTTTTTCATGGGATTGTTTGGCAGTATACATTGTGCGGTAATGTGTGGTCCACTGATTTTTGCCATAGAAGGGAGACAGGGGTTGGGTTGGACAGTTTTCCTAAATAAAATATTATATCAATCCGGTAGGGTACTGACCTATGGTTGTTTGGGGCTGTTACTCGGTACGATAGGGACATTTGCACAAATTCAAGGTTGGCAGCGCAGCTTGAGCTGGGCCACAGGCATTATACTGATAGGAATTGCTTTGTTTCAGCTAGTCGGTAAGCATAACAAAACGATTGCCAGCTGGCAGACCAAAGCTGTGCAGCCTATTGTACGGTTGTTGTCTAAGTGGTTGTATAAGCCAGGGGGTAGCTTTATAGCTGGTGTGTTGAATGGATTATTACCCTGTGGCATGGTCTACATGGCACTCATGTCTTCCATCAATGCGGATAGTCCACTCCAAAGTTTTTTCTTTATGTTATGTTTTGGTTTGGGAACTATACCGTTGTTGTTTCTCTTTTCTTTTCTTGGAAATTTTTCCAAATCCTTCAAAATTGGATTTTCAAAGTGGGTACCTTTTCTATATTTCTTGTTGGGAATATGGTTTGTACTTCGTGGTGCCAATTTAGATATTCCCTATTTAAGTCCATTTATTCATGTTGAGGGTGCAATAAACTGTGTTTAACGACAACAATATGTCGGTACTAAATATTATATTTGGTCAAACCCTTAACATACAAAATGGAGGTACTTCATCATATCTTACAAATAATATTACAATATTATTGGATCCCTTTACTGATTCTTTACATTGGTGTAATTGGGACCATCTTGATCGAAAACCGTAATCCATCCAAGACTATTGCCTGGATTATGGTCATTGTGTTTTTGCCCGGCATTGGTTTACTTAGTTACTATTTCTTTGGACAAAAATTTAAGAAGGTCAAAAGAATGAAACGGGTATACCGTGAGCAGTCTAAAAAGCTATTGGATGCTTGGCGTAAGGAATCCGAAATTATGGAGGAACATATTGATACGTTAAATGAGCGTATCGGAAGTTTAGCTATGGTGTTTCGATACCTCAAAAACCAAAAAATATCTACCTTTTCCCTGAATAACGAGGTGACGCTATTTATCAATGGGGAAGAAAAGTTTCCTGTCCTTATCGACCGGCTTAAAGCAGCCGAGCATTCCATCCATATGGAATATTACATTTGGGAAATGGATGAAATAGGCTGTGAAATTTTGCATATTTTAGAAGAAAAAGCAAAAAATGGTGTCACTGTGCGTCTAATATTAGACAGTTTTGGTGCGCCCGATGTAATTAAATATTTGCGACGGAATAAACCTAATTTTGAATTTCAAGCCTTTCTTCCTGTTACTTTTAGCTCTTTGGCAAATAGTAACTACAGAAATCACCGTAAGATCGTGGTTATAGATGGCAAGATCGGCTTTGTTGGTGGGATCAATATTTCGGATCGATATATCAATAACGGAAAGAATGAGATTTACTGGCGGGATACGGCGATGATGGTAATCGGCGCAGCAGTAAATACCTTACAGATACAGTTTTGGAATAGCTGGAATCAGACAGAAGCGGAATCTTTTGAACTCGGGCGGGGTTATTTAAATCGATTTCCATTAACCAATGAAGATGCCAGCGGAGTAGGGTTCACAGCGAGTGATCCCGGATCGCCAGCACCATTCAATATGGAAGCAATTATTGCCGGTATAAATGAAGCTAAAGAGTATGTACAGTTGTGTACTCCATATTTTATTCCAAGCGATCAATTGACAACTGCTTTAATGTTGGCTGTTTCGTCGGGTGTTCGTGTGGATTTGATGTTGCCGGCCAAGTCTGATTCGTATTTCGTCCAACACGCTTCTTTTTCATTTATCAAACCGCTACTGGAAAGAGGAGTTAATGTTTACCTCTATAAAAAAGGGTTTCTCCATGCTAAAACGGTCTGCATTGATGGAAAGCTGGCTTATATTGGTACGACAAACCTGGATATCAGGAGTTTTTATATCAATTTCGAAATTTCAGGAATTATCTCGGATAAAGCACTCTGTGACCGTCTGAATGCACAGTTTTTGGCTGATATTGAATTTTCAGATCTGATTACAATTCGAAGTTGGATGCAGCGAAGTCGTTGGAAACGAGGTGTCGATTCTATCTGCAGACTATTGGCTCCCTTGCTTTAAATAATCTTTAGGGCGTAGAGATTAACCCGATGAATAGGGATAATAAATGTTAAAAATAGCCCAATGCGGTTGGTCTTTGCTCAAAATTGAATATATTTAGCTATTCATTTTTTATTCTAAGACTTTCCATGAAGCACATAAAACTATTGACTTTATCGATAGGACTATTAAGAATAGGGACAACGTATGCGCAAACCGCACCTACACTGCCTATTAATACGATCGTAGAACGAGTTCAGAAATATTTTCAAGTGTACCCGGTTGAAAAGGTACATTTACATTTCGATAAGCCATATTATGCTGTAGGGGACACCCTTTGGTTTTCCACCTATTTATCCCGCAATTTGCCCGAATATGAGCCAAGTAAAATAGCATACGTTGAGGTGCTGAATAGCCGGGATTCCCTTATCCAGACTCTTCGGATTCCATTGGATAAAGGGGTAGGAAATGGGCAGATTGTGCTTGATCCTCAATTTATGGTTCAGGACAATTATCGGTTTAGAGGGTATACGAAATGGATGGCTAATTTCGATAATGCTTACTTCTTTAATAAAGTAATTCCCATTGGCGACGTAATTAATAAGAAATTGATTACGAATATTGAATTTCAAAATAATATTGGTGGCAATAAGACGCAGGCTGTTATACAGTTTCGCGATCGAACGGGAAAACCGATGATCAATTCAAAAATTAATTGGGAGTTTGTATCCGGGTGGGAAACGTATGATAAGGGTAAAGGTGAGACTGACGGATTGGGGAAAGTAACTATAAATCTGTCGGCGAAGGAAAAGTCGAATTTAGAAAAGGGACAACTGAAAATTAGTATTCAGGAAAACAAAAATGAAAAGCCGCTGTCTAGTTCTTTCTTACTCAAAAATGCCTTATGGGATGCCGAAGTGCAGTTCTTTCCTGAAGGAGGTGATCTGATCGCAGGCCTAGCTAAAAAGGTCGCATTTAAAGCCGTTGGATCTGATGGAAAAGGGCTAAAGGTTAAAGGCAATATTTTGGATTCAAAGGGCAAGTCCGTTGCAGAGATTGAGGACTTTGGAACTGGAATGGGTTATTTTTCGCTGTTACCCCTTGCTGGAGAAAAGTATCAAGCTGTGATAAAGTTTGACAACGGGCAAGAACGCACATATAAATTGCCGGCTGTTGCGACGGACAAAGCAAACGTCGTTTTTGTGAAGCAGGATGCCACGAATGCGGAGTTCGCCGTGGTGACCAGTGAAGAAAATTTCTCAAAAAACCAAAGTCAATCTTATTATGTTTTGGTTCAGTCCAATGGACACCTTTGTTTTGGGGCTCAAGTGAATCTAAAATCTTCCTCGGCGTTGGTTAATATTCCGAAAGAACGTTTACCAAACGGTATTGTACAAGTAACTTTATTGAGTCCGGAGGGAAAGCCTATCAGCGAGCGTCTGGCATTTGTTCAAAGCGAAAAACTTTTAAATATCCAAGTTACAAGTGATAAGCAGAGTTATAAGGCCAAAGAATTAGTGAACCTTAAACTTGCGGTGGACAACAACGGACAGAAATTTCCAGGAAGTTACTCCGTATCTGTAATCGATGAATCTAAAGTTCCCTATAACGATCAGGCGGACCTTTCTATCGTGAGTAACTTTTTACTAACTTCTGACCTGAAAGGAAATGTGGAGAATCCAAATGCCTATTTCGATGAAAAAAATGCCAATCGTGACAAAGCGCTTGATGCGTTATTAATGACACAGGGTTATCGTCGATTTGATTATCCAACACTTATTTCAGAGAAGTTACCGCAGATTAGTTTTCTCCCTGAGCAAGGTATAGAATTGTCAGGTACGCTTCGGATGAACACAGGGCGCCCTTTTCCAAATGGAGGCTTACTTTTATCGGTACCTTCCCGTAACATTAAAAAGGATGTTTATACGGATCAAAATGGACGATTCACATTTAAGGATCTGGTCTTTCCAGATTCATCCAAAGTGACGGTAAATGCCCGGTCCAATGACAATTACAGAAGTTTAGTTATTAATATGGATCAGAGCTTTTATCCTGAGATTGATAAGAACAACGGATATAAGAGCTATTTTATACCCAATATAGATCAGGCTTTTGCGCCTTATTTGGCCAATAGCCGAAAAGAATACCGAAAATCCATCTTGTTGGATGAAGTCGAAGTAACAGCCGTAGTAAAAAAAGTAATCACAAATAAAGATTTTCCTTCTATTTCGGGATTATCGATGCCCGAGCATCGTATTGAACCCGATCGTTTGACAGGGTGTAATGTGTTGACGATGTGTCTCCAAACGGTGTTGACGGGCATTACTTATGATCCGCAGACATTGAAATATTATGTTTCCCGCGATTACAATGCAGGTGGGCGTACACCTGTCCAATTCTTTCTCAATGGTATGGCTATTGATGAACCGGGCTTGAATAGTATCAATGTTGCAGATATCGAAGGTATCGAAATTTTCTTGCGCGATGAATTGGGCACAGTCTCCAGAATGTATCAGAATAATGGTGTTGTTTCCATCTATACAAAGAAAGTAGAAGCTAAGAAACCACGGATGTCATTGAGTGAGATTGAAAGTATGTTACCGAAATCAAATGTTATCGATATGTATCCTTTGGGCTACATCAAAGAAAGAAAATTCTACGTTCCTAAATATGATACTCCAGAGAGAAAGGCTGTAAATGATTTGAGAACTACTATTTACTGGAATCCGAAAGTCTCCATATCAGAAACAGGGGAAGCTGCAATTCAATTTTATAATGCAGACGGAAATGGAAATTATAAAGTGATTGTTGAAGGGATGGACCAAACTGGGAATATTGGACGGAAGGTGATAAACTATAGCGTTCAGCCCTAACTATTACATAAGGACATAAAAAAGTGCAGCTCCTTGATGGGCAAGGAGCTGCTAACTAACCAATTATAAACCTAAATTATGAAAAGTATTTTGTCGCTCATTAAAGCGTTAATCTTCTATTTGTAGAGAATATTTCAAATTTTATGCCAAACTTTATTTGTATATTTTTTGGCAGATATTTATCGAATGCTTATTTGAATCAATTACTCAAATTAAAATAACAATGTCTGCACCGAGGTTCGTAGGCTTCTTTTTCACCTAAAAGCACCGTTGCCGTTTCACTGGTCAAGCGATAAGAATAATTTGCCGGAGCCCCGCATTGCATGCACACCGCGTGCACCTTTGTCACATGTTCAGCTACCGCCATAAGATGTGGTATTGGCCCAAATGGCTTTCCTTGATAATCCATATCCAGTCCTGCCACAATTACTCTAACACCACTGTTTGCCAATTTGACACATACCTCTGTCAAACCGTCATCAAAGAATTGCGCCTCATCGATTCCGACCACTTTAGTGGATGAACTTAAGAGTAGGATAGCGGAAGAATGATCGACAGGGGTTGATGGTATGCTGTTACTATCGTGTGAAACGACTAATTTCTCGTCGTATCGCTTGTCAACGGATGGTTTAAATATTTCAACATTCAGACGTGCATACTGCGCTCGTTTTAGTCTGCGAATCAATTCTTCTGTTTTGCCTGAAAACATGGAACCACAGATAATTTCAATGCTACCATATTGAGCGGGGCGCAAAGCCAAATTATGTTCGGAAAAAAGCATTTGATTAATTTAATTTTGTCGTACGGTCTACAAATAAGGTGATATTCGTATAATAACCTACTACTATATTCTGTTTTTGACGCTACTAATATCAGAATTAAATATTAAATTTGGGTAGCAAAAAAGTGAATGTAAATCCAAATATTTATAAATCAAAGGTTTGAGTTTTCCACTTTTAGGTTAGTTGAGGGTGTAGGTATGATAAACGATTAATTGGTGATTTCAAATATAATTATGGGTACTCAAGAGGAAATTTTTAATAAGATAGGTGATTTATTACAGGATTTAAATGGACAGTATCTGACCTTGTCAGAACGAGACGGCTTGTCGGAAATGAATGAATTAGTCCTATTGGAGGCTAAGGCACAAGCTGCGGCAGCCTATATAACGTTACTCAAGACAACAACTGTGCTTTGTGAAGATCCATCGAAGCATACTTTAAATTCAGCCGCATTGGAAAGTAAGAAGATTGCATTCAACGATTATTTTACGCCGCCTTCTACCATTAGAGCAGCGGCGCAGCAATTTGTCGCTGAGCAGCCCGCAAAGGTAGTTCAGGAAACGGAGCAGGTTCAAGATCTTAAATCCTTAATAGACGAGAATTTGGTGGAAGAGCGCGAGAGATCGGTAACTTACGAAAGCGGACCATTGAAATCGGAGGAATCTATCCCTGTTGCTGATGAATCTGTAGATTCTAGTATAACAGGGTCTCAGGTAGTTGAGCCACCTTATCAGGTCGAAAAGGAGGCAACCTCACCGATGGAAGAAGTGAATGTCTTTGTTAAAGAAGTGGTTGAAGAACCCAAAGAAGTGATTATTGAACAGCCCAAGGAAGTTCTTATTCGGGAAGAAATCAACACTGTAGTTGAGGAAGTTCCTGCTAGACCATTAACTTTAAATGAAATCATTTCTCAGCAGAAACAAGCAGGAGTGCAAAATCGAGTCTATCAGGTAAATCAATCTGGAAGTAATGATAAACTCACAGATATTAAAACAGGTATAAGCTTAAATGATAAACTTTTGTTTATTAAAGATTTGTTTAATGGCTACAGCTTGGCATATAGCGAGGCAATAGAATTATTAAATAGATTTACAAGCTATGCGGAGGCGGATGCGTTTTTACAAACAAATTATGCGATTAAAAATAGGTGGGCGGATAAACCGAATACCGTTGAAAAATTATACAATGTCCTGCGTAGAAGATTTAGCTAAAATATTGCAGAAGATATAACTATAATATGAAAACAATGGAAAAACAGCTCTCACAATATCGGAGCTGTTTTTTTGTGCCGATACTTCAGATTTATCAGTTTAGTTGAAATTGTAACCAATCATTTCCTTCATGACCGTATACAAAATATTTGGGCTGAAGAATTTCAGCTAATGATTCGAGTTCCTTTAAATAATTGTGTCCTGGAATCTGTGCAAACTGTTTATCGGTCATCATAAAAACCTGATCGAGCTCGATAGCTTTGGATGAAGTTATCGATGGCGTATTCAACAATTTAGGTAGCTGGGTAAACATTTGTTCGCCATGGCCAATGACAATGATTTTGTCGGCTTCACTTTCAGTCGTCACTGGAACACCACCTGCAATCTTTATGGCTTCATGTAGATAAGCTGAATGGTTAATTTCAAGAGGTTCAATCTGATCTACCACCAAGACTTTAGGCCTATCAGTAGCCGAGATAAACTTAAGTTTATGGATGAGGATATTCGTTTCATCTTCAATTTTTTCAATGAATTCATCGGTTTTATCACTAGCATCGAGTTTATTGCCGATGCTTTTGACATAGGTGATCATATCATCGATATCCACGATTTGAGGCTGCACTGAAAGTAATTTGTTATAAGTTTCCGCTGGAATAGCTGCTGAATTTAGGTTCAGCTGGTCCAAAATATGGGCGACAAGTTTTTCTTGATTGCTTTGCATACCACAAAAATACAAAACCTTCACGACTTCGTAGACACCAAGAGCAATGAAAGCGAACTGAAGGTTCTTTCTATCTATAAGGACAGCCAATTTCAGAAAAAGAGGTGAGTACTGTAGAAAGTAAATTAGCGATAGTAGGTATGCACATATTTTTGTAAATTGGCATAAAATAAATGCTATAAAATATGTTTGACAAATTATTTGAGGCCCAACAAAAGGCAGAGGAAATTAAGAAAAGACTGGATTCAATTTCTGTTTCCGGTGAGGCGGAAGGTGGATTAATCCGTGTGGTGGCGACAGCAAATAAAGAGATAAAAGAGGTAATCATCGATCCTGTATTTTTATCAAACGCGGATAAGGAAGAATTGGAAGAATTACTTGTGGTTGCTTTGAATAAGGCTATTGTTCAAGCTGAGAATATCAGCCAGGCTGAAATGCAGGCAGCTAGCAAGGATATGTTGGGAGGACTGGGCGGATTATTTAATCAATAAGGTGATCATCATGAAAGCGACATATTACGGACAATCTTGTGTGGAGTTTAATTTTGACGGGATAAGGGTACTTATGGATCCATTTATCACCTATAATCCGCTGGCAAAAGAAATCGACGTCGATTCGATTAAACCAGATTATATCTTTTTAAGCCACGGGCACCAGGATCACGTAGCCGATATGGCTGCGATCCAAAAAAATAGTAATGCTACTGTTTTAGCAATTGTTGAAACCGCAGACTGGGTCCGCAGACAGGGAGTTGCCGATGATAAAGTCATCGAATTTAACTTAGGTGGAACTGTTCAGCTACCATTTGGTTCGGTAAAAATGGTCTATGCTGCACATACGAATAGTACACCTGACGGTCGATACGGAGGGTTTCCAGTAGGTTTTGTTTTCAATGTAAAGGGCAAACGAATTTATTTTGCAGGGGACACGGCTTTAACCATGGAAATGAAATTGTTGGCTGAAATGAACCTCGATTGGGCCTTTTTACCGATAGGAGGGCATTACACTATGGACGTGGATGATGCAGTCAAAGCGGCTGAATTTGTGAACTGCGCCCGGGTGATCGGAATTCATTATGATTCGTTTCCGCCAATCACTATCGATAAGCAACAAGCGTTGGATAAATTCCAAAATGCGGATATATCACTATCATTACCTGAAATCGGTACGACAGTTGAGCTTTAAAGTCAAAAGAGCCGAGCTAACTCGGCTTTTTTGTATAATGCAACCTTTTCAGGTTTAATTCCTTTGTATCTATGAGGATATGACAATTTTTTTAAGATCTTCCAAACTGAATAGGGGAATATCGATGATTTTGTTTTTAAGGATTTGTTCTTTGTTTTCTTCAAAATAGAACAGTTTCCATTCACCGTTTTTATATTCTAAACTACTGAGGTTTTCAATCCAATCACCAGAATTCATATACGTACAGGTTCCTTTTCGGGTAATGACTTCTTTGATTTGAGGTTGATGTATGTGTCCACAGATGACAAAGTCGTAGTTTTTTTCTATGGCTAACTCGGTTGCTGTATGTTCAAAATCCGATATATATTTTACCGCCTTTTTAACAGAGCTTTTAATTTTTTTTGACAGGGAGAATTTTTCCTTACCCATTTTGTCAAGACAGTAATTAATAATGTTATTAAGCTGTATAAGTTTATCATAACCCCATCCACCCAGTTTTGCCAACCATTTAGAATGATGGATGGAAGCGTCAAAAACATCCCCATGAAAGATCCACACTTTTTGGTTATTGAGGGAGAGAAGTAATTTATTGCTCAGCTTGATATTACCTAATTTAAGGTCTGTAAACTTGCGCAACATTTCGTCGTGGTTGCCCGTGATGTAATGTACTTCTGTACCTGAGGAGCTCATGTCAATTATTTTTTTGATGACTTTGAGATGTTCTTGCGGAAAGTAGCTTTTTTTAAATTGCCAAATGTCTACAATATCGCCGTTCAATATCAATATTTTGGGAGATACTGACTCCAAGTAAAGTAAAAGTTCTTTTGCTCTACTGCCGTAGGTACCTAAGTGTAAATCTGAGATTACAAGTATATCAAGGCTTCTTTTCATTTGCAATAATTTTTTATTTATCTCTGTTTAGAATGATGACTCAACCTGAGTTGAACCACACTGATTTTATTCGATAAATCTCTTATCTTCTTTTACAAAAGAAAGATACATTTATTTTGTACCCATGAAATTACCGTTATTAAATCATTAAAATATCTTGTAAAAAGGTTTAAATAGTTAATTGGAAATTAATGCACTCAGCAGATATGAACTATTTTGATCGTTAGGGAAGTTGGAAACTGAAGTATGCTATACTAAAAAAGGTATCCAATACAAATTGGATACCTTTTCACTATGTTAAAGATTGTGTTCTTTTATTTGGCAGTAGCTGTCGCTCTATCAATATGAAATTGTACCAAATCGTCAATTGGAGAGCGTAAGATTTTACCTACTTTCATTCCATATTGTTCAGCTTTTTCAGCCAATACATTTCTGAAATTATAGCCTACTGAACCTATACAGTTGAAGGTATAGCTCTGATAATTCGGGTATTTGCTGACAAGGTTTCTGAAAAAAGCTTCAAAAGCTTCATCGACGATATTGCGCGTATATTCGATATTGACGTTATTGTCATAAACAAATTTGCTAAAACTAGCACAGAAACGATTAGGCATAGGCTTGGTATAAACCGCATCCATAATTTCGTCTTTTGTCATTTTATACGTATTATAGAATACTTCCTTCACATCTTTGGGCATTAAATTACGAACATAATCTGCTAGTAATTTTTTACCGATATAACTACCAGAACCCTCATCACCTAAAATATAAGCGCCGGAGTCGATGTTCAATGTGATTTCTTTGCCATCATAAAGGCAGGAGTTTGTTCCTGTTCCTAGTATCGCAGCAAATCCGGCTTGAGTTCCTAATAATGCTCTTGCTGCCGCAAGAAGATCATGTCCTACTTCAACTTCGGCTGTTGTAAATACTTCTTTCAAGGCATTAACTACGATTTGTGCTTTTTCCTTGTTGTGGACTCCGGCACCATAATAGTTTACTTCCGAGATTTTTTCAAAAGGCAAATCTTGCGGTAGTCCTTTTTTTAGGGAGTTTACAATGTATTCACTATCAACAAAATAAGGATTATATCCTTCTGTATTGAAGTAGATTTTTTTATTCGAATCGTCTAACAAACACCAGTTTGTTTTTGTTGATCCCCCGTCAGCAATGATTATCATTATTGAGTAGTTTTAATTGTGTTTAATCGTTATAAAATGAGTAATCAATCATTAATCAATTCCCCGAAAATACATTTTTTAATTTTAAATATCATAATTTATCCGTTGATTTTTCGAAAAATAAATTTTTGTCATTAAGTCAGTAGATAAAAAAACAGGCTTAACAATATCGCTAAGCCTGTTTTTGAGCTGTGTAATAAAATTGTTTAAATAGTGTACTATTTACAATTAGTGAGGGGTATTAATGTCCTCCTTCAGCCTCTATTTCGTCAATGTTGATTCCTTGTTTTGTTAATATTCCCTTCACAAAGATCGCAAAGAAAACAACATAACAGAATCCGACCAATGGTAGAATATATGAATTGTGAATACCGATAATATCTGCTAATTTTCCTTGGATCGGAGGAAGAACACCACCCCCAAGAATCATCATAACGAGGAATGCCGAGCCTTGAGCGGTGTATTTACCCAAACCAACAATAGATAAACTGAAAATGGACGACCACATAATTGAACAAGCAAGACCTCCTGATAAGAAAGCATAGATAGCGATTGTACCCGATGAGAACAACCCAACCAACATGGCAATAATTCCGAATAATCCGAAAATAATTAATGTGCGAGCAGGTTTCTCTTTACTTAGGTAGAATGCTACAATTTGAAGAATAATACACACAACATAATAATAGAGGTGTGACATTTCAAATCCAGCGAGTGTATTAACTCCAATAATAATAGAGAAGGCAACGAGTGGAACTATGACCAACAAACCATTTTTGGTGGTTTTAGTTAAGTTAAACGCGGTTATTGCGCCTGCCCATCGGCCGATCATCATACTCCCCCAGTACATAGATACATAAGGTGTAATTTGTGATGATTGCAGGTGACCAAATTCTTTCAGGGTTAATAATTCGCCAAGGTTACTACCAATGGCTACTTCGATACCAACATAGATAAACAAAGCAAGCATACCTAAAGCCAATTGAGGGTATTTCATCGCACCCCAACCTTCTGGATTCTTTTGGGCACTTTTATTAGAGAATAACAAACCACCAATAACAACGACCAAAGCGCCTGCTAACCAAAGCATACGCTGTGTTTCGAGAGGTTTGGCAAGTTCTTTAATCTGTAATTTGAGTTGATCGATCTGAACGGGATCGGTTAAACTCGAAACTTGTTTGTGTAATTGCTCTACTTCTAAGGCTAAATCACTTTTATAGCTTAAGAAAACGGGTGTGAACATACCGAAGAGCAAAACAGTCATAATAATCAATGTACGTAAAGCTTTGTTCGCTTTTTCCATTGGCTCGTCGCTAATCCCAGCAGGAACTTTTTTACTGAAATTAAATAGCGCTGCAGCTAAAATAAACAACAGGCCAACGCCTATATAGAGATAGACTACTTTATTTAACGGAAGGTTGGCAATTTCGGAGTCTGAAATAGGTTCAAATGTTCCGAATAACGAAAATCCGATAACAAGCGGGCCTATTGTTGTGCCGAAAGAGTTAATACCACCTCCGAGGTTGACCCGAGACGCACCGGTTTTTGGGTCACCCAACAAAACTGCGAATGGATTTGCCGCGGTCTGTTGTAATGAAAAACCCAGTGCAACGACGAAGAGGCCCAACAACATACCAACATAGAGGTTCACTTCGACAGCAACGATCATGGCTGCAGCACCTAAAGCTGAGAAAAGTAAACCATAAACGATACTCTTTTTATATCCCCATTTTCCAACCAGGTCTTTTCCACCAATTGAACTGAAAATAAACAGTAGCAATGCGCCGATATAATAGGCTGTATAAAAAGCAAAGTCAATCAGCTGCGATTGAAACTGATCTAAATGAAAGTAATTTTTGCAGAATGGTATAAAAACACTGTTCCCTGCGGCAATGAACCCCCAGAAGAAAAACACAATAATTAGTGTGTAAAGCGCGGGGTAATTAGTTTTAGTTTGTTGCTGTTCCATATAAGGGATCTAAAAACTTAAATTTTGAAAGGTACGAACTTATGAAAAAAAATATAAATTCAATCTAAAAATGTTGTTAAATCGTTTTACTAGTTACAATAGTAAATATTTTTTTTGAAATATTTTGAAATAACAAAATTTGTTTTTTTCTTTGTCAAGGTTCTCAATATTTAATCCGCTTCGGATTTAAAAGAAATCATTAAGTTCTTCATCTCACTTAATCTTGGAAACTCGCTTAAGTGTTATCAGAATTCAGAATAAAGCTCAAAAAGAAAATCCAAAAATCATACACAACACATTAATGGATATTAACGAATTAAACGCTAAACTCGTATCAGAATTGCGCGAGATTGCTAAGTTGATCGGTATCGCAGATGCTGATAAATTGCGTAAACAAGAATTAATCGAAAGAATTAGTAATACTGGCGCAGAAGAGGAAGCCGCTCCAGCTTCAGCTGAAAAAGTATCAAAAGTAGAGGAAGATAGTCAGGAACATGCTGAACGTACACGTAAACGTGTGCGGACCATTAAAACTGCGGAACCTGTAACGGTAAGGAAACGTGAAGTTTCTGAGCATGAAGAACCCACCGTTGCAGCTGCGGACACAACAGCAGCAGATAAAGGCGCCCAACCTGAGAAAACCATTCAAACTCCTAAAGCAGAAAACACTTCTTCAAGTACAGATTTCGATAATGTAATTGTTAATGAAGGGGTATTGGAAATCATGCCCGATGGTTATGGCTTCTTACGTTCTTCTGATTACAATTATTTGACATCCCCTGATGATATTTATGTATCACAATCTCAAATCAAATTATTTGGCTTGAAAACGGGAGATACGGTACGAGGCTGTATCCGCCCACCTAAAGAAGGGGAGAAATATTTTCCTTTGGTCAGAGTAGAGGCTATCAATGGACAAAATCCTGCAGAGGTACGTGATCGTGTACCATTTGATTATTTGACACCATTGTTCCCAGATGAGCGT
Organism: Sphingobacterium sp. R2; assembly: GCF_040760075.1. Classification (NCBI taxonomy): domain Bacteria; kingdom Pseudomonadati; phylum Bacteroidota; class Sphingobacteriia; order Sphingobacteriales; family Sphingobacteriaceae; genus Sphingobacterium; species Sphingobacterium sp. R2. The sequence goes on from NZ_CP142884.1 coordinate 2,965,862, forward strand.
TTAAATTTGGATATGGGCGTTGGAAATTATTCTACGCGTATCATGGATTTATTTACGCCTATCGGTAAGGGGCAACGTGGATTAATCGTTGCGCAGCCGAAAACGGGTAAAACAAACTTGTTGAAAGAGGTTGCGAATGCTATAGCAAAAAATCATCCGGAAGTTTATCTGATTATTTTATTAATCGATGAGCGCCCAGAGGAGGTGACCGATATGGCAAGAAGTGTTCGTGCTGAAGTTGTCTCTTCTACATTTGATGAACCGGCTGACCGCCATGTTAAGATTGCGAATATCGTGCTTGAGAAAGCAAAGCGTATGGTAGAGTGCGGACACGATGTCGTTATTTTGTTAGACTCAATCACGAGATTGGCTCGTGCATATAACACAGTTGCCCCTGCGTCTGGTAAAATTTTGTCAGGTGGTGTGGACGCTAACGCTTTACATAAGCCAAAACGTTTCTTTGGTGCTGCCCGGAATATCGAAAACGGTGGTTCATTAACTATTTTAGCTACGGCATTGACAGATACAGGATCTAAAATGGATGAAGTTATCTTTGAAGAATTCAAAGGTACGGGTAATATGGAACTACAGCTGGATCGTAAATTGGCAAACAAACGTATCTTCCCGGCAATCGATATTACGGCATCCAGTACGCGTCGCGATGATTTGTTGACCGACAAAGAAACATTGCAACGCATTTGGGTACTTCGTAACCATTTGTCCGATATGAATTCTACAGAGGCTATGGAATTTTTACAAGGACAATTGCGTGGAACTAAATCAAATGAAGAATTTTTGATCAGTATGAATGGGTAATTCCATCAAATTTTGATATTTTAGCCATCATTTGAAAAAAATGATGGCTTTTTTTATAATGTAGATCCTGTATATGAAAAAACATATTCCCAATTTGCTGACTTGTCTAAATTTATTTAGTGGGTGTATCGCTGTGTTAATGGCCTTACAAGGTAATATTAAAATTGTTACCATCTGTGTGTTTGCGTCGGGGATATTTGATTTTTTTGATGGAATGGTAGCGCGTCTGCTTCATGTTAAATCGTCGATTGGGAAGGAACTTGACTCGTTGGCCGATATGGTTAGTTTTGGCTTTTTACCTGGAACAATCATGTTTACTTTATTGTCAAAGGTATTTCCTGATGGCTCTTTATATCCTTATTTGGGATTTATTATTACAGTCTTCTCGGCTTTGCGTTTAGCCAAGTTCAATTTGGATGAGCGCCAAACTTCTGATTTCATCGGCCTCAATACACCAATGAATACATTTTATGTGCTCTCACTTCCGTATATTGCTGATACCTATCCCCAATTTGTTTTAAATCCGTTAATTTTAATCGGTAGTGTTTTTTTAACAAGTTATCTATTGGTGAGTGAAATTAGGTTGTTTTCGATGAAATTTAGTTCCATGGAATGGAAAACAAATAAATATCGGTTTATATTTCTGATCTTGACTTTGATCTTTTTTATGATTGGTCAATTTATGGCTCTTCCTATTATTCTTATTTTGTATTTCATTTTATCTGCATTGCATTTCAATAAAAAAAACGATCTGGCTTAGATCGTTTTTTCATATTGTTCTAATTCAAAAAGGAGTTCCTTCATCTCGATATCGATGATACTGAAAGTTGCCCGCAATATCTCTAAAGATTCCTTGTTTTTTGCCTGGCTCTCCAATTCTTCCAACTTTTCTTTCAGATGAAAAGCACCTATATAGTCCATTGTCGGTTTGATATGATGGGCGGCATCACCAATTTTCTGCAGGTTACCTTCAGCAAGTGCCTGACGGAGTTTATCGAGATCGACAGGTGTTTGAATAAGGTACATGGATACAAATTGTTTAATTAATTCTTGATTGTCGAACATGTTTAGGCTGATCAGTTCAATGTCGAGATGGTTCATTGTTGCTTGTTTTCTTTACAGGTAAATCGTCTTTGCATTTATCCAATAAATATACATTATTTTTTTTGTAAACAGGGTGAACATAGTCGGGGGCGATTTCCGCTAAGGGTTCGAGTGTGAACCTACGTTGGGCAATGTAGGGGTGTGGAATCTGAAGTGATGGTAGGTCGATGATTTCTTGGTTGAAGTAGAGTAGGTCGATGTCAATAACTCTTTCGCCCCACTTTTCCTTACGTACGCGTCCTAATTCCTGTTCGATATGCTGTGTTAGTTTTAAGCATTCTAAGGGTGGTAATTCGGAAGCTACCAAGATAACCTGATTTAAAAAAGCAGGTTGGTCTCTAACTCCCCAGGCAGCAGTTTCATAAATTGACGATGCTTCAATTAGCTCTCCAGCATGTTTCTCGAGCTGCTTTCTCGCTAAATTAAGCTGCTGAAAGCGATCCCCTAGATTGGTGCCCAATAGGATATATATCTTATTCATATTGCAAAAATAGGCTTTTGAGGGATTTAATGATGAAGTTTGCCTGTTAATTCCATCTGATTATGCAATTTCTGTTAGCGAGTTAGCTCACGTTGGGAAGAAAATATGATATAGATGAAATAAAAGACTGTGTGAATAAAAAATATTGCATTACCTTTAATGGAAAATAGCGCATTCGATTGGTAGAGCTTGTTATTAATCGGATATAATTACAAAATATGAAATCATTTTTTAAATATGTACTGGCAACAATTACAGGGATTGTAATCTCTTTTGTTGTGTTGTTTATTGTCTTGATGGGAATTATTGGAGCGATTATCAGCTCGGCATCCTCTGATCAGGAAGTTGTTGTTAAAAGCAATTCGGTTTTATACCTGTCTTTTGATTATGATATTACCGAAAGAAGTGAAGCCAATCCGTTGGGGAGTCTCAATCTTCCCGGTTATTCGACCAAAAATATTGGACTAGATGATATTTTGGCAAGGATCAAGTATGCGGCTACAGATGGAAATATTAAGGGTATTTATTTAGATGCGAGTCATGTCGGTGTTGGCTTTGCAAGTTTAAAGGAAGTAAGGGACGAACTTTTGGCCTTTAAAAAGACGGGTAAATTTGTTGTTGCTTATAATGCCGGCTACGACCAAAAGGCTTATTATGTGGCGAGCATCGCTGATAAGGTATATGTTAATCCACAAGGTACAATCGATTTTAAAGGGTTGGCAAGTTCGACGATGTTTTATAAAGACTTGCTGGACAAGGTTGGTGTAGAGATGCAAATTGTCAAGGTAGGTACCTTTAAGAGTGCTGTTGAACCTTACTTTTTGAATAAAATGAGTGAGCCCAACCGTTTGCAGGTAACTTCTTATTTGGGAAGTATATATACTACTTTTATTGATGAAATAGCAGCAAGCAGAAAAATTTCTTCGGATTCATTGCGGGCGATAGCAAATAACTATCTAGTTCGGGATGCGGACGATGCGGTAAAATATAAGCTTGCGGATGCCAAGCTATATAAAGACGAACTTCTATCGGACTTGCGAAAACGTTTGAAAATTTCGGAAAAAGATGACATATCGTTCGTTTCCCTATTGGATTATAATAAGAAGGTAAAAGACGATGTGAGTGGATCTGAAGTCGCAGTTCTTTATGCTGCTGGAGAAATTGTTGACGGTGAGGGGACAGGACCGGGTCAAATCGGTGGTGATAAATTTTCCCGTGAACTACGGAAATTAAGAGAAGATGATGCTGTTAAAGCTGTTGTTTTGCGTGTCAATTCTCCTGGTGGATCTGCTCTAGCATCGGATATTATCTGGCGGGAGGTTGTTTTGACCAAGAAAGTGAAACCTGTAATCGTATCGATGGGAGATTTAGCTGCATCAGGGGGGTATTATATCTCGGCGGCAGCAGATTCGATATTTGCCGAACCGACTACAATTACAGGATCTATAGGTGTATTTGGTGTAATTCCTAATTTCCAAAATCTGATGAACAATAAAATTGGAGTGCATTATGATGGTGTAAAGACGGGTCGGTTTGCTGATTTGATGACTTCTTTCGATCGGCCGTTGACAGCAGAAGAAAGGGATATCATCCAGCGGGAAGTGGATAAAGTATATGGTACATTTACTAAAGTTGTTGCAGATGGCCGCAAATTATCCATCGCTGATGTGGATAGCATTGGACAGGGAAGAGTTTGGACTGGCGCGCAGGGAGTGAACAATAAATTGGTTGACCGACTGGGTAACTTGGATGCCGCAATTCAGGCTGCCGCTAAAAAGGCCAAATTGAGTAACTATAAAGTGTCCCAGTATCCGGAGAAAGAAGATCCTTTTACCTCAATATTGAATAATTCGAAAGAGAAAGTTCAAGTTTGGCTTGCCAAAGAGCAAATGGGCGAGTACTATCGCTATTTTGATGTTATGAAAAAAGCTACAGCACAGACGGGGGTACAGGCGAGATTGCCTTATAGCGTTGAGATTCATTAGTAATTGATTCGTAAAGGAAGCTCAACCGTAGTATGGTGTGGGTAATTACAATTTATAATGATGCGGGTAGTTCTTACGTTGCGTGCTGATAAGTTCAATCTAAGTTAGGAATTGCAATGAATAAATAATTATTTCTAATGAAAGCAAATGCTTTTTTTTATATTTAGCTGTTCGTTTGACAAAACGACCTAATCCCAAATCAATAAAGTTACAGAATGAAAACAGTAGACGATTTAAATTTTGCAGGTAAAAAAGCCTTGGTACGTGTGGATTTCAACGTGCCTTTGGATGAAAATTTCAATATTACGGATGATAATCGTATCCAGGGAGCGGCTCCAACGATAAAGAAGATTTTGAAAGATGGTGGAAGCGTGATATTGATGTCCCATTTAGGAAGGCCAAAAGATGGTCCTACTGATAAGTATTCATTAAAACATATTGTTGCTCATCTTTCACAGGTTCTAGGCACTGATGTTCAGTTTGCCAATGATTGTATTGGTACAGAAGCAGTAGAAAAAGCCGCGGCTTTGCAGGCTGGTCAGGTTTTGTTGCTAGAGAACCTACGCTTCTATAAAGAAGAAGAAAAGGGATATGTTGAATTTGCTGAGAAGTTGTCAAAATTAGGTGATATCTATGTGAACGATGCTTTCGGTACAGCCCACAGAGCTCATGCTTCGACAGCTATTGTTGCTCAATTTTTTCCAGGAGCTAAATATAGTGGTTATCTGATGGCAGCTGAGGTCGGAAATGCGGAGAAGGTGTTGAATAATCCGGTTAGACCTTTTACGGCTATTATGGGTGGAGCGAAAGTTTCAGATAAAATTCAATTGATCGAAGCGCTATTGGATAAAGTTGATAATCTCCTGATAGGCGGAGGTATGGCCTATACATTTATTAAAGCTAGAGGTGGCGAAATTGGCAAATCATTGGTGGAGATGGATAAACTTGATTTAGCAAATGAGCTTGTTCAAAAGGCGAAAGAAAAAGGTGTAAACCTAGTTATTCCCACTGATGCGCAGATAGCAGATGCATTTTCCAACGATGCTAATGTATATGATGGGCCAAATGACCAAATTCCTGCAGATTTGCAAGGCTTGGATATTGGTCAGGATTCTGCAGCAAACTTTGCGTCGATCATTAAAAATTCTAAAACAGTTCTTTGGAACGGTCCAATGGGTGTGTTTGAATTTGATACTTTCGCAAAAGGTACTAAAGCGGTGGCTGATGCAGTTGTGGAAGCAACGAAGAATGGAGCTTTTTCTTTAATAGGTGGCGGTGATTCCGCTGCTGCTGTAAGTAAATTCGGTATGACTGAAGATGTAAGTTATGTCAGTACAGGCGGTGGTGCACTTTTGGAATACATGGAAGGAAAGGTGCTTCCTGGCGTAAAGGCACTCGAAGATTAATATAAATTAAATCTTTCAGGAAAGGGACAGCATTGCGTTGTCCCTTTTTGTATTTTAAGGATAGCGCTATTGCTCGTGTTGAACTATGGATGTAATGTCAGATTATATCAATTATCCGTTAATTAACTGTACAGTACTCGTGAGTTTTTATTGTAATTGCTAAATTTATCAGACAAGGTTATATATGCAGATATCGATGGACAAAAATAAGAATAGAGAAAAAATAAGTTCCGGTTTCTTTTCAGTGCTGACATATAATGTCGCGGGATTGCCTGGGATTATTTCGTCGGCGATAACGGGTAGAAGCAGGAGTATTGCCGAAATTGGAAGGAAGATTAATCCTTTTGATATCGTGAATGTACAGGAAGATTTTAACTACAATAGAAGTTTATATTTAGGCGGAAATTTACATCCCTTCCGCACGAAAACAAAGGGTCGTGTGCCCTTTGGTGATGGTTTAAATACACTGTCTCGTTTTCCAATGACTGATGTTGTCCGTATTCCATGGAAGAAACGTACGGGTGCAGATTTTTTAACACCCAAGGGCTTTACTTTTGTTCAAGTGGAGATTGTGCCCGATGTCTGGCTGGACGTCTACAATGTTCATGCAAATGCACAAAACAGCAGAAAAGCTTCAAGCGCACGTCGCGATAATCTCAATCAGTTGCGCGATTACATCGGTGAACATTCTGGCGGTAGGTCAATTCTTGTGATGGGGGATTTTAATGCACATTATAGCTTTTGTGATGATAATCTGCATGATTTTATGGATTCAACGGCTTTAGTTGATAGCTGGGTTGAACTAGAAAATGGGGGCTTAGTGCCAGAGGCCCGCCACACGTTCAAACCCCAGCATATGTTGTCTATATGTAATCAGAGCGAATCTATTGATAAGATTCTTTACAGGAGCAGCAGTGAACTCAGTCTTGCCGCCCGGGACTATAATATAGAAAACAATCTATTCACGAATGCAAAGGGGTTGCCCTTGTCAGATCATTATGCGTTGGCACTCAATTTTAATTGGGCGATCCACCCTTAGTAGCTGTAGCTTAGACTGAATGTTGGAACTATACGTTGCGTTGTTGAGTTGTCATTGATATAGGTTCCCTTAACGATGAATTCGAAGTCTGGAAGCGGATATCTGAAGGCGTTGAAGTCAAGTGAAACGTATGCGCCGAAGCTTTTTGGTGAAACATCAGGGTGTTTGTGAATATTTTGATAGTCGGCGAACATACCGCCTTTTACGCGCTTAATATAAGCCACTGATCCTAATCCAAGGTCAGGATAAGCTATTGGAAAACGGTAGTTGACCAATACGGTATTTTTTACTTTTTCATATTTGTAATAGCTAAACCCGCTCACTAAAGGGATATCGTTGATATATTGATAAATTCCCGATCCAGTTTGAGCACTCAATCGGATTTGAAAACCGTGATTGTTCCTAAACCCCGGAAGATAGAATATTGTTCGTGCTGATAGGATTTCACCTTTTGCGTGGTTTTCAAAGGGGGTATGTCGATAGGTGATACTCACATTTTGTCCCCATCTTGGATAAAGATCCATCCTGGCCATTCGGGCGTTGCGATTGAGATAAAGCTGGTATGTTAATGGAAATGCGGTTTCGTAATTAAAATTTTTGACATCTGTTCGACTAAGATCATATCGCCTTAGGTAGGCTGTTGCCAGGTTGAATCCAGTAGAATAGACGTAGTCTCTTCTGTAAAAGGAGAGTGGAATTGAGATTTGTGAAGATACATAATGCTCGCGCCAATCGAAACGGATGCTACTGTCCGGTTTATTCGGGATACTTGCTGCTGCGATTTGCCCTCTGTTTTCATAGCGAAGCGAGAATTTTGGGAAGTACTTGTTGTAAGTTAGTTCAGCTGAATATAGCCCTTTGCGAATATCGGTGTCATATTCATACCCAAGCGCAATTTGTGTGGTGTTTAAGATATTGTTTGATAACCAGAAGACTCCAGGTTTAAAATTGTCGAAGCTTTCAAAATTACTACTGCTTAGCGAAAGACTATGAAAATTAAATGTTCTGCCCAGACCATTGTAGGGGACGATTTGGTTATACTGACTGGTATCTGCTGGGATTGAAGCAATGTTTTTGACACTGTCTTTGGTCAATGCGGTGGTGTAGTAGTGGGAAAAATAATCCGTTTCGGTAGCGATATCAAATGCGGTATCGACGGATGTCTGGGCGATCTTGTAGCCGTCGTACTGGTAGTCGTTAAAGAATAATTGCCTTGTATTCTTATCGTAAAAAGGATTGAATGCGCCAAATTGTGCCTTTGTCAAAAGCTGTTTTTTTCCAGATAAGAGGTCGATACTGTAAATATTATCGATACCGTTGAAGTTTGCTTTTGTGATGATTTTCATACCTGAAAGGTATTGTGGTCTTTCGTATTGTTGATTACCCCACGGTGTTAGGTTGGTGATTTTGTCATTTTTCAGATCGATTTCACACAGTGCGGTTCCGGGTTCGGATAATCGTATTGCTATTATTTTATCGCCTTTGGGGTTGAAAGCAGGGTGTTGCAGCTGTTCGGCGTTGCCTATTTTAATCCGTTTGATGATACTGTTGTTTTTAAGGTTTATAAGCGTCAGATAGCTGTCGTTGGATAAATCTACCTCAACGCAGGCAATGGTTTCGTCTACTGGGCTTAAAATGGGTGAATAATATCTTGTCTGTTTGCTGAGCTGGTTAATTTTCCCTGTTTTGAGATCCATGACATTGATAACGCTGTATGTTCTTTTGTTGAAACGCGGATCTTTATGGAGCTCGTCCCATACGATGTAATTGCTGTTTACGTCAAAATGTGGTGTTAACTGTATGCCAGTTTTAACGCGCCTATTTTCTGTTTTTGTTGCCACATCATACGTATAAATTGCGTTGGTCTTTTGTGGGTTCTGCTTAATGAAATAGATCAGACCGTTCTTGTGTTTTGGTAATAAATTGCTGTTGTAATAGCTGTCGTTTTTCTTGTCTATTTCTTTGTATTTCTGGTATTGATAGTCGCTTGTTTTCTTATTCCATATGGTCTCTAAATTTGCTATTGTTTTGTGGTATAAATAAGCACTATTTCCACCTATTTTTTTCTTTAAAACGCGATTGATGTTATAGGGGTATAACGGCCTTTTGTTAAGCTCCGAAAAGAGGTCGGCCTCATAATTCGAAGGTAATTCTGACTTTAAAGTGGAGGTCATCAGATAGCCGATTGTGTAGTAACTTGGAACAATGTCTTTATAGGATCCCAGTAAATATTTATTGAAACTGTAGTGGTGATTAGATTGAAAGTTCGCTTTAATGGGCATTTCAAAAGCGGGTAATCTTCCTCTTCCGCCCTCCGAATATATGGTTTCTGTAAGGGTTGCATCACCTTCAAAATACCAGGAAGGAACGGTCAGTCCGTAGTAAGCTAGGGCTAATTGTTCAAAAAATGGAGCGCGAAGTTTACCTGTCAATTTGTCAAATTGACTTACGTGTCTTGACTCATGCAGGATCAAATTGGGTAGCCATGTCTGATTGTCTGGCTCTGCTCCAGCGGTGCTGTACAGTTCAGATTTACGAGGAGACAATTGTACGAATCCATTCGTTTGTAGATTCGTGTTATGAATAATGAATGGAATTTTCCGCGGTGTTACTTTGTAATTTCTAGCAGTTGTACGTAGCGATCGGTTAACATATTCAGCTAGGGTAGGGGCTTTGCTCTTCATTTCCTCTGGGAAAATAAGTTGAAAATTCTTCGTTTCAATCTGATACCATTTTTGGCTTAGTGGCGCTTGACTATCTTCAAAAAATTGAGCACAACTTTGTTGTGAATATATTGTTAATGATAACAGTATTAATGTGCTGGTAATTATTTTGTTATATCTCATTAATCTTAGTTTATTTTGTGTTTGCTATTTTTTTTAGTTTTATTAAGGTTTGTTATATGAAATTTAAGTTCATTTAAATTCTTTTTTATTTCTGAATGATAGGTTTTTATATTTTTGTAATTTGCTTTTTTTTCTGCTATTTTTTTTCTTTACAGGTGCCTGCGAATAGTGAACGTTTATAAAAAAAAACACTATATGAAATAGGTTAAAGCATACGACGAATATACTTAAATAATTAGCGATTACATGAGTGTACCTGGAAAATTTGCCTTTTTTTTATGTCGAAATTTAGCTACTATGGATTGTTGCTTTTTGGGGAATGTTTTTGAGGTGACGGGATTCTTTCTGTTTTCTTCCATAATAAAAAATGAATTAGTAGTAAGATGTTAGATTTCATCATAATCTTTTCTCTCTAGCCAATGGAAATTGTTGGCAAGATCGTTTTTCTTCAAAATTTTATTAATGACAAAATGTCTTCTTTTTGATTTAGATATTGAACATAGCTTGAGTTGTTTGTGCTAATCGCAACCACAGACAGCAGGTTTTTATTATTTATTTTTTTATTCAGAATTTACTTTAAAAAAGCGATTTTTGTAACATATAAATTTTGTGTAGATGTAGGCTTTTTAAATCGATAGGAGATATGGAAGAACTGGAAATGCAGGTGAATCAAATAGAGCAATTAATAGCAAGTGAAGACCTTGTTGGGCTGGAAGAATTTTTGAATGAATTAAATATTTCAGAAGTAGAAGAGCTGATTGATGAGTTGCCCGAACATGGTCCGTTATTTATTGAATCATTAAATTTGAATCGCGCAGTAAACGTTTTTCGTATTCTGGATTTCCCTACTCAGAACAGGATTTTTAAGAAGCTTTCTAAAGCGAAAATTAGTGCCTTAATTAACGAATTGCCTCCTGATGATCGGACTTCTTTTTTTTCTGAAATGAAGGACGATATAAAGCATCTAATTTTACTTTTACCACCCAAAGATCGTGTTGAAGCATTGGCTTTACTGGGATATCCGGAAGATAGTGTGGGGCGCTTGATGACGCCTGATTATATCACCGTAAAAGAGCATTGGAGTATCGAGCGAATACTGGGTCATATCAGGCGGTATGGAAGGGATTCAGAGACGATAGATGTATTGTATGTGATTGATGGTGCGGGTAAGCTCGTTGATGATATACGGATCAAAGATGTATTGATGGCGGAGCCCGATACAGTGGTTGGGGAATTGATCGATCATCGCTTAATATCGCTCAATGCTTATGACCCGCAGGAGGAGGCAATCAACATCTTCCGGATGAATAATAGGGTGGCCTTGCCTGTTGTTGATGAACATGGCGTGATGTTGGGTATTGTTACTGTTGATGATATTCTTTGGGTTGCCAACGAGGAGTATACCGAAGATATGCAGCGCATCGGGGGAACCGAGGCCTTAGATGAGCCCTATTTGGATGTATCGATTAAGAACCTGGTGAAGAAGAGAGCCGGTTGGCTTATTGTACTTTTTCTTGGGCAACTTTTGACAGCGACAGTGATTGAACATTTTGAAGAGCAAATGGCAAGTGCGATTATGTTATTTGCATTGATGCCGGTTATTATTTCCAGTGGTGGCAATAGTGGTTCGCAGGCGTCGACATTGATTATCCAGGCGATGGCTTTGGGGGAAGTTACGCTAGGCGACTGGTGGCGGGTGATGCGTAGGGAGATTATATCGGGCTTGCTCCTGGGACTTATTTTGGGTACATTAGGTTTTGTGCGGATTATGGCCTGGCAGTCTTTTGCGCATAGCTATGGTGAGTATTGGGTGTTGGTTGCATTAGTTATTTCGCTGTCTTTGGTTGGTGTTGTGCTCTGGGGATCTTTGATGGGGTCTATGTTGCCTTTTGTGATGAAACGGCTGGGAGCTGATCCTGCGAGCTCATCGGCACCCTTTGTATCGACTTTAGTTGATGTTACTGGCTTATTGATTTATTTTAGTGTGGCTACGCTTATTTTGAAAGGTGTACTGCTTTAGGGGGTATTGATATTGATAGATATACCCTATTCATAGTCAGCAAAAGAACTATAAAGTTCGTTTTATAACCGGGAAAGGGGTTTTTTAAAGGGGAGTGGAAAAATAAAAATAAATTATTCTAATTGGAATTTAGGAAGTTGTAAAAAATGTGATCAAAAAATTTGTACTATTCTAATAATCTTCCGATACTTGCATCACGGAAACGCAATAGGGTCTCCGGAAAAATTGAAAAATACTCCTGAATAGCTCAGCAGGTTAGAGCATCTGACTGTTAATCAGAGGGTCGCTGGTTCGAGCCCAGCTTCAGGAGCAAGTTAGTAACTTACATAACCGGAGTTATCTATATTATTCAATTTTTTATTCCTGAATAGCTCAGCCGGTTAGAGCATCTGACTGTTAATCAGAGGGTCGCTGGTTCGAGCCCAGCTTCAGGAGCAGCAATGCAATAATTTTATTTGCATAACAAATTAAAATGTACTACTTTTGTACACTCAGTGGGAAAGAAATTTCTCGGAATTAAATTCCTGAATAGCTCAGCAGGTTAGAGCATCTGACTGTTAATCAGAGGGTCGCTGGTTCGAGCCCAGCTTCAGGAGCAATATTTAAACCGGCTTTATGCCGGTTTTTTTTGTTTACCATGCTTATAAAAAAACTATGAGTTTAGTAATTATTGGTACGGTGGCTTTCGATACTATCGAGACGCCGTTCGGTAAAACTGACAAAATTCTAGGTGGTGCCGGTACATTCGCGAGTCTGGCGGCATCCTATCTGTGTGATCAAATCAGGTTGGTCAGCGTTGTTGGAGAAGATTTTGGAAACAACTATCTTGATCTTATCAAGAACCGGGGTATAGATGTAACGGGCATTCAGGTAATAAATGGTGGTAAAACTTTTTATTGGTCGGGCAGATATCATAATGATATGAATAGCCGCGATACCTTAGCTACAGACTTAAATGTATTGGCTGAATTTGATCCAATTATTCCAGAGAGCTACCAGGATTGTGAATATCTTCTCTTGGGTAACCTTACCCCTCAAATACAGTTAACCACCTTGGCGCGCTTTAAACATAAGCCAAAGTTAGTTGTGCTCGATACAATGAACTACTGGATGAATGTTGCGATGGATGACTTAAGAAAGGTTCTTCTGATGGTTGATGTCTTAGCTATAAATGATTCAGAAGCCAGACAACTATCTGGCGAGTATTCCCTTGTTAAGGCAGCAAAAGTTATTTTGGAAATGGGGCCGCGCTATTTAATTATTAAAAAGGGTGAGCATGGTGCACTTTTGTTCGGTGAGAATCAGATCTTTTCTGCTCCGGCGCTTCCATTAGCAGATGTGTTTGATCCAACTGGCGCAGGTGATTCTTTTGCAGGAGGTTTTATTGGATATCTGGCGAAAGTAAAAAGCGTAAACTTTACAAATATGAAGAACGCCTTGATTTTCGGTTCTGCACTGGCTTCATTTTGTGTAGAGAAATTTGGAACAGATCGCTTGGTTAATCTCACTCAAGAGGACATACAAAAGCGATTGAACGCTTTTGTAGCGCTATCTCAGTTTAATTTATAATCATCATTTATCTTTTAATTTTCCAATAATTTGGAATTTTAAAAATACAGTTTCTGAATGAGGAGCGTCTTGAAGCTCCTCAGTTAGATCTTGCCCTGCCCAGTGCTCGTAATGCATTCCATTTTTCCACAATCTACTTTTGCCCACATCATAAATGTAGCCACGGTAGGCAACCCAGATCTGCGGTTTGTCGCAACCGTTGCGTAAAGCTAATTGACTTTTGCTATATTCTAATAATTCCTCTGCCATTAGTGATGTTGAGTTGGCGAAGATATAAAAACTAGGCTACTTTATACGACGATAGCGATTTTTTCATTAATTTTCTGGCAACATGTATTCGTGTCTTTACTGTTCCAATAGGGATATTCAGGTGTTCAGATATCTCATGATATTTAAAACCTTCAAAGTAAAGTGTAAAGGGGATGTAATACTCTTCGGAAAGATTTGATAATGCTTCATGAATGTCCTGCATCACAAATTTACTTTCTCCTTGATTGGCGGAAGCAGACGAGAGGAGGTTTGCATTAGAAATATCTTCATCTTTTGTGATAAAGGAGTTTGTTTTTACAATACGTCTATAGTTATTAATAAATGTATTTTTCATGATGGTATACAGCCATCCTTTTAAATTTGTACCTTCTCTAAAATTTTTAAAATAGGTTACAGCTTTCAGAATTGTATCCTGAACGAGATCGTTTGCATCTTCGTAATCGCTGGTAAAATTTCTGGCGTACAGTTTTAATGAGTCGGATTGCTCAATCACCATGGTGTCAAATTCATTCTTAGTCATAGCTTAATGAATTATAACTGTTCTTTTTACAAAACAGTAAGTTTATAAAATCAGGTTCATAAAGTATGAGGCAAATAATGCGCCAAAAATTGTAAAATAGAATTTGTTAATATAATTTTAAGGTTATTTTAAGGCAGATAAGACAGTTTTAAGACTAACTTTAAGTAAATAAAATTAGCTAAAAGTGATTCTGTAGCCCTATGGAGCGTTTTTGGAGTCACTTTTTACTTGTGAAAAGTTTACGCGAATTAATTAACGGTTTTATAACAAATTAACCTCACGCTCTAGCGTAACGCCAAATTTGTTGGCTACGTCGCTTATAATATGTTCCGACAGCTGGTAAATTTCCTGTCCACTAGCGCTTTGTCTATTTATTAGTACAAGAGCCTGATTTTTCCATACACCTGCTTGTCCATATTCCTTTCCTTTCCAACCACATTGTTCGATTAACCATCCTGCAGCTAATTTTGTTTCATTATTGGGCATTGGATAGTGCGGAATAGTTGGGTATTCTTTTTGGAGCGTAGCGAAGAATGATTCAGTTACTATGGGATTTTTAAAAAAACTTCCTGCATTTCCGACGGTACTGGGGTCGGGCAGCTTTTCCACGCGTATTTTGGAGACAACGGTTGCAATATCGGCAATAGTTGGATTGGTTATATTTTCTTTATCAAGCTCTGCTTCTATTGCGCCATAACTTGTGTTAAGATGAGGGGTTAAGCTGAGTTTATAGGTTACTTGAGTGATAATAAACCGGCCCTTATGTGCTGTTTTAAAGATACTGTCCCTATAGGAAAAATAGCAATCTTCCTTCTGGAATAGTACAAACCTACCTGTATGTGTATCAAAAGCCTGGCATTCGTGAAAGATATACATTAACTCTGTCCCATATGCACCTATATTTTGAACGGGGGAGGCGCCTACAGTGCCAGGAATCAGCGCCATGTTTTCAACACCAGCGTAATTATGCTCAATGCAATACCAGACGAAGTCGTTCCAGATTTCTCCAGCTTGCGCTGTTACATAGACATCGTTGCCATCAGTTTTTGACTGTATGCCCTTGCTTGTCATGCGGATAATATATCCCTCGAAAGCTTTGGTGAACAAAACATTGCTTCCAGCTCCCAGAACAAAAAAATTGTCTTTGAAAATGTTGTTTTTAAAAATTTCGGTCAATGTTTCATTATCCTTCACTTCAATGAGAAAATTTGCCTTTTCCTCTATTCCAAACGTATTGAAAGGTTTTAAAGAAATATTCGATTGAACGTTTAACTCCATATTGACTTTAATTTTCAGAAATTCAAAAAAATCAGCTATCTTTAGCATGATAATCGGTAAAGATAGTATAAACCGTTTATTTTACGATAAAAAATATAAGTTTAATGGGTAATGCAGATGTAAAAAGAATCAAAATTCTAGAAGCTGCGACAAGGCGCTTTGCACACTTCGGAATGGCTAAGACAACGATGTCGGAAATAGCCAAAGATCTCAATTTTTCAAAAGCATTGCTATACTACTATTTTCCAGACAAAAATAGCTTATATTCTGCTGTCTTCGAATATGTAATTGATAAAATGATCGAAGATCTGGAGGTCGTGATAGGGAAGGGAGGCGACTTCGAGGAAATCATGATGTACTCCATTGATATGCGTGTCAAAATTATCAATCAATATTATAATTTGTTTGAATATACCATGAAGATGGTGAAAGAACTCCCCGACGAATTGGAGCAGGTGTTTAAAGAATCTTATCTTCGGGAAGTTGAAATTATTGAGAAGATTCTGAAGATCGGTATTGATGCTGGAGAAATACAGGTTGAAGATATCAATGAAACGGCCAGAATTCTTTTATACTCGCTGTTCGGTATGCGTATGGGCATACTGAAGGATATGAAAAATATGCTATTTCCCACAAAAGAGGAATTCGATCATATCCTGAGTTTACAAAAGAAAATGATGAAAATCTTCTTAAATGGCTTACGGTTTCAGGCTAAGTAAGTGTTGATTGAAGAATGTGTCCGATAATCTGTTTGGCATGTATTCGTGAATTTTCAATAAACCATAGGTGGGTATTTAAGCCACCACAAACAACGCCTGCTAGATAGATTCCCGCTACATTTGTTTCCATCGTGTCTTCATTATGACTTGGAATACAAGGTGCTTCTAGGGGAATGTCAATCCCGATCTTTTTCAAAAAATCAAAATTGGGTCGATAGCCCGTTAAAGCCAGCACAAAGTCATTTTCGATTTCGATAGTACCATTTGGGGTTTGGATATACGCGGAGGTCGGTGTTACTTCGGTCAAGCAGCTATTATAATAGACATCAATTTCCCCTGCAGCAATTCGATTTTCAATATCTGGTCTTACCCAGTATTTTACCCGATGACTGATTGCGCTGCCACGGATGACCAAAGATACTTGAGCTCCTTTTCGAAAAGTTTCAAGCGCAGCATCAATAGATGAATTACTAGCGCCAACAACAATTACCTTTTGACTGCTATAATAATGCGGGTCATCATAATAGTGCCTGACTTTGGGAAGTTCTTCGCCCGGAATATTGAGCAACATCGGAATGTCGTAAAAGCCGGTCGCAATAATGATTTTTTTGCTCAAATACATCCTTTTATTGCTGGTAACCAAAAAACCGGATCCTTGCTGTTTGATGTCAAGTACTTCTTCGAAGAGGTGTGTATCTAGGTTGAACTTTTGTTGTATGCGTCTGTAATACTCCAAAGCCTCCATCCGTCTGGGCTTAGGATTGGTTGTTACAAAAGGAATATCTCCAATTTCTAATCTTTCGGAGGAAGAGAAAAAAGTCATATTCTGGGGATAATTATAAAGAGAATTAACCAAACAGCCTTTTTCAAGGATAAGATAATTTAAATTTGATTCTTTCGCTTCTAGGGCACAAGCTAAGCCAATTGGCCCGCCGCCAACTATAATCAGGTCGTACTGTGTCATGCTATCACTCATGATGTAAATGTCGATAATTTTATAGAATAAATCAGCTTAAAGCCTTTTGCAGATCATTTTCTGACATTGCTGTGCTTTTGGCGTGGAGATCCTGAACAATTTTATGTAAATCTTGAGCAATTTTACCTAAAAACTCTAATTGCTCGTTCAGGAGCTGTCCATCTACTGAACTGGTGTTTGTATGGGCAAATCGGTCATTTGGAATCTCGATGATCAGAGGAACGAATTCCTTGGTACTATCTTCAGAATGTAGCAGTTGAATGGATTGTTCAAGTGAACTTAAGATTTTTCGGATTGCCCGAACATGGTCCTTATTGATATAATTATTGTCCATTTCGTCAAGATGGTTCATTAAGGTCACCGAGAAAGAAGCCAAAATATGGTTGAATATGACGAATTTATTCACTTCCTTCGTATATTTTTGACGTTTTTTTGGTTCCGTCAGCATCCGTTGGAATGTAGAACCCATATTGGCTGTTTCTACATAGACAGCCTTGCGGGTCAATTTATAATCGGTGACGGAAGGTGCTTGACCTGCAATTTCTTTCAATGCCTGAACAATGTAATTGTAGTTGGCGATAAGTAGCTTACGCATGGATTCCTTGACTTGCATGCTTTCCCAATTTGGGAAAATAACATAGCTGGATAGAAACGCGATCATACCACCTATAAATGTATCCAATATTCTTTCTTTTGTGACATCCAAGGTATTGGCACTGACAAAGCTCAGCATAATCAATACATAGGGTGTCATAAAAAGTACGGCAATAACATAATTAACTCGGAACAAGCTGTATGCCGTTAGAAAAAAGAATACCAACAGTACGAATAGCACAGTGGGATCATGAATGGTTAAGAGTATAAAGGCTCCTATGAGCCCACCTATTGTGGTTCCGATAAGCCGTTGAATATTTCGCTCTTTTGTGAGTCCAAAGCCAGGCTTTAAGATCACCATAATCGTGAGCAGGATCCAGTACACATTGTTGGTGATATTGGTTACTTCAAACACATAATAAGTGATCGACATGACAATTGCCATCCGGCAGGCATGTCGAAATATAGTCGATTTTAAAGTAAGGTTTTCACGAAACTTTTTTAAATCGATTGGGGAGCTCTGGACAAAACGTTTTGCATCATCAATTTCTTTGCGTTTGACATCATCCGGCTGTAGATGTGAGTAGCCGTATATATTTCTGATTCGACGAACGAGATCGCGCAAATTGATTAATACTTTGCGTAATGCGAACGTGCTGTACTGTTGGTTTCGATCCAGCTGATCGATCTTAGCATGAAGACGGCTGAGATCTGTGTCGAAATCATATAAGGGTTTAGGCTGTGTATTTGTATTGAGCTGATAGGCTAAATTGTCAAGCTCGTTGGTGTATTTTAAGATCACATTTTTGAAATCTTCTAAGATTCCCGTGGGGCCAAAGCGCTCACTGATGGCGTTATAATCATAATGCGCTGCCATACTTTGCTCAAAGAGGTCGACGATATCATTGAAAACGAGTGTTAGGTAGCGTCCTACTTTCGTGGTATCTTTAATCGATCGTTTACTTTGAAACAATACATCCCGTAAGTTTTCCTGATGCTGGTTTACTTCAACTTGTTTGTCAATAAGCTTCAGGTAATTTTTGTCATTATCGATTTTGGCATCGTAAAAATTAGCTTTCAACCGGATGTAATCTGCGACATAACGGATCGTTTCGGACAGTTCCTGTTCAGCCAACCGGTAAGGACGAACCTGGGTAATGGAAAGACTGATGGCGATATACCATAATCCTCCTAATGTATAAAAGCCTAAATAATTGATGGCTTCTGCGATGGGGTAGTGAATCTGTACATGAATCAACATCATCAGAATACACATGAGGCCCACATTGGCAGCTCTGCTATTGAATACTGCAAACATAGCGAATATAAAGCAGGCCATGCCGATAAATATTGCTAGTAGATATACATTTTGATTAACTACATTGGTCAGAATAAAAGTTAGTGTAGTCAAAATTGCTCCCGCAATCATCCCTTTCCTTCTGTGGCTGGGGGCTCCCGGTGTATCGGAAAGGCCCACTAGAAGGGCGCCCAAGGAAACGATTGTTCCATTGGTAAACTGTCCGAAAGTAGCAAATATAAGGACAGGCACGATACATCCAATAGTGATTCGGAGTCCATCAGCAAAATATTGGCTGTAGAAAAAACTTTTTATTTCTTGTGTCTGTTTCATAATGTATAGTACAAACTTAGATAAATTGCTTTTCATATTAAAAACAATTGTTCTTCGATATTACTCCATGAGCGCGGTAAATCGCTATTTCATTTATAGCCCTCTAACAGAGGAAGAAGCTTAATTTTTAGTATTACTGGTGATCTAAGGATAGCAATATCAGAAGTGTTTGTTAGTATGTTTATAATAATATAATTGTTTTTTTGATCAATTTATATTTTTTTATTTGTTTAAATATAATATTATTATATTTGGAGGCATAGGGTAATTTCAGAGATATTACAGAATTTCAAGAGTCACCTAAACTCTCTTGACCACTTTCAAAGATTTAAATATGAAGCAAAGTAAAAATGAAGCCGTCTTTCAGGACGAGGTATTGACACGCTTTGAGCTTTTCAAAAGTTTGTTTTTAACATTGCCGTTTCAGCGTGTTAAAGATACCGGAACTTTATTGCCATTTTTTGCAAAGCAATGTGAAAAGGGTGTCGATCAGCATTTAACTCCTGATGAGATCATAAAAAGTTTCTTCGATCAGCATGAGGAATTTTCTTCGGAAGAGCAACGTATCGATTTGTTGTTTCGATTTGTTCAATATATAGAGCGTCAGGTCGTCTTATTTGACGCAATAGAAGATTCTTCATTTCAGATGGTCGGCCGCGGCGATGATGAAAACGTTTTAGGAGCATTGATTAAGAATGCCGAAGGCAGTGATGATATGCGACGTAAGATCGTTTCTAAATTGAAGGATTTTTCTGTACGTCTCGTGTTGACTGCACATCCTACCCAGTTTTACCCCGGACCAGTATTAGGCATTATAAACGACCTAATTGATGCAATCAAAACCAATGATATACATAGTATTCACTTGTTACTGCAGCAATTGGGTAAGACGCCATTCATCAACAAAAATAAGCCGACTCCAGTAGATGAGGCTGCCAGTTTAGCTTGGTTTTTGGAAAATGTGTTTTATAAGGTCGCTTCGGAGATTCAGTCGTTCATTGATGATGAACTAAATGTAGAGACAGAAGAAGTAAAACAATTGATCGAATTGGGCTTTTGGCCGGGAGGTGACCGTGATGGTAATCCAAACGTAAGTGTGGAGAGCACCAAGAAAGTTGCCGCCCTATTACGTACTATTTTATTTAGATGTTATTACAGGGATTTTCGTATCGTTAGGCGGCGGATCACCTTTCGTGGGGTTGAAGAATATATGGAAAATCTGCAAACATTGTTCTACGAAAATAGCTTTAATCCAGTTGATCATCCTGTGGACGAAACCGACAATATTATCACTAATCTAAAAGCAATCAAAAATGTTTTAGTGCAATACCACAATGGTCTTTTCGTTGAGATTGTTGATGATTTACTCCGCAAAGTGATGACTTTCGGTTGTTTTTTCACCACATTGGATATCCGACAAGATAGCCGCATACTTCGTGAGGCTACCAATTATCTGATCCAGCACAACCAAGAGAAGACCGGGATGCCATTGGATTACCTAACGCTGAATGAAAGCGATAAGCAAAAGGCATTAAAATTTAAAGAACTTGACTTAACAGTAGGAGAGGATGCGGATGCGTTGACGAAGGATACTTCCGGAGTGATCAAATTATTGAAAGATATCCAGCGTTCAGGTTCTGAGCGAGCAGCACAACGCTTTATTATTAGTAATTGCCAACAGGCCAGTGATATCTTGGGACTTCGTCAACTATTTTTATGGTCAGGTTGGAAAAAAGAGGCTTTGACGATAGATTTTGTGCCTTTGTTCGAGACTGTTGATGACTTGACTAGGGCGGCAGATGTAATGAAAACCTTGTACAGTAATAAGGAGTATAAAGCACATTTAAAACGAAGAGGAAATAAGCAGACAATCATGTTGGGTTATTCAGATAGCACGAAAGACGGTGGGTATCTGATGGCCAATTGGTCTATCTATCGTGCAAAAATCGAACTCACGGCAATATCACGCGAGTATGAAGTCGATCTGGTATTTTTTGACGGTCGTGGTGGCCCGCCAGCCCGGGGTGGAGGAAAAACACAGCGTTTTTATGCATCTATGGGAAAAGAAATCGCCAATGATCATATTCAGTTGACGATTCAGGGACAAACCATCAGTAGTCAGTACGGGTCTTTAGATACAGCGCGCTTTAATATTGAGCAATTGTTGCACGCCGGAATTATTTCTGACTTGAAACAACGTGTGGGCGACACATTAACGAAACATCAACAAGAAATCATTGACAAACTGGCTGAGCTAAGTCACCATAAGTTTATGGATCTACGCACGAATGAATTATTTTTGCCGTACTTGGAGACCATGTCGCCATTAAAAGCTTTATCGTCGATCAATATTTCAAGTAGACCTGTTAAACGTAATTCGGGCCGTGAGTTGCGGTTGGAAGATTTGCGCGCAATTAGTTTTGTGACCTCTTGGAGCCAGCTGAAACAAAATATCCCCGGATTTTATGGGGTGGGAACTGCACTGCAATGGGCGGAAAAAAATAATCTTTGGAAGGATGTGCAGCAATTATATGTTTCTTCGGGATTTTTCCAGACATTGATCGATAACTGTATGATGTCGATGACAAAATCCAATTTTGACATTACCGCTTACATGAAAGACGATCCTATTTATGGTGATTTTTGGAAATCACTGTACAACGAATATCAGGTCACCAAAGAATATCTGTTGAAACTTAGTGGAACGTCACAACTGATGGAGAATTATCCAGTGGATCGTGAGTCTATTTTAGCGCGGGAAGGAATTGTGCTGCCGTTATTGGTTATACAGCATTTTGCTATTCGTGCATTAAATTCGGATCAGCTGACGGATGCACAACGTGACGATTATTCGAAATTAATAGCACGTACAATCTTTGGCGTTGTGAATGCGGGAAGAAATGTTGCGTAATTTTGCTTTCTTTTTAAAGATAGGGTTTCGGAGAACATATATTTTATCTACTTTTGTATAGTTAACAAAATTGATATGAAGATTAATAAGTTATTTATTGTTGCGGCTTGTGCAAGTACATTATTTGCATCTTGTGGACAAACTGCTGAAGATAGACAGCGTCAATATGCGAATGCTTCGTTAGCAGATGGTGATGCATTTGCAATGATTAAATTCGTTGGCGAAAATGGAAACTACCTGGTAAATCTTGCCGATGTAGCAGTAAAACAATCTACTTCAGCTGAGGTGAAAAATGTGGCTGCTAAGATTAAAGAAGCATATGCAGCCGTGTTACCAGAATTGGACAATCTAGCGAAGGAATTGCATGTTGGCGACGCACAGCGCGGTGTGCCTGCATTTCAGATCCCAGCGTCAATAGGTTCAGACAGTACATCTGCATTCAACGATAAAGCATTTTTAGCACTTGTGGTTGAAAAACAAGGAGAGATCAATACAAGATTATCGCATGAGGAGCTCAATACGAATAAAAATGTCATTCATGTTTCCGAAGAATCTTTGAAAAAAGTGGCAGAAATCTATACGTTAGCCGGTGGTAAAGTTGAAGAACATCATCACTAAGCAGTAGGCTAAAGAAATTGAGAAGGAGTATTCATGTAAATGAATACTCTTTTTTTATGGCCATGTCTGATCAAACTCCCTGCAATAATCGTTTGTTATTTGTTAAATTAATGATAACTTAACATTCATATAACATAGTTTTTAATTACTGTGTTTATTTTAGCATAATTTAATGAATTATATATAAAGTGAGATACGCCGCAATAGATATAGGTTCCAATGCAGTTCGTCTTTTGATAGCTGACATTATAGGACAAAAAGACCAGTATAATTTTAAGAAAACTACACTGCTACGTGTTCCGCTTCGTTTGGGGGATGATGCTTTTATTCATCAGGAAATATCGCCACGGAAAGCAGAGAGTTTGGTAAAAACAATGAAGGCATTTCGTGAACTGATGGACGTATATCATGTGGAAGATTATATAGCCTGTGCCACTTCCGCTATGCGTGATGCGAAGAATGGAGCTGATATTGTTGCTGAGGTAAAGAAAAACGGTATAAACATCGATATTATAGAAGGTGCAAAAGAAGCTGAGATTATTTACAATAGTCATTGGGATAATAAGATGGAAAAGGATAAAGTTTACCTTTACATTGATGTAGGCGGTGGTAGTACAGAATTGTCGTTGTTCGCGAATGGCATTTTGGTCAACTCAAGGTCTTTTAATCTAGGAACAATACGAATTCTCGATAATCAGGACAAGGCCGAAACCTGGGATGAATTGAAAGAATGGGTGCGAAGCAATACACATATGTATAAGCAGGTGATTGGCATTGGTACGGGTGGTAATATTAATAAGCTTGCGCGCTTATCCAATGAAAAATTGGATAGGCCGTTATCCTATGCCAAATTAAAGGCTGTATATGAACATTTATCGTCATTTTCTTTAAAGGAGCGTATAATTTTATTGGGTTTAAACGAAGATCGTGCAGATGTAATCATACCTGCGAGTGAAATTTTCCTGACAATTATGAAGCATGGCCGTCTAAAACAAATCATCGTACCAAGAGTTGGGCTTGTTGACGGTGTAATTAGAACGTTGATCAATAGGAATTTAGTAAAATAATGCTTTAAAAAGGTATTTTCGACTTGTAAAAGACTGAAAATTCTTTATTTTTGTGATACCAAAGGTGAACATAAGCCCAGGTGGCGAAATTGGTAGACGCACCATCTTGAGGGGGTGGCGCTCGTATGGGCGTGGCAGTTCGAATCTGCTCCTGGGCACTTTAGCAGACAACTCTTTAAATTGAGTTTGTCTGCTTTTTTTATGCCTAAAATCAGTTACCTCTTCTGCAATTTCAATTTTCAGCTGTTCTAGCAACATCACAATACTTTATCGTAAATGCGAAATTTAAGAGGTTGTTATTTTGGCAGAAATTTAATAATGTTTGGGCATATTTGGATTTGTATAAAATAAGTGTTATCTTAGGTTATTATATTTAATTTTATTGATAATAAATTCATATCGTTTTATATATTACCGATAGTAGAACTAGCCCATTAAAACTTTATTATGTTTACAAGAAATTTTTTGCTTCTTATCAGCTTGCTTGTATGGATTAGCTGTACCAAAGATCCTATCGAGCCTAAAGTAGAACCACCTGTAGTGGTACCTACAGATACCACGAAAAATGAACCTACTTTTCCAAAGGATAAATACGAAATTCGGAAAGTACAGTTACCGATGAGTGAACTTTTTGCCGATGACAACATCGATGAGCAGGTTTACTTAGGTGGTATATGGCATCTAAAGGATACGATAGAAGGTCCCCGTTTGGAAAGCATGGAATCTAAGGCAAAAAAAGTAAAATTCCATTTTTTATCTCACAACGACGCTTCTGTCGATTTGGGATTTTTTGAACCTAGTTATAGTAATGTCCTTAGTTATGCAGATAAGTTCGAAAAATCGAAACAGGTGAGCAGCATAATATTCAGTTCCAGTACGTTTGAGGATTATGCCCAAATACAAGGATATCTCGGTAACTCGAAAGATGTAAAAAAAATATTGTCGCTTGTAAAAAGGGGCGACTCAACGACAATTAACAAAACAAATAGTACACTGCGGGTAAGCAACGTCAATAAACTCACCCTATTTATCGATTTTATGGAATATCATGATGCTTATCCAGAAGCTGAAGTAGCTGTTTTTTCCGAGGCAGGTTATTCTCCTTACGTACTCTCCTCAGTAACTTACGGCACGCATACGATTCTAATGGGAGAAACGGATTCAACACGGGCAAGCTTAAATACAGCCATAGATAAAATATTGGACAACAAACCATTGGATGAATTCGATATTAAAGTGCTTGATTGCAGTAAGCTACTGATATACTACCGTGGTGGCGGTAAGAGGAGCTTTATTCAATATCCAACAGGAGCAAAAGCTATCGAAACTGTACTCCTTGATATGCTTCTATATAAGAAGCAAACAGAAAATATTTTTAATTATCCTCTTACCTATGACTTTATGAGTCTTAAAGACTTCAGCACGTTGCGGTATTACAATATATTTGACGTTAGGGTAAAGAAACAAAAATAAACGAGACAAAAATAGAAAGGAGATAGTTAGCAATATTTTTTTATTCCATTTCACTCAGATTCTTCAAGCGGAGTAAAGCATTCGGCCAAACCTGATTAAAGTATTCGATGAAGTCGTCGTTCGTATCTACATCCACTTTCAATTCGGTTTTTCCTTCGACGGCGAAAAAAGAATAGTTTTCCAGTGCGCCAGCCCAATCCTCGACAGCGGGGCCCGATAATATTTCTTGGCCCTTATTCAAAATTCCCAAATGCCTGATCGATACAAATGCATTGGGAATATATTGTGCAATCTCAGCGATCATCCCTTCTTTCTCACCATGCTCATTGATTCCGATGAAATTAATTTTTTCGCCCTCCTCCCATATGCCTTCGAAATCAGAGCTTGGATTGAAAGCACTTGTCCACTTTTTATACGTTTCTTTATCAAGCATTGTTTTAAAAACGCGTGAGACAGCAGCATTAATCTTAATTTGATAAGTCAGTTTCTTCATTTTCTATTTTTTAGGAAAGTTTGGATCTGCTTTTATTTCTACGATCTGTTTGGTATGACGTGCACAGTGTCCGGCAATAAACATTAGAGCTTGGTAACCATCAATGGGACCAGTTGGAGAATCGCTGACATGATTTCTGAGATCTTCTACATCAGCCTTTTTAATATAATCAAGCACGGGTTGTCGGGTTGCATTGAAATCAGTGAGTGCAGTTCTTACATCTTTATAAATTCCTTCGGGCTGAAGTTCCTTGGGCGCTTGATATTTTTGGCTCCGGTCAGTCAGGGCATTCTTAAGATTCTCATCTGTCAATTTGATTTCATTTCTTCTTTCAGGTTGGGGATCTTGATCCAGGCCCTTCTTCGCCATTTCAAATATTATCCGTTCCGAACGGATAATATGCTCAAGGCATTGACTGATAGACCATTTGTCGGATGCGGGCTTAAACTGAAGTTGCGCTTCGCTTAGTCCAGCAACTTGTCTTTCAAGTTCTGCACTTGTTTGATTAAAGTACTGTACTAGCGAGTCGGTTCCGATGTACTCATCTTTTAAGGTCTGTCTTTCTTGTAAAAAAGCAACGCTTTGATGGTTCTGAATGAGCAATGAGGGGAGTTCAGCTATTGGGGGTATTAAGGAAGCAGTTGCTACACTGGCAATTGCTATCGCGTTCATAATTAGATTCATAAGTTAACATGTTTTAAGATTGAAAAATAAATGTCACTACTTCTTTACAATTATAATGCTTTTTTGTTTTTTATAACTTTCCATAGGATAAGAAAAAGCCGTTATGAAAAAATTTCTATTCATAACAATCATTTGTTGGTCTTAGTGGCATTAGTTTGTATGAAAAGGATATATTAGATAATAAGTGTTTCTTATACATTTATAAATAAAAAGCTTATCTTTAGCATAATAACAGACCTAAAATTTAATAAATCTATGTTTAATAATATTTATAGGCATCTTTTTAGACGATCAACATTGAAGGGGTGCATTTTATTGTGTGTAGTGTCATTGAACAGCACCGTTGCTTTAGCACAACAGACATCGGTATCTAGTCCGGATGGCGCTCTTGCCGTTAAACTGAATCTTAGAAATGGCAATCTATTTTATGAAGTTGAATTGAGTGGAAAGACTATGTTGGAAGCTTCACCGCTTGGACTCCAAAGCAGTACGATTAATTTAATTGATAGTCTGCGTCCTATAGGAGAAAAGAGGTCAGAAATCTCCAGTAATTACAACGAATTAAAAATAAAGCGCAGTCAAGTCACCTATCAGGCAAATGAGCTAATTTACCGCTTAGAGAATCCTTCAAAGCAGCAGATAGAGGTTACTTTTAGAGTAAGCAATAACAATATTGCGTTCAGATACTATGTTCCTCAGATGGGGGAACCGGCCAACTTCACCTTGATAAAAGAAGAGAGTGGATTTAAATTTCCAATATTTACAACGACATTTTTGACAGCTCAGGCTCCTCCGATGATCGGTTGGATGAAGACAAAGCCAAGTTATGAAGAGGAGTATCAAACAGATCAGCATTTGGGACTTGCTTCAAAATATGGTATGGGCTTCACTTTCCCAGCGCTCTTTCATGTTGGAGATCGCGGATGGGTACTTGTCTCAGAAACTGGCGTATCAAGTGCGTATTGTGGATCTAAATTAAGTGAGGGTACGAAAGATGGCCTTTACAAGATAGCTTTTCCAGAAAATGGGGAGAATAATGGGATTGGACGGGCGGCTCCAACGATTTCATTACCTGGTTATACACCTTGGCGAACACTAACTGTTGGAAGTAATTTAAAACCTATTGTCGAAACCACAATTCCTTTCGATGTCGTCGAGCCTCAGTATAAGCCTTCGAAGCAATACGAGTTTGGACGGGCAACATGGAGCTGGTTGGAATGGCAAGACGCTAGTATTAATTTTGAAGACCAAAAGAAGTTTATAGACCTTTCATCCGCAATGGGTTATGAATTTGTTTTAATAGACAATTGGTGGGATACAAAGATTGGTCGCGCGAAAATTAAACAACTGGTTGATTATGGAAAAGAGCGCGGGGTCAGTATTTGCTTGTGGTACAACTCAAATGGATACTGGAACGATGCACCACAAACACCTAAAAATAAAATGAATACATCCATCGCGCGTAAGGCGGAGATGCAATGGATGCAACAAATCGGTATTAAAGGCATTAAAGTCGACTTTTTTGGAGGTGATAAACAGGAAACATTTAAGCTATACGAGGATATTCTTTCTGATGCTAATGATTATGGATTAACTGTTATATTTCACGGATGTACTTTACCGAGAGGGTGGGAGCGAATGTACCCGAATTTTGCGGGTAGCGAAGCCGTATTGGCTTCTGAAAACTTAATTTTTACACAGCATGCAAATGATATGGAAGCTTTTAACGCAACATTGCATCCTTTTATTCGCAACTCGGTCGCTGCTATGGACTTTGGGCCAGTTTTGTTAAACAAACGCCATAACCGCGAAAATAATGGTGGTACTATCCGCAAGACAACGGAAACTTTCCAAATAGCAACCGCTGTTTTATTTCAAAATCCGGTTCAAAATTTTGGTTTGACACCGAATAACTTACAGGATATGCCAACCCATGTAATCGATTTTATGAAGCAGGTTCCAACACTTTGGGATGAGACTACTTTTATCGATGGTTATCCAGGTAGATACGTTATACTTGCCCGCAGGAAGGCGGATACGTGGTATGTAGCTGCCATCAACGCAGGGGGTAAGGAAAAAACTATTTCGGTAACATTACCCATGTTGACCACAGATAAGGTACAACTGATCGAAGACAATAAAGCGCGGGCATCTGAACAAAAACAAATCCGACTTGCTAATGCTAAAACAATCAAATTGACATTACAGCCCCAAGGTGCTGCTGTTTTAATAGGCAAATAGCCAATAATTGGCACTTCTCCCTTGATTAAAGGAAGCTTTCTTTAATCAGGGAGAAGTGTTCGGACTTCTAAGATCTTGTGACTTGTTGATGCTGTCCCAGCTTTAATCTTCAGTTCTATTTTCGTCTTATCTATAGCATTTTGGGGAAGCGGTATTTGTATTGTTTTAATAATTGTTTTCTCATCCTTGTCTTCCCATGTACTTATGGTTTTACCATTGATCATAACTTCAGTTATTCGAGGTGAGCTATCTGCCAGCAATTTGATTGCTACTAGTTTAGTCTCGGGTGTTATTTTCATCGTATAACTAAACCAGCTTTTTGTCTCTCGCCATCGCGTATCGCCGAATGCTCCAGCATTGCTACCTTCCTCGCGAAAAAAGTGATCTGATTCTGGTTGCTGTTCACCAGCAACTACTTTATCGACCGTTTTGGCATTAAGGGCCAAACTTTCTATTTCGTCTCTACTCATTTTATCCTGTAATTCCTGTAATTCTTGCGCTGTGGCTTGAGGCCAATAGATCATATAACGAGAGTCATGAATACCAAAAAATGGTTCGAGTTCCATTTGAAGACTTTGTTTTCCGATATAGAGATCCGAGAGTGTAAAATGCAAAGGTTTGGATGCTATAGGTTTTATAAGAGCTGGAATATTATTAGGCTCAGCCTTAAGGACTGGAAGATCACGTAAAGGGATTTGTTTTCCTGATGCGATGTGTCCCATTCGGCTATCATCTGCCTGCAGTCCGCTGAGGTTTTCCTGTCCTGTGCGAGCTCCCAAAACAATAGGTCCATATAAAATACTGTAATAGTTACTTTTATCGGGCAATTGTTCAGTATGTATCTCCATAGGTAATTCTACGCTAACAATATCACCTTTTCGCCATGTTCGTTTGATGTGTATATGCTCATTGGTCAAATAGAAATTTTCGTAGCGCTTACCATTGATCGAAACCTTCGGATTAGTGTTTAACCAGCCCGGTTTACGAATAAACAGACTGAATGAAGTCGGCTTTTTTGGATTGATTCGTATGCTTGTGTTCGCTTCTGTCGGAAATTTTGTTTCTTGAATAACTTCTATATTTTGCTCCTTCCAGTCTAGGTGTGAAGGAATGTAGAGATTGACATATAAATCATTGTTACGATGGGCATAGATCATTTCACCATATTTGGCGTGATTTTCCATACCTGAACCAACACAGCACCACATACTTGTCTGTGTCTGTGAATAAACGCGATAATGTCCAGGGCGGATCTGTGTGAAGTATACTAATCCACCGTGTTCGGGGTGTTGTGTCGATAGAATATGATTGTAAAGAGCGCGTTCATAAAAGTCGAGATATTTGCCCTGCGGATCAGTTTGGTATAGCATTTTTGTGAGGCGTAACATATTGTATGTATTACAGGTTTCGGGGCCCTCAATGCTGTGGATCATCTTTGAAAAATCATCTGTCGGATTAAAATGTTCACTCACGCTATTTCCACCAATGGAAATGGAACGCTGTTCAACAACGTTGTCCCAAAAATACCTAACGGCTTCCGCCCATTTTTCGTCATGAGAAAGGTCAGCAATACGTTTGAAACCCAGAACTTTTGGAATCTGTGTATTCGCATGAAGTCCTGTTAAATGGTCTTCACGTTGCAAAAGGGGATTGAGAATGGATTTATGGCTGAACTTGCGTGCAAGTTCAAGATAAGCTCTATTTTGGGTAATAGCAGCGACATCTGCGAAGGTTTCATTTAGGCCACCATGTTCACTCCTTAGCATATCCTGTATTTGGGCTTCTGAAAGCTGACTAACCAGCTTTAGTGCCCAATCGGTCATTTTAATAAGCATAGTTTTAGCAGATTCATTTCCGGTCAAAACATAGGCATCCCTTAGACCCGCATAGGTTTTGTGTATATTGTATAGCGGCACCCATTTCCCATTCAGGTTGAAGCTACCTGCATTGATCTTGCCTTGTTGAATTTCCGTCCAAATAACTTGACCATCAGGTACACCACCAATATACCCATTTCCGTTTGCATCCTGACATCGTTTCAAGTTGTCGAGCATATAATCGAGGCGTTCCTTGATACGACGATTTCCTGTAGCAGCATACATATATGCTAGAGCGGATAAATAATGCCCGCCGATATGTCCATCTAATCCCGTATTTTCCCAATTGGTATAAGATTCTTTTTTCAATGGTAAACTGGCTTCACGCAAAAAGGGAGCCAGCAGTCGGTCTGGATCCATTTCCAATAAATAATTAATATCCAGATCTTCGGCATGTTTAAAAAAACCAGGCAACAACCTTACCTCTCTTAAATCGAAATAATTTAATCGGGGTGTTGTTTGGGCGTCAAGCGCCAAACTAAATAAACATGCAAGAACGCTGTGGAAAAATTTGTTTTTTAAAATCATATCGAATGAAATTATCGTGTGTTTTTAACAAGATCTGATGAGCTTGTCTGGTTAGCAATTATGTAAGAGGAACGGTAAATCAAAGATATTAAATGTGTTACTTATTTTAAATGTTTTTTTTACATTTATAGTTCTTTGTTCTAAAATAGGCGATAATTTTTGCGAATCAGGTGATCATCATGAGGCATAATTTCAAAGTTGAGTGGAATGTGGGTGTTTTAATTTTGTATATGACCATATGAAAAATAAAGTTGATCCACTAGTTTTTTTAGCTATACTTGTATATGAATAAAGTTAAAAGTATTGTAGTTTTTTGTGCTTCCAGTTTAGGTAATTCGGCAATTTATGAAGTACAGGCTTCCCATGTTGGTCAGGTTTTGGCTAAATCTGGTATTCGTTTAGTTTATGGTGGTGGACGCGTTGGCTTAATGGGTGCTGTTGCGAATGGAGCTCTCGCTCAGGAGGGGGAGGTAATCGGAGTTATTCCTGACTTTTTAAATTCGAAAGAAAGAGAACATACGGGAGTAACAAAACTGATTACTGTAGATACCATGCACGACCGTAAACGCATTATGAATGATTATGCGGATGGGGTTATTGCTCTGCCAGGAGGTTTTGGTACGTTGGAAGAGCTTTTTGAAATGATAACGTGGGGGCAGTTGGGTTTACATAAAAAACCCGTTGGTTTGTTAAATATTAATGGATTTTATAATCATTTAATTCAATTTGTGGATCACATGGTAGAAGAGGGGCTTCTGAAATCGGAAAATAGAGCCATGCTATTGGTTGCTGATACGATTGAGGAGCTGATTGAAAAGATGCAAAAGTACGAGGCACCAATGGTACAGAAGTGGATTGAGAGAGATGAAGTTTAGACAACAATCGTTACTAAAATAGATCTTTTTTTTCCAATAGCCTATTAGAAAAAAAAGTTAAATTGAATCGTTTGGTAATTATATGCTAGGTAGCTCCTTGTAGATCATTGTAGGGGCGCGTTGATTCTATTTTTAAAAGAAATGCCCGATCATTTGATTCGGGCATTTTTAGTTCAAAGACTTTCAAACAAATCTTTAAAAGTTGTATAAAAGTACTTTGCTTAATCCAGCAAGTAAGTATGCTGTTGCTGTCCCACATTTATAACGCCCGTTCCTACTTATAAAATATCCGAAAAATGTGACCTAATTGAATTTTGTTTCAGATAGCCCTATAGAAATTATGACCTGATTAAAGAGCTTTAAGATCCAATACTAAGTTGAATAGCTAATCATTCAGATCATTTTTTTTATAAATGGCAAGTTTTGAACAACATTTTCAACGAAATGAACAACAATTGATCGACCGATTGGGTGTATCTTTGTTATGGCTAGATGTTAGAGTCGTTTGGTCAGCAAAAATACAGCGCTGATCTTCGATTCGGGGGAATCCCCTATATTTTAACCGGCTTTGGGATTCCCCTAATTTAATCGTGAAAAGGAGATATTCTTCTCCCTACACAAAAGGCCCGATCGTATGATCGGGCCTCTTTTAATTTGTATGGCAATATATTTACAAGTGGTTTGCCCGCGCGGTAATTTCTGCTATATCTAACACTTCAATCGCTGATTCTTTTTCTTTGATCTTTACGCCATCTTTTAACATCGTCATACAAAAAGGACATGCTGCCGCAAGAACATCAGGCCGTGCATCAATGACTTCTTCAATACGTTCTATATTAATGTCTTTTAAACCTGGTTCTGGTTCTTTAAACATCTGACCGCCCCCTGCTCCACAACAGAGCCCGTTGCTCTTACAGCGCTTTAGTTCAATCAACTGGGCATCTAGGCTTTCCAATACCTTTCTTGGTGCTTCATACACTTCATTTGCACGGCCAAGGTAGCACGGGTCATGGTAGGTTATTTTTTTTCCTTTGAATACATTGTTGTCAGCTGGTTTCAACTTTCCATCATCGATCAGATTTTGGATCAATTGTGTATGATGAATGACCTCATAGTTTCCACCTAGCGACGGATATTCATTCTTCAATGTATTGAAACAGTGGGGACAGGCAGTAACTATTTTCTTAATTTCATAACCATTTAGTACTTCGATGTTCATCATGGCCTGCATTTGAAATAGAAATTCGTTTCCACTTCTTTTAGCCGGATCTCCGGTACACGTTTCTTCTGTACCTAAAATGGCATATTTTAAACCAACATGTGCTAATATTTTGCAGATATCGCGTGTAATTTTTTGTGCACGTTCATCAAAACTGCCAGCACAGCCAACCCAAAATAGTATATCCGGAGTTTCTCCTTTAGCCAACAGTTCAGCGACTGTCGGAACTTTTAATTCATTGTCCATCATAAAACTATTTTTGTTGAGTCCAATTAGCGCGATCCATTTGTGCATATTTCCACGGCGCGCCGTTGTTCTCAATATTTCCAAACATATTATTAATACTCGAAGGAGCTTGTGATTCTTCCATAATAGCAAAGCGACGAAGTTCAATAATAATTTCAAGGGGATTAATATTGACGGGGCACTGTTCTACGCATGCATTACAGCTCGTACAGGCCCATAATTCTTCCCGGCTGATATACGTATCAATTAAAGATTTCCCGTCATCTTGAAAGCTCCCGTTTGTTTTAATATTGGCGCCTACTTCGGTTAGTCGATCCCGTGTATCCATCATTATTTTTCGTGGCGATAGCAGCTTTCCTGTCATATTTGCAGGACAAGAAGATGTACAACGTCCACATTCCGTACAGGTATACGCATCCAATAAATTCTTCCAGGTTAAATCCTGTACATCTTTGGCTCCAAAACGTGCATTTGCATCTGTGGAAGGCGGAGTGAAACTAGGATCAAGCATCGCTTTTACCTCATTGGTGACAGCAGGCATATTTGATAGCTTGCCTTTGGCATTCAGATTCGAAAAATAAGTGTTTGGAAAAGCCAGAATAATATGTAGGTGTTTAGAATAGGGTAGGTAATTTAAGAAGGCGAGTACGCCTAGAATATGAAACCACCAGCAAAACCGTTCTATCAAAAATAATGTATCTGTTGAAGCTGGAAGGTAGGGAAGAAGATAATGGCTTATTGGAAACGAACCTACAGAGGTAAAATGTGCATAGCCATAGAGCTGCAATTTAAGATCAGAAGCGTTCATGAGTAAAAAAGCCGACATTAAAAGAATCTCTGTGATTAAAATAATATTTGCATCCGTCTTGGGCCAATTTTTCAATTCCAGGCTATTTAGACGAGCTACTTTAGCGATATTTCTCCTGATTAAGAAAATGATACACGATAGCAGCACGCTCAGCGCGAGCCATTCGAATGCTCCGATTAAAAAATTATAAAAGCTTCCTAAAAATGAAAAGATACGATGTGTGCCGAATAGTCCGTCTATAATAATTTCCAACATTTCAATGTTGATGATAACAAAACCGAGGTATACGAATAAATGCAAGACTGCAGGAAAAATTCGCTTAAACATTTTTTTTTGTCCAAAGGCAACAAGCAGCATCATCTTCCAACGCTCCGCCGCTTTATCCGAACGATCCGCTGGACGCCCCAGCTTGATGTTCCGATAAATCTCTTGAGCATTTTTGCTAAAAAAGAATAATGCTACAGCGAAACAAACTGCAAATATCAGTTGACCTATCATATGTTTGAATCTTGGTTATAAACAAATATACTATATTATTTTGTTATGCTAACATAGTAAAAATAAATCAAAAATGGAGATATAGCAATATTTTATTGAAATTTTAAATAGGTATTATGGAGGCTGATAAAAAAACGTCCAAAAATGATTATTTTTTTGGACGTTTTTTCTATATATACTCGATTAGTCTATCGCTGGACATCAGTGAAGGTTTGCTCTAAAATTTTGCGTATGGTTTTTTCAATGCGTTGTTTTCCTGCTTCGGTATTGATATCGATACCAAAAAAAGTACTTCCCGTAGATTTCGCCTGTAGGCTCATATAGTAAATGGAACTCACCAGAATAGCAAATGTCGCTCGAAGGTCGTTTTCCGAATTTTCGAACCTAGCGTCTATGTGTTTAAACAATTCTTCGCCAAGCATTTCTCTTTTTTCAGCGATGTTTTTTAACGCTTTTGTCTTCTCGCCTAATCCCCAATGAATGACTTTTTGTTTCGTTTTATCTTTTAAAAAGGTGTTAAACTGAGATTGAAGTAGTTCTTCTAGCGAGGAGATATTGATGGAGCTCGGGTTCGAGATCATTTGCTCTAAGACTCCCTTGTCTCCTAATTGCCAAAAGTCTTTTTGCGCCATATAAGCCTCCACTAGCTGATCAAGACCACCAAAATAATTCCATATTAATGCTTTGTTCAGCCCACATTCCAAAGCAATATTAGGACCATTCAACGCGTGATATCCTTTTTTCTGAATTACCTTTCCGACAGCTGCGATCATTCGAGCCTTAGTGCGTTCCTTGTCACGAATAGGACCGGAAGTCACCTTTCTTTCTTTTTTAGGATTATCCTCAATTACTTTTTTTTTCATGCGAATAAAATCAAATTAACGAAGAAGCATTCTTGGGTACCTTTCATTTGTCTATTAAAGAACAATTTTGGGACCACGAAGTTTTCATTAGGGTAGATATGTTTGTTTTTCTAGAGCAATATCCAAAATTTAGCTGGTAAATGCAAGAAAATCAAGTATGAGATTTTTAGTTTATCTTATTCTTTAGACTTAAGGGAAAGCTTTTTTGGAAGAATTGTACGATCTATTACAAATAAAATTGTGTTTGATTTATTGAAATGGAGTTTATATAAAAAAAGGATCATCCATACAGATGATCCTTTTTTTATATATCAAGTTATATACTAACTTATTTTCTTGCTGGAGCAGCAGCAGGAGCTGCCGTTGCTGAAATACCTAATTTAGTTTTTACAGCAGCAGTTAAATCTTCTCCACCTTGGAAGTAAGGGATATTTGTACTTGAAATATCAAATACATAAGCCATACCTTTTTCTTTAGAAACAGCATTTACAGCTTCGCCAACTTTTCTATGGATTGGAGCAATTAATTCTTCTTCTTTTTTATTTAAGTCTTCCTGAGCAGCTTGTTGAGCTGTTTGAATACGAGCTTGAATATCTTGCAATTCTTGACCTATCTTGTTGATTTCTGGATCAACTGTATCTTTATTTGCTTCACTTCTATTACGCAATTTATCGTTTGCATCTTTTTGTTTTGTTTGATAAATGGTAACCATATCTTGAATTTCTTTGGTTTTACCATCACTCAATGTTTTCAATTGCCCTTCAGCTGCTTTAAATTCAGATGTAGATTGAATTATTTCTGCAAAGTTGATATGACCAATCTTTTGTTGCGCATTTGCAAATTGAGTTGAGAAAAATACTGCCACTAAAGCAACCGCACCCTTTAATAAATTTTTCATGCTTTTCATTTTAATCTAATGAGCCATCACTATGGCAATCTTTTAGTTTTTTAATTAATTACTATTAATATTATTTGTGTTCACAATGATAATAAACTCCAGCCTAGTTTGCAAGACTAGGATTCGGTTTATACCCTAATTTTGTAATGACATCATTACTTTTATTCAATTTTGGATTAGCATAAAGAAAAGTTGACTCATTACCTTTATCCATAATAAAATCTACACCCTGTGCAGTAGCAACTTCTTGGATAGCTTTTGCTACACGATCTTGAATAGGCTTCATTAACTGTGCCCTTCTTTTAAAGAGGTCGCCTTCAAATCCAAATTTTTGTTTTTGATAGTCTTTTACTTCTTTTTCTCTTGTTACGATTTCATCCTCACGACGGCGGCGCATGTCTTCATTGAGTAAAACTTGATCTTTCTGGTATGCCTGATAGAGCTTTTCGATTTCCGCATACTTCTGATCAACTTCTTCTTGCCATTGTTTAGACAGATCATCCAGCTGCTTTTGCGCAGTTGTATATTCAGGAATATGTTTTAAGATATATTCTGAATCAGCATATGCAATTTGTTGAGCAAATGTCGCTGTAGCACTAACGACTACAAAAGCTATAACTAACAATAGTTTTTTCATATTTCCTGTAAGTTTTTATAGACTATACGTTTAATTGTTTAACACTAATTTACCTTATGACTTTTGATAATTCCAAAAGTTTAATTTGGTAAATTCGTTCTACGTAAATTTAACGCTCAAAAATAAGAAAAAAGAAGCAATCTAATAGATATTTGTCAGGTTTAACACTATTTAACTTGTTGGTCAGTCTACCATAATTCTTCTCCTAATGTTGGCAAGGTATTCTTTTTAGCGCTAACGTAAGGCAAGATTTTAAGGAAAACGTTTTTAAACAAAAAAGCTATCTACAATTTCTTGCGATAGCTTTTTTTTAAACTTTATGTCCAAATAGCTTGGAATCAACACGGACTAGAAACCGCCCATATTTTGCATGATACTGAATGTAAAGTTTTGTTTCCA
This sequence comes from Sphingobacterium sp. R2, assembly GCF_040760075.1. Taxonomy (NCBI): domain Bacteria; kingdom Pseudomonadati; phylum Bacteroidota; class Sphingobacteriia; order Sphingobacteriales; family Sphingobacteriaceae; genus Sphingobacterium; species Sphingobacterium sp. R2. The sequence goes on from NZ_CP142884.1 coordinate 3,003,450, forward strand.
TGTACTGCTCGGCAAACCAGGGATAGGGTCGAATGCATGTCCATAGTCTATTCCCAACATACCAAAGATAGGTAAGAAGATACGGGCACCTACACCTGCAGAGCGGCGAACTTTAAATGGATTGTATTCGGTAAACTTGTTCCAGGTATTTGCGGCTTCAGCAAATGCCAAGACGTAAACAGTTGCCTGGTCATTTAACATAACCGGATGACGCAACTCCATTTGATATTTTGTGTAAATTGGGCTACCTGAATTTCGCGCTACATTCACATTCTGTGTCCCTTCAGGAATGATTACACCATTTGCATAACCACGTAGTGCAACAATTTCCGAACCTTGTAAGTAATCAAACCCTTGCATACCATCGCCCCCGACTTTAAAACGCTCGAACGTTGATATTTCAGTTTTGCTCGAATATTTACCTAAGAAACCAAATTGAGCTTGCGCTTTGAAAACAAGTTTACCAACAATTTTTGCATACCACTGCGAATCAAATTTCCATTTGTGATACTCAGTCCAACGGTAGCGTTCTTGCGCGGAACCATTTTTATAGTCAATGTTATTGAACAATGAATATGGAGGGGTCAATTGTACAGAAAATTTGATATTAGAGCCCGAAGTAGGATAGATAGGAGCATCGATCGAATTACGGCTAAATTCTTGTGTCAAGTTGATATTATAGGCTGTACCATTATCAAACAGGAAATAATTTCCATAGTTTTGTAGCTTATAGCGCTGGAATGACAAAGAAGTATTTGCCTGGAACCAGTTGTCTGGCCATTGCAAGCGTTTACCTAAAGTAGCCGTAACACCCGTCATCCAGATCCGGTTTAACTCTGAATCTTTAACAATTTGTTCTCCAGTATAATAGTTAAATCCTCCATAAGATGAGCTCGACGTATAGGCACTCAAGCCAAAATAAATTGGTTTTTTTCCACCTAGCCACGGCTCTGAGAACGAGAAGCTATACGATTGATAGCGTTTACCCGAAGTTTGCCCACGGACACTCAATTTCTGCCCATCCCCACGTGGCAAGGGTTTCCATGAACTTTTGTCAAAGAAATTGCTGGTAGAGAAGTTATTGAATGTTAATCCTAAGGTTCCGATAATCTGACCTGCACCATAACCACCAGAAAGTTCGACCTGATCCGAAGGTTTTTCTGTTACGTTATACACGATGTCCACTGTACCTTCTGCATAATTTAAATTGGTGGGTACCGGGTTGGTTTTCTGTTCATCAAAATTTCCCAGCTGCGCAATTTCACGCACACTTCGCATAATTTGTTCTTTTGAGAACTTTTGACCTGGTTTTGTGTAAATTGACCGTAATACAACACGGTCATTGGTAACATCATTACCTTTGACAATAACATTGTTGATTGTATATTGAGCCCCCTCATATACGCGTAAATTCAAATCGATGGTGTCGTTGTAAATACGGGTTTGTTCAGGGTCTACCGAAAAAGTAAGATATCCATCGTTCATATAGATGGAAGAGATGTCATCACTATTTTTTGTGGGCCCCATCAATTTTGCGGTTAATTTTTCTTCTGAAAAGACATCGCCACGTTTGATTCCTAAAATTTTGTTAAGTAAAGTGTCAGAATATTTTGCGTTACCTGTCCAGACAATATTACCTACATAATATTTAGGACCTTCATAGATGTCAAAATTAACTAACACATTTTTCTCACCCTCTCGAATAACAGTATCTTTAAGGATAGTCGCATCACGATATCCTTTGTCAGCCATTTTTTTGATGAGGTTTTCTTTACCTTCTTTGTATTTCTCTTCCTTGAATTTTCCTGGGCCAAAAATACGGTACCACATTTTTTGTTTGATAGGTTTGGCCATTTTTCTCAACTCTTTTTGGGAAAAATGCTCATTTCCCGTAAAAGTCATTTTTTTGACTCTAACCTTATGTTTTTTATCTACATCGGCAATAAGTATTTCATTATTAGCCTGTGCAGAGTCTTTTACCGTCTTTAACGTAATCTCCGGATATAAATAAGCTTTTTCTTTTAGAAAACGCTGAATAGTAGCACGTGTAGTATTCATCAAATTTTCATTGACGATTTTACCTGTGTTGCTATTTAAACGTTTGCGTACTTCTTCGGTTTGACTTTTACTTAAGCCATTGATGTCAATTCGAGTTAAACGGGGACGTTCTACTACACGAATGGTTAAAAATATATTTTCACCTTCAATTTTATCTGCCCATAATTCGACATCATCAAAGAGGCCTTGAGCCATCATATCCTTCACTACTTTTGCAGTTGCCTCACTTGGAACTTCCAAATATTGACCGACCGACAATTTAGATATGGTAATTAATACATTTTTATCTAAAAATTGTGTTCCAGTTATATCAATTGCACTAATTACATAGTTTTTGGGATTGAGATAGCTGATTTTTTCTGGGTCATTTAAATTGAAAGCACCTTTGTCCTGTCCGTAGACGAGCTGCATTGATGAGAGACCAAAAAATAGTATTACGGGTAGTATACGCTTCATTTATCTAAAATTATTGGCGCTAAAGTACACCAATCGTTTGTTAATTTTTGTTAATTAAGAAAATTTAACCAGCTTGTTTTCTTCAAATCAGTGGACAAATTTAATAAAATCATTTATAACTGCTCACTTGTTTTTCCAAACCTTCTTTCGCGCTGTTGGTAGTCTACTATTGATTTGTACAAATCCTCTTTAGTAAACTCAGGCCACATCTTATCTAAGAAGCATAGTTCTGAGTAAGCAATTTGCCAAAGTAGAAAGTTGCTTATTCTCAATTCTCCACTTGTACGTATGAGCAGATCAGGGTCTGGAAGGTTTTGCGTATAGAGGTTTGAAGCAAATGACTCATCGTCAATTTCATCTATAGTGAGTAGTCCATCTTTTACTTGTTGTGCTAGATTTCGAGTAGCATCTAGGATTTCTTGGCGGGAACTGTAGCTCAATGCTAACGTCAACGTACAGTGTTTATTTTCTTTCGTCGCTACTATGGTCTCTTGAAGCTTTTTTTGTGCATGTAAAGGTAGTTTGCTAATGTCGCCAATGACATTCAAGCGAACGCCATTTTCCTGAAAAGTTTTAATTTCTTTTTTGAGTGAAGAAACCAATAGCTCCATTAGCGCCATGACTTCTAGTTTAGGTCTATTCCAGTTTTCTGCAGAAAATGCGTAAAGTGTCAGAAATTTAATATTGGCTTTTACACATCCTTCTAAAGCTTCTCTCACTGCTTTTACACCATTTTGGTGCCCAAAAACACGAAGTTTTCCTTTCTGTTTTGCCCAGCGTCCATTTCCATCCATGATGATGGCGATATGCTGTGGCAACTTAATATTATCTATCTGATCTAAAAAACTCATTTTTGCTGTTTTCAATAAAATTAACACCTTAACGGTGATGCTGTTTCGGTGTGTTAAAACCTATGCTTTGTATTCTGTATTCCTATCAATGAATAGTGTTTGTTAAACTTTTTATCGAATGAATGATTTCATGCGCATTTCTCATAGGAACTTAATCATTCTACCGTCCTTTACTTCTTCCAAATATCGATTTTTAATTGGAAATTCAGAAGTACATTATATATAAAGATTGATTGAAATATCTTGGGCAATAAGTTTTGGTGCTTTTTTTCAACTAGCCTGAGCTAGTTTGAATTTAGTAATAGCTTAATAGTTCCTGACATCAATCCCCCAAAGTAATTTCTCTCGCAATGTGCTGAAAAAGCTCTCATGGGGAAGTCTAATGAGATTAATCGTAAATGGAGCCTGTTTAATCGTTAATTTTATGGATGTATCAATAGATTCATTTTTCGAATCACAGCTTAGAATGTATTGGTTGCTCCGGCTTTCTATTTCTAACTCCAGGGTAAACTGATTGGAAATGACAATCGGTCTAACATTAAGATTGTGAGGTGAAATAGGGGTTATCACGAAATTACCACTTTCGGGCATAATAATAGGTCCGCCACAACTCAGCGAGTATGCCGTGGAACCGGTAGGTGTAGCGATAATTAGTCCATCAGCCCAATATGAATTAAGCCATTCGCCATTGATGCGGGCGTTTACGGTAATCATAGCCGAGCTATCGTAACGAAATACCGTAATATCGTTCAGAGCGTAGTGATTACCTTGGAACAAATTTGTCTGCTCGGATTCGACAGAAAGCAATACACGCTTTTGTATGCTATAACGCTGGTTAAGAATGTCATCCAAAGAGTCTTCAAAATCATTTTTATTGATTGAGGCTAGGAAACCAAGTCGACCAAAATTCATTCCAGCGATTGGAATTCCAGAATCTTTTATTAGTGAAACGGCAGACAACATTGTTCCATCCCCACCCAAACTCAGCATAATGTGGATACAACCTTTAATTTCCTGGTACGTATTGTATGTTAAGAAATTAAAATCACATTCAAACTGTGTGATGAGAAATTTATGGAATGGTTCATACACCCAAATTTCAATATTTTTATCTACAAGATATTCAAACAAGTGTTTCACATGTGTTATAACAGAGGGTTGAAACTCTCTTCCATATATTGCGATTCTCATATTGTTTTCAATTTTAATGGGGGCAAAGATGAGAAAAAAATAATTCTAATTATATGTTGATGTAATTCATGAGCTGTTGATAGCGGTCGGCAGTGTCATCGAAGGATGCTATCGTATTGTGAGTTTCCAAAATTATGTAGTTGTGTCGCAAAAATGAATTGAGCAAAGCACCAATATTTGATTTGTCTATTTTTAGTGTAACTTCAATATTATCGGTGTCCAAATTTATTTTGGTAGCACAATTGAGAATTCTGCAATTATCACTTTCCACGAGATGCGCAATTTGAGACAATGAAAAATCATGTAGTCCGATGGCTAAGACAATAATTGCGCCCGATTCATTCTGTGATTGAATCAAACTGATTGCTTTTAAGACATCTAACTGCGTACAGACTCCAATATATTTGTTGTCCTGGTCCAAAATAGGAACAATTGTACTATTGTACACAGTCATCATCACCAGGGCATCATAAGGATGTTGATTAAACTTTAACGGTATTGGAACTGTATTTATGGGGATGGAAGAAAGCAATGCTTCCTCGTCTTCGGCTTCCAATAAAATGGTTTCATTGACCAAGCCAATATATTCGTCACCATTTAAAACAATTAATTCTTTACAAAGCATATCTTGGAGCTTTTCGAGCGCCTGTTGTATTGAATCAGCATTTTGAATGCTGAAATCTGCGTTTGAAAGAAATTGACTTATTAGCATATCCAAACTTAATAAAAAAACTAGGTCAAAAGAAATTTTCGAAGATGAGATTTCTGCTTAATTGTTTGAGTTGCTGAAGCACTTCAAAAACTCAGGCAAAAGGACAGATTGCATAATCGCAAATAAGTACATTTTTAAAGTTTAAAATTGTACTTTTATTACCGTTCTGTTATTATTTTTGTCAGCGAATTGAGAAAGGCTTGGTTAGAAGCCTTTCTAAAGATGTAATTTCTAATCAGAAAAATAGGATTGATGACCACAAGCGAGAATAAAAAATTTATTGATATACGTGAAGTTATTCACAAAAAGAACGCGGGGCTTGCTAAATGGATTCCGTCTTTTTTAATGAATTATTTAAAAAGGACAATTCATGAAGATGAGATAAATGATATTATGACACGCTTTGCAGACCTTCAGGGATTGGATTTTGTTGATGCTCTGATCAATGATCTGGATGTAAAGGTCAATTTGTACGGTGCGGAAAATATTCCAGCATCGGATCCTGTAATTTTTGCATCCAATCATCCTTTGGGCGGATTGGACGGTATCGCATTTATGCATGCTATTGGTAAGCACCGGCGTGACGTCAAATTTTTAGTGAATGATATTCTATTAAATATAGGCAATTTGAGACCCCTCTTTGTGGGTGTAAACAAGCTCGGAGGGCAAGGAAAACAGGCTATTACAGCGATTGAAGAAGCTTATGGTGCCGATGACGCGCTATTGGTATTTCCAGCTGGTTTGGTTTCCAGAAAACAAAAAGATGGCCATATTGAGGATCTTGAATGGAAGAAAAGTTTCATCAGTAAGGCAAAAAAATATAAAAAAGATGTCATTCCAGTGTTAATCGACGGTAAAAACTCTAAGTTTTTTTATAATTTTGCAAGGCTTAGACAGAAAATAGGTCTTAAGGTAAACATTGAAATGTTATATTTACCTGATGAAATGTTTGCTCAACGTGGGCATACCGTTAATATTATAGTAGGAGAACGAATCCCTTATACAGCGTTTGATCAATCAAAAAACGAAAAAACTTGGGCTGAGGAAGTGAAAAGAAGGGTTTATGGATTGGCTCAAGAAAAATAGAATTTATGCAAGAAATTATACCTCCAGTTGATAGAGCATTATTGAAGACCGAATTGAATAAAGACGTTTTCTTACGATATACCAACAATGGAAATAACGAGATATATTTAATCAACTATCATAATTCGCCGAATGTCATGCGGGAAATTGGGCGTTTACGTGAGTTGACTTTTCGTGGGGCAGGCGGAGGTACAGGACTTTCAATTGATATTGATGAAAATGATACCTGCGAAGATTGTTACGATCAGTTGATCGCATGGAATCCCGAAGATGAGGAAGTGGTTGCTGGTTATCGTGTCATTAAATGTGCTGACGCTGGAGAGGTAAATGGTGTGCCCAATTTGTCAACAGCGCATTATTTTCAGTTTTCTGATTTGTTCGCACAAGAGTATTTGCCTTACACCATAGAATTGGGGCGCTCTTTTGTTCAACCTAAATACCAACCCGCCATAGATAATCGAAAAGGAATTTTTTCATTAGATAACTTATGGGACGGCTTAGGAGCTTTGGTTATGCTTAATCCGGAAATAAAATATCTCTTCGGTAAGGTAACGATGTATCCGCATTACAATAAAGATGCGCGTGATATGCTACTTTACTTTATGGATTATTATTTCCCTGATCACGACAACTTGGTGTTACCCCTTCCTGCATTGGAAATCAAGAACGATTACGATCGTTTTATCGGCATTTTTGATGGATTGGATTATAGGGAGGGATATAAAGTTTTAAACAGTCGTGTAAGGGCATTGGGAGAGAACATTCCACCACTCATCAATACGTATATGAACCTTTCGCCAACCATGAAATCTTTTGGTATAGCACGTAATGATGAATTTGGTACGGTGGAGGAAAAAGGTATCTTAATTGTAATAGACGATGTATACCCTGGCAAGAAGGAACGTCATATGAATACGTTTGAGCGGGATCGTGAATATGGTCATCGAAAGCCTAAACGCGGGTAAAAAACTAAAAGGGGATTCATAAATTGAATCCCCTTTTAGCTGTTATAAAATACGCTAACTAGGCAGGCTTTATACATATATAGAGTGCAAAGGCTAAAATAGCGCCTATGATGGGCCCCAAGATAGGAATCCATGCATAGGACCAGTCCGAGCTGCCTTTACCTTTAATTGGCCAAAGCGCATGAAATAGGCGTGGACCGAGATCACGGGCAGGATTTATGGCATAGCCTGTAGTACCTCCTAATGATAGACCGATGGCCCAAACGACGAAAGCGACAGGAATAGCACCAAGGGAACCCATCCCGATGGGCTCAGTTTTTTCATTGATGGTAATCTCTTGGCCTGTAATGAAGAAAATCGCAAAAATTAACACAAAGGTTCCGATGATTTCACTCACCAGGTTTGTTGAAGTATTTCGTATGTTCGGTATAGTGGCAAAAACACCGAGTTTGGTCGTGGCATCTGAAGTAGCGTCAAAGTGATCTTTGTGCATGAAGTAGGTTAACATGGCGCCACAGAAACCGCCGGCAATTTGCGCAAGAATATAGCCAGGTACTTCCGTCCATGAGAGTCCATTATTCAGAGCGACAGCAATTGTTACTGCAGGGTTGAGGTGCGCACCGGTATAGGGTCCGGCAAATACTACCCCCACGTATACTGCAAGTGCCCATGCCGTAGTGATTACAATCCATCCTCCATTTTCTCCTTTTGTACCTTTCAATATAACGTTGGCGACAACTCCGTTCCCCAAAAGTAATAGGAGTGTTGTACCGATAAATTCTGCTAAATAATGGTTCATGCTTGTGGATTAGTTTTCGGTCCAGTACTGTAATGCTTTAACTCCTTTTGTCCAGAGTTTAATGATTTTGTTGGTTTGCTCTTCTTGTTCAGTTTCGGGTTCAAATAGACGATCTTGCGCCCAAAACTTCGATATTTCCTGCGGGTCTTTCCAATAGCCTACAGCTAGTCCTGCTAAGTATGCCGCGCCCAAAGCCGTTGTTTCTGTAATTTTAGGTCGCACAACGTTGCAATTGAGTATATTAGCCTGAATTTGCATGAGTAGGTCATTTCCAGTCGCACCACCATCTACACGCAATTCTTTGATTGGTATGCCACTATCAGCCCCCATTGCCTGTAGTACATCCCGTGTCTGAAGGGAGATTGCTTCGAGCGAAGCGCGTGCAATATGGCCATTCGTTGTTGCGCGCGTGAGTCCAAATAAAGTGCCTTGTGCACGGGCATTCCAGTATGGTGCTCCCAAACCTGCAAATGTTGGGATAAAGGTGACGCCACCATTATCTTTTTCTGTAAGTGCCAGTTGTTCAACGTCGGCCGACTTATGGATAATGTTAAGATTGTCGCGCAACCATTGGACCAGTGCGCCGCCGATGAATATGCTGCCTTCTAATGCATATTCTGTTCTTCCGTTGATTTTCCATGCAACGGTTGTTAATAGGTTGTTCTTTGATCGGATTGGTTTATCGCCAATATTCATTAACATAAAGCATCCTGTTCCGTATGTATTTTTGACCATTCCTTTCTCGATACATTGCTGTCCAAAAAGTGCCGCTTGCTGATCGCCGGCAATTCCTGCTATTTTGACTTTGTGTGCAAAAATGGTCGTCCGGGATTCTCCATATATTTCGCTGCTTTCTTTTACTTGCGGAAGCATGGCCGCGGGGATGTCAAACAATTCAAGGAGTTCCTCATCCCATTCCATGCTGTGGATATTAAACAGTAAGGTACGGGATGCGTTAGTAACGTCAGTGATGTGCGCGTCGCCGCGGGTGAGGTTCCAGACGAGCCAGGTGTCGATCGTTCCACAAATTAATTCTCCGTTTTGTGCCTTTTCCCGCGCCCCCTCTACATTGTCCAGAATCCATTTGATTTTGGTAGCAGAGAAATACGGATCTAATATCAGTCCCGTTTTTTCCTGAATCATTTCATGCTTTTTGGACTTGCGCAATTCGTCGCAATAATCTGCTGTGCGTTTATCTTGCCAAACGATGGCATTATAAATGGGTTTTCCAGTTTCTTTGTTCCAGACGACTACAGTTTCGCGTTGATTGGTTATACCAATAGCGGCAATATTTTTACCATTTAATCCTGCCTTTGTGGTAGCTTCTGCTGTGACACCTGCCTGCGTTGACCAGATTTCATGTGGGTCATGTTCGACCCATCCCGGTTGTGGGAATATCTGTGTAAATTCCTTCTGGGCAATGGAGACTATATTTCTGTCTTTATCAAAAATTATTGCTCTGGAGCTGGTGGTACCTTGATCCATTGCCAAGATGTATTGCTGTTCCATAATTGAGTATTGTTGGTTATTTTTGTGTTACTTCAAGATGTAATTTTTTGCAACTTTTTGAAAGTTTTCAATTTGATCATTTCGCCAATTTTCATCCTTACCTAGTTCCAGTGCGAGTAATCTAGCGACCTCAGGAGCTGCTTCAACGGCAGCTTTGGCATCTAGAAAGAGTATGCGTACACGACGGGATAGCACATCTTCTACTGTCCTGGCAAGTTCATTGCGTGCGGCCCAAACAATCTCTGCTTTTTTAAATTCTAGGTGCGCTAATAATTTCTCATTCCATTCAGGATTTTCCTGGGCTAATGCACGGATAGCTTCTTGGTCAGCACCATAAATATAGAGATGATTGCTTCTATCTGCTGTCGGAATGGCACTATAAATCATTTGTGTGGCGGACCGGCTTTCTTTTTGCGGTAAACAGCCAATTTTTATCGCTTTATCGATTGTATCTTGCCCCATTCGACGGAATGTTGTCCACTTTCCACCTGTTAAAGTCAGTAATTTGGAGTCGCTTACAATAACTTTGTGGCTTCGTGAAATCTCTTTGGTCTTATTGGAGTTGCCTGTAGGGGCGGCCAATGGACGAAGTCCAGCGAATACCGCCAATGCATCTGCTCTTGTTGGTTGTTTCGTTAAGTAGCGTCCCGCAGTTTTCAAAATAAAATCGATTTCCTGTTCCAAAGCTACGGGTTCAAGGCTATGTTCATCAATCGGGGTGTCGGTTGTTCCTGCAATGACCCGATTGTGCCAGGGAACTAGAAAAAGGACACGTCCATCATCTGTTTTTGGAATCATGATCGCGTCGTCGCCAGGGAGGAAGGATTTGTCAAATACGAGATGGACTCCTTGGCTGGGACGTACCATTTGTTTGGCTTCCGGTCTATCCATTTTTAAGATATCATCTACAAATATGCCTGTGGCATTGATTATCGCCTTACCTTGTATCGTAAAAACTTCACCTGTTTCGGTGTCATTGGCGATAACACCGTTTATTCGTCCGTTCTTATCCTTAGTGAGATTATTCACTCTTACATAATTTAGGGCAACTCCACCCATCTGTATGCAGGTTTGGGCTACATTGAGTGCAAGTCTTGAGTCGTCAAATTGCCCGTCCTGATAAACCACTCCACCATATAAACCTTTTGGTCTAACTGTGCTTATCCGACTAAGTGTTTCATCTTTATTGATATGGATGGATTTTCCCAAACTTAATTTACCGGCCAAAAGATCATATATTTTCATTCCAATAGTATAGAATGGACCATCGAACCAATTGTAGTTGGGTATGATAAATGATTGGTTTTTCACCAGATGAGGAGCGTTTTTTTGAAGTAGACCTCTTTCGTGAAGCGCTTCTTTAACCAGACTAATATCACCTTGAGCCAAATAGCGTACACCGCCATGAACGAGTTTGGTCGCTTTGCTTGAAGTACCTTTTGCAAAATCAACCTGTTCCAGCAAAATGGTTTTGAATCCACGGCTTAAAGCATCTAATGCAACACCTAATCCGCTCGCTCCACCACCTATTACGATAACATCCCATGCACTCGTATCTCTTATTTTTTCTATCAGTTTTGATCTATTGAATTCTTGATGTTTCATTTTCTTTCGTTTAGGAGTGTTATGGTAAACTTTGTTGCTGGTTCATTTCCCTATTCTCAACACTAAGTTATAGTATATTCATCAAATTTTAAAAGGAATTACATCATATTTATGTTAAGATATGATATTTGCTTTTGTTTTGTTTTGTTTTTTATTGTTTTGATTATAATCAAACATTAGCTTTTCTTTTTTGCCAGCAGTTCCGTATGGCGTGTCAAAAAGCTGTGTTTTTTCCCTCGCCAATGAAAAGTATTCGATGGTTACCCCAATTTGTATACTTTAGCTGGCATCTGCACTTTCTTACCATGTTTAACGATCCGATCAAAATATGTGCTGTGTGATCGTGGATGTTTTTTTTGGTCGATAGCTATATCATGTTTAACCATTGTATGCTGCTTATGTTTTGGTTTAAGCAAATGATTTTGTAATTTTAGAGTACTATTTAATTTATTTATGATGAGAAATATAAGATTATTTCTGTGCGGAGCCGTTGTGTTTTTTGGAACGGTAGTTTTACAGTCTAAAGCGTTCTCACAACAGGCTACTGCGACCGAGGAGCTTTCAAAGCCTTACCGTCCAGATGCTAATGCACAAAATGATATTGATCAGTTATTAGTTCAGGCAAAGAAAGAAAAGAAAAATATTATTATCCAAGCTGGGGGAAACTGGTGTGTTTGGTGTTTGAAATTTAATGATTATATCCACAAAACGGCAAGTGTAGACAAGTTGTTGAAGACTCGCTTTCTCTATTATCACCTTAATTATTCAAAGGAGAATAAAAACGAGGTTGTTTTTCAGAAGTATGCTCCTGAAGGAAATAAATTAGGTTATCCATTTTTTATTGTTTTAGACAGAAACGGAAAAACATTGCATGTACAGGAAAGTGGTAGTCTGGAAAAAGGAAAAGGCTATGATGAAGAAAAAGTACTTAACTTCTTTACAGCTTGGGTGGCGAAATAAATGTTTTTGATGCCGTAATTTCTATGATATATTAAAATAAAAATAGTAAATAAATAAACTGAAAGCCTCTTTTTAAGGGGCTTGCTTTGTAAGACCTTAATCGCCTGCTGAAATCGGGATTTCCCGTTGTGAACAAGTTCGGAAAGAGAAAACTCCAACAAGCTAAGTGCCTTGTATTTTATGCTGATCTAATTCGAAGCTAACAGGTACTTTAAACGCTTTCATCCGAATGAGGCCCCTATCAAGTCCCTATTAGGTCCGGACAAAGTCCGTATTATTTCAGGCCTTGGTATGAAGTTTATCGGTGCGATTTACGCTGATGAATGAGGCTGGGTATCTGCACTTGGTTTTCAAATTTAATCTCGATTATAATTGGCGTGATTAAGCACAAAAAAACGGTCCCGTTTCTAAGACCGGGACCGTTTTTTTGTGCTTAAAAACACGCTTTCTCTGCACGGTATTTATCATCCGGCAATTGAAAGAGCGGGTATTCTGGTTATAATATCTTATTGATACCCCAATAACTTCATGACTTGCTTCGAGTTTTGTTCCTCACCAAACACTTCGTAGTTGAATGTTTCGTCTCTATTGCGGCGTACGAGCACATGTTTAGGGGAAGGCAATAGGCAGTGATGAATTCCTCCATATCCACTTAATACATCCTGATAGGCCCCTGTATGAAAGAATCCCAGGTATTGAACCTTGCGTGTCTTTGGCATAAATACCGAATTCATATGTGCCTCCTGATTATAATAATCCTGACCATCGCAGGTAATACCGCCTAGATTGACACGTTCATATTCCGAATCCCAGTTGTTGATTGGCAAGAGGATGTATTTTTGATTCAATGCCCATACATCGGGTAAATTCGTAATAAATGAGCCATCAATCATAAACCAGCGCTCACGGTCATTTTGTTGCTTGCGGCCGAGTACTTTGTATAGAATACCTGAAGCTTCAGCGACGGTGTATTTACCAAATTCGGTAATAATATCGGGTTCCATTACCTCGTGGTGCGCGCAGATTTGTTTGATCCGGTTCACGATTTCATTGACCATGTATTCGTAGTCAAAGTCGTGCACCAGTGAATCCTTAAACGGCATACCCCCACCGATATCCAATGTATCTAAGTCTGGGTTTACTTTCTTGAATTTACAGTACAACGTCACATATTTCTCCAGTTCATTCCAGTAGTAGGGAGTGTCTGAGATACCTGAATTGATGAAAAAGTGAAGTAACTTGACTTTAAAGTTTGGATTGTCAACGATTTTGTTGTTATAGAAGTCAATGACGTCTTCCTGACGGATTCCCAAACGAGATGTATAGAATTGAGAGTCTGGTTGCTCTTCGGATGCAACGCGGATTCCTAGCGCACAAGGTTCATCCAGTTCGATTTCATCGTCGTAAAGGTTAAACTCTTCTTTATTATCTAGTACGGGTATAATGTTTGTATATCCATCATGGATCATATCTACAATATACTGTTTATACTGATACGTTTTGAATCCATTACAGATGACTGTAATGTCTTTTGTTACCGTACCCTGTCTTTCCAATGAATCGATCATCGGCATGTCAAATGCAGAGGAAGTTTCCAGGTGAATATCATTTTTCAACGCCTCTTCTACGATGTGCTTGAAATGGGATGATTTAGTACAATAGCAATATTTGTAAGATCCGCGATAGTTATGTTTCAGAATTGCGGTCTGAAAAAGGATTTTCGCTTGCTGAATTTTTTTGCTGACGATAGGCAAATAGGTAAAACGTAACGGCGTACCGTACGTTTCTATCATTTCCATTAAATTCAAATCGTGGAAATACAATTCGTCGTCGATGATTTCGAATCCGTCTTGCGGAAAACCAACACTTAAGTCAAGAAATTCCTGATAGCTCTGCATTTTTTATTATTTTTGCAAAGATATACTTTAATGGTGAATACCTAAATAAGGAATGTTATTTATTTCCAATTCACTATCAGGAAGTTGTAAAAATTACAAAATCATTAAATGGCAAATTCTATTCAAAAGCGACTTGTTGAAGTCACTGTACAGGCAGTAAAAGAGCTTTACAATGCAGATATTTTAGAAAATCAAATTGCTTTACAAGCTACCCGAAAGGAGTTTGAAGGACAAATTACGATCGTAGCATTTCCCGTAACGCGCTTTTCGAAATCTTCTCCTGAGCAAACTGGAAAAGAAATTGGAGCCTATTTGCAACAGCACATTGCTGAAATATCGGATTTCAATGTGATCAAAGGGTTTTTGAATATTGTCCTTTCGGATGCTTACTGGATCACGTTGTTGAATCAGACCATCTCGTCGAAGGACTTTGGCATATTTCCGGCAAATGGAAAAAAACTGATGGTGGAATACTCTTCTCCCAATACGAATAAACCGCTGCATTTAGGCCACATTCGGAATAATTTATTAGGATACTCCGTGGCCGAAATTCTGAAGGCCTATGGTTATGAGGTGATCAAAGCGAATTTGGTAAATGACCGTGGTATCCATATCTGTAAATCGATGTTGGCCTGGCAGAAATTTGGTGCCGGTGAGACACCTGAATCTACAGGGATGAAGGGAGACCACCTCGTCGGAAAATATTACGTCGTGTTTGACAAAGAATATAAAAAGGAGATCGAGGCATTGAAGGCTGAAGGGCAAACCGAAGATGAAGCAAAGAAAAATGCGCCGTTGATGAAGCAAGCCCAAGCGATGTTGCAACAATGGGAGGCGGGCAATGAAGAGGTAATCTCACTTTGGAAAACCATGAATAACTGGGTGTATGCTGGATTTGAAAAGACATACAAACAATTGGGCGTCGATTTCGACAAATATTATTATGAATCCAATACTTACTTGTTAGGTAAAGATATTATTCAAGAAGGTTTGGATAAAGGCGTTTTCTTCAAGAAAGAAGATAACTCCGTTTGGATTGATCTAACAGATGAAGGATTGGATCAGAAGCTGGTGCTTCGTGGCGACGGTACTTCTGTTTATATCACCCAAGATTTGGGGACAGCTCAACTAAAGTATGATGAGTTCAAAATGAGTGAATCTATCTATGTTGTTGGTAACGAGCAAGATTATCATTTCAAGGTATTGTTCTTAATCTTAAAAAAACTTGGTAAAGCCTGGGCTGAAGGTTTGTTCCATTTGTCTTATGGAATGGTCGATCTTCCATCCGGCAAAATGAAATCAAGGGAAGGAACAGTTGTTGATGCGGATGATTTGATGGCTGAAATGCTTAAAACTGCGCAGGAACGGACTGAAGAACTTGGAAAGACGGAAGGATTGGACGAAGCATCCAAAGCAGCTCTTTATGATACGATTGGAATGGGGGCGCTTAAATATTTTCTATTGAAGGTAGATCCCAAAAAACGTCTCTTATTTGATCCCAATGAGTCCGTCGATTTTCAAGGACATACTGGGCCGTTTATTCAATATACTCATGCACGTATCAAATCTGTCTTAAGTAAAGCTGAATTCAATTTTGACAGTGCGGTTTCTGTACCGGCAACGATCTCTTCTTACGAACGTGATTTGATTCAGCAACTTGGAGCATTTCCAGAGACTATTGAAGCCTCCGCACAAGAGTTCAGCCCTGCCCAGTTGGCAAATTATATTTATGAAGTAGCCAAGATTTACAATAAATTTTATCATGAGGAAACCATCTTGAAAGCGGAAGATAATGATGTTAAAAACTTTAGGTTGCACTTATCTGCTTCCGCAGCGAAGGTTATTGCAAAAGGAATGAACTTATTGGGTATCCAAGTGCCCGAAAGAATGTAATATGATGGAGAAAATTCGCGTAGGACTTATTGGTTTTGGAATTTCAGGCCAAGTTTTTCATGCCCCCGTGATGCGTTCGATTGTGGAACTGGATCTTATCAAGGTGACGGCACGCAAAGCTGATCAGCAGAGTTTGCTTAAGGAGCGCTATCCGCATGCGGAAATTGCTTTGTCTGCAAATGACATATTCGATGATCCAACCATTGATTTAGTCGTGATTGCAACCTCCAATGAAATGCATTATCCTTTTGCCAAACGTGCATTGGAAGCGGGAAAACATGTCGTGGTTGAAAAGCCGTTTACAAATAGTGTGGATCAGGCAGATGAGTTGATTTCGTTGGCAAAGCAGTACAATCTGATCTTGGCTCCCTACCATAATTTAAGGTTCAACTCAGACTATCGTACAGTTGAAAAAGTAATCAAAAGTGGAAGATTGGGACGGATTGTAAATTTGGAATCTCGCTTTGATCGTTTTCGAAACTACCTGCGACCGAATGCTTGGCGTGAGGAAAATTTGCCGGGTTCTGGAGTATTTTATGACTTAGGGCCTCATCTCATCGACCAGGCTTTACAGTTGTTTGGAAAGCCAAATGCTGTTTTTGCAGATTTAGCTATCCAACGGGATCACGCAAAGACTATCGATAATTTCGACTGCCTATTGTACTATGATAACTTACGGGTATCGTTGAAAGGGTCTATGCTTGCAAAAGAACCCACACCTCGGTATCGTGTCTTTGGAATGAACGGAAATTTTGTAAAATATGGTATCGACCCACAGGAAGCTTTACTGCGCGATGGTAAATTTCCTGATGAAGATCCAACCTGGGGACAAGAGGATCCAAGTCTATACGGCAAGCTCAATATCGTTGAAAAGGGGAATGACATTGAAGAAATGATTCCTTCTGAAATTGGTTCCTATCCTGATTTTTATCAGAACGTTGCGGATAGTATATTAGGGAAAAGATCCTTAATCGCATCGCCAGAACAAGCCCGAGATGTTATTAAAATTATTGAAATAGCATATCAGAGTCAATTGGAGCGGAGGGTGATTTCTGTTGACGACACATTGATTGCTTATTAGATCTGTTACTGTGACTATAACCTACGATGCTATCATTATTGGGGCTGGGGCCTGTGGTTTGATGTGCGCTGCGCAAGCAGGGCTCATTGGAAAGAAGACTTTAGTTATTGAACGAAACGATAAAGTTGGTGCGAAGATATTGATTTCTGGAGGTGGACGCTGTAATTATACGAATACGGGTACTAGCCCATCAAATTTCATTTCTGAAAATCCAGATTTTTTACATAGCGTGTTCAAGCAATGGACTGTAGAGGATACTGTTGTGTTTTTTGAAAGCTATGGCATTGTGGGGCAGGAGAAGACCTTGGGGCAGCTGTTTCCGATAACCAATAAAGCAAAAGATATTGTTGCTGTGTTTTCTAAAATTTTATATGAAACGGATCAGGATATTGCCTTAAATACATTGGTGAAATCTGTTGAAAGAGATGCCGATGGTTTTGTTGTAACAGTAGAAAATGAAGCAGGTGAATCCCACTATCATAGCCCAAAAGTTATCATTGCTTCCGGAGGGCTTCCGGTTCAAAAGCTTGGCGCATCAGACTTTGGTTTACGCCTAGCCAAAAAATTTGGTTTGGAAGTGGTCGGTACAGCTCCTGCATTAGTGCCGCTGACCATAACAGGAAAAGATGCCGATTGGTATAGTTCCTTAGCTGGAAATTCGGTATTCTCAAAGGTATCTGTTGCCGGAATGTCTTTTGAAGAGAATATTCTCTTTACACACTGGGGATTAAGCGGACCCGCAATTCTTCAGATATCAAGTTATTGGAGGCCTGGACAGGAGATTAGCATTGATCTACTGCCTAATTTTAATTTAGATAATCTGATTAAACAAGAGCGACAATACGGCGGAAAAAGACTTGTTTCCCAATTGTTGAACGATCACTTCACGAGGAAATTGGTTGATGCTCTTGGAAAATTCCTAGTATTGGATACCAAAATTGCCTCCCTTAGTAAGGCTGAGGCGAAATTGATTGTTGATACTATTCATCACTTCAAGGTAAAACCTGCGGGAGATAAGGGTTATGATAAAGCTGAGGTTATGCGAGGGGGAGTATCGACAGCGGAACTTCATCCTAAGACACTCATGTCAAAAAAAGTAAATGGCCTTTATTTCGGAGGAGAAACTGTAGATATTACCGGATGGCTGGGCGGCTATAACTTCCAATGGGCTTGGGCTAGTGGTTATGCCATTGCTCAAGATATTTAGCCTTTGTGAAGGAGACAATGGTTTCCATCTCTTCTGGAAATATCGCCTAAGTGGGAGAATCAACTGAAATACTATACATTTTTTAATCCAAAATTCTATCTACGGATTCTTGGGTATAACGTTGTATGGCAGCTCCCAAGCGCTGCTTTATTCGAGTTTGAAGACTTTTCGGTGAGAGCACCTTAACGGATTCGCCAAAACCTAAAATTTCTCTTTCCAGCTCAAAATTAAGTACAACATCGAGGCGAATCAAAATCGATCCGTCTTCCTTTTTACCTAAAATTTGCTGGGAAGAATGTATGGGTTTTGTTGTCACATAAGGCGCATTTTTTGCATTGACAAGTAATATTACGCGATGTCCGCGGTCTTTGTGTGATTTAGTAACGCCAATGGTATCCGAAAAATAGCGTTCAAAATCTACCCCGTTATATTCTTGATATGAATTTTTACCCATTTCTTCTACAGAATTTATGCGATCAAGTGCTAGCGTCATCAACCCTTCATTCTTTTTGTGATGCCCAATTAGAAACCACCGATTACGATACTCTTTTAGAAGATAGGGGGAGAAGACAAGATCTTGCTGTTGTTTTGCTTTGAACGACTGGTAGCTTATGAGTAGCGGGGTTTTTTCTCGAATGGCTTGATGCAATGGATTGATAAAGGAAAGTCCCTTTAGCAGATTATTATTTTCCATTTGTATAATCGATGGCGCATTATCCTTTTTGGTATGGATACTATCTTCGAGCCGTGCAACAATATCGCTCAATTCATCAAAGCTCGAGAAGCCGCTCACATGCTTCAACACCTCCACAGCCTCCTTCATTTTTTGCATATCTCCGACAGAAATAGGAGAATTGCTAATACTATAGTGGGGATCTTCATAGGTGTAGAATTTGCGTTGCAAGACGACTATAGGCGCATTGTAGCCGAGCTTATTACTACGCATGAGTTGAATATCACCTTGTATGGTGCGTTTACTTATCCCATTTTTGATTCCTTCAAATTCATAGAGTGCATCGGATACCTTTTCCATAAGATCTTCCAACGTCCATTTCCGATGTCGCAAACGGAGACATTGATCAATAGTTTTATAGCGTATAAGCGCGAGTTTATTAAGTGCCACGTTCGATTTCTTTTGGTTAACTGAAAATACGAAAACTTTCTTTTATCTACGCAATATGACTGCGTAGAATTTACAGCACAAGCTAAATAATTTCCGGTGTTTTCGAAATTGAAAAGAATTTCAGTTTTATCCGAGTAAAATAGCTACTTTTGCGCAGAAGCAAACTGGTTCTATCGCTGCTCTTTTTGAGAGGAGAGGAAAGTCCGGGCAACATAGAGCGACACGCTTCCTAACGGGAAGGCTGCTATGGAAATAGTAGACAGAAAGTGCCACAGAAAATATACCGCTTTTCGGAGTAAGGGTGAAAACGTAAGGTAAGAGCTTACGGTCTTGCATGGTGACATGCATTACGGTAAACCTCGTGTGTTGAAAGACCAAATAGGTTGCGAAAATCGAAGGCTGCTCGTCTTCTTTCAATGTATTGGAATTCGTAATGGGTAGGTTGATTGAGTTTGTCAGTGATGGCAAATCTAGATAAATGATAGAAATTCCACTTCGGTGGTCTACAGAACCCGGCTTACAAGGTTTGCTTCTTTTTCGCTAATTGCCAAAAAAAACTTATATTGATTTTCATAATTGAAAAAATAGCATAATTCTCTATTTATGAGTACGATTTTAATCATTGATGATGAGCGCGCCATCAGAAGTTCGTTGCGTGATATCTTGGAATATGAAGATTATACGATTTTAGATGTCGACAATGGCCGGGATGGTTTAGATATTTTAAAAAAGGAAAAAATAGATCTTGTTCTGTGTGATATCAAGATGAACACGATGGATGGGATGGAAGTGTTGGCAGATGCCCACCAAAGCAGTCCAGATATTCCCTTCATAATGATCTCCGGACATGGTACGATTGAAACCGCTGTTGAAGCTGCGAAAAAGGGAGCATTTGACTTTTTAGAAAAGCCATTGGACCTAAATAGATTATTGATCACGGTTCGAAATGCATTGGATAAAAGTTCCCTAGTGACCGAAACGAAAGTTCTGAAACGAAAAGTTAGCAGTTCGAAAACGAAAGATATATTAGGTGAATCTGGGGCTATCAAACGTATTAAAGAAACAATTGACCGTGTTGCACCAACTGAAGCTCGCGTATTGATTACTGGTGCGAATGGTTCGGGAAAAGAATTGGTTGCACGTTGGTTACATGAGAAATCAAATCGCGCGCAGGGCCCATTAATCGAAGTGAACTGTGCGGCAATACCTTCCGAATTAATTGAATCAGAGCTGTTTGGTCACGAAAAAGGATCTTTCACATCGGCTATTAAGCAACGTATTGGAAAATTTGAACAAGCTAGTGGCGGCACATTGTTTTTAGATGAGATTGGTGACATGAGCCTTTCGGCGCAGGCAAAAGTATTAAGAGCGCTACAGGAACATAAAATTACTCGGGTGGGGGGCGATAAAGAAATTGATGTCAATGTACGTGTGGTTGCTGCGACCAATAAGGACTTATTGAAAGAAATTGAAGATGGTAATTTCAGAATGGACTTATATCACCGTCTTTCTGTTATATTGATCCATGTACCTGCATTAGTTGATCGCGTTGATGATATTCCTTTATTATCTACTAACTTCTGCGAAGAGATCTGTATGGAGTACGGAATTCCCGTTAAGGATATCACTACAGCAGCCATGAAAGAGTTAAGCCACCTTCCTTGGACGGGAAATATTCGCGAATTAAGAAATATGATTGAACGTTTAATTATTTTGAGCGACAAGTCTATTACCGACAAAGATGTCATTGCCTTTGCCAATCCTTCGCGCGAACCGATAAATGGTGTAGCCCATGAAAAAGGTACAGCAAATTATGGATTAGATATGGACTCCTTTGATTCGTTTCAAGATTACAAGGATCATGCTGAGAAAGAATTTATAAAATACAAGTTGGAAAAAAACAATTGGAACGTCTCCAAGACAGCGGATGATTTGGACATTCAACGTAGTCATCTTTATAGTAAAATAGAAAAGTTCGGTCTGAAAAGAGATTAATAGCTGAATAAAATTTTACTTAGCCATTAGCTGTCCATGATTCATTAGGCAAACTGGACTATCGATACTAAAAAAAGAGATTCCTCAAGGAATCTCTTTTTTTATACATCAACAGCAACCTGGGAATTGTACCGTAAAGTCCTGGCTACTGTATTTTTAAAATAGCTTCAACATTCGCAACTGATAATTCCGTATAATTATTGATATAAATATTGCTTGTTGGTAATTCTTCTTTTTTATGCGTTGAAAGTACAGCTACAACTTTCATATTAGCATTTTTAGCTGCAGTAATGCCTGAAAAAGAATCTTCAAAAACGATACAGCAATCGGTTGAAATTTGAAGATTTTCTGCCGATTTTAGGTAAACCTCAGGATGAGGTTTATGTAATTTCACGTCTTCGCTGCTTAGTGTGGAAGAAAATAATTGCCGTATATTCAATTCGTCTAGAATTAAATCCATATTTTCCCGCGGAGCAGATGTCGCTACAGCAAGCTTAAAACCTTTCTCTTTTAAGGCTGTCAAAAACTCAATTAACCCCTTTATAGGCGCTACATGGTCTTTGTAAATTACTCTAAAAAGTTGCTCTTTTTCAAATTCAAGCGTGCTCAGTTCTTCAGGAGAAATTGGACGTTTAAAGAAATGTTGCATAATATAACTATTGTGCTTACCATACATGTGCTGTTCAAATTCCTCTTCTGTAGCTTGTTGCACATTGTGGTTTTTAAAAAAAGCTCTAAAGGCTTGTGCGTGGAAAGGATTGGTGTGACTTATAACACCGTCCATGTCAAATATCGCTGCGTATTCTGTCATTTGGCTAATATACAATTATTGCCGTGCTCTGGCAGAGTGCACACATTCATATTCTGGTAAATATTTTCATTTGTTTAGAGAAAGCTAAGGTTAAAACGGCCTCTATCACTACTGCTTACTTCGTTATGAAATTGAAAAAATTCCTCATAATTACTAGCAGGATAGGTGCCTTCAAAAAGCTCCAATTTTCTGTAGGTGAAGAGTTTATTCCCTTTTATTTCTGATCTAAACTCATATTTTCCAAACGGTTTTTCAATGATTTTCTTTTCAGGGACTACTGTTTTAAGTATATTTTCAGGAAGAATAATGCTAATGCTGTCAATATCGGTAAACCCTCTTTCAATGAAAATATCTTCTGTTCTATTTCTGCTTTCAGGAATATTGGAATGCAAGTTGAACAAATTAGGCTGGATCAAAAGTTTATTGCCATTTTTTACAGCAAAATTTTTAATGGAAATATCCAGGTTCTCTTCAATAAATGGATTGTCTTCTTTGTGTTCAATATAGTTTATACGATTGAAATTGATATTGTCTATATTGTAATATTCAGTTAAAAGTTTATTCTTGTCATTATTGCTAGCCAAAAGTACATCCATATGGTTTGCATATTGGGTTCCGTAGAACTTGGTGTTTAGCGAACCTTGTATATTCCCATCTTCTGAAAGTTTTAGATCGGCGTAGCGAAGCTGAAGATTTGTTGAATTAACATATTTAGGAGTGTGCATAATAACTCCACCGTTTTCAGTGCAAGCAACGACATCTCTATCGTCGGTAAAATCGCTGAGAAAACCAAATGGAAGGTTCTGGCTTGTACATTCTAGCCAAGTTGTATCATTTTTAAACGGAATGCATAATATGACGTGATTTCCGTCTTGAGCATTTGCAAAGGTTTTATTGAAACTTTCTTTGCTTCTTCCAGCTTCAACGATGCAATAGTAGGAAGGGATATTGACGGCCGACAGCATACTTCGCATGTAGTTGACTAACGCTTTACAATCGCCATAGCCCAAACGGTCTACTTCTGAGGCAGGAAATGGCTCTAAGCCGCCAATACCTATCTGAATACTGATATAGCGTGTGTTTTTTTGTAAGTAATCATATAGAATTTTTGCTTTATCCTTGTCTGAACTGGCATTTTTGGTCAATGCAATAAATTTTTGTTTAGAGGCGTCGGTCAGATCTTGTTTCTTATTTAGCAAACTGTTGGATACCCAGTTACCGAATTCTTTCCAGTCTGAGAAATTTCCTTCTCTCCCATAGTAAATAAAATTTTTGGGAACGATGAGTACATTCGTTTTTTTAAGACTGGAGTTGGGACTATAAGACTCGTCCTTTCTGGCCACGATCTGTTCCACATTCCACGTCTTGCTTTCGGTCTTCTCATTTTTTTCTTGTTTTGCCGTTCCATTATAATTCTTTGTTTCTATTCTGTATTCTGTGCCAATTGGTGCGATAAATTGGAAACTGCTTTTTTCTATGGACACATTGTTTGAGACCTCCGGAGTCCAAGATGGAATGATCAAGTTTTGCTTGCTTCTGACCTCGTATTGATATTCGATGGTATAGGGATAACTGTGGTAGTTGGGGACATATATTTTTACTCGGGAATCGGCAAACATCGTACTGTTGTCAACAGCACTAATATCCTTAAAATCTTTCGTTGAAATTTTCTTTTGCAATATGCCCATTTCGTTATAGATTGCTCCCTTAATGCTTCTGATCTCAGTGGATTTATCATAATACACCGGAAGCGTTGCATAACGGTCTCCGTTTTTATTGTACACGGTAATGGCGCAAGTTGTCGTGGTGACGACTTGTTCGGGAGATTTTATTTCTACCACAGTTTTATCATTGCGTACAGTCGCTACTGCACGGCTTTTTAATGTACTTGGAATATTGGCAACGTCATAGTTTTCTTGCCCACTGGCAAGGACCGGAAGCAGGATGTATAGTAAGTTGACGAATAGAATTTTCATTTTTTACTAATTAATTTTAGATCTACTTTTTGTTGTTGAATGATACGGGAATACAATTCTTTGAGTGAAAAATATTCATCGACTGAAAATAGGGGCTTGTTGAACGTGAGGCTCTGTAGGATTTCGATTTGGTTACCATCAACTTGGCTGACATATTTATATTTTGCAGTTGACTCTGGGAGTACTAAAGAAGCATTTTGTGGTTTTTCGACAATCTCATATTGATCAGGAATTGTTAATTTAATCGAATACAGAGTTTTGGATTTATAACCCATATCGACAGGGTAAGTTCTTTCCTGCGCTTTAAATGGGTTGTGGACGACCCTGTCAATAATAGTTGGAGCCAAAACTATTTCATCTTGTCCCATCTGTTTGGAAACATCCGCGACGACATCGAATTCTTCTATCAAGATTTGATCAATATCCTCAAGGTTTTGAATACTCGACTTTATCAGAGTGATGTTGGGCATTTCTTCATCCATTTTTTCCCAATATTCTTCCAAAGAATTAAATTTAGCAATATGTTGACGCTTTAAGAATGCTTTGTTGCCTCTACTGCTTATGGTTAATTTTCCCTTAATTTTTAATTGGTCATCTAATGTTCCTTCCAAGGCATAATTTACTTCGGAAAACTGCGTCGCTACAAGTGGGAACCAATTTGAGCTTTTTTTAGAGTAGATGATTCTTCCCCGTTCATTTAAACATTGCAAGGGCAATTCTCCAAAAGGCAAATAAGCATTAGAGGCATCCAATGTATATTTTACACCATCGATATCCAAGCAAGCGATGACGTAGTCAAAGTCAGATAACACAGGGAAAAGTGCATTAGGGTTACCATTTCGGCGGGTCGAGAGAATGACAGGGTATGCTTCTAGGTCTGCAGCCATTAAAGCGGTTACTAATGCTAGATTAATATCCCCAATATTACCATTTCGTTTTTCAAGTGCTTTTTCAACGCCAGTCTCCGCATATTTGCCTAAATGATTGTTCCATTTTATTTGTTTGTTAATATAGTTATATACCTTTTTTGCTTTTTCAAGTTTGCTGTCATTAGGAGATATGAATGTTGCTAAGCTGGATTTGAATACGTCTGTTTTTTTTAATTGACCGCCAAAAGTCTTTTCATTCGTCAGTTCTACATCTACGTCTTTCCAAGTTTTGCTAAATGTTTTCTTACTGCCTGTACTCGGATAAAAAATCGATTCAAGTTCATAATAAATTGCAGATTTAAAATTCGTAGGGGAGGTCATGTAATCCTCTTCGATAAATGCCGGAACGTTGTTCATTTTATAGGTCAATTTTGAACAATCCATTCGTAAACCATCTAGAAAAATATATTCTCGCAATACTTCACCTTTTTGATCGGTAAGTTTATAAGGTCCACGTAAAGCTACATTATAGGTAAAAGAAGCAGGTATGATAGCGATGTATTGACTTTGAATTTTAGGAACATCATCTTGAAATTCCCATGTTTTAAAATTAAATAAATCCTGCTCTAGCGTTCGATAAGACACTTCAATAATAGATCCTTCTTTAATATTCGGAAGTGTGAATTTATTAAGGTCCAGATGTGCTGAATAATTTTCTTTGAAAACTTTTTTATTTTCAAGCTCTGTTCTCTCTATTCTACCATTTTCTAAGTTATAAGTAACAGCCTTTAATTCATCAAAGTAGTCACGTATATAATTTCCACGTTTATAAGAAGGAATTTCAAAATTAGCTTTTTTAAATCCTTCTTTATCTATGATGCGGATCAGTACATGGTATTCATGTAGCAGTTTAATACGATTATCATAATCATCCACGAAAACAGAGCTTTGGCCAAACTCATTCAGAACGATAGCATGGGCATTGCTATCCAAATCTATACGTGAGAAATCCGAAATAGAAACTTTACCAAAATCAAAGTTTTGAGCGATACTATTTGTATAAATAGAAAATATTAAAAACAACGTTAAAAACTGGCGCATAACTATAGGTGTAATAATTCACAAATATAAGTTTTTAGCCAAAATTAAACGATAATTTAAGGTAATTATTTATCTAACTGCAGAAGATTGTTTATGATTTCAGTGATATTATCAATATTCTCACCATCTTCCAGCATTGAGAATGCTAGATAGGTGGCATATATTTCTGGACTAAATTTCACGTGCTTATCAGCGATAAATCTATCGATCTGTTCTTCATTACATTCAAAATTAATGTTTTGCAATTCATTGAAAAGATTAGTCGAAATCGTCTGATGATTTTCACCGCAGGCAAAACCTGCAATAATATGAAATAGAAACTTATCGGTTATTTCGTCATCTTCTTTTTTAAACATAGCACGAATATGCTTATAATCGAATTTAGTTTTTGCACTATTCACAATAGTATCCCAAATCTGATATTCTGCTTTTGTCTCCATAGCTCCTTTTAAATTTATAATGGTCTACCTAATATAGTAAAAATAATTTGACTTTTGGCAAGCAAAATGAAACTTATTGGCCTGATCTATAGCGCTGCAATAAGCGGATTATCTCTAGGCATAGAATTCAACGAATTGTCAAGTAGAGGACGGTATTTAACTTATTACGAGCTTAAGCTCGTAATAAGTTAAATACAATCTCCCCTAAGAAGCAGCCTAGTATAACGCCAAAAAGAATCGACAAAATCACTTTTAACCAGACTGGGCTTGTTGCTAAAATCAGTTTCATGCCGCAAAATTGCTTTAAAAACATATTGAAATGGAGACTTTTCTCTTTTTTAAGGCTGGTTGTGGCGATGCGTTGACATGAATTTTTGGCATTGCGCTACGATAATTTAAAATTAATAGTTGGATTCGATTTTTTTAGTAATTTAAGCGGGAAAATTAAATGGTTTAAACGACCTAATTTATAATTATGATAACACGAATAGTAATGATCATTGTTCTATTTTTCCTATCGAAGGCTGGACTTGGCCAACAGGTGAATATAGATAAAATTCGAAGGGAATATGCAGTGGCTGTAAAGGATGAGGATCTATGTGAACATAATTTAAAGGTGTTAAAGGAGGGGTCCAAATCACCTACTGACAAAGTATACTTGGCAGCTTATCAGATCCTTTTAGCGAAACATATTGGTAATCCATTTAAAAAAGTTGGGCAGTTTAAGGAGGGTAAAAATTATTTGGAAGAAGTGATAAGAGAAAATCCCAATCATATCGAGGCACGGTTTATACGGTGGAGTGTACAGGTACATGCACCTTCCTTTTTAGGTTATAACAATAATATCCTTGAAGATAAAAATTTCCTTGTGAAAAATCTGTACAAATTACCGAATGGGGAAGCCAAGTCCATTATTTATAACTATTTAAAAGGCGCCAATTCTTACCTCAAAGGTGCACAGGTATTTAGTTCAACCGAATTAAAAGAGTTAGCTCAATAGACGTTAAAGGTTGTTAATTTGGCATCCCTAAGGTGTTTTGGCCAGAATATTGCGTATCTTGTTCTATGAATTAATTCAACATCTACAAAAAGAGTATATCATGAAGAATTTAGTTTTTCCAATGTCAGTATTGACAGCCAGTTTGTTTGTTATTGGATGCGGCGTCAGCAAAAAGCAATATGCTGGTTTGCAGTCTGACTACAATAAATTACAAACAGAGCATAGTCAGTTAAACAAGCAATATCAGGACGGGCAGCTTCAAATAGCGGAAGGTCGCACTAGAATTAAGAGTTTAGAGGATCAGCTAGCCACCGAAAAACAAAATAATGCTGATCTACGATCTGCTTACGTTGCTTTGCAGAAGTCGTTAGATAATAGTATTAATCAGAATTCACAGGGAAACATTAATATTTCAAAGTTGGTTGACGAAATCAACGCTTCAAACAAATACATTAAGCATCTCGTAGAAACGAAGAATAAATCCGACTCTTTAAACCTAGTATTATCAAACAATTTAACCAGATCACTTAGCCGTGAGGAGTTGCAGGAAGTGGATGTACAGGTCTTGAAAGGGGTGGTCTATATTTCACTTGCTGATAATATGCTTTACAAATCCGGCAGTTATGAAATTAACGATAGGGCAGATCAGACATTGAGTAAAATTGCAAAAATTATTCAGGATTATAGAGATTACGAAGTATTGATTGAAGGTAATACCGATACCGACCCGATTTCAAAACCTAATATTCGGAATAACTGGGATTTAAGTACCTTACGGGCTTCTTCTGTGGTACAGGCTTTACAAAATAAATATGGTGTGGATCCTAAACGCTTAACTGCAGGCGGTAGGGGAGAATATAATCCAATTGCAGATAACACAACGGCTCTAGGTAAGCAACGGAATAGAAGAACGCAGATTATTATCACCCCTAAATTGGATCAATTTATGGAGTTGATTGATAAGGCTCCGGAGGCTACTGAGGTACCATCGGCACAATAGATTTTAATGAGGTAAATAAAAAAATCCTTTCCGAAAACGGAAAGGATTTTTTTATTATCCAAAGAATTTAGTCGGGTCAAAACCGTGCTCTTTCAACACATCATCTGGTACACCATTCCAGACTCCAGGTTTATTTCCTGCATAGCCGATATCTTTCACACCCATTTCACTCGTGTAAAATCCTGAGGAAGTCAGGTTGCGCATCAATGAAAAGAAGGCGGCACCTTGTTTCATTTCCGGTTTTGCCAAATCAGGGTAGGCAATATCATCTACCAATGCAAGTTGATCTTTTGCACTGCATTTGATAAATACTGTTCCGTAACGCTTTTTGGATTGGAGGTCGAGCCAACGAAGTCCGCCACGCATAGGGATTTTATTATCAGGCAAATCTTTTACGATAAATTCGATGAAATCGGGCACTCCCGCTTCCGAAGCACTTCCTGAAATGTTATCCTTAGGAATAATAATATCTGCCAAAACAGTGATTGTAGCCATTTCATGTTCGTCAAAAAACTTTTCGGCATATAATTGTTCCGTGCGTTCGTATTCAAAATCCTGGACTCCAGGTAATTTTTTGCTATTGTCTGCTACTGCATTTTTAGCATCTTTTGAATTGCAAGCTGCTGTTAAAAGACCAGATCCAGCTGCAATTAATCCTAATGCCCGTAAAGATTCTCTTCTATTCATGCTTTTAACCGTTTAATTTTTTCTTTTCTTGTAGTATATATTCTGCTGTTCGCATCGATAAAGCGAGTATTGTCCAGGTTAGATTTTTATCCCCTTGTTGTACAAATGGCCCGGCATCAACCACATAGAGATTTTTACAATCGTGCGCCTGGCCCCATTTGTTCAATACAGAAGTTTTAGGATCGTTACCCATTCTTGTGGTTCCACCTTCATGAATAATTTTTCCTGGAGCTTCCAGTCCATATAAGGTATCGGCTCCTGGAATTTTTGATGTGATCACAGCGCCCATTTCATGCATAATCGATTGAAAGGTTTCTTGCATGTGCTTCGCTTGTGCTATTTCTTCATTTGCCCATTTATAGTTGAAACGTAGCACTGGAATCCCAAATTTGTCAACTTTATCGGGATCTATCTCACAGTAATTGTCTTTTCTTGCTAATGCCGTTCCTCGTCCTGCCATGCCTACATTTGCACCATAATAGCTGCGGAAATCTTCTTTTAATGCAGTGCCATAACCGCCTTTGGCTTTTGTTTTTCCATCCGAGTTTTTGGCGATATCATTTACTTTAGGCACCCAATTTAAAAATCCATAAGAGGGCATATGCAAACCACCACCGTATTCGATGTGGTAACCTCTAGGAAAGTTCAATTTGGCGTTATCTTCCCACCATGGTGAATAAATATGGACACTTCCAACGCCATCTTCATTATAACGCTTCCGATCAAGTAGTTGTGGTAAAAAGCCCGATAAGCTGGCTCCCGTAGAATCGTGGAGGTATTTTCCAACTAAACCGCTGCTATTACCAACACCGCCAGGATGTGATTTTGATTTGGAGTTTAACATGATCCGCGCACTTTCACAAGCACTAGCACCCAAAATAACGGTTTTCCCCTTAACGGTATATTCCTGCAAATCCTTGGTGTTAACATAAGAAACACCAACGGCAATTCCTTCATCATTTGTAATGACCTCTCTTACCATTGCATTGTCTATTACTTTTAGGTTACCCGTTTTCATCGCAGGAATAACAAGACATGAGGATGATGAAAAGTCTCCATATACTTTACATGCACGACCACATTGACCACAATAGAAACAGGCTCCCCGATCCTTGATGTCTTTGGAGACTTCAGTCAGCACAGCCCCTCTTCCCGGGATCACTGGAACCCCCGCTTTTTTTGCACCTTTTGCAATATATAGTTCGTTTAAGCGTGGCTTAGGTGGTTTCATGAAAATTCCGTCCGGCTCATTATGAATACCTTCCACGGTGCCATATATACCGATCATTCGATCTACACGGTCATAAAATGGCTTAACTTCTTCATAAGTGATAGGCCATTCTTCAGTAACTCCATCTTTGGGTTTAAAATCATCGGGTCCCATACGTAATGAAATTCGACCCCAGTGATTGGTTCTGCCGCCCAGCATACGTGCTCTAAACCATTCAAATTCAGTTCCCGCTACCTTGCTGTAGGGTTCACCTTCGATTTGCCAGCCACCGAAGGCTGCATCAAAATCCCCAAATGGTCTTGTTGTGCCCGCACCTCTTCTTGGAGATTCCCAAGGCCAACGCAGTTGTAACGAATCTTTTGCTGGATCGTAAAAAGGACCTGCTTCTAGCATCAATACTTTAAGCCCCGCATGTGCAAGTATATAACCTGCCATACCACCACCTGCGCCGGAACCAACTACGATGGCGTCAAATAATTCGGGATTTTCTTTAATTTGATAATCTGACATAATTAAATGAAGTAATTAATTGAGAGGCCTGTGCGATACATTTGCCCTAAGGCTGCTATGTAAATGAGAAGGTTCAATTAATTTAATGGTTATTGTTTCATGTTTAAAATCATCGTGAATATATCGATAAAAATTTGTTTTTTTTAATTTAATTTATCGATTTAGCAGATTTTAAATAAAGAATATGGGATTGTTACAAAAACTACAATGTTTTAGTGAAACGTATAGCGATTAGCCATCAATAATCCTTCTATTTTGTAGCAGTAAAATAGAAGGATTATGTATGTGCAGTGCTTAGAGTGTGATAACTTTATTTACATGAATTTCGTTAAGAAAAACTTCATCATGAGAAATGACGAGGATTGTGCCCTTATAAAGTTGAATGGCTCTCGTCAGTATACGGATATTTTGAAGATCAAGATTGTTTGTCGGTTCATCCAGAATAATTAAATCCGGTGACTGTTGCTGAATAGTGAGGCAGCATAGGATCAGGCGCATTTTTTCGCCGCCGCTAAGTGGCGCACAGGGTTTATTCCAATCTTCCTTTCCAAATAGGAAGCGATTGGGCCTGATTTTGATATCATGTTCAGGCAGTGCATTAGTATTGAATTGCTGAGCTTGTTCGTAAACGCTTAAATTAGGCGAAATAATCGAATATGTCTGATCTAAATAGATAGCGTCAAATGATTGTCGCTCAATTTTTCCTTTCTCAGGTGTCAGTTGGTTAAGTATGAGTTTGACCAATGTCGTTTTACCAGACCCATTCTGGCCCTGTAGTGCGATGCGTTCTCCACTGAATAATTGAAAGTCAACATGATCTACCCAAAGCTGCTGCGAGCCATAGCTAAAATTGATGTTTTCTGCTTTGACCATACTTTTTCCTGTCGGAAAAGTGCTATTTCCTAGATCTATTTTAATTTCATCCAATGCCGATTGAGAGCCCCGAAGTTCCTGTAGATCAGATCTGATATCTCCAATTTTATCCTGA
Source organism: Sphingobacterium sp. R2 (assembly GCF_040760075.1). Classification (NCBI taxonomy): domain Bacteria; kingdom Pseudomonadati; phylum Bacteroidota; class Sphingobacteriia; order Sphingobacteriales; family Sphingobacteriaceae; genus Sphingobacterium; species Sphingobacterium sp. R2. The sequence continues at coordinate 3,035,452 of NZ_CP142884.1, forward strand.
TGTACACTCTTTATTTTTGCGGTGCTTTTTTCGGCAGTATTGCGTAGCGTATTCATCATGATACGCGCTACACCAGCTTTTTCCTGCTTTTTTTTACCACGGTTATTTAATCTATTTTGACGTTCTATTGTCTCTCTTTCTTTCTCCTTCGCAATTTTGATCGCCTTTTCCTTGTGATGGATATCTTGTTGCAGAGCATGGTGTTCGCTTTCTTTTTGGGCCTCGTAAAAACTGAAATTGCCTCCGTATCGCTTAATACCTTTGGGCGTCATTTCGGCCATATCGTCCAATAAATTAAGCAGGGTTCTATCATGGCTTACAATGATCAGTGTGCTTTGGGTAGATTGAATCCAGTTGTATAAGAGCTTTTTGCTATCCAAATCCAAATGGTTGCTCGGTTCATCGAGCAAAATGACTTCGGATGGATGAATCTGGATTCCGGCCAATAAAATTTTCGTTTTTTGTCCACCACTAAGAGAAGACATTTTTTGTGTCAATGCGATGTCGGGCAGGTTCCATTGTTCGAAAGCTTCTTTGTAACGTTCCTCCAACGTCCAGTCATCTTGAAGGCTGTTGAAATTTTCTTCTGATGCATCACCCGCTAATATGGCATGAAGTGCATCTAATTTTTTGTGGATTCCGAGCGCTTGGGCAACGGTCTTGTCCTCAAATTGTCCGACAACTTGTGGAACATAGTACGTATTGGCACTCAGAAGGATGTTGCCATCCGCTGGGGATAGTTCGCGGGCGATTAGTCGCAATAAAGTTGATTTGCCAACGCCATTATGGCCGATCAACGCAATTTTCTCTAGCGCGTTTATATGAAGATTTATATTCTCAAACAATAAATCTTTATTCGGATGTATATAAGAAAGTTGTTGTAATGAAAGCATGTTGAAATTCTTTAAATGTTAGAAAAAGACCATTTAAGTAGGTATTGCCAATACATGGAATGTATTTCGTTCTAAAGAATTTTAATCTTACATGCAGTTTATTTCTGTTGTGGAGGTACAAATATAGTTTTTTTTATTTTGATATCCGTTAAACTTTTGAGGAATAGCCAAATTGTTTATTTTTCTACTATTTGCTTCAGACAAATTGTAATTTTGAAAAAACGAATATTGTGAATAGAATTCTCCTTATAGACGACGAAGAGAAACTTCGGAAATTGCTGTCCAAAATTATTAACTTGGAAGGTTTTGATGTGATCGAGGCAGGGGATATTAAATCGGGATTGAAAAAACTTGAAGTCAATGATGTAGATGTTGTGCTTTGCGATGTTAAACTGCCTGACGGTAACGGGGTGGAAACTGCTAAATTGATTAAGGAGCGATATCCAATGGTGGAAGTTATCTTATTGACGGCTTACGGGAATATACCTGATGGGGTGATGGCAATAAAAAATGGCGCTTTTGAATACATTACCAAAGGGGATGACAACAATCGCATTATACCATTGCTTTATAAAGCTTGCGAAAAGGTTGCATTGGCTCGAAGGGTACAGCAGTTAGAAAAACGATTAGGAGATAGACTTTCTTTCGATAAGATTATTGGAAAATCTCATGTGATTCAAGCGGCCATCGGAATGGCGCAAAAAGTTGCTATTACAAATACAACGGTTCTACTAACTGGAGAAACTGGTACCGGCAAAGAGGTTTTTGCACAGGCAATTCATCAGGCCAGTTCGAGGAGAGACCGTAATTTTGTGGCTATTAACTGCGCCGCATTTACAAAAGATCTGCTGGAAAATGAATTGTTTGGCCATAAATCCGGTGCTTTTACCGGAGCGACGAAAGATCAGCGCGGCTTGTTTGAAGAAGCACATTTGGGTACAATTTTTCTGGATGAGATCGGGGAGATGGCTTTGGAGCTGCAGGCTAAAATTCTTCGTGTTTTGGAAACCGGAGAGTTTTTGAAAGTAGGCGATTCCAAACCAACGAAAGTGGATGTACGAATCATAGCTGCTACCAACAGAAATCTAGAAACTGAACTTGCTTCTGATCATTTTAGGAGTGATCTTTTTTACAGATTATCTGTTTTTACGATAGAACTACCTCCGCTTCGCGAGCGGGTACAAGATATTGTGCCCCTGGCGCAATATTACGCCGATATTTTTGCTGTAAAATCCAATTTGAAACCTTTGCAGATGAGCCCTGCATTTATGCAGGCCTTGGAACACAATGTATGGCGGGGAAATATTCGTGAACTGAAAAACGTGATTGAGCGCAGTGTCATTTTAAGTGAGGACGGCGTGCTGGATATTCAGAGTCTTCCTTTTGGAGAACGTGAGTATAGAGAAGGGGCGGGGGGGGCGTCAAACTTTTCGATGACGAATATAGAAAGGCAGCATATACAGCGTGTATTGAAACATACGAATGGAAATAAAGCGGAGGCTGCTCGATTGTTAGAAATCGGTATAGCTACCTTATATCGAAAAATTGAAGAATATAAAATTCAATGAAACTAAAAGCTAAGCTGACATTTGGGGTAGGTTTTTTATTTTTCATGATCTTGTTGCTTGCGATAGTGAGTGGGTATTACGTTTACCGGCTGAAAAAAGATACAAACAATATTTTAGTCGACAACTATAAGACCTTGCATTATTCCCGGAATATGCTGTTGGCTTTCGAAGATTTTCGTACAAATGCGAAGAGTGTTCAGCTATTTGAACATAATTTAATGCTCCAAAAAAGCAATGTGACCGAGCGTGGGGAACGGGCTGTAACTGAACGTGTAAATCATCACTTTTTGCGTTTAAAAAGAGAAGTGAAAAATGGAACCATCGTGGCCAATTTACGTAAAGATATATTCCAGTTGATGTATCTTAATATGCAGGCGATTGAATATAAAAACAATGTTGCCAATACAACAGCAGAAAAAGCTCTTTTGGCGATCTCCATTGTAGGTGCGATCTGTTTTATGATTGCGTTTGTATTACTTGTCAATCTCCCCCTAGCCATTGCTGGTCCAATTGTACAATTAACCGATAGTATTAAACAGATTGCTGCCGGGAACTATAAAAGGAGACTTCATTTTAAGCGGAAGGATGAATTTGGAGAAGTGGCGCAATCGTTCAATACAATGGCTCAAAAACTCGAGGAATATACGGAAAGTAAATTGGGTAAGATCTTGCAGCATAAAAAGAGAATTGAAGCACTTATCAATAATATGCATGATGCGGTTATAGGGGTGGATGAGGAAAAAAGAGTGCTCTTTGCAAATGAACCTGCATGTTTAATTTCGGGGTTAAAGCTTGCTGAATTTGAGGGGAAGAATTTGGAGGAAATTGCATCATTTAATGATTTGATCAGAAACCTCCTCGACAAAATTAATTCCTTGCATCAGGAATCTGGTCATCTGGGCTTGGTGCAGGCATTTGCTTTTGGAAAAGAAAACTATTTTGAGTTAGAGGTCATTGATCTCAATGTTGTTCCAACAGGAGAGGAAAGTTCCCAATTTATCGGACAATTTATTTTGTTGAAGAATGTAACCAGTTTTAAGGAGCGTGATGTAGCAAAAACAAATTTTATTGGAACGGTCTCCCATGAATTGAAAACGCCTATCGCTTCAATACGAATGGGTATCCAATTGTTAACGAATAGGCGGGTCGGAGATTTAAATGAAGAACAAAAAAACTTGCTCGAAGGGATAGCTGATGATACAGCGCGTCTCCTGAAGATTACAGGAGAACTTTTAGATATTGCACAAGTGGAGAGCGGTACGATTCAGATGAAGCTGGCCCCAGCCTCTATCGGACCTATTGTAGATTATGCACTTTTAGCCAATAGGTCGATGGTTGAGCAAAAACAAATTCGGATAGACGTGCAATTGGAAAAAGAGTTGCCAATGGTTTTTATCGATACGGAAAAAGCCGCATGGGTGTTGACGAATTTATTATCCAATGCAATTCGGTATTCCCATGAGGGGGGAGTGATCGCTATCTCTACCAAAAGAATTGGTGCAAGAGTACTTTTACTTGTTGAAGATCATGGTCAAGGTATTCCCGCGCAATATTTAACAAAAATCTTTGATCGCTATTTCCGTGTCCCGGGAAGTACAAAAGAAGGAACGGGTTTGGGGTTGAGCATAAGCAAAGAATTTATCGAAAGCATGGGGGGAGAAATTGATGTTCAAAGTGATTTTGGGACTGGAAGTACATTTTTTGTTTACCTTCCGATTGCTCGGCCTATACTATTAGCCTACGACCCACCAGCCTAAAAAAAAGGAAAAGCTAAAATAACACGCTCTTCCATTTTTTTCGTCCAAAAGGGGGATTGAAAGATCCTGCGACTTGCATTGCAGAGGCCGCAGGATCGGCACCCGCTAAAGTTTTATTTCATGGTCATCGATAAGTTTTGCATCGCGTGTATTCTTTTGAACTGCGATTGCAGAGAATATACTCAAGGAGAAGGACATCGCATAGAATCCTTTCTCACTTAAAAGCAGTTCTGCATTCCATAGGCCTACAGTTAATAGAACAACGGAAGCAATTGTTGCAAACCAGCTGAGACCATAATATAATTCGGTAACAGCCAGTCCTTCCGCATTATCTCTGACACTTTTTTGAACGGAGATAACAGCAAACAGGGCAAACAGTAAAATGGTAAAATAATACCCTTTTTCATTCAATGCCATTGTTGCATTCCATAATCCTATACAATAGCCAACGGTTCCAACCAATAATGCGGCCCATGAAGCACCTATAAATGCGCCTGTTGGTTTAAATGGATTTCTTTTGTTTGAATCTCTTTCAGCTTTTTTTTCTTCAATCATGTTTTTTAGCGGTTCCATAATTTTCTTGTTTTAGTTTTAATTTGTTGTTGTTTTGTGATTCAAATATCTATAGGATCTAATTATTTATAAACTTAATTTTATAATAATACTGACGATATTACTTTGTTTTATGTGTTTATTTAATTCTATATTTGAGCTATGACAGATGCAATATCAGGCTTACTATTACTGCTTAATGATGACGATAAAAAGGATTTTAAGGCGTTTTTGAAACGTAAAAACAAGCGAAATGACGTGAAAAATATCAGGTTGCTCGAAATTATAGAAACTGACGATATAAATAGATTAAAAAAATTATATGGTCCTGCAAAAAATCGTAATGCTTACCATGCCTTGAGGAAGAGGCTTCATGAGAGTCTGTTGTTTTTTCTTTCAAATAAGGTTTTTGAGCGGGACAACAGCGAGGCGCATGAAGCATTGAGATTGCTTGTTGTGGGCCGTTTTCTACTGGAAAGTCAGCTCATTAAGATTGGGTTTAAATGTCTTCAGCGAGCGGAAGATAAAGCGCTTCTTCTTGAACAGTTTAGTTTGTTGAACGAGATATTGCATACTAGATTACAATATGCTTATTTGGATCCAAGTGTCAATTTGGAATTGCTTGTCGATTGTTTTGCTGAAAATCAACGAAAATTACAGCAGGAAGCGAAATTTCAGATAGCTTATGCTTTGTTGCGCGCGGAATTACAGCAAATTCATCTGAAGGCAAAAATAGTTGATCTCAATAAGTTGATTATGGATACGTTGAGCAAATACAGTATTTCCTTAGATGATCTTTTATCATTTAAATCACTTTATCAACTCTTGTATATTGCAAACGAGTATGCTGCAATTCATCAAAATTATACGCTGGTGCGTTCTTTCTTAAAAACAGCAGGTAATTTCCTGCTAAAGCATCAGGAGCAGGGAATCCTTCAGCTATTTTACTATCTCCATATCTTGTATTATCTCGCTAACTTCAATTTGCGGAATGGTTTTTTTACGGAAAGTCTGGGTGATTTGGAACGAATGGATGTGGTTTTGTCGCAAGCAAGTCCTGCTTTTCGAACACAGTTTCGGCTGCGGTGCCAATTGTTGAAGGCATTGAATTTTCATTACCTTGGCGATGGCGAGCAAGGTCTTGCTCTGTTGAGAGAAGGGGTCAAACAAGCCGCACCAAAGTCAAGTGAACTTGATCTCGCGGATCTGCAATTATGTTTGGTCATGTTTTTAACCCAATTCCGTGATAAAACTGCTTTAGCTGAGCTTCAAAAATTGACTCGAACAGACGCCTGGTATGAGAAGAAAATGGGGATGTTATGGACTATTCGGAAGAGTCTGCTTGAGATTCTGATCCATATTCAATTCGATCACATCGATTTGGCAACTTCGAAGCTAAAGAGCTTTGTCCGCAGGTATAAAAAGTACTTGATGAGTGTCAATGAAAATAGAGTTATTGATTTTGCTAAATTGGTGGAAAAATATCTTTTAAATCCTGCAGTCATTCAAGGGAAATCTTTTCGTGCAGCAGTCGAAGCCATGGTGAATCAAAAAGAAAATAAGGATTTGTTTGTTATCGGGTTTGTTGCTTGGTTAAAGGCTCTTGTTGTTTCTGGAAGCCCTTATCAGGTTTTGTTAGATTCGATCAAGGAACTTTACTCTATTTGAGTATAGAATCGCTCGAAGGATTTCCAGTATTTATCTTTGTAGATACTATAATCAATTTGAAGTTTTTCCATATACTGCTCGATTAACTCATCAATGGTCATGGAGGTTTTTCGGAATTCTTTGCAGGCCAGGTATATTTCCCTTAGATTATCAGCGGTTTCCCGACCAATATGAAGAAAGCCAATATCAGCAGCAAGGTTGTTCATTAATTCCCGCTCAAACCTATCCATTAAATCATAAGTTTCCTGATCTGGCATTCCATTGGTTGCCGTTCCATCATAGCTGATTTTGAGGGTAACGATCCAAGGGTGGGAGACTTTTCCATCCCAGTCTAATAGCGTTGTGTTAATAATAGCCAAGATAGGTAGGTCGTTTTCTAATATACCTTCAAAGGCAATATAGGTGTCATCGGCGGTATTGTGTCTTAGATCAGTGTACTTTTCCACAAATTCTTTTTCTCGCCAGATCAAATAATCTTTTAATTTGATCAGCGGAATCAACTCTTCAGCTGCGAGATCTGTTGAGGTCACATTTAAATTGTCTATAGCTATAATTGAATTGAGTTCACCAATGTAATTATCAAGGAATATTTCTATTCCATGGGCAATATTAGCTTTGTTTTCTTCCGTATAATCGGGGTGAACGATAACGATATCGACTTCATCCGGCTGGTATTTATGCTGAATAGGGTAAAAAAACATATCCTTGATGTCAAAGGAGAATCCATACATCTTGATTTTGAATTTTTCCATATCCGCAATAGCTGGTTTTAGTGCCGTAAATTTCCAGCGTGGTAGTGATGGAGCAGAAGCAATCAGCTGTTCTACGAAAGCAATATTTTTAATGACCCCATCGGGAGTGACTACAAGTTCAGCTGTTTCATCATCATACATACCAGTCAAAAAATACAGTTCCTTGCGAAGCGCATCGATCTTCGGTGAAAGCTTGCTGAAAAAATTCTGATCAATTTGTTCTCCACTTTTAACAATTTGAAAAAATATCTGTTCGTTTTTTATAAACCAGTTCCAAAAACCTTGCACATCGTCCTTTTTGTTTTCTTTTCTACCAAAAATATTATTCAAAAATCCCATAATTAATAGTTGTTCGATTGAATCTACAATGTTCGTATCTGTGTTTTAAAAGTGTTTTTATAGCCTAGAGGAGAAAATAATCCGAATGAAATGACCATGAAGCCCTCTGCTTCTAAATTTAATTATATAATTACGATCCGGCAAGGGAATTTAAGTTTAAAAATAATTGGACAAACAATTGTGATGGGAGTTTGTTAGGATTATTGTTGGAATTATAAATTAAAATTGGTCTTATGAAATTTAGCAAATTAACATTTTGTCTATTGGCAACGACAGCTGTACTTTCTTTTACGTCCTGCAAATCGGGATTGTCAGACGATAAGCTGGAGGAAAAGATAGAAAATGCGCTTACTGGCCGCAAAACAGTGGACGTCGAAGTTGAAAAAGGAAAAGTTATCTTAAGCGGTACCGTCGCTTCGGAGGAAGAAAAACAACAGGTGGAGTCGATTGCTAAAACAGCAGGAGATAAAGACGTTAAGTCTATTCAAAACAATATTATTGTTAGCGCTCCGGTGTCATCTACCCCAGCTCCAATTGAAGTAGCCAATAACGACGCGGTACTGGGCGCTGCGGTAAATACGTTTATGAAGGATTTTCCGACCGTGCAGGCAAGTGTAAAGGATGGTGTAATCGCTGTTACAGGTACCTTAGAGCAACCAAAGATAATAACTTTAAAACAGGGACTGGATAACTTGAATCCCAAAAAAGTGGATCTAAGTGGTATTGTTGTCAAAAAATAAAATAACAAAACTATGTCATTGCAAGAAAAATATAAAGTTCTTTTGGATACGGCGCAATCTTCAGGTGTAAATGACCTGAATTATGCCGAAATGGATGGTGTATTGCAGATTAGAGGTACTGCACCTACTGCAGATGTGAAAAATAAGCTGTGGGAAATCTACGGTAATATAGATCCTAATTTCCAAACTGGAGATGTGGTAATGAATGTAGATGTGGCTACAGAAGTGCCAGGAAGTCAGATGAAGGTCATTACGGAAAATAGCAACTTGAATATTAGAAAAGGTCCTGGTACAGATCAGCCTATCGTAGGCAAAGCTGCTAAAGGAGAAATCATCACTTTGATCAGTAAAGCTAATGATCAATGGTGGCTGGTCAGAACCAAAGATAATGAGGAGGGCTATTGTTATGCCCAGTATTTGGAGTCTGTTTAGATGCTGGATGCTGTTCGCGCCTTCCGTGCGAACATTAATAGAGCTTGATTATAAGGAGAATTATCTGTAGATAATTCTCCTTTTTTTGTCCGCGTAATCTTTTAATAGATATGTAATGGGGGACATTTAGTACATTTTCTTTAGAAAAATATTTTAAAAAACAGTCTCATTTTAATTTTGGTGTAATAATTGTGTTACTTTTTTTGCAACAATTTTATTACATTATGTCGAAATCACGTTTTATTACATTATTATACCTGTGTTTAGCTGTTCAGTTGGGAATTGCCCAAGAGTATGTTCGGTTAGATAAAGATAGTTACCAGCTTCATTTATCAGAATATCCAAGGGATACGATCCGGATATTTGAAAAAGGTAAAGAAGCGAAGTTAAAGCCAGGTAAATATATTCTGCAGAAGAATCAATTCATGGGACTTTCCAATGCATTTATTTCGATCAATCAGGAAGGTATAGTAGCGGGTGATTTTAAGATTGAAAAGGACGGAAAACAAGGTATCGTTGTGGTGCGACACGGTGTATTGCAGCAAATGAATGTAAAATCTGCCACGTTACCAGACTTCCAATACATAATAACGGATACTTCTAGTGTGCAGCGTAATTTTAAGAATGGGAAAATCAGTCAGGAAAAAACGGTATTCTACGGAGTTGCAAATAAGGGAAAAAAAATAACAAAGGTCTTTTTTGATAATTATTATACGATTGAAAACGATTTTGACCATACCCGGGCTGGATATCGATTAGACAATAGCTTAATTTACAGTGCCAAATTGAATTGTAGTGGGCAGATACAGGAATCAAAGTCATTTGATACTCAAGGCCAATTACTAAAACATACCTATCGGAAAGCTAAGATTGATTATATAGATTTATATCAGCATAATAATCTTGTCGAGCGGAAATATACCCTTAATAACTGCTTTTACCATGAGTATTTTAAGAATTCATTGCTCTTGCAAAAGGTAGTGGAGAAAAGGGATAAAGGGAATACCGAAACGTATGTTTATAATGCCTCCGGAAAATTGATGGATAAAAATACCGGTGGCTAATTGGAAAAAGTATGTCGAATCGGGTAGGAGGTCGCACTATTTTTGCATTTTAAAAATATAGCACTACCTTTGTCAAGCAATGAAGAAAATGAACAACATATTACGTCTTCCATCTTTCTTTAATTATTATCGCCCGATAATCGTTCGGGACCCCTATGCCTATTAAATTAAGAAATTCAAATTATTATTTATAGCTAAGCCCGAACATAACGTTCGGGCTTTTTTTATTTTATATAACACCATGTTAAAAGAGTTAGAAGAAAATATCGAAATTATTTTACCGAAGGAGGGGCTTGCATCGAAGTTGAAGGAGGCTGAAGAAAAGAACCGACCCTTGATCATAAAACTTGGTTTCGATCCAACAGCGCCGGATCTTCATTTAGGGCATGCTGTAGTGTTAAAGAAACTACGGCAGTTTCAGCAGCTGGGACACGAAGTCGTGATCCTCGTTGGTAGTTTTACAGCTCGGATCGGCGATCCTACAGGAAAAAATAAAGCTCGTAAACCTTTATGCCAGGATGCGATAGCGCACAATGCGGCAACTTACATTGCGCAGTTGTCTAAAATTATTGATGTTTCAAAAGCGAAAATTGTTTTTAATGGAGACTGGTTGGATCAACTAAATTTTACAGAAGTTATCCAGCTGGTATCGAAAGTTACCGTCGCTCAATTGATGCAGCGGCATGATTTTAATAAGCGTTTTAATGAAAACCAATCAATAGCCATGCATGAATTGCTTTACCCGATATTGCAGGGTTTTGACTCTGTACATGTCAATAGTGATATCGAAATGGGGGGAACGGACCAACTGTTTAATTGCGCGATGGGCCGGCAGCTCCAGGAATCTTTTGGACAGGATCCACAAATAGTGCTGTGTATGCCCCTGTTGCGCGGGCTGGACGGAAAAGAAAAAATGAGCAAATCATTAAACAATACGATCGGTCTTTTGGATGAGCCAAATGATATGTTTGGTAAAACCATGTCAATTCCAGATCATTTAATTCCAGAATATATCGACTTGACAACAGATTTCAATCAGGAAACCAAACTTGGAATAAAGACCCGTATAGAATTGGGCGAAAATCCTATGGAAATTAAGAAACTTATAGCACATAATCTTGTTGCTCAGTACCATGGCGATGAGTTGGCTTTGACTGCAGCTGATTTTTTTGTCAAGCAATTTCAGAGCAAGAAATTGGAGGAAAAAGCTTTTGAAGAGATATCGGGTCAAAAATTGCGGGAGGAGCTTGGTGAAAAAGCTAAACTGGTCGATCTGTGTCATTTCCTGAAAGGATCGACAAAGTCGGCGATCAGAAGACTGATTATCGGTGGTGCAGTTCAGATCGACTCCATAAAACTGCTCAATCCGGAATTGTCGATTGATTTAAGCCCTGGGCTTAAAATTAAATTAGGTAAAAGAACTTATTTTAAAGTTGTTTAGTAAGGTTTATGAAGGTATACTTTTGTAATATTTTGCGAAAAGCAAGAAAATGACATTGTAGTGCTTTCTTAAACCATAAATAATCTCTAACTTCATATAGAAGTCTCAAACTTTATTTTCATACCAATTATAGATGGAAACATACAATAACATAGTTTTGGAGCGATTACCCAGACATTTGAAACGCTATGTGGTAGCTCAGGGATATGAACGTTATACCGCCCTGGATCAGGCTTTGTGGCGTTATGTCATGCGTCAGAATTATTCTTTTTTGAAAGATGTAGCGTATTACCCTTATATCCCTGGATTGAAGAAAGCAGGTTTATCAATTGCGACCATACCAAACCTGCAGGATATGAACGATAGTCTAAAGTTAATTGGCTGGGGAGCTGTGACAGTGGATGGTTTTATTCCGCCAGCTGCTTTTATGGAATTTCAGGCGCATCGCGTACTGGTTATTGCAGCAGACATACGTCAATTGGAACATATCGAATATACACCAGCGCCGGATATTATCCACGAATCTTCTGGCCATGCACCTATAATAGGTGAGCCAGATTATGCTGCATACCTTCAATATTTTGGAGAAGTCGGGACAAAAGCACTTTCTTCGGGCAAAGATTTTGAACTCTACGAAGCTATTCGTTACCTATCTATTTTAAAGGAACACGCTACAACAACGGAAGTTGAGTTGGAGGAAGCAGAGAAAAATTTGCAGATCATTCAAGATAATATGGGCGAACCTTCGGAGATGGCGTTGTTGAGTAGGCTGCATTGGTGGACTGTGGAATACGGACTTATTGGAGATCTTCATAACCCAAAAATTTACGGAGCTGGCTTACTGTCATCCATTGGAGAAAGCGCAAGCTGCATGCAAGAAGATGTGCCTAAGTTGCCGTATAGTTTAAATGCGATTGAATATGCGTATGATATTACCAAACCACAGCCACAGCTATTTGTTACACCAGATTTTGAACATCTAAAAATTGTGTTGGATAAATTTGTTGATACCATGGCATTTCGAGTAGGAGGGAAACTGAGCGTTGACAAAGCCATTGATTGCCGTGCTGTATGTACGGTGCAATATAGTTCTGGCCTGCAAGTATCGGGAGTGTTTAAATTAGCCAACACAGATCAAAATCTTTCATATATTCAGACACAGGGACCCACCGCTTTGGCATTCGCGGGTAAACAACTCGAAGGACACGGTAAAGATTACCATAGCGAAGGATTTGGTTCTCCAGTAGGAAATTTGAGAGGTGCAGATCAAGATCTGGAAGATTTTGATGCAGTAACATTGATTCAATACGGTATAGTTGAAGGCCAGCAGTGTGTGTTAAACTTTGCTTCGGGGATTACTGTCGTAGGAACTGTTCAACGGATTGTCCGACAATTTGACAAGATTGTTTTGATTTCATTTACGGCATGTGAAGTATACCGTAACGATGGGAAAGAAGTGTACTTTAGACCTGAATGGGGGATATATGATATGGCTGTAGGAACTGAAATTATCTCCGTCTTTGCGGGTGCTGCCGATAAGGATGCCTATGAAACCCTGGAAGAACATCCGGGGCAGGCTTCATTTTCCATGACTAACGAAACCGAAGATGTAAAGCTCGTGAATCTCCATGCTGCGATAAGGAATTTGCGAGACAAAGGATTTGATCAAGAGGCTTGGCTTTATATCTTCAATCTCCTGGGAACGGAAAATGCGGATCATTGGTTAGGTTTGGTTGAGTTATTTGAAATCGCCTGGGCGAATAATGCAGAGGAGTTAGCTCATCTGGCAGAAGTGAGACTTTTAAAATTTGTTACGCTATATCCACATTTGAAAAAACTGATTGATGATGGACTGCGTGTTGCAAAGGAGGAAGCTCTTTTAAATAATCAATGAAAAATAGTTCTTCCAAAGGTCTAAATTCAATCTTTGGAGCAATATAATAGGATCCAAAAAATAGGACTATCCAAAAGTTTGAAAGTCCTATTTTTTTGCGCTTACTTAAATTATCCCATTAATAAAATTTGCCAGGCTTTATCGAGCTGGCCTGCATCCAATAGCTGTGCAGCATATTCATGAACTTTCTGGCTAAATTTCGATGGGCTGTCTTCAAAGTTTAGCTTCAGGTAGTTTAAATACTTATCTGCTGGCTGTATATCTTTTAATGTGGGTAGTGTTTCAACATTGGCCAACAATCCCAGGTGATTTCCGGTCAATACGGTGGAAAATCTAATTTTTTCTGGAAGTTGATCTATGCCAATTCCCAAACTACGGAGGGGTTTTGGTACAATAAATAGATTTTCATCAGTGACGCGGCAGTACCAGTCACCACCCAGTCTTGCCACAAGGTCCAAATCTTTTTGTTGAATGGTATTGTCTTTGCCCAATAAGTGTTTGTGGATATGCATATAGAGGATCTCGGCAATAACAAGATTACCAGCCCCCGGTTCATCGCTTAAAGCGACAATTTCTCTAACCCGACATTCCAGCTGAACTGGAGATTCGGCTACCCGTGGTGGCGCAACCTGCATAGAAGGGACAGCAGTAAAACCCGACTTATCGAATTCATTTATTTCCTTCCCATATTCGGTGCTGGCAAGAGATTGCTGCTGCACCATATCGTAGTTGACAATATTGATGACGACTTCCTTAACTTGCTGTATATTATCCAATGTATGCTTCGTACTGCCATCGCGCATCCGCCGCAGTGGCGAAAAAACGCAGATAGGCGGCTGATGCGACATCAGGTTGAAATAACTAAAAGGACTTAAGTTGACTTGTCCATTGCGATCTATCGTGCTCGCAAAACAAATTGGACGCGGTGCAATAGCATATTTGATTAAATTATCGATGATGGCTTTGTCCGCTACAGACTCAAAGGTTATGGTTTCGAAAGATGGCTTCATATTCGCTAGATTTATGAATGGTGTAAAGCAATAGAATTGGAAAGTTTTCCGAGTGCGGTGATCTCCAATTCAATCTCATCGCCAAGGTTAAGCCATTGATCTTCGTGGTTAGGATTCGCTATGCGTGCAGTGCCATTGAGTTCGAGAAAGCAACCTGTCCCAACAGTACCTGAACCGATCACATCACCGGGGAAGATCTGTACACCATAAGAAACCCGCTCAATAATTTCTGCAAAAGTCCAGTGCATGCTCGCAAAATTACCAGCTGAAACCTGTCGGCCGTTTACTTTACAAGTCATATCGAGATCATAACAGTTGCCAATATGCCCCTTGGCTGGTTGAATTTTATAAGGCTCCAATTCATCTTTGGTAACTAACCAAGGTCCAATTGCTGTCGCAAAATCTTTGCCTTTGGCTGGTCCTAAACTCAATTTCATCTCTTCCATCTGTAGTTTTCTTGCACTAAAATCATTCATGATCATGAATCCGGCGATATACTCATCTGCCTTGGCCGCAGGAATGTTGATTCCTGTTTTATTGATGACGATAGCGATCTCAAGTTCGAAATCAAGTTGATATAAATGTAAGGGCATGCAGTGAATAGGCCCAGGACCTTGGATTGCCTGATGATTCGAAAAATAGAAAACAGGAAATTTATCAAATTCGGGGATCATTTCGAGTCGGCGGTTTCTTCTTGATGTTTCCACATGCTGACGAAATGCGTAGGCATCTCTAAAAGAGGCTGGATGAGGTACTGGAGCGATAAGCTGTGTGTCCTGTAAGGGATGATAAGATCTTTTGATCGTTCCCCGGGCCAAAGCACGCTCGAATTCCTGTAGCTTACCCATGGCTTTTTGTTCACCTTTTAGGAAATCAGACATATTTTTTGGAAGGGTTTGATCGATTGCTGAGCAACGATAACATCGGTCGTTTATGACAATCCCCAATTCCTCCTTACCTTCCCAAATGCAGGTGACAATTCTCATATATTGTGTGTTCTATTTGGTTATTTAATGTTGTGAGCATTTGACACAAATATATCGTATAAGATTTGAAAAAAATATTTCTTCTCTTATAAATAGAAAAATATGCTTAACTTTATTAAAGAATTATAAACTAAAAAAATGATCAATCGTGGCGTACATCGCTTTTCGTTCTCCATGCCCTATATTGCTTTTAATAGAGCAATTATAGCTGATATCGTTTTTGCACAATACTAACCTTCTCTCATGCACTTGCCAATAGTTCTATTGGTGCCTAGATATTCAATTAATTTTATAACCGTTTAAATCGTAGTATTATGCCATTTTATGTAAAACAAGGGCAAATTCCAATACAGCGACATACTGTTTTTAGAAAGCCCGATAATACGCTTTATGCTGAGGAAGTCGTATCCACCCATGGATTTTCCAGTCTTTATTCTTTGGTGTATCATTGCCATCCGCCTACATTGGTCAAGCAAATCAGGGAGCCTTACGATGTATCACCCAAGATCGCCCGGGATAAACATCTTAAGCATACCAGCTTAAAAGGATTTCAGGTACAGGCCAAAGATGATTATCTCGAAAGCCGAACGCCCGTGCTGGTTAATCAGGACCTGCACATATCTTTGGCAGCTCCTCGTCGGTCCATGGATGACTACTTCTATAAAAATAGTCAGGCAGATGAGATTGTTTTTATTCATCAAGGGATCGGAAGATTAAAAACTGGATATGGAAATATCCCATTTAAATATGGTGATTATTTAGTTATTCCCCGGGGAACGATTTATCAAATGGAATTTGAGCAGAAAGATAACCGGTTGTTTATCGTTGAATCGTTTTCTCCTGTGCGTACACCAAAACGGTATCGCAATGAATTTGGTCAATTGATGGAGCACGCTCCCTTTTTTGAACGCGATATTCGGGTACCTCAAAATTTGGAAACCTTTGATGAATTGGGTGATTTCGAAGTGAAAATCAAGAAACAGGGGATGATTTATCCGTATGTCTACGGAAGTCATCCGTTTGATTTTATTGGCTGGGACGGCTATCATTTTCCCTGGGCCTTTTCGATCCATGATTTTATGCCGATAACGGGTAAACTACATCAGCCACCACCTGTCCACCAGACCTTTGAGACTGACAACTTTGTACTGTGTAGCTTTTGTCCACGGCTGTATGATTATCATCCAAATTCGATTCCTGCACCGTATAATCACAGCAATGTAGATTCGGATGAAGTGCTGTACTACGTCGATGGTGATTTTATGAGCAGAAAGTCGGTTGAAAGAGGACAGATTACACTGCATCCCGGTGGTATACCGCATGGACCTCATCCAGGGACAGTGGAAAAAAGTATCGGACAGGTTAAAACCGAAGAGCTGGCTGTGATGATCGATCCTTTTCGACCATTGATGCTGACAGAAGAAGCGCTCAGTATAGAAGATCCAGATTATTATAAGTCTTGGATGAGTTAGATTAATAAAAAGAAGAGTAACCTTTATATAAATTATGGCAAATACATTTGCAGAAAAGATTGCCCAAGCGCAAGATTTTCTACCTATCAATGGAACCGATTATATTGAATTTTATGTTGGTAATGCGAAGCAAGCGGCGCATTACTACAAGACCGCTTTTGGCTTCCAGTCGGATGCTTATGCCGGACCTGAAACAGGAGTTCGAGATCGGGTATCCTATGTGCTCAAACAGAATAAAATACGTTTGGTGCTCACCACTGCGCTGAAATCTGATCATCCCATCGCAGAGCATGTTAAAAAACACGGTGATGGCGTTAAAATATTAGCGCTTTGGGTAGATGACGCCCGAAAATCTTTTGAAGAAACAACAAAAAGAGGAGCAAAGGTATATCAGGAACCACAGCTTATGAAGGATGAAAATGGGGAAGTTTGGACTGCCGGTATCTATACCTATGGCGAAACGGTCCATCTATTTGTCGAACGGCGGAATTATTCCGGTACATTTATGCCGGGATATGAAAAATGGGAAAGTGATTACAATCCAAGTGAGACAGGTCTGCTTTATGTCGACCATTGTGTTGGTAATGTCGGATGGAATAAGATGAACCAAACAGTGAAATGGTATCAGGATGTCATGGGTTTCGTCAACATCCTGTCTTTCGATGACAAGCAGATTAATACCGAGTATTCCGCGCTAATGAGTAAAGTGATGAGCAATGGAAATGGCTATGTCAAGTTCCCGATTAACGAGCCTGCTGAAGGGAAAAAGAAGTCGCAGATTGAAGAATACCTTGAGTTTTATGAGGGAGAAGGCGTACAGCACGCTGCGTTGGCAACGAGAGATATCGTTGCTACGGTGAAAGCACTTAAAGCAAGAGGAGTAGAGTTTTTGGGTGCCCCACCCGAAGCCTATTACGATATGTTGCCCGAGCGAGTTGGAAAAATTGATGAAGAAATACGGATCATTCAAGAACTTGGAATTCTGGTCGATCGTGACGAAGAGGGGTATTTGCTGCAGATTTTTACGAAGCCTGTAGAAGATAGGCCAACTTTATTTTATGAGATCATCCAGCGAAAAGGGGCACAAAGCTTTGGAGCAGGAAATTTCAAGGCCCTTTTTGAAGCGATAGAACGTGAACAGGAACGTCGAGGAAATTTATAGTAGTATGGGAGAGATGAAAGAGTTATTACGGGCGTTTGAGCATAAAAGCCCCGAAATTGTTTTCGAATGGAAAGATAGCGAGACGGATGCAAGAGGATGGATTGTGATCAATTCTTTGCGTGGGGGGGCTGCCGGTGGTGGAACAAGGATGCGAGCTGGATTGGATAGGCATGAGGTAGAATCTCTGGCCAAAACAATGGAGGTTAAGTTTACGGTATCGGGCCCTGCAATTGGTGGAGCAAAATCGGGCATTGATTTCGACCCACACGACCCAAGGAAAAACGAAGTATTAGAACGTTGGTTTAAGGTTGTCACACCGCTATTGAAGAATTATTATGGGACAGGTGGGGACCTGAACATAGATGAAATTCATGATGTCATTCCATTGACGGAAGAATATGGACTGTGGCATCCACAAGAAGGAATCTTGAATGGACACTTTAAGGTGAATGAAAGCAATCGCATTCACCAAATTGGACAATTGCGCTATGGGGTTTCCAAAGTATTGGAGGACAGTTCCTACAGTCCAGATCTGAAACGAAAGTACAAAGTGGCAGATATGATCACTGGTTATGGCGTGTCAGAGTCAATTCGCCACTATTACGAGCTTTTTGGATCGCTTTGTGCTGGAAAACGTGCGGTGATTCAGGGCTGGGGAAATGTTGCTGCCGCAGCAGCATTTTATCTGTCGAAACTAGGGGTTAAAGTCGTCGGAATAATCGATCGTGCTGGTGGATTGATCAATCCGGAAGGCTTTGATGAGGCAGCTATCACTCGCTTGTTTTTAGAACGGAAAGGTAATGAACTTCATGCAGCAAACTTGATCCCTTTTGATCAGATACAAAAACAGATTTGGAATTTACAAACAGATATTTTCGTGCCCGCCGCCGCTTCGCGATTAGTTTCGAAAGATCAGATTGAACATCTGATTGATCACGGACTTGAGGTAATTGCTTGCGGTGCGAATGTTCCATTTGCTGATCAGGAAATATTTTATGGACCTGTTATGGAGTTTGCTGACCAGCATGTTGCAGTTATACCAGATTTTATTGCCAATTGTGGCATGGCGAGAGTATTTGCCTATTTAATGCAACGCAATATCGAAATTAGTGATGATGCAATTTTTTCGGATGTTTCTAAAGTGATTTTTGAAGCACTCAAAAAAATCAAGGCATTTTCTCCGCAAAAGACTCATGTTTCGTCAAGAGCCTACGAAATTGCCCTGAAGCAATTGGTGGAAACGGCCAACTGAATATAAGCCGACGGTTTTTTATATTATATAGTGTACAACTATAAAAAAACACTTGAAGCGGGGAACTTCAAGTGTTTCTAACTAACCAATTATTAACCTAAATTTATGAATGCTTAAAACAGTACAAAGGCTGTGCCAAAAAATGTTTTCTTTATGTGATGATACTCGCCATTCAAATGTGACATAATGAAAGTAAATTAATAAATCTGGTCGCTGTGATATGTGCTGTCTTTTATTATTTTCAATAAATGGATAAAATAGAAACTCCTGAAGCTGGGAGCTAACAGGAGTTTTCCTAACCAATTATTAACCTAAATTTATGAAAAGTACTTATATAACGTAGTATCTTCAAAAAATGTTTCCATTTCATATCCTTTATTTCAAATTTTAACATTTTTTAATAATTAAGAGCGGAATTCAACAAGCAATCATATTTTCTATAAGATCTCCTTCTAGAAATAAAAAACCTGTTAGTGGGGATACTAACAGGTTTTTTATAAACTAACTAAATTATTAACCTAACTTTATGAAACTACTATTTTTTATTCAAGAAAGATGCCAACACTTTGTATAGAACCCGCCGTTTAACGATTTTTAACATGCACTTACTTGAGTAATGAGAAAGGTTTCTGATTATAGCGGTAATCCGTTTTATTTTCAAACTTTTTTTTGGCCATAGCTGTTAATTTAACACAGGGGGCTATCAATCAATATGGCCTTGTTTTCATAAACTACAAAAAAAAGTCTATGTCACTAACATACCGTTATCAATTTGAAAATAACGAAAGTCCATTTTGGGCTTTTGCAATACATGATGGTCATCACGTCGACGATAATATACTACTCAATTTTAATATTTCTGAAGAGGAGCGATTACGGGAGGAGGATCCTTACACGGCTATTTTGGCGGAGTTACCTTTCAATAGGTTCGTGTCTGGAACGTCTAGGTTTCAATTAGACTTGAACCGAAAGCGAGAAGATGCTATTTATGTTAAACCTGAGCAATCTTGGGGCTTGCGTGTTTGGCGAGCAGCATTGCCACAGGGGCAGATAAATGAGTTATATGCGATTTATGACCGTGTGTATGCAGATGTATGTCAGCATATTCAACATACTATTGATCGTTATGGTTATTTTGTCATCTATGATATTCATAGCTACAACATGCGACGCGAGGGACCTGAAGCAATCTTGAACACTGCTACCGATCCACAAATCAATTTAGGTACGCAACATAATCACCAAAAATGGAGAGAATTGACTGATCAGTTATTAAAAGTATTACAAACTGGAAAAGATGGGCAAGTTTACGACGTGCGTGAGAATGTGAAATTTAAAGGTGGTTTTCTTTCTGCGTACTTGAATAGTAAGTTTGGCGATAAAGGCTGTATTTTTTCGATAGAATTTAGGAAAGATTTTATGGATGAGTGGACGGGGGAAGTTTTTCCACAAAAACTACAGGAATATAAGCAACTTCTTTTGCAAAGTATAGAAACACTGGAAAATTATTTTGCCTATGAAAGATAATGCGAAACAACTTGCTGGCATTTTAAAAATGATCAAAAACAAGGAAGTTTTTCACGCACAAATTCCGTCTAAGAATAAATTGGTATTCAATCAAATCGTTCCTTATCTATTTTTATACCGACAGTTTTTGAGTCCAGATCCCATGCTTGCAGAGTTGGTCAAGTCAGAACCAGCTTATTTTAAAGTAAGAGATGAGCGGATGAATGTTTCTGAATGGATAGCACCTATACTAAACAAACTCGTAGAGGAGTTTGGTGCTTGTCTAATCATTGAAGTCTGGGCATCAGATCCTGGGCAGGAAGAGGATATTTTAATCCACATTGCCCGTAAAAACGTGCAGTCGATTGCTCAATATTTAGTAAAGCAACTGACTACTGAAGAGTCGATTTCCAAAGTAGAAATACTGACGGAATCAAAAACGAATGCAACGCAGAGTCTGTCACCGTCAAGTATTCAATTGGATAATCTAAACACAAATATATTTTACATGGGGCTTGAGGTAAAACCTAAGTATCTATTAGGAGTAGATCAGCAGATTTTACCGATCGATCTGCGCCATTTCCGTGAAGCCATATCTAGAAGCTTGTCTAAAACATTCTTTGAGTTCATTCGTATACATACATTATCGAAACCTACTGCATTTAAAATCAGCCAGCCAAAAAAGATGCTTCCTTTAGCATGGGAAATTGATCAGAAATTGGCTCGAGAGAGCCAAAGATTTGATTTTTTGCTGTTGATTACTCCGACAAATTCTTACGATGCTTGGCAACAATTTAAGAAAGGGAATTATCGAAAAATACCTGTATTCCGCTATAGGCCCATGCCTATCGATCCAGATATTATTAAAAGGAATCTTTATAATTTGCATATAGAAGATTTATTTGATCCCTCCATGGCCTATTTATTTCGTGATAAACGAAAAGAGCTCGACCAGATGATGACAATGCTGAGTGAGCGTGGAAAAGAGGGGTTCTTGCTCGGAAGTATGCAAGTTTTTGGTACAGTTAATGAGAAATTATTGGAAAAAGCACAAGCAATCCTAACGATTACCACAACTGATCGAGAAGTGAGGACAAAAGACGAAGACATTGTTTACGCTGAGGAATTCGCCAAGCTGGCTCAGGAGGAATTGGATTATTTGAAAAGCCAAGATCCAAACTTTGGAACGACAGTAAGACTTCGCGATGACATCTACGGTGTGATGGTCAACCAAGGTGTGCTCAACATAAGCAAGCAGTACAGTTTACCACGTAATAGGGTAAAGGCACTCATACAGCATGAAGTTGGAACACACATTGTCACCTACTATAATGGGAAACAGCAACCTTTCAGCCTTTTTAGACTTGGAGTTCCTGGTTATGAAAAACTTCAGGAAGGTCTCGCTGTGCTCGCCGAATATTTAGTCGGAGGGCTGACCAATAATAGATTGCGTATCCTAGCTGGAAGAGTTATTGCTGTGCATCATATGCAGCAAGGCAATTCATTTATTGATACGTTCTCACTTCTAGTAGACAAGTACCAATTTTTGCACGAAACTGCTTTCCAAATGACAATGCGAGTCTATAGAAGTGGTGGGCTTACAAAAGATGCATTGTACTTGAGTGGATTAATAGAATTGACCAATTATATCAAAAGCGGAAGGGAAGTTGCACTTTTAACTATGGGCAAAATCCGTGAAGATTATATACCAATTGTCGAGGAGCTCACTTTAAAAGGGGTCTTGAAGTCTCCAATCTTAACCCCGAGATACTTAATGGCTCCCTATAGGGATGCCTTGTTAAATCTCAAAAAGAATAACGGAATATTCCAAATGATTCAATAATCGAATTTTGTATATGAAGATAGCATTCGTGATCAACCAAACCCACAAAGAAACTGCGCGTTTTACGACTACTCTTTTGGCATTGAAGGCCCATCAAATGGGACATGAAGTTTATTATATTGGCCTGGCCGATTTCTACTACGAGTCGGCATATATTGCTGCCCATGTGCGAAAAGTAATGCCTAATCAGATGCTGACATCTGCTGACCGTTTCATGGAGGTATTGCGAGAAACGGAAAAAACTAAAATGTCGTTGGAGGAGATGGACGTAGTTTGGCTAAGATTTGATCCAGTATTGGATATGGTAAGCAGACCTTGGGCGGCAGCTTCCGCACTGCAATTTGCGTCTTTCCTAAAAGCGAAAGGAGTATTGGTCATCAACGATCCAGATAGCCTTGGTAGAGCCAGTAATAAGTTGTATTTAGAAGAGTTCGATGAATCTATTCGTCCTAAAACTATTGTAACACGAAATTATGCGGACGTGGTACGATTTTTTGAACAACAGAACAGGCTAATAATTTTAAAACCTTTAAAAGGTTCGGGTGGCAAAAATGTGTTTTTGATCAATAAAGATAATCAGCAAAATCTAAAACAAACCGTAGAGGCTATTGCGCGAGATGGTTATGTAATTGGTCAAGAATACCTGCCGGAAGCTGCGCATGGCGACATAAGATTCTTTTTGCTAAATGGAGAGCCTATTTTGATCAATGGTAAATTTGCTGCTGTTCATCGGGTACAACAGGGCGATGAGATACGGAGTAATGTTCATCAAGGAGCAACGACGCAAGGTGCCGTTATTTCAGCAGAACTATTGGGGATGGTCGAAAAAATAAAAGACAAATTGATCCGGGATGGGATGTGTTTTGTTGGTCTAGATGTGGTTGGTAATCGTATTATGGAAATTAATGTATTTAGTCCAGGTGCGTTATGTCAGGCGGAAGAAATATTAAAGGAGGATTTCTCAGGTTTTATTATTAATAAACTGGAGGAAAAGGTGGCAATCAGCAAAAAAGTATCACTTAAATAAATTGGTTGTATGAGCAACGTGAGGGAGTATTGTTAGATAGATTTGAGATAATTATGGATTTGAGATGAAGAACCTTGGTTAATTTATTTTTATTTTTGAAAAAAGAAAAATATGCTAATTATAGAATCTCCGTCTGACGATGCTTATTTTAACATCGCTTCCGAAGAATATTTATTGGGTAAATATCCTAAAGAAGATATCTTTCTAATCTATATAAATGCTCCCTCAATTATAGTAGGTAAGTTCCAAAATACGCTTGCAGAAATAAATCTTGATTACGTTAATGACAATAATATTAAGGTTGTTAGACGAATGTCAGGTGGAGGTGCTGTTTATCATGATGCTGGAAATCTTAATTTTTCGTTTCACACCTTATTGGAGAATCATGATTTTATGGACTTTTCAACCTTTACCCAGCCAATTATTTCGCTACTGAATCAATTGCATATACCTGCAAAATTGGAAGGAAGAAATGACCTGTTGGTCGACGGGAAAAAATTTAGCGGAAATGCTAAATTGGCCAAAAATGGCAAAATGATTCAACATGGCACCATATTGATCGATTCACAGATGCAGGTGCTAAGTGATGCTTTGAAAGTCAATCCATTGAAATTTATCGATAAAGCTGTAAAATCTAATCGCGCACGCGTAACGAATTTAATTGGATATTTGCCTACTGGTTTTACAACTGCTCATTTTAAAGAATTGCTTATTGAGGAAATGAAAATGGAGAACCCACAAGCTAAAATTAGCACGTTTTCTCCTCTGGATATTGAAAATATTGAAAAGCTGATCAAAGAAAAATACGAAACATGGGACTGGAATTTTGGTTTTTCTCCAAATTACAATTTTAAAAAAGCAATTAAGATTCCCGCGGGATTTATCGAATTACACCTGGATGTACATAAAGGATATATTGAACGCGCTAAAATTTTTGGAGATTTTTTTGCATCGAAATCGATCCATGAAATTGAAAGTTTATTGGTTGGAAGAAAGCATGAATTGGAGGATATTGATCTTTTGTTACAATCCGTCGATCTGACGGCTTATTTTGGTCAGGTCGATGTTGCTGAAATTCTCGCTTTGTTTAAATAGAAAATATCGTATTGCCCTATAAATATAATAAAAAAACAATATGCCTTGGAATCCGGACAACTATAATCAATTTAAAGAAATTCGCTTTAAACCATTTTATGATTTGGCCGAGCTTATCGTTGGAGATACCATACTGCATGCCGTAGATTTGGGTTGCGGTACCGGCGAACAAACAGCTATTCTAAGTGAAAAATTAGCTGAAGCAGATTTTCTTGGGATAGATTCTTCAGCAGAAATGCTTTCTGGAAGCCATCAACTTGAAACTGAACGTTTAAAATTTAGACAAAGTTCAGTCGAAAAATTCCTTAATGAGCCAAGGACCTGGGATCTTATTTTTAGCAATGCTGCCTTACAATGGCTGGAAAACCATCGGGATCTTTTCCCTCAACTGATTTCCAAATTAAATGCTGGCGGACAATTAGCAGTGCAGATGCCTTATCAGCCAGAAAATATCTTAAATAAGATGTTATTTGAACTAGGGAACGAGGAGCCTTTTTGTACGTATCTAAATGATTGGAATAGGTCATCGTCAGTATTGGATATTGATGCCTACGCAAAGCTGCTGTTTGAAAATGGCGTGGATCAATTAGATCTTTCGCTCCGTGTGTATCCTTTAATTGCTACTGACGCTGATACGCTTTACAGCTTCATTGCAGGCTCAGCTTTGATTCCCTATCTTGAAAGATTAGCAGAAGATAAGAAGGTACTGTTTATTGATGAGTTCAAAACTCGAATCAATAAACATTTTTCAAAATTTCCGGCTATTTACTCTTTCAAACGCATACTATTATACGGGCGTAAAAAGTAAGCCTATTATAAACTAATCAGATCCGCCCAGTGGGCATGAACAATGCGAGCGAGATCCAGCGGATTTAATACCATCTGAAGACCTCTTTTTCCTGCGCTTACTGAAATATGATTTTCTAGTTGAGCGGCTTCTTCAATGAATGTTGGAAATTGCTTTTTCATTCCAATGGGAGAGCAGCCTCCGCGAATATAGCCCGTGACCGATAAGAGATCTTTCATAAGAAGCATCTCACAATTTTTATTGCCTGAAGCTTTTGCTATTTTTTTTAAATCAAGATGCGCATTGCCAGGGATGACTGCCACAATGTAAGGGTCTTTGTTTCCTTTTAGAACCAAAGTCTTGTATAATGTTTCAAGTGATAAACCTAAGGTTTTGGCAACATGCTCGGCACTGACGTCCTGCTCATCAACTTCGTATTCTCGTAGTTCATAAGGTATTCCAGCGGTGTCCAGCAGGCGAACGGCATTTGTTTTACTGGACATAGACTAGTGCTGTTTTTTCTTGTAGAAATATGCTGTAATGTCGTCTAAAGAGTACGTATTCAGGCAGTTGTTTGCTTGAAGACCGCCTTTTTGAGCGACTAAAACACCATACTGCATGTCTTGTAGCCCCTCTGTACGATGGGCATCCGGATTCACAGATAGCAGTACTCCTTTTTCTACGGCATAACGGTGCCATCTCCAGTCAAGATCCAAGCGTAAAGGATTGGCATTTATCTCAATCACAACTCCATTTGCAGCACAGGCATCAATGATTTTTTTAAAATCTAATGGATAGCCCGCTCTACTTAACAATAGCCTTCCGGTAGGATGTCCTAATATTGTTGTGTATGGATTTTCGATCGCTTTAATTAGCCTGGCGGTTGCTTTTTCTTCATCCATTTTTAGATTGGAGTGAACGGAAGCAACCACAAAATCGAATTTTGCCAGTATCTCATCAGGGTAGTCCAATGAACCATCACCTAGAATATCGGATTCAATCCCGCGGAAGATCTTGAATGGTGCCAATTTTTCATTTAATGCAGCAATCTCCTTCCATTGTTCTTCTAATCTTTCGATAGTTAATCCGTTAGCGTAAACTGCCGTTTTCGAGTGATCACAGATTCCCAAATATTCGAGTCCTAACACACCTTTACAATGCAGGGCCATCTGCTCGAGACTATGTACACCATCGCTATACGTAGAGTGATTATGAAGTGTGCCTCTAAGGTCTCTGTATTCGATTAGTTTTGGTAGGCTGTGATTTTGGGCCTGATCTATTTCATTCAATCCTTCACGTAGTTGGGGCTCGATATAATCCAAACCCAAGTTGCGGTAAATTGCTTCTTCACTGGAAAGTAAAGGGAGGTCTGGAAGTATATTATATAGGAGATCCAGGTGTGCGGTAGATCCGGTGCTAAGAATCAGATCACGATAAAAATCATTGATATTACTGCTGAAGACTTTGAAAGTAAATCCTAGATCGTCGGTTAATTCTATGGAGTTTTCTGTTTTTTCGATTAAGGTATATGCTCCTAAAAATTTCTCTACGCTATCGATATGCTCAGAAATCAACAGATCTACAGTACTTAAAATTTCGCACTTTCTTCTGAAATCGCCCGTAAAAGACAATAGCGAAGCCGGAAAATGCGATTTAAGGTCAGTGAAAAAGCGTTCTGCCCACGGAAGCACTTTTGCATATAGAAACCATCCTTTGTTGGAGATCGAAAACTCTATGGATTTTTTGATGTCTTCTTGGGTTTTAAGTCCAAATCCTTTCGCTTCAACAAGACGGTTTTCGTTACAGGCATAAAGTAGCTCTCCGATACTTTCGATCTTTAGCTCCTTCCAGATTATTTGAATCTTCTTAGGACCCAATCCTTTAATATTTAACATGTCAACAATACCGGACGGCGTATTTTCCATAAGGGTTTGAAGCTCTTTAAATGTTCCGGTAGCAGCTACTTCCTTTGCTTTTTCAGCGATGCTTTTTCCTATGCCGGGCTGCGCACTCAATTCTTGGATATTGGCCTCAGCAATACGGAAAGGTAGCTTGTCCAACTTAAAAGATGCACTCGCCATGGATTTTGTTCGAAAAGGATTTTCATTGTGCAATTCCATCAATTGGCTGCATAATTTGAAAATTTTGGAAATCGCTTTATTGTCCATCGTGTGCTGAATTGTTAAGCTACAAATATCTTAAATTTTAGATCAAAATAACAATTCAGATGAGGATATTCTAGCGGTAAAATATTTGAAATAGCCATCTTAGATAGCTATTTCTTTGTATTCCCCAAAATTAACAACAAAGTGACAAATGAGTAAGTATTTGGGCGAAAATTTTGGTTATGTTTGCCGTTTTTGGGCTTAAAAATCGATGGTTTTTTTAAGAATCTGAAAAAACACCTATTAAAATTGGAGAAATATCATGATAGCAGACATTAATGACAAAGAAATCAGTGGGCTTTATAAAACAGGTATTATTCAACAAACTGCTTATTGGTCTGCAGTAAAAAAAATGCAGGGAATACATTCGAAGGCGTTTAACTTTAAGTCGAAACAATCTGATCTCTATATTGGGGTCGACGACGATACGTATTTTATCGGCGATTTATTGATTATTATACAGGCCATAGATCAAGAGCATAGCATCGCCTATGTACCCTATGGGCCTGAGGTTGAACCATCGGACGAAAATCAAGGTTATTTTTTGGAACAGTTATCGGAGAGCTTGCGTTCCCATCTGCCGCCAAATTGCATTATGATACGCTACGATCTATCTTGGGAGTCTCATTGGGCTAAAGAGGATGATTGTTATGACCTTCATGGAAACTGGTTGGGTGTCCCCGAAAAACGTATTCAGGAGATGCGTTTTAACTTTAATACAGAAAACTGGAATTTTCATAAAGCAAATACGGATATACTTCCTTCCAATACTATTTTTATGGATCTTAAAAAGGAAGAGGATATGCTACTTGGAAATATGAAATCCAAGACGAGATATAATATTAATTTAGCAGAACGGAAAGGGGTGCGCGTGCGTTCATTGGGAATGGAAAGTCTAGAAACTTGGTATGAACTTTATAGACAAACGGCACTTCGAAATAACTTTTTTTTACATGATATCAATTATTTTAAGATTGTTCTCTCTGCAAGGGCAAATGATACATCATCGCCTGCTGATGTGTATCTTCTAGTGGCAGAAGTGGATAATCAGTCCTTGGCAGCTATGTTTTTGGTGATTGCAGCAAATCGTGGCACTTACCTTTATGGAGCCTCTGCTTCCGAGAATCGTAATTATATGGCAACATATGCTCTGCAATGGCGTGCAATGCAGCTTGCGAAAGAAAAAGGGTGTACAGAATATGACTTCTTTGGCGTCGCTCCACAAGCAGATTCTTCACATCCTCTTTATGGGCTTTATCGGTTCAAAACAGGCTTTGGTGGTGAAATCTATCACCGCATGGGTTGTTGGGATTATCCGCTTAACAATAAAAAATACCAGTACTATACTTCAATGGAGTTCAAAAACCAAAGTTATCACTTGAGTTAGGGGTTAGAATACTTCTCCTAAGGTAAGTCTCACGCTGCGGTGGTTCTTACTAATTCCATAATCGATGCCGATGTTGGTGCCTGAATTTTTGTTAAACTTAATTCGCGCACCAGCCCCGGTACCGACATTCCAATCTTCAAACATGGTATTTTTTGGCCCGTTTAAAGTGGTAAAATTCATAAATGCTACAAATCCAAATAAGCCATCTCTCGTAATATCACGCCGATATTCCGTCTCTAAATAGTAAAGCGATTTACCCCGAAAGCGACTTACAGGAAACCCCCTTCCAGAACTATTATAGGGATCCCAACCTAAATTAGGAAGATCGAGATATGGAGCTTTGCTGTTAAATACAGTCCAGAAAAAGCTCCTTACCGCGATCATATTCTGTCGATTTCGGTTTTGGGTAAGCCTATGGTATCTTCTGACTTCAAAAAATAGTGATTTCCAATTTTGATCACTACCTAAAAATGTTGGATTTACTCGAAACTGTAAATTGGCATAGTTCCCCGACCAGGTATTGATCGAATTGGCACGTGTATCATAAATTAAATTGAAACTCACTCCTGAAGACATGGTATTATCTTTTAAATCTGTTCCATAAGGGTAGGAGGTGTAGTCCTCAAGCTTGATATCGCTTGTCGACTTAATATTCATTCGATAATCCAGATCATAACCAATTCCCATAAAAAGACCTCCATGAATTCTTTTTAATGCGTGTTGGTATAGGCGAAAATAGGTGTAATCTAAATTAATCTGTTGGTCACCTTGGTGCTCTTTACCTATGCCCCAAGTTTCGTGTGGGTATTTTAAAAGACGTATATCTCCGTCAATTACCCAGGAATTCTCCTTTAACCAAACATAGGATCGGATTGGAAGGCCAAATCTTTTGCCAAAATTTGTATATGGAGTAAATGTCATTTTAGACATATAGGTATTAGAACGATCACCCAGATAAAATCCTGCTGTCGTACTTGTAATTAAAGCATGCCCTCCGCCAGGAACATTTGTCGAAAACGGCAAAAATGAAAAATAGACTTTCTTTCCTGTACTTTTTACCGTTTGCGGCGGCCTGATATTTAATATTTCTTTGCCAATATCAATTAGGTCACGTTGTTTGCTTGTATCAGCCAGATGTTTGGTGGCTTCTATTTCATTTGCAGGGCGTTGAGCATATATAAATTTCTCGCTGCACAGCAATAAAATCAAGAGCAGGGGTAGTCTAAAGTCAAAAAGATATTGTGTATTAGTATGTGTCATGAAAGCGTGCAATCTAATAGGAAAAAGACAGAATAACAATATTCAAACCAATAATTTATTCATTCTGTCACGTTTTGGATATATAAAGAACCGATTGAAAATTTCACTCGCCTAGAAAATTAGATCATTCACCCACTTTAATACAAGGTTAATCTAAATGTAATGATATCAATAGATGAGTTGTCTTAACTTTGAAACAGAAAATAACTTAAAAGTGCGCAACAAATTTATATAGGAAGCGACAATACGATAGGAAAAAATATACCAATACATTATAAAATTTAAAAAAGAAATATGAAAACTCTAGTAAAAACATTTGTAGCAGCAGCAATGGTGGCAATCTCTACTTGCTCAATGGCTTCTGTTAAACCAGAAGAACGCAATTTAATTACTGCTGATTTGGCCATCGACGAGTATGTTGGTGCGATGACCGAAGGTCAGGTAGCTAATTTGGATAATCTTTTTACTGCTGATTTTAACCAAAGAATTTGTGGCAAACAAGATTTGCAACATAGTCGTCTTGAGATAATTGAGTTTTTGAAAAAACAAAAAGGGATCAAATTGAACTGCAGAACAACAACCCAGATCGTGGAAGAATTACCCGATTATGCAATCGCGAAAGTTACTATGCAATTCGACGATTTCGCTAAAACGGATCTGATTACGCTTGTTAAAGAAAACGGAACCTGGAAAATTTCAAAATCTGTAAATTCATACAAATAGGACTGTATCTTAAAACGTGGCATAAAGAATAAAAAAAGGGTACTTGTATTAAGTACCCTTTTCTGTGGAGCATATCAGGATCGAACTGATCACCTCTTCACTGCCAGCGAAGCGCTCTAGCCAAATGAGCTAATGCCCCTGCTTTTATTTCGTGTCGCTAATATAGCACTTTTTTAGATAAACGTAGTCCTTTTTTTACTTTTATGCTGTTTTTTCTACGCTGTTATCCACTTTCGTTTTTTTGATTACTTAAATGCAGGCTAATGAGCAATTTTAATCTGTCCAACAAAATACTTTACGTATTTTTATCTTATTGAAAATAAGTGAGTTTTACCAATAAGGGGTCTTTCTTATCAATCAACTGTTCCAATTAGCCCCGGCGAAAAACTTTTTGTAAAGCTCCTCCTATAGACATATTATTTTTGCTGTTAGAAGCGCTTCTGTTCGTTTTATCTGACCTTCATCTTTCCAGGCATCGTGTCCGGGAATCACCATGTTAATTTGGGGATATTTTGTCAGCAACCTCGCCAATGACGGTTTCCAGGATTTTACGTCTCCATCAGCCGTAAAACCTAGATCTCGAGCCTCAGCGCTTTTTATAAAACAGCCACCGTCCAGGATCTTATATTGGGGAAACCAGACAACAACGTTGTCCATGGAGTGTCCGGGGCCGAAAAAGTTCAGAACAAAAGATTGACCACCGATTTTATAGGTTTTATTGAGGTCAACAAGATGGGCGGCTTGTGCTTTGTGATTTGCCTTTAGTAGATCATTCGTCATTT
This sequence comes from Sphingobacterium sp. R2, assembly GCF_040760075.1. NCBI lineage: Bacteria > Pseudomonadati > Bacteroidota > Sphingobacteriia > Sphingobacteriales > Sphingobacteriaceae > Sphingobacterium > Sphingobacterium sp. R2. The sequence goes on from NZ_CP142884.1 coordinate 3,067,009, forward strand.
TTGTAGCGTAGGTGGGAATCCCAATGTGATTGTAATAGGCAAAACCACCTGCACGGTCTTCGTGCCAATGTGTTGCATAAACAGCAATGACGGGTAAATTATGTTTCTGTTTGATACTATCCAATAAAGGCTGATATTGGGTTGAATCCCATGGGGTGTCAAAAAGGATAACACCTTTTTTCGTGATTAAGTACACGGCATTAGCTGCATATTTGGTGCCGTCGAAGGTATTAAAGGTCGTGTAAAGATATAGTTTCGGATTAATTTTCTCTATTAAAAGAGGTTTCTCCTGCGCCTGTAATGCTGGAGAAAGACATAGAAAACCAGTGCCCAAGCAAAAACTAACAAGGAGACCACGGATACTAGCTGAAAGAAGTGAAATCATATTTTTTAATGTTATTGCATTAACGTTGAAACGAAATGAATATTGCTTCTTCAACGTTTGATTAGAATATGTTATGTCGATTGCACAAAATCTTCACGATAGGGACTGAACGAATCGATCAGTTCTCCTTCCTCCAGACATTCACATCCATGAATCAGATTTGAATAAATGATACACGAATCTCCTGCCGTCAAGATGCTATCAACACCATCAATATGATAGCTGAATTTTCCAGCACTGACATAAGAAATTTGCGTATGTGGATGTTGATGAAGTGCCCCGATGGCCCCTTTTTCAAATCGAACTTTCATGAGCATGAGCTCCTCATTAAAAACGAGTATCTTGCGCATGACGCCTTCGCCCAAGTCTGTCCATTGCTGTTCGCTGTCGTGTAGAAATATTGCGCTCATCTGATTGCTATTTTTGTGAATGTTTCGATCGTAAATTCTTTGTTTTTCAATTATAGCAAATAAATATGAATTTGTGGTGAGCATATAAATATGCTTTGTAGAATTTGGTCAAAGACGCAGAGAATTAAACACAAATGATTCAAATAACGGAAAAAACAGTTATTTTGCGCTGGGGCAATATGGATATCCAAGTATGAATTATTTCGACAAACTTATCACTTTATTACGTGAAGAACAACAATTTGATAGATTACAGCATGAGAATTTGTTATTGAAAAGTGGCTTGAATGAACGACGGATGCAAGGGGTTACTTGGTTTCCGATTCAGCTAATAGATACTGAGCTGGGAAGAGGGGATTACTTGTCTGTTAGTTTAAACAGAACCAATCATTATGATGTCGATCACAAGTTCCGCTTCGGTATGCCAGTTTCCCTATTCTCGAATCACGATCCCGAAAGGGACCGAATAGATGGGATGATATCCTCCGTAAGTAGGGACGGGATGCGAATCTCATTCCGTGTGGATGAACTGCCTGAATGGAGCAGGAGAGGGAAGCTTGGTATTGATTTATTATTTGATGAGTATTCTTATCGGGAGATGTTCAATGCGCTTGAAAAAGGCAAGGAATTGAGTAAAGATACAAAGCAGGGTGGTTTCGTGAGGAAGCTAATCGGAGAAGAATCAATTCCAATGGAATCCAACGAAGAGTTCTTTGTCCACCCCAACTTGAATGTCAGTCAGAATAATGCTGTTCAGCAAATCTTGAAAGCCAATACAGTGGCACTTTTGCATGGCCCTCCGGGAACTGGAAAGACAACAACATTGATACAGGCCGTGAAGGCGTTGTTAAAACAGGACAGCAAGCAGCTGTTGGTTGTTGCACCGAGCAACACGGCAGTTGATCTGTTGACCGAACGATTAGATGCGGTTGGAGTCGCGGTAACAAGAATAGGTAACCCTGTAAAAGTTTCCGAGCATCTGCAGGAACTGACACTCGATGCAAAAATTGATCGACATCCTGCAAATAAGGATATTAAAATACTTCAAAAGCAAGTGCGTGCCTATACCGAGATGGCTCAAAAATATAAACGTAGTTTTGGAAAGGCGGAGCGGGAGCAGAGAAAGGCATTGTTTGATGAAGCTCACCGAATCCGGAAGGAGGTCGATCAGATTCAAGATTTTATCAGCGCTGATGTTTTAGATAAATCGCAGGTAATCACTGCAACTTTGGTTGGATCAAACCATGAGGTTATTCGAAATCGTAGCTATGAAACAGTCATTATAGATGAGGCTGCACAAGCACTGGAACCTGCTTGCTGGATCCCGATATTAAAAGCACATCGACTTGTTTTAGCTGGCGATCACAATCAATTGTCGCCCACAGTAAAATCAAGTAAAATAGCTGGTCATGGCCTGAGCCATACATTGTTCGAAAAATTGGTAGACCATAATCCGCAATTAGTTTCTTTGTTGGATATACAGTATCGAATGAACGAACAAATTATGCAATATCCTTCCGTAGCGTTGTATGATGGTTTATTGAGGGCGGATAGTGCAGTCTCACATTGGAACATACCAGGAGATTCTGAGCCCGTGTTATTTATTGATACAGCGGGAGCGGGATTTGAAGAAACGGAGATCGATGGAGCAATCCTCAATTCCGGGGAAGTCCATTTTCTGACATCTCATCTGAACGAACATATTGGGGCTTGGACAGCTTCGTTAAGCATTGATGGGAGCTTGAGCATTGGCGTGATCGCACCTTATCGGAGACAGGTCTCGCTATTACAGGAAATATTTGAGGGGAGGGATAGCCTGAAATCTTTTACTGATTTGATTAAAATACAGACCATCGATAGTTTTCAAGGCCAGGAGAAAGATATAATCTATATCAGTTTGACACGAAGCAATGCCGAACAGCAGATTGGTTTTTTGTCTGATGTCCGCCGGATGAATGTGGCGATGACTAGAGCTAAGAAAAAACTAATTGTAATAGGTGATAGTGCCACAATCGGTTCACATTCTTTTTATCGTGAATTTATCGCCTATACGGAAGCAATCGGGCATTACCATAGCGTATGGGAATGGGATATTTCAGCGATATAATGCATAAAGCCATTTCCTAGGAAATGGCTTTATGCATTATATTTCACGATGCTAAAAACGTTTGACTTTGTTAACACAACGCTTGATTAAGAATTGAACTTCATCCAGTCTGTGTTCTCGTCATAGTTCATCAATGGTTCGGCATTATTATTATTTGATAATTGACCTACCAACATATAAATGTCCATGCTAACATGCTGACGTGTTATTTCTGTCATCTTATCATTAAAACCTGCATTGTTAATTTGTAGAACATATTGAAAACAAATGACGCGGGCGATTATCTTTCCAAGGGTAACCAGTTCACGCTGCTTAGGCTGCAGCGGAAAATCAAAATTTAAGATTGATGAGAAAAATGGCGCAGCGAACTCGGTTCCGCTATATTTTTTTAAGAAAGACAATAAGTTGCTTTCTTTGGTTTTACGCATAAGTTTGCCAATCGCTTCAGCCACTTGCGAATAAAGCATCTCATTTGATCCTTCAAAGATTTGGAAAGGTCTACTGTCAATGAGGCCTCGGCCTGCTACATGATCCAATCTGTAGCCATTTGCACCTGATAATTGCACACATATTTGCGCGGCTTCGTGCATTAAGTCTGTCACAAACGCTTTCACACTATTGGCATCTATACCATGAGCGGAAAGATCATTATTGATGGAACTAATGGAGACGCTGTACGAACACATTGCGGAACACAATGTAAATGCAGCCTGTATGCGAGACAACTGAAACTTAACGGAGTCTAATTCATTTAAACTAATACCTGCTACACGGCGTTCTGAACAATGTCTCATCGCTTCGTCCAACATGCGTTTGATAAAACCCATGCCCATGCCAGGGAATTGAAGTCTGCTGCGGTGCAGGGTATCCAGCATCAATTTAATACCTGTGCTCTCTGGGTTTAGTTTGTGATCGGTAGGAACATTGATATCAATATTATTAACCCCATAAGGGATTGCATATAGGCCAAGACTATTGTATTTTTTTGTGACTACTATCTTTTGCTCTTCGGAAGCATTCTCCGTTACAAAAAAGTCTATATCCCGCACCAATTCTCCATTTTCATTTTTCTTACGTGCTGTTACGAGCCAAAAATCTGCCGCGCCAGTAAGACCCTGCCAATGTTTTTCCCCCTTTATAAAATACTTATCATCCTTTTGTTCGTAAGATGTTCGCATATTGAGTGCATCACTGCCGTAAGCTTGTTCGGTAATCATCAGTCCTCCCATGGCTTGATTTTCCAGAAATTGCTGGAATACCTTCTCCTGAAGTAATGTATTGCCATATTTAGCAAAAGGCTCCAAAAATAAAGCAATATTAATTCCGAAGATCAGGGAGAGAGATAGTGACTCATAAGAAGCGGCTGCAAGTACCCCCAAGCATTCTTTGACATGAAGGCCTCGGCCACCGTGGTTTTCGGGGATAGCAACCGATAAGGGTTGCATTTTCATGATCTCAGCTAAAAAATCAGGCGGTAGCCCGCGTGTTAGACTGAGCGAGTTGTAATCATATTCTTTATGGAATAAGCTTGATAGCCTAGTTTTAAAATCCGCAATAAATAAATCGAAATCTTGGGTTATATTGTTGTGTGCTGGAACCTTAAGCATCTTTAAAATATATAATTAAATGATGGAACAATGCAGATCGAAACAGAAAGAATAAAGAGTGTCTGTTGAACTAAACTTCTCTTTTGTTTCAATCACTTACACAAAATTAACTGCAATCAATTTGATTCGCTTGTGTACTTCAGTATAAAAGATAGGACAAATCGTGCATATTGGAAATTTAAGTCGCTCTGTTTCGATAAGAAGTAGGAGAAACGCCAACGATCTTTTTGAAAAGTCGTGAGAAGTAAGAGGGGTCTGAAAAATCCAATTCATAACAGATATCTGCAATGCTTTTGTTGGATTCAAACAATAGAAATTGACTGTGCATAATCAGCACTTCAAGAATGAGTTCTTTGGAAGATTTTTTGAACACCGAAAATACGCAACGATTAAGATAGTTTGTAGATACTGCGAGCTTGTCCGCGTAGAATGCAATATTTTTTTGCTTTTTGAAGTTTTTGTGCACAAGCTGTTTGAACATCATTGCAATTTCTTGTCTCCGATTGAGCGCTTGATTGGAGGAAGAGAGTTTGATGATTTTTAAAATTGCCGATTTTAATAGATTTTCAAACAATTCTTTATAGGGTAATTCCGAAAGCAGTTCATTATAAAGCAATCTAAAAAGCTCTTGGAGATCAATGCTGTCTTGGGAAGTTAAGTTAAGCAAGGGTGAGATATTGAAGATATTCAAAATCTCCTGCTCCCGAAAAATGGAGGTCATCGCATTGTCGTTTATTAAAACGCAATGTCCTTTCGCAGATTTATCGACAGACTTTATGGTGGAAATATTTCCGTAATTGCTGATAAGAATCGCCGGAGCCTGAACGACATATTCTTTGGCTCCGATCTGGTGTTTGAAATACCCTTCAGTTATATGAACAAGGAGGTTATAACCTAAGAAAATTGGCGGGGTAGGAAACTTAATGTAAGGAGCGATTTCACTGAGCTGAAATATCTTGATCGGAGATTGTTGATAGCGAAGATGCTTCAGACTGCCTGTCATAAAACGATCTACAAATTCACCTGCATTTACCTGCTTTTCCATTGTCAATTTATATAAAAATTTAGCTCAACGCGATGTTTAAATATTACTCATCGCCTCATTTAGAGGTGGTGTCTAAATGATATTCCAAAGGTAGTGGGATAAAAACTATTTTCTTAAAATTTTTTCCATGGGTTTGCCTTTAGCTAACTCATCAATTAATTTATCGAGATAGCGAACTTTTTGGACCAACGGGTCATCAATCTCTTCAATCCGATAGCCACAGATGACACCCTTAATCTTCGATAAATTCGGGTGTAAACATGGTGCATTTTCAAAGAAGTGTTCAAAGTCAGTTTTATCCGCAATTAGTTGCTTTATCGATACAAGATTATAACCGGTTAGCCAAAATATAATTTCGTCGACGTCCTCCTTGGTGCGTCCTTTTCTTTCGGCCTTTTGTATATAAAGCGGATATACGCCGGCAAATGTCATGCGATATATTCTTGTATTATCCATTTTTTATAGGTTGATACTATTAAAGATATGTATTTTCCTTTTCATTCTCTGTAATTTTAGTTTGAAAATAACAATAAATCGAACCTATTTGCTAGGCGACTATCTAAAAAAGTACTTAGTAATTTCTTTAATAAAAATATTATAAATTATAATTCTATCTTTATGTGATACAAAATTATTAAATATTAGCTATGGATTTGAGGTATATTCGGAATAACATACATATTAAAGAAGAGGATCAACAACGTATCAAAGATTTTCCTGTATTGATCGGGGGATGTGGAATAGGAAGTTATATCGCAGAATGCTTATTACGTATGGGTTTCGAAAATTTGACAATTGCCGATGGAGATGTTGTTGAATTGACAAACCTAAACCGTCAAAATTATACAAACAAGGATATTGGTGTCAAGAAAGCAATAGTCTTACGAGATCGTTTACATGCAATTAATCCAGAAGCCAATATAACCGTGTTTCCTGAATTTATTAATCAGGACAACTTGCATGAAATCGATCTCAATCATAAGGTTGCCATTAATGCGCTGGATTTTTCTTCTGATATACCTTTTGTTTTTGACCAATATATGGCCAAGAAAAATATACCAGTAGTACATCCTTATAATTTAGGTTGGGCGGGATTTTTAACTGTCCTTCCTCCCGAAGGCCTGAATCTGCAGTCGTTGGAAAAGGCACATCAGACTTTTGAATTAAATGTCGGTAAATTTATTGCGGATAGCTTAAGATCAAAAGATATTGATGCGAAATGGTTTGAGGAGTTTTTGGCAGAATATGGTAAAATAGCCTTAATATCCCCCCCGCCACAGTTATCATTAGGTTTGTACATCTTATCGGGGATGGTTAGTCACACCGTTTTCAACTTGGCAACAATAAAACCTGTAAAATTCTTTCCGGATTCCTATTATTTGTCAATGATGAGTTGAACTTACTATAATTGAAGAAAATATTCTTTCCATTAGACTTTTCTGTAGTAAATTTTTAGGTGTAGGAATTTAAACGAAAAGTATTTATTTTTATAATTGCATATCGAATAACATTTGCATGAACTGGACGTCTGAAAATTATTATTTTACTAAGCTTAATAAAAGCGAACTTCCTGAACTTATTCATTTTTATTTAGTAACGACCCGGGAGCATTACAAACTGGATAGTTATTCTGAAGAGGCATATAAGTTTGATTTTGAGTCATTAATGGGGGAGGATCAGATTTTTTTTGATTGTTCTATTTATTATGTCCTTCGAAGTAAGCTCCATAACAGTATTTATGCATGTATTAGAATTACATTTTGGGATAAGGAAACAAGCTTACCTATTCAGAAATTGTTTGATATCGAAACAGAAAGCTTATTAATTCCACATGTAACTAATTTTTGGCATATCGGTCGTTTTGTTATCTCTGGTAAGATAGTAGGTAACCGAATTAATATCTTAAAAAAGATGCTTTTTGATGCTTTTTACGGGCCACATTGCCTTGGTAGCGGATTAGTCATAGCCGAATGTGACCGGAAAGTTGTGAACACACTTCGTAAACTGGAAATTGAATCTTATCAGCTTGGAGATCCTATTATATACTTATATTCTGAAACTTTACCAATCTATATTAAATCGGAATGGCTGGAGGCTTTTATAGAGAAAAATAAGTATTCCCAGCTTAGCGTGGGAAATAATGTGGATATCCAAAAATTTGTTGAGATGTCTAACCGGATGCTGTTACGTTCAAAAAATATTGAATAACATCAAAAAAGAGATAATTCAATAGCCAATGCTGTAGCTTCTGTTATACTTTTGACTTTTAGTTTTGAAAATATTTGTTTTTTATGAAATTTTACGGTATCAATTGATACATATAGCCGATCTGCTATTTGATCCATCGTAAGCCCTTGTGCCGAAAAGAGAAGAATATCCTTTTCACGTGGCTTCAATTTAATACGCGGAGTCTCTATCCATACATCTTTATTGAGGTCATATTCAAATTGTTTCCCATCTTCATCAGATTTAAATCGAATATTTCCAGAGTTTGCATGCGAGGACATCGAAACCAGGCATAGCGCGATCCAAGGATTGGAAAACTTATCCAAGAGTAGGGGTTTTAGTTTATGGTTCACTAAAAGTGGTTTATTACCGGGTTGCTTTAAATGGAAATCATAAGATATGGAGAATTTTAAACGATCTTCGACATCTAAATTTCCAAAGAAGTCAAAACCAACATCGTTGATTTTTTTAAGTAAATGCAAATCGCTCTCAGGGACATTATTTACATAGTGATAATAACCGTCCCGCATTACTTCTGTAGGTGTGCTTCCGCACAAGAAGATCGGATTATCAGAAACAAATAGAAAGCTTTTCTTTGAATAATCAATTAAATATATACTTTGATAGGTTAATCTGCTTAAGGATTTAGCGAAATTAATAAAGGCTTCGACAATCTCATAATCATCTTTGCTAAAGTCGTCTTTAACTTGTATCGGCCTGAAAAAATCTTCAATCTTAATTTTCATAGTGTAAATTACAAAGATGATCCGTAATCGCTTTTGAAATACCACGTAAAATCGATGTTGTCTTGGCGTGCAAGTTACAAAAATAAGGGCACACTCTCAATCTATACGCTGGAAAAGGCTTTTTTACATCCTATTCTTACTTTGTAACCATCGTTAAAGTAATATCTAAACCTATTCAAAATATTAAATATCTATCCAACAATCTAATAAGTTTCTACACAAATGGGTAGAATATTGTTTATAATGATAATACAAAAGATAATACTATTATCTTTAAGGGTTTAAAGCAAATAATGTATAAATATAACCTATTGGAGCCAAATAGCCAATAGTTATTATTACTTTGCCTTAGTTTTTGACAAAGGTGTAATCCTAAAATGATAACGTCCAGCGATTTCTTAATTTGTGTGCTTACCTCGACGCCTCGTTTTCCGGCGCAGACTCAGTAGAAACTTTTTTGTTGACGGAACTTGCCGACTCCCACAATCAGGAAAGGTGTTCAATAGGGTTGAAATTATATAAATCGTAAATTTTCCTATTTCCCTAACTGTAAATTACAATCTTTTATTTTCTAGGTTTCGTGTGAATTTGATTAATTCAGTTCAATTTATTTCTTTAATAGTATGTATATATATTTTATTTTTATTCATTTGATATTTGTTTTTTTGCAGTAATTTTATGCTTAAATTCTTGGTTTTAAACGTTTTGCTAAGTAGTTAACTTTCTTTTGCGACTGGTCTGATATTGATGTGTTGACAGTCTGCCTTAGGGCAAGGACATGCAATTTGCCAATTGGAAAATTCAAACGATTCAAGTAATGGGGTTGCTTTTGCACTTAACGGAAATAAGAAATTTTTGGAACATGATTTTGGTTATGAGGGCGATCCTCAGATTGTCTAGAAAAAGGGAAGTTATATACCAATATGCATCTCGCTTTGGCAAGCCGAAACACATTCAGCGATGTCAATGGAGAATGGAGAACCTCATACGAAGTGATACGAATTTTATCCCATAATGGGGATCGCACTTTAAGCAATGATGCATTCTGGAATACTTTTTGGAATTTAAATCAATTTTGGAATCTGATTACACCCGAGTGCTCCAATAAAAGGGTCCGGTCGCAGCTTGAAATGTATGACGCAAATGGTTGGTTGGCTAAAGAACCAGACGGAATGAAGTAAACACCCGTTATGGTTGCACAACATGAAATACCGTTTACTGTCGGGGCCTATCAGATGGGGATTAGAGATTATGACGACACCGATTTGTTAAAGTTTGGTTAAACCGACCGGACTGTTATAACAAACTTCCTCCAGCCAGCGTTATACTAGTAGTTTCATAATTTAGGTTAATAATTGGTTAGTTGATAAAAGCCTGAAGTTCCCCACTTCAGGTTTTTATTGTTATTCACTGAAATTGATAGCATGGCTTGATGTTTTTAATTATGCTAAAACCTATTAACAAACGTAAAATCATCGATATAACGGTCATTAAGATTTGTAAATCGTTCTGATTATCTGTAGTATTGTAGGTACACGCTAAAATGCGCGGCCTATGATGTTTGCTTCAACAAAAGCGATTAGCAAAGCCGCCTATCAAGATTATATGATCAAATTTATTCATTTTTTATTTTTAGGATTCTTTCTTTGGGAGAATATTTCTGCCCAAAAGCTTCCTGCCGACTATGTCAATCCGTTTATCGGTACCAGCAATTATGGAACAACCAATCCGGGAGCTCAGGTTCCTAACGGTTTAATGAATGTCTCCCCTTTTAATGTAATGGGGTCATCACTTAACGCATTTGATAAAGATGCAAGATGGTGGTCGACTCCCTATGAACATAGCAACAGCTATTTTACAGGTTTCTCGCATGTCAATTTAAGTGGAGTAGGATGTCCAGATATGGGAAGTTTGTTGTTGATGCCAACCTCGGGAAAACTGGAGGTTGATTACCATCAATATGGCAGTACCTATACGCAAGAGGTTGCCCATCCAGGATATTACAGCAACGTTTTGAAGAAATATAACATTAAGACGGAAGTTTCAGCCACAGCACGAGTGGGAGTTTCAAAATTTACTTTTCCAAAAGGGCAGGCAAATATCCTGCTCAATTTGGGCGAAGGTTTAACAAATGAAACGGGGGCGACAGTTCGTTATGTGAGTGATACTGAAATAGAAGGATCTAAGCTGTTGGGCTCTTTCTGCTACAGTAATAATCAAGCTGTTTACCCAATTTTCTTCGTCATGCGTGTCAATAAAAAGCCCGCAAAAAGAGGTTACTGGAAATTCCAGCGTGCGGGAGAAAAATGGGAAAATGACTGGAATAAAGATGCTGGAAAATATAAGATTTTTACAGACTATACAGATCAGCTTGCTGGAGATGATCTTGGCGCATTTTTTAGTTTTGATGTTCAGGAAAATGAAAGTTTAGAGGTACAGCTTGCCGTGTCGTTTGTGAGCGTTGATAATGCCCGTAAAAATCTAGAAGCCGAGCAGGCCGATTTGGGATTTGAGAAAACACATCAGCAGGCTTCTTTGCAATGGAATAATGCTTTGTCCAAGATACAGGTAGAGGGTGGAACGGAAGATCAGAAAACCGTGTTTTATACAGCACTATACCATGCCATGATTCATCCCAATGTTTTACAGGACGTGAATGGTGAATATCCCGCAATGGAGAGCCGGAAGACTCTGGTTGCAGCTCATAATCGTTATACAGTGTTTTCACTATGGGATACCTATAGAAATGTACAGCCGCTTATGTCGTTGGTTTATCCCGATAAGCAGGTGGGTATGATACGTTCCATGATCGATATGTATAACGAAAACGGTTGGATGCCCAAATGGGAATTGTATAGCCGAGAAAGCTATACGATGGATGGCGATCCCGCAATTCCTGTGATCGTTGATGCATGGATGAAAGGTATTCGGAACTTTGATATCAATACAGCTTATGAAGCCTTTTTGAAATCTGCCACTACAACTGATTCAACCAATAGAATTAGGCCTGACAATGCGGATTATGTGAAGTATGGGTATGTACCGTTGCGCGATTCGTTTGATAATTCCGTATCGCATGCGATAGAATATTATGTTGCGGACTGGAATTTAGCGCAGTTGGCTGCCTCTTTAGGGAAAACCGACGATGCGCAGCTTTTTGGTAAGCGGGCGCAGGGGTATAAACATTACTATTCTTCCGAGTATGGGACTTTCAGACCTATCCTCCCCACCGGCAAGTTTTTAAGTCCGTTTAATCCATTGATGGGTGCTAATTTTGAACCCAACCATGGGTTCCATGAAGGTAATGCCTGGAATTACAGTTTTGCAATTCCATTTGATATTCCTGGTTTGGTAAAATTGATGGGTGGAAAGGAAAAATTTGTAGATCGGCTTCAAGCAACGTTTGATAAGGGTTATTTTGATGTGACAAATGAACCGGATATGCTATATCCACATGTGTTTTCAGAAATTAAAGGCGAAGAATGGCGCACCCAAAAGTTGGTGAAAGAAATACTGGAAAAACATTTTACCAACAGCCCCGGTGGTATACCAGGTAATGATGACACGGGGACGATGTCCACATGGGCACTCATGAACATGATCGGGATTTATCCTTTTTGTCCGGGTAGACCAGATTATACCGTTGTAACCCCGGTATTTGATAAAGTAACTATTCAGCTCGATAAAAAATACTATCCAAATGCCAATAAAGTAACCATAAGACGCCAAAAAGAGGGGACTGGTGAATATATCAAAAAGATTGTGATCGACGGAAAACCATTCAGTGGATTTAAAATCAGTCACCAGACTTTAGTCAATAGCAAGGATATTCTAATTGTGACTGGAGATAGATAAATAAGCAAACTAAATTGAAAACTGATCTACACAATGAACTATATTAATTATGCGGTCTGCGCAGGCCTATTATCTTTGATTGGTTGTGCTTCGCTAAAGAGCTCCAGTGAAAGTTCTTATGCAACGTATGTAAATCCTTTTATCGGAACGGACTTTACCGGAAATACATATCCAGGCGCACAATCCCCCTTTGGGATGGTGCAGCTAAGTCCGGATAATGGACTGCCCGGCTGGGACCGTATTTCCGGATACTTTTATCCCGACAGTACAATTTCTGGCTTTAGCCATACCCATTTAAGTGGTACCGGGGCAGGTGACTTATACGATATATCTTTCATGCCGGTGACATTGCCTTATCATGAAGCGGAAGCTCCGCTTGGTATACATTCGAAGTTTTCCCACAAAGACGAAAAGGCACATGCAGGATATTATCAGGTAAAACTGGTTGATTATGATATCAATGTAGAACTGACGGCAACAGCACGTTGTGGTATTCAGCGCTATACTTTTCCAAAGGCAGAATCTGCCGTATTTTTAGATTTAAAGAAAGCAATGAACTGGGATGCGACTACAGATTCGCGCATCGAAGTGGTAGATTCTGTGACTATTCGTGGCTATCGATTTTCTGAAGGCTGGGCCAGAGGGCAACGTGTCTATTTTGAAACTCGTTTTTCCAAACCTTTTACAGCTGTTCATATTGATAGCACGGTCATATTATCAAGTACTGATACCACAGCGAAGAATGCAACGCGAATCGGTACAGCCTATAAAGCCCGATTTGATTTTAAAACTGCCGAAGGTGAACAGGTAACGCTTAGCACTGCACTTTCGGGCGTAAGCATGGAAGGTGCTTCCAAAAATTTGAAAGCGGAAGTTCCTAAAGATGATTTTGACTATTATTTGAAAGAGGCAGAGCAAAATTGGAACAATGAATTGGGTAGGGTTGCCATCGAAACCAAAGACAAAGAGGAGCAGGTTAAGTTCTATACAGCATTGTATCATTCCATGCTTGCACCGACAATTTTTAGTGACGTTGATGGTGCTTATATGGGTGCTGACCGAAAAATACATCAGACTGAAGGCTGGACCAACTACAGTACATTTTCCCTTTGGGATACCTATAGAGCTTCACATCCCTTATTTACTTATATTGATCCTAATCGTGTAAACGATATGATTAAATCGTTCATCGCTTTTTATGAACAACATGGCCGATTGCCAGTATGGAATATTTACGGGAGTGAAACAGATATGATGATCGGGAATCATGCAATTCCTGTCATTGTAGATGCATATTTAAAAGGAATCGGTGATTTTGATGCTGCAAAAGCATTAGAAGCCTGTGTTGCGACAGCTAATATCGACAATTATAGAGGAATAGGTCTGTATAAAAAATTGGGCTATGTTCCCTATGATGTAAAGGATGAATATAATGCTGAAAACTGGTCGCTATCGAGAACACTTGAATATGCATACGATGATCATTGTATCGCCATGATGGCAGATAAGATGGGAGAGAAAGAAATTGCGGGAACATTTTTTTCTAGAGCGCAGAACTACAAAAATGTTTATAATCCGTCGACTTCATTTATGCAGCCCCGGGATAGTAGAGGTAAATTTATCACCCCATTTGATCCCGAAGAGTATAGTGCGCATATCTGTGAGAGTAATGCTTGGCAATATTTCTGGTCGGTGCAGCATGATATCCCTGGATTGATTAAGCTTGTTGGTGGGCAAGAACGCTTCGCTCAGAAGTTGGACAGCATGTTCACATTTCATCCTTCGGATACCAGCAAACTACCAATTTTTAGTACAGGTATGATTGGTCAATATGCACATGGCAACGAGCCAAGTCACCATGCACTCTATTTATTTAATGCTGTTGGACGACCTTGGAAAACACAGCAATATGCAGCAGAGGTTATGAATAAACTTTATTTAAATACTCCTGCTGGATTGAGTGGAAATGATGATTGTGGACAGATGTCAGCTTGGTATGTATTCAGCTCGTTGGGTTTTTACCCCGTTGATCCTATCAGTGGGAAATATGAGATCGGCACACCTTTGTTTGAAAAAGCCGAATTAAAACTGTCCAATGGAAAGAAATTTACTGTAAAAGCTAATCAGGTGAGCAAATCCAAAATTTATATACAAGCTGTTACCCTTGACGGTAAACCTCTTGAAACAAGTTATATTACACATGAACAGATTATGTCAGGTGCGACATTAGTGTTTGAAATGGGCGAGAAACCAGGACCGGTGTGGTACAAAAATGAGTAGCCTCATTTCTATTTAGATAGATCTTTTTAAACGCAGCCTCCAAATGAATATTCAATGAATTTGGGGGCTGCTTGTTTTCTCTGCTGGACTATTAAGGCTTTTGTAAAAGTAGGTTGTGCTACACGGCAAGCCATTGGGAAGAAGAGCGTAATTTGGAATATCACCGACAATAGTCCAGCCACATTTTTGGTACATGAAATATGCGGCGCTATCAGTTACCGTGTCGAGCACCATGAGTGTCTTATTTAGAGCAATGGCTATCTTTTCAATTCGCTGAAGCAATTTCTGTGCAATACCCATTCTCCGAAAATCAGAATGAACCAGCATTTTGGCAACATCTGCACGATGTGCCTGATTGGTAGGAAGATCAATCTGCAATTGAACTGTTCCGAAGAGCTGATTTGTCACGCTATTTTTGGCCACAATTAATACAGTTTTCTGCTGTTTGACCTTATCCAGGACTTCGGACCAGAACCTGCTCGCCTGTTCAACCGTCAAATCGTCCATAAAACCTATAGAGGCACCTCCTTGGACAACGTTAAAAGTCAAGTGTACGAGTTGAGTAATTAAGATGTCACTGGATTCTTTGATTTCTTCAATGACATATTCTATAGTGGAAGTAAGCATGGAAAGGCATGTTTGATTGTATATCTTTTTTCCCTTCGGGTAAAAGCAAAATGGACGACATATAGCCAGTCAAGTATTCCGCGACTTAAAGCCAAAAGAATTGATCTAGAACGGTCCCAAGAAGTGATGACGGCTAGGGCGTATTCCTGATTGCGTTATTGTCTGTGTCTTTTATTTACTGATCTCCTGACCATAAACTGTACCCGAAGCGAATATAAACAGGATAAATAACCTAAACTGTTTTTAATATTTTAGTGTGCTTTTCTTACTTTGAGTTCTTCATTGATCTCTTTTATTCTTTTGAAATTGAGTATTGCAATTGGGGATAAAGCAAAGGGAATAGCCATTAGTGCACTAAATCCTTTAGTGATTGATGTATATATCCCCGTGCCCAACAAGATAAATAGCATAATGGTTAGCATCCAAGTGACGACGAGGGTGTTTTTCCTATTGTTATGCAGCTCTTCTATAGTCATTCCGTTTAAAGGTCTATTATTCATAATTTCTTCGGTTTATACCTCTAATTTCTATAATTCTATCTAAGAAACAAAGTGTTTTATGTTAAATTTCGTATAAATATTAATAGATTCAATATTTTTGATGAAAATGTTAAATAGATTTTGGGAATTTGATCATTTTAAGGAGAAATGATAGATCTATCTGTTTCAAAGTTGTACAAAAAACATGATATCGCCATATAACTCGTAAGGATTATTTAAACGGCTACGAATCTTAAAATAATCACGGCGAATATAAAATGTCAAGAAAGTTTAATTTCAAAAATATGTTATTTGCCAAATGAGATTGATACGCTAAATTATTGTTCAGTAAAGTAGCCGGTCATGCTGGATGGCAATCATGATGTCAATAAATAACCAATAATTGAATACGGCACGCGCTTTGAACCATGATCCCTAGACACAAGTAGCGGTGCATTTGGATAGCGATTAGGGGGGAAATAGTGTAAAATGTTTAACTTAATGTTGCGATGATAAAACAAAGAAATATGTGGTATTTGCTCATCATTTTATCAATGATGGCATCATCCTGTAAGAGTAAAATAACAGCACAGCAGCCATCAACGCCTATTGCATTGGTGGATACCGTAAAGCCAGATTGGTATCGTGAAAACTATGGTCAGGTTGTTATGATTGACGATGATTTAGTGGTTAAAAAAAACGACAGTTATTTAATAGACCTTCCTTTGCAGATCCTTCCAGATTCTACCTATATTTTCTTTTTGAACGCTAGAATTCCAGTGGAGTTATTTAAAAAAGCAAATGAATTTTATCCCGATCTTCAAAAATTTGTGTTGATTGTACCAGATCGGGCATTTTATGATCGGATTGCTGAACAGGCGTCAAAACAAGGTATGTGTATAGAACCAACGACGACCAATTTTTATTATTATATTAATAGACAGGACGGTGTGGTTAGGGTTGATAGTATTCGTCGTTCAGGTGATGATAATCCGGTATTTGATTTCTTTAAACCCGTATCTACAAAAAATATGCTAACAGTTTATAGGAAGGAAAGTTATGGATCCGTCTGTTGTCCACGTGATCCGAAGTGGGATACTGCTCATGAAGCTGAATCTTTCTTACGTGATTTTGAAAGACGGCATTACCTGAACATTACAAGAGGGAGATATGTGCAAATGGAAGGGAAAGAAGGTGAAAAAAGTATCTACTACACGTTGCCTGGATTATCCTCTGTACAGCGATTGGATTTTTTAGCTAATGTATATGCACAATGGACTAGCCCTAAAGATAACCGCGAAACACCCATTTTATCTCAGCTATTCGCCCCACAACTCGTTCCGATGGTAACTGAAGGATTTAATAAAATGAAAGAGTTGCCCTAGCGCGAGAAGTTATAGGTTAAATGATTCAATAGTGATGTTTTTTTTTTCTCATTTAAGATAAAGCTATTCGATCAGCTTAACCTCAAACATTTTATCCCAGTTTTTGCCAGTCACGAAAAAGGTATTCGATTTTCGATTGTAGGCGATCCCATTGAGTACATCCAAATCGACATGTTGCGTTACTTTTTCACGTAATTTGGAAAGATCCACCAATGCCTCTACGGTGCCTGTTTTAGGGTCGATCCGTCCAATGACATCTTCCATATAGAAATTTGCATATATTTTTCCATTTACCCATTCCATTTCATTGATCTGATCGACCATAGCTGTGTTCGTCGCGGCACGAATATAGTCCGATTTTGATAAGTCATGTGGATTGAGTATATAGATGTAATCCGAACCATTGGACATGTATAGGTTTTTGCCGTCAGAAGTCAGGCCCCAACCTTCCATTGGCTGAAAGTAAGGCAGTTTACTAACAAGGGCTAGGGTGTTTATATCGTATACATAGGCTGTATTATTTTTATAGGTCAATTGATATAATTTTCCATTCAGGACAGTGGCGCCTTCGCCAAAAATTGAATCATCCAATTCAATTTTCTTGATGGGTGCACCAGTTTTAGGATTTGTAATGCGAATACTCGATTTACCTTTATTTCCACTTGGTCCAATACCATTTCCCGTGCTTTCGATTAGGTTATTACCATAAAACTCTAAGCCTTGCGTATAAGCTTTAATATCATGTGGATAAATATTTACAATGCTATACTGGAGCAAGCGAGGAGGAGCAGAAGCGAATAAATCTATGCTTATTGTATTTTCTTCTTGTTTTCCATCACTAAACACTACTGCTTTAATAATCTGTTTCCCAAATTTTTCATGTTTTAATGAATATTTGAATGACGCATTGCCCCTTACTTGTCCAATCTGTTTATTATTGATGTAATAGACCACAGTATCTAATTTCTGCTTCTTCTCACGATTTATTTTTAAAACCAAATCTTCTCCCAGTGCATAGCGCTGTTTGATACTGTCAAAGGTAAATGTTGGACTTTCTTCGGGCTGTCCAGATTGGGAATTTGAAGTCCTACTGGTGTTATTGTGATTATTTTCATTACAGCCGCTCAAAACGGCCATAATCATGAAACTAATTAGATAAGATTTTTTCTTCATTGAGATGGTATGCTTGTTTTATCATCTTGTAATAAGCAGGAAAAAGAGATGCCTGAAAAGAGCGGCTGTTATATATCTCGTTACTCAAAATTAACTAAATTGTTTTTTATATGCAATTCAATTACTTTTTATTAAAAAAAGGGAATCTTTTTTGAGGAAAAAAATGAACCATTGTATACAGTTCGATTGTTATAACAATATGGAACAATCTTATTTTTCTGGAACAAGTGGTATCCTTTTGCCATATAAAAATAGAAGTTTTTATCCCAAGCATTTAGAGGGAAAGAGCCGCCTTGCCGTATACAGCTTATTATTTAATTCTTTGGAGGTGAACAGTTCTTTCTATAAAATTCCCCTTGAAGAAACTGTTAGAAGATGGTCCGAAGAAACAGCAGACTGCTTTCGATTTACTTTTAAATTATGGAAAGGAATTACGCATGAAAAGGAACTCAGGTTTGATCCACAGGATGTAGTTAGATTTCTATCCGTTATTGATGGTGTCGGTCAAAAGAAAGGATGTCTGCTTATACAATTACCGCCCTCATGTAAATTTACTTCCATTGGAAAGCTTACTGTGCTATTGGACTGTATCAGTCAGGATCAGAGAAGTGAGGCCTGGAAGGTATGCATAGAATTTAGAAACGATTCTTGGTATAGGGAAGAAACTCTGACTCTGTTAAAATCATATGGAATGCATGTTGTTATCCATGATAAGGATACTCGTGGCATGCGTCTTCAATATACCGATACTAAAATTATCTATATGCGTCTCCATGGGCCGGATGGTGACTATCGGGGAAACTATTCAGACAGTGTACTGAGGGAATACAGTACCTATATCAATAGTTGGATCGCAGAGGCAAAAGAGGTGTATGTTTATTTTAATAATACCATTGGATCGGCACTTGCTAACTTGAATACATTGACGGAATATATCACAGCGAGCAAAGCATCATCTCTTTAAAACTATTTTCTCTTTAAAGGATCCGATTACGGATATATTCAGTTCCCATACAACCATCCCAGCCCTCATGTTCACGCATAATTCGCTGGTATGCTGCTGTCAATGCCTGAACCTTCGTCAATAAAGGTATACCTCTCCGGATGCAGTCATGATCGGAGAAAGTTCCAGCCTTATCGTACCATTGAAGCCAACCGAGTAATTCTTGTCGAGTCATTAGCTTTAATTGATCGAAAAGCATCTTATCTTTTAAGCCTAAAAGCTGATAACGCCAATCATTTCGATGCGATTCCATTGCTAGAATTTTTGGCAGCTGATGATCGATGATCTGTTTGATAAAAGATTCCATAATTTCAAATTTTAGTTGTTGAACATAAGTTGTGCATGGGTGTTCGAAAAAGCTTTATATTTTCTTTTCATATGGATACGCAAGATTTCTTTGTATATATATTCTACAGCCTTCATTTTAGAGATCTGCTGTACTCCATTTTCAATGCATTTGCGATCGGTATAGTTTCCTTTTGGATTATTCCATTGTAGCCAATCAAGCAGCATTTCTTTTTCAAGTTTTTCAAGCCTTTGCTGTAAGCCCACTAATTCACTTTCTCTAAGCTGCTCGCGCCAGTCGGACCAAATGGAGTTCGATATTGCTGTTCTTTTCTCTTTGAATTTGTTTACCATGTATTTCTTTAAATCTGATTTGTAAAATCTATTAGATAATTAGCTTGCTGATAATAGCGTTGCCAAGTTTACTTTTCATAAATAGCTCAATCTGTTTCAATAATTCCAGGCTTACTTCGGGTACCCTCTCGAGATCCCTTATAAACCATTTCTGAATGACTGGATGCTGTTTGGAACGCTGTTCGAATTTAACGACTTCAGCTCTCGATGATTTTCCTTCTGGATCATAGTATGACCACAGTACAATGAAAATCGTATTCGGATCTTCATCGGGATAGGGGGTATGAAAGCGAACGATGTCACCAACGTGCAACTCCTTATTGTCATAACCTGTGATTTGTTCCATAAAAGTGTCGTCTAAAACTGATAATCAAATATACTAATAATGTTAGTATTTAAAAATTATTACTAAAAATTTTATTCTTTTAGTAGGCGCTCGTTGATTCTGTTAGGCGGAACATATCCTTTGAGCGGTTTTTCGCTACATGTTATTTTTATTGTTAGCAGCTGGTTGAATTTTGGGGATGTAGCTTTTGCCTATTCTAGCGTTTTGATGACCAATAATGGGGCTTGAGGCGTTGAACTTCATGGGGAGAAGAGTTCGTAAGAATATGGATAGCTGCAACACGTGCACCGTTATATTTAACGGTGCATGGCATATCAGTTCTGTAAACAGCAGTACTCTATAACGTGTTGTATTTAATTGTTTTATCTGTTATTAAACTCATTTTTTGAGTTAGGTAGTTTTATTTTAAAAATATAATAAGGCAATTCCACCTCGTCGATTCCCTTATTCCATTGTGGATCTTTAAAAAGCTGTGCGCAAGAAAAATAAAGATATCCATCTTCGCCGATCCCCATAGAATCAGGCCATAATATGCGTCGGTCCTGGACTAAGTTATGCAATTTTCCATCAGGACTTAAATATTTTATGCTATAATCGATGGATGAAGTTAGGTAAATATTTCCGTTCATATCTGATAGTAAGCCATGTGTGATACTTACTTGTCCTTTGTCTTCAACTTTCCCCTCCAGATCTCGTTTCCCTTAGCGTTACAAAGCGGTATGTTATAAGCTTCATAGCGGGCCGATGCCTTTATAAAATAACTGTCTTTCGGCTAGTATTGTTTTAATAAGGAAAAGCTTTATCAAGTTTTTATAGCTGTACTGTCTTGCTTTCAAGTATATTTCTTTATAGCTATCCGTATATGGAATGAATGATTCCGATTTGAATCCACTTGAATTTTAGATGCCCAAATTTTTAGATAAGGTGATCTCAATAAATAACCACTAAGTAGAGATCTACAATAGCATTCCACATAAAAGCTTTTCAATTTCCTTGGCATGCGTGACCGTCATAAAATGTCCCGCACCCTTAATCATAAAGTTGGACTTTACATTCTTGATAGTCTTACGGTGATTTTTGACGATAATCTTTTTGCATAAATGGTCAGTGATTCATGGGGGCTTGGCGTAATCCAATCTAGATATTCGATGTCAAGCGAACCAAAGTTTATCTTGCTAAATACCCGTTGGTCTACACCTAATCCGCTTATGATATATATTTTGGTATCAGTTGTTTTCATTGAATCAAGTGTTTGGATACATTTATGGAGACAGCTGCTGGATGATCACTTTAAATAAATAGGGGCAAAATAATGATTAAAAATCAATTTTCGCCCCTGTTTTATATAACGGAGTAACATAATTTTAGTGCAGCGGTTATTGCTCCTATTTTACGACAGGCTCGCTAAACTTTTCGCTTCAAAAGTGGACAGTTCGTTGTATTTTTCGGCCTGTACTTTCTTTACCCAATTTGGATCTTGTAAGAGAGCCCTTCCCACGGCGACAAGGTCAAAGTCGCCCCGTTCATACCGACGGACCAATTCGTCTAGCGACGCAGGTGAAGATTCGAATTCGGAGTCTTTAAATACGTCGCCAAAGTCTTTATCAAGGCCTACAGATCCAACTGTGATTGTGGGTTGTCCGGAGATCTTTTTAAGCCAGCCGGCGAAATTCAAATCACTGCCTTCAAATTCTGCTTCCCAATAACGGCGTTGGCTTCCATGGAAAATGTCGACACCGGCATCCGTCAATGGTAGGATCCAATCTTCCATTGCTCCAGGGGTAGGAGCAAGCTTGGCCGTATAGTCCTGTTGTTTCCATTGTGATAATCTCAGGATAATCACAAAATCCGGTCCTACAGCTTTTCGCATGGCTTTAACAACTTCCACAGCAAATTTAGAACGCTCCTTAATCGTTTTTCCTCCAAATTCGTCAGTTCGATGATTCATTCCTTCCCAAAAAAACTGATCGATCAAATAACCGTGGGCACCATGGATTTCAAAAGCATCAAAGCCGAGATCTTTCGCAGACTTGGCTGCGGCAGCGTATGCCTGTATGGTGGCTTCTATGTCAGCCAATGTCATCGTATCCGGACTCTCAAATGCTGCCGGCGGCGTCCATTGCATTGGGGTATAACCGACATGCCATATTTGAGGGGCTATTTTTCCGCCTTTGCTATGCACAGCATCAACAATATTCTTCCAGCCATTTAAAGCTTGATCACCATAAAAATTGGGAATGTCTTTTAAATTTTTTGAAGAAGGTCTTTCAATTACTGTACCCTCTGTTAAGATTAAGCCGACATCACCAGCAGCACGCCGCTCATAATAACCAGCTACGGCGCTATCGGGAATTCCGTCCAAAGAGAATGCTCTCGTCATTGGTGCCATGACAAAGCGGTTTTTCAATTTTAAATTCTTATATTCAAAGGGATTAAAAAGTGTTTGTATGCTCATTTTTCTTGTTTAAATTGTAAATCTCCACAAAGATATTTTAAATAGTGTATATTTGTAACTATTATTAGTATAAACTAGTTACCTTTGTGTAACTATTCTCAAAACATCAAATGAAAAGGACTGAATTTAAAAGCTGTTCCTGTGCGATGCAGCGCTCGATGGCAATTTTAGGTACGAGGTGGAAACCTGTCATTATTTATACACTGCGTGATCGGAAAGCCCGATTTGGTCAGCTCGATGCGTTGATAGAAAACATTTCCCGCAAGGTTCTGACCAGCTCATTAAAAGAATTGGAAGAGGATGGTGTTATTCTTAGAGAAGAATATAAGGAACTGCCACCACGCGTCGAATATTCTTTAACTGAGAAAGGTAAAGCCTTAATTCCTATTATGTGCCAATTGGCTAAATGGAACGAATCCTTTTACGAAGAACCAGAATTACCAGAATTAATAGCGTAGGTAGCGCGTAAAAAGTAAATAGCGAATTACTGTTTTTGTACCGAGTTTGTCTTAATTCCTGCCTGATGGATAGCATAGAATTACCCCTATGCGGAGGTGTATGTATGTAACTTGGCCTATTAAGCATCCTTCCCCTGGGAATCCATCTTTTTCCAGATTGACGGAAAAAACTGGCATGTCATAGTGATTCAGATTGATCAAATATAATCCGAGCGAAACTTGATTTTTTTATTCACTTATACTTGTTTTATTTTTCGGTATTGAAAATAGAGTATAATGGAATATCATAATATTTTCCATCTTTTTTTAGATGCTGTTTCAATAGCGCTTCTTTTTCCATGCCTATTTTTTCCATGACCTTTCCCGAAGCGGGGTTATGTGGAAAGTAGGTCGCAAAAATCTTGTTAAAATGCAGTTCATTAAATCCAAAGTCAATGATTGCTTTTGCTGCTTCCGTGACATAACCCTTATTCCAATAAGGAATAGCAATCCAGTATCCCAGTTCAGCCTTATCCGAGCCTTCATCGTGTAATCCGATCGCGCCAATCAGTTTTTTGTCTTTATTTCTGATAGCAAATGTAAAACCTTTACGAGTGATATATGCTTCTTCTGCTAATTTAAGCCAATATTCAGCATCTTCTTTTCGGTATGGATAAGGAATATTTGATGTAAAGTCCGAATATACTTTATCTTGAAGATAGTCGACAATCTGCGGAATATCAGAAGCAGTAATTGCATTGAGAATAAGTCGTTCTGTTTCTAGTTGTGGGAAATCTTTCATTTGATTAAGTCCTCAATTCAGTTTAAACGAAATTGCGAGTGATGTAAGTGGTGGCAAATGTAATAATTTTCATAAATTTCAGGTGAATAACATTTCTCTTTGGTATGCATATACACGCTTATTTCTAGAATCGATAGCATTGCGCATATATTTTTAAAATAAATTTTATAATTTTGCAGCTGTAGATCATTTATGTTATCAATTTTTAAAACGTAAAGCCATGTAATGCATTGTCGATATTTAGGGTGGAAGTAATCAATAGGATTTATCCGATTTGACTACCCTATACCTACGTCTTCAATTTTTTAGTATGGACTTAAATTTTAAAAATGGATTCAACAAAATATGGTCGTACCTACCATTTTCCCTTTTCTCCGGGAACAAGCAGCGACGATCGTTTTAATCAGCATTATTGGACGGATATACAATCCTTCCATCAACTGTTATATACAGAAAAATTAGATGGTGAAAACAACTGTCTTTCACAAAGGGGGGTATTTGCGCGATCTCATGCAGCCCCAACTACTTCGCCATGGACGGCTCAGCTAAGGGAACATTGGGCCAGATTAAAAAATGATCTGGATGATTTGGAGTTTTTTGGTGAAAATCTTTATGCTGTACATTCAATCGAATATCGGAAACTAGAGCACTATTACTATATTTTCGCTGCTCGAATTAAAGATCGATGGCTTTCTTGGGAAGAAGTTACATTTTACGCTAGTTTATTTGATTTGCCCATGGTACCTGTTTTAAAACTCGAAAATGTAAAGGATCTGTCAGAACAGCAACTTCAACGTTCAGTCGAAAACTTGGCCATACAGCCCTCGGCGTTCGGATCTGTTGATGCTAAAACGGGACATATGTGTACGATGGAAGGGGTGGTATGTAGGAATGTCGACGCATATCCTGTTGGGAAATTTCACCACAACGTCTTTAAATATGTGAGAAAAGGACATGTGCAGACTGATGAGCATTGGACAAAATCATGGCGCAGAACAAAAATGATTTGGGAAAGGAGGGATGATAATGGAATGGACGATAGCAGTAGATAAGGACTGGTCGACCTTAGAGAATACATTCTCTTGGGTGAAGGATATGGGAAAGGTACAGCAGGATCCTTGGCATCATGCAGAAGGAAATGTAGCAATTCATACACAAATGGTTCTTCAGCAGCTTCAAGAGCTACCTGAATACCAAAAGCTGGACCGGCAAAAACAGGAGTTGATCTGGGCTTCGGCCTTGTTGCATGATGTCGAAAAAAGATCCACCACCATCATCGGATCAGATGGCCGTATCAGTTCGCCAAATCACGCTAAAAAAGGGGCGAAAACCACACGGGAGATTTTGTTTCGTGATGTGGAGACTCCTTTCGTCATACGGGAGCAAATTGTGTCTTTGGTACGCTACCATGGTTTGCCATTATGGCTTATGGAAAAAGTTGATCCAATGAAAAGTGCCCTAGAGGCTTCGCTCGCTGTAGATATGAGTCAGCTCAAACTATTGGCTGAAGCAGATGCCAAAGGTAGATATTGTCGCGATCTGGATACACTGCTTTATGCGTTGGATATGTTTGAACTGTATAGCAAGGAGGTTGGCTGCTGGAATGGGCCTCGGCCCTTTTTAACAGACAATGCTCGATTTACTTATTTTAATGGAAATGGCAACTACGTCGATTATGTTCCTTTTGATATGTTTAAATCTACAGTAATCGTGCTTTCAGGGCTGCCAGGGATGGGTAAAGACTATCATATTCAAAAAATGAATGCAGATATCCCCGTTATTAGCCTGGATGATATCAGACGCAAATATCGAATTGATCCCACTGATAAAAGGAGAAATGGATGGGTCATACAAGAAGCAAAAGAACAGGCAAAAAAATATTTGCGCTGTGGACAAGATTTTATCTGGAATGCCACGAATATAACTGCCCAAATGCGTCAGCAGCTGATCGATCTTTTTGTTGGCTACAAAGCCTATGTTAAATTATTGTATATCGAAAAACCCTATCAGGTATGGCGAACACAGAATAGAGATCGAGAATATCCATTACCTGATGCAGTCTTAGATAAAATGCTCGGTAGTTTGGATGTTCCTCAGCTCACAGAAGCTCACGAAGTTCAGTATGTCATACAGTAAATAGCATCTTAACAAAGGGTATCTTGAAATTATCCTTTGTTAAGATATGAACAATTCCTATTTACTGTTTCAATTTTTGATTTAACAGTGGAACAAGTTCCTCAATCCGGATATTGATCACATCCATGTCGATCCATAGATGAGCTGGCTTTGTAATAAGATTACGATCGATAAAGCTTAAGAGATTTATAACACGGTTTGTTTTTTGTTTTCGTAGCAAGGAAGATTCTTTTAATTTTATAAATATAGAGGATGTTCGATATAAACCAGTTACAAAACAATCGATGTCCGTCCACGGAATTGGTTGGGGTACTAATGCGCTGTTGTTTACGAGCATGTCTTGACCTATCGTGAGTGCTGCTATCCCTTTTCGATAGCGGTTCATTTGTTGTATTCTGAGGTGAAATACGCTTGCTGCTGCTAGTGCCCACACCGTCGAAGCCAATTTTAACATTAAATCTTTATGTAACCATGCATAAAGCGTAACGACTATAGCGAAAAAACAAAGCGCCATACTTATGATAATTTTCCCTCTGTTAAAATGAATTTTGATCATTATTTTTTTATAAGCATATAAACTCTGTTAAAAATAGGCGAAGACTATCTGCTGCAAAACGGCTCTTTATGTTCTGTGCCCATTTTGAGATACCTTTTATAAATATAAGCAGTAAAACCGGTCGAATCTCTTGGCAATTATTATTCGCAGCTGTTGAGTGATTATCCGCAATATATCAATTTATGTTGTCAGTACTTCTAAATTAAATGGCATTGAAATAGATTTGAATATATCTTTTTTAGTCTAATGAATAGTAGTTTTGCTTGAAGAATAAATTGACATAATGTTGGTAAATCTCAAGCAACATTTAAAGAAACTTATCGATGTAGATCTGATCCAATTAGCCGAAATAATGGGTTATTTTAGGACAAAAACGCACCTCATTTTGCAGCGTATTCCGCCACATTCAATTGCATCATTTCTAAGCTTTACACTCGAATATCTAAGTGATCCGATAAACAATAAATCCGCTGAATGCGCCGTTAAAATTAGCGGCAACTAAAGACTAGTAACATTGTTCCGAGTCAGCAACACGGAAGGGATTAATTCTGAATTGAAGGTTGTGCTCTTTTGCATAGTCATGCACTAATTTTTCGAATTTTTCCATAGCACTCCCTTCGGAAGCAGCAAAACAATGCAGGTTTAGTTCAAGCGGTTTTTCTGAGGTTGCTGGATCGATGCGCAGTCGTTCAACTTCCGAGAGAACAACCGCGAAAGAAGTTTTACAAATCTCAACATCTAGATGCGTACCTATTAATTGTGATGAAATGCTATAATAAGAATTTTTATTTTGGATTTCTTCTTGAAAAGGATCTAAATATGTCGTAATGATAGAGCGATAACCATATTTAGCATTACCAAAAAACTGATCAATATATTCCTGTGCTTTTTCATATGTTGAGAAGACACCTTCGAGATTAGTGAACAAATCTGGATCTTCCCTTACTTCTTTTGAAACTACTGTATATACCTTAATGAGGTTGGTTGTCATATTTCGTATGCTACTTTTTGTACATTAAGTAAGTTTTTCTGCAAAAAAAACTAATTTAGAATTTTATCCATCATCGATTGTAAGATAAAATCATCGTTTTAAAATAAAAAATTTCCTCTACTAATTTGTAGCCTGTTTTAGATCAGGTGCTTGTGCTTTAAAGTTGTGTATAATTTTCGTATTATCCAAATATTTTACCGATTGTTTTCATTTACGCATATTAAAGATTATCATATCACCAAATTCGCCCTCCAGCACACGAAATCGATATCGAACGCAGCTTGCTGATCAGCTTCATTTTTGCATATTGACACAAAAGGAACACGTCAACGTTTTAAATAAACTCGTTATCAGCTCTCAAAAGGAACAATCTAAAAGTGCGATTTAAGAAGCTTTTTTACACTTCATCTTTTAACCTAAAGATATAGCCTATACACTTTTACTTTTGCATGGAACAAGCTTTCTTTATATAGATTCAAACGTTTTCGTAAATAAATCATATCATTTGGTTCATTTCACTTATATTAATTAATATCTTGTTTTGCCAATTCAATTCAATTGAAACGAATAGCCCATATCTAAATTAGGATAAATGTGGGGTAAACTTGTTATGATTTACAAACCAATGATGAATAAATAAACCGGGTCGATAGACTCTAGATTAAATGATAAAATGAGAAGAAACACACTATTTAAATCTGTTTTAGTGGCAGCTATGGTCAGCAATGTTGTATTGGCCTATGCCCAGGCAGGTAAGAGTAATGACAAAGGTTGGACAAACCTTTTTGATGGAAAGACGCTAAATGGCTGGAAAACTGTTGGAGGAAAAGCACCCTATTCTATTGAGGGAGATGCTATTGTTGGGCGAATGACAAAGGGTACCCCCAATTCTTTTTTAATTACTGAAAAAGAATACGGTGATTTCATATTGGAGCTTGATATTAAACTTGAAGGGAAGGAAACTAATTCAGGTATCCAGACTAGAAGCCATCTCGATCCAAAAGCCAACGATGGACGAGGGCGTGTATATGGACGACAAGTGGAGATTGACCCATCCGGGCGCGCGTGGACGGGTGGAATATATGATGAAGCACGTCGCGGATGGATTTATCCTTTAGATTTAAATGAGAATGCAAAAAAAGCATATAAAGCAGAACAATTTAATCATATCCGAATAGAGGCCATCGGCGATGAGCTGCGTACTTGGGTCAATGATATACCAGTGTCGTACGTTGTTGATACTATTGATAGAACGGGGTTTATCGGACTTCAGGTGCATAGTATTCCGGCGCAATTGGATGGAAAGAAAGTTTATTTTAAGAATGTAAAAATAAAAACAACTGATCTTAAACCAAAAGGTTTTCCTAAAGATGTATATATCGTCAATCTGAAGCCCAATGAAGTGGTGGATGCTGAAAAGAAAAAGGGTGTTAAACTCTTATTTGACGGTAAAACCAATAAAGGTTGGCGTAGCATACATAGCGATAAGTTTCCAGAACGGGGCTGGGAAGTCAAGGACGGACAAATGACTGTACTAAAATCTGACGGTGGAGAATCAACGAATGGTGGAGATATTGTCACAAAAGATAAATATGCTGTGTTTGATCTTTCATTTGAATTTAAGCTTAGTCCAGGTGCAAATAGTGGTGTGAAATATTTTGTCACCTTGAAAGAAAAATCAAAAGGATCGGCTATTGGCTTGGAATACCAAGTGCTTGATGATGCTTTGCACCCTGATGCGAAATTGGGTAGGGATGGAAACCGGACGTTGGCCTCCCTATATGACCTCATTACATCCAATCGTGATGAGCGTGCACGCAGACCGATCGGTGAATGGAATAGGGGTAGAGTTGTTGTTACAGCAGATAATAAAGTGGAACATTATTTAAATGGCATCAAAATGCTATCTTATGAACGGGGCTCCAAAGCGTTTAAAGATTTGGTTCAAATCAGCAAGTATAAAGACTGGGAGAACTTTGGCGAAGCTCAGGAAGGCTTTATTCTTTTGCAGGACCATGGAGATCGGGTCTCCTTTCGCAGTATAAAAATCAATACACCCAATTAAGACTAACTACTCTTTATGAATCATTATTTATCGCGCAGAAGCTTTGTTAAGCATTCCGTTATTGCTGCAGGAGCTGTTATGTTGTCCGACAGTGTCTTAGGAAAAGTCAATCTGGCCAAACCGAATGAACGTGTTAATCTTGCCTGCGTTGGATTAGGCAATAGGGCAGCAGAAATCATTAAAGAACTCTATAAAACTGGACTCTGTAATATCGTAGCATTATGTGACGTGGATCTTGGCGCTAAACATACACAGGAGATATTGGGTATGTTTCCTGACGCGCCCCGATTTAAGGATTTTAGGCTGATGTTTGACAAAATGGGAAATCAGATCGATGCTGTAAGTATAGGAACTCCTGATTTCTCTCATTTTGCGATAACGATGCTTGCATTGGATTTGGGTAAACACGTTTACGTGGAAAAACCAATGGCAAGAACATTCCTTGAAGTTGAGCTGATGGCAGATAAAGCTCGGAGAAATCCGAAACTTGCTACCCAAATGGGAAACCAAGGACACTCCGAAGCAAATTATTTTCAGTTTAAGGCTTGGAAAGATGCGGGCATTATTAGAGATGTTACGCGCATAGATGCGCACATGAATATGCCGCGCAGATGGCATGGCTGGGACGTGAATATGAAGGGCTTTCCTGCCGCGGAGATGATACCCGAAACGCTAGACTGGGATCTTTGGCAGATGCAGACTATTGGTCACAATTATAATAAAGATTTTGTCAATGGACAATGGCGTTGTTGGTACGATTTCGGAATGGGCGCTTTGGGCGATTGGGGGGCTCATATATTGGATACAGCACATGAATTTTTAGATTTGGGACTCCCAACCGAAGTCTCAGCGGTAAAGCTAGAGGGGTATAATTCGTATTTTTTTCCGATGTCTTCCACCTTAAAATTTCATTTTCCAAAAAGGAAAAAAATGCCTGCAGTAGATATTAATTGGTATGATGGATTAGATAATTTGCCCCCTATACCCGAAGGATATGGGGTATCCGGACTGGATCCTAATATTCCTCCGCCAAGTACAGGGAAATTAGAGCCCGCTAAATTAAATCCAGGAAAGATTATTTACGGAAAAGATCTGATATTTAAAGGTGGTTCGCACGGCAGTACGCTTCAGATTATTCCAGAAGCGAAAGGCAAAGAAATGCAGGCTCGTTTACCGGAAGTGCCAACATCACCATCCAACCACTTTGCTAATTTCTTAAAGGGTTGTAAAGGTGAAGAGAAGACGCGTTCGGCTTTTGAAATTGCAGGTCCTTTGAGCCAAGTGTTCTGTTTAGGTGTCATTGCACAGCGATTAAACAGTAAATTGATACTGAATACACAGACAAAGGAAATTGTCAATGATAAGTTTGCCAATGCACTCTTAGCTGGACCTCCACCTGCAAGAGGCTGGGAACAGTATTATAAGATGTAAAGAATCGAAGATTGAACATAGAAATGAAGGGCAATGTTAAACGTTGCCCTTTTACGTTAATAAAAGCTTTGTTCTTATCCTATGATTTACCTGTCATCAATACATTTAAATGAGTGAAAATAATAATAAGTGGGAAGTCTGGATGTAGAGAGAAGAATTAGACCTATTTTGACGTGCTGGTGAATTAGGAACTGTTACGATACTTCAGCCCCCAAAAAAAAGGTTTTCAAACGGGGAGAATGAAAACCTTAAATAACCAATTATAAACCTAAATTATGATGATACAAATGTAAGTGTATTTTCTACACTATGCAAATTTATTTTAAAATAATTTGATGTTCTTTAAACGAATTGGAAGAAGTCATTATTTTTACATTATCAAAGCTTTGTTTTTTTACAAATTTTCACGACTTATACATGGTGGTACATGAATAGTTGAAAACAACATCTAGATATTTATATGGAAAATTTAGAAGTTTGGATGCGTGGACCTATTGCTGGAATTCCCGCTCTGTTGCAGCCTGTTGCACATACACTTTTGCAGGTTGCAGAGGATGTTTCAACCTATACTGGTCAGCTGTCTGCACAACAACTTTGGATAAAGCCCTGTGGGAATGCCAGTATAGGTTTTCACTTACAGCATATCACTGGAGTGATCGATCGCATGTTTACTTATGCTAAAAACAAACCCCTAACGGACGAACAATTGGATTACCTCCATAGAGAAGGCAAAGAAAATGTCGATGCAAGTCCCGCATCTCTTGTCGAAAACTTACATGAACAGGTCAAAATAGCCTTACAAATGCTAGCTTTAATCGATTCGAATACATTGACCGAGCAACGTTTTTTGGGAAGAAAGCGCATCCCCACCACATTGATAGGACTGTTGTTTCATGCTGCAGAACATGCCCAGCGTCACGTTGGCCAATTGCTGGTGACGGCACGTTGTCTTCCCCCCATTTCCCGCGTTCCTCGATGATCGGTCTGAGCTGATAATCAAGTTCGGTCAGTTCATACATAACCCGTCCTGGTACCTCTGTATATACGTGACGCTTTACCACTCCACGTTCTTTCAGTTTCCGCAGCTGTGGGGGCATCATGCCTCCGTTAATATTGGGTAAACATCCTCTGATCCCAGTATAGTGGGAACTTCCATTGATGGGTAGCAACATATTGTTAAAGTATAATCAATTTAGGTGATGCGAAGTATTTTATATCAGAATAGATCAAATTTTGATTGGGAATGCTCCTAAAACTTAGTGGACAGGATTGAAGAAGTAGGGGCGCTATGGATTATCGGACGATTAAATTGTAAATTTGTATACTTGTAAGATTCTAAGAGGAATTCATGATTTTTATCATCCCACATAAAACTAAACAGCGTATACTATGCAGATACTTTTAGTAGAAGACGATCGTCGCATTAGCAGCTTCGTCGTTAAAGGCTTAGAAGAAATGGGAAACCAGGTTATCTTGGTTGAATCTGCGGAAGCGGCACGTGAATGGATCAATGTCGATTCATTGGATATTATTGTACTTGATATTATGTTGCCTGGAATAGATGGCATACAGTTTACAAAGACAATCAGGTATCGAAAAAATCATATTCCTATATTGATTTTAAGTGCTTTAGGAGAAATTGAAGATAAAGTCGAGGCCTTAGAAAGTGGAGCTGACGACTATCTTGTTAAGCCCTTTTCTTTTAAGGAATTGGTAAGCCGTATTAAAGCGTTGGTACGGAGGGACAATTATAAAAATGTACAAAATGATAGTCGTATAGAGATCCGCGACTTAAAGGTCGATCTTGAACGCTACGAAGTATTCAAGAATGGTAAAAATGTTGATCTATCTCCCAAAGAATTTAAGCTATTGAAGTATCTGATTGAAAATCGCAATAAAACTCTTTCGCGAACAGCAATATTACAGGCTGTTTGGGGCATTGATTTTGATAATAATACCAATGTAGTAGATGTGTATGTTTCTTATCTAAGAGGTAAGGTCGACACTGGTCATGTGGCTTCCATTATCAAAACAGTGAAAGGTGTGGGGTACATGCTTACAACGGACTGATTATGAATTTAAAGATTCGGCTTACACTTTTTTCGACGTTGGTATTCACCATCATTTTCGCACTTGCAACCGTAGTTATTTACTGGATGTTTTATAATTCATCTGAACGACATCTAGTAAGCTCGCTGGAAAAAAATGCTAAGATTGCGGGTATTTATTACCTAGAAGCGGATGAACAGAGTCCATTAAAGCATTTGGAATCTAAAAATCAATATGAAAGTTTGGTCAAACGTGCTATGGTAGCAGTTTACAATGCCGCAGGAAAAGTAAGTTACGGTGGTATGCGGTTCGATAGTCTGATTACTAAGGATTTATTAAGCCAGCTGAAAAAAGATAAAACAATCTATTTAAAAACAGAAGATAGCTTTTATTTTGGGTTGTATTATCCCGATAATCAAGGCGATTTCTTTGTGTTTGTAAAAGAATCAAGTGCTGACTTTGATCATCAATTAAATCGTTTGCTCATGACACTTGTCCTTGTATTTCTTGTAGCATTGATCAGTATTGCCCTGTTGTCAGTTTGGTTAAGTAAGTATGCCTATCTGCCCATTCGTAAAGTGATCCAGGAAATTCAGCACAAGGATTTAAGTACTATCCAAGAGCCCTTGACAGGTATAAACACCAAGGATGAGCTGCAAGATCTTATTGAAAGTTATAATGCTCTTCTGCGGCGGATTAGTGAAAACATGATTATTAGAAAGAACTTTGTAAGTTATGTTTCACATGAATTTCGAACGCCTCTGGCAGGTATACTAGGGTCAATGGAGGTTTTCGGGGCAAAAGTGAGAAGCGAAGAAGAATATCGTGAATTGGCTGAAACTATTACCGACCATGTCAATTTTCTTAATCAGCTTATAGGTAATTTTCTTTTACTCACAGATGATCAGGCCGTGAAACGTTCCCAAGAACTTTTTCGGATCGATGAGGTGGTTTGGGATCTTGTACCTAAGCTTTCCCGATCGTTCACTGCGCCTTTAAAGATTGATGTAAAGGTCGATGAACCGCAATATTTTAATTTTTGGGGAAATAAGATGCTTGTCACACTTTCTATCTCCAATTTAATAGAGAATGCACTCAAATATGCAAATGGGCAAGAAGTACTTGTCCAAATGACAAATGCAAATGGCAGATTGTCTTTGCAGATTATAGACCACGGCATTGGCATTCCAGCAGCCGAACTGGAGTCTGTAAAGCAGACTTTTTATCGTGGCTCTAATGTAGGTAACGTCAAGGGCAGCGGTATAGGTCTTTCTTTTGCGCAAATTGTGTTTAAGGATCAAGGGGTTGACTTTGATATCCATTCAACCGATTTGGGTACAACGGTATCGCTACTATTCCCTAAATTCTAACCGTTTTCTAATCTCTTCTAATCAAACTTTAATTTCCCCTAAAGTTACCTGTAATCCTCGCCAGTTAGTTTTGTAGAAATTCAAAATTAGGTGAGAAAACTACAGATTACATTATTGCTACTACTAGGCCTGAATAGTAAGCTATTTTCACAGGAAGCCGGAGAAAACCGTTTACAAAAATCGGAGATAGAACAAATTTTCCTGGCCCATAACCTGAACTTAATGGCTCAACGTTTTCATATGCAACAAGCCGAGGCAGCTGTGCTTCAGCAAAAGTTGTGGCCCAATCCAACGATCTCAATTTCTGAGTTCAATCTTTGGAAAAATTCCTCCAGCGAATCGCTTCCAGCGTTGGTCGGTAATTACGGTAAATATCAACAGGTGTCGGTCGAATTGGAACAGACCATTGAAATGGCTGGTAAACGAAAGAAAAGGGTGCAACTGCAGCTGCTTGAAAAAGAGAATGCGCAGCTTCAGTTCCAAGAATTGTTGCGGAACCTGAAATATGATCTTCGGAGTCAGTGTCTCGAATTACAGATCTTGCAGGAGAAAGAAAAGTTATATGGTAATCAAGTCAATATCTTTCAGACATTGGCTCAATCCTATCAAAATCAATGGAGAGAAGGTAATGTAAGTGAGATGGACTACCTCAGGATTCAAAGTGAATCTATCGCGTTTGGGAACAAATTGAATGAAATTCAACAGGAGAAAATTGAAAAAATGAATGCAGTTGCACAATACCTCGGGAATAAGGGAGCTGCACTCACAATAGCAGATACGATTGACGTGCCACATTTTTTGCAGGGAAAAAAACAGGAGTGGAAAATGATGGCCCTTGATAATCGAAGCGACTATAAAATCGTCCAAAACGAATTCAAGAAAAGCGATGCTCAGCTGAAAATAGAAAAGGCAGAACGTATTCCGGATTTGAAGGTATCAATCAATTATGACCGCGGTGGAAATATTATGCGTGATTTCGTAGGGTTGGGGGTGGCTATGGATCTTCCTTTATTTAATCGAAATCAGGGCAATATCAAAATCGCTAAACTGGAACTTGAGAAAAATAAAGTAGAAATCGAGCAATTTCGTATCGACATCGAACGCGAAATTGATTTCCTTTCGGCGCGCTTGACCAATCTTGAAGCGAGTTTGAAAACGATGAACACAGGGTTTGATCATAATCTGGATGTAGCGCTGGAGCGCTATGTACGAAATTTTCAAGAGCGAAGATTGACCATTGTTGAATTTATAGACTTTATCAATAATTATATGGAAAATAAGGAATCGATATTGGAGCGTAGGGTCAAATACCTACAGTATAAAGAAGAGTTGATGTATTTAATCGGAAAGGATATTGTCTAATGAAAAGAAACTTATTGATGCCATTGACCTTGATGTCCATCTGTGTAATTTGGGGATGTCAGTCAACAAAGAATGAAGAGCAGGCTATCCTGTCAACCAAAGGTTTCTGCCTTAGTGCTGATTTCAAAAACCAAATCAAAATTGATTCTATAAAGAAGAGGGCGGTATCTGAACAGATTGCTTTGAATGGTGTGATCCAATACGATCAGGATGAACTTGCAGCGCTGAAGAGTCCGATACCTGGTATCGTACAGTCTGTCTCGTTCAAAATGGGTGATTACGTGGAGAAAGGACAGGTTCTCGTGTCGCTCAAAGGCACATCAGTCAATGATTTAGGAAAGGAGCTGCGTGAACTCGAAAATAGTAAGCGCCTGACGGAGCGTAAATTGGAAAGTCTGCACAGCCTGCTGAAAGATGGTATGGCTTCTCAACGCGAACTGGAAGAGATGGAAAGTGAACTGAAAGCCATAGAGATCGGAATTCGCAATGTAAAGGCCAATATGAATCTGCTCAATGGGTCATTAGAAAACGGTATGTTTTACATCCGTGCGCCTAAAGCTGGTTATATTGTAGATAAAAAGGTGAGCCCCGGTATGACAGTTGGTGATGATACGGAGTTACTGTCGGTTAGTAAACTGAATGAAGTATGGGTTTCGGTCAATATTTATGCAAATAACCTGCCTTTTGTAAAAAATGGTGCTTCTGTCAAGGTCACAACATTAGCTTATAAAGGAGAATCTTTTGAAGGTTACATTGATCAAGTAGCGAATTTTTTTGATCCCGATGAACGTGTTGTTAAAGCGCGTATAAAATTGTTGAACAAAGACTTGAGATTAAAGCCCGGGATGAGTGTAGACGTATTGGTAGAAAAAGCCGTGTCTGGACAAGAAGAGCACATGTTGGCAATACCCAAAGATGCAATTATCCTTCACAACAATCAGAATTTTGTAGTTCTCTACAAGAATGATTGTGATTTAGCTGTAAAGCCAGTAGACATTGTTGCTGAGAATGAAACCTATGCTTTCATCAAAACAGGAATGGCTGAGGGGGATCAGGTGGTGACTGAAAATGAGCTAATTGTATTTGATGAATTGATAAATAAATAGGATGAAGAAAGTTGTACAAAATATTGTTTCATTCTCATTGAAACACTCCTTGGTCGTCCTTTTTTTTACGATGGCATTGTTATTTGGCGGTATATATGCCTATTTACATACACCCATTGAAGCTTTTCCCGATGTGACCAATACAAGGGTTAGGATTATCACGCAATGGCCGGGACGCAGTGCTGAGGAAATAGAAAAGTTCGTCACACTGCCAGTGACCAAAGAAATGAATACGATTCCAAAGAAAACGGATGTTCGCTCAATATCACTATTTGGTTTATCTGTTGTAACAATTCAATTTGAAGATGGTGTAGCAGACTTTTACGCACAGCAGTATGCAGGTAATAAAATGCGTTCTATTGAATTGCCAGAAGGTGCTGAAAGTTCGATTGAACCACCCTCTGGCGCAACAGGAGAAATTTTTCGCTATGTGGTGAAGAGTAATCTTCCGATTAAAGAGGTCTCTGCCATTCAGGATTGGGTGATTGAACGCGAACTCGTTGGTGTGCCTGGAGTGGCAGACGTAGTTAGTTTTGGGGGCGAGGAAAAGATTTATGAAATAAAAATCAATCCAACAGAGCTGGCCAATTATAACCTTTCGCCGTTGGATGTATATGAGGCCGTATCGCGGTCAAATATCAACGTGGGCGGAGATGTTATCCAAAAAGGTAATCAGGCCTATGTGGTACGAGGTGTCGGTTTGTTAGATAAAATCGATGATATAGGCAATATCTTAATTAAAGTGGTGGGTAATACACCGATACTAGTGAAGCATGTCGCAGAAGTAGAATTAGGGGCCAAGCCTAGGCTCGGTCAGGTAGGTCTCAATCAAGAAGATGATCTTGTCCAAGGAATTGTCATTATGCTTAGGGGAGAAAATCCATCTGCAGTCGTGACAAAGTTAAAAGAAAAAATAACGGAACTGAATGAACGTATTTTACCCGAAAATGTCAAGATTGAACCCGTCATAGATCGTACGAAATTGGTGAACAATACCGTACATACAGTCTCTAAAAATCTGATAGAGGGGGTCCTGCTCGTTTCGATCATCGTCTTTATCTTTTTAAACAACTGGAAGACAACTTTTATCGTAGCATCTGTTATTCCATTGGCCTTCCTATTTGCGATTATTTTATTGAAAATACAGGGGCTGCCTGCAAATTTGATCTCCATGGGAGCCCTAGACTTTGGACTGCTGCTCGAAGGTACGCTGGTCATTGTAGAAACTGTTTTCGTGTCTCTGGAAAAAGAGGCACATCGGCTTGGGACAGCACGTTTTAATAAGATATCAAAGTTAGGAATTATCAAAAAAAGTGCAGGTTCAGTAGCCGGATATATCTTTTTTGCCCTGTTGATTTTAATCGTTGCGTTGACTCCCATCTTCTCTTTTCAAAAGGTGGAAGGAAAGATGTTCTCACCATTGGCTTTTACACTCGGTTATGCTTTGTTGGGTTCATTGATCCTGAGTTTGACCTATGTACCCGCCATGTGTAAATACTTGCTGAAAAAAAATATCAAAGAGGATGAAAATAAGATCACTAAAGTTAGTCGTAATGCCATTTTTAAAGGTTTTAAGAGAGCTTTTGATCATCCAAAATGGACGTTATCTATTTTTGTCTGTGTGTTGTTAGTTTGTATTGTTCGATTTAGCCACTATGGTTCTGAGTTTCTTCCTAAATTGAATGAGGGAGCAATTTATGTTCGTGCAACTCTACCCAACAGTGTCAATCTGGAAGAATCGGTCAAATTAACCAAAACCATGAAAACAAAATTGATGAAGCAGTTTGATGAGATTGAGTTTATTATGACGCAGACAGGTCGCCCCAATGATGGAACAGATCCAACAGGTTTTTTTAATATAGAATTCAATATTGAATTAAAACCTCAGGGTGAGTGGAAACGTAAACTGTCAAAAGAGAAATTGATCGGTCAAATGCGGGATAGCCTACAGACTTTTCCTGGAATCAACTTTGGTTTTAGCCAGCCGATTCAAGATAATGTAGAGGAGTATGTAGCAGGAGTAAAAAGTCCACTAGTGATCAAAATTTTTGGTGAAAACTTACAAGATTTAGAAAATAAAGCTAATAAATTTGCAGAGTCACTTAAAAAGGTGGATGGCATCACAGATGTCAATGTTTTTAAAAATATAGGCCTTCCTGAGTTGCGTATCCAATTGCATGATTCAAAGATGGCAAAATATGGTGTTTCAACCAAAGATGTACAGTCTGTTATTGAAATGACTATTGGTGGGCAATCTGTTACACATTTCTACGAAAATGAGCGGATTTTTGATGTTCGCCTACGCTTCCAAAAATCATATCGTGATAATCCAGAAAAGATCGGAAATATCATCATTCCGACAATGAATGATCAGAAAGTCCCACTACGCGAGATCGCAACAATAGATTATCATACCGGCCCGGCTTTTATTTATAGAGAAGGTAATTCCCGTTATATTGGCGTTGGTTTTAACATTGAAGGACGAGACTTGGGAAGTACTATTGCCGATGCAAAAAAGCAGATAGATAAGGATATTCAGTTGCCTAAATCCTATAAAGTGATATGGGCTGGTGAATTTGAAAGCAAAGAACGGGCAACCAAACAGTTGATGAATGTCGTTCCTATTTCTTTGATTTTAATTTTGTTATTACTTTATGCCAATTTCGGCAATGTAAAAGATACACTGATATCATCGCTGACCCTCGCCTTTGCATTTATTGGCGGATTTATTTCCTTGTGGGGCACCGGAACAACTTTTGGGATTTCGGCAGGCATTGGATTTATTATTCTTTTTGGTGTAGCGACGATTGACGGTATTGTTTTAATTGGAGTTATGAAAGAAAATCTGTTGTATAAAATGAGTTTAAAGCCTGCTATTTATGAAGCTGTAAAGAGCCGTATACGACCCATTTTAATGATCGCTTTAATGGGTGCAATGGGATTATTGCCAGCGGCGCTTTCCAATGGAATGGGATCCGAAATTCAAAAGCCACTAGCGATCATGATTGTGGGCGGATTAATTATGTGTATGATACTGTCCTTTTCAATATTACCAATAGTTTTTTATTACGCATATAAGAAGGAGAGCAGCGATTAGTTACCCATTTTTAATTATTATATACGATACAAAGGTTGCCTGTTAGACAGTGCAACCTTTGTTGGTTAAAGCCATCGCGTCCCCCATGAATTGAAAATATACTTTTTATAGCCCATTTTTTGTAAATTTTATTATAAATGTTGAACTTACATTTGAGTTTTTCATGCCGAATTGTATCTTAAAATAGTTACATCTCCTGCTAAAAAGAATTCCATGTCGCCATTTAAGTTAAAAAGCCCTTCTTCAGCTTTGTCAGGGATAATTTTTACTGGAAAAGGTCAATATTAGGTCAGTGTTGATTAATTCATAAGAAGACTGTATATCTTATTTCAGATAGATTTGTGATAAAGAAATAATAAAATATACGCTATGGCACAATTTAAATGGGAAGGAATTTACCCTGCAATGTTATCTCCATTTGATGAAAATGGAAATTTGGATTTTGATATGTTTGGTAAAAACATTGAAGCACAATTGGATGGAGGTGTTCACGGTCTAATTATCGCTGGATCGTTGGGAGAGGCAAGTGTTTTAAGTACGGAAGAAAAATATGATTTATTGACATATGCGTTGAAACTTGTCGATGGACGTGTACCTGTGTTGCTAAATATTGCAGAAAATACAACCGCTGCTGCGATCAAAGTAGCTCAGACCAGTGAAGAGTTGGGCGCAGATGGCTTGATGTTATTGCCACCGATGCGCTATAGAGCAGATGACAGAGAGGCCGTTGCTTATTTCCGTGCTGTTGCACAAAGCACCAAACTTCCAATTCTAATCTATAATAACCCTGTTGACTATAGTACTTATGTGTCATTGGATATGTTTGAAGAACTCTTATTAGAACCAAATATTCAGGCGGTGAAAGAGTCTACACGCGATTTGACCAATATCACGCGTTTGAAAAATCGTTTTGGAGATCGATTAAAGATTATGGCTGGTGTAGATACATTAGGGCTCGAGTCTTTGATGTTAGGGGCTGATGGTTTAGTTGCTGGACTGGTCGACGCATTTCCAAGAGAAACCGTCGTCATGTACGATCTTGTAAAAGCTGGCGAGTACAGTAAAGCTGTAGAAATATACCGGTGGTTTATGCCTTTATTGGAATTGGATATCCATCCTAAATTGGTCCAATATATTAAATTGGCGGCGACGGCAGAAGGAATTTCAACACCCTATACACGCGCTCCTCGATTACCATTGATCGGTGAGGAAGAACAACGGGTGAAGAAAATTATTGCAGATTCAATCGCAACTAGACCACAACTATAGGGGCTTTTCTGAACTTTCTGGAAGAAGGTTTAGAAAGTTTCCTTTTTAGGTCGGTTAATAATAGACACAAAGAACCTTCTTATTTATATTCAAGTCATAAGGATGAAAATATAGGGAAGGTTTTTATTGATTTTTGAAGATACTACTAACAATAACAACAAAAGGAATGGATAGAACGGAAAATGATATTGATTACGTCGTAAAACAGGCGGAGGCTGGATATCAGTTTCTTCAGAAAACTGATGTCACTGAAAGAGCGGAATTAATGTATGCTATTGCCGCTGAGATTGAGGGATTGGGCGAAATATTGATTGAAACAGCTCATCTGGAAACGGCACTTCCTTTGGCAAGGCTGCAAGGGGAAAAGGCGAGAACTGTCAATCAGTGGCGTAGGTATGCCGATGCCGTCCGCACAGGTTTATACAGTGAAGCTCGGATAGATCGGGATCCAAATGGCCAATTTGATTTAAGGAAATATAACAAAGGACTCGGTCCCGTTGTCGTCTTTGGCGCAAGCAACTTTCCTTTTGCTTTTTCAACGGCAGGTGGGGATACAGCAAGTGCCATTGGTGCAGGCTGTTCGGTTATCATAAAAGCGCATCCCGCTCATCTTAAAACCTCGCAATTAATGGCTGACGCTATTGATCGTGCGGTTTCAAAACAGGGCGTTCCAACTGGTGTTTTTAATCATGTGGTGTCGGATTCTTTTGATACTGGGCAGCAGTTGGTTCGCCATAGCTGTGTGAAAGCGGTCGCATTTACAGGCTCTTTTCATGGCGGTAAAGCCTTGTTTGATCTTGGACAGTCAAGAACCGATCCTATTCCGGTATTTGCTGAAATGGGGAGCGTAAATCCGGTTTTTCTTTTACCGGATTACCTTGCTAACAATCTTGAAGCATTTGCAAAGCAATATATTGCCTCATTACTTTTAGGTGTTGGTCAATTTTGTACCAATCCAGGTGTTTTGGTAAGTGTCGCAAGCCAACAGCTGAATCGACTTAAAGCAGAGCTGAAAAAAGAACTTCAAGCTACCGCCACTGGTAAAATGCTGCACGCAGGAATTTTGGATAGCTACAACCGTTTAAAAGAGCAAATGATTCAATACGATGGTGTTCGTATATTGGAAGAAGGGCAGGATAATACAGCGCAAGAATTTGCGCAGGCAATCCTTCTAGAAACGGACGCAAGTGAAGTTTTGGCTAATCCTAAGTTATTGGATGAAGTCTTTGGACCTTTTGGGCTAATTATATCCTGTGCGGATCTCAACGAAATGAGACAGGTAATGGAGCAGCTTGCAGGGCAGATAACCATCACTTTCGCGGCATCGACGCATGATATTGGCGAATGTCAGCATCTTTTTGCGTTGGCACAGGATAGATGCGGAAGGCTTTTATTCCAGGGTATGCCAACGGGCGTGGAAGTACAATATGCGATGCAGCATGGTGGCCCTTTTCCAGCAACCACAGATGCGCGTTTCACTTCTGTCGGACCCGATGCCGTAAAGCGTTTCCTCCGACCTTTTAGCTTTCAGAATTGGCCAAATGAATTTTTACCTAAAGAATTGCAAGATGGAAATCCATTACAAATTGACCGTTTGGTCAATCAGCAATGGACAAAAGCATAATTTAAACGAATGAGCATATCAACAACAAGGAATCAGAAATGAAGAAAACTTTTTTTTGTATTGATTCGCATACCTGTGGTTGTCCCGTGCGATTGGTAGCCGGGGGAGCCCCGTTATTAGCGGGAAATTCCATGATGGAGCGCAGATTACATTTTATACGTGACTACGATTGGATCCGTATGGGATTGATGTTTGAGCCAAGAGGGCACGACATGATGAGCGGAAGTATGCTTTATCCCCCCTTTGATCCGCAAAATGATATCGGTGTCCTTTACATTGAGACCAGCGGCTGTCTGCCGATGTGTGGACATGGAACGATCGGCACCGTGACGATTGCCATTGAGGAGGGGCTCGTTCAACCTAAAGTTCCCGGAAAATTAAGGCTGGAAACTCCGGCTGGACTTGTACATATCGATTATGTTCAAGAGGGACCTAAGGTGAAAAGTGTAAAGCTTACGAACGTCAAATCCTTTTTATATGCTGAAGCCTTAACGGTCGATTGCCCGGATCTAGGCAACATCAGCGTCGATGTGGCCTACGGTGGAAACTTCTACGGTATTATTGATCCGCAGACTAATTTTCAAGATATCAGTTTTTATTCGGCCAGCCAGCTCATTCATTATGGAAAAATAATCCGGCAGCTGCTGAACGAAAAATATTCTTTTATTCATCCCGAAGATGCCAATATCCATGGGTTGACACACATCCAATGGACGGGCAATCCAAAGCTTTCAAATTCATCCGGACGCAATGCGGTACTGGTTGGCGACAATGCATTGGACCGTTCACCATGTGGTACAGGCACATCAGCCCGTATGGCACAGTGGTATGCAAAGGGAAAACTCAAAAAAGGAACCGAATTTATACATGAAAGCTATATAGGTTCGCAATTTACCGGTAAAATTGAAGCGGAGACATCCGTGGATGGTCGGCCGGCTATTGTCCCATCGATCGAAGGATGGGCACGCATAACGGGCTATAATACCATTTTTTTGGATGATGAAGATCCTTATTTTGGCGGTTTTCAGGTGATTTAATATAGTTGAGGTGATTTAGAAATTAATAAGACAATAGCAACGTGAAAGAAAACAATAGAGGTACAGTTGTCGTCATTGGCGCTGGAATTGCAGGACTTGCTTCGGCCTATTACCTGGTGAGAGACGGATGGGATGTGAAAATCCTGGAAAAAAATACCTTGGATGATAACTGTTCTTATGGCAATGCCGGCATGATTGTCCCCAGTCATTTCACGCCTTTGGCTGCCCCCGGTATTGTAGCGCAAGGGATAAAGTGGATGTTTAATAGTAAAAGCCCTTTTTATGTACGGCCTTCGCTAAATCCACGGTTGGTAAACTGGGGATTAAAGTTTTTAAAACATGCTAATCGCTCACACGTAGAACAGCACGCGGCAGCAATACGTGATTTGAATCTCTACAGTAGCAGATTATATGATGAATTAGCACAGGAAGAAGGGTTTGATTTTGAATTGAAACAGAACGGTATCCTGATGATGTATAAATCCAAGGAAATGCAACATGAAGAGATTGAACTGGCCCATCGTGCCCAGGATCTTGGACTGGATGTCGATATTCTGGAAGGGAACGCTGTCCAGGATT
Source organism: Sphingobacterium sp. R2 (assembly GCF_040760075.1). NCBI lineage: Bacteria > Pseudomonadati > Bacteroidota > Sphingobacteriia > Sphingobacteriales > Sphingobacteriaceae > Sphingobacterium > Sphingobacterium sp. R2. The sequence continues at coordinate 3,111,688 of NZ_CP142884.1, forward strand.
TAGAACCAAATATGAAGCTGGATGTTTTAGGTGCTATACTGTATCGTTGTGACGGAAAATTATATCCGCAAAAGTTAATGCGGCAATTGATTGAATATTTGAAAGCGGCTGGCGTAGCTTTTTTTGAAAAAACTGAAGTCCATAAATTTATTACGTCCGGAAGTAAGGTGAAAGAGGCAATCAGTGATAAGGGAAGTTTTCAAGCAGATGCTTTTGTATTGACTGGTGGTGCTTATTTGCCACAACTGACTTCAAAATTGCAGTTAAATACACCGCTTATGCCAGGAAAAGGGTACTCATTTATGTATCAGCCCGAGAAAGATAATATACTGAATCATGCGGCATTACTACTAGAGGCTCGTGTTGCTGTAACCCCCATGAATGGCCAGATCCGATTCAGCGGTACGATGGAATTGGGACCAGCAAATGACAAAATTTATGAAAATCGTGTCCGCGGAATTGTAGAATCCATTCCAAAATATTATCCAGAATTGAAGGTCGATTATCCAAGCGAAAAAATATGGTATGGTTACAGACCCTGCTCGCCTGATGGATTGCCCTATCTGGGAAGATTGAAAAAACTTGATAATGTCTTTGTTGCCGGCGGGGGTGGTATGATGGGGTTGAGCTTGGGCCCTGCCTATGGGAAAGTTGTTGCAGATTTATTGGCAGGACAGAAAATAGAGGCTGAAATCGCTGGTTTTAGGCCGGATCGTTTTGACCGATAAAATAGAGATATAAAACCGACGCCCGAATTATGAATCGTTCTTTTTCTTTTAAAGCTTCCAAAACTTTGTTTTATGGACTACTCTTTCTATTTCCCATCTCCATGCATGCACAGAAGATGAAATTATACGAGCATACAACCCCTATAGAACCTTTTATTGTGCAATATAAGCATGATGTTGAGGCGATAAACTATTTTTATGGCCCTATGCCCAAAGGCTGGGGTAATCAGCAGGCTGCCGCTTCGCCCGAACAGTTAGCACGTCTTCAGCGTTTGGATAACGAATATTTGAACAAGCTGGACAAGTTCCCTTATGAAGAACTCGAAACATCGGGGCAGGTCGATTTTATCTTACTGAAGCGCAAACTAAAAAGTGATCTCCTTTCATTGAAAGAAGATGAGTCGAATTACAACCGGTTATCTGTGTATTTACCTTTCGCACAGCGAATTTTTGCACTTGAAAAGGAACGCCGTAGGGGGAAGCGTCTGGCAGGAGAAGATGTCGCGAAAGAGCTGACGCTGGTTGCCGGTGAAATCGATCGGTCAATAGCTGCGCTTCAGGAAAAGACCAACATTCCTTATTCAGATGTTAACTTTCTGGTTGCCTTATTAAATTCACTGGACTTAAGGATCACCAGCACCTTCGATTTTTATAATGGATACGACCCTGAATTTACATGGTGGGTACCCGCCATATATCAGCAAGTGAAAAGCAAGCTCTCGGATTATAAGGAGAAATTGGCAGCAAAAAGTGATTGGAAAGTGTTTGATGACGGTAGTCAGATTGCTGGTTGGCCTATTGGGGAAAAAGAGATAAACCGAAGGCTCAAAGCAGAAATGATCAGTTACACCGCTGCCGATCTTTTAAAACTGGCTGATCAAGAGTTTAAATGGTGTGAGGCCGAGTTATTGAAAGCGAGCCGTGAAATGGGGTTTGGCAATGACTGGCGGGCTGCACAGGAAAAAGTTAAAAACTCCTACGTACCCATTGGACAACAGCCGGAGCTCATCATGAGATTGTATAACGATGCACAGCAATTTATTGAACAAAATAAACTCATGACTATTCCTGAGCTGGCAGATGAGACTTGGGGCATGATCATGATGACACCTGAACGGCAGCGGGTCAATCCCTTTTTTACAGGCGGACGGGAAATTAGCATATCCTATCCGACAAACACGATGGATCAGCAGGCGAAACTGATGAGTATGCGTGGCAATAATCCTTATTTCTCCCGTGGCACAGTCCAACATGAATTGATTCCTGGTCATCATCTTCAATATTTTATGAATAGGCGTTACAAGCCTTACCGCGAAGAGGCATTTAACACGCCATTTTGGACGGAAGGATGGACATTGTACTGGGAATTGCTGCTGTATAGCAAGGGATTTGCAAAAACTCCGGAGGAGCGAATCGGAATGTTATTTTGGCGCATGCATCGCTGTGCAAGAATAACCTTTAGTATTAAATTTCATTTAGGGGAGTGGACGCCGCAGCAATGCATCGATTATCTGGTAAACCGCGTGGGATTTGAGTCGGCTAATGCGCACGGTGAAGTAAAGAGATCGTTTGAAGGTTCCTATGATCCTCTATATCAGCTGGCCTATCTCGTAGGCGGCTTGCAATTGATGCGTATCAAAGAGGAGGTCGTAGATCAAGGGAAAATGTCATTTGCTGCATTCCACGACCGTGTGATCAAAGAAAATTATCTACCGATGGAAATGTTGAGAGCGATTATCAAGGGCGAGAAGTTAACCCCCGATTATGAGACAAACTGGAAGTTTTATCATTTTAATAACTAGGTTTTTATGAGTGAGTCGAAACAAACTTTTCAAAAGTCTCTCGGGTTACTGGATGCCACTATGCTGGTGGTTGGAAGTATGATCGGTTCTGGGATTTTTATTGTATCTGCGGATATTGCGCGCAACACGGGATCTGCAGGCTGGATGATGGTCGTATGGCTGATTTGTGGTTTTATGACTTTGACTGCAGCGTTGAGCTATGGAGAATTGAGTGCGATGTTTCCAAAGGCAGGAGGACAATACATTTACCTACGGGAGGCTTATGGGCCAGTGTTGAGTTTTGTATTTGGCTGGACATTTTTTGCCGTTATACAAACTGCGACTATAGCGGCTGTGGGGGTGGCTTTTGCTAAATTTACAGCCTATCTCTTCCCTTCTATGGATGAAGATGTTTACCTGCTAGAATGGTCAGATTATCGGGTATCGGCAGCGCAACTGCTGGCAATTGCCGTCATTATTGTATTAACCTATATTAATTCAAGAGGCGTAAATAGCGGAAAGCGCGTACAGACATCCATCACATTGATCAAGATCGGGAGTCTGCTGCTCTTGTTGCTCTTTGGATTCCTGGCTTTGAAACATGAAGTTTGGACTTTGAACTGGGACAATATATCACTTTGGTCAATGCGCCGTTTAAATACGGATGGAACGTACACATCTTATGATGGATTTTCAGCAATGGGCGCTTTTTCTGCGGCTATGGTCGGTGCACTCTTCAGCAGCGATTCCTGGCACTCATCTTCCGCTGTAGCTGGCGAAATTAAAAATCCACAACGTAATATCGGGTTGAGTCTAGCATTAGGGACTTTACTGGTTACCGTAATCTATCTCCTGACTAATTTGATGTACACCGGCATTTTGCCTTTGGAAGCTATGGTCAATGCACCAAAAGATCGTGTAGCCATGAGTGTCGCACAAGAAGTTTTTGGCCCTTTTGGGATTACTATTATAGCCATTATGATCATGATCAGCACATTTGGTTGCAATAATGGGATTATCCTGGCAGGAGCGAGGGTGTATTATTCTATGGCCAAAGATGGTTTGTTTTTTAAAAGGGCGGGTAAGCTCAATGCGCATGCGGTACCTGCCTGGGCACTCTGGATACAATGTGTTGCTGCGTCAATATGGTGTTTAAGCGGAAAATATGGTGATTTATTGGACATGATTACCTGTGTGGTCGTTATATTTTATGTACTCGCGATTGCGGGTATTATTCGTCTCCGTATCACACGTCCAGATTTGAACAGACCCTATAAAGCATTTGGCTATCCTTTTCTTCCCATTCTTTACATTCTGATGGGACTTGCCTTTATTGGGTTGATGGTTATTTTTAAACCCAACTATACCTGGCCCGGCATTATCATTGCACTATTGGGTATCCCGATCTATTATTTAATCAATCCTAAGCGAAGAAAGCATGAAGTTTCTTAGTACAGCGGTTTTGTTGTTGTCGGCACAGTTTCTGTTTGGTCAAGGAACTTTGGCAGATTATACACGTGCACAAAACCTAAAAAAACAATTGACCAACAAAATTGAAAATCAGCCCGGCCAATTTTATTGGAATGATAAGGGGGATCTCTTTTGGTACGATCGAAATACGTTGCAGGGAAAAGAGTATATTTTGGTCAATCCCCAGGCAAAAACAAAAGAACAGCTGTTTGATCTGACGAAAGTATTTTCGTTAGTGGATGAAAAATTGGGAAAGAAAATCGAAAATCGTGTTATTTCCAATGATCAGATAAAATTGCTGGACGAGGATCAAGTGTCGCTCGATATCGCGGGCTACCTGTGGATCTGGAACCGCCGTTCCTCGCAATTGAGCCAAGGCGCTGCAAGTGGAAACAAAGATCGAAATACGCGATATTGGGGGCAGCGTGAGCAGGGAAATGCCTATAGGGAAGTCGAATCTCCAGATAAAAAACATGTGGCATTTATCCGCAATAATAATGTATTCCTGGCAAAAAAAGGAAACACAAACGAGGCGCGACAAATTACCTTTGATGGCAACACGGCAAATTATTATAGCAATGATATTCAATGGGCACCAGATAGCCGTAAGCTGGCTACAGTAAAAACTCAAAAAATAGAGATCAGGCAACTGACGCTTATTGAATCTTCTCCGAAAGATCAGCTGCAGCCTAAAATTCAGACACGCGATTACGTGAAGCCCGGAGATGAGCTGGCGCAAAAGCTACCCATCTTATATGATCTTGAAAAAGATCGGCTGTCGGTGTTTGATGCCGCGCTCATACCAAATCAATTTTACCTTTCGGATCTTTCCTGGCGCGATGACAGCAGAGCATTTACCTTCGAGTATAACAAACGGGGGCATCAAGTCTATGGCGTTATGCAGATGGATGCAAATAGCGGTACCTCGAGTTTTCTGATTCAGGAGCAGAATAAGACCTTTATTGATTATAGCGGTAAGAAATACCGGGAGGATCTGGCCGATGGAAAGGAGATTGTATGGAGCTCCGAACGTGATGGTTGGAACCACCTGTATCTCTATGATGGAATTACTGGGAAAATAAAGAACCAGATAACGAAAGGAAACTGGGTTGTTCGGAAAGTTGTGCATGTTGATGCTGAAAGACGAACGGTTATTTTCGAAGGCAGCGGAGTGAATGCTGCAGAAGATCCCTATTTGGTCCACTATTATGCTATCGGTTTAGACGGAAAGGGCTTAAAACTGCTGACCGAAGAAAATGCAAATCATCAAGCTTTTTTCAATAAAGACTATTCGCAGTTTGTGGATACGTATTCCCGGGTCGATCAGCCACCAATTTCAGTATTGCGCGACAAAAATGGCCGTCTTATCATGGAACTAGAGAAAACAAACAGTAGTCTGCTCGAAGCTGCAGGATGGCGTGCACCGGAAGTTTTTAAAGCCAAGGGACGTGATGGCGCAACGGATATCTGGGGGATTATTATTCGGCCGACGAATTTTGATCCTGCTAAAAGCTATCCTGTCATCGAATACATTTATGCGGGACCGCATAGTTCTTTCGTGCCAAAATCATTTTACAGCAATCCGAGCGGGATGTACGAACTCGCTGAATTGGGCTTTATTGTGGTGCAGATCGACGGGATGGGGACCTCAAATCGTTCGAAGGCTTTCCATGATGTCTGTTGGAAAAATCTGAAAGATGCGGGCTTTCCGGATCGAATTGCCTGGATGCAGGCTGCGTCAAAACAATATAAATACATGGATATCGGCAGGGTAGGGATCTATGGTACATCTGCTGGGGGGCAAAGTTCAACTGGCGCGCTGTTATTCCATCCCGAGTTTTACAAAGTTGGCGTTTCCTCCTGTGGTTGTCACGATAACCGAATGGATAAAATATGGTGGAACGAACAATGGATGGGCTGGCCTGTAGGTCCTGAATATGCGGCTAGCTCTAATATTGAAAATGCCGCTAAGCTGGAAGGAAATCTTTTGCTGATTGTTGGAGAACTTGATGATAATGTGGATCCTTCATCCACTTTCCAATTGGTTGATGCGTTGATCAAAGCGCGTAAGAATCATGATTTTATCATGGTTCCTGGAATGGGGCATTCTTCCGGGGGAGATTATGGTGAACGAAAAAGAAGGGACTATTTTGTAAAACATCTTCTTGGCGTAGATCCACCTGCCTGGAATCAGTATTGATCTTTCATCAGGACAATAATCCGCTAATGCAGGTCTATTTCCTGTTTTTTCTGAACGAGTCTGATCTTATTGTTCAGAAAGAACCTTCAATTTGCTTTTATTGCTATAGATGTCTGCGAAATCATAAAGGTTTTATTCGAATTTGGAAGAGGTATGAAGCGATAAGAGTGGCTCAGAAATATAGCGCCCCGGAAAGTAACTAACTTTCTGGGGCGCTGTGTTTATTTCATGTTAGTAACGTTGAAGTTGTTTTTATTCGACCAATACGCCTACATAATAGTTAAACGTATCAATATCGATATTCTCTTTCGTTAAACCGGCTACTTTAATCGGTCTGAAATGTTGGTCCAACTGGATAAGTTCTCTTTTTTGACCTTTTACGCCAATATGTATGGGCATATGGAAGCCTTTGACTTCGCTGATCCAGCGGCCTAATATTCTGCCTGAAGGATCTTGCTTGATTTCCAGTATAGGGATGGCGGTGTGCTGTACATATTGTTCAAATACTTTTAACAAGTCTAATCCAGACTGCTGGGTCACGTAGTTGACAATATCATGATAATCGACTTGTTGGTGATAAAACTTGCTGTTTAATCCCCGGAGGATATCCCGCCACTTTTCATCATTGTCGATCATCGTACGGATCATGTTGAGCATAACTCCGCCTTTGGGATACATATCCCCAGATCCCTCTTTATTGACATGGTAAGGGCCCTGGATGGGGCTATCATTTTGGATCCCGCTCCGGATACCATGGGCGTAAGCTTGGCTGGCTTCCTTACCATAGAAATAGTCGATGAATAAGCCTTCGGAATAATTAGTGAAGCTTTCATGGATCCACATATCGGCCAAGTCGGCAGACGTAATATTGTTGCCAAACCATTCATGACCAGATTCGTGAACCACAATAAAATCCCATTTATTTCCCCAACCGGTTTCTGAAGCATCTCTGCCACGATAGCCATTCTGATAATGGTTTCCGTAGGCGACGGCACTTTGGTGTTCCATGCCAGTATGGTATGTTTCCACCAGTTTATAGCCATCTTCATAGAATGGATATGGACCAAACCAATGTTCAAAGGCTTCTAAGGTCTGTTTGGCGTTTTTTTGAAGATGGGCTTTTTTTTCTGCCGTATCGTTTTCGCGCAAAATATAGTAGTCTATATCCAATGGCCCTTTTTCACCTTTGTATTTTTCCTTAAAATGAACGTAGTCACCGATGTTGATGGCGACATTATAGTTGTTGATGGGATTGGCAACTTTCCAGTGGTATTTGGTGTAACCATCCTTCATCTTTTCTACCTTGACCAAACGTCCATTGGATACATTCATCACCTCTTTTGGGACAGCGATGGAAATCAGCATGCTATCCACTTCATCGGATTGATGGTCTTTGTTTGGCCACCAGACACTCGCGCCCATACCCTGGCAGGCCGTGGCCACCCATGGCTTTCCATTGCTATCTTCTTTCCAGTCGAAGCCGCCGTCCCAGGGAGCTTTGACAGCTTCTGTAGGATGGCCTTCGTAATAGACTGTAAATTCTTCCTGTGTTCCTTTTTTGATAGCCGTTGGAAATTCGACAAAGACAGCATTGTGTTCTCTGGTAAAGGGAAGTTCTTTTCCCTTATATACGACTTTGTCTACGTTGAGATTGGCAAAAAGATCAAATTGCAGGCGATTAAAATCAGTCGTGGCCTTGAAGCGGAAAAGGTTTGAACCCGAAATAAATTTATTGTCTATATCTACCTTCACATCCAAATGATAATATTGGATATCGTAGCAGGTTCGCAGCGGTGACAGATATCCGCGCAGTGAATCCGCTCTTGTAAATTCATTTTTTTCTTTCATCAGCTGCGCCGCTGATTGCTGTATACCTGCGGTCAGTAGACCGCAGGTTCCCAATGCATATACTAGTATTCTTTTCATCTGTAAATATTAGCTATTCAGTCTATCTTCCTCCGGGAGGGCAATGCAATTTTAGATAGTTTGTAAATAATGTTTTTAAATGCTCATGTGTACCTTGTCCCTCGCTGATCGAATGGCTGCGGTTGGGGTAAGACATCAACTGGAACTGCACGTTATTTTTGATCAGTTCATTGATCAGGACTTCTGCATTTTGATAATGCACATTGTCATCTCCGGTTCCATGAATATAGAGTAAATTACCTTTGATGTTTTTTGCATATCTCAGCGGGGAGCCATTTTCAAAGTCGGCAAGATTTTCCTGGGGTAGGCCCATGTAGCGTTCTTGGTATACGTTATCGTAAAGTAACTGATTTGCTACAGCTGCAATGGCTATGCCTGTTTTATAGATTTGCGGATATTGGCCAAGTAGGTTAAGCGTGCTTGATCCGCCACCGCTCCAGCCCCAGACGGCCACACGTGAATTGTCGACAAACGGCCATTTCAGTATTTCTTGTGTTGCTAAAGCCTGGTCGCGGATATTGAGCTGTCCGATATTGCGGTAGATGCTTTTTCGCCACAAGCTGCCTTTAGGAGCGGGAGTTCCGCGATTATCCAGAGAAATATAAATGTAGCCATCCTGCGCCATGTTTCCTTTATAAAGACTGTTATAACCTGCACCAAAATTGTCTAATACAGTTTGTGATGCTGGTTCGCCGTACACCATAAAGACGACAGGATACTTTTTATTGGGATCGAAATCAAGTGGTTTTACCATCCAGCCGTCTAACTCAATACCGTCGGTTGTTTTAACTTTAAAAAACTCGGCAATACCATCGCTGACTTTCTTTTCACGTTTAAAATCAAAATCTACGAGCACTTTATGTGTCGGTAACTCAATAACGGCATTGTGTTTTAATGTTGCCCGGTTGCTAAAGTTAAAGATGGCAATTTTACCGTTTTTTGAAATATCATACTCGCAGGTTCCTTCGAATGATGCTGGTGTCAGTCTTTTTGGAACGCCGCCCTTAGTAGAAACACTATATAGATATTTTTGTGTCGCATTGCTTGGAGAGGCCGTAAAATAAATCGTTTCATTTTTCGGATCGAAAAAGTCAAGATTGATCATATCATAGTCCGCTTTCATCACCAGCTTCTCGTTGCCCGATAAATCAATCTGATAGATTTTGCGCCAGCCGTCCTTTTCAGATACCCAGATGAAGGCCTTGCCGCCTTGAACCCAGTCCCATCCCGAAGGATCGTTGTTGTTCCACCGAGCTTTGATATCAATCCACGAGTCGCTTTGCTCCTGGTGTATGTTTTGCGCTTTATTATCGGAGAGAGCGACGGTATAGATTTTACTCTCATTTTGTTTTCTGTTGAGCTGCTCTAGGATAACCTGCTTGCTATCAAGACACCATTCCATGCGAGGGATATAGTGCTGGTTGGGATCTCCCGGGATATTCAGCATGGTATTTTTTCCAGTGGCAATTTCATAGGTCCATATCGAACAGGCACTCGGCGATTGTCCAACTTTAGGATACTCCACTGGAATGGTATAGGAGTAGAGGCTATCCGTATTGTTGATCATCAGAAAATTACGGATGTTACGGGCATCAAGCTTCCAATAAGCAATGGAAGCACCGTCCGGCGACCAGCGGAAACCATCTTTACAGCCAAATTCTTCCTCGTATACCCAGTCGAAAGTACCATTGATTAAACGGTCTGTTCCATCTTTGGTAACGGAAACGATGCGGCCATTCGTAAGATCTTCCACGTAAATATTATGGTCGGCTTTATTGACGTAAGCTACTTTATCTGCTTGTGGGTTAAATTTCGCAAACATCAGTTGCGAAGCCGGGAATTGCATGCCGAGCTGCTGTAATTGACTGGACTTTTTATTATAGACCCAATAATCGCCTCTTGTATTCTCGCGCCAGACTCTCTTGCTATTGGTATACAGTAAAATAAGTTCCTTGTTTTTGGAAATCGAAAAATTCTCAACTTTAAGCGCTGTAGTTACCCCTTTTGGAATAAGCGATTGCTGTGAAAGAAAGATGGATCTCATCCCATTTTTAGGGTTGACCATTTCTATTCCCTTGTCAGAAAATTCATAATACTGATCACCCTGATCTGTCCAGAGTCGCTGCGCAAAAATGGAAGCTGGAACCTGAAAAATCAGTAATAAAATAATAAAAATCGACTGTTTAATGCTGTTCATTTGTTTATCTATTTGAGCGTTGTCCCTAAAGTGATCTAAGTTCACTTTTCGGGTTCATTGCTATGTCCGTTATCTGTTTTTTAATTAATTGGATTGTCTTTAAGCTGATATATTTCCTGTAATTCACGTTCAAGGTATTTTCCCAAACGGCGATATCCATCTGTTTCAATAAGATAATTATCTTCAATACGAACCCCGCCGAAATCGAGATGTTTTTTTAAGAAATCATAATTGATAAAGTCTTTGTGTAAATTTTGCTGTTCCCAAAGCTGCGTTAATTCCGGGATAATATAGATGCCGGGTTCAACGGTTAGCACATTGCCAGCCTCCAATTTCTTACCTAGCCGCAGTGATTTGATTCCAAAAGTCTTGGTCTCTTTTGGCTCAGCTTCGGTATAACCTACATATTGTTCACCAAGATCCTCCATATCATGCACATCAAGACCGAGCATATGGCCAAGTCCACATTGAAAGAAAAGCGCATGCGCGTGATTCATGACCGCATCTTGCGCGTTGCCTTTCATAAATCCGGTTTGGATAAGTCCGTCTACAAGTGCTTCACAGGCTTTTAGATGTATTTCTTTAAAACGTATTCCGGATGTCAGCAGCTGTTCAGCAGATTTAAAAGAATGTAAAACAATCTGATAAATTTCTTCTTGCAAACCTGTAAATCGTTTTCCTACAGGAAAGGTTCTGGTTAGATCAGAAGCATATCCCATAGCAGTTTCAACGCCGGAATCATTGAGGAGAATATTACCTTCATCAAGTTGGTGAAATTGCATATGATTGTGCAGAATTTCACCTCGTTTTGTAACTATCGGAGGATAGGAAAATGGGGCTCCTTGATCTTGCGCAAAATGTTGCATAGCATTGCTGATCTGATATTCATAACAACCAGGTTTTGTCATTCGCATAGCTATGCGATGCATATCGACAGCGATATCTACCGCCTTTTCTAGTTCAGCGATCTCTTCTTCCGATTTGATGCTACGTTGAGCAACCACGGCTTTAATTAAAGCGACCGAAGGTTCTAACTGACTGACAGATCGGCCAGTTATTTGTTGAAGTAATAATTTGTTGTGCGATTGATAAGGAGGAAGGTAGTGAATTCCTGCTGGCGTTTTCTTGTTAAGATAGTCGAAGAGTTGATTGAATGGGAGGACTGTACGAATACCCGACAGTTCTGCTTTTTCCGCTAAAGTTTGCTGCTGGCCCATCCACACAATATCGTCGATCGTCATTTCGTCCCCAAATAGGATAGTCTCATTTTTTTCAATATCCAATACAGCAGCCAAACCTGGACTTTTTATTCCTATATAATATAAAAAGCTGCTGTCCTGACGAAAAGGATAGGTGTTGTGCTCAAAATTAATCGGGTTTTCAATGTTGCCTAACAAAAGAATTTTGCCAGAACTGACGGATGATAACAGTTTATTTCGGCGGTGAAGATATATTTCTTTTTTGAACATAAATTTTGGAAATTTTAGAATGTAATGCTTTTTATTTTGTTAAAGCCATAGATTTTTGAAATACTTGTGATTTGCAATTGGCTTGCCCCTTAGATGTAAATTGTCGAATACGAATATCGTAAAATTTAAGCGCTTCAAAACGATTTATTTAAGAGGTTTATCTTTGATAGTGCAATTTTTGCTATTGTTACAAACGAATAAGATTCATTTTTATACACTTTAAAGAATCAAAAATGAAATTTAATAAAGTTCTATGTTTCTGTGGAATTCTAATTATCACAATTTATCAAAGTCTAATTGTATTTTAACCCATTTTTTTAATATTAAAACGTTTTTAATAACAATTATACTTTTCTTTAGAAGATTTGTTAAGGATTATTAAATATTGTCGGATTCTAAACATATTTTAGTATTGTAATTTTAAGAACAAACTAAATAGATTGTTGTTGCTTTGCAGTTGCTATATTTATGTTAACTAAACAGTAACATAAACTAAACATACCTATGAAAACGCTCCAATTTAATGTTCCTACCATGCGAGGCCAAAGCCTTACTATTCAAGAAGATGTTTTGGAAAATTTCTACCCTCATTTTCATCGACATCAAGAAGCTCAATTAATGTGGATAAAAAAAGGCAAAGGAGTTTTGATTGTTGAAGATACCTTACACCCCTTTAAGGAAAATGATATTTTCTTTTTGGGTGCAAACCAACCGCATGTGTTTAAATCGGTCTCTCAGGAAGGTTTTTCAAATGAATCTCGCTCTGTTTCCATTTTTTTCGATCCAAACGGAAAGCTTAAATCCCTGTTTTCCCTGGACGAATTTGAATCGCTGCATCAATTTATCTGTAGTAACTCCAGAGGATTTAAAGTCCCCGAACCTTATTTTGACCAGATATCACAACGAGTTTGTCAGTTGAAATCTGCGGATCAAATGGACATGTTGATGCATTTTTTTTATCTATTGAGAACGTTAGCAAATATTTCAAGGGGCGCCGATGCGCTTTGTAACGAGCGTGTGGAAGCAGGCTTTGAAACAGTGCATGGATCAAATCGCATTCATTTTATCTGCAACTATATCAGAGAACATTATAGAGATGAACTGACGTTGGAAGAAGTTGCTGATCACGCCAATCTTACGCCACAAGCTTTTTGTCGCTATTTTAAAAAGCATTGTGGGGTTACATTTGTCACTTATCTTAATCGCATAAGGGTCAAAGAAGTGTGTAACCAGTTAAATGAAGACCACTTGGACAGTGTTTCGTTTATTGCCTACAACTGTGGCTTCAATAGCATTACCAACTTTAATCGCGTATTTAAACAAATCGTCGGCTGCAATCCAAAAGAGTATGTCCAGCAGTACAAACAAACGCTATATGCTATGATCTAATGTTAGTCGAAAAGACAGGATGAAGGATATTTAAGCTATTAAATATTCTTCTATTTGCTCGCTTTGATTAGATAGCTATTAAAATCCAACGGTACTAAAATCTCATTAAATTGAAATGCTAAAGTTCTATTTAATGGGATTTTCAGCTTCTTATTGATCTATCTATTTCGTAAGGAACGCATGTAGTTTACAAATTTGATGGTAGCAATTAGTCGTCTCTACCTATTGTTTTTTAAAAAAAAATATTATTTTCTTTCTTAAAAATCTTCAAAGAAGTAAAGTTTTTATTTTTTTTTGTTGTTTTCTTTGAAAAATAGCTTGTGAGATTAATGTGTTTTAATGTGCTCTAGTAAATCTGTGCTTTTATTAGTTGTTTTATATAAGGAAAAAGCTATTTAATGCCTTTTGGAGTGTCTTTTTTGGGATATGTAAGTGGTACGGAGCTTTTTTTGTTGCGAACATGTTAGTTATTTAACACTTTGGGTTAAAAATCGGGTAATAATGATCAATATTCGGTTATCAATGCAGACTAAGTACCCCTAACTTAGTTTTTATAAAAACACTAAAAACTAACATCTGAAACTAAACTTATGAACAGAAGAAGCATTGCTATGCTAGCCGCTACCGTTTTGGTAAGCTCGGCGGTATATGCGCAAACAGTTTTAAAGGGGAAGGTGGTCGACCAAGACGGAAAGCCAATACCCGGAGTTACACTGACACTCAAGGACGGAACAGCGACACAAACAGGACAAAACGGCGAGTTTACGATTAACTACAAGCAGGCAGGGACTTTAAGCGTTTCGGCTATCGGTTATGGTCGTAAAGAAGTGAATTTAACCAATCAGAGTACAATTCAGGTTACATTAACGACCGATGAGCGCAGTTTGGACGAAGTTGTGGTAACTGCGATGGGCATTACCCGGGAAAAAAAATCGTTAGGATATGCGACTCAGGAATTGAAAGCTGCAGTTTTGACTGACGCAGGAGCAAACAGTTTAACAGGAGCTTTGGCGGGTAAGGCTGCTGGTGTCCAAGTAAACCAATTTGGTGGAGCAATAGGATCCTCAGCTCGTATTTCCATTCGGGGAAACTCTTCTCTGCAGGCAGATCAACAGCCGTTAATTGTTGTCGATGGAGTGCCAATTACAAATAATGCGCAACGTTCGGGTGATAATACCTACTCTGGGGTGGATTATGGTTCGGGATTAAATGATATTAATCCGGATGATATCGAAAGTATCAATATTCTGAAAGGTGGAGCTGCTGCACTTTATGGTATGCGTGCCGGTACAGGCGTTATTATGATTACAACGAAATCGGGAAAGCGGGCGGAGAATGGAGTACAAATATCCTATGATGGAAATTTTTCCATTGATCGAGCAGCTAATTTACCCAAATATCAAAATTTATATGGCCAAGGTTCCAGAGGGGATGAATACAGTTATAAAATTAATGGCGCTGGCATGTCGTATCAGGATTATGTATTGAAGAAATCATTTAGTTATGTTGATGGGACAGGAAGTTTTGGTACAAATGACAATATAGATGAATCCTGGGGAGCAAGATTGGATATCGGATTAAAGGTTCCTCAATTTAATAGTCCTGTCAATAATGGGGTGCGCGAAGCTACTGATTGGATTTCCCATAAAAATAACGTTAAGGATTTTTTTCAGACAGGTTTTTCCCAAAATCACAACGTTTCTTTACTTTCAAAAACAGATCGTTCATCCACGAGAGCTTCCATTTCTTTTCGTGATCAACGCGGAACAGTGCCCAATACCGATCAAAAGAAATATACGGCACAAATAAATAATAATTATAAAATCAGTGATAAAGTTTCATATGATATTATGAGTAATTTCACACGTACTGAAAGTAATAACTTAGTCACGCAAGGTTACGACGGTGCCAATCCAATGAATGGCTTGATTTGGTTCGGCCGCCAGGTAGATATGCAAGACCTGAAGAATAATTGGGATCAGGTAGATGAGCAGGGTAACTATACCTATTACAATTGGAATTCCGTGTACCATATGAATCCTTACTTCACGATGAATAAATCGCAAAATGCCTTGAAGATAAATCGTGTATTTGGAAAGACATCTTTATACTATCAACCTTTTGATTTCTTAAAATTTGAAGGTCGAGTCGGCTTAGATTATTATAATACGAATATATTTGAAACCACCTATTTTAACTATGACAATAAAAACGGTAAATTCAATCAAATAAAAAATAGTAATTCTGAATTTAATGCCGATTTTATTGCAAACTTTAATAAACAATTTGGCGATTTAAGTTTGACGGGAATTTTAGGCGCCAACTATCGGGATTATCAATATGAAACCAACACCTTGGGTGCTAAGGGGCTAAATGTGTTAGGGGTTTATACCATTACCAATAAAATTGGAGATGCTTATACCGTTATGGACCATTCGAAAGGCCGGTCAAATTCTGTTTATGCACAGGCTAGTTTAGGCTGGCGTGACGAATTATATCTGGATTTGACAGCGCGGAATGATTGGTCTTCAACCTTGACGAAATCCTTCTTTTACCCTTCGGCGAGTTTAAGCTGGCTGCCAACAGCAAGTTTTGAAGGGCTAAAAAGTGATTATTTAAATTTCTGGAAATTGCGCTTAAATGTAGTTAAGGTTGGTAATGCAACGCGTCCGTATCAAAACGGAAATTACTACTATGCGCAGACCGATTCCTATAATAATTTAGCGCAGATGTATAAGAGCATGACGTATGCAATTGAGGGCTTAGAACCCGAAGCAATTACTTCATACGAAATCGGAACGGAGCTGGGCTTATTCAAAGATCGCTTACATCTTGATTTTACTTATTATAATAAAACAAATAAAAACCAACTACTTCAAGTATCCACATCCAATGTGGTGGGTTTTAGTTCGATATTCCTAAACGCTGGTGAAATTAAAAGCAAAGGCGTTGAATTGCAATTAAGAGGCGATATCCTCAAAGGTGGTGACGGTTTGAATTGGACAACAACAGTTAATTTTTCTAAAGACAATAATTTAGTTGTTGAACTATATCCACAATTGGATTTAAAAGATTATAGGCTTGGCTGGACTTGGGGGATCTCCAATATGGCATCTGTTGGAAAGCCATGGGGCACTTTAGTCGGATCTGGTTTTGATCGTGTTGAAGACGGACCAATGAAAGGAGCAATTAAAATTGGAAAAGAAGGAACAATTGCTAATTCTTTAGATGCTCAAGATATCGGTAACGTGGTACCTGATTTCTTGGCTTCTATGCGAAATGATTTTACCATCAAGGATTTTAGATTTGGCTTTATGCTTGATTTTCGAAAAGGTGGCGATATTTGGTCTCAAACAATGGCGCATGGGTATAATACAGGGATAGCATCAATTACCGCAGCAGATGGAATTCGTGAACGTGCTATTTTGGCAGGTAGAGATGTAATGAAAAATGAACGCTTTGCTATGTCGGACGGAAATAATGGATGGATAGAAAACACCATTGAAACTAATGCACAAGACTGGTATGAAAATAATAGCATTGCAGAAACATTTGTTTTTGATGGTTCATTCTTAAAGTTGAGAGAAGCTTATATATCCTATAATTTACCAAAAACTTTATACAGCAGAATAAAAGGGATAAAACGCGCAAGTGTTTCAGTTACCGGGACAAATTTAGCGCTTTTATGGGTGCACAAAAGCAATACGATGCGCTTGGATCCGGAAGGAGGTGGTGTATCAAGTGATTCAAGAGGAGTTGGTTTTGAACAAGCAGGCGTGCCAAATTCAAGAAGTATAGGTCTTAAACTGGGTTTTACATTTTAATTTTTAAAGATATTTTGAAACTTGAAAATCGAAAACCAAAAAAAAATATGAATATGAATGCTTTAATAAAAAAACTAAAATATACACCTATCCTAGTCGCTCTTTTAGTATCTGGATGTACCAAGAATTTTGAAAAAATAAATACAGATCCGGACGCTTTACACGATGTTCCTCCTCAAAATATGTTGGTGAATGTGATGCGCTATGCCGGAGACCAATTCGGTGGCGATGTAGATGGCTATGGTACCTTTGCCGGCTATATTGTTAAAATTCAATATCCGGACGATTTAAGCGGGTTAACACCTTCGAATAATACGTATGGAAATCGTTGGGCAGCCTGTTATTATAATATTACCCAAATGCTTGATTTGTTGAAAAAAACGGAAAAAAATGCTGAAGGGTATAAAAATACCCGCCTCATTGCCAGAATATGGAATAATTATATGTGGTCGTATTTATTGGACGGTTGGGGAGATATTCCATACTCAGAAGCATTTCAAGGACGTCCCGAGGATGGCTCGATCTTGAAAGCCAAATATGATAAACAGGAAGATATCTTCCCTGCAGTATTGGCCGACCTTAAATCAATTGCGGATGAAATGGCGGCAGGGATAGGGACGGATGAAATGGGGGATTATGATGTGATCTATGGAAAAACCAATAGTGGAAGTGCGGATATAAAGGAGCAAATGCTAAGGTGGCAAAAATTCTGTAACGCGTTGCGCTTACGGATGGCCATGCGTATTTCTTCTGTTGCGCCAGCATTAGCTAAATCGACTATTGAGGAAATTGCCGGTAATAAAGAGAAATATCCTGTTATTGAAACAAATGCAGAAAGTTGCCAAATGTTTTTCCCTGGCACCTTACCTTATATGGAACCCTGGTATGAATCCGGCATTTACGGTAGTCGTATTAACAATTGGGGAATGTTTGATATTTTTATCAATCATTTATTAGAGACCAAAGATCCACGTATAGCAGCCATTGCACAAAAGAATAACGCAGGTAAGTATATAGGATTTATAAATGGTTCAAAAGACAATCCGTCGCCAGCAACCTCAATCTCTTGGATTGGTCTACATTATATTAATGATCCTGCCGGAGCAGTACCCTTCTTTAAAGCCTGTGAAACCTACTATATTTTAGCGGAAGCAGCTTTATTAGGATATAATGTAGGGTCGCTCACAGCGAAGGATGCGTATGAAAAAGCCGTTACACTTTCGATGGAAGATAATAACGTAGCAGCAAGTGATGTAGCAAATTACTTGGCTGGTGAGGGTAAGTTTAACAATACCAAAGAACGTGTTTATTGGGATATGTGGGTGGCTTTATTTAAAGAGAATTATGAAGCTTGGAGCTTATATCGCCGTACGGGTATTCCAAATACAAACTATCCTTCGCTAATTCAGAAGTTTAAAGAACCTCACACCGATCAGCCGTTCCGTTTACCGTATCCAAATAATGAATATTTGTATAATGCAGAAAATGTTAAAGCTGCAGCGGCTGGAACAGTCGATTACAATTGGGGTAAGCGGTTATGGTGGGCTAAAGATAATGGCAAAAAATAGTTTCACATGTTTATTTTTACGCAGCGGGGTAACTTCGGTTATCCCGCTGTTTTTTTATGATTTCTTTTGATTCGACACCGTTCAGGAGTTGCAAGAATAAGCGGATTAAGGCGAACAGAGGGTATTTAAAGGAATAGCCGAAGTTGGAAAATCTACAATGGGATGGCTACAAGCTTCATTTAGTCATCAATGATAGGGGCGGGATTTTGAATGTTCTGATTATGGCATGGACGCAAGACCTCTGCTTCGCTATCGTTTCGTGTCTCCTCCGATACTTCATCGTATCAGAGTCTGGGTGTATCCGTGGTAAGAGCGACATGAGTCCGTGGTGAGTCCGAGTTATACTCGGAGATAAGACAGTAGCATGGCTGTCAGAAAACGCTCTTATCTGCTCTTAAGTACGAATAAGACCCGAAGATTCGTCGAATGATCTTCGAAGAAGGGGGTAAATAGTAGACACTATTGAAGCTTCTCAACGGATTTATATCTGGTAAATGGATAAATGGGCCAAATAGTTTTGTCGTATCGGTTAAAAATAAAAATTCTAGTTTGCTGATAACAAAAATTGAACAGGCATAAAAAAAGGTTTTCAAACGGGGAGAATGAAAACCTTAAATAACCAATTATAAACCTAAATTATGATAGAACAAAGATAGTGTGTTTAATACACTTTGTCAAGAATTATTTCAAAAAAATTAAATCTTTTTGAAAACTACACTCGAATTGTGTCCTCCAAACCCAAATGCATTGCTCATTGCTGTATTTACGGTTTTTTCCAGAGGCTGATTGATCACAATATTTACCCCATCTGGAATCTCGGGATCGATATTTTCGATATTAATTGTTGCCGGAATTACATTATTGTTGATAGATTTTATGGCAATGATTGCTTCAATAGCTCCCGCAGCACCAAGTAAATGTCCTGTCATTGATTTGGTAGAACTGACCCATAGATTATTTAGATTTCCAAAAGCTCGTTGTACGGCTTTAAGTTCGGCGATATCTCCCACTGGCGTAGAAGTCGCGTGGAGATTTAAATAGTCGAGCTCACTGGTATTAATTCTAGCCTCCTCCAAAGCCAGAGTCATGGCTTTTGCTGCGGCTACCCCTTCGGGATGGGGCGAGGTCATATGGTAAGCATCTGCGGTCATTGAAGCTCCGACAAGCTCTGCGTAAATTTTTGCACCTCTTTGCTTGGCATGTTCGTATTCTTCGAGGATAAGCGCACCTGCACCTTCTCCCATCACAAAGCCGTCGCGATCACGGTCAAATGGTCTGCTTGCGGTCTGGGGGCTATCATGCCGGCTCGACATGGCTTTCATGGCAGAAAAACCGCCAACGGAAGCCGGGGTAATGGGGGCTTCGGAACCGCCGCTTATAAAGACTTTGGCTTTGCCGAGCCTAATGTAATTAAAAGCATCCATAAAGGCCGTATTGGATGTGGCGCAAGCCGATACGGTAGTGTAATTGATTCCTTTTAAACCATACTTCATTGAAATCATGCCTGAAGCCATATTGACGATAAGTCTAGGAACAAAGAAAGGGCTGAATCGTGGTTTGTAATCTCCTGTCACGTAGCCTTCTACTTCTTTCTCGAAAGTTTCCATGCCGCCCTGACCAACACCCCAGATGACACCGATATCAAATGGATCTATGGCATCGAGATCTAGTCCCGAATCTTCCATTGCCTGCGCTGCACTGTATAAAGCATATTGCGTAAAGAGATCACTCCGTTTAATCTCATTTCTATCTAAGTATTTTTCAGGTTGAAAGTGTTTAATTTCACTTGCAATCTGTGTTCGAAACAACGAAGCATCAAAACGGCTAATAAGTGTTGTGTGGTTTTCGCCTCGCAAAATGTTATCCCAAAATATGTCTATGTTTTCGCCCAGCGGGTTAATTGTTCCCATGCCAGTTATTACAACTCTTTTCATCTTTTTTATTTTAATATAAACTTATAAATATACCAATTGGTATTTGTTTTTGTAAAAAAATTAAGCCTTGATCTCCCGATCCACCATTTCCTTCATTTTATCCAATACAATGGCAAGATCTTTTCCTCGGCCGGAAATCTTGGAAAGCAAGATTCCGCCTTCGACCATCGCCATAAAGGTGATGGCATAATTTTCAGCAGAAATATGCTGTTTAAATTCACCGCTGGCAATTCCTTCTTCAAGAATTAGAATTAGCCGCTGTCTCCAAAGGTCAAAGGAACGTCTGACTTTGGGGGTTAAAAAAGATAGCGAATCATCGGCTTCCACGGCCGCATTCATCATGGGACAACCTCCTGAAGCTGCGATGTTTTTGAAATTATCTTTGTAAAAATCAAAAAAAGACAATAGCTTCTTTAAGGATGTTTTTTGCTGCATAATCTGCTGATTAACAGCTTCTGAAATTTTTCTGCTCTGATAGGTATAGACATGGGTAGCTAGGTCATCCTTGTCCTTGAAATTACCGTAGATACTTCCTTTTGTTAAACCTGTCGCTGTCGTAATGTCCGAGAGTGAAGTTGCAAAGTAACCTTTTTTATTAAAGATGGGCGCGGTTTTCTCAATGATAAATTGCCGTGTCTGTTCTGCTTTTGACATGTAATTCCTGTTCTTTTAATGCAAATATAAAAAATACTTTTTGGTATATTAATAATTTATGCTGAAATGCCTTAGAAATTGGATTTATTTCGCTTTTGAAATACGATAGGTACAGCGGGGGGCGTTTTCGATGATGTATTCTGTTCTACAGATACGATAAGCCGGACCGATGAGTTGCTGAAAATTATTCAGTTCGGAGCGGCAGAATCCCTGACATTCGGTTGCTGCTGCACATATGGGACAATGATTTTCAATGAGAAGATAATCGTCAGCCTCTTTTTTCCATTCTGCCATATAACCTTCCGCCGTTCTTTTTGCGGCAATAACTTCAAGTTTTTTTTCGATGGATTCAATATCCGATAGCGCTTCAGTATATTTTTGATATACTTTGGACTCCCGATCACTAATAAGTAGATCCAAAGCATTCTCGCCAAGCACTTGTTTAATCGACTGCAACAGTTGTACTGTAATGTCGGCGTGACTATCTGGAAATCTTGCCATGCCCTGTGGTGACAAACTGTAATAAGTCGAAGGGCGGCCTATACCTTCGCTCCGGGCATTGGAGACAATCAGGTTTTGATTCGCGAGATTCAATAAATGTTTACGGGCCCCTTCTTTTGTTATAGCCAACTCTGTTGCAATCAAAGCTGCAGTGCCTTCTCGGCGCATTTTTAATAACATTAATATTCGATCAGCTGGATTCTTCTGCATTTGACAATAAAAAAGTTGTTTTATATAACATCAGCAAAGATAGTGTTTTTATTTTTTGTCCTAAAATGTGTTTCAAAAATAGGTTTATCCTTTTTGATTTATTTTTATGACTTTAATAAAACAACTATTTGGTTGTTTTATTAAGTTTGATTCTCTAGTTTTGACTTATCATAAAAACAATAAAACTATGCACAAATTTCAATTACCCCAGTTAGAATATGCCTATACGGCGCTTGAACCATATTTTGATCGCGAGACCATGACGATTCATCATCAAAAGCATCATCAAGCTTATGTTGACAATCTAAATAAGGCATTGGAAGGAACAGCAGGCGAAGCTGACGATCTATTGGATATATTAACAAGCGTAAGTAAATATAGCCCAGCAGTACGCAATAACGGCGGCGGTCACTTTAACCATACGCTATTTTGGGAAATTTTATCGCCCAATCCAAAAACGGTACCCACAGGGAAGTTAGCCGATGAGATAAACGCTGCCTTTGGTTCTTTGGAAGAGCTCAAAGCCCAGATCAAAAATGCTGGACTTGGGCAGTTTGGTTCGGGCTGGTCTTGGCTGTATGTAAAGCATTCCGGCGCCTTAGCTATCGTAGCTACTCCCAATCAGGATAATCCGCTGATGGATACACAATCGATCGGCAGAGGTTTCCCTATTTTGGGGGTCGATGTTTGGGAGCATGCGTATTATTTGAAATATCAAAATAAAAGAGCCGATTATTTGGATGCATTTTGGTCGCTTTTGGATTGGTCTGTTGTTGAACAAAAATACGATACTGTGATTGCAGGCTTGGTTTGATATGTTTATCAATAAAGTTGAAAACACGGGTATATTGGCTTTAGATCTAATTGATTTTAAGACCAATCTTGCTATCCTAAGTTTTGATATCAAAACATTGTTGTATCAGGAAGCAATCGTTAAAGAAAAAGAATTCAGAGAAGCTTTGGCGGCGGTGGACTGGTCTGCTTTTCGAAATAAGGCGGTTGCCATTAGCTGTTCTGTGGACGCAATTATCCCGCCTTGGGTCTATATGGCCCTGGCGGAAAAACTTCATCCTGTTGCAGCGTATTACGATTTTAAGGCGATGGAGGATTTGGAAATAGACCTGTGGATGCAGGCTTTGCAAGCGATGGATTTGTCGCATTTTCAGCAGCAAAAAGTTGTCATAAGGGCCCGCCCTAATATTCCGGCGTCACTTTATATGTTGGCGACAGAACGTTTGATTCCTATTGTCCAGACGTTGATGTATGGTGAGGTTGGTATGCCAAAAGTTATTTTTAAAAAAGGGAAAGTATAATGAAAGCATTACTATTCAATGGCGCCTTGGAAAGAAGGCAAGAATCTACATCGGGAAAATTGTCACACTATTTTTCCGACCAACTGAACCAAAGGGGTGTTGAAAATACTATTTTTAATTTGGCTGATAGCGGAATACCCTTATTTGATTTGAGCCTCAATCGGGTACCCAATGCGGTCAAGATTATGAATAACTTATTTCTTGAGGCAGATATACATTTTTGGTTGTCTCCGCTTTATCATGGAAGTATTCCCGGTGTCATGAAAAACTGTTTGGATTGGCTTGAAGTCAGTGCTAAAAATAAACCGGCTTACCTGACGGATAAACATATCGGACTGGTTTGTTGGGCCGATGGTGTACATGCACTACAGGGCATTAATGCAATGGATGCTATCGCGAAGTCGCTCCGCGCCTGGACATTGCCCTTTAGTGTGCCCATCATGAAATCTGCGCTTTTTGAGTCCGACAATCCAAATGTGCTGTCTTCGGCTTACCAGTGTAAGCTGGACTTGCTGATCGATATTGCTACGAAAAAGAGTAGCGAATATCGTTAATAAAAAAGCCTCTCGAATTATCGAGAGGCTTTTTTATTAACGAGAAATGTTTTAGCCTATATTTAAATAGATTAGCCAAGCCCTATCTGGAAAATTAATTTCAAAAAAGTAAAAGAATGTCTTTAGCAATTCATCGCGGAGATATATCTTTGTTTTTTGGACCCGCCATTTGATTACGCGGTTTTCCGATCTATATTTTCTATTGTCGACTTTGAAGAAGCCTCATCGACGGCAAATTTAGAGGTAGAGAGAAGTCTTTAACCACCATAAGACTTTCTTATTACATATTATGAAACCATTGGCTGAAAAGGCCCCATTTAGTTTAATTGTTTAAATGATTAAGATATTGGATTAATGATGTTTCAGTTGAAAGAGTTAACGAAGATAATTGCATTTTTTATAGTATACTTTACTGTACATGCTGTAGCTGCACAGAGTTTTTTGCCATTGGATGAAAATAAATATCGATCTGATGCGGAAAAATTATTGCTATCGAGCTCGGGGGACAGTGTGAAAGCAATGCAGCATTTTTATTTGGCAGATTACTATAGATTTAGAGATACGACCGAATTTTGGGATCATATGCAACAGGGGGAGCGGTTAGCCAAACCGTTCCGGAGCTTACAGGCGATGGGGGCACTTTATAAAAGCTATTATTATGGGCAATTTCTAGATAGTAAAAATGCAGGAGTTGAAGCCCAACGATGTGTAGACCTCCTTGGAAATGCACAAAAGCCTTTTCAGCAGGGGCTTTTGGCCAAAGCTTGGTATAATCTGGGCTTAATTCGATTTCCTAAAAAAGGATTTGCTGATTTTCTGGATATCCTCAATGGGAAGTGTTTGCCATACGCCAAAGCACACGATCCTATTATGGAAGGTAGTATAAATACGATGATCGGCATGGCATTTATGTCGTCCAACCAGCTTGCAAAAGCGGACGAATACCATCAATTGGCTATAAAACAGCTCGAGCAGCAACCGCCGAGTGCTGCACTTGTGGTGGCTTATCTCAATACAGTCAGTAATTATTGTTATCAGGTGAAATCCAAAGAAGCAAGAGTACTGTTGGATAAAGTCAAACAACTATTAAACAAGTATCCAAATTCCACTCAGCTGCCCAATTACTACTACAACGAGGCTCTTTACGCTACAACAAAGCAGCAAACGGATGAGGCGTTACGGTTATTGGATATCGGCTTGGATTGGTCGGTGAAGATGAACAATTGGAAATTATTTCAGATGATGCGGTTCAGAAAATTTAATGTGTATCTCTTGCAGAAAAAGTATGCTGATGCTAAACTGCAGTTGGAGGAAATCGTGAAAAATGGATTATTAACGCGAGATCTCTACAACAGTAAAATTGTGTACAGTCAACTGGCGGGTGTGAATGAGCTGATGGGTAATTATCAGGATGCGTTGAAGATGTCCAATATGGCAAATAAACTATCCGATAGCATACAGCAGGTCCAATTGCTGGAAAAAATGAATGAGATGGAGACGAAATATAAGACCGTTGAAAAAGAAAAAGAAATTTTGAATTTACGCGCAGAAAAGGACCGTAACCAATTTCGGATTTTTCTCGTTTTGGGTATTGCCGTTTTGCTTTTTTGTATTGTGCTTTTTGTTGCTTTTTTCTATCGAAAACAACGGAAGCTCAATACACAGATTCAGCTCAACCACGAAATCGTGTTGGACAAATTGGAAAAGGAAAAACAGCTGCAAATTTCGGAATCTATGCTCAAGGGGGAGCAGCAGGAGCGTCAGCGTATAGCCCAAGATCTGCATGACAGCATAGGTGGTATGTTAACAGGTCTAAAATTTAAGATTGCCGGCGATGTAGGAAAGGGTACACTCTTGACTGATGAAGTGCCGCAGAAGTTGAACGACATCTTAGGCGAAGTAAGGCGTATATCCCATAATCTAATGCCCGAATCGTTGCGTCAGTTTGGATTGATAGCAGCATTGGAGCAATTGTGTATAGCAATGAAAAATAGTCATGTTTCGATCCAATTTGAAAACTATGAACCTGAATTGAATGTGGATTTTCAAAAAGGATTGGCCATATATCGAATTGTTCAAGAGGCCATTTCAAATGCATTAAAGTATGCAAACGCAGATGCAATTATCGTTCAGGTAAGTAAATCGGACGAAGTACTGCATATCCTCGTTGAGGATAATGGCAAAGGCTTTGATTCCGCTGTGTTAAATTATGGATTGGGTTTAAATAATATGGTCAATAGAGTGAAATGGATCAATGGATCAATTGATATTCAGAGTAAGCTCGGATCTGGAACTCAAATCGAAATTGGTGTAACTGTTTAAATAGGCTGAGTCATGAAGATAATTGCAGTGTTAGACGATCATCCTTTATTGTTGGAAGGTGTTGCCTCTTTTCTCAATAATCAGGATGGGTATCTTGTATATCCCTTTTTGGAAGAAATTTCGTTAATTGAATTTTTAAAGGTCACGAAGGCGGATCTCCTACTTATGGATATGCAACTGTTGCAGACAAATGGAGTAGATGTCTGTACTCAGGTGAGGAAGCTGTTTCCTATGATTCCTATTGTTGCATTGAGCAATTTGGCCGATGGTAATCTTATTTTTCAGTTTATGCAGGCTGGCGGAAATGGCTATATCTTAAAGGATGTTAGCAACGAAGAATTTCTGGGCTGTGTACAGCTCGGCCTGGACGGCAAAGAAGCAATTTGTGATCGGGCAAAAGAACTTTATCGTGGTGCAATTTCTACGATCAGCAGTCTCCCTAGGCTTACACAGCGCGAAAAAGAGATTTTGACGTTGATCTCCAATGGACTTACCACGAACCAAATCGCCGAGCAGTTATTTTTAAGTCCAGTTACTGTGGAAACGCATCGGCGCAATCTCCTGACTAAATTTAAAGTTAAAAATATGATTGAACTTGTACAGCTTGCGATGAAACATAAGTTGTTGGGACTCGAATAGAGGCCGCTCTTAGTGGTCACCGTAACCGACGTCATCAAGCTTACCTTTGAAGACCCTAAATTGGATAATAAAATAAGCAACCACCAGAATTGCTGCAAACATAAACCAGCCTAAACCAACTGAAAGACCATATTCATGTGCTGCAGCATTTTGAATCGTCAAGGAAGGATTTACGTCATTCGTTGAAGGCAATAATATAGGGAACATGGAAGCAACGGTCGTGGCAAAGCTCCCCAGTATAAACAGGGATGAAAATAGGAAGCCAATACCATCTTTCTTAAAGGTCTTGATCCAAAATTGTCCAAGTAATCCAACAGCAGCAATCAAAGGAAATATCCACAGCCAATAATGATTTTGGAGATTGTTTAAGGAGATGGGTTTCACATAATGCCATACATAGGCCGATAGTAGGACAAGAATAAGCAAGACAAAGTTGAGTTTAAAAACAATATTCTTTAATCTAGTATTTAGTGTGCTGGATGTTTTCAGAATGACCCAGCCTGCACCGTGGATTGTTAATGTAACGACGGCAACTAAACCTAATATGATGGTGAACCAGTCTATAATGCCTTGATGTTGGGCTAATGGGTCAAATGTCGGGTTCCAAAGTGCTAAGAAGAAATAATGTGGCTCTTGGGTCGATACACCATTTTCTACCATACCTAGGTTTACTCCGCGAACGACATTGCCTAGGGCAGCGCCAAAGAAAAGTGCCAGCAACAGGCTTGCTAGACCAAAAGCTTTATCCCATAAAGCCTCCCAAAGCCGATGGTGAACCTGCCCCCTGAGTTCAAGACTTATCGCTCTAAAAATAAGTAACCATAATACAAGCATGAGCGGTAAGTAAAATCCACTGAAAGAGGAGGCATAAAGCGTTGGGAAAGCAAAGAATAGGACACCGCCGGAAGCGATGAGCCAGACTTCATTGGCATCCCAAAAC
This sequence comes from Sphingobacterium sp. R2, assembly GCF_040760075.1. Classification (NCBI taxonomy): domain Bacteria; kingdom Pseudomonadati; phylum Bacteroidota; class Sphingobacteriia; order Sphingobacteriales; family Sphingobacteriaceae; genus Sphingobacterium; species Sphingobacterium sp. R2. The sequence goes on from NZ_CP142884.1 coordinate 3,139,307, forward strand.
GGCCCAATCGCGTTAGTCACAGCTTTTTTCTCCTGTTCGGTTTTAGCAAAGAATAGATGGACAATTCCCGCCCCAAAATCGTACCCATCGAGTACGATATAAATTCCCAACATAAAAGTTAATACGATAAACCAGAATATTTCCATAGCTAATTAGGTTGATGCAACTGTCGTTTCAGGACCTTTTCTAATGATCTTCAAGACTAACATCAGAAATAACAAACCCAAAAGAATGTATAAACCAACGAAGCCGAGAAAGGTAAATAATGTATTTCCAGAAGATACGGTAGGGGATACACCGTCTACCATGCGCATGAGATTATAAACTAGCCAAGGTTGTCGTCCCAGTTCCGCCGTATACCAGCCTGCAGTATTCGCGATGTAGGGGAAAGGAATCATAAACATAATGATCCACAACAACCATTTCGTTTGATACAACCTGTTCCGCCAAAGCAGTAGCGCTCCTAGGACCATAATGCCAATGAATATGGTACCCAAACCTACCATGATGTGATAACTATAATAAAGCCCAGGCACGTTCGTTGGGTGTAACGATTGGTCAAATTCATTTAATCCTTTAATTTCTGCATCCCAACGCTGGTAGGTCAGGAAGCTCAATACATTCGGTACGGCTATCTTATTGTCCAATTTTTTGTTTTCCATGTCCGGTTGACCGATCAGAACAATCTCTGAACCGCCTTTTTCTGTTTTGAAAATTCCCTCCATGCCAGCAAAGGCAGCGGGTTGGTATTTTACCACATTTTTTGCGGCCAGATCTCCTGTAGGAAAGGCAAGCATCACCGACGATATTGCACCAAAGATGACCCCACTTTTAATGAATATCTTACCAAATTTGCTATGCCTGTCACTGAGCAGATAAAATGCGCCAATAGAGGCAACGAAAAACGAGCTAGTCACCAATGAAGCGGCTTGATTATGTAGATAAGATGGCCATAACCATGGATTACTGAATAATGCACTAAAATTGTTCAGTACAAATTTGCCATTTTCGAGAATCTCATACCCAACAGGATGCTGCATCCAGGAATGCGTGGCGATAATCAGGAAACCACTGGCCCAAGATCCAATAAAGACCATCAGTCCAGCTAAAAAGTGCAGCTTATGGCCGAGCAACTTTTCTCCAAAAAGGAACATTCCTAGAAACGAAGATTCTAGGAAAAAGGAAAACATGCCCTCCATAGCTAGGGTCTGTCCAATAATTCCACCAGTAAGTTCCGAAAACTTCGCCCAGTTTGTGCCAAACTGAAACTCCATCGGGATGCCGGTGACAACGCCCATGGTAAAATTAAGGGCAAAGATTTTCATCCAAAATTTTGAAGCATGGTTGTAATCTTCGTTTTGAGTCTGAAGAAATTTCCATTTAAAGTATACGATCATCAGCGATAAACCCATGGTCAATTGGGGGAAAAGATAATGAAATGTAATAGTAAATGCGAACTGAAGCCGATTGTAGAGAATCATATCTTCCATGGATTCGAAGTTTTGGTTAAAAGACAGCTAAATATAGCCATTTTATTTCCCAATTTAGCGTGGAGACAATTTATTTTTGCTAAAAAATGGCGCATTTTTATCGTTTTCTGAGCTGATTGTAAAAATCAAAACGATAATCCCTCATGACTCACCATAATCCCTTATTTATCTTATCTTCGTCCGATTTAATGATGGACTAGAGGGGGAGAGAAGAATATATAGCGAAATGAAGAAAATAATCATTTTGATGGGCGTTTTATTAATACCCGTACTTTTGATTGTCGTAAATAATATCGGTCGGGGAAGACCTGCTAAAGATAATACTGTATTTAGGAGCAAATTATCGGATTACAATTTGTTCAAAGGTAAATTGGCTGATCTTACGCCAAACGACCAAGGGATTTCCTATGAATTAGCATCTGCTTTATTCACAGACTATACTGATAAAAAGCGTGCAATCTTTCTTCCCAAAGGGAAAAAAATGACTGCATCGGACGATGGATTACCTGAATTCCCCAATGGTACTATCATAGCCAAAACTTTTTTCTATTCGGCAGCAAGTGTGCTTAAAGGGACTAAAGTACTGCTGCTTGAGACTAGGCTTCTCATCAATAAAGATGGGCAATGGAATGCGGCTACCTATCAATGGAATGCGGCTCAAGATGAAGCTTTTCTACTAATGGACAGCGCTTCCGTTCATGTTTCGTTTCTAGACAGCAAAGGTGTTGAAAGACAGACAAATTATATCATTCCTTCCCGGGAGGATTGTTTTGCATGCCACCGTCAAGGGAATCATGTGCTTCCAATAGGTCCAAAAATAAGAAATATGAACCGTATTGTCCATGTAAATAAAGAACCCGTCCAGCAATTGGTATATTTGAGCGATAGAGGTATGCTTGATTTGACATCGTTGGGTGATTATACAACTCTGCCAAGTTATGATGATGTGACTCGGTCGACAACTATGCGGGCACGTGCTTATTTAGATCTTAATTGCGCCCATTGTCATAATCCTAAAGGTACCGCTTATATGACGATGCTGGATCTCCGTTACGAAAGCCCCTTGAATGAAACTGGAATTTTGTTGAAACAGGCCAAGATGATTGGAAGAATGTCTACATTAGGAGAGATGCATATGCCTCAAAAGGGAACCACAATACTGCATGATGATGGAATATCGTTGATTAAAACCTATTTGAGATCTTTAAAATAAAAGATCTTTTAAAGATGAAGTTGTTAGCACCCAATGACCATCGCCACGGAAAAATAAAGCGGCACTTATTTAATTAAGTGCCGCTTTGTTTTTATTTAGAAAAATAGTTTAAAGCAGTTCAAATTCTTTTTCTTTGACATCGCGACTGTTGGGCCCAATGTACACTTTGAAATTTCCTGGCTCTGCGATATATTTCAGGCTGTTGTCAAAAAATTTCAGATCATCTACGTTAATTTTAAAGTTTACCGTTTTTTGTTCGCCTTTTTTAAGGAATATCTTCTGAAACCCTTTTAGTTCTTTTACGGGACGTGTAACTGATGCAACGACGTCTTGTATATACAGCTGTACAGTTTCCTCAGCATCATAGTTTCCGGTATTAGTGATGTCGATACTCGCCTGTAACGTACCTTTTTCGTCGATTGTGTTTCGGTCAAGACGAATGTCACTATACGAAAAGGTCGTATAACTTAGACCATATCCAAAAGGGTAAAGTGGCGAATTACTTACATCGAGATAATTAGATTTGAATTTTTCAAAATCGCCCGAGTTTCCATAAGGTCTGCCGGTATTTTTGTGTGCATAATAGATCGGAATCTGACCAACATTGCGTGGGAAAGTGGCCGTAATTTTTCCTGAAGGAACGACATCCCCAAATAAAACATCGGCTACTGCTTTTCCTGTTTCCGTTCCACCAAACCAAACATTTAATATCGCGGGAACATGAGCATCTTCCCACGTGAGCGTCAGTGGTCGGCCAGTGAATAGCACAAGGACAACTGGCTTACCTGTGGCCAACAATGCTTTTAACAGATTTTGTTGATTTTTTGGAATATCGAGTTCTGAGCGACTGGAGCTTTCTCCAGACATTTCCGAAGATTCGCCGAGCGCAGCGACGACTACATCGGACTGCTGGGCAACTTGCACGGCTTCTGCAATGATCTCCTCTTCTTTGCGGGAATCCCGTGCGATTGTACGGCCGAACATAGTTGCATGTTTTTGGTAGTTCGGGTCTTCCAACAGATTGCTGCCTAGGTGTGTCAGGATATTTACTTTGTTGCCCAATACAGCTTTCATGCCCTCAACTAACGAGGCTGTTTTGTCTAGTTCAGCACTGACACTCCAGGTTCCCGGCATGTTTGGTCCTGAATTGGCTAAAGGTCCAATAACAGCGACTGTGCCTGTTTTTTTCAATGGAAGCGCTTGGTTTTCATTTTTCAATAAGACAAATGATTTTGCCGCAATTTCTCTGGCTTTCGCATGATTGGCTTCAGATCCAATCACTGTTTTTGCCCGTTTTTCATCACAATAGCGGTATGGATCATCAAATAATCCTAATTTATACTTGGCTTCCAAAACATAGCGGCAGGCCCTGTCAATATCTACGATTTTGACTTTTCCAGCGTCTAAAGATTTCTTTAGCGTCGTAAGAAACCCTTCACCCACCATATCCATATCAACACCTGCATTAAGACTTAAAGCAGAAACCTGCTGGAGGTCTCCTAGGCCATGTGCAGTTAATTCATTTACCGCTGTATAATCGGTTACAACCAATCCTTTAAAGCCCCATTGTTGGCGTAAAACATCTGTCATTAACCATTTGTTTGCCGAAGCAGGGACACCATTGATATCGTTAAAAGACGTCATGATACTTCCAGCTCCGGCGTCTATTGCTGCTTTGTAAGGAGGCAAGTATTCATTGTACATCCGGTGGAGGCTCATATCCGTGCTGTTGTAATCACGACCACCTTCGGCTGCACCATATAGGGCAAAATGTTTGACGCAGGCCATCATGGTGTTATGTGCTGCCAGGTTATCCCCTTGGAAGCCATGGACGATGGCTTCAGCAACCCGAGAGCTTAGATAGGTATCTTCACCCGCACCTTCGGAAATACGGCCCCAGCGTGGATCGCGCGAGATATCTACCATGGGCGAAAATGCCCAATTAATCCCATCGGCGGTCGCTTCTTCGGCTGCTATACGTGCAGATTGTTGAATCAAGTTCATGTCCCAGGTGGCGGCAAGACCTAAAGGAATTGGGAACACCGTACGATACCCGTGAATAACATCCATCCCAAAAATGATGGGTATTTTTAACCGGGATTGTTTGATAGCTATTTCCTGTGTTTTGCGGATTTTCGCTGGTGTACTCATGCTGAAAATCCCGCCGATTTGACCATTTTTAATTTTCGCTTCTACACCCGTGGATACTGTGGTTCCAGTGGTCGCTTCACCACCGGTTACCAAGTTAAGTTGTCCAATCTTTTCGTCGACAGTCATCTTAGCCATAAGCTGATCAATGAACGTGTCCATTTTCTGATTGGATTGCGCTGGACTGGTATGCCAGGCGAGCAATGCAAGAAGGAAAGTACCTACTACTTTTTTCATCGTATTATTTTTTTGTGCGCATGGATTTTGCTTCCCTCGCTACATGGTAAGTTTATGTAAAGCGCTCAAGATGACTCTTGAACCTCTTTTATGGGATGTCCTGTTGTTTTCGTGGAAGGAACCATTCTCAACGTGTGACGGATTGAAAATGATTCCACAGACCACTATTTTAAATAAGGACTTGTAAAACCGAGTTTTTTTAGTCCTTGTTGAATTTCTGGGGCCTGCATAAATAGCTCCCAGATTTTACCTGTTCTATAGTTTTCGATCATGACAATAATAGGCCCCTGATCGATGGCTAGATAACGTTGTGGGTACCAATTTGCCGTTTCACTGTAGGCATCATAGTAGCCATATTTACCCCAGACTTTATTGCCGAGTTGTTTGTCTAGGTATTGTGCAAACTGAATGCTTTCGTGTGGGGTGTAAGGCATGGATGACAAAGCTGCTGTCGGCGAGATCACGCCAGGGTCGTTGTCTGGGTGATGTGCATCGTAGCCGTTGATGGAATAGCTGGCCGTCCAGCCCCAGCCTTTATCCGAACCGTAACCTTTATAGCCTTTTGGGTTTAGATCTGCATAAGCCAAATTTATCTTAGCATGGTTGCTTGTCGCTTCCCAATAATCTGCATATTGGTCTTTTAATCCTTTGGGACTCAATCCTAAATAGGAGTAATGTTCCCAGAATAGCGGCCCCACTTCACCTTCTTTGGCATTGTGCTTCAGTACGAGTGGAATGTCATATTTTTTAGCGGAGCTTTTAATTGCACCAGATCTTGCCCAACCCTCATGATACACTTGGGGTGCAATAGGGTAAGTGGGAGAGGAGGCTGCTAAAATATAAGTAATAAGACATTCGTCGTATCCTCTGACAGGGTGATTTTGTTGAAAGTTAAATTTAGGACTCCAATGCCAATAGATAACATTTTGCCCATTTGTATAATGATTCCAATTGATTTCTTTCCATAGTTTATCTGCTTTTTGGGCAACTAGTTGGGCAGAATCATCTTTATCTTTTAGATATTCCCGAATGGCGATTAGGCCTTGGGCTAAGAATGCAGTTTCAACAATGTCACCGCCATTATCTTTTTCACTGAAGGGTTTCGCTGTCCCCAGTTCTCCATCGTACCAGTGTGCCCAGGCTCCTTTAAACCGTTCGATTTTGCCTAGATAATCCATGATGTGATCCAGCTTTTGAACGCCTTGATCCTGGCTGATAAACCCGCGTTCCATCGCGACAATCATACCCATGAGTCCGAAGCCACTACCACCTATGGTCACGACATTACGGTCATTTTGAGGGTAAACACCATCCATATGGATGCGTTCCCTGGCGAGACCGGAAGTAGGTTCGGCACCTTCCCAAAAATATTGAAATGTATGTTGCTGAATAGTTGTTAATAGCGAATCTTCATTGATTTTGCTTCCATCGGTTGAATCAATCTTTGAGGGACTGTCTGGACTGCTATTAGTAGCATTTTGGCACGAACTGCTGAGAATAAGCGCCAAAGCTATACCGCTAAGTGCTGGATATGCTATTCGTTTTCTCATGGATATGTTGTTTAATTCTTGAAAAAATGTTCAAACGACCATAGGTCGTTTGAACGGAGTTATTTTACTTATATAGTTACCAACCGGTATTTTGCGGCATTTCTGGTGTTTGGATACGTTGATTTTCCGGAATTGGGAAAAGCATCATTTTATCTTGGAAAGTTTTTCCATTGGCTGCCATAGCAGTTTTTCCCTGTTTTGTACGAATTAAATCAAACCAACGGTCATGCTCAAAAGCTAATTCAAGACGTCTTTCTTTCCAGATCAACTGACGGAGCTGTGCTTGATCCGTTGTCGTTACATTGGCTAATTTTACGCGTGTACGTACCATATTCAATGCATTCAGTGCTTCGCTGCTATTGCCAACCTCATTAGCTGCTTCGGCCAGGATAAGATAAATTTCACCTAGACGGAGGTAACGTACGTTCTTATCACCATCAGCGGCACCTCCATTTGCAGACGAATACGCTTTTTCATTATACATGGGGTTTTCTACACCATTGTCAATTAGACGGCCATCGTACAGGGTTTCGCCCCTGAAAATAATCGTTGCATCGCGACGGATATTGTCTTTTTCGGCATTGAAGGCATCCAATAAGTTTTGGCTTGGGATATTAAAACCCCAGCCTAAATTGACGGCTCCTCCACGAGGTGCCTGTACTTGACTATATTGTTGGATACCATGTGCGATAGAGGTACCCCTTGCTTGAAATTCAAATAATGATTCGGGACCATTTTCCCCAGCTAGACGCCAAATTGTTGCGTAATCCGGTTCGAGACTGTATCCTCCAGATGTGATGACAGTTTTCGCCATATCAGCAGCTTGTTGCCATTTGCTTTGATACAAATAGACTTTTGACATTAATCCTTGTGCAGCCCCTTTGGTTGCTCTACCTAAATCTTTTGCAGCATAAGCAGATTTGAGTGGAAGATTGTCGATAGCAAATTGTAAATCAGCTTCAATATAAGCGTAAACTTCAGCTGCAGGTTCTCTTTTTATTAAATCACGTTCTTGAATAGGAACATCGCCCCATCCACGCACGAGATAGAAGTAGTTCAATGCACGCAGAAAACGGGCTTCGGCAATCAATCTGTTTTTATAAGCTTCGTCTGTCAATCCAAATTTTTCTGTGTATGCAATAGCTTGCGTAGCCCGCCCAATGGATTTATACCAACGTGTCCACATGGAAAGAAAGGAACCGGTTGTTGAAGTATAAGTCAACTCGTCTAAACTTAGTTTATCACCACCGGCATCTGTAGCTGAACTACCTTTATCCGCATTATCGGAAAGCATGTCCGTGATACCGATGTAAGAGAAAGAATAATCCCAGTCAGTAAACATTCCATATACACCATTGACAAATTGCTCGGGTGTGTAGATTTCTTCACTGTCTTCGGCTTCAACATATTCTTTAGAAGGTACATCTAAGAAGTTGTTGTCTTTGCAGCTTTGCAATGCAATGCCCCCACTAAGAAGAATTGCTATATAAAGTTTGTTAATTTTCATTGTCTTCAAAACTAAGGTGATTAAAATTGCATGTTAAGTCCAAATAAGAAATTACGTGTCGTTGGATAAGCCGAAAGCTCAATACCAGAAGTTAAATTTGGACTACCGTCGCCCGCAAGTTCAGGAGAGAAACCACTATAATTCGTAAACATAAATGGATTCTGTGCAGTAACATATAATCTTAGTTTAGATCTCGAGCTATATAAGTTGTTGAAAGTGTATCCTACGGTGATATTATTGATACGGAAATAAGCGCCCGATTCAAGGAAATAACTCGAAGCCCAATATGCTCTTTCTGCACCAGGATGCTCATTGGTTGAACCTGCGCCAGTCCAGCGATTTTCAAAAGTTGACAACGCGATATTCTCACCCGCATTGGAACGAACACTATTTAAACCATTGTAAACCTTATTGCCTGCAACACCATATCCGGAGACATTAAAATCAATAGCTTTGTAATTAACACCAACATTGATACCATATGTTGAAGTCGGTAAAAATGATCCAAAGAAAACCTTGTCGCGTGAATCAATGACACCATCTTCATTTTGATCCTTGTACTTCAGATAGCCAGGTTTTGCAGCACCAAACGATGGGTAATTTTTTACATCTTCAGCGTCTTGGAAGACACCATTTGCCTCAAACATCCACCAGCCATAGATCGGTTGTCCAACGCGAAGCTGTTTGGTAATCTCCCCGTTATTTAAACTACCTCCAGTAGCACGGTCATAGGCAGGAACCACTTCTGTTACTTTGTTTTTGTTGTAGGCATAATTGACGCCGACGGTATAACTGAATTCAGGATTAATGCTTTTGTTCCAATTTAAAGCTACTTCAACTCCTTGATTTAACACTTTGGCACCATGCGCATAGAAATTTTTCTCTGAAGGAGAGGTGTAAGTTGGTGTTACATCAAGAATAGTATTGGTATTCAGCTTATGATAGTAGTCAATGGATCCTGAAAGCTGATTGTTTAGAAACGCAAAGTCTACGCCAGCGCCTGTTTCTCTAGTTACTTCCCATGTTAGATTCACGGCAGGAGTACCATAAGCACTACCATAGACCATATTCTGTTCAGGACCGAAAACATAGTTGTAATTTGAACTTTCTGGGCTTGTTAAAATTGTGGATACATTTAACGGGATATCTTGGTTACCTAATTTACCCCAGTTTCCGCGCACTTTCAATAAATTAATCCAGCTGGCATCTTTCATAAAGCTTTCGTTGGTTACCGTCCAGCCCAAGCCTACTGATGGGAAGGTACCCCAGTATTTTCCTGTATTACGGAAAACACTTGATCCATCTCTACGCAATGTTGCCGTTAAATAATATTTGCTATCGTAATTGTACTGTAATCGTCCGAAATAAGAAGCTAAGGCCCTTGGAGTATAATACGTTTGCAGCGCAACAATACCATAATTGGTTGTTCCTTTTGCAAGATTAATATTCCAGTATTGCTCTTGTTCAGGCACATTATAACCCGTTTGGCTGCTCATACTGTTAATGTCGTATTTCTCACGTGACATCCCCACAACCGCCTCAATATGATGCTTGTCAAAACTCTTGTTAAAGGTCAAGAAATTCTCGATAGACCAACGGAATTGTTCCAGGTTTTCATATTTCAGACTATTGTCTACGTAGTCAAGGGCTTTTGGATTGTTTTCCTTTAATTTGATGAAATCAGATTCATTCAATAACGTATTTGCATTTAACCATTGATCTTTTACATTATTAAAAATCCGTTGTTTCGAATAAAATTTATTCCCGCCAATACGCGAATTGATTTTCAGATAATCGGTTATTTTGAATTCTCCCTCAAAACTTCCCTGTAGGCGGAGCGTATTTGTTCTTTCATTTTGACGTAAAACCTCATACACTGGATTTCCAATGGAATTTAAGTTTCCGATGGCTTGCCCAGGAGCTGCCTCAATACCGGCAACACCAGTTGTTGTATTTACACGACCTAAACCGTAACGGCCATTATCAAACATCACGGGAGCCAGTGGTGACTGACGATAAGCCGTGGTGAAAGCACTATAGGGCTTGGGGGTTGCGTTTGTTAATGTAAGATTTAAATTTTGGCTGAACTTTAGGCGATTGTTTAAAAATTTATATACGTTGTTATTGCGTATGGTATTTCTTACAAATTTGGAGCCATCAAGAATACCATTTTCGGTATAATTGTTTGCTGATACGAAGTAATCAACTTTCTCAGTTCCGCCAGAAATATTAACGGCATTATTAAATACAGAACCTGTACGTAATAATTCGTCATACCAATCTGTATTATATTTTTGATTCTCTGCTAAACGGTAGGATCCATTGGTCGAGGTTAGGTATTCATTGGCAAATGTTCTAAACTGATCAGCGTTTGCCATTTTCACACGATTGAGGACATTTTTTATGCCTGCAAAGCTTTCATAATTAATGTTTGTCGTCCCCGTTTTACCTTTCTTCGTGGTCACGATAATAACACCATTTGCAGCCCGAAGACCGTAAATAGATGCAGAGGATGCATCCTTCAAAACATCCATAGATTCAATATCCGATGGGTTGATATTGTTAATATCTGTTTGTGCAATTCCGTCGACAATATAGAGTGGATTCCGTCCTGATAATGCCGTTCCTAAGCCCCTGATAATTACATTGGGTGACGATCCCGGAGCTTCGTTGGCAATGATATTGATCCCGGCAGCTTTACCTTGTATGGATTGCATAGCAGACATGGCCGGTTGCTTGGTGATATCCGACGATTTCAATGAACTGATCGATCCGGTTAGATCGGCTTTCTTTTGTGTACCGTAACCGATAACCACAACCTCTTCCAATGCTTGATTCTCATTTTCTAAAAATACATTGAGTTGCGTTTGATTGCCAATGTATACAGTTTGTTTGCGATAACCAATAAAGTTAAAGACTAATGAATCGGTAGGAGCGGCATTAATCTGAAATTTCCCCGTTGCGTCGGTTTTCGTAGATACAGCTTTCCCTTTAATACTAATGGTTACGCCAGGCATGGATATCATGCTTGAGCCATCTTTGACCACTCCTTGTATAGAAGTTTGTCCATAGGCAACAGAGACGACCATGGAAGTCAAAAATAATGCGGATAGATTCCTCATATCGTAAATTTTTGGTGTTTGTTTAAAATACAGTTGGTTATTTCCCTGAGGCAAATATGTTGATGTAGTACAACTTTCCCAAAATTTAACATTTGCACATCACTACTACACGAAAATTCCGCCTGCTCAAATGTATTTCATGTGTATCTTATATTTTTGATAGTCAGTTATTTAAATCAATTTTTTTGAGCAGATAATGCGCTCTTTAGTGTGTTTTGTACACTAAAGAGTGTGTGTGGTAATGATGTAGTGTTTGCAAGGGGAATTTAACGTTCTAACAGGAATTCAGATAGGTTCTTGTCTGTTGGAAGTCCTAGTTTTTTGCGTAATCTATAGCGTCTGATCTCGACCCCGCGCGTACTAATGTTGAGCAGCGAAGCGATTTCCTTACTGGACATATTGAGCCGTAAATAGGCGCATAGCTTAAGATCATTGGGGACTAGATCAGGAAATTCTTGCTTCAATTTCTTGAAGAAGTTTTCATGCGATTCATTAAAACTTCTTTCAAATATATGCCAGTCACGGTCGTCATTATGGGCATCATCTATGAGCTTATTGATTTTTTTCAGCTCATCCGAACTCAATTTGTTTCCATCCGCATCTTTAAGCTGTTTAAGTTCGTCATGCAAGTTGTTCAACATCTCATTTTTGTAGACGATATTGAGGGCTGCATTCGCCAATTCTTTGTTTTTTAATTGAAGCTGGTCTTCCAATTGCTGGTTTTTCAGTTTGATCCAGTCCTTTTCCTTTTTTTCAGCTTCGCGTTCCAAAGCAATCTTTTTTTCTTCGAGCCATTTTCGCCGTATTTGAAACTGACGCCTACGCTCACGTTGAACATTAAAGATATAGGCAAAATATAGCAGTATTAAAATGGCAAGCGTGTACAAAGCCTTTGCCCACCAGGATAGATACCAAGGGTGCTGAATGGTAAAGGAGTATGATTGGATTTCAGAAACCATCCCCATATTATTTTTTGCTCTTATTTTAATTTGGAATTTTCCATAGGGCAGGTTTGTGAAATCCTGGTAGGCCGTCTCACTCCATTCAGACCAATTGTCTGAGTATCCCTCCAGATAATATTGATATTGGAGTGGTGAAGATGAGTAATAGGGGCTCGAAAAGCTAATTCTCAGGTTATTGTCTGAAGACGATAATTTAAACGTTGAATCTGGAAAGATAGCTTGTCCGGTGGTCAAGTTGAAGAGCTGCGCTATTTGCGGAAGTGGCAACCTATGTTTTTGTGATTTATCTGTATGTCGATAGATCGCAAACCCATCATCTAGACCGATGAGGTAATATTGATTTTCAATAGGAAGGATGTTTTCATAATTATTCATCATTCGGTCCTGTAGTGGACTTAATAGGTTGGAGTCAATGCGTAACTTACCCTTGCTATCAAAATCTACTTTAGCAATTTTAGTCTTCTGAATCAACCAATAACTGTTTGTGTTGATCGGTATGATCTTATTGGAGTTTCTATAGGTACCTAATGCGGCGTTCAATTCATTTGCATAACTGAATCGCTTTACGATATTGTCGAATTGGAGGAATCCGCTGTCGGTGGCGAATACAAGATTATTTTCTAACGTATAAACTCCTTTAAATTGTCTCTTCGAGGCAACACTGTCTTGTTTGGATGAGAATAATATATTTGCCTGTTGAAAACTTGGGTCAAATCCGATAAGTTGTAGTTGTCCCCAGTCTCCAATCCAAAAGGAATGAGTATCTTTTTGGGCTAAAAATCGAATGGGCTCCTTAATACCCTCAAATTGCTGCACAAATTGTAAGTGCATACCATCGAAGGTAAATTTTGAGAGACCAGTATAATTTCCTTGGAGGATATTTCTCGTGCCAAATATAGGTTTGAAAATCCACCCGCCAGTGATCTGTGAAATCTTTTCCAGACGGCCGTCTAGTAGCTTAAAGGTCCCATCGTTGTGGCCACAGATGAGTTCATCACCGAATAATGCTAACGTCCAAACCTGGCCATTTGAATTTGGAACCTGAGAAAAGTTTAATGCATTGTAATTGTTCAATCCCTTCCATTCACTGGAAAATAATCCTTTATTGGTGCCCAGGTAGATTTTTCCCTGATAGATAATAGATGTATAGACCGTTCCAATTTTTCCAATAAAATCTGTATAAAATGAAATAGGGGAATTGATTTCAATACGATCGATACCATTATCCAGCCCTACCCAGATGTTCTTTTGGTTGTCTTTTACGATACTGAGCACCGTATTGTTTTGCAGACCATTGTTTTTATTGATGTGTTGAATGACTTTGCCATTTTTGTTGATGATGATAACGCCGTTCTGGATGGTTCCAAAAGCATATTGTCCATCATAGAGGTAGATGCCATTATTTACCTGTGATTGGCTCAATAGCTGATTTGCAGGAACAGACCAAGGTTCGATACTTCCGTCCGCTTTCATCAGATAAAGGCCATTTCTTGCGGTGGCAATGAGCGAAGTATTTGTGTCGAAAGGCAATAGGGCGAGTACATTTTTATCTCTTAAGACGTCTTTTCCTTTGATTGGAATCAATTTACCCTGTCTATATTCATGCAGACCACTTGGTAGTTGTTCGAAAAACAACTGGTCATTAAGCTGATGCGGAAATAAAAAAGGTTCTCCTTCTGCCGTTAACTGTCTTATCGTATTTTTTTCCCAAATATATGATTTGGAAAAGGTATGGAAAAATACGCGTTGGTCTTCTACAATGATTTTCCAGATTTCTTCGTTTGGAAAATAGGTCTTGTCACGTACAAGCTTCGAAAGACTATGATAAGTCAAGTTTCCAAAAGGCTTAGCAGTCCAATAACCAAATTCTCCTCTGCCACCGGTATAAATCTTCCCATCTTTACCGATCGAAACACTTCGGACGGTGGAATGATTTGGAAGCGGAAAGATACGCCAATACTGTCCGTCAAATTGTAATAGACCTTCAGTATTTGCACTATAGATACGACCATCTTTATCTACTGCCAAGGACCAGTTTTGATTTCCAGCCTTGTATTGGTCTTTTTTGAATTGTTTTACAAAAGGTGTACCTGTAGGTATGATGGTCTGGCAATAGCTGCAGTTTGGAAAAATAAATAAAATGGTGCAAAACCAAAAGATATAGACGCTCCTATATTTTTTTATTGTCATCGACTCCCTCACTTAAAATTGATTTGGGGTACAATATATCGATTTTATTGGAAAATTGGTAATCTCCGAGCTTGTATAGCACGTTGAAAGGTCCTTACGGCATCCATTTTATTGGAGCAAAAACATCATTTGGTTGATTCTACGTATTTCATTCGATACTTTGATTTTTGATAGCTAGGGTGCGGCACAAAAGACCAGAACAAGTGCTATCCGGTAGACTAAAAAAATAGGATAAAAAAAAGGTTTTCAAACGGGGAGAATGAAAACCTTAAATAACCAATTATAAACCTAAATTATGATGATACAAATATAGTTGTTTTTGATACTAAGTTAAAAACAATTTATCTTGTATGTGCGTTTTTGTGGACAAACGACTACAGGTGAGCTGTGTTTTTTGTGTGCAAGACTCAATCAACAACTAGCTGCTCTTGACGAGCTTACTAATCACATATAAAGTGATCAAACCCAATATGGAAAATATGCCATAACCTAATCCAATCTGAAACTGCGAAGAAGGGTTTACCAAGCTTACCGTGATGTAACTGAGTGAAGATGTGAGCAGGTAGGTTATTCCGCCTACTAACCCTCCGGCAATACCGGCCGACAATGGAAATCTTCCCAAACAATAGCTGAAATAATTGTTAAAAACGAATCCGGCAGTACAGTGTACCGCAAATGCAAAGAACGTCAGCGTGTATAAATTCGCTTTATAAAGTGAAACGATCAGCATGCCTATGATAAGCAATATTTGAATAAAGTTTGCAATTCTCAGTTTGGGTATCAATGCCTTTTTGATCAATGCTTTTCCAATAAATCCACCACACATCCAGGCTAAACCCATAATAAGGGAGGTGTAGCCAGTGGTAATCGCGCTATATCCCAGTTGATGCTCAATAAAGAAGGGGCCACTGAGATTGTAGAACATGACCAGGCCATAGGATATGCCGCACATGAATATGCCGAAGGTAAAATCGGTGCTTTTTAGCATCATTTTAAACTCGCTAATCAAATAATCGATGTGAAGGGGCTTTTTCTGTCTGATTGTTTCGCTGGAAAAGATCAGTTCAAGTACAAAGAGTACAGCACTATAGGCGGCCAGGACCATAAAGTTAGAACGCCAGCCAAATTGTGTTTGGAGATAACCACCGATAAATGGTGCCACAATCGGTCCGATCGACCAGACGATGGTCATGATACTCAGGTAGTGCTTACGCTGCTCACCGTCGTAGACATCCACAAAATAGGCTCTTTTGGAGATGACAACAAATGCCGATAAAATTCCCTGTAAAATCCGCATTAGGTAGATAACCCAGATATCCTGCGTGTGTGCCGTGACCCAAAAACTGATAATAAAAAGAAAAAGTGAAATGAGGTTTATGCGATACCTTCCCCAGGCATCCACCAAAGCTCCTGTGAAGAATTGAGCGACACCATAACTAATTAGAAAAAGCGAAAGCGTCAATTGGATCTTGCTTTCATTTAAGCCAAGTTCCTGCGCCATTTGTGGCATTGAAGGAAGATAAATATCTGTGGCAAGCCCAGTAATCGGAACAAGTGCAAATGCAAGTATCGTCGGTATAAGCGACTGTTGTGGGGTAGTGTTTTTTTCCATCCTTTATAAAATTTTTATTTATTTTCCGTCGCTGTGGACGTTCACGCTGCCTTGAATAGCAGGCTTGTCACGGAAGGCTGGAGGTTAATGCTATTTTCAAAAATTTCATGACGCAAAGTTATAAAAAGCAAACCTTTCGTTCTATCCACTATTTTCCTTGCTTGGTCATTGATTCGTCAAATAAGAATAGCAGGTAAAAGAAAAGGCCCATTGCTCTGGCAATCGTGACGAGCCTGGGGCAATGGGACCTTTTGAAGAGATTAACCTATTAGGATCTCGATTTTAAAAATTCCTTGACAAATTCATCGTCGTTTAAGTCTGGGTAGTCTTTATATACACGGTCTATTTCTTCTTGCTGTCCGATGGATAGATTTTCGTTGGGGTTTAGGCACCAGGTCCCTTTCATCAGGCCTTGTCTGCGGAGCACCTCATGTAAGCCTGGTATACAGCCATGGAATGCATTTGCTGGGTCAAAAAAAGCTGCATTGCTGTCTGTTACAGCAATCGCTTTGCTCAGGAGATGACTTGCATGGAGGTTATTGGGGTCCTGTTTGTATGTTTTTATTTCCTGAAGGAGTTCAACAGCTTTTGCGGTCCAAACAGCCCAGTGGCCTAATAGTCCACCTTTAAATTCTATGGCGACGTTTTCTCCCGCTACGGGGAAATTATACACGCTCATCAGATCGTTGACAATATTGTCATCATTGCCCGTGTACATGGCAATTTGATCTCGTCGGCAGGAGTTGGCTATAGCACGCATAACGTCTAATGTTTGGTAGCGGTTGAACGACGCACATTTGATAGCGACAACGTTGTCGATTTCGGCAAACTGCTGCCAAAAGGAATAGGAGAAAATACGGCCACCAACGGCGGGTTGAAGATAGAATCCAAAGACAGGAATAATGGCTGCTATTGCTCTGACTCGATCTAATATGGCATTTTCAGTCCAGCTCTGCAGGCCGCCCATACTCAAAAGTCCAATATCATAACCGTATTTAAGTGCAGTCGTTGCCTCCTGTACCGCTTGTTCTGTGGCACCGCAGATGCCCGCAATTTTGATAAATGGTCGTTGGAGTGCCGCTTTCTCGACTTCTTCGCTAGCCCATCTCAATACGGTTTCAAAAAGGTTGATCTCGGGGTCACGGATTTCAAATTGGGTTGAATGTACAGCTACGGCGATTCCACCGGCTCCACTGGCTATGTAATATTGCGTCAGGAGCCGTTGATGCTTCTCGTCAATGCTGCGGTCCTCATTTAAGGCAAGGGGATGTGCCGGAATAACCGTTCCTTCCCAAAGCAACTGTTGTAATTTGTTGTCTAAAGTTTTCATTAGAATTTTCCTTTTCGTTCTTGAAAATGCGTGTCCTTATTCCATAGTTCGCCGCCTTGGGTCAACCATTTGGCAGTAATGTCTATCGCTTCGCGTATGGTTGTTTTCGGATAGCCAAATAAACGATGGCATTCGGACGCATTGTTGAGTAAAGCGGTTCCGGCGGGTTCATTTACAAATATCGGCCTGGTGTTGAAATGCTCGGCAAACCGCTCTGCGATCCATCGTGTAGAAAGGATTTCAGGTCCCGTGACATTCAGTATTTTGGCTGGAGACTGACAGTGCAGTAATGATCTTAAGGCAATTTCGTTGGCATCTCCCTGCCAGATGACGTTGACGTTTTCGGTTGTCAAATCTATTGGGAGCTGCCCTTTGACCGATTTGGCAATTTCTACGAGCACACCGTAGCGAAAATCCACCGCATAATTCAATCGGTAGATCAGGGTAGGTGTACCGTTTTTCTTCGAAAAATACTCGAATATCCGCTCTCTCCCCAAACAGGATTGTGCGTATTCGCCGACAGGCTCCGGAGTTTTTTCCTCAGAAACGCCGCCATTGCTTATCGGTACAAATGGAAGTACGTTACCCGAAGAAAAAGCAACAATGTTGGAATCTTGAAAATGAGAAGCCACCATTCCGGGAAGATAGGTATTCATCGCCCAGGTAAAATCTTCATTTCCCGTGGTGCCGAATTTATGTCCTGCGAGGTAAATGACATTCGGAACCTGCGGGATCTTTTTGAGTTCTTTCTCATTCAATAGGTCACAGGCGATTGTCTTTATGCCTAGATCCTCCAGTTCCTGTTGAAGTTCCTTGGTTGAAAAACGCGAAACACCAATGACCTTTTTGTCTATTCCTGCAGCTTGAATGGCCCGCATGGCTAGTTTTGCCATGCTTGGCCCCATTTTTCCGCCAATACCTAGGAAAAGGATATCACCTTGTATCTTTTTTATATCTTCAATTAGATCTAATGATGGTGCAAGCAGCTGCTGTTCCAATTCCGCTAAATTGTTATGGTCCATGTCTGAATTATTTGATTAAATTATAGAGATTACTAAAAGCAAGAAAAACGAGTAATATAAGTCCGAGGATAGCCCATAATCGCGTTAAGGGGCTGTTTCTGAGCGCGCCCATAATTTCTTTGTCGTTCGCGATCAGAAAGAGGATAATACCAATAAAGGGGACTAAAAAAATGGTGATGCTTTGCGCAAAAACAATAAGCTCCAAGGGAAGATTTCCGAAGATAAGCGCGATGGCAGACCCAAAAATCATGACCAAAGAAATAAAGAGTTTCACTTTAGGGTGATTGAGATCGTTGCCGAAGCCAAAGGTGTCGCCCAGTAAGGATCCGCCTAAGACGGCATTGCCGATCAAGGAGGAAAAGGAGGCACCGAATAGACCGATAAAAAAGAGGTGTGAAGCATAGGTTCCCAAAAGCGGTTCCAGTGCACGGCCCATCTCAGCGGCAGAATTTAACTTGATCCCTTGGGGATGAAGCGTATTTGCCGCACAGACCATAACGGCTGCACTCATGATGCCAAGAATAATAATACCTATTCGGCTACCGATTATCTGTCGTTCAGTACGCTGTTTGTTGGCCGATAATTTTCTTCTTGATTGAACAAGATAACTTTGATAAAATGCG
This sequence comes from Sphingobacterium sp. R2, assembly GCF_040760075.1. Classification (NCBI taxonomy): domain Bacteria; kingdom Pseudomonadati; phylum Bacteroidota; class Sphingobacteriia; order Sphingobacteriales; family Sphingobacteriaceae; genus Sphingobacterium; species Sphingobacterium sp. R2. The sequence goes on from NZ_CP142884.1 coordinate 3,158,313, forward strand.
CCCACAATCGAAAAGCAAGAAGCCGTAAAAGCGATGATCAAACCTACTGATGAAGGTGGTATGCTGGGAATAAAACCTAAGAAAAAGTCCTGTGCGGGTGTCTTTATCATAATGGCTGTAGAAAGAAAAGCAAATAACATCAGGATGATAAGTCCAAGCATAAGCTTTTCCAATAGCGCGTAGAAAGACTTGAAGAACAACAGTAGGATACCGATGACATTAAAAACGATGATCCATATTTTGGGGTTTGTCCCCGTGGCTTCCGAAACGGAAATAGAGACACCTGTGGCATTTCCCGATTGAAAGCAGGTTGCAACGAGGAAGATTCCAAGGCCAATGATGATGGATGTTGTTTTACCAAATTTCTGGCGAATTAAAACAAGTAAAGATTCGTCTCTCGCGATACCGATACGTGCCGCCATATTGGTGAAAACCATCATAAAAAAGATGGCGACGACGACAACCCATAATAGAGAGAAGCCATAGTCTGCACCCATTTTTGATGTGATGGTCATTTTGCTGGGCCCGAAAACCAGGGCGGCGGTAATGATGCCGGGACCTAAGATGGATAGCCAACTTTTCAATAAAGAGGGTTTTGGCTCGAGGTTATTTTCCATGAAATTTATCGTAATGAGGTTAAATGCTGTTGGTTGATTTTAGGGGCAGAATTGCCAAAGTGTGTGCGGATATAATTGGTGATTTCAATGACCTCTTCATTTTTCAGGAATGAAAAAGATGGCATTGCACTTTCGTATTTGACGTTGTTTATTGTTTTGTCTTTCAGTCCATGGAGGATAACCTGCAATAGCGGTGCTGGGGCGCCTTTGACAAGAGATGAATTGGCTAATGGGGGAAAGGTATTTGTAAGTCCCTTTCCATCTGCTTTATGACAAGATGCGCAATAGGCTTCGTATAATGCCTGACCACTTTTGGCAGGGGAGTTGGCCGTGTTGGCTGCAAGGGGTTTAATCATTGGTGCAGAGGCTTTATCGGTAATACGGAGACGATAGATCACATCGTCATCGGGTTTTGGAAATCCCTTTTGCGGATTCCAGTCACGATTGCTTGAACAGAAGTAAATGTCTCCATTGGGTAAGGTCAATACGGATCTTAGCCGGCCAAGTTGATCTTTGAATAGGATCTTCTCATCGATGATCTGTTGACCATCGGCGGATAATTTTAGAATACGTAAAGACTGATTTTTTAAAGTCGCGAGCAATAGACTATGTTGCCATTCAGGGATAACATTGGAACTGTAATACGCCATACCGGATGGTGCAACGACCGGAGTCCACGATTTAATAGGCTCCTGTCTTGGGGAGTTTTTGGCAATAGTTTTTTCCTTTTCCGTATCAATCATACCTTCGATCTGCGGCCAGCCATAATTTTTTAGGGGTTGGATCAGGTTGATTTCATCCTCGATGGCATCGCCATGTTCGGACGTGTAAATTAAGCCTTTTGCATCATGGGTAAGTCCCTGCATGTTCCGAAATCCCCATGCATAGACATAGCTGTTTGCAATTGGATTGTCTTTTGGGATGCTCCCGTCGAGATTGAGGCGTAAGATTTTGCCATTTAATGAGGTGCTGTCTTGCGCAAAGGTATCACTCGCGGCATCTCCTGTAGCCCAATATACTTTTTTGTCTGTCGAAACAATAACCCTCGAACCGTTGTGTCCGGTGTTTCCAGGAATCTGTAAAAGCAATTTTGGGTTTGACAACTTGCCTACCGGACTATAATCGTAGCGGTATAAGTTGGAGAAAATGAGACTGTCCTTTTTGCTGGTGTAAGAAAGGTAAAGATAGGCCTGTTGCTGTTCGGGTTGATACAGTGCCATTCCCAATAGTCCCAACGTGCGCTGGTGGTAAACGTCGGTGAGGCTGTCCACTAAAGTAACAGCTTTTGTTCTAGTATCCAGTTTTCGTATACTTCCTCCAATTTCAGAAAACAGAATGGCATCGTTGATCCGGTCATATTGTAAATCCCATGGCACATGGAGTTTTGTAGCTTCTTTTGATAGCGATAGTATGCTGTGCTCCAGTTGGATGTTATTTATTGGCTTACTTTCTCTTTCCGTCTCGGAAGAACAGGAGGATAGTAGCGGGATCAGCGATACAAGCCAAATATAGGTTTGTTTTTTCATATAGGATCTACGGTTATTCCTTTGATTTATTTGGTTAGTCAAATGTAGTTGAATAAAAATAAATATACAAAAAATAAGTAAAATTGTATACAAAAATATTTTATCAGCCTAGGCTAAATACGATTTAGTTTATAATTACACAGCTAAAAGAGCGGTGTTGTGGAATTGTCACGAACTTGTTCGCCAGCCTATTTTTGTAAAAAAGTAAAAAAAATATTGAATTGTATACAAAAAATATATATTATTGTATTCACTATGATAGCGATGGAAATACAATTTAGACCATATTAGGGGCGAGCGTTATGTTTCCTGAAAAAATACCAATAAACTAAAGAGCTTATAAATCATTTATTTAACCACTTTAACCTGAGTATTCATGATACTAAAGCAGATTAAAATCCGGGATGTAATAAACAGGAGTTGCCTTTTGGTGGGGCTACCTTTTATTTCGATGGCTGCATTGGCAAATGTACCTTCTTCCCTTAACAATGGAAAGATTCCGATCTCGGATGTTTTAAACCCTTCGTCGGGTTTAGCTAAATTTCAGCAGCAGCTTGTCGGGCAGGTGCTGGACGCCAAAGGGCAGCCACTGTCCGGTGTAGAAGTGCGTAACCTTAAAAATGCAACTGTTACCGTTACGGATCAAGAAGGCCGTTTTAAATTAACGGGGTCCGTTTCCGATCAGATTCAATTTCGGTTAATCGGTTTTAATACAAAAGTGGTGTCGGGGAAAGATGTGCAGGCTTTGGTGCTTGATGCGAGCGAAAATGCATTGGATGAGGTTGTTGTGGTGGGGTATGGTAAGCAGAAAAAAGGCAACTTGACTGGTGCTGTGGCCAGTGTCAATTTTGATCAATCGACCTCGAGTCGGGGTCTTTCCAATGCCTCGCAGGCATTGCAAGGTGTTATTCCTGGTTTGGCCGTAAGTCAAAACTCCGGAATGGCCGGAAATAATGCAGCGGATCTTTTGATTCGGGGATTGGGGACGGTCAACAGTGCTGGACCGCTGATCGTGGTTGATGGAATGCCCGATGTCAATATGAATCGTGTGAATGTGAATGATATTGAAAGTGTGACCGTACTGAAAGATGCTTCTTCCGCTGCTGTATACGGTTCCAGAGCGGCTAATGGGGTTGTATTGATCACGACAAAGTCTGGTAAAAGAAACAGTAGGACGGCTATTTCCTTTAGTGCCAACAAATCGCTGGTGAAACCTACCCGCTCTTTTGATTTTGTCAATAATTATGCAAAAGCAATGACGGCTACTCAAAGGGCACAGGCCTATAATACGGCCGCATCTGCATTCAATTTTAAGAATGGAACCATCGACGAATGGTTGGCTTTAAGTATGATCGACCCGAGATTATATCCAAGTATCGATTGGTGGGATGTTATTCTCCGCAATGGTCAAAGTGGGAATTATAATGTTTCCATTAATGGGGGGACTGAAAATAATAATTACTATTTGTCTGTCGGTATGCTGGATGAGAAGGGGATACAGATCAATAATGATTTTAAACGTTATAATGCTGCATTTAACTTCGAAACCAAAGTAACCAACACCATCGGTGCTGGAGTGCGGTTCTCCGGAAACTGGTCCGATTACCGTTATAACTACGAAGACGGTATGACTGCCAACTCGACAAGTGGGATGGATCTGTTTACCTCACCAGCAGGTATATTGCCTTATGATCCTATTACCGGTTTTTATGGCGGTGCAATGTCTTACAATGAAAGTCCGCAGGCCAATAATATTTATGCCGATTACATGACGCGCAACCAAAACCACCTGAATCAAAAGCAGGCTTTGGTGAATGGTTATTTAAACTGGAAGCCATTTAAAGGATTTGAGGCTAAAGTGGATTATGCCCTAAATTATGATACGCGTTTTCAATGGAAGGCAGATATGCCGACAAAATTATATAACATCCGGACGGGATTGTCTATCCGGGATCTTGTGCCGACAAATGATGGGATATATAATACAGACCGAAACAATTACAAAACCCAGCTGAACTTCAAATTGAGTTACGATCATAAGTTTGGCGCTAACCATGATTTCTCTGCTTTGGCCGTGTATTCAGAAGAATATTGGAACAATCGTGTTTTGGCAGGTAGTCGCTTAGATCGTTTGCATCCTAGTTTACATGAAATTGATGGCGCTTCTGAAGACGTGCAAAATGTGTCGGGATCATCATCGGCAGAAGGTTTGCGTTCTTATATTGGACGATTAAATTATACGGCCTTCGGAAAGTATATGTTTGAAGGGAACTTCCGGGTAGATGGTTCATCACGTTTCTTGCCGGGTGATCAATATGGCTTTTTTCCATCAGCGGCAGTGGGCTGGCGGATTTCAGACGAGGTATTTATGTCGGCATTCAAGGAAAAGATCAGGATGAGTTCGGCCAAATTTAGAGCTTCTTATGGTTCTTTGGGGAATAATAGTGGTGTCGGATTGTATGAGCAGAAGCAATCTTTGGTCTCTAGTCCTTATTATTTGATTGACAATAGTACAGGAACAGGGTCTGTTGTCAAAGGGTTGATCAATAAGAAACTGATCAACTATGATCTTACCTGGGAAAAGACACGTGTGTTTAATTTGGGTTTGGATCTTGGATTCTTTAAAAATAAACTGACTGCGGAGCTGGATTATTACGAAAGAAAGACGATCGGTATGAACAGGCCTTCGGATGTATCCATGCATCTGACGGGTTTATTCACTGCCCCCCGACGTAATATTGGTGATATGATGAATAAAGGGCTGGAAGCAAATGTTACCTGGAATGACCGAAAGGGCGATGTGGGTTACATGCTGAACTTTAATGTTGGGTATAACAAGAACAAGCTGCTGTCCTGGAATGAGCAGTTGCAAAGAGGTTCGGTATTTATTGATATGCCTTATAATTTTATCTATGCTTTCGAATCGTTGGGCATTGCTCAGTCTTGGCAGGATGTCTATAATGCTGTTCCTCAGGGCGCTTCCCCGGGAGATATTTTGTTGAAAGATGTCAATGGTGATGGCAAATTGGATGCGAATGACCGTGTGGCATATCCAGCTTATCAACTGGGTAGACCAAAGGTGAATTACGGATTTAGAGGTTCGGTGGACTACAAAGGTTTTGATTTTTCTTTCCTGTTGCAGGCTGCCACAGGAAGAAAGGAATTTTGGATGAACAAAGCGAATTCGAACTTTTTAGGAACGGCAAATCAGGCTATTACTGAGGACCAGTGGAATAATATGTGGAGCCTGGACAATCGCGATGCTGATTATCCTAAGTTGCTTCCAAGTACATTAGGATCAACGAGTCCAAATGCGTATTTGAGCACATTTTGGCTGCAAAACATGTCTTATTTAAGGGTGAAAAATCTGCAGCTTGGCTATACTTTTAAGAAAGAATTACTGATGAAGCTGGGCATCCAGAAGTTACGCGTATTTGGTTCGGTCGATAATTTAGCGGTATTGACGAGCTTTAAAGGCTTAGATCCGGAGAAAAGTACCTATACCAATGATGCTTATCCGATGACGAAGAGTTTTGTGGTTGGACTGAATGTTGACTTATAATATTTGAACTTATGAAATCGATATATAACATATTGTTTATTTCTTCTTTGCTGCTTCTTGGTTTGTCCGCATGTCGCAAAGATTTGTTGAATCAGAATCCAACAACAACGCCAAGCTCCGAAACGTTCTGGGTGGACGAAAATGACGCGCTTGCTGCGTTAATGGCGAACTATTCCATATTTAGGCCTTGTTTTGATCGCGACTATCATTTCGATGGACATGGAGATTTCCTTAAAATGTACAATACTGGTGCGGCGCCTATTTCATTAACGGTCAATAGTCCGATGAATTATGGCTCCGGTGCATCGGCAATGTATAGAGCATTGTATGGATCTATATTCAGTTCTAACTTTGTGATCGAAAATACCAATGCGCGTTTGTTGCCCGTAGCAAAAACTGATGCTGTAAAACAAACCCTGGAAACTATCGTGGCGGAGGCCAAGTTGTTGCGCGCCATTGCATACTTTAGATTGATTTCCCTATGGGGTGATGTGCCTTATTTTTATAAATCGGCACCAGCTCCCGCAGAGGCTGATACGGTGCGGAGAATGCCTATTGCACAGCTGAAAGATTCTATTATGGCTGATTTGAACTATGCGGTGGACAAATTGCCCAACAAGGGGTCTGCAATTGGTCGTGCCGGTAAGCCTGCTGCATTGGCCTTTCGTGGTAAGTTTCAATTGTATTGGGGTTCGTGGAAGAAAAATGGATGGCCTGAATTGGATGGATTTGTACAATCTGCTACAGAGGCTAAAACGGCATATACTGCGGCCGCTGCTGATTTTAAACGTGTAATCAATGATTTTGGCATCAAAATGTTTAGAAATGGTGATCCAGGTCAATGGGGTGAATTGGGGAAGGCTGATGTGCTCCCAAATTATTACTACATGTTTATACCTTCTACCGGCAACTTGAGCCAAGATGAGGAAATGGTCATGGTGCTTACCCATGGCGGTGTGGGAACAAAACAAAGTGAGGAATATCAGCGGGTATGGACGGGGCCATTGGTGTCTTTAGGACAGAATCAGGCGATTCCGCGCTATGAATTGGCCGATCGTTACCAATCTACCATTACAGGAGATTTCTTGCCAAAGATGGTTCAGCTAGATCCGGTGAAAAATCCTGCAGCACGTACTACGGCAAATTCAGCGGTGAACCCTGAGTCGTACCGTAACCGCGATTATCGCATGAAAGCGACTTTGTTGTGGGATTACGAATTGATTATGAGTATGAGCCCTACGGAGACCACAGGTTATATTCCCTTTATCTACAAAACTTGGGGAGCTGCGGTGACGGTTAACGGTGTCTCCTACAAAACTTCCTTTACCGATAATACCACAAATCTCTCGGGATTGCAATCGCGTAAATTTGTGCGCAATTATGGTGGTGTGGCACGTAGTGATGGAAATTACAATTGGCCTTTGATGCGCATTGCTGACGTATACCTGATGTATGCTGAAGCAACCAATGAGATTGGTGGTCCACAGGCGGATGCAATTGATTTGGTTAATAAGGTTAGGCGTCGTGGTAACCTACCTGCGCTTGCTGGAGCTAAAACCTCGTCTCGTGATGCATTTTTCGATGCCATAGAGCAGGAAAGAATTGTTGAGTTGTTTGGCGAAGGGCAGCGCGCATTTGACTTGAGGAGATGGCGTAAACTGGAAACAGTGTTTGGCAAACCTTATGGTGATGGAAAATGGTTCCAGGATAGTTTTGGAAATAATTGGGAACGCTTTTTCTTCAATGAGTCTGAATTGACTTATCAAAAGTGTTATATCTATCAAATTCCGGAAACAGAACGTTCGCGGAATCCGAATTTAACACAAAATATACCTTGGAAATAATATGGTAACACTTGACTGTAATAAAATGAAATATACATTATTTTTAATCGGTATGCTGTTCGTTAGCTTGTCCGGTTGTAAGGATGATTATCCAATGGATGAGGATGGTTTGTTGATCACGACCAGGTCGGAATGTTATGTCAGTAGTTTTGAACTGTTGGGCGCCGATTTTCAGACGGTACGTACAAAAGCTGCGTTGGTGGATACCGTTGAGCAAACCATAAAAGTGGAGGTGCTCTTTGGTACGGATTTGAAAAATCTATACCCACAATTTTCATTGGTCACCGATGCGGTGTTAGATCCTAAGATTTTAGGAAAACAAGATTTTTCCAATTTGGATACGCCACGTGAATGGACTGTCGTGTCTGGAAATAGAAAGGTTCGTAAGACGTATAAAGTTTATTTGACAGTACAAAAATAAGTAAGCTGATGAAAACAAATTATTTAAAAATAGGGCTGTTGTCCATCGGATTTGGGCTCTTGTTGTTCGGTTCCTGTAAAGAAGAGGCTTATGAAATTCCAACAGCAAAAGATGGTTTGCAAAACGATATTATTAAGCGCTCTTTAGGACCAAATGTGGTTGGGGCTACCATGGACTTTGCTTATGCTGCGGCGATTTTGCCGGATCAGGGGAAACTTACATCAATTTCTGTAGAAGCCAGTATTGCGGGCGATGAAGGTACTGTACTTGAAAACAAATCGTATTACACCAGTAGTACGGGGGCAGATGTGGGTGTTGTTGTTGGCGACCCTGCTACAGTAAATGGGAATAGCATGGAGGTGAAATTTACAAAAGATACCTCCGCTTCAACGCTGCGTTATAGCTACAAAATACCGGCAGCAGCAAAAGGTAAATCGGTCACTTTTACGTTCAGGGCGAGGTCCAGTAATGGGCAGGAAATTGCGTTGAAGACCGAAGCTTATGCGATTCGTAATATGGATATGGCTTTGGACTTGATCGGAAAAGACTGCGCGGCCTGCTTTTTTTCTGTGGCCGACCTAAAATGGTATACTGCTACCGAAGCGGCAGCAAACCCGGATAAGATTGATTTGGTCTATTTGTACCGGGCATTGCCAACGGTGACTTATGCACATTCTTTGGTTGCTCCCACGACGGATGCTGGCTATTTGCCGAGCTTCACCTTACCTGTAGGGTTGACAAATAAAACGAAAATTGTGAAGGCTTGGACGGTGCGCGACCAGCAACTGGCACGATTGCAATACAGTGTATTTGTGGACGATGTGGATTTGAAAGATAAATCGTTTGTTGATGCGCCAGATTTTGCGATTAATCTAAAAGCTGAATCCGGGATATGGGTACAAACGGCTGATGGCAAATACAATGCTTATGTATATGTAAATAGCGTCAATAATACCACGAAAGAAATGAAGATCAGTGTAAAAAGGCTGCAAGTAAAATAAGGATATGGGTGTAAGGATATGGCTAAAAGTTAAAGGTACTATGCTGGGGGTCGCTTTTATAGCGATCCTTGGAACCTCCTATGGACAACAGGCAAAGGTTACTTCAATAAAAGGAAATGGACAGCGCCTACGGGTGCAGGTGGATGTTCCGACAGCAGGTGTCTATACCTTGGTTTCTGAAGGTGAGGTTACCGATTTGGATAAAATTAAGGCTGCAGATAAAACAGGTATGATGACGCTGTATGCGAGTATTGATGTTCGCGCTGCACGATCGACCAAAAGGATTGTATTTGATAGTTTTAAAGGTGCGAAGCAAGATCTTGGTAAATTTTATTTTGAGAAAGGGAAGCAGACGGTGGGCATGCGATTGCCCGCTTATTTTAAGATGAAAGCTGTTTCGATTAATGCCTTTGTGCCTCCGGTTGCACCAGCTACAGCAGAAAACTATAAACCAAAGATTGTTCCGCCCGCAGGTCACCCGAGACTATGGGTTAACAACGAGTCTTTGCCGGTCGTTAAAGGGCGGTTGGAAGAAGCGGAGCATCTGGAAGCTTGGGGGAAAGTGAAAACACTTGCGCAACAACCTGTTCAATTTGTTTTTGATTCGAATAAGGAAATGTTTTACGATGAAAAGCTCGAACGTGCTATTGAATCAAAAGCGTTTTATTACCTCATGTCCGGTGACGAAAAAATAGGCAGGGAAGCGGTCAGGCTGGCCGATCAATACTTGACGATGTTGGAGTTCGGGAATGTTTCCTATGGTGATATTACACGCGAGTTGGGACGTGCAATTTATACGGGTGCACTGGTGTATGACTGGTGCTACGCATTATTGGATGTGCACCTTAAGACCAGTCTGCATAAAAATATGATGCGTCTGGCGCAAGATATGGAAATTGGCTGGCCTCCCTTTTTTGGTATCGAAAGTATTATCAATGGGCATGGGAATGAGGCGCAGGTGTCGCGCGATCTGCTGGCAATGAGTATTGCTTTATATGACGAGGATCCGGTACCTTACAAGTATACTTCGTATTCTATTTTGGAAGAGTTGGTGCCCATGCGCAAATTTGAGTATCAGTCTCCGCGCCATAATCAAGGTGTTGATTACGGTGGCTATCGTTTTGGGTGGGAAATGCATGGAGCCTGGTTGTATTATCGCATGCTCGGTTATCCGGTTTTTGACGATAATATCAAGAATATGCCCTATTATTGGCTGTATATGCGCACGCCTGATGGAAAAATGTTACGCGACGGCGATATGTTCAATGTAAAGTACAACAGCAGTGCTGATTTTTATTGGAAAAATCCACAGACCATGCTGCTTTGTTATGCCTATTCAGGCAATCCGGTAATTAAGGCTGAGTTTGTCAAACAGGGCGGTTTGCCCGACAATCCAATCTTGTTTCTCCTCTTGGATGATCCAAAATTGAAGCCTGATTTTGATCGCGAGAAAATGCCGTTGACGAAAGATTTTGGACCTATTTTAGGGTCTATGGTTGCCCGGACAGGCTGGAGCGAAGAGAACGGAAGTTCCGATGTGGTTGCAGAAATTAAAGGTGGCGGTTATCATTTTGGCAATCATCAGCATGCCGATGCAGGTGCACTGCAGATTTATCATCATGGTATTCAGGTTGGTGATCTTGGTTTGTATCTTTCGTATGGTTCCCCTTATGATTTTAACTTTAATAAGCGTTCGGTTGCACACAGCATGCTGTTGGTGCGTGATCCTGCGGAACCGCTTTTATTCAGGACCAAAACAAATGATGGTGGGACTCGGTTTAGTCAGCGTTTTCCGCGCACGGTTGACGAGGTGTTACATGATTCCTGGTACCATACGGGAGAGATCAGGGCATCCGCATTTGGTAACGATCCCATTCGGCCGAGCTATAGCTATTTCAATATGGATCTAACGGCGGCATATACGGCTAAAGTAAAATCCTATGCAAAAAGTTTCCTGTTTTTGAATTTGAAGAGAAAGGATGTGCCTGCTGTCATTGTCTTATTGGATGAGCTTAAGACCAATGATAAGAAATTCGAACCCTATTGGCAGATCAATACGCTTGAAAAGCCGGTACGAAGTGAAACAGGTTTTGTGTTAACTAGTAAATTTAAAAACGCAGCCGGTTCTACTTATGTTGATTTGCTGAAGCCACAGTTAAAAGCGTGTGCAGTGAAATTGTATTCGGGTGATTCGACTGCTTTTGTTTTTGGGGATCTTTATCAGGTCAAGTCTCCTTGGCCGGAGGCTAGAGGAACACGGATTATGGTTTCACCCAAGCAGGAAAGTGATCAGGCCAGTTACGCTTCGGTTTTTCAGATGACAGAGAGTGGCTCTTCAAAATTACCGGTGTATTCGGAGGAAAAAGCGAATTATTACCTCATAAGAGTGGCTGATCGTCTACTGGTGGTGGCCAAACCAAATCAATATCTTGATGAGCCCATTGAATTTGTGGTGCCGGGAGATCAACAGTATGAAGTTGTTGTGGTTGGTTTGAAAGATGGTTTCTGGAATATGAAAAGTTCATTAAAAAATAGTAGCTTTAATATAAATGTCCTGAAAGGAAATCATACCACCAGTTGGAAATCTAAAGCCGAAACTATTTATTTGTCGCCGGGAAGGCCGTATGAAGCCCAAGAGGGAAAGATTAATTAAAGAATACATTGTTTAAATTTTTTTAATGATTTTGTATTCTTATTTTTGCATAAAATTGTATACAATATGAAAGAGGATTCGCTTGCCTATAAAGTTTATTTAGAAGTACGTAAGAAAATTTTGTCCAGTCAGCTGGCTGGCGGGGCAAGATTGGTGGAGAGTGCTTGGGCGGATAAGATGGCGGTGAGTAGAGTTGCTGTTCGTGAGGCTTTTATGCGTTTAGCAGGGGAGAGTCTGGTTGAGTTTGGTGAAAAAGGTGGCTGTTTTGTGAAGAAAATGACGGTCGAAGATGTGAAGGATATTCGTGAGCTGCGTGAGCTGTTGGAGATAGGTGCATTAAAGATTCTGTTTTCAAAGAAAAGTAAAGAGCTTATCGAAGATTTGGAACTGATCTGCAACGATTTTTCTGACATGGTCAGTAAAGGTTATTATGGGGGGGCTTGCGAGGCGGATGTTCGTTTTCATGAGCGGATTATTGAGGGAACTTGCAATTCAAGGTTGATTGCTATTTACAAGAATAGTAACATCCCCTTATTCCATATGAAGCTTGGGGCTATTATGGGGCAGATGGAAGATTATCTGGATACGGAGAAGGAGCATCGAGCTATTGTTGATGCGCTGAAAGCGGATGACTGGAATAAAGCTTATACCACCTTGGTTCATCATTTGGATCGGGGCGAGCAAGAAGCCTTGGAACTGGTTTAATATTTTTTTGGATTTTTATAATGGGTCTATTGTTTACAATAGACCCTTTTTTGTGCTGTCCCACTGCAACAATTGTCCTTTTTCAGCTTCTGTAATCATAAGTCCCTGAATGCCTTTTGGGTCTAAAGCGCAATTTGTTGGATTCTTCCCCGGCGTAGGTATTTTCTCGGTCGTTTTGTTTTTGGTATCAATGGATAGGATATGTTGCGATCCATAAATCGCTGCAAAAAGATAATTGTCCTGCGTGAGGGCTATGCCGTCCGGGCCGATACTGCCGCCTGTTTCTATGAATTTTTCGATGTTTTCTACCTGTTGTGTCAAGCTGTTCCAGTGCATTTTCCAGATCCATTTTGTGCCTGTTTCAGCGACAAAAAGCGTACGGTTGTCTGCTGCAAAGGCCAATCCGTTTGGGTAAAAAAGGCCTGTGTGGATCTTCGTAAGCGCACCATGTTTATGTAGACAGCAGATGTAGCCTGTGCCATCTTCCAGGTCATTTCCCGGGCAGGAGAATAGTAGGTTCCCTTCGGTATCAAAACATAAGTCGTTGGGCATTTTTAATGGCTTTCCTGCGATTTCCGTGACTATTGTCGTCGTGGTTTTGTCGAAGGGATCATAGCAACGGATGCTGTTTTGTTGTGAGTCGCAAAACCATATTATGCCGTTTTTATCGATTACAATTCCGTTGGGATGTCCATTCACAGCTATTCTGCTGTACTGATTGTCTTTGTAATAGATCAAGTTTCCTGCTTCTTTCTCCACAAGCCATAGGCCACCCTCCCGGTCGAAAGCGGGGCCTTCTGGAAAAAGAAGTCCTTCAATGAGAATGTTCATTTTTAAAAATTTTAAAATTTATTTTAAATGTATACAAAAATATTGTAATTTGGTATACATAAAGTAAGGTGTATTTAAATACAAATTATTGATGACTGCAACATGTGTGGCGGTGATCGTCCAATTATAACAATAACAAATAGCAAAACTTTTAATAGGCATGCAAGAAAATGAAAAATCAGCCGCGATACTGCGGGAGAATGCAAGATGGATACCTGGTGGAGTGGTATCGTTAAATCGGAAGTCAGATCCGAATATCTGCTTCGTCAAAGGGAATGGTAGTTTGGTCGAAGATATTGATGGGAACAGCTACATCGATTATCAGGCTGGATTTGCTGCATCCTTTTTGGGGCATAATGATCCTGATGTGAACGCCGCAGTGTTACAGACATTGCAGGAGCAGCAGGTATTGATGGGGGCTGGGCCAACGTTACTGGAAGGTGAGTTTGCGGAGCTTTTTTGTCAGTCTGTTCCTTCGGTGGAGAGCGTTCAGATTACAACTACAGGGTCGGAAGCGACTTACCATGCGATCCGTATTGCCCGTGCGGTAACAGGGCGTGATCATGTGATTGTTATGCAGGGGGGCTACAATGGCTGGCATAACGATGTGGCCTGCAATGTGATCAGTCAACGTGCAGATGTTGGCTCATATCAAAGTCCGGGGGAATATCCATTCGATTCATTAAGTGCTGGCGTTCCCAAAAATCACAGCGATTTAGTACACATTGTCAACTACAACGATTTGGAAAGTGTGCTGTATGTGGTTCAAAAATATGATGTTGCCTGTATTTTGTTGGAGCCTATTCTTCAGAATATCGGTATTGTAAAGCCAAAGGAAGGTTACCTGGAAGGCTTACGCAAGATGGCGGACGAGCATGGATTTCTGTTGATCTTTGATGAAGTGAAAACTGGATTTAGGCATGCGCTGGGGGGCTATCAGTCGATCTGTGGTATTCAGCCGGATCTTTCAACTTTCGGAAAGGCGGTTGCAAACGGCTACCCATTGGGTGTTATTGCAGGCAAGAAAAAATATATGGATTACTTTGTAGATCCTGATAAGTCAAAGCGGGTGATGATTGCCGGTACTTTTAATGCTTTTCCTTTAACGACTGCGGCGGCAATTGCAACATTGAAAAAATTAGGCAGCTCGGAACATCGAGTTTATGAGCACGTAGAAGCACTTGGTGCGCGTTTGGAACAGGGATATAACGAAATATTTCCTAAATTAGGCGTACCATTTTATGTCGCACGTCAAGGATCTGCCTTCTGTACATATTTTATGGACCATGCGCCAGTCAATTTTCATGATATTTTGGATAACCACAACTTTGAACTGGATACCCAATATCGTAAAAAGCTTATTAAAGAAGGGATTTTCAATTTCCCGGCACCAATTAAACAAGGCAGTATCTCCTTTGCGCATACGGAGGATGATATTGATCGGACTTTAGAAGCAACTGAACGCGTAATAAAAAGTTTGTAAACCCTAACTATGAAAATAACCGCTATTGAAACCTTTGTGTGCCATGCGCGCATGCGAAATTGGATTTTTGTCAAAATTATTACCGATCAGCCCGGACTTTGGGGCTGGGGCGAAGCCACCTTGGAATGGCATACGCAAAGTGTGGTGGGAGCAATCAAAGATATTTCTCAATTGTTGATCGGTGAAGATCCGCGTCGTATTGAATACCTGTGGCAGATGATGTATAGACAACACTTCTGGCATGGAAACGGGATCGTTCGTGGTACGGCCATCAGTGGTATCGACATCGCCTTATGGGATATCCTAGGTAAAATTCACAATGTCCCTTGTCACGAGTTGTGGGGAGGCCGTGTGCGTGATTATATCCGTTTGTATTGTCATTTAGGTGGAGGTCGCATGGAGGATTTTTATGAGACTGCTCCGGATGATGCCAAGCGGTTTGGTGATCTTGCGCTGAAAGCTGTTGATGAGGGTTTTACCGCTTTTAAATCGATGGCTGTCCCAGAGACCATGTCGTTGGAAGGTCTCCGTCCAATTAAATATGCTGAAGCTTGCGTGAAGGCCATGCGTGACGCTGTTGGCGACGATATTGATATTATGGTGGATTGCCATGCTCGGCCAAGCCCACGTATGGGGATGCAATTTGCGAAAGCATTGGAGCCTTATGGCCTGTATTTCTTTGAAGAGCCATGTTGGCCAGAAACCATGGAAGATATTGCCTTGATTCAACGGGCAGTGACGACACCTATTGCTTCAGGCGAACGTTTGATCGGATTGCATGCATTTCGGGATATGCTCGAGAAGCGGGCAGTGAGTGTGATCCAACCTGATATTACCCATTGTGGCGGTCTCTCTGAAGCGCGTAAGATCGCAGCTTTGGCTGATGCTTACCGTGTATCTATGGCGCCACATAACCCTCAGGGACCTGTGAGTACGGCCGCCTCCATTGAGCTGGGATTTGCAACACCATCCTATATTATTTGCGAAAGTGTGCATAAGGACGTTGAATGGCGCCAGGACGTGGTTACCGAAGGGTTTACAGTTCAAGAGAAAGGGCGGATTGTTCTGCCGAATAAGCGCGCCGGTTTGGGTATTGAAATCAATGAAGAAGAGGTAAAGAAGCATCCTTTTCAACAGGAAATATTGCAGCGAACCTTCTATAAAGACGGTAGTGTAGGGGATTGGTAGTCTAAAAATAGCGATAATGGAGGAATATAAGAATAAAGTCGTATTGATCAGTGGGGGACTTGGTGATATCGGAAGGGCTATGGCTGAAGCATTTTTGACCCAGCAGGCAATTGTATGCATCTCGGATCGGTTTGAACCACAGGCGGCGAGAGCGCAGTGGCCCTTGTTGGAAGATGCTGGAGCACGTTTGTTTTATGATCAGGTCGATGTTGCAGATGCCAGGCAGGTGGACGCCTGGGTGAAACGCATAAGGCAGGAGTTGGGCGCAATATCCATCTGTATCGCGAATGCCGCATGCGTCACTATTAAAGATTTCAGCACGTTAAGCAACGAGGAATGGAAGAATGAAATGGCCGTTAATCTCGACGGTTCATTCTTCCTGGCGAATGCTTGTGCAAAGTCATTTGTGGAGAATGAGATCGCAGGCTCGATCATTTTTATGGGTAGCTGGGCTGCACATGCCGTACATCAAAATTTACCGGCCTATAGTGTCTCTAAGGCGGGCCTGCGGATGCTTTGCCAAGCCATGGCTCTTGAATATGCAGCATACGGAATTCGTGTCAACGAGATTGCACCAGGTTATGTCAATGCGGGGTTGAGCAAAGTGGTCTGGTCATCAAACGCCGAACTTCAAATGAAAGCAAAGGCTGTGGTGCCACTTGGTCAGATTATAGAAGCCGAAGAGGTTGCTAAACAGGTGCTATGGATCTGTTCGGACAATTGTAAACATATGACTGGTGCCGCAATTGTGATGGATGGTGGACTGTCTTTGATTAGACCTTAATGTATGAAACAGAAAGACCTCTTGAAAGAAACGACGGGTAGTTTGTACGGACGATTTGGACTTAGCCAATGTGATATTACTCCACCGATCGGCATCTATTCCCGTAATTGGGGGGCGGCTGCATTTGACCGGGCAACGGCTGTTCATCAGCCTTTGATGATGCATTGTCTATATATGCAATCCTGCGATGGCTTGCCTGCAATTCTGTTAACCGCTGATTTAGGCTGGTGGAAAAATGCAGCTGATGAACAAAATTTACGATTAGCATTGCTCAGTCATTTCAATCTGGCTGAATCGCAGCTGATTTTTGCGCTATCGCATACCCATGCGGGGCCTAGTATCTGTTCGACAGATGCAGCGCAACCTGGAGGTGAACTGATTTTGCCGTACCTTGAATTCCTCAAACAACAGGCGATATCTTGTGTTGAAATGGCACAAAATGGGCTATTTAAGGGAAGTTTAACCTGGAACTATGGTGTATGCGATTTGGCCAGCAACCGCGATCTGGAAGTAGATTCTCATTATTTGATTGGTTACAATCCATTGAAAGCAGCAGATACAACCTTGTTGGTCGGACGGCTGTATGATGAAACTGAAAGCTTGAAAGCGGTTATTTGTAATTATGCATGCCACCCAACCAGCTTTGCTTACGAGAATGATCTGCTCTCGCCTGATTTTGTGGGCGAAATGCGAAATACCGTAGAGCGTTCGTTATCCGTGCCTTGTCTTTTTTTACAGGGCGCATCAGGTGATTTAGCTCCACGGAGACAGTATGTAAAGGATCCAGCACTGGTCGAAGCCAACGGAAAGCAGTTGGGTTATGCTGTTCTCGCGACGCTGGCCCAGGAACAGCATAGTCATAAAAACTGGGTTTTTAAGGAATCCTTGATTTCGGGGGCTCCACTGGCCTGTTGGGGATTTCGGGAACAGACCGCTCCAATCGATTTTAAGCAAAGGGTATTATCTGTTAAAGTGCCTTACAAAAAACTGCCTAGTCCCGAAGCAATTTTGAATGAATACGAACGCTGTACGGATCGTGTTATGAAAGATCGCCTTTGGCGGAAATATAATACCCGTAAATCCATTGGCGATCAACAGGAAGCTATTATTCCGGTGTGGATCTGGAAAATGGGGGATGCCGTGTTGGTGGCGCAGGCCAACGAAGCCTATTCCTGTTATCAAATCGAAGTGAGAGCCCAATTTCCAGATCATACGATCGTTTTTATCAATATCGCGAATGGCTATGTGGGGTATCTCGCACCGAAGGAGCTTTATGATAAGGATATTTATGCTGTGTGGCAAAGCCCCTATGCCAGCGGCGGTCTTGAAATACTTATTGAACAAACTAAATTAGGAATTCAAACATTATTGACCGATGAAACTGGATTGGATTGATGTCGTTATTTTTGCCGTATATATTATTGGTATAGTGGTATTGGGCTTATACGCTTCGAAAAAAAACTCCGCCTCGAAGCGGGATTATTTTCTTGCGGGTGATAAGCTGCCCTGGTGGATGATTGGCGGAAGTATCATCGCCGCAAATATCAGCAGCCATCATCTCGTTGGCGCTATGGGGGCTGCTTATAGTCGCGGTTTTGTGGCGATCACCCTGGAATGGGGAGCGATTCTAATCGGTTTTAATGCATTGTTATGGATATTTCTCCCTTTTTATATCCGAAACGGTTTCTATACGATTCCTGAGTACCTCGAAAAAAGATACGGCAACGCTACCCGCGTGTTGTACGCTATTTTGATCCTGTTTACCTATGTTTTTGTGGAGATTGGCGCCGTTCTTTATTTGGGCGGTCTGTCGCTGCACGCTTTATTCGACATTCCTATTTTATACAGTATTTTTGGAATGGCAATTTTGACCGGTTTATATACCGTTTTAGGCGGTTTAAAAGCGGTGATATGGACGGAGATGGTACAGCTTGTCATTTTGGTGCTGGGCGGAATAGTATTAACTTTTGCCACCATTGATGCGGCAGGAGGGTTTCAGTCTGTGGTAGAATCCTCCAAGGATTGGAAAATGTTTTATCCCGCATCTGATCCTGACTTTCCCTGGACGATGTATTTAGGCGGACTGTTGTGTATCAGCGTGTTTTATTGCGCTACGAACCAATTTATTGTGCAGCGCGTATTGGCTGCAAAAAATGAATGGCATGGGCGCATGGGGGTCATCTTTGGTGACTATCTTAAATTTTTGGTTCCCTTGATTATTACTATTCCGGCATTGGTGGCGCCAAAATTCCTGCCGCATCTCGATCAGCCCGATTTACTGTTTGCGACACTCGTGGAAACCTTATTGCCCAAAGGTTTGGTTGGCTTGGTGATGGCGGGGTTAATTTCGGCCATCATGTCCCATATTTCAGGAGCGATCAATTCCTGTACAACCATTCTGACCGTTGATATCTATAGCCAGTATATTAATAAAAATGCAAGTGACTACGAAGCAGTCCGTTTTGGTAAGCGCGCCGGAGTCGCTATTATCGTGCTCGGAATCATGAGTGCGGTTGTACTGATCAGTTATTCGGATAAACCAGTTTTCCTTTATTTGATGAATCTATACGGTCTTTTCACGCCAGGCATTGCAACAATGTTTTTAATGGGGGTTTTTTGGAAAAGAACGACATCGCAGGGTGCTTTGACAGCAGGTTTACTGACAATTCCCCTTTCTTTACTTTTGGAATACGCCTTACCTGAAATGCCGTTTTTTAATAGAACAGGTATTGTATTCTGGACTTGTATGATTGCTTGCGCAGTAGTCAGTTTGTTGACACCTGCGGTCTCAGAAGCAAGGTTAAAAAATCTTGTGTTGACCGGCGATTCTTTTCAGGTACCGGTTCAGGATAAAGCCGCTTACCGTGGATTTCGAAATCCGACGGTATGGTGGATAATTATAACGGTATTGGTGCTCTATTTTTATGTACGTTATTTTTAGCTTAACTTGTTGAAGTGTTAAACTTTTAAAACTTATCCAGATGATCGAGCCAATACGGAAAGAATTAAATACCAAGATAGAGACCATTTTTCCGAAAATCGTTGCAATACGCCGACATATCCATCAGCATCCTGAATTGTCCTTTCAAGAATACGAGACAAGCGCCTATATTCAGCAACAACTCGGGGAATTGGGTATACCATTTGAGATTGTCGCTCAAACAGGAGTTGTGGCTGTGCTGACCGGTCAAAAATCGGCGAGTGACGATATTGTGGTATTACGAGCAGATATTGATGCTTTACCGATAGACGAGCAAAATGATGTGGGATATAAATCGAAGAATAGTGGTGTCATGCATGCTTGTGGCCATGATTTTCATACGGCTAATCTATTGGGGGCGGCGTCCATATTAAATGATTATAAAACGGAATTTTCCGGTAAAATTGTTTTGCTATTTCAGCCTGCTGAGGAAAAGATTCCTGGCGGAGCGATTCAGGTTTTGGAATCCGGGATTCTGGAATCTTTTGGTGGAACGATTAAAGCTGTGCTGGGTTTACATGTAAGTCCCCGTGTTTCTGTAGGAAAAGTCGGTTTACGTTCCGGGCGATTTATGGCCTCGAGCGACGAGTTCTATTTCACCATTAAGGGACGTGGTGGCCATGCTGCGGAGCCACATCGGGCTGTTGATCCCATTATGATCGGCGCGCAGTTACTCACCACATTACAGCAAGTTGTCAGTCGGAAAGCCAACCCTGATGTACCGTCTGTATTGACCTTTGGTCGTTTTATTGGAGATGGTGCTGCCAATGTTATTCCCGAGGAAGTTAAATTAGCCGGAACATTTCGTACAATGGATGAGGTGTGGCGCAAGGAGGCGCTGGAAATGGTTGCTGAAATAGCGGCAACGCTTCCTGTATCGCTTGGTGCAAAGGTAGAAGTTGAAGTCCGGCATGGTTATCCCGCGCTTTATAATGATCCCGCGTTAACACAAAAAGTCAAAACAATTATTGCGGAGACGATGGGGAATAGTGTGCCACAAGATCTCGAAATCTGGATGGCAGCCGAGGATTTTGCTTATTATTCTTATCGTTATCCCGCCGTGTTTATGTTGATAGGCACAAATAATGACGATTCTGCCACACAATATGGTCTTCATAATCCACAGTTCAATCTGGATGAAAAGGCTTTCGAAACATCAATAGCTGTTTTAGTCAATGCAGCTATTTCCCTTTTGAATGAATCAAATGAATAGAAAAAAATTCTTGATGTCCTCCTTTGCATTTGGATTATCCTATGTCGTTAATGCGAATAATAAGGTGTTCTCTGGGCATGATAACGTAAAAAAGATAGGGATTATTGGGTTAGACATTACACACGCTGTTGCTTTTACAAGAGCGATTAATACGGCTGCTAGCAATCATCCCTACGGAAAATACAGGGTTGTTGCAGCTTATCCCTATGGAAGCAAAACAATCCCATTAAGTATCGAGCGTATTCCGAAAATTACAGCGGAAGTGCAGCAGCTCGGTGTTTCGATTATATCAAGTATTGCCGAACTATTGAAAAAAGTAGACTATGTGTTTTTGGAGACAAATGATGGAAATCTTCATCTGGAGCAGGCACTTCAAGTAATCAAAGCTAAAAAACCTTTATTTATCGATAAACCAATAGCGAATTCCTATAGGGACGCTTTCCAAATTTTTCAAGCGGCAAAAAACTACGGTTGCCCTGTTTTTTCATCAAGCTCCTTGCGTTTTATTACCGGACTTCAGGAATTAGATAGGACTAAGGTAATAGGCGCAGATGTCTATTGTCCGGCAGTAACGGAGCCTTCGCATAAGGATCTGTATTGGTATGGAATCCATGGGGTCGAAATGTTATTTGCATTGATGGGACCGGGATGCCGCTCGGTAAAAACGATTCAGGAACAAGGTACCTCGTTTTATGTTGGGGAGTGGGCGGATGGAAGAATTGCCTCACTTCGGGGCATTCGCGAGGGAAAGGATGATTTTGGGGGAACGGTTTTTTTGAAAGATCAGATTGTCCATTTGGGACAATTTATGGGATACGGCCCATTGTTGGATAAGATCCTTCCATTTTTCGAAACGGGTGTAAGTCCGGTTGACGAAAAGGAAACCCTGGCAATATGCGCATTTATAGATGCAGCCGAAGAAAGTAAATTAAATGGCGGAAGTACCATTCAGCTTCAAAAATAAGCAGCGCCGATCCGAAATATGGATAAAAGAGTACCGTGATCATAAGCTGAGTACCGTGATCAAAAGCGCGCTATTGAAGATCGCAACGAGAGAGGCAACGTCTGTTGCCCTACCAAGATCCTGTTTTGAAAAGAAAAAAGTACCATGGGTAGAAATGATAGGAAAAAGGTTAAACGAAGTCACACTTTCAGCTATTGACCACTCAGACTAATAGGATAAAATGATCGCCTAATTAATCGTGATACTGTTCTAAAAACTGATTGATCTGATTCGTCAGACCGAAAGATTCTGTTTCCAATAAATTGATTTCAGCCTCTATTTCGGTGGTCGTTGGTGATAAGGTTAGCTTTTGGTACACCTGAATGTCCAGTTCCAAAACAGCTAATTGCAGGGCTAATAGATGCTTCCCTTCGTTCGTATGGAGTTTCAGTTCGTTGAACGCATGTTTTAAACGTTCCAGTTCAGCAATTGATTTTTCACAGTCATTTTCATCCGCCTTGCCAAAGTTCGGATAGGTTTCACCCAATGTACGAAAAGCATCGAGGTATTCTTCCTCTGACATTTCATAAATATTCGAATAGAGCATATTGTACGCATCGATGGCGTCATAGGTATCCGCATCCATTAAGTCTTCGCGATAGTTTTCGACCAATTGGTTGATGTCCTGAGATTCAATTTGTAAAATTGACTCAATATCTTGTTTAATAAGATTGGCTAATTCCATGCTTTATGCTTAAATAAATCAAAGTCTCCCTCAGCCTACAAACGTGCTGGAAAAGAATTTCGTGAATATGGTATAGACAAAGATCCTATTTTATCGTAAAATTTCAATCCCTATAATCCGCTAATTTCTATGAAAACTAGATGAACATGATCGTTACATAGATTTTTTTAAATTATCTGTCTGATTTAAAGTATTATACATTTTATTTTTGCTTTTATGAGTAAAAAGTACTCAATATATTTTGAAGCGTTAAATTTAATCTTCATATTTGTTGAGTAAAAAATACTCAATAGTATACAGAAAAATTAGAAGTTATGATTGTATTAAATAAGCATCAGATAGTCACAGAGCAATTTCCAAATGGGGAGACAAAAGTGAAAGATTTTGATCAGTTGATCTTAAAGAACAATCTCATCGAATTTACTTATCAAGGGGATGGCGATTTGATCCGCTTGCTTTTTGTCAAAAAGCGATTGGACGAGGTTCCCTGCGAATCTTGCCGTCTACTGATTCGTTATATGCCTTATAGCCGTATGGATCGTAAGATTGAAGGCGATTTGTTTACCTTACAGTATGTGGCAGACTTTATAAATAGTTTACAATTTGATACGGTATCTGTTGTCGAGCCACATTCCAATGTGACGTTGGAGTTACTGGCGAACAGTGTGGGAATTTATCCGGCACTGGACTGGTTGCCACAATTAATGGAAAAACTTGATTTTTCAGATCAAGATCGGATTGTTTTTCCGGATAAGGGAGCCGCGGCACGATATATCAACAGTGGCTATGAAAATAGCTGCATTTTTGAGAAGAAGCGAAACCCTCAAACAGGCCGAATTGAAGGGATGGAGCTCAAGGCTGGGGATATTCCTCCAGGCGCAAAATGCATTATTGTCGATGACTTGTGTTCTGCAGGTGGAACCTTTCTTTGGGCAGGGAAAATTTTGAAAGAAATGGGAGCCAGTGCAGTCTATCTTTTGGTCACACATTGTGAACCTCGCATTTTTAAAGGCGCATTGCTGGATGATGATTCACCGATAGCCTGTGTCTTTACCACCAACTCAATGATGGATACGGTCCATCCTAAAATAAATTATATCAACTTAACAAATGAGCACCATGTTTAAATCGATGAACAAAAACCCAATCCTTTGGACAGATGGTTACAAATTATGTCATAGGGATCAATATCCGGATCATACACAATGGGTATACGAAACCTGGACTCCACGCATGTCACGCCTAGATGGTATCAATCATGTTGTTTTCTTTGGACTTCAAGGGGCGCTAGCCGAAATCACCAATTCATTTGACGAGAACTTTTTTGCACAGCCGGAAGAAGAAGTTGTTGCTGTGTATGAGGAAGCAATAGCAGCTGTTTTTGAAAATACAAACGCAAAGTTCGCATCGATGCATGAATCAAAGCATGTCCGCGATCTGCATCGATTGGGTTATCTCCCAATCAAAGTAAAAGCTTTGCCCGAAGGTAGTCTAGTGCCTATCGGTGTGCCGATGTTTACGATTGAAAATACGCATCCGGATTTTTTCTGGCTGCCAGGATATCTGGAGACACAGCTATCTGCTTATATCTGGTCACCGATGACTGCGGCGACCATAGCGGATCAATATAAAAGAGTATTAATGGGCTTTGCGGAGAAAACGGGCGACGTCAATAAAGTTTTCACGCAAGCCGGAGATTTTTCCATGCGCGGTATGGGTTCTCCCGAAACAGCTTATCGTACAGCAGGTGGGCATTTGTTAAGCTTTGGTGTTTCGGCAACACTCTCTGTCAGGGAGTATCTGAAATCCTACTACCATGCAAAAAGTGATGTGATGATGTATACCCCATCTACGGAGCACAGTGTAATGTGTTCCTATGGCGCAAATGAAGTGGAAGCTTTCCGGCATCTCATCACGAATGTATACCCAAGTGGAAATGTCTCCATTGTATCGGACACTTATGACCTGTGGCATGTAGTCGATCATGTTTTGCCTCAGTTGAAGAATCTTATTATGGCAAGAGAAGGTAAAGTCGTCATCCGTCCCGATAGTGGCGATCCGGTTAAAATTATCTGTGGGGATGCAGAATCTGATAGCAGTACTGTTCGGAAAGGTATTGTCGAACGTCTATATGAACTTTTTGGGGGCACGACCAACAGCAAGGGATTTAAGGAGCTGGATTCACATATCGGCGTGGTGTATGGCGATTCCATTACGGTGGATAGGGCCAATAAAATCTGTCAAGGTCTGCTTGATAAGGGGTTTGCTTCCACCAATGCCATATTGGGAATAGGCTCTTACACCTATCAATATGTCACACGCGATACTTTTGGTTTTGCCTTAAAAGGAACTGCCGAAATTGTCAATGGAGAATTTAAAGCAATTCAGAAGCGCCCCGCTACAGATACTGGAAACTTTAAAAAATCGCAAAAAGGTATGGTGGCTGTCGTGTTCGAAAATGATGAGTATCGTTTAATAGACGACCTGAATCCACAAACTGTAGCTGAATTAGAAAATAGAAACATGCTGCAAGACTTCTATTTAAATGGTGAATTTATTCACACGTCTAGCTTTGATGAAATAAGAAATAGATTAAAAACCGAAACAATTCGAGTATATGGAAAATAGCGTAAAAAAACCGTTTTTCATCCAGGATGAAAACGTAGCAAAGTATGCACAATTAATGGCATCTTGGATTGCTCAGCAAGTGAAGTCGGCCGGCCGTAAAGGACTTGTATTGGGAATGAGCGGTGGTATCGACTGCAGTGTTGTGGCTTGTTTATGCCGCATTGCACAAGTAGATGTACACTTGGTTATGATGCCGTATGGCAGCGATATGAATACTAGTAAAAGTCATCAGCATGCGATGGAGCTTATTCAGAAGTTTGATTTTCCCTATCATGTGTATGATATTCAACCCGCGGTTGACGCCCTGATGATCCAGCACGAGGAGTTTATAACGGAAGCCACAGCAGCAAACAGAGCCTTGAGTCTGGCCAATATCCGTCCACGTGTGCGAATGACCTATTTGTATCAATTTGCGCAGCTGGGTAGCAGATTTGTCATCGGCACAGGTAATATGGCCGAAGCTACCGTAGGTTATTTTACAAAATGGGGCGACGGCGCCTACGATCTGAATCCCTTGGCGATGGTTACCAAACAGGAAGTGTATACCTTGGCAAAATACCTGGGCGTACCCGAATCTATTCAGTATAAAAGTCCGTCTGCCGGCCTTTGGGAAGGACAGACGGATGAAGATGAACTGGGAATGACTTATGCGCAAATCGATGAGTTTATTTTGAAAGGTACATCGGGTGACCTTGTAATAGACGAAGTTATTCGTAAGCGTATTGCGCAATCTGCACATAAATTTGCTGCCATACCTACTTTTAAGGGGTAGTTTTAACTGCTTAAATAAACTAGCGCATGCGCTCAACTGGCGCAGATTGCGAAGAAGACTAGTGTTTTAACGCAATAAATATTGATTTAAAGAAAATGAATAGCATGAAAACATCATTTGATCAGATTGTCGATGTGCAAGATATTGCCAGCGGCAAAAGTGATAAAATACCGGCAATGCTGGCCTTGGCAAAAGAGGAAAAGGTCGAGCCGGCAGCCCTGGACGCGAAACGATCCCTGCTTTTGGCAATAGATGTTCAGAACGACTTTATGGAATCTATTGGGAGCCTTGCCGTCAAGGGGTCTAAAGGAGATGTTCAGCGCCTAACACACTGGATGTACCGCAATTTGGGTTCCCTTACACAAGTGATGTGCAGTCTTGATTGTCATTCGATGATGCAGATTTTCCATGCCGACTGGTGGGTGGATGCGGCGGGAAATCATCCGGAGCCATTTACCATCATTCGCTATGCGGATGTCCGCGATGGTCTCTGGCGCCTTGCCAATGGCCATAAAGCCTTAGCACTCGATTATCTCCAGCAGCTGGAATCTGCAGGTAAAAAACAATTGTGCATCTGGCCATACCACTGTTTGGAGGGAACCTGGGGTGCGCAGCTTGAGAGTCAATTTACGAATATGCTCTATTTCCATAGTGCGGTGCGCAAGGTAAAACCGATCTTGGTTTACAAAGGACAGGATCCGTACACGGAGATGTATGGTATTATTAAAGCCGAATACGATGACAATAAATTCGTAAACCATGCTGTTCTTGAAGCAATATGCGCATACGATGCCATTTATATTGCAGGGGAGGCATCAAGCCACTGCGTATTGGCTTCGGCACTGCAGATTTTGGAATATTTTGAACATGATCGGTCAATTACCTCCCGTATTACTTTATTGATAGACTGCATGTCGCCGATTGCCGGATTCGAAGAGCAAACGCTACTGCAGTTTGATTCACTTAAAGAAAAATACGGGATACAGCTCAAACTGTCAACAGAAGTAAATTTGTAGCACATGGCAAGTTCAACAAAACAATATACCTACGCATATGCCAGACCGGCCGTCACGGTGGATTGTGTCATCTTTGGCTTTGATAAAAATCAGCTCAAGGTATTATTGACCAAACGGGCAATAGAACCTTTCTTGGGAAAATGGGCATTTCCTGGCGGTTTTATCCAGGAAGAAGAAACAGCCGAAGACTGTGCCCTTCGTAAGCTGTGGGAGGAGGCCGGTCTCCAAGATATTTTCCTTGAACAGCTATATACGTTTTCAGACTTAGCACGTGATCCGCGCGGAAGAGTGATCAGCATTGCTTATTATGCACTTGTAAAGCCTGAAGCGTATATGTTGAAAGCAGGTGTAGATATTGAAGCGGTCAAGTGGTTTGGTATTGATGAAAATATAGATCTCGCCTTTGATCATATGCAGATATTGAATACCGCCATCGAAAGACTCAAGGGGAAAATACGTTACCAGCCGATTGGTTTTGAACTTTTGCCCGAACAGTTTACTTTGCCCGATTTGCACAATTTGTATGAAACTGTTCTGCAGCGCTCAATCGACCGCGGGAATTTTCGAAAAAAAATACTCAGCATGGGGTTATTAATCGACCACAGCGATAAGCAAAAAGATCGGCGTGCAAGGGCCGCGAAAATCTACAGTTTTGACAGAATAAAATATAAAGAACTTACTGAATCGGGTTTTTATTTTGAAGTATAGGTTTTAACGAGCGGAGCAGGCGGTAAAGAAATTAGCTACTGCCTGCTTTTATTTCTGTTGGGTTCTTTCAAGATCTTATGCAAAGATTTGGGACATATTTATTGTAGTACGTTATTTTAAGGTAGCGTCTGTTAGGTAGCGTGACGTTTAGCTAGCCCTGAAAATCACCGCAATCGTGGACTTCGAACTGATCGATCAGCGCTTTCTGTGTGTAGTATTTTGCGATACGTTTGTTCTTTAGCAAAAGAGCATCCCCCTTTATTTTCAATTCGAAAATAGGTTCTTTCTCTACTCGCTTGAAGATAAATTCATTGTGCTGAGTTTTTAGGATTAAGACCCCCTCGCTGCTGGTATAGGTGAAATTCTTGATCTGGTGGATTTCATTGGAATCACAGACGTTGACGAGATGAAACTGTTCTTTACTGATTTTGATTTCTGCAAGATCACAGGCATAACATACTCCGGAGAATTCGATCCCATATTTTTTAAAACTATTTTTGCTTTCCGGCTGAAGAACGGTAATGGGATAGAGTTGCTTGAAAACCGTAAGGTCATCAGTGGATAGGGAGGTTTGGTCTTTAAAAAGCAATGCCACGCAGGGCAGAACAATAATCTTTAGTATTAATTTCATTGTCGTTTCTTTTAGTAATGATTGTCGTTGATGATAAACATATGGATTGACATGTAGTTTTCATTATTCGATCTCGATACATTTTTTTTAGAGACCGAAAAAAAATCCCTGTTTTCCGCTAATCGAAAAAACTGATAAATGCAGTATTTTTACCACAGTTGCACGAGTCATAGGATGATTTAGATCAATGCGACAGAGACGAAAAAAAGAAAAATTAACACATGGCACATCGCATTTATATTTATAATGTAAATCTCAAGACCAAAGAAACATACCCTTTTTATCTGGCCGAATGGAATTACGAAATTCCCATCCTCATGCGGCCTTTATTATCGGCCAATATCCGGTCCAAAGGTAGCCAGCTTTTTGCAAATAAGAAAGATGGGATCGCGAAGCTTCGCTATTTTTATGCGTTGTTGGCCGATAGGTACCAATTGCATTATAAAAAAAAATATTATGAGCCTGTGAACCGAATGTTTGAATTTTTGGAAGCATTGCCTTTCGATACATTTCAGATCGATGGACGGGATGTATTTAGCATGAACGCGGAGAAAGATACCCTGCAGGCCAAAGCATGGGCCGATGAAATCAGCATGCAAGCCTTATTGTATGAACAAGCTGTCGATGAACAATCCTTAGATCCGTTGGGCGCGCTGGTGGAAACTTCTGGCTATTCTTCTTTTTTGGATGCTCTTCAAACCGATTGGATTGATTACGGATTGGGATTATGGTCGGAAGAGCTCTTGCGGGACAAAGGAGCTGAGGTTTTCGAAGCAGGTGGAAAGAAAGGATTAAAAAATGCGAATGGTAATCTCCTGATTCCGGCAATATATGATGAAATATTCGAATTCAATGAAGAGGGTATCGCTGTAGTTGAAGCAAATGGACGATTCGGCTATATCGATTCAAGCGGCGCAGAATTGATATCTTGTCAATATAGCGATGCTTTTGATGCCAGGTATATCAACGGAAATAACTACGCAGAAGTGGAAGTGGCAGGAAAACGCGGAGTACTACATATTGATAGCAGACAGCTGAGTGTACCTGCCTTATACGATGAGCTTGACTGGATCGCATATGGTTTTTTAAATGCGAGGGAAGGGGAGGGCAACATTCTCCTTTCGCTTGAAGGAGAATTCATTATTTCAGATCCTGCGGCCGAACCTTTTATGTATGACTATAACAAGCTGTTCTATAGTCGACAAAAAGGAACGATAAAAAGGAAATATTATCTCATGGACGGTCAGTACTTGGGGACTTTTTTGGAAGGTAGCCTCCAGCCGTTAGCAAATCGATATTTTTGGATTAAACCCAATAAGCTACAACAAAAAATCACTGTCATTCAACCCAATGGTAATACCTTGGATGAAGGAATCGACCGGATTATGGTGTTAGAAGGCTACCGAAGTATCGCCTATCTCAAGACGAAGAAATGGCAGATTTATTCGCTTGAACAAGAGATATTCCGACTGGAGGATAGTCTGATAGAAAATGTCGCAGTAGATACTATACAGCAGTACCGTAAAGATATTTTTGTCGTACGCTGCTCCCACACACAGGGGATTTATGATGCGCATCGCGGAGAGTGGTTACTTGAACCTGCCGATGTCTATCAGAAAATCGAACATTGCTTTTTGGATTTTATGCGCATACACTGCCCTCAGGGAATGTGCTATTTCGATACGAAGCTTAAGTTTTGTAGTGAGCTTTATGATTATATCTGTTCGCCTTTTCACTATCCAGCGCCTATGGCTATCTCAGGCGAACTCCTGTTGCTTTTTAAGGGAGAGAGGCTGTTTTATCTTGACTTAAGCCGAAATGTGATAGAAATACCTGAGACGGCATTCGAATATTTATATACTGAGCGCTATCAGCTACAGGGA
The DNA here is from genome assembly GCF_040760075.1 of Sphingobacterium sp. R2. Lineage (NCBI taxonomy): Bacteria > Pseudomonadati > Bacteroidota > Sphingobacteriia > Sphingobacteriales > Sphingobacteriaceae > Sphingobacterium > Sphingobacterium sp. R2. Next base: position 3,188,447 of record NZ_CP142884.1, read on the forward strand.
CGCGATCAAAGCTATTTTGTACAGTTTCATCAAGCCTGGATGAAACGTAAGGGGGGATGGATATGAACAGTATTTCGATAAGGAATAATGACAAATATCGCTATCATACAGGGAAGAAAAACGTATTTAATAAATTAGTTAAACATAATAAGTAACATCATGTTATCATCAGCAAATATAGATTTCAGCGGCATTCTAATCGATTTGATCACGATTGTTTTTTGTGGATTTGGAACAGTTTATACGCTAGGGGTGGGTATTATTCATATTGTGAAGAAGAAAACACGAACCGTAGGGTATTATTTGCTGTCGTTTCTACTTTCAGGCCTTATTGGGGTTGCTATTGCAGGATTAATGGCCTTTTTATGGGTATTGTCACTTTAATAAAGCGTGATGTTGTCGTTGGCTTTATTGCAATAATCTTTTATCAGTGAAATGATCATTGCGACAAAGCCAACGCTATTAATAGTTTTTGGCATTGGCAATGTGCATGAGGTGATGGTTGCAATGCCAGGCATATAAACCAATGTTTACCTTTAAAGAGATCAACCTTTTGGTGGCTGGATGAATAAATCCTCTTTCTAGCTGTTCATTGGTTAGGCTTTTGAGCAGAATCCCCCAACGTTCATGTAGGCCTTCAAGCAATTTTACCGAACTTTCGATGGGAATTATCTTGGCATCTGGAAGGTCGGCCCACAATTTTTCTTCATATAATTTGATGGTAGGGTCTTCTTCTGTCAAGGCCAATTTGAATCGGATGAAGCTGTTCATATGGCTGTCAGCACAGTGATGAACAACCTGACGAATGGTCCACCCATCGGGGCGGTAGCGTTTCTCCAGCATATCGTCCGTTAGATCCCCGACCTCGGACTTTAATCTAGTTGGAAAATCTGTAATTGTTTTAATCCAGTCATTCAATAGTGTGTTGTCGATAGCATCTGGTATGGCGAAGCGACCGATAGGATATCTAAGTTTTTCTAATTCATGTTGCATAGTCTAAAATTAATTAAAATAAACGCAAGATTCCTAATACTTATAGCGATGGTTTAGTAAATATTTTCTGGTATTTGTACTTATGCTCGTGCAATTTGGATGCGATAAAGAATTGTGGTAATTTCGGCAAAATTGATCAGGACATGGAAGTTCCATTCGGTTGGTGGGCGATTGACCATGCAATAAAAAGCAAAAAATGAAAAGTCTAAAAGAATTGATAGATACAGGTAATACTGGATGGAAGCTCGTGCAGCGTTGGATGAAGGAAGCGACAAATTCATATGAAGTGCTTACCCGCGATCCAAAGAGAGCTGATGAAGAACTTTTGCGGGCACAGATCACCACGAAATCTCCCATGGGAGCCATTATCCACCAGACTGGTGGCATTTTAATCGATGGAGGCTGGCTACGAATTTTAGGTTCAGGTTCGCCAAAGCTCAACCGCGGAATTATGGAGTGGAATAAAGGGAAAAGTTTTGTTAAGGAAGGTGAAAAGGGTGGTTTTCTACTCATTGCTGATGACGTTTTGGGTGGCTACTTTGCGATCAATGCAGGGGCTCTAGGCGATGCTATTGGACAGGTTTACTATTTTGCGCAAGATACTTTAGAATGGGAGAGCTTGGAATGTGGCTATTCGGATTTTATCTTTTGGGCATTAAAAGGGGATGTCGCAAAGTTTTATGAAACGTTCAAATGGAAAGGCTGGAATGACGATGTGAAATCCCTAAATGGTAATCAGGTATTTTCGTTTTACCCGTTTCTATGGACGGACGAAGTGCGGGACTTTCGAAAAGTAGACCGTAAGTCTGTGGCTATTGACGAGAACTACCACTTTACCATGGAATTTGCAGGCGGACGTTAATCAGTTATTTTGAGAGTAGCCAAAATTGAGCCGTTTAATACCAGTGCGGTAACAATTCGAAAGCAGTCGAAAATCATATTGCATTTGCAGAATACCGCTAAACTTTAATTAGTCGATAAAACAAACCTTATGTTTTATCGACTAAAAAATCAGATGGAGTAACAGCAATCCTATACAGATTTATTTTGAAGGCTAAAGCTCACTTCGTTCAGTCTAACAATTTGTATTTGGATTCCCTCAGCGAGTGCAAGTTGGGTTGCCGCTTCCTTTCCTAATTTAAGTATGTGAAAGCCTCTGCCCCGATAGGTAAAATTACATTCATACTCACCAGCATTGATCATAATCCTTAATTTTTGAGATTTGGTTGGAAACAAAGGTTTAAATTCCTTTGTGATCCGGATCTGTGTCTTTTTAACATCATCCGCAGTGATCTTATTGCCTTCCGAAGGGAATAGCATACTGCTAGGCAAATCCCCTGATGTTGGAGCAGTCTCTTCTATTTTCTGTTCCGGCGCCGCAGGGCTTTGCACAATCTCTTTTGGCGTTATTTCAGCAAGTACTTTATCCTGCCGTCTCCCGGGCCTTCCTTTTTTTCTACCGTTTTGATTTGCTGGTTTGTCTGTATGTTCCGTTGTAGTTGTACTGTTCGAAACTATTTTTGGTTCACTATCTAGCGGCGGTGTAGGGATTACAGCGGACAAAGGACGCTTAATGATGTTGCGGATATAATAGTGTTTGATACGCGATTTGTCCGTGTTCCTTTCCTCAATTTCAAAATCTTCTTTATACGCTTTGAAAAGGTGGGACATCTTATCGTATCCGTAATTGCGCGCATCAAAGTCAGGCTTCCTTTTATTAAAAAGACTTCCAATCTCTCCCAGGAATGCCCAGCCATTTTCATCCGCTGTATCATCCACAGTGTCTTTCAAAAGTTCTAGGGTTTCCTCATCCAGTACTGCTATGCTCGTTACATTTTCAACAGGATTTGGTTTAGGCTGAGTTTGCTGCTTTTTCTTTACTACCGTTTCTTTCTTTTGATTTTTTTCAAATATTTCGACGTAAATGAATTTATCACAAGAGGCGATGAAAGGCTTAGGAGTCTTTTTTTCACCAATACCAATAACAAGCTTACCCGACTCCCGTAAACGTGTGGCTAAACGGGTGAAATCACTATCGCTTGAAACGATACAAAATCCGTCCACTCTGTCCGAATGCAGAATATCCATCGCGTCAATAATTAATGCCGAATCGGTCGAATTTTTGCCTTGTGTATAACTGTATTGTTGGATTGGAGTAATAGCATGGGTAAGAAGTTTGTCCTTCCATTTTTCAACGTAAGGATTGGTCCAGTCTCCGTAGATGCGTTTGATGGTTGGAATTCCATATCTTTTGACTTCATTCAAAATCTCTTCGATCTTTCGATAAGATACATTGTCCGCATCAATTAGTATTGCGATTTGCAAATCCCCATGTTCTGCCATATATTTCGATTATATTTCCACTATTTAAATTTGTTATTTATACATCTGAGTACTTTAGTCCCAATATATCCGCTAAAAATACAGTATTGTTGAAGAACTTCTCTCATTTTTTGAGAATTAATTTAAGCACTATTCTTCGAGAACAGGCAATCAGTAAATTTGTTTTGTAATGAGCGTTGTTGAAAAACGGTTGATGGACCTTAAAGGTAATAAAAAAAGGTTTTCAAACGGGGAGAATGAAAACCTTAAATAACCAATTATAAACCTAAATTATGATGATACAAAGATAGTGTAAATGTTACACCTCTGCAAATCTTATTTCATTTTTTTTTTAATTGCCTTTGATATTTGTAGCTAAAGAGCTACGGATAGGTCGTCTAACTTAGAGCTATCAATCCTTAAGCATATCAAATTCAATATATGTTGCATTATTCACATCATGAAAGATCCGTTGGGTAGCTTTCTGAAAATCAGCTTTGGTAGCGGTATATGGCGCTAAGAATACCTGTGGATTTCGTTCTGCTAGCGGAAACCAGGAGTTTTGTACCTGAACCATTATTCGATGTCCTTTTTTGAACGTATGTGCCACATCTGGCATTTCAAAATTCACCTTTTCGACCATTCCTGGCGTTAGTGCCTCTGCTTTTTCAAAACCATTTCGATATTTTCCGGCCATAATTTCTCCGCGAACCATCATTTGGTATCCGGCCATTGTTTTTCCTTGATAGCTCGGCGCATCATTCGGATAAACATCAATCAGTTTAACGACATAGTCTGCATCGGTACCCGTTGAGGAAACTTTAAGATGGTTTTTGACGGGACCAACAATCGTAATATCCTCAGTCAATGGCTCTGTTTGATATACCATTACGTCAGGACGGCTGGCTGCAAAGCGCTGGTCGTCGACCATATATTCCCGCGTTCGGTTTTGAATTAATCCACCCTGATGTGGGACGGGCTTATTGGGGTCAGTTACATATTCATCCCAGGAATCTGTACGCTGCACTTTGTCAAATGCCAGTTTTCCCTGAGGATGGAAGTAGAGTTTTTTTGTCTCCACATTTTTAGGAGGCCATTGTTCAAAGTGTTTCCATTCGTTGGTGCCCGATACAAAAATAGTAGCTTCTGAAGGAGTGAAATTCCCTTCACCTTTCAGGTAAAATTTGAAAAATGGTTGCTCAAATTGGTCCTGATACGTTATGCTGGTTTTTTTATCAAATTGAATATCTCCCAGAAAGTTTCCCTCTGATCGTACCCAACCGCCATGATACCAAGGCCCGGCAACCAAAATCGAATTGTTTTTTTTACTTTTATCTTCAATCGATTGATAGGTCTTAAATGTTCCATAGGCATCTTCAGCATCGAAAAAGCCCCCGACGACCATCACTGCTGGTTTCACTTCCTGTAAAGCATTGGTAATTACACGCGATTTCCAAAAATCGTCATAATCGGGATGTTTAAATAGGTTATTCCAGAATTGAACAGAATCCCCAAAATATTTTTCTTTAAGTTCTCGTGCTGTTCCAGCTTCTAAAAAGAAGTTGTATTTATCCGCTTCTTCAATCTGGATTTTGCTTTTAAATTGATCTGGCGTGATGGGCTTGGGGCGCGGGACGCCAAAGGTTGACATAAAGCTAAACGCATCCTGCAGAAACAAAACCCCGTTATGATGGAAGTCATCGCCGATATACCAATCTGTTACCGGAGCCTGGGGGGAGACTGCTTTTAAGCTTGGATGTGTTTTGACAAGCCCTACAGTAGAATAGAAGCCCGGGTAGGAGATCCCGTAAAGCCCCGCGTTACCATTGTAGTTTTTAAGATTCTTGCGCAACCATTCCAGTGCATCGTAGGTGTCTGTACTTTCATCGATTGCTTTTTTATCTTTGCTGTATGTAGTCGGACGTATATCCTCAAAATCACCTTCACTCATCCACTTACCGCGCACATCTTGATAGACGAAAATATAGCCGTCACGCATCATTGCCGGAAAGTTTCCTAGACTTTTCTTATATTCATTTCGCCCATAGGGAGAAACAGTGTAAGGCGTTCTGTTGAGCAAAACTGGATATTTCTTCGACTTATCTTTTGGACTATAGATCGCAGTAAACAATTTTTTACCATCTCTCATTGGTATTGTCACTTCAGTCTTTTCATAAAAATCTCTAACGTAAGCAGAGTCGGCAGCTGTTTGCGCATATAAGTGGCTGGCACATAAAAACGTTAAGGTGAGGTACGAAATCGTATTTTTCATTTAGATAATTATTTGTTCGGTACTTACTCGGTGTAACCTTATTTTACACTAGATTGTTTACTAATAATGCTGTAGAATTATTGCGGGTATTAGATTTTAAAACTAAAGGTAGTGCTAGTAACGCCATTTTCCAATTTTATTGTCATATTTGTGAGAAATAGAAAAGGAAAAATTGACCAGTTTTTTAGAAATAAAAACTTTTTTTGTTTTGAATTTGGATTAGTTTTCGAATGTTGATATATTGAGTAGGATTAGTAGGAGGTTATTTTTCGATTGACAGGTTTAGCCAAAATCATTAAATCTCAGTGAGATGGTGTAGTTTAATACGAATAGTAATTGTTTTTCAGGTTATTTATTTAGGTCTCAAGTCGCATTATTATCGATACTTTTCGCGATTTTTATAAATATAATGCCAAGTGGTATGAATTATGTTTTTTTAAGCTAATTTTAAGAATTATTTTATCATAATACATCAATTAAATAACAATTTAAGTATATAGAATTAATATGGGACAACAAGTGAAAGATGCCAATGGGAAATTGGGTATTCTTATTCCGGGATTAGGTGCTGTGGCTACAACATTGATCGCTGGTGTGGCATCTATAAACAAAGGTTTTTCAAAACCAATCGGATCTGTTTCTCAACTGAGCAGAATTCGTCTGGGTAAACGCACTGAGAACAGAAATCCATTAATCAAAGATTTCGTCCCTTTAGCAAAATTGGAAGATGTAGTTTTTGGCGGATGGGACGTATATGAAGATAACGTATACGAGGCTGCGTCAAAAGCACAGGTATTGGAGCAAGGTCAATTGGATGCTGTTAAAGCTGAATTGGAGGCTATCCAACCAATGAAGGCTGTGTTTGATCGTAATTTTGTTAAAAATTTAGATGGAACACACATCAAATCTGAAAAAACACGTCGTGAATTGGCAGATGCCGTACAACGTGATATTCGTGAATTTAAAGAGAAAAATGGATTGGACCGCGTCGTATTGGTATGGTGTGGCTCTACAGAACGTTATATAGAAACTAACGAAGCTTTTTCAACTTTAGCTAAACTGGAAGAGGCTTTGGATAATGACGATCAGCGCATTCCGCCAAGCATGATTTACTGTTATGCGGCTTTAAAAGAAGGTGCTCCTTATGTCAATGGTGCACCAAATTTAACGTGTGATGTGCCAGCAATCATTGAGCTAGCACACGAAAACGGGGTAGCTATTGCAGGTAAAGATTTTAAGACAGGTCAAACATTAATGAAAACGATCGTAGCACCGGGGCTTCAAGCAAGAGCTTTAGGTGTTGAAGGTTGGTTTTCGACCAATATCTTGGGTAACCGTGATGGATTGGTATTAGATGATCCGGAAAATTTCAAAACAAAAGAGGTCTCTAAATTATCGGTATTGGAAGAAATTTTAGATGCAAAAAAGAATCCGGAACTGTACGGTGACCTTTATCACAAAGTACGCATCAATTATTATCCTCCGCATGGTGATAATAAAGAATCTTGGGATAACATCGATATCTTCGGTTGGTTGGGTTACAAAATGCAGATTAAGATCAATTTCTTGTGCCGTGATTCAATTTTAGCAGCTCCAGTTGCGTTGGATTTAGCACTTTTTATCGATCTGGCTCAACGTGCAGGTATGTCAGGTATTCAAGAGTGGTTGTCCTTCTACTTGAAATCGCCTCAAACGGCCCCAGGTTTACCTCCAGAACATGATATCTTCAAACAATTAATGAAATTGCAAAATACATTGCGTCACATTATGGGTGAAGATTTAATCACGCATTTGGGATTGGATTATTACCAAGAGCTAGTAGATAGCATTCAATAAGCGACCTTAATAAGATGGGGGAAACAATTGTTAAAGACAGTTTTTCCCCTTTTTCTTCAACACCATTGATGCGGTTGGAGACTTGATATAACCCTCTGTAGGCTTTTGTGTTTATCAACGCAGAGCGAATGACGGGGGTTTTGCTTTTTTTAATAAATGATTTTATTTTGCAATTAGAAGAGATGGAATTTGCTATTATAGCAGCGGGAGAAGGTTCTCGATTGCGAAAGGAGGGATTCAATTTACCGAAACCCTTGCTACCATTACATGGAGTTCCATTAATTGAACGATTGATTCGCATATTTGCCAAAGAAGGAGCACAAAAAGTTCATGTCATCATCAATAAACAATCTCCGGAATTGAAATTGTTTTTGGAAAAAACGACTTTTGCATTACCTATTGTGCTGCTCGAGGAAGATACTGAAAGTTCCTTACACAGTTTTGCTTTGCTTGTTAAAAACAATCCTAATTGGGCTTCCTGTTGTCTTACAACAACCGATACGGTTTTTAAGCCACATGAATTTCATGCTTACTTAGATGATTTTCATCAACATAAAAATGCAGATGCTTTTATGGCTGTTACCCCTTTTATTGATGATGAGAGCCCTTTGTATGTCAATACCAATCAACAACTTGAAGTGGAAGCTTTCTTAGATAGGTCAACACCCGAAACGAGGTATGTTTCTGGTGGAATTTATTGTTTCCGTAAGGCCGCCATGGATTGTGCATTAAGTTCCGTTGCTGCTGGAAATTCGAGAATGCGTAATTTTCAGCGTGCTTTACTGGAAAATAGTTTGAAAGTTGAAGCATTTGTGTTTGAAAAAGTCGTCGACATTGATCATCTAAGAGATCGAGAAGTCGCTGAACAATTTTTGAGTGAGGAAGTTAGTTAGAAAAATGAGCGATATGATTTCAATTTTAGGCGTAACTCGAAAAAATCGCTTTTCACCCAATCATGTGGGAAATGACGCCGCTATATTCAATGAAGTAATTTTAAAACTGAACGAAAAAGGTACTTCGGTCGAAATTTGTAATGAAGATGAATTTTTGTCTTTGTCAACCATAAAGCAAGACAATATCTTAACGATGGGCAGAACAAAGACTTTAGTCAAAAAGTTGCAATCGCTTCAAAGCAACGGTACCTCTGTTTTGAATTCGGGTTTTGGGATTGAAAATTGCTATCGTAAGAATATGACACTTAAACTTTTGGAAGGCGGAGTTCCTTATCCCAAAAGCATTGTGATATCTACTGTAGCAGACATTCAATCTATTTTTGAGAAATTGAAAGGGAAGGGAGTATGGATTAAGCGTGGCGATTTTCATGCTATTCATAAAGAAGACGTTACGTTTGCCGCAAGTCTCAAGGAAGCGCAACATATCTTGAATGAATATGCGCTACGTGGAATTAAAGAAGCTGTAATTTCTGAACATCTTGCCGGAGACTTATTGAAGTTTTATGCTGTACGGGGAACGGCGTTCTTTTATTATTTCTACCCCTATGAACACAATCATCATAAATATGATTTGTACGAGCAAATTAATGATGAGGTGGTACATTTTCCTTTTGACCTAGACAATTTAAAACAAGTCGCTAATCGTGCTGCTGAAGTCCTTGATGTACATATCTACGGCGGCGATGTGATTATTGATGCCAATGGAGATTTCCATATTATAGATTTAAATGACTGGCCAAGTTTTGCACCATGCCGGGCCGAGGCGGCTGAGGCTATTGCTCAAATGGTTTACCATAAATTTACTGAAAAGAACCACAATGCAGAAAGAACAAGTTAATGTAATCGAAGACGCAAATTTGAGTGCATTCGAACAATCTTTAAAATCTAATGATACAGAAGAGCGAATTGACATCTGGTTTTATCGACCTATTGGTTATCGCATCGCAAAAGTATGTGCTAAAATAGGTGTTACGCCGAATGCAGTGACGATTATCAGTATTTTCTTTGGCGTTGCTGCGGGTATTTTATTCTATTACCCAGCACTGTGGATCAATGTAATTGGTATGCTTTTATTGGTTTTTGCCAATTCTTTAGACAGTGCCGATGGGCAGCTGGCAAGAATGACAGATAACAAAAGTCGTTTTGGCCGCATCTTGGATGGTTTTGCCGGCGATTTTTGGTTTGCTTCCATTCATATAGCAATCTGCTTGCGCAGTATCAATGAGGGATGGTCACAATGGTTATGGGTCTTTTGTGTGCTTGCCGGTGTATCGCATATGATTCAGTCAGCAATGGCCGATTATTACCGCAATGTTCACCTGTATTTTATAAAAGGTAAAGCCGGAAGTGAGCTGGACAATACCCGTGATTTAAAAGCGGACTATGAAGCCTTGTCTTGGCGTAAGAATTTCTTTAGCAAATTTGTCTTGAATGGCTATATGGGCTATACGCGAAACCAAGAAAAGCTTTCTCCGAAGTTGCAAAAACTATTGCGTATTGTGAAGAGTCGCTATAAAGATGAACTGCCACAGCAGTTGATGTTAGATTTTAGAGCGCAGAATAAGCCATTGATGAAATATACCAATATTGTTCAGTTCAACACCAGAGTGATCTTCCTATTTGTTTGGTTGTTTATTGGTCAGCCTTGGATTTATTTTTTCTTTGATATGTTTGTCTTAAATCCAATATTAATCTATATGTGTAACCGACAGGAGAAAGTAAGTGGTTATTTTGTGGATAAATTAACAAATGATCCAACCTATGGGGAGTAAGATCTATAAAGTACTCTTTATGCTGATTGGTATAGGTACACTTGCCTATATGATTCAGGCAATGGGCATTGATGAGATTTGGAACAACCTTGAAAAAATCGGATGGTGGTTTTTGCCTGTACTTGGCAGTTGGGCAGTACTCTACTGGATGAATGCCATGGCATTCAAGGCAATTATTGAAGAGCCCGAATTACCTCAGACGGATGTGCCTTTTTGGAAAGTGTTACAACTGACGATATCGGGTTATGCAATAAATTATATTACGCCATTTGTTGCTTTAGGAGGAGAACCCTATCGTATTATTGAACTCAAAAAATATGTTGGAGGCTCGAAGGCTGGTTCTTCGGTACTGTTGTACGGTGTCATGCATATCTTGTCCCATATTTTATTTTGGGTAGCTTCTGTTTTCCTTATCCTTTGGTTTGTACCGGCCAGTACGATGGTAAACGCGGCCTGTGCTGCGATTTTTGTAATGGCAATTATTTGTACTTGGCTATTTACAAAATTTTATAAGAAGGGAATTACAGTTTCGCTTTTGAAAGCATTGTCTAAATTACCTTTGGTAGGTAAAAAAGTCAATCATTTGTTAGAAACGAAGTATGAAACCTTAAATGATGTGGATCAGCAGGTGAAAAATCTTTTTCAAAATCGGCGCGACCGTTTCTACAAAGCTCTTTTCTGGGAGTTTGTAGCTCGGGTAGTGGGCTGTTTTGAGATTTATTTCATCGGTTTAGCCTTAGATATCAATATTGATTTTGTTGATGCCATGATCATCAGCTCAGGTTCATCATTATTTGCTAATCTTGTGTTTTTCTTTCCCATGCAATTGGGGACTCGGGAGGGAGGTTTAGCCATGGCTGTCATGAGTATAGGATTACCTGCTAAAGTCGGCATTTTTATGGGCGTTGTAACGAGAATTAGAGAAATTGTATGGATTATGATCGGCTTGGGCTGGATGAGTTTAGTAAAAAAGAAATAAATGAATAAGTTTAACATGAAGGGGATTATTTTTGATTATGGTGGAACCTTGGATACAAATGGTGGTCATTGGGGAGCCGTTATCTGGTCGGGTTATGAAAAATACGAGGTTCCTGTAAATTTGAACGCTTTTCAGGAAGCCTATAGTTACGCAGAACGTCAAATGGCTTTACAACCGATTATTAAGCCTGACTTTGATTTTTTAGCGGTATTGAAGGCAAAGCTCAATGTACAATTTGAATACCTTATTGCTGCAGGGTACGAACTAGATAAAACATTAGCTGATAAAATAGCATTTGATGGCTATTCCCTCGCGAAGAATACAGTTGATCAGGTGAAGCCGCTTCTAAATTCACTGCATGAAAAATATCCGATTGTGATGGTTTCCAACTTTTATGGCAATCTGAAATCTGTGCTTGCCGATTTTGGTATTTTACCTTATTTTCAGTCGGTTGTGGAATCTGCCGTTGTCGGTGTACGCAAACCTGATCCTGCAATTTATGCATTAGGTGTCGACAAATTAGGACTTCCTGCACAAGAAATCGTTGTCGTAGGCGACTCGTATAGTAAGGATATGGTCCCTGCTAAAGCTGTTGGATGCCAAACCTTATGGCTGAAGGGGCAGACGTGGGGCGAAGACAAATTGCAGGATACTTCGGCTGCAGATCAGCAGTTTACAAGTATCTTTGATTTAATGGACTTTGTTTAAATAGAGGTTCTGACGAAATTCTTTAGGCGAGATACCCACATTTCGCTTAAAGAATTTGCCGAAAAAAGACGGATCCGAGAAGTGTAATTTCATTGCAATTTCACGCATCGTAAGCCCTTGGCAGAGTAAAGACTTTGCTTCTTCCACCAAGACATTCTGAATAAGTTCCATTGCTGATTTTCCTGTAAGCTCCTTTGTAATTACCGAGAGTTGCTTCGCCGTGATACCGAGTTGCACGGCATAAAATTTTACCATGTGTTCTTTATGAAATGACTTTTTGAGCAGCAAGTAAAAATTTGCCAGTATTTCTCGTTTCCGTGAAGGGATAGCAGATGTATTTCGTAGGTTTTGACTTCCTAATCGCGCAATTTCACAAAATAATATTTCTGTTAAAGACTTTACAATCTGACTTTTGAATAGGTAGTTCGACGCTTGCCGATCGTAGTGAATAAACTGCTTAAATAAATTAGACAGGTTAGTCGCATCTTGACTGGATAGCGACCAGATGTAACTATCGTTGATAGCCAGCGATTTTTTGGTTACATCAAAAAAATCCTGCTGAAAGTCCAATTTGAAGGTGAAATCCAATGTGAAGAAAAGCAAATACACTTCGCAGTCCCACGATTTGGCTACAGAAGAGCTATTGACTCTCGATGATGGACTGGTTAACAATAAGTGATTTTGTGCTACCTGTATGCGCTCATTATTGATGATAAAAGACGTTTCGCCCCTTTTTATTAAACAGAGCGAATAGAGTTCACCCTTTTTTAGGATGTGCTGCTGCTCGGAACTGAAGACAGGTTTTGATTTATTGCCTTTAAAATGAAAAACATAAAAGCCCTTATTTTCGAATGGTATTTCCTTTACAGTCATGTTTACTTCACGATAAAATCAAAATAAGTTTTACGATAAGGTTCATTTTGCAACGTATAGTGCCACCATTCTTTATCGTAAGCTTTAAACCCAAATTTAGCCATCGCTTCTTTTAGAATTTTTCTATTTTCTTTTTGTGTTGCCGTCAGATTTGCATATTGATGGTGTGACACAGCTCCGAAAAAATCGAACGGCCCGCCCATGTCAATTTCTTTGTTGTCTTTCAGGCTAATGATCGTAAGATCTACTGTACTGCCACGGCTATGGCCTGATTTGGAAGCGATAAACCCTAGGCTGAACAAATTCTTCTTATCGAGATGTGGATAAAACTCTTTTTTTGCAATGGTGTCGTCAGTTTTTAATGACCAAGACTTGAAGTTGTCAACAGCGCGCTGCGGACGGTAGGCATCAAATATTTTCAAGCCCAAACCTTTTTTATTTAAATGGTTTTCCACCTGCTGCAGTGCGATGGCTGCCCGCTTAGTTAAAATCGCAACAGGCTTTGCATAACCCCGTATTGGTCTTCCTGTAAAGTTGTGACTGCCGAAATAACGCATTTCCAAGCTAATCTTAGGAATGATGTCCGTGACATATACAAAATCCGATGGTATGCTTTTTTCCTGTGCACAGATAAATGAACTTAAAAAGCTTAAACCAAGTGCAAGACACAAGTTGATTTTCATGGAATGAAGATACAACTTGCGCTTGAATTAATATAATAAAACGTTGATTCTCGTCCGTATTTAAATCATCCGCCAATTTCCGTCTATTGTCTTTTAAATAGAAAATGCACCTAATGATCAGCTAATTTCTTTCTCAGGTAATTGTATATTTCAATTTGTGACCGGCATGGCGCCTTGGTATTCTCTACATAATGATTGCTCAGCGAATTGTTTAATATCCGTGCCTTGACATTATCATTAAGCTGAATTTGAAGCATTTCTTTTAAATCCTCCTTTATTTTTTTGTTTGTTATTTTTACGGCTGCTTCAATACGATGATCGAGGTTTCGTGTCATCCAGTCCGCTGACGAAATAAATAGCTGCTCTCGGCCAGCGTTATAAAAATACATCACACGTGCATGTTCTAAATATTCGTCTACTATTGAAATGGCATTCATCTGCAGTTTAAAATTCTTCTGGTTTGTTGCGCAGTAGATTCCCCTAATAATAAGGTCGATTTTAACACCAGCCGTTGCCGCATCGTAGAGCTTTTTAATCATTTCCTTGTCGCTCAGTGAATTTACCTTCACAATAAGGTAAGCTTTTCGCCCAGCTTTGGCTTCTGCAATTTCTTGATCGATATAATGAAGCAGCTCTTTGCGCATATCCGTTGGGCATACCAAAAGGCTTTTACAATTTTTGATAATTTCAGCGGGGTTTGATTTAGGACGTCGAAGGTAATTGAAAATCTTATTGATATCGGCAATCACATCTCTGTTACTCGTTAACAGGCAATAGTCTCCATATAATTTTGCTGTTTTTTCATTGATATTTCCTGTACTGACAAAACCATATTGGATTGTTTTCATGCCAGCACGTTTTTTTATAACACATAGTTTTGCATGTACTTTTTTATTTGGGATACCAGTCAATACTTTAATGCCCTCCAATTCGAGCTTTTCCTTCCAGTCCAGGTTATTTTCCTCATCAAATCTTGCACGGAGTTCGAGCATCACCGTGACTTCTTTTCCATTGCGAGCGGCATTGATCAAGGCATTTGCAATTTTTGAACTTGAAGCTAAGCGGTATGCTGTAATCTGTATGGTCTTCACATCCGGATCCATCGCTGCCTCGCGGAGAAGATCAATAATCGGTCTAAACTCATGATAAGGAAAGGAGAGTAGCACATCCCTTTTTAGTACAGTATCCGTTACACGCTCGTAATTTTGAAAACTAGGATGCGGAAAAGACGTTCTCTCCAATGGTTGATTGTAGGACTTAAATACATTTGGAAAGTCCATAAAGTGTTTAAAGTTGTGTATTTTCTGCCCTGGAATAATACTATCTTTTTTGGATAAGTTAAGTTTTTTGATCAAGAATTCCACCAACTTCGTGTTCATTTCTTGGTCGAATACAAAGCGTGTCGGTTTGCCTTTTCTTCTATTTTTTACCCCTTTGCTAATTTTCTCAACAAGGCTTGTATTGATGTCGTTATCAATGTCAAATTCGGCGTCTTTCGTTACTTTAAAGACATGAGCATGGAATACATCGAAACCAAAATAGGAAAATATCAATGGCAGATTAAACTTGATCACATCCTCCAAAAGTATAATGTGCTTTTCATCCTTTGGTGACGGTAACTGTACGAAGCGCCCATTTGAACTTGTAGGAATCTCAATGAGAGCAAATTTCGTTTCATATTGCCATTCCCTTTTCCCCATAGCAATACCCAAATAAAGACTCTTGTCGCGAATATAGGGCATTGGTCGTACGTCATCTAATATTAAGGGGATAACGTTCGATTCGACGTCATCCTGATAATAGTCACTGACAAATTTTTGCTGTTCGACATTCAGTTCTTCGCTGGTTTTAATATAGACATGTTGTTTGGCCATATCTTTTTGGATACGGTTCCAGGTACTGTCAAATTTCTTTTGCTGTTTGATCACCCTGATATTGAGTTCTTCGAGAATGAGCTGTGGGTCTTCATAAAATGACTGGTTGGCACTTTTGTCTTTTAGGTCTATAGCTCGCTTTAGTCCTGCAACACGTACACGGAAAAATTCATCAAGGTTATTTGAAAATATACCTAAAAATTTGATTCTTAGGGGTAAAGGAACCGTTTCGTCCGCAGCTTCCTGGAGCACTCTTCCATTAAAGCTCAACCAACTAACATCTCTAGGAATAAATTTCTTCGCCATAACTAAATATACGTAAATTTAAAAAGCAAAACTATAGCTCTATCGGGTATAATCGAACTTTTTTGTGTTAACGAATTATTAAGTTATTCCAAAAAATATCCCCGAAGGTTTATAAAAACTTCGGGGATATTTCTTTCCGTTTGGCAAGGTCTAGTCCTTTTTTCCGTATTTCTTTGAGATTTGAATTGCTTTGAATTTTGTGGTGTCGAAATGCGGTGTATCGATCGATAGACTTGTTGGATAAGGAGCCGTTCGATCGAAGAAGTACACGGTTGTTATACTTCCATAGTCATTAACAGGCATGAGCTCAAGACAGCCTGTATAATCTGCATTTAAAATGTCACCCACGGTCACAGCATAGATACGGATGATACCACCTTTATTTTGTTCATTTCTGACAAACGCAACTTCCTTAAACCCCCCTGGTAAATCTTCAATACTTTTTTGATTGAAGCTATCTTTTAAAATAAATCCCAACAGCACCAAAATTGGTATGGCCAGCAGCCATAACCTTTTATTCTTCTTCATTAAAATACACTTAAATTGTAATTGTTATGCCTAATAATTTGTAAAACTCTTTCAAAATTGCCTGATGTCCTGGCCAAGCGGGAGAAGTGACCAAATTTCCATCCACGACTGCTTGATCTGCAGGGATATTTTTCCACGTACCACCAGCCAATTCGATATCCGGACCTACAGCAACATAGGCGGTGAGCGTACGTCCTTCAAGAACCTTTGCTGCCGTCAGCACTTGAATACCATGACATATTGCCGCGACAGGTTTATTATGTTCAAAGAAGTGTCTTGTAATCTCCAAAACACGTTTGTTAAGGCGTATATATTCTGCCGATCGGCCACCAGCAATATATAAACCATCATAATCTTCAACATTTACCTGATCGAAATCCGTATTGATAGCGAAATTATGTCCGCGCAATTCTTTATAGGTCTGGTCGCCCGTAAAATCATGGACTGCTGTTGGCACTACATCACCGCTTTTTCGGTCTGGTGCAATTGCATCTACAGTTATTCCTATGGAACCCATTGCCTGAAATGGAACCATCGCTTCGTAATCTTCTACAAAGTCTCCTACTAGTAATAATATTTTTTTTGCCATATCAAAAAACCTCTTTTAATAGGTTTTCAATTTACATATTAAAAGAGGTTTTCACAATGATTATTTGTTAATCTTTTGTCAACCTTGTATCGCTAATTTTTCCGCAAGAATACGTTTTGTCTTTCTTACTTTAGCCTCTAATTGACTTCTTAAGGTCGGATCTATAATCCCTTTACCTTCTTCAAAATTTTTGTGAAATTCAGGAAGAGAGAATGAATCTAATATATCCGCACCATCCCAGGTAATTCGGTTGACAGCAGTGTTCAATACAGTTGCACCACCCATTGGACCTGGTGCCGTAGCTAACAAGAAAACAGGTTTGCCGTTGAATAATTTACGATTGGGAATACGCGAAACCCAGTCAACAATATTTTTGTAGGCTGAAGTATACGAACCATTATGTTCAGCCAAAGAAATCAAAAGAAAATCTGCCGCATCCATTTTTGCGGCAAAGTCATAAGCCAATTGCGGAATGCCTAGCTCCGCTTCTCTATCGTAAGAATAGATAGGCATTTCAAAATGGTTTAGGTCGAGCAATTCGATGGTATCTTCTGCTTCTTTGTAGTATTTCGACGTACTTGTGACGAACATTTTATTGATAGAATTTTTATTGCTTGTGCCTGCAAATGCTAATATTTTCATCGTTATATTATTAATTTAATCTTTATTCCTTTTATTTACAGTCTTTCTTACTTTAAAAGATGGTCAAACATACAATATAATCGTTAAAAAAAAGTCAATCAAATGTCTTTGTGGGATACGGAAGTGTATTTATTGATGTACATCAATAAAATTGAAACGTTCATACATACCAAGAATGCCTGTTAATCCGCCGGTATGCACCACAAGTATTTTGTCTGCTGGAGTGAAGTAATCATTTTTTATCAGATCATCCACGGCATAGAGCAATTTGCCGGTATATGTAGGCTCAATCAGTATCCCAGTAGTTGTTACAAAATTTTGAACAAAAGACAATAAGTCGGCAGTTGCTTTTGCATAGCCTCCAAAATGGTAATTAAGATGTAAAATAGGAGCAGTTATGTTGGGGTAAAGTTGATCGACTTCCGCTTGAATAAAGCCTCCATTCTTTAAAACAGGTATACCATGCACACGCGTCAATGCATCCCGTTTATCTATGGCGTTGGCTATTCCCGCCAATGTTGTGCCGGTACCACAAGCGGTAAAAATATGCTGGTATTCTTGTTGGAG
Organism: Sphingobacterium sp. R2; assembly: GCF_040760075.1. NCBI lineage: Bacteria > Pseudomonadati > Bacteroidota > Sphingobacteriia > Sphingobacteriales > Sphingobacteriaceae > Sphingobacterium > Sphingobacterium sp. R2. The sequence goes on from NZ_CP142884.1 coordinate 3,206,344, forward strand.
TTCATCGACCAGTTCGGCGCAACCTTTAGCTCCGAGCGTACCGTAACCGCCTTCATGTATATAGAATGTCGTTGGATCCTGACCAAAATAACGCTCGTATAAATTTTCTTTATTTCGGTATGATTCGCGGTCGACGTAAATAAGCTGCATGCCAAACAGTCGGCACATGGCTAAAACTGGGTTGTTGACGCCTTCTTCCCCTCTGACAAATGCGGTTGTTCTAAACTTAAAGCTTGCTCCGGCGCAGGCTGTAGCTAAAAGATGATTGCTCCAGGCACCTCCAAATGTAACAAGATGATTCTTCTGAAGCCGTATTGCTTCCGCTAGATTGTATTTTAATTTACGCCATTTATTCCCTGAAATAAAAGGATGTATGAAGTCATCCCGCTTAAGCGTTACTTTTACATGCTTCTTCTCCCAAGCAGGGAGATGCAATTCAGTTTCGGGACTGTGGATTTTGAACGGCAACATAACATTAAATGAAAACAAATTTAACGAAAATTGTTTCATTTGGTTTATTTTTGTAGGATGACAGAACAAATTGGATTGCAAGATCAGGAAGAACAAGAATTATTTGAACATCTACGGATAGAGGTGGACAAGGGGCAGGCATTACTCCGCATTGATAAATATCTGATGAACAGAGTGGAAAATGCTACGCGGAGTAAAATTCAGCATGCGATAGAAGCAGGTTCTGTCATGGTCAACGGTAAGGAAATTAAGGCGAGCTATAAAGTCAGACCTAGTGATGTAATTACATTGGTGTTGCCTGATCCCCCGCGTGATAATGAAGTCTATCCAGAAAATATTCCTTTGGATATCAAATATGAAGATGATGACGTTCTGATTGTGAACAAAGAGGCTGGAATGGTTGTACATCCAGGATATAATAATTATACAGGAACTTTGGTGAATGCGCTCACCTATCATATTCAGCAGCTGCCACAGCTACCGGGAAATTCTGATCGTCCGGGATTAGTACACCGAATTGATAAAGATACATCTGGGTTATTGGTTATCGCCAAAAATGAAAAGTCCATGGCCTTTTTGGCGAAACAGTTTTTCGACCACAGCATTACACGCAAGTATATCGCCATGGTATGGGGTGATTTAAAAGAAGACGGAACGATAACAGGTTATATTGGACGTCATCTTAAGGACAGACGCATCATGGCGATGTATGATAGTGAAGAGAAGGGGCGTTGGTCGGTAACACACTATAAAGTTTTGGAGCGCTTAGGTTATGTCACTTTAATCGAATGCCAGCTAGAAACGGGAAGAACACATCAGATCCGTACGCATATGCAGTCTATCGGGCATCCGCTATTTAACGATGCTATGTATGGCGGAGACAAGATTTTAAAAGGTACCGTGTTTTCAAAGTATAAGCAGTTTGTTGATAACTGTTTTTCTTTGCTGCCTCGTCAAGCACTGCATGCGCAAGTACTGGGATTCATTCATCCTACCACAAAAGAAAAAATGTACTTTGAAGTACCATACCCTGAAGATTTTCGTTTAGCTTTAGAAAAATGGCGCGGATACGCAGCAAATTCAATGGCTGTAGAAAATGGTTAAAATTTAGAACAAAATTAAGATGCCAACAAACTATATTAATTTCAATGGCAATGTAGTGCCGGAAAATCAGGAAATATTTAGCATTGAGAATAGAGGTTTTCGTTACGGGGATGGGTTGTTCGAAACCATGCTCTATAAGGATGGTGATATCCGTTTTCTAAATTTTCATGTCGAACGTTTACAGAAAGGCATGGAATTGATTCATCTGGACGATGCAAATCTATTTGACGAATTTTTTATTCGTTCGCGGTCTGAAGAATTAATCCGTAAAAATAATATGTTGGGGCAGCAGGTTCGTATCCGATTGATCGTATTTCGATCAGGTGGCGGTCTGTATAGTCCGACAACTAATAAGCCCGGTTTTGTTTTGCAGGTACAACGGCTAGAACCCAATCTTCGGGATAAGAAGGTGGGGCTGATCGTCGGCTTGTACAATGAATTTAAGAAACCATATAGCGATCTGTCAAAAATCAAGTCTTTAAATGCGCAGATTTATGTTCTGGCCGGTATTTATAAAAAGAAAATGGCGTTTGACGATGTATTGATCCTAAATCAGGAGGGCTATTTATGTGAATCACTGACATCCAATATTTTTGTCTTTTATGAGAAAGTACTTTATACCCCTGCACTGTCCGAAGGATGTATCGAGGGAGTTATGCGTAGGGTAGTCATGGACATGGCTCAAGATGAAGGTATTGAAGTCGTTGAAGCCCAAATAAGCCCCGAGATTATGAAAAGGGCCGATGAGATTTTTTGTACCAATGCTGTACAAGGTGTGCAATGGGTGATGGGGTATAAGCAAAAGCGCTACTTTAATAAAATATCCCGTATTCTGCAGGAAAAACTACTCACTTGGAACTATAATATCAGTGATGAGCAAGACTAGCACGGTAGAGTCATAGTGCCAAGAGAGGCAAGAATTTAGAAAGGGCGGGAATTAATCCTGCCCTTTTGTAGTTATAGATTGCTCAGCCCATTGCTCAAATGCATCCTTGAAGCTATTTAGAAAATCCTTCGTTTCTTCAGATTCAATTTTTCCGTCAGATCCGATACTGGACTCAATATTACCGATATATGCTTCGGGTTGTTGCATTGTCAAAAGATTGACGAATACAAGCGACTGCCGCAGATGATGATTGGCACCAAAACCGCCTAATGCACCAATGGAAGAAGATATTATTGCAGCAGGTTTGCCATCCCAACTGTTCTTACCATACGGTCTTGACCCCACATCGAGTGCATTTTTCAATACAGCAGGAACTGAACGGTTATATTCTGCCGTGATAAAGAGTACAGCGTCCAATGCATTAACCTCTTGACGAAATCTTGTATAGCTAGCCGGCGGAGTGCCTTCATCATCGAAATCCTGATTATACACAGGAAGATCGCTAATATCGATCAGGCTATAGCGAAATTTAGATTCCTCCTGATCAACGATGTACTCCGCAATCTTTTTATTAAAAGAGTTTTTTCTTAAGCTACCAACTAATATACCTACGTTATATGTGCTCATCATATCTGTTGTTAAAGTTTCTATTAACTATTATCTATTATTTGAACAACATAGTATCCAATAATGTTTTCACTTTATTGTGAATAATCAGGTTAGTCAAGGTGTTAATAATGAGTTTTTTATCAATTAGTTAACAAAAATTAACATTTTGATATTAATCTTTTGCATGCAGTTTGTTGTCGTATTGTAAAGAAGAAATTACAAACTAAGGGAGGAGTTACTTATGAAAAAATTGCTTTATGCAGCTGCTGTCATTGCAGGCCTTTTTATGGTGAATGCTGCACAGGCGCAAGTCAGTATTCGCGTCAACATCGGAAGTCAGCCTAGTTGGGGCCCAGTTGGTTATGATTATGCCAGATATTATTATATTCCAGAGTATAATATGTATTACGATGTGCCCGCGAGATGTTATGTTTATTACGACCATGGCGGCTGGGTAAGGAGAGCTAACCTTCCAAGAAGATATAGACATTATGATTTTTACCGAGTGCACAAGGTGGTTATTAATGACCGTACACCGTGGCATCATCACGACCGGTATAGAAGTCGTTACGGGGGATACCGCGGAAGACAGGTGGCAATTCGCGACAGCCGTCACGGCGGTGGGTATTCATTTGCCAGCGAGCGCCGCAAGGTAAGCCGTGGACATTCATGGAACGAAGGTCGTCGACAAGATAGAGGACATGGTCATCATGGACGCGGTATTGGGCATGGACCTGGAAAGCACAGGCACTAATTCGTTACATTGAAATACGATCGTTTAATTGAGTACGTCGTTCAATTGAAGTATAAAGAAGAATCTATAAGGCCATAGATTCTTCTTTTTTTTACTCCTAAATAAATTAAAAAACAGAATACCTTGATTCGTAAAAATTATCTTATTTTTGCGCTACAATAAATCTATCGGAGCTGCATGTCGTGTCTACCATAGGTTTGTGAAACAATAGCAATGTGTAAGTTAATTTTTGTAATGAGAAAAGGGATTCGTTTCGGTGCGGTATGGGTAGGGATTGTTAGTTTAGGGTTATATGCCTGTAATCAAGGTGGGGAAAGCAAGGTTAAAAATGGTGGTACTCCGGATGATTCCATCCCGGCCGTAAAAGATAGTTTAGTTACAGTGCAGGACTCGGTCAGTAGCGTAGATTCTTTACAAAAAGACACCCTGAATAAAATAGAGGAAGGTCAGCGCTTTAAAAGCGCCAAGGATACAACTGTATTATTGACCGATACTGTTTCTCCGCGTTATATATATCTTACTTTTGACGATGGGCCTCTGAATGGAAGTCAGTATCTTGATTCCATTGCAACTGCAAAAGGTATTAAAATCAATACTTTTCTGATCGGTCATCATGATAAAATGAGTAAGAAGTTGCACAGCTATACCGAACGTTACAAGCGTAATCCTTTAGTTGATTGTTATAACCATAGCTTTTGGCACGCACATGACAAGTATACTGTATTTTATTCCAATCCGCAGGCTGCTTTTGAGGATTTTGAACTTGCTGAGCAATCCTTGGGGCTCGAGCATAAAATCGTGCGATTGCCAGGAAGGAATATCTGGTATATCGGAGACCGTAAGAAAGTTGATTTAAAAACAGGGGGGTCGACAGCCGAATTACTACATCAGAATGGTTATAAGGTCATTGGTTGGGATTGTGAATGGAAAATTAATGGTGTGACGGGAAAGCCAGACCTGTCCGTAAATCAATTATATACCCAAATGAAGAATCTACTTCGTAAAGGAACGTCGTATACGAAAAACAATGTGGTACTGTTGACACATGATAATATGTACCAGACTAAAAAAGGGCAGCGACTTTTATCAGATTTAATCGATAGCCTAAAACAACATCCAAACTATCACTTTGAGTTTGTGCGGAATTATCCCAGATGATGAAAATAGTTAAAAAATAAGAAGGCTTAAAAAGAGCGGGTTACTCCACTCTTTTTAAGCCTTTCGCTTTTGAAAGTGGCGATACTTAGTTTTGCTTACGGAGATATTTGGTTAAAATAACGATCGTCTGACCTTCAATCTTTCCTTCAATCTGCTCGATATTGTTGGCTACCAGTCTGATATTCTTCACAACTGTACCTAACGTGGCTTTGAGAGAAGAGCCCTTTACGTCGAGTGTTTTTGTTAATACAACCGTGTCACCTTCAAAGAGTCTTTGACCAATGCTATCTTCATGAAAGGAAACATAGCCGTCATTTTCGTGGTCGCCGGTTTTTTTAGCTTCAGCTAACGTTTCGTCATCCAAATATAAAATATCCAATGCTTCCGATGCCCAGCCTTCATTTTTTAAACGGCTTAACATCCGCCAACATACAATTTGTACAGCCGCATTTTCAGACCACATCGCATTTGGAAGAAATTTCCAGTCTTCGGGATTTAATTGTTCTGTTTTATTGAGCTGGTTGACTAATTTTTCTGAAATCAGTAAGGTATTGTCCAAATTTGCCGTTATTTCTGGAGGTAGTGTATAGGCAACTAATGTCAATTCATTGCCCGTTAATTCACATTTTCCACCAGCTCTCGCCTGTAATTGTTCTTCTAACTTCATATCTATTTTTTGAAAGTCCAAACTTAGCCAAATTTGTTCTGACACACAATGACCAATATCACAACTTTACTAATTTTGCCGCCTCTAGTGCTATTTTAATGCATTACTTTGGATGATGAACATCTTTCGATAGCGGTGAATTTATGGACCTAAAAAATGTTGGCCTGCAAAATGCGTTACAATTTTTTTCTTAAAATAAAACCTCTGTATCTAGAATGTTGGTATTGATTTTGTATTAGTCCAGCTTTGGAAACGAATATTAACTATAATTTGGCAATACTATGAAATGGCAAGGTGGAAAACAAAGTGGTAATTTTGAAGACCGCAGGGGGATGTCGGGGGGTGGAAAAATAGCATTAGGAGGAATAGGGGGAATTATTGTTTTAGTCATAGGATTTCTGATGGGAGGAGATCCGACGCAACTCTTACAACAAGCCCAAAATATGGGGGCGCAGACCGAACAGTCGGGGCAGCCGCGTGAGTTAAATCCTGAAGAAAAAAGGCTAACAGAGTTTTCATTGACTGTGCTCCAAAGCACCGAAGATGTCTGGACAAAGCTATTTAAAGAACAAATGCAGAAAAACTATACACCAACAACACTCGTATTTTACGATGGTGGCACGCAAACAGACGGTTGTGGTATGGGACAAGCGTCTTATGGCCCATTCTATTGTCCTGGTGATCAAAAAATTTACCTCGATTTAAGCTTTAGTAAAGAGTTGTCAGATAAATTTGGCGCAAAAGGAGAATTCGCGATGGCTTATGTGATAGCACATGAGGTTGGACATCATATTCAGCAGTTGGTTGGACTGTTACCCCAAACCAATGCAGCACGCGCTAAGCTTAGTGAGCGGGAAAATAATAAAATCTCTGTCATGACCGAACTACAGGCGGACTTTTATGCAGGCGTATGGGCACATTATCTCAACGAGTATACCGATATAAAAATTGATTATAACGATATTATGGATGGCATGAAAGCGGCTGAGGCGGTCGGCGATGATAAGCTGCAAACAGAAGCACAGGGTTATGCTGTACCCGAATCATTCACCCATGGAACATCTGCACAGCGAATGGCCTGGTTTAAAAAAGGATATGATTCTGGGGATATGCGATCGGGTAACACTTTTGAGGACCCAAGCCTGAAATAAGGTTGATTTTAATGCAATAAAAAAACACTTGAGCACAACGTGATCAAGTATTTTTTTTATTTAAGTACCGGCAATCGGGTACAATGCTATCTTATACTCTTTTTTAAATCCTTATTGAACCAGCAAGTTGCAACCCCGTATATCACTTTGGTCAAAGCGGCCCAATATTTCAAAGGATCCATTCGCATGTACTTTCCCTAGATCCTGTGTTGCGATAAACGAACAGGAATAACGATTCGCTAGATCGATAACATTAATTCCTCCAGATTTATTTGAATCAATCAAACTCAGTGGATCATTCGTATCCCGGATCAGTATTTTCATCCATTTTGGTAGCTGAAAAATTCCTTGACCAGAGGAATAGCCCTGAGATAGCAGTTCCGTCATTCCATATTCAGAGTGAATTCCGACCACACCAAACGCTTTTTCAAGAAGCTGATGGATTTCTTCTTTGACCATTTCCTTGCGCTTTCCTTTCATTCCTCCTGTTTCCATAATGATTAATTCTGGAAAATCGAAGGCATATTGTTCGATAAAATCGAGAAGCGCATACGTTACTCCAAAGAGAATCGTCTTCGTCCCCTTATTTTTGAGCTGTACAAGGGTTTTGTATAGCTCTTGATGGTTATACAGAAAGTAATTGCTTTCAGGTTGGTCACTTTGTTCCATAAGATCGTCAACCATATATATCAAAGAAGATCCACTTCTCTCCAAGTAGGATGGGAGAAGCGCGAGTACGGCAATATTGCTCAAAGGGCCGTAGAAATCTTCGAAGATCCCACGAAAGGTACGCTCATAGATATTGAGGTCGGCTACATAATGTTTTGAAGTAATCATTCCCGTTGTACCGGAGCTGGAAAAGACTATTTCAGCCTCCATTCCTTCGGTGATAACCTGCTGGGTTTTGAAAAATTCAATGGGCAGGAAAGGAATCTGCGTATAGTGTTCAATGGGGGCCTTATCCTTTCCCAGGATGCGGATATAGTCCCGATAAATTTTACAATGCTGGCTTTGGAATTGGTAGATCTCTAAACACTGCTGATTAAAATCGTCCTCGGTTTTAATCTCAAAAAAATCCTTCCAATTCGTCATAGCATTTAAAAATTTGATAGACAAAATTAATTAAAATTTAGAAACATTAACAGGTCTTATTGTTTCAGTTTTATCGAAAGCGTAGTGATATTGAATGATAGCATAGCCGATGAGCAGTGTAGGTAATTATTCTTCGGACTAAGCTGCAGTGCACTTATTCAATTGTGTACTATAGGAAAACGCATGTCCTACAAATCGTCTAACAAGCTCAGATCCAATTTTAAAAAAAGCATCTGAGCTTGTTCAATTTTATAGCATACCGCCGTCAACAGGAAGGACCTGACCGGTTACGTATGCCGATAAATCTGATGCTAAGTAAAGACAGGCATTAGCAACATCTTCCGGCTGTCCAGCACGTTTCAACGGAATTCCTGCTTCCCATCCGGCAACAACTTTCGGATCCAATACATCCGTCATTTCCGTCCGTATAAAACCTGGAGCAACCACGTTCGCACGGATATTTCGCGAACCTAATTCTTTTGCGACAGATTTTGTAAATCCGATAATACCTGCTTTTGATGCAGCGTAATTCGCCTGACCAGCATTTCCCTGAACACCCACTACGGAAGACATATTAATAAATGAACCTTTGCGGTTTTTCATCATAATTTTTGAAGCTGCCTTGGTCACGTTAAAGACCGATTTTAGATTGACATTTAAGACATCGTCCCAATTTTCTTCAGTCATACGCATCAATAAGCCGTCTTTTGTGATACCGGCATTGTTTACGACAATATCCAGTCCGCCGAAATCGGCAACAATGGAGTTGACTAATTGTTCTGCTTCTTCAAATTTTGAAGCATCAGAACGATAGCCGATTACTTTCGTACCGAAAGCCTGAAGCTCCTGTTCTAACGCCTGTCCTTTTTCGACAGAAGAAAGATAGGTGAAAGCGACGTTAGCACCATGTTGTGCAAAAACTTCTGCAATTTTCCTTCCGATTCCTTTCGATGCTCCTGTTATTAAAGCGATTTTTCCTTCGAGTATTTTCATCTGTATAAGTTATTTATCTTTAATTATTTACGATACGACATAGAGCCATCGTCCCGACTTCCTGCTGCGTTGCTCATCTCACTCATTATGGAGATCAATACCAAACGTGCTCAATTCCTTCGGCCGCCATCTAGCTATGCCACAACGATTCTTTTTTTTATTTTTTATCGCTGTCGTCTATAGACATTTTGCAAAAATGTTAAAACTATATTATAACACAAAATCTTTCGATAAATAAGGTTTTAAATTAGCAGAACATGATGCCAGCTGCGGATGTTTACAAAGGCGTTGCTTTTTATTTTTCTAGCAAACGGATTTCGTGTTTAGCAGTAAGCGTTTACTCACTTTATATAATTTTAATAAATCCATGGTATTTTTGAATAAGTGCCTCTAAAAAGTACAGTTTTTTGACAAAAGACTTGGACGTTTATCAAAAACTATATTAAATTTGCATCAATCACAAAAACATGAGCAAAAAATCAAATAAAGAAGTTGACGTTGTTCTAATCGGCGCCGGTATTATGAGTGCTACTTTGGGTACTCTAATCAATGAATTAAGCCCAGACGTTAATATTGAAATTCTTGAGCGTTTGGATGTTGTGGCTGCTGAAAGTTCAGACGCTTGGAATAATGCTGGCACGGGTCACTCTGCCTTATGCGAGCTAAATTATACACCCGAACAGAAAGATGGTTCTGTAAAGATTGATAAAGCAGTGAAAATTGCTGAGCAATTTGAGGTATCTAAGCAGTTTTGGTCCTACCTCGTTGATAAAGGCGTCATTACCCAACCTGAAAATTTTATCCGTAGTATTCCACACCTAAGTGCAGTTTTTGGTGAAAAAGATGCTAAATTTCTAAAAACAAGATGGGAAACGTTAACCACCCAAAACTTGTTTAAGGGAATGGAGTATACTGAAGATGCTGAGTTGCTGAAATCATGGATTCCATTGATGATGGAGGGGCGTGATAAAAATGAAAAGATTGCTGCAACGAAAATGGATCTTGGTACAGATGTCAATTTTGGCTCATTGACACGTGATTTGATCACTAATCTTGCAAATAAAGAAAATATATCCATTTCGCTAAACCATGAAGTCATTGACATTGAACGTGAAGATGATGGTCGTTGGGAAGTGGAGGTCAAAGATTTAAAAACAGGAGTAAAGAGAGAAATCAAAGCGAAATTTGTATTTATTGGTGCTGGTGGACACTCCTTGCTGTTGTTGGAAAAATCCGGAATACCAGAAGCAAAAGGCTATGGTGGCTTTCCGGTAGGAGGCCAATGGCTACGTTGTGTGAATGATGAGATTATTAAAGCACATCACGCCAAAGTGTACGGCAAAGCTTCTGTGGGCGCTCCACCGATGTCTGTACCGCACTTAGATACGCGTTATATTGATGGCAAACAAGCTTTGTTATTTGGTCCTTATGCGGGTTTTTCCACAAAATTCCTCAAACAGGGTTCTTATTTCGATCTACCTGCTTCGATCAAGTTGTCGAATATCCGTCCGATGCTATCTGCCGGACTTGATAATTTGCCCTTGACCAAGTATTTGATCACAGAAGTCATGAAATCTCCGAAAGATAAACTGGAGTCATTGAAACAATTTATGCCCACAGCAAAATTGGAGGACTGGGTTATTGAGAAGGCGGGACAACGGGTTCAGGTGATCAAGAAAGATGAAAAGAGAGGTGGGATTTTGGAATTTGGAACAGAGGTCGTCTCTAGTTCAGATGGTTCTATTGCCGCGTTATTGGGTGCTTCTCCTGGCGCTTCTACCTCTGTCGCGATCATGATCAGCTTGCTGAAGAAATGTTTCCCTGAACGTGCTAAATCAGATGAATACAGGAAGAAGTTACGTGAGATGATACCATCACACGGGAAATCATTGAACGACGACGCACAGCTTTGTAAAGAAACACGTATACGCACACACAAAGCGTTGAAATTAATCGCTATCGATTAATCAGGCCCGACCAACAATATACTTGAGGGGTGCTTCGAACGGCTTCTGCCGTTCTAGGCTGAGATTATACCCAATAAAAGCGATTGTTCCTCTTTGTACAATCGCTTTTATATACCTGATCCAGGTAATGCTGGCGTAGGGATTTAATTTCAATAAAAACAGCTGTTTTCTCCCCGAAGGTTTATTATAAGATCGCACGCACTAATAAACAATTCGAATGACTCCCGAATCCATGATCGAAGCTTTGATAAAACAGATGCAACAAGCCACAGTGGCAGAATGGCTAGGTGTTTCTTTCGGCATTTTGCAAGTCTGGTTTTCACGGCAAAATAAATCAATCCATTATATTTTTGGCATTATAGGTATACTGATATCCGTATATGTATTATTTCACGCAAAACTGTATGCTGAAATATTGCTGCACCTGTATTATTTAGTCATGAGCATTTACGGCTGGATGTATTGGAAATATAGCAGTGACGCTGCTACGCCGATCACACGTTGTGAAAAGAAAGATTGGTGGATAGTATGCTTTATCTGCACCGCTGGTTTTTTGTTGTTCTATTTTGGATTGGTGCATTTAACAGACTCCGATGTTCCACTATGGGATTCCGCCGTTTCCTGCACCGCTTGGGCAGGAATGTGGTTGTTGGCAAAACGCAAAATAGAAAATTGGATACTGTTGAATATTAGCAATCTAATGGCCATTCCATTATTGATCCATAAAGGATTGTTTCTCTATTCCGGACTGACTTTGTTTTTATTTGTGATGGCATTTAGTGGATATTTAAATTGGAGGAAAATAATACGTGAAGAGAGATATGCAACTCAATAGTGCGGATATTGCCATTCTGAAAGACAGTCAGGCAAAAGGTATTCAGCAGAAATCTTTGTCGGATGAACAGTTGGAACTAATCTATCGCAGAAAATGGTTTAAAATCTGGATTCCCGTTGAACTGGGTGGATTAGGTTTAACGGTACCAGAAGGTCTGAATGTATTGGCTGATTTAGCGTATTGGGACGGCGGACTGGCCTGGACAGTGACATTATGTTCGGGAGCAAATCTTTTTGTCGGTTTTATTGATCGCGTTCTAGGCGATCAAATCTTTAAAATGGAACGGGTTTGTTTCGGTGGTAGCGGGCAGGCATCGGGCACAGCAACGCGCGATGGTGAACATTATCGACTCACAGGGTTTTGGAAGTACGCTACTGGGGCTCCACATTTAACCCATTTTACGTTGAATGCAACGATTCAGGAAGGGGGGAAACCCGTAATGGATGACAAAGGGAATCCACTTGTAAAATCATTTTTTGTCGATAGAGAACATGCGCTGGTTCATTATGACTGGGATACGTTCGGATTAGAGGTGACTGCCTCGCACTCTTTTTCGCTGCAGGACGTCCTAGTTGATGGTAAACAGTGTTTTGAAATCAATGCGGCGAAAAGCACACGCAGTGATCTACGCTATCAATATCCCTTTATGCCTTTTGCTGAGTTGACCTTGCTGGCCAATTTTATCGGGATGTATAAGCGATTTCTGGATTTGATTGAAAAACTGTTTGTGTTAAAAAGTAAAGCGTCCAATTGGGAACAGGCAGCGAGTAAAGCTGCTTTCGGCATGCTCGATGAGCTTCAACAGGATTACACCATACGAAAGGATGCTATCTTGCATTTGGCTGACCATTCTTGGGATAACCTCAGTAATGGTATCGATAATGCCACAATTTATGCGCAAATAGCCACGCAAAGCCGTGATTTTGTCTCTTCCATTTTAACGAATACCGTTAAACTCTATCCTCAGGCAGGGATTTTGGGGGCTGCCGTGGACCAAGAGATCAATATCATCTTCCGAAATATTTTTACTGCTTCACAGCATAAGTTGTTGCAGAAGAGTATATAGACAATAGCTTTGTTTTAAAAATTTTTTGTTACAAATGCTGCGTTATCTACAGATTTTCCGCTGCTAATTTTTGGTGTGCCAAAAGAAGAACCGCTAGTAACCAACTTGCCCGTTTTTACAGTGATTGCTCAGTGCTTGTTCAGTGCTTGTTCAGTGATGATTCAGTGACGAGTGAACAAGCACTGAACGAGTACTGGGTAACAATTGTTCTAAGGCTGTGCCTAGGGGTAAATTGGTATTTGGATATCTGCTATCTAATTGGTATATTAGCTATTTTTTCGCCATGAAATGGCCAACCGATTCGTATACATTGCTGAAAAATATTCGCGTGCCCACGTCAACACGGAGCTGGAGTTCGTAGCGTAAAAAAAAGGAGATCATCTCATTGAAATGTCTCCTTTTGTGTTCCCGGCGGGGGTCGAACCCACATCGTCAGAACCGGAATCTGAAATTCTATCCATTGAACTACGGGAACGTCCCGCAAAGATATATTATTTTCTAGATCTAACAAATATCTTTACGATAAAATTGTAACTTTTAGCAGGCAATTTTTAGCGATAATTAGCGCCGTTTTTTTGCATATAAATTTCACCCGCTCCTCGTTTTTTTTTAACTCAGTGCTAATGATTCATTTGTGCATACTTCGGATCAAAAAATGATGCTAGTTGACAGCAGGTTGGTTATGACCGCGGGTGGTATTGCGTGATTACAGAATGCAGGTATTCCTTGTCTATATGCGTATATATTTCGGTAGTGGTGATACTTTCATGTCCGAGCATGTCCTGTACAGCCCGCAGATCGGCCCCGCCTTCCACTAAATGAGAGGCAAAGCTATGGCGGAAGGTATGTGGGCTAATGTTTTTCTGTAACCCTATTTTTAAGGCAAGTTCTTTGATGATCAAAAAAACCATGACCCGGGATAATGCAGCTCCTCGTCTATTGAGAAATACAATATCTTCATTTCCCGGTTTAATCTTGATATGCGGCCTGATGGTTTCCAGGTAGATGCGAAGGTATTTAATGGCATGTTGACCAATTGGTATGAGACGCTCTTTGTTTCCCTTCCCTTCGACTTTTATAAATTCTACATCTAAAAATAGATTGGATAGTTTGAGTGTGGTAAGTTCCGAAACACGAAGGCCACATCCGTATAAGATTTCGATGATTGTTTTATTTCGTTGGCCTTCGGATGAAGAGAGATCAATTGCAGAAATCATCTGATCGACCTCCTGTATACTCAAAACACTGGGCAGCTTGCGCGCCAATCGCGGTGCTTGAATAAGGTCTGTCGGATTGTTGCTGAATTCATGCTCAATCATCAAAAAGCTAAAAAAGGTTTTGAGTCCAGATATCAATCTCGACTGCGTGAAAGGTGAAATATTGAATTGCTGCAGCCAAACCAAAAATTCCTGAATATTTTTTCTTGCTATGGTATTTAAAACCAGTTGATTGTCTTCGCAATAAATCTGAAATTTGGATACATCATTTAAGTAAGCGTCAATAGAATTTGCACTTAAGCCTCTTTCGAACTTTAAGAATTGTTCGAATTCCTTTTTGATGACGTTCCAGTTTTTAAAATCCATTTGCAGCAAAATTACAATTAACTGTCGTTCTTTTTGAAAGATATTCAGTATTTTTAAAACGGTTTCTACAGCGTGAACCACATCCACTAAAAGCGGCAGCGGCATACTGTGCAATAAGGTGTTGGAGAACAATCGTAGTAAGCTATATTTTATGATTTATCGGAACATTGATCTCCAGTTCCGTTTTACCCTAATAGCAAACAATTGATAAAAATAACTGAAAAAAAAGAAATTTTTTCTATGAAATTCATTAAACCATTAGCATTAGCTTTTCTCTTACCAGCTACCTTCTATGTAGCGGAAGCAACAATGCCAACCACGTTAACTGCGGAAGCGCGCGCGATTCTATCGCAAGATAGTTTGACTTTGAATCAGAAATTACCCTTCGACAATGAAGTTGTTACAGGTAAACTCAAAAATGGATTTACATACTTTATTCGTAAAAATGGCGAGCCAAAAGGTCGTGTTACGATGTATTTGGGCATGAAAGCAGGCTCTATTCTGGAAAATGAAAAGCAGCTGGGCTTAGCCCATTTTTTGGAGCACATGAATTTCAATGGTCTCAAGCATTTTCCGAAAAATGAATTGGTTAATTATCTGCAAAAGGCCGGGGTTCGCTTTGGGTCGGATCTGAATGCCTACACCAGCTTCGATCAGACCGTTTACCAATTACCGATTCCTTCTGATGACCCTGAACTTTTGAAAAATGGTTTGCAAGTCATGCGCGACTGGGCCCAAGATGCATTATTGGATGGCGAGGAGATCGATAAAGAACGCGGAGTTATCTTGGAAGAGAAGCGTGGAGGGAGAGGAGTGCAACAACGGCTCCAAGATCAGTATTTTCCAATGTTGCTGAATGGTTCACTTTACTCCAAACGCTTACCAATAGGTACCGAGGAAATACTTAAAACATTCCCGTATTCGGAAATACGCAAATTTCACCAAGACTGGTACCGTCCCGATTTACAAGCCTTAATTATCGTCGGAGACATTGATCCCAAAGAAATGGAAGAACGGGTGAAGGTGTTGTTTGCCGATATGAAAATGCCCAAGAAAGCATTGGAGCGTAAAAAATACCGGGTAGACCTGTTAAACAAAAATCAGTTCTTAGCAATTTCAGATCCAGAGTTACCGTATACCGTGGCGCAGATTCTCATCAAAAGCGAAAAGGATAAAGTTGAAACGGTAGGGGATTACCGAAACGAACTTTTGAAAAGTGTTTTCAACAAGATGATCGCTGGTCGTTTTTCCGAATTGATGCAACAGCCAAATCCTCCATTTATGCAAGCCGGTGGAAGTATTAGTGATTTTATCGCTAACCTCAATACCTTTTCATTGTTGGTTGTGCCTAAGCCCGGAGAGCTCGAGTCGGGATTTAAAGCTATGTTAACCGAATTTGAGCGCATCCAAAAGTATGGTTTCACGCAGACGGAGCTGAACCGTGCCATTGCAGATATGAAAAAAGGGAATGAGATGTCTTTTATCGAACGTGATAAAAAGAAATCGGATAGCTATGTCAATCGTTATCTCAATTATTTTATCGATGGCGAACCTGCTTTAAGCAATGAAGATGCCTACCGCCTCACGAAGCAGCTGCTACCGACCTTAAAATTGTCTGAGGTCAATGGCTTAGTAAAAAAATATTATACCGATCTGAACCGCGATGTATTGGTGATGGCACCCGAAAAAGATAAAGCAACCTTACCTACTGAAGCTGCGGTAATGGGCTGGGTAAAAGCAGTTGAAGAGAGCCCCGTCGCAGCGTATGATGATAAAATGTCTGATCTTCCGTTGCTCTCAAAAGAACCTGTAAAAGGTGAGGTGGTATCGTCTAAAAGTATTGATGCCGTT
Organism: Sphingobacterium sp. R2; assembly: GCF_040760075.1. Lineage (NCBI taxonomy): Bacteria > Pseudomonadati > Bacteroidota > Sphingobacteriia > Sphingobacteriales > Sphingobacteriaceae > Sphingobacterium > Sphingobacterium sp. R2. The sequence goes on from NZ_CP142884.1 coordinate 3,222,531, forward strand.
CAAGCAAAAGAATTGACACTAAGTAATGGCGTAAAAGTGATCCTTAAGCCTACGGATTTTAAAAACGATGAGATCCAGATTATGGCGTATAGTCCGGGCGGAACTTCACTCTACAGCGATGCGGATTATTTTTCGGCCTCCAACGCATCCTCTTTAATTGATGCCAGTGGTGTAGGACAAATGAGCAACATTGAGCTCACAAAGTACCTTTCAGGAAAGGATGTTTCCATCTCTCCATACATCTCCGAACGTTATGAGGGTATTTCAGGCCGTACAGATAAAGAAGGTTTAAAAAACGCTTTTGAATTGATTTATGGCTATTTTACCGAACCTCGTTTAGATCAGGATATTTTCCAGAGTACAATGACCAGAGCGAAAGGATCTTTGGAAAATAGATTAAGCAACCCCAATAATGTGTTTTCCGACAAAGTGAAAGAAGTATTGTACGGTAATAATGTCCGCCGTCAAAATCCGACGGTCGAAATGATCAGTAAAATCGATAGGGACCGTGCGTTGGCGATCTATAAAGAACGCTTTGCCGATGCCTCTGATTTTGTGTTTACCATCGTAGGTTCGTTTGACGAGAATCAGATTAAGCCTTATTTAGAAACTTATCTCGCTTCTCTACCGATTCAAAAAAGAGGCGAAAGTTACAAAGATCTGAATATTGTGGAGCCAAGCAAAGGCGAACGCGTAATTGTCCATAAGGGCAAAGAAGAAAAGGCGAGCACACAACTGGCGTATTATGGAGACTATAGTTATGGAGAAACTGAAAATGTCAATATGGAAGCGCTAGAAAGTGTGTTGACGATCAAATTACTTGAACGACTTCGTGAAAAAGAAGGTGGAGTTTATGGTGTTGGGGCTCAGGCAAGTTTCAGTAAGCTACCGAAACCCCGCTATGCTTTTTCTATTGGCTTTGGTTCGGCAGTTGATAAGACAGATGCCTTAATCGCCTCGGCATTGGACGAGGTCAAAAAGATTCAGGATCAAGGGCCCGAAAAAGGTGATCTGGATAAATTTCTGGCAGAGCAACAGCGACAAAATGAGTTAAATCTTCGTGAAAATAGCTATTGGTTGAACTACATATCCAGCTCTTACCAAAATGATCTTGATCTTATGCGTTATACGCGCAGGTTGGATAATTTGAAAAAGGTGACACCAAAGTCCGTACAGGACGTTGCAGTAAAATATTTGAAAAAGGATCGACTTTTTGAATTTATTTTGATGCCGGATTCAAAATAGGAGGTACATAAAAAATCCCAATCATTTCTGATTGGGATTGCCAAAATTTTTAATAAGTATCTCTTATTAACCCAAGTAGGATTTTAAGATTTTGCTTCTTGAAGTGTGTCTCAAACGTTGAAGGGCTTTGTCTTTGATCTGACGAACGCGTTCACGTGTCAAACTGAATTTCTCTCCGATTTCCTCAAGCGACAGTTGGTGGTTGGAACCTAATCCAAAGAAAAGTACGATAATTTCACGTTCTCTTTCTGTTAATGTAGCCAATGATCGTTTGATTTCTTCGGATAGTGATTCATCGATCAAAGAACTGTCTGTGTCTGGATCATGGTTTTCCAGTACGTCCAAAAGTGTGTTTTCTTCACCTTGAACAAAGGGAGCATCCATAGATACGTGACGCCCAGAGTTACTTAGGGTATCCGAAACTTTGTCTACCGTAGTTTCAAGAATATCTGCTAATTCTTCTGGAGACGGCTCTCGTTCGTATTCTTGTTCTAGTTTTGAGAAAGCCTTACTGATTTTGCTCAGTGAACCTACTTGATTCAATGGCAGACGTACGATACGTGATTGTTCAGCAATTGCCTGAAGAATAGATTGGCGAATCCACCAAACCGCATAAGAAATAAATTTAAACCCCTTTGTTTCGTCAAAACGTTTAGCTGCTTTAATTAAGCCCAAGTTACCTTCGTTGATTAAATCACCTAAGGTTAAACCTTGATTTTGATATTGTTTTGCTACTGATACGACGAAACGAAGGTTGGTTTTAGTCAATTTTTCCAAGGCAACTTGGTCACCTTCACGGATGCGTTGTGCTAATTCAACTTCTTCTTCTGCTGTAATTAAGTCTACTTTACCAATTTCGTGTAAGTATTTGTCCAAAGACTGTGACTCACGATTGGTAATAGATTGTGTAATTTTGAGCTGTCTCATTAATTTTTATTAATTCTCCTCTCTAAGAAATGTTTGCGAAAATACGAAAATTTTTTGAATTATTAATGGAAAATTGATTAACTAACCACTCATATTTAATGAGTTAAGGTTTTTTGAAATGGAATTTAAAGCTATCAAAAACTATTCCATTTTAATGTTTTTTTTCTTATATTTACCACTAATCGTATTCAACTATTTGACTGCTAAAGTGCTAAAGGGTTTAATTTTTTCTTGTTATTTACAATGTAACGGTCCAATAGTTGATTCATGTTGCCATTCTAATTTTTCGAAATTTATTTTAAAATGATAATTTTATGATAAAACAAAACTGTGCGTGTTTTTGTTTTACCAATGACATTAATAAATTTTAAAGAATAAAAATTATATTATGCCAATCTTAATTCACTTGGATAGAATAATGAAAGAGAAAAAGATGTCACTCAATCAATTGAGTGACAAAGTCGGAATTACATTGTCTAATCTTTCAATCATTAAGAACCAAAAAGCAAAGGCATTGCGATTAGACACCCTTGAAGCGATATGCAAAGCATTAGACTGCCAGCCCGGTGATCTGCTGCAATACGATGATGGTGGAGACTAGAAAGGCTAAAATCGATAGCCTTTTAGAAAATCCACGATATGCATTCTTTTTTTGCCTTCCAGCTGAAGGTCAGAGATAATAAGGTATCCATCTTGAGTCGCAATCTTTAAGAAACTTTTTTTATCGGTGGCCAGTGTGCCTGGCACAGTTGGGGTATTGACCGTTTCTTTTTTCGCCTCATAGATTTTCAATACCTTTTCATTTAACAGCGTAAACGCAGCGGGGTAGGGGCTTAATCCACGAATGAAGTTGTAGACCTTTTCTGTTGGTTGATCCCAATTTATTTTACAGTCTTCTTTAAAAATTTTTGGCGCATGTTTTAAAGGCTCGTCCGTTGCGAGGACTTCTTGCGGCTTAGGCTGTAAAGTTCCTGTTTTTAATTGTTGGATAGTTTGAAGAAGCGTTTCTGCTCCAGCAACCATGAGGTTGTCATGAAGATCGCCCGCATTATCGGTGTCTTTGATCGTTACTTTTTTTGCCAATAAAATATTGCCGGTGTCGATTTCGTGTTGCAGTAAGAAGGTGGTTACTCCGGATTCTTTCTCTCCATTTATAATCGCATGATTAATAGGTGCTGCCCCTCTATATTGTGGTAGAAGAGAGGCATGAACATTGATTGTTCCAAATTTAGGCATATTCCACACAACTTCAGGAAGCATGCGAAAAGCAACTACAACCTGTAGGTCCGCTTGGTAACTCTTCAGTTCGTTTAAAAAAGATTCGTCGCGCAGCTTGACCGGCTGGAGAACAGGAATGTTATGTTGCTTAGCAAATATTTTTACGGCCGACTCGTGTATTTTTTGTCCCCGCCCAGCAGGTTTGTCCGGAACCGTTACTACAGCTACGACTTGTTCGCCAGATTGAATAAGTGCCTCCAGTGAAGCGACAGCAAAATCGGGAGTACCCATGAAAATAATACGCATCATATTTTTTTTAAACTCTTTAAGCACGTGTCCTAACGGGTCCTGGAATGACCTGCTACAAAACACCTAATTATTTGTCATTTCAGTTTTGAGACTAACAAATTTTTATAACTTTGCGAAGTTACATAAATATATTTAAAGCTTGAATTTTCCTTATTTTTTAGCAAATCGGATTGCATTTTCTGGCAAGAGAACGTTTTCAAAATTGATCGTTCGGGTAACTATTGGTGCTATTGCTCTTGCAATTGCAGCAATAATTATCTCTATTGCAGTATTGCGTGGATTCAAAGACGAAATTATAAGTAAGCAAAGAAGCTTTTTTGCAGATGTACTGGTGCTACGTTACGACCTCAATAAGTCATATGAGAATGCCGCCATTTCGCTTACGCCAAAGCTTCAAAAGTCAATACTGGCTATTCCAGAAGTGAGTTCGATCAGTTCTTTTGCGACTAAGGCAGGGATTATTAATGTAAATAATGAGGTTGAAGGCGTAGTGCTTAAAGGTATCGATTCATTGTATAATCAACAGCCCTTTCAGCGTATGCTGATTGAAGGGAATATGATAGACTTTAAATCAGACGATGCCGATAATCAGATTTTGGTATCCAAATATCTTGCAGATCGATTATTGCTGAAAGTTGGTGATGACTTTATCATGTATTTCGTTCAGGATCCAATCCGTAAACGTAAATTTGTCATAAAAGGAATTTTTAATACGGGTTCTGAAGAGTTAGATAAGGTTTATGTAATCGGATCGCTGCATGTGATTCGCAAACTAAGTAACCTCGACGATCATGAAGTGGGCGGTTATGAGATTAGAATTAAAGATTTTAGTCAGCTTGCACAGACAACCAATAAGGTGGAAGAACTGTTGCCCATTGATATGCAGGCCATCAATATTAAGGATCAGGTGCCGGATATTTTTCAGTGGCTGGAATTGTTGGATATGAATACCAAGATCATTTTTATATTGATGACTGTCGTCGCTATCATTAATATGATTTCAGCGCTGTTGATCACCATTCTGGAGCGCACATCGATGATCGGTATTTTAAAGGCACTAGGGTATCACAATGCTGGAATTCGTCGGGTCTTCATGTATAGCGCGCTGTACCTGATCGGTCTTGGATTGTTAATTGGTAACCTGATCGGTTTGGGCTTCTACTTTTTACAAGACTTTACCCACTTTTTTAAGCTGGACGAGAAAACCTATTACATCTCCTATGTCGCTGTTAAGCTGCAGTGGTCTGATGTAATTTTAGTCAATTTGGCCGTTGTATTTATTGGGATGATTTCATTGTTCATTCCCTCTATGTTAATTACCAAGATTAATCCAATTAAGGCAATTTCTTTTAAGTAGCACTATTTTTAGACACCGCATTCTAAAAAAAATCGTATTTTTAGTGTTGTTAACTATTTTTCGAGCTGTATAGAAAAATAAGTAGTTATGTTTTACGGTTAGTATACAAGCACTTATGAATAAAACTTTTGAGCATATTTCCCACGCTTTCGAAGCGCCTTTACAAAATCCTGTACTTATATTTTCTCTGGTACTTTTTATTATACTATTATCACCTATTGTACTACGCCCGATTAAGGTTCCGGGTATTATAGGATTGATTATATCGGGTGTGATTATTGGCCCGCATGGACTAAATTGGCTGGAAAAAAATTCGGCTATTACATTATTTTCAACAATAGGTCTTCTCTATATCATGTTTATCGCCGGGCTCGAGTTAGATATGAATGAATTTAAAAAGACCAAGAACAAAAGTCTGCTTTTTGGCTTCCTCACATTCATTGTTCCGATCAGCATTGGTTATCCGGTCTGTCACTTATTACTCGGATACGGTGTATTGCCAAGTTTGTTGATTTCGAGTATGTTCGCTACCCACACATTGGTTTCCTATCCCATTGTAAACAGTTATGGTATTTCGAAAATGGAAGCTGTTGCCATTACGATCGGTGGAACAATCCTGACGGATACGGCTGTGTTAATTATACTCGCTGTCATTACGGGAGTGTCTCAGGGGAATATTGGAAATGAGTTTTGGATAACGCTGGCAATTTCCTTCGCTATCTTCCTGTTTATCATGTTTGGTGTTATTCCACGCATTGCAAAATGGTTTTTTGAACGTCTGGGGAGTGAAAAGACCTCCAATTATATTTTTGTTCTTTCCGTGGTATTTTTTGCTGCTTTTTTAGCTGAAATTGCGGGCCTCGAACCTATTATTGGAGCATTCGTGGCAGGTTTGGCACTGAACAAACTGATTCCTCATTCTTCCGCTTTGATGAATCGGATTGAGTTTATTGGAAATGCAATTTTCATTCCCTTTTTCTTGATATCGGTAGGGATGATTGTCGATGTGAGTGTGATTCTGAAAGGTCCACAAGCGCTTATAATCGCGGGGACGCTCACGGTTGTGGCGATCGTCGGGAAATATGTGGCGGCCTGGTTGACACAGATTGTTTTTAAATATAGCCGTGGTCAGCGCAATCTAATATTTGGGTTGAGTAGTGCACATGCTGCGGCAACATTGGCTGTTATCATGGTTGGCCATAAGAATGGAATTATTGATGAAAACGTACTCAATGGAACGATCTTGTTGATTTTGGTTACCTGCATTGTCGCAACAGTGGTTACGGGGAATGCTTCACGTAAAGTGGTGATGGACGGAGAACAGGATGAAGAACATACCGATATAGTGAAGGAAAAAGACGAAAACATTCTCATATCGATCGCTAATATGGATAATATGGAGCCTATTCTTGATTTTTCAACCTACATTAAGAGTAAGAAGTGTTCGTATCCCGTTAGTATTGTTTCGGTTGTGAAGGATAACGAACAGGCACAATTGAACATGTCAAAGGCACGGAAAAATCTGGATAACATGGTGCGTTATGCCTCTGGAAGTGAGACAAGTGTTACTATCAGTGCAACAATAGACTTGAATATTGCCAGCGGCGTGGCGAGGTCTGCAAAGGAAGTTTCTGCCAACTGTATTGTTTTGGGCTGGCCGAGTGCGGCCAATTTTATGGATAAGTTTGTCGGGGAGAAAACGGAAAGTATTTTAAATCGAACTTCAGCGAATGTAATGTTATGTCATTTTAAAAAACCCTTTATCTCCAACAAGTCTATTATCGTTTTTGCCCCGCCGATGTGTGAGGCCGAATTTGGTTTTGAGTACTGGCTGGAAAAGGTTGTCAAGCTTGCTCAGGAATTGTCCATTCCCATCACTTTTGTTGTCGATGAGCGCTCTGCTGCCGCGATTGAAGAATATCTTGTCGAGTTGAAAAATTCTGTTCCCGTTACTTTTAAACATTACAATGCCTGGGACAATTTGCAGGGGCTTAAAGCGTTTAAGGAAGAAGGGGCGATGATCATTTTCGTTTCTGCCAGAAATGGTGAAGTTTCTTATCGCGATTCATTGGATGGCGTAGCAAAGAAATTAGATCGGATATATGCAAACGAAAATCTTGTTTTGGTGTTCCCTAGTAGAATTGAAAATGCACACATCGATGAGTATGAAGATGTAGAAGCTGCTCCAATCTTTAGAAAGATTAGCAAAGAAATTGGAAATATGTTTAACAAGGGATAGTAATTTGTCCGTTAAAATTGAAGGTTATGTCAAATAAGATTACAATGTCAAGCGAAGGCGTCTTGCAGGTGCCAGATTTCCCAACAATTCCTTTTATTATTGGTGACGGTATAGGTCCTGACCTTTGGCATGCGGCCGTTCGTGTGTTCGATAAGGCGGTAGAAAAAGAGTATGGTGGACAGCGTAAAATAACATGGAAAGAGGTGTTGGCAGGAGAAAAGGCCTTCAAAGAAACGGGTGAATGGCTACCAAAAGAAACGTTGAATATATTGAAAGAATATCTGGTTGGCATCAAAGGACCGTTAACAACACCGGTTGGGGGCGGTATTCGTTCGTTAAATGTTGCATTGCGCAAGGATCTGGATCTGTATGTTTGTCAGCGTCCTACCAAATGGTTTAGAGGAGTTCCTTCACCTGTTAAACATCCGGAATATGTGGATATGGTTATCTTTCGGGAAAATACGGAGGATATTTATGCGGGAATAGAATTTCAGGCGGGTACAGCTGAAGCGAATAAACTTCAGGATTTTTTGCACGATGAGCTTGATATCGACTATGGATTTTCGGCGACAACAGGAGTCGGCGTTAAATTAGTTTCTGAGGAAGGGTCTAAGCGATTGGTTCGCGCAGCTATAGCACACGCTATTCATCAAAGTTTACCTTCCGTGACGATCGTTCACAAAGGGAATATCATGAAGTTTACCGAGGGGGCATTTAAGTTATGGGGCTATGATGTTGCTGAGAAGGAATTTTCCGATCATACCTATACCTGGGGGCAATGGGAGCGCACAAAGGCTGATAAGGGTGAGGAGGTTGCCAATCAAGAACAGAAAGATGCCCTAGAATCGGGAAAAATTTTAATTAAAGATATCATCGCGGATAATTTTTTACAGCAAATTCTGCTCAATCCACGTGATTTTTCGGTGGTCGCTACCTTAAATCTGAATGGTGATTATATTTCAGATGCTTTGGCAGCAATGGTAGGGGGGATAGGTATAGCCCCCGGGGCAAATATTAATTTTAAGACTGGGCATGCCGTTTTTGAAGCGACCCATGGTACTGCGCCAAGATTTGCCAATACCGATACCATGAACCCCTCATCGGTGATTTTGAGCGGTGTCATGCTGTTGCAATACCTGGGTTGGAATGAGGCTGCGGACGCCATTGTTAGGGCCTTGGGCGAGACAATAATGGCCAAGACGGTGACGATAGATTTTTATAATTTGATGGATGATGCCACATTAGTCAAAACAAGTGAATTTGCAGATCGGATGATTGAAAAAATTTAAGCATTTTCTTTTTTGAGATATTAAGCAGAAATTAGTATAAAATTTCTGCTTTTTTATGGATTACAATCAACTGCCGGTTTTTGTAAGGGAATCGAATATTTTTACTGAAAATGATAAGATTAAGTTAGCTCAGATCGAACGTTTACCGACGCCTCAGGAAGTCGATGAGATCACGAGCCTTCCCGAAATTTACGAATTGTTAAATGCCTTTATTGGCGATCAATCCGCCCGCAATACCCATCTACAGTTAAAAGCAAAGTATTATTTGCAAGATAATCAGTTAGATATGGCCTGGCGCGTACTGCTTATCTGATGTTTTTCGTACTAGATCTGGTGTTTTTTGTGCGATCTTTTTATTGAAATCATTTGTAATTTTTTAAAATTTCAATAAAAAAACACATTAGTTGAAAAATATATAATTTTATTTTAACTTTGGTTTTTAAAACAACAGGTTGCTTTACTAGGGTTAAAAAAAAGCAATCAAACAAACTATAACATCAATGAAACATAATTTTGGAGCAGGTCCATGTATTCTGCCAAAGGAAGTATTTCAACAAGCCTCAGAAGCTGTAATTGATTTTAACAACACAGGTTTATCAATTTTAGAGATCTCTCACCGTTCCAAAGAGTTTGAAGCAGTGATCGATGAAGCAACACAATTAGTAAGAGAGTTATTGGCAGTACCGCAAGGATATTCGATTCTTTTCCTTCAGGGTGGCGCCAGCTTGCAGTTTGCGATGGCACCTTTGAATCTTTTACCTGAAGGAGGTAAGGCTGCTTATTTGGATACTGGTGTGTGGGCGACAAAAGCATTAAAAGAAGCTAAAAAATTCGGTACAGTAGATGTTGTCGCTTCGTCGATTGATAAAAATTATTCCTACATCCCTAAGGGATATACCATCCCAACAGATGCTGCATATTTTCATTATACAGCTAACAATACTATTTATGGTACTGAAGTCTTTGAAAAGCCTGCTACGACGTTGCCAGTAGTGGTGGATATGTCTTCAGATATTTTCTCACGGGAAATCAACGTTGCAGATTACGATTTGATCTATGCAGGAGCGCAAAAAAATATGGGGCCTGCTGGCGTTACACTTGTCATTGTCAAAGATGATATTCTAGGTAAGTCAGGACGTGTTCTTCCATCGATGTTGGATTATCAATTGCAGATAGCTGGTGGTTCAATGTATAATACACCGCCTGTATACTCCATCTTTGTTTCGATGTTGAACCTACGCTGGTTAAAAGCAAAAGGTGGTGTGCCTGTATTGGAACAAGAGAATATCATCAAAGCACGTGCTTTATACGATGAAATCGACCGTAACCCATTGTTCAAAGGTACTGCAGCTGTTGAAGATCGTTCACGCATGAATGTTACTTTTGTAATGGATACACCAGAGTTGGAAGCTGAATTTTTGGCTTTGGCAAAAGAGCGTAATTTGATCGGAATCAAAGGTCACCGTTCCGTAGGTGGATTTAGAGCTTCTATCTACAATGCGCTGCCATTAAGTAGTGTAAACGCACTGATTGATGCCATGAAAGAATTTGAAGACACGCATACGGCCTAAGGCCTCATGGATGTCGCCGAAATTGAAATAGTGGCAAACAAACCATGATTTTTAGATGAAGAATTAACGAGGTCAGATCTTTTCACGTGATAGGTCTTCGGATAAGTTGAATGTTACTGATACTTTTAAAAACGAATTATAAAGATGAAAATATTAGCGAATGACGGTATCGATCCACTAGGAAAGAAAATGTTGGAAGATGCAGGTCATAGTGTAGATACAACTCATATTCCGCAAGAAGAGCTTCCAGAAAAGCTCCTTGCTTATGATGCAATCACGGTACGTAGTGCAACTAAAGTACGTCAGGCCCTGATTGATGGCTGCCCTAACTTGAAAGTTATCGGCCGTGGTGGAGTAGGCATGGATAATATTGATGTAGACTATGCCCGTTCAAAAGGGATTGCTGTTGTCAATACCCCTGCAGCATCTTCTTTATCAGTTGCTGAGCTGGTTTTTGCTCACCTATTGAATGGTGTACGTTTCTTATACGATTCTAATAGAAAAATGCCTGTTGAGGGTAATACAAAATTTGGCGCCCTTAAAAAAGCTTATGGAGCTGGTACTGAGCTTCGTGGTAAAACGATCGGTATCGTTGGATTTGGTCGTATCGGTCGAGAAGTTGCCAAAATCGCCATTGGTCTGGGGATGGATGTGGTTTACACGGATTTGTTCGAAGGACCAGAAACATTGACCATAACACTTTCAGGTGGTATTCAAGTTGAGGTACCTATTCAACAAGTGGAGATGGACAACTTATTTAAAGTTTCAGATTTTATCTCTTTACACGTTCCATTTTTGGATAAACCAGCTATCGGAGCTGCAGAGTTCCCATTATTGAAAGATGGTGTTGGCTTGGTTAATGCTTCGAGAGGCGGCGTTATTGATGAGTTGGAATTAGTGAAAGCATTGGATTCGGGTAAAGTTGCATTCGCCGGTTTAGATGTATTCGATAATGAACCTACTCCACGCGAAGAGATCTTAAAACATCCAAAAATTTCGTTGACGCCACATATTGGGGCGGCAACCAATGAAGCTCAAGAAAGAATCGGCGAAGAATTGGCCGGTCTACTGATCGAAAACTTGAAGAAGTAATTCTTCCGCATAACATATAAGATATGCGGCACAAAACTTTCATGATTTTGTGCCGCATTTTTTTTAATATAAATTCATGAATTGCCTATATTGGCACACAGAAATTTAATAATTGTAACTTCAGTATGAAAGTTTTAAAATTTGGTGGTACTTCCGTGGGAAGTGCAGCACGTATCAAAGGGTTGTTGGATATTGTAAACCCTGCTGAACGTCAGATCGTCGTATTGTCCGCAGTTGCTGGAACGACAAATGCTTTGGTTGAAATAGGTCAAGCTTACACAGCAGGTAAGAAGGACGAAGCTAAAGATTTGGTCAAGAAGCATAAGGATAAGTACGAAGACCTTATTAAAGAACTTTTCAGTACTGAGCAGGGGTACAAAAATGGTAAAGAATTGATCGATTACCATTTTAATCTGATTTCTACCTTAGCCAATGAATTATTTACACCTATCGAAGAAAAAGTTATTCTAGCACAGGGCGAATTAATGTCGACCGCTTTATGGCATTTTTACTTGAATGAAATTGGTATCAAATCCGTGTTGTTACCGGCTTTAGATTTTATGAAAATCGATGAGGACAACGAGCCTATGGTCGAGTATATCGGCGAAAAGCTGAGCCATATTCTGACCCAGAGTCCAGCAAATACATTATTTATCACGCAGGGATTTATTTGTAGAAACTCGTTCGGCGAAATCGATAATTTGCGCCGTGGTGGGTCGGATTATACAGCATCTTTGATCGGGGCTGCGATCCGCGCTGATGAGGTTCAGATCTGGACAGATATCGATGGCATGCACAACAATGATCCACGTGTCGTGAAAGGTACAACACCAATTGCACACCTGAGTTTTGATGAGGCTGCCGAGCTGGCTTATTTCGGGGCTAAAATTTTACATCCGCAATCGGTATTCCCAGCGCAAAAATATAATGTCCCTGTACGGTTGTTGAATACCATGGAACCGAATGCTAAGGGTACATTGATCAGTAAAGACGGTGCTCAGAAAGGCTGTATCCGTGCCATCGCCGCGAAGGATGGTATCACGGCAATCCATATCCATTCCTCGAGAATGCTCCTTGCTTATGGCTTCTTACGTCGCGTTTTTGAAATATTCGAGCGTTACAAAACTCCAATCGATATGATCACAACGTCGGAAGTGGCGGTATCATTGACGATTGATGATACCAAAAACCTGGCTGATATTATTAAAGAAGTGGAAGATTTTGGCTCGGTCACAGTGGATGGTGATCAGACTATTGTATGCGTTGTAGGCGATTTTGGTTTGAATAGCCACGGTTATGCTGCTCGTGTACTTGACGCTGTAAAACACCTTCCAGTTCGTATGATTTCTTACGGTGGTTCAGACTTTAACGTGTCGATTCTATTGAATTCAGATCATAAAACAGAAGCATTACGTTCATTGCACAATCGTTTATTTTAAGAAGTAGGTTTTTATATGATAAATACAGGTATCGCGGCGAAGTTTGCAGAGAATGAAACGCCGTTTTATTATTATGATCTGAATGTGTTAAGCAAGACCTTGGAGGCTGCGCATGCTGCGTCCCACAAACGGGGATTTCATGTTCACTATGCATTAAAGGCCAATTTTAATGACGAGTTATTGAAGGCGATTCAAGCGGTCGGCTTTGGTGCGGATTGTGTGAGTGGCAATGAGGTAAAGAAAGCCATTGAATGCGGCTTTGATTCCAAGAAAGTCACTTTTGCAGGAGTTGGTAAATCTGATAAGGAAATCAATTATGCGCTCGATCAAAATATTTTTGCTTTTAATGTGGAATCCATTCAGGAGCTTGAGGTCATCAATGAGCTTGCCTCAAAGAAAGGTGTAAAAGCAAATGTGGCTTTACGGATCAACCCAAATGTGGATGCACACACCCACCATTATATCACCACGGGGCTTGATGAAAACAAATTCGGCGTACCCAATGCAGATTTGGAGAAATGTGCCGCTGTGCTTAAAAGATGCGAATGCATTGAATTGGTAGGCTTGCATTTTCATGTAGGTTCGCAGATTACGGATATGACGGTATTCAAAAGTCTATGTGTGAAGGTCAATGAGTGGAAAAACTGGTTTGAGGAGCGTGGTACACAAATCCGTGTATTGAATGTTGGCGGTGGACTGGGGATTGATTATAAAAATCCTGATGGAAATGCAATTCCTGATTTTGAAGCCTATTTTGATATTTTCGACCGGTTCCTGGAGCGTACAGCACATCAAGAAGTGCATTTTGAGTTGGGAAGAGCTTTGGTCGCGCAGTGTGGAAGCCTCGTTAGCCGCGTGCTATATGTCAAAAACGGTGTGAAGAAAAACTTTCTGGTATTGGATGCGGGAATGACGGAATTAATGCGCCCGGCCTTGTATCAGGCCTATCATAAAATTGAAAATATCAGTGCGACAGACACTGCCGAATACATTAATTACGATGTTGTTGGACCGATCTGTGAATCGTCCGATTGCTTTGGTAAGGAAGTGCCACTTCCCGTTTCAAAACGTGGCGACTTAATTGCCATTCGTTCTGCAGGTGCTTATGGCGAAGTGATGGCCTCGCGTTATAACCTACGTGAGGAAATCCGATTTGTGTATAGCAATCAGCTATAAGCTCCCATTTTTAAAATATTTATTTAAAAGCCAGTCTGTTCTTCAGACTGGCTTTTTGGTTTTAAGAGTTTTGTCCTATGTGGAGAAACTTTTGTTCATCATTTTATTGATTGTCTTTTGTATACTTGTTTATGCTAATAACAATCGAATTTCCAGTAACGATCGATCTGTTTGGAAAAACATTTCTCCTACATCCTTTTATGGAAGGGCTGGGCATGTTTATTGGTATGCGCTATTATCAGTTGCTCAAATGGAAGGATCAGGAAAGCCTGGGGCATAGCAATTCACTGCTTATTGTCATCGCAGCTGGAGTGGGCGCGCTCATCGGGTCACATCTTATCGGTTCCCTCGAGCGCCCGGCTGAATTGCTCAGTGCGACACATAAATGGGCTTACATCTGGGTGAACAATACGATAATCGGTGGTTTGGCGGGAGGTTTGGTTGCGGTGGAAGGGATGAAAAAGCTCATGGGAAAAAAAGAGAGCACGGGCGATCTGATGGTATTCCCTCTGATTGTCGCCATCGCAATTGGTAGAGTTGGTTGCTTTTATACAGGAGTCTTCGAACAAACCTATGGCCTACCTACCGAATGTCCGCTTGGGATGCATCTCGGTGATGCTTATAAACGGCATCCTGTGGCCCTGTATGAAATTGCATATCTACTTCTTTTATTTACAGCGCTCCAATACTTTAAAACACGCTACAATTATCATAAAGGGGTATTATTTCAGCTTTTTATGCTCAGTTATTTTAGCTTTCGTTTTGTGTTGGATTTTATAAAACCGCGGGCGATTATTCTTTTCGGCCTTAGTACCATACAAATTACGTGCATCGTGGTGATAATTTATTATATTTATTTATTAAAAAGTGAACGTTTCATCAAAAAATAGGAATTATGTATTTGCTTGAAGGATCATTTGGATCGGAAAGTACGGCAATGTTGGGACTTTTTCTACTTACTGTAGGGGCTATTGTGATCGGTATTGCACTTTTGGTTATTATTATCGGCTCGATTATTAAAGCTGGAAATAAAGAATCAAAATTCAATGTTAATCCCTGGCTTAAAGTATTGTTGGGCGGAATCGGAGCAATGTTGGCAGGGGGACTTGCCTGTGGACTTACCTTTATGAACTAGAGATTAGCTTTATGCCCGTTAGAAACTATACATACTACGATTACACCATCAGCTTATGTCCAACATGCCTTTCGCGTGTTGGTGCAAAGATTATTATTGAGGATGAACAGGTTTTTATGACAAAAAACTGTCCTGAGCACGGATTTTTCAAAACGCTGATTGCTACCGATGTGGACTATTATAAAAATATTCGAAATTATAATAAGGCTTCGGAGACACCTTTGAAATTTGACAATGAAGTACATTATGGGTGCCCTTACGATTGTGGCCTATGTGTCGATCATGAGCAGCACAGTTGCCTGTCGATCATTGAGGTGACCGATCGCTGCAATTTGACCTGTCCCACCTGTTACGCCATGTCTTCTCCCCATTATGGACGGCATCGATCACTGGAGGAGATTGAGCGTATGTTGGATAAAATTGTAGCAAGTGAAGGCGAACCAGATGTGGTTCAGATCAGCGGCGGGGAACCAACCATTCACCCTGATTTTTTTAAGATTTTAGATATCGCTAAAACGAAACCCATCAAGCATCTGATGCTCAATACGAATGGTATCCGGATTGCCAATGATCCCGGTTTTGCGGAGCAACTTGCCACCTATGCGCCTGAATTTGAAGTCTATCTTCAGTTCGATTCCTTTCGCCCATCAGTGCTTGAGAAATTCCGGGGCAAAGATCTTTCGGATATTCGAAAAAAGGCTATTGAAAAATTAAATGCACTCAATTTAAGTACAACCTTGGTCGTCGTCTTGGAAAAAGGAACCAACGATGATGAAATAGGAGAAATATTGGATTATGCCTTAAAACAGCAATGCGTTAGGGGGGTAACTTTCCAGCCGGTAGAAATTGCGGGTAGAAATGCGACCGATGCGCATCATCATAAAATGACGCTTACTGAAGTACGTCAAGAAATATTGAATCAGTGTCCATTGTTGGATCCTCACGATATTATCCCTGTACCTTGCAATCCAGATGCGTTGGCTATGGGCTATATATTGAAGATAGGAGATGAACGGATACCGTTAACCCGACATATTGATCCTGCTCTGCTGTTGAATAATCAGTCGCGCAACACCATTGTCTATGAGCAGGACAAGGGGGTACAGATGCAGTTGCTCGATATTTTTAGTACAGGAATTTCCGTAGACAGCGTCAAACCAAAAGTTAATCAGCTGCTTTGCTGTCTGCCAGAGGTTTGTGCTCCCGATCTCGACTACGATAACCTTTTTCGCATCATCATCATGAATTTTATGGATGCTTACGATTTTGACGTTCGCGCTGTCAAAAAATCCTGTGTGCATATTGTCAATAAAGATTTGAAGATAATTCCATTTGAAACAATGAATTTATTTTATCGTGATGATAAATTGAATCGTTTGGAAGAACTTAAATTATCAGAGGCTATTCGATTTTAGTGTTATATACGCTATTTTTGTCGAAAAAGCGGGTCAGGTCATTTTCTGGATTTTCCAGCTGCGTGTGGGGCACTTGGCTTATGGATCGGAGCGAAAAAAGCGATAATAAAGTAAGCAGTATGAAATTGGGGATTTTTAAGCATTTAGTTTTTGTTGTCAGCCTGTTGGCTTTTCAGTTGTACGTCTCTGCGCAAGATTCGGTTCAATTAAGGCGAACTTTGAGTATCGACCGGACGTCGCACGCCAACCAAAATAGACGGCCCAGTTCGGATTCAACCCGTGTCGGAAGCGATTCGTTGCGCAATGACTTGAAGAAGGTTAACCTGACTTTTCTAGCTAACATCCGCACATCTTCGTTAGCCGAATTTGTCGCGCAGTTGAATGAAAAGTCTAACGCTTACATGAGTACAGATGCGGGATCAGCGAAAGATAGTATTGCTGCAATAAAAAATAGTATTCAAGAAGAGATCCGCCAGCTGAAGTCCATTAAAGGCAGTATCAGTAATTATTCAACTAGTCTCAACGGTGCGCAAGATCAAATCAGAAACCTGATCAGCCAATACAATATCAATGCCAACAACCATAGCCGTGCATACCAGTACCTCGATAACGCACAGGCTAAACTTGCGGTTAAGATGGACTCCCTAGAGCAGATCAATCGGACCATCGATGAACTGATTGTAAAGAATCAACGGCATTTGGTTCGATTAGATGATGTTGATGCGCTAAAAGGGGATATTAAGCGGGTAGATACGGTAGCAGGCAAGCGTTCAATCTGGAAAGCGAATACGACTGCAATTTCAAAGGATGTGCTAATTAATAATATCCGTACAAATTACAGCAATAATAGTTCGATCGATAAATATGTCAATAGGACAGACTGGGCAAGCCGTATCCTGCTCATTATACTGGGTTTGGGCTATTGCTATTGGATAGCACGGGTGTCCTATATTCTTAGACAATATGATCCTGAACATCAACTTGCTATTGATGCTATTGTCGGGAAGACAATCATTTTTCTACTGACTTTATTGCCTTTTGTAAACTTTTTTACGCCGAGTTTTATTTTGCAGGCTTCCCAGTTGATCATCCTGTTGATCTTTATGTTTTTATTAAGACAGCGTATGACAGGGCTACAGCGTAAAATAGCCATTATTCTCATTGTATTCTATGTACTTGATATTTTTGTCAATATAATTGTAAGTGATGATCTCTTCCCGAGGATCATTTGCATTGTTTTTAATCTGATTGCTCTTGGGCTCGTCAGTTATACAAAACGGCGCATAAAAAATGCGCAAAGTCCGGGATACATCAGCAACTTTATCTATGTCATTTTCGCTATTTTAAATATTACGGCAATAACATTGAATGTCATTGGTCATGTGGAGTACTCTCGGAGTTTCAGTATAGCCTGTGCCGTCGGTTTGGTGCAGTCGTTTACATTACAATACTTCGCAGACATGATTAAGGCTGATGTCCGTAATCAGTTTAAAAAGGATCGCCTCACGTTGGGGTTCTGGATGCGGTTCAATGAGCAGCGCACGTTGGTGATCATCACTCAGTTTCTTCGGGTCGTTTGTATACTTTTAGCAATCATCGTGCTAGCCAATAATCTGCAGTTTATTGAAACATTATTGGCCGTTAGTGAAGTCTTTTTTGGTAAAGTTCGCAGTATTGGTAGTATATCGTTCACATTGGGTAATCTTGTTGTGGCTATCTTACTGCTTTTAGTTGCGCAGTGGTTTCAAAAAAATATTAGTTTAATCGTACTTGGAGGCGAAGACGGCCAAATTAGCCAGGCCTATAATCAGAAGATGACGCTATTTCCGCTATTTCGGTTGGCAATTATTCTAATTGGTTTTTTTATGGCGGTTTCTGCGCTGGGTATGAGTTTGGATAAATTGACCGTTGTCATTGGAGCGCTGAGTGTTGGTGTCGGTCTGGGGATGCAGAATATCATCAATAATTTTGTGTCAGGTATTATTTTGGTTTTCGACAAGCCCTTTCGGGTGGGGGATCAAATTGAGCTTGCCGATAAAAAAGGGCGTGTTAAGGAGATCGGTATACGTGCCAGCGTTTTAAAAACGGGTGATGGTGCTGATGTTATCATTCCAAACGGTGATTTGCTTTCAGGAAGGCTTGTCAACTGGACCTTATCCCAAGAATACAGCAAGACAAGTTTTGTGCTCCACATCGATCGGAAAGCAGATTTGGATCAAGCCAAACAATGGATTAAGGACGCGATGGAAAGTAGCGCTCATTTTATCAAAGATAGAGATAGCGGCATCAGTATACAGGATATCAGTGAAGAGATGATTTATCTGAGCGTGTCCGGCTGGGTAAACTCTGCTGGCAATACCTCAGCCTTTAAAAATGATGTATTACTCATATTATATAAAAAATTTGAAGCGGAGGGTTTGAAGTTCTACAGTGTGGTGCCGCCCAAAAGTTAATTCAATCCATTGACTTTCTGTGGACGAATGTATTCAATCTTTTGCTTTAAGGACTTGATTTAATCAGCTGGGTTCGGTAATACAACGGACTGAATCCTTTGGCACGTTTGTAGAAATGTGAAAGATGGCTCTCGTCTGTAAATCCGAGTTCTGCCGCAATCTGCTTCAGTGTGTAAGCCTTGGATTTTAGTCGGTTTTCGATAAGCTCGATTCGGTAGGTATTGATATATGACCTTAGGCTTGTGCCAAAGTTTTTCTTAAAATAGATACCAAAATAGGAAGGAGCGATATTGAATTTCTGAGCCAGGATACTGACTTTGAGTTTTTCAGGTGAAAAGATATAGCGATGGATGTAGGCCGAAATGGATCGATCACTATATAATTCATGCTGCTGGGGCAAACGTTGCGCCTCCGATATCTGTTTATAAAGCCCAAATATGGCAATAAGTTGGTCAAATAGCCAATCAGAATGCTGGCTAATAGCCGTATCAGCATATAGTCGGACAGCTTCCAGCACATGCGAAAAAATCAGACGATAATGTTCGTCAATATTCAATTTGCGCTCCTTGAGGCCTTTATCGTTCATCAGCTCCATGACCCATGAATAAAGCTTTTGGTTCCGTATGTTCTGCAGGAAGTAGCCGTCTGTAAACAAAATAAATAAGAAATGTGTCTTTTTCTCAATTTTAAAATAATGCATGTCTGCTGGACTAATCAGGAAGATATCGCCACGCTCATAATTCAGTTCAAATTTATTAATCACATGTGTTCCTTTACCCGAACGAATATAAACGAGTTCATAGTAATTCTGTTCGTGCGGTGGCAGGTGAAAGCTATCCTCGATAAATTCACTGATCCGTAGCGGTTCAAACTGTTTTTTACGCATTACTTTTTGGGTCTGAGCATTGCTAAATATACATAAAAATAATGTATTTGTACATGTTTTTGCCTGTTGTACTATTGCACCTTTGTGTCGGATAAATTGGTATTAAACATGGTTAATTTTATAATGATTGCATTTTGTATCGCGGCAGGCATGTTGTTGCGGAGAACAAATTTAATTCATTCCGAAGCACATAAGGGCATCAATACCTGGATTCTTTATTTTGCATTGCCAGCAGTATCTTTTAAATATATTCCAAAGATCGCATGGTCTTCACAATTGCTGTTTCCTGTATTTTCGGCCATACTCGTTTGGGCAGGTAGTTGGTTATTTATGGAGCTATACTGTAAACGTAAAAACTATAAGCAACGTTCGCGCAGCAGTTTGGAACTGGCCGCAGGATATAGTAACACCTCTTTTATCGGTTTCCCCCTGATTATTGCTTATTTCGGTGAGACACAGTTACCCATAGCGATTATTTGCGACCAAACGACTTTTATCCTGCTTTCTACAGCAGGAATTATCAATGCGCTGAAAGCAAATGTACATGAGGGGGAAACTATTGATGCAAAATTTATGCTCCGAAAGCTGGTTAGCTTTCCGCCTTTAATCGGTTGTACTGCCGCCTTGCTGCTATCTCAATTTTTTGATCTATCCATTGCCAAGCCTTTTTTTGATAAGCTTGTTGCCACAGTGGGACCCTTGGCATTATTCTCTATTGGTCTGCAGCTTAAGTTTGATGGCTGGAAGCAGCAGGCATCGCAGATTAGCACTGCAATAACCTATAAATTGATTTTAGCACCGCTGCTTGTCTGTTTATTTGCTTTATTGTTGGGCGTAAAAGGTTCCATTGCAAGGATCAGCATTTTTGAAGCAGCCATGCCGACTTTGGTAACTTCAGGTATTATTGCCGAACAATATCATTTAAATACGAAACTGGTCAATCTGGTCATCGGCTTTAGTATCCTCGCCGGATTGCTGACCACCTTAGTCTGGGACTTTGCCCTTCGCATATTGTTTCCCTAATAGCAGGTGCATGAAAAGAAAAAACTCCTTCGATACGTGAAGGAGTTTTTTCTTTTGACTATTTGCTATGTGTGTCAATCCATTGGCGCGCATTGACAAATGCTTCAATCCAAGGCGAAACTTCATCTTGGCGTCCTTTCGGGTAATTTGCCCAATGCCATTGGAAAATCGAGCGTTCAATATGTGGCATAGTAGCCAAGTGGCGACCAGTCTTATCACAGATCATCGCGGTATTATAATCTGAACCATTTGGGTTGTGCGGATAGTGTTCGTATCCATATTTTGCGACAATATTATATTGATCTTCAGCATAGGGAAGGTTGAATTTTCCCTCACCATGTGAAATCCAAACACCCAAAGTACTTCCGGCTAACGTCGATAACATCACAGAATTGTTCTCTTGCACCTTTACGGAAACGAAGTTTGACTCATGTTTGCCTGAAATGTTGTGCACCATTTTTCCGTGTATTTCATGCTCAGGATTGATCATTTCGAGTTCCATAAATAATTGGCAACCGTTACATATACCAACAGAGAGCGTGTCTGGGCGAGCAAAGAAATCCGTTAGCGCTTTTTTCGCTTTCTCATTGTAAAGGAATGCTCCGGCCCAGCCTTTTGCTGATCCGAGTACGTCGGAGTTAGAGAAACCACCTACAGCACCAATAAATTGGATGTCTTCCAATGTCTCACGACCCGCGATCAAATCGGTCATGTGAACATCTTTTACATCAAAACCTGCCAAGAACATGGCGTTAGCCATTTCGCGTTCGGAGTTGGAACCTTTCTCACGAAGAATGGCCGCTTTTGGACGTTCCTTAATGCTGTCGATCACTGGTTTCTTACCCTTGAATTGGCTTGGGAAAGAAAAAGTTAAAGGTTGTTTTTTATAGTTATCAAAGCGTTCTTGTGCTGTTCCATTTTTAGATTGCTTTGAATCCAAAAGGAATGATGTTGTAGACCATACATCACGTGTTGCTGCGACATCAAAGCTAAATACCGCTTCTTGATTTTTAATCGTTACCGTATTACCTTCGATCACCTGACCAATTTTAACCGCGTCCACAGCAGCTTCCTTGACAATCGCTTCAAAAGCAGCGTCGTCTTTCGCCTGCAGGACAAGTGCAATATTCTCATTAAAGAAGGCTTTTACGCTATCAGATTCATTTAATGCTGAAAGGTCATAGTTGGCGCCAAGATTAACATCGGCAAAGGTCATTTCCAATAAGGTGGTAATTAAGCCACCCGATCCGATATCGTGACCAGCTTCGATCTGTCCTTCGTGAATTAATTGCTGTACAGTATTGAATGCTGTTTTAAAATAAGCAGCATCCTGAATGGTCGGTACCTCAGTACCCAATTTATTGATGATTTGTCCAAATGACGACCCGCCCAATTTGAACTGATCTTTTGATAAATTGATGTAATAGATCGATCCACCCGTTTTGTTCAGCACAGGTTCAACCACTTTGGTGATATCAGTACAGTTTCCTGCGGCAGAAATGATCAAAGTGCCTGGGGCAATGACGTTTTCGCCGTTTGGATATTTTTGTTTCATCGACAAGGAATCTTTTCCTGTTGGGATATTAATCCCTAACGCAATGGCAAATTCCGAGCAGGCTTTAACAGCTTGGTATAAGCGGGCGTCTTCACCTTCATTATTGGCTGCCCACATCCAGTTGGCCGATAGGGAGATTCCTGCAAGGCCATTTTTGATCGGAGCAAATACAATATTGGAAAGCGATTCGGCAATAGCCGTTCGGCTTGCTGCGGCCGGATCCACTAAGGCAGCAACAGGGGAGTGACCTATTGTTGTCGCAATACCTTCTTTACCTTTATAGTCAAGTGCCATTACACCAACGTTATTCAACGGCAATTGCAATGGACCAGCACATTGTTGTTTGGCAACACGGCCACCAACACAACGGTCGACTTTGTTGGTTAACCAATCTTTGGAAGCAACAGCTTCTAATTGCAATACTTGGTTTAAGTAACTTGGAATGTTGGTTGCATCATAAGCAAGGTCAGCGTAGTTACGAACTACGGTTTTATCGTGCATGAAAGTTTTTGGCGATGAGCCAAAGAAATCTTCAAGGGCATAATCCATTGGTTTTTCACCCGTACTTTTTGATTCGAACGTAAAACGATGGTCGCCAGTAACATCACCCACGGTGTACATTGGTGCGCGTTCGCGATCGGCAACACGTTTTAAGATGTCAATATCATCTTTAGCGATCACAAGTCCCATACGTTCTTGCGATTCATTACCAATAATTTCTTTTGCTGATAGTGTAGGGTCGCCTACAGGAAGTGCATCCAGATCGATTACCCCCCCGGTCTCTTCAACAAGTTCGGAAAGACAGTTTAAGTGACCACCTGCACCATGATCGTGGATAGAGACAATGGGGTTATGATCGGACTCTACTAATCCACGAACAGCATTCGCTGCACGTTTTTGCATTTCGGGATTGGAACGCTGAATTGCATTAAGCTCAATTCCAGAACCAAATGCCCCTGTGTCTGCAGAAGATACAGCAGCTCCACCCATTCCTATGCGGTAATTTTCACCGCCCAAGATAACGACTTTGTCACCGGTTTTCGGTGTATGTTTTTTCGCTTGATCCAGTTTTCCATAGCCAACACCGCCGGCCTGCATAATGACTTTGTCGTAACCAAGTTTACGGCCATCCTCTTCATGCTCGAAGGTCAATACAGAACCCGTAATTAAGGGCTGACCAAACTTATTACCGAAGTCAGAAGCACCGTTGGAAGCTTTGATCAGGATGTCAACTGGGGTTTGGTACAACCATTGACGCTCTTGCATCGCATTTTCCCAGGGACGCGTCTTGTTGAGTTCTTCTGCTGAGCCAGTTAAAGTTCCGGCCTGAAGGTCAAATTTATTTTGTTCCAATCGCGAATAAGCAGTCATGTATACGGCTGTACCGGCCAATGGAATTGCACCTTGGCCGCCCGCCATACGATCCCGGATTTCGCCACCCGATCCTGTCGCTGCGCCGGAAAATGGCTCTACAGTAGTGGGGAAATTGTGCGTTTCAGCTTTAACAGATAAAACCGAATCAAAAGGTTTTTCTTCGTAAAAATCAGGTTTGTCGGCAGATTTAGGAGCGAACTGTGTGACACGTGGACCTTTAACAAAAGCAACGTTATCTTTATAAGCCGAAACAATCTCGTTGGGATTAATCTCAGACGTCTTTTTGATCAATTTAAACAGGGAAGTCGGTTGTTCTTCGCCATCAATGATAAAGGTACCATTGAAAATCTTATGTCTACAGTGTTCAGAATTGGCTTGTGAAAAGGCGAATACTTCAGAATCTGTGAGCAAGCGGCCTAACTTGGTCGAAAGTTGATTAAGGTAACCAACCTCTTCGGCATTGAGGGCTAGTCCTTCTGCTTTATTGTAGGCATCGATGTCTTTGATTTCCACTATCGGTTCTGGCGTGATGTTGACAGTATACATATCCTGCGTCAGCATGCTGAACTTTTGGGAAATCATTGGATCGAAGTCAATGAAATCTTCTGACACCGGCTGAAATTCTTCAATGCGAACAATGCCGTCAATACCCATGTTTTGTGTGATTTCTACCGCATTGGTACTCCAAGGAGTAACCATCGCAGCGCGGGGTCCTACAAAGTAATGGTTAAGGTTTTGGTCGTCTAGTTTTTTGGCGTTGCCGAATAGCCAGTTGAGTTTAGTAATGTCTTCTTGTGATAAAGAGTTTACACTTTGAACACCATATACAGTGTTCGATGGGTTCTCAAAGAAATGAATCATTATAAATGTTTGTTTTGAACGTTCTTCAAATTAAAGCACAAAGTTACATATTATTTTGGTGGAAATGATCGAATTTTGATTAAAAAAAAGGTGTGTATTTCCCCTGTTGCGTTGGGTTATAAATTCGTTTAACGGTAAATTGGCGTTGGATATAAACGCAAATTTATCTAAGTTTGTGGATCAAATCAAATTCGAGATGAATATTTCATATAATTGGTTAAAACAACATGTTAATATAGATTCAACTCCAGAAGAACTCTCTTTAATTCTGACCAATACAGGATTGGAAGTAGAGGCTTTGGACGTTGTACAGAGTATCCCCGGTGGATTAGATGGCTTGGTGGTTGGTGAAGTGAAAACTTGTGAACAGCATCCTAACGCAGATAAATTGCGCGTAACTACGGTTGATGTCGGCGGACCGGACTTGTTGCACATTGTGTGCGGCGCTCCAAACTGCCGCACAGGCTTGAAAGTTATTGTTGCTACGGTAGGTACTACGTGTCATCCATTGACAGGGGAGCCTTTTAAAATTACTAAATCCAAAATTCGTGGCGAAGTTTCCGAGGGTATGTTGTGCGGGGAAGATGAAATTGGTTTAGGAACATCCCATGCAGGAATTGTGGAGTTGCCGGCTGAAGTGGCTGTAGGGACTTTGGTGAAAGAACACTTCAATGTCCAGGATGATTACCGTTACGAAATTGGTTTAACACCAAATCGTGCAGATGCAGCTTCGCATTTGGGAGTTGCCAGAGATATTGCTGCGCATTTCCGTGCGCAAGTTTTAAAGGCAGATGTTTCTGCATTTGCGGCCGGAAAGGCTGAGGGAACGACAGTTGTCGTGGCAGATGCGCAGGCCTGCCCGCGTTACAGCGGTATTAATATTACTGGTGTTCGCGTTGGCGAATCTCCAGATTGGTTGAAAGAGAAATTAAATGTGATCGGTGTACGTCCGATCAATACTATTGTCGACGTAACGAATTATATCCTGCACGACTTAGGGCAGCCAATGCATGCTTTTGATGCCGATAAAATTGCAGGGAATAAAGTTGTTGTTCGCCTGGCGACAGAAGGTGAAAAATTTGTTACGCTTGACGGTGTTGAGCGTACCTTATCTGCAGAGGATGTAGTGATTGCGGATGCGGAAAAACCGATGTGTATTGCGGGTGTCTTTGGCGGCGCACATTCAGGTGTATCAGCCGAAACGACCAATGTATTTTTAGAATCGGCCTATTTCAATGCTGTTTCTGTACGGAAGACCTCCAAAAGGCATGGCTTAAAGACAGATTCTTCGTTCCGTTTCGAACGCGGTACTGATCCGAATATTACGGTTGAGGCGTTGAAACGTGCGGCATTATTGATTCAGGAAATTGCGGGTGGAACAATTTCATCGACGCTTAAAGATGAGTACCCCGTCGAGGTCAAACCGTTTTCGTTCCACGTTAGCTATGCAAACGTGATTCGTTTGATCGGGCAGGAGATTCCAACCCAAGAAATTAAATCTATTATTGTTGCACTTGGCATTGAGGTAGCTGCTGAAACGGAAGAGGGCCTTGATGTGCTGGTACCGGCTTATCGCGTTGACGTAACACGTGAAGTGGATGTTGTCGAAGAGGTATTACGGATTTATGGCTACAATAACATTGAGTTGAAGTCGCAAATTAAGGCATCTTTGAATACGGTCGAAAAGCCTGATAAGGAAGTTGTCTTGAATCAATTGGCCGATCTGCTCATCGCTAATGGATTTCGTGAGATCCTATCCAATTCATTGACGAAGCTAGATTTTGTCGATGATAGTGATACAGCGGTTAAGCTGTATAATCCATTGAGTTCGGATTTGGATACGATGCGTCAAAATATGGTTTTTTCGATGCTGAATGCTATTGAATATAATCAGAAGCGCAGAAATTTTGATCTAAAGTTCTTTGAGTTCGGTAAGACCTATGCATTGGATGGTGAAGGTTATAAAGAAACACAGCACCTTGTTTTTGCGATGGCAGGCAAAAATGAGCCAGAGCAATGGAATAGCGAGAAAGATGCGGTCAATTTCTATCACCTCAAAGCAGCCGTAGATACCTTTATCAGACGGCTGAAAATTGAAGGTGTTCAAATACAAGATACGTCGAGCGCACATTTTGCTTATGGCTTGGACTATATGAAAGGCCAAAAATGCTTGGTTTCTTTTGGTGCGGTAGCCCAGAACGATTTGAAAAAAGCGGATGTGGAGGGGCAAGTTTTCTTTGCTGACTTTGACTGGGATGTTTTAATGAAAATTATTCGTAAAAACAGTATTCAGTATAAAGAAGTTTCGAAATTCCCGGCTGTACGCCGAGATTTGTCGCTATTGATCGATGAAAATGTAAGTTTTGATAAGTTACATTTGGTGGCTCAAAAAACCGAGCGCAAGCTTTTGAAGGCTATAAATGTGTTTGATGTGTATAAAGGTAACAAAATTCCGGAAGGGAAAAAGTCTTATGCTCTGAGCTTTATCTTACAGGATGAAGAAAAAACACTGAATGATAAGCAAATTGATGCAATAGTTCAAAAATTAATTGTTAATTTTGAGAAGGAACTAGGCGCGGAAGTGCGTGGTTAATGCGAGATACAACATTAATTGGTAATATTCAATTTATAATATGGCAACATTGTCTTCACAAATGAATCTGATCGTTGAGAAAACGAAAAATTTAATTCAATTGTGCGAAGTCTTGCAAGAAGAAAATGATTTGCTTAAATTAGAGGTACAATCTTTAAAGGTAGCTTTCGATGCGAGCAACGATAAAAGCAAGCAGTTGGAAGAGAAGGTTAAAGCACTGGCGGTGGCCCGTACTTTAGATTCAGAAACGGATAAAGATGCAATTAATGAAAAAATACTTGACACAAAACAAAAAATTAACGATTTTGTGCGGGAAATAGACAAGTGTATTAGTTTGCTGAAGTAGTAAGGATACGTGAAGTCGGATTCATTCAAACGAATACAACGTTAAAAAGCTCAAAGAAATGGGAGAAATTTCCATAAAAATAAATATCGCAGATCGTGTTTACCCGCTTCGTGTGGAGAGCGCGGAAGAGGAAGTAATACGACATGCTGCGAAATTGATAAATGAAAAAATAAAGGAATTGCAGGAAAACTATACTGTGCGAGATAAGCAGGATTTGTTGTCCATGTGTGTATTGCAATTTGCGACGCGTATGCTCAATGCCGAGCGACAGTCCCAAAATCACGAAGTGGGTTTGGAAAATTCAGTGCAGGAACTTGATCAGTTGTTGACGGATTTCTTTAAAAAATAAATTTACGTTCTTTATATTTAGAGCTTAAACGACGAATTTGCCGCAATTAAATTCGGGTTGTCACTATTTTAAACTTAACGCTTCAATATTACAGGCGCAAAAAGATATAGGCCATTTTGCGAAAGCCATCTGGGTCACAATCTAAGCCTAATTATGTAATCTCGAAGTTTAATAATACATGATACCTGTTTAAATTTAATTGCGGTTTTTTTTTTGTCATGAAGTCCTCAGGGGCGCATCGCGCTCGTAAGCTTTTGGCTAGATCAACTCTCAGGATTGAAAAGGACGAATGATGATTTTATGGAAATTGGAACACAGATTAGGATTTAATTAATAAAAACAAACATAAATAATACAATTATACATACATGGACATCGCAATTTATAGCATAATTTCTCTGATTGTTGGTGTTGTTATAGGTCGTTATCTATTGGTTCTGTTGTTTAAAAAACAAGAACAGGAAGCCAAAGATAAGGTAAATAGCATACTGAAAGATGCAGAGCAGGAAGGGGAACTCATCAAGAAGAAACGCCTGTTGGAGGCTAAAGAAAAGTTCCTTCAATTAAAATCTGAACACGAAAAAGAAGTGAACCAACGTAACAATGCCATCAATCAAAAGGAAAATACGTTGAGACAAAAAGAGCAGTCAATTAACCAAAAACTGGAAAACATCAACCGCGATAAGCAAGAGGTGGATACAAAGAAAAAGCAATTGGATAAGTTGGTTGAGTTGAACGAAAAGAAATCCGAAGAAGTAGAGTCCTTAAAATTACAGCAGATTAAGCAACTGGAGAGCATCGCTGGTGTAACTGCAGACGAAGCGAGAAACCAATTGGTAGATTCTTTACGTGAAGAAGCGCGTTCACAAGCTATGATTCAAATCAAGGATATAGTGGATGAGGCAAAACTGACGGCGACTAAAGAGGCTAAGAAGGTAGTAATCCAAACGATCCAACGTACAGCTACTGAATCGGCCATCGAAAATACCGTTTCAATTTTCAATATCGAAAATGACGAAATCAAAGGCCGTATTATTGGTCGTGAGGGACGTAATATTCGTGCGCTAGAAGCTGCAACAGGAGTTGAAATCATCGTAGATGATACCCCGGAAGCAATTATTCTCTCTGGTTTTGATCCGGTACGACGCGAAATTGCGCGTCTGGCCTTACACCGTTTGGTAACCGATGGTCGTATTCACCCAGCCCGCATTGAAGAAGTGGTCGCAAAAACACGGACTCAAATTGAAGATGAGATTGTAGAAATTGGCGAGCGTACAGCGATTGATTTAGGAATACATGGTTTGCACCCCGAATTGATCCGTATGGTAGGACGTATGCGTTACCGTTCGTCTTACGGACAGAATCTTTTACAACACTCTCGTGAAGTGGCTAATTTTGCGGCAACAATGGCTGCAGAGCTTGGCCTGAATGTTAAGCACGCAAAGCGCGCAGGGTTACTACATGATATCGGTAAAGTGCCTGATGATAATCCTGAGTTGCCACACGCTATTTTGGGAATGCAACTTGCTGAGAAATACAAAGAACATCCTGATGTATGTAACGCCATCGGCGCTCACCACGATGAGATCGAAATGACAGCCTTAATATCTCCGATCGTTCAGGCTTGTGATGCAATTTCTGGGGCACGCCCAGGTGCACGCCGCGAAGTGGTAGAAAGCTATATTAAGCGTCTAAAAGAGCTGGAAGATTTGGCGCTATCTTACCCTGGTGTTGAAAAAACTTTTGCAATACAAGCTGGACGTGAGCTTCGTGTGATCGTGGAAAGTGAGAGAGTATCTGATGCGCAATCGGAAATATTGGCCGCGGATATTTCCAACCGTATCCAAACGGAAATGACTTATCCGGGACAAATTAAAGTTACTGTTATCCGCGAGACGAGATCGGTGTCTTACGCAAAATAGACCTGTCAAGCGCAACACTGCGAATAAAAAAGCTCCAATCTGCTGATTGGAGCTTTTTTATTATCCGAAAAATTGAATTAAATCTGCTACGTTATGCGGCTGTAGCGCACGAAGGTGTTTCATGACTTATGGCAGACTTAAAAATAGCGAATATTATTAGTGTACAGGGGTAAGGCAAGCACAATATTTGTTAAATTTGCCAAATGAAACAAAAGAAGAAAGTGCAAGAAGCCGAACCTTTACGCCCCGTAGATAAGTATTTTGCGGAGCTGGATGCTAATTTTCAGGATCCGACTAACCGTCTGATTCAGGCCATCTTTTTGCCGTTATTATTTTTTGGAATCATGGGTGCGATCTGGATGATTCCATTTCCGCAATTCGAATTCCTGGTAAAACTCAATTGGCATACTTTTTTAAACTGGGGCTCTTTCTTCATTGCTATTGTCATTTATTATTATTTAAAGCTGTCGGCAACCTTATCTTATGCGATATTATTCACAATTGGGGGTATGAGCTATTTTATCGTACAATTGGAGCATGTACAGCGAGATGGTGGACCAGCGGTCATTTGGGTGTGTCTTGGCATTGCACTAATTTCTATTATTGCTCTATTTCTCGGAAAGGGGAAGGAGAAAGGGAATATTACCGGGCAGCAGTTTCTCCAATTTTTATTGGTTGGACCGATATGGCTGTGGCATTTTGTATTTAAAAAATTGAAATTAAGATACTAGTTGAACGATCCTGAGGTGCTGATCGTGCGCAATAGGATCGAAGCTAATGCGTGAAACTATCAAAAAAGCCAAATTGCTTGCAATTTGGCTTTTTTGAGCTTTGGCAATACCTGTGTCGCATTTATCGCGATGTAGCTGCTGCTGTCCGCAGCTAACTTTTGTAATTAAACCATTTGATAATTTCCTTTAGATTAGCCTTCTTACCATAGATCAGGATGCCTACGCGATAGATCCGTGCAGCAACCCAAGTCACCAACAGGAATGTTGCTATGAGCAGTGCCAATGAAGTGAGGATCTGCCATAAAGGGACGCCGAAAGGTATGCGTACCAGCATGGCGATAGGTGAGGTGAACGGAATAAAGCTCAACCAGGTTGCAATTGGACCATTGGGATCATTGATAATAACGCCGAATGAAAGGATGTACGTTAATAACAACGGCATGGTAATGGGCATAGAGAATTGATTGGCCTCGGTTTCATTATCGACAGCAGAACCAGCAGCTGCGAAAATCGCACTGTACAATAGATAACCGGCGATAAAAAATAGAAAGAAAAAAATGATGACTTCGGTAAAGTTAAAGCTTTGTATCGAACTAAGGATGGCCGCTGATCCATTTTGCGCCATTGCTTTTGAAACAGTGCTCATGTTACCTCCTCCAGGCTGGCTCGCCGCTACCTCCTGCATGTCCTGAGGATTGACAAATAAGATCGTTGCGGTAATAAATAGGCCACTCGTAAGCAACAGCCACATGACAAATTGTGTCAGGCCGACCATACCGATTCCGACAATTTTGCCCATCATAAGCTGAAAGGGTTTGACAGAGGAAATAATAACTTCGATGATGCGATTGCTTTTCTCTTCGATGATGCCTCGCATGACCTGGGCTCCATATAGAAATAATGATAGATAGACTAAGATAGCCAAAGCAACGCCCAGACCCATCGCGATGGCGGTATTGCTGTTCTTTTCTTCACCGTCGGCTGTTATTTCTTTGGCATCAATGGCCACTTTAGGTTTAATCGATTGGATGATGTTTAGGTCGATACCCCTGGCTTTATATTCCTTTTCACGGATGATTTCTTCCAGTTGCTCAGTAATGATCTCCTGTGTGACAAAACTGGTCTTTCCGCTCGTAATAAGCTCCGCTTTTTGGCTGGATAAAATGTCTTTGGGAATATAAAGAATCGACTGTTTTGCTTCACTTTTGGCAAGCTGCGCTTTTTGTGCTTGGAGACTGAGTGTGCTAACTGTATAACTTACATTTTTATTATTTTGGAGTTTGCTTGCAAAGTCGCCTTGTTCATCTAAGACAAAGACTTCGCTGTGCGAATCTTTAAAGCTCTTTTTGGTGAGATAAAACATGCCTGCATATAGGGCGAAGAAAAATAGTGGCACGGCAAAGGTCATGACAATAAAGGATTTTTTCTTGACTCTAGACAGGTACTCTCTTTGGATAATTAGTAGTATTTTATGCATGATTGTTGACTATTGGTGAGGCTTGGGTAACTTTTTGAATAAAAATATCGGCCATGGAGGGGACGATTTCGATGAGTTGATTGAGCTGTATACGGGGTATTAAATGCATTAACACTTCATTGATATGAATATTGTTATTTAACTGAATTGTAGTGGTATATGTTTTGTCGATCATTTTTGTGTCAATGACTTCAAACTGGGGGTTATGGGACAGAAGAAAATTATCTTCGGCTGTTGTATATTCTAGTTTATAGGTGTGATTACGGTATTCTTTTTTAATGGTTTGCACAGCACCATCCAATATTTTTTTTGATCGGTTGATCAGGGCTATATTATCACAGAGTTCTTCTACGGTTTCCATTCGGTGCGTGGAGAAGATGATGGTTGCACCTTCTTGATTCAAACGGAGTATCTGTTCTTTTATGATATTGGCATTGACCGGGTCGAATCCCGAAAAGGGTTCATCCAGGATGATCAATTGTGGTTGATGGATGACTGTAGCAACAAATTGTACTTTCTGCTGCATTCCCTTGCTGAGATCTTCTATTTTTTTGTCCCACCAGGAGGTGATGTCCAAACGTTCGCACCAATTTTGAATGCGCAGCAGTGCTTCTTTTTTTGAAAGTCCTTTCAGTTGTGCCAAATACAGCATTTGATCGCCAATTTTCATTTTTTTGTATAACCCGCGCTCTTCTGGTAAATAACCGATTTGTGCAATATGCTTAGGGCCCAAAATCTCGCCATTAAACAATATTTCACCCGAATCGGGGGCTGTAATTTGGTTTATAATACGGATTAGTGAAGTTTTTCCGGCACCGTTCGGCCCCAGTAGTCCAAAAATTTTTCCCTTGGGAATTTGAATGGAAACATCGTCCAATGCGCGGTGATTGGCGTAATCTTTGGTGACATGATTGATTTCGAGTAACATGTATTGAAGGTTTAATTTTAATTCTTACGTTAAGTTTGATAAAGCTTGCTATCGCTTAATGACTGATTGCTATTGATAGGTTAGTATCATTTTCCGCTGAATTGTTACAGCACTGTAGAAAAATTTGTTTTGAGCGTTTTTTTAATCTTACACGTATACCGGCTTCTTGTATTGGCACGATGGTAAATATTGCGCTTGCGATGTGACTGCTTTGGCAGTGGCGTAGTCATTTAGACAGTTGCTTGAGTGGAAAGTTAGAAATAATTGCGCACATTTTGTTCCTCATCTTACAAAATGGGAAATAAAGCTTTTTTATGGGATAGAAGCTGTACAAATCTTGTCAAAGGGATTGATTTAACGTACCTTTGCTCCATGGAAGTGAAAAAAGCCGAATTCGTGTGTAGTAACACGAGAGTTGACAAATTACCAGCACCAACTTTGCCGGAGTATGCTTTTATCGGACGTTCGAATGTCGGTAAATCATCATTGATTAATGCGATGACCAACAAAAAAGGACTTGCCAAAACCTCTCAAAAGCCAGGTAAGACCCAGTTGATCAATCATTTTATCATCGACGACACGTGGTATCTGGTGGATTTGCCAGGATATGGTTTTGCCAAAGCCTCAAAGACGAGTCGTAATGAATGGGAAAAGTTCATCCGCAGATACTTAACTCATCGGGATAATTTGCAATGCGTTTTCGTGTTGGTGGATAGCCGGCATGAACCACAAAAGATCGACCTGGATTTCTGCTATTGGCTTGGAGAATGCGGGTTGCCTTTTATGTTGGTTTTCACCAAGGCCGACAAGCAATCGGCAGTGAAATCCGATGCTAATGTTGCGAAGTTTAAAAAATCATTGCTACAATGGTTTGAGGAGGTCCCACAGATTTTCCTGACCTCGGCGGAAAAGAAAATAGGACATGAGCCTATTTTGGACGCTATTGCTGAAGTTAATAGCCGATTTGTTCCTCCTGAGCTGGATGGAAACGGACAGTTCCAGCCTAGATTTTAAGTTCGGATGAAAAAATATTTGTCTTTAGTTTTATTCGCCCACAGTGTATTTGCATTGCCATTTGCCTTTATCGGCTTTTTTTTGGCACTGCATACAACGGAAT
Source organism: Sphingobacterium sp. R2 (assembly GCF_040760075.1). Lineage (NCBI taxonomy): Bacteria > Pseudomonadati > Bacteroidota > Sphingobacteriia > Sphingobacteriales > Sphingobacteriaceae > Sphingobacterium > Sphingobacterium sp. R2. The sequence continues at coordinate 3,256,558 of NZ_CP142884.1, forward strand.
ATGCCTTTTCGTGGAAATTATTAGTACTGATGCTTGTATGCATGGTAACGGCTCGTAATGCCGCTATGGCGTTCAATCGCTATCTGGATAGAGATATTGATGCGATAAATCCAAGGACGGCCATGCGTGATATTCCTTCAGGAAAGATTTCAGCGAATAATGCGCTGGTCTTTACACTTGTAAATTGCCTCATTTTTATAGGGGCGACGTATTTTATTAATTCTCTCTGTTTTATGCTGTCGCCAGTAGCGCTTTTTGTGGTACTTTTCTATTCTTACACGAAGCGTATAACACCGTTATGTCACCTTGTGTTGGGGGCTGGGCTGGGATTGGCGCCAATAGGCGCCTATATGGTGATTACCGGGCAGTTTGCAACAGTGCCAGTGCTTTATGGCTTTGCCGTGCTGACCTGGGTAAGTGGATTTGATATTATATATGCACTGCAGGATGAAGTGTTTGATCGGGAAAACCAGCTCAATTCTATACCGGTTTGGTTAGGGACGAAAGGTGCCATGCGCGTTTCGGAATGCCTACATGTGTTTTCTTTTATTTTTATTTTAATACCCGCATTTCTGATGCCGGTGGGCTGGATTTATTATTTAGGGGTGGTCTTTTACGGTGCCTTGCTGATTTACCAGCATACCCTGTTTTCATCGACTAATTTAAGTCGGGTTAATCGGGACTTTATGACAACCAATGGTTATGCCTCCGTGATTTTTGCGGTTTTCTATCTCTTGGATATCTGGCTGATCAAATAAACGTTTTAGCAAAAATAATAAAGGCTTTAGGAATTCCTAAAGCCTTTATTATTTTTGCGTCTAAACCAACACACATGATATGAAGAAAAGTATTCTTTTTGCCGCGATTTTAGGTATTTCATTAACATCACGGGCACAAAAGCGGCCGACTTATGTGATTCAATATAACCAAAGTTTCAATGGAAATGCAGCTGCCCATCAGAATGCCATTCTGGTTTATGCAAACGAGAAAGAGACGTTCGTCAGTTCAGAGAAAGAAATGCAGGGACTGTTGCAAGCACCCTACGAACGGGTTGTCGTGGATCGTTCCGGAGGTAATGCCTTACTTAAAATTGCTAAACTCAAAGACGGGTCAATCATTTTAACCAAAGATTCACTCGCGCTTTCGAAGCAAAAATTTAACACGACAGACGTGACTAAAACGATCTTGGGCTATCCGTGCAAAAAAGTTGAGACCAGCATCAATTCCAATAAAATAGAAGTTTGGTACACGGATAAATTAGGGGTAAAGGGTGCGCCGACGGAACTTGGTCAGAACCTTGGTTTGGTACTTGAGGTAATCCGTAATGGGAATACACGGACTTTTGCCACCAGAGTTGAAAAAGTAAAGACGATACCGGATCAACTGCGGCTAAAAGGAAATGAAAAATTGTACGATGAACTCGCTTATAAAGATCTGATCTGGAAGAATCGTTTTGTCCAAATACCTGTTTTTCGGAAGGAACGCATACGTTTTTCAGATGATGTAAAGTCGGATTCTATTTTGCGTTTTGCCAATGGAACTGTGTTGGTGAAAAAGGTGAGAATCCCAAAAATAAAGACCAGTGACAATGTATTTGTGCAGTTGGTGGAACAATCAAAAGGTGATGCCTATGATCGCACCGGTTCAGTTTTTATCATCCCGACCAATAAAGCGCAGAGCTTTTTGGATGGGATGAAAAATGGCGTGGGCACCCTGCCGAAGTATGAGAATGGAAATGGTAAAGCTTATCAAGGTGTTGTGAAAACAGCTTCGTTTGAACCCATTGTGGAATTGATGCGTTTCTTTACACCCTTTGGTGTTAAGCAATTTAACTATCTTCAGTTAAAGGATAAGGTTTGGCAGGACTCGGTGCTGTACCGTCAAGATGTATCTGAATTAGCAGGTATGCTAAGCGGACAGGAGGTTTATGTGGGGGCCTTTATTGGTAACTATGATAAAGAGGGACATGAAGTGAGCGTTGAGTTGACGATACATCCTGGCTTCGATGCTGCGTCACAGGGCAATCTGAAAAAGACGATGTCTTTATTTACGACGACCAATGTCATGGAAATGGGAGGTCAGGAGTATGGATCTATGTTCGATGAGGAGAAGGGCTTGAGAGTATCCTTTCATTTGGACCAAGACGCTAAAAATGTGCAATTACGCTATATTACCACTGGTCATGGGGGCTGGGGTAACGGTGATGAATTTGTGCCTAAGGAAAACCGTATTTTCCTCAACGATTCGCTGCTTTTTAAATATACACCTTGGCGCAACGATTGCGGGTCTTATCGATTGTTTAATCCAGCTTCAGGCAATTTTGCTTCCGGCTTGTCTTCCTCTGATCTGAGCCGTTCCAATTGGTGTCCGGGTACCTTAACGCCACCCATTTACATCGACTTGGGCGATTTAAAAGCGGGCGACCACACGATGCAGGTACAGATTCCACAAGGAGCTCCTGAAGGAACGAGTTTTAGTAGCTGGAATGTAACGGGTACTTTGTTATTCGATTAATGATTTTTTCATCGCTGTCATGTGCCATCGTATGGGGATACATGACAGCGATATTCCCTCATTTTTATTACAAGGATTAAAGAGGATAAGCGGTCTCGCTTTTAGTTTCCGATAATACAAAGTAGGTCTGTACGGTGTTCACTTGAGGTAATACCGCCAGACGATGTCGCAAAAAAATATGGTAGGCATCCATATCTTTGGTGGCGATACGCAACATAAAGTCGTAAGAACCCGCCATTTGGTAGCATTCCATCACCTCGGGAAATTTAGCTACTTCTTTTTCGAATTCATTCAACACTTCAAATGTATGTGCTTTAAGAAAGACCTGAGAAAATGAAATCAGCCCAATACCAATCTTATGACGGTCTAAAATAGCGACCGTTTTTTTAATATAGCCTAAACGCTTAAGTTTTCGAACGCGTTCGTGAACGGCTGCGATAGATTTATTGAGTTCAAAAGATAGCGCTTTGTTGCTCAGTGATGCATCCTGTTGTAGAAGACGTAATAATTTTACATCGATTTCATCTAATTCCATAATCTGAATATTTTCGGTACTGCTGTAAAAATACACTATTGTTCTGTATTATTTACTGTTCTTAATGTAGTTTTACTTAATTTTTATCGAAATTAAAGTTATATATTGAATATTATCTTGTCAATAGTCAATTTTGCAACACAATAATCATTTATTAAAAATGGCTGAACAAGAATTATTAAGCGCGTGTTTGTCGCCTACGTTGGACAGGAGATTCAAACATCTGTGGAGATTGGTAGGTAATACGCCTATGTTGGAATTGCAGTATACTTATGGCGGTAAACCAGGGCGAATTTTCGTAAAATGTGAAAACTACAATCTAACGGGCAGCATAAAGGATAGGATGGCGCTGTATATTTTGTATAAAGCGTATATGAATTGTCAAATCCGCCCCAGTGATGTGGTGATTGAAGCGACAAGTGGGAACACCGGGATTGCGTTTTCAGCAATCGGTAAGGCGCTTGGTCATCAAGTAAAGATTATTATGCCAAACTGGCTGAGTAAGGAGCGTACTGATATTATCCGCAGTATGGGTTCCGATATTCAATTGATAAGCAAAGAAGAAGGAGGCTTTTTAGGTAGTATCCGTTTAAGTGAGGAGCTTGCTTCAAAAGGTGGAGTTTTTCTGCCAAGACAATTCGAAAATCAATATAATGCTGAGGCGCATGAGAAAACCACAGGTTACGAGATTGTGAAGCAGCTGGAAGAGCAAGGCTTGGTGGCGGATGCTTTCGTTGCTGGTGTAGGAACGGGTGGTACGGTTATGGGGGTAGGCCGTAGCTTAAGAAAGGTCAATCCAAATGTCCGCGTTCATCCATTGGAGCCCGCAGAAAGTCCGACATTAACCACAGGGCATAAGGTTGGATCGCACCGTATCCAGGGAATTTCGGATGAGTTTATCCCAGCGATTGTGGATCTAAATGAACTTGATGCTGTTGTTTGTGCCAACGATGGCGATGCCATTATCATGGCGCAGAAGTTATCGCGCCAATTGGGACTGGCTGTTGGAATCTCCTCAGGTGCAAATGTGATCGGAGCGATTAAATTACAGCGTGAGCTGGGCGATGAAGCAGTTGTCGTGACCCTGCTATGTGATGACAATAAAAAATATCTCAGTACTGATTTAGTGAAAGAGGAACCTGTAAAAGATGGATACCTTTCTACGGATATAGATTTTTCAGGTTTTCAACCAATCTGCAGATTGCCAAATCCAGTATTTGGTGCTTAAAAAAAGATTTAGTTTCATATGTTTATAGTTAACTCGGGGAGTCTCTAGCTCCTCGGGTTTCATTGCTGAAAAACCAATTTAATACCTAAGAATAATACAACATGAAAGTCAATTTCAAACTATTTATCCTCTTGTTGTTCCTGATTGTGCCGCTTGGTATGTTTGCACAGTCTGACACAACAAATTCGATGGAAGGAATCGAATTTACGGACGGCAGCATAAGTCCCGACTCATTATCTTTTGAAGAATCCCCGGATACTGCTTCAGTCCAGGCAGATGCAAATAAGCCGACCACAATGGAGGATGCAGCAGCGGCCAAGCCCGCTGCCGAAGGCAAAAAGTCGTTGTGGAGTATTTTCATAGCGGGACTAGTAGGCGGTTTTGCGGCGTTATTGATGCCGTGTATTTTTCCTATGCTGCCTTTGACAGTGAGTTATTTTACCAAACAGTCGGGAAGTCGTGCAAATGGGATCAGTAAAGCCCTATTATACGGTTTGTTTATTATAGTGATCTATGTGGCTTTGGGGATGCTCATCACGATCTCATTTGGCTCAGATGCCCTCAATGCGCTTTCGACCGACGGTATCTTCAATTTCATCTTCTTTGTACTATTGGTAGGGTTTGCGGCTTCTTTTTTTGGCGCATTTGAAATTACATTACCAAGTTCGTTTGTCAATAAAATGGATGCAAAATCAGACAAAGGTGGTTTAGTGGGCTTATTCTTTATGGCTTTCAGCTTGTCTCTGGTCTCATTTTCCTGTACAGGACCGATTATAGGCACCCTGCTGGTGGAGGCCGCCTCGAAGGGCGAAAGGCTAGGACCAGCGATTGGTATGCTGGGATTCTCTATTGCCTTGGCGATTCCGTTTGGTTTGTTCGCCATGTTTCCTTCTATGCTTAAATCCTTACCGAAATCGGGTGGTTGGTTGAACAGTGTAAAAGTGGTGCTGGGGTTTTTGGAACTCGCTTTAGCGTTAAAATTTTTATCCAATGTCGATTTAGCTTACCACTGGAATTGGTTGGATAGAGAGGTGTTTCTGTCGCTCTGGATTGCTATCTTTGCGCTGATGGGCTTATATTTAATTGGTAAGATCAAATTCTCCCACGACAGTGATCTGAAATTCCTATCAGTTCCGCGGACTATTTTGGCTATTGTTGTATTTTCTTTTGTGGTGTATATGGTGCCAGGTTTGTGGGGTGCGCCTTTAAAATCGATTTCTGCTTTTTTACCACCATCGGCGACACAAGACTTTGATTTGTCTTCTGGTGTAAGCACGACGGCTGCGCATTCGGACGGGAAAATTAAAAAATACGCTGAAATCTTTCATGAGCGGGGGACCCCGAAGGGCTTTGATCCGTATTATGATTATGAACAGGCATTAGCGACGGCTAAAGAATTAAATAAGCCGGTATTAATTGATTTTACGGGTTGGAACTGTGTCAATTGTCGTAAAATGGAAGCGAATGTTTGGACGGACAAAGCGGTGGCCAAATTGTTGAAGGAAGAGTTTGTTATGGCCGAACTTTTCGTTGACGATAAAACAGCATTGGCTACAAACGAACAATTTGTTTCGAAATACAGTGGTAAAAAAATTAATACCATTGGTAAGAAGAACAGCGATTTTCAAGCAGCTACATTCGATAGCAATTCGCAACCGCTGTATGTAATTGTCGATCCAACGGGCAAAAAGCTGGTGCCTCAAAGTGGAGCCAACTATGATGTAGAGGAGTATAAAGCTTTCCTTCAAGGTGGCTTAGATGCCTTTAAACAAAAAAACTAACCCTCGTCATATTCTAATTTTATCCTCCTTGTTGTCACAGACAAGGGGGATTTTTTATTGTTAGTGTTGATTAAAAAGTGGCTGGTTAGGGGCTATTTCGGAATGTGAACAGTAGAATAGGTATGCGGTATTGGAATACGTTACCGAGCGGGTACCAATCTTCACCCCGTCGTTTATAGAGAAATGGGGCGGTTCTGCTAGGTTTAGGTGATGTAATCTTTGGTCAAAAAAAGAAGCCTTGTCCATGCAAATGGATAAGGCTTCTTTGTGTACGATAGATTATGTAAACTATTAGAAGTCAAATCTGACACGAGCACGGATTCCCCAAGCAGGTGCATCGACGTGATCAAGATAATTAAGCCGTTTTACGTAGTCTACGCGCAATATTTTGAAAATGTTGGAAAGACCGATACTGGCTTCCATATAAGGTTGTGATCCGAAGGTGTAAGAGCTTTGTACACCATCCGAATTGTGCTGCCAGGTAAATACTTTTGAACCATAATTAGGGTCGTCAGGATTGTTTTCTTTGCGCAATCCGCCATATACCCCCTTGAAACTGAATACCTCGCGTAATTTAAGTCTTTTGATCAACGGAATCTTATTCAAAAGAAAACCATTCATGTAGTACTGTACATTTAATGATGCGTTATGGTCACTGACAAACTCAAGGAAGTTCATCAGGTTATACGAATTCAATTGATAGGCATAAGTCTGGTTGGCGCGGTGAATTGTTAAGAAAGGGAATGGAATTTCTTTTCCTGCGATATAATTCCCCTCAGCTGTGACGTCTGCAAATCCAAACTGACTAAAATAGAAGCGCTTGAATGCGCTTACATTGAAGTTGTGGTAATTATACTCACCTTTAGCCAGGCCTTTAATTCCCGCGGTATAGTTGAATGTAAAGATCGGGTATTGATTGAAAATAGGTGTTCTATAAATCTTTCCTTGATAAAACTCTTCGTGAGGGGCATATCTGAAATTAACGGACAATTCTGTTGAATTCAATTCGTTAAATAATCTGCTCTCGTTATTGGCATCAATCATTTGGTAGGTTAAGCTTCCGGCTGGCGTTTGTCTGTTAATATTGAAAGCCGCTCCAACTGCCACGTGATTTAAAAATTCTTTTTTGTACTCTAAACCATAATTTGTCTCATAGATATATCGATCATTATCCCCGCGTTTGAAAGAGAGCAAAAAGTTGTCTTCTTGAATAAACTCGAGCTTTTGCCCAGGGATTTTGGTGTCTTTTTTATAAGATGCCCTGATGTAGTGCATAGGAAAAGAGTAGACAGATTTGTTATTGAACGCATAGGTTCCACTGAAAAAATATTTCCATTTCTGGTCTTTAAACCCATAAGCAGCATAAGTTTCCGCATAGAAACGCTTGCTTAGCGATTCTGTGGTACGGCCACCGATACGCAAACGGAAACCTTCTACGGGATTGAAACTATAGAACGTATTCACAGGGCCGATTTCAACCGGGCCCGCCTGTTTGTAACCGGAAAGTACCAGCGCGGCGATGTCCATGAATGTACGGAATGAAGGAATCTTTTGTAAGGTATCAATGTTATGATAGATATTCAATTCGTTTTGCGCCAGGGCAAGTGGGCGCTGTGTTTCAAATAAAGTCTTTGTTGCTTTCTTGTTTTCAACATTATAGGCGATTACCGTTGACGGACCATCATAGATACTGTCAGGTTGTTGTATGCCTACTTTATAATTGTTGTAATCCACTGTCCGGCTGCCGCGGATTCCCATACCCTTCTCCGTTAACGAAAAATCGATACCCAGTGTACTCGTTTTTAAGTAGAAGCGGCTTTTGCTATCTTTCTCAAATTTAAGTTGTATCTGAAGATCACGCACGAAATTTAAGTTGATATCATCAGCAACCGTCATGTTGGCGCCCTGAACAGCATAATTGCCATCCAATGTCACATAGAGTTGGCCTTTGAACAACATATCTGCTTTGTTGCGTGGAAAAAAGCTTAATTCGACTACCCAGGGTTGTACAGTCTTTATGGTATCCGTAATGAAAAACTTATAAAAAGTGGGGGCTGAATTGGCAATTGGACTCAAAAACTGATTAGTAACTAAGGAGATGTTGTTATCATAAATATCGACTTGTTCATAAAGTTTATTGAAGTAAGCTGACAAACCATCGTTATCAATAAATTTAGGATCAAATTGTGCGCGCTGATCCCCTAGAATATACTGTTTAGTTTTGCTTGGATCTTTACGATAATAGACCTTTGAGATCTTTTCCTCGATGAAAGCTGGCAAGACATATTTGTTGGCCGTTTTAGCCGAATCGTCTGTTTCAAAGAGAAATTGATAGTTTTTGAAGATCTTTTTATTGACAAATTTTTCCGAAAGATTACTTAATCCTAAGGACATTTTTTCATACTGGTCATATTGCGCATATTGCTGCCCTGCAAGTCTATTTTTTTCCTTATTCTCAATGACTTTTCGGATCAGTGCAACGGCAGGATTATCTTTGTTGCTATATTTTTTCTTTTTGGCCTTGACAACAACTTCTTCCAGCATATTGTCCTGCTGATCCATTAAAATCTCTTTTGTTTGCGTTGCATCATTCGTTACAAAAGCGTCTTTGCTATCGTACCCAATATAGCTTGCTCTAATTTTTACATAAGATATTGGAAAGACAAGTTTAAATTCACCATTGGCGTTGGTCGATGTCGTGGTTCCGGCAGAAGCTGGAGCACCTACTACAGCGACGGTCGCGTAAGGTATAGGACTCTTGGTCTTTGCATCTTTAACGATACCGGTAACAGTTTTATTTTGGGCAAGGGCCAAAGATACCGTTAGCACGAGTGTTATCGAAAAAAAGAGTTTAGTTATGAAGGTCTTTGCGTCTATGTTAGCTCTCATTATATTGCTATAATCTTGAAAATTCAAAATTGTTTTCTTGTTCCAACTTTATTTTTGACTTTATAGGTATTAAAATCAAAAAATCAGTGAACAAAGGAAATAAAAAATTAAGAATAATTAAAATTTTATTGTAATATAATAGCAGTAACTAGTTGCGTACTTTTTTGGTGTAAAATATTGTTTACTAGTCGTTTATATAAAATTATTGATTTAAGGCACTAATTTTAATACTGGATTTTGACTTGGCGATGATTTTCTGCCGTCTTATTTATTGACTTTTGTAACGATATAGTCAGTCCTGTTAAAAATCAGGGTCAATTTCGAAGGTCATTTCCTGCTTTGAACTGGGGTGAATAAAAGTAATAGAAGCGGCGTGCAAATGTAGTCTATTGGCTTTTCTGCCATACAGATCGTCTCCGACGATAGGCGTGTTTAATCCCTTTGGGTGCACAGCATGCATGCGAAGTTGGTGGGTTCGGCCTGTCAGCGGATAGAATCTAACTCTTGTCTTATTATTTTCGACGGCCATTTTTTCCCATTTTGTCTGTGCCGGTTTGCCGTAGGTATAGCAGACCATTTGTCGGGGCCTATCTGCTAAGTCAACGCGCAGTGGTAGATCGATTAAGCCCGAATTCGCTTCAATAGTGCCATCGAGCAGAGCGATATATGTTTTCTTGATGGTGTGCTGTATAAATTGATCTTGAATGAATTTATGGGAAGCTTTGTTTTTGGCAACTATCAGCAAGCCGGATGTGGACATATCCAAGCGGTGGATAATAATCGGACCTGCTTCAGGATAGCGTTGGAGAACGCGATTGTAGACTGAATCCTTAACATATATGCCAGGTACAGACAGAAATTCAGCTGGTTTATTGATAATGATGATATCTTCATCTTCGTAAATTTGAGGAAGTTCTATCGCCAAGGTAGTTTCCTGCTGCATGGGATTAGGGTCTACGACCATGCCTTCGAGCATATATCCTAAAATTGGTTCACATTTTTTGCGGCAGGCAGGGTAGTAGTTTTTGTGTCTGCGTATTTCGGAGGCAGGGGAACAGCCCCACCAAAATTCGGCTAATGCGACCGGTGTCATCTTGTTTTCATAGGCATATTGCAAAAGCTTAGGTGCGGCACATTCCCCTGACCCAGCTGGGGGCGTTGTGTTGTCAAATTCTTGGAACACATCCACGACATTTTTGCGTTGCCCTTTTGCATTAAGAAAATTGTATTGTTCAAAAAGTTGTTTTTGGAGGTTGCCCGAGCGTATTTTTCGCTCTTCTTTAAGGGAGACAATTGTCGATAGCAGTTCTTGCAGGTGATCGCTCTCTTGTTTCATGGCGATATGCATTTCATACTGAAAGCGCTGAAGCTGTTGTTTGTCTTTTAAACTCTGGCGCTGCATATCTTCCATGAGTAATGCATAATCTGCATCCGATAAACTAGGTTTTAATAGGGTGCGTGTTTCTTTTCGGTTCTTCTTTTGCACTCTTAATTTCGATTTAAGCGCATTAAGTGACTTCCCCCATTCACTTTTTAACAGGTCAAGTTTACGCTTGGCATCTTCCAGCTCGGCACTTGTTTCGAGGTTTTCAATTTTTCGGTTCAGTGCATTGAGATGTACTTCTTCGTTTAGAAAAAAGCTGTTATCTTCTAGCATATCGAAAATTGGTGGTACAAAATGCTGGTTTTTATTGCTTCCAGCCAACTTACCGGAAACAGCGGCGAGATATCCAAGTTGTTCATCTTGGGCTTTAACAACCAAAACGCCAAACATTTTTCCAATGGGTAGTCCTTCTCCAGTGCTATCCAATCCAAAATTGTGCGTCCATTCGTTCTGCTTTTCAATGTAATGTTGAAGTTCCTGTGCCGCCATCTCGGCAAGAGGGTGTGGCTCATAACAAAACGGAAAGGTAAATCGTGCCGGAAGTTCTATTGTTGAAATATCCTGTTTGAATGTGTGAAAATAAGTATTTTTTTCCATTTGGTCTGGGGCTTTTCCTCAAAATAAATATTTCGGCAAAAATACAACATTATGTCTTAAATAAACGCTTGATCGTTTTTTTATGTCGATAGGAGGCACGATGATTTGTTCGAATCTGGCTTCTGTATTTTTTGTTTTTATCGCATTTTTCGGTAAATTTAATCAAGCAATTAAAACATATAGTTAACAAAAGAATATACAGAATGAAAACTTCAATTGGAATTAAAGATGCCGACTTGAAAAAAGTCGCCAAGTTGCTAAATGTACTTTTAGCAGATGAACATGTTGTCTATATGAAGACACGTAATGCGCATTGGAATGTGGAGGGCGCGGATTTTCATGCTGCTCACCTATTTTTGGAATCGCAATACGATGAGCTTGCGGAAGTAATCGATGAGGTTGCAGAGCGTGTGCGTACACTGGGGCATTATGCCGTTGGAACCTTTGACAAATATTTAAAGTTGACCCGTTTAACGGAGTCTACTTCCGAAAAGACAGATAGCCTTTCTTATTACAAGGAATTGTTAGCTGATCATGAAGCGATTGCGATGTCGATTCGTGCCGATCTTGCGGCAGTTGAACAGACCGCAGACAATGGTACGGAGGATTTTTTGGTTGGTTTACTGGAAAAGCATGAAAAAATGGCTTGGATGCTGCGTGCACATGTTGTAAAATAGGTTGTAGTCACTTAACTACAATTCGTATAAAAAATCCTGCTTACAAGAAATTAGCGGGATTTTTCTTGTGTTTTGTTGTCGACATAGGATTAATTTTCTATCTTAAAGAGGAATTAAGCCTTCAGAAACTTTTTAACATATTACAACTATGCTTGAAGACGACAACCTAAATCAAACCACACTAAATGAGGAGGAAAATGATGGTACTTTGGAGAGTATGCATCATGTAAATAATCCAGTATTGGATCTACCTAAAATTGAGAAAAAATACCTAGAGGCTATAGTTGACCATAGTCAGAATGATAAATCTTATTATTTCTCCGACAGCAAAGCGAAGGTAGAAATTAAGATTGTAACCGACGAGATCGTGCGGGTAAGGCTCGCACCCGAGGGAACATTTTTGGAAGATTTTTCTTATGCATTAGCCAAGAAAGACCACCGTGTAAGCGTACATCAATGTAAGGAAGAGATAGACCATTATCTAGTACACACGAATACCATTTCCTGTAAGATCAATAAAAATGACTTTTTAATTTCTTTTTCAGATCGTTCCGAGAAACTGTTTAATGCCGATTTGGCACCAATGCATTGGGAGGAAAATCCAGATTTTGGCGGGTATTATGTGTATAGTACTAAAGTAGCCTTTGCAAATGAAGCTTTTTATGGTCTGGGTGATAAGGCCACCAAATTGAATCTGCGGGGCAAAAGACTTAAAAACTGGAATTCAGATACTTATGCTTTTGCTTACAATCAGGACCCACTTTATAAAACTATTCCGTTTTATATTGGTTTAAAAGATGGGGAAGCTTACGGAATATTTTTTGACAATACGTTTAAAACATATTTTGATTTCGCTGCCGAAGACCCGGGGAAAACGAGCTTTTGGTCGGAAGGTGGAGAGCTTCAGTACTATTATATCCACGGTCCGCGTATTATCGATGTTATCCGTCGTTATCATACATTGACTGGCACACATTATCTGCCACCATTATGGGCAATCGGTTATCATCAGTGTCGCTGGAGTTATTACCCGGAAGCCAATGTACGTAAGGTTGCTAAGGAATTTAGAAAGCGGCAGATTCCATGTGATGCCATTTATCTTGATATCGACTATATGGAAGGGTATCGCTGTTTTACATGGAATAAGCAGTATTTTCCAAATCCAAAAAGTATGATTAGTGATTTGGCAAATGATGGCTTTAAAACCGTAGTGATGATCGATCCAGGAATTAAGGTGGATGAGAACTATTGGGTTTTCAGAGAAGGAAAGGAGAACCGGTATTTCTGTCGCCGAGGAGATGATTATTTTATGGAAGGATTTGTTTGGCCGGGACGCTGTCAATTTCCTGATTTTACCAATCCGGAAGTTCGGCAATGGTGGGGTACTTTGTATCAGGGGCTCGTGGAAGATGGTGTCGCGGGCTTCTGGAACGATATGAATGAGCCGGCTGTTTTTGGTCGGGGGACATTCCCAGATGATGTACGCCATCAATACGACGGACATCGGGGGTCGCATCGTAAAGCACATAATATTTATGGTATGCAGATGGTGCGCGCAACGTATGATGGTTTAAAGAAGTTGTATAAAAATAAGCGCCCATTTACCATTACCCGGGCAGCTTATGCCGGAACGCAACGCTATTCCTCGGTTTGGACAGGTGATAACCTGGCTAGTTGGGAACACCTCAAATTAGGGACGCTACAGTTGCAGCGATTGTCAACTTCTGGAATGTCCTTTTGTGGGACGGATATTGGTGGATTCACAGGCGAACCAGACGGAGAATTGTTTACGCGATGGATGCAATTTGGTGTTTTCTCACCGTTTATGCGTGTACATTCCGCCGGCGATACGCGGAATCGCGAGCCGTGGAGTTTTGGGGAGGAATGGGAGCAGATTAACCGGAAGTTTATCGAGCTTCGTTACCAGCTGTTGCCGTATATCTATACCTGTTTTTGGGAGCAAACCAAATATGGTTATCCGATACTGCGTCCAATTTCTATGGTTGAACAACATATACCAACGAACTGGGAGCGTGAAGAAGAATTCTGTTTTGGAGATAAGATATTGGTCTCCCCGGTCTTGCAACCGGGACAAAAGAGCAAAATTGTTTATCTGCAGGAAGGTTGCTGGTATTATTATTTCAACAACGAAATTTATGCAGGGGGTAAAGAACATACAGTCGCTACGCCGATCGACGAAATGCCGATCTTCATTCGTGGGGGATCTGTGATTCCGGAATATCCAGTGATGCAATATACTGGTGAAAAGAAAATTGAAGAACTACAGCTGAAAGTTTACTACGCTGAAGGTGTAACGCGTTCGTATGTGTATTCGGACCACGGTGACACGTTTGCCTATGAGCAGGATATTTATCTCGAAAAATGCTTCACAGTATCTGGGCTCAACGATTCTTTATCGATCAAGCAAAGTAGAGATGGTTTGTTTACCGAGCGGTACGAAGAATATAAATTACAATTAATTGGCTTGCCATTCCGTATTAAGAAAGTTAAGATGGATGGAATAGAAACAAAAGTACAACAAGATGAAAAGGGGCGATATTGGATTAATGTCGCACGTGAATTTGATAATATATTGATAGAAGGTTAAAGATGGCCAATGAAGTAATTCCGCATAGTCTATTTTCTGAATTTGATATCGCCTTATTCCAGTCGGGTAAGCACTTTAAATTATACGAAAAGTTCGGTTCACATGAACTGGAAGTGAACGGTGAAAAGGGCGTTTATTTTGCAGTTTGGGCTCCAAATGCAAAGTCTGTTGCTGTCTCTGGCGACTTTAATTCTTGGAATAAAGAGCGTGATGCGCTTTATGTGCGCTGGGATGGCAGCGGAATCTGGGAGGGATTTATTCCTGGCCTAGCAAATGGTGCGGCATATAAGTACGTTATTCAGACCTATTCGGGCGAACAGCTCGAAAAAGGCGATCCATTTGCATTTAGATGGGAAGTTGCACCCAGAACTGCCTCGCTGGTACATTCGACTTGGTACGAGTGGCAAGACAAGCAATGGATGCAGGAGCGCGTGATAAAAAATAGATTGGATCAACCATGGTCGGTGTACGAAGTGCATTTAGGTTCATGGGTTCGCGATCCGGAAAGTCCTGAGACTTTGCTAAATTACAGGGAAATAGCTGTGCAGCTTGTTTCTTATGTCAAGGAGATGAATTTTACACACGTGGAATTTATGCCATTGATGGAACATCCCTATTATCCTTCCTGGGGATATCAGATCACAGGATATTTCGCTGCAAGCTCGCGTTATGGCTCGGCGCAAGACTTGATGTATTTGATTGAAGAGCTTCATGCAGCAGGTATAGGGGTGTTGTTGGATTGGGTACCTTCTCATTTTCCGGGCGATGCTCACGGTCTTTATCGGTTTGATGGCAGTAGTTTATATGAACACGAAGATCCACGGAAAGGCTTTCATCCTGACTGGAAATCCTATATTTTCAATTATGGCCGCAATGAGGTAAGGTCTTTTTTGATCAGTAACGCATTTTACTGGCTGGATCGTTTTCATATTGATGGTCTTCGGGTAGATGCCGTTGCGTCTATGTTGTATCTGGATTATAGCCGAAATGCGGGAGAATGGATTCCCAATGAATATGGTGGCAATGAAAATTTAGAAGCTGTACAGTTTTTAAAAGAGCTAAATGAGGCGGTTTATAGTCATTTTCCACATGTGCAGACAATCGCCGAAGAATCTACTTCTTGGCCAGGGGTGAGCAAGCCTACTTACGCGGATGGCCTAGGTTTTGGTATGAAATGGATGATGGGTTGGATGCACGATACGTTGGATTATTTTAAAGAAGATCCGATTAATCGTCAATACCATCATGACCGCCTGACTTTCGCAACTAACTATGCTTTTCACGAAAATTTTATGCTTCCGTTATCGCATGATGAGGTGGTGTATGGTAAGCATTCGCTGATTTATAAAATGCCCGGCGATGAATGGCAGAAATTTGCCAATCTCCGCACATTATATCTCTTCATGTATACTTTTTCAGGAACAAAGTTATTGTTTATGGGTGGCGAATTTGGACAGACGGCAGAGTGGAACGTTAATAAATCGCTCGATTGGCATCTTTTGGAGTACGCTCCGCATCAGGGCATGAAACAATTTGTTTCGGCGCTGAACTCTTTCTATCAAACTCAACCAAGTCTTTATCAAAAAGCTTTTGAAGCATCAGGCTTCGATTGGATAGATGCAGGCGACCGTGAAAATTCAGCTGTGGTCTATTGGCGCAAGGGATTTGATGCATGGGATGATACCGTCGTTGTTTTGAACCTTACGCCCGTTGTTCGCGAACATTTTCGCATCGGTCTACCTTATGCTGGGGAATGGGAAGTGGTTTTCAACTCTGACGACTTGACCTATTTCGGTTCAGGAATTCATCAGCAAAATATTCATACCGAACACCTGCACTGGATGAATCACATACAATCTGCTCAAGTTCATTTGCCTCCATTAGGTGGTTATGTTTTTCGAAGGAAGAAAGAACTAAAGCGGGTAAACTCAGCGTAGTAAAGGGCTGCTAGCGCTGTTGAGTACAGCGCGCAAAGATAATTATGTAAAGGAATAAGTGTAGATTTAGATGAGAACTTGGGATCGATTTTCAGGTTCATTATAATGCGTTGTTACAGCTAATAGGAAGGCAGCTTTTTGCCTTTAGCAAAAATAAAATATAGACTTATTTTAATGAAAGTTTTTCACTTAAGTGTAGAATGTTATCCCGTGGCCAAAGTTGGCGGGCTTGCGGATGTCGTAGGAGCATTGCCCAAGTATCAGGCCAAACTTGGTTGGGAAGCAGCAGTTGTTATGCCTTGGTATGACCGCCCGTTTGTTCGGGACCACGCTTTTACGGTTGTTCACGAGGGTTTTTTCGACCAAGGATCCGAAATGTTGAATTTTACTGTTTACAAGGAGGCAGAAGATGTACTTGGTTTTGAGCTCTATTTAATCAAGATTCCAGGCAAACTCGATCGTCAGGAAGTGTATTGCTATGCGGATGAGGGTGAGCAATTTATGGCTTTTCAGCATGCTGTATTAAGCTGGTTTAAGGCAAAAGCTATACGGCCTGATATTGTGCATTGTCACGATCATCATGTCGGCTTAATACCTTTTTTGATGAAATATAGCCATGACTACCTTGATCTCGCCGATGTAAAAACAGTGGCTACTGTACATAATGGGCAGTACCAAGGTTGGACTCCGTGGAGCAAGGCAGTGCTATTACCTACTTATGATAGCTGGAAATGGGGCCTGTTAGATTGGGATGGTTTAATTAATCCACTTGCTGCCCTGATCAAATGTTGCGATGCGTATACGACAGTGTCTGAAGGGTATCTGGAAGAGCTTTATCTAGAAGCTAATGGTTTGCAACAGTTATTTTATGATGAGCGGGATAAATCGGTCGGAATTGTCAATGGCATCGACTGGGAGATATGGGATCCTGTGACAGACTATACGCTAATCGCGAATTACGATCCTAAACAAGCTTTTGCGGGTAAATTGAAAAATAAAGAGGCCTTGGCAACGCAATATAAGATCGATCCTAAGTTACCATTGCTGGTTTTTATCGGTCGCTTTGCCACTGAAAAGGGTGCTGATTTACTACCGGATATAATTTTGCAATTAACAGCGGAATATCCAGGTAGATTAGGTATATTTATACTAGGTGCCGGAGATCCTGCGATCCAGTCGCGTGTGAAATCGCTCGTTGATGCTGGCGTGGAAAATCTGGACGTGTTCTTTGGTTATGATGAAAACCTTGCACATTGGCTGTACGCGAGTGCGGACTTTCTTTTAATGCCTTCCCGGGTGGAACCTTGCGGGCTTAACCAGCTCTATGCTATGAAATATGGCACATTGCCTGTGGTACATCGCGTGGGCGGACTACGAGATACTGTAATTGATCTTGATAATGATGGTTATGGTGTTGGTTTTGAAGGTCTGACAATACCTGTAATTACGGAAGCTATTATTCGTGCTACCACTTTTTACGCGAACAAAAAGCAGTTTGAATTGAATCAACGTAAAATGATGCGCTTGGATTTTTCTTGGGATAAATCTGCTGCAAAATATATAAGTCTATATAACCAAATAATGTAATTTGATATGTCACGTCACAATGTAGTAGCTATCGTCTTGGGCGGGGGAAGGGGCTCACGTCTGTATCCATTGACCGATCAGCGGTCTAAACCAGCAGTTCCCATTGCAGGGAAATATCGTTTGGTGGACATTCCCATCTCGAATTGTCTTAATTCGGGTTTCAATAAGATTTTTGTATTGACCCAGTTCAATTCTTCATCGCTCAACTCGCATATTAAGAACACCTATAACTTTAGTATTTTTAGTAAGGGGTTTGTCGATATTTTGGCTGCAGAGCAGACCAATGATGGTGACAAATGGTTTGAAGGGACAGCCGATGCGGTACGTCGCTCATTCCGCAAGTTGGCGAGCATTGATTATGATTATATATTGATCTTATCCGGCGATCAGTTGTACCAAATGGATTTTGATGCCCTGGTAGACTTCCACGTTGAAAATGAGGGTGATCTGACGATTGCAACTATTCCTGTAAATGGAAAAGACGCGACGGGATTTGGCATCCTGAAATCAGATGAAAAAAATTACATTACGTCTTTTATCGAAAAGCCGAAGACGGAGCAATTGGTGGATTGGAATTCCGAAGTTAGTGATCATTTAAAGCGTGAAGGGAGAGAGTACCTGGCGTCCATGGGGATCTATGTTTTTTCAAAGAGCGTGCTCAAGCGTATGCTCGAGGAAAATGAAGGGATGGATTTTGGTAAAGAAATTATTCCGGATGCGATCGAGACACACAGGGTGCTCAGTTACCAATTTGAGGGCTATTGGACTGATATTGGAACAATAGGGTCTTTCTATGAAGCGAATATTGGTCTGACCGATAATATCCCAGCCTTTAATTTATTTGACAAAAATACGGTTTTCACACGTCCGAGAATGTTGCCACCGTCAAAAATATCGGGAACAACATTAATCAATTCGGTTATTTCAGACGGATGTATTATTCAGGCTGATAAGATTGACCGCTCGGTTGTTGGAGTTCGTTCGCGTATCGGGACAGGATCTGTGGTGCGAGGCACCTATATGATGGGATCGGATTATTATGAGGATCTTGTTGATATGGAGGAGGCCAAGCGGAAAAATGTTCCCGTAGTAGGTGTCGGTGAGCGGTGTTATATCGAAAATGCGATTCTGGATAAAAACTGCCGTATTGGAAATGATGTGCGTATTAATGGCGGCCCGCATCTTTTAAATGCTAACCACGCAACTTATACCATTTGTGATGGGATCGTGGTCGTTAAAAAGAATGCGGTTATTCCAAATGGTACGACGATAGGATTGATGTCCAGCTAAATTTTAGTGTACAAGGGAGGTAATTTAGTCGTATCACTTTATGTTATATTTATAGCTGTCTCTTAAAAGCAATCGCCCGGACACAATTTGCCTCGTGAAGAAAATTTGTGGCGTGGTACTGTCTTTGCTATGGATCATATATTATCATAAAATAGTATGCAATTTAGACAGATTATCTCCCTTTTTTTTGTGTTGTTTACCCTGGTCAACTGCGATACGTCTTTGATGGTGCAGGGGACTGGCGTATTGCGCGATGCAGCGCGTAAATTTGAGCTTCGGAATAGCAACAGGACGGTGATTTATATTCCAATGCGGCATTTGGGCACACGGGTATACTATGATCATATCCAAAATACCGTCGATTCTCTTCAAAAATCAGGATATGTCGTTTTTTACGAAAGTATAGCCTATCAGGTAGATAGCGCTGCGCAACGCGATCTTTATGACCGTAAGTTCAGAAAGTTGACAGGCAATCGGCTTGGATTGCAGCAATGCATTGAAACATCTGGAGATACGTCAAGAGTACTCCGGGCGCCCATGTACCGTAAACTCGGGCAGCGAATTATTAGTCAGCCCGATTATTCGTTTTTCCGCGTAGATTATAAGACAGCCGTGAATGCCGATATTCCAAAAAATAAATTACTTGACGAGTTTGAATACTTGTATGGTACC
Source organism: Sphingobacterium sp. R2 (assembly GCF_040760075.1). Taxonomy (NCBI): domain Bacteria; kingdom Pseudomonadati; phylum Bacteroidota; class Sphingobacteriia; order Sphingobacteriales; family Sphingobacteriaceae; genus Sphingobacterium; species Sphingobacterium sp. R2. The sequence goes on from NZ_CP142884.1 coordinate 3,276,257, forward strand.
ATCAATCTGGATGCATGTGATTTTAAAACGCCACTGAATGAGCCTTATTCCTGTAAGTCCATGAAGGCAGCATTAAAAAACAAATTTGATAAAGAATTTATCATGAAAAAAAGGGAAGAGAATCTAGCGTCTTTAGTGGCTGATGCTCCACAACAGAAGATTTTAATCCTATTTGGAACATCGCATTTTAAAGGCTTTTTGCGTAATTTGCAAGCTCGGGATCCCAAATGGATACAGGTCAAATAATATGTTAGAAAAACTGTTTATCGTATTGCTTATACCGGTGACGATTTATGTCGTATATTATCTGCTAAATCGTACAGCCAAAAATAGCAAAGCCATCACACGTGTATTAAGTGACGAAGGTAAGGAAATTCTCGAGAGGGAAGTTGCCTACTACCGCAAATTGTCCACTGCTGACCGAGCGGAATTTGAATCGCGCTGTCTAGATTTTTTGGATACGGTCAAAGTGGAAGGTGTGGGGGTAGAGATTGAGCTGAAAGATTATATGATGATTGCTGCAAGTGCGATTATACCTATATTTTCCTTTAAAAAATGGACCTATCCAAACATAACGAATATTATGGTTTATCCTTCGCAGTTCAATACAGCTTATGAATTTGAAGGACATGCGGATCGCCATATTATGGGTATGGTCGGAGAAGGCGCCATGAACGGACAGATGATTTTGTCCAAGTCGGCTTTGGAATATGGATTTAGAAATCCAAATGACGGAGAGAATACCGCCATTCATGAATTTGTTCATCTCCTCGATAAAACCGATGGCACAGTAGATGGCATTCCGACGCAATTAATGGATAAAGCTTCGGTAATACCTTTTATGAACTTAATACGAAAAGAAATTGACAATATAAAAGCCAATAAATCCGATATTGATGTGTATGGAATGACGAATCCGGCAGAGTTTTTTGCTGTTGCATCGGAATATTTCTTTGAGAATCCAGACAAATTTAAACAACATCATCCGGAACTTTATAAGGCGCTTTCTGAAATTTTTGAACAAAGCTAATTATTGATAATTGAAATTTTTTCTGTTCTACAATTATCCTGGTTTGCATCTTCCATTGTCGTAATAATCAGGGGATGGCCCAGCAGGAGATACCTTAGCGAAACGCTATGCAGACTGGAATAACGATCTCAATGACGCAAAGAATTTTGCGAATGAACTGTCCCAATAAATCAGACTAAGCAGCAAATAGCCAATATGGTTTTGCCCATTGAAATTGAAAAACCATTACCCCTATAATATTGTTGTTAACATGTAGCGACTGGCTAAACAGCACAAATCGCTTGATTACATTCTAAAATTATATTATGCGTATGAAAAATGTAGCACATCAGATTGTTGACCTTTTAAAAAATGCGGGAATAAAGCGTATTTATGCCGTAACAGGCGATAGTTTAAATTTTTTTAACGAAGCGGTCCACGCCGATGGAACGATGCAATGGATACATGTAAGACATGAGGAAGCTGGAGCATTTGCCGCAACAGCAGAAGCAGATTTACATGGGATTGCCTGTTGCGCGGGTAGTAGTGGACCTGGGCATGTGCATCTGATCAATGGTGTGTATGAAGCCCACAAAACGCGTGTACCGATGCTTGTGATTGCGTCAACCTGTGCTACATACGAGTTTGGAACAGATTATTTTCAAGAAACCAATCCGATCAAATTGTTTGATGATTGTTCTTGCTACAATCAAATGATCACCCGACCTGAGCAGGTGCAACGCATGGTTCAGAATGCACTTCAACAAGCTATATCAAAACGTGATGTTGCTGTTATCGGACTCCCTGGGGACGTCTCTGAAATGGAGGCGGTCGATATGAATACATCGTCGAAAGTATTTTTTACTGAGCCTCAGGTGAGACCTTCGGACATGGAAATCGGTCGTTTGGCACAGTATATCAATCAGGCCGAAAAAGTGACTTTATTTTGTGGTGTCGGTGCAAAAAAAGCGCAAAAGCAGATTGTTGAATTATCCCAAAAAATCCACGCGCCAGTGGGCTATTCTTTTAAATCAAAGTTGGATATTCAGCGCGATAACCCCAATGAAATTGGTATGACCGGACTGCTAGGTATGGCTTCGGCTTTTCAAAGTATGCATCAATCCGATCTTATTCTACTTCTTGGAACCGACTTTCCTTATAAGGATTTTATACCTACGAATAAAACCATTATTCAGATTGACATTGAAGGTGAAAAGCTAGGACGGCGATCTATAGTAGATTATGGGTTGGTGGGAGATATCGAGCATACGTTAAGAGCTGTATTGCCCTTTATAGAGGCCCGGGCCGACACGGAATTTTTAGATAAGCAGTTGGAGTCTTACTCGAAGGTGAAAGAAGATTTAATGACTTACGTAGACGATCGGGGTAGTGAATGCGCTATTCAACCTGAATTTGTTGCCCATGCAATTGATCAGAAGGCCAGTGATGATGCTGTATTTTTGCTGGATACAGGAATGTGCTGTGTTTGGGGAGCGCGTTATATTAACCAGCGCAGGGACCGTATTATGTTGGGCTCCTTCAATCATGGTTCTATGGCAAATGCTATGCCGATGGCTATTGGAGCAGCATTAACACATCCCGAACGCCAAATAATTGCATTTTGTGGTGATGGAGGATTGTCTATGTTACTGGGGGATCTCGCAACAATAAAGCAATATAACTTACCCATTAAAATTGTTGTTTTCAACAATCGCTCACTGGGCATGGTCAAGTTGGAAATGCAGGTGGCGGGTTTGAAAGATCAGGAAACCAATATGGTGAACCCTGACTTTGCGCTGATTGCGCAGGCAATGGGGATTCGCGCATTTACGGTAACCCAGCCGGAAGATGTGGATAGGGTACTCAATGAAGCACTCAACATCACCGATGAACCCGTTCTGCTGGATATTTATACCAATCCAAATGCGCTTGCCATGCCGCCGAAGATATCATTTAGCCAAATGAAAGGCATGACAGAAAGTATGGCTAAGTTGATGTTATCGGGTAATTTTGAAGAAGTATGGGATACCATTAAGTCGAATTATAAGCATTTAAAATCGCTTTAGTTATTGCTGACAAACTGGTCAAGAAACACACAATGCCCTTGAAAATTAACTTTGAGGGCATTGTGTGTTAAAGTAGATTTGGAAGAAATAATATCTTAATATTGACGTTGAACAAACCATAGGCTTTTGAGTAACTCTTCCTTACAGCGTCTGAGTTTTTCAATTTTCGATTCTGGAGAAATTCCAACTTGCTCATTAACAATAATAGCTAAGTCTGTTTCAATCGACAATTTTGTGAGTGAATTACATCCACTATCAAATTTCTTAAAGCTTACATCTTTCATACTAATATTGGTTAAGAATTCCTGAATTTTATCACGTACAATTTACTAATAAAAATTAGCTTTACAATAAGCCTTCGATAATTTTATTGTTACTAAATTGTTTATTTTTAATGCCTTATCGGTAATATTGATAGCAATTTATTTAATATATAAACAATGTTTACATTTTTTTGTTTTGTGAATTTTAAAATTCTAAATGTTAGTTATTTAAAACAAAATTTATTTTGAATTGCTTTTTATAGTGTAATAAAAAATACAATATGAGAATAATAAATTTTGGATTTATACTATTGCTGTGTAGCACTGCTTGTCGCCAGGAAAAGAAAAACCAGGAGTCTTCAACGAAGCGGGATACGACTGTGTATAATGCTCGACCAATGGAGGGTTCAATACCTTCTACCGGAAACAGTACTTATCAATACCTTAAAAATGGCGATACAATTTCATTGTTAATCGTTATCGATGGAGAAAAAGTACATGGTGATTTAAGTTATGCCTGGAAGGAAAAAGACCGAAACACGGGACATATTGAGGGGGAGTTAAAAGGCGATCTGTTACTGGCTGATTATACCTTTTTGTCTGAGGGACAGGAATCTGTCCGACAAGTAGCGTTTAAACTCTCCAAGGAGTATGCCCTAGAGGGTTATGGTGCAATGGAGGAAAAAGCTGGAAAAATGTCTTTTGTTGATATAAACAAGTTAGCATTTGATGAAAAATTCCCACTAAGAAACGTATCTGGGGATAAATGAGATTAGCTTTGGGATAAATATTAGCAGGCCGACTAGTAATGCTGTGATGCTGCTTATCATTACAGCGGCTGCGGCTACATCTTTAATCTTTTTTATGGTTGGGTTTTCCTCGTTACAGGTAAAGTCGGCTATATTTTCCATAGCGGTATTGAATAGCTCACAGACAAACACGAAGCCAATGGAAAATAGCACGGCAATCCATTCGTTTACAGCGATGTTAAGTATAATGGAGAAAATTAGGACGATAACAGCCGCTACGCTATGCACCCTAAAATTGTGTTCCTCCTGCCAAGCTGTTTTTAGTCCGTTGAAGGCATAGCGAAAACTCTTTAATCTTGCACTAAATGAAAAGCTGTCTTTTGCCATTGTAGTTATTTCTATTTTGATATAAAGATAATGGTTTATAAGGGTCGAGTATGCAAGATTTTTAGTGTTTTTTTATGCCAATCTAATCCTGTTATACTATTCATTTTATTTCGTGTTTTAAATCTAAGTCTACTTTATACATCTTTTCTTTCGAATGCCTTCTAATTTTCATTAAATTGCTGTATGATCTATAATTTTGACAAAACAATTGTTCGCAGGGGTACAGATTCAGTCAAATGGAATCAGCAGAACTATGAAGATTTGATTCCGCTTTGGGTGGCTGATATGGATTTTCCTGCAGCACAGCCTATCGTAGATGCACTTTCAGAACGGGTCCGGCATGCAATCTATGGTTATGCTTTCGTTCCTTTTGCCTTTTACAGCGCGATTATAAAGTGGTCTTTTCAACGACATAAATTCGCGCTTCAGCAGGAATGGCTGCTCCCTGTTATTGGTGTTGTACCGGCACTTTCGGCTTTGGTTAAAGCATTTACCACTCCTGGTGACAAGATTCTGGTTCAGGAACCTGTCTATCATTGTTTTTTTTCTTCTATTGAACGTAATGGGGCGGAGGTTGTATCCAATGACTTAAAGTATCATGATGGGCAGTATAGCATCGACTTTGAGGATTTTGAATTGAAGGCAAGCGACCCGAGCGTTAAGGTATTTCTCTTATGCAGCCCCCATAATCCGGCAGGACGGGTTTGGACTCGAGCGGAATTAGAACGTTTAGGAGATATCTGCTTGCGGCATCATGTTTTAGTTATTTCAGACGAAATTCATTGTGATTTGGTATTTGATGGCTATACGCATATTCCATTTGGAAGCATCAGCGCTTCCTTCTTGGCAAATTCAATTACCTGCATTGCGCCGAGCAAAAGCTTTAACTTGGCAGGCTTACAGGTTGCCACGGTCGTTGCAGCAGATCCTGAGCTCAAGAAGAAGGTACAGCTGGCTTTTCTTGCAAATGAGATTAGTAGCGTAAGCCCCTTCGCCATAACAGGTTTGATAGCCGCATACGAAGCGGGTGGGGAATGGTTGGATCAGGCGTTAGATTATATTCACGCCAATTATTTGCATTTAAAAGAGTTTATGACTGAGCATCTTTCGGCTTTGCATATACTTCCTTTGGAAGGAACCTATCTTGTATGGGTAGATTGCAGTGCTCTAGGCGTTTCAAGTGGAAAATTGGTACAGTTATTATTGGAAGAAGTGCACGTTCAGGTCAATGTTGGAACAATGTACGGAAAGGAAAGCGACAACTTTATTCGGCTAAATATTGCCTGCTCAAGGGATGTTTTAAATAACGGTTTACTGCGTTTAAAAAAAGTTTTTTTACCATTACTGCAAGCAGCGGAGTAGCTGATAGTCATCCCGATGTGAAAGTTAATTATTTACGCAGATGTTGATGTCATGGTGTCGGGACCAACAAAAAATCCGCTACATCATACGATGAAGCGGATTTTTTGATACTTGTTTCAGTGCATATTAAATACCCATTTCTTTCAGAATGAACTGGGCATTATCAATTTTATCGGCAACCCAAAGGACATACCGTATGTCTACGCCGATAGATCTACTATAGCTTTCGTTCCAGGCGAAATCATTGATTGTTGCGTCATAGGCACGATCAAAATTTACGCCGATCAATTCGCCCTTGGCATTCATAATTGGAGATCCTGAATTTCCTCCGGTCGTATCCATATCATATAAAATATTCACAGGGACAGAGCCGAGATCTTTTTGCAGGTAAGGTCCAAAATTTTTGTTGAGATAAGCTGTTTTGATTTCTTGTGGATAGTCAAACTCAGGCAAGCCGAGGTTTCCTTTTTGAATGATTCCTTCGATTGTTGTGAACGGCTTCATATAGGTTGCGTCAGCAGGAGAATAACCTTTGATGTGACCATAAGTCAAGCGTAAGGTAGAGTTTGCATCCGGAATAAAGTTTTTGGCCTGAAAAATTTCCTTAACAGCGACATAATCGCCCATTAATTTGTTGAGCACCCCTTCGCGTCTTTTTTGCTCAGCCGCATACTCGACGATATCGTTGTTTAGCTTATTCTGGAAACCCAATAATTCGTCGTTAAATTTTTGCAGCGCGTCGGCATTGGCCAAGACGGTATTGAGTATATATTGTTGATCGCCAAGTTTGCTATTCTGAATGATTTCATTAGCAAACTGTTGCGCTTTTTCCTTGTTAAATTGCAATCTCTGAATCGAGGCGAGTTGGTTTTTGCCTTTGAAGGCAACGGCATCTTCCAACATTTTAGCGAAAATCTGCTTATCGGCTTGTTTATTATAACTTTCGTAGGTTTCTTTGAGAGCCGTTTTTAATTTTTCGCTATTTAGATCGAACAATTGTTTGGCCGATTGAGGTGATCTCTCGTTGGCTAAGAAGGCTTTCAGCATATTGATATCGCGAGCGACTTTCAATAGGCTCGTGCTGTTGTAAATGTTGTTGATCCAAAGCTCCTTTAGCGCATCTTGATCACTCAATTGGTAATACGCGTCAATTTCAGCAAGAAGATTTCCATATTTATCTTTAAGTTCGGGCTTACTTAAAATAAATGCGCCCAATGCTTCGTCTTCCTGTTTTTTTGTCGAAAGCAGGTCGATACCTTTTAGACCCTTGAGTTTGCCACGATAGTTCTTTAATACATTGGCATTGCGTTTTATACGAGTGGCCAAGGATAATGCAATATCAGTATTGTCTTTTCCAGCTTCTTCCATTTGTCTATTTTGGAAGTCGTATAGATTGGATACGTAAGGTAAAAGATATTCTTGTTGATATCGGATATATTGCGCTGGGCGGTGGCGGAATGTTTTTCCGGGATAGCCGAGTATAAAGGTAAAATCATTTTCCCGTACGCCATTTGGATTGACCTTAAGGTGTTTTTTTGGCTGGTAAGGAACGTTATCTTTTGAATAAGGAGCAGATTTTCCGTTTTTATCTACGTATGCCCTTAGAAAAGAATAATCTCCCGTGTGGCGAGGCCATACCCAGTTGTCTGTTTCTCCACCAAATTCACCGATATTTTGACGGGGAATATAAACTAGACGAACATCCTCGATCGTTTTATAGCGAAACAACACATAACTTTTTCCGATAAACATTTCTGACACTTCGGCTTTAATGGTTGGATCCTCTTTTTCAGCTTGTTTAACTAGTTCCTGCTGCTTACGTTTGATGGTATTGATGCGCTCTACAGGATCGCTGATATTGGCCACAGCATTTAATACTTTGGCTGAAACGTCTTCGTAAGAATCGGTGATTCTGATTTTTAATCCTTTAGCTTCAATCTCTTGTTCTTGGTTTTGCGCGACAAAACCATTTTTCAGGTAATTGTTTATTGCTGTACTTGCAAGCTGAACAGCCGAAAAGGCACAGTGGTGATTGGTTATGATCAGTCCACGATTGGAAACAAATGATCCTGTACATCCGCTGACTTGAACAAGAGCATCTACCAGACCGACCCGGCCAGGATTGTAAATATCTTTCTCACTGATCTTTAGTCCAGCTTTCTTCAACCCAGCCCTATTTAATTCACTTAGTGGAAACATTCCCTCGTCCAGATTCGCCTTGGTATAGGAGCTATTCGCCACGGTTAAGAATAACGCTAGCGCAATTGTCGTATGATTTATAAACTTCATAGGATTTTAACTATCAACTGTTGTAAATCTTCAAATTTAAGAAAAGCATTTTGATGAAATCAATTTTTTATGTGAACAAATGTAACAATAGTGGATATATAGGGCTTTTTTGGCAAGGTATTTATTATATAATATACAGGAGAAATACTTATGTTGACTTTAATTATAAAGGATTTGACTATGGTTTACGACAGGATTCGTAGTTTTGTGCTTTAAAGATAGTAAGATGACCTTAATCCAATTGGAATATATTGTAGCTGTTGATACCTACCGAAGTTTTGTGGCAGCTGCCGAAAAATGTTATGTGACGCAGCCAACATTAAGTATGCAAATTCAAAAACTCGAAGAGTCCTTAGGAGCGAAAATCTTTGATCGCAGTCGCCAGCCTGTTATTCCAACAGAAATTGGCGAGAAAATTATTCTTCAGGCCCGACTCGTTTTAACAGAAAGCCGCAAGATCAATGAAATTGTTCAAGATAAAAAAGGAGAAATTGAGGGCACCTTAAAGGTCGGTGTCATTCCAACAATTGCCCCTTATTTACTTCCGAATGTGTTGGCCACATTTATGGAGAAGTATCCGAAATTACAATTGCAGATATGGGAATATACGACAGAACGAATTGTTCATGAATTGAAAGTCGGACTTTTGGATTGTGGATTGTTGTCAACGCCGTTAAATGACCCTGGAATATTGGAATCGCCTTTGTTTTATGAAAATTTTGTTGCTTATATTTCAACCAATAGTTCGCTATTTTCAAAGAAAATACTTAGTGGTGATGATATCGCTGACGATAAGCTTTGGTTACTTAATGAGGGCCACTGCATGCGCGGTCAAGTGCTTAATATTTGTCACCACAAGCACAATCAAGATCTTACAGGAAGATTTGAGTACAATACGGGTAGTGTAGAGACGTTAAAGCGCATGGTGGATGTCAACGATGGAATCACGATATTGCCGGAATTATCGATTTGGGATTATTCTGATGATCAATTGGATCGAATCCGTTATTTCAAATCGCCAGAACCGGTACGTGAAATATCCTTGGTAACGACCCAAAATTATGTTAAGAGACATGCAATCCAGGCCTTAGAAAAAGAAATACTCGCTGTAGTGCCTGATAAATTTAAAACAAAAAAGAAGAAGGAAGTGTTGAGCTTTCAATAAGTTGTTATGGAAAACCTCAAAGGACGTTTTTTTAGAAAGATAGACCAGATTAACCAATGGCGGATGAAAAAAGTTTCGAACAGAAATTTTATCATTCTATTGGCATTTTTGGTGGGGATTGTTGGTGGTATCATGGCATCTGTGCTCAAGCGGCTGACCCATTTTATTGCGGCAACCATACAAGATGATATTGATTGGAAGGTAAAGTACTCGGTCTATTTGATTTTTCCGTTGATCGGGATCTTGCTTAGTGTATTTTTTGTCCGTAAGTTTTTAAAAGGGAAGAAGATGGAGCACGGCATTACTCCAATCATTTATGCCATTAGTCGTAAAGGAAGCCGGTTAGACCCAAGTAATATCTATTCGCAGGTAGTCACCTCGGCAATTACCGTGGGTTTTGGTGGATCTTGTGGTTTGGAGGCTCCAGTCGCTTTGGGCGGATCTTCTATTGGTTCTAATATAGCCCGCTTTTTTGGTTTACAGTATAAGGAAGTTACTATGTTATTGGCCTGTGGAGCCGCAGCGGGAATTTCTGGGGCGTTCAACAGTCCTTTGGCGGGAATGATTTTTGCGATCGAGATTTTACTGCCTGAATTTTCTATTCCTGTTTTTATTCCTTTATTGATTTCATCGGCTCTGGCGTCAGTTGTGTCGCGAGTCTTGTACAATGAACCTCTCTTTAGTACGTTTAATTCCGATTGGCAGGTTTCGGCGTTACTATTTTATTTGCTGCTGGCGGTGCTTATTGGTCTTTATACCATTTATTTTGCGCGTGTTTCCAGAACGGTAGGAAAATGGTTCGCAAACATTAAGAATCCCTATAACAAAGTTTGGGTGAGTGGTATTTCATTAGGTTTGATGATTTTTGTATTTCCCGCACTTTACGGTGAGGGATATATTACCATACAGCAAATTCTCAACGGGCAGTTTAACTCGATTGTTAAAAACAGTTTGTTTTCGAATTATAAGGACATTGGCTTAGTGGTCTTTGGTTATACGATATTGACATTATTTGGAAAATCGTTTGCTGCACTGTTTACATTGAATGGGGGAGGCAACGGGGGCGTTTTTGGACCAAGTTTGGTAATGGGGGGACTGTTGGGCTTTGCGTTTTCTTACGGGATAAACTTGACTGGAATTGCCGAGTTAAATGTACCTAATTTTGTGGTAGCGGGAATGGCTGGTGCTTTGAGTGGCATTATGCATGCTCCGTTAACTGGTATATTTTTGATTGCAGAGGTGACCGGGGGGTACACATTAATGGTTCCTTTGATGTTGGTCTGTTCAATTTCTTACTTGATTAATCGGACCGTATTGAAACACTCCATTTATACTAAAGTATTGGCGGAATCGGGAGATCTGATTTCTTATGAGGATAAGGATCGATCGGTACTCAGTATGATGCGAATAAAATATGTGTTGGAAACTAATTTTGTCATCCTGCGTCCGGATGAAACACCTAAAACGAGGCAGACGGACATTATCCACAGTAAGCGTAATATTTTTCCGGTAGTGGATTACGAGGGTAAATTTATTGGTCTTGTTTACAGCGAGTTTCTCTTTTCTGCGTTATTGGGAGAAGTAGAGGGGGGAGATACGACCTTTGAAAAATTAGCTCAGAAGCCAAATGATACTGTAGGAATCGATGAAAATATGGAAATTGTGATGGCCAAAATGAATAAGGATGATACTTGGATACTTCCGGTTTTAGGAGCCGAAAACAAATATATGGGCTTTGTATCCAAATCGAGTGTATTTAACAAGTACCGGGCACTACTAATACGCCAGGGGCATTATTTGGAATAGCTAGACCGCGTCATCTTTGGGATAAGCATCCTCGGATGGATTTAGACCCAAGGATGCTTAAAAAATTTATTAACTACGCAAAGCCATGATCTTGCTGACATATTTCCCGATAATATCAAATTCGAGATTGACTGTGCTACCTACTTCGACATGTTGCAAGTTGGTATGTTCGAGTGTATAGGGAATGATCGCGACGGAAAATTGATCGTTTCTTGAATCTACAACTGTCAAGCTGATACCATTTACAGTAATTGATCCCTTTTCTACGGTAATATTTTGTTTGGAGATATCATATTGAAATGTAAAAACATAACTACCATTTTCGTCCCGCTTGGCAATGCAACTGGCAATCTGATCGACATGCCCTTGTACGATATGTCCATCGAATCTGCCACCAGCCAAGGTGCAGCGTTCCAGGTTGATCAAGTCTCCCACTTTTAATTGTGCTAAATTTGTCTTTTGCAGCGTTTCGTCAATTGCCGTTACCTGATGGAGATCGTTGTTTAATCCAACCACAGTGAGACATACTCCATTGTGGCTCACACTTTGGTCTATTTTAAGTTCATTGGAAATAGCGGAACTGACATAAAAATGAATATTGCTTTTGTCGTGTTCGATATTTTCTATTTTTCCTAGCGTTTCTATAATTCCAGTAAACATGATGTTTTTTTTGATTGATTCAAAGTTACTAAATAATTAAATCAATCACCTAAGTTTAGATCCTACAAAAATGGGCCGTAAAAGATCATGTCTCTAGCGTTAAAAAAATGAGAAAAGATTGTAGTGTACATTTTACACTTACTAATCCTTTTGTGAAGGCTGTCCCAAAGCAAATTTATGGGAGTTGAAAAAAAATATAACAAAATTTTTGTTTATATCATTTGAACCATTATCTTTGTCATAGGTTTAGGTTGATTGCCTCTACAAAGAGGTATTTATAAAAGCTTAGCAGGTCGCCCGACCAATGCTAAGCTTTTTTTTAGCACCTACTTTTTATCTTTATTCCATCTCATCTGAGTAGTACGTTATTACTTTTTTATTTTATCTTATCTATACCTTGTGCTTATCATGCGTAGCATGGATTCTCCAAGGTTTATTAAATAAAAGTATGGGGATATACAGGTTTACGCGTTGGTTAGCTCGTGCTGCTCGCGTAGATTGATGATTATTACAGCTATTAAAATAAGCAGTATGCCAAAGCACTGAAATCCCGATACAACTTCCTGCAAAACAAGCATGGCAGAGAGTATTGAAATAGGTATCTCTAGGCTTGAAATTATATTACCCATAGCTATTCCAGTTTTAGGGATGCCTTTTGTATATAATAAGGGAGGAAGGATCGTTCCAAAAATCGCAATAAGCATTCCCCAAGGTAATGCTCCAATTTGCATATACCGTACGATATCAATGTTCCAAAACACTACGATGAGTAATAGTCCGCCCAGAACTAAGAATTGGCTGCGCAATGGACTTGGTAATTGCTTCTCTACAGAACTTGATGCATAAATTGCCAGAGCATAACTTATCCCGGCACCGAAGCCTAATAGTATTCCTTTGTAGTTAAGGGCGATATCATTTTGCACTATATTAGTAGCAAAGGCTGTTCCGAGTAGGACAATAATAACACCTATTATCTTTACACGTGAAGGGAATTTTCTTAAAAGCAATGCTTCTGCAACTAGACTAATCCAAATAGACTGCATCAGTAGAATAATCCCAATGGATACTGGAATGTATTGAATGGATAGATAATAAAGTGTTGTGGTCAGACCTAGAGAAATGCCCCAGGCCATCAATTTAATCTTCGATGAGAATTTGATGATGTTACATTCTTCTACGTTGCGTTTTGATAACAGATTCAATGCCAGCAAAACGAGAAATCCGAACATAAATTGCAAAAAGGTCAATAAGCTGGTATGTATACCTAAATGATTGGCATATTTTACAATTGTTGCAAGAAGTCCGTAACTACAAGCACCAGCAGCAACATAGAGTGTTGATTTATAGTCCTTCATTTTGAAAATAGTTTTGAAATAAAGCCAATTGCTGTGATAGTGATTTGCTCCAGTAGGATGTATTATGTCCCCCTTTTGATTCTATATATAAGTGTTCTATGTTTTTGCTTGTCAGATGTTTATGGAATGTTCTGTTCATTTCCAGCATGTGTTGGTCTTCCGTTCCACAATCGACAATATAGTGCTGCTTATTTTGCATCATCCTATCCTCATTGCTGTAAATCCGTTCGCTGTCTTTTAGAGTTTTTAAATCTCCCAGTACTTGGTCTACCTGATAGCCTTGATATCCTTTTCCGAAGCGACTGAAATCTATGGCCCCACAGGAGCTTCCGACAATTGAAAACGTGTGGGGATAAGCGATACCGATGTGGAGTGCTCCATAACCACCCATGCTCCAGCCGAGGATTCCTCGCGCACTTTTATACGCTAAGGTAGGGTAGTGACGGTCGATATAGTTAACGAGTTCGGTACCGATAAAAGAGGCATATTGTGAATGAGGATTTATGGGGCTATCCACGTACCAGGAATTGAAATTTCCATTGGGCAGGACATAAATAGTCTGAAATGTGTTTGCTTTTTGAAGTAAATCGGGGATATCGTCCTGCAAAGTACGGTCTGGATTGCCACTATAACCATGGAGAATATAGACGGTTTTGTATTGAACACCATGTTGGATGTCGGGTGTAACAATAATGGTCTCGATATTTTTGTCCATCTTTTTACTATGGACTTTGGTTCTGATTATCTGCTGAGCTGTTAGCGGTAGGATAAGGGCAGAGAGTAGGAGTGTGCATATTGTTTTCATGTCCTAATAATTTGTTTTTATAGGACGAAATTCTAAAGTTTAAAACTGGAAAACATGTACAAATGTTGATGGAATTATGATTTTAATTCTTTACGGATGCGGCTTAGCTGTGTTGGCGTTACTCCTAAATAAGACGCTATATGGTGCTGTTTCAGTCTTTTAAAAAGCGATTGATTTTTATAAAGTTCCATATATCGCTCTCTGGCAGATTTCCATTTGAGTTCAATTTCAAGTGGTTCTTTTTTTACTACCCAATTCTTTTCGAGATAAGCAAGCTGAAAAAGTGCTAGATCATGGTGGGTCGCTATAAGTTCGCGAAACACTTTAGCGGAATACTGGATCAATTGAACATCTTCGAGTGCAACGATACTGAATTTACTTGGTTTTTCTTCGATGATTGCAGCAGTGGAAGCACAAAAGCTGTTTTCGTCGAAAAATAATTTGTAGATAATGTTGCCATCAGCATCCGGTTTATAATACCCTAATAGCCCCTTGCAAACAAAATAATAGTATTTAGCGTATTCTCCAGCCTGCAGGATGAGTTTGTTTTTTTTGAACTGTTTTACATGAAAGATCGTTTTCAAAACTTCTGTTGTAGCCGGGCTAAGTGGTGCATAGCTATTCATTTCGAAGAGGAGTTTTTCTATCATCAGGAGTGGCTGTTAGTTTTAGTTTGTCAGGACAAGTCAATTACGAATGCTGGCAAGCTTAAAAAAAGAAAAGCTAATCGCAAGATTAGCTTTTCTTTTGTGATCCCGCTGGGATTCGAACCCAGGACCCATACATTAAAAGTGTATTGCTCTACCAGCTGAGCTACGGAATCTTACTTCTTTATTTTTGAACTACCGTTCCTTGTTTGAAGTGATGCAAAGATAGGGTTAATCCCTATTTCTCGCAAGTATTTAGGCCATAAAAATACTTTCTAGCACTTTAGGGCTTCATTTTAAGTGATTTATTTTTTGTGTTAGGAAAGGAATTCCCGGTCTTCATCGGATAAAAGGGACCTTCGTTCGCTGCTCTCTTCATCAGCTTCTTCAATATTGTCGTGTTCATACACCTGCTGTTTCTTCTTTCCAACTTTTAGGACGATTACAAATACAATTCCTGCAATAAAAAAGGCCAATAATAGCTTCCATAGTGCCACTTGCGATTCCCCAAGAAAATTGAGCTGCACCGATTGCGGATTTTTGACGCACACTACCGTGATGATAACCGTTATCAAGATTAAAAAGATATTACGCATGTTACTTTAAACTATATGTCGTTATTCTAACAGCGAATATAGGGAATATCTGTTTTTAATGGATATCGATCTTTGCACGATTTAAGCTTAGAGCATTCGCGATAACAGAAGCGGAACTTAAACTCATTGCAGCGTCTGCTGAATTGCGATGTAAAAAGCGTTTTACTGAAATCACCCTATAGTATACAGAATAGAGGGGCTTTCGTATTGTCGATGAGGTGATCAGTATATTAGGGATGTATAAGGTTAAGATAGCAGCATTGCTTGGGGATGTTTGATCAACGTATTAATGGTTACTTGTTCTTTCAGAACTGCTTCGTGAAAAGGGGCCGGGATCATCAATTTAAATGTTTTTCGGGCGGTTTTTACCAGGAAAAGAGCACCATGAATCACTTGCTTATCGTCGATGATCAACGTGTACCGTGTTGCCGGCTGATTGCCTAATTTTTCTTTTTCGATGAGTTGTATGAGTTGTTGCATTGTATCAGAATATTTAGCCAAAATTACCAAATACTTAGCATTTATTGTTTTTTTTCTAATCGTTGCTATTTGAAATTTATCCAGTGCTTTCAACCTTTTATTATTTTTTTAATAGCTAATAATCGTTTTAGCAAAGAAGAGATTTCAAAACATAGCGCAATCGATTGCGTATTTAGTCTGCTAAAATGCTACATATGAGAAGGATGTGTTTGCTAAAGTTTGTTTAACTTTTTTAGCTTTGTGCAACAAATATCCAATAAAACAACATTATGAGTGGTATAACTACACTAGGTCAATTTATCATTGAAAAACAGGCCGATTTTCCGTATGCAAAAGGGGAGCTTTCTAGACTACTGCGCGATATTGGAATCGCAGCAAAAATTGTAAATAGAGAGGTTAATAAAGCGGGATTGGTTGATATTTTAGGCGATGCAGGCCGGGTCAATGTGCAGGGCGAGGGACAAAAGAAACTGGATGTTTATGCCGATGAGCAGTTTATCAAAGCGCTTCAAAGTGGGGGAGAATGCTGTGTAGTTGCCTCAGAGGAACATGAAAATCCAGTTTACATCCAATCCGGGATTTCCAAAAATGCCAAATATATTATATGTATTGACCCATTGGATGGTTCAAGCAATATTGATGTAAATGTGTCTGTCGGGACGATCTTCTCCATCTATAGGAGGATATCTGACACCGGTGTTTCGTGCAATAACAATGACATTTTACAGCGCGGTACAAAGCAGGTTGCGGCTGGTTATGTAATCTATGGTAGTTCGACAATGTTAGTATATACGACAGGCAAGGGCGTAAATGGCTTCACATTAGATCCTTCGATCGGTGAGTTTTGTTTATCTCATCCAGATATGAAAATTCCTGCTTCAGGTCAGATCTACTCGATTAACGAGGGTAATTATTCTAAATTTCCGAACGGGGTAAAGCAGTATATTAAATATTGCCAAACGGAAGATAGTGCTACGCAGCGTCCATATGCGTCGCGCTATATTGGCTCAATGGTGGCAGATATTCACCGCAATCTTCTTAAAGGGGGTATTTTTCTTTATCCAACTACATCTGCACATCCTAATGGCAAGTTGAGATTAATGTATGAATGCAACCCCATTGCGTTCATTGTTGAGCAGGCGGGGGGCAAAGCTTCCAATGGCACTCAGCGTATACTCGATATTGAACCTAAAACTTTGCATCAACGATCCGCTGCTTTTTTAGGCAATACCGATATGGTCGAACTACTGGAAGATTTCTTACAAAAGTATATTGATTGAATCTGTAGTAATTCAATGACAGGTAAGATTCTTTGGAACACAAGAATTATTTATCTTTACACTCAGAAAATGGCTTCATTATTGCAAAGCTATTTCTTGTCAAGATCTGTCGTATGTTACGTTTTTTAGTTTTTATTTCGTTTGTTGCAGTAGTATTTTTTTCTTGTAAAGAGAATCCTCCTACGTATGGCGATGTTTTGGCGAAGGGCTTTGAAAATAAATCCTATAAAGATTTTGATTCAACCGCGTATGTCAAAATCTTCCATGACGTGTACAATAAGGAAAAATCGAAGTTGGTTAATCCAAGTTGGATGAAGGAATTATCCGATTCCACGGAAGGGATGACTTTAATTTCGGAGCATCTCTTTGATGGTAGCATCGATACATTGCTGGCGTATTTTGGACGAAGTGAGGAGCATGGTATTCGTAGTAGTTATTTCCATACTTCAGCCATTAAAGAAACTTTGTTTTCTTTGCGGAAGCTGAAAACTAAAGATGTTGCAGCGGCCTATCCCTTATTAGCTAAGCTTGATCTATTAAGTACAGATGGACTGGTAGCTTATGTAAGTTGTCTAAAATATGGTGTTGTCAACCCCAAGCGTCTTTATGGTAGATATTTTGTTCCTCAAAAGCGTATGACCTACAGTAAAGTTGTGCACTTGCTGGACAGTGTGAACATTGGAACTGTTTTGAACGATATCCAACCAAAAAACCAATACTACCTCAAATTTCAGAATCTGCTGCACAGTGGAAATTTATCGGGGACGCAGCGGAGCCAGGTTCTATTGGTATTGGAAAAATTACGTTGGATGGGACAAGATTTTCCAGAAAAATATGTTTTTGTTAATATCCCTGAACAGCGTCTACATATTATCGAAGATGGAAAAACTAGCCAATTAATGAATGTATGTGTAGGTGAAACAGAAAATCCTGCCTATTCACGTAAGGGGGAGAACCATGAAACTCCGGTGATGCAGGGCATGTTGGATGCCATGCAGGTTAATCCGGTGTGGAATATTCCGAATAGTATTGTTAAAAAGGAAATATTGGCAAGCGTGCGGAATAACCCGAACTATCTTGCATCGCGCAATATGGTTGCTTACTACAAAGGTAAACAAGTGGATCCTGCCACTGTTAACTGGAATTCCGATTCTGTCGAGAACTTTCGTTTCAAACAGAATCCCGGTTCGGATAATTCCTTGGGGAATGTGAAATTTTTATTTGAGAATCCATACTCCATTTACCTTCACGACACGCCGGCGAAACAAATGTTCGGGCAAAGTAATCGAGCCGTTAGCCACGGTTGTGTTCGTGTGGAAAAACGGGTGGATTTAGCATCTTACCTCGTCAATAATGAGAAACAGGCCGAAAAAATTGCGAAGGAAATTACGACAGATTCGATTTCGAAGTCGCGTTGGGTCACCCTTAAACGCCAGATGCCAGTTTACATCACTTATTATACTACTTGGTTGGATGACGAAGGGAAAATTGTTACTTATCCGGATATATATGGTTATGATCCGCGTTTGAAGGAAGCGTTAAAGAAATATTGGGCAAATTAATCAAAAAGGCTTAACTCATGTCGTTAAGCCTTTTTTTGACGCTAGTATTCAGAGTTGTAGGCTAGTGCTATCCGGACAAAAGGATAGTCTTTATTGACATTGTTATGGTCTTGATAATGACCTTCCAATCTAAAGTAACCGGAGTAAAGATTGACACCGAAATTTTTCCAGATACGCATTGAAGCACTTGTGGATACCGCGTGTAGAAAATGGTGGGATTTGTTACCACTGATTGTGACAAAATATCCGCCACGGTAATCTACGCCAAATTTAAAGCGGTTTAATGTGCTCAATGTGGCTGAAGCCCTAACATCGGCCCCGGGGCCATAATCGTATGTGCGGCTTTCACCAAAATGGAGATAAGGATCGGGTACAGCGGCCAATACCACTGGACCACCACCAAGGATGGTTGTCAGCTTGGTACGGCTACCAATATTGAAGTTTGAAAAAACATTATAATTGATGCTCTGTGATCCGTAATAAAAGGCTTCATTGCGTAGAAAGTCGAAATGCGCAGACACGATACCACGATGATGTCCTGTTAAATTGGATAAAATACGGTTACCGTATAACGAGGCATACACATTGACCGCATTGACGATGGAACTATCATCTGATCCAAGTTCCAAATTGAGGAAGAAGTCATCAAAGGGTTTCTTTTTGTCTAGATCATCGTTGGTGTAAATCAGTTTGATACGGGCATAGATGTCATTCTTTCCTTTATTCAAGATATCATGTTCCTTGGCATCAAACCGTCTTAGTCCCAATTCAACTTCGGTATGTACTAAAGAACTGTCGACCACCGCACCTTTTACCTTATCTCCCCAGCGCCCATCAAGCAGACGGTTGACGCCGTTTATCGGATTGATCAGCATGGCCAATAGTTCTTTTTTATTACGTTGTCCTTTGGTCAGACTCGGGCGCGAAAGAATATGATGCGATAGTCTATGGGCCATTTCACCTAAAATAGTGCCGCCAAAACTTGTGTTGATGATGTCATTGATGGATGGTGGTTCTGTTTCACCTGCAGTTTCCCAGATATAGCTACCGGCAACGGTTGCTGCTGTCGATTGTAGGAAACTATAGTTGTTGGATCGGAACGAATTGAAATAAAACTGACCGTGATAAGGATGCGCTATTTGATTTGTTGCAAAAAGATTGTCGTCCCAGGTCCAGGCTGACAGTTTTAAATGGCTAAAGAAGTTTTTAAAGGTAATATGTGAAACAGGATCTTTGCGAATGAAGTAATTAACCGAAGCAGGAATAGCCTGGATGGAAAACCATTCAATTCCAGCTCTTAAAAAGTTTTTTTTCTGATAATCAAATAGACTGTCCCTTTGTTTTACGTTGATAAGATGATTGTTCCATAGTCGTGGTTGCTCATCGTGGTGCATGGGATATCTTTCGACAGGTTTCGCTCGAAATAGGCTATCTGAAGTCATTAAGGAATCTCTAGCTGGTAGGAATGCAGCCTTACTATGTCCTATACTCCCCAGCTGGACAAGCCCAAAAAAGATAACTATAAAGAGACTAGGATGACGATGGTTAATGCGTTGTTTGATCGAACTGAACATACTGTTTTGCGATAAAATTTGTAAAGAATAACAAATATAGAAGAAAAGTGTTTATGTGATTACTACCTTTACGGCAATTATCCTGTTCAAGTAATTTAAAAATGAACAATACCTTTGAAATATTGAATATAAAATCGATTAATCTTAAGAATGAGCTGTTTGCAGGATTAACGGTCGCAATGACAATGATTCCGGAATCACTCTCATTTGCAATTTTAGCCGGGCTACCACCGTTGACTGGACTTTACGCAGCTTTTTTAATGGGTTTGGTGACCTCCATTTTGGGCGGTAGACCAGGGATGGTCTCTGGAGGTGCTGGCGCAACAGTTGTTGTATTGATGGCCCTGGCGGCAAGTCACGGTATTGATTACCTGTTTGCTGCTGTCGTCTTGGCGGGGTTCATGCAGTTTTTAGTTGGGCTTTTTAAATGGGGGAAATTTGTACGCTTAATTCCGCAGCCCGTTATGTACGGTTTTTTGAACGGACTGGCCATTATTATTTTTATGGCTCAGGTAGTCCAATTTAAGGTGAATACCGGGCAGGGTGCTG
The DNA here is from genome assembly GCF_040760075.1 of Sphingobacterium sp. R2. NCBI lineage: Bacteria > Pseudomonadati > Bacteroidota > Sphingobacteriia > Sphingobacteriales > Sphingobacteriaceae > Sphingobacterium > Sphingobacterium sp. R2. The sequence continues at coordinate 3,296,861 of NZ_CP142884.1, forward strand.
AGTGGATGTCGGGGAGTACCTTATACATTATGGGGGGACTGACGCTGCTGACGATGTTGATTGTGATTGGATTTCCTCGGATAACGAAGGCTGTCCCGGCTTCTCTAATCGCTATTCTGGTTATATTTGGCTTGGTTTCTGTTTTAGGTATTGAAACCAAAAAAGTAGTGGATATTGCCTCTGTTAGTGGGACATTGCCCCATCTACATTTGCCTAATGTACCCCTGAGCTGGGAAACATTGCAACTGATTTTTCCGTATTCTTTGGTGATGGCTGGAGTAGGGTTGGTGGAGTCGCTTCTGACACTGAACATGGTGGACGAAATAACGGCGAGTAAAGGAAATGCAAACCGCGAATCCATGGCGCAGGGGATAGCCAATACAATCAATGGATTTTTTGGGGGAATGGGGGGCTGTGCCATGGTTGCTCAAACCCTTGTCAATTTAAATGCAGGTGCACGCACGCGACTTTCTTCTTTTATTGGAGCGATGACCATCTTAGTGATTATTTTGATAGGTGCTCCTTTTATTGAACAGATACCCATGGCTGCGCTGGTCGGTGTGATGATGATGGTAGCCATTGGAACCTTCCAATGGGTGAGCTTACGGATTGTAAATAAATTTCCCAAATCAGATATTTTCGTTGGGATTATTGTCGCTGGAATTACCGTGGTTTTACATAATCTGGCACTTGCGGTGCTTATTGGTGTAGTGGTATCCGCACTTGTATTTGCCTGGGATAATGCTAAGCGCATTCGGGCAAGAAAGTATTTGGATGCCGAGGGCATCAAGCATTATGAAATCTATGGACCTCTTTTCTTTGGTTCGACAGCTAATTTTTTGGATAAATTTGATGTTTTGGAAGATCCCGAGCGTGTCATTTTAGATTTTAAGGAAAGTCGTGTGGTAGATATGTCCGCAGTGGATGCACTCAACAAAATTACCGAACGCTACGCGGCACAAGGGAAAAAAATCGAATTGTGGCACCTCAGTGAAGATTGTCGCTCTTTGTTAAAAAATGCTGCGGGAATTGTGAAGGTCAATATCATGGACGATCCAACTTATCGGGTCATGCCTGGCAAGTAGACTATTTTTTGCGCAGCTCAAAAAATAGTTCATTTTCCTGTCTTTGGGGAATACTATTGGTTGAATCTGTCAAGTGTAAAATGTCAAATTGCGATGCGAATAGTTGTTGATATTCCGTTTGATCGCCACCGAAAGGTGGCCCTTGTTGCGCAAATTCCCGTTTGAACAATAAGCCCATCAGTATACCCTGAGGCTTGAGCAAAGTATGCATGTGTTGTACGTAGTTGGGTCGTAATGAAGGATCCAGTGCACAAAAAAATGTCTGCTCAATTATATAGTCGTACTGGCCCTGGTGCTGGAAAAAATCTTGACATACAATTTGGGTCTGAGGGCTATTGGCGAACTCCTGTCTTACCTTTGCAACTAAGGTCTGAGCGATATCAAGTAAGGTAATTTGATGGAACCCCATGTCAAGTAGAGCCTTTGCTTCATAAACATTTCCGCAACCGGGAATTAGAATAGATGCATCTTTGGCAATAGACGCTGCAGCATAGTTGATGATAGCAGGAGATGCGTAGCCAATATCCCAGCCCGTTGCTTCATTCTTATAACGTTCATCCCAATAGTTTTCATCTAACAATAAAGAATTCATATCTGTTTGCTTGTACATACGCAAGTTAAATAAATATTATGTCAGTATCGAAATAAGTCCGTCGATAACCACGGGTATTTGCAATGCCGCGCTATTTACTTGCTAAAGTAATATTATCCTTGCTTACCATAAAATAGATGAAGAATAAATGATCGACTTCAAGAAATGTATTGTTTTTTATTTTATACTGATTTTACTTTTTTTATTTCTGGTACTCGCATTCGCACAAATCAACTTGGTAAGATCTTCGGAATCAAGTGAAAGGTGTCATTTTTTAAAAAAAAATCAATATAGCGAATTGATAGTGCCCATGGATTGATCTCCTATGGTATTGTTGCGGAAGGAGGTCATTTTTTCAAAGGAATAGATGAATATATCCCAAGAAATGCTTTTAGGTGATCTGCGGAATTCAATTTTTTAAGACGTTCCATTACCTATCCTACATGTAACGTTTATGTGCACGTTGATTTAAATAATACTTTTTATTTCTTTAATAGGATTTTGTTATCTAAATTTAATACATAATCTAATATACTTTTACTGTTTTTTATAAAAAGAAAAGCTAGCTAATTGAATAAACCAAATTTGAACCCCACGGTTCTTTATTATTTTAAACCAATTTGTAATTATGATGAGAAATTTTTTTCTTCACGGAAAGGCGAGACCCATTAGCCTTTTGGGGCTCTGCCTGCTGTTTAGTAAGCCCGATTCTTACGCGCTCAATCTGGATCCGATCAATGCTATTGTCGATCAAGATCAGGTCACAGGGATCATCAAAGATGATAAAGGTCAGGCGTTAGCCGGTGCTACGATCACTGTCAAAGGAACATCCGTTCAAGCGTCCTCCAATCAACAAGGTGTTTTTTCTATTCGCGCTAAGCGTGGTGATTTTTTGGTCGTGAACTATCAAGGGTTTACAAAACAGGAGGTAGCGGTTTCCGAAAGTAACCTGAACGTAGTTATGGTATCAAGTGATCAGGCGCTTGAAGAGGTCGTGATCATTGGCTATGGTAAGCAACGAAAAGGGAACATTACCGGTTCTGTCGCTACCGTCAATGCAGAGCAGTTAAAAAACATCCCCAGTTCAAATCTTTCCAATTCACTGGCCGGTAGAGCCGCGGGTGTCAATGTCACCAATACTTCGGGGATGGCCGGAGCATCGTCGAGCTTACGTATCCGGGGGAGTTTTGCCGAGCCACTCTATGTAATTGATGGAGTAGTTCGCGATAAAGCTGCCTTCGATGTGCTTGAAGCGAACGAGGTTGACCAAATGACCTTCTTAAAAGATGCTGCAACTGCCGCAGTGTATGGCACCCGGGCCGGTAACGGTGTAGTGGTGGTAACGACAAAGAAAGGAACAGCGCAAGCCCCTGTTTTTAATGTACAAAGTAATTATACTTTCAATATGCCAACACAGGAGCTCCTTGCTAATTTAACGACTGCGCAAGATGAACTCACTTATCAAAATCGGGTAGCCGAATTTCGTGCTCTTTCCATCCCAAATGGACAAAAAGAGTTTGATTATTTCAAGGACAAAAATTACAATGCTAATGACGTTATCTGGCGCAATCCGTTTACACATCGACAATCAATATCGGTCAATGGAGGTGGCGACAAAATTACTTATTATAGTTTGCTGAGCTACCGTAAAGAAAATGGATCTTATAAATCTTTGGATCATGAGAAATTTAACCTGCGCAGCAATATTTCCGCGCAGATTACCGAAGATTTTAGCATGGATTTTAATATTTCAGCCAACCAGACGAATTCGAATCGCTTTTTTTGGCCATTCAGTACATCTTCTAATGATGATGATTTTGATGTGTCTGATTTTTACCGTGTTACATTCAACTGGCCAAAGATGTATCCATTTTATCTAAATGCAGACGGAACGCCGAGCAATACACCAACGGCTTATCCTGTACAGACGCCTATGGGAAGCTGGCAGGCGTGGAATGTGATCGATCAGGTCATCGGAGATCGCTATATAGACCGTAAAGTGCGGCAGGTCAATCCTATTATGACCTTAAACTTGAAGCTGGATAAATTGGTACAGGGCCTTTCGACAAAAGTTGTAGGCAGTTACATTGCTCAAGACTATATGCGCAAGCGTTATATGAGTTTTCAAAAGAACTATACCTTTACGGCCTTAAACCCGAATGACAACCGCTTTATACCAGCTCCACCATCAGAAGCTAATATTAATATTTTTACGTTTAGTCAGAGCCAGCCTTTCATGGATTACAACCCACAACGATTGTGGGAATATCAGGTAAACTGGTTTTTAAACTATAACCGCAAGTTTGGTAAACATTCCGTAGACGGAACATTGGTGTATGAACAGTCCAAAAAAGGAGGGACTTATGTCACTTCACGGGCAGAAAATCCAATTACAGCCCTGGATCAAATGTTTATTTATCCTACAGATCGCAATTTTAGGTCGACAACGGCCAATGAAACGATCGATTCGAGACGTGGTATTATAGGGCGTGCCAACTACAATTATGCGGATAAATATATTGCGGAGTTTTCTTTTCGTTACGATGGTTCACCATTATTCCCGACAGATAAGCGCTGGGGATTTTTTCCTTCAGTATCAGCAGCCTGGCGTGTATCGGACGAAAACTTCTTTACGGATATAAAAAATACGATATCGGATTTGAAGTTTAGAGCCTCTTATGGTACAACGGGTAATGATTTGGATGTCAATGCCGATCGGATCGGGCAATTTGGTTATTTAGAGAAGTATACCACTTCGGGCGGCTATATGTTTGGTGATCGCTATTATAATGGTATAGCGTATGGCGCAACACCAACGCAGAACCTCACTTGGACGACTTCTAAGAGTGTCAACTTGGGCCTAGATTTTGGATTTGTTAATAATAAACTGACCGGTAGTCTTGATCTGTTTTCACGTAAAGAAACCAATATTCTTGGCAGAAGATCACTGAAAGTTCCAGATAATTATGGACGTTTGCTTGCTCCCGAAAATTATGCGGCGAGAAGTTATAAAGGCGGCGAGATTTCTTTTAACTGGAATGATAAGGTTGGTGAGGTGGCTTATGGTCTCAATGCCAACCTGGGGTATGCCAAAGACCGTTGGGACATCTTTGATGAAGAACCTGCATATACCAATGGGCAGCCTCAGTATTTTCGGTCCAGAATTGGACGACCTGAAAATCGAATTATTGGTTTTGAAGCACTGGGTCTGGTAAGGACGCAGGCCGAAGCTGATGCGTTGAAAGCAAAAGGATTTAAGACCTACGGAAGGGATCCTTTTCCTGGGATGATCTTATATAAAGATATTCAGGGAGCCAACTATTCAGGTGGTCCGGATGGAAAAATTGACGATAACGATTTGCAGCTGCTGTCGGACAATAATTCTCCGCGCATCAATTATGGATTTGGATTCAATGCCAGCTGGAAGGGCTTCTATGTATCGACTTTATTTCAGGGGGTTCTTGCTTACGATCGGATGATCAGTAATCAAGAAGGCGGTGGAATGCGTCAGCACGGTGATACCTTTCGCCCATATTATCCAATTTGGGCTTCTGACGTCTGGACACCGGATAATACCGACGCCAAATATCCTCGGCCAACAGGTTACTCCGGATGGGCCGAATCCGGTGCGGCTCCTTCATCATTCTGGATAAGAAATGGAGCCTATTTACGCCTACGTGACATTAATGTTTCTTATCGATTGCCGAAGAGCATGACAGAGAAACTGCGTGTCAAAGATGTTAATCTGTTTTTTAATGGAACCAATTTGTTTGTTTTTTCGCCAATGAAAGAGTTTCATGATCCCGAACAAAAGCTGTATGATTCTTATCCAGTTATGAAAACCTTTACGTTTGGACTTGATGTTAAATTTTAAATGAAAAGAAGATGAAAAAAATATATTATCCTTTAATTGCATTGGCCTTGTGTATGTCCTCCTGTAAAAATGTATTGGATATTGAGGACCTCAATTCGCTGGATGAAGCTAAGGTATGGGCTGATCCAAATCTAGTCAACGGATATCTTGCCAATTTATATCCATTATTTGGTAACTGGAATGCTGGTGCAGATGGAAATTCGGAACAACTGATCGGCATCGCTTTTCCATTGGATGCGGTTACCGTCAACAATACTTCTTACAAATCGTGGGATTATACAACCATCCGAAAAATCAATACGGCCATACAGAAGGTCAATGAAAGTACCTCACTAAAAGACGAGTTTAAAAAAAAGGTGATTGGCCAGGCGTTGTTTATGCGTGCCTTTATGTATTTCAATATGGTCAGGATACACGGCGGTGTTCCTTATATTACGGTACCGCAAGATCTAAAAAATGATGATCTTAATGTGCCCCGTAATTCGACAAAAGAATGTTTTGAGCTGATCGTTAAAGATTTGGATCAGGCTATTTCGCAATTACCTAATACAATAGCAAAAGGAACGGCAGATTATGGGAAAATTGATGGTGATTTTGCAGCCGCTTTTAAAGCTAAGGTATTGCTATACAAAGCTTCACCACAGTTTAATCCTTCCAATCCTTATGGAAATGCCTATTGGCAGGAGGCCAATACCGCAAATAAATTAGCTTATGAGCAGCTTAAGGCGGATGGCTATAGTTTGACTCCAGATTATTCTAACATTGCGCTGGTTGAAAAAGGCCCTGAGGTTGTTTTTGCTGTTATTAATGCCTATCCAAATAAAGTGGCCAATTGGGATAATGGTGTACGTCCGGGATCCGAAAGTAGGGGGCCGGCCGGTTCCGTTCCATCCTGGGAATTTGTTAAAGCTTTTCCAATGAAAGATGGAAAGTTATATTCCGATCAAGCAGGTAAATATCATAAAACAGAAGAACAATTTTTACAATCCTATTGGGAAAACCGCGATCCACGTTTTGACAAATCTATCGTATGGAATGCAAAGGTTTATGAAGTGTCGGGCAAGACCGGCAAACGGCAATACACTTCGGTGGGTATTGCTCCAGCGTTGGACGATTTTGGTATAAACCCCAAAGCAAAAACACCTTCTTCCAATTTAGATCGGTATAGTGGATTCTTTATCTTAAAAAATTCTAAATTATCATTGAAGCAAACAGAAGTGGAGACGCAGTATGATGTGGACTTTGTGTTAATGCGTTATGCCGAAGTAATATTAAATTATGCTGAAACAGCTAATGAGACAGGAAACTTTGCAACAGCACTAGACTTGGTTACGCAAATAAGAAAAAGGGCGGGAATTGAGCCCGGTGCAGATAATAAATATGGGATAACAGCGACGACAAAAGAGCAATTGCGAGAAGCCATTTTAGCGGAGCGCAATATTGAGTTCTGCTTTGAGGGGCATCGTTTTTGGGATTTGCGAAGGTTGCGTAAACTCAATATACTAAACAATACAACGAAACATGGGGTTGAAGCTATTGCCATAAATTCCAATGGAACGGAGATGAATCTGGATGATGCGAATGCATTGGCCAAAACATATACGTTGAGAGAAAATCAGTTTAAATATAGCGTATTGCAGGTTCCAAGTACAGGGAACAAAGTAAATTTGGTGCCCGATACTTATTATTTTTTTCCAATTGCACAATCTGTCATTGACAAGAATCCAAATATCAAGCAGAATAAAGATTGGGGCGGAGCATTTAATCCAACCATGGATTAATTCATTCACTCTATATAGTATGGCAGAAAACTCCTCAAAAGTATTCGTCCCTCCTAAGAATGGGGCTATTCCGATGTAGGAGTTATGGAGTGTTCAATACCAATAAAACCACCTTCTGACTTTTGGTGAAGAAGGTGGTTTTATTGGTATTCTTTTTCTCGGAGTTACTTTCCGATACAGAACTTAGAAAAGATATTATCTAATAAATCGTCAGTAGAGACACTGCCTGTAATTTCACCAAGATGATATAAGGCTTGGCGAATATCCATTGCGAGAAAATCGGATAAGACCGGATTGTCTATACCGTATATCACCCTTTCTAGTGAATATGTTGTTTTTTTTAGTGCTTCCACATGGCGTATGTTGGTCACCATCACGTCATCTGTATTGAGATTTCCTAATTGTACCCGATTGATGAGTTCATCCTTTAATTCCTCTACACCTGTCTGCTCTTTTGCTGAAATATAAAGCGGATTAAGCACTTGATAAGCCGCTTTCTGTTCTTTAGAAAGTAGATCAGATTTATTTATAATGGTGACAAAAGGAATTTGGAGATTCTCAATCTCAGGTAACTGAGCTTGTACTTCTTCAACTTTGTCCTGTGTGGGATCGAAAAGGTAAATAATCAAGCGCGCCTGTTTCATCTTTTCGCGTGTACGTTCAACTCCTTTAGCTTCGATTATATCTGCAGTTTCCCGTATGCCTGCCGTGTCAATAAATCGGAATGTTACACCATGAATATTAATTTCATCCTCAATGGTGTCGCGGGTGGTTCCTGCGATGTCGGAAACAATAGCTCGTTCTTCATTTAAAAAGGCGTTCAGTAGCGTTGATTTTCCAACATTAGGTTTTCCGGCAATGACGACTGGTACACCGTTTTTTAAAACGTTTCCCTGTTCAAAAGATTGTATTAATTTTTGAACAATGACCTGTATTTTATGGATTAAATTTTTAAGCTGATCTCTGTTCGCAAATTCAACATCTTCTTCTGAAAAATCAAGCTCCAATTCGATAAGTGATGCAAAGTGTATGAGATCTTCGCGAAGGGATTTAAGCTGATTGGAAAACCCTCCCCGCATCTGTTGCATGGCTACTTGGTGGGATGCTGCCGAATTGGATGCAATCAAATCAGCGACTGCTTCCGCTTGGGATAGATCCATTCCGCCATTGAGGAAGGCACGTAAAGTAAATTCTCCCGGACGAGCTGCACGTGCTCCTTTTTTGATCAGTAAGCTAACAACTCTTTCGATAATGTATTTGGAGTTATGTGTTGATATTTCTACCGAATTTTCTTTGGTATAAGAGTTCGGGGCGACAAATAAGGACACAAGTACTTCATCGATAATTTCTTCACCATCGCGTATGGTTCCAAAATGAATCGTATGAGAGGCTTGTTGAAGCAGATTCTTTCCTTTAAATATTTCGTTCGTAATTTTTATGGCATGCTGACCTGAAACGCGTATGACTGCAATTGCTCCGTTTGTTCCGGAAGATGTCGCTAATGCAACAATTGTATCTTCAGTGATATATCCCGTATTTGACATGCTGCAAAGATACATTAAATTGAAGTAATGGATTCTATATATTACGCGACAAATTAAAATTCGGTATGATCGATTAAACCTTTGTTCAAACATTGAAGTCATACCCATAGAAGCGCTTGTGAAAAACAAGATTGAAACACAGGCCGAACATGGTTAATTTTTAAATTTAAATTATACTGTTATGAGAAAGATAATATACTTTGCGTTGGCAATCGGCGGTTTGGTCTTCATGGCTCCCCAGCAATCTTCAGCTCAACATCGTGGACATGAACGTGAATGGAAACAGGACAAAGAGCGCAGAAAATATGAAGAGAAAAGGGATAAGGAATATCGAAAATATTTAGAAAAACGCGAAAAAGAAGATCGTAAATATCATAGAGAATTTGCTAAGTCTTATCGAAAAGGATACCGTTATGGAGTGCCTGCCTGGGCAAGTGCACATCGTTACGATAGTAGACATCATGTATACTTTAGAGATTACAAAACATTCTACGACCCTTATAGGGGAGGTTATGTCTATATGCGGAATGGTCGTTGGAATTTTTCAACACGTGTACCTTCATTTATGTTGAACGTCAATCTGGGAGCAGCTAATATTCGTGTGGTTAAAGAGGTGCCAATCAGTAGGCATCCCGAAGACTTTTATAATGACTATCGTTGGGATTAATTATAATTTATCTTTTTCATATAAAAAGCCTCAATCTTTGGAAGATGAGGCTTTTCTTTTTTTCTTCGATTGCTTAAAAGTAACCGTAAAAAAATAGCGCAGCAGAATCAGGACGAGTATCCTTTAATATACTATGTTTAACTCCTAAAAATGCTGTATGCTGTGTTAACGTGTTGTTCGTCGCCTATTCGTCCATTTCCATCTGATAGAGGTTATTGAACGCCTCTTGATGGTGTTCGAGAATCACCTTACGTTTCATTTTCAAGGTTGGCGTTAACTCCCCATTTTCAATGGTAAATTCATCTGTCAAAATAATTGGTTTCTTAATTTGCTCCCAATTGCCAAAATGCTGGTTCGCACGGCGTACCTCCTGATTGACTTTTTTTACAATAGTCGGGTCAGTCAGGAAATCATCTTTTGTCATGCTTGCAAGTTCAGGAGCATCTGTTCTGGCCCAGTCTAACAAATGAGCATAGTTTGGAACAATAAAGGCGGAGGCAAATTTCATTCCGTCACCAATCACCATTGCCTGTTCAATAAATTTAGATTCAACGAGTTTCGTTTCTATCGGCTGAGGAATGACATATTTTCCACCTGAAATTTTGAACATTTCCTTTTTTCGGTCGATGATTTTCAAGAACATCTCGTCTTCCCACTTCCCAATATCCCCGGTATGCAGCCATCCATCAACGATAGTTTTATCCGTTTCGGTCTTATTCTTATAATATCCCATCATGACATTAGGCCCTTTAACCAGTATTTCGCCGTCTTCAGCTAGTTTTATTTCAACAAAACGGACGGGAAGCCCAACAGTGCCAATACGTATTCCTTTGATGTAGTGATTGACGGAAATTAATGGCGAGGCCTCGGTCATACCATAGCCTTCATATAAGGGGATACCAGCAGCCAGGAAAGCGCGTGTCAGTTTACTATGCAGGGAAGCTGATCCCGAAGCTACAGTGAGCAATTCTCCGCCGAGCGCTTCGTACCATTTATTGAGAACAAGCTGTTTGGCTAGTTTCAATTTGATATTATAACCAAAGCTCCTTTTCTTGGGATTGGGATCATATTCTTCTGCAATGGAAACTGCCCAGTCAAATAACTTTCTCTTGAAGCCGGTAAGATCGTGGCCTGTCTTCATTATTTTCTCGTAGACTTTCTCTAGAATACGGGGGACAACGGTCATGATATTTGGTTTTACCTCTCTTAGATTATCACCAATCTTATCAAAAGATTCTGCTATATAAATCGTAAAACCAAGGTGCATATACGTATATAAGACCATACGTTCGTAAGCATGGCAAGGGGGGAGAAATGTTAGACCTCGGTCGTATGCCTTACAGGGCGTAATTTCTGCAGCACCCAATACATTGGAAAATATATTATTGTGCGAAAGCATAACACCTTTTGGTTTGCCTGTTGTACCGGAAGTATAAATCAGGGTAGCGAGATCTTCAGGTTTAACCTGGTCACGTAGCGTTGCTAGTTTTTCTAGAGAGCAATTGGACCCTATATCGTTAAGTTCTTTCCAGCTACGGGTTCCTTCCTGTTCGGCGATACAAAAAATATACTTCAATGTATAGATTGAGTCGGTTAGGTTCATCAGGCGATCGTACAAGCTCTTGTTACTAACGATGCAAACTCCGATTTCCGCATCATTAAAGATATACTGATAGTCTGTATCCGTAATATTTGGATAGATGGCGACCACTACTGCACCAATTTGCTGGATTGCAAAGTCAATCAAATGCCATTCCATACTGCTGCCGGCAATGAGACCGACTTTTTCGTTGGGTTTTACGCCAAGTTCAATCAGCCCTTTTGAGAGACTGTCTACTTGTTCAAGAAAATCTGCTGTTTTGATATAATTCCACTTGCCGTCCACTTTGCGTGCAAATATGTCAAGATTGGGGTATTTGTAGACCTGTTGACGTGCAAGATCAAATAATCTAAGTTTTTCTTCCATTTCAAATTGTATTCTTTTAAGCTCCGGAGGAGCACCCTTCCAGTATGAACTTTTTTTTAAGGAAAAAGTTTGCAAACATAAATAATAGTTTCAAAAATATGGAATGAAATTTTGTAATTAGGTTGTTTTGAAAGGACGAAGTGGGCGAGTGATAGTTAGCGTGCTTTTGCGCTTATCAAAAGTAGGATGTTTCTTGGAGACTATTTGCGTATAGGCTCTTAAGCAGATGGACTTGATGCCCACCAATTGTAAAAAAAGCTAGTCGTTATCGACTAGCTTTTCTTCTTTGTTTTTCTTTGATCAGAAGCCCGAGCTCTCGACCTGTCGCTCCTGCGACGGAAGTATTTTCTTGCGCTCTACGGAAAAGGTATGGCATGACTGCCTTAACCGGTCCATAGGGCATGTACTTGGCGACATTGTAGCCATGTGCAGCTAAATTGAAGCTCAGATTATCAGACATGCCCAATAATTGGGCAAAGTAAATGCGGTCGATTGATCTGTCGATACCACGTCTGTCAATTTCCTTTGCCAGTAACATGCTGCTGTCCTCATTGTGTGTACCCGCCATAAGTCCAAAGTTGTCCAAATGATCCAAGATAAATTCAATAGCTTCATTATAATCTCTGTCGGACGCTTCTTTATTTGGCTGGATAGGATCGGAATAACCTTTTTGAGCGGCGCGAGCACGTTCGATCTCCATGTAGGCGCCACGAACGATCTTAGCACCCATGTGAAATCCTCTAACTTTTGCGTATTCAAAGTCAGCTTTCAAAGATGCCAACTTATCACTACGGTACAATTGATAAGTATTATAAACAATAGGTTTTTCCATATTGTATTTTTCCATCATTTCACGAGCGATATCGTCAATGGCATCTTGAATCCATGAATGTTCAGCATCCACCAAAACTTTTACTCCTGCTGCATGACATGCTTTACAGATGCGGTCAGTACGATCCAACATCCGTTGGTATTCTCCTTGTTCTGCCTCTGTTAAAGTTTCTTTGGCATTGACCTTTTCAAATAACTCAAAACGTCCTAATCCAGTTGGTTTAAATACTGAAAATGGAATGTATTTGTTTTTACTGGCTGCGACTACGGTGCGTAATACCTCGTTGCAGCAGGCGTCAAATGCTCTTTCAGTTTCTTCTCCTTCAACGGAATAATCCAGGATCGTCCCCACACCGTTCTCTCCCAATTCGTTAATTGCTGTTTCGCAACCTTCGATAGTCTCTCCCCCACAAAAATGCTTGAAGATTGTTTTGCGGATGATGCCCTGGATAGGCAATCCAATGTTCAGGGCAAAATTGGTCATTGACGGACCTACTTTTGTCAAGAAGTTATTCGCTATTATTTTGAATAACCAATACGCTCTTTCCAAATCCTTATCGCTTTTACTTTTAAAAGCAATCTCTGTATTATCAAAGGATAATGTCTTGGGCTCAGAATTCTCAATCATAATCTTTATTTGCAATAAGGCAAATGTAGCAATTTAGTAGGCATTAAAACGATGATTATTCTTGTATTACCCAGTTAAACCGCTATTTTTGTGAAATGCAAGAATTTAAAATCGAGGGCGAATATATACAGCTTATACAATTACTTAAAGCTTTAAATTGGGTAGAGCATGGTGCTATGGCTCAGTGGGTTGTGTCGGAAGGGTATGTGAAATATAACGGGCAGGTTGATTACCGGAAAAGACTCAAATTAAGACCAGGAGATGTTGTTGAATTTGATGGGATGCAAATAAAATTGGTGTAATATTAAACAATATTGGTAAATAGAAAACTTAAACCTTAAAGAATCGTAGAATGGAAGTCATAGAAAGTTTGGGCTATCAGGTATATTTTGATGATACGTTGGCCTCTTTAGAGGCGTTTTTAGCTGAGCGCAATTACTCAAAGATCATCGTATTGGTGGATACCAATACATTGGATAATTGTTTGCCGCTATTTCAGCAAGCTTTACCCAATTTAGCGAATTATGATGTGATAGAAGTAGATCCGGGCGAAGAAAATAAAAATATTGATTTCTGTATTGGTGTATGGCATAATATGCTCGATTTCGGAGCCGATCGACATTCATTGATGATCAATCTTGGTGGTGGTGTGGTGACTGACATGGGAGGATTTGCCGCATCGACTTTCAAAAGAGGAATGGATTTTATTCAAATTCCGACGACTTTACTTTCCCAGGTAGACGCATCAGTTGGAGGTAAAACCGGTATTGATATTGGAAGTGTGAAAAATATTATTGGCACTTTTGCACAACCCGAAGCTGTATTTATTTCAAGCCAGTTTTTGAAGACCTTAGATCAACGTCAGTTAATCTCAGGTTTTGCTGAAGTCATCAAACATGGACTGATCTTCGATCGGGCTTATTATGAGCGAGTGAAAACACTGGAGATCGATCAAATCGATAATTCTTTGGTCAAACATTCTGTTTCGATCAAAAACCGTGTCATCCTTGAGGATCCGAAAGAAAAGGGGCTGCGTAAAATTTTAAATTTTGGCCACACAATTGGTCATGCTATTGAGGGTTATTCGTTGTTGAACGATGCTTCACCTTTATTACATGGAGAAGCTATTGCAGTAGGAATGATTTGTGAGGGGTATCTATCGCATAAATTGAATGGATTGCCTTTGGATGAATTAAACGATTTGATCCAAACTTTTAGAAAATATTTCAACGACTACACATTTCATTCTTCGATTGATACAGCCTTGTTGGATCTGATGCGAAATGATAAGAAAAACCTGTCCAATCAGATCGGTTTCGCATTGCTTGACCAAATTGGCAGTTGTCAATATGATATCTACGTTTCTGAGGAAGATATTATTGAAAGTCTTGATTTTTACCGTGAGCTAATCACACAGTAATAAAATGGAAAAGCCGTGGAACGGGAGTATTCACGGCTTTTCTTTACAGCTATTTTTATCGCAATTTCATTGCGGAAAATAGTAAACCTAAACTTAAATCATCATAATAACCATTTATATCATGAATAGAATCTTCATTTTTCTGTTTCTTCTCTTGGGGATATCAGCTGCTGTTCAGGCACAAAGGCAAGTATTGATCTTTAGTAAGACAAAGGGGTTTAGGCACGGAAGCATCGAAAAGGGTGCACAGGTACTTAAACAATTGCTAGAGAAAGAAAAGATAAAATCTGATCATTCAGAGGATGCTGCATTGTTTACAGACCAAGGATTGAAAAAATATGACGCTGTTATCTTTCTGAGCACAACTGGCGATATTCTCGATAATGTGCAACAGGAAGCTTTTGTGCGGTATATCCAATCAGGAAAAGGTTTTGTGGGTATCCATGCGGCGACGGATACTGAGTTCGATTGGCCATGGTATAACGGCCTTGTAGGCGCCTATTTTGCGTCTCATCCTGCTGTACAAAAAGCCAAAATTGATGTGCTGGACAGAAAACATCCGGCCACCAAGCACCTTGATCCGATCTGGTGGCACAAGGATGAATGGTATAATTTCAAGGACGTGAAGGACGGATTACATGTTTTGATGAATTTGGATGAAAAAAGCTACCAAGGTGGAAAAATGGGGGATCAACATCCAATCTCCTGGACCCAAAGCTACGATGGAGGAAAAGTCTTCTATACTGGGCTTGGACATACTGATGAGTCTTATGACGAACCTGAG
Source organism: Sphingobacterium sp. R2 (assembly GCF_040760075.1). Lineage (NCBI taxonomy): Bacteria > Pseudomonadati > Bacteroidota > Sphingobacteriia > Sphingobacteriales > Sphingobacteriaceae > Sphingobacterium > Sphingobacterium sp. R2. The sequence continues at coordinate 3,312,033 of NZ_CP142884.1, forward strand.
TTCCAAAAACATTTAATTGGAGGAATTTTATCTGTTCTTCCCAAGAAAAAGTAACTTATTTATCGTTGGCGTTTTCTTAACTAGGGCATGTTACATGATTCTATTTGTCCATATCAAAACGAAAAGTTCCAAATGGTTATTCCATTTGGAACTTTTTTATAATGGATAGCGAAATGGCAAGAGAACCAATTTTGCCATTTGATCGGGGTTAATAGTCCAGTTTATATTTTACACCGATACTAAACCAACGCCCGGGCATTGGAACGGCGGCTGCTTCAATATAGCGCTTATCCAGTATATTTTGCACATCTGCAAAGATATTTAATTCATGGAATTGGTAGGCCGCCCTTATATCTGCAATAAAATAAGATTTGTAAATTATACGTTCATTAAAACGGTTGGAACTGGTTAACATCCAATTTTTGTGATTTATTGTAAAATTGACTATAACTTGGTGCCGTAGGCTCTCTATGGCATATTTAGATAGTATTCCATCGGCTAATGTCACTTTAGGATGAAGATAATTGTAGCTGAGCGTGGTAAAATAGCGTGTTGTAGCGCTGGGGTCATTTAAATTGTATCGGAATGATGCATTCAATCCATCGATTTTGTTTTTTCCGATATTCGTTGGTTTCCAAGGAATAATTGTTCCAGTTCCGGCATTGGCATCATCTTTTTGCCAATCGATGAAATTGTCTATTTTCCGATGGAAATAACCCGCCTGGGCAACAATTCGATTTGATAGGTACTTGATCCCCCCCTCAATCTGATAGGCATTTTCGGAGGTAAGGTTTGGATTTCCGATGTTGGCCGTTTGATTATTGTAAAGATCGGTAAAAGAAGGAATACGTTGGCTTGATCCTGCATTAACGATAATCTTCCAATGCTCAGTAATATCGTAACCTAAATCGAGACCTGGAAAGACCTGCCAGCCAAATTTCGAGTTGTAATTGATATAGGCTCCGGCATTGATCATCAGTTTTTCTATCGCTTCAGTCTTGAATTCTAGATAGCCACCGTAATTCTCGCGCTCATGACGGCCAATACTGGTGCTATTGATGTGTTCAAATCTACCTTCAAGCCCTATGCCGAAGGTTCCATAATGCTGCTCCAACGCGGCATTAATTTCTGCGCCAAAAACATTGCTATAGTGTTTGGCTCTTCCTTTTGTCGTTTCCCTTCCTAAATACCAATATTCATCTTCATTATAACGATTGCTGAGACGTGGACTAAGAGAAAACGTCGAAGTTATTTGATGCTTTGACTGCAAGGAAGCGAAAGCGGTCTTAACCTGCTCATAAGCTTCCCTATCACTAGGAGCAGCATAGTAACCATTAGCACCAAATTGATTGTTGATATAGCCAATGTTCGCGTTTACCATATTGCCTGTACTAGGTTTATAGGTCCCGTCGTAATATAATTTATTACTGTTAGATGCAGTGTTGTAACGTTGTCCATTCGAATCTTCGTGGCCAAAATATAATCCGTGGCTGGTTTTTTTAGTTAGAAACTGTGATCCAAGCTGAACGCCTTTACCATAATACATTCCTGTAGTTGTCTGTTCATTATCTTTGAATGAGGATCCGCTGTATATTTGGGAACTAATCTGATTTGATTCAATTCTCTTTGTTACGATATTAATGGCTCCTGTGAGTGCGTTAATGCCGAAAATTCTTGATGCTGGTCCTCGTATGATTTCGATACGTTCAATCGCGTCGAGCGGAACCGGTATATTCATGTTGTGGTGAGCGCTTTGTGGGTCTGTAATTTTAACGCCATTGAGTAGAATTGCTGTTTGTTCAAACGAACCGCCATCCACACTAATGTCTGCCTGTGAACCAAATGGTCCGCGTTGCCGAATATCAACTCCCGGGATACTGCTGAGTAATTCATTTATCGATCGATTAGGAAGTCTTTGTATATCTTCCTGCGTCAATATTTGGATATTTTTGCTTTGTTTGGAAAAAGGGATTTGTAAACGATTTTGATTAATGATAACTTCTCCTAATGCTGTTGTATCTTGAATCTGTGCAGTTGCAGATACAATACTTAAAGTTATTGCAAGGTTTGTCAACGTAAATTTTTTATTCAACATGCTCTTATACATTTTACACTGCAAAAGTAGCTTAGTTGACCACAACACAAGTGGTCCGGTATGAATAATTTAAATAGTCCAGTTGTATGGTGTGTTTTTACATCCACTCTTCACGGCCGATCGGCTTTCTATCAATGATTTCGATTTGATCTTGTTTGCTATTGATTTTTATTTTCTCGATGTTGCTTAAATTTGGTTGCCCAGATTCAAGCCAAGCGGAATACCAATAGGAGGCAACACGTAAGATGGTTTTTTGCATTCTCCTTTCCACCATTCCGTTCATGGCTTCATGATAGGCTCTGGCATAATTATCAGAGTAGGTCCATACCAGTTGATTGTTTCGTTCAATAAATGATTTTTTTTGAGATGCCTTAAATTGACGATTGACATCGGCTTCAATTGTTAAGACAGAATCCACAAGCCGATTACTTTCGTAAACAATAGCCCAGGCTTCTTGCAGAGGATCTTTGATATAGCTCGCTTTTCCGACGCGAAGGTTGTATTTTTCGGAAAACATTTCCGGTAATCGGCTTTCCCAGAATGCATGTATGCCTAATTGATTGGTGAATTGTCCATTGTAATTTTTAGTCGTATGCAATGGAACATGGGCATCTGCAATATAATGACCTAGTTCTGCCGAGTGTTTGATGATCAGATTATAATCTTTTGCCTGAAAAGCTTTCACTAGCTTTTGGTAGGTTAAATAAATTTGCCACGGAACAATACCATTTTTTAACAACTGTTTTTCCTGATATTTTTCTTTCGCTTTTGACCAATGAATGGGTATGGAATCATTTTTTCCATCTTCTTCATAATCTTCTATATCTATAAAATGCCGGGGACCTTCAGCACTATCGGTGTAGCAGCGTTTATCTGGGTCAACAGCCTTCTCGGTAATCAGATCGATATTGTCTTTATAGAATTTCGCCATCTTCGCCGGCAATGCGAATACGGCATAATGGTTAATTTTTTTATGTGCAAAAAATCCCCATGAGGTAAAAATCGGTATCCAAATTAGTGAAAGTATCGTATACAACAGAAATTTCATGGTTTATTGAACTGGCTATTAAATAATTGTTGATATTAAATATACAAAAAGGAGGATTAAAAAGAGATTAATAGATTTTTTTGATGTTAATTTATATTTTCTTAACCTAACTAAACAATAAAATAATATTGATAATCGTTAAAATTGATTAATTTGCCGACACAAAATACAGTCGTTATGAAGATATTGTATGCCGTACAAGGGACAGGAAATGGACATCTTAGCCGTGCGATGGATATTGTCCCCTGTTTGAGAGCGTTAGGAGAAGTTGATGTTTTGGTGAGTGGAATTCAAGCAGATCTATCACTTCCTTTTGAGGTTAAATATCGTTTTCACGGGTTGAGTTTTATTTTTGGTAAGTCTGGTGGGGTAGATTTGTGGAAAACCTTTATGAGTTCGACTATTCGTAAATTTACAAATGAAATTAAGAGTTTGCCAATTGAAAACTATGATTTGGTGATCAACGATTTTGAGCCGATCTCGGCTTGGGCTTGTCATTCTAAAGATTTAGAATGCATTGGATTGAGCCATCAGATTGCTGCCTTAGATCCGTCGAGTCCTAAACCAGAAGAGAGCGATATGCTGGGTAAGTTCATCATGAAAAACTATGCACCCTCCACACATTCTTACGGTTTCCATTTTAAGCGTTATGGCAAGAATATTTATCCGCCTGTTATCCGTAACGCTGTTCGTGATTTGATTGTAACAGATCAAGGTCATTATACGGTTTATCTACCAGCATACGACGATGCACATCTTTTGAAGCACTTGATGAAGTTTCCAGATGTGCATTGGGACGTTTTTAGTAAACATAATTCGAAGGCATTCGAAATGAAAAATGTAACGATTAGGCCTATAAATAACCAATCTTTTATAAATAGTATGGCATCTTCTTCTGGAGTTTTATGTGGGGCAGGTTTTGAAACACCGGCAGAAGCGTTATATTTGAAAAAGAAACTGTTAGTTATCCCAATGAAGAACCAATATGAACAGCATTTGAATGCTGCATCGTTGGAAGAAATGGGAGTGCCTGTAATTTCGAGCTTAAAACAGAAAAACATGCTGGCGATAGAAGCCTGGCTCAACAGTAAATCTAGGGTTGAAGTTGATTACCCTAATATCACACAGGAAATTATAAATGAAATCGTGCAGAAGCACCGTTAAACAAAGATGAAATATATTGCATTAGCCCTATTATCCTTGACAACAGTCACAGGATTTGCTCAACAAAAAAAAACGAACACGACGGCGAATAAGAAGGTCGTCTCAACTAAACCAAGTACAACAAATCAACTGAAAACGAAGGCCGATTCTGTTTCTTATGCATTTGGTGCCGATATAGGAAATTCTCTAAAATCTATTGAGATCGATTACTTGAAGTCTGATTTGATTGCAAAAGCGATTTCGGATGTCTTGAAAGGGGATAAATCGCTATTGGAAGAAGGCCAAGGAAGAGCTGTGATCCAACAGGCGATCATGGACGTTCGTGCTAAAAAAGAGGCTGCTAGCCGTGCTGAAGAAGATAAATTTTTCGTAGAAAATGCAAAGGTTGTTGGGATGAAATCTACGGCTGAAGGGATTCAATATCTTGTTCTAAATGAGGCGGAAGGCCCAAAGCCGAAAAGTGACGATGAGGTAACTGTGCATTATAAAGGTACCTTACTTAATGGAAAGCAATTTGATAGCTCATACGACCGTAAGGAGCCATTGAAACTATCCTTGGGTCAAGTGATTAAAGGTTGGCAGATTGGCATCCCGTTAATGTCCAAGGGGGCAAAGTATAAATTTTTTATACCTAGTAGATTAGCCTATGGCGAACGGGCGACAGGTGAAATTCCTGCAAACAGCACATTGGTGTTTGAGGTAGAATTGCTTGATATTGGTGCAAATGGAACAACGTAAATTAGGAAATACAAGCTTAATCGTTTCGGAAATAGGTTTGGGCTGTATGTCTTTAAAAAGTAATCAGTCCAAACAATCCAAAGATATTATTCAAAAAGCTTACGAGAACGGGATCACTTTCTTTGACACCGCTGATCTTTACGATAAAGGGCTAAACGAGATGATCGTCGGGGAGAGTGTGCAAAGCTTTCGCAAGCATATTGTTTTGGCGTCGAAAGTTGGTAACCTTTGGCGTGCAGATGGATCCGGCTGGGATTGGAAGGCTTCGAAAGACTATATTATCAAAGCTGTGGAAGGTTCGTTGTCACGTTTAAAAACGGATTACATTGACCTCTATCAGTTACATGGTGGTACGATAGAAGATCCGATAGAGGAGATTGTTGAAGCGTTTGAGCTGTTGAAGCAACAGGGTAAAATTCGTGCTTACGGTCTTTCATCCATTCGTCCGAATGTTATCAAGGCATTTTTGTCCAAATCTGACATTGCTTCAGTAATGATGCAATACAGTCTATTGGATAGAAGACCAGAAGAAGAAATAAGTCGCTTGTTAGATGAACAGGGTATAAGTATCGTCGTACGCGGTGTATTAGCCAAAGGCGTTCTCATCAACAAGCAAATAGAACCTTTTCTTCAGTATAGTTCGGGAGAGGTGGCCCATATTGTGAGAAACTTGGCAAACCTTTCCAAACGTATCGGGAAAGACAATATGGTTGTTGCACTTTCTTATGTGCTTTCTAACGCAGCTGTTGCTACAGCACTCGTTGGTGTGAGTACCAAATTGCAATTGGATGAATTGATCAGAGCAAAAGCGCAGATGATCAAATTAAGTGATTTGGATAAGCAGGTTCTATTGGAAGGTGTCCGGTCGTTATATTATACCGAACACCGGTAAGCTTAACTATTTATTGAAAAATAGTCTTAATATTTTAGCGAGGTCTTCTTTTGTATCTACGGCGACAGTTTCATGCGTTGTAATTGCCGTTTGAATGGCGTAGCCATTTTCTAACCAGCGTAACTGTTCCAGAGCCTCTGCTTCTTCTAGCATAGAAATAGGAAGTTGTGTCAGGGCTTTTAATGTATCTACCTGGTAAGCATATATTCCGATATGTTTATAGAATGATTGCTTTTGTAACCATTGGTCTTTTTCCACAGCTCTTAAAAAAGGAATGGTCTGCCTACTAAAGTAGATGGCTTCTCCTTTGGTGTTTCGGACAACTTTAGGGATGTTTACATTGAATAGCTCCTCCTCCTCAGTAATTTCCTTGACTAGGGTCGCTATCTGCGTAGTGGTATCTTCAAAACAATTTGCTAAAAGATCAATTTGTGTGGGGTCTATAAAGGGTTCGTCACCCTGTATATTGATGGCAACATCATAACCATCTATATTGGTGATGACTTCAGCACAACGATCTGTTCCCGATTGATGGTGCTCTGCGGTCATGACAACTTCGCCACCAAAAGAACGTACAGTTTCTGCGATGCGCTGGTCGTCAGTTGCTACAACAACATCGTTTAACTTTGTTGATTTTTTGACCTGTTCGTAGACCCGCTGAATCATCGTTTTTCCTTCGATGTCGATCAGCGGTTTTCCAGGGAATCTGCTCGATGCATACCGGGCAGGAATAATACCTAAAAATTTCATTTTTTACTATTTATCGTTGGCTGAGAAAATGCGAGTTTATCAAAAAGCCTGTAAAATTAAATGTCTTACAGGCTTTTTGATATCGCAATTATTCGAACAATCCGTATAATTCGGCTTCGATTTTTTGAATGATATTGCCGAGGTCTTCTGGGTTTTTGGTGAAGTCCAGATTGTCCTTGTCCAGAATCATGACCTTACCTTCCTTGTAATTATTGATCCATTTATCGTATTTATCGTTCAGCTTAGACAGGTAATCTAAGCGAATTGCGGATTCATAGTCACGCCCCCTTTTTTGGATATTATTCACCAGGGTAGGGACAGAGGCTTTGAGGTAAATCAATAAATCTGGCGGTTTGATATAATGGATAATGCTTTGAAAAATATTACTATAGTTTTCAAAATCACGTGCGCTCATTAAACCCATATCATACAAGTTTTCGGCAAAGATATAAGCATCTTCATAAATGGTACGATCCTGAATCATATCAATGCCAGTTTCCTGCAGTTTTACAATATGTCTAAAGCGGCTGTTGAGGAAAAAAATCTGAAGATTGAAGGCCCAGCGTTTCATGTCCGAATAAAAATCTTCCAGATACGGATTGTTGTCTACAGCTTCAAACTGAGGTTCAAATTTAAAGTGACTGGCTAACATTTCGGTCAATGTTGTTTTGCCGGCACCTATATTTCCAACGATAGCGATGTGCATATTATTTCTAGCTTAATAAAATCTTTTAATACCAATAATTTCACGAACTTCTTTCAGTGTCTTGTGCGCGGATTCGCTTGCTTTTTCAGCGCCCATTTTTGCAACTTTAGCAATGTATGCATCATCGTTTGATATATCCTCAATGCGGGAGCGTACATCTTTGGTTGCAAGTACCATATCTTCTGCCAATTGTTTTTTGAAATCACCATAACGAATTTCACATTTGTTATAGCGTTCATCAAAATGCTGTAACGTATCTGCAGTAGATACGACCTTCATTAAATCAAAAAGATTTTGGATAGCTTCAGGCTTAGGCTGGTTCATCTCAGTTGGACCAGAATCGGATACAGCGCGCATCACCTTTTTACGAATTACGGTTTCACTATCTGATAGATAAATACAATCTGCTTCACCATTGGATTTACCCATTTTTCCCTGGCCTGAAAGTCCGGGAACTTTCACCAATTTGTCAGCGTAAGAGAACGCGAACGCTTCTTTAAAATAATCTACATTGTATAAGCGATTGAAGCGATTGCCAAAAGTCCGCGTCATCTCCAAATGTTGTTCCTGATCTTTTCCTACGGGCACTTTTGTGCCATGGTGAATCAATATATCAGAGGCCATCAAGACCGGGTAGGTTAATAAACCTGCGTTAACATTGTCTGGACTACTTCTAACTTTATCTTTAAATGCGGTAGCGCGTTCAAGCTCGCCGAGATAGGCGTTCATATTCATATATAGGTAGAGTTCCGCAACTTCTGGAACATCAGACTGAACATAAATAGTCGATTTTTCGGGGTCTATTCCTGCAGCTAAATATTCAACAATAACTTGGCGAACCGTTCCCTGAAGCCCATGGGGAGTGGGGTGAGTCGTTAGTGAATGTAAATCTGCAATGAAAAAAAAGCAATTATATTCGTTTTGCATTTTCACAAAATTGCTCAATGCGCCGTAGTAATTTCCTAAATGTAATTTTCCGGTACTTCTGATACCGCTAACAACTGTTTCCATATTCCTGCGAATTTACGCATAAATTTGACAAAGTCGAATTAAATTCGGTCCTTGACTTCCTTTTTAGGGACTGCGTTATTTTTTTAATTTTTTAGCTTCATTCCAATAAACGTCCATTTCTTCTAGACTCATTTCCTGCAGTTGTTGCTTATTTTCAGCGGCTTTTTGTTCTAAATAGGTAAACCGTTCAATGAATTTTTTATTGGTGCGTTCAAGTGCATTTTCGGGATTTATGCCAATATGCCGTGCATAATTTATTAAGGAGAATAAAAGGTCACCAAATTCGCCTTCCGCTTTTTCCTGATCCATTGGAAGTGCTGTCTCCAGTTTAAATTCTGCTTTGAATTCGGCAAGCTCTTCCTCTACTTTTTCCCATACTTGTTTCTTATCTTCCCAGTCAAATCCGATACCGCGAACTTTATCTTGGATACGATAGGCTTTTACCAAAGCGGGTAGGCCTTTTGGTACGCCGGCAAGTACAGATGTATTGCCTTCTTTGAGCTTGATCGCTTCCCAATTGGACTTGACCTGATCTTCTGTATCAGCGTTGGCGTCACCGTAGATGTGTGGATGGCGCGTAATCAACTTATCACAGACCGCATTAAGTACGTCGACCATGTTGAAATGTCCTTCTTCTTCGGCAATGCGGGCATAGAATACCAGATGCATCAAGACGTCACCAATTTCTTTTTTGATTTCTGGATAATCTTTTTCCAAAATGGAGTCTGTTAATTCATACATTTCCTCCATAGTCAAATGTCGAAGTGATTCCATGGTCTGTTTTTTATCCCAGGGGCATTCGATCCTTAAGGTGTACAAGACATCGAGTAATCGTTGAAACGCCAATTGAGGTGTGTGTTGATACGCCGGTGCTGCTAGTTTTGCCATATTTCATCGTGTTGGTAGCACAAAAGTAGAAATATGATTTTGAATAAACTATTTCAAATTGCGGAAAACAAAACCGTTTTGTCAGTCGTTTTATAATAAAATTTAACGTTTAGATCGGATTTAGAACACTCAACTATGGAAAGAATGCACGGGTACTCCTCTGCCAGCGTTGCTTTAGAAAAATTAAGCAACATGGGTTATACAATTGACTATAATATTGAATTTGATGATCTGTTAGCTCATGCAGATCAGTATAAAATTGATTATTTATTTCGTTATGAAGGTGCATCTGATCCTGATGATGAATCTTCCGTTTATGGTATCAGCAATGAATCGGGGCAGAAAGGCGTTTTTGTTGCTGGCAACCTATCTTTAATAGAGGGCAAAAAGCGTGATATTCTCCTTCAATTAGAACTAAAGGAGCGCGAGCGGTAACTTTATCAAAAAATATGCATTTCAAAACAGTTGCCTTTAGTTAGCAAAATTGATTTCGTAAGGTTGAATTATAAAAAATAATTTAATGGTTGTTTACTATATATTAATAAGGAATAAAACCTTTTAAATTCTATACTATGATGTTTTATATCGGCATTTTGGCAATTATCGTAGCGGTCTGCGTAATAATTTCTCTAATAATGATGAAAAAACAAAAAGAGACTGCTAGAAAGTACGAAGGTGAATCTGGAATTAACCTAGGGCCAGATGTAAGAGATGAGTTGTTAAAGGATGAATTCGTAGAATTAAAAAAGCAGCTGAATGGTGCTCCGATAGAGGCTTTTACGCAATGTGCTTATATTGCGACAGTTGGCGATAAGGTTGCCGGAGCTGCGGCAACTGCGGCGAAAACTGTAGCATGGGCAGCTGTTGGTGTGAAGGCTCGTTATAATGAGCGGGATAATGCTTCTTATCTAGTGCTAAGTGACAACGAATTGCATTACGTATTTTTTGACGAAGGGCGAGCTAGGGATCATTTTGTATTTGACCATCAATCCTTAATTAGTGCTCAGAACGCTCAGATTAGCAATTCTGAAAAATTAACGCGCATGGGATCTGTGATGGGCTTAAAACCAAAGAAAATGCATTTTGATATTAATGGAAATGGACTAGATATAATATATTATGGCACAGTACAGCGGATGCCACATGGCATTATCTCTCCCGGTGTGGGCATGTTTGAAACACAAGCAAAACTTCAACTTATGGGGCGATTGTTTTTAAATAGATTTTATGAAAAATATCCGCATTTGCAGGGCGAAGATTAGTTAGATGTCATATTATTTAATTTCAACAGAAACTTGATCTACTTTTATTCTTAGTTCCGCTTACTTTGATTAAATTGTATCTATCAAAATTTATATCATATGAAAGTTTTAGCGGATAAAGTAGCTATAGTAACGGGAGCTGGTTCGGGGATCGGACTAGCCGTTGCATTGGCCTATGGTAAAGAAGGAGCAAAGGTTGTAGTCTCGGATATCAACGAGCAAGCAGGGCATGAGGCTGTAAAACAAATTGAATCGGTAGGTGGGGTTGCTGTATTTTTTAAAGCAAATACTTCCTCTGCGGCTGATAATGAGTCGTTGGTTAGTTTTGCTATTGAAAAGTTTGGTAGGCTTGATGTGGCCTGCAATAATGCTGGTATTGGCGGTGAGGCTGCTCTCACTGGAGATTATAGTTTGGATGGATGGAAAAAAGTGATTGATATTAATTTCAACGGCGTATTTTATGGATGCAAATATCAAATCGAGGCGATGGAAAAGAGCGGTGGTGGTGTGATTGTAAATATGGCGTCGATACACGGCACTGTTGCTGCTCCTATGTCGAGTGCCTATACATCTGCAAAACATGCAGTAGTGGGGTTGACAAAGAATATTGGTGCTGAATATGGTCAAAAAAACATTCGATGTAATGCCGTCGGGCCTGGATATATTGATACTCCATTATTAGCTCAGCTGGATAAAGAACATATCGACACATTGATAGGCAAACACCCTATTGGACGTCTAGGAAAAGCGGAAGAAGTGGCTGAACTTGTTCTATTTTTAAGTTCGGATAAATCGTCCTTTATGACTGGTGGATATTATTTAATCGATGGCGGTTATACTTCGATTTAGTACTATTTTCGAACAGAAGTACATAAATAGATGCCCTCAAAAGTGAATAACTTCTGGGGGCATCTATTTGTAAGCTAACCACAGATAGTCTAAATTTCAAACGCTTTGATCCTTATTTAATACAGTTAAGTACTATTGGCTAAAGCGATAGACAGTTTTTCAATCATGCCCTAAAGTGTTGCTGATTTTTCAATCCAGTAAGTCGACATTATTCAAAATGCTACTAATTTCTTAAAACTTATCTATTAATAAATGATACATATTCACCTTGTTATAGATTTATTTTGTATTTTAATAAGGAATAACACCATACCGTTATAAATGGAAGTCATCATGAGAAAAATTTTTTTTACTTTTTTTGCTTTATTAACTACTTCAATTCTCCTTGCTCAGATGCCGAGGGTAAAGGTGGAAGAAGGAATATTGGAGGGTATTGTCCTTCCAAGTGGGGTACAGTCCTTTCGAGGAATTCCTTTTGCAAAACCGCCAGTGGGTGTTCTCAGATGGAAAGAACCTCAGCCTGCTGAACATTGGTCTGGTATTCGAAAGGCCGATCATTTTGGTTATTCTCCCATGCAGAAGCCGATCTATGGGGATATGCGTTTTCGGTCGCCAGGAATAAGCGAAGACTGTCTTTATTTGAATGTCTGGCGCCCAACTTCCATAGGATCAGGTAAGCTTCCAGTTTTAGTTTATTTTTATGGTGGTGGATTCAATGCTGGCGATGGGTCAGAAAGTCGTTATGATGGTGAAAGTTTTGCAAAAGAAGGGCTGATTGTTGTTACTGTCAACTATCGCCTTGGTATTTTTGGCTTTTTTGCCCATCCTTCATTAACAGAAGAGTCGCCGACAAACGCATCTGGAAATTATGGATTACTTGATCAGCATGCCGCTTTGGTTTGGGTCAGAAAGAATATAACTGCATTTGGGGGGAATCCCGATGAAATTACCATTGGCGGCGAGTCTGCTGGGAGCATGTCTGTGTCTGCTCAAATGGCTAGTCCGCTGTCTAAAGGACTGTTTAAGCGTGCGATAGGCCAAAGTGGGAGTATTTTTAATTTGAAGTATGGTACGGCCTCTATTGCCGAGCAGGAGCAACAGGGGGTGGCCTTCGCGACGCGTATAAATGTTGATAGACTTGATAAGCTTAGGGAAATTCCCGCCGCTGAACTACTTGATAAAGCCAGTGAACCGGGGGCTTTTACAACTCGTTTGATTGTTGATGGCTATTTTCTGCCTAAATCTCCTTTGGCCATTTTTGAGGCAGGGGAACAGTCAAAAGTTCCACTACTAGCCGGATGGACATCTACGGAAGTACCATATACAGCGTACATGGGTAAATATTATCCATCTCCCGAGAATTATGAGAAATTGGTGAGAGCGCAATATGGCGTTAATGCCGACGAAGCGCTAGCGCTTTATCCTGGTAAGACTGAGACACAAGTCATTCGGTCAGCAACTGCATTAGCTAGTGATAATTTTATTGTTTATAGCACGTGGAAATGGCTTGACCTGCAAAGAGAAAGTAGCGGACAGCCAACCTACGTTTATATATTCGATAAGCCGCGTCCACCTATGAAACCCATCTACAGTGATGTGCAATCTGGACTCGCTGGAGGAATCACCAAAAAATCGAATCAAGAACAGAAGGATAACAATCCTCCGCCTTTATCCGGAGCATTTCACGCGAGTGATATCGAATATTTATTGGGAAATCTGCAGAGCAATGATGTGTTTGCCTGGTCTGACGCTGACTATAGCGTGTCTACAATTGGTCAGCAGTATTTCATTAATTTTATAAAAACGGGAGATCCAAACGGTAAGGGTCTTGCTATCTGGCCAAAAACCACTGCAAAAGATAAACGTATGCATATCTTGAATCTAAATATCGATATGAAATCATCCACCGAAGAATTTAGGGATAGATATCTCTTCCTTGATAAATTTTTTGTTGATCATAAACATACATCGAGGTAGATTAATAGATCCACTAATTTTATGGGATCAGATAAATCCATTTTTCTGACAAATAATCAGACGAGGTAAAAAACTATTTATCATTACTAGCTGTTATCATTGAAGATTTTAGTCAAAAACGATATTTTTCCGTAAAGCCAGTCCATAATTTGTGTGCTATTATGGTATTAATTTTTTCTTCTTAAACAAATTTTGATGTATGAACATAAATCCTGATGTGGTTATTATTGGAGGTGGCCTGGCGGGACTCACAAGTGCATTACATCTCTCTAAAAAAGGATTGAAGGTTACGTTAATTGAAAAATACGATTACCCGCGTCATAAAGTCTGCGGCGAATATTTGTCTAATGAGGTTTTACCTTATTTGGAATGGTTGGAAGTCGACGTGCAAACCTTATTACCCACTCACATTCAAACGTTTAAATTCACTACCGCAGACGGAAAGATGAATAAGATCAAACTACCGGTGGGTGGCATTGGTGTAAGTCGCTATGTATTGGACGATTTGTTATATCAACAGGCAAAGCGAAATGGCTGTGAGATAATTATTGCAACTGTTACGGGAATATCATTCAATGACGACATATTTAATGTTTCTTGTCAGGATTATATTTTAAATGCTAAAATTGTACTGGGAGCTTTTGGGAAACGCAGTAATATTGATCAGCTTTTATCTCGTGATTTTATGAGGAAAAAATCCCCGTGGATAGCTGTTAAAGCACATTATTTCGCGGATTTTCCAAGTGACCTTATTGCATTACATCATTTTAAAGGCGGATATTGCGGTATTTCTAAAGTGGAGGATAGCCAGGTAAATTTGTGTTATTTGGCCGATTTGGATACCTTTAAACGATACAAAAATATCGAAGACTTCCAACAGTATGTCTTATCTAAAAACAGATATCTCAAGTGTTTTTTTGAACACAGCAAATTAATTTTTGATAAACCACTGACCATTAGCCAGTTTTCATTTGATAAGAAATCAGCCGTAGAAGACCACATTCTTATGATTGGTGATACAGCCGGTCTTATTCATCCATTCTGCGGAAATGGGATGGCAATGGCGATACATGGGGCTAAAATAGCTTCCGAGCTCATTGTAGATTACTACAATGGTCATATTCACTCACGCAATCAATTGGAGAGGGCGTACGTCAGCCAATGGAATCGGACCTTTAGAAAGCGTTTATTTTTCGGAAGGCTTTTATCGCGTATACTACGTCATAAAGCAGGTCTCGCTATTTTAATGAAAACTGCGCTATTTTTCCCTAAACTCTTAAGCTTGATGATTAAACAGACACATGGCAATGCAAGCGAAATAAAATGGCAATAGATATAACACAGAGAACCTCGGAGAATGAAATCATGGACGATTTTCAACTCGAAGGAGATGAACTTCGTGGCGCACTAAATCAGATCTCCAAAATCAATCGCTTTCTAGGAGGAAACAGTATCACACTAGATGGAGTAAAAAAAATGCTCTCCCATGTTAATTCGATCCAACCAATAAAGATCGTGGATATCGGATGTGGTAATGGGGATATGCTCCGTATGCTAAGTAATTATGCCTATAAAAAGGGTATTCACTTTGAATTATATGGTGTAGACGCAAATCGGTATACCATTAATCATGCTAGGTCTTTATCGAAAAATTATACCAATATAACGTATCTATGCGCTGATATTTTTGAAGAGCATTTTGAGGACTTTAGTTTTCACATCGTTTTGTGTACGTTAACCATCCACCATTTTAACGATGAAAACATACTGGAATTAATAGGGAGAATGATCAAAATTTCAAAATTAGGAATTATCATCAACGACCTACATAGGAGTAAAATTGCTTATCGACTTTTTCAAACAATTGCCGTTGTTTTTAGGTTAAACAGAATGACAAGAGAGGATGGACTTATCTCCATACGACGCGGATTTAAAAAGGATGAGCTCGTAGAATTCGCAAAGAAATTACATTTAGAAAAATATACCGTCCAATGGAAATGGGCTTTCCGATACCAGTGGATTATTTCCAATATATGAATGTTAAGATAATACATGTTGCAAAACAACTGCCTAATTACTCCTGTGTTACAGCAGAGATACTGCCAATGTTAGATGGTTGGCTGGAGGGACAGGACGCCCGTTTTATTAAGAAAGTTAAGAAGCTGTTCGAAGGTTCGGCCGTGGAAAAGCGATACGCCATTATGAATCCAATCGATGTCTTTACGTCAACTTCCTTTGAAGAAAAAAATAACATATTCTGCCGTGAAGCAACGCTTCTCGGCGAGGACGTGCTGCGCAAAGCGCTTGAGGAAGTAGAATGGGATCCACAATCACTAGATTATATCATTACAGTGAGCTGTACTGGGATTATGATCCCTTCGCTAGACGCTTATCTCATTAACAAGATGAAACTCCGCCAGGATATTGTGCGCTTACCAGTCACCGAGATGGGATGTGTTGCCGGTGTTTCAGGAATAATCTATGCTAAAAATTTCCTTCAGGCCAACCCGGGTAAACGTGCTGCGGTAATTTCGGTAGAAGCGCCAACAGCAACCTTCCAACTGGAAGATTTTTCGATGTCGAATATCGTTAGTGCCGCAATATTTGGAGACGGTGCAGCATGCTGCCTGCTTTCCTCGTACGATTCGGACTGTGGGCCTGCAATCTTGGACCAACAGATGTACCATTTTTATGATACCGAAGATATTATGGGGTTTAAGCTAACAAATACCGGTATGAAGATGATACTTGATGTAGAAGTTCCTAATGTGATTGCTTCCCATTTCGGAGCAGTAATACATCCATTTCTTCAGAAAAATAATTTGCAAATCGAAAATATTAATTACATGATTTTTCATCCCGGTGGAAAAAAGATCGTTGCGACAATTGATCAGATTTTTGCTGAATTTGATAAAGATATTAACGATACTAAAGCAATATTGTCGGAATATGGCAATATGTCCAGTGCTACTGTGCTATATGTGCTTGAACGTATCATGAAACGAAGTCCTCAGCCTGGTGAATTGGGATTGATGCTGAGTTTTGGACCGGGGTTTACGGCTCAGCGCGTTTTATTACAATGGTAACCTAAAAATTATGAATGTGGATTTAAAAGATATACTATCAAAATTGCCCTATAGAGCCCCCTTTTTATTTGTCGATGAATTGATCTATGTAGATTCAGAAGGTATTGCGGGTAGCTATACTTTTAATGAAGATCTGGATTTTTATAAGGGCCATTTTTTTGAAAAAGCGATTACTCCAGGTGTTATTTTGATCGAAACAATGGCCCAGATAGGTTTAGCTTGTTTGGGGATTTTTCTACTAAATAAAAACTTGATGCACGGCTCAGCAATAGCATTGACATCTACCGAGATACAATTTTTAAAACCGGTGTATCCAAAGGAGAGAGTTACAGTATTTTCGAAAAAAATATATCTCCGGTTTGGTAAATTAAAATGCGAGGTAATCATGAAAAATGAAGCTGGGCAGGACGTTTGCAAAGGAATATTGGCAGGCATGATCACCGAAGCGCTATGAAAAGAGTAGTCATTACAGGAATTGGTGTTGTTGCTCCCAATGGTGTGGGAGTACCCGCTTTTACACAGGCGATTAGGGAGGGTATATCTGGAATTAGACATGATGAGAGATTGGAAAAATTGCAGTTTTCTTGCCAGATTGCTGGAATGCCTCAACTGTCGGAAGCGCTAAAAGAGAAATATTTCACCGAACTAGAATTAAGAGGATTTAATAGTACAGGAATATTATATGGTGTGATCGCCGGAATGGAAGCATGGGCAGACGCGGGGCTTCCTACTACTTTAAATTCCGCTCCTGATTGGGATAGTGGAACTGTGTTTGGTTCAGGAACCTCGGGTATCGATAAATTGCGGGAAAGCATTTATAAAATCGATGATTTGCAAACCCGCAAATTGGGGAGTACGGTTGTAGCCCAGACGATGAACAGTGGGGTTAGTGCCTACTTAGGAGGAAAATTGGGTCTTGGTAATCAGGTGACAACGAATTCATCTGCCTGTGCTACGGGAACTGAAGCAATCCTGATGGGTTATGATCGGATTAGATCCGGAAGAGCTAAACGGATGCTCACAGGGAGTACAGGAGATAGTGGGCCTTACATTTGGGGCGGTTTTGATGCACTGCGTGTCTGTAGTTCACAATATAATGCTAATCCTGGGGCGGGTTCTCGACCTATGAGTGCAACCGCCGCAGGATTCGTTCCTGGTAGTGGGGCTGGAGCTTTATTGTTGGAAGATCTGGAAAGTGCACTAGCGCGAAAGGCAACTATATATGCAGAATTATTGGGTGGCCAGGTAAATTCTGGCGGACAACGCGGAACAGGAAGTATGACAGCACCTAATGCTTATGCTGTGCGGAAATGTATTCAGGAGGCGCTAAAAAATGCAAATATCTCGGGCTCAGACATCGATGCGATAAATGGACATTTGACAGCAACTGCCAAAGATGCTTTTGAAATAGAAAACTGGACCGTAGCTCTGAATCGCAATGGTAAAGATTTTCCATGGATAAACTCACTGAAGGGAATGACTGGACACTGTCTCAGTGCGGCGGGTAGTATAGAAAGCGTGGCGACGGTTTTGCAGCTTTATCATGGATTTTTATTTGGAAACTGTAATTGCTCTGATCTAAATCCGGAGATTGCTGCATTGATACATCCATCACGTATTCCTTTAAAGACTCTTGAGGCCAAGCCTAACATCATTGCCAAAGCAAGTTTTGGATTTGGGGATGTTAATGCTTGCCTAATATTTAAGAATTTTAATAACTAAACTAATGAATAGAGAAGAATTGATCGATGCTTTAAAGCCAATCATATCACCATATACGACAAACCAGGAAGCTTTCGGAAAGCTTAATGAGGCGACCGATTTTATTCGTGATCTGCAAATCAACTCGGCCAATCTGGTTGATATTGTTCTAGATATTGAAGAAAAGTTCGATATAGTAATTGAAAATCCTGATATGGAACGTATGCTTAATGTCGGAGCTGCAGTCGAAATAATCGAGAGCAAGTTACAAGAAAAATGATTGGTAATGACGTTATCGACCTGGTTCAGTCCAGAAAAGATAGTAATTGGAAACGTAAAGGCTTTGTTTCAAAGTTATTTACTGAGCAGGAACAACTGTTGATTGTGAACAGTGTAGATACCGAAATTATTGTTTGGCTCTTATGGAGCATGAAAGAGGCTGCCTATAAAATATGGAATCGAGAGACAGGAATTCGGAAATTTATGCCTAAAAGATTGCTATGTTCAGTTATTGAACGGTCTTTTTTTACCGCAAGGGGAGAAGTCATCTGCGAAGGCAAGAGGTATTATACTAAGACCACTTTTTGCCCAGATTTTATACATACCGTAGCCGTTGGGGAATTAGATCATTTGGACAATATTGTAGAAATCACGGCTAGTGAAATTGTTAAAGATTCATTAGGAATTCCAGGCATTAGCATAAATGATGAGGATGCTGTCTTACCGGTGTCTGTTAGTAACCACGGACGTTTTGAGAGAATAGTTGCGATTTGTACCTGATCGACTTAATCAGACCCGTAAACACTTTATTGTACTTGAATCGACTCTGCCCTTAGCATTTGTTTAAACTTGGGATTTCGTATATAGCTACTAAAGGCATGACTCGACATTCCAGTAAAATCGGTCATAGAAAAAATGGTGTAATTTTTCTTAAGAGCATTAAAACTGTCTGCTTTATATCCAAGATCAGTTGGGTTAAGTTTGTTAGATAAGAATCCGAAAAACTTTTTCAACATCTTGTCGGTACCGTTTATGGTGATATGTATTTTCTTAACTTGTGGGCTCAGTTCGACAAATTTTTTTGTCCCGCTTAGTGTATCTGTATATTGAAACTCGGAAAGTCCTATTGCCGGTGCCAGCATAATACATGTAACTCTGTTTTTGTTTTCCAGCAAAGGCTTTGCCCGCTCGATATCGACATTGTGAATATCTTTTGCCTGTGCGGAAAATGAGCTATTAAATTCAGGATTCGAAATTGCACTCATCACTACAGATGCGCCCCGACTATGTGAAATAATATAAACATCCTTATTGGCCATATTGTTTAGAATTCTCCTTAAACCAAATTCACCGGCCATCTGGCTAAAAGAGGCTGCTGAAAACCAGTTTTTTGCGGAACGAAAAGGGGAGGTAGATCGTAAACCATCCCAATAGAATCGAATGATTTCATCGGTTTTAGGGTTTGTAACGATATGATTGGCAATATATTTATATTGTTTTACAACTGATTCTTCGTCAGCATTGAAGCCGTGAACTAAAATAAACACACGTTTTTTTGGAGCAATACGTTTTGACAGACGCAGCATGTTACTACGTTCAAAAGCGAGTAATTGTTCGCGATCACCTCTGTCTGTGGCAATTTTCATAAGCGAATAAGGATCTCGAGCCGCTTTATTGGACGGAATGCCATAGTTTTTCTTCCAGTTATCGGGGTAGAAATTACCGTTTTGATCCACAAATGAGTACCACAGGTTAGGATCTACGCCAGTGTTTGGGGAAGCCGAATCGGGAAGATTATGGATAAGGCCACACGAAGTGAACAAACTGATAACGATGATAATATAGAAAAAATACCTTTTGTTCATATGATTAATTTTCTACTATTCTAGAATTTTACCTTTAATATGAATCCAATGGCATGAATTGTAACCTTCAAAAGGTAACTCATGGGTTCCAGAAGAGACAATATACTTATTTCTTTTTAAGATAACGATTGATCATAGGACTGAAATCAATTTTGGAAGAAATTTGAATATGCTCTGCTAATACAGCTACTGGAAATTCATCCAAAGTTTTGAAATTAATACAGCCTTTTTGAAACTTGGCCTTTGGTATTTTTAATTTTAGTTCTTCCATTAATTCGGGATTAGTATAGATGACCAAGGAATGGAATGAAATATAATTCTTCGCGACTGTTAACCCGTATTTAAATACGCCTTGTTCATTAAAACTAAACGCATTTGGATTTGACATAAACTTTCCGAAGTCTTCGGAAATAGCTTGGTCATTTTCTACTATTGCTTTTCTGAATTGATGGATTACTTCTTGTTCAGTAGCCGAAAGTTTAGCAATATATTGATCGATCTCCATTAATTTTTTATCATCCATGAGGTCTATTATTTATTGTTTAAAAATATTCAATTTTCTTCAATTTACTAATGTAGTCTATAAAAACATTGGGCTAATTCTGTAGTGATTGCTTGAGGAACTTATTTCTATGGCTTGAGATGTTATGTCTCTTTCGCAGAAATGAATGTATGTGACACTATACTTTTTTAAACAGTTCTTGATCAAATTCTTTACTCAAGCTTTTATTTTAAAGATATCCCTACAGCCACATGTAGAAAAATTAGGGATTAGTGTGTTTGATATAGGTTTAGCACTTTATCTCTTTCGAAGAATAGCTGCTATAAGTCATACTATAGCCAGTTTTTAAAGTTAAATTTACATTTAGCGTGCATAAGGATTATTATTTTGTAAATTCATACTACAAAGCGTTCGATAGCAATTTTTGATCGCTTTTTTATATTAAATAAAAGGAATGGATGAAAAGCAAGAAACGAAATAAAGGTTTTCTCTTTAGGCAATTTGAAGCACCATTTCAGACGCCTTTTGAAAAATTATTTGACATTTTCAAAGAACTGATTACCCATACTTCCGGTGATTTTGATGAAGCTATTGATTGGCTTAGGCAGTTGGATAAAGAGTTTAAGCTAACGACCCCTGCCTACACGATAGACGATTTCATTACAGATCTGAAAGATAAAGGATACATCAGAGAAAAAGTTGAGTTTGATGGTGAAGGGGGGATAGATATTACCTCAAAACTTGAGAAAGCCCTGAGGCAGCACGCGTTGGACCAAATTTTCGGAAAGATGCGCAAGGGAATGTCTGGCAATCATAAAACAAATCACCAAGGGCGGAGCGATGAAAATATGGGGGATTTCCGAAACTATCAGTATGGCGATGGCCTAGAAAAGATAATTTTGACAGAGAGTTTGAAAAATTCACAAATTAATCATGGAATAGGAGAGTTTGCGTTGTCTGAAAATGATCTTGTCGTTGAGGATACGCAGTTCAAATCACAAATGAGTACAGTGCTGATGATTGATATTAGCCACAGTATGATTTTGTATGGAGAGGATAGGATTACACCAGCAAAGAAAGTAGCCATGGCCCTATCTGAGCTTATTCTTACGCGTTATCCTAAGGACTCTCTTGACGTTATTGTTTTCGGAAACGATGCTTGGCAAATAGCGATTAAAGATCTTGCTTATCTGCAAGTAGGACCTTTTCATACCAATACTGTCGCAGGCTTAAAGCTAGCAATGGATTTACTACGGCGAAAGAGGCATGCAAATAAGCAAATATTTATGATAACCGATGGCAAACCGAGTTGTTTAAATATGCCGGATGGTGGTTATTATAAGAATCCCATGGGTTTGGATCCGTTCATCACGAGTAAGTGTTATAGTATGGCTGCGCAAGCTCGCAAGTTGGGAATACCGATAACTACTTTTATGATTGCTTCCGATCCCTATTTACAACAATTTGTCGACGAATTTACAGCTTCGAATCAAGGAAAGGCTTATTATACGGGCCTTGGCAATTTAGGTGAAATGATTTTTGAAGATTATGAAGAAAACCGAAAAAAAAGAATACGATAAAAATATATGGATTATACGAAGATTAAAACATTTGGTGCATTAAAAACTTCGGGTTATAAACCTAAGACAATAAAAGAAGAATTGCGTCAGAATCTAATTACAAAAATAAGGGCGGGTGAATCCGTGTTCAATGGAGTATACGGATACGAAGATACGGTTATTCCTGAACTTGAGCGGGCTATTCTCTCCAAGCACAATATTAATTTATTAGGGCTTCGCGGCCAAGCGAAAACGCGATTGGCAAGACTTATGGTCAATCTACTGGATGAATATGTGCCAGTGGTAGAAGGTTCGGAGATTAACGATGATCCCTATAATCCGATATCGCGTTATGCGATAGAACGACTAAAGAAGGAAGGTGACGATACCCCAATATCTTGGCTTAGTAGAAACGATCGTTTTGCAGAAAAACTTGCTACACCCGATGTGACCGTCGCTGATTTGATTGGTGATGTAGATCCCATCAAAGCCGCAAATTTAAAACTAAGCTATGCAGACGATCGTGTGATTCACTTCGGTATGATCCCAAGGGCAAACCGATCTATTTTTGTTATTAATGAACTTCCGGATCTTCAAGCGAGAATTCAAGTCGCCCTTTTTAATATATTACAGGAGGGGGATATACAGATTCGTGGTTTTAAGTTGCGCTTGCCATTAGATATACAATTTATATTTACAGCGAATCCCGAGGATTATACCAATAGGGGAAGCATTGTGACGCCGTTGAAGGATCGAATTGGTTCGCAGATACTTACCCATTATCCGACTTCTGTTGAGATAGCAAAAACAATCACCGCTCAGGAATCTAACTTGGAAATAGCGCAGAAAGAGCAAATTTATATCCCAGAATTAGCGCGAGAATTAATAGAGCAAATAAGCTTCGAAGCTCGAAATAGCGAATATGTTGATGATAAAAGTGGCGTTAGTGCACGTATGAGTATTACGGCATTTCAAAACTTAGTAAGCACCGCTGAATTGCGTATGCTTAAAAACGGATCGCAAGCAACCGCAGTGAGATTGGGTGATTTTATGGGCATTATACCTGCAATAACTGGCAAGGTTGAGCTTGTTTATGAAGGTGAGCAGGAAGGAGCAGATATTGTGGCATTGCAACTGATTGAAAATGCTATAAAAAGCATCTTTCCCGTCTTATTCCCAAAAATTGAGAAGCTGGAGAGAGAGAGCGATCGTTATCCCTACGATGATATTGTGCGTTGGTTTGCAGAATCGGAAGGTATTGAATTATCTGATGAGCTTAGTGATATGGAGTATATTAGGGTTTTGGATGAAGTGGTACCTATTAAAGCTTTGATTCAGCAATATCAGCCAGAAACGAAATCTGCGGATGTCTATTTTTTAACCGAATTTGTTTTATGGGGGCTCACTTTAAACAATAAATTAAGTAAATATAGAATTGGAACGGGACTGCAGTTTCAGGATAATTTTCAAGGATATCTAAGAAACAATCTGTAAGTTTTTATAATAATGTTGTTTCGTTTCCGAAAATGGGTTACGAATTCCGGCATAGGAAGTGTCAGGTGTTGAGTGTATTAGATCAATAGAAAATAGTAGGGTTAATTAAAAATGTGGAACGACATTCTCGTTCCACATCATGTTTTTCATTGTAGTATTGTAGGGAGTTTATAGTATTCTTTATTGAATCAATAGGAATCGAAATGTGAGATATGGATCTTTAAACAGTTCAGCAATTACCTCTATCGAATCAATTCTACTTGTTGACAAATGTAACTTAGATTAGATACATAAAGAATATGAAAATCGTCCTTTTTTATGTGAAAATGGGAATATTTAATTTGTATGTAAAACCTATTGCCTTAATGTCTTTATCCATACCTCTTTTAGAAAATGTATAATTCCATATCTAATTTATTAAGTAATGCAGCTGTATTGGGGTGGAAAGCGACCGCATTGGTAATATGAAGTTCTTTGCTTTTAGAATCTCTATAAATTGATTAGAGAGATCTTAGTGTTGTGTTATATTGAGAGTGAGGCATTCGAGACTGCTGGGAGAACAGAATTTGGATGAATACGGTTTTGCTACTATATAATAGAGTTGATTTCTTCTTTGAACTTTAGTACCTTTAACTTGACCTTGTCAGATTTCTAGTGGTTCATATTGATTGGCATGTCTGAAAAAAATGAGAAAAATGGTCTTTATAGTTTTATTTATTGTGGCGGCAGTCGGAGCCGCTGTAGCCTATTATTTATTCACCAATGGTAACGTTGAAGTAGATATGGCATTGAAATCAGCTACTATCCATGAATTTAAAGTAAACGGGCTGGACGGCTCTACCATAAACTTTGCGAAATTTAAAGGTAAAAAGATCTTAGTTGTAAACACCGCTTCCAAATGTGGATTTACGCCACAGTATGAGGGTCTTGAACGTCTATATAATAAATTCAATGATAAGCTAGTTATTATAGGCTTCCCTTCAAATGATTTTTTAGATCAAGAGCCAGGTAAGGACGCTGAAATAGCAGCATTTTGTCAACGAAATTATGGCGTAACTTTTCCGATGGCGGCAAAGATTGATGTGAAAGGAAAGCGACAGGCGCCTATCTATCAGTGGTTGACCAATAAAAGCCTGAACGGTGTTGAAAGTTCAGCGGTCTTATGGAACTTTCAGAAGTATTTAATTGATGAAAATGGTAAGCTTATAAAGCATTTTTCACCAAAAACTGACCCTGAAGCTAATGAAATTATATCTCTTATCAATTAGAAGCCGACTCTTATTCAACTTAGGAATTCAGTCAACAGATCCTATGAATTAAAATATATGCCCTATATTGTTGCGCATAACATATCCGTTTTAATTATCTCTACGACTTTCTCTAATAATCCTGAATTTATAGAACATTAATCTGTAGAGCATGTGCTATCTCTGTAGACAGAAGTTAATATAAGGTGAATTGACTTTTTTAGTGGTATTCGCTACTATTTTGCTTTTTAACGAACAAAGCAATCATTATTCGCCAAAACAAAATTAATATTCGTGCATTACTCTTGAAAAATAACTTAATATCTTTGTAAGAGAACGCGAAAGAATAATCGATGACTAATCGAGCAATGTCTACAAGTGGTCATAGAAAGTGTTAAAAATGGGGAAAATCATAGTGAAATTTTGGTTTGTCAATGTGCTTGTAAGTATTTTGCTATTTATCTTATATCGACTTGTTATTGCGGAAAAAAATACGGTTGATACAGGATTTCTGAATACGATTATTGTTATAATGGACATTAGTGTTAATCTTGTTTTTTCAGCTGTTTACCTTTTCGCTATAGCATTGTGTTCTCTACTGTTTTTTCTAAATCGTATAGAAAAAGTCAGAAATAGTAAAACGTTATGCTTTTTGGTTTTCTCAGGAATACCTGCTGTATGCTTAGTTATGTTAATTATTTATATATTGGTTGGAGTGTACAAGTTTAATATGGCCATTGAACCGTTAAAAACGCTCCTTTTGTTTACGTTTATTTATTTAGGCTGTACCATTTTAGAATTTATCGCCTTTAGAAATGTAATTGAAAAAGAGAAATAGTGGTGAGCAAAGATACATTTCGCATTAACCTTTATTATCACAGTACAGGCGAGACGGATAAATATTCTGTACTTGACTATTGAGTGATCAGGAGACACCAGTAGAAATAAGTAAGGGTTTTTACATTACGTTGCACGCATTAATCAAGTTAAAGTATGCTTCTTAGTAATGCATAAAGATTTTGATGAGCTTATGAATCGCAAAGAAAATATAAATGAGACCAAGTTGCCCGGTCAGCTTTTGGAGTATCTAACTTACTGAAAATACCTGTATGAGCTTGATGACTATTGGCTGTTATTTTTATTTAGTTAGCAATGGGTTGCACCAAATTGACCAGGCATTAAAGTTGTTTCCGACTGGATCTTGTGTGAGAAGCTCAAGATCGTCTATATTTGTGATATCTATATCAAAAATATGCTGTTGATTAGGTCTAACGATACGAGAAGAAAGGGTTTTCCCATTACCCTTGATAATAAATTTAATACCCTCTGGTTTTAGCGCTCCATCACGCAATGCTGCTATGATTTTTAAATTCCGCCACTTTTTTGAGAGCTTATACGCATATAGGGATGGCGTATGGGCGTACAAACCTTTTCGATATAGGTTGCCCATACTTTCTAAAAAAAATAAACTATTGGATTCGGCCGTGTAATAATTTCGAGCGGGATTTTCCCAACCAACCAAAGCTTCTTTCCATGCTGCATCAGAAAGAAATACGCTATCCATTTGGGTGGTTTTAAGATTGATTGGCTTGCTGTCGCGTAACAACTCATTTAATATGCCTAACTTCACGTGCTTTTGGCTATCTTGGCTGTCATTTTCAACTACTCTAATCAAGTCATTTATGCTCGGCTGACCATAGTTATTAACTGTGAAAAAATGCCCCCCATCACCTTGAGTAACCATTTTTCGGTATTCTTTAACTGATCCATGTTAATTCTCATTAGAATGCCCCCACTGATTCTCATTAAAATGCCCCCACTAATATGCAAAAATAATCATTCATTATCCTGATCATCTGAGATTTCGTTTTCCTGCTTTCGAGGGCGCCCTCTTCTAGTCCTTGCGGTATCTTCACCAGGAAAAAGATCCTGTAGTTCGATAAGATTTTTTACGCGATAGCTGTTCCCATTAAGTTTTACAATTGTTGCATGATGGACAATCCTATCTATAATAGCAGAAGCAATTACCCTGTCACCGAAGAGGTTTCCCCAGTCTTCAAAGTTTCGGTTTGTGGTGATGATCATAGACCCCGTTTCGTATGTCCTGCGAACGATCTCAAAGAAATCTTCCAGACTGTTCTGCGGCATTTTTTTGAAGCCCAGCTCATCAAGTATCAGCAGGTCAGGCTTTAGATAACGCTGCAATACGGACTGGTAACTTCCGTCTGCCCTTGATGCGAACAGTTTTTCGACCATTTCATTTGTGTGTGCAAACAGTACTTTTTTACCTCTTTTGACCGCTTCAAGCCCGATCGCATGGGCCAGGTGGGTTTTCCCGACACCGGGTTTCCCCATGAATATAGCATTGGAGCGCTGTTCTATGAACCGGCAGGAAGCCAGGTCAAATAATAGCCTTCTGTCCAGGTCCGGCTGGTAATTCAGGTCATAACTGTCCAGGATCTTTTGCGTATCCAGCCGGGATTCCTTTAGCCTGGACTGATAGCCATTGGACTGTCTTTTTACTATTTCATCTTCGATGAGCAGCTCCAGAAATTCAAGGTAGCTGATCTGTTTTTCCAGGGCATGCCTATTCCTCATTTCAAGGTTCTGGGCCATCGTGGCCAATTTTAGCTGGCGTAAATTTGCTAATAATGTTTCCATATTATTTATTTCAGTTTGTTAATCTGTCGTATAGTCCGAGTTCGTGTTCGTATTCGCTGGAATACACCATAGGAGACATTTCATCGTAATTTTGCTTGTAAAGCTCGTTCTCGCAGATCCGTTTGACCTGCTGGTAGCTGAAGGCTCTGTAATGGAGCGCGCGCTTACATGACAGATCGATCTGCACGTCGGTAAACCGCTTTTTTAATTTAAGTATCCCGCGGGTCATCGGGCTCCAGTGGGTAGGCACCTCCGCCAGAAGATGTTCAAAGAAAAGCAGTGCAGAAGGTCCGATACTTCCCATTAGCCGCTTATATTCTTCTCTGCTGATATTCTTTTTATAATCCGGACGGTGTTCCTCCAGAGAAACGTACATGCCCATCTGACCGCTTACCTGATGGAGTGCAATGCGGGTGCTGCCGTCAAATATTTTTAGGCAGGTACCGTTGCTTTCGAGCCTGACGGTTCTGCCCGCATAGGCAGCGGGCACCGAATAGTAATTATGGCGGTAGCTCACGTGTGCCAGCCGGGTGACTTTTCTGGATCCGACCTCCAGGATTTCATATCGCACCGGGGGCAGTGCAAGCAGTGCATGTTTTTCATACTGTTCAAATACGGCAAGAGGGATACGGCGCGTGGTTCCGTGTACGCGCTTATTGCATGTCTCTTCGTTCTAGACCTTCAGCCCGCACAGCAGATCTTCATAGCCATTGCCATCGAAGCCCTTTAAAAAATTGTTTTTTACATATTTGATAGATGATTCAACTTTGCCCTTGTCCTGTGGACGGCGTGGCCTGCACGCAATTCCTGCACAGCTGTAGTAGGAAAGAAATTCAGAATACCTGCGCTGGAGCTCCGGTTCGTAAAGATCCGGAATGGTCACCCCAGATTTCAGGTTGTCAAGTTTGACAGTTCGCGGAACACCCCCAAAATACTCGAAAGCTTTGATATGGCAGTCCAGAAATTCGTCCACCCGCTGGCTGGTCACCAGTTTATAAAAGCTGTAACGGCTATGGGAGAGAACCATGGAAAACACCCATACTTTTACAGGGCGGCCATTCCTGCGGAAAGTACCCATATATCCGAAATCCACCTGCGCTTCTTCTCCCGGATCGCTGTGCAGCGGCACAAAAACCTCCTGCTTCTTTAATCTCTCGATACTTCTGGCGACACTGGGATAAGATATATCTAAAACCTGCTGCTCATGCAGGCGCTGGTGGATAAGTATAGCGCTCAGTCCCATCTCCTTATATACCTGAATGTCATCGAGATAATCGTCCAGCAGCTTTGGTCTTACCTGAGGCAAAGGTTCCTCTAGCCCACGCTCAAGGGCTTTCTGTATCCGGGAAACGGTCTTGCGGCACATCCCAAGTTCTGATGCTATCTCCCGTATCGATTTCCCGTGGGATAGCAGTGTTTTTATCGTATTATGCATTGCCACTTTATACATAATGTCGGACTTTAATACTCCGACAAGTTAAACCTTAATTAAAAACTTAAGGTGGTGGCATTTTAGTGAGAATATATGGGGGTGTTTTAGTGAGAATTAACAATGTCAGGAACAACTTTCTGAAAGCCTTTGAAAGCAAAAGCTATGAGGACCTGATCTGTGGTCTGCGCGTATGGAATGATGAAATATGCAATAAACGTGTCCACGGTACCACCAGGCGCCGGCCTCATGATATCTTTCTTGAATCGGAGAAAGCTGCGCTGCAGCCCCTGCCTTCCAGACGTTTCCAGATACAGGATGTCAGCCACCGCAGGGTAAACCGTATGGGACATGTCGCCTATAAGCAGAATTATTATTCGGTTCCGGCTGACTATATGGGCATGAATGTAAGGCTGGAGAGTAACGGTACGATACTTCGCATCTATGACAGCTCACCACAGATCGCCATGCACCAGCTATCCAGCAGCATAGGCATGTTTGTCAGTCTTGCGGCGCACCGCCCCAGGGAAAAGAGAATGGTCAGCAAGGAAGAATACCATGAAATGATGGGGCAGATAGGTCCAAATGCGTACACTCCGTTCGATCGACTTGTGGAAGAAGTGCCGAGGCACTGGGGCAAGATGACCCAGGGTATACTTGCGCTGAGAAAGCGCTTCACTTTGGGCCAGATAGAAAGATCATGTGCCCGCGCACTGCACTTTCACGCCATAAGCTACCAGCAGGTCAAACGGATATGCGAGAATGCGATGTACGACCTGCCCCGGGAAGATGTGTTAACAATGGGCTTCTCGGACGAATTTCAGCACGAACTCAGTTATTATGACACTCTTACAAATTACTGGACATAAATATGGAAAATCTAAAAACACAGCTCCGCACTCTTAAACTCGCGGCCATCTGTCAGAACCTCGAGCTGCGTAACAGGTACGCGCTACAGCACAAGATCGGTTACATTGAATTTCTTGAGCTTCTGGTGGAGGATGAAATGGCCAACAGGCAGACCAACGGATATATAAATAAGCTCAGGGAATCAAAACTCGACACGCAGAAGGTATTGGACTGTTATGATTTCAGCTATCAGCCCCAGGTGGACAAAAGGCAGATCTATGATCTGGCCAGCTACCGGTTCATAGACCAGAAACATAATGTGGTATTCATGGGGAAACCGGGGGTCGGAAAGACGCACCTGGCCCATGCAATCGGGCTGGAAGCTGTAAAAAAAGGTAAGCGGGTACTTTTCATCCATACCAATGAAATGGTCGAAAAGCTATATTCCTCCCGTGCGGACGGATCCTATGCTGCGACCATCCAGAAGTTCCTAAAACCGGACCTGCTGATACTGGGCGAACTGGGCTTCAAAAAAATGCCGCAGTACAGCATGGAAGACTTCTTTGAGATCATCAGAAAAAGATACGAAAACGGCTCGATGATCATTACCACCAATAGGAACTTTGAAGACTGGGGGACACTTTTCGGGGACAAAGTAATCGCATCGGCGATAATAGACCGCATAGTGCACCATGCCACAATCGTCAAACTAAATGGAAACAGTTACCGTATAAAGAACCTCCTGGAACTGAACGGAATGTTTGAAGACGACCCTAAGGAAAAATCAAAAAGGGGAAGACCCAAAAAGTCAGAAGATCAAGAAAATTATGAAAATAATAATGAATAGAATAATGGTTTTTTTTGTGAAATTAGTGGGGGCATTCTGATGCGAACTAGTGGAGGCATTCTAATGCGAAGTGACAATCTGTAATGCATTAATAAAATATTGCAAAAGTAATTTGAGGGCTAGAATTGTCTATGCCCGTATGTTTAGTGATAATATCGCATCACAAAAAGTCTGTTCTAATAATGGAATGGAATTAATAAAAACCACTTCTATTAATGATTATAGGATAAGGTGTACTATGGCTATTTCTTTTGACGATTGAATTGAAGCAGATTTTCAGATGACACGATCATGAAAAAAAATACTGATTCTATTTTTTGTTTGTTTTTAAAGAAACCGAAAAGGTATTGACCATTTCGCGTGCTTTTAGCCAGAAACTTTTCAAATAAAGTTCGCGAAAAAATTGTGCCGTAGAATTAAAGGCTATCTATAGACAGATGACCATAGTCGTGGGTATCCCAGATCATTCTTTTGGGTATTACAAACTTAAGAACCCGATAGCTAATTTTTTGGTTACCCCGGAAAGAGCTACTCAACTAAAAAATATTCTTTTGAAAAGTGTAATTCCACAACTAAAGCCGAATGAAAAAAATTTGAACAAGAAAATATTCCGGAAAAAATATTGAAGGAGGCTGGCTTAAAAATGGATCAATATATGGAACCTAATATTATTTTCAGCCATTTGAATACTCCAGATAAAAATATAGATCAGAATAATAGACGGAGGTGATTATTATTCATATTATTACGAGGCAGGGTGAGTGAGCCTCGTAATAATAATGAAGAAGCATGTTATTTACTAAAGCCAAGTGTGTAACCAATAGTGAATAAGCGGATTTTTAACCGGTCTTTGAAAAGGTTCCCTTATTTCTGAATAATCAAATTCAAAAAGATCTTTAACTGATAAAATGCGTTGTTTACAGTTGCAGTTTTTCATTGTCTCGCGCATTCTGAATGCCCCTGTGTATTGAGGAGTAAGAGGGATTTGTTGCGAATTGGATATTGAAATTATATCATCGGTCAATTTTCTCAGATATTGATCCCCTTTTTGCGCGGAGAAACACTCAGGTGCAAATGTTCCATTAGTTGGATCCAATAACAAATAACCTTGCGATAGGTTGGATATTTTATTGTAATAAGCCATAGAATCCACGAGCTCTATATCCCAATCTACATATGTGCCTGAAAAATGGAGAATAATCAGATATCTGGCAATATCTGATGCTTCTGCGAAATTTCTGGCATTAAGAAAAGCTTGCAGAGCATTTGGATAACTCTCCGAAATAAATTCCTTTACCTCACAATAATTCCAATATTTTATCTTAAATCCAAATCGTTCCATTTTTCTCCATGAGTTCAAACATTTCCAGATCAGTGAATTGGGAATGTCAGTCAAAATTATCTGATGAATTATTGGATCTACCATATTGTTTTTTGAAGATTATTAATAGGCTCTCTGTTTTTCTTTCTCATTTATGAAATTTCTCTGTCTAGCATTGATATTCATGCTACCGAATCTATAGGAAACTGTTAGTCTTAAACTTCTACTATCATAATAATTGTCATAAGATTGTTGAACACCATTAACAATAGCATTAAGTTTACCTTGTTGTGTCTTTAGGATATCATTTGCAAATAGGGCAAGATCCCATTGATCATTAATCTTATATCTGAAATTGAGATTGACATTAAATCGTGGAGATCTACGAAATATACCTGTAATTTGTGGAGAATAATAAAAACTTGATAATTGGGTATTCAGTTTTTTGCTAATCTTGAAATTGTTGTCCATACTCAAGTAAACAACATTTACTTTATAATCCGGTACAATATTAGTATCATATTGTTTTATGCTCCGGTGATATCCATTAAATACAAAGTTGCTTTCGAGCCAATTGCTTTTTTGTAAGGTATAGATGGCTGTAAAACCAATAGTTGACATATCATAAAAATTCTGCATGGTATCTACCACCATTTTTGAATTTTCAAAAGGTATGGCAGTTTGGGCAATCTGTTCTTTTGCAAAATTGGTGTAAAGAGAAAGATTCAGATCCCTATTGTTGGAATAATTTATCTCTATATTATGGGAGAAGGAGGGTAATAGATATGGGTTTCCGACGGTGTAGTAGTACTTTGAAATATATCTGGCAAATGGATTCATTGCCATAAAAGCAGGCCTGTCAATCCTTCTTCCGTATCCAATTGAGAATACGTTTTTGTCGTTCATTTTATATGAAGTATATAAAGTGGGGAATAATTTTAAATAATTATTCTCATACTTTGTGGCCAAAGTATTTGACACGCCCTCTGTATTTGTATTTTCTAGACGGAGTCCTGCTTTGAAATCAATTTTTTTACTGATTGCACTACCAAAAGAAAAAAACAGGGATCCGATATTTTCTCTGAATTCAAACTCGTCTGAATAATTAAAAATAGTATCTATTCTTCCAGAAGTTGCCACAGATTGTAATTCGTTTTTATTAAGGGAAGTTGAAAAGTTTACGCCATAGTTGATGTCAAACTTTTTAATTTTTTGTTCAACATCTATGTTAAAGGAAGTGTTCGTGAAGACATTCTGACCAACGTTTCCTGAGTACCATTCATTATTTAGAATAGGGGAATCGCTTGGGTCAAATGTTTCTGAATTAAAGTCCCGGAAGTTGTCATAATTGCTTCGATAATGATCTATATCCAAAATAATTTCTTGACCGTCTTTCCCCAAGGAATATGTCGAATTGAAATTAAGTGCTAAGCTTTGCGTTGTAGAATTTTGGTAGCCATTTCCCTTAATTATTGAGTCCAAAAGTCCGGTTCTTTGGCTAATATTTGTCAATGTCTTATCGTTGGAATGCGGTTTGCTGCTATTTAGAAAGGCCTGGGCGCCGATACTGAATTTTTCTGATATTTTGTATTCCGTTTGTAACCTGCCATTGTAAAGTTTTGTAAAGCTCCTTTTTTTACTGAGGGTTTCCCAATCCTGTGTACTATAGGTAACATGTGGTTTTTCGGTAAATAGAACAGAACCCTCAGTCATATTTAAGCTAGAATATAGGGAAAACCTATTCTTTTTGTAATTGAAACCAGCCCCTAAATTAATAGTAGGATAGGTTGTTTGTGTATAAATGGAACGGATGGAAGCACTCCAAAAATCATTAACTATCTTTTTCAGTTTGATATTTAAGATACCGGCATTACCTGAAGCACTATATTTGGAAGGGGGAACAGTGATAACTTCAACACTTTCAATGGATCCAGATGGAATGCTTCTTAGATAGGATGTGAGGTCATCCCCAGAAATACGAAGGATTTTATCATTTACCATAACCGTAACACTTCCTTTTCCTATGATACTTAGAGATTCGTTTTCGGCCATAACAAGTGGGGTTACTTTTAGCACGTCCATTGCATCTCCACTTAATGAAGCCATACTATTTTGAACGTTAAAAACAAGACGGTCTACTTTTCGCTCGAGCAGAGGTTTATTGGCATTCACTACAACCTCATTTAGTTTATTGACTTTTTCAGACATCTTAAAAGTCATTTTCTTAAAATCTCCAGATATAAAAGTGGTATCCAAATCTTCAAAGCCCGTATGTTGAAGTTTAAGTCTGTATGTTGATTTTTCAATCAGATTTTTGAATGTAAACTTCCCGTTCTGATCGGAAGCAACATATTGTAAAATAGTGGTATCGCGGATAAGTTTTACAGTTACGTATTCCAATTCTTTATCTTTGATTGTAGTAATCCTTCCTTCAATGCTTTGGGCAATTAAGGAATTTGAAACTAACAATAATGAGAATAAAGCGGATAAATAGGTGATTATTTTCATTCAATATATAAGTAATTAGCATATTAGTGATTAGAGAAAAAATAGATTCACATTATAAACTTTTTAGACCCCTTTTTTATATCTAGCAAACTGTTTTTCCTTATGTGTTTCAATTACACAATCGGAGGTTGCAAATCCCGTACATGCTAGAAAATATCCTTGTTTTAAATCATCTTCCGTTAATGTTGTCTGAGTGGTATGAAAAACACTACCAGAAACTAATTGGCAAATGCAGCTATTACAATCTCCAGTTCGACATAGAAACGGAAGATTTATTTCAGCTTGTTCAGCTAGAATTAAAATAGGTTTATCTTCGTTAATTTCTATTTCCTTTTTAAGTCCTCTTTTTTCATTAATAAATGAAAGCTTATATGTTGTTGACATTGTTAATTAATTTATAAATTTATACAATTTTTAATAGCAAAACCATTCAATCCAGCTTGGAAATATGGCATTCGCCCTCTTACTCTTTTGTTATTTCCTCCATGTTTGTTATGTAGCTCAAGAACCCAACCATCTGGCAAATCTTCACACTTGAAGTTAACCTCAAGTTTGCAGTGGCTGTCTGTCGAATTTTTTAATTGCAATATTTCTTCTTTATTAAGCGACTGTTGATAAACTTCCTTATTATTGCACATGAATCTTAATTCAGCAACATCATATTCCGTAAGTTTATTTTCTTCAAAAATATTAATAGGTATATATATGAAATTGTTAACATATGAATAGAAGCTATTTTCCCATTCTTCTTCTGAATTAAATATTTTAGGATTTACAGGAGGAAGGTTCATTAATGTATATTCTTGAACTTTATTTTCGTTTAGTAATATCCCCGAATATCGTTCGTAATCCCTTAAATTCCTTATATTTCCAAGCCCATAAATTCCCCAATCATAAAGGGTCTTTTTCGTTGATTGCTCAAAAAGTCTTTTTAATCTCCGCATTGCTTGGTTTTCTAATATTCCCGTATTGTAATGATCGTCCCAGTGCTTCGGAGTTTCTTTTCGGGTATAATAATGCCAAGTAATATTAATATGGGGGTGATATAAATCGTAACCATGAGTATAGGCGCGAATAGCAAGATTGATTTCCTCGCCAGAAAAATATAGATGAGGATCATCCAAAATTTCTTGACAAAAAGACCCAATAGAAAAGCAGAATCCTCCCGCTAGAAATCTTGCAGGAATAGGACCAGTGAGATTTTTCCAATTAGGAATTTCAGAGGGCCAACCAATCGGGTATATACCATGTTTATCGAATTCACGAAAAATAATTTGATTTGGAGCAGTTTCCTCATATCTAAAGTCCAAAGGTTCAAAATGAGGAGGATAAGCGGTTAAAATTGGTTTTTGAACTCCTTTATCCTTTAGAGATTCTAGCATATTAATCAAAATACTGTCCCATGCCCAAACGAATCTCATGTGCGAATCTATTTGCAACATATATGTTTCATCTTTGTATTGGCGCTGGATTAAATTTCTTGCCCAACAAAGTCCTTTTGATTCTTTATATGGGATTTCAATTATATTGAATTGAGGATTTAACTTGAATTCATTGAGCTCAACATTATATGTATCTTCTGGGTTATATTGATGACAGATCGTGACATGTAAATTTTCAGGATTCATTGCCTTTTCTAGCATATCCTTGAGTGTTGAAACTAATAGAGGATCTCTATAAGCTGCTATTTGGACAAAAATTGACATTTCTAAATTTGGATTTAAAGTAAATTTTAGACTATTGGTAATATTCAATAATACATTCATTAAAATGTGATTTTTGATTTAAATAGCTGATCAATAAACGATCTTCAATGTTATATTTAAAACTTGGACAACCTAAAGATACGCCCTCTTCTCTTTCTAAAAGACATCCTCCTCCGCAGACCGGCAAAAGATTACAGTTATAACAAATTGGCATATTTTCACCAAGGTCATAAAGCCATTTCCTGAATTTTGTTTCAGGCGAATGATCCTTAAAATCTTCATTAATATTCCCAATCAGATTGTCGGAAATTATATCTGGTGTTGATAAAGGAAGGACATTACAAGAAAATAAGTTACCATCTTTATCAACGGAGACCGAGTCATGATCTGCTGCTGCGCAGGGTAAAATAACACGAGTAGGGAGTATACTTTGAATAAAACCGTTTTCTATAGCGTAAAATAGACACTCAATTTCATTTTCAGCTAAAATATCTTTAGAAACATGGTCGTTTTCTAAAAAATCAAACTTAAAGGTAATTCGATTCTGAGCTTCAGCACGCGAAAACCTGTCTATAATTTCTATAACATGTCCAATATCAAAGCTTTTTATATTGACTTCAAATATAATTCCGTCCTGAGGCAGGAAAGGAAAGTTCTCTGTTATTGATAATATATTCGTAATAGTAGATTCAGTAGCTTCAGAATTTGAACACTCTAATGATATATGAAACTTCTTGATAGAACATAAATTGAAGAGCCTTTTAAAGACTTCTTCCGTAAGAAAAATACCTTGACAAATTAATGATGATGAATAAAATAGGTCTTTCTCATCAGCAATTTTCAGATTTGAAATTGATATTGAAAGTATTGTTTCAATATATTTGATTAGATCATCCACTTTCCATGTCAGCAAGAACGTTTTGAGATCTTTTTTAATCAGGCGGTGCTCGATAAAATTACTGATAGATGAAACAAATTCATTTCCTGATTTTGAAATATCGTAATATTTCGAACAAGAATTACATCCAGACTGACAACTTTCGACCAGATTCAAAAATAATGAGATGTTGTCATTAATTAACTTTTCGCATCCAAGCAATTCGACAATTTCATCTTTGTCTTTTGAGATTAATATGTTGCTATTTTGTAATTCTATAATTAGCCTTTTATCCAACATGTGTAAATCTCCATTCGTAATTTTTCGAAAAAC
This sequence comes from Sphingobacterium sp. R2, assembly GCF_040760075.1. Taxonomy (NCBI): domain Bacteria; kingdom Pseudomonadati; phylum Bacteroidota; class Sphingobacteriia; order Sphingobacteriales; family Sphingobacteriaceae; genus Sphingobacterium; species Sphingobacterium sp. R2. The sequence goes on from NZ_CP142884.1 coordinate 3,349,398, forward strand.
ATCGTCGGTTACTACAATTGTTTGGTTAGAAAGACATGAATAAATAATTGTTTGGCTCGTTGACTTAGCGTCCTTTTCGTCTGCAATAGAAGTTGTAATGATGTATTTGGATAGTTTCATCTTTTTATTAGTTTTTTAATCATTGACTCAATTATATCTTCCTTACTCGTTGTAATCTTGAGGCTTACATTCATTCCATTAGCTGGCTCTATGACTTGGTTATTGTTTAATCGTAGTTGTCTAGTTTTATCAAGTTTAGTTTTCCAGGAAATGTATGTGTATTGTTCTTGATTCCAAGAGGAATCAATAGTTCCCGTGATCGTTCCCATGTCCGAAGATTTATCACCCAAAAAAGTTATTTGGGTTTCCAGACCTGAGGGATACTGATTCTGCGGAGCCATATTTAATTTGATAACTAAAACTCCTTGATCTAGGATCATTTGTTCCGATATTATTGTCGCGAGCAAACGATCGTAATTTTTTATTTGTATTTTATTAATTAAGAATATTGAAAATGATATGGATATTATTATGAGCAAATTACCCCAGTTAATGAAAAAATGGGATGGTTTATTCATTACTTCCTGTACTTCAGGACTTCTCAGTTCATATTTTGATTTTATTTCTGCCATATCAGATTTAATCTCCTAATTCCAACTGGTTCTTTACCAATTCATAATATTTGCCTCTATTTGAGATCAGTGTCGAATGATTGCCAATTTCCTCTATCTTGCCATTATCCAATACAATTATTTGATCTGCTTTTTTTACGGTACTGAGTCTATGAGCAATAATTACGACAGTTTTATTTCTGAAAAAATCATTGAGATAATCTATAATGGTTTTTTCATTATTTGCATCCAAGCTGCTTGTAGCTTCATCAAAAAAAATATATTCTGGATTTTTATAAACTGAACGGGCAATTAGAATTCTTTGGCGTTGACCTCCGCTGATCCCCATTCCAGATAAGCCAATTTTTGTGGTATATCCATTTGGAGTACTTTCTACAAAATCTTTTAGGTTAGCTACTCTTATTGCCATCTCCATTTTCTGTTCATCTATATTCTCTCCATCCATAGCGATATTTTTCGCAATTGTATCATAGAAAATGTAACCGTCTTGCATCACGCTGCCGCAGTAACTTCTCCACAATTTTGGAGAAATTTTACTTAAATCGGATTCACCCACCGATACTTTCCCCTGGGTTGGCTGATAGAAGTTTAGCAATATTTTCATAAGTGTAGTTTTTCCACTTCCACTAGTTCCTACAATGGCTGTCACTTTACCTTTTGGAATACATAGGTTAATATTTTTTAAGACATAAGGAGAATTTGGTCCTTCGTACTGAAATGAAAGATTTTCGATGAATAAATCTCCAAATGTTAATTGTGGAAATAAGATTTTTTCTTTACCAATTGTCTCTTCATCTTGTTTATTGTGAATCTCCTGCAGCCTAATCATGCTCAATTTCGCATCCTGGGCAGATCTGATTAAATTGACTAATTGTTCAATAGGACCAGTTGTCTGCCCAATAACATAGGATATACTTAATAATTGGCCGATTGTTAAATTGCCTTTGATTGCCTCAGTTGCAGCAATAAAGGTGATAAGAATATTCTTTACATGAGTCACGAATACTAAACCAGTTCGCTGGTATTGTTCTAATGCTAGGCTTTTAATATTTAATTTGTAATCTTTAACTTGCAATTGCTCCCATTCCCACCTCTTTGGAGTTTCGCTGCCAAAAAGTTTTATTTCTTGCATACCCGTGATCAATTCATACAATTTATCCTGATTTTCTCTGCTTCGAGAAAACCTTTTGTAATCCATCTCTTTTCTTTTTTTCTGAAAAAGCAAGATCCACAGTATTCCGAAAATACTAAAGGCTACAAATAAAGCCAGAATCTTTAGATCGTAAATCGCTAAGACAATTGTAAAGACGATAATATTTATAAACGAAAAAAGGGACGTGAGTATAGAGCCAGTAAGAAAATTTTCAATCCTATGATGATCATTGATACGCTGAGCAATGTCTCCAACGGCTTTTGAATCAAAATATCTTATCGGTAGTTTTAATAATTTGGATAAAAAGTCTGAAATTATACTTAAGCTTATCCGAGAATTTATATGTAACAGTAACCAGGAGCGCACTAGTTCAATACTCATGTTTCCAAATATCAAAAAGAGCTGTGCCAAGAGAATGACATATACCACTGATAATTTTTTTTCTGAGACCCCCTGATCAAGTAGTATTTGTGTTGCAAATGGTAGTGTTAGAGAAATTACACTTGCAGCTAACATTCCCAGGCCCAATTGGACTATATGTTTTTTAAATGGTTTTAGATACCGGAACAAGAATGCGAAGCCTCGTTGCTTTTCAGTAATTTCTTTTCGAGTGTAAAAATCAGGAGTAGGTTCAAGAAGAAGAGCTATCCCTCTTTCATTATAGGTGGAGATCCAGGCTTTATAAAAGGTTTCTTCATCAAGCTTAACTATTCCGTGTGCAGGATCAGCAATCATAAATTCTTTTGATGTTGACTCCTTATCAAATATCCTTTTTATAAAATTTCCTTTGCTTTTTATCGCTAACAGAACAACAAAGTGATCTTGGTTCCAATGTAGAATACATGGTAATGGAGAATCATTGAGAAGTTTTTGTATGTTCAGTTTTACCATTAGAGATCTGAAACCAAGAATCTCGGAAGCCTCACTTATGCTTAAAAGGCTAACCCCATTTTTTCCTAGGTGGCACAATTCACGGAGATACTCAAGAGAGTATTTTTTTCCGTAATATTCTGCTACCATTTTTAGGCAAGTAGGAGCGCAGTCCATTATATCATGTTGGATAGAAAACTTGAACATAAATACTTAAGTCGCTGATGTTATTGCAGAATCATGAATTAAAATGTTGGAAGGAGTAAATTTTAATTCATTGTTTTGATAGTTCTGTATTACGATTTTTAAATCTAATGGAATTAGCTCAGAAACATTTTGAAAATTCATTAAAGCAGCTAATATTAAATGTTGTATTGATGTAGGAACCTGCTTATTGAAAATATCAGATTTGATAGATTTTTCTAACCCCTTCTCTACTTTATTATCCAAAATCAATAATAATATATCCAATGAATTTTTTAAATCAGAATTAATTTTGTCATTGAAAGAGATATTCAGATTATCAAATACAGAAGATAGATAAGGGTTCTGTAAAGAATTTCCGATATTAGTATTTCCTACTGCTTTGAACAGAATTCCGTTTAAAAATGATTTTAGAATTGATTCATATTGCCCTTCGAATGATAATATTTTTGAAAAAGGAAACTGGAAAGTTTCTGCCTCATTGCTCAGCAAATATTTTATTACTGCTCTTGAATAGATAGCTGATTGTGAATGATTCCCGGCGTTAAAGTAGACTTTGGAAATATTTAAATACTGTTCGATTTTCATGTACATCCCATCGTCAAAGCCATGATCTATAAGAAAATCTATACTATCTAGTAATTCTATCATGTATTTTTGAGCATTATCATAATCTTTATCAAGGTAATAGTAATAATAAGCTAATACAGGATTCAAAATGGCTTTTATTGTGTGATACTCTAACGGATTATTTGAATCTAGTTCACAATATTGTTTCAATATTTTGTCAACAAAATAGGAGGCTACATTTGGTTCTTTTTCTCTACAGACCCTGAACAGTTTCTCGCTAAGGATGTAATTGTATGTAAGTTTCTCTCTATTATTTAATGTTAATTGAACGTAATTTAAAAGTGCATAAAATATATGGCCACTGTCGTAGCTTTTATAATTAGAGACTGAATCCTTAGATTTTTCTAGCTCTCTTTCTACAGTTGGAGTGTAACTCTCGAACAACTGTAGATATTCAATAATTTGAGATTCGTTCATATTTATTAGCCTAGTGTTTGTAATGCTGATTTATCCATTAAATACTGTAAAACAAGTTTGTCCTCTATATTTGCTTTCATCGTAGGACAAGTTATCTCACCATTATACCAGTCTTTTGGACAGTTGCCATTGCAAACTGGAAACAGATTGCATTTTGAACACTTTGGTGAAACACTACAAGAGGCAAGATCATCATACCATCCTCTTACTTGAGTGTTTTTATTAAAAGTTGATTCATCTTGTAGAAGGTTTCCGATAATATGTTTTTCCTCGTTGTATTTAGGTGTGTAAGGGAATTCATAGCAAGGAGTGATGTTTCCTGTAGCATCATAGACTTCGCTGGCTTCATTGACAACCATGCAAACATCATATCTCCTTTCTGGCAAAATGTACTTCATGGGAAATCCTTTTTCCAAGAGATACATTAGCCATTCTATCTCAAGTTCAGCAAATTCTATGGTGGTTAATCCCTGTTCATCTCCTACTGTCTTGTCTCCCCAATTAGTGATCGGAAAAAAGCCCATTTCCACTTTATCCTGTAATCCTAAGGAAGCCATGTAATCAACCATATCTTGCGCTTGGCGATAATTGGTTTCATCTATGTTCATCCTTATGAAAATCGGATGTTTTACAATTTGTTGGTAATGATCCAATGAGCAGATATCAAGAATGTTTTTCATGATAATATCGAAGGTTGATTCTCCTTTTTTGGTTATCCTACGTTTATCATGATGTTCTTTTGTTGTATCTAAGGTTATCTGAAATCGTTTAACTCTGTGGTTTAGGTAAAGTTCAGTAAAAATATCTTTTTTTAAACTAAGACCATTTGTAATGATTGATGCACTATAGCCACATTTTCGTTCAGAAGCAATTTTCTGCATTTTATTACTGAGATTAATAATAGCAGAATAGCCCATTAAAGGTTCGCCACCATACCAGGTTGTATGAACCAATTCTGTATCAGGTTTTCTATCTAACTGGAAAATTAATCTTTCAATTATTTTAATTTGCATTTCCTGGGTCATAGTCAATTTTGAATGGACTTGCCCACAATAAAAGCAACCTAATTGACAATTAGCAGTAGGTTGAATGGTCATTGATACACATTTTGTATCTTTAACACCTAATTTGTTGAGTTTTAATATCTCCTGAAATTCATCCTCAGTTCCATTGACAATGATTTCATATTCCATTAATCTAGCTAATGCAGTGTTATCAAGGCTTAATAAATCCCCTTTTACCAAGTTATGATATAGGCTATCCTCGATCAATGTAGATACTCCACTTCGCGTAGAAAAGAGTATACGTTGCTGTATTTCGCTGTTAGGATCCAGCACATCGGTGGTCACTATGTATTTTGATAATTTGAAATTCATAATTAAGAGGTTATTTCTAATGTTTATATTTAAAAATTTAGTAACAAAAGCCTATTTCAAACTGACAGTAAGCTAGTTTTTTGATTACAGCATGTGAATTTTCATCCACATGCCGTAAAATGGTTTTGTAGTAATTATTATGAATAATTACTACCATTGTTACAAGTACAATCAGGTTCTTTGGTCGTGTAATTTGAACCATTGTTACATGTACAGGCTGCTAAATTCCCGCCACGAGTGGCAGAGGCCTCATCAAGGTTCATTACTTCAAAACCTTCTGAAAGATTGCCTTCTTTTTGGCTCTCGCTGAATTTTCGCAATGCCAATTGCAAACGTTTAGATTTCATTTGACTTAATTTAAGTTTACAATATCTGCTAAAGTTTTACATTATTAAGCACTCGTTGAATGGCACAATTGACTCTTATGCTAAGTTTCTATTATAGATAGCCAGTAAATAAAAAATCTTTTAATATGGATTTGTTATGCTCGATATGATTTAATTTCATATCATATTCTAAAACTTTCTATCCAATGAATGGCGGCTTCTAATGTCATAAAAAGCTTCTAGTTGTAATTTCCTTCCTTCGTCTGTAGCATGATCATTATCTTTGTGGAGTCTATAACAATAAATGACATTTTGAATAAATGCGGTATTTTCAAACCCCGCAATTTCTAAAAGTGGTAACATTAATGCCTGATCATAGGTCGACATATAAAATCTATTATCTCCATATCTATTGTCACTATATCTAAAGTTCTCAACATTTGGATCTTGGTCTAAAAAGGCCTTAAATAGTTTATATTTAAAAGTTTTGAGATGAGAAGCTTTCCATGTTATTTCCCTCAATGTCTTGAATTCGTCTTCTGTGTATGGAGAGCCCGGATCATAAAATCCATAATTAGTAATATACGTGCCATAAGTAAGAAGAGTATTTTCGTTGTATTTACTATTAACAATTTGAAAGGCAAATTCTCCAAAAATGTAATCGTCACCGTCCAAAATGATTATTATGTCTTCGTCTCTCAACGATTCCATTACCAATGCATTATAGATATTTCTTAAGGCTCCAACTCGAGAACTGTTTTCTCTCTTATAAAAATTTGGTAAATCGTCTTCTATTAATTCTAAAGTACCATCATCTGATGCATCATCTAATAGAAAAACCTCGTAATTATTATACTCTTGCCCCAAAATTGAGCTGACGCAGTCAATAATATAATTCCCTACATTCCTGAACGGAACAAGAACAATTATTCTGTCCAAAATTTGTTTATTATTTGAGAGGAGCATAGGCTATTATTTATAATCTTTATTATTACTATCTACTTTTATATATTTCTTTTCTAAATCAGGATACATGATTTAATTCTTGCCCTAATTTTATCTTTAGACTTATAACTCTTTTTGAAGATAATGAATAGAAATTATGGTGAAAAAATATTTCGACCAACAGCTTTTTGACCTATATATCTTTTGGATTTTACTCGATGAAGTAATTTTTTGGCTTCTATAAATTGTAAGAGATTCTGAAAATAAAACAGCTAATAAACTGGAAATAAAGTTTAGAAAAGTCTAATCAAAACTAATGCTCTTCTTCTGTAAAACACTTAAAATCGGAACATTCCATATAATTATAAATTCTTTTTTATCTAAATTTTGTCAATATGAATATTAAACTTAGTGATGAAAACTTCAAAACTTATACGTGTCGTGAACCTAAAAAGTTTGCAGAAAAATCTAATAATACAAGAAGGGAAAACAAAATAGAAAAAACGGTAGACGATACAGACACTATATTTAATGAAGGAAATGAAAATAATAAGAAGAAACAAATTAGTCCTTTAGAGTATGATATAGGAGTGCATGACAAATTGTCAATCTTTCAAATAAATCGGGGGGAGGCAAAAGTGTTAAAGATGAAATAACAGTTACAAATGGAAGAAAAGTTAAACTTACAAAAGCTACAGTGAAAAGATATAGAGTAATTGTCAGATATGTAGAGGTTTCGGAGGATGAACGCAAAATAAAAAGAGCTATAATTGAAGATATTTTGAAAAACTCATAAGATTAATATTGGGCTATTGGATCTATCTCAATTATTGCATTTTAATGGCCAATAAGTTCAAAGTATGTTATTAATTCTTCTTTATTTTTATTATATTTAATAATTTGTAAATCAAAACATTATGAGTAATAAGAAACGAGTTGGCATTTGGATAAGAGTATCTACAGATATGCAGGTCAAGGATGATTCTCCAGAACATCACATACAAAGAGCGAAGTATTATATCCAATCAAGAGATTGGGAAGTTGTAGAGATATATAGACTAGATGCCGTATCTGGAAAAGCTGTTATGAATCATCCCGAAGCTCAACGTATGCTTAAAGACTTAAGAGAGGGACGAATTTCAGGACTGGTTTTTTCTAAACTTGCTCGTCTCGCACGCAGCACTAAAGAACTATTGGAATTTGCTGAAATTTTTAGAAAAGCAGGAGCAGATTTAGTTTCTTTGGCAGAACAGATAGATACCAGTACCCCAGCAGGAAGATTGTTTTTTACTATCGTTGCTGCAATGGCTGAATGGGAACGTGAAGAAATATCTAGCCGTGTTGCGGCGTCTGTACCGATTAGAGCTCGTATGGGAAAACCACTAGGCGGCCAGGCAAGTTATGGTTATAAATGGCAAGACAAACCTCTAGTTATAGATGAAAAAGAAGCTCCTGTACGAAAATTGATGTATGAAATTTTCCTTGATTGCCAGCGTAAAAAAACTACAGCGAGGCGTTTGAATCAATTAGGATATAGAACGCGTAATGGTTCTTTTTTTTCTGATACAACTGTAGAGCGGTTAATTAGGGATACTTCTGCAAAAGGACTAAGAATAGCAAATCACACTAAGAGTTTAGGCGATGGAAAACAATGGATTTCAAAATCCAAAGAGGATTGGATAATCATTCCTTGTCCAGCAATTATTGATGAAGGACTTTGGGAAAAATGTAATTATATACTTGATAAACAGGCGGTTAATTGGAAAAGAAAAGGACGGAAATCTGAATATTTGCTTGCGGGTTTTGTAAAATGTGAATGTGGTACTTCAATGTACGTTTATAGTACAGCTAAAAAGTTCACTTGCAAAAAATGTAAAAATAATTTTCCAGTAGAGAATATGGATTCTTTTTACCTACAGGTGCTTAAAGGATATCTAAATGATTTAACTCCACAAATTTACATCGAAGAATTACAAAAGCAATTATCTGAGAAGCAGACTTTATTGGCTATATCTTTAAAGAAACGTACACAACTAAGAAAAAGGATGGATGACCTTATTCCATTAAAACTAAACGGTGACTTAGATAGTGATCACTTTGCTACTATTTATAAGCCTTTAGTTGCACAAGTTAAACAGCTTGATTCGTCAATTCCTAACTTAGAACAAGAAATAGTGAATAAGATTATTGAGATCAAATCAAGCGATACGGCTGTAAGGAAGCAAAGGTATTATATGAAAAATGGGTGAATATGGAGTTTTCTAAAAAACGTGCTGTAGTTGAGGCTATTACTGATAATATTACTATAGGAAAGGAGATAGTTAATGTCGCAGTTTCCAACCTTTCTTCATCCTCGACACTAACAAAGCAACATGATTTCAGCATATGGTTTTGTTCTTGAATGGTAATGTAGCTTTATTTTTGTTGTCTTTTCATTTTGGTATAATTTAAAAGATTGCAATAGAAACTCATTTCTATTGAGCAGCGGTTTCGGTCTTTGAGTGAATAGGGGATGTCGACTTAATTGTAATAGGGAAGCATGTGAAAATTTAGCTGATTTTTCACCACCCCATTTTTCCACTTTATAGTGTCGACTACCATATTCTCCCATTATAGATATTGTTTTTAAATTGAATTCATTTTGAAAACCATTATCATGTGGTAATCCGAATAGATGTCCCATTTCATGTGCTATACCTCCGAGGTACCAACTATTGAACTCTCCTACAGAACATGTTCTGTTTGTAGCGAACATCTCTGTGTAAGTCATTTTAGTGGTTGCGTTAGCGAGTAGCAACGGGTCTAGGAGATCACAGTCTGCAACCATGCACACGCCGGAGGTAGCTGATCCCCTGCCATAGTAAGGCGAATGGAAGATGTAGGTGCCATTTTCATCTTTCTCGCTTAAAGCTGTAATAACAAGTATATGTTCTTTACTTGGTGTGATAGTAGGCGCCAATTTTTCGAAAATCTCATTTTCTATTTCATTACCTGAATGTATGGTATAGTCATTTGAGGGTTTCGATCCCTGTACCACATGGTACTTGTAGCCCAAATTGTCTTTTTCAAATGGAATACCATCATTATCATAACCAGCATTTTCAAGCTCAGTTTTATAGAAGGCTGAGATATCTTTTAGCGTTCGGTCGAGACGGTTTTTCCAACTAGAAGACAACCTTGAATCGGCACCAAAAAAATAAACTATCTTAACAGTATGGTGATTTTTATTGTTAACTTTTAAACTTGCACCATAAGCGACTCCGGTAAATGTAAAGAGTGTGATGACAAATATCATCCAGCAGACATCTCGCTGAAGTTTTTTTCTGAATTCTGTAATAGTGATTTCCATTTAACAAACTTTACGTAGTCTGATTTCCTTAGGTTTAATAAGATTTTTAAATGTCAATTCTTTAAATTGAATCATTGTAAATGCATCGCAATTGATCCTATTTTAGGCTAAAACTTGATTTGTATTATTCTAATACTAAGTTAAATAAATTTATTATAGTTATCTAAAATAAAATGCATAACCTTACCTTGTAATTATATGAAATCTTTACGCTTTTAATTGCGTCTTTGATGGAGATTTGCTCAATTAAAGGCATCCGCCTGGAATGATTAGTCTTGGATGTAGCGTTTTTGTAGTTTATTTATTGTCAAGTTGCATGTCCGATCAAAAAAGTAAGACACGAATGTTTTTCAACCCATTAATGAAACATTGTAAATCGCTAGATTCCGAAACTAAACCATCTAGATCGCTGTTTAATCCTGAAAGCTGATCAGTTTTTAATGTTGGAATTAATGCCGAAAGGTTATTATAGAATTTCGAGAAAACATATGGTCTTCGTGCTCGAAAAATATTAAGAATGCAAATGCTAAATATGACTATAGCAAAAAGGAGCATATCGTCAAAAAGAATGAGATAAGATTGTTTAAAAAGTTATTAAAAATGAACAATAATAAAAAGTCGATCTATAGTGCTCTTGTTGCAAATCTTCTAATAGCACTCACCAAATTTCTAGCAGGATCTTTTACAAACAGTTCTTCCATGATCTCGGAAGGTATTCATTCAACAGTCGATACTATGAATCAGATACTGATATTATATGGACTGAAACGTAGTAAAAAGGCACCGGATCAGTCCCATCCTTTTGGCTATGGCAAGGAGCTTTACTTTTGGTCTTTTGTCGTTTCTATTCTGATATTCGGTTTGGGGGGAGCGTTGTCTATCTATCAGGGTATTATTCATATACGAAATCCGGAACCGATGAAGGATCCTTTTTGGAATTACGTCGTTTTAATCCTTTCACTTATTTTTGAGGGCACTTCCTTTATCATTGCCATGAAAGAATTTAATAAGACCCGGAATGGTATGGGCTGGTGGAAAGCTATGATCAAAAGTAAAGACCCTTCAAGTTTTCTTGTACTCTTTGAGGATGGAGCAGCGGTGGCGGGGCTCATTACCGTCATGATTCTGATGGCATTAAGTCATGCACTGCAGATTCCTGAATTGGACGGATTGGCATCTATAATTGTCGGTTTACTATTGGTTTTTGTTTCCTTTATCCTTGCTAGGGAAAGTAGGAGCTTACTCATGGGCGAAGGCATTGCTTCTAAAACAAGAAATGAAATTGCCAGTCTGGTGGAACAAGACGTTTGTGTGATAAAAACCAAAAATATTTTGTCTACTTACCAGTCTCCCGAGGACGTTATATTAATGCTTATTATCGATTTTAAGGATCACCTAGATACTGAAGATATTACTGAGGCGATCAACCGGATTCGTACAACCATAAAAAACGAATTTAAATTTATACATTATGTAATTATCCAGCCCGAATAGATGGGATTGTATGTGCCCTTTATATCTCAACTATAATGCATACTGGTTTTACTTTGCTTAGGTATATTGGCGCAGGAGAATCATCAGATAGAGCTTTACACGCCTGATTGCCTCCAGGCATAAAGCGCGCAATTTTACGGTTTCTCCATTAACGGCTAGAATTCTCTTTTCGATTTTATGAGAGTCATTTCACCTGCTTTTTGAGCTAACGACCAAATCCGCTGAAATTAGCTCTCACGCTTACAGTTAGGGAGGCGATATTGCCTAAATCGAATAGTAACTCATCTGCTACGAATTCTAAGTGATCGGATACAGATATTTAATCATCATTTCAGTCATTGATTGTGTCTTTATTTTTATAGTCATATTCAAGATTATGCCACGAAAGCATAACATGGTTTAACAAATAAAGGCAAAAACAATGAAAAAATTAATGGTAAGTAAGCTGGCTTTGGCCATGCTAAAATTTGCTAGGTCTGCTAGGACATTTGGAATAGCAGTCGAAGGAAATTCAAATTTGAAAACATCTCGTTATCATATCGCCAAAAATATGGTTAATGTTACATAATAAACCACTGAAGCAGATACGGTATCCTTACGTTAAAATTCTTAAAGGTAACCTTTACAGTATTTGTGATTTTCATTTGTTTGACACAGAATTCACAAATGATTTTTCTTCAACTAGGGGTTGTGTCATCTTCTTTTTAGTAATGCACGACTTGTTAAAGATCAAATAACATTTCATTCAATTTTTTAAGAAAAATAAAAGCGGTGCTTAGGCACGTTACTTAAAACACAAATTATCATGCATAAATATTATATATTCTTTTTCGTTCTATTCCTTTCCAGGTTATCGTTTGCGCAGCGGATTCACGCCGTTTACGAATACATACCATCAGCAATGGCTACTTTTAAGGAAAATGTTTATTATGATGGAATGGTGAAGATCGCTGTTCGGGATTCAACCCCGCAGCAGATGCAATTACTTGATAATGATGTGGACGATGAAGTAACGCCTTCATTTTCTATCACCATTGGTTCTGGTAAGAGGTTTAGTAGAGTTGTAATGCATCAAAATAATGCTAACCAACAGTTGGAAACCCGTTCCATCCAAGGGGTCAATTATTTGGTGACTGACAAATTTCCGGTATTAGTATGGAACACAGCGTATGACGATGTTGATACTTTGGGTAACTATGTATGCCACAAGGCAACAGCATCTTATCGGGGAACAACTCTTGTAGCTTATTATACCAATACTATTCCCGTACCTGTAGGCCCGTCGAAGTTTGGTGGTCTACCGGGACTCATTGTTATGCTATATAATGAAAGCGCTAATCCAAACTACTGGTATCTAAAGGAAGTCAACTACCCTTATAATGGAAGTATTCCAATTGATTATAAATATATACATTCCTTAAGCAAATTGACTCTTGAAGAGTTTGTGAAGAAAGAAGACCAATTTAACGAAGAGCATATGCGTATGCTGTATAGTAAAATGCCAATGATGGAGGGTGTTAGTGTAGAGAAGCAAAAAGTTAGAGGCAGTGTAGAACAAAAGTATGAATGGGAAAATCAATAAGCAGATAGCGACCTTATTCATTATTCTACTATTGGCAATGGCAGCCCATGCTCAGGTCGCTATCCATGGAAGGGTAAGGGCTGCCGGAAAAGCTCTGGGAGGAGTCCGTATTGAACTACTGGGTGACGGCGACAACAAAATGTTGGCATATACGTTCAGCGACGGACAGGGAAAGTATCGTTTGCAATCTTTGCGGAGTGGACCATTTTCTTTACTATTCACTGCACTTAGCTTTAAGCCTGTCTCGGTTCCTATCATGGCGGTGCAAGCAGATACGTTGGTCGATGTCCAACTATCAGCTGGAGGTGTAGAGCGATTGCAAGAAGTAATAGTTCATTCCAAACGTCCTTACCGTCTAGGCAAGGACACCATCGAGCTTGCGGTCAAATCTTTTTTGCAGGGCGACGAACGTACCGTAGAAGATCTCCTTAAGAAGATTCCGGGTATTCAGGTCGGGACCGACGGCAGCATCAAAATAGGAGATAAGGAAGTGCAAAAAGTAATGGTTGAGGGAGACGATTTTTTTGGGAAAGGCTACCGCTTGCTAACGCAGAGTATGTCTGTTAGGCCCCTAAAGAAAATTCAGATATTACAGCGCTATTCTCATAACAAGCAACTTAATGGTATTGAAAATTCGGACAAGATTGCGCTAAATTTGGAATTGGAAGAGGATAGTAAGGCACAGTGGATGGGGTCTTTAGATGCTCAGATGGTCCCAATTGGTCCCAAATATTATCAGGCTAATGCGAATTTGATGAACTTCGGAAAAAAGAATAAGCATTATCTATTGGGAGCCGCCAATAACAATGGATTTGATGCCGTCAGCAGTATTAATTACCTGTTGCAATCCGGATCGTCTGATGAACCGGGCCAGATCGGTATTGGAATAACAACACCTACCTTGATAGATAATACTCCAAATCTTCCTGGATTTGATTACAAGCGGACCAATTTCAATAATGATAAGTTGCTGTCGTTAAATACAATCTTAAATCCAAGTGCGCAGTTAAAGATTAAATGGCTCGGGTTTGCAAATCCTACCAAAAAGACATTTTACCGTAATACTGTGCAAAACTATCATCTACAGGATAATCAATTTACCAATACAGAAGATCACCATTTTAAGCGAAAAATCGATAATTATTTCACGAAACTGGAGCTCCAATTTGAGCCTAACAAGGATGCGATATTGACCTATACAGGTACGCTCGGATCCCTTAGGAAAAATGATCTCGCTACATTAATATTCAATGGTATTCAAAGTGAGGAAGGAACCAAAAACACGGGTTATGTTACCAACCAAAATATAAGTTATAGCCACAAATTTTCTAGCCGTGACGTGCTAGTTAGCTCATTACGCTGGATTAAGCAGCGGTCGCCAATAGATTATAATATTAATCAATTTTATTACCAAGACCTGTTTGGAGTCGAAGACATTCATGCGGTGCAACAGCATATTGCGAATAATTTAATGTTCATAGGTGCTACTACTCATTATGTAGGCCGTAAAAGAAATGGCGATTCTTTTCAACTAGCTTTCAATATGGATTACCAAAAGCAGCAGCTCAACACCGAATTGAAATTGCTGTCTAATCCAACAGGTTTAGGTGATTCAGTATCCTCTCCCTCGGGATTTTCTAATGCAATGGATTTTAACGTTTTTCAGACTAACATTATTACGAAATATACTTTCAAACGAGCTGGATGGGAATTAACGCCACATTTGCAGGCAGGTTTGGTACAAAGCATATTGATAGATTTTGGAACATCAAAAAGTAAAAATAACGTATTGCTTTCTCCTGGATTGTCGGCTAAATGGGGGCTTCATGCGAAAGGGCAATTAGAAGCAGACTTTTATTTTCTGCAACAGAATGCTACAAGCACTCAATTGGTTCCCAATTACTATACAACAGGTGTACGCAATTTTATCCGGGGAATGGATAATCTCGCTCCTCTAAGTAGTTCAGGCGCCGCTCTAACCTATACTTATGGTAGTCTGACAGATCGTTTTTTTGCCAACATGTCTGCCGGACATCAAATTTTGTTTGACTATGTGGGTATATCAAGCAGTTTAAATCCGAATTTCACCCTTATTCAACAAGTGTTGCTTAAAAACAAAAAGAGTCGCTATTTTAAGGTCGATCTTAATTATTATTTGAAAGCTGTACATGGAAATTTTCGATTAGATTTAGGAACGAATGCCACAGATTATGCGAACTTGGTAGAAGGAGTGGGCAGTCGTCGAATCCGTACAGCGAATTATGATTATGGATTATCGTTTAGAAGCGCGTGGAATTCTAAATTGAATATCTATATGGGATATACCGTTCAGCGCATTACCTATAGAACAGAAAGTAAACTTATACTAAATAATAGCCGCGGGTTCTTGAATGTATTTTTCAGCTTGTCGAAAAATATCCAGTGCAATTTAAAAAATGAATCTTATCGCTTTGGAAGTTTAATGGGGCAGACATCCAAGAACTATTATTTTTCGGATTTCACTTTATCGTATAAAATGAAAAAGCACAGAGCGAGATTTAACATTATAGCAAAAAACATTTTTAATACGAAGTTTTTTAGAAATGTTGAGTTGACTGATCTGTATAATTCTAACACTGAATACAGACTATTGCCAGGATACATCAGTTTTGGCTTAGACCTTAGCTTCTAAAATTTGCATTTAATATATTAAATGGCATATTTGTTTGCTATTAAGAGCTGCATGAAAGCGTAGAGCATCCTGCGATATTATCATAGATGGGCGGACGCTTAGCTGAAAATTCTGGAAATATTTCTTGATATGGTTTTTCTAAAGCTTGTGTTAGTTTTAATAACATTGCTGTGTTTCCGTTACTGATTTCTTCAATACATTGGTAAAGCAAATAGTTTCTTAGTACGAATTTCGGATTTGTTTTTCTCATTAATTCTAGTGACTCTTCTTTTGAAATTGAATTTAAACGCAAACGGCATCGGTAATGGTCAATAAAATCTTTTAGTTTTTTGAGCTTTTCTTCATTTAAAGGTGTGTATGTAATCGGACTGAAATGATCTTTAACATCAGTATCCGTTGTTATTTTTTCCAATTGATTGAAGAATAAGGTATGATCCATTTTAAGGTCCTGCATCAAGCTTTGCCAGTTTGTGAAAAACACTTCGTCTTCTTTTCTGAGTTCATTAAATCCAAATTTTTTGCAAAGCATTTTATTATTGGCCTCCAAAAAATATACACCAAAATTTCTTAACGAATTTTCAAGGAATTTTTCATCATTGATGACCGGGTGGAGCGCATTTGCTAATTTCCATAGATTCCACTGTCCTATCTGTGCTTGTCTACCGAACGCATATCGTCTTCCAGGCAGATCGGTGGTGTTTGGTGTAAAATTTAAATTATATTCCTCCATGATTGCATAAGGGCCATAATCGATCGTCAATCCCAAAATAGACATATTATCTGTATTCATTACGCCATGTACAAAGCCGACTCTCAACCACTCTACTATTAGGTCTGCTGTTGATCGACAGACAGTTTCAAAAAAGTCTTTATATTTACCAGTGGTAGAGGGAGCTATGGTGGGAAAGTAATTATCAATAGTAAAATCAAGCAGATCTTGTAATAATTTATATTCTCCTTGAGCAAATAGGAATTCAAAATGGCCAAAGCGAAGGAACGTGTCTGCAGTTCTTACTACTACCGCCCCTTTTTCGTATTGCGGATTGCCGTTATACATAATATCCCGTATTACATCTTCACCTGTGAGGGAGAGGCTCAATGCCCTGGTAGTCGGAACGCCCAAGTGATGCATAGCTTCACTCATTAGGTATTCCCGCACAGAGGATCTTAATACAGCCCTTCCATCGGCACGTCTTGAGTAGGGCGTCTCACCAGCACCTTTCCATTGTATTTCCGTTTTTTTACCCTCAAGATTAATGATTTCTCCCGCGAAAATTGCTCTGCCGTCACCGAGCTGACCAGCCCAATTCCCAAATTGATGCCCTGCGTAAGCTGTGGCATACGTCTGAATATTTTTAGGTAGTTGAGAGCCCACCAGAAAGTTAAGGTCGTTTTCTTCAAATCCTCCAAGGCCTATTTCCTTCGAAAGAGCATCATTAAAAGCAATTAGTTTGGGTTGTTCAAATCCTGCTGTTTCAATCGTGGAAAATAAGACTTTTGGCGTAGCTCTCGGTATCGGGCTATTGGAAAAATCGCCAGGAAATCTTTTAAGGAAAGGTTGTTTGATCTGCTCTATATTCATACATCAAAGATATTAATTATTAACGAGAAGTCCTTTCAGTGCTAAAAAGCCCTTATATTTTAAATAGCAATAGAAAGTGAATTAGTGGTTAATGCTATTGTCATTTCTAAAATTTGCTATTGCTTTCTTTTTTAATAACATAAAAGCAGAGACAATTATGAAACTATTCTTTTGGTTTGAATGTTATCTTTCCGTAAGAAACCATAGGAAAATTTAGCGAATTATGAGTCTACAAGTTGATAGTGTCGTCAAAGAGATCGGAAATTATGAAGGTAATTTTCATAAGGACGTGATGGAAGGTTTAAATACTTATCCCAAGAAATTATATTCAAAATATTTTTATGATCCTATCGGCGACCGGCTTTTTCAGGACATTATGCAGATGCCGGATTATTACCTGACAGACTGTGAACTCGAAATTTTTAGCACAAAGACATCGGAAATGGCTGAGCTCATCTCTTCCGACGATTCTGCTTTCGACCTCATTGAACTGGGGGCTGGTGATGCGCTTAAATCAAGTCATTTATTAAGACATCTTAGTAAAAATGATATCGATTATTCCTACATGCCAATAGATATATCAGGCAATATCCTTAAGGTATTGTGTGAAAAATTATCCAAAGAAATTCCAAATTTAGAGACTTTTCCTTTAGAGGGTGAATATTTTGAGATGCTGAATGAGGCAATGAAAATATCCGACCGTCGAAAAGTAGTCTTATTTTTAGGGGGCAACATTGGTAACATGGATATGGAAGAAGCACAACTGTTTTGTGCTGAAATTCGTCGCAGATTGAGTCCCGGCGATATATTTATTATTGGTTTTGACTTAAAAAAAAATCCTCACACCATTCTCTCTGCATATAATGATAAATCTGGAATTACTTCGGCATTCAATATTAATTTGCTTAGTCGTATAAATCGGGAACTCGGCGCAAACTTCGATACGCAATATTTTCAGCATTATCAGACTTATGATCCTATTTCTGGCGCTTGTAGAAGCTTTCTGGTTAGTTTAACTAATCAATATGTACACATTAAAGGAGATTCTATTTTTTTTAAGGAAAATGAATTGATTGACATGGAAATTTCACAGAAATATTCGCTTGAAGAAATTCAACGTCTTTCTTCTTTGGCAGGATTTGAACTGTTGGTAAATTTGAATGATGACAAAGGTTGGTTTGTAGATTCCATTTGGATGGTAGCGTAATTATAATCTTTTATGAAAAATATAAATTTAGCAGTTAGCGTATTGCCAGAAAAAGAAGTGTTAAATGCCAGATATCTTACAGTAAGAGGCTATTCCGAAGAAATCTGCCAGCCATTGGAAATTGAAGACTATGTAGTTCAGCCAATGGTTGATGTTAGTCCACCAAAATGGCATCTTGGGCATACTACATGGTTTTTTGAAACCTTTATATTGATTCCTCACCTACCAAATTACCAAGTTTTTGATAAGGAATACAACTTTGTTTTCAACAGCTATTACGAAACCATAGGTTCGCGGGTGATTCGAACGGACCGAGGTAATCTTAGCAGGCCATCAGTAGCAGACATCTATAATTACCGACGATACGTTGATAGGTATATGATCGAATTTTTGAATGGAGGATTTTTGACGCAAAATCTTATTGATATTTTTGTTTTAGGTTTAAATCACGAGCAGCAACACCAAGAGTTGCTACTCACTGATATAAAATATATATTGGGGCATAATCCTCTTTTTCCTCCCTATAGCAAAGAAAATAAAACAGCTGAATGCATTAATTATGAGAGGGAGTATGTTAGATTTGAGGCCGGAATTTATGAAATTGGATTCGAGGGACAGGGTTTCTGTTTTGATAACGAACTGGGAAGACATAAGGTCTACCTAGATGATTTCGAAATTGAAAATACCTTGGTCACAAATAAACAGTATCTTGATTTCATAGAGGCTGGGGGATATTTAGACTTTCAATTTTGGCATGCGGAAGGATGGGATTGGGTGAAAAAACATCAAGCAAAAGCGCCTTTATATTGGCATATGATTGATGGGAAGTGGATGAACTATACCCTCAACGGGTTGACAGATATCGACTTAGAAGACGCGGTTTGCCACATTAATTTTTATGAAGCTGCTGCGTATGCATCTTGGAGAGGTGTGCGACTCCCGACAGAGGCGGAATGGGAAGTTGCAGCCGACCACATTAGGTGGGGAGAACGTTGGGAATGGACAAGTTCCGCTTATCTTCCTTATCCGAAATTTAAAAAAGAGGCGGGTGCGGTAGGTGAATATAATGGCAAATTTATGATTAATCAAATGGTGTTAAGGGGAGCTTCTATCGCTACACCAAAGGGCCATAGCCGTAAGACTTACAGAAACTTTTTTCAAACCGCACATCAGTGGCAGTTTACAGGAATTAGATTAGCCAGGTAATATGGTCGAGATCGACTCAGTATCCAAATCATTTAACGGTAAGGCGGCCGTTGACGACATCTCAATAGAAGTGAGAGCGGGTGAAGTTCTTGTTATTTTGGGTACCAGTGGTTGTGGTAAAACCACTACTTTAAGAATGATTAATAGGCTGATTGAACCCGATAAGGGCAAGATTTTTATCCGAGGTAAAGATATATCCAAACGGCGGCCGGAAGATTTGCGTAGAGAAATTGGTTTCGTAATGCAGCATGCTGGCCTTTTCCCCCATTACACCATAGCCAAAAATATTGCTGTTGTTCCAGAATTGCTGAACTGGCAAAAGAATAAAATTAAGGATCGCACGGTTGAGCTTCTTGGCAAATTAAATTTAGGAGAGGATCTGTTAAAGCTCTACCCACATCAATTGAGCGGAGGGCAACAACAGCGCGTAGGTATAGCAAGGGCGTTAATAGCCAATTCTCCTATACTGTTGATGGATGAACCCTTCTCGGCACTGGATAACATGACTAGAAGTGGCATCCATGCCGAATTCAAACTGTTGGAAGAGATCCGAAGCAAAACTATTGTCTTGGTTACACATGATGTGCCTGAAGCTTTTGAACTTGGACATCGTATCTGTTTGATAGATGAGGGAAAGATTGTACAGATTGGCACGCCTAAAGAGCTACTGTATCGTCCAGCAAATGAATTTGTGTTTGATTTTTTTTTAGAAAATCGCTTGCTGTTGGAGTATAAAGTAACGATCCTACATGAATTAAAAGGAATTATAGTCTTGGATCATTTCATCAATACCTATGGTTTTTCTGAAAACACAGACCTATGGCGTGTTTTACAGGTATTAAGCGCACGTGCGGATGCCATATTAGACTATGAAAAAATATTGGTTGCATTCAACACGTATAGAAAACAGCAGGTGGTATGACGGAACAAACTCTTTGGCAATTCGTACTTGAGCAGCGGGAAAAGTTATTGATACAGGTCTGGCAGCATTTAGAACTTACATTTTTATCTTTGACATTTGCCATTCTTATTGGAGTACCTTTGGGCATATTGATTTCGAGGAAAAAGAAATTTGCTGCTATTGTTTTAGCTTTTGCAGGGATTTTACAGACTGTTCCTAGTATTGCATTGCTGGGGTTTCTTATTCCAATCCTAGGTATTGGTCCAATTCCAGCTATTGTTGCACTTCTTATTTATGCACTTTTACCCATTATTAGGAATACTTATACCGGAATTATTAGTGTAGACCATAGTATCTCGGAATCGGCGAAAGCTATGGGTATGACGGATTGGCAAATACTATTCAAAGTTCAACTTCCACTGGCGATACCGGTGATTGTCGCCGGAGTTCGGACAGCCGCAGTGATCAATGTAGGCGTCGCCACCTTAGCATCATTCGTTGCGGCCGGCGGATTGGGTGAATTTATCTTTGGCGGTATATCACTCAATAATTCCAATATGATCTTAGCGGGAGCTATTCCCGCTGCTTTATTGGCGATACTTTTAGATAAAGGTATTGGATTGCTACAAAATGCTTTCGCTAACTTCAGACTTTTGCTCATCTTTATTTTGCCTAGCTTTCTTCTTATTCTTGCTATCATCTATATAAGAACAAACAATGTTAATCAGCAGATAAAGGCTGGTTTTACACCCGAATTTATGGGACGCCAAGATGGTTACTTAGGTCTCCGCAATGTTTATGGGCTACAGATAAAGCCACTTATCATTAGCGATGCGATTATGTATAAAGCCGTTTTTGAAAAGGATATCGATCTTATTAGTGGATATTCAACTGACGGTCGCGTCAAAGCTTATGATTTGCTTGCATTGGAAGATAACAGGAAGATTTTTCCGCCCTACTTTGCCGCACCGATTGTAAAGGTAGAGACGCTCAAGAAATTTCCACAATTGGAAGGGGCAATAAATCTATTGGCAGAGAAGTTTACTGATTCGGTGATGATTAGCCTTAACTATAGGGCTGATTTCCTAAAGCAAACTCCTGAAAGTATTGCCAAGGACTTTTTAGTGCAAAACAAACTCTATAGACCATCACGCCGAGGTCAGGCTGGCACTATCAGGATAGGTTCTAAAATTTTTGGGGAACAATACATTTTGTCGGCCATTTATAAAATTCTCCTTGAAGGGTATACCGATTATAAAGTGGAGACAAAGACAGGGCTCGGCGGAACCAAAATTTGCTTTGATGCTTTGATACATGACGCCATAGACTTTTACGTGGAGTATACAGGGACAGGGCTTCTGGTATTACTGAAACCGGAGCAACAAATTATATCCCATGTGTCCAAAGATCCTGCTGACACCTATAGCTATGTAAAGGATGAATTTGAGAATAAATTTGGCATTACTTGGTTAAAACCTCTTGGTTTTAATAATTCATATGCTCTAATGATGCGGCGTTCTCAAGCTGAACAAAATCAAATCCGAAGTATTAGCGACCTAAAAAAATACGAACAACTTAATAAGTAATTCCAGCATTTATTTTAAAATGTAAATAATTGAAACTATCAATGCTTTAGCATTGTTTCAAGAACATCGCAATAAAGCTTATTGTGGGATAAATTATATGACATAGCTATGAAAATTTTATTATGGAGAGGATTGATCAACAAATCCTGGGAGCATTGCTCCGTTGACGAAAGGGATAGCGGTTTCAAAATAGCTTCTGAAATTGTTGGGAACTACGAAGGCGAAACTTATATGGTAAATTATTTGATCAATACAGATAATCAATGGGATATACAGGATTTCGAAATTCGATGCGACATTCAAGGTGAAATTAAACGATTTTATGGGCAAAAAAATGGTTTAGATTGGCTAATCAATGGACAGATTGAACCGTGTTTTGCAGGATTTAATTATATCGATATCTCAATAACCCCATTGACAAACACGTTGCCTATAAAAAGACTCGCGCTTAATGTCAATGAATCAAAAGATATCAATGTTATTTATATCGATATCTTGAACGGATCAATTAAGCCTGTTAGAGAACGGTACACAAAAATTTCCAAAGACCACTACCGATACGAAAACTTGGAGTCAACATTTGCGTCGGCTATCCTTATTGATCGAAATGGTATAGTAAAAACCTACCCAGGTCATTTTGAGTTAGTGGCTTAACATCGTGTAATTGAATGATAATTGAGTCGCATTGTTTTCTATTGAGAGCATGTGGTGAATTTATTTTATATTTCTACAGGTTCGAACTATTTCCTTGTTAAGCTTGTTGATAAATTAAATGAAAAATATTATTATGTTATCTAATTATAAAAACGTTATCGGGCTCTCTTTATGGGGCATATTGTTGATAAGCTTTGTTTTTAATGGTTGCCGGGACCGAAACACTAAAAATCAGCCGGCAGAAAAAGAAGTCTCCACAATGAAGGAGCAGGCTGAGAATACAGATTTTACACTGGCGTTTCTGAATGCTCTCTTCTACGAGGAGGATTTTGAGCCCTCTTTAAAATCCCAATTGCAACTTAGTGAAAGGCAGATTGGTGATTTAAAGGTAGCAGCGACTACAGCTGTTGAAAAACTTAGCGAGGAGGATGAACCTTCCAGTAAATCATTTAAAGAAACTATAAACGAGGCCACGACTCAAATTGTAAAGATACTCGGTAATCAAAAGGCTGCTCAATTCTTTCATTTTCTAACTGCACGTTATGCTGATGGAGAGGATACGCTACCAATTGAGCCAAATCATATTCCTGAAGACACGCGTATTATTGTAAATGGACCAGCTTTTCGAATGGATGTATTTCAGCAGGGCAAATTAGTTAAGACCTACAGTATTGCTATTGGATATCCCGAGTTCCCGTTGCCTACTGGCGTGCGTAAAGCGACCAACATCATATTTAATCCTACATGGACACCTCCGGATGAGCCTTGGGTGAAAGGTAAGGTTAGTCCGGGCGAGAAAGTCCCTGCCGGAAGTAAACTAAATCCTCTTGGCCCCATTAAAATTCCCATTGGTATGCCGTCTTTGATTCATGGCGGAAAAGATGTATCCAAATTGGGAGCGTTTGCTTCTCATGGTTGTGTTGGTCTTACGGACGGTCAGGTGCAGGATTTCACAAAATTTTTGTCCTTAGTAGCAGGAAATCCGATATCAGCAGAGACAATCGCTAATTACGAAAAAAAGGATACAAAAACTGAAACTGTAAAATTAAAGCAACCTGTATTAGTAGAACTTCGATATGAAACCATTGTTGCTCAGGATGGGGGGCTGCATATCTTTCGGGATGTTTATGAGCGTGGTACAAATACCATTGAAAATGCGACCCGCGTGCTTAATAAATACAATATCAAGCTAGAGCAGCTCAGTGAGCAAGAACGCACTAGCTTAACGACAGGTTTAGAAGATATGAATCAGGATGCACGAGGTAATAAAATAGCCGGCATTGACAACCCGGAATCTTCTTCAACAGGCGATAGTTCCAAAGAACGAGCCGCTGATAAGGAAAGCCGAAAAGACAAAGGCCAAGTAACGAGAAAGGTAATTGGTCAAAAAGAAATCATCGTTAGAATTGCAGCATTGAAAGGTAAAGGTTATCCACTTCCTGTAGACATGAATTCAGGGAAATAGAGAAATTCTTATTGCTTATTCGAACCCCATGAAACTTTATGCTACAAGTATCATGGGGTTATTTACATAGTTTTTTATTTAATTTTGACAAGTTCTACACGTCTGTTTTTAGACCTGTTGTCTTCTGAGTCGTTAGCGACTAAAGGACGGTCTGCACCGTAGCCCTTTGCTGATAATCGGGATTTATCAATTTTCTGAGCAATGAGTGCATCCATCACAGCTTTTGCACGATCATTAGAAAGCTTTTTGTTGTGTGCAGCATCACCAATATTGTCAGTGTGCCCTTCTATTGCTATTTTTAATGAGGGATCATTTTTTAGCGCCTCGGCAATCTGAATGACCAAATCTATTCCAGCCGTAGTAATACTTGATTTATCCGTATCGAATGTAATATAAACAATCGATTTACCTGTTTCAGAGAGATCTTTTGTGATTTCATCTGCTGTAATTTTTTTTATCGTTTGTTTGAAATCGTTCTCTTGAAGAATATTGAGCTTGGCTCCAGCATTGGTGCACGTATATTGAATAAATATATTACCTTGATCTTTAGTTTTAATAACATAAACTCTGATTTGTTCATCAGCATATCCGATGTCCCCTTCATCACCTTTGTGTGGATCCTGTTTATTGTACCGATCATACTCTTCCCTTGTAATGGTGCCATCAAAAACTTTTACAGCGCCGATAGAGGCTAAATAATCCTCCATGCTTTTTTCAAAATAGCGCTGTGAAAATTGAGTGCCTTGCTCATTTGTTATATTTGCTTTATAGAGTCTACCTTCGAATGGCTTCATAACTCCATTGACGGCAAAATAGCAAACATCAAAGTCTTTTTTAATGGGCTGATTCATTTCCTTGTAACCTTTTGGCGGAGTAAAAAACGGGAACACACCGATATCACTTTCTGAGTACGGGATACTTGCAAGATCAAAGCTTGTTGTTGTGTCAATTTTTGTAGGCGCTTCGTCAATCGTTTTCTCCTGTGGAGCTGGCGGCGGGGTATTTTCTTTTACTTGTTGGGTGCATGAGGCAACTGCCCATGCTGATGTCAATAAAAGTATTGTGCTTTTCATATTTTCTTTTTTTGTAGCTGTGGCAAATTTTATGCCTAAACCGTTGACATATTTGTCAATTGGATTGAAATGCAGAGCAATTCTTTTTCTTTTACGCAGCTCCTATTGAAGTCTTTAGGAAGCTGCAGTAGTAAAGTTGTTGAAGCATTTTAGTATAAATTCCTATTATTATGGAATCCGTTTAAGCTCGTTTCTTGTTCATGGTTTTCACTCTCTCTTTTCTCAAACAGTAAAAATAAATAGCAATAAAAATCATCACGTAGAGGTTTGACTGTTGCTAAAGTAAATGGAGACAAGGTAATTTATATTAAAAGATTTGGCTATCGTGATTTCGCCAATAAATTGGCTGAAAATTTATATTTTTAGCTCCTCAACCTTATATAGTATAGTTAAGTCAACAAAGATAACCCGCACACAAAAACTAATGGATAAAAGCACAAAAATTATTATCTTTATTTTCTGTCTCTTCAAACTGACACTTCATATCATTGCGGATATACATTCAGGATTTCAGGGAGATGAGCTACTGCATATAGCAACCGGAAACCATCTCGCATTTGGTTACATGGAATTTCCTCCAGTTATAGCGGTTTTGGCATTTTTCCAAAACTTATTTCACGTCCAATCGATCTTTGTTCATCATATTTTTTCGCATTTGGCTATGCTTCTCATCGTGATTTATCTCGGTAAAATAGTTTTCGAACTTGGAGGGGGGAGCGTGGCGACTGCTATAACCTTATCGTGCTTATTGATATCACCTGGCCTTGGTGGATCACAGCAATCTTTTCAGCCGGTTGTATTTAGCCAATTTTTTTGGTTGATTTCATTTTATCAGTTGGTAAGGTTCGTAAAATATAAAGACAGAAGATATCTTTGGTATTTAACGGTGTTTATTTCTGTTGCCTTTCTAACAAAATATGATGCGCTATTTTTTTTAGTTGGCAGTTTGGGACTGCTATTATTTAGGAATATTCGAAAAGCTTTAATCGCAGCTAAATACTGGCAATTTATTGTCGTTGCTCTTCTCATACTTTTACCAAATATGGTATGGCAATACGTACATGACTTTCCAGCTTTGCATATGTTTGATAGACTTTACCTGACGCAATTGGATGATCTTACTTTCACTGAAGTAGTATCTGGTCTCTTTTTAGATATCAACCCGATTACATCTATCATGCTACTTCCTACATTTATTTTCATTTTAGGAGGTCAAAAAATGAAACATCATTACCGGCCCTTAGCGACTTCAATTTTATTTTCTGTTCTATTTTTAGCGTATTCTAAAGGCAAAGCCTATTACTTTTTCCCGATTGTTCTAACATTATTGCCATTTGTGGGTGTTTTTTTTGAGCGTATCATTATGCCCCAAAGAAGGTGGTTGTTATATCCATTAGGTTTTATTCTATTATTAGGAAGTATGTTGATTCCTTTTGGTCTACCCATTTATTCTTATGTCCACTATATAGATACTATTCACAAATACCTTCCTAAAAACGTGAAAAATGGCAAGGAGGTTCTTCCTATGCAAGAATACATTACAAAGCAAAAGTGGGAAAGTACTATGCAGGAGTTACGATCCGTTTATGACAGTTTGCCTGCAAATGAACAGTCGAACTGTCTCATTTGGGGTAAACATTATTCTCAGGCTGGCGCTATCGAGCTGATGAAGAGTACATACAGGCTTCCGAATGCCTTTTGCTACCACGGTAGTTTCTACAGTTGGGCACCATTTGGACAAATGCCAAAAACTGTAATAGCCATTTGTTACAACGATACCAGCGAAGAGTTTTTTTATCCTTTTTTTGAAGAAATCATTCCTGTGAAAAAGTTATATAGTCCATATGCCAGTAACGAAGGATGGGTGCTACAGACGATTTATATCTGCAAAAAACCTAAACAAAACTTTGACAAATTGAAAGATCTTTTTGCCACGAGAATATTTGAATAAGCAAACCTATAGATAGGGATGTTATATTTTTTCCAACAATCATTTGTCGATAAATTTAAATCCTCTTTAATTTTCAAAACCGTATTGTCACAATCTCAAATAGCGATGGCCATTCTGCTATTTCTGATTATGATCACGTCACTGTTATTTTCTTATCCCAAAATAACACTAGAAAATTTTTTTTTATTTAAATTTAGCTGAATCCAGGTAAGACAACTAATAATCTCGGGCAATGCATACTTCGTATCTACACCTTTTAACATCTAAAAAGGATATTAAGTGTTATTTTTTTATAGCTATTTTTCTTTTATGTACTAATTTGAATCAGCTTTTTGCGCAGAAAACAACTGCTCCATTAAAAGAGAAAATTGAACGAATAATTTCAACGAAGGATATGAGGGTGGGCGTTTCAATTTTAGCAAATAATGGTCAGGATAGCATTTCAATAAACGCTGAAGGGCATTATCCTTTACAAAGTGTTTTTAAACTGCATATTGCTCTCGCAGTGCTCTCAGAAATAGACAAAGGTAAGTTGTCATTAAACAAAAAGATAAAAGTCACTGAAAAGGAACTTCTCCCTGACTTTTGGAGCCCGCTTAGAGACGAACATCCAAAAGGGGGAGATTTTACAATAAAAAAACTAATTCAATATTCTGTTTCTCAAAGCGATAATGTGGCTTGTGATGTGCTAATTCGCTTGTTAGGCGAACCAAAAACTGTAGAGGACTATTTCAAGAAAAACCATATTATTAATAATTTTGAAATTAACTATACCGAAGAGGAAATGCAGTCTAAATGGGAAAATATGTTTCAAAATTGGACAACAGCTAACGCTGCAAGTGAGCTTTTGATGAAATTCTATACTAATGGAAATAATCTACTATCCCAGCAGAGTTATGATTTTATTTGGAAAACTTTGAGAGAAACAAATACTGGTGAAGACAGACTGAAGGGAGCTTTACCAAAAGGAACGGTAGTAGCGCACAAGACAGGATATTCTGGCAAAAACAGCGAAGGAATTACTGCCGCTTTTAACGATATCGGAATAGTGTTTCTGCCTAATGGTAAGTATTTTATTATCAGTGTTTTTGTGGCGGATTCTAAAGAGAGCAATGAAGTTAATGCACAAATGATTTCAGCTATATCAAAGGCGACTTGGGATTTCTATTGGGAGAAATAAATTGGAGTGTACGAAATTAATGTTAAATTAAACCTATTTTTAGGAGAATGGCTAGGAAATAGATGGATGTTATTCTTGTGCTAAGAAATGAAAAAATCAGCTGTAAGCCAATATGTTATCGATAAATTTTCTCATTTTAATTTGAATGAGGAGGAACTTTTTGAACTTAACAAGATTTTAATCTTTAAAAGATTTCGTCGAAAAGAAATTATTTTTTCATATGGCGAACGCGTCACTACAATCGCTTTAATTATTGAGGGCGCTGTATATTCAAGTATCCTACAGCCGGATGGTTCCACCCGTATTACCAGTTTGCATTATCCTTCATCTCTGGGAGAAATAATTTTTAATTTTGAAGATTACCTTCAGGATCGACCATCTAAGAAAGATTATCGGGTACAGGATGACTGTTTGCTATTGATGCTGGATATTCCAGCAGTTAAACGTCTGTATGAGCAATTTCCAAGATTTTATCAATTAGAACTAATGATTATTCAACCAAATTTCGTCACCGCCTTGAAAAATATCGAGATTCTACAATCAAAAAATGCAGCAGATAAAATAAAACTACTAAAATTTCATGCGCCCGAAGTATTTAAATTATTTCCTTATGGTCATATCGCATCATATCTTGGAATACATCGAAATACGTTCAACAATGTTATATCAATTTTATAACTAGTATACTATAAAATGCACAATTTTGTGCATTTTTTTAACGCTATTGTGATGTTAATTTGCTTCATGATTTGTAAAATGACTGAAAACAGTATTGGTATCGCAGTGGCAGATGATTCGCCAATTCATAGAAAGCTCATTTCTATTATTTTAAAAAGGGATCCACGTTTCCATCTTCTTGGCGTTTTTAATAACGGGAGCGATTTAATTTTGGCAACCGATCAAATGGATCTCAAACCAAGTGTATATTTTCTTGACATTTTGATGCCTATTAAGAACGGAGCTCAAACTACTATTCTGCTGAAAGAGCTGAATCCGAATGCTTTAATTTTTGGATACAGTAGCCTGTTTAGCAGCCCAATGGTGGACCAGATGTATAATAATGGTGCGAAGAAGGTATACCAAAAAGGGGAAGAATCTCTTCAGCTAATTTTCGATGAAATATACAAATTCTGTATCTTAGAGTTTGCAGAATGATGCCTACCTTACGGCAGTATCAATAAAAAAAAATACGATAATTATACTTAGTCTAGAAAGAAGTATTTGTTGATTGGTCGTGTCCTACCAGATTATATAACCGTCCAATGCGGAGAGGTTGAAATTAAATTTTGCAAAAAATGAATGTTAATAAATATGTAAAGGTTTATATGAATTTAATAGATCCAAAAGCGTATATTCTAAACTTGACGAATGGCGCAGACCGAGATAATAGGGGTGGTTTCAATAATAGCTTTTATCATTTCATTGCATTTATTTTGGTGTTAGTACCGTTAAACTTATTTTCTCAAAATATTGTTAGTAAAAAAAAATACACTTATCAGATTAGAGAAGAGATTGGGGATTTAAATAATGACGGTAAAATGG
Organism: Sphingobacterium sp. R2; assembly: GCF_040760075.1. NCBI lineage: Bacteria > Pseudomonadati > Bacteroidota > Sphingobacteriia > Sphingobacteriales > Sphingobacteriaceae > Sphingobacterium > Sphingobacterium sp. R2. The sequence continues at coordinate 3,379,394 of NZ_CP142884.1, forward strand.
ATAAAATTACCGTTAATATGGATACAGCCGATGATTCGCAACCGTTGAGATTACAAATCTTGCTATCAGGGCATCATGGAAAGTTAACCATAGCATTAACTTCAGATCAAGCTATTGAACCGCAATATCCAGTCGAAAACCAAAGAAAGTACAATGGTTTTCAAGTGCCCGATTTTATTATTGAAAAAGGAATTTTAAAAATGTGGCAAGAAATTAAAGGTGGAAATATAACCTATCACTTCAAATACAATAGAGGTAATTTCGAATTGATTTATGTTGAAAAACTTACTAGTGATATCGCCAACAGCTATTTTGACGAAAACACGATATTTACTGAAACTAAATTTGATCTCATACGTGGAATCAGAACCGAAACAGATGAGCACTTTGGATCAGGCAAAGTACTTAGTGTACGAAAGAAGACAGTTTTGATAAGGCCTTTGCCAAGATTGCAGGATTTCAAATTTTCCGATAAGAATCGATATTGAGGATTGCTCGTTATTTCCCAAATAATTCGACATGTGGAGTGGTTTTTCTTTTGTTTTAGCCGTGATCAGGTAGTTGCATGTTATTTTAAGATATACTGTAAATAATCGAAACTTTTGTATGAAGGCCAGCGTTACATTAAGTAGCATTGAAATATTGATCATTGAAATATTACATATTCGAATAAACTATGCGATTATTACATTGTTAATGATGCAAATTTAAGAGCAAAGCAAAATTAATTTTAGAAATATAAAAGATTGGAAAATAAAGATCCTTTACCACAGATAAACCATCGATTTGCGTCAAGAGTATGGATAGCCACCGGCATCATATCATTGATAGTCATCGCCCTCCTGCTATCTTGGAAAGCCAACCAGGTTTTCTTGTATACTTTAGCTGGTGCCATCATTGCAATATACTTTCATGGATTTGCAGGTTTAATTGCCCGAAAAACAAAAATACACCCAAAATGGTCACTTCCACTATCTATCATTTTGTCGATCAGCTTTTTATTCGGAACTTTTTTTCTAATTGGAGCCCGCGTAACAGGGGAGGTGGTTCAGTTTACCAAAGAAGTTCCTAGTCTAATTGAAGATACTAAAAACTTCATCGAAGGCAATAGTAACATAAAATTGATTTATGAAAAAATAGCTTCTTCTAAAATAGTCGAGAAAGCGTCACTATTATTTGGTGGATTTTTTAATAGTACAGTCGGCGTTTTTGGAGATATCTATATTGTGCTATTTATTGGAGTGTTTTTCACTGCGGCTCCCGACCAATATAAGACTGGAATTGTAAAGCTTCTTCCAGCCGATATGCGTTCTCAAGGCAATAATTTGATAGAAAAAATTGTAAAAAATCTCAGGTCTTGGTTAAAGGGAATGCTATTCTCAATGTTTGTTGTGTTTGTACTTACGAGCATTGGACTTGCTATTTTGGGTATAGATTTGTGGCTAGTATTAGCTCTTATTGCAGGGCTATTAAGTTTCATACCCAACTTTGGTCCGATTATATCTATTATTCCAGCAGCTCTTGTTGCCCTTTCAAATTCCCCATCTGCTGCTTTGTGGGTGATTGTGCTTTATTGTTTTGTTCAGTTGGTAGAAAGCAATTTTATTACACCCTTGGTGCAACAGGAATTGATTAAAACGCCCCCGGCGTTAATTATCATTTCGCAAGTCTTTGTCGGGATCTGGCTTGGAGCGTGGGGTGTTATACTTGCTACACCAATATTGGTCATTGTTATGGTGTTGGTACAAGAACTTTATATTAAAAAGCAGGATCAAAAGCAGTCACTTGCTAAATATTAAGTCCGTCTCCACATAATTATAGCAGTACTATTGCTATCGACTAACTTTGGTAATTCAGGCAAGGTACTGGAGCAAAAAAAATCGCTCGTCAAGCTGATGTGACGAGCGATTTGAGATTTAGATTGGAGAGTTTTAATCCAATAGACCATATACACGGACATAATCTATTTCGAACGTTGCGGGGAATATTGTATCATCTACGCCCTCTTTGCCGCCCCAGTTTCCACCGACAGCAAGGTTAAGTAACCAATGGAACTTTTGGTCAAATGGCCATTCTTTAAAGCTCCTCTTTTCATTGACAAAGTGAAAGGTCTCTTGTCCATCAATGAAACCTTTGATATATGTCGGTGTCCAGTCTACACGATAGTTGTGAAATTTCTCAGAAACACCAGACACCTTTTTTTTACTCGTTTTCTGTGTGTTTATGCTATGGTTATAGGCTTTGGTATGCACTGATATATGCACCATATCCTGATCGTATCCGACATGTTCAAGTATATCTATTTCGCCCGACTTGGGCCAATTACCATATTTCATATCAGTGGGAAGCATCCAGATCGCTGGCCAGGTACCAATCCCGCTCGGCAATTTTGCTCGCGCCTCAAATCTACCATACCTGAAGTCTCCTTTATTCTTGCTGGTCAGCCTTGCAGAGGTATAGGCTTTGCCATCTTTATTTCCTTTTCTTGCCGTAATCTTCAGGACACCATTTTCCACGATGGAATTTGATGCTGATGCCTCCATGTAATACTGCTGCTCATTGTTGCCCCAGCCGTTGTACAAAGAACCGACATCATAAGACCATTTGTTTTTATCGGGCAATCCGGAATAATTAAATTCATCAGCCCATATCGGTGTCGGCGAAAAATGATAGATTATCTTATTTGCTATAGCTGAATTTGGCTTTACAAAAAAGGGAATGTTGGCTGTTGCAACCTTGTTGTTTCCATCGTTTGCATAGACAAATAGCCGATAGGCGCCTTCCAGAGGAGGAGCCGTCAAGAGTGTCCTGTCAACTGCGTTATCATCTATAAAGCCACTTAATCCCTGCGGACGTTCTTCACGGTCGCCACCTTCTTTAAGATCTGTGCTTTCCTTGAGAAGCTCCCAACGTAGCTGTAATTTGTCGCCGTTGGGATCATGTACAAAGGCTTCTATAGGATAGGATTTACCGGATTCTAGGTAGATAAAATCTTTTGCATGCTTATGATTCAATAATAGAGAGTCTAACTGCGGGGCCCGATTATGGGGCCATTGGCCCGACCAAAGGTATTGCATAACATCGACAACCTCATTTTCCTCACCTTGCTCAGTAAATAATCCATACCATGTTGGTGTACGTTCCTGTTTTTGTCCCCACAAAAAGACATAAGAGCCCAGACAGTTTTTATCTTGTTCGATAGCGGCTTCGTATCGGCTTTTGTAAACTTTCGCTTTCTCGTGGCTAGTCTCCTCAATAGGAGCTCCCCAAGGTGTTTGCAGGACTTCCCAATGGCCTGTAGGCCCCCATTCTGTCACAATATAGGGTTTACTCCATCCCGTCTTTTTTAATTGCTCAGGAACAGCGGCAAGGCCACCATATACTTGTACAGAGATCAGGTCCAGTGCTGTGCATCTGGTTTTAATATAATCAATTTCCTTTTGATTCACACCGGCCAGCATGGTAGTTACCAGATGATTGGGATCTAATTCATGGATCATCTCGGCGATCGAATTGACAGCATCCCATACTTTTGGGTTACTGTAATGTAGGTTGAGTTCATTGCCGATTCCCCATGCGAGCAGTGCCGGATGATCCTTATATTTCAGGATAATTGTGCGAATATATTCTTTTTGTTTGGCAACAGCTGCCGGATTATTGTAATTGAAGCCATGGCGCTCTGTTTTCACATCGAGCCCTAAGGTTACCGTGAGGCCCAGCGTTTGTGCTTTATTTAGGATTTCACCAGCTTGCTGGGGTGTCCATGTGCGTATGGAGTTGCCTCCATACGCTTTTAATTTTTCCAGATTGCTTGTTCCGCCTGCTCCTTTAATGAAGTAAGGCTGTCCATTACGCATTAGTGTAAAACCATTTTCATCTTTAACGATTGTCGATTTAACGGGTTTGCCTTCCTTTCCCAATGCATAGGAAAGGAAAAGTACGTTTAGCAATATGAATATTAGTGGTCTTGCTGCTGTCATCATCTATCGAAAGTTAGGGTTTGCATCTATCTGAGTTTGCGGAATAGGTATGTATTCGCTGACACCAGGGGTAAATTTTGCGCCGAAGACTTCTTTGGCACGCTCGGTACGGACCAGGTCATTAAAACGCTCACCCCACCATTCGCAGGCAAATTCCGCTCGACGTTCATCCAAGATCTGATTTAAATTTACATTTGTAATCGGTGCTAGTTTTGCGCGTTCACGAATCAGACGAAAAGGCTCATCCCCATTCTGTCCCTTCCTGACCTTCGCTTCGGCATTTAATAAAAGAACATCCGCATAGCGCAATATACGTACATTATTGTTTGCTCCATATTCCATTCGGCCAGCTGTCATCTGCGATTTTGGGAGATAGGCTTTACCATTGAAATATTTTACGCCAAATGGATTTCCATAAACGGCATCACCACTTGGAGTTAACGATGTAGTCGCCGGATTGCCATCTACGCCACAATATAAAATCGTTGTCTTTAAGCGTTCCGTTTCACCTCTATTGGTTAAGAAATCAACGATATTTTGAGAAGGTGGTACCCAGCCTGCTCCGGAGATTGGACTTCCTTTTTGATCCCCAGAAGGGCCCTGCCATTTAAAAAAGGTACCCCAATCCACGCCTGGTCGAACGATGTCGCCCGTTCCCAATCCAAAATCAGAATATTGTAGTTCAAAGATAGACTCGTTCGACAACTTTCCTGGTATTTTAAAAAGCTCGTAATAATTTGGGTATAGCGAAAATCGACCGCTCGCAATAATTTTGTTTGTTGCATCCAGAACGTCATTCCAATGGGCACTGCCGTTATCATTCCCGGCCAAATCTGCAGCGGCTTTCGCTTTCAAAAGAAGGGCAGAATATTTAGTTACCGCCCCAATGTGCTTTGACTGATTTGGACGGGCATCTTCAAGATCTTCCGAGCAGGCATTCATTTCATCAATTATAAACTGACGTACTTCTGCTACCGTACTTTTCTGGATGGTAGCCAAACGGCCAATGTTATCGCTGTCAATAAGAATAGGTACATTGCCAAACAGGCGTGAAGCCATCAGGTGAGCATATGCTCTTAAAAACCTGACTTCGGCTTTGTACTGCTTATTCAGTTTTATATCCGCCGTATTGGAAACTGGAATTTTTTCAGCAAAATTATCCAATTCGATCAAAGCATTGTTTGCAGCGATGACGAGGCTATAATAACTGATCCATGATTGATTTAGGCCCCAGTAGGATTGAATGGTAACATCATTTTGAAAATTTTTAATACCCATTAATTCGGGATTATCATTTGGATTAGGTGCGGCCTGTTGGTAGTCGTCATCACGCATACAGCGAATGGAAAGATCAATCCAATGCACTAAGTTATCGTCTGAAGCCGAGCGATATACACCAGATACTGGGCCGTACATTAAGGCGGTATTGCTATAATCAATCTCCTCAGATCGCTGCTGGTTTTCTAAAGGTTTGTCCAAAAATTTACTACAACTGGATAGGCTACAGGAAAGACCTAAGCAGCTTGCGATTAGGATATATTGAAGAGTTTTCATGCAGTTTAAATTAAAAGGTTAATAATTAGAATGATACTTTGACTCCCAGGCTGTAGGAAGAAGCAATCGGATACACATTGGCATCGAATCCCATTCCAGCTATTTCGGGTGTAAAACCATTGTATTTTGTAAATATAAAAGGGCGGTCGGCAGTTGCGAACACACGCGCGGGTATTTTATTGAGTTCAAAATTATAACCCAATTGTATATTTTGTATCCGTAGGTATGCTCCACTTTCCACAAAAAATGAACTTGCCTGAAGATTCCAAGGGGCAACGGATCCTTTGGCAGATGGGTGCGTATTACTGCTTCCTTCTGCAGTCCAGAGGTTTTCGACGAATGCGGCATCAACATTCATCTGATTGTATTTTCGGCGCATTGCACGGTTAAGATTATGTATCTTGTTGCCGGATACACCTTGAAAGGCAATACTTAGATCAAATTTTTTATAATCAAACGCGAGGTTAAATCCGTAGGCTAACGTAGGAAGATAATTGCCGAGGTTTACCCGATCTTTTTCATCAAGCTCGCCATTATTGTTCTGATCCCTATATTGAAGATATCCAGGTAAAATAGGTGTGTTTGGATTCTGTTGATTGTATCTTTTTGCTATGGGATCTGCATCAATCTCGGCTTGATTTTGATAGACACCAGCTACCTCATAACCGTAGAAAAAGTTTATGGGTTGATTCAGTTCTATACGTGCGGGGAATTCAGCAGACCATTCTGGATAACCATTCATTATGCTTTCTAGTCCACCGAGATTCGTAACGCTGTTTTTTAGGGTAGTCAGGTTTCCGCCAATCGCATAGCTCAATTCGCCAATTTTGTCTTTCCATTGCAGACCAATTTCCCAACCACTGTTTGTTACACTTCCCCAATTGCCATATACGCGATCCCACGAAAAGGGGATAGGTCGGCTAAAAGCAAGGTCATGTGTAGTGCGGTGATAATAATCTACCGCGCCGGTCAAACTATTATTCAGCAAGGCAAAGTCAAGTCCGCCATCCCATTCTTCCACAACTTCCCAGCGCACTTGGGTGAAAAAACGGCCGACGCGATATCCAGGTACGCGCGTTCCATTGGTAGTTCCTTCGCTTCCAAATATCCCTGAGTAGTTATTGCCTGAGTACACTGTAGCATAGCCTGCATTAGGCTGAATACCATCGTTCCCCAATTTACCCCAGCTTCCACGCAATTTAAGCTGGTTGAAAAGTTTTTGATTTTCCATAAACTTCTCCTTGGTCAATACCCAGCCTAGGCCCACTGACGGAAAATAACCCCATTTCGTTTGGTATTTTGAGCTGCCGTCTGCACGGAATGTTGCTGTTAGCAAATATTTGTTGTCATAATCGTAGGTGCCTCTGGTAAAATAGGATATTCCGGCATTTCGGAATCCCTTCTCTCCATATCCTGTGGCCGAACCCGTACCTTGCGCATCCACACCAACATACCAAAACTCCTCCGATTCTGGCACATCATTGGCTTGTACCCAAGTTTCCCGCCAGCGTTCCTCACGTGATGATTGTCCGAGCAAAAATGACCAGTGATGTTTACCCGCCTGATCTTTATACGTTAGGAGATTGTCCAAAATATAGTTGGTGTTGCGTGCTTGCGCTGAACGTAAAAAGGAGCGGTCATTGCGCTGATCATTGTCAATGTAGTAAACAGGATTATAGTTTATATTATGTGTGGACTGATACCTCTGGCTAAGCTGCGAACGAACAGTGATCTTGTCTTTCCATAATGTTGCCTCGAGATAGATCGTCGGAAGAATCTGGAACCCCTTTGTCTGATTCGTATTATAAAAAGCTGTAGCTACCGGATTGTTATACCAAAATCCCGATTGCATACCGATGGCGGTACTTGATCCAAATTTTTCCGGTTTGGACAGTTCCAATGATTGGTCATAAACAGGGTAGAGTGGCGATGCGAAATAGGCTTGTCTAAAAGCAGCATTATTAGGCGAGTAGGTTTTAAAGTTATTGATGTGTGCGCTAAAACCCGCTTTCAGCCAATCTGTTACTTTGGCATCAGTTTGTAAGCGGATATTATATTTTTGATTCATATTGCTGGCATCCATGATGCCATCCTGTTTGACATAATTGAGCCCCATGGAATAGGTAATTTTATCAGATCCACCCATAATATCCAGGTTATGATTGGTGATCAGAGCCTTGGAGCGCAAGAGCTCTTTGAACCAATCGGTATCCATCGCCGGGTTGGTCGTTGTCCCACCATATTTTTCCACCGAACTTTTTACGAAGGCCTCATTTCCAATGGCTGTTGCATATTCCGCATATTGCTTTGCATTAGCCATTTTCAAAACATGTGTTGGGGCTTGGAAACCAGCGAAGCCATTATATGTAACTTTCCCTTTCATATTTAAACTTCCTTTTTTGGTGGTCACCAAAATGACACCATTTGCGGCACGTACTCCATAGATTGCTGCGCCAGAAGCATCCTTTAAAACCGAAATGTCGGCAATATCATTTGGATTGAGGAAATCGATATTGTCCATGAACATGCCATCCACCACATATAGAGGACTTTCATTATTAAAAGAGCCAACGCCACGTACACGAACAGCGGGCGAAGATCCGGGCGCGCCCGAACTTACGATTTGCACACCAGCAACAGCGCCTTGTATTGCATCCATTGGGTTGGAAACAGTACGTTTGGCCATTTCTTCCATATTTACTGTTCCTATGGGCGCTGTGAGGTCGCCCTTTCGTTGCGTACCGTAGCCTACAACTACCACTTCATCTAGATTGAAGTCACTGTTGTTTTGCATGAGCTGAATCGTTAAGATATCTCCATTTATGGGTACTGTCTTCGCCTCATATCCTAATGATGAGATGATGAGGTATTTGACGTTTGTAGGAATAGCGAGTGAAAATTCCCCGTTTTCATTGCTGCTTGTCCCAATCTTTGCATTTCCTTGCACAGTAATGCTTGCCGAGATAGGAGCACCTTTTTCGTTTGTAATCCGTCCAGTCACTGTTTTAGTCTGCGCACTTACTATAGTGGATAGGCAAGAGAACAGTACAGTACTGGCAATAATACTGATATTATTTTTCATGTGTAATGAATTGAAATTTAGGAATTGTTTATAATTATCAAGAATCAAAATTAGGCTTAAGCAGCTTATTGTCGAGTTTTAGGGGTACAACAACACTACATCATGTTGGTTTTTTCGGCGGCAATTCAATATATTTGGGGTACGTCAAGTTTACGTCAGCCAATTGAAAGGAATTATTATGAGGTGTTTTGCCATTCTGTTTTTTATATTGTTTTCTGTTTTTTCAAAAAGGCTATCCGCGCAGGAGTTACTTGGCTTACCTTTGGTTTATAACTATGGTAAATCGGTCTATCAAGGGGGGAGTCGCACTTGGGATATAAAACAAGATAGCCAGGGCATCATGTACTTTGGTAACAGTGAAGGGCTACTGACCTTTGATGGACGATATTGGAAAACATTTTCCCTCCCCAATCATACCAACATCCGTTCTATCTGGATTGATGATGAAGATCGAATTTATGTTGGCGGACAGGGTGATTTTGGCTATTTTGAGCGTTCGCCGCAATTTGGCCTCGTTTATCATTCCTTACACGATCTTGTTCCAGAAGGATATCGGAATTTTGCAGATATCTGGAATACGGTTGGCGTCGGGCAATCTGTTTTTTTTCGCGGTACCAATGCGATATTTGAATTGAAAGGACAAAAGATTCAAGTACATCCGGCGGCGGATGAGTGGTATTATATGGGGCAGTCGGACGGCATACTTTATGCACAGGATAAAAGCAATGGTTTGTTGGAGTTTAGCGACAATAAATGGAATCCCTACGTAAAAGACTTACCCTTTAAAGATGTGAAGATCGCATCCATGCTCTCCCTTGGCAAAGGCCGTTTGTGGCTGTCTACTTTAAATAACGAAACTTACAGCTTACAGAACCAGAAACTGACAATACTACGTACGCAGGGTGGCGACGGCAGCTATACACCGTCTATAGGGAAAATAGATGACTCAACCTTCGTTGTCGGTAATGCCAAAGAAGGTTGCCAGATCCGTAGCCTAAATGGCAAAACAATTCAAAATATCGGTGTCAGGGAAGGTTTGCAAAATAGAAATGTAACTTCCGTCTTTGTGGACAGACAGAAGAATATATGGGTGGGTACAGACAATGTCATCTCTGTGATCAGCTATGGAAGTGCCATTCGCTATCTCCGTCCCAATATGGAGAATGATGTGACGGGATATTCTACACTCCTCTTCAATAATAAACTTTATCTTTCCTCCTCGAACGGAGTTTATTATGCTAGAATAAAAGAAGGATTGACCGATCAAAGCCGTTCACCAGCTTTTTTTTTCCTCCTTCCGGGTAGCGATGGTGGCGAAGCATGGCGCCTTGAACAACTTAATGGTCAATTACTACTTGGACACAACAAAGGTTTATTCCAGATTACGGATCATTCCCTCAAGCCAGTTCGGCAGGGGATAGGAACTTGGAAGTTGCTTCCCCTTAGTATGGTTTATCCGGTAAAAGAAAGTTTAATAGGAACCTATAATGGCCTCGAGTTGCTTGATTTTAATCAAGGCTTATTCTCGATAAAAGGCCCGCTAGATGGACCTTCTGATTCTTTCCGATTTCTCGAACAAGATGAAAAAGGGACTATCTGGGCATCTCACCCGTATCGGGGTATTTACCGGATTACGCTGTCGGACGATAAGAAATCGTATCAGGCCAAACTCTGCAATCATAAAGATGGGCTACCTGCCGATTATCAGAATTACGTATTTAAAATAAAAAATCAGATTGTCTTTGCGACGGAGAAAGGGCTTTATCGCTATGATTATAAGATAAATCGTTTTTTGCCTGCAGAACAGTTCGCAGCCTTTAAAGACTTGACCATACGTTATCTAAAAGATGACCAGCAAGGAAATATCTGGTTTTGTACAAGGAAAATGGTTGGGGTAGGGCGATTTGATTCCAAGCTTGGAACCTATCATCTTATTAATTTTCCTGAGATAGAAGGGATGAACACCACAGGATTTGAACATATTTATACTATTGACCAATACAATATCTATATAGGAGCAGAGAAAGGGGCAATTCATATCAATTATGATAAGTATTTGAAACATAGTGTAAGGCCTGTAGCCATGTTATCTCAAATTATTGCAACAGGAAAAAGGGATAGTCTTATTTATGCAGGTTTTCTTTCAAATGCCTTTGAGTCAAAAGAGGATCCACTCAATGCTAATAAAGGCAACGTCCTAAGGTTACCTTCCATTTTTAACTCTTTCCGATTTAGCTTTTCCTCACCAAGTTATGGGATAAATCAGCATCTTGAATTCAGTTATAAATTATTGGGTTATGATGACGAATGGTCTTCATGGAACCCCCAGTCTGAAAAAGCCTATACCAATCTGCCGGATGGACAGTACACGTTTCTTCTGAAAGTAAAGAATAATTTAAACCAGCAATCCGATGTGGCCGAATACCGATTTATCGTTTTACCCCCATGGTATAAGACCCTATTAGCCAAAATTGCTTATTTTCTATTGGCTATACTCGCTGTGTTTGCCTTGATTCATTTGCGTAAAATAGAGAGACACAAACAGCAGCTGAAACATGAGCAACAGTTGGCGCAACTCCGTTATATCCATCAGCTGGAAATTGAGAAAAATGAGAAAGAAATCATGAAGTTGAATAACGAGAAATTAGCACATGAAGTGATGTCCAAAACAAAAGAACTAGCGAGTACTAGCATGCAGTTGCTTGAAAATTCGGGTGCATTAATTAAAGTTAAGGATGAACTCGCAAAGCTTGATACTGGCGATCACGAAGACGCTAATTTGAAACGTATTAACATGTTATTGAAGGATATTGAAAAGAATAGTGCAAACTGGAACCAATTCGCGAGTCATTTTGATGAACTTAACGACGGATTTTTAAACAATTTGAAGGCAAAGCATCCAACATTATCTCGAAATGATCTCAAAGTATGCGCGTATTTAAAATTGTATTTTACATCCAAACAGATCGCTCAGCTGCAGAATATTACCGTTAGGGGAGTAGAAATTCATCGGTATAGACTACGCAAAAAATTGCAGATCGAAACGGAGTTGTCTTTAAATGAATATTTAAATACAATTTAATTTGAGACATTATCTTATTTCAAAACGCGATTATATCTTATTAATCAATACGTATCTGTTTTGTTATCTTTAACAACTTCATGTGTGGAGGCAAAATTAGGAAGGAAAGTTAACGTATCAACTGAATGTAACTATGAAAAATTAATTACAATATCGAGTAGTAAAACCTAACAGCCCATTAACGGAATTTGTTGAAAGTCTTTGCATTTAGAATTTAACAATCCATTATTTTAAGTGCAAAGGGAGAGGAAAGTTTATCATTTTATACCGGTTGTAAAGTGTCTGAAAATTGGGTGCAGGACTGCGGTATTGACTTTAACGATAAACAACAGGTTTTCGAGTGGTTTAAAATCGCTTTCTCGCCATGGAGTACGCAAAGGCAGGAACTTTTTTCAAGTAATGAAATTTGGTGTATCCCACGTCCACAATACCATTTTCCATTACACCAAACTTGGCCGACATTACCTAACTTGACATTGCTTAGCGATGCGTCGCATCGTATGCCACCATACGCCGGTGAGGGAGTAAACCAAGCAATGCAAGACGCTTTTGAATTAGCAGAAAATTTAACAAACGATGGCTTTCCCGACATTCAAACTGCCATTGCACATTATGAAAAAAAAATACAGGAAAGAGTTTCATTGGTAATTAGCGATACGTTGAAAAATACTGAAATATTACACAGCGAAAATAGGATTATTAAATTACTTCGTATGTTTAAATAGTTTCTATTCCGTTAGACTGGCCACAATTTCTTGATTTGATGGTTCACGAATAATGATAATCTCATTATCTTTAAAAATTATAAGGCCGCTTTCACTAAATTTATTTAGCCATCCCATCATGGGCCAGACTCCCCACTTTTGAAAAAATTGAGTAGCGTTGTTGACAATGGATTTAAAGTGGTTTAAAGGTGGACTATAACTTGGGTGATACTGGTGATACGCCAATGCATCGATTGTAATATGAGCTATACTATTTTTCCTTGCGCTGAAGCCAAAATCTGTATCTTCAGCGCCATATCCAATATAGTTTTGATCGAATCCACCAATTTTATTGAAAGTATCTTTGCTACACCCAAAATTGAGTGACCAGAATAGTTCGTAACTAAATTGATTTAACTCTTTCCTGACAGGGTCGGACCTGCTGTTTTTCATTAATTGCGACATCCAGTCAGGCTTATCTGCAAAGCCTTTTTTCAAATACCTAACCCTACCGCTTAGTAAAGCATTCTTTTTATTCGAGTAGGGCAGATACTGTTCGATTAAATTTTGCGCAGGAATGCAGTCTACGTCTAAGAAGATATTAAAGGAAGAGCTAGAACTTTTTATGGCCATATTCCTTGCTTCGCCCAAATTTAGATCCCCTTCTGTTTCCATTTCTACGGTGTTTATTCTAAAGGGATATTCATCATCTTCAAATGGGTATGCACGTTCATTGATAAACACGATCACTATTTCTGCCGGTAAGATAGAATTTTTAGCGAGTCCGTTAAGCAGGTTTATCAGCGCATGATGGCGTTTATGTACAATTGTCAATACGGAGACCGGAGCAGTGGAGCACATATTTCTAATTCGATAATGTTTTAAATAATTGTGAGTGCAGTTTCTTAAGCTGTGTTGCAATTTCAGAAGTCGCTTTTGGGTTCATCAATTTTTCCCAGCCTTCGATCTTCAATTTTTTTGTCTTTTCAATGATATGTAACCAGTTTGCCTGATGTAAATCTTTCTCTTCTACCACCTTGGCTACTCCTGCATTTTCCAATATTTTGGCCTTTATTTTTTGTTCTTCAAAAGGCCTTTCTGCAGGTATACAAATAATCTTTTTCCTTAAATCACCCAATTCCATTATGCAGTTATGCCCAGCATTGCTAATTACGATCCCGCAATTTTTAAGTATAGGGTATGCATTCTTTGAATTGCCATAATAACTCACTCCATCAATAGCCTGATAATTTTGTATGGTACCAAGTATATGTAAATTGAATGTTTGCGGTAGATCCCTCCTAATTTGAGCAATAAGCGGCAGGTCAAAACATGTGCCACCCTGGCCAAAGAAAATAGCTATCTGATCTTCCGAACTCGAATGCTCTTCAATTGACATTCCGCTATATTTAGAGAACCCACCTGAATAAAATGTCTTTTGTATAAACTCCTTTTCGATAGGCTGCGCCATTGATTTTACGTAGGGTGCCAGCAGAAGAGATGCGCTTTCATAGGCCAGTATGTGCGGAGTATCAGACCGGTCACCGTGCTGCCTCACCACTACGGTTGGTATCCCACAGAGACGGGCTAGTAATGCGATCTCGACAGACACATCAACAATAAGTAGGCAATGGTTATTTTTTGCGAAAAAATTTATTATACGATTGTTTCTCTCCACTATTCCCTTCACATTAAGAGGGGCATAATGTAAAAAATTCAACTCACTACTTGTCCAATCCCGATCGCTATCAGTAGGCGTGTCAAATGGCAATTCGATTGTTAAGATATCTTCCGGTAATAGATCTTTATAAGTTGCCAATGAACTACCAAAAAATACCACTTCGTTATGGGGAAGTTGCTCTGCTATGGCTAAGGCTCTCGTCAAATGACCCGCCCCGTGGTGATGGATATAAAAAGCGTACTTATAGGGCATACTTACTTTCGCAATTTTCGATGACTTGGGCAAATACATTTTCATAGGAGGATACCATTTCTTTAATATCCAAAGCTGACTCAGCATGTGCTCGACAAGCTTTTCTACTAAGCTGCGCCGCATCGTTTATGCATTTTGCCAATTCAACCACCGAGCACGATGCGGTAAGACATCCCGTTTCGTTATTTACAATCTTTGGCAGTGCTCCTCTCGCGAAACCCGCAACTGGTGTTCCGCAAGCTAAGCTTTCGGCGACAACCAAACCGAAAGGTTCTTCCCAACAAGGCGTAATAACACTTACTGCTGCATTCCCAATAAGTTCATTAAGTTCTTCGTGTGTACAGTGCTCTACCCACTCAGCGCTTTCATCCAGAAGCGGCTTAACAAAAGTTTCAAAATAGTGCTTGTCGGCGACTGAACCCGCTATTTTGATAGGCCTTCCGGCTAATTTTGCTGCTGCGATTGCAAAATGGGTTCCTTTATCAGGATGAATTCTACCGAACCATAAGACATAATTTCCGGCATTTTTAGCTGTAAATATCCATTTATCCAGATTGATACCATTTTGTATAACCTTGCATTCGGTGATATAAGGCTCCCACGAAGAAGCATTTGTTTCCGACACAGAGACATACGTTAGCTTTTTGTAGCGATTTGCTGCCAAAATAGCCCTTTTCATCTCAAAGATAGGAGGAGTATGCAATACGGTTACCATTGGCGTTTGCATAAGGGTTGCCATTGTAATCGGTACATAATTTAGGCTATTGTTAAACACCACATCAAAATCATATTGGTCTATCTCCTGCATCAGTTCCAGATAAGCGTGATGCGTAGAGATAAAATCCTCACTTAACTCGTGAGAGCGAAATCTGCTCAATGTTTCCATATCATAATCAACATCGCTAAGGATAGAATGTACATTTAGATTAGGATCCGAATGCTCACTCGCAAACAAGGTAACCTCATGGCCCCTTTGCAACAAAAGTTTAGTTACTTCGTATGTAAAGGCTTCCAGTCCGCCCATAAATGGTTTGCGGATGGGATGTTTTAAATGAGCAAGCACTGCTATTTTCATAATATATTGAATGTATATATGCTGGCGACATCACCATGCTGATTAGAACACGGCCAAGAGAAATTGGTTCACCACTATTTAAAATTATTTTTGGACTATCCCGGGCCAGTTGCTTACATGGTTAATATTGCGATGCAATATAGGGTTGTCTGTAGTTTAGTTAGTCGGTTGTAAGGTCAATATTTGTATTTTGATAATTAGAAACAAAGACTGTTAGCTGTTGTTATATCTTTTTTTACGCTTTAGGTATTTTTACATTAATTTTATAAGACTCGAGATTATCCTATCTATTGCCGTCAATAACTATCGCAGTTGATTTCGTTGTAGGCATTTATTGTTACATTTGTATTTAATAATAGTTTAAAATCTATGCGCAAACGGACGGTATCTATTCCTATTAGAACCTGGGGCCGAGATTACGGTAATGGCATAGCTGTCATTAATATGGAGTCGGAAATTCCAGGAAGTAAAGAATTCAATTATGCACATCGACACGATTATCACCTTTTCGTATTGCAGGAAAGTGGCATCTCGCATACCGAAATTGATTTTAAGCAATATTTCATAGATCAGCCTACTATTATCTATCAATCGCCAAATCAGGTACACAGGGCTTTGAAAGTTAAACAGTTAAGTGGTTTTATAATGACCATGTCCAATGAAAACTTACATGCGGATTATTTGAAAATATTGCAGATGAATACACCTGTCGAGCCATTAACCTTATCCTCAAAGACAGATTTAGCAATTATACGAGAAGCTTTTTCTTTATGTAAAAAGCTATTCGATCGAAGAGATGACAAACTATACGATCGCCAGGTAAGAGACAGTTGCAATACCTTAGTTGGCCTATTTATGTCGCAATTTCTCAAACAAACAAAAGACGCAGAGAAACTTTCGCGTTTTGAAATAGTTCATAAGGCATTCACGGGTTTACTTGAGCAAAATTTTGTGAGCATGAAACGTCCCGCAGACTATGCCGCAGCATTAAACATCTCCGTTGCTTATCTGAATGAGTGCGTGAAGAACGCAACAGGTGTATCCGTTTCATATCAGATACAACAACGAATTATTTTAGAGGCTAAGCGCCTGCTTTATCACTCAGATAGATCCGTAAAGGAGGTTGCAATTGAATTAGGCTACGATGATTATCCTTATTTTTCGCGACTATTTACCAAAGTTGCAGGAGTTACCGCTTTGACATTTCGTAGAAAAAACCACGATTAATCCCATACTTACTCTCTTCTGTTCTTTTTTATACGATCGAATCTCGTGTACTTTGCTTAAACAAAATGTAATATTATGCCAAGTGCACCAAAATGGTTATTTGATACTTTAGAGTTCTTAACGCCCAAGCTACCCTTGATCGAAGTTGTTGAAACGGTCTTTTTATCAAAATCTGTTAAGAAGATTTGTTTTAAAGGTGATTTAAAAGACGTACAATTCGCGGTCGGCTCCTTTATCGACTTTAGGGTGAACGATACAGAAGCGCGAAGATATTCGGTTTCTTATTCAGATATTGAAAAGGGTTTGTTTGAATTCATCATTTATTTGAATGGTAAAGGTTGCGGAAGTAGTTTTATGGCGAACGTAAAGGTTGGCGACAAAATAGTTATGTATAAGCCGAGAGCGATAAGTAGGTATTATGATAAAACAGCGCGAAGGTTTGTGATTTTTGGCGATGAAACTTCATTAGCACTTGCTGTTTCTTTTCTTCCGGTTTTAAAGGAGAATAAACGACAATTTCTGTTCATTTTTGAATTAGACGAAGAGAACAAAGAAGTTCCAAAATTATTGGGTTTGGAAAACTGCCTTATATTTCCCAAAAACTTTTTGTTCAGTAAAGAGGGCTGGCTAAGCGGAACACCGATAATTAATAGCTCGGATTGGCGCGAAGCCAGTTTTGTGTTGACCGGGAACGTAAAGTCGGCTCAAACGTTTCGAAAAATCATTAAAGAGAAATCAAATGGTAACATTTATTTACATGGCTATTGGCTAGAGGGTAAAAAGGGATTATAGCATTAGCACTTTAGCATTGCTATCGAGTACGATGGAGAAATGTCAACATGGCCAATATCACATGATCTCCAGCGCTATATAGTAAACTGATCTTATGAAGCTGCCTAACCGTAGAGAACTAAGTGTATAGCGAAATTAATGTTACAAACACAAGCTGTAAGTTCTGATGGTAATCATTCTCGAAAAATAGATTTACAGCCGAATCTTAGTGTGATAGTAAATACGGGCGATGCAAAAGTATAGTTGTTATGAGACTTTTATAAACTCACCATTTTCACTTACTACTTCGTTACCCCATTTCGTAATGGCTTCTAGAACTGGAAGAAGGCTTTTCCCTAAATCGGATAGGCTGTAAATTGTCATTATAGGAGGTTTCTCTCCATATACCCTCTTCGTGACTAAACCATCTTTTTCCAATTTCTTTAATTGCAGACTCAATGTCATTTCCGTAATTGTAGGCATTTCTTTCCGAAGCTCATTATACCTTTTTGGCATATCTTTTAAATGATATAGGATAACGGCTTTCCATTTTCCACCCATCAAATCCATTGTTAGACTGACTGTACAAGGGTAACTTTTCCCTTTAAGTGTCACGTAATCGCCGGTACATTCTGTTTTCATGCTACATTTATTTCGACCTATCCATCTTGATAGTTATTGCAAATGCAATTTACTTAAAATAGTTTTGTTACTAAAATAATTATAGTATGTCATTAGTAATTTTAGCACACCCCAATTATGATAAATCTTTTGCTAACAAAACGATTATTGAAGAGCTAAAGAGCAACAACATGAATATTGAAATCAGGGATATCTATGCGTTATATCCTGATTATGATATTGATGTAAGAGAAGAACAGAAAGCTCTTTTACGCCATAGGAACATTATTTTTCAATACCCGTTTTATTGGTACAATATGCCGGCCATTTTAAAGCACTGGTTTGATAGGGTATTTGAGTATCAATTTGCTTATGGTTCAAAAGGAGATAAACTAAAGGACAAAAACTTTATACCGAGTTTTACAGTAGGTTCATCAGAAAGAAGTTACACCGCTTTAGGCTTTCAGCATTTTCGTGTGTATGAATTTTGTAAACACCTTGAGCAGACAGCTTACCATACCCAAATGAATTACATTGAGCCGATTTATTTTCATGGTACTTCGCTAGCTGCGGGCTATACTGAGGAAGAAATAAGAGTCAATGCAAGACTGCACGCAAAAAAATTGATACAAACGTTGATAGAGTTGGAAAGATAGCGACTTCTATTCGCGGATTCTGGCGAATTGTTAAAACTGAGTGAATAAAAATAAATAGTCTGAGCACCGCGCTATTTTCTGCTGACCATTTTTCGATCCTATATGGAGTATATTACGATAATAATCTTTTAAATTTCTGACTTTTTAAACAAACGCTAAAGGTAATCGAATGTTGCATTATCGGTTTTACCAGAACGGCCTAATCTCACACAGGAAAAACTTTGAGAAAATCAGACATTTCCATAAGAACTATTAAAGGTATTGAATGCCGGCAGAAACCAAAACCCAATGGTAAGATAGCCGAGCCATTTTTTTATAATTTTAAAAGCTATCAGGAAGAAATGCTAAAGAAGAATAGAAAGTAGTCTGCTGCCAAAAAATCAAAATAGTAATGCGATAGGCCTGAACGGAAAAGTCTACTGGATTTGTCCGATAAATTGGATGATAATGGCAGTCTATCACTAAATAGAATGGTTAGGCAAGCAACGAAATGTCTACCAATTCACTTTATAAAATAATTCTCAGGGGCTATAAAATTTTATTTGGGGTACCAATGATTTTGATTTAGTAAATTTATCACTATATTAAGTTCGTCGTTCGTACCAATTATCAGAATTTGCCAAATGAAATCTCCTAAAGAAGCTGCTACACTGGAAAAACTTAAAAATGGAGACCTAAATTCGTTTAATGAAATTTATTTCCATTATTCGCCAAAGATCTATGTTAGATTGATCAAATTGGTGAAAAATCAAACTATTGTAGAAGAAATCTTACAAGAAGTATTTACCAAAATATGGCTCCAACGTGAAAAGATTGACCCTAATAAGGGATTTGTCTCATTTCTCAATCATATTGCGGATAATTTGGCCATGGATTTTTTTCGAAAAGTGCAAAGAGACAAGGCTCTTCAATTGGAAATATGGGCTTCCGCTATAGAATTGTATTATCATACCGAAGAAAAGCTGTTTTTCAAAGATAAACAACAGATGTTGACCAATGCAATCGACTCCTTAAGCCCCAAACGAAAGGAGATTCTGATCCTCAATAAATTTGAAGACAAAAGTTATAAAGAAATAGCCGATTTACTGGGCATCTCAGTATCTACTGTGAGTAATCAATTGGTGAGTGCACTCAAAGATATCAAAAAATATATTCAAGAAAACTACCGAGATGAGTATATAATCAGTCTTTTTGCGGCCTTTTTATTTAAGCTATAAAAAAAATAAAAAAAGTAATAGTGTGTTTCTCTTTGTCAAACGTATAGAGTAACAAATACAGCAATGTATTGAACTAATTATAGTAAATTTTGAAAGAGCAATCCGTTAAAGATCAATTGTTGGCGTATATCCACAACCGCTTGGATGCGCAGTATTATGAGTCATTTTTTGACGAAATGGCCGAGATGGATACTGCAATTCTAGATTTATGGATCACTGAGATGCTGGATCAGGATGAAGGACAAGCATTACAACAAATTCCGTTACCAGATTTAAGCGTGGTTCATCGGAAAGTACTCGATCATATTTATGCCGTAGATCCGCCCAAACCTATGCTAATTCAGAGAATAAGCCCGTGGGCCTGGGCTTCCTGTGCCGCCGTGCTAATCTGCGTACTGTCGGTTCTCTTTTTGAAAAATTTCTCAACGTCAACAAAAGAACAGGTCACCTGGTATGAAAATAAAAATGCTTATACGATCAATGCTCAGCTTCCTGATAGCACGACCGTTATCCTTTATCCACATGCAAAAATCGGATTCGAATATAGTGGCCGAGGCCACCGCGATGTACATCAGGTGCAAGGGCGAGTTATTTATAACGTGCACAAAAACAAAAATGCACCTTTTCAAGTCAATTACAAAGGATATTTAACCACTGCCTTAGGAACAATATTTAGCGTAGATCCAATGGATGGCGATCATGTACTGATAAAATTAATGGAGGGCAAAATCTCGGTCGGATCAGTTACAGCAGAGCACCGAAATTTAATATACCTCAAACCAAAAGAGGAAGTATTGGTCAACTTAAAACTGCAGCAGATGATTAAGTTTTCGGAGCCTGAATTGACAAAATCTCAGCCTGTTCGGGTAGATAAGGAGTTAAGAAAACTCATTCCACAGCTAACTGCCAATGTCGAATGGACCAGTCAGTCTGTCAAATTTAACCAAACCAAAAACATTCAACTCTTAAGAGTAATCGAAAGCCTTTATGATGTATCGATTATATGCGATAATCCAGATTTACTCAATAGTTCATTTACAGGAAGTTTAAATAGCAAAGAATCGCTAGCGAATTTCTTGACCAGCTTCTGCCAATTGAACGGTTGTACATTCCAAGTGAACAATGGTATTGTCAACATCAGTAATTCGGGAAGAAAGGAGGACGTACAGTAGGAGAGAATCAACCCAACGCAGAAAAATAAACCAATATATAAATCAGAATAACCAACTGTAAACAATTATGAAGCATATTCTAATCAAATTAATGCTCGTGGGATTGCTATTTCCATACTTTTCTGTAGGATTTGCGCAATCAAACCTGAAAGTAAATGGTAAAATAGTTGACAACGAAGGTAATACATTACCCGGCGCTACTGTTGATCTTATCCACGAAAAGAGCAGCAAAAAACTCCATTTTGTAGCCGATAACAACGGATTGTTTGTTTTGACTCCACTTGTTGCTGGCGAAAATTATACGATCTATGCCCACCATCTCGGCTACGATACTGATTCTGTTAAGCATTTTGTGGCAACGGCTACCAGCAAAAATACCGTGCTTATCCGTCTGAAATCACACACTGGAATAATAGACGAAGTTGTTGTCGTCGGTTACGGTGTTCAGAAAAAGGTCAATTTGACGGGGGCTGTTTCCGCCGTATCGGGTGAAGATCTGAACAATAGGCCCGCTGGGCAAACTTCCTCTGCCCTTCAGGGCATGGCCTCGGGAGTAACCGTGACCCAGCGTTCTGGTAAGCCGGGAGCCGACGGTGCGGATATCCGTATTCGCGGTATCGGTACGCTTGGCAACGCCGCACCTTTGGTGCTGATTGATGGGATCGAAGGCTCCATCAATAATATCGACCCCAATTTAATAGAGAATATTTCCATATTAAAAGATGCCGCATCCGCATCGATCTATGGTTCGAGAGCTGCCAATGGTGTCATCTTGGTTACGACCAAAAGGGGAAGTTCTGATAAGGTCGCTATTGCTTACAATAATTATTTTGGTTGGCAGTCCGCAACCAATATGCCCAAAATCGTCAATGCCCTGGATCATATGCTGCTGACGAATGAAGCGTATACCAATGTCGGTGCAAGTCCATTATATCCGGAAGATATTATTGCCGCCTACCGTAGTCAGGGCAACGGTAGTTCGGACGAGTATCCCAATACTGATTGGCAAAAGGAATCCTTGCAGGGGAATGGATTTCAGCAAAGCCATTTTCTGACAGTCAATGCTGGCACAAACAAAGTAAAAATGCTGACTTCGGTCGGTTATTTCGACCAGAAGGGTTTGACACTGAATAGCTCGTTTAAGCGTTATACCATCCGCAACAACGTGGATGTTAAATTCTCAGATCAGCTCGCCGTTAAATTTGACTTTCAATACGTCAATCCGATCGTCACCTCACCAGCGGCGAGCATTGAAGAACTTTTTCAGTGGATGAGCAGTATTCCAGCCAATCAATCCTTCAGAAATTCCAATGGTACATGGGGACTGGGCTGGAATGGTAATAATCCCGTATCGGCCGCGGCCGATGGTGGTGTTGCTACCAACAAAAGTCCATTTGGAAGTATCAATGCATCATTGATCTATAGACCCAAAGAATGGTTGACCGCTGAGGTCAATTATGCACCTAAATATGCGACGCAGGTAAATAAGAATTTCCGGAAAGCAGTGCAGTCCTATTTTCCAGATGGTACGCCGAGCTTCTCGGTCCCTGTGCGTACAGCACTTACGCAATACAATAGCCAAGAACTGTTTAATAATATGCGGGCGACCCTTACGGTAAACAAAGATTTTGGTCCACATCAGTTGAAAGCATTGGTTGGTGGTTCGCGGGAAGACTACAAGATTGATTACTCCCAGGGGTTTAGGGACACCTACGTTCTCCCTGACTATGAAGTGCTCAATGCGGGTTCGGCATTAAATCAGTCAGCGACAGGAAGTGCTTCCGAGTGGGCATTACAATCTTTATTTTCCCGGATCAATTACATTTTCAAAGATCGTTATCTTTTGGAACTCAATGCACGCTACGATGGTTCCTCCAGGTTTGCCAAAGGTAAACGCTATGGTTTTTTTCCATCGGCATCAGCAGGATGGCGTTTTTCTGAGGAGCAGTTCCTAACCGCAGCTAAGGGCTGGCTTACAGAGGGAAAAATCAGGGCATCATGGGGTAAACTGGGAAATCAGAATATCGGGACTTATCCTGCCGTGGCATCTTTGAACCTAGGTTCGTACACCTTAGGCAATGGCATCGTTAATACGGCAGCGCTAAATGATATGTCCAATCCTGATATTACATGGGAGTCTACGGAGGAGAAGAATATCGGGATTGATCTTACCTTATTTAAGCGATGGACTATTACCGCAGATCTATACAACAGAAAAACCAGTGATATATTATTACAGCTGGATATCCCGCTCATCATTGGTTTGAATAGGCCTTATCAAAATGCAGGCGTCGTTGAGAATAAAGGTTGGGAGCTTTCCATGGGCTATCGAAGCGATCCAGCTAAAGACTTTAAATATAATTTTACACTTAATCTCTCTGATGTCAAAAACAAAGTACTGGATATGCGGGGAATTAATCAGACTGGTCTAACGGTCAATCGGGAAGGCTATCCCATTAATTCCATCTTTGGCTATGTTTCCGACGGCTATTTCCAAACAGCGGAGGAGATAAAAGCTCATGCCACACAGTTTGGTACCTTAGCACCAGGTGATCTCAAATACCGTGATCAGAATGACGACGGAGTAATTAATGAGTCCGATAAGGTCATCATTGGTAGTACCATTCCACGATATACCTATTCGCTCAACTCCAATTTCAGTTTCAAGGGATTCGATCTCAGTTTTCTTTTGCAAGGTGTAGGCAAAGCCGATGGTTATCTCTACGGGGCGGGTATTCAGCCTTTTACGACGACGGGGGCAATTGGTGGAACGATACGTGAGGATAATAAAGACCGATGGACACCGGATAATACTACAGCAAAATATCCGCGACTGGCTTTCGGACAGAATAACAACCAGCAGTCCTCCCAATTCTGGATGAAAAATGCCGCCTATCTTCGTCTTAAAAATTTGCAGCTCGGCTATACCTTTCAGGCTGAGCTGCTAAAGTCCATCGGACTGAATAAAGTTCGCGTATTTGTTAATGGTTCAAACTTATTTAGCGTAGACAAATTTTGGGACGGTTATGACGTCGAAGCACCAGTAGGTTATGGTAACTTTTACCCACAGGTGAAGGTGTATTCTTTTGGATTGGATATTACATTATAAACTTGGCAAGTATGAAAACTCTAAATAAACTCGCGTTATATATACTATCGATTGCAGTGCTCCTTTTGGTGGGGGCATGCGAAAAATACCTGGACAGATCTCCGTTGGATGGCCCTTCGGACGAAAATTATTTCAAAAATCAGGATGAGCTGACATTGGTTGTCAATGGGTTGTACAGTGCCCTGGCATTTCATCCCACGGACGACATGCCCATCAACCTCACGCTTGATGATGCCACCGATATTGGGTGGGACCGCAATACCTCTGATTTACAGGCTGTCGGAAGGGGAGATCACGACAGCAATAATGGCTACATTCGAAATATTTGGACCAATTCTTATAAGGTCATTGGCAAATGTAATTTCATCCTGGACAATATCCAAAAGTTGGATGGAAAAATGGATGCCAATCTTCAAAAGCGTTATAAAGCTGAGACACAGTTTATCCGGGCTTATGTCTATCAATATCTGATCGATTACTTTGGGGGAGTGCCCTTGGTAACAAGTGGCCTAAGCCTTGCTGATGCAAATGTTCCGAAAACATCTAAGGCTGAAATTGCTAACTTCATCCTCAAAGAGCTTGATGAAGCGGCTACGATTTTGCCAGTAAGCTATGGTTCAGCAGATGTTGGACGTGCTACCAAAGGAGCGGCATTGGCCATACGCGCTCGGGCAGCACTTAATAATGGTCTTTGGGAAGAGGCTGCGCGTGCTGCCAAAGAAGTCATGGACTTAAAAGTATATGCCTTACACGCCGATTTCGGCCAATTATTTACCTATGATGGGCAAGCTTCCAAAGAGATTATTTTTGCTTTTCAATATTTACGGTTACAAAAAACAAAAACCCACAGTGCTACGCGCGGTTTTCTGTCGCGCAACGCACAGGGAACTTCCAACAAAATTCCATCGCAATCCGCTGTTGATAGCTATCTCTGCACTGACGGATTTGCCATTGATAAATCTTCCAGATTTGATCCTAAAAAACCATTCGCCAATCGGGATCCACGTCTGGGGTATACCATTGCACTTCCCGGCAGCACGTTTTTTGGTTTTCAGTTTGAGACCCATAAGGATAGTATAACCTGTTGGAACTATACATACAATACATCTACGGCAGTACGTATCCAAAATCAGGATGCGATCAATGCTTATGCGACCTTTTCTGGTTATTGTTGGAAAAAATATGTCGATATAAAGGACAAAGATTTTACCATGGAATCGGAGTTAAATATTATTCAAAGCCGCTATGCCGAAGTGTTGTTGATTTACGCCGAGGCGATGGTCGAAAACAATACGATCGACCAGACTGTCTATGACGCAATCAACAGCATCAGGCAGCGCCCTACCGTCGATATGCCGGCAATCGCGAGTAATAAAACGCAAGCTGAGCTGCGCGAGATCATACGGAAAGAAAGACTTTACGAATTAGCCAATGAAGGCTTTCGCTTAGTCGATTTGAGACGGTGGAAACTGGCCGATAAATTTATGAATTCGACGCTGTATGGCCGCATTCCAAAAAGCTTGTTGGCCAATGCGCCGACGATCGATGCAGATAGCTACGTGGATTATAAAAATGTCGCCAATCAGAAAGACATGCGGGTTATCGAGCTCCGCAAGTTCG
Organism: Sphingobacterium sp. R2; assembly: GCF_040760075.1. Classification (NCBI taxonomy): domain Bacteria; kingdom Pseudomonadati; phylum Bacteroidota; class Sphingobacteriia; order Sphingobacteriales; family Sphingobacteriaceae; genus Sphingobacterium; species Sphingobacterium sp. R2. Next base: position 3,405,197 of record NZ_CP142884.1, read on the forward strand.
ACCCCAACAAGAATTACCTTTGGCCGATCCCGAATATTGAAATTGTAACGAATAAAAACCTGGAACAAAATCCAGGCTATTAAATCCGAAGATGATGAAAAAAACACTTTTATTGACTATTGGGCTTTTGACCATGTTTTGGCAGCTAGTCAATGGACAAGCGGATAAGCAAGTAGATCTATGTATTTATGGTGCCACCTCAGCCGGCGTAATAGCAGCATACACCGCTTCGCAGGCCGGAAAATCAGTTTTACTGATTGATCCTGGTACACGGGTAGGTGGGCTCAGCTCCGGTGGATTAGGGCAGACGGATATTGGAAACAAATATGTCGTCACAGGGCTCGCTCTTGATTTTTATCGCAAAATGGGCAAGCACTATGGCAGTTTTGAACAATGGATTTTTGAACCCAAGGTAGCCGAATCTATTTTTAAGGACTATTTGGCATATGCTAACACACCAATGTTAATGGGACATCGTTTGGTAGCCGTTAAGACTGACAATCGATCGATTAAAACCATTTCACTGCTTCCAAGTGAGCAGGGGGATGGAAAAAAAATAACTGTAGCAGCCAAAATATTTATGGACTGCAGCTACGAGGGTGACCTCATGGCCAAAGCTGGCGTATCCTACCACGTGGGGCGAGAGTCAAATAGTACCTATGGAGAGACAATTAATGGTGTGCAATTGCTTGATGGCCATCAGTTTCCCGATGGTGTAGATCCCTATAAGAAAAAAGGTGATCCTAAGAGCGGTATTTTATGGGGGATCAATACGGAGCCTTTAAAAGAAAATGGAACGGGTGATGCTAAGGTTCAAGCCTATAATTATCGGATCACATTGACCAATGTCCCTGAAAACAGAAACGCAATCACCAAACCCCAAAATTACGACGCAACCAAATATGAACTCTTAAAGAGGCAAAAGGAGATACAGCCTTGGAAGAGTATCCAGGACGTATTTATCTGGAGTCTGATGCCCAATGGAAAGACTGATATCAATAACAGGAATGGATTTTCAACAGATATGATTGGCATGAACTGGCGTTATCCCGAAGCCGATTATTTCGAACGCAAAGAGATTATCAAGGCCCATGAAGATTACACCAAAGGTTTATTATATTTTGTTGCCAACGATAGTTCGGTACCAGAGGCGATCCGAAGCGAATTCAAAAAATGGGGATACCCCAAAGACGAATATCTCGAAAATAGCCATTGGTCTCCACAATTATATATTCGCGAAGCCCGAAGGATGATTGCTGATGTCGTCATGACACAACACCACTGTCAGGGGCGTGCGCGAGTATCCGATGGCGTAGGCTATGCTGCATACACCATGGACTCGCACAATTGTGACCGTGTGATCGTCAATGGCATGGTCAAAAATGAAGGTAACGTTGAGGTTGGCGGATTTTCTCCCTTCCCGATTTCCTATAGGGCTATTGTGCCCAAAAAAGAGGAAATCGACAATCTTGTGGTTCCAGTATGCCTGTCGGCAAGTCACATCGCCTTTGGTTCCATCCGCATGGAGCCTGTATTTATGGTATTGGGTCAATCAGGTGCTGTGGCCGCTTGCCAAGCGATCGACAACAAAATAGCCGTTCAAGATGTTAATATTACGCGCGTGCAACAAATATTGCGTGACAACCCGAAGGCAGATGGCCGCAAGGCCGATTATATCATTCATGTCGAAAATGAAGATCAGGTCATGTTGAAAGGAACTTGGCGTAAATCCGCAAAAAAAGGTTATGGTATGAGTTATCAGGAAGCCGACAGCAGCCCCGGGACCGTGGCCCGTTTTACTCCCGGCAAAGATTTTGCTGGCGGAAAATATATGCTATACAGTTATTTTCCTAAAACCGCCGAAAGCACCCCGAGCGGGACATTCATTATCCATACAGGGAATACAAAGATTGAAAAAACAATAAATTTTAAGGAAGTCAATATTCTGGGACAGACCACAAGTACTTGGGTAGCGCTCGGCGAATATGCGTTTGAAAAGGGAGTCAGTACCCCTTATGTCGAGATTACGTCGGAGGCAAAAGGCATATTGGCAGCAAATGCCATCTTGTGGGTTCCCGTTTCAGATCAAAATTAAACGTATGAAAAAGATCAAAATTGGATTAAAATTAGTGCTTATCTTGGCTTTTCTACAGGCAGAAGCGCAGCATGTAACCAAAAAGGTAGATGTTTTGGTTTATGGAGGAACTCCTGCGGCGATTACTGCCGCATTGCAAGTGAAGAAGGCCGGTAAGTCTGTAATCATCTTATCGCCCGATCAGCATTTGGGAGGTCTGAGTTCGGGCGGACTTGGCTTTACCGATACCGGGAATAAAGCAGTTATTGGTGGCCTTGCCAAAAAATTCTATCAGGACGTATACGATCATTATTCGAAAGAATCGAGCTGGAACTGGCAGTCCCGTACGTCGTTTGGCAATCGGGGGCAGGGCACTGTGGCGATGGACCGCGAGCATGGGACAATGTGGATTTTTGAGCCTCATGTCGCTGAAGGTATTTTTGATGCCTGGGTGCGGGATCATCAGATTGATGTGATCCGTGGAGCATATTTAGATCGGCAGGAAAGTGCCATTCAAAAAGAATCCACAGCCATCAAATCGATTAAGACCTTAGATGGAACAGTCTACGAAGCAAAAATATTTATTGATGCCACTTATGAAGGCGATCTAATGGCGCTGGCCAAAGTAGGCTATACGATCGGGCGGGAGGCCAATAAGACTTATGGGGAGCAGTGGAACGGTGTACAGACCGGAGTCTTTCAGCACCGGCATCACTTTATTGCGCAAATTAGCCCCTATAAACGCGAGGGCGATCCTGGCAGTGGCCTGGTGTTCGGCGTTTCTGCAGAAGATCCCGGGGAATATGGCGCTGCAGATCAGAAGCTGCAGGCCTATTGCTTTCGGATGTGCCTGACCAATGATGCCCGAAATCGGAGGGCCTTCGCTAAGCCTGCTGGCTACGATCCACAGCACTATATTCTTCTGCAACGTCTATTCCGTGCCGGCTGGGACGAAGCCTTTCAAAAATTTGATCTGGTGCCCAATCATAAGACGGATGCCAACAACCATGGTCCGTTCAGCACCGATTTTATTGGGATGAACTATAGCTATCCTGAAGCGAGCTATGCGGAACGCAAATCCATTATCGATGCCCATCGCCGGTATCAACAGGGCCTGTATTATTTTATGGCCAATGATCCTTCGGTCCCAGCAGCAATCAGGACAAAGATGGCCGAATGGGGGCTGGCAAAAGATGAATTTAAGGATAACGATAACTGGCCTTTTCAGCTGTATATCCGCGAAGCAAGGCGGATGATAGGGCAATATGTGACGACCGAACATAATATTCTAGGGAAGAGCAGCGTAGAAAATCCGATCGGCATGGGCTCCTATACGTTGGATTCCCACAATGTACAACGCTATGTGACCAAGGAAGGATACGTTCAAAATGAAGGTGATATTGGCGTTAACGTACCCCAGCCTTATGCCATTTCCTATGGATCGATTATCCCAAAAAGCGATGAATGCACTAATTTGCTTGTCCCTGTCTGCGTATCGAGTTCACATATTGCCTTTGGTTCCATTCGTATGGAGCCCGTATTTATGGTGCTGGGGCAAAGTGCTGGAGCCGCAGCAGTATTGGCACTTGATCATGATCTTGTTGTGCAGCATGTCGACTACGGGCTATTAAAAAAGCAGCTGTTGAAGGCAGGACAAGTATTGGAACAAAAATAATATTGCGCTAGAATTAGACCTAGATATACGATGGATTTAGATCATATGAATGCCCTCACACTGGTTTTTGCGTCGATTTTGATATTTGCGCTCGCATACCGCTTTTACGGAATTTTTATGGCGCAGAAAGTGCTACGGCTCAATGATGCGGTAGCGACTCCAGCAGTCGAGTTTGCTGATGGGCATGATTACGTTAAGACGGATCGTAAGGTCTTGTTTGGGCATCATTTTGCTGCAATAGCAGCAGCGGGACCATTGGTAGGGCCGGTGCTGGCGGCACAGTTTGGTTATCTTCCAGGGGCACTCTGGATTTTGATCGGCTGTGTCTTGGGCGGTGGTGTTCATGATATGGTTGTCCTGTTTGCTTCCGTACGGCACAAAGGGCAAAGTCTCGCTACCATTGCGTCCAAGGAGATCGGCCGCGTTGTCGGTGGGATAGCCGGTATAGCCGTTCTGTTTATTCTAATCCTGACCTTGGCCGGACTGTCACTGGCCTGCATCAGCGCTATGCACGAGGCTCCATGGTCCCTGTTTACTATTATTCTGACCATGCCAATTGCGATATTTATGGGACTCTTGATGCGGTATAAAACAGGATCTGTAACGTTGGCAAGTGTATTGGGAGGCGTTTTATTGATCGTTGGCATCATAGCAGGGCATCGTTTGATGGAGATTCCGGGCGTACATAACCTGTTCGATTGGGATGTCAAGACCATTTCAATCGCGATTGCTGTTTACGGATTTTTAGCATCAGTCTTACCCATCTGGCTGCTTCTGGTGCCACGTGATTACCTTTCCACCTATCTCAAGATCGGTACGATCCTGATGCTGGCCATAGGCATTGTCTTTGTTCATCCGACCATACAGATGCCAGCGCTGACGGATTTTATCCATGGTGGTGGGCCTGTGATCGGCGGACCTGTGCTGCCATTTATTTTTATCGTGATTGCTTGCGGTGCAATTTCGGGTTTCCATGCGATTATTGCCACCGGAACTACGCCTAAGATGCTAGGAACCGAAAGGGAGATTCTTTTTGTAGGGTATGGTGCAATGCTGGTGGAGGGATTTGTTGCTTTAATGGCATTGATCGCTGCCTGTACCTTACTGCCGGGCGACTATTTTGCGATCAACACACCAGTCGGTGATTATGCAGGATTTTTGGCACGACATCTTGAATTAAAAGCGGTAGATCTGCAGCATTTTTCAGATCGGATAGGCGTAGACCTCCACGGCCGTACTGGGGGCGCCGTGTCTCTCGCTGTCGGGATGGCCCATATTTTTGATAAGGTTCCGTTTATGGACAATGTGATGGCTTATTGGTATAATTTTGCTATCATGTTTGAAGCCGTGTTTATTCTCACAGCTATCGATGCCGGTACGCGGGTCGGACGGTTCTTTTTGCAGGAAATGCTGGGAAATATCTTTCCTGCATTCAAAGATAAGGATTGGAAACCGGGTGTTTGGCTATGCAGCGCTATTTTTACTTTTTCATGGGGCTATCTTGTTTTTACGGGAAATGTAAGCAGTATCTGGCCCTTGTTTGGAATCAGTAACCAGCTGTTAGCTGCCTGTGGGCTTATTGTTTGTACGACGATGCTTATTCGGATGAATCGAGGGAAATATGCCTTAATTACGGCAATTCCGGGAGTATTTATGGCTGGAATTACCTTTTGGGCGGGCTATCTACAGGTCATGGATATTTATTTGCCCAAGGGACAGCTGCTATTGGCTTCATTGGCGATATTGGCTATGCTTTTGATGCTGCTTGTTTTTATAGGTACGTTCCGAAAGTGGTATCAGTTGTTTAAAATTGAGACCAAATTTATCGACCAAAATGGAGAATCTGTAAAGGAATTGGTTGATCGTTAAGCGGAAACTTCAAACCACACTCAACATCGTCATAAAGCTATTTTTATTTCTTGATATTTACTTTTAAAATCAAAAGTAAGTTTTAGAGGGTGTGAACATTTTTTTGTGGATTTTTATTACTCTTAAATTATATTGTGAGTTGCTTGATGGGAAATGTGTTCCTAATTAAGTGCTATGTTACGTACGAAAGTGGCTGTGGTTTTCGATAACGTTACCGCTACTTTATCCGGTAAAAGTGTTGGATTTTTAGGCTTTTAGGTCTTTCTTTGGGGTATAACGCAATTGAATAAACTAAAAATCTTAACCCTAAATGGATAAATTATGATAGTTCGTATCCACAGTAATCCAACATTTTCAGTAGGCACGATGCTGAGCTGTCTCTTCCTTTGGACAGGTCTCGCTACGGCACAGACTGCAACAGTACAGGGGCGTGTCACCAATGCGACCGATCATGCCGCATTGGAAGGTGTAACGATCACTAATCTGAGTATGCCTGTTGCAGCACGGACAGACAAAAAGGGGAATTTTAATATCGGAGCAAATGCAGGGGACAGGCTCAAAGTTTCGCTGCTTGGTTTTAAGACCATCGAAATTGCTGTACCCTCAACCGGTAATCTCCAGATTGCGCTTAACGAAGAAAGTCGACAGATTGATGAGGTAGTTGTTACTGCGTTGGGTATCAAACGTCAGACCAGGGGGCTGACCTATGCGACACAACAACTGGATGGAAGTGCAGTCAATGATGCCCGCGACAACAGTGGCAACGTACTGAGTAGTCTGACGGGTAAAGTTGCTGGTGCTGTGGTGACGACTGCAGCTACGGGGCCCGGTGCCTCTGCCAAAGTGGTGTTGCGGGGCAACAAATCCATCTCCGGTAATAACAACGCGCTAATTGTGGTAGATGGTGTACCTTATGATAATTCCAGTGCACAACAAGCTACCGGAACAACCTACAATTATGGGACGAGCGATGGCGCTGCGAATATCAATCCGGACGATATAGAATCCATCAATGTGCTCAAGGGTCCTTCGGCTGCTGCGCTATACGGTAGCAGGGCCGCAAATGGTGCCATATTGATTACAACTAAACAAGGTAAGGCTGGTCGGTATAATATTGATTACAATGGTAGTGCATCCTTAGATCAGGTCAACTTGCTCAGTAAATTCCAGAATACCTACGGGCGGGGAAATGGAGGTGTCAGTGGTACGAATGTCGGTGAGAGCTGGGGACCACAAGGGCAAACCTATAAAAATAATGTCCGCGATTTCTTTGAAAATGCGACCTCCTTCAACAATAGCATTAGCACCTATGGAGGGACGGAAAAAGTGCAGGGTTATGTTTCTTATACAAACAATAAAATCGGAGGCATCATTCCTGGCAACGACTTGAAACGTAATAACTTGAATCTTCGCGTAAATACGGAACTGATCCCAAAACTAAAAACAGATGTAAAACTCAATTACGTTAACCAGCAGATTGACAATCGTCCGCGTTTAGGCGATATGGGAATCCCCGTGGAAGTGTACGTGATGCCGCGGGATATGGATGAGGCTGAACTTAAAGACTTTGAGGATATTGATCCGGTTACCGGTGAGCCGCAGCGGAAGTACTGGTCCGGTTCTGCTGTATACGACAATCCGTATTGGAGTACCAACCGCACCTCGGTCAATGAAGTACGCGATCGCATTACAGCATTGGGTTCGGCAACCTATCAGTTGACGGATTGGCTAAATGTAATGGGAAGATTCAGTTATGATAAATACATTGATAAGACAACCGGATCATTCTACGCAGGTACTGTTTCTCTTGGCGATGTCCGTCCCGGAGGTAAATATTATGAAACACATGCGCGCTATCAGGAACGCAACTTTGATTTGTTGTTCAATGTAAATAATATACTTAACGAGGCGGTCAAAATGAGCTATAATGTTGGTGCAAGTTCCTTAAATCGGGAGTACAGTAGCTTTCAAAATATGGCCAATGGCCTGTCCGTACCGAATGAGTTTAGCCTAACCATGGCTACCACGCCAGAATTTCTACTGATCAACGGTTACCAACGACGTCTAAATTCGGTCTATGGAAGTGCACAGCTGGCCTTTTTTGATCATACCTTTCTCGATATGACGGCACGCAACGACTGGACCTCAACCTTAAAATCTCCACACAGTTATTTCTATCCGTCAATCGGCGTATCTACTATTTTCAATGAATGGCTCAGGTTGCCAACCTGGATCAGTTATGGTAAGCTAAGGGCTTCCTATACGCAGGTCGGTAACGATGCGAATCCCTATCTACTTCAACAGTTGTATTCTTTTGGGCTAGGTGCGGGAAAAGGATTTATCTCTCGTTCACCAATAAAGGCAATCCCTGAATTGAAACCCGAGCTGACCAAATCCTATGAAGCGGGACTGGATATGAAATTCTTTGCTAACAGATTGGGGTTCGACCTGACGATGTACAAAAGTAATACAGTTAATCAGCTTTTGTTTCTTGGATTGCCAATGGCAAGCGGTTTTAGCAGGCAATACATCAACGCGGGAAATATAGCAAATAAGGGAATTGAGGTCCAATTAACTGCGTCGCCAATAAAAAAAGAAAACCTAGAATGGCAGACCACTTTCAATTTTGCAGCCAATACCAATAAAGTGATTGAACTGCACGAGCGGACAAAACGAGCAACGATTACCGAAAATACCAAATATGCCTCAGTTGTCGTCAATGAAGGAGAGAAATACGGTGATCTTTATGGTTATAAATGGAAAACGGATGCGGCGACAGGGAAATATGTGGTTGACGACAGTGGGCTGCCAGTGGTAGAAGCGAATCAAAAATTGGGCAATTTTAACCCTAAGGCCTTATTGGGTTGGTCAAATTCGGTCCGCTTTAAGAATTTTACGGTTAATGCCTTGATTGATACACGCATTGGTGGTGAGATCGTATCGGGTACCTCAGCTTATCTAGCGGCTTTTGGAGTAGCGGATTATACCGCAGATTACCGGAAAGGGGGGCTTGTGCTGGATGCGGTGGACATGAGCGGCGCAGCTAATACCAAGGCTATCACATCTCAGCAGCTTTGGACCCGTGTATCGCAGAACGGACGCGATGCCTGGGGAGAATTCTTTACCTATGATATGACCAATGTCCGCCTGCGTGAACTATCTGTGAGTTATAAATTTAACTTAAAAAATACCGCTGCGATCAAAAGTGCACAGCTCATGCTGACAGGCCGTAACCTATTTTTCTTTTATCGTGGAAAATCCAAATTGGATATTCCGGGAATAGGCAAAACAGACAACCCCATAGATCCTGAGGCAGCATTGGGAGCAGGTAATTTTCAGGGAATTGAAGTGGGCTTGCCGCCTACTGTCCGCTCTTTTGGACTGAATGTTAAGTTAACTTTTTAAATCCTCGAACAATGAAAAAAAGCACCCTATTTACTTCGCTATTAGCACTAAGCTTGCTGTCCTGTACCAAGGACTTTCAGGATATCAATACCGATCCCAACAATATCACGGTGATCACACAGCGTGAATTGCCCTTTATGTTTGCCAAGGCACAGTCTTCGGCCGCAATGAATCGATCCTTTTATCAAACAGTGCAAAACCTGGGGCCGGATCTATATGCCCAATACTTTGCACTTACTACGAATTCCTTCAGTACGGACCGTTATCTGCTTACTCCAGATTGGCAGCGCCGGTTTTGGACAGTTATTTATGTTGATACCGCACCACAGCTCAAAAGCATACTCGAAAATACAGAATCCAAATCAGGTGAGGCCGCATTGGCCAATATCATGTGGGTATATGCCTTTCATCGGCTAACAGATCAATTTGGACCGATCCCTTATTTTGGTACTGCCGAGGCCAACGATGTTATTCCTTATGACTCCATGGATAAGATCTATGCAGATTTCTTTGAAAAATTGACTACAGCGGTGGCCAATCTGAAGGCCTTGCCAGCCGGAACGAAAATCTTTCAGGGATACGACCTGATCTTCGATGGAAACACCGAAAACTGGATCAGATTTGCTAATTCGCTCCGCTTGCGGTTGGCCTTGCGTATCGCTAAGGTAGATGCCAATCAAGCAAAAGTCGAAGCAGAAGCAGCTGTTGCTGCCGGTCTGATGTCTAGCAATACGCACAATGCCAGTATGCTCAAATCTCTTTCTGGAAATGATACCAATGGATTGGCGCAAGTTGCCGTATGGAACGAATTTTCAATGAGTTCCACGATTGCTTCATACCTAAAAGGTTATGCCGATCCACGTTTAGGCATTTATTTTCAACCCAGTTATATTGGAAAGGCATTCAATAGCGTGCGAAATGGTGCTACGGCCACGGATCTAGGGAACGTACGTAATCAGTCAGGCTCCAATTCCAATGTTGGCACCTATTGGGTACGTTACAATGGCGTGGCTATTGAAGGAAATTTTACCCAGAATTTCCATGTGATGTGTGCTGCAGAATCTTTTTTCTTACGAGCCGAAGGGGCGTTGAATGGTTGGAATATGGGCGGTGAGGCCAAGCAACTGTACGAGGAAGGCATCAAAACGAGTATGGAACAATGGGGCATTACAGATGCGACGCAAATCAGTAATTATATCGCTTCAAACCATGAGCCTGTCGCTCCCGGCGATTATCATAATTCGCCAGCTGTAGCCAGTATCCCCGTCAGATGGGCAACAACCGTGGTCGAACAGCGTGAACAGATCGGCGTACAGAAGTGGCTGGCGATCTATCCCAATGGTATGGAGGCTTGGGCAGAATATAGGCGTACAGGATTCCCAAAAATGTATGCATTGATCCAGTCTGACAACCCAGACCTGCCTATTGGGACATTTATTAGAAGATTGCCTTATCCACTGACCGAGGCGACAGACAATCTGGTTGAACTGAGCAAAGGACGTGCACTGCTTGGCGGTACAGACAATGCGGCAACCAAACTCTGGTGGGATGTGGACTAAATTGGGTAAATTACAATGATAGACTTCAAGATCTGTTTAGTTTCTTTCGGTATACTTATGGTATTAAATTCGAGCATTCAAGCACAACAACAACAAAAAGTGGCGTTGCCCAGCGTATTGGCCATACCTGCTGAGATAGACCTGATAAAGGTCATGATGGAAGATCAAGCGGAACAGCTTATCGGGGCTTTGGATTGCGAGAAAGCTGCAAATCCGCAAGATATTAACCAGTTGATCAGAAAAAACCTGAAACTGGACGGATATGCTATTCCGTCACTGGACATGCAGCTAATTTCGTCAATTGAGCAGGACAACTATACCGTCCACAGCCTGATCTTTCAGAGCTTGCCAGGGCTATATGTTCCTGCAAGTTTATATGTGCCAAAAGGCAACGGACCATTTCCGGCGATACTCAATAGCCACGGGCATTGGCCACCGGGGCGGCGAAGTGAAATTGTTCAGCGTACGGCCCATATGTTGGCATCCAACGGCTATGTATGTCTTTGTATTGATGCAATGGGGGCGGGCGAGCGCGGACGTGAGCATGAGCATGAATATCATGGAGCTAATCTTGGGTCGGCACTGCTTGATCTGGGAACACCTCTGATGGGTATACAGCTCCTTGAAAACAGTCGTGCCATTGACCTGCTCTGTAGTTTACCTGAGGTAGATCCCGAGAGGATTGGGGCTACCGGAGCCAGTGGTGGTGGCAATCAGACGATGTGGCTCGCGGCTATGGATCCGCGGATCAAAGCGGCCGTTCCTGTCGTCAGCGTCGGAACTTTCCGCGCGTATATCATGAACAGCAATTGTGTCTGCGAACTCCATCCCAATGGGCTCCTGCATTTTGAAGAAGGACAACTGTTACAGACAATGGCTCCTAAGGCTATTAAGATTATTTCGGCACTTAAAGATGGTAACGCTGCTTTCAACGCCCATCAGATGCTCAAGTCTTTTCGTATTGCCAAGGAAGCTTTTTCGCGGCAAGGGGTGCCAGAACGGATCGATTATGAGCTTTTTGATGAACCACATAGCTATACCACAGAAATGAATATAAGTATGATAAAATGGTTTGATGGGGCATTTGGCGTGACGCGCGAGAAAGGATTGCTGTTGGACAATGTGCTTCTATTGGATACGAATGAGCTTGCAGTACTGAAACATGGGGTTAAGCAGGAGCTGATCCTCAGTATACCGGATTTTATCAGCTGTGAATTTAGTCGGACTGAATCACGGATTGCGACATCCACACTGGATAAAGTCGACTATAAAAAACAGCTACGGGCATTACTTTATACAGGCGGTACCGATAGTTTGCTGCGTGTTCAGACGTTGGAGTCGCAGCAGGGCTGGCAACGGGTTATGTTGGAGACATCGAGGCGACAGCTGATTCCGTTATTGATCAGCCCGCCTCTTACCGACTCAAATACGCTGCACGTCTATTTCCCCTCGATGGGTAAACAGCAGGTCGCTATGCAGGAAATTGAGGCGCTTCGCAGCAAAGGTGAAGGAGTGGTGCTCATCGATCTCTTTGGGCTCGGAGAGCGCTCTTCAGCTACTGCTGATCAAATCGATGGAGCGTTACCGCGCTTTCATACACTTTCGCGCTCACTGCTCTGGATGGGTCGTAGCATGATGGGCATTTGGGCCTCTGAAATTGGGCTTATCAATGTTTATCTGCAGCAAGAATATAAGTCCAGCAAGCAGACCTTGGTTGCGGACCGGGAGACGGCAATAGCAGCATTGATCAGCAATGTGCTGCATCCCTCAGAACAGGAATTACTGCTACGCGAGCTCCCCATCAGTTATCTGCCGGGCGCAACGGGAGCGCTGGATAGGTACAATATGGCGATCCATATTCCCGGTATTCTCCATTGGGGCGATATTCCAATGCTGCTTGCGCTTAATGAGCAGCGAGTCATGATCGATGGACTCTACCACTTGGACGGTAAGCCTTGCGAAATAGCCAACAAAGAGCAATTAAAAAACAAAGTGCAGCACTATAAGAAGCAATTAAAGAACCAAGGAACACTCCTTATCAATTAAATAGTATGGGAACAAATCGAAGATCATTTTTAAAACTGTCCGGGCTAGCCGGAATTGGATTGATGGCTGGCCGTGGACAGGAAAATAAGGCTTCTGCAAAGACAAATCTGGATCATATCCGGCTGGAAGCAGCAAAGAAATATACAGCTACATTTAATATGTCGGGATACGCGGCCCCCAAGTTACCAACGGTAAGGGTCGGTTTTATCGGTGTGGGCAATAGGGGATCTGCTGCAGTAGAACGTATGAGCCAGATTGAAGGTGTTGCGATCAACGGAATCTGTGATGTACGGGCTGAAAAGGCGATTGAAGCAAAGGCAAGGATGAAATCAGCGGGTCACCGCGCGGAGCTATTTACCGAAAATGCCGAGCACTGGAAAAAGATGTGTGAACAGGAGGATTATGATCTGATCTATATTGCAACCCATTGGAAGTTGCATGCCGAGATGGCGATATATGCCATGGAACACGGGAAGCATGTCGCTTTGGAGATTCCTGCAGCGACAACGGTGGAAGACTGCTGGCGACTGGTACAAACCTCCGAGAAGACCAAAAGACATTGTGTCATGCTGGAAAATTGTTGCTACGATTACTTTGAACTGCTGACCTTAAACCTAGCTAGACAAGGTTTTTTTGGAGATATCGTCCACTGCGAAGGGGCTTATATCCACGACATTCTGGAGAGTTTTTTTGATGCCGAAAAACGTTTTGATTTTTGGCGCTTAAAGGAAAATGCGACACGCAACGGAAATCTATATCCCACTCACGGTCTGGGACCGATCTGCCAGATTCTGAAGGTCAACCGCGGTAATAAGATGGAGTATATGAGTTCGATGTCTTCAAAAGATTTTATGCTAGGGAAGAAAGCCAAAGAGATGGCTGCGACTGATAAGCAATTTGAGTCTTATATAGACAAACCCTTCCGGGGCAATATGAATATTTCCAATATCCTCACCAATAGCGGCAGTACGATAATGTTACAGCATGATGTGAGTTCGCCAAGGCCTTATTCACGCCTCCATCTGATTAGTGGTACCAAGGCCTTTGCGCAGAAATATCCTCTGCCCGGCAAGATCGCTATTGGCCATGCCGATTTCCTTTCTGCCGAAGAGATGACCAAACTGGAACAGCAATATACACCGGGTATTGTCAAAAAGATCGGAGAACTGGCTAAGCAGATCGGTGGCCATGGTGGTATGGATTTTATGATGGACTGGCGCCTGATCGATTGTCTTCGCAATGGTTTACCGATGGACATGGATGTCTATGATGCCGCCAGTTGGAGTGTCATTGGCCCTTTAAGTGAATGGTCGGTCGCCAATGGTTCCCAGCCAATCGAGGTGCCTGATTTTACTGCTGGTCATTGGAAAAATAATCAAGTACATGATATTGAGCTGGCAAGGGAAACGAGCATTGTATCATCATAAATAAAACACAACGAGAACATTAAATTAAATCAAGAGACGTGAATATTAAAACTTTTAACACCCGGTTAGAGCTGGGACAACATGCAGGAACTGCAGGAATTGAAGCTATTCATGCTGCCATTGCGGCGAGGGGAGAAGCCAACATTATTTTAGCAACCGGACAGAGCCAGTTCGAAACACTAGAAACGCTGGTGGCTACTAGTAATATCGACTGGAGCAAGGTGCGCATGTTCCACCTCGATGAATATATTGGCATGCCAATTAGCCATAAAGCCAGCTTTCGGAAATACTTAACCGAGCGTTTTATCACCCAGGTGGCGACACTGAAGGAAGTTGTACTGATTAATGGTGAAGCGGATCCAGCTGCAGAATGTGAACGTCTGCACCACAAGATTAAAGCACATCCCATCGATGTTGCCTTTGTGGGCATCGGAGAGAACGGTCATTTGGCTTTTAATGATCCTCCTGCTGATTTTGATGTAAAAGATGCTTATCTAATTGTCAATCTGGACGAGCAGTGTCGTCGGCAGCAGTTGGGAGAAGGGTGGTTTGGCTCACTCGCCGAAGTACCGTTGCAGGCTATCAGTATGTCCATACAGCAGATTCTATCGGCTCAGAAAATAATCTGCGCTGTGCCGGATGAACGTAAAGCACTTGCTGTGAAAAATTGCCTCACGCAACCTGTTTCCAATTTGTATCCAGCGAGTATCCTGCAGCAGCATGCCGACTGCACCTGCTACCTGGACGCGGGATCTGCATCGCTTTTAAAATGACGGTATCTTATGACAGCACCAGCACGCGATAGGAAAACTACCTGGGTATCCATAGGCATTATTGGAACAATGTTTTTTATCTTTGGATTTGTATCCTGGATTAATGCCATTCTTATTCCCTATTTTAAAATAGCCTGTGAACTGAGCAATTTTCAATCATACCTTGTTGCTTTTGCATTTTATATCTCTTATCTGCTGATGTCGATGCCTTCCTCGTATCTGCTCAAAAAAATAGGATATAAAAATGGAATCATGGTAGGCTTTTGGATTATGGCCTTGGGGGCATTTTTATTTGTCCCTGCGGCCTATAACAGGGCCTATCCCATCTTTTTGATTGGCCTATTTACGTTGGGAAGTGGATTAGCCCTGTTACAGACAGTCGCCAATCTATACATTACCCTGATTGGTGAAAAGGAACGTGCAGCGCAACGGATTAGTATGATGGGCATTTGTAATAAGGGAGCAGGTATACTAGCACCCTTACTTTTTTCTTATATTATTTTGCGCCCACAGGACAATGAGCTCTTTAAGCAGCTTCCACAGATGACAGAAACGGCCCGTACATTGGCTTTGGATGAATTGATCTTACGTGTGGTTGGCCCGTATACGGTGGTTGGAATTATCTTACTATTGATCGGGTTGTTTGTTAAGTTTTCTATTCTTCCCGAATTGGATCAACAACAAGGTGGAGTAGGGAATGACAGTAGGGAGATCAAGAAAAGTATTTTTCAATACCCACACCTTATTCTGGGGGCTGTGGCAATATTCCTCCATGTAGGTACACAGGTTATCGCGATAGATACGATCATCAATTATGCAGGGGCGATGGGCCTCTCCCTACTGGAAGCCAAAGCACTACCTTCTTATACGCTAACGGCAACAATATTAGGCTACCTATCGGGAATTATATTGATTCCCAAAGTGTTCAGTCAACGCAGAATGCTGCGTTTCAGCACAGTTGTTGGTCTGATTTTGTCTATCTTAGTCGTGTCGACGCATGGACATGTTTTCCTGTTTAATATGGATCTGGATATTTCGATCTGGTTTATTGTATTAATTGGGTTTCCTAATGCACTTATCTGGGCAGGCATATGGCCATTGGCACTTGAAGGGCTCGGTCCATTGGCCAAACAAGGATCCGCACTATTAATTATGGGGCTATGTGGCAATGCTTTACTTCCGCTCCTGTATGGGGTACTGGCCGATACGATCGATCCTAAATCAGCCTATTGGATATTGACGCCATGTTTTTTATACCTCATATTTTATGCCTTTAAAGGGTATCGGATTCAGACATGGGCAGGACAAACAAAAAAATCAACGAACTGATATGTGGATTATAACAAATACCAATATTATAACACCTTACCGCGTGATCGCGGATGGGACAGTATGGATTGCCGAGGGGAAAATTGTGCATATTAGCGAAGGCTATTTGGCAAAAGAAGCTGTCGAAGAAGATTGGTCAGCTGCCCAATGGATGGATGCCGAGGGGCTGTATCTTGCACCGGGTTTTATTGATATACATGTCCATGGCGGTGGCGGCGCTGATTTTATGGACAACAGTGTGTCTGCATTTTTAACTGTTGCCGAAACGCATCTACGCCATGGTACCACGGCCATGCTGCCGACCACCTTGACGAGTGAAAGCGAGGAGCTACTGGAACTTTTCTCCGTCTATGAAGCAGCCCGGGAGCAGAATGTCGAAGGGAGCCGATTTTTGGGTTTGCATCTCGAAGGCCCTTATTTTGCGATGAATCAACGGGGGGCGCAAGATCCCAAGTATATCCGTAATCCGGATCCAAAAGAATACATGCCTATACTTGAACGCTATCACCATCTCATCAGTCGATGGAGTGCGGCTCCTGAGTTGCCCGGAGCACTGGACTTTGGACGGGCTGTGCGCAGTCATGGTATCTTATTGGCTTTGGCACATACCGATGCAGTATATGAGGAGATATTACCTGCGGTCGAAGTTGGATATCGCCTGGCAACCCATTTCTACTCCGGTATGTCCGGTATGAAGCGCATTCATGCGCATCGTTATGCCGGAGTTATTGAGAGCTGCTTTCTATTGGACCAGATCGATGTGGAGATTATCGCAGATGGTGTCCATTTGCCCGAGCCCTTTTTGCGGCTAATTCATAAAGTGAAAGGGGTGGACAAAATGATCCTGATTACTGACGCGATGCGTGCAGCCGGTATGCCCGAGGGTAAAAGTGTGTTGGGAAGCTTGCGTAACGGAACCGAAGTAATCGTCGAGGAAGGAGTAGCCAAGCTAACCGATCGTTCTTCTTTTGCAGGTAGTGTGGCTACTGCAGATCGCCTTGTCCGCACAATGCTCAACAAGGGAGGTGTCAGTTTGGTAGAAGCCGTACAGATGATGACGGTCAACCCCGCAAGACTACTTGGGCTGGATCATAAGATTGGAGCAATAGCTACAGGAATGGAAGCAGATATTGTGCTTTTTGATGAAGATGTGGTCATTCATCACAGTTTTGTTGCTGGTGAATTACGGTACATTAAATAAAGACGACTAAGAGGATCGTTTGGTAGAATCCCGTTCGATTAATTTTCCCGGCAATATCATATCCTGAATTTCAAAATCCCGATTTTTTATATGACGGATGAGTAGTGCACAACTCCTTTTGCCGATCTCCATGGCAGGTTCTTCAATTGTGCTTAAATTGGGTTCTACCACAGTAGCAATAGGATCATTGGTAAATCCGATGACGCCAATGTCCTGGCCTACACGGAGCCCCTGCTGCTTGATTGTCTGAATGGCACCAACGGCTTTGCGGTCATTGGCAGCGAAGATCGCATCTGGACGATCAGGGAGGGCAAGTAACTTCAATGCATCAGTGGCGCCGTGAGCCTGTGAAAAACCCGAATATACAATAAGACGCTGATCGATGATCATATTGTGCTGTTCCAATGCTTGCAGATAGCCATTTAGCCGCTGCTGTGTGAATTGCAGATTTTCGGGGCCGGCGATATGAGCAATGCGCGTATAGCCTTGTCGGATTAGGTATTCGGTCGCCTGTAAGGCTCCTGCAAAATCATCTTGGACAACTTTGGAGGCATCTATATCTTTAGGTACACGATCAAAGAATACGATTGGCATTCCCTTGGCCATCAATTGTTCAAAATGATCGTTTGTGGATGAATCGGAAGAGATCGAAATAAGAAGTCCATCCAGACTGCTCGTTGATAGGTTTTCCAATAGGTTCTGTTCCCGTGCGACATGATCGTTTGTGACATAGAGAATCACATTATAATCGCGTTCATAAGCTTCTTCCTGAATACCTGAAATCACCATCGAAAAATAATAATTGGTGATAAAGGGAATGACCACACCTATATTTTTTGTTGAACCGGAAGCTAAGGCGGAAGCATTTTTATTAGGCTTAAAGTTTAATTTCTTGGCGAGTGCCAGCACCTTTTTTCGGGTTTCGGGATTGACATCGTGGGTATCCCGAAAGGCCCGCGAAACTGTCGATACCGAAATTTGGAGCATCTTAGCGATATCCTTGATGCCTAAAGGATTCTTCATATTTAGATAGAGTTAAAGAATTGCGATACAAAATACTAAAAACTATCGAAAATTGCCCGTTTTACTGTGGTCTACTCGTATAAATTTTAATAATCATTGGATTTATCGGCAAAGTAATGGTTTAGACAGCTGAAATTTTCATCATCCAAACAAACCATTATATCCACACTAACGCCACCAAATAAAGAGTTGTTTGCAACGTTTACCATTGTATCAAATTGGATCGGAGTGATGTGTACTTTAATAATGTTTATTATTTTGTTCATTAGGTTTTCAATACGGTCAGGATTGGTATCTACTATGGGCATTGTGCCTATATTTTTTTTAGTTGCCAAGGTACAAGATAAAAAGAACAAAACACTGCTGACAAAAGAAATTTTATTTTAGTCGTTTTTTATCTTGATTTAAGCTCTGAAGTATACTAATTTAAATCTCGACAATATAAAAAAAAGATTCTGCAGAGATAAAGTGTCTAGGAAGAGATGGTGCCTATTTAGTACGACGGACTACCCATACGATGCCGATAATTTCCGTTTTTTGAAGCTATCTTAATTTATATCTTATTCCAAAGTTTAAATAATTAGGACCAAATGCGTCTTCATCAATATAGTATTTAACTTATAACCGGGATAAACCTATAATTTTTTTACAATGAAAGTTCTATCCCAATTTGGACATTCAGTGGGATGAAATTTTTTCTAACTCCCTTTTCAGATTGTTTCCAGTTCTCGCTATAAAATTCTTCCCCAATACATTTGTGTAAACTTTGAAGATGTTGTTAAAATTGATTAGATCATTACTATAATCAGCACCAATACAATCATACCTTGTTGAAAAAGGTAAAAAAAAGGCTGATCATACTGACCAGCCTATAAAATAAAACATTACAATAAAACGTATTAATCTTAATCGTGTCCTTCGGTTTTAACTATCTTATTGTAAATACCCAATAGTAAAAATGGTGCCGCCCATTGACCAACGAATAGTGCCGTATTATCATTTTTAGTTTTGCAACATTTTAAAGCTGCTGAAATTCCCATTGCTGCCAACGAAGCTGCTAAAAATACAATAGAAGGAATTTTAGATGTTTGGGTTTCGACCTCTTTCGTTACTTTGTCTTCATTTCCTGTTGTAAGTGCCATAGTATTTATATTTTAGTTTATTAGTGAACTACTTTCAAAATAAAATGGTTTTAAAATATTTTTTTTCTTCCTCACTTTGTCCCCAATGTGATCTTATTATAGTCCACATTGTTTTAAAAATGCTTTATAACCGAATTAAGGATTTTTATTCTTTATTACAAATAGTTTATAAATCGAAATGCATCCGGGTATCATTGGTAAAATTGCTGTCCACATTCCAGGAAAATAGTAGTTACCGGTTGTTTTAAAATAGTAGTTTGGCATATTTTCAATAACTTCTCCCGATATTGAATCAGTAATAACATGAGGGTCATTAGGTAGCATATCAGGTTGTATTAGCGGAAAAATGAAGTGTGTGAATTCAGCGACGCCGGGACCGATAAAAATAAACCACGCAACAAACCCTGCAATAGGAATCCTATAATATAAGCCCAATGTAGTTAGTGTATAGATTGTTGGCCCAACGAGCGCAAATATAAGGAGGAATTTCTTTTCACTCCAGGGAATCCCAAATAGTCGGCTCATGGAAGGCGCAAACCCTGTCTGATATTCTTCAATGATATGTACCTGCAGCGCAGCGACAGTAAGGACAAAAAGAGGCAATATCAATGAGGGATGGGTAGGATGGCTCAAGTAGGTTTTCTGCCAGCAGATAAAAGCAATAAACGCCGAGCCTCCCACGATAATTACTGGAGGTAAACCGATTGAAAAATAGCCTACTAAGGTTGCAAGAATCGTAATAATCAGTACGATAATAACGTTGAGCTGTCGACTGAAAAATAATGTTTGTATCATAACAGTATGAATTTTTTACTAAATTACATATCTGTTTACAGGCAGTATTTATCAAATGATAAAATCGCTAATTCTTGCCACGGATTCTGCTCAAAGATACTTGCGTGATACCTAGATATGATGCTAGATCTGCCAAACTGATCCGTTGAAGGAGATATCCCTGATTTTTTAGGAATTTGTTGTATGCGACGATTCCCGTTTCTTCAAGTGAGCGACCTATTCGGTTCATCATTTCGATAACGGCCATCGAAAGAAGTTTACGGTAGAAAGTTTCTATCTGATGATACTTAGCACATAATAGTTGTAAGTCTTTATAAGATATGCAGCTTATTGCGGTATCTTCGAGCGCAACAATTTCGTAATTAGAAGGTTTTTGTTCTATAAAACTATCCAGGACTGAAAAGATATTTGCTTCCGAGAAAAAACGCATGATATACTCCCGGCTATCCGAAGTAAACAACGTTTTTACAAGACCATATTCTAAAAAGAATATTTTATCACAAATTCTTCCCTTTTTGACAATTATGTCTCCTTTTTTAAAGGATTTTGAGGTGATTTTTGATTTAAATTCAAGCAATGCTTCATTATTCACATTAAAGTGAACGTGTACGAATTGTACAAAATCAGGTGGATTATGATTGGAAAAGTTAGTCATCATACGATATAGCTCAATGCCATTATTTTATTTAATTTACGATTGTTTTTCCGAAATGATATAAACAGCGATAAATTGTCCAGTAGCGAAGATGAAATCATATCAAAATTCAAATCCTTATTTCAAATTATTCTTCATCTCGTTCTAGAAAACAATCACGATATTACGCAAAGCTATAAAAAGGCATCCTTTACTTTCTTAAACTATATATTCTTGTTGTGTCGTCAGTGAGTTTTTTAGTATTGTTTGTAAGGGTAGGTGATTCTATTCTGTAATTTATTTTTTTTATAAAAGCAATTTGTATGCGCTACTAACTGTAAAGACCGGAAGACATTTCATTAAATGAATGATGTGTAACACTTAAGTTATCCTCTTTGTTACAAAAGTAATTTGAACAAACGATTGCATTGTATATTTTTTGTTTTATTTAATTGCATTTACAAAATTCGATAGAACAATTAAATTTAAATTATGAGATATCCCAAAGTTACACTACTGCTCGGTGCAGTATTGGCAAGCTTTCTTTCTTGCCAAAAAAGCGAGTTACAGAACAATTTAGAAGCGAAATTATTGCTACGTGCTGCCTCTCCGGGTTTAAGCGGATACGAAGTTCCCTTAGGTGGGAATGCTTTTGTCACTTCGGCACCTTCCGGTGCAGCAGAAGTCATCAATAACAACGGATTGGCAAACTGGAACAATGTCAATAGCGTAATCAGTACCTATGCTAAAGTTCCACAATCAGGCGCTTTGCGTGTTAAAATAAGAGCTAAAGTGTTACCTTCAGGCGATAGCAGTACGGTGAAATTAACAATCAATGGTATAAGCAAACAAGTCAAACTTAAAGGTGGAGCATTAAAAGATTACACGGTCGGTACCTATTCGCTAAATGCCGCGGGATATGTAAAAATGGATCTTCAAGGTGTAACCAAGTCAGGCGGTTATTTTGCAGATGTATCACACTTGATTTTAGATAGTTCGGCAACAAATGGCGCGGTGATTTATAGCGACAACAATGTCGATAACACCTACTATTGGTCGCGGCGGGGTCCATCCGGCCATTTGAATTATACCATTCCAACAAATCAGCAAGTATCCTATTATTATAGCGAGGTGAAAGTGCCTGCCGGAGAAGATAAGATAGGTTCTTACTTTATGGCAAATGGGTTCGGTCAAGGATATTTTGGTATGCAGGTCAATTCAGCGACAGAGCGCAGAATACTATTTTCTGTCTGGAGTCCATATAGCACCGATAACCCATCCCAAATACCAGCAGAGGATCGCATCACATTAAATAGAAAAGGGACAAATACGACAACAGGTGAGTTTGGTGGCGAAGGTTCGGGTGGACAAAGCTACCTCAAGTATAACTGGACTGCCGCCACTACCTATAAATTTTTATTGAAGGGAGAACCTGATAACAATGGAAGCACTGATTTTACGGCCTGGTTTAATGATCCTTCGACCAATAATTGGATACTCATTGCAAGCTGGAAACGTCCCAAAACAAACACCTATTTAACGGGCTTTCATAGCTTCCTCGAAAACTTCAATGCCGACAACGGATTCCTTGGCCGTTCAGCAGAATATAGTAATCAATGGGTTCGTACAGCTACTGGAACTTGGCTGAAAGTTGTGGAAAGTACCTTTACAGTTGATGCGACCTATTCAAATAACCAGCGTATAGACGCTATTGGCGGAATAACCGGAAACAGCTTCTTCCTCAAAAATGGTGGTTTTTTCAATACTGTCGTCAATCCCGGAACGAAGTTTACACTACCAAGTTATGGAACAGCACCTTCAATAAATTTAACAACACTACCTTAACAGACATATTTACAGTATTATTCATACTTTACACCCATTATAAAAGGGACAATACTTCATTAAGAAGTATTGTCCCTTTTTAAAGTCAATATTACAATAACAATTCTTCTCCTTGTTTTTGGTATAGTTAGATCATCCATTCATCGCTAATTATCACTTATATTGATTTTCGTTGCGACATGCACATGGTTACCTAAATTTGCCTCTTCCTGATCCTGTTGACGGATAAAATCAATTAGTCGCTCCAATTCTCCGTTGGCATCATCCCACCATTTAATGGACCATATCCTATGGAATATAAATCCATATCTTTCAAGTTGCTCCTGGCGGAAGCTGTCCCAAGCGTAAGCCTCACGACTGTTATGGTATTTTGCGCCATCACATTCTATTGCGATTATTGGTTTGTGGCTTATTTTTGATTTTACAACGATATCAATCCTAAAACCGCCTAAGGAATGCTGCTGTTCTAAACGATCTGTGCCAATATGCTGTGCAAGTTGTTCAAATACTTCATCTTCAAACGGAGACTCGGACCCTAAGCTAAATTCCGCGGGTTCATACAGTTTATCTGTACAATACTGACTTAATAATTCAAGAATGCCCTTTCGCAAATCGTCATTCCCTTCACTTACCGCTTTCGCATAGGTAAAGTAAGCGTACATAATACCACGTCCTTTATTGCCATTCTGCTGGATAAGATTTGGGTACTGACCAACATACTCCTGCGGGAAAGAAGTACATACATACACTTTAGACCGCGCTCGAGTAATGATTACATTCAACATGCGATGTCCCTTGCCCTGTATAATCGGACCAAAGTTTTGACTAAAGGAGCCGTCGGCTTTTCGCCCAAATGTCGTTGAGAGAATGATAATATCCCGTTCGTCGCCCTGAATGTTTTCGAGATTTTTAACAAAGAATGATTCTCCTGCCTGCGCCATTAAACTGTCGAATACAGGGTCATGCTGGCGAACTGCACTCAGTTCCTCCAGGATTAAGTTGCGTTGATAGATATTGAACGTAGCAACACCTACGCTTGGGATACTATCTTTGGCATCCTTCATGATCTGTTGTAACAATTCGACCACTTTCAATGCCTCTTGCTTATTTACTTGCCCTTCATATAATCCATCAATCTGTAAGTATTCGATAGGAGTGTAGTGCTCCTTTGCCGGAACAGGCATTAACCTATTTCCATAAAACGCATGATTGGAGAAGTCGATGAGATACGGGTGTTTAGAGCGGTAATGGACTTTTAGATAAGATTCAACGAACCCCTTGTCTACCGCATAAGCGAGTAAGGATTCGCTATCTGCAAGGTTAAGCTGAGCAGCTTGTAGCGCAGTCCGATCTGAAAATTCATCTTCGGAGTCTTTTGTCTCATCATCAATTGGGTCAAGCAGCGCTCCACTTCCCTCGAAGTAAGAGGAGGGAGCCATCTGGTGCTTATCACCGGACACAATTTTAGCCTTCCCTCGGATCAGGGCCGCGTACGTATCTTCGAGACGCAGCTGACTGGCCTCATCGAATATGACCACATCAAAAATTCCTTCCTGCAGCGGCAGTATCGAACTGCAGACGGAAGGATTGACCAATAGCACAGGAAAAAAATCTGTAAACAATTCAAATTCTCTGTTCACAATAGTGCGGAGTGAATTGCGACGCATTCCCTTAGCTCCCTTTTTGTTAAACAAACTATTTATGTTTTGTCCTCTTGATTTGAACTTTCCTACAGCGTCAGCCTGTTTTTCCGTCCACAAAGCAATAATGCTATTCAGCTGCGCATTATTAAACTCTTGTTTCTGCTGCTGATATTGTTTTAGTTGGTAATCGCTTTTTGGCAATTCCTGTGGTTCATTTGTCGTGAGTATCCAATACAAATACCAGCATTCAAAAGCATCAGCCCAATGGTCTTTAAGATGTATGCTGATTCGGGTAATAAGCTTTTGTTGCACTTCGTCCACTGAAAGGAAAAATGATTTCCACTCATGATAGCTACGGAAATCACTCACACGTTCATTGAACATTGTCATGGTATGCTTAATCGTATGACATAAGTCCTGTGCAGCCTGAAGACCTGTATACGGCAGAAATACCCCATTCGTTATATTTCCTGTTAACTGGTTACTCTCAATATCGTCAAACGAGTTTTGTAGATTCCGATAGGCATCAGCGCGTGCCGCGTAATAGTCACGAAAATGATTAAAATGCCTTAATTGGAAAGTAACTCTCTCAATTAGATAAGGTACTGCTTCAATCAAGCCGTTGATATCAGTAACTGGGGTTGTTGGAACGATATTGTAATCAGCGATCAGCATTTGCTCAATACTATCCAATTTTTGAAGTAGGGGAGCTACTTGCGCTTTTAGTTCACTCAGTTCAGTATGAAAATGATGATCATTAATATTAGCCAAATAGCTATCTATCGTATAAGGATATTGTTCTTTCCAAGTCGCTGCTTTTTGTCGTAGTTCCTCAATATTGTTGAGATAAATGGATAAATCGGTCGTTTCCAAATGGTCGTTATATTGATGTTCAATATAATTTTTCTGAACATGGAATGATCTTACCTGCGCGATGCGATTCTTTAATTCAATTCTCGTTTGTTTTATTTGCTTATGCTTTCCCGAGAATATACTCAACAAGCTTGTTTTAAATTTTGCGGCACTACTATTATCTAATAAGTTATTACCATATTGCGCAATGCTTGACTCAGCGTAGCCAAGATAAGTTGATAGTGCATGGCTTAGCAATGAATAATAGCTGTTGTAATGTTGTTGCAAAGCATCATCATATTGCTTGAAAAATTGTAGTGCTTTAATCCGAACAGATTGTAATCCTACGACAATTTCATTGATTCGCTGTTCCTGAGGAAAAGTAGAGGGTAATTCGTCTTCCTTCACTGAATCTCCAATACAAAATGCTAAATAGGGCTTAAAATCTTGCTGCATTATTGCGGGGATGCCGCTCAAAAAATCATCAGCCCACTGCTTTCCAATTACTTGAAGTTCAGTAATAACCTGCTCAATAGTTGGAATTTGTTTATGAGCGTATGCAATAAAATCTTCAATTCTTACACGTGATGGTCCAACCTGTTGATCTAAAAATAGATCGTCTGATAGTGGGCTAAATATGGAATGAACTTGATGCGATTGTTTATATAAATTATGGCTATGCTTCAAAACAACCAGTGTCCTTTCCAGTTCTGTGTCATCCTGAGCAAAATTAAAGTCCTCTTTCGATATAATATTCTTGAGCGGCACTTGGTTAAAGTTTTTTAATAAAGCCAAATACCGTCCGACGATCTGCGGCCAACTTTTATCTCCGTAGACCGTTTCAGCTAAGGCAGCATGCTGTGCGTTGATACGTTCAGCTGATTCCTTGAGTTTTGACTTTATCGTATCATACTGGTTTTGAGCCTGCCTTACTGAGATGTGAAACGGAACTGCGATCTGACGTTCTCTGACAGAATCTACGATTGCTTCACGGGCATCGTTCACATCATCAATTACACCTACTAGAGCGCCGATCTGAGGATTTGTACGTTCGATATTTGCCTTGATCACATCAAGCGCTGTTTTCTTTTCGCAGACGACCAGACACTTTAGTCCATTGGCAAGAGCATTTGTTATCAGTGCAGTTAATGATTGACTTTTGCCCGTCCCTGGAGGGCCTTGAATTATTTGATTCGGTTCATTTCCGAGAGCACTTATTATGGCCTGTTGGCTTGGGTCGGTCTCTACGGCACTGAAAGGTGTCGTCGATAGATTTTCCACTTTAAGCTCATCAAATTCAAAAGTATCGAAGCGATCCAATAAGCGGGAAATGTCGGTGATAATACTCTCTTTTTGCGCTCTGAACAAACCAAAAATACCACCAAAATGAATGTAAGCTTTGTTATTGGCGATAGCATCTATCTGGGATGCTTCGGGTAATACGTTAATAGCTGTTTCAAAGTTTTTGCGTAGCACCTCAAGTATCTGCTCTATACTATTCGCATTGAGCGCTTCCAGTACTTCAGCACAAGCATTCACTAGTTCGTTGCTATCAATCAGTGAGTCTTCTAAGGCTTCATTAGCAAGATTGGGGAGAGTAATATCATCTTCACTTTTGATAAAAGAAAGGAGGACCTCGTTGATACTAATGGGGTGAATATCTGAATCCACTATTTTTCCATTCGCTTGAACCACCTTATTTCGCAAAAACGACCATTCATTGACTTTGTTTTTAGATTTAACGGCCTCTAGTTGCCAAATGAATAATGGGGCTTTTATGATTTTCGAGGGGTCTTTTGAAGATCTTTTTATAAGAATAGGATAGCCGAATCCGAGGGTCTTCATCCCATGTTCTTTAAAATAATCTTCATTTTCTATGATGATCGAGTTCAGTCGTTTCGAAATTAAGGTCAGTTTCTTTTGAGTTTCCGCATCTTTCTCATTAAGGTCTATTGTATCAAATGAAATCTTAAATTCAACGTGTGCTTTGGTCAACAACGTATCCAAAAATAATTTGGCGAGGCCATCCTCGATGAGGTCAAGCTGCTGGAGGTCTAACCGGGTGGCCAACCGCCCTGGCAATGCATTTAAATGAATAGAGCGCGCGTTGCCGCCTTTTAATTTACTCTGTAATGATTGCAGGAAAATCTTGGATGACATAACTGTAATATTTGTATTTATCCTAATATACAAATATTCGGTATAATCAGCAATGGAATCAAATTGCCTAACCAAAGCAGGTCAACAATTTTGGTACACACCTTTTCCTATTTAAAATAAACTTTTCTACCAATTCCAGAGAAGTAAGTTTGTTTGTGCCCTAGATTTTTGCCTTTCGTACACATGGACTGTTAGATCAATAAATCATTAAAATATGGGTTGGAAGGTCAAATTCAAAGTTTAAAGTGGTTTTTTAATGACCAGTATTTAACGCATAAACTGTGTTATATTTGGTTTATGCATTTTATTCTATACATTAGTTGTGTAATACCTGTCGCTTAATCCAGTACTGCGGTGAGATTAGGATTAATTACAAATTTGCCTTCTGCCGTCTCTTGGATAAAATCTGACAGATTAATATGAAGCATTAATGTATGGTTTTCATTCGGTAAAAGCTTACTGTCGGCTGCGATATTCACCGCGATAATTTGTGCTTGTGGCGTGTGTAAAGCATAGGGAAGGTCATCTATGATTATTTCATTCCCTGTAGGGGCTACCTTTAGCATAACTTCCTGTAGCGTGCCATGGGGCACATACCCACCCGCGACGATGCTATCCTTTCGAATTCCCAGGATGTTTACCCTTTTATTTGCCTCGATTTTTCCGCCACCTGCAGACGTGCGGGTCCATAGCTGTTGGATCTCGAGGTGGACTGCATCATACGGATCACCTACACTTTTTACCTTCACTTTTAAGTGCGCCTGCTCGGGTGCGGGGCTATCGTCCTCATGGCAGCTAACTAAAAGTATGAGGAGGGCCACGCCCATAAGATACAAGAGGGTAGAAACCCTGCTGGCGGTTAACTTTGTGTCTTTTCTACTAAAAATAAGGGTCATAATTGTTTTTTAAGTTGAACACAAGGGAAGTCGGCATCGTTTGTTTTTTTTAAAATAGGATGATTAGTGAACCTAATTACACTATACCCACCCCATTTGATCTGCTAAAGGCAAATTGTTGAGGTAATAAAAAGACAATTCAACAGATCGATAGCAGGTATTAGTTATACGTTTCATTTGACACGAGTAAAAAAAAAATAGATCCAGTGTAACTAAATGGAGAAAGCTCCTCGACTGTTATAACCGATCGAAAAATCACTGCTAATATTCCTTTACAAGTAATGTCTGTTGACGACATCAAGGGCTAATGGGATTTGGTACGGCACCGTATGAAATTATAAGCTTGTTAATTATTGCAGAAAAACTCAAAGTTGCACCTACTAGACCTGCCGCTCAATATATAGAAGATAAATAAGTAAATTCTACAATTTCATTTATTCCAAGTGTAATACATTGTTATCGCTTTTATTCTTGAATAAGAAGATTTTTTTTAGCTTTGCTTTACAATCTGCCTAAATGCTTAATTATAAAAAATATAGCGACTATGATCTCCTGAACCTCTTCAATACCGATGATGAGCGCGTGTTAATAGAAATTTATGACCGATACTGGGATAAGATGTTGGCTGTTGCATGTAATCGCTTGGGCAATCTGCAGGAAGCTGAAGAATGTGTGCAGGATGTGCTTTGTAAACTTTGGAAACTTCGCTCAACTTTCAGTTTGCAAAATGAAAAACTATCCAGTTACCTAGCACGGGCAGTCCGCAATCAGACCTTCAACATCATCTATCAGAATAAGCAGAAACGCCAAAAATTAGCAGGATACAGCCCGCAAGAGGATGTCATCGATTCCATTTCGCCAGAGCGGAAACTTATCATTCAGGAGCTCCAACAACAGATTGATAAGGCCATCAAAAACTTGCCGCCACAGTGTCAGCTTGTTTTTGTTATGAACAAAAATGAAGGCCTCACAACGAAAGAGATCGCTGACAAGCTCAATTTGTCAGAAAATACGGTCAAATCCCACCTTAAAAAAGCGAAAAAAGATCTAGGAAACAATACCGAATTTCTTACAATCATTGTTTTTTTCTCGATTTACCTTCGCTAATAAAAAAAATTGTTGGGCAGACTCACCCTACCCATCTTTTTTACTGTCTATTTAGATAGGAAACACCCTTACTACCAATTTTTAATTCATGCATAACGATCTTAATTATATAGAAGATTTAATAGTCAAATTTCAGACGGGTATAATTTCTCCGCAGGAATTGGCCGAACTCACGGAATGGTACAACAGTTATTCGGACGAGGAGGTGACCATCGTTACTGATGAGCCTTTGCAAAAGGAACAGGTCCGAGAGCGTATGCTGAGCGGTCTACTCACCAAGATCAGGATCGATCAGCCAGCAGTTAAAACCAATGTTTATAGGATGCAGGCGAAACTTTGGGCTGCTTCTGTAGCCGTGTTGTTGATACTTTCATTGTTGGCCTGGTTTGGAATTAACAGAAATAAGCACGTGAAATCTCCGGATTTTGCAGTACAGTCCTCCTCAGATACTATTTTGCCCGGTGGGCCCCGGGCAGTTCT
The DNA here is from genome assembly GCF_040760075.1 of Sphingobacterium sp. R2. Classification (NCBI taxonomy): domain Bacteria; kingdom Pseudomonadati; phylum Bacteroidota; class Sphingobacteriia; order Sphingobacteriales; family Sphingobacteriaceae; genus Sphingobacterium; species Sphingobacterium sp. R2. Next base: position 3,435,132 of record NZ_CP142884.1, read on the forward strand.
CCTTTTAGCGGACGGGCAAAAGGTCGTGCTAGATACTGCACAAGACGGAATTGTTGTGGATGGTGCGATTCATTATGCAGACGGAAGAAGCTTAGCGAGTAATGTCGATCTGGATAAGATGAGCGATTTGCAATTGTATGTTCCCAAAGGTGGCGTCTATCACATTACCTTATCAGACGGTACACAGGTCTGGTTAAACTCCGATTCACGATTACGTTATCCCGCAAAGTTCGCATCTACTGAAAGAGAAGTGGCGCTAGATGGAGAAGCATTTTTTATGGTAAAAGGGCAGTTCAGCACGAAAGGACAGCGTATTCCTTTTTTCGTAAAGACCCAAAGGCAGACCGTAGAGGTCCTCGGTACACAATTCAATGTCAACGGATACTCCACGCAGGCATTTGCAAAAACAACCTTGTTGGAAGGCAAAGTCAATATCCATGTAGCTGACCAAAGAATTATTCTGAAACCGGGACAGCAGGCCAGCACCCGCGGAAATCTGACAAAAATAAAAACTTTAGATGCGCAGATGGAGATTGCCTGGAAGGAGGGCAAATTTAATTTTGACGGTAAATCCTTTGAAGAAACAATGGCTGAAATAGGTCGTTGGTATGATTTAACGATTAAGTATAACGGCAAGATACCAAACGTCGAATTGGTGGGGGATGCCTATCGCAATGAAAAAATTAACCTTGTACTGCGGTTGCTGGATGCCGCAGATGTTCGTTACCAACTGGATATCCACAAGCGAGAGCTTATTATTTATTAAAAAAACTATTTACCTAAACTACGATGATGATGAGACAGACCTATTGACCAGAAAGAGAGCCGAATAAAAGAAGGAAAGGACGGCCATCCTTTCCTTTGATTATCGGTTGCACCAAAACCAAACCAACTTAATTAGCAGATTTTGCACTAACCAAACCCACGTAAATTTAATGAATAAAAATTACTTATTAAAAGTGATGAGAATTACACTATTCTTACTATTGACTGGAATATGCGCTGTGAGTGCTAAAAGTTATTCACAACAAATTACCTTCAAAGGCCGTAATGTTTCCCTGGAGACAGTGATTCAAGCCATTCGCCAGCAAACGGGCTATAGCATTTTCAGTACCAAGCATGCCCTAAGCAGTACTGTGCCTCTTACGATAGACGTCAAAAATATGGAACTGGATCATTTTCTCAGCATAGTGACGCGCAATCAGCCTGTAACGTATCAGGTAGAAGATCGAACGATTTCTTTTTTTAATTCAGAAAAAAACAATCCGAAAATCCAGTCCGCTGAAATTTTTACTCAACAGCAACGCATTACCGGAAGAGTTATCCATGCCGAGTCAGGTGAGCGCATTGAGCGTGTCACTGTACAGATAAAGGGAACAAATAGGGTAACGACCACCGATGCAGAAGGGCTGTTTCAGTTGCTTGCTACAAGCCTACAAGACGAAAACCTTATTATACTATTCCGTCACCTCGGTATGAAACCTAAAGAAGTTGTTTACAGCGGTCAAAAGTTTCTTGACGTAAAACTTGAACCCGCTGCTGCTACTGAAATCAAAGATGTTGTTGTTACAGGGATCTACCAACGTAACAAGGAAAGTTTTACCGGCTCTTCCTCCACTTATACAGCCAAGGAATTGAAGATGGTGGGTAATCAGAATGTATTGCAGAGCCTTAAAACCTTGGATCCCTCTTTCGCCATTGTGGATAATAACCAGTTTGGATCTGATCCGAATCGCTTACCCGATATCGAGATTAGGGGCAAAAGCAGTGTGATTGGCATCACTGACGAATACAGTTCCAACCCCAATCAGCCACTTTTTATTTTAGACGGTTTTGAGAGTACGTTGGCCGTGATAGCGGATCTCAGTATGGATCGTGTCGAAAGCATCACTTTACTCAAGGATGCCGCCGCGTCGGCCATTTACGGCTCTAAAGCCGCCAATGGGGTGGTGGTGGTTGAAACAAAACGCCCTATACCCGGACAGCTACGGATCAACTATACACTCAATGGTAGCGTTAGCTTTGCAGACCTCACTGACTACAACCTCATGAATGCTGAAGAAAAATTACAATTTGAGTTGTTGTCTGGCTTCTATGGCATGCTCGATGACAAAGGGCAGATTATATTAGGGGCTAATCCCGTCAGTGAAGCTAATTATTTAGAGCGCTTAAGAGAAGTGCGCCGCGGTGTCAATACCTATTGGGCAAACGAACCCTTGCGCACTGCGGTTAATCAACGGCATACACTTTTTGCAGAAGGTGGCGACCAAAGCTTACGGTATAGCGTTTCTGTTAACCATGGTATTGTCAACGGCGTCATGAAAGCTTCAGACCGAAAGACAACTAACGGCAATATTCGTCTCTTGTATCGAAAAGGAGATTTATCATTTACCAATTCATTGAGTATTGACCATGTAGTGGCGAATAAGGAAGTTTCTCCTTTTTCCACATTTTCGAGGGCCAATCCCTATCATCGCAAATACGATGAAAATGGAAATCTCAAAATGGTATTGGAAGACTTTAGCGCGAGTCGCTCCGGTTATGATCCAATTTATAGCCCTTTTTACGACCTCAACAATTTGAACATAAATACACAGGGATCCGAGGGTTTTACCAATAATTTTGAGATCGAGTGGCGCATGTTGCCCGAGTTGCGGGCAAGAGGGCGTTTTGGTCTGCGCAGTTTAAATTTGCACGATGAAATATTCCGCTCGCCCTTCAATGTGGAATTCGTGGGTACAGACCAATTGCAAAAAGGATCCTATCAGGAAAACAATGGTAAGAATGTGAATTATGACGGCGATTTTAGTCTCACCTATGGGAAGCTCTTCGCAGACAAACATATGCTCAATGCGGTACTGGGAGCACGAATGGAGCAGGCCACTAACAAACGTAGTAGTTATCAGGTCCGAGGGTTTATTGATGATGAGTTCTCAAACCCAAATTTCGCTTTAGGCTATCCCGAAGGACAACGTGCGGACTACACGCAATCCAAGCGGCGTGGTGCTAGCTTCTTTATGAATATGGGCTATTCTTACGATAAACGCTATCTGTTGGATGCGACCTTAAGATCTGACGGTTCTTCGGTATTTGGATCCGAACGTCAGCTTTCGACCATATGGTCTTTAGGTTTAGCCTGGAACGCACATAACGAAAGCTTTTTCAACCAGTTTCATTGGATTGATCAATTGCGTTTGAGAGCTACGATTGGTAATCCCGGTAATCAGAATTTCGACGATTATATATCGATGCGTGTTTACCGTTATAATAATGAAAACCGTAATCCCTTTGGGGCGAGTACAATTATCAGCAATATGGGCAATAGCGGACTACGCTGGCAGACAACGTTGGACCGCAATTTAGGCCTGGATCTTACGACATTTAAAAGCCGACTTCGCCTCAATCTCGATTATTTTGTAAAGAGTACAGATCCCTTATTGGTGCTTGTTTCATTACCCACCTCTACAGGTGTAAATACAGTGGCTAAAAATATGGGCGCACAGGTTACCCATGGTTTTACAATAGCTGGAGATTACACATTGCTTCGACGAGAGCAATTCAACTGGCGTGTCAACCTAAATATGCGACAGCTAAAAGCAGAATATCAAAATATTGGCAATCAGCTCAACAATTTTAACGAGGCCAATAAAAGCCGTAATCTCATCCGCTATTATGACGGAGGCAGTCCATCTGACCTTTGGGCCGTGCGGTCTTTGGGTATCGATCCCGCGACCGGACGGGAGGTCTTCCTAAATAAGAATGACCAACAGACTTTTGTGCATGATTACAGCGATGAAGTCGTTGTGGGAAACAGCGATCCCGACCTCGAAGGAATATTAGGTACCAGCTTCTACTACAAGGGTTTTTCGGCTTCGGTTAACTTGCGCTACAGATGGGGTGGACAATCATTTATGCAGACACTTTTTGAAAAGGTAGAAAATATTTCGGCAAGGGATGTCGCACTTAATCAGGATAAACGGGCATTGTACGACCGCTGGAAGCAACCGGGAGATGAGGCAAAATTCAAAGCGATTTCCAATACAGACCAGACACCCATTTCATCGCGGTTTGTTGCGGATAACAATATGCTCGTCGGTGAGGCATTTTCGGTTGGCTACGAGACTACTACCGCTGGTTGGTTAAGATCGATCCGCGCCTCTTCGGTAACTTTTAGGGCTTATATGAATGATATCTTTCATCTTTCGACCATAACAAATGAACGCGGAATAGATTATCCCTTCGCACGGTCAGTCTCATTTTCGGCTGGCATTCGGTTTTAATAATTAAAGATCTAAAAAATGAAAATACTAAAGTACATTATCCTGATTTCATGTCTCACCCTTGTAGCAAGCTCGTGCAGCAAATGGATTGATGTCAAGCCTGCCGATAGGCTGGGAGAGGAACAGCTGTTTGTCAATCGGGCCGGCTTTATGAAAGCGATCAACGGCGTCTACGTCGAAATGGCCAGTACGGATCTTTACGGACAGCATATGAGCACGGGAATTATAGACGTCCTGGCACAATATTACTACATCAATGGCTCTACACATGTGTTTGACAAGTATAACAACTTTGTTTATACAGAAGCGAGTGTCAAATCTGGCTTCGAGCAGATTTGGAAAAAAGCCTATGAGCTTATCGCCAACTGCAACGTTATTCTGGACAAATGTGGGAATACTCCGACTGAGATCCTGCCGCAGCCCTACTTTGGAATCATCAAAGGCGAGGCACTGGCGTTGCGGGCGATGATCCACCTCGATATGCTCCGCTTGTTTGGGCCGATCTATTCCGAAGACAGCAAGTACAAGCCAGCATTACCCTACATCGACAAAATCAGTTATGACATCGCACCCTTACTTGGATCCGAAGAATTTACCGGCCATGTTGTTGCAGATCTTGAAGCAGCTCTTTTATTGTTGCAGGACAGTGATCCGATACGGACAGAAGGTGTGCGTAATCAAGGTAGCCCGACAGGAGAGAATGATCTCTATTATCGGCAGTATAGGCTCAATTACTATGCTGTAAAGGCATTATTGGCAAGAACATACCTTTGGATGGGCAATCGGACAGCAGCATTAAAATATGCCGAAGAGCTTTTGACCGAAGTACAATCGGCTGATAAAATGACTTTCCCCTTTGTCACCTTTGCAAGTGCTGTAAGTGTTGACAAGCCAGACCGGATGTTTTCGACCGAAGTGATGTTCTCCTTATACAATATTAATAGAAAGGAGATGTACAATAGATTATTTGATGTCAGCCTGCAATCAAATAACAAACTTTCTTTTTCCAACGGCGATGTCAACGATACACGCGTAAGAGCCATTTATGATGATAACAATGATTTCCGTCGTCGGATTTGGCAAAGTGCTTCCAATGGTACGACCACCGCGACGACCAATATGAAATATGCCGATGTGATCGATGGGCCCGGGCGCTATATGATCCCGCTTATCAGACTGTCCGAGGTGTTGCTGATTGCGGCAGAATGTTCGCCCGAACTGGCCAAGGCGACGGCCTATTTCAACAGCCTGCGCACCGCACGCAACTGCGTTTCGCTTGCACCCGTCGATCAGACGGCACTGAAAACCGAAATCACCAAAGAATTCAGACGTGAAATGTTGGGTGAAGGACAGCAGTTTTTTTATTATAAAAGGAATGCCATGCAGGCTTTACCCAATTCTTCCACACTCAATATCAGTCCCGAGAAGACCATGGTACTTACGAATTACACTGTTCCGCTACCGGACAGTGAAACCTCACAACGTTATTAATTAGGTATACAATTATGAAAAGAACAACCTTTTATATCCTGTTTTTTCAGCTGTTTGTACTATTTACGGCCTGCAAAAAAGAAATCATGTCCTATGAAGGTAAGGAAGGCGTCTATTTCGCGATGCGCCATGGTACAAATGAGTATCTTCCAAATCTATGGCCCTATCAGCCCTTTACCGATATAGACTTTGTACGCATGAGTGCCGACGAAATTGATTTTCCAGTTCAGGTGATGATCACAGGCCCTAGCAAGACGTATGATCGGATTTATCGGGTGGAGGTCAATCCAGACTCCACTACCGCGATTTTGGGGCAGCATTACGAGGCTTTGAAGGACCAATATATTCTGCCTGCCGGTGCTGTTTCGGCGCAAGTCAGTGTGCGGCTTAAGCGCACAGCCGATCTCGAAGAAAAACCCGTAACCCTGGGCTTAAAACTTGTAGCCACCAAAGACTTTGCACTTTCCTTCCCCGAATGGCATTCTATCCCATCTTTAAATTCAGGTACTGTGGTGCCACAATTTGATGCTACACTGCATTCTTTGCATATCAATGATGTAATGGTGCAGCCCGCTGTCTGGTCCGGTTCCTTGCAAGCCGGAAATAGGGAGTCAGGATTGTTCGGTGTTTTCTCCAGGCGTAAAATGGAATTTTTGGCGGAATATTTAGGACTCAAATATGAAGACTTTGGCACCGCGGAGACTATGCCAATGGCCAGGATGATGCTTATCGCCAGCGATGCGACAAAGGTTCTGGTTAACCGCTATAATGAAGGAAAGCCTGTCCTCGAAGATGATGGCCGGTTGATGTGGATGGGCACGGTACCCTGGACCTCATATTTGGGCGTTCCGTGGGTCCCGGGCGGATAAGATAAAATCAAAAGAAGAGCAAAATCAGTAGGAATAAACAAGTTATTTTGAAATGAAAACCTATCAGTTAATCATGGGCGCAGTCTTCCTATTTATCCTAGGAGCCTGCAGCAAAGACCTTGGTAATTACGATTACCAGGAAATAAACGAATTGACCATCAAAGATATCAACGAAGAATATACTTTACGGACGGGACTTGATACCTTAAGTATAACCCCTAACATTACGGCTTCTATGGACGGCAATGATCTCACCCGTTATACGTATAATTGGATTCTCAGAATTGACAATAAAGTTTTTGATACCCTCAGCAACGTAAAAGATATCAACTATCCAGTTCTATTAGCGCCAGGGGAATATGCTATTTTTTACCGGGTGCTTGACAAAATGACCGGTGTCTCCTGGGCAAGCAATGTCAAGCTCAAGGTCGTCTCACCTTATTCCAGAGGAATTTTAATCATGGGAGAGGACCCTGAAGGCTATGCTGAGGCAGAAATGCTGTCCATGCAGAGCGATACCGTCCATGTCAGGCACGTGCTATCCAGATCAGGCTTGCCACGTCTTCGCGGACCACTGGGGATGGTACATACCGGCGGCTCGAGTGCATATGTCAGATTGTGGGCGATGACACGTGAAGGGTCATATTTTTTAGACCGGGCATCCATGACTGCTACCTCAGACAATCATCTGGGACGTTACGTATTTATGTCCGATCATATCGATCCCGAAACGCTAAATCCCGTCGTTATTGCACCGCAGATACGGACAGCTACTGGTGATATCGGTAGTACCCTTTATCGTGCCTTGGTAACCCAGCGCGGCGATGTTTTTGCAAACATACCCCTATTGATGGCGGGTGACTTTTACAACAATCCTGTGAATAGGGTAGCGGCCGCCCCGGAAGAATTGATTCCCGCGGCGCCCTATTTACTATACCCTATCAATAGTATGAACAATGTCATGTGGTATGACACCCGTTATCAGCGCTTCCTAAATTATACCAGTATCGGATTGTCAACGACCTCCACGGTACTTGCAGATAAAGACGGTGAAGCATTCCCCTGGAATCAACCCGTGGGCCGTACACTGGTGTATGCTGAAAATACCCGGAACACTGATGGAGGCTCCAATAATGGTAATTCATTTGCCTTGATGAAAGACAAAGATAACAGTTACCATATCTACAAGTTTTATGCAAATGGAACGAATCCGGCAAAACGGAATGCGTATACAGTCAAATCCATTGCGACGGATTTTGATAAAGCAGAAGGATATGCCTTTTCATCCAATCGCAGTATTATATGCTATTTTGTGGGCAGCAAGCTCTATGCCTATGATTATAATCCCGGTTTCGAAAAGATTTATACTTTTCCAGAACTAGGAACAGATGCGATTACCATGATTAAGTTTGATACCCAGATCGACCATTTGACCAATAGTCTCTATATCGCCAGCTACAAGGATCAAAAAGGTATTCTTCGTCGCTTTAAAGTGGGCAATAACCCAAATATCGTTGAATTGCAGTTGCAGGACAATAGCACTTGGACGGATCTCATCAAAATACAATCGATTAATTGGCGTGCAGTCAATTAAAAACTATTTAAATACAAGAAAAATGAAAATAATTATCACAGCAGTTGCTCTGCTATTAGGAGCCTATTCCGCATTCTCGCAAAGTAGTCAGTTTAGGGTTAAAGGAAAAATAGGGAAAGCCAACAATGGAAAGTATGTCAAACTATATTACCAACGCGACACGGTAAAAGTCGTCGATAGTGTGCTGGTAACAGGTGGTACCTTTGTCCTACGTGGCCAATTGACCGATCCCACGCTAGGTCATTTATCTATGGACAATATGGAATCCGGCGATCGTATCGATCTTTTCCTTGCGGGGGGGACAGTCCATGTCGAAACAAAAGATTCGTTGAGTTATGCGCGAATATATGGTACAGCATTCACTGAAGCACACGAAAAGCTGGCCCAGAAATTAAGACCTGCCGACCGCAAAGTGATCGATGGATTTGTGCGTTTTAAAAATATGCCTGAGGGCGAGGAAAAAAAAGCGTATGTTACCGAGCTTCTCGCGGGCTTGGACCAATACACACGATTTAAGCGGGAAGTGGTTCATCAGTTTGTTGTAGAAAATCCCGGATCCTATGTTTCCTTATACCATTTAAATCAAGTAGCAGGTGGCAATGTTAATTATGAGACAACCTATCCTTATTACGACAAACTTAGTACTGAGGTGAAAAATAGTGCCTTGGGCAAGCATCTTGGCGACCGCCTGTCGGCGGCCAAAGGAATCCTGACAGGGCAGCTTTATAAAGATTTTGTATCGACAACACCAGACGGCCAGGAGCTGAGTCTGAAAGAGGTGATCGTTAAAAACAAGTATACCTTGCTAGACTTTTGGGCCAGCTGGTGTGGGCCTTGCCGAAAAGAAAATCCGCATGTTGTGGATACCTATGAAGCATTTAAAAAGCAAGGATTTACCGTGCTGAGTGTTTCGCTTGACGATGACAAGACACGATGGACGGAGGCGATTAACAAGGATGGCATGCCCTGGTACCATGTTTCCAGCCTCAAAGGTTGGAAAGAGCCAGCGGCAGCACTCTATGGCGTTCGGGCTATTCCCCAAAATGTGCTAATTGACAGCCAGGGGAAGATTGTAGCAACAAACCTACGGGGTGAAACACTTTTCAATAAAGTACAAAGTCTTTTAAAATAACCTGTCAATAGGCAGTTTTCTGGTGTGTATTTATCTGACAGAAAATTAAACAAAGAGCTTCCTTTCGGTTAGACGGAAGGAAGCTCTTTTTCTTATATCCTGTAATCTCCCCTAAAAATAGCTACGATTATTAAAGTAGCTTTATAAATTTAGTCCAAATGCTCTACTTCTAAATGCTCCAGTTTTTTTTCAAACTTTTTTCTTACTGATATAGGAAGTGTTCTATGTTTAAATTATTGATAATGAGATGAACTACCTTATATTGATGATTTAGTACCTTATTAATTTAATATATGATTTCAATTTTTAGATATTTGCAAATGGCTCTATTGATAACTTTGGATAATGTCTATAAATTGTACAATCTTGATTCTTCAAAAAAGACGGAAGGAATAGTTATTCTCAATCAGCAAAATGATCCTAAAAAGGAATATACAAATAATAGCCGTCTATTTGATGGTTTATTGTTAGGATTTCTGATACAAGGATCCATGAAAGCACAGATTCATTTTTTAGAATATGAAATGAGCGCAGGGGATATTGCTGTTTTACAGCCGCAATTGATGATGGATACAAAATCATTGAGTGACGATGCCCAAATTGTAACCATTGGTCTTTCGTTAGATTTTATTACAGCATTTCCAATTTTACGTGAGTTTGTAATGAACAACCAAATGAGATGGCAGCCAGTTATCAGACTTCAACCTGAAGAGATTAAGTTGCAAAATGATTTATTGACGCTTATACAAAATTTCTATAATAAAAAACCTAGCCATAATAAAACGGAAATGCTTCGACATCTTGTTATGGTTCTCATAAGTATGATTTCTGAAGTATATTCTTCTTTACCGAGTAACAAAAGCTTGGTTAAAAACCGCACACATGAGATTATAGACGATTTTTATCTACTCATTTCAAAACATGCAAACCAACAAAGAAGCGTTGCGTTTTATGCTAATAAGCTACATTTAACACCACAATATCTTTCCACCTTCCTGAAACAGAGAACTGGAAAATCTGTATTACAGTGGATTGATCATATCACCATTCTACATGCTAAAACACTACTGAAATCTTCTAATTTATCAATTAAAGAAATTAGCAGCGAGCTTCATTTTGAAGAAACGAGTGTCTTTTGCCGATACTTTAAAAGAATAGTGGGGGTGTCGCCAAAAACCTATAGAAACGAATAATAATTTATGTCCTTTTTATCTGAACTATTTACAGCATATGATTAGCTTTCAGATTGTACGTAAACACCATTAAATTGTCAATACCTGCTATTTATCGCTGTTTAATTTTACAGGATGAAAAAAACAGGTAAAAAAGCAGCTATTGGATTTATTTTTATAACGTTGTTGATTGATATTACAGGTTGGGGAATTATACTTCCCGTAGTTCCTAAACTCATTGGAGAACTTATCAATAATGACCTAAGTGAAGCTGCGAGATATGGAGGTTGGCTTGGTTTTGCGTATGCCATTACGCAATTTATATTTGCACCTATAGTGGGTAATCTTAGTGATAAGTATGGGAGACGCCCAATTATTTTAATTTCTCTTTTTGGATTTGCTATTGATTACGTACTCTTAGCACTAGCGCCTTCTATTGGGTGGTTGTTTTTTGGAAGAATCATTGCCGGTCTTACTGGGGCTAGTATTTCAACAGCTAGTGCATATATAGCTGACATATCGACCGATGAAGACAGAACTAAAAATTTCGGCTTAATCGGCGCAGCTTTTGGATTAGGGTTTATTATAGGTCCTGTAATAGGTGGTTTGCTTGGCCATTATGGCGCGAGAGTTCCTTTTTATTTCGCTGCTATATTATGCATGGTCAATTTTCTTTACGGCCTGCTTATACTACCGGAAAGTTTAGAAAGGGATAAACGTCGGTCATTTAGCTGGAAACGTGCAACCCCCATTGGAACAGTTAATTTTTTGAGAAAACAGTCAAAAATATCAAATCTCGTCATCGCTTTAATTTTGGTCTATGTTGCCCTCCACGCTGTACAAAGCAATTGGCATTTTTTTACTATGTATAAATTTAATTGGACGGAAAGAACTGTAGGTCTATCGCTTGGTTTGCTTGGCTTATTGCTTGGCTTAGTACAAGGCATTCTAATGAGGTGGACAACGCCAAAATTAGGGGAACATAAAAGTGTATATTTTGGGTTGCTATTTTATGCATTAGGTTTAATGCTTTTTGCATTTACTAATCAAGAGTGGATGATGTTTGTTTTTCTCGTTCCTTATTCCTTAGGTGGAATCTGCGGACCGGCACTTCAATCAATAATCAGTAAAAATGTTCCTGCAAATGAACAAGGTGAACTGCAGGGGGCATTATCAAGTTTAGTGAGTGTTACGGCTATTTTGGGTCCTCCAATTATGACAAACTTATTTTATTATTTCACTCACGATAAAGCACCATTTCAATTTTCAGGAGCTCCGTTTTTTCTAGCATCCATTTTAATGTTTATTAGTGCAATTATCATATATTTTGCTTTTCGACAAAAACGTTAAAAAGACGCTAAAGATTAAATGCCTCACCCTTCAAATAGCTGAGTCTATTTTCGTTCATAGCTTCTGTTTTGTGATAAACAGAAAAGCCACCACCTTGTTTAAGCTGACATCGTAATATAAAATATTATGCTGACAATGAATGTGATAAAAATTAAACCATTGTGCCTTCTTGGTTGTTTGCTAATAATATTAGTATTTTTGAATGCGTCAACTGCCAAAAATCAAAAGGCACAATGCAGTGCTTTTGGTACAATTGAAAAACATGGAAAGGAGTATAATACATTGTGATCTTGATACATTTTTTGTATCTGTCGAGCGCTTGGAGAACAGCAAGCTCATCGGCGTACCCGTGCTCATAGGAGGAAACAGCGACCGCGGGGTAGTAGCCTCTTGTTCCTATGAAGCCCGTAAGTTTGGCGTACATTCGGCTATGCCCATGCGGCTGGCCCTGCGCATGTGTCCAGACGCAGTAGTCGTACGGGGCGATCACGACCGCTATAGTCACTATTCCAGTATCGTCACGCAGATCATCGAAGAAGACACGCCCATTGTCGAAAAAGCCAGTATAGACGAACACTACCTTGATGTCTCCGGTATGGACCGCTTTTTTGGCTGTTGGAAATGGACACAGGAGCTCCGCCAGCGCATTATCCGAGAGACTGGGCTACCCATTAGCTTTGGTCTTTCTGTGAATAAGACCGTCGCCAAGATTGCCACCGGTACAGCCAAACCCTGCGGCGAAAAGCAGGTGCAGAATGGCACCGAAAAAGGCTTCCTCGCACCGCTATCCATCCGAAAAATCCCAATGGTAGGCGAGAAGTCCTTTACGCTGCTCCGGAATATGGGAATTTCGAAGATCGGCACCCTGCAGCAGATGGAGGTGTTCACCATGCAGAAAGTGCTTGGTGAGAATGGAATCAATATCTGGCGCAAAGCCAACGGGCTCGATGATTCACTCGTGTTGCCTTTTCGGGAGCAAAAGTCCATGTCCAAAGAAAACACCTTTTTGCAGGATACTATCGATATGGATGTACTCCGCCGCACCCTGATCGGTATGGTCGATACACTGGCCTTTGATCTGCGCAAAGAGCAAAAGCTGACTAGCTGTGTCACCCTCAAGATCCGTTATAGCAATTTTGATACCCACACGCAGCAGTTGCAGATCGGTTATACCAATTCGGATCGAAAGCTTACCGATGTGGTGCTTTCACTCTTCAAGAAACTGTATAGCCGCAGGATGCTGATACGCCTTATCGGGATTAAGTTCTCGGGTTTAATTTACGGATCCTATCAGACCGACCTCTTCGACGATAGCGCCGAGGAGGTCAATCTGATGCAGGCCATGGACAAGATCCGAAAACGCTATGGCGCCGAATTTCTGATGAAGGCCATCTGTGCGCCGCTGCCGGAGAAAGGAGGGGATCATGCTCTTAAATCTACATAGTTACTATAGCCTGCGCTTTGGCACGCTCAGTCCGCAGGATCTTATCTCGGGCATGCTTGCTGGCGGTTATGATACCGCCGTACTTACCGATATCAATAACAGTTCCGGTTCGCTTGACTTTATTAAGCTGGGGCGGGCCGCCGGATTGAACCTGCTCGCCGGCATGGAGTTTCGCCACGACGATCAATTTTGTTTCGTCGCCATCGCCAAGAACGAACAGGGCTTTCGGGAGATCAATGACTATCGGACCAAGCTTAATATGGAAAACCGTGCTGTACCCGAGCGTGCACCCGAATTCGAACAGGTCTTTGTCATCTATCCCCTTAGCAAACTCAATGCTTTTCCGCTAAAGGACTACGAATACATCGGCATCAGACCCATTGAGCGTACACGTGTCCAGTTGATGGACCGAAAGGTGCTTGACCGCTGTGTTATCCTGGCACCAGTGAGTTTTCGTAAGGCCGACTATACCTTACATCGGCAATTAAGGGCCATTGACAACAACCTGCTGATTTCGCAACTGAGCCCGGATCAGACTGCAGCCGAGGACGAGGTATTTATCCCCCGGGTTAAGCTGATGCGGTTATTTTCGGATCTGCCGCAGCTGCTCGCCAATACAAACCGCATACTGGGCCAGTGTTCTTTCAGTTTTGATTTTACCAGCGTCAAGAATAAAGCAACCTTTACGGGCAATCGCTACAACGATAAGCAACTCCTGCACAAGTACTGCATAGATGGCTTCTCCAGGCGCTATGGTCGTCAGGACCGGGTGGCCACCGAACGCATTCAGCGCGAGCTTGAGATTATCGAAAACTTGCGTTTCTCCAGTTATTTCCTCATCACCGACGAGATCTGCCGCTATGCACGAGGGCGCAATTTTCACTATGTAGGCCGTGGATCGGGAGCCAATTCTGCAGTGGCTTATTGCCTGGGGATAACCGATGTTGATCCCATTGCGCTCAACCTACCTTTTGAGCGTTTTCTTAACCCCAAGCGCAAGAGTCCGCCAGACTTTGATATCGATTTCAGCTGGAACGAACGTGATGAGATTTATGATTTTATTTTTAATCGTTATCAGACAGGCCATACCGCACTTATGGGCGCTATGAGTACGTTTCGTTCGCGGAGTATCTTGCGCGAGCTGGGTAAAGTGTATGGACTACCCAAGGCCGAGATCGACCGCTTGGTGCATGAGCCCGAGCATATGCTCAACAAGAATGAGGTGACCAATACCATTCTGAGCGTTTACAACCGCATGGCCGACTTTCCCAACCAGCGCACCATCCATGCCAGCGGCGTGCTCATCTCCGAGGAACCATTGACCTGTTATTCGGCGATGGACAATCCGCCAAAAGGGCTGCCGACTGTGCAATTTGATATGTATGTGGCCGAAGATATCGGCTTCGAGAAGTTTGATATCCTTTCGCAGCGCGGCATCGGCCATATCAAAGATTGCCGTACCATTGTGCGGGAAAACTTGGGGGTCGTCATCGATACCGACAATCCCAAGCGTTTCTTTCAGGATGCCCATATTGCAGCGCAATTAAAATCGGCCAATACCATCGGCTGTTTCTATATCGAGAGTCCGGCCATGCGGCAGCTGCTCACCAAGCTGCGTTGCGATGATTACCTGACTTTGGTGGCTGCCTCATCCATTATTCGGCCAGGTGTGGCCAGTTCGGGCATGATGAGCGAGTACATCCGTCGGCATCACGACCCCACGACGGTCGTCTATCCACACCCTGTATTTAAAGAGCAGCTCGAAGAGACCTATGGCGTAATGGTCTATCAGGAAGATGTAATGAAAATTGCCAATGCCTATGGTGGACTTGATATGGCCGATGCCGATGTGCTGCGGCGTATGATGTCGGGCAAATACCGGAGCAAAGATCACCTAATCGAAATTGAGGATAAATTCTTTTCCAACTGTAAGGCCAAGGGGTACCCCGAAAAAACTACCCGCGAGATCTGGCGGCAGATGGAAAGTTTTGCGGGCTATTCCTTCAACAAGGCGCATTCAGCATCCTTTGCAGTAGAGAGTTATCAGAGTCTTTTCCTCAAGACCTACTATCCTTTGGAGTTTATGGTTGCGGTTCTCAACAATTATGGTGGCTTTTACAACCGTAAGGTCTATGTCAATGAGGCCCGAATTTCAGGTGGCAATATCTGCCTGCCCTGTGTCAATCAGTCGGTATTTAATACCTCCATTCGGGGTAAAGATATTTACCTCGGTTTTGACTGCCTGCTCAATTTGGAAGGTAAACTGGCCCATCGCATTATTGAGGAGCGCGAAGCCAATGGCACGTATACGAGTCTGGAGAACTTTGTTAAACGGACGCAGACCGGTATTGAGCAGGTCGTTATCCTGATCCGCGTTGGAGCCTTGCGCTTTACGGGGACGGGCAAAAAGCAACTGCTGTGGGCGGCACATCTGATGATGAGCAAGCATAAGCCTGTGGCAGCGGGTATAGCACTGTTTGAGACCGAGAGTCGCAAGCCTATACTGCCACCTTTGGAAGAAGATATCCTGGAGGATTATTACGACGAGATGGAGCTGATCGGCTTTTGCGTCACAGGAACCCTTTTTGATCTTGCCAAAAGCGATTACCGTGGCGATATGCCGGCCCGGGAACTCCATCTGCATGAAGGTAAAATAATACGGATAGTGGGGGACTTTGTCTGTGAAAAATTTGTCAAGACCAAGCGCGGCGACCTGATGAAATTCGGCACTTTCCTCGATGCCGAGGGACGCTTTTTTGATACGGTACACTTTCCACAAACACTGGTGAAATATCCGCTCCTTGGTGCAGGAATCTATTTGATCGAAGGTAAAGTTGTTGTCGAATATGGCTGTCCATCTATCGAGGTGATACGCTGTGCCAAGATGCCGCTAAAGCCCGATCCGCGGAGTGAATAATGAACTTCTGAGTCATATCATTAAAGAATTTTTATGTGTAGCTGTAAGTGTGTAATCAATTTTGATTACATTTGTATTATGGAAAAAAGTATGGAACGTTTTAAAGGAATTCATCCAGGGCTTATCTTAGAAAGAGAGCTTAAAAGGCGTGCGATTAAGCCAAGTCCATTTGCCCGCTCTATAGATACACAAAGACAAATATTCAATGCAATCATAAAAGGTAAACGCGGCATTCCAGTACCTTTATCATTGAAAGTTGACCATGCACTAGGAATTGAAGAAGGGACTTTTGCGTTGTTACAAACTTTTTATGAAATAAAAAATGCTAAAATAAACCTTGGAAGTATAAACAAGCCAGATTTGACTACTTTGCGAAAAGTTCTTTTTTGGGACACTGATGTCAATAAAATAGATTGGGAAAAACAGGCTAAAGCCGTAATTCATCGTATTTTCGAAAGGGGAAATCAAGAAGAGAAAAATGAGATACTAAGGTTTTATGGCAAGGAGCAAGTTCAGCAGGCTTTATCTGAACCAACAACAGCTCCAATGTTGTTGCATAAACATTAGCGCAAATAATTATGTTATATTATAATACTGTTAATCACCTATTAAGAGATACACTATTAACTGGACTTGCAAATAAAATCGGCAGTGCTAGTTAAGCAGCTTTTTTAATTTTTTGCTCTTTGTTATTAAATTGCTCAATTGTAAGATTTCCCAATGTGGAGTGACGACGTTCTCGATTATACCAGATTTCTATGTATTCGAATAATTCTGCTTTCATCTGATCCTTGGTAATCAACTTATTACCGTAAATCTGCTCGGATTTTAGCGTTTTGAAGAAGCTTTCTGCTACTGCATTATCCCAGCAATTACCTTTTCTACTCATACTTCTTGTTACGATTTTATAGGAATCTAACGTGTTACTAAATTTTTCACATGCATATTGTACGCTACGGTCCGAATGAAAAATTAGACCAGGAGACAGTTTACGGTGCTTAATTGCCATTTTCCAAGCTGCCAATGAAGTTTCTTCAGTTTTCATCGCATCACTGATATTCCAACCAATACATTTGCGGTCATATAAATCCAGAATGGTGGTTAGATATAAAAAACCTTCTTTGGTATGGATGTAAGTAATATCAGGTACCCAGACTTTTGAAGGCTCTGAAGCTTTGAAATTTCGGTCTAATACATTGTCCATTATTTTATGTGCGTGTTTTGAATCGGTTGTAGCTTTAAATTTCTTGCCTATTTTACTCCGTAGCCCCATATTTTTCATATACTTAGCGACTGTATTTCTAGAAACTTTAATTCCATCATCCAACAGCTCCGCAGTTATTCTAGGACTGCCATACCGTTGTTTCTTATCGAAATAAATAGCCTTTATCTTGTCCTCCAGATTGCTACATTTCCTGCTTTTTGTCTGTTGGGACCGTTTTTGCCAAGCATAATAGCTTCTAGATCCAACGCCCATAACTTTACACATCTTTTCAATCGAATATAGCCCCTGATGTTGCTTGATAAAACTATATATTACCGATCGCTCTTGGAAAAGATGCCTATGGCCTTTTTTAGTATTTCTAGTTCCAGTTCTGAGTCTTTAAGTTTTTTTTCCAAGAAACTAATCCGCTCTTGTTCTGGCGTTTGCTTCATATTTCCATTCCCAGGGAAACTTCCTGATCCAAACTCTTCTGACTCTTTACGCCACTTATATAATTGGGCAGCAGAGATTCCCAACTCACGAGCTAGCTCAGAAAGATTTTTCCTGTTTTTACTTAATTCAACTGCTCGCTCTTTAAAAATGCGATCGTACTTTTTACGGACTTTAATCATTATTTCAAAATTAAGATATTTTATTGTTCTTAACTTGATCTGCCGACTAAGTTAGCAACTCCACTTGCTGAACTTAAAAGTATGCTAAACTTGAGAGCTGCTTGATTCTTACCCACTACTGTTTGAATTCGCCTATTTTCTAAATTTAATTAAAGTTACCTTTGCATGGATATTAAGAGAAATATTATGAAAAGACTAAATGGAAAAGTCGCCTTAGTAACAGGATCATCCAGAGGAATCGGAGCCGTTACCGCAATAGCCTTGGCAGAAAACGGAGCAAAAGTGATCGTGAATTATAATGGAAGCAAAAATGCTGCAGACGAAATTGTTGAGAAAATTAAATCCAGCGGTGCCGAAGCGATTGCTTTAAAAGCAGATGTAAGCAAAGAAGCCGAAGTGGAAAATCTTTTTAATGAAGCCATTGCAGCTTTCGGTAAATTGGACATACTCATCAATAATGCTGGCATTATGATGACTAAACCTATCGCGCAAACGTCGACCGAAGATTTTGATCAGATGTTTAACATTAATGTGAAAGGCGTTTTTAACACCCTCCGTCAGGCGGCTACGAAATTGCACGATGGCGGAAGCATTGTCAACCTAACTTCTACAGTTACCCGTACACTTTTTCCTGGTTACGGTACTTATTGTGCAACAAAAGGGGCTGTGGAACAGTTTACCAGAATCTTTGCGAAAGAAATGGGCAGCCGTGGTATTAATGTGAATGCGGTCGCACCGGGACCTACCGAGACGGAACTTTTTCTGGATGGAAAATCCGAAGAGGGAGTGGCAAGATTAGCAGCCAGCAGTGCTTTTGGAAGATTGGGACAGCCTGAAGATATCGCTAACTTCATCGTCAATATGGTGAGCGAGGATTCCAAATGGGTTTCCGGGCAAATCATAGGCGCGAATGGTGCGATGGCATAATCCTGAGATTTTAATTTTACAATGAAGAACGAAAATGAATCGCTGTAAAATTTTTATAGAGAAGAGTTAGGCATACTACCCAGTGAAACTTTTAAGAAAACAGGGCACTTCCATGTGTTTAAGATGCAGGACTATACCGGTCCTGCACCTGCATTTCCTATGTCCTACAGCCGCAAAGATTATTATATAGTCGCCTTGATCCGAAGGCCTCATATCGTTGAATATGCCGATCACAACTACTACATAAGGCAGAACATGTTGATGTTCGCCAATCCGCAGACTCCGTACAACTGGAGGTCTAAAAACATACAGCCCGCGGGCGCTTTCTGCGTGTTTACGGAAGACTTTATGAAGGGATGTGGCAACATCAAAAATTATCCACTTTATCAGCCAGGTGGAACTCCCATTCTCGATCTTACCGATGAGGACGTGGAACAAATAATGATACTATTCAACAAAATGTTCACAGAAATCGAATCAGATTATAGTTATAAGTATGATCTGTTGCGAAATCATCTGCAGGCTGATAAAGCTGAGGGAGATATCTAAATTATCTTTTTTTTAAGCCTAAATAACATTCCGGAAACTACAGCGATAACGCCGTAGGATAATACAATTCCTAAGCTCCACGTTTTTGATAAAATATAGCAGGTGGTAAAAATACCCATAATGGTAAGTGAAATTAAAATCGCCTTTACCCTTTTGACACTAATCTCGTAGCGATTCAATAGATAGAATAGTAATATATATACTATTAATGTAGGGAGAGATAATACGATTCCGCCTATCAATATCCAAGGGAAAAGCCACATATCATTGAATACTTCTTGGTTCTCAAACCCCATATAAGTTGAAAGGATGATTGGTGTTATTAATATTGTAGTTCCCCAATGCTTAAAAACATACGACCAGTTCATCTAATAACTCCCCTTCCAAAGTTTAGTTTTTCGTCACTCAGCCCACTGTAATCCAAAAAAGTCCAACCTTTGACAGCTGGTTCTTTGATTGCCATCAAAGTCGAGTAACTAATCATTTTTTTTGTACTGTCTGGTATTCCGAATATAATCAATTGTGGAAAGAAGCAGTACTCCATATTTTTTACTTTGGTAATTTCCCTATCGGTATAGTTGATTACCGAATCTATTTTAACGTTATCTTTATGTATTGCTGCGATACTTTTCTTAAAAAGCTTTAAGGCATTTTCTTTTCCGCCCATTGCTTTAATCAGCCTTGGCGAGGTTAAGTTTAAAGTGGCAAGTGTGTTGTTAAGAGTCGAGGTTGCGCTTATTTTAGACAATGCAGCTCTAAGCTCAGGATCTTTCTGAGCGTAACCAGCTGTAAAATTGAAGATAATGGCAATTACTATTAATAAAAAGGGTTTCATCGTGCTTTGTTATTCTAAATGTCTCACTGCAGTTTGATGTAGGGTTCTATTCCTTAATATGATCTTTCAATTCTTCTTCCAAACGATAGAATAACGCTAACTCATGCTTTAGCTGGTCCTTTTCCGAAATAACTGGAGGTTGGTGAGGCTCCGAAGGGTCAAATGGGCCCTTTACAATTTCCAAAGTGACTATGTCTCCCAGATGAAGTGTGGTTTTTAGCCAATCAACATGACTTTCTGCATCCGAATCTAGGCCGCCAATCTGGAAACCAAATGCGTCATTGCTGCCTCCTCTACGTGCAAAAGTAGCCATCGCATGCAATACGTAGTGAGCCTTGTTAAATCCTGCTTTTGTAATCTGTTCGCCGTTTATTTTGATATTGATACCTAAATTGTCCATAGACTTATTTGATGTGGTCTTTTAGTCTTTCTTTCAGATGATAGTATTTTTCCAGTTTGTTTTTTATCATGACTTCCTGGTCTATAGCACTTTTGGTTCTCATTTTGGGTTCGTCAAAAGGAGCTTCAATCACTTCAAAAGTAATTGCATCACCCGCTTTAAGTTCGGTTCCGTACCAATAGAGATCGTCGTTCTGCTCACCATCCATTCCACTTACATTAAGTGTAAGGTCTTTACTTCCGTTATTTCGCTCCGTAAGGGTTACATTGCCAATTAATACATAATCATCTGTGTCCAATCCGGCCTTTGTGACTAGATTGCCATTGACTTTTATTTTAAGACCTAGTTTCTTATCCATAATCTTTTCTGCGGTTAGCCCTAAAATTCTTTACTATTTCCAGTCCTTAACTCTTTTAATCAACTCCTTGGCAATTGGAATATCTGCAGGAGCAAGCTTCCAGTTTAGTAGATCACTGACTTCTACCTTAATTTATATCGTACGCCAAAATTCAAATAATTGGGATCAAACACGTCTTCATCAATATAGTATTTCGCTTTATAGCCAGCATAAATCTGCAGTTTTTTTGCAATAGCGAGTTCCATACCAATTTGAACGTTTAATGGTATGTAAGTTTCCTTAACCCTCGTTCCAGACTGCTTCCATTTCTCGCTGTAAAATTCTGCCCCAACCCCTGCATTTGTGTAAGCTTTGAAAATATTGCTAAAATTGATCAGATCGTAACCATAATCAGCACCAATAAATGTAATGTTTGCCGTACTGTATCCAACATTCCCTAAAATATAATTTCTGTTCTTAAGACCATATTTAGCTTGAAAACCATAATACAAATCATAGGCAGGCGATTCGAGTAATAAGTCACTATTTGCACCTATAGCTAGAGAATTCTTCTGAGAATATCCTATAAATGAGATAAAACAGAAGATAATTAAAAAAATACATTTCATAAATTTAATGATAATAAGTTTCAATGGTATAAGTTAAAGTCCAATTTAATCCTTTTTTTTATAAATTGCCCAATTATTTCGTGGTTTGTTGAAGTTGTTTAGGCCATGCTAATGTTATTGGCTAAGCTCAGGTAACATAATCGCGTTCAGGATCTAATTTTTCGTTCTTTTTACACACCATTAAAAGGGAGAGCGAAATTGCTGTCTGTAATCTATTTCTTTCTCATTTTAATTTAGTTATGTGAATAATGATCATTTACCATTTAATTAAATCTTCAATATTTTTAGGAATTTCCGCACAAATGCTTTCAACAATAAAGTCCGATATAGCATTCGGATTATTGTCGAGCGGAATCTTAATCCTAAGAATTTGGAAGGGAAAATTGGGAATGAAACTTTTTAGGGGAGATAATACGTTCGTTCTTGATTTTGTATAAAAAAACTCGAAATTTGACTTCATTAAATTTGCACTTCCTTTAAAGCATTCTAAACCGGCGATAGTAAATGTTGTAACATGAGATGTTGTATCAATCTGAGTTACAACAGGAGGAGATATCAACGCTTTATAAAACAATTCAGGGCCGAAATTTAAAAGAGCGACATCTTTCATCTTATTGGGGGCTTCTTTTAAATCACTTCTTACAAGTTTTTTAGTTAGATTTATAATATAATCTGGTTTACTAATTTTGACTTTTAATTCCCCATTATTGATTGAATTGTCTTTAATGATATTTTCATTATATATTGTATCTTTCTGCAATACTAAGTTACTCTTTATATAATATACATATTGCAAATATAATTCGTTAACCTGAGGGTTGTCGAGTGGCGTTAAATACCATTTAAGTACAATTTTGCCTTTTCCCTGATCCTTAAATTGACTTTGAGACACTGCTTCCAATTTTATAGTTGCAAAAAGGAAGATAGTTGAGATTGTCCTAATTATGAAGAAATTTGATATTCCTATTTTTAGTAAATTCATAAACTTAAAGGAGGTTAAACTAATTATTACTCGAATATAAGTTTAATTAACTGTAGCTGTGGCAGGAAATTATCTGTTGTAGACTTGATCTTAACATTTTGTATTTTTAACCTTTTTAAATTCTTCGAAAGATTACTGATTTTCGCAGTAAATAGTCGTTTACGGTTTAAATCCAACGAAATTTTCATTTGCTTTCTCCAGATTTAAGATTGATAATTCATTATGGACTATTGTATCTCAAAATATACCAATTTTTCTGAAGGAAATATCGAAGTTCAATAAGGATCACTGTGGAATTGCAACAATAAAATGGATACCTAGTTAAGCTGCAATATTTTATTTATTTTTCTAGCAAACTCCTCTGGAGTAAGTATTCTAAGGCAGCATGTTGCCTTTTTCGGTTGTACCAAGCCTCAATATATTCAGAGACAATAGGTGCAGCATGCTCCCTGTAAGCTTTTTCAATCAACTCGTTCGCAATTGGAATGTCTGCGGGAGCCAGCTTCCAGTTTTGTAGACCACTGAATTTTACCCATTCAATTAAATCATGATCTGTGGAATCTATTCGTGGAATCTTTGATTGACAGGTTTAGCTTTAAACTTCCCACATACCGGAACGAAAAGTAGTCGGGCAAATTCCCGTCAGATTAATAGATAAGATCTGATTTCTGATTAGCTAACTGTTCTTTTATAATCTTAAAATTGAATAATATTTTGTGCTAAAAATATTAGTAATAATGTATTTATTTACTTATATTTGCATTGGTAACCAATTTAAAAACATTGTATTATGAGTGAATTAAAACAGTCGAAATATATCGATATCACGACAGATTATGGCTTTAAAAAAGTTTTCGGATCAGATACTAATAAGGATCTTCTCATTGCTTTCTTAAACGAGCTCTTTAGAGGTCGGAAGGTTATTGCTGACCTGTATTATAACAAAAAGGAACATGTCGGTGATACAGCGGATATCGGTACCGTTATTTTTGATCTGACCTGTACGGCAGACAATGGGGAACGGTTTATTATTGAAGTGCAGCGCACGTCGCAGGTTAATTTGAAAAAGCGTATGCTCTACTACAGTAGTAAATTAATTTCGGATCAGGCACCTAAAGGCAACCGAAGGGCTTGGAATTATGCAATTAGCGAAGTCTATATCATTGTATTGATGGATGGATTTGCAATGCCTGATGCGGGGGAGGAGAAGTATTTTTTGCACGATATTTGTTTATGTTATCGAGATCATGGTAAAATATTTTATGACGATTTAGGCTTTATATACGTAGAACCCCGAAGGGCTCTATCATTCCTAAATAGAGAAATAAATTAATGATAAATTGGTTAACTTTGTTAAAGCTGAGGCAGAGTTAGTTAATGATTTAGATCGTTGGCTTTACGTACTCAAAAATATGTCTTCGCTAAATGGACTTTCCACTTATTTGCGTAAGCCTATTTTTAAGAAGTTATTTCAGTTAGCAGAGTATAGCAAACTAAAACCGGAGGAACGAGAGATGTACAACGTAAGTTTAAGGAATAAATGGGATGCCGAGAGTATCCGAAGTAGTCAGGAGGAGCAATTGAGACGAGCGCGGGAAAAAGCAATGGCTGAAGGAAGAGCTGAAGGAATAGCCGAAGGAGAGGCTAAAGGAAAAGCAGAGGGAGAAGTTATGGGAAAAGCGGAAGTAATAAAAAATCTTTTGTCTTCGAATAAGCTTTCGATATCGGAAATTGCCGAATTAGCGGACGTCACTGTAGAGTTTGTAAAGCAGATCGAGGCAGAGAAGGCTAAAGGAAAATAAAACAGATTACAATATAAGATTTAACGGCCGCCTGGATATTTTCCAGGCGGCCTTTTTTTGTGATTATAAATCCTATCTTAGTCCTATGCTGTACAATCCCTTTGAACAAGTCACCAAAAGTTCCTTTCGCGAGCTTGTCGAGTCCGGCTATGTCGACTTTGTGCTGCAGCGCTTGGAGTGGCCCGATGTCAAGGAAAAGACAGGCTTTCTGCTAACACCCTATAATGATAAGGAAGCCGCCGATCAGCATGCCGATCAATTGGGAGCAAAGGAGGGAAGGGCCTTGCAGCTGCCGCAAGATGCCGATAAAATCGAAAGTTTGTTAACGACAGGATCAGGCTATCGGATTTTTCTCCATACCGATATTGAAATTATCAAAAAGACTTTTCCGCAGTTGCGGGATGAGCGTCGTCAATTGGATTACAATTATGACTATCTGGAAAACGTCCAGGCCATTACCTTTCCCAAGTATCCAACCCTGTATAAGGACAAGGATTCCAGCCAGCTGGCCTTGACCGAGATGGAGTGGGGGGGATTGCCTACCTATATTGACGGTCCGAAGCTGCAGGCCGATCGCCGGCGCAATATAAACGAAGAAGATATGCCACCCATTTTCCTGTTTGAAATGCCCAATGAAAAGTTGAAGCATTATTCGGTGTATACCTTGAGAGGATATCCAAACCTCCCAGATGGAAAGCATCGTTATGAGCAATTTGACTGGGAGGGATTGCCAGCATTGGGAAGTGATAAAGGGCAGACTTCGTTATTTTAAATCAGCATCCAATGGGAAGTTTAACAAAATATGTATCAAATGATCGTCCAGAATTCGCGGTATTTATCGAAGATGACGATAAGGTCTGTTACGCGTACTTATTAAATGAGGAAAGAATTGTTGGAGATATATGGTTATATAATAAGGCTCCGACTCCGAGCGAACCTGAATGGCATAGCAAGGAAAATCTACCGTTTTTAAATCCTGCGGAGTTTGTCAAAGAGAATCTCGAACCATTTGATACGAGTTCGCCTGTCGAAGTAACCTGGGATTTTGGGGAAGAAACAGTGGCTAAGATATTTTTAGGATCCAGATTGATTGCAAAACTTACCGAGGGATCCTGTCCCGGTTGGTCTAGTCTTGTGACTAAAGATGGACCGTTGGCGCAGAAGATTTAATGTCTTCACGAAACTAATTGGACTCAGATAGAACAAATATGCGAACACATAGACGAATAATAATGAAATACTTTCTAAGTCTTATCCTTTTGGCAGCATCAATTTTTACTAAAGCCCAAATAAAGCTTGATCAAAAAGACTTCAATAATTTAATAGCTATTGCTGAGCTCTATTCCTATAATACAAATTCAAGAGGAGATCAATTTGCCAAATCAATTGACTCATTACGGACCCATAAGCTGAATCATATTGTTGATGCTTTAATTGCGGTTGGCAAAGGTGACCATACAATTTTGGAGACACAATTTCTTGCAAGACCAAACGAAGAAGAGTTGGTATTATGGTATGTCATCCGCGAAATTCACTATAATAGGACAAACGAAAAAGTCAAGGCAAGACCAGCTGCTGAAGTCGCAAATGAAGTTCTATTCCAGCAGATTGATAGTCGATGGTTGCTTGATAACTACTACTATCGTATCCATGGTGGTATAGCTTCATTGTTTAACGAAGCTGATTTGAGCAAGTACAATTTCAATATGGATAGTTTAGGACTTAAGGACGAAACTGAAAAGGCAATCTTCTTTTTAAATATGATGGATGCTTTGGTTGGAGGACGGTTCAAAGTTCTACAGATGATGAAAAACAATGAAAAGATTCTTGAGTTTTGCGACAAGCTTCCAAAGTTTAATGGCAAGGAATATTTCTACTTTAAAAACTTTGACTACGCAGACTTTGATTGGGTTGGATACGATAAAACAGTAGCATACAATGAATGGCACATTGGTAGTTTTTACAGTACATTGATTGCACAATTCAGTTCATCTGCTGAATTAAAGGATAAGAAAAGGATGCAGGAAATTTATTTCAATTCTATTTTACACGAACCAAAGTATTTTAAATTCACGGAATCAAAAGATGAATTACAAGCATTCTATGACAAATCCAAATAAATTACTATTCTGGCAAGCAATCCACTGTGAAAACTATTTGAGTGGTGAAATAGCCTAACATAATGGAAAACGAGAAGTTGTTGATTCTACAGCTTTTATTCTGTTGAATGCTTAACAATTCCTTTTTCAATGTGCGATAAGTATAATGAGTAAATTTAACAAATAACTGTTGCGAGTTTTTAAATGGGATATTTTATATGAAAAATTCTATATTAAAAAAACAAATCAGCTGCAGTAACCCCCATTCAATACATTTGCAGATAAATTCACCTACGCTTTTTGTTCCCGTTTTCCGAAATAGATTTTTACGATGTGTCCTTACGGTATCTGGCGAGATAAAAAGCTTTTCAGCAATCTGCGGGCTTGAGTTCCCTTTGGCAACCAAGGATACGATTTCCATCTCACGCTTGGAAAGTTTAGGGATCTCAAATTGTGGAAGCTGTTTGGATAAGTCGATCTGACAATAATCATCGCGCGAACCAATACCGGTAACGAGCACAATTTTATTATTACTTTGGGTAATGTGTTGTACATCAGTATGAATGTTAAGTGCAGACGTTAAACGTCCTAGATCATCCTTAGCAAGATGTATAGCTTGGTGATGAAACAAGTGATAATCGCCCTTAGCAACGCGCATGCGAAAGCAGTAAGACGTTTTCAAAAACAGTTGATGTTCAAATCCAATTTCCTTCATTTTGACTAATGTAGCTTCCTCTGCTTTCAGCACAAACTCCAGATCCTCCGGATGTATTTGGTCTATGACCTCCCTTATTGTCGTTGGTTGAGTAGCCAATCCATGGATACTTGTGATATTTTCTGAAACTTGAGAAAGCGAATAGTCAGCTAAATTGATTACATAATGGTAATATGGCCCAACTGCCAAAATATCCGATAGGTGATTCACAATACCATACGGTTTTTCTGATTGAAAATTATTGGACAGTGCATCGGGATAACTTTCCCAAAGGTCGGCGAGGAGGTGATGATGTTTCTTAGGTTCCATAGGCGCTCGGTCCGTAGTAAATAATGTGGCTTAATAAATAGGTTATTTATTCATACTAAAATATAAAAAATATTTTAATATACCTCAATTGGGGTATATAGCTATCAAATGCTTTGCTGTAAATTAGTATTCTATATGACATATTAATTTAATGAAAACTGAACGTTTTAATGATCAAAACAAGAGGTTGACCGATTTTCGCACAGAGGTATTGGTTGTTTGTCCGACATGTCGAAGGCAGGCTGTGGCAAGCGTAGATTATACGAACAAAAAATCAAGGCTGCAGTGTATATCCTGTGGTTATAACAAAGAAAAAACAACAGAGACACGGGTGTTTGGAATCAAAGGACATATAGAGGTAGCAGCACATATTTATTTCAGTGCAGAACTGTGGTTGGTACATACCTTTAAAGATGATGTTTTTTGGGCTTATAATTACGCGCATCTTGATTATTTAGAAAGTTACATTTCTGCCAAATTACGCGAACATAAAGATCGGAGCCATTTTACCTTGCTCGAAAAGCTGCCTAAATTTTACCATGATGCAAAAAACCGAAGCGCATTGTTGAAATTGATCGACAAGATGCGAAAGCGTTCACGCTAGCTCCGGATCTATTTTATGTCGCTCATTTCATTTTATATTTTAGTCTTTGGTACTCTAAAAGTCTGATTTCAAAATTGCTGCTGATAGCACTATGGAAAGTCAGTATCTCGATAAGAACATCCAATTACTTCTCAAACAGATTCATAATTTTCGTGCTTCCAATCAATAGGAGTCCATTTTGCTATTTATACTCCAATCTCTTCCCTTAAAACTATTGCATCTCAATAGATATTTTAAAAATACCCCATTTGGGGTATTTACCTGTGTGTGTCAAATATGGAACTTAGCATTACTATATATTAACTAATTTGATTATGAAAAGTATTGAAAAGGTGATGTGCATATTTATGTTTATAGGCTTTGTAGCTAAAGGCCATGCACAGACAAAGAAAGAGACGGTAACTCATTATTATTATACACTAGTATATCTAGATGGTAAAAATGTTGGAATTACTCCAGTGTTAAGTGGTACTGTTGAAAAATACACCTATTTATCGACCTGTATGCGCGGTCTGGAAAAAAAACATCTCAACGTATAGTAGGGAATAAAATATTTCCAATCGTGTAAAGAAAGCCTTGATGCATCTTTCACGTTTTTGATCAGAGAAAAAAGAAATATTCTAACCGTTTAAAACTTAAATTATGGGAAAGAAGATAATCAATCGGAAATCAGTATGGATAGTGCTGCTGATGGGTCTTTCTGTTGTCGGATACGCTCAACAATTTGAAAATATCGGCGAGTTTAACCGTTTATGATGATTAAAATAAGGTTACAATTGGACAGTATCTGGAAGTCGCTAGATCCAGAATATGAAAAATTAATAATGTATAATCCTAAACTCTCTAAGGTTGATTTTAGCACGCATATCAGTAAGATACAAAAGTTAGTAAAGAGCTATGAAGCACGCATAGAGCAATGCCAAAATGCTTTGAAAACCTTGCCTGAATCAAACAATATACAGTCTAATTACGATCTCAAAGACTGGACAGAAGAGCGTATTTTACATTATCAAACGATTATTTCGGCCAGGCAAATGCTCAAACTGAAGATTAAGGAATTGGAAAACAACATTAATAGGCTGAAAAAATAAGAAGATTTTTACCATGTTATAGAGTATGAAAAAGTATTTAATTGTGCTACTTCTATCGGGATGGGTAGGAGTAGTATGGGGCCAGAGAGAAGAAGATGTTTTGACAAAGCTAGAAAGAAAGTATAGGATTAATAATTCCACTAAGAAAGCAACCAAATCTAAGGATACAAAAATTGATGATAAGACTATTGATTCTATCTCGAAATTATACGAATCCAGAATATATGGTCGTGTTAATAAAGGGGTTCGTCCAAAGGAAACCAATACTTATGTTGTTGAGTATAATTTTGGGCAGGGTGTTTTTAGTCGGAATCGTTTAGCGGCAAGGGTAAATTATCCTATGGTATTTAAAATTACCAATATTAATAGGCTGGCATACGATATTAATATTTCATCTATTGATTCTATCCTTGCTAATTCTTTAATCGCTGATGACCTGTCAAAATGGATTCCTGCAGCGTCACCGGTAAAACCTGAAACGATCATAAGTCAAGCAGCCAACCAATCTAGTACAGTCGATATTTCTGCGAATGATGTTATCCATCAAGGGAAAGATTCCGAGGATAAAGTCAAAGCTATTGTTGCTGACGCTGAAAATATTCAGTATATAGGCCGAGAGACGGAGAAACTTCGTGTTCTAAAAGATACGCTTGAAAAAGTTTCCAGTGATTATGAAGAAGGAAAGCGACAACTTAATGTTTTAATAGCTCAAAGAGATAGTTTGTTGACCGTAAAGAAGGCCATGTCGGACAGTTCGGCGAATGAGAAACAGGACTTACAAAGGTATATAGACACTTTAGATAGAATGAAGGAAAAGATAAAATTTTATCGTGATTCTACAAAAATACTGGCAGGTATGCAAGAGATAAGAAAAAAGTATAGTGACCAGGAAAGTAAAGTTAAACGTGTAACAGATATAAAGAATAAGGCGTTTAGAAAGTTTTCATACGATAGTGAGAATTATATAACAGGCTACAATGCGTTAATTAAATCCTATAATAATATTCGTCAGTTAATGGTTGATTATAAAGAGATGTTGGTTATCTGCCAAAACCCTAATCTAACTTTGGAAAGCTATTCTACTGACGCTAAAGTAAAGATGGATAGCGTTTACAGTAGGTTAACTTCGGCCTTTCACTCGATAGAAAGCATTAATGACCAGCTCAGTCAAATGGGGCCATTATATGCACAAATAAAATACAACCCAGGACTAGATAGTCTTCTCAATTTTGGTGGAAAGATAAAATTATACGCGTACATAGAGTCCTTAAAATTCAATGTGGATATGCTGCAAAAGGGATTTGATCGAAAGCTTCTTGATGCGATAGCATCTGAAATGAAAGAGTGTATACCGATGTTGAGCCGTGAAGAGAATTATTATATTGTTTCGGAGCCCATACAACCGAAAAATGATATGGTAATTTTTAATATCGCCATAAAAAAACGTGAAGGTAACTCTAGTAAACTTATAAAAGAAAGATTTTTCAAGCATGAAGAATATATTCGAAAGGGTTTGCGATTCGATCTTGGTATAGGCCTAGCCGGTAGTTTTTTCAGGAATGCAAAACTGTATGACTTGGAAAGACGAGACAGCGCTACCTATATTACAAGGAAAGGTAGGCACACGTATGTACCATCGGTTATTGGGTTAGCTACTTTAGGGTTTCGTTCAGCATCTTACACCACATTCGGATTGAGTGCTGGGATGGGATTGGATATCAATGAGGGTGAAATCCAGGTTAGTAATTTCTATACTGGTCCAAGTCTTACTTTGGGACGTTATGACCGTGTCACGATCACTGGTGGAATTGCACTCAAAAACTTAAATGTATTAAAATCAAGCTATCAAGTTAATAAGGGGTATTCCCCATCTATCTCGGAGAGTGATGTATTCACTAAAAGATATCATTTTGGTTACTTCCTATCGATAACTTACAATCTGACTAAAGGAATGAAGAACAATATTAAGTATTTAAAATATATACCTTGATAGTTTTGTCATTGCATTACTGCTTCAAAGAGTGGTAAAAATATTTTTTACTTTCATTTTCCTATGCATAAAGGCGGAATTTATAATAAAGACGAAAAATATACCATAATCTCTGTTAATTTATTCGATTTTGAAAAAATAGATGCGCCAGAAGAGAAGGAATGGAGAAATTTATTAGACAAGAATAATAATAGCATAGGTTTAATATGCTTTTTGATAGCCACTTAAGTTCCCAAATTAGTAAATGTAATTAAACATCTTCGAACTTTATGCGTTACACCATCGTACTATACCTACTGTTGTTTTTTAAGATGATAGTAATATGGTAATTGGCTTTATCGAAATTTGTGTCAGTTGCGCCGGTGCCTCGGTCAGCGAAGGACTCCGGACTTTTGTTGTCTGCCCCGAACGAATGGCTGTTCTCGGGAGCATGGTGAATCAGATCGCAGAGAAGAGCAGCATCAGCGCTACAGTACTACAACAAAACGCGAAAAAATTGCCGAAACTTTGGGTATTACAACCAATACCTGTAGAACACATCGTAAAAATCTATTCCGAAAAATAGACTGTCATAGCGTTGCAAGTTTAATTAAAAAGTCAACAGAATTAGGGCTGTTGTAAAAGTTGTTTACTTGATCGAGAAACGTCAATTATTTTTTTCAAATAAATCCCTCTTGTGAACCAGATATAATCAATAGGTTTCGAAGGTCTATTGCGCATTATCTTTCAGTGATACCCGCAAGAAAAGGCAGTGAAATATTTTACTTCAAGGGTGAAACCAAAATCCAAAAATTCTCCTGGTCTCTATATTAATCGGGTAGTGGTACAAAAATTTTGTCCCTAATATTATTTTCTTCTAATTTCTGTAACAATATCGTTTTCGGTCTGAAGTTTGAAGCCTTTCTTTCGGTTCTTTTTTATTGAAATATGGATATCTTCCAAATTCTCAGGTAGGACATTTTCGTTAAGAACAAATAAATAATGGTTAATCACTCGATATAAATCGAGTTTGGAAATCGTATATTTATTGGGATCAAAGGGCATATTCTTATTTACATAGGTATAAAAAAGCAATTCCTTCTCCAACTCATCGCTTTTAATCGCATTATCGATATACTGTTTGTATTCATTTGAATTAGACTTGAGCTCCTTTATATATCCAATATAAGAATTGTAGCAAGAATCTTTTTGTCTATTATAAATTTCGGGACGTTTTGCCGCATATCCTTTTATCTTTTCATATTGATGCTTCGTCGTAATCAATTTACTAATTTCTAATTCAAACTTATCATTACCTTTAATTTGGGAAAACGCCATTTGAAATAGTATCAAAAATGCTAATGTTATAACTGATTTCATATTATATTTATTTTTTTTTCTATAATAAACTTTTGATTGATATGTTTCACCTCCAAATGTGTAAGTCGGGTTCGTTGATCCATATTAAGGAGGAACCTTATAAGCAATTTGTAATTAGCATCAATATAAACACAATTAAAGACAGCATACATGTAAATTCTTGTTTATACAAAAAGATATCGGTGGATGCTAAAGGCAATATAAAGAATTGTCCTAGTTCAAGTAAAATACTAGGGAATATTAAAAATGAATCGATACTTCAAGCGGTGGATAATCCAAGTTTAAAAGAATTGTGGCTTATTAATAAGAGTTTAATAAATGTGTGTAAAGATTGTGAATTTCGTCTAATATGTATATATTGCCGAGTAAATATTCAAAACCCTGCCGACATGGGAGTGTAAATTAAACTGTGTCACATCACTCCTTTTAGGGTTCGTACTCAGAGGCTGGAAGCCTTGAGTGCGAACCCTAAAAGGAGTTGCCGAAGGCCTTAATTCTATCTCCAAATTTAAGATGTAATTGTTGCATTGTCAATCCCCAGTTACGAATAGGCATAGTCCATTTCTTTGAAATGTCTTTAATAGTCAGGTAAACGAGCTTCAAGAGCGCCTGATCGGAGGTAAATGCCCCCTTTGTTTTCGTAATCTTTCTAATCTGCCGGTGCATCGCCTCAATAGCATTTGTCGTATAGATAGCTCTACGGATATCGGGCGAGTACTCGAAATAAGTAGACAGATTTCCCCAATTATCTAGCCATCCTTTTGAAGAGAGCGGATATTTCTTGCCCCATTTTTCATCAAACTCCAATAGCTTTTCGTAGCTCTGATCCTGATTATTGGCCTGATAGATAGGTTTTAAATCTGCAACAACAGCCTTTTTGTCTTTTTCGGGAACATACCGCAGACTTGAACGTATCTGGTGAACTATGCAAAGTTGGATTTGTGTTTTGGGATATACTGCTTCGATGGCGTCCGGAAATCCCTTTAAACCGTCAATACATGCAACCAGAATATCTTCTACACCACGCTGCTTTAGATCCGTCAGTACCGACAGCCAAAACTTCGCGCCTTCATTTTCTGAAAGATAGATGCCGATCAGGTCTTTTCGACCATCACGATTCACCCCGAGTATATTGTACACCGCACGTGTTTGAACGCTGCCATTGTCTTTAACTTTATAATGCATACAGTCCAGAAAAACAAAGGGATATATCGATTCTAGCGGACGGTTTCGCCATTCATTGAGCGC
Organism: Sphingobacterium sp. R2; assembly: GCF_040760075.1. Lineage (NCBI taxonomy): Bacteria > Pseudomonadati > Bacteroidota > Sphingobacteriia > Sphingobacteriales > Sphingobacteriaceae > Sphingobacterium > Sphingobacterium sp. R2. Next base: position 3,469,093 of record NZ_CP142884.1, read on the forward strand.
AGGAACGACCCTGTCAGTAATACTGGAGATCTCAGTAGCAGATATATCCATGGCATACATCTCCTTCACATAGCCCGAAATATCTCTTGTGCTCATGCCCCTGGCATACATCGAGATAACATTACCTTCCAGTTCTTCTGTAATGATCAATTGACGTTTTGGGACTATCTTAGGATCAAAAGTGCCGTTCCGGTCACGACCGCTCTCCAGTTCGAAATGTCCCGCCTGAATACTACGTACAGTCTTTTTTGTCCTCCCGTTTTTACGGTTAATCTCTCCTGAAGCTTTACTTTCCTGTAGATGGTGATCCAGTTCGCCTTCCAACATGCTTTCTAGAAGATGTTTCAGCATCGGTGCTAAAACACCATCTTCACCGCCCATTTTCTTGCCTTCGTAAAGGCCTCTCATTGCTTCCTCTTTGAAGCGTTCAAAGTCAAATTCCTCTTTTTCCATTTCCTGTGTCTAATATAAAAATTCTTTATCTGACACAGTTCAGTTTACACCCTCGCCGACATATATTCTAAACCAAAATCTTGTAATTATGATCCATATCAAGCTGAATATACAGTGTAAAATTTTAGTATTTATTTTTTTTCTTTCGAGCTGTACAGCTGTAAATAGACCAATAGCTAACTTAAATAAGTTTTCTCAAGGATCAATGAATCAGTTTACAAATGATTCTTTAGGGGTAAAGATTGATTTCTATGGCAATGCAAATTTTGGATCAAAGTATATAGATTTAAAAGATGTTAAGTCTGTTTTTCGAAAAAGAAAAATAATTTTTCCATTAAAGAATATTGTTTTTTGGGGCTCATATGACGTAACGAGAAACCCAATGTATTTTGTCGGTAGTATTGAAACATTTTTAGATGTTTCAAAGTTCTCTGTAGATACTTCTATGTATCAATGTATTTATTATAGAAGTATTAAGAAAAGTAAAAATAATATCATAACTAGCATTGCGATCCCGTATAGTAAAGATTTATTTCTTTTAATTAGAGAGATTAGGACAGAAATTACCGATATGCAAGAAAGTGTTCGAGATGTTCTAAATACCATAAAAACTTCCTACAGTTCTTTGGCTTACGGAGAAAAGTTTGTCAAGGAAAGGACGGAGAAAGAAATAGACTATTTTAGTATAGCTGAATCAGCCTTTAAAGATAGGGGATACACGAACTACTTATATCCAAGAGACACCTTAGAAAAACTTGTTCTGCAAAATAAAAATAGCCAATTTGCCAGCGAGTTATTTAAATCATATAGTTCGTTTCTTGGTGAAAGTATTCAATATGATAACGCGACTAAACAACAACAGCATTCGGTCGGAAAAACATCAGTTTCGATCGACGAGATAGTGGAGAAAATTAAGGGACATCGAGTGGTCATGTTTAACGAGAATCATTTACAACCACGCTGCCGTTTGTTAATCAATCTTTTGTTGCCAAAACTTTACAAAGAAGGTTTTAATGTCTTAGCATTAGAAAGTCTATCTGAAGATGAGGAACGGATTAATAGATCGGGATTCCCAAATGTTGAAAGCGGATTTTACACCAGGGATCCTAATATGGCGAATCTCATTAGAACGGCAAGAATGTATGGTTTAAAAGTAATTGGCTATGAGGATTTTGAAAACACAAGTAATAGAGATCTCCAACAAGCGAAGAATCTTATTAAAAAAAGTGAAATCGTTAAAAAAAATCAAGGTAAACTTATAGTATTAGCCGGCGGGGGACATATTGAAGAAGGAGATGCCGGAGAAATTAAAAGTATGGCTCAGTATTTTAAAAAACTCAGCAAAATAGACCCCTATACGATTAATCAAGTTAAATATTTATCCATTAACGAAGTTAATGATTCGGTATACGTTATGGATAGCAAAATGTGGGATGGTTATGACTTGTATTTATCAAATAATCTGAATAGCGATAAAATAGTGATTGGAGCAAATGATTTTTGTCGCAGATATAGTATATCAAATACTAATTCGACCAAATCAGGTAAATCTGCCATTTACATCTATAATGAAAAGGAATATCAATTGGATAATACAGCTATTCCAGTTTATTTGTCACTTTCCAAAAAGGATTCGGTACAGATAGACTTTCCAAAGGGAATATATAGGTATCTGAAGAGAGATCAATATGGGACTATAATTCATCAAGAAATTATTGAAGTAGAATGAAGAATGATAAAATAATATTAATTTCCTTAGCTGATATCGTTAGCCATTACATACCCACGTTCTTTTTTGCAAGTAAACTACAGAATTTTAACTTTAAAATTGTGTTTGTCGGTAATTGTAAATGGTAAATAAGAATGCAGCGTAATTGGTAAGTTTGAGTGCTGCATTTTCGGCACTAATAAATACACAATCCAGTCCAAAAGTATGCTATAAAATTTACTTGTCCAAGAACGTTTTTCTATTCTGCATTCTATAGCTTTCCCCTGTGAGGTTTGGACTTACTTTGAATGTTGTAATGCTTATTATTTTGAACTAGATATCATTGAGTTTAAATTCCATGGTTTCGGGTCGCAAATGGCTTCCTTTTTCCTTCATCACGCCATTTTTATCGATATAAATATAATAGGGAATACCAGGGATATTAAATATTTTAGATAAATCTACACTTTGTTGGGAATTTAGAAAATAGTGTTCACCGCCCAATTGAAGCTTGTTCAAAGTCCGCAGATACCTATCCTCATCTGAGAATACACAGATATAAACAAAGCTAATTGCTTTGTTTTTAAGTTTTTGTTCCAATTTTTTGGAATTCGGCATCTCCTTTAAACATGGGCCGCACCAAGGGGACCATATATCAACATAGATTACCTTATTTTTATTTTTAGCAATGATTTCTTTAAAAATTTCTTCTATCCCCGATGAAAACTTGTGGTCCTTTATTTTTTCGCTCAGTGGAGCTGGGGTTTCAATTTCAGTCTTAGTTTGTTTATAAATATTGAATAGCTGGTCTTTTAAGTATGGTTTTGTAATATACTTATCGATGATAGCGTAGTTGTTCTCGTATAAATTAACAGACTGTCTTCCAAGGCTTCTACTAAAAGCTGTCGTGAGCATAATTTCTCTTAAAAACGGATCTTCTATCATGTTAATAGTGCCATTGATTTTTAATGAATCGACCACTTTAGTTGGACCCAATATTCCTCCGCTTGGTATTATATCAATGTCTTTTGGAAGTTTGCCTTCTTTAGCCATGCGTTCGTAAAGATAAAAGTAAAAACTACTAGCCACAGCATTTAAGGTTTGTGTATTTTTTAATTGTTCAGTTGTTAAGGGTAACCATTCTTTTAATTGCTCAAAGTACTTGGCTGGTACTACCTGTGTCGTGTCAAAGGGTAAAAAATTGTTTTGCTCACGATGATTCATGGGGTAATGGCCTAGATCATCAAAATATTTGTTTTTTAGATCTGTCCTGATCCAAGATTTGCATTCATCATTTGGGTGATAAGAAGCGTCAAATGCTTGAAAAATGTCTGTTGCAATTTTCAACCTATTTTGGATATGGCTTTTGTATTCCTCAATTTCCATTTCCTTGAAAGATTTTAATTGTTCTTCCCACATTTTAAACATTCTTGCGTCAGAATAATAAATCTTTAAGAATGTGCTAATATCCTGATTGGTCTTCGCATGATCACCCGCATATTCAATAGATTCTAAGACTTTTGCCATGGAATTTTTATCGCCATCAAAGATAAGTTTTAGATTATCTTTTGGTTGCAATAAAATAACAAACGATGTTTTATAGACCAAGTATATCTCAGACAGTAAGTCAATGGGGATAGATTGAGAAAAAGTACCATTGCTATCCACATCAATATTCACCTGTAGACTTGGAAGCCCAAGTCGTTGTACATGGGCTGTAAAGGGTATGCTTCTGTCGTATTTTTTTATTTTTCCCGATAATAATGCGCAGTTCATCCGATCGGGTGTACCTTGACCCCAAGCGAAAAAGGTCAGGCAAATGGCTATACATATTAAAATGTGTCTCATAATAATGGAATCTTATCGAAAAAAATCATAATTAAGGCTTAATAAATCTTTGATTTACTTGAATACAATATATTGTAAATATTTTAAATAAAAAGATATATTTTGTTCAAAAATATGACGAATAATCTCAATAAAGCTTCATTCCGCACTGATGATCTTAAGAAATTAAAATAGTTTAAAACCCAAATCCGTCTAATATAAACTCCGAGTAGATATCTTTCTTATACTGCTTCCCTTAATCAATTAGGCACCAATCAAACTACGCTAGCTACAACGCTAGGTTCTGTTGTTAGACGTATGGAAATATTTAACGCATCAGGAACTAGCTTAGGATATATTCCAATATATGACCACATTAATCCGTAAAATATTTAAATAAACGAATAATGCCTTTAAAATTAAATCTCGATCAATTAACTGTACCTGAACTATTCAAAAAAAATTTTACGAATAGAAAATGGTAGTGCGGTGTATGATAAGATCGACAGCTACACTGGCCAGGACAGTCGATGGACATTGGTCGTTATGTTTTAATCATGCAACCAAGAGCCTAGACCAAAAATCTAGGCTTTTACTATTAATTGCCTGTTCCTAAAAGCATTACTTAAAAAAAACGGTCTTTTTGTTTTAGGGGAATGGACGCAGATAGCCGCTATTATTGCTGTGTACAGAACACTATAAAACCCGTTTTTCAAGAATAATGCTATCTCCATCATTACTCATCTTCTGAAAACCCAATTTTTCAGCAAATTTCAGTGCCTTAAGATTCGTTATTTCAGTCTTTGCTACCAAAACATTTACCTGGTACTTTTCTTTTGCCAATGCTATCAACAACTCAAAAGCTGCAGACATTATTCCTTTTCCCCAATATTTGGGCAGCAAAGAACCACCAATCTCAATTTTCTTTTCTTCCTGATTCCAGTGGTGTAAGGCGCAGTCACCAATAATTATATGCTCATTTTCCACAGTTCGTATACTATAGAGTTCCTCGCAAAGAGATAAAATATGTTCTGTAAACTGTACCTGATTCGTATGCTCCTCATTAGTTGTCTGGTCCTTAATGGCCGATTCATCTTCAAAGTACAATCGGTAAAATGACTCAGAATCTTTTACAGACATTTCTTTCAATATGATATCTATACGGTCTCCAGCCGATATCATGACCTCCATAAATTATAAATTTTATGTTTATTTATCAATAATTGCCGATCATTGACAGATCAATAGTTATTTGCAGCATATTGGTTCAAAGTTAATGATTTAGAAAAATATGATTAACTTATCCTATGTGTGCTTGAATAGAAGACTGAGTGATGAATTACAACAGGAATTTTTCAGTTCTGATAACTATTTTATAAAGATGATATTAAGAATTACACTGTTGATGTTTATAGTCGCCTTTTATGTTTCTGGTGTAAATGGACAGACAAAAGGCATGTTTTCTAAAGGTGCGAAAATCGTAATGCCCAATATTCAGGGGTATTTTGAGGAATGTGTGGTAAGCGGGACTATAGCTATTTATGATAATAGAAATGACATCTGGTTTGTATCCGATACATCGGATTCCAAGATTGAAAGTGTACCTGCCATCTACGTTTAAGGTTATCAATATGCTTATCGCATTAGAGACAAGTCCGGTCAAAGATGAAAATGCTGTGGTGAAATGGCCTTAGCATCGGGAATATTTGCTTGGAGATAAGTTTGGCTGTGTCATAAATAACAGTGTTCTTTACCAATTCTTTTTGATACTTATACTGTTTCTCGTAAGTAGCAAAGGTATGAACTGGCTTATTTTCCTTGTTAGCCATTTTCGTGGAAGAAGAGATAGAAGTTAAATTAAATTCTTGCTGTAGCTTCTTTTTGTAATCAACTTCCGCTGTGATTGTTTCTTGCTTTTTACACGCAAGGAGGAGGGATAATGACATCGCTGTCATTACCAGATTTTTTGTTTTTATAAAGCTTTTCGGGAGTTCTGCCAATTATGAAGTACAAATAGTCGAGTGTCATTTTTCTTTCTTCCTCAACAAATAAAACGACACAACAGCCGTCACCAAAAGCACCACACCAATCACAATTGATGCTATAATATATGCGTGATCATAAGCCTGAGCCACAGCGGTGAATAGCGATTTATTGTTTGCTGAATGCTGAACAATTGACATGGCTTCTTCTACTCCCTCTTTTGCTTTTACAGATATTCCTTGTGGTAACTGAATAACAGATTGATAAATATTTAACATTAGGCTTCCTATAATCGATACAGCGAGTAAACTACCCATTTCATAAGAAACTTCTTCAACAGATGAAGCTACACCAGCCACGTCGTGTGGGACACTTCCAACGATGGCTGAAGATGCAACTGCCATTACCAATCCTAATCCCATGCCTATTAACACAAGAGAAAATACAACTAAAGAAACTTCCGGAAAGCCCCAAATCAATACACAAACACCGACTGTCGCAACCAACATTCCGCCACTTAGTAAAGGTCGAACGCCCGTTTTATGTGCAATTGAACCTCCTATTACAGTTGTAAGCAAAGCCCCAATTGCCAGACTCGCTACCATTAAACCTGCTTCTAAGGGTGTCATATCGCCAATGAGTTGGAAACGTTGCGATGTAATTAACTCTAACCCTGCAATCGCGAACATACAGACAAATGCCCCAATGACACCTGCAGAAAGTTGAGGTATTCTGAATATGGAAAAGTCAAGCATAGGATGCTCGGATTTTTTTTGACGACGTGCAAAACTAAAAAGCCCTGATAAAGCAGCTATTGCAGCAGCTATGATTATAATTCCCGATGCATCAGATTTAAAGACCTCTTTTATAAATAACACCAAACCGGTAAGCCCTATCATAAATTGTAATGCGGATATCAGATCCCAAGGCTTCGAATTTTCAGTGTGACCTTTGGGCGCATAAATAAATGTTCCAATTATTGCAATGATTACTACTGGTACATTAATAAGAAATACAGAACCCCACCAGAAATGATTAAGTAATAATCCGCTTACTACTGGTCCTAAAGAAGCACCTATGGTTGAGATACTCCCCCAAATAGCAACAGCAATATTAAATTCTCGAGGATCGTGAAAGGTTAATCTTAACAGTGCTAATGTGGCAGGCATCATAGAAGCTGCTCCTATAGCAAGTATTGCACGTGAAGCAATCAACCATTCAGGGTTGGGTGAAAAAGCAGCCAGAAGGGATGCCAAGCCAAAAATAGTAAGGCCTACTAGGAAGAGTTTTTTATGGCCTAGTTTATCTCCCAGACTTCCGGTGCCAATTAACAAACCTGCCATTACCAAAGGATAAGCATTTACCATCCATAAGGATTCGGTATGGTTAGCCCCCATTTCTTTTACAAGAGTAGGAAGTGCAGTGTAAAGTATCGAATTGTCAAGTGTGACTAATAATAAACCCATCGCTACGATTACTAAAAGAATCCAGCGTGAATTATTGGAGGTGTTTACAGACATATTTTTATTAAAATTTCAATTAAACTTAAAAGGTAATTTTCTCAGGAAGAATATTAGAAATACACTTATTGAATTTCATTGTCTACTAGATGTTTTAATATCCGTTTTCGAAGCGTGTAATTCAGATAGGAAAAGCCTACACTATCGTTATACCAAATACCTTCGGCTACCAGAAAAAAAATTAGATTTTGAATGTTAGAACCTTTGGTAACATCGGGAAGAATATTTTCTTTCAGCCAATCTTCCCACAAGGTTCGATATTCGTCTTTTACCAAAATAGCCTGCACAATTACCCGCATTATCTTTTGATAAGCCATATTGTCGCCATTCTTCAATACAAATTTCAGGTAAGACTTTGCGTTGTTTGTTATTCCTTGTTGTTCTTGATAGGCTTTCAGGAAATCTGTAAGATGGGACAAATTTTGTTTCATCAGCTCGTCCAACAATTCATCTTTATTTTTAAAATGATGAATGATACCACCCTTACTCAACCCTGTTTTATCAGCAATGGCCTGAAAAGTAACTTGTGACCAATCCGCTGATGTAGCAATCTCCAAAGCAGCGTCCAACACAATCTGCCTGTTATGTACGGGTTCTTTTTTTCGTTTATATGCGTTTTTCATGTCGCAAAGATACCAAATGTTCGGTTTCTTTTAGAAAAAAAACAATAGTTTTTTAAGTTATTGCTACACAACTATTCACCTTGGATAAAACCTTATTAATATTTTGTATTTTTCAGAATAAGCGATAAAACTCACTGCTTATCTTATTTAACCCAATCTATCTATTAATTGAAGCAATATTTTTGTTTGTTTCTGTATGGATCTCTCATCTATAATTTTTGATAAAATTTCAGTTTTTTCAATAGTATCCAATTGATTAAATTGGTCAAAAACACCTACATCTTGAAGTGCTTCGAGAATATCCCTCTCTGATACCTCAGGTTGTTTGGTTATCAGATGTAAAGATACAGTGACTGTATCTCCAGCATCTTTTTTAATAAAGTCTCGAATGCCTTTATTAACCGAGATCATTTTATCCTGACCCTTTATCGAGAAGAGATTAATTGACTCTACTTTGTAGCTATCAATGAATCCTGCTACTTTTACGGTTCCCCATTTTCCAACAATATGCTTTGTGTTTGGAATTTGAATATGATATGTCCATGCACCTTTGCCTTTTTCATATTTTAATTCTAATTCTTGGTCTTTTACTAAATAGTTCGCTTGCATAGACATATTTCCTAATTGTGTTAATTTACTTTTTTAGTAGTTGTATTTTTATTGTGCAACAAATTTGCTTTTCAATATCAAAAACAAAATTCCGCTAATTATAACTCCTCAGGGGTAATTAAGCGAAATGATTGTGCACCTCCATAGTTTGAAAGTAAAAGAAGTTACTATCAGTAGAATTTCAAAATACTATTCAGCCAAATTGTGAGTAGCGCACAAAATCCAATTATTAAAACATTTGTTACTGCTCTAAAAATCCACACTTTTTTTGATAAGTCGTAGTTTATATATTTTGTAATCGCTACTGAAACTCCCATAAGAAAAAACCAAACAGAGAAAAATAACGAAAGTTTTCCTCTCAATAAAGTGGTTACTAAATCGTGGACAAATCCGCAAAAAATAAATGTCAAAACTAATGCAAGAGCATCTGGTAAAATCTTTTTTAAAGGTTTAAAGATTTTGGTTCCTAAATAGTAGCCGAAAATCGGGTTCCAAAAATTCCAGAATGCAGAAAAGTTTTTAGCACCCAGTGACCTTTGTAAATTATTTCTAAGTGATTTTGGATGCCCAATAGGGACTCCGTTTCTTTTTGCTACATATTCAGATAATTTCATTTTGACTTTAAATATCTATAACTGCAAATTTACTGAATTACATAAAAATCTGAGTTAACCAAACGACGTTCTTTTGCTTCTTTTCTTTGGTCGTTGTGTGGAAAGAAAAGAAGTCAGTACCATAACCAATCATTGGGATACCAAATATCCCACACAATAATATCGCAACCTGTTTGGTAAAATGTGAGAATTGGAATTTGTGGAGCAGTACATTTGGGCAAAGGGGTTGTACCGATTTTAAATGCGAAAAGGCGGTTCCGACCAACGGAAGGATGCGTCTTTTCGCCGCCCGATTTTGGCTGTCAAGCGACTTTTAGAGGTTGGGTTTGAAAGTTCTTCAGATTAAGAAAGAAACCCCTGTTTTCGGTCATTCCATAGCGGAACATAGACCAGAGTAATGAACAGCCCATTTGTGCCAATGTTGCATTGATATACAAATCCTGTTTTTCCAATGCTTCAGCTAAACTGCAACTTGGTATATCGTCTTTTTGTTCGGACTGTTTCAGCAGGTCGCCAAATTCATCGGTAACCATTGGCAGGTTTGCCACCGTTTGGTATTTCTCGGAGTTAGGTTGTTTGATTTCTCCGATAGTAGATAGTATCACTTGTCCTGTCTGTTGGCTGTTGCCAAAGTCTAACCAATATTTTGGCTCATCACGGTTGGCTCTGCATTTGCTCATCGCTTTCAGCATTTCTGCAATATCAAATCTTGCCTGTACATTATCCACACAAGTAATGTAAATGGTTGCTTTTGCATTTTCGGGCAGTCCGCCAAAATTATTACGTTCAAACTTTTGGGTTTCCGCTTTCCAATTCGTACCCATAAAACGGTTAACACGGTTTATCAATGCTACCGACTTGTACAATCCTGTTTCGCTCGGTGCAAATCGCTGTCTGCCCAAATTGGCTTCCGTGATAATATCATCGTCCCACAAACGAACCTGCAAACCTGCGTGTCCCAATTCTGTTAGGCTGTGGCTCATTTCCATTAAGGCGGTCAGCACCTTTGAGCCTGTGCCACCTGCACCAATCAAATTAACCTCAATAGGGTTGGTAGGACTTATTAAATAGTTATCCGTAAAATGGACTGCTGTTTTTATTGTTTCCATTACAATAGATTTTTAAGGGTTTTGTTATTCGGTTTCAATACTTCTTTTGGGAAGGGTTTATCGGTGTTTACAAGTTCTTTCCAAAGAGCTACGCAATTGCCTTTTATCGGTTTGTGATTGCCTAACAAATGGCTGAAATAGGAATTAAAGAAATAATACTCCCAAGCCTGTATAAATTCTTCTACCGAAGCGGATTTCTTAATATCTACGCTTACTGTACCCATACAGACTTTGCCGTCTTCATAGATGTTGAAATAAGGCGTATGATACAACTTTGTCTTTTCTGTTGGTCTTCTATCGCTGGAAAGAGCAAACACGCTCAAACTGTTTTTACTGGCTTTCCAAAGCATTGGCGGTATTGGTGCTTTTCCGTTGGGTATTTGTAGACTATCCACAAAATACATTTGCCTTTGCTGTGCTTTGGTGTACCATATTACCGCACCTTTTTCCGCATTGGGGTTGATGTGTAAAACGTTGGTCGGCAAAATTCCGTTTGACTTCAAAAAGGCTTTGTTCTTTTCCTGTTCGGTATTGAGTGCCTTTGCCAAAACATTCGCTTCCTTTACGGTCAGTGGGTGAGCGTTAATAGGATTACCATTTTTGTCCATATCGAAATGCTCTACATAAACATCGGTATTGCTTCCTTTGGTTTCATAGAATACCAAAGCCGATTTTGGATGGTACAATGTGCCAAAGTCCTGTGTTATATCGTTAATCGTTTCCATAATTCCAATTTTTAAAAAGTGTGTAAAATGTCGCTTAGGCTGTGCAGTAATGTGAACAGTCGGTTTTCAAAACAAAGATTATTGGCGGTTATATCCCTGCCGTCAAATTGTTTTAGGATAATGGGTTCTTCCATTTGTCCGTATTCCTGTATTTCGTTGTTTACCAATTCTATAAGGGTTTCATTCAGCCAACCTTTGTAGTCAGCATAGAATGAAATATACTTTTCCATACCGATGATGTTTTCCATATCTTCTTCCGATGCTTCTCCGTTGGGTTTCGCATTACGGAATACGTTTTCATTCGGATAGGTCTGATAAAGGGAAAAGGCTTCTTTTGCTACGGTCAAACATTCGGTATCAAAATCATCTTTGGCTTTAAAGCTATTGATACGCTGTTCAAATACGGTAAGATTAATGCGATTGTAAATCCGTTGCTCCATATAATCCCCGATATATTCGGCTTGTTTTATCTCGGCAAGATAAACGGCTGTTTCATCTGTACTATCGTCTTGTTCCACCCAATCGTTCATCATTTCATACATCCAATACAGATAACTTGCTTCCTGTCTGTAATACGGTATGCCAGCTATGTGATACAGATAGGTACAAACAGATAACAATAAATGAGCGTTTCTTTTCCGCTTAGGATTGTGCAACATTCGATATAGTGAAGCAACGGGAATGTAAAAAAGTGTTGTTCCTGTATTGTAGCGTTCTTCACTTACAAAATAGGTTTTCTTACTGTCCTGTACCAAATGGATTTCTTCCCAATCCAAAACTTTTAGCTTTAGTTTTTCTTCTATATCCGACATAGCCAAAGCCATATTGTAGGGATAGGGAAATTGTCGGGTCTGCATCGGCTCAATTTGGTAATGCTCTGCCAATTTGGAAAGGGACTGATAAAAATCCCTTTCCGTTTTGTCTGATTTCCTGCAAGCCTGTACGGTTTTCGTTTCTTTCAGTTTAGGCAGAAAAATACACTTTAGAAAACCATTGGCAACATTGTTGTCGGAACTGATTTCCGTTTGTCTTTTCGCACTTCGTTTGTGTCCTTTGGCTTTTGCATCCAATTGGCGAACTCGTTTAATTGGCGGTGCAATTGCCGTTGGCGTTGCTGTTCGGGTATTGTGATAGTTCCCGATAGGATATGTTTGTGCATAGTTCATCGCTTTAAATATTTGGTTCAACCTTTTGTACCCATTACGCTTCTCAAATTTGTACTCTAATGCATCATCTTTTATCTGTGGTGCAGATGCTTTTGCGGTTGTAAGTATCGGGTACATATTGGCGTAAAAATTCATTACGGCTTCCACGCTCCAACGTGGTTCGGGGTCGGTCAGTCTGATGTCCTGTCCTTTATCTTTGAGTATAAACACTCGTTCTAATTTCGTTGCTAATAACATAAATTCTGATTTTTGGATTAACACTTTTATTCTTCTTCGTCCGTTTCATCTACAGGATAATCGGCTTTAACTTCTTCCGTTTTTGGCGGTTCGGGTGTGGTTTCTTCCATTGCTCCGAAAAGGCTCGGTGTGGCAAACTTGTCCGACAATGATGTTTTGAGTTTGCGTATCTCGTCTGCTTTTTCGGGAAACTCTGTTACGTCGGGAACTTTCATCCACGCTTCACGGAATTTGCCTTCTTTTTCGAGTTCGTCAGCCTTTGCCATTCCGTCTTTAAATTTCTTGTCTTTAGCTTCTTTTTCCTTTTTGGCTTTCTCGGTTTTTTCTTTTTCCATTGCCGATTGCTTTTTGACTTCTTCCATTTGTTTGATGAATTTTTCCATATCCACCATTACGCCCGAAACGGTTTGGATAGGTGCTTTTATCTGCTCAAAAAATCCCTCGTCAAATTCCTGTGGTGTGGCGTTAAATGTCAATGGAGGAATGAGGTTTTTGGCACTATCTCCACATTGTTCGTTATTGAGCAGTACCGATACAATTAGGTTGTTTTCTGCTCCTTTGGAAATGTTCAGTTGCAATACGCCTGTAAAGTCCAAAGCTTGTATCTGATTGAAAAAATTGGTATTCATCGTTCTGAAATTTTAATTGTTATCTATTCGTTTTTTGATTGCTGTAAGTTTCTCGTGTATGTCCGTTCAATAGGCTTTTTGTCTTTTGTCGAACTCGGAAAAACTTTTGTCCTCGTGGATGTATCCTGTATTCCGTTTGGCTATTTTGATAGCTTCTTTTAGGTTGGTTATTTCTATTTCGCAACCGTTCAAGTCATTAATTTTTACCATAATAAACCCTTCAATCTTCCAAAATTCTAGGTATAGGCTGTATTATTTCTATATTGTCCCAAACGTGATTGAAGATTTTGTTTATTTCGATATCTGACAATTTGTTGAGGAGCATAGCGTGATTGTATTCATTATGGATGTTAACACTTTTATCCTTAAAGGATCCTGTCGCAATTCTACATGTACTTTTTTCGCCCTTTATACACAGATGTAATGTGATGTCACCACCAAACTCATAAGCGAGTAAAATGGTTTCGTACAAGGGCATAGATCCTGGCATTGCTTTGTTTATTGTACAATCGTCAAATGCGACATTAGCAATTCGATTGAAAAATTCAAATCCTTCATGTTTTGCAACCTTTTTAGCGAACAATACATTTTCAATAGAACCTTTTGGGTTATCAAAGCCGTATAATAAGCTTGTGATAGTGAAAGAAAGTTTAGTTTTCATTTCTGTTATTTTTTAAGTAGGCTACCACCGTTTAAGGCAGTAGCTTGTTGTTATCTAATTAAGGTTTAGGATTTCCGCACCGTCCAAAGCAAAGGCGGTACACAGTTCAAATGCTTTTTGAGATTTTAATTGAGCTGTTCCGCCCATTACAATGCTCTGCAATTTGGCTTCGTCATTCTTGTAATTCCTTACATTCTGATAGTATCCTGTCACAGCGTTGTACGCTCCGAACAATGTGCCTTTGGTGGTGTCCATTTGTTGCGTGTCGCTTAACATCGCATATCTAAAAGCATCGTCAACCACATTTTTGAACACGGTTGAAACTTCATCTTCCGCACCTTTTTTGAGTAGGTCAAGCGTTTCCTTGTTCGGGCAAAGTGCCAATTGGATTAGCTTTTTGACCTCTTGGTCAGTTACTCTCACTTTCGACCAATTATTAAAGATGTTCTCTAATTGGTTGCTCAATGTATTTGCCAATCCCATAATCTTGTGGGCGTTTTCAATACGTTGTTTTGCTCCCGAAGTATGTTTGATACGGACTACGTTGGTCATATTGCGTAAGGAAGCATTCAGCGTGTTTTGGCATACGATACGGATAGGCGTAAAAGCGGCTGTAATACTTCCGCTACCATCGTGCGAAGTGGTAAGAAAAATGTACTTCTCGGTTACATCATCGCCATTACCTACACGGATATAGTCGGGCAGTTTGGCTGTAATAAAAATGCGTTCCCCGTTGCCCAATGCTCCTGCGGTTTCGTATAGAATACCCTCGCCACCACCTACAATAGCATCAAAGAAATTAAAGGCTTCACGGTTTTGTACAATGTGATAATCCTTACCAACCACGCCCAATACGGCATTGTTATCGGTTCGAATGTTGGCAAAATAGTTAGGTACTTCCAATTCGCTACTGCCTATCTCTATACCGTTGGCGGTTTCGACAATACCCGAACCTTTGGTAAACAATGGGGATTTAACCACCTCATAATCTAACCCTGCGTGTCGGATAGCTTCTTCGCTCGTTGGGTATTGCTCTACGATTTGCCCTAAACCGTGCCACGCTTTTTGTTTTACGCTGAAAAATGAATAACGTCCTGTTTGCTCGTTGAAATTGATATTGTGTGCCATAATGCTAAAATTTTGATGTTTGAAAAATGATTGAATACTTGTTGTTAAAATGGCAGGTCGTCCTCTGTTCCTTGTCCTGCTGTGCTTCCTGCTTGTGCAGTAGCCTGTACGGTTTCGGTTCTCTTGCCACCTCCATACAGTTTGATGTTTGATGTGTGGAAATTCAGTCCTGCTCTCGGCTCTCCGTCATTGCCTGTCCACGCTCTTGTGCTTACTCGTCCTGTGAGTTCTACCAAAGTGCCTTTTGTGAGTAGTGTGGCTACCTTTGCAGAAATCCAATAAGAGCAGTCGAAATAGGTGGTTTGCTCTATGCGTTCACCCTGCTTGTTTTTGTAGCTGTCGTTGGTCGCTACTGAAAAATTAACTACTTGTTTGTCCTGTGACGTTGTACGTACTTCCGCATCTCTTGTCAGTCTTCCGATGATGTTCATAATCGTTCCTGTTTTAAAAGTTTTACATTTTGTTACGTTTGCTTTTCTCGTTTCCTGCTTCCTGCTGTTGTTTGCTCGGCTTCGCTTCGCATAATTTTTCCAAAGAAAAACCGGAAAAAAGAAAGCAGACTATCAAGGCGGTCAGAGGGGAAAGCCAAAAGGAAACGGAATAATTGGAGGGTACCTTTAGGGAGGAAACCGTTTATGCCGTAGTCTTTTGGCTGGGATTGAGAGTGGGGTGACCGCCGTACTTTGGCTGCCTTTTTACCGGTTGATTATGGAAATATTCTGTCCTAAATTTTATGGGATAATTGACCAGGCGTTGAAAGCCTGTGATAGAGATTTGAAAAATATAAAGGAAGGAAAATAGCAGGGCTGTGTTTTTCAATTTTCTATTTGAAGAAGTAGTCATAAGCTCTTTTACTGCGAGGGAATGTGAGAGGTGTAAATGTGCTTAGACAACAAAAAATATGGACATAAAAAAAGCAGGATAGTTAGTCCTGCTTCTGTTCTATTAAAAAAAAATGCTATGATTTTTAAACCATAATTTCTTCGGCATCTAAAATTGCATCTGCGTTTACATTACCCAACAATACTGTTTCTTCACTTTCCATTTGTACTACAAACGCTTCTTCCATAGCTTGAAATTTTGGTGCTACCATATCCATATCCTTACTGATTTTCTGGCTTGTGATCTTTGCATAAATCTGTGTGGTAGAAATATTTTTATGCCCCATCATTTTGCTAAGGCTTTCAAGCGGTACACCCTCAGTTAAAAACATTGTAGCGAATGTATGACGTGCCGTGTGGAACGTAACTTTCTGTTCTGTTACGATTTCAGCTTCCTCAATCAATTTCTTTAAATGGGTATTACAGGTAGCATTGGACGGAACCGGAAATACATACTCATTTCGAGTAACACCCCTGTACTTTTCAATAATACGCTTTGGGATTTCTAGTAAACGGACGTTCGAGGCAACATCTGATTTTTTTCTCCTGCTAATGATCCATTGGTGGCCATCAAAGAAGGATTGTATATTACTCCATTTAAGCTTTTGAATATCAATATAGGAAAGCCCTGTGAAACAACTGAAAATAAAGAGATCTTTTACAAGCTCGTATTTAGGCTTAGAAGATTTTAGAAGCATCAACTTTTCTACATCTTCTTTTAAAAGGTAGCTACGGTCAGTCTCCTGCATACTGATTTCATAGTCTTCAAAAGGATTTTGACGGATCAGACCTTTTTTGATAGCCAGATTCGCCAAAGCGATGACAGGCATGGTATAAACCCAGACGGTATTATGTGTACATTCCTTATCAATGCGGAGAAAAAAGTCAAACTCTCGAATGAAGTCGGCAGTAAGTTCCCGGAAAGCCATATCTTCTCGGTGATAACGTTCCTTAATAAACTCACAAAGATGTCTGTAAACAGTTTTATATTTATTATAGGTGTTCTGAGAACGCTTGCCTTTGCTTACCATTCTTTCAAATTCCTCATTTTGGTCCTTGAAAAATTTAAGTATAGCATCATCCATGACACCAACACCTAAAAATGATAGTTTTACTTTTTGTGATGTAGCAAAACCTTCATCCTTGAGCATATCATCGTAAATCTTGTTGATACGCACCCTGATATTGTCCAATTTGAGATTGGTACTTAATGCCGGAGCACTCTTTCCTAAAACCCTTCCGTGCTTTAAATCCCAGCTATCAGGGTTAATTTCTAATTTAGCCGAAAATGTTTTTGGGATTCCGTCAATAGTAATTCGCCCCATGATGGGAACATTACCGTTCTTCTTTGGCTCATTTTTCTTCAAGTAAAACAACAACTTGAAAGTGGATCTTTTCACTGTCTCCATAACTCAATTGTTTAATGTTTAAAATTAACTATCAATGAGTTATAAGGAATGATGAAAATCGAAGCAAATAATTGAATTATAATCACTTAAAGATTGGCTTAGCTGTTTTAATCAGTAATGATTTAGTAACCTAACCCTGTCTTTTTTAGTCTAAAACCTAACGTACACCAACTTCCAACCTTGTACTGCTTTTTTTATAAACCGCTGTCTAGTAACAGTTTTAACCGTTTTGCTTATTTTTGTCTTTATCTAGTATTTTTTATGAAAAAAATAAAGTGAAATAT
This sequence comes from Sphingobacterium sp. R2, assembly GCF_040760075.1. Classification (NCBI taxonomy): domain Bacteria; kingdom Pseudomonadati; phylum Bacteroidota; class Sphingobacteriia; order Sphingobacteriales; family Sphingobacteriaceae; genus Sphingobacterium; species Sphingobacterium sp. R2. The sequence goes on from NZ_CP142884.1 coordinate 3,486,659, forward strand.
GAAGGAGCAAATATAGGCTTTCATATGCTGCAAATGAAAATATGTGATATATTATTATAGTATTGAATTCTAGGTCTTGTTATTAACGAATTTAAAATTATAAAATTGAACTCCTTACTTTTTTTAATTATCAATGGTTCTAATTTAACGTCCTTTTTTGACGTGATAAGAGTATATACAACCCCAAGGTGAATAGTTTTTGAAATAAGATAAGATGTCAAACCAAAACCAATCACTGTAATAGATATCAAAATAGGTTTTGCCCATTTAGTATTAATCCTGTAATAGTCAAGTAGTCTAAATGCTACTATATTAGCGAACAACGAGGGTATAGAAGCACCAATGAGACCTATCATCATATATGCGTTTCTTTAAAAACAGTTTCTAGGCTTACACCCCCCATAAGGCGATAGATGGCAAGTGCTATTAAAAATAACAATATAGTACGTCCCCAGTGCTTAAAAATATATGATCTGGACTTGCAAATAAAATCGGCAGTGCTAGTTAAGCAGCTTTTTTAATTTTTTGCTCTTTGTTATTAAATTGCTCAATTGTAAGATTTCCCAATGTGGAGTGACGACGTTCTCGATTATACCAGATTTCTATGTATTCGAATAATTCTGCTTTCATCTGATCCTTGGTAATCAACTTATTACCGTAAATCTGCTCGGATTTTAGCGTTTTGAAGAAGCTTTCTGCTACTGCATTATCCCAGCAATTACCTTTTCTACTCATACTTCTTGTTACGATTTTATAGGAATCTAACGTGTTACTAAATTTTTCACATGCATATTGTACGCCACGGTCCGAATGAAAAATTAGACCAGGAGACAGTTTACGGTGCTTAATTGCCATTTTCCAAGCTGCCAATGAAGTTTCTTCAGTTTTCATCCCATCACTGATACTCCAACCAATACATTTGCGGTCATATAAATCCAGAATGGTGGTTAGATATAAAAAACCTTCTTTGGTATGGATGTAAGTAATATCAGATACCCAGACTTTTGAAGGCTCTGAAGCTTTGAAATTTCGGTCTAATACATTGTCCATTATTTTATGTGCGTGTTTTGAATCGGTTGTAGCTTTAAATTTCTTGCCTATTTTACTCTGTAGCTCCATATTTTTCATATACTTAGCGACTGTATTTCTAGAAACTTTAATTCCATCATCCAACAGCTCCGCAGTTATTCTAGGACTGCCATACCGTTGTTTCTTATCGAAATAAATAGCCTTTATCTTGTCCTCCAGATTGCTACATTTCCTGCTTTTTGTCTGTTGGGACCGTTTTTGCCAAGCATAATAGCTTCTAGATCCAACGCCCATAACTTTACACATCTTTTCAATCGAATATAGTTGTAGATGTTGCTTGATAAAACTATATATTACCGATCGCTCTTGGAAAAGATGCCTATGGCCTTTTTTAGTATTTCTAGTTCCAGTTCTGAGTCTTTAAGTTTTTTTTCCAAGAAACTAATCCGCTCTTGTTCTGGCGTTTGCTTCATATTTCCATTCCCAGGGAAACTTCCTGATCCAAACTCTTCTGACTCTTTACGCCACTTATATAATTGGGCAGCAGAGATTCCCAACTCACGAGCTAGCTCAGAAAGATTTTTCCTGTTTTTACTTAATTCAACTGCTCGCTCTTTAAAAATGCGATCGTACTTTTTACGGACTTTAATCATTATTTCAAAATTAAGATATTTTATTGTTCTTAACTTGATCTGCCGACTAAGTTAGCAACTCCAATCTGTTCATTTCTTACCTTAGATCAGTTCTCTTAAATTTTAAAAGTACTCCAGTAACTAACGCTGATAGCGAATAATACATAGTAAGATCCTCTAACATGCTAGGGTCAATTAATAAAGTTGTCAATGTAATTCCAGCAACTGTTACAGATATTAAAATAAACTTAATCCACTTTAAACCGATATTTCGATCAATAAGCAAGTAAACTGCTAAAAGGTAGACTATCAATGTTGGGATAGAGAATATAGCGCTAGCAATTAAATAGACTATAAACCAAGTTAATGAGTCAATGGTTTCAGAAATAGTTGAGAATGCAAATCCCGAAACTAAAATCAAGATCGTAGTACCAAGTAGTAAGGTACTACCCCAATGCTTAAAAACATATGACCACCTCATCTAATAACCTCCCTTACTCGGAATCACATGCCTTACACCACCTCTAGGGTTTTCCATATCTCCAACATAACGCGGGATTAGATGGCAATGAAAATGAAATACCGTTTGGCCGGCAGATTCACCGCAGTTCATGCCGATATTGTAGCCATCAGGAGTGAACTCAGATTCAACTAAAGATCTAGCTAGGCCAATCGCATTATCTAAGTCAGCTTTTTCTAAAGGAGTCAGCTCGAAATAATCTGTACGAAGTTCCTTACTTATTATAAGTGTATGGCCTTGGCTAACTGGAAATCCATCACGTATAAGGAAGAAATGTTGTGTTTCTCCGATTTGTTTATCTGTTGGTAATTCTAAAAAGTTTTTAATACTACTCATGGCTAAAAATTTCCTGGCAGTTCAATCCAAGGTTCCCATTCATGAATGGAAGAGGAGAAAGCTAGATTATACTGCGCTTGCAGAAAGATACGTCTTTTTTCTTTTGTCTTGCCGGTTTGATTTATAATTGTTTCGGCAAGAGGATGTTTGCTTTCTATGTAAAACTCATTTCGGTTATACAACCGTTCTAAGTATCGTCGGTGTGGTACCCGCGAACTCTTGTCACCATTGATCTTTGGATCAGCCAAAACCAGATTCCAGATACCATTAATATTTGCTTCCTCGGCAATATGAGCTTTTTTGTTGAGATGCGGTAGAAAGTGGTCCACTTCACAGATATTCTCCGATCCTTTGTTTACAAATATATCTTGGTAGGAGTAGAAACACTTCCCTTTTTGGTAACCGTTTAATGCATCTCTGACAGAAGTGATATCAATCCGACGCATAAATGAATCAACAAACAATTCCTGTTTTACAGAATCGTGTTTGACTTCTAATAGGTGGGGATTTATTTGGAGGTTCCAAGCCGTTTCAACCAGATTCCAACGCGCATCAACTTCCTGCTCCAAATTGATAAATTGTAGAGTCTCTTTAAGCTTATAGATATTGTCTGTAAGAATTATCTCTTTCTTACTTTCAGCATAGTTTTTTTGATAAAATGGATCTTTGATAATGTCGCCATTTACATTTTGAAATGCATCAACAACATTCACAAAACCGTATTTAATTGTCGTTTGGATCAACTGATCTTCACTAATCCGGCCAGCAATAAAATCCCGACAAGCATTTAAGAATTTGCTAGAAGAAGAATTACCTTGCTTATCACTTTTTCGTAAATGATCAACAATATTCTTGGAGAAGGGCACTGCTAAATCTTCCAATGACAACGACGATTTACCAGAAGGCAGTAGCTCGATTATTGCTTTTGCGAAGGCAAACTTATACGTTGCCGAGTTTTTGCCAAACAAGATAATCGCTCGCCATTGCGATTCGAGACTGGGATCGTTAATTTGGAATTTTGTAGACATATTGTTTGTCTTGGTATTCTCTTGGATTATTTGTACTGTTTTCTAGTGTGTCAATTCTTTTACTTATTTTTAGCGTATGAATGACAATCAAGCATCGGGTTTTTTTATAGCTATTTTTTGCATTGTACTTGGATTTATTATGAAAAAGTTCGGACAACCTTCATATTGGTATAACAGACCAATTGCTCTAGGAATATTTGTTATCTTTCTTGTTCTTTTTGATGTTTTTTTTAATAAATCATAAGTTTTATATCTAAAAAAGAGTGACAATATTATTTTAAGACTTTCTTTCTTATCTATTATTTTCCTATTTCTTCAATCAACTCCTTCGCAATCGGAATATCGGCGGGAGCAAGCTTCCAATTTAATAGATCGTCAACTTCCACCCACTCAAGCAGATCATGATCTGTGGACTCTGTTGCTATACTTTGAGTCTTGCAGATGAAAGAAATCAATTCGATAGCACCGTTATCATAATGATGTACAATGTCGAAAAAGTGTTCTATGATTTCGACCTTCAAGTTGAGTTCTTCGATCAATTCTCTAAGCAAAGATTCTTCATACGATTCACCATCCTCAACCTTACCACCTGGAAATTCCCAATATCCGCCTAGCGACTTCTCTGGTTTTCTTCGACAGATCAGAACGAGATCATCTTTGAATATAATGCCACAAACAACTTTAGTTATAGCCATGATCAATTAGTTGATAGTTTTGGTTTTTAATAATTGAAGTAATTCATCCAAGCTTAATGTCTTATTTCGTCGTCTGTGAATCATGGAATGGCAGTTGGGACATAGGACAATCATATCCGTTCGGGGATTTACCTCTCGTTCACCTTCACCATTAGATAATGGTTTGGTGTGATGTACATGTATAAATCCTGCTCCCCATTCTCCATAAGCTTTTTCGAAATTGAATCCGCAGCCCATGCAATTTAACCCATGCATTTCTATGGCTTTTTCACGAAGCCTAACATCTCTTTCATATTTCGTAGAGTAAACCAATTTGAGTTTACCTTCTGAGCTGGTAAAGGATTCAGAGATTTCTTGCTCACTATCGTTGGTCGCATTGAAATGGTTAATATCTGATAGAGTAACTATGTTTTTAAATGTTTCTTCATCAATAGGACAAACCCCATCACGCCAATAATTACTAAGTCTTGAGGTCGGGATTGTCTCAATAAATTTTCCATTTTGTTTAGCTAAAACAGGATAGGAGAAGGGGTTGAAATTAATTATATCGGCATAATAATCGCTTTTCTCCGAACCATTATCTTGCTTAAGTTCGCCAATCTCCGCAATTCCAAAATAATGAGGATGACGAGTCATTCGCTTTGAAGCAAATGAAGAATCTTTCATTCCACCTTTATAGTAAATGACGACCGTCCCTTTTGTCAAATATTTTAAATAACGTTTAGGAAAATGATATTCTCTCCCCGTATTATCGTTCCATTGCGATACATCGTTTTCGGTGATGACAACGTAATTCATTGAATATTTAAATCAAGTTATACATTGGGAGGAGAAGGGAAATTATTATCCCTAGGTCTAACAGCTTTCACAATATCTCTTAAAATTTCATTTTGTTCGCGCAGTGCTGCGGTGTGATCGCGTTTCGCTATTAGATATTTGCCGAGGAGACTTGATAGAACAAGGTACAGCCCGAAAAGACAGATGGCAATAAATCCTCCGTAAATAACGTACATTAATAATCCGATTGATAACATAGTTTTTAGTTTAATTGTTAATGTATTTTTGTTTTAATGTGTTAAGCATTTGTATTATTTGCATACCTATTCTCAATAAACCTGTATGTCTCGTCAAAAATGATATCTATTCGTAAAAAAATAATTCTTTCAAGCATATCAAGCCTATTCATTTCTTCGTGAATTCTAGTAAATTCATATTTCACTTTATCGAATTCAAAATTTGTTAGATTTATAGATGGAAACTGTCGTAAGAGATGAATTGACGGATGAGACAAAGCCGGTATGTTAGGAACGATGCTATTGCCAATTATGAAATAATAGACAATAGTATTTTTCTCAAATTTCCATTGATGTAAATGTCCGGCAAAAGCAAAACAAAGTTGAAATTTACGTTCACTGCATCCAGAAGAATAGTCATCTTCATCTGAGGGAAATAGAAAGATATAACAAAAGTTGTCGATTTCATTATGTCCAACTATTATTTCGTCGGTTTCCCAAATACCACCGGAAAATCCCTCTATTGGTATAATTCCAAAATCAACCTGTCCCATACTTACTCCAGATACTTTCTTTGTCATTTCATCCTCTATTTAGTTTTTCCTCAAATTCTATTTACTCTTTGATCTGACGTCAATTACTCCATAATACTTGGTTAAAGTTGCTAAAGGGTCTAGCCCTAGGCTATGAACAAAGTTTAGAACTTCTTCAATCGGGGCTTTCTTTTTGTTGTCATTCACATACTTAGAAATTTTACCTGTTGGGATATTCGTATCCTGTTCAACATTCTTTCTCTGGAAAGTATAGGTTCCAAAAAGCTGAGCAGCAGGAGATAGGCCGTTTAGTTTGTTAATAAGAATATTTTTTGTTTTTATTGGATATATTCGATCTATGGTTGAATTGAATTTATCTTCGGGTATGCCAGAAAGATAATTGGCGACATAAATTATTGGAAATACTTCATCTGTATAAGGTATTGCGGAGGCTTCATGGCTCAATGCATTGATCCTATCTGGAGTAATTCCAGTAATGTTTGATAATTTTGATTTATTTATTTTAAGCTCATCTAAATACGCGCCTAGTGGTGTGTTCATAATTACAGTATTTTTTTATACGACATTTGGTTTTAAAATTTCCATTTCTCGTATATATTCCTTATATTTGTGATAGTTATTATAGCGACATAATTGAGAGGCCATTGAGCTTCTTTTACGATTGTCACTCATGAACGAAACCGTCAAATTCCACATGAGTAGATCGTGAGCTCGCATCCTATTGGATTTTATTATCTTTGTATATATTTAATTCAATAGAGCGATGCTCATGTAAGTCTTCTGTGGACCCATAATCTCGATTATGGTGGCTCTTGACGGTGCCAGTTCAGATGCTTTGGGTATCGTTCTATTGGTTTTAATCCAATTTCACTTTCCCGAACTTCTCAGAGTGTGATCGTTTTTATAACCAAAACGATTATGACAAAACGATTTAAACACCGCCAAAAATGCCAGACTTACCTCAAGGAAGTAAGTATTCGGTTTTCCAATTTAATTCTAATTAGTAAGATTATTCGGGCTCCAGAATAATCAGGTTAAACAATATAAACCAAAATAGGGGATAGCGGCATCCGCATTATAGTTCGTGCCGAATCGGTATGCACTAGCAAGGCCCTTAGACTAGGTTTCCCGATCTGTATAAGACACACTACACCTTTAATTTTGTGTAATTAATAAAATTGCTCTTACGAGACTTTAGACACCTTAAATGTAGCATTTTTATTTTTAAACAGCAAATTTAAAAACTATAATTCTGTATTGTAAATCTATATTATAGATCGGTTTTTTTTTTCTTTCCGAGAGGAAACGCCATAACGACCCCTATTGATGACTTGTAACTAACTTTTTGGCGTTTTGCGGATTCGTTAATTTTTTATTTGTTATACATGTAGTTTTTAAAATAAACTGCAAATGACAACCCTTTTTTAATGCAAAAAATTTGCAAATGGGGAAGCTATGCTCTTTTCAAAATATGGAGTAGGGCTGAAGTCATCTTTATTGAACCTATAAATGAACCAAAAATATTTAGATCTGCTACCATTTGAGCTAGCATTTTATGATATATATCTTGAAGGATATGATCCATTGAAAACAATCAGGGACTTTTGGGCCCATTATTCTATTGGCGAATGCCATGAGCATATCAAAGAAGTGTATGAAAGTTTTGTTATGAACAGTGACTATATAGATGTAACCGATCAGAATAAGAAGTACGAATTTTTTATCGTTTTACTTCGCCTAATGATCGCTTATTTTATGGTACACTACCGAAAGATAAAAATTGATGATCTAAAGTTGTTATTTGCCGAGTCCTCAGATAAAATAGATACTGATTTTATAATCAGAAAAAGGATTCATGAATTTTTTGACCGCGTGAATAAGCAATTTTAAACAATAAGCAGATGACAAACAGATCAAATCTGATGGCTGCCTTATTGGATAAGGTAGCCCACCAAGCATCCGTAAAAGATGCTGTAAAAAATAATTTAAAAAAAGTGCAGCACGCGTGGGATAAAAAGTACTCCCTCAGTTGTATAGTATATAGTCTTCGGCAGATGACGTCGGTATGTACCCTTATACCTATGCCTAAGACTATAAAAGGAATGTTTCATATAAGGGCAATTCTAATCCTGTCCCTTATAGTTCATATGTTTAGTTTATTAGCTCAAACGCCCCGCAAGGACAGCGGGGCGGAAGGGTTGATCTCCATCAGCGGTACCGTCGTATCGTCTATTGACGGTAAACCGATTCAAGGTGTCTCCATCCGCGTCGAAGGCGAAAAGGGTAGAGGTTCTACTAAAGTTGATGGTTCCTTTTCACTACACGTCATCAATCCCAAAGGTACTGTTTCGTTTTCCCATATGGGATTCAGTCGCTTAGAGTTATCCTATGTCGCAGGGGTATCAATGGCTGTTCAATTAATACCATTGGAGAATCAATTGAACGAAGTAGAGGTGGTGAGTACCGGCTACCAAAAGATTCCAAAAGAACGAGCCACAGGCAGTTTCGTGCAGGTGGATAATAAAACTTTGCAACGCAATCCAGCAATGAATATTTTGTCGAGGTTGGATGGTGTTACAAATGGTCTGTTGCTTGATGAGAATGCTGGTAATCCTGATGGGCTCAGTGTTAGAGGCCGCAGTACGCTATTCTCAAATACGCGTCCACTGATAGTAGTCGATAACTTCCCTTTTGAAGGTGATCTTGATAATATTAATCCCAATGATATAGAAAGTGTAACCGTTCTTAAAGATGCAACAGCAGCATCAATATGGGGTGTGCGGTCCGGAAATGGCGTCATTGTCCTTACAACAAAGAAGGGTAAAACGAAAACGACAATTGATTTTACTTCAAATTTCCTGATCGCCAAAAAGCCTAACTTGTTTTACCAAAAACAGCTTAGCTCGAGCGAATTTATCGATTCGGAAATCGATCTTTTCCAAAGAGGCTATTATGACAAGGATATCAATACGGTCTATAAAAATATTTCACCAGTCGTCAGCCTGCTCGAAAAGGTGAGGTCCGGGAATTTAGATATGGATGTGGCAAACGCCGAAATTGATAGATATAGGGCCGTAGATGTGCGTGACGAGCTGACTAAATACTTCTACCGAAACAAAATTCAAAATCAGCAACAACTTAGTATTACAGCTGGTTCTGATCGGGTACGAAGTCTCATCTCTTTGGCTTATGATCGTTCCTTGAGCGAAAGTGCGACAGCCGACAATACACGTTTAAATATCCGCAATAACAACCAGTGGAATATAATAAAGGACTATCTGCAAGTGAGTACCGATCTCTGGTATGTGAAAAATACCAACACAGAAAGTAATGCGTATGGTTATACTCCGTTGTATCCGTATGAACGACTGGCAGATAATGAACGGGCACTGGAAGCCGCCACAATGAGCACGTTAAGAAGATCGTATACAGATACCGTCGGTAATGGCTACTTGTTGGATTGGAAATACCGGCCTTTAGAAGAAGTGCAAAATGGCTTGACACAATATCGGGGTATAGATCAGCAGCTCCGATTTCAATTAGGCATCAGCTCGAAGATATATCGTTCGTTCAAAATTGCTGCTGATTATCTGATGAGCAACAATTGGATCGATAACAGCACCTTCTATGATCAACGGTCTTTCTATACGCGTAATTTGGTCAATCAGTTCTCTCAGGTTGATCTTATTACTAAAACTGTCGCTCGGCCGATTCCTTTGGGCGATATTTTCGATTCAAGTGAGACAAGAATGCAGTCTCACTATGGACGCGTGCAGCTTGATTGGGATGAACGTTTAGGCCGATTGCATCGGATTAGTGGCCTAATTGGGATGGAATGGCGTAAAGATAAAAGTCTTTTTCACAGCCCCGGATCTTTGTATGGCTATAATCCAAAACTGGAAAGCTACTCGGAAGTTGATATTTTCAGTTCCTTTCCACTTTACCACAATGGAGGTTATTCCATGATCAGCAAAGGGGGCGGCCGTATTCGGCAACAGGACAATAACCGTTCTTGGTATGGTTTATTTTCTTATTCGTATCGTGACAATTTTACCTTAACGGGTAGTATTCGTAAGGATGAATCTAATCTATTTGGTGTCTCAGCCAATCAGAGGGGTGTCCCGCTTTGGTCTATGGGGGCTTCCTATAATTTTAAACAGTTCCTTAAAAGCGATAAACTGGATTACTTAAAAATGCGAACTACCTATGGTTACAATGGTAACGTCGACAAAAGTACCACGGCTTATCTAACCTCAAAACTCTATAGAACCACAAATTTGTGGGGAAAGCCCATGGATGTCATTTTAAACCCGCCCAATAGTTCGCTGCGTTGGGAGCGCGTGCAAAACTTAAATTTTGGAGTAGACATTAGCCTCTTAAAAGGTAGAGCCGGAGGTACGGTGGAATACTTTCAGAAAAATGGTAAAGATCTAATGGGGCAGAGCCCCGTTGCACCACAAGTGGGTGTTGGTGAATTTTATGGAAACGTAGCGCGTACATCGACTCATGGTGTGGATGCTCAACTTTGGTTGAGTTGGTTTGAAAAGAAGGCAATTCAGGTAAGAACAGATCTTATTTTTAATCAGGTCAAAGATAAAGTGACGCGATATTATAGGGTTCCCGGAGCCAATAAGGATATTGTTGCTAGCACGGGCATTGTTCCCATAGAAGGATATCCTATTAATACATTGGTGCTATACCGATTTAAAGGTCTTGATTCGGAGGGTAATCCGCTGGGCATAGTGGATCATGTTATCACGGATGAGTACAATGCCATTATCAACAGTAGTGATAGGCAAAGTATCAATTTTGTTGGCTCTCGGCTTCCGACAAAATTTGGCAGTCTCCGGCATACGGTCTCGTTTCAAAACTGGGAGCTTTCTTTTAATATCGTTTATAAACTTGGGTATTATCTGAAAAGACCTAATTCCTTTAATTCCAACGGTCTTATAAGTGGAGGCTATCGATTTGCTGATTATGACCAACGCTGGCAGAATGCTGGAGATGAAAACCGGACCACCGTACCAGCATTTGTATATCCAGCTAATGTAAATAGAGAGAGTTTTTACCAATATTCAGACGCCTTAGCGGTGAAAGGAGATCAGCTGCGACTGCAGGATATCCGGATTTCCTATGCCTTTGCACCCTTCACGCGATACCGATCTTCAAGATTGCATCTTTATCTATACTGCTCCAACATTGGGCTTTTATGGAAAGCAAACGATCAAGGGCTGGATCCCAATTTCTTATCGGGTTATCCAGCTCCCTTTGAAACAACGCTCGGTTTGAAATTTAACCTTTAAAAGTATGAAAAAATATATTTTAATAACCGTCCTGCTGGCAGTTTTAACGGCCTGTTCGAAAGGATTTCTCGAAGAAATTCCAAATAGTAACATTTTGACACCCGAACAAGCGGAGGATTTTCAGCGGCTACTGGATAATTCGGAACAGGTTGGGGTAACGGGTGTACTTCCCCAGTTGGCTGCTGATGAATATTACATCAGCACGGAAAAGGATTGGCTGGCTTCTGCTACAGCGACGGAACGAAATTCGTATATATGGGCCAAGGATATATTTGGAGGTGAGTTGGAGATTAATGACTGGAACGCACCATACAAAAGTGTTTTCTACGCTAATAATATCATCAGCGAAGTTGAAAAACAGTTTAAGACAGGTGAGTTGACATTTGCATTACGTGATATTTATGGTCAGGCGCTTTTTCATAGGGCCAAAGCCTATTTTGATTTGGTCAAGAACTTTTCGGTACCTTTTGATGCACTGACGCAGCATACTGATCTTGGCGTCCCCATTCGGAAAGACCCATCGATAGACTATACTTCGCAACGGGCTACAGTAAAGGAGTGCTATGACTTTATTTTTGATGACCTCAGTAACGCTCTCACCTATCTTGCTTATGATACACCCTTACCCGAACGGAACAGGGCAACCAAACTGGCAGCCTTTGCACTACTATCTAGGATCTACCTGTATAGACGAGAGTACGATAAAGCGGAGCAGTATGCGGATAGCCTGTTAAATCGCTACGATAAGTTGATCGATTATAATAAGGTTTCGCAAACGTCGAATACCCCATTTACAAAGACAAATGATGAACTCATCATGTATGGCGCCACTGGCGTGTATCGAAATTCCGGTCAGATCAATAGCACCCAAACGGTTTTCGTGGATAGTACGCTGATAAAAATGTATGCTCCAAATGACTTACGCTTATCGATTTATTTTATCAACAATGGGGCCGGAAAGTATACCGTGAAGCGTGGCTATAATGGCACCGGATTAACACCTTTTAATGGCTTTGCCGTCGACGAAGTTTTGCTCAATAAGATCGAGTGCCTCGTGAGGCGGGGCGAACTCAATCAAGCTTCATTATCGATGGAGCGATTGCTGTTAAATCGCTATAAAACCGGGACATATACTCATGTGGCCTTTGCAGATCAACAATCGGCTTTGCAATTTGTGCTCCAAGAACGACGAAAAGAATTGGTATGGCGTTGCCTGCGCTGGGACGATATCAAGCGTCTCAACAAAGAGGGCAGAGGAATTGTGCTATCGCGCAAATTAGAAGATGCCGTTTATAGACTTGAGCCTAATACACCGGGCTATATATTTAATATACCTCAGGATGAAATTAATAGAAGTGGAATAATTCAAAATATACGATAATGTTAAAATTAAAAATATTGTTTATGTTGTTCTTTGCGTTTGGAACAGCACTTTTCGCACAAAAGTTAACGATTAATGGTAAAATTGATAAGGAACTAAAAGTTGATTCATTCCTCTTTAGGTATGCGACTAATTTTGTTGATCAGGAGAATTTGTATGGTAAAGGAGAAGAGGTAAGAGTGAAAGTAAAGCATGGACGGTTTCAAATAGACCTCGATAATTTACCCGCGACATTTTATGCTTTTATCCGGTTGCCAAAGAATTATTCGAAAGATATTTCCGACGATTATAGATTGATCGGGAATAGTGGAAATTTCTTAATGCTAAAAGCAGATAACCCCATGGAAATGCAGTTGTATCAACATGGGGTATCTTTCTCGGGAGGGCAAAAATCCTCTTTGGATTGCCAGTTAGAGCTATTCAGACTAAAAAAGAAACTGAGCGATAGGCTTATTTCCCAAAAAAATAGTTTCGGTTCTTTTGATGAGAAAACTACGGAAAAGCAGATCAATGACTATTTGAGTGCCTATAAATCAATAAACCTAAATGCATGTTTAGAAGCTAAGAAATTGGTGACCTCATACGCTCAGCTTCTCGATACGATGACTGCAAATACCCACTACTATGATTTTATTGGACGTACAAAATGGGATGAGATCAATCATATTAACTGGTTGGTGGATTTCAGTCCAGATAATGTGCGATCGTATGTGGCGAGGTATTACAACAAATATTATACGGATGAACAATCTTATGGGGATCCGAAAAGCTATCGGGGGACATCGAATGAATATCCGAAATTCTTAGCTTATAAGGCTTTTACAGATCTGATGCAAACAATGGCTCCGCTGGGTAGACGCATAAAACCAAATGTTGCACTTGCTGACTTACTCATTTCAGAGCGCTATCATGGTGCTTTGTACGATCAGGTTGCATTTTCATCTTTATTGATACGTGGTACGAAAGAGTATTTAGATGATATGTATCTCACCAGTCTAATGGGGAATATGAAAAATGATGATTTTAGGCAGTATGTAAGTGATTTGAGAAAAAAGCGAACAACACGAGCGCAGTCATTTCAGTTTAAATTGGAAGACGAAAATGGAAAAATGGTGACCAATGCTGATTTGAAAGGGAAGGTGGTCTTGTTGGATTTTTGGTTTACAGGATGCAGGGGATGCCTGGCGCTGCATAAAAATATGAAACCTATAAAAGAACATTTCAAAAATAATCCCAATTTTAAATATGTCAGTATCTCGATCGATAAGAAAAGAGAAAACTGGTTGAATTCATTGCAAAAAGGAGAGTATACTGATAAATTTGATGTAAAACTCTGGACTGGCGGACAAAATGATAAACATCCGATCATTCGCTATTATGAAATAGGTTCTTATCCGACTATGATCTTGATTAGTAAAAATGATGATGTGGTGGCTATGAATCCGCCTAATCCATATACCGAAAAGAACAAAAATGCTTTAATCAAAATGATCAGTGAGGCTTTGGAGGAATAGATAAAAGGGGAGCGAACTCCCCTTTGTTGTTAAGGAATATAAACTCCTTTATCATCATTCATGGGCTCAATTAAGCCTGCGGCATGAAGTGATGATGCAGTTGAAGCGTCAAAGTTGTCAGGAACAGTTCCAGGTGTGCTGGTGCGTCGCCAGGCACAGTTCTGATCGCTTGTTTCCTGGCAGTTGTTTGGATCATATTCCCCTGGAGAAGTGAGTTTTTGGTAGCTTCCAGACGATGAACCATTTACATAAACCTCTCCAGCGAATTTAGTTGTTTTAACCGCTTGTTGAGTAAAAGACTGCGTCAATATCGCGCCGCCTATTGTTGCTACACCCAGTAGCAATTTCCCATAATTTTTAATTCTTTCCATGGGTTTAAATTTTAGAATGTTTAACTTTTGTTCTCACCAGGGCAAAAATTCCCGCTATCACCCAGATGATATTAAAGGCGATATGCGTTTTCCAGCCCATCGATTCGATTACACCACCACAGTGACAAAGCTTATGCTCCACAAATTTGACCATCAAGCTGAGGTAAACAGTGAATAGGATCATCAATACAGTCGAAGCCCATAGGGCAGCCCGCTTAATCCAATACACCGGGATAACCAATAAAATCGCAAGCACAATCTCCAACGAGGGGATGCCATAGCCGATCAACTTCGCGTACTGACCTAGATAGGGGATCTTGCTATTACCCTTGATAAAAGCGGCCATGTTCATAAACTTAGCCCATCCCGTGTACATGTAGATAAAGGCATAGCCATAAATGATCACTTCAGGTAAGTGACGATAGATCCAGCGTGCACCCGAGCGGATTGAACTACCGCGTTTAGGGGAGCTTGCCGGCCGATCCTGTTGATATTCGTATGTATTGAAGTGCTTCTCCATAAGCGCTTATATCGTGATGATGTATCTTTTGTTTGTTGTTCTACGGAGCCACCTGCACCCAACAGACGGATTTCCTGGGTAGCCTTGCTGCTTAACGACATTGCCGGAATAGCGCAAATTTTCTTTTGTACTGTCTCATAATCGTGTTTTTTATTGGGCATTTCGGATATCGCTTAGCGGTACCTTGACTTGCTTCAACCAAGCTTTAGGATGCTGACCTGCTTTATCCGACCTGCTATTACAAAGTTGCACTACATTTTCTGGTAAATGTTGGGATTTTGACCACAATGTTTTGGGTTTTCGATCGCAAATTATTGCGATCGAAAACCCAAAATATTGGTATAGCATGCCCAAGAAATTGGGTTTAACTTATAGGTAGAATGGGATCTCTGCTAGCGTATTCCCAGCAGCAGCAATAAAAAAGAGTTGCGACCCCTAAAACATATCGCTATGAAAAAGGTTACCAAATGCTATAATGGGGTATCAATACAAAAGGTAACTTAGATTATGTATCAACGCTTAAGGATTCTTGCTTCGCCACTTTTTATTCTTTTTCTTGGCCTGCTGCTCGTGAACGACTTTTATTTAAAAGCGGCATTTCACAATGTGCTGACAGGAAAGATTTCCGATTTTAGTGGGCTTTTTATTTTCCCTATTTTCTGGTCGGCTATCTTTCCCAAACGGAAAGCCTTCATTTTTATAGCCACAGCAGTGCTATTTACCTTTTGGAAAAGTGAATATTCGACGGTGCTCATCCAATGGATGAATCCTTATTTTGGTATAGGACGAACAGTCGATCTGTCCGATCTCATGGCATTGCCCATGATCGGCTTGGCCTGGTTGTATACAAAGAGCGAATCCCGGACTGCCATCCCGCCCGCGTTCATGCTGCGCCTAAGTACTTACCTGATTGGTATGGTGGCTATGTTCGCTTTTTGTGCCACCACCCAGCCGCGATATATCCAAGCTTTTGAGCAACCGCAGTATATCTTACTAAAGCATCCGACACTCAAGAATTTTGAACCTTACTATGGATTTCAATTCTATAAAAAAGATTCGCTGCTTGTTGTTAAAATAGACTATTTATATAGCAACAGGCCGGCCCGGAGCGATGATTACAATAAAAATAAAAATATCCAGCAGCTCGATCAGGACGTGTTAAGCATTATCGGAGATAGCGCAACGCGTATTCCTGCTGGAACAATCACCCAGCTCAGCATCCGCACGGAGGAGGGGACAGATTCGTTGCGATTTAATGGCGGACGCCTCGATGGACCATTGATCAGAACAAAAGGTAATACGCGGGTCATAGAAGGATTTTATAAGATGGGACTGGAAGATGCTACCTGGACACTCCGCGACAGTAGCAGTAACGATAGGGTGGTACAGACATTTGTCAACGGCGAGAAAACGCAGGTAAAGCAGTATAGCGGGGATAAACTCAAGTCCTCTTCCAAGGTAAACACACGTGCCGATACTATTTTCAATACCTATGTGCAATTGGCGATGCTGACTTTAGCGGTAGCCGCGATGTGCTTCCTATTGTACAGGAATAAGCGCACAGCAATACCTAAAGACCTAAAGCTCAGTTTCCTTTGGAAAATGTTGATATGCTTTCTATCCCCACTTGTCGTATGGCTGTTTTACGTCGGCATCATGCTTTTGCTGATGAAATACGATGAGGATATTTTTGAAGCTATAGCAACAGCTATGTTTATTTTTATAGCGGTCTGCCCATTGATGTTCATCATTGTTTTTGCGATCAAACTGGCCAAGGAAATTGATGTGCTCTGGTACTGTCTCTTGTTTGCGCTTCTGCTCAGTATCTTTAAAACCTATACTATGCTCGAAGCGCTGTCGAGCTAAACAGCGAGAAATAGCATCCAAGTTACCGCAATGCTTCGGTTACGGTAACTTGGGTATAGCTATTATCCTGCAGACATGGCTAAGGTAAGTTTGGCGTTAAATGTGAGACCGGTAGTGGTCAGCGCCTTTACAGTGATCTGATAACTCCCCGCTTTTAAATTGTCGCTTTTTTTCACGGTAACAGCACCTGTTTGGGCATTGACGCTAAACAGCTTTTCGCTATCGTCAAAGGCAACGCCATCTTTCTGTATCGAAACCAGTTCAAATGTCGATTTATAATTTTCGGGATACAGTGTGGGCGCTGAAGAGAGATAGCCATTGGACAGACCGATGTGGATCAGACTAAAATCGATGGTCAGGTTGAGGTCGGGATAATATTGGCCGAACAAAAATTTAATCTGCGGGATCAGAATCACCCGAAAGGTTGTGGAGGCCACAGGAAAGCCATCTTTCCGCAATTCGGGGCTGAGCTCGTAAGCCTTCTCCGCTTTCTTATCCGGATCGCCAGCATTTTTTGATAAAGTGATCTGCGTACCCGTTATCGAAGCGATATTGTCCTGCCCGCCAGCAGCAGGCAGCTGATAGGTGGCACCTGTTGTCGGTATGCCTTGGGGATCGATTTCAAAAGCAACAGATTCGTCGCCATACAGCACATAGGCGTAGGGTAACTCGCTGCCAGTTTTTAGCCCTTTGATCGCAAGGGTTCCCGCCGTTACAGTCAGTGAAAAGCTTTCTTTGGCCACCACCGTTCCATTGGACGCTTTGGCGATTACAGTGATTTTGTACGCGTCGGGGATGCGTGCGCTACCCGATTGAGCGCCATTGGGATAGAGTAGGGCGCTGTTGACAAGGATGCTGCCCTTTTCGCTATTATACTGAATAGCCTGCTGCATTTTTTCACGCAGCTTGCCGCCATTGCCCAGATTAACTTCTGCTGTTTGCGAAAAGTCAAAGCTGAAGTCTATCCCTGCAGTGGCAGAAGGGGCATTCGCTACTTTGATCTCATGCGTTTCGCCGTAGCGAAGGCTCACCGTTGCAGGTAACGCAAGCGAGATGTCAGCGGGGGTAGCTGCGTTCTCTTTTTTACAGGATGATGCCGCTCCGAGCGTCAGCATCAGCGCTACTGCCAGCGCGAGTTTTGTGTTGATGTGTTTCATGTGGTATAAAATTTTGACGAAGGTAATCATTGAAAATTATCAATGCAACAATATTGCATTTGATGTTTTCTTTTTTATTTTTGCAACGCAAACAGGAACAGGTTACATCATGTCGCACCATCAGAGACAACTTTTTTTAGCAGCACTGGGGCTATTGGCTACCGCAAATACGGCGCAGGCGCAGCGCAGACCCGCAGTGGACACCTTACGGAACATTACACTCCCCACCGCCGAAGCCATCGGCACAGTGTCGGGACATGGGCGAAAGACGAGGCTAGACCGCAATCAGTTGGAGCGTTTACAGGCGCAAACGCTCGGCGAAAAATTGAGCCATATATCGGGGGTTCAAAACGCTTCGTTTGGTCCCAATTCAGGTGTGCCCATGATCCGTAGCCTCAGTGGAAGCCGGGTTAGTGTGCTGTCCAATGGTTTATCCATCAATGATCTGTCGGGAATCAGCCCAAACCTCAACCCAAATTTCGATATGGACAATCTACGCGAAATAGAGGTTTACAAGGGGGCCACGAGCGTGCTCTTCGGCGGAAAAGCAATTGGCGGTGCAGTTAATGTCAAAGACAATACGATTCCGGCAGTGCGGGTGCAAGGTGGAATTTCCGCTCAGGCCAAGGCCGAGTTGGGCACCAATAGCGGCAATAGCCAGTCGCTTGCCTTTGATACCAATGTTGGAAAATATGGGGTAGTCCATATCGGTGGCATGCGGCTCGCGCACGGCAACCTCAAGATCCCGGGCAATACCAAGGCCCCGATAGCTTACGATCCGAAGATCGATCATTTGACGGCCGATATGGCGCAGGTCCATGTCGACCGCGAAACAATCCGCAACCTGACGCTGTATCCCTATCTGAGCCAGTTTGTGATCGATAATCTAAACGACCCCAGGTGGGGCTTGTCGGAGGCCGACCTGTATACCTTTGAAGATTACTCATTCATTAACGGCGAAAAGGTGCTAAATCCCCGAAATAACAAATATATCGCTGGGCAGGATCCCAATACGCCCCTGTATACGGAGGTCGTGCATGGCATTACCGATTACGCTCCTGTCCAGCGTGGTGTGATGCCCAATAGCCATGCCGCCAAACAGGCGGTCAACGCCGGCGCCAGTTACATCAGGGACAACTTTCAGGTAGGCCTCGGACTTTATGCCCTTGAGAGTTATTACGGTATCCCGGGATTTGCACAGCGCAATAAGCCGGTGCATAGCCATACCCCCACAACATGGACGCCGATCTATGAACCGATAAACACGCGCAGCTATTCCTATGCCTGGCAGTTGGAATCGGCTTATCAACCCAAAACACGGCTCATCCCCGAGGTCAAATTGCAGTATAGAGGTGAGTCGTCCGATGATCGGGAGCTTCTGGGCAGGTATCGGGTTAATAAATTTGCCAGTGCCCGTCATGCGGTTCGATCGGAAATAACCCAACAGTATAGCCGTTTTTGGTCTGCGGTGAGTGGAGTAGATTTTTCTATTGCGGCTATAGAAGGGCAAGGGGAGCGGCGTTATATACCCAACAATTTAAGTCGGGAAGGCGGGATCTTTACCCTGCAGACCATAGATTTCAAACCAATGGCTGTTCATGTAGGCTATCGGCACGATTGGGTGGCCCGGCGTACCCTGTCCGATCCAACTTACCAGCGGAGCAGGGGCTTGGCCGGAGGGAACTTTTCCAACAGGGATTTTAAGTTAAACCATTTTTCGGGTGATATCAGCTATTCCATTGCCGACATGGGCTATGTACAGGCAACCTATACACATGCCGAACGTGCACCAGGGGTAAATGAACTGTATGCCGGTAATGACCATTTTGCAATCTTAGTGGAAGAAAATGGAGACGATCGTCTCGCCAAAGAGAGCGCCAATGCTTACGAGCTGTCCGGTGGTATACACTATGGCGGATTAAAACTCTCGGCAACGCATTACCGCAGTTTTTTTACCAACTATCTCTATCTGGCGCATACCGGTCTTTCGCGGTCTGGAGGCTTTTTAGTGAAGGAATGGCGGGCATCAGACACCGAGATTAGGGGCTGGGAGCTTATGGGGAGCTATACTTATGCATGGACGACAGAAGGCCATGTGGAATTCAATACGTTCGCTGATCTGGTCAAAAATAGAAACACCTCGGACGATAGCATGCGCAAGTGGGCGGAAGGAGATTTTATGCCCAACCTTCCTACCAGCAGGTATGGATGGGCGGTGGCATTTCGCTATAAGAAGTTTGCCGGCAACGTTAATTTTGACCGGTATCTGAAACAGCGTTATTTAGGTAAAAATATCAATATTGAACCACCTATGCCAGCCTATTCCTTGCTATCTGGTCAATTAGGTTACAAGGTGAATCTAAAAAAATATGAATTTGTCTATTTTATTTCTGGAAATAATCTATTGAATATGGAAGCACGCCCGCAAAATTCCATACTCAAATATCTAGCTCCGCTACCGGGACGTAATATTTCCATCGGCGTGAAGCTTAATACGCCCTATCCCGCATCATCCGCCGGAGCAGCTCCATACTGATGCCCATAAATTGAGCGAGCTCCTTCTGCGTAATGTGGGCGAGGAGGTTCGGATAATGATCAAAAACAAAATCATATTTGTCCTGATTATGCAGCGACAGCAGTTTGTGCCGATAGTCAAGATAGCGCAGCTGCTGATCCTTGAGGTGGGCGTACAGGTAAAAAACCTTTGGGTTGTAGGCATTGATCGCTTCCAGTTGACGGAATGAGGTGCGGAACGTCTGGCAATCGCTCAGCGCGACAAAGCGATAATTGTGCTTTTGATTGGGGATCATCAGCGATTCGCCGGCAAGGGCATAGCGTACCGGACAGGTCTTTTCATATTTGCCAAAAATTCCCTCGGTAATCAGGTACAGATCGCCCCAGTCGTTTATAAGATGCTCACCCTTAACGAATTTTTCCGCTTCCAAGAGTGAGGATAGCTCAGGGATATCATACTGCCAATGGGGAAGGATATCCTTAAAAAAAGGGTCGAGCTGCGCATGTTTACTTCTCCTCATATGTAAGCGTTTTTTCGTTTTGCCTGTCTAACATGGATCAGCAATTTATCAAACTTATAATCATATCGCAATTTTTGGGAAATAAAGGTATTCAATAGGGTTAAATAGACTATATACAGGGATGAATAGGAAGCGTGTGCCTGAACTATTGCACGATAAATCTATTCGTCCCTAGAAATTACTTTATTTCCCATTACTTCTATAGATAAAATGTAATGCACATATTTGTAGCGTTGACCCGCGGTGGTCCAAAGAAATGCCGAGCAGATAGGAACTAAAATAAGTTAAATGATAAATTTTTCGCCGCTAAAGAAAAGCTGATAATGCTATGCGGAAGGTGGGCTTAAATGACCAAATAAGAAATTTAAAATTTATTGTTAATCAGGTTGTTATCGCATAATTTAGTTGACCATCCACAGTAGAATCAAAAGGGTTGAAATTATGGTTAATAATAGGGCTAAAAAATTGTTTAATAATTATAATTTGATTTGTTTATGTTTAATTATTATCTTGGCTTAAAATAGCAGTTATATGATGATCCTAGCAACAGTTCAGATACAAGTAAAGACAACGAATGGAAGTGACCGACCGTTCACGCTATTTTAATGTTAAACTAACTTTTATAAACGAAGGTAATGGCAAAATACGATGTAATGATTATTGACGACGATCCCTACGATATCCGTATCGCAGAAAGCGCATTGCGGTAAATCAAGGAGGTAGGTGATGTGCGCTGTTTTACAAAACCGATTGATGGTTTCAACAGCATCATGGATAATCCCCCGGATGTATTGCTTTTGGATGTGGAGATGCCCGAGATGTCGGGGATGGATCTGTACCAGACACTGCCGCTGGCAAAAAGGCCCCCCGTTATTCTATGTACCAATTCGCAGCAGTATGCTTACGAGGCCATTAAAATCGCCGTGGCCGACTACCTCATCAAACCGGTGAGGTTTCCCGAACTTTTTGTGGCTTTTGAGCGCGCGCTCCATCAGAAAAATGTACACATCAACATGCATGTCCAGAGCGAGCCCATCGGGAAATGGTTTACCTTCAAAAAGATGCATCGATTTGTACTCTTCACTGATATCCTGGCGGTATCGTCCAGTAAAAATTATGCAACCTTTCACCTGCGGCAGGCAGAGGACGATTTTAACTACCGCATCACGATGGACGAGGTAGAAACGATGCTACCAAAAAGTACTTTCGTGCGCATACACCGCGGTTTTATTGTGAGTGTCAACTTTGCCAAGAAAGTTGTCAATCGTAAGATTTTATTTCCTGATCGTACCGATCTCGATATTAGCGTCAGTACGATGGGGCTGATAAGATTACGCCAATACGCCTGATGGGTGTATGGGTTATACACTTTTTATAAACCTTAAATTAATAACAATGCCCAAAAAACAATACCTCAGGGGCTTACTATTAAGTCCGGGGCAAGCCTATGCCCAAAAATTAATCTTGCTGGAACTTATGGCCGTCAAGCGTCAGCTTGCGGCATACCTCGAACTGCGCGAGCAGCTGGAACAGGAAAATATGCTGCTGCGGGATGCCGAATACGTCAAATCGCATGTCGGTATCTCTACCGAAACGCTCTATCGGCTGCAGCGCGATGGACATATCTGTATCGCCAAGCGCGTACACAATAAACGCTACTACCGCGATGTGGATGTGGAGCGGCTGCGCCAACATTACCGTGGCCTGTAGTACGGTCTTCCCTACATTTTTACCTATTGAAATGGAGCTGATTTGAGCGCCGCCCTGCCTGGGGCGGCGTTTTTAGGCAATTGGCCACTTTCTCCCGACCTTTTCCCAACCAATTCCTGCCTTTACAGCAATTTTCATCGTATTGGCTTCGGGTGCCCCTCGGCCCAAATTCGAACAAGACCCGAGGCGGACCCGATAAAATTTCGATGAATGCTGGGAGTTGGTAGCGAGTGAATAGGTTAATAAGGAACCAATAGCTTAATAAGGAATCAATAGGAGAATTAGCTCCTTTTTAGCTTAAATTCTGTCGGTCTCATATTGGTGAGTTGCTGAAAATTGTTGCTAAATGCAGCGATATTGGAATAGCCAATAGCATAGGCAATCTGCGTCATGTTCAGATCGGTATCTTTGATCAATTCCATGGCACGAATAATCCGCAGCATTTTTAAGTATTGAACAAAGGTAATGTGCAGCTTGGTCTGAAATAATCGGGTCAGGCTGCGCACACTCATGCCCGACCACTGCGCAATGGTATCGAGGCTGAGATCTTCATTCAACCGATTTCTAATGTTATCCGTGATGGCATTGAGCCGTTGATCATCTGTTGTCGGCAGCTGGATGGAGAATTTTTTAAGGCTTTCTTTCGATAATACGCCTTTAAGCGTAGTCAAAAACTCAAATTCCCATGAACCGACGCAATAATCACCCTGCCATTTTTCGCTAAACAAGAGCATCTCTGCCAGCAGCCTGCTTACGGGATAAATACCCAGTTCATCATAAAAATCACTTGATTCTTGTGCAGGAAAGTAAATATTGATAATGTACAGATCCTGCGTATTAAACATCAAATTGTGCGGGTAGTGAGCTGGAATCCAGATGTAGTGATTGGAAGGAATATAAAAATTCTTTTCGTCGGTCTGCAGATACGCAATACCCCCATACACCATCAGCAGCTGCGCCTTGTCGTGCTGGTGAGCAGGCAGGCGCTGTTCGGTCTGCTGTCGCATGACGAGGATGGAGTCGGGCTGTTGATCCACACGATTGATTAATTGGCGAAGGCTATCCATGTGGCCAAATTTAGTAAATATTAGGCTAATTATATAAAAATAGGATCTGTGGTGTTGGATAATTTTGCGGTGTTAATCTTCATAAAATCAACATGCAACAAAAAATAATAAAACCGGATAAAAAAATCTTGCCGCATCCATCGGAAGAGACAGACAAAATGTATCGGTATTGGCTGGCTTGTGCCTATACCAGTCCGCTGATGCCCCTATGCGATCTAACGTTTGCTTTTGATGCATGCAACAAGATGCTCAAGCGGTGGTTAAAAAAAAGGAAAGCATTGGCTATGCTATTGCTGTTGGTCGCGCCCGCTATTTGCGCGCAGCAGACAGAAAAAACCGAACCCTTAAGTTTGGAAGAAATGTGGACCGTGGCCGAGAAAAATAACCGGCAGCTCAAACTATCCGACCTTTATCTTCAGCAAAGTAAATTAGAAATATTGGAAGCCAAAGACCGCCTGCTGCCCGAACTATCGGTTGGTGCCGATGTAAAGCTCAATTCCAAATTTCTGATCTATGCCGATGGACTGTTTGCTGCCCCAAAGGATGTGCCGGTAAAAGGCTACGGCTATGGCGTCGGCTACAACCTGAACGTCAATCTGTACAATGGCGGGAAGGACAAAAGGAACATCGCCCTGAAAAAGGAAGAGACCACACGAAAACAGTATGAAGCAGAGCAGCAAAAGCATCGCGTAAAGTATGATGTCGCTGTCGCTTATTTCGATCTCTACAAGTTTTTGCATTTCCACGATTTTCTTGACGCAGAGATCGAAGCGGAGCAAAAGCAAATGCGGTTAATAGAAAGTCTGCATACCAACGGTACTGTGCTGAAGAGTGATGTGCTGCGAACCTCGGTAAAATTGACCGAGTTGCAACTGAACCTTTCCGATGTGACAAAAAAGATTGAAATCGCCAAACAAAGGCTCAATATACTGATGGGGCGTGCAAACGACGCGGCACTGGCAATTAACTATACAGACAGTGCTGCAGTAGATGGTTTCGAAGATGATCGCTACACCGCGTATATAGATCTGGCTTTAAACCAATCCCCGGCATACAAAATAGCCCATAGTGACATCAAATCGAGCGAACTGAACGTCAGGCAGATGAAAGCGATGGTATTGCCCCAAGTTTCGTTGTACGCTCACTATAATTACACCTATCCACAGATTTCCTTTTATCCGTATTCAAATGATCTGTGGGGATTTGGTCAGACTGGTATCAAAGTGCAGTACGCTATTGACAACCTGTTCAAGAGTAAACATACAGTCGCGCATGCCCTGGTGCTCCGTAATGAGGCTCAGGAAAAAGCGAACCTTCAAAAAGATGAGATCTATCTGCAGGTAAAAGAAGCGTATTTACAGCGGCAGCAGGCTTTGGAGCGGGTCAAAACGGCCGAACAGAATATTCTTGAAACCACGGAAACCGTCCGTGTGATCAGAAGCAGTTATTTAAATCAGGAATCATTGCTGACCGACCTGATGGAGGCTGAAAATTCGCTATTGGAAGCAAAATTTAACCTCACAACCGCACAGACAAACGTAAAATTAAGCCATATCAGACTATTGGCCATTGTAGGAATTCTTTAATCAACTATCATGAACAAAAATAAAACAGATCAAATTGTGATCCGCCTGACCCAGGGATTGGGCATTGCTTTATTCGTAGGCATCTTGATTTGGGGAGCTGCCTATTTTTTGAAAGGGTATCGCTATGAGCAGACCAACGATGCCCAGGTAGATGCTTATCTCTCACCCATAAATGCCAAAGTGGGCGGATACATCAGCAAAATCCATTACAAAGACAATCAGCTGGTTAAAAAAGGGGACACGCTTGTCGTCATTGAACTGGACGAGTATGGACTGAAAAAAGATGCCGCATCGGCAGAATTGCGGAGTGCACAGGCCAAATTACCCATATTGGCCGCAAACGAAGAAACGCAACGTAAAAGTATTGCGGTGATCAAAGCTCAGTTGGCGGGAGCGAAAGCCAGATTGCAGCAGCAGCAAAGAGAATTTGGACGCTATAAAAATCTACTGGCAGATGAATCGACCACACAGCAAAAATTTGACAACGTCAGTACTGCGCTATCCATTGCACAATCGGATTACGATCAGGCTAACGCATCGTTGCAGGTAGCCGAATCCAAATTAACTGATTTTAGCGCACAGCAGCGGGCGATAGAGGCAGAGATAAAAATGAAGGAAACCTTGCTACAAAGGCAGGAACTGGACATCCGGTATACAGTTATAACGGCACCTTTTGACGGGCAGATCGGTAAAAAGACAATTCAGGAGGGGCAACTGATACAGCCCGGGCAGATCTTGGCTTTTTTGGTGAACAAGGCCGAAGAAAAGTGGGTGATGGCCAATTTTAAGGAAACACAGGTCGGTAAATTCACCGTCGGGCAAGCGGTAGCGATTGAGGTAGATGCTTTTCCGAAAGAGCGCTTCAACGGGACCATCGAGTCGCTGTCGCCAACAACGGGTTCACGCTACTCGCTACTGCCACCGGATAACGCGACCGGCAATTTTGTGAAAATTACGCAACGTATTCCTGTTCGGATTAAATTAACCGATACGGCTGAAAAGTTAGGAAAACTCTCTGCCGGAATGAATGCCAATGTCTATGTTTTAAAAGCGGAATGATGCAAGCACATAAAATACCGATTTTCAGATCCTGGGTGTCGGAATGGGGGGCGCGATCTGTCATATTTGCCATTCTGATGACCTGCTTATTTAGTTTCGCTTTCTACGGCAGTCCCGTTGCCGCAATGGGATTTTACGGCATACAGCCTACCGATGTACAATATGGCATGGTCGTTATCTATGGTTCTACCGTAGCATTCCTCGCACTCGACTTCCGGATAGTCAAATATTTTGCGCCGAGAAAATACTTGCTGATTGCCCTGGCCATGAATGCATTATGTTCCGTGGTCTGTTTTCATTTTAAAGATTGGACGGTATTTGTTATTTGCCAGTTTTTGCAGGGTATCACCTGCGCATTGATGTCGGGGATTGTGTTGCAGCTTATTTTTCCGAGATTGCATGCGGTGCGCGCCCGGGTAATTGCTTACAGTCTTCTTTACGGCTGTATACAGATTGCTGTGCCGTTCTATGCCATCTACAACAGTGTGATGCTCTATTTCTTTGATTTTAACTGGCTATTCTACGGGTTTATTATCATGCTCATGATCCTGGCAGGGGCGGTGTTGTTAACCATGAACAGTAAAGCCCGGTTTAGCAAAAAGATTCCGCTCTATCAGGTGGATTGGATCGGCTATCTGTTTTACGTATCCTTCATTCTGCTATTGGGATACATCCTGGTTTATGGACGGCAATTGGGATGGTTGGACAGTCCACGCATTTGGATGCTCAGTTTAAGTGATTTGGTTATTCTTTCGCTCTTTATAATCAGAGCATCGAAACTCAAAAGACCCTTGATCAATTTACAGATCTTTAAGGCCAAGAATTTCGTGTCGGGAGTATTCCTACTAATTACATTCTACCTATTCAAAGGAAGCACCGGGCTTGCTTATGGTTACGTGGAGGTGATTTTAGGCAATGATCCATTGAGCACCATTCCGATATGGACAGCTGTCATAGTGGGTACCACGCTGAGTATGTTTGTTACTTCCCGATTTGTCCTGATGGGGTATAATCTGATCCATCTGATTGTTGTTGGCTTTATAATCATGGCGATTTATTATGCCTATATGATCTTATTTGTGTCGGTACAGGGAGAGACGGTCGATTTTCTGCTTCCGCTATTGCTATATGGTGTAGCCACAGGCGTGCTATTTGTTCCGATTGTTTCCTTTACCACATCATCAGCACCGCCGAAAATTGCGATCAATGCCTCGCTTGTTGGGATATTGGCCAGGTTTACAGGTTTTACCTTAAGCTTGGCATTAAACAACGAACTGCAATTAATTGCAAAATCCGGAGTTCGGGAGAGGGTGCGGGAGGCACTGACAGAAACCAACCCGCAATTGCCGCTAACGATGCTCGATATTCAGAACCAATATCTGCATGCCGGCAGCGATATGTATACCGCAAAAGCAGTATCCACAGGCTATCTTAATCAATTGGTAGGGCATCAAATATTGGTCCGTGCTACCCGTGATTATTACGACTGGATGCTAGCAGGCGTGCTGATCGTCATCGTTATCTTAGTATTCTTACCCCAAATACAGCGTGTTGCGTTGCGGTTAACAAAAGGAAATGTGCCTTAAAGCGGCCTATAAAATCGCAACGGCACTGCCTATTTTTTTATTCAAAAAAATAAACGACATTTATAATTGACGACGATAACCTTATAGACTAACAAGTAGACCAATGATATTACGCGAAGTTACACCACTTTCTGATAAAGACTGTTTCATGGTATTTGCCCGAGAGAAGTCTCGCTTTGATTTTCCAATTCATGTCCATTCAGAATTTGAGCTCAATTTCATTGAAAATGCTGCTGGCGCACAACGTATCGTAGGAGATAGTATAGAGGAAATCGGAGACCTCGAACTTACACTGATCGCCAATGCCAACCTCGAGCACGGTTGGTTTGACCATAAATGCCAGTCCACACATATTTCCGAAATCACCATACAGTTTCAGCCGGATTTATTGGGTGAAACGCTACTCAACAAAAATCAATTCCGTTCCATCAAACAGTTGGTAGAAAAGGCAGGGTATGGTGTGACGTTCAGTCTGCAAACCATTCGAGCGGTACAGGAATCGATCAACAAGCTCGCCTATGAAAAAGATGGCTTCCATTCTGTGGTACGTTTGTATGATATCCTGTTTATTTTATCGCAAGATGTACACATGCGCGAACTCTGCAGCCGTTCTTTTCACAGCAGTATCGGGCGGCACGATAGCCGACGCGTTGAAAAAGTATTACGCTACCTCTCCAAAAATTATCAGCAGGAAGTGTCGCTAGGTGAAGCCGCCGATCTGATCGGGATGACCGCTGTTTCTTTAAGTAGATTTCTAAAACAACGGACCGGCAGAACTTTTGTCGATACCTTAAACGATATTCGGCTGGGCCACGCCAGCCGGATGCTGGTGGATACAACACACAGCATTGCCGAAATTGCATTATTGTCGGGTTTTAACAACCTATCCAATTTCAACCGCACCTTTATGAAAAAGAAAGGAGCAACCCCTACAGACTTCCGGACTAAATACCGCAATTCTAAATTCTATTGGTGAGCCTATAGTATACATACGGCTAAAAAAATATAGGTTATACACTCCTTTAAAAAGTCTTAAATGCTATTATTGGTTTAAATAGCATGAGAAGAAGATAAAAAAGTATTAGCCTTGAGTGCCCATTCTTATTAGTTTTGAAAGTAGTTAAAGCAATTTAAATAACCAATTATAAGGGAACTCAAAAATGATCAAAAAAATCTTTTATGCCTGTATGGTTGCTGGCCTTACTCCGATGCTTACTTTTGCCCAAAAACTGCAGCTATCGGGACAGGTAATAAACCAACAGACCAATTTACCGATAGCCGGAGCAACGGTGCGCAACGGCGCAGGAAAAACTGCGCTGACAGACGAAAAGGGCAATTACCAAATTGAGGTCAGTTTAGGAGACAATCTGTATATATCGTTTCTGGGTATGGAGACACGCACGGTAAAAGTCACCGCGCGGCAGTCAATCAGGGTATACCTAAATCCCAAATCTGATGTGTTGGACGAGGTGGTCGTTATTGGCTATGGAACGATAAAAAAGAGGGACATGTCGGGATCGGTTGGCCAGGTAAAAGCCGATGATATTCTGGCCGGAAACCCGGCGCCAAGTATCAATCAGGCACTACAGGGACGGATGGCAGGTGTCACAGTCAACCAGAACGATGGGGCTCCAGGTGCTGGTGTATCCATTACCATCCGGGGGACCAACTCCTTTACGACCAGTTCGCAGCCGCTTTACATTGTGGATGGCATTCCTTTTGAAACAGGGTCAACACCAGCTAGCTCGGCCAATAGCAATAATATGCAGACTTCAAATGCATTAGCCGCCATTAATCCCAATGATATCGCATCGATTGAGGTACTTAAAGATGCCTCAGCTACCGCCATCTATGGATCCAGAGGCGCGAACGGCGTAGTGATCATCACCACCAAAAGAGGCGAAAATGGGGTCGACAAGGTCGAGTTTACGTCAAATTTAAGTGTTTCGAAGTTGGGCAAAAAGATCAAAATGCTCGATCCTTACACCTATGCCAACTACATCAACGAACAGGCCATCAATAGTAAGAAATATGAAGGGCTGAATTATTCCACACTTCCCTATGCCGGAATATGGTCTTATCCGCAACAGGGAAGCTTTGACCACGGTACGTATAATCCATCCCCTGAAGATTTTCTGTCACCGGGATTGCGCACAGACGAACATGGAAACACCTCGATGGTGGAAGGTGCCGACTGGCAGGACGAAATCTATCAAAATGGCTTGCAACAAGAATATAATTTGAGCCTTTCGGGTGGAAGTGATAAAGGATGGCATATGATATCGGGTAACTACCTCAATCAGCGGGGTATCATCAAACGGTCAGACTATAAGCGCATTGCGTTTCGCGCTAATGTGGGACGAAAGGTGCGCAGCTGGCTCGAACTCGGATCAAATATAAACTATTCCAACGGTACAAATAACTTCGCAAAATCGAATGCCTACGATTACGGGATTATACGTTCGGCATTGCTATTCCCGGTAACGTACGGTCCCAACATGTCTACGATCGAGTCCGATCAGCTCAATTGGCTGGCCTCTAATCCTGGGGTGTATGTCAATACGGCAAAAGATCAGCTCAAATCAAATATGATATTCACCTCTTCTTATGCCAGTGTAAAGATTTTACCCAATTTGACTTTTCGCCAGAATTTTGGATTTGGCTATACCAACAACAACCGCAATACCTATTACAACAGAAATACCCAGGAAGGGCGTACACCACGCAATGGAATGGGCGGGCAGAGTGATAACTGGTATCAAAATTTGACGGCCGAATCGATCTTAACCTACGATAAAACCTTCAAACAGGACCATAATCTAAACGCTGTCGCCGGTTTTACCTATGAACGGGCAGACTATGGTGGCAAATCCATGAGCGCCACCAATTTTCCGAATGATATTACAGGAGAATTTAATATGCAAACAGCATTAAATCCGGAGGCGCTCATCAGTAATCGTGGACAGACAGCAATGGTTTCGTTATTGGGACGCGCAAACTATTCGTATAAGGGTAAGTATATCGCTACAGCTTCCATAAGACGGGATGGCTCCAGCCGCCTAACTGTAGGGCAGCAATTTTCAAACTTTCTGTCTGGAGCATTGGCGTGGCGCATGTCCGACGAACAGTTTATAAAAGACCTGAATTTTTTCAATGACCTCAAGTTGCGGGTAAGCTATGGGCAGACCGGTAATCAAGGCGTAAATGCATATCAAACAAAAGCGGTGTTGGGAGTGGCCAATTACCCCATCAATGGAAGTCTCAACAGTGGTTTTGCTGAAGTGGACTGGCGCGGTGCGCTCAATCCCAACCTGAAGTGGGAAGTAACGGATCAATTTAATGCTGGGGTAGACATGGCTTTTTTAAATAACCGGATTCAATTGACAGTGGATGCTTACTACAAAAAGACAAACGGTCTGCTGCAGAATATTCCAATCGGCAGCGATGTTGGTTTTAAGAATATGTGGATAAATTCAACTGGCAATGTCACCAATAAAGGGCTCGAGATAACAGGTAAATTTGCAGCGATAAATCGTGATCACTTCAAATGGAATATTGATGCCAATATTTCCTTCAATCGCAATGAAGTACACGGGTTGAATGCAGACGCCTTTTCGGACAGGCTGTGGTACAATGCAGACAACATCTTCTTGCAGCGCAATGGCTATCCGATCGGAACAATATTTGGCTACGTGGAAGACGGATTTTATGACAATGAGGCAGAGGTGCGAGCAGAAAAAGTGTATGCCAATGAAAGTAACGGTCTGGTAACGTCCAAAATTGGAGAAATCAAATACCGCGACCTGAATGGCGACGGCGAAATTACGACTGCAGACCGCACGGTCATTGGCAATGTCAATCCCGATTTTGTTTTTGGAGTGACCAATAACTTGAAGTATAAGAATTTTACGCTGGGCATCTTCCTGCAGGGATCTGTAGGGAACGATATTTTGAATGCCAACCTGATGGATATGAAAATGGGAAATATTGGCAATATTCCCCAAAAGCTATACGATAGCCGATGGACAGCTGAAAATCCACAGGATGCGCGCTGGCCAAAGGCGGT
The DNA here is from genome assembly GCF_040760075.1 of Sphingobacterium sp. R2. Lineage (NCBI taxonomy): Bacteria > Pseudomonadati > Bacteroidota > Sphingobacteriia > Sphingobacteriales > Sphingobacteriaceae > Sphingobacterium > Sphingobacterium sp. R2. The sequence goes on from NZ_CP142884.1 coordinate 3,518,687, forward strand.
GGCGGGCTATACACGGACCATGTTGACCTCCAACAGGTACGTCGAAAATGGTTCTTACTTGCGCCTCAAAAATGTCAATGTCGGATACACGTTCAATAATCCTTTCAAAGGTCTCAACGCGCTTTATATCTATGCGAGTGCGACCAATCTCCTTACGATTACAAAATACAGCTGGTTTGATCCGGATGTGAACGCTTTCGCAGGCGACCCTTCACGAAAAGGGGTAGATATCTATTCGTATCCGACGAGTAGAAATTTTTCGCTGGGCTTAAAAGCTGATTTTTAATATTCCTAAACGCTGATGACTATGTTGACAAAAAAAAATAAAACCTATATAACGTATGCTTTACTGGCCCTATTGGGATTGCCGGTTATCGGGGGCTGCGCAAAAATGATTGAGGAGAAAAAATTTGATTTTATCGAACCAGAAAGTATTCCTGATTCTGAAACAGGGGCGGATCAGTGGGTAGCGGGTACCTACAGCAAGCTCTTAGATGATATGTTTCGCTGGAACGTTTTCCCTCCGGCACTCGAGTTTGATTGTGACTACATGTCGGGACCCGATTGGTCGTTCGGCAATTTGGGCGCGGGCAATTTCCAGAATAATGATTATACCAAAATGACTTGGGAAGGACCCTATAATCTCATTCACCGCGCCAACCTGGCGATCGAAAATATTACCCCGATGAAGACGCTGTCGGAACCAGTAAAAAATAATGCAATCGGACAATTGAATTTCCTAAAAGCGTATGCCTATTTTCTGTTGGTACGTGCTTTTGGTGAAGTGCCCATTCACACGATCACCGTCAATGCTGGTGGGGATATCAATCAACCGCGTCAGCCAATACCGACTGTGTATGCACATATCATTGACTTGCTCACCCAGGCCGAGACCATGATGTACAAAAATACAGATGCCGGTTTTCAGCCGGGGCGGGCCTCTGCTGGCGCTGCAGCATCGCTATTGGCAAAGGTATATGTGACAATGGGATCGGGTGCCTTGGCGACAGGTAATGTAAATGTCCGGGGCGGAGTTCCCTTCACCATGAACGGAACTGAAAAAGTGTTTACCAGCCCGGCGACATTTACAGTGAGCAAGAAACAGCTCGCTGGCTATGCGAGTTTGAATGCACAAGAATATTTTACCAAAGCGCGTGATAAAGCCCTTGAAGTCATCAACGGAAAGTATGGTGCTTATGCCTTATTGCCTTATGACCAGGTGTTTTTGAGAGCCAACCGCAACAGCAGCGAAAATATCTGGACGCTGCAGTCGGTGGCTGGCAATGCAAACTACGGAGTACAATTCTCTGCTGGCTATACCGGCACTTATAATGCCAAAGGCAACATTGAAACCGGACTATGGTGGGGAATGCGGGACCATTGGTATAAACTTTTTGAAAGCAAAGATTATCGGATTGTGCGCGGAGTGATGCATCGATGGATCAGACAGGGTGGCGATGCCAGCTGGGGCGGGGGCTCTTATTACCCCAACAATGAAGAATGGACCCGTAAAGCAAAGGGATATACCAATTCGAGCGGTACTTTTGTACCCCCAGAGGCTCCGTTTAACGATGGCGCAAATTATAGAAGTGAAAAATCAGCAGACTTCCTAGCCTATTTAACAAAATATGCGGATGTAAGTGACAATAAAATAGAACGAACAGATGCCGCCTGGTATTTCTTACGTTTTGCCGATGTCCTGCTAATCTATGCCGAGGCAGCCAATGAGGTCGAAAACAGTGGCGCAGCACGCGCCGCAGCGTTGGCCAAACTGAATCAGGTGCGCGAACGAAGTAATGCCACGCCACATCGCCTCAGCGGAGATGGCAACATCGATAATCAGGTTGCATTCCGATCGGCAGTATTGGAAGAGCGTGCGATGGAACTTGCCCTCGAGGGAGACCGCCGGTGGGATTTGATTCGATGGGGCATTTATCTCGACGTCATGAACAGGATCGGCGGGGTAGATGAAGTTGGCGTACTAAAAAGCAGAACGGATAAACACTTGTTGTACCCGATCCCAAATACAGCGGTGGGGATCAATACGAATATTACAACCAATAACCCAGGATGGAATTAATCCACTAGTCTTAGTAAATTATGAAAATAAATAAATCTACATATTTTAGCTTATCGTTGTTGGCGCTGCTGACAGCGGGAGCTTCTTGTCAGAAAGATATTGTGAAATACGACGATAACTACGACAATCAGCTCACTTCAAACGGGGCACCTTCGGTACAGAAGATTTCTACGGCAGCGGATCTCCAAACGGCCATTACAGCTGGCGAACTGACCCAGATGATTGTCTTGCAGGGAGATAATCTGGCGCAGGTGAAATCAATCCGCTTTAACGATGTGGAAGTTGACTTAAAAACAATCTATGCCGTCCGCTCGCGCATCACATTGGCTGTACCCCGGGCCGTACCAGCGGTTGTCACGAATAAAATTACGGTAGTAACAGAAAAGGGATCAACCGACTTCCCCTTCGAGGTTAAGATTCCCAACGTCGTAATTGATGGCTTTTTTAATGAATTTGCGAGCCCGGGAGATACCACTATTGTGTTGGGTAAATATATGGATCTCTACAAATTGAATGAGACGGATGGGCAGTTTATGTTTAATAGCACGAGTATCAAACCAGTTAGGGCCACCAGTGATTCGCTGTATTTCGTCGTGCCGGCTGGCGCACCGGAAGGGGCAGTGATGACGCTGTCCAGCGATTTGATGGAAACACCCAAAAGTATTCGTTACCGCGACAGGGGGCTTCAAATTGTCGATATGAATAGTTTATCGGACTTCATAACAGATGGCACCGCTACGGGTGATCCCAAACCATTACCTGGTTTTGCCAAATTTATACGTTTCCATCAAAGCTCAGGCGCATGGTCCTGGAATCAATTCTTTTGGTCGGGTTTTGATATGCAGGATGCGCAGATAGTTGCCAATCCCAAAGATTATGAAGTACATTTTGAAATCAATACAAAAACGACGGCTCCAATTAGCGTGGGTAATTTTATTATGGATGGCGGACGCAGCCAAATGCGGTGGAATTTAGCAGCAAACGGCTCTTTCAATACCTATGGTAAATGGAAAACGGTACGGCATCCGCTGATCGAATTTTTTAAAGATGATGGCCAGCCAAATGGATCGTATTTGCAAATGGGCTGGAACAACTTTGTCTTCGTTTTTCAGCCAACTGCTGAAACTAACGACGACTTTAGTATCGTTAATATTCGTATTGTTAAAAAATAGGAGGCCGGTTGAAAAGATATGTTTACCCCATGCTGCTGGTAACTATGTTGCTGGCACTGGCTTGCCGATCGGCATGGAACAGTCCACAAGCAGATGATAAAACGGTTATTGCCCAACACGGTCAGCTCCGGGTGTCGGGTACAGCGCTACTCGATGCACACGGCGATACGCTGGCGCTCCATGGCGTAAGCCTGGGCTGGCACAACTGGTGGCCCCGCTTTTATCAGGCGCAGACCATTGACTGGCTTCAAAGAGACTGGAATATACAGGTGGTCCGCGCGGCTATTGGTGTAGAGCCTGATCAGGCGTACTTACAAAACCCCGAGGCAGCGCTGAAGCAGTTATATACCGTGGTCGATGCAGCAATAGCCGCGGGCATATACGTTATTGTTGATTGGCATGCACATCAGCTACATCCGCAAGAAGCCAAGGCCTTCTTTCGCACCGTAGCGCAAAAATATGGCAGTTATCCAAATGTCATTTATGAGATATTTAACGAACCCACGGAGACAAGCTGGGACGAAATCCAAGCCTATGCAAAGGAAGTAATACCTGTTATTCGGTCCATAGATCCAGACAATATCATTTTGGTGGGCTGCCCAAACTGGGATCAGGATATCCATCTTGTCGCCGATAACCCCATCCAAGGATTTACTAACCTGATGTATACGGTACACTTCTATGCAGGTACACATCAGCAGTTTCTTCGCGACCGTGCCGACTATGCGCTGGCCAAAGGTATTCCAATTTTTGTGTCGGAATGTGCGGGGATGAATGCCGATGGTGACGGACCGATAGACCAAAAGGAATGGACAATCTGGAGGGAATGGATGCATCGCCATAAACTCAGCTGGATAGCCTGGTCTATCGCGGACAAAAATGAAAGCTGCTCCATGATTGCGGATGAACAGGTGCCAGCATATGGCTGGTCGGAAAGCCAGCTCAAACCCTGGGGAAAAATGGTGCGACAAGATTTAAAGAGAAACAATAAATGAGCAACGCTGTAAAAACTGCACTGCTAATGCTGCTGTATGGTACGGCAGCATTACACGGTCACGCGCAGCAGCAGGCTATGAATAGTATGGCCTATAATGTTGGTGCCAATTGGAAGTTTCATGCAGGTGAAGGCAAGGACAGCAGCTGGAACGCAAAAAACTATCGGGATCAACATTGGGCAAGCGTGGTTTCTGATAAACCGCTCAAAGAGCAGGGGCAACTGTTACAACAGGGTTTTGGCTGGTACCGCAAGCAACTGGTCTTTCCGGCGCCGATGCAGCAAAAAATTGCCGAGGCAGAAGGCGTGCAAATCGACCTCGGTCAATTTGCAGCCTGTGAAGAAGTGTATGTCAATGGAATATTAGTCGGTAAAACGGGGGAGTTTCCGCCTAATTTTGCCGGCTACTTTGATCAGCAACGTCGGTATTTTGTTCCCCTGGAAGCACTTGATCTTACCGGTGACAATGTGATTGCCATCAAATTTTTTGATGGGTGGAGCGCCAATGGCGGCTTCTTGAATGCAGCTGTAATGACGGTAGAACCCGCTTCAACAGTCGATAAACTTAAGCTGAAAGTTAACGTACAGGATGACGATTATATTTTTCTGGGTGAGGATAGTATCGCCATAGCACCGACTATAGAAAACAAAGGTAAAAAATCGCTGGGTGCAACCGTCAAAATTGTAGTGACCACGGATGCGTATAAACCGGTCAAATCGCAGGAGTTGAAGATCGATATTCCCGCACATGCGACAGCTACCATGGGTACCTTTGGGTTAAAAAATGCAGAGCCGGGATTTTACCGCTACAAGGTGTCTGTGGAGATGGATGGGGGCCAAAAGCTGGAAGAGCAGTTGAACGTAGGTTATGAGCCCGAAAAGATTGCTTCGCCGAACGATGAAGCAGCAGATTTTGATACATTCTGGAAGACCAATAAAGCGCAGCTCGCTAACGTACAGCCTGATTATCAACTGATGCTGATTCCAGAGCAGTCCAAGCTCGATTATGAGATGTACCACGTATCCATGCGCTCGCTGGATAATGAACTGATCATGGGCTACTACGCTAAACCTAAAAAGGCAGGAAAGCACCCCGTCATTGTGGAGTATATGGGCTATGGGTCAAAACCCTATTTTCCGAATCAAAGCTGGGATGGGTTTGCCTATTTTGTACTTTCCATCCGCGGACAGGCATTGAATGAGAAGTCCAATCATTTCGGTACCTGGTTTACCTACGGGATAGACAATAAAAATACGTATTACTATCGCGGGGCATTTATGGATGTGCTGCGTGCGCTGGATTTTGTCAGCTCAAGGGATGAAATCGATGGGGAGCGTATTGCTGTGCGCGGATCAAGTCAGGGAGGCGCATTGTCGGTCGTCGCCGCATCGCTGGATACTCGTGTAAAGGCATTGGCCATTGGTATTCCTTTTTTATCCGATTTTCAGGATTATTTCCAAATCGCGCCCTGGCCAAAATCGGATGTGGATCATTACCGGACACAACATCCGGAGGTAAGCTGGAAAAAGGTGTACCAGACGCTTTCCTATTTCGATATTAAAAATCTGGCCAGCCGAATCCGTGTACCATTGGTCATGGGCATTGGCGTGCAGGACAACGTTTGTCCGCCACATATCAATTTTGCCGCTTATAATCAGGTGAAAAGTGAAAAATCATGGATGGCTTTTCCCCAACATGGACATAGCACCGGGAATGCATTTTACGAGGCTGGATTGGAGCTGTTTCGACGCACCCTCCAAGTTGGAAAAGCAAGATAAATCAAACATACAGAAGAACTTACTTTATATTTAATTCGAATCATGAGTACATTATTTGAACAACGTCTTAAAGACGTTGAAGCAGATTACTTTGCCCTATTGGAAAGAAAAAACTACCCAGTGAAGGACAGCAACGGCATTTACCAACGCTATCATAATCCGGTCATTACGGCGGCGCATACACCGCTGTTCTGGCGATACGACTTAAACGAACAGCGCAATCCATTTTTGATGGAACGATTTGGTATCAATGGAACCTTTAATGCCGGTGCGATCAAATGGAACGATAAGTACCTGTTGGTCGTACGGGTCGAGGGAAATGACCGCAAGTCTTTCTTTGCCATAGCAGAAAGCCCAAATGGAATCGACAATTTTAAGTTCTGGGATTTTCCGGTCGATCTTCCCGAAACGGACAATCCTGATACCAATGTCTACGATATGCGTTTGACGCTGCACGAAGACGGCTGGATTTATGGTATTTTCTGTTCGGAACGGAAAGATCCGGCAGCACCTTCCGGCGATTTATCTTCGGCCGTGGCGGCAGCAGGAATTGTACGGACAAAAGATCTAAAGCACTGGGAAAGGCTACCCGATTTGGTCGCAAAGAGCCAGCAGCGCAATGTGGTGCTGCACCCCGAATTTGTCGACGGAAAATATGCTTTATATACCCGCCCTCAGGATGGGTTTATCGATACTGGAAGTGGTGGTGGAATCGGATGGGCACTGGTGGATACGATGGAGAATGCGATTGTAAGCGAAGAAAAAATTATAAATCATCGGTATTATCACACCATCAAGGAGTTAAAAAATGGCGAAGGGCCCGCACCCATAAAAACGCCGAAAGGCTGGTTGCACCTCGCGCATGGCGTCCGCGCATGTGCTGCTGGTCTTCGCTATGTCCTGTATGTTTATCTGACAGATCTAGCTGCTCCGGACAAACTCATTGCTGAACCTGCCGGCCATCTGATGGCACCAATGGGCGAGGAACGCGTCGGTGATGTTTCAAATGTACTTTTTAGCAATGGCTGGATAGCCGATGACGATGGAACAGTTTATCTTTATTATGCCTCGAGTGATACCCGCATGCACGTGGCCGTATCTTCAATCGAAAAACTAGTGGATTATTGCTTGTCTACAACAGTGGATGGCATGCGGTCAAAAACATCTGTCGAGACGCTGGTAAAGATTATTTCGAAAAACTTAAACCAATAAAATGTTTAAATTTATCGCAAAACGAGAATAATGAGTAAAACGGAACATATTACATTAAAGGAAAAAATCGGTTATGGACTAGGGGATGCCGCTTCGTCCATGTTCTGGAAATTATTTAGCATGTACCTGATGTTTTTCTATACCGATATCTTCGGGATGGAAGCAAAAGTGGTGGGCACCATGTTTCTGGTCACGCGTGTCTGGGATTCTTTGTTTGACCCTGTTATTGGTGTGCTGGCAGATCGTACGCAGTCTAAATGGGGAAAATTCAGACCCTACCTGCTGTATGTAGCGGTACCGTTTGGCGTCATTGGGGTGTTTACGTTCTACACGCCAGCACTTGCCGAAAGCGGCAAGCTGCTGTATGCATATGTGACATATTCGATCATGATGATGGTCTATTCAGCCATCAATGTGCCTTATGCTTCTTTGTTAGGGGTAATGAGTGCATCGCCCAAAACCAGAAGTGTATTGGCCACTTTCCGAATGACTTTTGCCTATCTCGGAAGTTTCGTGACGCTATTGCTCTTCAATCCAATGGTCAATTTTTTTAGTGGCTACAACCCGCATATAGAAGCGCAGCAGCAGGGCTGGGCGATGGCTGCAGCGGTAATTGCGCTCTGCGCCGTCGTTCTATTTCTGCTCTGCTTTGCTTGGACGCGTGAACGGGTTCAGCCGGTAACGGATACGAAAAGTAGTCTTAAGCAGGATATCAAAGATTTATGTAACAACAGTCCCTGGTGGATTTTATTGGGAGCAGGAGTTTCAACATTGGTATTCAATTCGGTTCGCGATGGGGCAGCACTTTATTATTTCAAGTATTATGTCCACGAAGCGCATTATGGTAAAATTGTGTTGCTGAATATTCCCTTTGTGTTGAGTGGCCTTTACCTGGCATTGGGTCAGATCGCCAATATCATAGGTGTAGTTTTGGCGGCTCCATTGAGCAATAAAATCGGGAAGAAAAATACATTTATGTTAGCTATGCTCTTGGCAACAGGAGGTAGTATCGTATTCTATTGGCTCGATGAGAGCCAGATTTGGGGAATTTTTGGCCTGCAGATCGTGATCAGTAGCTGCGCTGGAACAGTGTTTCCATTACTGTGGTCTATGTATGCCGACTGTGCGGATTATTCGGAGTTGAAGACAGGCAATAGGGCAACAGGTCTAATCTTTAGTTCGTCGTCGATGAGCCAAAAATTGGGCTGGGCGCTCGGGACAGCAGTAACCGGATGGTTGCTTGGCTATTTTGGCTTTCAGGCCAACCAGCTGCAGTCGGAGGAGACGCTGAGTGGAATAAAAATGTTTTTGAGCCTATTTCCAGCCATAGGAACAGTATTGTCAATTGTGTTTATCAGTCTTTACCCGCTGACAGACAAAAGAATGCAAGAGATTGCTGCACAGCTTGCCGAGCGTCGCACGTGATTCAAAGAGAAAAGTCGAAACAATGAGAGGTTTTAAAGAAGAAATTGAAAATAATATCCTTCCCTATTGGATGGACAAAATGGTGGACACAGCGAATGGTGGCTTTTTTGGCCGCATTGACGGGAACAATGTATTGCATAGGTGTGCCAACAAAGGAGTGGTGATGCATGCGAGAATCCTGTGGACATTTTCCGCTGCTTACCGTGTTCTACGGCGCGACGCCTACCGGCAGATTGCAGAAAGAGCGTACTGCTATCTTAGGGACTACTTTCTGGATAAACAGTATGGTGGCGTGTATTGGGAACTTGATTTCCGAGGACATCCAGTGAACCGTAAAAAACAAACTTACGCCCAGGGATTTGCACTCTATGCGTTTTCCGAATATTACCGTGCAACGGGGTGCTCGGAGGCACTGGACTATGCAAAAAAACAATTTTATCAGATCGAACGCTGCAAAGATGATGAATTAGGCGGGTACAGGGAAGCTTTTACTGAAGACTGGCAACCCATTGCCGATATGCGTCTCAGCGCGAAAGATGAAAACGAAGCAAAGACCATGAATACCCACCTGCATATTTTGGAACCTTATACCAACCTACTCCGTATATGGATGGATGAAGACCTGATGAAGGCACAGGCTGATTTGATAACCTTATTCCTGGAAAGGATATATAGCGAAGCTACGGGACATCTCCAGCTCTTTTTTGATGAAACATGGCAGGTAAAAGGGGAAGCGCAATCATTCGGACACGATATTGAAGCGGTTTGGCTATTGTTGGAAGCCGCCAAGGTGCTCGGTGATCCGGATCTGCTGGAGAAAGTGAAAGCTGTCGTTATACCTATTGGCCATGCCGCACTGCAGGGTATTTTGCCGGATGGTGGCCTCGCCTATGAACGGAAAGGCGGGCATTGGGATCGCGAACGCCATTGGTGGGTACAGGCCGAAGCAGTGCTGGGGTTTTCATATCTTGGGCAGATGTTGGATGACGGATTCTTTCAGGAAAAAGCAGAAAGCATATGGTCGTATATTCAATCAAATATGGTCGATCACGAAGGAGGTGAGTGGTATTGGAGCAGGCTTGAAAATGGAAAAGTAAATAGAAAAGAAGATAAAGCTGGGTTCTGGAAGTGCCCCTACCACAATGGGCGCATGTGTTTGGAAATGATCGAAAATTTTAGAATGATATGATGAAAAAAAAAGTTGCTTTCTACTTGATCCTGTTCGCAATGCTCTTCAATAATCTTTTGGCGCAATCCAATGGACCTATTGATCGTATGGCCACAAGTGAAACCGTAGCGTTGTACAACTACTTAAAAGCAGTTCAATCAAAAGGAAAAGTCCTTCTGGGCCAACAGGATGCACTTTGTTATGGCCGATATTGGAGGGGAGACTCCAACCGGAGTGATATAAAAGAAATAACAGGCAGTCACCCAGCACTGCTTGGGCTCGATTTTCAACAACTCACACATGAGGATAAGGGCTATCGGGAAAGTGAAACCAAAAGGCTTGTAAAGGTGGTGAAGGATATGTATCGAAGAGGAGGGATTATTACCTTTTCATGGCACATGTCAAATCCTGTAAACGGCGGATCCTACGAATGGAAAAGTAATCCGCAGATTGCCGTGAGCCAAATTTTGCCAGGGGGCACTTCGAATGCTGTTTATCAATCTTATCTTGATCGGATAGCTGATTTCTTGGCGCAGTGTAAGGGTCCGAATGGAGAAGCTATTCCGATTATTTTCAGACCTTTTCATGAGTTTGATGGCGATTGGTTTTGGTGGGGAAAAGGGCATGCTACTAAGGAAGAATTTGTTCAGTTATGGCGCTATACCGTTCACTATCTGCGAGAAGAGCTGGGCGTTCACCAAGTGCTCTATGCATTTTCCCCCGACTGTAAGTTTTACACCCGGGCGGAATATCTTGCTCAATTTCCAGGTGATGGATATGTCGATATTCTAGGCATGGACAATTATTGGGATTTTCGGCCTGATGGTGCCAATCATCCAGCAGCAGCCGGAATGAAGATGGAAATTGTTTCGGCTTTAGCAGTGGAAAAAGGTAAGATTGCGGCATTGACTGAAACGGGTCTCGAACGGATTACCGATCCAAACTGGTTTACTACGATTTTGCAACCCATCTTAACGAAATGGCCAATGGCATACTGTATGCTCTGGCGGAATGCAGACGATATTGCGACCCATTATTATGTACCTACCAAAGATCATCCGGCAGCAGGAGATTTCAACAAATTTTGTCAATCAGAACATATCCTTCTTCTAAACAACAGCAGGCCATTTTACCATGCAGTACTAAAATGACATAGACTATCCTGCTTACCCGCACCATGCGCTTCATTTTGATTGCCGGATTCCTCCGGCATAATACAATTCTAGTGTGCAGCCGGTTGTGCAGCCAGTCTATGATCAGTCAAAAATACGAAGCCTATCGGTCAGCGCTCGGTCATTCATTGTGATGGTATTTGTTGTTGATTTAAAGTGTTTTATGTTTGTTATGTCAATCAGAAATACCGGTATGAAAAAAGGGTTGACGATAACACATGGGAACTATTGTACATGGAGCAAACGGAGGCTTTAAGGGTAAAGCCGGCTCCGTAATCGGAAGTAGCTGGAAGAGTATCAACTACATTAAAGGGCTTTACAAAAAAAGAACGAAGCCCGCATCAGAAGCACAGATGATGCAGCAGGAAAAATTCAAAACGCTGATGCGTTTCCTACTGCCCATCAACTTCTTTTTAAAAATTGGCTTCGGCCTTAAAAACACAGAAAAATTGACACCGATCAACGCGGCATTTCAATTTAATCTGAACAGGGCCATTACGGGCGTTTATCCAAACTATGCGCTCGACTATGGCAACATCAGCATTGCAGACGGGGGCCTGTACGGTGGTGGAACGGTAGCAGTTGCCTACGATTCGGGCGAATTGACCTACAGCTGGTCGACGGGCGGTAGCGACGTTTTCGAAACCTTTGGTGACGATCTAGTCTATGTGCTGGCTTACCACCCCGAAAAGGATGAGTTTATCTCTTCCACCAAGCCAAGTACGCGGGAGACGGGGGTGGTATCCTTTATGGTGCCTGACCATCTCACGACTGGTTCGGTGCACACCTGGTTATTTTTGTCCAACCGTTCAAAAACGAAGGTGTCTAAAAGCGTGTATCTAGGCGAGCTACAGCTGATCTAATGTTAACGGGCTGAGTCGATCCGGCTCAGCCTTTTTATCTCTATTTATTATGGTAAAAAAAGCGCCGACTCCTGCGCAGCTGCGCGTTCGGGAAACATTTAAAATTGCGCGTGCCTTTTTGGCTCCGCTCAATGGATTGATCAAAAAAGGCTTTGCTGAACAGGCAAAGCGCAAAAAGTCGCTTCCATTCGGGCAGGCCTTGAGTCACACGTTGCGTATCGCAATCAGGCATGAGGCCGGAGGGCCTGTGGTAGACCCAGCGCTGGTTCTTTTGAGCGACGGTTCCATCGCACCAGCCAATATGCCTATACTAACACGCGAAAAAGATCGCATAATAGTCACGTATACAGTTCCTAGCGATAACCTATATCCATTGGACGATCAGATTATCCTTTGTGCTTATCAGGTTGAAAAGGGCTATGCTTTTATAAACGAAAAGGTCTGGAGACGGTACGATGGGCAGGCCATCTTGCACCTCCCGGCAGGCTTTGAAGCCGACGATTTTCACGTTTACTTGCTGGTCTGCGACAGAAAGGGTAAAAAGTATTCACGGTCACGTTATCTAGGGTACTCCACCAAATGAAAAAGAAACATATCCTGTTGCTCCAACGTACATATGGCGCACAGGGAACCAACGGTACTATTACCTATCAGGGCGAAGTAATCTGCCATACCATTGAGCTGCCCTACCGAAATAACATTCCACGGATCAGTTGCATCCCCATAGGCCAGTATAAACTCGAAAAGCGGCGCTACCCCAAGCATGGGGAACAGATTGGCATTCCAATCGTGCTCGGACGGGAGGCTATTCTGATTCATGCCGCCAACAATGCATGGAAAGAATTGCAGGGCTGCATCGCGCCGGTGACGACTTTAACCGGCGAGGGACGAGGGGATTACAGCGGTAAAGCTTTAGCAAAGCTTAAAGCCTTGGTGTATAGCCTTTGGGATATGGGGGATGAAGTGTATTTGAATATTCGGTAGCAATTTGGAGGACATGAATTTGCGCTGCATTCTTTCTTTTGTGTCATCTTTTAGTTCTCTGACTATAGGAATCAAACTCGCTGTGCTCGGACAGTGATTCATATGTACGCCAGATCCCTTCAGATCTTGACAGTCAGAACGCTATATTTTCTATTCCTATACCTGCTGATTTATCGAAGTTGGTATGGGTGGATGGGAAGTCACAATGCCAGGCTTTCAATTCTTTGTCCTCCTATAGTGCTCGAATAAAGAAGGGAATGATTTTAAAAAGCTGTAAGTATGAAAAAAATCTTAAACAAAATAGGACAGGTGCTGCAGGTGGTTCTTGCGGCGCCTGTTAAATGGCCCGGAAAGGCTGGTAATATATTAAAATATATTGCGTTAGGACTGGGTATTGTGAAAACCGTCATGGAGGAGGATAAGCCTCCTAATGAAAAGTCAATTGCTGATGCGGATGACGGCCGGAATAATTCGAGCGGCACATTTCAGGGCGCTCCAGGGCCTCCGGCTGACGAATCGAAACAGGCCGTGTTACCCAAAGAAAGGAGTGGAGCGGATGAGGTGGAATGATATGCGTATCTCAGCACTCGGTGGAACGATCTGTTCCATCTGGGCCAGTATTTCGCTGGGCGATGTGCTGCAGACGGCATTGACGGCTGCGGTAGGCACATTGGTCAGTTTTGTGACGAGTAGATTATTGGCGAATTTAGGTAAACGAAAGCGGTGAAAAGGATAGATAAGGTGCACCGCGGCGTGCACCTTGTCTATATTACCTTGGTTTTTCGTGCAAATATCTTAAACTATATGGGAAGTTTTCTTCTTATATTGTAATCTCCGGCAGCTAGTGTAAAAGTAGCATAACCTGCAGTATCTGCGGTTCCTTCTGTTTTAGTCACTGCCTTATTGTTGATAAAGAGCGCAGATCCACTGGGAATCTTGACAATGGCTGTGGAACCGTTCGGAACTTTTAATTTTAACCTAAAACCTTTCTTGTCATTTTTGAAAGAAGCTGTTATGTTTCCCTTCACAGTCGGTACGCTTAAATGGCCCGATGACAGACTGGCTGGCTGAGGCTGAACAGCAAACGAGGTATATCCGGGACGTAAGGGTTTAATACCAAAAACGTATTCTGTCAGTACAATCTGTGCGCCGCCACTCCATGCATGGTTTGTGGTGCCGCCACCAAAGCCGCGTTCTCCGATACCCCAGCCTTCATACAGTGTTGTGCGTTCTGGATCATTCACCATTTCGCTGAAGCGATCCTTTGTCCTTGCCAGCGCATAATTTCCTTGCTCCATTTTAAAAAGTGCCTCCATGATATACTTCTCCATATAAGGGCTGGCATAATACTGCGATTTGAAACATTTTAAAATTGATCCGTATTTGCTGCTATCAGCAATGTTGGCTATTACTGCCAAGGCCTGAACCCGATCGTCCGCATTACCTTTATGCGCGGGATGGCGGTAGACCTGGCCATTCCAGCATCGGTTGTACCCATTTTTGACATTGACCATCGTATTTCGGTACAGTTGTACATCTTCTGTTTGCCCCAACAATTCTGCCATGTTTGCCGCAGCATCCAATGCGATGTAATGCCAGCCAGCCATGATCAGACGGATATCTTTATTTTCGCCCCAGTCGCCCCACAGCCAGTCGCCGTTCCGAAGTTCCGTAAGACCGGTCTCATCAGTCTTCCAAAGCTGTAGGTATTTCTTAACGGCGGGATAAGCCTTCCTGATCTGAATCGAATCGCCTGTTTGCATATAATAATTCCAAAATCCATAGTTACCAATGCTTGTCAGCATCTGATCGGGAAGTTCCTGGTTAAAGTTTCCAGGAATGGGAGCGTGGAGTACACCGCTTTCTCGCTGCCAGTTACAAAGCTCATCGATGGCTTTTCGCATAAGTGCATGTGATGAAGGAGAATAGGTATAGAAAGCTTCACCCATTAATAAAACAACGTCTCCCCACCATTGGGCTCTTTCGCGATCCGGGCAGTCGAAAAAATTGTCCCGCATATTGACATATAACGTTCGGCTTGCTTTCTTCCAATACTTGTTGTAGAATGGATCACTGCAGGTGAATTTCCCCAGATTTTCACTATCATAACCGGTTTCCCGATAGTTGAGTCTTTTAATTTTTACTATTTTAGGCACCAGAAGGATCAGTTTTTCGCCATTCATCCATCCCAAGGACTCGTAAGTTTGTTTTCCTTTTTTTGTAATGTATTCGGCCCTGATATTATTGGTACCCCCTGCGTAACTGTGATCGGTATTGATACGAATAGTATGTCCGCCTACACGATCAAGGACATCCAATATTGGGGTGCATTGCATGTTATATGGAAGTATAGCAGTTATTGTATCAATTTCTCTTCCTGCCGCTCGTTTGAAGCTGATCGTTTTTACGCCGTAATCTTTCCATTGTGGAATAGGCCGGTCGATTAATTTATTCCAGGGAGCATCACCTTTTTTTCCAACTATCCTGGAAGCTGAAAAACCGGGCAATGATCCCATGGTTTGAGTTTGCCAGTCCGAAATATCATTTCTTGCGTCAAACCTGATGTTTGATTCCGCTAGGCGAAAGTTTGGAAGTGGATTGTCAGCAGTTTGATAAGCGGGGTGAATCCGTGAAAGCCAACTCTGGTCACTATTTATGTCAATGGTTTCAGTTTGCATATGGAAAAATAGTCCAGATTTCCCACTGCTGACATGTGAAAATCCAGATTTTCCAAAATGCCATAATAAAACTGCTATTTTGTTATTTCCTTTGGACAGGTATGGCCCCAGGTCAATTTTATCGCAGTAGCTATCGTTCGGATTAGGCCCTCTTTTTAATCCCCCTTCAAAAATTATAAGTTTACCATTTATCCAAAGCCAGTATTTTGTATCTGCTGAAATCGTTGTAAAAGCTTGCCTGGGCTTATCTTTAAACTGCACATCTTTACGAAAAGCAATCCAGGTATTTGTGCTATCCGAATTTAGATCGTTGGCAGATATCCAATGCGTAACCTCTGCTACTTCCTGTGGTAGTGCTTTAACGTGAATTAAGCAACAGAGTAGCAATAAAAAAAATATTTTCTTATAAAGTCCACCTCTACGGGGATATATGTTTGTCTCCATTTTAAAATCAAAAATAATTTAGGTTTTACAATTCTAATTTCTAAATCAAAGGATGCCTAAAACGATGCTAATCTTCGGCTCATGTTGACATCCCGATTTTTTTATCGACTTTTTTGACACCTGTGACCGTTTAGTGCAAGAAAAACCTTTTTGTGGCAGCATACGTGTAATTCACAGCAATCTAGAGCAAGTTAACTATATTTTTAATGTCGTTTATACATTTGTTAATATAATGTCGCTGTTCGGTAAAATTGGGGTGAATTACATGGAGTACGCGCTATATTTTTGCATTATGATCTAACGACAGTAGTTGGATAGCTAGATAAGTAACGAACCTCAGAAATAATTCAGATGAACAAATTTATAATTAGGACAATCGTTATGGCCTTTGTCAGCTTCTATTTCCCAAAAATTGCACATGCGCAAAATGGAGATCAGATCCTCGACGGAATAGGTGAGACAGATATGATAGCCCGATATATTTTTAATGGAGATTTAAAAGATTGGTCGCGCAATAATCTGCATAGCAACATCCTCAAGACAGTGCCGAAATTTGAAAATGACGAGCAATTTGGCAAAGTTTTGTCGCTCTCTGGGGGTACAAATGAGTTTATCACACTTCCAAAAGGTATTTTTACGGACTTTGAATCTATTAGTCTAACAGGCTGGTTTTATCTTCGTTCGAAAATGGAGGGGCAGACATTTTTTAGAATTGGAAAGGATGCTGACAGCCAGCTATTTGTTAGTCCAGGAGGAAAGGAAGACCAGAGCGGCTATCAGGCTGTTTTAAGACTAAATAACCGGAGTATCAAAAGTACAGCTGTTCGACGCATTGAAACGGGAAAGTGGGTTCATATTTCAGTAGTCATGGATCTGTCTTCCAGGTCACTCATCCTTTATCTTGATGGAAAACAGGTAGATAAGCTAGCAGGAATCCCACAGGAAATAGGTGCTATGCTCCGGGGACAGACTTCGGGAGTTATAGAAAGCCAGATCGGAAAATCTATACTGCCCGGACAGCCAAATATTAAAGCGCTGCTGCACGATTTTAGAATTTATAGGGTTGCCTTGACATCCAATCAAATTGCTGGAATTTATAAAAATAGCCTTCGAGGTGTTCGCGAAGATATTGACAATATGGGAAAAAAGGAAGATGACTTGCCCAGCTATCCGATGACCAAAGCACAGCTGTATAATGCTTTTCTTATGAATGTTGCTGATGTGGAGGTTGAAACTAGCGTGGGGGAACTCCCTCATTTACCAAACTACCTGCAGGGTACGTATAAGGATGGAATGGAAGGCCCGAAAGTCCGCGTCCTGTGGCCATCACCTATGGACAATACAGCAGTGATTGAAAAAGGCAGATATAGTATAACTGGACGGATCCCGGGTACAGATTTCAGACCAAAAGCAACAGTTACAATAAAGGGCGAACAAAAAGAGACACCAAAGCTAACTTTATCTACCTTTGAACTGAATGATGTCTCATTAAATGTGAATAATGAGCATCAGGAAACAAAATTTATAGAAAACAGAGAAAAGTTTGTTCAGGCACTGGCCAAAACCGATCCAAATTCGTTCTTGTACATGTTCCGCCATGCCTATGGCCAAGAACAGCCAGCGGAAGCTAAACCTTTAGGTGTTTGGGACAGCAAGGATACAAAACTACGTGGTCATGCTACAGGGCACTATCTGACGGCTATTGCGCAAGCTTATGCTGGATCCGGATATGATAAAAATCTTCAGGAAAATTTTTCAGCAAAGATGACCTATATGGTAGACGAGCTGTATCGATTATCACAGCTTTCAGGCAGACCAAAGACTAACGGCGGAAATAGTGTCTCTGACCCGAGGCTTGTTCCTGTTGGGCCGGGAAAGTCAAAATACGATTCCGATCTGAGCGATGAGGGAATACGCACAGATTACTGGAACTGGGGAGAAGGATTTATCAGTGCCTATCCGCCCGATCAGTTTATTATGTTAGAAAAAGGTGCCAAATATGGTGGGCAGAAGGATCAGGTCTGGGGCCCTTACTATACCCTGCACAAGATAATGGCTGGACTGCTGGACATATATGAAGTAAGTAAGAATAGAAAAGCACTTATCGTCGCATCAGGAATGGGGGATTGGGTATTTGCGCGCTTGAGCGTATTACCGAAGGACAGATTGATCACAATGTGGAATACCTATATTGCGGGTGAATTGGGCGGAATGAATGAAGTAATGGCCCGCCTCTATAGACTTACTGATCAAGAAAAATACTTCAAAGCTGCTCAGCTCTTTGATAATATCGATCTCTTTTACGGTGATGCAGAACATACCCACGGCTTGGCAAAAAATGTCGATACTTTTCGTGGATTACATGCAAATCAGCATATTCCGCAAATAATCGGAAGTATAGAAATGTATCGCGCATCCGATCAATCTGCCTATTATAAAATAGCGGAGAATTTTTGGTATAAAACTGTTAATGATTATATGTACAGTATTGGCGGAGTAGCCGGAGCCCGCAACCCGGCCAATGCAGAATGCTTTATCAGTCAGCCGGCAACTTTGTATGAAAATGGATTTTCTGCAGGCGGTCAAAATGAGACATGTGCAACATATAATATGTTAAAATTGACCGCTGATCTTTTCTTGTTCGATCAGCGTGGAGAGTTTATGGATTACTACGAGCGCGGCCTTTATAACCATATCTTGGCCTCAGTAGCCAAGGATAGTCCGGCCAATACGTATCATATCTCCTTAAGACCTGGAAGCTTGAAGCAATTCAGTAATGCCGATATGACTGGTTTTACCTGCTGTAACGGTACCGCTCTCGAGAGCAGTACCAAATTGCAGAACTCTATTTACTTTAAAAGCGGCGATAACAGCGCTTTGTATGTGAATCTATTTGTTCCGTCAACACTTTATTGGAAAGAGAAAAACGTGACTATAGAGCAACGGACCGATTTTCCGAAAGCAGATGTAACGCGACTTATTATGAAAGGTAGCGGAACATTCGATCTGAATATCCGCGTGCCGGGATGGGCTACCAAAGGTTTTTTCGTCACGATCAACGGCAGAAACGAATCCATCCAGGCCACACCGGGAACTTATCTAAAGATAAGCCGAGCGTGGAATGATGGTGATACGATTGAATTAAAGATGCCATTTCAATTTCATTTAGATCCGGTAATGGATCAGCCGAATATAGCAAGTCTTTTCTATGGGCCGATCTTATTGGCGGCACAAGAGCCAGAAGCCAGAAAACAGT
The DNA here is from genome assembly GCF_040760075.1 of Sphingobacterium sp. R2. Lineage (NCBI taxonomy): Bacteria > Pseudomonadati > Bacteroidota > Sphingobacteriia > Sphingobacteriales > Sphingobacteriaceae > Sphingobacterium > Sphingobacterium sp. R2. The sequence goes on from NZ_CP142884.1 coordinate 3,537,914, forward strand.
GGAGAAAGATCACGTTGGAAGCAAAAGATATAGGCAGTAAGATTAAAGGTAATCCGTCAACACTTGAATTTAAAATAGATGATGCGGTTTTCAAACCTTTTTATGAAACCTATGGCCGACATTCTGTCTATTTGGATGTCACACTTAAATAAAAATTCTCTTGCCTACATTGTTAAAGAATTTTTAAAACAAATAACATAATTTCTGCAAGCTTGGTAAGCTTCTCGTTGCGTACTGAGCTGCAGACGGCATTGACGGCTGCGGTAGGCACACTGGTCAGTTTTGTGACGAGCCGATTGATCGGGCGATGGACCGACAGGCAACGAAAATAAAAAGCTCTATTTTGGAAGACTAAAGCGCATTCGAAAGGTGCGGTTTAGCTACAAATAGCAAACCTGCGTAAACGTGTTTATGCCTTGTAAAGTGTCTTTGAACGATATATAGTGGATAATTAATGGAAATAGAAAATTGTTGTACTTTTTATTTAATTAATTAAATATTTTGTATATTTGCGTGTTTACAACCACATAATTTATCTCTTTAACTCGTTTATAATGTTCAACTATTTAAGTTTACTTGCTTTTTCCCTTCTGCTCATGGCCAGCTGTTCCGATAAATACAACGAATTGGATACGGACGAAGAAATTCCCAAAGAATCGTTAACAATGATGCCACTGCGCCTCGAAACGGATGTTAAAACAGCCAATATATTTAATATGGTGGTCTTTACCATGAAAGACAGCACCATTGATGAGCTCAAAGAATGGATTGGCCTTCCGGTTAAGTATAGTGAACTTGATTCTCTTTTTTGGGAAGTAGAGGGTAGTCCCAGTCGAGTCAATCTTTTAGCGAAGGGCACAGGTTCGCTTTCTTTAAAATCAGCATGGGGACACTACTTTTATTTGCCCGGTACCTATAAAACTTATCTGTCAGGTTATAAAGACAACAAGAGGGTTGTAAGGGATTCTACCTATATCAAGATAAATGCCAATGCAGATTTCTTGAATGTGGACTGGAACAGAATAGACAATATCAATCAAAATACAGGCTATACAACCAATGGTACACTAGGCTATCAATTTCGCATTCTGAATAGAAAATCAGGAAATACGGTTTATTCAGGACTGACAGTTGCTTTTGATTCGATCGATTATAGACAAAACATAATTAATCTGGGAAAGAAAGAAAGGGATGCGCTGTCTGCATATATGACAAAATTATATGGAAATGCGAATTTTGAAGGCGATAAAGAGCTGTTGAGTGAACAGTTTAAGCAACTTTTTAAGGCCGATGTGGCAAAAGATGAGGTGCTCAAAATCTGGAAAACCCCCAAGTCAAATATTGCATTATTGCACCTTAAAAACGATAAAGATGAGGCTTTTAGCTATTGGGTGCATGCCGAGCCCGCAGCACAGAAATAGCAATTTGAACACGGGTAGGTTATACAGGTTGTTTAAAACGCCTGATTCCTTCATCGTTAGCTAAAAAGTCGAGATAGCCGGCAGCTGAAACGGTAACTTTTAGGTAATCCGTATTGCAGCGGAATATCCTTTTTCACTGTTATTTTACTCATCTCTCAAACTCACAACCGGATTGATAAGGGCTGCTTTGATCGCGTGATAACTCATGGTGAATAATGCTATGATGAGCGCGCCCAATCCTGCAGCAACAAAGATATCCCAGGTGATAGCAATGCGATACGTGTATTCGCTCAGGAGGTGATCGGCAATATAATAGGCGATCGGAAAGGCAACCAAGCAGGAGAGAACGACCAGCAGTACAAAGTCCTGCGACAGCATCCGCATGATCTTAAAAATTGAAGCCCCCAGTACTTTATGGATGCCGATCTCTTTCGTTCTGTTCTCTGCCATATAGGCGGTAAGTCCAAATAGACCGAGACAGGAAATAAAAATGGTCAACAGTGCGAAAAGGCTCGAAAGTGTGCCCAACTGTTGAAAGTCTTTGAATTTTTCTGCATAATTACGGTCTACAAAAGAGTATTCAAAGGGATAGTCGGGATTATAAGCTTTAAAGATCTTCTCCATAGCCGTAAGTGCTTCGGAAGTGCTTACATGATCGTTTAGGCATATATTTGTTACCTGAGTGCCTGAGAAAGCGCCCTGAATGACGAGTGGAGAAATAGCGCTGAAAGGCGATTCTTGAATAAAATCTTTCACTACGCCTACAATATGCCATTTTCTGCCATCAACAACCGTTTTGCCAATCGGATCGTCGAAATTAAATACTTTGGCAGCCGATTCGTTAATAATCATTGCCCCAGAGTCCGTTGGAAATTGAGTTAGGTCAAAATCCCTTCCCGCAACGAGTTCGAGCTCCGCGGTCTTGACCAAATTTTCATCGGCTCCCATTCGGGCAAAAATAGTGTTGTCGTCTTTGGGCTTACCATCCCATTCCATGTAGTTAAAACTCATCGTTTTCGTGAGTGGTGCGGATGTCCTTGAAACCTGCTTGGCAATACCGGATGACAGCAATTCATTTTTTATCAGTAAGCTATTTTTGCGGATGTCTCCCTGATCGACGATACTCACCAACCTATCTTTGTTATATCCGGTTTCCCTATTTTGAGCGTGTTTGATTTGGCGCTGAATAGATAACGTTGTGACGATCAGTATGATTGCAATACAGAATTGCGAAACAACTAGGACTTTACGCGGGTTGAATGTCTGTTGAATATGGAGATATTTACCTTTGAGTACTTTTGTTGGGAGGAAAGAAGACAAATAAAATGCGGGATAGCTTCCTGAAAGAATTCCGGAAACGAAAATAAAACCTGCAAAAACGGCCCAGAAAAGAAGATCGTCAAACGGAATAACAAGTTCTCTCGAAACCAATTCATTAAAATAGGGAAGTGTGATTAGCGTGATCAATAACGATAATAAGCCCGAAATAAAGGAAATCACCATTGATTCGGTAAGGAACTGTCCGATCAGCAGTTTTTTACTTGCCCCCACAACTTTTCGGACACCCACTTCCTTCGCCCTTTTTTCGCTCTGCGCCGTGCTCAGATTCATGAAATTAATGCTGGCAATAAGAAGGATCAAACAGGCAATAGCAATGAAAGAGCGGACCATGATAATGCGTGGTGAAGTCGGCTTTCCTTGCGCTGTAAATTTGCTATACAACCACTGGTCGCCAATGGGTTGAATAAAATTGGCAACTTTGGTGTCTGTGTGCTTTCTTAAATAATATTGGATATTCTTTTGGAATTGATCGATATTGACGTTTTGATGTAACTTGATGTACGTTTGTATGGAATTATTACCCCAATAATCATCCGAATAGCCTATTTTTTCCATTAATGTCCAAGGCACCAGATAGGTGCTTCCTTTCATAAACGAATGATCTGGAATGTCTTCGATAATTGCAGACACCGTTGACACTTGGGTGCTGTCCAATCGGATCGTCTGATTGATAGGGTTTGAATGCCCAAATAATCTTTCTGCCAAAGATTTTGTCAAGACAATCTGATTGGGGTTTTTTAATGCCTCCTGTGGATTGCCCGCAATCACTTTATAATCAAATAGGTTTAGGAAGGTGCTATCTACGAAGACACCGGGTTCTTTTGCAAGCTTTATATCCTGACGGGTTAATAAAAATCCGGTCCCCTTATCCACGCGTGTAATGGTCTGTATTTCTGGAAAGTCAGTTTTTAAAGCCCGAGCCATTGGTTTTGGGGTATAAAAATGCTCCACGCTTTCACCTGCCCACACGTCTTTCATGCCTACTGCATAGATCCGATCGTTATCGGCATAAAATCGGTCAAAGTTAAATTCGCTCCGCACCCATAACATGATCAAAATGGCGGCGGTCATTCCAGAAGCAAGCCCAATACTATTAATTGCGGTAAAACCACTATTTTTTGAAAGGTGGCGAAAAGCTATTTTAAAATAATTCAAAATCATAATAACACGTTGTGCAGTTATGCCGTCCAATTTATTTGCCAATAATTCAAAACGCTGTAAATGAGCTGTTAAAATTCTTTCTGAATCAGTTTCTTGTTCGGACGCGAACGGTATTTGTTCGAAAACGGACAGTTCGATTACCAATCTAAGAGGGGGACTAGCAGTAGGGTAGCTAGTAGATCGCATGATTAGTGATTAAAAATCTATGGATATGAAGAGCGCATTCGTCAAACTTTCAAAAAGCCGAATAAGCAGTCAGAGGCTTATTCGGCAGATGATATTATTTATTTTCCCTTTTCGAACAAAGCTGAAAAGCTACCAATCCAATCAATAGCCCAGCGACAACAGTTTTCCCTATGAAAGCTTTTTTATTATACTTCCATTCGGCACCCAGTCCAAGTTCTTTGGCGATATTGGGAAGATGGCCTTTCGAGATGTCTTCAACAACACCTTCCAGCATATCGACACGGTCTGCCAGTACCAGCGGGAGCCAGCGGCCGTAGCTGGATTCGCTATACGTAAAGGCAAAGCGTCGAATGGCGCCACTCAGTCCTTTGGGTGGATTGCCCGTTCCGTAAACTGCTGTTAGGTTGGGGCGCTCGACAGAATGCAGTATCTCAACCGTTTCTTCCTGCAATGGGGGGCGCTGCCAGGAATAGCCCTGATGTTCTTGGTTGTTTCGTTTTTTGATGGGATAGGTGGGGTCGTTTTTGGGGTCAAAATCGATTCCCCAGCCCTTGATATGCCCATATTCCGATTGTCTATCGTTGATAAAATCTTCGGGTGTAGTTTGATCTGTTATCATAGTAAAATATCTTAAATCGAAGCCGATGGTGGAATTAACACAGTTTTGATACAATGATCCAATTTGGAAGAGAAGAGGTGATATGCATCACCGACTTCTTCGAGTGGAACCCGATGTGTAATCAGCTCTTTGGGATTGATAACGCCATCCTTTACATGTTGGATCAGTTTGGGTAGCAGCCGCTTCACCGAAGCTTGGTTGGCCCGTATGGTGATTCCTTTATTTAACACATTGCCAATAGGAACCAAACTATTTGTAGGGCCATAGACGCCTACAATAGACACGATACCCCCTTTTTTTACGCTATTAATCGCCCAGTGCAATGCCGTGGTCGATCCGCCCTGTAGCATCAGGTATCTTCCCAGAAGACTATTCATGGTGTTACCTGCCGCCTCACAGCCCACCGCATCGATGCACACATCTGCGCCGAGTGAATCGGTGACCGTTTTGATAAAAACGACGGGATCGCCTATGGAGCGGAAATTGACTGCCTCACACTGAGCGTAGCGTTCGGCAAATTCCAGCCGATAGTCGACATGGTCGATTATAATCACTCGGGCAGCCCCGAACAGCCAGGAGCACTTGGCAGCCATAATACCAATTGGACCGGCACCAAAGACCACCACCGTATCTCCGGGTTGAATTCCCGCCATTTCGGCCGCCTGATAACCTGTAGGTACAACATCGGTCAGCAAAACCGCATCGTCGGGATCCATCCAGTCGGGAATGACGACCGGACCAACATCTGCGTAGGGCACCCGAACATATTCGGCTTGCCCACCGGCATAGCCACCCGCAGTATGGGAATAGCCAAAGATACCGCCTACCGCAGTCGCTTCAGGATTGGATTCATGGCAGTTACCATACAGCTCCTGCCGACAGAAGGCACATTTGCCACAGGCAATATTGAAAGGCACCATCACCCGGTCGCCAACTTTTAAATTTTCTATTCCAGCGCCTACCTCGACCACTTCACCTATAAACTCGTGTCCAAAGGTAGACCCCACCCGGGTGTCTGGTACTAGACCATGGTAAAGATGCAAGTCAGACCCGCAGATACAGGAGCGCAATACCCGTACGATGGCATCCTGCGGATGGAGGATCTCTGGCATGGGGGCATTTTTATCGGCACGTACGCGATAGGGCCCTCGATAATTCATTGCAAGCATAATATTCAATTGATTAATGATCGTAAAAACAGCGCCCGTCCAAAGACACTTACTAAGGGAAGGAATGTGCTGTCACATTCGTTTCAATATTTTACGGATAGGGGACTTATACGTAGGCAGCGTATTTAGAACATCTCTTGCCTATTAACGGGAGATGCTAACCCAATAAATGACCGATTGTACGGTTAAATGGTGGTGCAGCGGGCACCGCTCTAATAAAGCAATGTTGAAATTGCATTATTTTACAGGTTTTATTAGAAATCCATCATCAATTGACATTGCTAAAAATAAAAGCTAATTTTGAGTAATCAACATGAACTAAGCCATCAGGATGAACGTAACGCATGTCAGACAATTGTTTACCCAACTTTATGAGGAAAATTGGGGCAAGCTGTATGTGCATGTATTCCGCATGTTGGACGACCAAGACGAGGCCCGTGATATTGTGCAGGAAATTTTTACGAATCTCTGGGATCGCATGGAGCGTCTGGAAATCGTACACTCGTATCAGGCTTATCTTTATCGCTCGGCCCGTAACCTGGTCATTAACCGCATTGCCAGCCAGGATGTGGGTCGGAAATATGAGGCTTACCTGGAGCACGCAGCTCCAACATTTGAAGTGATGCCCGACGATCTGTTGCGGGAAAAAGAATTAGCGGAGCAAATTGATCAAGCGATTGAAAAGCTGCCCCGCAAAATGGCTTTGATCTTCAAAAAAAGCCGTTTCGAGCAACGGAGTTATCGGGAGATCGCTGCAGAACTTGAGATCTCTGAGCAAACAGTCAAAAAGCAGATTTACAATGCGTTGACGGTTTTGAGAAAAAAAATACGAACTATTTTCATTTTTTTCTACCACTAAACGCGCACTATCCTGTCTTCTAAACGGTAAACAGGATAGCACCTATGAAACAACGCATATCAAAACAATTACTGCAAAAGTACCAGCAGGGCACGTGCAGCGCTGAGGAAATTGCACTTGTCGAAAGTTGGTACAATCAGCTTAGCAAGACTAATAACGAAAAGGATATCCCGGAGCTTGACCTGGCTGCCGAAGACCGCCATTTCCAACAGCATATTTTTGGTCCGGCATTGCAGGCTAATCGCCAGCGCAGCGCTTATTTGAAAGTGGCAGCCAGTATGGTGTTCTTTTTGATGGCAGGCGCGGCGCTATACTTCTTTTCTGGACGCCAGCAATCGCCACAGCCTTTGCCTTTTAGTGTCGGTCAATTCCAAGCCGATCTGCTGATCGGTAATGAAGTGGTGAGCCTGGACGAAAAAAAGCAGTTTAGCCCTGCATTAATGCCTCAGCGTCAACGGGATAAGGTCGCGGTGAGAACCAAAAAAGGACAGGAATTCAAGATGGAACTTCCCGATGGTACCACCGTGTGGCTAAATGCCGACAGTAAGCTGGAAATAGGACCGGGATATGGCGTCAACGAGCGTTCGGTATTCCTGACGGGTGAAGCTTATTTTAAAGTGGCAAAAAATAAAGCCAAACCTTTTATTGTTCATGTCGGCAACACCAGCATTGAAGCCTTGGGAACCGCTTTCAACGTGAAGTTATACGAAAACGATAGCCAGCTCTTGACCACGCAGCTCGACGAGGGGAAAATACGGGTTAGCAATGCGGGGCTTCAGGAGATTCTGCTACCGGGACAGTCGATCGAACTGAATGTGCTGAACGGTGCCTTCCAGCGAAAGCAGGAAAATACCCAACTGAATGCGGCCAATTGGAAAGATGGTTACTTTGAATTTGACCAGACACCGCTTCCCGAGATTTTGGCCGATCTGGCGCGTTGGTACAATTTCACCTATAGCCTGGCGCCCGTCTATAAAAATAAAGTCCTTAGCGGAAAAATCAGCAAAAAAGAATCCTTTGCCGAAGTGCTTAAAATATTACGCTTCGCCGGCATAAACTATACCATTGACAAGGACCGACTCCTACTTATTCCCTAACCGAATACAAAACAAACGAATTTTCAATCTAAATACCCTATGAAACAGTCCGTAAAAACACTGCTATTGATGCTGATGCATGTCAATGGCTATGCCTTTAGCCAGCAGGGAGACAAGGCATCTGACCATGTTCAATTTAAACAGCTTGTCAAAGCCATTGAGCAGCGCAGCGATTATCGCTTTGTGTATGATCCCCATGAAATTAACCCCGATCTGCCTTTCGATGTCAATTTAAACAATGCCAATATCCCCGAGCTACTTAAACAGGCATTCTCGGCTAAGGGCATCCGCTATCAAATCGTCAAAAACACCATCGTGCTCCAGGGGAAGGGGGTAGCAAAGGCGCTGCAGATGACCGTCTCCGGTCGGGTCAGCAATGCTGCCGGTGCAGCCCTTGAAGGGGTTAGTGTTCGGGTTAAAAACAAGGTAGCCAGTACTATGACCGATGCCAACGGTCGTTTTAGTTTAAATGGCCTGCAGCAGGATGATATCTTACTTTTGAGTTATGTAGGCTACCGCAGCAAGGAAGTCACAGTGCCGGCCAAGGGTATTATCGACATCAGTCTCGAGGTAGATCCCGGTAACTTGGATGAGGTGGTGGTTATCGGTTACGGGACGTCTTCGATACGCAAAAATACGGGTTCGGTATCTAGCGTCACTAGCCGGGAGATCGAAACACAACCGGTACTAGACCCCTTGGCGGCCTTGCAGGGGCGCGTTGCCGGACTCAATATTGCTTCCAATTCGGGCTTGCCGGGCAGCTCTTTTCAGGTGCAGCTCCGGGGTGTCAATTCTTTAAGCAATGGCAGTAGCCCCCTTTACATCATCGACGGTATTCCATTTTCGGACGAAAGCATGAATCAGTTTACAGCGGCCAATGGGAACCAAAGCCCGCTCAGTCTGATCAATCCCAAGGATATTGAACGCATCGATGTGCTTAAAGATGCCGATGCGACAGCCATCTATGGCTCCCGGGGTGGGAATGGAGTTATCCTGATCACAACAAAAAAAGGAAATAAGGGCGGACTTAAAATAGATTTTAATGCCAATGTGGGTTCCGGTAAGGCCATCCGCAACCTGAAGATGCTCCATACCGAGCAATATTTGGAAATCCGGAAAGAAGGCTTTAAAAACGATAACTGGACAGCGACAGCAGATAATGCACCGGATCTGCTCACTTGGGATCAGTCCGCCTACAGCGACTGGCAAAAGGAGTTTTATGGTGCATCGGCCCCTTTCTCAACCTATCAGCTGTCATTTTCCGGAGGAAACGAAAATACCCAATACCTGGCCAGTGGCAATTTCAATCGTCAGGGGGATCCCTTGCCCGGCAATAAAAATTATCAGCGTGGTGGTGCGTTGTTGAACTTGTCTACGCAATCCAAAGATCAGCGATTTAAACTCAACAGTAGTTTCAACCTCAACCTGGACCGTAACAATACCGTACCGACAGATATAGCACAGTTTTATAACCTGGCGCCCAATTATCCTTTATATGATGAAAAGGGCGGCTATTATTGGTTCCAACAGAGTTTACAGAATCCCGCCGCCTATATGGAGCGCTCGAGTGTTTCGAAATCAAAATCCCTACTGGCCAACTTTTCTGCCGAATATGCGATATTACCTGAGCTGGTCGCAAAAGTCAATGTGGGCTACAACCTCAAAAGCATGGACCAGACGCGCTTGCTGCCCAATGCGGGATTTAATCCATTGACGAGCACGGGTTCCATGGCCTCTTACGGCAATTCGGATTATCAGTCCTATATCGTTGAGCCACAAATAAATTACAGCAAAACCTTTGGTAAACATGATTTTAAACTGCTTTTGGGGGGGACCTGGCAGCAAAGGGTCAGCGAAGGGAAGTACTTCGATGGCAGCAGTTATCCGAGTGATTCGCAGCTAAACAATATCGGCGCTGCAGGTATCCTTGTGAACCGCAACAATCAGTATGCCGATTACCGTTACCAGTCTGCATTTGGCAGGATCAATTATGCCTATGCCGACAAATATCTGTTAAATTTCAGCTACCGAAGGGATGGCTCTTCCCGCTTTGGGCCCAACAATAAGTACGGTAATTTTGGGTCGATCGGGGCAGCCTGGATTTTCAGCAGCGAAGAATTTCTCCAGGATCAGTCTATCGTGAGCTTCGGGAAGCTTCGTGCGAGTTGGGGAGTGACGGGCAACGACCAGATCGGCGATTACCAGTACCTGGATACCTGGGGCACAGGCTTTGCCTACCAAGGCATCACGGGGCTTTATCCAACACGGGTGTTTAATCCCAATTTTGGATGGGAAGAAATTAAAAAGAAAGAACTGGGGCTCGACCTGGGTTTTTTCAGGGACCGTATTTTCCTAACGGTCAATTATTACAACAATAGATCGGATAATCAGCTGATCAATATCGTGCTCGCACCGCAGACGGGCTATAATTCGTATTTTGGTAATACCCCCGCACTGATTGAAAATAAAGGCTTGGAGTTAGAGCTGAGCAGTGTGAATATCCAGAAGGAAAAGTTCAGCTGGAAAACCAATTTCAATATCACTTTCCCTTCCAATACGCTGCTGGAATATCCCGGGCTGGCGAGTAGCAGTGATGCGAGGCGATACATCATTGGCGAGTCCACACGTATCGTCCGCGGATTTCAGTTTACGGGAGTGGATTCGCAAACCGGGGTTGCCCAATTCCGGGATGTGGATGGTGATGGGAAAATCAGTGATTTCAATGATTATGTAACCTTGGGCTCGCTGCTGCCCAAGTACTATGGTGGTATCGGCAACAATCTAAGTTATGGCAATGTGAGCCTTGGATTCTTATTTCAGTTTGTCAAACAGGAGGGACCATCCATTGGATATGGCCCACAGGCAACGACCATTGGCGGATTGGGCAACCTGGATGAATATGTGTTAAACCGTTGGCAGCAGCCCGGAGATGTGACAGATGTACCACGCGCCACAGCCAATAGCGCCAACGAAGCTAACCTGGCTTACCGCAATTACTACCGCTATTCTTCGGCCGTATGGGACGATGCTTCTTTTATCCGCCTAAAAAATGTATCGCTCAGTTACGATATCTCCAAATGGGCAAAGAAGATCAATATGAGCCGCGCTGTGGTACAGTTCAATGCCCAGAACCTCTTTACCTGGACAAGCTTCAGAGGTATGGATCCCGAGATGCCTGGTTTTGACCGCACTTATGTTTCGGATGTCAATCCGTTTGGTTCGGTGCGGAACAGCGCCACACCATCCATGCGTACCTATACCTTTGCGGTTCAGCTCACTTTTTAATGATCATAACACTAAAGACTTATACCATGAACAAATATATCATCTACAGCCTTTTTGCGACACCACTGCTTAACATCTCCTGCAATAAATTTCTGGCCGTGGACCCACCCAAGACGGAAGTGGCAGCAGCGTCGGCTTTCAGTGACGAAAAGACGGCCACAGCAACCGTGGGCGGACTCTATACCAGTATGAACAACTACAATAACCAGTTTGCCAGTGGACTGATGACTATTTTACTGTCCAGCCTGGCCGACGATTATAACTCAGCCTTTACAAGCTACGATGAATACAAATTCAATAAACTGAGCCCGGCAACCTCTTACCTTGATCGACTCTGGTCGCAACCTTATAGCTATATCAATCACAGCAATAAGATTATCGAGGGCGTTGAAGCCTCGGCGCTCAGCAGTACGGTAAAGGCACAGCTATCGGCCGAGGCCCGTTTTACGCGGGTATTCAATTACTTTTACCTGAGTAACCTCTTCAATAAAGTGCCCTTGATCACCGATACCAAGGATCTGGAAGCCAACAACCGAAAAGGTCCTGCCTCCAGGGAAGAGCTTTACGCGTTTATGGTAGACGATCTGCAGAAAGCTGCTGTGGATATTGCGGATGCCTATCAGGGCAATGAGCGTACCCGCCCTAATAGAAAAGCAGTTGACGCGCTATTGGCCAGGGTATATCTGTATCATGCCGACTGGGCCAATGCCGAAGCGATGGCCGACAAAGTCATTGCTGATAATCGGTATGAACTGTCGCGGGACCTCAATACAGTTTTTTTGAAAACGAGCAAAGAAGCGATCTGGCAACTGCAGACGGTAAATCTTTCCACTGCCGGGGTCAACACCTGGGAAGGCTTCAGCATCGTTCCGGCAGTAGCTACAGCAAGGAGTTACTATCAGGTGTATGATGCCACGGTAGCGGCCTATGAGGAGAACGATTTACGTAAAGCGATGTGGTTAAAGCCTTATGTGGTAAGTAATAAGACGCTTTATATGCCGTATAAGTATAAGGTGCGCACAGGTGCACCTGTGACCGAATACAATACCGTGCTACGCCTTGCCGAACAGTACTTGATCCGTGCTGAAGCGCGGCTCAATCAAAATAAGTTGCAGGCAGCACTAGAGGATATCAATAAGATCCGTGAACGTGCCGGCCTCGCTGCGCTGCCACAAACGATGGACAAGGCGGGCATTGCCCTGGCGCTCGAAAAGGAGCGTCAGCTAGAACTGCTCGGGGAATGGGGCCACCGTTGGTTTGATCTGGTGCGCACAAACAGGGCCCTGCCTGTACTTTCAAAGGTCAAAACAGACTTTAGCGAAAGCGATACCAAAATACCGATCGCCAGTACTATTTTAATCACCAATGCTAACCTCCAACAGAATGATTAAGCTATTCAAATACGCATTGCTGCTGTGTCTGCTAGAAGTAAACCTGCTGTTGCAGGCACAAGTGAGTATTTTGCCGCACAAAGCAACGGCCGGTGATACCGTGACCATCAGCTTTGATCCAAGTAAATCTGCTGCTTCCCAGACGGAGGGGCCCTATTTCGTGGATTTCAACTATTCAAATTTTTACGAATTTCCGAGCCGCATGCCCATGCAACAAGAGGGTGGAATCTGGCGGGTGCGTTTTAAACTGCCTGCCTACGCCAACTTTTCCTGCTTTACGATCGCCGACAGAGAAAAGAAATTTGTACAGCGGGCAAGCGATAGCAGTCAATATGAGATCTACGTCTATAAGCAGGGGAAACTGATCGCCGGCAATTACCTTGGGAAATCCTACAGTGTACCGGTTCAGGATAAAACCTCAGATCATATCTTAGCTACCCAGGAACATTATCTCAAAAAAGAGCTGAGTCTGTATCCCGACAATTACGAGGCACAGCTCCGACTGATTGTGCTACAGATGAAAAACGCTGGTCCGGCCCAGCAGGAGCGGCTGTTGCAAAAGGGCTTGGCGGTGGTGGAACAAAAATTTAGAAGCAATCCGCTCTTTGAAGGGAACCTCAACAAGGTTACGATGGGCTATCTGATACTCGGGCAGAACCAAAAAGTGGATTCAATCCGTCAGGTTGTGATCAACGAGTTTCCCAACAAGAAGATCGGGATATCTTACCGGCTTAATCAGCTGTTCCGTGAGCAAGACTCCGCCAAGGTCGTGGCGCAGATAGGGCAGCTTCTTTCCCGCAAGACGGCCGAAAACGAGGCGGCTTATGGCAGCGCATACGACTATCTTTTTAGCTACTATGTACGGCATGGCGACAGCATAGAGGCCAAGAAATACCTGCCGCTGATTACACGTTGGGAGCAGGATCCCTATAAATGGCGTGCATACAATCAGTATGTGCAGCTGCTCTTAGATCATAAGCTGATGCTGCAGGAGGCATCCAAACTCAATCTATATCTACTCGACAGTGTTGCGGCCTATCCGGTAAGTTTAATACGCTATTTCCCCGAAACGGGCTATCTGGTGGCCCACGATCCCAGCAAGGCGGATAAGCTTACTGCGGTAAAAGCAGAAATTATGGCCAATCAGGGACTTATCCTTGCGCAGTTAAACCAGCCCGTAGCGGCCCGTGACTGGTTTACTAAAAGTATCCCTACACTCAAATCGGCAGCATTGCTCCGCGCAGTGGCCATGCAGTATCAGCAGTGGAATGATCCAAACAGTGCAATACCCGCTTGGAGGCAGCCTATCGTTATGCTCCTTTTGATGCGACGACGCGTGAACTTCTCGACAAAGCGATCATCAAAAACGGAATGGACAATGCTGCCGCACGGCAGGCTTATTTTAGCAAGCTTGACAAGCAATGGAAACAAGGGTATTACCAAGAGTTTCAAAAGATCATCGGCAGTACGCCATTTCCAGAAGATGCCAGTATCCTTGATATGGACAGGAAACCTTTGCACAAAGCAGATCTAAAGGACAAGATTGTCATCATTGATTTTTGGGCCACTTGGTGCAAGCCCTGCATCGCCTCATTTCCCTATTTGCATCAGGTATACAAAAAATATGCGGATGATCCGCAGGTGAAGTTCGTTGTACTCAATTCGGGCAGTGGAAACAGCTGGGACGATGCCTACAAATGGGCAAAGGCCAATCCTGAATTTGACTTTCCATTTTATTACAATCAGGATAAAAAGCTCAGTAGCAAGCTGGATATCACATCCATTCCGACAACATTGATCCTGGACAAAAAGGGGGACATCCGCTTTCGAAAGGTGGGATTTGAAGGAGAGAAGCTACTGCAGAGCCTCGATGCCATGATCGAATACCTCAAAGAATTGGAGGAATAAATAGATGAAGTTGAAGCAAGCGAATTACTAGACTGCTCACATAACTTATAAACGCGTAAAGATCATGATGCACGGAATGTATAAAGCGCCAAAACGATAGGAACTTTTGGCGGTTATTTTTTAGCGATCTATTTGGGTGTAAGATTTGAAAGTACATTATTCACTGTGTATTGCTTTTGTTACACTTAGTGTGTTTTTTGTATAAAAAATAATTTCAGTATTTATACGTTTTTTTTGCTTTTAAAATACTGTTGACGGTATTATTTTGCGGCATTTAACAATTTATTAATTCAAAAATCCTTCAATTGGTATTTAGTTTGATGTAAATTAGATACATACGGTCATGGAGAGACCGCAATATTTATTTTAAACTTAAAACCAAAAGTTATGGCTTTCAAAGCAAGACTTCAGTTTTCAGGCAACGAATATGACGTGCTGAATGCTGACTACTCCTTCACCCGCGACGTCGATTCAAAGGGACGTCCTTCATCTTCAGTTTATGGTGGTACAATCAATGTCGAAGTAGAATCTACAGAAGATACTTCCGTCATCGAAGCTATGGTCAACAACCAATATAAGCCTATTGCCGGTACATTGCTGATCAAAAAACCAGACGAAGATGCCAAAATGAAAGAAATCAGATTTGAAGATGGTTACATTATTCGCTACGAGGAAGGAATCAACATAGTAGGATCGCATGCAATGACCTACAAATTTGTGATTTCTGCGCGCTCCATCAGCATTGGTGAAGCGACAAGCGAACAAGACTGGCCAAAAGCGTAACCCTTACAAACATCCGGAGGTGTATTGATAAGGCACGCTTAGGTAAGTAAAATTAAATTTTAAACCATTAAAAATTACGATTATGTCATTTAAAACAAGATTAACATTAGGAAGTAAGGAATACGATGTGATCCAGTGCAGGTTTTCCCTGCACCGTGATGTGGACTCTAAAGGGCGTCCGTCATCGTCTGTATATGGCGGTACAATTACGGTTGAGGTCGAATCGACCGAAGATACCTCGGTCATTGAAGCGATGGTAAACAATCAGTATAAAACTGTAAACGGCAAGATCACGTTTAAAAAGAGTGAGGAAGATGCGACTATGAAAGAACTCAAATTTCAGGACGCCTATATCATCCAATACAATGAAGGAATTTCGGTCACCAACGATAAACCCATGACACTATCCCTGGTATTGTCATCGCGGGTGCTGGAAATGCAAAATGCATCACTGGAAAATGATTGGCCTAAGGCTTAAAAGCTGAAATAGACCATGAAATTTGGAAAGACGGTCTATCGCAGGAAAGACCGTCTTTTTTGTAAACTCTATGAACAGCTAATTTATGTATTTTGATAAGCCAAAATTATTGATTGAGATGCATATTGACGGAAAGGAAGTGTCGCATTTCCTTTCGTTCAATATTCGTCAGCGTTTTAATGCCCACCACGAGTTTGAACTCCGAATAGAGCACGGTAAACTCGGTATTCCGGGGTTGATTAATTTACAGGATAGCCGCGCTTATGTAGGGCGTACACTGGCGATTTCTTTTGGCTACGCGCAGGGAAACATGCAAAATTTTTCGGGCATCATTACCGAGGTCTCCTTGACGCAAAACCATGGTTACCAAGGGGTGTTGCAAATTAAAGGCTATAGTCCTACCATATTGATCGATCGTGGCAAAGACCTGGGGTCTTATTATGGAAAATCGCTCGGCGATATTGTCAAGCTGGCAACCCAGGATGTCGTACAGAACGATCTACATATGCAAGTTAACCCGAGTCGATCTGAACCGATTGATTACCTGATCCAGTACCGTGAAAGCGATTTTGAATTTCTCAACCGCCTATCTGCAGAGTACCTCGAATGGTTTTACTACGATGGTGAGCGCCTTCATTTTGGCAAACCATCGGACTTACCCACTGGAAAGGTGACCTATGGACGAGAGGTGAGCCGGCTTGATTATGGTATACAGATCCGCCCTGTAAACCACCGACGCTTTAGCTATTTGCCGCAGCATGACCAGTTGTTGGAAAGTACGAGCAACGTCAAATCGGATGGTCATCCGGATCAGGTTTTTGCCATGCAGCGGGCTTCCGAAACCTTTAGTAAAGTGTTTAGTCAACCCCTGGACATCCGTGTGGATACACAGGGTGAACTGCAGCGTATCGTGCAACATCAGGAAGAGGCCAATGTAGGGCAGCTGCTCCAGGTGTCGTGCGACAGTGATTCACCGGCTATCCGTCTTGGGGCGCAGATAGAAATTGAGACAAGCCTGCGTCAGGACCTGAGCTTTGTAACCGATACCCTCGGTAAATTCCTGATTACCGAAGTGGAACACCACTTTGATGATGTGGGCCGCTATACCAATCGGTTTAATGGCATTTTAGCGAGTACAGAACGTATACCGGTGCGCGAATATATACGGCCGCAGCCAGATATGCAGATGGCAGATGTCGTGGACAACAACGACCCCAGTGGTCAGGGAAGGATACGGGTGCGTTTCAAGTGGCAGTGTGCTAATAATGACGAAACAGAATGGTTGCGCATCATCACCCCAAATGCAGGTACGGGTGACCGGGGTGTCAATAGGGGGTTCCTTTCGATACCCGAAATTGGTGATCACGTCATCGTGGCTTTTGAAGAGGGCAGCGTAGCGCGGCCCGTGGTAATGGGGAGCTTATACAACCAGAGCACGGCCGATAGTACACCGCAGATTCAGAACCACCTTAAGAGCATCACTACGCGGTCGGGTCATCTGATTGAGTTTGACGATAGCCAGTCTACACAAGGTATTAAGATAACGGATATCAAAGGAAATATTGTTCATATCGATAGCCAGGGTAGCAATGTAACGATCACCGCACTGGAAAATATGACGTTGAACTGTAAAAATATGCAGATTAACGTCACTGAAAATATGGATGTACAGGTAGGTAAAGATCAAAGCACGTCTGTTGGCAACAACCAGACCGTTTCTGTGTCTAAAGATATCGCGACTACCGCAGGCAATAATTATTCGCTCACCGCTACCGGAGATATTAGTGAAGATTCGGACAATCGCACAGAAATTGCCAGCAAAGATTTTAATCGACAATCCGAAACATCAAACGAGCTGGCATCGGAAATGACGATCTTTAGCAATAAGGAAAACATGACCTTGCAGAGCGGAAAAACAATTGAGATAAACAGTGTCGAGAAATCTAAACTTTTTTAGCACATGCGTAAAAGGAACGACATAGATAAGATCTTTTTACTCCTGTTCATGCTGATGAGTATTATTTCGAGTTGTCAGGAATCAAAAATGAGCGAAAAAAAATACATATGGAGTGGGGCACTTGTTGCGCCCAAAGAATACCCGGTGGAAATATATGATGGGGCTTTGATTAGTGAAGATTATACCTACCGTTTTGGTCCGATCTATGGAATTATACAGCAAGGCTGGAGCGTACAGTCTAAGGGGATGGGATCGCCGGATGAGCCTGTAGCGCTTCCGGACGAACTGCAGATGACCTGGTATGCTATTCAGGAGGAAAAATTCTATACTGGAAAATGGAAGCTGGATAAGCAGCAGCTTACCACTATCTGGGAAGAAGGAGCGATAGACGTCCGCACACAAAAAAAAGATGATTTTAAAACTTTGATTGTTGGCCTTGCTCCAGAAGGGAGACTGGCTCTTTGGGCGGACGGGCAGCGGCAGGTATTGTTAGCCATGTTTCAGGCACATGACACCACCATAACACAGGAAACGGCACATGAGGATTTCGAACACTTCTTCAGGAAGGAATATCGCGACGCAGCCTATAAACCTCAAAAATTATATGGTGATGAACTGTATGCCACTTTGGAAGGCCAGGGTTGGCCAAAGCCACAGCTGTATATGGAATATAATAAAAAATATGCATGGAAATTTGCTGTAGAGGGCATTGAATTAGGCTCTAAAGATTATTTTTTTTATCAGTGCTTCAACGGCGAGCGGGATATGCTTTTGAATACAGATAGTGCCAATACGAATCTGCCGAAAGCGATTCCGGAGCATGTATATGTAAAATGGGCAGATGGGGATAAAAAGTATGGGGTGGCTGACGTAAAATTTAAGTATGAGATTGTCAAAAAAGCATTTGAGGAATTTGAGCCGACAGAAAAGATCGACTTGCTCTTTGAAATAGATCCTTCGGCCAATGTGCTGAATACCTATTTGCGCTCATCTTCCAAAAAGATAAAAATTGTGGGCTACGAGCCGGCATTGGTCCGGGTCGATAATTAGATCGTATGGCAAACGTTGAATTTAAGGAATATAATCCACCGCCAAGGAATACGCCTAAGCAATACAGCGTGACGATTGATATATTTTTTGATGGCACGAAAAATAACAAAAACAATACGGATGCGCGCCGGACGGGGCATAGTTCCTTTGCCAAATATGGAAAGTCAGACGATGAATCCAGCTACCAGAATGACTGGTCCAATGTAGCGCGGCTTTGGGAGAATTGTACCAATGCCAATAGGCTTTACATTGAGGGAATAGGAACCACCGACCGCCAAAAGGATTCGACTATGGGCTATGCGTTTGGTTCGGGTTTTACGGGTATCCGTTTTAAGGTGCGTAAAGGATGTGAACAATCTGCTGATATTATCAAAAGAGAGTTTGAGGCAAATGCGGGTAAAGTGCTTCGGCAGATTATTTTTAATGTGTACGGCTTTAGCCGCGGTGCGGCGGCAGCCCGCAATTTTGTCTATGAGATCGGAAAGGCAGCCTATAAGGGCCGAAAGGTAGAGGCCGAGGGAATAACGGCTTATTACGACGGTGATAATATGCCTGCCCGCGAGGAAATGCCTGCAGGAGGGCACCTTGGCTATGCCTTGAAGCTTAAAGGGATTAATTTAAACCCTGCTCATGTGATTGTTAATTTCCTCGGCATTTTTGATACGGTTGCTTCCTATTCTGAACTTCCGATACCGCGCTTTTCTAATGATATCGCAGAACTCAATCTCAATACGCTCGGAAAGGCACAACATGTGGTGCATTTTACGGCGCGCGATGAGATGCGGGAGAACTTCTCGCTTACGCGTACGCCGAAAGGAATTGAAAAGGATCTGCCAGGAGTGCACTCCGATATCGGTGGAAGCTACCTGAGTGGGCCAGAAATCAAACAGGAAATTGAGACGGCCATGTTAAGAGGTACATTGGAGCGACTGCGCGATAGATTGATTGCCGACGGTTGGTATAAGCCCGGTGAATTGACTATTACCGATGGCTGGTACTGGGCATTGCGGGGTGAGAAACGTATGGTTCACAAAGAATATAGCTTTATACCGCTCCATTTTATGGGACAGTTTGGTAAAGACAACAATGCCGCGTTGGACCGCGGCAAAATGGAGGCTAAATATTCGATCACCGGACATGCGGTACTGCAGAGCACAAAGTCCAAATTGAGTGCTTATGTCTTTAACGGCGCAGCTTATCCGTACGGTGGCAAACAGTTAACAAGTGCTAATTTGAATGAACTAAAAGTCCTGCGTTATGGTTATTTTCATCGATCGGCGCGTAGAGAGGGTATCGGAATGGATCCAAATAACAACTGGCAACGGGTGGAGTTAAAATAGAAACGTTACATCATTTTTTGAAATCCGGGACAGGAGGTAATATGGCAATTTTAAAACAAGCAACGAATATTAAAATAAATGTGCAAGCAAAATATAACTTACAGGTTACTGGGAAGGTACAGAAGCTTGCTGATAAGCTCAATGCGGAAGCGCGTGAAGGAAATTTGATATTGGCGAGTAATAAAAGGGTGCATGGTCGTGGAAACAAGGAGGGCGAAATATGACAAAGAGATTCAGTTTGTTGGTTGATGATGATTCCCAGGGCGTTGGTTACCAATCGCCTTTGCTGGAAGCTAATAATGAGCAGAACAGTATTCCAATATTGAAGCAAATCAAATTCCAGCAACTGAACCTACAATGGCCGATCAATAGTTGGCGAAAATATGGCGTGCAAATAGATTTCTCGGAGGGAGATGAAAAAAACGAAATTAAATTTGAAACGGTAATTACGCGTTTGGATGACCATTCTACGGGCGATCGTGTTGTTGAGATCAACCGTTCTGAGGATATATGGATCAATGAGAAGGAACCCGATTTGGTGATGGACAAATTGGCACACGAAACCGGAAAGGTGATTTACCCACTTCAGCTAAGGGTGAACGCTCTTGGGGAAGCGATAGCTATAGAAAATCACTCAGCGATAGTTAAACGCTGGACAGAGACGAAAAAGAATCTATCGAGTTATTTTGAAGGTGAATTTTTTGACAAATATATTTTCAAAACTGAAGCTGTCTTATTCGATCTCGACCGTTTTACTTTTGCTGTGCTCTATCGGGACTGGTTTATGCAAAGCTATTTTCTTCCGATTTTTAAAAACTATGGCGAAGATAAAACGCGGCGGGATTATTTGAAATTTCCGTTGCCTGCAAGTTTCGCAAATCCGGGATTTTTTACCCAACAGACTATTGTCGGACACACAACCGATCAAGGAGCAATTGAGTTAATCCACCAGGGCGAGCTAAAAGAAGACGAAGGTTTAACAATTCAGAAATATAAAGGTAATTATGAAGCACTAATCAGATTGAACCCTTTTCACAATCATATAGTGGCTTACAAAGGGCAGTGGAACATTAGAGAGCATGATAAAGATATAGCTGTAGGAATAAAATATTTTGAATTGGACAATCCAGCTCTTTTTTCAAAAAATAATTGGACTATAGCAAATCAATCTCAGGCTGCGGAACCTGAAAAAGAAAGACAAGGGAGTTTTTTAAAGAAATTATTTGATTAACTATGGCAGAAAAACATGTAGTCGTACAGGGTGCCGAATGTATGTGTAAATTCGGTACCAGCCCTGATAAATTAAAAGTATTGAAGAATTCCAAGGAATTTGTAAACGATAAAAATGCCACAAAAAAGAGTATCGCGAGTACGGTAGATCTAGGTGCCACGTTTGAAAAGAATATGTTTGGATCTTGTTCCAAGCTGAATAACAAACCTTGCAATGCAGTGGTATCCGAATGGTCCAATTATTACCAAGATATTATTTTAAAAAATGGAGGAAAGATACTTTTGGAAGATTCCAAAGGGGCTTGCCCTATAGGTGGAAAAGACTGTATATCCATTGTGCAACATGGACAGAAGGCTGAACCGTCTGATGAGAACAAAAAAAATGCAAACGAGAATGTACAGAGCCAGTTAAATCCAATGGAGATACCTGATGAGCTTTCTACAACAAGTCAAGAAGAGGTTATTGATGCTTAATTCGTATTTATGGCAAAGAAAGGTGTAAAGAGAATTGATGTACTCCCCGGAACTCCGCTAATAAGCAAGAACAGTTCGGTCATTGTGATACCCGCCGCTACAGCTATCAAGTTTCAGGTAGCAGAATGGTTTCCGGGAACATCTGAAGCCGAAAAAAAAGGTGAAGTATTCTGGATCAGGCAATCGGAAAATAGAGGTGTGGATTATTTTAAGCAAAAGAAAAAATTCAACGACTATAGTTTATCAATTCCAAAGAGCTTGGCGGGGGGTACGCGGTTTTATTTGGAAGCGAGTTTAACCGGCTTCAAAGATAAGGAAATTACTGGGGTATTTGTTCGCGCTTACGCGCCCTATCGCGTGGTGAAATCCTATTGGAAAGAAAACACACCGAGCAACAATCTACAGATTC
This sequence comes from Sphingobacterium sp. R2, assembly GCF_040760075.1. NCBI lineage: Bacteria > Pseudomonadati > Bacteroidota > Sphingobacteriia > Sphingobacteriales > Sphingobacteriaceae > Sphingobacterium > Sphingobacterium sp. R2. The sequence goes on from NZ_CP142884.1 coordinate 3,560,072, forward strand.
ATAATGGCAATCCCACACAATTCAACCGTCCGCTACTGCTCAATCTTGTTATGGAAGGTGTCAATGATTATGAATGTATCGTGGAGATTTATAATTGTGAGGCAAACCTGTTTTCAGCCACCGATGATCAGCTCGTAGGTACCTACACACGAACTGTAAAAAATGGCGAGTTAAATCTGGAGATTGCTGCTTCGGAAACCATGCGATGGAAAACAAAAATGGGATTTAAGAAACCCAAAGAACGCTTTTACATTATGATCAGGGTTAAAGGGCAGAAGGGATATATCAAAGATACCACACCTAAAGAAGATATACGGCATGCAGTACATCTGTATATTCTCAACCAGGTCGGCGTTTGGCTAGAACCCGTGATGCCAAAGACCAATAAAGTTGTCACAGTAAATGAGAATGAAGCCAAGCCGCAGAAGAATGACCACTGTAAATTTCAGACAATCAGCGTTCATGATCGCGAAAAGGTGACGATTTTATTTAACGAGAAAGACCCGAAGACTTTCGCTGTAGCGGAAAAGAATTATCGCTTTTCATTTGATCTTTTTTACGGCACGGATCAGTATGAAGTGCCGCAGGAGTCAAAAGCTATATTGAATAATATTGTAAAATTCTTAAAAAATAATCCCCAGATATCTGCGAAGGTTGAGTCCTTTGCAGATATACGTAATACCCATGAATATAATCAAAACTTAACCGATAAGCGTGCTAACCGCATCTTGAGCTACCTGTATACCAATGGAGTAAGCAATCGTTTGACAGTAGGTTCGTATGGTGAATCAAAAGCCAAACAGTTCCAGTATTTGACGAATGAAGACCGCCCGATACATAAAATTAACCGTAAGACGGCGATTTCCTTTGATCTGAAAAATCTCAAACGTATTTTTTATAATACTATTCTCCCTAATATGGAGCAGCAGACCGATCTGTCTATTTATATAAAAGGCTTCGATACGGCGGGATGCTTATTTAAGGGCGATAAAAAGCATGATAAGAATAAAGCCAAATACCTTGAATTAGTCAACGTCAATCAAAGCCGCGAAGCGGTTAAGGATATCAGTATTTCAGGTGAAAAGCTGAATATAAAAGTGTTTTCGTTTGAAGCAGGTATGTTTCCTACTCAGATCGCATTGACTCCAAATCGGTATGAATTACGCATCAATTCCTGTGCTTATTTTCCAGACAAATCGCAGACTACTGTTGTCGTAAATGCATTTACGGACGCGGTATGGATTATACACGCAGTATATGATTATACCGGGAAATATCCTTTGAACTGCCGCGGGACTGCAGTGGATACGCCGATTGTTCGTGGTGTAGCGGGGTTGATGGAAAAGGCACAGCCGTATATCGATCTCTATCTTAAGGTGCTGGCGTATTTTCCAATGATGGGGCCCCTGCATGGTGAACTTTTGAAATTGGTGATCGAGTACTTTAAGTCCGAGGCTGAGATGTACGGTTTAGGCTATGGAAAAAAATGGAATTTTAGCGGAGGTAAATTTGGGAAAGAAGAAAGCTATGCGCAAGGTAATCAGGATCTGGTTGAAAAAGGGATATTGACGCTCACCATTTTGGTTATGATTGTCGAAATCATTATAGCGGTATTGACAATGGGAGAATCTGCAGCGACAAAACTTCCAAAGCTTAAAAAATTGGCTAAGGGAATTAAGAAGGTGCAAGATGCCGGAAAGAAAGTTACCGACCTCGGATTTGATTTTATATTTCCGAAAGTTGCATTTACCTATGGCTCATACCTCGAAAAAGTGAACAAAATTGTTCATTTTGTCACACAGTTTAATATCAAAGCAGACCCTGTGATCGGAATAAAGTTTGCTAAGAAATTGGAATTAAAAGATTTATTGGCAAACTCCTTTATACAAAATGATAAAGATCTCGCCGATTCTTTAGAAAAAGAAAAAATAAATCGCGATGATTTGTTAAAAGATAATTTGAAAAAAACTGCTCGAAATAAATTAGCTGGTAAACTAACGGATGGTATAGGTGAAGGATTTCAGACATTATTAGATAGGGCAGGTGTAGACGCTAAAATCAGTATTTTCTTTTCAGGAGAAATTAAACAGGAATACCAGCTAAAAGTGTCCGCACCTGCTAGCTACGAGCAATATGATGGCAAGGTCGAGGTGAAAAATCAGCTCGTTTCTGGTTTTAATAACAGTGCCGGTAAGTCGATCGGTGAATCTTCCATTAAAATGAAAGGCGAATTAGAAGCAAAAGGTAGAGTTTACTTGGTCGGCTGCGTACCTATAGATCCTTTTTCTGCCCAGCGTTATTTTGGGAATTTCGCTACCCGTATCGATGCTTTTCTTTCTGCAAGTATGGAATCTCATTTTAATCATACACGCACTTGGAGTGCAGGCGATCGCGAGGGGCTTTATTACCAAGATACGATTTATTTTTCGGGTATTAAAGGCAGTGTGCAGTTGGGTGTGGATTCCAATCGTGGAGATGATGACACATGGGATGTTGCCAATAAAAAGGCTAATCTCATCAATACTGAATTTAATTTGTTTGGTGAACACACATTTAAAATGCCAAAAATTCAATTTTTATAACATGAAGAACTTGTTTATATTAATCCTCCTTGTGACTTTGTCATGCCAAAATACAGTTAATAATATGATTACAGCACCCATAACCGAATCCAATCCAACGGTGATTACGGCTGATAATGCCCTGTCCGTAAAAGAAAAATTGATTAAACATTTTCCGAAAGAACCTTTATACTATGTCTACATGGATCATGAGCAGTGTTTTTTCGAGATATTGGTCAATGATATTCCGGCATTTCGTTATTTTCAGGATGGTGGGATTATGTCTCCTGTGATTTTAAACAATTATATCGCTAAATCGGGCAAGCAGAAAATCACTTATCGCCTTTACCCACAGACGTCACGCGAAAATGGGGAAGGATTTGAGACTTTAACACCTTATACCCGATTTAATTTAACACTTTATTCTCGGGATAACGCAGATACCCTGACGAGTTTTGATAAACGTATGAAAATATTGGAACAGCCCAATCTAAAAAAGGATGACGGCAAAACTTTTATTGGAGCAGGTTTACCATTTTACGAATACACCTTAGAATTTGATGCCAACGTACCGTACGAACAATCGCCATCGCTCGAAACAGCTGTTGACTTAAAATCTATGGATAAAGAACTATTGGAAAAGAAGACCGTGGAGGCCTACCGCTATTTGGGAAAATTAATAAGCGATAAAAACAAGGATCAGTACTTTTCACTGGTGTTCAATAGTGATATGCGGCAATTACAGTCAGAGTACTATACATCCGAGCATTTGAAAGAAAATGGTAATGATGATTTATTTTATTTTAATACTCCATCTTTTAAGATCGAGCCATTAGCGGATTATGCGATGAAAATCTATGGAAATGGAAAGCTTGTATGTTTGGAGCATACTTCAATGGATACAAGACTTCAGGGAAGGTCTTCCATCTGGGGAAAATATAATGCGGAAGAGGGTGGGGTACGTGTGCGCTTTCTGCGGATATTACTTTACCTACCGAAAGGAAAAGATACATTTGAAATTTGGTAAAGAAAATAGGTAGGCATAATGGTTATGATAATGAATCACAATAATGCAACTATGAAAATAAATTTATTAATGCTATTATGTGTTATTGGTGTTACATCATGTAATTCTCAAAACAGAAATGATTTATTGTCCATGCATTTTGATCAACCTATAACTGTATTGATCGGCGAACATAAATTAGAACAGTTCCAAGATCCGAATTATGGGATTTATACCTATAAAACAGATCAATTGGATGGTTTTAAAATTGCAGACATAGATCTTTCAACCTATAAATATCCAAATGGGCCAGTAGCAGATTTTAATAGAATACAAATATATGTAGACAGTCGGACGTCCAAGAAATACTTAGGCTTCAGGTATACAACAGTAAGACAGGATGAGATTCAGGAATTGATTGCCTCTCTTAAAAAAAATTATCCTGAATTTGAACAAAGAAAAGATTCTGCAGGTGACGTTTATCTGTGGGACTTAAAGTCACTGAATGCCTGGTTGTTTTACTATCCGAATCATTCTGTTGATGGTAATGGTAAAGATTTCCTGAATTCAAATTTCCTGTATGTGAAGAAAGGGACTCGTCTGGACGACTCAAAAGACAGTTCAATCCCTACGATTTGGCAACAGATAGATGGCTTATATCCTAAAGATTAGGAGGTATGCAAAAATCATATTACAACCTGGATTTTGGAGCGACGATGTGCGAATTTCAAAATAAGGTTAATAATTTTGCGGTTTTTATGTTGAATATTGACGGTATTGTTGCATCTGAAATACCGCTAAATGGTGGGAGATTTGGAAGCGGAGAACGGCAGGTTGAAATAAGGGCGTTACCATTAGATGGTGAGCAAACGCTCCATCTACAGGCGAATTTTCATTATCAGGTAAAGGCTGTTGACGTCAATACCGCAAATTGGAATTGATTCAATCAAAGCTGATATTGAAGCTGGATTTAAGATGATGGAACTGGATCAAAATTGTATCTTGGAAATAGCTGCTAATGGTCGCTTGTGCGGTTTGGTACGTCTAGATGGTAACTCCGCCATGGTTTTGGAAAATAAAAAAACATAGGAAGAACTTATCATTGACCTCTGGCTCTGTGAAAATACGAATAAAACGTTGAGTATTTTTTAGTCGTCAATTTTTGGTAGTTTAAAATTATGGGTAAAAATTATTATAGCACTAATTTCAGTTTTTCTATGTTGCTTACCATCATGCTGGAAATATCTTGTGTCGGTACTGGTGAGAAAATTGCCCACCCACCAATTACAGAATCAAATCCGACGACTGTTTCGGTGGGTAATGCCCTATCCGTCAAAGAAAAGATGATCAAGCATTTTCCGATACAGCCTTTATACTACATTTACATCGATCACGAGCAGTGTTTTTTCGAGATCCTTGTGAATGATATCCCAGCATTTCAATATTTTCAGGATGGTGGTATTATGTCGCCCATAACTTTGAATAATTATATAGCTAAATCCGGAAAACAGAAAATAACTTATCGTCTCTACCCGCAGACGGAACGTGAACATGGCGAAGGGTTTCAACAATTGACACCGTTTACCCGATTTAATTTGACACTTTTCTCGAGAGATAATAGGGATACAGTTGCTGGTTTTGATCACCAAGTTCAGTTACTAGACCATGCTAATTTAAAAAAAGAAGATGGTAAAACATTTATAGGAGCAGGTTTACCATACTATGAGTATACAGTTACTTTCGATGCTTCAGTACCGTATGAAGTCCCTGCGCTAGCTAACGCAACGGATTTAAGCAAATTACCGAAAGATGTGCTTGAAGAGAAAACACTTGAAGCTTATAACTATTTTAGGGATTTGATAGCAAATAAAAATAAAGATGTCTATAGTGCACTAGTTTTTAATAGTGATGTGAGGCAGATATCAGGATGAAAATGATGTCCGTGAAGGTGGGAATGAAGATATGTTTTATTTTGACAATCCTACTTTTAAAGTCGAGCCTATAAGGGATTTTACCTTAAAACTTTATGGAGATGGGAAGCTCGTTTGCCTGGAGCATAGTTCATTGGACTTACGCCTCCGGGGTGGTTCTGCGATTTGGGGTAAGTATAAAGGAAATACAGGTGGTACCTTTGCGCGTTTTTTGAGCTTGTATTTATACATCCCGAAAGGAAAAGATACATTTGAAATTTGGTAAAGAAAATAGGTAGGCGTAACCCTTTTAAAACACTTTACTAAAGAGGCAATGAAAACTAGTAAGGCAGTTAATACGTTATCTAATTAATATAAACTTAATATTGAATTAAGAGGAATTGCCTGTCAAAGAGTTATAAACATAGCTGATAGCAAATGTAAAATCTTATTATAAATAGATTGTTGAAAATGAGTGTTTTATTGCGCATTTTTTTCATTAGCTCATATAGAATCCGTACAGCGACACGCTTGATGAAACGAAAGTAAACCCTAGCGCTGTCACGATAATCTGATTAAACCCAATAGTTTAAAGATTTGTGGCCTGTTTTTTGCTTTTTATGATCAGGTGTAATTTAACTATCGTGCTAGTTTGAATATTCCTTTGGAAAAGATGGTATTATCATTAAGATTATCTTATCCTCGTATAGTTTTAGTAATTATCTAAATTGTGAATTAATGTGATTTTAGAATAAATTGTGATTCATGAAGCCTATAAACCAAAAAGAGATAAATGCGGCATACCGCAAATTTATCATTTCATTCACCTTCCTACTGCTGATAGCATTATCCAGCTTATTCCTCTATTTAAAAGCTTCTGAAAAAGAATATGTGATCTTAAAAGAGCAATATGAAGAAGTGGAAAATTTAATGAACGCCCGCACGGATATCAACAGACAATTTGCGCAGATCAATCAATATTTCAGAGATATTGGTCAAGGTGATGCCGATATGTCTGCCGTAGCACGAAAGCGGGTGCTCCAAAATGAAATCGCAAAAGGATCGGGACATATCGGAAGAGTCATCGATGGCCTGAAAGTGGATAGCAGCAGAGCAAGCCTAAAGCTTTATCGCAGATTGAATAAAGATATCCTATTGGTATCGCGCCTACAGGATTCTTTATTTTCCACTAAAAACGTCATTGAAAGCAAACGAATGCAGCTTCAAAGTTGTATTACCATGAATAATCAGATTAACAAAGTTGTAAACCAAGGTTCTATAGTAGGAAGATAAGGTATGATTAAACTAAGCTTAGTCGAACGACGTGAACATTTTTTGCTGCTGCTGGCCGCGTTTGTATTGGCAATGACATTATTGGGGTACGTTTTATTTTACAGCGACGGTCCGCGATTTGCCATCTCTAAAGAAGATCTTGCCCTCCGTATACGTGACGATCAAAAGTTTGAGGAATCAGCTAATTTGGCTTTAAAATATGTTGATAGCGCTTCGGCGCAGATCAAAAGATTTGATCCGACCGTACAGGCCGTTTTTATTGAAAATGATATTAAAAAGACCTTCTCGGACATTAATGCTTTGTACGCACAAAATAGCTTCGATAGTCGATATAGTATTTTCGCACAAGGGGCATTGTTTTACGAGAATTATTACGTCGATAGGCGGGAGTTGAAAGGTAATCTCAATGATATCGAGCGCATTTCCAAAAATCTCGACGACTGCATTGTGAACCGGAAACAATTGCAGCAAACGATCAATATGATGAATTCACGCTAATTGCAAATTTTGAAAGTCATTTTTTAATTAATCAATTGTAACTAAATGGATAGGAATTTTATTGAAGAGGGCGACGAAAGGAATGTCTCAAAGAGCAACCCTCGTATTTACTTGTTTATCATTATCTTTTTGGTCGTCGCTCTTTTAGCAGGGTTGATTTATTTCTTCAAGGCCTATACGCGATCGGAAGAGAAGATTAGCGCCAAAATTAATAAAACTGAAATTTACCTAAATGAAGATCTGATTTATGCCGACAACACCAATGGCGCTAAAAAGTGGGTCTGGGAATTTGGGAACGGCGATAAGTCGACAAAACAGCAAGGTACTTACCGCTTTAATAAGGTTGGGTCTTATGTGGTCAGACTCACCGTTAATGAAAATTTGCGTGAACAGTTTTTCGTTTCGGTAAAAGACAGTGTGGTGCATTCGATAGCACAGGATACCACATTGTTTATTAGTGGTTCTACAAACGGCATTGTGCTTGAAGAGATCCGTTTGGAAGCGAATGGACCTGGTGAAATATTCGAATGGTGGTTTGGTGAAACCGGAAAGGTGGATGCAATCGGTAAATCGGCTTTGTATACCTATACGAAACCTGGTGTTTATCAGGTGCGGCTGCGCTCGGATAAAAGTTCGAAATTTGCTACACACAACATCCGTATTGTTGACCCAGCAGCAGACATTAATCAGCTGGTGACCCCGGGCAAAGGAGCGCAGGATGCTCTTAACGATCTAAAAGAAAAAATTCAGGATATCGCCAATGGAGCCGATTTTAATTCAAAATATAGTTACATCTTATCGAAATACCTCTGTGGGGACGAAAAAGTGAAAGTGAATGTCGAAATGGATGGGCAGAAAAAGCAGATGGATATTTACGCGTATCTGATGGGACTCACTTTTTCAAAAGGAGTTACCATCAATGAAGTCACGGTGGAAAGCGCTTCGACGCCAAACGCCACAAAAGAATGTCCTACTTTAATTAAAGTTAAACAATCAAAATAAAGCCAAGCGCTGTATGAACTTAGTTAACTCTTTTCGGTTTTGTACCTTATGCCTGGGCCTGCTGTGGAGTGCCCTTAGCGCAAATGACATCCTCGCGCAGTCTGCGACCTCCTTCGGCGGATCTGTGGTGGGACTGCCTATTCCATACCTCGAACCTAATGCTTCGACATCGACCAAAGAATCTTTCGATAAATCTAACCTCCCTTGGATTGTTTTTTCGGATAGAAACGACAATCATACCAGCACTTCGCCGGGTGGTACGCTCATGATGGAAAAACTTTCGTTTATGCAGCCATTTTATGTGTCGGAAGAAAAGGACGGCTACCTTAAACTGCTGCGGTTTAGCGATAATATGGTACGCGGTCTTAAGCTGAAAGATAAAAAACGTGTGGAAAGTGTGGGTTGGATAGCAAAGGATAAGTTGTTGCTTTGGCAGCGTTCTTTTGTCGATGTAGCAACCCGATTCCCAAATAAAGCGCTCACCATTATCAATGATGTAGAGCCTTTACTGAATGGACAGTATTATTTCGATAAAAAAGATTCGATTTTTGTTTTTGACGGACCTGACCTTAAAAATGGGAAATCTAAGGTTGCCCTGCATAATTACGTGTATATCTTCAAGAAGTCCGATGACGGCAAGCAGTTTCTGATTGGGTCGACGGATCAGTTTGTGCCGCGTGAGGCAGCAAAATATATCAAAGGCTGGGTGTCAGCATCGGTCGTACAAAATTGGGGTCATCGCCTGTATTTTGCGCCCTATACATTTGAATCACCGCAGGCCGATACCGTGGTGGCAAAGATCAATAAGAATCGTATCGATGGATTTGAGCCTTATAAGGTGGACCCATTGATAGATACAGCGAATATCACCATGCTCGGTTTGCCTGTACGTACCGTTGATGATTCGGGCATCGCTACGCATTATGCGGTTGATGTGTTCAATAAATCGAATAACAAGGTACTCACCATTAATGGGGCTGAACTGACTTATCCTGGATTGATCAACCTGATCAAAAACAGGTCGAAAGTCAATATTATTTTTGTAATCGATGGTGGAAACGCCATGCGTAACCATTTTGCCAGTCTTACGAATACCATTCAGGGGTTTGAAAATAGTGTCGAACAGGTCTTTAATAAGCAAAATGTAAAATACGGAAGTGTGGTGTTCCGCAACCCATCGTCATGTGGTGGACGAAGCGCCTCGTTGGAGCTCACCGATGATTTTCGTAAGTTGGTAGGATTTTTACGTGACCAATCCAAAATAACCAGTGAATGTGATCGTGGAAATGCGGAGCAGCCCCTTTTTGAGGGTATCGCACAGGCCACCAACTTGGTTAAGGATGTGGCGCAACAAACAAATCTTTTCGTGATTGTAGGTGCTACCGGCAATTTAGGGGGGGCAAACAACAGTCAACTGTCTTCAATAGCACGTCGTGTAGCCGATGTAGAGGGTCGAATGGTGATCTTACAAGCTTACAATAGTACACCAACAACATTTAACGATTTTATTGTTCAATCTCGAAAGCTGGTCTCCAGTGAAGCCTATTATGCGGCTGAAAGGCGAAAATTTCAATTGGTACGTGGAGAAGCTTTCGGTAATCAATCTTATGATTTTAACTTGACAGATTCGATTTCCTACTACCTTGATTTTCCGAAAAATAGCCTTATTCAGGGTGGCGTGGTGTTCCCGACAAGGGGTTCGGCATTAAATAATAAAAGTTTCAATGTAGCATTCTATCGTTTTATGGACGAAACCCGGCAGGATATACGCTCGCATATCCATAGCTTAGATAGTGCTTTTAGACTGACAGGTATTGAAAATGCGAATGTTAATCCGACCGTGGCCAAATTATTAGGAGGAAAATTCAATAGGGATGTCGGTGAAGGGATGCCGCACAATGCATTCAAATTTGCGTCTACCCTGAAATTCAGTCCGGATTTACAATATCAGCTTACCAAAGGGCTCGATTTTGATTTGATCCTGAACGCAGGCGAGTTCAACGAATTCAGCAGTATGCTGTCGGTTATGAGTGGAGATAACTTAGTGAAGGATGACAATTCTTTCCGTAAAAAACTATATGATAACTATATCGACGAATATAAGAAAAAATGGCCGATGTATTCTGCCCGTGATGTAGACAAATGGACATTAGGAAAGTACTTCTCCGTCATGTTGGGAATTCCGTTGCTCCACAATACATTTACCGACATGAAAGTGGAAGCATTAAAAAATAAGAAAGAGATGTCGCTACCTTCATTCGAAGAGTATATCGTCTATTTACAGAAGGTGATGGCCATGACGCGCACTTATGCTCAAAATCAAGGTAAATTCTTCTCCAACGGCGAGCAATATTACCGGGTACGTGGAAGCTTTTTTAATATGAACACCATTCAAACGGCAAATTAATGACGATTAGTAATTTTAGTGAATCTGTAAAATTGGCAATTCATATTGCACAGGCCTTGGCGGAAGAATACCATCAAAACCAGTTCGGCCCAGCGCATCTGTTAAAAGCTTTAATGCACAAAGATGTCGGCTTGAGACAATTTGTACAATCGATTGACAAAGACGACCAATACATCTCCGAATGGGCCGAAGTGCGTATGGACGAACTGGAGCGATCCAGCAACGTGCCACCTGCCGAGGAAATTAGAGGGAATGAAGCTGTGGTGCGGCTGCTGGACGAAGCCGACCTGGTACGCATTAAACTGGGACTCGATCTTATCACACCCATATGTGTATTGACTGCCATCTCAAAAGCGGGTATTGCTTTTGACGTCAATCAGTTGAAATCTTTTCCGATCAAAGAAAAGGAGATCTATGATCTTTATATTGATCAAAATCAGCTGTCACAGGCGATATCGGGTGCTGCTGAAAGCAGTAGCACCCAGAGCGGCGAGCCAAGCGGCTTGCATAATGCCTTGCATCAGTACTGTATTGATCGTTTGCAGCTCGTGCGTGAAGGAAAATCCGATCCGATAGTAGGTCGCGATCGGGAGATTCGCATGATGCTCGAAATCCTCTGCCGCCGCAACAAACCCAACGTAATTATTGCTGGCGAAGCAGGCGTGGGTAAAACAGCGCTTGTGGACGGCTTTGCCATCGATATCGTGAGTGGACATGTGCCTGAACAGCTCAAGGCAGCACAACTTTTTGAGCTTGACCTCGGAGCTCTCATCGCAGGGGCAAGTTACAAAGGTGAGATAGAAGACCGGTTGAAGAAAATTATCGCAGAAATTAAGCGATTCGATAAGGCGATCTTATTTATTGATGAAATACATACGCTTTTGGATAGCAAGGGGCCCATTGGTTCTGGAGCGGGAAATTTGCTGAAACCTGAATTGGCCCGTGGTGAGATTACCGTAATCGGTGCCACCACGCTAGAAGAGTATCGAAAGATTATTGAGCCTGAACAGGCCTTCAGTAGACGTTTTGAATTGCTGCAAATTGCCGAGCCAACGGTGGAGAAGGCTATTAAAATGCTTGAAAAGGTATTGGATAGGTATGAACAGCACCATAAATTGAAGGTAGACAGCGCCGCACTTCCCGTAACAGTGTCGCTGGCAAAAAGATACTTAAAGGATCGCCATCTGCCTGATTCGGCATTTGATCTTATGGACCGTAGTATGGCGGCACTAAAGCTTGCGCAAAGTGGTTCGCTCAGCATCCTTGAGCAGATAGACGACGAATTTCAGCATCTCAGAGCTGAACTGCAACAGAAGAGCGAGCGGGAGCAGTTTGGTGCATATAAGTGGCTTACTGAAGCGCTGTTTAATAGGTTGAGCCCCATTCTCTTGGGAATGTTAAATGAAGAGGAACGTTATGAAGACCTGGAATCTGCTCAACACTATGCCGACTTTCTTGTACACATTATACCACAGTTGAAAATGCATGCGGAACAGTTGTCCGATACACTCACCAAGCAGGATATTGTTGCGGTGATGGCGCATAAAACTGGAATTCCGATGGGAAAACTACAGGCTGGAGAAAAAGAAAAGCTGTTGCAGATTGAAAGTTATCTGCAGAAGCGTGTGGTAGGACAAGATCAGGCGATCAAAGCAGTGTCGGAGGCCATACTTGAGTCGAGAAGTGGTTTAAATAAAAAAGGCCAGCCCATTGGCTCTTTCTTTCTTTTGGGCCCTACAGGTACAGGGAAAACGGAACTAGCAAAATCCATAGCGGAGTTTCTGTTCAATGATGAGAAAGCAATGATCCGCTTTGATATGTCGGAATTTAAGGAGGAACATAGTGCGGCATTGCTCTATGGAGCTCCGCCGGGATATGTGGGATATGAGGAGGGTGGACTACTGGTCAACAAAATCAGACAGCAGCCCTATTCAGTTTTACTTTTTGACGAAATCGAAAAAGCACATCCTTCGGTATTTGATACATTCTTACAGATACTGGACGAAGGCATGATGCACGACCGATTAGGAAAAGCTGGTGACTTTAGCAATTCCCTGATTTTATTTACCTCTAACATTGGGAGTGAGTGGATTGCTGGACAAATCGATGCGGGTAAGGGCTTTCCAACGCATAATCAGCTGATGGAAATCATGACTGCCCATTTTAGGCCAGAGTTTTTGGCACGTATTGCTGAAATTGTGCCCTTCGCGCCAATATCTACAGATCATATTGTTAAGATCTTTGATATTCAACTGCAACAACTCATTCAGCTGCTCGATAAGCAAGGGGTTGATCTGGTTGTAACTGCCGAAGCCAAACAAGCTATTGCGATGAATGGCTTTACACCAAAATACGGTGCCAGGCAGCTTGCTGCTGGCATTCGTAATGAACTGCGGCGCCCGATTTCGAAAATGCTTATTGCAGGCGAACTAAATAAGGGGAACATATTGACGGTAGGCTGGGATGCAAGTCAGGAGATTCTCACATGGGAAATAAAACAGAAATAGCGGTATGTTGTTTTAATACAGTGTACTAGCGCAATTGCTGAAGGTATTATGCTAATATTTTAGTATATTGTAAATAGAATTAGGACAAATTAATTAGAGTATAAACTTAATTTTTAGATATATGTTTGAGTACGAAATTGGTGGAAACGAAAGGAAAGTTGAGACTTCGGAATCCATTGTGGACATCTCGTTCAATAAAACGATGTTTATTCAGAAATTGACCGATAATGAGCCTTTGCGTCCAGAGAAAGTAGAAGGGCTTAAGAAAGTGGAGGATGTATTTGCGCATTTCAAGCCAAGTGTGGGGGTATCCTTTGAGGATGAAGATGGCAGCAGCGTTCATGAAGAGCTGAAATTTCAGAATTTGGGCGATTTTTCAGCAAAGAATTTAACGATGCAAAGTGATTTTTTGTCTAATCTAAGTGTTCAAAAAGATCTTTCTGCAAGTGTGATCAAACAGCTGAAATCGAATAAAACGTTGAAATCTGCCATTGAAAATGCCGAAACAAAGGCTGCATTCATCAATGTGCTGAAAAATTTTATCGCTGAATTAGAAGCTAATAAATAGGACCTATGGCAAATACACAAGAAGAAAAAGCGGCACAAGCGGGTAGCGCTGCCGGATATAAAGAGGTAAAGGACCGTGCTGCTACCGAAAGCTTGCAGGAAAGTTTAGATAAGCTGGTGCGCGTGGGGGGCTTTGATTTATTGGAATCATCAGTGGATGGTATCCAAAATTTAAATCCTGAACGTAAGGCACGCAAGCAGATTTTTTTGAGCGATGACCAAAAAAAGAAGGAACGTGAACAACTTAAGAAGAAGATGGAACTTTGGGTAGATCTGTTGGAAAATTCGGATTCCGTTGCATCTATGGTAGATAAAAGCGCTGAAAAGCTGAAGGTAGCCGAAGAGACGTTAAACCGCAATTTGGGAACGGCTTTGGAAGCAACCCGAGAGCTGGAGCAGGCTTATCGCTCTGTCCACTTGTTCTATAAGAACACAGAAGCTGATAAAGTAGACAATGTGGTCCTCATGAATGCCAGTATGGACCAGCTGACAGACCTGGACAACCCCCGTTTTATCGAATATGTGTCTGAAGAGTTTAAACAGAATTATGATAGGCTAGACCTGCGTGACAACTATTCGCTATTGGTATTACCGGGCTATTTGGGATCCAATAAGGTGTTGGATCGTTGGGCAAAAATTGCCAATGCGAATAAAGCGATGCTCGTCACCGATTTTGCGGATCTCGAACAGCCGGATGATGTGATTGACCTCTTCACATCTGGTAATTACACCAGCGCGGAAGCTTATAAATCCAACGTCATCATGACAACCAACTGGTTGATTGGACGGGAGAAAAATACCACTGTAGGCGAGGAGGAAGATCTGACTGTACCGGGCTCTGCTGCGCTGGCGGGAAAAATGTATTATACATTGATGTCGCAGGTAACTGCAGGAAAAAAACACGGTACAATCAATGAGGTTGATGGCGTAAAGTTTGACCTTAAGAAAAGTGAAATTTCGCATCTCGAACGTATTGGATTGGTGCCAATGGTAAATGAATATGGGAAGGTGATGGCATTCTCCGCCAAAACGTTGTTTAATGGTGATAATATTGGCTTGCAGACTTACTCTGTGGTGCGTGTATTTGACTATGTGACCAAAGTCCTCTTTGATTTTCTGAACCGCAGAGCGTTTGAGAATTGGACGACCAAGACGGAAAAAGATTTGCGTGCGCAGATTGTTAAGTTTTTGGACAGTATTCAAGGCCCAGATAGACTGATTGAGCGTTTCAAAATCATGCGATTTGAACGCGATGATCAACAAAAAGATAAAATTCACTTAGATATCCATATTACGCCATTCTTTCCTGCCAAAAGTTTTATGGTCAAATTGGACGGCTACAAAGGGGAAGATGAAAGCACAACATGGGCCAGTGAGTACAATCAGCAGTAAATAAGTTTCGATGGAATTTTACCTGGATAAACCCTTACAGTTAAACCTCCCAGTGGAGAATCAGCGGTTGAAAGAGTCTGATCTGGGTAAATCCATTTCAAACTATCTGGAGCTGATCATATTTACCCGGAAGGGAGAGCATCGCTTTAACGCCGATTTTGGCTGTGCCATTTGGGACCTTGACTTTGAATTGATCGTCAGCGAGAGTCTATGGGAAGAAAAGTTTCGAAAATCACTGCTCGAATCCATTACGCGTTATGAATGGCGCATCGCGCAGGTGGCGGTCAAGGTGAATATCTCTGAAGTGGAAACATTCTTTCCCAAGCGGAAGGTTGCTGAGATCAAAAAGAAGGTAATGATATATGTGGAGGGTAGGATGGTGGAGACTGGAGAGCGATACGCTTTCAGTACTTCGTTATTTTTAAGTCCATTAGCTAAGTAGTGAGCAAAGAGCAGATGAACGATATTTTTTACTCGAGTAAGGAAGAGATTCGCAATAGGATAATAAAGAAGGCCCAGGAGCTTTGGGGAATCCAAAAGGTCTTTGACTTTGATCCAGTGGTTCTTTTATTGATGGAAGTGCTGAGCAGTGAGATCTTTCAGGTGTCGAATGATGTGCGCGATTTTGAGAACCGGATATTTGATAAGATCGGTCGTCTCTTGGCACCGGACTATCTGGTGGCGCCACTACCAGCTCATGCGATCTTGCTGTACCAACCTAGTGAGGCTGAGGTGCGTATAAGTCCTTATCTGCATATGAACATGAAGAAGAAAATTGCTTCTTTGGGCGTTTCAAAAGAGGAAAAAATGGTGGAAATGAATTTTTCCAGTTTGGAAGAAGTGAATCTATTTCATGGAAAAATCCGTTATATGGCTACGCCCCGGCAGCTGTTTGAAATACAACCCAATGTAAAACGTTCGCTAGGAAAATCGTTGCATATCAATACTGGACATTCCGTCTTTCTGGGGATCAAATGTATGGAATACGATCGTAAGAAAGCTTTTGCAGGTTTAAATTTCTATTTTGACTGGGGCAATTATCAGGTTAACCGGGAGATTTACAAAGTGCTAAACCTTGCAAAATGGCACCTGAATGGAGTTCCCATAAAACATCATCAAAATAGGTTTTTAAAACGTACGGATCGCTTAGTGGACGAACTGTTTGACCGTAAAAATTACCTCTTTAACTTAAGCCAGGATATAGAGGGATATTATCAGCAACATTTTCTTACTTTGGACGATGAGCCGGATGCGGCTTGTTTTGACAAAACGAGTTCGCTACCTGAGGAAGTTTCAGCGCATTTTGAACAGCAGATGACGGATCGACTCGAGGAGGATCTGGATTGGATTCGTATTGACATGCCGACGTCTATGCCGGTGCAGCTGCTTGATGAACTCCATGTACAGATAAACGCATTTCCCGTTGTAAATAAGCGCTTGGTCGAAGGTAAGCATCGGGTGAAAGCCCTTAAAAACATTGTTGCTATTGAAACCGCGCAGCTTGAACAGCTACTGACGGTGGAAGAGGTATTGGATCAGGAGGGGGAAAAATACAGTGAAGTGCCTTACAACAGATCCGGTGTGCACGCCGAAGCAGGGTTTTACACCGTGCGGCAGGGCGGAGTGGAAAGGCTTGATAATCGTACTGCCAAAGATTTGCTCGACTACCTGTTTGAATTGATACGGGATGAGAAAGCTGCTTTTGCATCTTATAATGCTGATTTCTTGAATGCTATATTGCGTGAGCTGGATAAAAACTTAGCGATGATACAGCAGAAGGGAAAGGCCTTGCATCTCCGGCAGAATGATTTCAAGCAGTACATTGTAATGAATCCAAAAAATGATGGCGACCTTCTTTTTACAAAGATGTGGATGACCCAAGCAGAGCTAGCCAATGGCATTGCTGTCGGTACACCTTTGCAGATCCAGCTGGGCGCAGTAAAAAATTACGAACAGCTTGTATTTCTTACCAACAGTAGAGGGGGACGTTCACGTCTCAACCGAAGGGATAGTTTGCAGGCCTTTAAATACAATGTGACCACCGGAGATCGCATCGTTAGTAAAAACGACATTATCAATTTCATTAAGCTGGAACTGGGACAGGTGGTTAAACGTATTGAAATTAAGTCTGGAGTAATGATGGATGCTGATCCAAGAAAAGGGTTTCAGAAAACCACTGATATCTACGTGGAGCCCGATGGAAGCTTTGATTTGGAAACGTCGGAATGGAATGAGTTATTGGAACAGGTGATGAGTAAGCTACAGGTGCGTAGCAGCATGGAAGTGCACTATCGTCTGCTACTAAAGACGCTATAAGTTGTTGTATAGCGAGTAGGATCGACTGTCTCGTAGACTACAACTAAGTAGACTACAGTTATATTGACTACAGGTATGAGGTATGCCCCAATACAGTGGGGTTATTGCCCTGTTCATCGCTTAAGTAGCTATGTTTTACTTCTGGAAGGAGGTCATAGCGCAAGTGTCGGTTTAAATGAGCCGGGAAAAGGTGGTCCAACACCAGATGAATGATATATTCGTCTTTGGCGTTGGGCAGATAGTTCTTTAAAAGTTGGGGATAGGACGGCCCTATTGTGATGTTAAGATAGCTCTCATTGCGCTCAAAGTTCATACTGGTCAAACTGTCGACTCCGAGCTGGCAATAGCCCAATGTACTGGGTGGAAGCCCAATTTCTTGCCAGTCGATTTTACGGTCATGTGTTGCGCGGTGGATTTCAATGGGAATGTTGAGCAAGTTGCGCAACAGCTGTTGGGCATAAGCGATATCGTTTTTATGGTTGTGGATTTCAGGAATAAAATGCATCCAGATTACACGTTGGCGTGGGCTCAGGCGGTGTAGTTCGGGGAAATTGGACAGCAGTAGGTTGCTCATATCCTGATACGTAGTTTGCATATCAAGCCGGCTTTCATATTGATCCAGTTGCGTCCGTAAAGAGAACAGTTCGTTTTCAAATGGAGCGAAAAACTGACGTGCATTTTGCTCTTGGCGACGCTTGTTTCGAACATCCTGGATCATAACATCTTCGTCAAGAATTTCGCTGCCAGCATGCAGGGTATGAAAGAGGCCTTCGGGTAGCATATCGTAAAAGCCTTCACGGTTCATATGGATGCGTACAAATTCTTCATTGCTCGTCTCGGAAATATAAGGGCTGACAGATTGAATTTCTGTCGAGAAGGGGCGACGGCTAGAACCGTCACAAGTGAAAATAATATGATCTGGATCTACGCCGTACTGAATGAGATCCGCCGCCTTTTGGCTGGC
Organism: Sphingobacterium sp. R2; assembly: GCF_040760075.1. Lineage (NCBI taxonomy): Bacteria > Pseudomonadati > Bacteroidota > Sphingobacteriia > Sphingobacteriales > Sphingobacteriaceae > Sphingobacterium > Sphingobacterium sp. R2. Next base: position 3,578,495 of record NZ_CP142884.1, read on the forward strand.
CTTGATATCTGATGTCATGCTATTGCTGGTGAATAAACCGTCCTTTTTTTTCATAGAAATCATTTTTCCTTGAACATATAAGCCCAATAGATTGTTTTAACCCAGTAGATTGTTTTCACTCTGTCGGGGGATTTTAATTATAAATTGTTTATTTAAAGATAGTATATTAGTTTGTGAATACTGCAACAGCTGAAATGGAAGTACAAACAGTTTTTTTGAGGTACATACTTGCGCCTTTATTGGTATTTATTTCGACAATTGTATTGTCGGTCTGGAATAAGAAAAATTCTCTCCTTAGCAATAAGAGGTTAATTATTTCGATCCTATTGGGAGGACTGGCTCTGGCATTGCCCGGTTTTTTCGGGTTTTTGGGCTTTGGCTATATGCCCTGGGGCTATTTTATGACCATGATATATGCGTTGGGAATAGGTGTGCTTTGGGTATATCTGCTGAGTAAATGGGATCTGAACACGTTGGAGAACAAAAAGGTATTTGTGTTTTTTGTCATGCTGGTCATGCTGTTGCTGGGTATATATATATATAAACTGTTTTTCGATTGGATGAGTCCATTCCGACTGGGCTGGTGGGCAGCCACCAGTATTACCATCTTTATGGTTCCTATGTTTTTTTGGTGGACCTACATTGCGCTATTATCTATCCCTATGGAAATTCATCGGGTGTGGGAATACCCACGGTTTCCTGAAGAAATCAGTCTGGATCACCTTGATTTTGATAAGCTATTGGTATTGGAACTGGAACTCTATAAGGACAGCAAGGATGTGGAGCCGTTGCGCGTGAAGGTGAAAGCGCCAGAAAAGATGAACTTCGGACTATGGTTCCAAAAATTTATTGAAGATTATAATGCTAAATTTCCGAGCGCCCCAGTACGCTACGTGGACGATCAGGGGGAATACCAGCGATGGATATTTGTTGTGAAAAGGTCTATTTTTAGAAGAAATGTATATATAGACCCAAATGCAGACATTTCAGGCAATCAGATTACAGAAAAAATGACTATTCACGCCAAGCGTGTTTCAGAAACGATAGGATAACATTAAGCTTATGCAAAAACCATTAAATTACGAAGGTATCAATTGGGTGGATGGGATGAAACTCTCCAGTGGTGATTTTGTTCACACGGATCTCTATACCCAAGATCTCGTCCGCGACGGCATATCGGTGGGGCTCCATCATGCAAATTTTGGATTGTTGCCGGCCTTTGCTGGGTATGATCGTTCGTTTGATATTTCGCTGCTGAAGAAAAATACGAATTATCTGGAGGTAGAAGTTCGTTTTTGCAATGCGGTCACCAGCGATGGAAGCCGAATCAATATTGCCTATCAGCAAGGTGCCGTTGAGGCGAATTTTAGTGCCTTTATGGATGTGTCGAAAATTGCTGTCGGCGAGCATTATGTAGTTTTATATGTACATCCCTTTAGAAAATCGGCTTTTGGCGAACCTGATCCTGAGGAATCGCCCCTTCGTTACCCTTTTGTAAAAAAAGAATACACAATCGACATCGTGGCGAAGTCTACTGTACAGCAAGGGCAGGTGAGTGGTTCTTTTATGCCTATTGGCAAGCTTGCAAACGACGGACAGGAGACCTTATTGGTTTCGCAATACATTATGCCTTGCGTTTATATCGAAAGTCATCCGCAATTGATGGATTTTCACAACCGCTTTTACCGAGCATTGAATGAGTTTCAGTCAGCTGCCTATCGCATCATGGATAAAACGGTGAATAAACCTAAAATCACCGAGCTGGGGCTTAATATTCGCTTTATTACGGAGCGTATTTTAGCGTATATGGCCACTTCATTTTTTGAATACCGATCTATCCTTCCGCAAAAGCCACCCATTTATCTTTTAAAATATTTTTCGGATTTTGCGCATGTATTTTTTAATGCTGTGCGGCTGATCGAATCTGCTGAACGGGAGGAAATGCTGAAATATTTCTATGAGTGGAAAGATGTGACACCCGGAAATTTTGAGGAACGCTTATCAAACCTTATTGAATTGCGTTACGATCATCTGGAAATTGCAGAAGCGATGGAATGTGTGGCTGATTTTATGCAGGTCATGGTTTCCTTATGGGGTAAATTGGCGACGCTGGAATATATCGGTCAACGACGGGAAAATATAGTCGTTGCTGAGCAAAAGGTTGTGCAGGAGGTTCAGACGAAGCGAACCTGGTCTTTACTGGATTAACAGATTTATTGGGGGAGATCAATTTGCGATTCATTTTTTTTGCTTATGTTAGCAAAAGATGAAGAACGTTTTATTAATCAATGGGGATCTTTTTAAAACAGCGTCTACTGAATTTTTGATGGATGCTTATCGAACGGGTGTAAAGCAGGCGGACGGCATTGTGCATGATCTGCGGATTGCAGATCTGCTCTTTAATTACAATATTAAACTTCCTTCATTGTATTCGACCGCTTTGGAAGCCGATCTGCAGTTTGCTTTGCGTCGTCTCCATTGGGCCAAACATGTCGTGTTGTTCTGTCCCGTTTACCGTTCATATATCCCCTCGAAAATCAAAGGCTTCTTTGATCGCCTGTTCTTGCCCTATCAAAGCGGTCTTGATGTTAACCGCATTGATAACAATTTCTATGGTAAATCTGCCCGAATAGTAAGTATATTGGATCAAGATCTCTTTGCTGAATATAATCTTTACAAAAAGACAAACTTTATGAGCGTGAAGAAGGATGTCTTCGAACGCTGTCATATCTCGCCTGTGCGGACATCCGCCATGGGTGAACTGCATCAGTTGAACAACGCCTACAGTGCGAAATGGGCAGATAAACTCGCACGTTTTGGCCGTATTGATCTCGTATAAATGTGTAACAATCATTCTTTAAGTGTACTACAAATTGCTTTACAACATGGAGTCACTCTTTAATGCCTGGAAAACGAGCCGTAAGGCATACTTCAAATTTTTTGAGCACTATTCCTTAGAAGAGCTCAATCGCATTCCCGTCGGCTTCGGCAACAACCTGATCTGGAACATCGGGCACATCATTGCCACACAGCATAAATTAATTTATATCGGATCGAATGTAAAAGGGCATATTCCAGAAGAAATTTTTCTGAAGTATCAGTCGGGTACAAAACCAACAGTACCAGTATCCCAACAGGAAGCGGATCTGCTTAAAAGTTTGCTTGTTGAACAAATTGAGCCGACTATCCTGGATTTTAACAACAATCTATTTCTTCACTATAACTCCCGTACCACGGGGACGGGCTTCCACGTCGCTTCAATATACGATGCCTTCGAATGGAATAATTTCCATGAAGGGCTCCACATGGGCTATATAATGAGCATTAAAAAGTTTATCTAACGAAGTCCCAAGTTTCAAAATGCATTTGCAAGCCAAGCTGAATATTGGTGTGCCAGTATTCCTAATTTAATTTTCATGGTTTTCGTGGATTGTCTTCAAACGGCCTAAAGGTTAATTTTGGAATAGAGCTGAGTAATGCATAGAATTTTTCTTCGCACGACAGTGTACAAAAAACGAAAACGGAAGTTTTATGAAATATTTAAATATGAAATACAGCGCAAAAGCGTTAGTCCTTCCGCTATTGTTTACAACGATGGCCTGTGGTAAATCCCAAGATTCTGGTTCGTATCAGCAGACGTTCAATGAACGTATGAATAGACAGGCCTATCTGGGCAGTACCGAGTCGACCATGTATTTACATGGATACGATCGTTTAGCGCCGGTAAAGGGAAAAGGATCTTTCAGCATCGATAAAATAAAAGGTGATAGCTCCACCTTGGTGCTTCTCATGGAACTGTCTGGCGAAGAGGGATTTTCTTTTGCTATTCCAGGGAAGCAAACCGGGCGCTCGTGGCGGTTTACCGCTGACTCGGGCGAGTTATCCGTCGCCGACAACGGAGAAGTCAATGGATCGCTGACCGCCAGTGCTAAGGAGATCACGTGGAAGGGAAGACTTTTTGACGACAAGCTGATGCTGGACGTCAAAATTAAATATCTTAAATCTGGTGGCGGTGTGCCTGCAGAATCTATCTTAAATACACATTTTGAGCTTCTTAGATCGGGCGGCCAACAGGCGGGCGGTGGGCAACAGGGCTGCACCATTGTATGGGAATCACGGCCGGTATTCAATGTCTATGAAGGCGGTGTAGACCTGATTTATGTGCCGGTGTGCCATTGATATGCGCTGTCCAACGACAGCGCATTGCCTATTAGATAAACTTCATTTCCGTAGCTTTGTGAATCAAGGAGGCCGAATTGCTCACGGAGAATTTTTGTAGCAGATTTCGCCGATGACTTTCCACAGTCAATGGGCTGATAAACATCAATTCGCCAATTTTGGGCGTGGTATAGCCTTGTGCCATCCATTTAAGTACCTCGCGCTCTCTTTCTGTAATCTTTGGAACAGAATCTTGCTGATTACCTTGTAATATAAAGTTCATTTCGCGGCTGAGCACCTGTTCACCCCGATGAACGGAATGTATACCTTGAATTAAGTCTTCGGCAGAGACATTTTTGAGAAGATAACCCAGAGCTCCCGCCTGTAGCATACGAAGGGCGATGCTGCCTTCATTGAGGTTGCTGATCGCAATAACATGGGTATTGGGATAATCCTTTTTTATGATTGCAGTGGTATCGATACCATTCATGCCGGGCATGTTGATGTCGACCAAAACAATATCGACAGGGTGGGTTTGAAGAAAAGCTAAAGCATCAGCCGAGGAGGTAAATGTGCCCAGTAAAACGATGTCTGCGCTGTTCTTCAAAATAAATTCAAATCCATTCAGTACGAGTGGATGATCGTCTACGATAATAACTGAAATAACCTTATCCATGTATATTAAGTTGAATATGGAATGATGCGCCGTTTCCTACTGCTGCATCAATCTCTAATTGTCCATTTAAGATGTCGACCCGGTTGCGAATGTTGGAAATACCAATCCCTTCCTTGGTCATTGTTGTATGCTGGGGATCAAAACCCTTGCCGTTGTCCTCTACGTTCATATGGAACTTATCCGCCACCTGACTACATTGTACCCACACCTGCGAAGCTCCGCTATACTTTATGGCATTGGTCAGTAATTCCTGCAAAATGCGGTACGCCGCAATCAGAAAATCTTGCGGGTAGTGTTCTTGTAGGTTTGAAGCCTGAAAATCGACCTGAAGTTTGGGATGTGACATGGCGTTGCAAAGATCTCTGAGGGCTACTTCAAGACCCATATATAGCAACGACTCTGGCATCATATTGCGTGCTATCCGCCGGAGTTCGTCAACGGAATGATCCAGCTGTTCAATAATTAGATGTAGATCCATCTTTTTTCCGGCTTCTTGATGAGGATTGGCATTTGCCGCAAACGCCGAAAGTTTTAATTTGGTACTTGCCAGTATTCCGCCCAATCCGTCGTGCAGATCCCGTGCGATGCGACTTCGCTCTCGTTCCTGTCCCTGTAGCATCGCATTATAAAGATTCAATTTTTCTTGTTGCTTGCGGTTTTTGATTTCCTTCTCTAAGAGCATCTCTTTTTGAGTGGACAATTTTTTCTTGTTGCGAAATGCGGTGTACCAAGTGAACGAAAAAAAGGATAAAATAAGCATAGCGAAAGCAAGAACACCGACCCACATGCGTGTCCTTTGAAGGGCAATCTGATGCCCTTGGTTCTCTGTTTTTATACGTAATAGTTCCTTTTCTTTTTCTGCCGTCTGATATATTTTTTCCAGTTCCATGATTCGCGCATTACCCTTATCCTGATAAAGGGTATCGGACAGTTTTTTGTGCGCTTCGTACCAGTGGGTAGCTTCTCGCCATCGTTCCAATTTGACGGCTGTGGTCGCGAGGTTATCATATACCATTTGCTTGTTTCTGAGGGACTCTTTGTTTTGCACGTAAGGAAGTACGGCCAATAGCTTGTCCAAGGCAGCATGATATTGTCCCGCTTTTTGTAACGCACTGAATTGATCAAAAATAATGGATGCCGTCATATCCTTATTTTGCTGTCTTTTGGCAGCAGCAAGTCCATGTTCAAAATGGATATTAGCCTTGGACATGTTCTTTTCTGCCGCCCAATAGCTTCCTGTCACGGTGTGGTAAATGGGTATATAGGATGAATTGGGAATACGGCGACTTATTTGCTCAGCCTTATCGAGTCGTTTTTTTGCTGTTATAGCATCCTGCCGAAACAATGCATTGCGGGCAGCATTGACATACAATGTGAAAAGCTGTTCATCGGAATCTTTTCTGGCCTGTAGCAGATGAAAAGCCTTCTCATAGTATTGTTCGGCTTTGCCATATGCCTGGAGATTCATCAGCAACATCGCAACATTCTGGTAATTATTGCCCAGCAGGATATTGTCTTGAAGCTGTTCCGCTATCGGTATCACTTTATTGAGCAGCACATGTACATATTCATCCGACTTTCCCTCGCGCTGAAGTAATGCGCCATAACTTCCCCAAAGCCGAGCACGGTGCTTCTGCGCGGAAACGTTATTTTTCTGATCGATTTTTTTAAGCTGATCTTCAGCCCGTAAATAAAGCTGTTTCGCCAGTAAAGGGGCTGAGTCAAAGTAGACCGAAGCGCGGTAGAAATAGGATAGTCCCCTATAGTAGCTGGATTTTTGCATGGGGCCTAATACCTGTTCGGCTTCTGCGATGTACTTGAGCGCTTGGATACTATCGTAATCACACCAGAAAAAGCTCAATTCATACAGGGCTTGGGCCTTGCGCTCCTGATCGTCCACACGCAGCAGTTGTTGATATAGGCTATCGCTATAGTGCTCAAGTTGATTCTTTTGCTGGCCAAGGGCATTGAAGCGTGGCAGTGCACAGAGCACTGCGATAAATAGTAACATTTTATGCATGCACGGGAAACAGAATATTGATTTCTCAAAATACAAAATAATTCTTATTACCGCCAAATCATCTGTCCATCAGCGCTTTCAATTCTGTCTTTTCCTTTCCAGATGACAGGAAGGACTTCGGAAGCACTATTGGTTTCTAAACCAACATCGTGCTGCTTACCATCATTCGGAATAATTTTTAAGTCCCATAGGTATCCAAGTGTTCCCGTAGACCGATAATTGGTACCAATCAATAGGTATTTTCCATCCGGTGAGAATGCTGGCATCGATTCTTTAAAATTGCTTGAAGTGACCTGCTTGAGGTTATTTCCGTCTACATCCATGGTGTAGATATGGTTGCCGATGTTGAGTGCAAATTGTGTTCCCGCTTGGTTGACCGTCAGCTTGCCCCAGTCCTGATAGTTCATTTCCTTCACCAAGGCTCCGGAGTTATAAGGGGGAGCAATCTTTATGATATACTTTCCATGTGTCAAGACAATGTTATTTCCTGGTAGCCATACCCGCGATTCGTTGAAGCCCAGCCGTTCACCATTAATGTCTACAATACGTGCGACAAATTCGCCGTTTCGCTTTAAAATGGTCACCCCGTCCTGAAAGTCATTTGACGTTACCAGGATTAAGCTGTTGTCGGGGGATAGGTAGCCTTTGCAGTAGGAGTTTCCAGCAGGGCTGTTATAAATAAATTCTTCGACGATGTTTCCGCTGTTCATAGCACTGATCGTAAACTTTACATCGTACTGGCCTAATGTGCTTGCATTTACAGCGGTTAGTTTCCATTTTCCATCGCGTGAAATATCGAAATTATTCAGCTTTGAGTCGTCTGGTATAAAAGATCCACCGACGCCGTCGGGTAAGCTCATCTTCAGCACCCCTTCAGTCGCCCAGTCGTAATAAATCGTTCCCTTCAATGCAGCGGGGTAAGTGCTCGATCCGTTACCATTTTCCACACTGTCCTTTGAGCAAGAGCTGACAATCAATAAAGTAAATAGCTGTACGGCTATGCAAAATAACTTTTTCATCGTTCTTTTCTTTTGGTATAATCCAAAATTACACGGTTGATCATTTTAAATCAATCCACGAAAACTAGGGTTTTATTTAAAATACGCGTCAACTTATTTAGTGCAGGCGCATCATCATCGATTTTGGAGAAAGCATTTTGTCATACGAAAAATACGAAAACGTTATAGTTAAAGAACGAAAACGTTGTAGTTAAATGTTGATAACTTCAAAGTATGATGTGTTGGAACGGATCGCTAAAGGTCGGAGGTGTCCCGCTAGGCACTTTTTTGACCGAAATGTTCGTTATTGAGACAAAGTCGCAATTTTTTGATACAATATCGTCCTGTTTTTCTAATTCCTAATCTTCACTTTTACAATTAAGATTCCTTGAATCAAGGAAGCCAATTATAAAATTACTGATTCATCTAAAGTGAGTATTTCTTTATGAGAAACAATTGTAAACTAAAACAAAATCTGTTTTATGGTTTTGCCACCAGCAAATGGCTACCCTGTTCCTGCCTGTGGTGTCTTGTCGCTTTATCGAGTCCTGCTGCGATAGTAAGGGCCAATGTACCCGTTTTAAAGGCCTTGGACAAGGCTATCCAAAATCGTGAGATTACAGGTAAAATTACAGATGATACCGGCCAGCCGCTAGCTGCCGTGACTGTCAATGTGGCTGGTAGCAACGTAAGCACCGCTTCAAAGGCGGATGGAACCTATACCATTACCATACCTGTCGCAAGCAAAACGTTAGTATTTACATTATTGGGATACAAGAGCAAGGAGGTCGACCTAACAGCAACTAACGTCGTCAATGTGGAGCTAACATCTACCACGGGCGAGTTGGATGAAGTGGTGGTGGTGGGCTACGGTACCATGCGTAAAAAAGACCTAACGGGCTCGGTGACACAAATCCATCCGGATCGCATTGCTAATGAAAACCCCAAAACTGTACAGGATATTTTGCGTGGCTCGGCAGGACTGAATATTGGCTATGATGCTTCGGCCAAAGGGGGCGGTTCTATTGAGGTAAGGGGTAAACGGTCGGTATACGATAGTAACAGCGGACACAACAACCCCTTGCTGGTGCTTGATGGGATGATTTTCTATGGTGAACTTTCTGAAATCAATCCGGATGACATTGAGCAGATTGATGTATTGAAGGACGCTTCCGCTGCAGCTATCTATGGGTCAAAAGCGGCCAGTGGCGTAATTATCATCAGCACAAAAAAAGGGAAGCAGGGCAAACCGACCATCAATATGACGATGAATGCTGGTGCAACACAGTTGAGTGAATACCGCAAAAGATTCAGCCCAGATGCCTATTTGCAGCACCGAGAGGATTGGTATACCAAAAATACCTACGGCGTTAATCCCACGACGGGCTTATATGAGGCTTATCAGACCCGGGATGCTAAGGGTAACCTGACGGTGCCTTATGGCTTTTACCTCAATCCAGGGCAGCTACCGGCATCCTTGTCGCTCGATGCCTGGCGTGCGCAATCGACCAATGAAAGTGGCGAATCTGACCGGAGTATCTGGGGCCGCCGTTTGGGGCTGCAAGGAAATGCGCTGCAGAACTTTCTGGATGGAAAAACGGTCGATTGGGCCGATCATACCTTTCGTACGGGCTTTAACCAAGATTACAACGCTAGCATCAGCGGAGCAAGCGACCGGGTGAACTATTACCTGTCTATGGGCTACCTCAAGAATGAGGGCACTGTCGTGAGCGATACTTACAAGGCTGTGCGGGCCAATATGAAAATCAATGCAAAGGTGACCGACTGGCTTGAGCTGGGTGCAAACGTTAATTTCCAGGACCGCTCGGACGGGAATATAGATATCGATATGGATCAAATCCTGCGCAACAGCCCGTACGCAGATTATGCAGATGCCAACGGCAATCCGCTGCAATATCCGCTTAGCGAACAGTTCAGTCAGCGGGGGTACAATTATGATTTTCAGAAGAAATACCTAGAGCTGGACAAAGGATATTCGGTGTTTAACTCTATTTTCAATGCTAAAATTAAACTGCCCTTTAATATCACGTATTCATTTAATGCTTCGCCACGCTTGCAGTATTTCCATGACCGTTACTTTATGTCGGCCGAACTACCGGGTTCCAATCCGGCAGATCGTGGTGCAAACCGCGAGCAAACGAAGCGTTTCGACTGGTCGCTCAACAACACCATCACTTGGGAACAAACCATTGCGGATAAACACCGCCTGATGGTAACTTTGGTGCAGGAAGCTGAGGAACAGCAATCCTGGAAAGATCGCATTGAGGCACGCAATATCCTACCTTCGGATGCCCTCGGCTTTCACAATACCAAAAATGGATCAAAGGAAAACAGCAGCTTTGATAGCTACGATACCCATCAGACAGCGGATGCCTTATTGGCCCGTTTATTTTATGCCTACGATGACCGCTATATGCTCACGACGTCTATCCGACGGGATGGTTATTCAGCTTTCGGTACTTCCAACCCCTATGCGACTTTTCCTTCTGTAGCCTTAGCCTGGAACTTTACCAAAGAAAAATTCTTTGACTGGGGGAATGTAATGGATTACGGTAAGTTGCGCGTTTCATACGGTAAAAATGGAAACCGGCAACTGGCCGATCCGAATCTAGCGTTGGCCAACCTGTATTCGGGCAGTGGCAAGATGCATGGCTACCTCAACTCGGCCGGCGAACTGGTTCAATACCGCTACCTGATGGTGGATCGGCTGGCCAATCCAAACCTGCAGTGGGAAAAGACCACAGCCTGGAATTTTGGTCTGGACTTCGGATTTTTAAAAAATCGCATTTCAGGAACATTGGAGTACTACCTGATGCAAACCCACGACATGATCATGGAGCAAAAGCTACCCAATTTTACAGGATTTGGAAGTATCACCACCAACCTGGGGCAGGTGGACAACAAAGGAATTGAACTGACCTTAAACACCGTCAACCTGAAGAAAGAAAAATTACAATGGTCGACCTCCTTCAATTTTGCCTACAATAAAAATCAGATCGTGCATCTTTACAAGAACTACCAAGATGTGCTGGACGCCAATGGAAATGTGACCGGCCGTAAGGAAATGGATGAAATTTCGAACAATTGGTTTATCGGACAGCCCATTGGTGCCATCTGGAATTATCAGGTGACGGGGATCTGGCAGGCCAATGAGGCGGCCGAGGCGGCTAAATATGGGCAGGCGCCTGGTGATCCCAAAGTAGCCAATGTGTATACCGCAGATGATGTTGTGAACGGCGATATCACAAAACCTGTATATAATAATAATGACAAGGTTTTTTTAGGGCAGACGGACCCACGTTTCCGTTGGTCGATGCGCAACGAGTTTATCCTGTGGAATGACCTTAGTTTTTCTTTTAATATCTATTCGGCGATGGGGCACAAAAGTTTGTCGGGCAATTACCTGAATAACGATGATGACGGCGGACGTATGGCTTATGGACTGGCTAATCTGCCCGCAAAGGAATATTGGACACCGGACAATCCGACCGATCGCTATGGCCGTATTGAGGCTAAGGGACCGATCGGTGCAGAGGGTGCAGCGCAGCTATACGACCGCTCGTTTATCCGGCTCGACAACATCTCGGTAGGCTATACATTGCCAAGACATCTGACCTCCAAATATAACCTCAACCGGGTGAAGCTGTATGGTACGGTGCGGAATGTGGCAACCTGGACGAATGACTGGGAATACGGCGATCCAGAGACAGGATCCTGGGCCTCAAGGGTATTTACCTTCGGTGTGAATTTATCTTTATAACCTGATTAATTGTGATGTACATGAACAATATACGAAACAAATCCAGAAACCTGGGCAAGGGTATAGCCTTTTTGCTTGCCAGTACACTAGCGATAAGCAGCTGCTCGAAAGAATTTTTGCAGCCCGACCCGCTGTCAATTTATTTACCAAATGAAACGTTTAATACCGAGTCTGGTTTACTTTCAGCAATGGCCATCTGCGACCGCCATCTTAAGGGGTATTGGGCCACAGATCATAACGAGATGCTGACCCTAGGTACAGAGTACATCTTTTCTGAACTAATGGTGGCCAGCAATACGGACAAACGCAGCATGATGGCGGATGTGGCCAATATGCTGACACCGACCAGTGACAACTCCAGCTTACAGAATCTCGACCGATCTAACAGCCTATGGTATCTATGGCAGGAAACGTATAAAGGGATCAGTTATGCCAATACCATTATCAAGTACGTGGATCAGGTTCAGACCCTGAGCGAGCAAGATCGGAATGCTTATAAAGGACGGGCTTATTTCCATAGGGCTTTCCGCTATATGGCATTGGTGTTTGAGTATGGCGATGTTCCTTTGGTGACGACAATCATCGATGTGCCCAAACAGAATTACCGAAGTACCAAGCGCGATGCCATTTTGCAGATGATAACCAAGGACATGGAATTTGCTGTCCAATGGGTACCGGATCAGAAAAATATGAGCCTGATCGGTATGATCAACAAAGGGGCCTGCCGCATGTTGCTGGCAAAATGTTATCTGGCCATAGGGGAGTACCAAAAGGCCAGAGAGCAAACCGATATCCTGATTGACCAGTCGGGCTATGCTTTGATGACTGAAAGCTTCGGTACATTTAATGATGGCGGGGAAGGGCAGACCTGGCCTATTACGCGTAATGTGATCTGGGATATGCACCGACCTGAAAATAAATTGATCGCCAGCAACCGCGAGGTGATCATGGGAATGCCCAACCGGGGTGCCGATGCGGAGTCTTTTGTGAAAATGCTCACCATGCGGATCTTATATCCCTTTGTGTTCGACTCGCGGATACAAACGACCGATGGGAAACAGGCTTTGCTGAATATCAAACGCAACAGTGGGGATTACAATGCAAAATATGATTACATGCGGGCCTTTGGTCGCGGTATTGGAACTTTTCGACCCACTTCTTTCCAGTCCCAGGGGGTATGGGCGGTCAACGGAAAGCAAGATGAGGGCGACCTGCGCCACAGTTCGAAGGTAGGAAACTGGGTACGCATGGAAGATTACAAGGTCAACAATAAAGCTTCCAAAGATTTTGGTAAACCACTTTTACTTAACGATCCAGCGACAGGGAAACTCCTTTGTAGCGATACCATCCGTCGCTGGTACGATGTGCCCCATTATAAATTTTTTCTGGATGACCCAGTAAGCGAGGCCAATATCAGCGGTTCGGACGGTTCGCGGGGGGCTACCAACGGTAGCATTGCAGATTGGTACCTCTATCGCCTGGCAGAAGCCTATCTCTTGCGCGCCGAAGCCAAGTATTATATCAATCCGTCTGATGGAACTATTAAAGATGACTTAAATGCCATACGTAAGCGGGCAAAATGTACGCAGCTCTATGATGGGCCAGTGACCATTGGAGATATTATGAATGAAAGGGCTCGCGAGCTCTACTGGGAGGAATGGCGTAATGTGGAATTGAAACGGGTATCGCTTTGCCTGGCACGTAGCGGCAAACCGGATGAATGGGGAAATGTATATAATCTGGATAATTTTGATAAACAAAGTGGCACAGATGCCAGTGGCGGTAGCTACTGGTATCAACGCATTGTGCATTATAGCTTATACAACAAAGGCATCATTCATGTCAATGCAACAGGCCTAAGTGATATTAACTATACCATGGATAAAAAGAATATGTATTGGCCAATCCCCAATGTAGCGATCACTTCGAATATTAAAGGACAGTTAAAGCAAAACTATGGCTACGATGGTTACAATCCGGCTACGCCAGTATGGGATCAATGGGAGGATGCTGTTGCGGATGAATCTAAAGTGGAATAGCACCCAGAGGGCCCAAGACTTTTGTGCATTAGCGCAATAAGTTGGGAATTTTTTAATACTTATTTGATAATTAACATCATTTTATATATACATAAAACTCATTCATATGATAAAGAAGACCCTTTTATTTTTATTGATCCTTCCAGTTCAACTGCTAATCGCACAGTCGAATCTGGTAAGTTTTCCGGCCGAGGCAGATCCAATGGAGGTCGGACATCGCATCGCGCATCGTTTTATCGCGGGCAAACATATGCTACATGCCGGTAAATGGATCAGCTATCCGGAGACCTTTTATTGGACCGGTGCAATTAACTATGCGCATGTAACAAATGATGCAAAGTTGATGCAAGCAATGAAAGATCGATTTTCCAAACTCGTATCGAGCGAGCCACAGTTGCTGCCACCGAAAAATCATGTAGACTTAAATATGTTTGGAAGTCTGCCTTTGCGTCTCTACCAACTGACTAAGGAGGGAAGTTATCTCGACTTGGGCTTGCCCTACGCGGACACGCAATGGCAGGTACCAGAAAATGCGGGGCAGGAGGCTAAAAACTGGGCTCAGCAGGGATACTCCTGGCAGACCCGGATGTGGATTGACGATATGTACATGATTACGATTGTACAGACGGCTGCCTTTAAAGCAACGGGTGAGTCAAAATATCTCGACCGCGCGGCGAAAGAAATGGTGCTTTATTTAGATAAATTACAACGCCCCAACGGATTGTTTTACCATGCACCTGATGTTCCTTACTATTGGGGACGTGGTAATGGCTGGATGGCCGCGGGTATGACCGAATTGCTGCGCATGCTTCCGAAAGACCATGCTGACCGGCCCCGTATTTTGAAGGGCTATCTTACCATGATGGCGAGTTTGAAAAAAGAGCAGCGCAAAAGTGGCATGTGGAATCAGCTGATTGATGAAGCTGACTGTTGGGCAGAAACTTCGGGCTCGGCAATGTTTGCTTATGCGATCATAACCGGGGTAAAGCACGGCTGGTTAAATGAAAAGCAATATGGTCCCGTTGCCCGAAGAGCTTGGCTGGCGCTTGCAAAATATGTTGACGGGCAAGGAGCGGTATCAGAAATCTGTGTGGGTACCAATAAAAAGAACGATAAACAGTATTATTACGATCGCCCTCGACATACGGGCGATTATCATGGGCAGGCGGCCTATATGTGGTGTATCAATGCGCTACTGGAAACCAACGACAATTTGTCGTTATACTAAAGTTTCGGTATTTTTGAACCACACGCTATCCATTGTGGACAGCATAAAGTTTAAGCTGACGGCAACCAAGTTGCCGTCAGCTTTTCTTAAATGTCTACTCATATACGTATGTTTCAAAAGAAAAATATCATCACGATACAACATCCGGAATCCGTGCATCATACGAACGGCATGATTGGTTCTTGGAATGATTGGCCATTGACGGAAAAAGGGATCCAACAAGCGGAAAATATCGCTGCTAATTTAAAGCCGGAATTTCGGGATACGAAGTTTTCTGTGTATACCTCACCGCTCAGCAGAACATCACAGACCGCCGATATCATTGGAAAACAATTTAATGTCGTTCCCCAATCGGCAACCGCGCTAAAAGAACGTTACCTTGGACGAGCGGTGGGGCAATCGGTTCAATGGCTTAAAGACAATATCGAGGCGGAAGAACGATCAATCTACGACAAATGTTTTAGTGATGCAGAATCCAGATTTGACGTATGGCAAAGGATGATTCCCTTTTATGAAACGATAATATCTGGTAATGAAGAGAATATCATCCTTGTTTCGCACGGAGATAGCTTAAGTATCTTCAATGTCATGTGGCTTGGATTGCCGGTGGAAAGTCTTCAAACAATGGATTTATACGGTGTCAGTGGAGGGGTTTCCTTTCTTTACCATACAGCAGCCGGAAAAAGGGTGATTAGGAAGATGAGCGATACTTCGTATTATAAAAACAAAGCGATATGAAGGGGCCATCTCCTGAAAACATCAAAGCGGTATTTGATACTTATTATTCCGTCGACATTAAATTTTGGGTTGAATTTGCAAAAGTGGTGCAACGTCGGAGTTTTGCGAAAAATGAAATCGTGAAGGCATACGATAAGACCGAAAAGTTTATCAACATTCTAGTTTCGGGTTCGGTAGGACATTTTGTGCCTTATCAGCATAAAGACATCTGTATCAATCTATATTATGAAAACCAGCTATTCAGCGATTACCTTTCTTTTATTTCACAGAGACCGACTGTCATCAAAACGGAATGCCTCGAAGATACAGAACTTTGGTCGGTAAGCCATCAGAATTTACAGGAGCTCTATGCAAAGTCCGACCGATCACTTCTTATCGGGAAAGCGATTTCGGATATCATGTTTACAGCTAAGCAATCTGAGCAAATTAATTTGCTGACTTTGTCGCCCACCGAACGATACCAGAAACTGATTACAGAACGACCCTATATCTTTCAGCGTACACCGCTTAAAATTATCGCTTCTTATCTGGGTATAGCACCGGAGAGCCTGAGCAGAATAAGAAAAAAGATTTCTTAACTTTCGTCAAGTGTTTTTCGTTTCAATGCAGTTATTTTTGGGCATTGCAAAAAAGCTATACATATAGGATGAAAAGAAAAATCAATTATTGGGCCGTTATTGTTTATTATATTATTGCCATCGCATGCCGCTATTTGACCAACAAAACTGAATTACTACATGCCATCGACAATCCGTATTTAAAATCCATCCTAACAGGAATGGGGCCTGCGCTTGGAGCTGGGATTGTGTTTGTGACTTTCAAGATAAAGCCCATACTATCACTCAAAGGAAACTATAAGAGTCTCCTTTTTCCGATTACGTTATATTGGACATTTCCGGTACTTTTGATCAGCACGGTGTCTTATTTTTTAAAAGGTACTATTCCATATTTAACTGTTTTTACTGTGCTTATCTACGGTCTGCTGGAAGAAATTGGATGGCGGGGCTTTCTCTATCAGGAGTTTAAAGCATTAAAGCCTATCTACAACATAGTGCTGCTGTCATTACTATGGTTTTTATGGCATCTCAATTTTGATTTTACGCCGGTTCAGTTCTCATTTTTCGCCATTTTGGTGTTGGGAAGTTGGGGAATAGGTAAAGTCGCCGATGCAACGGGGTCACTCGTTGCTGTCAGTGCATTTCATTCCCTCAATAATTTCTTTCCCGGTATAAACGCCAAAAGCGGCGCAATTTTAGGTATTCTTCTACTTGTTTGGGTGATTGCTTTGGTGGTTCGAAAAAAGATGAAACTGGCGGCATCAGTGTATAAAGCCAACTGACATGTTTCAGTTGGCTTTGAACGTAAAGGATTGTAGAGCTCCCTATTTGGAAATCTTACTAAAATCGAAAGGAATCTGGAGGCTATCACCTGCCACATTTGCTTTCAATTTCTCACCGTCCCGCCAGTAAGAAATCTTTTTTGGGAACGGAAGCGAGTCATTATTGCATTCGAACAGGCCATCTTTCATCATGGTCATGGTAAATGCGATAAAATCTTTCTCATCAGGCGTTTTAACCCTTAAATTCCAGTTACCATCAGATTTTAGCAACTGCATGGTTTCCTGATGAATGGTATCCATGTTTTGCAATGTAAATGCAAAGCCTACATATTCAGAATCGGTCAGTTTCTTCCAATATTCAAAGGTCTTTTTATCTTTGGCTTCGTTGGTGCGCTGCCATTCTCCTACAAGCCAATCGAAATTTTCGGACGGCTCACTTTGACTTCCCACGCACTGTATGAACAGCGGAAGAAACGATAATAATACCCATACCCTGGTTAATTTTAACATGTGATATTCGGTTTTTAAAGGTTTGTCGACTAGTCGATCGTAAAATATGTATGAAATGCCAAGTTGAATGACCGTATGCCCATATTACATTAAATTTAATAAAAAATTAGCAGTCCTGAAAGTAGTTGATAATTAAACTGTTAATTTAGCTTAATGTTTGTTAAATCTCTGCTATTTTATGCTAAAAGCTATAGATAATTCGTTATTTAGGTATAAATGGAAGCATGATGATTTCTGATTTTATAAAAAATAAGCATCTGGCCAATCGAGCGGGATTTGGAATGAGCCTTCAGCAGATTACGGATTTTGAACAGCAATCTCCCAAAGCAATATGGAATGTATATGCGCAGGCGCGTCCATTCCACCCGATCAGTTTCAGTTCGGAGCAGCGGGCGGTTGACTATACGACTCTATCTCAATTGAATGCTTCAGATAAAAAGCTGGTACAGCAGCTCAACCGGAAGCGTAATATTGAAATCAATCTTAATTTTCTTGAGGCAATGGTGCATGGTGAGGACCAGCTCAGGGAGAAAATGGCTTTTTTTTGGCATGGTCACTTTGCGAGCAGGGTCATCAATGCCAATTTTAGTGCGCACATCCTCAATGAAATCAGAGAGCATGCCCTAGGAAATTTTCGGGACCTGCTATTTGCCGTTTCTAAAGCCCCAGCTATGCTCAGCTTCCTAAACAACCAGCAAAATAAAAAGGGGCATCCGAACGAAAACTTCGCGCGGGAAGTGATGGAGCTCTTCACAATGGGACGAGGTAATTATACTGAATTGGATGTTAGGGAGGCCGCGCGCGCCTTTACAGGTTGGTCTTACGATAAGGATGGTCAATTCTTGGTACGCAAAAAGTTTCATGACACCGGCAGTAAAACATTTTTGGGGAAAACGGGAAATTTTGATGGAAATGATATTTTGGATAGTATATTGGAGCAGCCAGTTACAGCCCAGTTTATTACGCGAAAGCTATACCGTTTTTTGGTTAACGAACAGGTGGATGAGGAAATTGTCTCTTTACTGAGCCGTGATTTCTATCATTCAGGATATGATATCAGGCAACTTGTCAACAGCATATTTACGGCGGACTGGTTTTACGATGTTAAACATATAGGCAACAAAGTAAAGTCACCTATAGAACTTATGGCTGGTATTATGCGCATATTACCCATGGAGATCGCGTACCCGGAAAACCTTATTATTTATCAGAAATTATTGGGACAGATGCTTTTGTATCCGCCTAACGTGTCGGGTTGGCCGTCGGGAAAAGCATGGATAGACAGCTCTACCTTGTTGCTCCGCATGCAGCTGCCGCAGATATGGAGCGGATTGCGGCCGCTCGAACTTGATGTCCATAATGACGATGACCTCGACATGGGGCTGAAACAGTCGAGGGCGCTTGCAAAAGCCTATAAGAATCCAAAAATTTCCATTGACTGGTCCACTGTAGAAGTTACTTTTGGGGGGAGAGACCCTTTTCGTATTTTGTTGCAGCGGCAGATATCCTTTGAAAAAGCATTACGGGATGAATATGACAGTGAAAATATTCGACTGGCAATTATTGAAGCCATGAGCACTCCCGAATATCAGCTTTGTTAACCGTTAGAACGACTACTATGATTCTTAAACGAAGGCAATTTCTCAAAGCGAGTTCACTCGCGTCGGCATCGCTACTGTTGCCTAATTTCTTAAAAGCCCTATCTTCGTCCCCTGCGCTGGAAAATCGGAATAAGGTATTGGTGATATTACAGCTCAGCGGAGGAAACGACGGGCTTAATACGATCATTCCGATCCGTAATGATATTTACTTTCGCGAGCGGCAGACGATTGCCATCAATAATGCGCTGCGGCTCACGGATGAAGCGGGTATTCATCCGGCGTTGCCATTTTTTAAAACGCTTTTTGATCGTGGGGAGCTGGCTGTGCTTAATAATGTCGGTTATCCCGATCCAAACAAATCGCATTTTCGTAGCATGGATATCTGGCATAGTGCGAGCCGAAGTGATGAATACTTGGAGAGCGGCTGGATAGGGCGCTATCTTGATCAGGCCTGTTACGACTGCGACCATCCTACGAAAGCTTTGGAGGTGAATGATATGCTTAGCCTCGCGCTCAAAGGAAGGCATCAAAAGGCATTCGCATTTAAAGATCCCAAAAAGCTTTATCAGACAAGTCGTGAAGCGTATTTTAAAAAGCTGTATCAGGAACATCGGCATCAGCATGAAGACGAAACAGTTGCTTATCTGTACCAGACGCTGGGGGATACCCTCAACAATGCCGATTATATCTTTGAACAGAGCAAAGCCAGAAAGACTGCAGCGACGTATCCCGACTCGGAGCTTGGGAAGGATCTGAAGACGGTCTCTTCGCTGATTAAATCGGATATCAATACGCAGGTTTATTATTTGCAGATCGGTAGTTTTGATACGCATATCAACCAAAATCAACGGCAGGAGAGCCTATTTCGCACGATCAATGATGCTGTAGAAGCTTTTGTAGCGGATTTAAAGCAAGATGGGCTTTTTCGGCATGTTATGCTCATGACTTTTTCGGAATTTGGCCGAAGGGTGGCACAGAACGCGAGCAATGGCACCGATCACGGTACCGCCAATCAGCTTTTCTTGGTCTCGGGCGGATTAAAAAAGCAAGGATTACTAAATGATTTGCCGGATCTGACCCAACTCAATGAAGGGGATCTCCAGTATGCCGAAGATTTTAGAAAGGTGTATGCTACCTTACTTAAAAACTGGCTTGATGCGGATTCTGACAAAATATTAGGCTGGAAAAATGGGATTTATGATTTTATATGAAATCTACTCTGTATGAAACATAGTATGAAAAACCCTGATCTGAATAGCAGACCAGGGCTGTTTTAACAGGTAGCTTGACTTTTATTAAGCTTTGATAAATAAACCTGCAATGTTAAGTACAGCTTCGGCAGATAATGGTTCATCAAAAGATTGTGTAGCCGCATTTGTGGAGATCTTTCCAATGGAACTACTGAGTGCTGTAATATCAACACCTGCCTGCTTTACATTATCTTCACCAGCGTATACAGCGTCGACAACGGTACCGATACCAGAATCGTTTGCGCCAGTGATCCAAGGTTTTTGATTTGCTGCACCACCCCCGCGTGCACGACGCATCTGACGGATATGTGATGCATGCCTAGCTTCAACCGAGTGAATCTGCAATGCTGCAGTAAGGACAACCCGATTGCCAACTAAGATGCCTGCTTGGCCTTTATAAGCGCGTACACCGGTATCTTCAAACGCTTGTGCAACAGCTAAAAATGTGTCATAATCGCTAAAGACATTACCAAAAGTGCCACCAGCCGTAAAATCAAATGTTGGCTTCGATACAGCCTTACTACCCAATACCTGTTTCAAAAAGTTGACATGGGCGACTTCATGATCCCGTATGGTCGTGATAGCACCAAGAGGCTTACCCGAAGGGATAAGTCCAGATTTAGCAACCCCCATCGTATAATATTCGGCTTCCAAATATTCGAGCGTGAGTGCATAATTGAGGACGCCATTGACATCTGTAGGGGCGGTTGCACCGTAAGCCTTTTTGAAAAGTTCACTGACAAAAAAAGGCAGCGCCGCTAAGGTTACTTTTTTACTCATGGAAGCTAGATTTTTAATAGCTTCGCGACGTGGGCTGATACGATCACTGAACTCAGGATCTACAGCATTTATTTGGTCAAAAACATTTAAAAGATTCATGATAATCTGTGTTTAGGTGAATTAATAAGTTGGTAGATCCGATACATCAATTTTAGATTTGATAAAGGGTGCGGCGGCGCTCAATACGACACTGGGACTTTTTGCCACATCGAGTCCGTTGGAATCAACAACTTCCTGGTTGGCGAAACTGCCGTTATCGATCATATCCCTTACCCAAGCCGCATGGCGTGCCTCTACCGACACAATCTTTCCGGCTAACAACAGGTAATTAGGGTCTTTGATAAGCCACCCAGCACCATTATATGCGGATACCCCGAGATCTTCAAATGTTTTGGCAGTTGCCAGTACATTTTCACGGCTGCTAAAATTAATACTTGAAAGATTTAATTCAAGGCTGGAGATTGCTTTGGCACCCAGCGCAACTTTAAAAAATTCACGGTGGGCAATCTCGTGATCACGGATATCGGTAAAGAAGACTTTTTCCATATCGGTCATGCCTGAGTAGGGATTATTGACCAATTGAATGTAGAAGGCAGCTTCGAGCTGCTCCAGAGCATAGGCATAGTTGAGGATAGCGATATCGCCACTACCAAAATATAGGCCTTTTCCGCCGTTATCCATGTTGTCATCATGGTCTTTTTTACAGCTCGACAAACCGAGGATGGCCAGCGATGCTGCACTGGCGCCTGCAAACTTTAAAAAATCTCTTCTGCGGAGATCCTTTTTGTCTATATCACCATTGGGAGTCAATAGCGAATCGTTGTGGGGAGTTGTTATCTTTTCCATAACAAAAGTCTTTTAGTTTATAATATTTTTCTGTACTTATAATCATTTACGACTTTTTGGAACGCTTGGATTTCTAAATCCTAATTTTTTTTTATTTTTTTCAAAAAAAAACTGATGCAGACTTGCACCAGTTTTTTAAGAAGCGGTTGAGTATTTCGTTTTACTTCTTGACGAGTAGGGGCAGATATTTCTCATAACCCTTGGCTTTCATCTCTTCTTTGGGGATAAATTGGAGCGATGCACTATTGATGCAATAGCGTAAACCGCCTTTGTCCGATGGACCATCGTCAAAAACATGGCCCAAATGAGCGTCTCCGGTTTTGCTGCGTACCTCTGTGCGGCGCATACCGTGGGAGTTATCAGCTAATTCTTCGACTAAGTCGGGATTGATCGGTTTGGAAAAGCTGGGCCATCCACAACCTGATTCAAATTTATCTGTCGAGACAAATAGTGGTTCACCAGTGGTAATATCCACGTAAATACCATCTCTAAACTCATCATTGTATGCGTTGTCAAAGGCACGTTCAGTTGCCTGATTCTGCGTTACATCGTATTGCAGTGGTGTAAGTTGCTTTTTAAGTGTGCTTCTATCTTTTTTGTGATAACTTTTCGGCGCAGTAGAATCCTTGGGGGCCGGGTTGGCTTTGCGCGCCAGATCGAACATCTCTGGAACAATATGGCAGTAGCCACCAGGGTTTTTGTCTAGATACTTTTGATGGTACGCCTCCGCATCGTAGTAATTCTGTAAAGGCTCGA
Source organism: Sphingobacterium sp. R2 (assembly GCF_040760075.1). NCBI lineage: Bacteria > Pseudomonadati > Bacteroidota > Sphingobacteriia > Sphingobacteriales > Sphingobacteriaceae > Sphingobacterium > Sphingobacterium sp. R2. The sequence goes on from NZ_CP142884.1 coordinate 3,601,215, forward strand.
GTTCGACAACTATTTTTGCCGGATATTGCTTGTTCAGTTCGGCTAGGCTCTTCTTAATAACTGGAATAACTGATTTATCGGTATAGTAAATACCGGTACGGTATTGTGTTCCGATATCGTTTCCCTGTTTATTGAGGGAGGTGGGGTCTATTGTCTTTAAAAATAAATCCACGAGAAGCTTAAGTTCAACGATTTGTGGGTCATAAGTGACTTTGACGGTTTCAGCAAAGCCTGTCTTTCCGGTAGAAACCTGTTCATAGCTAGGATGCTTTAAATTACCATTGGCATAACCTACTTCCGTGGCCGTAACGCCGCGCACTTGTTTAAAAAAATGCTCGGTACCCCAGAAGCATCCACCGGCAAAATAAATAACCTGATCATGCTTGGCTATAGGGGCCGCCAATTGTTTCTCAATCTGTTTCTGTTTCGGTGGATCCGATTTCTGTGAAAACCCAAATTTGCTCAGCGTAAATAAGCCTAACCCTAGCAGTAGTAATAAAAATGCTTTTTTCATAGCGATTGTCCGTTCTTGTTTGATAATATACGATGTAAAGACCCACTTGGTTTTAATCAATTTAAACACTGAGGATCTCGACTCCATTATTGTTATGATAGGTTTAACTATGAATTTTCATAAAGGATTAAGGAAAAGTTTTAAAATGGAATTGTTTTTACTTATAAAAGACAATCAAATCCCTTTTCTAGGTAAGCCAGTCCCGTCGTGCGTCACAACGTAGCTGCATCATCGTAGGCCATTTTTTAAAAATATTTATTTTTGTCTCTGACCAAATATTGACAACGCGAGATATCCTAAAGTTCCGGCAAGTAGGGAAGTCAGCAGAATGGCGAGCTTCGCTTCATTAATATGTAACAGATCGCTGAAGGATAAGATCGAAATAAATATAGACATTGTAAAGCCAATTCCGGCCAATAAGCCCACACCAAAGATATGTCTGAATGAGCTTCCTTCTGGGAGGCTACTGATGCCTAGTTTTGAACACACAAAAGTCATGATCAAAATTCCAAGGGGCTTACCAAGCAGTAAGCCTAGGCTAATACCCAATCCCATAGGTGCGACAAGTCCTGTAAGCATCTCGCTTTCAATGGTGATATTGGTGTTGGCAAATGCAAATAAGGGGATAATGATAAAATTTACAGGTTTCACAAGAGCATGTTCTAAAAGCTCTAAAGGAGACTCAATGTCTGTATCATTTGTTGGGATTGTCATGGCGACCATAACACCAGCTATCGTTGCATGTATACCCGAATGATGGATGAAGTACCAGATGAATATGCCTGGGATCAGATACAAATAAGGATTTTGCACATTCACGCGATTCATGACAAAGAGGATAATCATACCGATGCCCGCATAAATTAAAAAAGTAGTTTCAATGCCCGACGAATAGAAAAAAGCAATTACTAAAATAGCGATCAGATCGTCAACGATAGCCAAAGCGGCTAAAAACACTTTTAAACTTGCAGGAATCCGGTTCCCTAATAGACTTATTACAGCCAATGCAAAAGCGATATCGGTTGCCATGGGAATACCCCAACCTCCGGCTGTTGCACGGCCTGTGTTGAATGCTATAAATATGAGCGCAGGAACTATGGCTCCTCCAATAGCACATAGTATCGGTAACGATGCCTGTTTAGGAGAGGAGAGTTCGCCTTCTACTATCTCGCGCTTGATCTCGAGTCCAACAAGTAGAAAAAATATTGCCATGAGGCCATCATTTATCCAAAGTAGAATGCTATACTTTAAATGCACTTTATCAGAATCGAAACCGACAGAAGTGTCCAAAAAAGATTGCAATGTGGGCCCTGCGGAAGTATTGGCTATAATAAGTGATATAATTACGCAAACAAATAGTAAAATACCACCGGCATTACTTGATTTGAAAAAATTTTTGAATACGGTAAGGTTAATCAATTGACTCATCGTGTTGTCTATTTTTTTTGGACCATAAGTCCAGATTGGGAAATTGAAATTTACTGCTGTCAAATACTGGGTCTATTTTGTCTTTCTGCTGCTCGCAATAATCTGCGTAGAGCGTAAGTACTTTTTTATGCAGCAGAAGTATGGCGATCAGATTAAGCCAGGCCATCAGTCCGACTCCAATATCGCCCAATGTCCAGGCAGATTTAGCTGTGCTGGTGCAGCCTACATAGGTCGATACTAAAATCAGTAGTCGCAAAATCCAGATGAGTAAGGTTTTATGTCGTTTTTTTTGACTAACAAAACTTATGTTAGTTTCAGCGATATAATAGTAAGCCATGATGGTGGTAAACGCAAAGAAGGCAAGCGCTAATGCGACAAAGGCATTTCCGATCGTTGGGAAATGATGGGATACTGCTTGTTGTGTAAAAGCTGGTCCCATTTCTGTAGCCGGAAGGTGCTGTACAATAAATCCACCAGCTGGATTTTCGACATTATATTGGCCGGTAAAGAGGATCATTAAGGCTGTTGCTGTGCATACAAACATGGTATCAACATATACTGAAAATCCCTGTACGAGACCTTGCTTGATGGGGTGGGATACTTCGGCGGCGGCGGCGGCGTGTGGGGCGGTGCCCTGGCCGGCCTCATTGCTATAGATACCTCGTTTTACCCCCCAGGAAATTGCCATTCCTGCTATAGCACCAAATGTGGCTTCCATGTTTAAGGCAGATTTGACGATCAAAGAAATAACGGCAGGGATCTCTGTAAAGTTGAGCCCAATAATAACCAAAGCCATAAGGATATAGGCGCCAGCCATAAAGGGTACAACATATTCCGCGACGGTACTGATACGCTTTACCCCACCTATAATGATGATGGCGAGTAGGCCAACTATCGCCAACCCCGTCACGCTGGGAGATAGGTGGAAAGCAGACTCAACTGCTGAACTGATGCTATTGCTCTGCACCCCGGGTAGTAAAAAACCGGTACTTATGATGGTGACGATTGCAAAAGCCCATGCAAAAGTTTTGGATTTAAGTCCTTTAAGAATGTAAAATGCTGGGCCACCTCGATACTCACCATCGTTTACCTCTTTGTACATCTGGCCAAGAGTCGCTTCTACAATAGCTGAAGCACTGCCTAAAAATGCAATTACCCACATCCAGAAAATAGCCCCTGGCCCCCCCATGGCAATTGCTGTCGCGACACCTGCGATATTTCCCGTGCCCACACGTCCTGAAATAGCCAAAGAGAAAGCCTGAAAAGAGGAGATGCCCTTATCGGAACTACTGCCATTAAAAAGCAAACGGATCATTTCCCGAACCTGCATCAGTTGAGGACAGCGAAAGCGAACGGTAAAGTATATACCTGTAAGCAGACAAAGGTAGACAAGCGCATCACTCCAAATAATATTATAAATTCTATTGATCAAATCTTCCATCATGTAAAATTGAACTCTTAGGTCGGCTAAAAGTAGGTAAAACGAGTCAAGACTATCTGAAATATTGAATAGATTTTGTTTATTTTTTATGTGGTCGTATATATGTATTATTTATATATATGTGTTATCCTATTCATATCAACTATTTTTATGCTTTAATTTTATAACATTGCTAATGTATGTTGGATAATTTACCATCACCTGGCTGGTGAATTTCTTCCACAAAGCTAATTCGAGCTTTTTAAGCTCGCTTTGGAGCTGCATTTTCTCATGAATGACGGTATAGCATCTGTTGCTTAATTCTTGTTGGACAAATTGTTCGTCTTTATGGTGCTGTTTTGTGGTATATCCGCTACAAATTCTATTTATTATTATGAGGTTAAATCCGCATGCAGTACTTTTTAGAAACAATCGTGCTACTTAGTTGTTAGAAATAACATCCACTTTCTTTTTTGGTATTTAATCAATATTAGATTATATTGAAAATTCAGTATTACATTTTTTAAATACAAGCACTATGAATGATTTAGAATTGAACGACGTACAGGCACATTGGAATAATTTTATTGCTTCTGCAATTGCCTGGGCGCCACGTATTATTACAGCCCTGATCTCAGCATTACTGATATATTTAATTGGATCTTGGATTATCCGTTTGTTGAAGCGTATGATCGACAAAGCCTTCGAACGCCGGAAAATGGACGTTTCTTTGCAGCGTTTTCTCAGTAATTTAATTGGTTGGATTTTAAATATATTACTATTTATTGTTGTCGTTACACAATTGGGTGTTCAAACCTCAGCATTTGTTGCTATTATTGGTGCTGCGGGTTTGGCTATCGGTTTAGCGCTGCAGGGCTCTTTATCTAATTTTGCGGGCGGAATATTGATTTTACTGCTGAAGCCCTTTCGTGTGGGCGATTATATAAGTTCGAGCTCGAATGTCTCAGGGACTGTGATTGAAATTGATATTTTCAATACAAAATTAAATACACCGCAAAATCAGCAGCTTGTCGTTCCTAATGGCATGCTATCGAACAGTAGTATTACTAATTACACCGTTTTGGGTACACGCCGAACGTGGTTCGACATCGGTGTATCTTACAGTGCTGACTTAAAACAAGCTAAACAGATACTATTGGAGGTTGTTCAAAATAATGAGTATGCGTTCAAAGACCCTGCGCCGCAGGTTGTGGTCAATGAGTTGGGAGATAGCGCAATCACGCTATCTGTGCGCGCAACCACTTCAAATGAAAACTTCTGGACGATGCAGGAGCAATTGATTATTAACTGCAAAGAAGCTTTGGATCAGGCTGGTATTGAGATTCCCTTTCCGCAACGCGATATTCATATCCGTAGCAATGCCTAATGTAGCGTATATATTGGTGTCAAGACGACTGTCTTGGCACTCCATTGTAAACAAATTTAATTTTAGTGATGTTGTCAAAATCGACATTTAATAAAGGAATTGTTATTCCTAGTCTGATCTTTATCATAGGCGTTTGCCTATTGTCGGTATTTTTTCCGACCCTTTCTGTACGTATTTTAGATACTGCCAAGCAATTTATCTTTGTTAACCTCAACTGGGTTTACGTATGGGCTGTGACACTATTTGTTATTTTTCTCCTTTACCTGATGTTTAGCAAATTTGGTAATATCAAGCTAGGAAGTAACGACAGTAAACCCGAGTATACTTTTTTTTCATGGATTTCTATGTTGTTTGCCGCCGGTATGGGGATCGGGTTGATGTATTTCAGCGTTGCTGAACCGATGCAGCATTTTTCAACAGACGCATTTGCTGGCCATCATGATATCAATCGAGCTCAAAATGCCCAGCTGTATACATTTTTTCATTGGGGTATACATGCTTGGGCAATCTATGGCGTTGTGGGACTGGCTCTGTCTTATTTTGCTTACCGCTATCGGCTGCCGCTGTCCCTTCGGAGTTGTTTCTATCCACTATTAAAAAATAAGATTAATGGAAAATGGGGTAATGCTGTTGATGTATTTGCCCTCTGCAGTACGTTCTTCGGCATTACGACGACGCTGGGTTTTGGCGTGGTCCAAGTCAATGCAGGCTTGCAAACTTTAGGGATTTTGCCTGAGAATAATTTTACCTATCAGATTGTTATTGTTGCCGTGTTATCACTATTAGCTATTTTATCAGCTACATCCGGTGTTGATAAGGGGGTAAAACTATTGAGTAACATTAATATAATTACCGTAGTGATCTTGTTATTGTTTGTACTTTTCTTAGGGCCAACGGTTTACCTTATCGGAAGTTTTACGGAAGGAATAGGTAATTATGTAAACAATTTCTTTAGTTTAACTTTTGATACGCATGTGTATGACGAAGCTACATTGCCCTGGTTCTACAATTGGACGATTCTTTATTGGGCCTGGTGGATATCATGGTCTCCTTATGTTGGGTTATTTATTGCTAAAATATCCAAAGGGCGCACCATTCGCGAATTTATTGCGGCAGTACTTATTATCCCGACCATATTTAATTTTATCTGGATGTCTGTTTTTGGTAATAGTGCGATGTGGTTTGATATGCACTTTGCCAAAGGTGCATTGAGCGCGCTGGCTGATAATCCTGATGCCTTGATGTTTAGGTTTTTGGACTATTTACCATTCTCCGAGATAGTGAGCTATCTGGTCATTCTGATTATCATTATCTTTTTTGTGACTTCAGCCGATTCGGGGATCCTGGTGATGAATAGCATTTCTACTAAGAATGCCGAAAAGTCACCAAAATGGCAAATGGTATTTTGGGGGGCTCTGTTGGCTATCTTGGCGCTTATGTTGTTAAATACGGGTGGATTGCAGGCATTGCAAACCATGACCCTTATCACGGCTTTACCTTTTTCGCTGATTATGCTGCTTTTTTGTGTCAGTTTGGTCAAAGCATTGACCATTGATCGGAGTTATTATGAACGTGATTTTTCGGTCAGTACGGTCCCGTGGTCGGGGGAACTTTGGAAAGATCGCCTGCAACAGATTGTCTCATTTAAAAGTCGCGAATCTGTTGAAGAGTTTATGAAGAACACCGTGATGGTCGCTTTTGAGGATTTGCAGGCAGAATTTAAGTATAATGGTATTGAAGCAAAGATTCAAGAGTTAGCGCAGCCCAAGCGGATACAAATTGAAATCCGGCATGACGTAATTAACAATTTTATCTATGGCGTAAAAAGCCAGGTCAAAGTGGTTTCTGATTATGTGGTTGAAGAAGAGAATCTTCCAGAATTTGATGATAAAAAAACGTATTTTCCTAAATCGTATTTTGGAGATGCCCGTGAGGGGTATGATATTCAGTACTTTACAAGAAATGAATTGATCAGCGATGTATTAAAGCACTACGACCGTTTTTTGGAAATCATTTCGGAGGAGAAAAATGAAATGTTTATTAGTAGTAATGCGAACAAAAATCTACGATGAGGTAACAGTCATAGCGGATGATTTCGCCTGAGGTTGTTGCACGTTATCTCCGATTCACGGTTTGTATAAACGTGATATTGTAGTAGAATTTATTTATAGATAATTTAGATTAAAGTGAAGAATATAGTATACATGATATTTCTTTTAGTACTCATCGTATCCTGCGGTCAGACTGGAAGGAACGATTTGCAAGATCGTGAAGAACAACTTTTAAAAAAAGAACATGATTTTGCGCGGAAAGAGTCTGAATACGATGCATTATTAGCCATGCGGGATAGCCTGCGCGCAGCAGAATCCAAGCGGCTTAGGCCCGACACAATAGTGCAGCATTGGCCAGATTCGATCGCAGGACAATGGAGTAGCAGATTGGTCTGCCGTTCGTCGAATTGCAACAATTATGTAATTGGTGACCAGAGGAACGAGCAATGGGAATTTATGGCTGATGCTACAGGTATTTATGTAAAGACCTATACCAAAAATAAAACGACGCGACTTTTTAAAGGTTCTTTATTGGATAATCGGATTAGCTTGGTTCAAGTACAAGATAGTATGGACGAAAGTAGGGCGAGGGTTCAGATGAACCTTGATCTGATTGGTGCTAAGATCATGCGCGGAACACAGACGATCGGCACACAAGGCGACTGTCAAGCAAACTTTTCTATTGAACTTACACCCACTGAAAGATGATCCTAGCCAGTATTCACCACATTACTTTTCCGGTTGAAGACCCTTTACTTAAGTTTTTTATCGAGTTGCTCATTATACTGCTGGTGCCGCTGCTACTTAATAAAATAAAAGTTCCACATCTGCTAGGTTTACTGGTAGCAGGTGCGATTGTTGGTCCCTATGGCTTCAATATGCTCTCGCGAGACAGCAGTGTTGTGGTAACAGGAACGACAGGGCTGCTTTACATTATGTTTCTAGCTGGATTGGAGATAGATATGGGTGACTTTAAGAAGAATAAATGGAAAAGTATCACGTTCTCAATCTATACTTTTTTGGCGCCGTTTATCCTCGGATTTATCGGAGGATATTATGTATTGCATTTTTCGTTAGCGACTTCAATTTTATTTGCCGCATTATTTTCGTCACATACGTTGATTGTTTATCCTATGATCAGTAGTTTGGGCATAGCAAAAAATCTTTCCGTCAACATTACCGTTGGCGGGACTATGATTACAGATGTGCTGACTCTTTTGGTGTTGGCTGTGATTGTAGGCGTGTCTCAGGGGGAAGTGGGTACAGTCTTTTGGATTCGATTAGGTGTTTCAATGATTGCTTTTGCCTTGGTTGTCTTGTTGGTATTCCCGATTATAGCCCGCTGGTTTTTTAAAAACGTGCCGGACAAAATATCCCAATATATCTTTGTCGTCGTGATGATCTATCTGGCTTCGATTTTGGCGGAACTGGCCGGTATTGAATCCATAATTGGTGCCTTTTTTGCTGGTCTCGCGTTAAATCGCCTGATTCCACATACGTCGTCATTGATGAACCGGATTGAATTTGTTGGAAATGCTATTTTCATTCCATTCTTCCTCATTAGCGTGGGTATGCTCATTGATTTTTCGGCATTTTTTAAGAGCTGGGAAACCCTTGGGGTAGCAGCTACCATGTTGGTCGCCTCTATTGGTGGTAAATATATAGCCGCCATGCTAACGCAAAAGACCTTCCGTCTTAATAAAGAAGAGGGTATGCTTATATTTGGGATGAGCTCGGCTTCTGCTGCCGCAACATTAGCCACTGTTATGGTGGGTTATAATATTATTCTCGGCCAAACAACAGAAGGTGAACCCATTCGTTTACTCAATGAACATGTGCTGAACGGGAGTATTTTACTGATTCTGATTTCGTGTACGATCTCATCTTTTGTGTCAATGTCCAATGCGCAGCGCATTGCTGAGGCAGATCGCGAAGATACCATAGCAGGGGATAAGCTGCCCGATGCTCATATTCTATTGCCGATCAATACCGAACAGATGACAGAAAAAATGGTCAATTTGGGACTGCTGATCCGTACAAAATCAAAAGAAGATCAGCTCTTTGCTTTAAATATCATTAGTGAGGATAAGAATGAATCTTCGGTAAAAAATGCAGAAAGGATTCTTGAATCCGCAGTGAAACTGGGAGCATCGGCTGATGTGCAGGTACAGGCTATTACCCGACATGACAACGGAGTAGTTGACGGAATAAATAATGTGATTAAAGAAAAATCCATTTCGGATCTGATTATTGGCTTGGATAAAGATAAGGGCTTTTCAACGTCTTTTATGTATAATCTGTATAATGGCTATTTAAAAAATGAGCATGTCAATTTAATGTTATACCGTGCTATTCAACCAATTTCAACTGTAAAAGAGTATGTTGTGCTTATCCCCCCATTGGCATACCGGGAATCCGGCTTTTTTGAAGCGCTATCAAAAATATGGAATATTGCGCGCAATTCGAGTGCCCCACTTATATTTTACAGTACAGCAGATATCATCGAAATTCTTCATCGGATCATCAAAAAGTCGGCTGTCGAAGCGTCATTTGTAACCATATCCGACTGGAAAGAAGTCGATCAGGTTATTGGCGGACTAACAGCTGATCAGGGGTTAATCGTGCTAATGGCCGACCGTAACCGCTTTTCGTATAAGTCGCCAATTCATACCATTACCCAATACCTTAACGAAAATCAGATTGATAACAATTATCTACTGATTTATCCCTTTACTGATAATAACAATGACGTGTCAGAAAAGCGCGCGATTAGTAATCACCAAGACTTTGCTGAGATCGGTAAACTGATCCAGCGGGTATTCCGATAACGGTTTACTGAAAAGTGCCCAATAGTTTTTATAGGAAGACAATTGGGCACTATTTGTTAGTTACAAGCTAGATTCAGCATGTTCTTCTCTCGATACTAGTAAACGCAAATCGTCTGCCGCCGGCAGTTCAAAGATTTGCAAGTGAAAGTGTTTGATTGCTGCGAGCAGATGGTCAAAAATATCGGCCATCGTATCTTCAAAATATACCCATTGTGTTCCCTTGGTAAACATATATAATTCCAAGGGTATGCCATATTCAGTCGGAGCCAGCTGACGTACCAATAACGTCAATTCTTGGTGGATATTAGGGTTGTTTTTTGCGTATGCGAGGACATAAGCCCGAAATAGACCAATGTTCGTCATTCTTCGGCCGTTAACTGGCGAAGAATTGTCTGTATTCCATGTCTTATTATATGCGGCAATCTCGCGTTCGCGCTGATCAATGTAAGGCGATAGTATTCGGATATTTTTCAATGCTGTTATTTCCTCCTCGCTAAGATACCGTACTGATGACATTTTAATATTCAGTGCGCGCTTAATACGACGACCACCAGTCTCTTGCATTCCGCGATAATTTTTGAATGCATCGCTGAGAAGCGTATAGGTCGGTATAGTGACAATGGTTTTGTCCCAATTCTGTATTTTGACATTGTTAAGATTAATCTGTAACACGTCACCATCTACACCATATTTGGGCATTTCAATCCAGTCACCAACACGCACGGAGTCATTGGCCGACACTTGAATACTGGCAACAAATCCCAAAATTGTATCTTTAAATACCAACATCAGAATTGCGGAAGCTGCGCCCAGTGACACGAGAAAGGACCATGGTGAGTTTCCTGTTAGAAGTGAGACAGCGAGTGTTCCGATCACAAAAATTAAAAAAATCTGTACCACCTGCAGGTAACTGTCAATGGGCTTATCTTTAAAACCATTTGAAGTGCGGAAGATATCACGGCAGGTTTTCAATAGGCTATTCATAAGATGATAGATAGTCAGCAACACCACTAAATCCAAAAATTTTACCAAAGCAGCCGTTAACACTGGAAAGCCCAGAAAAACAATCGGTAACAACTGTCGCGCCAGCAAAACGAGAATGGCACGACTCACTCGAATATGTACCTTATTGCTCAAAAGGTAATCATCCCATTTGGTTGAAGTTCGAAGTGCAATTTTATTTAGCGCTGTAAAAAATACACCGCGCATGATATAGTCGAGCACATAGAGGAGTAATGCTGCGGTCAAAAGGAGCCCTGCAGCGGTTGCTATATGGGACTGCTGTGCGGGTAAGCCCAATTTGGAAAAGAGATCGAAAATGTACTGATAGATTGAAGTTGATGATTGTTCACTGAGATTTAGCATAGTTGAATTTTTCATATGAACAGACAAATTTAAGAAAAAATATTAACACGTGTTTTTGTACGTTAAAATACGCTTTTAATTGGTATTTTTTGCTTATTGATTAATTTTTCATTACTTTTGTCAATTAATAGATAACCCGATGGCAAAAAATCGCTGTTTTTGCCTCTTTAAAACCCCCAATAATTTGAATGAGATTAGTGTGATTGGTGGTGGGAGTTGGGCCACGGCCCTGGTTAAAATTCTAACAGAAAATAGCATACATGTGAACTGGTATATGCGGCGTTCCGAACAGGTACGCTCAATCAATGACGATGCTATCAATCCCGACTACCTACCTTTTTTAAAACTTGATAATACAAAAATTTATGCTTCTGATCAGCTGGATATGATCGTGGCGCGCTCGAAAGTGATCCTGTTTGTTGTTCCAAGTGCGCAACTGGATCAAGTTTGCGAAGCAATCCCCCAAAAGGATATGAGCGGCAAATTTGTGATTACCGCAATAAAAGGAACCGTAGGGCCGGAGAATTTGCTTCCCAGTGCATTCATTGCCCGGCATTTTGAACTGACCGACTTACAGCAGGCGATTATCGCGGGCCCTTGCCACGCAGAAGAAATTGCAAGAAACAAAAAAACTTATATAACCTTATGTGGGTCGAATGAAAGCGTTATTCAAACGATTTCGAACGGTTTTGCATCACCCTATATGGAGGTGCACTATAGCGCTGATATGATCGGGGTGGAGTACGCGGCCATTTATAAAAATGTGGTCGGTATTGTCTGCGGTATGGCTGAAGGATTGCACTATGGCGACAACTTTATGGCTGTGCTGGTTGCGAATGCAATCGACGAACTGGGATTGTTGCTGCAAGCTGTTGGCGTACCCAATGCTCGGCTTGGTAACTCGACCTATTTGGGCGACTTATTGGTGACGGGATACTCCAGGCATAGCCGCAACAGGAAGTTTGGTCAATATCTCGGCCAGGGATTTTCGGCTTTTGAGGCTCGTGGGATGATGGGTATGGTTGCCGAAGGTTACTATGCGACAAAGGGGCTAATGAATACCGTATCAAGTCTCGAACTCAATATGCCCCTATTACAGACTGCCTACCGGGTGCTTTACAACCATATGGCAGCAAAAGATGAATTTAAACTTTTAGAAAGGAATATAAGATAATATGATATTAGCAACAGATTTAGATGGAACTTTTTTGGGAGGTAAAATGGAAGACCGCCTCAGGTTATATCGATTGATAAAGGCGAGTGCGGATATGCAGCTGGTTTTTGTGACAGGGAGAGGCTTGGAGTCTGTATTGCCTTTGCTGAGCGATCCACTTATTCCGGTGCCAGATTTTATAATAGCTGATGTGGGAGCTACAGTGGTGAATGGCCACAGCCTGGAAGCAATTGAGCCTTTACAGAGCGAAATTGAGGAAAAATGGCCGCAGACTTATGCGATCCGTTCAGCGCTGGATGAGATTCCGCAATTGCGTTACCAACATGTACCACAACAGCGGCGCAGCTCTTTTTTTTATGAACCTGAGGTTGACCTCAATCTAGTAAAGCAGGTGGCCGACAGGTATGAGTGTGATATGATTACTTCGGCTGATCAGTATCTGGACTTGCTTCCGAAGGGTGTGAACAAAGGTACAACGCTTAAAAAGCTGATTGAATTTTTGGATGTCGAGGCGGACGATGTAATGGTAGCTGGAGATACCCTTAATGATCTCGCCTTGTTTGAGATCGGTTTTCGCGGTGTTGCCGTAGGAAAGTCGGAGGGCAGCTTGCTTGAAGCTGTTGGTCAAATGGACACAGCTTACGCTGCCGAGGCCGCCGGAGCGGGTGGGATATTAGAGTATATGAGCAAGTATCGCCCTTTCCAGCAACTCATCCGTACTGAACAGAAAATAGTGCCTCAAAAAGGCAGAGCTAAAAAATCGGATCAGCTCGTGATGGTGTATCATCGACTGCCTTTTGAAAAGGAATCGATCAATGGCAAGACCGTACGGGTGTCTCCGAAAAGTCCAAACGGAATTATTCCTTCATTATTGGGCTTATTTGAAAAGGGGCGTTCTGGTCTTTGGATCGGCGAGGAAGTTTTGCAGCCGGATGGTCAGCCGGTTCCTAATCAGTTGGTAGATGAAAGCAGGTATCCCAACCTGGTAGCATCCACCATATCGTTGTCAAAAGAAGACATTGATAAATTCTACCGCGTGTTCTCAAAAGAGGCCTTTTGGCCAACTATCTTTTCTTTTGTGGACCGTGCAAAGTTTAACCACGAAGATTGGGACCACTACTTGATGATTAACAAGTACTTTGCCGAACGTATAGCAAAAGAAGCCGACGATGGGGCCCTCGTATGGATTCATGAATATAACCTATGGATGGTACCGTCGTTTTTAAAGGCCATGCGACCCGATCTAAAAATTGGTTTCTTTCATCATACCGCTTTTCCGGCGGCTGACATTTTTAATATTATTCCGTGGCGCAAAGAAATTATCGGAAGTCTGCTGCTTTGCGATTTTATTAGTTTTCATATTCCGCGTTACGTAGAGAATTTTGTGGATGTAATCCGTAGCCATACACCTTTTAAGGTGATCAAAAAGGTCAATGTTGCCAATCAGTTTCTGACTTATAGCTGCGCCCTCGGAGTAGATCAAATGACGAAGGTCATTGAAGTAGACGGTAGACAGATCAGGTTGGGAGCTCAACCGGTCGGCGTAAACAAGGATCATATCGAACAGATTTTGATGGATGATCAGGTGAGGCTGGAGATCAATGCGCTCAAAAGAAACAAAGACGAATCAGGAGTAAAGCGTATTATATCTATCGAGCGTTTAGATTATGTAAAAGGCCCGTTGGAGAAAATTCAGGCTTTTGGAGAGTTCTTAGCAGAATACCCAGAATTTAGGGGTAAGATTGAACTGGTGAACGTGTGTACACCGCCATCGCAGGGGATGACAATCTACGATGAAATCCGCGATCAGGTAAATCAGGCAGTGGGTGAGATCAATGGAAAATATGCAACGATGAATTGGACTCCGATACAGTATTTTTACAGAGCGCTTCCTTTTGAGGAGGTTATCAAACATTATGCGTTAAGCGATATTGCCTGGATCACACCTTTGCGTGACGGCCTCAACCTTGTCGCAAAGGAATACATTGCCACCCATGGATTACTGGACACTTCAGGAGCACTTGTACTTTCCGAATTCGCGGGAGCATCGGTGGAACTGCCCTATGCCATTTTGACAAATCCCTATGATCGTAAGAGTATGAAAGATGCCTTATTGAAAGCTTTGGTGATGGAACCGGGCGAGGCTCAAGTGAGAGCCCGTCGGCTTTATGAGCATATCGAGCACTACGATATCCATTATTGGGGAAAAGATTTTGTGAAGGAACTCGAAAAATCTGTTAAATATTAATGGACGGTTTCTTTAGGTAATTGATAAGTTAAGGATCATATTGCGGGTATATCGATACCGCAGAAAAACTGGTGCAGATTAGGAGGGTCAAATTTGATAAAAATTTGGCCCCTTTCGCTGAAGAATCGCTATATTTGCGGCTATAACAATGGTTGCGAGAATTTTCAAATCGATTACAATAAACCTGCTGCTGCTATGCGTCATGTTGATGAGCTTTAGCAAGATTTTTATTGTGCTAAGCTTTTATGCGAATCGTAGCGAAATTGCCAATACCTATTGTATCAATAAAAGTAACCCAGCCTTACATTGTGATGGTAAATGCTTTCTTATACGCATATTGAAGAAGGAGGCGCAACGTGAGAGAGATGTTCACGAATATTTCTCCAAAACACCGGTTTTTTTCTGTCACCACTATTTTTCGACATCTTTGCCAAAAATGTTTACCCCAAAATCTGAGCGCTCTGTTCGCAAGGCGAGGTCTCCCTTGTTTCTTAAGTTTGATTTCTTTCCTAAAATACTCAGACCACCCATTGTTTCATTAGCATAATTCTAACGGATTATCCCATTTTTTGAGATAAAATCTATTATTCATTATGACGACTTTCGGTTTGTCCGGGATTCGCTATACTGGATTCTAGTTTTAATCTACATTTATTATTGGTTCACTTTAACTTATAATGCTTTTGAAAACGATATATTTAGCGTACGTATTCACGTTTACGCTTGTATTTACCATTTTTAGCAGCACTGCAAGAGCGCAATATAAAGATTCACTATTGCCCAAACAGCTTGACTCTGTTTATATCAACGCACGGTTCAGCGCCAAGGATAAAGCTAGCTTTCAGTCTGCCCGCATGAATATCCCTGACTATGAAAATCCACAGGTAACTGCCAGCGTGGGTAAACACCTCATTAAAAATAGAAACTACACAACCCAGTCCGGGATGCTATCGAATGCGGCGGGTGTAACACCTAGCTGGGCCGGAGTGGCACCTTACTTTACTATTCGTGGATTCCGGACGCGGAGCAATTTTAGAAATGGCTTAAATGCTTATTTACAGTATAGTGATGAAAATAGCAATATTCAGCAAATTGATGTGATAAAGGGGCCGAGCGGTACTTTGTTTGGAGGAACAAACATGGCTTTTGGTGGGCTGATCAATGTACTTACGTATGTACCCGTTGACAGTAGCTTTATGAATTTTTCGCTGGCTACAGGCAACAATGCTTTTCAGCGCATCGGTATCGACCTAAATACCCATTTAGATGCAACCCATAAGTCGCTGTTCAGAATGTTTGGCGCCTATACGTCCCGAAAGAGTTTTCAGGATGCAGGAATAAATAAAAGTATTTTTCTCGCTCCGAGTCTCAGTTATCAGTTAAGTCCAGATCTTAAGGTGAGGCTAGAGGCAGAATTCTTGCGCAGGAATACGACAAATAGTCCTTTATTTACGCCAGCAAATCCACTCGTCGGTGGAACTTTGAGCAATGTTGAGCATGCCAGCAGCCTGAGTTTAGATTATTTTAAATCTTACACCGATAACACTTTGCTATGGCAAACATCTTCATTGAATTTTTATGCAAAGATAAGTTACACCATTTCTCCGGATTGGCAGTCTGAAACAAACTTGGCCAGTACAAATAGTACATCGAACGGCGATTATCAAACAAACTTATTGATCAAAAGTAATACTGCCGTAGCAAGGAGGGTATTGCACTATGATGAGGAGGGTATGCGTAATTATCAGGTGCAACAAAACTTTATCGGTCATTTTAATATAGTGGGGCTGGACAATAAATTGCTGGTCGGTCTTGATTACCACCGCTATAGCTATGCTGCGAATTATAAAAATGCCGGTTATGTCGATACTATACTCATCGCCAATCCTTTGCCTACAGCAAATTTATTGCATGCAGACCTGATCCGTCATCTTGTACTTTCTAAACAGCCCAGCAATTCCGTTGCTCCGCAAAACAGTTATTCGGCTTACATTTCAGATGTTATCCATCCAACAGATGCGTTGACATTGATGCTCAGTGCGCGATATGATAGACTGATCAATTTGGGGACGAAAGATTTGCTAACAGGCATAACTACTGCGGATTATAGGCAATCAACTATTACCCCAAAGATAGGGTTCACTTATCAGCTTCTTCCAAAAGTGGCGACATTGTTTGGAAATTATATGAGCGGCTTTCAAAATCTTGCGCCAACGAGCATAAATGGTGTCTTGTATAATTTAAAACCGCAATACGGTAGTCAGCTCGAATCTGGGGTCAAAATAGCGGTTCCTGATCATGCACTCGATTTGACATTGAGTTATTATGCCATCAGCGTACGGAACACCGTAATGACAGATCCTAACGATGCCACGAAGTATACACAGGGGGGAGGCAATATAGCCGCGGTCTGGAGCTGGATATACAGTCAGAACCCTTACCCAATCTCTTTATACATGTAGGGGGAGCCCACAACATAAGCAAAGTAACGGTTGCTGACGCTGCAGTGCAGGGTTTGAGACCGGTAAATGCTGGGCCCAAATGGTCTTCCACTTGGTATGTGAGTTATGACCGGCCGTTAGCCAAAGAAAGCAAGTGGAATGTTGGATTCGGAGGTAACTATGTGGGTCAGGATCTAATCATTAACAGCCGAAGTGCGGGAAGTTTCTATACCGATGCCTATATCCTTTGCAATGGTAATATTGGTTATGCATACCGACAACTTAAATGCAATCTGACTGCCGATAATCTATTTAATACCCGCTATTATTACGGGGGAAGAGGCTTTATCAGCCCAGGCAGCCTGCGCCAGTGTATCTTGTCGATGTCACTGCATTTTTGACAGCCAAATTTAAAGGTAATGTTCCAATTGTTATGGCATTGGTATTTATTTATATCACAGTCAATCGCTTGGGTGACTGACTGTGATATAAGTGAATTACTATGTAGTACCGTAGCTATTAAGGCTTAAAATAATACGTTAGAAATTATAAATAGATTAAATGCTATTAGTTATTCAGCTGTAATTTCCCAATAAATGGGCGGCTATCAACTGTCATTATCGCTTCTTTAATGGAATAGCATAACTGATAGTTTTCGCTCAGTATTTTTTTGCTAGATTCTATCTTGTCTTTTTCCACCTTATCAACAATCCATGTTGGGTTTAATGGATCTGAATTAAATTTCGTTATTAATACGGTAAATCCTTCTTTCTGAGCACTGATTAGCGTGTCTTTTGTTATATCTACTATCTTCATAGTGAGACAATATACAAAAAAAATATGAAAGCCCTTTTATCCCTAGCAATAAACTATGCCAACACCATTGTTACAACCGACGGTAGCGATTCCTGATATAGTGCGCTTTTGGGTTTAAAACTGCCAGATGCCGATGAAGATTTCTGCATAGTTTTATGATGTAAATAGGATAGTTTAACATTCTAATAATTTTTATTAATTTAGCATCATATGATAGCATTGATGGAAAATAGAACTGTTGATTTTACCATATGTTTATTTAATGAAATAGTAGGTGTATGCGTGAAGTTAATTGTCATGATGAAAAGATTCATCTTTGTGGTAATATTCAGTCTTTTGGCTATCTATTTATCTTCGAGGATGATAAGTGTGTTGGTGTAAGTGAAAATTGTGCCGTGATTATGGAGGCAGCAAGTTCTACGGTGTTAGGTATGACCGTTGAAGCTGTTCTGGATCATGTCGCACCGTCGTTTGGGCTACGTGGAGATAAAATTGAACAGGCAGTTTCTCAAAGTCTATTCGCCAGATTTGTTGAACGAGTGACGATTCATCAAAAAGATTACTTTCTCAGTTTATACCGATATGACGGAAAAATATATCTTGAGATTGAAGATTGTACTCCACAAGATGTAAAAACAACCAAATTATACTATTACGCCAAGCATTTAGAAGACCAACGTGAAGGGAAATCTTGCTGGCAGGCATTGACCGAACTGATAAAAGATATCATCCACTTTGATAGGGTGATGATTTATCGTTTTATGGAGGATAATAGCGGTCAGGTGATTGCGGAAAGTAGGAGCGAGGAATTAGAATCGCTGTTAAACTATAGGTATCCGGAGTTTGATATTCCAGCACAGGCTCGAGAACTTTACCGTATCTTCCACGCGCGGCATACGGCTGATGTTGATGAGCGAGCAATTCCAATTATGGGCAAGGCTGCAGAATATTTTGATCTGACACGTTGTAGCTTAAGGGCGCTTTCGCCTATGCATTTGCAATACCTTAAAAATGCCGGCGTAAAGGCCAGTGCTAGCTTTAGTATCATTGTCGATAATGAACTCTGGGGACTTGTTGCATGTCAGCATCGGGAACCTATGCATGTGGATCTCTCGCAACGGCATTTATGTACATTGCTGACTCAATATGCTGTAAACCGCTACCTCGCAGATTTTCAGAAAGAACAAGTTCGTTTGCATAAAAGCCTTTCTCAGCTGGAGCATAGTTTAAAAAGTGAATTGTTGGTCAAACGTGACTTGTATGATGTGTTAGAAAATTATGCTAATCGGATCATGGAGGTCATGAATGGGCAGGGGCTCATCATTAAACGCGATCGGGCGATCATGACTGTTGGTGAAGTGCCGGACAGAAAGATCCTCAAAAAGATTGATGAGGAGATTGGAACTAAGGAGTTTTTCGTCACCGATCGATTTAAGTGTACTGGCTTTGGTGACGATGTGGAGATTTTTCCTGGTGTTTTGCGTATTAGCATTTTACCTGTAACGAATTGGTACCTATATGTTTTCAGAAAGGAGCGTTTGATTGAAGAAGTTTGGGCGGGGAAACCAGAAAAAGTGATGCAGATTGACGCCGAAAAAAAGATTGCTTTTCCTTCGCCACGCACTTCGTTTGAAGCGTGGAAGAAGATAACAAAAGGCAAGTCCGAAAAATGGCGTCCTTCAGAACTTGCTTTTATTGAAAATATGACGCATATCATTCAGCAGTCTATTGCGCAACGTGGCGGAGAAATTGACAAACTGAACAGGGAACTGGTGCGCTCAAATAATGCACTTGATACTTTTGGATATACGTTGACCCACGATCTTAAAAATCCATTGACTACCATTCAGCTAACGGCTCAGATGTTGCTATATAAAAAGGATGTCTCTCGGGAGTTTCTTGAAAAGTCAATGAAAAATATCCTGGAAGGAACGCAACTCATGAATGATATGATGGACAAAGTATACCAAATGTCTAAAGTAAACCATGTCGACTTTGTGTTTGAACCGATCAATCCGCGGTCAAAGATTCTTAATATCGTTGAGAATTGTAAGCAGCAATATCAGGTCTCCCATTTGGAGTTTAATATGGGAGAGACATTACAGGTTATGGGGGAGAGAACCTTAATATATCAATTGTTTCTGAATCTTATCGGCAATGCGATAAAATACAGCAGTAAGAAGGAAAATCCAAAAGTCTCTGTAAATAGCTTTAGGGATGGGGATACCGTTCGTTATGATGTAAAAGATAATGGAATTGGCATAGATCTGAAGGAGAGTGATAGAATTTTTGAAATTTTTGGACGTATGTCGAATACCGAAGGTTATGAAGGTTCGGGCATTGGTCTATCCATTGTGAAGCAAATCGCTAATAAGCTCAAAGCAACATTGCATGTGGAAAGTGAACTTGGCGTCGGTACTACTTTTTCAGTCACCTTCAATAATGTCCCTGTAGCTATATAGGGACAATGGACGATGTGAATTTTGAAAAAATGGAAACAATCGCTATTATGTATGGGTTCATAATGATATGAGACTTTTTTGGAATCATTATATTAAGAATTTATACCATTACATAATTATATATGCTGAGTGCCGACAAGATGAGTGAATTGCAATATGCTTTTAAGTTGAATCATACCTATTATTTCAACGACTTTAATAATGATGATGAATTTCTGAATGCTGCTCAAAAACTGATTGAAGATAAATGCTTCATCATAGTTTTTGGAACAGTTAATGATGCAGATGAAGTGTACGACAAATTATTATTCTTCAATCAGTATTATTTTCCAGTCTCCGAAATAAAAGGATATTTAAAAAAAGGCGCTTATTTTGCTTTTCGGTCGGATCTTTTTAAAGGTTATAGCCTGCGGAACAGATTAAAGGATCTTGGATTTCTCGAATACTCAATGCAGGAGTCATTGGTTCTGAAAGACAACCATCAGCGTCTTATTGCGAAGCTCTTCAACTTATTGGTTGAAGAGACCAAAATGCCTCAAAGTGAAATTCATTCGACAATAATCGCTTCCTATCTGAATCTGCTGTTGTACCATATGCAAAGGTTCTACCAACGCTTCATGGAAGATAAATCGGATGAAATTAATGCATTACAGTGTCAATTCTTAAAGGAGCTGTATGCGTTTTTCGACGAGGAGAGGCGTTTTATGATATCACCGCCGACTGCTACATCCTTATCCAAAAAACTAAATTGTACTGCACGATTTCTTAATGATATCTCGCTAAAGGTGTCGGGAAAGACAGCACAGTACCATATTGAAAATTTTATAGTTACAGTTGCCAAGCAGCTATTAGCTGAAACGGATCTTTCTGTAGCCGAAATAGCGGAACGAATGAAGTTTGAGCATCCGCAGTCGCTTACCCGATTGTTCAAAAGAAAAACACAAATTACCCCGCTCGATTTTAGGATTTCCATTATTTAATTAAACATTCTATCAGCAGCGTCCGACGCTGCTGATAGAATGTTTAATTAAATAAAGCAATTGTTTATCCCATAAATTGACTACCTTGTCGAAATCTCAAAGAAAGATGATATAATAGGTTTGGTAACCAATTATCTGCCCAGCTTAGGTCTATTTTTTTTATTCTCTCCTAGACCATATTTTTCAATCATTGCGGTGTTTATAAACAATCAAAAAATGAAAAAGAAAATTGTTATTTGTGATGATGACGGACTTATCCTTAACGTATTAGAGCTGGCTTTAAAAAATGAACTAAGCGATGTTTATCCCGTTATAAAAAGCAGAGAACTTTTGGCCATTGTGGACGAAGTATGCCCTGATATTCTAATATTGGACATTGATATGCCTTGGTTATCTGGTGACGATATCGTACGCGAGCTGAGACACTCGGAGAAACATGCCGATCTTCCGGTAATCTTGATGTCTGCGAAGTTGCAGGGAAAGCAGATTGCGTCCGAATGTGGAGCTGATGCCTTTTTGTCCAAGCCATTTGAATTGGACGATCTATTCTTATTGGTTGATAAACTAAGTCGACGATAAATGATATACTATTTGTATTTAAAATAAAAGCACTTTTGATTAAAAGTGCTTTTATGAAATATAGTGAGCGTATTTCAATGCCTATTTAAACTAATTCTTTAGTATAGTATCAATTTTTTGAGTGATATCTACCAGATCAAAAGGTTTTGCGATAAAACCATTGGCACCTAAACCGCTTGCAATCTCTGGTCCATCCACGCTAGCTGAAAGCACGATGATGGGGGTGTCTTTGATTTCGGGTGTGCTTCGGATCATTTTGATCAGCTGATCACCAGAAATTATTGGCATCCAAAGATCCAATAACAATAGGTCAGGCTGATGGGAAATTAATTGCTTTGTCAGGTTGGTACTATTCGATTCGCATATGACATTAAATCCTTCCATATCTAAAAAAAGTTCCAGCATTTCGAGTATCCCTCGGTCATCATCACAGATCATTATCTTTTTAGTCTGCATATTTTTTATTTATTATTTAGAATGGGTAATGTAAAATTAAAAGTAGATCCTTCACCCAGCTCACTTTCCACCCACAATGTACCGTTGTGATTGACAATGATCTCGTGTGAAACATAGAGACCGATTCCTAACCCCGGGAATTTTTTCTGTATATGGCTGACGCGGAAAAATCGTTCGAAAATCTTTAATCTGTCCTGATAGCTTATTCCCATACCGTAGTCGCGCACAGACACCTTGACAAAGGTAGCAACCCTATGGATACTAACTTCAATTTTTTTAGATTCTGGAGAATATTTAATAGCGTTTGATAGCAGATTATTGAGCACTTGGATAATCTGTAGTTCGTCGCCCTCCACGATACTATCCGAACTACCTGAAAAATGAATATCAGCGTCAGGAACGGCAAGTCGCATACTCTCTACGGCGTCCTGTATCGTTTTATCGATCTCAAATGGTTCCATGTGCAGTTCCAAATTTCCAGATTGAATTTTAGAAGTATCCAAGAGTTTTGTTATAAGCAGGTTCAACCGATCGATGTAGGCTGCTATTTTATCTAATGTAGAAATAAACTTTGGATCTGTATTGTCGACACTGAGTCGCTGTACAATCTGAAAAAGCCCCTTGATGGTTGTCAATGGCGTTTTGAGTTCGTGGCTTGCGATAGACAAGAAATCATCTTTACGTCGATCTTGCTCTTTCTTTTCAGTGATATCTTCGATCGCGATGAGGATTCGGTCTTTGTATTTTCCTTCGAATTCAACACGATAGGCGTTTAGCAACATCACTTTTCGCCCAATATAAGGGAACGTATGATCCACTTCATAGTCGATCACTGGGTTATTGGTAGGCAGTATCTGTGTAAGCATCTCTTTTAAAGAAGCAATATCCCATTGCTGATTACCCAAATCAAATAACTCCTTTCCTACCGTTTCCTCTGTGGTCACTTTAAAAGAGTTTAAGAAATGCTTGTTGGCGCTTATTACGATGTAATTGGCATCTAATACCAAGAGGCTCTCTCTAACTGTTTCAATTATGCTGGATAAAAAGCTCTCTTTGTCCTGAAGTTCTTTCGTTCTCTGCTGTATTTTGAGCTCAACATGTGACTTTTCCTCACGAAGATCGTGCTCAGCTTTTTTTCGATCACTGATGTCATTTTGAACGCCGATAAAATGTGTTACCAGACCTTCATCGTTCTTTACCGGGGAAATAAAAAGCTCGTTCCAAAAAAGGGACCCGTCCTTGCGGTAATTGCGAATTTCGATTTTGCATTCTTCACCCCGCAGAATCGCTTCTTTGATAATTTTACGTTCTTCTTGCGAACGATCTTGCGCTTGTAAAAAGCGGCAGTTGTGACCTATTATTTCATCTTGTGTATATCCACTGATGGTTTCGAAAGCTTTATTACAATAAATAATAGGGTTGTCATGCTGCAAATTGTCTGTAATAATAATTCCCGAATAGGCAGAATTCAATGCTTTTAGATAAAGATCTATATCATTGTTCTTGTTTTCGCTACGTTGCTTTGCATTGCTGTTTCCGGAAGGATTTTTTCTCATATACTATAGTATACCACGCTTAACCATGGTGCGCGAATTTAATTCAAAATTCGAAATAAAATGGAAAATTGTAATAACTAATTTTAAATACCGTATAAATGCGGGCAAAAATACTCGGTAACAATAATCGATATGGTTATTGCACTTTACCCTATAATTTTAGAAATATTATCGCATAAACTAAAAAAGGAACAAAATTCATATTGGCTCTGCATCTGAAACTTGAAATTTAACATAGACGATGGGCGGGTTTTGATGTGCTTGTATTATAACTGTGAGTTTATATGGATATATTTAATGTATATATTTTCAAATTTTTATGTTTATTGATATTGTAGATTTTAGCGGGTAAATAATGTCAATTCCATTTTCTTATGGCTTGGTCTATAAGTATAAAGAAATCGCATGGAGGCCCTCATAATGTACTTTTAGGTCTTGTAGTCTTATAGTATTCCATGTAGGAACAATCCTATTTGAATAATCATCAAAAATTTGAGCCATACAGCAAATAAATGAAAATAGAATTCTTGAATAAAAATCTATATAATTATTATTTACAGCTATATATGTATTTTATGTTCATTAAGTGTGTAAGTTGTAAATTAAGGTGTTTGATTATTGAAAGTAGAAATAATTTCCGACGTCAGGACCGACATTATGACGTGACAAAGAAAGTTGCCTAAGCCTGAAGGTTGCTTGAAGGTGGGGTGATTTAAATATACATTATTGAATATTTTTGACGAATTAAATAGCGTTGTGGTATGTCGAATATATAAAAAAAGTGCAACGGTTGCCCGCTGCACTTCGCAAGAAGATAAATAGATATCTTCTTGTGTGTTTACTTAATTATGCGATACGTACGTTAACAGCGTTAACACCTTTTTTACCGTTTTCTACATCAAATGTTACACTGTCATTTTCGCGTACTTCGTTGATTAATCCTGATACGTGTACGAAAATGTCATCTCCACCAGCAGCTGGAGTAATAAAACCAAATCCTTTTGTTTGGTTGAAGAATTTAATAGTTCCTTCTTGCATTGTTTTATATATTATTATTAAAGTATTCTATAAATAAATTCGCGTTACGATACGGATATCTTAACCCTATTCAATCGATTTGTATGCAAGAAATGATGTTTGTAGTTTAATGTGCTTGGGTATATTCAAGTTCAAAAAGGTACTTCACCTATTATTTTGACAACAAAAAATGCTTCTAAAGATGCGAAACTGAGCGGGAAGTGTTGTAACTTTTCGATTTCAGATAAGCAAATGGAGCCGATTATTTATCAAATATAGCTATAAAATATTGTTAATCATAGTATATAAGAACTTATTATTAAAATGAATGGGTAATTCCGCCGTTAAGTCGTATTAAAGTTGGTTTTAAAGGTAAAATAAATTGGCACATCTTTTTTAAACGTGATAAAGGAAAGCGTTTATGTTTGTCGAAGTGCCTAACAAAGCAAATAGGATAGCATTATGAATAGTATTCGGCATCACATCAGCATGTGCCGTCATATTGAACAAGGCGTAGCTTATGGAATCCCCATCGAAAGAATAAGCCACACGTAATAGCGTTTTTGTGCCAATAGCGAGACTCGGAATAGGATTAATTCTGCTTAGAGAACCATGCTAAGACAGGCTTATATAAAGACGCTATCGTAATCTTTGCCAAATTTATCATAATACAAAATGAATAATCCCCTGGTTAAGTATTCGTCGAACACGTTTACCGGACTTGGGTGATGGACTGTGCTTTTATTTGCCAGCGATTTTTCAACAATTATGAACTCTGCTTATTATATGATATATTCCAGCCTGCAATACTAGGTAGATTTTTGCTTTCTTTTACATAAAATTTGTTCAAGTAAGAATGAATTGCGCTATATGAGATGCTGTGTATTTGTTTTTTTTAATTTAATATTGATTTTAACTTAATATTGAAGAAATCTTGTGCTTTTAATTTTGACATCGCAATGGAACATGTTCAGCCAATCAAATCTTCCAATCAGAAAAGTTTTAATATCGTATACGATAAATACCATCGGCAGATCTTCGGTTTTGTACTCAAGCGTACGCAATCGGACTATATCGCGCAGGAGGTCACACAGCTGACCTTCATTAAACTCTGGAACCAAAGAGAGCGACTTGACGATCAGCTTAGCATCTTGGTACAGTTATTTGGTATGGCACGGCAGGTGATGATTGACTTGCTGCGTAAAGAGGCAACAAGGTTTAAATATGAGGGACAGGCCGCCGCAACTCCTTTTACAGACAGTTTGATTCGCGCGATAGAAAACAAAGAATTGTTGCGTATGATGGAAAAGGATATTCAGAACATGCCCACAATGCGTCGTAAGGTATTTGAAAT
The DNA here is from genome assembly GCF_040760075.1 of Sphingobacterium sp. R2. Taxonomy (NCBI): domain Bacteria; kingdom Pseudomonadati; phylum Bacteroidota; class Sphingobacteriia; order Sphingobacteriales; family Sphingobacteriaceae; genus Sphingobacterium; species Sphingobacterium sp. R2. The sequence goes on from NZ_CP142884.1 coordinate 3,627,291, forward strand.
GAGCCGTAAGGAAGGTCTTTCCCATAAAGAGATTGCCGCTCAATTTTCAATTTCCACAAAAACCGTAGAACAGCATATCAGTAAAGCACTTCTTCAGCTTAAACAACATCTTTATTCCATCATGCTCTAGCTTCGGCAACTATAAATGTCGCTTTCCTATATTAAATAATTGTTAAGCACTAAGGGATGTCGTGCTGGCCTGCGTAATAGGAGTATGAAGCATGATAAAAAGCAGCATCAGATCAAAAAGAAGATCTGGAAAATGCCCTTCCTCGTGAACGAACTTTTCAAGGACGAAGATTGGGAGAAATTTGATAGCACAGCAATGGAGGAGCCTTTGCCCGCAGAAGCGATGAAAGCGAAGATTCAATATGCCATTCTACATGAAGAAGAGGAAATGGAGCGCAAGGTTTTACGGCGGTATCGGTTGGTCAAGATGCTTCGATACAGTGCTGCGGCGGCGATTATCGTTTTCTTTTCCTTTTATCTTGTCACATGGTGGACGCAAGATTCAGTTCCGCAGCCTGCTGATCAGTGGTCAGCAGCTCAGTCGGTTGTAGCAGCTCAAGATACGGTTTGGATTTCCAAAGAAAATAAAAATCCCCGCAGTATAATCTTTGATCTACCCGATGGATCGCATGTACGCTTGTTTGCTCAAAGTAAGATTCGCTATGTGAAAAATTTTGCTGAACATGCCCGCGATATAGAACTTCTTGGTAAAGCATACTTCGATGTTGTTTCAGATCCAAATCGTCCATTTTCGGTACTTGCCAATGGCACTAAAACGACAGCGCTCGGTACATCCTTTACGATTAATACCAAATTGAAGCATCAATCTGTGACTGTTGCATTGCATACAGGAAAGGTGCTTGTGTCGTCCCTAAGCGATCACTTCAAACACGTGTTTCTGGATGGCCCGGGTCAAAAGCTGACGGTTGATTCACGAGGTGCAACAAGAATTGAAGCCGTCAATAAAAAACAGCCATTGAACATGCCTGATGTGTCTGCTCCGGATTTATTAAATCTTAAAAATACACCTATGCCTGCTGTGTTACAGGCTTTAGAAATAGCATTCAAAAAGCAGATTCATTTGGGGGACAAGGGGATAGCGGCTATTCACTATACGGGTGAGATTGATGTACAGCAAAATTCCTTGAAAGATATCTTGACAACAATCTGCTTAATCAATGAATTGCGCTTTGTTGCCAATGCGGACGGCAGCTACACGCTTTATAAGCAGGAAAAAACGACTACCGAACATCTAAATAATTAACAAATATGCTCAGAAAAACAAATCCACAAAAAAGGAATCTGCTTATTTTTGCATTGCTTACAGCTGGACTAACCCCAGTTCATGCACAACAGCAACAGGTGAAAGGCGCTGTTCAAAATGAAAAGGGCGAGTTCCTCCCCGGTGTCAGCGTGAAAGCCATTCCGGTCAATGGAGGCGCTAGTGTGACCACCAGCACAAATAGTCAGGGACTATTCCATTTTCAGAATTTGGTGGAACATGCTGGTTATCAATTTGTGTTTTCGGCTGTTGGATTTCAGTCCGATACGCTTTCGGGTTATGTCATAGAGGCAAGAAAACCTTTGTCGTTGAGTGTGAAGCTTCAGCAGAGTGCCGTTAAACTGGATGAGGTCGTCATTGGTTATGGTCGTGTGTCCAGAAAAGATCTGACAAGCTCGATCACAAGCATTAAAGCGGAAGATGCTAATGTCGGTGTATTTACCTCACCAGCACAGATGCTACAGGGAAAGGTTGCCGGCCTGACGATTTCAACCAATAACAGTAATCCCAATGCGACGCCTTCCGTTAGTCTCCGAGGAGCTTCAACGTTACGTAGTGGTGAAGCGATGGAACCCTACTATGTGATCGATGGGGTCCCGGGTGCATCGCTGGCTTTGGTAGCGCCCGATGATATTGCGTCTATTGACGTGCTTCGCGATGCCTCAGCGACCGCAATTTATGGTTCAAAAGCGGCCAATGGCGTTATTATCGTTACAACGAAGCGTGGAAAATCAGGGCAGACCAATATCAATTACAACGGCTATTTGGCGATCGATAAAGTGGCTAAGCATTATGAGATGATGAATGCGGCGCAATACCGGTCTTATGTCAATGATAATGGATTTTCGATGGAACCAACGGACGACTTAGGGGCAGATACCGATTGGCAAAGAGCTGTGGAGCGGACAGGGATATCGAACAACCATAATATATCCATTCTTGGAGGTGCAGAAAAAACACAGTATAGCATCAGTCTCAATACCATCAAAAACAATGGGGTTATCAAAGGGACTGATATGGGGCGGCAGATTGCTCGAGCGTTTTTGCAGACCAAGGCGCTGAATGACCGGCTGACGGCTTCTTTCAATGTCAACGCAAGTATCACCAAGCAGAATGATGTGCTTGCTTTGGATCAGGGACTCAGCGTGTATGATGCGATGTACTATTACCTGCCTGTATCGCCGGTCCGAAATACCGATGGTTCCTGGTTTGAAAAAGCCGATCGTTCGCAATATGCCAATCCACTTTCCTTAATTGAAGAGAATACAAATTTTTCTAAAACTAAGGTGCTCCAGGCGCATGCAAAACTGGGCTATGAGATCTTGCCCGGGTTAACCTATAATATTGATCTTTCGCTGCAAAATAGGCAGTTTAACAATGCACAGTACTACTCGATGTTTTCGATGGCAGCACGTGGTCAGAATGGCAAATCTATCCGTGCCGCTGTAGAAGATGAACGGAAAGTGATGGAAATGAACCTGAGTTATGAAAAGACATTCGCCGGAAAACATAAGGTAGCTGCACTGGCAGGTTATTCATGGGAGGAGAACAACAATAACGATGGTTTTCAATTGACGACTTCCGATTATTACAGTGACGATTTGAGTTATTATAATCCGGGTATGGCCAATGTAGTTGATTTGTTGGGCTTTGGGAACTATTATCTTTCCACCTTGCGTATGATATCTGTTTATGGTCGTGTGAATTATGCCTATAATAACAAGTATCTCCTACAGGCGACGGTAAGACGCGACGGTTCCTCGGCTTTCGGAACCAACAATCGTTGGGCGACATTTCCTTCGGTATCTGCAGCGTGGCGCCTTTCGGAGGAACCATTCATCCGTGAAACCGGAATTTTTGATGACTTAAAGCTGCGTGCGGGGTTCGGGGTGAGTGGCAACTCATTGGGCTTTGATGCATTTACAGCGCAGTCTGTACGTGGTGCCTCATCCAAGTTTTTCGATTATGTAAGTGCCGATGGTCAGGTAAACCCATTACGTACGTTGATGGTGCTGCGCAATAGCAATCCGAACCTCAAATGGGAAACAACCAGTATGATTAATCTAGGCCTGGATTTCGGATTTCTAAAAAATCGCCTGACAGGGTCTTTGGAGGTCTATAAAAAGAAAACGAGTGACTTGATTTATGATTATCAGGTAAGCAAATCGAAATATATTTATCCAACGCTGACTGCCAATGTTGGTGAAATAGAGAATAAGGGGATTGAACTGAGTCTGAATGCAAATGCCATTGATAAAGAGGATTTCAAATGGAATACCGGATTGGTACTGTCCCACAATACCAATAAGGTGGTGAGCATTGCCAACGAGCAGTTTACGCAGGATTATATCGAATTGTCGGATCTGGGTGGGGCTGGGCAGACCAATGTTTTTCAGCAGAGGCTGACACCGGGAGCACCTATCGGTCAGTTTTATACCTGGGAATGGGCCGGCTACAACGATGAAGGAGTGTCGGTATTCTATACCCGAGATGAGAAAACGGGCGAGCGTACAGGCGAAACAACCACAACACCACAGAAGAAAGATCAGGCTGTGACGGGAAGTCCACAACCCAAGTTGACACTGGGTTGGAACAATAGCTTTTCGTATAAGAATTTTTCTTTAACCGGAATGTTCCAAGGCACTTTTGGACAGAAAATTATGAACGCTACCCGAGCGCGCCATTCAAACGTTGTTGGTAATGCTGGGCAGAAAAACGTACTTGCCAGCGTTGTGGAAACCGAGCGCATGACGGATATAAATGCACATTACCTATCGGACCGTTACCTGGAGAATGGAAGCTATCTGCGTTTGGCTTATGTTACGTTGGCCTATACGATACCGATGAAAAATATACCGATTAAAAACCTAAGAGTATATGCAACGATGAACAACGTATTTGTATTGACGAAATATAAAGGTATTGATCCCGAGGTGGGATTGGGAGGGCTAACTCCGGGAATTGATAACCGCCAGACCTACCCACGGACGCGAACGTTTATGTTTGGCCTTAACTTTAATTTATAAGACAGATCTGTGGGATGGAAAACTTCTTATCGAAACAATCCTGTTGACATAAATGGAGCATGCCACATGGCCTATAGAACAAGAACTAATTTATATGAAACCAACACTATTAATTCGTTTATTAACCTTATCAGCATTGAGTTTTTCGCTGGGATCTTGTACCGATCTGGATGTTGATATAAAATCACAACTGACGGAATTTCCGGATTCGGAACGTGCAGCCGAGGCAATTCTTGCCGATGTATATGCCGCCTATCGTGGCGCAATGGGGCGCGATCATTGGATGGTCCAAACACTCTCGGCAGATGAAGCAGTGAGTGTTTCCATGGGTACAGACTGGTTTGATGGCGGTCGATACCGCGAATTCCATCTGCACAATTGGAACGCAGACAACGGCCTCTTACCAAGTATCTGGAACGATGCTTCCACTGGAATCACCTTAGCCAATAATGCCATTGCATTATTCGGGGAAGATAAAGAAAAGCTGACGGCACCTGCCCGCGCAATCCGTGCTTATTATTATTTTATACTGATGGATAATTTTGGCGCCGCACCGTTGATCACAGGGCCTGTTGATGCTGTCCCCGCACGTTCAAGCCGTGCTGAAATTTGCCGTTTTATTGAGGCCGAATTGCTTGCGGTGAAGGATTTGTTACCGACCACGGTTTCGGTAGCAACATATGGAAAAGCAACGAAATATATGGCCGAAGCATTGCTGGCTAAGTTGTACCTCAACTGGGCTGTTTATACGGCTACGGACGTAGCCAATTACAATCCAAGTACACAAAATGAAAAATTAAATGATGTGGTTGCGATGTGCGACCAGATTATTTCCTCAGGACAGTTCAACCTGACAAGCCACAAGTTTATGGCCAAGTTTCGCCCCGATAATGGTTATCAGGTAAAGGATTTTATATTTGCCATACCCTATGATCGTGAAAAACAGCAGGGTATGACTTATTCGCGCTTCTGGATACATCGAAGTGCCCAAAATCAGTTTGCAACATTGCCTCAAAGTGTTGGGGGGACTTTTCGTGTATTACCAAGCTATTTGGAGAAATTTAATCTGGCAGGCGACGAAAGAAATGCCTCATACATCGGCGGTAAGCAATATTATTGGTCAAATTATACAGAAGATAAGACTCGTCCTTTTCTGATCAGAACTTCCAAACGCGGCATAGATCAGGATTATAATGCTGCGGATGCAGATGCGCAGTTTGATTGGCAATTGGAGACCACTAAAGAAATTACTTTGCGTTCGGATGGTGCGGCCACGCTGAATGTAGGTAACGACCAAAAGGGACGCTCGATGGGGTACAGATCCATTAAGTTTTATATGGACGTAGCCGTTACATCAGCCAATCAGCGTAATCAGAGCAATGATGTACCTGTATTTCGCTATGCCGATATCCTGTTGATGAAAGCGGAGGCTATACTCCGTGGGGCTACCGCGACCAATGGTCAGACCGCACAATCTTTGGTTAATCAGATCCGAGCCTATGTCAATGCACCTGTACTCACGGCTGCCCCAAGTCTACAAGATGTGTTGGATGAGCGGGCACGTGAGTTTGCTGATGAGTCCTGGCGTAGAAATGACCTGATCCGTTACGGAAAATTTGAAGATAACTGGGGATTCCGATCGCTGTATCCTGCCAGCATGAGCGAGAAGTTCCGTCGTATTTTCCCTGTACCAACAACTGTATTAAACGTAAACACCCACTGGCAACAGAATCCTGGTTATTAAAATCTATTGATGAAACGCAGAACTTTTATGAAAAATTCCCTGGGCACGGCGATTACAGCCGGCCTGGGCGGAATTACGCTCAGTAGCTTCGGTCTGACAAAACCTACGCAACTTGAAAGCGAAGATATACAACAGCTTTTGAAACCCAGAGATGCCTATGATCTCCATTTTATGGCTGTAGGCGACTGGGGACGCAATGGTGCCGACCATCAGTTGGCTGTAGCGGGGCAGATGGGCCAATGGGCCGATCAGCATCCCAATGACTTTATCATTTCTACCGGTGATAATTTTTACCCTTCCGGAGTGGTCAGTGAATATGATCCCCTGTGGCATTATTCGTTTGAAAATATCTATACCGCATTTTCGCTGCAATGGGACTGGTATCCCATTTTGGGAAACCACGATTATAAATCAGATCCCGATGCACAGGTACGTTATAGTACGATCAGCAGACGTTGGAAGATGCCTGCGCGTTATTACAGCAAGACATTTGCGCTTAAGGATGGGAAAAAAGTACTGATGGCCTTTATCGATACTAATCCGATGATTCCTGAATTTTACAGTAACAGCGAGTATGGGCCACATGTTGCGGGACAGCAACCCGAAAAACAGGTGGCCTGGCTAGATCAGCTACTGGAAAACTCGGATGCCCATTGGAAAATTGTCGTCGGTCATCATCCCCTGTATACGGCGGGGCCGCGGACGACGAATTACGACACCCTGGCGGTTCGAAAAGTCTTGGAGTCTATCTTTGAAAAGCGAGGAGTAGATATCTACCTTTCAGGACATGAACATTCGCTGCAGCACTTAAAAGTGGAAGGCAAGAAGTTTCATCAGTTTATCTCCGGGGCAGGATCAGAGGTAACGCTTGTAAAAACCGATCTGCCGTATAGTCGTTTTGCGAAAGATCAATACGGGTTTTTCTCTTTCTCGATCAGTAGCGAAGAAATAGCTTGTCAGGTTATCAGCCATGAGGGTATAGAGCTGTATCGGACAGTGCTTACAAAAGTATAAAGTCAGAGGGCAGGCGGTATGGAGCAGATTCGTACCTGCTTCGTACCTTATTCGGATGCGATACAGATATTGTACAGGTGCTGTACAGCTATCGTACAGACCCTGAACAGGAATTACCTGTTCGGGATTTGGTCAATAATGATCACCAGATTGTTGAGCTCCGAAGGTGGTCCGAACACAGTACGAGCACAACCCGAATACATTGGCGCTCGAGGTAAAAAAAACAGACTAACCTGGGTTAAAAAAGAAACATTCCTCTGACGCATTTTTTGCGCGTCAGAGGAATGCTTCACACGTTGTGTTAAATAGATATGCTGCAGGACTTCGCTGCGAAAAAGAATACAGCGAGCCATACGAGTCCTTTAGCCAGAAAGAAGAGAAATGCTCCAATTCCGGCACGCTTAAGCCATTTTGATTTGTTGTTTTTTTGCTCCATCTAAGGAAATAAACACCGGTGCACTTATTTTAGTTTGCACTAGCAATAGGAGTGAATACTTCGCCAAAGTTATAAAAAGTTTGGTTTGCAATCTCTACTGCGCGATCATAAGTGGCAGGATCTTCTGAATATTTGTTTAATACCGCTGTAAATCCAGCCCACATCTCACGGCTATTTTCGCCATAACCTTCGAAGAAAGAAGTTCCTTTGGTAACGCCATATTTGTTGAGCATCTGCACGATATACGGACCACCCATGATGGAACCTTCCAAAACATATAATGATGCAAGTGCTTCTTGTATATTTGCTACAGCTGGAGCATTTGCTTCCGGCAAGTTATCTACGTTACCACCCAAAGCTTCGATATCGCTTTTGATGTAAGATGAGTTGCGGCGTTCGGCCAAATCTGGCAATACTTCTGCGGTTACAAAAGGAGCGATGCTATCTTCTACGGCGCGGAAATAAGCATAAAAGCCTTTCAATACTTCTGCGTAATCTGCTTCAGAACGAATATTTTTCAATTGGCGCACGATCGTTCCTTCTACGTTTTGGTGAGCTGCGTGCGTTTGCTCTTTGATATGTTGACTTAACATGTTCTTATTTTTATTTATAACGATTCTATACAAAGATTCGTATTTATTTCCACAAATTTATGCTGTTTTCTGCTTTATCATCTATGAAAAATGGTTTTAATTTAAACATAAGTATGACAAAGTCCAGCTGCAATAAGTTTCTTACTTTAATCTAAAATTTGTTTTAAGTAGCAAATTTTCGTCTGCTGGCAACGGAAAATAAGTAACAGACGAAATTGCTGTGCGGTTTTCGTCTTTTGTAATGTCCTTTAGCGCTGCTGCAAGCCAGGCTTCCTTTGGATCCCCGGGATGGCGGGAGGTTTCTACCGGAGCTAAGGCCAGGTCGACGGGTATGCCATCAAAATAATCACACCAGCCATTGGCATTCCGGATGAGAAATGAAGCCAGGTATACATCGAAATCTCCTATTTGGACTGAAAAAAAACCTACGGGTTTGCCAAAAGTCTGCTGACCAATCAGGCGTATCGGAATATAAGGTTTGAAGCTGCTGATCAGTAATTCACTTGCCGAAGCCGTGCGTTCAGATACAATGCATGACAGCTGCTGTAGTGAATTGAAATGTCCCTTTTTGATAAAGTAATGCGTATTGGCTTTTTCACTATAATCCACATCAGCCATTGTCGCAAGGCGTCCTTTGTATTGAACCACTTTGCCACTGGCATCCAGATAGGGTTGTTTAAGGAGTAGTTTTGCTTTGCCTTGCTGTACATTCGGATGAAATTGCTCGCTAAACATCACTTTTTTATCCAGTCTGGCCGGGCTAATGAGGTTGGCTAGATATTCGGCTGTTTCCACATAACCGCCACCGTTATGACGTAGATCGAGGATGAGATGAGTAATTTGCTGCTGTGCGAGTTCGGCCGCAAGTTGATCCAGTTCGGTCTTCACTGTCTGGAGCTCTGGAAAAGAGGGGATGTATACATAAGCAATCCGTTTATTACCTGCGGTCCAGTAAGAAAGGTGTGTCGCATACCGATAGGGTGTGGTGGTGCTACCCATGTGACCGCTACTTTTCTTTTCTGTCCGACGGCGTTCCAGATATGAATATTTGGGCTTATTGGGAATGGTCGACCATTCATAGGGTTTATCATTCTTGCGCAAGGCATATTGGCTGAGTGCAAAAAGTTCACGCTCGTAGGCCGTTTGCTCGGGTTCTATTTGGGCATATTTTCCCCGCGGATCAAAAGTGGTATACGAAGGGAGAGATTCCTGCCAGCGGTAGAGCTGTTTGGCATACAGGTATATAGAATCGAGTGTGAGTTCTTTTTTTGTTCCTGTTTTTGGACTAATAAGTTCATCGGGTGAAGTCGCTGTTCTACTGTTTTGCTGGCAGGCCGAGGTAGCGGCTACTATAATAAATAAACCAGTTATTGGGCGGATTTGACTCATAATTTGATGCGCATTTTGTCCTATATATTTGTAGCTGATTCGCTACAAATGGATAATTATCTGAAATTTAATACTTTTATACTTTTTTATTTAATATAAAAGCCTAATTTTGTGCCAATTTATTTAATTTTTGATGCCTCCGCGGATGTGGAGTACTCAAATGTCCCAAAGCTAGTCCCTTTGGGATTTTTTATTTTAGGGCAATACTGGCCGCTCGGTCTTGGTCGGTACGCTCGATAAGCTCTCCAAAAAAGCCACGATATTTTCCTGTTCTTTACTGCTCAATCGGATGTTTTGAATATGCGGCGATAAGGTGCCATTGATCTGTTGTCCTGATTTTTGGGCATGCCCTGACTCAGCAGGTTGATCAGTTCACTTAAGCTTGCAATACTACCATTTTGCAGGTAGGGTGCAGTATGGACTACATTGCGCAGGCCCGGCGTACGAAATTTACCTTTGTCTGTTTCCAGTCCTGTTGCCTCAAAGCGACCATTGTCCAAGGCAACTTTGCTGGTAACAGCATAACCCAGGTTATGAAAATCGAGATCGGTAAAGAAGGCACCATTATGGCAGTCGATACATTTCCCTTTGGTTCGAAACAGGTGGAGACCTTCAAGCTGTGCATCATTTAACGCCTGATAATCCCCTTTGATAAACCTATCCAAGGCGGTTTCACCACTGCTGATTGATCTTGAATACGCTGCTATGGCATCCAGTAATCCTTCGACGCTCATCGTTTGGCTCGAGTAAGCCGCCTCATATAAACTGAGGTAGCCTGGTATAGCTTGCAGCTTAGCGGATAAAGCAGCTGTATTTCCGCCCATTTCGATGGCGGAGTTGATGGCTTCGGCAATCTGCTCTCGATAAGTCATTGCGCGGCCATCGTGGAAGAGTTTCCCTTCCAGGTACCAGACATTTTCCATGGAAGGTGTATTGCGGTGATGCAGTGCGATACCATCTGCCGTTGTTTTTTGGTCGATCCAGTAGGTGTCCGGATTATGACATGAAGCGCAAGTCTTCATGCCATTACCGGTGCGGGGGTCGAAAAATAAGGCTTTGCCAAGTGCTATTAGCTAGGCCTTATCTTTCGATGGGTTTTCGGGTAAAGCGGCCAGTTCACGTACCTTGATATTGTTGTACCAAGCGGCAGCTGGCCATTTTTCTGCCGATTTACTATATTGTTGGCGTAAGGTTTCTTCTGGCAAAGTAGGAGCTGTAGGCTCTTCTGGAACAGAAGCGCTCTTGCTGCAACTGCATAGTATCAGTGCCACGAAACATGCTACGATCAATTGCCTTCCGTGATAGCGAAAATACGCGCTCAAAAATACCCTAGGCAAGACGTTAATTAATTTAAAGTGATACTAAAATCACCTTCTGACAATAACTTCCCGTTTTTATCCATCATCTTCAAGGATTTAATTGCGTTTCCCCGTACAGATACGGGAATGGGTAGCTTTATTGTCATCGTTGCAACATCAAACACTACATTGTTGATAGTATATTCGTTATTGAGGTTATCAATCGCTATAAAATGGTCAAAATCTGCCTTGAAATAAAGTTCATAAGTCTCTTTACTATTTATGTTCAGCACCAAGTCGCCGCCCTTTTTGCCAGTATAAAACATACCTTGCCATTGTATGACGTTGTATAATGTTGGTAAGAATACTTCAAAAGCATCGGTGAGTTTCGTGTAACGTCCGGAGATCAGTTTGATGTGGTATTTGCCTGGTTTGAGATCTTCTGGAGTATTAAATTGTGCAATGAAAGATGTTGGAGGTTGAGAAAAAGAAAGTAAGGTCTCTTTTCCATCTTTATCGACCAGATAGCCCTTGGTTTGTGCCTCGTCTGGCAAAATATTTTCTCCTCGTACTACCAAATCCTCATTTTTTGGGTAACTAAGGTAATATTTGCCTTCAAGCAGATTCATTTCTGCCTGTACCAGCGGCTGGTTGTACTGGAATACCAATGTATAATTTTTGCTGGAACCATCTTGTGCCCGCACAGTATAGGTAATTGGTTTGTCGAATTGTAACTGTATTGCTGTCCCAGATGCAGGAGTAATTGTCGCTAATTCCGAAATTTTAATAGTGGGCGTAATGCTTTCGGGCTGCTCCACCAAGGGTGGCCAATATAAGATAATCTGGTCATTCACAATACTGGCTGACAAAGTTTTGCCATCAGCATCCTGAATGCTAAAGGATTCGATGTCGTTGTAGGGTAGGCTGGGGTATTCGGTTTTACAGGACCAGCATGTTAATGCTAGCATAAAAATAGCTAGAAATTGAATGATATGTATTTGTTTTTTCAAAAATGAGTGTTGCATAATTTTTTTTGGTTAAAAAATCGTTATGCGGATGATGATTAGGTTATAAAGATCCGCACCCCATCCACCAGGTTGCGGAATCTTTCATTCATTAAATAGGAAGGACTATAATGCCTTAACTTCGATACTGGTATCTGCTTTTACTTGTAATTGACCTGCCACTACTTGTTGGCCAACATTTGTAAAATTAATTAACTTAACAGCATACGAAGCTCCGGAAGAATTTCCGACCAACACTGTCAAAGGTTGGATTGCTTGGTTTGCATGGCTATCTAAATCATATTCATACCATTCGCCACTACCCTGTGATGATACTGGAGTCGCTGTTGCCCAATCTGATGCTGTAACGGAAGCGATGTCTTTTGCTACCGTTCTGATCGAATAAGATCCATTAGCCTTGATCGAACCATTTACATGGCTAAAGAATGCAACTTGGCCAGAGCTACTTAAGCTTTGTGCACCTGTAGCAAGGTCTACATAGACTGCAGGCCAAGTTGCTGCAGCTGCTGGGCTCCACCATTGACCTACAACAGTGTAGTTACTATTTGCCTTAGCTTGGTTCAGCGCTAAAGGAACTGTTGCTGATTCTTTTGTTGGGGCTGCTGCCCATACTGCTGCCGATAGCACAGTCACGGCCATAGCAGATTTTAAGATAGTTTTGATGTTTGAGTTCATATCGAGATCTCCTCTTGTTTTAATTTATTTAATTTTGATGCCACCATGGCATACTGTGGATGCTTGTTTATGATTCCGTTATTGTACTTGGAGACAACTGTGTCTTTACAACATCGGCCCAGTCTTTAAATTGGAATTTGATCTGTAAGTTATCAAAGGTTCCGATTGGAAGATTTGTTGGTAAGGAAACCGTCATTTCGGTACGGTTATAAGATTTAATGGTCAATGGATAATCCTTTCCATTGAGTGTCATAATAACAGCTGTCGGATCTAAAATCACTTTATCTAAGTTGGCTTTAATGGTCCAGTCTTTATTTTTTGCCAAATTTAGACCCGATAAGCTAACAATTACATCCGGTTGACGATATGTAATTTTGAGCGGATTGGCTAATGTAATGGTATGGTTGATGTTGGTCACCTCTACATCATAAATGCCTGCTTTAATATCAGATGGAATGCGGTTTTCCCGTTCGGTACCCGTATAGCTTAATTGGTATCCAATCACCGAAACTTTCAAGCTATTGGGCGTAGCCATCTTAAATCGCTCCTTGGTTTCTTGATTAATCAATGCAATACTCACCAATGAAGGATTGGTATGCATAAAGGTTCCATTAATGGCTGGAAAAGCACCTCCAGGGCCTTTTGTAAGCGAAATAGAAGATGTCGATGCAAAAGTCGCTTCAAAAGATGGTGTACTTTGCAATTCAATCTTTAAGCTATAGGTTCTTGTGGTACCTGTAGCGGACTTTACAGTATACGTCTGGTTCTTTTCATCTGTTTTAACAGGCAAAATTTCTTCGGCTATACTGGCTCCATTGGAGAGTTTAATGTTCGGATCTATCACCAATAGACCGTAGTAGTAGGGGACATAAACCGTAATGGTATTGGCCTCATTGTCGATGGCTCCATAAATAACTTCGTCATTTGGAAGATTGGTGACTTTGTATTCCAGTATTTTATCTGCTGGAAGTAAGGCTAGTTCTTCCGTTTTGGTGCAGCGGGTTAGCAGCAATCCTACAAAAAGGAAGCTTAAAATGCTGTATATTCTTTTCATGTTAGTTTAGTGTCTAATAAGTAAGCTATGCTTATTTTTTTAGTTAGTGATTGTAAATTTGGTACTGCCAGCTTTGGCAAGTACATATTGGAAAGAAAAGTAGGGTGTTGGTGAATCTTTAAACCAATCTTTTGGATCCAAGAGGTCTTTATAGATACTTTGTATCTTGATCTTGGCATAATTCCCCTGGGCTGTACGGACGATCAATGTATTGTTTTCGATAGGATAGCAAACGTGTTTTTTGTTTTCGGCTCCACCACCTTTGATTACGCCATCAAAATCATATAAATACCAACCTAGACCTTCACCAAATGCTCCTGAATCATCTGTACCATATGCTTTTTCACCTTTGCGAAACTCGGCGTCTGAAGGGATATCGATTACATCTTCAAATTTTTTCTTCACAATGAGTATACCGCCTTTCCCTGGGCCACCTTTACCAAATCCATTTGCTGTATTGTTGCAATTGATAAAACTGCGGTATATTTCTGAGCAAGAGATGTCCCATCGTGCGGTTAGTTTATAATCCGGTGTCACAGCTTTGTTCTGTTCCAGGCTGTAATATATTGGTGATTGCGCCGTGGTTGGTGCACTCCCAGCAGGTAAGTCTTCGCCAAAGTTCTTAACCGTAATCAAGCGGTTAAACATAGCTTCTGGTGCAACAGGATCTGGTTCAGGCTCTACTACTGTGGGCTCGCTTTTGCTACAGGCCCCCAACACAATTAAAAATGCCAATACCGGTATGAATTTTAATAGGTTGCTGCGTTTCTTTATTTTCATTGTTACTAGTTTTTTGTGTTAGTCGATACTTTGTCCCTTTTCTATACATGTAGTATGGTTGTTAGTATGGTATTTTTATTTAAATTGATTCTAAATAATAGTAAAGATAAAATCTTTTGCTGATAAAGTATGTATGAAAATTGGTATTTAATATATTTTTTTCGGTTTTTGATTTTTGGTTAACAAAAGCAGCTGGAATTTTAATCAGCTGATTTGCTAGTATGTTTCTTTAGGCCTTCTCAATAGACCTTCTCAAACTTATATTTCAGTTTACTACTGTTTAACAAACTTTTTAAAATTGATGTTATAGGTTGCATTTCCATTAGCTGCAGTAATGCCGCCTGCTTGAATTACATAAAGCTCATCTGCTTCGTTATTCAATTTCTCACCTTTGTACATTACGATGTACCGATTGGCAGTAGGGTAGACAGCATGATTGTTTGCAAAATCATAGATAATCCATGTTGGGCCTGTCACCGGTGCTCCGGCACTTGACGCATCAATGCCGAGTTTGTCAGTCAAAGTGATGTTGGCTGCTAATACCGATGTTAGTGTCAGCTTTTCAATACTCGTGTTTGCCTGATCAAAATAGCCCATTTTATAATTATCTGATGAAGTGTTTTGTAAAGTTGAACCATACATCCCCGAAAGATTGATCATACTCTTAGTTTCTTCCTGAACAGTATTTGTTTTAAAATCATAAAAAGTCTTTACGCCAGAAGGAACTGCGATTGTTGCAGTTGATGAAACAGCTGTCTCATCACTAAGTTTTGGGTCCTCAGGCTTTTCTTCTGGTTGCTCCGTTGGCTCCTCTACCACTGCCTCGTCCTTGCTACAAGAAGTAAAACCTAAACTCAATGCACATAGTAGTGCTGCTGTTGTAAATAATCTATTCATCTTTAATTTAATTGTGTAATTTTTCCTTATTATCTTATTATAATGTGTTTGTATTTAAGTCTTTGCTGCCATCCTGCTGTACATAATATCTAAATGTATAGTATGGGGCAGGCCAATTTAGGTTGGTTACCGCCGCTGGGTTTCCCTTATAGGCATTGATCAGCTGTAATTTGGCATATTTGCCATCGGGTAAGCGAATCGCATAGGTACGATTGGGGAGCGCCTGCATAATATGGGTGCTCAAACTATAGCGAAACCAGCCATCCGAACCATCTGTTGCTGCCCAGCCAATTTTGTTTACTTCACTTTTATTAAACTCTTCATCCGAAGGGGCTACAGTGACACTCTGATAGGCTTGTCGCAGTAAAACCACAGCGGTATTATTTGCCTGGCCGCCATAACCCGGATTGTATTCATGCTGGGAATTGTTCACATAGATCTCTGAATTATAAGGACCTGTAAAGGCAATATCCCAATCCTTTGTTTTAAGCCACTGCGCAGAATCGGCTTTGGTCTTAACCCATATTTGCTTTTGATCTTTAAAACGAAAAAGAAATATAAAAAATGGTCTTTGCTCTTTTCCTTCAGTACCTTCGCCCATGGCTGCATCGGTATCGCCAGCAAGATCTTTGATCATTGTACTTTTGCCATCTTCTAATCCGATCGTATAGTCTTTATCTTTCCCACAGGATACCACTGTCAATAACAATAGTGCTGAAAAAATACAACGGCCAATCTTGTGAAAGGAAAGCCAGATGCTACATTCTCCAATAATCATGCGAATCGTTCTCATCTTTTATCTTGTACTTTGTGTGCTAAATTCTTGTTCATTAGTCCTTATTATTCTTTTATCCAACGGTAGCTCACGCCGCCCATAATAACGCGTCCAGGTTGCCCAAGTAAATAACGGCTTGTAAAATTGAATAAATTGTCACCGATCAGACGCAGTGTCAATCTGCGGTTCATCAGACTCTTTTCTACCGTCATATTCACCAGTGTATGATAGGGGATAAAGATGTCATATTTGTCGATAAACTGGTTGCCATTGTATTCCTGAAAAGGTGTGGCACTTCTGAAATTGACACGCGCATTGACATTGACGCCCCAGGGTTTATATTCATATTGGGCTTTTGCATTGAACATGTGTCTCGAACGGTCCTCAATACCCCAATAATCCGATTTTTTACTCTGGCGATATTCGCCTGTAGCGGGATCGTTGATCTGGTTATAGGGATAACTTCCCTTGGCAATACTATCCAAAACACTCAAGTCTTTGGCAATCAGGTATTGATAGCCCATCGACAATTGCAGATCTTTGGTCGCCTGATAGGTCAATGAAACTTCAAAACCTTTGTTCATGGCTTTGGGCAGGTTGCGGTAGCTATAGATCTGTGCTACTTTGGTCCCGTTACCTACACTGACTGTGTTGATCTGATTGTTGATCCGATGGTAGAAGACCGAGAAATCGGCCTGAAATCTATTGGACGGACTCCAAGTAATTCCAATATTGTTTGAAATGCTGGTTTCGGCTTTGAGATTACCCGCTACCAAATTGAGCATATAGCTGTTTTTATAACTCAGTTCTCCGGCTTGATCCATGGCTGCAATCACATCGGCTACGCTCTCTGAACCGACGACCAAATAGTTGGCTGCTGGATTGAAAAAGACCTGATAGCGCATCTTATAGTCGGGTGCCTTAAATCCTGCTCCGATACCACCTTTGATCAAAAGCTTAGGGCTGACATGGTATTGTATACCCAAACTTGGACTCAGATGGCCATTGTAGACATTGGTCTGATCGTAGCGTAGACCCAGCGTCGTCAATAAGCGGTCTACAGGTTTCCATTCGGTCTGCAAATAGGCGAATGCGCTGTTCAAAGAGCGCTTGGCATCCAGATCCTGGTTGTCCATCAGTTCAAGACTGCCGCCTACACCACCGGTAAGTTTGACCTGCTGCGCGGGGCTATACGCAAATTGCTGTTCAATGCGGTGTACATTCTGACCGAATTGCTCGGCACTTGCAACAATACTTTGTTGCAACCATTGTGCGGCAATCTGGGAGTGGAAACGCGAGAAATAGTAACGCGTCATACTGCGCAGTCCCGACTCGAAATTATGGTCGTAACTCGCCGAAAGATTGATGTCCTGATCTTTTTGTTTATCCTGTAGTGCGGCCGATTCGGACCATGCATTGATCATTTCAGATTCTCGGGCTGCATAACGCCCTGTAACGCCCAAAGTGCCATTTTTGCTTGTACGATAACGCACTCGCCCCTGGAAACTATAGTTGGTATAGGGTGGAAATGTGGTGCTCTTGGAGTCCAGATACTGCTTGTCGGTATTAAAACCATCCGTGCGGTAGTAATTGCCCGAAAAGACGGCGCTCCCGCGTTGATTAGCAAAAGGTGTTTCGGCTTCCAGCGTTGCATCAACGGTATTGAGACTGCCATAAAGAAGCGATGCCTGTGCCTGTGGTGTGATTGCACCATGGCGAGTAATGATATTGATCGCACCACCTAATGCGTCACTGCCGTATAAGCAGGAGGATGCGCCTTTGATGATTTCGATACGTTCGATGTTGGTCACCGAGATACGGGATAGGTCAAAATTGCCACTGTTGCGCCCCAGCATGGGTTGTCCATCTACAAGGACCATCACGTAGTTGCTGCTGAATCCCTGGATCTGTACACCGACGGCTCGGGAGCCCCCGGCAATATCGTTGACGATGGCTATACCCGTCTGTTCTTTTAGAACTTCATCCAGTCGGCGGCTGCCCATAAGCTCAATTTCACGTTTGGTGATGACTTTAACGGGCATGGCGGCATTTTCGGCCTTAACGAGATTGTCTACAGCCTGCGCTTTACCCTGCACATCAACTACATCCATCTGCCTTTCTTCAGCTTTTAACACAATGCTCAACTGCTGATTTTTGTCTTCCAAATCGATAACTTGACGGTACTGCTGATAACCCATGGCCTGTACCTGTAATTCGTAGCGCCCAGCATAGAGCTGACTAAATTGAAATCTCCCTGCAGTATCTGTTTTAAAAGCATATTTGTCCGGATAAAGATATACGGTCGCATTGGCTACGCCTTTATTGGATTCGTTTTTCAATACACCGGAGATTTTCCATTTTTCCTGTGCTTGCAGGGTATAAACCTGGCAGGCACATAAGGCGATCAGGGTGCTTGTTCGAATAGATGAGATGCTTCTAAACACTATTTTTATTTTTACTAATTCTAAATAATGTTACAAAAAACGGTAATCCGTCTGAATTTTTCTCTATGCAAAATGTCATAAATTCTATTTAATCCGTTTTTTGCGGACTGAAAAGTAGTATATTTTAAGGGTTATATTGTTGTTTATTAGTATTTTATACTTCTTTTTATGTTGTGGTGTGCTATTCTGAAAGATTCGATATAATTTGTATTTAGACTGATTATTGATTTGTTTTGTACTCAAGTTGAAAGGCGAGATGCGAAAACCATTCCTGGAAATCCGCTATCGTCATCATGGAGATAAAAAATTACGATGAGTAGATTTTATGTTGTTATACTGTGTTTTGTGATGCAAATCGGTGGATGGGCGACGGCACAGCAGAGAATCATTACGTTAAACAGTTCGTTGACCGAAACGATCTACGGACTGGGAGTAGGCGAGCGCATGGTCGCTACCGATGTGACAAGTATATCGCCCAAAGCGGCTGCAGCCTTGCCGAGGGTAAGCAAAAATCGGTCGGTTTCGGCCGAAGGTCTGTTATCTTTTAAACCGAGCATCGTCATTGCGAATGAAGGCGATGTATCCAAATCGGTCATTCAGCAGATCCGTGCGGCTGGTGTGAAGTTCGTCTCCATTAAACCAAATTATTCTGTTCCGGGGGCACTTCGTTACATCCAGGAGGTCGCAGATGCCGTCGGTGAATCTGCCGCCGGTAAAAATCTGGTTTCCCGCACGAAAGTAAGCTTGGATCATACCATGGAATTAGTAAAGAAGGAAACTCAGGGTAAAGCAGCGCCCAAAGTATTGTTTTTATATGCCCGTGGTACAGGTACCATGAGTGTGGCAGGTAAGGGCAGTAGCCTGGATGCGATGATTAATCTGGCTGGTGGTAAAAATGCGGTTCAGGAATTTTCGGATTTCAAGCCCTATACGACGGAAGCGCTGGTGCAGGCCAATCCAGATATTGTGTTGCTATTTGATTTTGGCGCGAGTAGTCTTGGCGGAGAGGATGCTATCCTCAAATTGCCGGGCATGCGTATTACGAATGCGGGTAAAAACGGCCGTATCTTGGTGATGAATGCCTCACTACTGGTCAATTTCAGTAACCGGCTGCCTGACGCAATCTTAGCATTGCACCATGGATTTGGAAAAGTAATGGATTCAAAATAAAGCCGGTGCAAAAGAAGCAGAAATTTATCCTATTGGCTTTGGGCCTGGTATTGGTTGTTGTCAGTATCGTTGCCTTGGGGATGGGGGCTTATCATATTCCGTCCGCTGATATCTTAACGATGTTGATGCAAAAATTGCACTTGGGGAGTGCCAGCAGTGTGCCTGATATGCAAGGAGATGTTCTTTTTGAGATTCGTATGCCGCGTCTTTTGCTCGGACTTTTGGTAGGTGCAGCGCTTGGTATATCCGGTGCTGCAATCCAAGGTATATTCCGTAATCCGCTGGCTGAACCAGGACTGATTGGGATTTCGTCAGGAGCGTCTCTTTTTGCGGTATTGATCATTGCCTTTGAGACTTTCCTCTTTACTTCATTATCTGCCTGGATCGGTTATTATTTATTGGCTTTTGGTGCGTTTGTGGGGGCGGGTTTAACAGCCTTTCTCGTTTACCGTATTGCAAGCAAGAACGGGCGCCCCAATGTAACCACCATGTTATTGGCGGGGATTGCTATTAATGCATTTGCGGGGGCGCTAACAGGTTTGATGACTTATCTGTCTACAGAACAGCAGTTGCGTACCATCACTTTCTGGATGCTGGGCAGTTTGGGCGGTGCTACTTGGAATAACTTAACGGCTTTGGCGCCATTTATTTTGATCCCGATATTGATATTGCCCTTTTTTGGTAAGTCGCTAAATGCTTTTGCATTGGGGGAACTGCAGGCAGATCTATTGGGGATGCGCACGGACCGTGTCAAACGATGGGTTGTCATCCTCTCCACATTAGCAGTGGGAGCTTCTGTTGCCGTATCGGGCATCATCGGATTTGTGGGATTGATTGTTCCACATACAGTTCGCCTGATGGGTGGGGCGGATCACAGATTTGTGCTTCCTGGTTCATTGCTATTAGGGGCACTGGTGTTGACATTGGCGGATGTGATCGCCCGGGTCGCTGTGGCACCCATCGAATTGCCCATCGGCGTGATTACAGCATTACTGGGTACACCTGTATTCTTGTATATTTTAATCAAAGATAAATAGCCTTTTGGCAGAAGCTTAAAAAATAATCGCATTATGCTACGTGTAGAGAAGATCAACTATGAAGTGAACGGACGAAAGCTCCTGAAGGATATTACCTTTCAGGTGCGCAAAGGTGAAGTTCTAGCAATTCTAGGAGCCAATGGCGCTGGTAAATCTACGCTGATTGGGGTGCTTTGTGGTGAAAAGAAGCCTGATTCGGGAGCTGTTCATCTTAATGGAAGGGCTTTATCAACATATGACCCAGCGACGCTCTCTAAATGCAGGGCGCTGTTGAGCCAGCAGCAGCAGATGACGCTAAGCTTTAACGTGAAGGAAATTGTGCTGATGGGAAGGTATCCGCATTACAAGAATACACCGAAAGAACATGACTATAGTGTCGTTGCGGAAACCATGGAGCTTTGTGGGGTGTCGGCTTTCGCTGAGCGGGATTTTCTGAGCTTATCGGGTGGCGAACAGCAGCGTGTCCATCTTGCACGCATCTTGGCACAGGTCTGGGACAATCCGGATTCACTGCTGTTATTGGATGAGCCAATCTCTGCCCTCGATTTACACTATCAGCAGAAAGTCCTTGCGATAGCCCGTGCGCTTGCCCGTAAAGGATTTATGGTCGTGCTGATTGTGCATGATGTCAATTTTGCGGCAATGTATGCCGATCGTATCCTCATGCTAAAAAATGGGCGTAAGCTTTTTCATGGAACGCCTGTAGAGGTGCTCGCCCAAAAGGAAATTTATACCATCTTTTCGGTGGAATCAAACGTCATTATGAATCCAAGAACATTGAAACCGTATGTTCAGTTGGAGGAAATGGATATTGATCTGGGTTAGGTTTTTATTTAGAAAGATTATAAATAATTTTAACGTGCCAACTTATTTCTTTAATTTTGAGTATTTCGGACATATTTTGTATTTGTAATCATGTTGGTTAAAAGTAAAATAGTAGAGTTATCAGATTGGCTTTTTGAAGAGGAGATTCCGGATAGTTATGTTCCTGACAAACCTTTAGTGGAAAATAGAGTATCCATATCCAAGGATCCTGTGCATATGAAGAATTTCCAGCTATCCACTTCAGGATTGTTTATCTTGCATTCAAAGATGCAGTTTGATCGGCCTGTACAAGTGCTTACGGAGATTGAAGGGGAGACAATCACAAGTCAGTTTATATTTTTTAAGCCGACAGACAGTAAACTACCCTATGGTATGAGCAGACACAATATCCGTTATATTCCTTCGATTAAATCTATTCATGATGTAGAGCCTGGAATCGAATATACTTACTTTATAGCCGTTATATCGAAGGAATATTATCTCAATCTGATTAAACGTGACTCGCTGTTGCATCAACAATTTGTGCACGAGATCGAAAAGGGAGAGTATACATCGTACTCAGAAGAGGACCTGATAGCAACTTACGAGATGCAGCATACCATAGCTGAATTGATTGAATCCAAAAAGAAAGGTGAGATCCGCCGATTGCATACTGAATCGCGTATTGTTGAATTATTGATGTACCAATTTGAGCAATATAACGAGAAGAAGGAAAGTAGTAACTCATTATTCCACGAAGAGGACGTGCAACGCCTGGAGATGGCTCGGCAAATCTTGGAACAACGCATTGCAAATCCACCAACCCAAAAGGAACTCGCTGCAGAGGTACTCACCAGTGAGAGTAAACTCCGAAAGGATTTTAAAGAGTATTTTTCGGTTACTATCCACGATTACCTTATACGGGTACGAATGGAAAAGGCCAAAAGCTATCTTTTGGAAGACAAAATGACAGTTTACGAGGTTGCATTATTAACGGGCTATGGACATCAGAATAACTTTAGCAGCGCTTTTAAAAAATATTATGGGATTTCGCCTGGCGAGCTCAAAATGTAATTAAATTTTCATTGCTACCTGCCTTTTTGAATAGGAAAAATGAGGTCTTCTGAGATTGCGTAACATTTATATTTAATGGATAGTTCCCTGCTGTCAATTCCTGTAAATTTGCTAAATGCAGGTAGTATGATCTGATGCTCAGAGACTAAAAAACAAGGTAGGCGAAGTTGTCGCTTTGGTGGTATAACGATACTCACCCCCGGATGTAAGTGGCCACTAATCCGGAACGATGACGGATCGATTGCGTCGGAAGGATGGTGTTTAAATTGTATTTGCTTTAGAGCAAAAACTTCGTCATGATGTTGGATAGCAAATTGCTCGGTGATATTTTTCGATAGCCGATCATGATTTCCTTTGACCAGGTGGAGCTTGAGTCCTGTATATCTTTTCCTGAACTCTTCCAGTAACAGGACTTCACTATTGATACTTGCATGAACGAGATCACCGACCACAATAACTTGATCGGGTTTATAGTGATCTACTAAGCCTTCAAGTCGTTTAAGATCGGCAATAGCTGTATCAGTAGGGATGGCAATGCCGTTTTTTCTGAAATGTGCAGCTTTGCCAAGATGGAGGTCTGATAGGATCAATGCTTTTTCTGCTTGCCAAAATATAGACCTTTGATTGTTAAGTGTTAATTGTTGTTTATTGAATGTGATTGTTTGTTCAGAAAGCTTCATCTTCTACGTTTCTTTTTTTGCGCGTTGCTCTTCTCCATCCGTTGAATACGTTCAATCAGTGCCTCACTCGACAACGACTGCCGGAGACTGTCTACCTTAATGGGAAAGCTTAATGGCGTATATTCTTGGGCAAAGGTATAACGTATTTTGCTATTATTAATCCTGTCGAACGCTTTTACTAAACGATATTCTTCCAACTGCTGATTAAATACTTCGCTAAAAGCTTGTTTAAGTAGTAAATTGTCGGGATCGTGTTCCATCAGTACCCGGAAAATAATTCCTGATGATGCTTGCAGGGATTTGTTGTTTTGCTGTGTGCCCGGGTAGTTTTGAACAACCAATCCCGAAATAACAGCGATATCCCTAAATTTGCGGCTGGCCATTTCGGCAGAGTTGATGCTGCTAATAACGTCTTCCATTAGATTTTTACGACTCAAGGCTGCTTCGAGCTGAGTCTGGGTCAGTTGAATTTCTTTATCGGAATAGAGTTCAAAACCATAGTCATTCATGGCCATGGAAAAACTGATGGGATACAATTTGCTGATACGATAAGCGACGAGGGCAGCCATCACCTCATGTATTAACCTACCTTCCAAAGGATAGAAAAAGAGATGATAACCTTCTTTCGTTTTGATATGCTCAACCAAGAATTCCGATTCACTCGGTACTGCAGAAAGGGAGGATTGCTTTGCTATAAGAGGTGCTAAAAATTGCAGTTCTTTTTCATTTGAGGGGGGAGTTTGAGATTCGGAGAGCTTTTTTCGAAGAAAGTGACTGAGATTGGACGACAGCGGTAGTCTGCCGCCAAGCCAGCTTGGCGTTATGGCTTTTCCGGATGAATTTTTTACAAATACAGTCATGTCCTTAACCATAATAAGTTCTAGGATTCGTCCTGCGAGTATGAACCGCTCACCTTTTTTGAGTTTGCTTATGAAGTATTCTTCGATCATTCCAATGTAGCCGCCCGAAAGAAATTTGACACGCATCATGGCGTCGCCTACAATGGCACCAATATTGAGTCGATGCAACAAAGCCAAACGACGGTTTTTGATAATCCAATTTCCGTCGTCATCTTGTATAACTTTGTGGAATTCTTCGTAGCGTTTACCGATCTTTCCGCCTGCGGTGATAAAATACATGCACCATTGCCATTCTTGCTCTTCCATGTATCTAAAGGCATGGGTATTAGCAATGGTCGCATGCAGTTCTTCCGAACGAAATCCTCCGCCCAAAGCGATCGTTACCATGAATTGAACAAGCACATCAAACGTCTGCACCATCGGGTCGCGGTTTTCAATGGTTTGGGTTTTCACAGCATCTTTCAGCGCTGCAACCTCGATCAGCTCCAGTGAGTGTGTTGGAACGAAGTAGATGGTTGATGTTTCGAAAGGACTATGTCCGCTTCTGCCAGCGCGTTGCATAAATCGAGCTACACCTTTGCTTGATCCTACCTGAATAACTGTATCCACGGGCTTGAAATCTACACCTAAATCTAATGAAGAGGTTGATACAACAGCCTTAAGTTTACCGCTACTAAGATTCTCCTCGATCCATTCACGAATGTGCGCATCGATTGAGCTGTGGTGGAGGGCAATTTGTCCGGCAAAATCGGGGTGCGCCTGTAAAAGGAGCTGATACCACATCTCACTTTGGCTGCGTGTATTGGTGAAGAGAATGGTACTTTTACTATTGAGTATAATAGGAACGACTTGATCAGCCAAGTTTCCTCCTAGGTGACCTGCCCAGGGCAGTAGTTCTACTTTACTAGGGTAAATCGGTTTGATTGCAATCCGCTTTTTTTCTTTGGCAACAATTTTAATGCGCTTTTTTTCCGTTGGTAATAGAACTTCCATTGCTTCGTCGAGATTGCCAATTGTCGCTGTGATACCCCAAACACGCAATGCTCTAAATTGTGATTTGAGAAATGCGAGCGCGAGCTCGACCATAACACCGCGTTTGTTGCCCATAAGTTCATGCCATTCATCGACCGTTACGCATTGGAGATTCTTAAAATATTTGTCACGTTGTTTGTGCGCCAGTAGCAAATGCAAACTTTCTGGCGTAACCAGTAGGATATCAGGCATCGATCGTGTTTGTCTGGCTTTCACCTTGGCATCGGTATCCCCATTGCGAACCTCCACTACCCAATCCAGTCCGATATCGTCTATGGCTTTTTGCATGGCACGGGCAAGATCTTTCGCTAACGAGCGCAACGGAGTTATCCACAGTAGTTTTAATCCTTTTTGATAGCGTTCTGGCTTATTTAGAAAATCTATCAATACCGCCATAAATAGCGAAAAGGTTTTTCCAAATCCTGTGGGGGCGATAACCAGTCCACTGTATCCCTGTGCATATTTCTCCCAGGCCTTTGTCTGAAAGCTAAAGGGGCTATTTCCTTGGGATTCAAAATAATTGCTTACAATTCGAAACCCTTCGCTATGCACTATTTTATCGCTCACTGTATGCTATCAAACTTTTATTGTATCAATTTTTTAACGTTATCCAATTCGTCGATCTCCGTAGCAATTTTATCTTTTCGCCAGCGTAGTATTCTCGGAAATCGCAATGCTACACCTGATTTGTGCCGTTTACTGTAACCTATTCCTTCAAAAGCAATTTCAAAAACTAGTTCGGGCTTAACCGTTCTCACCGGGCCAAACTTTTCGATTGAATTCTTTTTCACAAATCGGCTTACCTCAAGGATTTCTTTATCGGTAAGTCCTGAATAAGCTTTGGCAATAGTGACTAACTGATCTCCATCCTTTACGGCAAAGGTATAATCTGTGTAATGAGCGCTGCGGCGGCCGCTTCCTTTTTGTGCGTAAATGAGTACGGCATCGATGCTCATGGGATTTACTTTCCACTTCCACCAATCTCCTTTTTTGCGGCCTGCATGATACGCGGAATCAATTTTCTTAAGCATGATACCCTCACTGTTGATTTCGCGCGCTGCCGCCTGAATCTGCTGGAGTGCTGTCCAGTTTTCAGCATGTATCAAGGGTGACAATTTTAAGATGGTATCCCGATTTGCTGTATGGAGTTGTTCCAGCAAGGAGCGCCTATAGGCTAGCGGCTTATCGCGAAGATCGTTACCATGGAGTTCCAACAGATCATAAAGGTAAACTGAAATAGGGACTTCATCTCGAAGCGCTTTTGGAATGGTTTTGCGATTGATCCGTTTTTGAAGTTCGGAAAAGTTGAGTACCTGTCCGTCTTTAATAGCAAGAATTTCTCCATCCAGTACGAAATCTCCTTCCCATTGACTAAGTGCTGCTGTAATTTCCGGAAACTGGGCCGTGACGAGCTCTTCGCCGCGAGACCAGATGTGGATGTCTTCATTGCGTTTGATCATCTGTCCACGGATACCATCCCATTTATATTCAGCTTGCCATGTGGTAATCTTTCCGAGCTGCTCAGCATCTTTTTCAATAGGATAAGCGAGGCAAAAAGGGTAAGGTTTGGACAAATTTGTGTCACTATATGCACCGCGGACGAGCTTTTCGAATTCGACTTCATTCGGATTCCACTCACCCATAATGCTATGTGCTACGGCACTGGCTTCGGTACCTGTATATTGAGCTATGGTATTGATGAGGCCTTTTGCGGAAATCCCCAAACGGAAGCTTCCGCCCAGAAGTTTGTTAAAGATGAAACGCTCGACTGTAGTCAGTGCATTCCAAGAATGTAGAACAAAAGTTTTCTTTTCCGCAATGGTGGCATGCTGCAGGGTGGTAATTTCATCCATCCATTCACTTAAGCTTTTTTCTATCAGTTGAGATGCAGGTGGTAAAAGTAGGGATAAGGTCTCGGACAGATCTCCTACAGCGGCGTATGATTCGACAAATAACCATTCGGGAATTTCTGTTATTTCTAATGTCCAAATCTTGAGATCCTTTACAGCAATGCTACGTTTAGGTCTTTTTCCTGTCATCAGGGCTAAAAACCAAAGTTTGTCTTTTTCAGAGGCTCGATTAAAAAACTCCAAAATAGCCTCTTTTTTCAAGTTCGTCTTATTGCTGCTGTCCAGCGCATTGATTAAGTTCGCAAATTCTTTCATGGGCTGTCTTAAGTCGTTTGTTCCTGAGGATCTTCTTCATCACCGTACTGAGTCGTGACTTCTTCGGCTTCAATACCGATTTCATTCAGGTATTTGGCGAATGTTGCCGTCTGACCGTGTGTGACATATACTTTTTCCGCTGCACTTCCACGTACAGCTTGCAGTAAACCAGGCCAGTCGGCGTGGTCACTGATCGCAAATCCTGCATCAGCACTACGCCATCGTCGTGCACCGCGGATTTGCATCCAGCCCGAACAGATCGCATAAGCCATATTCGGTATCTTTTGAAGCGTTTGGCTATCCAATAAGGCAGGTGGAAGTAATACAATCTGATTGTCGAGTACTTTGAGTCCTTCCTTTAGATCTACAATTTGATAGGGCGGTAATTTTATTCCTTCTTGAAGGTAAGCTTCATTAAGTTTAGCAATACTATAGTGAACAAATACTGGACCCATCTCATGAACTGCATTTAAAATGCGCTGCGACTTTCCCAGTGAATAACCTATAAATACTGAAGTTTTTCTATTGCTCTGGTTGTTTTTAATCCACGATTGCAAGCGTTCATTTTGCGTATCAACTGGCTCCCAACGATAAATAGGGAGACCAAAGGTGCTTTCTGTAATAATTTCATGACATTTAATTGGTTCAAAAGGTGTCGATAGGCCGTCGTCCTGTATTTTATAATCCCCCGTAAATACAACCACTTTCCCTTTATACTCAAGTCGGATCTGGGCGGAGCCAATAATATGACCGGCCGGATGCAAAGAAACACGTACACCATTAATATGTATAGGTTCATTATAAGCCAGTCCCTGAACTTGAATATCAGGGCCTATCCGGCTTCGAAGGATATTTACTGTAAAATGATGACAGAGGTATTTTTTCATTCCCCAGTGAGCATGATCTGCATGACCGTGGGAGATAACTGCCAGATCAACAGGTTTCCAGGGGTCAAGATAAAACTTGCCCGGAATACAGTATATACCTTTCGATGTAAAACGTATCATATATCAATAAAACAGCCTTTGATACACTAAAGTTTTACTTATTTCATTCCGATATATCTTGCTTTTGGTAATCCTCAATTCGATTAGTGGTATTCAGCTAAATTTTTTTAGATTTGTTAACCTTGATGCTAAGTTCAAATACACTATGATATTAATTGTTGATGATAATCCGGATAATATTTACTCGTTACAAAAGTTACTTGAATCCAAGAATTTTGAAGTTGATACCGCTCAATCTGGGGAGGAAGCTCTAAAGAAGATTTTAAAATATAATTATGCATTAATTATACTGGATGTTCAGATGCCGGATATGGATGGCTTTGAAGTCGCTGAAAATATTGCAGGGTTTAGCAAAACGAAAGAAACCCCGATAATATTTTTGTCTGCTGTAAATACGGATAAACGTTTTATCACGAAAGGGTACAATTCGGGCGGTTTGGATTACGTGACCAAGCCTGTTGATCCTGATATTCTCCTGTTGAAAGTAAAGACATTTTATCGGTTATATGAACAGACGCAAGCACTTAAAGATGTTCAACAAACATTAGAACTGGAAGTGGAACGGCGTAAGCAGGCACAGAAAGAGCTTAGTTCGAAGGTAGACTATTTGCATACACTTCTGGAGTCTTTACCACAAATTGCATTTACATGTAATCATGAGGGGACTATTGATTTTGTAAATGGTCGCTGGTTTCAGTTTTCCGATGATGCTGTAAAGTTTCCGCAAACATATCCTGGCGATCCGTCTATTGAGCAGGAGCTTCATGCCAGTCTTCGTTCGGGAAAGCCACTAGAAATGGAGGTTCGCATTCAACGACGGGCTTGTGGTGAATATCTGTATCAACTTTTGCGTGTGTGGCCTATTTTAGAAAAAGGCGAAAGTAAATGGGTAGGAACATTTACGGATATTGACGCACAGAAAAAGGCAGAAAAGGAAAAAGATGAGTTTCTTAGTATCGCGAGTCACGAGTTGAAAACACCATTGACAAGCATAAAGGCATACATGCAATTACTGGATCGAAAGCTAAAATTAGATGAAGAGAGTGCCGAAGCAAAATATGTAACACGGGTGCAGGGGCAGGTAGACAAACTCAATAGTCTAATTTCTGACCTTTTGGATCTCTCAAAGATCGATAATGGGAAGTTGTTGATTAATAAAAAAGTATTTCCGCTTGAGCATATGGTGAAAAGTGCGATAGACTCCATTGTTCAGACGCATGAGCAAAGCAATATGAAACTGCTACGAACAGGTGATATTACAGATGTACAGATTTATGGTGATGAGATCCGCCTTGAACAGGTGCTGGTAAATTTTTTGACCAATGCCTATAAATATGCTGCTGGTACGGAAAAAGTAATTGTCGACTGTACTGTTATTGGCGATACTGTAAAAATCAGTGTCATTGATTTCGGAATAGGAATACCTGTAGAAAAGCAGGCCGATGTCTTTGAGAAATTTTATCGTGTAGAAGAAACGTCTTTTGATTTTCAGGGACTCGGCATAGGGCTTTATATCTGCGCTGAAATTATTCGTGCTCACCAAGGAACGATTTCTGTTGAGAGTTCGGGTGGACAAGGAGCTACGTTTTCCTTTACTTTACCTGTAACTATACCCGAGGATGCCAAATGCTAAGATAATCAGTAATATAACTTGGGGAATCGGTTTTTCATTGATTGTACTGCTTATGAGTTCTACGGCTTCCTATATCGGGATTGAGGAACAAAACAGGCATCGTCGGGAGCTTGCTGTGACAAGAAAGATTATCAATCTATCGAATACCGCCCTTAATTCTTTGCAAGGAGCTGAAACTGGGAATCGGGGGTTTCTATTAACTGGAAAGGAGAGCTATTTAGAGCCCTTTGATAATGCATTAGCAAATTTACCTGCCGAATTAAAGGAAATGGAGATGCTAACTCATCAGGATCCAGTACAAGGAGTTAAGGTGGATAGCTTCCTAACAGCAGCAAACTTGAGGATGGAAATTTTAAAGGAATCGGTAGCTACCAAAAGAAAGGGTGGGGTGGTTAGTGCTGCGCAGTTGGATCGCAGTAAAATGGTGATGGACAAATGCCGTCAGATTATCAATGAAATTATTCAATATGAGGATGAGAATATTGATCGCAAATCGGCTAAACTGGATAATTCCTCTTTAATTACAACGTTATTTATTGTAATCAGTGCTTTACTTTCTCTTATTATTACCAGTTATTTTTATGTTCGGTTAAGGAGAGATTTCAAAAAGCGCCTAACGCTTGAAAAATCACTTCGGGAAAAGGATGAAGTAATTTCAAAACGTTTAAATTTAATCCAAAGGATTACTAATCGTATCGCATTGGGAGAATACGATGTAAGAGTGGAAGAATTGGAGGATGACGATCTTGGCGCGATAGCGAAATCTGTTAACCGGATGTCTAAAGCGCTGCAGAAATCCTTTGGACAACTTACTGATAATGACTGGTTGCATGCGGGTTATGCTAAACTCTATATAGAATTAATGGGGAATAAAAACGAAGATGCGATTGCTTCGGATTCCATTAAAACCCTTGTGAGCTATATGGATGCGGTTAGTGGTGCAATTTATATTTTTAATGAAGAGAGATTACTATTAATGGGTACCTATGGACTGGATAGTCAGGTGCAGAAATCTTTCTTACCTGGCGAAGGATATATCGGTCAGGTGTATATTGACCGGCAAACAAAAGCTCTAAATAATATTAATACGGGGGAATATGTAGTAAGTTTTGCGAATGGAAAAATTAATGTGCCTTATATTCAATTCTTACCTTTATTGGTTGAAGATAAAGTGCTAGGGGTATTAGAAATCGGTCAAATGAATAATTTTACTGCAGTTGAATTGACCTTTCTCCATGAGTGTGCCAGGCAGATAAGCATTGCGTTGATGTCTGCCAAAGGACGTGCAAAGATTCAAACATTATTGGAAGAGACCCAAGTGCAGTCTGAAGAGCTGTTGACACAACATGCAGAACTTGAGAGTTTAAATGCAGAACTGGAGGCTCAAACGCTACGTCTTCAGTCTTCGGAAGAGGAATTAAAAGTTCAACAGGAGGAACTTATACAATCCAATAAAGAGCTGGAAGAGCGTTCTAGATTGCTCGAAGATAAAAATCTAATGATTGCAGAACGCAATAAGGAAATTCAACTGAAGGCCGAGGAGTTGGCGATGAGCACGAAATATAAATCGGAATTTTTAGCCAATATGTCCCACGAACTCCGTACCCCGCTCAATTCAATTTTGCTACTTTCGCGGTTGCTGTCAGAGAACGTCAGCGAGAATCTGAATTCAGATCAGATTGAGTCTGCCAAAGTCATTCAGAGTTCGGGATCAAGTTTATTAACACTTATTGATGAAATCTTAGACCTTTCTAAAATTGAATCCGGCAAGATGACTTTGGAATATACGACGTTGGATCTAAACGACATTCTATCAGATTTAAATAGTCTGTTTTTGCCGGTTGTACAAGAAAAGGGATTGATTTTCAAAACGAATATCAGTGATGAGGTGGCTGCAAGATTTGAGGGCGATCGTCTTCGGATAGACCAAGTTCTTCGCAATTTGATTTCGAACGCAATAAAATTTACCAAGGAAGGTGAGGTACGCTTGGATATTTACGAAGATTCCCAGGATAAGGATAAGTTGGTTTTTGCCGTTGTTGATTCTGGTATCGGTATACCCCTTGAGAAGCAAAAAATCATTTTTGAAGCTTTTCAACAGGCCGATGGATCGACCAGAAGAAAGTATGGCGGTACAGGTTTAGGACTTTCTATTAGCCGTGAAATTGCGCGTCTTTTGGGTGGAGAGATTAGGTTGGAGAGTGCGGAGGGGAAAGGCAGTACATTTTTGTTTGTTATTCCAAAATATAAAAATGAGGTCAGTGAGGTACTGTCGAAAGAAGAGCAGCTTGTTGATGAGATATCTTCAGAGGTGGAGGACGTCATTGAGCTCATTAGAGAGGATGGTTATAATCCATTAACGATTCCCATCCCAGAGGAAGTACCTGATGACCGAGATACGATTAAAGAGGATGACAAGGTAATATTGATTGTAGAGGACGACGTTAATTTCGCTAAGGCCCTATTGCAGTATACACGCAAACAAACGTATAAGGGTGTTGTGGTGGTGCGTGGTGACCACGCTTTGCCTGCAGCATTAAAATACAAACCTGCTGCTGTTTTATTGGATATACAATTGCCCGTAATGGATGGATGGGCAGTTATGGATCGATTGAAGGGTGACAAGGCAACACGCCATATTCCCGTGCATGTCATGTCCTCCCTATCGGTAAAAAAAGAAAGTTTATTAAAAGGAGCGATTGATTTCATAAATAAGCCTGTTGCTTTAGAGCAAATGACAAACATATTTCAAAAGATTGAATTGGCTCTAAAGTCCTCTCCGAAGAAAGTACTTATTGTGGAGGAAAATCCCAAACATGCCAGTGCACTATCTTATTTTTTAAGTAGTTTTAATATCGCCCTTGAAGTAAAAAATAATGTTGAAGACAGTATCACGGCTTTGCGCACGGCCGATGTTGATTGTGTAATTTTGGATATGGGGGTGCCCGATGAAATGGGATACCATACCTTGGAGGCTATTAAGCAGCATGAAGGTCTTGAAAACTTACCTATCATCATCTTTACCGGAAAAAATCTGTCCAAATCTGAGGAACTCAAGATAAAGAAATATGCAGATTCCGTTGTGGTGAAGACTGCACATTCCTATCAGCGTATTCTTGATGAAGTCGGGTTGTTTTTGCATTTAATAGAAGTCAATAATGCAGATGATATAAAAAGAAAGAATAATGGATTAGGGTCATTAACCGATGTGTTGAAACGAAAGAGGGTACTCATAGCCGATGATGATGTTCGAAATATCTATTCCTTGACCAAAGCTTTGGAGAAATTTAAAGTAAAGGTCCTTCCGGCCATGGATGGAAAAGAGGCCTTAGATGTCCTTGCTTCGGGAGAATCCGTCGATATCGTGCTGATGGATATGATGATGCCTGAGATGGATGGCTATGAGACGATCAAAAATATCCGTCAGAATTCCCAATACGTAGCACTACCAATTATTGCTGTTACGGCAAAGTCGATGATTGGTGATCGGGAGAAATGCATTCAGGCTGGTGCGTCTGATTATATTTCCAAACCGGTGGATATTGATCAATTGCTGTCTTTATTGCGTGTGTGGTTATATGATAACTAAGGAAGTTTGGATATATGGATCAAAATAAGGTGATATTAATTGTAGATGACGATCAGCGAAATATCTTTGCATTGCGTTTGACTCTAAAGGCCAAAGGATATCGGGTGTTGAGCAGTAATTCAGCTCTGGATGCGATCCGACTATTGAAAACGGACGATCAGATTGCCCTGGTTTTGTTGGATATGATGATGCCGGAGGTCGACGGTTATGAAACAATACAGTTAATCCGAAAGTTGAATTCCAATAGTCGGTTACCTATTGTAGCTGTTACGGCACAAGCGATGAGTGGGGATAGAGAAAAATGTTTACATGCCGGGGCGCAAGCTTATATTTCTAAACCTATTGACGTTGATAAATTGACGCTTGAAATTGAAAGATTGATTTAGATGTTGGGCTATAATATGATAAGAGACCATGAGGTTGATATCTTGCTCGAGGATATATACCGTCAATATGGCTATGATTTTTTGCAGTACAGTAGAGCCTCCATTAAGAGAAGGATTAATCGAATAATGACCAACGACCGATTGGCAAGCTTTGCTGAACTGCGATTTGCTTTGAAAGACAATGCCGAATTTCTACAACATTTCGTTGAAGAGATTACGGTAAATTTGACAGAGATGTTTCGGGACCCGCTATTTTTTCGGGAACTTCGAGAAGAAATTCTTCCTCAATTGGGTACCTATCCTTTAATACGGATCTGGGTTGCTGGCTGCTCTACAGGTGAAGAAGCAT
The DNA here is from genome assembly GCF_040760075.1 of Sphingobacterium sp. R2. NCBI lineage: Bacteria > Pseudomonadati > Bacteroidota > Sphingobacteriia > Sphingobacteriales > Sphingobacteriaceae > Sphingobacterium > Sphingobacterium sp. R2. Next base: position 3,661,518 of record NZ_CP142884.1, read on the forward strand.
ATTCTATGGCCATTTTGTTAAAAGAAGCTAATCTATACCATAAGTCGTTGATTTATGCAACAGATATTAATCCTAGAGTTCTTGAGATTGCGCGTAATGGCGTTTATCCATTGAGCTTGGTCAGGACTTTCTCTGAAAATTATATGGAATCAGGGGGAAAGCAGGACTTTTCGAATTATTATACTGCCAATTATGAGTGTGCAAAATTTGATGATGAATTGAAAAGAAAAATGATTATATCAACGCATAATTTGGTGTCCGACACTTCGTTTAACAGTTTTCAATTGATTTTGTGCCGCAATGTATTGATTTACTTCAATAAGGAATTGCAGGAACGAGTTTTTAAATTATTCGACTCGAGTCTTGAAAATTTAGGATATTTAGGTTTAGGTAGTAAAGAAACGATACGATTTTCTAGCATTCAGCATAACTTTACGGCTGTTGGCAATCATAAAATTTGGAAAAAACTTTATACCTTGTAGCTGTATGCATGTAGATATGATTTTTTATCCAATATTAAACGTAGGGAGTAAAGTATTTTAACTATTTTATGAGTAAAACAAAAACTGTATTAATATTTGATGACGATACCATTATTTTGGAAGTCATAACTGTCGTATTAATGGATTTAGGGTTGAATGTTGAAGTTTCCGAAACTTCTCATGATATTATCCCACGGGTCGAATCTTCAAAGCCTGATCTCATCTTGATGGACAATTGGATTCCTAATATAGGAGGTGTTGAAGCAACTAGGCTGCTGAAAGCGGATGTTCGATTTAATCATATTCCCGTAATTTACGTTTCAGCGAACAACGATATTCAATCGCTGGCTGATCGCGCCGGAGCAGATGATTTTCTATCCAAACCATTTGATTTGGAAGATCTGGAAAATATTGTACATAAATATATCGCTTAACAAAATTGGTATGCGGATCTGCTACCAGCAATGGTTTAGTTCTTCACTTGGTAGAGTTCCTTACAAAATAAAAAAGCCTTTCAACAATGAAAGGCTTTTTCTGCGGAGAGTGAGGGATTCGAACCCCCGAACCTGTGACAGTTAACGGTTTTCAAGACCGCCGCATTCGACCACTCTGCCAACTCTCCGCGACAAAAGTACGAATTTTTGCTCTTCCACCAAATTTTATTTTATAAATTGAGCTTATTGAGCTTTTATAAGCTGAATATCAGCACTAAATTTTACTTCATCACTTACCATCACGCCACCTGTTTCCAGTGCAGCATTCCAGCTAAGTCCAAATTCCGAACGTTTTATTTTACCTTCTACGATAAATCCAGCTTTGGTATTGCCCCAAGGATCTTTTTGTATGCCAGCAAACTCTAAGTCGAATGATACGGGCTTAGTAACATCACGTATCGTCAGATTTCCTTTAATCTCATCATTTTCTAAACTCGTTGCTTCAAACGTAATCTCTGGATATTTTTCTACATCAAAGAATTCTGCGCTTTTGAGGTGGCCATCGCGTTGTTCATTACGCGTATTGATAGATGCCGTATCAATAACCACTTTCGCAAGCGCATTTTTAAAATCTTCTCCCGCTGCATCAACATCTATTTTAAAAATGTCAAAGTTTCCTTTAACGTTTGTGATCATCATGTGTTTTACTTTGAATTCTATCTCGCTATGTGCAGCGTCTAATTCCCATTTTCCTTGTGCCATAATTTTATGTTTTTATTATTTGTTTAATAACACAAAGGTAACAGCTGTTTTATTTATTTTGTTTGACCTACATCAATAAAATAATCTTGTTGAAATGCAACGAGTTATTGGAAAACCACAAAAAAATCGAATTGATATTTTGGAAATATGAAGCAAATGTCTACTTTTGCATTACCAAAAGAAACGCGCCAATAGCTCAGCTGGATAGAGCATCGGTTTTCTAAACCGACGGTCTCAGGTTCGAATCCTGATTGGCGTACTAAAAAGCTCTTTTATTTAGCATAAAGGGGCTTTTTGTGTGTGGTACTTTCACGCATTACCTAATATTTTTAAATCACATAAGAATTGGGGATCATAAGGATCATATCGAAAGTTTTGGGTAAATGATCGATATGTCGTATTTAGAGCGCTGTCGTTTGACTCTCCATATTAATAATTTTGTTTACTAAAAAGCGTGTTAATATGGAGGAGAGATTCAAAAAACAAGTATATGAAGTGGCTAAATTGATTCCACATGGACGGGTGACGACCTATGGGGCGATTGCCAAGGCCCTAGGTTATCCCAATCATTCGCGGCATGTTGGCAAGGTAATGGGTGGATGCCCGGCCGATGTTCCGGCCCACCGAGTAATTTCAAGTGGGGGGATGCTAGCAGTGCCTGGATTTCAGGAACGTTTGGAAGCAGAGGGACTTGTTATAAAGAACTGTCGAGTTAAGGATTTTAAAAAGTTGTTCTGGGATCCAATAAAGGAATTAAATGATTAATTTAAAGAAATGAGATCCTGTGCTTTCCTACGTGGAGTGAATGTGAAAGGAATTGATATTAAGATGGCTGATGTCACATCCATAATGGCTTCTGGAAATATTATCTTTTCGTCTGACCAGTCGGCAGAACTCCTTGAGCGGTTAATGGAAGAATGCATGTCGACACATTTTTTCTATGATGCTTCCTTGTTTATCCGGTCAAAGGAAGAAGTGTGTTTGCTCGAGAAAAATAATCCTTTCGACATGCATGACGATTATAATGTATATGCATTTGTTGGACTCGACGGCATCGAAAGGATATTGATGGGCGAATTCAACCATTCAATCCCTTTGCCAGGGGAGAATGCTGAAATAGTCCATGCTATTTTTTATTGGCGAGTGCCCAAAGGGAATACCTTGGATTCGGCGTTTGGAAACGTGTTGCGGAAAAAGCATTTGAAAAATAAAATGACAAGCCGTAATATAAATACTTTTGGGAAGATATTGCAAAACATGGGCGAATCATAAAAAGAGCCCATTTCTACTTGGGCTCTCTATCTTTTCAATACTTTTATCAGTTTTAATTTATCGTTCTTGATCGATCTCTGCGGATTGAGCCCAGATGTTAATATGACCGTCTTTTGCATAGAGATCAATTTCTTGAATCTCATCTTGACTAAAAGACAAATTTGTTAGTGCACCTACACAATCTTTAACTTGCTGTGGTTTTGATGCACCGATCAGCGCCGATGTAACCTGTTTCTTACGTAGGACCCAAGCGATAGCCATCTGCGCTAGAGATTGTCCTCTACGCTGTGCGATAGCATGTAAAGAAAGGATATTTTTCTGATTCTCTTCGTTTAGGAATTTTTTCTGAAGTGATTTTGATTGCGAAGCGCGGCTGTCTTGAGGGACTTCATGCAAGTACTTGTCGGTGAGCATGCCTTGCGCCAGCGGCGAAAATACAATAGAGCCAATTCCAATCGACTCCAAGGTATCAAGTAAGCCATCAGTTTCTACCCATCTATTAAGCATGGAATAGCTGGGCTGGTGAATAATGAAGGGTGTCCCTAATGATTTTAGGATCGCATAAGCTTCCTTAGTCCTTTGGGAATTATAAGATGAAATACCTACATAAAGCGCTTTTCCGCTGCGGACCAAATGATCTAGCGCTAACATGGTTTCTTCTAATGGTGTGTTAGGGTCGAAGCGATGGGAATAGAAGATATCAACATAGTCGATACCCAGTCGTTTAAGTGATTGTTCACAGCTTGCGATCAGATATTTACGGCTACCCCATTCTCCATAGGGTCCACTCCACATGTGATAACCTGCTTTTGATGAAATGATGATTTCGTCCCGTAGGCCGTGAAATTGTTCCTGTAAAATTTGTCCAAAGGCTTTTTCAGCACTTCCAGCAGGTGGTCCATAATTGTTTGCAAGATCGAAATGCGTAATGCCGAGGTCAAATGCCGTTGTACAGATATCTGCTTTGGTTTGATGCGGAGTATCGTCTCCGAAATTATGCCACATGCCTAAAGATATTGCTGGTAATAAAAGGCCGGATTGCCCGCAGCGGTTATAGATCATATTACGGTATCGGGCTGAATTTGGTATATACTGCATAGTATTGAATAAGTTTCCTATAAACTAAGATAAATTTTTGCTTATTTGCAAGTTTTGCTCGTAAGTTTTTGGAGTGAGGGAACTTTACGATAAATCGTGTGCTATTTTAATTACGAGACATAGAGAAAACTGTTCTAATTTGGCTTTCGCAAAACTAAATTTTATGTATTTTTATACACACTAAAGAATTGTTTTATGGAAGCGATAAGGAAAGTTCAAATCACGCTATATTTTGTCTTGATTACTGTATTTAATGGTTATGCACAGTCAAAACATCTGCTTTTTAAAACCGAATTCGGTAATTTTAAAGTTGTTCTTTATGACTATACACCTCATCATCGTGATTTAATTTTGCGTTCAATTCGAGATCATGTTTATCACGACGCTTTATTTAATCGGATTATCGAAAATTTTGTTGTACAGGGCGGAGAGCATGATATAGATATTGCAAAACGTGAGGCTGCAGATCCTCTTCATCAACAGCCACGGCTGACAGCGGAATTCGACGATCGTGCTTTTCATAAAATGGGAGCACTTGGCGCGGGACGAGACGGGAACCCCGAAAAGGCATCTTTTTTGAATCAAATCTATTTTGTTGTGGGGAAGAAAATTACAGCAGCGGAACTCCACAGTTTGGAATTAAAGAAAGGTATAAAATATACTGCTGCACAAAGGAAAGAGTACCTTACCAATGGTGGGCAGCCCAGACTGGATCATGATTTTACTGTTTTTGGTGAAATTTATGAAGGTTTTGAGGTAATCATGAAAATTAGCCAGCTAAAAACGGACAATCAAGATTATCCACTTCAAAAAGTGCCTTTCGAGATTGTCGAGATTAGTAAATAATTTTATAAATCCTTACTGGACGTCGTATGAAGCGGATCCAGCAAGGGGCTGTTTGTGAAGTTAAAAAGCGACTTTTTTAGGGTCCGATCCAGAAAACCCCATTTCAGGTAAATCGAGGATAGTTTTGATATCGCTTGCTGTCAGCTCAAAATCGTCGATAGCTAAATTTCGTTTTATATTATCGGGATTGGTTGATTTTGGCAGCGGCAAGATGCCCTGAGATAAGGCAAATTTGATACAGATTTGTCCAACACTTGTATTCTTTTCCTTAGCCAGTGCAACGAGTGTTTCATCCTGTAATATTCTGCCCGAACCCAGGGGTGACCAAGCCTGAACAAGGATGTCATTGGATTGGCAGAGCGCCACGGTATCTTTCTGAAGATAACCCGGATGAAATTCAATTTGGTTCACGGCAGGTACGATTGTCGCTGACTCCAATAATTTGGCCAGGTAGTCTTTTGGGAAATTACTCACACCGATCGCTTTTATTTTTCCCTGTTGATACAGATGCTCAAAAGCTCGCCAGGTGTCCGCATTGATGTCAGCCCAGTTTGCAAATTGTGTTTCATTGGCTGGCCAGTGAATCAGGTAAAGATCGAGATAGTCCAATTGTAGATCGCTGAGTGATTTTTCAAATGCAGCAATTGTCTTATCGTATCCACGTTCGGTATTCCAGAGTTTTGTTGTAATAAACAGTGAATTACGATCTATACCACTGTCTTTTATAGCCTTCCCAACACTCTTTTCGTTTCCATATATAGCTGCAGTGTCAATATGTGTGTATCCAGCGGCAAGAGCTTCTTTAACTGCCTGATAAGCTTCTTCGCCCTCGGGAATTTGCCAAGTTCCAAATCCAATTGCCGGAATTTCAATTCCATTGTTCAATTTGAATGTTTTCATTGTCAGTTGTGTTTTTTAATTTGAGCTAAAATAGGATTTCGCCTGTAGTATCCGGTCACTGAAATGTCAAGAGGGATACTTTTGGGCGGAGCTGAAGCGACTTATTCTGTATTGCCAAAATATATTTATTTTCACAATTTTATTGTCAAAAGGGGTGCAATTCCTCGTTAATTATGGCATTAATTCTTATCTTTAGGCGAATTTTTGAGAAATTCAGATTTTTCAATGATTTCACATAGCATTAAAAATTAAACATATTTCTAATAGATTACTATGTCAAACAAATCAAAAATTGTTTGGACAAAAACAGATGAAGCTCCTTTATTAGCGACTTATTCGTTTTTGCCTATCGTTCAAGCGATTACAGCTACAGCTGGTATCGATGTTGAATTGAGAGATATCTCTTTAGCAGGCCGTATTCTTGCTAGCTTTCCAGAATTTTTAAAAGAAGATCAAAAAATTACTGATGCATTGGCTGAGTTGGGACAGTTGGCAACAACTCCTGAAGCGAACATCATTAAATTACCGAATATCTCCGCATCAATTCCGCAGTTAAAAGGTGCTATCGCTGAATTACAGCAAGCAGGATATGCTGTTCCGAACTATCCTGATGAAGCGACCACAGATGAAGAAAAATCAGCCAAAGCTAAGTATGCAAAGGTATTGGGTTCTGCTGTAAATCCTGTATTGCGTGAAGGAAACTCAGATCGCCGTGCACCTAAAGCGGTTAAGAATTATGCAAAAGCAAATCCACATAAAATGGGTGCTTGGGCGAAAGATTCCAAAACAAAGGTGTCATCCATGACTTCAGGTGATTTCTACGGTTCAGAACAGTCGGTAACCGTTGAAAATGAAGGCCAATTCAAAATTGAGTTTGTTGATGAGCAAGGTGCAGTAACAGAATTAAAAGGACTTTCTGCATTGAAAGCGGGTGAAGTTATTGATTCTTCAACGTTGAGCTTAATTGCATTGAAAGCTTTTGTAGCTGATGCTATCGCTGAAGCGAAAGCCGCAGGAGTATTGTTGTCTGCACATTTAAAGGCAACAATGATGAAAGTTTCTGATCCGATTATATTTGGTGCTGTTGTTGAAACTTATTTTGCAGATGTTTTTGCGCAATATGGCGATTTGTTCAAAGAGCTGGGTATCAATAAGAATAACGGTTTAGGCGAGGTTTATGCTAAAATCGCAGGTCATGCAAAAGAGGCTGAAGTGAAAGCTGCTATCGACGCTGCTATCGCAAATGGTCCTGCTTTAGCGATGGTAAATTCGGATAAAGGTATTACAAATTTCCACGTACCTTCTGATGTAATTATTGACGCTTCTATGCCAGCAATGATCCGTATCGGTGGTAAAATGTGGAATAAAGACGGTCAAGAAGAAGATACGATTGCTATGGTTCCTGATCGTTGTTACGCTGGCGTTTACGAAGCGACAATTGAAGACTGTAAGGAGCATGGTGCTTTAGATCCAAAAACAATGGGTTCTGTGCCAAACGTAGGTTTGATGGCGCAAAAAGCTGAGGAATACGGATCCCATGATAAAACTTTTCAAGCTGCAGGAAACGGAGTTATTCGCGTTGTTGATGCGGAAGGAAATGTTTTCATGGAGCAAAAAGTAGAGACAGGAGATATCTTCCGTATGTGTCAAACGAAAGATGCTCCGATTCAAGACTGGGTGAAATTGGCTGTGAATCGCGCTCGTTTATCTGAGACACCAGCTGTATTCTGGTTGGATGAAAACCGTGCACATGATAGAGAAATCATTAAAAAAGTAGAAAAATACTTGCCAAACTTTGATACAACTGGTTTGGATATTCGTATTTTATCTCCGATTGATGCGACGAAATTCTCTTTGGAACGTATTCGTAAAGGCGAAGATACTATTTCCGTGACTGGTAACGTATTACGTGATTATTTGACGGATTTATTCCCGATCTTAGAAGTGGGTACATCAGCTAAGATGTTGTCGATCGTTCCATTGATGAATGGTGGTGGTTTATTTGAAACAGGTGCTGGTGGTTCGGCTCCGAAACACGTAGAACAATTCCTTCAAGAAGGTTACTTGCGTTGGGATTCATTAGGTGAATTCTTGGCACTTGGTGCTTCTTTGGAACACTTGTCTCAAACACAAAATAATCCAAAAGCGCTGGTATTGGCGGAGACATTGGATGAGGCAACGGAGAAATTCTTGGCTAATGACAAATCTCCGGCACGTAGAGTTGGTCAGATCGATAACCGTGGGTCGCATTTCTACTTGACATTATACTGGGCGCAGGCTTTGGCAGCGCAAACAAAAGATGCTGAATTAGCTGAGAAATTTGCGACCGTTGCAAATGTGTTAACAGAAAATGAAGCGAAAATCAATGAAGAATTGATCGCGGCTCAGGGGCATGCACAAAACATCGGTGGTTATTATTTCCCGAATGATGAATTGGCTGCGAAAGCAATGCGTCCTTCTGAAACATTGAATAATGCAATTTCTAGCATTTAAGCAGTAATTGTTTTCATAAAAAAGAAGCGCAGTTCGTTTGATCTGGGCTTCTTTTTTGTTGTTTGCAAAAAGTGTAGCAATTCCACTAGTTTAATGGATGTTTGACACCTGTAAAGGTCATCTTAACAGGTATGATATGTCCGTTTTTGTCAAATTTCATTTCTTCGATGCAAGTTACTCGCTCGTTCGCTCCATCTTTGCCAAGCGGTCTACGGTGATAGACAATAAAATATTTGTCCTTGTTGGGTACTTTGATAACCGAATGATGACCCGCGCCAACGGCTACCTCGGGATCCCGTTCCAATATTGTCCCGATGCGCTCAAAAGGGCCAAAGGGCGAGTCGGCGATGGCATAAGCGACTTTGTAGTCGGGGCCTGTCCAGCCGCCTTCCGACCACATGAAATAATATTTTCCATCTTTTATAAACATAAACGGTCCTTCGACGTAATCCTTAGGGGTGATTTCCTTGTAAAAGGTACCATCATCAAAAGGGAGCAAACCTGTGAAATCTGGTTTGAGTTTGACCATATTGCAGTGCTTCCAACCGCCATAATACATGTAGAAAGTGCCGTCTTTATCTTTGAAAACAAACTGATCTATCGGCTGAGCGCCATTGATAATATCGTTGATTAGGGGTTTGCCCAATAGGTCGGTATAAGGGCCTTCTGGCTTGTCAGCCACAGCGACCCCAATGCCTCCGATCTCTCCCTGATGCACATCATTGGCTCCGAAAAACAGATAATATTTGCCCTTGTTTTCCAATACTGCAGGTGCCCACATGGCTTTTTTCGCCCATTTAACGTTGCTGTTCTCCAAGATGCGGCTATGTTTTGTCCAGGTGGCCAAATCGGAAGATGAAAACGCGTCAAAGAATATCTGCTCTTCATAAGGCGCCGAATAGGTTGGGAATATCCAATATTTATTGCCATAGATAATGCCTTCAGGATCAGCGTAGTTTCCCGTGATAACAGGATTCTTCTGGGCAAAAAGTGTCGCGGTTAAAAGTAAGGTTGTCGATGTTAAAAATGTTTTAATCATTATGTCGGTTTAAACTTGTAAGGTACGGGATAGATTTGATTGGGATATGACTAAATGAATCATTTATATGACCATTTGTCTCATTGTTTTTTGAAATGTTAAAATTTTGTTAAAATATTATTATGCTTTCGATTGTTTCCGATTTATTTCACATATTTGTTTATGTCATTTCCAAATGGCATAAATACTTTTCATAAAATAGGTTAATAATATGGCTAAGATACCCAAAGTCTCCCAGACTTTGGGTGTTTTTTTATTCTCGCTCCAACCCAAAAATCATTACTAGTTTTCTGTCGTTATATAAATTTAAGGTTTGTTCGGCTATGTCAAATTGAATTTGTTTTTGTTCAAAAATTTGAAAAAAGTCATTTTCGATATTTATCCCATTGCAGGCGCGCATGGTGCTTGCTAGATGTAGAAAGCTGATTTTATCGTCTTTAATGGCAAAATTTCCCCAAAAATTATTGCATCCCGTTGTGCCGGTAATCGTGCTATTTTTGGCATCGAACCCGATACTTGCTTTGCTGGAGCTGACATCCTTTCCATTTAGCTGAAGTAGATTCCATTTAAAACGAGCAAGAAATGTGGCCACACTGGGCAGTTCATTTGCACGTTCTTTCGACAGGACTTCAATTAAACTATAACTGACGGAGTCTGTATCTTTTTGTTTCGTTTGTTTTACACGAATACGGTAACGGTAGCCTTCCTTGTAATCGAAACCTTGAATTGTTGACGTGAGGTATTCCCATTTATTCCTTTTGTCAGATTTTACCTGCAGACATTTCAGTTTGCCAAGGCTCTGGGCATTCACGTAGTTTTCTCCAACTTCCCATGTGGCCACCGCTGTATTTTCCGATAGTGATTTTGTAATCGTTTTGGCTAAGGTATATGTCGAATGTGAACCGTTTTGACGTTTGAGGATCCTGATGTCGTAGTCAAATTTGGGGTCATAATCAAATTGCAAGATTTCGGCATAGAATTTCTCCCAATCTTTGCTGTTGTAGTATTTGACAAGATACGGCGGTGTTTGCTGAAGACCTGATTTTACTTTTACGCGAAATGAAGAGCTCTGGGCAAGTAAGCTTTGACAGGGGAGTAAGAGTGTTAAAAAAAGGAGCAATGAACTGTATGTGGAAGGCTTCTTCATAATTAGAATGTAAATATCAATAAAAACGTATCTTTAAACATGAATATTGCACGGGTGAATCTGTGCCTGCTACTTGTATTTTCTCTGTTAAGTCTGCAGGTTTACAGCCAAAATAGGAAGGATTATTTTAAAACGCAAATTGCCCTTGGGGAATTGACGGATCCACAACTGAAAGAGGTGTCGGGTATCACGCCGGCTTATCGGGAGGGCAATTTTTGGGTGCATAACGATAATGGTGATGGTGCAACTATTTATTTAATTGATCGTCAGGCCAAACTACTGAAGACGTTTTCACTCGAAGGGGTATCTGTCGTCGACTGTGAGGATATCGATCGGGTGAAAATTGGGGACACCTATTTTATCGTCCTTGCGGACATCGGAAACAATAGCGGGAAAAGAACCTGGACATGCCTGTATGTATTTCCTGAGCCTCAGGCTGATGATCCTGGGCTTATTCCGAAAAAGTCAATTCGGGCGATCTTTCTTAAATTTCCGGGCCAGAAACGTTTAGATGCCGAATCGATTATGATTGATCCAATAGACAAAATGTTGTATGTAATATCTAAACGTGAATTTCGATCGACTGTTTATTCCGCAGCGGTATTTACAAATTCTAAACAGCAGTATTTTACCTTAAATAGCGTAGCGGAGCTCCCATTTACTTTTGCTACTGCTGCCGCTATAGATCCGACCGGTACACAGTTGCTCGTAAAGAATATTACCCATATTTTCTATTGGCAGAGGAACTGGAGTGAATCCTGGAAACAGGTACTCCAACAAAAGCCAGCTATTCTGCCTTATCAGGTGGAGCCACAAGGGGAAGCGATAGCTTTCGATAGCAAGGGAAATGGATTTTATACAATTAGCGAGCGTCCATTTGGTTTAAAATCCTATCTTTATTTTTTTGAAAGAAATCAATAAATTTATGATAAACACTAGACCTATTTTCAGTTATTCGCTGCATAATTTTCATCAAACCGAGCCTATCAAAAACTGCCTATTTTGTTCAAGAGGTATTAGGCTTATGTTAATTGCCTTCGTTTTATTTTTATGTACCCTCACGAACGCCTTTGCTGCCAAAGTGGACACCTTGTCCATTCAGAGCCCATCCATGGGAAAGGCAATTAAGACTGTCGTAATTCTTCCTCAAAGTTACTCGAACAAAGTCAGCTATCCCGTCCTCTACCTGTTGCATGGTTATTCCGGTAATTACAGTAACTGGGTCAAGAATTCCAGTATAAGCACATTGGCAGATCAATATGGTTATATGGTGGTATGTCCTGACGGTGGTTTTGGAAGCTGGTACTGGGATGTTGCGAATAATAAAAATTACCAATATGAAACTTTTGTGTCCAAAGAGCTGATCGATTATATGGATCAGCACTATTCGACGATCAAGGATCGGAGCGGAAGGGCAATTAGTGGTTTAAGTATGGGGGGGCACGGTGCGCTGTCTCTGGCCATAAAACATCAGGATAGCTACGGCGCTGCAGGAAGTACAGCTGGTGGAGTAGATTTTAGACCTTTTCCCTTAAACTGGGAAATTAAAGATCGCATTGGAAATTACGCTGATGTACCGCAAGAATGGGATAATCGTGTTGTTATTAATATGGTTCCTAAATTAGTCAACAATAAACTTCGCTTAATCATCGACTGCGGTAAGGAAGATTTTTTCTACACTGTTAATGTTGCATTGCACGATAAATTAATGTACCATAATATAAATCATACTTTTATTACAAGTGAAGGCGGGCACAATTGGGAGTACTGGTCACGTTCAATAGTTTATCAAATGGCTTTTTTTAAAGGATATTTTGATCAAGCAAAGAAAAGTGAAAAGAAAAATGGATAAAAATTTGGCATAAATGAATAAAATGCTATTTTTGTTAAACAGAGAACTTAACTAACAAATTATAAACTTATTATTAAGCCTTACAAATTGTAAGGCTTTTTTATTATTTTCAGCAAAATTTTTGACTTCACTCGATTATGTTTAAGCCTATAAAGGTTGTTTTTTGTTTTTCTTCCATTTTGTTCTGCGTGCAGCAGGCATATAGCCAACAGTCTAAGTCTATTTCTGGGTTCGTTAGGGACAGTATTAGTGGTGAAAATATTATTGGTGCCGTAATACGAAATGATACTGAAAAGAAATCCACCGCTTCAAATAAATATGGTTTTTTTAGCTTGTCGCTTCGTGATGGAAGCAAACCGATGGAGGTTTCTTCTGTAGGTTATAAGACCAAAGTATTCTCTGTTCAATTTGATAAGGACTCTACGTATATTATTCAGTTGGTGCCAGAAGAAAATCAACTGGCGGAAGTGACGGTAACAGGAAATAGACGGAAATCCATTAAGGATCTGACTCCCGGGCTTACCCAGTTCAGTCCAAAAGAAATTGAAAAGGTTCCTGTATTATTTGGGGAAAAGGATATTCTAAAAACCATTCAGCTATTTCCGGGAGTGACCAGTGGTGGTGAAGGAAGCAGTAATTTTTACGTGCGTGGCGGTGGTGGCGACCAAAATCTAATCTTATTGGACGAAGCGCCTGTATATAATAGCTCGCACTTGTTCGGTTTTTTCTCAACATTTAATTCCGATGCGATCAAGGATGTTAATTTCTATAAGGGGGGCGTTCCAGCTCAATATGGAGGTAAAATATCCTCGGTAATGGAAATAACAACCCTGGATGGAAATAATCAGCATTTCAATGTGGAAGGTGGGTTGGGGCTTATCGCTTCGAGGCTTAAACTGGAGGGGCCGATTCAAAAAGGCAAGAGCTCATTTATGATCTCCGGTAGACGTACTTATGCTGATCTTTTCTTAAAGCTTTCAAGTGATGAGAATATTAAGAAGAGTGCGCTCTTTTTTTATGACCTCAATGCAAAATTAAATTATCGCATCAATGATAAGAATACACTTTACTTGTCTGGATATTTCGGCAAGGATGCGATGGCTTATCATGATTTGTTTGACTTCAATTGGGGAAATGCGACTGCAACCATGCGCTGGAACCATGTGTGGAGCAATAGGTTGTTTAGCAATACTACGCTTATTTTTAGCAAATTCAATTATCAGGTTAAGATTGAGGATGATAACAACTTTAAAATCCGTTCAGACATCTTTAATTATAATTTTAAACAAGATTTCCAATACAATCTTTCGGACCGTCACAATCTAAAATTTGGATTGCAGGCAGCCTTGCAGGAAATCCGACCGGCAAGTATCGAAGCTGGCGAAGATTCGAAGGTGAATTCATTGCAAATTCAACATCGCAAGGGTGCTGATGTTGCTGCTTATTTAACCGATGACTGGTCTATTACCGATCGTTTAAAATTAAATTACGGACTGAGGGCATCCGCTTACGCAACATTGGGGCCGGGTACATTTTATACCTTCGATTCTGCAGGTGAGGCCGTAGATTCTACCTATGTGGGAAATGGCAAGTTGGGTAAAAAGTACTTCTATCTGGAACCTCGCGTTTCCTTAAACTACGCTATCAATGATTTAACGACGTTAAAGGCTTCTTTTAATACCAATGTTCAGTATCTGCATCAATTGAGCAATACAACCAGTAGTCTTCCTACAGATCAATATGTACTGAGCAATAATACGATTAAACCCCAGCTATCCAATCAGTATTCGCTTGGTTACTTTCGGAATTTTGCATCCAACAGATATGAATTCTCTGTTGAAGGTTATTACCGAGATTTAAAGAACCAGATTGATTATAGGAATGGCGCCGATCTACAGGCAAATGAATTGCTGGAAGGAGAATTGCTGTTTGGAAAAGGTAGAGCGTACGGTATTGAATGGTTTCTGAAAAAGAGACTGGGGCGATTTAGCGGCTGGCTGAGTTATACTTTATCCAAAAGTGAGCGGCAATTTGAACAAATTAATGATGGTCAATGGTTTAACGCACGTCAGGACAAAACGCATAATATAGCTATTGTAGCGCAGTATCAGTTAAATCCGAAGTGGAATTTAAGCGCGAATTTCGTATACTATACAGGAGACGCTGTAACGATGCCCGCGGGGAAATATTTTGTTGACGATCGTACGATCTTTTATTACGATAAAAGAAATGGGCAGCGGATGCCTGCTTATCACCGCCTGGATTTGGCAGCAACTTATGATATTAAGCGGACAAAGAATAGCTACTCGAGCTTGTCGTTTGGTCTTTATAATGCTTATAATCGAAAAAATGCTTATTTGATCGACTTTAGAGAAAAAGAAGGGCAATCCAATGTCACCGAGATTTATCGGATAGCATTATTTGGGACGATCCCATCGATTACTTGGAATTTTAAATTTTAGCAAAGAATGAAGAAGATATTAGGAGTTATAGCTGTTGCATTATTTACTTTAGGGAGCTGCGAGGACAAAATAGATTTGGAACTGCCCGAAAATACAGGTCAATTGGTTATCACCGCAGATTTGATGGTTTCGGATCAACAACATGAGATTAGTATACAGAAGGTTGTAAGCATTAAAGACTCTCTATTTTCTCCGATAACAGATGCGGAGGTGAGCGTTAAGAATATGCAAAATAATCGCACTTATATGTTTCAAGCGGGAGCTGATGGGCTGTATACCAATAAAACATTACGGTTACAGGAAAAGGTCACTTACCAGTTGCAGGTAAAGACCGCTGATGGAAGGGAGATCCAAGGGGTATCAAAGGTTCCCAGCTATGTGGATGTGGATTCTATTGGGCTTTCAGAGCGAATTATTTTTACTGACACGATTTACTATCCGACCCTCGTATTTATCGATCCACCGGAAAAAGGTAACTATTATAAGTATAAAATGTCGGTCAATGGAGGTAAATTACGTTTTATTGATGTCTTTAACGATAAGTATAACAATGGCTTAGAGGTGCAGCACGATATTGTCGACCGTGATAGAGATTTGAAAGTTGGTGATCGCGTGCGTATCCTACGTCAATGTATCGATGTAGGCGCCTACAATTACTGGAATAGTTTTCAAATGATTAATCCCGGTTCGGCTTCACCATCTAATCCGATTTCAAATTTAAGCAACAATGCACTGGGGTATTTCAGTGTCAGTGTAGGTAAATATTACGAATCTGAGGTGACGTTTGTTAGAAGTAAACCTTAATCTATTCTCGAAAGCTGATAGTGATTTTTTAATAAAAACTCTATTGTTTTAGGTAGAACATATTCGACACGAGGAATGGCTTTGATATTATCATGAAAAATGATAACAGAGCCATTTTTAATGTTGGGCAGAACGTTTTCTAGGCATTTCTGGGGACTTAAATTCGGATCAAAATCACCAGACATAATATCCCACATGATCACTCGGTATTTTTTATAGAGTTGACGGAGTTGGGATTTTGTTGCTCGGGCATAAGGCGGACGAAAAAGATCGGTCTGGGTCAGTTCCTGGCATTTCGCAACATTTGCCAAATACTGCTCATCATTTGTTTCCCAGCCTTTGAGGTGGTTGTAAGTATGGTTGCCTACCTGATGCCCTTCATCTAAAATTCGTTGAAACAAATGTGGATTTTTTTTAATATTTTCACCAACACAAAAAAATGTTGCCTTTGCCTGATATTTTTTTAGGATATCGAGTATAAAAGGTGTAATTTCAGGAATTGGACCATCGTCAAAAGTAAGATAGACTTTTTTTTCATGACGTGGCATATTCCATATTGATTTGGGATATAGCCATCTAAGGAAAAATGGAGATTTGACAAAATACATAACCGATAAATGAAGTTCAAATCTAAAAAAAAATGTATGGTTCTACATATGGACATGAAAAGATTTTATTATTCTGCAGTAGTATTTACTGGGTTATTTCTAGGAACTAATGATTTGGTTCAAGCCCAACAGGTTGTGGGGGTGGCAGAAGCCATTCGTATGACATTGGAACGGAACGTACAGATAAAACAAGCGGCGCTGAACAAAGACCTTGCTGAGCAGGACTTGTTTCAGGCAAAAAGTAATTTATTGCCGAACCTGAGTGCTAGCGTGGATCAAAGTTTTCGTTATGGCTTTGGTTTCGATTTAACTTCCGGACGAATCGTCAATAACACCTGGACAAAAGGAACCAGTGGCTCGGTGGGATCAAGTGTCAATTTATTTCAGGGCTTTCAACAGATCAATCAGATCAAAGCGAATAAGTTGCAACTGGAGTCTACGGCGACTCAGGTGGATAAGATCAAGAATGACCTTGTGCTCAATGTGTTGGTTAATTATTTGGAAGCTATTACCAATCATGAGATGATGGTTGCGAGTGATGACCAGATCGCTTTGTCGAAACAGCAATTTTCACTGGACTCCATCCAGTTTGCAGTTGGTAATAAAACGATTGCCGATCTTGCCAAATCAAAAAATCAGGTTGCTACAAATGAATTGAACAAAGTTAATTTGAAAAATTCATATGAAATGTCTTTGTTGACCTTGAAGCAGCTGATGGAAATGCCTCCTGAAACGCCTATTTCCTTGGAACGTCCAAGCTTGGAATCTATATTGGTTCATGCAGTGGATAAAAATGCGGTGGATGTCTACCAGAAAGCGCTCACATTGCAGCCGGATATTCATAAGTCTGCATTGGATAAAGAGGTCGCATTGAAACAAATCGATATTGCAAAGGGGGGCTATTATCCAACACTCAATTTGAACGTGAGTTATGGAACGAATTACTCATCTGCGACAACAAGGCAAACAGATCCATTGGATCCTGCGACCCTTTTTAGAGTACCTTTTGGCCAACAAATATCGGATAACAAGTCTTTTTTTACCGGTTTATCTCTTGCTATTCCAATTTTTTCAAGAAATCAGAATAAAGTAAATGTGGCCAAGGCAAAGATCGGTTTGAAACAGGCTGAAGCCTCCGAGCAATTGGCAAAAAATAACTTAAACAAGGCCGTTAATCAGGCTGTATTGGATGTGAATGCGGCCAAACAACGCTATAGCTCGGCTACCGTAGCATTTGAAAGTGCTGAAACAGCATTTAAGGCGACAAAAGAACGTTACGATATTGGTATGGCGAATTCACTGGAGTTGTTTACTGCTCAAACGGAACGAAATAAGGCCGAATTTGACCTTATTCAAGCAAAATATAATGTAATATTCAGATCAAAGATCATTGATTATTACCTCGGAAATCCAATTCAATTCGATAACAATTAACCTATTTGATTTAACAAAAGAAATGGCAAAGAAAAAACGTAGCATTGGAAAAATTATATTGATTATAGTAGTGCTCTTGGTAGTCCTTGGTTTTATAGGTTTTAAAGCAGGCTGGTTTGGCAAAGGAGAGATTACCAAAGTCGCGGTGGATGTAGTAAAAGAGATGGATGTTGATGAATTAGTTTCTGCAAGTGGGAAGATTCAGCCTGAAGTGGAGGTTAAACTGAGTTCAGAGGTATCTGGAGAGGTTGTTGAGCTTAACATTAAAGAAGGTGATTTTGTTAAAAAAGGACAAGTACTCTGTCGGATCAAACCAGATATTTTGCAATCTGGTTATGATCGATCTGTTGCAGCAATGAATTCACAGCGAGCCAATTTAGCCGCTGCGCAACAGCAATTAAAACAACAGGAAGAAAACTTCAAAAATGTAGCTGCTACCTATAAACGGAATCAGGAACTTTTTGAAAAACGTGTTATTTCTGCCTCAGAAATGGATAAAAGTTCGGCCGAATATCATGCAGCACAGGCTTCTATCCAAGCACAAAGAGAGACTGTACGTTCTACAAAGTATGGAATTGATCAATCGCAGGCATCAGTAAAAGAAGCACAGGACAATTTAAATCGGACGACAATTTATGCGCCATCTGATGGTATCATTTCCTTGTTGTCTATCGAAAAGGGAGAGCGTGTGGTTGGAACGGCACAGATGGCCGGTACAGAAATTATGCGTATTGCCAATATGAGTTCGATGGAGGTAAATGTCGATGTAAATGAAAATGATATTAACAATGTAAGAGTAGGGAATCAAGCTGAGATTGAAGTCGATGCTTTTAAGGACAGAAAGTTTAAAGGTGTTGTGACCGAAATCGCTAGCTCGTCTAAAAACATCGCAACGACAACTACGGCGACATCATCGACAGATCAGGTGACAAATTTTAATGTAAAAGTTCGCATCAGCGCAGAATCGTATCAAGACTTGATGAAAGAGAATGTGGCATCGCCATTTAAACCGGGTCTGTCTGCAACAGTTCAGATATTTACAAAACACGATAAAGGACTGGTTGTCCCGATTCAATCGGTAACCGTGCGCTCTGATGATAAAGACTCTACAAATACAAATAAGAAAGTTGATGAATATGTATTTGTCCTAAAAGATAAAATAGTTAAGCAGGTTTTGGTTAAGACAAGTATTCAGGATGATAAAAATATCATTGTTACTTCAGGACTGAAAAAAGGAGACGAGGTCGTTTCTAGACCATTTGATGCGATTTCCAAAACCTTAAAAGACGGTAGTCAAGTTGAAAAAGTTGATAAGTCAAAGTTATAAATCTCTTTGTAGATAATAATTAATAAAAAGGGAATTGTTTTTTAATAATTCCCTTTTTATTTTCCTTATAATTTATTAAATTTAAACAACCCAATTGTTAGCGGCTTATGAAAAGGCTATTGGCTTATTTTAAATTTAGTAAAACAGAACAAAATGGATTTTTCATTATTTTGGTGATTATCGTTTTGTTTGCGACGATTTATACGCTGATTAAACGTAATACGAGAGATCCTATTCCAAATCAGGCCAAACTTTTTGAACAGTCCTTTCACGATTCTATAGAGATTTCCAGTACACCCAACAAACAGGAGTTTAATAGCCCCTATGTGAATAAAAACGAAAGTGTTGTATCCATCTCGCCGACTACAGATTTAGATGATGAAAAGCTATTTTATTTTGATCCAAATAATTTACCTCACGCTGATTGGCATAAGTTGGGACTTTCTGATAAACAGATTGCAGTACTGAAAAATTATGAAAAAAAGGGGGGGCGTTTTAAGGTAAAAACCGATCTGAAGAAAATTTACTCCATTAATGAGCGACTTTACAAGAGATTAGAGCCTTACATCCAAATAAAAACAATTCCCGATTCGGAACGAACGAAACAACAGGACAGAGCACCTTTGCTGTATGATAAATTTGAAAGAAATAAAGCTGAACTTATCGATATTAATACCTGTGATACTACGGCATTAATCAGTCTTAAAGGGATAGGCTCAATTCTATCCAAACGTATTTTGAAATATAAAGATGTTCTTGGTGGTTTCTATCGTATAGAACAGTTAAAGGAGGTTTATGGAGTTACGGCTGAAACGTATGATCTAATTAAAGACTATATTGTTGTAGCTAATTTAGATGGAATCAAAAAAATCAATATTAATAAAGTTGATGCAAATTCATTGGCTAAACATCCGTATCTTAGCCCTAAAGATGCGAAACTAATCGTCAATTATCGGGATCAACATGGAAGTTATGTCAATATAGAAGATTTGACAAAAATAGGAACACTTTCAGATCTTGCGATTGCGAAGATTGCGCCTTATTTAATATTTGAGAATGATTCAAGATAAATTGAAATTGGAAATCCGGGATATTGTGGATTTTCCTAAACCTGGTATTGTCTTTAAAGATATTACCCCTTTGTTGAAAGATGCGGCATTGTGTAGCGAAATGGTTGATGCGATTATTGATCAATTGCAAGGAATAGAGATAGATGCTATTGCTGGAATTGAGAGCCGGGGTTTTCTATTTGGATTTTTACTTGCCAATAGGCTGGGCTTGCCTTTTATTCCAATTCGAAAACAAGGTAAATTACCTTTTAAGACCGTATCTGAATCTTATGCATTGGAATACGGCCAAGCAACGATTGAAATCCATGAAGATGCTTTTGAAAAAGGAAGCCGCATATTGGTTCACGACGACCTTTTAGCAACAGGGGGGACCGTCGTTGCCGCCAGTAAACTTATTGAAAGACTTGGTGGCGAGATCGTCGCTTATAGTTTTATCATCTCTTTAGACTTCCTAAAGGCGAAAGGAAGATTATCCAGGTTCAGTGATAATATCTTTTCATTGGTAAGTTATTAATTTAAAAATATACGATTTAGAGCATTTCACATGATACTTTTTGCAAACGCTAAACTAAACATTGGACTGCAAGTAATTGCCAAGCGTACGGATGGTTATCATGAGCTGAACAGTGTTTTTTATCCACTTCCAATTTACGATATTATCGAATTATTGGATACGACTGCTACGGAGACAACACTAAATATTCAGGGAGAACATATCCCAGGAAATCTCCGTGATAACCTTTGTATAAGAGCTTTTGAATTGTTGGAAAAAGATTATGGCATTCCGCCCGTTTCAATTGATTTGATCAAACAAATTCCGATTGGAGCAGGCTTAGGGGGCGGTTCTGCCGACGCGTCTTTTGTTTTGAAAGGGCTCAATACGCTCTTTCAATTGAATCTTACAGAAGAGCAACTAGCGGGGTATGCCGCAAAGTTAGGAGCCGATTGCCCTTTTTTTATCGCAAATAATCCTGTTTTTGCAACAGGCATTGGGACTGATTTTAAAGACTTAAATCTAAATTTGGATGGCTACCATATTGCAGTCATTATGCCCAATATTCATATTTCTACAGCGGAAGCTTATGCTGGTGTAGAACCTAAGGTGCCCGAAGTTAATTTGGAAGAAGCAATTCGTTTACCTATCCAAGAATGGAAGTTCCATATTCGAAATGATTTTGAGGATGGTATTTTCGAGAGTTACCCATTGTTGAAAGAAATCAAAGAAACTTTATATCAAAAAGGAGCGATATATGCTTCTATGTCGGGCTCCGGAGCGGCTATTTATGGTATATTTTGGGAAAAAACAGATTTAAGCGAGCTTGCAAAATATGGCAAGATCTATCATCCAACCAAGCTGTAAGAGTACTATCGGTTACTAAAAAAGCATTATGTATACCTGTTTGGACAAATAGACATAATGCTTTTTTTAGTATGTTATTAATACTCTTCTTCCACTTGATAGTTTATGAGTTCGCGAGCCTCATTTAAAACCTTTTCTTTCCGTTCTTTTGTTAAGTTTAGAAGATCCAATTTTTCGGGATTACTAACGATATCTTTCACTAAAATAAGCTGATTTGTGAGCAGTTGTTGTTCCTCAAGGTCTGAAAGCGTTGTTAGACAAGTGACTGGATAGAAAACTGCTTTATCTACTCTTTTTTTAATGCTATTTTCTTTGGGGTAATCCCAAGAGAGCAGGTTGATATTATAATATTTAGCAAAATCAATCGAGTCGGAAGTGAAGTAAGCATTGGTAATCAGCCAGCCTTCTTGAAATTGCAGCTGCTTTCCAAAAAACTGATAATTGATATTGCTGATATCTTTGAATCTGGAAAGGTAATACATAGGTGTTGTGACCGATATTTTAGCGTCAATATCGTTTCGAAATTTGCACTCCGCGGTAATCAGTTTGCCGTCCTTATAGGCGACAACGTCCAATTCATGCGAAACAGCATGCCCCTGTACGGTCTGTCCCGTGGTGCTTTCATAGCCGATGGATCGTAATAGGTGAGCAATGTATTTTTCGAAGTAGAAGCCTTCAGGGCCGAGTTCACGCAGGGCTTTCTTAAGGCTGTAACGTGCGGCGAAGGAATTTCGTACTGTTTTTAAAGTATCAAAGGCCAGCTGATAGAGTTCTCTTGTTGAAATGCCATCATATATTTCGTTGAGAACCTTATCGTAGACCTGATTGACCTGGTCAGCATTGGCACCGGAACGAGAAAGCGAATGGCGTAGCGATTCACCATTGAAAGGTACCAATTCACCAGAATATTTTTTGATTTGCATGTATTTCTAATTTGTTAAATACGAATATAAGAGATGTCGTCGGAGAAACAACATAAAAAACTATTATTCTATTCCTAAACTTTTTTAGGGCACCATTTGTTTATAACATGTACGATAAATAAAATAGAGATAATTATGAGTAACCTACTAAACTTTGCATTTGATAAGATAAAAACGAAGATCGAAGACGATTGTATCGAAGAAAATATTGGCAACTCTGAGCGTGTTTTGTCGGTGATTGCCGGCGGATTCATATTGGGCTTGGGTGTTAAAAAACTGTTTAAATCCCCACTTACTGGATTGTCTGGATTAACCCTTGGTGGAGCTTTGATCTATCGTGGCGTAACGGGTCATTGTGATGTTAAGAAAGTATTAGAAGATAAGGATATCAAAAAAGTTGAGGTGATTGAGCATCGCTATTTTGTTAAATAGCAAGCCTTGTATCCCTAGCTTAATGTAAAAGTGTTTTTAGTGGAGGCTTCTACAGGTCTGCCTGACAACAATGCGGTACTTACTTCGGCCTGTGAGCGGGGTTCGAATAATGTGAGAGCACAGTGACTGGACAATAAAAAGGTGGACTCAACGTGGACTCATGGTGGACTCACTGTGCTTACAAGGCGAATTTGGTAATAGCTCGTCCACTAGGTGGGGCATAGTTTTGGCAATAAAAAAGGAGATGATAAAGCATAAAAAAGAGGCGAATACTTTTGAAGTGTTCGCCTCTTTTTTATGTTTACCTGTTTGAACAGGTGGGATGGTTATACGTTAAAACGGAAGTGCATGATATCGCCATCTTGGACAATATATGTTTTTCCTTCCACTGATAATTTTCCAGCTTCTTTTACTGCATTTTCGGAGCCAAGCGTGACGAAATCGTCATACTTAATTACTTCAGCGCGGATAAATCCTTTTTCGAAATCTGTGTGAATGACACCTGCAGCCTGAGGGGCTGTAAATCCGTTCTCAATCGTCCAAGCGCGGACTTCTTGTACACCAGCAGTAAAATAAGTGGCCAGATTTAAAAGCGAATATGCGGCGCGGATCAGCTTGTGTACGCCAGATTCTTCAAGGCCAAGGTCATCTAAGAACATTTTGCGTTCTTCGTAGCTTTCCAGTTGTGCAATTTCGGATTCGATCTGCGCAGAGATAATCAATACTTCAGCTTTTTCGTCTTTTACAGCTTCCTTAACACGTTCGACATAAGCGTTTCCTGTGTTGACGGAGCCTTCATCTACATTACATACATAAAGTACAGGTTTAGCGGTCAATAATGCTAAATCCTGAATAAACTCAAAATCTTCAGCTTCTATCGCTGCCGTACGTGCAGATTTGCCTGCCTCAAGATGATCTTTAACGATCGATAGGATGTCAAATGTTCTTTTTGCGTCTTTGTCGCCGCCTGTTTTAGCCATTTTCTCAACCTTTTGGATACGTTTTACAACAGTGTCCAAATCCTTAAGCTGTAACTCGGTGTCAATGATTTCTTTATCTCTGATGGGGTCTACCGAACCATCAACGTGGATCACGTTTCCGTCGTCAAAACATCTTAAAACGTGAATAATAGCATTGGTTGTACGAATATTTCCTAAGAATTGGTTGCCTAAGCCTTCACCTTTCGAAGCGCCTTTTACAAGACCTGCGATGTCGACGATCTCGATTGTATTTGGAACAACACGTTGTGGGTTGACTAATTCAGCTAATTTATTGAGACGGGCATCCGGTACGGTAATTACCCCAACATTTGGTTCAATTGTACAAAATGGAAAGTTAGCCGCTTGCGCTTTCGCGTTCGACAAACAGTTAAATAATGTTGATTTACCGACGTTTGGTAAACCTACGATACCGCATTGTAAAGCCATATATAGTGTAAATTTTTGAAATTGCACAAAGATAGAAAATTCACTGTAATTTTTAGCTATCTTGTCGAATGGTTCATTGGTACAAAATTGAACATGCCGATTTTCTGAAAAATCAGGGCATCAGCGAACATAAATTCGGTGGAAAAATTATTTGTATAACGTGGTTTGAAGACCAACTCTATGCTTTCTCCCGAAAATGCCCTCACGCTGGAGCACCACTGAAAAATGGCTGGTGTGAGCGTGGAAAAGTAATCTGTCCTTTTCACCGCCACGAATTTGATTTAATTTCAGGTAGGGGTAATCCTGACCAGCATGATTTTATTACTGTTTACCCCGTAAAATTAGAAGATAAAGAATATTATGTCGGTTTGAAAATAGGCTTTTGGCAACGCTTATTCACTTAGAAAGTAACGAAAATATCATATCTCTTCGCGTGAATCATATATCTAGCCAGTAAATAAGTATATTTGCTTCCGAAAACAAATTAAAGACATGCAGGGGAAAAAGATTGGTATAATTGGTAGCGGAAGCTGGGCTACAGCTATGATCAAGATGCTATGCGAGAATGACCAAGATAAACATATTTTTTGGTGGGTAAGAAAAGAAGAGGATGCAGAATATATCCAGAAGTTTAAGCACAATCCTACGTATTTGAGCAGCGTATCCGTTGACCTTAACATTACTACGATTGATACTGATGCAAAAAATGTGATTGCGAATTCAGATATAGTGATTTTGAATACTCCCGCTGCTTATTTGAAAGATGCTTTAGCAAATGTCACGAAGGAAGATTTCAGTGATAAAATTGTTGTTTCGGCTATCAAAGGGATTATTCCTAAAGATAATTTGATTATCGGTGAGTTTTTGGAGCAGCGCTATTCGGTTAATATAGACCAAATCTGTGTGGTGGGAGGTCCCTGCCATGCCGAGGAGGTGGCGTTAGGTAAATTGTCTTATTTAACTTTCGGATGCAAAAATCTAGATAGTGCGGCTTTGGTCGCTTCGTTTTTATCCTCACGTGTTATCAAAACCATTTTGTCTGTCGATGTACTTGGAATAGAGTTTGGGGCAGTACTAAAGAATATTTATGCTCTAGCTGGCGGCATTTGTCATGGATTAGGTTATGGAGATAATTTTCAGGCTGTATTGGTGTCCAATGCGATTCGGGAAATGCGACGATTTGTGGGCAAAGTGGATGGAGATACCTCTCGTGATGTAAATACGTCGGCCTATTTGGGAGATCTTTTAGTAACAGCTTATTCTCAGTTCAGCAGAAATAGGACTTTTGGAAACATGATCGGAAAAGGGTATAGCGTACAGTCGGCGCAGTTAGAAATGAATATGGTAGCTGAAGGGTACTATGCTTCTGCTTGTATTCAGGAATACGCTAAAAAATATGATGTTGAATTGCCTATATGTGATGCTGTACATCAAATTTTATATGAGCATCTTCCTTCGTCTAAAATTATTCAAGCTTTGAGCGAAAAATTAACATAAAAATTTGTAAGAAAATAGATGATAAAAAAAGAAGCAATTGCTTTAGCTTATAAAGAAATTCAGGATGAAATATGCCGGGCGCTGGAAAAATTAGATGGTTCGGCGAGTTTTGAAGAGGAATTGTGGGAGAGAGAAGGTGGCGGGGGCGGTCGTACCAGAATTATTCAAAATGGTCGTATCTTAGAAAAAGGCGGAGTTAATTTTTCTGCTGTCTATGGGAAGTTGCCTGAAACGCTTAAAAAATCGTTCGGAGTAGATGAAGATGATTTTTTTGCTACAGGTGTTTCGATTGTGATTCATCCCAATAACCCTCTGGTGCCGATTATACACATGAATATTCGCTATTTTGAGTTAAACGATCAGATTCGCTGGTTCGGTGGAGGAATAGACCTGACACCGCACTATGTTGATGAGACTGATGCCCGTTATTTCCATCAACAACTAAAGGCGGTATGCGATAAGCACGATAGCACTTTTTACGGTAAATTTAAGAAATGGGCCGACGACTATTTCTATATTCGTCATCGGCAAGAAACGCGCGGTGTGGGAGGTGTATTCTATGACAAGTTAAATAGTGAAAATACAGGGCTTAGTATGGATGAGATTTTTGCTTTTTCATGCGATCTAGGCCGCACTTTTGCTCCAACGTACACAACACTAGTAGAAAGGAGCCGGCATAAAACTTTTACCGAACAGCAAAAAAATTGGCAGCTTATACGTCGCGGTCGTTATGTAGAATTTAATCTTGTTTGGGACTCGGGTACCAAATTTGGGTTAGAAACGAATGGACGTATAGAGTCGATATTGATGAGTTTACCAGCCCAAGCCAATTGGGCATATGATTATCATCCTGAAGCCGGCTCTGAAGAAGCCAAGACCCTATCTTTATTACGAAAAGGTATTAACTGGATTTAAAAACGCCGAAAAAAATAAGATGGTTTCTTATCAAAAATTTATATTAGAAAACGGGCTCCGTGTTTTGGTTCACGAGGACCACAATACGGCTATGGCTTGTGTCAACATTTTATACGATGTGGGTGCACGGGATGAGTCGCCGGAGCAAACCGGATTCGCCCATTTATTTGAGCACCTAATGTTTGGTGGCAGTATCAATATTCCTAATTTTGATACTGAATTGCAAAAAGTCGGAGGAGAGAATAATGCTTTCACAAGCAACGATATCACCAATTATTACATCACATTGCCGTCCTCAAATCTCGAGACAGCGTTGTGGTTAGAGTCGGACCGGATGTTGAGTTTGGCTTTTTCAGCACAGAGTCTCGAAGTACAGCGGAATGTAGTGATCGAAGAGTTTAAGCAGCGTTACTTGAATCAACCTTATGGGGATGCATGGCTTAAGTTGCGCCCCTTAGCTTATCAGGTACATCCGTATCGATGGGCAACGATCGGCAAGGAGTTGAGTCATATCGAGGAAGCTACAATGGAAGATGTGAAAGCCTTTTTCAAATTACATTATAATCCGCAGAATGCAATAATGGTTGTTTCAGGTGATGTACATTTTGAAGAAGTTAAGTTTTTAACCCAAAAATGGTTTGGTGATATTGAACCTGGTGTAAAATATGATCGTCAATTGCCGAAAGAACCAGAACAGAAAGCAATGCGGCGTGAAACTGTTTGGGCGGAGGTGCCTTTGGATGCACTTTACATGGCATTTCATGGGCCGTCACGATTGGAAGAAGGTTATTTTGCCATGGATCTTTTATCAGATATTTTATCCCGAGGTTCTTCTTCACGTTTGTATCGACGGTTGGTTAAGGAAGGAAAGTTTTTTAGCGAGATAAACGCTTATGTCATGGGAAGCATAGATAGTAACCTTTTCATTATAGAAGGGAAACCAACTGCGGGCATTTCGCTAGAAGAAGCGGAGCAGGCGGTGTGGTCTGAATTGGACATTATAAAATCCGAATTAGTACCTATGAAGGAGTTGGAAAAGGTGAAAAATAAAATCGAATCGACCAATGTCTTTGCAGAATTATCCATTTTGGATAAAGCGATGAATCTAGCTTATCATGAGTTGCTAGGCGATGCAGATGGTATCAACACTGAGGTCTCCAAATACCTGTTGGTAAGTGCCGAGGAGGTTCAGCGCCAAGCGCAAGCAATTTTTAGACTCGAAAATGCTTCGATATTAATGTATAAATCAAAAATGGAGGAGGCTATACATGTTGGATAGAACGCAAAGACCTGTGTTTCGTGAAATTGGAAACATCAGTTTAAAAGAACCGATAAAGAAACAATTTGGAAATGGTTTGCCAGTCTATATATTTCAGTCGCCTGAACAAGAGTTGGTGCGTATCGAATGGATTTTTAACAATTCCTATCTTGATGGAGAGATAGAGAACCCTTTATTAAATAGCGCTTTAAGTGCTTTGCTTAAAGAGGGTACCAAGTCAATGTCCAGTGCAGAGATTGCGGATAAAGTGGATTTTTATGGCGCATTTCTAATTCCGGAATACTCTTTTGACGTGACTTCACTATCCCTTTATACCTTGAACAGACATAGTCAAGTACTTCTACCTCTTGTAAAAGATATTCTTACGGAGGCATCGATACCACAGCAGGAGCTGGATACCTATTTACGTAACAACAAACAGAAGTTTCAGGTTTCTATTCAGAAAAATGATTATCTGGCTAGGCGTAAATTTTATAACTTGATCTTCGGTACGGGTAATCGCTATGGACGGACACCGAAGCTAGAAGATTATGACGCGATTACTCGCATGCAACTCATCGAATTGTACCAAAAACAAATTGTACCTGGCAATTGCACGCTAATTGTTTCTGGAAACGTTTCCGACGAGCTTTTACAAGAACTTGAGCAGATTTTTGGAGAGGAGTGGCATGGGGCACCTTCGGTTTCCTTAGAGAAACCTGTATTGATCCAAGGTTCCTCCGAATTATCCTATGAGGAGAAAGATAGCGCTTTGCAGTCTGCTATTCGCTTAGGTTGTCAAACCATTTCAAGAACACATCCTGATTATCCTGCTTTACAGTTTGTTAATACCTTGTTAGGAGGCTTTTTTGGTTCCCGTCTCATGCGTAATATTCGAGAAGAAAAAGGCTACACCTATAGTATTGGTTCAGCCATAGCTACCCTCAAACATACAGGCTTTATGACCATTGTAACCGAAGTTGGGGTGGATGTAACACAAGCGACTTTAGCAGAGATTGAAAAGGAGATCAACTTGTTAAAAGTACAAGTGGCTTCAAAAGACGAGGTAAATCTTGTTAAAACCTATATGGAAGGTTCAATGTTAGGATCATTGGAAAGTATCTTTTCGCATGCTGATAAGTTTAAAAGTGTATTGTTAAATGAGATGACATTAACATATTATTCTTATTATATGGATCAGATTAGAAATATGTCACCTGAAAAGGTGTATGATATTGCCAATAAATATTTGGACTTTAACGCGATGGTGAAAGTTGTTGTTGGCAAAATAAGCCAGGAAGAACCAGTTCATCAAGCGGTTGTAAATTAAATTTCTTAGACTACGAAAATCGAATACTACTTTGTATTTTTGGTTTTTGATAAAAAAGTGAACTATCCAGTATGGAATTAAAATTAAAAAGGCCATTGGTATTTTTCGATTTGGAAACTACAGGCGTTAATGTAGCGTCCGATCGTATTGTTGAAGTGTCATTTCTGAAAGTGATGCCCAGTGGAGAAGAAACAGTCTATACTAAGAAGGTTAATCCGGAAATACCTATTCCGGCGGAATCCTCTTTTTTCCATGGGATCTACGATGAGGATGTAAAGGATGCTCCTAATTTTAAAGCGATAGCAGTCGAACTAGCTTCTTTCATTGCGGATGGAGATTTAGCAGGATATAACTCCAATAAGTTTGATGTGCCAATGTTGATGGAGGAGTTTTTAAGGGCTGGTGTGGATTTTTCATTGGAGGGTAGGGCATTTGTGGATGTTCAAAATATCTTTCATCAAATGGAACAACGGACTTTGAAAGCTGCCTATAAGTTTTATTGCAATGAAAACCTCGAAAATGCACATACTGCTGAAGCGGATGTACGCGCAACTTACGAAGTTTTGAAAGCGCAGCTGACTAAGTATGAAGGTGTACCTTTTGAAGATAAACATGGTGTGGTGTCTCATCCTGTCGTCAACGATGTGGAAGCTTTACATGCATTTACAAATTTAAGTAAGCCAGTGGATTTTGCCGGACGTCTTGTTTACAATGCCGACGGTTTGGAAACGATCAATTTTGGAAAACACAAAGGAAAACCAATTGTAGAGGTATTTGAGCAGGAGCCGAGCTACTACGCTTGGATGCAAAATGGAGATTTTCCATTGTATACCAAAAAAGTGCTAGAAAATATCTGGAATAGGTACAAAAAGGAAAAGAATGAGCAAAAAACTAAAGCTGCTGTAGCTCATTCTGCAGAAGATAAAAAACTTGCGAAAAAAGAGTTCAATAAACAAAATGAAGAGGCGCCACAGAGCATTTCTTTGGATATGTTGAAAGGATTGCAAGATAAATTTAAAAAATAACTTTAATTAATAGCTTAGAAAAAGTATTATGGAATTCAAACAAGAAGTTGAGCATATACAGTGTTTGATTATTGGTTCGGGGCCAGCAGGCTATACGGCAGCAATTTATGCAGCACGTGCGGATATGAAACCAGTAGTTTATACCGGTATTGTTCCGGGGGGACAATTGACACAAACCACTGAAGTGGACAATTTTCCAGGTTATCCAAAAGGTATTACGGGCCCCGTGATGATGGAAGATCTGCGTGAACAAGCGGAGCGCTTTGGTACTTCAGTTCGTTTTGGATATGTGACTAAAGTGGATTTTACAGGGGAGTTACACCGTGTTGAGATCGATGGAACTGTACAAGTTACCGCAGATACAGTCATTATCGCAACAGGAGCAACCGCAAAATGGTTAGGTCTGGAATCTGAACAAAAATATAATGGCTTTGGAGTTTCTGCATGTGCTGTTTGCGATGGATTCTTCTTTAAAAACCAAGAGGTTGCAATTGTAGGTGCTGGGGATACAGCGGCAGAAGAAGCAACATATCTTGCAAAATTATGCTCAAAAGTACATATGTTGGTGCGCCGTGACGAGTTTCGTGCTTCTAAAGCAATGGTACATCGTGTTATGAACACGCCAAATATTGAAGTTCACTACAACTCTGAAGCAAAAGAAGTTTTGGGAGATGGTCAAGTGGTGACCGGAATACGTGTTATTAACAACAAGGACCAGTCTGAAAAAGATCTCGAAGTAACAGGTTTCTTTGTCGCTATTGGACATAAGCCTAATACCGAGCTTTTCACAGGTGTATTGGATATGGATGAAACAGGCTATTTGATCACCAAACCCGATAGTACAGCTACCAATATACCAGGAGTGTTTGCTTGTGGAGACGTTCAGGATAATGTCTTCCGTCAGGCGATCACCGCTGCGGGTACAGGTTGTATGGCAGCTTTGGAAGCTGAAAGATATTTAGCGGCTAAAGAAAGCGGCGAATAATCAAGTTGAAATAAAAGAGGGGCATTGCACAAAAGCATGTCCCTCTTTTATTTACCTTCCTCCATTTCAAAGACACTGTCAATTTTCCAGTTCACTTTGTCCTTGGCTGCAGCAACAGCCAAACGATCGCAACGCTCATTTAACGGATGCCCAGCGTGACCTTTTACCCATACAAGTCGTACGTTGTGCAATTTATAGGCGCTCATTAACCGCAACCAGAGATCCTTATTTTTTTTCCCAGCGAAACCTTTTTGGATCCAGCCATATACCCACTTTTTATCAATGGCATCAATAACATATTTGGAGTCAGAATACACTGTAACTTGCTGATGCAAGTTTTTTAAGGCCTCGAGGCCAACGATAACCGCCATTAGCTCCATTCTGTTGTTGGTCGTTTTACGGTAACCGCCCGAAAACTCCTTTTCGATAAGTTTGCCTTTAAAGGTTTCATTATCGCCCGTATAAATAGTTCTTAAAATAGTTCCGTAACCTCCTGGGCCTGGATTCCCGCTTGAAGCACCATCTGTATATAATTCGATCATACCCCTCAAACATAGATAAATTTGCTTTTATATCCAATAATAACGAACATCTATTGCGATAGGTTATAAGTAACTTTCTGAATATCCTCGTGTTTATTATCCATATGTAGCTAATCGTAAGCGATTCTTGGGATAAGCGATTCAATTTATGCTGCTTCTAAAATATGGAAGCAATTTGGTTGTTGTATGCACAATTTATCGCTTAAACAATATAACTCTGCAAATTTATATGTATTTTTCCGGCATAAACTTGTTATGTAAACTGTAAAATTACCTTATGAACTATCGAAAGATTTCTCTTTTTATTCTTTTAGCGTCTGCGTGCCTAAACGTTTCAGCTCAGGACAATGTATCCACGCAAAAAATGGATTGGTTTGAAGATGCCAAATTGGGTATTTTTATTCACTGGGGTATTTATTCTGTAGATGGGATCTCAGAATCTTGGTCATTCTTCAATAATTATATTAACCATGACAATTATATCAAACAGCTTAATGGGTTTACAGCAAAGGGTTATAAACCCAAGGAATGGGCCAAATTGATTAAAGATGCTGGTGCGAAATACACGGTGATTACGACCAAACACCATGACGGAATCTCGATGTGGAATACGAAGGCTGATAAAGCGATCACTACATTACAAGACGCGGCTGCAAAACAGGATGTAATTACACCGTTTGTGAAAGCAATACAAGAAGAGGGCTTGCACACTGGACTGTATTATTCGTTACCCGATTGGAGCCACCCATATTATGATGTTTTTACGCGCAATAGAAAGCGTTATGAATTGAAAGGAGAGCCTATCCGTTGGAATAACTACGTCAAATACTACCAACAGCAACTAAGCGAATTATCTGAACAATTTAAACCGGATTTAATTTGGTTTGACGGAGACTGGGAACATACGGCAGAAGAATGGAAATCGCAAGAGACTCTGAATCTTTTGCGAAAATATAATCCGAATATTATTATAAACTCGCGATTGAACCATCATGGCGATTACGAAACTCCTGAGCAGGGGATTCCGGTAACGCGTCCAGATAGTAAGTTTTGGGAACTTTGCTATACTATGAATGATTCCTGGGGATATCAACCCTTTGATAAGAAATACAAATCATCCAATATGATTATTCGGACATTGGTAGACTGCATTTCCATGGGAGGAAATCTTTTATTGGATATTGGTCCGAAGGCTGACGGAACTATTCCTGAGGAGCAATTAGAGATTTTAAAGCAGCTTGGACGATGGACACGTAAACATGCCGACGCAATCTACGGTACAAGGGCTGGTATTCCATTTGCAAACTACAGTGGGAAGTCTGCTTTATCGAAAGACAGAAAAACACTTTATCTATATGTTTACGAAAAGAAACCAGAGCTTTTGCTCAAAGGGCTGGTCAATTATACAGCCATCAAAACTGTTTCAGTTGTTGGAGATATAGCCTCGAAAGTGAACCTTAAATCAGCGGATGGAGTTGTTCAGCTAGATTTGACCAAGGTGAATTTCGATCAGGATGTTACCGTACTCGAGTTGAATTTTGCCGAGGCGCTTCGTTGGGAGTCACCGAGAGATACCAAAGTTACATTGAAATCTGTGTTGGATAACCCAGTTGCCGATAGAGCCTTGGTTCAGATTGCCTCAACACTGCACCTAGGTAACAATATTTTTAATAATTCAGGATTGACTGTGGATGGTATGGATACCAAACTAGGGAGTAACAGTGAGATCAATTCAACGGTACTGAATTGGATTAAAGATCATGCCGAAGCACTTTACGAAACTGGAGAAGGATTGCCTGAGGGACATTACGAAGGGCTCAGTACGCTTTCCAAAGATCGTCAGACCCTATATCTTTTTGTCGAGGGGAAACCAACAGGCCCAATTGCGCTAAAAGGTATCAAGAATGGCGTAGCGAGAGTACGTTTAGTTGGCGAAGGATCAATGATCAACCATGAAGTCTTTAATAAGCTATACTGGAGTACTATTCCCGGGATTATCTATATCGAAGCCCCTGCAGAACGATTAGATAAAAACATGACGGTTATTGCCATATTATTGGATGCCCCTATAGAACTCTATCGGGAGAAAGTCGGTGCTATTGAGAGTAACCTTTAAACTAGGTGTACGCGATATTTCTCCTGGTTTGTGGCACGATAGCATTTTTTATTAATTTAGTCCTATGAATGTGTTTCAAATTGCATTAATTCCGCTTTTCGCTCTTATTTTTATTTGTTGCTATTCTGGGGATGGAAGTAAGACTGAACGCTTGCGGGCTGATTCTTTGGTAAGGGAAGTGGTTCAAGGAAATTTATCTTTACTAAGTTTGGCAGAGTCTAATGAATTTATGTATTTTAAGGATAAATATTTTTATGAGCCTGCAAATTTAAAGATTATTTCGAAGTTTGATAAAATACAAATTCAAGTGGTGACCTATAGAATATATCAGCATGTTAAATTGGAGAACAATCGGTATCGGTTTCATATTCAAAATGCCAGGCAATTGCATATTCCAAATAAAGCTTTTGTATATTACCAACGTTCGTTTGAGGAAATGAATCGGCGGGCTGCGGCGAGTAAAGATTCTATTCGATTAAAGCTTCGTAATGATTATGCGACTTTGCTGATAGCGGAATGATCGATGGTAGGCGTTCTTCCTCCAGATGGTCACCTAAGAGGGTTATTTTTAAATTCATTACGAAGTAAATTGAGATGAAAAAGAAAAATATCGTAGTATTAAGTGGAGCTGGTATTTCGGCAGAAAGTGGTATACTTACATTTAGGGATGCAAACGGATTATGGGAGGGGCATGATGTGATGGAAGTAGCTTCTATTGAGGGCTGGCGTAGAAATCCGTCACTGGTCCAAGAGTTTTATAATCTGAGAAGGAGGGCGGCTTCGTTGGCACAAGCAAACCTCGCTCATTTTGCTTTAGCCAAACTTGAATCTAAATACAATGTAGTTGTTATCACACAAAATGTCGATCTCTTACACGAGCAAGCGGGGTCATCGCAAGTTATTCATTTGCATGGTCGCCTAGATCAGGCAAAGTCCTCTATTGATGACCGACTGGTTTATCCAATTGTCGGAAATGAGATCAAAATGGGGGATCTGTGTCAAAAAGGGAGTCAGTTGAGGCCTAATATCGTCTGGTTTGGAGAGGCCGTACCAGCAATCGAAGAGGCTGTCCATTTCGTTTCGGAAGCTGATATATTGATCATTGTAGGTACCTCGTTGCAAGTTTATCCTGCAGCTGGACTCAAAGAATTTGCACCCAATCGTTGCAAAACATTTTTAATCGATAAAAAAATACCGAACAACAAATCCTTGCGTAATATAACTTTTTTTGAGGAGGCAGCTACTGTCGCTGTTCCCAAATTAGTAAAGGAATTACTTGATTAGATAACAGACAGTTTAAAAAAAATATGAAAAAAGCAATAGGAATTCTTTGCGTATCATTTGCTGTTATAGCCTGCCATAATAATTCGCAAATTAAAGTAAACACAAGCACATATAATCAGCCTTTAGTTTTGGATAGTATGCAAGCGAAGCATTTGCTCAGTTTACCATTACATTGCATCGGAGTGGAGTATCCCAATAAACTCGGACAGGTGCTAGGTAATGATCTCGATCTGAAATCACCGCGCATACTACACCCAATTTTTTATGGTTGTTTTGATTGGCATTCTTCTGTACATGGTTATTGGTCAATCGTCCATATTTTGAAGGAATTTCCCAATCTGGATAGTTCTGGAGAAATTCGGCGGCAATTAAACCAAAATATAACAGCAGAAAATGTTGCGATCGAACTAGCTTTTTTCAAAGATAAGAATAATAAAAATTTTGAGCGTACGTATGGATGGGCTTGGTTGTTACAGTTACATAAAGAGTTGTTAACCTGGAAAGATGCAGATGCAAAACGCTGGGCCATGAACCTAGAACCTTTGGCGAGTCATGTCGTACGATCTTATGAGGAGTATCTGCCCAAATTGGTTTATCCGATCAGAACAGGATACCACGATAATTCTGCATTTGGTCTTTCGTTGTCTTTAGATTACGCGAGAACTACGGGGAATGTAACATTCGAAAAATCATTGATGACTAATGCTTCACGATTATTTAGCCAAGACAAAGGCTGCAACATTTCTTTTGAGCCAAGTGGAAGTGATTTTCTTTCTCCTTGTCTTGAGGAAGCACTATGTATGAGTTTGGTACTTCAAAAGGAGGATTACCGCAAATGGCTGAAGGAATTTATGCCAGAGCTGTTTAGTGTAAGCTTCAATCTTGAGCCCGGTATTGTGAAAGACCGGACAGATGGACATTTAGTTCATTTGGATGGACTTAACTTTAGTCGTGCAAATTGTTTGAATGGTATCGCAAGGGCTCTTCCTGAGTTGAGTTATCTACACAAATTGGCTAATAAACATTTAATGTACTCTTTGCCTAATATTACAAACAATGATGACTATATGGGTTCGCATTGGCTAGGTACATTTGCTTTGTATGCCTTATCCAAGCATTGATTTTAGAAGATTATTTTGGTAAAATAAAAAGTAACAAATCGCCATTTTGTACAAAATAAATAGAGAACTTAAACGTTATTAATACAAATACTTTTCATAAAATAGGTTAATATATGGCTAAGACCCTAGAGTTCCCCGCTCTAGGGCTTTTTATGTTTAGTTAATGGTGTACTATCAATCTCCTTTAATTAATTTGAGATCTTTAAAATGTCCTAAAGTGCCCGGGCCGACCCAGAGTGCAATGCTTCCCCGCAAGTCTTTGCCCTGTTTGAGATCATTAACGATCAAAGTTGGCTGAGAAGATTCATTTAAATAAAGTTTCGCCTTTTCGTCATTGACTTCAATTTTTACTTTTATCCATTCCCCAGGTCCCATATCAGCATAAGCTTCATACTTTCCAGGACTCTCTTCCCTTAATTTTTCCCAAGGATATCCCGGAATAGAGATATATTGGGTTGCATGGTTTCTACGCAATTGTTCTTCAGCCCGGCCATTTGTTGGACGTAGGTAAAAGATTTCTGTTTTTGAGATGTCGCCGCTTGTTCGAAAAGCAATGCCCACAAAGCCACGGGCGGTTTCTCCCGCTTGATCCATGGGCTGGCCCGCAACGCTTACCTCAATCACTCCGTTATGGAAGTCGACATTTTTTAACAGTGCCATTGTTTTTTCACCATCTGTAAGTCCTTTTACCTGTAGTACATTTTCTCCCTTGAAGTTCGTTAACTGAGTAGCTACCTGCGAAGGCAATACATTATTTGGTATCAATTTGATTTTTTGAGCATATAGCTGCGAAAGTAAAAAGTAGCCAAGAGCAAAACAGAGAATCTTCTTTGTAAGCATAATAGTTATTTAATGATCTTAATCGTTACCTAAGGTAGTAAAAGTGTTATTTAAAAGCAATTAAATATTCACGTAAACAGCTATTAATGACAGCTTTTTAATGGTTTATTGCCTATTATTCTTATATTAGGTAATAAACCATTAAATTATGAGTACTTTCAATTTAAATCGCAGGAAATTTATCCAAGGAGCAGGAGCAGTCCTAACCTTGTCAGCCTTGCAAGTTAAAGCCTTGTCATTTAAAGATATCGTGAAAAAATTTCGGGTTGGGTTGATTGGTGCAGGCTGGTACGGGAGAAGTGATTTGTGTCGTTTAATTCAGGTTTGTGATGTCGATGTCGTTGCGATATGTGATGTTGATAACCATCACTTACATGAAGCGGGGCGCCTAATTAGTGATCGTCAGGTTTCGAAAAAGGTTCCGAAACTTTACAATGACTACAGGGAAATGCTGGCTAATCACAAATTTGATCTCGTTCTAATAGCAACTCCAGATCATTGGCATGCAAAACAGGCTATTGACGCAATACGTTCGGGTGCCCATCTTTATTTGCAAAAACCTATTAGTGTTGATGTGCTCGAGGGCGATGCGATTTGGCGTGCTGCAAGAAAATATAACAGAAAAGTTCAGGTAGGAACTCAACGCAGAAGCACAGCTCATCTTGTGGATGCCAAGAATCGTGTGATCGATCGCGGTTTACTCGGTAAAATTTCTCATGTAGAAATGTGCTGTTACTATCCTATGCGAAAGAATGGCAATCCTCCTGCCGAAGCAGTGCCAGATTTTTTTGATTATGAACTTTGGACTGGGCCAGCACCTTTGCGTGCCTATGATGGCCTACCTCATGGTAGCTGGTGGCGAACCTTTATGGCCTACGGGAACGGAATAACCGGGGACATGGGAATGCATATGTTTGATACAGTGCGTTGGCTTTTGCAGCTTAAATGGCCAAAAAGCGTTTATGCGAAAGGGGGAATTTATGTTCAAAAAGGTGGGAAATCGACAATTGCCGATACGCAAACGGCCATATTTGAATACGAAGATCTGAATTGCGTATGGCAGCATAGGACATGGGGTTCACCAGTAGACCCAGACTATCCTTGGGCATTCATTATATATGGTGATAAAGGTACTTTGAAGGGGAGCGTTATGAAATATGAATTTATCCCTATCGGAGATGGTAAGTCCATTCGACAAGATGTTATTTTGGAAAAAGAAGAGTTTCCCGAAGATCTTACAGAGCAACGGATAGAGCTTCATACTGCTCCTGCTACCAGAAAGCATATGCTTGATCTTTTATCGGCAATTGATAATAATCGTCTTCCTATAGCGGATATCGAAGAAGGGTATATATCGACCGCAAGCTGTATTTTAGCCAATTTGTCGATGCAGCTAAATCGCCCCTTAGTGTATGATCCAACACATAAAATATGTATTGGTGACCCCGAGGCCACTCGAATGCTGCGCAGACCCTATCGCAGTCCGTGGCAGCATCCGTATGAATAATTGGTAAATTTAGTATGATTTAATTTTACTCCCTTGTTTTGAGCATTGTATTGGCTGATACGATAATTAATAATAATTTGCTAATAATTTATTTTACATTTATCTGCTTAATTATTGTACGTTATAAAATCATTACAGTTTATGCTAAAAAACAGCTTAAAATTAGTACATTTTGTCATATTCATGAGTGTGTTGAATTTTATATTCTTCCATTTTCCGTTTTATACTTTTGTTTTTAACAACATTGATTATAGAAGCTTTGGCGGCGTTATTCTGATTGCTAGTTTAATCGTTTTAATGCTGGTGATGAATGCTTTTGTACTTTATCTGTTTTTTTCGGCGTCACGTCGCTTCGGGAAATCCATACTTGTTTTGTTCTTTCTGATCAATTCAGTCGCCGTTTATTTTGTCAATACGTATAGCGTGATTCTAGATGAAACAATGATCGGTAATATATTGAATACCCGGTATTCTGAGTCCAGTGGTTTCTTTTCATTCAAATTGATACTCTACTTAATTTTTCTTGGCATTATTCCTAGTATCTTCATTATCAAAGCCAAAATAATAAAAGATAAACCGAAAAAGTTCCTTATTACGACCTCTTTATCCCTGTTGTTTATTACTATTTTAATATTTGCTAATGCAAGTAACTGGCTATGGATTGATAAGAATTCTAAGACTCTCGGCGCGCTTGCCATGCCTTGGTCTTATACCGTAAATATTTCACGTTTTTACATTCACGAACATCAAAAGAATAAAAAAGAGATATTATTGCCTGACGCGACGATAACTGACCACAGAAAAGCGGTGGTCGTGCTTGTTATTGGAGAATCTGCAAGAAGGGAGAATTTTTCGTTGTATGGATATCAAAAAAATACAAATCCTTTGCTTTCAAAGACACCCAATCTTTATCATTTTGATGCAACCTCTTGTTCGACCTACACCACAGCAGGAGTAAAGTGTTTATTGGAACACAAAAATACAGACGATTTATACGAAATTCTGCCAAATTACCTTTACAGAAATGATGTTGATGTAATATGGCGTACAAGCAATTGGGGTGAGCCGCCTGTACATATTAAAGAATATGAAACAATTGACCAGCTTGCAGCAAACTGTAAAGGTGAAGAATGTGCTTACGATGAGGTTTTATTAACACGATTAAAAGAACGGATATGCGCGAGTAAAAAGGATAAAGTATTTGTCGTTCTTCACACAAGTACAAGCCATGGTCCAACATATAGCAGGAAGTACCCAGCTCGATTCGAAAAGTTTAAACCCGTTTGTAATAGTGTAGAATTAGGGAATTGTTCAAAAGAAGAGCTGATCAATGCTTACGATAATACGGTCGTCTATACGGACTATATTTTACACAAGCTGATAGAAGACCTAAAAGGATTAAAAGAATATAACAGTGCCATGTTATTCGTGTCTGATCATGGGGAGTCATTGGGTGAAAATAACCTATATATGCATGGGCTTCCAATGAGTATTGCTCCAAAAGAGCAATATGAAATTCCTTTTATTGTCTGGGTGTCTGACCATTCAAAACAGTTGAAACCAAATAAAACCTTGACCCAAAATCATGTATTTCATAGTGTGCTGAAATTTTTGGATATGAAGAGCCCTATCTATGATGAGAATATGGATATTTTCAAATAGCGAGCAATAGAGATTGTCAAGGTTTATTGATTTTACAGTATGAAATCAGCTAAGAAGATTATAATTGAACCTGTAATAGATGATTCTTTTTCTATAA
The DNA here is from genome assembly GCF_040760075.1 of Sphingobacterium sp. R2. Taxonomy (NCBI): domain Bacteria; kingdom Pseudomonadati; phylum Bacteroidota; class Sphingobacteriia; order Sphingobacteriales; family Sphingobacteriaceae; genus Sphingobacterium; species Sphingobacterium sp. R2. The sequence goes on from NZ_CP142884.1 coordinate 3,701,869, forward strand.
GTCGGATAGATCACCACCTTAACGATCATGAAACATTTAATAGACTGACCTATCATCGTATTTTTTTTGTCGAAACCGGTGCCGGATATCTTTCTATTGATAATAATATATTTGAGTTACATGACAATAGCATTTTTCTCTTACCCAAGGGACCGATCTATGCTTTTTCAGATCAGACTTCGGTAATGGGTTTTTCCCCTGAACTACCGTAATCAATTTGTCTATGCAGATTGAAAATTGCACACGGTAAATTTTGACATTTCAAACGTACTTATTGCTATTCCTATAGGCTGTTGCCACCATAATTTTGTTCTAAATATCTTAAAGTTATGGCAGTAAATCATCTAAAAAAAGTGTAAAAAAAGTGGCGGGCATTGTTATTCCGGACAGTAAAATCGCAACGCAAGCGACAGCATTACTATTGGATCTGACTTTCAAAAATATTTTGATCAGTGTCATCTTAATGGCGCGGTTGCACTTTATGACAATAATGATATTGACCATATAACACCCTTCGACACGAAACAGCGTTTTGTGTTTTGCAGTTTTCGCTAAGAGCTGTTATAGCAGGGTCAAATACTTCTCTCGCAGATAGAGCATCGCTTTGTCGATCGAATCTGCCCGTCTGTGCTAACTTTTATTGGAATTTTCCAATAAAAGTTCTCCCCAAGCATTCAATTTCCAGAGTACTTCCACTAAACTTTTCCCTAAGGGGGTCAATGAATACTCCACTCTTGGAGGAAGCTCATGGAAAGATTGTTTGATTAGAATGCCATCATTGACCATTTCACCCAATTGTTGGTTTAGCACTCGTCTATCAACTTTTGCAATACCACGAAGCATTTCACTTGGGCGTTTTTCCCCTTCATTGATACGCCATACAATCGGAATTTTCCATTTCCCACTAATCGCATTGACAGCAAATTCCAATGGACATATTTTTTGTTTTATTGTTTTATCTGTTATACGCATAAAATTGACTTTTTTGTCCCATAGGGATAATAAAATGCGGTATTGTGATTGTGCATTTACTTTTAAAACTTTGCAGAAATAACATACAGCATCATGAAAAATTTAGAATACGAAATTGCTAAATTAAATGCGAATTTAGCAACTCTTCCTCTCGAAATAAAGGAAATATTTGGCAGATCCATTCAGGATCTACAGTCTGGAGATCTAACCGAAAAGAGTCTGCAGATAGGGGACAAGTTCCCTGATTTTAATTTGGTGAATTTGAAGCGTGAAGAAATTGAGCTGGGAAAACTTCTGAAGAAAGGAAAGGTTATTGTGGCTTTTTTCCGCGGTAGCTGGTGTCCCTACTGTAATCTCGAGTTAAGAGCTTTACAACAGAATTTGACTCATTTTACTGCTGTTGAAGCCACTCTTCTTGCAATTTCGCCACAAGTGCCTAAGTTTAGCGAAGCACTTCTGACGGACAACAATTTGGATTTCGAATTGTTGTTTGACGAAGATAATGCTTTGGCAATCAGTGTTGGCATCTCATTTGAACTTCAGGATTATGCCATTTCAAGCTATGATCGCTTGGGAATCAATTTATCCGCCTACAATGGTAATGACAGCAACAGACTGCCGGTCCCTGCTGTTTTTGTGATCGATCCTGATTATACGATATCTTATCGATTTATGGATGTCAACTATATGAATAGGCTTAATATCGAAGAGTTAATAGCACAGCTATGAGTAAAATACAACGTAAAGGAGCAAGACGGATAGCGGATATTTCGATAGATTGCCTGGCCAGTCTGAACCGTGGAGAAATTGAAACTGCAAATCTTATGGAGTGGCTCGCTGTTGATCCACGGTTTTTACTCGAGTATATCCTTCAGCAAAATGGGCGCATTCATTACTTGAAACCAATCTTGGTACTGCTTGATCAGTTACAGAAACCGACGGTAAATTCCATCAATGAAACGATCGGGCGGGCGCTGCTCGATTTGATCACACAATATCGTGATAATACCTTCCTGACAATACTATCCAATCATGCTGCAGATCTCGTGCGTTGCTGGGCAACCTACACGGTCGGAGATAATAAGCAGCTTGAAATTGAGAAACTACTGTTGTCAATGCGTCCTTTTGCCGCAGATCGGCATTTTGGGGTGCGAGAAATCAGCTGGATGGCGATACGTAATAGGATAGCTTTGGACTTGGAAAGGAGTATTGCTGGTCTGAGTCTATGGACGATGGAGAAGGATGAAAATTTGAGACGTTTTGCTTCGGAGGCAACCCGACCGAGAGGTGTATGGTGTAAGCACATCGATCGCTTGAAGCAGGAGCCAAGTCTAGCCTTGTCTATTTTAGAACCGCTAAAATCTGACCCTTCAAAATATGTTCAGGATAGTGTTGGAAATTGGCTAAATGACGCCAGCAAAAGCCAACCCAGTTTTGTTAGGGCACTTTGTAATCGCTGGGAACAGGAAAGCGATACCAAGGAAACGCAATACATCATTCGAAAAGCACTTCGAACTATTCTGAAATAAATATGTCCGGTGGTTACAGAACAAAAAATGACGATCGCTCGCTTGAGCGACATTTGACCTCAGTTTACGACAATAAATCTAAGTTTGCGTACGTTAACTAACGCAGGTTAGATGGATGATCGGCTTGTCCGAAATTAAAAGCCGCCATTCATTGTTCTTAAAAGGACGATAAATGGCGGCTATCAGTTGAAATGATTTATTCGATAAGTATGATTTTACTCTTCCTTATTCTGTGCTTTCATTAGTAACGCGAAAGCATTTTTGAGTGCTAATTGTGTGTTCGGTCGAATGTTATCGGCCTGAATCTGCTGTTTTCCGTTCTCTTGGATACCTAATTTTACCTCATTCATTTGAAATGAACCAGCGCTATGTTGTACAAATACAAAATATTTATTTTGCCAACGTAGGATAGCGTCTTCTGGTACAACCATTGCCTTGGTATTATTGATATGAAGATCGGCATTCATGAACATCCCAGGGGTCAAAATAGCATCGGATTTTTGAAAACGGCATAGCACTTCAGCCATTCTATTTTCATCAAAAGTGCGGTTGACAAGAAAGACTGTGGCCGGAATTTTTCGAGCGACTTCCGTATTGGCATATGCAGAAACAGTATTTCCTATCTTGACTTTAGCCAGATCTTTTTCGAACAGCTGTAGGGAAAGATACATGTCTGATGGATTAACAATCTCAAATAGGATATCTGTGGGAGCGGTATATTTTCCAACACTGACATTCACTTTGGTGATAAAACCATTGATTGGAGACAATATAGGTACGTCTTTTTTGATGCCTGTCGTCGTCAGTTTCTTCGGCTCGATTCCGATAAGACGCAGTTTTTCCGCCAATGAGTGAATTAGGATACGTTCACGATCCATATCTGCTTTGGCCTGCTGGAACACCTTGTCGCTGCTTGCCTTGCTTTGATTGAGCTCGTATTGTCTTTTATATTCTGTTTCGGCGAGCACATAATTTGTCTGTGCAGTCAAATAGTCCTGTTGGATCTGGATAAACTGCATATCTTCGATAGTTGCCAATATCTGACCTTTCCGCACGGGTTTTCCAGGGAGCATAGTCGTCGATTTAATATAGCCACCAATGGGAAAACTTAGGCTCACAGTGCTTTCCGGCGCAACAGCGACATGGCCCTGTAATGTAATTTTGCCACTGACATTTTCGATTGTAGGGGGCCCGATGACAATACCGGCTGCTGCAATCTGTTTGGGTTCAAGTTGGACACTTTGCGCTAGAGGTGTAGAATCTGCCACGGGCGCTGGCCTGTTATTTTCGGTGTTTTCTCCTTGAGCACAGGCAACGAAGGAAAAAAGGATCAAACTGTATACTGTGTTTTTTAACGATTTATTCATTGTATAACTTACTTAATTGGATGGCTGCTTGATTGTAACTGTTTAATGTATTGATGTATTCGCTTTGTATGCCAATGGCCTGGTTGACAAGAATGACCCATTGTAGGTAGTCTATTTCGCCATTGACGAATTGCTTGTCGGCTGTTACAAAAATTGTATCTGCATGCTTTAATCCACGATCTTCATAATATTTTAGTACTTCTTTAAACTTCTCAACCTGCTCGATGGCATTGTTTGATTCTGTCTTCAATTCACTTTTTACGTATTCAAGTTCTTTCAACTGACCTTTCCATGCGAGTTTTGCCGCGTTTATTCGATTGGACTGCGCTCCAAAAAATAGGGGTACACTGATGCCGGCGCTGAAGTAGCTCAAACGGTCGGACGAACGATACAATACCTCCTGACCATGGAAGGTTTGTACCCCCTGCAACGTTTGACTATTATATCCTATTGTAATTTCAGGAAGCAACTTTGAACGCTCCAGTTGCCATTGCGCATGTGCCGTCTGTGTCTGAAGTTGCGCAATCTTATAGGCTGGAAGTGCTTCAGCCTGACTGGATAAGTCCGGGTGAATCGACATAACTTCTTTATATTTAATTGTGTCGGAGGCTGGGATAAAACGAATGCTGTCTTGCAATAAGAAATTGAATCTGTTCAGGGTGATGTTCATATCTTTTTGAAGCAGCTTTAATTGATTATTGATTTCTTGACGCTGTGTTTGGGCTGCGGTTTGCTCCAGGATATTTGCTGCGCCAACTTCAAAGCGTTTGCTTGTCTTTGCTTCAAAAATACGATACAGACTATCTGCGCGTAACAAGAGCTCCTTTCGTTTGCCCATTGCCAGATAATCGAAATACAGACTCTTAACGGCGGTGCGAATCTCCAGGAGATTAAACTTGGTGGATTCACGCGCCAAAGAGAGCTCGTTTTGTAAGACTGCTGTCTGTTTTTTATAAACAGCTGGAAAACTAACCGTTTGGCTGATACCGATGCGATTATCGGTATACGCACTATTCACATGACCGTAATCGCCTGAAATAGCTAATTTAGATGGGTCGAATCCGGTTTTGGCCAATTTTTCCTTAGCTTGTTCATTGATCCTGAGCTGTTGGATACGCGGACTATTATGCTCTGCCCGCTGTATGGCCTGCGCTAAAGATATATGCTGTGTACTGTTGATCGTTTGTGCCGAAATCTGAGCATCCTGAAAAAAGGAACAAGACAATAGAACCAATAGGACTATTTTGGTTACAGCCGAATTTGGTTTGCTAAAGGCTTTGTCAGATTTATTAAACAACAGATATAATGCGGGCAAAACAAAGAGGGTAAGGAATGTTGCTGAGATTAAACCGCCAATAACAACCGTTGCCAGTGGACGTTGTACTTCAGCACCTGCACCATTGCTCAATGCCATTGGTAAAAATCCCAGGGAAGCCACGGCGGCGGTCATCAGTACCGGGCGGAGACGATTGCGAGTGCCCACCATGATCAGTTCCTGCATGTCGGTAATAATCCCTTCCTTTTTAATACGGTTAAACTCCGAGATCAAGACAATGCCATTTAAAACGGCAACACCAAATAGCGCAATGAAACCAATGCCTGCCGAGATACTAAAGGGCATCCCCCGAAGTGCCAGGGCAAAAACACCTCCAATCGCCGACAGGGGAATTGCAGTGTAGATCAGGGCGCCATCTTTTAACGACGAAAATGCAAAGTAAAGCATCCCAAAAATTAAAAGCAGGGCAATGGGCACAGCAATGCTCAGGCGGGCCTTGGCCTGTTGCAGATTTTCAAATGTACCACCATAAGTCAATGTGTAGCCTGTATCCATTTTAAGCTGGGCAGCAACCTTTTGCTGCAATTCCTCCACGATGCTTTGCACATCACGCCCCCTGACATTGAAGCCCATGATAATACGGCGCCGCGCATTTTCCCGCTGGATTTGGTTAGGACCCTCCACTTCATCAATATGTGCAATCTGGCTAAGTGGAATCTGTAACCCTTTGGCGGTCGTTACTTGTAGATTCCTGACATCTTCAATATTACGGCGACCTTCATTACCTACGCGCACAACAAGATCGAAGCTTTTTTCACCTTCATAGATCTTGCCTGCGGAAGCTCCTGCAAAAGCCGAATTAACAGTGCGATTGATGGAAGCGATATCGAGACCATATTTTGCTATCTCATCCCGGTTGTAGTCTATGACAATCTGGGGCATTCCCGTGACTGATTCGATGTACCAGTCTGCAGTTCCTTTTACTGTCTTTGCAATATCGCCCAATTGCTGCGCATAGTTTGCCAATTTATCGAGGTCTTCTCCATAAATCTTGCACACGACATCTTGTTTTGCGCCCGTCATTAATTCATTAAAACGCATTTGTACAGGAAATTGAAAGCCTGTCGTTATCCCGGGCATAACTTCCTGTGCTGTTGAAGACATTTTACCTGCTAACTCCACAAATGATTTAGCATTTTTCCATTCCGACTTTGGTTTTAAGACAATGATCATATCACCACCTTCAATAGGCATTGGATCTGTTGGTATTTCTGCGCTTCCGATCCGCGACACAATTTTTTCAACTTCAGGATAACGATTTTTTAAGGCTTCCGAAACCCGATCCATTGCATTTATAGTTGTCGAGAGATTGGTACCAACGAGCAGCCTTGTCTCTACAGCAAAGTCACCTTCCTCCAATTGAGGTATAAATTCACCCCCCATTTTTGAAAATACAACGATTGAAATAGCGAAAAGTGCAATTGTGATGGCAACGAGTATTTTACGGATAGCAAGTGCACCAGTGAGTGCATTTTGATAAACCCGTTCGAGACGGGTCATAATCCTATCCGAAATATTGGGTTTATGATTGAGCTTCTTGCTCACCACCAGTGAGCTTATCATTGGTACATAGGTCAAAGATAGAATGAAAGCGCCTAAAATAGCGAATGCTACCGTTTGAGCCATCGGTTTAAACATTTTCCCTTCGATTCCAGTAAGCGAAAGAATAGGCAAGTAGACAATCAAGATGATAATTTGTCCAAAAACTGCGGCATTCATCATTCTGGAGGCTGAAGAAGTCACTTCCCGGTCCATTTCCTGTTGGGATAAACTATCGATGCCCTTATATTTTTTTGAAAAATGAATATGGTGTAGGATGGCTTCAACAATGATAACAGCACCATCGACAATTAAACCAAAGTCCAGTGCTCCTAAGCTCATTAGGTTGCCGCTGACGCCAAATGTGTTCATCATGCTGATGGCAAAGAGTAGGGATAGCGGGATGACCGAAGCAACAATTAAACCTGCCCTCAGGTTGCCTAAGAACAGCACAAGAACCAGTATGACAATGAGAGCTCCTTCCAAGAGATTGTGTTCTACCGTTCCAATGGCGTTGTTTACCATTTTCGTGCGGTCGAGGAAGGGTTCGATAAGAACTCCTTTAGGGAGTGTTTTCTGAATTTGATCGACTTTATCTTTGACGATTTTGATCACATCCGAAGAGTTTCCACCTTTGAGCATCATGACAATACCACCGCATACCTCGCCTTGTCCTGCCATTGTTAGTGCGCCATAACGGATAGCTGAGCCCAACCTGACTTCGGCGACGTGATGGATGAGGATCGGTACGCCACCATTATCTTTGACCACAATTTTATTGATGTCGGTTATGGATTTTGTCAAGCCAACACTTCGGATATATAATACTGCGGGGCCTTTTTCGATATAGGCTCCGCCTGTATTCTGGTTGTTGTTTTCGAGTGCCGTAAAGACGTCGCTTATGCTGATATTCAAGGCTTTCAGTTTGGATGGGTTTACAGCAACCTCATATTGTTTGAGTTCTCCACCAAATGTAGCAACATCTGCAACTCCGGGAGTTCCGAGAAGTTGACGGCGCACAGTCCAGTCCTGAATGGTGCGCAAGTCTGCCAGCGAATAGGTCTGTTCATAACCTTTTTGAGGTTTGAGGACATATTGGTAGATTTCACCAAGTCCTGTAGTGACGGGAGCAAGTGTAGGAGCACTTGCATTTTCGTTTATTTCAATTTGTGCGAGACGCTCTGTGACTTGCTGTCTCGCCCAGTAGATATCGGTGCCATCTTCAAATACGATGGTTATTAAAGATAGACCGAACCGCGACATACTTCGACTTTCCTTGATTTCGGGAACATTGCTGACAGCCAATTCCACGGGAAAGGTGATAAGTCGCTCAACGTCTTCGGCACCAAGAGAGGGCGCGGTCGTGATAACTTGAACTTGATTGTTCGTAATATCTGGTACGGCATCGATAGGCAACTTGGTCAATTGGTAGATGCCATAGCCGACCCATACCAATATAAAAAGACCAATCGCCAGTTTGTTTCGAACTGAGAATTGTATTATTCTATTAAGCATTTTAGTAAAATCTAAATTATAAGAAATCGTGCAAACCTCATTTTGGGACAAAAAAAGACCTGCAACTTGAAAAATCAGGTTGTTTTAACATGCTGATTTAATATAAATTAGACTTGAGGCGGGCGGAATAATGCGGAAATATAGGATCTGGAATAATTATTCGGTTTAGGCAAACCAAAAGCACTATCCACTGCGACTTGATGCGGCCTAACATAATGAATCTTATGGTTGGACACAAAGACAAATGAAAATGCTGTTAGATCATATTTTTTGAAGGGCAGTTTCATGTCTTCCTGCTCATCGTTGTCAGGAAGATCCTGGCCCCAATAATGCATGGAAAGAAATTCCATAAAGGTTATGGGCGGACCTATCTCATTATGGATTGTAAAATGCTGATACAGCTTGGGCAGTTTCGCCAGCTGGGACAGCATCGTTGATTCTCCAATGACCAAAAATAGAAATATGTAAAGAAAAAATCTTTTCACCGCTGTAAAAATACAGTTGTTCAATCAATTTCGCAACAAAACTATCACTTATTGTGCAGATCGATCGGGGAAGGGGAGCGTTCTTTGAAACGATGTCATAGTGAGCCGATTTCGGATGGCCGAGTATTAATCCAAGTATAAATCTAGGTGAGCCAATCGGGCGCCATTTAACGCTTTGTGCGTTTTTTGTTGCTTTGTTGTAATCGTTTGTGCGTTATATTATTTAGAATAATTAAAAATAATTCTAAATAATAGGTTTTAATATCTTACATTTGTAACTGTTTAGAATTATTTTAAATAAACACGCTTCTTTATGCGTTTTTATTCTTACTTATGAAAAAGCTCTATTGGACCAGTTTAATCTTGATTTGCACAGCTGCAAATGCACATGGACAGTCAATATACATCCAGGGAAAGATCACTGATAGTAATAAGAATGTACTATTGGGAAGTACCGTGATTTTGGATCAACTGGGACTCTCCAGTATGACAGATGGTGCTGGTGAATATCGTCTAACCATCCCCAAAGAGCAGCTTGGCAAATTTGTTACCTTGTCGGTTTCCTATATCGGTAAGAAAAAGGTTGAAAGAACAGTCTTGTTGGATTCGATAAAGAAGATTGAAAATTTTTTGTTGCAGGATATGAGCCTTGCCCTCGATGAAGTTGCAGTACAGGCGAAGCGGGGAGAGCTGAGTAACTCTTCACTTGTGTTTGATCGGGAAATGATTGAACGGTATCCTGCACTCAGTTTAAATGATCTTTTGAACCGATTGCCAAACCGGAAGAATACTGCTCCTTCTGTACAGGAGATGCAAAATCTAACGCTGAGAGGTGCTTTTAGTGAGACTACAGGGCGCTCGCGCGAGGTTAATGAATTGAATAACTCCTTTGGTGTCGCTATTATAATGGATGACATGGTTTTGGGCAACAATGGAAATATGCAAGGACGGAATGCAGGAATATTTGGCATGTCTTCCTCAACGAATGCAATTAGACCTTCAGATTATGGTTTAACCGGCCGCCCCACAACAGGAAAATTCTATTCCGGAGAAAATGTGTTCAGCGGTCTGGATTTGCGTCAGATTCCGATAGAAAATATCGAACATTTGGAAGTTATTTCAGGCGTAGCACCAGCACGTTATGGCGATTTGTCAAACGGTGCCGTTATCATCGAAAGGCAGGCAGGCAAGACCCCGGCTTTTTTTAGGCTTCAAGTTCGAAGTAATGCAACTTCATATAGTCTGTCCAAGGGAATGTCACTGGGAAAAAAGCTTGGGACAATTAACCTGGATTTAGGTTATGTACAATCTTACGCAGATAATAGAGACAAGCTGAAACAATACGACCGCGTGAATGGGACTTTGATCTGGACAAACTACTTTGGTACAGATAAGCGTCTGAAACAGACTTTTTCAGGATCTTACAATAAAGTGATTGATCAGGTACGAAAGGATCCGGATGACCCACTCTCAAATGCCATTTCTTTTGGTGGCTGGGGCTGGAATGCTTCTAGTCGGACCAATTACAATTTGGGTCATAAATTCCTAAAAAGTATCAGTTTCAATGCAGGACTAAGTTCAACACTGCAGAAAACCTATCGTGAGTATTACTATAATGATGCAGTCGTGCTCTATACCGATTCTGTGCAAACTGGAATTGTAGAAGGACAATACGCCCCTGGTCAATATACTGCTCTGGATCATGTGGACAATAGGCCATTGAATTTAAATGCCCGATTGGAAGGAAATGCGATCGTCATTACAGGCGATATTATCCACAAGATAAACTTTGGAAGTAACTATAGCTATGACATCAATCGTGGAAAGGGGCGAATTGCAGATCCTTCTATTCCAAAGAAGGATCTTGGAGCAAGATCGGATAGGTATTATGATTTTTCATTAACAAACGCTTTGCAAAACCTAGGTTTGTATGCCGAGGATGCAATGCGGACCAAAGTATGGGGAAGGGATCTTAGCATGCGGGCGGGAGTTCGCTGGGATCTTATGAATGGTCATTCATCCATTTCTCCAAGAACAAACATCAATTATTCACTTTCTAAATCAACTCAGATTGGGCTGGCATACGGCCTATCCTTCAAATCTCCTGGATTAGCACAACTATATCCCGGGCCGACCTTTGATGAAATTATATTGCTAAATTCCTATAATGGTAAAGTCAACGAAAGTATGGCATTGATTTACTTGCGGCGTTATGAAAAAGATAATAGCAATCTCAAGAGTAGTGTAGGGCAAACCCTCGAATCATCACTTTCATGGCATAAGAATGGGCATCAGCTGCGTACCAATCTTTTTTATAAAAAAAATACGCGCGGAATCAACACGGTTACGGCTGATCAATTAATGGACTTACCTACATACACGGCCACTGCGGTGCCCGGGGGCAAACCAACGGTTGAACAGACTGGGACGAGAAAGTATTTAATGTCTAATTTGTACTTTGCCAATAGTAATAAATCGTCCAATTTTGGTGCAGAAGTCATGTATTCTACACCCAGAATTCAACAGATTATGACGACTTTCTCCGCTACAACCGCATTTACTTTGGCTAATTCTAGTTCTAATGCGCTGAGCCGTTTGAATTTTAATACCGAAAAAACAGCTTTAGATGACGTTGTCCTTGGATTTTTTCCATCGAAATCCACGAAGAACTATTTAAGTAGAGCGCAATTACGAAGTTCGACTCATTTTCCGGAGTTGCGTTTGATTATTGAACTGAGTGCAGACTGTGAATTATTAAACTACAATAAATCTAACTACCGAGATATTATTCCTGTGGGATATTATACACGCGATTATACGTATCATGCCATTGAGCAGTTTGATATGAACAACCCGAAGCATCTCGAACTCTATACAGGAAGGAAAGAGGAAGCTGACCGGGCAAATATTGAAAACAACTACGTCTACTGGAACTTCGGTCTTAATATGGCTAAGGAAATAGGCAAGAATATTTACCTGTCATTTAACGTCTATAACTTTTTGGATTACCAACCGCGATTTTATAGGGAAGGGGCTACCTCAGTGCAAGCTCCGAATTCTTCTCCTAATTATGGCGCCCAACTGACTTATAAATTTTAACATAAAAACTAAACAAGATGAAAACTCATTACTTAATTCCTTTTCTCTTTTTACCTTTTATTTCCTGTAAAAAAGATAATACACCTGGTATACAACCACTGGATATTAAGCTGAACTTAACATATGCTTCTGAAAATTTTAACACCAAGTTGGACTTAAGCAAGGCTATTGTTAAGATTACCAACCTAGCAACAAAAACCAGTGGTACATATTCCGCGTCACAAGGTGCGGTCAATTTGACCTCCATTATGCCAGGTGAGTATGATATTGATGCTTCTATTACAATACCTAAGGAGCAATACAATAGTTTAACAGGCGAATCAAGCAAAGAGGACGTAACATTTAATGCTTCCCTGAAAAAAATCAGTTTAACAAGTTCTACGACTTTGGACTTGGAATTGATTGCAGGTCTATTGGGCGATTTTGTCATCAAGCAGATTTACTATGCGGGTTCTGATAATAAAGAAGGGGCTTTGTTCAGAGATCAGTTTTTTGAAGTTTACAATAATACAGACCGTGTTTTATATGCCGATAGCCTCTACTTTGGCCGGTTATGGGGAAGACAGTCTCCGACCAGGCAATCCGATTATTACCAGCCAAATGGACAATTGGATTGGAGTAAATCTTTGGGAATGGGAGGCGGCGAATCAGCAAATACAGACTATGTTTACTTAAGAGATTTATTTATGATTCCTGGCAACGGAAAGACCTATCCAGTGGAACCTGGTAAAAGTATTGTGATTGCCCAAAATGCACTAAACCATAAAGCGCCGTTTGTCGGCAATAATGGCAAGGAAGTAGCCATCAAGAATCCTGATCTTACAGTAGATCTTAGTAAAGCCAATTTTGAGGTTTATTATGGAGATATCCCTGGGAAAACTCCTTTTGCAACAGATATTGACAATGCTGCTGTACCCAATGTTGAGATATTAGATTATACAGGCAATGACTGGATATTAGATAATTTAGGGCGCGACGGTTATGTTATTTTTAAACACGCAAATCGTTCAGATGTGGAAAATCTGAAGAGCTATACCGAGCCATCCATCAGCGTTCCGACCTCTACCGCAAAAAGATATAGACAGTTACCTGTCCGTTGGATTATGGATGCCGTTGAGGTGCAGCCAAACACCGAGGATGCTCGAATTCCTAAAAAATTGACAGCATCACAGGATGCCGGTTTTACTTTCGCACCATTAGGCGGTTATTCGTCGCAATCTGTTATTCGCAAGACCGAAAGAACTACTAATGGGGTTCGTAAATTAAGGGACACAAATAATTCTACAGCGGACTTTATGGTGATAAAAGCTAATCCATTTGGATTTGGTGATTAATGACAAATGGTTATTCCAATACCAGGTTTCCGAACGAAAGCTGGTATTTTATAAAAAATACCTGAATGAAAAGTGTGAGATACATCATGTTGTTTTGGGGTGCTTTCTTAGCCTATCACCCTGTCATAGGGCAAAGTAAGTCCAATTCTTTAGATTCAACAGCAGCTTTGAACTATTGGTATCAACCATCATTTGTGATAATGCATGATATGGCAATACGAAACAGGGTATGGATTCCTGAGGAGATCAAAAATAGATCTTCCCTATTAGGTATTCAGCACAGCAAGGGACAAGGCGGCTTTAAGGCGGCTCAGGGAACTGATGGTCTCAGTCAATCCCAATTTTATACGGAAGGGAAGACCGATTGGCGCAAGCCTAGCTTTTGGGGAAGATTTTCCTATGATCGTTCCGTAGAAGACAGCACAGCTTTGCGGCACCAATCCCGATGGAATGCGGATGCGCCATTGTATTTTGGTTCGTTGCGAAAAAATAAATACAATCGGGAGACCTATAAGCTCGATGCAGGAATCCAAAGAGCTTTCTTCGATGATAAGCTTCCGATTTCCCTTGGTATAGATTATCGATTGGGCTCACATTATTCAAACAATGACCCCAGAGGCGATATCAAGGATATGAACCTTCAGTTTGAATTGAGTGCTGGTCACAATCTTCCGACACTTTCTTATCATATTACTGGTATTTGGGGGTATGGTTCTGAACGTGCCAACGTCGGTTATAAAAATGAAAAGTATACAACAAATAAAGAAGATCCATTGTATGTCAATTGGATGATGAACGGTTTTGGAAGTGCGAAGGATCGACTAAAAGAAATTAATTACTATGATATTATTCATCGTAAAGGAGTTGGTGCTCATATCTTGCTGAAACCCAATGATAGCAATAAGATTTATCTCAATGGCCGCTACATTAATGAAGAACAATCATTCAGACGAAATGATAATTCTAAACAAACCTATTTGTCCTTAAATGATTATAAAAAGGATATCGGATCAATCGATTTTTTATGGAGCCGGCAGATGAATCATAAGAAATTGATCAGGGTAGCACTGCAGGGGCAAATTGAAAATGGCCAGGATTTTAATTATACTTACCTAGCGAATAACTACACCTATCGCCGCCATGAAATTTCGTTAAAAACTCAACTTGGGGTACACCAGTATTTGTTTGAAGGCCATGCTGGGATGTATAAGACCGAAAAAAAAGATGGTGTTAGCAGTAACCATATGGTATTTGATCAAATTAAACTGGAACTCGGAGTGAATCGTACATTCCGGCTTGGCGAATGGGCTGAGATAATAGGATCTATAGGCTATACTAAACAATGGTCCCCAAGCCATGATCTCTATGTATCTGAGCTAAATACGGGGGATTTTGGAAAGCAGATACTGTATCAAGATTATCTTTACGACACAGCTCCAAGTAATAGCTGGAATATGTCCTGGGTATGGGGAACGCATCATACGAAGAATAATTGGAGTATACAGTTCCAGATGAATTATCAGTATAGGGGTAATTTGGTGCCGGTAGACTACACGTTGTCAAGTGTGACAGGTAAAGATTGGTTTTTGGGTAAATTGGGGGTTTCCTATATTTTTTAAAAAAATAGATTAATTAGTAATCCTACTTCTTTATAAGAATAGTTAAGAGAGAAAATGAAAAAGCAGTTTTGTGTATTGGCCACTATTGTTGGTTTTGTAGGCTTACTTTCGATGAAAGATCGACAGCAAGCCTTTGATGATGAGATACAGCTATATTATAGACGACCGGTGGACGAATGGCCAAAACCAACAATAGATATAGGGGTTCGTTGGAGTGAATTCAAGTCTCTTCCCAAGATCGATACCGGCTATTTTTCTTTAATGGAAAAGCCTGATGTGAAGTTGGGAAAATATCTTTTTTTTGATCCCATTCTATCGGGGAGTAATCAAATATCCTGTAGCAGCTGCCATAACCCGCAAACTTCCTGGGCTGACAAGCTTACGGTACCAGTTGGCAATGATCATCTAGAGGGCACCCGCAATACTCCATCTTTGCTCAATGTGTATGCGCGCAAGGAATTGTTCTGGGACGGCCGCGCCGGTTCATTGGAGGAACAAGCGTTGGGTCCTATTGAGGCACATCACGAAATGGACATGGAACTGACGAAGCTGATTCCCAAGTTAAAGGCTATTCCTGCATACAATAAGTTATTTATAGCGGCCTTCGGTGAAGAAGATTACTCCATGCCAGAGGTTCTAAAAGCACTCGGCGCCTTTCAGCGGACACTGACAAGCAGACGAAGCCGTTTTGATGAGTTTTTAGATGGCAATTATAAAGTGTTGTCTGATCAGGAAGTTCGCGGTCTTCATTTATTTCGTACCAAAGCGCGGTGTATGAATTGTCATAATGGTCAATTTTTTACCGATGATCTTTATCATAACATTGGACTCACCTATTACAAACGGAAATATCAGGATCTAGGTCGATATGAGATCACAAAGGATCCTGCCGATGTAGGACGTTTTCGCACACCATCTCTGCGCGACGTGATGAATACCGATCCGTGGATGCACAACGGGCTGTTTTGGAATATGACCGGGCTATTGAATATGTACAATCGTGGTATGCAGATGAATTCCGCTACTACAGAACAGAAAGCAGAAGATCCACTTTATCCTGTAACTGATCCATTGATGCAACCTCTACATCTGACGAAAGGTGAAATAAAAGATATTGAGTCCTTTTTGCACGCTATTACAGCGACCTCTTATCGTATGCGCCGTCCAGAAAAACTACCAAGATAATTGTCTATCGAACAATGCTTAAGCTGATTTTGGATACTTTTTGGAATGGTGTACGTAAAATTAGATTAGCGTTGTCGGTAAAATCTTATTCTTTCGGAGAGAAAATAACGAAGTGTATAAGGTAATGGTTTATGGTAAGTGGAACGGTGTCAATGTTAACCTTTACTTTTTAGATGAAATATCGTGACCTCTGGCAACATTCCTAATCTGCTCGGATAGTCTAGATAGCCAAAACCAGCGTTTACATAGAGTGCCTGCTGTCCTTCATGATATAAACCTGCCCATTCCTGGTAAGCATATTTCACTGGACTCCATTGATAATTTGGGTTGATATAACCAAATTGTCCGCCATGAGTATGGCCGCTAAAAGTAACATCGATATTGGGATATTTGGGGATGATTTCAGCTCGCCAATGTGAAGGATCGTGTGAAAGCATGAAGTTGACAGAAGATGAATTATCAACCTTAGCCATTGCCAAATCGATGTCACCATAATTCTTAGGGTTATTTAACCCCCAGTTTTCCACGCCGATAATTGTAATTTTATCATTGTTCACTACAAGTTCTTTTGATTCATTGAGAAGCAGTTGCCAGCCCAATTGACTGTGAATGCTTTTAAGCTCGGCGAAGTTCTGTTCTTTTGTTAATCGACTTTTATCAAAAAAATGATGTCTATTGAAATGATAGTCTCCATAATCATGATTACCGAGTATAGAAAATGTTCCTAAGGGGGCGTTGAGGTGTTTGAATACGTCCAAATAATGATCCATTTCGGATGCAAAATCATTGATTAAATCTCCCGTGAAGAAAATGATATCAGGATTTTCCCCCAACAGCAAGTCAATGCCCCTTTTCACTTTATCCTGATTGAAAAGACTTCCTGCGTGTATATCAGAAATCTGAGCAATAGTCATTCCATCGAAAGATTGTGGTAAATGTGGTAAAACTAAATCGATATGTTTAATTTGATAGTCATACAAATTTAATGCAAATCCACGGGAAAGCGCAGTGATAGGAACGCTGGCCAGAGCAAGACCACTTTTGATTATAAAATCAGATCTTGTAATGGATAGTGTATTTCCATCTTTTTCAGATAATCGTTTAGGTCTTATAAAGAGATTCTTGAACACAGTGGAAGCACGCCACATTGCATCAATTCCAATAAAGAAGAGAACTATAATTTTAGCAAACAGTAAAGTGATAGGAAAAAATACCGGACATGCTGATGCGAAACTATTCCATTTAAAAAATAAATTGAGAAATATCGAGAGATAGGATAGCAAACTTAAAGACCACCAAACTCGTTTAGCAAAAAGTTCATTTGATTTCCAGATTGATAATCTCCGTATTCTCAGTAAAATCAATAGATCTACAGCTAGAAAGAATGAAATAATTTTTAGGTAGGTGTAAAACTGTTGGATCATAGTTATTAGGTTAAAATAATGTTGAAAAATAAATAAATCTATTTATTAAAAACGATATTCCCTTAGCTACTGTTTGGTTTCAAAAGAGATTTGAACGTCTTAGTGTACTAAATTTAGGGAAAAGTTCTGACTGTTCAGGCGACATACCTGGTTTGGACAACAAAAATAAAACAAATAGCGACAGCATATTTACAGGTTAGCGCAATACTTGCGAGCTGAACGACGGAAATTTATTATAAAGTTAAAAATAAATTGGCCACTAAGCAGTTACATTACTTATTTTTACAATATGACGCAAATAGATTTTCCAGAAATAGTATTAAAAGAGGTAAGACAAAGTCTAATTAGTACTAAAACCCGTGTCTCTACTGCCGAAAGTGTAACTGCAGGATTTTTGCAGTTAGCATGCTCGCAGATGGAAGGAGCAACAGAAATTTTCGCTGGCGGTGTTACAGCCTATTCTATTGATACCAAAATTAACACACTTGAAGTCGATGCGGAGCTAGCGGAAAGGTGTGACTGTGTATCGCCAACAACAACAGAAGAAATGGCACTAGCGGCGGGCAGAATGTTCCATACAGATTGGTCGGTTGCCACAACCGGATACGCAACCGTAGTCCCTGAATCAAAAGGCAAATTGTTCGCATTTGTCTCTGTTGCATATAAGCAGGAGATCTTATTGACATCAAAAATAGAGTTGAGTTCGACTATAGGGATGCAGGAAGCTCAGTTTAGGTATAGCATCAAGGCGTTAGAAATTCTAAATACGCTTTTAAAAAATAAAGGTTCTCAGTGATTACTGAGAACCTTTATTTTTATGCTTCTCTTTTCAAGTCAAAAGAGACATATTTTTCATAATCGACTAATGACCTGACTGGTGTGGCTAAACTTTGAAGGAGATCGATGTACATTTTTGCTACTTTCTTCCACACAGTCTGCTCACCGTAACTGCGCGCTTTAAACCGATGCCAAGCTAAAAGACGTTTTGAAGAGTACAATAAATTGATATTAGCACGCATTGCTTCTAAATCGTTAAAAGGCGTCAATATACCGCGTTCATCTTTTAATAAATCGCTGGCATGCCAATATGGTGTAGAGATAACAGCAGCACCTGCTCCCACAGCGAATGACAGTGTTCCACTGCTGATTTGCTGTTCGTGAGGGTAGGGGGATAGATAGATATCGCACGCGGTCAGATACTCTTTCAATTCTTCATCTGTCAGAAATTTATCAATAAAAACAACTTTATCTTCCAAATTCAGTTGACTGATTAAATTTTGCAATTCAAAACGATAGGATTCTCCCTCATGAGCCAAAACATTAGGATGTGTCTTTCCGATGATCAGATATTTGAATCCAGGTAGATCGGTACCAGCTAGGGATTTTATAGCATACTCCAATCCTTTACTCCTCCCAATCAGGCCGAAGGTCATCATGACAAAATTGTCTTGGAGACCTAATTTGTATTTTGCTAAACCTTGATTGTAATCAAACAGCGGAACACCATGTGGTATAAATTTAATCTTACCCGCTTGCGCTGGATCAAATTGCTCTTTCAATAATTCGACCCCTTTCGGTGAAAGACTTACAACTGCCTGGGATTTCTCTAAAAGTAATTCCATAATTTCTTTTTGCTGCAACGATGGTGTCTGCAAAATAGTATGAAATATTGTTAACAATGGTATGGTGAGGTTGTTTGCAATTTGTGTAATAAAAATACCATCAACACCGCCAAAGATTCCAAACTCATGTTGAATAATACAATAGTCGTATTCCTCATTGATAAGGCGGGCCGCTTGATGATAACTGTCCAGTCGATCTCTATGAATAACAAAGCGAACAGATTCGTCGAAATCCTCTACTCCATGTTTTGATAATGCGATAAGATCAATATGGACGCTAGGATCTAACTCCATACCTTCTTTAAGGTCTTTGGTAAAGGTAGCCAGTCCACATTCTTGTGGTGGGCATGTACTTATAATTGCTATTTTTTTCATAAAACTTAACCCTCCTTACTTGTATTTTGTACTTCTTTAACTGGAAGATCGAGAATGGCCATTAGCAACAAATAATATCCCTTTTCCAATCCTATTTTTTTTGCTTTTATATCAATATTTTCCATATCAGTACGCGATTTTGAGTGTAATTATTTTGATGAGGATAAATCAAAATTTATACCCAAAGACAGTGTGTAATGGCATATCCGTACTTTTTTACTTGAAATAGCGTAGCATAGTGATGCAACTACCGTAAAATTCAATATAACTCCGTATTTATAGCGTAGTAAAACTTGTTTTTGTCTTTGTAGCCATTCAACATTGACGTCAATACCTAATATCAATTGATAAGACATGTTTGGATGTAGATTTTATAATACGATAATATCAGAAATTTTCAAACAATTTTGACCTTTGGCTCGTTGTGTTTTCAGTTAACATACTTAGTTCATGAAGATAGCAACTTATAATATAAATGGTATCAACGCGCGGCTTCCAGTCCTTTTAAGATGGTTGGCAGAAGAGTCGCCAGATGTGGTTTGTCTTCAAGAACTAAAATCGCCCCAGGAGCGTTTTCCGTTGAAAGAGATAAGTGATCTTGGCTATCATGCCATTTGGCATGGCCAGAAAAGTTGGAACGGAGTTGCGGTGCTTTCGAAATACGAGATTGAAGAAATCACAAGAGTTCTCCCCGGAGATCCTGAGGATAATCAAAGTCGATATTTGGAAGTCATAATCCAAAACGTTGTCATATGTTGTATTTATCTACCGAATGGCAATCCTCTCCCAGGGGCCAAATATGATTACAAATTAAATTGGATAGAACGGTTGAACAAAAGGTCTAAAACACTTCTTAAGATGAATGTACCGGCTATTCTGATCGGTGATTTCAATATTATTCCAGGAGAGATAGACACCTATAAGCCAGAAAAATATAGCGATGATGCACTCTTTACAAAAGAAGTTAGGGATGCTTTCAGTCTACTGCTAACAGATGGATGGCAAGATGCTATACGTTCACTTTTTCCAGATAAGGAAGTTTATACCTTCTGGGATTATTTTAGGCATGCCTATGCTCGAAATGCAGGGATGCGTATAGATCACATTCTTTTGAGTCCTTCGATTCAGGCTCGGTTAATGGAAGGTGGTATAGATCGGGATGTTCGTGGATGGGAGAAGAGTAGCGATCATGCCCCTACATGGATTAGATTAAATAATAACACGAATGGCTAGAAAACTTAATTGTAGTGCGGGACTATTATTGTATAAAGTGTATGAACAACAAATTTATTTTTTCTTAGTACACCCTGGAGGACCATATTTTGCCAAGAAGGATGGGGGTTATTGGACTATTCCGAAAGGAGAGATCGATATTGCCGAAGATGCCCTCACAGCTGCCAAAAGAGAGTTTATGGAAGAAACAGGATATGTGCCTGATGGAAAGTTTATGGAATTGCGTCCTATTCAACAGAAAGGAGGAAAAAAAGTATTGTGTTGGGCAATTGAGGGAGATATGGATCCGCATAAACTCATCAGCAATACCTTTGCATTGGAATGGCCTCCTAGATCAGGAAAAATACAAATTTATCCTGAAGTGGATCGTGGCGCCTGGTTTACATTCACACAAGCCATCAAAAAGATAAACCAACGGCAAATCGATTTTTTAAAGCAAGTTATTGCTAATGTATTTTAACTCTGTATCCAAAGTCTTTTGCTCTGCGACGCATCATCAAGAAAATTTTTAAGAATTTCGCGTTATAACATATTTATGAATTATATTTGATGAATATCGCTCATTGAAGACGGGTCAGGTAAACAAAGGAACACAATGTGATAATGAATGAGCAGATAACGTTCAAAATTAGGGATTGGAATAAAGTATGGAAAACAAAACGGTTTTCATTTGTGATGATGATAGCACAATAGTTGACATGTTACAAATGCTTTTGGAAATGTCGGGTTACGACACAATTGTTGAGACAAATAGTCTTAATGCCTTAGAAGTGATCCGGGAAAATAGACCCGATGTCATTTTATTAGACCTATGGATGCCGATGCTTTCTGGAGATGAGTTGACAAAAAAAATTAGAGAAGATGAAGAACTGAAAGGACTGTTTGTAATATGCATATCCGCCAGTAAGGATGGAAAAGATGTGGCATTTCGAGCAGGGGCTAATCGTTTTATAGCAAAGCCATTTGATATCAATGACCTGCTAGAAGCAGTACAAAGTTCATCAAATGTCGATAGATAATTGCATAATTTAAACTTCGTTTTACCATAAAAATGAAGATGTCCTGCAATTAAAATTAATCTGCAAGACATCCCCGATATCACAATTATTGTTATTATTTCTCCGCCGTATTAAAGAGCAGCTTTTACTGCGGCGATACAGTCGGATTGATATTTCATGATATTATCTTTATCCGAAGCTGATATTTTACCGTCAGCAACACTTTTTTCAATTTCGTTTTTGATATCTAATAACGATTTTTCTTTATCCAATGCTTTGTCAGCGGTTTCAGCATTGATACGTTCTACCCAAGTTTTTCCAAGTTTTGTATAGAGCTCTTTTGCTTTATCATTGGAAAGAACAGGCGCAGCAACCGAAGCTATAGCAGCGTTTGCCGCTGCTTTATCCGAATAGACCATTGCTTCGGCATCCTTTGTAGCAGCGTCTTCAGAAGTCTTCATCGCTTCTTCGTTCGCATCTGCCGCTTTTTCTTCCGCATGTTCCATATTTTCAGCCGCCTTTTCCTGTGGCGTCTGGTTATTACACGATGCTAACAATGTTAAAGCGGCTAGGGATGCAAATAATGTTTTGTTTGAAATCATAATATTCTTTATTTAGTGAAGTTTTTTAAATAACAAGATTTATCTGTAAATAGTTTTCTTTTTTATAATTTAACGAAGGTTTTAATTAACGATAGCCTATTAATGGTATACCGAAAGTTGTTTTTTCATCGTCTTACGAATAAAATGGATACGTGTTTTGATCGTTCCCTCGGGCATATTCATATATTCCGCGATTTCATAGTATTTAAATCCTTCCAGAAACATATTAAAAATTTCATAATTTTCATGTGAAAGTTGATTTAACGCTTTCTGAATATCATCTAAAATAAACTTAGTTGTGCTTGCATTTGTCGAAGTAGATTCATTCATTACAAGGGACGCATACTCATGATGATAATTTTCGGTCCTTTTCGTTTTTCTATAATGATTAATATAGATGTTCCGCATGATTACGTATAACCAAGAACCTACTTTTGGATTATGCATCAGCTTTTCAATTGATTTTAATGCATTAACCATGGTGTCCTGTATGAGGTCATTCTTAATCTCAGGATCCGAGGTGAATTGTGAAGCGAAATTTTTGAGCAAACCTCTCTTTTCTCTAAAAAATGAATTTATTTCGATATGTTGCATATTGTTATTTAATAATCTTAATGAATACTGGTCAGTCAGTACAACAACAGTGCAGTTTTTTGTCAAAAATGCCTATTTATAAGCTTCTGCACTATCTTCAAGTAAATATTACGGGATATGTGATTTATACTTAAATTTGCTTAGGTATTCTGATTATGAGTGTTATAGATGCTGTAATTTTTTCCATTGTTTAAAAACATCCAAAAAACAAAACCGTATAAAACTTTTCCGAGTAGCGTTTTATCGCTCAACCAGTTTATCAACGTTATTTATACGCTGACAAGTTGAAGGAACAACGTAATCGGATCGCTAATTTCATATACTTGTCTAGTTTGACAAATATCGAACTAGACAAGTATCGAACGTTCTTAAAAGGATTAATAGAATGAATAAATTTGAGGTGGGTGGTGCAGTGACTGTATATACTGAATAGCAGCAATTCGGGCTTGTTCTAAAATTGTGAATTGCTGCTAATAGATTTAAATCATTGCGCTATACAGAAGAATGCTGCAGGGGGGCGAATAAACACCTATTTCAATTTTTCCGATTTCAATTTTCCTGACTACGGAAAGAATGCTGTTGATTAGAATCCTGTCGAACAAGTCTTTCAGTGGTTTCTCAAGATGGAGTTATAGCTGTGTGATCGGCAGTATGATATTTTAGATTCGTGTTAAAATTTTTTTCTGCCTTTTCTATCTCTCTTTCGCTTACTATTTTTCGCAGTGATTGGCTTGAAAATCTATTTTTGTTTTTGGTGTAATGAATTTCAATTCCTTCTGAAACACAGTAATCTCTCCCTGAAAAATCTACAGCCTTATACTCTTCACCTATAAAGTATTTGTGTACAGGAAGCGACTGAAGCATATCCGTAATATCATCATCAGACTCATACGGAATAATCTCGTCAACAAAGTGGCAGCCTTCTAATTTGATAAACCTTTCAACCATAGTTTGTGCAGCATCATGATTATCGTTTTCTTGTATTTTTGAGTCTGTCTTAAGACCTACAATAAGATAATCGCATTGACTCTTAGCTTCCTGAAGGGCCACAATATGGCCTACATGCAACATGTCGAATACCCCAAATATAATACCTATTATCATATGTTAATTGTTAAATTATGCATTTATCCGCTTCAAAGCGTAATTTGGTGCCTCATTTATACTCACTACAGCACCTTTGTTGTTTTTTTCTTTGGATGCAATTATTTTCCGTAAAGACGAACTCGAAAATCTATTTTCCCTTCTGTTGAAATATAGTTCTATCCCTTTGTCTTCGCAATATTTTCTGCCTGTAAATGCTTTATCCATATATTCGTCTCCCAAAATGCGAACATGAACCTTGAACGATTGTAATACATCTTCTAAGTCCTGTTCAGTAGCATATGGTATAATCATATCAACGTGCTTGCACGCTTTCAACTGCATATAGCGTTCAAATACAGATTGGGTCGGCTTATTCTTTTCTGGGCGATCGAGAGTAGGATCTGTTTGTAATCCGCAGATCAAAAAGTCGCATTGTTCTCTGGCATCTTCGAGCATCTTAATGTGACCTGCATGAAGCAAATCAAAAGCAGAAAACGTAATTCCTATTTTTTTCATGTGTATAATATTTTTTAAACTGCAATTATTGAAGAAGTACTGTAAGAACGCAACTCACGCAAATTCGTTTTAATTTTAAAATGTTTTTTTGCTTTACCGTTTTTTATAAATCATAACCTTTTTTTCTTAAAAATCCAATGAACTAAAATTGGCGAAAGATGTTCTGATTTAAAAAGATATCAGCAAGCCATGCACACAACTAAAAAAGTGTCTATTAATACGCCACATACCACATACAGGATTCAGTTTCATAAAGATTTCAACTTCTCAGACTTCAAAAGTGTAATTCCTTATCTCCGAGATCTAGGTATAGATACAATTTACGCTTCACCTATTTTCCAGTCGACTCCTGGGAGCATTCATGGCTATGATGGTGTAAATTTTAATCGGATAAATAACGAGTTGGGTAATCTAGAAGATCTGAAATCGATTAAGGATCTATTGAATAAATACCAAATTAAATGGTTACAAGACATTGTTCCAAACCATATGGCATTTCATCCAACAAATGAATGGCTTATGAATGTTCTGGAATTTGGTCAATCATCGAAATTTAGCACTTTTTTTGATACCTGTTATAGTGCAGGTTTGTTTGAGAAGGGCAAGTTGATGGTCCCTATATTGACAGATAATCTGGATGAAGCGATTTCAAAAAACGAAATCATTATCATTTTTTTGGATAATAGTCTTCAGCTGTCTTATAAGGGAAACCATTACCCAATTTCTCCTGAATCTTATAGTGTTATCCTCAAGGATTATTTACAGGCTACACCATCTAATTTTGAGGGACTTTTGACTCAGATAAATACCGTTCAAGCCGATGGAGATCATGAAGAATGGAAAGTATTGCGTGCTCAAATTTTTAATAAACTGACGAAAAGAAAGTTAAAGAAAATTCTCGATCAATTTAATAGTAATTTGAATGATGTTGATGCGTTGGTCAACGCTCAACATTATGAACTTTGCCCTTGGTGGATCACAAACGAAAAAATAAATTTCAGACGTTTCTTTACAGTAAATGAACTCATTTGTTTAAATGTACAAGATGATAATGTATTCAATGAATCCCATAAGCTGATAAAAACACTGGTTAAAGAGGGAGTGATTGACGGATTGAGGATTGATCATATCGATGGACTTTACAATCCGACCGCCTATCTGTATAATTTGAGGAAGTCTGTTGGCTCAGCGACATACATAGTTGCTGAGAAAATATTGGAGCATGGAGAAGTGCTACCCCATGAATGGCCAATACAGGGAACAACAGGGTACGACTTCTTATCGATGTGCAATAATGTCTTAACATCAAAATCTGGAAAGAAAATTTTAGATAAATATTATACGAAATTAGTTGGCAAAAATTCATCTATTGCGGAACAACAATATTTAAAAAAGTCTGCAATTCTCAATAAACACATGCAGGGCGAGCTTGGAAACCTCACAAAGTTACTGTCAAGTATTTTACGTATTAATAGCAAAGTTAAAAAAAAACAGCTAAAAGATATTTTACAATCATTCTTATCATCTTTTCCAATTTACCGCGTTTACGATGATCACTTTCCGTTGTCTGCATCAACCTACAAATTGTTTTTATCAATTTTTGAAAAATTAACGCATATTTCTGAGCTTGACCAAACTCTGGTTAATCAGTTCAAGAATCTCTTTGAACAGGCACAGGTGAATTATCAGTCGGAAACCCAAAGTGATCTGTTAGAATTTTTCATGCGTTGTATGCAATTGACAGGTCCTGTAATGGCGAAGGGGGTGGAAGATACTTTAATGTTTACGTATAACCGCTTTATTGGCCATAATGAAGTGGGCGATCATCCAGGGAATTGGGGTGTGAGTAAAAAGGAATTTCATAAAATGATGCAGGAGCGCCAGATGAACTGGTCTCTGTCAATGAATGCAAGTTCGACTCACGATACCAAACGCGGTGAAGATGCGCGTAGTCGTCTTTTAGTACTAACCGCTATGGCGCAAAGGTGGATTAAAGAAGTGAAAATCTGGCACGATGTCGTCCGTAGCGAATATCCAAGAGATCTTCCGCATCCAAATGATGAATACTTTATCTATCAGTCTCTGGTCGCTTCTTTTCCCATGGAACAGAGTGATTCCAATATATCCTTAGCATTTGAAAAGCGCTTTTTAGACTACTTGGTTAAATATCTCCGAGAGGGGAAAGAACGATCTAGCTGGGAGAGTCCAAATGTGGACTATGAAACTTCTGTTCAGGAGTTCGCCACTTTCCTGCTGGACAAAGACCGTCCATTTTTTACCAGCTTTTATCAGTTCTTAGAAGTGGTGGCCGATTTTGGTGTCATAAATTCGCTTACTCAGCAAATTTTAAAGTTTGCTTGCCCTGGCGTACCTGACATCTATCAGGGTTCAGAGCTTTGGAACCATAGTTTTGTCGATCCGGACAATCGAAGACCCATAGATTATACGCGTAGGAAGGAGATTTTGTCTGCTATTGAAAATGGGGATAAAAAGATACTTATCCAAGATCTATGGAAAGATAGGTTTGATGGAAAAATTAAATTATGGTTAGTAAAAGAATTGGTGAAACTGCGTAAGGAACACCGTGCGCTCGCATCAGATGGTAGTTACATACCCCTTAAGGTAACTGGTCGCTTTCGTAATAATATTTTAGCATTCGCGCGTAGATCGGGTGAGGAATGGATAGTTGTAGTTGTTCCCTTAAATCTCGCAGAAACCGGCGATATCTCAGAATTTGTTGTTGGTTCGTTTGATTGGTCTGATACGAAAATTCATCTGTTATCAAACCATTCCGTGGCCTGGAAGCATATCCTTACGGGATCACAGGGCGAAGGAATGGACATTGCTGTCAATACGATATTTTCGGATCTTCCAATGGCCATCATAAGTTATACGGATTGTCCACCTCAGCGGAGCTCGGGCATTTTGATGCATGTTAGTTCAATTCCATCTCCTTTCGGGATAGGAGATTTGGGCGCAGAAGCTAGACGATTTGTGAAGCAACTTTACCGAAGCGGTCAAAGCTGGTGGCAAGTTCTTCCATTGGGCCCTACGGATGCTACACAATTCCATTCCCCTTATAGCACGCTGAGTAGCAGGGCCGGAAATCCATTATTCATAGATCTACGGGAGATGATAAAATTAGGTCTGCTCCAAAAGGATGAAATAAAACACTTAAAAAGTAAGGTATCGCCAACGATAAATTTTGCTGAAGTAGTTTTGGAAAAATACCAACTATTGGAACATGCCTATAATCGTTTGCCAGCTCATAAAGGATTTGAATTTTCCGATTTTATAGATCGCGAATCGAAATGGTTAAATGACTATGCACTTTTCAAGGTTTTAAAAAATAAAAATGGAAATAAACCGTGGTATGAGTGGCCAAAGCCTTATAAACATCGCGAAAGTGCCGCGCTGACCAATTTTGCTGCTGAATTTCAAGATGAATTACAACAAGAAAAGTGGTTCCAATTTCTATTTTTCAAACAGTGGGATGACTTAAGAAAATTTGCTCGGGATTATGGCATCAGACTTATTGGTGATATTCCATTTTACGTAGCCTACGATTCAGCAGATGTGTGGGTGAATCCACACTATTTTTCCTTACAACCAGACGGAGATATGAAATCTGTTGCAGGAGTACCTCCCGACTACTTTAATGCTGAAGGCCAATTATGGGGAATGCCAACTTTTAATTGGGAATCTCTTCAACATGATGGATACCAATGGTGGATTGATCGGCTAGCGCACAACTGTTCGTTGTTCGATATTTTGCGATTGGATCATTTTAGAGCATTTTCATCTTATTGGGAGGTTCCTAGTCAAGAGGACTCTGCAAAGAATGGAAAATGGTTGGCTGGGCCTGGTGAGGCTTTCTTTGAGCAAGTTAAGATCAATTTGGAAAATATGCCCTTTATTGTGGAGGATCTCGGTGATGTCGATGCCGCGGTATATAATCTTCGCGATCGATTTAAATTTCCCGGTATGGCGGTACTGCAATTTGCCTTTGGCGAGGATATGTCCCGATCACCTCACATTCCACATCAGTATCTTCGAAACTCAGTTGCTTACACCGGTACACATGATAATGATACTACATTGTCTTGGTACAATCAGGACCTAAGTCTATCGAGCAAAATAAATATGAAAAACTATTTTGGAAAAATAGTTGATAGTGAGAATGTAAATGATGTCCTTATTCGGTCAATTTATGCCTCTGTAGCGGATAAGGTTATAGTGCCGATGCAAGACATTTTAAATCTTGATGGATCATGTCGTATGAATAGGCCAGCCAGTACTGTTGGTAACTGGCTATGGCGCATGCACAAGCGAGCATTTACATCCGAAATTCAAGAAAAAATACTTAATTACAATAGATTATATAATCGTTAAACACAAAGATGGAAACAAAAATTTATACCGGAAATCCTTACCCTTTAGGAGCAACCTACGATGGGGAAGGAGTGAACTTTGCACTCTGCTCCGAACACGCTGAGGCTGTTGAACTTTATCTCTATGATAATTCAGATGAGCGAGAAATCGCTAAATTTAAAATCACGGAGAAAACACATCAAGTGTGGCATATCTATGTTTCTGGAATAAAACCTGGACAACTTTACGGTTATCGAGTACATGGCCCTTATGACCCATCAAACGGACATCGCTTCAACCCACATAAATTATTGATCGATCCATATGCAAAAGCAATTTCGGGAACCGTTAAATGGAATGATGCTTTATTTGCCTACAAAATAGGAGAAGATGACTTAAGCATGGATACAACTGATAGTGCTCCGTTTATTCCTAAAGCTGTCGTTACAAACGACAAATTTGACTGGGGTAGCGATAAGAAACCCAATATTCCTATGCATAAGAGTGTGATTTATGAAACACACGTAAAAGGCTTTACAGCAATGCACCCCGATATTCCTCAAGAAATAAGGGGAACCTATGCCGCAATGGGTCACCCTGTTGCCATAAATTATCTGAAGGAATTAGGTGTTACAGCGGTAGAATTATTACCAATTCATCACTTTTTGACGGACCGTCATCTAAAGGATAAGGGGCTCAGCAACTATTGGGGTTACAACAGCATCGGGTTTTTTGCACCAGATGTGCGCTATTCCGCCTCAGGCTACCATGGAGAACAGGTTTCGGAATTTAAAGCGATGGTTAAAGCGCTGCATGAGGCAGGGATAGAAGTTATTTTAGATGTGGTGTACAATCATACCGGAGAAGGTAACGAAATGGGACCAACACTCTCTTTCAGAGGTATTGACAATGCCTCTTATTATCGATTAGCTGACGACCCTCGTTATTACATGGACTTCACCGGAACAGGCAATACACTAAATACCCGCCAACCAAATGTACTAAGGATGATTATGGATAGTCTCCGTTATTGGATTCAAGAAATGCATGTAGATGGATTTCGATTCGACCTGGCTTCAGCATTGGCGCGTGAACTGCACGAAGTCGACAAATTGAGCTCTTTTTTCGATGTGATCCATCAAGATCCAATCATCTCGCAGGTTAAACTGATTGCCGAACCATGGGATATCGGAGAAGGGGGATATCAAGTTGGCGAGTTCCCTCCCGGCTGGGCCGAATGGAATGGAAAGTATCGCGACTGTATCCGTGATTACTGGATTGGAGCAGATAGCATGATTGCCGAATTCGCAAACCGACTTACTGGTTCTTCTGATTTATACCATGGCGACAACCGGACCCCTTCGGCCAGTGTCAATTTCATTACCGCACACGATGGATTTACGCTTCACGATCTCGTATCCTATAACGAAAAGCACAATGAGGCAAATGGTGAGGACAATCAGGATGGAGAGAGTCATAACCGTTCTTGGAACTGTGGTTTCGAAGGACCCACAGATGATCCAGCGATTAATAGCTTAAGGGAGAAACAGAAACGAAATATGCTGACAACATTGTTTCTTTCTCAAGGGGTTCCCATGCTTGTGGCTGGCGACGAATTTGGCAGAACGCAGCAGGGAAACAATAACGCGTATTGCCAGGACAATGAGATTTCGTGGTTGGATTGGACTAAAATGGATGAAAAGCAATTGGATTTCACCAAAAAATTAATCCATCTTCGTAGCAAACATCCTGTATTTTGTCGCCGAAAATGGTTTCAAGGATTACCTATTCGCGGTACAGGTGTTGAGGATATTGTATGGTTTTTACCTGATGCATCCGAGATGGACGATCATCATTGGCAGGAAGATCATGCTCGTTCACTTGCTGTATATTTAAATGGTGAAGGTATTAGATCAGTTGATAACGACGGAAAGAAAATTGTGGATGCAAGTTTTTACCTCTTGTTTAATGCGTATTGGGAAGAGGTATCATATCAGCTTCCAAACGAAAATTATGGAACTGGGTGGATTAAGATCTTAGATACGAATAACGATACGATAGAGAATTTCGGAGAGTTTGCTGCGGGTGATACTGTATTGGTTCCGTCACGTTCCATCCTGTTATTTCAATCCCAATAATAGACTGGATAGTGTATGAGCAAGACCGAAATTAAACATGTAGGCGTTCGTTTTGAAGGCGAATCATGTCAAATCTGCGTATGGGCACCAATAGCAAAAATTGTAATTTGTCGATTGCATGACAAAAACTTGGAAATACCCCTAAAACCACAGCAATATGGCTATTGGTATGCAGAGAGTACGTTAATAACTCCTGGAGATCGGTATAAGATCGATGTGGACGGAAACGAATTCCCAGATCCGGCTTCACTTTCCCAGCCTGAAGGAGTGCACGGACCATCAGCGGCAATGGATCTCCGATTTAATTGGACTGATCAAGACTATCAGCCTCCTAAAAATTCCGAGTTCGTGATCTACGAAGTTCACGTCGGAACATTCACTTCATCTCACGACTTTGATGGTGTCATAAAAAAAATTCCGCACTTAAAGGATTTGGGTATAACTGCGATAGAGATCATGCCTATCGCACAGTTTCCAGGAGTGAGGAACTGGGGGTACGATGGGGTTTTCCCGTTTGCAGTACAGCATTCCTATGGAGGAGTCTCTGAATTTCAGCGGCTTGTGAATGCCTTCCATGCAGCTAATATAGCTGTGATTTTGGATGTGGTCTATAACCATATCGGACCTGAAGGAAATTATTTTTCGAATTACGGACCATATTTCACCGACAAATATCATACGCCATGGGGTGATGCTCTTAATTACGATGATCGTTTCTGTCATGGGCAGCGGGATTTTGTAGTCAATAACGTCCGTATGTGGTTTGAAGACTTTCATATTGACGCTCTTCGACTCGATGCGGTGCACGCGATTAAAGATTTTGGAGCAGTCCACATCCTCCAGGAAATCCGAAAAGAAACGGACCAAATTATCATCAAGTCAGGTAAAAATCGCTTTTTATTCGTTGAGTGTGATCTCAATGATAGGCGATTCTTAGATCCATTGACAAAAAATGGCTTTAATATGGATGCACAGTGGCTAGATGAGTTTCATCACGCCTTAAGAGTGTCGGTGGGCGAACCGAAAAAGGGATATTATGAGGAATTTAATGGATTGAATGATTTGGCAAAAGCCTATGAGAAAGCCTATGTTTTCGACGGCAATTACTCTTTCCACCGGGAAAAGTTCTTTGGAACAGACAGTTTTGGTCTCGAAGGGCCTCGCTTCATCGTTTTTTGCCAAAATCATGATCAGGTCGGTAATAGAATGCTAGGAGACCGTGCGGTGACGATTTATTCTACAGCAAAAGCGCGTCTCATGGCTTTTGCCGTGTTTATGTCTCCCTACCTTCCTTTACTATTTATGGGTGAAGAGTGGGGGACGGAAAAACCTTTTCCATATTTTATAAGTCATGGCGATCCTGAGCTTGTGCAACAAGTTAGGGAAGGTCGGAAGAAAGAGTTTGAAGATTTTCTTACAAATTCCAATGTCCCAGATCCACAGAGCGAAAGTACATTTAGAGAGGCTGTATTGGATTGGGAAGAGCTCAATAGCGAACCATATCGACAACGTTTATTGTATTACAAATCTTTAATAGCATTGCGAAAAACGCACCCGTTGCTAAAAGATATACAACGGAATGAGTTAACGGTCAAATGCATCGAAGATAGAAAAATCCTTCTGCTTCGGGTGCAAAAAAAGGAGCGGGCTATCGTAGTAATCATGAACTTCTCCGACATTATACAGCGCGTAAATTTACCCGAAGATCTCAAGTGGCGATTGATATTTGATACTCATGAAACGCAAGATGAGCTTATTGTTGATACTAACGAGCACGCAATTACAGCCTATTCCTTATCACCATGGTCTGGGTACGTTTTTAGTGCTCAATAGGTTATTTTAAAAATTACAGCACTTATCTGAGCGAACAAAGGGCATACAGAGATAATCACAAATTTCAAACAAAGTATTTATTACTGTTGTTTACTATCAAAGACGGCTTGTCCAGCCATGAAGAAAGTTTAAAAGCTAGGTCCTTTCCAACCTAGCTTTTTCTCGCTTTAGCGGTTCCCGTAATGTACATATAATTGCTAAAAAAGTTTTAACAGTAGTCTTGGACGAGAGGCAACCGCGGCAATAGATAAGTACATAGAAAGCCAATAAAGAAGTGAACCCTTTTCTATGATGACCTTAAAATCCACTTTTCCCAGATAAATTTTGCCGCTTAAATGATGTTAATGAGAAATGATCTTTCGAAAGATAGGATACCTAAAATGTCAAAAAAATATGATGTTATGTAATTTTAAGACCGAACCGATCGATCCAAGAAATGAAATCCCGAATATCTTTAAGAGCAGCAAGCAATAGTAATAGCGAAAAGCTAGCATTTATATTATAAATAAAACAAACGATTAGTTGGTTGGAAGAGTTCCTACAGGGAATATCCAATAATTTACTGGGATTAGAGTGAGTAGTTAGTCTTTGCTTTCACAAGTTTTAACTCAATTAAAAATGTGTAAACCCATAAATCGACTATAATGAAAAAAAAAGAATCAAAAACGGAAAAGGTTGAAGCAGTTGATAATCAAAAAGTCAGCGCACTGAGACCTCATACCGCTGATGCTACAGGTCAAGAGATGACAACGGATCAGGGAGTCAAAATTAATGATGATCAAAATTCGTTACGGGCAGGTGATCGAGGTGCAACGCTCTTAGAGGATTTTATTCTACGGGAAAAGATCACCCATTTCGATCACGAACGCATTCCGGAGCGTGTTGTGCATGCTCGAGGGTCTGGTGCACATGGTGTTTTTAAATTATATAAGCCTTTGAGTGAGTTAACAAAAGCAGGCTTTTTGAACAAAACCGAAATAGAAACGCCTGTGTTCGTTCGTTTCTCAACAGTTGCTGGATCAAGGGGATCAACAGATTTGGCACGCGATGTACGTGGTTTTGCCGTCAAATTTTATACTGAAGAAGGTAATTTCGATTTGGTCGGTAATAATATGCCGGTATTCTTTATTCAGGATGCCATGAAATTCCCAGATCTTGTTCATGCGGTAAAACCCGAACCTGATAATGAAATTCCACAGGCTGCATCGGCCCACGATACATTTTGGGACTTTATTTCTTTGATGCCCGAGTCGGCACATATGATCATGTGGTTAATGAGTGATCGTGCCATACCTCGTAGCTATCGTATGATGGAGGGTTTTGGAGTGCATACTTTTCGATTTATCAATGCCCAAGGAGAAT
The DNA here is from genome assembly GCF_040760075.1 of Sphingobacterium sp. R2. Lineage (NCBI taxonomy): Bacteria > Pseudomonadati > Bacteroidota > Sphingobacteriia > Sphingobacteriales > Sphingobacteriaceae > Sphingobacterium > Sphingobacterium sp. R2. The sequence continues at coordinate 3,736,003 of NZ_CP142884.1, forward strand.
CAAATTTTGTTAAATTTCATTGGAAACCAATGCTCGGAGTTCATTCTGTTGCATGGGATGAAGCTCAAAATATTTCTGGAAAAGATCCCGATTTTCACCGGAGGGACCTTTGGGAAGCTATCGAAAGTGGTGCCTTTCCAGAATGGGAGCTTGGCGTACAAATCATCCCTGAAGCTGACGAATTTAAGTACGAATTTGACCTATTGGATTCGACGAAGCTTGTTCCTGAAGAACTTGTACCCGTATTGCCTATAGGTAAAATGACATTGAATCGAAACCCGGATAATTTCTTCGCTGAAACAGAGCAGGTTGCCTTCCATATTGGCAACATTGTCCCCGGAATCGATTTTACGAATGACCCGCTCTTACAGGGGCGTTTATTCTCCTATACAGATACCCAGTTGATTCGCCTAGGAGGTCCCAATTTTCACGAAATTCCGATTAACAGACCTATTAGTCCATCTCACAATAACCAACGTGATGGATTTATGCGTCAACGAATCGACCGCGGGAAGACAAGTTATGGACCAAATTCGTTGGGGGATAATTATCCGCTGCAAGTTAAGGAAGAAGCAGGAGGATTTAAGAGTTACCAAGAGCGTATTGATGCGAGAAAAGTTCGTGCAAGAAGTGATAGTTTCCGAGACCATTTTAGCCAGGCACGATTATTTTATAATAGTCAATCTGAGCCAGAGAGGAACCACATTATCGACGCGTTCAGTTTCGAATTAGGAAAAGTAAAATCAGTTCCGGTAAGACAGCGAATGATTGGAATATTATCTTTGGTTGATAAGAGCCTAGCAGGCGAAGTAGCCGCCGCTCTGGGGCTGGAGGTACAGGAAAAGCTCGAAACTCCAATTAATAAAAGTCTACCAGCAGATGCAAATCCTTCCGACTATGAGCCTATTGAAGTTAAAGTGAAATTAAAAAAATCGGCTGCGTTAAGTATGGAAAATACTGTTAAAGATACGATTGCAAGCCGAAAAATCGCGGTACTTGCTGCTGATGGTGTAGACGCAAGTTCGCTCAAAATTGTGACAGATGCTATCCAATCAGAAGGAGGCATCGTTCATATAATCTCACCAAAGTTAGGTCAAATTACAGGTTCAGATCATAAGCCGATCCAAGTTGAGGAAAGCTTCTTGACGGCAGCATCCGTACTGTATGATGGTATATACGTGCCGGGAGGAGAGGCCAGCGTGAACAAATTACAATCCAATCCTGATGCAATTCATTTTCTAAATGAGGGTTTTAAGCACTGTAAAGCTATTGCCGCGGATTCGGAGGCCCGTCCAGTATTGGATGCTACCTATTTTCTCAGTAATGCGCCGGAGTTTGACGGAGGCTCTCCCTTGGACGCGGGGTTAATCATTGAAGGTGACGTGAAGTCTTTAGCTGATAAATTTATTAAGGCAATTGGCAAACATCGGTTTTGGGAGCGTGAAAAAAAACGTAAGGTTCCAGCATAGTCTTAAAATAAATAGCCCGCATAAGCGGGCTATTTATTTTAAGAAAGTGTCATTCTGTAAAAGGGCAACTGCGGCATCATTCCCTTGTTGGGCGGCTAAGTCAACTACAGATAGCCCACGCGTGTCAAGCAAACTTGTATTTGCACCGTGTTGCAGCAAAAGTTGAAGAACTTCATTTCGACCAAACATGGCTGCAAACATGAGCGCAGTGCCGCCGTTGCCATGCTGCAAATTTAAATTTGCACCATAACTTATTAATAGTTTAGCAATATCGTAATAGCCTTTAAAAGCTACTCCCATAAGCGCTGTATTTCCACCATAGTCCTGAGCATTCACATCGGCACCAGCTTCCAATAATAATTTGGCTGCGGCGAGTTTATTATTGTAGCAGGCAATTATCAACGCCGTATAGCCCTTGCTATCACGAGTATTGACATCAGTGTGCTGAGAGATCAATTCACGTAGAACTTCGATATTGCCTAAGCGAGCGGCGTGTATCATAACTTCTGAATTTTGTATCATAGTGGATAAGTTTTTGTTTCAAGTTTATTGAAATTGATTGGTGACTTACAACGTTTTTTCTTAGTCTGAACAATGCTGTAGGATAAAATGTTTGCCGACAATTTAATTTTTATTTAAAATAAACTACCATCCTTGCTGTATGGCAGTTCATAGAAAAAGCCGAACCAGGACGTGTTCGGCTTTCAAAATCTTCAGCTTTCTCTATCACGCTAGGCGGCACCGCGAATAACGCGTAGCAGTACAACAATAATAGCAATAACTAATAGTACGTGGATGATATTTCCTGTAGCATATCCTCCGAAAAAGCTAATTGCCCAAATGATAACTAAAATAACAGCGATGATGTACAATAAATTTCCCATAATTTTTGATTTGTTTTTTCCAGTAGAACATCATTCGCATACGTATAGTTTGTTTTGATAAATTATTTTAGATCGATTTAAGTGTTCAGTTTATGATACGGTTGGCACATTCTTTTTTCTAAACTAAATCGTTAAGATGTATTGTCAACGTATTTCTAACATTTTAATAGTATATAAATACCTTATTATCTTTTTTTAATCGTGCTCATTTTTTGATTGCCATTTAAATTATATGGAATATATGTGTTGAAGCTTGCTAATTAGGCTTAGAAGAGTTGGAAAACGTATTTCTACTCGGAGCAATGTGATTTCTCGTTCAAGCAAAAAAGGGTTTAAAGTGTAGCACTCTTCTTGTTACCCTAAGCTTGTAAAACCATTTTAAACAATCAGTTGAACAAAGAAAGAGGATAAGTTATGAACAATTACAATTTAAACGTACTCATTAACGAAAAAAGAAGTTTGCTTAATCATTTTGCTGCCAAGTTTACAGCTGATCCGGATGAAAAGGAAGATCTGATACAAGAGACATGGATTAGAGCATTGAAGTCAATAGATGAATTTGTACAACATCCAAAATTGATGAGCTGGTTATATGTCATTATGAAGCATACGTACATCAATAAGTATCGAAAAGCAAAACGAATTACTGAAATTCAAGATCAGTACGTCGTTTTAGAAAGTACAAATACAACTGAACATAATAAAGGAATAAATAAATTCATGGCTGAAGATATTGAAAAAGCGATGACGAGCTTAACTTCAGATAATTATGAAATTTTCCGCCTGTTTTTGGACGGTTATAAATATCACGAAATCGCATCGTATTTTGATATGCCAGAAGGTACTGTTAAAACTAGAATACACATGGTGCGTAAAAAACTCCAAAAACAGCTTAAAGTGTATAGGATGAACTAGCAGTCCCCAGTAGATTACATATCAGCGAGTCAATACCTGATTTGCTGATATGTATTACTGAAAAACTACATACTTTCTAGATCAACCAACACAATGCTCACAGATCCAATGGTCTTTGATACTATTGCTCTAATCTTTCTACCGATTAAACGGATGTAGAGTTTTTAAAAGGTCTAAATTCAAGTATAATAACCTCCCTTAATTCACAGTGTTACGGACGCCTTAATGGCCTTAACCGGTCGAAAGGTATGTTGAAAAGTGCTAACCAAATGATACCCTTTCCAGAATTAATATTAATCATTTTCCGTAGAAGCAAATGAAAATTTAACCGACTTTTGAGGATAAGCCTCCATGCTTTTGCGGCTTGTGTTTTTAATGATGGTTTTTAGGCTAACACGGTCACCCAATTTATAGTAAGTTTCTACGGTCTGATAATCCAGTAGGTAAGGGCCGCAAAAATAGTTTCCATTGTCATCTTTCTCTATAACTCCTTGATAAAGCCCTTCTTTAGTCTCTTTTGGCATATTTATTTGATTTGAATCACAAAGGTAGCAAGAGTATTTGAAGAATATCATAGGAAAAATAAAATTAGATTATATTAGGGGAAAAGAGTGTCATTTCCTTGATTGTTTCCACAGAAATCGTCATCATCGAGTTCTAAATCCAAAGAAAGAAATGTAGTGCGGTTAGAGAGTGATTTCGTCTAAATGAGTCCATTAGAAACAGAAAATATAGCATTGTTTTTCTCGTTAGATTTCTATAAATTCACCACATAAAAATAAAAGAACGAATCAGAATAAACCAAAAATAATGAACGAGTTAGAAAGTTATTTCCGGAATAATGATGCAAAATTGATTAATAAATGGATGCATTATTTCGATATATACGACAGACATTTTAGTCGTTTTAAAGGCAAAGATATCGTCGTTTTAGAAGTGGGGGTTTTTCAGGGAGGAAGCCTTCAGATGTGGAAAAACTACTTTGGTGATCGCGCGAAAATATACGGTATTGACATCAACCCGCATTGTAAGGAGCTCGAAGAACAGAATGTGGAGATATTTATTGGCTCACAGTCTGACCGAAAATTCCTGCGTCAGGTAAAAGAATCTATTCCACCGATTGATATTTTAATCGATGATGGCGGCCATACCATGAAACAGCAGATTGTGACTTTTGAAGAACTTTTTGATCATGTAAAAGATACTGGAGTTTATCTGTGCGAAGATCTGCACACATCTTATCAAGTGTTTTATGGTGGGGGACATAAAAGGAATGGAACTTTTATTGAATATAGTAAGAATTTCATCGATTACATCAACGCCTACCATTCGGAGCAACGTGGGTTGAAAGTAAACGGATTTACACGTTCGGTAAGCTCGCTCCACTATTACGACAGTATTTTAGTTGTGGAGAAGAACCGAAGAGATGATGCGCCAATACATATGAAAACAGGAAAGGCAACAGTAAAGGATTTCAATGCAGCACCCACAGGAATTGATGGGTTAAAATGGAAAGTTAAAAAGCCTGCCTTGACGATGATCAATAAGTTGCTGCGTTTTTTTCGTATAGGTGGCTTTATGTGGCGCTAGGAATGTAAAAGACAAAAAAAAGCGGATCAATTGATATTGATCCGCCTTCAGGGTAAGTAATCGGGCTCGAACCGACGACCCCTAGAACCACAATCTAGTGCTCTAACCAACTGAGCTATACCTACCGTGATTTTGATGTCACAAAAGTAGTATTATACCTGATATTTTCCAAATGTTTTTTAAACTTTTTAATTAAACAATTGTCTATCAAAAGATAGAATTTTTATTTTTACCAAGTTGGCGAATTTTACATTAGTATTTGGATAATATTTCGAGGTTAATTGGATAAATAGGCAACTTGGTCTTTAATTTGTACAGTATAATTTATGGGAAAATTTTTAAAATTTTTAATTGTCGTAGCCATTTTGGTAGTGGGCGGTTGGTTTATCTACAATAAATACAATAGCGGTCCGTTAGTGGAAAGTAAGCATCAGTTGTTAGTGGATCGTATTGAGGCTATGGGGAAATTAGAATTGGTGAAATATCGTTATAGTGATGTTGTAGAACATAAGAATGTCAATACATTTTTACCTGATGCAAGTGTATTATTAATTGTCAAAGCGGATGCAGTAGGGTGTGTAAATCTGACGAAACTTACCCCGGAAGATATTGAAGTGATTGGGGATTCAGTCGCTATCAGGTTACCGGCTCCTGAAATTTGCTATATTAAGATCGACCATGAAGCGTCCAAGGTATATGATACTAAAATGGCCTTTATGAGAGAAGCCGAACTTGTAGATGAAGCGTATAAAGCTGCAGAAAAGGCAGTTGCAGATGATGTTAAAAAATCAGATATTCTTCAGCAAACCAAAGCGAACGCCAATACGGTTTTTAAACCACTTCTGCAGGGCTTGGGATTCACGAAAATCAATTTGACTTTCAAATAACTTTAAATAGGAGAGCTAGAAGATGTTATGATGCTCTAGCTCTCGCTAATGAATTGATTACATGTTCTTCGAATAAAAGAGAATTGACGGTTATCCAAATTCTATTGGAATAACTGTAGCAAATTCTCGCACGCTATTACCGCGTCGTCGATGTGTCTGGCTGAGGTGTCGGCGGTATTTCTCCTCTAGATTGTGCAGAATTAGTGTCACGATATTGTATTGTTGTAGTATCATTTGGGACAGAGTCCCGCATTAGCTCTTTTGATTTCTCATCATCGGTCTTCGCGCTGTTACATCCGAAAGCGGCAAAACAAACCAGCCCAACGGTAATTAATTTTGTTAGATTTTTCATATTTACTTTATTATTTAATCATTGTATGCAGTCGCATACGCTCAACTGGAGAACAACGTTCAAATTGAAAGTGTTTCGAATTTAATTTATCTATTGTTACAGGAATGAGGTTTGTTCTTATTTTTTGTTGAAAAAATAGAATTCTAAAGAACTTTATAAAGTTGAAGGCTGTTCATTTATGCATACCTTAAACAAACCTGGTTCTGAATATGGCATTAATAGATAATATTATATAGTTATAAAATAATAAACGAAAAAGACATGGCAACAAAAAACGAAAATCGTGTAGTCGGAACAGAGATGGAGAAGAAAAAAAAAGTTAAACTAGGTGTGAATGGCGAAGTCATTCGGGCTGTAAATGATAAGGATGAAGGCGATGCAGAGGCTGGGGTAGACCCGCAGGTCGATCAACTTAACGATATGCCGAATGATCCTACAGATAGGCCTAAGGAAAGTAAGAAGTAAAAGAGACCCGCAATTCAGCGGGTCTCTTTTATCATCCACGCTATTCATTTATAATAACGCTATTTTTTTTCATGTTTATTAACAGCATTCGTACCACCTGAACTTTTTGTCGTATTCATGATATATGTGTTTATTTTTACTTATACATTGAACATGTTGCAGCATATAATGGTTGACTGTTTAAGTACCTATGGAATCGTTCTATTACGCTTTATTCTTTCTATCCTTAGCGAATTCTTTAATAATCGATTTATTGAAGACCGGCAGATCATCTGGTGTGCGACTCGTGATGAGTTTATCATCGACTACCACCTCGCTGTCCTCCCATAAGGCGCCTGCATTAATAAGGTCCATTTGAATAGCTGCAACAGAGGTAATCTTTTTATCACGCACCAAATCTGCATTAATCAACAATTGAGGACCGTGGCAAATTGCTGCAATCGGTTTGTCCCGTTCCCAAAACGCGTTGATCAATGCAATAGCAGTTTTATTCGTCCTCAATTTATCAGGACTTATCACTCCTCCTGGAAGAAGTAAAGCATCGTATCGATCCTCCTCTGCTTCTTGGAGAGCAACATCGACTGGATAATCATTTGACCATTCATCTCCACTTTTTGCTCTAACTTTTCCATCAGCAGGCGATATGATATCCGTCTTTGCGCCCGCATTTTCCAGTGCTTCTTTAGGGCTTGTTAATTCAACTTCTTCAAAACCATCCGCAACCAATATAGCGATCCGTTTATTCTTTAAATTTTCCATGTAATTAAATTTTAATGATATCCTTTATTTACTGTTATATAACCGATTCAAATCGTCTAAAGTTTGAAATAAGATAATTTAACGTGAACAATTAGGCTATTAGCTTCCTAAATTGCTTCATCAAATCCGAACCATCAATCTGAAAGTAACCAATGAATGATGTATCCCATTAGATATCGATAAGAGCATAAGCCCTATCGTTTCCGTGATGCGCTCTCAGTACAGGCACTGCTACGTTGTAAATCGGTATTCCAGTGGGCGATAGGGCTTCGAATTTTCCAGCATGTGCATGGCCGTGGAAGGCGGCGCTAACTTTACGACGTTGTAGTGGCTCCATTAAATGTGTAGAGCCTAAAAACGGATAGATTTGTTCGGGTTCTCCTGAAACAGTCTCTGCGATAGGTGCATAATGGAGCAAAGCGACTTTTTTTATAGTCGCATGTTCTTGCTCAAGCCGTGCCAACGCGCGGTCCAGCAGCAAAGACTCATTGACAGCTTCCTGAACAAAACTTTTCATGGCGTCTTCCCCAAACATTGAGAGCATGTAGCGGTCAAATCCACCACCAAAACCTTTCACTCCTGCAAATCCAATGTTTTCGACTACAGTGGCTTCTCCATCAAGAACAATAATTTTATTGTCAATCAAAATCTGGCGAATCTGCTTATGTCGTCCTTTTTCATAATCGTGGTTACCTAATACCGCAAGCACCGGAATTTTTACGGACTGCAGTTCCGAGATAAGTAACTCAGCTTCTTCCTCATCGCCAGTGTCGGTTAAATCACCACATAATAGTAGCACTTTGGCTTTCTCTGAAATTTCTTCAAAAGCTATTTTCCATTTTCCCTGCTGACTCACATTCATATGTATATCGCCCAAGGCGGCTATCGTTGTTTTGTTCATATCAAACAGTTTTTATCGTATAAGATTTATAGTCCCAGTGTTTAATGTCGATCTCGTATTGTGTCTGATCAATTAGCGGTCCCAAGCATACTTTTTCAAGGCATGGAGGTAGGTTATACTGATCCGATGCGCGTAGGAGAAGCTCGTCAAATAGTCCTTTTGGGATAATGTCGCGATAATCATGTGGATACGTAAATTGAAAAATCAGTATCTGTGCAAGCAACAGATGCCAGTGCTGATCCATTCGCACCAATAAATGATCCCAATCAAGTTTGTTTCCGTATTTTAAAAAAATGTGATTAATATCAGCACTATCGTGTCGCTCTCTATTCTGTACATACAGCTTACACCAGACCAACTCCTCTGCTGGTATATAGCGCACTTTGGTGTCAAAAAGAATTCCTTCTGGACCTCGATCAAACCAATCCTGCTGTACTGTACAATAGTGATTGACACTATCAAAAATGATGTCGATAAAATAAGGGTCTTTGTAGATCTTAGCCAGCCACCTAACATCGGTCAATTCCGTTTGATAGCCGTTTGCCGCAAAATGCTTAAGAATTTTAGGGTATTCACTGCTTTTGCAAAATATATCGAGATCTTTTGTAGGCCTTATTATTCCCGTATAGTGGAACATTGCTAATGCTCCGCCTACCATGAATTGGCTATCACTCTGCTGTAAAAGTTGAAGGGTGTCCTGGAAGAAGTTAAGGCAATCTTCAGGTAAATTATCTAAATGAATCATGTAATCTGCTTTTTTTTATAAACAGCCAACTAAATCGAGTGGTTTGGCGACCAGTGTTTAAAGGGTATAAGGCACATCAGTAATAAGTAGAAGTACTCAATTTGAAAATCGCGACCGCTGAGATGCCGGCTGCATATGTTCTAGTTAAAGAGTATGTACACGAGATATTATTCGCGTGGATGATAACCACAACTTAATGAAACAGTAAAAGGTTAAACTATTAAATAGAAGATAATGGTAAAATACATGTATTTAGCAATTGTAATTGCAGCTGTGTCAACCGCATGCGGTGACGCTAACAAGCATAGCGAAGTAGAATATAAAACAGACACAATAACCCAACAAAGTGGCCTTCCATTGGACAACATCCATCGAAGCCGATCGCAGGATAGGACCAAGGAAAATGAGCAAAGTAAGGAACAGGGAGTTCCGTTGGATAACTTACACAGAGACAAGCCCTCGGACTAGAATTATCTCGACAATAATTTATACGGCGGCTCTGGGAACAAACCCAATTAAACCCATAATAAAAAAGAAATAAGGAGTATGCTAACTATTAAGGGTGTAATAAATCGCACCGTACTTAAGTTAAGTTTGTTGATTCAACTTAGCTTATTCATTTCTACATTGTACGCGCAAAAAGTTGATTCCGCTTTAAGGGCTAAGGATTCGATCGCTTTAATCGATTCATTACCTGAAAACCCAGTCGCCTCAGCCAGAAATTTGCTCGAAAAATGGCGTATGGAGGTAGACCATTCTTATGCCGAGTTTGACAGCGTGAAACGGAGAGTGGCCTGGCAAAGAACAAACAACGAGTTGGTTGTGCCAAATCAAGTACAACGGTACATCCAAGAGGTTAAACCCCCTTTGCTTTCTTTACAGAAGAAAGTGGATATGCTGAAAAAGCAGACAGTTCCTCAGGATTCTACTGGAATTTCCTGGCGCGCAATTCAAGATAGTGCGGCTACTTTAGGGCGGAATATTGAATCACTTCTATTAGACATGAAGGATCTTAGCGACAAAGCCCAGCAGCAAGAGAAGGTGGTCCAGGCAGCTTCAGGTATTACCACTTGGCTTCATTGGAAACATATTATACAAAAGAATCTTGAGCAAGATGGCTTCTCGCAAAGTTATTATGACACTGGATGGGACGGCCGCGTTCTACTTATCATATTCAGTTTTGCCTATTTTTATTGGTTATATCAGATGCGGAGAAGCGCAGTGGGGGCGGATGAAGCTTTACCTTTACATCGCAATCAGCCATGGTGGATTCCAATTCTGAAATATGCAATATTCTTTCTCATTCTACTACCCTTGACCTCGCTTAGAATTCCAGTGTTTGTGCTGGAAATGACCTATCTACTTGTGTTTGCATTTTTATACTTACTGATACGTGCCGCGTTGTCGGATATACAAGTTAAAGTCATGCAGTCCATTTTCTTTTACTATACTGCGGTTTTGGTCAGCAATTTAATTTTAGACGTAGATTGGATTTCACGGACCATAGTTGTCCTTGTCAACCTTTTGGGACTCCGTTTACTCTGGGGGCTGCGATGGAATAGCGACGGAAAAGCACCATTCAATCACTTAGGATCAACAGCACGATGGTTATTACTATTTTTTTGTATCGTAGCGATCATATGTAATATTTTGGGTTTCCTAAATTTAGCACGCACATTCAATATCGCAGGTGCTGTAGGATTGTTGCAAACATTATCGATGCGCGCATTTCGTGATATGCTCGCTCATGATGTGGTTAATTCTTATGAAAATTCAAGGAATGACCAATTTATAAATCGTTTTGATAAGCATAAAATGATTGCAGCATTGCACCGAATAACTGGATTTTTTTCTTTTATATTGGCCATTATCATCTGGGCAAACACTTTGCATATTACGAGTGAGCTACGCCGGTTAGGTGACCGACTATTGAATAGCACGCACACCATCGGCAGTGTGACCTATACATATGGTGATGTTCTCTTAGCCTTTGTAGTAATATGGACCGCAAACTGGATTCAAAAGAACTTAAAAGATCTTCTTGATCGGCCGACCTCAAAAGTAAATCAGCGTCCTAATGCATTGTTGCCGCTCGTGCGTGTCGTAATTTTTATTATTGGGTTTCTTATCGGAATACGTATCCTAGGCTTGGGTGTTGACAAACTCACTGTGATTATAGGTGCATTGAGTGTTGGTATAGGTCTAGGCTTGCAAAATATAATCAACAATTTCGTCTCGGGCGTTATCTTAGTATTTGAGCGGCCATTTAAGGTTGGAGATTATGTCGAACTTGCAGACAAAAAAGGACAAGTTATGCAAGTCGGAATCCGATCCAGTACCTTGCTGACCGATCAGGGTGCGCAAGTAATTATACCAAATGGTGATCTGCTCTCAGGTCGATTAGTCAATTGGACATTTGACGATTCAGATATCCGATTGAACCTCCAGCTAACGATCATCACAGCCCGAAATATCGAAGATTGGAAAAAATGGTTGCGGGATACCATTTCTTCTTTTGATGAGATTGATCTCAGTCTCGATGTAAAAATTTTAACGAAAGACATTACGGCAGACGCCTATGTTATATCCGTTCAAGTAGGTTTGAAGAATGTGAAAAAAATCGAGCGCTTTAGAAGCAGTTTTCTAGAGAAAGTTAGAGCCGAAGCCATCCGCTGTGATTCAAAGGTGACTTCGGCCTAATGGAGGCTACTTACTTTCAGACCGGTAATAAATCCAGCCCCGCAAATTTTCCAGTTCGTCGCTATTTTTGAGATCAATCAAATTATTGATGCCTAGTTTAGCAGATAATGTTCCAAATTCATCAATTTCGTGAACCGGATAAAATAGAACATTTTCATTGGGCATGTCTACATTACCCTGCAGCCATTTATAGCCCGCAGCTTGCAGGTTGTCGATAAATGTATCAGTGACTGCCTCCAAATAGTGCATCATTTTATTAATCCAAATAAGTTCATCATTAGTTCGCGCTGGATAATGCTCTGCTACATAATCTTGTATTAGTTGCTCGCCCTCTACGTCCCAACCGTCACGAATCATCGCCAACCCCATCGCTCTTACTTCCTCTTGATAAAAATCTTGGCCGTAAACCATCATGATATCCCCAGCTATTGGGCTCTCTTCAATTTTGGCACGTAAGGCCATCTGTCTATTAAGCAGTTCGTGTACGTAGTCAAATGTGTGTTCCATAATATACCGATACTTGATTTTTATTTGTTTACTAAGTGAACATAGGTTGAGAACTTAGGGTTTGTTTTAGAAGAGAATAAAAAATGATAATCCTTACATCTTGATCGATCGAGTATTTATCAGAGCGTGTTTGTATTTACTCAACATTTTTTTACTAAAACATTTTTGGTCTGAAAGCTGTTTCTTTCAATATCAGTCACTCAACTAAACTAAAACGAAAATACATAAAGCTATGAAACAGTTGCTTTTGGTGGATGATCATACATTGGTGCGATCTGGTTTCCAACTAATATTAGAGGCACAACAGGACATCACTGTAATAGCGGGGGTCGAAAATGGCGAAAAAGCCCTGGAATATCTAAACAGTTCATCGAAGCCAGATATCATTTTAACAGATATTCACATGGAGCAGATAGATGGCATTCAGCTCATTCAAGAAGTAAAAAAGAAATATGTGGATATAAAAATCATCGTTTTATCGATGGAGGATAATATCCACGTTGTCCAGGAAATTTTTAACCTCGGCGCCGATGGCTATTTGTTAAAAGATTCTAATGTGGAGGAAATCCTTTTTGGAATCCAGCAGGTTATCCGAGGTGAACAATACATTAGTGCATCACTGAGTATTGATATTATTAGAAATTTATCGAAATATACCCATATGGATGTAGACCGAACAGCAATAATGGCCAGGTATGATATTTCTGAACGGGAGCTATCCGTACTGGAATTGATTGCTCAAGGGCATACCAATGCTGAAATAGCGGATCAGATCTATTTAAGCAAAAGGACGGTCGAAGGGCATAGGCAACAATTAATCGAGAAAACAGGATCTAAGAATACTGCAGGACTTGTACGCTTTGGTTTTCAGAAGAAATTATTGAGCTAACAGTAAAGTACTGGCATTCTTTTAAAAATGTTTGGCCGGCAGATCTATATGCTTCAATCATTTAAATTATCCTGCTTATCTCTTTTTCTAGCGAGGATTGATTTTATAATAGTTGTAATTATTTTGCATTTGAAATGCATTTTATCTAAGTTTGGCGCGCAGTTATAGACTATATGTAAACAATAATCAGTCATGAGCCAAAAATTTGTATATAATACGCGTTATCCTTCTGTTGAAGATTTAAAGAATAAAGCGAGGAAAAGAATTCCCCGATTTGCATTTGATTATTTGACCGGAGGAGCAAACGAAGAGTTGAATCTCGCCAGAAATGAAAACGATTTTGACAACATTTTGTTAAAGCCTCAATATCTTTCAGCGAGCGATGAAATAGATCTTTCTGTCGAATTATTTGGTCGCCGTTATAGCGCGCCATTTGGTGTTTCACCTATTGGACTTCAAGGATTGATGTGGCCAAATGCGCCGGAAATTCTTGCGAAAGCGGCAGCGGAAATTGATATTCCCTATATTTTGAGCACCGTATCGACAAGTAGTATTGAGCGTATTGCCGAGGTGTCGGATGGGAAAGCATGGTTTCAGCTCTATCACCCTACCGAGAATAAATTGCGAGATGACATTATCAGGCGTTTACAGGTTGTCGAATGTCCAGTATTGGTGGTATTGGTCGACGTGCCGGCGTTCGGACTTCGGTATCGCGAAATAAAAAGTGGATTGTCCATGCCACCTAAAATGAGCGTTTCGAATATTTTGCAAACATTCGCATGTCCAACTTGGGGTATTGAGACCTTAAGACATGGTATTCCTTCTTTCGCTACTTTAAAACCTTATATGGAAAAAGGTCTTGACTTAGCCCAACTCGGACAGTTTATGAATAAGACATTTACGGGTAAAGTTGATGTTGAAAAGATTAAAGCAATAAGGGACCTATGGAAAGGCCCATTGGTGCTGAAGGGAATTGCAACAGATGAAGATATGCAGGCTTCCATCGCATTGGGGGTGGATGGTGTGATTGTTTCAAACCATGGGGGACGACAGCTAGACGCAAGTGAGTCTTCGATCAATTCATTAATTCGTTTGGCTAGTAATCCCGAATATAAAAAGAATATAAAAATAATGTTGGACGGTGGGATTCGCTCGGGTGTTGATTTGGCGCGTGCTCATGCTGTCGGATCAGAATTCAATTTTATGGGTAGGCCTTTTATGTACGGTGTAGGCGCATTAGGTGCAGCAGGCGGCAAACATACGATCAATATGTTCAAGACACATTTGTATCAGGTTATGAAACAGTTGAGTCTTTCGAAGATAGCAGATTTTCCACAGCGTCTACAGGCTATTCTCTAACTATTCTGTTCGGTAAGATCATCAATCTAACCTTGTAATAGGCTTATGCCGAATGTTTACAATTTTGCTTGTAGCTTATCCTTTTTGTGTCATCTCACAGCGCAAAAACCAAAGATCAACGCTATACCAAATTTGGTGTTTTGACAGTGCTTGTTCAGTGCTTGTTCAGTGATCATTCAGTGCTTGTTCAGTGACAACTGAATGAGCGCTGAATGATCACTGTGAAATAATTGACGTAAAATTGTTGTTTGGTATAATTTGGTATTACTATGATTTAGTTTTCATTGCTTGCCAAACAAAGAAATTATGGGGATTATCAAAAATGGCATCCGTTCGGACGGTTTGCCAAAAGGCATAAAGCTAAAAGAGGTTTGATCGATAGCAAAAGTTAATGTGGATCAAGAGGATTTTTCAGTCAATGAAGAGAATTTTGATTTAATTTCTTAAGTTTGCATATCCATGAGGTTAATTGTTTTCATATTGATAGCATATATTCTGGGACTTTCCTTTGTCCCGTGCAGCGATTCGAACAATCACTGCGAAGAGACTGCTATGGAAGCGAAGCTAAATCAAACACACAACCATGGTGATGATGCATCTGATGCCTGTTCTATTTTCTGCTATTGCAATTGTTGCAGTGGAAATATAACGGCTTATGCCTATCAATTTCCGCAAATAGATGGTGTCCCGGTATCAATTTATTTTGATAATCGTAATCCTATCCGCAATACAGCGATTGTTTCCAGTTATTTTGGAAGCATCTGGCAGCCGCCAAAAGTTAATGCTTAATTTTTCGTAAAAATTCTAAAAACAAATCTGATGGAGCGTGCTATGCTGTTCTTTATTCAGCTTTGTGCTCGGAATACGCCTGTTGCATTTTATTGCGACAAGCAATGAAGATATTCTAATGAGTTATTCCTTAAGCATTAATCACGTATATTGTGTTAGATCATATTATAAAATTTAGCATCAAGAACAAGATTGTTATCGGTTTGATGACCTTGTCTCTTATCATTTGGGGGGCATGGAGTGCGACGAAACTGCCCATAGATGCCGTTCCCGATATTACCAATAATCAAGTCCAGATCTTTACATCTTGTCCAACGCTTGCCGGACAGGAAGTGGAGCAATTGGTTACTTTTCCAATTGAACAAAGTATTGCGACTGTACCCAAAATTGAAGAGATCAGGAGTATCTCACGCTTCGGCCTTTCTGTCATTACCGTTGTTTTTGACGATGATGTAGATATTTATTTTGCCCGTCAGCTGATTGGTGAGCGTTTAAATGAAGCTGTGGATCAGATTCCACAAGGTATTGGTAAACCGGAGCTGGCTCCAGTAAGTACGGGACTGGGAGAAGTATATCAATACATTATCCATCCCAAAAAGGGTAGCGAAAAGAAATACAATGCAAAAGATTTGCGCACCATGCAAGATTGGATTGTTGCCCGTCAGCTCTATGGAACACCTGGGATTGCCGAGGTCAACAGTTTCGGTGGTGAGCTCAAACAATATGAAGTAGCTGTTGATCCGAATAGACTTAAGGCAATGAATATCACTATTCCGGAGCTATTTACTGCCTTGGAGAAAAACAATCAAAATACAGGTGGTGCCTATATTGATAAAAAACCGAATGCCTATTTTATCCGGGGAATTGGGCTGGCGACGTCCTTGGAAGATATCAGAAATATTGCTATCCGCAAATCAGGATCTATACCGATTTATGTAAAAGACGTTGCCGATGTGCGTTTTGGTCATGCAGTGCGCTATGGAGCCCTGACCTACAATGGTGAGGTCGATGCGGTAGGGGGTGTTGTCATGATGTTGAAGGGTGAAAACAGCAATAAGGTGGTCAATCGGGTGAAAGAGAAATTACCGACTATTCAGCAATCTTTACCGGATGATGTCGTCATAGAACCCTATTTGGACCGAACAGATCTCGTTGGGCGTGCGATCAGTACCGTTGAAAAAAATCTGATCGAGGGTGCCCTGATCGTCATTTTTGTCTTGGTACTCTTTCTTGGCAATTTGCGGGCAGGTCTTATTGTAGCATCAGCAATCCCTCTGGCTTTACTGTTTGCACTTGGACTGATGAACGTCTTCGGCGTAAGCGCCAATTTAATGAGTTTGGGCGCGATAGATTTTGGTTTGATTGTGGATGGAGCCGTCATTGTGGTGGAAGCTACGCTACACCATTTAGGCTTACGAAAATCAACCGAGAAATTGACCCAGGCCGAAATGGACCATGAGGTATTTGAGTCTGCTTCAAAGATCCGTACCAGTGCAGCCTTTGGTGAGATTATTATTCTCATTGTCTATATTCCAATTTTAACATTGGTGGGGGTTGAAGGGAAGATGTTTCGTCCAATGGCACAAACGGTTGGGTTTGCTATTTTTGGCGCATTGATTCTCTCGCTAACCTATATTCCTATGATGTGCGCTTTGTTCCTGCCGAAAAAACAGAACGACAATCAAACCTTGAGCGACCGCATGATTGGGGGATTACAGCTTATTTATGCCCCTTTATTACAGAAAGCCATTCGGTTTAAATACCTGATAGTGAGTTTAACTGTTGCCATTTTTGCTTTATCGGTCTTCTTTTTTAAGCATATGGGTGGCGAGTTTATTCCACAATTGCAGGAAGGTGATTATGCATTCCATTGCATACTTCCGCAGGGAAGTTCGCTTTCGCAGAGTATTGAAACTTCCATGCAGGCTTCCCGGATTATCAAAGAGTTTGCTGAAGTGAAGATGGTTGTTGGCAAGACAGGAGCCGCTGAGGTGCCAACGGATCCTATGCCACCGGAAGCAACAGATGTTATGGTGGTATTGAAGCCTCAAAAAGAGTGGAAGTCGGGCCGTTCTTATGAAGAACTGGGGAGTGCTATTCTGGAGAAGCTAGAAGTAATTCCGGGTGTTTTCTTCGAAAAAAATCAACCGATTCAAATGCGCTTCAACGAGTTAATGACGGGTATCCGTCAGGATGTTGCTGTAAAGATCTTCGGTGAAAACATCGATTCACTGGCCGCTTACGCCAATGTGGTTGCCGCTCAGATTCAATCTGTTCAAGGGGCAACTTCTCCACAGGTGGAGCGTGTATCCGGTCTCCCGCAAATCAATATCGTTTATGACCGCACCCGTATCGCAAATTATGGATTGACAATTCAGGACGTCAATGATGTGGTGAGTACTGCCTTTGCCGGTCGGAGTACGGGACAGATCTATGAAAATGAACGTCGCTTTGATCTGGTCGTCAGGTTAGATACAACGCACCGAAACAGCATTGATGATGTGCGTAATCTGATGATTCCTACAGATACGGGTACGCAGATCCCGCTTTCTCAGGTTGCTGCCATTGATTACAAATTGGGGCCGGCACAGATCAGCCGCGAAGCGGGTAAAAGAAGAATTGTGATCGGTTTTAATGTGGCCGGGCGTGATGTTCAAACCGTCGTAAAAGAAATCCAACGACAATTGACTGCAAATGTAAAGCTTCCCGCGGGCTATTATTTCACCTATGGGGGGCAGTTTGAGAATTTACAGAAGGCGAGCTCACGCTTGTTGATTGCTGTGCCAGTTTCCTTATTGCTTATTTTTATGCTGTTGTATTTCACGTTTCATTCCTTTAAGCAGGCCACACTCATCTTTACCGCAATACCAATGAGTGCTATCGGAGGTATCTTTGCTTTAATGTTGCGTGGCATGCCTTTCAGTATTAGTGCCGGTATCGGTTTTATTGCCTTATTTGGGGTGGCCGTACTCAACGGTATTGTTTTAATTGGAACCTTTAATCAATTGAAAAAGGAGGGGGTAGATGATATTTTTCAGCGTGTTAAAGAAGGCACTTTGACGCGTTTACGTCCTGTTCTCATGACAGCGACGGTAGCCTCACTGGGCTTTTTACCGATGGCTATCAGTACAAGTGCCGGCGCTGAAGTTCAGAAGCCTCTGGCCACCGTTGTGATTGGCGGATTAATAACGGCAACTTTCCTGACCTTGTTTGTGCTGCCGTTATTGTATATAATTTTTAATTCTAAATGGAATATGAAACGAAGTAGTGGTGCTAAGACCTTTTTTACAATATTTATTTTCTTATTTATGATGTTGGGCTTTCAGGTGTTTGCCCAGGAGCGCATTTCTGTTACAGAAGCTGTGGAAATTGCGCTGAAGAGCAATCGTCAGTTTCAGATCAATCAGGCTGAGATCGCAGGAGCAGGTTTTAATGTCAAAACGGCAACCGAAATTCCCAAGACAGGGATCTTTGCAGAAAATGAAGACTATCGTCCATCAGATAAGACCGGGCTGCTGAAAATCGGTGTAACGCAAAGTATGGCCTGGCCCGGACTCTATGCGGCGCGTAAAGATTATTTTAAACAGCAACTAAAATATGCGAATCTAAATACGGATGTATTGAAAACTGCGATTACCAAAGATGTAAGGGCAGCCTATTTTCAGCTCTGGTATCTCCAGGATCGCCAAAAGTTGTATATGGAGTTGGATAGTATCTACAGCGGCATGTTTAAAGCAACAGAATTACGTTTTAAGACTGGTGATGTCGCTGCGCTGGATAAGATCGCTGCAGAAGCAAAATTGAAAGAGCTGCAGGCTCAGTTGGTTCAAAACAAAAAGGATATTGTTATTCAGCAGCAGCAATTAATGATGTTGCTGGATCGTAATGAATGGATGCTCCCATTGGATCAGTCCTTGGAGAAGATTATCGTGAACGCCAGTCCATCTGAGGAAACAGTACATCCTTTACTTGTTTTACAGCAGCAAAATGTAAATATCGCATCATCAAATATCAGTGTTCAGAAAAATACAAATAAGCCGGAGTTCTCGGGTCGATTTTTCTCCCAACGTGTTTGGGGAGCCAAGGAACCGTTATCGGGATTCTCGGTCTCCGTATCTTTTCCGGTCTTTAGCCTAGGCGCTTATAAAAGTAAAGTAAAGGCTGCCAACGCTGAAATGGAAGTTCAACAGCGTAAGTTAGAATATGAGACGCAGGTATTTCAGACAAATAAAGGGAATGCACTTGCTGAAATTGACAAGAACAGTGCATTACTGCAATTTTACGAGTCTTCGGGTCTAAAACAAGCCGATGCAATCATTAAAGCGGCTAGTTTGGGTTATAGAACAGGGGAGATCAATTTTGCTGAATTAAGTCAATTTTTAAGTCAGGCTATAGGGATTCGCCAGAATTATTTAGAAGTCCTTAATCAGTATAATCAATCAGCGATTCAATATAATTACTTCAATAACAAATAAGCCAACAATGAAAGTTTTCATAAAGATATTTATCGTATGTGTAGCCGTTACTGTTTTTTACGGTTGCAGTTCTAAAGAATCGAAGCATAAAGTTCAACCAGAAGGAAAGGAAGCGCCTAAATCCGAAGAAGGGCATGAGGAAGGGCCGGTTACCATAGCGGCACTGAGTGCGGCGCAAATCAAAGCCGTGGGTATTGTTTTTGGCGGTATTGAAGAGAAGGAACTAACGGCTAACCTTAAGGCTAATGGAATTTTGAGTGTACCCAATAACAATAAAGCCAATGCAACAGCGCTTTATGGTGGTGTGGTGAAGACATTGAATGTACAATTGGGAGACAATGTACGTAAGGGGCAGGTGATCGCTACGATTACCAACCCGCAGTTTGTACAGCTGCAGGAGGAATATGTATCCCTTGCAAGTAAGATTACCTTAGCTGAACAAGAAATGGCAAGGCAACAGGAACTTAATGAAGGTAATGCGGGCGCACGGAAAAATCTGCAGGCAGCAACAGCAGAATTCAACAGCTTACGGGCTAGGAAGGCTTCTTTGCAACAACAGATCCAATTGATGGGCATTAACCCCAATAGCGTGAATCTGTCCAATATGCGCACTTCATTGGCCGTGACAAGCCCTATCAATGGAACAGTGAGTAATGTTTTTGCGAAAATTGGGAGTTATGTAGATGTCTCTTCGCCGGTAATTGAGATTGTTGACAATAGTCTGCTGCACTTGGATCTGCAGGTGTTTGAGAAGGATCTACCCTTAGTTAAAGTGGGGCAGTTAATACACTTCCAACTGACAAACAATCCAGACAAAACGTATACCGCGAAAGTATTTACCATTGGTTCTTCCTTTGAAAAAGACAGCAAGACCATCGCTGTGCACAGTACCGTTGTGGGCAGCAAAGTGGGCTTGATTGATGGAATGAACATTACGGGGATGATCGGTATCAATAATGTGCGGACCCCGGCTGTTCCGAATGACGCCATTGTGGAGGCCGACGGCAGGTACTATATTTTTGTAGAAACAGAAAAGAAACCTGAGGAGCATGATGAAGGGCACGACGATCACGGGCATGCGCACGATGAGGGCGAAGCAGAACATGCGCATAGCAACGAGAAAGAAGCCGGCAATCATGGAGAAGGACAGGCCAAGAACATTAATTTTGAAAAAATTGAGATTCAAAAAGGTGTGTCTGCTTTGGGGTATACGGCGATTACCCCGGTTAGCGAAATTCCTGCCGGAACTAAAATTGTTGTAAAGGGCGCCTTTTTTATCAATGCTAAAATGAGCAATACAGGTGGGCACGAACATTAATTATCAGCATTTGTTCACATAATGAAATCAAATAATGTCATATATATGAACTGAAAGCTAAGGAAGGCAGCTATGCTATATGCTAGTTTCGCAGGATCGCGCAACATAACGAAAATCCATTGACGAATATTTAAAGCTGATTTATCTGTTGTTTCCGCTTCTTCTTAAAAGCGCTATATACAATTATTACACTTATTGACATCAGAACAAATGCTAAGAAAAATGGTGCGCCGGAGAATTTGAATGGTGCGTTGTCATGAGTAAAGTAATAGAAAAGATTGGTCATCATCGGAGGACCAATGATTGACGTTGCACTCATCAGGCTGGTCAATGCGCCTTGAAGTTCCCCTTGCTCGTTTGAAGGAACATTTTTGGTTATCACCGATTGTAAGGCTGGGCCACAAATACCGCCTAGGCAGTAGGGGATTAGGAATGCGAACATCATCCATCCTTGGCTCGCAAATGAGAATAGCAATAAGCCAATGGCATAAAGGGTCAGACCATAAAAAATGCTTTTCTGTTCGCCAAGTTTGGGTGTTGTCCATCGAATCAAAACACCTTGTACCAAACCAATCAACAAACCAATGACACCCAACGAAATACCGACCATTCTTTCGGTCCAATTGAATTTATACATGGTGAAAAAGCTCCAATTGCTCTGAACAGCATGTCCTGCAATATATATTAAAATTAAGGCAACGATTAAACCAGATATTTCCGGGTGTTTTCCGAGAAATTTAAAAGATCCAACAGGATTGGCACGTTTCCAGTCAAAGGCTCTGCGTCTATTTTTTTCTAAGCTCTCAGGCAGAATAAAATAGCCATAAAGGAAGTTTAGCATGCACAACCCAGCGGCGGCATAAAATGGAACTCTAGCGCCATAGTGGCCGAGTAAACCTCCGATAACAGGACCAATGATGAAGCCCAAACCAAATGCAGCACCTATCAAGCCGAAGTTCTTCGCCCGATCTTCATCGGTTGATATATCTGCAATATAGGCACTTGCTGTTGTAACGCTGGCTCCAGTCAATCCGGCAATAACTCTTCCCAAGAAAAGCCATCCTATAGTTGGAGCAAGGGCAAGAAAGATATAGTCTACCGCGAATCCAAAAAGGGAAATCAATATAACAGGCCTTCTCCCATATTTATCACTGAGATTGCCAACGACAGGAGAAAATATGAACTGCGTAAAAGCGTAAGCAAAGCCAAGCCAGCCACCATATTTAGCCGCTTCGCTGATGTCACTATGGATCAGCTCCTCAATAAGTTTAGGAACAACAGGAATGATGATTCCCCAACCTGTAATATCGATGAGTAATGTGATAAATATAAATCCGATTGCTGCTTTTTTCTTGGAATTTTCCATTATGTTCCAAAAATAATCAAATCCTTAAAAACTTGTATGTTATTTGATTACTAAATTGTAATCAGTCTTTTATTTATGATTGCGCTAAGATGCTGTATTGATGGCTTTACATGTCGGATGGTGCAGTATCTTGAAATTGCATGAATTGGCAATAAAACAAAGTTTGTTTGCATTTTTATGTAGCGATAAAGCAAGTTCTATTTTTGAATCATCTGCGATAATCACTTCAGGGTGTAATGTCACCGATGTAAAACGGCCGCTGCCATCTCCTTCAGTCGCCAAGGTAGCAAGGGCGTTATCCGTATAAGATAAAACCTGAATGCCGTTTTGCGAACATACATATAGGTAAGACATCATATGGCAAGAAACCAGGCTGCTGAGAAGCAGATCTTCTGGATTGTATAATAAGGGGTCGCCCTTGAATGCTTTTGCGGCTGAAACGTGAAGATCTGCTTTTCCCTCAATTGCAATGGAGTGGTTTTTATTATAAATTTTTAATCCCTGAAGATTGGGCTGTTCTGCATGATGCCAAGTTAAAGATACTTTAAAAACGTGTTTGTAACTCATTTAATAAAAGTAAGAGTTTATAGTAAGATTGAGAACCGTGTATACCTTTAGAGTTATTTTCGCTCCCTATTTGCGCCCTATCGAATTGTTGCTTTTGTCGGTTCTGTAAAGTTAAATATAAGGAAGATAGTAATAGCTTTTTTTTATGAAAATGTGTTTTTACTGCATTTCCTGACAATTTACATTCGTACAAACTAAATGATATTTTTATATTAGACTGATATTTTTGAAAGATATGCTATCTATGAACAGTTTTTTCCAAAATTACAATACGGGGAAACGTATTCTTCTTCATTTGTGTTTTTGGTTTTTGGTTTTGGGAATGCAATTTATTTCCTATCAACGGATAGATATTCATCATTCGTGGATATTGTTTCTAAAAGATGTATTTTCTTTATTGACCATATTTTATGTGACAGCTTATGTTATTATTCCGCGTTGGTTTATTCCCGGAAAGTTTTTGCTGTGTATGTTATGGCTATTGTTTATTTATGCCTGGTGGTCGTTTCTAAGTTATTTTGGCGCCCTATTAACGTTAAAATATTTGACACCAGATATTCGTTTGTCAAGTTATCTCGAAATAGTACAAAGTAATGGAATCTTTGGAGCCTTTCGGCTTTCTTCCCTTAGCGATTATTTATTGGATTTTATTTTTTTAGTGGCCCTACCATTGACCGTAAAAATAGTACAGGCATTTATGTCTGTCAAAAATTCCAAAACGAAGCTCGAACTGAAAAATGCCGCATTGGAATTAAACAACGTTCAGTTGGAGCTCGCTTTCCTAAAATACCAGATCAACCCTCATTTTTTACTTAATACACTTTATAGCATCTATGTACTGGTATCCGACCGTGATGAAAGAGGTGGCGAAAGTATGATGCGTTTAAGTAGTATTATGGTGTACCTGCTTCACGAGAGCAATCAGCCCAAGGTGGATATTAGTCGCGAATTTCAACTGCTTAAAGACTATGTTGAATTGGAAAAGTTGCGTTATAGTGAGACCGTGCAGATCAATCTAAATCTGGCGGCTGATGACGAGAACTGTATGATGGTGCCCCTGATCTTCTTTCCGTTTGTTGAAAATGCATTCAAACATGGACCTCGCCTAAGTTCATCGGCGGGATGGATATCCATAGCCATAAAAGTGAAGGACCATAAGGTGCATTTGAACGTGTCCAATGCGTATAGGGAACTTTCAAAACCAGAAAATTATATCGGTGGCTTAGGGATAGAAAATGTAAGAAAAAGACTGGAACTTCACTATCCCCATCATCACATTTTGGAAATAAAGTCAAATGAGGGTGTGTTTACTGTTAATCTCGTCGTAACTTTACTTCCTGAAGAAAAGCCGTAGCACCAAAGCTGTGGATTGCTAAGTACTTATGAATAGAATTAGAACTATCCTTATTGAAGATGAGCCAATTGCAAGAGGTCGCCTGGAGAAATTAGTTTCCAAATTGGGGCTGATCGAAATATTGGGTGTATTTGAAAATCCGTCGCAGGCCATTGATATCTTGAAAAAGCATGAGATAGACCTTATTTTGTCGGATATTGATATGCCGGAGATGGATGGCATTACTTTTCTCAAAGGACTTGTTCATCCGCCTTTTGTTGTGTTTATAACTGGCCATTATGAATATGCCGTCGATGGATTCGAACTGGATGTAATCGATTATATTTTAAAGCCACAGCTGACAGAAGAAAGGTTAATCAAAGCAATAGAGAAAGTTCAGAAGGCTATGCTGTTTTCTAGAAGGGCCGCTAATGGAGAAAGAAAAGCGATTAAAATAAGGGATCGGAATAAGACTATTTTTATAGATCCTACGGATGTTTTCTACCTAAAAGCTTGGGGGGATTATATACAGATCTATTCCGTAGAAGGGATGCAAACTTTACTGTCTACCATGAAAGATATGGAAGCAGAACTGCCATGGGATATGTTTGCGCGCATGCATCGTTCTTATATCGTTAATGTCAAGCAGATCAAGGGTGTTGAGGCAAGCAAAGTAATTCTGAAAAATGGGACAGAACTCGGTATAGGTTTGCAATACCGCAATCAGCTTTTTGCTAAGATGGGACTGATATAAAAATTTAATTTATCGAGGCCATACGCTCTTTCTGTTTCCCGATCTGCATTTTATAATAGCAAACCATAAAATGATAGACCGCAAGTTCATGCAAACGTTGATCCGACATGAACAATCGATTAATAAACATGTGAATATAGCTTGACAATAACGAGGCCCGGGTTGACCGGAACTCTTCTTCATCTGTATGTTTCCGTAAGGTGGAGAATATGCTGTATTGGACTGCACTTAGTTTCTCTTTGGTTTCTCCCAGGTGGTCTAATGGCTGAGCGAACCAGTCTTTCCTATCTTTGAACTTATTGTTTAGATGAACCCATAGATTTTTATTATTGTCAAATTCTTGCTGATACAACGTATTCATCTGGATGCAAAAATCTCTTTTTTCGAATAGCGTAAATTTTGCAGCATCAAATAATGATTCCATATGTTGAAAAGCCAAAAGCCAGCGATCGTTTATTGAACTGCTTTGCTGCATTGTCATTAATATGATTTCGCTCTGCCGGAAGAATAACTCCTCGCTAGGTTCCATACATAATGGGGTATATCGTTCAATCTCGCGTTTGTAAGTATCAAAGGATATTGATGAAATCTGGCCCTCTTCCACAAATTGTTCCAATAGATGATTTATAGTGGAGACAACGAAAGAACAATAGCTTGGGTCTGAAAGCTCCACCCTCAATCTTATGTGGGGAGCTGGATCGTTATAACGTATGAAAAACCATTTTTTTATGGCATTTTTTCGATTGATAGCAGCGATGAACGTGGGGAAAAGATCCTTTAATAGGGTGTCTGCAAAATGTAATCCGCAATAAATTTTAGCGTAAAGCCATTCTGTTCCCAAGGGAAAACATCTTTTTAGGTTATTTTCTTGGGGGGCCGATTCATCTGTGAAGGTCTTATGCTGGGCTTCAATTGGAATAATGATCTCATTGGCAAAAACATTTCCATCTTTATCGTTTACAACGGATGAATAATCGTTCAGGATATATTCGATTAAAATTGTTTCCCTTTTGCAGATGTGATCCAATAGTATTTCCGCGCAAAAAGGATTGTCTAAATTTATCAGCAGTTCATTATCGCCGCTGCTGATGACAACCATTGTTGGGATTTTGAGCTCTGCCTGCATATTTTTCACGAAATCGTGGGGGTGACTTGGGTATTTTGAAAGTCTTTGAATGCGCCATTGCGCTCGGGATAAGATAATATTTTTGTAGCTTATTCTCGGGAGCCTAGGCTGTTCTTTCATAATTCCCCAATTCCAAGAGATATCCAGCCTGTTATTTTGGAATTGGAAATCTGCAAGAAATTTATAGATATTCATACCCTGCTCAAAATTGTGGGCCGTCGTCAAACGGGGGATAACCATTTTATTGCAACTTTTGGACCACAAGACTAGGCGATTGTCTTTGACAAACAAGTATAAGTCACTTACGTCAATTTGTTCTTGTTCTTTGTCAATAGTTGCGGTCAGACAGATGGATGCTCTTCGGAGTGCTGGTCTAGAAATAATATTTGCAGCATTGCTATCTGGATAATGGCATATCTCAGCGAGTATTGCATTTGGAAATTGCTGTTGTTCGCTGTTGGCAGATTCCTTTAATTTGTTAGCCAATTTCTCATCCAGATGTGCAAATCTGGAAATTAAGTTTCCGGATGACGAACCACCAATAGTACCCAGATTGAAGCATAAATGTTCCTCACGTGAGCTTCTCAGAAGATTGCCAATGGCATAGAACGAGGAAGGTATGGCATTGGGAGTCTGTTTGCACCCTTTAGCAATATGATCTAGATCGCTTCTGGTTAGCTGAATTTCGGTGAAATGACTTTTTACACTTTCTACAAATTTTTCAATCACCAGGTCTTGATAATGGTGGTCGTCATATTTTTTTTCTTCAGTTATGGCTATATTTTTTACTTCTCCAAGTATTTCATCATTTATATTGTATACACCCTCCTGACGGCCATAACCAATACCGGTATCGGGGTCTAAGGCCGTAGTCAATGGGATCATTCTATCTTCATATTTATCAAAGAATGCAGCTTTAAACCGGTCAAAATCTGTCAACTTTGCCGGCGTGCAAAGTGGTAGTAAATCCTGAAATTGATCGCTTAGGTGATTTAATGCAGTATTGGGTAATTTGTTGTCTTCCATTTCAATAAGTAGGTCTCCCTGCAACAAATTGTTCCTGTCGAGGTCTGGAATTATAGGCTGCAATAATTTAACCACGTCATTCTGTATGTTAACGGCAGATGGAGAACTACGCAGCAGTGTTTGTATCCTTGATAAAGCATTCAAATAATATCCCTCCTTATCCACTCTTTCAAGCGTCTTGATCAAACTGTCAAGATAACCTCGACCAATCACATTGGGTTGTAATTCGGAGGATATAATCCCGAGACTGATGAGGTTATTGACGAATAGGGTAGCATGTGCTTTTGAAGCTCCAAGAAGCTGCAGCAAATCAGTCAATGATTGATAGTTGGCAGTTCGCTCATCGCTTTGGAAATATTCGACGACACGATCCAAAACAGGAGTAGGTCTTATGCGCTTTAGTATATTCTGCCCTTTCTTCCCATTTGTTACTTTTTGATAGTATTTGTAATACTTGCCATCTAAGTATAAGGTTGGATTAATGCGATAATTGAGTTGACTATAAACTCTTCTGTCTTTTGAGACCTGTGCAATAATCCCTGTCACAATGGAGGCATCGAGTTTCAATACAGTTTTATGGGTATTACCCCTGATTAATGACACCTTTTTTTCGGAGGCTATAACGTTCCCTAAAGATACACCTGCGAATAAACCGAAAGGCGTACTCCTTGTGCTCATCCGAATCGCATATTTGAGTAGCGAAGCCATTATTTTTGGGTTACTCGCTTTCTTGTAGTCAATCCATTTTTCTACTTCCACGGAGAAGGAGGGGCTTGCTAGAAATAGTGCTTCTTTTAATCGCTCACCTTGAAACAGATGACGAAGTTTCTCTTCCATAACATCTGCCTCTTTTATCCTTAAAAGATCAACGGCAACTGCAGCGGGAAGTAATGGTGTCCGCAGAAGAAAATAATCGGATAACTGGAATAATGACATAGGTAGGCGGGACTAGTATCTCATGACCTGTTTTATACAGGACTGAAACATTTCGGGCGAAATTGGTTTTTGCAGTGCAAAATGCTTCCTATTTTTGATAAATTCAGGATATTGCCGATGTGACAAAGCGGAGGTAATAATTAGGATAGGAATATCGACGATCAAATCGGCAAGCGTACTGATGTTGCCGCCGCTAACAATGAGATCTAAGAATAGGATGTCTGCCGATTTTAAATCTTGCCTAAACAATGCTGGATTTTCAATGTCTTCGACCATTCTTATCAATTGAAGATCTGGAAACATATGGATGTATTCAACCATTTTTTTTGTTGCCAAGGGTTCATCCTCTATGAGAATACATTTGAGTTGGGGTGAAGTCATATACTTGGTTTGTTTTTTATGTATCGGGGTCGCAAAGACGATTGCTGTAAAGACGCCTACCAGAACGCCTTTACAGCTTTATCCTCTTTTATACTACTTTTGAAGATGTGACTGTCCTAATCGTAACTAGTTCCATATCATCAAAATCGAAAAATGAGATCGGTTCAACCACGCAGACAGTTTGTACATCCAATACAAAATCTTCCGCTAAAAAATTTTCAATGTTTTCCATAAATAATACGTTTAAATTGTACACAAATGTGCTTTCTACGGAAAAGAACGACGAAAAATATCGACGGAATGGAAAATGAAGCCGACGAACTAAAAAATCCATTCGACGAAAAAATAGCGCCTGTTGCTATTTCTGTTTAATTTTATGCTAAACTTTGTTTATGCAACCTTTCAGAAGATGATTTGTGTGAAAGAAGGGCAACTGTATGCTGTTATCATATTCGACGAAATAGCATTTGAGTACGATGAAATAGCGGTAGCTTAATTGTAGAATTCTATTTGGGTCATTATCTTAGACCTATCTATTTTAGCTTCGGAAAACCATTTCTTTAGCCATCAAAATCTTGTGGCTCCAATAGATAAGCTAGATATAAGTTTTGAGGTAATTCCTTAAACGATAAAAGCGTCTGCCAAATGAAGAGGTGAGTAGGGTGAGCGATTGAAACAAATGAGAATATGAATTTATCGAATGAAATGCACTGTTTTTTGAAAAGAGAAGGTTTACGGTTATTTAGAAAAAAAGTAAGCTGGCAAAGCTCCGCCAAATATCAGATTTATAGGGACGGGGAAACAAAAATCGGTGTCGCATTTGACCGAATTCAAAATTTTATGGATAAAGAAAACAATGCATCCATGGGGAATGGAGTGGAAACGATTAAACTCGAACAACGTGGTGATTATATCATTTACGGTTTTGTTGAAAAAGTTGAAATGTAAAGCGTTTCAAAGAGATTAATTCTTTCCGTTGAATTTAACCTTCATATCTTATTAGTGATTAAATCTTACAAATCAATTCCTTAATTGTGTAACGATTTGCATCTTATTTGTGGCCAAATTTGTTGTATAAAATTAAACAATCCGTTATGGCGACAGATCTTTATAAAGATACAGTTTATATACCTTTGGAAGATGTTGAAAGCGAACATTGTGCATCAATTGTCGAAAAAGGACTAGCCCAGGTTAAAGGCCTGGCGAGCTATCAGGTGGAATTGAATAATCACAGAGCTGCTATCGTACCGAAGGATAGTGAAGCAGTCATTAGCAGTGTAAAGGCGATCAAAGATCTTGGTTATGGTGTTTCTACATTGACCAAAACATTTCCAGTTCTTGGGATGACTTGCGCCTCATGCGCCAGTAGCGCTGAAAGTATGGCGAAATATGAACAGGGGGTTGTTAATGCAGCTGTAAATTATGCAACAGGAAATCTCACTGTTGAATATATTCCCGGTGTGACAGATCCTTTAAAAATCCAAAAGGCGGTCCAAGCTGGTGGCTATGATCTGTTAATTGAAGAGGAATCCACACAGCAGGAAACTTTGGAGGCTATTCACGCAGAGAAATTCCGTAAGCTTAAGGTCAAAACACGTTGGGCAGTGTTGCTATCACTTCCCGTAGTGATCATTGGTATGTTTTTTATGAATATGCCTTACGCTAATCCTATCATGTGGCTGTTTTCCACGCCAGTGGTTCTTTGGCTGGGCAAGGATTTTTTTGTCAATGCGTGGAAGCAGGCAAAACATCGTTCCGCCAACATGGACACACTCGTTGCATTAAGTACAGGGATAGCCTACATTTTCAGTGTATTCAACATGCTTTTTGCTGACTTTTGGCATCAACGCGGCTTACATGCGCATGTATATTTTGAGGCCGCTTCAGTTGTCATAGCTTTCATTTTGTTGGGTAAACTACTGGAGGAGAAGGCCAAAGGTAACACCTCATCCGCTATTAAAAAGCTAATGGGGCTGCAGCCTAAGACAGTGATAGTCATTCAATCCGATGGAACAGCGCGTCAGGTCCCGATAGAAGCCGTTCATGTGGGCGACATCATCCTTGTAAAACCCGGTGAGAAGATTGCTGTCGATGGGCTTGTTATCAGTGGAAATTCCTATGTCGATGAAAGTATGCTAAGCGGGGAGCCGGTTCCCGTTTTAAAAATGGAAAATGAGCAGGTTTTTGCAGGGACGATGAATCAGAAAGGTAGCTTTCAGTTTAGAGCAACAAAAGTGGGTAAAGAAACCATGCTGGCAAATATCATTAAAATGGTGCAGGACGCGCAGGGGAGTAAAGCACCAGTGCAAAAGCTGGTCGATCGAATTGCTGCTGTATTCGTTCCTGTTGTCATTGGTATTGCTATTTTAACTTTTCTAGTGTGGTTTACATGGGGTGGAGAAAATCATCTGGCGCAAGGATTATTGGCTGCAGTAACGGTTTTAGTTATCGCCTGTCCGTGTGCATTGGGTTTAGCAACGCCTACAGCAATCATGGTTGGCGTGGGTAAAGGAGCTGAGCAGGGCATTTTAATTAAGGATGCGGAAAGCCTAGAGTTGGCCAAAAAGGTAAATGCAATTGTTTTGGATAAGACCGGAACCATTACAGCAGGAAAACCAGTGGTTACGGATGTGTATTGGAAGGATAATGCAGATGAGTTAAAAGGTATTTTATTGAGCTTGGAGACACAGTCGGAGCATCCTTTGGCAGAAGCTGTTGTAGCCTATTACAATGATGTAAAAGCAACACCAATATCTTTTATCGAAAGTATCACGGGGAAAGGTGTCAAGGGCAGTGAAGGGATCATAACCTACTATGTGGGGAACCGGAGATTGTTAACGGAAAATAGGATTACAATTTCGACGGAATTGATGGAACGTGCCACGCAATGGGAAAATCAATCTAAAACGGTGATCTGGTTTGCCAATAGTCAGACTGCATTAGCTGTCATTGCTATTGCGGATCGGATCAAGGAAACTTCTGTACGTGCCATCAAGGAGATGCAAGCAATGGGAATTGAACTATATATGCTTACTGGTGACAACGAGACCACTGCTAGGGCTATCGCTGCGGAAACAGGTCTTCAGCACTACAAAGCGGAGGTATTGCCAGAGCACAAAGCCGATTTTGTTAAAGAATTGCAGCAAAAGGGGAAGGTGGTGGCTATGGTGGGTGACGGTATCAATGACAGCACAGCCTTAGCAACAGCCGATGTCAGTATTGCCATGGGAAAAGGAAGCGATATCGCTATGGATGTGGCCAAAATGACCATTATTTCTTCTGATTTAACGAAAATACCACAGGCAATCCGACTCTCAAAACAAACGGTCACAACGATCAAGCAAAACTTGTTTTGGGCGTTTATTTACAATTTGGTTGGCATTCCGCTCGCTGCAGGTATCCTGTATCCAGTCAATGGTTTTCTTTTAAACCCGATGATAGCTGGCGCTGCAATGGCATTGAGCAGTGTAAGTGTCGTCAGTAATAGCTTGCGACTTCGCTGGAAAAAATAGCTAATTATGGTTAAGCCGTAAGCTTCGTTTTTAAACGGTAAATATTGTAAAACAAAACAGAAAAATCGTAAGTACAACCAAATGGGATATAGCGATATTTGTGTAAATAATTGAATAGATTGATCATATTAAAATTAAATAACATGGAAAGAAAAGAACTTCAATTTAAAACCAACCTTAACTGTGGAGGCTGTGTGTCCAAAGTAAGTGCTGATCTGGATCGTATGGACGGTATTATTGAGTGGAACGTTGACACTGCGAATGCAGACAAAATATTGACTGTCAAATGTGAAGGTATTTCGGAAGAAGAAGTTGTTGAAATTATTAAAAGAAAGGGCTTCGATGCAGTGGCCTGCTCCGCTTAATTGCTCAATAACGCTATTGAAACATCCTTATTGAACTTCACCCTAAAGTTATATCAACTTTAGGGTGATTTTTGTGTTATCATTTCTATGTGGTTAAAGAATCAATAGATTGCTGATCAACCCTGTGGAAGTTGCTGATGAGTTTTGAGATTTTATTTTATTGGTGATTACTAGCTTTGTTTTCAGTAGTTTATGTTGCATGTCGGTATCCGGCACTTGTGGTCACGGATAATTAAGATTAAATTAGCTCATGCTTTGAAAAATTTCCCACCAGAAAGGTCGGGTTGACACTTAGCAAGGTGCAATTTATTTGTAAATGAAATAATCTAATGAAACAAAAAACAATGCGTATTAAGTTTAATAGCAGATCTATTTTTTGGGGCTTTGCGGCGTTATCGTCAATTTTATTTTTAAGCTGTGGAAATACGGGAACCAAAAATGAGGTCAAGACCGAAAAGGTGGAGGAACCTGCTGAAGCTGCTGCACCCACGGCACAGGAGTTATCTTTTAAAGATAAAGAGGGTAAGGTGCTTCAATTAAGTGCTTTAAAAGGTAAGGTGGTGTTTATCAATTTCTGGGCAACTTGGTGTCCTCCGTGTATTCATGAACTGCCTTCTATTGACCAACTTAAGCAATCCCTTAAAGATAATAAGGATATCGTTTTTCTCCTAGTAGATGTTGATGGCGACATGGAAAAGTCTTCAGCATTCATGGCAGAAAATAAGTATGACCTACCTCTTTATATAGCAGAGGGTGATATTCCTGCAGAATTCTTAGGACAGTCGATACCGACGACAGTCATTCTGGATAAAGATGGAAAGATTGTAGAGCGTTTGGAAGGAAGCCGTGACTATGGAGCTCCTGAGATAAAAAAAGCCTTGCAGGATATCGCGAGTGGCAGTTAACGATCGATTATTGTAATCGCTATTTATTAGAGAAAGAGAGTAGAATTTGAAAAGAAAAACAGTAATTTCGAGCTGTCAAGTTAATTTATAGCGATGTCCGAACTTCAAGAGCAAACTGCAGTCAGAACGACTTATTTTAGTATTGTTGGTAATGCATCACTGGCCTTGTTAAAATGGCTAGCAGGTTTCTTCGGAAACTCCTATGCGCTGATTGCGGATGCAATTGAGTCAACAGCGGACATTTTCTCCTCATTTCTCGTCCTTCTGGGTTTAAAATATGCGCAACGACCTGCCGACGACAATCACCCGTATGGTCATGGTCGGGTAGAACCCCTTATCACATTTATTGTGGTCGGTTTTCTTATCGTTTCGGCAACCATAATCGCTTATGAAAGTATTGAGAATATAGGAACGCCACATGACTTGCCAAAACCTTGGACCTTAATCGTTCTCGGCGGGATCATTGTATGGAAAGAAATTTCTTACAGGATCGTTATGAAGAAAAGTAAAGAAACAAATAGTTCTTCATTGCGTGCAGACGCTTGGCACCATCGAAGCGACGCGATAACATCAGTTGCGGCTTTTATTGGGATATCGATTGCATTGTTGCTCGGAAAAGGATACGAAAATGCCGATGACTATGCCGCATTATTTGCTGCAGGGTTCATACTTTACAACTGTTATCATATTTTCAGACCAGCGCTTGGCGAGATCATGGATGAAAATGTCTATGAAGAAGTCATTGATGACATCCGGAAAGAGGCATTAAAAGTGGAGGGGATAAAAGCGACAGAAAAATGTTTTGTCCGGAAATCGGGGGCTAAATATCACGTCGATCTGCACGCTATTGTCGATAGTGAAATTACGGTACGAGCAGGGCATGAGCTGGCGCATAAACTCAAAGACCATTTGGTTGCACATATTCCTGATCTTGGTCATGTGATGATCCATATCGAACCGAACGAATGCCTTTGACAGTCAACTTAAAAATGGCAGCACATGCTATTTTTTCTGAACCGTGCCGCCATTTGATTTTTATTGAAACTTAGGTGTTTTCAGCTTCAAGCAATTCGATCTGCCATTTAATCTGATCCGCTTTGATAGGGTAATCGACATTATTTCTTAAGCTTTCATAAATGGCTTCAAACAGCTGATTATAATCTCCTTTATGTGGCGTTACGAAAGATTCATGTTTTTGATTCGCCGCATCTATGGTGACGAGTTTCCCTTCGAGACCTGCTGGCTCAAGGCCATAAGATGGATTGTCGGGTAACATACCATCCAGCAATTGCTGTTCTTGCACATCCGTCATATTCTTGATAAAACTCCCTTTTGTACCGTGGATGACAAAGGCTGGTTGTGGAGAAGCAACCAAAAGACTGCCCGTTAAGTACACATTCAATCCTTCAGGATAAGAGAGCTGATAGTGAAAATAATCTGCCACTTTAGAATCCGGCCTGTTAATGGAGGTCGTCTTGGTAAATTTAACCGGCTTTCCAAAAAGGGAGATGGCCTGATCAATAAGGTGAGGACCGAGGTCGTAGGTAATACCATTGGAAATATACTGCGTATCTTCCTTGAAGTATTTTTGTCCCAATTCCATTTTATAGCGATCAAATCTGAAATGCACTTCAATCAGCTTTCCTAACTCTCCACTGTCAATCACGTTTTTTATGTCTAAAAAGTGACCGTCATACCGTCTATTTTGATAGAAGAATACGTGTTTACCGTGTTTTTTGCTGATGGAAAGAAGCATGTCGAATTGTGTAGTGTCATCAACGGCAGGCTTTTCTATCAAAACATGTTTTCCTGCTTCTAGCGCCTCTTTAGCATATTGGAAATGGGTATAGTTTGGTGTATTTACAATGACCAGTTCTATAGTTTCGTCAGCTAGTAAGTCCGCAATATTATCGTAACTTATTATTCCGGGATAAAATTGGTTGGCGGCCTTTTTCGAGCGTTCCACGACAGCACTAAGATTAAAATGTGGATTTGTATAGATAAATGGTGCGTGAAAGACACGTCCAGACATGCCAAAACTAAGTATTCCTGTGTTAATTTGAGTATATTTCATTGTGTTTAAAATACGGCAGATTTCGCCAGTTATTCATTTATTTATAGACAGCTCTAATGCCTTTTTATTCTCTCGCCCACATCGCCTTTTTATTTCTAACGTATTTTAGATAGCCGATTATGCCATTCTTTTGTCGTTAAGTAGATAAACCGGATAGCGACGAAGAAAAACGGATGTTTTAAGATACCTGTAATGAATAGTGGCGTTCCTGTTTTGAGATCATGCTATAAATATATACTTTTATACTGTGTATCGCAATATCCAACTTTCTATTTATTTGAAGATTAACAGGCTATTGCAAACAGAATGAGTCCAATTATAATTTCCGCTACAGGCTGTTGTTAAAAGCAATATAAAGATTAAGAAATCAATGAAATTATGACTAATATCGTAAAATTTGCAGGCGTTGTTTTGTTGGTCGTTTTAAGCGGCTGTAACGTACATCGTGATGCACAGTTTAGAAAAGAACATTGGGTATTTGGGGGCTTTGAGCGACCCAGAGGAGTAAATCCAATTATTGAACCTGATACGAGTTCGGTATTTTATGATCCAATGTTGGGAAAAGAAATTCGATGGGAGGATAACGATACCTTTAATCCTGCAGCGGTTGTTAAGGGAGATAGTGTGTATGTCATTTATCGCGCCGAGGATCGGACAGGAAAGGCGATTGGCCACCGTACCTCCAGGCTGGGACTAGCTGCCAGTGCCGATGGCATTCATTTCGAACGACTCAAAACACCAGTATTCTACCCTGCTCCCGACGACCAACAGGATAACGAATGGCCTGGCGGGACGGAAGATCCTCGGATAGCGCAAACAGAGGATGGGCGTTTTGTCATGTTTTACACCCAATGGAACCGAAAGGTACCGCGACTCGGTGTAGCAATGTCCACTGACCTGAAACACTGGGTGAAGCATGGCCCCATTTTTAAAAAATCGAAAAATAAGCCCAACTTAATCAATGAACCGCATAAATCGGCATCTATTGTGACCGTATTGAAAGGCAATAAACAGGTGATTGCCAAAATCAACGGAAAATATTGGTTGTACTGGGGGGAGTATGGTGTGTATGGTGCTACATCCGATAATCTGATTGACTGGGAACCCGTAACGGACAATAGAGGTGCAATGAAAGCCTTCATCTCGCCAAGGCATGGTTATTTCGATAGCGCATTGACTGAATGCGGTCCTCCGGCAGTTTTGACAGATAAAGGAATTTTATTGTTATACAATGGTAAGAATCATGCTGAGAAAGGCGATATGCGTTTTGCTAAAAAGAGCTATTCCGCAGGTCAGGTTCTATTTGATCCGCGCGATCCGACAAGCGTATTAGCTCGAATGGATGTTCCGTTTTTACGCCCCATGGAATCTTTCGAAAAAAGTGGGCAATATATCGACGGGACGGTTTTTATTGAAGGGTTGGTGTATTTTAAACAAAAATGGTTTTTGTATTATGGCTGTGCAGACTCTAAAGTTGCTGTGGCTATTTATGATCCACGCCATCCGGGGCTCATGGATCCTGTACCTGGATTGTAAAAGCGAATAGGTTGACTTTGAAGCTTGTTCCCTTGTTCGGATAATGGGTAGCTGGTCAAGGAGATTTATTTTGCTAATAACCTGTAAAATTAAAAAAGGCAGATCATTTGATCTGCCTTTTTGGGTAAGTAATCGGGCTCGAACCGACGACCCCTAGAACCACAATCTAGTGCTCTAACCAACTGAGCTATACCTACCGTGATTTTGATGATACAAAAGTAAGATTAAACCCTATTCCCTCCAAATATTTGACTGAAAAAAAACAGCGTTTAAAGCCAACTAGGTGAAGATTAGTTTATTAAATTTTAATAAAAAACCTCGTAACCCGTCCATAGCAGTGCTGATATGCAATTCGCTACTCCCAAGGCTACCATTTGCTTCTAATTTTTACTAAAAAAAAGCGGTTTCTATTACCGAAACCGCTTTTTTTAGTAAAAGGATTGCCCCCTTATATCATTTCTACACTTCTCTTCACAAAAGATGTTAAATCCGCTCCAGACAATAAACCTCTGGATAAGAGTGCTAAATCAAAAGCCTGTTTTGCTAGTTTAGAGCCTTCTTCGTCCGATGCTGATAAAATTCTTTTGATCAGTGGATGGTTACCGTTAACCGTTACCTTATAATTGTCGGGCAATGAACCATAGAAATTCATACCGCCACCTGTCTTAGCCATATCTTTCATCCGGCGCATAAATTCATCAATCGTTACCGATACAGGCAGATCACCCTCATTTAACGCATCAACTTCAACTTTCATATCTTGGCGTGAAATTGCTTTTTCGAAAACTTCCAGCGCTTTTTTAGATTCTTCTTCCGAAAGAGCCAGTTCGACCTTTTCATCTTTCTGAATCAATTTATCGATAACGTCAGCATCTACGCGTTTCAGTTGCACCTTTTCACCACCCTTTTCCTCCAAATAAGCCGCAAAGTGCGTATCTAGTGGACCATCGAGTGTCAATACATCATAACCTTTGTTTAATGCAGTTTGGATAAATCCATCTTGTTGAGCAGCATCATGCGTATATAAGTAGATAATGTTTCCATCTTTATCTACTTGGATATCTTTGACTTTTTCGTAATACTCTTTGATGGTGAAACTTTCGTTTTTCGTATTTTTTACCAAACAGAAGTCATTTGCTTTTTCAGCAAATTTCTCATCGCTTAGCATACCATATTTGATAAATAAGCCGATATCCGTCCATTTCTCCTCAAAGCCTTTGCGGTCAGTCTTAAATATTTCGTTCAATTTGTCAGCCACCTTTTTGGTGATGTAACTATTGATTTTCTTAACGTTGCTGTCCGCCTGCAAAAATGAACGGGAAACGTTCAATGGAATGTCTGGAGAATCGATTACACCGTGAAGTAACATCAAGAACTCTGGAACAATATCTTTCACTTCGTCGGTAATGAACACTTGTCTCGAGTAAAGTTTGATTTTATTACGCTGGATCTCAAGTTCATTTTTAACTTTAGGAAAGTAAAGGATACCGGTCAGGTTGAATGGATAATCTACGTTGAGGTGAATCCAAAACAAAGGCTCATCCATAGAGTAAGGATATAACTCGCGGTAGAATGCCAAATAATCTTCATCTTTTAATTCAGACGGTGACTTTGTCCATGCTGGAGAAGTATTATTGATAATATTGTCTACCTCTACAGATTTGTATTTTGGTTTTCCTTCCTCGTCTTCACCATCCGGCTCAGAATTTGTTTTTGTACCAAAACGGATTGGAACGGGAAGAAATTTAGCATACTTATCTAAAATACTCTGTAAACGTGCCTGACTTAAAAATTCAGTGGACTCTTCGTTAATATGTAGAATGACATCAGTACCACGTGTGGTTCTTGTGCCTGTAGAAATTTCGTAAGATGTACTACCATCACAAGTCCAATGGGCTGGTTCTGCTCCATCCTGATAGGATAAGGATTCGATTTCCACCGTATCGGCCACCATAAATGCGGAATAGAAGCCTAAACCAAAACGGCCAATGATTTCATTTGCATCATTTGCTTCTTTGAATTTTTCCATAAACTCTGTCGCTCCGGAGAAAGCGATCTGGTTGATGTATTTTTTTATTTCCTCTGCTGTCATACCAATACCATTGTCGGAAATAGTGATGGTTTTGGCAGCTTCATCAAATTTTACGTCTACAATCAATTCACCTGTTTCACCTTGATATTGACCTAAAGAAGCCAGGCGTTTGATTTTTTGAGAAGCATCAACGGCATTAGATACCAGTTCACGCAAGAAAATTTCATTATCGGAATATAAGAACTTTTTGATTACGGGAAATATGTTCTCCGTGTGAATTGAAATACTACCTTTTTCTGGATTCATAATTTTTATGTCGCTATTTTTTAAATTTATGATTTGTTTACAACATACAATCTATGTTCCAAATACCTCCTATAAGACATGATGGCAGAAAACGTCCTATTTTGTCATAAGTGCGTGTATTTCGTTAAAAGGATCTTATAGTAGGCTGTCAGCAATCGAAAGCCTCTTAGCCTAATTCAAACTAGGGCTCTGCGGAAAGTTGGCAACATGTGCATATTTGGGGCCAAGTCCAATAATGGCATCTTTCCATAGCAATTCACCGTTCCCTTCAAAAATAAGCTGATGGTGGTATTTGTTCTGTACAGCCCAGCTATTTTCTTTAATTTCAGCCTCAAGCTGACCTGCAGACCATCCCGAATAGCCGATAAAGAATTTTAATTCGTCAGCTTTTATGCTATCCGTCTGGATGGCTTCGATAAGCTTCTCTTCATCGCCACCAAAATAGATCCCAGGAGCAACTTCTTCGCCACTCAGCAATAAATCAAAACGG
Organism: Sphingobacterium sp. R2; assembly: GCF_040760075.1. Lineage (NCBI taxonomy): Bacteria > Pseudomonadati > Bacteroidota > Sphingobacteriia > Sphingobacteriales > Sphingobacteriaceae > Sphingobacterium > Sphingobacterium sp. R2. The sequence continues at coordinate 3,775,716 of NZ_CP142884.1, forward strand.
TTATGTACAAAAAAGAGGCTTTCCTGAGCGACGGGGCCACCCACATAGATGGGGAAATTGCAATCCGGTATAGATTCCAATAATTGGCCAATGCGAACATGGGTTTGATTATTTAGAACAAACCCGAGCGATCCTTCCGTATGATATTCACATAGCAATATCACGGATCTGAGGAATCTAGGGTCTAACATAAACGGTTCGGAAATTAGTAAACTTCCTTTTTGAGGATCAAGTTCGGTAAACATATAGCGCGTATTTTAATGAGTTGTTGATCTAATGTTTTTTAATTAGCACTATGCGAGATTTGTGCCAAAATTGGGATTTTGTCAATTTCTACTAACTTTATAGAGAAAAAGCAATGATTTTAGTAAGTTTGTAGGACATAAAAATAGGTTTCTATGTCCATTCAACATAAAGATATTGCAGCAATCAGACAGGATTACGTATTAGGTAGCCTATCTGAATCGGATGTGGATCGAGATCCAGTCCACCAGTTTAAAAAATGGTTTGATGCGGCTATCCACAGCGAGGTGAACGAACCCAATGCTATGGTGCTTTCAACCGTATCTTCCCATCATTTGCCGTCCTCGCGAGTTGTTCTATTGAAGGATATTGTCGCAGAAGGTTTAGTCTTTTTTACAAATTATGAGAGTCGTAAAGGGGAGGAGATGAAAGCTAATCCGCATGCTGCATTATTGTTTTTCTGGCCTGAACTGCAACGGCAGGTCCGGATCGAAGGCGTTATTGATTTTGTAAGTGGGGCCGATTCGGATGAATATTTTCAATCACGACCTAAAGGAAGCCGTATCGGTGCACTGGCTTCCCCGCAGAGCCACGAAATTCCAAACCGCAGTTTTTTGGAAAACAAGGTGGAAGAACTCGAACGCCAATATAATGGAAGTGACGCTGTACCTAGACCATCACATTGGGGTGGCTATCTGCTGAAACCGATTTATTTCGAGTTCTGGCAGGGACGTGCAAGCCGGCTGCATGATCGTATCGTTTACAAAAAAGTGTCCGACTCCTGGACGATTACGCGTATAGCCCCATAAATATGACATTTGACGAAATTAAATCGACGCTTGTTTCCCGATTTGGAACCCAAATTATTGTTAATGAAGATCGCAATGGGCTGCAGCCAGCATTATTTGTTGATAAGGAGGATATCGTAGCCGTCTGTTTATTCCTGCGGGATACGGAGGGGCTGTATTTTGATTTTTTGAGCAATCTTACTGCGGTGGACTATCAAACGCATTTTACCGTTGTCTACCATCTCAATTCATTGCCTTATCAACACGGTTTGGTCTTAAAAGTTGAGCTGTCAGGTAATCGTTCGCTGGACGAATTACCAGAGATTCCTTCGCTTACTTCGGTATGGCGTACGGCAGACTGGCATGAGCGCGAAGCATTTGACCTGATGGGTATCTATTTTGAGGGACATCCGGACCTTAGAAGGATTCTGTTACCTGACGATTGGGAAGGTTATCCTTTACGGAAGGATTATGAAGAGGCAGAAACATATCATGGCATCCATATTAAATGATCGAAATGGCGAATCCAAAATATAAAGAGGCATTAGTGCGCTATGAAAAACACCTTACAGCGATATCCAGCCAGGAAATGGTCTTAAATATGGGGCCTCAGCATCCATCAACGCATGGGGTGCTCCGGCTTCAGCTGATTACCGACGGAGAGATTGTGAAAGAGGTTGTTCCACATTTGGGTTATCTGCACCGCTGTTTTGACAAGCATGCCGAATCGTTAAATTACGCAAAGACAATTCCTTTTACTGATCGCCTGGATTACCTCGCCTCGATGAATAATAGTCATGCTTTCGTGATGGGTGTCGAACGCATGCTTGGTCTTGATCGTAAAATACCTAAAAGGATAGAGTATATCCGTGTACTGGTCTGTGAACTCAACCGAATTGCGTCGCACCTGATTGCTATTGGAACATATGGTATTGATATCGGTGCAACAACGCCGTTTCTTTGGTGCTTCCGTGACCGTGAACACATTATGAATATGCTCGAGTGGGCTTCTGGCTCCAGGATGTTGTACAACTATATCTGGGTAGGCGGTTTGTTCTATGATTTGCCTGTCGGCTTTGAAGAGCGCTGTGCAGAATTTATTACCTACTTCAAACCTAAATTGGTCGAACTAGATGAAATATTGACTCAGAATCAAATCTTTATCTCCCGTACGGCTAAAATAGGTATACTTCCTGCTGACGTTGCGATAAATTATGGTGTATCGGGACCTATGCTTCGGGCTTCAGGAATAAAATGGGATTTGCGACGCATAGATGGCTATTCGGTTTACCCAGAAATTGATTTTGAGATACCTGTCGGAAAAGGTGAAATGGGCGCAATCGGCGATTGCTGGGACCGTTATAAAGTTAGGGTAGACGAAGTCAAGGAATCTGTTCGCATTGTTGAGCAATGTCTTGAACGATTACAGAAAGACTTTAAACGTACAGCTGAATTTGATCCGAGAGCGCTGGTTCCGAAAAAAGTAAATTTGAAAGCGCAGGATTATTACGTCCGTGCTGAAAATCCGAAAGGAGAATTGGGTTTTTACTTTGTCACAAAAGATAAATCAGATATTCCATTGCGTGTAAAGTCGCGGGGACCGAGTTTTAATAACCTATCGGTGATTTCGGAACTCGGAAAAGGCGTGCTGATAGCTGATTTGATTGCGATTCTGGGGTCTATTGATATTGTTCTGGGTGAGGTAGATCGCTAATCTGCGGTAGTATGCGTGTTTTATTAACGATTTAGCACATTTAAAAGGTGTATTGTATTGAAAATGTTGCATGAAAACGCAAATAAGTTTGTAAATGAGCGCAATTTTAATCATATTTGCAGTCTCATAATTTAAGTTTATAATTGGTTAATGAAAGCTCGTTACTCCCAAAGTAACGGGCTTTTCTTTTTATGGCGAGCAACCTACTAGATGTCGTTTATTTATGATGCCTGTGTGTTGGTTTGAGCTTGAAGGGTTTACTGCTTTTTCATCGGAGCAATGTTGATTATCCTGTATATTTCATCGAATTCCTGCACTAGAATTTAACGCAAATGATTACCTTTACTGGTCTTAAATATAAAAAAGTGACGGATAGTTTAGTTATCATTCCAACATATAATGAAAAGGAAAATATTGAAAAAATCATTCGCAAAGTTTTTTCCTTATCACATGCATTTGATATTTTAATTGTAGACGATGGTTCCCCGGATGGAACGGCGACCATCATCAAGAATTTACAGCTTAATGAATTTGACGGCCGTTTGTTTATTGAAGAGCGGATCGGGAAGCTGGGGTTGGGAACGGCATATATCCATGGATTTAAATGGGCGCTATCGCGCGAACATTACCACTATATTTTTGAAATGGATGCAGATTTTAGTCACAATCCGGAGGATCTGCTTCGCTTACGGCAGGCTTGTGTGGATGGTGCTGATATGAGTATAGGTTCGCGCTATATCAAGGGCGTGAATGTAGTCAATTGGCCGATGAGCCGGGTGCTGATGTCGTATTTCGCTTCGGTATATGTTCGTTTTATAACTGGGATAAATATCCAGGATGCTACCGCGGGGTTTGTGTGTTTTACTAGAGAAGTCCTCCGTACAATCCCACTCGAAAAGATTAAGTTTGTGGGTTATGCCTTTCAGATTGAAATGAAATTCACCGCCATAAAATATGGCTTTAAAGTGGTTGAAGTACCCATTATATTTACAGATCGGACCGAAGGTACATCAAAGATGAGCACCAGTATCTTTAAGGAAGCTTTTTTCGGAGTTATCCAATTAAAATTAGGTAGTATCGGGAAACGCTATAAGAGAAATTAAAAATATTGCCACCATGAATGAGAATTTAGATCCAAATGCAGAACGTCTCAGTAATACCGACCGTGATATTGAACGGGCATTGCGGCCTCAGGCTTTTGAAGATTTTACGGGACAGGCTAAAATTTTAGAAAACCTCAATATTTTTGTGAAAGCGGCCAGGCTGAGAGGCGAGGCGCTGGATCACGTTTTGCTGCATGGCCCTCCGGGCTTAGGAAAAACGACTTTGTCGCATATTATTGCGAATGAGATGGGGGTTGGTATCAAAATTACTTCAGGGCCTGTATTGGACAAACCGGGTGATCTAGCGGGGTTATTGACAAATCTGGAAGAGGGAGATGTCTTGTTTATCGATGAGATCCACCGCTTAAGTCCTTTGGTGGAGGAATATCTCTATTCGGCCATGGAAGATTTCAAAATTGACATCATGCTGGAGACAGGGCCAAACGCACGGTCTGTGCAGATTTCGCTGAATCCGTTTACTTTGATTGGTGCCACCACGCGCTCGGGTCTGTTGACAGCCCCCCTGCGCGCACGCTTTGGAATTAATTCACGTCTACAATATTATGATGCAAAACTGCTGACTACTATCGTGCTGCGCTCGGCTCATATCTTAAACACACCGATATCTGAGGAAGGGGCCTACGAGATTGCGCGGAGGAGCAGGGGGACACCCCGGATAGCCAATGCTTTACTGCGCCGTACACGGGATTTTGCGCAGATAAAGGGTAACGGAAGCATCGATAAAGAAATAGCAAAGTACGCTTTACATGCGCTTAATGTGGATGAGAATGGTTTAGACGAGATGGACAATAAAATCTTAACAACCATTATTGACAAATTCAAGGGTGGACCTGTCGGACTAAAAACTGTAGCGACAGCAGTTGGGGAGGATGAAGGTACGATTGAGGAAGTCTATGAACCCTTTCTGATTCAAGAAGGATACATTATGCGGACCTCGCGGGGTCGCGAATGTACAGAAGCTGCTTATAAGCACTTGGGCCGAGTCAATCATTCGAAAGGAAACACACTGTTTTAAGCACGAATGAAAAGTATATTTTAGTTTTTTTGCTGCATAATTTTATTGGTCCGGCTCATTAAAGCCGGACTAGGTTTTGTCCGTTGAAAATAGCTTATCTGCGCCTTTAACTCCTCCTGTATCCAAGGATGCTTTTTCCGTAGGTTATTTAAAATGTCCAGGCAGTTGACCCGTACAGCGACAGGACACGGAGGGTCGATCATCCATTGGAAGGAGTACTCGATGATTTCTTCTTCTGCCTCATTCCCAAGTGAATATTCTTTATTCTTATTCGACGTCAAAAATAGCAGAACCTTCGTGTAACTTCTAAGGCAGCTCCAATTCTTTTGTTTTTTTAAATTATCCAGGAATTGTGGAAGAACCGGTTTTAGCAGTGCCGTATTTTTTAAAACGATGGTTTCAAAAACCCATGCGGCGCGAAAGGCTATCTTTTTATCTTTCTCTAAGGAGATGTTCAACAGATCGGCCAGAGTTATCCCTTGAAGAATATCCAAAGAAAAATCCGTTACCTCGAAAGATCTCAAGGTAACGGATAAAAATGCCAATTTTTCATCGTAGGTCATGCAACCTTTATTTTTGTGGTTTTTCTCGATTTATTTCGGTCATGTCAACCTCGTTCATTTTGGAATCGCCCAACAGATACTGGCTAAAGTAATCGCCCATTTTCCAAAAGAAATATTCTGTCATATCGCCAAAACCATGTCTTTGTCCGGGTAACAGCAGGAAATCAAATCTTTTGTTTGCTTTAATGAGTGCATCGACCATTCGAATGGAGTTAGCCGGGTGTACATTGTTGTCAATATCTCCGGTAGCGATAAGTAATCTACCTTTTAGGTTTTTTGCGAGCTCTGTATTTTTATTGATCTGGTACGAGAATGTGGTATCGCCCTTTGCGGATACTTTTTCTGTGACGCCATGATGACGCTCACTCCACCAGCGGTTGTAGATCTGATTTTCATGGTTTCCAGCACCAGACACCGCAACTTTAAAGAAGTCAGGATAAACAAGCATCGCGGCCGTAGACATAAATCCACCGCCGGAGTGGCCAGTTATACCCACACGGTTAATGTCGATGTATTTATAACGATCAGCAAGCTGTTCTGCCGCTACTTTTTTATCTTCCAAACCATAGTCGCGTAGATTACCGTAACCGTAGGTGTGGTACCACTGCGAACGTGAAGGATGTCCACCACGGTTACCGACGGTGATCACGATAAAACCGAACTGCGCTAGCCTGTCGATTCTGTCCATGCTTCTTCCAAAGGATTTATTGACTGCTTCGGTCTGAGGTCCAGGGTAAACATATTCGACAATGGGGTACGTTCTGGTACTGTCAAAATCAAATGGTTTATACATCACCCCATAGAGATCCGTAACACCATCTCCAGCTTTTACCTTGAAGGGTTCTGGAAATTTGTAACCTGCAGCAAAAAGTAACGATAGATCGGCCTTTTCCAATGTCATTACTTTTTGTCCATTGCTATTGTATAAGACAGATTCGGGCGTTGTGTTTACCCTAGAGGAATTATTGACAAAATACTTTGAAGATTCACTCATTTCCACCTGGTGATCAAAATTCCCCGGGTTTAAAAGTTTAATGCCAGAGCCATTTGTATTTATACTGTATTGATGTAAATAATAAGGGTCTTCGTTTTTCTCTCGGCCCGATGCAGTAAAGTATAATGCTTCGGAAGCAGGGTCCAAACCGGTAATTTCCTCCGTATGAAAGGCGCCTTTTGTAATTTGATTGATCAATTTTCCATTCGTGTCGTAGAGGTAGTAGTGGCCCCAGCCATCTCTTTCTGACCAATGGACTAATTGCTTTTTATTTTCGATCAAGAATGGTTTTTGAACATCCAGATATACATTGGAGCGTTCTTGGATAATGGTGTTTACAGCACCATTTATATTCACTTTTAGGAGGTCAATCCGTTTGAGGTCGCGGCTAGAACGTGAAATATAAAACTCTTCATTATTGCCCAGCCAGTAGTTGATAAAGTAATCCTCCTTATACGAATTTTTATCCGGGGTTTTTGTCCAGGTCGAGAGCGTCTGATTTTTAAACGCGGAAACATTGATGCGGCGTGGAGTTTTTGCTCCTGCATCAAAGATATAAAGTTCAGTCTCTGTCGAGTCGACTTCGCCTGGCATTTGGTATTTATACGTTTCAAGTGTTGGGCGAGATGAGCCAACATTATTGATTACCCACAAAGGTTTTAATGCACGGTTGTCTTTTCTGCTCAAGGTAAAATAACGCCCATCCGGCGACCAGCTGATCCATACCCGCTTACGTTTAGTCTCATTGTCTTTATCTTTTTCTTCACCGGTAGTAGTGCTGTATTCATCGCCGCCCCAAGCATAATATTGTACACCGTCTTTTGTAATCTGGTGTTCTACAATGGTGCTGTCCTTTTCATTTTTTACCGCTTTAAGGTAATTGGATCTGTCCATCCAATACAAATTGTAGTCTTTTGCAAAGTAAACTGTATTGGTATCGGGGGAGAAGCTCGCCCAACTCAAAGGTGGTTTTACTTTTGTCGAATCACTGATTTCTAAGACAGACTTTGTTGCCAGATCATATTCCAGATAAAAGAGTTTCTTCTTGGTCGTATCGGACTTATTCTTGAGTTTTTGTATTTCATCTTTGGATTTCACGGTATCTTGCGTACTCTGAACCTGAAATCTTAATTTCTTCTCATCTTTGGTAAACCGAAGCCCTTGTAGTTCCAAATGTTGTGCATCTACAGGGTTTTTAACGATTTTAGTAATTTGAGCGGCGATGTCATCATTATTGAAAAGGAGTTCTTTCTTTTTCAGGGCAGGGTTAACAATGTACCAGTTTCTTCCCTGCGGGCTTGCATAATCATACCAAAATCGATCAGAAAAATTGATCCAGTTTGGTTTGATACTCGTTGAAAAAATCATTTTCTTTAATTTTTCAGGGGAAAATTTTGCCGCCAACTGATAGTTGGCTTTTATAGGTGCCTCTTTCGCCTGTTGAGCAGTGCCAATATAGGGTAATAAGCTGGCTGCTAAGATAAAGTAGAACTTATGCATTAAATAATGATATAGATAATCGTGTAATAATGGTTTTTGCTGTAAAAATATCTATAATTAGGTTCTTTTGCGAATGATTCGTGTAATAATCCTATGATGGATAGAAGTTTTCATTGAAATTAACGAGAAATAGCTCCTGCGTTGCCCGTGTTACTCCGGTATACAACCATCTTAAAAATTCAAGATCTAACATCTCATCGTTTATATACCCCTGATCGACAAAGACAATTGGCCACTGGCCCCCTTGCGCTTTATGGCAGGTAATTGCAAATGCAAATTTAATCTGAAGCGCATTATAATAAGGATCCTTTTTGATCGCTTCTAGGCGGTCTTTTTTATCCATAATGTCGGCATAATCCAAAGCAATCTCTTCGTAGAGTGTCTTCTGGGTCTCATAAGGCAGGTTGGGACTGTCGGTATAGAGGCTGTCTAGGATCACGCGGCAGGTGATCGGTTCTATTTCGTCAATGTCTACAAATTCAAGTGTGACATCTGCAAACCGAAAACCATGCTGATCGTGGATGTTACTTACTTTTCGTACTTTGGCCATATCGCCATTTGCAATAAAACCATCGCCCATGTTGTTTTCCTGCAGCCAGAAGTAGTTGTTCTTCACCACCATAATATAATCTCCACCGGTCAGTTCTTCGTCCCGAAACAAAATCCTGTTCCTTATGTTTTGGTTGTACAAATTTGCAGAGCGATTTGAACGGCAGATAATCATTGTATTTTCGAGTCCATATTTATCATAGGCATAGTTTATACCCTCTATTAACCGTTCACCTGTCATTCTGTAAAGGTCTTTGAATCCTTTAGTTATGAATTTTGGAAAAGGAAAGTCTTCTTGATCTTCTTCTGCAGAGGTTATCTCTTCGCGTATTTTTGTCGCATTGTACAATATACCGGAATCTTTGGACTGCCGGACAACGGACGTCAGCTCAAACGGATAAACGCAGAGATGAAATTCACTTTCAAGATAACTTGGGTTTAATGCGGGGCTGTCCAGAAGTCCCACAGGTGGTAACTGGGCGGTATCTCCGACAAACAGCAGGGTACAGTTCTTTCCGGATTGCACATAGCGGATCAGGTCATCCAAAAGACTTCCTGAAAATGCATTTACAGGAGCATTGGATATCATTGACGCTTCATCGATAATAAATAGGGTATCTTCATGAAGGTTTTCCGCTAAGGTGAAATCCAGCTGAAATGAAACAGCAGATTTTTTTCGATAGATTTTCTTGTGGATGGTGAGTGCTTTTCGACCCGAATAATAGGTAATCACTTTTGCAGCCCTACCCGTTGGAGCCAGCAGGACAGCTTTTTTGCGTAGTGCTGGCAGTACTTTAACCAGCGCCGAAATTAACGTAGTCTTTCCCGTACCAGCATACCCTTTCAGAACAAAGCAGGATTGCTTGTCAAAAGCGAGTAGAAATTCTTCCAATAATCCGAAGGCTTCCAGCTGCTGATCGGTGGCCTGCCACGGGAATTGTTGTATTAACAGATTTTTGATGAACACCCTCAAAGTTATTTAAAAGGTTTGTCTTATCCTCTAGAAAAAGCTATTTTTGCGTTAAGAAGTTTTAATCTTTACAATTCAGCGAATGAATTATATTTCAAAACAATTTAATATCCATTATTTACCGGAGTACAATCTTTTGGTCAAAGCTGGCTTCCAGAAGGATATCTTGGCGGTGGTTGATAAAAAATCAGTCGCCCCCATCGTGATCGAATATCCGTCGGAAGAGCCGATTTTGGATGCGACACGCATCATGAGCCTTCCGTTTCGATTTGTCCGCGTTGTGATACCCCATCAGACATTTACATTTATTCCAAAAGAATTTTTTCTAAGCGATAATATTAGCGATTACCTACAATTTTTAGGTACATCCGATCTTGAAAACACATTTAGCTATTCTTTAGATAATCTTAATTTAGTTGCTGTATATCAGTTTGATGGATTGTTATTAAATAGATGGAGGAGGTTGTTTCCTGATGCTGTGATACTTCCCGAATTCGCTGTCGTGCTTGACCGCGCACAGGAGCGCGTTTCGATTAGAGGCAGCGTCTTAGGAATTCATTTTGTGGCTGAAAATGCTGTCGACTTTTATCTGTTTAAAAACGGAGTTTTTCAGCTCTATAATAGTTTTGAAATTCATACGCTGGATGATATTAGCTATTATGTGCTTAATATCTTAACGCAATTCAACCTTGGCGACTCCATTAATAAAGTGCTTCTTTCAGGGGAAATCCCAAATGAATCTTATTATAGACGTATCTCAACGTATACTGCTGATATCGAAATATTGGATTTGAAAACAAAAGTTGTATTGGCTGATAGGGAGGTGGAATCAAATCTGGCTCCATATAATGTATTATTTGATTCTATATTATGCGAATAATCGGAGGTCGTTTAGGAGGCTTAAGGCTCAATCCACCAACAAATTTACCTGTGCGACCAACCACGGATATCGCCAAAGAAGCGCTGTTTAATATTTTACAGAACAAGCTGGATTTTGATGGTTTAGCATGCCTGGATCTTTTTGCAGGAACAGGGAATATCAGTTTTGAGCTCGCATCGCGGGATGTAGCGCATGTGGATGCGATAGACCTTCATTTCAAATGCGTGCAATACATCAATGATACAGCGAAGAAGATGAAATTGGAGCAGATTAAAGCTAGGAAAGCCGATGTGTTTAAATTTATTGCTAGCTGTAAGCATACTTATGATTTTATTTTTGCAGATCCACCTTATGATATTCCTAAATTACCACAATTACCAAAACTAATTTTTGATCAACAATTACTGCGTGAAGGTGGGCTCCTTGTCGTTGAGCATCCATCAACAAGGCAGATGGAAGATCATCCAAATTTTATAGAAACTAGAAAATACGGGTATTCATCATTTTCTTTTTACGCTAAGACTATCTAATATGAAAATTGCTGTTTTTCCGGGATCATTTGACCCTTTTACTTTAGCCCATCAAGATCTTGTTGAAAGAGCAATGCCGCTATTTGATAAAATCATTATTGCGGTAGGTTATAACGCCAATAAAAAAGGAATGTTAGATCACGACGAACGGGTAGATTCAATTAGTCGTGTTTTTAACAACGTAAGCGGGGTTGAGGTGCATAAATATAAAGGCTTAACCGTGGAGTTCTGCAGGCAGGTTGAAGCCCGTTTTATATTACGTGGGCTCCGGAATACCAGTGATTTCGAATTTGAAAATGCCATTGCTCAGAATAATCTGCTGCTCAATAATGAGGTGGAAAGTTATTTCTTGATGAGTAGATCCGGAACAGCTCATATTTCTTCGTCCATTGTTAGGGATGTCTGGTTTAATGGAGGCGATATCAGTGCAATGGTGCCCGTTGCCATTCTGTCGCTGTTGAATGAAAAAGATAAATAAGGAAGATCATTAAAGCGTGATTTAATAAAAAAAGTGCAGCAAAATATTATTTTGCTTCACTTTTTTTATTGTTGGTAGACAGGGTCTTATGTGTTTTATGTGAATAATATGTTTTACTATTTAAATCAGTCTGATTGTCCCCTATGCTTTAAGGCCAAATATTATTTGGCAATGCGATCTTTTAGGAGTTAATTTATTCTATTTCAAGTCATTAACCTGATTTACCTGTATTTTAGTTTACTAAGAGCTTGCTTTGTCCAATAGGTAGTACTCTTCAGGTGTAAGTTTGATTTCGAGAGCTCTGCTGAGTTCTTCGAGCTGCTTGATACTGGTTGCACTTACAATAGGCGCTGTAACCGAAGGTCTATGTAAAATCCAGGCTAATGCAATGGCTGACATGCTTGCTTGTTGGCTATGGGCTATTTCAGCCAGGGCATCTAGAATACGTAGACCGCGGGCATTAAACCTGTTTTTTAATGCATCGTAGCGCTTTACCTCTTTTATATCATCCAAAGAGCGGTATTTACCCGAGAGGAAGCCACTGGCGAGTGAATAGTAGCTGATTACACCCAGGTGATTGTCAATGGCCAATTGTTCATACTGTTTTTCATATTTCACTCGGTCGTCAAGGTTGTATTCCGGCTGCATAGCAATATAAGCGGGCAGATTGTGCTCTTCAGCAATCCGGAGGGATTCCGCAATACGTTCCGGACTGAGATTTGATGCACCGATCCATTTTATTTTTCCAGTCTGGATCAGGTGATGGTAAGCCTCCAGTGTTTCATCGATTTGTGTTGTCAGATCATCATGATGCGATTGATAAAGATCAATTGTATCTACATTGAGGCGCAAGAGCGAATCTTCCACAGATTTAATGATATATTCTTTTTTCAGATTAGGTTTGCTATTATCTATCCGTCTTCCACCGACTTTTGTAGCAATCTGAATTTTATCACGGCTATCTCTTTTGCTGATCCATTTGCCAATGATTGTTTCTGATTCAGATCCGCTGTGCCCCGGCACCCAATGCGAGTAATTATTAGATGTATCGATCAGGCTGAATCCCATATCGACAAAGGCATCCAAAAGGGCGAAGGATTGCTTCTCATCTATGGTCCACCCAAATACATTTCCACCAAAGACAAGCGGTTTGAATTCAATTTCACTATTTCCGAGTTTTACTTTTTCCATGATCATTTGATTGTTTCCTAATTAAAATTAGGTAAAAAAGCCCGTTTTCAATCTATTGATAGGGGAGTTAAAAGTTTTTTTTAAATTTTCTTATTCATTATCAGTGGGTTTTAAAAATGATTGTTAGGGTAATTTGGAATAATAAAAACTTTGCTTACTTTTGCATCATCCCAAACGGATATGCCCGGATGGCGGAATTGGTAGACGCGCTGGTCTCAAACACCAGTGGGAAACCGTGCCGGTTCGACTCCGGCTCCGGGTACAAAAATCCTCTTTACATTCAGTAAAGAGGATTTTATGTTTTAATTGACTTCGCCGCCATTAAAGTATGTAAAATCGGTTTTCGTAAGTCCGGGATAAACGGCATTTACTTTAATATTTGTATCACGGAGTTCATATGCTAGCTGGATTGTGTACCTTTTTAGAGCCGCTTTTGATATTTCGTAAACTCCGTATTTAGCATAGTTGTAGGCAGGCCAATCAGGATTACTTAGTAATGAAAGAGAGCCAACGCTGGTACTCAAGTTGACTATTCTTGGCGCTGAGGATTTTTTGACTAGATATGATTGGCAATCTTATATTCAGAAATTATTTTAATTGTATTTTTTCCTGCAGATTTAAACTCAAAGAAATAGGCAAAAAACATTTCTTCTTTTTTAGTCTTATACGTTCCATTACAAGCACCAAACTTACCGTGACTTAATACTTCATCTAAGGTCAATTCAAGCGCTTCCACATTTTTATTCAAATACTTTCTTAATTCTTCTTTGTTTGAAATTGTTTTATGACCAATTATTTTAAATTCAAACTCATCTTCAATCCCATTAGCAATAGTTTCAAATTCGTTTTTATACAGAGCTATTATAAAATCTTTGATTAATCTCCTTTTAGGTGCATTATCGCAATCTGTAGGTACATTCAGTTTCATATAAATATTTTCACTCTACATTAAAACTACAAAATATCTCACCATACGTGAAACTATAACACAGTAATTAGCACCGGTAAGCTAAATCCTACCGATATGCGAGATTATAAAGTATAGCAATATGCACCGGATGTAGGTTCATTACTCGCATATCCCATCTAATATCTCCATACAATCTTCCGTGCTGGACAACTCTATTGCCGGTTCAGGCCCTCTTTGGGATAAATCAGGCAGCCAATTTTGGAGGGATGGTCCTGTACTAAGTTTGCCCTACCTTGCTTGTTGAGCATAAGTATAATCATTAAATCTCCACCTGCTGCCATCGTAAAAAACAGTCCGAATGCCAGCCACAATATATTGCCTAAAAACAGGGCGACTACCGAAGGTAATATGCCTAGGATTATACCGGGAGCGGCCGCACCGATCTGATAATCTCTCACCTTCAGCGGTTCTTTGCAATGACAGTAAGGCGTGATGGACTTCCATAAGATGCCGAAGCGAATGGACCGGAATCCCGAGGCGGCATATCTGGCCCAAGTGATGCCGTGAATAAGCTCATGTACAATCACTCCCGCAATAATAATGAGTATCAGCGAGGCAATCCCAGCTGTACCCGACGGAAAAGCGGCTTTATAATTCGCAATAGAAAGCTTTTGCGGCCATAGCGCGTAAAAGGCAAGACCAAAGATCAGCGCAAATGGCAAGAAGTAGGCAAATGACCTAAGCTGCGCCTGAACGGCATTAATCGTTAGCTCCTGAGCATTTCCAAGATTTGGATTGGATTCTTTCATACTTAAAAATAGAAAAAAAAGTGGAAAGTCCTTACTTTCTAAATTCTTAAAGCGAACAACATTCAATAGCAAAAGATCTGTACTGATATGATAATATCCAGGAAATCTACAGATGACTACAGAATATTTCAATTACAGAGTATACAGTTCAGCAACCACTCAAAACAAAACATTTTTGAGATAAATTTTAGCGATTAAAATGTCTGAAAGGACGAGATATTTATACAAACAATATCGTTATGGCTACAACATAACTACTTTCGGCTACATTTATAAGTTTGTCAAATCTGAACTTTGGTTTATAAATAATTTAGGATATGAAAGTATTTGTTACAGGCGCTACAGGTTTCGTAGGAACAGCTGTAGTACAGGAATTATTAAAAGCTGGTCACAAGGTTCTAGGTTTGGCAAGATCAGAAGAATCTGCTAAAAAATTAATTAACGCAGGAGCAGAGCCCCATGTTGGTGACCTGATGGATTTTGAAAGCTTAAAGTCAGGAGCCAAACTCTCCGATGCTGTGATCCATTTAGGATTTGTTCACGATTTTAGTCGTTTTCCCGAAATGTGCATTTTAGATAGTAAAGTGATCGAAGCTATCGGAGATGCGCTGGTTGGAACTGATAAACCCTTTCTGATTACTTCTGGAACTGCGCTGTTTTCAAAAGATGGAATAACAACGGAGAATGACAGAGCGATGAACCATCCGCATCCAAGGATTGCTACTGAAAATGCAGCGGATGATCAGGTTGCGAAAGGCGTAAATGTTTCGGTGATCAGATTATCTCCCTCAGTGCACGGTGAGGGGGATGAAATAGGTTTTGTTTCATTATTTATAAAAATAGCAAAAGAAAAAGGCGTCTCAGCCATCATTTGCGAAGGAAAGAACCACTGATCGGCTATAAACTGGGCTTTGAACATTCACAATCATTTAATAAATTATTTAAGGCCAAGACCAACATGACTCCGTTGGGGTTCAGAAAGTCATTCAAAAGGATTAATTCTATTTAATTTGATTTTTTCCAGAAAACAAAATTGGAGTAAAGCGTAGTGGCTACTAAAATAAATAGGGCGATGACATAAACGGTTTTAGATAGCATATCGTTTTTCGAACCAACAAAGCAAATGATGAGTAAGGAGCTTATATAAATTATACCCGCATTAACCCAAATTCTTGATACCTTTGGAGGATACATTTTTTTGGGTGAATCATATTCCGAAATCAATTCTGAGATTCTATTTTTATCCCAATAAAGGAGAATTAAACCCGCAAACATCATCAAACTAGTGATGATCCAAGTACCCTTAAAGTGCATTGAAATTGTAATCATCCAGATATTGGCTGTTATGGCCAAAAAGAGAAATGTTCCAATTAATGCGAATCGCTGCGTCATAAGAAGGATTGCAGTAATTATCTGCATGACACCTAGAAAGTTATAATAGATACCGGAAAGATAAAGTACTTCAAAAAACTGCCCTATGGTACTGGTTGTAGGTAATTGAGTAAATCTTTCACCAACTACTTTTGTAAATCCGGAAGGGACGAATGCCAATGCGACAAGGTATCTGATATGAATAATCGTCCATTGGATAAATTTATTTTGTTGTAATTTATAAAACATATTATTTAAAAGGTATTAGGTTAGGCCGATTAATTTGTCCTTTCCTTGTGCTTACGTCTATATTTGATGATTGCAGCGTGACTTTTTATTTAGCGCAAATTTATCCTAATTCAGCAAATATTGCCAATGGTTATAATTAACCAAAAAATAGCCCACTATTAAATAATTCTTATTGTTGGTCAAACCTTCTTTTAGTTCTACTTTATATTCGTCGCCATCTTCTGACATATATTGTTCGGTCAAAATGGATCTCAGCTTTTCTTCGGTGTCATTAATACAATTCTGTTGCCTTGGTGTGTCGTGTTATGCTTACAGCAAACTTTTTGGCAATACCTTGTTGGTCGTAGTTTTTTTATTTAACCCACTTTTCGATTATCTCAATGAATTGCTTTTGCTGGTCAACAAATGGATAATGCGAGCAATTGTCAATTGTTTTGAAATTTTGTTTTCCAACTATTTTCTTCATATCGCTTAATTGATTTTCTGAAAAGATTTTGTCCTGTAAACCATAAATTGCAAATAATTTTACATTCTCTTTTTCTAGTTTTTTTAATATAGGTTTGGTGTCAATATTATTTTTGCTTTCATTTTTATAGAACAAAATAGGAGCGTCGTCATTTCGAATATTGCTTTTTCCGTATTCACTATCTTCATAATTTTCTCGCAATTGGTTTGCTTCATTTGTCGGAAATGGCATTTTGAAATAGTTGTTCATACTTGCAATTTCGTAACATTGCTTTCTGTATTCAGCCGAATTTTTAGCTAATTTTTCAATTTCGGAAATTTTGGAAAGCATTAAGGTGTCATTCTTTTTTTTGTAGATTTTTCGTGTTGTTTCCAAAATATGGTTGTACGTTTCTTGTTGTGAAAAAAGTGCACCTGCAAGAATTAATGAATTTACTTTTCCAGGATTTTGTTCTGTAAAGAGTGTTCCAACCAAGCCACCAAAGCTATGAGCAATGATATTTGCTTTTTTGATATTATATCTTTCGTAAATGCTATTTAAATCGCTAATTGCTTCTTGAAACGTAAACTTTGCAGTTTTGTCGATTGAACGACCTTCACCACGTCTGTCATAAACGATAACATAAAAACCTTTTCTTGCTAAATTTTCTGCAGTTGTTCCTTCAAATAGTGTTGAGTTTCCTCTTGGTCCGCCGTGAATGAAAATTATTGCCGGGTTTTCACTTTTTCCGTATGCTTTTGAGTAAATCTTTTCCGTTTGAGCTCTTCCAATTAATGTTGTCAGCGTACAAAAAAGCAGTAAAAATATTTTTGTCATTTTAAAATGTTATGTTTTGTTATGAATTCAGATAGAATTATCGGCAACCCTGAGATCAAAATCAATCCGTCTTATTATTCCGGGAAGGTCCATTTAAGCAAGTTGACATGGTTACACGGTGTCTTGGAATATTGATTATTCAAAGAATAAGTTGATATATAAAAATAGCAGGTTTTTGTATGGAGATTACATTAGCTTATATTTTTTGCTCTGATCGCCGATACTGTCCGCTCGTCAGCAACACCGTCAAAATATTTTTTGAGGACGTTATCAAATATATTTTCAGTATCGCTAACCATGGCAAATAATGTCATGCAGGAGCGCAACTTGAGGGAATCGGGATAACCGAATATTTCTTCTGCCGTAAAGCCATCGAGCTGTAGGAGGGCTTCTGAAATTTCAATCAGGTGCTTCCCAAGAACGGGGTGGGCCAAATATGAGATTGCTTCAGACACACCGGAGATGCCATATTCGTCGGAAATTGCACTACTTCCCAAACCCCTGAGCTGCGGGAACACATACCACATCCAATGGGAAGTCTTCCTGCCATTTTTGATTTCAGAAAGTGCCGTCAGATAAACTTGGTTCTGGGCATCCAAAAACCTTTTTAATTCCATATAAGTTTGCGATTTAATATAAATTGCAATATACGCAATTAAGCAAATTATTTCTGCATCTTTTGCTTTGGAAGCCCGATTTCAAGCTCCTGCGCATATGGCGCGCGATTCGTCATGCTGACATCCTCGTGCAGATTTTGGTACGCCATAGTATGCAAATCGGCGAAAGCTAAGTTACATAATGTGGCATTATAGTACATTTTACCACGCTTATAGGCGACTATGCCAGCTCAAAAATGTCCTATAATAACACTATGCAAAATAGCCAATCCCATAGTCTTCACCCCGAAAAAATATCCGCATTTACATTGCAAGACATTTAAGGAGATAACCTTTTGATTTACCCTTTATAAGCACAAGCGCACCAGACTGAAAAACGGGTGAAGCAAATCATGTCTTATTTTAAGTAAATTATATGAGGTTTACTGCTATGAGAAATGGACTTTAGGAAGATGATTCAGTTTAACACGTCTTCGCCTTATACCGATGCAAGAGGGCGAATTCGTAAGTGGAAAAAAGAACGTAACATTAAATAAAAATCCTCTACGCTTCGAAAGAGGGTGTAAAGTTAAATAAGATAAAATATAAAGAACCTTTTTACGACTTTTCGAGTTATAGTTTCTGATGGATTGCAACGGATTAGTAAATAGCTAAGAGAAGGTTTTAATAACAACTGACAGAAGGAACTATACATTCAAGATCAAAAAAATAAAATATTATGCAAAATATTAAGGATAAAGTGGCCTATATAACTGGCGGAACAAAAGGGATAGGTTTTGGAATAGCGAAATCGCTTATTGAAGCAGGAGTAAAGGTAGCTATTTCTGGCCGTAACACGGAAGATTTAGAAAAAGCAAAACACGAATTAGGAAATCAGAATGTAATCGCAATCCAAGCAGACGTGACAGATTTTGAAGATGAAAAAAAGGCTGTCGATGCAATCGTTGAAAAATTTGGAAAGCTGGATATCATTATTGCCAATGCGGGTATGGGGACTTTTGCTCCCGTAGACGAAATGTCACTTGACGATTGGAATGCCATGATCAACACCAACCTGACCGGGGCTTTTCATACCCTTAAAGCCGGTGTCGAACAGCTAAAGGAAAATAAAGGATATTTTATTTCAATCGCATCATTAGCTGGAACAAATTTCTTTGCCCAAGGTGCAGGGTATAATGCGACCAAATTTGGTCTTGTGGGATTTACACAAGCCGCAATGCTTGACCTTAGGAATTATGATGTGAAATGTACTACCATAATGCCGGGATCAGTTACCTCAAATTTCAATGGTCATACCCCTAACGAAGAGGATCATTGGAAAATTCAACCCGCTGATATCGGACAAATGGTGGTAGATCTATTGAAAATGAATCAGAATGTACTTCCAAGTAAGATCGAAGTACGTCCGACAAAAACAAAATAAGGTAGTGAAGTACTTAGGCGGGTTAGCCTGGGTACTTCCACTGTTCCTCCCACTAAACGAAAAGAATCTAATACTGAAGATTCCATTAGCGTAATCAATGTATTTTTCAAAAGATCGTTAACGGGGTCATAATACATCATAATTAGCCGGTAATTTTATTGGGTCTGTATATGGTATATGGGCTTCTGATATTAGAATCCTGCAAAGCCTTTTCTACTTTTTCAGCTCCATAAAAACGAATGATTTCTTCCTTATCAGTTTCATTTCCTCGTTCAAAAACACGTTGAATAACAGCCCTATACTGTCGTTCCCAATCTATTTGCTGAATATCTGTATCCCAAAACAAAGCCTTGCTCAAAACATTCAGCTTAGGAGTGCTTTTGCTTTCTTTTTCTTTGATCTTTTGGATTTCATAAAATGCTTGCAATATCACCAAAGTACCTTCTTCCAATCCAAGTTCTCGTTCAATCTTTAATGCCAATGAGGTGCTAAATCTTCTTTTACCTTTGGTAATTGCATTAAAAGTTTGAGGATGTTCTTCTATAGATAAAGCAAAAGGGCGTTGCTTGATAGAACGTTTTTTTAATTCTCTATCAAGTATAATCCCTGGATGGATACCTTTGTATTTTTCGTATTGCTGAATCATAGTACCAATATAAACATTTTTGCTTATACCGTTGTTTATAAACAAGAAAAGTTATGGTAAAAGATGAGGTGACCGGCGGTCTTTAGATGAAAATAATGATGATGAAACTGAAAGCACAGTTGATAGAAATAATATTCTTAATACGATTTTAAATGATCATTGATCAATAATATTTTGAGACCGTTTAATTATAAAACCTAGCTTGAGTCCTTTCTACCGGCTCCTCTTTTACCATTAACACCACAAACGGGCAGGTGGACTATCTAGGGATCAAAAGACGCCCCTTTCTCTTCCAGTTATCCTTTCTACACTATAATCCAGGTACTTATTGGAGGTATTTTTCCGATACTTTTGCCATTAGTATCATCATTGTTATCATTACCGGGTTGATTATGAACAAAGGTGACCGAGGTTTCTTCGGTATCCGTGGGATTGAATTTGCCTTAGGTATTATCATTCCACTGTTGTTTTTGATTTTTTGATAAGAATAAGAGCAGATATTAAACTTATAAAATAAGATGATTGAAACATTAATGGCTGCAATAAATATTGGCAGCATGCCAGCGGTTTCCGCAGAGAGAATATTTATTAGTCATATTATTTGGCTACAGATAGGTGGTCCTATTGATCATACTTGGCCCGTTATATTACTCATTGCGGCATTAGGGTTTATAGTCTATATTTTATTCGGTATTATTTTAAAAAATAAAAAGTTGTCCGCAGCAGTATACATACCGGAGAATATCTATTCGGCACTGGATGCTGAATATATTTTATTAGTAGGTTCGGAGACCGGTGGCACCCGAATTTTTGCGCAAAAGTTTTTTAACCAATTAATAAATAGTGGTTTAAAAACCTACATGACCGATATGGATAATTATACTGAATATCCTCAAGTCAAATATTTAATGGTGCTTATTAGCACCTATGGGGAAGGTGATGCTTCTTCAAGTGCTTCCCGTTTTTTAAACCTATTGCAGAAAATATCGAACCCAAACTGCACAATTATCGAAAGGAAGGGGTAAACTCAAGAAACCTTAGGAATTTTCCTGTAGCAAAATGGCTCATGTAAAAAAAATTAAGCAATGACGATACAATGGTATTTACCTTGGTGCGGATAGTGAGTTTATCTTAAAACGATGCATTGGAATAAAGAACTGGTATTTTCATTCGTTTAATATATAGCAGTATGGTCGGAGAAGATGATCGAAAAACTCAGAAAATATATATTTATTTGTAATTCATTTCGATTGATTTCGATAAGCATTTTCCAAATGCTTTAAATGTATGTGTCCCCATTTACGCATATCGCGGACGATCGGATAAATACTTTCGCCGTATTCTGTTAAATAATATTCAACTCGTAAAGGAACTTCATTGAAAACCTTTCGGCTAATAATACCATCGGCTTCCAATTCCCTAAGTTGTTTTGCAATCGTACGCTCACTAATTGTGGGCAGTGTCTTTTTCATCTCCGTAAAACGGTTCCTATTTTTCCCTATAAGCATAATTAATGTAGTCTTACACTTACCCTTTATGACTTGCAGAAAAATATCCGATGGGCAAACGGTTTCAATCTTTTCTATTTCTGACATTATTTTATCTCTTGATAATCAATAAACTGAACTTTTGTGCAGTATATGATCATTTTGTAAGTTATTGCTTTTTAGTTTTTTAATGTTCAAATTTACTCAAAATTATTTTTATGCGTAATACATTCAGAGCCTTAATGATCACAGAAAGTGAAGGAATTTTTAAAAGTAAAGTTGAAGATGTCCCTTTCGATCAGATAACCGAAAACGATGTACTGATTAAAGTAGCGTATTCATCCGTAAATTACAAAGATGCGCTATCTGCTTCGGGGAACAGAGGTGTGACGAGAAATTTTCCTCATATACCAGGAATAGATGCCGTAGGAAAGGTCGTTTCTTCTAGATCCAGTCGATTCAATAAGGGAGATAATGTGATTGTAACAGGGTATGATTTGGGAATGAATACTTGGGGAGGATTTGGCCAATATATTAGTGTTCCAGCGGAGTGGATCATCCCATTACCAGCGCGACTAACCCCATTGGAAGCCATGTCTTTTGGTACGGCAGGTTTGACGGCTGGTATTTCTGTTTATAACTTGATTAAATCAGGAATTAGCCCTAGAAGCGGAAAAATAATAGTAAGTGGTGCTACCGGGGGGGTGGGGAGTCTTTCTGCGGCTATTTTATCAAAGAATGGGTACGATGTCGTAGCCATATCCGGGAAGAGCACGGATCATTTTCAGCGTACTCTTGGTGTTTCTGAAGTCATATCAAGAGAAGATTTTATTGCAAAATATGATGCACGTGCCATGTCAAGTAGCGATTTTGCAGCGGGTATTGACTGTGTAGGGGGGAAGATCTTATCGGGAATAATAAAATCATTGCATTATAACGGAGTAGTAACCTGTTGTGGAAATGTGGCTTCTGGAGATCTAAATACCAGCATATATCCCTTTATTTTAAGAGGCGTCAAGTTGATCGGAATAGATTCAGTAGAGCAACCATTACAATTTAAGGAAGAGATCTGGAATTTACTTGCTAATGATTTCAAACCTAACTTTCTTTCTGAAATGGTGGATATAATTTCAATTGATGAACTGCCTGATGTTTTAAATACTTTGCTAGAGGGAAGAGCTAATAGAAGGTATGTAGTAAAGCACTAAAGTAACTTAGTTTAATATGACGGAAATATTATACTGGCAATATCTTTTTTGAATAACATAATTAATTAGTTCCGATACTTTGCTCAGCATACCATTAAGAATAGTAAAAGGGTGAGTTATGAGAAGAGAATTACCGATTTACAAAGATCCCGCTAGTGGTATAGAATTCATTGTCGATGTTGAGAAATTCGAATTTCGGAAAAGGATCAACCCCGAAAACCGTTACACATATGAAGATATGATTGATCTGGAGGAAGAAGGATACCGCTTTGATCATTTCGACAAAACTAGGAGACAGAATTTAACTATAACTCCGCCACAGTTTGTTACAGTTGCCCCTAAGCAGATGGCAGAAAGGTATATGTTGAACATGTATAATTTCCTGCTATCTCATCAATGAACCATTCCGGATTAGAACCCTGAAGATTAGTCAGAACGATTATTGACAGATCATCTTTAGGATAGACAAATAATGCAGAGCGCATTCCACCTACAGGAGCAGCTGCGGGATGTTCATCTCTGACTACGGTCGGCCAGCCCAAAGCATAGCCATTAGTGAGCCTATTAAAACCATCAATATGACCGTCGTTCAAAGTTACAGAAGTTAACATTTGCTGGACGCTATTCTTATTATTCAACAGCTTTCCGCTTTGTAATGCAATCAGCCATTTGGCCAAGTCCTCGGATGTCGATATTATACCAGTTGCAGTTCTGAAGAAGAGTGGGAAAGTGGCAAATGCATTATGCAGCTTGCCGTCATTGATCCAATTACCGGCCACATTGACAATTGTAGAATATGCCCCTGCACTATTGGGTATGATGTCATGGGAGTCGCCGAACTCTGTTGCGCTCATCGTTGCCACCTTAAATTGATTATCGTCAATAAATTTAGTAAAATGTTTACCACTTAATTTAGTGATTATTCTTCCCAGTATATAATATCCGGTCTGATTATAGCTGAACCTTTCCCCCGGTTTGAATTGTATCGGTAATTTCTTTACCATCTCCCAGTTTTTCCCTTCTGTGCCATCACCAAGAACCTGCTCTTTGTCGTCTATGTTGTTCGGAAGTCCGGAAGTATTGCTTAATAATTGCCTAATGGTAATCGATTTCCAATCATCAGGAATATCTAAAATATATTGGGAGATGTGGTCTTCTACCTTTAACTTGCCCCACTCCTGTAATTGCATGATAGCTACACCCACGAAGGCCTTTGTCATGGAATTGATTGAGAATGAACTTTTTGAATCAACGGCAACTTGATGTTCAATATTGGCAAGACCATACGC
This sequence comes from Sphingobacterium sp. R2, assembly GCF_040760075.1. Lineage (NCBI taxonomy): Bacteria > Pseudomonadati > Bacteroidota > Sphingobacteriia > Sphingobacteriales > Sphingobacteriaceae > Sphingobacterium > Sphingobacterium sp. R2. The sequence goes on from NZ_CP142884.1 coordinate 3,799,546, forward strand.
GGACAGTTTCTCTAACCTGTTGTTCTTTACGATGGCAAGTTGAAGTCCAGGAATTTTTAACTTGGACATTTTCTCTTTTATGAAGAGATCAATGCTGTCCGAAGTACTTTGCGCAAAAACCTGCTGAGACAATGTGCTTGCAAATAGCAGTAAAATGATCTTGAAAGAACTATTCATATGATATTTTAAAAGGTGAACCTAAGGTAATGACAATTGGTAGCGTTAATTTCTTACATTGCAGTTTTTCAGTGAGAAAGCATTCTTTTATTAGCGAGAGTCGCTCAGAAGAAAACACTTTATTTTCAACCCTTTCAAGTTGCTCTAAAGATAGTGGCTTTTTATTACATTTTGTCTTTTTGCTTTTAAACATCTCAAAAGAATCATTCGGAATTATATCTTTTGCGATTGCTATTTGGTGAAGTCGTTGACGAGATTGATGTATTGATATACAGTGATTTAAGTGTTTTTTGTGGCAGTTTTTTTTGACTTATAAAATTGCCACAAATCTGCCACAAAAATTAGGAGTGTTTTTGTAAGTTTTGCAAATTCCCACCAAAAGAAAAAGCCTGTAATTTTTAAAAATTACAGGCTTTAAAGCTTTTTAGACCATCTAGGAGCTATTTGCTTCTAGTTAATTGCGGAGAGTGATGGACCGGAACTTTCTTTGTTTTTAGCCCTGCTAGAGCTGTTTTGCCACTGTTAAAGAATCATTTTGCCACGATTCTGCCAGAATCTTATTTTTCATGCCTCAAACTGCGTTTTTATGTCTCAGCGGGCTAACAGGTAGCTCTATCGAACACCTTCGGCCCATATTGGTTTTTATTAAAAGTCTAAAAATCTGATTTTCAAAGTATTCAAAGAGTGTTGTTTGCTTTGAATACGAACAAGCCAATATTCAATCAAACCACAACGCAATAATAACGATTTTTGGTCGAAATTGGCATACCATTTTCATTTTATAGCAGTTTTGATATAGTGAATAATTAATCTATATATAGAACTTGCTTCAATTTCCTGTCAATATTTTAATACGTAGATACTAAAAATGATTTCTGCGATTATTCTACGCGTTCCTATTGTTTAAAAGTGAGGCTAAGATAATAGGGGGGGATTTACTAGGAAGAGGAAATGTAATTCAACCCTCCCCAATACAGAAATTCAGAAGCTATATACGGAAGAATAGAAAATAGCATTGACTCTCATTGCTTTCGCTACGTACTGCCACTAAATGGCAGGATGCATTTGCTGGCGATGTTTCTGTAGCAATTATTCTTTTTGGGGAAAATATTTCAAGGTTTATATTACTTATTCTGACGTTCTTGATGCCCTTGAAACTTGGTAGCACTCGTCAGTTTCAAGGGGTTGTTCTATATAGTGTAGGCTTAATCCTGTATTTCTTTTCATGGATTTTATTAATATTTCTTCCTGCCAGTGAATGGAGTATGAGTCTGCTTGGATTTATGGCTCCTGCATATACGCCGATAATATGGTTGTTAGGGATAGGTTTGATAGGAAACACATACAATTTTAATCTCCCATTTAGAAGATGGTATTTTACAGCCAGTTCTGTTACCTTTTTACTTTTTCATAATTTACATACCATTCTGCTGTATAACAGGTAGTTTGTTCACCGATCCACTTTCCTTTTCATTGTTCTGGTACAGTGGTTTAAAGTCTAATAAGGTATTGACATTTCCTTTGTCCGTTGAGGATTTCCCTAGACATTATTCCTGTTTTATAAATGTTATGCACAAGTTATACGAGGCCAAATTTCTAAACCAAGTGGACATTCCTTTTACCTATAAATGGTGTGATAATATCTTATAGAAAACAGAGAAAGATCAATGCTGATTGTTCTTGCCGAGGTATCAACGGGCGCTAAGTGTTTGAAAAACTCTTAGCGCCGTTTAATTTATCAAAAGTTCCCTATTGAAGCGATTCAATATATTATTTTAGCATGAATGTCACTAAAATTGTTCATCATAACCATTAGATACTGGCAATATGCTTATTTAAGCTGGCAGCTTAAAAATTCAAAAGCTATGAAAAAGAATGAAACCTCAATCAAAATGGACTTTACAGAATGTTAGCTTCAACAACTTCACCTTGCGCTCAGCGAGTTTCCAATCGAGCAACAGCAAGTTTTCTGGATGCTGCATGTCGATAAGCGCAGTATAAGGGAAATAGAGCGAGCAACAGACCTCACCTATGTGGAGATTAGGGTATTCATGAGTAAAATAATGAGAAAGCTCCAAGATAAGTAAGTTTCGTTCGCTGTGTGTTAGATCTAACTTCTGATTGGGATCGAAGCGAAGTCTGTCCGTTTTACATGTTTGGACTAAGGTGTTCCTAATGTCCGGGATGATGCATCTTCGTCCTAATGATGATCCTTCGGATGCGTGCTCAATCGGCAAGATGAACTGTTGTCATACAACCGGGATTTTTAGCCCTCTTCTCGGAACCCGCGGGCTTTACTTTTTGGTAGGATAATACAGTTTGTAAACGTGAACTAAGCGAAGCGTTCTCACGAACACCGATGAAACAATAATTGAAATGTGAGTAAAATGAATAGTGATGGAAGGAAAGGAAACAAACAGGACAAGACGAGTCATCTGCCGGTCGACGCCGGATGAGTATGCCGAAATTGGAAAGAAATGAAAGGCTTCTACCTGCCGAAAGCTGAGTGAATATGTGCGTAGGATGCTGTTTGACAAACCTATCGTAACCACCTACCGGAACAGCTCACAGGATGACGCAATGGCAGAACTAGTGAAGCTGCGGACTGAGTTAAATGCGGTCGGAAACAACTTCAACTAGTCTGTAAAAAAACTGCACACGCTCCATCAGATCGCTGAATTTAAAAGCTGGCTATTGGTCTATGAAGTGGAGAAAAAAGTGCTACAGAAAAAGATGCACGAAGTAAAAAACAGTATCAAAAAAATGTTGGAATTATGGTTGCAGTAATCCAGGACGTTCAGGACATTATCCAATCGGAAATGGAACGCCTGCTTAACGATCCGGGGCTGAGCCATTTAGTGGTGAGGAAGGGATAATTTGAGCCGATTATTTGCTAAAGCTTTTATCTGCGAAAAGGGATAAATAACATCCCCTTTTGCGGATAAGTTCTTAGCTAATACTATAGTTAATGCAACAAACAAACTGAATGTTTTAAATTAATTGTGCAGACACTATCGATACAATTAACAATAGTTGTAAGAATAACTTTTAGACTGAAATAAACCGGTTTCGATCATAACGATAATCATTAGTACAAATTCCAGAAAAGTTCACTAAATTTGGCATATCTTGACAAGAATAAATACGACAAATTGAAAACGTTAGGGCAAATACTCAAAGAGGCCAGAGAATCGGAAAGTCTGCTATTGCGGCAGGTAGCCGCTGCCGTCAATGCTGATACAGCTATGATAAGTAAGTTTGAAAAGGGAGAAAGAAAACCTACCCGTGAGCAAATCGGCTTACTTGCCAAAGCACTTAAACTGGATGAGAAAGCTCTTCTGATATCTTATTTGAGTGATAAGGTAGCTTCTGATCTTGCTGGAGAAGACGTAGCAAAGGAGGCATTAAAGGCCGCAGAAAAGAAAATTGATATACTGAAAAAGAAACAGGATAAATGATGAATCAGGAACAACAATCAAAACCGATGATATTTGAAAACGGAGCCACATGGCTTCGTGCCGATTTTCATTTACATACACATAAGGACAAGGAATTTAAGCCTCTTGCAAACCCCAATGATTTTTTTAACCAGTGTATTCAAAGGCTTAAAGAGGAAGACGTTCATATTGCTGTAGTTACCAACCACAATAAATTTGACAGGGATGAGTTTGTTAACTTCCGGAAAAAGGCATGGAAAGAAGATATTTGGATTTTACCCGGTGTCGAATTATCAGTCAATGATGGAGCGAATGGCATTCACTGCCTGATTGTATTTGACCACTCATCATGGATTACCGGACAAGAAGATTATATAAATCAGTTTTTAACATCAGCCTTTGAAGGTGTTGCCAATAAGGAAAATGAAAACACACGTTGCAATTATAGTCTTGAAAATGTACTTCAGAAACTAAGTAACCATAAGTCACAAGGCAGGGATTCTTTTATAGTGATGGCCCATGTTGACCAGGATAGCGGCTTCCTGAAAGAATTGGACGGTGGAAGAAAACAGCAATTTGCAAATAGCGAGCTTTTCCGGGAGTTTGTCTTGGCTTTCCAAAAATTCCGAAGCTATGATCAATTACAGGGATTGAACCAATGGTTTTCAGGGAAACTTCCCGCATTTGTAGAAGGTTCAGATTGCAAATGTGTGGAAGATGTGGGTAAGGCTCACAAGCAAAATGGCGAAGAAAAGAAGACTTATATAAAAATAGGTGCGTTCAATTTTGACGCACTGAAATATGCGCTACTGGATCATCATGAAAGAGTATCGCACGGTCCCCATAAGATAGAAAAGGCCTGGCTAAAGTCAATTAGTTTTACGACGAGTAAATGGCAGGATAAGAAACTATCCTTCAGCTCAGCCATGAACAACCTTATTGGTATTAGAGGAAGCGGAAAGTCATCACTGTTGGAAACAATCCGTTATGCGCTTGACATTCCACTAGGTGCCAACTCCCATGAGCCAGGATATAAAGAACGTTTGGTTCAGAATTTTCTTGGCAGCGGGGGGAAACTAACGATAGAATTGGTGGACAAGTACGGACAGGTTTTTGTCGCAGAAAAAATAATGGGGGAATCTACCAACATTTACCAGAATGGACAATTACAGCATAACCTCAAAGTAAACGCCATCCTGAACAAGCCACTCTATTACGGTCAGAAAGATCTGTCTGACATAGGCGGTGAGACTTCAACTGAAGATCTTATCTCCAAACTTATGGGTGATAAACTGATGCCTGTAAGACAAAAGGTCGAGGAAAAGAATAGTGAAGTAACAACATTGTTGACGGAAGTCCAGCGCATCAACAAATCCCTGTCCCAGAAAAAGGAGATAGAAGAAAGAAAAGCATCTATTGAACTGAATATGAGGATATTCAAGGATAATGAAATAGATAAAAAACTAAACAAGCAAATAGAGTTCGATAAAGACAACAACCGACTGGATAATATACTTCAATTTGAGCACAGTGTTATCAATGGCTTGCAGGAAACGGTAAATGATTACAGGGAATTGTTTGCTGCACAGAAAAACTATCAGTCAAAAGAGAATTCTTCCTTATTTGTTGCTGTTTATGAAGCATTCAACAGGTTTGAAGAGACATTCCTAAAAATTTCAGGTATCATTGAAGGACTGAAAAAAGAGAAACTTTCCATAGATAATCTTAAGGATGGATTTATAGCGCAATATGAGCAGTTAAAAGAAGAATTTTCCAAAATAAAAAGGGAAATCAATTTACCTAATATAGAAGCCGACGCGTATGTTAGGTTGTCCAAAGACCTTGATCTGCAAAACGCAAAATTGATAGAAATCGGTAAGCTTGATCAACGAAGGGAGCAAGCTTTGCAAAAGCTCAAACAAGCACTTGTAGACCTTAAAGGGCTATGGCATGCAGAATATCAATTGGTAGTGGAAGAAGTGCAAAAGCTGAATAACGACCAGTCTAAATTAAGAATTGAAGTCAACTTTAAAGGGAATAAGGATCGTTTCAAAGAGTTTATAAGAGCGAGTGTCCGGGGAAGTGGTTTACGCGATGCAGCTTTGTCGGAAATAGCAGATCATTACGCAGATTTGATTGAGGTCTATAATGATCTTAGGGTGGATGGTAGCAAAGTGAGCCGTATTTTATCCGGAGGTAATAACCTTTCAAATTTTACTGGTAAGTTCAAAGATAATATTAATGCATTCCTGACCTACCGTGTACCGGACAAATATGTGATCTACTATAACGGAAGGCCATTAAATGAACACTCCCTAGGACAAAGAGCGTCTGCACTTATCTTGTTTATCCTGACCTTAAAGGAGAACGATATCATCATCATCGATCAACCCGAAGATGATTTGGATAACCAGACTATTTATTCAGATGTAATTACCGAACTAAGAAAGTTGAAAGACAGTACTCAATTTGTATTTGCAACACATAACCCCAATATACCTGTTCTTGGGGATTGCGAGCAAACGATCTGCTGTTCTTATCACAATGGTGTAATTTCTACAACAGAAGGCAGTATTGATGACACTAGCATACAAAAAAGGATTGTAAACATTATGGAAGGCGGCGAAGAAGCCTTTAACCAACGTAAAATGATATACGAATTATGGAAGCATTAGAATTATTGGAACTCATCCAACAAGGAGAAAGCTCCAGGGTGCAGTTTAAAGAACGCCTCCCTCACATCGACTCTCTTGCCCAGGAAATGGTAGCCTTTTCAAATACGGAAGGTGGAATAATAATTATTGGGGTGAACGACAAAACGGGAGATTTAAATGGACTTTCTTTTCAGGAGTTACAGTCAGTAAATCAACAGTTGGTTAATGTCGCTTCTCAAAGTGTTTTTCCTCCCATAGTTATCAAGACAGAAACGGTAAGGGTCAATGAGCAGAATCTGGTGGTTGTAGAACTTAAAGAAGGAATCAGTAAACCTTATAAAGATCGTAGTGGCGCAATTTTCATGAAAAATGGCTCTGACAAAAGGAGAGTAACATCAAATGATGAAATAGCGCGGCTATTACAAAGCAGTAAAATTATGTTTGCAGATGAATTGCCTGTCGTAGGTAGTACGATTGCTGATATTGATGTTGATCTATTCAATAAATTTATTCATACTAAATACGGTAGAGGTTTGGAAGATATGGGTATTGATCTGCCAAAATCCCTCGAAAACCTGAATCTCTTGTCTGAAGGGCAGTTGACCCTGGCAGGACTCTTGTTATTTAGTGATCGCAGACAGCAATTCCGTCCTCAATTCACTATCCAATGTGTCTCTGTTGATGCGGATGATATTACTGGTAGTACATTTTCCGATAGTGAGGCACCGATCGAAGGTAATATGCTGACGGTCTTTCAGAAGGCAATCGGATTTGTGGATAGAAATATGAGAAAGCAACAAACAGGAAGTTCCTTTAACAGCCCTGCGATATGGGAAATACCTTATGAGGTATTTGAGGAACTGTTAGTTAACGCACTGATACATCGGGACTACTTCATCCAGTCAACGATCAAGATTTTCATTTTCAGGAACAGGGTTGAAATTCACAGTCCGGGTAAATTACCTAATTCTTTGACTGTTGAGAATATTAGAAATGGTATATCAATAGCACGAAACCCAATCCTCCAGTCCGTTGCACAATTTGTCCTGCCTTACAAAGGCTTGGGAACAGGAGTTTCAAGAGCTGTAGCCCTATACCCGAATATTGATTTTGCAAATGATACACAGGCAGAACAATTTAAGGTTATCATTCAACGCCCTTAATGTATTAGTATGAACTGGAACGCTGATTCAGTCGAAAGGGAGTTAAATGAAGCATTTACGATAAACTCCGAGCTTAAATTACTTGAAGTTCTAAAACGAAATTCTTTTCTTTTTTACGAACTGTATTCAAGAAAATATGGCGTACAACCGCTGTTTCATGAATTGTCATCTGGTGCGAAGTTGAGATGCGACTTTGCCTGGCTAAATGACAACTCCGATAGTCCTGAGTGGGTGTTGTTGGAAATTGAAAAGCCGAGAATGAGATTATTCAATACGTCAGGGAAGCCGTCTGCAGAACTCAATGCTGCATTGGAGCAAGTACGCGAATGGGATAGATATTTTCATGAATATCCTGCCGAGAAAAAGAGAATTTTCGGTGCTGTAGGACGGTTTAGATATGTTTTAGTGGCGGGGAGTTCAGATGATTGGAAAATAGAGGCAGCCATGAAATGGAGAAGCCATCAGAATTCAATATCAAATATTGAAATAAGGTCGAGTGACTTATTCCTTAGGCCTATAACAATTCTACGCGAACATCCGGATGAACTTTGGAATTTCGAGGAGAATCCTGTTTCCTTTGGCTACTCCAAACTTGAAAACTATTGGAAAGAATATGTTTATATGGATAGAATGAGAAAGATGTTTTAAAATTTACTTTAATGGATATCGAAAATAAAGCAAACACTGATGATTGGCGTCAGGAAACGCAGCTAGGATTAGAATCGAGTGAATTGTACAGAGTTTTAAAAGCTAAATGTACTTCAGATCCCGCTGGATCTCATGTCATATCTTTAGTTGATGAGGCTGTCTACTATGCATATCAGAGAACAAAAACCATCATGTTACATATGGGTGAGTATACTCTACATGATGGCGATCATCTGTTCAGGGTGTTGAGATTAATGGAAAAGATTATTCCGTCCACTACAATATCTGCACTTTCTGTTCCCGAATTGATGCTTTTAATTCTGACTGCTTTCTTTCATGACATTGGAATGGCTGCATCAAAACAAGATACCATTATATGGAGTTCCTTATGGGATAATGATTCATTAAAAGATAAATCTTCAAAACAATATCTGGAGTTTAAAAAGTATTGTCAGGGCTTCCCGTCAATTCTTGATGAAATCGAAGGCTTAAAATCCAAAGGTCAGCTGAGTAAAGTCGAACTGCTCAAAAAGCACATGATTTCGGAATATATTAGATCCACACATGCAGAAAGAGCTCGCACTATTATCGATGAAGATTGGAATGGAAAGATTAAATATAGAGACATAGATTTAACCAACGAATTTGCGCAATTATGTTTCAGTCATAATGAAGATGCTGCAACGTTGCTGGAATTTGATACATCCTTACTCTGTGGCCCCGGAACCTATGCTTGTATTCCTTTTATAGGAGTGATATTGAGACTTGCCGATATACTTGATTTCGATGGAAAAAGAACACCGCCCGTTTTGTTTTCCCATCTATTTGTTAGAAATCCTATATCTATCAGAGAGTGGCAAAAACATAGAAATATAGACGCATGGGATATTAATAACGTCAATATTAGATTTCAGGCACGTTGCGAGCATCCAGCTATCGAATCATCTATTAGACAATTCTGTGGTCAGATAGATAAGGAACTTGCAGCTGCAAATACGATTCTCAACAGATTGAACGACTCGGTAAGAAATCCATTTCCCGAACATTATAAAATCAGCTTACCGTTAAAAGTAGACAGAAGCAAAATTGGCCCTGCAAAAAAACTTCCGACCGGAAAGCCAGCTTACAATTACCAGGAAACTAAATTTACACTTAATAAAACCCAAGTAATAGATTTATTGATGGGCACTAAACTCTATGGCCATCCTGAAGTCGCGTTAAGGGAGCTGTTGCAAAATTCTATTGACGCATGTTTGCTTCGGCAAGCAATGGCGAAAAGTTGGAAAAATGTCTACACGCCGAAAATACAAATTAGATTCTACACAGATGGTGATGACTTTTTGCAAATTATCGATAATGGAACGGGAATGGATTTGGACATTATCAATAAGTTCTATTCCAGCATTGGAACATCTTACTACAAATCTTCAGAATTTTATGATCTAAAAGCAACAGTTGAGTTAGATTATACGCCTATTTCCAGATTTGGAATTGGTATATTATCTTGCTTCATGGTTTCCGATTATTTGATGGTTAATACAAAAAGGTTAAAAGGCCCATATGAATCCAGCGATGCTTATGAAATTATCGTCGAAGGACAGGATAGCATTTTTTGGGTAAGAGAAGGTAATATGGTTGAACCTGGGACTTCAACTCAGCTTGCCTTAAGACAAGGACACCCTTGGAAATATTTAAAGGATAAGGACTTAATTGATTCTATCTGTAAGATAATACCAAGACCTCCATTTGCCATTGAGATCATTACTCCCACAGAAAGTTACATCCATAACGGTGAAAGGTTTAAAAATCTATCCTTTGACGATCTTAGGGACTATACCTGGCGAGCTGAACCAAATATTAAAGAAATTAATTTCTCCATTTCTGATGATGAATATGGTATTTTCGGTAAGGTAATAGTGGCAATATTAGAAGAGCATGGAGAACCTGTGTCGGAAATTGAATTGCATGCCAAGGAGGTCAATGTAGATGGAGATGATTACACCTTAGAACGATCAATAAAGTACGGAACAAACGAAATTGAAAAGAAATCTAAGACAATTGAAATTGACGAAGATGGAAATGCGAACCTTAGTCCGTCATCATCGAGATTGGCTAAATCGAAAGCTATTCTTACATTACACGGAATAGAGGTGCCATTTAATATTTTTCCTGATTACTGGAGTGCAAAAAATCAGCAGGTTCAAATAAAGTGGCCAATACCCCTTCGGTTGATTATTGATATAGCAGGCACGAAAGATTTAAATCTCAATTCGGCCCGTACGGAAATATTGTATGACGAAAAATGGCTGAGTTTTGAAGAAAATCTGGCATATTTGATATGCAAACATTTATCTGAAACGCTTCCCAAAATCTATTGGGATAAATTAAAGCAAATTATGTTGGATAACAATAAGAGTCCTCAATTTGGAGATGCACTAAGCCGACTTGAAAAGGATTAACGTGTCGATTGTTAGTAACTGATTAGGTAAATTCTATTTTTACATTATGATTCTCAAAGTTATCCCGTGAATTTGTAGGGATAACGGTAAGTTCTTTAAATCATATCAAATTGCTCAAAATTGACGGGTGCCCAAAGTGGTGCCCTGATATGATAGAGATGGTTTAAGTCGCTCATTTTGGGCGTTTTCAATATTCACAAATTATCCCAGCGGGATCAAATGCATTCAATATTATTGAGCCCCATAGCATACAAACCTTAAAGGTTATTATCAACGTACTATTTCTTGTCTATGCAAACCTGCAATTGGTCCAGCATTTCCGATAAGTGATTCAATACTTCGTCTTTCTCATCTGCCGCGCACATCTCAAACAGGACGAATTTGTCAGGATTATTATATATAAAATGTAGTGATGACTTGATTGTTTCCAATTCCTGTTTGGATACCTGGAAAGACACCGTTTCATTACCGTAGGCCTCTGTAAGATCCGCTTCTCCACATAGTTCAGACTCTACGATTACTGCCGAGAGCGAAATTACGGCATCTTCGTAATGTACGAACAGATCAAATCCGGGATTGCCTAGATATACATTATTATCTCTCCGCTGAAGAATCAAGTCCGGTTGATCAAAATACTTTTTTAAATCGCATTGCTGGTAGATATCAAGCATTGTTATTGGAGAACTGTTAATCTCTTCAATAAATTCCAAAAAGTCGTTGCCATAATCAGTGCCAAAGGAGGTGTCTTTCCATTTTTCCAAGTACATAGCATTTTCTTTAATTAAATAGCAAAAATCAAACCAAATTATATGTGTAATCTGTTCAATATTAATTCTTAATGCTGATATTTTGTGCTTTCCATAGCTCAATAGCCTGTCAGTATTGAGAGGAAACATTGGATTTCAAAATTGCTCAATTATTGAGAGTGTTAGGAAGGGAATAGTTATGGTTTACTCAATGGCTTAATATGGCACGTTAGGCTCTGTTTCTCGCAGCGTGCATTCCTGTTGCACATCTAGTACTATTTTAATGTATACAGGCGCCAATAGGCTTCTTTTGGTGCATTTTGGCATATTGCTAATGACGTAACCTACTTTAAGGTAGGATCAATAATTAAATCCAAGTGTTTTAAATGCTAAATAATTTAGTAATCTTTCGTTCATTATGCCGGTGTATATGATTACAGTGAAGCTATTTAATAGCAAAGAGAAAACTTGGGTACGGTTCTATAAAGAGGATTTAGATCTTGTGTATTGTGTCGTCAGAAAATGGGCAAATTTTAAATTCGGACATAATCAGATTTATATCTACAACTGTGTCATGCTCTCTAATCACGACCGCGAGGCACTCTTTTGTCTCGCACGTATGGAGAAGGAAGTAACTTGGAAAAGTCGATCCGTATATCAGGTGTTAGAGGGTGTCCCAAAAGGGAAGATCTAGTATTAACGGATTATATAGGTATAAAGCGCTACATAACTCTCTAATTTATTGATTTTCAAAATTATCTTTGCTAAGTTTGAATACCACTTAAAAAACACCTACTAGCGATGGATATTAACTTGCAATTTAGGAACTGCGATAAGAAGAATGCTCACCCTGATCCCTATTCTGTAGATGGGGAAGTACTTCTTGATATATCATTTTCGGATAACATTCCTACTGTACAGTCCCGGAATCATGTGAAGGATCAAATGGTAACGGTTATACAGCAACAGTTGTCACAGATTGCATGGATAGCGATTGGGCCTGTATGGGTTGAATTGACCTGGTATATCGACGCAGCTCACCGGCAGGAAACAGATGTTGTCGGAGATCTGGATAACATAAGTAAGCAAGTAATTGATTCACTCACCGGATTGGGTGGTTTATTTGTTGATGATAGTCAGATGAAAACTTTTAATTCCTGCTGGCTGGCAAAAAATCAATCATTCTCTGGTCAACGCTTGTCGATCTCCGTTCGTTTTTTAAGTGACGAAACTTTGCTTAAGGACATAGTATTCTTTATCCAATACAATGAGGCAATGTGCTTTGCCATTGATCTTAATCCTAATGTGGAATCTGAACTGAAGGCTATAAAGCTATTTGCAAAGGCTAAAATGGCGCAGCGCAATACTTCCAGGGTCCTTCAGGAAGAACATAATGTCGATTTAAGGTTTGAGTTGATCGCTTCGCAAAAAGATTTTCATAGGACGCGGCTGCGATCGATCCCTGCCGAGAGAATATTCCGGTTATGATGATTGATCCAGACCTGTTTATTAATCGAAAGTAAAATGGAACATAACGAACCCCATCTTAAAATATACAATGATCTTGCCGGTAAGATTATAGCGGATAAGACGTTTAGATTTGGTAAAGCAAGCTTTTCTGAATCAGAAAAAGTTACTTATTCATCCTTGTTAAAAATAGAGGGTGAGGAAATTGCGGTTGAGCCAGATGAATTGCTGTGTGCCACTATTTTAAACAAAATGGATAAGCTATCCAATCCACCGGCAAGCCCCGGATTGAAGGATAGTTTAGAACGGTCATTGGAAGTGTGTTATTATTTCAGAGGGAATAGGGATGAAATAAGGCGGTTCAATGTTATTGAAAAGAGATTCATAAAATCATCGGTTATTTCTACAGTTGGAGATAGTTATGTGGATTTAGGAGGCGCATTGGAACTAAGCAAAGCATTCTATTTAGAATTGCAGGCTGTCGTTGTATCTCATCTTGATACACTAGGTCCTACGTCCGAAACACTATACAATATCACTACTTCTCTTTGGGATTACTTTCCGCTTAGTAGCAATAGAACTGGCATGCTTCAGAATCTGCTCACGAAAGTTATCGATTTTACCGCTCAGGATGCCGTACTAGCCGAGGAGTATTTGGACCGGCTATTGAAATCAACTCCCTATCGTACAGAATTGATAGCATCGGTTATTGCCGGTATTTTAAGTGCCGAGAAGCCAAAATATGAGACGTTGGATCTTCTTATTGCCGATGACAAACATCATGAAGCCATTGCAATGGCGCTTAACGCGACAATGGCCTCTGATCCGATTGTAGCTACTAATTATTACGCAATGTCTGAAACGATTTTTGATACTAATAATGATATCAAAAGGGTTCTCACATTCTTCTATCAGCGGATGGCTAATAACGAGAGTATGGCAGACGAAGCACTAAAAGGGAAATGTCTGCAACGTATTGAACAGCTCTGTATATCAGTGGATACAGATCTTGTCGTTATAGGATTGAGGGGCTTAAGTAATTTAAGTCAAAAATATAGTGAGTTGGTCTTTCGAATTATTGACGGATTGGCGGATCGATATTGCGAAAGTGAGATATTTTCGTCCTGTTTAGATGTATTTTATAATCACCCAAGCTGTACCGAATTTTTCAAATTTGTAGTCAAGCGTGCGTTAACGGTTAAAGAAGTATTTAATGCAAGTCAGACTGAAAGCGTACTTTCTGTCCTTTATGAAAACCATCGACATTCATTTGATAACGGACTGATTGGTTTACTTATAGATCGTAGAGGTGTTGTGAGATTTGCGGGTGTTTCTATACTAGCACAAATAACCAATACATTCGACCGCCGCTTCAGATTTTCCGTCGATTTAACTGATCTACCATCTTTAGACCAATATAAACTATGGGTATCATTATTGGATGATGATGCGAGAGTATTGGATTGTATGCCGCTTTTACTGCCTCTCTTGCATAGTAAAAATGTATTTGTCGCCGAAAGCCTCATGGTCAGGATAGCGGAGGAAATCAAAAACTACGGTTCCACTGTATATTCAACTTTGGAAGACAATATAGCTGATGATAATCCTAAGAAATCTGAACTGCTATCACGTGTCCAGAAAGAAATGGATATCGAGTTCGCAAAAAACGATGAAAAGTTAAAAATAAAAGAACTTGATCCCGTTTCACACAGTCGGCATTACTCCGTAAATACTACGAAATATTTCAGAAGAGAATGTCAGAACAGTTAGAAGAGCAGGTAGATAAAAGTTCAATTGTCCGTCAGTTGGCTACTACTATTAATCTTTCCAAAGGGGGCGGCTATTTGGATAAGGTTACGGGCAAAGTCATGGAGTTAAAAAAACTTGCTTATGAAAAGCAATTTCCGGCAATATACTTCTCAGACCCGGAGAATATCGATGCGGAAAGAATGAATAACATATCTCAATTAGATTGGTCAAAAGAATTTAAAGAATGCGAAGCGATAATATCTTCATACGAGAGTACCTCGAAACCTTAAAGGAGGACCGAGAGTTGGATGCGTTATTCCCATTATTACTTTCAGTGATGGGCTTTCGCATCGTGACTACTGCAAAGGAGTCCAAAGGACAAAATCAATATGGCAAAGACATTATAGCGGTAGGGAAAGATGGCGAGGGGAAAGAGTGGCGATACTACTTTGAGCTTAAAGGGCAGAAGGACAAGGATATTACGGATAAAAACTATTCGATCTCTGATGGTGTGCGGGAATCCATTGTAGCGGCAAAAGATACTGCATTCAGTGATAGGTCAATTCCTGGATTTGACACGTTGCCAGTAAAAATCGTATTTGTTCATCCAGGAACAGTTAAGATGAGTGTCCGTCCGACTTTAGATGGTTTTATTGCGAAGCAATTTAATGAGGGTGAGTTCGAGCGTTGGGACATCTATAAGTGACCGATTTATTTTCCGAACACCTGTTTAACGAATATCTATTGACTGATGAGCAAAGCATTCGATATTTCAAACGGACATTAGCATTATTGGACGAACCAGAATATAAGTTTACAGACTTTAAGAATCTTGTCGATCTTCAGATCGAAAAAATAGGAGACCGATTCACAGGCAGGGAATTTCAAAAATTCTTCGCTACACAGCATTTGCTGTGTCACGTTATCCATCGATATGCTAAGGATGCCAGTAATCTTGGGATGAAGTGAAGAAGGGGCTTAAAATGAGTGATTTTCATATCTTCAACGCAATGGAAAGGTTAGCTAGTGAAGGCGATATTTTTAAATCGGTTCTTGGGAAAGGAATCGACCTGATAAAAGTGATTGAAAGGTATTCAGAAAAATGAGATTATCAGGTTTAGTGACATATCTGGTGGGACCGGGGCTTTTGCGTGAGCGATTGAAGCGGCATCCTTTTGTGTTTGCAAAAGATACAGCGGGAAGCGCATACGATCAAGGTATCGAAGATCGGCACGCCAATGAACCTTTTAACCAATTTCAAAAGTCAAGTCATCCGGTAGAAAGGAAGGCTTGAGTATAAGTTTACCTAAACTATCGTGATGAATTTTTTACAGCTGATCCCTATAAAGAATATCAAAGATTTAATACCATAACTGAATTTGAACAAAAGCCTTATCGCTAGTTTTAAAAAAAGGTGATCAGTATCACGTATAGAGTATTAGTATGACACCTGATCATCTATTTAAAATGTTATTTAATGATGGAATTTTATTTTGAATTTAAACCTCATAGGTTAATTCTGGCACTTCGGCATAGACAAATGCTTTAGTCGGAGTTCCGGTTGTTTTAAAATCTTTTTCGATTGTGTAGGCGTCCATCTCGCCCGCACTTATCTGATATGTTGCCAATTCAATTATACGCTCTTCCGTAAGGTCTTCCATCATCCATTCCCAGGCCAGTTCGTCGGGAAGCATTGTAGGCATTCGGTTCTTGCTGTTATGGATTTGTCTCATTAACGAATTTGCCTCTGTTGTTACTAAGGCTACTGTGTCGACCGTTTCACCTGTATCTTTATCTGTCCAGTTCTGCCAGATCGCAGCAATAAAGAAATAGGCTTTGTCTTTTAAACCAATGTGATAAGGATATTTATTGGCTGTTTTAAGAGGCAGGCCGGTTCGCTTATTTTTTGGATAAATATGCCGCCACTCATAAAATTCACTTGATAAAATCAAACATCTGCGTTCTAAGGCAGCTTTACGGAACATTTTTTCTTTGCCGGTATTTTCATCTTTCAGAAGTAGTTCCTCGCCTTTAGCATTGAGCGTTGTATAGGCTTGATGCCATTTTCCGGTAGCGTCCTTGTAACCGAAACGCATCTGATGTACCTTCTCTCTGTTTTTGATATAGGAGGGAATAAAACCCCATTCCATTTGTACAATATCAAAATTGCACTTATCATCGGTAGGTCTTAAAACAGCAATATTTCCATAATTAAATCCTTCATGTATTTCTTGATCCAAGAAGTCATAATTCATTACTGCTTTTTCTAATGCCATCAACCGGATAAATTCATCTCTGGATACTCTTTGACCGTTATAATAACACATAGTATTTATTCTTTTAAATGTTTACTTATTTCACTACCAAATTATTCAGCTTCTTGTTGTCGTCCCTGTGGTATGCTTGTCCACATTTCTCCATTCCATGTTTTCACCCGGGCAATTACCAGTGGTTTTCGATTGTCTGCAAATTCAAGTCGAAAGACTTGCTGATCTTGCACGGTATGTTCAATTACAACAATTTTCAGGCCTTTTAATTCAAATTCAAACTTCTTATTACCAAATAGATCCGCCATTTTTTTCTGAACTATCGTTTATATAAATTTAGCTATTTAATATTATAAAGTTACTGTGATTTAGATTCGTATTAGATACAAATTTAAAAATGATTAATAAAGCACTACAATTGCTGTCGTACGGAAATAGCTTTTTGAGTTACTCTTGAATTAATATTTCAATTAGAAATTACTTCGAGATGAATCCATGGAGCAGCACGATAAAATAGCCTGATCACCCAAGCTTTTGTATTATTGACCTAGTCCCTGATAAGAATTCATTCGATCAGTGAGTAAAGCTGCGCAAGTTGCAAAGGCCATTTTGGATGATATGGTTGTAGAGAGTTATTGCAAGACCAGCGGCTCAACCGGGCTGTATATTTATATTCCCTTTGGAAATAAATACACCTGCGATCAATCCAAAGAATTTGTTAAGTAGTTGTGATGCTGATCCACCATGAACTTCCTGACTACACCAGCCTTGAGTACTATAAAAGACCATCACGGAAAAATGTACCTCGATTTTTAAAAAAACAGGCCCATGCGACTATTGCTGCCACTTAGATCAGTTCGGTAAGTGACCTTAATACTGTCAAGGTTAATGCCGTATCCTAACTAATTAGTGGTAATTTGGCAAAGTTCATATAAAATTTGCTCTTATTTCCCTGTATAGTCTATTCTTAATAAGCGTTGAGTTTTTTGGCAAATTTCTGCCAAACATAGACCTAAATTAAAAGGAAAAAGACTCATAATGAGTCTCTTTCCTTTTAATAAAAGTTATTTTTGTGCATCATCATCTGATTCTTCCGAATCTTTTTCCACATCTGAGTTAGTCATAGAAACCTTCAAGGAACTCTGCGGCAGTACAATATGTCTCCAGTCAATTTCTTCGTCAACTATCTCATCAGGATTTTTATCGCGTCGATTTGAAAAACGAGCATCCCAAAATTTCTCCCACTTTAGTTCACCATTTTCATACCATACCATGTATTTACGGGTCTTCATTGGATGCTCATCGCTTTTAATGGCATCATTTAGCGCATTCTTCGAACGGAATAGATCGACAAACCAGACTACCTCCATCCCTTCAGCTTCTAGATTTTCCAAAAATTCTTCTTTAGAAATAAGTGTCATTTCCTGATTATCATAATTAGGGCTACTTAAAATATGATTTATAGCCATAATTCGGCCATCATTATCCAGGAATATCTGTTGTTCCATTTCGGTGATACCAATCATATCCCGGATTATCTTTGAAGGAATGTATATTTCTTGTTCACCATTTTCCACCGTGTCTTTTGTCACGCTGGTTACAGCATAATGCATTACTTTTTCTTTTCCCTCCGTTATTGGGTAATAGGTTTCTGTATTGTAACTTTCACCGATCCATTTCATCCAGACTACATCATATGGATTGCTATAAATGTCGGTATCTGGTGAGCTAACCATTCGGTCAATAGATTCGACAAAAGAACTTCTACGTGGATGGTTTTTCACTAAATCTAATAATGCCGGTGCTTGTCCTTTTTCAATCAATACACCCCGTATATCTAGGCTCGAATTAATATAAGATTTTGAGTCGTGGACTTGAGTATAATTAAATAGCGCTAGCCATTCTTTGTTACTTCCATCACTTCGCAAGTCTTTATCGCTAATATTAATCCAATTACTAAAATCTATGTCTGGTTCACTTTCCACAGCAACTTTCACCTGTTCGTCAGGAGTTCCTTGAGATTGCATTTCAGGAGCTAGCGGCTCTTTCACTATCCAATTATCCTCAATATCTGGTGTTTCTGCATGAGATATTTGCTCAAGGAATTCAGCGGGATTGCTGATGCTAACAATTTGCATATAATCGGTAACGAAATTTTCACTGTTTTGTAAGGGCAAATAATCAGATAGATAGCCCTGGATAAAATGGACGGCAAGCCAAGTATATTTTTCCTCTTGAGTAAACACGTTGCTTTTCGCGCCATGGGTAGCTTCGGTCGTGCTGTTTCCATTTTCTTCAATGCGATTAAATCCCAGTGATTTCATATACGCAATTGCAGCCGAGATCGCCCATTCATAAACTGATAGGTCCTCGAGACCGAGCTGATCGATATATGCTTTTAAAAAATGTTCCCCATCGTCCTCGGGCTCTGAAAACTTATCTATAGATTGATAATCAAGAAAATCAGTAAATGATTTTTTAATCACGTACCATGCTAGATCATGTACGATTGGATAAATCTCTTCCCCGCCTTTTTCCAAAGCATCCGCATCAATCTGGATAAATTGCATTGTCTCGACCCGATGTGGCCGGGCGTGTTTAGCCTGTTCTTCATTGATTATCCCTGAGTAAAAGGCTTTTTCAACTATGGATCTAAAGCCAGTTCTAACGATTACATCAAAGTGGCTAGCGGGTCCGGCAAAAACATTTGTCAAAGCCCATTCAGCTAATGCTTTTAAAGCCTCTCTGTCTTTCAACCTAGTGGCAACTCCCAACGTAATAGATGCGAGATCTTCCTGTATTTGTGGATCGTTGCAAGGGAATAATTTATTCAATAATAATTCAAATTCTTGTGGCTGCTTTATTGCCCAAGCGGTAAGCGCGGTACGAAGGCGCTCCCGAAATGATTGGTCCAGGGATGCGAGTGCCCAACCAAAAATCAGTGGATTTTCATTATGCAAAGATAATTCCGATAGGTAAAGTTCACCTTCGCCACGTGGATCAATTACCCTACGAAGATCATAAAGGTGATATTGGAGGCTCTCTTCTTTTCCAAGTTCATGGATATCCTGACTATCCATTCCTAGCCAGATTTTATCGCGATCAACTGCTGTTGGTTGCTTCATAAGTATGTTATGAAGGTATTCTGCACCAAAATAATTAGCTGAGGATGCTGCTGAAGGGTAAATGAGTTCACGGAAAACAATATAGCGGCTTTTGTAATCTTTAAAATATAAATTTTTTATACTATGTTCAAAAGTTGCTGCAATTTTGGGCGGAGCTTGGATCAGGGCTTTTGTCTGCAACTGTTGAATTGTCGCTTTTGAGATACCATCAGCCAAAAAATTATCTCGGCCAATCATGAGGTTATGGTTGTGGAAAAGCATATTAACAATTTCCTGTACAATGCGCTGATTAATTAACATTTGTTCGGATTTTTCGGCAACTTCTAATAAAGGTCGAAGGTGTTCAGGAATGGCTGCAATTTCTTTGTTTATTATTCGTTCAACATATTTTTCAGCCATTATGATCTCCATTGTAGACTGATAGGTTAAGGTGTAGTTTATTTGTTTCTTACGAATAGCGCCTTTTCCAACAGGAATCTCGCTTTTGGTGAGAAAAGCGTTATTAACCAAAAATTCAATCGCTCTTTCAATCTCTCCATTATCAAGATAATGCAAGGTCCCATCTTTTAAAAAGGCATACAGTTCTTGATGAGTTATCTGCGCATTTGAATAAAACACGTCAGCAATAACCTCTATCGCATCTCTTACGGGTGTTCTAGCTCCTCCTGGACTCTTTACCTGCTTGAATTCATCATCCATCCGGTTGATCTTCTCATGGAGGAGGTCATGTTCAGCTATCAATATTGCATCGTCGGCAGTTAGTTTCTGCCCTTCATACAATTTGCAAAATAAGCGTAGCGCATATAGAGTATCCATACCTCGGATCAGAGATTTAGGCTGTACGCTAATACTAAAATGGTTAAAATACCGATCAATCAGTTGCTGTACTGGCAGGTCTCCTTCCCTTGGAATGTCAATAATTCGAAAATTACCTGCAGTTGGCATTTCGGCTGCGTCAAGAAAGTAAGGTCTAGCTGTAAATGCAAACCTTACCCTTGAATAACGATTCTTAAGGGTCACACACTCTCTTATACGTTCATACCATTTTGGCCAGTGTTCCGTATCTTCCTCCAATCCATCGACGCAAATGATAATCTTGGCAGGTTCATTTTTTAATTCTTCTCCTGGATTTAAGGTACTTGCAGACTGATGATCTGCGCGGACAGCTAGCGTTTCAAGTGCCGACAACATTTCGTTTTTGTTCCAATTATCAATATCCAGTGCTTTTTTTAATAATAAAGTCCAATCATCAACCGGAGCGCCTTTAGCTCGAATAATCAACGCTGGAAGTTCTTGCTGGTTTAATCGGACATCAACAGTATTGGAAAAGGCGTGAGTTTTACCTGTTCCCCCTTCTCCCAAAAAAAGTCTCCCTGATTGGTCCAGCTCACTTCTAATTTGGTCAATGATTTCTTGAAGATCGAGGTCTACGATTCGGTTTAGTGAATTATATAAACGCTTATAAATACCCAGTTGCAGCGCACTTGGTTGCAATTTATCTAGGGCAATAAACAAATCATTGCTTACTGGCATCAAATGAAAATTTACTAAGGGAAATTGATTAACTCCCTCTTGTATAGCGGTGACAATTGGAAAAAGTGCTGCTAGGTTATGATTTATATTTGCCCGTATGGAAAATAATTCAGGCAACATAATATTCGATTCTTCTAGCGTTCCATTAAAGGCAGTGATGAGACTTGTCGTGTTTTGCAATGTTCTAGTGGCTCTCTCTATCCGGCGTAGTAAGTTTTTGCGGTAAGGCTGGCTATACAAAATCTCTTCAATATGTTGCTGAATAATACCCGGGCCATGTAACTCTGGAATGTAGCGCTTATCTATCCAGGCGGCCTTTTCCATTTCAAATTGCTGCACCAGTTGGTTATGAGTTATAATATCTCGTTCAAACCAAAATTTGTTAATGCCCTCATTATCTAATTCAAGCAACTGGTTTTGCATATCCTGCTCAAACCACCAAGTGAAGGTTGTGTTGGGAAAATCTTTTCCTATTTTTTTAGCGAGTTCATCGATGCGGTTTTCTTCTGTTTTTGTGGCTGTTTTCTTTCCCTTACTTGTCTTTACTGATGCAAGAGAACGTGGAACACAAATGATATATTCTACTATATTATTGCGATGATTCATTGCTGTTCTGACAGATTTTTCAATCTGTTTAATTTGTGAAAGCTGCATGCTTGTAAGAAACCATTTAGCTTGCACAGCAATAAGTTCGCCGCTCTGCAGCTCCCCGTATGCTTCTATACCGCCATCGCCGCCAGCCCCATTTACTACTCGAAATTTTATAAGGTTGGATTTATACTTACGGCGCAGATACCGTTCAAATAATTGGGTACAAAAGGTTTCAAATGCATTTTGTGGGCTATCACTATAAGTTTTAAAATTTTTAAAATCCATATTAATCAAATTTAATTAGAATGCTGCCCGTGAACGTGACATTAAAATTTATTAGTTTTTATTAGCTATATAATAATTAAAAAGTTAACCCGACTATTTGTGAGATAAAATATAAGTCTCACTAAATTTAAATGATATCTATTATAGGATTCTTTTTTTTCAATGATATACTTTAGTATTTAATAAAGTGTTATACAAATTTTTAAGCACCAAATAATTTGTAGTGATGAAATTTTTTAAAAAA
Source organism: Sphingobacterium sp. R2 (assembly GCF_040760075.1). Taxonomy (NCBI): domain Bacteria; kingdom Pseudomonadati; phylum Bacteroidota; class Sphingobacteriia; order Sphingobacteriales; family Sphingobacteriaceae; genus Sphingobacterium; species Sphingobacterium sp. R2. The sequence continues at coordinate 3,822,091 of NZ_CP142884.1, forward strand.
CAGCAATTCCAAATCAGGAAAAATTTGAAGATAGTTATAATATAGCTCACAATAATACAAGAAACAATTATTACTCGCAAATATATTTAACTGCTATTGTATAATTGTATATTTACAGTTTAAAGCCATGAAAAATAATCGATAAAATGATAATTAGCTATAGTAAAGGAAATAAGTCCTATAAATTTTATAATCCTGACAATGAGAATCAAGGAAATATTTTTACAATAATTGTTGGTAAAAATGGGAGTGGTAAAAGTCGTTTGTTAAATGGGGTAATCGAAAATTTTATTCCACCTAAAATTATAAAAAAACATGGAAATAGTAAACCAGGTGATGTTGTTTATTTTAATGAACCAAAAAAAATAATTGCAGTCTCAACAAGTCCCTATGATAAATTTCCACTTATGCAACCTCAATATTATGAGCCGTATATTAATACTTTTTATTCTTATATAGGAATTAGAGACGTGAAATCATATGATATTTCACTTGGCTTTATGTCTAAAATCATTAAAGAATTACTCTATATACGATTGGGCAAAGAAGGGAATTATTTGGAAGTAATAAATGTTTTAAAGTACTTAGGATATTCGGATGAGCTTTTTATCACATTTGAAATTGGAACTACATCTACGCAAGTCAAAAGATTTCTAGAAGATCAAGATTTGAACAATCTTTCTAGAGGTCCGAGTAAAGTTCATCGTCATTTTTTTGAGGATCAATTTAAAAATGAAAAAATTGAAAAATTAAAAAATATTTTTTTCGAATACGACTTTAGAAAAGTAAAACGTCTGCCAACAGTTACTATGAATATTGAATATATTCATTCCGAAATGGAAATTCACGATTTATTATTTCTCATTGAATGCGGCATTGCGAGATTAAAGGACGTGGAAATTATGAAACTCGAAACTCAGCGTGTTCACAAAATTAGTGAAGCAAGTTCAGGGCAGCAGTGTATATTCACAACATTTTTGGGTATTGCATGTCACATTGAAGATGAGAGCCTGATTGTAATAGATGAACCAGAAATTTCATTACATCCAGAATGGCAAGAAAGGTATATTACTCTTTTAATGGAAACATTCAAAAATTATAAGAATTGCCATTTTATTATAGCTACGCATTCTCCGCAAATAATCGCAAGGCTGTCAGAACCAAACTGTTTTATTTTGCAAATGGATGATATGGAATTAAAAAATGGCCATGAAATGGCCAATAATTCTGTAGATTTTCAATTAGCAAATGTTTTTAATACACCGGGATTTAAAAACGAATATTTAGCTAGGATATCATTTTCTATCATTTCAAAAGTTGGTAAAACGAAGCATTTTGATGATGAAGATTTAAGAAATTATGAGCTTTTGAAATCTCAAATAAAAAACTTGCAGAATAATGATCCTGTTAAAAGCTTATTTCTATTGATTAAAGAACTTAAAAAAAATGGCTGATATCAATAATCCGGTGGTTTATACTCAAGAAGTAAAAAAGAGAATTTCGGACTTTTTAGAAAGACCTGATCTTAAAAGTTCTGATTGGGGAGTTGATGAAATTCAAGACATTCGAAAAATTATAAGAAACTATTATAGGAATCTAACAAAAAAATGTTTTTATTGTAGAAATGAGATTTCTTTAAGGTCTGTGAAAAATTGTCACTTAGAACATATTATTCCAAAAAGCGAATATGTATGTTTTATGTTTGAGCCTAAAAATTTATGTGTAATCTGTAGTGACTGCAATGAAATTAAGAATAATAAGGAAGTCGCTGGGACGTTGGAGAAAGTTGTAAAAGGTAAAAAGACATTAATTCAATATCCGAGATCCTCAAATAGATTTTTAGTTGTTCACCCTCATTTTGACGATTATGAGGAGCACATTCGTAAAATTGGAGACATCTATGTAGATCTTTCAACAAAAGGATCTTACACTATTCATATCTGTGAATTAAATAGAAAACTTCATAAATATGGAATGGAATCGATGGCACTTACTCGATCAGAGTTATTCGATTTATTTAATGAAATAATGAATAGCGATAACTATACTCGTGAGATGATGCTGATGAATAGGCTAAAAGATTATTTTATCCGCTCTTCTTAATTGAAAATAGAATTCGATGGGTTTTCAAAGTATTTATTTTAAAAAGTGTTGTTTTAGACAGCACTTTTTTCATTTCATGTGCTATTAAACATTGAAGGAGGTATGAATATTTCCGCTATTGACAGATGTAAATTGCGAGAGAAATTACAGACTGTTTAATTTCCATAATAATAAGCAGAATTTTCAAGATGTTTACCGAAAATTTTTTCCACTAAATCGATCTGATCATTTTATAGAATGAAAATGTCATTTTCAATATATATAAGCTGACCTTCCTGACCTTCACCTCGCTATCATGGTAGTTTAGCAAATCTCGCGCTATTGGTAAATGAGTGATTAATTAAATTTTATTATCTCTCTGCAAGGAGAAAAAAATGTAATTTAGATTCCTGAATAATTACAATTATAGCACATAATGAGTAACAAAGAAAATTTTAAAATTATAGCTATTAAAGTTGGTGAAATACCACTAACCAAAGAAACACGTAAAAACTCTTCAATTACTTTTGATGTTTTAAAAATTTTAAAACCGAAGCAAATTTACCAATTCAGAAATGAATATCAATTTCGAAACAATGATTTTTCAGAAGTAGATTACAACCCTGAAACAGATGTCAATCTATATGAGCTAAAAACCTCACTTAATAATATTCCAATTAATATTAATGCAGTTGTAGGCGGGAATGGGTCGGGGAAAAGTACTTTGATAGAATTGTTATATTGGGCTAATTACAATATAGGGAGTAGCCTAAATCTACTGGAAGGTGATAAGAATCGAAAACGGACACCTTTTAAATTTTTAAATTTAGAAATTCTGTATTCTATTGATTTCAAGACGCTAATTAATATTATTTTTAAAGAAGGTAAAGTTTACCAACAGACCTATAATCAAAAAAACAATAAATTTGTTGCTAAGGTTTCAGAGCAACAGATTAAAACCATTGATGACTTAAAACAGTTTTTTTATACAATAGCTGTAAATTATTCTCATTTTGCTTTGAACTCTTTAGAAATTGGTGATTGGATTGATTCTTTATTTTACAAAAATGATGGCTACCAGACACCTATTGTATTAAACCCAATGAGGACCGATGGTATCATTGACGTGAATAGAGAAAAACATTTGCTCACGAGAAGATTATTAGCCAATCTTCTTGAACCAATTAAGGAAGGCCAAGAAGAAAGCAGTTTACGTAATATTGCAAACAATAAAATTGCATCTAAATTAGAACTAACCTACAATCCGAATCCTCATGTAAACTTACAAGAATCCATAGATCCGAAAGTAAGAGAAAGATTAAATGACGCCTTTAGGCAACATTTTGGATTTCAGATAACAGAATCACAGCTTGATGATGATTTATTTGTGAATGTTACACTTTCATACATTCATAAGAAACTTATAAAAATGGCTTTTTCTGACTACAAAGCATTCAAGAGATATAGAGATCCGAAAGGAAATAATATTCAAAATATTAATGCATATGTCAGAAGAATAAAAGAAAGTGACAGCCACGCGATTTTCAAAGTAAAAGGTGCTATTCTTTATTTGAAATACTATCAGACCTTGTTGCCCAATCTTGATTTTAGAAAATCTTTTATTATAGACATTGATGAGTTGTCAAGAAAGATACAGGAAATCCAAAAAAACGAATTATTTATGGTCAATACCTTTATGATGTCGCCACCTTCTTATTTCCATATAAACATATTACCGAAAGATGGTTCTACATTTGGTTCATTGAGTTCTGGAGAAAAACAAAAAATCCACAGTGTTAGTTCTATAGTTTATCATCTTATTAATCTCAATTCTGTTGAACAATTAAAGGAGGACAAGTCAGTAGAATCTGAAAAAATAATTCACTACAATTACATTAACATTATACTGGATGAGATTGAACTTTATTATCACCCCGAGTGGCAAAGGACGTATATTGCAGATTTATTAGATTATATTGGTAAAATCAATCCTGAGAATCTCAAACACATCAAGGGATTAAACATAACTTTTGTAACACATTCACCTTATATTTTATCAGATATTCCAAACGCTTTTGTCTTGAAATTAGTTAAAGGAGAACCTTGTTTTGAAGGTAACGAAACTTTTGGCGCGAATGTTCATGACCTTTTGGCAAATGACTTTTTTATGCAAAACGGATTTATGGGGGAATGGGCAAAAACCCAAATAAAATCGGTTATTGAAAGTCTTACGTTGCATATAAATAATAAAAAAATCGAATCGCTTAAAATGCTACTAGCAGATGAAACAGAAAGCAGTAAAACTACTTTGTTAGAACATGAGATTAAAACTTTAAAAAGCGAAAATTCCAATTACAAAGAATTAGATCAAAAACAATGTTCATCAATCATCTCAATAGTTGGTGAGCCAGTTTTGTATAATAGTTTAATGGAACTGTACAGTAAGGCATTTCCAGTTGATGAATCTAATTTTATTAGATCGCAAATCGATAAACTAAGCAAATTATTAAATAAATAGTCGTGATACCTTTACACACAAATAAAATCAAATATATTCAGAATTCTTTTAGGACAGAAATCAATGCGCAAAGAATTTCCGCATTGAATAAACTTACAGCAATTGACCAAACTATATATAGTCAAAATGAGATAACTTATCTCCAAAGTATTATTCAGTTATTTAATGACAGTTCATTTTTGACAAGAACACCTCTAGAAATAGAAGTAATCAAACAAAGAACAGGTCCATTGCCGCAGCCATCCCTTACTGATCCGAATGGGAAATTGCTAAAATTCCAACTAACAGATCATATTCAAAAAGCTCTAAATTATACTGCTTTAAGGAAAAATTTTTATCCAAAATATTTCAGATCCATAGGCATAAAATCATGTATCTATTGTAATTCGCAACTAACTGTCTCTATTGCAAAAATTGCCAATAAAATTGATGCAAGACTTGAAGTTGATCACTACTATCCAAAAGATGATTTCCCTTACTTAAGCATTTCATTATTTAATCTATATCCTTGTTGTTCATCATGCAACAAGAGAAAAAAGAAGAATTTAGTAAATTTTAAACTTTATACCGACGAAATTTCAAAATTAAGTAAATCAGAATTCAATTTTTCAATCACCAAGTCATCTGAATGTGATTACTTAGTAACGAAAGATATTGACAGTATTGAAATTGTTTTTGATGACAGCTCTGCACCACTTACTGGATATAAGTCATTGCAAGATGCTTTTTCTATCAGAGAAATACATGCTACACAAAAGGATATCATTTCAGAATTGATCATTAAGAATCAAATTTATAATGAAAGTTTCAAAAGAACTCTAAAAAATAATTTTTCAAAATTATCATTAAGTCAAAATGATTTTGATAGAGTAATTATTGGGAATTATACAAAAGATAAAGATATTCACAAAAGGCCATTTAGCAAAATGACAATGGATATAGCAAAACAATTGGGACTGATTAAAAAGGAATATTGAAATAAAATTCAATCTCATTTTTTTCCATGTATTTATAACGTAAGCTTATGATTGATCTCTACTCCATAATCTGTTTGCTGAAAGGTTGTTAAAAAATTCTTCTTTTGAGCTTTAATTACAAAACCTTTAAACCATGAAAAATTAGCAATTTTACTTATCCTACTATTATATTTTATAATTGCTGATAAGAAATTTAATCTTTACATTTTATGAAAAAAAATTCTAAAATAAAGCTATTAGCGCTACTTCCTTTTATTTTATTAAGTGTAGTACTTATGTATTTTGCAAACCTAAAAGATTTAGCAACATATAACATAGCCTTTGTAAGTACAGGAATAGGTATTGCAACTTTTTCTATTAGCTTTTCCTTCTTGCAATACCAATTTTCGCCCTACAAAGCACTCTTGCGATCGATTTCAAACCGCCATCTTATCTATTGTTATGCAGTCGTGTTTATTGCAGTCATTCCACTTGTCAATTTGATCATCAATAAAACCTATGTACCGACAGCAGGTATAGTTTGCATCCCTTTGCTAATCTATGGGGCTATTCTCCTTCCTATTATCTCAATTGAAGAATGTAATCCACTGCTTTATATGGAGAAAAGTTTGAAGGACAACAATATTCAACAATATCTTGAACTCTATAAAGCTGAAGAAGCAAAATCAAAAGAAAAAAGGGAGAAATTGGAGCTTTCACTACCCGGAGAATCTCCAATGCACAGTTTTTCAACGAAGTATAATACAAGTGTCATCCCGAACGATCCATTTGCCTTGCTTTGCAATGTTATCGAATTGGGCTTGAAGAATGGTGATCGTGTTATTTTTGAAGAGGCTATCAATAATTTTTTTATACTGACGGATCTCTCTGTCAACAATAAAAATGCGGATTACAGTTCCGGTTTCCGTTTTTCTGTGAATAAGCAGGTTACCGATACCTTCGAAATTATTCTTGGGCAGGTGGTCGGTACCAAGAATGTACCAATGATTTCTGGGCTGGTATATAAGACAGGTGACTTTTTAAAGGAAAAGGCAATTAATAAACTTCAAACTACTTCCCCATATAATGAATTTGTTGGAATCTTGGTTCGTTATGCAAAGACGGCTATGTCGACCAACCGCGACTGTGTACTATACATCGGTTCCCTTTGTCGGGAACTCGCACAGAAAGGAGTTTATGAACCTGAGACAGGAGAGAGGGAATCGTTTTTTAGAATACATCTTACCCATTTTGCCCATTATTTGACAAAGATAGGGCAAGAAGCGATCCTCCTAAAGGACTCAGATATTTTATATCGCTGTATCGAGGATTTAGGCTTTTTGGGATGTACGGCTGTCAAAAATAATCATTATCATCTCACTATTGAATGCCTGCAAGGGTTAGTTCAGCTCGGCCGTGAAGCCCGCGCTGCTGAAGTGAAATGTTTCTGGAGACATTGTGCGCTTGATATGACTGACCATGTGGACGAAAGGGTCCAATGGATGGTTACCTGGCTGCCGAAAGTTCCAGAAAATGACGCAAAATCACTGTGTGAGACTTTTAGTACAGCTTACTCTAGGCTATATGGTAAAAAGCTGACTGTCGAATTGGAAGATATCAACGGTGTAAAAGGAGTTGTATTTAAAAAGTCAGAGGAGAAGCACGTCGAAAGCTTTTCAAAAGACAAATATTACCAGACAGTAGATTATTCTGATTATAAGGAGATCAAAGAGTTTAAATTATATTAAAAAAGATTATAATTATGTTATAAACTACGGTTAAAAATAATATAAAAAAAGAGACCGTTTTTTTTGAGGTGGTCTCTTTTAAAATAAGTAATTTGTCTTATTTAATACCTTCAAAGAAAGATAATAAAGGGATCAAGTGTTCGACTGGAGTCCCTCTCTCCCCAGTGAGAGGGGTTCATGTGAAATGAAAAAAGTACAAAAATCTAAGAATTAGCGGATTTGTCCTCAAAATGCTTATATTTGCTTAAAGAACTTAGTTTATTGTAGTTAAGATTTTACGAGAATTAACAAGATAGATGAGTGTGTCCCATATGTGGCATCTTTCAATTTGAAAATTGCAATTGTCAAGCTTTCAATTGATTATAATGCTAGGTGGCAATCCCTCACTCTCCTGAAGCTTAGATATTTTAATTCTCAGTTTTCTTATTGGTTGTTAAAAAATGATGTACGTTACTTTGCACAAATTTTATTCTACCCAATAAATATCTACCTGCCTTTTCCCTAGGCTACCATTCGTTAACCTTATTGGTCTCTTTTCACTCATTAATACACCTTTTCTTACAGAATATCTAAGAGCTTTAGATAATTGATCTCCAATAAATGTCTTATTATATTCTGATTTAATGAATAACTCAATTTCATTTAAATAACGAGGTGTTGTCAAAAATTTTGATCTAATTAAAATTTCAGATATAAAGGAATCAATGCTTCTATCGTTCTTTGTGCTTAAGAAATATTCAGGAACATCTTTGTATTCATTTTTAAAGGTAGTCACACTTTCGGTTTTAGAAACACTTTGAGGGATGGCAATGTTTAGATTTAATACTTTCGCCCCATTAATGCTGAGTTTATTTCCAATATGAACTGCGAATGAATCGCTAAATGGTCGAGTAAGATTTAGAATTCCGTATATATGTGATGAATCTCTTCCAATAAATTCAGCGAATCCAGATACTGTCATTCCTAAAATATTCATAATTTCACGCAATCTGTTCGCCAAACGCTCATTATAAGTTTTGTCTTGGTTTGCCATAAGACAAATACCGTTAGAAACTTACGCTAAAAATTATTATTAATTTACTTTTTTTGTAAAATATTTATATCTATATTTGCTGTAATATTTTACTGACTTATAATTTATTAAGTCTGCTAGTGTAATTTAAGAGTCTCGTTTCCCAAGTCTCACAATTTAATCGAACACGAGAGCGATAGATTGCACCCATATGCCTTTATTTGCTATATTAGCAACGGTAAAGGCGTGGGTACTATCGTCTGCTGAGTTCGAAGGAGTGAGACCCGGGGAATAATGCAAGGTAGTAACCCACGTTTTTACCTTATTTGAGACTCATCGAAATAACCCTAAAAGGTGAGTTATGATTATTAAAAACAAACATCAAAAAAATCCCAATCCCCCTTAGTTCTATTAAGGTTAGAGGTCTGTATGACCATCCGAAAAAGTGTCATTGTAAATATATCATCTGCTTTGTAACCAATTAGAGACTACTATATCGGAACATTTTTACGAGTTATTCTAATAACCTATTCCATCGCCTCCGCGAGGAAAGGGAAAGATTATGACCATTTTTAAAACCTTAAAATGAACAATTTTATAAGGACTGGTAGAAGTATTGCCTGTTCAAAACAGCAAGCCCAGTACGTAAATTTAGCAAATACACAACATAATTTTATTATAAATAAAGTATATAGCTTAAGAGAACTATTAATCCTAAGGACTCTTTTAGTAATTGTTACCGTATTTCATATGTTTAGTTTATCGGCTCAGACGCCCCGCAAGGACAGCGGGGCCAATGGGTTGTTATCCATTAGCGGTACTGTCGTATCCTCCAAAGACGGAAAACCCATCCAAGGAGTGTCCATCCAAGTGCAAGGTGAAAAGGGTAGGGCTTCGTCCAAAAATGATGGTTCCTTTTCGTTAACAGTCTCCAATCCTAAAGTTACTGTTTCATTCTCCCATGTCGGTTTCAAGCGCTTAGAAACTTCGTATAGTGCTGGAGTATCATTGGCTATAAAACTGATACCACTAGAGAATCAATTGGAAGAGGTGGAGGTGGTCTCTACCGGGTACCAAAAAATTCCGAAGGAGCGGGCGACGGGGAGTTTTGAGCTGATCAATAATAAGATATTAAATAAGCGCGTTGGGGGTAATATATTAGACCGTCTAGAAAACGCAAGCGTCAGCCTTCGTATTGATAAAGATTACCAGTTTGCTGACCGATCACCATATAATGCTACACCGCCCAACAACCTTTTAATGCGCGGTAGATCAGCGATATCAGGAACATTTAAGCAGACAGTGGTATTGGACAATGCGATTTATGAAGGTGATGTACGTGATATTAATCCAAATGATATTGAGAGTGTCACGATATTAAAAGATGCGGTAGCTTCGTCCATCTGGGGTACAGCCGGCGGGGGTGGCGTCATTGTGCTGACTAGTAAAAGTGGAAGCTACAGCCAACCTAGAAGGGTAAATTTTACGTCTAATCTGACATTTGCAGGCAGACCTGACATTTATAAGCTTCCATTTATGTCCAGCCCCAATTTTATAGATTACGAAAGATATCTATTTGATAAAGGTTACTATGATTACTATTTGAATGACAGGAATAGCTACAGTACCGTAAGCCCGGTTATTGAAATGCTCGGTGCGTTGAGAAGTGGAAATGCGATACAAAAGGATGTCGACAATGCCATCGAAAATTTTAGGCGGTATGACGTACGTGATGATTACAGCAACTATTTTTATAGAAACTCATTCCTCCAACAGTATAATTTGGATGTATCCGGTGGCAATCAAAAAATCACCTATTTATTCTCTTTGGGAACTGATATCAACAAAAATCAAAATATTGCCTCTAAAAATAACAGATATACGTTCAGGTCTTCGGTTAAGGCCAAGCCTATTGCTAACCTAGAGATCAATACGGATATAAGATACACAAAGGTACACGCCAGAGACCAGAGTATTTTACAGACAATCTCATACGGTGCATCAGATGCAAATGGAAGTGAGTGGCCTTACCTTAAGCTGGTAGATAATAATGGTCAGCCAGTAGATGTGGATATTGTGCCGATACGAAAGGCTTATAGGGACACGGCTGGCAACGGGAAGTTAATGGACTGGCATTTTAACCCATTAAAGGAAATAGATGCGAACCATCAACTAGCCAATCCAAAAGATCTACTGATCAATTTTTCGGCAAGCTACAGATTGATCGACAACCTCAATCTTAACCTAGCTTATATTTATCAGAATTTTCAAAATCCGATAGAAGACTGGGTAGGAGTTGACTCCTACGCAGCAAGAAATATGATCAATTTTTATTCTCAGTGGAATGATAATAGTGTATTAAAAAGACCAATTCCTATTGGTGATCGTATGAACTACATCAATGATAATACGGAAAGTCATACGTTGCGTTTTCAGGGAAACTACAGCTGGCTTTCACCTAATCAGTTACACCGCATACAATTGTTGGGTGGCAGCGAGATAAGGGATAAGAAATATACTAGAAATGCAAATATCCTATATGGTTATAACCGCGAAAATCTCAATCACCTACCTGTAGATTATACTTCGGTTTTTCCGATTTTAAATAAAGGTTATGGTGGCAGTACGATTGAGGATGGAGTAGATCTAATGTTGCAGCAAAATCGCTTTGTATCTTTCTTTTCTAATGCTAATTACGAATTTAAAGAAAAGTATATCCTATCAGGTAGCCTGCGTCAGGATGCCTCCAACATATTTGGAATAGGAGCCAATAACAAATGGCAGCCACTATGGTCAGCAGGTGTTTCATGGCGAATGGATAAAGAACGGTTTGCGAAAAATGATCACATTAATCAGTTGAAACTCCGGTTTACCTATGGATTCGCTGGTAGGGCCAATACATCGTATAGTGCATACCCAATTATTTATTATAATGGAGCAGACTCTTATACAAATTTGCCGTATGGATCGCTAAGTTCGGCGCCTAATCCAAGTTTGACCTGGGAAAAGATACAGACTATGAACTTGGCCTTGGATTTTGGTCTTTTTCGGAACCGAATTTCTGGAACATTCGAATACTACAATAAGAATTCAAAAGATCTGATCACAAATATTCCTATTGACCCTACCATGGGGTATGAATCGGTTACCAAGAACGGTGGTGAATTACGTGGGAAAGGTTTTGAGTTCACAGTTATGAGCCAAAACATCCGTCATGGGAACTTTAGCTGGAATAATAAGCTGCTTTTGAGTAAAAATAGGACTAAAGTTGCCAGATATCCCTATAAATGGTCAAGCCCGGCGACCTACGTTACTACCTCGGGTTCTGCAGGCGGTTTCCTGCGCGAAGGATTTGAAGAGGGGGCAGTCTTCGCTTTTGCTTCCGCAGGTCTTGATCCGCAGAATGGTGATCCGCGTGGATATCTGAATGGTGAAGTGTCTACGGACTATAACGGTATTTTATACGGTTCGCTAGACAACATGAAATATGTCGGACCTGGACGCCCCGTTTTTTACGGCTCGCTGGAAAACGAGTTTTCAATCGGCAACTTCTCCTTTGCTTTTAATATGCAGGCACGATGGGGGCACTATATGTTTCGCAAATCTTTTTTTGAAATGGACTTTGCGCTTAATCGTGTGGGGCACGATGATTATTTGAAAAGATGGCAGAAGCCCGGTGACGAATTAACAACGGTAGTCCCATCATTACAATATCCATTGAATTCGCTGCGAGATGAATTTTACAAAAAATCTGAAGTACTGGTCATCAAAGGAGATAATTTGCGTCTGCAGGACCTTTACTTATCCTATCGATTACCAAAATCGGGCTTTTGTAAATCGCTTGCACTGACAGCCTTTGCAAAAAATATCAATTGGATTATTTGGAAAGCGAACAAACTCAACATAGATCCTGAATATAGGGATGCTATTCCGCTACCATTTACATTATCACTAGGTGCTAAGGTCGAATTATAAGGTAACATTTTAAGAAGAGTTAAGATGAAAGTAGAAAAGATTATTTTTATGCTAGCCTGCAGTTTATTAACACTTGCAGGTTGTAATAAATATCTGGATGTGAAGCCAGATCAAAAAATGCTCGTACCAAAAACATTGGCAGACTGTGATGCCTTGCTCGATAATAGAAGTACGATGAACTCAAGTTTTTCTCCGATTCCGGATATTGCTTCTGATCACTATTACCTTAACGCGGCCAATTTTAACGCAATAGCAAATAGTGAAGACCGAAATGCCCATGTATGGAATCCAATGGCTGAATTGGCCACAAATCATTGGCAGGCTCCATATAAAGTAGTCCTCATTGCTAATCAGGTACTGAGCTTATTGAAGGATATTGATCGAAGTGTTAACCCTACAGATTATGAACGCATTAAAGGCGAAGCTCTGTTTTTTAGAGCTTACGCATGGATGCAGCTCCTGAATGTATTTACTGTGGGGTATGATGCCGCCAAAGCAAAGAACATCCTTGGCGTGGTATTAAGGTTAAATCCAGACATCGACTATATTGAATCTCGGTCTTCGCTTGAGGATAGCTATCAGCAGATCAAAAAAGATCTAGAAGAGGCAGTACCATTACTTCCAGATAAAATTGTGATTAAAACGAGGCCGACAAAGGCAGCTGCTTTAGCGACCTTAGCCCGCTTGGGTTTAATGATGGGCGACTATGGGATAGCTGAAAAGAGAGCAAGAGAAGCACTGGATCTTTATGCGGTTCTGATTGACTATACTACACTGAGTAAAACGGCATCAGCGCCCTTTGCACGTTTTAACGATGAAGTGATTTTTCATGCAGTCACTTTTACAAATGCCAGTATTAATCCGACTATAGCAAAAATCGATTCCAATCTAATCAAATCCTATAAGAATGATGATCTGCGAAGGACGCTATATTTTAAAAGCAATAATAACGGTACATACGCCTTCAAGGGAAGATATGATGGCGCTGTTAACGCCTCGACATTTTGTGGGGTTGCCACAGATGAGCTCTACTTAACTTTGTCGGAAGCGTTAGTGAGAAATAATAAGGTAGTCGATGCTATTGGATACCTGAATAAATTATTAAGATCAAGATATGTCAAAAATACGTATCTGGATTTCAGTTCAGATGATAGGGAATTAGTCTTGAAAGAAGTGCTGGCCGAGCGTAATAAATCTTTGATCATGCGCAACTTAAGGTGGATGGATATGAAAAGATTAAATCAAGATCCAGCATTTCAAAAGACCTTTCGGCGAATAATCGACAATGTTGTCTATTCGATAGAACCAAATGATTTGCGCTATGCATTTCTAATCCCTAAAAAGGTAATAGAATTTAATCCATTAATAAAACAAAATCAACGGTAGATGAAAATGAAAATAAATTTGCTGTCTCTAATAATCCTGTATTTTTTTAATACTGTATACTTATATGCACAGGATCAAGACAATAACGCACTTCAAATTGGTGATAAATTTGAAGTTCAACACAAGGTGAAAGCGATAACAGGTGAAATAAACTTTACAAGCTTGAAACCTGATTTGGTTATTCTAGATTTTTTTATGACCAACTGTACGGCCTGTATCGAAGCCTTTCCAAAAAATAATAGGCTGCAAGTAGCGTTTGGCAATACGATAAAGATACTTCCGATATCACCGGAGAGTAGAGCTGTAGTAAGTATTTTCTTCAAAAAGAATGCATACACAAAAACTAACAAATTGGATGTCGTAGTTGAAGACAATACTTTTAAAAATTTATTTCCACATAAGGGCTATCCTCATGTGGTATGGATTTACAAAGGAAAAGTTATAGCTATTACTGCTGGTGATATGGTTACTAAAAAGTCAATAGAGGAGATTTTGGCGGGTAAAACCACAAAGGAATGGCCAATTAAGAATGATTTTGAGGAGCTCCAATTTTTTGATGGTAACGCAGATTTGACGTCCACATTGTCGGCTTACAAGAATGGCCTACCGAGTACTTATCAAAGGGATACGATAGGAGAAAAGATCCGGTACAAAATGACTAATGTATCGCTTCTTCCGGCTTTGTACTACGCTTATTCCAATGTGAGAAAGTTGCCCCTAATGAAAAAAGAAAGAGTGAAACTTATTGATTTAGATGAAACAGATTTTTTGGATTACCAAGCCGAATCAAAATCACAATGGTTAAAAGATCACGGGTTTTGCTATGAATCTTTTTGGCCACTATCGTGGACGGAAGAACAGCGTGTCAATGCGCTGGTAGCCGATATGACAAACAGGATGAGATTGAACGTGTCATTTGCTTTGGAAGACAGTGAAATATGGTTGGTAACAAAGCGGTCGGCAAATAATAGTAATAAACCTAGCGACGGCATGGGTATAAAAATGGCCTGTACATTGTTAGAAATAAACAATCCTGATTTTCCCCCTATTATTTTGGATGTCAATGATACGAGTGAAAAAGTGAAGCTCGGCGCGGTTACAGACTATGTGTCTTTTAAAAACACTATGCAGGCAATTGGATTTACAGTGTCAAAAGAGGAGCGAATGATTGAAAAAATTGTTATCAAAAACCTAGCTAAATAAATGCAGAAAGGCCGAAGATATTTACTTCGGCCTTTAGAATATTAAACTTGCGAGCTTAAGCTTTCAGTTTAACGTTTGTCGTATTGCTGTGCGTATTCAAAGCGGTAACCATTTCGCTCAATAGATTTTCATCTATTTCTGGTTGTCCCGAACCATTGTCATTTGCAGTAATTGTACAAATGCGTTGGTCGCCGACACAACTAGGAGTACCGGAAGCTAATGAATAGCTACTTTCGTCTGCTGGTGCGCTTTGATTGTTCAATTGAAATAAAGCCATGTTGCAAAATTTTAATTTGTCAAATCTTGTTTATTAATCAGCTACATCCAGGATGTATCCGGTTTCACAGATTCTGCCGGGCTGACCGAAACGCCGCATTAGGCCAGCCCTTTTCACGTAAATGCTGTATCGTACCGCCACACGGGAATGTGGTAAACCTACGGCCGTGCCTGTCACGTACAGGACCAGCACAGCAGCAGGTCACTGAAAGCAAAAGTTTCATCTTCGCCAAGCCAGAATATTTTCGCTGCACCAGTTGCGAAGGCCATTGCCGACGTGGGGCGCTCATATCCGCGGCGAATGGTTGTTCATTTAGCGAATTTTCCCTGACTCGTTGTGTACGCTGTATAGTCTCTTGCTTGATCATACTTCTTTGTTTATAAATTCACCCAGTCCTATGGGGATATGGTTCATAATCCAAAGATAGCGACCGCTGGTGCGCATAATTTGACATAAAGCGCATCAGGATTTGACAAAATCCGTGAATCTAAACCTACCTCCGCTTTTTGGAATTAAAGGTCAGCTGTTGATAGGCTGTCGGAGATAACCCCGTCTCATTTTTGAAAAATCGGGTAAAACTAGAAATCTGACCAAAGCCACAAAAGTCCGAAACGAGCTGTACAGGCATTTTTCGATCCAGCAGATGCTTTGCCTTGTCGGCCAATACTTGGTTGCGAAAATGCAATAGCGTCTCGCCATAGCGCTGCATATGGTATCTGTTGAGTTGATCTTTTGCAACGTGTAGCGCAGCAGCAATATCTCCGATCAAAATCCGCTCTTCCGTTTCTGCAATCCGCTTGCTGATCAGCGCTCGGGCCTGTAGAGCCAAATAGTCATGGTGGCTCAGGAGACCCTGCGCTTTGAGTAGCTTATTTTTGCTCAGAAGGAGCAGATCCTGAATTTTGTGAAGTATAATACTTTTGGGTATCAACGGCTTCTTGCTGAGTTCCCTCGTGAGCTCAGCAAATAACTGTCGGGTCTGCTCCATAGCGGCAAAGTCAAGGCTCACTCGGTACTGTGCAAGCCTGCCTTTATGTGCTGCGATCACGCTAGATAGATACTCAAAGCCAGGAATCCCGCCGATATGAAGCAGATTCAAAGGTAGTGTAAAACCTTGAATGTGATAGGTTCCGGGTTCAAATTTTAATGTAATTTCCGTTTCGGGGGCATAGAGAAACGCACCATGCCGCGGGCGGAAAATAAAGGTGTCTTTGACCTGTGGCTGGCGGTAATGGATCGGAGCACGCCCTGCGAGATGGTAGAGCAGATGGGTCTGCGGACTGCATATTTCAAAACGAATTGTTGTTGAGCTATGCACTTCGAAATGATAGCAATAGCTCTCCAAATTGCCGGTCTGCAGATACTCCTCAAACAAACAAATTTGTGGATGGTATAGCAGTCGGGTCCGGCTACCCGGCAACTGCTGATGAAAAGATTTTGTGAGCGTACTCTTGCTCACAAAATCCATATCTTCTTCTATCAACCTGAATGATGCGGTCCGCATAGCGCTAGTATTTTTGGGGAATAGGCCACGTCTGTTTCGGAGAAACGTGGATTAGCTGCCTGCAGTATGCCGATAAACAATGCGGATAGAAAAATAACCTGTCGGCAACAATCTGTTCGCAACAGGTAGGTCACTGGATGAATTGTATCGTGAAAGGATGATGTCCTTTGGTGTGTCTTTTTCTTCATCGACAGAGCTGCTGTTCTTTTGGAAGTCAACGGCTTGGCCGTTGTTCCAGCTGTCGGCAATCCCGATGCTAAGTTCGGTTTTGAGTGCAAGCGACATAGTATTTAGATATTGGATCTGGCTGACGCGTAGCTCAAAATAGGCGTGCATAAAGCCGACAAAATCGCTCATGACGGAGTTGATGATAGGAAGGCGCTCGGCATAAGGAAGGGTCAATACTTTTAGCTGCAGGTCGTTGACACCTGCTTGGTCAAATGTTCTTTTCATATTTTTGCTGTTACGTAAAACCACAAATAAATCAGCTAAAACCCTAGAAAACAAATTCTTTAGTTAGATATGACAGGATTTGGTATATTTTGACGGAATGTTTCGCCGGGAAATTAGTATTATTTTAAAGAAATTTTGTAAATTTGAGGTAAGTGTTTTGTTTTAACCAATCACCAGACCAATTTTTTATTCCTTATGCGATCGGAGAATTTAAATAAAAGTAGAAGATTATTTCCGTATTTAATAAAAACTAGTATTGCCCGATGGAGCCAAATAGGCTATTATCCACTTCATTTTTTCTTGTGCTTTATCCTTGCTTTGATCATCAATCTGGGTTCTGCTGGCAGCGAGATGCTCGTCCGTATTCAGAGTAAGCGCTTTATGGCGGTATGGATTGGTACAGTGTTGCTGTTGCTGGTCTACGCTATACTGATCAGCTACATACATGCAGCCTTGGTGGTTAGGCAGCGGTTCAGTAGCAATACCAAGCTAAATTTTGTGATCTATCTGCTCTGCGCATCCGGTGTTGTCCTAGCTATCCACGGCGTCGTACTGGAAGTATTGTTACCGCACAGGCCGGGATTGATCTTGCTATCACGATGGTATCTGACCACTGATTTTTGGTTTTTCTTTCCCATAGTGACTGCCTATATACTGTTGGTAAATCGCTTTCCAAAATGGGTATTGCTCGATTGGCAATCCTTTGTTCAGACGCCGATCCAGATCCCTTCTGCGGCCAGGCAGCAGCTTGATCAAGATCAGGCGCCACTGCTAGTAGCAGGTGGATCCGAAACTGGTGAAAATAGAGATTCTGTTAAACATGTGACCGACCAACTGGTGAAGAGCCCAAGGCAGCTATCCGGAAACAATGTCCAAACCACAGCGATGGATCTCCCACCTGTGCCAAAATCAGAATCCCAGGCTACCTTGTTCCGTCTGTGGCAGCGCGATCGGGATCGGCTAGCACTGATGGTCTACCTTTTGCGTAAATGGGAGGATAAAGAACAGACAGACAGTACCACGATAAAATGCCTGAATGCGGTGATCATCTATAAACAACAACGTACGGCAGATGTCTATCTGCATGACGGAAAGTTGTGTCGGATAGAGGTAACCACCAAAGCACTGCGTGAAAATCCATGGTTGGTCAAAATACGGGCGAGAGTGTATGTCAATATGCTCTATTTTCGCGTGCCCGTAAATCGGCCCACCATGTTGGAACTTACCGCTGAGATCAAGGAGAAACTACATCGATTGTTGCCGGAGGATAAGCTCAAAATAATGGTCACGCCCTCGCGTGAGCTGCGCAACAACATCAATAATTTTTGGGGAATAATAGATACGCTAGATGAAAGCAAATTGGAAGAGGAATTTAATCTGGCTTAAAACAGAAGTATTGTCTAACGCTGTGGTGATGGAGCCGCTGCACAGTGCCAATTGTGCAAAGTGACTCGTTTCGGCGACCAGCATGTTTAATTGCATGGTTATGTTAAATTTAATGAATCGCATTTGTGACCTTTTGGAGGTCATAACCTCCTTATTGAAAGCGATATTGACGCATATAACGGAAGAAATGAATAAAGTATCTACGGAAACAGCGGAGATACCTTCCGAACTGGATCATATGCTTGATATCGCTGATGTGCTCGACAAATTGGGTATCTCTGAATCGAAGTATTACCGACTGGTCCGCGAAGGAAAGCTCAGGCCGAGGAAACTGGGCAAGCGGCACTATTATTACTTGTCGGATTTACACCAGCAACTGGAAGAGAGCAGGCGTAAGGGGCGGATTTAGCGCGTTGTAACAAAGGAGCCAAAAGGCTCCTTTGTTATTTCTTGCGAACAAGCGAACGCAAGTTTCTTCACATCGCTACGCTTCGGCAGCTGTTCGGCGACGGTCTGGCTATCCTTCGACTTTGCTTCGACACAGCTGGGGCACATCTTCGACGCTCCTTCGGGTGGGCTTCGACAACGCTTCGAGTCGGCTTCGACTCCCAGTCGAACAGCACCCGAACAATACCCGAACAGCAGCCGAAGCTGTGTCGAAGCTGTCTGCAATCTTTTCCGAATACGTCCCGAATACGATCGCTTAACGGCCCAACGGACTACCGAGGGGGCTGCCGATCTGTTAAAGTTGACAGGCAATGACAGCATTTCCACCCGTGTAATATCAATCCCTGCATTTATCCTTCTACTGAAAAAAGTCATGCTAATTTAGCTCTTGCTAGCAAAACAAAGACTGCTCATGACAGTCGTAACTATTTATTATTTAAACATGTATAATCATGGCAAGATTTTTAAAAGGTATACACGGAGCCTACTCTGGGAAAGTAGGAAGTGTAATAGGAAGCAGTTGGCGAGGTGTGGATTATGTCCGCTCACTCTCCAAGATTACAAACAAAAAAGCGAGTGAAGGACAGATCGCACAGCGGGCAAGATTTGCAACCGCGGTAGCTTTTCTTTCGCCGATCAAGGATCTACTCAACCTGGGCTATTCGGACAAATTGCAGAGTAAAGCAACAGGGTACAACAAGGCGCTACAATATCTCCTGAATTATGGTGGCGTAACAGGTACTTACCCTGCATTCGAAATAGATTATGCAAAGATCGTTATTTCCAAGGGCTCATTGGCAACGCTGATGGGTGCAGAATGGTCAGAAGCTTTTCCGCAGGAGATCATGTTGACATGGGAGCCGCAGTTCAACAAACTTAACGCGTTCGCCGGCGATTCTGTTATTCTGCTCATGTACAACAGCAGCAAGAATTTCTTCAGTATCCTGGAGTCTGCGACTCGCGAAGAAGCAAGTATGAGTTTCAAGCTGCCTACTAGCTACTCCGGTGACACGCTGGAAGGCTGGGTATTTACCGGTCATCAGGATGGTATCAAGACTTCTCCGAGTGTTTACCTGGGTAAACTATCCATTAGCTAATATGGCTGTTAAACACACCCTGCTGCTCCTACGAAAGTATGGAGCACGGGGAACCAATGGTACCATCAGCTATCAAGGCGAAGAGATATGCCATACAATCGAGCTGCCTGATAGAAATAATACGCCAAGGATCAGCTGTATTCCAATTGGTCGATATAAGTTGGAGAAACGGCGCTACCCCAAACATGGTGAGCAGATTGGCATCCCGCTGGTGCTCGGCCGCGAAGCAATACTGATCCATGCGGCCAACAATGCACTCCGTGAATTGCAGGGCTGCATTGCGCCGGTAACGACGTTAACGGGCGAAGGTACTGGGGATTATAGCGGCAAGGCATTAGCAAAGCTTAAAGCGCTGGTGTATAGCCTGTGGGATATGGGGGATGAAGTGTATTTGAGTATTCGTTAAGGCTTTGGAGATCTGGAATTAGTTGCTGCATTCCTTTGGCCTTCTTCTTAGCAAGCTGACGGCATAAATCAAACTCGCTATGCTCGGACAATGATTTATGCTATCGTCATCTCGCGTCAGCGATAGACAGTCGGAACGCAAGGCTTTCAATTCCATGATCTCCTTAGCTTAACGAAAGATGTATTAATGGTAGGGATACTGAAAATGCAAAAAGTATGAAAAAAATCTTTAACAAAATAGGACAGGTCCTGCAGCTGGTGCTGGCGGCTCCTGTTAAACTACCGGAAAAGGTTGGCAACGTATTGAACTACCTGGCTCTGGGATTGGGGATCGTAGAAAAGGTATTGGATGAAGCTAAACTCCAACCGGAGGTAAGTGACGGAAAACCGCCATCGGAAGCTGATGTGCATGCGGCAAACGATACGGCCAAAACTATGGCTGAAAGGAGCGTGGATGATGAAAGTGAATAATATCCGCATCTCGGCCATAGGCGGTACCCTCTGTTCCATCTGGGCCAGCATTTCCCTGGGGGATGTGTTGCAAACAGCCCTGACAGCGGCACTGGGTACTTTGGTCAGTTTTGCCACGAGTAGGCTGCTGGGCAAATGGCGCAACAAGCAGAAAAGGTGAGTGGTAATTAACGAAGTTCCAAAACAAAAGAAAACACCATAATACGCGGTATTATGGTGTTAAATGAATATGTGGTTTGATTAGTTTTTCGCTAAGACCATCTCGGGTTCTTCCTTCCCGCCATGACAGGTTTTACAGGAAATTGCTTTGGCTGGAGCATTATTCCAACTGCGGTTAAAATACTTTTTATTGATTTTTTGGGTCATCTTGATCATCGCCCGCCCAATATCCTTTTTGTGGTTCTCATCACTGGCAAAGTCCAATTTCTTAGGATCTTCTTTTGATGGTGCATGACAGAAACCACATTTTACGCCCAAGGCAACGTTAAATTCCTTCATGGTGGAAATCAATTCGTCATGGGAAATATTTTTTGGGAGAACTTTTAAATTGGTTGGTTTGGGCTCTTCCTTTGGTTTGTCCTGTTGGAAACTAAATGCACTCAACGCAAGCGCAATAGCCAACACGGATGCAATCGCACCTAATTTATTGAATTGTTTCATTTCTCTTTTCCTTTATGCTTGACTAAATATAGGGAGAAAGCAATAATTTTCAAACAGAAAATGAAGTTAATATGACAATTTAGATTGATTATTAGTTACGGACTGCATTTTCAACGACCCAACTTTGGCTATTAGCTTGATAATTAATTGTTAATCGTTTTCCTTCAATTTTGACATTCTTTAATCCTGTCGTGTCAGCTGATACCCAAGTCGTATCGTTTTCTTGATTCAATCTAAGCGAAGTAATATTTGGGATACCCGTGAAGAACTCAACTCTGTAGGTACCGTTGCTTTCTTTTAAAACGCGAATAAGCCGATTATCCCGATCTACTTCCAATGAATTATCTTGGTATTGGATACGCCCGATAAAACTGCCCGCTGCTGCTGCAGTAGCGTTACCTGAATCTTGATTTTTGGCACACGAAGCTACTAAAATAATGAGGATACAAAGCGCGAGTAAGACGTTGAAAAACTTCATGTGTGTAATTTTTGCTCTAAAATAAGACTTTTTGATCGAAAACTCAATTGATTAATCCAGAAATGATATTTATCGTCAATGCAACAACAAATGTATTTAAAGCAAAGGAGAGGAGACCGTGAAAAAGTGCTACCCGGCGTATCTTTTTTGAAGATATCCCCACGTCGGATACTTGAAATGTGCATCCCATAACGAATGAAAAGTATGCAAAATCCAGATAATCAGGCTTCTCGTCGCCAGGAAACTCTAAGCCACCACCGTCGGACCTATTTTCGTAATATAGACGTGCATAATGAAATGTATAGATGGTATGAACTAATATCCATGAAGCCATCATGGCTAGGATGCAAATGACGATAATATACGCATCCTTCAGCTGTTTGTCCTTGCTGGATATAATGATCATCAGGACAGAAACAAAGCAACCTATGGTGACCAAAATGATGAATAAGGAGACAAAAAGCCGGCTTCCATCTTCTTTTTGAGCTTTCTTTGCCATTGTCTCAACCGACATGGTATAAAATGTAAACCAGGATATGGCGGTATAAGATATACAAAACCCCAGCCAGCATAGCAGCAGGTTTAACAGTGGAAGGGATTGGATTGGAGAGATGATGTAGATCAGTAAAAACATGCCCACTGAAAGCAATGCGCGATCAATGGACTTCATTTGATGTAAGTAGACGTTGATTCTAGCCATGTTAACCAGCTTTAACAATCAAATTGTGCATCAGCTTCAAAAGTCAGTGCATTGCCGTGATTGGACAAGAATAGCAGCATTGCTTGCTCCTCATAGTGACTCGGATTAGAAAAGATAAAATCCAGAACACCATCCCGGTCGATATCCCCAACAAAAAGTGTGGACATAAATACATCATCAAATTGATCGATATGAAATAGGGTCTTTTCTTTGTTTTCTTTGTTTGAAATGTAGCTTAGTTTGTAATTGGTCACCTCATGGAATAATTTCTCGTGACCTTTGTCATCGGTCTGCACCTCGGTGGATTTAATTGTTCCAAATCCTCTCAGGGTAACTTTTTGATTTTTAAACGCATATTCTACCGATTCCTGAGGCCATATTTCGGAATGGGTAACTTTTAAATTTTCTAATGCACCGGCTTGGAGTCCTTCCAACTTTAGGAATAGCAATGAGTTTCTGCGTGATTCAATGCTTCGAATTGGAACGCCAGCACACTCGTCATAACCGTCTTTTATTTCATAATCAACTTTTTCCAGGTAATATTTGCCATTTTCTTCATAAAGGTCGTACCAATCCTTATTTAAAACAGCTGTAGGATCTTCCTTTTCCCAAACTCGGTAGCTACGCACGAGCAAAATCTGTCCCTTCTTTGGATCGGCTATTAAGGATTGATTAACTGTACTGCTGTCCGCAACGACTTGGGACAATGTGTCAGTGGCCTTGTCCGTGTCGGTTTTTCCACCGACCTGATGAGAAGTGGGATTCGTGCATGCTTGGAGGGAAAACAATCCCATTAGAAGTGCGAAGGCATTATAGATATTCATATACGGTGAATTTAGTTTAAATATATAAAATTCACCGTATATAAATCGAGCGATTTTTTAAGCAAGTGCTTCTTTTAACAGCGAAAATGACTTGAGGCATTTTTCATCGTCGAAAATATAGGAAGTAGCGATAATCTCATCTACTTTATGGTCTTTTACAAATTTCTCGATTTGTGGACGTATATTGGTTTTGTCACCAATGAAAGCACATGAAGCCATACTTTTAACAGCTTGCTCGATTGCCGGTATTCCTTTGTAAATTACTTCTGGAGTGGGTTCTGATAATGGTCTTCTTGTATTTGTTACGATACCGGCAAAGAGGTTGAAGAAACTGGTTGCTAAAAATTCTGCTTCTTCGTTGCTATCTGCGGCGATAACATTGACGCACGACATAAAATAAGGTTTTTCCAGCACGTCAGATGGGATGAAATTTTGGTGATAGATCATACTCGCCGAAGCAAATTGCGCAGGTGCAAAATGTGTCGCAAAAGCGTAAGGAAGCCCTAAGCTTGCCGCCAGATAGGCACTGTCGGTACTTGATCCCAAAATGTACAGGGGTATCTCCAAACCTTCGCCCGGAAAGGCACGTACTTTTGCATCAAAATTGTCTGCGCTAAAGTAACGTTGCAGATCTTTCACCTCTTGAGGAAATTGAAAAGCGGTATTTAGGTTGTTTCTGCGTAAAGCCATTGCAGTTAACTGGTCTGTACCTGGAGCACGTCCTAAACCGAGGTCAATACGTCCCGGAAATAAGGTTTCTAAAGTTCCAAACTGCTCTGCAATAACCAAAGGCGCATGATTGGGCAACATTATTCCGCCAGATCCTACACGAATACGGTTTGTGTTTGATGCAATATGTTGTATCAAAAGGGATGTCGCAGAACTGGCGATATATTCCATGTTGTGATGCTCTGCAACCCAAATCCTTTTCAAATCCAGTTGTTCTATATGTTGGGCAATTTTGACCGTACGGGCCAATGCGCTAGCTGTATTTTCTCCTTTTTTTATGGGAGCCAAATCCAATGCTGATAACTCTATTTTATCCATGCATTAAATTTAAGGAGAAGATTTTCGACAATTGTAATGAAAATGTCTATTCTAGCATTCGTTGTGTATGTATGACACTAAATTGATCATTTTGGGTTGTTGTAAAAAATACAAACGAGTCTCCCGCATCCCTAATTTTAAATTTCTTTTTGATCTCCTCTGTTTTGAGGGGGAAATTTTTGGCAATGATTCCCGATTGTAAGGGTTTCTTATTTTTCTTGAAATCGGTAAAGGATTCCACCTGCTTAATCAGGAATGTTTTACCGGGAAAATTTTCGATTTTCTGATCGGAAGTGTAGAGATGTGTATTTTTATGTAATTTTTTAACATTGAAAATTTGGCCAACAATTTTAAAGGCACCAGCTTTGGAAAGTGCAACATCTGGCTCATACAGATAGGACAGGGGTTCACTGTATTCATTAACAACGGCGCGCTCACTTTCATAGGTAAAGGAGATAACTTGTTGCTGTCCTTGAAATAATCTGACAGCATGAACGGTTGCACCACCTTCATAATCTTTTTCTTGTACGAATACAAGCTCTTTACAATCATTTTGAACCGATACGACATAAACATCTTTCACATGTCGCAGTTGCTGCACGGCAGAGGATATATCCAGTAGTGGTGCCAGTTTGCTGATAATGGTAGTGCTGTGCTGAAAAAAAACATCTTGTAATTGAACTAAATTAGGTTCACATTCATCTAATAAAAAGACCTTTTTGTTTTGAACTCTTCGAGAGGGATCTAAATAGATGTAGTCGAATCGTCTGTTTGCGTCATCGAGGATGTAATCCACACCGTTAGCGGCAATGACGTGAAGGTTGTCTGCCTTTAATATAGCCGCATTATGTTTTGAGACGGCTGCCAATTCAGGATTTAATTCACAGGCAGTAACCTGCGCCGCCTGCCTTGAGAAGTAAAAGCTGTCTACACCGAAACCACTGGTGACATCGACTAAGTGCGTTCCCTCATTTATCAGTGTACTTTTAAATAATGCTGTTTTCTCTGAAGAACATTGCTCCAAGTTAAGCTTTGGGGGAAAATAGATTCCCGGCGTATTGGCCCACAGGGGGATTTTTGTACTTGCTCGTTGTTTCCCGTCCAGTTGAGTAGCAAGCTCGGACGGCGATATTCCTTCAAAAGGAGATTTTTTAAGTGCGATTTTAGCAGGAGACTGCTCTGCGTTTCTATCCAGAAACTGCTGAATCTCCTCTTGAAGGATCAGTGTATTCATTTATATTTTCTTTACAAGAAGCTGGCAAGTATAGGTGTCTTTTAGTTCGCTTATCACTTCCTTATCGACCAGAACTCGATCAATGGTCTCCTGGTTGTAATAGCGAATAGTGATCAGTTCAAGTCCAGATTCATATTTGACTTTGAAGCGCTGCTCGAGCTCGTTAATTAAGTCTACCACATTTTTTCCTGTATCGTCTACCGAAACGGTAAAATTGATGGCTGTATTATGCATCATATTTATTTTGATACGGTGCTCATGGAATAGATTGAAAATGTCTCTTAAATTATCTTCCACGATAAATGAGAAATCCCTTGGCGAGATCGAAATGAAAATTTGGTTCACCTTAAAGATGAAGGACGGAACAGGTAAAGTCTGATTCGTACTCCTGATCATTGTTCCTGGCGAGTCAGGATCGACAAAAGAGCGTACATTCAGTGCAATTTTCTTATTCTGTAAGGGCTTGATGGTTTTCGGATGGATGACCGTTGCACCATAATAGGTAAGCTCTATCGCATCGGTATAAGACAATTCAGGAATGAGTTCAGTCTTTTCAAACCATTTGGGATCGGCATTGAGTACACCCGGTACATCTTTCCAGATCGTTACGTTTTCGGCATTTAAACAGGATGCAAATATCGCTGCAGAATAGTCAGACCCTTCACGGCCTAAGGTGGTTGTGAAATTTTCAGAAGTAGAGCCCAAAAATCCTTGTGTGATGACAATGTATTCGTCGAGAATAGCTGGAAGATCTGTGCGGATTTTTTCTTCCGTTTTGTTCCAGTCGACGACAGCCTCACGATAGGTGTTGTCCGTAAATATATAATCCCGTGCATCGATCCATCGTACCTTTTCACCAATAAAGGCCACATAAGCTGCCACAATCTTGGTGGAAATAAGTTCGCCCATCGATACAATTTGATCGAACAGATAGTCGTATGAATCTTGAGGCTCCTCCTCTAAAATCCACTCGATCTCGACAAAACAGTTTGCAACTTCATCAAATATAGGGTGTTCACCTTCAGGAAATAATTCTTGAAGGATATGAAAGTGAAATTGTTTGGCCTCATCCAGCGTCTGAAGTTGGTTTCCCGTGTTATTAACATATTCTTTGGTCAATCTTTCGAGAAGGTTAGTCATCTTTCCCATAGCGGATATGACAACGAGCAAGGCGTCGCCTTTGTATTTCGAGATAATCCGTGCTGAGTTTCTGACGCTTTCAGCATCCTTAACGGATGCACCTCCAAATTTAAAAACCTGCATTTATTTATTAGTTTAGTTGATTGCTAATTAATACTATGAATATACTGTAATCCTTTTTCTGAAATCAAATGTCTGAAAGTAGCGTAGGGAATGCGCAATTCAGTAATCCCTTCAGCATAGGATTTGATTTCATACACATTGTAATGAAATAGGATGTCGTCTTTTTCGATCGTAAAATTATCTGCGAGCGAAAACTTACCGTCTTCAAAAAAATACGTTCCATTTAATAGATCATCGCTACTTAACCCTTCCTGTGTGCGGAAATACTGCTCAGCGATTTTGATAAACTTATCTTTATGCTGTGTTTGAATAATGTCATCAATTACAATCTGTTTGTTTGACTGCCTATCGAAGTTTGCATAAAGGGTAAAGTGGTCACCATGCGCACCGCCCGTGTACTCTTCCTGTTGGGCCCTTATTCCCAGAAAAACTGGCGTATTGGCGATCACATCCACCTGTAGCTCCCGGTTCCAGGTTGCTGTAGACTTACCGTTATTATCCTCCACATATTCATTGTAAGCGTTAATAAAACGATGGGCAGCCTCCTGCATACTGGTATCGCCTTCGAGATGAACAATATTGGTAATCAGATCATTGATCTTATCTTCATCAAAAACAGGGTATTTTGCGCGAAAATAGGTCGTGTCTAGTCGATTTTCTTCCTTAAGAAAATAATTGCTATGCTCGTCTATGCTTTTTCTACTATAGGAGAGTGTATCTGTAGGTTGAACAACATCGGCAGGTACACTTTGTCCATTGCAAGCATAAAACAGATAGCTGATAACTAATATTTTTAAGGAAAACTGAAACCGCATTAAAATGATAATATCCGTTATTTAATAAGTAATTGATACATTGAGCCATCCCGCATCAAAGTCCGCTTTATATTTTTCATAAAACTTAATGGCCGGTTCATTCCAGTCCAAGACTTGCCATACCATGCCATGATAACCGCACTGTTTGCCGTAGGCCAGCGTCTTATCAAACAGTAGTTTTCCAATTCCTGATCCACGCATATTTTCTGTCACGATTAGATCTTCCAAATAGAGTCTTCGGCCTTTCCAGGTTGAATATCTGGTATAATATAATGAAATGCCGACAATTTCGTCTGCTACTTCTGCGACAAATGCCCCCCAAACAGGTGATTTTCCAAATCCTGCGTCTTCAAATTCCGAAAGTGAGACCGTGACCTCATCGGGTGCTTTTTCGAAAATTGCCAGTTCATTAATCAATTCGAGCATCCGTGGGCAGTCAGCTTTAACAGCTTGTCTTATAATTTGTTTAGTCATTGTTTTTAAAGTGTTTGATTACTCGTTTTCCAAAGATTGTACTTCCTATACGCACCATTGTTGAACCTTCTTCTATAGCCAATTTATAGTCGGAGGACATGCCCATGGAAAGAATGCTGAAATGTTCATCTTTTCTGTAAAAACTTGCTTTGATCCCATCAAACAACATTTTAAGCTCATAGAACTCAGCTTTTATTACTTTCTGGTTATCTGTATTTGAGGCTATTCCCATCAAACCGCAAATACGGATGTTCTTCAATTCGAGAAATTCATCGTCGCGGAGCAGTTCGATAAGTTCAGCATGGTCAAAACCAAATTTGGTGTCTTCCTCAGCAATATAAACTTGTAAAAGACAGTCGATGGTGCGTTTTGATTTTTGGGCATGTTTATTTATTTCCTTCAGTAATTTGAGCGAATCAACAGATGCAATTAGACTGATGAAAGGAGCAATATACTTGACCTTATTCGTTTGAAGGTGGCCAATCATATGCCATTGAATATCTTTGGGTAAAAGCTCCGCTTTCTCAACTAACTCTTGAACGTGGTTTTCGCCAAAAATACGTTGACCTGCCTCATAGGCTTCCATGATATCTGAGTTGGATTTTGTCTTCGATACAGCCACAAGTTGTACGCCGACAGCTTCAGTCTCCAATCTTAACGCTTCTAAATTACTAGCAATACTCATTTCCGATATAGTTTTGATGATGTAAAAAGTGCCAAATGTCGGTGCTTTTTGTAAATTTGTACAAAACTACGAAATGCTACGATTAATACTGAATCTACTTGCAGTCATTTTTTTATTTGGTGCCTGTGTACGTACAGGGGACAAAGATATTATCTCCGAAAGTAAGTTTGTGGATGCACTGACCGAAATTCAATTGACAGATTCATACCTCAATATTTTACCCATTGATAGTGCGCGCAAAGTCATGTTGCCTCTGTACCAAGTTACCTTCGATAAATATGGTTTGGATTCCGTTTCTTTTAAAAAGAATTTAGACTATTATGGAAAGGATGCAGAAGTCATGTCTGCTATTTATAAAAAAGTGGAAGAAAATCTAACGAAAGAAAATAAGTTTTATGCAGACATCGATAGGAAAAAGCAAGATTCTATCCGTAGCAGAGACTCGATTGTTAATGTACGTATTCAGGATAGTACCAATCGGGTTATGCGTGGGCAACAAGCTTATCAGGAAAGAATTGCCGCACTTATTCATTATACGCCAAATACAACAAAATTGAGTTTTAGAGAAGCCGCTTCATCTTTTAATCGCTATTTCCAAATGAAAACCGGTATCAGTGTAGATGGTTATCTTATGAATCAATTATCTGTAGGTATCCCAGCTTTACCAGTTGATGCGTCTTCGGGTGTAGGGAGCAGCCCAGGTAAGGATACTGTAATCACACCGAAGGAGGTTCCACTTCGGAAGTTACCAAACGCAGAACTGGAAAGCGGACCAGTTCTCAGCCCGCCGAGGCAAATGAAGCCTCCGGTGAAACTTTAATTATTCAACGAATATGATTTCTATGGTATATCCATTAAATGCAATAGATAAGCTCGGATTCTCCGAGATAAAAGATAAAATAAGACAAAAATGCTTAAGCGAATCGGGTAGGGATTTGGTGGATAAAATTCAGCCACAGACCCGTTTTGATCAGATTGATCGATTTTTAAGACAGACCAATGAGTTTAAAGACCTTTTGGTGAACGACAGTGCATTTCCTGTTGAGAATTTTTTTCCACTTCGGTCCATTATTGAAAAAGCTCGGGTAGAGGGAGCTTTTTTGCTTGAAGAGGAATTCTTTAAAGTATTACTTTCATTAAAGACTGTCTACGCTATCATCCGTTATTTTAACGAACGTGAGGGGCTTTATCCCAATCTTGAGATTCTCTTTGAACATTTACCGATAGAGAAGGGCATCATTCGTGATATCGAAATGGTGATCGATGAGCGCGGAAAGCTCAAAAATAATGCTTCGCGACTGCTGTTGGAGATTACTCAACAGATTCAAAAGGCTGAGCAAGAAGCTTTAAAGCGCATTAACAGCATCTTTAAAAGTGCTCAGGATAGTGGATGGACCGCCGATGGTAATCTTACCATACGCGATGGAAGGCTTTGTATTCCCGTCTTAGCAGAGAATAAACGAAAGCTTAAAGGTTTGATTCATGATGAATCTGCTACAGGTCAAACGGCTTATATAGAGCCTGAAGAAGTCTTTCAGCTCAACAATAAAATTAGAGATTTAGAATTTGAACGCCGACGAGAAGTGATTCGTATCCTAGTGGAATTGACCGATAAAGTTCGTCCGCACCTTCCGTTGTTGCTTTCTTATCATGGACTACTGACAAAAGTAGATTTTGTACGTGCAAAAGCACTTTTTGCTTTGGACATCGAGGCTGAAATGCCCGAATTGTCTAAAGAAGTGGAGATTAATTTGGTGAATGCTAGGCATCCACTTTTATTATTAAATCACCATCATACTGTTGTGCCGCTGAATATACAAATTGACGATGTCCAGCGTGTAATTGTTGTTTCGGGACCAAATGCAGGGGGTAAATCTGTCTGCATGAAAACGGTAGGCCTATTGCAGATCATGGTGCAATCTGGGCTATTAATTCCTGCTGACCCAACGACGAAAGTGGGCGTTTTTAAGCAGATATTTGCAGATATAGGTGATGATCAATCGATAGAGAGTGATTTAAGTACCTATAGTGCACATCTCTCAAAGATGAAATATTTTACGGAATTTGCCAATGGGCGTACCTTGGTTTTAATCGATGAGTTTGGGACCGGTACCGATCCTTTGTTTGGTGGACCTATCGCTGAAGCTGTATTAGAATCGCTCAATAAAAAGCAGATTAGAGGCGTAGTGACAACACACTATAGTAATCTGAAGGTATTTGCGAGCAATTCGCCCGGTTTAGAGAATGCTTCGATGTTATTTGACAACCGCGAAATGAAGCCAATGTATATTCTTCAGATCGGTAAACCGGGGAGTTCGTATGCCTTTGAAATTGCTCAAAAAATTGGCTTAGGTAAGGAAATATTAGCGTCTGCGAAAAGCAAAATTGGTGTGGAGCAAAAGAAAGTTGACAACCTTTTGATTGATCTCGAAAGAGAGAAGAAAGAGGTGTTTGACACCAAAGTTGCGATAATTAAGCGGGAGAAAGAACTGGAGACCATCAAATCCGAATACCTGGAACTGCAAACCTATCTAGAAGAAAATAAAAAAGTCATTCTGAAGAAGGCTAAGGAAGAAGCGCAACAGATTATAAAGAATTCAAATAAACTCATTGAGAATACGGTTGCTCAAATTAAATCGGTCAAAGCAGATAAAGAAAAGACCCGTGAATTGCGTAATAACTTAGATCAGGCACTCCAGGCCGTACTGCCTAAAGAACAGAAGCCGGCAAAGCAAGCTATTAAAGAAAACGTTCAGGAATCCACCGAATTAACTGTTGGGGACTGGGTTCAAATTTTAGATAATGGTGCTGAGGCACAGGTGGTAGAAATTGCTAAAAATAATCTTATTCTCGCTATGGGCGAATTGCGTACCGTACAAAAGCGGAAGAATGTGATTAAGCTAGTGGGACGGGAAGGAAAAAAATCTGCAAAAAGTTTATCAAGGTCAACATCGGCAGCTTCGGTGGCGGACTTTAAGCCTGAAATTGATCTGAGGGGTATGCGAACGGAGGATGCGCTTCATGAGCTGGAACGCGTGCTGGATAGGGCGGTCATGATCGGATATCCATCGCTAAAAATCATCCACGGAAAGGGTGACGGAATTTTGCGCAAATTTATCCGCGATTATTTACGTAAATATAGTCATGTTAGTCGTTTTGAGGACGAACATCAAGACCGTGGTGGTGATGGTATCACCTACGCTTATTTGTAGACAAAATGAATTGGAGCTCAAAAGGTTGCTATTGTGAGCTCCAATTTTCATTTAAATTTTTATTTAAATGTATGTGGTCGTTTAGCTGGCGTCGAGCGGGAGCTTTCGTCCTGTAAATTGAAGTTAAATCGTTTCTTTACCACCAAAGGTTATCAGCACCATACCGGAGATAATGACAAACATGCCAAGTACCTGCATCCAGGACAGCGGACTTTTAAAATACAGTGCCATGGCTAATTGCACGGTCAAGAATGTGCCACCAGAGCACAAGGCGATAACAATGGGCTGAGATACATTTTTGAATAACTGTACAAGGAACCAGCTTGCAGAGAGCAGAATAATATTTCCGACAATCAAAGTTGTCCATTTATATTTTGGGTGTAGTCCACCGAGCTTAAATAGGATGGAGGAGATAATCTGGCAGGCCCAAAATGCAGCAAAATATAGATAGTTTAACATAAATTTATTATTCGTATCTGCCGTAAGCACTGTTAAAAGACTGACGCATCAATGCGAATTGATCAATTACACTTTTTAGAAATTCCTCATCAAGCAAATCGAATACACCATTTACACCACCAATAATATCCATTTCCGCAATTTTATAGGATTGTTCCAAATTGCCTTGTTCAAACTTAATGATGAATTTTTGGTTCATCCCAAAAATTGAAATCTTGCAATCAGGATGAGGAAGTTCAGCTATTAGTCTCATGTAAATCTCTTGTTTTTAAATTTGCTATAAAAGTATAAAAAAACGCCCAAATGCAATGCATTTGAGCGCTCAGGATTATGATATGATTAGAAAAAGGCTTTCTAGACGATACCTTGGGCTTTCATGGCATTTGCTACCTTGATAAAGCCACCAATATTGGCACCTTTTAAGTAATTTACAAATTCACTTTCCTTACCATATTTTAAACAGGTTTCGTGGATACTCTCCATAATGGTTTTTAAACGATTGTCAACTTCTTCGGTACACCATTGTGTACGGATGGAGTTTTGAGACATTTCCAAGCCGCTGACAGCAACACCACCAGCATTCGCTGCCTTACCTGGGGCGAAACTGATTTTTGCATCGAGAAATACTTTAATAGCTTCAGCTGTAGAAGGCATATTAGCGCCTTCGGCTACACAGATACAACCATTTGCTACAAGCATATTGGCGTCGGATTCATCCAATTCATTTTGCGTTGCACAAGGTAATGCGATATCGCATTTAAATTGCCAAGGCTTTTGGCCTGGGAAGAACTGAGCATTCGGGTATTTGGATGGGTATTGATCCAAACTTCTTCCTAATGAAGCTCCAAAGGCCATTTTTTCAGTATCAAAGCCATCCGGATCGTACAATGTTCCTAAACTGTTTGATACTGTGATCACTTTAGCCCCCAGCTGCAATGCTTTTTCAACCGCATAAAATGCCACGTTGCCTGCACCAGAAACAGTGGCTACTTTGCCTTTCAATGATTTTCCCTGATGTTTGAAAATACAGTCAACAAAATACAATAAACCATAACCTGTCGCTTCTGGACGTATATAAGAACCTCCCCACAACTCACCTTTACCGGTAAGAACACCAGTAAAGTTATTTTGCAGGCGTTTAAACTGACCGAATAAATAGCCTATCTCACGTCCTCCAACACCAATATCTCCAGCAGGAACATCCGTGTCAGCGCCAATATGACGATAAAGCTCGGTCATGAAACTCTGACAAAACCGCATGATCTCATTATCCGATTTTCCTTTCGGATCAAAATCGGAGCCGCCTTTGCCGCCACCAATCGGCAACCCGGTCAAACTATTTTTAAATACCTGTTCAAAAGCAAGAAATTTAAGGATACTTTGGTTCACGGAAGGAGCGAAGCGAAGACCGCCTTTATAAGGACCAATAGCACTGTTCATTTGAACACGGTATCCGCGATTTACCTGTACTTGATGGTTATCGTCCAACCAAGTTACTCGAAAAGATATAATACGCTCTGGTTCAGTAAGTCTTTCGAGAATCTTTTGTTCGAAAAACTCAGGATGGTTTTCTGTAATATAAGGAAATAGGTCCTCGGTAACTTCTTTTACAGCTTGTAAGAATTCTGGTTCATTTGGATTTCGTTTCTCAACGATGGAGATAAAGTCGTTATAATTTTTTGACATGTTTTAATTAGTAAAATTTCCCTTTGGCTGGCACTAATTTATGTATTTTTTAACGAACAACCAATATTTGTTAATTATTTACAAATAATAATCTGTTTTAATGAAATTTCATACTTTATATTTATCATTTAAAACCGATTATTAATTGCCGAAATGTGTGTGCATTAATGTATTAGCCGTATTTTGTTCGATTTTTATTGGTAACAAGCGGACATGATTCTGTTTAAGTGTAAAATGATTCTGCTTTAGTGTAAAACCTATACCCTTTTCTAGTATAGTTTTGTTTATAATTTATATTATGTTAAATAGAAGATTTGTATAGCCTCCTTTTAGGTACGATTTAATAGTATTTTGTAAATCCACTGGTTTTAATAAACACGGCAGCAAATACAAAAGGAACCCAAACATGGTCTGAGTTCCTTAAAAAATATTTAGGTTGAATATTTACGATTAATTGTCTTCGTTAGTCGACAGCTTGGATCATCAATGCGCCGACTGTTAAATTTGTGCGTGGATCAATAACAATGGCTTGAGAATTTGCGGCATTTTCCTGTTGCAAATCAAATACTAGATTCTCAGCTGATTTAATGGCTATTCGACCAATATCATTTAGTTTAATTGGCTCATCATGTATTTTTTCCTGTGTATTGATATCAAATTTGTATAAAACGTCTACAATCTTAACCTTGGTTAATTTGCTGTGACTTTGAATAAGATAAATCTGATCCGTATCCAAAGGTTTGTTGTCAAACCAGCACAAATTTGCCTGGATATTACGTTCGAATTTTGGTGGGTTTTCCACGCTGGCAATTGTGTCACCACGGCTAATGTCGACATCATCGCTGAGATGGATAATGACCGATTGTCCACTTTCAGCCCGTTGAAGTTGTTGTCCGTTTAATTCGATGGCTTTCACTGTGCTAAAAGTTTCTGCCGGATAAACAATTACCTGGTCACCAACCTTAAGGCCCTCTCCTAGTACGCGGCCTGCATACCCTCTATAGTCATGTAAATCATCGGTTTGTGGCCGCACAACCCATTGGACGGGAAACCTCCAGCTGGCCGCTTCCTGTTCGTGAATTTCTACATTTTCCAGGTAATCCAATAAAGATTCGCCTGCATACCAACTCATTCTTTCCGACTTATGGACAATATTGTCTCCTTTTAATGCTGACACAGGTATAAAATCAATATCCTTAAGTCCGAGATTATTAGCTAACGTTAAATAATCTGCTTTGATCTGCTCGAAAACAGAAGCACTATAATCGACCATATCCATCTTGTTGACACAGACAAGTACTTGCTTCATCGCCAGTAATTTAGCAATAAAGGAATGGCGTTTTGTCTGCTCAATTACGCCTTTACGTGCATCAACTAAAATGATTATAAGGTCGGAATTGGAAGCGCCAGTGACCATGTTTCTGGTGTATTGGATATGTCCTGGAGCGTCGGCTATAATATATTTTCGGTATTCGGTCTGAAAATACTTATAGGCTACGTCGATTGTTATGCCTTGTTCACGTTCAGCTTTAAGTCCATCCGTTAATATGGCCAAGTCTACTGTCCCATCGTCATTTTTCCGGTTGGCACGTTGTATAGCTTCCAATTGGTCATCCAAAATGGAATTGGTATCGTATAATAACCGGCCTATGAGGGTACTTTTACCATCATCTACAGAACCGGCCGTAATAAATTTCAATATATTCATTGTTGTCAATCTCTGGTATTCGATTTGAAATAGGGTTAAAAGTATCCTTGTTTTTTGCGCTCTTCCATAGCAGCCTCAGATACTTTATCATCCATACGGGCTCCACGTTCACTCACGGTTGATGCTTTGATCTCAGCGATAATGTCGTCCAGTTCAGTAGCCGTTGAATCTACAGCCGCTGTACATGTCATGTCGCCTACCGTTCTGAAACGTACGGATTTGCGTTCTATGACATCGTCTGCATCGATATTTAAGAATGAGGCGGCAGCCATCAATTGACCATTGCGCGTAATGACTTCCCGTTCATGACTGAAATAGATAGACGGCAAGGCTATTTGCTCACGCTTGATATAATTCCAAACATCCAATTCGGTCCAGTTTGAAATGGGAAACACGCGTACATTTTCGCCTTTGTTTATTTTTCCATTAAAGATGCTCCAGAGCTCAGGTCTTTGGCGTTTCGGATCCCATTGTCCAAATTCATCTCGCACGGAGAAGATTCTTTCCTTGGCACGGGCTTTTTCTTCGTCTCGGCGTGCGCCACCTATACAGGCATCAAAACCATGTTTGGAGATTGTGTCGAGTAAGGTAACTGTCTGCAAGGCATTCCGACTTGCATTTTTTCCCTTCTGCTCAACGACTTTGCCTTGGTCAATGCTGTCTTGAACATAACCAACAATAAGTTTTTCTCCTATGTCTTCAATCAACGCGTCCCTGAAGGTAATTGTTTCGGGAAAATTGTGACCTGTGTCAATGTGAACCAATGGAAAAGGAAATTTACCGGGTCTGAATGCTTTTTTTGCCAAGTGGACAAGTGTAATGGAGTCCTTGCCTCCAGAGAATAATAGCGCAGGTTTTTCAAATTGTCCGGCGACCTCTCTTAAAATATATATTGCTTCCGCTTCTAAATGATCTAAATAGTCCATTCTCTGAGATAATAAAATTTTATTTAATGAATTTGGGTTTCTACTTGGCTATTTTATGACTTAACAGCGTGCAAACCACATTCTTTTTTACTTTGATCTTCCCACCACCATCGGCCGGCACGGAAATCTTCACCTTCTTGTATCGCACGGGTACAGGGCTGACATCCAATACTTGGAAAACCTTTGTCATGTAATACATTGTATGGAATATAATGCTCCTTACAGTACGTTTTTACCTCTTCAAAAGTCCAGTCAAACAAAGGATGTATTTTGATAATTTGGTTTACCTCATCATATTCGATAAAGTCCATATCGTGCCTATTGACAGACTGATCCGAACGTATACCTGTTATCCAAACTTTCTTTCCGCTGATGGCACGTTGCAGCGGTTCAATTTTTCTGATTCGACAACACTCTTTGCGGTTCTCTACCGATTCGTAAAAAGAATTTGGACCTTTCTTGCTGATAAAATCTTCCAATAACGAGTTATTAGGACTGTATGCTTTAATCTGCAAGGGGTAACGCTCCAGCGTACGGCTCCACAACGAATAGGTCTCTTTAAACAGTCGGCCAGTATCCAATGTGAATAGTTGAATATCCAGGTTATTTTTACCGATCCATTCCGTGATAATCTGATCCTCTATACCAAAAGAGGTTGAGAAAATGACTTCCTTAGGGAACAATGAAGTCACGGTCTGCAGGAGCTCTACTCCTTTTTTATCTCCAATAATTTCTTTGAGTTCCTTAACGTTCATGACCTAATATATCTTTTGTATGTTCGTTCAACTTCTTTACTTTAAATTCGAAATCCCCTTTGAGCTGATCCCGATAAGCGCTCATGAGTGACAATGTTTCGTCTATTTCTTCTGGCAACAGGTCATTTAGCAACTCTTTCAAGCGCTTAGCTATCGTTGGTGACTTTCCGTTTGTGGAAATGGCGATTTTCAGGTTCCCTTTTTTTACAATAGATCCGAGATAGAAATCACACAATTCAGGTTTATCTGCTGCATTAAACAATATATGCTGTTCGGATGTTAAACTGCGGAGTTGGTCATTGAGTTCCATATTATTTGTTGCTGCAATGACGAGCTGTTTGTCCATAATATCTGCTGATGCAAATGGGCGAACGTATAGATCAATCTGCGGATATTTTTTTAGTAACTCCGCAAATTCGGGGATAATTTCCTTGGCTACAATGGTCAGATTTAAAGCGTTGTCATTGGACGCCATAGCCTCAAATTTCTCCAGCGCAACTTTTCCTCCGCCGACAAGCAACGTGTGGATCTGATTAAGTTTAACGAATATGGGAAAGAGTTGGTTCATGGTTACAATGCTAATGCTTTTTCTTTAATCTCATGAAATGAACGGTGTTTTGCGACAACATCACCGATTACGATGATGGCAGGAACACCGACTCTTTTCTCGACAGATTCATCAAGAATATTGTCTATTGTGCCAAGTACAACTTTTTCATTCGGTAACGAGCCGTTTTGAATCAGTGCGATAGGTAGGTTATGTAGATTCCTCTCGCGGTAAATGGCTACGATTTCAGCCAATTTACCATACCCCATCAAGATTACTACCGTCGCTTTGGAATCCGCGGCCAAATAAAGATCCGATGATAACGAGCCGTCTGACTTTGAGCCCGTTATTACCCAAAAGCTTTCACTGATTCCCCGGTAAGTCAATGGAAGTTGTTGTAGTCCGGTAAGCCCAATTGCGGAGGAAATACCCGGCACAACTGCCGTTTCAATACCATATTGTTGTACGTAATCAATTTCTTCTCCACCACGACCAAAAACAAATGGATCACCTCCTTTTAGGCGGACAACATGACCATAGTTTAAGGCGTAATCTACCAAAAGGCGATTAATTTCATCCTGTGATGTAGAAAGTTGTTCTGCTCGTTTTCCAACATATATTTTGATGCATTCAGCCTGTGCATAATCCAGTAATTCTTCATTCACCAAGGCATCGTATAAAATGACATCTGCTTTTTCTATTGCTTTGATCCCCTTTAGGCTGATCAGATCCGGATCACCGGGCCCCGCTCCTACTAATGTTACTTTTGCTTTTATTGACATACCTATTCTCTCCTACACCAATGCTGGTTTTAAATTTTTTCGTTGATAGACTTCATTGATAAACTTTGTCGCTTCCTGAAGATACTTGATTGCAAAATGCTCCGTTGGTTCAGTTTTACTGATCTGTAAAACTAGTTCTTGAAACGTTTGTTCAAAATTATATTCACCTGTTTCCACGAAATGTGACTGGAATTCGTTGATTACGCTATTTTGTGTACTTGCGCTAACCCCTTTATCTAATAATAGGGCTTTTGCAGCTTGGACGAAGGCATTATAGGCATGATAAATCGCGTCCGAGAATTTGGATTCACGAAATGTTTCATTTGCCCATTGTAACTTCTCTTCCGCCTCATAGATCAACGTGGCAACCAAGTCAATAACAACACCTGCACATTCGCCAACCCCGATTGCCGTTTGGAAAGTTCCTTCATGTCCCCAGTCAACAAATTCGTCCTCAGCAAGATTGGTTAAATCCGATAGTGGTTTTAAAAGATTATAAAAGTAATTTTTACTTTGTCTGTCGTAGTAAGCATGGAAATTTTCATTTGCTTCTGCATTTTTCTTATAATCATTGAGCACCCATTCGACAACATGTAACACTCTTTTCGTCGGTACTTTAATAATACGCTCGGCAACACGCCCTTCACCATTACCAATTGTTCCACCCCCAAGCATAACTTGCGCTGCAGGGACGACTTTGCCCGCCGCTTTGACGGAACTACCATGAAAGCCGATATGTGCCAATCCATGTTGGCCACACGAATTCATACAACCCGAAATTTTGATTTTTAAATCGCGGTTAAAGACAAAATCCTGGTGAAATTCAGCGATATAAGATTCAATAACCCGGGCCATTTCGGTACTGTTTGAGATGCCTAGATTGCAGGTGTCCGTACCAGGGCAGGTTGTGACATCTGCTGTACTATCAAAACCGACCTGGGCTAGATCCAACGATTGAAGTAATTGATAAATATGTGGTAGTGACTTTTGTGTTGCATATTTTAGCAGTAAGCTCTGGTTCTGCGTGATACGGATATCGTCCGCGACCAAATCCTTCAGACCAGCAACCAACGCGCGAGCTTTGTCTGTACCGATGTCACCCGTGGATACCCGCACATAGACACCATAATATCCTTCTTGTTTTTGTCCGAATGTATTGGTGTTTTTCCAGATCTGGTAATTTAGATCGCTGTCTAGATCAATAATTGATAGCTGGCTGTCGTCCGGTGGTAATGGCTGTTCGATTTTGGTTCGGTCGATCGGATAGCTTTTTACCTTCGTTGCGATCTTTTCGGCTTCAATTAAATTGAGCACTTCTTCTAAGCCTAATTTCTGAATAAGGTATTTGAATCGAGCTTTATTTCGGTTATTTCTTTCGCCATAACGATCAAAAACACGAAGTGTTGCTTCTATATAGGGGATCAGTTCATCTTCGGGTAGAAACTCGTTTGTTACTGATGCTAAGAAAGGCTGAGATCCCAATCCTCCACCCAATAGTATTTTAAAACCCCTGGTTTGCACATCATTAACAACTTTTAGTTTTGGAATAAAACCAAGATCATGGATATAGGAGAATGCAGTATCTTCGTCACTGGCGGAAAAAGACATTTTAAATTTTCGCCCCATTTCCGCACAAACGGGATTGCGCAAAAAATATTCAAAGGTCGCCTGAGCATATGGCGAAACATCAAATGGTTCCTTTGGATCGATGCCCGAAGTTGGAGAAGCGGTGACATTACGGACTGTATTCCCACAAGCCTCCCTTAAAGTAATGTCGTCTTCAGCTAATTTCGCCCAAAGCTCGGGAGTGCGGTCTAGACTGACATAGTGGATCTGTATATCTTGGCGTGTTGTAAGGTGTAAATTGCTGCTTGCATATTCATCTGATATCGCTGCAATTTTAAGCAATTGCTTGAAGGTA
The DNA here is from genome assembly GCF_040760075.1 of Sphingobacterium sp. R2. Taxonomy (NCBI): domain Bacteria; kingdom Pseudomonadati; phylum Bacteroidota; class Sphingobacteriia; order Sphingobacteriales; family Sphingobacteriaceae; genus Sphingobacterium; species Sphingobacterium sp. R2. Next base: position 3,863,187 of record NZ_CP142884.1, read on the forward strand.
ACCTTTCCAAATGGAAGTTTTATACGAACCATTTGAACTCCAGGTTGTCTTTGTCCATAGACCCCCCTAGCCAAACGCAACGATCTAAATTTCTCGTCGGCAATTTTGCCCTCATGGAACAACCGAATCTTTTTTTCAAGTTCGATAATTTCCTTTTCCACGATAGGGTTTTCTAATTCTGTGCGGAAGCTTTGCATATAACAAATAAAATCTATTGATTTGGTATTCTTTTCTCGATGTCAAATGTAAAAATATTTTTTTAATATTCTATAATATCTACCAAATTAATATATATTTGCCTTATAAAAATTAATATACAAAACCTGTAGACTATTAGGAGTAAAGATGAGAAAGCCTTTTATTGTGCTTATTTTATGTGTTTTAATGATGTTCAGATTGACTTCCTGCGCGCCAAAAGTGAAGAATGGATATACAAAAGAGCATGGTTATGAAGGTAATATTTCGCTATCAGGAGCTTTCGCGCTATATCCGTTAGTTGTAGTATGGAGCGAGGATTTTAAAAAAATACATCCGAATGTTCGCTTCAATATTTCAGCGGGAGGTGCTGGAAAAGGAATCGCCGATGTGCTGACAGGTATGGTTGATATTGGAATGGTATCGAGAGATCTGCATGAGCAGGAAATTAAAAAAGGAGCTGTTCCGATTATTGTTGCAAAAGATGCTGTTATCTGTACCATCAATCCGGCCAACCCGAATTACCCGGCGATTTTAAAGCGTGGTTTGAGTCGCGAAGAGTTGCTGAATATTTTTGTAAATCGAAAGTTTAAGACCTGGAAGGAAATTGATCCTCAGTTTACGGCAGATCCTATCAACGTGTATGTGCGTTCCGATGCCGCTGGCGCAGCGGAGACCTGGGCTAAATTTTTTGATCATAAGCAAGAAGATCTGCAAGGTATTGGGATTTTTGGTGACCCAGGTATTGCGCAGGCTATTAAAGATGATATTCATGGGATTGGGTTCAATAATCTTAATTATGTCTACAACCTGAAAACCAACAAGGTTTTTGACCGTATTGCTGTTGTTCCCTTGGATCTGAACAAAAATGGACACGTTGAAGATGATGAGCAGTTTTATGGCACACTACCTCAATTGACCGAGGCTGTAGCCATTGGGAAATATCCCGCTCCGCCTTCAAGAGAGTTAACCTTTGTAACACGAAATAAGACCGAATCCCTTCTTTTGAAGGAGTTTATTTCTTTTGTGCTTCAGAAAAATGCACAGTCGCAGTTGCTTGAAAATGGCTATGTTCCGTTAAATGAAACACTGATAAAAGAAGAACTTAATAAGTTATAGCATGCTAAATACTCGTCTCGTAAAAGATATCCTCGTCCGGCGGACCACTTTCCTCCTGTTGCTCGTATCACTTTCAGTTGTGGTTATTATAGCAATTGGTTTGACGGTCAAATCAATTCCTTTGTTTGAATACAGTGATATTTTTCAGCTTTTAGCGGGTAAGCTGTGGTCACCGATGAAAGGGTCTTTTGGCTTTTTGCCATTTATAGCCGGTACGCTTGCAGTTACGCTGATTTCTCTTGTTATTGCGATTCCGCTTTGTATATTAACGGCTGTTTACTTGACCGAATATGCTTCGGATGCTTTAAAGAATATGATGCTTCCTTTGGTCAATATCTTAGCTGCAATTCCACCAGTGCTTTATGGTGTCTGGGGTGTTTTGTTTATTGTACCATTGATTCAGTTGTATATTGCGCCAGTTTTTGGTGTTGTAGCCTCCGGGTATTCTGTGCTCGCTGGTGGTATCGTCTTAGCTGTGATGATTTTTCCGATCATGATTTCCATTATGGTGGAGGTTCTTCAAACCATTCCTTATGACCTGAAGGCTGCCTCGCTATCTTTGGGAGCAACGAAATGGGATACGATCAAACACGTTATACTCAAAAAAGCCAGACCAGGGATTGTTGCGGCCATCGTGTTGTCTACATCCAGAGCCTTTGGTGAAACGATAGCGGTATTAATGGTCTGTGGAAATGTTGCTAAGGTGCCGACTTCAGTATTTGATGCGGGGTATCCTATCCCCGCCTTAATTGCGAATAATTTTGGTGAAATGATGTCAATCCCACTGTATGAGTCAGCGCTGATGTTCTCAGCACTGCTCTTATTTGTGATCATATTTATTTTTAATTTAATTTCCCGTCTCATATTAAGACGGCTGGAAGGAGGTCAGCGTGGATAATACGAAAAGACGGCTATTGAGCGAAAAGGTGGCAAAAGTTTTTATGCATCTTTCGGGTATAACGGTAACAGCTTCGCTTTTTTTTATAGTCGGCACGATAGTGTATAAGGGACTTCCCTACCTCAATTGGGAAATGGTCAGTCAGCTGCCTAAAGGTGGATTTTACATCGGCAAGGAAGGTGGTATTTTGAATGCGATATTGGGTTCGCTGTACTTGGCAGGTGTTTCAACTGCCCTTTCTGCGCTGATCGGGATTCCGATTTCGTTATATCTGAATATCTATTTGGGCGCGCAATCCAAGATAACACAGTTTTCCAAATTATTGTTCGATGTATTGTATGGCGTCCCTTCGATTGTGTATGGTGCAGTAGGTTTTGGGATTATGGTCTATTTGGGTATTCGCGCTTCCCTATTAGGTGGTATTATTACAGTAACGCTCCTGACTATTCCAATTGTGGTACGTACTGTGGACGAGTTGATCAAGACCATTCCAGAAGATCTGAAAAATGTTACCCTTTCACTGGGTACCACCCGTTGGGAATTGGCGCAGGTAATGCTGAGAAGTGTTCGTACAGGCTTACTTACCGCTGTTTTACTAGCTTTTGGTCGTGCCATAGGTGATGTGGCAGGAGTTTTATTGACTACTGGTTTTAGCGATAATCTTCCTAAATATATCGATGAGCCGGCGGCAACATTACCGTTATCTATATTTTTTCAGTTAAGTAGTCCTATCCCTGAAGTACAGGGTCGGGCGTATGCTTCAGCTTTAGTTTTAACAATCATTATCTTAATCATTGTCGTATGCACTCATATCCTTCAATCGAAACAAAAGAATCGCCGATAGTAAACCCCTTGATAGATCCGCATATTGAAATAAAGGATCTTAACGTCTATATTGACGGACGTCATATACTGAAAAACATCAACCTTGCGCTGCCAAACAATAGTGTAACTTCTATTATTGGACCATCGGGATGTGGGAAAACAACGCTTTTAAAAACGCTGAATAGGTTGGTAGACGATACTAAGGGGGTTGAAATAACCGGTTCCGTTCTGGTTAATGGTGAGGATATTTATGGTAAGAACGCCGAAGTAACGCATATCAGGAAGAAGATGGGGTTGCTTTCACAGAAACCTTATCCATTGCCCATGTCCATTTACGATAATGTCGCCTATGGTCCACGAATACATGGCACAAGAAATAAGAAAGAGCTCGATAAGATTGTTGAAACGCAATTACGTAATGTGGCTTTATGGGATGAGGTCAGGGATCGGTTGAATCACTCTGCTAGCGGATTGTCCATTGGTCAGCAGCAAAGGCTCTGTTTGGCGAGAGGATTAGCTGTGGAACCTGAAATTATCCTTGGGGATGAATCAACATCTGCTTTGGATCCATTGTCGACTGCTAAAATTGAGGAGTTGTTGATCGAACTGAAGAAAGATTATACCATCGTATTGGTAACGCATATATTGCGACAGGCGCGGCGGGTATCTGATTATATCTTGTTTGTTTATGGCGGAGAAATTCTTGAATTTGGACCAACGGAACAAGTTTTATTGAATCCGCAAAATGAAATTACAAAACAGTACGTAAAAGGATTTATTTCCTGAGTGTAGCAAATATATTAGCAGGATGAATGATGCGGGATCGTTCTAATTAAAAGATAAATGATCCCGCATTTTATTTTGCCACAGTATCAGTTTAACTATAAATCCTTATTTTAGCTGAAAAAGATCATCTACACCCAATATTTTTTTTGAAGTAAATCCTTCGGCATATTTCGCCTGAATATAGCGTCCAAATTCGCGCGCCCTCGCCGCTGTTGATTGCATGAAATCGGGATTGGAAATATAGGTCTGCGGTTCATCCGGGTTCACATTTTCTCCGGTGTAAAATTGAGTTTTATAGGCGAGCACCGATTTTTCTTTAATAGGATAATAATCCGTTATATCAATGACAACATCAGGTTTGATGTAGTAGTCCTGTACAAATTGGAGTACCAGCCGAGGACGATAAGCATCTTGAGGCACATTATCTGGGCCAAAAGTTTCCACTTTTCTTAAGCCGGCAAGAAAACAGGCTTCGTTAACCATTTGTCCTGCCCTTCCGTGATCTGGATGGCGGTCGGTAATGGCGTTTGTGATCACAATCTCTGGTTGATATTTGCGGATAGCTTTTATGATCGCCATTTTTTCCATTTCGGCATTTTCAAAGAAACCATCTCTCAGTCCAAGATTTTCCCTAACGGTTAATCCTAAAATTTCTGCGGCATCTTTTGCTTCCTGAAATCGGGTCTCTGCTGTGCCGCGCGTGCCGAGCTCACCTTGAGTCAAATCAACAATTCCTACCTTTTTTCCCTCGGCAACATATTTTGCCATCACACCCCCAGCGCCTAGTTCAGCATCATCTGGATGGACAGCAATGACAAGTAGATCTAATTTTAGCATATAAATAATTCTCTGTTTAATTTATCTTCCCTTTTGATAGTAAATCATCCCGTTTCACCGATATGTAGTGTTGGCCGTTTAGAATACGCTATAGGAAGCAGCTGCAAAGGTAAGCAGTTTAAAGATCACTCTTGTAAAAGACGTTCGATATTGTGGCAAATTTTACGTGATAATGGCGAAGTCATCGGATAATAGAAATCTATGACTTCGCCCCTTTTGTTGATGAGGTATTTGTGGAAATTCCAAGAAGGTTTGCTGTTTATACGTCCATTTTCTTGTTTATTGGATAGAAATCGGTAGAGCGGAGAAGTATATTCACCAACAACATGACTGCGTTTAAAAATTGGGAAACTCACCTGCTGATTGATCCGGCAGAATGTTTCGAGCGTACTACCAGTTAATGGTTCCTGATTTCGGAAATTATTTGCCGGAAATGCCAGGATTTCGAAACCTTGGTCTTTGTATTTCTGATACAGTTTTTCGAGCGATTTAAACTGCCTGGTCAATAGACATTGACTGGCGGTATTGACGATGAGCAGCACTTTCCCTTCAAAATCTGCGAGGGACTTTTTTTTACCATTAAACTGAAGCGCATCAAAGTCATATACTGTTTTCATCTGGTTTTCTTTTACTGGGTTACATAACAGGCTGAGGTCTCGATTTTTCGAATTCCCTTATAATATTTTCAATGGCAAAATCCTCTTTGGGGTCATACGTCGACTTTAGGTTGTGGCCAAATATTTTCGCCACTCCCTGGTAGAAAAATGCCGAAATGCCGCCTTTCATTTCCTTTACCATTTCGTAACCGGTATGTCCGGTATACCGATCGATCAATTTAATAAGTATTTTGCCTTGAGAAATCGTCATATTTTTGATTTCTCGATCAAACATCTGTTTGACATCGTTTTCACACTTCTCCACTAGGGCTTTTTGTTCTTTTTTGTCCGCTGTCAAAGCAAGTTCTCTATCGAGTTGATCATATCTTTTTTGCGCATAGATTGCATAAGGTAGAACCTTCAGGACATTTCTTCTAAAGCGGAGGTATTCCCTGCGCGCTTCTTCACTTGACCAAGTCCTTTTGGCGATCACGGTGACCGTTGGTATAGGAAACCACGGTAGTATTTCACCCGTTGGCAATGTTGTCGTCATATAGCTGTTTACGGTCTCCTGCGCTCCTTCTCCATAAAGGGGGAGCGTAAGCGATTGCGACTGTGCCCGGCTGGACAAAGTCCCTGTTAGAAAAAGCAAACAAAACAAAATTGTCTTCATCTGGGCAATTATATAACGCTTTTTAATTTGTCAATGCTATAATATTTTGGTAGATTTATTACAAAATAAGTTAGCTTGAAAAATAGTGTTCAAGAATACATTAACTAAATTACACAAATTTACTCAAAAAACATCATTTACCTGCAACGTTTATGAAAGATTATGTGATTGATATTGAAGCAGAAAACAAAGAGATAAGGAAACGTTACCGTGCATTGTTACGCGCCTGTAAGCCAACTTTACAGCGTGGGGATAAGCAGGAGATTCGCAAGGCATTTGACTTGGCATTGGATAGTCATAAGGAAATGCGACGCAAATCAGGAGAGCCTTATATCTTTCATCCAATTGCTGTTGCCCAGATTGCTGCCGAAGAGATCGGTTTAGGGACAACATCTATTGTATGTGCGTTGCTCCACGATGTAGTTGAAGATACCAATGTAACATTGGATGAAATTGAAGAAATGTTTGGTAAAAAAGTTCGTCGCATTATCGATGGACTGACTAAAATTTCGGGAATTTTTGATCCAAATAGTTCCATGCAGGCGGAGAATTTTCGGAAAATGTTGCTCACGCTTGCAGACGATGTCCGTGTCATTCTGATCAAATTGGCAGATAGGTTGCACAATATGCGCACGATGGAATTTATGGCTCGGGATAAGCAGTTGAAGATTGCATCGGAGACCAGTTACCTGTATGCACCTCTTGCCCATCGTCTGGGACTTTATGCCATAAAATCGGAATTGGAAGATCTCTCAATGAAATATACCGATCCGGATACTTATAAATTTATCGCACGAAAACTGAATGAGAAAAAAGCGGAGCGTGAGCGATTTATAGGTGATTTTATCGATCCCATCAAGGAGATATTGCAGGAACAGGGAATCAAAGCTTCGGTATTTGGTCGCCCCAAATCAATTCATTCCATATGGAATAAGATGCGGAAAAAGTCGATTCCATTTGAAGAAGTTTATGACCTTTTTGCGATACGGATTGTGATCGATGCCGTGGATGAGAAGGAAAAGACCGAGTGTTGGAAAGTGTACTCCATCGTCACAGATTTGTATCGTCCTAACCCCGACCGGCTTAGGGATTGGATTTCCTCGCCGAAAGGAAATGGGTATGAATCGTTGCATACGACAGTAATGGGGCCCAGAGGGCAGTGGGTGGAAGTCCAGATTCGTACCAAACGCATGAATGAGATTGCTGAAAAAGGGTTTGCTGCGCATTGGAAGTACAAAGAATCAAATTCTGATTCTGGATTGGATCAATGGATCAAAAAGGTGCGCGATGTCTTAAGCAGTCCGGATCAGAATGCCATGGATTTTGTGGATGATTTTAAAATGAACCTGTTCTCGGATGAGATTTTTATCTTCACCCCGAAAGGGACACTGATACAACTGCCCAACAATGCCACGGCTTTGGATTTTGCATTTGAAATTCACTCCGATATTGGGGCAAGCTGTATTGGCGCTAAAGTAAACCACAAACTGGTCCCCTTGAGTCATATTTTACAAAATGGGGATCAGGTCGAGATTATTACATCGAGCAAACAGTCTCCTAAGGAAGATTGGTTAAACTTTGTTGTCACTGCAAAAGCCAAATCGAAAATTAGGTCTTCCTTAAAAGAAGAAAAGCGGCGAGTTGCCGAGGACGGAAAAGAGATTTTGGAGCGTAAGTTAAAATCACTTAAAGTAACTTACAACACGGACAATATCAACAAAATTGCTAATTTTCTAAAGTATCCCAGTTCACAAGATCTGTTCTACAATGTTGCCAAGGGAATAGTCGATATGAGGCAATTACGAGAGTATGTTGCCCACGAAAAGGCCGCCGAAGTCAATATAAATAACTCTTCTGGCAACCAATTTAACACCCATATTGGCGGATTGGTCGAAAAGATCAATAAGAAGGAATTCGATACGATTTTGATTGGTGATGATATGCAAAAGGTGGACTATACGTTGGCCCCCTGTTGTAATCCAATTCCCGGCGATGATATTTTTGGTTTTTTAACGGTCAATGACGGTATAAAAATTCACCGTACGAGCTGTCCCAATGCTTCAAAATTGATGGCAAATTATGGTTATCGAATTTTAAAAGCGCGATGGGCCTCCACAAAAGATTCTGCATTTTTGACGGGTTTACATATTGTTGGTATCGATGATGTTGGTTTGGTAAATAAGCTAACAACTGTGATTTCCCAAGAATTTACGGTCAATATCCGATCGCTGTCAATTTCAAGTAATGACGGTATTTTTGATGGTAATATTATGGTTTATGTGAATGATACTGCTCAACTTGAAAGTTTAATGAGAAATTTGAAGCAGGTTAGAGGAATAACGGGTGTTAATCGCTATGAATCGGAAAGCTAGGTTTAGCATTTGGATGTAAAATCGCTTTAAAGCACTTACCTTACCCCTATTTTTAATAGCGGAAATATCAATCCTAATTGGTAAATTTGTACAAGAATATTTTTACTATGAATCAAGCTGAAAATTTTGCAACTGTAAAAAAAATCTTTGAGGCCTACTTAGAAAACAAAAATCTAAGAAAAACACCAGAGCGCTATGCGATCTTGGAAGAGATTTATTCACGTACCGATCACTTTGATGTAGAGTCTTTGTATATTCATATGAAGAACAAAAAATACCGTGTCAGTCGTGCTACAGTTTATAATACCCTAGAACTTTTGGTGTCTTGCGACCTGGTTACAAAACACCAGTTTGGCAGGAACATGGCGCAATTTGAAAAATCTTATGGTTTTAAACAGCACGATCACGTGATCTGCATTGAGTGCAATAAGGTTGTGGAGTTTTGTGATCCCCGTATCAACCAAATTCAGAGCCTGATGGGAGATCTTTTAAAATTTGACATTAAGCACCACTCGCTCAATTTGTATGGTGTGTGTCAAGACTGTCAACTTAAAAACAAGAAAGAGGAGGCTGTAGTGCACACAGCTATTTCAAATTAATCTTATATTTTCTTAAATATAATAGTACATTTGTTCAGGAATGTTCAGGAGAAAAATTCCTGAACATTTTATTTTTAAATAGAGTCTATTTTTATTAATAACATTTAATTACTATACTTTAAAAGCTATGCAAGTTGATGTGCTTTTGGGCTTACAATGGGGTGACGAGGGTAAAGGTAAAATCGTAGACGTATTTTGTCCAAAATACGATTTGATCGCTCGTTTCCAAGGCGGCCCTAACGCCGGACACACGTTGGAATTCGATAACAAGAAATTCGTACTCAACACAATTCCATCTGGTATCTTCAATGAAGGTACACTAAATCTTATAGGTAATGGTGTCGTTATCGATCCGATTATCTTAAAAAGAGAGTTAGACAATTTAAAGACAGCTGGTTTTGATCCGGTGGGTAAAGGCAATTTGGTACTAGCGCGCAAAGCACACCTTATTCTGCCGACACACCAATTATTGGATGCTGCCTCAGAATCAAATATGGGTGCAGGAAAAATTGGATCTACGCTAAAAGGTATTGGTCCAACTTACATGGATAAAACCGGTAGAAATGGTTTACGTGTAGGTGATACGACACTTCCTGATTTTCAAGAGCGTTACCAAAAGCTGAAAGAAAAGCATCTGAATATTCTTTCACATTATGGTGATATACCTGATTTTAGTGAAAAAGAGCAAGCGTTTTTAGATGCTATCGAATTCATTAAGTCTATCCCACATGTAGATTCAGAACATTTGGTGAATCAATATTTGAAAGAAGGTAAACGTGTATTGGCCGAGGGAGCACAAGGTACGTTATTAGACGTTGATTTTGGTTCTTACCCGTTCGTTACTTCGTCCAATACCACTACAGCTGGAGCGTGTACAGGACTTGGTATTGCGCCAAATAAAATTGGTAAAGTATATGGTATCTTTAAAGCCTACGCTACTCGTGTGGGTGGCGGTCCCTTCCCTACTGAACTTCACGACGAGACGGGTGAAAAGTTACGTCAACTGGGGCATGAATTCGGAGCGACTACAGGCCGTGCCCGTCGTACGGGTTGGATTGATATTCCAGCTTTAAAGTATGCGATTATGTTGAATGGCGTTACAGACTTGATTATGATGAAGGCCGATGTGTTGGATACTTTCGACAAAATCTACGCTTGTACGCACTATAAATATAACGGTGAAGTGATTGATTATATGCCTTATGAAATTATCACACATCAGGCGGAGCCTATTTTAGAAGAAATTGAGGGCTGGAAACAAGATTTGACAGGCATAACAGCTGAAGGAGAAATCCCTGAAGCATTAAAAAATTATATTTCTTATTTAGAGAAAGCTCTTGAAGTGCCTATTACAATCCTATCGGTAGGTCCTGATCGTAAACAAACGTTAGCTTTGTCAAAATAAACTATGCGGATCGAAAGTTTTGATCTTCTCGATTCTAAAGATAAATTTCATCAAAAAGCCCTGCACTGGTCGGGGCAATTTGATGAAATTTCTTTCTTTAATAGTAATGGGATGTCCGATGAATGGGGCAAATTTGAGCAAATATTAGCCGTCAAGGCGTTGTTTTCGTTCCGTGCCAATCAAAATGTATTTGACGGGCTCGATGCTTTTTTGAAGTTACATCGATCTGAATTTATACCTGGCTTTCTTTCTTACGACCTTAAGAATGAGGTTGAACCATTACAGACCACTGGGACGGATCAGCTCGAGTTTCCAGAAGCTTATTTTTTTGTGCCCGCTATTACGCTTCGATGGACTGCTGAGCAGGTACATATAGAGGCAGAGAATCCTCTTGAAATTTACCAAGCTATTTCTGATACACAGATTCCTGAGGTATTTCCAATGGCGTTGGAGGTAAGATCGCGCTGGACGAAAAGCGCATATATGGACGCTTTCGCAGCTGTTCAGGCACATATTCAGCGTGGGGACATCTATGAAGTAAATCTTTGTCAGGAATTTTTTGCTGAAAATGCTGATGTTTCTCCTGTTGAACTTTATCATCGATTGAATACCATATCGCCTACCCCATTCAGTGCATTTTTTAAAGTTGGCCATCATTTTATCATAAGTGCTTCGCCAGAGCGATTTTTAGCGAAGCGACTCGGAAAGCTGATTTCACAACCCATTAAAGGGACGGCAAAACGGGGAGCAAATCCGCAAGAAGACCAGCAGATTATAGCGGATATGTTGAGGTCCAAGAAAGAGATTGCCGAAAATGTCATGATCGTCGACTTGGTTCGCAATGATCTGACGCGAAGTGCGTTGCCTGGAACAGTTGAAGCTACGCGGCTTTTTGAAATCCAGTCTTTTGAGCAGGTGCATCAGATGATTTCGACCATTACCTGCATACAGTCGCCACAGGTCGCTAATGTGGATGTCTTTCGGAATACCTTTCCAGCAGGCTCGATGACGGGAGCTCCTAAAATCGCTGCGATGCAGATATGTGATCAAGTTGAAGCTCGAAAGCGCGGTATTTATGCAGGATCTATCGGTTACTTTGATACTGTTCGCGATGAATTCGATTTCAACGTCGTTATTCGTTCATTGCTTTACAACGCACAGACACAATACCTCTCATTTCATACTGGTGGAGCGGTGACCAACCAGGCCGTTGCGGAACAGGAATATCAAGAATGCCTTTTGAAGGCGTCTGCGATACTGAAGGCATTAGGTGCTAGCTTGAAGGAATAAAACTATACTAATTTTGTAGAGAATATTTTTTGCTTCAAGTATTTTTTCGACCTTTGTGCCGTTGGCAACACAGATTCCCTATATCGATATTCATACGCATCGGGATTATCCCGTCGAAGCGGATGCGGTTTATTCTATAAAGAATATCGCATTGAACCATTCCGAGCGTATTACTCAGGCGGATTGTTCAATCGGTCTACACCCCTGGTATATGGATGGGGATGCACAACGCGAATTAGAGTTGATGGTGAATGCTTTAGGCCTGTCGCAGGTTTTAGCTATAGGTGAATGCGGTATGGACAAAACTATAAGCATTTCTCTCAACGAACAGCAAGTGCTTTTTGATCAGCAGGTTTCCATAGCCAAGAGATATCAGAAACCATTGATTATACACTGTGTGCGCGCTTTTCAAGAGGTTGTAGCATGTTTAAAGAGCGCAAATTTCAAAGGTCCTGTTATTTTTCATGGCTACCGTAAAAACGAGACCTTGGCGGAGCAATTGGTAGATCAAGGTTATTATTTATCGATTGGCAAACATTGTTTAAACGGAAGCCAGGATAAGGTTTTGCTAGATGTCCCACTGCGGCATTTATTTTTAGAAACCGATACCGATACGACCGTAGAAATTGAGGCAATTTATCGCTATGTGGCACAAGTTAGATCAATTGAATTGGATGAATTAAAAGAGATTTTGTACCACAATTACAAAAAAGTATTTAATAGATGAACCCGCTTACTTTGGATATTCCTTTTGGACAAAAGATACGCGGGCATCATGATGATATAAAACAGATTAAATAGATGAAAGATTTAAGTTGGCTGTCACGTACCGAAGCGCTGATTGGTAGAGCGGCGGTCGAGAAATTAGCGAATTCACATGTGATGATTTTGGGTTTAGGCGGTGTAGGATCATTTGCTGCGGAATTTATATGCCGGGCAGGTGTGGGGAAGATGACCATTATTGATGGCGACACAGTTGATCCATCCAACCGTAATAGACAACTTCCAGCCTTAGCGACCAATCATGGCGAAGCGAAAGCGGAAATTATGCGTCAACGATTGTTAGCGATCAATCCTGAATTGGATCTGACGGTGATACAGGATTTTATCATCCCGGAAAAGATACCTGCATTATTAGAACTGGCACCAGACTACTGTGTGGAAGCTATTGATAGTATTACGCCGAAGCTATTCTTTATTCGGAGAGCGTTGGAAGCGAACATCCCTTTTGTCAGCTCAATGGGTGCAGGTGGTAAAGTGGATCCCACTAAAATAAAAATTGCCGATATCGGTAAATCCTATAATTGTAAATTGGCCCAGCATATCCGTAAGAAATTGCGCAAACATGGTATTCGGGATGGCGTTAAAGTGGCCTTCTCAACCGAGTTGCCAAATAAGGATTCTTTGCTATACACCGATGGGAGTAATTTTAAAAAATCAGCTTATGGTACCATGTCGTATCTGCCTGCTGCATTTGGTGGTGCAATTGCATCGGTCGCGATACGCGATTTGATCGAAAATGTTTAACTTCGTTGCACAATAAACATATGAACAAAAGATAAAGCTCCCTATTGCTAGATGGGGAGCTTTATCTTTTTAAATCTTAACGGCTAATCACACCTTTCATATCGATGCCTTTGGGTTTGATATGTTCCAATCGTTTCTTCAGTGTATCTATTTTCGATTTTTCAAGGTTACCGGTTGCTACAATAATTCCCTCTTTCACTTGCGCTGTGATTGTCGGAAAATCTTCCAGAACTAAGTTGACGTCTCTTGTCAAAGTAGAATCAACCGCCCCACCAATAATTTCATGATATTTTTCACGCGCATCTTCAGGTTCCGGTAGGTTTACCACGATATTGTTATGGATGGATTTTATATTCTCTCCACCTGCCATTTTCGTTTTGTCTTCTATGTTCTGTTTAAGCGAGTCGGAACCTATCTGTCCATCCAGGGTAACATTTCCTTCTTCAACATTTACCTCGATACCAGGCGTAGTTTCTAAGGCCGCCTGGATTGTTGATTTTAGTTTTTCGTCCGATTCGGGCGATCTACAAGCGTGAATGAAGGATAAGGCACCAACTGAAAGGGTTAAAAGTAATTTATTTAGTTTCATGTCATTCGTCATATCTGTACTTTATTAGAACAGATGAAGCGCACTATTGTTTAATTTTTCAGCTTTTTGGATACCTAATAAATTGCGTCCACCTTTTGGTCGATGTTGTTAAATACAAAACTATCTCCTATCTTCTTTCCGATAAGTAGCTGTCCGATGGGCGCTAGCGGCGAGATGACGAAAATATTACTATCTCCTATTTTCACTGCTCCAATACTTGTAGCAATAAAATAAAGGGCAACATTGGTTTGAACGAGAGTCCCTACTCGAGCAACGTCGGTCTCACTATTCAATACAGATTCTATATGGAGGAGTTGCTGTAAATCTTTATTCGCTTCGAGAAGTTGCTTTTGGTAGCGATTAATATCCTGTTGAATCATTTCACGTGATGTTTCATATTTGTCTCCAGCGCTACTTTTGGTGTCGTCGGTACTCGAATCCCTGGCTGTCTCCAAAGCAGATGCTATCATTGAAATACGATCGTTGGTGCGTTTTAGGGCTATATTGAGAAGTTCACGTTTGATGTCGAAATAATTATTTGTCATCCCGAAAATTAAGCAATAAGTTTTATTCCAAAAAAAATAAAAACAATACGCTTAGTGTCAATAGCCTATAATAAATCCGTTGGTAAATAGTACGAATAATATTGCAATAACTTAAAAATTTGCTACATTTGTGCACTGAAACACGGAAAGGTGTCAGAGTGGTCGAATGAGCAGTCCTGGAAAGACTGTATACGGGATGACTGTATCGAGGGTTCGAATCCCTCCCTTTCCGCCAAATGATACAAATGCCACGAATAATCGCTATTCGTGGCATTTTTTGTTTTTAGCACTATAAAATACGCACTGGAAGCGGCTTTGACCTATAAGGTTCGAATCTCTTACTTTCCCCAAAGCGAAAAAAGCCACCGTATTGCTGGCTTTTTTTATTTAAAATGGACAACGTGTCTCATTTACGGAGGCTAAACGACCAAAAGTTTAAAATAGTAAAATATATTACTTTTCCATTTCTTTAAGTGCCCATTTTGCCATCGCATCAATAACAGGTATTAAAGCTTCACCCGATTCGCTAAGGATATATGAAACGTGTGGCGGCACTATAGGTTTAGCCCTGCGGATTACCAGACCATCATGCTCCATTTGCTTTAAATGTTGAATTAGCATCTTCTCGGTTATTGCCGGTATTGCCCGCTTCAACTCGCTATAACGTTTTTCCCCATTTGAAAGATGATATAATATAATCGGTTTCCAATATCCTCCGATTTTTTCCATGACATAACTTACGGGACAGTTATCAAGCGCATATTGCTTATTCTGCTGAATGGTGGATGTTGTCTTAATAGCTGTCATGATACACACTTTAGGGTAAGTACTTGTATATAAGTAAGCGCAAATATACCTTTGTTTCGATAAATAAAAAATGTTTTGTTATGAAAATTATAATAACAGGGTCTTTAGGAAATGTTGGTCGCCCCCTTAGTCAGCAATTAGCAGCGGCGGGACAAGATATTGAATGCCTGCCCTGCCCTGGGTCCAATTTCAGGATGAAGAATCATTAAATGGAATGCTGCAGGGGGACTTCCACAGGAGGTAGCCGAACTCTATACAGAAATGGGATTGGGTATAAGAAAAGGAGTTTTGCAGCAAGATTTTATCGAGCATGGTTCAGTTGTAAGCGGAGTGATAAAACTGGAGGAATTTGCAAAAGAATTTGCGGTAAATTTTAGTTTTTGATCTCATTTTACCTTGCCTGTTTTCAACTTTGGATGCAAATGAGAAAATTTAAGAAAAAAAATCCGATTGTACTCTCCTTAAAAAGTTTGACTAATTTAAGCAGTGTATTAAATACCGGCCATGGCTCACCGACTTTACCTTAGATCTTGCTTCCTTTTACCGATCCATTTATTGCTTGTATGGTTTCTGCAAACAGGCGATACGAATTTAACCTGGCATCGTGCGCAAAGATTGGGGAAGTCGCCATGATCTCATTGACACCTGCCTCCTGCAGAAACGACGAAAGGGACGACTGCAGCGTTTTAGGACTGCCGACGAACGAATAAGTGAGCATCTGTTGGGCAGAGAGTTTTTCGGAATTGCTCCACACCTCATTCATGTCATCAAGGGGCGGCTGAAGTGGTTTATGGTTCCCGGAAACGATTCCCAGAAACAATTGTTGTAGGGAAGTAAACAATCGGTGGGCCTCTGCGTAAGAATCAGCAGCTATCACATTTACACATGCCAAAGCATAAGGTTCACGCAATTGGGCCGACGGCTTGAAGTGCTGTCGGTATAAAGGTATCGCAGTCTTAAGATGCCTCGGTGCAAAATGACTGGCGAAGGCATAAGGCAATCCCATCTCAGCGGCTAATAAAGCACTTTCGGGACTTGATCCCAGAACCCAGATCGGTAAATCGAGTCCTTCTCCGGGAATGGCTCTTACCGGGCTGGTACTGTTTTCAGCAGAAAAGAAAAGCTGCAGGCGCCTAATGTCTCCGGGAAAATCTGGCTCCACCCTGAAATTCTCACCGCGGATGGCCAGCATTGTCAATAGATCCGTGCCTGGCGCCCGTCCCACACCTAGGTCGATGCGGCCTGGATAGAGTGAACTCAATGTACCGAATTGTTCTGCTACGATCAAGGGAGCATGGTTTGGCAACATGATGCCCCCCCGACCCTACTTGAATCCGGTTTGTAACACCTGCAATATGCCCGATCAGAACTGCTGTTGCTGAACTTGCTACATTAGCCACATTGTGATGCTCGGCCAGCCAGAAACGAGTGTACCCTAGCTGTTCAACTTCACGTGCAAGATCAGCACTTTTCTTAAAAGTATCGCTTGGCTGGTCACCCTGTACGACAGTTGCCAGATCCAGAACTGAATATTTAATCATTGAGAAGCCTTTTCTATTAATTATTCTTCTACAAATTTGTGGTTTTGATTTGAAATTGTGAGATGGTTCTCATAGTTTGACAATTGACAGACGAAATGATGACATGCTCCCAGAATGAGTCCGTATCAAATTATCAAAACTCTGGAAAGATAGGACAATCTAGATTAGAAAAGAGTTGGGAACAACAAAACGAACAACTCAGATAGACCTATCTAAAGCATTCATCTTATAATTATATTCGAAATGCTTATCATCGGAAAAATTGCCGATGAACTATTATTATACGGCTTTTGGCTACAATCAGTCCGGCTTTTGGCTAAATCATCATTGAACTATTATTCTAATTTTGCGTGATATTAAAACAAAAAAAATACGTATGTTATCAAAAAACAAAATTGCAGTCGTAACAGGTGGAAGCCGGGGTTTGGGAAAAGACATGGTGCTCAGTCTTGCGAAGAATGGGCTAGATATCATTTTTACCTACAACAATCAAAAAGAAGCTGCCGATGAAGTAGTAAAACAAATTAAGGACTTAGGGCGCCAGGGAATTGCGATGAAGCTTGATGTTTCAAAATCTTCTGGTTTTGATGTATTTGTGGAAAATCTGACAGCTGAATTGCAGTCCCATTTCGACACGGACAAGTTTGACTTTCTTATCAATAACGCCGGTTTTATGCTTCATGCTGAGTATGAAAATGTAACTGAAGAGGAATTTATAGAAATGGAAAATGTACACTTTAAAGGGCCGTTTTTCCTTACCCAAAAACTGCTTCCTCAAATCAATAACTTCGGAGGTATTGTAAATGTCTCTTCCGGTATTACGCGTTTTACCACCCCCGGTTTTGCAGTTTATGCCGCGTTTAAAAGTGCTATGGAAACGTTGACAAAATTTCAGGCCAAAGAATTAGGAAGCAGAGACATCAGAGCCAATGTCATTGCACCAGGACCGATTGAGACCGATATTATGGGGGGCGCTGTTCGTGATAATACAGAGATGAATAAGCATCTGGCCTCTCAGACAGCATTGGGAAGAGTCGGGCTTCCGGAAGATATCGGTGGCGTTGTGGCTTTTTTATGCAGCGATGCTGCCTGTTATATCACTGCACAGCGTATCGAGATCTCGGGAGGATCAAATCTTTGATAACCGAATCAAGGATATTTAAATGGTGTAGTCATTACAGGCATCACTATTTAGATAGGTAAGAGTAAAACCGCCAACTCTCCATATATTTTAAATTTGCATATATGAAAATTGTAAGAATAAAATCGATTACGGAATACCACCGCTTGAGGGGGCTTCCCAAACCTGCGCATCCGCTAATAAGCCTGGTTGAATATTCGCAGTTGCAGCTTCCCGAAAACATCGGTGAGGTGAATATTGTCATGGATTTTTATTCGATTGCTTTAAAGCGAGATGTCGGGACAAAGCTCTACTATGGTCAGCAAATTTATGATTTTGATGAAGGATTGATGTTCTTTATTGCACCAGGCCAGGTTTTCAGGATAGAAAGAAGTCCGGATTCATCTGGCAGCAAGTGCAGCGAGGGCAGCGGTTATCTATTGCAGGTCCATCCTGATTTTTTTGGGGGACATCCTTTATCTAAAAATATTAAAGATTACTCCTTTTTCGATTATTCGATTCATGAAGCACTGTTCCTTTATAGTAAGGAAGAACAAACCATCCTTAATATTATGGAGAATATCAGAGAGGAATATCATGCGAATATTGATCGCTACTCTCAGGGCATCATCGTCGCTCAGATCGAATTGTTGCTCAAATTCTGTGAGCGCTTTTACAACCGGCAGTTCATTACAAGAAAAATCAGCAGCCATCAAATGCTTACCAAAGTAGAAAACTTTCTGAATTCTTTTTTCTCAGATGACGAGCGGCCTGACCGTGGACTTCTTTCGGTAAAAACCGTCGCCGATGCCATGAATGTTTCTCCTGATTATCTGAGCGGTCTGCTGAAACAGCTCACTGGCAAAAATGCTCAGGAGCACATACATCAGAAATTGATCGAAAAAGCAAAAGAGAGGTTATCCACCACCAATCTTTCCGTAACTGAAATCGCTTATGAATTGGGATTTGAGCATCCTCAGTCTTTCAGCAAACTTTTCAAGACAAAGACGAAACTTTCGCCATTGAGTTTCCGAAGGTCATTTAATTAAAAGATGCTTGAAATTATAATGATTAGTTTATATAAAAAAGCCGACTGTCTTCAAAACAGCCGGCTAGAGTGAAAGAACCTTAAAACTTTTAAATACAGCTAAATACTCATCATTTATAGCATGTGCTTTTTAAATACCTATCTTTAAGATTTCCTTCATAGATTTTACTCTGCGGTAATGCCCCGTCGATTACGAATTCGGAGACAGTAGAATAGCTTGCTGCGCAGTAAGCAAACTTTCCAGACAACCCAACCTGCGGCAGATGATATATTTACTATAAAAGTCACGGTGATTTACCGATATAAAAGATGGTGCCAATCTCTCGCAAACCGATAGTCTTTAAGACTAAGTTACGATTTGTTAAAAAAAATTACTTTTCATTTTTAAAAGCCAACATAGACATAACAGCTCCAATACCTGCAATAAGTCCAAATAACTTAAAACTAGTGTTCAATCCAATGTTCACTATAAGACTGAAACCTAAACTACCCAATCCGTATCCCATAAACATTACAAAAGCAAACAATCCAATGGCGACGCCTTTCTGTTTAGAAAGGGTTGTAATAATTCCCGCAAATAGCGGATGTGTCATATCAAACCCTAGCGATAGCGTTGCTATAAAAATACATGATAATGTCAATGTATAGTTCATCCCCAACAAATAAGCCGACAGCGCACCCACGCAGATACCTATGGGAATTATTCGATTACGCCCATATTTATCAGCGAGCTTACCTATAAAAGGTCCAAACAACAATCCTGGTATGCCATACCCTAGCAACGCCAATCCCACACCTTCTTCATTTAAATGATAGTTCTTGAAAAAGAAATACCCCGTCCACGCAAATACTCCACTATGAAACATAGAATTAAAAAGTACAAACATGTAAGTTCGCCAACCTCTTGGCAGTAGAATAATATTCTTGTAATTCTTAATCGTATTCGTCAAGCTGAACTCTTTTTCAGATTGGTCCTGAACAAAATTTTTATGATTGATCAGCAAAACGACAAAAATCAATAAACCAACCAAAGCAACAATCCAAAATAACATCTGCCATCCAACAAATGCAGTCAACAACGCTCCCGAGCTCGAACCAAAAGCTGTACCAGCGGCCATAAATCCAAAAAAAACACCTAGTGCATGCCCCCTCTTTTCATAAGGAAATTGATCTCCTATCCAACCAATCGTTGTAGGAGCTACCCCTCCTGCTATTATACCGGTCAACAACCTCAGAATGATCATTTGATCGATAGTGTTCACAAAACCTGTAAAACCTGTCACCAATATAAAGCCGATCATGGAAAATATAATTATGGGAAATCGCCCATATTTATCTGACAAAGGCGCGTATATTAGAGTAGATAGTCCATAGCTTAACAAATATGCAGGCTCGATAAAACTTACATAACGAACAGACACACCGAAGAGTGAAGAAAGCTGAGGTAAGATCGGTGCTACCATAAATCCCTGAAAGAAAACTATAAAAGTCCCCAGCGATAAAATTACCACTAAGGTCATTGTCGGCCTTGCTTTTTTTATTTGAGAAAGTGTGTCCTGAATTACTTTATCTGTATTCATTTTTGAAAAATATATTTTACATCGCAAATAAAATAAAGAATGACATGACTATAGCATTACAGAAACTGACTGATTAACTAGTACAGTTTGTAATAAAGAACTGCTTACAAAAGGATATTTACAATAACTTTATCAGAAAAAATAGGCGCTTGATAAATGATTGATATCATTGCTTGTTTTTGCTCATCATAAAGTTGTGATGTAATTTCCTGATATGCGCTAGGATCGATTTTTTGCCATACCCATACTTTTCATGGATTTGCTGTTGCGTGCCTTGCGAGGCAAAGGTATCTGGCAGACCAAGGCGCTTTATGACAGATGAATAACCGTGCTCGACCATAAACTCCATTACGCCGCTCCCCACACCTCCGACAATACAGCCGTCTTCTATTGTAACGACAACTGAAAACTTTTGGAATACTTGATGTAATATATCTTCATCCAGCGGTTTGAAGAACCTTAGATCATAATGTGCTATTTCTATATGGTCAAGGGCAAGCTCCTCGCATACCGCTATTGCATATTGTCCGATAGGACCAAGAGAAAGTATTGCGATGTCATCACCATCTCTCATCTTCTGTCCTTTTCCTATTTCCAATTTCCTAAAGGAAGAATCAGTATCAGTACTTATACCATTTCCCTTAGGGTAACGGATAGCAAAAGGGCCTTCTTCCTCTTTTTCTTGAGCAGTGTACAGAAGATTTCTGAAATCTTCCAGATTAATTGGCGAAGCGCCTATAATATTGGGTACACACCGAAGAAAAGATATATCAAAAGCACCATGATGAGTTGGCCCGTCGGGACCAACAACTCCTGCCCTGTCGATGCAGAAAATAATATTCAACTTTTGGAGTGCAGCGTCATGGATAACTTGATCGTAGGCTCGCTGTAAAAAAGTAGAATATATCGTGCAGAACGGTATTAATCCGTCTGCGGCCAGACCAGCGGAAAAAGTAACGGCATGTTGCTCTGCGATCCCTACGTCAAAAACGCGATCAGGCATTTCCTTCTTCATTGTGGTAAGCGCACTTCCGGACATCATAGCGGGGGTTATGGCAATAATACGTTTGTTTTTTCGGGCGAGCTTGACTAATGTTTCACAGAATACCGCCTGAAAAGTTTTCATATTATGCTGCTTTATGTCCTGTAATCTTTCCCCTGTCTGCTTATCGAACTTACCCGTCGCGTGCCAGTTCGCCTGATCTGTCAATGCCGGCAGATATCCTTTGCCTTTGACAGTGACACAATGCAATATTTTGGGACCACGTATATACTTCAGCTTTTCTAATAGGCTAGTCAGCTTTTGAATATCGTGTCCATTTACAGGTCCAAAATACCTAATATTTAAAGCTTCAAAAAGATTGCTATAATCTAAAATACCGGATTTGATTATTTTTTCAAGCTTCCTGATCTTCGTAAGCGGCCAATCATAATTTTGACTAATGAGTAACAACAATTTTTTAATATGTGATTTCAGCATATTATACTGTTTTCCTGCGGTTAAGCCCGTAAGATAATGTTGTAATGCCCCCGTATTGGCATCGATTGACATATTATTGTCGTTTAATATGATCAGCATATTGGCTTTTTCAAATCCGACATTGTTCAATCCTTCAAAGGCCAATCCCGCTGTCATAGCTCCATCCCCTATTACAGCGATATGTTGACGGTCATTTTCATTGCGATACCTAGCGGCGCAGGCCATACCCAAAATCGCAGAAATAGATGTTGAGGAATGTCCAGTCCCAAAAGCGTCAAATTCGCTTTCTTCTCTCGATGGAAAACCGCTGATCCCTCCCTCCATTCTATTGGTATGGAAAATGCCTCTTCTTCCCGTGATCAGCTTATGTGGGTAGGCCTGATGCCCTACGTCCCAAACAATTTTATCCGTCGGCGTATTAAATACATAATGCAGCGCCACGGTAAGCTCTACAACGCCAAGGCTTGAACTAAAATGACCTCCATTTAATGAAATATGGTCGATGAGGAAAGACCGTAGATCTTCACAGAAGTCAGTTAATGAAGTCGTGGGTAGATTTCGTAAGTCCTGGGGTATATTGATATTATAGTTTAATGCCATTTTGTTAGTTTTCTCAAAATTAAAAGTATTAAATTTGTAATACAGATACAGTTTCAATAAAAACTACCAATACAGATGAAGTCGTATAAATTCGAGGTATTCACTACCATTATAGAAAAAAACATCAAGGAAGGGCTTTTCAAGCCGGGCCATAAATTGCCTTCCGTGCGAGAGATTAAAGAACAATATCATATTAGTATCAGTACTGTACAGGATGGTTACGAACATCTTATCATAAGCGGTTTAGTAGAAAGTATACCAAAATCGGGATATTATGTCAGTAACAGACCAGAAACAAAACACGAGTCTGTAAAAACCAGACACCTTCCTGTGGTTAGAGACGCTATCTTTAAAAATAATCTTGCGCTCACGACTTCGCTGCGAATGGGAAGGAAAATATCTGAGTTCAACGTGGCGGCTCCCGGTGATTTATTGATTCCTCAAAAATCGTTGCTTCGTACGATGCAGCAGGTGATTCGGGATCAGGGAGCTGGGATACTACGCTATTATCCCTCGAATGGCTCGCCTGCGCTAAAAGAGGCTATCATTGAGCGTGCTGCCGGTTACCAAACAATCTTTAATCCTCACGAACTGATCATTACTGATGGCGCGTTGCAGGCATTGTATATCGCTCTGGCTTCTACTTGTGATACAGGGGACGTAATCGCGGTAGAAAGCCCTTGTGTGTTTTCGGTATTGGAAGTTATCAGGGTTCTAAAACTGAGGGTAATCGAAATTCCTGTTGATCGAAAAAATGGTTTTGACACAGATCTGTTTAAAAAGGCTTGCGAAAAAAATACTGTTAAAGCGGTCATCGTCACACCCAACTTCCATAATCCTACTGGAGTATTACTGAGTGATGAACAAAAATTAATGCTGCTGACAATCGCCAGGTTCCACAATGTGGCAGTTATCGAGAACGATATATATGGTGACCTGCATTTTCAGGGACATAGACCCACCACAATTAAAAGCTTTGATGATAGTGGATTGGTTTTAACTTATGCATCATACGCAAAAACACTTGCTCCGGGAATAAGGCTTGGATGGCTAAGCGCTGGAAAATTTGTTGAGCGCGCCGAGCAGGTAAAATTTACTTTGGGAAGTACAGTATCTCCATTGTATCAAGAAACGGTCAGTCGATTGCTTAGTGGTAGTAGCTATGACCGGCATGTTAGGGCTTTCAGAATGCAATTGGCCAAGAATGCACATTTAGCAATCAATCTGATTTCCAAATATTTTCCCGAAAACACATATATCGCAACACCTACGGGTGGGTATAATCTATGGGTAAAAATGCCGGAGGAAATCGATATGAGTTACTTTTATGATCAATGTGAAAAAATTGGAGTGAGATTTACACCAGGATACACCTTTTCTTTTTCGGATACTTTTAACAAGTATTTCAGGGTAGTTATTGCTGACACTTTCTCTCCAAAACGGATTGAAGCAATTAGGATTGTTGGACAGCTGTTATAATAGTATCTGTACTGTATATTTTTTAGCCCTCTAGCACTAATGAATTACCACTCGGTACGTCTTATGCGGTTTGGGCAGGCATTGGAGTTATAGAGACAGGCATACTTTGGTGGGAGGAACGCCCACTGACAAAAAAGAAAGGCCGCTGATAGACTTATAGCTACAGCGACTTCCCTTTCTGCGATTCTTCAAAAAGTCTCTGAATTGATCAACAGATCGTCCATGTCAACGATTACTGCCGCTATCATCAGCAGTTTTTTCCTTCCTTGTGCCCGTTAATGTGGATCAGACAGACCGATGGCAGAGCGATTTCGTCGTGTTCCCATGGACCATCCTCTTTTTGAAACCCCTTGCTTTCAAAGAATTCGATCATGGGATTTCCAACATATTCATTGACCCAGATAGCATCTACATAGTTACATAATGATTGACATTTATGAAATAGTGATTCAAGAACTTCCGGATGCGTGAATTTTTTGAGCACCGAAAAATCGCCGATCCGTATCGCACGCATGTCTTTAAGTGATTGTGGCACATTGCCTCTGGAAGTAACTTTTGCGTAACCCACTGCTTTCTCATCGACATATACGATTAGCCACTGGTTGGACATACTGTTCATTTCACTGATAAAGTACTTTCTGTCGTAATATTTATCCATGTAAAGCTTTACAGACATCTGATCGACCATGGAACTGAATTTTTCCGAGGCCAGTTCATGTATTAAGTCCAGTAGCATATCTACGGTTTCGTCTGTTGCAAGTGCAAATTTGGTAAGTATATCCATTGTATTCCTAAAATTTTTAAACAAATCTAGGGAAGTTTGGATCATTTGACACGGTACAACTTCCGTAAATACAGGCAGTACAGATCAATCCATGACGCCGATCCTTAAAGCAATGTTTGAATAACTTCTCTGTACCAGCATTGTACTAATATACTTTCGAATAATCTTGAGTTTCTTAATGCATATCTTTATCTTTATTCAATGTTTAAAAAGCGGGAAGGCTTCAGGAAGTTTAGATTTTTTATATAAACAATGAAAGAAAAGGTAATTACGGTTTCAAGTTATGGTATAGCATTATTTTCCGAGAATGCTGTTAGCACATTTTTAAAGGAAAATAAAATTAGGAGCAAAAAGCTCTTAAAAATTTTTCAAGAAAATCAATCTTTATATCTCGATTCACTAGCCAAAGGAGTTTGGATTCCAATTCTACCTGTTGATTCAATCAAATACCAAATTAAGACTTCAAACCTTGGCGAAGTTTTTGGGGATGAATGGGAAAAGACTTTAGAAGAAGATGGTTTCAACCTAAATGTATATGATAGCTTTTGGATTGCCAGTATAGGTCTTCTCTCCGATCTTGCTAAGGAGAGTTTCGAAGCGGAAAGCATTTCCTATGAAACTTTGGATGGCAACAAGCTTTATCAGGGTTTCAAGTTTCGGTACCCTTCCGGAAAATACACTGTTAAGATCGAGGGCTATAGACGCAACGTTGAAAAGGCATTTCCTGAGCCGAATTTTGGCTATTTATTTAGCTTAGATAAGGTCGATGAATTTTGTGGATATAAAGATCCCAGGGAGGATGATAACTATTTTTTTAACGTTGCGCAGATTAAATAAACTCCTTTATTAATGATTAATCGTATTGCTTAGAATCGCAGGAAAAAATGTGATTTATCAAAGACTGTTTTCAACTTCAAATTGCTTCTTCATACGATTCCTTTTATCATCCGCTTCGTAAACGAATTGATATAAACGCTGTTTATCCAAAGCGAGTTTGTATCTTTCATCAATGGCAATGCTAAATTTATTTTCGTTTTTTTCCTGCTCTATTTTTTTTTGCTGCTCAACTTCTTTTTTCGAGAAGAGATATAGATTTCTAAGCGCCGTATAGTAATGTATCTCAGCCTGCTGGAACTCTTTACCTTTTTTTATACCCTCAACATTTACATTTTTCAAATCTTTAAGAATAACGTTGAAGGCTGTTTCCTGTTGATCGATTATTAATAAGGCGCTGTCATACTCACGTTTGATCAAATAATTCAGTTTAGCAGATTCCATACCTTTTTCGCCAATCAACATAGAAGTTATCTGATCCTCCTTGTCGTCCATAGTTTTTTTCAATTGAATGGCCTGTTTATTCTTCGTACATCCACAAAGCAATACAAACGATAGAACTGCAAACGAAACTATGCTGATTTTTTTTAAAGCCATACAAA
The DNA here is from genome assembly GCF_040760075.1 of Sphingobacterium sp. R2. Classification (NCBI taxonomy): domain Bacteria; kingdom Pseudomonadati; phylum Bacteroidota; class Sphingobacteriia; order Sphingobacteriales; family Sphingobacteriaceae; genus Sphingobacterium; species Sphingobacterium sp. R2. The sequence goes on from NZ_CP142884.1 coordinate 3,889,318, forward strand.
CGAAAATGGTTTTTAAAGATACTTACAAATTGTTTTCTAACAATTACCATACCTAAGCCCTTGGCTGATTACTTATAAATCCTAATTACTCGTAGGTCCTTCACTACGAAGCATCCAAATTGAACAAGCATGATGTCCAGAATTCCCTAATGGCTTTTGAAGTAATCTGAAGCCCATGTTTTGATACATTTTTATCGCATTTGAAAACTCGGGAAAGCTCTCAAGATAGATTTTATCGTAGCCTAGACGCTTTGCGCTTTCGATACTTTTATTCATTAACGCTTTACCAAGCCCAATCCCCCTGAACGCTGGATTGAGGTAAAATTTAACGAGCTCTGCGCAGTACGGCGGCAATCCAGCAGTGGGATAAATCCCGCAACAGCCCGCTACTATGCCATCTACCACACCTACCCAGAGCACAGCGCTTTCTTTGCTAAAAAGTGCATATAAATCTGAAGTGGTAGGATCGGAATAAACAGTCCCTTCTTTTGGTGCGTTGTGCTCTTCAAAAACAGCTTTGATCAGATTTGAAAGCGCATCGTTGTCCGATTTTTTTATTTTCCTGATGATTGTATTCTCCATACGCCGATAGTAAATTTATAAAATTGAAATTTTGCTATTGTCCGAAAAACTTTCTAAAAAAACCGGGCTCTTTGGCGTTTGCCCGTGCGATTTTTAAGTTATCTTCTGCGATACGATTATAGCAAAGTCCAAGTGAAATTTCAAGATTTTTCACTGCATCTGTGTAATGTCCGATATCAATCAGCGAAGTACCGATATGTTCATATAGTTCTGCCGCGATGTCATCTGTAATTTCTTTCTGTTCCGGCAGCATGGAGATTGCCAATGTACCGTAATGCACAGTTTTTTCATTTTCTGTCAGGTGGTATGCACTGTGTACGGCCCAGTAATAACACCAAAAATCTGTGTTGCCATGCCCAATGCTCTGCTCAAAACTTTCAAGAGCTGACTCACTATCTTTCATATGCACCTCTAAAACATATCCCCGATTGTACAATGCAACTTGAACAGATCTTGCCATTCCTTTTTCCAGCCCGAAATGTACTGCCTGATTGTAACATTCCAAAGCCTTTACCCATTGTTTATCCCTTAAAAACGATTCTCCTCTGCTTATCATCAAACTCGGATTGTCAGGCATATTTTCCAGTAAGGAGTCAGCCTGTTCGGAATCCGCCGAATTATCAACATCTAAGCCAAGCATTGACGCAGCTTTGGATTTCGATATGTAAAAATTGGTCACACAGCGTACAATTTCCTCGTCTTGAAGGATCGGGTCACTTGGATTTACCGATTGATAGTATTCAAGACCTTGGTCGGCCCAGTACAGCATTTCTTTATATTGACCCATATCTGAGTGGCTGAGACATATTCCATCAATAGTGCTAATTAAGGTGATAAAGTCCATTTCTTCAACATATTCTTGCAAAAGCTCTTCACCATCCATAATGGCATTTTTGGGCATACCAGCGCACATATAAATGTACATTCTATTGAGAAGAATCACCATAAATTTACTTTGTGTTATGCCCTCGTTGACAATGGTGACAGCATCTTGATATGCCTCTTTGAAATTGAACTCCCGCGCAAGATTATTACAGCACATGGCGAAGGTATGCGGGGCGTAATTAAGACTGTTTGTCTGCTCGGTCAAAACTACGTCTCTAAAAAGTTGATAGGCTTGGGTGTAGAACTCTATTTTTAGTTCGGTGAGCCGTGGGTGCTCGACTTCCGACATTCCCGCATATTGCTTGAGAACATAATCGATTTCAACCCCAGCATTGTATAATTCCATAGCCGATTGCGAATCCACAGAAGGACGAAGTTGTGAAAAATCTGGATAGTCACTGTGTCTATTGATTATTCGGAAGATGCGGATCTCTAATACCGGAGACGACCGTAATTGACAGGATCTTTGGTAATATTGCAAAGCACCGTCCCAGTCTTCAAGCCAGTACAACGCAGAACCAGCATTCCGGCAACAGTGGTAATGGTGAGGATCAATTTTAAGCCCACCATTAGCCCAGTCTAAGCATTTTTCTAAAGCTTTTTCTCTGTTGGATTCAAATATTTCATTATAGTCGAGTGCTATAAGACCCAATATGGCACATAAATTAGGGTCAACGCTTGCCTCATTGAGGTTATCGATATGGTAAAATAATTCATGAAGTTCATCCAAATCATGAGGAAGAGCATATCCGTCCAGCCAAAATTTCGCTGCCAGAGCATAATTGCCTTCGGCAAGTGCTTTTAATGCGTGCTGATGAAGTGTATCTTTCATTATTTTGTCTAATTGTTGTTAAATTCATAGAAACTGACCACCGTATGATTCGATCTCAACCTACGGGCAACTGTCGCATTTCATAGAGCTTTGCTAAAATAGCAATCTCGTATGCTGATTCATTTGCGGATTTTTTTCTTCCCTCCTTAAAGTCTTCACTGATCCTGTAACTTTTTACCAGATGGTTGTTTTTTGCCCCAATGGCATAGTGCCAGTAGCTTCCGGTGGCGCTGGTGAAAATGACCATTTCTTCAAACGCCATAATCTTTTTTGTAGGAAATAACGGCTTTTTCCTATATACAATTCGGTCTTCTTGGTCAAAAATGTAGCAGATTTCGGCGCGTATGAAAATATCATAAAAGCTGTGTAGAATGAGATATGGACCGAGCACAACAAGCAGAATGGCCATTCCCCGGTTGATATCATGAAAAAAGATAATGGATAGTAAAACCAGTGATAAAACAACAACAAGTGTCCAAACGGATAGTTTAACGCTTTGGCGATTGGGCGTAAAACTAAATAATTTACCACTGTCAACGATTTTATACATGCTAATTTCTGACATAAGGACGTGTTATTTCTTCAATATCATTTAAAATATCCTGCATACCACGTTTTGACAGTCCCTGTGCAACAATGGCGAATTTCTCTTCACCTTTTGAAAAATAGCATACATTGAGTGATGTGTTGACGGGTATAAAAATGTAGATCAACCTACTCATCTGATAATGGGCAATATCTGAAAAGGGAATGCATGTCTCTGCTTTTAAACCTCTTTTGATATACAAAGCTTTCGCATCTAAGTCAATCACCATGCGCTCTGTATAAATGGATAAAAAACATAGTGCCGCGAAGATTCCAAAAATCCACATCATTGCTCCATTATTAGATGTGTATCCGAACCAGGCCAAAACTGTTAGACCAGCGACAATCAATATACCGAATCCATACTGCCGTTTAAGTATATAACGGTTACCCTCTTTCTTAAAATTTTTAATTGTATTTTCCATGTTAATCAAGTTTTACGCCGTTTACGTTTATTTCGCTGATGTGTTTTTGTCAGTTAAGCAGATCAATATTACTATTTTAAAGCGATCGATTCCAAGGGGTAATTTGTATCTGGACGTTTTTACTTGTTGTTTGGTAGATTTTAGCCCCTATACGAAAAACTAACCCAATGATTTAATAGCTATATTTGAAAAAAAATATTGCAGCATTTTATGGATCACCTACATTTCACCAAACGCTATTTTTTCCATGCAATATTAATTCCGTTGATGGTATTCACCGCTTCACTGAAAGCCCAGGACTCAAAAATTGAATCATTGGCATCCCAGGGATACTCGTACAGATTTACGGATAGTGCGAAAGCGAAACAAATGCTCAATAACGCGCTCTTATTGGCCAGGAAATCAAATTCTAAAAAAGATGAAGCAATCTGTCTTGCCTTTTTGGCATTAACTTATCGAAGACTGAATAGCCCAAAGGAATTTAATAACTATGCCGAGCAAGCCTACAAAATTTCCTCACAAACAAATGATGAGCGGGCAAAGGCTTACGCGTATATGGTTATGGGAAACCTCAAGTCCTATTTCGATGAAAATACAGCCGCGCTGAATTACCAGCTTCAAGCCAATACACTTTTTGAAAAGCATAAAAATTATGCGCTATGCGCTCAGATATGCGCCGATATTTCTTATAGCTTTTCCTTAAGTTCGGATGATCGGGTCGAAAAATATGTGCGCGAAGCGATGAAACATGCGCAACAATCTTCAAATGCTGAAAGCATACTACACGCCCGATTGGCAATGGGCTCTTACCTGACAGGGTTGACAGATAAACACGCAGATAACATTTCCTTATGGGAGAACTCTGTACAATTTTTAAAGCAGACTGCAGACTACGCTTCTGTGAACAACAATAGGATACCGAGTAAGAGTAACATTGCTATTTCTCATCTTAATCTTGCGGCACTGTTGATACGACGGCCAAAGCTGATGGATGGCATGTTATTTACACGGCAATTGGATACGGCCATTGCCATAAGCAAAAAATACAATGTGAAGGTTACTTACCGAAACAGTCTCGGATTGCGTGGAAAATATTTATTGTATCAGGGGGAATATAGCAGAGCAAAGAAAATGTTTCTGGACGGAATTGCTTACCAGCTTCGGCTACCGTATAAAGACCATGAAATATTAGCCCAGTTTTATGCCAGCCTCAAGGAAGTCGCCGCTAGCGAAAAAGATTATTCTTCTTATTATCGTTATGACCAGTCCTTTAGCAAATATAATCGCCTTACCTACGACGAAACCATGCAGCGGAATTTACAGCTTGCGGAAATAAAATTTGAATCGGCTGAAAAAATTCGTAAAATAAAGCAGTTAGAGAATGAAAAATTGCTTCAGGAAAAAAATAAGAATCTGGGCTATGTAATTTCCCTGATCCTGCTGGTTATTGTTATTTTTATTTTCATTTCTTTTTACTATAGAAAGCGATTTTACCAGAAGCAAGCGGATAACTTGAAGCAGCAGCAAATAAATGATCAACTCAAGCTCAACCTGCTGGAAAAGGACAGTCTTGAAAACCTATTGGCGAAGCTTTCGCTGGAACGACGGTTTCTTCAGTCTCAGATGGACCCTCATTTTATTTTTAATTGCCTTGCGAATATTCAGAGCATTATCCTGAAAGATGACCGTACAAAAGCGCTCACCTATCTTAATAAATTTGCACGGCTAACCAGAGAGACCTTGTATCATTCCAGAAAAGAATCAGTAACCTTGCAAGAGGAGAGCGCAAACTTGAAAAGTTACATTGAACTGCAACAACTGAGGCTTAACCATTCGTTTGATTATAGCATCGAATTTGCAAACGACATCAATATGGACGAAAAAATACCACCCCTGCTCATACAACCTTTGGTGGAAAATGCGATCGAACACGGGCTAAAACCTTTGTCACATCGGAAAGGAAACTTAGTTATAACATTTACAAAAAAATCAATGGAGCAGGTATTGATTTGTGTTATCAAAGATAATGGAATTGGAATGGAGGCTTCTCAAACAGGAAAACAAAAAAACAAACATGATCCATTGGCTATAAAAATAATAGATGAAAGACTGGCACTCTATGCAAAGAACGACTCAGGCGAGCGTATACCTCATTTTACCTCCCAAAGCTCTGGTGATGGATGCACAATCACGATCAATATTCCAATCGTATAAAAATGTATAAAGCAGTTATTATAGAAGATGAATATCATCTGAGAGAGGCCCTTTCTATCCTTCTTGAAATGGTGGCGTCCGAACAAATCCAGGTGATCGGTTACGCGGAAGGGCTGCCGGAAGCCGTCAAAATTATTGACCGTTTAAAGCCAGACCTGGTTTTTATGGATATCATGCTAAAAAACGGGACCGGTTTTGATGTTCTTGAACAGATTAGCCATAAGAATTTCCATCTTGTTTTTACTACGGCGTATGAGGAGCATGCGATAAAGGCATTCAAATTTAATGCTATCGACTATCTTCTGAAACCAATAGACCATCATGAGTTAAGAGAGACGCTTGATCGTATAGCAGGCAAAAAATCTGAATATATGGATTTTCAACATGTTATTCCTCCTTCTTCGAGTATCGCAAAAAAGCATGATAGAATAGTGCTTCCCACCATAGAGGCTATGCATGTTGTGAAGCTCAAAAACATCATCAGGTGTGAAACCTCGGGTTCCTATACAACATTTATTCTCAAGAACGGGCAGCACATAATTGTTTCCAAACCATTGAAATATTACGAAGATATCCTTATTTCACCCAATTTTATACGCGTACATCAGTCGCATTTAATAAATACAGATTTCGTGACTAGCTTTTCTAAGGATGGGATTATCATGATGCTAAACAATGATACCATCCCCATATCGCGAGCAAACAGAGAATATTTCTTTAGAATCATGAAAAACGAAGAGCATTAGACTTCACCGCAGGTAAAGATCCAAAATGCATAACCGCAAAATGATCCCTGCTGCAGGTGAAGTCAATATAGCTCTTTATCGATCAAATTGATAAATACCAATATGTTGCCCCATCTGGGGCGGCATAATGCTCTCGTTCCTTCACCTGAATACTCTTTTTAAGGATTATATACTCCATTAAACAGGACAACTCGCCACCGGTCTGGATCCTCATACGTGACACTTTTATCTTTCCAGTACGGATTTTCAGGTTCGACGCCATCAATTCCAGCATTCTTTAAACGCTCATTTGCGCGTTTATAATCGTCTTCATTATCGTAGTAAAAAACAAGTAGGTTTTCCTTCGTCGGCTCCGGTAAAGAAACCTTTTCCGCTTGCTGGGTAAACTCCAGATGATAGGTTTTGTCAGGCATACCCAACATCACGCCATCGTAACCCAAATGATCTTCAAATTTACCGATTATTTGCATACCCAGCATTTCGTTATAGAATTTAACTACTTCATTCAAATTGTTGGTAGGCCGCGCTATTCTAAATTGTACCGCTTTCATCTTGTTATTTCCATTTGAAATCTTTTTATCCAGTTGCTTAGTGCAGGATGCAGCAAAAGTTAACGCAGCAGCAGATGCCATCGTTATCACTAATTTCTTCATAAAGTTTGCTTTAATTTACTTGAACAAATTTCTAAACGAAAACAGATTAAAACAATTACGGAAGTTCCGATTATGTTGTCAATTTTTCGGTTTTTCACGGTAGTGTATGGGAGATACACCTTTTACAGATTTGAAAAAACGGGAAAAAGAGGACGTGGAAGTAAAGCCCAGTTTATCAGAAATGTTTTTTACGGAAAGTGTAGCGTATTTTAAGAGTAATTCGGCCTCGAGCATGATCCTGTTTTGAATAAGAGCGAGAGCAGATATGCCGGTCTGATTTTTCACGCACTCGCTTAGATATTTTGACGACAGATACATGAGGCCTGCATATTCTTTTACTGTTTTGTACTGATGAAAATTTTTATCTACCAGTTTTCTGAACGCATACATAACTTGGTACTGCCGATTAATTAACTTGTCCGAATTTAATAGACACAATTCACAGACTCTGTTATAGTCGTATAAAATCTGCAGAATATATAGCCTGGACACTTCAAGACAAAAGGGTGACTGACTTTCTGTTTCGTCCTTTATTTTCGCGAATTTATAGGAGAAATCCTGAAACTTCGTTTCTTCCAGATCAAAAATGGGAGGGTAATCTGGATTGATCAGCAACAACTCTTCCATAACTTCACTTTTTACAAATCCTTTCTTAATAAAGTCTGATTTAAAAAACAAAAGATCAGCTACAAAAGTTCCTGAAAAGTTTTTAATGGAAAAGAGTGTTTGTGGCGGAATGATGGATATGGTAGATGAACTTATTGAAAAATCGTGGTGCCCAACAGTGACATTACATGCCCCCCGACGGCATAAAACGACCAGGTAAAAATTTAACTTGACGGCGTCAATAGCATACCGATAATCCTTTAAAGTGATTACACAACAATTTACCTCATCTGCATCAATTTGCAGAATATCAAAATATTCGCTTAAAAAATCTTCTATAGAAGTCATACCTGGCACCCTATATCTTTTTCATCGTTTCAAAGTAACTAAGGTAAGAAAATAATAAAATGCACACTAATGTCTCATCGGCGCGCCAGCTACTTTTAATTCTCCAACCCTTTAATTTTGAATTTTCTTTACAAACAAGTACATTGCAAAAAGAATTGATGGAATTAAAGATCTTTTTGTAAAGTTGACTTATTTAATTCCCTTTAAAACAATTGAATATGAAAAATTACATCCTTATCGGAATATTTTTGCTTCTGTTTACAAATTTAGCATTTTCACAATATTTTACTCTAGCGCCAACAGGTTTCGTTTCAAAAGAGAATCTAGATTATACCGTAGTAGAAGTTCCTGGCGCTAAACAGCAAGAACTTTACGACAATGTATTAAAGTCGATCAATAGCTTATATTCCAATCCCAAAGAAGGCTTGACTTTGGTTCCCGGGCAAGCGATAACTTTAGCAGCCTACCAACAAAGAGGACTTAAAACATCCGCTATCGCTTACTACGATGTCGATTACACCTTGTCTTTTTTGTTTAAAGATGGAAAAATAAGAATCAACAGTCCAACTTTCAGTGCTCAAATTATGAACTACAACGGCACTTGGAATAAAATGGATGTGAAAAAATTTTATTTCAAAGGCAACGGTAACCCCAAAAAAGAGAAAAGGCATCAATTCGTAAACGCGTACTTTAATGGGCTGATTAAATCCATTCTTGAAAAATCCGCCAATATCGATAATTGGTAAGTCATGTATTAACGCAATGTTGGAAATAAAATGATTGATGGTTTTAGCCTGCTGCGAGAGAGGTTTCACTTATAGCACGCTAGCACCGATGTACTAGAGTTTTCGACCTCTTCGGCAGAAAGTGTTGTGCCCTTAGCAATATCAGCTATAGGTAGCCCCATTTCCTTAAATGCCTTAGCAGTGTCAAGCGCTTTTCTACGCTCTCCTTCTGCTAAACCTTTGGCTTTACCCTCTGCTAGGCCTTTAACGTGACCCAAAGCTTCTCCGGATTTTTTGGCCGAATTAAATACGCTCTCAGTATCACGCTTTTGTTTTAAACTTGCTTCGTATAACATTAGCTCCTCCTCCGTTAATTTACCTATCTCTCCTATCTAAATGATATTTTATCGAAAAATGATGGCAATCTATTCATGGTACTCAAATGTTTGAGTAAGTACAACCACTGATCCATAACAGTCTTTAGTTCTTCTGGCTGTTTGTTAAATAATGGAAGCGAAATCATTTTACATCCCAATTTATCATAAAATATTTCTTTGGTCAATTTGCCACACAGCGCCACATCGTAGAAATAAGTCCGCCCTGTGACATGGGATCTACGAGAACACCGATTTCTATCCATGTCGAACTCCAAAATACCAATAAATAAACCTCTGGTAGGTAATAATCACTACCCTTCTTAACTCGCGCTAATTGTTTATTGATGAGATGTGAGGTATAGTACACCGCGGTCCTTAAAAAATTCTTGAAAGAAGCTGATGCATCTCAATGATGAAAACCTCACTTCGTTACAGATACTGGTCGGTTTCACTTTAAAGGTTTATTCAAGATAAAAAGTTATCTTAAGCAAACAAATGAGATAATGTCGCAGAATTGATCTCCTTATGTAATCTTCCGATCAGTCAATAAGTTAAGCATGACGTTGGATTTCAGCTTATTTTTTTGTTAATATAAGAGCTAAATCCTGTTTTGCAAGCAAATGTCCTTTATTGACAATGTTACTCTTGAGATATAGAAAACGCTGATTGCTATGAGCGAGTTCGCCAATAATTACCTTAATAGATTTTATATCCAATTCTCCCATTTCTGCAGGAACTACTTTATTTGGATCTGAAATTAATTGTCCGTCTTTCTTAACTTCTTCGAGCTGCCAGGAGTAACCTACCCATGGCCCTGCAACCAATGTTGTCCTTTTGGCATCCATCGTGATCTGCTCTTTGTATTCCAATACCAGACTATCAACCCTGACCCTCTTGTCTTTTAAATCGAAGACTAGATATTTTAAATAGTCGCCGAAATCTTTCGGTTCAAATTGTAAACTATTTTCCTTACGCACGATCTTGAGTTCAATAACCCCTATTTTGTCTAATTTGACAGATTGGGAGAACTTCATAAAAACAGCATACTCCTCTTCGCTAATACCTAGATTCTCGTGATACGGTATCGGCTCTCCTGGTTTTAATTCCTTCCTTGTTTTATAAAACCAATCTTCATTGGCGGTCACGGCTTGTTTCATTTTCTCAACGATTGCACGTTGCGCTGCGTTGGGACGTGGAACTCCCAACACCGCTGCGGTATAATCGCCCTCGGGAAGCTGTCGCTCAACGAACTGAATTGCCAACGCATTGCTATCCACTCCTGATTGCTTTTGCGAAAAAACATGGAGAGAAAATAGCAATGTAGTTAGCAACGCATATAGAGGAAGATATCGGTATAGAAATGTCATGTTAAAGCTGTTTGATCGATGAAATTACGGTTTAATTCTGACATTCCTATATCTTGTGCGCCAAACTAATGCTACTAGCAGGCGGAATGAACTTTTGGTGACTTCCAATACCAAAAAAAAGACCGTTTGGACAGTATTCAAGAGGCCGTAAAACCTGATATGTTATATGCATTACTTTCCGTTCGCTATGGGAGCTATGAGCGAAAAGATGCGCAGTTATTTGAAGGGTGAATCGCACGATTTATTGTCGATCGACATTGATCCTGGCAAAAAAAATGATCCAAGTCTTCCTGAGTAAGCTTTAATCCAAAGTGACTAAGATGTATAAAGCAACTTTACTAATATCCTGTTCAATCTCATCTGAATTAAAAAATAGCCAGTATTAAACTGGCTGCTGATTTGTTTATATAAAGTTGGTTTACCCGAACCATTGGGTTCGGCAAATACTCTTAACCTTTTTGCTCTAGACTATAGTCGATATGGGACAAAAACAGCTGAAAAAGTGTTCTCTAAGGAAAAATCAAGAAGCCTAAAGATTATGTCGCGAAAAACTATCTAACATTCATATAAACGAATCCCAAATGCCAACATGGAGTATAGAAAAGCCGACCTTTAAAACTCGGCTTCTCTATAATTGATGTAACGAGTAAAAAGTAAGTTTCGGATCGTTTTTAAATTGCACATACTTCTTATCTTTCCATTTCAGCACTAATAGCTGCAATCAGTTTTTCTGCGTCATGATATTGAAGAATAGAGGCCCCCTGACCTGCCCAAAACGACTTCAATTCAGGATTCGATTCGGAATTTGCAGGATACGCCCCCAGTTTACCAACAATTTTTCCCTGCAATGGATAAGGGGCCAAACTATTTTGAAATTCTTTTAACTCCTCTGTCAAGCGGTTTTTCAATCCTCTTGATAATCGTCCTGTAAAAACTTTGGTCAATGTTGTATAGCGGGCTTCTTTTGAGAATAATTTTTCACGATGTATTTTACTTGCTCCAGATTGCCGGGTAGCCAGAAAAGCTGTTCCTATTTGAACAGCGTCGGCACCCAGTGCCATTGCCGCTTTTACCCCACGGGCATCGGCAACACCGCCAGCGCCTATGATAGGGATTCTTAGGTTATCCGCGACTTGCGGAATCAATGAAAACGTTCCTATTAAACTTTCTTCGGGTTTATCCAGAAATGAAACCCGATGCCCACCTGCATCAAAGCCTGTGGCTACCACGGCATCGACTCCAGCATGTTCTATAGCGATAGCTTCATCTAACGTAGTAGCAGTTCCTATCGTTATGATTCCTAATCGCCGGCATTTCTCCAAAATTGCTTCAGAGGGTATGCCATAAACAAAACTAAAAACCGCTGGTTTTATCTCAAAAATAGCTTCAATCTGCTCTTCAAACTTAGGACTCGCTGGCAAAGGAAATGTCGGTGGTTCTGCACCGACCTCTTCAAAGTATGGCTCCAAAAGTTTGATAACTTGCTGAAACTTGCTTTCATCAAAATCTCCGGCCGTAGCATCTTGATCATTAACCCATAGATTAATGTTAAATGGTTTTGAGGTCAATTTTCTGATGCCTCTAGATATAGAAATTAGTTCGGCAGCATCATACGGCTGTCCACCATAAGAGCCTAATCCGCCCTTATTTGACACTAGTGCTGTAAGATCCTCTGAGGATAGTTTTCCACCAAAGGGACCTTGAACGATGGGTAAATCTATTCCAAGGAGTTTAGTGAATTTTGTTTTTCTCCACATATGAATAAATTTAGCGTTGCCCAACTAATTTGAACTGTAGTACAAACTCATCGTAAATCAATTTGTCGCCCAAATTCGGTACAAACTTTCCGGAACCATACCGAATATTGTACAATGTCCGGTCAATGTTGATTTCGCCCAATGCATGCAAGAAATCGCTGAATATTTCTACAGTCGCCGTAAAATGAATGGGCTGTGTAATATTCTTAATGGTCAAATCACCACTAATGAAGTAATGCATATTTTCCTTTCTTCCATTGTTGATTTTCATAGAAGCTGTCTTAAATTGATCGACCGAGAAAAAATCATCGTGGTTTAAATGATCAAAAAACTCCTTGTAAATAGATTTGTCAGAAATATCGGTGATTACAATTGAAGTCATGTCAATCTGTATTTCTCCATCGATGATTTGATCGTTTTCAAAAGTCAAAAAACCACTTTTGATTTGAATAGTTCCCGTGTGTAAGCCCAGAATTTTCTTTCCTGTCCAGTTCACAGTGCTGCTTGCTGTTTGAATGTTAAATTTTGTCATTGTGCTTAATTTTTAATTTGACAAAACAAAATTCAGGGTATTCTTTAAAGATATAAAGGACGTACCTCACAAAAAAAATGTGAGGTAGATCAATTGTTTGGCGCGTATAAGCGACTCAGTGTTTCTCTTGTTACACCAAGATAAGCAGCAACAATGTGCTTGGGCAACTTTTGCACCAACGATGGATAGTCTTGTACAAACTTTTCATAACGCTCCTTTGCAGAGCTGCTCAGTAAGGATAGGATTCTGTTTTGCAACGCCACGTTCCTGCGGTTTGTTTTCTTTCTGAAAAAATGTTCGACTTGATGGAATTCGCGGCAGAGCTTTTCTCTGTTTTCATTGCTAAGGCATAGCACTTCGGTATCTTCCAGACAATCAATATTGACTTTTGCGTTCTTATGATAATAATAGGCTTCGTAATCTGTTATCCACCAATCCTGAATAGCGAAAAGAAGAATATGTATTTTACCGATTTCGTCAGTATAATATGATTTCACACAGCCAGAGAGCAAAAAGTAATCATTTAATACGAACTGACCTTCCTGTATGAGGAATTGATGCTTTTTGAATTTCTTAAAGCTAAAATGGCTCAAAATATAATCAAACTCCACATCTGTTATATCGATATATTTTCGGAACTGTTCTCGCAAAATTTTACTCATGTCTAAATTTACATTTAAATCTTTCATCATATTGGCTCTACGATGAATAAATTAATAGTTTGCTACAACTTTTTTCCGGCCATTTTTCCTTTATTTAAAAAAATAATATTCCATTACACTGAAAAAAATGATCATGGTAATGATGCCTATGGATAAGATCATTGCAATAACCTGCCAGGGTTCCATCCTATTGATGATGCTGTATTTGATTTTTTCGCCTTTTCTTACAAATACACCAAAATTTGGAATAACGTTGGGGTTTATTGCATTCTTGAGCACTTTTGTGTTAAAATTCTGATCTATATAGGGCCTTAGATAAGCTATAAATGCATCCAGCTCAGTGATATCTGCTTCGGTGGAAAAAGGAGCGAAGCCAGTGTGGCCGACTCTTATATTAAGAAGCCTACCGTTAGTTTTAATGGTTAAATAGCGAACACCTTTATTTCCCATATTTTTAATCATCACGATATCAGTCAGATTAAAATCATATACATTATTTCTAAATCTTGCGTTAATAGTTTCTTGTTTACTGATTCTGATGATCCATTCCTTATCGTTTATCTTATTGCTGATGATTTGCAGTAGTGTGATACTTCCTAAAATTGTAATCAGTGCCGCAATAATAATTGGGAAAAGAAAAAATGCATTCGAAAAAATTTGATGGGATAGATACAAGGTTCCAAACATCATAATTAATGCGGGAATAACAAGCCACAATGAAATCTGTAATTCAGTTTTAGCATCCAGTCCTTGAAATCTAAATTCTTTTTTCCATTTTTTATACGTTAAGTTAACGTTTGTTCCTAATCCGTATCCACTTATCATTTCCGCTTTGTTGCATTTGAATTGCTACTCAAGACCAAATCCATGTTATGAACCTAATTTACTCTGCTTGATACCAACCCGAGGCAAATACTGAGCAGATGTGTACCGAATTGTTCGTTAATAACAAAAAAAGTTCATTAAAAAGCGGTCGAATGAAAATAAACCTCCACCGTCTAACATTAATACGAACAAGATGCATAAAATCAAAACAAAATATTCTATCCCTTCACCGTTTTTTTTACCATACCAATTCATGCTCCACCCGTCTTTAAAATGTACAACTAATGCACCCGACATCACAATAAAGTTACCAAGAGCAGATATTCTTACTAAAAAACCAAAAAGGAGAGAAACCGCGCCGAGTGTCTGTGCTACGGTCACCAAAAATACAATAAAATAAGGAACTCCCATTTCAATAGTACCCTGAAAACTTTTTCCGGGACTATTTTTCTTCCATCCTATTTTTTTTAATCCATAAGGCAAAATGATAATACCAGCTACCACTCTTAATATTAATAATGAAATATTAGCTTCTGTATGAATTAAATTTCCCATGATAAAACATCAATAATGAATAAATCAAGATTAATCAAAGGCAGATAGCCTAACCTACCTTTGATAAATATATGCTTCTAGAATTATTCCACCTAGTACTATGAATGATCCGTTGACCATCAATACCCTGCTGTAAATCTAGTTTGATGATGTCGAGGTTTTTCAACTTCGTCTGCAATCACTACAGCGACATCCTCTGCTGAAAGCAAATTTCTTCCATCCGCGTTCATCACCGGATGGTCTGTTCCCAAACGGTATTGACCGGTTCTGCCGATCGTGATACCTGGGTTCATCTCCAAAGCAGGGCTAAAATACGCCCAATCCAAATCTTTCTCCTGTTTTATCACATCAAAATAAGCTTTTGTTGCTTGAGCTTTCGGGATAAAAGGCAAATCCTGTGGTAAAGTATCCAAGATCGCTACGCCCTCTTCGTTTAGCAAACTTCCACCACCACCCACGATGATATAACGTTTAATACCGGCACTTCTAACTGCTTCCTGAATGGCTAATGAACCTTTCATAAAGTCTTCTGCTAAATTTGGATTATTGGCGTCTGGACTGAACGCATTCACTACTATTTCTACCCCCTCTATGGATGATGTCAAAGTAGTAATATCTGTGACATCCACTTGTGCAAACTGCAGATTACTTTTATCCGAAGTGTTTTCTTTTCTCGAAATCGCCAAAACCTGATGATTTCTATTTACTAATTCATTTGTGATTCGACTACCCACAAAACCGGTAGCACCGATAACAGCTATTTTCATTTTGCTATATGTTATTGTTAAAATTTATTGTTCACATGTACCGTCAGGTTTACAAACAGCACCTTCTATTAAGTCAAGTTTGCCTTTCGGTTTTTCTTCTCTCCACTCCTCAAAGGATTTTCGTAGTATCTCAAGGAAAACTTTAGGATCTTGAGCTCCTGAAATTGCTCGTTTCCTGTCGAAAACAAAATATGGTACCCCATTGACACCAATTTCCTGAGCTTCCGTTATGTCTTTTTTTACCGCTTGTATATAGATTTGATTCTCTAAGGCTTGTTGTAATGCCACTCCGTCTAAACCTATCGATTGACCCAAACTAACGAGTGTAGGAATGTCATCAACATTTTTACCGTCTGTGAAGTAGGCTTTAAACATAATCTCTTCCGCTTGATCTCCCTTACCGTTTTCTTTAGCAAAATGTTGAAACTGATGAGCTTTTAGCGTATTTACAGGAACTGTTTTATCGAAGTTGTAGGTCAGACCTACATGCTTTGCCATCTGTGTGGCGTATCCATTAAGCTGCTTGGCCTGCTCTAAGCTTATCCTTTTTTGATCCACTAAAACCTCATGAATACTCTTATCGGGTTGGGTTTGCAGTTCCGGCATAATCTGGTAACTTTTCCATTCAACCTCTACTTGGTTTTTATAAGCAAATTCACTTAAGGCAGTTTCGAATTTTTCTTTCCCGATGTAACAAAAAGGACAATCGCTCTTAGTTCGTATTTATCTACCATGATATTATTCGTTTAAGCTCTATCAATCTGAATGTAATAAACGCTAAACCATACAAGCGCCGTTAAAATCAACAACATAAACATAAATGCAATTGTACCATAAGGTCTAAAATGTTCTTCATTACTGTTCTTATTATCCATCGTATTCGTATATAATATTTGTATGCAAAACTATTGGGGATAGCAATATATATCAAGGTATAAACGACATCTTAAATAGTACTATTCATGGAGAAACAATGAATAACTTTTATTACTCGCTCAATTCTATGCCGTTTCATTTTCTAAAGAAATTTTTAACGAAAGCATTAAGGTCAATTCAAAAAAATGTTTCCTTAGTTGGATGCTACCCACATGAGGTACGCTGCTTCATTCACAAAATTCAAATAGTATTATGGAGTACAGGTTTATTATTTATATTTGTTCTAAATAAATATTAAATACAACCTTGTAGTCATAATCATCTATATCATTGACATGAAACCACCGATCAATTTTAACTTTTTTAATCCCATAGGGATTTTTTTTATTTTACTTATGATTTTATCGTCCCATAAAGCATTCTGCCAAACAGCAGCAGTGCGTGGTACAATAAAATCACAAACTGGGGAACGAATGCCATTTGTAACGGTATCGCTTTCGGAAAGCAAAAAAACAGTCCAAACTGACAATAATGGAGATTACAGCTTTACCACATTACAAGCTGGAAATTATATAATCTCTGCCAAATATTTGGGCGCAAACATGGAGTCAAAACAAATCACATTACTTAATGGTCAGGAAATGGTGGTAGACTTTGTATTAAGTCTAAAAGAAAGGGTACTTGACGGCATCGAAATCTCGGGATACCGCAGGTTTGGAAAGAAAGAATCCGAACAGGTAGCAAAGTTACCTTTAAAAAATTTGGAGAATCCCCAAGTATACAATGTTGTGCCCAAGGAAATTTTGCAGGAACAGCTCATCGTGACGTACAATGATGTGCTAAAAAATGTAACCGGTGTGAGCCAGGGTCTGGTCAATGGAAGCAACTCCTTTTATATGCGCGGTTTTGAGAACAACAGTTTCATCAGGAATGGCATCCAGGATAGAAAAGATAATAGTTTGGAAGTCGCTAATATAGAACACATCGAAGTATTGAAAGGCCCGTCGGCCACCTTATTTGGAAATAGTTTGACCTCGTTTGGTGGATTGATTAACCGGGTGACAAAGAAACCTTTCGACATAGCTAAGGGGGAGATTTCATATACATTGGGCGGATTCGACCTGAATAGAATTACTGCCGACATTAACACCCCCCTGGTAAAAGATGCTGGACTTCTGATGCGCACAAATATTGCTTACCACGATGATGGCAATTACATGGATGCAGGTTTTACCAAACGTCTTTTTATTGCACCATCTCTCTTGTATAAAGTAAATGATCGTTTAACAATTTCGATCGATGCGGAGATCTATCAACAGAAAGCAAATGACTTCCATCGCCTATTTCCCGAAATGTCATTCACAAAAAAAAGCACAGAAAGCTTGGGAATCAACTGGAAGAGATATTATCATGGGAACGACCTAACGGAATCTAAACCATCCGTTAGCATTTATGCTGAAGCCGCTTATCAATTGTCAGCTAAGTGGAAGTCACAAACGCTGATCTCGCAAACAAAACACTCCAGTGTTGGCTACCGCGTATGGAATGAAATTATGCAGGACAGTGTGAATAGAAACATCCGATATAGTAACTCAAATTATAATAGTATTGAAATTCAACAAAATTTCAATGGAGACTTCGAGCTTGCCGGCCATCGCAACCGTTTGGTAGTGGGGCTGGATTATTATAACGCCCGATCCAATGAAAACTTCATTATTGCCTACCCGTTCGACCGTATTGGTTTAAAAGGAAAAGATCCAGCTTATACTCATATTTCGAAAGCTAATGTAGATGCATTTTTAGCCACACTAAATCCCATACGTACAATCAGTGAACAAAGCACTTATAGCGCCTACTTTTCTGATGTTTTTAATATATCTCATAATTTTTTGGCCATGGCGAGCCTTCGCATTGACCACTTTGCATCTGGGGGCTCATACGATCTGGCGGCTGATACGGTTACCGGAAAGTTTAGCCAAACAAATCTTTCGCCGAAATTGGGACTCGTGTACCAGCTTATACCAGACAAAATATCTTTATTTGGAAATTACATGAACGGATTCGCAAACAATGGTCCTGCTATACAGCCCGATGGTGCACGAACGGTTTTTAAGCCAAGCAATGCTAATCAATGGGAAGCCGGCCTCAAACTTAATTTGCTTGATGGCAAATTAAATTCGACAATAAGTTATTATGATATTAAAGTGAACGATATCCTCAGACCTGATCCCACCCGCAATGGTTTCACTATACAGGACGGGGGACAAATCAGTAGCGGACTGGAAACAGAATTAATTGTCAACATGGTGAAAGGTTTCAATATTATTGCTGGATATGCTTACAATAAAGCTTACTCCATAAATACAAACGCCGATATCGATGGATTACGTCAGTGGACGGGACCAGCGCAAACTGCCAATTTATGGGTAAACTATGCATTTCAGGCTAAAGCCTTACAGGGATTCTCAATTGGTGGAGGTGGTAATTATAATAGCAAAGCCTACATCAGTCAATCGCGTCAGTTTGGTGAATTTCATATTCCCGAATACCTGGTCATGAATGCTGTGGCGGGTTATGACACCAAAAGATTCCGGATAAGCTTTAAAGTGGATAACCTCACAAATAAGCTATACTGGGGTAGTTACGTCAACCAAATGATGCCTAGGCGTTTTTCCGCTAATTTAGCCGTAAAACTTTAATCTATGTTTATAATAAAAATATGTTGTGATGTTTATTTTTACTAACATAAAGCTTGCAGAAAAATAAATTAAAAAGATAGCGGTTCTTACCTATCTATTCTGTTTTTACCGCTACAGACCTTGTCGCAATTTTAGGATTTATTCGTTCTCGTAAGATTCATTTTTCTATTTTTCATCTTTTCTTCAATATATAGATGTTGCTATCCCTTTTATTGAAACCAAGCTTTTCATATAATTCTATAGCCGATGTGCGGTGTTCTTCGGTAAATAGCAGAACTTCAATTAGCTGCTGTTCGATGGAAATAGCTAGCAGTTTTTCGATGAGTTTCCTGCCAATCCCCATTCCGCGATAGTCTTTGTCTACGACAACATCCTCAATCCAGCCTTTGCTGCCCGATATTACACGATAGACTGCCATTGAGGCAATGCCGACGATTCTGTCCCCTATAAAGCATGCAAGTACGCTAACCTTATTGTTTTCCGTTAAAACTTCATCCAATCTTGATTGTCGCTTATTAGGGCTCAATTGCTTAAATAGTTCAGAAACTTGATTTTGAATATTTGCATCGATATTGGTATTGTTTAAAACTACTATTTTAATCATGATATATCTACACTATTAGTTCACTGTGACTGTGTTTTATAGAAAATATTAGGGTTTCTGGATGACAAAGGCTTTAAGCTCCGCTATCTTTCCATCTTCAAATCTCCAAATGTCACAATAATCAAAATGTTCATATTTTCCGATCTTACTTTTCAATCGGATTTCTCCAGTCACTGTAACAAAATCGCCCTCCTCAATGGTCTTTTCAACGTTGAAAACTGGCGGTTCTTTATAATACTCTTGCATGTAAGCACGAACTTCATCTTTTCCATTTAAAATCCGATCTCCAACGAAAACCCATTT
Organism: Sphingobacterium sp. R2; assembly: GCF_040760075.1. Lineage (NCBI taxonomy): Bacteria > Pseudomonadati > Bacteroidota > Sphingobacteriia > Sphingobacteriales > Sphingobacteriaceae > Sphingobacterium > Sphingobacterium sp. R2. Next base: position 3,909,243 of record NZ_CP142884.1, read on the forward strand.
TGTTTGCGGCGTACAGTATGCTAAGAAGCTTTCATTATCTCCTTTGGATACAAATTCATTGGCGGTGTGTAAAATTGTTGTATTTTTCATTTTCAAATGTTTTTTATTGCTATTCTATGAAATTAAACCTAGGTCAAATGACCTATTTCAAATATAGGTCATTTGACCTAAATAATCGAAATTTTTAAGATTTATTTTTAAATTTGAAGGATGGATAAAAAAGAAGAGCGGTTACAACACATTTTATCAACAACGATAGCGATCCTTACTGAACAAGGAGCGGAAAAGCTATCGATGAGAATGGTTGCTAAACGTGCCGATATATCGCTAAGTAATCTCCAATATTATTATAGGGATAAGAATCTCCTCTTCATTGCCACAGTTGAGTTTTACTTTGAAAGCTGTAAAAAGGAGCTTACAGAGGCTATAAAACTTTTAACAGCGGATAGTCTTCCCGATAAAAATACTTTTTTGAAAAAGGTGTTGAGCATGTTATTAATCGATAGCAAATCCAGTCATCAAACACTAATGTTTCAGGAAATATGGACTTTGGCCGCTAGAAATAAAGAATTGGAGCATGCAGTAGAAGCATATTATAAAATATATTGTATTTGGATGATCGATCTGGTTGCCAAATTTTGCAGTAAACCTGAGGAGATTGTCAGCTTTCTTATCCCTTTTGTTGAAGGTTATACAATTGTTCATAATGTAATTCCTTCGACCAAAGAAAACGTGATCGCAATGATGTTAAAAATAATTTCTATCGTGGATAAGTAATACCATTTTCTTTGTCGGTTGGTTTAATGGCGCTTTTTTCCCTTGCTAGGTAACTCTGGGATAAGGTTTATGGATGTTATCCGTAGCATGAGACTTCGCATGTCCTGTTGGATCGATCGAATGGTTGCCTGCAATTCATTGTGCATATTTGCCAGATCATGAAGTTCTTCTGCGGCGAAAATACCACCATCTCTAAAGTAGAGTTTCTCCAGTGAGCTATCCTTTTTGTCGTCCAAGCCATATTGTAACCAACGCTGTCTCGTTGTTTCCACTAGGGAAAGATTTACGGAATTGCTGAAATTCTTCTCTGAAATAATCCCCCAGATGGAACTTGGATAAATTTGGGCATTATTGTTTTGATACCAGATACTTTCGAGCATATTGCGCTGTAGGGTCATTCGTACCTTTTTTCCTTTCGGGTTTAGCGTCATGAATCCCAATGCTGCTGTTCCCAAACCACCAGCAATACTCAATCCGTTATTAAGCTTTTTGTTATTTACAGTGGTAGCAGTCACCGTCGTCACAGCGCCTAAAAGAATTGATGCCACTGTAAGTCTAGTCTGTTTATTCGTATTAATACCGTCTATATATCCGGCGAGCTTATCAATGCGTTCACCATTACAATCTAGTTCTGCAGCGATTGCGTTCAATTCAGACTCAAACAGCATATACTGCTCAATCATCTTCTGTTTCGCAAGTAGTTTTACAGTAGTATCATTGGTACTATTTAAATACGCTATTACAGGATTTGATAGATTCAGGTATTTAATCAGTACAAAATCATGAGCAGAAAAATGTTTTCGTAGCTGGATACTATCAGAAAGCGAAATTTGTTGCAGCGGAATGGATTGATAAATCACATTGGGCATACAATAATTCTTTGTCAGGGTCTGAACTTGAACAGTGTTAATCAAGGAGGAGCAGCTCGCACATAGCAGCAATAAAAAGAAAACTGATGACCTAGTAGCAAAAAGTACTTTCATAATTAGGATATAAAGATTGCTTGAATTAACAATACACTATCCAAAATGTTTTGGAAAGCCGGCTACTTTCTTTTTTATAATCTATACATCAGCATATTGTGCTCAAGACATCAATGCAGTTGTTAACATGTGGACCCACTTGTTGAGATCGGTCATACCTTCCTACATCTTAGTTTGCTAACTTTGATACTCCTCTTTCTCCGTCTGATTTTAATAGTTCTGTATAGTAACCATTTTTTGCTGCTAGCTCCTCATGGGAACCGCTCTCTACTATCTGACCACGGTGCATTACCACAATTTGGTCTGCATGGCGGACCGTTGACAATCGATGTGCAATTGTTATCGTAGTAGTATGCTGCATAGAATCAATTAAGGCACTTGATAGTTGACGTTCGGTAATTGTATCTAGTGCGCTTGTCGCTTCATCCATAATAATAATAGCAGGTTTTCTCAATAATGTCCTCGTTAACGAAAGCCGCTGTTTCTCACCGCCAGAAAAGCGATATCCATGCTCGCCAATAGGCGTATCGTACTGCATTGGCAGATTAACAATAAATTCATGCAACTTTGTAATTTTCGCTGCAGCAATTAACTCTTGGTCAGTTGCATTGGGATTAGCAAACAAAAGATTCTCTTTTATAGTTCCATTAACTAGATAGGGATCCTGTGAAACAACACCTAAAATATCGGTAAGTGAATCAGGGCTTAATTTCCTGATGTCAACTCCATCGATATAAATCGCACCTTTATCCACTTCATAAAGTCCCGCAATAAGATATCCAATAGTTGTCTTTCCTGACCCTGTAGCTCCAACTATGGCGACCTGACTTCCACCTGATATATCAATTGTCACCTCGGAAAGGATCTGAACACCATCCTCGTATGAAAAACTGACATTTTCGAGTTTCACTTCCCCTTTTGCTGTCTTCCTGTCCAAAACAACTGCTCCAGCTATTTTCTTAATCTGAGCAGGCATGTCAAGATACTCGAATATACGTGAAAACAAGACGCGTGCTTTTCGGACCTCAATACCTGTCCGTAGCAACTCTTGTAAAGGGAACGTAAGTTGCTCCTGTAGTGCGATGATAGCCATGATTGTCCCTATTGAAACTTGGTTTTCACTTTGCATCGTGAGCCCTCCAAGTAATAACGTCAGTGCTGGAAGAATGGTCAGCAACAAATAAATAATCTGCCACTGCCATTCATTGGATGTACGTGAGTGAACTTCCAAATCTGCTACATCTTTCGATGTATTGGAAAATTTGCTAATTAGAAATGTCGATTTCCCCATTGTACGCGATAGGATCATTCCCGGTACCGATAGGGATTCACTGATTTCTGAAGATAAGTCGGCCAGCTTCTTTCGCTGTTTTTCGGAAACTTTTTCTCTCAATGCACCAACCCAATTACTTAATACCAACGTAAACGGAACAACGGTTAGTGAAAACAGTGAAAGTTTCCAATCTAAGAGAAACATTGCAATAACAGTCATAATCGCAATACTTAAGTTCTTTGCGGCCTCCTGGGCAGTGTTGGAAACAAGTTCCTGAAGTGATCCAATATCCTGCGTAATGCGGGACTGAATTTCGCCGCCACGCGTATTCGTAAAAAATCGCAATGAAAGTGTGTGCAAATGAGAATACAGCTTTATCCGCAGGTCATGCAATACAGATTGTCCAATTTTTGTTGAAAGTATCGCCTGAACCATGTTGATTACGGCAGAAATTAGCGTTACCAAAATCATCGCAATAACTAACGTAATTAACAAGTGTATGTCGCCATGCGGAAGGGCATCATCAATAATATTCCGCAGTAGAAATGGCATCGCCATGCTTGCTCCTGCTCCGATAAAAATCAGCATTAAGGAGCTGAGCAATTGCCACTTGTAAGGTTGAAAGAATCCATAAACACGATATATTGAAAAATGATTTGTGTTTTTAATTGTTTCTTTTCTTTGTTTGTGTAAAAAGAATTTCATCACTTTTTTCCAATTACTTTCTTCTCCTTCTTGGAGATTTATCATCCGTTTGATCATTAAAATGATTCTCTTTTTCATTTGAAGCATGTAGTCCGCCAAACTGCCAGCTAAATGTCAACGTAGCGGCTCTGTTGTAAAATCTGTTGATCTGGGTACTTTGGAATGTAGGGGCAAAAGCATAAACCGTCTCCTTAAAATTGTTCTGGAATGGATTGATGACGGCCAACGTAAGACTAGCTTTACTATTCATAAAATCCTTCTTCATTGCAAAGCGGTAAGAGTAGTTTGCGGTATTTTTACCCTGTAATGTGATAAAACCATTACCATAATCCCCTGAAGCACTCAATTGCAGACCTTTCATCGGATTAACTGTATTACTGATGCTTGAGTTAAAAAATGTTCCATCGTTTTTCATTCCCAAAGAGTTGCTCCGGAATTTTAAATGAAAGACCTCTATGCCGGCATTGACCGTCCAGATTTTTACAGGATTGAATACCGAATTGACGTTCACTCCCATTCGTTTACTTTCACCAATATTATCCGGCATGGTATAAGAGACTCCTTTTTCATTCACTCTAGCAATCTGCTCCACCGCATTCTTGTTTGAGCTATAATAGATACTGCTTGTCAATAAGGTGTTCTTACTTCCGGTATAGGTATGTGAAAATTCGAGTTTTTTGGTAAGCTCTGGTTTAAGATAGGGGTTACCTTGCATGATATTCAACGGGTCCGCTGCATTTGCATACGGATTCAGATCCATGATCCACGGACGGCGAATTCTTTCATTATAATCTAACTTTACTTCATGGCGTTCACTCAATTTTTTTACAACCAACAAATTGGACACCCAGTTTGAAAATTTCCGCTTATAGGGTGCATTATTCTGAAATGTGGCATTGATGTTTGTATTCTCAAAGCGAATTCCCGGACGTAATGTCCAATCGTTTCCAAGATCAAAATTTAAGGTAGCGTATGCAGAAAAAATCTGCTGTCTGTATTGCATGCTTCCGGAACGGCTCGGATCTACAGGCACTGCACTGCTTAGGACTTCATACACGCTTTTGGAATTATTTCCCAAATATTTACCGCCTGTCTCTAGCGAAGTTTTGCCTTCTTTTCCAAAAGGATGTGAATAATCCGCTTGAAGACTCCACTCCTTTTCCTTACCTGTATTGGGGCCGCGTTCTGTAAACGCCAGTTGATCATCGGGTTTATACTGTTGGGTCAAGTAGTTGGACACATCAGATGCAGTAGAAGCCATCCCTATAAGTTGTAATTCCTGCCCTCGGCGATCAAATTTTTTCTGATAGTTCAATACCCATTCAGAGAAATTGAATTTACCACTTTGCTCCGTTTTTTGCCGATACACTTGATACCGGTCAGCATTTGTATATCGATTAAATAATCCACCCTTTTGGGGCCAAGAGCCGTTCCAATACGAATAACTCGCTTCAAGTGTCTGAAGGGAATCAATTTTATATTGTCCTGACAAAGAGGCAGAACCGCCCTTTGTGGTTTGAATCATATTAGATTCTTGAAACAGCGATCCAGTTTCCATTCCGTTATTCAGATTGGTTCTATCAAGAGAAGATATCATTTTTTCTTTTTCCCGACTGTAGTTACCCATCGCTGAAAAGTTAAATTTACCTGTCCTCATATTAAGGGAAAGATTTCCAGTTTGTTCCAGATTTCCACCTGTGATATCCAATGTTCCACTAGTTCCTTTTAGTTTCTTTTTTGTGATGATATTGACCACACCGGCGGCACCTTCTGCCTCATATTTGGAAGAAGGGTTAGTCATCACTTCTACGGAAACAATGGAACTTGCCGGAATCATTTTTAAGGCTTCCTTGAGGTTTTTCGCCATAATTCGGGATGGTATGCCGTTGATCAGCACTTTAATATTAGCGTTACCGCGCAACTTTAGATCACCAGTGGCACCTACAGTCAGCATCGGCGCTTTCCGTAATACATCCGCTGCATTTCCTGATTTGTTACTGATATCCGATGCGGCGTTGTATATGAGCTTGTCTTTCGTGCTTTGAACCAAAGGCTTTCTCCGGCTTGCCACTACGTTAACCCCCTCGAGCATGGTGCTTTTAATGTCCAGATATTTACGTCCTAAATCTAGATCTTCTTGGTGTAGCGTTATAGCATCGGACTCATAGGTATTAAAACCAATATAATTGATAGAAACAATGATCGTGGTGGAGGGTTGTACTTTTAAGTTAAATGCTCCATCCTTGCCCGTGTTGGTCGAACTAACTATTTTACCGCCGGCATCTTTGACTACAACTGTGCTTCCGGCTAATACTTTATTTTCGGATGCGCTAACAACGGTCCCTTTGACCTCAATTTCATTTCCTGCTGTCTGAGCTACTACCCATGATGTACTTAGTACTAGCATAAACACTAGTATTTGCTTGCATACGTTCTTAATTAATTCTTTCATGTGCAAAAATTTAGTGCTGCAAAGCAAGTTGATAAACTTCAGCCTTAAAAATAAAACGGACAAACAGACTTTACTAAATGTCAAAAAGCGTTGGTCATTTTAATTTTACGAATTACCTTTATTTTCCGACTTTTGAGCAATGGAAGTGCTACAGGAATTCTTTAAAGATTGAACATCTTTGATCTGAACGCAAACTTATATTATGGACACAACAAGAATTGGCATACGAAAAAGATGGAGACAGGAATCGGATTTTTAATTGCTTAGGCGATGTTTCGCTGATCGTATCCATTCTATAATATTTATAGAAAGAAGGTCCCAGGGTGGCAATCGGACTTAAGAAACGTCTGTTACCAATGGCCACATCATTCTCATATACATCGCTCAATCCGTAGATCTTATTTAAGTATTCGTCTAATCCGTCCTCATCGATAAACTGATCTACCCGCGATTGATTCTCAGCTCTTAACGTATACAACGAACCCTGACTATTGGATATCGTTCTAGCTCCAAGCTTTTCATTCATGTAAATCGGTATAAGCGACCGTCCCGGTAACTTTACTGTATCAAGCCCAGCTTTAAGAAAAGTGAACTTTTTCAGAAGACGGGAGTCGGCAGTTTTCTCATTGAGAATGCCCAATGGCATTGAAAGTTTCTCATATTCTGAAAAAACCTGATCCGCACTTTTAAGCGCATTGTTTTCGTCATGTTTTTCGATTACTTTTCGGATAAAGTCGACCGTTGGATTGTTCTTATTTCTGTACCGCTTTTTCGGCGCGTTGATAACTATCTCGTCCAGATTTTGACTGTATTCGGAAAGTATGATTGTTAGGGATTTCCCTGGAGTAAGCTGCGAAACAAGCATCGTCTGGCTTGTGTAACCAACCGAGCTAATGGATAGTGTTCCTTTTAAGGCGGAAATCTGCAGATGAAAATTACCCGATTGATCGGTACTGCTTGCAATGCCGCTTTGCATATGTTTGACGGTAACACCTCTTATTGCTAGACCGCTGCTGGCATCAACAACTTTTCCGGTTATGAGTTCCTGAGCAGGCAAGGATGAAATAGCAAATAAAAAAAGGAAAACGAGGTAGCTGCGCATAAAATTCATTAAAATGTTTTTATTTTTTAATAATCGTTTGGTTTGCAAGCTTTATTTAGTGAGCTTGATTGCCTGGTAAATTGCTTGAAAATTTCTGTTGTAATTATGAGGTCCGTCTAACCGGGCTACGGATAATCCTGATTTTTGAAACATGGATGCTAATTCCTCCTCACCTTCTTTACAAAATATATAGGTGGAAGCAATAGATCTCAATTTGAGCGCTTCAGGAAGAACCTCATACTCATTTGGCTTCTGTTTGAAATTAAGCATAGTGGATAATGTCACTTCCAAACTTGCATATCGATCTGGAGAAAGAAAGGTAGCATGCCTGATTTTTTTCTGCAGAGCAGCCGAGAAGTTATGTATTATAAACGGAAGTACTGCCGCAGAAAAGGAGTGGCCGATGATATAGATATTATCACATTTAGACTTTTCTAGATACTGGTGAATATATCTTTCAAAATCTTGACTTGCCTCTTTCGGTGTCTTCTTTTTCCAAAAATATTTTTTTGAATCGAGGATCAACCTATCGAAACCGTCTCGCTCAAAATAGCGCAATAAGCTCTTGCTAAAATTGTTATATCCACCATCGCCAGTGATAAAAACAACCAGCGTCTTTTCGATCGTGTTCCCTTTTATTTCAGGGATGACATAATCTGGAATCTGAGCATACATCAATTGAGGGCTTGCAAAGCTGAAAAGCATGATTGCCAAAAGGAGTTTAATATTTAAGAGCATTGTTGTTAGTCTGATATAACTTATTTGTATTTTCCTGTTACTTTCAGGTACAAATCAGGAATAAAACCAATGGACTAAGAAAAATAAATGACAAACGGACAACTATAAATGATGAAGTGTTCTTGTCAGAAAATGCTCGGACAGATCCCAAATCGTTTAGGTAAAAGATTGATTCCCGATAATTAGTTAAAGTATTTTATACGCAATATACAACTGGAACCACGAGGGATGCTACAGTTAATTCTACAACAAAGAATTTCTAAAAATGAGAAATGACGGTTTATCGCAGTAAATTGATCTGTGTAAAGGTGAGATTTTAATAAATAATCTTTATGAAACAAGCAATAAGAAGGCGAATTATAGTAGAAATCTAATCAGATAACTTGCCGTTCGGTAGGATAAACCAAAATGTACTTCCTTCATTAACAACACTCTGGGCTCCTATCTGGCCTTCATGTTTTCTGATAATTTCAGAACAGATGTATAAACCAAGTCCTAATCCAGAATATTCTTTACCCGAATGACTTACCCTATAATATCTGTCAAATAATTTAGGCAGGGCTTCTTGCTCGATGCCTATGCCAAAATCGCGGACAGAGACTTTTACCGATTGATTTTCCAGTACCTCGACATTTAGATGAATTTCTTTCGACATCGGCGCATACTTCATGGCGTTATTGACAAAATTGATAACAACCTGATCGATCCTATGCTCATCGGCATACACGCTTGCAGTTTGATTTCCCGAAACAACCAGTTGATATTCTTTCTCAAAGCAAATATGGTCACAGGTATGCTGAAGAAGATCAAACATATTAAACCAATCTTTCTTAATTTCAAGCTGTCCCTCAGTAAGGCGACGTATTTGCAATAGTTCAGCCACCAATTCGTTCATCTTCTCCACGCTCCTTAAAGATTGGTTGATCATTTTTGAATGAAGATTACTATAGGGCTTATCCTTTAAAAGTTCAAGATACTGTAGGGAAGCTTTTAAAACCGTTATTGGCGTTCTCAATTCGTGGCTCACAATACTTAAAAAGTCATCTTTCTGCTGCTCAAAAAGTTTACGATCGGTAATATCTAATGTCATGCCTACCATCCGATCAGCCACACCCAGATCATTGTAACGAGGACGTCCATGAGCCTGAATCCAATGAGTGGAGCCGTCGCGCCATTTGACAGGGTACTCGGTACTATAAATTCCATTGGTACGAATGGCCTGCTGCACGAGTGCTTTTACCCGATCCCTATGCTCAGGATACATTGCCTCAAACAGATCCGCGTAACAAAATTCCTCCTCTGGCATAAATCCGTAGTTCATCTTAAATCGATCTGTACTCTCCATCTTTCCAGTTGCTAGCTGCACCTCGGTAGAACCTAATCTACTAGCATCCATTGCAATCTCCAGTCGGGTATTTATTTCATTGATTGCTTTTCGACTATTTACCTGTTCTGTAACATCCGTCGCGACAATAAGAATAAGCTTTTCTTCCTTTGAGAGTCCATTCGTAGGCTGGTAAACGAAATTAAGATAGCGCTCTAGCGTTTCCCCATCTACGGTAAGTAGGGCCTTAAGCTCTTTTCCGTAAAAAGGTTGATCGGTTTCATAAACATTTTTCAAAATATCGAGGAATTGCTGATCTTTCAGTTCAGGCAAGGCGTCAGCAAGCCGCATCCCCAATACAGAGCGATCTTTACCCCAAATGTCAAGAACATGCTGATTAACCACATCCACAACAAAGTCAGGACCCTTCAAAGTAGCCATGGCAACAGGAGACTGCTCAATCATAATTCGGAAAAGCTGCTGCTGCTCATGCAACAAAGAAATTAGTTTATGAAGATTGTCTTCTGAAGTAATGAGTTCCTCGTTTTTAGATAGAAGATCTGCATTTATTACTTTAAACTCCTCATTTATGGCCAAAAGCTTTTCGTTAAGATTGTTTTCCACAAGTGACTTTTCCCCTGCAAGTCTTAACGCTTCCATACGTTCGGAAACTTCTGAAGCAGTATGAAGGATATACGCTATGCAGCCGTCTTCATCTAAAATAGCTTTGTATTCAAAATCAAAGAAAAACTCTTGGATAACACCATCTTTTTGAAGAAACGCCGAACAGTTTTTTGCGATGTAAGTTTCACCCGAATACCATACTCCTTTGAGAATATCAACAAAAGGCTGTCCTTTAAGTTCAGGAACGGCATCCTGCAGGTTTTTACCAACAATGGATCTGTCTTTTCCCCAGAAATTAAGCATTGCTAAGTTGGCGGTTAATATTTTTATGTCTTCTCCCTGATAGACTGCCGTAGCATTTGGTGAGTGAAAAAGTACACTGAGCAACGACTCAGGATCAATGTTTTTGGGAGAATTCATGCGATAAGATCAATAAGACAAATGTAATCAATTTATTTGCTATAAACCGATAACATGTTAAATAGTTCTAGTCCTATTAACTTTGACCCATAAATAACTGATCTAATGGACCTAAATATTCAATATGAAAGTCAGCAACATTTATTGCTGCTGACCTGTCTTAGTACCAATAACGCTTTATACGCATCCAAACTGCATCCAAATGCCAGTATGACGAGCATAAACGCTTTTTCCCTATGACATTTAATTGCAATCGCCGTCAATTGAGCAGTTTTTTCCTTGTATTATTCCTAATGTTGTCTGCGGATTTTCTTTCCGCCACTCAGAGAAGGAATTTTCAAGGGTTTTTAAAATATCATTGGGCTGTTGAGCGCCAGCGATAGCATATTTGCGGTTGATTACGAAAAAAGGAACCCCTTTAGCGCTTAAGGTCTGTGCTTCTTGGCTCTCAAATTTTACTTTTTGCATATAGATAGGGTCTGTCAGTGCAGTATTGATTTCACCTTCCGTTAAACCTATTTCTAGTCCGAGCTCGACCAAGGTTTGTTGATCATTAAGATTTTTACCTTTGGTGAAATAGGCATTAAATAAAACCTCTTCAGCTTCCTCACCTAAACCTTTGGTTTTGGCAAATTGTATAATCCGGTGACCCTTCATTGAGTTGGTGACCAATAGTTTATCTAAGTTATATTGAAGACCTACAGTTTGAGCATACTTCATCAGATCGTGATGTCTCTTTTTTGACTCCTCATAACTTAATCCCTTCCGGTCGGCCACAAACATATAAATATCGTCTTGATATTTGGGGGATTCGGGTATAGTTGGATCAAGTTGGAAGCTTTTCCATTCTACTTCTACAAGATCCATAAAAGGGAACTGAGCTAAAGCTTTCTCGATATTACGCTTTCCGATGTAACAGAAAGGGCACATAATATCTGACCATATTTCTATTTTCATTTTTTTTCCCATCGTCCTATTTTTTGTTTCTTTTAATTGCACTGGTTCCTTCCCTTACCAAACGTCATAATGAAAAGCAGGAATAATATTATCGCTAGTGTACTATTTTTCATAGTTTAGTTTGCGGAAATAATAATAAGATACAGCCAACAACGCAAACGGAATAAGCGGGGCAATACCTTTCGCCAGCCCATCGACAATACCATGTGCTAGACTTGCGGAAAGCAAGAGAATTCCGAAACCTACATAAGCCCATTCTTTAAGCATCGTCGGAATACCTGGAATAAGAATGAAGATGGCTCCCACGATTTTTAAGATATCCAGTTCAAGTGTGAAGTAATCTGGAAACTGCAAGTTTTTGGTCGTCTGGATGAGATATTCCCTTGGTGCGAAGAAGGATGGCAAAATGATTAACGCCATGGTAATAGAGCTGATGATCCAATAGTTACGTTTTGTTCTTGCACCTGGATTCTGTGAGAAATCAATTTGTTTTGTCATTTTTAATTTACTTTAATTGTTGTAATAGATTTTTTGTAATTCAAAAATACCTACATTTGCTTACATTTTGTAAGCAGTTACCCTAAAGTAAGCAGTTACCCTAAAGTAAGCAGTTACCTTAAAGTAAGTAAAATGAAAGATCAATTTCCAAAAAGTACCGAATCCGACTGTATGGCGAGAATGCTAACCGTTCGTGATACCCTTGACGTTATCAGCGGAAAATGGAAAATCCTCATCATTATTTCCATTATGAGTGGCCACAAACGTTTTAGGGAAATAGAAAGAAGTATTCCGAAAATTTCCTCAAAAGTACTCGCTAAAGAACTAAAAGATCTGGAAGAACACCAGCTCGTCAAACGGACCGTGTATGATGAGTCGCCTGTGCTGGTAGAATATACGGCCACTGATTATGTCTTTACATTACAAAAGGTAATTGAGGAACTACACAACTGGGGTGTGAACCATAGGAAAAAGATATTAGGGAAATAATTTGACTTAACTGCTTTATGCGTAGTGCTATTTATTAAGTACTCGGTTTTATTACACCGTCAGATGGAGTTCAGGATAGTTTCGTCAACTCATCATGCCCTACTGAATGATGTAATTCAAAGTGCCGCCGTAACATTTGATCTCGAAAATAGAAAGAAAGGCGTTAACGCAGTTAATATATGCAAAGCATAATTAATTAGGAAGCTTAAAACTTCTTTAAATTAAGTTCATCAGGTCGCAGGTAATCAATCTTCACTGCAATTTTTAAGACATTATTATGAATATCACTGTATTTGGCAATGCGGTTACGAAGATATAAGTAAACTTGGCTGTAAACGCTTTTTTTAATAAATTAGTATTAAAATCAGCACAAGATTGTCCCTATTTTAGTAAATCAATCGTATTAACTGCAAATAATAACAACTTTAAACATATGAAAGAATTTGCATTAATTTTTAGATTAAAGGACATTTCAGACTTCAAACCTTCGCCTGAACAAATGGAGGAACGTATGAATTGGTTAGCTGGAATTGCATCACAAAACAAATTGGTGGATAAAGGCAGCACACTATTACCATTTGAGGGAAGTGCTAAAACGGTAAGGCCCAACAATGTGATAACAGATGGGGCTTATACAGAAATTAAAGAATTTATCAGCGGTTATATTGTTGTAAGAGCAGATCATATTGACGAAGCAGTAGAAATGGCGAAAGACAATCCAATTTTTACCCAAGTGGGTGGAAGCATTGAAGTTCGAGAAGTTGTCAAACGTGATTAGATAAATCCAAGCGAACTTTCCAACAACATTTTTGTTGGAAAGTTTTGCATAATTTTAATAGAGTGTGTAAAAATTCTATACCATGAAGCTTCTATCTCATTTATTCCGATTGGAGTATACAAAAATAACGGCGGTCTTATGTCGTAATTTTGGTTTAAAGCATATAGAAATTGCAGAAGATATTGTCAGCGATACATTTTTAAAAGCTTCGCAACATTGGGCCGTCAACGGAATACCCGAAAATCCAAGAGCATGGCTCTATGTGGTGGCAAAGAACAAAACCAAAGACTACTTCAGGAAACTATCTGTTTTTGAGACAAAAATAAAAAAGGAAATACAGCCTTGCATCGAAGTTGAGCCCAATTTCGAATTTGACTCACAAATGGTTTCCGATAGTCAATTAGCGATGATTTTTGCCGTGTGTAATCCTGTAAACTCAGATGAAAGCCAAATTTGCCTGGCACTTCAGATTTTTTGCGGTTTTAGCATTGAGGAAATTGCCGACTCGCTTTTGACAAAGTCAGAAACTATTAAGAAGAGACTCCAAAGAGCGAGGGCAAATCTTCGAAATGATAATTTTCAACTTAAAAGTTTAACAAAAACCGAAATTTGCTTGCGATTGAACATTGTCTTGAGAACATTGTATTTGTTGTTTAGCGAAGGCTATTTTTCTAAATCAGACAAACAGCAAATTAAAATAGATCTTTGTTCAGAAGCAACACGACTCACATTGTTATTGACGGAGAATTCATTGACAAACACAGCTGAATGCAATGCTTTATTGGCTCTTATGTGTTTTCAAAGTTCACGACTTAGGGCGCGCACAAATGATAAAAATGAGGCTATTTTATTTGACGAGCAAGATAAAAGTCTTTGGGATAAATCACTTATTGAAAGAGGAAATTATTATCTGATAAATGCAACAACAGGTAACGAATTGTCAAAATATCATCTGGAAGCGGGAATTGCTTACTGGCATACTACAACGACCGGTAAAAATAAATGGGATTACATTTTAAAGCTTTATAACCAACTTATTTTAATTGATTATTCACCGATCACAGCACTAAATCGTACTTTTGCTTTTGCCAAAGTTTATGGCAACAAAGAGGCTATTCCTGAAGCCAAAAAGTTAAATTTAGTTGAAAGCAATTATTATCATGAATTGTTAGGTTACCTGTATTCCAGCGTAAACATTAAAAGAGCTATTGAACATTACAAACAGGCCATTAACCTAGCCAAATCCAATACTGAAAGGCAAACTTTATCAAAGAAAATAATGGAACTTAGTCGCATTTTAAAAAAATCAGCAATATCGCATTAAATGTTACCGATCAAAAATCTGCAATCTAGAGAGACAGATACAATAAAATCAGAAAATTCGAACGATAGCTATTATTAAGTTTCTTGAGTAAACATATAGCGGATTTAAATGCGATTATACATGGATTTAAATTATCTTTTCCATACTTTTGCTGGTGTATGAACTCCCCGACCGAAGGCCCATTTGATAATTCCTTTAGTACTGAATTAATTATTCAGGCTTTAGCTTCCTCGCCTGCACCCACCGCTATATATTCCAGCGAAAATATGATTATCCGTTTCGCAAATGCTGGTATGTTAGCACTCTGGGGCAAAGAATCTTCTGTTATCGGCAAACCGTTAATGGAAGCGATTCCCGAACTTGAGGGCCAGCCGTTTCTAAAATTGCTACAAGAAGTGTGGCATACCGGAAAAACGTATGCTGTATCTGAGGCGCCCGCTGTACTGATCAAAAACGGAAAGGAAACACTGGATTATTTTGATTACGAATATAGAGCGCTTGTTGACCAAGATCAGAAAACATGGTGTATTCTTAATACTGCACTCGAAGTAACTTCACGCCGGGAGTTTTTAAGGCAGATAAAGCAGAAAGAAGAAATAGAGCAGGCACTCAATGAGGAAATGGCTGCTACGCTTGAGGAACTTACCGCCACGAATGAAGAACTTAATAGCTATATAAAGCAGCTTGCAGATAGTCGAGAGTATATCCGAACAATCATAGCGCAGGCACCTGTGGGTATTGCCATGTTAAACGGTCCCGAACATCTCATTGAAATTGCCAACCCTGCAATCCTCAAGATTTGGGGGCGCAAAGAGTCAGAGTTAATCGGATTTCCTCATGAAAGTGCGCGGCCAGAGCTTCAGGGACAGCCGGTTAACGAATGGATTAAACACGTATATAAAACCGGAGAGCCTAAAATTAATACAGAATTCTCGGTAAAACTGTTGCACAAAGATGGCTTGAGAGAAGCGATCGTAAATTCTATCTATCAGCCTATATTTTCAGGAGATGGCGACATTTCAGGTGTGCTTATCATCCTAGAAGAAATTACCCAACAGTTTTTGGAAAGAAGACGGAATGAAAATAATCAGCAGATGCTCGCCCTGGCAATAGAAGCTGGTGAGCTCGCTACATTCTACTACCAAATTGCTACAAATAATTTTTCGGGGAACTCCATGCTCAAGACTTGGTTTGGCCTTTCAACTTATGAAAATGCAGATCTTCAAGAAGCCATATCTGTAATTTTACCAGAGGATATGGATCATGTTTTGGCAGCAATTCAATACGCGATTAGTCCTGAGTCCGATGGTCATTATTTTGTGGAATATAGGATTAAAAATAAGATTGATAAAAAAATAAGGCTTCTTCAGGCAAATGGAAGAGTATTCTACGATCAAAATGGAAATCCACTAAGTCTTAATGGTACACTTAGGGATGTGACAGAGCAAAAAAAAGAAGAACAGCGGAAGGATGATTTTATGGGTATGGTGAGTCATGAGCTTAAGACACCACTAACATCGCTTAAAGCTTATCTGCAAATGTTACAGCAAATGGACTTTCATACAAAGGAAGCTGCTCCTCAAAATATGCTTGGTAAATCTATAAAGCAAGTTGACTATATGACAAGTATGATTAATGGCTTTCTCAATGTGTCGCGGTTGGAATCGGGTATGATGTATATGGATAAAAAAGTTTTTGATTTTAAATTGTTGTTTTCAGAAATTGAAGAAGAGATATGCTTCACTGTCAAAACCCATAACTTTATTTTTAAATCTTGTGGGGCAGTAAATTTATATGCTGACCGAGAAAAGATAGCGCAGGTCATACATAACTTAATTGGCAATGCCATAAAGTATTCTGCTGCTGGATCGACGATAATTACAGATTATGTTTTGGACGATAAAAATATCAAAATTAGTATTCGAGATCATGGAAAAGGCATTGCATTTGATGACCAGGAACGAATATTTGAACGTTATTATCGGGTGAAGGAAATTAGCATTGGTGGAACAGCGGGCCTTGGTATAGGTCTCTATCTATGCAAGGAAATAGTAGAACTCCATGATGGAACTATAGGCGTAGAGAGTGATCAAAATGAAGGTAGTATCTTTTCCTTCAGCCTACCACTCCCCCATTAATCACAATAGCATTATATTCAAGCCTGTCTTATGCCTGAAGTGCGGTCAACTTATCAACCTTTGAAATAACATCGTTGATATCAAATGGTTTGCTCATAAAATCATCAGCGCTATGGGGATCATCGGTTTTTATAATTTTAGCGTGAGCACTCATCAATAATACCGGTACCTTAGATGTTATTGGATCGCATTTAAGCACTCGGCACACCTCGGTTCCGAGTCCATCAGGCAGCATCACGTCAAGCATAAACAAATCCGGCTGAACAGCCATTTCCCTACAGTTGAACTCCTTCACGGTTGAAAAGGTTACGACATTATAATTTTGTGATGATAAAAGAAGTTCAAGTACTTCCTGTATACCAACCTCATCTTCTAAAATAAAAACAGTTTTCATATTTTGTTGTAAGGAACCCAATAAATTGACAGCGCAAACGGTCTTATATAACCAACCTAATGCAGCGTTAAATAGTTCACGATACCTAAACAAAAACTGTGCAAGTTATGGTGTATGATAAATTTCTTTTAAGAAATTACAATTGAAAGTCGCATCAGGTCTCAAATCTTTAAAATTTATCAGCTCGTAACTTACACCGCTGGATATTATTCATGCTATCAATGAAACGACTATCCCGATCAGTCATTTAATACAATAGAGGCTGCTTTGGTAAGAAGCAGCCTCTATTGTATTAAATTTGAGGTTACATCCTACATAACTTGAAGAATAGATCGTTGATGACTAAAATTCTCTAGACTGAACTTACCATGATATTTACCCATTCCCGAATTTCCTACTCCACCGAAAGGGAGATAATGAGATCCCACGTGAATCAATGTACTGTTAATTTCGGCATCACCGCTTGTTGTTCGTGCGATCACATCGTCTGCAAATTTTTGATCTTCCGAAAACACATAAAGCGCCAAAGGTTTTGGTCTACAGTTAATTTCATTTAAAGCTATGTCTATATCAGTATAAGTGAGGATAGGTAATATTGGGCCAAATATTTCCTGTTGCATCACATCATCCTCCCAACTTATATTTGTCATGAGTGTAGCTTCGAAATGACGTGTCTCAAGATCGTATTTACCGCCATAGATCACTTTCTCTGACGCTGCTTCTAGATAAGAAGCTAAATTTTTGATCTGATGCTGACTGACAATCTTCCCTATTTTTCCTAATGATTTGTCTTCGTAAGTTGCTCTCAAATACGACTTAAATCGGTCTATAAATTCGTCTTTGATAGATTCATGAACATAAACATAATCAGGCGCAACGCAGGTCTGTCCGCAATTAATCCACTTGCCTGAAGAAATACGCTGAACAGCTTTTTCTAGGTCAGCATCGTGATGAACGATCGTTGGGGATTTTCCACCTAACTCTAATGTTAGCGGTATAAGCTGCTCAGCGGCAGCTTTCATGACGATCTTACCAACCTTTGGACTTCCAGTGAAAAAGATATAATCAAACGGAAGAGTCAATAAGAAGCTATTTTCTTCGATAGAACCCTGAAATACAGCAACGTAATTTTCATCAAACGCTTCTTTTACGATATCTTCAATAACCTGTGCAACATGTGGGGTGTTTTCAGATGGTTTTATTACAGCCGTGTTACCCGACATCAGGGCGCCGATGAGCGGGCTGAAAGTCAACTGAACAGGATAGTTAAATGGACCGATAATGTAATTCACGCCATAGGGCTCGTAAATATATTTACTAATGACATCAGCTCCTGAAGTATGCGGTTTTGATTTAACGAAAGTTGGTTTTACCCATTCTTCCATATTCTGGATCATATCATCAAGTTCATTTAATACAATTTGAATTTCGGCATATTCTGCTTCTTTCCTGCTTTTCCCAAGATCGATATTCAAAGCCTCACAGATTGCGTCAGTATAACTCGCAAAGACCTTGCGGAAATTTTGCAATTGAATTTTACGAAACGTAATTTCCTTCGTGGTCTGCGTTCTGAAAAAGTCTTTTTGTTTTTCAAATACGTTTTTTATCTTATTTTGAATTTGAGTGCCCATTTTATTATTATTTTTTCCCACCTTCAAAAATTTTGTCCAGCAACGGTAAGGTGGGGTGCATGTGACTAATTTGACATTAAGTAGTGTTGTTGTGCCGCTTAATGACAAAAGGCAGTACAAACTGCCTTTCATCGTCTATTATTATTTTTTTAGAAGTGTAATAAGCTTCTCCGCAACAGCTTCTGAAGATGCAGGATTTTGTCCAGTGATAAGAAAACCATCTTCCACCACATGCACACCCCAGTCATCTGTTTTGGTATAATGACCGCCTAATTTTTTTAACTCATCCTCTACAAGAAATGGTACTACCTCAGTTAGTTTGACAGCAGCTTCTTCACTATTCGAAAAACCAGTTACGTTTTTATCTTTAACAAATGCTTCACCGTTATCGAATTTTACATTTTTAAAGACACCGGGTGCGTGACACACAGCTCCTACAGGTTTTTTGCCATTATAGAAATCAAGAATCAATTGTTGGGAATCCCTATCATTTGCCAGATCCCAAAGCGGACCATGACCTCCCGGATAAAATACGGCATCAAAATCGCCTGCTTTTTGATCGCTCAATTTTTCGGTATTGGCAATAATTCGCTGTACTTCCTCATCTTTATAGTATCTTTCGGTCGCCGCCGTCTGCGCATCTGGAACCTCGCTATTTGGATCGACTGGAGCCTGCCCGCCCTTTGGAGTAGCAACGGTTATTTCAAAGCCAGCATCTTTAAATGAATAATAGGGAGCAGCGAATTCTTCCACCCAAAATCCCGTCTTATGTCCTGTATTTCCCAAATCATCATGGGAAGTGACTACAAATAGTACTTTCATGTTTTTTAATATTTAGCGATTTTTTTTATAAAGTGTTAAAATATCTCTCCATTACCTTATGGAGTAAAAATAATTGACAATGTAACGTAAAGATCAAATTCGATCAGCCAAGTTTAAAAACTCATCGTGTAATCAAAGTTACAACTAAAACTATATTGTGCAAAATATACTATTGAAATATATATATCTTGACTTTAGTTTTACCATATGCTCCAAATACTTTCTTGAAAAGTATAGTTTAATCGCTTTCCCTCTTAATAACACCAAATAGTATAAAATGGTTGGCATCTCTTAGCATGTAAAAATTGGGCTATAGGCATAATCACGATTCCGCTTGAAGAGGAATCAATATCCTTAAAAAATCTAGTTTTTCTTTTGGTACAACCATTGTCTCATATTTAATGTAAAAAATAAAATGGGTAAACTTATTTCGAGGCGCTATTACGTTCTCTCAAATATTCCAAAATAGCTCTGGCTTCTTCTTGCTGAAGTCCTAAGCTAATCATCGGCGAACTGAAATCTTTGCTCAGCGCTATTGCATCGGCATCTTTTTCAAGCATAGTGGCTGGATCCAGCATCATATTCATAATCCATTCCGGTGTACGGCGCTTTACAACGCCATCCAACGATGGTCCCACTAAAGTGCGTTCAAAATTGTGGCACATGGCACATTTGGAAACAAAGAGCTCTACACCTTTATTGGCTAGCTGTGCATCAAATGCTTTGTGTTCGATTGTGCTGACAGGCCCCACTCCCTTGGATCCATCTGATTTAAAATCCAACATTGCTGCATCTGTCGATGCTACGGTTTGGTTTGCTGCTTTACTGGTATCGTTTTCTTTTTTGTTTTCTCCATTACCGCCGCAAGCGATCATCCCGACGATACCCATACAGGAAAGGATTACATTAATTCTTTTGTTCATCTCTCTTTATATTATGGTGATTAAAAACTATAGGAAATATGGGTTAGCCAGCGTGGACCTGACTTGGCACGTCCGTCGGCAAGATCCTGGGACAATAAGGCTTGATAGTTGGCTCCCACACTGATTTTACCCATATTGACTTCGACACCGCCTATTCCGGACAAACTATATCCTCCCGACTGTGCTACATCATATCGTGCCATAGTGACGTCCTTAGGCTGTGTTTCGTAACCTACTCCTAAGTTGGGCGAAATACGGACTTTATCTTTTATATTGAATTTGTAGTATAATAATGAATTGACAGAAAACTTATTCGCATAACGATAATCGTACTTGTTCTCTGTATTCATCTTATAGCTTACATTGGTGTTCAATCCAAGGTCCATAATACGGATGTCGTAAGCCAGATTGATCATAAAATCTGTGCTGGCTGTACCCAGCTGAAAGTTGTTGGGTTCATCCTGACTGGCTGATGATCGCTGAGAATTATCATATTTTCCAGTAGGCGCTTTAATCCCTGCACCTATCCAAAGGGAATGGTTAAACATCTTGTTTGAGCGGGTACCTCCCATTTGTTCGAAGATTTTGTAATAACCATAAACGACCACATCTCCAAGCCCATCCATCTTCCCCATATCGCCACTTCCAGGGATCTTACGCTCATTGAAATTGTAGGGAACAATTGCCATAACCCGCCAGCGGCTTCCAAAATTCCATGCCCCCCACAGTTCCATTGTCTGATAAGTCTCATCCGCACTTATCGGCGTCCGATTGCAAGTGGGTCCAAGATGGGTCTGTAGGGTCTTGTACTGATAACGTACACCCACAAAACGCTTGTTAAACTGGGGCAGTATGCCCAAGTAATAGCTGCCTACCCCGCAGCCACAGATATCACATGCCCATGATGAAAGGGGCAATAGGGCCATAGCTAGAACTAATAGTTTTATCTTTATTCGCTTCATATTTAATTTTAGTTTACCACGAAACCCGTATTTCCAGGTTCCCCCAATATTTTGTTGTTTACGAAAGAGGCATCATTTAATGTTTTTAAAAACGCCAATAAATTAGCCTTTTCTTCATCCGACATGTGGACACCCAAAGTGCCGTCCGCTTTCCGAAATCCCGGATCTAGGGTTTTTGAATCGACCATACCATTACGATAGTGCTCCAATACACGATCCAAAGTCAAGAATCGGCCATCATGCATATAAGGACCTGTATAGGATAGGTTGCGCAGGCTTGGCGTCTTGAATTTATAGCGATCATTGTGATTCAAGGTAACGGTATCCCTGCCGATATCGTTGGCATGATTGGGTAACAATCCATTGTTATGATAATCACGATCGGTAAATAAAGTCTCTGTGTGACAACGAGCGCAGTTATTTTGGTAAAAGAGGTAGCCTTTTTTTTCAGTATCTGTAAAAGAGGCTCCATTTTCCTTCCGCGTAACCTGATCATACTTTGAATTGGCACTAATGGCCATAAGCATAAATTGAGAAAGCGCTTTAAAGAACCGCTCATCTGTAATCCCCTCGCTACCGAAGGCTTTCTTGAACCGTTGCTGATAATCGGAATCTTTGCGCAGTTTGCTCAGTACATTACTTACTGACTCGTCCATCTCCACAGGATTTGTAATTGCGTTAACCGGCGACATATCTAAATCGAAGACACCACCATCCCAAAAGAATTCCTTTTGCCAGGCCATATTGAAAATCGGCATCGGATTTCGTATGCCCAGCCTATCGTCAATACCATGGCTCACATCGTGACCATGGTGGGTAAATGCCGCTGAAAGGATATGACAACTCCCGCAGGCAATGGTATTGTTGCGGGACAAACGTGGTTCATAAAAAAGCTGGCGCCCCAACTCGAACACCTCGGATGTGATGGGATTACGCTCAAACTTATAAACGGGATCCGGAAAATTACCCGGAGGTACAAAGCCGGGAAATATATCCTCCACAATATCATCTGCTTTATGGCAGGCCCAGACCAGGGCTAAGACGAGTGAAAAAACAATAAACTTTTTCATAGTTACAATTCAGATTCGCTTTTTACGAAGTTTTCGGTATGGTCATGGGTAAACAAGGAGGTAAAGTTATTGGCGATATTTTGACTGAATTCGCTAAACATGACATTTGGATGCTGCACAATGGAAAATGTGTAAGGCCCATTGAACACTTTCATCACATCAACGAACAAATGCACATTGCTTCGCAAGCCTTCGCGGACCTGGGCGATGCCAGCCTGATTTAAATCCATACTGATCTCCTTTATATTATTGAGTGTAGGTGCTTTGGGATTGTAACCTCCATATCCACCAATATGATATTTAAACTGTTTATTTCCCGTTGGATCCCCTTGCTGATCGTCCGATATTGCATCACAATACCCCTCCAGCTTAAAGAAAATATAACCCTGATTCCATCCCCAGTACATTCCGTCATGCCCCTCTTCAGGATTAAAGGACAACACACCTTGCCTTGCTTCCGTTGGCATGGTACTACGTGCGCTATCAACCCCGATGATAAATTTGACTTTATTATAGTCCCCCTCAGGAACCTCAACTTTTGCAAACCGTGTAGCTTTATCCGAACCCTCTATAAAAAAGTAACTTTTTTCCTGTGGAACCACATATTCACTGCCGTCTGCTTTGTAGAGCTTAATGTTGCTGATATAATACCGTAGTATTTTGATCCGAAAAGTTTCACCCTTCGCATTTCTATACGCACGGGTATCAAATCCCAATGTCTCATCGCCAACGATATTGTCAAATTCGATGGAGAACACTCCTTTTTTAGTATCGTCAGGTGCAGGTGCATCCTTCTTGCTACATCCGGCAGCTAAAAAGAGTGAAATAGCAAGAATGAATACCGAAATATTAAATTGAATCGTTTTCATATTTTTTGTTTTTATGTTTTTTTTTTGATGCTTTACTTTGGATTAGCGTATTTCGCTTCTGAAAGTAGCTTCTCGTCAGTAAGGCTGATCAAAAATGCTTTGATCGCTTTTACTTCTCTGTCTGAAAGAGCAATCCCCGGATTTCCATTAGCCTGAAAAAGTAGCCGGTCTGTATATATTGTGTTTTTTATTCCGGATTGATAGTGTTTTAAGACTTCGTCAATGGTTGCGAAGCGTCCGTCATGCATATAAGGAGCGCTTACCATGACATTTCTTAGAGAAGGCGTTTTGTACGCGCCTAAGTCTTTGATATCGTAGCTGATGCGATATCGCCCCTTGTAAACCCAATCTTTGGAATCGTCACTAAAATCGGTATCTATACCATTATTGTGATAATTGTTGTCTGTAAATAAGTCTGTAGAATGACAGCCTCCACATTTTGACTGAACCAATTGCATACCCAGCAGTTCGTCTTCACTGAAGCTAACCTGTCCCTCTTTCCTTTTGTAGCGATCGTATTTTGAATTGGCGGATATAATTGTGCGCTGAAACTGGGCCAGGGCCCTCACCACACCCGCAGCCGTAGGATTTTCTCCAAATGCCTCTTTAAAGAGACCGACATAAAGAGGTTTTGCCATTAAACGATCGACCATTTCGGGAAAGTAAATTCCCATTTCATCCTCGTGCGTCAAAGGACCAAAGGCCTGCGATTCTAAATTTTTGGATCCGCCGTCCCAAAAAGTCCATTATTGGCCCAGGCCAGATTGAACAATGCAGGTGAATGCCGATCCAGGGCTTTGCCAGAGATACCAAGATTTGAAAGGATCAGACCATCCGAAAAAGCACGATCCTGATGATGGCAGCTTGCGCAGCTTACTGTCATGGTAGAGGACAATAAGGGTTCGTAAAACAGGCGCTGTCCGAGTTCGACGCCAGCTTTGGTCAGGGGATTGTCTTGCATAGCGGCAGGCTTTGGAAAGTTGGCGGGCACTTCCATTACGTAAGGCGTATTATCTTCCGGATCAACCGTTTCTATGGTTTCCTTCTGACAGGAAAACATTAGATTGGCCAACAACAAAAATCCAAAATGCAGTACCTTATTATTTTTTGACATTGACATCCCCACTGATCTTATTTTGTTTTGGATTCAGTTCCTTTGAAAACTATTGCCTTGGAAAGAAACGTATCGCGCAAGCCTTTCATCAGATCTTTTGTTGTCTGACTGATGGTATTATTGGCCCAAGGATAACGGGTGTTTGACAAAAGCTCTTTCACATCGACATTAAAATTGATATTGGAAGTGTTGGTACCACTGATTTCAATATTTTTATCAAATGTAACTTCTTTCTCTGCACCAGTATAGAGATCATTGGAACCGATATCCCACAATAATGGTTTTTTGTTTGGATTGCCATCGGCCCAATAGATATTTCCTTTCAGGTTCAAGAATTTGTAGCTTGTAAACCACATCCATCCATCATCAAACCCCATTCCGTTCAGCACGCCAAGCTCCCCTGTGGTCAACGAGAAGTTATCATTATATTTAGGCTCAACACCGATCGAAAATTTGATACTTTTGTATTGTCCTACCGGAATATTTTTGAGCTGTATTTCTTCTCTTTTTGTAGCAGGGTAGACATCATTGGAGTGATCAACGACCAGTTCTTGGGTTTCCTCTACTAGGTAATATGAATTGGGTACCAAGACTTCCTGTCCGGCAGCATTGATCAACTTGACATTGCTGACCCAGTAACGGAATCTGTTAAAATCAAATTGAAGATTGTAGGTGCCACTTTCATTGGTCAGCTTGAAATCATATTTTTTGTTCAGTTCAAAATCCTGGTCACCATATCTTGCGTCGAATTTGAGCGTTGCTGTTCCCTGGCTGTCAGTTAAGATTTCTTTAACTACTTCTTTCTCACAAGATGAAAGAATAATACCTGCAACTGCAGTCAATAAAAACATTAGATTTTTTTTCATTTTAATAATTTATTTTTTATATGTGTGTTGGTTATAAAATTATCGCAAACTTGGAAGCTATTTGGAGTTGAAAAAACAGCCGTATGTTATGCTAATTCCATATTTTTATTTCAATTACTATTTAATTACCTGAACAAAATATTTAATATCATCCTGATTCGCTTTCTTGCCGTCTTTCCACAGTTCAACGATGATTTCCCATTGTCCGGCCATGGAAAAGTTAACTTCGCCTTCATAGTAACCATTTCCTATTCCTTCAGCATCCTTATTGCCCGAAGAGCCGTGTCCCATAGATGGCATATTTGTTTTCAGCTTGATGACGTATCCATCCAATGGTGGAAAATTATTGTGCTCCATCCTACTCATCAAAAACTTGATGGGATGCTGTCCTTGCTTTACTGTGTCAGGTAGCAGGTTAGATATAAATACGCGACTATCATCCCGGGTACCGGAGCTCATCGTCCGAATTGTCTTTGTGGCTGATACCGGAAGTTTAATGACCACGGTATCTATTTTATTGTCCCTTGTTAAAAGGGTATACAAATGCCAGCCTGGTCCCATATCCGGTATATCGGCCATGATAAACACTATTGCCCCACGGTACCAGCCCTCGCCTAAAGCAATAGGATGTTCAAAAGGTGCTCCATGTTTCATCATTCCCATATCCATCTGTGGGTAATAGTCAAGGGATGAACTATTGTAAGGTTTGCCATCTTTGTCCTTTACCTGTAAATAAACAGTGTGGTACTTATTGTCAAGTTTAGCATCAGCAAACACTTTAAATGTTAGCTCATTGTTTGTGGTATCAGAGATCGGAATAAGTTCGGATTCGCTGGGAATGGATGGTGCCACGGAATCCTTGGCACCAGTATGTTTTTTGGCGTTATTTTCGGACGAACAAGCGATCGCCAATAAGGCAATTGAAAATGCTACGGTTAGTTTGAAAACTAGTTTTGATAATTTCATTTAATTGTCTTTTGTTATCCTTCATTCAGCAAAACCTGAATATCGGCTATAATTTTTGGAATTGAATCTGTTTTTGTACCATCATATACAGCCCTGATCCGAAAAGCAGTATCAACAAGTGTAAAAGCACCACTATGAACGAATCCTCCTGGAGCATTCGGATCTTGCTGTGCGAACGAGAAATAACCTTCATTACCAGCGAGCTCGTACACCGCGGCTTTCGGACCATGAAGGAAAAGCCAATTGGAGGGTGCGCCCAGTTCTGCTGCATACCGCTTCAACACATAGGGTCTGTGGTATCTGGGGTCTACCGTGTGTGATACAATAACAACCCGGGGTTCATTGACAAAGTGTTTTGCTACCTGAAGCAAATTGCGAGCAGTGACGGGACAGATCGTGGGACAACGCGTGAAAAAGAAATCGGTCAGATAGATTTTTCCTTTCAATGTATTTTTAGACACGATGTTGCTATCCTGATCTACCAGTGTAAAATCGGGAATTGTATGGTATAGGGTATCCATAAGCTTAATTCCGTCCTTATCAGTTTCAGTAATCTCTCTTTCCCCTAAAATGGGTAATCGATCTGAAACAGAGGATGGCGAACATGCAATAAATTGGCATGTTAAAAATGAAAATAAGCCCACAGATATCCCAATACGGGAATATGTGTTCATGTTATCTTGATTTATTTATTTTTGACAATCGCAATTGAAAAAGCTATCGCATTGAATAGCTTATCAATTGTTACATGCTATAAAATAATTTAAACCAATGGTGGATGGAAAATTGTAAAAATGGGATTGTACGAATAATCTTGTTTGTACTCTGGGTAAGTCAAACCAATATTATCTTCGTGATTTAAGGAAGATATATCAAAAGAAAAATTGTGGGAGCTGTCGACAAAGACTACGTCAATAATACGAGATTCAAGATTTTTTTGTTCTTTTTCCTCATGTTCGCGCATTTTCTTCATCAATACACATTGTCCGCGGCAGGACAGTGCTTTTTCATTGAAGCGATTTACACATTCATTGCGTGCGATATAATCCCTATTCAATTCAAATACAGACCATAGCCATACATTTGAGAAACTCTGTAGGAGCATCAATGGCAGCAAGATCCATATGAATTGTTTCGCTTTCATGTTTAGTTAATTCGCCAAATATAAAAATGATCGTTGGAATAAGCAACAAGCAAGAAAAATAAATCTTCTAGCGCATATGCTCATCGTAATTTTTACATCTGTATCACAGTAAGTTAAAAAAGGATGTAACAAATTACAATGATTATGAAACACAACTGTATTTTAATTTTAAAATGTTATCACGACATTTAAATCCAACAAAGGGCAAGCATTCCGACCTATGTCGAACGAAATTCCCTAAACCAATTATAAATACTATTTATATTATGAAAAATCCAAATCAAGGAATGAGTATTGCTGTGCGCCAATTTCATCCATCAGTCCAATTTTTAACAACCACTGAACATCTACTGCGACGTGCCAAGCCAAAAATTTCTTTCCTATTCTTTAGGCGTAACAATTGATTTAAAAACTAGAAATAAATCAATAGTCTTTTTCAAAAGAGAAAAATTGGAACAATAAACTAACCTCTTTAAATTATGAAAATTCATTTATTAATAATTCTGTATTTGTTCACCTGTCTAGAAGCTTTCAGTCAGAGTACACAGATAACAGGCTCAGTGAAAAATTTGTCCGGTGAGCCGTTGATTGGCGTTACGGTGAGAATAGAGAATTCCAGTACCGTAACCAAAACAAACAATGATGGCTTCTATACCATAAAGGCTCCAAAAAATGCAAACCTTAACTTTTCGAGCGTAGGTTATCAATCCATTACAGTCGCTATTTCAAATCGTAGAACGATTGACGTTATCCTGCAAGAAGACACCAAGAAAATTGACGAAGTTATTGTAAACGTTGGGTATGGTACAATGAAGAAAAGTGACCTTACAGGTGCTGTGTCGTCAATTTCGGCAGAGAGTATACAACAATCTGTACCCACTACAATAGATCAAGTATTTCAGGGGCGTATAGCGGGGTTACAAATGTCATCCAACTCTGGCCTTCCTGGAGGCGGAAGCTCTGTTCAGATTCGGGGAATTAACTCAATCAACAGTACCAATGAGCCTATTTACGTTGTAGATGGAGTTATTATGAGTGGACAGACTGGTAATAACGACGTGAATGCACTGGCAGGGATCAATCCGAATGACATTGAAAGTATCGAGGTGCTTAAAGATGCATCTGCTTCCGCAATTTATGGTGCTCAGGGTGCAAATGGTGTCATTATAATCACGATGAAAAAGGGTAAAAATGCGCGCCCTATCATCAGTTTCAATGCAAAATATGGTCTTGAAGAGCTCCCAAAAAAGATAGAAATGATGAATCTCAGGGAGTATGCCGTACACCACAACGCGTTTTCCAATGTGCTTGGTTATGGCTTTCGGACTGATTTTGCGCACCCTGAGTATTTAGGTGAAGGAACAAATTGGCAAGATGAGCTCTATCGGGTGGGAAAACTACAAACGTATGATGTTGCTGTAAGAGGTGGCACCAAGATCTCCAATTATGCAGTATCTGCAGGTTATCTTGATCAAGATGGTATCATATATGGGGCAGGCTTCAAAAGATTTACTTTCCGACTAAACCAAGAGACCGAATTGCGCCCCTGGCTAAAGATGGGTGCTGTACTGAATGCAAATTATACTAAACAGGCTACTGCTGTTTCAGCATGGAGTGTTGTAGGAAGCTCCTTGCTCCAAACACCATCTATACCTGTACGCAACGCCGATGGTACATTTGGTGGCCCCTCGTCGGAGTATGATGCCAATAATCTAGGCTTTGCAAACCCATTGGCGATTGCGCAGCTCAACCAACGTAATCGGACCCAATTCGGAGGAAGAGGTAATTTCTACCTGGAATTTAAACCGACGACATGGATGAATTTTAGATCCGAACTCACCGGGGAAGGTAATACAAATAATTATCAGCAGTTTTTGCCGGCTTATACATTCGGGGCTTCGATTAAATCAAACGCTGAAACGAGACATGAAAAGTCCTTCAATACGTTCTGGTCGCTGAAAAACCTTCTAAATTTTAACAAGGATTTTGGCACAAAACATAAGACAACATTTATGCTCGGAAATGAAGTCATTGCCACACGTTATGAATTTTTAATGGGTGAGCGGCAATACGGTTCAAGTGAACTGCCAGGTTTAGACGCTGGCGACGCGGAATATGATTCGAATGCCGGAAACTCAAACGAAACCAAAAGGGTTTCTTTCCTTGCAAGAGGTACATATAATTATGATGATAGATATCTTTTTACCGCAACATTTCGCCGTGATGGATCGCATAACTTTGCTAGAGGCCATAGATGGGGAAATTTTCCTTCAGCAGCGCTGGCGTGGCGGGTATCCCAGGAGCGGTTCTTCGCTCCTCTGAAAAATACAATCGATGACCTCAAATTTAGAGTGAGCTATGGAGCTGTTGGCAATGCCAATGTTGACGCATTTGCTTACCAAGCCATTTTGGCCAATGCCCTCACAAATAACTGGGGCATCGGATATTCGACTTCAAATATTCCGAACGAGTTTATAACATGGGAAACAACAAAGTCATGGAATATAGGTTTAGATCTAAGCTTTTTAAAACGCCGTATCGAACTAGTTTTTGATGCTTACAATAAAATCACAGACGATCTTCTTTTGCGGCTGTCGTTGCCCTCATTTACCGGAACACGTGGCAATACCCCTGGCTCGGCAGCCCCACCTTATTATAATATTGGTGCAATTCAAAATAAAGGAATTGAGTTTTCTCTCAATACACATAACGTCAAAAAACCTGATTTTAATTGGCGAAGCGGACTCGTATTTACCCTCAATAGAAATAAGGTAACGCGGATGAATACCAGTACAGCAACAATTCAGCAAATTGATTATTCTAATGGAACAAATATCATCACACAAACGATGCAGGGTCGGCCTATTTCGCAATTTTACGGATATAAGCAGAGTGGCCGAATTAATTCTGCCGCAGACTATTTAAAAGACAACGGTAACGGCACCAGTACGGTAATTACAGCAACTTTTAAGAATAGAATTGGAGATATCGTGAATAATGAAGGTTTAGCAACCTCCACCTATGTAGGCGACATCCTTTATGCAGATCTAAATCAGGACGGGATCATCAACGATGCTGACATGGCATTGATCGGAAGCCCATTGCCTAAATTTACGTTTGGTCTGAACAATACATTTAATTACAAAAACTTTGATTTCACGCTATTTCTAAACGGATCATTCGGCCATAAGATCTTTAATATTCTCCGAACATCTCTAGACAATCCCAGAACGTACAGCAACGTTCGAAAAGGGGTAGCCAATTATGCTCAAATTGGTTACTACGATGGCAATGCAGAAAATACAAACGTTTGGAACGCTTATGTGCTACCCGGCTCAGACCCTGAATTAGGCAGAATATCGGTCAGAGACGCTCAAAATAGTATCTTTAGTGATCGTTTTGTAGAAGATGGAACTTTCTTAAGGGTACAGAATATTGCATTGGGTTATCGTTTTCCTACAAAATTCTTATCAAAATATAATATCAATACTATTCGGGTATATTCCAATTTACAGAATGTGTTCATCTTCACAAAATATAAAGGCTACACGCCCGAAGTAGGCTCTAGCTCGGGTCAGAGTATGCTTCGCTACGGCGTAGACGGTGGATTTGTCCCTTCACCTCGGACGTACACATTGGGTTTAGATATTACTTTTTAATCAATTTGATCATGAAAAAAGCATTTTATTATATCTCTTTGGCCTGTGCCGCTTTAATAGGCTTTTCCAGCTGCGAAAAATACCTCGATGTAACATCAGAAACACAGAAACAAGCTAATGAATCGTTTAAAAATATCGCTGACCTCCGTGGTGCCACAGCGTTTCTGTACTGTCGTCCATGGTATACCACCAACACCTCACTTCGGGAAATCACCGAAGCCAGAGCGGGGAATCTGTATGTCGATGGAGTCACCGGCGAACTGATTACCACGGCTTTGTTCTCTGAAGTTGCCAATTACAATAGCATCGCGAACTCCTGGGCATCACTATATCTTGTCATTACCCAAGCGGATTACATTATCAATGATTATGTAAAGACAGCGATCGCAAATGGTGTAAACGAAACGGAAGCAAAAGCATGTGAAGCTGAAGCCCGTTTTATGCGTGCAACCGCTTATTGGTATCTTGCCAATCTTTGGCATGATGTGCCTATTATAGACGATCCTAGAAACCATACGTTAAATCCGCTAACTCCGCCAAATCGCTTTGAAGATGTGGTACAATATGCCATTAATGATCTACTATTTGCGGCCGAACATCTTAAAGATACCGATACAAAAGGTCGGGTCACCAAAGATAGCGCACGCGGTATGCTGGCGCGGTTGTACCTCATGGCTGCAAATTACGCCATGGGTAATCATTTTTCAGCTGAATATATAAGCAGGAATAATGGCGGTAGCAACAGCGGATTGGCTGACAATTACTTCGAGCAAGTAAAAAAGCTATGTCAACAAGTAATTGAAGGCGGCTACTATGCTATGTTATCCGATTTTGAACAATTATGGCGAACGCAGAACAATAATAATTCAGAAACTTTGTTTGGAATTCAATTTATACCAGGTATTACAGAATGGGGATATACAAGTCCATTGAACGATCTTGCTTACAACAGAGAATTAACAGGAAACTTGAACGGGGGCGGAGCGATATTCGCCTCTTACGATATGCTAAAGTCTTTCGTTGATGATGGTGCGTTGGCACGCATGCGTGGAAGTGTAGCAGTACCCGGACAAAATTACAATTACATAGGAACACACTTAAGCGCGGGAAGCTGGACTGTGCCTAGTGGAAAGACAAAGGTCAATCTAAAAAAATTCGTCGTCGGAAGCAGTAAAGACACCGATGGTGCCGCCGTTCAGGGCAATACAGGCTTAGTATCGCCCATGCTACGGATGTCGGAAATTTATCTCATGTATGCTGAAGCCGCCCTGGGAAAACAGCAACAGACTGCTGATCCGCTTGCGCTAGCTTATTTTAATAAAGTTCGAGAAAGGGCATTCAGCAAAAATACACAAAATTACGTGGCTACAACAACGGTTACCCGCAATAAATTATTTATGGAAAGGAGACTCGAATTTTTTTATGAAACAATCTATTGGACTGATCTTAAAAGGAGATCTTTCTACGACATGGACTGGATCCTTAACCTTCTTAACAACAAGCTGAAAGATAGTGATGCTGAAACTCCATTTACTAATTATGCTGCTTGGGCTTACACCTATGATCCTCTGCTCTATCCTTCTGGTAAAGGCTGGACAAATTCTCCTCGCGCGCAAAGTGGGTATAAGCCCCAGTCAGTGGTACACAATCTGCCCGCAGGATCTTATGTGCACGCAGTGGGCGCAACATCCAATATTTGGTGTTTGCCCTATCCTTCTGCAGATGTAACAACTGATCCTGAACTGACCTCAGCTCCAATAAATTATGACTTTAAATAATTTGACATGAAAAATTTAAGAATTATATATATATTCATTTTAACGTTGATATGTTATAGCTTTTTTTCTTGCAAAAAGGATGTATCTAGCAGCAACATTCAGATTGCGGGTGTCTGGTCACACAGCCGAAATACAGAGAGCTCCCAGATATCTTCCATTTTTTTCAACAACTGGATTCGTATTCACGGCAACGGTTTTAACGGGCTGCAACGCGTATATTTTAACGGAATGCAGGTTCCATTTATACCTATTTATGTGACTGACACAGACATTATTATTAATGTACCAGAGACCGTACCGACAGGGAGTGACGTAAATGACCCAACTCTTTTGCACACGATCAAGCTCGTGACCTCAGCAGGTCAAGCAAGCTTTGATGGATTTATTTTTCGCGACCCCGATAAAATACCCTCGATCACTGGAGTGTCCTATACAATGCCCTATGCCGGAGATCTCATTGAAGTATACGGCAAAAACCTGAAAGAAGCCAGTGCGATAACTTTCCCTGATTCGACAAAAGGCATTATAAAATCTGCCAATGACTCCATTTTACAAGTGATTGTTCCGGCTAACATCGATAGACAAAAATATGGTCGTGTTACGATTGACATCGATAATGAGCGCTATTCTTCTGCACCTTACATGTTTTTTCAAAATGGCGTGTTTCTACGAACGTTCACAGAGGAAGCTATGATTGCCGGAGGAAACAATGGGATCAGAATCTACTCAAATCCATTGGAAATAACTGCACTTACAGGCCTTCCCCAAAACCCAGAATACGTCATCGCTATACCAGCGACAAAAGTCGATATACCCGTAGCGGCAAATAATGGTATAAGTGGCAACTTCTTTAAGTTTTACGCCTACAAAGCTTTCAATACATTGATTGCAAAAAATGGGGATATAAAAGGAAATACGTCGATTGAAAATCTCGCCATACAATTTGACCTCTATATGCCGTCACCGTGGATATCGGGCGCCATTCCATTTAAAATGAATAAAAATAGAAGTGGTGTAAACTATGCCTACCTCTATAATATCACTCCTTGGGAATGGAAAAAAGTGATTACAGGAGGTCTTGAGCTAAACCCGTTTAAATTTGAAAATGGGTGGAAAACTATTACGCTTAAGTTTAGCGATTTTCCAACATTAGCCATGAGCTCGCTAAAAGACTATTCAACATCGTTGCAAACAAATGGCTTTGAATCACTGGTGGGCTATACGAATTACGATGTCAACGAAGATGGCCATACACCGCAAGCTGTGAAGAACTTTCAGATGTACCTTGCAAACTTTAGGCTTGTTCCATTGACAAATTTAGAATAAAACATCCGTCATATTATCCCTTCCCTTATCAATCCTTTCCGCCCAGAATTAGCTCTAATTACTGGGCGGAATAATTTTATTCACAACCGCCTCTTCGAATATTCCATCTGCCCTATTTACTGGAAGATATAGAATATCTTATGGTAAGCATTGGATCGGCAATCTGGTAGGTTTTTTAGCTCGATATCGGCTATATTTAAGCCTTGTAAGCTTCTTTCGATATATTTTGATGCGCAGTATTGCGATAACCTTTTAAGCTCAAACCTTTATGTCTTTTGAAGAACTTATTGATATGGCTTTCATCTGCAAACCCAAATTCATCGGCTAATTCATGAACCCTTTTGTCACTAAACCGTAATCTATGTTCTATCAAACGAATACGATAAGAGGATATATAACTTTGGATGGTTTCGCCGCATTGTTTTCTAAAATAAGTACCGAGGTAAGTTGGAGCTACACCGAACTGATTAGCAATTGCAGAAATTTTCAGTAATTCTGGCTCTCGAATATTTTCCTGTATATAATCTAGTATCTGCAATATTCGACCGTCTGATTTAGAGGAGATGCCCTTAGGCTTCATCACAGCAATATTTCTTCCTGCAATGACAATGACAGCATTGACCAAATGACGGTTAAGATCCTCGTTGTAGATGGATTGATGAGCTATGGCCTGTCGTAAATTCTGCATAAGTAAAGCAACCATTTCCTGATCTTCTCTATTGACAAGGACAGAACCAGCTAAATGTGAAGCATAATATAATATACATTCCAGATGGTCAATACTTTTCCATTGGTATTCTTTTATATAGCTTTCCCTAAAACGTACCACCATAAACTCACATATGCTTTCTAAATCAAACTCGTGACGATCATGCGGTGCAAGGAGAAACATATCACCCGCATGGTAAGCGAGCTTGTTCCCATTGACAACGTGAACTCCACATCCCGAAATAACATAAACCAATTCAAAAAAATTAAATTCCCTGTCCCGCAATGGGCAGTGGTCCACCTTTTCATAAAAAACTTCTATTGATTGATAAATATTTTCTTTTGGCATACTACAAAACTACCAATAAATACTGTAAAAGTACCTGTTTTAGGGACTTTTATCGGTCTATATTTGCCTAACAAATAGTAAAAAAATGAAAGCAATAATATTGGAAAAGTTCGGAAATACAACTGGTCTTGTTTACAAGAATATTGAAAAACCAAGTGTTAAAGCACATGAAGTTTTGATAAAGGTAAGAGCCATAAGTGTGAATCCTGTTGATGCTAAAGTCCGTAGCAGGCAAGCACCTTTAGCAGAAGAATTGGCACATCATGATCCATTGATTTTGGGGTGGGATGTTTCTGGAGAAGTGATAGAAATCGGGGATCAGGTTCATCAATTCAAAATTGGTGATGAAGTTTTCGGGATGATCAATTTTGTTGGTCACGGCAAAGCGTATGCCGAATACGTCTCTGCTCCGGCGGAGCATCTTGCTTTTAAACCGCATAACATTAGCCATATCGAAGCCGCGGCCAGTACCTTATCGGCCTTAACAGCATGGCAGGCGTTTGACAGTTATGGAAAATTGAGACCGCAAGATAAGGTTCTTATTCACGGAGCTTCGGGTGGCGTAGGGCATTTTGCTATACAAATTGCAAAACATATTGGTGCTTATGTGGTTGCAACATCATCTAATTCCAATCGAGATTTTGTACTCAGCTTGGGTGCAGATAAACACATTAATTATAAAACGACGCATTTTGAAGATGTACTTCATGACATAGATTTTGTACTAGAAACCATTGGAGGCGATAATTTCCAAAAGTCTGTAAGTGTACTAAAACCGTTTGGAACTATAGTGGCATTACCGTCTGGCCACACAAAAGACGACGAGCTTAAAGCGCAACAAAAGCAGTTACATGCCTGCTATTTCATGTCGGTTTATTCTTGCGGTGTTGATATGCAGCGAATTGCATCACTATTAGAAAGAGGTATTTTGATACCTCATATTTCTCATGTGTACAATTTCGACGAGATAGCAAAGGCACATATACACATCGAAACCGGCCGTACAGTCGGAAAAATAGTAGTCACTTTATAAAACGTTAAGCCATTTTACAACCAGCAAATCAAGTTATCCAACAGCATTTTAAGTCAAACGAAATGAAGAAGATAGTAGTCATCAACGGACATCCCGATAGTGATAGTTTCAACGAAGCATTAGCGCAGTCATATATTAAATCTTCCTTAACAAATGGCGCTGATATACGTTACGTGGCCATAGGAGCATTAAATTTTAACCCCAATCTCCAGTTTGGTTATCGACAAAGGATGGACCTTGAACCAGATTTGGTAAAAGCATTCGAAGATATACAATGGAGCCAACACCAGGTTTGGATACATCCGCTGTGGCGGATGGGTATGCCTGCAATTATGAAGGGCTTTATCGACCGTTTATTTCTACCAGGATTAGCTTTTAAAAGTGATAAAAATGGGATTAGTACAGGTCTGCTAAGTTCAAAAACAGCAAGAATTATTACCACATCTGGCGATTTATCTTTGGATACTTATGAAGAAATTTACCATTCTTGTGGGCTGGTTCAATTGGGAAAAGGCATATTGAGATATTGTGGCGTGTCATCCATTCAAAGCGTATTTATAGGCCCATTACACCATATGGATAGATTTGATAGGGCAAAATACCTAGAATATACAGCCTCGATGGCTTTTAATGATATAAATATAACATCCTCAACTTAGTTATAGTTTTTTATTAGAGATTACTATAAATCGCTTTGCATATTTGATAGTTTAAAGCTCGTTTGTAGCTCCTTATATAATGTTCCACTTTTTTAGTATCTTAACTGTAAACATCAATACCATGCCGAAAAAAATTATTAGAAATCTTCAGATAGGTGTAGTGCTCTCATTGATACTGCTGATTGCGAGTTCCGTAGCATCTTATATCAGCATACGAAACCAGATGGAGAATAGAGAAAGCTTCTTAAAAAGTAAGGAATCTATAAGTTTGATAAAAGATCTTCTAAACATACTCTTAGATGCTGAGACAGGCAATCGGGGATATCAACTTACCGGTAGGGAAAATTTTCTGGAACCTTTTAATAAGAGCAGGAAGGAGTATCCGCTGCTCGTTGCTCAAGAAAGTAAATTTCAACTCAAAGATAAACAACAAATGAATACCTTAAGTGATCTGCTACGTAATTCAGAAGCAATGATGAAAGGTTATGTCTTACTGATTGAAAATCGTAAAAATGGGTTATTAATGACCCCAGAAGAACTGATAGAAAATAAGAGGACAATGGATAAATGCCGTATGCTCGTTAACGAATTTGTCAAACATGAGGAAATTCAGCTTGCTATAAAAAATGAAGATCTGAATACGTCTTCTAAATGGACTGTTCTATTTATCCTCTTTTCTGCAGTTGCAGCCATTGGTGTTACTATCTTCGTTTATATACAATTAAAGTCCGACATTTTACGCAGAGATAAGCTCGAAAAGGATCTTTTTCGTACCAAGGAAATGCTGGAGGAAACAAGTGCGGTTGCACAAGTTGGCGGCTGGGAGGCTAATATGAAAACTGGTAAGCTCTTCTGGTCTCAAAGTACGAGGGAAATTCACAAAATCGAAAGCAATTTCCAACCAAATTTTGAAAATGCTCTTGGATTTTATGAAGGAGAAAATGAAAAACGACTAAGATCTCTCTTTGAAAGGGCTGTACAACAAGGAATTTCTTTTGATGAAGAGCTTCAGCTTTTGCGTAATGACGGCATTACAATCTGGGTGAGAGTAAAGGGTATTCCTGAATTTGAAGATGAAATCTGCAAAAGGGTCTATGGAATTATCCAGGACATTGATATCTTTAAAAAAATGTTTTTGGAAATCAAGAGCAAAGAGGCTATGATGCAATCTTTCGCCACTGATGTCCCCATTCCTTTAGCTATGTTCGACAAAGTCTTTAACTATGTTGCTGTAAGTAGCAAATGGAAAGAGGAATTTGATATTCATGACGTGAATCTTCTCGGCAAAAATCTCTTCAGCACATCTCCGGATATTCCAGGAGATAGAACAGAAATCTACAGGAATGCATTGTTGGGACAAACTTACAATCATGAAGACTTTAAATTAAAGGTGAAAGGAAAGGAAGAAATTCAGCATTATGACCTTAAAGTGGGACCTTGGTATCTTACAAACGACGAAGTAGGCGGTATCATTATTTCCATACAGAATATTACTAATGCAGTGAAAATTAATGATGAGCTAAAAAATGCGAAAGCAGCCGCAGATCTTGCCAGCAAGGCAAAATCCGAATTTCTAGCCAACATGAGTCATGAAATTCGTACCCCTTTGAATGGGGTTATTGGTTTTTCTGACCTACTCTTGAGAACACTACTCAATGAAACACAGATGCAATATCTGAATTATATCAATGAGTCCGGTGAAAATCTGCTTGGAATTATCAATGATATCTTGGATTTTTCTAAAATAGAATCCGGAAAAATGGAGCTCTCAATCGAAAAAAGCAATATTTACGATATGCTAAGCCAAGTTATAAATGTTATACTTTATCAATCGCGCAAAAAAAATATCGAGCTCTTGCTGAATGTTAAACCAGATTTACCAAAAATGTTATACTTTGATGAAGCAAGGTTAAAGCAAATCTTAATCAACCTTTTGGGTAATTCGGTTAAATTCACGGAAGAGGGAGAGATTGAATTAAAGGTAGAACAGTTACGCATAGAAGATAATATGATCACTTTACGCTTTTCAGTAAGAGATACCGGGATTGGAATTCCTACTGAGAAACAGAAATATATTTTTGATGCTTTTACCCAAGAAAACAGTTCAATTAGCAAAAGATATGGAGGCACAGGGCTCGGGCTAACCATCTCCAACAATATTTTGGGATATATGGGAAGTCATTTATCCCTAATCAGCCAAATGGGAAGCGGTTCAGTGTTTTTCTTCGATATCAAGGTTCCCTATGAAATTCCCGAATGGGAAGATGAGGATGATATATCTATTAAAACGGCTCTAATCGTTGATGATAATGAATCCAACAGAATCATTCTAGAACACATGCTCGCCTATAAAGATATCAAGTCTACCCTGGCTTCTAATGGAATGGAAGCGTTAGATATCATGTTGAAAGGTGAGCGGTTCGACGTGATCCTGATGGATTATCATATGCCTATAATGTCGGGAGTAGAAACAATCGATAAAATAAAAGGACTATTAAATCAGCGCAAAGAGACTACCCAATTTATACTACTCTCTTCTTCCTCCGACGAACTGGATACGTATACATCACGTAAAAATACTGAAAATATGTATCTTTTGATGAAGCCTATAAAATCCAATGAATTATACCAAATAATTAAAAACATTAACAAAGATACTGCAGGAGAAAACATACTGGACCAAGCTGGAGCACAACTACCGTTATTTGGTCTACCATCGGAAGTACTATTGGTTGATGATAACCCTGTGAATATGGCCCTGAATAATAAGATAATCAGATCCTTTGCTCCTAATGTGCTACTTACAGAAGCTGTTAATGGTATTCAGGCATTGGAAGAATGTAAGAAGAAGCAGTTCGCAGTTATTATTATTGATGTACAGATGCCAATAATGAGTGGTATTGATGCGACCCGATATATTAGGATGTTGCCGGGTTATCAAGATGTACCTATCATAGGCCTAACTGCCGGCAGTGTACAGGGAGAAAGAAAAAGATGCATTGAATACGGAATGAATGACCTTCTTGGCAAACCTATACGACAGGCTGAACTTTTTGAAGTACTTAAGAAATATATAGATGAGGACTAATTATAACGTAATAATTTTAAAATCCTCTACGAGCGTGCACATAAACTTGACATCCAAGAACGGTGGATGCTTGTCCATAACTACAGAGGCTAAAAAAAAACTTAAGTCAGTTTTTTGCATACTGCTCGGATAAGATCTCTATCGACAACTATAAAATTAAACGTATGATTTTCTTTTCCTCGTCAACTGAATAATTCAATTCTCTATGAAAAAATTGCTCAAAGATCGCTGAGACATCGATATAAGGATCTTTAACATCACTTACACTTCCACCCGACCGGCGAGACATACCTTGATTAATGATAGTTTTTATAAATGGGGGCTTCCTTAAAGATTTTGGAGCTTTTTCGTCGATACTGTAGGCCAACAAAAGTTGGCCATTCCGATCAAAAGCACTATTTACCGTATAGTATGAACTAGCGTCAACGTATTTTCTCTC
Organism: Sphingobacterium sp. R2; assembly: GCF_040760075.1. Classification (NCBI taxonomy): domain Bacteria; kingdom Pseudomonadati; phylum Bacteroidota; class Sphingobacteriia; order Sphingobacteriales; family Sphingobacteriaceae; genus Sphingobacterium; species Sphingobacterium sp. R2. The sequence continues at coordinate 3,949,625 of NZ_CP142884.1, forward strand.
CTCTCGACAGAAAATTTTCGATTTATCGTAATTGATAAAGGTGACGCTCCCCTGAAAAAATGGATTGCTCGGTTTTTCAGGATTGAGTTGGTAGTGTTGCTCCGCTAGTGCAGAAATAAAACATACCGTACCTGATCCAGCTTTTAAAAACACTTTCTTATCGCTAACGAAACGTTTACTGAACGCAAATACGCCACCATTGCCCAATTCATAGATTTTACCATTTGACTCAATGCCAATAATATAACCTCTCGCGACAAACTCCTTTTGCCACCAACCGAAAGTTTTTCCGATAAAAAATAAAGGGATTAAAAAAGGCAAGATAATTAAAAATCGACCGCTTTTTCGAAATAATATAGTGCGTTGTGTTTCCTGCTTATTTTCGTTTTCCACCCCGTCAAAGTTGGTAAACTGCTCTCCCATTTTCTATGTGATTAGTTTAATAAAAATAACTACTCAACGCCCTTGAAAGACATAATGACGCCAGAATATTTATCATGGCCCGCACCAATATATGACAGATCTATTCTTGATAAATCTTTATTCAGGACCGCTTCTTTGAATAGTGGATAATCCATCCTCTCAATGTGGTTATTCCAATCTTCATCGGTTGTTGGTTTGATTGAATCCAAATCTTTCATTTCAAACATCGCCCGATCTGTCATTTTTTTTGATCGTTGGACAAAAATTGTATCTCCTTCTATCTTTAGAATTTTAACCCAACCTCCGGGCAAACCTTCGATATTATTTCCTTCAGCGTCAGTAAAGAAACTTGCTCCATACAGTTGTCCCACTTGTAATTGTCGAGCCGATTCCACAAGCTTATCCTTTTCATTACGGTATTTCTTACCATCCAAATTTAGTTTTATACCGTAAATGATAGAGCCGGCAATCGCTATTGAGGCTATCATCAAATACCCTTTCCATAGTTTGAAATAGGGGATTTTAAGCGTCTTTTTAAATTTCTTAACTTCCTCTTTTATTTCGGGTGAATAATTTCGAGCGTGGATAACCTGGCCATTTTGATTCACTAAACGAGACATTTTTACTAAACCCCCACCAACTGGGAATCCTAAAAATTTGGTTGCTGGTGTGATGATACTGAGATTAAAATTTTGCGGTATTGTCTCATTCTTTAATGTAGCTAAAATATTTTTACTTCCTAGAACGTACTCGTACCGCGTATAGATGAAAAGCATAAATTGAATAAATTATAAATACTAAAATACCAAAATTAAGAAAAAACTTTATTTGTAACAATCCTGCACTAATTAACTTATTAATACAGAAATTACTAAAATTACTTTTTCACTAATTGATTTACTACTATATCACTTTTCAACTAATTTAGCGCGTGGAATGGCATCTCTATGAGAGGAAATGAAGTTGATAGCTACTTGAGCTTAATATTAAAAAATCGGTGGTCAATTACTTCAGATGCTCCCAAAGGAAACTTTTTATTTCTGCAGCCACTTGACGATGAACCGCTCTTCTGTCAATAGTCTTATGATCGCAGTAAAAAGTCGGTTCTTCATTAACTAAAAACGATTTTCCTTCGTTTAAAAAAACATAATGACCCGTTTTAACAGGTAGTATGCTATATTTTGAGCCTTTCATAACTTGGCTATATTTAAGCGCATTTGATGCTAGTGGAGCAATGGAATCATCTGCAGCTCCGATGATTAAAACAGAAGATTTTTTGCTTTGTTTTTCTTCCATAATCACCAGTCCCAAAGCTGGTGATAAAGCTATGTTAACTTTAAATCGACTATCTTTTAAATTTCCTGGCACTTGGTTGCATGGGATTTCCTGTATAAGTTCTTGAAGATCTCCCAGTTCAGGAACAACAAATTGGTTGCGATTTTCCGCTTTAGATGCATTTATCTTGAGTTTATCACAATCTATTTTAACCCCAGCAAGTGCTAAAGTGGTGTAGCCTCCCAACGAAAATCCGATTCCCGCTATCTTATTACTGTCTATGTAACGATGATAAACAGGATCTTTAAGCAGTGATGAAATTAGAAAACTCATATCGAGCGGCCTATCCCAATAACGCACGAAGTTCTCTGGAATTTTATTATCGAGCGTATTTCCCCAATGATCGGGAGCTATCACAAAATATCCGTTCTTTGCTAATTCAATCGCCAACCATGATAAGCTATATCGATTTCCGCCTGTACCATGAGAAAGTACAACCAATGGATATTTCTTTTGTATAAATTCTGCATCTTTTACTGTAGGTGGTAAAACGAATGGTAGTTGCGTATCTTTAATAGTTGTATCCGCAGTTGGATACCACATTTGGGATCTCAAAGTTCGTCCTCGGGAATAATCAGTATAAGTAACTTGCCGCTCTCCTACGTTTGAAAAAGGCGTATGATAAGTCATTATAAGAAGACTTAACAAAACAATACTAAATGGAATAGTCATATTTGGCACTTGTAATTTTTGAATCTTAATACTTAAATTGGTAAATTGAACATCTATATCATTCCCAAAGTTACCAGGAATGTTATACTTGAGTCAATGGTCAAATTTAACCATCTAAATACAAGTCGTTATTTTACTCACAGACGCATTTTATATCGCTGCTAAAGAGATAGTTTTACCATAAATTTAATAAAATAAAGGCTATATTGTATCTGATCATGATACATTATACTTGATCATTCAAGCACATTAAGGTATGGTTTCTTTAACAAGTATAGCAATATCGCCTTTACTTTGATGGTGGAACTAAAATTGATAATAATAATTTGAAATAATAAACTTTATTATGGAGCATTCAGTTAATTATTGCAGGTACTATCAAACGTTCTTATTCGTCCTCTTTATGTTAGGGGGGATAAACATAAGAGCCCAGTTATTTATTCAAGACAGCTTGAAATTAATATCTCGGGATTTTAAATTTACAGAAGGTCCCGCCGTGGATCGAGGTGGCAATATTTATTTTACTGACCAGCCAAATAACAAAATCTGGAGATACTGCACAAACGGTCATCTTTCGGTGTTTAAAGATTCTTCAGGCCGTGCAAATGGACTGTACTTTAATCATTTGAATCAACTACTTTCATGTTCGGATGAGAAAAACGAAATTTGGTCGATAAACATGGATGGCAAAGTTACGGTGCTGCTATCAGATGTCGATGGAAGAAAATTGAATGGCCCAAATGACCTATGGGTGGATCAAAAAGGAGGTATTTATTTTACAGATCCCTATTATCAGCGTGATTATTGGGATAGAAAGAAACCAGAGATAGTGGGGCAAAAAGTATACTACCTTCCTTTCGGAAAAGGAACGAAGCCAATTGTGGTGGCTGATGATCTAACTAAGCCAAACGGGATAGTTGGTTCGGCTGATGGAAGATATCTATATGTAGCAGACATTGAACGAAATAAAACGTATCGGTATATGATTGATGCTGAGGGTAAATTAAGTGGGCAGACAGCGGTCATAGAGCAGGGCTCTGATGGACTTACCCTAGACAACGAAGGAAATATTTACCTTACTGGAAGAGGTGTTTCTATCTATAGCCCGAGAGGTGAATTGATTGGACACATTGAGATTAATGAACCTTGGACATCGAACGTGTGTTTCGGAGGAAAAGATAGGACTGATCTATTTATTACCGCATCAACTGCAATATATTGTATTCCAATTCACACAAGAGGAGTTAAATTAAATGACACCACTGCCCTAAATTAGCTATCTATCCATGTCTTAGATTTCATTGAGTTAAATCCATTTAAAAAGTTTCCTAACAAGGCTGTTAGAGTTAAAGTACTTGAATTACCGGTGATTTATACGTTCTACGGTATTAAAGGCATATGATTTGTATCTCTTTTAAAAACTAAAAGTGCCTTTATGGATGGAAAGTGAGGTCGATGAGGGCACTAATTTTATTCTTACATTATCTATTATGCAAAAACCAAAAGTACATGGAAGCTAAACGAATAATGATTTGTGACGATGACGAGGGAATACTTGAAGTTCTCGAGCTATATTTAGAATTGGAAGGTTACGTTGTCGTAACTGTCGCCAATAGCACTTTATTGATTGAGCAGATAGAAATGCATTCACCAGATTTGCTCCTACTCGACCTTTGGATGCCTTTGTTGTCTGGAGATCAGGCGCTAAAGATAATTCGTGAAAACGATAAAATAAAGGATTTGCCTGTTATAGTGCTTTCCGCTAGCGTTGATGGCGCCACCATTGCCATTGATAATGGAGCGGATGGCTTTATAGCAAAACCTTTTGATCTAGACAACATTAAGAAGAATATTGATAGCGTGATGAACAGGCAATAGATAAAATAAATCCTCCATTCTCTTTTTCCCAATGCAATCTTGCGCCCCTTATAAAGATCTTTTCAACGACGTATTTTCATTATAATATCGTTTTTATGAACGATTTCATTACAAGAATTGTTCAAGAGACAACAATACTACAACAAAAAATAAACAATATGTCACAGTTTAAAAATCCACACACAAAATATCCTATACCACCTTTCCCAAAACAAAAACAGCAAGTTCCTGGAACGGAAACTTCCATGAAACCACAAGCTGATCATGGTGAGAAAAGTTATGTTGGCAGTGGTAAGCTTAACGGTGCGAAAGCTGTTATTACAGGTGCAGATTCAGGTATTGGCCGAGCCATTGCGATCGCTTATGCGCGCGAAGGTGCAGATTTGGTAATCAGCTACGGCTATGATATCGAAGATGAAGATGCAAAAGAAACTGCTCGCCTCGTAAGAGAGGCAGGCCGTAAAGTTATATTATATAAAGGAGATCTCCGTAACGAAAACTATTGTAACCAACTAATAGATTGTGCATTATCTGAACTCGGAGGCATAGATATCTTAGTTAACAACGCTGCTTACCAAATGGCGCATAAGACACTCGACGCGTTGACAGCAGAGGAATGGAATCGTACTTTCGAAACTAATATAAGAAGTATGTTCTATCTATCAAAAGCAGCAGTACCTCACATGCAACCTGGAAGCTCAATCATAAATACAGCCTCCGTTAACTCGTATCATCCGAGTGCCGTTCTTTTAGACTATGCGGCAACTAAGGGAGCTATACAAAATTTTACAGCGAATCTCGCGCAAATGCTTCTACAACAGGATAGAGGTATTCGCGTAAATGCTGTAGCTCCCGGACCCGTATGGACGCCGTTAATACCCTCGACTATGCCGGAACCACAAAATTTTGGCAAGGAAACCCCAATCAAACGACCAGCACAACCGGCAGAGATTGCCCCAGCATATGTTTTTTTAGCTTCCGAAGATAGCAGTTACATAGCAGGTGCCACACTAGCAATAACCGGAGGGAAAATTGCTATATAAGTAAATCACATCATGTAATTAACGCACTGAAAGTATGATTGATGCAGACAGTGCGTTAATAGTTTTTGATTACACTCACATTTTTTCAAAAATTTACTCACTTATCAACACTACTGCATCAGCCAAAAGCCCCCTGCTTTTGGCTCGAAGGATGATTTTACCTCTATCTATGCTTTTTATAATGACCAAAGCTCTACCGTTGAATGTCCTTCGTGCCGTTGATTGAAAACTGTTCAGATCCGTCGTATTGCCATTGTCTGTCGCCACAATTTTTGCAGCATCTCCCTCCACCTCAAATTCGATTTTATCGTCTGCATCAGGAACAATCGTACCAAACTCGTCCACGATATAGGCATGCACAAAGGCAAGTTCTTTGTTTGCCGAATTGAAAGTCACGTTTTCTGCAAACAATTGTATACGATGCGCTTTCGCTGCCGTGCGGATCGTTTTACTTAGCAGTTTCTTGCCACCTTGAAACGATATTACTTCAATCTCCCCTGGTTCAAATTCAACGGCCTTAAATACAAGGTCGTACCGGTCTGGGTCCTTGGACTGCTCCCCTATCTTTTTACCGTTCAGATAAAGCTCCATCCGGTTAGCCTGATTAAAATACACGACTATATCTACCCGGTCACCTTGCTTCCAATTCCAATGTGGCAATACATGTAAGACCGGCTTTTCTGTCCATACGCTTTGATACAGATAGTAGACATCTTTCGGAAACCCAGCTAGATCCACAATACCAAAGTACGAACTTCGTGCCGGCCAGGTGTACGGTGTGGGTTCGCCGAGATAGTCAAATCCGGTCCATACATACATCCCAGCAATATGGTCATACCTTTCCATCAACCTTAAGCTTGTCTGATGATTTGAACCCCATGGTGTAAATACATTGTCGTAAGCCGATATGTTCCTGTCTTCATTCCCGCCAGAAAAAGGGATATCCCATCGTTCAGGCCACATGCGACTAGAATCATAAGGAACCAAATCATACGTTCCGCGACTTTCCAACGCCGAAGTGCTTTCCGTTACGATAAACTTCTTTCCGGGATGGTCCTGTGGGAAGCTTGCCCATTTCTTATGGTTATAGTTGTAGCCAATCAGATCTACCGCCGAACTCATCAGCACGGGATTTGCTTTGGAAAGCTCATTATTGGCAATGGTGGTCGGACGTGTGTCATCCAGACTATCGACGATTGCTGCCAATGCGATCGGAATGGCTGTACCATCAGCTTTGGAATGCCATTGCTCCTGCGCTTCATTGCCCAGGCACCAGATAAACAGTGACGGATGATTACGGTCCCTTTTGACATGGTCAACAAAGTCCCGCTTGTACCATTCGTCCCAGTATAAATGATAGTCATAAGGGTTTTTATGCCCTTTCCAGACATCGAAAGTTTCGCTCATCACGACAAAACCCAAGCTATCGCAAAGGTCCAAAAACGCTGGAGCCGCAGGGTTGTGTGATGTGCGTATCCCATTGACCCCCATTGCTTTCATAATGCGGAGCTGACGTAATGCTGCCGACGTATTGAATGCCATACCCAAAGCGCCGAGATCACTATGTAAACAGACACCCCGGATTTTAAGCTGCCTCCCATTCAATATAAAGCCCTGTTGCTGATCGAAGCTAAAATTGCGTAAGCCAAATTTCGTAAGCTGTTCATCCACAACCCGACCATCAACAATAAGTTTAATTTTTGCCGTATATTGATAGGGATTTTCAATATCCCATAAGACGGGATTTTCGAGGACTATCTGCTGAGCGATGGAGTGCTGACCTGCTTTGACAGCGCTCAACGTGGTACGTTTGCTTGCGACAACAGCACCTTGAGCCGAAAGAACCGCTGTCAGTAGCGTAATCTTTTTTGATTCCTCAAGGTTATGCTCAATTTCCAGGGAGAGATCCACGACAGCACGTTTCTCACTGAGCTGCCCAGCTCTTATGAAGGTGCTGTTCGTTCCTACGCTGACTGGATTACGGCTGATTAATTTGACATCCCGATAGATCCCCGACCCCGAATAGAAACGCGAGTTGGGCTGATTCTTATTGTTTACTTTTACTGAAAGCAGGTTTTCCCTACCATCCCAGTATAAATAAGGGGAAAGCTCATATTCAAATCCGATATAACCATTGGGTCTTTTTCCTAAGAAATGCCCATTGATCCAGACTTCACTATTTTCGTATACACCTTCGAATGCAATAAATATCCGTTGCCCTTGCTCAGCCTGCGCCAGCTTAAACGTTTTTTGATACCATCCTACGCCACCATCGAGGTAAGCAGCCCCGCTACCTGCGGGGCTGTTTTCTCTAAATGGCATTTCGATACTCCAGTCATGTGGTAGATCGAGCTTTCGCCAGCCCTCTCCTTTTCGTCCATTGCTATATTGCTGGCTGCTATCTAGTTTAAACCACCAGCCCCCATTAAAATCAATAACCTTTCTGGACTGTCCACTTAAGGAGCCCGCAGTCGCCAATAACAGGAAGAGCAGGATCATCATTCGGCTATATCCTGTGTGAAATAGTCGCTTCAACATAGGCTTATTTAGTCTTATTGGTATCCGAGGCATTTTCGGTCAAACTCTCCTTGTAGGCCTTGCTGATAAAATTAAAGGTCAGCATAGCTGCTCCGTCGTTCGAAAGCACGGGATCCCGCAATACCGCCAGTTGCATTGTATTCTCGGTCAGCGACATAATTCGTACATCACCCCAGTCGACAACGATCCCATCTTGTGGCTTTCCATGTAAAGGCGAAGCCCCGGTTATACGGATGGTTTTCTTTTCGGTATCGATATTAAAAGTTCCCTTCTGGACTTTGCCCAGCATAGCATGATTCACGTTGATGTTTGCACCGCCTTTCAGATCAAAAGTCATACTTCCATAATCGCCGGCAGGCATAAGCCAGCTATTGCCTTTCCAATCGGGTTCCCAGCTCCAGCTATCGCTATTTAAAGGCGCGGCTGTTTTATTGATGCTTCCCCACCAGTCACCGGTGCCGTAAAAATACATTGGACCTTTAAAGTAGCGGGAAATGCCCTCAGCATCCAGATCGAGGTACCAGGTTTTCTCTTCCCCTGCCCCGCCCGTCAATAAGGTCCAGGTCTCGTCACTGATAAACTCGGCATACATCTGATCGATTTTAAATGTCACTGGCTCGCCGTAGACGATGCCACCACGCGTCTCGACACCAAATTTAACGGTGTACTCACCGGGAAAAGGCATTCTCAGGGTTACCTTTTTCTCCTGACTCCGTCCTTGTGGATGCTCCCACAATGGGGTATATTTTGAATCCATCAAGCTTGTTAAATACACAATATTGGGATTACTGGCATCATGTTCAACGGTAAAGGCCTTTCCCTTCTCCAACTGCGTCGAAGTGACATCGATGTCTCCCAGTGTATAATTCTCGGGAGAACAAGCTCCAAAGATTACCATCGCCGCAAAAAAGCAGATGGCATATGTGAATATCTTTTTCATGTTTGTCTAGTTATAATTCAACCAATAGTAAGTCCAAGTATACCTGTGTTTAGTTCCATCCAGCATTTTGTTTCAGTACACCATTGGATAGGGTAATCTGCTTGTTGGGTATTTGCATAAATCCTTTCGTTGTCAAAAAACGCTCTTTAGTCACAGTGACCTTCTCCGGCACAGATCCACTGAGCACATCTTCGGTTGTTTCCAGTGTAGCGGCGGCGTTATTCAGCCCCTGCCGCAATACATCCCAATAGCGGATACCTTCAAATGCAAATTCAAATTTTCTTTCCTTCAGAATATTGTTTTTTGAAACTGCTAGCGGCACAAAATTGGCCTTGTAAGCTCTTTTCCTTACCTCGTCAAAGTATTTCTGTGCGTTTGCGGAACCGAGTTCTGCCGCCATAAGCAAGACATCAGCATAGCGGATGACAAAGTAATCCTGGTCCTGGGACAGTTGCATATCCTTATCCCCGCCTGTATTGGTGGTGCCGTCCGGCAATGCCGTGGGGGCGTATTTTTTGATGGTGTAACCTGTATACTCACGCTGGTCTTTCAGGTCAAATCCCGTGATGTTCTCGCCATCGATATCAATAATTGAGGCAGTTTTGCGTGTATCCATGTTGTCAAACTCATTGAAGAACTTTTTGCTTACCGTACATGCCCCCCATCCTTGGCCATAAGGCGACCAATTTTTACCACGCAAGCCCAGAAAGACGACCCAGCGGTTGCCATCAACATAACCGTTGTAGTTTGATGTATTGTTGAATTTCTGTGCAAATACAACCTCAGCATTTCCCTTACCGGCATATTTAGAAATATCTAGCGTATTATTACTTGCATTGGGGATATAACTCGCTGCCGGCCACAGATTTTTGAAATCTGCCACCAGCGCAAACTGGCCACTGCTGATAACATCTTCGAGTCCCGCCAGGGCTTCGGCCTTGGATACACCGATATCTTCGCCGCCATAATAGCCTGCATAAAATAGATAAACACGGGCCAGTAGCGCTTTAGCAGCGAATGGAGTTGCCCGACCATCATTGGTTGCCGAAGCTGACTTGGGGTAAGCTGTTGCTGGGATATTGGCAGCCGCAAATTTAAGGTCTGAAACAATCAGTTGATAAATCGCTTTGGGGTCCGACTGTGGAATATTCTCATTGGTCGGGCTCGTTAGCAAAGGGATGTTTTCGAATAGACGGACGAGATCAAAGTACATGGTGGCCCGCAGGAATTTCGTTTCCCCTTCGATACGTGCCCGCGCTGTTGTGTTGCCTGAAAAATCAGTACCGTCCAATTTTCCCAAAAGGGTATTGCAGCGGAAAATTCCCGCGTAGTAATCAGACCAGGTACCATCAAAGATATTATTGTCCGATTGGGACTGCGCAATATCAAAACGGTCTATTGCCTGAAATGAGCGACCGTCTGTTGTACCTGTTCCGCCAAAACAATTGTCGGCGGCCACCTCTGCTGTCAGATAGAAAGACTGGCTCCCATTGGAGCTCGTCCGTTGATAACCATCATAACAGCCGACCAGCGCCATGTCAGCATCGGCTACGGTTTTATAAAAGTTGCTTTCCAAAACGCTTGTCATCGGTTCGACATCCAAAAAACTGGATGAACATGATCCTAAGATTAAGGACCCAAATAACATGGAATGATAGATATAGCTCGTTTTTTTCATGATTTCTTGTGTTTAGAATTTAACATTTAGGCCAAATAATACAGTCCTTGGTCTTGGATAGTAACCGAGGTCGATACCCGATACCCAACCATCTGTTCCATAACCGATCTCGGGATCCATCCCATCATATTTGGTGAACGTGAACAGGTTTTGACCTTGTACGTAGAAGCGGATCTGATTAGCATACTTCCATTTGATCAGCTTCGACAGATCATAACCTAAGGTCACATTGCTGATCCGAAGAAAGTCTCCATCCTGAATATAAAGGTCTGAAAACTGCCAATTGACATTAGTTTCCGTAACACGGGGGATCGTACTGGAAGTACCTTCCCCGGTCCATCGGTCTAATATTCGTGTGGTATAGTTTGCTTGTTTATTGGCATGATTGCGGTAAGACTGTACAATTTTGTTTCCAAGGGAACCATAGGCGTTCACCGAGAAATCAAATCCTTTATAATCCAGTCCAATATTAAATCCATAGGTAAAATTAGGCATGCCCACGCCCAAATTTGTCTTATCCGAGGCATTGATAATACCATCGTTATTCTGATCTACATATTTTACATCACCCGGTTTTACATCGGCTTGAAGGATACCTTTTCCAGCTGTTTTCCAGGCGTCGATCTCGGCTTGGTTCTGGAATAGACCGTCTGTTTTATAGCCCCAGAAGTAGCCAATGGGTAGGCCGTTTGCGGCGCGGTAAAATTCTTCCGAGTTATCGTATAACATGGCTGTCTGTCCGTGGATAATACCATCTTCAGTTGGTATCTGTCCCACCTTATTTTTGTTATAGGCACCATTTACCCCAAGACGATACTTGACTTCATTGATCTTATCCGCCCAATTTAGTCCCAGTTCCACCCCTGTATTCTTCACGTCACCGCCATTGATAAAAGGGGGCAACGTTCCAGTTGTCGCCAAAACAGGCGCTGTAACCAGCCAGTTTTTCGTCTTTTTGACATAAAAGTCGGCAACAACATCCAGACGGCTGTTCGCAAATTTGGCATCAAATCCGATATTGGTCTGTTCGGAAGTTTCCCAGGTCAGATTCGGATTGGACAAGCGGCTCGGATAGGCCCCAGCGATATTATTGTTGCTCGTTCCAAAAACATAATGTGCGCCGGGGTTGGACGATGTAATGCCTGTTGAGGTACTGATGGGTGCCGCATATTGAAAATCAGCGATATCCTGATTACCCACTTGCCCCCATGAAGCACGGAGTTTAAAGAAGTTTACAGCCGCTAAATGTTCTTTAAAAAACTCTTCCGAAGAAATTACCCAGCCTGCCGACACCGAAGGGAAATATCCCCAGCGGTTGCTGCGCGAAAATTTAGAGGATCCATCTGCACGCAATGTCGCATTCAACAGGTACTTTTCCTTATAATTGTAACCCAGCCGTCCAAAGTACGAGACTCTACGGGTGATGTTCTCAGGCTTTCCAGACACCGTACGCGTTTCGACGACGTTCCCTTTTTCATCCAGGTGTGCCTGGCCTGTGGTATTGTCCAAGTAAGCATGTGCAAAATCATTGAACTGCGAAAGTAGATTCCAGTTGGACCCCGAAAGGTAAGTTCCCTGGTAACGTAGCGATTCCATACCGACCATGGCCGAAAAACGATGATCCGTATGGATATCAAAGTCATAGGAAGCGGTATTTGTCCAGGTCAGCGTATGACCTTTGCTCATGTTCTGTGAGGTTGTTGTATGATCTTGGTTGTAGGTGTAGATGGAGAAGCGGTACAAGGGCGTAAAACTTCTGTATTCTGAAGCATAATAGTTAAATCCCAGCAATGACCGGACCTTTAGGCCTTTGATTGGTTCGATTTCCGCAAAGATATCGGCCAATAATTTTTGGCCATCATTGGCGTTGTTCGAATTGGTCATCATCACCCCATATGGATTGCTGTCCCCATTGTACCAAGGTGAATTGGAAGTATCATTGAAAGGACTTCCGTACAAGCCGTTGTCTGAATACACCGGTGACAAAGGCGAAGTGGCAAACGCACCGCGCAGCGTATTGCTGTACTGATTGCCGACACTGATGCCTCGATTTTTGATGTAGTTAAAGTTGAGGTGCTGACCTATTTTCACAACGTTATCAAAGAGTTTATGTTCCGAATTCGTCCGAAAACCATAACGCTGATAGTTGGAAACGTCTTTACCGCCTACAATACCCTCCTGACCAATATAATTCATCGATAAGGCGTAGGTGGATTTTTCATTGCCGCCGGTCAGGGCAACATTGTAATTGTCCATTTTTGCATTATCCTTGAACATATAATCCATCCAATTGGTATTGGCCAGACCGTCCATGCCGTTAAAATCAATCAGCGCGGCCCCCGAATTCAGCGATTGCTCATTCATGATCAGCTTGTACTGATCTGCATCCAGCAATTTTGCTTTACGCGAAACGTTCTGAATGCCCGTATAGCCATCAAACGACAGCACATTTTTTCCCGCAGTCCCCATTTTGGTGGTGACCAGGATAACCCCATTGGCAGCTTGCGAACCATAGATGGCGGCCGAAGCTGCGTCTTTCAGTACGTCGATAGATTGGATATCGGCCGCATTCAAGACCGAAATATCCCCTCCCGGAACGCCGTCGATGACATACAAGGGGCCCGAATTACCGATTGTTCCCAGCCCGCGGACGACGACCTTCATATCTGCTCCCGGCTGACCGGAAGTTGATGTAATGGATACACCCGGTGCTTGCCCCTGAAGCGACTGCAGCGGGTTCAATTGATTGCGTTTCTGCAGTTCTTCACCCTCCACCTTCAAATTGGCGCCTGTATTCAGTTTTTTCTTTTGTACACCGTAGCCAATGACCACCACCTCTTCGAGATCGGAAGCTTGCGGCTGTAGGCGGATCACCATATTGGGCCCCGTAATTTTAACTTCCTCCGTTTTGTACCCTACGTAAGTAATGGTCAATATCGTCCCTGTGCTGGCTGCAATAGAAAACTTGCCCGATTCATCGCTGCTCGTTGAAATCTTCTGATTCTTTACGCTGATACTCGCGCCCCCGATCGGCAATCCTGAATCAGCCGAAACAATCGATCCGGTGAAGGATTGTGCCCAGACCAAAGAGGTCACGCTGGTCATGACAACGACCGCCATGCCCCTGCTCAACAATTGTTTGCTTATCATATGTCTTGATTTATAAATTGGTTTTTTATTATTTTAATTTGACCTGCAAGGCTTTGCCTGTATAGGTTACCACTGTTGATTTTGCTGATGAAACATCCAGTCCGACGGCGTTGCTGTCGCTGACGAAAATGATATTGAACTTTCTTTTGGTCAGCATGCCGTCGAAATCTCCCTGACGGCTGGCCAAAGACAGTATTTGTGCAGAATTGTCATAGCTGAAATCAATGCGGCTATATTTCCCTTTTTCATAATTATAATTGCTCCCTTCGTCTTCATAGAGTGAAAACTGACCGTTTGCTCCGGCATAGATATAAAGATCCAGCACATCCGGCTTTTTCTCGGCCGTATACTGCATGACAGGCCCAATGGGTACTATTGCTCCGGCTCTGACATAAACAGGGATACGTTCGTATGGTGCTGCAACAACCAGATCCTGCCCGCCTGCTACCATCTTGCCACTGTATAAATCATACCAGCTGGCTCCTTTTGGAAAGTGTATCTTGCGTGAGGTCGCTCCTTTTTCAGTGACTGGACTGATGAGCAAGGATGATCCCCAAAGGTATTGGTCGTTGCTCTGGAATCCATCATTGTCCTGCGGGAAATCCATGGCAAGTCCACGTATCATCGAATAGTCTTCAAAAAAAGTCTTCGCGGCAAGACTATAATTATAGGCCAGTAATTTATACCGTAGATTGATCGCATAGGTCATGCTTTTATAGGCCGGATGATCCACAGGAGCGATATTATACGGCTCGCGGTAGGGATATTGTCCATGCGCCCTGAACAAAGGCAAGAATGCCCCGTATTGGTACCAGCGGCTATTTAGCTCGCGCCACTCCTCCAAGTCCGCCGCATTCGGTTTGTGAAACCTATTTTCAACCAAAAAGCCACCCGCATCCATGGTCCAATAAGGTGTCCCGGACATCGAGAAATTGATACCCCCCGCAATCTGATCTTTCATGTCATGCCATCTCGAAGCAATATCGCCGCTCCAGGCCGCCGCCGCATAGCGCTGCTGCCCTGCAAAAAAAGATCGCGTCAGAATAAATACCCGTTTGTTAGGGTCTGTTTCACGCTGGCCCTCATAGATACCCTTGGCATTTTGCAAAGGGAACGCATTATAATAGCGAACAGATGACCCTATACTCGGCTGAAAAACTGATTTACGCTCATCCAGATCAATATTGGAGTGAATATCTGGTTCGCTGGCATCCATCCACCAGGCATCGATCCCAATTTTGAACAGGTTGTTGTCCAACAAATTCCAGAACCCGTCGCGTGCCGCTTTGTTGAAAGGATCATAAAATGTCGAGGTATAGCCCTTTCCGATCCAGTCTTTTCTGCCATCATAAATATTTCGTGGATAGATCCATTTGTTGGCTTTAAATTCTTGGTAGACGGAAGACTCTTCATTGATTTTGGGCCAGGCCGAAATCATAATCTTAAAGTGCTGATCATGCAGCTTCTTCACCATGGCCTGAGGATCTGGGAAACGCTTTACATCAAATTTCTGGCTCCCCCAGTCATTTTCAGCCCAGTAAGACCAATCCTGCACAATATTGTCGATTGGAATCTTACGTTTGCGAAATTCAGCTGCGACCGCTTCAATTTCCGCTTGCGTCTTGTAGCGTTCTCTGCTCTGCCAAAATCCGAAGCTCCAAAGCGGCATAATCGGTGCCTTGCCGGACAAGTGGCGATAACCTGCAATGACCTCATCCATCGATGCCCCCTGAACAAAGTAATAATCAATGGCATCGCCAGCTTCCGAATTAAAGGAAAATACATTTTTACGCACTTCTGGGATAGGGCTCTGCCAGTTTAATGTAAAATAAGATTCCCCTCCATCTGGTATCCATTCCATGCGGATCTGGTGGATCTTATCTTTCTGGAGGTCTCTCTCAATCTCAAAGGTACCTGCATTCCAAGATTGACGCCAGCGGTCGGCGACCTGCTCCCCATCAATCCAGACTTTCATATAACCCGAATATTTAAAATGCAGCACATGTTTGCCTGTGTAGGGCGAAGAGAAACTTCCGGCATAGATGACTTTGCTTTCGGCCAGATTTACGCCCTTTGGAAACTTGTGCTGATCTGTTAGGTAGCCATAGTCAATGATCGATTCCGGCCGGGATAGATAAACCTCTTCGCCTTTGTTCCGGTTTACATAGGTTGCTGTGAGCCACCCCGGTTCACCTTCTTTTGACTGCAGCTTAAAAGCATTTAGGGGCAATAACGGCCGCACGTCGCCCGCTTTTGTAATGGAGTAATTGTGCCATAAAATACCATAGTTATTGGTGGACAGTAAAAAGGGGATTCCGATTTCGGTATTATATTGCAGCAGCGAAACCTGTTTTCCGCGGTTATAGTTCATCACTGCATTCTGATGTTGGCCGAGTCCATAGATCCCTTCTTCCGCATTGACAATAAAGTCTTGGTTAATGTGATAAAATGCATCACCTTGATAACTATTGGCTAAGAAAGAACTGGAATTCCGCTTTGCTTCTTTAAAGATGGATTGCCCCTTAAGGTCAAAAAATTCCACTTTACCATTTATCAAGGAAACCACTGTCTGCATATTGGCCGTTTGTACATTTACCGTCGAGTCGGTCGAGCTTACCGCAAGTGATTTTACTTGCCGGCGCAGTGAATCGACGATCACTAAGCTTGTTTGTCCTGGTAAGGCTGCACCAGCCGGAACAGCTGTGACACGCACAATCTTGTCGGTCAAGACATCCAAATAAATATCCTGATCAATGGAGGTCTCCGAATTTTTGAAGCTGACCTTAATACCAGAAGGCATTTTTTCATAATGAGCTTTATTGGCTTGGCTAAATCCCTGCTGTACGATTGCGAAGAGCATCAAACCACTTAAAGCGTACGTTAAGTTGCGCATTTAAATAAGATTTATTGGTTATTATATTCCCTTGGTTATTACATGTCCTTTCCTATTGAAAGAACAGATCAAATATAAAATGCAACCGGTTGTATAAGGGGTATGTTTTGTTAACTTTTAGGGGTTATTTTGTTAACTTATGCGGTAAGACATGCAGACGACATTGCAACTAAACCATTTATTTATAAGCTTTTTCGATAAAAAGACGGCAGGTTACCAAATGCAGATTTAAAATATTTGCTGAATTGTTTCGGATTTCCGAATCCAACTTCATAAGCGATTTCAGCCATCGATAATTTCGAGTTCTGAACCAGATGCATGGCACGCTTGAGTCGAATATGTCGGATGTATTCCATCGGTGAATAGCCTGTGATGGCAAGCACCTTTTTATAAAGCCCTACGCGGGTGAGATTCATTCTTTTGGCTAGCAGTTCGACAGAAAGCGAAGAGTCACTGAGATCCTGTTCAATTTCCTTTACAAGCAAACGGATAAACTGTTCATCAGCAGATACGATATCGGGCTGCGCCAGATTAACGTTGATCTGTTTTTTATACCGTTTTACCAACGTCTGCTGCTGATGGAGTATCTGCGCCAATTTTGAACGCAGTAGACTGATATTAAAAGGTTTGTTTATATAATCTGTTGCACCGGCCTGTAAGGCCTCCAGTTCAATCTTCTGATTGACTACCGCAGTTACAATCAGCACAGGGATATGAACCAACTTAGCCTGGGCTTTTATAAAGCGGCAAAAATCCAGTCCGCTCTCTCCAGGCAGGCTAAGATCCGTGATGACAAGATCGACCTGCTGCTTGCTTAGGATTAATTTTGCATCATTAATACTTTGTGCAGCGTGAATTAGGTAGACCGAACTCAGGGTTCGCTCCAAGTAATGAAGGAAATCAATATCATCTTCCACCAATAAAATAGCGGGTTTATCCTGCTTACTGCTTTCGATGGGATCGGCGCTCGCTACGGCCTTATTTATGGGCAACTGAACATTAAATGTCGTCCAGTGCGCATTGCTACTCAGCCTGATATTTCCACTCAAGAATTCGACATAGTCTTTGACAATAGAAAGCCCGATGCCTGTACCCTGATTCCGTTTTCCATTTGGCACATCCAGTTGTATGTAACGTTCAAAAACGCGGGCTTGTAAATTTTCGGGAATCGCTATACCCTGATTTTGAACTTCAATACACAGTATCTTTTCTGTTTCTTGTTCAGTGATTTCGGCACTGAATGCCACAATGCCGGATACCGGGCTAAATTTGACCGCATTTGACATCAGATTGAAAATAATGCTTTCCAATTTGTTTTTGTCAAACCAGGACAGATATGTGTCTGGAGCGATATTGACCTGCAACGAGATCTGATTACTTTGAGCTATCCCGGCGAAGGCATCGAGCTGTTCGCGGATAAATCCCATGAGGTCCCCATACTCTTCATTCAGTTCAAGTTCACTTTTCTCCAATTTTCTAAAGTCCAGCAGCTGGTTGACCAATTTAAGCAGGCGTTCTGCATTCTTCTTGATTAAGTTTAGGTCGGCTCTTTTTTCTGGATGCTGTTCTTCATCCAGCAGCTGCTGTGCTGGAGTTAGAATCAAGCTGATCGGAGTCCTGAATTCATGGCTTATATTGGTAAAGAAACGTGTTTTCAACGCATCCAGTTCCTTTGCCTGTGCAGCCTGTTCCTGAGCGAGGTAAAGTTGATTACGCGTCCTGACGCGCAGTTTTGTCAAATAAAAATAAGCCCATAGGACGACTAGTATCAAACCGGCATAAAAAAGAAAGGCCATTGTTGAGCGCCAAAACGGTGGCTGTATATCGATTGTCAAAAGTAGTACACCATCTGACCAACTACTTGAATCGATAGCATGCCGAATATACAAGCTGTAGCTGCGGGTGTCCAGATTGGTAAAACTGGCCCGCATGGTTCCCGGTTCAAAATCAAACCATTCATAACTTAGACCAGCAAGCTGATATTGGTAGAGTCCATTATGTTGCTGTAGGTAGTCAAAGGTCGATAACTCCAGCGAAATGGCATTGAGGTTGTACGGAAGCCTCAGTTCCTTAAGATTATTCAGGGCTTGATCGTAAATGACCCGACCCGAAAATTCTTCACCGACGGCTACCCGCTTATTGAATAAATAGAGATTGGACAAAAGCGGCAAGATCAGTTCACTTTCGCGGCTAATTTTCGCAGGATCAATAAAATTGAACCCCTTTGGCCCACCAAAGACAAGCCTTCCGTCCCGCATTTTTAAAGCAGCGTTTTCATTGAATACATTCCCCTGAAGGCCCAATTCCTGCGTAAAATTGCGGATGATAAACTTCTCTGCCTGTCCTGTACCGACAATCGCCGACAGGCCTTTGTTTGTGGAAGCCCAAACATCACCTTGATCATCGACCAAGAGTGCCAGGATTGCATCGTCGCTAAGCCCATTTTGCTGTGTAAGATAGCTTATTTTAGTACCATCGATTACATGCAGTCCCTCTTGTGTCGCTACCCAAATACGACCGGCTTTGTCCTCATTGATATCATAAATTAGATCATTCATGAGTTTCATAGGCGAACTGGATGTATTGATATAAGTAATCTTCTCGTCGGGGGCCAACAATGCCAATCCTGTAGCTGTGCCGATCCAGAGACGTTTTTTTGAATCCTCAAATAAGACAGAGATATAATTGCTGTTGATGGTTTGGCCCTGCCGTGTATATGTTTTCGAAAACTGTGCTGTTTTTTTATCAAACAGGTACAGGCCGGTACTTAGCGTTCCTATCCATATCCGATGTTGGCTATCTTCATAGATCTCCCATACACTATCATCATTCAATTTCCCGGGGGCCGAGTCACGGTGGAAAACCTTAAAACTTTTGCCGTCAAATCGACACATACCACCTCGATAAGTTCCGATCCACAGCTTATCTTCCGTATCCAGCAATAAGGAAACAATCACGTTGGAGCTCAAACTGTTGGGATCCTGAGGATCATGCAGGTATTGCGTGAATGTTTTCTGACTGATATTATAATAGAGCAATCCCCCACCGTTTGTCCCGATCCATAGATTACCCTTTCGATCCTGTACAAACTTATTGACATCGTCAAAGGGAAGCGATTTAGGAAGCCCTGGATAGTTCCTAATTAAAGAGAATAACAACAGGTTGGGATGATAATAACTGATGCCACCTTTATAGGTGCCCGTCCATATGATACCTGACTTATCCCGATATAAAGCCGTTATGCTATTGTAAGGTAGGCTCCGTAAATCATATTTATCGTTAGCGAGGATCTGTACACTTTTTGTTTTTTTATCATAAACATTGATCCCACCATGATCAGTTCCTAGCCAAAGATGTCCTTGATCATCTTGCACGATATTGCCTACAAAAGGATTGGACAGTTCTTTTTGGAGGTGTTGAATTGATCCATCTTTCGGGTCAAGCCAGTATACACCAATTGGAATGTCTTTTGAGAAAATCCATATCGCCCCTTCCCGGTCGGCAAATAGATTATAATTTACCAGCTTACTGCTGATCGACAATAGGCTGGTTTTGGTACTTCGCAATGATTTGGTATCGATGTGGCCCAACAGGCCATTTTCGTAGATTACCCAGATCGTGTGTCCTTGACCAGCTATCACATCAGCGATTCGGTTGTTTTTTGTCAACGACGGTACAGTACGATAGGTTTTCTTTAGGCTATCGTACAAGATCAGCGAACGATCGCTATACAATAGTGCAAAGATCTGCCCTTCCAGCTGTCTTATCGTATGTACGTCTTTGACGGGCAACTTTAAGCGGGTCAGTATGGAATCAAGCTGCTGGATAATAATACCTGAGCGCTGATCATACACATTCATCCCGTTGCTGGTACGAATCCATACATTGCCTTCTGGTCCCTCAAAGATTGCGGAAATCGAATTTCCACTCAGGCCGCTACGTTTATTGGCAGAATAGCGAAAATTTGTGAACTGCGCCCCATCAAATCGGCTCAGCCCAGATTCGGTACCGAACCAAAGGTAATTGTACTTATCCCTGAGTGCGCAATTGACATGATTATGGACCAGGCCCTGGTCAGAAGTTAAGGTTTTAAACGCATACGTATTGACCTGGCTCCAAACGGAAGATTGTCCTAAGAAAAGGAGAAGAAAGAGTTGGAGACATGCGTATAAAAAAGACTTAAGCTGCTGCATTGGTTATGATCTCCCCAATGATACAAAAATTGCTCAATCCGAGCAAATCTGCCGTCCGATTTCAGGCGGGTATCTCCTATATTGACTCATTTGTATGGTTTCACAGGGGATACTATAAATTTTGATGTGTAATCTCTGGTAACATCAATATAAAGTTTTTTGAACAATTTGAACTAATGAACTGTTCAACTAATAAAAAATTAGAGCAATGAATACACGAATTGGATTAATGATCACTGCAGCAGCCGGTGTTGCGGCATTTATTTACAGCCGTTGGAAAAAACGATCTGTACACATTAATATGGAGAAAGACCATCGACAAGAAAAGAGCAATCTATCCTATCCACCTAAATGGCACAATCAGATTAAAAACCTTCCAGACATGGACGCCACGGATATTGTATCGTTGCAGTATGCTAATTCATTTGTATCTTCCAACGGTAATGAGGTTCTGAAGAACCTCGCTAAAAATGTGCCCTACCACCAAAGAGGGAACAGGCATCACTAGGAGGATTACGTCAATGAGAATTAAAAGGGTGCTCTTAACTACGTTTAAAAACCGACTTGCCTTCTTCGATCGTTTCTAACACAATGATATCTCTTAATTTTAGCGGATTTATTGTTAACGGATTCTGATTCAAAATAATCAGGTCGGCTAAGTTCTATATCTATAGAGATCCTTTATTTTTCTCCTCGTGGTATTAATGCGTCGCATTTTTCGCAGTTAATTTTAATGCACCCATACGCTGATAGTACTCTTGGCGCTAAGACCATTCCGCTCAGCGTTATACGGTTGACAGCGGCCTAACGGCGTTATTAATTGTCTCCTGCATGTTAAAAATAACGTGATTTTACGACAAGTGTTTAGCGAGATCTCTATTTTTAACTAAAGCAAGATTTGTATCAATTTATCTAATCTATCTATCTCAAGAAAACTACTTGGTTTTATCTCATCGCTAGCTTGTTCATGGGACCAGGTTACGTGATACGGAATATGTATTGCCTGTGCACCAATTTCCAAAACGGGTAGAATATCGGAATTTATTGAATTTCCTATCATCATGAAATTCTCGGCCGGGCATTCAATTTTGCTTAACAGTTTCTTATAATCTTCACTTTTTTTGTTACTCATAATCTCAACATGATGAAAATATTTTTGAAGAGGAGAATTCTTCAACTTTCTCTCCTGATCGAGCAGATCGCCCTTTGTAGCTACAATCAATTTGTAATGTGCACTGAGTTGTACTAACGTATCCTCTACGCCATCTAATAATTCAATCGGCATTTTTAATAAACACTGTCCAATTTCTATAATTTTGTTTACTATGCTCAAAGGCAGTTGACCAGCAGAAATACGGCTGGCAGTTTCTATCATACAAAGAATAAAACCTTTTACGCCATATCCGTAAAGCGACAGGTTGTTCATTTCCGTCTTAAATAGTTCCTGTGAAATTGCATGCTGCGGAAGATAGTTCTCCAGCAGTGCGCAGAAATCATGTTCTGCTTTTTGAAAATAGGGTTCATTTACCCATAATGTATCATCAGCATCAAAGGCAATGATTTTAATCGCGTCTTTATTAACAGTCATTTTTCTTACTCAATTAAAGCATTCTAAATAAGCTTAGTATTACTATACTGCTCCCATAGCCCCGTCAAGTTCACGGCTGAGTCATAGGTAGCATTAAGGGCGAAATGCTTCTTCTTTGCCACATAATCATAGATATAGAGATCGGTTATTGGCGTCGGAATAGCGGATAAATCCGCCGCTGAAATCCATTCTAAATCTCCTTCATTACAATACGGTACATCGACAAATTCGATGTCTGATACATATACGTAACTGATCCAGTTGTAATTAACTGGAGAAGTTTCTGTCAAAATACCACAAAACTGTTTTGAAGTTATATGGATACCTGTTTCTTCGAAAACCTCTCGCTCAACAGCTGCATCCGGATTTTCAAAGGGGTCTATTTTCCCACCAACAGGAACGTACATATCCTTGTTAGGTTCTTTTAAGCGTCTTAATAATAGGAATTTATCTTTATTTCTCAAGATACATAGTGTTGCGACTCGTTTCAAACCGATCACTTCGTTCTCCATCTTTTTTCTTTTTCTAACAAAAATAGGAAAAGATGCAACAGTCTTCAAGAAATATTTCTTCCAATTTGCAATAAGCAGATCAGCCCTCTTTTATGAAAGAATTTTGGAAATTTGCTCTATATTTATATACCTAAAATTTATATATGTTAGAAAATTTTGAATTCTATCTATTTGTGCTCCTATTGATCACGATGCTGATCTTACTGGCGAGAAAAGTTCAAGTTGCCTACCCCGTTTTACTTGTATTAGCCGGACTTGTAATTAGTTTTATACCAGGAGTTCCTGCTATAAAAATAGAGCCTGAATTAATATTTATTATTTTTTTACCTCCACTTTTGTACGAGGCTGCTTGGTCAACTTCATGGAAAGAATTATGGAGATGGCGTAGGATTATATTTAGCTTTGCTTTCGTTGTAGTCTTTTTTACAGCCTTATCGGTTGCCGTATTTGCCAATTATTTTATCCCGGGATTCTCCTTAGCACTTGGATTTTTATTGGGAGGAATAGTGTCACCGCCTGACGCCGTTAGTGCTGGCGCAATTTTAAAATTCGTAAAAGTACCCAAAAGATTGGCTTCCATTCTGGAAGGTGAAAGTTTATTGAACGATGCTTCCTCATTAATAATCTTCAGATTTGCAATGATCGCCGCAGCTACAGGACAATTTGTATGGTACCAAGCTGCCGGAAGCTTTATCTGGATGTGCGTTGGCGGTGTAGCAATAGGGCTTGCAATTGCATACATTTTCCTCAAAATGCACAAACTGTTGCCCACCGATTCAAATACAGACCTATTGCTAACGTTCATAGCACCTTTCTCCATGTATTTGATCGCAGAACAACTTCACGCTTCGGGCGTTTTGGCGGTGGTAAGTGGTGGATTATTCTTATCCTATCGTAGCCACGACTTTTTAAGTAGTGCATCCCGAATTCGCACCGTAACAGTATGGGAAAGCTTCTGCTTTTTATTGAATGGTATTGTATTTATGCTTATTGGATTAGATTTACCTGAAATTGTTTCGGGGTTGGGAGACACCAATATATCTACGGCAATTGGCTACGGTGTAGCCGTAACAATAGTACTTATTCTCGTCAGAATTTTCGCTGGATATGCTGCGGTAATCACCACTTTAGTGATGAAACATTTCATAACAGTCGCCGATGCCCAATCACCAGGTTGGCAAACCCCAATGATTATTGGTTGGACCGGAATGCGTGGTGTGGTTTCTCTTGCTGCAGCGCTTTCCATTCCCTTAACACTGTCGGATGGTACTCCTTTTCCACAAAGAAACCTTATTCTTTTTATTACATTTGTCGTTATCCTATTAACCTTGGTCGTTCAAGGATTAACACTCCCCTTTATATTAAGAACAATCAAATTAGTAGATAGAGATTTTGTCCGAAGCGAGAAGGAAATCGATTATGAAATCCAGAATAGACTAGCTCAAGTCGCTGTGGATAAAATTCGAAATGACTACGCCGACAAAATTGAAAATTTTCCGACATTAAAGGATCAGTTAGAGAAGTATGAAAATCAATTGCGGAGCTCTGAAATTATCATTAATTACGCAGAATATCGCAAAATATATATTGACATTCTAGAAACTCAACGCATGTGGCTTATCAATAAAAATCGTGAGGAGCTTCTATTAGACGAAGAAATTATTAAAAAGCACCTTCGTTTATTGGATCTTCAGGAAGAAAGATTGAATATGAAGAGCTAGGTCTCTTACAATCAGATCACTTAATTGCTGATTAATCTTCATCTAGGTAAATATCATGAACGACAAATTTAATATGTTTGTTGAAAACAATCATATCTTCAACATCTTCAGAATCTATAGGATAAAGGGTATCAACCCCTACCTCATCCAACAGTTCCGAATCTGGTATAAGTTCAAAAAAGGTAACTCCATTAACAACAGATAGTTCCTCCACTTTGATATAAGAAACATTTTGGCTTCTCCAAAGTGCCAAAATATCAGTAGAAAATAACTGATAATTACTCGCTTGATTTGACATGGATGCAAATTAAGAAAAAAAGTGGCGCAATTCACCTGTATAAAAAAAATTCCATGTCTGAACTCATTGTAAAACAAATTCTGCTAGCTGTCAAATCATTAGCTAAAATCAAATTATTCGCTTACATAACGTTGATGACCAATTACTTCAATTTCTATCGGTTCTATAAGTTTTACGTTTCAGTTCAGGGATCTCAAATTTACCTCTTTGTATTTCTTGCCCCTGTTATTGCGCGAACACTTTTTCAGCAATCCTCTTTTATGGAACAGAGCTCATCCCTTGGAAAGTGGGCATGATGGATCATCCTAAAAATAACGTTGAAAAGGCCTCCATTTATAATGAAGGCCTTTCTGAATCAATATCCGGGATTTTGAATTAACTTCGTATTTCTATTAATCTCGTCCCGATGTAAAGATGTAAAATACATCTTGTCATCCCAATTTCGGTTTTCGATTCCTGGATCAATATCCGATACAACATATTTATAGGTGTAACTGCTTGGATCATATTTATATTGTGTCACACTTTTGCCTGCCTTAAGCGTTCCAGTAATATTGATAATATTTGCCTTCCGGCCGATTGTTTCTGCAGCTATCATCCAACGTCTTGCGTCAAAGAAGCGATGTTCCTCATAAGCTAACTCTACACGACGTTCGTTTCGATAGCGTGCTTTTAACGCCGCTCCACTCTCACTACTAGGTATTGCAGGCATTCCAGCTCTAAACCGAATTTTATTCATCCATATTTTAGCCTCGCCTTCCTCACCTAACTCCAGACATGCCTCGACGTAGTTTAATACCGCTTCCGTATAACGAAACATCGGCCATGGAATACGTTGTCTTGTATTTTGGTCCTCCATTGTAGGATCTGGATCAGTAAATTTACGGATATAATAGCCCGTTCGGGAGCCGTTCCAATCTTCAATAGGGCTCTTTCTTGTGTCGAGACCAAAATGTGTGTTTTTTTGACCTTGTGCATTAACCACCTCATATTGCCCCGTCTGAATCTGATTTGCCTTATCCCTTGCGGCCACATCAGCTGTTCGAGGTTTCCAGTCTGCACCATCATACAATAGAGTTGCCTTCAAACGCGGATCGCGATTTTGATAAGGATTAGCTGCCATAGTTGGATTTGACCAATCGAACTTTTCACCGGCAATCGTCTCGTAGTCATCTACCAACAGTTGTATTGGCGTATTTCCAGCCCAATTGTGGTAACCATTCGGTCCATTGTCGCGACCTACCCAACCACCGCGTTCATCTTTTTCATCGATAAAAAATCGGCCCAAAATAATGTCTTTCGCCGCGGTAAAGTCAACTGCTTTACTCCCCCCACCTAAGGAAAGAGCCATGTAGTTAATCGTTCCATCGGCAGCCGAAACAGGCTGATTTAAATCAAGTTTATAGGCAAATTCGCTGTGATCAATGACAGCCTTAGCAGCAGCTTTAGCTTTTGCCCAACGATCGGTTTGATTACCTGTGGTATACATTATATACTCTGGGTTTTTATATCCTGCTAATAATGTAGACTTTGATTTTGCTTTATTTGCATCGTGAAGGTCACTAGCGGCATACAGCAAAACTCTTGATTTTAATGCCAGTACAGCAGCTTCGCTCGCCCTTCCTTTTACTTGAGATGCACCTTTCAAAAGCTGAGCCGCATTGTCAAGATCTTTAACTATGGCATTGACACATTCTTCATAGGTATTTCTAGGAACCATGTAGTCTTTATCGTTCAGCGTATAGATCTTATTATCGATCGGTATTCCGCCATAGTAGCGTAACAGCTGCTGATAATAATAAGCACGTAAGAAATAAGCCTCACCTAAAAGCTTATCTGCCTTTGTTTTATCAAATTTGGCTTCTGTTAAATTAGAAATCGCAATATTAGTTGCCCGGATGCGTGTATACATGCGCCCATATTCATAAGTTTCCATAATATAGCCCTGATCGGCAGGGTTTGAGCGCGATTCAGTAACTGTATTTATTCCCCGGTTTGGATGGGTGAATAGGGCTTCATCCGTCATCGAAGCCATTTGCTGTTCATAAAATCCACCTACTCCAAATCCATTATAAATTTCAGTCACAAAAGCTTCTGATAAGCCCGCATCTGACCACACCACCTCCTGTGGCACTTCACTGAGTGGCTTTGTACTTACAAAATCATCATTACAAGCGTGTAATGTTGCAGATAATACAAGTAGAATGAGTGATATATTGGTAATCTTTTTCATCTTCTTCTTCTTTTAAATTCCTGTTGATTAAAACGATAATAACGCGCCCAGATTGATTAATCTTGCTTGTGGATAATATTGTCCTAATGCATTTACAGCTTCCGGATCATACATTTTGATTTTACTCCAAGTAATTAGGTTCATTCCATTCGCGAATAGACGCAATGAGCCTATACCAATTTTATTGCATATACTAGAGGATAGATTATACCCTAATTCTACATTCTTAAGTCGGAGGTAATCTGTACTTCGCATCCAATACGTGTTATTATAGGAATAATATTGATTACCGCGGTCTGTTAAACGTGGATATACACTGCTCGGGTTACTGATACTCCAGCGATTTTCGTAGAATTCCTCCACAAAATTTCCAATAGATCCAGACTCATCTGTACCGACACGGATCTCTCCGCCTGTAGCACCCTGAAATAATACCGATAAGTCAAAATCTTTATAGGTAAGGCTAAAATTGAAACCGCCTTGAAATGTTGGATCACTATTTTTATCGCGTCTAACTTTATCATCGGGTGTGATTTTTCCGTCACCGTTGTAATCTTTATACTTCATGTCACCAGGACGTAGCGTTTTTGTTATTGCACTGTAATCTAATTGATTGTTTGCAATGTCACTTAAATCTTTGAACACGCCATCATAAATATAATAGATATCAGTTTTTATTGGCTTTCCTGTACTCTGCTGCCATGCCGGCGCTCCTGGTGCCTCATCCCAGAAGATGATTTTATTCTTCGCATACCCGCCGTTAACACCTACAGTATAACCAAGTTCCCCAACTTTACCATGGTAACCGAGATTAAACTCCCATCCCTTATTATCCACCTTACCGATATTCTCAGCTGGGAGCGTCATTCCTGTGCTCTGCGGTATGGACGCATTTTTGCGCCACAAAATTGAATTACGGCGGTTTTTGAAGATGTCAAATTCCAAGTTCAACTTGCCTTGAAGAAACTGAAAATCAAATCCGAGATTGTAGTTATTGGCTACTTCCCAAGTAATCATTTCATTTGGTATACGACTTTCGTAAAGAGACTTGGCTAACTTGTCATTTACGATATACGTTCCAAAAGAATACGTAGAAAAATATTGATACTCTTGTAATTTATCATCATAGTAGATGTTATCATTTCCCATCTGGCCGTAAGAAGCACGGATTTTGAAATAATTAATTACAGGAATATTTTCCTTCCAGAAATTTTCTTCTGATACGACCCACCCGGCCATTGCCCCAGGGAAGAACCCAAATCGCTCCCTTTCAGGAAACATGTAAGAACCGTCGTAACGCCACAAGAGTTCGGCGATGTATTTACTTTTGTAGTTATAGCCAAACCGACCAAAATAATTTAGACGTGCGCGCTTCCATGCCGCACCGTCGTTATTTTTTTCCTGTTCCCCGCCAGCGAAAAGATAATCAATTGCATTGGAAAGGAAGTAGCGGCGATAAGCACTGAATTTATCGTTATCAATTGTTTCTCTATTGATACCCGCAATAGCATTCACTTGATGGTCTCCAAATTTCCGGTCAAAGCTTAAAATACCCCCAAGTAGGATATTTAATTGATCTTCATTGCTTTGATTCAAATTTGGATCCGCAGGGCCACGTCGCCCAGGGACCAGTTGGGGTGTTTCCCCATCAGCTTCATATGCACCTTGCCACGAATATAATGTCCAGGGTATCACCCAGGTTTTTTGGTTTTTCACATATTTGTCTACAGATGCATTCAGGGTAAGCTTCAAACCATCAACCCATGGATTAGTAATTTCAACCTGTCCATTCGTTTGGAAATAATAGCGTTTGTCCCTATCATATCCTGTGGCATTAGTAGTGATAACGACGGGGTTTTCACCATTTTCTATATCTGGTCCTGGCATACCGTTTGGCCAAATTGCAGGTTGCGTGGGATTTCCGCGCATAAGCATTCTAAAGATTGTACCAGCAGTTTTTGTTGGAAAATTACGATTTTCCTGTCTCCCTAATACGCCGAATTGCGTTTTGATATATTGACTTATATTAGCATCGAGATTAATTCGCAAATCATATTGTTTATAGCCTGTGGCAGAGTTCTTGTAGTAGGCGTCCTGATTTTGATAACCCAAGGACATTAAATATTTGACATCCTCAGTACCTCCATTGATCTGGAGATTGTGGCGCTGTTGCGGCGACCAATCTTTTAGGGTAGACTTATACCAATCTGTATTTGGATGGCCCCAAGGATCAGACCCGTCGCGGTATTTTTGGATATCCTCAGGTTTAAAAGGTGCATCTAATACTCCACCATCTTTTTTAATATAACTTCCTTTATCCGTTATTGCGCTATATGCTGCAGACCATTCGTCGACCGATAGATTATAGATCTCAAGTTCGTTCCTAATTTCGGCAAATTGGGCAGCAGTGGTCAATTTAGGGATTACAGTAGGTTGGGAATATCCCTGATTAAAAGTGTAGGAAAATTGTGGCTTACCTGTTTTTCCTCTTTTCGTGGTGACAAGAATAACGCCATTAGCCGCACGCGCCCCATAAATTGCTGCAGAAGCATCTTTAAGTACCGATATATTTTCAATATCACGGGGATTAAGCCGCTCGATTCCGCCTTCACGCGCCGGAACACCGTCAATTACCACCAAAGGACTGCTATTCCCTAACGTATTTGTCCCGCGGATCTTGATGTTAGATCCATCATAACCGGGCTCGGCACTCCCATTGGTCGCTGTGACACCAGGGACACGGCCTGTTAATGCATTTGAGATGTTCAATGCTGGTGATTTGGCAAGATCACTCCCTTTAACCGTCGCTACAGACCCAGTCACAGTCTCCTTTTTTTGCTTTCCATAGCCTACCACGATAACCTCTTCCAAACTAGATTGTGAATTGAGTAGAATGACGTCAATAATACGTCTTCCCTTTACAGCTTCATCCATTGATAGCTTACCAACCATTCGAAAGTTGAGGGTACCTGTACTTGGCACCTTATCCAACTTGTATTTACCTTCATTGTCGGTCTTAGTCGCTAAGTTACTTCCACTTACCGAAATGGTCACTCCTGGAATAGGCATTCCAGCTTCATCGGTCACTTTACCTGTAACACTTAACTCTTGTTGAAAGAAAATTCCATAGCTTGCAAACGTTGCAGCGTCGACGAATTGCGGACTCAATGTGACTAAAGAACACAGTGAACCAGTCCAAAACGCTCTCTTCCATTGATTTGAGAAATAATGGCAGTTGATCATAAAAACTGTTTAATGTTTAAATTCTATTTATAATAGTTATTTTTTTTGCCGTGATAAGATTTATCGGTTTAGCATCTTACAACAGCGGTTTATAATTGAATATGCATTTTGAATTTACAAAAATTATGATAAAATACAAGTGTTATTTTTACACTATTTAACATATTTTACATAAACACCTGTAAATAAGTTACTTGATTTTTATTTAGTAAGTGATCTTTTCGCACAACTCGCAAAATAATTTTAATTTTTTTTTAAGATTGTTTTGACCTCTTTATTACATAGACCTTCACAAAGGATTGCGTGAATAAATACATCTTTACAATATCGAAATTATATTAGTGCATATAAAATAAAAGGACAGCTTTCTATACTTTCTAATTACATCTATAATTAATTTAATAAAAACAGCCAAAATTGCAGCATAGCGCAGTAGTTAAACAGCAATTATTAAGAGATAGGAAAAAAGATTGTAAGAGAGCAAATAGAACGGTAGGCAATTTAAAACACGCTGTCATCTTTTGATGCCAGCGTGCTTAATTAATACTTAATGGGATAATCTTGCATAAATTCAAATTGGTAGCCTTCCATTTTAAGTGCGTCGATTAACAAAGACAATTCCTGCTGTCCCTTTTTCGTTTGGAACATATCATCATGCATCAAGAAAACGACATTGTTCGGTACCATTGAACTCTTGTTGTTCATATAATTCCTAATATGAGTCAGGGTCGATTCCTGACTCTGAATGGGTGCTCCAGTAATACTATTGAGTCTCCATTCCACATCCCAACCATAAATCGTATAGCCATTTTTATGAAGCAAATCTGCCGTACTGGTTCCGTTCTTGAGGTCTATCTTTCGTACATGATCATAGATCCAGATATTCCTTCCCGGAAGTCGAACGATCTTATGCTTCAAGTTGAGATCCGTTTCATTTTTTTCAAAATCAGCAAAAGCTTTTTGAGGGTTATTATAAAATCTAGAATATTGATTATTTGCGTGTGTATAACTATGATTGTAACATGCCACGAGAGGATTTGATTCATATCGCGCAAGATCACGTTTCCTACCTTTACTCATATTGGCGTGCTTGCCAATAAGGAATACACTCACTTTAATGTTTTTTTCTTTCGCAATAGAATCGATAAAGGCACTACCAATCAATGGACCGTCATCAAAAGTTAAATAAATATGTTTAGGGTGTTTATCAAAAGCCCTACGCAAGGAATCTTTAAGTTCACGCTTTTGCTGTTTGATCGGAACAGGATGCAAGCTATCTACTGTAAATTGAATCTGATTTTTCTGAAGTGAATCCCACCTATTCAACAAATGTGGTATTTTTTCCTTGACAACCAATTTTTCCGTAAGTGTGTCCTTCAGCTCGCCTTTTCCCAAGACTTTGTTTGAAAAATCCTTACATGCGGTTACACTAAACATTGTACTACAAATGAAAAGTACCACAAACAACCTACTACACTTCATATCAATCGCTAAAACTTTAATGAATTTCTTTTTTCAAAATTACTACAAAAACCTATTTATTAACCGAAAAATCTTACAAATCCCTACTTTCAGGGATAAGGTTAGTAACCTTCATCAATCCCGTACACCTCTTTTATGGCTTCAGTTTTTATTATAAATCCGATATAAGAAACAATCGTGCCACTTTTTTCGACAGTTGGTCTCTATTTCTTTTTAAAAAATAGTGCTTTGTTATATTCAAAATTCATGCGCGCTATATTCAAAACTGATATACCTTGTGGGCATTCCACCTCGCAGGCTTCTGTATTCGTGCAGTGACCAAATGACTCCAAATCCATTTGCTTCACCATATTTAAAACACGTTCACTGCGCTCTTCTTTTCCCTGTGGAAGCAAAGCCATATGGGTAATCTTTGCGGAGGTAAATAATGCGGCGCTACCATTTTTACACGTTGCAACACAAGCACCACAACCAATACAGGCCGCTGAGTCAAATGCTGACTCAGCTAACTCATGAGAAATAGGAATCACTCTCGCGTCTGGGGCTTGACCAGTATTGATGGATACAAATCCCCCAGAAGAAATAATCCGGTCAAATGCCGAACGGTCCACTTTTAAATCCTTTTTAACCTGAAATGCTGCTGATCGGAAAGGTTCGATAAGAATCGTATCGTTATCTTTGAATGAACGTAAATGTAGCTGACAGGTGGTTGTATGCTTAAGTGGTCCATGTGCGATGCCATTGATCATCATGCCGCATTGTCCACAGATCCCTTCACGACAATCATGGTCAAATTCTACAGGTTCGTCTCCATGCGTAATAAGCTGTTCATTTAGGGTATCCAACATCTCCAAAAACGACATATGTGGATTGAGATCTGTTAAGGTGTAAGTAACTAATTTTCCTGTAGCGTTGCGATCTTTTTGCCGCCATATTTTAAGGTGTAAATCCATAATCGTTCTATTTATTTATAGCTTCTTACAGTTGGTTGTATTTCTTCAAAAATTAATGGTTCCCGAATTAGCTCAGGTTCTTGCCCCTCTCCCTTCCAGGCCCAAGCGGAAATAAACTGATATTCAGCGTCATTCCGTAATGCCTCCCCATCTGCAGTCTGATATTCCTCCCGGAAATGTGCCCCACAGGATTCGTTCCGCGTCAACGCATCATAACACATCAATTCTCCAATTTCAAAGTAATCGGCTACACGTCCAGCTTTTTCCAATTCTGTATTTAAGGTATTGGCTTCACCACTAACAATTACATCTTTATAAAACTCTTGCTTCAGCCTATTAATCTCCACAATAGCATAACGGAGGCCTTTCTCATTACGCGCGAGCCCACAATAGTCATAGAGTATTTTACCCAGTGTTTTATGAAAATAATCTACGGTTTTACTGCCTTTGATCTTTAAAAATCGATCAATTTGCGCACGAACACCTACCTCTGCACGTTCAAACTCAATATGGTCTGTAGAAATTTTCCCCGTGTGAATATCGTTTGCCAAATAATTTGCAATCGTATAGGGCGCAATAAAATAACCATCCACAGAGGCTTGGAGCAAGGAATTGGCACCCAATCTATTTGCACCGTGGTCTGCAAAATTAGCTTCACCTAACGCAAATAAGCCCGGCAGGCTTGTCATCAGCTCATAATCTATCCATAATCCCCCCATTGAAAAATGCGCGGAGGGTGAAATCATCATCGGTTCTTTATAAGCATCATATCCCGTAATCTTTTCATACATATCGAACAGATTACCATATTTCTCTTGTATTTTCTGTTTCCCCTGTTCTCTAATAGCTTTCGCAAAATCAAGGTAAACAGCATTTTTAAGTGGACCAATCCCAAAGCCAGCATCAATCCGTTCTTTGGCCGCCCGAGATGAAATGTCCCTTGGAGCAAGATTACCAAATGCCGGATAACGACGTTCTAAATAGTAATCTCTCTCTTCCTCCGGAATAGCGTTTGGTTCCCGCTTCTCATCTTCTTTCAAGGGAACCCAAATCCTTCCGTCATTACGTAACGACTCTGACATTAGTGTTAATTTAGACTGATAATCGCCAGACTGCGGCAACGAAGTCGGATGAATCTGAATCCAGCTCGGGGAGGCCATTAATGCACCCTTCTTGTGTGCCCGCCAAATGGCAGAGCCGTTACAGCCCATTGCTAGTGTCGATAGATAATAAATTTTACCATACCCTCCGGTTGCTAGTATAACGGTATGTGCAGCGTGTCGTTCAAGCTCCCCTGTATCGAGATTTCGAACAATAACGCCACGTGCCTTTCCATCTATTACAACGATGTCGAGCATTTCATGCCTGGAAAAAAGCTGTACGGCACCTTTGCCGACCTGGCGCATAAGTGCCTGATAAGCTCCCAAAAGAAGCTGCTGTCCAGTTTGACCTCTCGCATAGAATGTACGACTTACCTGTACACCTCCGAAAGATCGATTGTTCAGATAGCCTCCATATTCACGACCGAAAGGAACACCCTGTGCAACTGCCTGGTCGATTAAATTGAGCGAACATTCGGCCATACGATAGACATTGGCCTCACGGGCACGAAAATCACCGCCCTTTAGCGTATCAACAAACATACGATAAACACTGTCCCCGTCATTTTTATAATTTTTTGCGGCATTTACACCACCTTGAGCAGCCACAGAATGTGCCCTTCTCGGACTGTCCTGAAAGCAGAAGGATTTTACCTGATACCCCATCTCCCCAAGAGAAGCTGCGATGGAGCTACCCGCCAGTCCGGTTCCGATAACGATAACATCCAGTTTTTTACGATTTGCAGGATTAACAAGCTTGGCAGTCTTTTTATAACGGGTCCATTTTTGATCCAATGGTCCATCCGGTATTTTTGAATTTAATGTCATGACTTCTCCCCCTTATTTAACTGTAAAAAATATATAAATAGGCATCAAAGCAAAACCAATGCTTATGATGACCGAATAGCTGATACCAATAATCTTAAACCATTTAACAAATTTGGGATGGAATAAGCCCAAAGTTCGAATCGCACTATGAATCCCATGAATAAGATGATAACACAGGGCAACCATAGATAAAACGTAAATAAGTACATACCACCATTGCTGAAAAACCTCAATTACAAGCACATATAAATCCTTGTTACCGCGTTCATCAAGTGGAAGAGCGCCAAATTTATACACGTACCAAAAATTCTGGAAATGGATAACTAAAAAAATGAGGATCAGGGTCCCTAAAATCCCCATATTTCGCGAATACCACTTGCTTGCCCTTCCCCGATGATCTGAAACATAGTGGGCACCGGTCTTTTTATTCTTTACGGTGATGATCAATCCGTCCAAAGCATGCACAATAATGCTTGCATAAAGTACGTAAGAAATAATTTTGATCAAGATATTGCCTGCCAAAAAATGTGAGTAGGCATTAAATTGTAGATGTGCTTGTTCCTGCGGTAAGAATAGCTGTAAGTTCCCAAGAAAGTGAATCAGTAAAAAGAACGCTAAAAATAAACCCGTCAGACACATAAGCATCTTCTTTGACAATGTAGTTAACATAATAAGATCTTAATTTTAATAATAGCCTATAACCTTCATCCACAATCCACCAACGCCCATATAAATCACCAATAATACGATACCAATTTCCAGTCCACGCAGCCACCATGATTTTAAATCGACGTATCCGCTTCCAAAAAATACCGGTGCAGGGCCATGGCCATAATGTGTCAAAACACCATAGATAGAGCCCAAGAATCCAAGCATCATTGCAAGCAGCATTGGCGGAATACCCAAAGAAACACCAACCCCCAACAAGGCCGCATACATAGCCGCAACATGCGCGGTAGCACTCGCAAAAATGTAGTGACTAAAGAAATAAACAAGAATGATTACCGGAAAGGCTATTTGCCAACTTAAATCACCAATCTGTACTTTGATCAGGTCGCTAAACCAGCCGATAAAGCCAAGCTCATTTAAGGAACTGGCCATCATAACCAAAACAGCAAACCAAACAATCGTATCCCATGCTCCTTTTTCGGCTTTAACATCCTCCCAGGTCAATACAGAGGTCAGTAAAAGTAGTGTCAAACCGATGAAGGCTGTGGTTGTCGCATCAATTGAAAAAGAACCACCAAAAATCCATAATGCCAATAAGATAAAGAACGCCAAAAGCATTAACCATTCATTTCTGGAAATTGGTCCCATCTCTTTTAATTTCTGCGCCGCCATCTTAGGTGCATCACCTGTTTTTTTCAATTCAGGTGGATATAACTTATAAAGAACAAGCGGAACTACAAAAAATGCGACAATACCGGGTATAAATCCAGCAATCGCCCAGGACATCCAGGTAATATCAATTCCTAGGTTTGCAGCAAATTTTTGACACATTGGATTACTGGCCGTTCCCGTCAAAAACATCGAAGAAGCAATTAGATTCATATAATAACTATTTAAAGTCAGATAGGATCCCAATTTTCGATGTGTCTCTGGCTTATCTGGAACAGAATCAAAACTAATTGCCATCGATTTCATGATGGGATAAATAATCCCACCCCCTCGAGCTGTATTACTGGGAATCGCCGGAGCCAAACAAACATCCGCCAAGCCCAATCCATAAGCAAGTCCTAATGAACTCTTTCCAAAAACTCGAATAAAAAGAAAGGCAATTCGATTTCCCAGTCCAGTTTTAATAAAACCCCGGGCAATAAAAAAGGAGATACCAATCAACCAAATTACCTTATCTCCAAAACCTGTCAAAGCTTTTGTAATCGACTTACCCGCATCTTCCGGCGCCAATACTTGTGTCAGGGCCGTAAACGCAATGGCCATCATACACATCGTACCCATAGGAGCCGCTTTTAAAATAATCCCAAGAATGTTTGCGGAGAAAATTGCAAATAAATGCCAGGCTTCTGGACGGACGCCTTTCGGTATTGGGATAAACCATAAAATGAGTGCTACTAGAAAAGTAATGGCAACATTTTTAATACTGATTTCTTTCATGATAAACGTAGTTTAATAGATTAGAATCGACTTTGTACTTGAACAATAAATAAATTTTTGTTGAATTCGCTGGTATTCTCTGTTTGCTTTTTATATCGGTCCAATTGAAGTCCCAACTGTATTCTTGCACCATAATTTTTTAAAAATTCCAAGCCAAACATCGGCGTATATGTTTGACGCGCATTTGCATTGAGTTTGTAATTTGGGTCAATATACTCATACCGACATGATAGCTCAAAAGCACTTAGATTGAAATAATTCACTTCATATCTTAAGTTGGGTAGAAAATAGATACCGCGGACCAAATAGTCGCTCAACTTGGATGTTCGCGCACTTTCTTCCAAAGAATAATACAGGTTATGATTGATCGCCTGTTTTGCTTCCAGTTGCATATCAAGATTCCATCGTTTACCAAAACTAACATTACCAGTTAGATCTACACCTAATGCATGTACTTGTTTTTTCATCACATCACCTACGCCACCATTAAGCCCTAAATTAACACCATACTTCTTTGAAAGCCCAAAGACCAAACGGGTGGCATATTGCTTACCATTATCGTTATCAACAACTTGATTCTTCCCGTTCCCGTTCAGCACAGATAAGGAATAACTAAAGGGCATATCGCCTAGCGTAGTCTCGCCTGTCGCAGCAACCCCGATTTGAAAACTTGCCCAACCTAATTTACCGAATTCAAGATACTGGTTCGACCAGTCCAACGATTTGATGATGTCAATAGGGTAAGTTTCCTCGATGCCAAACCAAGGACGAAATTGGCCCACTGTGATTGCCAATTTGGGACTAAATGTATATTTCAAGTAGGCATTTTCGAGCACTTTTGTTTTGGGATCACTTTTGAAATCTGCGAGGTTAGCTAATACGGCAACTTCAGTACGCTTGCTAATCTGAGCGCGCATCTGTACCCGCATATATTTTACCATAAAATTGTTATCCGTACCTGAACCATCACTGTGATGTAGCCCATTGACATCGACATCTTTTGTAGCACTAACGAGATAACGGGCCTGAAACAAACCTTTCACCTGAAGCTTGGGATATGTCGTGTCATCTTTTTTTTGTTGCACAGAATCAACTTTATGCTCTTGTACAGTACCTGATTCTTGCCCTTTGACCAAGGTATGGCTCAATAAACATGCAATAGAAATTGGAATGTAGCGTTTCTTCATACTAAAACATTTTTTTTCTTAGCCAGTAGCCCAGCTTACTTCTCATTGTTAATAATCTTATCGTCCTAAATCTAAAGTTGTAGGTACAACACATAGCTCTAAAAAATGTTTTGTTATTCTAATAAAATTTAATAACTGTAAGAAAATCAAACGGATTAAAAAAAGATCAGGTATAAATTCCACGTTTTTATGTAATTTCACACGCGAATTTCAATACAATCTAAATTTAAAACCTATAGATTGATCTTTTCATGAGTTTTGCAGTTCATGAGAAAACTTCATCATTTACATATGGAATACATTTTAGAATCGATAAATATATTATGAAAGAAACACTAATCAGAACATGCTTTATTGGCCTTGCGCTCCTTTTGATTCAAAGCTTTTCAGTATCAAGCGTTCACGCCACAGACAAAGAAAAAACCGCTATGTTTTGGACCTGGCTAGATTACAAGGCCAAAACAAACTTTGATTCTATTTGCCGTGAGATGAACTATCTAGGGATCGATGGCGTGATGTTAAATGCTGCTAGTCCAGATGAGTATCGTGTAGCGATTCCTATTGCAAAAAAATACGGCATCCAGGTTATAGCCTGGCTTTGGACGATGAATCTGGAACACGACAGAGATAAAATACTTAAAGAGCATCCAGATTGGTTCAGTGTCAATCGCAATGGAAAAAGTCTCGCAGATACTACTGCATACGTTGGTTATTATAAATTTTTATCGCCCGTAGTACCAGGAGTAAAAGAATATATCAAAAAGAAAATTGAATCCTATTGTGAAGTTGAGGGATTGGAGGGTATCTCTATTGACTACAATCGTTATGTGGATGTTGTCCTCCCCACAACCCTTTGGCCTAAATATAATATTGTCCAAGATCGCGAGTATCCCGCTTGGGATTACGGCTACCATCCCATTGCTATAGAAAAATTTAAAAAACAATATGGCTATGACCCTCGTGCACAAAAAGATCCATCGAAAGATCTCAAATGGCGCCAATTTCGTTGCGATCAGATAACAGATATCGCCAATATGATTGCAGAAATTGTTCATTCTCATGGCAAAACAATGGCAGCATCCCCATTTCCGACCCCCAAAATGGCTTCGCGTATGGTACGTCAAGATTGGGGTAAGTGGAATTTAGATGTTGTTTTTCCAATGGTGTACAGCAATTTCTATACAGAAGATCCAAGCTTTATTAGCGATTGTACCTTAGAAAATGTGCGCGATAAAGGTGCAAATACGTCCCTATACTGTGGGTTGATGGCTAAAAATAATGAGGAAATATTTACCGATATGGATGAAGCGCTAAATAATGGTGCGCAGGGAATTTCTATTTTTACCATCCATAGCTTAAAAGACCCTCAGATCAAGGAAAAATTCAGAGCCTATACAGCTGCTGCGAAAGCGAAGAAAGCTCAAAATAATGGAACTTTAACAGGTTTGGCACATGTGAAAATCGAAAATAATCCCTTCAAAAAAGAAGGAATTATGAAATTAATCAACCAAAAGATACAAGATTTGGTCCGTTCAGAAAACCCTGCTGCCAGCCCGATAGCATTATTTAGATATAAAAAAATAGATGCATATGATGTCACTCAAAAATACCTCGTTACTGATAAGGTGAGCAAAAAGAATTTTTACGTCACCTTCTTTTTCTATGGCGGTATACTTTCCGGTTGGAATGTGGACCCAGCTCCAAATGCAGCCTAAAGGATGACCTACTAGGAAGAGGTGCTAAAAACGTTATCTATTGGGCACCTCTTTTCTTTTTAATACACTGTTCCCTATCTTTGGAACGAATAAATAATTAAAAAATGAGAAAAAATGTTAGGTTGGTAGCCTGTATTATTGGCTTGATATCTTGCGGATCAATTCCTGTAGCCTTTGCTCAAAATAGCATTCAAAATCAACAGGGTGCTAAATCTGCGATTGTTGATAAAGCATTGTTGGATAGAATATTGGATAAAAATAGACAGTCATTCAAAGAAGGTAAAGTAGCCGACTATATTCCGGAATTGGGTAAAGCCAACGCGTCATCCATTGCTCTTTCGGTCGTAAATAGTGATGGAACAATTGTTAGTATCGGCGACGTACAGCAAAGATTTACAATTCAGAGTATTTCAAAAATTGTTTCCCTAATGATTGCCGTACTGGAAAATGGCGAGCAAGTTGTTTTTAATAATATGGGATACTATGGCACAGACAAACCTTTCAATCATTTTGCGAATTTGGAAACATCGGGTATACCGCTCAATCCAATGATGAACGCTGGCGCCATTTTAACGACATCGCTTATTAAAGGAACAGGTGAGGAACCTTTTCTTAAAATACGCAATATGATTCGTTTTATAACAAATAATGAAAAGATTGATTATAGTAAATCCGTATATAATTCGGAACGGGAGACTGGAAATCGAAACAGAGGTATGTTCTACCTGATGCGCAACAATGGACTCATTGATGGTGATGGTGAAGATAAACTAAATAATTATTTTAAACAGTGCTCAATTGAGATAACCGCAGAGGATCTGGCTAAAATAGGTTTCTTTTTTGCCAATCACTGTGTGCGCTATGATGGAAATAAGCAATACAATAATCCAAGTCTATCTCAGCTAGTTCAATCGCAAATGCTCATTGCAGGGATGTACGAATTTAGCGGCGAATATGCCAGAACTGTGGGACTTCCAAGTAAATCGGGTGTTGGTGGCGGAATCGCTGTAAGTGTACCGAATAAAATGGGTATAGGGGCCTATAGTCCAGCCTTGGATCAACACGGTAACTCGGTGGCCGCTTATCGCATGATATTAGATTTGGTGAGAGAGAAATCACTAAGTCTCTTTTATTAACCTTAGTAAATTCAAGTCAAC
The DNA here is from genome assembly GCF_040760075.1 of Sphingobacterium sp. R2. Classification (NCBI taxonomy): domain Bacteria; kingdom Pseudomonadati; phylum Bacteroidota; class Sphingobacteriia; order Sphingobacteriales; family Sphingobacteriaceae; genus Sphingobacterium; species Sphingobacterium sp. R2. Next base: position 3,990,500 of record NZ_CP142884.1, read on the forward strand.
GATAACATGATACGGACAGAACCAATCATCGCAGTGGATAACGTTCCCCAAAGCTCACAATTCTATCAAAAGCTTTTAGGCTGTACCGGTCAACATGGAGGAGAAACATTTGAAATTCTCACAGATAACGGAACTGTTATTCTCTGTTTACACAGATGGGGGGAACATGATCATCCTACTATGCGGAATCAAATACAGGCAGGGAATGGACTCATATTATTCTTTAGAGTAGACAATTTACAGCAAATTTTCGAAAACGCCACTTTGCTAAATGCAGTCATAGAGAAGGATATACATTATAACGAGAATTCTTTGAAAGATCAATTTATCCTACGTGACCCCGACAACTATTACCTGATTGTATCAGCTTAGTCAGATCTATTTCTTTGTCAATCGCGTGCAGGATTGTAGTCGATGGCGAAACGATCGAAATATCCCTCGATTTCAGCATAGGTGAACCAGCCAAAGGTTATTTTATCCTAAAAGAGATCTCGCCTAATCAAACCTCAGTGACTTGGGGGATTTCAGGAAAATCGCCCTATCCATGGAACTTTATGAATTTATTCATGAATATGAACAAAGATTTCGATCAAGGGCTGAAGAATCTAAAAAATAGACTAAAATAGAGACTATACAAAAGTAAAAAACGGTGGTTAAAATAAACTTTACTCTAACCACCGTGTCTTATTTTTAAAATGAACAAAATTTATCTTCTGCGCATTAAAATTCGTAGAATATACCAAAACAGCAACATTATTGATGAAAATAGCTGTAGCGCCGCTCCAACGTATTGTTCGTTGCCGTAACTATACTTCAGATTTTGAGTTTGATAGAGTATGCTTCCGGAAGCAAATGCAATCATTGCAACCGAGAACCATAATCCAAGTTCAAAACCAAAAATAGCACCAGCGACAATTGCCCCCAAGGATAAGAAGCCTCCAATTACCAGAATATTCCTGAGGAATGAAAAATCTTTATTGAATACAAATGCTACAACAGTAAGCCCGGTAAACAATGCCAAAGTCATTATACTTGCTTGATAAATGACACTAATTCCTTCTGTCATAAACACCGCCATAAAAATCATTGGCAGAAAGATAATTGCTTCCAGTACAATATAGAAAGCTAGTCCTAGATATTGGGTTTGACGGCTTTGCGAAAGTGTCCATCTTGATGAAAGTGTGGACCCTAACCAAAAACATCCCAATAAAAACAACCAAATAAATTTTCCGCTAACCATCCAAACGATAAAATCATAAGGGATCAATTTGATCAGCAAAGTTTCCAAAACGATAAATGCCAAAATCGAAAGCGCAACATGAAGATAAGTTTTTTTATAAAACACTCCCCTTTCAGCGTCATCATTGATAAGAATGTACTCTTGTGATTCCATAAAACAAATTCGATTGATTAAATAAGGATTAAAAATAAGCATTAATTCTATTTCCACAAGAAAGAAGTTTGCACGGGCTTATAAAAAAAGAACCCCGCCTAGCGGGGTCCATTCAAACAAACAACTTATTTCCAGCCTCCTCCCAAATCTTTATAGATATTGACAACAGCATTGAGCTGCTGCTTCTTCGTTTCTATCAATTCAAGTTTCGAATCCAGCACATCGCGTTGTGTCATCAAAACCTCCATATAGTCTGCCCTCGCTGATTTAAAGAGATCATTTGACACAGACACGGAATTATTGAGAACCTCAACTTCTTTTGTTTTGAAATCGTAGCTGCGCCCTAGGTTTTCAATATTAGAAAGTTGTGTAGAGACTTCTAAGTAAGCATTCAGAATTGTCTTCTCGTAATTATATACAGCCTGTATTTGTTTGGCGTTAGCCGTATTAAATTCCGCTTTAAGCCCATTTTTATTGATCAATGGTGCCGCAAGCTCCCCAATTAAATTGTATAAAACCGATTCCGGCATCTTAAACAAGTAAGAAGGTTTAAATGCCTGTAAACCCAAAGCAGCCGAAATCTCCAAAGAGGGATAAAACTCTTTCCGTGCAATATTTACATCCAATTTGGCTGCAGTGAGTTCATACTCTGCCTCACGAATATCAGGTCTATTGCTCAGTAATTGGCTCGGTATGCCTGTCTGAACCTTCGCCGGGATCAAATCGACAAAATTGCTTTTGTCGCGTTTGATCTCTTGTGGAAAACGCCCCAATAGAAAATTAATACGGTTTTCAGTTTCTTTGATTTGTTGCCTCGTCTCAAATTCCATACCTTTGGTTTTCAACACTTCAGCCTCAAACTTTTGAACCGCCAGTTCTGTTACACGAGCAGCCTGCTTCTGCAATCGGATTACCGCAAGTGCATTGTCCTGTAGCTCGATATTCTGTTTGATAATGGTCAACTGATTATCCAATGCCAATAATTCATAATACGAACGGGCAACCTCGGCAATAAGGCTACTCAAGACAAAATTTTTCCCCTCTACCGTAGCAAGGTAGCGGTTGAGTGCGGCTTGCTCGGAGTCCTTAAGTTTTTTCCAAACGTCGATTTCCCAGCTTGCATACGCACCAATTGTCAAATCTCCTAGTGGATCCGGCATTTCCTTTCCAGGAGCAATTTCTGTGCTGGCATCACCCGCCCCCTGGCTAGTATATCGCCCAACTTTTTCAACACCTCCTCCCGCACGTAAACCAACGGTAGGTTTCAACGCCCCTTTTCGTAAAAGAATATCATTCTTTGCGATTGCCAACTCCTGCAAAGTAACATTCAGTTCCTGATTGTTTTTTAACGCTGTATCTATTAATACAACTAGATTTGGATCAGTAAAAAATTCACGCCACTTAACCGATGCTGAATTTGTTGTGTCAGATTTCTCTACGTCTGTAAATTGCTGCGGAACAAATTTATTCTCCTGTATTTGTGTCGCTTTCGGAACCTTACATCCCGTCACTGCTGCTGAAAGCGAAATTGCAATGACCCATTGTATTTTTCTGCGATTAGTCATTATTATCAAGTTCTTCAGTTAATGGATTTTCATCCTCGTGTTTAATAAGCTTACGTCTAGAGGCAATAGTTCCGAAGATATAGTACAAGCCTGGTATCACTAAAATACCGAACACTGTACCAAACAACATACCTCCCGCTGCTGCCGTACCGATCGTACGGTTCCCTATTGCACCTGGGCCAGAAGCCATAACTAAGGGAATCAAGCCTGCGATAAAGGCAAAAGACGTCATCAAAATGGGTCTAAACCTCACTTTTGCACCATCCAAGGCAGCTTCAATAATACTCAATCCTTGCGAATGCCGCTGGGCAGCAAACTCAACAATCAACACAGCATTTTTACCAAGTAAACCTATGAGCATGACCAAAGCGACCTGTGCATAAATATTGTTTTCCAATCCCAATAACTTCAATAATAGAAAGGCCCCAAAGATTCCGATTGGTAAAGAAAGCAATACCGCAAAAGGCATAATAAAGCTCTCATATTGAGCAGAAAGTATCAAATAGACAAAACCAAGACAAATTAAGAAGATATAAATTGCCTGATTTCCACGACCTACTTGATCTTTGGAGATACCAGCCCAGTCAATACCATAGCCTCGAGGTAACGTTTTGGCAGCGACTTCATTAATCACCTGGATTGCTTCACCACTACTGTAGCCGGACGCGGCAGAACCTGAAATTTCGGAGGCCAAATACATATTGTGGCGCGTGATCTCAGAAAGACCATAGACCTTTTCCATATGCATAAATGCTGAAAATGGGACCATCTCATCTTTTTCATTCTTCACATACAGCTTTAAGATATCTTCCGGCAAAGCCCTGTATTGCGGCAAAGCCTGAACCATAACTTTATATTGACGGTCATACTTAATGAAGTTCGTTTCGTAGTTACTACCAACCAAAGTAGAAAGCGTATTCAGCGCATTATCAATAGTAACACCCTTCTGTTGCGCCAGATCATTGTCAATATGCAACATATACTGCGGAAAACTCGCGCTGTAGAAGGTAAATACAGAAGATAGTTCAGGTCTCTTGTTCAGCTCACGTACAAAATCCTTACTTACCGTTTCCATTTTCTTGTAGTCACCAGAACCTGCTTTGTCCAAAAGACGAAGCTCAAATCCCCCCGCGGCACCATAGCCCGGTACGGCCGGTGGTTGGAAAAATTCGATAGACGCCCCTGGGATATTTTTGGCAGCGGCTTCTAGTTGCTCAATAATCTCTTGCGAGGATTCTTTACGTTCTTCCCAGCTTTTCAAGTTGATCAAACAAGTACCTGTATTTGCTCCAGTTCCTTCAGTCAGGATTTCATAACCCGCTAATGAAGATACCGATTGAACGCCATCTATATTTTCTGCTTCTTTTTGCAAGGTCTGAGCAGCCAAATTCGTCCGCTCCAATGTTGATCCTGGCGGCGTTTGAATAATAGCATAAATCATCCCCTGGTCTTCATTGGGGATAAAACCTGCAGGAACAGCATTATTCAAAAAGTAGGCTCCAATACAAAAACCAATCAAGACTATAAATGTAAATAACCGTCTATCTACAATGCCTTTCAACAGGTAAACATATTTGTTAGACATCTTATCAAACAATCTATTGAAAGAATCGAGAAATTTATCAATAATGGATTTCTTCCTTGCCTTGCCATGATTATTCTTTAACATAATCGCACAGAGCGCAGGCGTTAAAGTTAATGCAACAACACCAGACAAAATAATTGAAGTTGCCATCGTAATGGAAAACTGCCGATAGAATATCCCTACGGGACCAGACATAAAAGCAACGGGGATAAAAACTGCTGCCATGAGAAACGTGATTGCAACAATGGCACCGCTGATTTCATGCATCGCTTTTTTGGTCGCCTTATAGGCCGAAATATGAAGCTCTTCCATTTTGGCATGGACGGCTTCAATAACCACAATCGCATCATCCACAACAACACCAATGGCGAGCACCAATGCAAACAGGGTGATCAAGTTGATGGTAATTCCAAAAAATTGCATGAACAAAAATGATCCCACCAATGAAACCGGTACTGCAATGGTTGGAATCAAGGTCGAGCGCCAATCTCCTAAGAATAGAAAGACGACAATAGCAACAAGCACAAATGCCTCCAATAAAGTATGGACTACCTTTTCCATGGATGCATCCAAAAATTTTGAAACGTCATAGCTAATTTCGTAATCCAGCCCTTTAGGAAAAGATGCCTTCAATTCCTTCATTTTGCTTTTAACGTCTTGGATTACCTGAGAAGCATTACTTCCATAGGATTGTTTTAAGACAATCGCTGCGGATGGTTTTCCGTTCAATGTAGAATAGATATCATACATCGCCGAACCGAATTTGATGTCCGCAACATCTTTTAAGCGTAACATTTCACCATTCTCACCCGCACGTAACACGATATTGCCATAGCCTTCAGTCGTCGTAAAACGTCCGGGGTATTTCAATACATATTCAAAAGATTGGGAGGTCATACCAGATGACTCGCCCGCTTTACCTGGCGAAGCTTCCAAGCTCTGCTCTGATAAGGCTTTCATCACCTCTTCTGCAGAAATCTTGTAGGCTGTCATACGATCTGGTTTCAACCAAATACGCATCGCTAATTCGCGCGTTCCAAGAATATTAGCCACCCCAACACCGTCTACACGACGTAATTCGGAGACAATGTTCATGTCCGCATAGTTATACATAAAGTTTCCATCAAGCTCCTTGTCTTTGCTATAGAGATTGATGTACATGAGCATATTGGATTCTTCACGTGTAATCTTCACCCCCTCACGTACCACAATTGGAGGAAGCTTATTCACCACAGAAGCCACACGGTTCTGCACATTTAATGAAGCCTGATTCGGATCTGTTCCTAGATTGAATACCACCTGGATACTTGCTTCCCCGTCGTTACCGGCATCTGAAGCCATGTATTTCATGCCCGGAACCCCATTTATCGCCCGCTCTAGCGGTATGATAACTGATTTAATCATCAACTCACCATTTGCTCCAGGGTACTCCGCAGTGATATTCACCTTCGGTGGCGATATAGATGGAAATTGTGTTACAGGAAGCTGTACCATAGAAAGCACACCCAAAAACACAATGATCAGTGATATAACGATCGAAAGTACTGGTCTATTTATAAAACGACTAAACATAGTAATTTAAGTGTAAGGGGTCTATTCTGTTTTTAACTTCAAATTTGAAATGGCGTCTTTAGGTTGCACAAAGCTGTAGCTGATTTTATCATCCTCTTTTGCTTTCTGAATACCGTCCAACAAAAATTTATCATCTTTTTGAAGTCCGCTCGTTACCACATACAGATCTGGTAGAGAGTTACCGATTGTGATATGACGAGCTTTTAATTTCCCATCCTTATCGACTACATACACATATTTACGGTCCTGCATTTCGTATGTCGCTTTCTGTGGAATAATTAAAACTTGTTTCAACGGAAAGTTCATCACCACCTTGCCGCTCTCGCCATGTTTTAATAGACGGTTTGGGTTGGGAAATTTCGCTCTAAAAGCAATATTTCCTGTTTCACTGTTAAATTCACTTTCTATGGTTTCTACAAGACCATTTTGAGCAAATAGCTCATTATTAGCAAGTAGCAGGCCCACATGGGTATCCCCGCGTTTACTCACGTTAGTTTGATAACTTAAATATTCTGGTTCGGAAACATTGAAATAAACCAACATCTCACTATTATCGGACAGACTTGTCAATAATTCGCCTTCATCCACCAAACTTCCCAATTTCAATGGAATCCGATCAATCGTTCCGTCAAAAGGTGCCCTGATTTCTGTAAAGGAGAGATGTAATTTTGCAATCGCTGCCTCGGCTTTGGCTTGCTCAAGCTTCGCTTTAGCCATAGCGAGTTCGTTGGGCGATACAACATTTTTATCAGCTAATGTTTTTGTATTTTGAACTTCAATTTCCGCTACATTAACTTCTGCAGAAGATTTTCGGTATTCGGCCTCATACATCTTCGGCATTATCCGAAAAAGTAGTTGCCCCTTATGGACAAATTGTCCTTCGTCCACGAAAATCTGTTCAAGATAGCCCTTCTCTTGAGCCCGAAGCTCAATATTTCGGAAAGATCTAATCTGGGAGACAAAATCCTTACGAATAGTGGTGTCCATTTGTACCGGAGAGGTCGCTGTGAATTTCTCTTTTTCTTCCTTTTCTTCCTTTTTGGAAGTACACCCGATTTGGCATAAGCTAATAGCCAAACTAGCGAGCATAAATACTCTTTTCATTTGTAAGTGTCTAATTAAAAAATAAGTCTGATTGTTTGTTGTGCTGGTTGGTGAAATGACGTCTGCTTTGGATTATGGTCGTTTCGACTTAATAATAGATTGTACAAATCGATTACGGCTAAGCGGAGCATATCCTAGGATAACCACCAAAGCAAATGAAATTTCGAAGGGATATTTTAAATTCTCCAGTTTTGTTGAAGAACGTATCTTTGAGGGAAAAGATAGGCTATGAAATTGCAGAAAGGAATTTTCTTTGCAAATCGAAAAACAAAGATGAAAAGGACAATTGCAAAGAGAAGCAGCGCAATAAGTTGAGATGTGGCATGCAAATCTTTGGTCAATTGAAAATTCTCGTAATCAAATTCAGCTATAACCGGGTTCTCTTCATGTACACTACCGTAAAACAGCGGATCAATGTGCGCTGCCGGGGCATCAATATACTGCTTTAAATCAACGGGATTGTGCTGATACATAAAACTAACGGTCGGCCGATCAGATTCAATGAAAACAACATGGCTATTACTGCTTCTGATAATTAAGAAGCATAAGAAAAAGAATATGGTAATAACCGCCTTCATTGTGGGAGCAAATATACTAGCGTAAAAACGATTTTATCGATCTTTAACAAATTTTAACAAAACAATTACAATCCGCAGATTTCCGCTAGAAAAGTGATAATTGCAAACCCCGTCCATTTGTTCGCAAAGGCTCTGCATCTCCCAAGACTGTTCTGCCCCCATACTTCCAAGAATCCCTTCGTTCCTCCACTATAATTTGCTGCATATCAAACTGTGGCTCAAAATTTCTTTCACTATCCAACACCAGCTGATGTAATTTCTGGACGGACTTTAATTTGTCACCATGACCCAATTTAGATTTCTCAATGCCTTTTTTCAAAATCTGAATACTTTCATCGTAAATAGTTAATGGAACCGGAAATGGATGTCCATCCTTTCCCCCATGAGCAAACGAAAACCGAGCCGGATCTTTAAACCGGGATGGTGCACCATGAATTACTTCGCTGACTAAGGCCAATGATTGCAACGTACGGGGGCCAATTCCCTTTAAAAGAAGTAGATCTTCAAAATCAACAAGTGGACTTTCACGAGCAACGTATAACATCGCGCCCAATCTTTTTAGATTGACATCCGATGCACGTACATCGTGATGAGATGGCATGGCCAATCTAGCGAATTCTTGTATAACTTTAAACGAATCCTCTCTAACCAACGTCATAATACCCGCTCTGTTTGCCGCCGCTTCAGCAGCCGTTAAATTGAAGATCATACCCTGTGAGGGACCGCTGATACCCGCATGCGGTTCCTCCACAAACGATTTGATCTTTTCAGAATGCCAATGGTAACGACGGGCAGTCTTATCTTTTTCATGCATACCTTGCTGCACGACTGACCAATTGCCATTATCTGCCAAGATAAAATTATGTAAATACAATTGGTAACCGTCCTGAATGGCTGTGTTATCCACCTTCGCAACAAGTTTACTGCTGCGAATCAAGTTGTTAGCATTTAATCCAATACGATCTGAAACCTGAAGTAGTTCTTGTGGGGTTTGCATGGACAACTTGCCTTTTCCGCCGCAGATGTAGAGCCCTAATGACTTGGCGTCTGGATTAATAGCGCGTTTTAATGCACCCATAACAGCCGTTGTAATTCCAGAGGAATGCCAGTCCATGCCAAGAACAGCTCCAAAGCTTTGAAACCAAAATGGATCAGCAAGCCTCCTTAAAACCTCATCCTTTCCATAATCCATTAGCATAACTTCCACGATTGAACGCCCTAATGAAGCCATACGCTCGTAAAGCCACGCAGGTACTTTACCATAATGCAATGGAAGGTCTGCAGTACCGGATTTCCTCATATTAAACTAAATTTATTAGCACAAATCTATCTCTTTTATTTTTAAAAAGCGAAAAAGGCTAGAATTTATCTAGCCTTTTCATTGTATGAGTAATGAGACGTTTACGACAACTATCGCTTCCTGCTTAACGACATCGCGCTGTATATAACATTTCAACTACTTACCCGTTAGCGCGGACAATAATCCAACCCGGAACGAAGGATCTTTCTCCGAAAACTCAATGGATTGTTTGTAGGTATCAACGTTAAAGAAGAGCTCTGCCGGTTCAGCTTTCTTATTATCCAAGAATAATTTAAAGCTATAGGCTGTTTTTTTAGATAGATCCGCGTTCACTTTATTGGATGAAAACACATTCGGAAGAATCACATCCTTTGTAAAAGCATCAGTCGTCGGTATCTCAAATAATTCCCCTAAAGCTTTAATTAAATGATCAGACTGTGGACCTGAAGATGAAATTCTAATTTTTCCCTTCGTGAAACCAACATCATCACTGGGCTGACCATCTATGATACCAGCGGGAATAAAATCTACAACCTCAACCTTCGCTCCCACCGTATCCTGTTTGTAAAGAGATTTTGTAATGTAGATCCGACTTGAATCCGTTTTGATTTCATCAGTAATACGTAAGAAAAAATTCTTTTTCTCAGCTCCCGGAGTACCATTTGTAAACTGCTCGATTTTAACGCCATCAATTTTATTCGCTGCTGTGGTATCGCTTCCATCAGTCTTCTTCTGATTGGAGTTTCCGCAACCAGCCATCAACATCGTAGCGGCTGCAAAAAATGCTATAGATTGAATCTTGTACATAATGAATTGTTTGTTATCAGTTATCAATGATTATTGCTTATAATATTACCAATATTACAGATAACAAACAACAATTAGCAATGTTTTTATTTTATTTCAATAAAGCATCATATAAAATTTCCACAGGATGATAAGATTTCCTTCCGACCCCATCTTTGATTTGATGTCTACAAGAGGTGCCTGCTGCGGCAATCAGGGTATCGGCTTCTGTTTTGCGTACAGCTGGTAACAAAACCAGCTCGGCAACTTTCATTGAAACGTCATAATGCTCGGCCTCATAACCAAATGAACCCGCCATACCACAGCAGCCAGAAGGAATTGTCTCTACGCTAAAATTCGTCGGAAATGATAATACCTGTTCCGTCACAGTAACCAGATGGAAAGCCTTTTGATAACAGTGACCATGAAGCTTGATTTTTCTTGCTGCCGTTGTAAATTGTTCCTGACGAATACGTCCTGCTTTCATCTCTGTCAGTAAAAATTCATCGATCATCAATGCATTTTTAGCTATGTTTTGCGCCTCAATACGAATATCATCATCCACCAGGCTTAAATATTCATCTCTAAACGTAATGATACCGGATGGTTCAACCCCTAAAAGCGGGGTTTCGTCGGTTATTAATTCCTTTAAAAAATGAATATTTTTATTGGCAATGTTCTTTGCTTCTTTCACAAAGCCTTTGGAAAGGTATGTCCGTCCACTTTGCACATGTTTTGGAATAATCACCTCATAGCCCAAGGCAATCAGCAATTTATATGCAGTAATACCGATTTCCGCATCATTATATTCGGTAAACTCATCCGAGAAAAGATAGACTTTACGCTTGGCATCCTTGACAGGACCTTGTGTTTTTACCCACTGGCTCAAAGTTGTCCCATTTACTGTAGGCAGCGAACGTTTCGGTGCAAACCCGACGATTTTCTTGACCAAGCCAGACAGAAAATCATTTTTTACAACAAAATTATAAAGGGGTGCCACCCACGAACCCAACTTCTGAGAATATGTGAAATTAGCAATTAACATTGTTCTAAAACCAGCCCCATGTTCATCATAATAATGCTGTAAAAATTCGGCTTTCATTTTAGCCACGTCCACACTCGAAGGGCATTCTGTTTTACAACCTTTGCAGCTTAAACATAGATCCATGACCTCCTTAATCTCTTCATGATCGAAACGGTTTTTCTTGGTGGAATTTGTTAAAAACTGTCTTAACATATTCGCCCGTGCGCGTGTGGTATCTTTTTCATCGCGCGTAGCCATAAATGAAGGACACATTGTTCCACCAGTAATTTCAGTCTTCCGACAATCACCCGAGCCTGAACACTTCTCTGCCAATCGAAGAATAGACTCATCTTTAGAAAAATCAAAATAGGTTTTTATTTCTGTCCGGTTGCTATCATTATCGTAACGGAGGTGAGAATCCATTGGTGGTGTGTTGACAATTTTATTTGCGTTGAAAACCCCCTGTGGATCAAAGATAAATTTTACTTCTTCAAGTAATTTGTAGACTTTATCGCCGAGCACTTTGCCGATAAACTCTCCGCGAAGACGACCATCACCATGTTCACCACTCAATGAGCCATTATATTTCAAGACTAAATCACTGGTTTTTTCAAGGATAGAACGAAAAGTACGCTTCCCTGCTGCTGTTTTCAAATTTACAAATGGCTCAATATGCAATTCGCCAGCGCCAGCGTGTGCGTAGTAAGACGCATGCACGCCCTCTTCCACCAAAAGTTTTTGAATATCATTCACATAAGCAGGGAGATCTTCAGGCGATACCGCACAATCCTCAATCAAATTTACGGGCTGACTATCCCCCGGTAAATTACGAATGAGCCCCAGTCCCGCTTTGCGTACATCCCAAACTAAATTCGTTTGGTCCATACCCGTAATATAGGGATAAGCATAACCTAGTCCACGCGAAACGAGATCGGCTTTCAATGCCATCGCTTTCGCTGCTGTTTCGGCCGCTGTATGCCCCCTAAACTCTACAATCAATAGCGCCTGCGGATCGCCTTCTATAAAAAAGCGATTAAACTTGTACGTTGGATGTCCAACCGTAAAGTCCATAATGTATTTATCCACTAATTCGGAAGCTTCTGGCTTGTGCGCTAAAGCCACAACATTACCATGCATACATTCTACCATATCGGCAAAATGAACACAGAGCAAACCTAGTTCAGGAGGAGGCAAGGGCATCAACTTGAGTTTAGCCTCTGTAACAACAGCCAGTGTACCTTCAGAACCTGCCAATAAATTACACATATTAAAAGGACCCGAACGATCACATAAAATATCCAGCGCGTAACCTGTATTTCTTCTTGTGATCGATCGCTTCGGATAGCCGGTTTCAATTGCGCTTAAATGCTGAGGATTGGTTAACAATGAATTCATATGACGATAAATATCCCCCTCGCGCCCAGTCAATAATAATTTTTTAAAAAAGCCCGCTTCATCTAAGCTTTCAAATGCCACTTCCGAGCAATCATCCAAGATTACATTTGCTGAAATCAAATTGTTCCGTGTATCGCCCCAGACGATCGAATGCAGGCCTGAAGAATTATTACCAATCATTCCGCCTATCATGGCTCGGCTTGCCGTTGAAGTTTCAGGGCCAAACATCAGCCCAAAAGGCTTAAGATAGTTGTTTAAGTCATCACGAATTACCCCCGGTTGAACGCGAACCCATTGCTCTTCAACATTAAGCTCAATAATATGGTTAAAATGACGAGAAATATCCATAATAATACCATGGCCAACTACTTGGCCTGCCAAGGAAGTGCCAGCAGTACGTGGTATGATTGTAACCCTATTCTGTCGAGCAAAATCAATTAATTCTTTAATATCACCAATATCGGCGGGTATCGCTACGGCCAACGGTTTTTCCTGATAGACAGACGCATCGGTTGAATAGGCCAGCAACATCGTTTGGTCCTTAGTTTCATGGGTATAATAGAGCTCCCCTTTGAGTTGTGAAGCTAATGAGGCTAATTGATTCTGATCTTTCACTTAATCTGCATTTAATGTACAAACAAATCTAGTCAAATTTATGCATTGGTAAAAAAAAGAATGCAAGAAATACCCAAATCAAAATTAAAAAACGCATAAAAACGCAAGCAGTAACGTTTATCATAAGTGATGATTTTATTTCGTTCATTCAAACAATGCTTGTATTTTTGTTGCAGTACATCATTTAAATTAACGTTTGATATTCTTATATGCGTAATCTATTCCTCCGCTATACGCTCCATTCCGATTTTATTATATATACCATTCGCGTACTAATTGGCTTTCTTATTGGTTATCCATTATTTGTATCCTTTCCCCAATATTCTGTCTCTTGGACCCTTATCTCGATTATACTGGTGATTTCTCCACAAGAGAATGAATCAAAGAAGATAGCGATCGATCGGGCTAAGTCCAATTTCATAGGATCCGCCATTGGACTCAGCTTATATTTTGTTCCTATCCAGCAACTTTACGCAATGGTAATCGGCATCCTTGCTTCGTTGATTACGTGTAAATTACTCAATATTATAGCTGTAGCAAGGACATCGATGGTTGCGCTAATTATAGTCTATCTGCATGAACAGGAAAGCCGTTCCTATTTCGCTGCCTTAGATCGTTTCGGTTGTGTCTGTTTAGGTTGTCTAATCGGACTGAGTGTCATACTTTCAACAAGGAATATGATTATGAAATTAAGAAAGCGATACGTTTTTTGATCACGAACTCTGACCGTTAAAAGACAATATATTTATTTTTAACGCATTAACGTATCCTATCAACTTAAATTGTTACTATATCCGAATAATATTCACGAAGAATACTTAATAAGCAGAATTATATTCACAAATTATTATAATGCTTTGAATTATATACTTTATTCCGTACCTTTGCGGTCGAAATGACAAAAGTAGAATATAATTTAGATCAGGTTGACTACAAAATCTTGCGTTTAATGCAGGACAATGGACGTATCAACAACGCGGATATCGCTAGAGAGCTGGGTATGGCACCTTCTGCGATTCTAGAACGCGTAAAAAAGCTGGAGCAAAAAGACGTAATTTTAAAATACAGTGCAAAGATCAATCCTGCAGCGGTCGATCAAAAACTTTTGTCATTTATTTTCATAAAAGCCAATGATATCATTGGTGAACAAACAGTTGGGTTGGCACTTGCCAAAATTCCTGAAGTACAGGAAGTACATGACATTGCGGGTGATGATGGTTACCTGATTAAAGTAAGAACTGCAGATTCGACCGGATTAGTTGATCTGATGCGAAATACTTTAGGTAAAGTGGAAGGGATTATCTCTACTCGCACTACAATTGTACTTCAAACGGTTAAGGAAGATCAACAGGTGGTGATACCTGAGTAATAGAAAGGAAGTTTAATCATGTTGCAAGGACAAAAAAAGGCTGCTAACCCGTTAATGGTTGTTATCGCCTATATCATTATTTATGTTGTATGGGGATCCACCTTTTTCTTTATAGAAAAGGCACTACATAGTTTTCCACCATTTATTTTAGGTTCGTTTCGATTTGTTACAGCCAGCGCGATTCTAATGACATATTGCGCAATAAAAGGTTATAAATTGTTTAATAAACGATCCGTTCAGGAAGCAGCAATTGTAGGATTTCTATTGCTTTTTGTCGATATGGCTGGGGTGATCTGGGCCGAACAATATGTTTCAGGTGGTGTTGCCGCCATTATTGCAGCAGCAGCAGCGATCTGGTTTATTTTATTGGATAAACCCAAATGGAGAGAAAATTTCAGCAGTATTAGCACGGTTTTGGGTGTTGCGTTAGGCTTCTGTGGAGTGGTGATGTTATTCGCTGAACAGATTATGTCGACCAATGATAATACCGATGGAACACTTAAGGTGATCGCCCTATCTATTTTAGTATTGGGTTCTATCGCTTGGACCGTGGGGTCTCTAATTTCCAAATATTTCAAAAAAACTGAGAAACAAGAGAAAGAGGATTTACATGTCATGGTGAAGACCGCTTGGCAAATGGTTACTGCAGGTATACTTTTTAATATCACCGCCCTTTTCACCGGTGAGTATACAACCTTTTCGCTAAGTAGCGTGGCGCCGGTGGACTGGTTCAACTTGGCCTACCTAATTACTTTTGGCTCAATCCTCGCTTTTAGCTCCTATATTTGGTTACTACAAGTGCGCCCCGCAATGGAAGTTAGTACGTATGCCTATGTGAACCCAATCATTGCACTTATTTTAAGTCATTTTTTCACTTCGCATGTAGTGACCTCATTGCAGATTTTCGGACTAGCTGTGATATTATTTTCAGTCCTGTTAATGAACTGGAAAGCGTATCGAGCCAAACTGTCCGCGCGTAGCAAGAGTAGAAAAGTTCTTCAACTAGAGAATAAGTTGGACACCAACCCTATCACTGAGTCGGAATTAGTACACTAGGTTGTTATTTTTCTAATTATATGAACAAAGCTTAACATACGAAGTTAAGCTTTTGTTGTTTTTAAAAATTAGCTAACATTGGATAAGATTTGTTCATATATAATTGGCTAACTTTGTTCAATATTTGGTTAAACGAAAAAAGAATGAAGATATCAAAGCAAATTGCCTTTATTGGTAGCCTTGGAGTCGGTTCACTTTTGATGGTTGCCAGTTGCAGCAAGCAGCTCCATCCAACGCAGAAAGATTTCCAACAATATCATATCAATAGCGATATGCAAGCTGATCCTACAGTCGTATCAATCTATGAGCCCTTCAAATATAAAATGGAAGCTGAGATGAATCGAGTGATTGGACATGCGGACAAAGCGCTGACAAAAGAGAAAACGGCAGAAACATTAATGGGCAATTTTTTTTGTGAAGCCTTGTTGTGGATGAGTGAACACAATGCCCATAACCCTGCGGATTTCGCGTTTGCTACTAAGGGTGGAATCCGAAATGATCTGAAAGCAGGCGATATTACCGTTGGAAATATCTTCGAGGTGATGCCTTTCGAAAACACTTTAACAATTCTCGAGCTCAAGGGAAGTCAAATTCGTCAACTTGCAGACTTTATCGCCTCAACACATGGACAACCGATCGCTGGGATGACGTTGACCATTACAGGCAACAAAGCCCAAGACATTAAAATCAAAGGTATAGCAATTGAAGACAATAAGTTGTATAAATTGGTAACCTATGATTATCTCGCTAATGGTGGCGATAACCTGACACTGTTGACACAATCTGTATCGCGGGCAAATTATCCGCAGCGGATGCGAGAAGGACTGATTGAATATGTGAGTGAATTAACGAAAGAAGGCAAAAAAGTAAATGCAGAATTAGATGGAAGAATTAAAATCAATTAACCGAAGATCATTTATCAAGCAAGTTGGTGGGTTTTCTGCTGCAGTTGCATTAGGGTCACTTCCTTTTCAAGCTAACGCTAAGCGTAAAAAAGTAAAACTTACAATCTTACATACCAACGATGTGCATAGCCGCATTGAACCTTTTCCTATGGATGGTGGCAAATACCAGGGTTTAGGTGGTGTTGCCCGTCGAAGCACATTGATCAATAAGATCCGCCAAGAGGAGGAACATCTTCTGTTATTAGATGCAGGCGATATGTTTCAAGGTACACCCTATTTTAATCTATTTGGAGGGAAGCTGGAGCTGGATCTTATGACGAAATTGGGGTATGATGCTGGAACATTTGGAAATCATGAATTTGACAATGGACTGGACGGACTTGTGAAATACTTGGACCATGCTAAATTTCCGTTTTTAACGGCCAATTACGACTTCAAAGGAACAGTATTGGAAGGAAAAACCAGAGACTACACCATATTTCATAAGGGTGGTATAAAAATCGGTGTATTCGGGCTCGGTGTAGATATCGAGGGATTGGTAGATCCCAATAACTTTAAGGGAATGAAATATCTGGATCCAATTGAGGTATCCAAAAAAATGGTAAAGATACTCAAGGAAAAACATAAATGCGATCTCGTCATCTGTCTGTCGCATTTAGGTTACCAATATGAAAACGATAAAGTTTCGGATCTGGTGCTTGCAGCCAAAACATCAGATATTGACCTTATTATAGGCGGACATACGCATACCTTTTTAAATGAACCCACAATAGTTACCAATTTAAAAGGTAGGAAGACAATCGTGAATCAAGTCGGTTTTGCAGGAATTAATCTGGGGAGGATTGACTTCATTATGGAGCCGGGTTCCAAAAAGAAACAAATGGTGGCGAGCAACTATCTCGTAGATCCTACAATTCCAGCATCTATGTTGGCATAATTTGATTCACTATTCATAAATGCCAAATTGACTAATCAATTTGGCATTTTTTTTCAAGACAATAAGAAGAACCATAAGGCTTACATAAGCTGATTCACCCTTAAATGAAAAGAATTTTATCAATATACCTAGACTCCTTTAGAGGACTCTCACAAGCTGCGTGGCTGCTTGCTATTGTCATGCTGATCAATAGAATGGGAAGCATGGTGATTCCATTTCTTGGTCTTTACATGACCAGAATTTTGCACTTTGATATAAAACAAGTCGGAATTGTTTTGATGTGTTATGGTATTGGCTCCGTCTGTGGATCTTACATAGGCGGCTGGCTGACAGATCGAATTGGCAGTTTCAAAGTTCAGTTCGGAAGTCTAGTGTTGGCCGCTCCTTTATTCCTACTGATACCATACTTTAAAGAGGTACAGTCGCTATCCGTCATGATTTTTACGTTAAGCTTGATTTTTGATGCTTTTAGACCTGCAAACTCCGTCTCAGTAGCAAGTTACGCTAAACCTGAAAATATCACCCGCGCCTTTTCATTGAATCGTTTGGCTATAAATCTGGGCTTCTCAATCGGTCCAGCGGTGGCAGGTTTTTTGGCAGCCATCTCTTTCAATTGGATATTTTATGGAAATTCCCTTGCAGTTCTCTGTGCAGCAATAATTTTCTTTGTCTTTTTTCATAAAAGACAAAAAAGAAGCGATATCAGATCAAAAAAAGATAGTACACCTGATAATGAAATGTCTCAAAAAGGGCAAAATCCTTATACCGACGTGCCGTTTGTCCTATTCAATATCTTTTGTTGTATCTTCTCTTTTTGTTTTTTTCAGCTGATCACTACCTTACCGATATTCTACCGAGAAGTCCACCATTTGAATGATCACCAAATTGGATTTCTGCTTGGATGGAGCGGCTTCGTCATCGTGTTGTTAGAGATGTTTATTGTTCATATTGCCGAGAAGAGATTTTCATTAATTAGCACACTCGTCTTTGGAACATTTCTATGTGCCATTTCATATGCCATGCTAAATTTTAGTAGTGGACTTGCTTGGTTATATTTCACATTCTTTATTTTTGGATTGGGAGAAATGCTCACATTGCCTTTTATGGCAACCGTTTCTGTCAATAGGTCTTCCCCAAAAACGCAAGGAGCCTACATGGGCTTCAACTCGCTAGCCTTTTCAGCTGCAAATATTTTTTCGCCAATCCTGGGCACAAGTATTGTCGATTCCTTTGGTTTCACAACGCTATGGTGGGCCATTGCATTGAGTTTATCCATTACAGCCATTGGGTTCTATTTGGTTTTGAAATGGATGAAATAACTTAAAATAAGTCAAGAAAAAGGGCGTATTCCATTTTTCAATACGCCCTTTTTTTATTGATCTCATAAACAAACTACCAAATTTTAATCCGCTTATCCACAGGGACAAACATTTTGTCTCCCTCCTTGGTATTCCAAGCTTTGTGAAAAGCGTCCAGGTTAATAATCGGCGCAAAAGCACGATACTGCGCTGGAGAGTGGGGATCGGTCTTCACTTGGTTGACCACAAACTCATCCGTTGTTTTGGTCCTCCAAATAGTTGCCCAAGAAAGGAAGAAGCGTTGATCTTGGGTAAACCCATCTATCAATCCGGGATCGCCCTTATCTTTCAAATAAAGTTGCAATGCATCAAAAGCGACAGATGAGCCACCCAAATCACCAATATTCTCGCCCAATGTGAAACGTCCGTTGACAAAAACTCCCGGGACAGGTTCATAAGATTCAAATTGACGGACCAATGCATCTGCAGCGGCTTCAAATTTTGCCTTATCCCTATCGCTCCACCAATTGTTCAGATTTCCATTCCCATCATATTTAGCGCCCTGATCGTCAAAGCCGTGCGAAAGTTCGTGACCAATTACCGCACCAATACCACCGAAATTAACAGCTGCATCGGCCTTGTAATCATAGAACGGAGATTGAAGAATAGCCGCTGGAAAGACAATTTCGTTAAACAATGGACTATAATAAGCGTTTACAGTTTGCGGGGTCATCCCCCATTCAGACTTGTCCACTGGCTTATCTTGTTTGGCCAAATTTTGATAAAATGCCCATTTGCTCGATGCCAATACGTTTGCATACAACGACGTGCCCACTTCAAGTTTGCTGTAATCTTTCCACTTATCCGGGTAACCAATTTTAACTTTAAACTTAGCAAGTTTTTCCAACGCCTTTACTTTTGTGTCGTCAGACATCCAAGTAAGATCCTTGATATGCTGGCCGAATGCTTTAATCAAATAGCTTACAAGCTCTTCAGCCTCGGCTTTAGCCTCAGGAGGAAAGCTTTCCTTCACATATAACTTTCCCAATAGCTCTCCCGCGATGGAGTTAACAAACTCTACACCGCGCTTGTCTAGCGCACGTTGTTCTTTCTGTCCTTTCAGCTTACGCCCCCAAAAATCAAAAGACAGATCATTTAATTCTTGCGTAGTGTAAGACGCCGCGTTATTTAGGACATGAAATGTCAATAACTCTTTAATCACCGGTAGATTTTCAGGATTAAAAACTTTATCGAGGTTTTCATAGTATTTTATTTCCGGTATGATAACCGTGTCAGCCTTAAAACCGACGTCATTTAAGTACTTTGCAATATCTATATTCTTCACAATGTTTTTCAGATCTGCAACAGCGATCGGATTATAACGGCCATTGGCGTCCCTTGATTGCTCAACAGTTTTAAGATTTGAAGCCAGCTGCTTTTCATAGGCAACTATCTTAGGACCCTTTAAATCCCTTGTAAGTTGACCTGATTTGGCGTAAAGTGAAGAGATGTAGGTGGAATAATCATTTAACGTCTCTTCATTCTTCTTGTCATTTACCTGATAATAGGATCTTCCCAACCCAAGACTTCCCCCACCTAAATATACCGTATTGACAGCTGAATTCTTAAGATGTGCATAAACATAACCACTGAAAAAAGGATTTCCGCCAATAGGCGCCACTTCAACAAGATACTGATATAAATCTTCGAAATTTTTAATCGCAGCGATTTTATCAAGATATGGTTTAACTGGCTCCAATCCAAGTGCGTTACGCGTCTTCATATCAACGAACGATTTATACAAATCTGCGATCTTCTGATTGTCTGTTCCTTTCTGAAAATCGCCTGAAAGTGACTCTTGCAGTACCTTTAACGTAGCAATATCTGTATTTTCACGAAGCTCATCAAATGATCCCCACCGCGCCTTATCTGAAGGAATCTTGACTGTTTTCATCCATTGTCCATTCACAAAATTGTAAAAGTCATCTTGAGGGCGCACGCTTTTGTCCATATAAGTCACATTAATTGCATTGTTTTGCGCGTTACTTATCAATGAGCCACAGGTTAGCAGGGCTGCTAAGAGTATGTTTTTCTTCATATAAAATTGAGTTTGTTTGTCGCTATCTACAAACTTAAGAAAAGTTATGCTATTGTCGATGCAACAAATAAGTTTCAAAAAGCAACTCAGATTATCCCTGTTTGATTTCCCCCAAATGGATAACATCTTTCAGGTCAAAAGGTGTTTCCTGATAAACGAAGTAATTCAACCAATTATTGAACAACAGATTTGCATGACTTGTCCAGCGAACCAAAGGGCGATTTTCAGGATTATCATCGATATAATAATTGACTGGCATTGCAATCTGCTGACCTTTTTCCAGATCTCGTTTATATTCTTCGTCCAATGTAAAAGGTGCATATTCCGAGTGTCCAGTCAAATAAAACTCTCGCCCCCCACGGGATGAAGCGATAGCAATACCCGCTTCCGGAGATTCTGAAAGAATTTCCAAACCATCCTTCGTTAAAAGATCATCCTTTTCAACAGTCGTGTGGCGGCTATGAGGGATATAGAATTCATCATCAAACCCCCGGAACAAAGGGTGTCTTTTATCTAAAGCTGTATGCTTAAATACACCAAAAAGTTTCTCCCTTAACGGCTTCTTCTCTACCTCATAAAAATGATATAATGCCGCTTGGGAAGCCCAGCAGATATACAAGCTGGAGGTAACATGCGTTCTCGCCCAATCAAAGATCGTCTTGATTTCATTCCAATAGGTCACCTCCTCAAAAGCAACCATTTCAACCGGAGCACCCGTAATGATCATTCCATCGTAGAAGTTTTCCTTTACCTCAGTCAGACTCTTATAAAACATTTCCAAGTGCTCTTCTGGTGTGTTCTTGGAGACATGTGTTTCAAGTCGTAAAAACTCCATTTCCACCTGCAAGGGATTATTGGACAGCAAACGGATAAAATCTGTTTCAGTGGTAATTTTAAGAGGCATTAAATTAAGTACTAAAACACGTAGTGGTCTAATATCTTGCTCATTTGCTCTTAAATCACTCATGACAAATATATTTTCTTTTTTCAGCAGCTCAATAGCAGGAAGGTTATTAGGAAGTTTGACGGGCATAGATAATTTCTCCTTATACAATTAGCATGCAATATTAGCAAGAAAATGCCGAAAATACTAAATGAAACATAAATTATCTTCCATTACCTTGCTATCTTTAATAATCCTAGCATCTATCCAAAGTCTGATTCTAGCGGTGCCGAAAAAACAATAAACTTTTTACATAAACTAGGTAAAGAGGTGTGTGTAAAAGATATTACAAACAAATTTGGGCCTATGCATATTATATACTAATAAAAATACGTAGATGAATATGAGCAAAGAGAAATCAATACGCGAAATTGAAATTAACGGAAGATCTTACCATTACAGTTCCATTAAGGACCTTCCGGGAGGTAGCATCAATCGCTTACCTTTTAGCATTCGTATATTATTGGAAAATGTTTTGCGTAACCACGATGGATTCAGTATCACGGATGATCATGTTAATACACTGATCAACTGGTCGCCCAAGCCTGTAGATAAAGATATTCCCTTCAAACCGGCCCGGATTTTAATGCAAGATTTTACAGGAGTACCTGCAGTGGTCGATATGGCATCCTTGCGTGCAGAATTTATCCGTCATGGCAAGGATGGACAGAAGATAAATCCCGCCATACCAGTGGATCTCGTGGTTGACCACTCCGTTCAGGTAGATTACTTTGGCACTGAATATTCTTATGATAAAAATGTCGCCCTAGAATATGAACGTAACCGCGAGCGTTATGAACTTCTAAAATGGGCGCAGAAAGGATTAGAAAATTTTACTGTCGTTCCACCAGGGATGGGTATCTGTCACCAGGTCAATTTGGAATATCTAGCCAAAGGCGTTATAGCGCGTGACAATTGGCTTTTTCCAGACACATTGGTAGGTACAGACTCACATACGCCCATGGTCAATGGTATTGGCGTGTTAGGCTGGGGAGTTGGCGGCATAGAAGCTGAAGCAGCCATGCTTGGACAACCCATCTTTTTCACCTGCCCGGAAGTTATCGGTCTTAAGCTCAGTGGAAAAATACCAGGTATATGCACTGCCACAGATATGGTACTTTCCATAACAAAAGTCCTCCGCGAAAAAGGCGTTGTCGGAAAATTTGTTGAAGTATTTGGAGAGGGATTAGACAGTTTATCGGTAACAGATCGTGCAACGATTTCAAATATGTCTCCAGAATTTGGCTGTACGGTTACGTATTTTCCAATTGATGACCGAACCCTCGAATACATGAATAGTACCAATCGAAGTGCTGAACAAATTAAAATTGTCGAAGATTATTGCAAAAATAACCTTCTTTGGCGTACGGGTAAGGAGGATATTCAATATTCTTCGGTGGTGGAATTCGATTTGTCCAATCTAGAGCCTACCGTGTCAGGCCCCAAACGTCCTCAAGATAAGATTTTGGTAAAAGATTTAAAAGCTACATTTTCAACACTGTTGGACAGCGAACACCACCGACAATATGTTCCTGTGCTGCAGCGATCTGAATCAGCATGGCTCGCCGATGGCGGTTCAGGCACAGAGTTTACCTTTGGAAAAGTACCTGTCGACCATGCTTCGCCACATGAAGTTATTCAGGAGTCTATACATGCGGTTCGCATAAAACATAATCATAAGGAGTATATTGTTAGTGATGGTAGTATTGCCATTGCAGCCATCACAAGCTGTACCAACACTTCGAATCCTACCGTCATGATCGGCGCTGGCTTATTGGCTCGAAACGCGATCGAACGCGGACTTCGCACCAAATCTTGGGTAAAAACTTCTTTAGCACCAGGCTCAAAGGTCGTTACGCAATACCTAGAACGATCAGGACTCCAAGCAGACCTTGACGCATTACGTTTTCACACCGTGGGCTATGGTTGTACCTCCTGTATTGGAAACTCAGGCCCCCTCCCGCCCCAAATCGCAGAAGCGGTAGAAAAGGGTGAACTGATTGTCGCCTCAGTATTATCTGGAAATCGAAATTTTGAAGCACGCGTACATCCGCAGGTCAAAATGAATTTTTTGATGTCGCCGATGCTAGTTGTTGCCTATGCCCTCGTCGGGAGAGTTGATATCAATCTATTGGAAGAGCCAATTGATTACGACCCCAACGGTGAGCCTGTATATCTTAAAGATATTTGGCCCACCCGGGAAGATATTATGCAAACCGTCAATGCCTGTGTCAAACAGTCAGACTTTCAAGAAGTTTATGATGTGATCTTCGACGGGTCAACAGATTGGCAAGAACTTGAAGTAAATCTTGACCAAAATTACCAATGGGACAACACTTCCACTTACATCAAGGAATCACCTTTTTTCGAAAATTTACAAGCTGTTCCTAACCCGATACAGGATATTAAAAACGCAAGAGTACTTCTCTATCTCGGCGATTCGGTAACAACGGATCATATCTCTCCTGCCGGCTCATTCAAAGAAGATACGGCAGCTGGACAATACCTTAGATCACATCAGGTAAGTAAAGAAGATTTTAATTCTTATGGATCTAGACGTGGGAATCACGAAGTGATGATGCGCGGAACATTTGCCAATGTGCGTATTAAAAACAAAATTACCGATCGTGAAGGTGGATTTAGCCGTTACTTCCCCACCAATGAGGTGAAGACGGTGTATGAAACCGCTATGGAATACCGCAAAAACAACACAGCGCTCATCATACTTGCGGGAAAAGAGTATGGTTCGGGTTCCTCTAGAGATTGGGCAGCAAAGGGAACATTCCTTCTTGGCGTGCGGGCTGTAATTGCTGAAAGCTTCGAGCGTATCCATCGAAGCAATCTGGTCGGTATGGGCGTAGCACCACTGGTTTTTATCAATGATGAAAATACAGAGAAATTAGGACTAGATGGAACAGAAGTCTATAGCATCACAGGACTTGAGACCGATTTAACACCCCATAAACTTCTTTCGGTAAAGGCGGTACATGAAACCGGAAAAGTCACCACATTTCAGGTAAAAGCAAGGCTTGATTCAGCCATCGAAATTGAGTATTTTAAGAATGACGGGATTCTACAATATGTGCTGCGTCAATATTTAAAGAACAACTAACATTGTCCAAATTAGCGCATCAAAATATCTAAAAAAGTAAAGGGCACTGATCAGTGCCCTTTAACTAACTATATAAAAACCTACCAGAGTTCTACAATACTTCAGTCTTACCCCCCAGCAGCCCAAGAATTATTTTTTAATGGTTAAATCAAAAATAGCTATAAAGAATCCCCGCTTTTATCCATGAAATCAGGTATTTTGTGCGCAAGCGGAAATAGCGCCTTTGACTTTATTTTAAAGTAAAATCATTCGGGAGAATTGCTTATTTTCGCTAAAATCAATGCCAACACAATACAGAATGGAAGAACTTGTCGAACAAACAATCACTAAACAGACATTTACAGCTGAACTGAAGCAAGTTCAGGAATTCTACAAATGCACCTTTGAGCAATGTGATTTCCAGGACGCAGAACTCGTAGATCTTCTATTCACAAATTGTGACTTTAAATCATGTAATCTTTCTAATGTAAGTCTAAAGGGCACACAATTAGATCATGTTGTTTTTGATGACTGCAAAATGCTAGGCATACATTTTAATGAATGTAGTTCATTTTCCTTTCATGCCAATTTCAGCAACTCGGTTCTGGATTACTCCTCTTTTTTTGAAAGAAATATAAAGAAGTTCCAGTTTGAACAATGCTCTTTGCAACATGTAGATTTTGAACGGGCCAACCTTCAACAGGTGCTGTTTAAAAAAACGAATTTGCTAAATGCCCGTTTTGTACAATGCAATCTCGAAGGCTGCGATTTTCGGTCTTCGATCAATATCCAGCTAGATCCAGAGGCCAATCGTATGAAAAAAAGTAAATTTGGCCCGGAACAACTACCTGACCTACTACTTAAATATCAGCTGATTATTGATTAAATATGGAAAAGGTCGTTCAGCTTACTCCCAAAATCAATGTATTCAGTTAAAACATGTCGATTTATCGTTAAATAACGGATTTCAGGGATAAAACTCCCCACTTTGGATCAGGATATTTGTCATTCAAAGTTTAATAAGATGAAAAAAATATCCCTATCATTCGCAGCTATCTTAGCGGCCAGCACAATGTCGTTTGCACAGATCAATAAAGCATTCAAGATCAACTATGCCATTACGTATGCTGTCGATCCCAGCGAAAAAGTACAAGCAGCTCCAGTTTCTGTTTACGAAGCGTATGTTAACAATGATAAAATTAAAGTTATATCAGCTTCCGGAGACAGTGAAGAGTCAATCTTTCTCCTTAAAAAAAATGAAGAACAATCCATTATATTGTACCCTGCGCTGACAAAATACGTCGTTAAAGAAAATGCGCGCAGCCCACATGCGATCAAATTCGTCCCAAACCAGACGAAAATGATTGCCGGTTATCCCTGCAAACTAGCTCAGGTCGAAATGCCAATTTCAGAAGATAATGACGAAAACAGTACCTTGTCGATCTGGTATAGCGATAAATTGCCAGCCACCTATTGGGAGGGATTTGATCTGTTCAAAAAAATCCCCGGGGCGGTGCTGCAGTTAACAACACCTCTTGGAATGGATATGATTGCCCAGAACATCGCCGATAGCCAACTGGACGATAAAGATTTTATCGTTCCTGAGGATTATGAGCAAGTAACATCCATTTATGACGACGAGGAAGATTCGGAAGAAAGCAATCAGATTGCTGAAAACCTGTATTTATTTGAAGATACTGAAACTAATCTCCTAGGGGTACAAGACGGTGAAGAAAAAACAATTGTACCAGCACAATACCTATACATCGCACCATTTGTTGGCGATCTTAGTATAGTTCAATATAAAAATGAAAAATATGGTGCCATTAATCTGGCCGGTAAACCAGTCATCCTCTTCCAATACGATTATTTAGGTTACGATGATCACCTTGGACAACTTGTTTTTGGACTAAACGAAAAATATGGGGTCATGGATAAATCCGGCAAAATTTTAATCTCCGCAAATTATGATATGATATCGTTCATCAACGGTGGTTATGCCGTATTTCAGCAGAAAAATAAATATGGTATATTGAATCAGGCGGGCAAAATAATTGTCCCGGCGACCTATAGCTATATTTCTGAAAATAATTCAACGCATTTCATCAGTATCGAAAACGACACGTATAATCTTACTGAAATAAAAACCAATAAAATCGTTGCTCCAGACTACGATTTAATTTCAGTTACAGAAGAACCTAATCTTTTCCTTGCTAGTAAAGATGGAAAATATGGTTATTTAGATGGTCAGGGAAAAGTGGCCATACCATTTATATACAGCGGGGCTACCTCTTTCAGTGATGGTGTAGCTTCTGTCTCATTAGCGGATTCGGACGATGTAATTTTGATTAATACAAAAGGTGAACGTGTAGAAATAGATGCCGCTGCAGAGGCAACAGATACAATTTAAGAACCAGAAACGACAAAAGGCAGCAGATATACCTGCTGCCTTTTTTGTTATACGGTTGCCATCATCAAAGATCAATAGGTGTTTATTTTTTCTTTTTAAACAGCTTTTTGCCAATCGTAAATAAAATCACCACGATAATACCTCCTCCTAGTCCAAACAACAGCTCTTTTATCATTCCTGGCAGGGCTGGTAGCGCATGGTGTAAAAAATCAATATAATGCGCAAATATTCCGCCTGAAACCAGAATTAAAGCAAATGTACCTACAACAGCCAATAATTTGATAACAAAGGGAAGTGCACGGACTAAAAACCGACCTAGGCTCGCAACAGGACCTTTTTCACGGGAAGTTTTAATTAATTTATAACCTGCATCGTCCATACGAACGATAAGTGCTACAATACCATAGACTCCGACTGTAGCCAGAAAAGCAACAACCGAAACCGTAATAATTTGTAAGGACAAGCTTTTTCCCAGAACTGTTCCCAAAGCAATAATGACGATTTCCACAGAAAGAATAAAGTCTGTCGTAATAGCCGATTTTACCTTCGCTTTTTCAGCGGCAACTGAGTTTTCAGCAACAACAGTCTCCACTTTTGTTTCCTGCGTAGGATGTTTGCGATGGAACAGGTATTCAATAATCTTCTCAACACCTTCAAAAGCAAGATAGAAACCTCCTAAGATTAAAATATATTTGATGGCAATTGGAAAAAATACATTTAGTAATAATGCTATAGGTACAATTATCAATTTATTGAGCAGTGAGCCCTTTGTAATTGCCCATAAAACCGGGAGCTCGCGTGAAGCTAAAAAGCCAGTCGCTTTTTCGGCATTAACCGCTAAATCGTCACCTAAGATTCCAGCAGTTTTTTTTGTTGCGATTTTACTCGCTACTGCCACATCATCCATCAACGCTGCAATATCATCTAGAATTGCAAATATTCCTGAAGCCATATTTATATAAAAATTGAACGTAAAAATATAAATTTAATTCAATTTTGAAACAAGGAATTTAATTCATTTGCAATATCAAGCTACATTACATTTGAATTAATTACGTAATTTTAATACCACAAAGACAACCATTATGAAAAATTCAATTGCACCAGAGGACCAGTCTTTACTGCTGGAGACTTTAGAAAAAAGATTTAATAAATTTGCGAATAGGCATCCACAGATCAGTTGGAATGAGGTTGCTGACAAATTACGTGACAATCCCCAAAAATTGTGGAGCCTCCACCAGATGGAAAAGAGTGCCGGTGAGCCTGATATCGTTATTATTGATCCAGAAACAAAGGTATATGCCTACGTAGACTGTGCGGAGGAAAGCCCCAAAGGAAGAAGAAGTCTTTGTTTTGACCAAAAGGCACTAAATGACAGAAAAGAAAACAAACCTATTGGAAGTGCAGTGGAAGAGGCTAAGAAGATGGGGACTGAGCTCCTTTCCGAAGAACAGTATCGCCAGCTACAGATGTTCGGTGAATTTGATTTGAAAACTTCTAGCTGGATACAAACGCCAGAAGCTATCCGCAAACTTGGTGGTGCTTTATTCTGTGACCGACGCTATAGCCGAGTTTTTACGTATCATAATGGAGCCATCTCTTATTATGCAGCACGCGGTTTTCGCACCATACTTTTTCTTTAAATAAAAGCAATCAAATACCTAAAATAAACGCATTATTTTCCCACTCGTGACATAATGCTGTCATTCGCTAAACTAACTTTGAGGAAAAATAAGACACATGAAAAATAAAACAATTCCTTCATTTAGTATAATTGGCCTCGCCATCCGTACGAGCAACCAAGATGGACAGTCAGCTAAGGACATTCCAGAACTTTGGGCACGCTTTTTTCAAGAAGATGTATTAAGCCGTATACCCAACAAGATATCCAGCGAACTCTACTGTATCTATACCGAATATGAAAAGGATCATACCTTACCTTATACCACTTTCTTGGGCTGTAAAGTGAGCAATCTTGAAGAAGTACCCGA
Organism: Sphingobacterium sp. R2; assembly: GCF_040760075.1. NCBI lineage: Bacteria > Pseudomonadati > Bacteroidota > Sphingobacteriia > Sphingobacteriales > Sphingobacteriaceae > Sphingobacterium > Sphingobacterium sp. R2. The sequence continues at coordinate 4,019,515 of NZ_CP142884.1, forward strand.
AGACTTGGACGGTATTCATATCGCTGAAAATCGTTACCAACACTTTACTGCAGAAGGAAGTTTAGAAGATGGCATCGTTTATGAAACTTGGCAAAAGATATGGAGCTCAGATTTACCAAGAACGTATGCCGCAGACTTTGAAATATATGGCGAAAAAGCCCAAAATCCACAAGATGCAAAAGTGGATATATACATCGGCATCCATTAGGGGGTATACCGTAACAAAAAGTATGTTTTAAGGTATTCATCATATATATTAAACTAAATAACACTTACCTTTGAGCCGATTTAAAGAAAAACATTATGCAAGGCAATACGACATACAGAAAAAAAGTTGTTCGATATAGCTATTTAAAATTAATCGGAAGTTCAGTTCTTGTCAGTATCATTTGCTGCTTATTGGCATACAGTCTCAAGCACAGCACAGGTTATGTACAGGAAGAATTGTTTGAAAGAGTATCTTCCTGGAATCCTAAACTGTTGATTATTCTACCCAGCATAGGTATTACAGCTATTTATTTCTTACGGAAATACGCTTTTCAAAATAGAAAAAACAAAGGGATCAAAGAAATCTATACAACATTGGAAACAAGAAAAGACCATTTGCCTTTTTTTAAGATTCCATCACATTATATCAATGGTTTTCTAACTGTAATTTTTGGTGGTTCAACCGGTGTTGAAGTCTCCACAGTTGTTGCCACAGCCACAGTGGGTAACCAAGCGTATAAGAGATTACATCCGGCTTGGGCCTACAAAACCGAGTTGATCTGCGCAGGCGTAATTGCTGGAGTCACACTGTTGTTTGGAAGCGCATTGGGTGGTTTTCTTTTTGCTTTTGAGGTTATTGCACGGAGATATAATAAGACTTTACTCATTAGCGGACTAACTTCAATGGCTGTGGCATCCGTATTTGTTTATTACCTTGACGCAAGTCCTTTATTTACATTTGAGGTAAAAGCATGGCGATGGCAGGCGATCCCTTTTGTCGCTATTTTAGGACTGATTGGCGGGATCTTAGCGTTATATTTTACTAAAATTGTTATTTATGCAAAGTCCTATTTTGCAGGCATAAAAAGTAATTTTATCCGTGTCAATTTGGGCACAATCACTGTTGGGACGTTAATCTTTTTCTTGCCGGCACTGTATGGTGACAGCTATCATGGTCTTGGAGAAATTCTAAAAAGCAGTCTGCATGATTCTGTCAATTTACTATACTTTCTTCCGCTGATCCTGCTTGTTCTCTTAAAACCTTTTGTAGCCTCTTTGACCTTAGGTGCAGGTGGTGATGGCGGCGTTTTTGCCCCAAGTATTGTTACCGGTGCATTTTTAGGCGTTTTGTTTGCACAGCTTTGTAATCATTACCTCGGCACACAATTGGTGGTTATAAATTTTGCTCTTTTTGGTGCTGCAGCTATGCTTTCTGCGGCTATACACGCACCATTTACGGCAATCTTTATTATTGCAAGCCTTGTTCCTTCAGGCTATTTATTACTAGCACCGCTACTCATCAGTAGTTTTATTGCGAAAGCGCTGGCAAAAAAGCTATATCCTTATAATGTATACACCTATAAGGAAGTGGCGACAGCCAAACCACTTTAATCTCACGCATTGATCAACAAAACATGATCAAATTATAATAAAAAAGCGTCTCAAACATATTTGAGGCGCTTTTTTCATGATTTAATCTTCCCTGCTTCCATCATCTGCCATACGGACTATCTTAGGCGAAAATTTTGCCACGACATCAACAAGATCTCTTTGTGAAGCCATTACGGTATGGATGTCTTTATAGGCCATCGGCGCTTCATCCATCCCTGCCCCAAGCAACATAATACCTTTATCTTTAAGCATCGAATGGAGATCATGGGAAGATAGCGTTTTAATCGCCTGTGTACGGCTCATCAATCGGCCTGCCCCATGAGATGCCGATTGTATCGCATTCGACTCCCCTTTTCCACGAACCAAAAATCCTGGTGTAGCCATGGAGCCTGGAACAATCCCCATAACCCCTTTTGCAGCTGGCGTAGCACCTTTTCGATGGACAATAACCTCTTGACCATTCCACGTTTCTTTCCATGCAAAATTGTGGTGATTTTCAACCTTCGCCAACAATTCGGCCCCTAAAGCCAACGTAATCTTTTCATGGATCACTTCATGGCAAGCTGACGCATAGTCGCCGGCGAGATTCATCGCTAGCCAATATTCTTGCCCTTCATGAGTATCTAAGTCTAAATAGGCCAGATTTTCAGCCTGGTAAGGCAACTTACACAAGGATTTAGCCAACTTGGTATAATGTGCCGCAATGGTAGCGCCCATTCCTCTTGAACCTGAATGGGTCAATAAGCCTAAATAGGCTCCGCTATCAATGTTCAAACCCTCATCTCTTTCTTCAAATTCGACTATACCGAACTCTACAAAATGATTCCCCCCACCTGAAGATCCCAATTGCGTCCAGGCTTTATCCTTCAATGCGGAAAGGAAGCTGTTCTCAGTGAACAACTCGTTATCCAATACAGCATGATCTACACGTTCATGTCTCAAATATCCATTGCCAGCACCAAACTTACTATTACGCAGAATAATGTCTTTCAAGGTCATTAAATTGTCTTCCAAAAATGAGGCTGGCAAATCAAAGATCGACAAAGCCATACGACAGCCAATATCAACACCGACCCCATAAGGAATCACCGCATTATTAGTCGCCAGTACGCCACCAATTGGCAACCCATATCCTTGATGCGCATCTGGCATCAACGCTCCGGCAACTGAAACAGGTAATTTCATGGCAACACTCATTTGTGCTTTCGCCCCTGTTTCGATTTCAGATGCACCATAAATCGTATATTCCGCAGGAGTCTCGTTCAATGCAATTAACGACTTATCAACAGCCTCTTGCCCAAGTATAGCATGGGCCAAAATTCCGAAAACAGCATCTTCTGAATAGCTGGTCGGATCTTCCAGGACAGACTTGAACTTCTCGAGCATTTCTACCCGCGTAAAACCGTGTCTTTTACTATTGATCTTTAATGCCACGCCCAAGGAATGATTCTCTTTATACCCTAATGCAATTAAATCATTGCCATTTATTCTCTTATTTTCCATTTTTTTACGTTCTTTTTTGATGGAGGAGCCATACGACTTCTCCAAAGCAGGTAACAACATCTCTTTACGTTGCTACCTGCACCTCTTTCAACTTATTAATCTTTTATTTCACAAACAATTGCTTGAGTTGGTCAACAATTTGTCCATTTCCGGAAACCGAAATCGTATTGATCTTTTCAGCAATCTTTTCGACATATTCCATTTCCTTAAATTTAAACAACATACTGTTTTCTTCCATCAGCTTCGCTGTATTCAACAAACTCCGTGTCGAAGCAGTCTCTTCACGACGCATGATACTATTTGCCTGTGCCCTCTTCTCTGCAATCAACACCTGGTTCATGATGTCCCGCACATCTCCTGGTAAAATAACATCTTTAACGCCGCAGGTCAACAGTGTTATACCCAAGCCTGCGACTTGTGGCAATGTGTTTTCTAAGACATAGCCTTGTATTTCAGTCTTTCGCTCCATCAACTCGTCCAAAGTCATCTGGCCAATATAGGACCGTAAGGTCAACTGCATCAACGAATACAATTGCTTTTCATATTCTTTATTATCCAATAGCGCTTTGACAATATCCACAATCTGATATTGCAGCGTGAAATTGATTCTGATCTGTGCCTTATCTTTGGACAAGATCTCCTGTCCTACTACCTCCAACGTCAAGACTCTCATATCAGCTTTTGAAATCGCTATGGTTTTCGCATTCTTCCACCAACAATACGTTCCCGACTTCAAAATATCTACAAACACACCGTCTACAAAAAGCAGCGCTTTCTCATTTGGTTCAATCTTATATTGACGTACATAATAGCCTAAGCTCTGCTTCTCCAGCAATTGACGATTAACAGATGCAGGGATCTCAATCTCCGTAATGTCTTCCAATTGAAATCTGCGTTCGCGCAATTCCTTCCAAAAAACATGTCTGCCAGACGCTAACGTCTTTTCAAAATTACCATTCAAAAAAACAAGACAGATCTCCGTATCACCCACTTCAACGATATCGACCAATTCGCGAAAACCTGTCAACTGCAACAGTACATCGACATTGCGACCGGAAGGAAATGGATGAGTCGTCGTGTACTTCTCCAGTTTTTTACCAAATCCTAATCAGTAGTTACCGGATTTCAAAACACGGATCACCGCATTGTTCTTAACAACCAATCCGATTTCGTCTGTAGTTAGCTGTACTCTTTTCATTGTATATTCTTTTAAATTTTCCTCATTTCTATTATAAAACCTGCTATTTTTTATCCCTTGACCTCAAGCGGGATTCGAAAGTTCTGGTACCCTTTTTTTAAATCAAAAGTCGATGAACAAATACCCCATCTTATCGTCATGACTTTTTATGATAAATGCAGATACCTCACTTAGGAATCTCAGGCCATCAATCCATTGCTCAATCGCATGAAAAACAGCGTATAAGCAGGATAAAAGATAGCAAGCTTCTACCAAATGACCTTTTTGAAGAAAGTCTTAACTTTGAATGTCCGAATGGACAGTTCAATGCAATACCCTTATGCTATTCCATCCGAAAATGGAAGTGGGATTCGAACCCACACGATTGTGTTGTTATTCTAACCAGACTGAACTATCCTGATTGCTCAGGAGTAGGAATCGAACCTACGCCCCACAACTAAATGCTATGCTCTACCCTTGAGCTACCTTTTTTACAGGAGAGGATTCGAACCTCTAACACGAGCACTTTCCTTTCAACTTATCGTTTTATCAGTATATTGAAGCTCATAGAGAACAATACTAACCTGCTATACTGAAACAGGTGACCAGGATGCAATCTGAAGAAGAAAGGCTCTTTTATACTTTATAATAAAGTATATATCTTAAAGCTTTTCGCTATAATTTCCATCAAAGAACGTTTGTCATTGTTGACATTACAAATATCATTGGTTTAATACGCAGGGAATTTGCGTAACAATAAAAAGAAATAAAAAAACTCATATAAAATTATATAACACTGATATACAGGTAATAAAAATAAATAATTGTTGTAAAAAAAGATTAAAATTCCTGAACTACGCAAATTCATTGCGTCTTAAATCGACACGGTAGGCTTACGGCTCTCTGCATTATTTCAAAAAGAATGGAAAATTAGATTTTTTGATGAATATTCTGTTGAATATAGTGGTAATCCGTGATCATGTTATCCAATTTATATGCTAATTTTATTCCAATATTAAGACAATATCAAAAAATGAAAAGTTTATATGCAACAATAGGGCTGTTTTGCATGTTAGCAAGCTGTACAAATTCAGCGCAAGACCATAAAAGCGCTACTGCAAATCATCCTGCAAAGCAAATACCATTCAAAGACAGCACAAGGACAGCGAAGCAAGACACGGCAGTGGGTCAGCATCAGCAAGCAGAAGCTTGGTTGAAAGGAATTTTTCAATGTACAGGTTCCGCATCTGGAAAATATTGTTACTATCTGGATAAAGAGGACGCATTATGTACCAAGCGATTCCAAGCCTTTTTAAAAGATGCGAATGAAATTTACGGTCCCTCCAACCTCACAGATGAAGACCTACCCAAAGCTGAGGCAGCTTACAGGGCCAAATGGGAGAAAATCTACCCTTTATATACGGAGGAAACCTGGTTATTTGGAAGAGGTAATGACGACGCATTGGATATCAAGGATGTCAAAATCGACAAAGTAACTGAAAGCAAATTTATTGTATTTATTGATTACGGTAATGACATCCGAACCAAAAATGAAGTTCAATTGGTCAATGAGCAAGGTTCTTATAAAATAGATTACTGCAAGACGACTTTCCTACACTAAACGTTCCCACTAGCATTGAAAATGCCAATTTTCCAGACGATAAATTGGCATTTTCAATTTATGATTGTTTGCTACTTTCAATTAAGCTTGGGAGCTATTGTTCCATTTAATAACATTTCCCTGATGGATAAGCCCATAGACGGTTGAGATCCGAGAAACTGCTTCTGCAGAACAACTCGCATCGACAAAAAGGAGGTTAGCATCATCTCCAACTTTCGGCCATACGGAATTCCCTTGATCATCGAGCGGGATTTTGCCATTGGTCGCATAACGAAGGCAACGGGATAACTCGAATTCAGTTTCATAACCATATAATTCCGCAGCTAGATTGGCTTTTTGAAGCATATTACCGCTACCGAAAGTACCCCAATGGTCCTGAACATTGTCGTTTCCTACAAAAACTTCCACTCCCGCTTTTTTCAATTCCCGAAATGGCATCAACATATTGCGAAAAGGAACCGAACTGCATATACCAACTTTCGCTTCTGCCAATCGTTCGGCCGTATAGGCTAAGTCCTTTTTCGGCATGTAACCTAAGGCGAAAGCATGACTGATAAATGTACGTCCCTGCAATGCCGGATTTTCCAATGCTTTATCAATCAAATAATGTATGGTCTTAACACCTGATTCCCCACCCTCATGCAAGTGGATATCGATTCCCTTGTTATTATCCAATGCAAGTTGAACTGTCAAGTCCATTGGTTTCTCAATACTGCCGTCAATACTGAAGGGATCCAAACCACCAATAAAATCCACCTGCCCCCATTTAGCTACCTCCTCCATTAGTTTCGCCGATTCTGTATAGAATAGACCATGCTGGGGGAATGCTACCAGTTCTGCAGCAAATGAATATTTTAAATGTTCCAGCGCCTGTAACAAATGCTCCAATGACTTTGTTCCCGATGTTGGATCTACATTAAAATGCGTCCGTGCAAAATTTGTTCCGTAGCCCTGTAAAAGCGCGATTAATTTTTCGGCCCGTTCGACAGAGGTTTTCAATAACTCGGGGATGATCACCTGTTCCTTGGCAATCATATCTTTTACAGTCCTATTTTTTGGAAATACCGCCTTCCAGGGCAGCCCGTATAATGTTTTATCCAAATGAATGTGCATGTCACGGAATGGCGGCAATGCCAATTTACCTTTCACATCAAAAGCTTTTCCATTCGCTACCGATTGCGCTGGCTCAATACTTTTTATTTTATTTGCTTCAATTTGAATGTCAAACAATGCTGTTTTTGTAGCAACAATTTCCTCATGCTCATAAAGAAAGCCAGTTTCTAGCAATACATTCTTCAACAAATAAGTATTTTGATTAATTTCATTCATGTCTAAATCATTTTTCAACAAAGCTAAGAGATTTGAGCCAATGATCTTTGTACGAATTATCACAGCTTGTGTAGATATTATGGCTACGTCGTACAGACATACTACTTACAGTCTGAAGTTGGTTACTCGTAGTCCATAATTTGTCCAAACGAAACTCTTATTGTTTGAATTTCCTGTCTAAAAGAAAATTGTTACGATTATAACTATTATTTACTATAAAAAAATGTTACTTTAACACGGCTGCTAGGCTGTCAAGCGATATTGAATGCCGACGCTCCATATCTAATTTAAAATCGAGAAATGCAAATCGAAATCGGTCGTATATTTTATGAAATAGTTCCCTGGAATAAAGATTATATCCAAATTTCGTTTAGTTCATCACCCTATCGTGTACATGCTCCGGCACATTGCGATGTTGCTTTCCTAAAAGAGTACATCAAGTTAAACCCGCCAGAAAGTAAATCGGAAGGTATATCCTATTCCTATCTAGAAAATCCCTACTACCTATTTGGAAAACCTTATTTGGTCAAAATCTATCCTTCCACAACGCTAGCAGCCGTTGAACTGACAGCTACAAGTATATGTGTATATCAAAAGAAGAGCACGAATACATTGAAATTACTGCACAAATGGAGTCAGGAATTACTCTACCATGAAATAATCAAGCAGATTGCTTATTGGGAAGAACAGTTGGATATATATGATGTAGCTACAGTAACCATCCATAAATTATCCAAAAACAATTTTAGAATCGTTGAAGGTGGATTTCATTTTTCAAATCGACTCATTGATTTCGAAAAAGAACACATCAATCTAATTATTCTAAAGGCTTTCTGTAAATTTGCTCATAAGACGCGAAAAGAAACAGAAGCAATTTTCAGTTTATATATTCCAAACTGGAGAGATCTTTATTAGTACAGCATAATAAGATGACAGAAATTAACATCAGAATCCAACTAAAAAAAGACGATTTAATCATACCATTCAGCAATCAAGATCTTATACCATTCATCGCCAAACATCAGCAAGAAATCAATGATTACGTTATCGAGCAATTGGAAGATAAAGATGGCGCACCGCATTTAAGTGACTTTAGCATAAGTGGATTAACTTTTTATACAAATAGTACCGAAGGTTCATTTAGACTTCATTTTAAAATTGATCGTCAATTTTGCTGCAGTGATCTCTCATCGTGTCAAATGGATTATATAGACTTTAAGTTTAATAAATCAAATGATAGTATCACACTAACTGGGAGTTATACCGTTTGGACAATTCAATAAAAGATATGCGAGTGCCCGAACGTTATCAAGTTAATACAAGTTCATTTTCTTTTTATTGGTCGAAGGGTTTTGGTGTCGAATTGCTTCGCAAATTGCCGACGAAACTTTCCATCGCTGCTGCCGATCAATTTACTCCTTTACTCTATCAATTTGACAATAGCTGCGACCAATTTGTCGAGCAGCTACACCTAAAAATTGGTTTCCATCAAGGGCAACAACTGCTTAAAGATGCACTTGCAGGCAAGCCTATTGATGCAGCATACGAACATGTATTGCTGAATTTTTTAAATACATTAGATCTCAGCCCTTCTTGGTTAGATTGGGATAAAATAGAACAAGGCATTGGGCTCAGTCAACGTTCTGGTTTATCAGGACTTATTGTATTACGGGATTATGTCCTCATGGGGGGCTATGAATCCAGTGCGATCAATAAACCCTTAATCTTTACAGGTGCGTTAAAAAAAGGGGCTGTCAAACGACTCACCGAAACGGTAACCTTTTGGGTGGATATCACTGGCGATGATGCGCTGAAAAAGGGTAATATCGGCATAGAGGCCATTCTACTCACCCGATGTATCCATTCGTATGCGCGATTAAACATCCTAAAGCACGGTCAGTGGCAAACAGAAAAATGGGGTATTCCATTAAATACCTGGGATATGCTTGCAACCAATCTCGGATTTTCTCTTGTTTACCTAACAGGGCTAAAACATATGAAATTCAATGTATTGAAAAACGAGGTAGAAGGTTTATTCCATGTCTGGAAGTTTATCGGAACATTGCTGGGTATTCCATTGCAACTTCTCCCCGACACAGAGGAGCAAGCCATTGAAGCTTTGTATTATTGGACCATGACACAACAATCAGGAGATCAGGATAGTTTAGCTTTAGCAAAAGCGCTTATGGAAGAGCCCATTAAAGCAGCCTTCCCCACAAACAAATGGGGACGAAAGCTCATGCGCGAAATTCACCTCTACTACAATCATTATCTATTGGGAGACTATTCGTGTTCACTATTGGGTTTAAAAAAGACGGTACTCGGTAAAATTGCTTATGTGAATATCTTAAAAAATAAAAAAGCAAATCGTATGGTTACCGACAGCTTATGGCGACAACAACAAATTGACAAAGGAAGAAAAGTACACGAAGGCGTGAAACAAATCTATCTGAAATACAATTAACCAACGTTGCGCTCGTAAGGCACCCGTGTCGCAATGGAGCGTCCCAGGGTTAGCTCATCGACATATTCCAACTCGCCACCAAAGGCAATACCGCGGGCAATCGTTGTAATTTTTACATCAAATTCACGCAATTTACGGTATAAATAAAAAATGGTAGTATCCCCTTCCATTGTTGCTGAAAGGGCTAAAATAACTTCTTCTACCTCACCTCTTTGGATTCGATTAATTAACCCTTCGATTTTTAGATCAGCAGGGCCAATACCATCCATAGGCGAAATTAATCCGCCCAATACATGATATACACCTTGATAGGAATTTGTATTTTCGATGGCCATCACGTCTCGCGTGTCTTCTACAACACAGATCAAATTTTTATCGCGTTTGAATGAGGCGCATATCTCACATATACTGTGGTCAGAAATATTGAAACATTCTTGGCAATATTGAATATCTTCTTTTAAGCGATCGATAGAGGCCGTAAAACGCGCTACATCTGCATCGGATTGCTTCAACAGATGCAAAACCAATCTTAAAGCCGTCTTTTGTCCAACGCCAGGTAATTTTCCAAATTCAGCAACCGCGTTCTCAAGAAGTTTAGAAGAAAAATTCATAATGCAAATGTAAGAATAATCAGAAAAAGTAGCTAGTATTAAAAAAATAGCTATATTGTATTCCTTTTTGAAAAATTAGGTTTTAGAAATTAAATGTATAACGTTATATATGGATATTACAAAAGAAGATAAAATTATCCGCGCATTTGAAAACAAAACATGGCAGGAAATTAAAGTAAAGGACTCTTGGCAGATTTTTAAAGTGATGTCAGAGTTTGTGGATGGATTTGAGAAATTGGCAAAAATTGGGCCCTGTGTGTCAATATTTGGATCTGCGCGTACCCCGCGTGAACACAAATATTATCAAATGGCGGTAGAAATTGCAAGTTTATTGACAGCACGTGGTTACGGTATTATTTCGGGCGGCGGGCCAGGTATCATGGAAGCAGCGAACAAAGGTGCTTATGAGTCAGGGGGTAAATCTGTTGGATTGAACATTGAATTACCATTCGAGCAATTTCACAACAAATATATTGACCGCGACAAATTGCTTGAATTTAAGTACTTCTTCGTCAGAAAGGTCATGTTTATGAAGTATTCTCAAGGGTATATTGTTATGCCTGGAGGTTTCGGAACGATGGACGAACTGTTTGAAGCAATCACACTGATTCAAACCGGTAAAATTGCGCGTTTTCCAATCGTATTGGTCGGCTCTGAATATTGGAAAGGATTAATAGATTGGGTTCAGAATACGATGATTTCAAACAAATATATCAGTGAAGAGGATTTAAAACTATTTCGAATTGTGGATACGGCCGAGGAAGCAGCTGATCATATTTTCCGATTCTACGATAAATACTTGTTGAAGCCAAACTTCTAAAAAGTAGTTACTTTGAAAAAAAAGAGTATCTGAGAATTAACAGATGCTCTTTTTTTATGCCTATCGCGCAGGTAATATTTTAGGAAAGCATCAAATTTGTTCATGAGCATCGCATTTATTAATTAAAGTTATATTATTAATCATTTAGTCATTACATTTACTCCGCTATTAGCTTAGCGTAACCATAGAAAAACATAGTATTGACGTGTATGAAAGATTTTGGAGCCCATTCAGATGAGGAGCTAATCGTATTGATTCAACAGGACGATTCCATCGCTTTCGCAGCCTTATATGATCGTTACTGGAAAACCCTCTATTATCAGGCTGCCCGCAAAACAAATTCGGTGGAAGATGCACAGGAAATCGTACAGAATATATTTGCTTCCTTATGGCTACGCCGTAATCAACTCCAAATTGAAAGCAATCTCGCCTCCTACCTCGCTGTGGCCGTAAAATACAAAGTATTTAAATATCTCGCACAACAATACAAACAGGAAGCTTTTAAGCATGATACGGAATGGGTGGATTTTGATAACTCGACGGAAAATTGGCTCCAGTTTGAAGAGCTTCGTGTTCGGCTAGATCAGCTTGTTTCGGAACTGCCTGAAAAATGCCAGCTTGTTTTCAGATTATCCCGCGAAGAAGGACTCTCCTATAAGCAGATCGCTGAAAGTATGAACATCTCGGTGAAAACTGTCGAAACCCAATTAAGCCGTGCCTTAAAAAAAATACGCGCTGGTATTCAGCGCTTTCTGATTACTTTGTAATTTTTTTTCTCTTCTTGTCAGGGTATCAGCCCAATTTAGGGACTCTATATAAAAATAACTCCTAAATATGGTTGATCATAATCAATTCCGGATAAAGCAATTGGCTTATAAATGGCTTCAAGGCACATGTAGCCCTGAAGAAGAGGCCGAACTGCAACAATGGTATGAAACAAGTAATGGCGAACCTCTCCCTATCCCCGAGGAGCTCGCAACGGATGAACAACAACTCAAAGAGCTGTTATTCTTACATATCAAGGAGGAAATCCAAGCGTCAAAAATCAAGCGAATTCCAAAATGGGTGAAATTGAGTGGAATAGCTGCTGCTTTAGCACTGTTATTTATACTACCCCTTTACCTTGTTAAAAGAACAACCGAAGATAGCCCGCAGTTAGCCGTGAAGACGCAACAGCAAGTTCATCCGGGTATTAAGGCAGCGGTATTAACTTTAGCCGACGGAACTAAAATTGACCTTTCTGCCCACCAACAGAGTGTTCTCCATCAGGATGAACAGGTGAAAATTGTTACAACTGCTTCCGGAACCGTGCAATATCAATTTACAGCCAGTAAGAATACTGCTGCTAGCCGTACCAATACCATTGAAACGCCGATTGGAACAGAGTATACGATCATTTTGGCCGATGGCAGTAAGGTATGGCTAAACGCTGGCTCCGTGCTGACATTTCCTGAATCTTTTGCGTCAAATAGCCGTGAAGTAAAATTATCTGGTGAAGCCTATTTTGAAGTCAGCCACGATAGTAATCGACCATTCTATGTGCGATCGAATGAACAAACCATTCGCGTATTCGGAACACATTTTAATGTAAGCTCCTATCCAAATGAAAACAATAAAACCACACTTATAGCAGGCTCTGTACAAGTCTCGCAATTCGGCAAGTCAAAAATGCTGAAACCTGGTCAAGCAGCATTTACCACAGGCGGGAATCTTATCATAGCAGAAGCTAATATCGAAGAAGCAATGGCCTGGAAAAATGGCTTTTTCTATTTTGAATCAACACCGATCAAAGATGCGCTCGCTGCTATAAAACGCTGGTATAATGTAGATGTTGTCTACAAAGGGACAAACTTGAAGCGTGAATTGACCGGAAAAATAAAACGCAATTCCACAGCAAAAGAATTGGTTGAGACGCTCAATTTCCTTGATATAAAGTGCCAATTACGCAACAATAAAATTGAAGTGGAACTCTAAATTTATCAATATAAAATCTAATTAACCAACTGATTATGAATAAAAGTATACCCATTCAAAAGGCTGGCAAAAGAGCAAAGTTATTTGCCGCTTTACTAGCTATCCAGTGCATTTCCCATGCAAATAATGTTGCGCTGGCAAATATGAGCCAGTCTAAAATCAAATTACAACACGAAGAATACACGTTGGCAAAGTTCGCAAAAGAAATCGAACGTCAGAGTTCTTATGTGTTTCTGTACGATAACTCGCAGATTAATGATAACCAAAAAATCCGAATAAACCATAAAGATGGTTCTATTGTTGAAATTCTGGATGACAACCTGAAAAAGCTATCGTATTCTTATAAAATTGTCAACAACACCATTGTTCTAAAAAGGAAAACAGATGACATACCCTTAAGAAACACGATGAATGTACAACAGCTTGTCAAAGGACGCGTTTCCGATAGCGATGGTAAAGCATTAACAGGGGTCACAATCCGCAATACAACAACAGGTAAACAAACGGAAACAGACAGTAAAGGTGAATTCTCGATTGAAGCGACCCCTACACATCAACTCAGCTTTAGTTCGATAGGTTATGAGACTATCAGTAGTACGGTAGGCTCCAATAGCTTCCTCAACGTGCAGATGAAAACTGCCAACAATCAACTGGAACAGATCGTTGTGGTCGGTTTTGGAACACAGAAGAAAAAAGACATCACGGGAGCCATTGCAACCATGAGTACAAAAGATATTGAAGATCGCCCTGTGACCCAATTGGCGAGTGCCATGGAAGGTAAAATGGCGGGGGTAGAAATTGTAAAATCCTCCGGACAACCGCAAGCTGGCTTCTCCATTCGTGTTCGCGGAACTTCAACAATTACTGCAGGTAGCAATCCATTATACATTGTAGATGGTGTTCCTACTGAAAATATATCGGAGCTCAATCCATCAGATATTCAAAGCATATCGGTCTTAAAAGATGCTGCTTCTGCCGCTGTCTATGGATCTTCGGGAGCCAATGGCGTTGTGTTGATTACGACCAAAAGAGGAACAAACGGTAAGACACAGGTAAATTTCGAAACCTATCAAGGATTTTCAGCCATCAGAAAAAAGCCTAGCGTTCTAAATGCCGCACAATATAGAGAATTAATGACTGAGATGGGGGAAGCCTTGGATTGGTCGAAATATACCGCTGATACGAACTGGCCCGATCAGCTATTCCGCACCGGTCACAGCCAAAAATACCAGGCTTCAGTACGCGGTGGAGATGAAAAGACAGGGTTTTACATCTCTGGATCTTATCAAAAAGATAATGGTACAGTCATCACAAATACAGTAAACAAGGTCAATTTCAAGGTTAATTTGGATCATCAGATCAATAAAATCTTTAAAGTTGGAACAAGCTTATCTTACAACCGTTGGTACGACGTGGACATTACCGAGAACTCCCGAAATGGAGTCATCATGAATGCTTACCTGGGCTCTCCAGTAATCGGGATATATGGCGATAAAGGTGCTTTCACAGTGGATCCATTCTATACAGATCTTGACAACCCCGTTGCATTGGCAACAGGCAACGAGCACAGCTATATCAACAACAGATTTACAGGAAATGCCTTTGTGGAAGCCAATATTCTACCGGGACTAAAATTCAAATCGCTGTTTGGGTATGAGAAATTTAACAACCAGTACCGCACTTTTGTGGATCCGTTCCGCACGACAGAGGGTAGAAAATATAAAGGAATGGCGACGCTCCAGCAGCAGGACAATCAGTATTGGATGTCCGAAAATACATTAAACTATGACAGAACTTTTAGTGACAAGCACCACTTCACAGGTTTACTAGGTTATATTGCCACTAAAACACAAACAACAATCTCAAATATCGCTACCCAGAATTTTGCTAATCCAGCAATTCACACCGTCAATGGAGGTTCGATGATTACGGCGATGCCAACAGCGATAGATGCTGCTGTATCCACTGTTTCCGGCATTGCAAAAATCGGTTATGATTATAACGACAAGTACTTATTTACAGCCAATCTGAGAGCTGACGCGTCATCTGTATTCGGGCCTAATAACCGTTGGGGTTACTTCCCTTCTTTCTCTGCCGGCTGGCGTTTATCCAATGAAGATTTCTTTAGTTCGCTGAAAAACACGGTAAACGATCTGAAAATCCGCGCTAGTTGGGGTAAGGTTGGAAATAGCCAAATCCCGGCCTTTTCCTATCTTGGTTTAGTTGACGTCACGGGATCGTACAATATCGGCGATCAGGTTGTACCGGGGTATACACCTTCTACCTTGGACAACCCCAATCTAAAATGGGAAACAACAAACCAGACCGACATTGGTGTTGATGCCAGTTTCTTTAATTCCAGATTGATATTTGGTGCAGATTATTATGCAAAAAGGACTGTAGGCCTACTTCTCAACTCAAGAGTTCCCTATAGTTCCGGTTATAGAACTGCGCTTAAAAACCTCGGCGACCTACAGAATAAAGGTTTCGAATTCGAATTGAGTAGCCGAAATTTCGTTCACGATTTCAAATGGAATACAACAGTCACCTTTGGGCTCAATCGCAATAAAGTACTGAATATTGATGGCGGAACCTACTATGACGGAAATATTGATGGCCGTGGCAATAGTACGATCGCAAAAGAAGGGGTTGCATTGGGATCATTCTGGGGTTACGTCGCGAAAGGCGTCAATCCAGAGACCGGAGATATGATCTATCAGATGGCCGACCCTGAAGCAGGTCTTCAAACGAGTGATATGGCTATCATTGGTAATGCTACACCAAAATTCTCTTATGGCATGACAAATGATTTTAGTTATAAGAACTTCAGCTTTTCTTTTTTCTTGCAGGGTGTACAGGGAAATGATATCCTTAATGCGACACGTATTTATACAGAGGGTATGTGGGAACCGAGAAACCAAAGTACTGCCGTATTAAACAGATGGACAGTCAATAACAAAAATAGTACTATGCCGCGTCCGGATCTAAATAATACAGATGACAACTACAATTCACAGATTTCTTCCCGTTTTGTAGAGAAAGGTTCCTACCTCAGGGTAAAATCGATGACCTTGGCCTATACTCTACCTAAACAAGTGCTTGAACGATGGAAGCTCAATAAGGTCCGTCTTTATGCGACAGGAGAGAATCTGTTAACATTCACAAAATACTCAGGTCTAGATCCTGAGGTAAGCATGTATGGGGGAACTAACCAGGAAACCGTGAGCTCCAATATGGCGCCGGGCATCGATTTTGGTACTTCGCCGCAGGCACGCACCTTTATTGTTGGTTTAAACCTAACTTTTTAACCTTTTAGCTTACAAACAATGAAATCAACTAGATATACGTCATTAGCCATCGCCTTATTGGCTTCTCTTGCTCTAAATTCCTGCAAAAAGTTTTTAGATCTTCAGCCTACCTCCACGGTAACGAGTGAAAATGCCTATCTTACCGGAGACAATATTGAGAAAGCATTAAATGGGGCCTATAATTCTTTTATAGGCAATGGTACCCGCCCGGGAAGCAATGCCAATTATTATCAATGGGAGATGATTTTACAGACCGATATCCGTTCGGACAATGCGCATGCGGCCGGTGGTGGTGAGATAGACTTTGCACAAATTGACTATAATACGATTACCAATACCAATGAAATGGTACGCAGGGATTGGGAAGAACTGTATGGAGCAATCTCAAAATGCAATATCGTTATCGACAATGTTAATAAAGTCACAGATCCTACTTTTTCGGATGAAAGACGCAAACAAATTCTTGGAGAAGCTTCATTTTTAAGAGCCTTCCATTATTATCAATTGGTCAAACTTTACGGTGGTGTCCCCTTGGAAAAACACTCCAACAGTACAGATTCGGAGGTATTACGCATCAAGCGATCAACTGTAGAGGAGGTTTATGATTTTATAGATTCGGATCTACAAGTGGCAGCAAACAATCTTCCCGATGGGTTTGGACAGCCCTCTATTGACAAGGTTAGAGCTACAAAAGGTGCTGCAAATGCCTTGCTGACCAAAATATGGGCACAACGCCCTGATCGCGATTACAATAAGGTATTGCAATACGCCAATGCAGTGATTACTGGAAAAGGTGGCTATCAGCTCCTTCAAAACTATGCGGATCTTTTTGACGGTAAACATAACTATAACAGTGAATCTATCATGGAGATTCCCTATATCGCCGGCAGTCCCAATCTAAGCTGTTGGGGTGGCGCATTCTTTTTCCCAGATTTGGATGAAAATGGCCAAATCAACGAAAACGAATGGCGCCGGTATGGCACACCTTCGAAAGATCTTGTCGAAGCTTATGACAACGCTGGCGACACTGAACGAAAGAATGCCAACATCTGGTTTTTCTCTGTTCCTTGGGCAGATGAGTTCTGGAACCCTTGTGGAGATGCCGATACAGAAATCCCATTTAATGTAAAGCAAAAACATGCCAACAGCTTCCAAAGTGGCGATCATTTTTACCTTTTGCGTCTTGCGGACATCATTCTGCTTAAAGCAGAGGCTCAAAACGCCTTGGGAAATGCTTCTGGCGCGATAAACACTATAAACATCATACGTCATCGCGCAGGGCTGCCCGATTTATCCGGTGTCAGCTCCACTGCACTAAAGGCCATTATTCTCAACGAGCGCCGATTGGAACTTGCTTTCGAAGGTCAACGTTGGGATGATCTGAATCGCTATGGTGTCACAGTGGAAGTCATGAATAAATTGAATGAGATCAAATTTACATGCGATAATGGCACTCAAAGTAATGCCACACAAATTAAGTATAATTTTAACCAAAATAGCCTGCTCCTCCCTATACCATTATTGGAATTGCAGGCAAACCCTAGCCTGACTCAAAATCCAGGCTATTAATTAGACCAAGCATAGGCTGTTCAAAGGATTAATTCCTTGAACAGCCTTTTTTTACAAATATACTTTATTATGACTCGTTTTAAATCACTGGATATTTTCCGTGGGTTTACACTCGCGGCTATGATTCTCGTCAATAATCCCGGCAACTATCATCATGTATTTCCTCAACTTGAACATTCCATCTGGCATGGATGTACGTTTACAGATCTTATATTTCCATTTTTCTTATTTGCTGTCGGAAACTCGATGGCATTTTCTTTAAAAAATAGCGATCAGCTGGCACCAGGACTATACTGGAATAAAATTGTCAAAAGAACAATCATCCTTTTTCTACTCGGTCTGTTTTTAAATGTTTTCCCTTTTGTAGAATGGAATAGTCTTCACCAGCTCGAGTGGATTCCATTTGCCAAGTACAGGTATTTCGGCGTATTGCAACGTATTGCTATCTGTTATTTCAGTTGCGCCATGTTAGTATATTATTTTAAAGATAAAGGCGCAATTATCATCGGTACGGCATTTCTCTTGTTCTATTGGTTGATTTGCTACTATAGTAATCCATCGGATCCTTATAGTTTGGACGGTTGGTTCGGAACTGCACTTGATATTCGAATCTTCGGTGCATCCCATCTCTACCACGGCGAGGGCACAGCATTTGATCCAGAGGATATCTGGAGCGTCTTACCGGCCATCAGTCAAACGATATTCGGGTATATTACCGGAAAGTACATTATTCAAAAACTGACAGGAAAAAGGGAGCTGATCAACCTATTTATCGTAGGTCTGTCCTTTATCCTGATTGGCTATCTATGGTCATTTGTTTTTCCTATTAATAAGAAGATCTGGACCAGCAGCTACGCCGTATTCAGCACTGGAATTGCACTCTCTTTTCTCAGTATATTAATCTATCTTATCGAATTTCAAAACATCAAAGGGATAATTTACACTGTCCTTGACGATTTCGGTAAGAATACACTATTTATCTATTGTCTTAGCGGCTTAATCCCCACGATTTGTTCTTTTATTCTCATCGGGGATACACATCAAAATCTTTGGAACTTAAGCTACCATTTCCTGTTTGATAGCTGGCAAAACCAACGATTATCCTCCGCCCTATTTGCGCTGCTATTTGTCGCTTTAAATTGGTTGATTGCCTATTATCTAAGAAAAAAAAATATCTACATCAAAATTTAAATCAGGCATCTTTTTTAAAGCAGCCAGTTCGGTATAATTTTACAAAAAAAGGGCCTGAGCCCTTTTTATATAAAGATATGGATAAGATATACCGCAGCTACTTTAAGAAAACGCCCCATCTTTGTTTTACTATTTCGCCGTTTACAGTATACGAATACTAAAGTAGCTTAAACTAACTATGTAGAGAAAAAACTTAGGGGGACAAAATCGGGACAAATGTCATTTGACTAAAAAACAAACAGTAAAAACACACTTTCTATTGAGGAAAAAAGTTATTTGACGCAAAAAAAGCTTAAATAAAAATACTTGATTCAAACTGTATTTTTGAACGTGTAATTGCTGATACCACCTTGTCCCTTATCTCATTTTTAATTCAATTTTTAGACAGTGATCAGTCAATGATTATACAGTGGATACTGAGTGATCACTGAACAAGCACTGAACGAGCACTGAACAAGTAGTGCCGAAAGGACAAATTTGGTAGCACGTATCCTGTTGTATATTTTAAATGAATGCTAGTTCCAAAAGAAGTAAAAAAAGAAAACCTGAGGTTGGGAGCCTCAGGTTTTAACTAACCAATTATTAACCTAAATTATGAAAAGTCCTTATTACTATGTTTAACAAATGCGTTTCAATTATCGAACCATAATATTCTAAAATCTACTATTTCACATTTCTTTAACAAATTACTGAGATTGGGATGACCAAAATCTAAAAAAATAACTGCGATAAGCAAGTATATACAGTTAACTTAAGTTAAAAAGACTATTTGGTTCTAATTTTTCATAGACGGAATCCGGTTCTGCAGCAGTATTTGGTAAAAAAGTCGATTCTGTTAAAAAATGTATTTTAGCAGGATGCCTTGCTGCTGCCATTTTGACTAATTCCATCATGTAATGATTACTTGGATATCTTTTAACCTGTGCTCTTATATCTTCAAAACCATCATATTGACAGCATTGATCAATATAGCCCATGCCATAGAAAGTACCATTTTCAATAACAATACAGCTTTTCTCTTCAGAATGACGTCCCTTATCGATCAGTACATACGATGGACGTTGTACCAACCACTCCTCAATACAGCGTTCAATTCTGGTGTTGTGTAGGTCACGATCCGGCAAGACATCCTTCTTTATGGATTTTGTTGACAAACTGGCTTGCCCAAACTGACAGAATTGCGGATTTATAGCATCTTGTTGAATGAATGTTTGGAGCAACTGTATTGCATCATATTCACGCTGGAACACTTGAATACATGGCTGTCCCCTATTTGTCTTACCAATGGCAAGATGAAGGTAGCCGTTTTGATCTTCATAGGAAAACAATCCGAACTTCGGTTCGTACCGCTTCAGCGCCCTATTATATTTTGGCCAAAACCGTTTAATCTCCGCGCATTCCAAAAGTAGCGCCATAAGCTCCGTACCACAGCATTCATAACTGATATGATGAATTTCCTTTAAAAAATTCTGCCTTTGTGCTTGAATGTTATTTCCAGTGAAATGGGACAATACCCGTTTTTTTATATTTACAGCCTTTCCAACATAAATTACTTTTCCATCTTTATCGTGAAAATAGTAGACCCCAGCCTCATTCGGCAATTGTTCATACGCTAATGGATTTAAGTGCGGCGGAAAACGTTGATCTATCGCCTTGTGTTTAATCATCTCCTGAAAGATCTGCTCAGTATCCAGAACTTTCAAATAAGCAAAAAGAATTGCAGTCGCATCGGCATCGCCACCTGCACGATGCCTATTTTCTATTGGTATATCTAAATAATCACATAAACGTCCCAAACTATAGGATAATAACCCCGGCTTTATTTTTCGCGCATAGCGTACTGTACATAATTTTATTGCTGACCATTCAAATCCCGATTCCTGAAGCTGAAAACGGATGAATGAGTAATCAAAATTGACATTATGCGCAACAAAAATACGGTCTTTCAGCATTGCATAAATGCGCTCGGCAACTTCTTCAAATGTTGGAGCATCCTTTACCATATCATTATCGATGCCAGTAAGCGCAAAAATGGAGTTAGGAATTTCCTTTCCTGGATTTATTAATGTTTCCCAGCGTTCAAGAACTTGGTTACCATCATGAATAACAATAGCAACCTCCGTGATCCGACTCGATTTTGCATAACCACCTGTAGTCTCTATATCCACGATGGCAAACTCTTGTTTTTTGCTTTGATTTATACTCATAACACAAAGCAAATATACTAAAAATATTAGCTGCCAAAAATAATATCCATAAACTTTTACAAAACAGGATATATCCTAATGACCCGCGCTTATTTTAGAATAGTGTGAAAGTCAGTGTGTGATGTGCTTTACGGCGGTTATTCAATTTTTGATGCTAATTTATTTACCAATTTAAATAGCAGATCAGCTGCCAATTTGCCTGTCCTCGAATCGATATCAAAATGTGGATTTAATTCAGCCAAATCAACAGATCGCAGATTAGGTAGATCCAAAAGAATATCGTAGATCGTAAAAAATAGCTGATCTGGAACTATACCGTTATATGCCAACGCACTGACTCCAGGGGCATAGGCCGAAGAAAAGGCATCAAGATCTATGGTCAAATACACATAATCCACCGATTTGGAAAAACCAACTATTTTTTCCCGAATCTCATCAAGTTTCTCATAGACCAAACTATCGCGTTCTATAATCTGCACATTCTTCTCGCGAGCATAATTTAGTAATCCCTTTGTATTGCTTATTTCCTGAATTCCGATTGCTAAGTAATGAAAAGGCAAATTTGCTGCCGATTGATCCTGTTCAATTTGATAGAATCCCGTTCCAGAATTTCCTTTGCCATCCTGCAAGGCACGAATATCTAAATGCGCATCCAAATTAATGATACCTAAACTTTCATTCACGTTTTTTAGATATTGACTAACCCCTAGATAGTGGCCGTAGGTGATTTCATGACCTCCGCCTAATATGACTGGGAATCCTTTTCGCTCGAGAATAATTTTCAAAGCATCTCCCAAATATTCTTGACATGACTCTAAATCATTGTTCTTTAATATGATGTCACCACAATCTTTAAGTTTAAGTTTATCTGGAAAATGAACGGGAAGGTTGGCCAATACATTCCGGAGTGCAGCTGGGCCCTCTTTGGCTCCCACTCGTCCCTGATTGCGGGCCACACCTTCATCACTACAGCATCCAAGAAAAGCGATGGCTTGGCGAAGATCGGATGGTTCACCAAGGTCAACACAATTCATGACTTGATGCCAGCGCATCCATTCACGACTCTGACCATCCACACGTCCCTTCCAAACAGCTTGGTCACCTTTGCTATATATTTCGGAATCATCCAACAAACGTTTCATTCTTTCACATCAAATAATTGTTCAATAATTTGGTCATCCACAAGATGCGCACGGGTGACTTGTAATTTGGCATTCTTTTCCATCGCACGATCTAGCGCCTGGTTTGCCTCCTTATTTCTAGCCCAGGCACGTCTAGCAATCCCATTATTCACATCAAAAAATAACATTTTTTCCAATCTAACAACCGCTTCGTCCGAACCATCTAAGAGTAGGCCAAAACCGCCGTTGATTACTTCTCCCCACCCGACACCACCGCCATTGTGGATAGAGACCCAAGTCGCCCCTCGAAAGCTATCTCCAATGACGTTATGCATAGCCATATCCGCTGTGTATTGACTTCCATCATAAATATTGCTGGTTTCCCGATAAGGTGAGTCTGTTCCGCTAACGTCGTGGTGGTCTCTACCCAAAACAATCGGCCCTTCAAATAAACCAGTTTTCACTGCTTCATTAAAGGCCTTTGCAATTGCAATACGTCCAATGGAATCGGCATATAAGATGCGCGCCTGAGAACCTACGACGAGCCTATTTTTATCAGCTTCTTTAATCCATTGTATATTATCTCGTAGCTGCTGCTGAATTTCTAAGGGGGCTTCTGCTAGAAGATCCTCTAAAACGGTCATGGCTATTTCGTCAGATTTTTTCAGGTCCGAAGCTCTTCCAGAGGTGCAAACCCAACGAAATGGCCCAAAACCGTAATCAAAACACATGGGACCAAGAATATCCTGTACATACGACGGATAGCGGAATTGGTCCTTTTTATCATTCCAGACTGCTGCGCCGGCACGGCTACTTTCCAAAAGAAATGCATTTCCGTAGTCGAAAAAATATGTTCCCTTGGAAACATGCTTATTGATTGCATCAACATGTCGTACCAAACTTTTTCTCACACATTGCTTAAATTTGTCCGGGTCACTCGCCAATAAAACATTTGCTTCATCAAAGGTTAATCCCATGGGATAATATCCGCCGGACCACGGATTATGCAATGATGTCTGATCAGACCCTACAGTAATGTGGATATTTTCACGATCGAAAGTCTCCCATACTTCGACTATGTTACCGACGTAGGCAAAAGATACTATTTCCTTTTCTTCCATTGCCCACTTTACCTGTTTAACAAGTTCCTGTATGCTCACTATCAATCGGTCAACCCATCCCTGCTCATGTCGTTTTCTCGCTGCGTCGGGGTTTATTTCAGCGCATACCGTTATGCATCCTGCAATATTACCTGCTTTCGGTTGGGCCCCACTCATTCCTCCTAGGCCAGAAGTCAAAAACACCTTTCCTTGAACGGTATCATTTACCGCCAGATGTTTCCGGAATGCATTCATAACTGTAATAGTCGTTCCATGCACAATACCCTGTGGACCGATATACATGTACGAGCCGGCTGTCATCTGTCCATATTGCGTAACGCCCAACGCGTTGAAACGTTCCCAGTCATCCGGTTTCGAATAGTTTGGAATCATCATGCCATTGGTTACCACAGCACGAGGAGCGTCTTTTGAAGATGGAAAAAGTCCCATCGGATGACCACTGTAAAGATGTAATGTCTGTTCATCGGTCATTTGCGATAAATATTGCATAGTAAGACGATATTGAGCCCAATTTTGAAATACGGCTCCATTTCCACCATAAGTGATCAATTCGTGCGGATGCTGTGCGACCGCAGGATCGAGGTTGTTCTGAATCATCAACATAATTGCTGCCGCCTGCCTACTTAACGCCGGATAATCGGCTATTGGTCGAGCATGCATTGTGTATTGTGGTCTAAAACGGTACATATAAATTCGACCATAATCACGAAGCTCTTGCAAAAATTCAGGCGCTAAAATGCCGTGCCAGTGATTAGGAAAATAGCGTAATGCATTCCGTATAGCTAGCTTCTCTTCTGACTTTGTAAGAATATTCTTTCGTCGGGGAGCGTGGCTAATGGTGTGATCACGCTCTACCTTTGGCGGCAGTGTGGAAGGGATACCTTCCGCAACCTCTATCTTAAATGTATCTTTCATGGTGTTATAATGATAATACTTCCATACCATTTTTCCATACTGCTGTAGGCTGCAAACTTCCTTGGTAGTAAGTAATATGCTGATAATTGTCGGTTTTAAATAAACTAAAATCTGCACGCATTCCCTTCGCCAAAATCCCCCGGTCAGACAAGTTCAATGCCTTTGCCGCACGGTAGGTTAATGCTGCGAGTAGTTCAGCATTGGTCAACTTTTCTGCCGCTGCCAAAATCGTAGCACTTGTCAATAATTGCCCCATTGGAGCAGATCCCGGATTCCAATCACTACCTATGGCTAGGCATGCACCTGCATCCAACAGTTTTCTAGCGGGTGTAAAACCGCAACCCAATCCGATGGAAGCTGCGGGTAAAGCCACCGCGACAGTGTCCGAATGTGCGATAAGTTCAATTTCAAGAGCTGTTGAAGCCTCAAGATGATCTGCAGATTTAGCACCGAGCTCCACCGCAATCCGGCTTCCAGACGTCGTAAACTGATCGGCATGGACCGTCAGATCAAAACCCATATTTTTTGCTTTTTGTAAATAAGCGACAATGTCTTCTCCCTGAAAAGCTGTTTTTTCGATAAATGCATCCATCCGATTTGATAGCTTTTCAGATTTTAAGACCGGAAATAGAACTTCAGCCAGCATATGGAGATAGTCTTTGGCAGACCCTTTGAAATCCCGCGGAAGCATATGTGCTGCCAAACAGGTGGGGATAAGGTCTGGTTGTATTTGTCGATCTGATTCACGGATGACGCGCAATAATTTAAGTTCCTGTTCAACGTTAAGCCCATAACCGCTTTTAACTTCGATGGTTGTGATTCCTTGTTTCAATAGTAAATGTGCTCTCCTTATGGTAAGCTCTACCAATTCTTGGGCATCACAATCCCGCGTATGGGAAACGGTGCTCCAGATCCCACCTCCTGCCGCAGCGATCTCCAAGTAGCTTGAGCCGGCATTTCTAAGGGCGAAATCATTTGCACGATCGCCTGCGAAAGTAATATGTGTATGGCAGTCAATAAAGCCTGGCAAAACGACCTGATCTCCCTCAACATGGATCAAATCCACCTGCTGCCCCCATTGCTGTAGTAACTGATCAAAAGCGGCCACATCCATTATGGTGTTTCCTGCGATTAAAATTCCCCCCTCATCAATAATAGACAATTGGCTATCGTCGACTGGCCCTTTAATAGGCATATTTGACATGGTTAATATTTGCCTAAAAGGCCCAACTAATTTTACGTCCTTTCTCATCATTCTTAGTTTAAAATACCTCGAACTGCTGTTTTAACTCTTCAGCAATCTCTCGAGCAGCATATTGACCGTGCAATGCGATAAGCTCTCCTGATTTCACCAATCTTAATGCTTCGGTTAGCAGCTCTTCCATCGGCTGGTCCGATTCAATATGTGGGATGGACTGACGGATTCTCCCATGGATAGCTTCCAGTGCAGCGGTTGATGTTAACGGTTGATGATAATCTTTAGCTTGGGCGGCGCACAACAGTTCAATGCTTAATATTTTGTCGACATTGTCAATCACCTGCAACAGTTTTCGTCCGGCGATAGATCCCATACTCACATGGTCTTCTTGGCCTAAAGAAGTTGGAATACTATCGGCACTCGCCGGAAAACAAAGTCCCTTATTCTCGCTCGCTAGGGCGGCCGTACTATATTGTAAGATCATAAATCCTGAATTGAGTCCTGTTGATTTCATCAACAATTTGGGTACACCATTGGTTTGACCTTCTAAAGACAAGTAGACCCTCCGATCAGAAATATTCCCAATTTCAGATGCCGCCAATGTGGCGTAATCCAAAGGTAACGCAATAGATTGCCCATGAAAGCTACCACCGCTAATGGTTAGTTCATCGTTAATGATCACAGGATTATCGGTCACCGCATTTATTTCAATTTCGATGGTATCTTTTAAATGAAACCAAGCGTTGCGTGATGCGCCATGAACTTGAGAAATACAACGCAAAGAATAAGGATCTTGCACACGGGAACAGTGTTTGTGACTTTCAAGAATAGCCGATCCGTGAAGCATATCAAAGATGCTTGCAGCAACATAACGATTTCCCTTGTGCGGTCGTAATTCATGTAGCTCCGAAAAGAAGGGTTTTATCGAACCATTTAAGCCTTCAATCATTATAGAGGCAATAATATCGGCATTTTCAAGCATACGGTATAGTTCAATAACGCCCATTACGCCATGCGCTGCCATAAATTGAGTCCCATTAATCAGTGCCAACCCTTCTTTTGCGCCTAATTGAATCGGAGCCATACCGTATTTTTTCAAAATGGCGGCTGTAGGAACGACATTCCCTTCTACCTTGACTTTTCCTAAACCAATTAATGGTAAAAATAAATGAGACAAAGGCGCTAAATCACCCGAAGCTCCGACTGACCCTTGTTTTGGCACAACAGGAATGATATCATTCTCAATATGCCAAATCATCCGCTCAATTGTACTGTATTGAACACCCGAGAATCCTTTAGAAAGCGCGTGAACTTTAAGGATAAGCATCAACTTTGCTAAATCATCACTTATAGGTTCACCCACACCTACAGCATGGCTTTTAAGAATATTTTCCTGTAATAATTGCGTTTGACCGGCATCAATGCGTGTCGTGCAGAGCGGACCGAAACCCGTGTTGATCCCATAGACGACCTCACCGCGCTCAACTATTTTGCTGACATAACTGGCGCTTTGATCGATCTTTTCCCTGACGTCGGACGATAACTCTCCCCGAACCAATCCTTTCGCTATTGCTAAGGCTGTGGAACAAGTCAAATGCCCACTGCCGTATAAAAATTTATCCATCTTCCAATCTGCTTTACCCAAAAGTACTTGCTATATTTGATAAGCAGAAATACCATTTCCATCATCAATTGATAACCATGAATTATCAAATAGAGTTTAGACACTTATTATATTTCAAAGTATTGGCCGAAGAATTGCATTTCCGAAGGGCAGCGGAAAGATTGTTTATTGCACAACCGGGTTTGAGCAGGCAAATTAAGCAGTTAGAGGAATATTATGGAGTATTACTTTTTGAACGCACTAAGCGGAATGTCATGTTAACAGAGGCCGGAATGTATCTATTTAAAGAGGCGCAGGAGTTATTTAGACATTTAGCACAAATTGAAACTCAACTTCAGAGTTATGCCAACGGAAAAATAAGCACCCTAAAGCTCGGTTTTATTGGATCGGCTGTTCAGACTATCCTTCCGGAATTACTTATTAATCTGAAAAAACAGCAGCCCGACATTGAGCTATCTCTTCACGAATTGGCGAATGAAACGCAGCTGGATCTGCTGGAAAAAAGAGAATTGGACTTGGGATTTGTCCGTCTTTCCGAAGTTCCGCTTGGACTAAGTAGCCAACCGATATATACGGAGCACTTCAGTCTTGTATTACCCAATAACCATCCACTTTTGATATCTCCACAGCCAAGTCTGGATGCTTTAAAAGATGAATCATTTATCTTGTTTTCCAAAAACTATAGTCACTCCTATTACGATCTGGTCATGAGTATTTTCAGTGATCATAAGTTTATTCCCAAAGTAACGCTTCGTACAGTCAATGCATTGACCATATTTAATATGGTGGCTCAGGGGATCGGTGTTGCAATTGTTCCGTCGTCCTTAAAAAATGGATACCATGTTAATGTCTCGTTTTTGGAACTGGATGCTCTGCCACAGCGAACAACGCTTTCATTAGTTTGGAACGCCCAAAATCGTAATCCTGGAATTCCTTTAGTCGTCGAGCTTATGAATTTACAAGTCAACAATGCATAAAATACATTTGATACATTGGTCAGACCTAAATCCTTTTTAAATTGAATATAGAATAAATTTCCGGATTAAGATTGTTGCTGTATTGCATATAAAAAACAAATTCTCTAAGTTTGATATATTACTAAAACTTACATACAAAACGAAATTATGATTTTAGAAGTAGCTATATTACAAATTATTGAAGGGCAACAATCCAATTTTGAGAGAGATTATAAAACAGCTTGCCAGTATATCAGTGCAAGTAAAGGATACATCACGCATTCTCTCCGTAAATGCATCGAAAAGGATAATCAGTACATCCTGTTGGTGGAATGGGAAACTTTAGAGGACCATACCATCGGTTTCAGGGAGTCTGCATTATTTAAGGAATGGGAAAAACTTTTACATCACTACTACGATCCATTCCCAACAGTCGAACATTACGAAGTGTTAAAATAGTCGTTCTTTAGCCCTATTCTATAATAATCTAGTATCTTTGTAGAAATTTTTAACAGTTAACTTTTAACCCCTATAAGGCGACAAGCTTTGTAGCACTGAACAGATTAAGATGTACACAAAAGAAAAAGCAAAAGTAAATAGTTTTACAGTAGATCATACCAAATTAAAACAAGGGATCTACGCGAAAGCTTCTAACACCACTAACAGCAATGTCGAAAATTATACAACTTACGACATTCGAATGATTAGGCCGAATTCACCTGAGCGTATGTTGTCTCCTGAAGTAATGCATACACTCGAGCACTGCTTCGCAACGGAAATTAGAACGATTTTGGGTGATGAAGTCATTTATGTGGGCCCGATGGGATGCTGCACAGGATTTTATGTTGTATTGGCCGGCACAGAGCGAACTCCTCAACACGTGGCGGAATTAATGAAGGAGGTGCTTGAAATAATTCTTACAGCAGGATATGAAGTTCCTTTCCAAAATCCTATTAGCTGTGGAAATTACACATTCATGGATTTTGATTCCTCAAAACAAGCTTGTGTTAACTTCTTAAATTTAATCACTGCTGGAAAATTGGAATTTGAATACCCTTATATTGAAGAAAATTAAATGATCCTGAATAAAGATATTGAAACGGTAATCTTGGTAGCAAATAAGAACGAGCTATCTTTTCCTTCGCCAAGTAAATCCACTTACATCTATGAAATTGGTGTTGGCAAAGTAAATGCGCTCTTGTCTGTCGCCAGACTTTACGAAGACATCAAAATACTGGGAATTAATCCAATTATTCTCAATGTTGGTACAGTAGGCTGTACACGGCATCCCATAGGACATGTTCTTTATCCGTCCTATTACGCGCAAGGAGACGCTTATACGGATGGATTTTTTCTAGAGAACACGTTATTTTTTAAGGGGCAGGGAGTATTGGAATCGATATCGGCTGATGAGTTTCGTTACGAAGATGCGCTGTTGACATCAGATCGTTTTATCCATGTAAATTCATCTTTTTATCAGGATATTAAACATTTAAACCCTATGGCTTTTGACATGGAATCTTATGCGCTAGCGAATTTCTGTTTCCAGAAGAATCTTGCCTTTCATAGTATCAAAATCGTTTCAGACAACTGCGACGGTACAGTTAAGGATTGGGAAAGTATTCTAGGAAAAATTTCAGGTAGACTAGGTAACATACTCGATCAATTCATGAAAAAGCTGGACGCAGAAAAAGCTTCAGCCAGCCTAACGTGATCCAAATAAGTATACCATATTAAGGCCTGTAGAAATTACAGGCCTTTTTTTTGATATTCTGAACATAAACGCTCCAAAAGTTATTCGTTAGATATTAAAACAAGCCGAAATAGGCTTCGCGTTCGTACCCATTGATCCTTGTAATTTGAATTTATCCAAACTATTTTCCGCCAAGGTTGTTAAAACAATGGATTAAATACCCACCGTTATATTCGATATAACTCTTCTACACGACAAATAAATCGATCTAATATTCTTATGAAAAAAAAGAAGAAAATAATAATTTCAAATAGACTGCCGATACAAATAGAACGAAAAAAAGAAAAATTAATCATCAAACCCAGTGCAGGAGGACTGGCAACTGGTTTAAATTCAGCCTTTGAAACAGATGCGATCTTATGGGTTGGATGGCCGGGAATTGTGCCTAAAGATAAAGAGGAACAGGAAAGAATTATTGAGCTTCTGAAACCGATGAATTTACTTCCTGTCTTCTTATCAAAAGACGAAATTCGCAATTTCTATGAAGGGTATTCCAATGAGGTGCTTTGGCCTATCTGCCACTACCAACCAAGCTACATCCATTTTGATCCAGAATATTGGTCTACCTATGTGGCGGTGAATAAAAAGTTTTGTGAAGCGGCTATCTCTATTGATGAGCCTTCCGATTTCATCTGGGTTCAAGACTATCAGCTTATGCTACTGCCCCAATTGTTACGCTCAGAAAATCAAGAACTCAACGTTGGCTATTTTCATCATATTCCCTTCCCCTCTGAGGAACTTTTTATGAACATCCCACAGCGAAAAGAATTAGTTGAAGGGTTGCTTGGAGCAGATCTTATCGGATTTCATACCTTTGCAGATAGCCAAAACTTTCTAAATGCCTGCAAAAAAATTCTGCACGTTTCGTCGGGACATAATCAGTTAAAATATAAAGATCGACATATATTTATAGAATCTTTTCCCATGGGCATTGACTTTCAAAAGTTTGTTGAAGTCAGTACTCAACCTAAAATTCAGGCTGTAGCTACCCAATTTAGAAGTCACTTTCCTGATCAAAAAATAATAATCTCAGTCGACCGGCTCGACTATAGTAAAGGAATTTTAGAAAGGCTACGCGCTTACCTGACTTTCCTCCAAAAATATCCTGAATGGCACACCAAAGTAGTTTTGTACATGCTAATTGTGCCATCTAGAGATAAGGTTTCGCAATACAAAAAATTGAAGGATGAGATTAATCGAACAGTAAGTGAAATCAATTCTATTTATGGAAACCTTAGCTGGACACCGGTATTGTATTTCTACAAATCGCTTCCATTCGAAGAGTTGGTTGCATTATATGTTGCATCAGATATTTGTATGATTACTTCCACTCGGGATGGAATGAATTTGGTCAGTAAAGAATACATCGCCAGTAAAACATTATCGAAAGGTGTATTAATATTAAGCGAATTTGCAGGTGCTTCCAAAGAACTCGTTGATGCGTTAATTATCAATCCATTTAACCGTATGGAAACTGCAGATCGTATTTATCAGGCGCTAACTATGGCTCCTGAAGAGATTCAGGAACGGGCCGATTCCAATATGCAAATTATTGAGAAATTTAATGTTCAGCATTGGGTCCAGCTCTTTACCAATCGCCTAGCTGAAACTAAGGCTATACAGCGTGACGAATGGGCGAGACGAATTTCGGATAAGGTATTTAACAGTATTTCTGAGCGCTATAGCAAAAGCAGCAATAGACTTTTCTTTCTGGATTATGACGGCACACTGGTCAAATTTCAGAACCATGCCCAAAAGGCAACGCCAACCACCCTACTCTATAATCTTTTGGACAACATTATTTCAGATCCACTAAATACGTTAGTTATCATAAGTGGCCGTTCACAGGAAAGTTTATCATCCTGGTTTGATGGCCGGTCTTACTATCTAGTTGCAGAACATGGCATTTGGTCTAATTTCCCCAATTTCAGCTGGTCATATAAAAAAGGATTAGCGCTACATTGGATGCCCGAAGTAAAAAAGCTGATGGAAAAATTAGCCGATCAAACTCCTGGTGCTTTCGTGGAAGTTAAGCCATATTCGTTAGCGTGGCATTATCGCAAAGTCGAACTCGGATTGGGAGAATTAAAAGCAACTGAACTTAAAGAGGTATTTAATCCCATGTTGAATGAATATGGATTACAGCTGTTGGATGGGAATGCTGTGATAGAAGTTAAAAATACGGAAGTTAACAAAGGTAAGGCTGCATTGGAAATCGCCGGCCATATAAAGCCCGATTTTATGTTGGCAATTGGTGACGATATTACCGATGAAGATTTATTCCGATATCTTCCTCAGTCAACCATAAGTATCAAAGTAGGCAGTAACAAATCTGCAGCAAAATATTATTTAGATGAACAAGAAGATGTTCTTCAATTTTTGGATCAACTTATTATAAAATAATGAGCGAAAACATTACTGAAAAAAGACATACCTATCAATCAGGAATCATTGGTAACTGTTCCTATATTGCACACGTCGGCATCGACACAAACATATCATGGCTGTGCTGGCCGTCTTTTGAGGACAGCTTTATATTCGGCGGCATGATTGATAAAAATCAAGGCGGAACGTTTAGAATTAGTTCTGAAGAGCCGATTAAAGAAACAAAACAGTATTACATTAAAAATTCCAATGTACTCTGTACAGAAATCCATACCGATTCGTATGGTTACCGTATAACAGATTTTGCACCACGGTTCGAGCAATTTGGACGGTATTTTAAGCCACTAATGTTGATACGTAAAATAGAGCCGCTCTATGGTGCTCCTAGTGTCAACATCAAGTGTGAGCCGACAGGAGATTATGGCCGTGTGATGCTCAAGCCAACACGCGGAAGCAATCACATTCTCTATACGAGTGACCAGATCGGAGAACGAATTCGGTTGACTACTGATTTGCCCATTTCTCACTTCTTCCAGGACGACAGCTGGACCATCATAAGTGAGAACAGATATCTTGTACTCACTTACGATTCGGCTTTTGAATCGGCCATTGAAAGTACGTGTGAAGACTTTCTGCAAAAGACAATTAGTTATTGGCAACGGTGGATTAAACGCTGTAGTATTCCTAACATCTACCAAAAAGAGGTTATCCGATCAGCATTAGTGCTCAAACTTCACCAATATGAGGACACGGGAGCAATTATCGCCGCCTCAACAACTAGTTTACCGGAATATCCAGGTTCTGGAAGAAACTGGGACTATCGCTATTGCTGGGTACGCGACAGTTATTATGTACTGACGGCTCTAACACATATTGGTCAATTTGAAGAAATGGAAAGCTTCGCAAATTACATTGCTGGCATCACTCATCGTAATCCCGGAAGACTTCAACCGCTGTACGGTATTCTTGGCACCACAGAGCTTACAGAACATATCTTACCTTACTTGGAAGGCTATCAAGGAAGTGGTCCGGTAAGAATTGGAAATCAAGCTTTCGAACATATTCAAAATGATGTTTATGGTCAAGCAATGATTGCATTACTACCACTCTTCACAGATCAGCGCTTTAAAATTCATGAGAATAAAAACGTTTTGGGATGGGTGAATTTCATCCTCGAAAAAATTGAGGCTACAATTGAGGAAAAGGATGCAGGCATCTGGGAATTCAGAAATTTTGCAAACCACCATTGCTATTCTAACTTATTTCAATGGGTCGGATGTAAAGCGGCACTACTCATTGCGCGCCAAAACGGCTATCAAGACATGGAGGAACGCGCAACTATTCTTCTAAAAAAGGCAGAAGCATATATTGAGGCTTGCTATGATGATGATCGTAAAGTCTATCAAAATGCAATAAATAGCAGTAACCTGGATGCAAGCACCTTGCAGCTGATCCTAATGGACTATTTAGATCCGAAATCGGAAAAGGCGCTACATCACCTCGAAATGCTTGAGAAAGAATTAAAGGGAGAAAATGGCCTTTTCTATCGATATAAACATCAAGATGATTTTGGAAGACCTAAATCGACTTTTTTGGTCTGTGCATTTTGGTATGTCGAAGCGCTAGCCTGTGTTGGAAGGGTCGATGAGGCAAAAGAAATTTTTGAGCGTTTGCTTACCTACAGTAATCACCTCGGCTTATTCAGTGAAGATGTTACAGAGGAAAATGGAAGTCAGTGGGGTAACTTCCCTCAAGCATACAGTCATGTTGGATTGATGAATGCTGTTTATCGTTTAGCGATAAAGTTAGATAAGCCAATTTTTAACTAAAGCAAATATGTGCGATCAATAAAAGTTGATCGCACATACTGCATATCCGTATATTTCCCTTCTATCGTATGGATGACAAATGAACGTTTCTTAATTATGCTTGTTTCGATGAAGTAGCTACTTAAATGAATGCCTGCTTATATTGATTAAAATGTTCACAAATATCCTCCGTATCAATTTGTTTACCCATCAAATCGATAAACCGATTTTTGTACAATGAAAAAATATAAAGTCCTGTTGCCAAACTTCCTACAATAAAAATCCCTTCAAACTCATTGCTTTTTACTAACTTGTTGTTAAGATGGCACTCTTTAAGTAATGGAATATTATAAGAAGACCATTTACCCATTCTATCTTTAAGTACCAATCCAATATTTTTTGTTGCTGTCATCGTTCCGCTTCTTTTTGATGAAACATCCACTGCGCTTCAATTGTTTTCTGAATAGAATGCATTTAAAAAAAAAGAGTCTTTCATACCATGGCGTACGTAATAATACGTTCACAAAAAAAGCATGTTTCCAATTTATTTTGGAAACATGCTTTGTTTAAGGTGGTAATTAATTTCGCTGTTTAGCGCTTGCCTGGTAAATAGATTTGAAAACCTACACTGAAGCCTAATCCGCTTGCACCACTACCTGTATTGATATTGGCTTTACTATAATTATATCCAAAAGTCGTTTCCAATGCAACTGTTCGAGTTATAAAATGAGCATAACCAACATTTGCCCCTACCGCAAGAGCAACATCGTTACCCTTAGAACTTCCCGAAATACCAATATCACCCTGCCCAAAAAATCTTCCTGTCGTTGATCCAGCATTTGGAAAATAATATCGCACAAACGGTGCAATCCCGTACGTCCAATCATTATCCGCATCCTTAATAGTAGTCAAGCCAAGATTAGCCTGCGCGCCAATGGCTAAACCATCGGACACAAAATAGCCTGCCCTCGGTTGAAGTGCTATATTAAATGATTTTCCTTCGAAACTATATCCTAAATTGCCGATCGATCCGCCGACCATCCAGTTTCCCTGACGTATCGGTTCAATACCGACCTCTGAAGACATCTGAGGAATTGTCTCAATTTTTTGCGCTTTCGCTTGATAACCAATACCCGTTGTTATTAATAAAAGTAGTGTAAATTTTCTCATCGTATCTCTATTATAATTTGAAAATGACTTTAATTGGAATAATAACAAGATCGACAAATGAAAAGTTTTGAATTAGTTTTTAAACTTTACGGGATATATTTCCTAAAAAAGAGTCAACCAATAAGAGTTGAATAGTGTTCTCTTTTAAAAAATTATGAATGCAACGATTCGATTTAATGATACGTATTCACAGTATCTCAACAACAATGCGCTATTGCTAAACGGAATAGACCCCTTAGACAACGATCCATCAACAAACGACGGTGGCCGTACGTATACGCCCCCTAAAGTACCCGATCTTGAAGATGTAACTCCAGATCTGTATTATCCAGAAAATGGCGATGGACCTGATCCAAGTGAGGAAGAACAACGTGATCGCAACAATAAGGAAAAAATCCAGACAGAAGAAGACATTGACGGAGCAGGACCAGATCGTTCGGAACAAGATGATGACGATTTGAAATCAATTTAAAAACAAAAAAAACTTCCTCAGTTGAGGGAGTTTTTTTTAGACAAACGCTTTAACAAATCATTAGGGATTACCCTTTAAAAGCCCAATTATTGTTATCGACAATGCTACTTACCGCTAATACTATCTTTTCTTAGTGTATCTGCTAGACTGGTATCTTTCTGCATGCTCATCTTTTGCTGCTCGCTTAAATTATACCGCGTCTCGTCTGCGTCACTCGGCGCAATGTTGTCCGATTGTCCTGCTCCCTCGGATGTATTCTTATCGGAATTTTGACAGGAGAATAACATTACGCCCCCCGTCATTAATGTCAATGCAACTAACGCAAATTTTCTAGTCTTCTTCATAGTCTAATTGTTTTTATATTAAATATTTATCTAAGAACCACAGCCAAAACTAATTAGTTTAACAAAAAGACAAAAAAGGCTTTTAGATACCTGTGGATTAAAATAGACGTTCATCACATTTAATTAAAAACGTGGTGCCCCGTAATTTAGACATTTCTTCAGGGAACAAATACCCTTTCAAAATTATGTCAATTGATGCTGATTGATCATTTAGATCGGCTCCATGGTGCTGTATTGTAGTTTTTCCGATACAAAAACAATTACTCTGGTCACACGTATTTTTCCCATGTAGCTGTTTGGCAATGTTCCAAAACGGCTTAATATGGAAAAATTAGCACTCTAATTGTACTTGATCCAGCAAATAAAACATCCATCAATATAACAAATGGTACTATGAGCAACTACAATTTAAATTTATTAGTCGAAGAAAAGAGAAGCCTTTTGAAACATTTTGCTGGTAAATTCACGAATGATCCAGATGAAAAAGAGGATTTAATTCAAGAAACACTTATCCGTGCACTAAAATCGATTGATGATTTTATCCGCCATCCTAAATTAATGTCTTGGCTATATGTTATCATGAAAAATGTATATATCAACCAATATCGCAAGGCTAAACGCATTACCGATATCCACGACACGTATATCGGTTTGGAAAGCAGCAATGCGGCAGAAGCCAATAAAAGCGAGAATAAATTTATTGCGGATGACATTCAAAAAGCCATGTGCAGTTTATCAGAAGAGAACTACCAGGTATTCCAGATGTTCCTTGAAGGGTATAAATATCATGAAATAGCGTCCTATTTTGGCATTCCCGAAGGTACTATCAAAACGAGAATACACATGACGAGGAAGAAGCTGCAAAAGCAACTCAAAGTCTATAAGAAGGTGGCGTAAGGTCCAACATTAAACGTAAACAATTTAAAGATGCTAAGGTTATCTTATTAATAGGTTCGGAAAAGATATTTTAGCTAATTAATAAGATTATTGTATAGCTATTATGATTCGCAAATTAACACATATAAAAGGTATGAAATCACGAGTTAAAAACACAAATCAGCAAAATACGGTCATTATGCTTATTATTTGCGGTGGTCCTATTGGAAAAGGAACTGTCAAAACCGTTGAACAGGGACAAAATTTGAATGGATCGATCAACAAACCGATCAAAGCGGATAATGAGCAAAGCAAAAAGACCTTCTATGCTAATCGAGGAAATAAGTAGAAGAATTCTATTAAAAAGGCTGCTTTAAAGCGGCCTTTTTAATAGAATTCTTCTAGGATTGACAAGGCGCGATATACCGGCGTTTAAACCAGCGCTATTGTGTTAGAATAATATGGTTGCTTTTATAAAACAGAACCGCTATTTATTTTGTTCTTCTAAGCAAAAAAAAACAACTCACTCACCAAGGAAATTAAATGGAAGACAACACTATTAATAACATTAATCGAACAATCGATCGTATAGGGGTTAATATAGACAGCATTGCGAATCTACCCTCTCAATATCCTTTAGAAGCGCAAGGTTATATCAAGATGCTTGCAAACAGTGCTGAGTTATTTTAAACATTGTATCACGTCGACTTTGAAGAGTAATATGAAAATAAAGGCTGGATATACCAGAAAGAAAATAGGCAAGTCTTTTAAATATTTCGATATGTCCGGAACAGAAGTTTTGGATCAAAAGATTTTAGATAGAATTATGAAGTTAGTAATTCCACCCAATTGGAAGGATGTGTGGATTGCCAAAAGTGCCAAAAGCGACTTACAAGCGTTTGGGTATGACCAAAAAGAGCGTAAACAATATATTTATCATTCGAAATTTGTTGACGAAAGGCAAGCAGCAAAGTTTAGCAACATCCGCTTTATGGGGAAATACTTGCAGGAGTTGAGAAAAATCAGTACAAAACATCTTAAACGAGAGCAATGGGACATGAATAGACTGTGTGCAATTGCTTTTAAAATAATGGATAGTACACTCATACGTATCGGCAACAAACGCTACACCATCACCAATAAATCTTACGGCCTGAGTACGCTGGAAAAAAGACACGTTACTATCGCAAATAATACAATATCATTAGCATACAAAGGAAAAAAGGGAGTTTTCCAACAAAAATCATGGTCAAATAGGCAACAGGCAAAGCTATTGACGGAACTGCTAAAAATGAAAGGGAAAAGGATATTTCAGATTGATAGCGCAGATTGCGAAAGCAGCTTCTGTGGTTCCGCTTTTAATCACTATCTGCGCGAAAATTCGAAAGGGCAGATCAGCTGCAAAAGTATTCGCATTTGGGGGGCTAGCCGAGAAGCGTTTTATCAGCTTGCGCAAATCAAACCGGCGGAGGCTATCAATGCGCGAAAAAGACAGCTCAATAACGTCATTAAAAATGTTGCTGAACAACTTGGTAATACCAAGACTGTGTCACAGAAATATTATGTGCATCCAGCAATACAGCGGGTATTTATGGAGGGACAGTTCCCAACGATTAAAAATAAATTACCCTTAGCGAAGCTGGAAGATAAACTATCCCGTTTTCTGCGGAAAAATAGTGAAGCTCGTATTGTAGCAGGCGCATAAACTCTGATCGTATTTATAATGTGATCGTATTTCTAAACAGTTGATCTGAGAAAGCTATTTCATAAAATTTCAAACCATTTCATGCGCATCAAGGTTCAGCTCATAACACTAAAAACATTAATTTATGCGTGCAATTTGGACTGGAGCTATTGGTTTTGGTTTGGTCAATATCCCAATAAAATTATACAGTGCAACTGAAAGTGCCTCCTTAGATTTAGATATGCTCGATAGGAAAGATTTAGCCAATATCAAATTTAAGCGCGTAAACGAAAACACTGGCAAAGAGGTGAAATGGGACAATATTGTCAAAGGGTATTTTATAAAAGACCATTATGTTATTTTGGAAGATGCAGATTTCGAAGATGCAAGTCCAGAAAAAACAAAATTGATCAATTTGCATGCGTTTATAAAGGTAGCGGATATTGATAGTGTATATTTTGAGACACCCTATTATTTAGAACCGCAAAAAGGTGGTGAAAAGGCTTACCAACTCTTGATAAAAGCGCTCCAAAAAACAAAAATGGCCGGTTTAGGATCTTTCGTTATGCGAAACGTTGAACACCTAGCAATCATAAAGCCTTATAAAAACGCATTAGTATTGAATAAAATCCGTTATCAACAAGAGATCAGAGCGCTCGATGAACTAAAACTACCGAATAAAGTAAAAATTCAAAAAGCAGAAATGGATATGGCAACACAATTGATTGAACAACATAGCAAATCTTTTGATATTAGTAGCTATAAAAATGAATATATGGACGACCTTTTAAAAATAATTAAACAAAAAGATAAGGGTAAACGACCAACCATTCGAAAGATGAAAGTTAATCATACTAATGCGGATAATTTGCTTGCAAAACTTAAAGCTAGTTTAGGTTAATCGAAGGATATAGCATAAAGCCACAATCAGTAAAGGGAGATCACGTATAGGATACTTTATTGCGAATACAATAGCGTTGTAAGTTCAATTGATAGTATAATATCGAAAAGATTACAATAACACGAATATTTAATTATTGAAAGAAAAGGAGGAAATATGAAAAATATCATTCCACAACAGAAAGATGGCAAACGTTTAGATTGCTTTGAGTCGCTGGAGTTTCCAAGTGAGGCTATTGCTAATATGGCTTTTGATTTAGCGGTAGATAATCTAAAGAATGTAAATCAGTGGTATGAGTTTTCAGCGCCTCCGGCTACAGTATTTCAACTTACTTCGGGTTACGGTATGCCCATCGAACGCTCCTTGGAATTGCATGATTACATCAGACTGGACATTCCTGGGCCCGGACTTCCATCTAGCGGTGGTTACGACTGGATAAATGTAGTTCATATTATGTCCGAGAAAACTGCGGATTATCAGATATTTGCAATCACACTGAAACCCTGCCCCGATCCAAGTCATCCAGACGATAAAAATACAGCGCACTTTTTTGAAGGAATTTCATCATCTACTTTTCTGATCGAGCAACGTAGAAACAGCTTGCTGTTTCAATATGCTGGTAGAAATGAGATCATCAACGTAGACAACGATAACGTAAGTGATAACATTCGAAATTATTTCGTCGGTTTAGCTGCTAAATTGGGTGCCTCCTATCCACAGTGGAAATCACTAATTAAAGGTATGGCTAACGTTGTAGCAAAAAAGTTTGATGTGCAACTTTAGTTAATTTTCCCAAAAAGAATTGCTACGCTTTCTTGTATTGCGGTGGAGCATTTCAAAACTATTTTTTAATGAACTTACCATCGTAATTTTTAGCTGTATTAAAGTAATTTATACGTATATTTAGCTATATCATAAGGAATCTTGGTGCAGCATGAATTATACTTATCAATCTAACAGCCAATTAGTCAATAAGCTTCAATCTTTTGGAAGTCTAGTGGTTCTAAACCGGGATTTTATGGTTGTCGGGATATCAGAATCTGCTTTACATGTGGATATTTCAAAAGAAAAGTTTCTAGGGACGAATTTTTTTCATAGTGTAAGCAAGCTATTTGGCGAGTCATGCATCAAGGTCAAAAATGCAGTGACTGATTTTATTGATAGCCAACAATCCAGCCATATTTTAACCATTAAAGTAAATAAAGAACGTATCTATGTAAAATTGCGAAAACATGATCCATTCATTTATTTAGAATGGGAAAGACAGCACAAAAAAAACATCGCTGCCAAAAAAATTAATGAACTTAATTTTCTGCTTGATAGTATTCACCCCAACAATTGGGATCGTGTTTGTGCTGCAGTGAGCAAATTATTGAATTATGATCGAGTTTTTGTTCTACACATCCAGGAAACAGGCTATAGCACAGTGGTTGCCGAGCATACTGCGAATGGAAAATCTCATTTCAAAGGAAAGGAGTTCTCTAAAGATTTTATGCCCGAAAAAGCTTTGGAATACTATAGAAGCTATTCATATCGATATGCCCCACAAATTGAAATCGAGGGGCAAGAATTTTATTCTACGGACGATGGTATTGATTCTCTATCGAGTTTGTTAGCTCCATTACCAGAACCTCATCGTCTCTTTTTAAAAAAAATAGGTGTGCAAAGCGCCTTGTTTTTTCGCATTTGTATCGATGAAGACTTTTGGGGACTTGTAGTTGCACAGAACAAAGAAAAATGTTTAGTTGATCTGCAACAGCGAAAACTGTGTACATTCGCCATCCAGGCAGCAGCCAGCAAATATGAAAGCTATATCAAACAGAATCTTTTGGAAAGAACGGAACTTCTTAAAAATGCTGAAGAAGAGCTGAAAAGAAGCTTAGCTGAAAATAAGATGGTAAATTGTGCTCTCATTCAGCATATGGATATTTTAACCCAACTGGTACATGCAGATGGTTTGACAATATTCAACCAGGGTGATCTTTTTAACTATGGGCATTCCCCCCATAAAGCCCAATTTTACAAAATTATACAGTTTCTCCAAAATCATACCGATAAAGAATTCTTTAAAGATTACAATTTTCGCCTGAATCATCAGGATAAGTTTAGCGATAAACTTGAATTTGCAGGTTTAATGTATTTAAAAGTCGGTTTGGAAAATGACTATTATATCGTTTGGTTTAGAATAGAAAACCGTAGTCAGGTGATGCAGATGATGTTGGAAAATACAAAATCTGAAAACAAAAGACTCAAAATTTGGGAGGACATACGTTACGATGTCGCCAAACCCTGGAATGATGCTGAAATCAATTTCGTTCTTCGCCTAAACCAAATCATCAAAGAATCTATTTTTGCCAAATTAAAAGAACGCCAATTACTGAATGAAGAGCTTCTCAGTTTGAATAACGAGTTGGAAATGTTTACCCATACCTTATCGCACGATTTAAAGAATCCATTGTCCATCTTAAAAATGGGAATACAATTCCTACAACAACACCCGGACAACATTGACTTAACAAAAATCAACAGATGGTATCAGAATTTCAGCCGTAGTGTTACAAATATAGAAGATATCATTAATAATATGGTTCAAATAAGCCAACATCGCGCTAGCATTTTGGACAAAGAACCAATTCCGATGGCATACATAATACAGCGCATATTTCAAGAAAATAGTATGCTGTACGATGTTAATAATTGCCAGCCGTGTTTTGGCAAGCTATTACCGATCTGGGGCGAAAAAAGTGCAGCATATCAAATTTTTTCAAACTTGATTATTAATGCAATAAAATATTCAACACAATCTGATACGCCAGTAGTAACAATTGATAGTTCCCATCAAAATGACCATACGCATTATCGAATTCAGGATAACGGTATTGGAATTCCAAGTGAACAATTGCCACATATTTACGAAATGTTCACCAGAGCCAATAATGTAGGTTCAATACCTGGTACGGGCATTGGTCTTTCACTCGTCAAAAGAATAATGGAACGGTTAGGCGGAACAATTAAAATTGAATCTGAAGTCGGGCAAGGGACTACTGTCCACCTGTATTTCCCTATTGTTGAACCATTCCCTGAACAAATGTTGATCGATTGATCCCTAATCTTGAATACTGAAATCTGTCAAACTATTTTCCAACAGACATTGTTTATTTATAAATAGAATAGCGTCCCTTAGTGTGGGATGCAATCAACTAAGCAAAAATCGAAATGGAAGAAATATTATCACAAAGTGCAGTAGTAAAACGAGGTATTATTATTGCCTACTATTTTAGTAACATATGGTACGGGAAAGGATTACTTGGGAAACGAACAGCGCCGGATCCAAATGACACTGATCCTAGCGAACATCCTGAACCAGACTTAGACGAGATAGATCCCGAAGAAGAGGAAAACATCAATTATAAACATCAAAATCCAACGGACGAAAACTAAAATATAGAGATGAGGATGAGAAAAATCCATACCGTGCTCAACATGTTAAAAAACCAACTAACCCAAAAATACAGATTGACCATTACGTCAATCTGTATTGGATATGACCAGTCATCAATACAGCGATGGATTGATGAAACTATTAATTTAAAATACCTCGCTCGAAAGCAAATTTAACCAAATGCGCGGTATTTTTTACTCCAGCTTTGTCAATTAAGTTTTGCCTATGGCCCTCAACTGTACGCTTGCTTAAAAAAATCTTGTCTGCAATTTCAACATTGGTATACCCTTCAGCTATCAGTTTTAATACTTCAAGCTCTCGATCCGAGATGTCGAAATCTTCATACATCTCTCCTCGCAGCTGTGTATAACTTTGTCCGGAGCTGACTTGATCCAACAATATCATGGCGATTTCTTCACTTAGATACCGACCACCAGCCGCGATATGATTTAATCCAAATAGTAATTCGCTATAGCCAACATTTTTAACCAAATAGCCCGAAAGTCCAGATTCGAAAGCTTCAATAACATAATTGATCTGGTTAAGCATGGATAATATAACCACTTTAACCGTTTCATACTGGTTTTTTATCATCTGCAGTAGTTCCATCCCGTCCATTTCATCCATACTGATATCGGTCAATACAATGTCCGGGACAGGATTTGAAGCTAAGAATTGGAGCGCCTGTTTTCCATTAGAAGCCTCCCCAACAACTTCAAACCCATCTTGCGATTCCAATAGTAATTTTATTCCGTTACGAACAACCATGTGGTCTTCAACCAATAGGATTTTTATCATTATTATCTGTTTAAATAGTCAATTTAATTATAATACCGGTCGTCAGCGTATCATTCATAATGCGTGCATTGTAAAGTTCAGCAATCTTTGTTAAACGCATAGGATTACTTACAGCCGGT
Source organism: Sphingobacterium sp. R2 (assembly GCF_040760075.1). Lineage (NCBI taxonomy): Bacteria > Pseudomonadati > Bacteroidota > Sphingobacteriia > Sphingobacteriales > Sphingobacteriaceae > Sphingobacterium > Sphingobacterium sp. R2. The sequence continues at coordinate 4,063,575 of NZ_CP142884.1, forward strand.
TTTTTTGAGAATGCATCTCCCTGTCTAAAAAAGGGAGAAATTTTGATTAAGATCTCAAATTCAATCACCTGTATTGATATCGCAATAGCCTTAGCAGTTACCTCATCATTTAAATATTGAAATAACGCCGTTATGAATTTAAATAGATGGACTTGTGTCTCGCGGTCCAACTCGCTCAAATGTGGATCAAGTAACGTATCAATTGTAAAACCAGATTGATTCTTATAACTCCCTACCAACTCATCTACTGCATGAAAAATTCCTAAGTCATTTAAAATCGGATTATAAAGTAAAATTGCTTTATTGCGAATTTCTATAACCAACGTCCCAAGTGAATCGCGTAAACTACGTAACTCTTCGAAATCACCATAGCGATTTGTAAAATTTTGAAGTGATATACGCATTCCATAAAGCTCCTGAGCCAATTCATCTCGGAAATACCGTCCTATTTTTCCAAGATCATCCTGTTGGTTTTTGATAATCAATTTATAGAAGTCCTCCTGACTACCATCCCATGCCTGCTTCAATTCCGAATGATCTTCAAATCTTTCATACTGTTCTTTCGCTCCTTCCGATATGTCAAAATATATTTTTTTGTTGTCGTTCCCCATATTGCTTTCCACGTCATGTTGTACCTATAACCATCCAAATAGGGCAACAGTTTTAAAAATTAATATCTATTTCTTTAAATAAAATGTACAAATTAATACACTACGTATAAATACGTGTAAGCAGTAGATAAAAAGGGGAAATTAAACAGGAAAACACTTATTGTTTAAGCAAAATAGACAAATTAAAATACGTTGGCGACACAAAATCACAATTTAAAAATTTGATTTACAATTGTTTAAAGATAAAACATACCATAACCATGACTTAAAAATCAGTACAGCCACTATTTTTAGTACTATTTTCTAGCATCCTAATTGCAGTAAATGCAACAAGATAGACACTTAAAATTTGATAAAATGGAAAATACAACAATCGATCAACTCTTTAAGGAAAAAAGACCTACATTAAAATATTTGGCAGCGCAATTTACAAATGATCCAGATGAGCGGGAGGACTTGGTGCAGGAAACCATGGTTAGGTCACTAGCATCTATCGAAAAGTTTCTGAAGCATCCTAAGTTGATGTCATGGCTCTATATCATTATGAAAAATACGTATATCAATCAATATACACGTAATAAACGACTGGAGAATTATAGAAGTGAATATATCAGCACTGGCTATCGAAACGACATGGCAACAAATCGTGGAGAGAGTAATTTTGTGGCATCGGATATTCAACAGGCATTAAACAGTCTATCGAAAGACTATTACAATGTTTTTGTAATGTTCTTAGAAGGATTTAAGTATTATGAGATCGCTGAGCATCTTCAGATTCCTGAGGGTACAGTCAAGACACGGATACATATGGCTAGAAAGTCATTGCAAAAGCAGCTCAAGATTTATTCAAAGAGCGTTGATTAGCATAATCGATCCATTAAAAAAAACAGTTCACAAAGTAGTCATGGCCAGAAGAAATTCTGGCCATTTCTATAAAAACTATTCTATTATCCTATTCAATTTATTCCCGCAACCTATTCCTTCAAGTGATGTTTGCCGATAGGTATTTCCTATATATTTATTATATTTAGGCAATTAGTTAATTATAAACATCATATTGAACATTAAAATGTATGAAAAAGCTATTAATCTATACTTTTCTAATAGGCTTAAGCGGAAGCTTATTTTTATCTTCCTGCGGTAAAATAGCTCATGAGAATCCGAATAGAATTCGTGTAAGTGGTGAGGGAAAGATCCGAATTATGCCTGATCAAGTAACCTTGACAATCAATACGTCTTTTACAAAACCAAGGATGGTAGATGCTGTAAGAGAAACGCAAGCGACTGTCGACACAGTATTAGCATTGCTGAAAAAATACGGAAATGACAAACAAGATATTAAAACTAGCAGTGTTTCGGCTAACAAAGATTATCAATATGTTGCCAATACCAATAAATTTGTAGGTTACCAAGCGCAGCAAACAATCGATTTCGTTTTACATGATTTATCTAAATTCACAGAATTGACAGGAAAACTATTAGAAACTAAAATAAGTGGAATTGGGTCGATATCTTTTGACCATTCTAAAGCAGACAGTATTTTGAGAGAAGCCGACCTCATTGCGTATGATGATGCTTTAAAATCTGCAAAAAAACTTGCTTCGAGGGCTGATATTAAAATCGGGAAACTGTTGTACTTGTCCAATGATGGGACCGTGTCAAACGAATCAAATCAATATCGGACAGGAATGGCTTTAGAGACATTCAATAAGGGATATGGTGGTGATGGCTTCAAAATTACACCAGAAGTTTTAGAATTTAAGAGAACGATATTTACGGAATTTGAAATTAAATAGCTTTTTTTTTCCAAGCTGATCGAATCACTTATTGTACTATCATTTAATCTTTCGTTTACATCGACTTCATAAAAGTTGTGTTATTTTATAGAACGATAGGAAATAAAATTAAAAGGGGTTAATGTATGTATTATGAAAACAATAAGCTATTTTGTCGGGGGGATTTTATTTAGAATCTTTTTGGGCCAATTCAGTTCATTTTATTCACCGTTAAGATTTTACAAAACTTAATGGTTTCAAAGAATGAGATAAAGGTCCAATAATCATATTATCATACATGCTTTTAACCAAAGACGCCTTTGGCGAAGATTTTATATGGGGAGTTTCCACAGCTGCCTACCAGATTGAAGGGGCTCACGACCTGCACGGTAAGGGACCTTCAATATGGGATGTATTCGTACAAAAAAGGAATCGCGTATTCCAAAATCAACATGGCAATGAAGCCTGTGATTTTTACAATCGGTATGACCAGGATTTATATCTAATGAAGGGAATGCATATTCCCAATTACAGATTTTCTTTATCATGGAGCCGTATATTTCCAAATGGAATAGGCGAAGTAAATCAAAGAGGTCTGGATTTTTATGACCGCCTAATTGATCTATCTCTTGAACTTGGAATTACTCCATGGATTACATTGTATCATTGGGATCTACCGCATGCATTAGAGAAAAAAGGTGGGTGGGTAAACCGTGAGGTGAAAGACTGGTTTGGAGAATTCGTTTCCAAATGTGTGCAAACCTATGGTGATCGTGTCAAGAACTGGATGGTGCTCAATGAGCCTACTGTCTTCACTGCCGCGGGCTATTTCTTTGGTGTACATGCTCCGGAAAGAAGAGGCTTGGGCAATTTTTTGGCTGCAGTCCATCATGCTGCTTTAGCACAGGCACATGGAGGGCGAATCATTAAATCAATACAAGCTGATAGCCATGTTGGCACCACATTCTCCTGTTCTCATGTAGAACCTTTTTCTTCAAGAGATAAGGACATCTTAGCGGCAAAAAAAGCAGATGTTTTGCTAAATCGTCTCTTTATAGAGCCGCTTTTAGGTATGGGCTATCCTACAGAAGAGATTAAAATCCTGAATAGAATCGAAAAGTATATTCAAGTGAATGATGAAAAAGATTTGAAGTTTAACATGGATTTCATAGGGGTACAAAATTATACACGGGAAGTTATACGATACGCAATGTTTGTTCCTTATCTTCGAGCGAAAATAGTATCTGCGAAAAAGCGTAGAGTTGAAATGACCGAAATGAATTGGGAGGTTTACCCAGCTTCCATCTACTATATGCTTAAAAAATTTAGTTCATATTCTAATATGCCCCCTTTGATCGTCACTGAGAATGGAGCTGCGTTTGCCGATCAAGTAGAAAATGGTATCGTTCATGATCCAAAAAGAGTTAACTATTTACAAGACGCTTTAAAGCAAGTTTATCGTGCAAAACAGGAAAATGTAAATATTAAAGGATATTTTGTATGGACCTTTCTTGACAATTTTGAATGGGCAGAGGGCTATCGTCCAAGATTTGGACTGGTGTATGTTGATTTCAAAAATCAAATGCGTATTATAAAATCTTCCGGACAATGGTATGCAAATTTCTTAAATAACAACGCTAGTCATTCTGAGTAGTGTGATTAGACTGATTAATAATCTTTAATAAAACCACGGCAACAAGTATTGCTAAAAAAACGACCAAAATTGTGCTATAAAAATTCCTTCCGTTATAGGCAAAAAAATAGATTGCAAGTCCCGCGGAAATAGCGGGTATAGCAATAAACGTTAATTTAACCCAATCTATTCTTTCCTCCTCTCGGCGAACACTTTCCGGTTCAAGAGTATTGGTGAGATGCGGCATGCGCGCCTGGAAAAAATTTATGATGAGGTCTACATCCTCTGTGTTAAGTTCACGAGGACGAATGAGGCGCTCCCTTAAAGCAATCACTAAATTTTGTCGATCACGTTTTACAGAGATAATGTCAGCTATCTTAAACCACTTTCTATAGCCCATGGGATTCATTGCGTACCCTTTGTAATCATTGTTTTCTGGCAATAGACACATAAACTCAGTAGAATTTAACGAAAATACAATATCGGTACGGTCACGTCCAATTCCCTTGAATGTAGAAATCGCAGGCTTAACCGCTGTAAAACAAGCAGTTTGGAGCAAAAATATCCCGAAAGACAGATTAAATATCCATGATAAAAAAAAGCTTAAACTAATAAATCCAAAAATAAACCAGATTATATAGGACCAAATATCTACTTTGCGAATGATTATTAAAATCAAAATCGTAACTATCAAAGGCCCAATGCTTGCTTGCCAATCCCAAAATATACTCACAATCCCAAGGGTTGTGAATACTGTATAATTCAATAATAGAAAATAATCTGACTTCTTTAACAAATTAACTCGCTTAATCTCAATGATATTCTCCAATGTTGCCTATGATAAAATTAAAAAAATGTATACCTAATCAGTCTGATTACATAAATATAAATATCTTTAACAAAAAAAATCGAAAAATTAAATGCGCATTTTATGAAGACTTTTCAATTTAAATCACATAATATAAAAAAGGGTTTAATCTTCGGATCAGGTTATTTAGCAGTAGTATTTGTTCTTCTTTATGTCTTTTTAGGTGGTATAAATGGGCTTGCTGATGCGGCAAATAATTTTGGTTCCGCGAAAGGTTTAGGCATATTGGTCGCGGTAGTTGTAATTGGACCATTGATTATCCTCTTACAATTCATCAATCCTAAGATCGATATACAGGTTGACAGTAAGAATTTATCCATTAAGAACTCGAAAAAAGATTTCAAAACTATTCCACTAGCGGCAATTCATTCCATGGAAATCAACCAAACGCTGGTCAACCAGCTTCAGATATTTGATCAAAACAAACAACTACTCGCTACAATACATCCTCAAACCGACACCATTGTGATTTTTTCAATTGCCAGTACGATAGCGCAAAAGGGTGAATTTGTAGCCACAAAAGGAAACAAGAAGATTTTCGGAAATGTTGTTCCAACGGTCTCCTATTTAAGGCAATAAACCAGACACCTAGTATCGTGTTGAAAAAAATTACAAATATTCAGTACCTTTTCCTAGCCATAGCCACTATCATTCTCGGTCTGTTGTCCCGAAAAATAGGGGCAATACCACCGATCTGCGGTGATGTACTCTATGCTGTGATGGTTTACTGGCTATCACGCTTTATATTAATTAAAAATTCATTTCTCTTTTCCAGCATCATCACTGTTGTATGCTGTTTTACGATCGAATTTTTACAACTCATACAATCTCCGTTCTTTTTATGGATCAGAACCAATATGCTGTTACGTCTTGTATTTGGCCAGGGATTCGTATGGTCAGATCTAATCGCTTATTGTTTGGGGGCTATCGCAGCTACGTCTCTCGATTTCGGTTGGCATCTCAAGTTAAAATCGGTTCTTACTGAACGTGACTAAAATAACTTATTTTATAGTTGTTACTCCCATATCAATTCCCATATTTTCGTAAACCATATCATTCGGTTGCCAAAGCTCTATTTTGTTTCCTTCAATATCCATGATATGAACAAATTTACCATAGTCAAGTGCTTAGCGGTATTGAAAGCATAGCCCATTTCAAATGCCAGCAAGATACTTCCAACAAATACAACTCTTTTCATAATTCCATATAGATAAAAATTTGATTAGCAACCACTAGCCAATTTAGTCATTCATTTTTACAATGCCGTTTTAGTGGTAGAAAAAGAAATCTTTTTCAATGTCAAGATTATTGAAAAACGGCTATGTATTTATACTTTTGATTCGGCCAAGATTCATTGCTAATATTAGTAAAAATTGGAACAAAAGAGTTAAGAGCAGGTCAACTAAAAAATAAATTTATGTATAGTTTTAAAAACGATTATTCAGAAGGGGCGCATCCCCGCATTTTAGATAAACTTATTGAAACAAATCTCATACAGCAATCTGGGTATGGAGATGATGAATATGCTAAAGAGACAAAATCCATTTTAAGGAGAAAGATAGCTAATGAACTAGCCTGCGTCTATTTTCTATCTGGGGGGACACAGACCAATCTATTGGTACTATCGTTTCTCTTACGCGTTCATGAAGCCGTGATTAGTGCAAAGACTGGACATATATCTGCCAATGAAACTGGTGCTATTGAAGCAACCGGGCATAAAGTTATTACCGTAGAAACTATAAGTGGAAAATTAACTCCTGAAGATATCATAAAAACATTGAAAGAACATGCTTTAGCGCCACACGTGGTAAAACCACGAATAGTTTATATTTCAAATTCTACAGAAATTGGGACAATTTATACCTTGGTAGAACTACAGGCGTTATTCGGATGTTGTCAGCAACATCACTTGCTACTCTATCTGGATGGTGCCCGTTTAGGACATGCATTGACAGCGGCCAACAATGATTTAGCGCTATCAGATCTTGGAAAATATTGTGATGTATTTTATATTGGAGGTACAAAAAACGGTGCGCTTTTAGGTGAGGCTATCATTTTCAATAAGCCCGAATTGGCGATGGATTTCGATTATGCGATCAAACAAAAAGGTGCCTTACTAGCCAAAGGTCGCGTCTTATCCGTACAGTTTCTCGAATTGTTTAAAGATGATCTGTACTTTCAACTGGCGCAAAAAGCAAATTCATATGCGATGCAAATCTCTAAAGCAATTAAAGAAAAGGGCTACTCCTTTTTAACAGATTCCACCACAAACCAGCTATTCCCTATTTTACCAAAGTCTCTCATTCAGGCATTGAGTCAAAAATATCAGTTTTACATTTGGAAAGAAATAGATCATGATAATGCTGCTATTCGCCTAATTACTTCTTGGGCTACCGAAGAGGAACAGGTTTTGAACTTTATTGCTGACCTATCGGATTTAAGATAGTTTTGTTGCCAGCAACGTTCTACTTTCATTTAACGAGTTTAATACGTAGATGCCTGCCTATAAAACTCGTTAAATAAAAGTGGAATCAACTAAACTTTGGGCTCCAAAACTCGCCATACCGCAGTTGCAGCGATAGCACCGAAGAGTGTTGCAATGATTAACAACCATATCGAAAACAATTGGAATTAAGTTAAGTATTTCACAAGATCAATATAGCCAAATTTCATCACACGCCATCAGTGGATGCTTTGTGGGATGATTTCGCCATAGCGGTAATTTTCTATACGGGACAGCATAAATATGAATAGCAGTAACCTTACTATTTATTAATGTTTGATATCGAACTTTATCCACCTTATAATCTTCTTTCATGGATGCATGCTTCTGAACGGATACTTCTTGAAAATCTTTACCATTTATAGCGAGCGAAATATGTAATTCCTTTGGTGGAAATATCCAATGCCGGGCATCTTTCAGAAAATTGAGTTCGATTGTATCTATTTGTGTTGGTTGTTTAAAGTCGAAAGTAATATCCATTGGCTTACCATTCCACAATAGCCAATTGTAACTATAATCCAAATAGCCCGGAACGCTATCCGTTAGTGTCTTTAACCCATTTGCTGGGAATGATGGGTCAAATGGATTTTTCGATGTGATACTTGCTTCTGAAGCTTTATTTATTCTAACTCCGGCATTGAAAATGTCACTCCATTCTTTTGCATAACTGTCCGGCGATGCTCCAGCTTCGGCGAGTTCTGTTACCCCTAGCCTTTTGGCATCTTCAACAAATTGAGCGACCCTGCGCGTTACATCTGGTTTCGCTACCCACCGATTACCATCCCGCACAAATATACCGCGATCATGGAAGCCATAAAATCTTGCTTGCTGTAAATAGGTGTAATCCAGCCCTAATTGGATACGTTTAACGCGTGATGCCAATAAGAGGTTATCCTTAGTGGCAGTTTCTGCCTTTTCTAATAACATCCTATATTGATCCATTGCTTCTGGGCTTAAAAAATCAATTCTATTTTCAATTGGATTTCCATAAATCGACAAAGCAGAGGACGGCCCCGGCAAACGACCTCTTCGCTGTTTAAGGTATGCTTTCACAAAAGGTCCGGCTTTACCGTAATAGCCCTCGATAAATTCATTCATTAATTGATCTTCTGACCGAACGTCCGTATCCCAGGCAAGATTGGCCAAAACATAGGCATTTAGCTCCGCCATATCACTATAAGTCGCACCACCACCCTGTAAAAAAATGCCTTCTACGCCTTGTGTTTTCAAATAATGTAGACTTTTCTGCATTGTCCCTTGAATTGGAAAAGGTGTAAGATAATTGGTAAACTGGGTCAAATAATCCCATACAAAGACATGCTTAGCTTTGGATTTCCAAGCGCTTAATTGCCTTCTGAAAGTTGCTGCCGAGGCTTCAACAGTGATATCATTTTTCCGGAAAGCATCAATATTACTTAGTATAACCGACACGTTATCTGCAACTCTTAAATGTGCAGGTGCATTAGCCGTTTCAAGATAAGCCAATGTCGTGAATTTTTTATCTGGAAAGATTGCGGCTACCCGGTTCACAAAGTGTATTAATGAGCCTTGCGGTCCCCCTTCTCGCATATTTATAGCCTGACAACGATCGCACGCACAGCTTCCCCTGTCATCATTAGCCGCAATAGACCAATAAATAGCGTTCGGATTTTCAAGCATCCTGCGCTTAAAGTAAACAACGGTATGTGTAAAGACATCTTCATTAGAGAGGCAAAGCTGAGCCGGCTGGCGCTTCCCATCAAATAGCGAATAATACTCGGGGTGACTTTTAAAATAAATCGATGGTGGCAGTATTTTACTGGCAGTGTGTCCCCAATCCCCCCACTTGTCTTCCAGATAATGGAGACCATACCAATCCATGTATTCCTGATCCAGTTCTACTGGGAAATAGACCTCTCTATACTGAAAACTTGGTTTTGAAAGAATTTTTAGATCTGCAGCTACATATAAACTAGTAGACTTAGGAATATAGGTGTTTTCATTACCTACATACCATTTTCTTCCGCCAATGATATCCCTTACATAACGGTATGCCGCAAATAACACTCCTCTACCACTTCCCTTAATCCAAATAGTCTTTCCCACAACATCAATAGAATAACTATCCTCGGGAAAGGACTCCGTTATGGGTAGGCTTTCCAAAATAATAGCATCCGAAACATCAACTTTAGCTTGTATAGCATAGTCTGCGCCCGTACTTTCTTTTGTGAAAGATTTGAGAACACCCGCGGCTTGCATTGAAACAGGATTGTCTATATCCGCTTGAATGATATAATCTGTTTTCCCATATTCAACTAATGTGATTCGATCTTGTGCTTGCACTATCGTTACCAATGAAAATAGACCTAAAATACACTTCCACATCATATTGAAATTTATTATACGGATAGATGCGAGCAAAATCACTCACAACCCTTGATTAAGCATGACCTATCCTTAACCGTACACGTGATATCAGCTCGTGCGGAGAAATAGGCTTTTTAATATAATCATTGGCGCCTACCTTAAATCCTTCTGAAATACTATTATCGTCACGGAAACTCGAAATAATGATGACTGGTACCTGATTATTCGTATTGCTTTTCCGAATGCGTTCGATTATTTCGAAACCGTTCGCGAAAGGTAATGATAAGTCTGTTATGACTAAATCAAGGCTATCGTCGAAAACCATCGAGAGCGCATCTTTCCCAGAATTTGCAAGTAATAGATCATAGCCCTCCCTTAAAAGAACAAACTGCATCGTGCTCAATAAAATCTCATTATCTTCAATAACAAGAATTCTCTTCTTTTCGTTCTTCATAGGGTTTTAATTTTAGTGCTTCATAGTCCTACAAAGTTTAGAAAAAAAAACAGAAGTCGTTGTAGACACACAACTACAAGACCGCAAAAAATTATCTAGCATTAATTTCAATTCATAGCATGCTTTAGCGTGTTGGTTTCTTGTATTCACCACTATATCGTTCAACTTATTATTTAATAGTCTTAAGGCTCTACTGCGATAGTTTATAATGTGAATGGACGAAATAAAACCGCTTGTGTATATCCCAATTAATAATTTATACTGTATATTTATATTATACTAATACGTAGAAAACAATTTATGAAAATCGCCTTCTTTTCCACAAAACCATATGACAAGTTATTCTTTGAAAAAGAAAATAGTACTTATGGTTTTCAGTTTAATTTTTATGAGACGCACCTAGGGCCACACATTGTGAATGCTATTGAAGACGAGAAGGTAATCTGTGCATTTGTCAACGATAAACTAAACCGACAAGTTATCGAAGTACTTGCTGAAAAACGTGTTGAGTTGATAGCCTTGCGCTGTGCGGGATTTAATAATGTTGATTTAGAAGCGGCACGGGAGTTTGGAATAAAAGTGTGTCGAGTTCCAGCTTATTCTCCCGAAGCAGTTGCTGAACATACAATGGCCATGTTATTGACATTAAATCGTAAAACGCATAAAGCTTATAATCGGGTTAGGGAACAAAATTTCGCATTGCATGGACTTTTGGGGTTCAATCTTTATCAGAAAAAGATTGGAGTAATTGGCACTGGAAAAATTGGAAAGGCTTTTATCAAAATAGCCTTAGGGTTTGGCGCGAATGTCATTGCCTATGATTTATATCCAGATCCTGAGCTTGTAGCAAAAGGCGTCGATTATAAATCGTTGGATGAAGTCTTTAAGGAGTCAGACATCATTTCGCTACATTGTCCGCTCACTCCTGAAAACCACTATTTGATTAATAAGGAATCATTGGATAAGATGAAGAATGGGGTTACAATCATTAATACAAGTAGAGGTAACTTAATTAATACCAATGACGTTATCAAAGCGCTTAAAGAGCGCAAAATCGGATTACTGGGTATTGATGTGTATGAACAAGAGGAAAAATTGTTTTTTAAAGATTTATCAACGACAATTATTGAAGATGAGACCATACAACTATTAATGAGTTATCCTAATGTTTTGGTAACCGCACATCAGGCTTTCTTCACCACTGAAGCGTTAACAGAAATTTCTCAAAGAACACTGCGGAGTATTTCCGACTTATTATCTAAAGGAATCACTGATGAAGACGTCTTGCTATAAACAAGACGTCGTAAGCATTATAAATCATCCCCGTATATACGTGCTCAAAAGAACAGTTGGAATTGATTCGATTATTATATTCGTTTTCTATCTATCCCCTTTCGCTCTGGTAACTTGCCCACCACTCATCAAGTCTTTCGATGACCGGCAATAAAGTTTTTCCCAACTCGCTGAGTTTGTATTCTACCCGTGGCGGAGATTCGGCATAAATCTGTCTACATAAAATTCCGTCACGTTCGAGCTCACGCAACTGGACAGTCAATGTCGTTTGCGCCAAATCTTCCATTTCACGCCTAAGCTCACCAAATCTTTTGGGACATTGTTTCGCTATAGCTTTAATGAGCAGTACCTTCCATTCAACTGCTGTATTTCTTTTCGTCATAGACCTTTTTATTTTGAATGTTTCCCTTCCGAACATTCAGCATGCGCTCCACTTAAGTAATAGTGATACGCAATAGATTATTGTACTTTATATTGTTGGTTACGCAAGTATTTTGATTTATGCCAGAAATGCCGGAAATCGCTATGGAAAGAAAAAGTTATATTTAGTTGGAATGGCCGGTTTTACCCTCGCTTCTTTTCTATGTGGTGTTTCAAGCAATCTCTACGCCTTATTGCTCGGAAGGCTGGCCCAGGGAATTAGTGCTGGATTGATGGTTCCACAAGGTATTGCACTGATTACTTTATTATTTCAAAATCCAGAAAAGAGATCCATGGCATTGGGCATCTATGGAAGTATAGCGGGTATTGCTTCGGTGATCGGTCAGTTATTGGGTGGAATACTCCCCGATCAAACCTGGATAAACGATAGCTGGCGCCTTATCTTTTTAATCAATGTGCCTATTGGATTTCTCGCCTTCTTTGCTGTTTATCGGTATACGCCTAAAGATGATTCCAGTGTAAAGTCTTCGATCTCTTTTATGCCAATGCTAACATTGTTTGCGCTTTTGATGGGGATAATTTTTCCATTAATCATGGGTCCGGAGTTGAAATGGCCATTGTGGTCACAATTGCTGTTGGGAGGAACACTTTTTTTCGTTTTATTGTTTCTAAAAAAGCAACGAGAACTACAACAAAGAGGTTATCCTACCCTACTAAATTTCTTCCTATTCAAAAATCGGATTTTCAACATAGGGCTTCTCGCTGCATTAGCTTATTATATGGTTCAGGATGCCTACTTTATCATTAATTCCAATTACCTTCAAAATCAAAAAAATTATACGTCTACAATGACTGGAATTGCCTTTATTTAGCAAGGCATAGGTTATGTACTCGCTAGCGTTATTGTAAGTAGATTAATACAGCGTTATGGAAAAATAGTTATACTTAATGGATTAGGAATTATGATTTTGGGCTTGTTGTTTCATCTTTTTATTTTCAATACACAGTTTTTAGATAATGATCAATTACATGCACTCTTCTTTTTTTATGGTATTGGCTGTGGCAGTGTATTGCCCGCATTAATGACACTTGCTTTAAAAGATCTCAATGAGAGGTTTATTGCTGACGCCTCTGCCGTATATCTTACCATACAACAATTATCGATATGCCTAGGCATTGCTTGTATTGTTGGTGTATTTTTCCATCAAAAAGAAAGCATTTTTTTGGGTTGGCAGCATATCTCCTCATCCTATGGCTACTCAATGTCACTATCGGTCATATTGCTGTTGATTGTCGTGTGTGCAGTAGCATGTTTACCTTCTAATAAGTAAAATAGAACATAATTTAGGTTAGCATTATACTTACCATATCTTGCAGAAAATCAAAGTAGTTACTCCATTGCCTTATATTTGTTTACCAAAGCATAATCATAGGGAATGGACATGCTCAGCGGGCTCGCTTCCCATTGACCAGAACCGCTGGGCAAATAAAAATCATAGGCATTACGCAGAAAAAAAATTAATATCATTCAAGTGACGCAAGCATGCTTACCCTCCATGGCCGAATTATCATAAATAAATGAGAGATCAATGAAAATTTCTTCCTTTATGAAATACGCCTGCAGCATTATCATTTTCTGCTGTTAAATCCATTAGCAAGCCAGACATATCAAAGCAACGTTGCGCAATGACATGAATAACTTCTCCTTCAGCTTGAATTTTACCAGCGACCATAAGGAGCTTTCCCCGAAGGATCTCTTTCCGATATTTTTCAAACACAGTACTCCAAACCACAATATTTGCAAAACCTGTATCATCTTCAATGGTGATAAACAAAACACCTTTAGAGGTTCCTGGACGTTGCCTAACGGTAATCAATCCACATATCTTGACCGGCATATCATTTTTTATCCCTCCCAATTTTGCTGTCGGCACTACATGGAGAAGATCTAGCTTTCCTCGCAAAAAGCTCACCGGATGTGCTTTAATGGATAGCGATGTTTTTGCATAGTCTGCAACCACATGCTGACTTTCCGTAAGCAATGGTAACTGGATCTGTCCCTCGGTTATACTTTCAGAAGCTTGCCCTTTAAATAATTCAATTGGCCGATCACCTAATGCTGTAATTTCCCAAAGTGCTTGTCGACGATCCATATTCAGCGACCTAAACGCATCTGCATGCGCTAACTTTTCTAAGGTAGCAAGCGATAATCCAACGTCCATCATTGCAGTAATGGATGAATAGCCATTGTGCCGACCAGTAGTTAGCACGACGGCCTCTTCCATGGAAAATCCTTTAATTTGGCGTAACCCCAATTGAAGGGCATGTGGTTTACCCATCTCACCCTTTAACGTATTGTCCCAAGTTGAATGATTTACATCAATAGGATGTACCAGTACACCATGTTTCTGTGCATCAATAACAATTTGAGCGGGCTGATAAAAGCCCATCGGCTGACTATTCAATAAGGATGCAGCAAAAATATCTGGATAATAATACTTAAGCCATGAGGACACATATACTAGTAATGCAAAAGATGCTGCATGGCTCTCTGGAAAGCCATAACTTCCGAATCCTTCCAGCTGCTTAAAGACTCGATTGGCAAATTCTTCTGAATAGTTTTTTTTGACCATGCCATCGACCATTTTTTGGTGAAAGGAAGATACCTGCCCTTTGGATTTGAATGTTGCCATACTACGCCTCAATTCGTCGGCTTCCGCAGGTGTAAATCCTGCTGCAACTATAGCAATTTCCATGGCCTGCTCCTGGAAAAGAGGAACTCCTAAAGTTTTTTCAAGAATAGCTTCGATCTCTTGACTAGGATAATCAACTTCTTCTTCTTTATTTCGACGACGTAAATAGGGATGCACCATATCCCCTTGTATAGGTCCCGGACGTACTATAGCCACTTCAATCACCAAATCATAAAATTTTTTAGGCTTTAATCGGGGTAACATCGACATCTGGGCCCGGCTTTCAATCTGAAATACACCTAAGGTATCTGCATGACAGATCATATCGTAAACCTTTGGATCGTCCTCGGCTCCAATGTCGGCGAGTGTAAGCTCTTTTCCGTAATGTTTTCTTGCGAGTTCAAAAGCCTTTCGGATACAGGTCAACATTCCCAAAGCCAATACATCTACTTTCAGAAAACCGAGTGCTTCCAGATCATCTTTATTCCATTCGAGATTGGTGCGATTATCCATTCGAGCATTTATTACAGGACAGAGTTCATGTAAATTACCTTGTGTAATTACAAACCCACCAGTATGCTGGCCCAGTTGCCTCGGAAATCCAATATATTGATACGTCAACTCCAGCACTTTTCTCAGATGCTGGTCTTCGGGATTAAAGCCCTGTTCAACTAAACGCTCTAAATTGATAACATCATCCCAATGGCTACTTACTATGCCTGCTAAACGCCCTACAGCATCTAAAGATAGTCCCATGGCCTTACCAACATCACGTATAGCTCCTTTTGAACGTACTTGTGTAACTGTAGCCACAATGGCAGCTCGATTGCGTCCATATTTCTCATAAATATATTGGATTACTTCCTCACGACGTTCATGTTCAAAGTCGACATCTATATCTGGTGGTTCATCGCGGGCATCGGACATAAATCGTGCAAAAAGAAGCCTATATTTAGAGGGATCCACCGAAGTAATTCCCAAACAGTAACAAACCGTAGAATTTGCCGCGGAACCTCGCCCCTGACATAAAATTCCTTTTTCTTTGGCAAATCGAACATAATCATATACCGTCAAAAAATAAGAAGCATAATTTTTACGCTGGATAAAATCAAGTTCCATTTGAATCGTTTCCCGAATGCTATCGGGGATATCACCGTCAAATTTTTTCTTGGCTCCTTCCCAAGTTAGATAGGTTAATTCCTCCTGCGTCGTTCGCCCATTAGAAGATAACTCATCGGGATATACATATTTCAAATCATCTAAGGAAAAATGACAAGCATTTGCAATTTTTACACTCTGTTCGATAGCCTCGGGATACCCCCTAAACAAACGTTCAACTTCAGTGATTGACTTTAGGTAGCGTTCTGCATTGGGATGCAAATTGAACCCAGCAATTTGTATAGTACATTTTTGACGGATACATGTTAAAATATCCTGCAATTCACGCCTTTCAGGTATATGATAATATACATCGCCGAGAACAACAAGTGGAATATCGCATTGTTTACCAAGTTGATTTATTCTAAACAATAGTTTTGAATCATCTCCACGATAGAGTTTTTTAATACCTAGACTAAGAAAGCCCTGGAGGAACTGTTGACATTGCTGTACAAATTCAATAAAAAAAGGATCTAGCTCAAAACCAGCCACCAATTTTTCAGGTGGACAAATAATAAACATAATTCCCTCAGCATATTGAAATACATCTTTTTTATACAACTCACATTTGCCTTTTTCAGCCCTTAAGTTCCCAACGGTTAACAATGTTGAAAGTCGACCATACGCTTCTTTATCTGTCGGGTAAGCGAGTAAACTTGGGCCATCTTGTAGGTCCAAGCGACAGGCAGGAATAAGCCGTACACCGGCTTTTTTAGCCGCTACATGTGCACGAACAATACCAGCAAGGCTATTACGGTCAGTTACTGCGACAGCATGATAGCCCAATTGAGCCGCCTGTTCAATCAATTCTTCGGGGTGCGAGGCACCTTCGAGAAAACTGAAATTACTTGTTATCTGTAATTCACAATAATTCATCTTTATGCAAAAAAGCCATGTAAAAACCATTCATCTTCCTGTCCGCCGTAATGTCCAGATCGATACAGCCAAAACCGCCGGCCTTCTAGATCTTCCACGGCATAGTAATCCCGATGTTCACCTGGATCAATCCACCATTCACGCTCAATTCGTTCGGGACCATCTGCTTTTCTGATAGTATAACTATCTCCCTTATAACGGAACACTAAGGGAGGATAATCGGGTATAGGTGCTGTGACTATAATACGCTCGGGAACCTTTAACAGTCGTGTCGGACGTGGACGCTCGGTTTGCCATTCAGCAGATGCGACCTCATCCATAGAAGCAGCTATTTTTATGGATCGTTCAGGCCAATAGTGTGCAGATGGAACATATCGTAGTATTTCACAACTGGAATCTCTGCTTTTTAAACGATCTAAAAGTTGGGTAACCAATGGACTTTTTAGTCCAATTCGATTTTCCCAAAGAGTTTCCTGAACAGGATCTACTTCCTCTACTTTGGATGCACCCAGCGTAAATAATTCAATACCCAATGCGGGTTCAATTTGTGAAATTTTTAGTTCAAATAACTGAAGAATATGTTTTACCTGAGCTGTAGCACGACTTGTTTCAATAGTAATTGTCTCTATTTTTCCATCTACCCGATGACAGTTTAATTTGGCTGTACGTAATCCTTTACCTTCTGCCGACAATCGTTTGCACAATTTATTTATTAAATCTTCTAAAGCCAGTGCAATACCATTTGGTGTACATATTGGTTCAAGACAAGGTAAACGCTCTTCATACGGTAAAATAGACTTTATAGGAGTAATAAATTCGTCCTCTAATCCCATAGCCTGATCTAGGCGAAGCAGCAAACTAGCGCCAAACCTTCTACGCAAAACTGTCCGGGGCATGTGAACAAAACTTCCTATGGATTGTAATCCAAGCGCTTGCAGCCTCTTCAATTGACTATCTTCCAATCGTAATGCTGCTGGATGTAAAGGCAGAAGAGCCTCCAATTGGCCCTGTTCTCTTATAATACTATCATCAGCTCCAAAATGCGCTATCGCCCAAGCGGCACCAATGGTATCAGCAATACCTATGCGAACAGTATAACCATGGTGTTTAAATGTAGAGGCAATATGTGTTAAATAGGCCAATTCTCCGCCCCAAAGATGGGCACAACCACTAATATCTAACATAATCCCGTCGGGTTCATCTATTGAAACCTGTGGTGTATATCTTATGCACCAACCAGCTATAAAATGCAGCAATTTCTCAGACAGTCCTGCTTGTTCATGGATAATTTTAAGTGATGGAACAAATGCCCGCGCATCCGCTATGGCCATACCTGAATATACGCCCGCTTGCTCTGCTAGTGAATTATGCGCACTAACGATCAGTTTTCCTTGAACTGCGATCGACAAAACAAAGGGAATATCTTGCAATTGTGGTTTACACACAGTAAACCAATCTGTTTTTAAATAACGAAACCATAATGACGCAAATCTCTTTTTCATGACTAACCAAGATTTTGATAATTATAGTTCCAATTTTCTGACTCGATATCCTTGTTGGATAATATTTTAAAGCCCTCCGGAGTCCAAACTATTTTTCCTTTGGCTGTTGTACCATTTCTTACTTTAAGCAGCTCGACATTCCAACAGGGGTTGCCAATACCGGGTAACCCCTCAATCGATTGACTAGGCAAAGAAGTGACTTTCCATCGTGCCGCACAAGCGGTGGCCAACAATAGCTTCGGATTATGTTGAAGTATAAAACCAGTTACTTTACTTTTTTCAACAGCAAGTTGAAGCCGTCTTGATTGAACAAAATCCAGCTGATGTATCTCGGCTAATACTGCTGTTATACCAGGACATTTCAACGCTTCTTCCATCGCCCATAAAACATCTTTTTGCTGCTGCATGGAAACAAAAACAATCGATGCAGGGTCGACCCCAAATGTGCTGATTGCAGACGGAAATACGGTTTGGACTGAGCTTATCCATATACAAATTCCAGCATTTCGCATTAGTTTTCCAAGGATACCAACGATAAAACCACAGGATGCAGCACTATCTATACGGCTAAAACTAACAAATTCATGTATTACACCTTTGGGAAAGGTACCATTTGGAAAAGCTTTTTCCAAAGGTCCCAAATCCATAGCAATTTCATCACCTGACCTTTCAGGTACACCCTGCCAGACAAGCAGATCTCTTTTAAGCTTGCCGATCAAAGCCTGTTTTTCTTCTAACATCATAGCCCCTCCTATTTAATAACAAACAAATATAATACTAAATATTTTAGCAATAAAGAATACTGCTACATTTTTTAGTAATAAAGCTGATGTAAGAGGTATGTGTTAGTTTAAGGCTTATATTTCATTCAGGAATTGTTGGATAACATCCTTTTTTCTAGTCGCAACAGGAATCATTTTACCATCAGACATTTCAATCTGCCCATCTTTATAATACTTTTTTATGTAGTTTGCATTTACTAAATAAGATTGATGGCAACGGATAAAATCTGATTCTGGAAGCATGGTTTCAAAATGTTTGAGGACTTTTGAAACCATCATAGGTTTGCTGTCTTTAATATAAAATGTGGTATAACCTTTGTCACCATGGCAATATAGAATATCATCAATATTGACTATCTGGGTATATTCAAATGTACGTAACGCTATTTTCCGAGGCCTGCTAGGCGCCTTTAGATAGCTTTCAGCCATGCTTAACTGCATACTGTTGAATCTAAATTCTGTACTTTTCTTATAACATTTTTCAATTGCTTCGATAAATTGCTCTGGAACAAGAGGCTTTAATAAATAAGCAATTGCACCTATGTTGAGTGCTTCTATGGCATACTGGTTAAAGGCAGTTATAAAAATAGTATGAATGTCCAATTTCAGCTCTGAAAGGAAGGACAGACTTGATCCGTCTTTAAGTTGAATATCAGCTAAAATAAGATCCGGATTGGATATTGGCAATTCGCGCTCTGCCTGAACAATGGATGGGCTATACCCTACTATTTGAACATAGGGTATCGAATCTAATAAAGACTTAATATACAAATAGATATTATGCTCATCTTCAAGAATATAAACTTTAATCATTTCACGTATTTAATTAAAATGTAAAAATAAGTGGGATATGTATTTCTACACGATATCCTCTATTATCTTCCCTATAATTGGGTTTTATTTCAATCGTTGCTTTTTGCATCGGATCATTAAACAAAAGCTCAAGACGCTCTTTAGTGATAATCTGTGATAAAGAAGTCTTATGCCTAGCATTTATCATATCAGACTGCACTCCCCTGCCATTGTCACTGACAATAATATGCAATTGATCTGACGTCTGACTAAAAAGAATCTGTAAGTAACCACGATAATTTAAATTTTTAAAAGCATGTTCAATAGCGTTTTCAACAAACGGCTGTATTAACATTGGTGGAATCATGACATCATCCACATCAATATTACCTTTCTCGATTTCAAAATCAAATAGATCTTGATAGCGCATCTGCTGTAAAAGTATATAATTCTTTAATGACTTAATTTCTTGGTCCAAAGAAATATACTCTTCCCTATTTAATTCGAGTATATCTCGAATTTGACGGGATAAGAGGATGAGGTATTGATTTGCTTTTGATTTTTGCTCGCTACTGATCAAACCTTGCAAATTAGCAATTGCGTTATAAATAAAATGTGGATTTAACTGATTTTGCCGTGTTTTTTGTTCTAAAATCAATTGTCTATTTTCAGCAATAATACGCTGATTTATATTTGTCAATAATTTCTGCTTATTTCGATAATAGATGAAAAATGCAAGGCTAAAGATAAGGGCAAATAAAATGACAAAAATCCACCGCTGTTGAACCATAATCTGATAATTAAAAGCATTGGTTGTTTTCAGAAGTTTTATAGCCTGGTCTTTTTTCTCGGTTTCATATCGCGTATTAATCTCATTTATCCGATCATTTTCAATGTTTTTTATACTATTTTTATAATCTTGATAAGCAGAATCTAATGTAAAATAAGCCTTTTCATAATCTCCTTTTAATGCATAGGCTAATTGCAAATTCTGATAATAAAACAATTTATTTTGCTTGCTTTTATGCGTTCGGATAAACTGTAATCCTGCATTAAAATAATATATGGCCGAATCAATTTGATGATTATTTAAAAAATTTTTTGCCAAATTAGCATAAGCATAAGAATTGAGCATCTTGCTCGAAGATAAATAATTAAAATACTTTTGGGATGCCTCAACAGCTTGTCGATTATTACCGATGCTAAAGAAATATTGGGATTGCAGATTGTACATACGCATGATTATCGCTGAATCCGTCGTTTTATTAGCGTAATATTTACAGCTATCCAATGTTTCTTTTAATTTATTATCATCATGTAATTCAATGTACTGCATAAATTTGATTTCCTGGTATGCTTGGGCAACATGAGGATCGTATTTATTGGGGTGATAAGAGTACCATGATTCATTATCTCTTAATGCTTGTCTGTATTCTGCGCGACGATAGTTTGCATTAGCCAACAGATTAAAAAAAAGAAAGCTAAACCTACTTTTAATTTCTAACGCATATTCCTTAGCATCGATCATTTTTTCCATCGTACCAATATTCGTGACATCATTAAAACTAAAATTAGCTCTAATGCTAAAATAGTCTTTCAGCACACACAAATCTGGAGACACTTTCCCATCCAAGTTATCCAATGCAATTTCAATAGAATCAATTTTATCCTGTAGCAGGTAGTTATATGCTAAAAAAATCCAATTATAGCCAGATCTATTAAAATACTGATCCTCCCCAAATTCTATTGCTTTCTTATTGATGATCGTGTGATCCTTAAAATCCTGTAAAGAGAGATATTTTAGTAACGTATCCTGATAGGTTAAAGTAAGTGAATTATCTTCCCTCACTTTATTATTTTTGGAGGGCTGCCTACCATTTTGATGACAGGAAAACAACTGTACCATCAATAGGAACAATAGAAAACAAAAAATAAATCTTGCCAAATTCTGTATCATCCGTATTCTTTATATAACGATCTGTTTACAATTATATTTATTTTTTTTATGATAAGTGTAACGAAACAGCATTATGATATACTTATCTCCTAAAAAAACACAATAAATAAACATATGGTAAGTAATCAAATATTGAATTATATAACTTGGAAAATAGATCCTGATATTTTCGTCATTCCGATTATTGATCACCCAATTCGATGGTATGGTTTATTTTGGTTATTAGGTATTATTTTATGTTATAGCGTATCAAGATCAATATTAAGAAATGAAGGCCATACAATCGAATTTTTAGATCAGCTCACCTTGTACATTGTCTTGGGCACTATTATAGGCGCTAGGTTGGGGCATGTTATTTTTTACGATCCGAGCTATTACTTAAATAATCCTTTAAAGATAGTTGCGATATGGGAAGGTGGTCTAGCAAGCCATGGTGGAGGTATAGGCGTCGTTATAGCAATCTATTTATTTGCAAAAAAACAGCACCTTCCATTTCTTCATCTGGCAGACCGTATTGCTTTGGTTGTGCCCTTAGCAGGAGCCTGTATCCGTGTCGGCAACTTATTTAACTCCGAAATGATCGGGAAAGTCAGTGATTTGCCTTGGGCTTTTGTGTTTACACATATTGATGACATACCTAGACACCCGGCACAACTTTACGAAGCATTGTTTTGCTTCTTGTTATTCATAGTATTATATCGATTGTGGAAAGAAAAACAGTTTCGAATTAACGACGGCAATTATTTCTCTCTATTGCTGATATTGCTATTTTCATTCCGGTTTTTGGATGAATTTTTGAAAGTAAATCAAGAACATTTTGAAGACTCCTTATTCATCAATATGGGGCAAATACTTAGTCTACCCTTTATTGTTATTGGAGTATGTGTATTTATTTACAATCGTTTTAAGAAATCAGTAAAAGTAAATTAATATAATACCTCCCCCCATGCATTACCTTGTGAATACATGTGAAAAACATCAATTATCATTTTTTTAATAAGCCATGCTGAAAAGCATATTTGACCAATTCTGCTGTATTTTTCACTTTTGTTTTATCGAGCAAGTTCTGACGATACCCTTCTACAGTACGCTTACTCAAAAAGATTTTATCGGCAATTTCTAGATTTGTAAAACCATCCGCAATCAATTCGAGCACTTCTAGCTCTCGCTCATTTAAATCCAGCTCCAGGATGATATTAGCACCATTATCAATACACAGTCGATCCGAAGACACTTGCTCAAGCAGTGCTATGCTAATTTCTTCACTTATATATCGGCCACCTTCGGCTACATGCTTTAATCCAAAAAGTAATTCATTATAATCGATATTCTTTAGCAAGTATCCTGACAATCCATTTTTAAAACCCTCAACAACATAACAAATTTGACTGAGCATAGACAATATCACAACTTTGACAAATGGATATTTTTGCCTGATATTCTTTAACAGCTCCATCCCATCCATTACTTCCATGCTTACATCCGTCAAAACAATATCTGGCACTACTCCGTCCGCCAACTGAGACAATGCCTCTGTACCACCAGAGGCTTCTCCTATTACTTTAAATTCTCCCTGAGATTCCAAAAGTAGTTTAATACCATTACGCACGACCATATGATCTTCAACCAATAGTATTTTAACCGTATTCATTTTCTAAAGCTATTAAATAAATATTCGATTCTCTCCACTTCCAAATCTTTATCAAAATGACGGTTTACACTATTTCATGATTTGGAATAAAAAAAGAAACAAAATACATAAACAGAATAAAGATACAAATTTCTGCTCACGCATCGATTCAAACACAAATGAGCAACAGTTGCAAATTGGATCACAACTGTTGCAAACCAACTTATTCTGTAACTATTTCTTCTTCAGATCGGCTCCGGCAATATCTTCCCATCGATAATAATGGAATGTTTTATCGTCACTCATAACAACAAACAAGCCATGTTTGAAGGTGTCATTTAAATTAAAAGAGGTAGTTTCTGAACCATCACTTTGTGTTGCCATAACTGGCACAGTCTTCAGATATTTATGTTCGAAAGGATTGCTTTTGGTTCCTTCCCGACTAAAAACCTGAAAACGATTTGCACCCTGGTCCGATACCAAGATATATCCAGTGCTGTCGGTCACTTTATAAATCGAAATACCTTCATGATCTTCTTTAAAACCTGCCGTAGCAAACAATGCCAACTGTTGGTTGCCCTTTGCTGGATCCGCATAGTATTGTTTTACGCCAACCTGTTCATCAGAATAGTATATATACCCAAGCTCATTGTCCACCGCTATCGCCTCGATCTCTTTCTTTCCACTAAATGAACCAAATTTGCGAACCAGTGTAGCTTTTACCGAACCAGAACCATTATCCTCCAATAAATATTGACCCAAATAGCCTTCTTTTGGTCCATTTTTTCGCCCAACAATAGCATAGATCTCTCCTTTTGGAGAAGTATATAGGGCAATCCCCATTAGATCTCTGAATTCAGGCTCAGTTTCACCAACAAACATATCTAATCCACCTTGATCGATCGGCTTCATGTCAGGTAGTGAAAAAATACGCAATTTATGGGTCATACGCTCTGTTGTGACAGCGATATCAACAGGTTTCCCCCCCAATACCAAACCGTAGGCTACATCAACATTGTTTGGTCGTTTTAAATTCGAAACTACTTTTTCTTTGACCGTTTTACCCTGTAGATCGTACACGAATAAAGCTCCATCGGCATCTTTATCCGTTGCTATAATCAGACTCTTGCTCGGATCGCTCTTGTTGATCCAAATTGCAGGATCATCCGAATCATAACGTACAGCATCGGTCACAATAACGGGTTTGATTGATTCTACGCTATTTGTTTGGCCATTTTTGCATGCCATTTGAAGCAGGGTTGATGCTCCCAAAGTTAGTGTTAGTAGTGTTTTTAAATTTGTCATGATATGAAGTAAATTAGAATTTGGAACCCAATGCCCCAACATACGCTGCAGGCTGAGGAGAATTATATGTTAGCCCGTTTGACATCACCAGGCCGCTCGTAAAATGGGGTTTAAAAGCCAAAGTACCGGCCTTTAATGCCGGTGAATTCCCCTGAAGATGAAAATCCCAGGTTGAATCAAATACGTAATTGTCAACCGATGTTTCTAACGGATAAGAAACAAATTTAGGATTATTCTCCCCTGCCACTTTACCTCTAACATCGTTACTACCGCCTACAATATCATTTTTACCGACCTGAAACTGATTTACAGTCAATTGACCGTAGCCATAATACCAATTATTACCTGACACAGAACGGCTATCTTCTGGTTTTTTAGGATCCCGCTTGACTCCAAACCGTGTATTGGCAAAAAGATTATTATAAATTTCCGCTCTGACAGAAGCTTCTAGCCATATGGAGCCTCCTTTGGCTGTAGGTCTGCGCCACCCTGTATTGAGCATGGTATTATTATAAATAATAATATAAGCCTGCGGCGTACGGTCTCCCGAGTTGGATAGTTTTAATGCATTGGTATTTACACTATACACGAGGTTATAAGCAACATCGGCAAGACATCCGGATTTGAAATTCATCGCTTCTCCACCTGTCACCCCATTAGAAAAGAAACGATTGTTAGCGAAAATGATTTTTCCACCTTCAATATACGTACAATCCTCGTGAAAATGACTTACAGTACTATTTTGAACCACTAGCTTTCCGTCTGGATTTGAGAACCACAAAGCTGGCAAAGCCTCACCAGAAACTTTTTTATACAAGCCCATTTTTACAGAAGTCGACGCATCCGATGTAATTGCACCGCCATATTCAATGACGGTATTGTCCAAAACAAGTTCCTGGCAGCTTGGAGCGGCTAAAATTCCGCCCCATAACTTGCCAAATTCATTCGTCTTTGTCTTATATCCATTTTCAACCGTAAACTTCACAGGATTTTCGGCTGTACCGAGTGCATACAAATTACCCAAAACAACAATTTCAGGCTTATTGACAGAATCCATCAATACGGTTACACCTTCCTCAATCGTCAGGCTCTTGCCTTCGGGAATAATAATATCTCCCTTGATATGCTGCACACTCCCTTTGCTCCACACACCGGAGACCTCACCTATAGCACTTCCATCAGCATCAGAAGTATCAACATCAATATTTGCTTTTTCACAGGCACTTAGCACCACGATAAAAAACGCTAGAAACGATAAAATACATTTATTTTTCATCTGTATATATTTAATTTTTAATGATGAAGCAGATTTCACTTATCCAAAACATTGGCTTTCCAAAAAAGTGAAAGCTTCACCGAAACAAACTGTTCTTATTTAACGTCGCACATGTTCAGATTAAAACATGCCCTGTTTTACGCAGTTCTATTATTTACTAAACGAATAACGTAAACCAAGGATATAGTTCTGTCCATACAAATCCTTTCTAATCAACGTATTTCCGCCTTCAATAAGCTTTTCAGCAATCTTCTCATTTTCGGGATTTGTTCCTTTCACATATAATTCCATTGCTGTATTCAAGATGTTGTTGGCTTTGGCAAAAATGGCCCAACCAGCTTTAAATTTCTTCTCAATAGAAGCATCTAACTGAACAAATCCTTTTTGCCATAAATCATCGTTCAAAAATTGCGACACTGTATTGATGCGTGAGCCGGTATAAGATCCAGCTAGCTGTCCTTCCCAGCCATTATTGGCATCTTTGTAAAGTAGCGATAGATTGGCCACATGTGCAGCTTGCCCATATAGCGGTCTCGTTTGATCCACGATAATCGCTTCAGTATCCTGTGTGGTCTCATTGATTCGACGTGACATCTTAGCGGTTGTTATACGTGAATGGGTATAGGTATAATTGGCCTTAACACCAAATTTCTGGATATACTTGATATAATCAACCTCAAGACCAAAGTTGTTGGCGTTACCAAAATTACCGGGGGTGTAGTATACATCCTGCTTACGAAGCTCATCCGGTTGAAAGGTATATTCAATTGGATTTTTGATTTTCTTGTAAAACATACCTACAAGAAATTGAGAGGAAGCTTCAGGGAATAATTCATACCTTAAATCGAAGTTATCTGCTAAGGCATGTTTTAAATCTGGGTTTCCTTTTTCTAAAAACTCTTCGTTAACCACACTTGAGGGTACAATTTCATAAAATCCAGGTCGGTTTAACGCACGATAATAGGCCGCATGAAGCTGTTGTTTTTCGTCCAAATGATATTTCATGGTCAAACTTGGCAGCCACTCTGTATACATTTGTGATCCTTCCGGTCTTTTTTCTCCAGCCGGAAACAATAATTTATAATGCTGATTGCTATGCTCCATCCGGATCCCACCGATCATCTGCCATTTGTCATTCTCATAATTAAACATGCCATACACTGCTGTGGTTTTTTCACCGGCGTCGTAAGTTAATGGATTTGCGACAGCTCCAGTAGGATTGGTAACAGTCAAATTGAGATCGGTATAGCGCTGAAAATCCACGCCGTATTTATACTTTGCCTCTTCTGCCGAAGCTGTTGATAAGTTGTAGTTATTGTAAAAACTACTACGCTGTTTATCACGATACAAACCTCCGGTCGATAGCTCCAGCTTACTGTTTTCCATTGGAACTTTATAAGCTACATCCCAATAGCCTGCATGATCATTATCGGTATTCCGCTCCCAACGATAGGTTACAGGAGACTTATTCACGAGCGAAGTCCGTTTACGTTGAAAATTTTCTTCTACGCCATCCAAACTGATCATCGTATTTTGTGGCAATTGATTGCGCGCTGAAGAAAGCACACCTGACCAACGGACATTCAGACGATTATCTAAAAAATGATGATCCCCTTGTAGCGTACCATTGTAGATCTGTTGCTGTGTTTTTCGGCTTCTTGTCACATAGGTCAGCTCGGCTTTACCAATACTCGGATCATACTGGCCATTGTATACCGTATTTACAGCATCACGCAATTGCATGTTATTTAAATTCACATACATTTGATAAAAGCTAATCCGATGATTTGGATTAAATCGATAGTCGATCTTGTTATGCAAACCTAAGCGTTGTTGCTGTTCATCATATTGTCGATCACTCTGCTCAGTAATTACCGCATTTGGATTTACGCCAACGACAGCCGATTTGTAGAAAATAGAACGACTACCTCGATGTAAATTTTGATAACTTGCACCCAAAATAAAGCCCAATTTATCATCCAAATACCGATTGCCTATTGTCAAATTGCCGACAAGGTCTGGAAGGGGCTTTTTATAGGTATAATCCAATGCCCCCCTATTAAAATCAGCAGCGGTTGCATTGTAATTCTTTCCATGCTGTTCATAGGGCGATTTTGCCGAGGTTCCGCCTGTTGAAAAACTTCCAAAATCATGCTTAAAATAACGTTGGCTGTAGCCTGTTGCCAAATTTGCTTGTAACAATAATTTAGTCGGCGCCGATTTCATAACCATATTGACAACCCCACCCACCGCATCGGCTTCCATATTTGGTGTTAGCGACTTGTAGACTTCTAAGCGTTCCAACATATCTGAAGGAAATAAATCCAAAGGCACATAACGGTATTTATTATCTGGACTTGGGACCTTTACACCATTCACCAAAGTGGTATTGTAACGTTTATCCATCCCCCTTAGAATAGCATATTGTCCCTCGCCATTCGAATTTCTTTCTATGGATACACCCGAAACACGCTGTACAACATTTGCAACGGTGATATCGGGAGAAATCTCTATTGCGCGCGCCGAAACAACATTCATAATTTGTGACGCATTCTTTTCCAAACGCCTTGCACTAGGATCATCATCCCCCCCATTCCGACGTCCTTTTATGGTTACCTCCATTAATGTCTGTTCGGTAGACGTCAGCTGAAAAATAAAATGAGGTGTATTTTCTTTTTGAATTTCGATTTCTTTAATTAGTTCGGCATAGGCCATATGCTTGATATGAACCCTATCCACACCCGCAGATAATCCTTTGAATTCAAACGAACCATCCAATTGTGTTTTGGTCGATAGCCCACGCTGTTCCAAGAACACTGTTGCACCGGCAATAGCTTCACCAGTTTGACCATCCAATACCTTACCTTTGATTTTGGTCGCATAAGCAGCGCTGACCGAAATACTGGAGGCAAGTAATACCGTTAAAAAGTTTTTCATTTTGCTTAGATTATTATGAATCTTTGATTGTTGTTGCAAAGATGGCAGCCAATTTTAATCACACAAAATATCGAGCGTTACAACAAGGAAACAAGGTAGAAAGTGGGCTATACAGCGAGGAAACAGACACTACTAAACAACTAATAAACAGTAGTTTAAACGCAATTTAAGCGCCATTAACATTCTATTACCCCTGTGTTAAAAAATTATGAAATCCCAATAAGATAGCCCGCGAGGTCCTCCCCTTGTTCCAGTCTTAATTTTTTTCGCAATCGATGTCTGGCAACACGAAGGCTATCTTGTGATATGCCCAACAAGACGGCAATATCGATATTATTCAAATTTATTTTAAGCAATGCGATTAACCGCATATCCGCTGCCGTCAAATCTGGAAATCGTTGAATAAGTTTTTCAAAAAAGCTGTGATGCACCTTTTCGAAAGTTCCCATAAACTCTTTCCAATGGATGCCCTGCGTAATATTTTCATTGATTTGCAACACCAACTTCTGCATTTGTCGTTTTTGATCCCGGCGTTCGTCCTTAACCATTCCTTTTAATTCATCACGAAGTTCTTCCAAAAATTGATTATTACGGATTAAATTTAAGGTATGGGATGTCAATTCCTTTTGCTTGAGCGACAGTTCTTGCTTGAGCTGTTTATCTTCAAGCAACTGGTTTTTAAGTGCAATTTCGGTCAACTCGCGTTCAGCTTCCTGTTTTCGGGATTCGGCGATCTGATTTTTGATCTTAATTTTCTGGCGGCTATGCAATACATAAGATAATACAATTAACAAAATTAGAACCACGATTGTTCCCCACAGCATGATTAAGTTGATTCTTTTTGTTACCTGCAATTTTTCAATCTCCTCAGCTTTTTGATTTATATCGTAGAGCGCCTGAAAAAAAGCGGTATGTCGAGCACCATCTACGCTATATAGTTCAAGCACCAACTTCCGGCTCTTTTCGGCATAAAAATATGCGCTATCCATTTGGCCACGCAAGGCGTAGGTCCTACTCAAATCTTTTGTCGTAGCAGCCATTTGATACACATCACCCAAATTTTCCGCCATCTGATAAGCCAATCGTGTCAGTTTGATACTTTCTGGATATTTATTGGTCTTTCTAAAAATATCGCCCATATTATTGATGACCACAATTTTTCCATAATTGTCTTTTGTTTCCGTATAGAGGGTACTTGCTTTTTCAAAATGAAAAAAAGCGCTGTCATACCTGGCAAGATCTTCATAAATACTGCCCAGATTTTCATGGATCTTGGCTTCTCCATTTTTATTACCCACACTGCTATAAATGGACAAAGCAAGATGCTGGTAGAAAAAGGCGGAGTCGTAGTTCGCTTCCTTTTCAAATAAATGACCTATATTCCCTAATATGCCTGCCGCTCCATTTTTATCCCCTTCTGTTCGAAAAGTATGTAGTGCTTTGTTAAAATAAACTTTCGCTACATCATGTTGTTTGTTGAAAATATTGAGCTCCCCGATATCACTCCAATTCGAAGCAAGATGCTGTTTTGAATTTAATTGCGTGTAGATTCGATCGGCTTGAAAATAGTAGTCCTGCGCCTGTCCATAATGTCCCTGATTAACACATAACCATCCAATCGCCTGTAAACAATTGCCTTGTAACAATAAGTCTTTATCCGTAACAGCTTTTGCATAACGTTTTTTGACGAGCATAATTGCAGAATCAGGATGGTTTTGACTTAATCCTCTAATATCCTTAAAGGATTCAACCTGCGCAGTACCCGGGTGCCACAAAAAAAGCTGTATAAAACAAAGTAGAAACAAAACAATTTTATCAGAAATCCTCATATTTAACGTAAATAATCGAATTGCAAATGTACATGAAACATGTTAACACAATATTAAATCACATAAAGCAATACGCGTTTTAACATAAGCAAGGCTATGTTATTTTTATTCGACAAGCTCAACGATATACTATTAAAAAAGCCCTTTTGTTGACGATACACATCAATAAAAGGGCTTGAAAATAGACAATCCCAAAACCGGTTAATTACCCGATTTCAATTCAATGAGCGGCGTGATCCGTTCTAATATATCAAATGCCACCTCTGCCATTTTATTACCTTTGTTGTCCAATAACGGATTAACTTCAACAATTTCAAAACAAATCACCTTTCCAGATCGGATGATCTCTTCTAAAATCAACACAATCTCCCTTGGCAAAAACCCCTTAGGTACTGGTGTTCCCGTGCCATCCGAGATCAATTCACTATCCATACTATCCACATCAAAAGAGATATATACCATATCACATGCTTCCAGGATTTCCAATGCTTCAGCCACACAGTCGGTTATTCCCCGCTGTCTCGTATCTTCCACACGATAGTTCTTAATGCCAAGTCGTTCAATGAGCAGATCTTCCGGTTCTTCCGTATCCCTCACACCAAAATAAATTAAATGACTGGACTGTATTTTACCTACCGGGCCAGCTATTCGTTTTAATTTATTCCAAAATTCTTGTGTCGATTCGTCTATTTCATTGATTTTGCATGGCAAATTATCCTCATTCAACATCGCCGCTAAAGGCATTCCATGCATATTGCCTGAGGGTGTTGTATAGGGAGAATGAATATCGGCATGGGCATCTACCCAGACCACGCCAAGTTGTTTATCAGGATAAGCGGACTTTATACCACTAATGGTCCCCATTGCAGAGGAATGATCCCCTGAAAACACCAATGGAAAATTGCCGCAAGATAAGCTATCTTCGACGGTGGAAGCTACTTGTTTGCATTGTTCATAAATCTGCTGAATATGTTTTGCAAAAGGATGATGATCATTTTGATAAATGGAGCTATTTCGAGTGGGCACATCAACAAATGGATAGTTAATGAAATACTGACTTCCTTTATTAATTGCAGCTATCTCGATGGCGTCGATGCCCAGATCTGACCCCCTAGTCCCTGCTCCGATATCCGACCTGTTTTTGATCAATTCAATCATTCTCTCCATACACTATTTAAAATTAGTCAACGATCGCTCAATGATTTCTAGGCAAGTCTCCACCTGCTCTTTTGTAATAACCAAAGGCGGAGCCAACCGAATTTTGTTACCATGTGTAGGCTTCGCTAAAAGTCCATTTTCTTTAAATTTGAGACAGATATTCCAGGCCAAATCACTTTCTTCATCCGCATCAATTACAATGGCTGTCAAGAGCCCCTTCCCGCGCACTTCTGTAATTAACGTACACTTGGCAGCAATCCGACGCAATCCATCCAAAAACAATGTCCCCATCTTAAACGCCCGTTGCGTCAAATTTTCATCCCGCACAACATTTAGCGCTTCCATAGCTACTGCACAGGCTAATGGATTCCCGCCATAGGTAGAACCATGTTCGCCCGGTTTAATACACAACATAATGGAATCATTTGCCAACACTGCCGATACCGGAAATACACCGCCAGATAAAGCTTTGCCCAAAATCAAAACATCTGGTTTACTATCGCTATGCTCATCTTCAATATTATAGGACGCCAACATACTTCCTGTCCGAGCAATACCCGTTTGAATTTCGTCTGCAATAAACAAGACGTTGTATGCTGTACATAATTTTCTAACTCGCTTTAGATAATCCTCATCCGGAACGACAATACCCGCTTCGCCCTGAATCGGCTCAACAATAAAACCGGCAATATTTTTATCTGCTTTAAATAACTGTTCTAGCGCATCAACATCGTTATACGGAACGAGTACTATGCCTTCTAAAAAGGGGCCAAATTCATGTGTTGCTGTATTATCATTCGATGCGGATATAACAGAGATTGTCCTGCCATGAAAATTATCCTTGGCAAAGACAATTTTCGCTTGATTAGGTACTATACCTTTTACTTGGTAAGCCCATTTACGGCAAAGCTTCATTGCTGTTTCTACCGCTTCTACTCCCGAATTCATCACTAATGCCTTATCGAATCCGAATAGTTGACAGAGCATTTCCTCAAAATCACCCAATTTATTATTATAGAATGC
Source organism: Sphingobacterium sp. R2 (assembly GCF_040760075.1). Lineage (NCBI taxonomy): Bacteria > Pseudomonadati > Bacteroidota > Sphingobacteriia > Sphingobacteriales > Sphingobacteriaceae > Sphingobacterium > Sphingobacterium sp. R2. The sequence continues at coordinate 4,096,357 of NZ_CP142884.1, forward strand.
TCTGGAAGTGAGTGTCAATTGCTCAGCCTGTTCTTTTAAGGCATGAATTATTCTTGGATGACAGTGTCCCTGATTGACTGCAGAATATGCGGAAAGGAAATCAAAATAGGCCCTTCCATCCACATCCCACACCAAGACGCCTTCAGCGCGCTCCAATACGACTGGAAGAGGATGATAATTGTGCGCTCCGTATTTTTCTTCTTTGGCAATGAATAAATCGCCCTTACCGTGTTTAACAACTGTACTCATAATTCAGATTTTTTAAATAAAAACAAATATACAAATTCACTATTTTATTATTAAAAAAAATAAATTTTACACTAAATTAGCGCTAAAATAGTAAAATCACCTTTTAAACGGATAAAAAAATGAATAGTATTGATGAATTCGACCGCCAGATTTTGAAATATTTAGAACAAGATGGACGAATGGCCTACTCTGCGATAGCGACTGCTATGGGAGTTTCCAATACCATGATTCATCAACGAATCATCCGCTTGACGGAGCAAGGAATACTGGCCGGTATAAAGCCTGTATTAAATGAAAAAAAGCTAGGCTATGATTGGGGTGCTTTTACAGGGTTAAGTTTAGAAAAAGACCATGATTCGAGCCGAATTATTGAAGAACTTAAGAAAATACCAGAAGTTACAGAATGCTATTACATTACGGGCAATTACACGCTATATGTAAAAATTATTGCTAAGAACCACGAACATATGCGACAATTGCTGTATGAAAAAATTGACAGCATTCCTGGGATTGCAAAAACGGATTCGATCATTGAATTAGGCTGTGCTTTCAAACGTAATATGATATTTTAATTACGAAGAGATAGCTACGGGATCCTGAAGATAAATTTCAGGGTCTCCACATTACCTACCAATATTCGCCAATTCTTCTTCAGTCCAGTAGATCAATTCTCGCAATACATATACATTTTCATAGCTTCCTAACCCATCAATGTATTCCCATAAATCACCTTCAACCTTTACTGGCCTTCCATGATGAATGAGGTCATATCCATTATCCAACCAATTTTGTACCTGCTCTTTATCCATCTTTATAAAAACTTATTGTTAGTAATCTCAACATGTCTCTATCAAATATAATGTATTTTACTATGGCTACCAAGTAAACTAAAATTTCAGTTTACTTTTTAAATACTCGCTTTCGCAACTCAACGAGTTGTCGGGTTAATTGACGAATTTCAAAAATAAAAAGGTATCTTCGTATAACATCATATATAATTATTATGGCAGATTTTTTTTATGTTGGACGCGAAGGTGAAGATGAATTACTCGAACTTGTAGCTGTATCGACCATCCAATCCCTTCTATATTTCCAGGATGCAGATCAAGAGGATTTTACGACGATAAAAACCGCTCTAGATCAAAATTTTATTGTCGAGGAAGATCTTATTACAGTGGCAGATACACTCCGATTGGATCAATCCATTGTTCGTTTTACTCCTGGAAAACCCAATTACAGAGATTGATACGGTGTCATCAGAGCAAATCACGCTGAGCAAGACAATTCATTCAACTTTATTATCAACGAAATAACGAACAGAAACAATGAAGGTAGTTTTAATTGGTGGTTCAGGTGCTACAGGAAGGGCGCTTGTTCAATTGATGATGAAATATGACAAAATTACAGAAATTGTTGTTTTATTACGGCGCATCTCTTTCGAGGAGCATACCAAATTAAAACAGGTCATCGTTGATTTTGATCATTTAACTGACTTTGAACAACACATTCAGGGCGATGTTGGTATTTCATGTCTTGGCACCACATTAAAGGATGCAGGAAGTAAAGAAGCACAATGGAAAATCGATCACGATCTTAATTTGCAATTCGCAGCATTGGCAAAGAAAAATGGTCTTTCTACCTTTATCTTGTTGTCGGCTGTACACGCTGATCCCACATCGAAATTTTTCTACAACCGCATGAAAGGGAGCCTTGAGCAAGATGTTAAGGCCCTTAATTTCAATAGACTTATTATAGTACAGCCAGGCGCACTGATCCGGCCGAATACCGATCGCCTTGGTGAAAAAGCTGCGATAACTGCGCTTCGTATCTTCAATAAGATAGGCTTGTTAAAAGCATACCAGGCGTTGTCTGTAGTGCAGGTTTCAAATGCCATGTTACAAGCGATCAACCACTATATGGAAGGCAATCATACGCTAACCGTAGAAGAAATTAAGGAATTAGCGACAGAAACCATTGGATAGTTAGAAGCCACTTTATTTCTGCTAACTGAAAAACTTGGATAAATTACAAATTGGTCTAAACAAAACAATCCCCAAGAATATCTTGGGGATTGTCTGAGCCTCTTATCGGGATCGAACCAATGACCTACTGATTACAAGTCAGTTGCTCTACCAGCTGAGCTAAAGAGGCTTTCAATTGAATTTTAATGAGTGTCGCTCAAGGAGCCTCTTATCGGAATCGAACCAATGACCTACTGATTACAAGTCAGTTGCTCTACCAGCTGAGCTAAAGAGGCTTTTTAAAGAAGTTTCAATGCTTGTGGCATAAATAGAGCCTCTTATCGGGATCGAACCAATGACCTACTGATTACAAGTCAGTTGCTCTACCAGCTGAGCTAAAGAGGCGTTACTTCTTTTCAATCTTAATTACGGCTCACCGTTTTAAGATGTTGCAAATATCGAAACCCTACATCAAAATTGCAAGTCAAAAACAAGAATTTTCTACAGCAGCAAGGCAAATATTTAAAAATCAAGCGCATTATTTTTAAGGACTGAAAATTTGTCATGATTCAACAAATAATATTGCCATTTTTTCCGAAATGTAGTTAAAAACCCAACTGGCACTTCAATTGTTATAATCCAACATATCAACAAAACTTTAATTAAGACAATAAAATGAATTTTAACAATTATACAATCAAAGCGCAAGAGGCCATACAAAAGGCGTCTGAAATTGCTGCTGGCCATCAGCAACAGGCGATTGAGACAGCGCATATTTTAAAAGCTTTACTCGCTGTGGATGAAAACGTTGTCAGCCACTTATTGAAAAAATTAAATGTTAACATCAGCTATCTTGGAACTGAACTTGACAAACAAGTTGAGGGTTTTCCTAAAGTTAGCGGTAGTAATATTTATTTAAGTAGTGAGGCAAATAATGCGTTGCAGAAAGCACAAGGTTATTTAAAGGAATTTAATGATGAGTTTGTGTCTGTTGAGCACCTATTGCTCGGTATCTTGGCAAGTTCCGATAAGACATCAACTTTACTAAAATCACAGGGTGTTACTGAAAAAGATCTGAAGACAGCTATCAAAGAGTTACGTGGAAATAGTCGAGTAACCGATCAGAATGCTGAAGCCACCTACAATGCGCTAGGAAAATATGCACGAAATTTAAATGAATATGCGGAGTCAGGAAAGCTGGATCCAGTTATCGGTCGTGATGAGGAAATCAGACGCGTGATGCAAATCCTCTCCCGCCGCACCAAAAACAACCCAATACTTGTTGGTGAACCTGGGGTTGGTAAGACGGCTATTGCAGAAGGCATCGCTTACCGAATTATCAAAGGCGATGCACCCGAAAATTTAAAATCTAAAACTGTTTTTTCTTTGGATATGGGTGCGTTGGTTGCCGGAGCAAAATACAAAGGTGAATTTGAAGAACGTTTAAAAGCGGTTGTAAAGGAAGTTACAGATTCCAACGGAGACATTATACTATTTATCGATGAAATACACACATTAGTAGGCGCAGGTGGCGGTGAAGGTGCGATGGATGCGGCTAATATCCTCAAGCCAGCATTGGCAAGAGGTGAATTGCGTGCTATTGGTGCTACAACGCTGAATGAATACCAAAAATACTTTGAGAAAGATAAAGCACTGGAACGTAGATTCCAAAAAGTTATGGTGGAAGAACCGGATACCCAAGATGCAATTTCCATCCTCAGGGGCTTAAAAGAACGATACGAAACGCACCATAAAGTACGCATCCTGGATGAATCAATTATCGCAGCAGTGGAATTATCGCAGCGCTATATTGCCGATCGCTTTTTACCGGATAAAGCAATTGACTTGATTGATGAAGCTGCATCTAAACTACGGCTTGAAATGGACTCCGTACCGGAGGCAGTGGACGAGCTTGAACGACGCATCATGCAGTTGGAAATTGAGCGAGAGGCTTTGAAGCGTGAAAATGACGACAAAAAAGTTGCAGAGCTTTCCGAAAGTATCGCTAATCTATCTGCAGAGCGCGATACCCTGAGAGCTTCTTGGCAAGAAGAAAAAAGCCTTGTTGACAATGTAAACCAAGAGATCGAGAACATTGAGAATTTTAAGCTCGAAGCTGAACAGGCAGAGCGCTCCGGGGACTACGGAAAGGTGGCCGAACTTCGTTATGGACGAATCAAAGAAGCACAAGAAAAGGTCGACAGGTTAAAGGCGGAACTTGCAGAAAAGCAAGAAAGCAAGCGGATGCTTAAAGAAGAAGTTACCTCTGAAGATATCGCAGATGTGGTCGCCAAATGGACTGGAATACCTGTGAGTAAGATGATCCAGTCCGAACGAGAGAAGTTATTAAATCTAGAAGAAGAACTGCATAAACGTGTTGCAGGTCAAGACGAGGCTATTGAAGCAATTTCCGACGCAATTCGTCGGTCACGCGCAGGTCTCAATGATGCGAAACGACCAATAGGATCTTTTATATTTCTCGGTACTACTGGAGTCGGAAAGACCGAGCTTGCAAAAGCGCTCGCCGAATTTCTATTTGATGACGAGCAATCGATGGTTCGTATTGATATGTCGGAATATCAAGAAAGGCATGCCGTATCACGTTTAATAGGTGCGCCTCCGGGATATGTAGGTTATGATGAAGGCGGACAGTTGACAGAGGCCGTGCGAAGAAGGCCCTACTCTGTGGTGTTATTAGATGAAATTGAAAAGGCGCATCCCGATGTATTTAATATTTTACTTCAGGTATTGGATGATGGGCACCTCACAGACAACAAGGGCCGTACGGTGAACTTTAAAAATACAATTATCATCATGACATCAAATACAGGTTCGGCCATTATACAAGAGAATTTCAGTCACTTGACCGACGATAATAGGGATGAAATTGTTGCTAAAACACGAAACGAGGTATTTGATGTTTTGAAACAGTCGATTCGTCCTGAGTTTTTGAACCGAATTGATGAGGTGATCATGTTTACACCACTGAGCCGTAACGAAATTGGAGACATTGTCCGTTTACAATTTGCCCATGTGCAAAGACAGTTAGCCGAACAGAATATATTTATTACAGCTTCTGATGAAGCGATGGATTGGTTAGCGCAACTCGGTTATGATCCTATTTATGGAGCACGACCGCTAAAACGTGTCATTCAAAAAAGGATTTTAAACGAACTGTCAAAGGAGATTTTATCCGGAAAAGTAAGTCGCGATTCCAATATCCGCCTGGATGTATTCGATGGTAAATTTGTCTTTATCAACAAAAATGAGTAATTAAACAAGAACGCCCGACAAAATAATCGGGCGTTCTCGTTTAATATATACTATTTAAATTTTCACACCTAAGACTTTTAGCAGCTTATTTACGTCCTCTTCGCCATCTAAATGCTGCATGAGTAGCTTCGTCCTCGCATCGTAAATATACAATGAAGGGTAGTTACTAGGTTTAAACTTTTCGATGAACTGCGTACCGCTATCAAATAAGAATTTAACATTTGAGGCATTTTTCAAGGCCTTTGCATGCATGTTAACGAATCCATCGACATATTGTTTATCATTCATCGAAATAAAGTAAAATGATGTATTTTTTAATTTGGTCAAATTTTGCGCAATACCAGCACCCATTTTTTGACAGTGTCCGCAACCGGGGTCATAAAAATTCAAAACGATATATCCAGATTTTGGAAGTTTATCAGAATCAAATTTGCCGGTTTGATAGACCTCGTCGAATGTAAACGGCGGAAGTGTTTTGGGAGCCTGCGCAAAGGCTGGTTGAAACAAAAAAGAAATACTGACAAAAATTAGGGAATAGAGAAATTTCATGTTAAAAAATTTTAAACCAATAGTAACCGTTCAATTAATTTCGATTAATAATACTTAAAAATATGGTTTATTCGACTATTGTTTTAGTTTTTTTACAAAAATTCCGTAAGTTTGGGCTAATTTTTAAATCGATCAAATCTAATTAATATTCATCAATCGTGAAAAAAAGAATTGCTATTTTTGCTTCAGGTTCAGGCTCCAATGCGCAAAAAATAATGGAACATTTCAAGTATTCGGACGAAGCTGAGGTCGCCTTGATTCTATCCAATAATCCAGATGCTTACGTTATTCAACGAGCCGATAATTTCGAAATACCTGCACATATTTTTGATCGTGAGGAATTTTACAACACCGACAATGTTGTGAATATTCTTAAAAACTTAAATATTGATCTGATCGTGTTAGCTGGTTTTTTATGGCTTGTGCCCAATAATCTTCTGAAAGCTTTTCCAAATCAAATCATTAATATTCATCCCGCTCTGCTACCAAAATACGGGGGTAAAGGGATGTATGGCGACCATGTTCATCGGGCTGTTCTAGCAAATAAAGAAGAAGAGCACGGGATTACAATTCACTTCGCGAATGAGCATTTCGATGAGGGAGAAATTATCTATCAAGCACGGTTCAAAGTTGACTCAAATGATACCCTTGACACCATAAAATTTAAAGGGCAGCAACTGGAACATCAACATTTCCCAAAAGTCATTGAAAATCTCATCAAAAAAATGTAAAAACGACGCTATTATTTAGAACTGTTTTAAACAAATCGTAACTTTGTGGCATGAACGAAATTATTGAAACTGCGATAGAGTCAGATGAGTCGGAAAGTAAAGGTGGTTTGTTTCTGTTTAGAAACACTGCAATGAACCCATTTTCTGACTTTTCCTGCGCCTGCTTTAAAAAGTGTTGCAAAAAATACAAAGAAGGTAAACGCTGTAAGAAATGTCCCGGTCGGAAAAAATAGTGTATTGTGGCATTATTTCTCCTGATAATCCAAATCTTTATCAAAACTTTCTTCTAACTGGGTTAGTGAATAAATTGCTATTCCCGAAAGAAGTAAAACCATTGTAATCGCTGCTGGTGCAATTCCAAGCGCGTTGACCAAATACCCATAAAGCATAGTGGAGGGAATGAGTGCACCTCGCACAAAATTTGGTGCCGTTGTTGCAACAGTAGCGCGGAGATTCGTGCCAAATTGTTCCGCTGAAATCGTTACAAAAGTAGCCCAATACCCCACTCCTAATCCCATAATAAAAGCAAGAGTTAAGAACTTTGTAGCTGTGATACCATTACTCAGCAAATACACGAGGGAACTTCCGATGATAACTAACTGACAAATGAAGACCACTTTTTTACGGGATTTTAAAACTTGCGCAAATACTCCGGCTAGTACATCCCCGATAGAAATACCAATATAGGTAAACATTACCCCCTGGCCGGCGCTTAGTGTATCGATAGCACCTAAAGCAACTCCTATTTCAGGAGCTTGTGTAACCAAAACACCCACAACAAACCAAATAGGAAGACCGATGCATAGGCAATTGATATACCTTTTTAAACGGCTTCTATCGGTAAAAAGCATCCGGATATCTCCTCTCTTGATATCCGATTCATTTTGCTCTTGAAACAAACCTGACTCAAAAGATCCAATACGCAAGAGTAATAACAGCAGGCCCATTCCCCCACCGACAAAGTAAGCTGTCCGCCAATCAAACTCCTCCGACACAAAATAGGCTAATACCGCTCCTATAACACCCACAGCAGCAACTAACATAGTGCCATAACCACGTTTTGATTTATGCATGCTTTCGGAAACCAGCGTAATTCCAGCCCCTAATTCCCCGGCCAAACCAATACCCGCTATAAAACGGATAATACCATAGATCAGTACATCCTGTACGAAGCCATTTGCAATATTTGCCAAGGAATATAAAAGAATCGATCCGAATAGTACTTTTAAACGCCCAAATTTATCGCCGATAATCCCCCAGATAATTCCCCCCAATAGCAAACCTCCCATTTGCATATTTAATACAAATTCACCTTGAACACGCATATCCGCTGCTGGAACGCCAATATCAGTGAAGGACTGAATACGGACAATGGAGAAAATTACTAAATCATAAATATCGACGAAGTAGCCCAATGAAGCGATCATAATGAGTAACCATACTTTTCTGTCGGCTTGTTTTCCTTTTATTTCGGACATTTTAGGTTTCTTTAAGTTGTAAAAATACCATAGTGGAGCTATAAAACCAAGATTTCAAACAATAATCCGACACATTGTTCTATTTTTGTATCATGAGATATAGTCCACTTGCCTTAACATGGCTATTACGCATTTACCCCCCTTTTCTATTTCAGGGGATATGGGTAAAAAAAATTAGCCCTGGCTTTCAGGGTGCCAAAGTAAAAATTTATAAGACACCCTTCAATATCAATACCAACAAAACATTATTCGGAGGAACGATATTTTCTGCAGCCGACCCGATCTTTCCTATCCTAATTGATCAATACCTTCAAAAAATCGGTTTTAAGAAAACTGTAGCTTGGTTAAAATCATCGCAAATCGTTTTTAAAAAGCCAGGTAAAACGAGTGTAGAGTATAGTGTGGAGCTTTCCGATGAAATTCTTGAAGAATGTGCACATACCATCCGAACAAAAGGTCGGGTAGTAAAAGACTTTTCATTAGAAATTAAAGACAAATCCGGCGACCTGTGCGCTACTGTACGTTGCGAAACCTATATTCGTGACTTGAATTTTACATTCCCTTCGAGAAATCGAAATGTTGAGCCATAAGAAATTAATATCTTTGTCAAATTACCAAAAGATAACAACATGAATAAAATCGCGTTTCTAGCTATCGCATCGTTGGCAATAGCAGCATGTGGAACTCAGGGGAATGGTGAAACGACAGTGAAGGCCTTACAGGATTCAACAATTAAAATACATGACGAGATCATGCCTCAAATTGCTCATTTCGACCGCGATGCTGTCAAGATAGATTCAATTTTGGACAATTTAAAAGCTATGAAGACAGCTAAACCTGATCTGGATACGAGTTCAACGAGAAAAGAGCTCAGTATTTTGAAAGCTAATTTAGAGAGCGCTACAGAACATATGATGGACTGGATGAAGGGATATAATCCTGATTCTACAGATGTTAAATATTTTGAAACGGAACTTCAAAAGGTAAGTGATATGAAAAAGATATTCGATAATGTTTCGAAAGAGAGCCACGAAAAATTAAAGAGTTTTTAAACGAATACATTCCATTTGAATAAGCCCGACATTTGACAGCATGAACATTCGCGTGTTCGCAAAAAAATGATCAAGCTTAAAAAAAAGAGTAGACTCATGAGATACATAACTAAATTTTACTCCGCAGCTTGCCTTTTACTTGGTTTATTTTCCTGCAAAAACAATAACCAGACAACTTTACCCATCTATGGCGAAAGAGAAGCTATAGAAAAAACAGTAGACGGAAAAACAATTGTAGATACACTTTATCATACTATTCCGGCATTTAATCTGCTTAATCAAGACAGTGTAGTGATATCAGATAAGGATTTTGAAGGGAAGGTATATATTGCCAATTTTTTCTTTACGCATTGTCCGAGTATCTGTCCGACGATGAACCGCAACCTATTAAAAATATATCAACAATATAGGGATAATGAGGAAGTTCGCTTTTTATCACATAGTATCGACTTTAAATACGATCAACCTTATGTGTTGAAAGATTATGCGACAAAATTGGGCGTTACCAATAATCATTGGCAATTTGTTTCGGGAACTAAAGCCGAGATATATGGTCTAGCCAATCAATACCTGGTCTATACAGCCGAAGATAAGAACGCACCTGGTGGCTATGATCATCAGGGATATCTGGTCTTAATAGATAAAGACAAAAGAATTCGAGGAGCCTATGATGGTACCAATGATGAGCAGGTGAAAAAACTAATGAATGACTTACCGCTTCTATTGAGCGAGAGTAAAAAGTAACATGCGTACCCTCTTAACAACCGTCGTAACCATTGGTGTGATCTTATCAACATGGATAGGCTGTCAGCATGAAGTTGATATCAAAACAGCACAGTATGCAGTCAATGGCCAAAAAGTATATCGGACACATTGCCAAAATTGTCACGGGGATAACGGTGAAGGATTGGGCAATCTCTATCCCCCATTAACTGACACTACATTTCTTCAAAAAAACAGCGATCAACTAGCTTGTATCATCAAGTACGGCATTTCAGGGGAACTTGAAGTTGCAGGTAAAAAGTTTAACAATACGATGCCTGCCTCAAACCTTTCTTCAATCGATATCGCTTATGTGTTGACCTACATTAATACTAAAATTAACAAAGGGAAACAGATTTATTCCCTAGAAGAGGTCGATAAGAACTTAAAAAAATGCAATTAAAGGAAGCGGCGGTTAGATCAAAAACGCCGCTTCTTTTTTTAAGCCATTGCCAACTTTCTAAGCCATTTCCAACCCACCTATTGCCTATACACCAGGCTGATATTAACCATGAATTTGCTGTTGTTTGATACGGATCAGCAGGCTAACGCAAAAAATAAAAAACAATTTTATTTATTTTCTCTTATTGTATTATTGATCCAAAGTTTTTGATTTTTGATTTATTGATTTATAACAATATTCTGACATTTTGGAACTAAATTAATCGCTAATTTTGCAACCGAATGAACGTTCGATTGATGAATTATAATGAAAAAATTGCAGCTGTATTGGCCAGTACGCTAAAGCTGATACAGACCAACGGCTTCCATGGAACGCCGATGAGTAAAATCGCACAAGACTCTGATGTAGCTATAGGAACTATCTACCATTATTTCCCTTCAAAAGATGATCTGATCTTTGCGCTGTTCAAACACTGTAGAACACTGTTAAATGATTATATTTTTGATGGTATAAGAGATGATTTCGAGTATAGAGATTCATTTTTTCATATTTGGCGCAATTTTGTCAAATTCTATCTCGAGAATGGGCCCATCTTCAGTTTTTTTGAGCAATTTTTTTCGTCCCCTTACTACGAAAAAAATAAAGCGGAGATACAAGAGCCCTTGGGCGGGCAAAATAAAGTTGTCGACTTCCTGCAAGAGGGTATCGATCGGAAAATTTTAAAGCAGGTAGATGTCCATCTGTTAGTGGCCAGTTACATCGGAGTGGCATTATCGACGGTACATAGTATCAAATTCAAAGATCTGAGTTTTTCTGAACAAAATGTTGATATACTGGTGGGGATTATTTGGGACGGAGCTATTAATAAAGAAAATAATAATTAATTACATATATGAAGTTTAATAAAATCGTTTATTCTTTAGCGACCCTTTCGCTTCTGAGTAATACAGGATTTGCACAACAGCAACCTGAAAGCTTGCCGCCAAATGCGACACTTCAGCAGCTGATAGATTATGCTTTACGGAATAAAATTTCGATTAAGCAAGCCGAGCTTGATGAAACCATCGGGGAAAGAGATATTGATATTTCACTTTCTGGTTGGTATCCGCAGCTGGGTTTAACCGGCAATTTCAATCACAACGTCAAATTGCCGACGATGTTCTTTAATGGTGCTAATATCCCTCTGGGAACTAAAAATAGTAGTGCATTAACGTTGCAGGCTGACCAACAAATTCTAAACCCGGCGTTAATGCAAGCCAAAAAAGGGGCTGACCTGCTTCGGCTAAGTAACAGACAAAATACCGAAAGTCAGAAAATCGACGCCGTTGTCGATGTCAGCAAAGCTTATTACGACATTTTGACTTCGGAAGAACAAATTAAAATTGTTCAGGAAAACATCGCCCGCCTCCAAAAGCAATACAATGATTCACATGTACGTTATGAAGTTGGTGTGGTGGATAAGACCGATTACAAGCGTGCACAGATCGCCTTGGCTAATGCCAAAGCTGACGAAAAGCGTACCGTAGAGATGCGCAAATATAAATATGACTATTTAAAACAGCTTTTGGCATTAGATAAAAGTCAAAACTTGACCTTATCTTTCAATAACGCTGATATGGAAAGTCAAATCTTATTGGATACGACCTCCGGATTGAATGTGACCAATCGCATTGAATTTCAACAATTACAGACTTCCAAAAAGATTCAACAATTAAACACGCAATATTATAAGTGGACTTATCTTCCAAACATCAGTGCTTTCTATAATTACGCATTTAACTACAGAAACAACAGTTTTGGAAAGTTGTACAATGATAATATTCCTAGTTCGGTTGCAGGTTTAAATCTATCGCTCCCTATTTTTCAAGGATTTAAGCGTAAAAATCAAATCAATAAATCCAGACTTCAGGAAGAGCGCATTGATTGGGATATTAAGAACTTAGAGACTTCGGTCAATACGCAATATTCAATGGCACGTGCCACTTATAATGCCAATCTAAGTGACTGGAAAACTGCCCAGGAAAATGTTACACTCTCCAAAGAAGTTTATGAGACAATCAAACTACAATATGATGAGGGGATCAAAACATATCTGGATTTGATGACAGCTGAGACTGATTTAAAGACAACACAACTGAATTATTTGAATGCGCTCTATGCCTTGTTGGCGAGTAAGCTTGATGTGCAAAAAGCTATCGGATCAATTCAAACAAATTAATCAATTAAAAAGGAAACTAATACATATCATGAATAAAAGACAATTATTATTCGCTTTCTTCCTAGGGACAGCTTTAGTATGGACCTCTTGTGGAAATAAAGATGCTAAAAAGCAAGGGCCGCCACAGGCGCAAGCCGAGAAAGTCGTTCCAGTTACTTTCGGTGTAGCATCGCATGAGATTGTAACAGGTACAATAAGCTATCCTGCGACAGTTAAACCGCTGAATGAAGCAGACTTATTTGCAGAAGTGAGCGGTTATATCACCAAAATATATGTCTCAGATGGCGCAGCAGTTACGAAAGGACAAGCGCTTTATGAAATTGATGGTACACGCTATAATGCTGCGGTTCAACAGGCTAAAGCTAGCCTCCAAGTCGCACAGACAGAATTGGATCGCCAAAAAAGAGATTTAGGAAGATATCAAACATTGGCAGATAAGGATGCAATCGCAAAACAGACCTTTGATAATGCGCAATCAAGCGTTGCTGCTGCTCAAGCACAGGTAGAGTCTGCTCGCGCAGCACTACTCACAGCAAATACCAATTTATCACGATCGACTATTCGGGCTCCGTTTAGTGGCACTGTAGGAATATCACAGGTACGGTTGGGAGCTTTAGTGAATCCTGGTACTACCCTGTTGAACACCTTATCTTCTACAAGTCCAATTGCTGTAGAGTTTCAGGTAAATGAAAAGGACATTAGCAAATTTAGCCAATTACAAAGTAGCCGTTCGTCTTCCGATCTTTCGCTTATGCTACCCAATGGAAGCACTTATGAGGGCAAAGGAACGATCACAACCATTGACCGGGCAGTCGATCCTGCAACTGGAACGATCAAAGTACGGGCGACATTTCCGAACAATGCCAATGAACTGCGTGCAGGTATGAATATCACCATGAATGTATCAACAACCTCTTCCAAAGAAGAAATTGTTGTTCCCTACAAAGCGGTATTTGAGCAGTTAGGTGTTTTCAATATATATACCGTCAACGACAGCAGTAAAGCGGAGATACATCAAGTAAAACTGGGTATCAAAGCTGGCGACAAAATCGTGATCAAAGAAGGTGTCAAAGATGGCGAGAAAATTATCGTCGATGGCACTATGAATGTCCAAAATGGAGTTAAAGTAGTGGATGCTGCCGTGGCAGCTCAACAGGCTGCGAAAGGAGCTCCTCAGGGAAAATAACACCACTAATTTTTAAAGAGAATCTAAAAAATATAGAATGATTTCAGAAGTATTTATTAAGAGGCCAGTTACCGCAATCGTTATTTCGATTTTGATTTCAATCATCGGAATTATTGCAGTATCGACGTTGCCAATTAGCCAGTATCCTTCTATTGCGCCTCCAACAGTGACTGTTACAGCAAATTACACTGGAGCGGATGCACAGACGGTTGAACAAACCGTGACAACTCTTATCGAGAGTCAGATCAATGGTACACCTGGCATGATTTATATGTCGTCTAATAGCACATCCAATGGTCAAGCAACAATTACGGTGACATTTGAAGTAGGTACGGATATCGATATAGCTACCCTAGATGTACAAAACCGTGTGGGAATTGCTGAACCAGCCCTTCCTGAAGCTGTTAGACGTCTGGGGATTACTACACGTAAAGCCAATAACGACATCCTTATGTTAGTTGCGCTAACTTCTCCAAAAGGAACGAGAAGCGAAAACTTCTTAGCTAATTACAACAACTTATACGTTAAAGACGCTCTATTACGTGTGAAAGGTGTCGGTGACGTAACCGCCTTTGGTCAGCCATTCTCCATGCGGGTATGGCTTGATGCGAACAAATTGGCTAACTTGAGCATGACTCCTGCCGATGTATCGACTGCAATTGCAGAACAAAACTCCCGTATACCTGGCGGTAGCGTCGGTGGACGTCCGCAAGAGTCGTCAACGGTATTTGAGTACCCGGTGATTACCGATAGTGACCTTTCCAATCCAGAGGATTTTGAAAACATCATTGTAAAAACCAATAAGGATGGGTCTATTGTACTTTTAAAGGATGTTGCACGTGTAGAATTGGGTCAGTTCAATTATGGTACATCATCTACCGTAAACGGTATGACCTCCTCGGCCATGATGATCAACCAGACACCTGGAGGTAATGCAGTCGAGTCGGCTGAAGGTATTGTTAATGCTTTGGAAAAATTGAAGAAATCTTTCCCAACAGATGTAGATTATACAATCAGTTACGAAACTGTATCCGTTGTAAATGCCTCAATATCTTCCGTTATACACACGCTAGTTGAAGCATTAATTCTAGTTACGGTTGTGGTGTTTTTCTTCCTTCAAAGTTGGAGGGCAACATTAATTCCTGTACTGGCCATTCCAGTGTCCATCGTGGGTACCTTCATCTTCTTCCTGATGTTTGGGTTTTCAATCAACAACCTGACGATGCTTGCTTTTGTATTAGCCATCGGTATTGTGGTGGATGATGCCATTGTTGTTGTGGAAGCAGTACAGCATTACATCGACCACTATAAGCTGGATGCAAAAGAAGCAACAAGGCGCGCTATGGGCGATATTACAGCTCCGGTTATTGCAATTGCATTGATTTTGGCAGCCGTATTTGTACCAGTCGGTTTTATACCAGGCATGGTCGGTAAATTGTACCAACAATTTGCCATCACGATCGCCGTATCCGTCATGCTATCTGCATTTATAGCGCTTTCATTAACCCCAGCATTATGTTCAATTTTATTGAAGCCTACAGCAGTACATGAAGGCGCAAGAGGATTGAATAAATTTTTCTATAAATTTAATGTTTGGTTTGAAAAAGTAACGATAAAATACTCAAATGGTGTAAAACAGGCGATCAAAAAAGCACCCCTGGTATTGATCATTCTCTTATGTATTTTTATTGGAACAGGATGGATGTTTACAACCAAACCTACTGGATTTATTCCTTCTGAGGATGGTGGTGCATTTTTTGCAGGTATAACGTTGCCAGAAGGTTCATCCTCTGCGCGTACAAATGAAGTGCTAAAAGAAATTGAAGCTGATCTGCATAAGACATTCCCCGAAATCAAATATGTTACTGCAATCTCCGGTATCAATATCTTGAATCGTGCATTTAAATCCAATGGAGCGACAGTATTCGTTTCGCTTAAACCTTGGGAAACGCGTACACGCACTGCAAACGATATTGCAGGGATGATTATGGGCAAGTATGCAGGCTATACCAAGGCCAGAGTATTAGCTGTAACGCCACCGGCAATTCCAGGTTTAGGTACATCTGGGGGTTTCTCGATGCAGGTACAGGATTTGCAAACTGTAAACATCAAAGACTTCGAAGCCACAGTCGGTAAATTCTTGATGGCTGCCAACCAACGTCCGGAAATTGGAATGGCTTACACATTGTTTAATACCAATTCGCCAAACTACAAATTGGAGGTAAACCGTGAACAGGCAAAACGTATGGGTGTGCCGATCTCAAGTATCTATTCAACAATATCATCGTATTTAGGTAGTAGTTATGTCAATGACTTCACAAAGTATGGACGTAGTTATCGGGTTGTTACACAAGCCGATATACCATACCGCATGAATATTGAAGATATCAATAAGTTGTATGTCAACAATATCTCAGGAAACCCTGTACCTATGGGTACCCTGGTTACTTATGAACTAACGACAATGCCTTCAATCATCAATCACTACAATATCTTTAGAAGTATTGAGGTCAACGGTAGCTCAGCTCCGGGTTATTCGTCAGGGGATGCTCTGAAAGCTTTACAGGAAGTTGCTGCCCAAACTTTGCCAGAAGGTTTTGACTATCAATTTTCCGGTCTATCATTACAAGAAATGCAATCGGGATCTAAGACCATTCAAATTTTTGCGTTGTGTATTCTATTTGTGTTCCTACTTTTAGCAGCATTGTACGAAAGCTGGTCTGTACCATTTTCTATTTTATTATCTGTGCCGTTGGGCGTATTTGGAGCAATCTTAACATTGACGCTGATTCCAACCTTGGATAATAACATCTATGCACAAATCGGTTTGGTTACAATTATTGGTCTAGCAGCCAAAAATGCAATTCTGATTGTAGAGTTTGCCAAGGAAAGGGTTGATATTGGAATGAACCTTTATGAGGCAACTTTAGATGCAGTAAAATTGCGTTTACGCCCAATCATCATGACATCTTTTGCATTCATTTTGGGGATTATTCCATTGATGCTATCCCACGGTGCTGGTGCTATATCTCGCCAAACAATTGGTTGGACCGTATTTGGCGGTATGACTGCCGCTACCCTCCTTGCGATATTTATCGTTCCCGTTCTGTTCGTCGTGATTACACGCATGGCCTATGGTAAGAAAAAACTAGCAGAATTAGAGGCTAATTTCGATGCGGAGAAAGCTAAAAATTTAAGTGCCCACTAGTTATATGTTGCCTCTGGTATTAAAATAAATACCGGGCTAACCGCAAAGAAGCCTTTCCTAAAATTCGGGAAAGGCTTCTTTTTGCTTGTCCAATTATATTTCTTTATTTTTACCATTCACTATTAAAAATATATGTCACCTGAATCACAACGTAAATTTGAATTACTAAACCTCCTCGCCGAGTCCTACGATGCGCTATTGTTTGATGTCGATGGTACTTTGGCAGATAATATGCACGCGCATAAACAAGCATACAAAGCTGCGGCAGAACACTATGGAATTGAATTGGATGTTAATTTGATCGACGAAACTGCCGGATGGCCAACTGTTGCTGTTGCAGAAGAAATCAGCAAACGCTATGAAGTGGATTTCGATTATCAGGAATTTTCCGCGCTTAAATCTACTATATTTCGCGATGAATATGTATTTAAAACCCAACCAGTAGATTATGTCGTTGAACATCTAAAATATCAAAAAGGCAAAAAACATATTGCTGCTGTATCTGGAGGAACGAGATCGACTTTATCGATGACATTGAATACCATTGGTGTATGGGATGATCTGGAAACATTGGTGTGTGCAGGCGATACTCCCGAAGGGAAACCCTCTCCCCAGCCTTTTCTTTTGGCAGCCTCACAATTAAATATTGATCCCAAAAGATGCTTGGTGTACGAAGATGGTATTCCGGGAGTTGAAGGTGCTAAAGCCGCAGGAATGGGTTGGGTTCGCGTAGATGAAATTTAATACCTAGAATGCGATAAAAAAGCCGCAATAAATTAAACACTTATTGCGGCTTTTGATTATCAGGTAGGATTAAAAACTCGTGATTATTTTCACTCCCCCATTACTGTAGTTCAAATCGGATGATTTTAGTCCTCCAATCGGGGCTTTGTAATAAGGCTCTACAGAAATCGATAGTTTACCAATTTTTTGCTTCCTACCAACAGAAAAATTAACAAAGCCATTTACACCTTTTTCATCCACATTTTTATCTGTAGATTTTTGTTTATATTCTGCATTATTAGTCTCATAAATCATCGCGCGTTCCTGATCCAATACACCTACATAAGAGACGCCCACAGACGTGTAAAAGTTCCTCGTAATCGCATATCTCACATCCACAGGAATGTCCACGGTTAAGATTTTACCAGAGACTCGTTCATTGCTCTTGGCATCCTTTGCATCCGCTGCCCGCGTAATAAAAGAATTACTGATAGTTGACTGTGAAATATAATTTGGTGCATCTAAACTAAATGAGTTTGAAGACATTGCTGGAGTAATAGGCGTATTCCCAGAAACAGCACCATAATGTTGAATAGAGGCTCCGGACCGGAGGCTTATTTTGCTCGATATATTATAAGCTAGTGCAACGCCACCGCCAAGTGTTATACTCTCCGAAGTTGAAGCTGGAGAAATAAAAGCCCCCATCTCCCATTTTTTCTCTCGACTGGTTTCATTCTGCATAATGCTTGTTCTCGCAGCCCCTTGTTGCATAGCGTAGAGCTGTGAAAGCTTTGCCGCATCATGCTGTGTCCTATTACCAGAAGAAATTGAAACCGAATTAGATTGAGCGGTAAGACCTTCCACTTCATCTTCGTCCCAATGAATATTCGCTGAGAACTTATTATTCTTTAATGGGATTGCTTGTGGGCTGGTAATCTCCTTCGAAAAAGTTAAATCAGTCGATTGCATTACCCGTCCAGCATTTAATACCACACGGTTATTTTCGACATGTTGAACGGAATGGTTTGTCACCCCTGCGTAGGTAAACGGTCTTGTTTGAAATAACTTCTCGCTGACTAAATCATCATCACGAATAACACCCGATAGTGAACGCTTCATGGACTCTTTCAAATCCTTATTATTTACGATCACATCATCACTTGTCTGATTCTCGATTTTGACCACAGACGGTGCATCCTTAGGCGTATCGTTATTTAAGCCCCAGTAGCCAACACCAGCAAACACGAGTAAGGCAGCTGCTGCGCTCCAATACCTCCAATTCGAGGGACTACGTGGGATAGGATCATACGTTGAGGCAAATTTCTCCCAGGAACCTTCTTTATAAGGCAGTTCATGGTCTTTTAATTGTCCAATGATCTCATCTATCAATTCCTTTTTCTTATTGTCTTTCATCGTAACAACAATATTTATCTTATTTCTTGAACTACGCCTGTATAATTCAAGTATAATTTCCTAAGTTTTTGCTTCGCTCGCGTCAGATAAGTACGTGAAGTACTATCAGGTATATTAAGCATTTGGGCAATTTCATCGTGTGAATAACCCTCAATTTCATAGAGATTAAAAATAGTTTTTTGAATTTCAGGAAGCTGATCCAACAGCCGCATAATCTCATTGACTTCCAAACGACTATCCAACTGAACTGCTGGTGTGTGCATGTCACCTTCTCCGAGATCTTCAACCGAATAAAGTTGCTTCTTACTTCGTAAAAAATCAATGGAAATATTAGCCGCTATTCGACCTATCCAAGCTCGAAAAGACTTTTCTAAATTTTCATCGTCAATATCCCGATTAAAAGACTCCAATTTTCGAAAAACTCTAACAAAACTCTCATTCACAAGTTCTTCAGCATCCACATCCTGTTTTACATAACGGATAATAATTGCCATGAGATATCCATAATATTTCTTATAAACGAAGGCCTTCCCATCCTCGCGATCTAGCAAGCAACGTGCTAAGGCATCATCTAAAGACGATAACTTCTTGTTATAAAAATATGATCGAATTATACCCACTTAACCTATTTAATTATTAAGTCTCAAACTTAGACAAATTGCCTTTGATATGCAATCGATTACATTATCTATGCAACAATTCACCACATTTCCCCCGGTAACCAACATCTTTTTTTGAGGAAATAACCGAATTAAAATCATAAAACTTAAAACTAAATAGCCAATTGTCCCCTTGTAATATCACTATTTAACTATTTTTTTACACTTTAACGATACCCTAAGCATTTTCGCTACAACGATTTCATAAAAAAATCAATAAAAAGAATTGAAAAAAATGGCTATTTTTGCTTGATTTTCACATTTTAAATATTATTCATACCGAATGAGTACTGTATTATCCGAACAGGAACAACTTAGAAGACAAGCGATGCAATCGTTGTTGGATATGGGAATTGACCCGTTTCCAGCGAATGAATTTGTCGTTAATGCACATGCTGCTGATATTTTAGAAAATTACGATAGAGATAAATTGAATTATAAAAACATTACCCTAGCTGGACGCATTATGAGCCGTCGTGTCATGGGAAGTGCTTCATTTTTTGAAATTCAAGATTCTACCGGCCGTATTCAAGCTTATATTAAGCGGGATGACATTTGCCCAGACGAGAATAAGGATTTATACAACGTAGTTTTTAAAAAACTGTTGGATATTGGTGATATCGTCGGAATCAAAGGCTATGTATTCACAACACAAACTGAAGCGATTGCAGTGCACGTAGAACAACTTACCGTTTTATCTAAATCGCTACGTCCGCTACCTGTTGTTAAATCTGCTGAAGGAAAAACTTTCGACGCCTTTACAGATCCTGAACAACGCTATAGAATGCGCTATGTGGATTTGATTGTCAATCCAGGTAATAAAGATATATTTATCAAACGGACCAAACTTTTCAATGCAATGCGTCAGTTTTTTAACGATGCAGGTTATATGGAAGTAGAAACACCAGTTCTACAGTCTATTCCCGGTGGAGCAGCAGCACGTCCATTTATAACCCACCACAATGCGTTGGATATTCCATTATACCTTCGCATTGCTAACGAGTTATATTTAAAAAGATTGATCGTAGGAGGATTTGACGGTGTGTATGAATTTTCTAAAAACTTCCGCAACGAAGGAATGGACCGCACGCATAATCCCGAATTCACAGCGATGGAGATTTATGTAGCTTATAAAGACTACAATTGGATGATGGATTTTACGGAACGTCTTTTGGAACACTGTGCATCCGCCGTCAATGGAACAACTGAAGTTACATTCGGCACGCATAAAATTGACTTTAAAGCCCCATATAAACGTATCTCGATGACAGATTCTATCAAAGAATTTACTGGATTCGATATCACTGGAAAATCTGAAGATGAAATTCGTATCGCTGCTAAAGGAATGGGTATTGATGTGAATGAAACGATGGGAAAAGGTAAATTAATAGACGAAATTTTTGGTGCGAAGTGCGAAGGCCACTACATTCAACCTACATTCATCACAGATTATCCTAAAGAAATGTCTCCTTTGACCAAAAAACATAGAGATAATCCTAGTTTAACAGAGCGTTTTGAGCTAATGGTCTGCGGAAAAGAGATTGCCAATGCGTATTCAGAGCTAAATGATCCGATTGATCAACGTGAACGTTTTGAAGAGCAATTGCGCCTTTCCGAAAAGGGGGATGACGAGGCAATGTTTATTGACCAAGACTTCTTACGTTCACTCGAATATGGTATGCCGCCTACTTCTGGACTTGGTATTGGAATGGATCGTTTGATCATGTTCCTGACAGACAATGCCTCCATTCAAGAAGTTCTTTTCTTTCCACAAATGCGCCCAGAAAAAGTTGCTCGAGTAGCGGAAATACAAGATTACGAGCAGGAAGGAATTCCTGCAGTATGGGTGCCAGCACTGCAAAAAATGGGTTTTACAACCATCGAAGCTTTAAAAGAGGCAAATCCAAATAAGGTCTTTAACGACCTTGGCGGTATGCGTAAAAAGCTTAAATTAGATATCAATATGCCAACGAAAGACGAGGTATTCGCTTGGTTCAATTAAATCGATCCAATCTGAACAAAAAAAGCTGTCCCAATAAAAATTGAGACAGCTTTTTTTATTGTGTAAAAACTGATAAAGAATTACCAACTGTGCATATGAATCGCAAAATTTTAATTGAAGATAGTTCACTTTTTTAATTAGTTCAAGATGCTACCAGCACGCTACCATTTCTATCATTAGCAGGGAGATTACGTCTTGAATCCCTGTTAGATTGGGAATTGGTATTGAGGTATCAATACGATGAATGGAAAGGATAGCCAAAAACCTAGATAAAGCTTTTGAAAACAGTGGCTATGACCTGATTATCTCCAAGAAAATAGCTCGGCCAATTGTATACATTTATTATATTTACATAGCATAAACGAAATCAGCTTTTGGTATGAAGAATATTCTCGCGCTTGATGGTGGTGGTATAAGAGGCATCATTCCCGCAATGGTACTTGTAGCTCTAGAAGAAAAACTACAGAAGCAGACGATGGATACAAATGCTCGTATCGCCTCGTATTTTGACTTCATTGCAGGTACAAGTAGTGGGGGAATTCTCACCAGTATTCTGCTCTATCCGGAAGAAGGAAATCCCTCCCAACCAAAATTTTCTGCGCGAGATGCGTTAAATTTATTTGTCAATCATGGTACTGAAATTTTCAACGCTTCCAAATGGCGGCACTTTTTAGGCGGTTTCGGATTGGTCAGTGAATTATATTCCCCTATTCCTTTATCAAACGTGCTCGATAAATATTTTCAAAATTCGAGATTGAGTCAATTAATCAAGCCCTGTATTATTACAGCATATAATATCGAATTACGAAAAAATCATTTTTTCAGACAACAGAAAGCAATTACACATGGTGAAGCGAGAGATTTCTACCTCAAGGATGTCTGTAGAGCGACTTCTGCCGCACCCACATTTTTCCCCGTCGCTGAAATCTACTCCCTTTCAAAAACCAGATACCCATTGGTTGACGGCGGCGTATTTGCCCAAAACCCTTCCATATGCGCTTTACTCGAAGTCCTAAAGGCATTTAATAGCACGCAGATAAATGATATGTTTATGGTGTCGCTAGGAACGGGTGTTTCAAAAACAGCCTATAATTACGAACATTTTAAGAAGAATCTTGCCATCCAAATCGGTCCAGCACTAGTGGATATTATGACAAGTGCGTCTTCTGAAAGCACTGAATTTTTCATAAAGCAATTATTTCGAAGCAACGGTAAACAGCAAAATTATCTTCGTATAGAACCATCGAACCTTTCTAGCATCAATGCGGCGCTAGATGCTGCATCGATGAACAATATCCAGAAATTGATCTCGTTATCGGATAAAATGATTAGTGAAAATGAAGATACGCTGGATTATATTGTTGCTCATCTCATTAAAGAAAAGAATCAGAAGGAGAAGAAAAATCCATGGAGCAAGTTGATGGATAAATTCTAAAAGATTACTTTTACGCATATTTTAAATCGATATGGCATTAAACTACGTTTGGGTTGCATTTTTTTTAATCACATTTGCCGTAGCCCTTGTAAAACTCATTTTTTTTGGGGATACCGAAATTTTCCAGCAAGTTGTAAACTCAATCTTTGATAGTGCGAAAACAGGTGCCGAAATTTCCTTGGGACTGATCGGCATGATGAGTTTTGCCCTAGGCATCATGAAAATTGGTGAAAAAGGTGGAATGATTAATATCTTCGCGAAAGTCGTTGGCCCTTTTTTTCATAGATTATTTCCTGAAATTCCAAAAAATCACCCTGCGCTTGGCTCTATTCTTATGAATTTCTCGGCCAATGCGCTTGGTTTAGATAATGCTGCAACGCCTTTGGGACTTAAAGCGATGAAAGAACTGCAGGAATTAAATCCAAACAAAGAAACTGCATCGAATGCCCAAATCATGTTTATAGTCCTCAATGCATCAAGTTTAACACTCTTGCCGATTTCTATCATGGCCTATCGAAAAGAAGCGGGAGCACCAGATCCTTCAGATGTATTCTTACCAATCTTAATAGCGACATTCTTCTCCACTCTGGTCGCGTTGATTCTTGTAGCGATTTATCAAAAAATCAACCTGTTGAATCGTGTAGTTTTGGGATATTTGGGTGCCATGTGCCTGTTTATCGGTGGACTGCTTTATTACTTTTCTGGGCTACAACAATCGGAGATCGAAATATTCAGCAAAGTATTTGGAAATGTTATCTTATTTAGCTTATTTACTTCTTTCATAGGGTTGGCACTTTTCCGTAAGGTAAATGTTTATGATTCCTTTATTGAGGGAGCCAAAGAAGGCTTTGAGGTTTCCGTTAAAATAATACCTTACTTGGTTGCCATGCTTGTTGGAATTGCCGTCTTTAGAGCGTCCGGGACAATGGATTATATGGTAGCGGGTATTGCTAAAGGCATTGCCTTGTGTGGTTTGGATACGTCCTTTGTGGACGCGCTACCTGTTGCTTTTATGAAACCGTTGAGTGGCTCTGGCGCACGTGGACTTATGGTTGATTTGATGAATGCAAAAGGTCCAATGGATTTCGCGGCTCGGGTTGCGTGTGTTATTCAAGGATCCACGGAGACCACTTTTTATGTCCTTGCAGTATATTTTGGAGCGGTAGGAATTAAACGCACTCGACATGCGCTTCCATGCGCTCTACTGGCTGAATTGGCCGGAGTGATAGCTGCAATCATTATATCCTATATATTTTTTAAATAGTTTGCAAAATAGGATCAGAACGGTTCTTTTCCATAGATAAGCCAATCGCTTAACACATAATTATATACTGATGAAAAAAACAATTGCATTGATAGCCCATGACGGCAAGAAACCAGAAATGGTGGCATTTGTCAAAGATCACCAAGATTTGTTAGAACGCGCTGATATCATTGCCACAGGGACCACGGGTTCATATGTCAGACAAACTGGCCTTCCGGTAGAATTGAAACTAAGTGGCCCAATGGGAGGCGACGCACAGATTGCGGCATTAGCAGCTGAAGGAAAAGTTGATGGAATCATATTCTTTCGCGATCCACTAGGAAAACATGCACATGAACCTGATATTCAAATGCTCATGCGTGTATGTGATCTTTATAATGTGCCATTGGCAACAAATCCGGCAACAGGAAGCCTGATTATTGAAGGTTTATTGGAAGATGTCGAAGCTTAAATTCAAATTGTATGAATAATGAAGTAATCGTTTCAATAGGGAAAATTCCCTATACAACTACAGTAAACTATGGAAAGCATCAGCTAACGGTAGACGAACCAAAAGATTTAGGCGGCGAAGATGAGGGCATCAATCCCGTTCCTTTGCTACTATCCTCTCTAGGGAGCTGCAAGGCCATAACAGTAAAAATGTACGCTGACAGGAAAGAATGGCCCCTGGAAGAAGTATTGGTTCGTCTAACACATGAAGTACAAACGAGTGAGCAGCAACAAACGACCTATATACAATGCTATATTAGTTTTAAAGGAGATTTAGACGATGTCCAAAAACAGCGCCTATTCAAAATTGCTGAGAAGTGTCCTGTGCATAAAATATTAGCAAATCCGATTATAATAACGTCAAATCATTTATAGCGTTTCTTGGGATAACGAATAACAGTATTTATATTTGCCCGCGCAAAATCGGCCTTTAAAATTGTTAAAATCGAATGGAAAAGGTTACTGATGCTGAAATAAAGATATTTGTATTAAAAATATAGCAAACGATGCAGTTGGATCCACAAATAGCAATAGACTCGCCTTTTCGATCGATCAAACGTGAAGACTGGAAAAATTTAAACGGGAAAGTTTTGCACAACTTCAGTACCGAAGACTTAGAAACCCTTCATGCGCTAAATGAACCCCTGACAAATCAGGAGATAGAAGAAGTCTATGTCCCGTTGAGTCACTTACTCGAAATTCATATCGATCGTTTCCAAAGCCTTCATCGGCGAACAAATCGTTTTTTTGGTAAGGAGGAAAGCAAACTTCCGTACATCATCGGTATTGCCGGATCGGTTGCCGTGGGGAAAAGTACTACAGCAAGGGTATTGCAGCGTGTACTCAGTCTACTTCCTTCAAAGCCAAAAGTAGATCTAGTAACCACAGATGGCTTTCTTTATCCGAATAAGCAACTCATTGAACTCGGGATTCTTAACCGGAAAGGTTTTCCGGAAAGCTATGATGCCAAAAGATTAATCCATTTCCTTTCAGCCGTGAAGTCCGGTTCTCCAAGGATTGCAGTACCCGTCTACAGCCACCTGATCTATGATGTATTGCCAGACGAAGAGCAACAAATCATCGAACAGCCCGATATTCTCATTGTAGAAGGAATCAATGTATTGCAAGTCAATTCCCAGCGGCCGAGAAAAGGCCATAGCGTATTCGTCTCCGATTTCTTTGATTACGCTATTTATGTGCACGCCAGCGAAAAAAACTTGATCGAATGGTACACCAACCGATTTGAGTCACTTCGCGAAACTGCGTTCCAAAATCCAGCGTCATTTTTCCACAAATATGCAAATATGACGACTGAAGAAAGCCAGTCTATGGCCGTAAGTATCTGGAATGAAATTAATAAGCCTAACTTAATTAAGAATATTCTGCCAACACGATATCGCGCAGATCTGATTCTGGAAAAAGGGGGCCATCACTTCGTCAAAAATATCAAAGTCAGGAAAATTTAACCTTTGCCGCGCTGAAATTGCAAAATTTCATTCAATATTCTGCTCTGTACCTGCTGATGTATCTTGTTGCTGGAAGAAATCGTACTAACTTCAACTTTGTATTTGATGTAATCTTTAGCAATATCAGCAACCTTAATAATAAAACCTTTGGAATGGTCCAAATTAGGATTCTGCTGAAACAAAGGTGTTAAATAACATTCCAATTCCTCTACTGCAACAGCAATATCAATAGGTAACTCAAACTTAACAACAATTTTATTTGATTTTTGAGAAGTTTTATTGACTAGCGTTGCCGTAAATACTAAATTGTTTGGAATCATTACCGCGTCGTCATCTTCATCTCGTACAACAAGATTGGCCAATGTGATATCGACAATCTTTCCCTGGTACTCACCTATTTTTATCCGGTCTCCCACCGAAAATTGATCGGAAAACATGATGATCAAACCAGAAATCATATTGGTGATATATTCTCTAAATATTACAGCAATCGCCATGGCAACGATTGTCATGCTGGTAATAAAATCTTTCGGATTAATACCAACGGCAATCATTAGGCTAACAATAAAGAAAAACACATTACAGACAGTAGCGACACGTGTAATGCCAAGTACAAAATTACCACGGACAATCTGTTGTTCATTTCTACTGTTGTATAATTTTACAAGTATAAAATGTCCAATTGATATCAAAACACTTGCGGTTAAAAATGTGTTTAATCCGTATGCGATATTTCGAATAATCTCCTTTTGCTTATAAAAGCTTTCAAATTGAACAAATGATGCCGTCAATGCAACGAGCAGTATCATCCGTATAAAAAAAGAAATTGAAATTGACTTTCTCATTTTTACCCTAAATCTAAAACTGTTTTAATCCTTCAAAGCTTGATTTCTGAATACCTACCGCACAAGAATATCTCTATAAGAACGGAATAAAAGCGGCCTGCTAAGCTAAACAATTTTACTTTACGCAAAAAGCATTATCAGGAAATACCTATCTTTGCGTAAAGATATTATTTACGATTAAATGAAGGAATCCAACGTGCATACTGAACTACATGTAACCGGAATGCACTGCGCAAATTGTGCTATTTCAATCCACAAATACCTGGAAAAAAACGGAGCTAAAGACATCTATATTGATTTCGTAGCTGATGAAGTCAAATTTTCCGATATCCCCCAAGAGCAAATACCAATGCTGGTCGAAGGGATTGAGTCTTTAGGATACAAAGTAATCGATGGTCAGGATGATAAGCCTAGCTTTTGGCACTCCATTGAATTTAAGTTTTTCTGTTGTTTGATTTTTACCGTACCTCTATGGAGCCATATGTTTACCGCTTATCCTTTGCTCCATGATCCTTATATCCAGCTCTGCCTTTGTATACCTGTATATCTTATTGGCTTTTCCTATTTTGGGATCAGTGCGTTACGATCCATATGGAATAAAATGCCAAATATGGATGTGCTCATATTAGTCGGATCTACAGCAGCTTTTATCTATAGTCTGATTGGCACAGGCTATAATCTTGGGCACGATTATCAATTTTACGAAACCTGTGCTACGATCATTACATTGGTCTTTTTAGGAAACGTATTGGAAAAACGGGCTGTAAAAAAAACGACATCTGCAATCAAAGATCTGATCAAATACCAAAACGTGGATGCAATTAAGATCGATGGTGATCAGGAAATAACCATATTGGCCAAAGAAATTAAATCTGGTGATATTTTAAAAGTCAACACAGGAAATCAGATTCCTGTCGACGGCGATATTTTGGAAGGGCGAGGCTGGGTAGACGAGTCGATGTTAACAGGAGAAAGTATGCCCGTTGAAAAATTGAAGTATGATGCTGTAATTGGCGGTACATTACTGACCGAGGGGAATATTAGAATTGTCGCAACCAAAGTGGGATCTAAAAGTGTGCTCTATCAAATCATCCAGTTGATCAAAGATGCGCAAGGTAAAAAACCTCCTATTCAAAAATTCGGCGATAAGGTAGCCGCTTATTTTGTACCGATCGTTGTCAGTATCTCATTCTTCACTTTTTTCATCACATATTTTATCGCACAGTTGCCACTACAACAATCTTTGATGAATGCAATAGCCACCCTGGTTGTATCGTGCCCCTGTGCAATGGGATTAGCAACTCCTACGGCTGTTATGGTCGGCTTGGGTAGAGCTGCAAAAAAAGGTATGCTAATCAGAGGCGGAAGCACTATTGAGGAAATGTCCGAACTCAAACAAATGGTATTTGACAAAACTGGAACCCTAACAACTGGCGATTTTAATATCAAAGCAATTCAAACATTCGGTATTGAACAATCTCAAGTCGAATCGATCATAGCACAGTTGGAAAGTTATTCTAGCCATCCTATAGCGAAGTCGATCCGAAAACAGCTGAAGGAAATCAAACCCTTCCGTATTATCTTCAAGGAAGTTAATGAGATACGAGGAAAGGGGATATTTGCCACAGATACGAATGGGAATAGTTATTCCATTTGCAATGCCAAACTTGGATCAAAGGATTATTCAAACCGTTATGACCTTACATTAACAATTAACGAAATGGTTATAGCGGGTATTGTACTTGAAGATCAACTAAAACCTTACGCAAAAGAACTCATCCAATATCTCAAAGATAAGGGTATACGCCCCATCCTGTTGAGTGGCGATCGTCAAAGTAAATGTGAGCGCACAGCCCAGAAGCTTGGTATTGCCGACGTATATTGGGATAAATCACCGGAGGAAAAGTTAGAAATCTTGTATAAGCTTAAAAAGAAAGGCCCAACGGCCATGGTTGGTGACGGTATCAATGATGCGCCAGCACTCACTGCAGCGGATGTGGGCATTTCTCTTGGTGATTCGACTCATGTTGCAATTCAGTCTGCCAAAGTTATCCTACTGAATAGTGATCTCCGGTCCATTGAAAAGCTACTCAAGATCGGTCACCACACCTTACTGGCAATCAAACAAAATCTTTTTTGGGCCTTTGCATACAATATTGTCGCCATCCCGCTCGCTGCCCTTGGTTTCCTCGGCCCTATGGTGGCGGCCTTAAGCATGGCGTTTTCGAACTTAATTGTGATCGGCAATTCAGTCCGTCTCCGCTTTAAGAAATTGAAATAAAATTGATAGCTCATAAGTACAATGACAATCCATCGTTGATTGTCTTTTTTATATATAATAGCGCCTCAAACTTTCGCTTTTGAGGTTAAATTTTTGTAACTTCGCATGCGTAACAAGCCAGTTTATTGGGCTTGCTTACTAGTTTTATTGAAACCAAATTCATATGGCTGAAGAAACAGAAAACGACAACAATCTTGTTCCGGCAAACGACCGGATTATCCCAATTAACATCGAGGATCAGATGAAGTCTGCTTACATTGACTATTCCATGTCTGTCATTGTATCAAGAGCGCTCCCTGATGCACGTGATGGCATGAAGCCAGTACACAGACGTGTTCTTTATGGAATGCTGGACTTAGGGGTTACCAGTGGCAAGCCTTACAAAAAGTCTGCCCGTATCGTTGGTGACGTATTAGGTAAGTATCACCCCCATGGTGATTCATCCGTTTATGACACCATGGTTCGTATGGCTCAAGATTGGAGTTTACGCTATCCGTTGGTAGACGGCCAAGGTAACTACGGTTCTATTGACGGTGATCCACCTGCGGCTATGCGTTATACCGAAGCAAGATTAAAGAAAATTGCTGAAGAAATGCTATCCGATATCAACAAAGATACTGTTGATTTTCAAAATAACTTTGATGACTCTTTACAAGAGCCAACTGTTCTCCCTACTCGTATTCCCAATTTGCTCGTCAATGGGGCATCTGGTATTGCAGTCGGTATGGCTACGAATATGGCGCCACATAACCTTACTGAGATTATCGATGGTACTGTAGCGTTCATTGAGAATCGTGATATCGAGATAGCCGAATTGATGCAACATATCAAAGGCCCTGATTTCCCTACAGGTGCACTTATCTATGGTTATGCGGGTGTTCAAGATGCCTGTAATACAGGACGGGGCCGGATTGTCATGCGGGCAAAAGCAGAGATAGAAACAACTAAATCTGGACGTGAACAGATTATCGTAACCGAAATTCCCTATCAGGTGAACAAGGCCAATATGATCGAGCGTACGGCCGAATTGGTTAACGAAAAGAAATTAGAAGGTATATCAGCCATCCGTGATGAATCTGATCGGACAGGTATGCGCATTGTGTACGATATCAAACGTGATGCGAACGCGAACGTTGTTTTAAACAACCTGTATAAATACACTGCGCTACAGACCTCTTTCTCAGTTAATAACATCGCTTTAGTTAAAGGAAGGCCTGTACTCATGAATCTGAAAGATATGATTCATGAATTTGTGGAGCATAGACATGATGTCATCGTCAGACGTACACGCTATGAATTGGCTGAAGCAGAAAAACGTGCGCACATCCTAGAGGGATATTTGATTGCGCTGGATCATTTGGACGAGGTAATCAAATTAATTCGTAACTCCGAAACACCTGAAGATGCTCGTGTTGGATTAATGGAAAAATTTGGTCTTTCTGATCTTCAGGCCCGTGCAATTCTTGATATGACTTTACGTCGTCTTACTGGACTGGAACGGGATAAGATCAAAGAAGAATATGCTGAATTGATGAAAACGATCGACTATTTAAAGTCAGTTTTAGAAGATGAAGATCTTCGTATGAAGATTATCAGAGATGAGTTGATTGAGATCAAAGAAAAATATGGAGACGAACGTCGATCACAGATTGTACACTCTGCTGAAGATATGCGTATGGAAGATTTTATTGATGACGAAGAAATCGTGATTACAATCTCCCACAATAGTTACGTCAAACGCACTCCACTATCTGAATACAAGCGTCAGGGCCGCGGCGGTCGCGGATCGATCGGTACAAATACACGTGAAGAGGATTTTACCGAGCATATTATTACAGCATCTGCACATAATTATATGCTCCTATTTACCGAGGCTGGTCGTTGTTTCTGGCTGAGAGCTTTTGAAATTCCGGAAGGGAGCCGCACCTCGAGAGGTCGAGCACTGCAAAATATCATCAATGTTCCAAAAGAGGAGAAAATAAAGGCGTTTATATTAGTGAAGAATTTGAAAGACCAAGAATATCTGGAAAACAACTTCATCATCATGTGTACCAAGAAAGGTACCATCAAAAAGACATCTTTAGAAGCGTATTCTCGCCCACGCGCTAACGGTATCAACGCCATTAATATCAATGAAGGAGACCAGTTGATCGAAGCTTGCTTAACTACTGGAAGCAGTGAAATCGTTATGGCACTTCGTTCTGGTAGAGCCATTCGTTTTAACGAGTCTACTGTCCGACCAATGGGAAGAACTGCGACTGGGGTACGTGGTATCACATTATCAACTGAAAGTGATGAAGTGATTGGCATGATTAGTGTGAATGATTCCGAGACAACGGTACTGGTCGTTTCAGAAAAAGGATATGGAAAACGTACAGACATCGAAGATTATCGGGTGACCAATCGTGGTGGTAAAGGCGTAAAAACGATCAACGTTACTGATAAAACGGGCGAACTCGTTGCCATAAAAGGCGTAACAGACGCGGAAGATTTAATGATTATCAATAAATCTGGCATCGTTATCCGTATTGCAGTTGAGGGATTAAGGGTAATGGGTAGAGCTACACAGGGTGTAAGGCTTATTAATTTAAAAGATAACGATGAGATCGCCTCTATTACAAAAGTCGATCGTGAAGAAGAACTAGAAGAGTCTGGATTGACCGAAGAGTTAACCGAAAACGACGATTCTACTTCGGAAGA
The DNA here is from genome assembly GCF_040760075.1 of Sphingobacterium sp. R2. NCBI lineage: Bacteria > Pseudomonadati > Bacteroidota > Sphingobacteriia > Sphingobacteriales > Sphingobacteriaceae > Sphingobacterium > Sphingobacterium sp. R2. The sequence goes on from NZ_CP142884.1 coordinate 4,128,704, forward strand.
GAATAAGGAATCAAACTCCGAAGAAAGCACGGAATCAAACGAAGAATAATTGACTGATGAAAAACTTACTGATATCATTTTTAATATCTGCAAGTAGTTTAACTGTTGTTGCCCAATCCAATTTGAAAGAGGGCAGCAACAGTTTTGCTTTATATACCAAAACCGGCGAGTTCAAAAATCTTGAAAACGCACGGAAATTTGCAGACGCGGCTTTTCAATCAAAGAAAGATTCTGCTTCTGTCAACAATAATCTTTTAAGAGCATTGGTGTATAGTTCCTTGGCGGTTGCAGACTCAACAAGGAAACAACAATATAAGACGGATCCTATTGATATATCCATCAAATCGCTTAAGCTTCTGGATCAAAAAAAAGCACGCCGAAATTTTCCTGCTGAAATGGATTATGTTCGTCAAAATTTAGCCGGGGCCATCTCCTATCAGGCAGGCATTGCTTTAAAGGATGGTAAATTTGATAAAGCTTATAAGGCATATCTTCGAATAGATTCTCTTGGATTCAAAAATAATGATCTTAAATATAATCTCGCCGTACTTTCGGGTAAGAATAAAGATTATATGAACTCAATCAAATATTATAATGAGCTTATTAAGAGTGAGCAACCTAAGCCCAATTACTATCTTGAATTGGCACATATTTATTCTCTGGGAGGTACTAAACAGGATGTTTTAAACGTTCTTGAAAAAGGACATGTTGCATTTCCTGAAAATAAGCAGATACTTTTTAGGTTGATTGATGTCTACTCCGCTAATCATTCTTATGATGCAATACTGAATGTTATCGCTGACGCTATCCGTTTGGAGCCAGAAAATGTGGAATTGAACTATATCGCTGGCTATTCCTACGAAAATGCCAATGACATCAAAAAGGCCAAGGAATATTATAACAACGTATTGCGATTGGATCCGAATAATTACGAGTCTAATCTTGCCTTAGGGCTTATCAATCTGGAAACTTTATTAAAGGAACCTACGAATCAGGATATACAAGAATTAACTATTGAATACCTGTTGAAAGCGAATGAAATCAAACCTTATGATGTCAATGCGCTCAAAGCCTTGGCGAAATATTATACGCTTATTGACGATGCATCGCAATTAGACAGGGTGAATTTATTATTGAATCAATTAACAGTTAAATAGATATGAATTTAAAATCTCTATTATTATTAGCCGCAATGGGTACTGTATGTACCTCAGTTTCTTTTGCGCAAACCGGTAATATAAAAAAGGCGAAAACTGGCCTGGCAAAATTTCAAGAATTGAAAGATGCTGGTACGGTGCAGTTGGGTTTGCCCAACCTGAAATCTGCAAAGGAAGCTATTGATGCTGCTGTAGTCAACGAAAAAACGAAAGATAACGCCGAGGCGTGGACAGTGTATGCGTTAGTAAATGCTAATCTTTCGACAATTGATAAATCTGCTGAATTGGCTAAATTGGCTGAAGACGGAATTACTAAAGCAAAACAATTGGATACAGATGGTACTAATAAAGCCAATATTACGGTTGCAGAACAAATTTTAGGACAATATAACTTCAATTTAGGTGCTGAAGAATATCAAGCTCAAAAATATGCTGATTCGTATAGCTCTTTTACAAAAGCATTGACTTATCTTCCTGGCGATACGTTAGTAACCTACTACAGTGGAGTTGCGGCATTATCGAACAAAGATTATAAAAATGCAATTGAACGCTACAAAGAATTGATTCCAAGAAAAGATTTCTCTTCGCATAAGACAATTATGGTAGACTTACCTAAATTATATCTAAGTATGCAAGATACTACATCTGCGTTGGAATATGCAAAAAAAGCAGCTGAAGCTTATCCTGATGACAACGCAGCCATGACCCAGAATATTGAGTTGAATTTAATTACAGGTCATGAAAAGGAAACAATTGATGCTATTACAGCGCAATTAGCGAAAGATCCTAACAATAAAAGCTTAAATTATTACCTAGGCATCGCGCAATCGTCTGCAAAAAATGATGAGGCTGCAGTTGCAGCATACAAGAAGGCATTAGAAATCGATCCAAACTTTTTTGAGGCAAATACTAATTTAGCGATCACGTTGATGAATAAAACACGTGAGAAATTAAATGTTGTTAATAATAATAGAAAGTTAACACAAGCACAGTATGACGCTGAATTAAATAAGATTAAAGCCGAATTAAAGCCAGTGCTTCCTTATTTAGAAAAAGCAGTTTCTTTACAGCCTAAAAATGTAGATGCATTAACGAATTTGAAGAATTATTATATCTTTATGCAGGATGAAGCTAAAACTGCCGAAATCAATGCTAAGATCAAAGAAGTAGAATAAAAAGCAAACATTCATAAAAAAACCGCATCCTAGCATGCGGTTTTTTTATGAATATTATTTGTGCTAACCTATAATGGCAATTAACTCAATTTGAAATAATAAAGTACATTGCCCTCCCCTTCCAGATACCAACTCCTCCTTTCCATAAGCCAAATTTGGCGGAAGGCATACCTCCCAAATAGATCCTACTGGCATCATTGAAATTGCTTCTTGCCACCCCTCTATCAGCTCATTGATATAGAACGTTTCGGGACGCTTGCGTTTATAGGAACTATCAAATACAGTACCGTCTAGAAGTTCACCCTTGTAATGACAAATAACCTTTGCAGACTTTTTAGGTATTTGCCCGCCGCCTGTTGTCAACACCCTATAGTGCAGACCAGAGGGGCATACAATGACACCTTCCTGCTGTGCATGCTTTTCCAAAAATATCTTTCCCTCCTCAATATTTCTCTCTGCCAGTCCCGTGGAATTTAACCTGTTTTTCTTTTTCTGAACCAAAACTTGATTGATTAAAATTCAATATTACCACCTATTCTTTATACGCCCAAAATAACATCTTTTTGTTCTCTTTACGAAGAAAGAATACGTTTTTGTTCATGATAGAAAATCGGTTATAAAAGCTCAGCATTTAACGTTTTTTCAAAAGTAAATGCCCTACTTACAGGGCAGTTTTCTTTAGCCTTCTGCGCTATTGTTTGAAAAGTAGATTCGTCTATTGAAGGAACTTTCGCTTTCAACTCCAGTTCAGACCGTACAATGGATCCATTTTCCATAACAATAGTCGATACAGTGGTCAACTCATCAGGAACAAAACCTTCCTCAGAAAGATAGGCGCTCAATTGCATAGTAAAGCATCCTGCATGCGCTGCAGCCAATAACTCTTCAGGATTTGTTCCGACACCATTTTCAAACCGTGTTGAATAGGAATACTGTGTTTGATCTAAAACTGTACTATCGGTAGTCAGACTACCTTTTCCTTCTTTAAGATTGCCATTCCATTGGGCTGTTGCTTTTCTTCTCATGTTTTCTACAATAAATATTTAAACTAATGCTATAACATAAATTTACCTTGTCGGCTATTCTAGCCTTTCAGGTACCTTTATAGAACAAATGGCTGTTGAAAAAGTTGTGTTCCATTTCACAAATTCATGTCGCATTCCCTCCAATTGATACGTTAACTATCGTATTAAAACTAAACTCATGAACAAACTATACTTTATTTTTATCGTTGTACCTATGCTCTTCTCCTGCAAAACCCGTCAACTTGATCAACAGGTTTTAATACGAGACTGTCCCGAAGAAAAAATAATCAACAAAATACCTGGCCCTCCAGTAAAAGGCGAGGCCGAAAAAATGTACTACATCTATCAGGGTAAACGAGTTTCCCCGAAGCAATTTGATCAGCAATGGCTCGAAAAGAATTGTGATGTTAAGGAGACAGTTGTTTATTGATTTAATTTCAAATAATAAGCTTAAAGACGTATTTTTGCCTAAAATTTTTAAGATGACAGTTTCTCTTCGGGAGGTCAATCAAAAGATTTTAGGCTATGTTTCTTTAACCTTCCTCGGTTATTTCACCATCGGCCTATCACTTGCTACCCTACCCATTTTTATTCACCAGACTTTGGGATTTAACACAATTGTCGCCGGACTGGTCATTAGCATTCAATACATTGCTACTTTTTTACTTCGGGGTTATGCCGGAAAAATAGTTGATACGAAGGGACCGAAAGTTTCTGTTTTGCTGAGTATGCTATTTTTTGGCATGTCTGGTATACTGCTTCTGCTTGTTTTCCTATTTAAATCACAGCCCTTTATCAGTTTAGGTCTGTTGCTAATCACCAGATTACTGACTGGAATTGCTGAGGGTATGGTTGGTGCCAGCCCCATAAATTGGGCACTTATGGAACTCGGTGATGAGTTTGCGGCTAAAGCGATCTCGTTCAATGGCATAGCGAGTTATGGCGCATTGGCCATTGGTGCTCCCTTAGGTGTCCTGATGGTAGATCATATCAGTTACGAAGCTTTAGGCGTGCTAACAATTGTTGTGGGTCTATTTGGCTATGTATACTGTCGCTCAAAAACACCTTACCGGGTTGTTCGAAAAAGGACGGAAACGGTTAGCTTCAAACGGATATTACTTTTAGTAGCTCCGTTTGGAATCTGTCTTGCTCTGGGTGGACTTGGCTTCGGAAGTATCTCGACTTTCATGACACTCTATTATGAGCATTTCGACTGGCAAAATGGAGCTTCCTGTTTAACGGTATTTGGAGTCTTCTTTATCTTGACCAGACTTGTATTCAATAAAGTTATTGATCAATATGGTGGTTTAAAAGTCGCGTTGCTGAGTCTTTTTGTTGAATCATTAGGATTATTACTAATTGCTACAGTGATAAACCCCATTTGGACTTTATTAGGGGCAGCATTGACCGGTCTTGGTTTTTCACTAGTCTTTCCTGCGCTTGGTGTTGAAGCGATTAAAAGAGTCGACCAAAGCCAACAGGGGTCGGCATTAGCAGCCTATGGCCTATTTATTGATATTTCTTTGGGAATTACAGGACCTCTGATCGGTCTTGTGGCAAACAATATAGGCATGGACGCTATCTATCCTTTTAGTTCGATCATGGTTGCTATAGGTTTTGCGGTGGTTGGAAACCTCATCTATACGAAAAGAAAAGCACTTGCTTAGCGGTAGCACGAGCGCATAAAAGTAGTTTATGAAATCTGTATTTCATAAAAAAGCGGCTGAATTTTCACTTATCAGCCGCTTTTTTTATGCGAATTCGCAGATTTTAGCTTTCGATGCTGGGCACTCCAACAACTTCATTTGTATCCGCGTTGTAATCGATACCGTCGAAATTGAAACCGAACAAATTGAAAAACTCATTGCGATAGCCTTCAATATCCGAAATCTCTGCTAAATTTTCAGTGGTTGCTTTTTCCCATAATGCTGCAACTTCTGCCTGAACATCCGGACGCATCTCCAAATCGTCAACACGAATACGGCCTTTTTCATCGAGGGAAACTTTTCCGTCAGCTGTATATAGGCGCTCAGCGAATAAACGTTGCATTTGCTCAATTGTGCCCTCGTGGATACCTTTTTCTTTCATCACTTTATACAAAAGAGAAATATACAAAGGAACAACGGGAATAGCCGAGCTTGATTGCGTAACCAAGGCCTTGTTAACCGATACATAAGAAACCCCATGAATATCACTCAAAATAGCGTTTATTTCAGGTACTGTTCCTTCTAAATCATCTTTAGCACGGCCAATAGTACCATTACGATAAATCGGATAAGTAAGTTCAGGTCCTATATAAGAGTAGGCGACAGTTTTCGCACCCTCAGCCAATACGCCTGCAGCTTTAAGATCTTCAATCCAAAACTTCCAGTCTTCTCCACCCATTACTGCTACTGTATTGGCAATATCTTCTTCATTTTCGACAGGTTGAATAGTAATATCTGAAATTACGCCTGTATGAAAATCTACAGTCTTATTGGTAAAAGGCTCTTGTATTGGTTTCAAAACAGAAGCATGCGCGACACCAGTTTTCGGGTGAGTACGGCGTGGTGAAGCCAAACTGTAAACCACTAAATCAACCTGTCCTAAATCTTGTTTAATAAGTTCAATAGTTTGCTTTTTCACTTCATCAGAAAAAGCATCACCATTAATGCTTTTGGCATATAATCCAGCCTCATGCGCCTCTTTCTCAAAAGCTGCAGAATTGTACCATCCGGCAGTACCTGGTTTGCCTTCGGCTGCAGGCTTTTCGAAAAATACGCCGATCGTAGCAGCTCCAGAACCAAATGCTGCCGAAATCCGAGATGCAATACCGAATCCGGTTGAAGCGCCGATTACCAATACTTTTTTTGGACCATTCGCGATTTCACCTTTGGATTTTACGTATTCAATTTGATTTTTAATGTTTTGCGCAGCCCCTTGTGGATGCGAGGTTAAACAAATAAAACCTCTAGTTCTTGGTTGTATAATCATCTTGATTAATTTTCTTACTACTTGCTTTATTGAATAGGCAAAATAAGGAATTTTAAATGAGAAAATCGTGATAAAAATCAATTACTTTTTGTTTCATTTTCAATTAAAGAGGCATTTGCTTACTTTCACAAATTGAAGTATAGATCCTTTTCACTTTAATTATGCTTTTCCAATTTACGCTAAAAAAGAATAAAAATAACGCCATCCTGCTAGGAACTTTAGCAGCGCTTTTCTTTGCCACTACTTTTGTTCTCAATCGCATTATGGCAGTGTCTGGCGGAGGCTGGCAATGGACGGCCTCCTTACGATTTATTTGGATGTTACCCATATTGTTCATTATCGTCGCTATAAGGGGAAATCTCAGCAGCTTACTGAAAGAAATAAAATCAAATTTAGTACAATGGTTGCTTTGGAGTACGATTGGTTTCGGTTTGTTTTATGCAACCCTAACCTTTGGTGCCAATTATGGCCCCTCCTGGCTTGTAGCGAGTACCTTCGAGTTTACTATCATTGCAGGTATGTTCATTGGTCCGTTAATCGAGAAGAAGGGATACCGAAACGGGATATCAAAAGCTTCCCTCCTATTTTCTATTATTATTTTTATCGGCATCCTCCTAATGCAAATTGCAGAAGCTCAATCCACTTCGCTAAATATCATGCTGTTAGGAACAATTCCAGTATTAGTTGGTGCAGTCGCCTACCCTTTAGGCAACCGTAAGATGATGAAAATATCAGGGAATAGACTTGATGCTTTTCAGCGTACGTTAGGCATGACAATCTGTAGCATGCCTTTTTGGATTGCGCTTAGTCTATTTGGCTATTTGGAAAATGGATTACCAACAGATAGTCAGCTTTTGCAAACCTTCCTTGTGGCGCTATGTTCGGGTGTGATAGCGACACTTTTATTTTTTACAGCGACCGATCTTGTCCATCACGACCATAAGGCACTTGCTGCCGTAGAAGCCACACAGGCGATGGAAGTTATTTTTACTTTGATTGGCGAAGTCCTTCTTTTACATGCAGCGCTTCCAAATGGCTTTTCCTCGATTGGGATCGTCCTGGTGGTTATGGGGATGATCCTACATAGCCGATCGGCCTGACCTTAGTTTTTATCGTTCGTCAGCCTGTAATGTCTTACTTATTTTACTCAGATTCAAACTATTGGCCATCGCAGAAAAAATAGCGTGATATGTGCCTTTATGCGCATAAAGATCCTCATGTTTGCCCTTTTCGGCGACGCGACCGTTTTCCATTACAACAATTGCATTGGAATCAATGATCTGAGAGATACTATGAGAGACAATGATTACTGTACGATCCTTCTTTATGGCGTCTAGGCTATTCTTGATCTGCTCGGTAGCAATAGCATCCAAATTAGCCGTTGGTTCGTCCAAAAAGATAATCGGAGGATTTTTTAGGAACAGCCGTGCGATGGCTATACGTTGCTGTTGACCACCGGATAAAGATTGCGCATCTGAATCATAACCTTTTGGAAGCTCCATGATCTGTTGATGAATATAGGCTTTCTTAGCGGCTTCCATTATCTCATCTTTGGAGCTCCCAATTTTTCCATATTCAATATTCTCCAAAATCGTTCCTTTAAAAATGTGATTTTTTTGCAATACCATTCCGATTTGTTGACGTAGATAGGTGGTATCATATTTCGATAAATCCACGCCATCTAAGAAAATCTGTCCTTCAGCAGGTTCGTAAAATTTATCCAATAAATTGATAATCGTACTCTTCCCGGCTCCACTTAAACCGACCAAAGCTGTTATTTCATTCGGTTTGATATCGAAACTGACATCTTTCAAAGCAACGGTACCGTTTGGATACTCAAAAAACACATTCCTAAGTTCCAAATGCCCTTTGATCTGCACAGGGATATAATCACCTTTAGATTCAATCTGCTCATCGGACTCTAGGATCTCAAAAAAAGACTCCGAATAGATCAATGCATCATTGACCTCGTCGTAAATACGATGAAGTTGTCGTATTGGCGCAGAAACATTGTTAAACAACATAATATGAAACATGATTGCCCCAATGGTGATCTGCCCCGAAAGTACTAAATACGATGTTAAAACAATAATAATAACGACTGCAATCTGTTCGACAAAATTCTTAATGCTATCGTATAGAAAACTGGTTTTCCGAGTTGCCATTTGATTTTCAGTCATCTCGTATTGGATCGTCTCATGCCGCTTGGCCTCTTCTGGTTCGCGAACGAATGATTTGATCACTAGTATGGAATCGATCAAACTAATAATCCGATTATTTTTGGATTCCCGATACTTCCGCATTTGCCGTCTAAATCCGGTCAGCTTTGAGGCCTGGGTTTGCCCAATGTACAGGTATAAGGGAATAACAGCAACCCCAATCAAACCTACATATACGTTCGCGTAAAACATACAGATAAGCGCAATAATTGCATTTGCAAATAAAGGTAAGATATCAATAAAAAAATTCTGTACCAACCGCGTCAATGAACTGATCCCCGCGTCTATCCGAGTGGCCAATTTCCCGCTTTCGTTATCTGAAGATGTGTAAAATGCTAATTTATACGTCAAGATCCGATCGACAATAGATTGAGAAAAATCCCTTGCAATATAAATACGAAGTTTCTCACCATAAAATTTCTGACCAAACTGTACGATCGCGTAGATGATCTCTTTAGCCAGCAGAATGATACTGATCATTCCAACGATATACATGCCCTTGGAAAGAGGCTCTTTCGCGACCATCAAATCGTTCATGCGATCGACGGTATAGCGCAAGATAAAAGCATTGATTTGCGCTGCAAAAGATCCCACGATAGTCAAAAGTAAGGTGTAAAAAATCAATCGCCGGTAAGGTTTGGCAAATGGTACAATTTTTTTAAGCAATTGGGATATAGTCATCGAACTTTGATTTATTACGAAGAAAACAAAAGATCTTTGGGCATTGTTTAAATCTAATCATAAAAACCATTTTAGGGCTTCAAAAGGTAACATATACCAAGAAAAAAAAGCTGTGTTAAAAGCCTATCTCATCAATTTGATGAAAATAACTTTTTAAGTTTTAGCAGACATAAAAAAAGACCAAATTCTAGCTGATTTTGGTCTTTCTTTGGGAATTAATCCGTTAAAGCTGTGGCACTAAGTCAATTCTGATTTCTACTCGCAATTTTGTGTACAATATAGTCTTTTTTCTATAATATTGATATGTTATATCTTAGCCAAAGATCCGATTCAAGACTTTAGCCAAGCGTAAGCCACCTTTCAACATACATTGTTCCATCACATCTTTATTTTGATAAACATACGAATAGGATAAATTGGCATTATTTGCTACGTCAGCATAAATTTTTTCCGCTAATTGGTTGGATTCATAGAGCCAATTTGAAAGTTCTCCAGCCGCCAATTGTTTGTTTCGCTCTTTACTATTTACATCGAGCACTGTTGCGTACTCTGTATAGCTATATTTTTCGTTATCCACTAAATCACTATCCCACACACGGTGGATATTCGATTTTTTACCGAACCAGCTTACTTCAATCTTATTCCCCCCCTGATCTTCAGCACGGCTTACATGCATGGGTTGATGCGCATCCCCTAAGATATGGATCAAAAAATAAAGATTTTGCTTCTGTTGATCCATAGCGATAGTCTTATCAGCAAAAGATTGTTCGATACGGATAGCGGTCTTATACAAATTTTCATCGGCAGAATTTTCAAGCCCCAACTGAAACTCTGCCCAAGGTAAATTGGAATTTAAGTTGATAAAATGTGAATTGCCTAATTTTTTAAATTCGGGATTAGGATCCGACTTAATGAAGTCACCCCAATTGGCCCAATAGGCGAGCTTTTGCTGACCAATAATTTTTTCGATATTCTTTTTCGCTTTTTTAGTCAAATGACGTTCTGCAATTTCAGCAACCACACGGTGTCCGATCGTTCCCCATGCAAATACCGATGAAAGCTGAAAACATAACGTCATCGCGAGTAAACCCTTAATAATATTTCTCATTGAATAGTTGTTTTAAATGATGCTGTTTTTCCGTCTCAAATCAACTTCCAGCGTAATTTAGCCGGTTTTAGACATGTTGATTTGATTTTGTATCAAACCCATCTTTGTATAGTTAAATTAAAATTATTTAAATAAATCAAACGAATATTTTGCTGACGACCAAAATTCATCCAGCGCAATCATTCGGGGCTTAAAAAATGAAATAAGTTCGGCCCAATCCGCCTCTCTAAAAATACTATGCCCTTGCATAATGGTATAAATCTGACAAATTGGCTTTCCATATTCATCTCTTCCATCCATCTCCCAAATCCACTCTTCGCCAAGCAGATCATGCAGTAAAGCTCTAAACTGAAGAAACTGCTCAGCCATCAACGCCCTGATACCTGCATCCGGCTGCGACCATTGTATCGCGATTTTCGCTTCACTTTTATCAGCATCCATTTTAAAATACAAATGCTTTACACCTGTTTTGTAATTAATCCAATTTGCTTTTTCTCCATCCGCAGATAAATGTAATGCCATAAACTGACCAAACTTCGTCCAGAACGAATGTTTTAATTGTTTTATCTCTTCCCTTGAATACACCAATACAATTTTTAAGTCAACAAAATTAATAAAATAGCCTGGCTTCTCTAAACCTTATTGGTATTAAAATTGTTGTTTTATTAACAAATAATTTCGAAAAAAAATGAATATGGATAAGAAAAAATCACTCCTGCTTTTGGCCACGGTAGCACTAGGAACAGTAGCATACAATGCTCTTAAACCTGTCATTTCGCGGCCGGATGTTGTCGATCCATTCGATTTGGATAAATATCTCGGAAAGTGGTATGAAATAGCAAGGCTTGACTTTCGTTGGGAAACTGGCTTAAGTAAGGTCTCCGCCGAATATAGTATGAATAAAAATGGTACGATCCGCGTAAATAATCAGGGGTATAGCGAAGAGAAAGGACGATGGAGACAATCTATTGGAAAAGCCAAATTTGTTAACAGTCCGAATGAAGGAGCACTTAAGGTGTCGTTCTTTGGCCCATTTTATAGTGGCTATAACGTTGTCAAAATAACATCGGATTACAAATATGCGCTTATCTTTGGAGAAAATCTCGACTATATGTGGATTTTAGGCAGGGATTTAGATATTCCAGCTAAAATTAGAAATGAGTTTCTAACCTATGCTCTTCAATGTGGCTATAAGACAGGTGATCTTGTATGGACAAAACATTAATTGAAAATCGGAGTGAGCAACTGGTAGTTTAATGTTGCGTCTTGTGCAATCACGTCCGCAATTTCTTGAAGGTCTTTATCGCTTATGACATTTCTGATACCTGCGTTATAAAGAGTAGCCAAAAACAACGCTGCCTCATGCTTTTCACTTATTGTCAGAATAGAACTCCCGACGTAGAAATTTAATGCCGATACCGCATATTCACCAAACAGATTGAATCCAAAATCTCCGCCTGTCTGTATGCAATAACGCATCATTTTTTCAAAATCAGAACGCAATGTTTCTTTGGTATCCGTGCTCATACTTTCACTTTTAGAAATTTTTGCTTACCCACTCTAAGCCTTTATGTGACTTTGGCAAAGGTGCAAAAAATATCCCAAACAATACAGCTGCTAGACAGAAGATTGTTTGGGATAAGATATAAACGGCGTTTATTTTCTCTTAATTACAAGGCTTCGGCATGTTGAGTCACATCCAAACCAAGTTCTTCGTCCGTTTCTTCCACACGAAGTGGAGCAATAAGGTCAGTAATTTTTAATAAAACCAATGAGCCGACGAAAGCAAAAAATGACACGGCAAATAGAGCGACCATATGAACAAAGAATAATTTTGTTTCGCCAAAAAACAGCCCGTTGTCTACCACCACGGGGTTGATGTTATGATGTGCAAATACACCTGTAAGCACCATACCCACCATACCGCCTACTCCGTGACAAGGGAATACATCCAATGTATCATCAATACTTGTTTTACTTCTTAGGTAAACAACAAGGTTGCTGACCAATGCGCCCACCAGACCAATAATCATTGCGTGTGGGATGCTAACAAAACCAGCGGCGGGAGTAATCGCTACCAGCCCAACCACAGCACCGATACATGCTCCCATTGCAGAAGGTTTCTTTCCACGGATAATATCAACAAATATCCATGCCATAGCAGCCATAGCTGAGGCAGTAGTCGTTGTTGCAAAAGCATAAGCCGCTAAGGAATTTGCACCTCCTGCAGAACCTGCGTTGAATCCAAACCAACCAAACCATAATAAAGCAGTACCCAAAATCACATAGCTGATACGTGCAGGATTATGGACTTGTATTTTGCGGCCTTTTAAGTAGATCGCGGCCGCTAATGCTGCCCAGCCCGCCGACATATGCACAACAGTACCACCAGCGAAATCAAGAACACCAAACTTGGCTAAAATTCCCTCAGGATGCCAAGTTGCATGAGCCAATGGCATATAGATAAAAATGCTAAATAGAATGATAAATAGCATAAATGAATTGAAGCGAATACGTTCTGCAAAAGCACCTGTAATCAGCGCTGGCGTGATAATCGCAAATTTTAGCTGAAACATAGCGAATAAAACCAAAGGTATGGTTGGCAGTGCTCCCCATGCAACATTTCCCAATGTACCTTTCATCATAAAAAATGTACGTGGATCGCCCACGATTCCGCCGATATCGTCTCCGAAAGCTAAACTAAAACCAACGATTACCCAAAGAATTGTCATCAAGCACATGCAGATGAAACTTTGCATCATGGTTGATATCACATTTTTTTTGCTAACCATACCACCATAAAAAAATGCAAGTCCCGGCGTCATAATCAATACCAATGCAGAAGAAGTTAACAACCAGGCGGTGTCTCCTGTATCAAACTCTGCCTTATTCAGATCAGACAAGTCAATTGAAGGAAATACAAGTCCTAATACTCCTAAAAGAACTAGAACAATAAGTGGAATAATTTTTTTCATGTGTTTAAACTGATTAGTGTTTATTAATACTTTAATAAAATTGTTGAAAAAATACAAAAACAAAACAAAAACCTATTATCATTTATATTTTTATCAAATATAAAGTCTTTTTATTAAAAAAATACAATCATTATTTATTTTTTTTGATTTTTTTTACATAATTTCACAATAACAAAAACAAAAACCAATATTAATCTATAAAAATCGACTTAAAATCATGGTAAAAAGGAAAATTACAAAATAAAAACAGCAGAAATACCAAACAAATCAAACTTAAACCTCCAAAAAAATGAAAAAACTTCTTACAACAGCAATTTTATCTGTGTTTCTTATAAATACAGCCTTATCACAAGAAGAAAACAAAGAAAAGGGAATCGAAATATCCGGTTCTGTAGACACCTATTGGAAATATGACTTCCAAAACAAACCAAATATTAACACCTATTTCACAGAAGACAACAATTCCGTTTCCATCGGGATGGTAGATTTAGCTGTTAAAAAGAAATTTAAAAAGGCTTCATTTGTAGGCGAGTTATCTTTTGGACCTCGCGGTCAATATCGCTCTATCATGAATGGAGATGGTCAAGCTGGTGATGATAAAAATAGCTTTCACATACAAAATCTCTATGTAGGCTACGACCTCACTGAAAAACTAAATCTTACTGCAGGTTTTATGGGAACATTTGTAGGCTTTGAAGTGATATCACCCACCTACAATTTTCATTATTCAACATCTTATCTTTTTGGTGCAGGACCTTTTCAAGATGCGGGACTGAAAGCAACGTACAGTTTCTCAGATAAGGTAGCGTTAATGGTCGGAATATTTAATGACTGGAACGTGTACCAAGATATGAACGGTGTGTCGCACCTAGGCTCCCAGCTAGCTTATACACCCAATGATAAAAGTAGCTTTTATCTTAATTTTCTCACAGGATCCTCAGCAGGTGGAAAAACAAATTATAGTTCAGGAACATTGATTGACCTCGTAGCTAACTATGATTTCTCACCCAAATTTTTCCTTGGTTTAAATGCAACCAATTATAAAAAGAGAGATGGTGGAGGATATACGGGCGTCGCTCTCTATCCAAGAGTTCACTTTTCGGAAAATTTTGGATTAGGATTGCGTGAAGAGTTTTTCCAAACACATAAGGAAGAGGAAAATGGGATCCCAAGTACCAATATTCTCGCTACAACATTAACAGCAGAATACAGTTATCACGGCTTCAAATTTATACCGGAGATTAGAATTGATAAAGGAAATACAGAAAGATTCATCAAAAATGATTTAAGTCCAACTAAATCTGCCGGACAATTTTTGTTAGCCTGTGTCTACAGTTTCTAGAAAGAATATTCAGCAAAAACTAAAGGAGCGGAATTCAGGTAGAACTCCGCTCTTTTATTTTAGCCAGGCAGCTATACAGAAATATCAATATTTAAAGATTAAATCATTTGTTTAAATTTACAATTTTCCAGAGAGCCAACGGGGAATAACAAACTCTGTCGCCAGGTGCGCTAGCTTAAAACTTGGCCAATTGTCCGGCTTGATCCAAACTACCTCTACGAGCTCCTCATAAGCTTTAAAAGACTGAGCCACCCTCAATCTAATTAAATAAATATTACCCGCTACCAGCGTATTTGCCTCATTGACGGCATGTGCTGTATGGCTACCTAAAAATTCTAAATCCTTTTTCGGTACATCAAACCTTAGCTCTTCGCGAAGCTCACGTATCAACGTCTCCTCCTGACTCTCTCCCGGTGCTGCTTTGCCTCCTGGTAACTGGAAATAAGCGGAGTCTTTTTTCCGAACCATCAACAAATTGCCATCAGGACTGAGGATCGCCGCCGAACAAATAACAATTGTATCCATATCGTGTAATTCAAATGGCAAAGCTAGCGTTTTTATTGCTGATGCAAAACATTTACCGCTTTGACCTGACTTTCATTAAGTCAGCAACTGAATAGATTCAGGTCAGTTAAGCACCCAAAAAAGACAATAGTCATTCGTTCCCATCACGTGATTTAAAACACCTGTGATTGGCAGTATTCCCTTAAAGTGTTCTTAATCACGCACAATAAAATTGCAAATCATCGACAATTTAGGTAAGTTTAAACCATAAAGCAATAATTTATAAATCCATATATGAGTCAAAGATTAGCATGTCTAGTACTAAGTCTAATTTTCCTGTTGACTGGATGCCAACAGGGTAAAAAAGATAGCGCAAAGCCGAAGCCACCCAATAGTCAACAAAAAAAAGAGGTGCCTGAAAAGTTAAATGAAAAACCAAAGCTAATCACAGTCGAAGATATAATTATCAAAAAAGAGCTACAGTATAAAAAATATACCCTGCAAGATACCTATCCTTATAAGGATACTACACGAACTTTCCAATGGCACAAAATTAAAGAACGCTTAGCATTTGTTACCAATTTTCAACAAACTCCTTCCCTATACGCTGTACTTCAAAACTATCAGAATGAGAAAGGTGAAGCGCCAACAATTCAGGGCTACAAACGGGACTCTTATAAACGGGTTTCTGACAGCTTTAATGTGGAGCGTTATCAGGCCGCACCACTCTACGATCTAAAAAGCAATCAAGCGGTGCGTTATGGCCGCGATGGGTGGCTGGTCCGTGTGCAGGGACCGGACAGCCTAGACAGGGTTTCGGTCGAAGGTATTTCGTTTGAAGGGAAATACAACGTGCCAAAGCGCTATCTTCAAATTATTCGCGATACGATTGAATTTAAATTTGTTACAATTGTAGATATTAAAAACCAAAATATCTGTACATTGGAAAAAGCTGGAAATGAATGGCTCGTCAGAAGCATGAATCCAGCAACCAGCGGGCGACATAAGCCTCCGCATGCCCAGGAAACGCCCACTGGTCTTTTTGTGGTGCAAGAACATAAATCGAAGATGTTTTATTACAAAGATGGAACCAAAATTTATGGTGGATTTGCGCCTTATGCCACCCGGTTTACTGCAGGTGCATATATACACGGTATTCCTGTTAACAACCCAAATGGCAATATCATCGAATATAGCGAAACGCTTGGAACTATTCCCAAATCACACATGTGCGTCAGAAATGCGTCATCTCATGCTCAATTTGTCTATAAACGGTCAAAAGACTTTTCGTCACTCGTTATAGTTATTGATTAACAATATTTAACATTCTGTAAATCAAATATGTATTAATTTTAATTGTTACTTTTGTGAACATCTATAGAGAAAAGGAGTAAAATGGGAAATACGTTTATCTTTCTTTTGATGGCGCTTAATACAGCACTTTCATCACAAGAAGAATTAAAAACAACACAGCAACAAGCCAGCGAGCATCGTATAAATGTGGAGCGTCAACGGACAGAAGTTGATTCCTTATATGATGAAATGAACCTAGCTCAAGTATTACAATACGAAGCTTTTCGTCAAGCAATGGAAGGTAGAAAAGCCCTTCCTATCCACAACAAAGATATCATGACGGTCATCGATTTCTCGCTGGCATCCACTGAAAAGAGGCTTGTAGTATTAGATCTTGCGCAGAAAAAGGTACTGTTTAATACGTTAGTTTCGCATGGCAAAAATAGCGGCGAGAATTATGCGGTAAATTTTTCAAATCAACAGGAATCGCTCAAAAGTTCGTTAGGATTCTTCACGACTGAAAATACATACAATGGTGAGAATGGCTATTCATTGGTACTGAATGGTCTTGAGAAAGGGATAAATGATAATGCCAAAGCGAGATATGTCGTGATGCATGGTGCAGATTATTGTAGCAATGGAACAATAGCGAGTTTAGGTAGACTCGGAAAAAGTTACGGCTGCCCTGCCGTTCCGAGAGAATTTGCAGCCCCTATCATTAATACCATCAAAGATGGCACATTATTGTTTATTTACGCAGATAACGCTGAATATTTAAGCAAAACTCACTTGATCCATCAACCGAATATTCTGATGGCCCAGTTTCAAAAAAGACAGTCTACGTTTAACAATGAAGGCTAATAAAAAAAACCTGATGGTGATTCATCAGGTTTTTTTTATTCAAAGCAGCTATACCAGCTGACAAATCTTTTAAGACTTGTGCCTTTTCCTAAATTTCAACATCCAATTGTAAATTGCATCGTCGTGAAATAATCGCTCTACACTTCCATGTGTACCTCCTTTTATCACATTCAAACTCACATTAGCATCTGGATCTTCTTTTTTTATCGCCCGCATAATTTTTTTAGATTCTGAAATTGGCACCGCCCGATCGGCCGTTCCATGATGCAACCAAATGGGCACCTGGGTCAGGTTGGACGCATACTGACTCGATCCACCACCACATATGGCCACAGCTGCCGCTACCCTTTCCGGATATTTACCAGCCACATCCATAGTGCCGTAGCCCCCCATACTCATACCACATACATAAATACGGTCCGGGTCAGCATTGTAATGTCCGATGACATAATCCACAATTTCCATTACTTTATCTGCATCCCAGCCACCCTTTGACTGTGGAGCAACAATAATACCTGGAACTTCCTGCCCCTTATTGATAGCATAAAGGATACCATAGCGCTTTACACGATCCAAATTTGTACCTGAAAGACTCCGCCCATGCAAAAAAACGAAAAGAGGTTGCTTCTCCATATTGGAAGAATCTGGTCCAGAATTTTTCAATAAAAAGGGATAGGTCGTTTCTCCTCTAATCGCTTGTATTTCCTGCGCATTTACACGTATCACTAGCATACAGAAAAAACATAGATATAAATAAACTCTTCGCATACTTATGTATATAAAATTTAGCTTAATTTGGATCATTAAAAATACAATTAAATGATTTTTGACAACCGTATTTAACAAGATTTAACATTTTCGACAGTCTGTATGTGATTCAAAACATCGCTAATCAGCTGAATCTACAATAAGGAACGAGCGTTCATTTATACGATTCCATCCAATTATAATTGCATTTCAGATCAAATTTATCTTAGTTTGTAACTGTTGACGCAAATCGAAGTTCTCACATGAAAATATTACATACCGCCGATTGGCACCTTGGAAAACGACTGGAAAGTTTCTCTCGAATAGACGAACAGACCCTGGTTATGGATGAGATCGTTCAGATTGCCGATCAGGAAAATGTCGACCTAGTGATTATTGCCGGAGATCTCTTTGATGCTTTTAACCCGGGAGTGGAAGCAATTGAGCTATTCTATAAAACAATCAAACGTCTTAGTAAGGATGGCATGCGTCCTGTAATTGCTATTGCCGGGAATCATGATTCACCATATTTGATTGATGCACCCGATCCGTTGGCAAGGGCCTCCGGAATCATCTTAATCGGCCATCCGCACGCCGTCGTCACTCCTTTTGCTACGGAAGGCTTCGCTGTTGTACATGCAGATAAAGGCATTATCATCTTGAAACTACCTCAGTATGAGCATACGATTCGAATCCTTCATACCGCTTATGCCAATGAGATCCGCTTAAAACAATATTTAGGTGAAGATAAAGAAAGTAAGTTAAATGAGGTTTTATCTTCCGAATGGAAAAAAATTGCCGAGACCTATTGTGATGAAAAAGGCATTAATATCCTCATTGCCCATCTTTATATGAATAAGTTAGGTCGTCCACTTTTGGAAGAGCCGGATGGTGAAAAGCCGGTCAAAATAGGAAATGCAGACTTGATCTATTCACAAGCTATTCCGGAACAAGTCCAATATACGGCATTAGGACATCTACATGGTTATCAAAATATAGGCTCTCCAGAGAAACCAGTTATCTACGCATCATCTCCCCTATGTTATAGTTTTTCAGAGGCTGGAAAAACCAAATTTGTAGCGCTAGTAGATGTATCGCCCAATACACAGGCTGCAGTAACTCCGATTCCACTTACACAAGGCAAACCATTATTTAGAAAAACATTTGAGGATATTGAAAGTTGCATTTCCTGGCTAGAAGCAAATCCAGATGCCTTGATAGAATTGACATTGAAATCCGACACCTTTTTGAAAGCAGAAGACCGCAAGCGGATCTATCAGGCGCATTCAGGAATAATCTATTTGATTCCGGTGGTTAAACAGCGTGATGGCGAATCTATAGACACCAAAGAAATCAATCTTAAGCAAGACATATCTGCATTGTTTCAAGATTATTTTAAATCCAGAAATGCCAATCAAGCGCCCAATGACGATATCCTTGATCTATTTCGCGAAATTTTAAATTCTTAATTGCATGATTCCATTAAAGCTAATATTAGAGGGCATCTATTCCTATCAGGATCGCCAGACGATCGATTTTACTGCACTTCTCGAAGCTGGACTTTTTGGTATTTTCGGCACAGTGGGCTCTGGTAAATCGTCCATATTAGAAGCGATTACCTATGCGTTATATGGGGAAACAGAACGTTTGAATGCACGCGACAAACGTGGATATAATATGATGAATCTGAAGTCAAACAAGTCATATATAGAACTTGATTTTGTCAACTTTGAAGGACGCACATTTAGAGTTACGCGCGAATTTAAACGGAACTCCAAAAACTTCGATGACGTTAAATCGCCAACGGTCGTGCTCTATGAGAAATTAAATGATACATGGGTACCATTGGAAAGCAGTAATACACAGCGAATAATAGGACTAAGCTATGAGAACTTCAAAAGAACAATCATCATTCCACAAGGACAATTCAAGGAATTTATAGAACTTGGCGCCAGGGAGCGCACCGATATGATGAAAGAGATTTTTCAATTGCATCGGTTCGACCTACAGGATAAAGTTTCCGCACTATATAAGAAAAATCAATCGGAATTAGATCACTTGAATGGTCAATTATTTGGATTTGAGGAGATCACTTTAGACCTTGTAGCAGCCACCAACGAAAAGTTACAGGTTGAACTTCAATCTTTCGCTTCTATAGAATCTTCGCATAAAGTACAGCATGAAAAATTCATGCTGCTCCAAAAACTTAAAGCGGATTTTCTTGAATTGAACCGGATGAAATTACGTTACGAGGAATTACTTGAACAGAAAGGACAAAAGGAGAATTTAAGGCTACGATTAAGCCGGTTTGAGGAGGCCCAAGCCAAATTTTTACACATCCTCCAATCCAAAGAAAAATTAGATATTGATAAGGGATCAACGCAAAGAAAATTGGCGAACGAAGAAGCAAAAAAGGCAGAAATACAACAGCTTATACTGCAACATCAATCTCGCTTAAATGTATTAAAACCGAAATATGAACTGCTGCCGCGACGCCGTATGCAGGAATTGGATCTTGAATTGATACAGCAATTGATTACCTTTTCCAATGAAATTAAAGGCTTGCAAGATCGCGCTGAAAAAGGCCGCCATTTTGTCGTAGAAGCGAAAAAACAACAAGCGCATTATAAAGCAAAAATCCAGGAAACTGAAAGTGAGATTTCGAATTTAAAGCGTGCTAAACCTTCGCCGCATGAATTGATGGAATTGGGCCGATGGTATACTAAACAACAGGGTATACAACAACAAGAAAAAGAGCTTAATAAGCAATTGGTCGATTTAGAAAACAATGCCAGCGAAATCAGACGAGAATTAAAGCATGCCGACGTCAACCTGGAGGAATTTCAATCAACTCATGCCCGTGTTGTTCACCAATTGGAACAAAAACTCAATAAGCTACAGGACGAAAAGGCCCATCTGCTTTTGCAGCAGCGGCTATCCCAATATGCTAAAGATTTGAAAGAAGGATCGCCTTGCCCCCTGTGTGGGGCTATTGAACATCCAATGGTCAACCATGGGCAGGATATTTCGCTTGAAATCCTTGCTCATGAAAAATTGATGACCGACACGACCGAACTCCTAAAACTAAAACAGGATCAAAAATTCCAAGTGGAGAAACTTGTTCTTCGCCTGCAATCATTGACAGATCAAAAACACGAACTGAACACGAAAATTGAATTGCATAAGTCGATAGAAATGGCCCATTTCAATGAATTTGTATGGACTGGCTATAGCAGTACAGATGAATCGATCTATGCTTCCAAAAAACAGGAGCTTTCCAAAATTGACACCCTAATCCAGGCCCTCGAAAATCAGCTTGTAAATGATCAGACTGCTTTAGCGTCTGTAGAGGAAAATCTGGAGAAATACAACAAAGCCTTGGGGCAATTTGAACGCGACGAAGTAAGCAAGCAAGCACAGATCAATCAAAATATTGGCAATTTAAAACTCCTCAGCTGGTTCGATTACGAATCGAAAGATGCCCAAACTGTCGAAGAAGAATATAACGCAATCAAAACCTCAAATATTACGGTAGAAAAAGAGTTTGTTTCGATAAACGATAAGCTAAGCGAGTTAAACAGTCAGTTCGCAGGGCAAAATAGTGTGGTGAATGCCATTTTGGAACGACTCCAAACAATTGAAAGTGAAATTCTGGAAGTTGACAACACGTTGCAGCAGCATCTTTTAGCTTCGCCGTTTAATGCGATCGAGGAGGTTAAGCAGATACTCGCACAAAACTTGCCTGTACAGCAGATCCGACTTGAGCTGGAACAGTTTCAAATAGATTTCGAAACTGTAAAGGCGCAGATTGCTCAACTGGAACATAAGCTCGTTGACCAAGTGTACGAGGAAACAATCTTTATTGAACAGGAAAAGGCGCTGAAAGAAAGCGCTCAACAATTGAAAGAAAGTACCGAAAATGTTGCCAAGCTGAGGCAGGAACTCAACCAATTGATGATTTCCTACGCTAAAAAAGAGACCCTTCTGCAGCAACAAATGAAGCTAAACTTACGTAATGAAAATTTGAAACAACTCTTCAATCTATTTAAAGGTGCCGGTTTTGTACAATATGTTTCTTCAATTTATCTACGTCAATTGTGCGACCACGCCAATATTCGTTTTCACCGTATGACACGAAATCAACTCAGTCTGCAGATAAACGAAAACAATGAGTTTGAGATTATAGATTATTTAAATGAAGGGAAGAGCCGTAGTGTAAAAACTTTATCCGGAGGTCAGGCTTTTCAAGTATCGCTAAGCCTGGCACTCGCGCTCGCCGAGAGCGTGCAGTCGAGTACGAAAGCGAGCAAAAACTTTTTCTTTATTGATGAAGGTTTTGGCACACAAGATAATGCGTCAATCAATATTGTGTTTGAAACCCTGTTAGAGCTACGCCGCGAAAATCGTATTGTAGGGATCATTTCTCATGTTGAGGAGCTCAAAGAAAGAATTCCAATATCCCTTTCCATAGAAAAAGATGAAGACCACGGTAGTCAAATTTTTATTAATTAAGATCAAAAGTTATTTTGTATATTAGTTATTGCGGTCATATCCGTTGCAAAAAGGCCGCAATAACTAAAAAATAAAGATTATGGGCTTATTTTCGAACAGCAAAAAAGGGAAAGGGTCTCATCCTTTTTTTCTTAAGGGAAGCAAAATGAATAGTAATACGATCCAATCTGGAAGCAGTTGCCATTCCCCGCACATTCAACAATCCATACTATTTATCAAGCACTATGATATCCTGACTATCTTAAAAGATATTCTAATGCCGTACAACCAAAACTAAGATTCAAAAAAAGAAGTATAATGTAGCATTATAAAACTTTTCTAAAGAAATATTGTCATACGATAAAACAGGTCAAAGACAGTATATTTGTCAACTATATGAAATACAAACAAATCAATAATAATTCCATTAATCAAATTATGCTTATCCTTATCATACTAGCGATATGCATATTGATCTTTACGAGCTTATTTTATTATTTACCAGGTTTTTTAGGGGCGATAACGCTCTATATTCTATTTAGAAAAATCAACTATAAGCTCACCGAAGAAAAAAGATGGAATAAGTCGGCGGCAAGTATTCTATTAATCTTACTGACAATTGTTTTTTTAGTTGGACCGCTTTATCTGCTAATCAACTACATGGTACCCCAGGTTACAGAGGTCATTAGCAACAAAGACGAACTGATGCAGAAATTTGATTCTGTAAAGAGCTATTTAAAATCCAGTCCCTACTTCAGTAATATTGACCTTTCAGATTCTGCATTGATGCAAACGCTCCAGCGAGCGGCTAAGTTTATACCCAATATTCTTAACTCCGTCGCAGAAGTTGGAGTCAATTTACTCGTGGCATTGTTTGTACTTTATTTTATGCTTGTAAGCAGCAAGAGGCTGGAGGAAACAATTTATAACGCCATTCCTTTTACCAAAGCTAGCAAGGCTGAGTTATGGAAAGAGTTCGACATGATGGTGAAATCCAATGCTATTGGTATTCCAATTTTAGCCATGTGTCAAGGTATTGTTGCCGGACTTGGCTATTGGTTTTTTGGACTGGAAAGTCCTATTTTTTTAGGAATATTAACGGCTGTCTCCACAATAATTCCAATCTTAGGAACAATGGTGGTCTATTTACCAGCCGCACTATTTCTACTCGCCAATGGCCAATCCGGAAGTGCTATAGGTCTTGCTTTGTATGGAATCATTATTATAGGGAGTATAGATAATGTTCTCCGCTTTACCATCTTAAAAAAGCTGGGTGATGTACATCCCCTAATTACGGTATTCGGTGTACTACTTGGGTTAAATTTGTTCGGTATGCTTGGACTAATATTTGGTCCTTTAATTCTATCCTGTGTTGGTGTACTTCTCAAAGTTTACAGTATTGAATTTGGAAAAAGCGCACCAGAAATTATTCAGTCAACATCCCTAATAGAATCTGGGGCAATGGGTGAGAAACCAAATATTATCGAGTAAGGAAAGCTAAACAATTGAAATGTGTCTATCGACATGTATCTAATCACCAAACTCGATATCCAGTAAACTGTCATAAATAAAATTGTAAGGCATAAAATCCGCTTTTTTTCATAGTTTTGGTTCGTTAATGTATTCGAGTATTGCTGATAATTAAAAATCTAATATTGGATGCTAACGAAAGAAAAGATCAAATCATTGATACTGATTTAAAAGCAAATGTATTCTATGAACAAAAAAATAGTCTTAGGAGTAACAGCGGTATTCATAGCTGGAATCCTATACTCATGTGGCGACAATAACAAATCAAAAACTGAAGGCAAAACCACACCTACACAAGAGGTCACTTCAGAAAACCACGACCATGCGGGACATGATCACGGGCAGACGGCTCCCACCCAATCTTCCGAACCAGCTGGCATTCTTCCTAATTTTACTTTTTATCAACTTCGTTCCGGGATAAGAGTTACAAACGATAATGTTGGCAAAGACAAAAATACCGTATTTATTCTTTTTGATCCAGGCTGTAGTCATTGTCAGCACGAGGCTGTCGAGTTAGAAAAAAATATAGATCGTTTAAAAGATGTAAATATTTATTATATCTCCATGAATGACCCTGCTTTAGTATTGGGCTTTTTTGACAGTTTTGCTCCAAAATTATCCAAAGCATCAAATGTTGAAGTATTGATCGATAAAGATCAGACATTTATTCAAAAAATCCATGTGCCGACACAATTCCCAGCGAATTATGTTTATGGAGCAGATGGTAAACTGAAAGCACATTGGGAGGGCGAAAAAAATATCAACGAAGCAATAAGCGAATTTCATAAATAATCTGAAATGCTCAACATAGCAATCAACGGATTCGGCCGTATTGGCAGAAATACATTGCGTAATATTTTTCTTCGCGGAGCTTCTGATGAGATAAAGATCATTGCAATAAATGATTTGACAGATACAAAGACGCTTGCCCATTTATTTAAATATGATTCGGTGCACGGCCCTTTTTATGGCACTGTGTCCCATGACGAAAATCACATCATTATTAATGGCAGAGCAATCCGCGTTACTAATGAAAAGGATCCTTCGATGCTCCCGTGGAGAGAATTAGATATCGATGTTGTGATAGAATCAACAGGGCATTTTACGACACGTGCCAAGTCAGCTTTACATTTAGAGGCAGGTGCAAAGAAAGTAATTATTTCGGCACCGGCGCAAGACAAGGATATTCCGACAGTGGTGCTCGGCATTAATGATCAGACTATCGATCTTTCGGCATCCATTTTATCCAATGCCTCCTGCACGACCAATAATGTTGCTCCCTTAGTAAAAATTTTAGATGACCATTGGGGCATAAAAGATGGTTATATCACAACGGTGCATTCCATGACAGGCGATCAAAATCTTCATGATGCACCACATAAAGATTTACGGAGAGCGCGGGCAGCGTCATCTGCAATCATTCCAACAACAACAGGTGCAGCTAAAGCTATCACCAACGTTTTTCCCCATTTACAGAATAAGCTCGGCGGCGCTGGAATACGTGTCCCTGTCCTCAATGGTTCATTAACGGACTTCACCTGTACGCTTGAAAGGCAGACCACGGTTGAAGAAATTAATAAGGCCTTTCAATCGGCAGCCGAAAATGAATTGAAGGAAGTGCTGTATTATACAGAAGATCCAATCGTTTCAGTTGATATCATCAATAACCCTTATTCCTGCGTTTTTGATGCTCAGCTCACTTCCATTGTTGGGGGGTTGGTCAAAGTAGTTGGTTGGTACGATAATGAATTTGGTTATTCCAATCGATTGGTTGATTTACTGATTAAGATTGATCATTTAAATGAAAAATCTTTTGCCTAAATGAACGGCTGTCTGCTATACTGATTTAAGATAGGGATTATGATTTATTTGGATAAAAATGAACTGTAATTAAAAAGCCTGTATAAAATACAGGCTTTTTAATTACAGTTCCCTTTCTACTCCCAGACCGAATAAGGCGAAATCATATTTGACGGGATCCAGCGGATCAAGTAAACGTAAGTTTGCTGTTAACTCCTGCGCTGTCTTCCAATTGACTTTATCAAATGTAATCAAACCAAATTTACGCGCCACACGCTCCACATGAACATCGCAAGGGCAGATCAGATCTTTTGGTGAAAGGCGATTCCAGATACCGAAATCCACACCTTTGTTATCCTGTCTAACCATCCAGCGTAAAAACATATTGATTCGTTTAACAGTGGACTTCTGTGCGGGGCTACTAATATGCTTACGTGTGCGATATGGATAGTCCGGCAGTGAAAAAAAATACATTTTAAATGTATTAAGCGCCAGTTCAATATCAATCTCCTTTCTATTCTCCTGCCCTACCAGAAAAGCATCTTCCAAAGAATCAAAATGACCATAATGATATTTGAAAAATTCAATGAAGTAGAGAATATCCGTGTCATTAAATGTACGGTGTTTAAACCCCAACAAACTTTTTAGATCTTGCTCTTGATGATTCATAATATAGTCGTACGGTGAACCATCCATTCGATCAATAAGCTCCTTGCATTTATTGATGATCGTCTTCCTTTGGCCCCAAGCCATAATTGACGCCAGGAAACCCATGATCTCAATATCCTGCTTCGCAGAAAATTGATGTGGAATAACTATCGGATCATTGGGTATAAAATTAGGTTGATTATATTCCTCAACTTTCTTATCCAAAAAATCTTTCAGATCAAAATCAGTTGCAATTGTCATTATTACATTCCTGTCTGAAGTATACCCTTACAAATATTGGAAATCAAACCAGGCCCTTCATAAATAAATCCGGTGTAAACCTGAACAAGGCTAGCACCTGCATCCAATTTTTCAATGGCATCTTTAGCCGAATGAATCCCACCAACACCAATAATTGGAAAAGCCTTATTCGATTTTTGACTAAGGTACCGAATAACTTCCGTAGATCTTTTTGTTAAAGGACGTCCACTCACTCCCCCTGCTTCTTGAGTTAATGCCGTTGCACTCTTTAATCCATCTCTTGAGACAGTGGTATTTGTCGCAATAACGCCAGCAATCCGCGTCTCCATAACAATCTCCACGATATCATCCAATTGACTATTTGTTAAATCGGGAGCGATTTTAAGTAGAATAGGCTTCGGAGTTGATTTACTATTATTTAACCCCTGTAAGGTATTGAGGATGTTTGTTAGCGGTTCCTTCTCCTGTAAATCGCGTAGACCAGGCGTGTTGGGAGAACTGACGTTGACAACAAAATAATCCACATGGTCAAATAATGCATTGAAACAATAGATATAATCATTAACTGCGTCTTCATTCGGCGTAAGTTTATTCTTACCGATATTCCCTCCTATCAATAACCCTTTACGATCTGTCAAGTTTTTTAATCTATTCGCAGCAACATCAGCGCCCTGATTGTTGAATCCCATTCTATTGATCAGCGCCTCGTCCGTTACCAGACGAAACATTCTAGGTTTATCGTTACCGGGTTGCGGTTTAGGAGTTACTGTTCCAATTTCAATAAAACCAAACCCCAAATTAGCCATATCAGCAATATACTCCGCATTTTTATCAAATCCCGCTGCAAGACCTACTGGATTTTTAAACTTCAACCCAAAAACTTCACGCTCCAAACGTGGATCTTCGACTGTAAAAAAAGCATTCAATAATTGCTTTGCACCCCAAATTTTTGAGAAAACATTTAATCCTCCGGTCACTTTGTGGTGAGCCATCTCGGGATTCATTGTAAAGAATATAGGCTTGACTAATTTATACATAATCGCAAAGTTACTCAAACAAGAAGAAATATTCATTACTTTTGTACTTTTGCAGTTGAAATGATATCAATAAATAATTTAACATTTGAAATAGGATCTCGTGCCCTATATGATGAAGCAAACTGGCATATCAAACCAGGAGATAAAGTTGGCCTGATCGGCGCTAATGGCACAGGTAAATCTA
This sequence comes from Sphingobacterium sp. R2, assembly GCF_040760075.1. NCBI lineage: Bacteria > Pseudomonadati > Bacteroidota > Sphingobacteriia > Sphingobacteriales > Sphingobacteriaceae > Sphingobacterium > Sphingobacterium sp. R2. Next base: position 4,156,715 of record NZ_CP142884.1, read on the forward strand.
CGTTGCTTCGGCTTATTGTCGGTCAATACACACCGACATCAGGATCAATTTCTATGGCGAAGGACCTGAAAATTGGCTATTTAAACCAAGATTTATTATCATACCATTCTGACAAAAGCATTTTGCATGTTGCAATGGAAGCCTTTGAACGCCAAAATCAATTACATGCCGAAATCGAAGAGTTACTTGGTAAATTAGAAACAGACTACTCCGATGATATTCTGAATAAATTGAGTGACAAACAGGTAGAATTCGAAGCCCTAGATGGGTATAACATTGAATTTAAAGCTCATGAAATCCTCGCAGGTCTTGGCTTTTCTGAAGCGGAACAAAAAAGACCGCTAGCTACGTTCTCAGGGGGTTGGCGTATGCGGGTCATGCTAGCCCGTATCCTTCTACAGACTCCGGATATTTTATTGCTAGATGAGCCTACCAACCACATGGACTTACCTTCAATTAAATGGCTTGAAAACTATCTTCAGTCGTTCGATGGTGCTATTGTGATTGTTTCCCATGATAGATATTTCCTGGACCGTATCATTAAGAAAACGGTCGAATCGCGTAAAGGGAAATTAACACTTTATGCAGGTAACTACAGTTTTTACCTTGAAGAAAAAGAACTGCGAAATGAACTTCAGGCTAATCAATTCAAAAACCAACAAGCAAAAATTAAACAGGAAGAGCGCTTAATTGAGCGCTTTCGGGCCAAAGCATCGAAAGCAAAAATGGCTCAGTCACGCATCAAGGCTTTGGATCGCTTGGAAAGAATTGACGACGTAGATGACGATAATCCGACGGTAAACTTTAGTTTTAAATTTTCGAAACCTTCCGGCCGCCATGTCGTTACTTTAGAAAATATCTCCAAGTCCTATCCTAACCTAGAGATATTAAAAAACACCTCAGCAATTATTGAAAAGGGCGATAAAATCGCTTTGATCGGTGCCAATGGTAAAGGTAAATCGACATTATTACGCATTGTGGCTGATGCGGATCACGAGTTTGATGGAAAGGCTGAACAAGGCCATAATGTGTCGCAAACATTTTTTGCGCAACACCAGCTTGAGGCCTTACACCTGGAGAATTCCATCCTTGCCGAATTACAAGCCTTTGCACCGAAACATACAGAAACTGAATTACGGTCTATCCTAGGCTGTTTCCTTTTTACAGGGGATGATGCCTTCAAGAAAATTAAAGTCCTTTCTGGAGGAGAGAAATCACGTGTGGCCCTTGCTAAAGCATTAACAGCAGATGCCAACTTCTTGGCACTCGATGAGCCGACCAACCACTTGGATATGCAGTCGGTCAACATTCTGATCCAAGCTTTGCAACAATACGAAGGCACATTTATTGTTGTATCCCACGACCGTTATTTCTTGGATAATGTCGCGAATAAAATCTGGTACATAGAAGATAAACAAATCAAAGAGTACCCAGGTACGTACCAGGAATATGAAGAATGGGCGGCAAAACGAATTGTCAAAACTGAAGGTAAGACGGAGAAAAAAGCCAAGGAAGAACCGAAAGCGAAGAAAGAAAAGCAACCGCTTACGGAAGATAAAACGCGCTTATTGAGCAGAAAGAATAAAGAACTAATGGCATTTGAACAAAAAATAGAAGAACAGGAAATTTTGGTCAAAACATTAGAGTCAAAGCTTGCCGATGAAGCGGTCTATTCCGATGCTGCTAAATTACAGGACACTACGCGCTCATACAACTCGGCAAAAGCATTATTGATACAATTTCAGGAAAGCTGGGAACAGTTAGCGGAAGAAATCATGGATTTAGAAGACAATTAATTTTTTCGACTTAAAATCAGGTTATTACCTATTTAAAGGTGATTTTAAGCCAAAAATATTTGCAGAAATAGGATTAAAGCCCTACTTTTGCATCACTTCAAACAACGAACAATAGTTCTAAAACGAAGTACGATTCCGTAGCTCAGCTGGTAGAGCAATACACTTTTAATGTATGGGTCCTGGGTTCGAATCCCAGCGGGATCACAAACAAAAGCTAATCTTTCGATTGGCTTTTGTTGTTTTAGTAGGTTAACAATCGAAAAATGAGCCGGCTCGGTCAGAAGGATTGTGGAATTGATATAGGACCAATGATATGATCAAAACTAACTGGTTAAAATAAAAAAGTACTGATATTATAGTGACTAAAACCTATCCCTGAGACTTACTAATAAGTATATAGTTCAATTTCTGTCCCATTCTTTTAAAAATCCATGGTTGAGTCAAATCATTTTATAGAAATTTAAAATGTTACAAAACAATTCTCAAACTTGACTAATCAATCGATTGACTAAACTGATTTTATCAAAAGTTTATTTTCTTACACCGAAATAAATGGACTTTCATTTATATTTATTACACACAAGATAAACCATTACGAGAAAATTTTTAAATCCACTATTAGCATCGCTTGCTCTACTTACTGCGTCCTGTAGCAAAACTTTGATGAACACAACAGAGAGTTTCGGCCCTCTCAAAGCAAAAGCCTCAGCAGCAACCGCGATCAACGAATGGAACAGCAACCCTTACAAACTAAACGTGATCTATTTCGTTCCCAATGATGTGGATTCTATTCCCAATTTCCGAAAACGTCTAAGCAGAATTCTATTAGATGCGCAAAATATGTTTGCTAATAACATGGACCGCGAAGGATTTGGTCGAAAATCTTTTGGATTAGATCTGGTCAATGATACGTTAATAAATATTCATTACATTGCTGGGCAATTTGGAAAAGCAACTTACCCCTATTCTGGGGGCAACGGAGCAGTAAAGACAGAGGTAGATGCATATTTTGGTCAAAATCCATCGGCAAAGAAAAGCGAGCATAACCTCATTATTATTCCGACTTACAACACCGATCCTGCAAATCCAGGAGGCCCGCCATTCTATGGTACCGGCACTAGTTGTTACGCATTGGACTATGCAAATCTTGATGCTAAAAATTTGGGAATCGGCGGCGATATTGGGTGGAAGGCAACCGTATGGATTGGTGGTATGATTCACGAATTAGGCCATGGCTTGAATGCCAGCCACAACAAAATGAATAAGACCTTGGCACCCACTTTAGGTACAGCCTTAATGGGCTCAGGAAATTCCACTTATGGAATCTCAACAACCTCCCTGACAAGTACCACCGCGGCGACGTTTAATAATAGTCAAGTATTTAGTTCTGTGACTAGAAGTGATTGGTATGCATCTGCGTCAGCAGAAATTGTATCTTTGAATTCGAGCTTTACAAACAATACGATTATCATTTCCGGAAAATTTACTACTAACAAGCCTATCAATGATATTGTTGTTTGGCATGATAGAGAGCCCTTCGGTGGTAACAATGATTATGATGCCGTACAATGGGCGACAAAAATCATCGGTCAGGATAGTTTTAGATTCGAATGCCCACTCGCTGATTTTTATGACCTGACAGGAAATTATGAAATGAGAATTGGCTTTATGCACATTAATGGTAATCGCACAACCATACGTTACGCTTATAACTTTACCAACAATATTCCCGATCTATCCAAAGTTGTTACTTATAAACTATTGCCGACGACAAGTTGGTCCATCATCGGAAGCGATAGCAATGAGCCTGGTTCAACTGCAAATAATGTCCTGGATATGAACCGAGGCACTGTTTGGCATACCCCATGGTCGTCAACCCAAACACCCCAACCACATTTCTTCTCGGTCAATATGGGAGCTGTACGCACTATTAAGGGCCTTGCATTTCGTAATCGAGATAATTTAAATGGAGCAATAAAAGATGTCAATATTTATGCAAGTACGAACGGTACAAGTTGGACCCTAATCAAAACAGCACAATTGCCAAAAGTCTCAGGTTCTTGGATTAATGTCGATCTCAACGCATCAATTAGCACGCGTTACCTTAAAATTGAATCTACCAGCTCTTGGGGCGATTTCTTCTATTCGCATCTTGCTGATTTTGGGACGTATTGAGAATTGATAAAGAATTACAATCACAAGATCAATTATTAACAGCGCCTATAGCAAGGATTATCTTCAACCAATATGGGAGACAAATAGCGTAGTATAGAAACAATGAAATATTGAAAAACCATTGTTGAACTCCCGATTTATGTTAATTTTGGATATTAACACATTATAAGTTAATCCGACGCGTCTTTATGAATAAATTACGTAAATATTGGAAGCTATTTTCCTATATTGGTGCACATCCGGGCATGTCATACATCGATTTCAAACGCGTGTACATGATCAATCTGATTGCATTGTTATGTTTATTTCCAACTATTTTCTTTGCAATCCTTAATCTTATCGATCAACGTTATATTTTATCTGCGATTAATTTTTCCAATTCGACTTGTGCCTTTACAGTGCTTGTCCTTCAATATTATGGGAAATACAACATCGCTAAGGCCACATTGTTAACAAGTAATTCTGTGTTTTTCTTTGCAGGAGCTTTGCTCTATAGAAATGGTGGAGAATATTTTTTATTGTGCACATTAATCGTCGCAATGTTGATGTATGAAAACCGAAAGATTCATATAGTACTTTGTCTTACGATAGCTTTTCTAATTTCACTTTTATATCTGCTACCCGATATACTTCCACTACGCCAGCACGTTCCGCGATCAAGATCTGTGTTCAATATTATTAATGCGCTTGCTTTTATCGTCGTGGCGGTCAACTTTTTTCTCGATATCATCTATAAAAATATGAAAAAGATCGAGCAGCAGCGCCTTAATTTAGAATCTATGAATCGCGACAAGGAAAAAATATTTTCTATTATTGCGCACGACATCAAAAGTCCTTTTGCCAACCTAGAAGCACTGGTATTTATGTTCCGTAACCAAATGCTAAACAGTACCACTTCACAGGAATATATTCAACAAATCTATCAACAAATCGCTCAGCAGAATCAAGCGTTAGATGACCTACTGCAATGGGGCAGCAGCAATATGCAAGGCATGAATTGTAGCACATCGAAACTATTGATTAAACCCATTATTCAACACATTATCAAAAGCTTCAATGATAATGCGCAATCTAAACAACTCAAAATCAACTTGGATATACCTCCAGACACGCAAATAATTGCCAATAGAGACCATACCACTATCATTTTACGAAACTTAATCAGTAACGCGATAAAATTTAGTTATGTTAATGGGAATATCAACATTTATATTAGTGTGGACGATCTCTATACGCATATCCATATTCAGGATGAAGGTATAGGTATAAATCCGTTAAAATCAGCCGCGCTATTTAATGAGATTCAGCAAAAGTCCTTTGGAACTGAACATGAGCCTGGATCGGGTGTTGGACTTGTATTGTGCAAGGATTTGATTGAGAGAAATAATGGTATTGTAAACATTCAAAGCACACCTAATGAAGGATCCATTTTTAGCGTAGGACTACCGTCCTCTCCAACTCATATTACCCAAACTAAGGTAGAATCACCTTCATGCGTTTAGCAGTAAAACTAAATGCTCAGATGGGAATACCGCATACACTTCGAACGTCGATAAGAATCGTCAGACAAGATGTATCTGAAATGACCTGTCAGCTATGCTGCGAGTGAATCATCTCTTTATTATCAATTTGTCACATTTTAGCGTGAATTGATTAGCTTAGTCGTACGATTGTAAAAAGAGCACATAGAATCTATTCAAATGAAAATCTAATAATATACTTCGAAATACAGGTACGGTCTTTGATCACTATGGAAAACAAACAATGTTGTTTCAAAGCTAAAGAAGTATACTTATGAAACACTTCATCATACTCCTTACGATAGCCTTTGGTCTATTTCTAATTGTTAAGGTGTGTTTTTCGCAAAAGGGGAATGATTTAAAATCGACAAAACAAAAAACTATGAATACTATAAATCAAATAGATCACGTAATTTATTTCGCCGGAGGTTGTTTTTGGGGAACCGAACATTTTTTTCAACAAGTTCGTGGCGTTACCGCAACCGAGGTTGGCTATGCCAACGGAAATCTTAAAAACCCTTCTTATACACAAGTGTCCAGTGGAACGACTGGCTTTACTGAAACCGTTAAGGTGAGCTACGATCCTCAAATCGTAGATCTCAACCTTCTAATCGACCTATTCTTCAAAACGATCGATCCCACTTCACTGAATAAACAGGGTAATGACATCGGTACACAATATCGCACCGGTATATATTATACCAATACAAGTGACGCGATAATGATCAAAGAACGAGTAGCTGCACTGGCAAGTCAGTATTCAAGAAAAATAGTCGTAGAAGTAGAGCCTTTACAAAATTTTTATGATGCTGAAGCCTACCATCAAAAATATCTGGACAAAAACCCCGGCGGTTACTGCCATATAAGCCCAGATTTATTTGAGCTGGCTCGCAAAGCAAATGCGCAAAAAGCAATTCAGGAAAACGAAGGATCCTACAAAAAAGCAGATAAAGAGACGCTAAAGAAAGTACTTACCCCGTTACAATATAATGTTACACAAAATGCCGCTACTGAACGCGCATTTGACAATGAATATAATGACGAATTTAGAGAAGGTATCTATGTAGATATCACCACGGGAGAACCTTTATTTGTTTCTACTGATAAATTTGAATCTGGATGTGGATGGCCGAGCTTTTCCAAACCAATCAGTGATAGTGTAATTGACGAACTATCTGACAATTCCTACGGAATGCGCAGAACAGAGGTACGTAGCAAGACGGGAGATGCACATCTTGGACACGTTTTCGATGATGGTCCGGCTGATAAAGGAGGATTGAGATATTGTATAAACAGTGCTTCACTCCGATTTATTCCAAAAGATAATATGAAAGAACAAGGTTACGAGAAATATCTGCCACTGCTGGTAAAAAAATAGTTTAATAGCGCCTCATAAAGAGGCACTATTAAACTATTTTAGAGATCACATTTCCATACATCACTACAATAACCGACTGTTCAGTGCAATGACAAGTGCCTCATTCATATTACTTACCCCGAGCTTTTCGAATAATTTCCGCCGGTGAAATTTCACCGTATCGATAGAAACAAAAATTCGTTCGGATGTTTCCTGAATACTGAGTCCACGATGATAAAAGCGCAATATCTCTATTTCGCGCGCTGTAAGATTTATTTTATTTCGGGATATCCATTTTCCTGTCAACAGATCAAGTTCCCATAGTAAATCAGCATGAAGTTTTTCGATCACTACATTACCTGAAGAAATATTGGTGGATAAAGAAACGATACAAATGGCTTTCCATATTTTCCCTTCTTCTGTTAAAAAAACAGGCGTCAACTTGTGATTAATTAAAACCGGTCTATTTGGAGCATGTTGTATTTGAAAATCGTATGATATAACGTATGATTTCCGCTCTTCAAGTGGCAGCTTTTCGTAAAAGCTAAATCCAGCTTCGTTGATATCAATAAGCATCTGAAAATCATCAGCAGGAACATATTTCTCATAAAAAGCATATCCCATTTCCATCACCTGCTTAGCGGTCAAACCAGCTAAAAAAAGAGGATTATCAGAAACGTATTCAAAGCTTTTACTTTGATAATCTATCAGGTAAATACTTTGATAGGTGATCCGCGAAAAAGCTTTTACAAACTCAAGATAGTCATGGGTCTGTAAGATATCCTTTTCTGAAAGACGATCGAGTGTGTTTTTTTTCGAAAATAGCGCATTAAAATCCATAACAAAGATCAAAAAACGAAGTTAAATAAAACCATAGTCAGTTATACCGTTTATTCAAACAAAGTGCAATATGTTTGGAAAATAAGCTGCTCTATTCATGTTTTGCAATCCCAGTCAAAAGACTAAAAAAATCTCCACGGATAATGGAGATTTTAATGGATTACTTGGAAACTAAAGGCGATCATAAAAGATAAGCCACATGTTATTTACTTACTTCATTCAACAATTGAATATCTTCTGTATCCAATTTGAGCGTTGGAGCAGCAAATAATGTTTCCAATTGGGACGCACTTGTTGCACTTACGATTGGTGCCGTGATCAGCGGTTTGGCCAACAACCAAGCTAATGCAACGGTAGCCTGCTTTACGCCATGTTTGTCGGCAATCGAATCTAAGGCTTTAAGGACAGCTTTTCCCTTATTGTCGAAATACTTCTTTATCCCACCGCCGCGAGTAGTGTTGTCGAAGTCGGCTTCTGTTCGGTATTTACCAGTCAAAAAACCAGCCGCAAGTGACCAATAGGGAAATACACTTAAACCATACTTTTCAACCAATGGGGCATAATCAGCTTCGAAACCTGATCTTTCAACGAGATTGTAATGTGGTTGCAGGGCCACATATTTTGGCAAACCATTCTTCTCGGCAGCATCAAAGCTTTCAATCAATCTTGTTGGCGACAAATTAGAAGCTGCAATATAGCGAATCTTACCTGCTTTAATTAGTTCATCATAAGCCGATAATGTCTCTTCCACTGGTGTTACCTTATCATCAAAATGCGTGTAGTACAAATCAATATGATCTACTCCCAATCGTCTCAACGAATCATCAGCAGATTTTAAAATATGTTTTTTTGAAATATCGTAACCATGCTCCCGAGTTTCTGAGCCAACTTTCGTAGCAATTACTATTTCCTGTCGATTGCCGCGGCTCTTCAACCATTTACCAATTATTTCCTCGGATTGCCCTCCTATGCCATTTACCCACCACGAATACGTATCCGCCGTATCAATAAAATTAAATCCTGCACCTGCAAATTGGTCTAAAATCTCAAACGACTGCTTTTCGTCCAACGTCCATCCAAAAACATTTCCGCCAAAATTTAGAGGTGCTATCTGCAAATCTGTGTGTTGTATTTCTATCTTTTTCATTTAATTTATGTATTGTTCCATTTAAAAAAAAAACTGGATCACACCGCTGTGTAGACATTAAAGTTACATTATTAGAAGCGTGCTAGCGCAAACACCTGTCACATAAAATTGTCATAAAACGAATTCAGAAAACGTAATATTGCATGAGCAAAATAATCGTTCAAAGCATTATAAATAGGATAATTCCGGGAGAAAAATCTAAGGCTCTATGGTTTAAGAACAAATCAAGCGGCGAAGCTCCAATTAATCATCTGGATCAATACTGTAGCGGAAAACGAACATTTGCAGGTGAAGGAGTAACGAATGATGGGTAGAAAAAAGGGTCACCCTATTTCGAGTCGACCCTTTTATATATTACTTTTCGATGGATGACATATCGATTACAAATCGATATTTAACATCACTGTCCAATACCCTTTGGTAAGCCTCATTGACATAATCAATATTGATCATTTCTGTCTCAGGCAGAATATTGTGCGCTGCACAAAAATCAAGCATATCCTGAGTTTCTTGTATTCCTCCAATACTGGACGCCGTTAGGACCTTATTCCCCCCCATAATGGACCGGCCATTAATCTCCATCGGAGCAGCTGGAATTCCGACACAAATGTAAACCCCTTTTGTTTTTAACAGTGCTAAATAGAGGTTGTAATCATGGGGAGCCGATACTGTATCAATAATGAAATCAAAATACGATGAAAACTCGTCAATCTCATTAGACTCATGCGTATTTAAAAACTTATGCGCGCCAAGCAAAGCCGCATCGTCTTTTTTACGTGGCGAATGACTAATCATGGTAACTTCTGCCCCCATCGCTACCGCAATTTTAACAGCCATATGCCCTAATCCACCTAGCCCCAATACACCAACTTTATGACCTTTGCTGACATTCCATCTTTTTAATGGAGAATACGTTGTAATCCCAGCGCAAAGCAGTGGGGCAACCTTTTTAATATCCAATGATTCTGGCACATGAAGCACAAAATTTGCGTCCGCTACGATATTATTGCTGTAGCCGCCAAAGGTATAGCTGTGATCATGCATCACATCTTTGCTATTATAGGTCCAGACGGTCTTCTTTTCAGAACAGAACTGCTGTTGATCTGCTTTACAGTTTTCGCAAGTACCGCACGAGGCAACCATACAGCCGACACCTGCAAGATCACCTTTCTTAAATTTTGTCACGTCAGCACCAACTGCACTAATGCGGCCTACAATCTCATGCCCTGGTACAATCGGGTAGTGTGTACCACCCCACTCATCATGTACTTGATGAATATCTGAATGACAGATGCCACTATACAAGATATCTATTAATACATCGTTTGCACCCAGCTCTCTTCTTTCAAATTCCCAGTATTCAAGTGGAGAATTACTGTCTTTTGCCGCATAACCTTTCGATTTAATCATATTATCTTTTTTTATAGACCACATTTGGATACGAAAATGACTTCTATCCTCATTTTAACTTGTGTAAAGTTAATAGGTATTGTTGATGAATGAAGAAGTCGAATCGGAATATTGACATTCGACAAACAAAAAAGCAAGTTTCAACATATAGATTATGCATAGTACAGTGTATATTTGAGTACATATAAATCATTCCAATGAAAAGAATCAATTTAACGCTGGCTCTTCTTTGCTTTACAGCGATGGCTTTTGCACAAAAAATCAATTATAAGGTGAATACCGAATCCTCGAAAATCAAATGGAGCGCCAAAAAGGTCGTCGGTGGACATGTAGGCGTTATAAATCTACAAGATGGTAGTATACAGACCGATAAAGGAAAAATCATAGCCGGTAGCTTTACAATAGATATGAATTCCATGGCGTGTACTGATGCGCCCAAATTGACGGAGCATTTAAAAAATGAAGATTTTTTTAATGTCCCGAGCTATCCCACCGCGAAATTTGTCATCAGTAAAGTTGACAACAGCAAAGCAAACCCAATCATAACAGGTAATCTTACAATAAAGAATAAAACAAAATCAATATCATTTCCTGCGAAAGTCACCACTTCGGTAGATGGTCTAGCTGCAGAAGCTGTCGGCATAAAAGTCAATCGTTTGGATTTTGATATACAGTATCGTTCTGCGAGTTTCTTCTCTGACTTAGGCAACCGCGCTATAAACGATGAGTTCACATTGGATATACAGATAAAGGGAACAAAATAGCTCATGCATTGGAGCGAATCAATAAACTACTGCTAATAAGACTCTTTCCAGTCTCCAAGTGTACTAAAATTTGATTGTTAATATTTTTCAACTGTATGTAACGTGAATTCTATTAAATTAGATTTGTTTCAAATTACACATAACATACCTGAAAATTAACGAAAGTGAAGTTTTAGATTTATCTTTAAAATTCCTAAAGATAAATTATACAGAGGATTTATGGAGAAAATAAAAACTTTTCAACAGCACGAGCTTAATAGAATTAGAAAAAATTGGAGTAATAGTGGCCTTGCATTTGAGAAGTTAGGAAGATCTTCTAATATATCGGATTACTCCGACCGAGAGATCAATGAGATGTTGTTAGGGATATATAAAGACAGTAAACATCTTATGGTTGATGAAGGGTATTTTATTGATGTTTCAAAGGTACAGAAAGCCAGTTGCACTTTAGTGGATGTCTCCTACGCTAGACGCATTAAACCAGACCCCAAAAGTGACCTTAAACTTCAGGACATCCGTAATTTCTATATTGAGGATTATTTTGTCGAAACAAAAGAAATATTTTCTGGTAAACATAAACACAAGATAACCGGTTATTTGAAAAAAATCGGTGGTATCAGCTTGGGGAAAGGTCAATACAATAAATTGTATTCTATTCCGAATGATTTTAAAACCTTTTTCGGTAACGCGCCCGCAGATTTATTCTACCCCATACAACGCTATGTAAATGGACTATTCTTTGACGACGATTATAGAATTTCAGATTTTGAAGTCATCAGCAATATTTCTATGAGTAAGATATGAGCCAATTAGAACGTATAAATTATTCGAGTTTTTTTGACTGTTTCTTGCGTCTAATCAATTTTCCTCAAAGTAACAACAGTGATTTCAGGCCATACTCCTATTCGCCCTCGTAAACCGTGAAAGCCAAATCCACGATTGACGTAAAGATATTTTCCATGTTTTTGATACAGCCCTGCCCATTGTTTGTAAAAATATTGAATTGGGCTCCATTTAAATCCAAATAATTCGATCCCAAACTGCATACCATGTGTATGACCAGCGAGGGTTAAATGTACATGCTGATCGTGACCCAAGGTAACATGATCCCAATGGGAAGGATCATGAGACATCAAAATTTTGAAAGTATCCTTGTTCAAACCAATGGTAGCCTTAGTAAGATCGCCATACTGATGGAATCCACCTTTGCCCCAATTTTCAACACCGATTAAAGAAATACGATCTCCTTGCTTTTCAATTGCTATTGATTCATTCAGTAATAATTTAAATCCCATTTCATGGTGAATATCCTTAAGTCTATTCAGGTTTGCGATTTTTGATTCGACACTATCCCATGGCACATAATCCCCATAATCGTGATTTCCAAGAACTGAAAACTTGCCGAACGGAGCTTGCAAGCGATTAAATTCTGAAACCCATGGCTCCATTTCAGAAGCCCTATTATTGACCAAATCGCCAGTAAATAATACAAGATCACTGTTCTGCGCATTTGCTAAATCAATACCTTTACGCACTCTTCTCCTATCAGATAAACTCCCAGAATGGATATCTGACAGTTGCGTAATTTTAAAGCCGTTAAACGCCTCGGGGAGATCTGGAAAACTCACAACTTCTTCTCGTACTCTATAAAAATAACGACCTCTCGTTAGCCCGAAAAAAATAATCAGTAGCATAAGTACCGAAATGAGTAGGACAATCTCGCTCAAAAGAATACTACGCGGCGGATAAGAGCGGAAAATGCGCGTAAGATCTTCGAGGAGTAAAAATGGAATAGCGATCAATTTGGGTATCAAAACAATCAAAAATGCCGTAACCAAACTGGTCGCTGACCGCTGGATTTCATGACCTGCCTTCCGCAAGAAAAATAAAGCGAAAACTCCCAGAAGCAACAATAAATCCAAACACCAATATATACTCTGAAAAACTGAACTTTTAGCAACGGTAATGAAAGCCTGAAAAAAATAGAAATCCCCTAAAATAAATAGGAATAAAATGAATAGAAGTCTTTTTGCCATGTGGTACCAAATACATGTGTTAAACTGCTAATGATATGCCAAAAGATATATCGTTGGATCGCTAGAAGCTTACTTCCGAAATACTGATGTGCTCGTGACAATTGGCTCTATTTCAACCCTATTTGATAGTGAAATTTCCTAACATTTATTCAAAACATGACATAATGTCCTAAAGGTGTTTTTAAATTGATAATTATTTCAATATACCGACCTTTTGCATACATGCTCTCATTTTCGTATAAGTCCGCTCAATATCGTCATCTAAACCAATAGAGAATCTGATCAATCCATCTGAAATTCCCATTGTTAAACGTTCCTGCTCAGGAATTTCGGATGAGGTCGAACGGCCCGAGCAGGAAAATAATGTCTTGTAAAAACCTAAACTTACAGCAAGATATCCTAAATTTTCAGACTGCATCATCTCCATCAAATCATTAGCTCTTTCAGTCGTTTCAACGTCCACGGTCATTAAACCGCCAAATCCATACGCTTCATGCATTATGCTCTTCATTAACTCGTGGTTGGGATGAGATACCAGTCCTGGGTAAGAAACCTTTAATCCATCTTGCTCAAATCGCTCAGCTAAATAAAGCGCGTTATAGCTATGCTGTTTCATCCGTATATGAAGCGTGCGTAGATTCTTCAGTATACTCGCCGAGCGTAAGCTGTCCATTGTTGGTCCCAGCAACATACAAGCTCCACTATTGACGTTTTTAGTTTCGTCGATAAATTCCTGGCTTGCACAATATACACCACCAAGACTATCGCTGCTACCGTTGATAAACTTTGTTAAGCTATGAATCACGATATCTGCGCCCAAGCGTATCGGTGAAATTGACAAAGGAGAAAAGGTGTTGTCAACAATCAGTTTTAGTTTATACTTTTTACATAGCGTCGATAACCTCCTCAGATCCGCCACTCGCAACAACGGATTGCTCACACTTTCACAGTACAAAATTTTTGTATTGGGTCTTATCGAATTTTCTAATGCTTCAAAATCATCAATATCCAAGAATGTCGTCTCGATTTGGAAAGGTGGGAGAAAATTTTTGAGTAAAGCGTACGTTCCCCCATAGATTGTCCTGCTTGAAATAATATGGTCTCCGCTTTTACAGAGCTGTAAGAGAACCGTAGTTATGGCTCCCATCCCAGAAGATGTCACATTAGCCGCAGCGGTATCTTCCATTTTTGCTAATGCCTTCGCTAAGTGTACATTCATTGGAGAGGAATGTCTTGAATAAAGATAACAACCTTCTCCATTTCCTTCGAATGTATCTAACATCATTTTAGCGGAAAGAAAGGTATAGGTGGAACTGTCCGATATTGACGGATTTACACCTCCAAACTCACCAAAATATTGCAAATCTTGAATTTCATTTGCTGCATTAAAATCTTCCATGTTTTTATCTTTAAAATTGGGGAATTTTAAATTAGATTACAATAAATTATAGCTATATTAGAGTATAATTCTACTATACAAAAAATATTTAGTAAAAAAATCTATTTGATTTAAGAAAACATCCATTAAACCAAAAATAAATCTATGCATTTCGACGAAACTGACCGAAAATTACTGCTACTTCTACAACAAGACGCAAAACAAACAACCAAAGAGCTATCCCACAAACTTAACTTATCAGCGACAGCCGTTTACGAACGCGTACGTAAACTCGAAAATACGGGAATCATTAAAGGATATGTTGCAGTACTGGATAAACGCAAAATAGCGAAAGATTTCTTGGTATTATGCCACGTTAAATTAGTGCAACATAAAAAAGAATTTATCCTACATTTTGAAAAAGAGGTGATGAACCTACAGGAAGTAACAGAATGCTTTCATGTGAGCGGAGATTTCGACTATATATTAAAAATATGTGTGCAGGACATGGCAGACTATCGTAATTTTATGTTAACCAAATTGACGAGTCTAAAACATATCGCAAGCACGCATAGCTCATTTATGATCACTGAAGTCAAAAATACCATAGCCATTATGCTGTAGAAACTTAAACTAAAACGCCATTTTTTGAAGCAATAGGCTCTGGAATATCTTCGTCTCCTATGATCTGCAAGATATCAATCTCAATGGTTCGACAGATCGATAGCATCGGTATATCAAACATCAATCCTCCAAATGGATTTTCAGTGTAGTCACCCACCAGTTCCATCACAATATAAATCCATCCTATGACCACACAAAAAGGAATACTCGTCCATATACCCCAATCGCCCAATTTCGCAAATTCATTTACTAAACCTAATGGAAGCAGAATGATAAGAATGACATTGAACACAAATGCGGTACTCGCAAACTGCCGCGGCGAAGGAAATTTTTTGATTCTCTCTGCCTGCCCCTGATAATCATAAAATTGGTTTAAACAGTTCTGTAATTGAGTTTGATTGAAATCAGAGATGACCTTATCATTTTTCAAGGCATTTACTTCCCTAGCTTGTTGAGAAATCAGATAAGTCGCAAAGTTTTTGTATTCACGCTGTGCGTTGAACTCCGCAGCAGAAAGATATTTATTCAAAAAAATAGATGTCCTACTGTAATCAGGAAAACCGGCCTTAATAAGTCTGTTTCTTTTCACATTCATAGAACCAATATATTTTTTTAAACTGATGTGCTCCCATTCCGTGGGAACCAACAATTGCTCCCTAAGCGTATACAGCCAGGCAATATGACGGTAAGCAATCTTTTTTCTCCGTTCTACTAGATCGATAGAATCACCATTTTCGGTGTTAAACGCATATAACATAGCTGTGAATGACCGGCTAGAATTAACAATTGAACCCCAAATTTTTCGGGCTTCCCAAAGTCGATCATAGGCCTGATTGTTTTTAAAACCAACGTAGAATGCTTCAGCCGTCCCGATCAAGGCCAACGGAACCCATGGAATTATCATCCACTGCCAGTTAAAAAAATAATAGATAACCGCCACGAGGGAGCACCAAAGCGTAAGCCATATCAAATGTGCACCTGCTAAATTGAATATTTGCCTATAATTGAAATATTTCGTTGTGATCATAAAGAATGAATATCTTTTATTAAAAAACGCCGTGAGAGTACACTTAATCTATAACTGTTCAATACACCAATTTGTTTTCGAGGCAATTATTTCTAAACCTTTGCCCTACTATCAAAACTAAAGGTATAGATTTCAAAATAGCTTATCACTAAATTTACTTTTTTCATCCCGAAAAAACCAACATATATCCCAAAAAATTGAATAAAACCATCGTCGAATATAGCTTTGGGTAATTATTCGAAACTTATGAACAAATTAATAGTAGTAACTCTGATTGCATTTTTCGCTAACAGTTTGCTATTCGCTCAAAGCACAGTCATCGGAAAGGTCTCCGATCAATCTGGAAATCCAGTCCCCTACGCAACCGTTTCCTTTCAGCCATTACATGCAATGAAAGATACAGCTATAGAGAAAATAGCCGATGAGTATGGCAACTTTCAGTTATTCATCAACGAAAAAGGAACTTATCTCGCTTCAGTTCATATTGAAAAAGTACTCAAAATGCAGCAAAAAATCGATATTAAAGAACCGAATGAAACCATCGCATTTGTAGTTCCCAAATCACGCTTAACTAACCTCGTGCTAGATGAAGTGACGGTAAACAATCGCAGACCGGTCATACAGCGAAAAATTGACCGTCTCATCATGAATGTTGGGCAAACAGCCAACGCTGTTGGAAAATCAGCATTAGATTTACTTAAAATAGCACCAGGAGTGTTTGTCAATAACGGCCAAATTTCAATTAACGGGATAATGGGCACACGCATTCTTGTAGACGGTAAAAGTATTAATCTGGCAGGAAGCGATCTTAAAAATTACCTTCAGTCATTACGTTCCAGTGATATCCAAAGCATTGAAATTATGGCACATCCCTCAGCGGAATTCGATGCAGAAGGCAGTGGTGGCATAATTAATATTATTTTGAAGAAAAATGATAAGCAAGGAATCAATGGCTATATCGGCAATGACTATGGACTAGGCCTCGGAAAATATGCCTCATACAATCCTTACGCCGCTTTAAATTATCGGAAGGAAAAAATTGGTTTAACCGCAAGCTATGCTTACGCTCACGCTAAATCCTATGAAGAACTCAAACAGCAGAGAAATTTTCCCAATAATGGTCTATATAGTCAAACAACAGACAATACACAAACAAACAACAATAGCCGGATAAGAACGGTTGTAACATATGATCGTTCAAAGAAGGAATCTTTCGGATTATCCTATACGGGCCAATATAGTAATTTTACAGGTCCCTCGGTTGCCCATGCGACAGTGCGCTACCCAGATCCAGCTAAAGATATCACTTCGGCGGGCAGCTTTCCTTCCGAATCGAAATCCAATTATCAAAACATTGGATTCAATTATGGTAGGGAAACAGACAGTTTGCATTCTAAGGTCACTGTAATCGCCGATTATACACATAATAAGCGTACTGGAAATAGTATCAGCAACAGCACGGATTGGAATGCCAAAGGTAGCGTAATGAGCGATACGTTATTTAGATTAAATTATCCAAGTACAGCAAAAATATTTACGGGCGAAGCAAAATACAACTGGATAATAAAAAAAGAAAATAATTTGTCCATTGGCTTAAAGTCTACAGCGACAGATATCATAAACACCAATAACTATCAGATTTTCAATAAACATTGGACACCAAGTCCATCGCTTGATTTCGAATTCGCTTATAAAGAAAGAATTTATGCAACCTACGCCAATTACACGGGAAAATGGGCAAAAATTGATTATCAATTGGGGATTAGAGGAGAGAAATCCATTGTCCAGGGGCGACTTTGGGGAGCACAGCAGGCAGATCTTTCACAACATTATTTCAATTGGTTTCCAAGCATATTTTTAAAGAAAGACCTAAATATGGGAGGAAGCAATTACCTTACTTTTTCCTACAATCGAAGAATTAGACGTCCTTCATACTTTGATTTGAATCCATATAAATATTATATCGATAATTATTCCGTACAGACAGGAAATCCCTATTTGAGACCACAATTTACAAATTCAATAGAAATTGGTGGGCTTTGGAAAGAAAAATACTATAGCGCATTAAATTATTCACAGACAAAAAACGCCATATCACAAATCATACGCAACCAGGCAAAAGAAGCGCTGTTGACCGTCATTAAAGACAACGTCGGTACTCAAAAGGTATGGACCGCTACCATCAGCGTGCCTGTAGACTTCTTTTCCTTCTGGTCAAGCACGAATACCGTTCTGTTCACACATACCCGTTCCGCTTCTCCAAACTTTAATTTAAAAAAAGCCTCTTTCCTTGTACAGACGGAACAGGAAATATCCTGTGGTAAAGGCTATAGTATGAATATAAATGCATTCTATACACCACAAATGTTAATCGGAAATATTGTAACTAAAGCCATCGGATCGGTCGATTTAGGAATCCAGAAAAAACTCATGAAAGATAAATTGGTGGCTAAGGCGAGCATCAGTGATATATTTTATACCAATAATTATACAGCAACAAGTTATTTCAACGATACTAAAATTTGGATAAGTCATAAAGAACAATCACGTGTTTGCTCCATCTCCTTAATATATAATTTCAAAAAGGGCACGGCGTTTAAAGCGAAAAAAATGGAATCTAGTAATATGGAGGAAAACGGAAGATTATAAATGTTAACAATTTTTATCTTTGCAGCTCAACGAGCTACTAAATTAAAATAAATAAGGGTCAATGAAAAAGTATAAGCTTGCCAAATTTATCGCCCAGGTAGATCCATTCGTTAAAAAAAAGAATATTGAAACATTCTATACGCCAAGTGTTCGAATCATATTACATTTTGGTATGTGGTTCATATTTACGGTGCTCCTGTTCTGCAACTACTACTATGTGTTGGCAATTCCGCCGAATCAATCCTTATTTTTATCGATCCGCGTCCTGATTTCATCACTTGTAGTCTTTTATCTCTTTTTCTATTGGATCATACCCTATGCGCGAAATTCAAAACTATGGATATTACCGTTTATAGCATCGCCCGTATGTATTTTTATTTGGTTATTTATCAATAATCTTTTTTATGTAGTAGCCTACAGATATGGTTATGACCTATCCAACTTATACCCATTAATGGGCAAAGAAAGAAACTTCATTCCAAATCTTTGGTCGGTTTTCAGTTTCAAGGTGATTGCATTAAATGCATTATCTGTTATCTATTCGATGTCTCCTTTTTTCTTTACCAAAATATTAATTGATATGAGAAGAATAAACAAAGATAGGATGCGAATTCAAGAGCAGAAGTTAAAGTTGTCACTGGAAAACATACAGGTAGAAAAAGACTTTCTGAAAGCTCAACTTAATCCACATTTTCTATTCAATACGCTAAATAATCTCTACCGTTTGACCATGAAAAAAGATCCAACAGCGCCAGAGGTTGTTTTAAATTTATCCGAAATAATGGGATACACGTTATATGACTCGGATACAGAATATGTCTCCTTAGGGAAAGAGCTCGATTTTATTGAGAATTACTTCTCACTAGAAAAAATGCGGCATCCGAAAAACTATAAAATTGTATTGAAAATCGAAGGCCGACAGCACGCTGCCAACCTAACAATTGCGCCATTATTGACATTTAATCTAATCGAAAACGCCTTTAAATACGGACTTAAAAATGAAGAGGACTCATTTGTCCAACTTTTTATTAGCATTACCAAAGATCAATTTATTTTTGAAATTAAAAATGACTATGATAATTTAGATAGAACAAAAACAGCTCCGTCTAAAGGTATTGGTATTAAAAATTTAAGAAAACGCCTCCACCTCATTTATCCGACAAAGAGCGATCTCCAAATCACAGATACTAACGGCGAATTTAAAGTTGTATTAAATATCACATTACAGCATGATTGAAAAGTATAGTTGCATCGTCATCGACGACGAGCCTTTAGGAATTGAACTCATTACAGATTTCGTCAATCAAATACCCTTTCTGGAACTGAGAAAGACATTCGGAAAGCCAATCGAAGCCATGAGCTTCTTGCAAGATAATGCCATTGATTTGGTGTTTAGTGATATTGAAATGCCCAAGTTGACGGGCTTAGATCTATTGGAAACCCTAGCGCAGCAACCCATCTTTATTTTTATCACAGCACATCGGCATTTTGCCATTGACGGATTTGAAAAAGGAGCGGCGGATTACCTCATAAAACCCGTTCGTTTCGATCGGTTTTTAAAAGCTGTAAATAGAGTAAAGGAACAACTAGATATGCTTAAAAAGCTAAAAAACAGTTCTATAAAAACAGATCGAATTTTCATAAAAAGTGAAAGCAAGTTCATCAAACTAATGCTAAAGGATATTGTCTACATCGAGGCTCAGGGCAATTACTTGACCATTGTCACGCTTAACGGTACGAATCAGACATTATCTACCTTGAAAGCCATGGAGGAAATTTTATACAATTCCAGTTTCTTTCGAATTCATAGAGCATTCATCGTCAATACAGATTATATTCAGTCGCTAAATGGAAATATCGTTCAGCTTTCGAATGGAAAAATTATTCCTATCGCCAGCAATAAAAAAGACCAATTATATTCCCTTTTGGGGTTACATTAAAATAATCGAATACAATGCCTTTAGCGACCTGAATGTCCATAGGTGAACGTTTAGTGGATTTTAAAAAAAAAGATACAGCATACTATTGTATGTTTATATTCGTTTGATTATTTTAATTACATTGAAATAATCAGACTTCAAATACACGACAAGATGATGATAAAAATAAAAGGCTTCGCATTAAATATGATTCTTTTACTGCTTGCGACAACTGCTTTTGCCCAAAACAAAGTGGATCTAAGGACAATGTTAAATAAAAATGGAGAATTTATATTTCCACAGACAGTGGATAAAATTGCGGCGGCGTTGCATGTCAAAACGGAATTTTATGAAGACGCCAATGCGGAAAAGTATGCAAAATGGATCGCTACATCTGGCTTAGAACTGTATAGCAATTACGGCGATGACAAAACTGTTAATGAACTTTTTTTCGATATTCCTGAAGATAAGTTTTTGGTTATCGAAGGGCTACCTTTTGATCTAGCAATGAATAAAACAACCCTCAAGGACGCGCTCTCAAAATTCAGTCGTCACCAAGTCAAACAGAAGAAGCTTGATGATGGAAACGCTTACCCTGGCGGTACTAGCCTGACCATGAAAACGGGTACGCATTTTACTACGCTCATCTTTGATAACAAAAATCTTTTGAAGTTTATGAGTTTAACCACTTCCCTAATTGATCCCGCAGTCAATTAGCGTAACGCCATTGATAAAATTTTAACATATTAAAGATTACCTTTTTTTAGCTCATTTACCGCAAAATCTACCGCCCTTGCGGTAAATGCCATATACGTTAGTGATGGATTCACACACGATGAAGAAGTCATAAAGGCCCCATCTGTCACAAAAACATTTTTCGCGTCCCATACTTGATTAAATTTGTTCAGTACTGATGTTTTTGGATCGTTGCCCATTCGTGCTGTGCCCATTTCGTGAATTCCCTGCCCCATACTGAACCCATTATCGTAGGTCTTTACATCTTTGACACCAATTGATGTTAACATTTCCACCATTTCATTACTGGCATCGCGTCTTATCTTCCGCTCGTTCTCCTTGATCGCTGCATCTATTGCTAATACAGGAAGTCCCCATTTATCGCGAATAGACGAATCCAATACGACTTTATTATCGTGGTATGGCAGTATTTCCCCGAAAGCAGTGAATCCAATTTTCCAGCCGCCAGGCTCAGTAATAGCATCCTTCCAGGCCCCGCCCACGCGCATATGCTCGACCTCACCTGTCCATTGAGGCCTCGAAGCACCGCCCTGATAGCCAAAACCACGAACATAATCTCTGTGCTTATTATCTCCGGGAACATTAACGAATCGCGGAACATATAATCCATTAGCCCTTCGACCAAAAATATATTTATCTTCGAATCCATCTACGCTTCCGCCAGCACCACTATTTAACATGTGATCCATTAAATTATGCCCCAGTTCCCCGCTGCTACTACCCAGACCATTTTCCCATATAGCAGTAGCGGAATTCATTAATAACCAGGTGGAATTTAACGTCGATGCACAAACAAAAACAATTTTGGCAAAATATTCATACGTCAGATTCGTTTCTGCATCAACTATTTCAACTCCTTTAGCTCGCTGCGTATCAGGGTCATAAATAATATTCTTTACAATGGAAAACGGGCGTAACGTTAACTTTCCTGTCTTCATCGCAGCAGGTAATGTGGCAGACTGTGTGCTAAAATAAGCGCCAAAATTACAGCCAAGCCAGCATTTATTTTGGTATTGGCAATTGATGCGGTTATGATGCGGAACTGTTATGTTGGCAACCCTACCAATGATAAAATGCCGCTTGCCCTGGTAACGCAATTTCAGTCGTGCGGCAAGATCTTTTTCTACAACATTCATATCCATCGGCGGCATAAATTCACCGTCAGGCAGCACTGCTATTCCGTCTTTATTACCAGAGATGCCGGCAAATTTCTCGACATAACTGTACCAGGGCGCAATTTCCCGATAACGTACAGGCCAATCTATACCGTAACCATCTTTGCTATTAGCCTCAAAATCAATATCCGACAAACGATAACTCTGCCGCCCCCACATTAGCGACCGCCCGCCAACCTGATAACCTCTGAACCAATTAAAGGGTTTTATTTCCTTATATGGACTTTCAGTTTCATTGGTCCAAAAATCAATATTTCCTTCGTTTATCCATTGATTTTTGATTCCAAATGGCAAATAATGCTGCGCAATATCCAACGGTACACGGCCACCATGTGGAAAATCCCATGGATCTTTGTTGGGGGATGGATAATCTTTAATATGTTCAATATTGCGTCCTCTTTCTAACATTATGGTTTTAAGTCCCCGCTCTGTTAGTTCCTTCGCTGCCCAGCCGCCAGTGATTCCAGACCCGACGACAATAGCATCGTATACATTATTATTCATGTAGTTGTAGTTGGTTTATTGGTTACTACCTGTTGGAAAACTCCTTTTCCGAAGTGAGTTTTTTCTATCACAAACAATGGCAAAGTTTAATGATAAATCTACCCTGCACCTCGAGCTTATCCACCTCGGCAACGAAGTAGAATAAATTCCCTAAACAAGTTTAAGCTTTTTTTTTGATTTAATTGCAACCGGTTGCAAATTTTTGTAATATTGTATAAGACAAGTTCGTAACTTGAATAACCAGATTATAACAGTATAAACAAGAGACTAAATCATTGTTTCAGACTAATCGGCATATAAGTCTTTTCAGTCTGGAATATGGTCTTTTCAAAACGTAATAAATATGACAACAATTAAAGGTCCTGCTATCTTTCTCGCACAATTTATCGGCGATGAACCCCCGTTTAATTCTTTAGAAAATATCTGCCAATGGGCCTCAGCGCTCGGCTATAAAGGCATTCAGTTGCCAACTTTAGATTCCCGGTTTATTGATCTAGAAAAAGCAGCACGCGACAAAAGCTATGCACTCGACCTAAAAGCTAAAGTACAGTCCTATGGATTGGAAATCACCGAGCTCTCAACCCATCTTCAAGGACAACTAATCGCTGTAAATCCAAGTTTTGATGATCTCTTTGATGCCTTTGCGCCACAACATGTACATAAAGATCCCGCAGCACGACAACAGTGGGCCATACAACAATTAAAATATGCCGTACAGGCCTCGCACAATCTTGGACTGAAAGCATTAGCAACCTTTAGTGGCGCATTACTATGGCCATTCATATACCCTTGGCCACAACGGCCAGCCAACCTGATTGAAACCGGATTTGAGGAACTTGCCAAATTATGGTTACCCATACTGGATGAATGCGAGCAATATGATGTCGATCTCTGTTATGAATTACATCCAGGGGAAGATCTCCACGATGGTACTACTTTCGACCTGTTTCTCGAAAATGTCAACAATCACAAACGGGCAAACATACTTTATGATCCCTCCCATTTTGTCCTTCAATGCCTCGATTACCTCGAATTTATCGACATTTATCACGAGCGAATTAAAATGTTTCATGTTAAAGATGCTGAATTTACACCTTCTGGCCGTCAGGGTGTGTATGGTGGCTACCAGAACTGGCAAGGTAGAGCGGGTAGATTTAGATCAATTGGCGATGGACAAGTGGACTTTAAAGCCATATTTACCAAACTTACACAGTATGATTTTAAAGGTTGGGCGGTACTCGAATGGGAGTGTGCATTTAAAAATGCTGAAGATGGTGCTCGCGAAGGTGCCCTGCATATTAAAGACTACATCATACGGGTTACCGATAAGGCATTCGATAATTTTGCTGCAGTAGAAACCAACGATAACCTCAATCGTAAACTATTGGGGTTGTAAAACAGAAGATCTCGTCATTATAAATTTAACTTTATGCGCACTACAAAACTTAAAATGGGTATGATAGGCGGAGGAAAGAATGCTTTCATAGGTGCTGTTCACCGTATGGCTGCAGCAATCGACGGCCATATTGAATTATGTTGCGGAGCACTAAGCGCTGACCCTATTGTTGCCAAAGAATCTGGATTACTTTTAGGACTTCCAAAAGAAAGAAGTTATGGAAGTTATCAGGAAATGATCTTAGAAGAAAGTAAACGCCCTACGCAAGAACGTATGGACTTCGTCAGCATCGTCACCCCTAATTTTGCTCATTTCGAACCGGCAATGATGGCTTTAAACCATGGCTTTCATGTCGTCCTTGAAAAACCGATGACTTTCACACTTGAACAAGCGCGTTTACTTCAAGAAAAAGTTGAAGAAACCGGATTAACCCTTTGTGTGACATATACGTACTCCGCTTATCCTATGGTAAAACAGGCCCGTCAACTTGTGAAAGAAGGTCGACTAGGTCCAATCAGAAAGATTATGGTCGAGTACCCACAAGGTTGGCTCAGTAAACTCATTGAAAACGGACTCTCACTAGCATTCTGGCGCACAGATCCAGAAAAAAGTGGAAAAAGCGGATGTATGGGTGATATCGGAACCCACGCAGCACATTTAGCAGAATATATCTCAGGCCTGAAAATAACTAAAATGTGTGCCGATTTACAAACTTTTGTCGACGGGAGAAAACTGGAAGACGACGGCAATATTTTACTGCGATTTGAAAACGGTGCAACGGGAGTGCTATCTGCCTCACAGGTCGCTGCCGGAGAAGAAAATGCCTTAAAAATTAAAGTATATGGTGAAGAAGGCGGTTTAGAATGGAACCAACAAGATGCCAATACACTAATCGTCAAACATGTCGATCAGCCGACACAGCTCTTTAGAGCCGGACAACCATATCTTTCGCCACTCGCACAACATAATGTACGCTTACCAGCTGGCCACCCAGAAGGATACATTGAAGCATTTGCCAATATCTATAGAAATTTTGCAACGACACTTTTAGCGTCCATGCAAGGTAAAGTTCCTACAGAAGAAGAGACTGACTTCCCGACCGTAATTGATGGTGTCCGGGGCATGATGTTTTTGGAAACTGTACTTGCTTCAGCAGCGTCTGAACAAAAATGGACTGAATTCCTAAGTTACTAAAACAAAAAAACCGATGTGGTTTCCCCGCCCGCGGGAGACACCTCATCGGTTGCTATTTTCGCGAATTGATGTTTGATTACCACAGCGGATTAATATAGTTCTCAGCATTTCAATAAAGTTTCTAACATATACGCTTCGTTCCATTTTTCTTATCCCTATATAGAACGGTTTCAATTCAACAGCTATTGTTTTTTCACATAATTTGGAGCGTCCGCTATCACTATAGTTTGTTCTTCCTGTGTTAATGGAGCTGGAGGAATTTCAGCAACATCTCGTTCAATTTCCCTAATCTCGACATGAACAGCGTATGGTGAAGGCTCTATTGGAATTCCCATCACAGTCGCGTATTCTCTGGTGAAAATGGCCCCAAAATATAGGATAGCGGCTGTGTAATACACCCACAACAAGATCAATACAAACGAACCCGCCGCACCATAAGTATCTTGTGTAGCCGAATGTTCTAAATAGACCCCAATGAAATACCTGCCTAACACAAATAAAATGGAGGTAAATAAAGCACCAGCACGAACCGTTCGCCAAGGAATATTAACGTCCGGCAGTATCTTAAAGATCACACTGAACAAAAGAAAAATTGTTCCAAAGGATAAACTAAAGTTGATTCCGTTTACCAACATAACTGTCATATCTGGAAAATATCGCTGCAGCTGATCCATCAAAGTCAAAATCACACCATTAACAATTAGTGTAACAACCAGCAAGAATCCCAATCCTATAACTAATGATGAAGACAAAAGTCTGTCCTGAACTAACTTTAGCCATCCTTTTTTTGGCTTCGCACGTACGTGCCAAATCTTGTTAATGGAATTTTGTATATCTCCAAAAACTGTTGTTGCAGCTAAAACTAAGGTAACACTACTGAACAGCAATGCCAGATTTGACTTTCCTGACAATTGTAAATTCTGAATAACCTCCTGAATCTGCTTAGCAGCACTATTTCCCACAAAACTGCGTAACTCCAAAAATACCTTCCCCTCAATGGCATCCTCTCCATAAAAAATTCCAGCCAAAGCAATGATTAGAACGAATATTGGACCGATCGAGAAAACGGTATAATAAGATAGTGACGCACTGTACTTCATTGAATCCTCATTGAGAAATCCCGCAACAGTACTTTTCAAAATCCGCCAATAGGTTTTTATTTTACTGCTACTCTTA
This sequence comes from Sphingobacterium sp. R2, assembly GCF_040760075.1. Taxonomy (NCBI): domain Bacteria; kingdom Pseudomonadati; phylum Bacteroidota; class Sphingobacteriia; order Sphingobacteriales; family Sphingobacteriaceae; genus Sphingobacterium; species Sphingobacterium sp. R2. The sequence continues at coordinate 4,183,558 of NZ_CP142884.1, forward strand.
GTTCTAATATCCATATCTTCGCGTTTTATCTCAACAACAAACCATTAATTAGTAGAGAAAGTTTGTCTTTTATATGCTTTAATGCGAATAGTCCTTTAAAGTGCCTTCCAGAACGATTCGATCCCGGTTTACGACCCTTAGACTAAGAATGATATCTGAAGCAATGGTTTTCAGCGCTAAAATGGGCGGAACCTTAACTTCATTTGGCCAGTCCGCCAGATGAATCGCAACATGAGATAACTCATCAGTATTCTTATAGCTCACATTTAATCGGTATACGTCCTGTGATGTCGACAACATACTGAATCCCTTATCTTGTTTTTTAAACCACTGGTAAAATAGCTTATTGGGCAGAAACTTGTTGAGGTTACTATCTCCCCGCATGGTAATCCGCACTTCTGGAACGCGTGTATTGTAAAGCGTCTTCTCTTCGACCGTTTCAAAATTCTCATCAACCGCATAATTGATAATCGTATCGGTCTGAATTACCTTATTTTTTAATATTTCAATATCAATATAATTACCGTTTAAATGTGTGAAAAGAGAATCAGTCATCATCGGAAATTCTTCAAACGCTAGTTTTATTTTATTTTTCAGTTGATTTGTAGAAATATTCACCCAAGATTTTGCAATATATTGTTTCGATGCAAGTTCCCTGACAAGGAACGCTTTCGGAAAGTTCCAATTCCTTGATGTAAATTCACCATAAACATCAACATGATCACCCTTCAATGTCAGTTCAACATAATTGTTAGTAGATAAATCACTGTAACGAACCGATTGACCGGTAAGTGTGCTCGGATCATCGATAAATTGTTTAATAGTTACCATATCACCTTTTGATTGAATGAGCTGCAACATCTCTTCCTTCTTCTTATCAAGATCAAAACCTACACCAACCAATAAATCATTTCCTCGACATACAAATGCTATTTTATTCGTCTCATCATACGCATAGGCCATCCCAGACTCCACCCCCTTTTCGATAGAATCAACATGAATGACATCCTTTAGAAAATATAGAAATTGCTGTTTATCCCTTAGCTGAAAAAAAGCATAAAAATTTTTTGAATGTTCCTCCAAGGCAAAAAGAAAAACATTCGCTTTGATGTCAATACCATTATCTTGAAGTTTACTGAGCCTTTTGCCCAAATGCAAACGCTCTTTTGGTGATAGTTGCCATGTATTAAAAAACTGATTCAACAGAATATCATCCAATGATACAGTTAATAATGCTTTACTTTCTTTATGCACCAATAATTTGTATGACTCTTGTTGCCTAAAACTATATATTCCCCATACGGTAATCATTAAAAGAATAACAATCCCTATCGTCCAAATTATTGTCTTTTTTATCATATTGATTTCAATCTATAACGAAATTTAAAGTAATGGGATCAAAAATATCAACTAAACAGCGCCTTTTCCACCCCTGAAATCAGGGAATTGGTCATTCCATTTATGATTCTATAATTAAACCATATTCAAGGGCAGATTTTACAGCGGCAGTAACACTCTTCGTTTGAAATTTCTCCATTAAATTTTTGCGATGACTTTCTACTGTGTGCGAACTGATAAAGAGAACGTCGGCAATTTCATTAGTTGTCATACCTTTCGCCACGAAACTGAGCACTTCTTTTTCACGCCGAGTCAACTTCGGCACCTGCTTCAGCCCTATTTCTGACTTCTGATTCAAAATAATCCTGGTTTTCTCACAGATATAGCGCTTTCCAACAATAACATCTGAAATAGCAGTCAGTATTTCATCGCCATTTGCATTTTTCTGTAAATAGGCATCCGCCCCCTCTTTTAGAATACTATTGATGACTGCAAATTCATTGTGTACACTAAATGCAATTATCTTCAAATCATTATTATTCTCTTTCAGTCCTTTAACTAAATCTATCCCGTTAGCGTCAGGTAGATTAATATCGAGGAGCAATACCATTGGCATGTCTACCGCAATAGACTTATACAGCTCTGTCGCGCTAGAATACATGCCGACAACTTCAAAATCTTCATGCGCGTTGATTATGTTTTTCAAACCTTCAAGCAACAAAGGGTGATCGTCTGTAATCGCTATCTTAATCATTTTTTCTAAAAGTTAAACCATGGGTATTTCCAACTCTATCGTAGTACCCGAGCCCTGATCAGACATGAGCTTCATTTCGCCGTTTAAAAATGAAAGTCTTGAACGCACATTATGCATTCCTGCTGCATGCTGCAAATCGACACTTTTTATATCAAAACCCTTGCCATCATCTTCAATAGTGATATGTAAACGCTTATTATGTGAAGAAAGCTGTATTAAAATATTGGAAGCACTGGCATGCTTCAACGCATTATTGACCAATTCCTGAATAATTCGATACAAAGAAATTTCCTGTTCAGTACTCAACGTGGATTCAAATTGCAGAAATTCGCATTCAACGACACAGGTAACCTGGCTCATACGACTTGCATAGTCTCTTAAAGTCTCCTTCAAACCATATTTCACAATTAGATCAGGCATAAGGTTATGGGCAAGCCGACGAAGTTCATCTACCGCCCCATCCAAGAGATCAATGCTTCGATCTATTCCTTCCTTTACGGATTTCTTTTCTAAAGTAGCTTTATTAAGCTCCGACAAACCTAACTTCGTACTAGACAGTAAACCACCCAAGCCATCATGTAAGTCACGGGCAAGACGCGTCCGCTCCTTCTCTTCCCCGGCAAGCATTGCTGTCAGGCTTTCGATTGCATGCTGCTGATTATTTTTTTCGATTTCTAATTGATGCAAATGCTCCCGCTGTTTCAATGCATTGGAACGCTGCCAATAGGCATAGAATAACAAAACAATAACAACCAAACAACTAATAAATAAGCAAATGTAAATTGAATTCATACGCGACTTAAAAGCAATTTTCTTTTTTGACACGTCAAGTTCTTGTAAACGTTGTGTATTCTCCAGTCGGCTTAACTGCAAATCTTGCTCCTTCTTATCTCTTTCAAGTTGTAATACTTTAAGCTGCTGCGCACGATTCAGTTCATTCAATTTCAAATTCTCAACCAGTTGATGCTGTCTGTCATTCAAAGCTTTCATCAACTTAATCTGCTGTTCCTTTTTCTCCCCCTCTAAACGAAGACGCATTAACTTCTGGTTCTGCAATTCTCGCTCAAACTTCAGTTCCAACTGTTTGGTCTTATCTAGTTTATCCGAGTTGAAAGCCTTTTGAAATACATCTATGTAGCTTTTCTGATAGTTGAACGCTTCTTCATATTTTCCTTCTTCAACACTTACTTCGGCCAGCCTGCTAAATAGACTTAAACCCACCTGATAATCGTAATGTGGCTCTCGATTAAGATTATCCAAAGCTATTTGCAGGTATTTCTTACCTTCATCACGGCTGCCAACTTTGAAAGCTTCATCCGCGAGAATACCATAGGCGGGCACCGTGATGGCATATTGTCCAGTTTCAGCAGCGATATCCAAAGCTTGTTTAGCGTAGGCTATTGCTTTTTTAGCACCACTATCCAAATAAAACTCGTGGTATAGATTTGCAAGATTAACAGAAACATAGGCTAGATCCGTCGGATTGATAAGATGTTTATCATTCTTGTTAACCAAGCTATACGCATCAAGATAGTGTTGTTCAGCTTTACTCAATAGATCAAAATTCCCCCGATTTAACCTGTACTCCTCTTCAAACAAATAACCAGCTTGCATGTACGCATCAAATAAGCTATTGACATTCCCTCCTGCTTTAGCCGTTTCCAACAATAATGAAGTATACTTTTCCTGAAAATCATAATTACGTTGATTGGCGTAGATTGCTGTGAGTTCTTTATAAACCGCCAATTTACGAGCGATATTTGCCTCTGTCTGCGGCGCCTTATCTAAGTAAGAAATTGCTTTATGGAATTGCGCAACTGCCTCATCTTCTTTATTCTGCCGAGTCATAATCCACCCAGCACAATAATGTACATATCCCTTTGTTCCATTTTCATTGACAATTGGGAGCACAGATTTAGCGTGTTCCAAATAAAATCGCGATTTTTCAAAAGCATGATCATTAAAGCTATTCATCGCAGCAATGCAATTCAAATACGCATAATACTGCTTGTCGGGATAGTTTTTAGCCAACTGAATATTGTCATGCAGTAGTTGACCCGCCAGCGCTTTCTCATTATTAAAATACAGGGCCTGTGCGTATTTTCCCGTCAGTACAAACCGCTCTCTGCTTCCCAAAGGAAGACTGTAATACGATTTCCTTAACTCCTGCAGCTGTTCTTGAGCCAACACAACAAAACGTGGACATAGAAAAAGAAAAAATATTAGAATAGAACGCCAAAGATTCAGAACATACCCCATAAAATCAAATATTGTATCTCGCTATGTGAATAGCCCAAACTTAGATAAATTTGGCTTTATACACAATAAATTATCGTACATAGAAGTAAAACGAATGCTATTGGTATGCAAATCTGACGGAGCTTGCTAAACAAAAAATCATACCTTTGCTACAATGAAGTACTTCTATTTATTTCTTGCTATAACTGCTGAGATCTTCGCAACAACTTTTCTCAAAAAGTCGGCAGGCTTTACGCTGATCAAACCAACGATTATCAGTATTGTCGGGTATATTATTGCATTCTACTTTTTAAGTATTACCCTGAAATACTTACCTGTGGGTATATCCTACGCAATTTGGTCAGGAGTTGGAATTGTAGCGATCACCCTGGTGGGTATGTTTTTATTTAAACAGATTCCCGATACAGCGGCCATTGTTGGTATGGTTTTAATCATCGCTGGAGTCATCGTTATCAATCTGTTTTCAAAAATGGGAACACATTAGCTGATGTAAGATCTAAATTTGTATTTTTGTAACTTACATAAATTAAAGGATACGTGTCGTTAGAGAAACTAAAACTTAGCAAAAGATTGACTGCTACGATGACTGAACTCGGTTATCTGGCTCCAAAGGAAATTCAGGGTCGGTGCATTTCCAGAATTCTTGGTGGACAGGATGTTATTGCCATCGCTCCTGAAGGAGCTGGCAAAACCACAACTTATGTTTTAACCACTTTGATGAAGTTGAAATTCACAACAGATGAAGCTCCAAAGTTTTTGATCTTGGCGCCAAATGAAGAACGTATCGACGAAATTGTTGAAAAATTCTACCAACTGAGCAAAAATAGAGACCTTCGCATTATTGGATTACGCGCATCAGGCAGTATGGAAGAGGAAATTGGGGAATTAGTTGACGGAAAGGATATTGTTGTAGCTACACCAAATCGCGCTAGAGCGATTTATCTCAAACTAGCGCTAAATCTCAATCGAATTCAGACGTTAATTATCGATGATGCGGAAGAGATTATCAAACAAGGAATGCAAACACCCGTACGCGAATTGGCGGAAAGCTGTGGTAAAGTGCAACATATCATATTCAGTACGGTTGAACATCAGAAACTATATGACATGGTAGACAATTTCATGAATGAAGACTATGCCGTCATAGAGGTAGACGAACTTGAAAACGATACTGTTGACACCTTGGATTTGTTCGTATACCATGTCCCTAATTTCACAACAAAAATCAATTTATTAAATCATCTGCTGCAAGATAAAGAAGTATTTCAGAAAGTAGTAGTTTTTGTAAACACGAAACTTACGGCCCAAAAATTAGCCAGCCACTTGTTCAGCAGGAATAAAGAAGAAATTGCGGTACTCAATCCATTATTTTACGACGATTTCGGTTATGAAGCCATTGAAGACTTCAAAGAAAATAGTCAATCCCGTGTATTGATTATTGCGAGAGAAAACACAAATGATATTGATCTTTCCGCTATTCCATTCTTATTCCAATTTGAATTACCAAATGAGAAGGAGCAATTCTTAAATCATCTCCTCAAAAATGAAGAGAACGAAGAAACTGTAATACTAACCTTTGCGACAGACCTGGAATTACCTATGGTAAAAAAAGTCGAACAGGCCGTTGGTAAAAGAATGGACCTACTGGCGTTACCCGAAGATGTGTCCATATATAATTCGACCGCCGATAAGAAGAAAAAGGTGAATAAGGAAGAAGACCAAACAGATATTTCTCGTGGAGGAGCCTTTCACCAAAAGAAAGAAAGCAATGCTAAAACTTATAATTATGGCGGCGGTGAAAAAGCGAAAATGACCATGAAAATGAAAAAGAAATAGAAGTTCAAAATAAATTACAATTAAAAAGGGAAGTTTCGACTTCCCTTTTTAATTGTAATTTAAAACCTTTCTCAACAACTTAATATAAGCATTTGCAATTCTTTCCATCCCTTCATCATTTGGATGCGCGTAGTCAACCGTAGAGTTCAGATCCAAATTAAGCTCTTGACTCGATAACAGAAAAAGCTGGCGAACTCCTTTTGACCTTAATTTGTTGAAAGTAGCTTTCAATACGCGGCTGCTTTGCTGATATTCAGCATTTTTATCTTCATTAAAGACCTGTTCAATATTTCCAGAACTGTGTTGTGTCAAAATAATAGGCGTCTCAGGATGTTCTTTTTTTAAAAACGTTACCGCATAAACCAACAAAGAATCCAGCTGCTTTTCTGTTAAAGACTTCGAAATAGCGAGATTCGGAATACAATCCAGTACATAACAGGCTGCGTCCACGCTATTCATTACATTCAAAATCGGCTTTTCCAGTCGGCCATTACCCGAGAAGCACAAGTTGATTACCTCGTGCTCAAACGCACGTCCTACTTGATTGGTCCAAGCCAAACCTGGCCGGCTGGTACAGGCCCCCTGGCCAATTGATGTTCCATAGACGACAATTGGCTTTTTTGGAGTAGTATGCGTATAGGAGAATTTAGCTGTGCTTGGAACACCGATTCTTAACCACTTAACTGTATTATATAATGGAAGATATAAGCGATAATTAAACTTTTCATTACGACCAATATTCTTCCATTTATAAGAGACAGTGTCCGAAAAATCATAGTTACCATACGCCCATTTCCATTGCTTTTTTGCTGTATCAAAAGCGTAAAGATCGACGCCGCTGACAGCAGTTGTTGGCATGTGTGGCATATTAAGCTCGCCCTCCACCTGATACTGAACAGTAATTTCGGGAGCAGATGTCTGAAAATCGATATAGAAACCCGCACTATTTTTACCAAGTTCCCATACAGGTTTACGTACTTGACTTTCCAATTCATCCGGAAGTCGGTTAAAGGCAGAGAGTTTACGATTCGCCAATCTACCCTGTACATGCCCATCTTCAAGTGGTGAAAACCAACGATAATTCTCTTGCGATTTGATAGCAGAAAAAGATAACAGTAAGTATACTGTCAACACTATTCTTGAGAACATACAATAATGAGTTTTAAGTTTGATCCAATTGATTATTAAAAAAGGAGCCTTTTGGCTCCCTCTTGTTGCGATTTATTTATTATACTATAAAATAGCTTGTCTAACTCGTATCAGTTTTTCCATCAAACCTTCAAGCAAATCCAAATGCAACATATTCGCTCCATCAGACTTCGCATTTGCTGGATCGGGATGGGTTTCGATGAATAGACCGTCAGCTCCTACTGCAATTGCAGCTTTTGCTATTGTTTCAATTAAAGCTGGCTTCCCTCCTGTTACACCAGACGTCTGATTGGGCTGTTGCAAAGAGTGTGTGCAGTCCATTATTGTAGGCACATTAAAAGCACGCATTTCCGGAATTCCGCGATAATCTACAATAAGATCCTGATAACCAAATGTGTTGCCACGATCAGTTAAAAAAACCTTTTCATTGCCTGATTCCAAAATTTTATCGACTGCGAATTTCATGGACCCGGCACTCAAAAATTGTCCTTTTTTGACATTAACGACCTTATTTGTTTTTGCCGCAGCAACTAACAAATCAGTTTGCCGGCATAAAAAAGCTGGAATTTGAAGAACATCAACATATGCAGCAGCCATTTCTGCCTCATGGCTTTCATGAATATCCGTCACCGTCGGAATCCCAAAGGTATTACCAACCTTTTCCAAAATTTTCAATGCCTTTTCATCACCAATACCCATGAAGGAATCTAGGCGAGATCGATTGGCCTTACGATAAGACCCCTTAAAAATGTAAGGAATATGAAGTTTATCTGTAATAGTAAAAATCTTTTCAGCGATACGCAAAGCGATTTCTTCTCCTTCAATCGCACAAGGCCCCGCCATTAAAAAGAAATTCTGCGATGTCCCGTTCTTAATTTCAGGAATGTATTTGTTAATCATATCATTATAAATAATTAATTGCCAAGCTCTGATAAAAATTTTATCCGCATCAATTGGAGATCCTCATAGCTATAGTCATCGCCTCCAAGTTCTTTCAATGCATTATTAATTGAATCAGTCTCCGCCGTCTTAAAATAGTCATACACCTCATCCTGACGATCCTCATCAATAATCTCGTCAATAAAATAATTGATATTTATTTTGGTACCCGCATTTACGATGGTCTCAATTTCCTTCAATATTTCCTCATAAGTAATGCCCTTAGCTGAAGCAATATCATCCAAAGCTATTTTACGATCAATATTTTGAATGATAGATACCTTTAAAGCCGATTTATTCGCTGTACTCTTAATGACAAGATCCACAGGTCTGTCAATTTCATTCTCCTCCACGTACGCTTTGATCAAGGCAATAAAGGGCGGCCCAAATTTGATCGCTTTGCCATTCCCGACACCTTGAATCTGTTTCAATTCATCTATGCTGACTGGGTAATGCGTACACATCTCTTCGAGCGAAGGATCCTGAAAAATGACAAAAGGAGGTAAAGCTTTTCCCTTTGCTATTTTCTTCCGCAGGTCTTTCAACATGCCCAGCAAAACCGTGTCTAATGCCCCTGTACCATGCCCCGCATCGTCCGAACTTGTTTGGTCACCACCTTCTATTGGACGATTTAAGACAAATTTTAATTGATAAGGATTGCCTATATAATGCCTACCAATATCTGTCAATTTTAAAAGACCATAATGATCAATATCTTTTTCAATAAAATTATCCAGAACAGCCTGTCTAACCAAAGATTTCCAATAGATAACGCCTTTGTCTTTCCCCTTTCCAAATAAGCGATGCTCATCATGCTTATAGGAAGACACCGGTTGATTATTTTGTCCCATCATTACGTTGATCACGTGATGATCATCAAACTTCTCTCCCTGCTCCTGAATGAATCCAAGTACATCACGCAATGACTCCTCCGCCTCAAAATATTCCTTCGCGGAGCGGCAGTTATCGCACATGTTATTACACCCCTGTTCATCAAAATTTTCTCCGAAATAATGAAGGATCTGTTTACGACGACAAACAGCAGACTCGGAATAATCGATAACTTCTTTTAAGATCTGTGTACCAATCTCCCGTTCAGCCACAGGTTTATCTTTCATAAACTTAGTGAGTTTTTCCACATCCTTTTCGGAGTAAAAAGCCAAACAGTAACCATCCCCCCCATCACGTCCAGCACGCCCAGTTTCCTGATAATATCCTTCCATAGATTTAGGGATATCGTGATGAATCACATAGCGAACATCCGGTTTGTCAATTCCCATACCGAAAGCAATTGTCGCCACAATCACTTCAACGTCCTCCATCAGAAATTTATCCTGTGTATCCGCTCTGGTTTTAGCATCTAATCCTGCGTGGTAAGGTAAAGCTTTAATCCCATTTAAGTTTAAAACCTCGCTAATCTCCTCCACTTTCTTACGGCTTAAGCAGTATACAATGCCTGTCTTTCCAGATTTAGTTTTGATAAAACGAACAATCTCTTTAACGACATCTTTTTTGGGCCTTACCTCATAATATAAATTACTGCGATTAAATGATGATTTAAACAAAACAGCATCATTCATCTGTAAATTTTTACGAATATCCGACTGCACCTTCGGGGTAGCGGTAGCGGTAAGTGCGATAATTGGAATATTTGGCCCTATTTCATTAATTACCTGGCGAATTTTACGATATTCTGGTCTGAAATCGTGCCCCCATTCCGAAATACAATGCGCTTCATCAACAGCAACAAAAGATACTTTTATCTGATGTAAAAATTCCAAATTTTCTTGCTTGGCAAGAGATTCAGGAGCAACATACAGCAACTTGGTTTTTCCAGCGACTACATCATCCTTAACCCTTGTGATCTCACTCTTATTTAAAGAAGAATTCAAAAAATGAGCGATACTGTCTTCGCCACCGAATGCACGAAGTTGATCTACTTGGTTTTTCATTAAAGCTATCAGCGGCGAGATGACAATTGCAGTCCCTTCACTCATGAGTGCAGGAAGTTGGTAGCAAATTGATTTCCCTCCCCCGGTAGGCATAATTACAAACGTGTCTCTTCGCTGAAGGATACTCGTTATAATAGCCTCTTGATCTCCTTTAAAAGTATCAAAACCAAAAAAATCTTGTAAATTGTCGAAAAGTGATTTTTCTATTTCCATTGCGCCTTGGGCAAAAATAAGATAGATAAATGAAGAAATAATCTTGAAAAATAATCTATTTTTGCAATCTATTCTAATATATAAAAGTAAGAGTATTTTTTGTGAAAAACAACTACGAAATAAAAAATATAGCTATTCAAGCTATTCAAGAAGAAGCGAAAGCAGTAGCTGCCTTAGCCCAATATATTGATGATGATTTTGTTACCATTGTTAATCGCATATTAAATCTACAAGGAAGGGTTGTCGTTACTGGGATTGGCAAAAGTGCTATTATTGCACAGAAGATAGTAGCGACCCTAAATTCGACTGGAACGCCATCAATCTTCATGCATGCAGCTGATGCTATTCATGGCGATCTCGGAATCATCCAGCAAAATGATTTAATTATTGCCATCTCAAAAAGTGGCAATACACCCGAGATTAAGGTGCTGGTTCCCTTTTTAAAACAAACAAAGAATGTATTGATTGCTTTGGTCGGAAATACAGCATCCTATTTGGCAAAAAATGCCGACTACATCTTGAACACCACGGTCGAAAAAGAAGCGTGCCCCAACAATCTGGCCCCCACCTCGAGTACAACGGCGCAATTAGCCATGGGTGATGCACTTGCTGTCGTATTACAGGAATGCCGAGATTTCACAGACAGAGATTTCGCGAAATATCATCCTGGCGGAGCATTAGGCAAAAAATTGTATTTAAGAGTGGGCGATCTGTCTGATCAGAATGGAAAACCTAGCGTCCAACAGCAGGCCACTGTCAGCGATATTATCATTACCATTACACAATTTAGACTGGGTGCAGTAGCTGTACTGGACGGTGACCGTATCGTTGGCATTATCACCGATGGCGATATAAGACGCATGTTAGAAAAACACACCGATCTCGGAAGTGTAACAGCCGGAGATATTATGGGAAAATCACCCAAAATCATCGATAAAAATGAACTCGCGGCAAATGCCCTTCATATCATGCGCGAAAATAACATCACGCAACTATTGGTATCCTACAAAAATGATTATGACGGCATTATTCACATTCAGGACCTACTTAAAGAGGGTATAATATAACTGTAATAAAGTTGTTAGATAGGAGATTAATAGGCAATAAATACTACATTTGGCATATCAGTTGTTCTATTTTAATCATAAAGTAATATCTTAGAAGCATGAAAAAGTATATAACAATTTTAGCAGTGATCATTTCCTTTATTGGTTTCTCGTCTATGCAGGCCGGCCAAGGGGAATTTAAATTCGAAAAAGAAACCCACGATTTTGGAAAAATACCGGCAGGCACACCCGTTTCGTATAATTTCAAATTTTCAAATACTGGTAGTGAGCCAATTATTATTTCAAACGTTGTCCCAACGTGTGGTTGTTCAGTAGCAGAATTCACAAAAACCCCAATTAAACCGGGTGAAAGCGGCACCATCAAAGTGACCTATAATGCAGCTGCCAAAGCTCCATTCACAAAGAGCTTTACCGTGCAATCGAATACCAAGACTCCTGTAAAAACCCTCTACATTAAGGGTATAGTGGAATAATAACATTGGAAATATAAAACAAAAAAAGCCACATCATGATGTGGCTTTTTTTGTTTTATTTTGGTTAAATTTGCACGACTAATTTTAAAAAAACTATAATGCCAGTACTATCAGAAAAAGGGCTTAATATGCCTGCGTCACCAATCAGAAAACTGACGCCGTATGCTGATCAAGCAAAAAAAGAAGGTAAGAAGATATACCACCTTAATATCGGACAGCCTGATATCCAGACGCCTGAAGTTATGCTCAATGCTTTGAAAAATATAGAGTTCAAAGTTTGGGCCTATACGCCATCTGAAGGTACTGCTTCCTATCGGAACAAATTAGCTGAATATTATAATAAACTAAATTATAATATCGAGCCTACAGATATATTAGTAACAAACGGTGGTTCGGAAGCCATTACAATTGCAATGCAGGCCTGCTTGAATGAAGGCGAAGAAATTATTATTCCAGAACCATTCTACGCAAATTATAACGGTTTTGCCTGCTCCTCAGATGTAGTGATTAAACCCATCATGTCATACATTGAAAACGGATTTGCCCTCCCTTCTATCGCTGAGTTTGAAAAAGTAATTACGCCCAAAACCAAAGCGATCTGTATCTGCAACCCCAATAACCCGACGGGTTATCTTTATTCGAGAGCAGAATTAGAGGCTTTACGCGAGCTTTGCTTAAAATATGACCTTTACCTATTCTCGGATGAAGCTTATCGCGAATTCTGCTATGACGGTAGAGAGTTTATTTCTCCAATGCATTTAGAAGGGCTCGAAAACAATGTTGTTATCTTCGATACGGTATCAAAACGTTACTCTGCATGCGGTGCCCGCATTGGATGTATCATCACAAAAAATAAAGAATTATACCAAACCGCACTTAAATTTGCTCAAGCTCGCTTAAGCCCTTCTTTGGAAGGACAGATTGCAGGCGAAGCAGCTGTCGATACACCCGACAGCTATTTTGAAGCGGTGTCGAAGGAATATACAGCGCGCAGAGATACCCTCGTGAAAGGACTTAATGCCATTGAAGGGGTCTATTGCCCTAATCCTGGAGGAGCATTTTACGTCGTCGCCAAACTACCAATTGACCATGCAGACAGATTTTGCCAATGGATGCTGGAAGAATTTTCGTATAACAATGAAACAGTCATGATGGCTCCGGCTACGGGTTTCTACAGCACAGCGGGAGCTGGTATAAATGAAGTGAGACTCGCCTACGTACTGAATCAAGGTGATCTTAATAATGCCCTAATTTGTTTGGAAAAAGCACTTGAAGTTTATCCAGGACGAACAAATTCATAAGGAATTGAAGCAGTTAGGAAAGGCGGACCAGTTATGGTTCGCCTTTCTCTTTAACCATATATCCATTACTTTAAACAATGCTCGGTATCCTTTTTTAAAAAAAATAAAACAAATTTTTAAAGCACCTTGTTCTTATCATAGTAACTAAAAGATATTGCATATGGATAAATTGAAGAAATTCCAATTGATGGAAAAAATAGCAAGAGAGTTAGAAGATGTCCGGAATAGTCAACAAGCTGTTTTAGAAAAAATAGGCAAAATCGAAGTTGATAACATCGAACTGGGCGACAAGAATATTGAAAAGACAATTCCCGATATCTATCAACGTACAGCAGATAATTCGGATGCTATCAAAGCTCTTCTGGAATCATTTCAAGAACAAACAGAGGAATTTGGAGAAAAAAATAATGTGGGTAAGTTATTAGAACAACAACAAATTAATAGTGTGAAATAGTTAACCTCAAAACATTGATAAGAAAATAAGCGGGGGAGATTGATCAATCTCCCCCGCTTATTTGTATTTATGCTTGAGTTTTTGCGGCTCTCGCTTTCAAATATTCTTCTTCAACAAATTGCAATTGCTGTTCAGGCGTTAAATTGGAATTGTCCAATACAATTGCATCATCTGCTTGGCGTAATGGACTTTCAGCGCGTGTACTGTCGATGCGGTCACGTGTCGCTAAATTTTCAACGACTTCTTCTAATGTTACATCTTCCCCTTTTTCAGTTAATTCAAGGTAACGCCTCGCCGCCCGAACTTTAGGATCAGCAGTCATAAATATTTTGAGATCAGCATCGGGAAAAACGGTGGTCCCTATATCCCGGCCATCCATAATAATGTTCCTTCTGCTTCCCAGCTTTTGCTGTTGCGCAACCATGGCTACGCGAACGGCTTTAATTGCGCTCACATCGCTCACTTTATCCGAAATATACATCTGACGAATCTCTTCAGAGATATCCTCTTCATTTAAATGAATTTCCGTTTTTACTGCATTGGGTATAAAGTCAATATGAATATCTTTCAGCGCACTTTCAATAGTCTCTTGATCATCCAGGTCAATGTTATGACGGATAAAATAGAGCGTAACGGCTCTATACATTGCACCGCTGTCAATAAATGCAAATTTCAGTTTTTTCGCTAAAGATTTGGCTAATGTGCTTTTACCACACGATGAAAATCCGTCTATTGCAATAATGAAATTGTGACGCCCGCTCATTAATCGTTTCCTCCTATAATTACACCTGGCTTATTCACCAAAGGAACTTTCGTTAGGTTGCCATCTACTATGCTTTCAGGCAAGAAAATGTATTTCTTATCGTAAATGATGTTGTCAATGTAGAAACTCACCCAATATTCGTTTGTCAGACCGAAAACCTGTTCATCTATTGCTTCCACACGATCGAAAGATTTAGCGGCTATATTTCCTATAAAATGACGTAAAGTAGTGGTAGTAACCTGACGTCCATCCTTTTCGCCATAGCCTTTTGAGCTGATCAATACATTCTGAATCGCTATGTTCTTATCATTAATGACATAAACTGTCCAGTTTTTTGTCTCTACGGTCTCGCCTTCCAGAACGACGGCGATCATAATGTCTTTGACAATATTTTCAGGCAAATTTGCTTTCATCCTTATTTAGACTTTGTAGTTTTCTTAGCTGGAGCCTTCTTAGCCGGAGCCTTTTTAGCTACGCTTTTCTTTTCTGTTGCTTTTGCTTTAACGGTTTTACCTTTTGGTGCATCAGCCTCAGCCCATTTCAACACATCAGCATACGTTATTTTGTCAATCTCAGTCCCTTTAGGGATTTTCAGGTTTTGCTTACCAAATCGAATGAATGGTCCCCATCGGCCCTGTTCAATTTGAGCTTCCTCATTTTCATCAAATACGCGAATGACTTTTTCGATATCTTTTTGACGCTTGTCTTTAATGATCTGTATTGCCTCTTCCTCAGTAACGTCCAAAGGATCCAATCCTTTCGGTATAGAATAAAATGCCGAATTGTGGCGGATATAAGGTCCAAATCGACCCACCGCAACCGTCATTTCCTTCTCTTCAAATAAACCGACTTTTTTAGGCAATTTAAAGAGCTCCATGGCGTCCTCGAAAGTAATGGTTTCGATCATCTGCCCTTTACGTAAAGAAGCAAAGCGGGGCTTCTCCTCGTCATCCGGAGAACCAATCTGTACCAATGGGCCAAACTTACCGATGCGAACTGAAACGGGTTTTCCCGAAACCGGATCGATGCCAAGCTCTCGCTCGTTATTCGCACGATCAGCATTTTCTAAAGTATCCTCTACCTCAGAATGAAAGGGTCCATAGAAATCATGCAACATTTTTGTCCATTCCGTCAAACCATGCGCAATATCATCAAACTCCTTTTCCACATTTGCGGTAAAGTGAAAATCTACAATACCATTAAAATGTTCAACCAAAAAATCATTCACCACAACACCGATATCCGTTGGGAACATTTTTCCTTTCTCAGCACCCGTAATCTCGGTTTTTGTGACTGCCGTTAATTCAGCATCCTTCAACGTCAATACACGGTAATCACGAGACTTACCCTCGCGCTCTTCTTTTACAACATAACCCCGATTTTGAATTGTGGAAATCGTAGGTGCGTAGGTTGAAGGACGACCAATTCCTAATTCCTCTAATTTTTTCACCAAAGCCGCTTCTGTATATCGTGCAGGAGGCCGTGTAAACCGCTCCGTTGCCGACATACTTTTCAAAGTCAATGGTTGACCAGTAGCTAACGGTGGAAGGATAGCATTATCACTATCTTCATCCACTGTATTTTCCTGATCGTCATCCAAAGATTCCATATAAACTTTTAAAAATCCATCAAACTTCATCACCTCCCCTGAAGCACTTAAGTCTTCTGAACGTGTCGATATGGCAATCTTTGCCAACGTACGTTCAAACTCAGCCTCACTCATTTGTGATGCAATCGCTCTTTTCCAAATAAGTTCGTACAACCGCTTTTCAGAAGCATCCCCATCGATGGTATGCTCAGAAAAATAGGTCGGGCGGATAGCTTCGTGCGCCTCCTGTGCACCTGATGTCTTTGTTTTATATTTTCTGACCTTATGATATTGGTCGCCATAAGCAGATTTAATTTCCTTTTCAGCCGCTTCAATTGCCGTATCGCTTAAATTAACAGAATCGGTACGCATATAGGTAATTCGCCCCGATTCATATAGCCTCTGAGCGACCTGCATCGTACGCGCCACAGAAAACCCAAGTTTTCTACTGGCTTCCTGTTGTAAAGTTGACGTTGTAAACGGAGCCGACGGCGAACGTTTGGCAGGTTTTGTTTCTAAATTTTTAACAGAAAACAGGGCGGATTTACAATCTTCCAAAAATTTGGTAGCCTCCGCTTCCGTAGCAAAACGCTGTGGAAGCTCAGCTTTGAAACTATCTTTAACTTTTCCAGTATGAAAGAACGCTACAATCTTAAAGGCAGCCTCGGGCTCAAATTTATTGATCTCACGTTCACGATCTACGATCAAACGGACGGCAACAGATTGAACTCGTCCTGCAGACAATGAAGGTTTAACTTTCTTCCAAAGGACCGGTGATAACTCAAAACCAACCAACCGATCCAGTACGCGTCGAGCCTGCTGAGCGTTAACAAGGTTATAGTCTATTTTACGCGGATTGTCAATAGCTTTCAGAATAGCTGGCTTCGTAATTTCATGAAAAACGATCCTTTTCGTGCTCTCATCTTTCAATCCTAACGTCTCAAATAAATGCCATGAAATCGCTTCTCCTTCGCGGTCCTCATCGGACGCTAGCCAAACGGTTTCAGCAGCTTTAGCCAATTTCTTCAGTTCGCTGACAACAGCCTTTTTATCGGACGGAACTTCATACTTTTGTTCGAAATTATTTTCGGTATTAATCGCATCATCGGTTTTCACCAAGTCGCGAATATGTCCATAACTCGACTTAACCAAAAAATCCTTTCCTAAATATCCCTCTATCGTTTTCGCTTTCGCTGGAGACTCAACTATCAATAAATTTTTCGCCATCTAATTTGAGATTTGTGCAAATAAAGGCAATTCTAAAAGGAATGGCAATAATTTGTTGCAAAAAAGACAAAAAAAATAGATTTCTTAGCCATAATCGACAAATCCCACTGAAAGCAAAAGACTCAAAAAATAAGATATATCCGTATATTTGCGTCTTCGAAAGGGCAATACAATAACCTTCCCTATTTTTTTAAATATGATCGACAATGAAAAGTAGTTTTCTCAAATTTGCCATTTTGGGCACATTATTACCATTTTTATCTTGTTCAGCCAGGAAAGAATCTGTAAAAGCAAATTCAGACAATTTCCCGAAACTAAGTTTGGAAGCCCATCGTGGGGGCCGAGGACTCTATCCTGAAGAGTCTATCGCTGCAATGAAAAATGCAATAAACATTGACAAAGTGACCACGTTAGAAATGGATTGCCATATCACCAAAGATCGCAAAGTGATCGTTTTTCATGATGATTATCTTAATCCCCAATTTGTATTGAAACCCAATGGTGCTGAAATTTCAGAAAAGGATAAATCTTTAAAGGTTTATAACATGCTTTACCGTGATTTGGTTAAATATGATATTGGTTCTAAATTTTATAAAGCCTTTCCGCAGCAGAAAAAACAAGTTACACGTATCGCAAAACTGTCGGATCTTATTGATAGTACGGAAGCATATGCTCAACACAAAAGAAACACTCCGATGTTCTACAACATTGAGGTTAAAAGTAAAGACGGTCAAGACGGCATATTGCATCCTCGCGTAGAAGAGTTTGTCGACCTTATCATTCAGGTTATCACCGACAAGAAAATCGCAGCAAGGACTATCATTCAGTCATTTGACAGCAGGGCAATTAAATACCTACACAAGGCTTACCCTCAGATCAGGGTGTCCTACCTCATAAATGGAAACGAACGTAAAGATGTCCAACAAACAATTGCTGAACTCGGTTTTGTACCCTATAGTATAAGTCCACAGTATACAATCGTGACAAACGATTATGTTAAGCAATGTCATAAGGCTGGCATTAAAGTAATTCCGTGGACGGTCAATACCAAAGAAGAAATAGAGCAATTAAAAACGATGAAAGTGGATGGCATCATCAGCGATTATCCCAATTTGTTTTAATAAACACATCGAATCCTCATAAAAAATAATACGAAAATTGAGCGCTCGATGATTTTCACAGAGAAGCAACGTCCGGATCAAAATTCATTAGATCCGGACGTTGTTTCTTTTAGTGCCTGCTCTATATAATCCTTTCCTTTTTGAACCAAAAATTCAGTCCGATGATAATCCCATAGATTACAGATATTATAAGGTATATCAACAACTACGTCCGGGCGATATAAGTCGACTATCATCTGACTCATTTTCCTGCGCATCACATAGTAAGACGCCTGCAGAATATCCAATGAATTCGACGTCTTTGGATCGAGCTTTTTGATGGCAGAATATTGTTTGTCTGGTTTCGACTCAAGGTTAACCGCAATGATCAAGTTTTCCTTCCTCGTCACATGATTGATGGGTAATGGATTTAGAACACCACCGTCAACATACACATGCTTATTTTCCTCCACCGCCGTAAACACTGCCGGAATGGCAATAGAAGCCCGAATAGCATCATACATGCTCCCAAAATCCAGTACAACTTCCTTTTCGTAATTGAGATCCGTAGCCACAGCTTTGAACAAAATTGGAAATGTCTCTATATTACCATCAGGGATGACGGACTTTAATGCGTTAAACACCTTTACCCCTTTCATCATCCCCAATCCTCTCCAGCTAAAATCCATCATGTTAAAGACCGACTTCTTGGTTAAGCGAAGCATCCAATCTTCTAAAAGATCCATCTTTCCCTGCGCATAAATCCCGCCAACGAGTGCACCTATAGAACACCCTACGACCTCATTTATTTCAAAACCCAACTCTTCCAACCGTCTGATAATGCCAATATGTACCAGTCCTCTTGCACCACCGCCGCCCAGGACGAGTGTAACTTTACGATTCAAAAAAGATTGCTCCAACATCGATAAACATTAAATAATAATCTGTTGACATTCCAAAAACAATTTAAACAAATTATCATCGTGATTATATGTATTTTTGATTACAATATACGCAGTAAAAAAAGAAATATGAAAATAGAAATTTGGTCGGACATCATTTGTCCATTTTGTTATATTGGTCTGACAAAGCTCGAAATGGCACTTCAGGAATCCGCAAATAAGCCAGCGGCTGAAATTATCTGGAAATCTTATCAGCTTAACCCCGACTATCCCGAAGATGCACCAGCAATACCCACTTATGACTATCTCGTACAAACGAAAGGAATGAGCATGGATGATGTGGTTGCAATGA
Source organism: Sphingobacterium sp. R2 (assembly GCF_040760075.1). NCBI lineage: Bacteria > Pseudomonadati > Bacteroidota > Sphingobacteriia > Sphingobacteriales > Sphingobacteriaceae > Sphingobacterium > Sphingobacterium sp. R2. The sequence continues at coordinate 4,203,225 of NZ_CP142884.1, forward strand.
CATCACAACTCAGCGCACAGGGAAGGGAGCTGGGAATTGCCCTGAATTTTGACAAAGCAGTTGTCGTAAATACACGAAAAGCGCATCGCCTGATCCATTTTGCCCAAGGCTACCAAAAAGGTACACCAATTAAGAAAGCGTTGTTTAAAGCGCATTTCACAGACGGCCGAAATATTAACGACAACCAGATTCTTACGCATATTGCGACTCAATACGAACTTCCTGCTCATGCCATTAAAAACTTGCTCGAATCAGACGATTTTGCTTACGATGTTGCGCAAGATATCCAAGAAGGCGTTAACCTTGGCCTGCGGGGAGTTCCCTTCTTTGTATTCGACCGCAAATATGCTATCCCCGGAGCACAGCCCATGGAAGTTTTTCATAATACCATAAAGGAATGCTTAGCAAGCCAATCTGCTCCGCTGCAACAGAGAGGTGAAGAAGGCCCTTCATGTGATCCTGAAACAGCAAAATGTGAATAAAGAAAGAAAAAAATCTTGTTTAATTTTACTATTTTCGCAAGCTTATAACGACAAACAAATTTGGTATAAATGCAGTTAACCAAACTAGAAATTAAAGGATTTAAGAGTTTCGGAGATAAAATCACGATCAACTTCAATGACGGTGTCACAGCGATTGTTGGCCCCAATGGCTGTGGGAAATCAAACGTGGTCGATGCAATACGCTGGGTACTCGGAGAGCAAAGTACGAAAATGCTGCGCTCAGATAAAATGGAAAATATTATTTTCAACGGGACAAAAAATAGAAAGCCCGCAAATCTTGCAGAAGTATCGCTGACCTTCAATAATAACAATAATATTCTACCAACTGAATTCTCCACAGTTACTGTCACCCGAAAATTATTCCGAAACGGCGATAGCGAATATCGGTTGAATGATGTGAAATGTCGTTTAAAAGATATTACTGATTTGTTTTTGGATACTGGTGTCGGCGCCGATAGCTATTCCATTATTGAATTGAAAATGATTGATGAGATCATCAATAATAAGGATAACTCTCGACGAAACCTATTTGAAGAAGCATCCGGAATTTCAAAATATAAAGTACGTAAAAAACAGACCCTAGCGAAATTAAGAGATACAGAAGCCGATCTTAGTCGTGTCGACGACCTACTTTTTGAGATTACAAAGAACCTCAAGTCGTTAGAAAATCAAGCTAAAAAAGCAGAGAAATACACCTTACTCAAATCAGAATACCGACAGAGCAGTATTGATCTGGCCTATTATAAAATCGCAGATTTCTCGACAGAACTAGAACGGCTTCAGACACAAGAATCCAACGTCCAGAAAGATGCACAAAATGTACAACAGAATATCCTGCATGCGGAAAATGACCTTCAATCACTCCGTCAAACAAACTTAGAGCAGGAAAAAAATCTATCTGTACAGCAGAAAACTACACAGGAATTCATAAATAAGATTCGTGGTTACGAATCTGAAAAAAAGATCAAAAACGAAAAGGTTAAAAATCTCCAAGATAAAGAAAATCGTCTAAGCATTGATATAAACAGCGACAAACAACAACTTAATCACGTCGTTTATACCATTAAGCGATTAAACGAAGAGTTATTTGACGAACAAAATAAACTGGACGGATTAAAAAGCAACCTGGAGTCGAATAAATTAGAAGTTGAAGAACTGAGAGGACAGCAACAATCTGCAAAAGGAAAGCTTGATATTTTTAATAAAAGTAACGCCGATTTACAAGCAAAGATTTATAAATTGGAAAAAGATCTTGCCGTATTTACGATACAGAAAGAGGCTCTTTTACAAGAACTAATTCGCAATAGTGAAGATACCGAAGCGAAAGAAAAAGAATTACAACAGTTCAATTCCGCTGTCGTAGAACTGGAAGGTCGTGTAGAAGCACAGCAATTACAGTACGATTCGGCAAATCAACTGGAAGAAGAGCTCCAAGAGCAAATTAGTCAATGTCAAGCAAACTTAGAAGAGTTCAAAGCCCAACTTGCCAAAGATCTTCGTCTGGTAGATGCCAAGCAAAACGAATATAATCTGACAAAATCTCTGGTTGACAATTTGGAAGGTTTTCCAGAATCCATCCGCTTTTTGAAGAAAAATGCAGGCTGGAAAAAACAACCACCGCTGCTTTCAGATGTATTGTTTTGTCAGGAAGATTACCGAGTCGCTATCGAGAATTACCTTGAACCTATTATGAACCATTATGTTGTCGATACACAACAGGATGCTGTTCAAGCCATTCAGCTACTAAGCGACGCCGCAAAAGGACGCGCAAATTTCTTTGTTTTAGATGCAATAACGACAACTCCTACCCCACCTCCTGTACCGAATAATAATTTAATGTCGGCCTTGGATGTGATTACCGTAGACGAAAAATACAAGTCTTTGTGCACCTTACTACTCCAGCAGGTTTTCATCCTTAAAAAGGAGCATGAAAAAGATCTGGATGAGAAACTTCCCGAATCAGGACAGGTAATTTTGCAAAAAAACGGACGTTATGCAAAACATCATTTGGGTATGTCAGGGGGATCTGTAGGACTGTTTGAAGGTAAACGTATTGGTAGAGCTAAAAACCTAGAAGTATTATCCCAAGAGATCAAGACAATCAACCAAGAAATTGGAAAACTTGAAAATAAGATAACGGCCGAAACAGCTCGTCTAGAAACCTTACGAGGCAATTCTCAAAAAGAGCTGATCAATGAGTTGCGCTTTCAGTTCAATCGGCTTAATAATGAATTGATTACTGTAAAAACAAAGCAAGAGCAATATCAAACGTTCATCAACAACTCCCAAACACGCAAAAGAGATATTGAAGAGAAAGTTACTGCTATCGAGTCGAATTTAAAAATTGCTGAGCCCCAAATCCAAGAGTTACGGCTAGAAAAGGAACAGAGCGTTATCGAGTTAGCGCTACTGCAAGACCAATTTCATGAAATCTCTGAAATACTCAACGAAGAATCGACCAGATATAATCAAGAGAATATTGCTTATCACCAACAGCTAAACAAAGTTTCGAATATCGCCAAAGATTTGGAATTTAGAGAAACACAAAAAGACGATCACGAGATCCGTATCGAAAAGAATAGTGCAGAACTGGTTGAAGTGCAAGAAGCATTACGTACCACCATTCCTTTTGAAGACGATGAAGATCAAGATCTTATCGCGATGTACGAGCAGAAGATTGCCTTAGAGGATGGACTGAAAGAATTGGAAGACAGCTATTATGCCGATAAGGAAAAAATTAATAACCTGGAAGATTCGTTAACGCAATTACGCCGTTCAAAAGAACAAAGCGATTTCCTTGTTTCCGAAATTAAAGATAAAAAAACAAGCCTTCAAATTGACCTGAATGCGTTAAAAGAACGCCTTTCCGTCGAATTTAACATTGAACTTAAAGACTTAATCGATCGAGAAGATATTCCTCAGCTTACAGAAGACCAAGCTACACTGGCGGCCAAATGCAGTAAACTCAAGAAGCAGCTAGACGAATTCGGTACCATCAACCTGATGGCCAAAGAGGCTTTCGATGAGATGAACGAACGTTATGATTTCATCAATAAAGAAAAAGCAGATTTGATCGAAGCAAAAGGCTCTTTGATGGCGACGATCAAGGAAATTGACGACACCGCTAAAGTGCAGTTCATGTTTACATTCGACGCAGTAAGAAATAACTTTGTCAAAGTATTCCGTTCGTTATTTAACGAAGAAGATAGCTGTGATCTGATCTTGACAGACCCAAACAATCCTTTGGATTCAGACATCGATATTATCGCTAGACCAAAAGGGAAAAGACCATTGTCTATAAATCAGCTATCGGGTGGGGAGAAAACATTGACTTCAACAGCCTTACTGTTCTCACTATATCTTTCTAAGCCAGCGCCATTTTGTATATTCGATGAGGTGGATGCACCTTTGGATGATACCAACATTGATAAATTCAACAATATTATACGGGATTTTTCTAAAAATTCCCAATTTATAGTGGTCTCGCACAATAAGAAAACAATCGCAAGCACAGATATCATTTATGGGGTCACCATGGTAGAACAAGGTGTATCGCGCGTAGTGGCTGTGGATCTACGTGAAGTGGCCTGACAACGCAAAACAATAGCCAAAAAGAATAGCCGAGACTATAAATCTTGGCTATTCTTTTTTTAATCAATCTTCAACTCCAGTACCATCCCTCATCTATTTGAAAGAAGCATAATGCAATACCTCGATATATTCAACAATCTTATCTTGCGGCGATTGATAAGTTATAGATTAAAATAGAAAGCCCAGAGCGGGGAACTCTGAGCTTTCGTTAGCCATATATTAACCTATTTATGAAAAGTATTTGTAGTAAAAACGCTACTTTTCTCTAATCATTATGTCCACCACATCCGTTTAACATTTTTTAACAGTTAGAGCATTCACAACATAGCGTAAGCACTACGTCTCCAATAATCCGCCTAATGGCTAGAATACAATAAAGCTCGAAGTGGGGAACTCCGAGCTAACCTAACCAATTATTAACCTAAATTTATGAAAAGTCTAATCTAAGTGAACATCCATTTGGTGTTCTGATTAAGAAACGTAATCTGCCTAGATATTAGTATTAGAAACATAAGTTTTATTTGAAATTTGACATTTTTTAACAATTCAATAAGTAACTTTAATAAAAACGATCGCTTAAATAAATATTTTATGGCAGAATACGATTTAAATGAACTTCAAAAGATCCACGAAAACAAAGATGTTTTAAATTACTTGGAGCAACAGGGCATTCTTGAAATAAAAAAGTTCAACGATGTTTACGATTATGAAAAAGAGCTTTATGAACTACAGGTCAAGTTGTTGAAGCTCCAATACGAAATTATTGAAAAAGGGAAGCGGGTGCTCATTATTTTTGAAGGTAGGGACGCCGCTGGCAAAGGCGGCACAATAGGTCGCGTAGCCCAATATTTAAATCCTAAAAAGGTCCGTATTGTCGCTTTACCGAAACCAACCGATGAAGAATCTGGACAGTGGTATTTTCAACGCTATATCAAGCAGCTTCCTAATGCCGGAGAAATTGTCATCTTCGATAGAAGCTGGTATAACCGTGCAGTAGTGGAACCCGTATTTGGATTCTGCAGCAAAGAACAACATGAATTATTTATGAGTCAGGTTCCAGAATTTGAAAAACAATTAATTGACGACGGTATCATTGTCATCAAGTTATTTCTGAGCATCAGCAGAGAAGAACAGGCCGAAAGATTAAAAGAGCGTCAGGAAGATATACTCAAGCGATGGAAAATAGGAACGCTTGACCAACAGGCACAGGAAAAATGGGATATTTACACAAATTATATTGAAAACCTCTTTAAGAAAACAGGATCAAAAAAATCACCCTGGTTTGAAATTGTTAAAGACAATAAGAAAAAAGCACGATTGGCAGCTTTCAAGCTTATCATTAATGCCCTTGTCGGAAGCGAGCAGGAGCAAGTAGATTCCTTCGTTAAAAAACACGATTAAAGATTTTCAGCCCCACAAAAAGATTCGTACAACAAAAAGAGAGAGCCCATGTTTACTCTTTCTGTTGTACGAATGCAAAATGAATTAAACGAAGACAGTGGGCTCAATTTTAGGGCCTGCCTCGAGAACGCTCGCTGGCATTTGGTTATTAAATTTTTCAAAGTTTGCTATGAATAGTTTCGCCAAGCGTTTTGCCTGCATATCATAGGCCTCATCGTTATTCCATAAGCCCCGGGCATCCATGATTTGTTCGGGAACATACGCTCCGCAACTGGTCGGATAATCTAACCCAAAGATATCGTGTCTATTAAATTGAGATTCTAATAATGAACCATCCATTGCGGCTCGGATTAACGCTCTGGTATAGGCAAGTTTAATCCGTCGTCCTATTCCGTAAGGACCTGCAATCCAGCCCGTATTCACTAACCAGACTTTAATATTACGATTCTGTTCTAGTTTTGAGCGAAGCAACGCCGCATATTTCCCGGGATGCAGCGGTAAAAATGCCTGTCCAAAGCAAGTTGAAAATGCGGCCATAGGTTCCTTCACCCCCACCTCTGTACCCGCAACCTTAGCAGTATAGCCACTTACAAAATGATAGACAGCCTGGTCGGTAGACAACAATGAAATTGGCGGAAGTACACCAAAAGCATCCGCTGTCAAGAAAAAAATATGAGCCGGCTCATTGCCTATACCGCTTATTTCAGCATTTTCCATGAAGTCAATTGGATAAGACACGCGCGTATTCTCGGTTTTACTGATGTCATTGTAATCAGGTTTATCCTGATCATCCAAAATCACGTTTTCCAACAGCGAACCAAAACGAATGGCATGATAGATCTCCGGTTCTTTATCGGCTGTTAGACCAACACATTTGGCATAACAACCACCTTCAAAATTGAAAACTCCCCGTTCACTCCACCCATGCTCATCGTCTCCAATTAACCGCCTGTTTTTATCAGCAGACAATGTCGTCTTTCCAGTACCCGAAAGCCCAAAAAACAATGCAGTATCTCCATCGTCGGAAGTATTAGCAGAACAGTGCATAGAAAGGACGTTATGCTCGAATGGTAAAATAAAATTTAAGATGGAAAAAATGCTCTTTTTAATTTCCCCCGTATAACCTGTTCCAGCAATCAATACAATTTTCTTCGTAAAATCAATTGCAACAAAATTTTCGTTAAGGATACCATATGCATGTGGTTCTTTAATCAACAAGGTCGGAGCAGCTAAGATAGACCAAGGTGGCCGAACTTCTGGATTAGGCTCCTGACGTAAGAACAAGTTGTTGGCAAATATACTTTGATAAGCTGTCTCTGTAACAACACGGATCCCAATTTGATAAATCGGATCAGCACCCGAAGCGCAATCTCTGATGTATATATTTCGCTCAGCCAGGTGCGAGGCTACCAGCGAAAATAGCGCCTCAAAATGATCTGGAGACATCCGTTGATTGATTTCCCCCCACCATACGTTGTCTTTAGTTAAAGAGTCCTCCACCAGGAAGCGGTCCTTGGGGGACCTCCCCGTAAATTTTCCCGTATCAGCGGCAAGCGCTCCTGTATCAGAAAGCCTTCCCTCTTGATTTACCAAAGCATGTTTAACCAATTCAGAAACGGGTAATTGATAAAATACACTCTTCGTGCTATCAATTTTCAAATATTTCAAATCAGGCGCGTTTCCAATGTTACCCTTTTTCATATTTTTTGTTTGTTTTAAAATGTGCTCAAATTTAAAAGCAATTTTCGCTAAAAACAAAACATAATTATCTAAAAATCAAGCTTATTGTACAAAAAACACAAAAACAAAACGCTAACTATCAGTAGCTTACGAAGGTAAAAAGAATTGCATTTTTTAGCAACTTTTTTTAGCAACTCAAGTTATGGCCATTAAATAATATAATATATTTTTCGTAAATTGTCCCATCCTTTACAAATATTAATAGGCGTTAAAATTCTAGCTCAAAGGATCCTTGATTACTCAAAACGGCAAACAATGGTAATACGTACTGTTCAAAAAGTAAATACAAAATAACAAGATGAAATTATATGCTATAGAAACGGGATTCTTTAAACTCGATGGTGGGGCTATGTTTGGTGTGGTCCCTAAAAGCATCTGGAACAAGACAAACCCGGCAGATTCCAACAATATGTGTACCTGGGGAAATCGTCTGCTGCTCATTGAGGATAGCAATCGATTAATGTTGGTGGACACGGGCCTTGGAGACAAGCAAAATGAAAAATTCTTTAGCTATTATTATCTTCATGGTGATGCAACATTAGACAGATCATTAAAAAATATTGGATTTCACCGAAATGACATCACCGATGTTATTCTAACCCACCTACATTTCGATCATTGTGGTGGTGCCATAGCGCGAGAAGGTGATCAACTTGTTCCGGCCTTTGAAAACGCTCATTTTTGGAGTAATGCAGACCATTGGTCTTGGGCAACTAACCCCAACGCCCGGGAGAAGGCTTCTTTTCTAAAAGAAAATATTCTTCCGATACAAGAGAGCGGACAATTAAAGTTTGTTGAAGATGTACAAAATCCATTCGGAAGCGATATCAGCATGCGCTATGCAAATGGCCACACAGAATCCATGATGTTACCACAGGTTCAATACAAAGGAAAGACGATACTGTATATGGCTGATTTGCTCCCTTCGGTAGGCCATATACCAATTCCCTACGTGATGGGATATGATGTACGTCCTTTAGTTACTATGGAAGAACGTCACAGCTACTGGAACGAAATAGTAGACAACGACTACATCCTGTTTTTTGAACACGATTCAGTTCACGAATGCTGCACACTACAACGTACCGAGAAAGGCATACGGGTAAAAGAGATCTTTAAGTTGGATGAAATTTAAGGTGTATCTTGAAAATAATAAAAACGCAAATGAACAAACAGGCTACGTTAAAGTAGCCTGTTTGTTATCCTATATAGTTTATTATCTTTTATGATTTAAAACCTAAAGCCCAAAGCCCAATAGTTTTCAAAAAACCAGATCTGTTGCGACGCCTTGTCCACCCCTCTCCTTCCAGTTGTACGAATGTTGGTCAGATCAGTCCATCCAGTTTTAAAATTTCCTTGCAGGTACAGCCCTTTGTAAAAACGGTAGTGCAGCCCAACTTTCGCCGAAGCGCCATAACCAGCAATGTTCCAGAAGTGGTTTGCTCCCTCACCAAAAAGATGAACTTCCGAACGCGGAATTAGTAAACCTACATCTACACCAGATTCCATGGTCAGCACCTGTTGGCCCTTTCGATTATTGATGATATCATCATAACGCTCCAAGCCTACCGAAGCAAAATTATAACCGTCGGTGTGCTCAAATGTTAGCATCGCGGAATCCACTGTAATCAATTCACCATTATATTGACCGGCACGGTTTCCGGTCGGGATACCTGGATTAGAAATTTCTTCACCAATAAAACCTGAAATTTTTACCTGCTGGGGTATATCAACGACATATTTCATGTGATCCCAGCCCAATGAAATGGAATAATTATCTTTGATATAATAACCAAAATGAAGGTTGAATTGTGGGATAGTCAACCGACTCGGATCAAAATAAGTCGAACCAAATTTAGTTGGACGATCAGCAGCTTTTACATCGTGAAGAATAAAATCATAATTTGGACCTGTAAAATGAATATCGGATTTTGCATAGGAAGAGAAGTTATACCCCCAAAAGAAAAAGAATTTTCCTTTATTACTTTCGGTTCTCAAATTTTTTGGTTTGAAAATACTCTTTCCTATTTCGGGGTTTTCTTGTGCAAATAAAGCAGAAGCACTCAAGGCAAGCGCTCCAATTGTTAAAAATATTTTTCTCATATCAGTGCTAAAAACGTTGCGCAAAAGTACCGGCATTCTATTTTATAAGCAAATAAATTCAATGAGAATTAGTAAAATATGACGAAGATCACAGAAATGTCATCCCAAAACAAAATAAAAAAGCCGCTTTATACGAAAGCGGCTTTTTTTGTATGCTCATCAATACTATTGTGCTTGATTTTTGCGAATTATATTTAAGGCACCACCAGCTTTAAACCACTCAATCTGTTGCGCATTGTACGTATGATTTGCCAAGATCTGCTCTTGTGTTCCATCATCGTGGTGCAATACCAGCGTTAAGGGCTTACCTGGAGCAAATTCAGTTAAACCGATAATATCGATCGTATCGTTCTCCTGAATTTTATCGTAATCATCCTTATTTGCAAAAGTCAATCCCAACATTCCTTGCTTTTTCAGATTTGTCTCGTGAATACGGGCGAAAGACTTCACCAATACTGCGCGAACACCCAAATGACGAGGCTCCATTGCAGCATGCTCACGGGATGAACCTTCTCCATAGTTTTCGTCACCAACGACAATTGAACCAATACCCTGTGCTTTATAGTCACGTTGTGTTGCTGGCACAGGGCCATACTCGCCTGTCAATTGATTTTTAACGTTATCTGTTTTCTCATTGAAGAAGTTCACCGCACCGATCAACATGTTATTGGAGATGTTATCCAAATGACCACGGTATTTCAACCAAGGGCCAGCCATTGAAATATGGTCTGTCGTACATTTACCTTTTGCTTTGATCAATAATTTCAAACCCTTCAAATCAGTACCTTCCCAAGCTGCGAAAGGCTGCAACAATTGAAGACGGTCAGAGGTAGGCGCCACATCAACGACGACGGAACTACCGTCAACAGCGGGTGCTTGGTAACCCGGATCATCTACCGCAAATCCTTTAGTAGGTAATTCGTCCCCTACCGGTGGATCCAATTTTACTTGCTCACCTTTACTATTCGTCAACGTATCAGTAACTGGATTGAAGCCCAGATCACCAGAAATCGCAATTGCCGCCACCAATTCCGGAGAAGCCACAAATGCATAGGTGTTCGGATTACCATCTGCACGTTTCGCAAAGTTACGATTGAATGAATGAACGATGGTATTTTTCTCTTGTTTATCAGCGCCTACACGATCCCACATACCAATACATGGACCACAGGCATTCGTAAATATCGTTGCATTAAGGTCTTCAAATGTTTTCAGCAAACCATCACGATCAGCTGTAAAACGAACTTGCTCTGACCCCGGATTTATACCAAATTCAGCTTTAGTAATTAAACCTTTATCCACCGCTTGTTTTGCTATAGAGGCAGCACGTGACAAATCTTCATAGGACGAGTTTGTACATGAACCGATCAATCCCCATTCAACTTTTAAAGGCCAGCCATTTCTTTCAGCCTCTTCGCGCATCCGAGACACTGGCGTATACAAGTCCGGTGTAAAAGGACCATTAAGAGATGGTTCTAATTCGGATAGATTAATCTCAATAAGCTGATCAAAATACTGTTCTGGGTTAGCATAAACTTCCGCGTCCGCAGTCAAATGTTGTTTAATCGCATTTGCCGCGTCGGCGACTTCAGCACGTCCTGTAGCACGTAGATAGCGCTCCATGGATTCATCATAACCAAAAGTCGACGTTGTCGCGCCAATTTCAGCGCCCATGTTACAAATGGTTCCCTTACCTGTACAAGATAGCGACTCTGCTCCCTCGCCAAAATATTCCACAATCGCTCCAGTTCCCCCTTTGACGGTCAAGATACCAGCAACTTTAAGGATAACGTCTTTCGCGGCAGCCCATCCGCTTAACTTACCAGTCAATTTAACACCGATTAATTTCGGGAATTTCAGCTCCCAAGGTAATCCAGCCATTACATCACAGGCATCAGCCCCGCCAACACCAATAGCAACCATACCCAATCCACCGGCATTTACCGTATGTGAGTCTGTACCGATCATCATTCCGCCTGGAAACGCATAGTTCTCCAAAACGACTTGGTGAATAATACCAGCGCCAGGTTTCCAGAAACCGATACCATACTTATTGGACACAGAACTCAAAAAGTTAAATACTTCAGAGCTTTCGTTTTTAGCTCGCGCTAAATCTTTGTCTGCTCCTTCTTTCGCCTGAATCAAGTGATCACAGTGAACGGTAGAAGGAACTGCAACTTTTGGACGTCCAGCTTGCATAAATTGCAATAATGCCATCTGAGCAGTAGCGTCCTGCATAGCCACACGGTCTGGTGCGAAGTCGACGTATGAAACGCCACGCGTATAATCCTCAGTAGCATTGCCATCCCAAAGGTGTGCATACAATATTTTCTCAGATAAAGTCAAAGGTTTATTAACCACCTGACGAGCAGCAGCAATGCGCTCGTCATAACGGCTATAGACCTTTTTAATCATATCAATATCAAAAGCCATATCTCTCTAATTTATTTGTTTAATTAAGTTACTAAACACTAATTATTACTACTTTGTTGGAATAGGTGCAAACTTTGTCAAGTTAATACCTTCGACAGCAGCTTTATATTCGTCAATGTTCGGAATACGACCCAAGATTGCTGATAACACAACTACAGGAGTCGATGCCAACAAAGACTCTCCTTTCTTACCGTCTCTGTCCTCTACGACACGACCTTGAAATAAACGTGTTGAAGTCGCCATGACCGTATCTCCTTTTGCCGCTTTTTCCTGGTTACCCATACAGAGGTTACAACCTGGGCGCTCTAAATACATAATATTCTCATATTCTGTACGTGCAGTACTTTTAGGTAATGCATCGCTAAATTCAAATCCCGAGTATTTTTGCAAGAATTCCCAATCGCCCTCTGCTTTCAACTCATCAATAATATTATACGTTGGGGCTGCGACTACCAAAGGAGCCTCAAAAGTAACTGCGCCTTTTTGTTTTTCAATGTTCTTCAACATTTTAGAAACGATCTTCAAATCGTCTTTGTGTACCATACATGAACCTACGAAACCCAAGTCTACCTTTTTGCTTCCGCCGTAGTAAGAAAGATCGCGGATCGTATCGTGTGTATAGCGTTTAGAAACATCCGCATTATTTACATCCGGGTCAGCAATCATTGGCTCTTCAATGATATCCAAATCAATCACCACCTCAGCATAGTATTTCGCATTCGTATCCGGGGCTAATGCAGGTTTAACCCCTGTTTTGATTTCCTCGATGCGTTTATTTGCCTTTTCGATCAAGCCATGCAAAACATTATTTTTGTTTTCCATACCTTTATCGATCATGATTTGAATACGCTTTTTCGCGATCTCCAAAGATTCGATTAACGTGTCATCTTGAGAAATACAAATGGAAGCTTTCGCTTTCATTTCTGCTGTCCAGTCAGTAAAGGTAAACGCCTGATCAGCCAAAAGCGTACCAATGTGAACCTCTATAATCCTACCTTGGAACACGTTCTCTCCAGCAAATTGCTGCAGCATCTGCGCTTGGGTAGCGTGAACTACATCACGGAAATCCATATGCTCTTTCATACTCCCTTTAAAGGTAACTTTTACCGACTCAGGAATTGGCATTGAAGCCTCTCCAGTAGCCAACGCTAATGCAACGGTGCCCGAGTCAGCGCCAAAAGCGACACCTTTGGACATCCGCGTATGGGAGTCCCCTCCAATAATGATGGCCCATTCGTCGATAGTGATATCGTTTAAAACTTTATGAATAACATCAGTCATGGAATGATACACGCCTTGTGGGTCACGCGCAGTAATTAATCCAAAGTCATTCATAAATTTCATCAATTTGGGAATATTTGCTTGCGCTTTTTTATCCCATACAGATGCGGTATGACAACCCGACTGATAAGCACCATCCACTGTCGGCGAAATGACTGTTGCAGCCATAGCCTCCAACTCCTGTGCTGTCATCAAACCAGTAGTATCTTGAGAACCAACAATGTTTACTTTAACGCGAACATCAGAACCCGCATGTAAGACCTTACCAGGCGTAACACCGACCGCATTTTTGTTGAAGATTTTCTCCACTGCTGTCAAGCCTTGCCCTTCAATAGTAATCTCTTTTGAAGGAGCAAATACCGCAGGCGCTTGAATGCCCAGTGTTTCTGCAGCAAATGTTTGTATCTTTTTACCAAAAACAATCGCATAAGAGCCGCCGGCTTTAATAAATTCCATTTTCTGGGGAGTCAAAGCTTTCGAAATATCGATCAGCTCACGCTCGCCATGATATAATTTCTTCGTCTTTGTATTAATAGTTAAAACAGTTCCCGTCGCAACAGAGTAAGCTTCTTCAAGAATGGGCTCGTCTTTTTCGTTACGAACAACATTCCCCTGCTCATCCACTTTCTTCACCCAGTTTTTCAAGTCGATACCAATACCACCAGTCACATCTACCGTTGTCAAGAAAATTGGCGAAATACCATTCGTACCACCGACAATCGGCGCAATATTCACAAAAGGAACATAAGGACTTGCTTGTTTACCTGTCCAAAGTGCCACATTATTTACTCCCGACATACGAGAGGAGCCTACACCCATCGTTCCTTTCTCAGCAATCAACATGACACTTTTACCTGGATGTTGCGCCTGCAATTCACGAATGTGCTGTTGCGCTTCAGGTGTGATCATACATTTACCATGTAATTCACGATCCGAACGTGAGTGCGCTTGATTTCCCGGGGATAATAAATCTGTCGAGATATCGCCCTCACCCGCAATAAAAGTAACCACTTCAATTTCTTCCTGCACCTCTGGTAGCTTCGTAAAAAACTCCGCTTTTGCATAGCTTTCCAAAATATCCTTAGCTACTTCGTTACCTTGCTGATAAGCATCTTTCAAACGTGCTGTATCAGCATCATATAAGAAAACTTGTGTTTTAAGCACTTCGGCAGCTTGTTTAGCAATCATGACATCATCACCCAAAGCTAAATCTAATAAAACTGCAATAGAAGGTCCACCCTTCATGTGGGACAATAACTCAAAAGCAAAGTCAGGTGTGATTTCAGCAACAATAGATTCACCTAAAATAATTTCCTTCAAAAATTGCGCTTTAACGCCAGCTGCAGGAGTTGTACCCGGCAGTGTATTATAAATAAACAATCGTAAAGAATCTGCTCTATTATCGTTGTTTAAATCCTTAATCTGAGCAATTACTTCACTTAGTAATTCTGCTCCATCAATTGGCTTAGGATGTAACCCCTGGCCTTCTCGTTCTACAACCTCTTGTACGTAATCGTTGTAAATACTCATAGATATCTATCTTTCTATTTTAAGGGTAGCCAAAAAGACACAATGTCTTGCTAAACCACCTTGACTGTAATATAATTAAGCTAATAAGCCATCGATCGGTTTCCAGATCAAATCACAATTTAGCCCTTCCACTTCATGTTTGAAGTTAACTTATTTGTCGTAAATCAACTCCTGTGACTAAATACAAAAATAGTGAAAATACAGCTTTAAACGCATGCGTTCCATCTATTTAAAGCAATTTGGAATTGTTCTAAACAGCCTTTTGCAATCATGCCCGTTTTTTCCAATTCGCTATTTTTACTGCCTGATGTTTAAAAAAAATAGGTGATCTATATGACTAAACCACCTATTCTATTTATATCGTTTCTACATGTATATCGATGTCCTTCAATGTCTTGACCGTTTCCAGAGGATCTGTGGCATTAAAGACAAACGATCCGGCCACCAGCACATCTGCCCCTGCTTTCAATAGCTGCGCTGCATTTGCAGTCGTCACTCCCCCGTCAATTTCAATCAACAGGCCATCGTTCACACCCGCAGCCATCGCACGTAACTCCTGCACTTTGGCATAGGTATTTTTAATGAATTTTTGACCACCAAATCCCGGATTGACTGACATGATGCAAACCAAGTCTAAATCCGCGAGCACATCTTTCAAAAGAGCCACCGGCGTGTGTGGGTTCAATGCAACCCCGGCTTTACAACCCAACTCTTTAATAGCAGACAGCGTACGATGCAGATGCGTACAGGCCTCGTAATGCACAGTAATGACTGCTGCGCCTGAATCTTTACACACTTGCAAATAACGATCTGGATCAACAATCATCAAATGTACATCCAAAGGTTTAGTCGCATGTTTTGCAATAGCCTGCATAACTGGAAATCCAAAAGAGATATTCGGAACGAAAACACCGTCCATAATATCAATGTGAAACCAATCTGCGTCGCTGTTGTTTACCATGATGATATCATCGTATAATTTAGCAAAGTCTGCAGCAAGGACGGATGGTGCAATGAGATGTGATTTTGTTGACATGTTGTATTTTTTCTGCAAAGATAACAAGTATTTTTTGTTCATCACAGCCTTTAGCCTATTTAATGCCCATAAAGGAAAATTGGCAGAAGTGGCAGAAAATAAATTATAACTACATTTGTATATTTACAGAATATAAAATAAAGCTCGCAGTGGGAAGACTAAAAATAAAATACAGAAGAGAATTAAATACAACGGAAAACCTTGTCCGCAAAATTGGATTAATACTTATTACCATCTTTTTGATCTGTATATTTCTTCCCAAACAACCCCGTTTCCGCTATGAATTTCAAAAAGGTAAAGTATGGAACCACGAAAATCTAATATCGCCTTACAATTTTGCCATATTAAAAACGCAAGAAGAATTGAATGCGGACAAGAAAAGCATCTTAAATACCATTCAGCCTATCTACAATGCCAATACAACCACCAGTAAAGAGCAAATTGATCAATTCAACACCGATCTGGCGGAAAAGTGGCAGAGCAGCAAATTAGATACTACACATGAAAATATAGCGGATTATAGAAATGCCGGTAACGCCATCCTAAATCATCTGTATAGCAAAGGTATCCTATCCTTGAACAATAGATTTCAAAACCGTAGCAACGACAAATCCCCAGCCTCTAAGCATTATAATTTTACGCTCATTCAAGACAAAGTTGCCAGCCAAAAAAATACGGCCGACTGCTATACGATCGAAAGCTCTTACAGTTATATGGACGACATTATGCCCAAACTGACCAAAATAAAGCAGAAGAGCTGGCTGTCGGAAACACTAAAAAACTATATTACCATTAACTACATTTATAATGATCAGCAGACAGAGACCTTGGAACAAAACGCAATTGCCAACATATCAGCTACGCGTGGCGTTGTCCAAAAAGGGGAACTCATAGCCGAAAAAGATAAAATAATTTCCAATGAAACCTACCAAAAGCTTGAATCACTACGTAAGGTATATGAAGATGAAGGCAAGATCAGCGGCAACCAAAATTATGTGACTTTAGGTCAATTTTTGATTATTTCGCTGGCACTTTCTATTTTGATGGTGTTTCTTTTTCTGTTTCGAAAAGACATCTACTTTAATAACAGACTGCTCGTCATTATCATGATCGTCATCATCGGTATGCTTGCCGTGTTATCTTGGGCCATTAAAATCAAAATACCTAACCTTTATTATATACCGTTTTGTGCTGTCCCCATTATCATTCGTATATTATTTGACACACGTGTGGCGCTCAATATCCATCTATTGATGGTCTTATTAGCAGGATTATTCGTCCCAAATAGCTTTGAGTTTGTTTTTCTACAATTTATGGCGGGTATAGTTGCGATCTATAGTATCAAAACATTGGTTAAAAGAGAGCAATTGTTTATTTCATCGGCAATCATTCTGGGAACGTACTGGATTGCCTATATTGGATTGGTGGTGACCAGAAATGGTTCCATTGACACGATCTATTGGTCCGACCTCCTTCCATTCTTCGTCAGCGTATTGATTACGCTCCTTGCCTACCCCATGATTTATGCCTTCGAAAAATTGTTTGGTATCGTATCTGACCTTACGCTCATGGAGCTTACTAACAGTAATTCCAAATTATTGCGTGAACTCTCATTTAAAGCTCCAGGCACCTTTCAGCACTCTTTACAGGTGGCTAATCTTGCGGAAGCGGCGATTTATAAAATTGGTGGAAATCCACTATTGGTACGTGCTGGAGCACTCTATCATGATATCGGCAAACTGACTAATCCTCAATTTTTCATCGAGAATCAAAAGACAGAAAAGAATCCTCACGATGAGCTATCCCCTGAACAAAGCGCACAGATTATTATTTCGCACGTCATAAAGGGTGTTGATATTGCTAAAAAACATCAATTGCCGGACGTTATCCTTGATTTTATCCGCACGCATCATGGTACTACCCGTGTAGATTATTTTTATAACCTTTTCGTGAAGAACAATCCGGATAAATTGGTTGACGAGTCGTTATTTACCTATCCAGGCCCCATTCCTTTTTCAAAGGAAACAGCAGTGCTCATGATGGCAGACTCAGTCGAAGCTGCGTCCCGCGCGTTAAAAGAGCCATCCGAAGAGTCTATCAATAATCTTGTCGATAAGATTATTGAACACAAATTGATGGGTGGGCAATTCAACAATAGCAACATTACCTTAAAAGATATCACTGAATCTGCGGTTATTTTTAAGGCCATGCTCAAAAGTATCTATCATGTTCGGGTGGATTACGATTTAAGCAAAAAAACGATGCAATTTTAATTATCAAACAACAAATTGACTGTCAAACGCTTATTGCAACGTTACATTTTTTTTGCATTTTTTTTATTATTTAGACTTTGCAGAATCAAATAATTGCCTTATGTTTGCAATGTCAAAACAAGGAAGGGTGCCTGAGTGGCCGAAAGGAACAGTTTGCTAAACTGTCGTACTGGAAACGGTACCGCGGGTTCGAATCCCGCCTCTTCCGCCAAAGACAAAAAAAGCTTTCTGATATCAGAAAGCTTTTTTACATTTAAGCAGTTAGAAATTGCGCGGCCCTGGAATTTTATAGGGATCATACCGAAAGTTTGGGATCATACCGAAAGTTTGGGGGGCAGTAAGTTTTAAGGGATCATACCGAAAGTTTGGGGGGCAGTAAGTTTTAAGCATATAATTTCATTACTCGGTATAGGAAGAATGTAGTATCTCTAACCCCTCTGAATATGGCTCTAAAAGATTTTAATTTAGCGTTGAAAGATTCTGCAGAAGCATTCGTACTCTTATTATCAAAATAGTGAAGGATATTTGCGTGGTGTGCCGCAATAGATCTTGCTACACTTTCGAAAGACTGTATTCCAGCGTTTTCTACCTGATTATGCCACAACGCTAGTTTAGTAAAAGCACCTTCTTTACTCTTAGATTTATGGAAGATGTTACCTAATGCTAGACTCAAATCATACGCTTTTTAATAATGGAAACCGCAAGAAAAGCAGCTCTGCTCGATATTTTTGACTTTCAGACCATCTAGAAGGATGTTTGAATAGTAGATGCCTAGATCTTGCAAGTAATTGTTTCAAGGTATCTCCGTTTGAAAGTATTTCTGGCTCATAAGACTCTCCTTGCTTACGAGCTTGTGTTATCTTATAACTTTCTTCATCTAAGACCTCCCAGCGATATTTGATCCGTAACTCCTGTACAGCATCGTAGGCTAGTTTTTGTACATGAAATCTATCTATTACTCGTCTAGCATTTCTAAAGCATCGCTGGATAGCTTTAGCCATATTGGGTGCCATGTCCATGGTCACTTCCTTTACTTTATTCCTCAATCTTAAAGGAATACGTTCTAAAACGTTAATAATATCTTCAGCTTTAGTTCCTTTGATGGTAGCTAAAATAGTTCCTTTTTTGCCTTTAGCCGCTTTATTACTCACAATAGTATAAAGTTCGCCGTTACTGAAGCTCGTTTCATCAATACTAAGTTTTTCGCTTATATTATCTGTAAAAAGTGTCCATTGCTCTGCGTGAGATTTCTGATCCCAAGACTGAAAATCGCTCAGATAATTCTTGTATTGATCTTGTAATTGCTTGCCGTCCATCTGGAAGAATAACCCTACCAAGTGGGCACTTACAGGATAGTTATCCAAATATCTTCTTTAAAAAAAGCCCGAATTCAGTCGTCATTCGAGTACCCTCACGCACCAGGTTCCAATCTCTTGTGATAATATCTCCCGTATCTAACACTGTCCAGCGGCGGCGGCTCATATTTAGCCTAACTTTCTGACCTCTAATGGGAAAGTCTGAAATCTCTGTGGAAGGCATAAAGCCTTTTGACTCCAACTTGCTGTTCTCATAGCCTGTTGGAGCAATATTAAGTGTTAAAACCATTGTCTTTAGGGCTATTGCGAAAGATATTATTCCTAAGGATCCTTTTAAGCTGTTCAAAAGCAAGAAAACAAAGTGTAATAAAAAGCCGCTTTCTTCTGATGAACTTCAGAGGCTGGAGAACAAAGTCTTTTCTTCCGAGCGGCTTGCTGTCATCAGAGACATATTTATTTTCCAATGTTATACCGGACTTGCCTACATTGATGCTTACCAGTTGGATCCCTACCATATTAAACAGGGAATAGACGGTGCCTTGTGGATTATGTCAAGCGAACAAAAATCCAAATCCAATACTGACGTTCCCCTACTGCCAAAGGCAATCGAGATCATGGAACGTTATAAAGATCATCCGATCTATCGTCAACGGGTATCAGTACTGCCAGTAAAGTCTAATCAAAAAATGAATGAGTATCTTAAGGAAATTGCGGTATTATGCAATTTCCTTAAGATACGCTCAACACACACAAAGCCAGACGTACTTTTGCCAGCACAGTAACACTTAAAAATGGAGTGCCGATCCATGTGGTCAAAGAGATGATGGGACATCATTCGGTGAGGCAGACAGAGGAATACGCAATAACCCAACAGGAATCAATCAGCGAGGAAATGAACAACCTTAAAAATAAACTGTCGAACAGTGATAGAGTATATGATCCATTGTTGGTACTGAAGCAACTAGAACAGGAAGTTCACAATATGAAAAGTAATAGAATCGACGATAGATTACCTTCGCAAGATGATGACAAATTAGATCGCATAGTTGAGGAAATAGATAAAATAAAAAAAGCTCTATGATCAAAAAAGCTTTAGATCGTAAAAAAAATATAAAATGTATTATACCTCAAAGTGAGTGATTGTCTAACCAATGCGATTATAAGCATAATTGCATATGAAGCAAGAGGAGGTGGCTACGTATGGTTTCACATGGATTGGGGCTGGCGGGGTCAGAATAACGGTTGGTTTGGCTATGCAAGCACAGATTCAGGAAACCTAAACTTTCGATATAAGCGAGATATGGTTTATTCAATTTACAAATAACATCAATATGAACAAGTTATTATTAGTATTCACAAGTCTTCTTACTTTCTTCAGTGCCTGTAAGAAAACAGGAGCATTAAGCACAAACGTTTACAGTGAAATGCAGCTACATTTATTAGATGAAAATGGCGTAAATGTGATCGATTCAAAACTAACAAGTGCAGATCTGGATCTTTATTACGTCAAAACAATCCCCTTCTTTTGTGCTATATGATGTAACGATCACCAAGGCAAGGGATGTTGTAAGACTTATTTCTCAAATGTCATCATAGTCTTCAGAACATGCTCATGATAGTAAATAATTATTCGGCCTAGTTTTTGACATATGCAAAATTAAATTTACCATTTAATGCATATGAAAACTTTGCCTTTTACATTTACTTTAATGATCTTAACCGCTTTATTGTTTTTGAGTTGTAGTAAACGTGATGATGACGATAGCTTATCAGAATCTGGTCCAATTATTCATGCTGTTGGAAAAATCAATGATAAGGCTATATATTGGAAAAACTCAAGCGTGACCGTATTGGGAAAGGGACCAGGAGCATCTGAAGCTGTGGGAATGACAATGAATGGAGCAGATATTTATGTAGTAGGTTATGAGATAAATGCAAATGGTAAATATGTTGCAAGATACTGGAAAAATGGTTCCGCAGTTGATCTCACTGATGGCTCAAATGATGCGAGGGCAAATAGTATTGTTATTGCGGGTACTGATGTCTATATTGCTGGACAGGAAATGGTAAGCGGAGGTACAACGTATATTGCTAAATACTGGAAGAATGGAGTTTCCGTTTCCCTAACGGATGCCGGTGAGAATGCAATTTCTTCCGATATTGCTGTACTAGGAAATGACGTTTATGTTATTGGCGAAAGAAGGCAACTTAATTGGCTTAATCCTGTTACGTGCTACTGGAAGAACGGACAGCGTACTGATCTTTCCGATCAAAACTCGGCAGCAGATAATCAGGCGATCTATATTATAGGTAACGATGTGTATACAATGTGGTCTACCATTTACAATAAACAAGGGCAGATACAAACAAGATATTCCAAAAATTTTTCACAACCTACGTTGATCCAGGATGGAACTTCAAGTAGCCGGGGAACTTCGTTAATCGTGAAAAATAATGATGTTTATATTGGAGGCTGTGGTGTTTCGGCCACTGGCAATACGATGTCGGCGAAATATTGGAAAAATGGAACACCTGTCACCTTAAGTTCTGACGATTCGCAAGCATTAAGTATTGTTTTGCTAAATAATGAAGTATATACAGCAGGCTATCAGAATTCAACAGCAACTTACTGGCACAAAGGAAATTATAAAACACTACCAAGCTCGTCTGGCAGCTCACTGATTAGAAAAATAATTGTAAAAGATAATTAATCAAGCGTATTAAAGCTATATAAAGCTCATCTAAGTAAACAAAATTTAAAAATAACGCGCTCTAAAATGGTTTTAACGAGGGACTATCAAATTATTTTGTTTGGAATTGCTCCGTAATGAAAATAAGGATTTATAGATCTTAGTATGATTTTTAGCAAGGAATGTAGCTTAAGTATTATCGATCAGATACAGGCCTGACCGTTTTTATTGCTAATGCCAAAAATGAATATTTATTAAGTGAAAATTCAGCGGTGTCAGATCGCATTGACCTTGATAAATTAGCTATTGTATCATCAGGCAACAATGAGAAAAAACCAAGCCATGGAGGACAAAAACTAGCTCCTGACATCCTTTCGCCAGATTTGTTTAGAGTCAAAAATAAAAAGGGAAAAGCATATTTGGCATTGATCTTTGATTGCCTTCGTTTCTTTCTTCCCTCTATTCATTCCTTATTATATTCGAATGGAAATTCCTATATTTGATAAAGTAGATTAGTTGTTTTTATTGAGTCTCTGACAAAATTTATTTCTTGAAATTAGCTAAATATTTAATGGCAAATTCGTGGCAGTAAATTTAAAATACCTTTAAAAATTAGGCTTAAAGTAGTTTGGAAGAGGTGGTTCGAATCCCGCCCTCTCCGCCAAAGAGAAAAAAGAGGCTGTCTCAAATTTATTTGGGACAGTTTTTTTGTTTAAAAAGTCTATGAGATAGATTTGTGTGTTGTTTGTTGGTTATTTGAAAAAGACTCATATGGAGGGGAGAAATGAACAAAAAGTAGCTTTTTAGGCTGCTTTTTTTCTTAGATTTTGTGCTATTGCCAATAATCCCCATTCTATGGACACTTTTTCTTTACCCCGGAGCATAAATCTTCGGAACCCATGGTTCTGTTTAATGTTTGCAAAGACAGGTTCGACGTCACAACACCTCTGTTTTCGTTTAGCTACACCTACATCGCTGTTGAGCAATTGGTATGCCCTGTTCCTGTAAATCTCAAGTTGCTTATTCACCCCGATGATCCTATTTCCCTGTGATTTGTGACAGGCGCCATTCAACGGGCAGTTTGTGCAGTTTTTTGCCTGATACTTTTTGATTTCCTGCCGGAAGCCTGCGGAGGTCTTTTGGCTAAATGTACCTATACAATGCATTTCCTGTCCCATTGGACAGATATAGCAATCTTGTGAAGGATTATAATGTAATTTATCTACAGAAAATGGTTTCTTATCCCCACAGCTCTTTTTCTGTCCTTTGTCAAACATACCATATTTCACATAGCTCTCAATATTTTTTGCTGCCAGTAATGCATAGTTTTCTTCACTGCCATAACCGGCATCCGCGGTAAGGGTTCCCGGTGTTTTTCCAAAGCTGTCCTCATGTTGTTGCAAATGACCGGATAATGTTCTGGTATCTGTGGGATTGGAATGTATGGTGTAATTGACGATGTATTGATTGGACGTGGATATCTGGATATTATATCCTGGTCTGAGCTGGCCATTTTTCATATGATCCTCTTTCATCCGCATAAAGGTGGCATCGGGATCTGTTTTGCTATAACTGTTTCTGTCTCCCAGAGTAGCTTCCTGCTCTTCATATTGTACGATCTTCTCTGGATAGTTTTTGGTTACATAACGCAACTTTGCCTTCATCTTTTTATTTACCGAAGGTTTGTCGGATAAGACTCTGTTCAGCTTATCGACCGTAGCCCGGACTTTTTCGCTGTCAATTGTCGTCAGATCGGGAGGATCCGGGAGGTTGTCCTCCGACTTGGCAATACTTTGGGCGTAGTCCCATATATCTTTTAAGGCAGCTTTCATCTTTTCCTTATTGGTATGGATAGCTTTCTTCCAAACGAAAGTGTATCTGTTTGCATTAGCCTCTATCTTGGTGCCATCGGTGTAGACATCTTCTATGCTTAACAACCCTTCTTCGGCCAGGAGCTTAACAACTTCTTCAAATACACTGCGAAGTGCTTCTTTTAAGCGGACACCACGAAATCTGTTGATGGTATTGTGATCGGGATAGCTCATGCCGCTCAGCCACATGAAGTTGATATTCTCCCGGCAGGCTGTTTCCAGTTTCCGACTGCTGTAGACATTGCTTACATAGCCAAACACCAGAACCTTCAACAGCATTTGCGGATGATAACTGGAACAGCCTTTTATCTTGTAGGCATCCAAAAGACCCTGTATGTTGATACGGTTGATCACATCGTTAACAATACGTACCGGATGTCCTTTGGAGACCAATTCGTCCAAAGTTGGGGGAATTGCCATAATCTGATCCTGATAGTAAGGCTTAAAAGTAGGTCTTTGAGATGACATATATCTTTTTTTGAAATATAAATATATGAAAATCAATTAATTAAATCAAATTAAATATCATGAAATAACATAAAAAAGAGGCTGTCTTTTTGAGACAGCCTCTTTTTTACATTTAAGCAGTTAGAAATTGCGGGGTACTGGTATTTCCTGCACTTTACTTTCCCTAAAATCCTTCATAGTTTTGGGTTCCTTAACTTCCAATTCTGCAAAATCCACAACACCGTTTTCTTTTGCCCATTGGAAATAAGCAGTAGACAAACGGGACACAACGTCGTGATGCTGTCCGGCAACATCGTTCCGTTCAGTAGGATCCTGCGCAAGATCGTAAAGTTCCCATTTATAGGACGGCCAGATCGATACAAGTTTCCATTTTCCAATACGGGCAGCACGATTACCGGCGCGCTCCCAAAATAAACCTTCTTCTCGCCGAACGGTATCTTGATCTTGGAATAAAACCTGAAGCAAACTCTTTCCTGGTAAAGCATTCGCCTTATGTCCCTCATATTCTTTTGGGTATACTGCGCCAACCAAATCGTAGAACGTCGGCGCCAGATCGATGACGTGACCAGTGCCCTGTTTGATGCCTTTCCCTATTTTACCAGGAAACCAAGCTATAAATGGTGTATTAATCCCACCTTCATAGGTATAATCTTTAAATGCTTTAAAGGGTGTATTGGATGCATATGACCAATTTTTGCTCTGCGATTCATAAGAACCCAGTGTTCCAACCGGTCCTTTATTTATGCGGGCGCCATGATGCCAACGAACAAGATCTTCAGCCGGCGCACCATTGTCTGACAAGAAAACAATCAGTGTATTGTCCAATTGTCCATTGTCTTTTAGCTTACCTAACAATTTCCCTATAGTCTGATCCAATCTGTCGACCATAGCCGCAAACACTTCCATTTTTTTTGCCCAAAGCATTTTTTGATCAAATGATAATCGTGACCAATCGTAAATATCCTCATCAACAAGCGATGGTCGGCTTGCTTGCGATACCAGCCCTAATTGTTTCTGTCGCTCAAAGCGTTCTTGACGTATCACCTCCCACCCGCTGTCGTACCGCCCTTTGTATTTGGCGATATCTTGCGGCAATGCTACTAATGGCCAATGTGGCGCTGTGTGTGCTAAATAGAGAAAAAAGGGTTTATCCTGCGTTTTGATCTGATCCAGAAATGCCTCAGCTTCACGATTGATAACCTCTGTTGAAAATGCATCTTCCAAGGGATAGCCTTCAGAATCGGTTTGTGCCTGAAAAGTCGGTGCGCCTGAATCAGCATTTTTTTCCACTCTTGGGAAAACCAAATCAAAACCGCGTTCCCAGGGTAAACTTTTCCCTTTTCCAGACACGTGCCATTTACCCGAAGTTGCCGTAATATAACCATTCAACCGAAGGACTTCAGCAATGGTCAGCGATTCCGAATTGATATAACCCTGATAAGCAGGCAGTCCAAGATCATTGGAAAAATACCCAACGCCAGCTTTGTGCTGATATTGCCCTGTGATCAGGGAGGCCCTTGTGGGTGCACATATGGAATTGTTATAAAATTGCGTCAACCTTAGCCCTTCGTTGGCTAAACGATCCAAATTGGGTGTAGAAATTTCTGAACCGTATGCTCCAAGATCAGAATAGCCTAAATCATCGGCCAAAACCAAAATGATGTTTGGTTTTTTCTGTTGTGCATAGCCAAACCATAATGTAATATAAACAAGGTATAATATCGAAACTATCTTCTTCATGTTCTTTCTTTTTACTCCTAACGAAATTGATTGATAGTTTTTAAACGCTTGTAATCCACAACGGAATTCTCTTCAGCCCAGGCTTTATACCTTGCTTCGAGATCTTTCACGATAGCTGGATAACGACTGGCAAGATTGTTATTTTCGCCCCGGTCCTCATCAATATTGTATAATTCGGGTTTGTTCCCCTCTTTAAATAATGAGACCAGTTTCCATTTACCATATCGAACAGCACGATTCCCCGCCCGTTCCCAAAACAGCGGAACATTCCTCTCGATCTGATTGCTATCTGAACGCAGCAGCGCGCGCAAACTCAGCCCCGGAAGTGTATTTGTCGCCGTGTCACCAACACGCTTCGGATAGGTTGCACCTGCGTAGTCATACAAGGTGGGAGCGATATCAATAAGATGGCCTCCCCCCTTCTTAATCACGTTTGATCTTACCTCTTTTGGATACCACACAATAAAAGGGGCACCAATGCCGCCTTCATACGGATTATCTTTGTAACTTCTCAACGGTGAGTTTCCGGTTTGGGACCAATTGCTGTTTTGCACATCATAGGAACCTGGTAATCCGACAGTCTCTGTATTCCTTGCCGTATACACGCGTGTACGATCCCCGCCCTGGGCTCCGTTATCCGACAAAAAAATGATTAGCGTATTCTTATCTTTTTTTAGCTCTTTTAACGTTTGTCTGATGCGGCCGATACTCTGATCCATGCGATCGATCATACCAGCAAAGACCTGTTGCCGACGTTGCCAATACTGCTGCTCATCATAGGTCAATTTATCCCAGTTCTGTACGGTCGAGTCCTTTTTTGCAATGGCCTGCCCTGGCGGGAACACACCTTTTTGCTGCGCATTTTTAAAACGCTGCGTACGCAAAGTATCCCATCCCTCACGATACACTCCTATATATTTTTGAGTTTCTTCTTCCGGCGCCTGAAGAGGCCAATGCGGGGCATTAAATGCCAAATACAAAAAGAAAGGCTTTTTATCCTTTTGCTGTTCTTTTAGAAAGCCAATGGCTTGATCCGTAATCTCATCTGTCAGATAACGCCCCTTGGGTAAATAAAAAGGTTTATTATTTCGGAACAATGGTACTGTTGGCTGTTCAGGTCCATTTACTTCATAAAAATTAGACGCCCCACCAACAAAATTGAAAGACCGCTCAAACCCGCGCTGTGCCGGCCACTGATCGTAATCATCACCCACATGCCATTTCCCCGATATAATAGTGGAGTATCCGGCCTGTTTCAAAACTTCAGCCAGCGTCCGTGACTCCCGATTTAAAAAACCCTGATAAGCAGGCAGCCCAAGATTCACATTAAAATAACCTATACCTGCGCGATGCGCATACTGCCCCGTCAGTAAGGAAGCGCGTGTAGGAGCACAAATGGAATTGTTATAAAATTCCTGAAATCTCGTTCCTTCTTCGGCCAAGGCCGTCAAATTGGGGGTCTGCAAGTCCGTTCCGCCGTAGGGCTCTATATCCGAAAAACCCAAATCATCAACCAAAATCAATACGATATTTGGCCGATTGTCCTGACCCAAGCTTATCCGAGGTAAGATGGTTAGGCAAAGTGCAACTAATAAACATGTCGTTTTCATCTACTTAAAATTTAATTAATATATTATCTATTGATCCAGTCGGGGTGCTGCGTGAGATTTGGATTGAGATTCAGTTCCCGTTGTGGCGTCGGAAAATGAATATGGCGGGCCGACGCATTCGTTTTACCGGCAGCTTTCAGCTTAGCAACATAGTAGGTAGTTCCCCTTCGGACCAGATCGAACCATCGTTGATATTCGTAAACAAGCTCCTTTCTGCGCTCTTCAAAAATCGATTCTCTAAAAAGATCTTTCGTTTCTGTAGTGGATATATCTTCCACCCCTGCACGACGACGGACCGCATTAATAGCATTACGCGCTTCTAAAGTTGGCCCATTCAACTCATTTTCGGCCTCAGCAAAAATCAATAACACTTCCGCATAACGGATGATCGGCGTATTCTTGGAAGACTGCCCCTGATTTCCTACAACCGTTTCATCATAATATTTATTAAATTGTGGTTTGTTTAAGGCATAGTATTTATTATCTGTTGGCGACACCATCCCCGTTGTAAAGGTCGCGAGCAGGCGTTTGTCATTTGCCGCAAAGCTTTTATACAGCCCGCCCTCGCTATGAAGCGCATCTGCGTAATCCCCGTTTATGCCAGGAATATCGGCTGGCGCAGATCTACTGGCCAAAGAATTTCCCTGATAGCCACTGTTGCCTTTAAATTGAGCTGAAAATATATGTTCAACACCATTCTTCTCTCCAATATTAAAAACATCGGCAAAATCTTGGAAAAGCGCATAACCTTCTTTATCAATAACTTCCTTGGCTAATAATTTTGCATTCACCCAGTCCCCTCGCGTCAGATAGACTTTAGCCAAAAGACTTTTGGCTGCTCCAGCTGTGGCGCGTCCTTTATCTGATTCCGAATAAGACTTATAGTTAGGCAGCGCCAAAGCAGATTTTAAATCTGCTATTATTAATCCATACACCGCATCCTCTGTCGCTTTCGCTACATAAAGTTCTTGAGGAGATAAAGTCTCTACTGGTTTAGTTATCAGCGGAACTGGTCCGAACCAACGCACTAAATTAAAATAGTGAAGTGCCCTTAAAAATTTCACCTCGTTGATCAGACGCTGTTGGAGAATTGGATCGATGCGATCCGCAGACAGCACACTTATTTTAGCAATATTGACATTTGATGCATTGATCGCATCGTAGCTTTGCTTCCAAAGTTGTTCCATACGGTCATTGGATGCATCATGAGTTAGATTGCTCAGCGCCCTAACATGTGCATTTCTAGCCCGCGGCCCTGCTTCATAATCATCTGTGGCCATTTCAACACCGATCTGTAGCAAGCTGTTGTACAAAGACTGCCCAGTTTCATATAACTTTCTGTAAGTTCCTGTCACTGCAGCGATAGCTTGATCTTGATCAAGATAATATTGCTCCGAAACCAAGGCGCTTGCCGGATCCTCCTCCAATTTCGAGCAGGAAATTGCCGTTAGAAAAATCAGTATGACAGTGGATAAAACATGTATTTTTTTCATTTGAATCAATTGCTTTTTATGGATAATGAGCTAAACTTAGCACTGTTTACTATTCCTGTTTAGCGAGCTATTAAAAGGTCAATGAAACCCCTGCAGAAAAAGATCTAGATGCGGGATAAATGCCCAGATCGGTACCTATCTGTACATTGCTGCCTGAGGTAACCTCCGGATCAAAACCTGTATATTTGGCCCAGGTTAAAAGATTTTGAGCCGTTAGATAGAGATTAAGTTCCTTTATCTTAGCGTCCTGAAGCCACTCTTTAGGAAAACTGTATCCGAAATGCAATGATTTTATCCGTACAAAAGAGCCGCTTTCTACAAATTGGTCCGAAAACACAGGAGCCGGATCCAACTTCGCACGGGGATAAGAATGACTCGGATTTGAGGGAGTCCAGCGCTCCAATGCATCAATTGATGCATTCTGTTGACCGGTAAACATCTCCAAATTCTGCCTATTAATATTCAGAAGATCATTCCCGACAGTGCCTTGGATAAGAAACGAAAGATCAAAACCCTTATAGGAAATACTATTGGTCAATCCAAAAATAAAATCCGGCTGTGCATTACCTAAAATCGTTCTATCATTTGCAGTCGTAAATCGTCCGTCACCATCGATATCTTTGTAAAGACGGTCACCCGCTTTAGGACTGGCATTTCCTGTAAATTTACCCTTGGCACCCTCCTCTCCCGACTGCAGAATACCGTCAGTAACATTGCCATAAAAGGTGCCTAGAGGCTCTCCAACTTTAATGATATAATTTCCAGAAATATAAGAACTGGCGCCGTCACCAATCTTCAGTACGCTGTTGCGATTCAGGGAAAAGTTTACATCTGTGCTCCAGCTGAACAATCCCTCGATATTCCTCGATTTCAACCCCAATTCAAATCCTTTATTTGATACAGAACCAAAATTTTGAAGGGAAGAGGCATAACCGGAGGTCCAAGGTATTTCCACATTAAGTAAGAGATCCTTTGTCTTTTTATAATAATAATCAACTGTAAATTGAAGACGCTTTTTAAGTAAACTGATATCAAAACCACCATCATATTGTACAGTGCTTTCCCAACCGAGGTTTTTGTTGGGAATACGTTGCGGGGCAAAACCAGTGACCACGTTGTTTCCAAACAGATAATTTAGGCTATATAAGGTAGATAAGGATTGATATTGCCCGATTTCTTGATTACCTGTGGTTCCAAAGCTTGTACGAATCTTAAAATCATCTACTCCAGGAAATGCTTCCTTAAAAAAAGACTCATTGGCAGCGCGCCAAGAAAGTGCTATCGACGGGAAATTTCCCCATTTGTTGTCTGCCCCAAAGCGAGAGCTACCATCACGACGTAGACTGGCCGAAACATAATATTTGTTTGCGAAATTGTAATTTACCCTGGCAAGATAAGAGTGTAATACCCATGTGTAGCTGTCAGAAGAAGGACGCACAATGGTAGATCCACTCTGTAGATTATTGAACAGTAAGTCGTCGGTCACAAAATTTTCTGCTCCAGCGTTGAAGATCGTATTTTTGGTTTCTTGCTGCGTAAATCCTATTAAAGCATTGAACGTATGTTTTCCTGTGTTCGCCGAATAGTTTAATGTGTTTTCATTCAGCCATGAGGTTCCATCCAAATTCCCTAAGCTTGCTTTCCCCTTTGAGCCTGCCCCCTCATAGATATAGGATGGCAAATAAAACTTATCATTTCGGCCATTTAGGTCAACGCCAACCAACACCTTCGCTTGTAGACCTTTTAAAATACGATATTGTCCAAAAGAAGTTCCCAATATCCGTAGTCCATTGGATGAATTTGTCGTTTCTTTTAAGGTCGCTATTGGGTTGGCAAAGATGTTTTCAAAAGGATTTCGCAATGTATAAGCACCGTTGGCGTCATACACAGTTGCCGTCGAAGGCATTAGAAGCAGAGCGTTGACAATTCCTGTCGGAGCTATTTGCGCATAAGTTTTGTTGATCGATAAATTTGCACCAACCTGTAACCGGTCGAAAGGATTGGCGTCGATATTTGATCTAAATCCTACACGCTTGAAATTAGTGTTGACAATGACACCCTGCTGATCAAAATAATTTGCTCCTAAATAGTATTTCACTTTTTCAGCTCCACCCGATAAAGAAAGCTGCTGATTATAAATCTTCCCAGTACGAAACGCTTCTGTTTGCCAATTTGTACCAGCACCCAGCTGATCGATTTCAGTTTGACTGCGGTATTGAAAAGCTCCGAGGTTGGGATTCGCATCGTACAAAGCCTCATTTCTTAAGATTGCAAAATCGTGAGCATTCAATACCTCGATTTGTTTCAATACATTTTGTGCGCCAAAACTCCCATCATAGTTTAATTGTACCTGTCCTGCTCTACCTTTTTTTGTTGTTACCAAAATTACCCCATTCGCCCCTCTGGATCCGTAGATTGCCGTTGCAGCAGCGTCTTTTAGAACTTCAATACTTTCAATATCAGTTGGGCTGATGCTTGCTAATGGGTTGACTGGTGTACCGCTCCCTACTCCCGTACTTTCAGTTTGATTATATACCGGAAATCCGTCAATAACATAAAGGGGTTCATTTCCCCCTTGTATGGATGCGCCACCGCGAATGCGAACACTCACACCCCCGCCTGGTTGTCCCGAAGTTTGTGTAACCTGAACGCCCGAGATCCCCCCTTTCAATGCCTGATCA
Source organism: Sphingobacterium sp. R2 (assembly GCF_040760075.1). Lineage (NCBI taxonomy): Bacteria > Pseudomonadati > Bacteroidota > Sphingobacteriia > Sphingobacteriales > Sphingobacteriaceae > Sphingobacterium > Sphingobacterium sp. R2. The sequence goes on from NZ_CP142884.1 coordinate 4,234,985, forward strand.
AGCGAGGATACGGGCTGTCTGAGAAGCTTCTCAGGCAAGGTCGCCACAGCTCCAGTGAGATCACGACGTTTCTGGGTTCCGTACCCTACAACCACAACCTCATCCAAGTCTGTTGAGATGGGCGATAACGCTATTACAGTCGGTGAAGAATTGACGACTACCTGTTTTTTCTCATAGCCTACAAAACTGACAATTAACGTAAATGGAAGCTTCTGTCCTGTCACAAACTGGAAATTACCTTGGTTATCCGTTTGTACACTATGTGTTACCGCTTCCAATTGTACCGTAACGCCCTGAATGGGTTCTTTGGTTTTCGCATCGATAACTTTACCGATTAACGATGCATTAATAATTGGTCTGGGTTCTTGTGCCCGTACACTTCCAAATGCGTACAGAAAAAGCACCATTGAAAGCGAATACCAAAGTACTCTGTGTTTTTTCATCGTAAATTCTATTTAATGTGAAAATGCAAACAAGTGCCAACGCCATTGGTACGCTTGTTATAAATAAGATGGAATGCTTATTGAACAATAAGCACAAGGAAGGTGTGCTCTTCAGCACATGCGCATTCGACAAATAAATAGATAATAATTAGATGTAATGAAGCAATAGCTCTCTCGATAGAAAAAGTAGTCGTTTTTCATACTTGTATAATATTTAATGAGATAATTTTATAATCGTTGCCAACGCCAATCGTTAACGACTAACCAAATATAAAACTATTCCACAATAAAATCTATATACTTAGTAGTTTATTTACAAAAAAGTAAATTCCCTTTTAATCAGTAAAGCTACTACACAACGATCAACTATGATTTGATGAAATTTTTGTTACAAAGGCATAGCCCATCCAAAATTTTACTCCGCTAATTTCTAAGGCTAGCAAAACCTAATCAATTCATACCCAAATTTGCCATTTAGACAGTGCTTGTTCAGTGCTCGTTCAGTGATTACTCAGTCATCATTCAGTCAGTAGTGACGAAGTAGTGACTAATTACTGGCTAAAAAATGTATAAATTTTGTTTATAGGGATAAATTGATATTAGGTTTTACCAGCTTTAATGCTTATATTAAATGTTTATAAACTTAATAAAGCAATTATGGCAATCCTTAAAAATGGCGTCAATGGATCGGTCTCGGGAAAGGCAGGTTCTGTTGTATTTGTTTTGACTAAAGCAGGAAATTATGTACGGTCTCTTCCTCGCGTAAAAAAGCGAAAGCCCAGTGCTGGTCAGTTGCTCTCTCGAACACGTTTCAAAATGGTGAGGTCACATATCATTATGCTCAATCCGATCATCAAATTGGGGTATAAGACGTATAGCGCCCCTAAAAGGCCATACGACGCCGCGATGTCGTATAATTTGAAAGAAGCTCTCATTCGTCAAGATGATGGATTTGCGATTGACTGGCAGAAGTTTATGATCGCAAAAGGAAGTCCAAATCCCATCAGTTCTTATAGCATCGAATATGATCAGGAAAATCAAGTGCTTGAAGTTACTTGGGAATATGACACCTATCTGGAAGAAAAATATAAAACCCAGCACTACAACTCCTTCTTAGTTTTGTATAGTGCGGCAGATGAAGGAGTGCCCTTTCAGATGTTGACCAATGACTTAGAAAGCACCTTATCTTCTGGAAAACAAAACATTAAGATCAAGAAAAATAAAAATGAAGTGACCTACGAAATGTTTATCTTCTTTTTAGAAAGCTATGGCGAAGGTAATACAGATAGTTTGCACTTGGGTAGCATAAAAGTTTAAGAAGAGTTAATAGAACCATAACATAGCTGAACTTGTGGATAGATAAAAATTCCCTACGACTGCTAAAAAATACCTGAAACCAGTGATCAAGTTTAGAACCAATTGGTTTATTTTTGCAATAAAGAACCGTGAAATATGAGAAAATTAATTGGATACTGTTTAGTTATACTCGGTGCAGGGCCACTCTACACAGAAGCGCAAGAAAATTTAAACTTCGACGATAACTTCAACTTATGGAATGTTCGGGCTGGTCAGCAGACCACCGTCTTTGCAGCAAAAGCTTACGTGCGCAAGCAACCTAATCTTAAAGCTGCCATTGTTGATTCGCTATCTGTAGGAAATGTTGTTACGATCACTAGCCCACCATTTAAGGGAAATACCATAAAAAATTTTTATGCCCCTTGGCATGAAATAACCTATACTAAAGACGGCATCAAAAAAACTGGCTTTATTTGGCTGGGGCTATTGGCGCTTGGAAAACAAAGCGCCTCAGATGGCTCGCAATACATATACGGTTTTGATCGTTTGACTGAAAGTAGCGACGAACAGAATCACTTCTCAACAGGTGTTAAAATTCTCGATGCAAATGGAGATTTTCTAGCAGAACATACCTATCGTTTCACCTACTCTGGGCAAACCTTCGCTCAAAGTAAATTGCTTCCGGCAATGGGTCTGCAAAACGTCAAGCAGATTCTGCGTATGGAGTTTTTGGGTGAAGCCTGCGGCATACCATCAGAATATTACTATATGGGCTGGACAGGAAAGCAACTTATTGATCTACCGAGTCGGTATTCGGTCGCTGATGCAGGTATTTATTATTACGATGAAAAGATGCTATTTCCTTCCGAACATGGCAAAAACAATCAGATTATCTATAAATACATCGAAGAAGGGGAAGCTTTGGACGATAATGTAGAAAATCCAAATCTTAAAATCACAAAAAAACAGGAAGAGTTCCAATGGAGTGGTACGAGTTTTCAAAAGCTTTCGACATCCAACTAGTATTTTATATCGTTTTTACGCACGAGGGCCAAATTCATCCTTTCATTTTATGCTATGAAAACACAAAACTATATCGCGACAGGGGTGATCTCGCTATGCGCTCTTACAAACTATGCGCAAGACAACAATTTAATAGCTAGCGACATCAAAATTCCTGGAAATTGTGCTATGTGCAAAAAACCTATAGAAAATGCGCTTCAGCTCATGCTGAAGTAGACTGAAACGACGATGAGCAAACAGCGACACTCGATTACAATGCAGGAAAAACGTTCTTAGATGCAGTACTAAAGCGTATTGCGGGATCAGGCTATGACAACGAAAAATACCTGGCTGCTAAGGATAATTCATGATTTTTATAAACCAAAACAGTATATTTAGTATCAGTAATAGAGGGAGGAGTGAAATGTTCAAATTAATTTACTAAAATCAACGTTCGATTCATGGAGAAAGTGGTTATTACAGGTGGTAGTGGAGCTATTGGTCTCCATTTGACAAAGCTATTGGTTGCCAATCACTATGACGTGATTATTTTTACAAGAAATCCCAAGTCGTATCCTGCCCAGGCCAACGTCAAATATGTACATTGGGATCCCAAAAAACAGGAAATAGACGTCAAATCGATTCAAGAAGCTGACTATATCATCAATCTGGCAGGTGCAAATCTCAACGCCAAGCGCTGGACAAAAGCGTATCAGCAAGAAATTATTGCCAGCCGCGTAGAAAGTGGGCAGTTGCTTTACCAAAGTTTAAAAAAGCTGCCAAATCATGTTAAAGCAGTTATATCTGCCTCCGCTATTGGTTGGTATGGAGCAGACGACCCTTACCAGAAAAGGCCTTTTACAGAAGAAGACCCTCAAGGCGGCAATTTTCTATCCTGGCTTTGCAACCTTTGGGAAGGAAGTGTTAAACCTATTGAAACGTTGGGAAAAAGACTTGTTGTATTCCGCTTTGGAGTTGTGATCAGCAAGGACCAGGGATTATTAAAGGAAGTCGGCCGCTTCCTACCCTTCCGTTCAATTCCGATATTGGGTTCGGGCAAGCAGATGCTCAGCTGGATCCATATGGATGATCTCTGTCGTATGCTGTTATTTGGCATACAAAACAATAACCTCGCAGGTATTTACAATGCCTGCTCATCTGAACCGCTTCCCCTTGGCGAATTTACCAAAAGGATCGCCAGGCGTAAATACGGCCCTTTCTACTTGAGGCTGCCTACCCCGTCATTTTTGATCCGGTGGATGCTGGGAAAAAAAGGACAGGAAATGATACTCGATGGCACATGGGTAAGTAACAAAAAGATTGTTCAGGAGAGATTTCCCTTTAAATACCCGCTTTTGGATAATAATTGTATAGACAATTTACATATCGATTAATTGTTAATTGCTGTTACTTTCTGCCCTTTTTGGGACAAAATCCGTATATTTGCGGCTTATGAAGATTTTTAGATATGGCGCAAAGGGCTCCGAAAAGGCGGGAGTCATTTTAAACGAAAAGAGATATGATGTTTCAGTAGGAAATTTCCAATATAACCGCGATTTCTTTGCGGATATTTCGAATTTGGAAAGACTTCAAACCTACGTCATTGAGCATAGTGACAAGCTTGAAGAGATAGCTGATGATGAGCGTATCGGAACACCATTGGAAGCCCCTTCCAAAATTCTCTGCGTAGGACTTAATTTTGATGATCATGTGAAAGAGACAAAATTGGAGCAGGCTTCAGAACCTATTGTCTTTATGAAATCTGTATCGGCGTTCAACGGTCCTTTTGATGGAATTACCCTTCCGAAATCCTCTGTGAAATCAGATTGGGAAACTGAACTTGCCATCGTTATAGGAAAAAAAGCTTCCTACGTGACGGAGGAAGAGGCGCTGGATCATGTATTTGGCTACGTGCTGCACAACGATGTTACGGAGCGTGAATTTCAAATTGAACGCGGCGGAACCTGGGATAAAGGTAAAGGATGTGACACGTTCGCACCTATCGGTCCGTTTATAGCTACTAAAGACGAAATAGAAGATATCGATAATTTAAGAATATGGCTGAAGCTCAATGGTGAACTTATGCAAGATGGTAATACCAGCGATTTTATCTATCGTATACCCAAGTTAATTTCCTATTTGAGTCAATTCATGAGCTTACTTCCAGGTGATATTATTTCTACAGGATCGCCTGCAGGATCTGGAATGGGAAAATCGCCGCAAAGGTTCCTTCGAGATGGTGATATTATCGAATATGGCATTGATAAACTCGGATCGGCAAAGCAAGTAATTTCGGCCTACAAAACACTATAAAAAAGGGCGTAATGAGTTCTTTTTTATCCGTGGCATTTGTGTACATTTATGGCATCATCATACATTTGTCCAAATAAAACATTTAACTCCTGACAGAGTCAATGATTCAACTAAACAACATATCCAAATCGTTTGAAGTAAAAGCCGCGCGTATTGATGCCTTAAAAGATGTCTCCCTGTCTATCGGCAGAGGAGAAATTTTCGGCGTTATAGGTTCCTCTGGGGCCGGAAAAAGTACATTGATACGCTGTGTCAACCTGCTAGAAAGACCAGATTCTGGTCAAGTAATGATAGAAAGCGACGATTTGATGTCGCTGTCCGCCAGTAGCCTTATACTGAAAAGGAGAAAAATTGGAATGATTTTTCAGCATTTCAATCTCTTATCCTCAAGAACGGTATATGAAAACATATCTTTTCCACTTGAACTGGAGGGAAAATCAAAAGATTTTATCCATCAAAAGGTAGTGGAACTACTGCATTTGGTAGGATTGGAAGACAAGGCCGAGGTTTATCCTGCAAATCTTTCAGGCGGTCAAAAGCAGCGCGTTGCCATTGCAAGAGCCTTAGCCAACGACCCCTATATACTTCTTTGCGACGAGGCTACAAGTGCGCTCGATCCAGCGACAACAAATGCTATCCTCAAGCTGCTAAAAAAAATAAATAAGCAGCTTGACCTAACAATATTGCTGATCACACACGAAATGGATGTTATAAAAAGTGTCTGTGACCAAGTGGCCGTATTAGACAAGGGAAGACTGATCGAAACGGGCCCGGTAGAGGAAATATTTGCCAATCCAAAAGAGACAACCACCAAGAATTTTATTCAATCTTCACTTGCAGTTGAAATTCCGTTGAGTTTCCAGGAACTATTAAAAACTACGGGGAATCCACTGGTAGAAATCTACCTCACCTCAAATGAAGAATCCATCTCTTTTATAGCGCAATTGGAACAAAAATTTGGCGTTAAAACAAATATTATTACGGCACAAATCGACTATATTGGCGAACTAAAATTCGGTGTTATATTGGCTGAACTATCCGGAGAACAAGAAAATATAACAAACAGTCTATCTTTCTTAAAAGAAAAACATGCACAAACAAAAATATTAGGCTATGTCTGATCAGGTATTTACACTGCTGTTATCAGGTACTTTAGAGACCTTAGCCATGACTTTTCTGTCGGGCTTTTTTGGCTTTCTCCTGGGGCTACCCCTTGGAATATATCTTTTCTTAACCCGAAAACATCAGTTGCTCGAAAACAAAGGTATGCACCAACTTGTATCCTTGTTCGTGAATATTTTTAGGTCTATTCCATTCATTATACTTATTGTATGGATGATTCCGTTTACACGTCATATTGTCGGAACATCAATCGGGATGTCCGCAGCATTGGTTCCATTAAGTATAGGTGCAGCACCTTTTATTGCAAGACTTGTGGAAAATAGCCTACTTGAAATTCCGAATGGCCTGATTGAGGCAGCAAGAGCAATGGGCGCAAACGCAAAACAGGTGATTTTTAAAGTGTTGCTTCCTGAGGCTCTCCCCTCGCTTGTAAACAATGCAACAATTACGTTAATTACTCTTGTTGGTTACTCCGCAATGGGTGGCGCTGTAGGTGCTGGTGGACTGGGACAGATTGGTTATCAGTATGGTTATGTCGGCTATGATACTTTTATCATGAATTCTGTTTTAATTTTATTAATTTTAATCGTATTCCTGTTGCAATACACAGGAGATTACATCTCAAAAAAAGTAAACCATCGATAATATAAATTGGATGATATGAAAAAATTGAACTATGCATTTGTAATCTTAGCCCTCAGTCTCCTCACGGTTGTGGCATGCAATAACAAAGAAAAGAAAGAGCATATCCTTAAAGTGGGTGTGGTATCAGGTCCAGAAAAAGAGCTTGCAGAAACGGCTAAGAAGGTTGCGAAAGAAAAGTTCGATCTCGATGTTGAGTTGGTGGCATTCAATGATTATGTGGTACCGAATGAGGCATTAAATCAGGGTGATATTGATGTGAATGTGTTCCAGCATCAGCCCTACTTACAGGAGCAATCGAAACAACGCGGTTTCACTAAATTAACCATCGTTGGAAACACCTTTGTATTTCCCATCGTTGCCTATTCAAACAAAATAAAAACGATCACTGCTTTACAGCCTGGTGCCGTTATAGCTATTCCTAATGATCCCACCAATGGTGGACGTTCACTACTGCTTCTCCAACGAGAAGGCATTATCGGATTAAGAGAAAATGTAGGTATACAACCCAAAGTGACCGATATCGTGACTAATCCAAAACAGATTAAAATTATCGAAATGGAAGCTCCGCAGCTGCCTCGCGTTCTTGATGATCCGCAAGTGACCATTGCCATCATCAACAATAGTTTTGCCGCTCAAGCTGGACTGGATCCAGAAAAACAAGGTTTATTTACAGAAGACAAGGAATCTCCTTATGTGAACCTGATTGTTGCCCGCGCAGATAATAAAAACGATGAGAAGGTACAACAGTTTATTCAAGCCTATCAGTCACCCGAAGTAGAAGCAACAGCTAAAAAAGTGTTTAAAAATGGTGCGATTAAAGGCTGGTAAAATTTAGAAAAGTGATGGAATTAGGCCATTTATGTCCCTGTGGCACGGGCATCAACTATGATGAATGCTGCCAACAAATACATCGTTGCCATGCCAAAGCACATACAGCGGAAGCATTAATGCGCGCACGATATAGTGCCTTTGTAAAAAAAGAAATCGATTTTTTATACCGTACATTTCATCCCTCGACAAGAAGGTTCCAAAATAAACAGGCCATCGGACATTGGGCAATAGAGAATAAATGGATGCAGCTTCAAATTCTTAAATCTACGCTCCATACCGTTGAGTTCGAAGCACATTATCTGGATGCACAGATGCAAGTGCAGGTTCACCATGAAAAGTCTACCTTCAAAAAACAAGGTGACCTCTGGTACTATGTAGAGGGCACAGTTAAATAATAAAAAAGGCAGTTTTAACCAAGGTTAAAACTGCCTTTTTAGTAGTAGACTATTTACCAGTCCCTATACTTTTCTACACCAGTTCTTCTGTATCTTCACGATAAGGGGCTTCCTCATCAAACTCTCCTTCCCATTTAGCGACAACAACCGTTGCAAGACAGTTTCCCACAACATTTACCGAAGTGCGGGCCATGTCCATCAATTCATCAATACCCAAAATTGCAGCAATAACAAATGTAGGCAATCCAAACTGATCAGCTGTAGCAATTAAAATAATTAATGAAGCTCTTGGAACGGCGGCAACGCCTTTTGATGTGATCATCAATGTAAAGGCAATCATCAGTTGATGGCCAAACGACAAATGTATACCTGCAGCTTGGGCTACGAAAATTGCTGCCAATGACAGGTAAAGGGATGTTCCGTCCAGATTAAAGCTATACCCGGTAGGAATGACAAAAGATACAATTTTACGGGGGACCCCAAATTTTTCCATCGCACTCATTGCTTTCGGTAATGCGGCATCTGAACTCGTTGTCGCAAATGCAATTGAAACAGGTTCTTTAATTGCATTGATAAACCGTTTGACAGGGATTTTCAAGTAAAGCGCGACAGGGAGAAGGACCAGACATAAAAAGCAGATCAAAGCGAAATACAGCGTAGCCAATAACATGAAGAGATTCTTCAAGATATCGACACCAAGATGCCCTACGGTATAGGCCATAGCCGCTCCAACCCCTATTGGGGCAAAATACATAATGATGTTTGTAAATTTAAACATCGCTTCAGACATGCTCTCGGTAAAATCTACCAAAGGTTTACGCTTTTTTTCTTCCACCATCGCCAATCCGATACCGAATAAAACCGAAAAGACTACAATCTGCAGAACCTGATTATCAGCAACGGATTTTACAATGTTTTCAGGAAAGAGGTCACGTATAAAAGAAGTGAATTTATAAACGGGATGCACATGGTCAGGAAGTGTTTTAAGGATATGCTCATCCATACTTTCTTTGGGCGCAGGAAGTTCTTCATGCGGCATATGGGCAACATCAACCCCCACACCTGCCCGAGTAAGATTAATAGCGCCTAAACCGATAAAAATAGCACAGGTTGTAGCACAGAAGAAATACAGCATAGATTTCCATGCCATACGTCCCACTTGCTTCAAATCGGAATGGCCTGCAATTCCGTAAACGAGCGTTGCAAAGAGAATAGGTCCAACAATTGTTTTCACTAACTTGATAAAACCTTTACTTAAAGGCTGCAAGGAAATCGCCAGATTTGGAAAATCTAACCCAACGAAGATCCCGATAATCATGCAGGTCAAAATCCAGGTGGTCAAATTTTTCTTAAAAAGCGCATTGACAACCAAAACGGTAGCAACTATCCAACGGACAGCCATTAGAAATTCATGCGAAAAGCCTACAACATCAAATTCGTATAATACAGCAATGATACAAGCTAATGTAACTGTGATCAGGGTCATCAACCCTATTTTGGTTTTTAACATTTAAAAGATTTTAATGGTCAAAAGAACAAAAATAAAAAAATACTATGCTTTTGCAAATATTATTATTCCAAATAGCCATGTTTCGCAACAAAATATCGATTTCTCAAAATTGTAAAACACAAAAAAGGCAGGAAAATTTCTTTTCCTGCCTCATATCTCTTGCGGAGCAATAAACTTATTCCGCGTGTAACCAAGATTTTTTCGCTAATAGCTCGTCGTTAGACTCACGCACATCTTCGTCGTCCACGCAACAATCTACAGGGCAAACCGCTGCACATTGAGGCTCATCATGAAAACCTACACATTCTGTACATTTATCCGAAACAATATAATAGACTTCATTAGAGATTGCTTCCTGAGACTCATTGGCATCAAGTGTAACACCGTCGCCAAAATCAATAATCCCGTCCAAAGCAGTCCCATCTGAGAATTTCCAAGTTACACCAGCATCGTATATCGCATTATTTGGGCATTCGGGTTCGCAAGCACCACAGTTAATGCATTCGTCTGTAATTTTAATCGCCATTTATAACCTCACAATTATGATAAATAAACTATTTTTGCATTATCAATATGAAACAAAGTCGAATTGTACAATAAGGCTAGATGATTCACGTTGATTAATGTTAACAGCACAAATATAACACAAATTTGTGTATTCATCTTTTAAAATTTTAATATTTTGACAAAGGAACAACGAATAAATGCATTTGTAAAATTAGGCGAGCAGCTTCGACTGCCTTCTGAAGAATCCAGTCAGATTATCCAATCTGCCCAACATAAAAACCCCTGGTATACCCCACAAAATGTTGAACGCGCGCTACGGGCGATTGCAGAAAATCTTACCATAGAGAAACTTACGCATTGGTTGGCGCCATACCCAGATATACAATCGACAAAAACTGTAGGATTAATTCTCGCGGGCAATATACCTTTGGTCGGATTCCATGACATCCTCGCCGTTTTGATAAGTGGCTTTAAAGCCAAAATAAAAGTATCATCTGACGACGCGGGACTGACGGCCTATGTGATGGGTCTGCTGAAAAAAATTGATCCATATTTTGGCGATGCTTTTGAAATTGTTGACCGATTAAAAGATTTCGACCTGGTCATCGCAACGGGATCTAACAATAGCGCCCGCTATTTCGATTACTATTTTGGTACCAAGCCGCATATTATCCGCCGCAATCGAAATAGTGTAGCTGTGTTGGGGGGAGCGGAATCTCCTAGCCAGCTGGAAGCTCTTGGGCATGATATTTTCGATTATTTTGGACTGGGTTGCCGCTCTATTTCCAAACTATTTATACCAAAGGAGTATCCAATAGCCCATTTTTTTGAAGGTATAGCGGCATTCAATAATGTGACAGCGCATTTTAAATATACCAATAATTATGATTACAACAAATCCATCTATCTGATCAATGGCGACAAACATTTTGATAATGGATTTTTATTGCTGAAAGAAGATGAGAAAACAGCTTCTCCCCTTGCCGTGGTTTATTATGAAACTTACGAAACAATTGCTGAAGTCGAGAATAAGCTGACATTAGCGCAAGAAAACATTCAATGTGTTGTATCCGAACTGGCATTGAAAGTGCCGTCTCCCCAATTTCATTTTGGCGAAAGCCAGTGTCCATCGCTAGATGATTACGCCGATGGGGTGAATACGCTGGATTTTCTATTTGCCAACTGTTAAGCTTCCTTTAAATTCGTAGTAAAGAAATTGCATTAAAAATACTAACTTTGAATCTATGTATATCATTAAAGTAAAAGGTGTAGCCAAAATCCCTGATTATGTACAACTAAGAGATGATGCGTTCACCTTACTTGCATATTTTAGAGTCGACCGCCCGGACAAATCGCTTGATAAGATCGGATTAGGAGAAAAGGCAGCATATATCATGCAACTGGTTAGAGAAATGCCCTTTGGACAAATTAAAAAATTAGAATTTTAGCTTCCATGATTGAAAATAAAGTTATTACATTAAAAAACGTTGACATTTTCCAACAGAAACATTTGGTATTGTCGAATGTAAATCTAAATATCGGCAAAGGCGAGTTTATCTACCTTATCGGTCAGTCCGGCAGTGGAAAGAGTAGTTTGTTAAAGATAATTTATGGCGACTTATACATTGGTAATGGAGAGGGCATGATTGCTGGTTTTGATTTAAAAAAACTGCATGAAAATGATGTTCCATACCTGCGTAGAAAACTGGGAATCGTTTTTCAGGACTTTCATCTTCTATCGGATCGAAGCATCGAGAAAAACCTCGAGTTTGCACTGAAAGCAACAGGGTGGAAAGACAAGAAAATGATCGATAGCCGTATCTTGGACGTATTGGAAAAAGTTGGACTTCGCTCCAAATTGAAGAAAATGCCCCATGAACTTTCCGGTGGTGAACAGCAACGTATTGTGATTGCCCGTTCATTGTTAAATAATCCAGAAATTATTTTGGCAGATGAACCTACAGGTAACCTAGACCCTGCTACATCAGAAGAAATTGTCTTGTTGCTAAGAGATATTGCCAGCTCAGGAACAGCTATATTGATGGCCACACACGATTATACCATTATCCGCAATATGCCTTCCCGTATCATTAAAACCGGTGATGGTATATTACAGGACAATGTCAGTATCTAAACGGAAAACTGACATATAAAAATACCGATTCCGACAAATTGTTAGGCTTTTTTAATAAAATCTGACAAGCTGTCGGAATTTTATTGTTTGGCAAAAACTTTGACAAACGAAGCATAGAGTAAATTTTTGAATCTAATTTTAGCATTGAAGATATGAATGAGCAAGATAATTATTACGATGAAAGCCAAGATCCAGTAGAAACGAATTCTTCTGAACAACAAGAACTACCTGCTGATAACCTAGCAGAAGAACTGTCTACTGAAGATAAACTGGCTGCAGAATTGGCAGAGGCAAAGGATAAGTACATTCGTCTATCTGCCGAATTTGACAATTATAGAAAACGTACAAGTAAAGAACGTGTTGAATTGATTCAATCAGCTGGGAAAGATGTTATCAGCAAGTTGTTGCCTACATTGGATGATTTTGACAGAGCGTTAACAGCCATGGAGACTGCAACTGATGTTGAGTCGGTCAAAACGGGAATGGAAATTGTCAACAATAAATTCAGACAAACATTATCGCAATTAGGGTTAAAGGAAATGGACGTTAAAGACCAAGATTTCGATCCTGAGTTACAAGAGGCTATTACAGCAATACCTGCCGCTACAGAAGAGTTAAAGAACAAAGTGGTGGATGTGATCGAAAAAGGTTACTACTTAGGTGACAAAGTTATCCGTCACGCAAAAGTAGTTATAGGTCAATAATATTAAGACGATGTCAAAAAGAGATTATTACGATATACTTGGTGTCTCGCGATCAGCGGACGAGAAGGAGATTAAATCAGCGTATCGCAAGCTAGCGATAAAGTATCATCCGGACAAAAATCCGGGTGACCATGAGGCTGAAGAAAAGTTTAAGGAAGCTGCTGAGGCATACGATATCTTGAGCAATCCACAGAAACGTCAACGTTATGACCAATTTGGCCATGCTGGTAATTCTGCCAGCGGTGGTTTCGGCGGCGGCGGCGGCATGAATATGGAAGACATATTCAGTCAATTTGGTGATATCTTTGGCGGAGGACATCCCTTTGAAAGTTTCTTTGGCGGCGGCGGTGGCCAGCGTGGCGGACGCCGCGTAGCCAGAGGAAGCAACTTACGCATAAAAGTTAAGTTAACGCTTGAGGAAATTGCCAAAGGCGTTGAGAAAAAGGTAAAAGTCAACAAGCAAGTCGTCTGTCATACCTGTGACGGATCGGGTGCTAAAGATAAATCTTCTTTCCATACCTGTAAAACCTGTGGTGGATCGGGATCAGTTAGACGAGTTACCAATACGATTTTAGGACAAATGCAAACTACAAGCACCTGTCCTACCTGTAATGGTGAAGGCGTAGAAATCACGGCAAAATGTACAACGTGTCGTGGTGAAGGACTTGAACGTGGCGAAGAGACAATCTCCATCAATATCCCGGCAGGGGTAAGTGAAGGCATGCAACTATCCATGAGCGGAAAGGGAAATGCAGCCCCACGTGGTGGTGTACCGGGAGATTTAATTATATTGATCGAAGAAGTTGCTCACGAAAGTTTAAAACGCGACGGACTCAATGTCATCTACGATTTGTATATTAATTTTGTAGATGCTACATTAGGAACCAGCGTGGAAGTTCCGACAATAGACGGAAAAGCAAAAATCAAAATTGAGCCCGGCACACAAGGTGGTAAAATTTTACGGTTAAAAGGAAAGGGTATTCCTGAGGTTAATTCTTACCACAAGGGAGACCAGCTTGTATATGTTAATATATGGACACCAAAAGCTGTGTCTAATGAAGAAAAAGAATTACTGAACAAACTGAAAGAATCACCAAACTTTAAACCTCAACCAGGTAAAAGTGAAAAATCATTCTTCGAACGAATCAAAGAATATTTCGAGTAAGATTTAATTTTATAATGAAAAAAAGCCATTTGTCAAATACTGACAAATGGCTTTTTTTTATCTTCTTGCTTGAATTTGACAATTAAATACAAAAAGTCAGCATAATATCATTATCATTAAATAGAAACAATAAAAATAAAATTATAACAAATTTTAAGACCTTGATCCACTATAATTTACGATTATATCAAATATCTAGACAATCCAATGACAAAAAAATAGAATATGATTTCGATATTTGACTAACAAATTTAAAAAGTCAGGAAGTAATAACTGGCACATTAAAACAAACTATTAAATAAAAAAAGACATGAAAAAAGTTTTACTAACATTAGCAGCTGTAGCTGGTTTGACATTTGCTTCACAAGCACAAGAATTCGGATTCAAAAAGAGCGATGTTATTGTTGAAGGTAACCTATCCGCTAATACTTCAAACGATAAGACTAATCAAACAAAAACAAATTCCTTTAACTTCAACCCTTCTGTTGGTTACTTCGTCTCTGACAAGATCGCAGTTGGTTTAGATGTAAACGTTGGTAATGAAAAAGCGACAAAGAACGTAGATCAGTCGAATGAATCATATGTAAAAAACAACCAATTCGGTATAGGTGCATTTGGACGTTACTATTTCCTTGAGTTAGGTTCAAGATTCAAAACGTATGCACAACTTGGTGCTGGTTATGCGCAAGAAGATGGAAAAATCAATAATGGAACTACCACAATTGATATGGCTAAAACAAAAGGTTTCGGTGCGAACGCTGGTTTGGGGATCAACTATTTTGTGACACCTAAGATTGCGATCAATTTTGGTCTGACTGACTTATTGTCGTTCAAAACTTCAAAAGTTGATGTTGATGGTGCTAAATCATCTAATGAATTTAATGCAAACATCAATAGCTTTAACAACTTCTTTGATACTGCTAAATTTGGTTTGACATTCAAATTCTAGTCTCAACGAAACACATAGAAAAAAGAAGGGCGATAAACTATTTTATCGCCCTTCTTTTTCCTATGTTAATTATACCGTTTAACAATGCGAAGTTTGTGTGTATAGCAATTCAGTTCTGCATTAAAAATACCTGCTGAATCCATCCTGTCCACACGAACTTTTGCAGAAGCATGGATAATCGTATCGCGATCCAGCATAATCCCTACATGTGTAATCCTTCCTTCGGCATTATCGAAAAAAGCCAAATCCCCTACCTGTATTTCCGAAACAAAATCTACAGTCTGCCCGATCTCGGCCTGCTGGTAAGCATCGCGTGGTAAGGATATATCGAAACACCTATAAATCAATTGGGAGAAACCAGAGCAATCAATCCCCCATTGCGAACGTCCACCCCATAGATAAGGAACGTCTTTGTAACTTAAGGCCAATTGCGCTAACTCGGTTTCAAATTGCTCTCTGATATAGGTATTGATACGACCTTGATAGGTAAATGTCAATTGCGATAAATTGACGGTATTCCCTGCATTTAGATAAAGCTTGGTACCATGACAGAGCTGCAATTGTGTTGTATCGTTAAAAAGAACTCCACCCTCCCGTCCAACAATAGTAGGCTCTCCACTTAAATAATGTTGTCTATCCAAGTCGGCTAGTTGCTGAAACTGCCCGTTTTGAATCCAACCCAAATAATCCGTTTCCAATAAACGTATTGATGTCCAATCCGCCTGTTCATCCAGGATCTCAAACAGCTCTCCAAACAATACCTGAGAAACCATCTCGCTACGGTGTGCCTGTTCTAGACGTAACGGTACGAGAGCAAGTGTACAAATACCATATTTCATATGCTAATAAAACAAAATCGTCCAATCTATGATTATATATTATATGACGAAGATAAATCAATAATAGCAGATATGGAGAATACAAATTCAAAATTCAAAAGGATATTAGTCGCTGTTGACGACGAGCCATGCGCTGAAAAGGCAATACATTATGCGAAAGAAATGGCCCAGGTATTTGGAGCTTCCGTAGCCCTTGTCACCGT
Source organism: Sphingobacterium sp. R2 (assembly GCF_040760075.1). Taxonomy (NCBI): domain Bacteria; kingdom Pseudomonadati; phylum Bacteroidota; class Sphingobacteriia; order Sphingobacteriales; family Sphingobacteriaceae; genus Sphingobacterium; species Sphingobacterium sp. R2. The sequence goes on from NZ_CP142884.1 coordinate 4,251,043, forward strand.
TATCCCCCCTACTTCTCCTGCCAATTTTGGAGCAGATCCCTTATTGGGGCAGCAGCCTATCATCGTTCCGGAGGTTTCGGAAATGGAGCAGGACAATGCGCAAAAGTATTTAGAGAAGATAAGCCGCGAGTTTACTGGTGCAGGCGAAGTCTATTTGTTTAATCGAATAGGATCTATTAAAGAAGAAATTCTGGCTGCATCGCACGAATGGTCTGCGGATCTGATTATCATGGGCTCTAATGGGCGGACCGGTTTTGATCATTTTATATCTGGTTCTGTCTCTGAATCGGTTATTCGCAAATCTACCTGCCCGGTACTGGTGATCCCCAGTAAATGTGACTAACGAATGCAACAAAAATACGTATAGTCATGAAAAAAGGCTATTTTTTCCGTTTGGAAAAAATAGCCTATACACTTTCTACAATAAGATATTACTTTTTTATCAAACGCGCGACAAACATGCTATCGGCCTTTTCGGTATACCCTTCCAGGTAATCCATGCGTGCTATTTCAAAACCAAAATGATCAGCAATATAGCTGACAACATCTTCATTTTCTGCTTTAAAAATGGAGCAAGTGATATAAATTAGTGGCTTACCCACTTTTACATGCCCCACCACATGACTGGCTATATTTTTTTGAAGTGCATTAAATTCAGCGATCTTATCGGCCCTAAATTGCCGAATCATTTCGGGCGTACGTCCCCACGTTCCTGATCCTGTGCACGGCGCATCCAAAAGTACTCCGTCAAATTTTTCGCTCCCAAGGAGCGGAAAAGTATCTTTGCTAAGATCAATTATTTTCTTGCGATAATGCTTTATTCCGGCACGATCAAAACGCTCGTCGAGGTTCCGAAGAATGCTCATACGAATATCCGATACCAACAAATTTACGGTAGGACAAGCATCCATCAATAAAAGGGATTTACCACCCGAAGCTGCACATGTATCCCACCAGGATTCATTTTCTCCGGGCTCCATATACGCTAAAGTACGTTGTGAAGAAAGATCCTGTACTTCAATAATGCCATCCAAGGCATCAAATCGTTGTAAGGAGGTACCATTAGTTAAGGCAATGGTCTGCTCGCCAATAGTGGTATAGGGAATCTGACTACCATCTAAAATGGCGCGCACGAAATTTGTCTTTCCTCGTTTTACCCGAATATATAAATAGGGCTGAATGCACTGACTTTCCAAAAAGGCAGTTAAATTCACCTTTTCAGAAATATGCTCCGTAAAGGGAAATAGGTCTTCCAATTTAAAAAAGCCTTCAGACTCCAAAAAGTTAATTTTGTCTCGGATTGAAAGGTGAAGCTTATCGGCGTAAGCAGGTTCAAGAACTGCCACTAAGGGGCTTTCTTGCTCGCATAGAAATTCGGCAATTACCAGCCTACGTTGCTGTGATAACTGCGGAGCTGCAGTCCCTAAACGGAAATAATTATAGCACAAACGGGAGACGGCCTTTCGGTCGGAAGATCCCATTTGTTTATTTAGCTTAAAAAAAGTTGTTAAATAACGTGAAAATGGTTGATCAGCTTCAAAACCATCCATTGCTCGCTCAAAATTACGTATTTGCTGATGAACACGTTTTTCACTGAATTCAGCCATTCAAAGATTATTTTCTTTCAAATTTTTTATCGTGATAGACCAACATGCCCAACGATCTGTTTGCATAGCCCCATTTTGGGTAAAATTCAAATCTGTAATCGCTATTCAATCCCGAAAACTTCTCCTGCGTCATTCGGCTGACATAATCCACTCCATACTTATGAATCAATCGACCAAAATACAATGCAGCGTCATACCCTTTGTAAGAAAACTCGGACGGATCAACTTTATAAGCAGCTTTGTAATTTCCAATAAACTTTTTGGTATCTCCATCCGTCTCATCAACCAAGTTAGAAGAGGTAATGGTCAATGCATAAAAATCCATGTTTTCGAAATTCTCAAAGGAAAGCTTGGCCATGTTTGGGTGTCCATATAATTTAAACTGATTACCTGGATTCAGAAAGCGTTCATCCATAGCATCCAAGAGGCCCTTTACTAAATTTTTATTGGCAGTACCTGAAATGATATGATTGGTACCTGCCAACACAAGACTGTTGTTAAGCTCATTGATGCTCATAACCGTTTTTACTTTAGCCTGTGGGTTAGCTTTGGTAATCTCGTTTGCAAAATTGACCAAAAATTGTTTGCTGTCATCATCACCAGCATCGTAAATAACAATCTGATCCCCATTATAATATTGCTCGGCAACATACTTCGCCAATGTTTCGGCGTGTGTACGAATAGATGGTGTTATAGAAACCAAATTGGGGAGGCTAAATTCAGAAGCCATGGTTGCTGCCAATGGAGAAACCTGTAGAACGTTCTTGTTTGCAAAGGCCTGCCCAAAGCTCTTAATCTCACGCGGATATACTGGTCCCACCACGAGCACGGCATCTTTGACATTGGCCGATGTACCCAATGTTGCATTATACGCAACATTGTCTCTAGAATCAATTACCTGCAAATCGAACAAAGCACCTTCCTTCGCAATTTTGTCAAGACCTAACTGAAATCCCTGGTAAAAATCCAGCGCCAAAGATGAGCGCTCCACGTCTTCCTTCCTAACTGTGCCTGCAATATTACCTAACTCGAACGGCAAAAGCAGTGCGATGCGATTATTTTTCACAGCATAGCCATTGACATGTTGGGTATCCCCCATCCTGGTAATGGTACTTTCTTTGTCAACAGGTGGTTTAGTAACAGCAGTTTGCTGTTCGCCATGACCAGAGGAAGGCGAACGCAATACTGTGCTTTTTTTGGTTGTACAGCTTGCAAGGCATAACGCTACAAGCGCCGCAACCCATATTTTATTCCCACTCAATTGTAGCGGGTGGTTTTGAACTGATATCATACACAACTCTGTTTATTCCTTTCACATGGTTGATAATTTCATTTGAAATCTTTGCCAACAGATCATATGGTAAATGTATCCAATCCGCAGTCATTCCATCTAGCGAACCGACCGCACGCAAGCTAACGACGTGCTCGTAAGTGCGCTCATCACCCATAACGCCTACTGAACGCACAGGTAAGAAAATTGTGCCTGCCTGCCATACTTTATCATACCAACCGGATTCTTTCAGATTATTGATGAAGATCGCATCAGCCTCTTGCACAATACGTACACGCTCGGGTGTAATATCACCCAAAATACGAATTGCCAAACCCGGCCCAGGAAATGGATGTCTACCTAAAATTGACGGATCAACTTCCAGCGCTTTCCCTACTCTTCTGACTTCATCTTTAAACAAAGTCTTAAGTGGTTCCACAACTTTCAGCTTCATGAAATCAGGTAAGCCTCCAACGTTATGGTGTGATTTGATAGTCGCCGAAGGCCCTTTCACTGAAACTGATTCGATGATATCAGGGTAAATTGTTCCTTGCCCTAACCACTTCGCTTCAATGCCTTCAGGCAATTCCTTTTGGATCTCTTTTGCAGCTTCATCGAAGACATCAATAAACGAATTACCAATGATCTTGCGTTTTTCTTCTGGCTCGGAAACTCCAGCTAATCTACCATAAAACAAATCTTTTGCATTGATTCCTTTAATATTTAAGCCCATATTTTTGTAAGAATCCAATACTTGCTCATATTCATCCTTACGAAGCAAACCATGATCTACAAAAATACAATGGAGTTTCTTTCCGATTGCATGGTGTAATAACACCGCAGCAACTGTCGAATCTACCCCACCAGACAAAGCCATAATAACATGATCATCACCTAGTTGCTCTTTCAAAGAAGATACCGTTGTATCGACAAAAGCATCTGGTGTCCATTCCTGTGCACAACCACAAATATTGACAACAAAGTTTTTCAATACGATAGCACCGTCTGTACTATGCGTTACTTCGGGATGAAATTGTATACCGTATGTGCGGGTACCTTTTACTTGATACGCTGCTACGCGCACTTTATCTGTACTCGCTATAATTTCAAAATGTGCAGGTACTTCTTTAATCGTATCGCCATGAGACATCCATACCTGCGATTGCGTGGGTACGCCTGCCAATAATTCATTCTCACTATTGACAAACTGCAGATTTGCACGACCATATTCACGAATTTCAGAAGGTAACACCTCACCGCCGGATTTTTGAGCAATGTATTGCGCTCCGTAACATACGCCTAAAAGTGGGAAACGATCCTGAATAGCGACAAAATCTATTTGTGGCGCATCTTCTTGTCTAACAGAATAAGGACTTCCCGAAAAGATAACACCTCTTACGGTGTCGTCAAAATCTGGCAATTTATTGAACGGGTGTATCTCACAATACACATTTAGCTCTCTGACACGTCTTGCGATCAACTGTGTGTATTGAGACCCGAAGTCTAGAATTATAATTTTTTCTGGCATGCTGCAAAGGTAAGTATTACGAATGAATTATTAAATGTCAAATCAGGAAATAATACCCGCTTTTACCAGTTCTATTTCCATTTCTTTTTGAAGAATTAAAGCTTCCTGCCGCGCTCTTTCAGCGAAATCAGTCCCTTTTGAAGCATAGATAATGCCCCTTGTGCTGTTGACCAAAAGTCCACAATCTTTGTTCATACCAAATTTACATACATCTTCGAGCGAGCCCCCCTGAGCACCCACGCCCGGAACCAATAAAAAATGATCTGGCGCATGCTCCCTAATTTTGATAAATCCTTCTCCCCGGGTTGCCCCGACCACATACATAAGATTTTCTGGCGTGCCCCAGGTATTGACTTTGTCGATCACCTGTTCGAACAACTGCAGCCCCTCTTTATTCTCAAAATTCTGAAAGTCTAAGCTACCCGCATTTGATGTTAGCGCTAGCACGATAGCCCATTTGTCTTTAAAATCCAAAAACGGCGTTACCGAGTCCTTGCCCATATAAGGTGCAATGGTGATACTATCGAATCCGAGACCAGAAGCCTTTTCATCAAAAAATGCCATCGCGTAACGTCCGGATGTATTACCGATATCCCCTCTTTTTGCGTCAGCAATACTAAAACAGTCCTTTGGTAAGGCAGCCCAGGTTCTTTGAAGCGATTGCCAGCCTTTTATTCCATAACATTCATAAAATGCTATATTCGGTTTGTAGGCTACACATAGATCAGCTGTTGCTTCTATTATAGCTTTGTTAAAGCTATAGATCGGATCCTCATCGTCTAAAAGATGGTCAGGTATTTTGGCTAGGTCAGTGTCCAGTCCGACACATAGAAATGAGCGTTTCGCTTTTATTTGATGAATAAGTTCTGCTCTTGTCATGCTTATTTTAGAGATCTTAAAAAATTATTTATTGATTAAATCTTGAATAAATTTGGTCACCTCTGGAGTCGAATAGTCAGCCAGCCCTTCATGTCTTGCGGCAAGATTTCCTTCCTTATCCAATATGAGTGTTGTTGGAATAGGCCCAGAAAGCCACTCCTTTGGAATATCACTGTTCGGAAAGCTTAGCGGTAAGTTCAATCCCTCTGCCTTAATGAACGCTTCGGCCTTCGCTCTATCACCCTCTACCTCAACAATCAAAAACACAACATGGGCGCTATCCTTATACGTATTATAAAGTTTATTTATCGAAGGCATTTCGGCCCGACAAGGGGCACACCAAGTTGCCCAAAAATTGATAAAAATCACCTTTCCTCTCAGATCAGCCACCTTTACGGGCATGCCTTGCTGGTTTATAAAAGATACCTCAGTGCCTAACTTGGGCGAAGTCGCAAAAGATTTTTTAGCGTCCGGCGTAACTTCTAACTTTAGTTTAAAAAAGCCTATTTTCATTAGGGCTTGCTGAAAATAACTTCTACTTGTTGGCCAAATCAGCAAACCAATAACCAGTACAAATACAACGTTTCCGACTATTTTCTTTGTCTTCGGGTTCATCTGTAAATGGCCTATTTATGAATCAAACTTATCTAACAGCTTTAATAAGGTCGCAAAATCCTTTGGATAGGGCGCATCGAAAACCAACTTAACGCCATTCAGTTCGAATTCGATATGTTTGGCATGTAGCGCAAAACGCTTCATGATAGGCTGTTCTTCCTCGTCTTTCGACAAGGTATACCCACGCTTCTTAATTTGGGATAAATAGACCGGTTTACCGCGATACATATCGTCGCCAACAATTGCTGCGTGTTGTGTCGCTAGGTGAATACGGATTTGGTGCATCCGTCCAGTAATGGGTTTACATTCCACTAATGTATAATTCTTGTAATATTTGATCGAATTGAATATAGTTTCCGCTGCTTTGCCATTGGCACGGTCAATCGATACATTTTTATTGCCCTGATTCAAGATCGGTAAATCAACCAGCAAATTCTGAAAAGTGTGCGTACCGCCTATGATCGCATGGTAAGTCTTATTCACTCTTCTTTTTTCAAATGCGATAGAAATTGAACGATACGTTTCGGGGTTTTTGGCAATTAATAAAATACCCGAAGTCTCTTTATCCAAACGGTGGCACACCTGTGCATCCGGATGGTATTTTTTCGCCAATCGAAGGATATTCACCTCTCCGCCCTCACGCTCATCCAAAGAAGCTACAAACGGTGGCTTATTGATAACAATCAAATTTTCATCCTCATGAATGATTAATTCTGAAAATTTAGGAAATTTAAATAGACGATTCTCATTTTGTATCATTTGGCAAAAATACAAAACACCAGGCAGAATATTGGTCAATGTATTATAAAAAGCTTACTTTTGGACACAAAATAAAAGTTAAGATGTCTGTAAACAAAGAAATGAAACGCGTAAGCACCGCCATGCTACAAGCCATGAAAGACCGTCAGGAAAAGATATCTATGCTGACCAGCTATGATTATTCCATGGCTAAAATGGTTGATCAGGCGGGTGTTGATGTTATTTTGATTGGAGATTCTGCCGCCAACGTATTTGCTGGATATGAAACCACCTTGCCTATTACCCTTGATCATATGATATACCATGCGGCGTCAGTTGCAAGGGGAACGCAGCGCGCCATGGTGCTGGCAGACTTGCCCTTTGGTTCTTATCAGGGATCTGCCAATGAGGCCTACAACGCAGCCGTCCGTATGATGAAGGAATCTGGCGCACATGCACTGAAACTGGAAGGTGGTCTTGAAATCATAGAAAACATCAAAAAAATCATTGCCGGCGGTATTCCCGTATGTGGTCACCTGGGCCTTACTCCTCAATCTATCAACAAATTTGGTAATTTTGGTGTCCGTGCCAAGGAAGAACAAGAGGCAGCTAAACTCATCGAGGATGCGCTTGCTTTACAGGACGCCGGCTGTTTTGCAATTGTGTTGGAAAAGATACCTGCAAAATTGGCCAAGGCAGTGACCGAAACATTGACAATTCCTACGGTAGGTATCGGTGCTGGACCGGATTGCGATGGTCAGGTACTTGTCATTAACGATATGCTGGGCATGAATGCAGATTTTAAACCTAAATTTATGCGTCATTTTGCTAAATTGCATGAGCAAATTACCACTGCAGTAAGCAATTATGTGGCTGAAGTGAAAGCAGTAAAATACCCAAACGAAGATGAACAATACTAGGTATACAATATGCGGTTCCTGATCATTGGACTTTTTATCCTTATTGCTTATCTGATGATACGCAAAAAATTTAATCTTTTTGGGTTTGCTGCTGGTGGATCCAAAGATTTAAAATCAGGTTTTCAATTGATTGAGGCTTCCTCCGCAGTCATCCAGGCAAATCTAAAAAAAACCATTTCCAATGTCATCATGGGTGTCATCCTGATTCTGATTACCGTATTGCTGTTTGTGAAGATAAAAATTATCCTCTTCCTCCTTCCCATTGCATTCTTTCTTATAGGCTATCTTTTTTTGTTCAACAACCATTTTAATAAGGTAAAGAGCCAGCAAGTATGGTATAATGCCAAAACTGATGAAGTATTTATTGAACAATTAAAAGGAGAAAATTATAGCTTTAACCTTTTAAAGGATATTGAAGCCGTGCAGAAAATTGAATCGATTCAGACGACCAGAGGGTTGTTATATGGCTATTACCGTATTAAATTAAAAAATAGCATATTGGAAATTCCCTACTTAGTTGCCGAAAACAAACCAATCAACAATTTGTTTTTTGATACCATTACCCAAAACTTCAAAATTGATGTCCAAAAACGTATTTTTCCCATTATTTGAAGACAAAACAGTTGACTCTTTAAAAACAAATCACTATATTTAGGTTATATATAATTTTAAAAACCAAAATATTTTACACTATGGGAAAAGGTGACATCAAAACCAGAAGAGGAAAAATATCGAATGGTTCTTTTGGAAAAAGAAGACCGCATTTGTCCAGAGCTGCAATCAAGCCGAAATTAAACGATGAGGCTCCAAAAGAAGTGGAACAAAAGACAAAATCAAAAAAATAGTAAACGCAAAGCTAGAAATGAATTTCTAGCTTTTTTTCTCCCTTCGCTCCCAGCAAAAACACTGTGCATGATCTTGCTACAGTTTTGTATATATTGTAAAATCCTTTTGACAACCCGTAACCACATTATAATAAACCTATATTTACCAGTTAAATATAAAAAGTACACAAGATACTATACCATATGAATAAAAAATCGATCATTTACCTTCTTTTGGCCTGCGCTGTTTTTGGAGGTGGATACTTTCTGGTTACTGCTAAAAAAGACAAAGAGGGAACCGATAAGCCGAGGGAGAAAAAAGATGTTCCAGTGCCGGCACAGGCGATCATTGCCAAATCTTCTGTCGCCGATAGATCGATCAATCTTTCGGGAAGCATTGACGCAGAAGAGCAGGTCGAGGTCAGAAGTGAAGTCAATGGTCGAATCACCAAAATATATTTTGCAGAAGGGCAGCGTGTCAGGCAGGGTGAACCTTTGATCAAGATTGATGATATAGAACTGCAGGCACAATTAAGACAATCCCAAACGACCAATCAGCTCAATGCAGAAAATGAACGTCGAGCCAAATTGCTGTTGCAAAAAGGCGCTATCAGTCAAGAGGAATTTGATATTGCCAGTGCGGCCTTAAAAACTTCTGCCGCACAGATTCAGTTGATCCAGGCACAAATATCAAAGACTACCATAAGGGCGCCATTTAGCGGAATGATTGGATTACGGAATATCTCTGTAGGAGCCATTGTCTCGCCCACCACGCTGATCACAAATCTGGTCAAGGACAACTTGGTAAAAATCACCTTCGCAGTCCCCGAAAAATACAGCAGTATCGTTAAAGTAAATATGCCGATCGAGTTTAGTGTCGCCAATGACCCAACCGTCATGAAAGCAACTATCTACGCTGTAGAACCTCAAGTATCACTTAACACCAGGACACTTACAGTCAGAGCCCGCGCAAACAACGAGCAGGGAAAATTGAAAGTAGGATCATTTGTTAACGTGAGCGTTCCAATCGAGGTAGAAAACGATGCGATATCCATCCCAACAGAAGCCATCGTACCTGTTCAGGACGGAAAAAAAGTGTTTATAGTACAGCATGGCCTAGCCAAAGAAGTGAAGGTTGAAACGGGTGCACGTACAGACAAAGATATTGTCATTTTATCTGGGATCAGTGCCGGTGACACCATTTTAACTACAGGTGTCCTGTCGTTAAAGGATGGATCAAAAGTTAAGGTATCACTAGCTAACTAACTGAGCATGAATTTATCTGCTATCTTTATTAAACGCCCGGTTTTAACTATTGTCGTCAATATAACCATTATATTGTTTGGCTACATTGGTTTTAGCTTTTTGGGCGTCCGCGAATACCCCTCCATTGACCCGGCTATTGTTTCTGTTAGAACAAACTATGCGGGTGCAAATCCAGATATCATTGAATCTCAGATTACCGAACCGCTGGAAAAAGCCATCAACTCCATTGATGGCATCCGGAATATATCATCCTCCAGTAACCAGGGGTCCAGTAACATCACCATCGAGTTTGGTCTGCAGAAAAATCTTGAAGAAGCGGCAAATGATGTCCGTGATAAGGTATCTCAGGCCATCCGAAGCTTGCCTCAGGATATCGATGCTCCGCCAGTGGTTTCCAAAGCCGATGCCGACTCCGATCCTATTATCACGTTGACGCTGCAAAGTGAAACGCGCGATAAACTTTCGCTGAGCGACTACGCCGAAAATGTGATCTCAGAAAGACTACAGACAATTCCAGGTGTCAGCAGTACCCAAATTTACGGTCAGAAGCGCTACGCGATGCGCTTATGGCTCAACCCCGACCGTATGGCTGCTTATGGTATCACCGCTTCTGATATCCGCACGGCACTGAATAATCAAAACGTTGAATTGCCTTCTGGAAAAATTGTTGGAAATACCACGGAGCTCACTGTAAAAACCGTAGGAAACCTTTCTACACCCGAACAGTTTAATGCTATCGTTCTGAAAGCCGATAGCAGCCGTATTGTCAAATTCATCGACATTGGCCGGGCAGAAATAGATGCCGAAAATCTGGAAACAAAAATGGTCAGCAATGGGAAGCAATTGGTTGGTATAGCAATTATTCCTCAACCCGGCACAAACTACCTCGATATTGCCAATAATTTTTATAAAATGCTCGATCAGATCAAGGAAGATCTACCCCAAGATATTATCCTTAACATAGCTTCTGACAACACTACATTTATTAAAAAATCTGTTGAGGAAGTCGCCGAGACACTGCTGATTTCAATTATCTTGGTCACCTTAATTATTTACTTTTTCTTCCGCGACTGGGGTATCGCATTACGGCCTCTTCTGGATATTCCCGTCTCATTGATTGCAACATTTTTTATTATGTACATGTTCGGATTTTCGATTAATGTGCTTACTCTGCTTGCGATTGTACTCGCGACAGGTCTTGTCGTCGACGATGGGATTGTAGTGACGGAAAATATTTTTAAGAAAGTGGAAGAAGGTATGTCTCCCATAGAAGCTGCTTTGAAGGGCTCAAAGGAAATCTTCTTTGCCGTTATCTCGATTTCAATCACACTTGCAGCGGTATTCTTACCTGTTATATTTCTTGAAGGCTTTGTGGGTCGGTTGTTCCGCGAATTTGGAGTCGTTATCGCTTCGGCCGTATTAGTTTCTGCGTTTGTTTCCCTGACGCTCACCCCTATGCTCAATGCCTATCTTATCAAAGGTGGTGGACACAAAAAAACAAAATTTTATAATTGGACCGAACCCATGTTTGTCAAGATGAACAAGGGGTATGCTAATGCCCTTGACAAATTCATGAAATTCAAATGGATCAGCTTTCCGATCCTAATCATCTGTTTTGTGGTTATTGGAATCCTTTTTTCGTCCATTAAAAAAGAAACTGCACCTTATGATGACCGAAGTAATATCTCTGTCAATGTAACAGGTCCAGAAGGTGCTACCTACGAATATATGGATCGTTATATGCAGGAACTGGACAAACTCGTGTATGATTCAATTCCGGAGAATAAAATCAGTCTCAACATCACTTCACCTGGCTTCGGAGCAGCGTCCGTCAATTCTGGACGTATTCGGATGACGTTAGTTGACCCCAGTGAGCGCCAGAAATCCCAGGATGATATTGCGAAGGAATTGACCAAATGGACTAAACAATACGATGCTGTTCGGGTCAATGTATCACAGTCGCCCACAATATCCATGAATCGTAGAGGTGGGTTACCTGTGCAATATATTATCCAAGCACAGAATTTTGAAAAACTTCAGGAAAAAATACCGCAATTTATGAATGAGGTCAACAACGATCCCACGTTCTCAACAACAGATATCAACCTCAAGTTCAACAAGCCAGAGCTTCATGTTGAAATTGACCGGCTAAAGGCGCTAAGCCTAGGCGTCTCTGTACTGGATGTTTCGCAATCCTTACAATTGTTGCTGAGCGGTCAACGATTTGCCTATTTTATGCGCGACGGAAAACAATATCAAGTTATTGGCCAGGTTGAGAATGACCGTCGGGCGACTCCAACGGATCTTTCTTCCATCTATGTACGCAATAACATGGGGCAGCTTATCCAATTGGACAACGTTGTCAGCGTGAAAGAAGAAAGTAGTCCACCCCAACTCTATCACAACAACCGTTATATGTCCGCTACCGTTTCCGCAGGCCTGGCTCCTGGTATGAGTATGAGCGACGGTATTGCTGCAATGGATCGGATAAAGGAAAAAGTACTCGATCAGAGCTTTACTACCGACCTTAGCGGTGAATCGCGTGATTTTATTGAAAGTAGCTCCAATACCCTATTTGCATTTGGTCTGGCTCTATTACTAATCTACTTGATCTTAGCGGCTCAATTTGAAAGCTTCCTTGATCCTTTTATCATCATTCTGACTGTTCCCATGGCTGTAGCCGGTGCACTGATCAGTTTATGGTTATTTGATCAGACCTGGAATATCTTCAGTCAGATCGGAACGATTATGCTGATCGGACTCGTCACCAAAAATGGTATCCTGATTGTTGAATTTGCCAACCAGATGCGAGAAGAGGGAATGGAAAAATTTGAAGCCATTATGCATGCAGCCGAATCCCGGCTTAGACCGATCTTAATGACCAGTTTGGCCATTGCGCTCGGCGCATTGCCAATTGCGATGTCGCTCGGCGCTGCTTCGACCAGCAGAATTGGGATGGGGGTAGTAATTGTCGGAGGCACCATATTTTCGCTTATTCTGACCTTATTCATCATCCCGGCAATTTATTATATGTGGTCGCGACAAAAAAAGCATAGACCAGAATTTGATAACATTAAAAGCTACGAATAATTAAAACATGAAGAGAAATTTCACCCTACTACTATGGCTTTGCTCCATCATGTTTCAAGCTCGTGCCCAAGCGATATTGACCTTGGAAGATGCGCTAAAAACAACGTTGAGCAATAACTTCAATATTCTTTTGGCTAAAAATGACAACAACATTGATATCGAGAATACCAGTTTAGGAAGCGCTGGCATGCTTCCCGCAGTAACCGGTACATTTAACAGAAGTAATTCGGTCCAGAACTCAAGACAGGTTAGGGCCGATGGACAGGTACAGCAGGTTTCCAATGCAAAAAATGACAATATGTCGTATGGCGTTAACTTAAACTGGACAGTATTTGACGGACTGGGTATGTTTGCGCGTAGGGATCGATTTAAAGAAATACAGCGTCAGGGCGAGGCTGAGATAAGATATGAGGTCACTACGCAACTCAGTGAAGTCATGGCCACCTATTATAATCTTGTGCAGCAAAAACGATTGATAAACGCATTAGATACAACCATTACACTTTCTCAATATCGGGTTACTCTGGCCGAAAATCGCCTGCAGATCGGAAAAGGTTCCAAGCTTGATCTGCTGAATGCTAAAGTCGATCTGAATACCGATCAGACAAACCTGCTTAGACAGCTCGAAAGCTTTAAAAACACCAAGACATACCTCAACCAATTGATGACAAGAGATTTGAGTCTAGACTTTGACGTTGAAGATGAAATGAAACTGGATACGGATCTTAAACTGGGTAATCTCATCGAAATTGCTGATCAACAAAATCCTCAAATTCAGCTTGCCATCATCAACAACCGCGTCGCCGAACTCAACCTAAAGGCAGTAAAAGCCGAACGTTATCCCAAAATTGGTTTAAATAGTGGGTATAATTGGAACGAATCTCACTCCTCACTTGGTTTCTCTACAGAAAATAAAAATAGAGGGCTCACCTACGGTGTATCGGCGTCCCTGAACATATTCAACGGCTTTTTGCAAAATAGAAACGAGCGTATCGCCAAATTTCAGATTAAAAGTTCTGAAATACAGATCAAACAGCAAAAACAAGATATACAGGCTCAAGTAAGAACTTTGTTTCAAACCTACATTACCAACATCGAATTGGCCAATGTAGAACGGAAAAATGAGGAACTGGCAAAAGAAAATTTAAACATCACCATGGATAAATTTCGCATCGGTACCATCACGACCTTGGAAGTAAGAACGGCGCAGCTAAATTACATCAATGCAATGACACGTAGCTATACGGCACAATACGATGCTAAAGTGTCGGAAATACGACTAAAGGAATTGACAGGAGAAGCATACTAAAATTACGGCTTGTAACCCACTCGTTTTAGAGACAAAACAAAAGCCAATTTTGCCAATAAGCAAGATGTAATCATACAAAACGGAGGCTCCTAAATAGGAGCCTCCGTTTTTATTACTTAATAATCAATGGCTATAATAGACTTTAATGGTATTAAAATCCCACTTTTAATCTGAATATATCTATCAGTCAACGACCACACCGTGGTCTCAATACGTTTTGGTCCGGAATCTGTCTGAAAGGCAATTTCGGTTTTGGATTTAAACTCATTTCCCAACCGAAGTGCACCTTTCAATTTATCCATAAAGGTCGCAGTCTTATCTTCAATCGCCGGGATAAATTTAAATTGAGGAATTTCCTCTTTAGCTATTAGTTGTCCAACCATAATACGAGCATTTAATGTTTAACAATAGTATTTGCGCTACATAATCAATAACGCTTTCAAGCCAATCTTATTTTATCTTCTTCTGCCATTGGCTTATCTAAATCTACCAATTCCAACTATAATAATCAATATGCTAATAGAAAACTATCATTTATTTTACAATAAAAATACGTTTGTACCTTGGAGAGCGTTCGCGTTATCTGGATAGCGTGTCATTTCATCGTATAGGGATGGCACAAGTGATTCCAATTATCTATTTTTGCGGAAAATATATGCTATATGGAACGATCTGTCTTCGAAAAAGAGTGGGAAATTAATTTCACCCAGTGCTACTCCAATGGTCGCATCCGTTTCTCCGATTTGTCTAATATCTTACAGCTCACCGCTGGAGAGCATGCCAATGTAGCGGGTTTTGGATTTAAAGAAATGGCTAAACATAACCAAACGTGGGTACTAAGCCGTATCCGAATTGAGATTGCGAGGTTACCCAAATGGATGGATATTGTCAAGGTCAAAACCTGGGTGCAGGAACTGGAAGGCGCACGCTCGACCAGAAATTTTGAAATTACAGTGAATGGGCAGACTTATGTGACAGCAAGCAGTTATTGGGCCGTCATCAATACAGTAAAAAGAAGTTCCGAAACACTGGCAATTTCGACCGAAGATTTTGTCACATATCCCGACCGTCCAGCCACTCAGCGGCCTTTTTCGAAGCTCGATATCTCCAGTACGGTCAAAAATAGGGATGAATATATCGTAAAGCTCTCCGATCTCGATATTGTCAACCACGCTAACAATGTTAAATATCTCGACTGGTGTATGGATAGATTGCCTATGGAACTTGTCTTAACCAATCAGATCCGGTCGTTGGAGATGAATTACCTTCGTGAACTACGTTATAACGATACAGTAGAAATCAATGGTGATTCTACCGATCAGGGATATTTTATGACGGTTACTAAACAGCAGCGGATCCATTTTGCCCTGGCAATCGAGACAAAATAAAAAGGAGACCATGGTCTCCTTTTATCTTTACTTTTCCAAGCTTTGTTAAGCAAATGCTTTGTCTCCTTTTTTGTATGGAAGATTACCATCAAATTTTCCGGGAATCTTCACATAGCGCAATGCCTTTGTACAGCCCAGTTCAGAGTTAAAGAAACCGGTCAACGTTAGCTGCTTAAACATGGTGAACCAATGAGGTGGATCATTATCCACATAATTGTACAATTCATTCTGTTTCTCTCTATTTTTCTCCCGAATATCTTTCTGATCTTCCGCCTGTTTTTTGTTGAACTCGTTCGCTTCTTTATCCAAGGCCGCCGCGACCGCCGTTCTATCTTCCGCCGAAAGTTCTAGGAATGGTTTCCCTTTTACTTCTTTCGATTTGTCGTCCAAACTGCCCAAGCCATCTAAAAACGCTTTTTGTTGCTTCTCTGTATAGCAGTCACGCACCATGACAGGGATAAAACTTCCTACCCCAGCTTCTTTCGCTCCCGGAGTGGCAGTTTTAGGTAAGATAGCTTCCGCTAGATCACCTAGCAAGTCGGTCGTCTTAGCTTCAAATAAGGCTTGCACATCTTTCGTTGCTGAACGTGTACAACCTTCCAAAAATAAATTAGCGCCAATAACGGTACCTCCTAAAATTAAGGCAACCCGTTGTAATGCTTCTCTTCTATTCATACTACTAAATATCTTAATTTTAGAAATTATATTTCATTTCCCAACCTTGTCTGTAATTCCGTTTTACATACTGATTGACATGATCAAAGTTTGTAACGCGCATATTATTGTTATCCCAAAGCAATTTCAGGTTACGTCCAGGATATTTGCCATCGATGCGTAAATCAGCTCCTCTGATTGCCAAATTAGCCATCAATAAAGCTTCAGTCAACGGACCGGCGATCTCAAATGGCGAACTCACCTCTTTCTTACCGTATCCAGCCTGACAAGCTTCTACCCATTGTGCATAGTGTCCACTTTCTTGTCCGGGTACACGCGCATACTTTTGGGCAATTTGTTCTTTTCTCGACGTTGGTAATAAACGTGCATTCTGTCCATAAGTATCAGCAAGGATTTTTCCCTTTGTACCGACAAGTAAGATACCATTACCACCATCACCAAAAATTTCGTTTGGACCTAATTCATCCGGACGAGCGGGCTGAATACCACCGTCCATCCAGTGTAATGTGACAGGGCCATTAGTACGCGGTGTTTTCGGGAATGTTAATGTTGCATGGCTTGACGGCGGACAGCTTTCCGGAAAATATCCGCGTTTGAACTCATCCACATATACCGAACCTACAGTTGCTTGTACATCCTGTACATAGGTAAGCCCTAAGGTACTG
The DNA here is from genome assembly GCF_040760075.1 of Sphingobacterium sp. R2. Classification (NCBI taxonomy): domain Bacteria; kingdom Pseudomonadati; phylum Bacteroidota; class Sphingobacteriia; order Sphingobacteriales; family Sphingobacteriaceae; genus Sphingobacterium; species Sphingobacterium sp. R2. Next base: position 4,267,817 of record NZ_CP142884.1, read on the forward strand.
AAAGGCACTTCCAACAAGTGACAGCCCATATCGCCCAATGCACCGGTACCATAATCCCACCAGCCGCGCCAGTTGAAAGGCACCAATTTGTCGACATATTCTTTGTAAGGAGCAGTACCTAACCAAAGATCCCAATCCAGTTCTTTCGGAATCTCAGCTTTACCTGTAGGCCAAGCAATTCCCGAAGGCCATACTGGACGGTCTGTCCAACAATATACTGTATGTACATCACCAATAAGACCAGCTTCGTACCATTCACGGACAAAACGTGGTCCATCATTGGATGCCCCTTGATTTCCCATTTGGGTAACTACTTTATATTTCTTTGCGGCATGCGTCAATGCTCTGGCTTCCCAAACATCGTGTGTCAGCGGTTTTTGAACATACACGTGTTTACCTAACTGCATAGCTGCAAGCGCCTGAATTGCATGTTGGTGATCTGGAGTCGAAACAGAAACAGCTTCAATACGTTTGTGCTCCTTATCCAGCATCTCGCGGTAGTCTTTATAATATTTTGCCTTCGGGTACCGTTTTAATGCACCGGCCGCACGACGGTCGTCCACATCACACAAGAAAGCCAGATCTGCTTTCCCTGAATCGTGAAACGCATTGATGTCGCTAAAACCTTTGCCTCCTACACCGATACCTGCTACTTGTAATTTGTCACTTGGAGCTGTAAAGCCATTTCCGCCCAATACATGGCGAGGGACGATCATAAAAGCCGCCGCAGCGGTCGCGGCACTCTTTATAAAACCTCTTCTACTCGTCTTATTTGAGTTATTTTCCATTGTTATGAATCTTTAGCTGTTAGATGTTACCTTTTTTCAATTCACTTACTGCAAAGTCAACTGCACGAGCAGTAAGCGCCATGTACGTTAATGAAGGGTTGACACAACCTGCAGAAGTCATACAAGCACCATCAGTCACAAAGACGTTCAATGCATCCCACACTTGGTTGTTACCATTTAAGACGGAAGTTTTTGGATCACGTCCCATACGGGCAGTCCCCATCTCGTGGATACCTTGACCAAAGCCATATACATTATCGTAGGTATAGATATCTTTCACGCCAACTTTTTCCAACATTTCTTTCATCTCATTCTGCATGTCACCACGCATCTTCAATTCATTATCCTTGATCTCCGCGTCAAATGACAATACAGGTAATCCCCATTTATCTTTTTTGCTTTTATCAAGCGTAACTTTATTTTCGTGGTAAGGTAACGTTTCTCCGAAAGCGGTAAAACCTACGGTCCAATCACCTGGCTCACAGATGGCATCTTTCCATGCACCCCCCACTTCCATCTCGGCAACAGCACCAGACCAACGTCCGCGACCTGCCGCACCTTGGTATCCGAATCCACGAACATAATCACGTTTTTTGGTATCACCTTCTACGTTTACAAAACGAGGTACATACAAACCTGTCGGTCTGCGGCCATACACATAGCTATCCAAATAACCATCAATCTTACCTCCGGCACCACAACGGAAATGGTGATCCATCAGGTTATGCCCCAATTCGCCACTGCTGCTACCCAGACCGCCTTCCCAAACATCTGTGGCAGAATTCATCAATACCCATGTTGAGTTCAATGCAGATGCACAAACAAAGATGACCTTTGCGAAAAATTCATAGGTTTGATTTGTTTCAGCGTCGACAATTTCTACACCTTTTGCCTTTTTCGTGTTTTTATCGTAGATAATTTTAGTTACGATGGAAAAAGGGCGTAATGTCAAGTTATTTGTTTTTTTCGCTGCAGGAAGAGTCGCCGACTGTGTACTGAAGTAGGCACCAAAGTTACAACCCAACCAACATTGATTTTGATATTGACAGTTTACACGGTCGTGATGCGGAACAGTAATGTTTGCCGTTCTACCCATGATGAAATGACGTTGACCGCCATATTGTTTTTTCAAACGCTCCGCTAAGTCTTTTTCAACAATATTCATCGCCATTGCAGGCATGTAGTCTCCATCTGGCAAAGATGGTACACCGTCGCGATTACCGGAGATACCAGCAAATTTCTCCGCATAACTATACCAAGGGGCAATTTCATTATAACGAATTGGCCAGTCTACACCGTGACCGTCTTTTAAGTTCGCTTCGAAATCCAAATCGCCTAAACGATAAGATTGTCTTCCCCACATCAGCGATCTACCGCCAACATGATACCCACGGTACCAATCAAAACGTTTGACTTCGGTATAAGGGCTCTCCTTTTCATTTACCCAAAAATCCAGGTTTTTTTCGTTCAATGGGTAATCTCTACGCAACACCGGATACTCTTCGATCATTTTTTGCGTACGACCGCCAGCATGTGGCCATTCCCATGGATTTTTATTTGGCGCAGTATAATCTTTGATGTGTTCGATGTTACGACCACGCTCCAGCATAATTGTTTTCAGCCCTTTCTCTGTCAATTCTTTCGCAGCCCATCCACCACTTATCCCCGAACCGATTACAATTGCGTCATAAGTATTTGTTGCCATCTCTCTTCTAATTATTTGTTTTTTTAAATAGTTATTTTTCTGTTTAGTGTACAGCATTTGTACTATCAATCTTTTCGTCCTTAAAAAGGGCTAGAAAGATAAAAAATACCACCGCTGCGATAATTGCTGGTACGACCCAGGTATGATTCCAAAATGCCGCCAGGTCAGTTGCCTTCAAATCTTTGTACTTGTCGCCGACATAACTAGCAACCCAGAAACCGATCAGCTGTCCAACACCGTACGTTGCCAAAGTAATTAAGCCCTGTGCCGCCGATTTGTATTTAACACCCGCTTTGCTATCTGTATAAATCTGACCGGAAACAAAGAAAAAGTCATAACAGATACCATGCAATGCAATACCGATCAATAACATGAACGATAACTCGCCCGCATTGCCATAAGCAAATAACAGGTAGCGGATTACCCAAGCAAGCATACCCACAAGGATTGTTTTCTTAAAGCCAAATCGTGTAAAGAAAATTGGCAAAGCCAATAAGAACAATACTTCCGATGCCTGACCGATAGTCATCTTACCCGTTGGATTTTCCAAACCTATCTCTGAAAGGAATAAATTTGCATTTGAGTAATAAAAGGCCAATGGAATACAGATCAATACCGAAGAAATGAAAAAGATAAAAAAGTTTTTGTCTTTCAATAATTTAATCGCATCCAGGCCAATGATTGATGCAAAGGATGGTTTTTCGTTTTCATCCAATTTAACCGGCGGCGTTTTAGGCAATGCAAACGAGAATACCCCAAGTACCAATGAAGCAGCCCCTGACATTAAAAATGTATTTTTCAAAGCACCCTCTGATGCTGATGCATCCCATCTAAAGATATAACTGATTGCTAAACCTGCTACGATCCAACCAATTGTTCCCCAGATGCGTATACCTGAGAATTGTTTTTCCGGATTGGTCAATTGCCTAAAGGAAACTGAACTAGCCAAAGCCAACGTTGGCATATAAAGCACCATATAAGCCAATACATACGGATAAAAAGTAGCCATGTCTGCAGCACCATACATTTGGTACATCAATACTGCGCCCACCAAGTGTAAAACACCCAAAATACGCTCCGCATTAAAATAGCGGTCGGCAATCATTCCGACAATAAAAGGGGCGATAATTGCTCCCAATGATTGTGTTGAAAATACATTAGCCATTTCAAAGTCCGTTGCATGTAGATTTTTGCTCAAGAAAGTACCTAATGTCACAAACCATCCCCCCCAAATAAAAAATTCGAGGAACATCATGAAGGATAGTTTAAATTTTATTGTTGATGAAATCATAAAAAAAAATGGTGTTTTACAATACTACTAATTGGTTTTACCTGCTCAATTTAAGAAATTAAATCTAATTGTCAATAGTACACTATTAAAATATTACAAAAAGCTATCCACCTCGCGATACGCTGCCACCAAGCGATCCTCACCTTCTTTACCTGGCTTGGATATACCATGTTCCATCCCCATGATACCCTTATATCCCTTACTGTGAATATGTTTGAATACGTTCTTGTAATTAATTTCGCCCGTAGTTGGCTCTTTTCTACCCGGGTTATCACCGATCTGTATGTAGGCAATTTCGTCCCAACAACGATTCATATTGGCAATTAAATCACCTTCGGTACGCTGCATATGATAGATATCATATAAAATTTTACAGGACGGACTGTTCACAGCCTTACATAAGGCATACGTCTCATGTGTCTGCTGCAAAAACAAATCTGGTGTATCACTTAAAGTTTCCAATACCATTACCAAACCATGCGGCTCAAAGATTTCGGCGCCTTTGCGCATCGCTGTTAGGATATTGCTAAACTGATTGCCCCAGGGAAGTCTACGTTCATAAAATCCGGGCACTACAGTGACCCATTTCGCATGGCAATATTTGGCAGCTTCTACAGACTTCTTGCAGGTTTCGACAAACTTGTCCAAATACTCTTGTTTGCCGGTCGCCAATGATGGCATCCAGTTTTGGCCGCCGTCCACCACAAATACGCCCATCGTCATACCCAGCTTGGCCAACAGATCACCGATCTTTTTCTGCTCATCCAAAGTTCTCCCTAAAAAACCATTATCTTCAATCCCACGAAAACCCAAATCATACATATAACGAATTTCATCGAGAAAATTATCCCCAGCGTGGTTTTTGAACATCCCCTGATGCGGGGCATAATTTAAGTTGAATGTTTTACCTTTATCCATCGTATTTGCTGTATGTTGAGTTGTTGACGCAAAAGTCTGTCCAGCCAGTCCTGCCCCAGCGGCCAAAAGACTACCTTTAATAAAATCCGATCTCTTCATTTTATTTTATAATTGATTAATTTTTAAATAATTTACCAAATCCCTCCGAATAAATCGTTTGAATGGTTTGATTTTTATCTTTAAAAATGACAAATACTGCCACATCTTTAAATTTTTTGGCTTCTGTCATCACTTTATCGGGTTCCATGCCCATAAAATAATTATCCAGTGCATCTGCTTCCATCGCAGTTTTTGCATAGACGCTGACACTTAGGATATCGCTCGTATATGGAAAACCTGAAACGGGATCGATATGGTGTCCCAATTTTTTCCCTTTATATTGAATATACTTTTCGAAACTACCAGCCGTGGTCAGGGCACCCGCTCTCAGCTGCGCCACAGCAGTAATCAATTCTTCACCGCCAGTATCATCAGGCTGAACGATACCAATGGAAAACCCCTGCCCCGCAGGTGGCGTACCCGAAGCCCTAATTTCACCACCGACCTCAACGATATAATTGACAATTCCCTTTCGCTCAAGATAGTCCGCCAAAAAATCGACCGTATAGCCCTGTGCAATACCATTGACATCGATTTTAACGCCCTTTTTCTTCTTGATCAGCCGATTCCCGCTCACCTTCAAATACTGCATGCCAACAAGTTCCTTCACTCGCAATACCGTCGCCGAATCTGGGGCTGCGACACTCTTATATGCACCAAAGCCCCAAAGGTTGACCAACGGGGCAATCGTAATATCAAATTGACCATGTGATAATTTATGATACTTAAAAGAAGCTTTTATCACCTTGGCCATGTGGTTATCCATGACAATAGACTTAACCGAATCGGTATTGAACTGAGATATTTTCGAGTCTTTGCGATAGATTGACATCGACAAATCAATGGCCGTCAATATACTATCAACTTCCGACCGTCTCAAGAGACTGTCGGAAGCAAAATAAGTGATATGGAATTGTGTCCCCTGTGCGGGCCCTTCCAGCTTAAATTTGTGTAATTCAGGCAACGGAATTTGCGCCTGTACATGCATGCGACAAACGATACTAAAAAATAGGATGCACACATAACACTTTAATTCCATCAGCCTAAAAGCTTAAATATAAAGGTTTGTATTTTGGCCAGGCACTGCCACTGGATAAAAGCCCTCTGCATCGGGCAGCAATTTTGGTTTTGCATCCCACGCGAGTACATCCGGCCCCAATTTAATGGTCGATTTCAATGCCTCGTCCCACTTGATTACCTTACCTGTGTAACAAGCAATACGTCCGATGATACCGGTCAATGTACTGTAAGCACCGTATTCAGCATTATCAAATTTATATTCCCCTTTAGAAATGGCCGCAAAAAGTTCTTTATGTTCTTGCTGATAGGGATTTGGATTCCCTTTCGGGTCGTGCCGATAGATTTCTTTTCCTTTCCAGTCGTACAACACAGCCTGTCCCCCCGCAGAGAGATACGCACGTCCTTTGGTTGCCTGAAATTGTTCGTCAACCCGGTTATGAATGCCTTCAAAGTGTCTGCACTGGCTATAGACAACACTGTTATCGGCATAAGTCAACTCTAATGCAAAGTTATCGTATATTTCGCCATACTCTTTACCGGTACGATGCGCCCTACTTCCGGTGCCTTGAATCGATACCGGATAAGCTCCTTTTACCCAGTTGGCAATATCGATATTGTGCACATGCTGTTCGACGATATGGTCACCGCACAACCAGTTGAAATAATACCAGTTACGCATTTGATATTCCATTTCTGTCTGTTCCGGTTTGCGTGGACGCACCCATACACCGCCCGAGTTCCAATATACTTGTCCCGATGTCACATCACCGATGGCACCTTCTTGGATACGTTTGATAGCCTCCCGGTAATTTGTTTGATAACGGCGTTGCAAACCCACAACAACATTCAGTTTTTTGCGCTTTGCTTCTGCCGCTGCCCGCAACACCTGTTGCACCCCCGGGATATCAACGGCGACGGGTTTTTCCATGAAAACATGCTTACCCTGACGGACTGCTTCCTCGAAATGTGTCGGCCTAAACCCCGGTGGCGTCGCTAAGATAACCACATCTGCCAATTGAATTGCATCTTTATAAGCATCAAATCCGACAAATTTATGGTTGTCGCTCACATCGATCTTATCTTGCCATTTTTCTTTGAGGGTATTATAAGTACTATCTAAATTATCTTTAAAGGCATCGGCCAACGCGACAACCTTGATGTTCATTCCTGAGCTCAGTGCATCGAAAGTGGCTCCTGTTCCCCGGCCCCCGCAGCCGACTAAGGCAACTTTGATGACGTCCGAACCTGCAGCATAGGCACCCGATAGCGGTAACGAACTCAACATTGCGCCACCCGCCACTACGGCAGAAGTTTTAATAAAATCTCTTCTTTCTAGATTCTCCATAACAGTTTTATATTGATTATTTTATTTTTAAAAATCTTTAATTGGTTTTTTATCATAATACGCCATAATCTCCTCATGGCTAGGCGGATTAGCCGGTCTTACCAATCGCAATCCGACAAAAGGTGCTTCCGGAAACCACCAGTTACTTTTTGGTACTTGCGGATCCAGTTGCTTCCATACTGGATCTGAAGCTCCCCGAGCCGCCGAACGAAGGTCATCAGCCGCGCTATCGAATGCACCACCACGGACGACATGTGGATAAAGGGTAGTCGGCACCACTACCGGGTTGGTCAACACCTTTCCCGTACCTTCGCTGTAGCTATCAGCTTTATATTGGTCGTAAGTCCACTCCGCTACATTGCCATAAATATCATAAAGCCCCCAGGGGTTTGGCTTCTTTTGTCCGACAACATGCGTTTTCTCTTCCGCATTTTCTTTAAACCAAGCATAATCTGCTAGTTGCGTTGCTTGATCACCGAAAAAATACGCCGTCTTGGAACCTGCTCTGGCAGCATACTCCCACTCCGCCTCTGTGGGCAAACGATAAAACACGCCGGTACGCACATATAGCCATTTACAGAACTGGATGGCATTGTAATGCGTCATTGCCAAAGCTGGATGTCCTTCTTTCCCAAAACCAAAAGTCATATCCAAATACGGCTTCGTAGGACGAGTAACAGCATCGATTTCTTTACTTATTTGGCCGTCCTTACTCTTTGCAATTTCATAGTCTTTATAGAGAAATGGCTCAAACAGATCCCATGTTACTTCATATTGACCCATCCAAAATGGATCCAATTTCACCTCATGTGCAGGCTTTTCATCCGCCTTACCTCCACTCGTGCTTCCCATTTTAAAGTTACCACCAGGGATGGCAAGCATTTTAAATGTCAAATTAGTTCCTTCAATAGACTGCTCGTAAGGCTCAAAGGCCTTTTGCGCCATAGCATGCACGCCAGTCAATAATAAAACAGGAATAAAGATTTTTTTAAACATATTTAGGTTTGTAATTAAAGACTAAAATATAAAATAAGGTGTACACTTTACACTTTGACACTATAACTTTTTTATTACAGTTTAATTCTTCACATAATAGTCTATTTGTAATAACGGTTTAGCAAAATCACTCCCTACAATCTCCCCCACTTCAACTAGGCTCACAGTTTTAAACACAAATGCTAAACTGCCTTTAACCGATCCATTGTCTGCCGAACAAACAAAAAAGGTTTTCCACTTTCATGAAAAACCTTATTATTTTATCGCTTACACCGATACGCTAAAGTAGGATCTTGCGGCTTACCGCTTTATCTATGGTAATATAGCCCGGATAGAAAACAGATTGACCAGCGATATTGATTGAAGGTTTCACTTTTAACGTGAATATTCCTTTTTTATTTTCATCGCTTGACATTAAAAAATCCTGTAGATCCGAATTTTTCAACAAATCGTAGATATTGGTTGCTATACGTACATTAGCGATCGTAGATTGTCCGGGTTCTATTTGTAAGGATTGATTGACAATACCTTCAACAAGCTGCTGCCCACCGTAAAGAATGATATACTGGAATTTATTAATAGACGCTTTCTTAAGCGTCGGATTATCTATTTTAAGCCGGATAACAGCGTCTAAGGGAATATCTTTCCGAAGATACGCCAATGCTAAGCTTGGCGCTGCCCCTAAGTCAATCTGATTATTTCTGATCAGTCGTTGCAGCGATGTCCCTGCCAAGCGGATACTATCCACCGATTCTACATCGAACTTACATTTCGCCAAGTTCTCGATCTGCGCTTTTTGCCGATTTATTCCACAGCCGGATATAAACACACCCAGCACTACAAAAAACGCCAATAATATTTTCTTGTTCATAGCCGCTATTTTCCTCCAAATTTATATAAAACTCCCAACGTAAACAATGGATAACCTGCTTTTAAATAGGTATTACTTTTTAGACCGAAAACCATACCATTTGTATATTGCAGCTTCCACCCTTTTCCAAGCCCCATCCGGGTATAAAATACAGGCTCGACCAGCATATTTTCTTCTTTTTCTGCAGGAAGGCCATCGATGGCAAAATTCTTCATGCGCATATTACTGAGACGGATGATGGTACCATAATCGATGTCATGCCGGTTACCAAATAGTTTCAGGGCATCCTTTTTTTCTGATGAAAAATTGACCTGCACAAATACTTTGTCAAAATCCATATCCTTCGTTTCCACAATAGCCTGTCCCATGGTCGATGAACGCTTATCTAGTACATTCGTATTGCCCACCCCATAACCGCCATAAACCTCAAATACGCGGTTATTTTTACGGCCAAACCGTGTATAATAGCCTATTCCCGCTTCTCCCATTTTTTGCGCATAGTCTTTGATATTGGATCTACTGTCCACATAAGAACCGTTGGCAATCACCGCCACGTGATCTGTGACCGCGACACCGAGGTTGGCCGATACATTAGCTTTGGTATTAATATTACCCGAAACATACACTTCCCCAGCTTCTGTAAACATTGGCGCGGATGGCACATTGGGCATATAAATGGAACTACAGGAATAGAATGAACAGGCAAATAATCCAGCGCACATAGCATATCCCAACTTATTGTATTTCATATGTAAGTATTTATTCGTTCTTGTCTGCATGATATGGACACATGAATGCATCATATTCCGCTCTGTTATCGATAGCTATATCATCTCGTCTACACACGCATATCGTATCCACATATATAAACCAAGCGGGCTTCGCTGCTACTGCTTGTAAATTTCTATTTAATCTGTGTCGATATCTTGTCAATTGGTGTATATTTTAAAAACACTAATAGTTTATAAAAATTGTACCAAAGCAGTTACATTTAACAGAAAATAACAATTTAAATCTGTTTAATAATTTAAACTATTCATTATCAAGCCAGACGATATAGCCTACAGCGGGATGAGACATTTGAATAGCGCGATGCTGCAACCAAACGTTTTACGATGGTGTTAATGCACTATTGCGACAGCGGTAGAGCCGGCCAGTTGCAGCCGCAGACATGAAGGATAAGCAGATAAGTAGTAAAAAGAAAAAAGGCATCAATTTCTTGATGCCTCTTCAAATATTGTTGCATAACCTTATGCTTGTTCTGTAGGAACTACAGATACATAAGATTTATTGTTAGCTTTTTTACGGAAAACTACTTTACCGTCTACTAAAGCGAACAATGTGTGGTCTTTACCAATACCAACATTTGTGTCGGGATTGTGTTGTGTACCGCGTTGGCGTACGATGATGTTACCAGCGATTGCTTGTTGACCACCGAAGATTTTGATACCTAAACGCTTGCTATGTGACTCACGGCCGTTCTTCGAACTACCCGCACCTTTTTTGTGTGCCATTTCTTTATCTTAATTTAAGACTGTTTGTCTGATTAAAAATTCAATTATAACGTAATACCAGTGATCTGGATTTTAGAAAATTGTTGACGGTGACCGTTTTTCTTTTTGTAGCCTTTACGACGTTTTTTCTTGAAAACGATAACTTTATCGCCTTTTAAATGAGACAAAATTTTAGCCGAAACTTTTGCACCAGCAACGCTAGGTGTACCAATGGTAAATTTACCACCGTCTTCTGCTAACAATACATTGTCAAATTCAATACTAGCGCCTTCATCTCCTTGTAAACGGTGTACAAAAAGGAACTGGTCTTTTGCAACTTTAAATTGCTGTCCTGCTATATTTACTATTGCGTACATTGTTAATTAATTAAATGTGTTATTAAATGAAGGGCAAAAGTAATCAGTTTTTCTCACAATTCAAAGACAAATTTATATTTTCATTTCTACTTAAACGTTATTTTGTGCATAGTATTGCCCTAAGAACCATCAAGACAATACCATTCGTCCCCAAAAGTTATTACCAAACCAAAACTCTCTTCTCGGGTGCTACATACATTTTTGCCGTGGGCTGTATATTAAATGCCTTGTAGAAAGCCTCCATATTATACACGGGGCCATTTACGCGAAATTGTTCGGGGCTATGCGGATCGACTTTTAAGCGCAAACGCATTCTTTCATCACTACTCTTTACGCGCCACACCTGCGCGAAACTCAGGAAGAAGCGTTGATCCGGTGTAAAACCATCGATTTTCTCTTGCCCCTGCCCTTGCTTGGTCAATTTAAAGGCGTCATAGGCAATATTGAGCCCTCCAATATCAGCGAGATTTTCGCCCAGCGTGAGTTCACCATTCACATGTTGATTGTCCAACAAAGTGAAACTACTGTATAACTTCGCTACCTGATTGGCCCTTTCTGTAAACTGCTTTGCATCGACCGCAGTCCACCAATCGGTCAAATTACCATCTTTATCATATTGACGTCCCTGATCATCAAAGCCGTGGGTCATCTCGTGACCGATAACGGCGCCAATAGCGCCATAGTTTACGGCGTCGTCTGCGTTCACATCAAAAAATGGAAATTGCAATATCCCAGCTGGAAATACAATTTCGTTGTAAGGCGGATTATAGTATGCATTTACCGTAGGTGTTGTCATCAGCCATTCCGACTTGTCAACCGGTTTACCGATTTTGCCTACCATTTCTTTATAAGCATGTTTTGCTGCAGACTGTAAATTGGCATAATAGGTATCTTTAGCCACTTCCACGTCCTTATAATCTTTCCATTTTTCGGGGTAACCGATTTTCTTGGTGAAGGCCTCCAATTTTTCGATTGCTTTCTTCTTGGTCTCCGGTGTCATCCAGTCCAATTGCTCGATGCGGCTTTTATACACCTTTTGCAGGTTGTCGACCAGTTCAAGCATCCGTTTCTTTGCTTCAGGTTTAAAATACTCATCCACATATAACTTTCCGACAATCTCCCCCAAGTTTTGATCTGCGGAGCTTACCATTAATTTCCAGCGTTCTTTCTCCTGCCGCTGACCATTCAATATTTTTCCAAACAACTCAAATTTAGCCTCCCGAAATTCCTTGCTCAAAGCGTCAGCAGAAGCATTTGCTAAATCTGCTTTTAGCTTTGTCTTCCAGACCTCTAGCGATTGTGATTTCAACAAATTATTTAAAGCAATATAACATTTAGGCTGCTGCACAAGGATGGTATCGGTTTTGATATCCAAGCGATTTAGGATATCTTTCCAGTTAAGATTTGGGGTCTGCTTTTGGAAATCCTGCACCGCAAATTTATGATAATTTTTAACGGGATCACGCAATTCTACCGGCGTCGCATGCGATTTGGCGATAGCGGTTTCCAGCTGAAGTACGTCCTCTGCCAATCTTTGTGCATTGGCGCCCTCTCCGATCAATCCAAACAATTTAACCAGATAGGAGACATAAGCTTTTCTGATCTTCTGTGCTTTATCATCCTGATCGAGGTAATAACTTGCTTCAGGTAGATTAAGTCCGCCCTGAAAAAATTGCAATGCATTTTTCGTACTGATCCGATCATCTGCAGCGACATAAAATGTAAAGAGATCACCACCGCCTTCCTTAAATCCATCTGCGGCATACGCAATCAGTTCATCGATGCTTTTCAGTCCATTGATTTTCTGGATTGCTCCTTCGATCGGCTTTGCGCCCAACTTATCGATGGTCACGGTATCCATGCCACTCGCATAGAAATCGCCTGCCTTTTGCTGATCGGACCCCTTCTTATTAGCTCCTTTTGCAGCGTTTTCTAAAACAGATCGGAGCTTCTCCAAATTTTCATTCTCCAAAATGTAAAATGATCCCCATCCTGTTTCAGATGCCGGAATCTGGGTATTTTTCATCCAGGCTCCATTCGCATACTCAAAAAAATTATCCCCTGGATGCACCGTGGTATCCATTCCCGAAACATCAAAAAAATTGGTCCGGACCGTTTGAGCTGTATCGCTTTTCTTATTTGACTGACATGACATGATCATGAAAACGATCGACAGCGTTCCCCACTTGACTTTTTGTATCATATTTTAATAAATTAAAAGCATATTTAAAATTACTTGAGCAGTTTTACTTCATACAGGTCCTTACGCCGATCCTTCTTAATTTTAACGGTACCATATTCATGTAGATCCCGAAGCGCATACAGATCAACGTCGGCGATCAGTACCATTTCGGCATTTGGGGTTGCCTCCGCTTTTATGGCATTATTCGGAAAGGCAAAGTCTGAAGGCGTAAAGACAGCAGACTGCGAGTACTGAATATCCATATTGTTTACACGCGGCAAATTGCCCACAGAACCAGCGATAGCTACGTAACACTCGTTTTCTATCGCTCTGGCCTGCGCACAGGTACGTACACGGATATAACCATTTTGTGTATCAGTCATAAAGGGAACAAAAAGAATCTGCATGCCCTGGTCTGCCAAAATTCGGCTCAACTCAGGGAATTCGACATCGTAGCAGATTAACAACCCTACCTTACCACAGTCGGTATCAAAAACCTTTACTTCACTCCCTCCGACCATACCGTAGTATTTAAATTCGTTAGGTGTAATATGGATTTTCTTAAACTGATCTAGTTTGCCATTGCGATGGCAGAGGTAAGAAACATTGTAGAGTTTTTTATTTTCTACCAAAGGCATAGAGCCTGCAATAATGTTAACGTTATAGGAAACGGCAAATTGCTGAATGCGATCAATAATCTCCGCAGTGTGCTGCGCAAGCCTCTCCATTGCCAAACGCTCCGGAAGATCGTTGTACGGGCTCATGAGCGGCGTATTGAAAAACTCGGGAAACATAATAAAATCGGTTCCATAATCACTTACGGTATCCACAAAGAATTCAATCTGATCGTAAAATGCGTCCAGATTATCAAATAAGCGCATCTGCCATTGAACCAATCCCAGACGGATGGTTTGCTTTGTTGTCGAAATCGATCGCGTCTCGGCCTCATAATAAATATTGTTCCACTCGAGGAGCGTCGCAAACTCCATCGATTCAGCATCTTCAGGCAGATAATGCTTGAGGATTTTCTTGACGTGAAAATCATTTGAAAGCTGAAAAGTTAATGTAGGATCGAAAATTTCCTTGCGTTTGACCTTCTCAATGTACACCCGCGGACTCATTTTATCCGCATAATTGTGGTAATTGGGTATCCGACCGCCAGCAATGATACCTTTGAGGTTCATCTGTTCGCACAGCTCCTTGCGTGCATCATAAAGCCGGCGTCCAAGACGAAGAGCCCGATGATTGGGATGTACAAACACTTCTATCCCATACAGGGTGTCGCCTTCATCACTATGCTTGGTAAACTTGCCATTATCAATAATCTCATAATAGCTATCGTAGATATTATTCTTTTTTGAATTCAGAATAATGGACAGGGCGCAAGCGACAACATGTCCATCAATCTCCACACATAATTGTCCTTCTGGAAATAAATCGATCAGGTCCTGAATATTCTCCTTCGACCAGGTTTCACCTACACCATCATATGCCTGCTCCATCGATTTTTTCAAATCAACATAATCCTTCTTTGTCAAGTTCCGCACTTGAATATCCATATCATTCTCCTTTTTGAAATTAGTTTGTTAAATTTAGTAAATGTAAAGGCCTGACGCAAGGGCTATCCATAGGTAATATACCGGGTATGCCGCATGCACAAAAGGGCCAGCATCCATAGATAACAACTTTTAAATACATAAGTTCGTTCATATCGAGAAAATCCGAAAAGATTAGGTACGATAGGATGTCAGCAGGATCGATAAAACGTTGCTATATTACATTTTGAAGCACGTTTTTAAGAGCGTAACAACAGTAATCATCAAATTACAAACAAAAAAAAGCGCCAATGGGATCATTGACGCTTTTTATATCTCAGGGATAGTTTTTATCAACTATGCTTGACCTTGTGGAGTTCCAAAAGGAAATGCTACAGTAGGGTCACCACCTTGTTGAGGTTGTTCAGCAGCACCTACATCCATTTTGATCGGACCGTTCAATGCTTCGAAACGATTCACGTTATCAACCAATGCACCTAACAAGCGTTTCGCATGCTCCGGAGTCAAAACGATTCTTGATTTCACTTTTGCTTTTGGCACTCCTGGCATCACACGGATAAAGTCAACCACAAATTCAGTATTAGAGTGAGTGATAATCGCAAGATTTGAGTAGATTCCTTCTGCTACTTCTTCTGTCAACTCGATGCTCAATTCGTTTTGATTTTGGTTATTTTCCATAATAATTCTAATGATAAGTTAATATATTCTAAATTCTACTTTGTAAATGTTCTAAAGTCCTGTCCATTCTCTATATTCAATAATGTTTCATAGATCAGTCTGATCACATTGTCGACATCCTCTTTATGAACCATTTCTACTGTGGTGTGCATATAGCGCAGTGGCAAAGAAATCAACGCCGACGGTACACCACCATTACTATAGGCGAATGCGTCTGTGTCCGTTCCAGTAAAACGGGAAGAAGCCTGACGCTGGAAAGGTATATTGTTCTTTTCAGCAACCTTCACCAACAGCTTATTTAAGTTGATCTGCACAGCTGGAGCATACGATAATACCGGGCCTTTTCCTGAGAACAGGTCTCCTTGCGTGATCTTATTAATCATCGGAGTCTGCGTATCATGCGTTACATCGGTAACGATAGCGACATTCGGTTTGATCCGGTCTGCGATCATTTCTGCTCCACGTAAACCAATTTCTTCCTGCACCGAATTTACGATATATAATCCAAATGGCAATTTCTTTTTATTCTCTTTTAACAACCGTGCCACCTCAGCGATCATAAAGCCACCTGCCCGATTGTCCATCGCACGTCCGACGTAGTAACGATCATTCAGGACAGAGAATGTATCTTCATAAGTGATCACACAACCAACATGGATACCCAATGCTTCGACCTCCTCTTTGGTACTGCAACCGCAATCCAAAAAGATATTTTTTAATGTCGGGTTCTCCTCTTTCTCGCCCGAACGTGTATGAATAGCCGGCCAGCCAAATACGGCTTTGACGATACCGTTTTCCGTATGAATATTTACGCGCTTCGAGGGTGCTATCTGGTGATCCGAACCACCGTTGCGTATCACATAGATCAACCCGTCTTTTGTTATATAATTGACAAACCAAGAAATCTCATCAGCGTGAGCCTCTATCACCACTTTGTACTCCGCCTTCGGGTTAATTACGCCCACGGCAGTACCGTAGTTGTCTACAAATGTCTCGTCGACATAAGGCTTTAAATAATCCAGCCATAAACGCTGTCCATCCCACTCAAATCCTGTCGGAGAAGCGTTGTTGATATATTTTTCAAAAAATGAAAGCGAATCTTTAGTCACAATCGTATTGTGTTTCGGCTCTTTTTTCTTGTTTTTTTCTGCCATCTTTTCCTTTTCTATTTACTTTCGTCAAAATATGAAAATTTCAATGAATTGCAAAAGTAAAAATGTTTTTTGGAAAATAATAACAGAAAGAAGGCCTACCTACCTGAAATAACAAACGCCATGAGTGTGTTCTCCTGTTTAAGTAAATTATACCCCAAAAAAATGAGATTAAAGCTTATCTTTACTCCAAAGTAATTTAAACAGCTATAAAATTTATGAATTCAATACTAAGTGCAATACATTGGAATATAGACCCTGAAATGTTCAACTTCGGCGCCTTTGCCCTGCGTTATTATGCACTGTGCTGGCTATTGGCATTTTTTGTTTCGTACGTCATCATGTTGCGTATTTTCAAAAAAGAAGGCCGTACACAGGAGCAGCTCGATCAACTATCAATTTATATTTTTCTGGGCACATTAATCGGAGCACGATTAGGACACTGCCTGTTTTACGATTTTGAATATTATAAAGATCATATCCTGGAGATTTTCCTACCGTTCAGGTGGGATAATACAGGGTTCCATATCACAGGCTTTGCAGGCCTAGCTTCCCATGGCGGAGCCATGGGGATTCTTGTCGCTCTTTATTTATTTTGCAGAAAAACGAAAACCGATTTTCTGTGGCTTGCAGACCGACTCGTCGTCGTTGTCCCTATTGCCGGCGCACTTATCCGGATTGGAAATTTCTTTAATTCCGAAATTATTGGAACCCCCAGTGATCTTCCTTGGGCTATTGTCTTCGAACGTGTAGACAATATACCCCGTCATCCCGGACAGCTTTATGAAGCTATCGCTTATATTTTGATCTTTATCATCATCGGTTCCCTATTTAAATCAAATCCCAATCGTCAGCGAGGTCAGCTATTCGGGATTTTTATGGTCCTACTGTTTGGCGCGCGTATAATTCTAGAACATTTTAAAATCGACCAGGAAGCTTTCGAGCAAAGTATGGCTTTAAACATGGGTCAGTTATTGAGTATACCTTTCATATTGGTCGGATTTTACTTTATCTTCCGAAAACCTCAAGCATAACAATAAACGAAGTGCCAGCGCAGTGCCTGGCACTTCGTTTACCCTTTAATACACTTTTAAAACGCCACAAAGATGAAGCGACAAAAAAAACGTAAAATAGTATTAAAAACGGTTATCGCTATCTTTATCCTTTTTGCTCTTGGCCTGTGGGGCTACAACAGCTATCCGGAACCTACATTAGGGAACGACGCTAAAGTCGACAAGCTTGTCGTCTACAAATCAAAAAGGTCGTTACTAGCGTACAGTGATGGGAGGCTTTTAAAAACTTACCGGATTTCACTGGGTAGACAACCTATCGGTGCCAAACAGTTTGAAGGCGACTTGAAAACACCGGAGGGTCTCTATACAATCAACGATAAAAATCAATATAGCGATTACCACAAAAACCTTGGGGTCTCCTATCCCAATCAAGCAGATGTAGCCCACGCCAAAGGCTTAGGAAAGGAAGCCGGCGGCGACATTAAGATACATGGCCTCAGAAATGGTATGGGCTTTATCGGCAAGTTGCAGCGGCACATGGACTGGACTTTAGGTTGTATGGCGCTTACGAACTCGGAAATTGACGAACTTTTTAAAGCCGTTCCAATAGGCACTCCAATTGAAATCAAACCGTAACGCTTTAAAAAATACTACAAGATATTCTCTAAATCTTACAACCCCAAGTCCAATAAATTATCGATTTTTGGGTTTACATGGGTAACTTGTATTTAAAATAATTTACATATGAAACTTGCGATAAAGAATATGGTGTGCAATCGGTGCATTATGGTCGTTGAAAGTGAACTGACCAAGCTCAATCTTCATATCAAACATATTTCCTTGGGTCAGGTTGAAATCGATGAAGAGCTAACCAAAGCGGAGACCGAGCAACTTGCTTCCACTTTCTCCAGCCTTGGCTTTGAGCTGATTGACGATAAAAGAACGGTCATCATCGAGCAGGTCAAACATGTTGTATTGGATCTTATCCGCAATCAGCATAATGATACTAACCTCAATCTTTCCGAAATTATCAGCAAGCAAGTGCATCACGACTACAACTACATCTCCAATCTTTTTTCAGACGTGGAAGGCATGACCATTGAAAAATACTTCATTGGGCAGAAAATTGAATATGTCAAGGAGTTATTGGTTTACGACGAACTCACGCTGAGTGAAATTGCTTACAAACTCAATTACTCCAGTGTTGCTTATTTAAGTAATCAATTTAAAAAGGTTACTGGACTTACACCGAGTCACTTTAAACAGATCAAAGAGAATAAACGCAAACCGCTGGATAAGATTAATGATTAAAGAACTCTAACACATGCTCGGGGGCAGTGTGGATTTTCGGGCGGTGTGGAGCTTCTTCAGGCCGTGTGGAGCTTCTTCAGGCCGTGTGGAGCTTCTTCAGGCCGTGTGGAGCTTCTTCAGGCCGTGCGGAGTTCAAAAAAGAAAAGGCTTCCGAGCGGAAGCCTTTCTTTTAAAATTGCCCTTTCAAATTAGCAACCCTTATCTTAAATGTCTCTAATTCTTTTTGTTGTTGATTGATAAAGGAATTCTCCTCCAGCTTTCCGACCACAATATCACGTTCTTCATCATTGGCATACACCATGTTTTTGAATGGATTTTTGTAGTCTTTAGCGCGCGATTTGTAAATCTGTTCACCAATCCAGATTCGGTGTCCGAGTGCCTGATCCAACAAAGATACGATTTTATCTGCTGATAAAGCCATCCCTTCTAAATTTAGAATCTCCATTAAAGACAAGAGCGCATGTTCACGTTTATCCAAGGCATAAGTTTTACTTTTATCATGATAGAATTCGTGGACTTCATCCCAAGAATCTATTTTTTTAGACTTAATATCATTCAGAAAAGCTTGCAACGCATTGCTTTCGATCAACTGTCCACCAATATTCTGCCAGCTTGTACGCGCCTTATCCGCTAAGGATTCAATGATGTCCTGTAGCGAAAGACCGTCCTCCAAAGCATCCATCAGATGCAACACACCGTAATATTTGATAAAAGAACGATACAAATGATACGCCTCACCAACTTTCTGAATCACGGTAGGTCTTCGGGAATTTTCTGCTCCTTGGAGCACGATAGTCTGATTCTTAAGATCCATATTGTTGGCGAGCAGTGCACGACCGGCAATAATACGCTCTTGCACATCCTTACCTGCTGCGGTATGAAGACTATCTGCAACAGCCAAAGCCAACAGATCCATTCCTTCAAACATTTCATTCACCGTATCCGGTGCCAACATATCGTATTCAAAATATTGGTTTTTGAAATGCCGGTTATCCCTAGCCTCATATTTATTGGCATTACGCACCAGCGCGTACATATTGTACATAAACCAATAGCCCGGAATCAACACCAACTGATCATGCTGTACATCATTGCTCACCAAAGTAAAAGGCAATCTAATGTCCAATTCGTGCAGAAAATCTCCTTTGACAATGAGACAATACGATGCAAATCTGGAGTTGTGTTTTAAACTGACACAGAGTCCGGGCCAAAAACCACGTCCCGCGATAATTTCTCCGTCCGCTGCTCTGGAGTTGTGATTGGATCCTACCGTAGCTCCCGCAGCCATATTACTTTGGCCCATCACGAGCGCCGCACACAAAAAAGAATTATTATGGTGCTGCTCATGCGCCGGGAAGATCAAAGAATTTAATACTTCACAACAGGAAATCGTGGAGTTGTCTCCCAGATAAGAGTTGATCAGACGGGCGCCGTACTTTAACTGCGAATAGGACGCCAAGATAAAACGTACCGCTTTAACACCGTAAAATATGCGGCAGCCGTAGCCTATGATACCATTGACAAGCTCACAGCCTTCGCCAATCTGCGTATACGATTCCTGCGAGGAATTTACCGTCACATTTTTCAGTTTGCTGACCCCTTTGATATAAGCATCCGTTCCGATCTTTACATTTTTGATCGTGAAAGTATTTTTGATGACACAACGGTCGCCGATCTGACTGTAAAAGCCACGTTGACTGCCAAACTTCTGATCAGTTAATTCCCCAAAGCGCTTTTGCAGCGCAACATCCTGTCGATTGCGCGTCCAGAGGTACACGTCTGCAGACTGCATGCCATCAAAAGGATAGACCGAGCGGGCACCATTTTCATTGCAGAGCTCCAGTTGTATGCGCTTTTCGGGCTCTTCGCCATCGCGGAGAATACCATTGCCAAATTTCGCTGTACTGCCTGTTTCCATTTCCTTAATCTGGCTTAACAGCACCTCATTGCCAACGATAAAGTAAGACAGAAAACCCACGTGATGGACAGCAACATCGTCGCCAAAATCCGAACTTACAATCGTCGAATGATACAGGCCTATAGGCAATTTCAAGTTGCGGTAGTCCAGGTAACTTGGGCTCAGATTTCCGATACGGACCAGACCATAGAATTTACAATGCTGGATCTGATTTGGATCAAAGACCGCCGATACTTTAACTTTGGACCAGTCGCTGGACCAGTTGCCGTTTTTGATTAGCTGCTCAACCTCTTCATCGGTCAGATCCCGAAAGTCATTCCGCGGATTTTGCTGAAAACGCAGGGTATATTCGTCCTGTCCTGCTGGAATAAATTCAGCGGGGATAAATCCATATCCCAGCTGTTCCAAAGGTTTTTTCTTCAATATACTCATCAGCCTCCTTACTCTACAGTTACGGACTTAGCTAAGTTACGTGGTTTATCCACATCCAACCCTAGCTCGACGCCAATATAATACGACAGGAGTTGCAATGGCACAACAGAAATCAATGGCGCAATGATTTCATCGGCTGCCGGTATTTCCATAAAATCATCCGATAAGTTCTCAGAGACAGTATCGCCTTGGGTGACAACCGAGATAATTTTGCCTTTACGTGCTTTTATCTCCTGGATATTCGATACAATCTTTTCGTGATAAGCATCTTTAGTGGCAATAAATACAACAGGTAAGTTCTCATCTACCAACGCGATAGGACCGTGTTTCATTTCTGCTGCCGGGTAACCTTCGGCATGGATATATGAAATTTCCTTCAACTTCAGGGCACCTTCGAGGGCAACCGGAAAGTTATATCCCCTACCTAAGAATAGGAAGTCGCGGGCATCTTTGTACTTGCTGGCAATCTGCTTGATTTTCTCCACCTGCGTATCCAAGATCCATTCCACTTTCTTCGGAACTTCATTTAATTCCTGAGCAAGTGTCTGGTAACGTTCGTCGCTGATGGAACCCTTTAACGAAGCGATTTTTAAAGCAATGAGGTTTAGTACTGTTAGCTGTGCCGTAAACGCTTTGGTACTTGCTACACCGATTTCAGGGCCTGCGTGGGTATAGGCACCAGCATCCGAAAGACGGGCAATAGAAGATCCCACCACATTGACGACACCTAAAATAATAGCACCTTGTTTTTTGGCATTTTCCAAAGCGACTAACGTATCAGCAGTCTCCCCACTTTGTGAGATGGCCAAAATTACATCTCCAGGATGGATAACCGGATTACGGTAGCGGAATTCCGAGGCATATTCGACCTCGACATTAATGCGGCACAGTTCCTCAATAATATACTCTGCGATAAGTCCGGCGTGCCAGCTTGTTCCGCAAGCGACAATCACAATGCGGTTGGTATTGCTGATTTCATTTGCAAACTTTTCGATACCGCTCAGGGTAATCTGATGCGACTGCAGGTCTAACCGACCACGCATGGAGTCAAAAATAGTATCGGGCTGTTCAAATATTTCCTTTAGCATAAAGTGGTCATAACCGCCTTTCTCTATCGCTGACAATTCCAAATCTAATTTTTGAACGTACGGTGTGATGCGCTCATTACCCAGATTTTTCAAGATCAGCTCATCTGGCGTAATGATCGCCAATTCGTAATCGTTGATGTATACCACCTCTTTGGTATAGGCCAGCATCGGCGAAGCATCTGAACCCAAAAAATGCTCATTTTTACCGATACCGATAACTAAAGGACTTCCTTTGCGCGCTGCAATAATACGATCTGGATGACCCGCCTCCAATACGAGGATCACATAAGCGCCTACTACCCGTTTCAAGGCAATACGAATAGCTTCTTCTAGCGAGCATTCGTTCTGAGATTGAATCTCTTCAATAAAATTGACGAGCACCTCTGTATCCGTATCGCTCTTAAATGTGTATCCTTTGTTGATCAACTCCGACTTCAAAGAAGCGTAGTTTTCGATAATCCCGTTATGGATCATGGCTATGCGTCCACTATTCGAATAATGGGGGTGTGCATTTCTGTCCGAAGGCTCACCGTGTGTTGCCCAACGTGTATGGCCGATAGCTGTAGTGGATTGGAGATCGTGACCAAACACAAATTCTTCTAGGTTTGCGACCTTACCTGTCTTTTTGTAAACATCGATCTGATCACCTTTATGCAATGCCACCCCAGCACTGTCATATCCACGGTATTCTAACTTTTTCAATCCGTCAATGACGATACCGTACGCCTGACGATAACCTGTGTATCCTACAATTCCACACATGCTTGTCTCAATTTTAAGTGTATATTTTGTTAATGCGACGCAATGTAATAAAAAATATTTATGCAATCGATTGATTAACCTAAAATTAATACAAAAAAGGCGGTTAACATATGTTAACCGCCTTTTTTGGCTATTAGATTTACTTATTTTTTAATGTTCTGCCACGTCCACATGGTCATAATCTTCCTTTATCAAGGCTTCATAGTCAGTCTTCTCTTTCTTTCCAAAACGACGTTGAAGACTATCAAAAATGGAGTACACCACGGGTACTACAACTAACGTCAAGAATAGGGAGGACAATAGACCACCGATGATGACAATAGCGAGCCCTCTGTTCATATCTGCACCATCGCCTGTAGCGATTGCAATAGGGATCATACCGAAAACCATCGCAATTGTCGTCATCAGGATCGGACGAAGACGCGCATGGTTGGCAGCCACTAAAGCGTCATGAGTATTATCGCCGGCTTCCTTACGGTGATTGGCAAAATCGACGAGCATGATCGCATTTTTAGCAACTAGACCAATCAACATGATAATACCCAAAATAGTAAAGATGTTCAAGGTCTGATTTCCCAATGCCAGGAACAACAATGCACCAATAAACGACAATGGGATCGAGAATAACACGACAAACGGCGTGATAAAACTGTCGTACAGTGCGACCATAACAAGGTATACTAGTATGATGGATGCTAACAAAGCAATTCCCAATGTACCGAAACCTTCAGTTTGATTTTCCATATTACCACCCCATACAAATACAATTCCCGGTTTACGCGGCAATTTCTCAAACTGCGCCTGCCACTCTTGAGCGACAGTACCCATCGGTCTACCGATAACCTGCCCCTGAATAGATACGGCTGGCGACTTGTCGCGTCGTTCTAACAAAGTAGGTCCAGAGCCATACGTCACTTCAGCAAATTGATCCAATGAAATGGAAGCACCATTATTGTTGATAAATTTAAGGGCTCGCACATTGTCGATTGTTGCACGACCACTTTCGTTATAGCGTATGTTGATGTCGTACTCGTTGTCCCCTGCTCTATATTTATTATCCGTATTACCGGAGAATGCTGTCTGCATGGTCATACCTACGGTAGATACGTTCAATCCCAACGAAGTCATTTTATCGCGGTCTATCTTCACATTGATCTCCGGATTACCCGCTTCGGAAGTCAACTTAACCCCCGCAGATCCTGGAATTTTACGCAATAGATCTGCTGCTTTCTCAGCAAATTCCTGGGCATCTTCAACCGAGGCACCAATAATGGTCAATTTCAATGGTGCTTGTTCCGCTCCCATGATACCTACGTTTACCGTTTTGATCTTGGCACCGATCAGCTTATTTTCCAGTTCGCGTTTTAAAGTCGCTGAATACACCTGTGAGTTGCCTTCAAAATTTTCTTTGTCGAGAATCACATGGATCTCCGATTTATAACGCGAGCCTGTTGTCGACGCCATTCCGTCTGAGGACTGACCAACTGTCGTAATGATTTCCTTGACATCTGGCTTCGCCGTAATATAGGCCTCCGCTTTCTGTGTTAACAAGTTCGTCTTTTCCAAAGAAGCATCCTTATCGAGTTCCAGCTGGATAAAAAATTCTTTCCGGTCTACACTCGGAAAGAAATCGGAACCGATATAACCTTTTACCACGAGTGCGAATGATGCAATAAGTAAACCGATCG
The DNA here is from genome assembly GCF_040760075.1 of Sphingobacterium sp. R2. Taxonomy (NCBI): domain Bacteria; kingdom Pseudomonadati; phylum Bacteroidota; class Sphingobacteriia; order Sphingobacteriales; family Sphingobacteriaceae; genus Sphingobacterium; species Sphingobacterium sp. R2. Next base: position 4,292,499 of record NZ_CP142884.1, read on the forward strand.
CTAAACCTAAAGTCGCCAATTTGGTTTTGACATTTTTTAATGACCAGGTTAACAAACCGGCAACCCAATGTGTAAAGCTGTTCAGACCACTTTCAAAACCATGGATAACACGACCAAACAGCGACTTCTTGCTTAGATGCTCCAATTTACCGAAGCGTGAATACAACCACGGTACGACCGTAAAGGATACCAATAAGGACAATAGCGTCGAGATGATGACAGTCACACAGAACTGTGCAAGGATATTGGCCACCAATCCCGTTGACATGGCGATTGGAAGGAACACGACGACAATGACCAAGGTGATTGCCGTTACCGTAAATCCAATTTCAGACGCCCCATCATACGCTGCGCGTACTTTATTTTTCCCCATCTCCATATGGCGGTGAATGTTTTCGATCACTACGATCGCATCATCCACCAAGATACCTACCACCAGTGACAATCCCAGTAAGGACATGAGGTTTAAGGTATACCCCATCAGTAGCAAACCGATAAAAGTTGCAATCAAGGAGAGCGGGATCGCTACCATGGTAATGGCAGCATTACGCAAACTTTGCAGGAAGAAAAGCATGATAAAACCCACCAAAGCAATGGCGATCATCAAATCGTGGATAACGTTATCAGCCGCATTCAAGGTAAAATCAGAAGAGTCATTGGCCACCAGAATTTTAATATTCTGTGCCGCATAATCTTTCTCTACCCCACTAATCACCTTTCCATCTTTATCACGCACAGCGATCACTTTCTTTACGGCCTCAGACACAGCCACGGCATTCGCGTCAGACTGTTTAAATACCTGTAGCAAAATCGTGTTTTGGCGGTCCAAACGTGCCACCTTTTCAATCTCTTTGATACCATCCTGTACATCGGCGATATCGCGCAGATAGATCTGCACGCCTGCAGGCGTAGTGATAGGCAGATTGCGCAATTCTTCGATAGAGGTTACTTTACCTGCAAGACGAATCGTTGTACGGTTGTCGCGGGTACTGACGTTACCTGTAGGAAAATCCAGGTTGGACGATGCAATCGTTTGTTGCACCTGCGAAATTGTGAGTCCATAACCTTCAATTTTTTTGGGATCTACAGAAATCTGTATTTCGCGTTCCTCCCCACCGATCATGTCCACCTTGGCAACCCCGTTGATACGGGCAAAGACCGGTTGGATTTTATTGTCCAATAAGTCGTAAAGCTCTTTCTCTGACAAGTTGGATGTAACGGCCAGACTCATGATTGCCACGTCATCAAATGAGAATTTGGAGAGCGAAGGCGTCTTCACATCGTCCGGCAAATCGTTGACGACAGCGTTGATTTTTCGCTGGGCATCTGTCAGGAGGAAGTTGACATCTGCACCGTTATTCAGGGTAACCATCACAATCGAAACCCCTTCGAGCGAGGTCGACTCCACCTTTTTGATACTTTCCAACGAAGAGATTGCATCTTCTATCTTCTTGGTGACCGAACTTTCCACTTCCGCAGGCGATGCCCCCGGATAGATTGTTTGTACCGTGATTACGTTAATTTCAAACTTAGGGACCAGTTCGTAGCCCAATTGCGTATAAGAAAACAACCCACCCAATGTCAGTATTATAAATAATACGATAATGATACTGGGGCGTTTTATCGATATTTCGGTAATTTTCATTAGAATATTTTATTTTAAATAGCCGTGCAAAGACAGCGTTTCATCGGCTATTGATTACAGTATTCTCTATTTAATAATTTCTACAGGGCTTTGGTCAAATAAATTGATCTGACCCGATACAATCACCTGATCACCATCTTGCAAACCACCTAAAATCTCGATGTAATCACCAAAGTTTCTACCCGATTTGACCGTTGTTTCAATTGCTTTACCATTTTTAAGCACAAAAATCTTGTTGTCGCTCACACTACCTACAAAAGCATTGCGCGGCACGATCAAGGTGTTGGTGGCAACACCCTCACCAAAGATGGCTGTGCCGTACATACCTGCACGCAATTTGTTTGATGCATTGTTGACCTCTATCTCTACCGGAAAATTTAAGCTACCGTCCGATTTGGGGGCTATAAATGTTATCTTTCCTGTAAAGCGCTCATCGGCATACACACTTGCACTCACATCCACAGACTGACCGATCTTTAACGTTGCAACGTTCTTTTCATCAACGTTAACACGCAATTTCAACGTCGCCACATTGACGATATCAAAGGCCGGAGCTCCAATATTCAGGTAAGTACCTGGTTCGATTTTACGCGCATTGACAATACCAGACACCGATGTTTTGATGGTTACGTCGCCTGCATTCAATTTGGAAGCCTGTAGGTTATTCTTCGCATTCTCAAACTGTAATTTTACCTGATCCAACTGTTGTTTGGTCACCCCCCCTGTTGAGTAAGCACTTTCAAAGCGTTGCAGATCGGCCTGCGCATTGGTATATGCGGCTTGGGCATTGGCTACATTGACATTCAGCTTATCGCCTTCAATGATCGCCAAGGTCTGCCCGGCGCTCACACGCGAACCTTCATCCACCAATACTCTCACAACTCTGCCGGCAGTTTGAGCCGAAACAGTTACTTCCTGTTTGGGCGAGAAGGTGCCATTTGCGGTATAGCGTAAATCCATGGAAGACACTTTCGCTGTATCGATACGTACAGCGATTGCTGCATTCTTCTTGGCAACCTCCGCTGTTTCAGCTTCATTTTTCTTTTTATTTTTATTTAACACAAAAAATATTCCTGCTAAGCCAGCAGCAATAATAAGTAGAGTAATAATTCCGCGTTTCATATTGTATTAGTCAATTATTCGTTAATCAATGATTTAAGTTTTCCATTCGCTTTGATCAGCTGCACCTCAGCAATTTTATAATCCAGCAACGAAGTATTTAAATTATTTTGCGCATCTGCATACGCATTTTCAGCATCCAGCAGATCAGTCAATGTCGCTAGGCCATTTTTATAATTGTTATTTGTATCATCCAATACTGATTTTGCCAGATCAACATTTTTACGGTTCGATTCGATTGTCAATAAGGAGTTTTTGATCTGTACCCGTGAGTTCTCAGCCGCCATATTCAAGGCCAGCTTGGTGTCGGCAATATCGATCTGCAGTTTATCGATATCAATCTGCGCCTGACGCACTTTGGATCGTGTAAGGAAACCGTTAAAAATAGGAACCGTAAGGTTTAGTCCGATGCCAGAAAAGCCAGACCAATTTACCCCCTGTGCCTTAGAAAATATCGGAAATACAGGTCCCAATCCCTGTCTTCCATAATTCGCTGTCAACGAAAGCGTCGGATAATATTTGGAGATCTCTGCCTTTTTATTTAGTTCAAGCAATTCATTCTGTTTTGACAGCACCTGAATTTCTGTTCTACTCGACACATCAAGCGGATCATATATTGCATCCAATGCAACGGTTTCAAAAGTTGAACTAGGCATTGTAATTTGCTCGGTCATGGACATGCCAATCACAAATTTCAGTGCATTTTCTTTCAGTTCCACCGCATTGATCAGCTGTTGCCTGGACGCTTTCAAGTTGGTTACGGAAACATTGGTACGATCCAGGTCAATTTTTTTTGCCAATCCGTTTTTGACCAAGCCTTCGATTACATCCCTTGTTTTGGTGGTACTTTCCAGGTTGTTCTCAACCGTTTTTAACTGTAATTTAGATTGGTAAACATCATAATAACTATTCGCCACTTTCTCGATCAGTTGCTCATCGGTCAAGGTCTTATTGATCACATAAAATTCGCGGGTGGTTTTTGCGGCTTTCAGCCCCGTAAATACCGTCTGGTTAAACAGCTGTTGGTTTAAACTGATGGTATTAGTAGATTGCCATTTTTGTCCAAAAGCCGCCATCACGGTTGTTCCGGGCTGACCGACGATTTCCCCGGGTAATGCAACCTTTTGGATCATCGGGTTGTAGGTAATTCCACCGTTAAAATTCACCTGCGGTAATGCTCCTGACTTAACTTCCGCAATTTTATGCTCGGCATTGACGACATCAAGACCTGCCTTTTTTGCATCCGCCTTATTTTGTAACGCAAATTTAATGGCATCACTTAAGGTTAACTGTTGTTGTGCATGACTTTGGAAAACCATCGTACCTAATAAAAGGCTGGCTAGTATTCTGATTGTTTTCATTCCTAATTTGTTTATCCTAATTTTATATCTACTTTTTACCTATACCGTTAAAAAAAAGCTTGGTAGCCAACTTTTGCTTTTGTAATACTTCATCAAAACGATCCTGGTTTGGTATGCCCGAAATGATATCCGAAATATTGCACATCAGCGAGAGACTCTTCATCAATTCCACATATATCTCGGCAGTTTCATAGAGGTGTTCCCCATCGATTTCGCCCTTTTCTGCACCTACCTGCAAAATCTCAAACAAGGCTTTCACATCCCGGTCATGCAGGCACTGAAAAAAATCCTGCATCGAAAGACCCTTTATCCATTCTAGATTTTCGTTCATGTGCAACATATAGTATTTCCGCACAAATGCATCACGCAGCTCCAAAATCTTGATGATCAGTTCGTACGTTGTACCTTCATGTGCATCCGCCACCCTTTCCTCCATTTCCCTATACTCATCTGTCAAACGCACAATCACATCGCGTATCAGTGCATTCTTCTCTGAATAATAGTAATACAAATTCGCTTTAGTAATTTTTATATCCTCCGCAATTTCATTCATCGTAGTCTTACTAAAACCGTAATGCATAAAGCGCCGTATAGCCGCCTCGATGATTTGATCTTTTCTATCTTCCATTCTTCAAAAAACTCCTTTCAACTTTCTGACTTTTATCAGAAATTGTTCAAAAATATAAAAAGTAACATGCTTTACAAAATATATTTTGAAATTGTAATAATTTTGATATTGGGCTGACAACAAAAAGAGGCTGTCTCAAAAAGACAGCCTCTTTTTTATGTTATTTCATGATATTTAATTTGATTTAATTAATTGATTTTCATATATTTATATTTCAAAAAAAGATATATGTCATCTCAAAGACCTACTTTTAAGCCTTACTATCAGGATCAGATTATGGCAATTCCCCCAACTTTGGACGAATTGGTCTCCAAAGGACATCCGGTACGTATTGTTAACGATGTGATCAACCGTATCAACATACAGGGTCTTTTGGATGCCTACAAGATAAAAGGCTGTTCCAGTTATCATCCGCAAATGCTGTTGAAGGTTCTGGTGTTTGGCTATGTAAGCAATGTCTACAGCAGTCGGAAACTGGAAACAGCCTGCCGGGAGAATATCAACTTCATGTGGCTGAGCGGCATGAGCTATCCCGATCACAATACCATCAACAGATTTCGTGGTGTCCGCTTAAAAGAAGCACTTCGCAGTGTATTTGAAGAAGTTGTTAAGCTCCTGGCCGAAGAAGGGTTGTTAAGCATAGAAGATGTCTACACCGATGGCACCAAGATAGAGGCTAATGCAAACAGATACACTTTCGTTTGGAAGAAAGCTATCCATACCAATAAGGAAAAGATGAAAGCTGCCTTAAAAGATATATGGGACTACGCCCAAAGTATTGCCAAGTCGGAGGACAACCTCCCGGATCCTCCCGATCTGACGACAATTGACAGCGAAAAAGTCCGGGCTACGGTCGATAAGCTGAACAGAGTCTTATCCGACAAACCTTCGGTAAATAAAAAGATGAAGGCAAAGTTGCGTTATGTAACCAAAAACTATCCAGAGAAGATCGTACAATATGAAGAGCAGGAAGCTACTCTGGGAGACAGAAACAGTTATAGCAAAACAGATCCCGATGCCACCTTTATGCGGATGAAAGAGGATCATATGAAAAATGGCCAGCTCAGACCAGGATATAATATCCAGATATCCACGTCCAATCAATACATCGTCAATTACACCATACATTCCAATCCCACAGATACCAGAACATTATCCGGTCATTTGCAACAACATGAGGACAGCTTTGGAAAAACACCGGGAACCCTTACCGCGGATGCCGGTTATGGCAGTGAAGAAAACTATGCATTACTGGCAGCAAAAAATATTGAGAGCTATGTGAAATATGGTATGTTTGACAAAGGACAGAAAAAGAGCTGTGGGGATAAGAAACCATTTTCTGTAGATAAATTACATTATAATCCTTCACAAGATTGCTATATCTGTCCAATGGGACAGGAAATGCATTGTATAGGTACATTTAGCCAAAAGACCTCCGCAGGCTTCCGGCAGGAAATCAAAAAGTATCAGGCAAAAAACTGCACAAACTGCCCGTTGAATGGCGCCTGTCACAAATCACAGGGAAATAGGATCATCGGGGTGAATAAGCAACTTGAGATTTACAGGAACAGGGCATACCAATTGCTCAACAGCGATGTAGGTGTAGCTAAACGAAAACAGAGGTGTTGTGACGTCGAACCTGTCTTTGCAAACATTAAACAGAACCATGGGTTCCGAAGATTTATGCTCCGGGGTAAAGAAAAAGTGTCCATAGAATGGGGATTATTGGCAATAGCACAAAATCTAAGAAAAAAAGCAGCCTAAAAAGCTACTTTTTGTTCATTTCTCCCCTCCATATGAGTCTTTTTCAAATAACCAACAAATAACACACAAATCTATCTCATAGACTTTTTAAACAAAAAAACTGTCCCAAATAAATTTGAGACAGCCTCTTAATATTATAAATCGTTCAATCAAAACGCGACCGTATTCTGAAAATGTTTTAGGAACTTCCTTTTGTCCAATTTATAGAGCCGTGCTGCGCGATACGCCACCCCGGTCTGTACCTCGTCGAGTTCTTTTAGGAACCCATAGTTTTGCATTTTCTTTCTAAAATTGCGCTTATCGAGTTGTTTATTCAATATTCCCTCATAGACCAGCTGTAGCTGGGTGAGGGTAAATTTTTCGGGAAGCAATTCAAAAGCGATAGGCTTATAAGCGAGTCGGCGCTGCAATCTTTCCAGACAGAGGTCCAAAATCTGCTTGTGGTCAAAGGCTAGTTCGGGTACATTACGAACAGGAAACCATTTGGCCTGTTTCATGTAATTTGTAACAGGCTTAGTTTTTAGTTTGGTATTATCCAATTGAATGAGTGCGTAATAAGCCACGGTCAAAATTCTTCCCTTTGGGTGCCTTTTTAAACCGGCAAAGGAATGGAGCTGATCCATAAAGACATCTTTTAACCCTGTATTTTCATACAAAATCCGCTTCACGGCATCTTCCATCTCTTCATCGTTGTCCACGAAAAAGCCTGGCAATGCCCACCAATCCTTAAAAGGATATTCATTTCTTTCGGCCAGAAGAACTTTTAATTCTCCTTCGTGAAAGCCTAATATGACACAGTCTACGGTAAAATTACTATACAAAACTTCTAAATCAATTTATGTGCAATATACTGAGCTAAATTTAGCGGTTACTAATCTTCGGGTTATCTGTAACAATTATACGCTTCCTAAACGTGATGCGCAAAAAAATATTGAAAAATTTACTCAAAGTGTAGAATATACACTATAAAAATCTTATATTCGTATCACCTAAAATATTGCGTGTGATAAAAGAAATTAAAAAAATAGGCGTTTTAACATCTGGAGGTGATGCTCCTGGCATGAATGCCTGTATACGTGCTGTAGTTCGTACAGCATTACATAAAGGATTAGAAGTAACTGGTATTTACCAAGGTTATCAAGGCATGATCGATGCCAATTTTATAGAAATGGATACGCGCTCGGTCAGCAATATCATCCAACGTGGTGGTACAATATTGAAAACGGCGCGCTGCATGGAGTTCAAAACGCCGGAAGGTCGTCAAAAAGGCTACGACAATCTTAAAGCTGCCGGTATTGAAGCTTTGGTGGTGATCGGCGGTGATGGATCTTTTACAGGTGCAAACTTTTTTTCCAAAGAATTTGACATTCCTGTTGTCGGCATACCCGGAACAATAGACAACGATTTGTATGGCTCGGATTATACCATTGGGTATGATACGGCCAATAATACTGTTATCGAAGCCATTGATAAAATCAGAGATACGGCTGCTTCGCATGAACGTCTTTTCTTTGTGGAGGTAATGGGTAGAGACTCAGGCTGCATCGCTTTAAATGCCGGTATTGCAGGCGGAGCCGAAGCGATTTTACTTCCTGAAAAAGAAACGGCTATTGACGATCTGATCCGCCACCTGGAAGATGGGGCGATTAAGAAGAAATCATCCTCTATCGTTATTGTTGCTGAGGGCGACCAAAACGGTGGAGCATATTATGTAGCGAAAAAAGTAAAGGAAAAGTTTGATCATTACGACACGAAAGTTAGTATATTAGGGCATTTGCAGCGTGGTGGTGCTCCAACGAGTTTCGACCGCGTGCTTGCTAGTCGATTGGGTTTTGCTGCTGTCAATGAATTGTTGGCAGGGAATACACGTGTTACTGTTGGACTCCGTGGCAATGAAATCCAGACAACTCCAATTGAAGAAGCAATCAGCAATAAGGAAATCAAACTTAGCCCTGATTTATTGGAAATGGCTGAGATTTTATAATCATAAATTGAACAGACATGATAGCAGTAGTATATAGTGGATCGCGATTTTCGGACTGGAGATTGGCCGATAAAGGCCGTGTAACCACTGGTTTTCGCATGAACGGGATCAATCCCTATCTTCAAGATGAGCGTTCCATACTACAGCACCTGCACAAGAACACCAATCTGATCAACAACGCCGAGAAAATAAAGCGGATTTATTTTTTTGGTGCCGGGTCATCGTCCAAGGAGCGCAAGGATAAAATAAAGAATGTCTTGGAACGTTTTTTTGTCAACGCTCGTGTGCGCGTAGACCATGATGTAATCGCTTCGGCGATTTCTACGTTTGGCGACGAAAAGGGCATTATTGGGATTATAGGCAGTGGATCGAATGCAGCTTATTATACAGGAAAAAAAATCATTGATAACAACTATGGCCTAGGTTACATCCTAGCCGATGAGGGGGCGACAAATTGGAACAGCCAACAGCTGCTCAAACATTATATGACGGAGTCTCTTCCTATAGATCTTCGGGACAAGTTGGAAAGACAATTTAATGTCGATAAGAAAATGATTTTGGAGCGGGTGTATTTTGCACCTCAACCGACAAATTTTCTAAATTCATTCACTGATTTTGTCCTCGACAACAAAGATCATTTATTCATCAATCAATTGGTTAAAAACGGGCTTCGCACGTTTATAAAAACTTACATCAAACCGCTAATGAAAGAATATCCCGACAGTGATGTAAACTTTACGGGTTCAGTAGCGTTCAATTATGAGAACATCCTCCGGGAAGTTGCCACAGAAGAATTTAATATCAGTATTGGATCTGTAGTAAAAGAACCAATACACAATTTAATTAAATATTATATCAATAAAAATTAAGAATATGAAAATTGGAATTAACGGATTTGGCCGTATTGGTCGTTTAGCATTCAGAGCAGCAATCAATCGTCCAGAAATTGAAATTGTTGGTATCAATGACTTAGTTGAACCAGACTATATGGCTTATATGTTGAAATATGATTCAACACATGGCAAATTTGACGGTTCTGTAGAAGTAAAAGACGGTAATTTGGTTGTTAACGGAAAAACTATTCGCGTTACAGCTGAGAAAGATCCAGCAAACTTGAAATGGAATGAAGTAGGTGCTGAAGTGATCATCGAATCTACAGGTTTCTTCTTGACTCAAGAGTTGGCTCAAAAACATATCGACGCAGGTGCTAAGAAAGTGGTGATGTCTGCTCCAGCAAAAGACGACACCCCTACTTTTGTCATGGGTGTTAACCATAAAGAATTGAAAGCTGATCAGAACATCGTGTCAAACGCTTCATGTACAACAAACTGTTTAGCGCCTATCGCTAAAGTATTGAATGATAAATTTGGTATCGTTGAAGGTTTGATGACTACAGTTCACGCCGTAACTGCAACACAAAAGACAGTGGATGGTCCTTCAGTAAAAGACTGGAGAGGTGGCCGTGGTGCATACCAAAACATCATCCCTTCATCTACAGGTGCTGCTAAAGCAGTAGGTTTGGTTCTTCCTGAATTGAAAGGTAAATTGACAGGTATGTCATTGCGTGTTCCTACAGCAGACGTTTCAGTTGTTGACTTGACAGTACGTTTAAACAAAGGTGCTTCATACGAAGACATCAAAGCTGCAATGAAAGAAGCTTCTGAAGGTGAATTGAAAGGTATCTTGGGTTATACTGAAGACGAAGTTGTTTCTTCAGATTTCTTAGGTGATGCACGCACATCAATCTTCGATGCTAAAGCTGGAATTTCATTAAATGACAACTTCGTTAAAGTGGTATCTTGGTACGACAACGAGTGGGGTTATTCAAACAAAATTGTTGATTTGGTCTTAGAAGTTGGTAAATTGTCGTAATCAACTGCGTCAACCAACTATACAGGGGCTATTCCATTCGGATAGCCCCTTATTTTTTTTACTTAAAAATCAGCAGGTTGGCGTTTAAACGCAAAAAAAAGCACTTTTGACTTTTGTAATTCAAATAATCCGTCTATATTTGCATCATCAATAAGGCAAACAGCTTACGTTGAAAAGGTGCCATAGCTCAGTTGGTAGAGCAAAGGACTGAAAATCCTTGTGTCGCTGGTTCGAATCCAGCTGGCACCACCGAAAAGGAAGAACGCAATGTTCTGACCGATTGAAAGAATAATAATTCCAATGCGAAAATAGCTCAGTTGGTAGAGCACAACCTTGCCAAGGTTGGGGTCGCGAGTTCGAATCTCGTTTTTCGCTCACCTGCCTAGGTGGTGGAACTGGTAGACACGCAGGACTTAAAATCCTGTTCCCGTTAAGGGAGTGCGGGTTCGATTCCCGCCCTAGGTACAAAAAAAGCTCATCATACGATGAGCTTTTTTTGTTTATACCTATTACGCTTGTGCGCTATCATCACTATTACGGTCCACCGACAATAAAAAGAGTAGTTTATCGATCGCTGGCCTGTGCCATTCTTTCGGCAGATCTCCGCTGAGGTAAGCCAATTGTTCATCTAAGATGAGCTGGCAGCCATCCATTGTAATACGTGCATATTCGTTTTGGCCTTCCTCCCTACCTACTTCAAAATCAAAATACTTTTCTATTCCTTCGTCATTAGTCACGGGGATCCCGGTAAATGTTGTTCTCTCTTCCATGGTATTAGTTTTTAATTTTTATATACGTTATTATATCTTTGTCGATGTGGCCAGTCCGCTGACCTCTGCCTGCGTTCCCAATCGACGAGCGCAAGTTTATCGCCGCTTTAAGCAACATCGCTTTACTCATCCTCTCCGATCTGCTACAACAGCTCAAGCTTTTTTACGTATAGAACAAGCGCATGCCCATACAGTTTGATGGTTTTATGGAAAAATGTATTAAAAATCCATCCCGCAATCGCCGATTATTTTTTAATTTTGTACATCTTCCAGCAGTAATCTAATTTAGTCAGGAACAACCACTATGCAGTATAACTTCTCCTTTGATTCCAGTCCGTTCAAAACCCTGATCGCTTTTCACAAAATTATACCCGCCTTTGAAAGGGCTGCCTTATCGCCCGTCGAGTTTCAGTCCGTTTACGCTCGTGCGTTACTGGAAGAAATCAAGAAGTACCCCCAACTTATCGAAGGTGTGGAGAAAACTGACGAGCTGTTGGGTTACGAGCCTATCATCAGGGTACTGCTGGCCGACCTGTTCCCAAGTTCACTAACACACAATGAGATCAAGGCCGTTACTATCCCTTTTCATCTCTACACGTTCAATCACACCGCAAGGCTCGAAAAAATCTTAAGCGATGCTGGCGATCACTTTGAATTCACCCTTCGTGACATCTCTGCCGACACCTACTATATTCTCAATTGCTGCGTCATTATCAGCCAGTATTATGGCTTTAAGGTAGATGCCATGGATGCACCCCAATTTTTGGATATTCCAGATAAAAATAATATCATCCATCATTACCGCGTATTATTCAATGCCGATTTTATGGATATCATCCCCACCGAACGCGCTGTCCATCTTTCAGAAGAAGATATTGTTGAACTGATCGACAATTTTTCGGATATTGACTTATGGAAATCCAAATTCCCAGAACGGAGCTGGATCTTAAAGGGCTTTGCCATAATGACCCTTTTTGATGCCACCATTGAAAATGCGGTATCGAGCTTTAAAAGTAATTTACTCCGCGAGAAGAGTGCAATCCAGCTGGCAGAAATTGAAAGCATATTTAGGTCTATCTACAAAATTAGCGACCTGCGTATTGGGCTTACCTCATTCGAAAAGGTCAGAAACGAATACAACTTACGGATTGTCGAAAAGCAGCTTTACAGCCATCTGCTCTATGATTCCACCATCACCGAGTGTGAAGAGATGCTCTGCAGCGATACCCTCGAGAGTCTGCTTACAAAAGATGAATATCTTGTCGTACCCGATATTGATAAGATGCCCATCACCGATCCGAAACAGGCTTATTTTATCAATAAGCTGAAGCAACAGCAGGTCAAGAGCTTTATTTTTGTGCCCCTTATTGAGGGCGGAAAAGTTTTGGGACTGCTGGAGCTGTCATCGTCGCGGGTACGCGCGCTCAATTCGGTCAATGCCAACAAGCTCAACTTTATTTTGCCTTTTATTAAAGATAAAGTGTCGAAAGCATTTTCCGAAACGGAAAATCAGATCGAGGCTGTGATCCAAAAGGAATATACCTCCATCCACCCAAGTGTCAAATGGCGGTTTCAGGAAGAAGCTGTCCGTTTTATTAACGACCACGCTTTCGGGAAAGACTATGCCCTGCAGGAGATTGTCTTCGATCATGTCTATCCACTTTACGGACAGATCGACGTGCAGGGGTCATCCGAATCGCGCAACCAAGCGATACGGCAAGATCTGTACAACCAAAACAGCGATCTGATCACGCTATTCAGGGCCATCAATCAAACACAAAAATTACCCCTGTTTGAGCAGAAGATTTTCGACCTGGAAAGAAACCTGGCGGCACTGCAGCATGCGCTGCTGACCGATACCGAACAGCAGATGCTCGATTACTTTAACGCTGACATCCATCCTATCCTGGAGAATTTCCGAAAAAGCAACCGAGATGCCAACATTGTCGATGCAATTGACCGTTATTTCAACCGTATCAACCCAGCAATCGGCGGCTTTTATGAGGCACGTCGCGATTACGACAGTTCCATCACGCTGATCAACAAAAAGCTCGTGGCCGTGTTGGACGAGAAACAGGTCGAAGCCCAGGAATATTTCCCTCACTATTACGAACGCTATAAAACGGATGGTATCGAGCACAATATGTATATCGGTGCATCCATTGCACCCGACCGCAACTTTGAGCTGTATTACCTGCGCAACTTACGCTTATGGCAACTGCAGGTCATGTGTGCAATGGAACACGAATTTAAGGTGCTGCAGCCCTCACTTCCACATCAGCTGGAGGTGACCTCGCTTGTACTTGTCTTTGCAACACCTATTTCCATCCGTTTCCGGATGGACGAAAAACAGTTTGATATCGACGGTTCCTATAATGTACGGTATGAAATTGCCAAGAAACGCATCGACAAAGCAAAGATTAAAGGAAAATCGGAACGCATTACCCAAAAAGGAAAACTGGTCATAGTCTATTCCACCATTCACGAAGAAACCGAATATCTGGGCTATATAAACCTGCTTCAGCACAAAGGCCTGCTTGAAACTGATATCGAACAGTTTGAGGTGGAAGACCTACAAGGTCTGATAGGTTTGAAGGCGATACGCGTGGGTTTTACATTTCAGGAGGTGGAGGTATTAAACACTGTTCGTTAATATTAATTTTATTGCATCGGCATAGCATATCTGCCAAGATTGGGTTATCTTTACACAAAGATAATCCGGTCATATGACAGAAGATGTATTCAGCGAAGCGGCTACACCACGTAGGGAGATGCAAAGGATTGCCGCACTGCAGCGTTACGAAATTATGGATAGCCCTTGCGAAAATATTTTTGATGGGCTGTTGGAAATAGCGGCCCAGGTGTTCCAGACGCCGGTACTGCTGCTATCCTTTATTGACGCAGAACGTATCTTTGTTAAGTCAGCCATCGGCATTGATCCGATACAGATTAGCCATACCGATAGCCTGCTATCGCAGATCATCCCGCAAGGCGAAGTGCTGGTCAGACCGGAGGCTAATTTTAGCGAGGTATATGGATTGTGCTTCTATGCTGCTGCCCCATTGATCACTCCCGACGGATTTCATATCGGTACTTTCAGTATTGCTGATGATCAACATCGCGAATTTGGTGCCGCCGAAGAGCGTATGCTGGCGTCCTTTGCCCGTACTGCAATGGATCAGGTCGCTTTACGTTATGCAGCCATTGAAAACGAACAAGAAATGGCTTCCACCAACACCAACCTGGCCAATATGCAGCAGCGGCTACTCGACCTCAACAGTGAACTGGAAGCTGCCAACGAACAGCTCACGCTTTCGAACAGCAAACTGTATAAATCCTACGATATCAGCCTATTACTCAATAAGAATCTAAAAAGGAGCGAGCAGCGTTTAAAATCATTTATTACCAAAGCACCGATTGCTTTCGCCATTTTAACAGGGCGGGAAATGAACATTGAAGTGGCCAACGATATGGTGCTCAAAATCTGGGGCAAAACGACTGCTGTAATCGGGAAGCCGCTGGCGGTTGCATTGCCAGAATTGCACGATCAGCCCTACCTTGAAATTCTCGACAACGTATTTATGCATGGCGAAACCTACATTGGTGATACAGCGCCAGTGCTGTTTGATTATGAAGGTGTAGTGAGTCAACATTATTTTGATTTTATATATGAACCCGTTAAGGGCGAAGATGGAAATACAGAATCAATCATCGTTATCGCCAATGACGTAACCGAGCGTATATTACAGAAAGAACATCTTGAGGGGCTCAACCAGCAATTGGAAATCGCATTGAAAGCAGGAGAATTGGGTACCTATCACCTGGATATTCAAACCTGGAAAAACCAGGCATCCGCCACCTGCAAAGCTCATTTCGGTCTTCCAACAACAGAAGATTTGCAATTTAAGGACCTTATGCAGGCCATCGTCCCAGAGCATCGTGAGGCGGTAGAACAAAAAGTTAAGGAAGCCATTGCTAAAAATATCACCTATCAGGCTGAATATCTTACCCGATGGCCCGATGGGTCGCTACATTGGATCAATTCCTCGGGGCTACCCCGCTATGACGCCGAAGGAAAACCATTAGACCTGATCGGCGTAACCGTAGATGTGACCAAACGCAAAAATTACGAAGCTCAAAAAGAAGATTTTCTCAGTATCGCCAGCCACGAGCTCAAAACTCCTATTACCAGTCTACGTGGTACGATACAAATGCTGGAGATGCTCAAAGATAAATCAGCAGATGTTAACATAAGAAAATTGATTGAAATGTCGAGCGTCAGTATCAAAAGAATAACAGCGCTCGTCGATGATCTGCTCAACATGCACCGCATCAGCTTAGGTGAATTAAAACTTGATAGAAAACCCATGGTAGCGGCGGATGTAATTCGGTCGTGTTTTCAAGAAATCAATATAATTGGAAAGCATCAGCTCAACTTGATCGGGGATCTCGACACATTGATCAATGCCGATGAGCAGCGTATCGAACAAGTCCTTTCCAATTTGATCAATAATGCGATCAAATATGCGCCCGAATCCTATAAAATTGATGTGCGGATCGAAAATAAGGCAGATTATGTCAAGATTCATGTTCGCGATTATGGCGAAGGCATTGCCCGAGAACTACAGCATCAAATTTTCGAACGCTATTACCGCGTCTATCCGGATGGAAAGAAATACTCTGGGCTCGGGCTAGGGCTGTATATTTCTGCTGAAATCGTGCGTCGGCATGGCGGTGATATCGGCGTGGACAGCACACCGGGCGAAGGCAGTAACTTTTGGTTTACCATACCCCATGCATGCTGATTCGTCAACTATGCTGCATCGCTATTCAAACGAAAAATTTGAAAGCTACACCTGCCTCTGATGCCCATCAAGCAGTCGATCGGCATGTCATTTTTGTACATTTGTTGAGCTGATAGTATAGCTCATTTAAGTCCAAAGGTTTTGGTAAAAAGCTGTCAGCACCCCATGCCTTTGCAGATTCACTGTCCGTCGGATTGGCAGACATCATGATCACTGGAATAGTTTTAAAGGTTTTAGTAAAAAGACTTTTTACGATTTGGTTGCCATCAAACTGCCAATGCATTTCTGCACTCATGAGCACGATATCGGGATGAATGCTTTCAACTGCACCTATCAGCTTTTTTGACTGGGAAATGGTATACACCTCATACTTATCCGTTAAAACCAACGAAAGGGCTTCCAATACCATTGAGCTCTCATCGCAAACTATTATTTTTCTTTTCATCTTTTTCCATCTTTTAATGAACAGAAAAAAGGAAGTCATTCTTCCGTTCATTTAATTCAGAACTTGCATTCAATAACAATAGTTTTAAATAAATGAAAATAGATATTTCGACTTGACATGTTACGTTAAAGTGGTTTGTAAAACTCCAATACCTATCCAAGTCAGGTGTCTACATAGCGGGTGTATTTATCGAAGAGTTACGGCCTTACCCGTTATAAGGAAGTGTAAACGAGATATCCGTACCTGGACCTTCCTTTTCAAGGATTTTGATCTGACCACCGTGCCGCAATATGATGTCGGCGCATAGAAAAAGTCCGATACCAAGTCCTTCAATATGCCCCTCACGATTGGCCCTATAAAATTTCTCAAATACTTTTTTCCGATCTTCAGGTTTTATGCCAATCCCCTGATCACTCACCAGCACCGATACTCCGTCCTGATTGGCTGCCATCTTGACGTGCACGGGCTATTTTCCATCGCTGTACTTAATCGCATTATTGATCAGGTTTGTGATGACCTGTCCGATACGATATCCGTCAGCATGCAGAAAGACATCCTGTTCAGGTATATGCAGTTGTATATCACTTTCAGGAAACACCAGTCCAGCGTTTTCACTTATTTCAAGTACGAGCTGTGATAGATTTATTTGGGTCTTATCCAATGCAATTCCCCTGGCCATCACCATTACAGGCGCAACCATTTCATTTAGCAATCGGTTGATACGCTCGGTGGCTTTAAGTGCATTCTGAACCAGCTTGTTCGATAGCGTATCTTCTTGCACTTCCAATTTCCTTTCCAGCATCTGCAGCGTTCCTTTCACAGATGACAGCGGAGTCTTGATTTCATGCATGGCAATGCTTAACATTTCATCGCGCAAAATTTCCAGTTCTTTCTTTTCAGTAATATCAAGCGTTGTACCCGATATGACCTGCGGATAACCTGTCTCGTCATAAGTGACCCATCCACGCGCCTCAATCCAATGTATGCTATTATCGGTATGACGTACACGATACTGCGCGCTATAGGGAATGTGGAGTTCAATAGATCGAGCCACGCAATCTTGCATCGCCTCTAAGTCTTCTTCTACGATACAGCCCAGCATATCACTGTAACTAAATTCCTTAGTCGTGTCCCACCCAAAATTTCTTTTGCACTGATCCGTGCAAGACATATAATTATGTTCTACCAAGCCTACTTCCCAAAAGCCCATACGGGCTTGTTCAAGCGCCTGATCGAGATGTTTTTGGGATACCGTAAAGGTAGAATCCGCACCATATAAGTTAATCATACAGTTGATTAAAGTTAGCGGCTCTTATGAACCTTGGTAAAGGTACACATTTATAATATTATTAGTATTACAATTATTGGAACAGATTAAATCCTACAAAAGCTGGCACCTTTATCGGACTTGGACGACCATCCTAATAAGCCACTGCCAGAATCGAAGTATTACATGTTCCAATGTCAAATAGCCTATATTAAAAAGGTCGAACGCGGGGTTCGGCCACTACCTTATGCAGCAAATTGCTGCGCAAATACTTTTAGTTAGACGCAGGGTACCTTGCTCTTATCATTAGAGCACGTATGGAAAGTCATTCGGGGAAGTATACGTTACGATCCGTAATTCGGTTACATTATTCTGTAATTGGGGTAAGTACCCAACAGATCTTTCACTGTAATTTTGAGTAACAAAAAAATAGCAGCAAATGAAAACAAGAAAACTAGGCAGCCAAGGGCTAGAAATTCCAATGATAGGTCTCGGCTGTATGGGCATGAGCAGTTTTGCATCCACAGGCGATATTTACGGTAAGGCCGACGAAAAAGAATCCATTGCGACCATCCATCGATCCTTAGCACTCGGTGGAAACTTTTTGGATACTGCCGATCTTTACGGTCCTTTTGAAAACGAAAAGCTTATCGCCAAGGCCATCAGGGGGAAACGGAATGAGTTTATCATCGCCAGCAAATTCGGCTTTGAGATTGATGCCAGTGGTCAAGTGACCTGGCGTATAAATGGCCGGCCAGATTATATCCAGAAGTCAATCGAACGATCCCTAAAAAATATCGATACCGACGTCATTGATCTATACTATATGCACCGACCCGACCCCAATGTGCCTATTGAAGAAACTGTCGGTGCCATGGCCGAACTGGTCAAAGCGGGTAAGGTGCGGTATATAGGCATATCAGAAGTCAGTGCCGAGCAAATAAAAAAAGCACATGCGACCTATCCGATTACGGCTGTGCAAAATGAAATTTCCCTCTTCGGACGTGAGGTGGAAACCAACGGTGTATACGAACTCACACAAACGGAGGGCATCGGACTGGTGGCCTACTCCCCTTTGGGCCGCGGCTTTCTTACAGGAGAAATCAAGTCGCCGGACGATATTCCAGCAGATGATTTTCGCAGACTTATTCCACGCTTTCAGGGCGAGCAGTTTTACAAAAATCTGGAACTCGTACGCGAGCTTGAACAAATCGGCAAAGAAAAACAAGTTACTCCCTCACAGCTGGCCCTTGCCTGGCTCATCCAAAAAGACATTGTGCCTATCCCTGGAACTAAAAAGGTGCGCTATCTAGAACAGAATATCGCAGCGACCGAAATCCTGTTGACTCCCGAAGAGCTACAGCGCATTGAAGCTATTCTACCTGTAGGATTAGATACCGGATCGCGCGATGTCAGTATACCGCTGCAATCGTAAAAAATATAAATGTCATGTTTGCCCAAAGCGCATGACATTTTACTTAAATTAGCCTATCATACGCTAGGCAATACAAAAACGTTAAAGATATTTGATAGCTACTACGAACATGTCAAAGAAAGAACCAACATTTGTTAAGGTAAATTCCATCGCGGAGTATCATGAAGCATTGCAGTTGCCCAAACCGCAGCATCCGCTTTTCAGTATCATCGATTTCTCGAAGAACAAGCATACACATCCATCGGTAGAAACCACCTTTCTGCTCAATCTGTATTGCATTTCCGTCAAAGAAGATGCACAGTGCGTATTGCGCTATGGCCCCCATCACTACGACTTTCGCGAAGGGCTAATGACCTTCTTCAAGCCCGGGCAGACCATTACTGTAGATCCGACGAGCTCTGATGTCAAAGTTGGCTATTCGGTTGTTTTCCATCCAGATTTTATCCGCACCTATGACCTGGCAAACAACATCGGTAGCTATAGCTTTTTCGACTATGAAGTCAATGAAGCACTTTTCCTATCCGAAAAGGAAAAGCAGCAGATCAGAACGATCGGAAAGGGAATTTTGAGCGAATATGAAAGCACGATTGACAGCTACAGCCAAGATGCCATTGTCAGTTTTATAGCGTTGTTACTGGTGTATGCACAGCGCTTTTATGACCGTCAGTTTACTACCCGTAAGGTACACAATATACCATTGGTTAGCCGGTTTGAGCAACTGCTCGATGAATACTTTGACTCCGACACAGCACGTACCAGCCTTCCGCAGGTAGGGTATTTTGCGGAACGGCTGCATATGTCAAAAAACTATTTAAGCGATCTACTGCGAGCGCAAACTGGTGACAGCGCACAGAACCACATCCAGCATAAGGTCATCGAAAAAGCAAAAGATCTGCTTTCACGTTCTCAACTTTCTGTCGCCGAAATCGCCTATCAGCTTGGATTTGAACAGCCACAGTCCCTCAATCGGTTATTTAAAAAGAAGACATCGGTTTCACCCCTTGAATTTAGGAGAACGATAGGCTTTAACAATCTTTAACTTTATTATGATCGTCGTTCGAATAAATTAGCGTACCTTTAGACCAATTCAATCACTCAAGATCGAATCGTAAAAAAAGAAAGCATATCTCTCCCGTAAAAAGTCAAATGTCCCAGTCTGTAAAATTCAGCAATGTAAATACATTGTTCTCTAAAACGCTAAAACAAAAAATCAATACGTATTTTCAAAGTTCACTACAACCCAAAACAGGGAATCGTAAAATTTATCTGAAAGCGGCTATCCTGCTCATCAGCTTCATTGTGTTATATAGCCTGCTCGTATTCGCCCCCCTGCACTGGAGCGTTGCCATCGTATTATGCCTGATTTTTGGCATCAACCTGGCTGCCATTGGTTTTAATATCATGCACGATGCGGGGCACAATTCTTTTTCAGACAACAAACGCCTCAATACTTTACTTTCCTACTCGCTCAATCTATTGGGCGGTAATATCTACTTTTGGAAACTCAAACATAATATCGCCCACCATACCTACACCAACATCGATGGCGAAGACCACGATATCGAGGTCAAGTTTATGCGTATACATCACGACCAGAAACTGCGTAAGCACCACCGCTATCAACGGTTTTACTTTCCGTTGCTTTATGGGATTTCCTATTTAGCATGGATCTTTTACCAGGATTATGAGAAGTATTTTCGTGGCCGTATGGGTGATAAAATTGAGCGATTTCATTTTCCGCTCAGCGAGCGTATTATTTTCTGGGTCAGTAAGCTTGTTCACATCAGCTTATTTGTCATTATTCCGGTCATCTTCGTGGGGTGGCTGCCCACTCTTATCGGATTGCTGATTTCAGGTGCGGTATGTGGGATGAGTCTGGCCACTGTATTTCAACTGGCCCATGTGGTTGAGGAGACCGAATTTAAAACCATTGACCAGTCTAAGGTCGAAGAAGAATGGATGATCCACCAGATCCAGTCCACCGCAAATTTTGCTACCCGCAACAAGGTACTCACCTGGTTGCTTGGCGGACTCAATTTTCAGGTGGAGCATCATCTTTTTCCAAAGATTAGCCACGTCCATTATCCAGCACTCAACCGGATTGTCAAGCAGACGTGTAGCGAATATAAAATACAGTACAACGAATTCCGCAGCTTTGGGACTGCTTTTCGATCGCATTTAAAAGTGTTGGAAGCCATGTCAAAATAGACTCAGAATGTATCGCGGAATTTTTTAGATCCGGAAGAAACATGCTTGTGAAGCTGCATCCATTTTTTCGGTTTAGATCCGAAATGGCTTTCGAATAATCGGCCAAAATAACTTAAATTGCTAAATCCCAAGCGGTAGCCAGTTTCAGAAACAGACAATAATTCTTCCTTTAAAAGCCGCCCAGCCTCCTGCATGCGCAGACGCTGATAATATGGATACATTCCCATCCCAAAAACCTGTGTAAACAGCTTACGAAGTTTAATGACATTCATTCCGCTTATCTTTACCAATTCTTCCTGCAGAAATGGCCGGTCCATGTAGTTTGCGAGCTGATCCCGCACCCGATAGATCGATTCGAGTTCATATTTTGTCAATTGCTGATGCGTCACCTGCGTTCTTGCGGAAAGGTTTTTAAACAGATGAAAAAGTAACTCAAGTGATTTCAACCTATAAAAAGCATCAGAAAGCGGCGCCCTATCACTAGAATTTGCTAGCTCATTGGCGATTGCCGCTATTTCTGGCGACATAAATTCCTCAATCCAAAGCGTTTTATCATTATCAAACAAATAATCGAATGTCCGGTGTGCTTTTCCAATGAAACTTTTTAAATAATCGAGGCTCACGAGAATGGTTACCTGCTGGATATTGACGGCTTTTGGAAATGTCAACTCGGTTGCCACGTGCAGGGGTACGATGCGGACATGAGGTTGTGCCTGCGGAGTTGAGGCCGAATGAATGATATTCTGAAACGAAATGGATACACCATGTTCGATAATTTTGATCGGCTCCCTTCGAAAGCAAAAGGTTTGCCTGGCCATCACCGAACGAATCATAAGCAGCATTTCGGGCAACAGATCGACCATCTTGAGCTCATTCAGTTCGAGCATTTCCAATTCGTGTCTGTCGGGCGATAGCGAAACGCCCAGGCGATCGGCCCAATAGCTCATTTCTTCATTTTTACCGACACCACTCATTTTATTGGACTAATTTTGCTTTTTATTGAACTATTTTAGCCTTAAAAGTATACATAAGTTTGCATTAATTCTTAAAAAATAGTGCAATGAAAAAACATATTTTAATTACTGGTGCCGGAATTGCCGGCTTAACCGCAGCAAACTTCTTGGCGCAGCAAGGTCATCGTGTTACGCTGGTGGATCGCACGCCCGCATTCAGCAAGGCTGGATTCCTTATATCTTTAAAAAGCTTCGGTGTGAAAATCATGGACGAGCTCGGACTTACCCAAGCCCTCAAGTCAGCGTCATCCCCTTCCGAGACCGTTGATTTTGTGGAAACCGACGAGACCATCATCCAAAGCATCGCTTATGACAAAATGAATGAAAACATCGAACGCTCGGTTTTGATATCGCGGGGCGGATTGCACGAGGTATTGCACGACGCCATTAAGAGCGATGTCGAAATCCTTTTTGACACCACGCTGGTACAAGTCAACGAAAAGGGAGATTACGCAGAAGTAAAGCTTTCAAACGGGAAGACCCTGTGTGTCGATTTGATTATCGTGTCGGAAGGACTACGTTCTGCTACTCGGCAGCAGTATTTTAAAGACGTTCAATTTGAGGACTTCAATATGCTGTACGTAGGCGGCAGATTGAAGCGCTATCACCACAAGAAAGTAGGTGCTTTCAAAATCTATATCGATGTAGACAAAATGCTGTCGATCTATCCCATCGCAGAAGATGAGATTGCCATCCAATGTTATATACGCAGTTTTGAAGACCTCCACGGGTTAAGAAACAACGCAGCCTCCATTCTTCACCATGTTTTTGGCAATTACAATGCTGAAGTAAATCAGTTGCTTGATACTCTTTTGGACGAAGGTTTATTTTTCATCGACAAGATGGGCATGGTACATACGTCAAATCTGGTCAACGGAAGAATGGTACTGCTGGGCGATGCAGGCTACTGTCCTACAGCGCTATCCGGCATGGGGGCTTCACTTTCAATTTATGGCGCAAAAGCTTTAGCCCATTATATTGCTTTAGATCCAGATGATCTCGCCGTTGCTTGTAAGAATTATAACGACCTGATGCAGCCTATCATAACAAAGTTTCAGGATAACGCGCAGAATAATGCCTCATCTTTCTTACCCAAAAACACCTTTCATCTAGAGCAATTTGTCGCGAACTTTCGAAATGCCAGTTTCAGCGATGTGCAAAAAATAATGACAGATCCGATTGTGCTGACGAAGGATCAGGAAAATTTTATTTTAGATTAATGCCTACGCTTTGCCACTTCGCCAGCATAAAACTGTTTATCAACTCATCACGTTATGCGCAGCGTAATCTCCCTGTGCATAACGTGATGCAATCGATTATTATTTTTTTCCCATAGCCTTTATTGCCAGTCCAGCCGCTATTCCGCCGATTACATACCATGCCACGGTCATTAATTTGGTACGATCGGTCTTTTTTATTGGTTCGGCATTCAGTCCAGCCTGTTCTGGGATAGTCAATGTGGCTACGCCGACCAACGTTCCCAGCAGCGCCCCTTTGAGCAGCAGGTTATTCTGACTGCCATATCCGATAAGCGTATACAGCATCGCATTTGAAGCGACGTCCGCACCGAATGTAGCCGCGACCAATGCATTACCTTTTGGCGGTTTAAAACCCGCAAAGCGCGCCGTTTTTTGCATCGCCTCCTCCCCCACTTTATCCACTTCAGGAGCTTTGGAGTCAAACCGTTTGGCAGCAGTATGGACTACATTAAGTACAAGCGCACCGACCAGTCCGCCCAGCATATTTTTATTCAATCCATTCATATTTTGCAGTTTAAATTTATCTTTACAATGTATCTACAGTTCTTTAGAGAACACAAGAGGACCACAAATAGTTCAATAATCACAGATTTAACCGACGATATCCATTTCCCGAAAGCGGAGCGGTGTCATCTGCATCTTTTTTTTGAAGAAATTACTGAAATGAGTAGCCTCTTTAAAACCTAACGAATAAGCGATTTCGGAAACATTCCATTCCGTATGCCGCAGCAATATTTTGGCCTCCTGCAGCAGACGGTCGGCAATAATCGTGGAGGTTGTTTTTTCGGTGGTTTCCTTGACGGCGCGGTTTAGGTGATTAACATGGACGGCGAGCTGTGCTGCAAATTCCGAGGGCGAGCGAAAGCCGATCCGTTGGCGCGCATCCTCAATCGGAAACTGACGCGCTAAGAGTTCCAGAAACATATGGGTTATCCGTTGAGATGCATTTGCTTGCTTCTTTGCCACTTTAGACGCCGTCTGCATGCCGTGCGTATAATGAAGCAGATCAAACACAAGATTTCTCAGCAGATCGTATTTATGTACATACTCCGAATATAAGGCATCCTGCATCTTCCTATACACCTGCTTAATATCTTCCAGTTGTTCATCCGTCAGCTCAAATACGGGTAAGGCGTTGGGTTTAAACACTTCGTAGTCGTTGAGGTTACCAAAATGATGAAAGAACGATGCCGTAAACACACAAAAGAATCCCGATTTATAATCGTCAATCCATTCAAATTTGTAAGGAATCTGCGGATTGGTAAAAAACAAGGCCTGCTTTTTTATTTCAATCACCTTGTCGGCATAATGTATTCTGTTTTTACCAATAATTAGGGTGATCTTATAATAATCTTTTCGGCTATAGACGACTGGCTTCGTATGCTTCCCTATATATTCATCAATTGTAAAGACATTGAAATGCCCTACCCCATGACGGATGTTCTCCGGAATACGTTCAAATTTAGACTGATAAAATTCCTCCAGCGACTGCAATTTTTCCATGCATTGAATATACGAAAATCAAATAAGACGTTGTCACTGATAATGACAACGTCTCTATTTGTCGCTTACGACATTGCATTAAAATCAGTCGAATAAGAAATAGGCTTATTGCTTTCCAGCTCTTCCGAAAGTAACTTGATTTTTTCCGCTGCCCTTTTGTAGGCATCGCTTCCTAGGTAGAGGCGCACAGGAGGATTGGGATGCTCTGCCAGATCGATAAAAACCTGAGCCAGCAGTTCGGGATTGCCAATCTGTGTCCCGTGCATTGCGACATATTTTTCATGGGAGGCCCTCACCGCGCTGTAGCCATCAATTTTCTTTTGGGCCAAAACAAGCGAACTATCTTGCAGAAACTCGGTGCGGAAAGCCCCCGGCGCCACCACCGTCACCTTCACGCCAAACTCCTTTACATCTTCTGCCATGACTTCCGAAAGCCCTGTTACCGCATATTTTGTAGCAGCATACATTGCCCAGCCAATTCCCGGGGCAAACCCCGCAATAGAAGAAATGTTAATGATGTTGCCCGATCGTTGCTGCCTGAAGTAAGGCATAACGGACTGCATCGTTTTGATGACAGCCATAACATTAATGTCGAAACTATCTTTGATTTCTTGCTGATCTATTTCTTCAACCGCCCCCCCTATCCCGTAGCCTGCATTATTTACCAAAACATCAATTTTCCCAAAGTGAGTAACGGTACGTGCGACAGCTTCGCGGATAGCTTTCTCATTTGTCAAATCCACTTCAAGAGGTAAAAAAAGCGCCATGTCTACATTCCCCCCTGCGTCAATTAAAGCGTGTAATTTTCGACTTGTCGCTGCTACGCGATAGCCTTTTTCAATGAGTTTTTTGACCAACGACAGCCCCATACCTTTGGACGCTCCCGTTATAAACCATACTTTATTTGTCTCCATATCAATTTATTTATAAGACAAATTTAGCACATCGATCAACGACGGTGGTGACTAAATAGAAACAATAGATGGCGAAAATCAAACAATTACAACAAACTGCCTCGAGGTTGGCTAAGTTGCACAATTCTTTTGTTTTCCACAGGAAGACTATGAACGATCAAATTTTTGCTTACAGGCGGTACCGAAGCGATAGATTACGCCAGATCTCCGTAGCAAAATGTTGATCGGAATGCATATTTTCAAAAAACCAGCTATCGCCTTTCCTTACTAATTTTTGATCAATTCCATCGAGCAAAATTGGCAGCTCCGTATCGAGCTTTGATAAAGATTTTTTTAACAACACCAACTGGTAATCCTGTCCTTTGTAGGTTAAACGGAACACCTGCGAACGGTGATGCTCGCTGTCTATCCTGTCTATTGTGCCTTGCATAAATATAAATCTTCTAAAAATTTTAAACCATAGTCGTTACGCCCAAACGAATGCGATGAAAGTATAAATATCGATAAATAATCGTGCCAAAAGCGACGGTCTGTGCTTTAAAAAATGATAATAAATCATCTTTTTTTTAAACGCGAATAGTTGCATCCGATTGCTGTGCTGCGGAAAATGAATTTTTGGGTATAACGTCTGAGTTATTGGTCGCAACCCAAGGCTAACAAAAGTTTGAAAGGCCTCGTGGAGGCCTTTCATACGGATCAGCCAGTGGCTGATGCTTACTCTTCCAAAGGCAGTTTGACTCCCTCTTTGATTTCATCGTTGGCGTGCAGCAAGATCTGATCATTCCTATTCAGCTTTCCAAAAACTTCGGTCGAATCATGTGTCGACACCCCCTCTTTGATATCCACAAAATGCGTCTTGCCGTCTTTGAGCTGAATTACATACTGCCTTTCTGTCGAACGCACAATACTATTGGAGGGCACCAATAGTGAATTAGCTCCTGCAGATAAGGGAATATCCACCTCACAGTAGAGCCCAGGCTTGAGTCTATTGTCCGAGTTGGGCACGTCCACCTCTATGGCTTCCGACTGCATGGCGCCCAGAGAATTTGCCGAACGCGCAATCATCCCTTCAAACACCCTATTTGGCGTATTATTGAAACGATAGGTCACTTTTTTCGCGAGATCCACTTTATCGACATACGTCTCGGGAATCTGTACCTCCAACCGGAGCTTATGGAGATCCTGCAAGATCAATAGCGGTTGATCATTCCCTTTTCCCGGTCCTACGAGCGCTCCTTCGGAGACGTTACGCTGCACAATGACGCCATTGAAAGGCGCCTTGATATTCAGGTAAGACTGCAACATTTCAACTTCCTCCACATTCGCTTTCTCGGACATCGCTACCGCTTCGTCCGCTTTCATCTTCGAAAGGGCATTATCCAGATCAAGCGGCGACACTGCCCCCTCCTCCTGCGCTGCATTTTTAAGCCTTTTATATTTATCCTTACTTGCCGAAGCCGTTTCCTGTGCCTGCACAAAACGGGAATGCGCCGCCTGTACCGCAGCAAGCATCTCGGGTGCCTCCAGCTGCATCAGCAACTGTCCTTTTTTTACAAGAGTTCCTCTATCCACATAGATATGCTTCACAAAGCTGTTCATCTTGGCATAGATATTTACCTCATTAAAGGGTTTGAGTTTACCGGGCAGGCGTACGCTGCTAGACATCACTTTCTCTTGTATTACTGTGGTTTGGTAAGTACTGGCTTTAGCCGGATTTTTTGGCGTCAGATCAATTGGCTTTTCGGTGCGACCACAAGCCGACAGCAAGCCCGCCAGTAGTAATGTATAGCCTATTTTTTGCATCCGATTCATGTTCTTTTTCATGCGTTTGTATTTTCTTTAAGGCAGGCATGCTGCAATCAGTCAGCCCGCATGCCTTTGGCATTTTTGTCTTTAATTACTATTTCTTTATGTGTACTCAACCTTGCGGCCTTTATCACCGCAGTTTCTGCGGATCGGTTTGGATGGATGAAGGCCGGTGCTCAGGCTCGTCCTGCGGCAACAGCGATTCGGAATCAAACGTGGATTTTTCCTTCATCCACACAAACAGGAGCGGCAGTACGAAGAGAGCGGCAAAGGTGGATGCAAATAATCCACCGATAACGGCTCTTCCCAGCGGAGCGGCCTGTTCGCCTGTCTCGCCCATGCCCATGGCCATGGGAATCATGCCGGCAATCATGGCCATACTGGTCATCAGGATGGGACGCAGCCGTGTGGTCGCGCTGGCCAGCGCCGCTGTGCGGGCATTGCGAAAATCTATGCGCAACGTTTCAGCATTGGAAACGATCAGGATCGCATTGGCCACCGACACCCCCGTAGACATAATCATACCCATATAAGACTGCAGATTGAGCGTAGAACCGGTGAGCAAAAGCATGGCCAAGGATCCAAGGATCACTGCAGGAATAGTCACCAATGCGGTTAGCGAAAGCTTGACACTTTGGTAATTGGCGGCCAGCAGCAGAAAGATCACAACGACGGCGCAGGCTAAGCCGAGCTGCAGACTGCCCATGGTATCGAGCAATAAGGTTGACATCCCTTTCATCTCGACAACGACACCGCGCGGCGGAGCCGGAAGCTCGCGAATAGCCTGTTGCACATCGGCAGTCGCTGTCCCGAGGTCTTTTTGATGAATATTGGCCATTACGGTCAAATAGCGCCTTGGACCCTGACGGTCGTACTCACCCGGTACATATTGGGTATTGAAAGTAGCGATATCGCCCAAGGTTGGCGTCAGCTGCCCTTTTACCAGTGGAATTTCCCGCAGTTCGTCCATGGTATTCATCACGTATTCCGGCACCTGCACCTGTACCTGATAGGTGTACGTATTGTTTTCGTCGAGCCATTGGATTTTTTGCGTAAATCGGCTCGATGAGGTACTCGCAGTTACCGATCGTGCAATATCATCCATCTGCAGACCAAGCTGTGAGGCTTTGAGGCGGTCGATGGCAATGGCAATGGTCGGCAGGTGCAAGGGCTGCGCAATCTGCACATCGCGCAGATAGTCGATGTGCTGCAATGAGCTGACCACCTTATCGGCGTAGACCTTTATTTCGTCCATTTTCTTCCCTGCTATGCGCACTTCGATCGGTGTTGCCGCTCCCTGGCTCATAATCTTTTCGGTCATATCAATAGGCTCAAAATTGAGGCGCAATTTGGGCAGTTTATACCGGATATTACGCCTTAAAGCATCTTTGAGTTCATCCATATTGACATGATAGTCTGCATTGAGATTCACCTGAATCACTGCCTCATGCGTACCGGTATTGAATACATAGAGGTTGCTCACCCCATAGCTGCTGGGCACCAAACCCACGTAGGCCGAACTAATGGCAACCTGATGGTTTACCGTACTATCAATTACCTGCAGCACCTGTTTGACAGACTCTTCGGTACGTTCGAGCCTAGTCCCATCCGGTTCCTTGATGCGCAGCTGAAACTGCCCATTATTGACCTTGGGCATCATATCCTTGCCGATGTACATAAACGCTGCTGCTGCAAGCCCTACCGTAAGCAGCAGATAACCGATGATCACTTTGCCCTTGTGCCGCATGGAGCGGTACAGGCCAAAGCGGTATCGTTTTTTAATTTTCTCAAAAAATCCCGGCGAGTCTGATTTGAAATGACCGATATGATGCTCTTTGAGCAGCCAGTTGGATAGAATAGGTACCAGCGTCTGCGCCATAAAGTAAGAAGCGATCATGGTCAATCCAATGGACAAAGAAAGTGGCAGAAACATGGCCCGCGGTATCCCCGTCATCATAAAGGATGGTGCAAATACAGCCAGAATACAAAACAGGATCAACAGCAACGGTACAGCGATTTCCTGACAGGCCTGATAGATGGCCTTACGTTTATGTGCCCCCTGTTCCTGATGTTGGTGTATGCTTTCGATGGTCACGGTAGCCTGATCGACCAGAATACCGATAGCCAGAGCCAATCCACTCAAGGTCATGATATTGATGGTCTGTCCAAACAAAGTCAGCAGCAGTACACCGATCAGAATGGATACCGGTATGGTCACAATGACGATAAGGCTGCTCCGCCAGTCGCGCAGAAACAGCAGCACCATGAGTCCAGTAAGCAAAGCGCCCAGTCCACCTTCATGCAAGAGGCTCTGCACGGAATTCATTACCGCCACCGACTGGTCAAATTCATAAGAGACCTTGACATCTTCTGGCAGCAGATTCTGGATTTCGGGCAGTTTGGCTTTGAGGTTGCTCACCACCGCCCAGGTAGACGCATCCGATGTCTTCACAGCAGGAATATACACCGACCGCCGCCCATTGATGAGGGCATAACTTACGGTTACATCCGAAGCGTCCGACACCCGCGCCACATCCTTGATATAAATCGGGATTCCATTTTTTGTGAGAATAGGGATATCAGCAAAATCCGCCACATTTTTGATCAAAGAATTGATGGTGGTTACGTACATGGTGTTGTTGAGGTGCAGGTTACCCGACGGCGACATGACGTTGAATTTGGACAAGGCCATCACCACCTCATCAGCGGTGAGGTTGTAGCTCCGCAATTTGTTGGGGTCTACATTCACGGTGATCGTTCTGGAGTTGGCGCCAAAGGGCGGCGGCGCCGAGAGCCCCGGTACCGACGAAAATGTTGGGCGCACCAGTGTACTCGCCATATCGTAGATCTCTTTGAGGCTTCTGGTCTTCGAAGACAGCACCAGCTGCCCCACAGGGAGTGAAGAAGCATCAAAACGGACCACCTGCGGGGGCAATGCCCCTGGCGGAAAAAACTTCATGGCCCGATTGACCTGCAGTGCCACCTGCGCCGAGGCTTCGGCCATATCGGTATTTTCGTAAAAACTAAGTTTCAGGAGCGTAAGGCCCTGAATATTTTTGGCAGATATATTTTTGATTCCATTAACATAGAGAAACTGATCCTGCATCCGCGAGGAAAAGAAACCTTCCATCTGCTGCGGCGACATCCCACCGTATGATTCGATGACGTAAATGGTCGGCGAATTGAGCTGCGGAAAGATATCAATCGGTATTTTCAGTACAGACAGCACCGAAAAGAGCAGCAAGCTCAGCGTGATGATCACCGTGGTAATGGGCCTTCGTAAAGCAGCTGTGACAAGTGACATAAAAGATTAATTAAAAAGTTGAAGAAAGCCATCGACATTGTTCTGTGCCACCACCTGGTGAAACAATGCCAGGTAATAATTATACTTGGCGGTGATGTAATCGCGCTCTGCCTGATAGAGCATGTTCTGGGCTACGTTGACCTCCACGATATCGATGAGGCCGTTTTTGTAGAGGGAAAACTTCTGCCGATAGGCGGCATTCGCAGCCTTGGTTTGCCGCGGTATTTCCTTGAGCCGTCGTGCGGCGGTTTCCACTTCGGCGGCCGACTGGGCGATATTCATGGCAATGTTAGCCTGTTGTTCCTGCAGCTTTTGTCCGGCCTCGTCCACCATAAGACGCTGCGTATTGAGTTTTACCTTTTTGCGGCGAAGGTCAAACAGGTTGTAGTTGATGCCTAGGCCAACGAGGTAATTGCCACGCTGCAAACCAAAGCCATCGGTGAGCGATCCATAGCTATTGTCACTATGCACACTGGACGCCCTTCCCCAGACTGCGCCGGAAAGGAACAGCTTGGGGCGGTAGCTGCTGGCAACCAGCTTTTCTTCCATCTTGGTCTTATCGAACAACGCATTATAATAGGCGACCATCGGATGCTGGCGGCCACCGTCGAGTTCAATGGGTGCATTCTTTACCTGCTCGAAAAGAATCTTTTCGGCCAAAGTATCTGCGACAATCTCCCGGGGCGACATACCCGACAACGTGGCCAGCTGAATCTGCAATTGCTGTTGCTGATTGTCCAGCTCGATGAGGCTAAGCTGGCTCCGCGATATTTCGGCATCGGCCATACTGGTATCTACACCGGCCCGGATGCCGCTTTTGACCAGTGCAAATATGGACTGCCGTATTTCCTGATTACGCGCTATACTACGCAACTGAATACCGATCAGGTCGTGCAGCTTTAATAACTGCAGGTAGCTGTAGATGGTAAAAGACTGTAAGTCGTATTTAGACTGCTCAAAACGGAGGTTTTCGACATTCACCTCCGACTGGGCGAGTGCGTCCTGGGCTTTGAACTGACCAAAATTATACAGCTCCCACTGGAACGCTGCAATGCCAAGATTGCTGCTCACCGCCTGATACTTATTATCGGCTCTGATACCACCGTTATTCGTGGGCACGAGACCAAATCCGAAGTACGGCCCCGGTACATTATTATTGGAACCGATATCTGCCTGATACGACAGCTGAAGGCTGGGCAGACGGTTATTTTTCACTTCGGCAGCGCGAGCCTGCTGCACCTGTGTACGCACATAGTCGGTTTGCAGAGCGGGTGCATGCGCCGTTACCGAAGATAGCAGCTGGTTGAGTTTGATAGGCACATGACGCTCCTGACCATAGCCCCATAGGCTACAGCAGAGCAGCACATGCCCCATAAGGACAAGTTTCTGAAACATATAAAAAGCTTATTTTAAAAATAAATGAATGTCTGTCGTCCCGGGGGGACGTGTTTCATACAATTAAAATGGCTTTTTTATCATAAGGTGAGCTGGAGGTGACGGAGGTAGAGCCGGTCTAGCGGCAAAAGGATAGATTGGAACTGCGTAGTAGCAAACGCGCCGAAATTAGGAACAAACCTGTTGAAAAAACGGGTAATAAAAAACTCTTTTATTTTACCCGCAAAATGGCGAACTGGCGCTAGCGTGAGACAGACCCCATCCTTTGCATCCACCCAGTCCAAATATTCCTGTTTGCGTTTACTAAAGGCTTTGATAACGGTGATAAACTCATTCTCGCCCTGCGTTTTTGCCTGATGGTAGAGTGAAAAGCCGATCAAAGGCTTCACAACAAGCATCATGGCACTCACAAGTAAGAGAAATTGAACGATGACTCGTCTTAACATAGGCTTTATTATTACTATCGTATGCAATTTGATCTGCATCTGCCACAAATATAAAAAATGGAGCATTACGTGCGTGTAACATTGCCATAGCAAAAGTTTTTGTAAACATGATGTTGCAATTGATGTTTTAGTATATTTATGCATCAATTTAAAGGTGATGACCTGCTGCAGCTGAAAGATAGCAATCTTATGCCATACCGGCTTTCTGTAGCTTCCTATGCAGGGGCTGCTAGACAGGATCGCTAACAATCGAACACAAAGCATTTATACACGATGATTTATACTAAAAACGCAATCGACGCATTTGAGCGAAGATACAGGGCCAATTTTATCAATTCACTGGGCGGGTTTAAAACCCTGGTTCTCATAGGTACCAAGAACAGCGACGGAAGTGAAAATTTAGCTACGTTTAGTAGCTTATTCCACTTGGGCGCAGATCCTGCACTATGTGGTATTATCGTTCGGCCGGCCACTCCCTTTAGCAGTACATTGGATAATATTGTTGAACAGCAGTATTATACCATCAATCATGTTTCACCAGCTTTTGTAAAACAGGCGCATCAGTGCAGCGCCAAATATCCAAAAGGGGTGAGCGAATTTGAACAGGTCGGGCTCAGCCCTGAATACCTGGAAAACATTCCGGCTCCTTTTGTGCGCGAAAGCACCCTAAAATTTGCCTGCAAATTTGTGCAGCAAACAGCCATTGAACTCAACGGTACCACCTTGGTCATTGGGCAGATCACAACCGTGCTGGTGCCGGATACTTATGTCAAGGAAGATGGCTATATTGATATCGAAGAAGCAGGCACAGTCACGAGCAGCGGGCTCGACAGCTATCATACCACCAACCGGATTGCACGGCTGCCTTATGCAAAGCCCTAATTTAGCGGTATATTGATCTGATACAACGCAGGCATGGTTAAAAAGAGGCCAACGTATTTCTACGTGGCCCCTCAATAATTACATATCCCCCTTTGCAACTGATTGCTGCGAGAAAGCAACCCCATTGCTATCGGATAAAAATAGCCTTTACATGACTTTTGTTTGATGCGATACGCTTACTTTTGTGGCAAATATTTCCCGTTCGGGATTGAAGAAGAGCAAAATGAAGAAAGAATCACGCATCATATCGCTCATTGTCGGGGGAACGCTGCTTATGGAGATGCTCGACACCACAGCGATATCCACGGCCTTACCCAAAATGGCTCATGATTTTGAGACAAATGTAGTGCATCTCAGCGCGGGTATTACGTCTTATACCGTTATGTTGGCTGTATTTATTCCGATCAGTGGCTGGATTGCGGACCGCTATGGCGCAAAAAAAGTGTTCAATATGGCGATTATAGGGTTTATCCTGTCGTCGATCGCCTGTGGGCTCAGTACCAGCTTAACAGCCTTTGTCCTGGCACGCATCTGCCAAGGTACTGCCGGCGCACTGATGGTGCCTGTGGGGCGTCTCATCGTACTGAAGCACACCCAAAAGAAAGATCTGGTTGAAGCGATCGGTTATATTGCCTGGGCCGGACTATTAGGCCCTATTATTGGTCCTGTACTGGGCGGATTTTTCACTACCTATTTTACCTGGCATTGGATTTTCTTTATCAATGTACCCGTCGGCGTATTTGCGCTGTGGGTAGTGCATCAATTTATCCCGGCGATGGATTCAGAAAGTAGCCGTCCGCTTGATATCGTCGGCTTTTTTATCAGCGGTATCGGTCTTGCCGGCATTATGCTGGGGACCGAAATGATCGGTGCTGCCAACGGCAATTATACAAAACCTCTTGTGACCATTGTTGCAAGTTTTGCGCTTATGGCCGTCGCCGTATGGCACTCCAGACGCATCAAATATCCGCTGATCGATTACAGTATCCTTAAAGTAAAGACCTTCCGGATTACGGTGTATTCGGGTTCGATCACGCGGATGGTGATCAATGTGGCGCCCTTTATATTGCCCCTGATGTTGCAGCTTGGTTTTGGACTGAGCCCATTTCATGCCGGTCTGCTCTACATGGCCAACATGCTGGGCAGTATGAGCATGAAGCCTGTAGCCATGTGGATCACACGGAAATATGATTTCCGAAAAGTCTTAATCGGCAATGGTATTATCCTGACGCTCGTCACTGCCGGGCTCTCGCTGCTATCCTTACAGACACCGATTTGGCTGGTGGCCATCGTATTCTTTTTTTCCGGACTGACACGCTCGCTTCAATTTACGAGTCTCAACACGTTGGCTTACGCTGACGTACCGAATGAAAAGATGAGCAATGCCAATACCCTGTACAATACGGCGCAGCAAATGGCGCTCGGTATGGGTATCGCACTGGGCGCAGTGACGCTGCACCTGGCAAGCAGTTACTACCAGGATACGGTTTATCAGATGCGCGATTTTAGTTTGGCGCTGCAGTTAATAGCCGTTTTATCGATGCTATCGTTAATCGAGTATTTCAAAATTAGTCCGAGTGACGGCAGCAATTTAAGGGGCTTGCCTTCAAAAAAAGAAGCGCAGAAGGCCGCTTAGTTATTTTAAAATTTAAATTAACAGCTGGATTTAATACTGTTTTTATTATCCTTGCAGTTGAATCAGCTATCGTCTAAAGTATTAGAGCATAGCACAACATTATAATAAACTAGCCATGTTAAAACTGAATTTCTCCCCATTTCCTGCGCTACACACCGAAAGGCTAACCCTCAGGCGAGCAGATGCAACGGATATACCGCAGCTCTACCGCTTGCGTTCTGACGAACAGATCATGAAGTACATTCCGCGCCCTGTGGCAACTTCGCCAGACGAGATCGCCGAGTTCCTTCGCCTGACGGATGAGAAAATAACCAGCAATGAAATGATCAATTGGAAGATCAGCATCAAGGGTGACTCTACCCTGATTGGCACAATAGGCTTCTATTACATTAAGCCTGAGCATTATCGCGCAGAGATTGGCTATATGCTGCTTCCGGAGTTTCAGGGGAAGGGCTATGTCACTGAAGCAATTGCGGCGGTAGTCAACTACGGCTTTGAAGCGATGGGACTTCATTCCATCGAAGCGTTAGTCGATCCGGAGAATATAGCTTCCTGCGCCGTACTCGAAAAATGCGGTTTTGTAAGAGAAGCTTATTTCAAAGAAAATGAATTTTATAACGGCAAATTTCTCGATACCGTGGTCTACTCAAAATTAAACGCATAAGTTTATACGAGATTACATCACATAAAATCCCATCGATCGTAATTATTAAAGGATATGAACTAAATTTGAATTTAAAATTGCGACGCATGCCAAAAAGAGATCCTATTTTAGTGAACAGCATGGATTCCAGCAGCAGTATGGCTGTTGGGCTATGGGATGGTACCACTCCGGGCATCTTAGAAGCGCTAGATCCGCATCGGCACGACCACTATACCTGCATGTTTGTGGAGGCTGGCCAGCTGGAAGTCCTATTTGATTTTGAACCGCTCACCATGCCTGCGGGAACACTTTTTATCTGCCCGCCGCACCAGGTTCATCAGATCACCAGCACATTAGGGGCATCGGGTTATTACATGTCGTTCGAAGGCCGTCATATAACCCGCTCAGCCAAGGACATTCTTGATGCAGCTTTACATGAAACCATTATATTGACCCTCTCAGCGCCCGAGCAACAATGGTTTACGTCCGTGCTCGATTTGCTAATAAATTTGCACAGCATAAACAATACTTCCTATCAGGAAGTGCAGCAACCCTTGCTTTCAGCTTTTATAGCCCAGGCGGTAATTTGTCACGATCGCAAATTGGCCACCGGCTCCATCAGTCATAGCCCACGGGTTATGAGTATAGCCAACGCATTCAGAAATCTTGTCAGGGGCGATTACCGCAACCTTAAACGTCCATCGGACTATGCCCAGCAGTTAAACATCTCCGTGGCCCACCTAAACGATGTTGTTAAAATGGTTACCGGCTTATCCGCATCCGCATTGATCCAGAAGGAAATATTGAGCGAAGCACAGCGCCTCCTCTATTATTCGCGATTAAGTATTAAAGAAATTGCGGTGCAGCTAGGCTATAAAGACACCAAGTACTTTATCCGGCTTTTCACAAAAAAAACTGGGCTATCCCCGGGCGATTACAGAAAGACACTACGTTCCAATGCGGAACTGGATTAGACAACCTTATACTATTCAACTCAAACACGGCTTCTTTTTTTGTCCACCTTTTACCTTTGTTTGTCAGTTTACCGGCGTTCATTTTTTGATCAATTTTGGAGTATAAATAAGTTGTAAATTTAAATCGCTCAGCTATGAAAATCTTAGTAATCGGTGGTACGGGTCTTACTGGAAGGCTGGTCACAAAAAAACTGTCCAACCTTGGTCATCAGGTGGTCATTGGTTCGCCATCACATGGCGTGGATCTCATGACGGGAGAAGGTCTCTCCCAGGCGCTGGAAAATACAGCGATCGTGATCGATCTCTCCAATTCCTCCTCTCCGGAAGAAGAAAATGCCATCCACTTTTTTAAGACCGCAGGAAAGCATCTGGTAACAGCGGAGCTGGCTGCAAACATCAGGCATCACCTCGTACTTTCCATTGTCGGAACGGACGACGCGCCAGAGATCGGCTATCTTCGCGCCAAGAAATATCAGGAAGACAATATCAAGCAGTCCGGAATACCTTATACCATCATTCGTTCGACACAATTTTATGAGCATACCGATGCCATCATTGCCGTGCAGGGCCAGGGAGACGAGGTATTTGTTTCCAAGATCGATTACCAGCCCATTGCCGTAGAAGATGTCACAGACTACATTGTGCAGTTTGCACTCGAGGAGCCTAAAAATGGTACGGTCGAGATTGCGGGGCCCATAAAGGCCAATATGGACGATTTTGTCGCAAAATATATCGCGATCACCGGGAAGCACATAAGGGTAGTTTCTGACGACGATAGCAAATATATGCATCTGGTTGTTCCTAAAACATTGCTCGTACCTGCCGGAGCATACCATGCCGGCAAGATTCATTTTGAGGACTGGGCACTGAATACTGCAGTAAGTTAATAAAGGGAGCTAAAGCAATACTTCTCTTTTATTGCGACAGCTCCCTGTTTTTCTGATCATTAATCTTCTATTTGCAGATGCGTACTCACGGCAATACGGTTCCAGGCATTGATGGTTACAATGAGCATAATGATTTGAGCGATCTGGTTCTCAGTAAAAAACTTCAACGCCTTGCTGTAGGTTTCTTCAGTTAATCCCTGGTGGTGGATAAGGGTTATTTCCTCTGTCATTGCCAGTATGGCCTGCTCCTCTTCGGTAAAAAATTTGGTCGCCTCCCGCCAGGCACTCAATATAAAGATACGCTCTGGTCTTTCACCGTTTTTAATGGCATCCTTGGTGTGCATGTTGATACAGTATGCACAGTTGTTGATCTGCGATGCACGAATTTTGACGAGCTCTTTAAGCGTTTTTGAAATGTCAATTTTGGAAAGATAACCTTCCAATCCCAACATGGCTTTATAGCCCTGTGGTTCTGACGTACTGATGTTGATTCGTTTTTCCATGTTTCTTATTTTTTGTTTTGCTTCTACAAAATTGGGAAATGAGAAGCCGGAAAAACTTAAACGGGTTTAAGAAAGATTTTTTTTGCGTATTTCGCTGAGATATTCGGGAGTAAAGCCCAGATAGGATGCCACAAGATATTGCGGTACGCGCTGGAGAAAGGCCGGCTGGTCTTTGAGAAAATGAAGGTATAGCTCTTCCCTAGAGTATTCATAAAGGAACTTGATACGCATCTGCGCTGCGGCATACGCTTTTTGGTACACCATGCGAAAATACTTTTCCAGGGCCGGATGCTTCTCGAGCATTTCATCATAGGCTTGCTGGCGAATGACCAGAACCTGCGTTGGATGTACGGCCTGGATGTAAAACTCTGTGGCTGTCTGATTGATATAAGAGAAGGTCTCTGTCATCCACCAGTTCTCGATCGCAAATTCAGTGGTCTGCTGCCCCCCCTTTTCGTTAATGAAAAATTTTCGCAGAATTCCGTCCAGCACAAAATAATTGGCTTTGCAGATCTGCCCTTCGGTCAGTACGTTTTCTTTCTTCTTTAAGCGTTGCAGCTCAACATATTGGGTGATATCGACAAATTCATCATCGGAAATTTTTATAAATTTATCCAGGTGTTTTTTAAACTGTTCAAGCATTATTTTAAGTCTGTTTTCCTTATCTTTAGTTCGATCAAGTTACTAAAAAATAACATAACCTCAACAACACCGTTTTGGCGATTTGATGCTTTTGTTTCATTACTTCACAACTGAATGGGAGGATATTTCACAGGTCTTTAACGCACACAATTAAGAAAACATGTTTACAATAGCACAACTAAATGCTGCACATAGCAAGGTAAAATCAGGCGCAGATTTCCCGGCCTATATCCGGGACATCAAAAAATTGGGTGTTACCCTTTACGACGTTTTTGTTACGGATGGCCATTCCGATTATTATGGGGATAATCATTTCAAAACCAGCTCAGCAGCTAGCCATGAGCCATTAATACTTGGTCGTACTGTCGATGCGGAACAGTTTAAGAAAGCGCTAAAAGAACATCAACAGGGCAAAACAGATTACGCCACTTTTATAGCGATGTGTGCGACATGCGGTATCGAAAAATGGACGGTCTTTCTCGACAAAATGACCTGCGCGTATTACGATGCGGCCGGAAACGAAATTCTGGTAGAAGAGATACCACTGGAACGAAAGTAAGCCAGTATTTTTGGGTTGAGATACCTTGCGGACCTCTTTTTTAAATATTTTGGCGAAATAATGGCAAAACCGAGCGAACCCAATTAAGCTGACATTTTTTTATATCAGTTTGTATTTCACCTATTAATATCGTAATATTGCAATATTAAATAAGCTTCACTATGGGACTTACCAAGACTGAGATTTTTACGGACGAGCAGAATAAAGTGGCTTCAGCGTTCAAAGTATTGGGCCATCCTGCAAGGATTGCCATACTTCAGTACATTATAGATAAGAAAGCTTGTATCTGCAACGATCTTGTGGATGAACTGGGACTTGCCCAGGCAACCATTTCGCAGCATCTAAAGGAACTCAAAGCTACGGGTATTATTCAGGGCACTATTGAAGGAAAGTCTGTTTGCTATTGTATTGACGAAGCGGTATGGAAGTCGGTGCAGCGCAATTTCAATACGTTTTTCAACCAGGAAGTAAAAGTAAATAGCTGTTGTCCGTAGCGCTTTTTTTTAATTATCAATATCGTAATATTGCAATATATAATTACACTAATTTAAATCCAATACCATGAGACTATCTGAAATCAAAGAAATCCTACCAACATTGGAAACTATTGAATTCCAATTGGATAACGGAACATTGGTTCCCGAGCACTTCCACGTAACCGAAGTGGGCCAGATCACAAAAAATTTTATTGACTGTGGCGGTGTTGTCCGTCAGGAGAAAACGGTAAACTTTCAGCTTTGGAATGCCGATGATTATGATCACCGCCTGAAACCCGCCAAGCTGCTCCACATTATTAACCTTTCGGAAGAAAAGTTGGGAATGGAAGATGCGGAGATCGAAGTAGAATATCAGCTTGATACCATCGGTAAATATGGACTTGATTTCAATGGGAAGACTTTTGTTTTAAAAAGCCGCACAACTGCCTGTCTTGCTGAGGATGCCTGCGGTATTCCCGTTGAAAAACAAAAAAAGAAGCTTATTGAGCTATCGGTCAATCAATCATCCTGCTGCACTCCGGGTTCGGGATGCTGTTAAACCATAAACTATCGTGATGTACCCTAGATTATCCAATACGATCGCACAGTTGAAATGGGACCAGTTCGCTGGTGAAGAGCGCAAAGCCGCCTTACAGCTTCTGATAGATTATATCCAGCAGAAGGTAACAGCTAAGCAACCCATAAACCTGAACTTTATCTGTACCCATAACTCACGCCGGAGCCATTTCGCCCAGATTTGGGCGCAAACTGCCGCCACTTATTTCAAGATACCAAATGTCTGCTGCTACTCTGGTGGTACAGAAGAAACGGCGCTTTTCCCACAGGTTGCAGAAACATTGACAGCCCAGGGCTTTCAGATCTTAACAATTGCTGACGGCGATAATCCGGTATATGCTATAAAGAGCAGCGACAATGCGGTGCCCATGATCGGATTTTCAAAAAAGTATGACAGTCCGTTCAACCCATCAACTGAATTTGCGGCAATTATGACCTGCTCCCAGGCGGACAGTGGTTGTCCTTACATTGCCGGAGCAGAAAAGCGCATACCCCTTACTTTTGAAGATCCCAAGGTATCAGACGGAACGCCGCAGCAGACACAGGTTTACGAACAGCGGAGTCTTCAAATCGCAACAGCGATGTTTTATGTATTCTATACTATTAAATGCTAGCCTATGCAATCGAAACTTAAATTTCTTGACCGCTACCTTACACTATGGATTTTTTTGGCAATGGCCGTTGGAATCATGTTCGGGAAATTCTTTCCATCGTTCTCGACCTGGGTGAACAGTTACAGCAGCGGAACAACAAATATTCCGCTGGCAGTCGGTCTGATCCTGATGATGTATCCGCCGTTGGCCAAAGTACGCTATGAACATATTGGAAAGGTTTTCCGGAATATTAAGGTACTGGGAACCTCGCTGTTGCTGAACTGGATTATCGGTCCGGTATTGATGTTTGCCTTGGCCCTCCTCTTCCTGAATGGTTATCCGGAATATATGACAGGATTGATACTGATCGGGCTGGCCCGCTGTATCGCAATGGTGGTGGTCTGGAACGAACTTGCTGCTGGAAACAGAGAATATGCTGCTGGTCTGATTGCGCTCAACAGTATTTTTCAAGTATTGCTGTACAGTCTTTACGCTTACCTGTTCATTACTGTATTGCCTCCGCTGTTTGGCGTGTCTGGGCTCTCCGTTGATATATCAATTATGGAGATTGCAAAAAGCGTTGGCATCTATCTGGGTATTCCTTTCCTTGCCGGAATCTTCAGTAGGTATGGGCTAATAGCATTAAAAGGTGAAAACTGGTTTCAGGAGCGTTTTATTCCATTTATCTCTCCGGTTACACTGATTGCTTTGCTGTTCACCATTGTTGTCATGTTTAGCCTTAAAGGGGAAATGATCCTCCAGCTTCCTTTCGACGTACTGCGCATTGCTGTTCCCCTGGTGATTTACTTTGCGTTGATGTTTGTTGTTAGCTTTATCGCTGGCAAGAAAGTGGGCGCAGATTATGCACAGAGTACGGCAATTGCTTTTACTGCCGCAGGAAATAACTTTGAACTGGCTATAGCGGTTGCCATCGGCGTATTTGGTATTAATAGCGGGCAGGCTTTTGTCGGCGTTATTGGCCCATTGGTTGAAGTTCCAGCCTTGATTGCATTGGTCAATCTGGCTTTTTGGTTCCGAAGGAAGTATTTTACTTCCCCATCGACTGCCTAAGTTAACTACAACTGATAGCATTGAGCCATGCCCAGGCATGGCTTTTTTATGGCGGTTGGCACTTTCTTGTGCTTTAAACGACCTGCCCAGAATCTGCCAGGCATCTTCCACTATCAACATTAATCAGTACCTTTAATTAGTGTATCGGCTAGTGCTTTCCGACAATGCACTATTTTATCGCTGAACAGCAATTATAACGTAGAAAAATGGCAAAATCTATTTTAACAATCACCCTGAATCCATCCGTAGACAAGAGTAGCAGCGTACAGCATATTGTTCCCGAAAAGAAATTGCGCTGTGAACAGCCGATATACCAACCAGGTGGCGGCGGTATTAACGTATCGCGCGCCTTGAAGAGACTTTGTTTGGCTTCTACTGCCCTTTTTACCTCCGGTGGAAAGACTGGCGGTCTGCTCGAAAGCTTATTGAAGCTGGAAGATATTGCCGTCGATCCTATCCGGGTGAATGGCGAAACCCGCGAAAATTTTATTGTGGTTGACCGTTCAACCAATCAGCAATATCGATTCGGCTTTCCAGGAGAACACGTTGAATCCAACGAGCTGGAGGGGATCATGGCCTCGATTGCGGAACTGAAGTATATTCCGGATTTTGTCGTGATCAGCGGTAGTATGCCGGCTGGTGTACCGCCTGAGTTTATACGGTCACTGATCCATACGTACAAAACCAAGGGCAGTAAAATAATTGTCGACACCTCTGGCGAATCACTTCGCGTCGCATTGGAGGAAGGTTTGTTTTTGATCAAACCAAATGCCGGGGAGCTTGCTGCGCTTGTGGGGAAAGAGGAATTGGGGCATGCTGATCTGGACATGGCAGCCCAGCAGCTCATATCGGAGGGTAAAGCAACGCTTATCGTAGTCTCGCTAGGTGCACAGGGCGCTATCTTGTATTCCGAAACAGAACGAATTCAGCTATCTTCCCCAGTGGTAAAAGTACGCAGTACTGTGGGCGCTGGTGACAGTATGGTCGCCGGCATGGTGTCTGTGTTGTCCCAACAAGGCGATCTCAAACAGGTCCTTCAAATGGGCATCGCGTGCGGCTCGGCGACTACGATGGTAGAGGGAACCGGACTGTTTGCCAAGAAAGATGTGGATAGGTTGTTTTCGGAAATTAAAAAAAGATAAAAAACTTTAAATCAACAACAAAAAGCAAATCAATTAAAGACTTACAGCTGACCGAAAAGCATCAGAAACCTAACCGATTACAGACCGAATTTGTCTCAACGTTGAGTTTTCTAGCACAAAAAAATTGATAGCATTGCAAAGCCAACACGCAATCAATTCCCTATCAACTCCCAGCTTTCATCGGGATTTCATCGGGACGGCATCGGGCGCTGCTCGAATTTATTACGAGGAAAAGCTGAGCCCAATACGAGCAAGATTATTGTAAAGGCAGGATTTGGTTGGGAGAAAGTGCCAAGAAAGTTGGGCAATCAATGGAAATACGACACCATCAGCGCTGCGATATGGCACAGATCAT
Organism: Sphingobacterium sp. R2; assembly: GCF_040760075.1. Lineage (NCBI taxonomy): Bacteria > Pseudomonadati > Bacteroidota > Sphingobacteriia > Sphingobacteriales > Sphingobacteriaceae > Sphingobacterium > Sphingobacterium sp. R2. Next base: position 4,336,381 of record NZ_CP142884.1, read on the forward strand.
CGGCAGCAGGCTAACTGGCTGGCTGCCGCGCCCGGTCTATCGCGTTTTACAATTTCGTGATGCATCAGTTTAGCGGTATAAGGCGATCCCAGTGCTCATGCCGCAGTGTATGTAGGTTATCGATAAAATCCTTTAGTTTTTTTTCTTTACGCATCCATTCCGTGACGAGCATTAGGCTCGTGATTTCCAGTTCCGACATCTTTGTATGCAGATAATCGAACACCTCTTTTCTAAACTCCAGGTGCGTCGCATACGGATCTACAGGATAACGTACGAGCATCATATTCACCCGGCACGTTTTACTGATACGGAAATACCATTTGTCGAGCCCCAGCCGTTCCAGCTCCTGCACAAAATGACTGCCGTCCACACGGCTGCCGTCGATCAGAATGATCTCCCTTTTTCTTTTCTGCGAAAAATAGAATGGTACATCAAACATCCGTACCGCATCTTTTTGCAAGTTTTCGATATTGAAGGGGCTGCTATTATACAGCACGTCAAAGAGAAAACCGGGTACGATATACGCATCCGATACCGTCGGCAGCTGTGCGCGTCCTGCGCTTTCTGGTCTATTTTCAACGGTAGGTTGCTTTGCCATAATCTCCTTCTCAAATAAGACCAATACGTTTTCTGACGTTAGCCACCACAGCCTGCCTTGACGGAAAACAACGATTACATTGGCGACCAACCCCGTACTCACCCAGGGCAAATAATACAAGCAATACATGCTAAACAGCTTATCCTGACCGTCGATGCGATCAAACAACACATACATGCAACCCAGGTGGATGGATATAGTCCCCGCGGCGGTATATAGTATCGCCCTGATGCGCTTAGTGTGGGGTAAGCTCTCGGTCTTGATCTTGCCGTTATCGAGCAGGTTCAGATCGGGATATTGCTTCTGCCAATAGGTCCAAAAAACTTTTAGGAGCCCCTGTGTAAGCAGCACAGGCAAGAGGATGGATAGGGTAAATTGGAATACATAGGTCCAAGACATGGGCGGCCAAAAAGGCTTTAGCCCGATTTCGTTCGTTCCGATCAAATTAAAAAGCACGGCAATAAGCAGGCTCAGCGCAATTAGTTTTAATCCCTTCATAAGCTCATTCGAATTCCCTTAATTGGTTTAGGTTGTTATTATTTAATCATCCAATTTACTAAATAAAATCTACTAAAAAGTGATTCGCGGTACTTAAAGGGAAAATTATCCTCCAAAATAGCGGAGGTTAGGACACTGCACTTGCATCCGTGATCAAATAAAAGCCATATTTATCATAAATAGTAATCAGATGAAGAAAAATTTAAAACAGTAGGAAGCCAATTGGACCTTATCGAAAAATCAACTTCCCCCGATCATCCCGAAATCCTGACCGGGGGAAACTTATACACCTAAAGCGAATGAAAAAAGCATTACATCTCCATCTTGAATCTGTCTTTGGCGCGTGCTGTGCGCCTGCGGAGTTGACTATCCTGCCGCAGATAACACTATCCAATGGAAAGATCAGTCACTACCGGCACCCCTCTGGCCAGGCTTGCCTGCAGGAGTTTGATGGACTGCTTGGCTACATCAACCTGCTGGATGTTGCGCTATCAAGCGATATCGTCATTCCGGTAAGGGTAAAGCGCTCCGATATGCATATCATTTATATTTTAAGTGATGACTCCGCTATTCACATCAAGGATATTAGACAGCCGACCAGTTACAGCATCGCTTCCAATCGCGGACGCTATTTCTACTTAACCAGAGGAGATTATGAAATATACATCCCTACGGGCAGCTATACGCTTGTCAACTTTTATTTCCGCGGCAGTATTTTCCGGGCTGGCAACGAACGCCCCTTCCAGTTCTTGCATCACCTGGTCGATGCCTATCGAAATGGAGACAAGCGATCCTGCTGCAGCATTGATTTTCGGGTGGGGCCCCGAACCATTTCATTGATGAAGTCCATTGCGGCAAAAATCAAAAAAGGCGATCTGGATAGCGAGGTCAATATCCTCTGGGCCATCAAGAAACTGATCCAGCTATCGAAGGAAAAGATTTTTGAAGAATACGAGAAGATATCGCAATCGCAAGCACAGTCCAAAGCAGCCTATTCAGCCATCAAACAGGCTGTAACAGTGCATGGCCAGGATTTTAAACTGGAAGATATTGCCTACCGGTTTGGAATCAGTAAGGACTATCTGCATCAACTTATACATAGCTATTACGGACAGAGCCCCCAGGAGCTCAAAATAGCGTTTATGCTACGCCTTGCAAAGAAGTATATAGCTGATGGCATGCATACCGACGAAATTGCCTACGAACTCGGCTACACATCGCCCAGCAGCTTTGTCCGCTTTTTTAAAAATCAAACGGGCATGACGCCAACGGCATATTTTAAGCGCATTAACCCATGATTTGACACGCCCCTATTATACATTTTATAGCTATTGGCATCCATTATCCAGATTCTGTATATACAAGAGTCCAGATTCTGTATATCCCACTTAATTTTTACTGGCGAACTTTGGTATAAGATGGTTGAGAAAGTAAAAGCCCGATAAGGTGAACCCATTAACCGCTGCAGATAAATCGTCAGTAACATGAGAGGAGATAAAATATACCATTGGACCTATAAAATCATACGATGCGGAATGATCCTATTCTGGCTATATGTTGGCATGGATAAGATTTGGATCCATGATGCATTTGAGCTTTCGCTGGTTCACCAACCAATTATCGGCGCCTTTGCGCCTGTCCTTTCTTGGTTGATGCCACTGTTGGAAATCTCTTTGGCGGTCTTACTTTTTATGCCGAGTAAGAAACTGGAATATCTAGGTTGGTCAGTATCCCTTCTTTTGATTCTTATTTTCAGTATCTATATCGCATTGGGTGTATTCGGCGTACTAAAAGATGCGCCTTGCATGTGCAGCAGCTTTTTGACCAACGTCAATCGGATCACCCACCTCTGGATAAATGCGCTGTTATTTATGCTATGTCTTGCAGGATTTTTCATCAGTAGTAAAACATCAAATAGGATAGCTCAACATATTACAAATAAACGCTATAAAAGCAGAATAAATCTGTTCCTCCTATTTTTTATTATTATCGTCATAGGTCATGTTCAAGCGCTGTTAAGAGGAAAGTCGAAGAATGCATTCGACTACCCCATGCAGGGCGCCCCGTTCCCGAACGACTTTGTAGAGGGGTTACAGTAATTCGGCTACAGCATAGGAAAACCAGACCGTAGTTTCAGGAAAAAACTATGGTTGATTATAAACACAAATTGTCGCAGACCAAGAAGTATTTAAAAAAGAAAAATAAAAGCGGTCTGCTGTACAGAAAGGAGGATAGTCATATGACTAGTATCTTCAATCGCAAAGGCTACATGATGTTAGCGATAGCCTTCGCAGTATGTTTCAATGGTGCAAAAGCTGTTGAAAAATTATCCGGCAAATCTTTTGCCAGCGTGATGCTTTACTTCCATGGTGATTCTTCGGATCCGTCACAAGTACAGGACGAGTCGAATTGGACCACTACACCCAACGGTCAAGATTGTAATGGAAACAGTAAAGCTTGTGCGCAAGAGGTCGATTCCAGTGATTTAACATCTACTGGACAATTGGATCCTACCAAAATACAACTTGGTGCGCAAGAAAGCAGTCCTTCTTCCAACGATTATATTCCGACCAGGACAGGAGGTAGTAGCACAACGGCATTTAATCCGATCAACAGGGATTAATTTCTGATCTGCACATATTTTCACATTGAACGGCCCCATTTAGGGGCCGTATTGGTTATTTCGGATTCTGCGGCATGCCAGTTTCCAGTATAACATCATAAGGTAAAGGTAGGGCAAAACGATTTTCGTTGGGTTTGAGGGTATAAACCTGTCCGGCAACACTGCGTACAATCGAGATATTCCGCTCCTCGAGGTTCAGACGCTTGATATCCATCCAGCGCAGCCCCCTAAACAGGAGTTCTTTCCGCCGCTCATTCAATAACAGCTCCAACGCACTCTTTGGGTCGCTAACCTCATAAGGTTGGAAACTGCCGCTCTTATATCGTGTCGATAGTAGTTTATTCAGCAACGCGATGCCATCTTTCACTTGCCCCGACCTTACAAGACTTTCTGCCTGCATCAGCATGACCTCATCCGTAGCAATGCCAGCAAAAAGTCCTTCTGCCGGATTGTAATTCCCCTTGAAGTTGATTATTCCGGCTCCATTATTCTTAAAATACAACACTTTTCGCAGATCGTTCCCAGCATAGGAATTGTATACCGTTGGATCCACAAATGCGCGCGATACAGCCAAATAGTTTACACTTAACTCTTGGTAGAAGTCAATTTCCTTATTGAATTTTTCAAATGGATAGGTGGCGTTTTGATTTACCTGTTTGTCGTCATTGAAGTCAATCAGCTCACTTCGGTTTTCCAGATAAAGCCTACTGTACTGACCGACCATTACATAACTTCTTTTGGACAGAAAATAACGGGCAAGCATACCGTAGACACTTGATTTTGTAGGTCTGTTCACATGTATAGTTTTGTTAGGTAATAGCTCCGCGGCTTGCAATAGGTCGGCTTCTACCCTTTCATAACATTGTTTAACGGAACTACGGACTGACTTTTTATTAAAGTCTGCCGATTCCCGAAGCACAATACCAAGGTCAGCGTCCGCGGTGGACTCATTATACGCTTTGGCGTATGTCCATAGTAAATTCAAATATTGGCTCGCCCGGAAGAACAATGCAGACCCCAATACCTGATCGTATTGCTGGGCATTGTCGGCGGTACGGCCGATTTTCTTCAGTAAATCGATCACAAGATTGCTATTGTAAACGACTGTATACCCTTTTGCCCAGTCATTGTTGTAATAGTATTCGTCATTGTCCCAAATATAGTTTCGTCTGTATACTTCCTGCAGACTGTTGAACTGTGTCTCTGTAAGCATGTAGTTGTCGGATGCCGCCTCGCTCATGGAGGATAGGCCGGCGTTCATACTTTGGGCGTTGTCCAATATACGTTGTAGATCTTCTAGGGTACGTGGTACCACCATAGAAGCATTCGCCTTTTCTTCCAGAAACTTTTTACAGGACGACGCCATGATAACCATCATAAGTCCTAGTAAAAACACATAGTATTTTATCTTTTTCATCGCTGATCGTTTAATAATCTAATTTTAATCCCAGTGCGTAATTTTTTGTAGGTGCTATGCGATAGGGAAATTCTGGATCAATGCGTTCCTTGTTTGCCCGCCATAAAATACCCAGGTTGGACACATTACCATAAATCTGTAGCTGCACTGCTCTGTTGTTTATCTTTAGCGAATTCCGCCAGGAGAAGTTTATATATTCCAAACGGATATGGTCAGCTTTGAGCACGTTTATATCCGCGCTGGCATAGAAACTGTCCGCACTGGATATGACCGGATAAAACATGGCCGGTACGGCGGTAGTCAATTCGTCACCTTGCTTTTGCCACCTGCGCTCAAAATCCGGATAAGCCGTACCTGTGGAAAATAATGTCGTATAAGAGGTGACAGGTTTTCGAAAATAATAGTCGCCCGCATAACTGATATTAACCGAAAGGTCAAAAGAGCGCCATGCAAAAGTATTTGCGAGGTTGCCAAATACCTGTGGTTTTGACGATCCGATAAAGGCCATACTTTCCGAATGCAGTGGATCTTTTGCAATACTTGCACGTATTGCGCTATAATTTGCCGACGGTTCACCATCCAGTAGTCCCAAACCCTGGCCCTTACCGTCTACACCCATCCACTTATAAGCCGAAAGACCATTAAGCGGAAAGCCTTCCATCGGCGTGATCCCGTAACCATTGCTAATGAATGTATTTAGGGTATTTGGTGTGGTTGAGTAATACTTTGTCGTTTTATTTTTGTTAAAGCTCAGGGTCAAGCGCGATCTCCACTGGATCACACGGTCAATGTTTACCGTGTTCAGGGATAGATCCAAACCACGGCCATTCATGGCGGCGATATTTTTAGTAATTGTACTTTGGTATCCCCATGATGTATAATCGTAATTGGATAAACCATATAAATCCCGTCCATTTTTATTATACCAGTCGATTGAGCCCGATATGCGGCGATTAAAAAACGCGTAATCCAGTCCGATGTTCAATGTACCTATTTTCTCCCAACGGAGCGACGGATCGTTTAGAGAAGTGATTATGATGATGGGCAGGTTTGAATTTCGATCGACCGACACGCTGCCCACGGGATCTTTCGTCTTACGGAGATCCACATTGCCACTGTAGCCGTAGGTGGCGCGCAATTTTAGATGATCGATAAAATTCCTTTCAAGAAACTTCTCCTTACCCAGTTCCCAAAATAGTCCCGTGGACCAAAGTGGCGACCATTTGTCATTGGTCGCAGCACCAAAAACATTGGCACCGTCTTTCCGGAACGAACCCGACACCCCATACTTATCGTGCCAGATATAACTTAGATTTGCATACTGCGAAACAAAGCGATTTACCTGTTTGAGAAAAGAAGGCGCGCCGACCACATTCATATTGATACTGGTCGGGTTGATGGGATAGGTATTGACATAGTCGACAGGAACTGTCAATAAAGGGTCTTCCGTATACCCATAGGCCGTTTGGCTATTTTCCTTGTATAAACGCTCGCGCATTTCAGCACCGATTACGCCGATTACCCGATGCTCCGTCCACGATTTATTCAGGTTCAGCTGCCCTCTTAATGTATAGGACGATCCTGTCCCATTGTTTGTGCGCAATATGCCTCCTTTAGGCACATTATATTTCACTGCTCCGGTATTCTTATCTACCTGCGTATACTGATTGACCGTACGCCTTGCTATATAGCTGTCGCTATTATCCGATCCCGCGGCCAACACCTGCTGCTGTTGGTACTGACCCGACAAAGAAGCTGACAGGTACGAGGTCAGTTTATAGTTCAACGCCAGATTGCTATAGAGCTCCCGCAGTTTATTTGATGTCTGCGAATTTGTATGGTCGGACAAGGGATAATAATTCCAGTCGAGAAAACCATTCGAATAGTTATTATCCAGATACAGTTTACGATATTCTCTTTCAAAAGGGATTTGCTCTCCTTCAGGCCCAAAGAAACTCAGGTAGGGCACTGCTTTGTTTGAATTAACAAAAGAGTTGAATGCCGGTTTGCCCGATCGCAATAACTGATCTGTAAACAACACCGACAGGTCTATCTGTAACTTCTCTGTCGGCCTAAAACTATTGTTGAGCTGTAGGTTGAGCTTTCTCGTCTTTGCTGCCAGTTCGGTACCTGCACGCGTATAGCCTAACCCAAAATTATACGAATTGCTTAAGCCGCCGCCACTGATATTTAAGGCATACTGCTGGGTAACCGCATCGGAAACAAAATTATCCATATAATTTTGAGCTCCATTTTGGGTTCTGTAAAAATTATCCCATTTCGTCGAATCCGCTATAGAAATCAAGCCTTTTGCCCTCCTATCCAATAGATCCACAAACGGTGTCATGGCCACATATTTCAAGGTATTGATATTAAAATTGTAATATCCCTTATCGTACAGCATCTTTTCAATATCCATAAAGGTACCATTGTCCACCCGATACAGATTGGTATAGGCCGACTTTTCCTGCAACATGAAGCTGGAATTGAAAGATATACGCGCACTTTCGTTGATCCGTCCTTTTTTGGATGTGATGACAATGACTCCGTTGCCTGCACGTGCACCCCAAATCGCCGAGGCTGCTGCATCTTTCAAAATCGAGACCTGTTCGATGCTATTCGGATCGATATTGGCCATGTCGCCCTCGTAAATAAATCCGTCCAGCACAATGAGTGGATCGAGGTTTCCATTGATCGTACTCAATCCCCGGATCGAAATGTTCAATTTATTGAGGTCCGTATTTTTAACAGGATTATTGTCATAGCGAAATGCAGGTACCACATTGCGCAAACGCTGCAGGATGTTTGTCCCTGTCTGTTCGTTCAAGGTCTTGTTGGAAACGACATCTACCGCTCCCGTTATTTCATTTGGTTTCAGTACCTGATAACCCGTATTGACAGTCGCCTCTTCCAGGTAATTGTCCTGTTGCGCCAATAGGATGATCTGTTGTGTTAGAAGCTGCTTGGTTGCGACAGTGGCGGTCTTATAGCCTACGTAGCTAAAAACCAATGAATCGGTGTCATCACTTACCTGTATAGAAAATTTCCCGCCAACCGAACTCGCTGCCTGGTTGTTTCTGCGCTGTTCTTTTATGGTAGCGCCCACAATGGGCGATTTATCCCGCTTAGTGAGAATGGTGCCCTTTACCCAAACTTTTTGCTGTGGTTTTGCTATGCCCATTAATAAAAAGGATAACAAAACCGATATCATATATTTTAACATGGTCGTTTATTCAATAGGTTTATAGAAAAATGGATACTCGAGGAGGTTTCTACTTTTACTGAGGATAAGCCCCCTCTTGGCCAACATTGCGATCTTGCTTTCGCTATCCAAGTCATAGAAATTTGACGGCAGCATAAGGTCCACTTTTGGAAGATTCTTTCCCTCGACTAAGACGGGTCTATCCAAAGTTGTACGCAAGAAATTCGCGATGCTAATAAGGCCTGCATTCTGCATGATCAGCGCAGAGCTTCCCTCTTCGATCGACTGCATTCGCATACCACCTTTGGACAAAATGCTTTTATTGGAGGGGTCAATTTTTAGGATATAGACATCCTGAAAACCAAATTTCAGTTTGACATCCACCGCAAAGTTATCGACCAATGCACGTCGAAACGCCTGGTTGATGCTGTAGTTGTCTACCGAGTCCCTGTTGAAATACTGATACCAGAAATAGGTATGCGGATCGTTCAGCAGTTTTTTAAATTTGTATGGCACCGAACTATGGAAGACATAGGTACCGTACACTTTATCTTTGAACACCTCCGGGAAAGCATGTTGATACATAGCTCTTACGGTAGTGTTTCCAGTCTGCAATAATGTCTGCCCGTTCTTATAGTGAACATTCGGGTAAATGCCGTTGTAATTCACTTTATATCGCGCTATTGTGGAGGTATAGGTCAACCCCACTGTATCGATCAATAAGGGCGTTTCGACATGGTCGATCACCTTATTAAGGATATTTCTTTCACTTTCGAAAGGTAGTTTATCCGTCTTGAGCATAGCGCTAATATGCTGTTCGGACAGGCTCGCTGATGAGCTGGTTCCTATAAAAGCACCGGCCCTGTTGATAATGGCTATACGCGGCAGTGTATTGTGCTCTATCAAAGCGGTAAAGACCGTATCATCCAGTATCGTTGGTAAGATCGGCGTATACTTAAAATCAAACCTGTATTTTTCAAATCTCGTTTTTATACGCTTCGCTGTATCTTTATTACGCTTGCTATTTACGAGCAGAACGACGATATCATCTTTAAAGCGTTGCTGATAGAGCTCCATTTTGGGTATTCCCTCAATACAGGACGCGCACCCTGTGGACCAAAAATCCAATACAATCAGCTTGTTTTTATAGTCAGCAAGCTTTACAATCTTTTTCTTTCCATCAAAATAATTCAGTTCTAATGGCATTTTCCATACAGCTTCGGGAATAGGATCACCGGGATTGAGCGCTGTGAGGCCATTGAGCCCATTGGCCCCGCTTTCCTTGCGGGGCGTCTGAGCCGATAAACTAAACATATAAAATACAGCAATGCAAGTAAAAACCATTGTTGTATTCTTTAACACCTTTAAAGAACAATTAACAAGATTGAAAAACAATGCGAATAGCATTACAAGCGCTCCCTTATCCAATAAGGCAGCGTAAAGATTAGCTCTTTTTATCATCTGCTTATGGATTAGGTATTATTCTGCAATTCGGTTAAAGAAACTGTGGATCCTTTGCTTGGCTTCCAGATCAGCGATTATAGCTTCTGCAGGTTCTGCAAAGGCAAATGGTACCGTATCGATTTCTATCTTGCGAAAGTGCACCAGGAAATAAGCCATCAGCACACTGTTCACTTTCATCAAAAAGGTATGCATCTGCTTAACATCAGTAGCATCTTCCTGTACTACACACTTTCTATAGCTTTCAAAGAGCAACCAAAGGCTCTCTTGACATTCGTTGAGGGTATGTTGGGACCAGAACTCCCGGATGGTATTTAATGGATCGTATCCATTGTCGTATATTTCATAACATGCTAGCTCAAAGGGTAGCAGTTGAATTGATTTTTGGTTCATTTTTAGGACATTAAAATGATCAGCATCGCCAAAAACACAGCAATACTATTCCTATACCACGCGCGCGTACACGCTTAGGTTCATAAATTAGTTTAAAAAAATGCTCCGAGTTAGTTGTCTAATAATTGGTTACACAGCAGATGATATAGATACACTGACAATATTCGGATTTGGTCATAAAGACTCTTACTCCTAAAAAATTAAGGGGGGATTGAAATGTTTGGATGTTTGTTTTTAATAATCATAACTCGCTATTGGTTAACGAGTCCTGCCTGCATGAAGTAGCTTTGATAGATAAAGGGCTACATGCTGTGGCCACAAATTAAGTTTCTGACGCCTAACGTAACACAGACTAACAGTAGCCCCATATCTATCTTATTAAGCAAATATAATAAAAGCTTTTATATAAGAATAGACATGGGTATTCATAACTACTGCCTTGCGTTACGGCGTCAGAAAATGTAGCCGCAAGACTCTTTGTTTTAAATACCATAAATCTCCTCTTCTATAGAGAGAATTACTATTACAAACCTAGTGAATTAATCTAATATTTCACATAAATAAATAATATTTTTTTCCACAGTATGCCATAAATTAACATATGGCAATAGACAACAATGTTATTATCGGAAAAAACCTCAGAATAGTTAGGGAAAAGCTATTGTTTTCACGCAAAGAAATGGCTAAAAAGTCTGGAATCAACGAAAGATCAATCGAGCGAATTGAGAATGGTGAAAAGTACTTAAATGAAGAGGAACAAGATAAATATATTCAATTTATCGGGGTAAAGACAGAACTTATAAGTAGTCTTTCTTTTAATTTAACTTGGAAAGAACTTATTGCTATTTTGAAAAAAACTCATCCGAAAACCCCTCTAATTTGTGAAATAACAGATAAAAAAGGAATTCCCAAGAGAATAATCTTGCAAAGAGTTTTGCCGGAAAAATTACTTGACAAGCCTTTGACTGCATCGGAATTGTCAAAGCTTATTACTTCAAAATTCAAAATCAACATTGAGCCAAATAAAGTTCAAAATTCTTTAAATTCTTTGGTAAATACTGGCTTACTAGTAAGGACTCAGACATCACCCATAAAATATAAACGTTCCGACAAAAAGTTTCCCAAAGAAATAGACCCGCTTTTCGACTTAGTAATCAAATTGGAGCAAATTTGCGAACCAATCAAATCGGACTTAGTGAATAGCGAAAACAAAATAATCAAGCCTTCTTTACGAAAAATGGCCATTATGCTGTTAACTTTAGTTGATGGTGAGAAAACAAGAAAAGAACTTTTCAATAAAGCCAAGATGAAAAATGATACCAACAATGCCGTTAGGACAGTAAATGTATTAGAAAACACTGAATTAATTACTAAAACTAAATTGGCAGTTACCAGCAGTCGACAGAGCTATAAATTGACAGATAAGGGGTTTAAAGTGTTAAGAGAATTGGAGGTATAATATTTTTCCGACTAACAGATATAGTTGATCAACTAAAGTCTTTAGAAATATACCTTGCTAGATAATATCGAGCCCCCCCTAACTTTCTGCTGAATAAAAGACTTCATCATAGGATAAGGCCTTTTTTATGCATTTTAGCCACGTTATATTAATCAAGCTTCTTAGCTCTCCTTCCTGCCAGTTGAGGGAATTATCCTTTCTAGAATATTTGCAAGTATGACACAGACAAAATTAATCGCTATATTTATTCTAGTAAAAATTGAAAAAATAGACCTAGTTATGATATCATTTCACGAAATCAACCATCACTGGAATTAATTTTTAGCAATAGAAAAAGATTTAGAAAACTTATCTAGATATATCGAATTTTCTGAAAATAATCTTCAAACATATTCTATTGAGATTGCTCATATTTTATTATCATCTTCTTCGGAAGTAGATGTAATGCTTAAACAGTTTTGTAAGCTGATTGAGCCAAATTCCAACCCTAATAATATTAATGATTACAAGACCATAATATTGTCTTCAGGATCAGATATTGTGAATCAAAAAATTTCGATTAATAGATATGGATTAGAATACAAACCATTTGAAAATTGGATAACTAATGGTGAAAATCCCATTTGGTGGAAGAGTCATAATAACGTTAAGCATAACCGTAATGAATATTATTATCAGGCTAATTTACAGAATGTTATTAATTCTGTTGGGGCTTTATTACTTGTAAATATCTATTTTTATGAAAAGCAATTCTCAGTAAACGATGGTAAAGAAAGTATTGGACTTTTAGAAACAACAAGTAAATTAAAACCGGAATCTTCATTTATAAAAATCCCTTCTGAATATTATTATAAATACTTAGTTGTAAGGGGCTAGAAAGGATATTATTGCTCGCCATCCTGCGAGTTGAACGAAGGTCGTTGAAGAAAAGTCTGTAAGGACGATTCAACGATATCTATGAAATAGACGAAGCCTCTTGGCGGTATTTTTGAAAAAAGGGGCTTGTGACCTGGGCTTATCAAAAATAATGACAAGAGCGAAGCCTGAGTGAACAGCAGGCGAGCCAAACTCTAAAAGCTTGAAGATTTTTAATTAGTGCTACGCACCCATTAAAAATCTTCAAGCTTTTATGAAGTGGAGGGATTACTAAGGCATCAAGTATGACAAACTGCGAAGCATTAAAAAAGAATGGGATGCAATCCGATTTCTTTTTTAACTTGGTTTGGCATATCTTTATGCTAGTGATTCCGAAACGGAATGCCATATTTCCTCATTATAACTTATCTGAATATGAAGAATGAAATTCTTAATGAATTTGAGAGTAAAATCCATGTTTATAACAGGTTTAAGGATAAATCTCTTAGTTTACTTAATGATTTACTAAAACAAAAAAAAATAGCCTTTCATAACATAGACGGGAGAGTAAAAAACTATGAAAGCTTATCAAGTAAAATTGATAGAAAATCTGAGAAATACAAATGTCTTTCGGACATTACAGATCTAGTGGGGATAAGAATTACTTCTTATTTGGAAAGTGATGTAGATTTAATTGACAAATTAATAAGAGATGAATTTCAAATAGATAATGATAATTCCATAGATAAAAGGATTTTAAATAGTGATCAATTTGGATATAAGTCATTACATTTAGTTGTAGAATTAGACAATAGAAGATTACAGCTTTATGAAAATTCAGATTTTAAAAATTTAAAAATTGAAATCCAAATTAGATCTATTTTGCAACATGCTTGGGCTGAAATTGAACATGACTTGGGTTATAAAGGGAAAGCGCAAATTCCCGATGATTATAAAAGGAGTTTTAATCGACTTTCAGCTCTATTGGAATTAGCTGATCAAGAGTTTGTTAGATTGAAAAGGGATTTGGTTAAGTTTGAAAGCAAGGTGACAGAGCAGATAATTCGAGAACCTCAAAATGTTCTAATAAACTTTGCTAGCCTCAAGCAATTTAATTCAGAAAATTCCATTATCATTGAAGCTAGAGATTTATTAGCTAATAAAGTAGGATGGGAATATCTAAGTCGAAGTAATTCATTTGTAGATTTGGTTCAACGGTTTGATTTTTTTAACATGCTTACAATTGAAGATATACAAAAGGAATTAAAGATAAATAAAGATTTGTTTTTTAGTTTCTTAAAAGTTTTTACGGATGGGTTTACATATAAATCAATATCTTACGATATTATTATATATTACTTACAGCATTTTCTTGCTGCCAAAACAAAAGATAAATTATATATCCAAAAGTATTTAATGGAGAGTTCTCAAGTATCTATTGATGGAGATCCTATAGATTTTATTAGAATTATCGAAGTGGCTGAAAGCCGATTAAAACTATAATATATAATTGTTATAGAATATGATACCTTTGACAGTTATCCAATTGAGAAATTACGCCATAAAAATTTATAGTGTCTATTATTGATTTGGCTTCCCTCCCCAACACTCATGCAAACCCTCAAAAGTTTCAAATGACGTGTTGGGGATGGTTTATAGGGGGAGTGTAAACTGAACTGTGTCATTGGATAATTAACCAAAATCTAAAAGCCGCTATCAAGTTTGAGCCTATCCCCAAATTTAATGTAAAGTTGGGATATGGTCAAGCCCCAGTTATGCACAGGCATTGTCCACTTTTTATAGATGTCCTTTATTATCAGAAACATCAGCTTCATAAGAACCTGCTCAGAACTGAATGCACCTTTAGACTTCGTTATTTTTCGAATCTGACGGTGCATTCCTTCAATAGGATTAGTGGTATAGATAGTCTTACGTACCTGCTCATCATACTCAAAAAAAGTAGAGAGGTTTATCCAGTTATCGAGCCATGACTTAGCGGCTATGGGGTATTTCTTGCCCCATTTCTCTTCAAAGACCAGTAGTTTTTCATATCCCATTTCTTCGTTTACAGCTTTATAAATGGGCTTTAAATCTTCAATAACAGCCTTTTTGTCCTTTTCTGTAACGTATCGCATGCTTGATCTAATCTGATGGACAATGCATAACTGAACTTTTGTTTTTGGAAAAATAGCTTCTATAGCTTCAGGAAAGCCCTTCAGTCCATCAATACATGCTATCAGGATGTCCTCTACACCGCGTTGCTTTAGATCGGTGAGTACGGATAACCAGAATTTAGCTCCTTCGTTTTCCGAACTATAAAGCCCTATCAGGTCTTTACGTCCATCCATTCCTATGCCCAGGATATTGTAAATGGCCCGGGACTCAACAGTACCGTTCTGACGGACTTTATAATGCATGCAGTCTAGGAAGACAAAGGGATAGACGGCTTCTAGCGGACGACTTCGCCACTCGTTAACAGCAGGCATGACGCTTTCTGTAATGCGGGATATTTCAGTTGCAGAAATCTCCATAGCATACATCTCGCGGATAAAATCACTTATTGCACGTGTGCTCATACCTTTGGCATACATGCTCAACACGTGTCCCTCAAGCTGTTCTGTTATAATAAGCTGACGTTTGGGTACTACCTTGGGCTCAAATGTACCCGATCTATCCCGTCCAGATTCAAGCTCAAATGTACCGGTATTAAGACCTCGAACAGTCTTTTTGGTCTTGCCATTACGACGATTGGAGTTCGCGGAAGCTTTATCTTCCTGAAGGTGACTTTCCAGCTCGCTATCCATCATCGACTCCAGTAAGTGCTTAATTAAGGGCGCTAGAACGCCATCATTGGGAGATAAACTCTTTCCGTTATAAAGACCTTGCATAGCTTCCTCTTTGAAGCGTTCAAAACGGCGAAGCCCTCTTGAGTACATTTAAAAACAAACACTAACGAAAAATCAAATGGGGTCTTTTCTTTCATGACCATGTCGTTTGAATAATTAAATATAAAAAAACCTTATTGAATTATTTCGTTGACACAGTTCACGTTACAGTCTCTTTGATTTTGAAATTCGTCCAGAATTTCAATTACGATAAACTAAAACAAATATTTATTAAACTATTTATCTAAACAACTTTATGAATTAAGCCTTATTTAAGGTAAAATTGGAATCACTATCAATAAAAATTATATCTCCTCCAAATTCGTTTAAACCGCCACGTATTTCATCATTACCATATTTAAATGTTATCGGGTCCATAAATGAATACGAATAACTAGAAAGTTTGTATTTATGTAGGCCGTCAGTACTTTTTGGATAATTTTTAAAAAGAATTTTGTTATGTTTAGGGGTCATAGCCTTCACTAATGCTTTTTCCGCGTCCAAGTATATTGCTCTTTGATCTACATCATATTCACCGCTAAATGACTTCATAAAATCGTCATATATTGCATCACCATCAAAGGTTTGAAATGAGATGTTGTCGCTAAATTCAAAAAGGAGCAGTGCAATCTCGTGAGTCGGTAATGTGCCATATACAAATGGATATTCCACTGATAATATTTGTTGTAATTTTTCATGTCCAGTAAGTCTTTTCCAAATGTCTTGATCTGTCGACTGCCCAACATAATGGACATTGTACTTAAGCAATAAACTTACATCTCCATCAATGAAGCAGCTGAAGTGTCCATTTAAATAATTAAATAAGAATTTTTCAGGGGAAAACCAAATAATAAAATTCTCTGGCTCGATGGAAGATTTGTAAATTTTAATACCATGAACATTAGATACATTGTTTTCATCAAAAATAAATTGTGGATCATGTGAACCAAAATAATAGACGTGCGACCTATCAGAGTTGTTAACAAGATTTTCTTGAAAAATAGGAAGTTTGCATTTTAAAATTGCGTTGTTATCCTGTTGATGTATTTCGAATTCTAACTGACCTTCCACCTTGTTAATCCGGATATTTTCAAAACTCAATACCGGTCTTTGTGCTATAATATATAAGCTACTATTTTGTAGAGCATTCTGAATATCACGATCTCCCTTTAAAATACTAAAATCATAATTACTCAGCGGACTATATGCCAGTTTTAATTGATTTACTAATGATTTACTTTCCATTTACTTCGGTCAATTTTTTTAGGGTTAATAGACTATTCTCCAAAGATTAAATATAACAAAATAACAGGATTGGGTCTTGTCTATTTTTCTGCAAATCCTATGAGAACTATTATGTTCCCTTGTCTTTCATAATCAGATTAATGAGAGATCATTTACTCGATTTCAACTCGATCTTGTGAATTTCGTCCGCTTTTACTACTACTGTCTCGTCCTGAAAAAACTTTACAGATTTAACCATTAGTCCTAAATAGATCTTACAGCATTTTTTGGTAATCCTGAAAATCCTTTACAATTATACAAAGTACTTTTCACATCTAAAATATTGATTTAAACTTCCGCTGTTATAGCCACCGATTTTCTAGGATATCGCTTCCATCTCTTTTTTATTTCACCAGTTTTAGAATGTGCATTTTTGGGAGTCTGGAAATCCAAACTGATGTGTGGGCGTCGCAAATTGTAGACTTTAATAATCTTATCAATGTTTTTAGCCGCGTCCTTATGATTTTGGTATACTCGCTTAGGATAGAATTCATTTTTAAGAATACCGTTAACACGTTCAGCTAGCGCGTTATCGTAAGGACTGCCACTCTGCGTCATACTAATCGCAATGCCATAACGCTGGAGCATTTCTGTGTATTCATTGCAACAATAATGGATACCTCGATCGGAATGATGGATGAGATAAAACGAAGATAAATGCTTCCAACCGGTTATCGCCATTTCCAATGCCTTTAAGCAACCAATCGCCTCTAACGTTGGATGCAAGGAATAGCCGACGATCATTCTTGAGTAGGCATCCGTAATCAGACTAAGATAACTAAACCCATGTAGAGTCCAAATATATGTGATATCGCTTACCCACAGCTGCTCGGGGCCAGTTGTAATTAATTCCTTTACGAGGTTTGGATACCTTCTAAAAACATGGTTTGAATCTGTTGTTGCGCGATGCGCTTGCGACGTCTGATCAACAGGCCGTGAAACCGAAGTAAATCAAAAAGTTGATCCCGTCCCATTTTAATGCCATGTTCAACTAACTTTGGTTCCAGCACGTACATTAGTTTTCTTGTTCCCAACATTGGCATCTGACTCCGTATTTCTTTTACCAGAGTCAGCAGCACCATATTTGCAATAGTAGCTTTTTCAGCGTGTCGGATAGCGTCATAATAAGCTTGTCGTGTTACGCCAAACAGTGCACAGAGATCCCCTAAACTCACATAGGAATGGCTCTGCCTCATTCTTTTGACTGTTTGGCACCATGCTTTTTTCTTATTTTGATCTTAAGTTCTTCTTCGCTAACATGAATTAAAGTTTCTAATTCATCAATTTTTAGGTTGGCTTTTTCCAAGGCTTTCTGCAACTCTAAAACTTGTTTTGATAGTCGTTTTATCTTTGAATTTTCATTTGGTTCCTTCATCGGCTTTGCAATCAATTCATTACGTTTCAAAGGAAGTAAAGAAAACTGGGTAATCCAACTGTCAATTGTTTTCCGATTAATCTTATAAGTCCTCTCTACAGCACGTTGACTGAGCCGACCACTCTCAACTTCTTGCACGAGTCTCTTTTTTAACTCTTCCGGATAAGACCTTCCAATTCTTTGGAACGGCTTGGAATTTTCCACATTACTCTTTTTTGTCATATACTTTACAATTTAGTGTAAAGCTATCTCAGGACAAGACATTGAGTTATGAATAATGGGATTATAGTTTTATATTGGTTTCATTAAACCAAATTAACCAACATGGAAGAAAAGGATAAAAATAAAAATGGTCACGAAAGTAGTGAATCAAGTTCTGACTTTATAAAAAATAGAATTAAGCAACTTCAAGAAAGAGGCGGTAAATTAGATTACAATATTGAGAGCGGTGGTTATAACTCTGTAGTGGAAAAATATAAAGAGTACATTAACATGAGTAAAATTATTTCCAATTCCAAAAGCAAAATTGCTATTGAAGAGCAAATAATTGACTTGAAGAGACAGCTCATTGCTGCGCAAGGTGATAAAGAAAAGTCACTAATAATGTTGAAAGAAATAGAAAATAAGCAAAAAAGTTCACATATTATTAGTAGGATCCATGAAGAAGCAGTATCCAAGTACTTAAGTTCAGCAGAGTTCAGTGCCAATTTTGAACATGGCAAAGAAACATTCGCAGTGGTAGTTTCAATTGACATAAGGCGTTCAACTGAATTAATGTTAAAAGCTAAGAGTCCTACCCAATATTCTGATTTTATAACAGCACTAAGCGATAAGTTATCTAAAATAATAATTGAAAACTTTGGAATTTTTGATAAGTTCACTGGAGATGGAATTTTAGCATTTTTTCCTGAATTTTATAGTGGAGAAGAAGCAATATTAAGAGCTTTAAAAGCTGCTGAAGAATGTCATTTAGTTTTTAAAGAGCACTATAAAAATTGTAGGAATAAATTTACTGTATTTATAAAGGACGTAGGTTTAGGAATTGGAATTGATAGTGGTATCGTTAGCATAGCTAATACTTCATCTGAATTGACAGTTGTCGGAATCCCAGTTGTGTATGCTTGTCGTTTCTCGGGTGCAAAAGCAGGTGATACGCTTCTAAATATAGAAGCACATCAACGTTTATCTGCTCTTAAACATCCAATGGTAAAAGATATTGAGGAGACTGAGATCCACATAAAAAATGAAGGGCTAGCAATGGCGTTTAAAGTAAAAATAGATAAGGATCAATTCTCTCAAAATGACACTTATCCATGGGAGGCTTACCAAGATGATGTTAAGACGGAAACAACGCCGACTGAAGAAGCCGCTAAATCAGAACATAAAAAGAAAAAAGGCGCTGGTTAGTCAGCTCCTTTTAATCTTTGTTATTAGTTGGGAATTTTCATTAAAGATTTAATTTGTTCTACCCAATCTTCAAAATTAGTAATTTCGCCACTTGAGAGACGTACAGAACCCAATTCCTGGAATAGAGCTAGTAAAGTTGATTTTTTAACCATTTATTATTTATTTACAAAAGAAGTAACACTATTTGCATTATACTCCTTTAATATAAATAGTCTGTTATTTTTGAAAAGTGCGCAAAAAAAAGTGCTTTTTTTACTTTGGAATACAGATTCAATATAATATCAACCAAACAATGGAATATACTTGTAAAGATGGAATTGAGATGCTATCTGATGTTGCTACTGTTATTATTGCTGGTATAGCTTTATACTATGCTTGGCGCACCTATGGGGTTGCTAAAGAAGCAAAAGATGAATGGAAGAACGAAAAAAACCTTGATATATTAGTCAGGTTTTCTAAAGTATTTCCAAGCTCAAAAGAGCTAATAGTTGATCTTAGAAATCCATATTCATTTGATTTTGAACATAAAAAAGGCATTAAATTACTAAAAGAAAGAGGTAATCATTTAAACGAAGAGTATCAAGAAACACATTCAGAATTTATAAAAATTCAATACAGATATTTAAAATATGAATCATATGTTAATGAATTGTTTAACATGGAGTATGAGGCTTTGTTTGTTTTAGGTGAAAACAACGCTATAACGAAATACATTCGATTTATAAAAAAAACTAAGGAAGATATTTTTGATTCAGCATTGAAGATTGGGTATTATAAATCATTTAATAATAGTGATAAATTGACTAAAGAAGAGCATTTGCAAAAGAGCAAATTAATCAGAGAACATAGGAAAATTATTTTTAGCATTGGTGATGATCAGATATCAAATGATCTTCATAATTACTACAGTGATTGTGAATCATTCTTAAAATCTCATCAAGCAAGATTCAAAATTACTTAAAAGGCATGTCGCAAATTCTATTGGTAATCAAAAGGACCACGATCTGTTACCTTTCTTTAAAAGAATAGCCCTTAAAAAGGGACGTATCGCAGCAGTAACAACTGCCACAAGAAAGACTCTGTAAGTGTCCCAAAAAATCAAACAGCTTAAAACTGGACATAAATGTTTAGATTTAAGTAATAAAATGAAAAAAACACGTTTTACAGAAAGCCAGATTGTGCGAGCACTCAAAGAGGGCGAAGAAGGCAGAAAGACCGAAGACATCTGCCGTGAGCTGGAAATTAGCAAGGCCACATTTTATAACTGGAAGAGCCGTTACGGAGGCATGGAAGCCTCAGATGTCAAACGCCTAAAGGAACTTGAGGAAGAAAATGCACGTTTGAAAAAGATGTTTGCCGAACTGAGTATGAACCATGATATCCTAAAAGAAGTCATCACAAAAAAAGGTTGGGGCTCCGGCAGCAAAAACAGTTAACCCAGGAAATTGTCGTAGATCACGGTTTGAGTGTCACCGGAGCCTGCAAATTGACAGGCATGTGCCGTTCACAATATTACTATGTTAGTAAGAAAGATGACAGTGCAGTCATATCTGCATTAGATGATCTGTCCGCCAAACATCCTGTATATGGATTCCGAAAACTTTACGCTTATCTGCGCAGAGCGGGGAAGCCCTGGAATCACAAAAAAGTTCATCGGGTGTATAAGCTATTAAATATGAACAGGAAGCGGCGTGGCAAACGTCGGCTACCTGCTCGGGAGAAACAGCCTCTGGAACAACAGGTCAGCATTAATCAAAAATGGAGCATGGACTTTATGAGCGATAGCTTGGCCAGCGGAAACAGGTTTAGAACCTTTAATGTGATGGATGACTGTTCCCGTGAGATATTGTGTATCGAAATAGCTACTTCAATTTCTTCTTTGCGGGTAACTCGGACACTTGAACAAATCATAGACTGGCAGGGCAATCCGCTCTGTCTACGCGTAGATAATGGTCCTGAATTCACCAGTCATCATTTTGAGCTCTGGTGTAAAGACCAAGGCATCGCTATTCAATTTATCCAGCCCGGTAAGCCTATGCAGAACGGGTACATCGAACGGTTCAACCGAAGTTATCGCAAAGAAATTTTGGATGCTTATTTATTTTTCAACTTGTCAGAAGTAAGAGAACATACCCAGGCATGGATGGATGAATACAATAACAACAGACCCCATGAAGGTCTTGGGAATCTTACACCAACGGAATTATCAAAAAATATTAGACACAAACAACAAATAAATCAATTAGTAACGTAAATTAGAAAAGTCCAATCCCAGCTGTCGGAAAAATGGGGTACTTACAGTGCCACTTTAAAAAGCTCAAGAAAGAATTACCTTGTCGCCTTAAATACTGCGATATGGCCACCAAACTTGATCCGCGGGAATTAAAACAAGTAATCACATTACATTTGGACTGTGACAGTAACCGTAAAATAGGTTCCGCTCTTAGTATTTTCCGTAATACAGTCAATACCTATATACATTATTTGAAGGAGCTCCTAGGCTTTGATACCGGTACTTTGTCAGAGCTGTTTTCATCCCATACGATGCTGTCCACTGCCCGCCACAATGAACTCTAACTGAAGATTTACCATTTTGGTTTGACCGAAATCACTGACATCATTACCCAATTACATCAAGACTTATTAAAAATCTGTACGTTTTTAAATATACATTAAGAGGTCAGCTTTTAATTTTGACTACCTAACGCTGAACAAAGCTCTTTGTTGACAACTCTATTCCTCATTTTTTGCTTATTTCTAAAATGACGCGAAATATTTTGCGTGATCTCTAAATAGTTGTCGGTATTAACATCTTTTTGCCAGTAATAGGGTTTTATCGCAGCACAATTGTCATGTTCAAATATCATATTTAGCAATGTCCTATCCGAAAGACCACAAGAATGCCCCCATATATACACAACATAAGAATCTGAATCAATTAAATCAATAAGTTGTTTATAGTTTGTATTGTTAAAATACCCAAATGACTTTATATAGGTTAAAAAATCATTGTTATTGGTTTTTTCCATTTCAAGATAATCAGAGTCTATCTCATCTCCAAAGCCAAAAATTATAGGATTATTCTGACGTTTAACAGATCCATGTATATCAATATGATTGTACTTCCTCCTATTTAATTGGTAAGGTAAACCTGTATAATTGAAATTTAATATAGTTACATCTTTGGCCGTTATATATCGACTGTCTTTATAATCCTCTTCTTGTATATTTTTTATATGATGCTTATCAATAATAATTTTAGAATCAATTGATTCATCTGCACAATAGTCAAAATTGTATTCTACTTCAGCTCCCTCACTAACGATCTTAAGATACTCGTATAAAAGACTTTTTAGTAGTTCAAAATCTGCATTAATCTTCTTTAATCTTTTCTCCGCCTTCTCTTCTTCTCCAATAGTATTGAATAGAGATAGACAATCTTTCAATAATTTGTAATATGTCATTTCAATATCAACCCAGTTTCGTTCGCGTTGATGACTCATTAAACGCAAAAACAATTCTGATTTCGAAGTTAAATGAAATTTAAACATTCCTCCATTAGATATGAAATCCGGACTATACGCACTCGATTCAAAATTAAATTCTGTGATCAACCACAAAGCTAGCTGTTTATAATCCGTTATATCCCTGCAATTGTTACCTTGATAAATTACATTGTGAGATATTTCAATCAATTCTTTATACTTTCCATCGTCATTTGAAGAACTTTTGAAACAATTGATTAGATACCAAATCAGGAAATCTGTATATTTTGTTGGTAATTTATTATGGATGTCGAAACCATTTCCAACAATGATAAGTTTATTCATAATGTTAAGCTAAGTAAAAAAATGTATTTGTTATAAATATTATAATTGTGCCTTCATCATTTAGTTTTCGGTATTTAGGATTGTTATAATTACGACATATTATCAATACTTACGACTTTAAGCAAACCTTTTAATTTCATTAATATTTCATCAAAGGTCACTATTTCCACATTTTTTTGACTCGATCTTAATAACTCAAAGCAACGACGTTGAGAATCAGTGAGCATGCTTTTTGTACCAATGACAAGTATGCATTTGGGATCAAATGATGGATTGTTTCTGCCGAAATCTTTTATAAAATTATCTTTTTGATCTAGACATTGTGTGATCCCGGCGGATAATTCGTCAGACATTGGAAAGACATCCGGTTTGCGGTAAGCAATTTTTTTGAAAAGATCTTTTTTATGTGTTTTGGTTTCTAGTAACGCATAATTATCTTTGAAACCGTTTTCGAATAAGAAATCAAGAATTCTTCCTTGATCATTATCTATAGTTTTTCCTCCAACATATGCCTCTTTTTTACGCAAAATAACCTCATAGGGAAAAAGGTGAGACAATATCCAAGCATTTTTCTCAAAAAATGCTTGCCATTGTTTTTCATTGTCTTTACTTGAAGAAGATAATTTCTCAAATTGTTTAATAACATCTTCAATATAGACCTTATTGATCTGTTCCTTACTATTTATAAAATTAGATGTTGTCTTAATAATACTGGGAGGGATAAGATCTAGAATTGACGAAAGAGCGTTCAGGTCCTCTTGGTTAACTTTAGCAAAAGAATCATATTTTCCAAGAAAACGGCCAAGCTCCCCACTTGGCATATATCGTTTAGAAAGTGTGATAGTCGAATTTATCCTACCCAAGCCTTTATTTATTAAAAACGCTTTTTCCTTATCATATGTCATCTTTTCTTTATAAATTTCATTGAGTATTGTTTTTAAATCCGCCCAATTTAATGAAATATGATCTTGCTTGAAGCTATTGGGAATATTAATTCCTATAGTATAATTAAAAACATCTCTATATTTCAGGTAAAGACCTGCAAAAAAATGTCTAGCCCTGAGTGTTTTAAGCCCATATTTTCCTGTCACACGAAAATCATGTGGAATATCCTCAATACTGTCCCATCCAATCAACTCGAGTTTTCTTATCCGTTTCGGTTTTAAAGATCCCTCCTTTTGGTCTACTGAATAGGGAAAAAACACAATTCTTTTTTCTTTCTTATAAACTTCTTTTGTTAAAAACACAGGCTTTCCAGATTCATCACAATAATGATAAACTTCAAAATCTAAAGTTTCTTCAGTCAAATTCTCTTGATTTGGTGTGTATGTAGTTTTTGAATTTTCCATCAATAATATTTTTTATTCAAATCGCTTCTATATAATTTCCTATAATTTAGAAATTACTGATAAATAAGCTATATAAAACTCTTTCAAATAGTGTATATATTTCTTTTACTCTTCACTTCTTTAAAGTATTATAATAATAGCTGTAAGGTTTCCCATAGTGTTTAATTTGAAAGCTTCTTTTGTCATCTTTGTCGGTTGTATCGTCCACTTTGGTAGTTTGGTCTTCTCTATATTTTTTTTCTATAAATTTCATTAGTTTATGAATTTTCAAGCTTCGGCTTCGGTCTAAACTTTTCAATTGTCTTCGAGAATGAATATTATCATTCAATATTTTAAAACCTTTAGCCCATGACATTTCATTTGCATAAGACTTGTAGTTCCAAAGATCTACCCTTCCTACTGACATAGATACCATTCTTTTCTGAAGTGAACCTAGAATAGAAGAAGAAGAGCTCTTTCTCTTAACATTTTTAAGAATTCTTTTCATCTCTAACATCAAATCAGCCTGTTTTTTAAGCTCTTTTTTTAAAGTAGATCTGCGAATTCGAATATCTCCAAAATAGTTAATCTCTAGTCCTACAAAACCAACCCAAAATGTGTTTTTCGTATCATCAGAAGTCCATTTATAGCATAGTTTTGATTTACTAGACCAAAATTCAACAAGATTCTTGAAGTCTGGACCTACATGAGGGTGAACTACTAGCTTGTATTTTGTTAATGAATTAATATATGCACCATAACTTTTCACGCAAATGTTTCTATCAGTACTCAAGATAATCATGTCATCGCAAAAACGTAGATATAATGAATTTTCATCTAGATGTTTAATTACCTTACAGTCCGCATCATGAAGTAATATATTTGCAATAAAACCTGACAAAGCTCCTCCTTGTGGAATCCCTATTCTTGTCCTATTTAAATCTTTATAAAAATCATTTTCTAGAAATTCCTTTTCAACCCAATCAAATCTCCCATTTTCAATCTTAAAATCTCTGAAATACTCCTGATTACTACTCAGAGAACGAACATCCTTATTAAAATTATATGATTTTAAATACTCTTTCAAAATACGCCTCAAAAGACGTAAGTCTTCTATTGCAAATTTTCTAAAGTACTTCTGTTTTACAAACTGATCGAATCTTTTGATCACAAAAGAATGATTAACAGTGTCAAAGAATTTGCACATGTCACATTCTGCACCCCAAATTACTTTATCTGAATGTTTTGTTCTAAAATCAATAATGTTCTTAAATGCATCAATATGATTTGGCGACCTATCTCCTTCTGGAAATTCCCTTACAGCTCTAAAAGCATATCCACAATCCTTAAATATCTCGTCAAAAATTTTAACTGCATATTTGTTCGCAATTGATAAAATAATTTTATCTGTTAAACTATAAATTGACAAAGGTCGACATATTTTAAATCCATCATCCTCCTTTTTTAAAACGGGTATAACATTTGGCTTATTTAACAATATATTACCACTTTGAAAATTTTCGCAAATACTTGCTATATAAACATCTAATTTTTTCAAGAATTCTGATGAAGGTTCTCGCTTCTTATAATATTTGACAGTTAACTTCAAACTGATCAGGTTTCTTTCCGTTGAAGTTTTTGGTAATCTATTTTTGTTATTTCTCAAGTTTGGATCAAGTTTCAACCACTTTCTTCTCGGAGGGAAAAGCGACATTAGAAATAGATCTTCTTTGTTTTCCTTACACTTTTCTCCTTTAATGTGATCAAAATAATAATGTTTCGCATTCCTCTTGAAAGCAACTTTACATCTAAGTTTACATAGTATGTTAAAAATTGCTTCATAATTGTAGTACTCAGAGAATTGAAAAGAAGAGTGGGAAGTACCCGACAATTTATACTCAGCTAGTTTCGCCATTCTAAACATTGTTTGACTCAAAAACACTGTTAATACTTACGACTTGCCCCACACTTAATTCGGAAGCCATCTTTGGTACTTCACCACTCCCTTTATAACCTTTCTTATAAGCGAGTTCAATTATTATATTAAAGGAATATCCTTCATAGTTCTTTAAATATAGATTTTCTAAAAAAACTTCACAATGTTTATCATTATATTTACCTGGATCTTGTTGGCTAAGTAATTTAAAATACTTCACACCAATATCATAATCAAATGTTTGAACAATTGCCTTTCCAACTTTTTCCCATTCATAATATGAGAATGTAATTGATAATCGATTTTTTGCTAAATACTTTATTATATTTTTAATCTTTCTTCGATTAGGGTCTACTCCTCTATCTTGGTAACCTATTTTGTTAGCTAAATACAAAATTGTTGCAAAAGAAAACTCTTCTCTAGTATCTAAATACCTTGCTTTTAGAAATCTTTCACACTCTCGTTTATCATATTTTGCTGTATCCTGCATGCTGAGCATCTGAAAATACTTAAGTCCAATATTAAAAGTAAAACAACAAGCAATTGTTCTCGCGACAATTTGCCAATCGTTGTATGCATCAGTTATTGATAAATCACGCTTCTTTAAGAACCGAATAATATTGCTTATTTCTTTTCTGTGCCAGGAACTGTTCTTGTTTTTTGGACTGTTGAGTATGTCAGCCTCTACTGTTAAATCTGCATATGAAGTAATTTTTCTTTTATTAGATTTTACTTTGACAGTCGGAATTAATATAACAGGAAACCTATCAAAATTTCTATTGTATGAAAGTTTACTATCGTAAGAAAAAAAACATGTCCTAACTATATCCTTTCCGGATTTGTCCAAAACTATTTTGTAAGTATTATAAAAATAGCTTTTCACTTCACTAAAAGCACTTTGATGAAAATAAGCAGCTTGTTCTAAAGGAAAATCTACTTTATATTCTAAGTATACAATGCCCTTTAACCCCAAATTGGATGGAGAACGCCAACAGGATACTACATACTTATCATTACGTAATAAATTCTCCATTGCTACAACTTGATCTTCATTATCTAAATCATCAATATCAAGCACAAGTAATCCTGTATAGCTCTTGAGATTATTTGTATTTCTATTAACATGAAACGTTGCAGCAAATGTTATTGCTGGTAATTTCTTCTTTTCTTCTTTATATATTTTCTCATTTCCGTCAGATAAGAGCGCTCTAAGTGCTTCAATATCCTTCCTGTATTTTCCTTTATAAATATCTGTTAAAACTTCCCTAACAGATATTTCTTTTATAAAATTGGCTTGACTACCCCGAACACTCTCTTGATAGAAAACAGTAAATGATAAAGGATCATTCATAGATTTTATAGCTAGGTAAAGCGGTAAATTAAACTGTTTTCATTAATCTCTGAAATTATCTCTATCGCTTCCGAATGAGATAGGTGATGATGCTGAATGAGCATCAGATAAACACTGGCATATTCATTATAGATATTTGTTGCAAATATTCCCGCATCATCTGTTCCAATGACTATAGGAGGTATACTTAATCCCTGTTTTTTCCATTTAATCCAATTGTATAACTGATATGTACCGAAATCTTTATGAATTCCTATTCGTACGTTACTTGTAGGAAGTGTTTCTATCACAATTTCTTGTTTATTCATATATTTCAATAGTGCCTTTTGAAAAAGTTCTAAGTCGGAGGCCGAAAAAAATTCTATTGGATCTATATTTTCTACAATGTCTCGATCCTGCTTAATTTCAGAAGTATGATATAAATTATGTATTTCCTCGGCTTGAATATACATCCTTTTATGATCTTGTGAAAAAACGTATTCATCCGAACTAAAGTTTCCATGTAGGCTAGCTGCATCCTCTTCCATATGCAATGGACATGCAGATCTTAATAACCAAGCTTGTTCTATAATTCCAATAGCATAGAACTTTTTATATATATCAAATGCCAAACCCTGAATTTTTGTAATTAAATGCGGTAATTGGGTTTTCAATTCTTCTATGTTTTGTGAAACAATAAAATGATAGGCAAAAACTAAATCGTCTAAATAATCCCCTTTTCTTATATAAATATTTTTTCCAACTTCATTACACCAGAGTTCGGGGGATAAACCCGCAGCAGTTGCGTGCCCAATGCGATCTCCATTTTTTAACCCGCAGAATTTTATTGCTTCATAGATTGCCCGAATACCACTTAAAATATGATGAAAGTCTTCTCCTGCATGAAACGTAAAGTGCCTTACTCCGGCTCTCCTAAGCATTCGAAATATGGGTGCAAATACCTCAGGAGGAGTATCGAATTCGCTGGATGCAGCATCTATACCAACGACAGGTATGTCTTGATAGCCGCCGTTTTTATTTAAATATAATTTTAAAACATGAGCTTGAGCAAATAAACTTTTCCGAAGCTTTTCAAATCTGACCTTCCAAGGAGTTGATGTATCTTCTTTGACTTTTATAAAATGAACTATTAACTTTAAAGTCGCAATTTTTGTTCTCTCACCCTTAGCATAACCAAGAAATTTATTCCAACCTTGAGTAATCCCTTTTAATAGCAGCCGTAGTTCCGTTTCATTGTTTTTAGGAGCAATCCTCCCTTCAATATAATTAATATCATTTCCATTATTCCCACTTAATTGATGAAAACGTCTAAAATATGTTGATTCACTATACCGTCTAATATCATTTAGTGTTATCTTTTGAAATTGTTCAAATCCTTTTTGATGTTTTTGTTGTACTAGCAATCTATTTGTTAATCCTAGAATTAAATTATAAAAATGGAACATAGAAGATAATACATCATTGTGGTTCTTTTTTATCTCTTTAAGAAGGAGGACGTACATTAAACATTCAATTGAATGGGGATGATGGTAATCTTGATTATCACTTTCAATATAATCAAGAAAGGGATGAGGTGCCTGATATTGATCAAAAAAACTATCACCGTCATTCAATAGCAGACTTAGCAAACATTCCTTACTTTCGAAAGACGAAAGTGTTTCTGGTTGATTACAGCACATAAAAAAATACTGTCGCAAACGGGCAGCTATTTTTAATAAATGGGTGTATTTAACAGGTGTTAACAAAAACGATTCCTGTTTCAATTGCTCAAGAACTTTCTCTTTGTTAACAAAAGATTTTTTTAATTCTTTATGAATTTTATCTGGATGTAACAATAAATCTTGCCAAACTATATCTGTTTCCAATGTACCATTTAAATGTATATGTAAATCATGAAAACCTCCCCAATTCTTTGATTTAGAATTCAATTGGATGATGTTAGGTTTTAATAAACACGTATTCTGAGTATTTTTGAGAATATATCTTTCAAAAAAGTCTTTCACTAATATATTCTCTTTAGATGTTTCTAATAAATATGGCTCCAACTTATGTGCTATAAAAACTAAAGGAGAAATATGACAAATATATTCCTGCCAACCAAAAAACTCTAGACTTCTAACAACAAGATCCTGTCCTTCAATGGAAAGAAATCTGTCAGCCATTTTTGGAATTGACACCACAAACAAATCTCCAATTGAATTCACATCTTTAAAAAACTCTTCTTTTTCGAGCCGATAATAATGGTCTGGTAGGTTTCGGTTTTCATCCCTTTTCTTTAAAAAAGAATTTATGCCAACATGCTTTATATCTACAAACTCATTGGAGTAGTATTTTTCCAAAGACTCTATATCATCAAAAAGGTATTTTAACATATGCTAATTAGTGAAGTAACTTTTTTCTTCAAGATAATTCCGAAAGTTACGAATATGTTCAGATGACTGAAGAAAAGGTAAAAGGTTCCGAATAATTTTATTATTTGCCGTATTAGTAACCGTATCCATATTTTTAAAAAGTTTCATATCAACCCCTTCATTTTCAAGTAAACCTATTAACTTTTCATAATTTACTTTTTTTATTAACGATTTGTCAGATTTCCAGTCCGTTCGTTTATTATTATTAACGTTTTCTGAGCTTCTTTTAACAGCTAAAGAAACATTATCTAATAACTTGTATACATTAAACTTTGTATCTAAAGAATAATCATAAAACTTCTTCAGTTCATTTACTAAATCTTTTTTCGACTCATCTAAATAAGCAATTATCATAGGACAACCTATTAGCCACTTAGAGAGTTTCAGTTTATCTTTCTCACCTGGCTTCTTATTTTTACTTCCATTAACTTTCTTCAAATTGTCAATGAAAACTTTCTCAGAACTAACAATGTTACTATGGTTCAAGTCTAGAACTCTTGAATCACCTGATGAAAGATTTTCTCTAACATCTTCAATTAGAATCGCATTCATGAAATTCACAATACTAAGATGGAAGAGCCGACCTAGCTTTCTTTCATTATGAGAATTCATTAAATTAGAAATTCCAACATAAAACCGTGTAAAAATTTTTCCTAACAAATGAATAGATAGATTATTACCTCTAAAGTCCTCCATCCATTTATTCACTATTTTCGTAAATTCCTGAATATCTTTATCTTCAGATCTATCTGGCATTTCTGTCTCATTAAACTCTTCACTATTATCACTATCATCACTATCATCCATTTCGTTAGAAACCTTTTCTTGAAAAGAATAATATCTTATCTGGGACAATTCAGTAAATGCAAGTTCCAAATTGGAAATATCATTTACAAAGAGATCAAATCGTTTTAATAATTCACCAATTGAAGAAAGCAATGTATAAAAAGAATAGAACAACTCACTTCCATTCGTATACAAATGTTCTCCAGCTAAACAAGGAACATAACCTAACATCCGTTGAGCACTAGAGACTTCTTTCTGATTTAAAACAGCATCTAGACGATCTTCCAAACCTGATTTCTTGGCTACCATCTTTAAGCCCAACAAACTAATCAACGAAAAACTATTGCCCTTTTTGACTTTAGATGAGTAATGATAAATTTGCATAGTGTTCATTATATCTCTTAACACCAAATCATTCAGCACTCCACTTTCCTTGATTAATCCTCTCTCCAAACTGTATCCCTCAGGATAATAATCAATAATATTTCTTAGAAACGAAATGCGAATTAGATAATCAAATATTAAGAATCTGTATTTACTAACGGCGGAAGAGAATAATATATTTAAACTAAATACCCCAGCGTTTAAACTATTATCAGAGGATGTTGGAGAAAGTTGGTATAATTCCTTTAATTGTTTATCTCTAATTAACAGTTTGAGTATTTCTATATTTATATTTTTTGGTGAATTAACTAGTGTTTCGATAAGAATATTTTTTTCATATAAATCAGCTAAGAGAACCGATACTATATTTACATTGTAAGTTAATTCAACATCATCATCTTTAATAGATTTTACAATTCTTTGCAAAAAATGTACTATAGTACGTAGGGGTTGGTTTAACAAAAAATGTTTTTGACTTTCTAATTGATATCCATTATTTACCCCTAATTGGGCAAATATCTTTTGAAGTAGCTTTTCGAGAGGCATCGACATCTCTTTTTCAGAAACCTGTATATTAATACATAATCTGTTAGTTGAATTCAAAACGTTGTATAGAGTATCTAATTGAAAACGATATTGAGGTTGCATAATTTTCAAAAGATATTGCGACGTCAGATCTGTTACCATATCATCATAATACCGAATCCTACCATCAGCCTCATTAGATTGATATTCTTTAGAGGCTTCATAACGAAGTATTTCTTGACCAAAATTTTTCCATTTACTTTGTCTTATTAATGAATTATACAACTTAAAGTCCCCACTTAAAACTGTAATAATCCTTCCAGTAATAAAATATTTTCTTATGGTTTCTAAAATAGCATAACCTTTAGATGAATCCACATCTATATCGTCAAATAGTACTAAGAAGACTTCCTTTTTTAAGATGTCAAGTGATTTTGTTAAAAATTCATTAAAGTACTGTCTTAAATTTCTTGCAGCTCCTACAGCTCTCAACTCGTTCTCCATTACATATTCTGGATCCTGCCAAACGAATTCTGAATCTCTTGAAAGATGATCTATTGATGGAAGACCTGCGGCTAATTTAGTAACACTTTTCTTCCATTGATTTTCAATGTCTTTATTAAACTTATAGGGATTACATCTACAAGATGTAAAATGATTATTGACCAAATCACAGATTGCTGATATAAGATTAAGAAAAACGTGTCCTTTTTCTTCAATCAATGTCGGGTCAATAATATTTAAAACTTCAATTTCTTCATGAGATTTTAATTCATTTTCAAGACTTAGTAGAAAAGACGTTTTTCCACTACCTCTTGATCCAAGTAGGGTTATCGTATTATGAGAATGATTTGAATCCAAATCCTCTATAAGAAATTTACTAATTAATGATTTTACTGCATTAAATTGAGATAGATGTATAATGTTCTTATCATTAAATTTCTTTGCATTTGTACTTTCATTTAATATAATTGTAGTATTTGTTTCTGCCATTTTTATTCTTTTAAAAAATTATATATACATCATTTGAATCGGCCGGTATATAAATTCATTTTATAATCATATACAGTTTTAGTTTACAAGCTATTGAAAGCACAAGAGAAATAAAATCTTGAGGATGAATTGTTACTAATATTAATTTTTCATCGTTCTCTTTTATTGTATCTGATTTTATAAATTGAAGGCCTACAATCCCCATATCTTCTTTTTCTTTCAATGACTTATTGATTAAAAGTCGACTTCCTCTAAAAACAATTTTGAACGTCGACAAAAATCTTTCGAAAATGTTTTTAGATCTTCTTTCAATAGGTTAATAAATAAATTCACATAGTTCGCCGCTATATCACTAAAGACAGTGGTGCCGATAACAACATTGGCAGCTATTGGATCATTATAACGTGAAATCTCGCTCCCTTCGATGGAATTGGTCGTGGTTACTATCATACATTATACTTTTCAATCGGGCAAGATTAATACCCAAGCCTAATATACATTATTTATCCTGAATTAAATTGTTTACAGATATTAATTTTCAAAATGATTACAAACTGTAAGGCTAAGGTATTGGTTTGAAAGTAGGATTGTTTACGGGAAACCGTAACTGATTTACTTGAACGTGTTAATAAGACAATAAAATAAACAAAAAGGCCTCCCTCGTTAACCGTCGAGAGAGGCCATGTTGGCTAGATGTCCGCTTGGGCTAGATGTTAACCGGCTTTGGGCATTCATCTATCGTAAAGATCGCGAGATTAGTTGAGATAATTGTTGTTCATTTCTTAAAAAATGTTGTTCAAAACCCGCCAACTGGTAATAATTTCATTCTGGAATACTAGGTTATTTCATCAAATGTTATTATCAGTCTTACTAACACTCCAGATCAACCCACTCTTCGATAATGATAACCGTCTTTTATCAAAAAGCTCTTCCATGATCATCCACACCTGACCCGTCAATGTAAAATATTTTTTGGTGCTTAGATCATCTATAGTTAGAAATCCGGTAACAGAAAACTTTTCGATGGCTAGTACTCCGTACTCAACAGCTAGAAATAATTTTTTAAAACCAAACAGGATTCGTCTCTCCCAGACTCA
The DNA here is from genome assembly GCF_040760075.1 of Sphingobacterium sp. R2. Taxonomy (NCBI): domain Bacteria; kingdom Pseudomonadati; phylum Bacteroidota; class Sphingobacteriia; order Sphingobacteriales; family Sphingobacteriaceae; genus Sphingobacterium; species Sphingobacterium sp. R2. The sequence goes on from NZ_CP142884.1 coordinate 4,370,479, forward strand.
AGGTTTTTTTATTCCTTTTATATCGTTTTTCATCGAATATCGTCCTTTATCCACTTTAATTCTCCACGTTGTATCAGGACTATATACTTTTGCACGTGATCATCGCTCAATAAACAATCGTCTTCAAGGCTTTCTCAAATTATAAAAAACCTCAATTCCTTGTCAATAGCTAGTGGTATCTCCTTAAAAATTCCGATAGCTTCAGACTCCTAATTTAATGGCGCATCCACTAAATTGTAACAAGTGACTTGGCAAAACAGCTCCACTTTCGTATCTTCGATACAGCTACGACGAGTCTCCGCGCCAATTACCTACAAGCATAACACGACACATCAAGAAAACACAATTGCATTTATGACACCGACAGAAAAACTGACATCCATTTTGACAGAACAATATATTTCAGAAGATGGCGACGAATATAAAGTAGAACTAAAAGAAGGTTTGACCAACCAACAGATTGACGAATTAGCCAAAAAACTGCCGACAGGACAAATTCCGCCAGAGATAAGAGAATTACTACAATTTGCAAGCGGCTTTGAATTTTTTGGACTTGAAGGAATCACATTTGACGGAGTAGGTCAATTCGGATTTGAAGAGTTTTTTCCTAATTCAGTTCAACTAGCGGGAGATGGATTTGGGAATTTTTGGATTTTAGATGTAGACAAAAATGGAAGCTGGGGTGATTTAAAATTAGAACATGGCACAAGAATACTAAATAATTAAAGCGATAAAACTGACTGAAAATGACCGACAATATCGAACAATTTTTTAATGCATATCTGACCAGAGATGTAAGTTCTGTTTACACAGAAGATGTTCCAAGGGAAATGATGGCATCCGAGGTAAACGAAGATGGCTGGTACGAATGGAAGCTTATTCCTGGATCATTAAGTAATGATGATTACAAAAAAGTGGCTGCAGAATTTGGCACTTCATTACCCGTTAGCTTTATTGAATGGCATAAGCGCTATTTCTTTGCCGACTGTGATTGTTCAATCGTCAGACTACCTCACTCTTTGCCTTCTCAACCGTTAGCTGAAATAACAGTTAATCTGGATTGGTACCTAGCTGAACAACTCATCCCACTTGGCCTGATCCCCTTTGCGAATGAAGGTAATGATACAGGGCCACTGGTATTTGATACAAGAGGCTCCGTCGAAACAAATGATTATCCGATCAGAGTCTACGACCATGAATATGATGGTGATCTCGACGGACTGAGCGAAATTATCTTTTCGTCATTCAACAAGATGCTGGCATGCTTAACCCATTTTTTAAACGAAACTAATACAAGAAAAAATTTTGAAGTGATCGCTGACTTTTATACTATAGACCCAAACGGTGCTGGGTCTACTGGTCGATCATATTGGGAAAGCTGGATAACAATGGGCCGGGCGAACTTTGAGGAATTTGGATATTAAAGTCAGAACCCCGGAAATGAACCGGTATAAATAATATGAAGGAAACTCTTTTGGTATTGGATTTGGACGAAACATTGCTGTACGCTACAAAAGATAAGCTGCAACAGCGGGAAGACTTTGTTGTAGGGCCTTATTATGTATATGTCCGTCCAAATTTAGCCTATTTTTTATCAGAGTTGGTTGGAGATTTTAAACTGGCTATTTGGAGCTCTGCGGATGATACTTACGTGCATGAGCTCGTTGATAAAATAAAACCAGACGCTGTCGATTTTGAATTTATCTGGGGAAGATCTCGCACAACAAAAAAACGGATCAGTGTGACTGATGAATATTATTACGTAAAAAGGTTATCCAAAGTAAAACGTAAAGGCTTCTCATTGGAAAGAACGCTTATAATAGACGACACCGCTGAAAAATCAATGCTGAACTATGGCAATGCAATCCAAATAGCTGAATTTACAGGGAACGCCAACGATGATGAGTTACTCCTATTGGCTTCTTACCTAAAACAATTAAAGAATGTACGGAATGTCAGACAAATCGAAAAAAGATATTGGAGGAATCAAGATTTGCCGACATAGACGATTATAATAACGATCGGGGTTCATGAAGTAAAATCTAAAAACAGGAAAATGCAAATTATTAGAATAACCACGACTTCACTCTGCTGCATTTTGGCGGGCTTTATTTCTTCAGTTTTCATCAAATGGGATTGGTCATTTATCCTTATTCCGACATTAATATCATTTGCCGTAACATTAAGCAATTTTGATAGGATCAGTTTTCCCAAGAAATTGGTAGGCATACTCCTACATTGGTTTTTGAGTATTGTTATCTTTATCATCACGATTGGCATCACTGTATTTATTCTTTCTCCGATGGGAATGCATGCGATGTATATTGGTTCGGCTTTAGCTGCCATACTATTTGCACTTATTACGAATATAAACTTGACTTTTCCAAAGTTCTGGCTGTCAATGGTGGTTATATTCGTCTTGTCTTTATTAGTATGGCCGATAGCAGATTATATGCACGCCCATCCAACATTTAAATTCGCAGCATTAAATGGGCGTGAGAATATCGTCACCATTTGGTGCTCACTTGTTGGATTTGGAGTTGCATTGGGTATACATCATAAGAAGTACAATCCCGATGACAACTCATTACTGCGATAAATTGATTCATTTTTGAAAAAGTCATGATATATGTCTGATTTCATAGCGCAGCTTCATTATAGAACACCACAAGAAGGTGGAAGAGAGACTCCTGCTTTCTCTAAATATAGACCTCAGATCAAATTTGATTTTGATGAAATGCAAACATCAGGTGAACAAACATTTATCGATAAAGATACAGTGTATCCCGGAGAGGAAATTAAAGCGGCGATTCGATTAGCGGGTGTCATATATTTTAGAGGAAGACTCGCCGAAGGTATGTTATTTGAATTTCTGGAAGGCCCCCGTGTGATCGGTACAGGAAAGATCTTAGAAATATTGAATTATACATTGAAAATAGACGATGGCAGTACGATTGAAGATAATTAAAAATGAAAATTCATATCATTAGCGACCTACATAGAGAATTTGGATACAATGATATAAATCTATGGATAGCTGATGTTCTTGTTTTGGCCGAAGATACTGATCTAGGGGTTAAAGGGATCAGCTGGCTCAAATCACTTTCTTTGGATATACCGATCATCTATGTGCTGGGCAATCACGAGTATTATAAAGGAGCCTATCCGAAAACACTAATTAAGATCAAGGATGCTGCGAGCAATTCAAATATCCATGTGCTGGAAAATGAATCTTTGGAGATAGACCACGTTTGTTTCCATGGCTGCACACTCTGGACTGATTTTTCCTTAAAAGGCAATCCTGTAGTTTAAGGATCGCTATGCCAAAGCCGTATGAATGATTATAAGAAGATCAGATTAGGTGACAATTATGCCAAATTAAGAAGCATCGATACGTTTAGAGTCCACCAAACTTCGAGGCAATGGCTGACAGAAAGTCTTCGTGTGAGTGGAGCAAAACATAACATCGTAGTGACGCATCATGCTCCAAGCATTCGATCCTTACCAATGAAGTATTTGGACGATCCGATCAGCGCTGCCTACGCCTCGGATATGGAAGACATTATAATAAAGCATCAGCCTTCCTATTGGATCCATGGCCATCCTGCTGTGTCATTTTCTTTACTGCGCGAAAACCAATAATAAAAGGTCGCTTCGTTGATCCCATTTTCCGCGCAGTAAGCTTTCTTACTTTTTCCGCTCCGATGCCAGTCTGCTATCATACACAGCATACGCTCGCCTTTTTCTTCTAAGTGGTTCATACAGCAAAGCTAACGCCTAATGCGATCTAAGGCAATATGTACGTATCCGCCCGACTAACTACATGTCAGTTGATTTTTTGAAGTTCTGTGGAAAAAGTTCCTTTAAGTTTTTATGGTTTATAGACATGATTTTTTCCAGCGTGTGCTTTAACCACTGGAACGGATTTACCTCGTGCTTTTTGCAGATAGCAAAGAACGAGTAGATCATTGCAGCCCGCTGTGCTGCTTCATGGCTTCCTGCAAAGAGATAGTTTTTTCGTCCCAGGGCAACAGGGCGAATAGTATTCTCGACAAGATTATTATCAATAAGTAGATTTCCATCATAGAGGTATGCTGATAGCGCATCCCATCTAGCGTATGCATAGGCCATTGCTTTTCCGATCTGGCTTTTAGGGAGCGTATTCTTTATCTCTTCAAAGATCCACTTGCCCAGATCATTGATTATAGGTAAGGATCCTTCCAGCCGTAGTTCCTTTATCTTTTCTGGGGAAAGATTATCCTGTTTTGCTTTTCGCTCGATAGTATATAGCTGCTGTATCATCAACAGCGCTTTTTCTGCTCTGGGTCTGTCATTCTCCAAAGCTTTTTCGAACTCACGGCGCGCGTGTGCCCAGCAGGCCAGGTGTGTCACCTCTTTCTTTTTGGCATACTTTTCATAAACACCATATCCATCCGTCTGGAGATATCCTTTAAAGTTTCCAAGCATGGGCACGGCAGCAGCGCCACCACGGGTGGGACTATATTCAAATAGCACGATACCATCCAATGGAGCGTGATAGACCCAATAATAACCGGTATGGGCAGCTCCTTTTTTATCGCTGTCCAGTACTTTTATCGGTGTCTCATCAACCTGTAAATATCCCTGTGTTTTGGTCTGGAAGATAAGCTGCTCATAAAGGGGGTCTAGTTTTTCGAGTGCCTGTTTTGTCCAACCTTCGATCGTTGATGAGGGGATCTGTATGTTTTCCCTTGCGAAGATCTGCTTTTGGCGGTATAATGGGAGGTGATCCATATACTTATGTGTTAGGATCATCGCCAGCAGGCCTGCCCCGGGGATGCCTTTATCGATGACACGCTCGGGAAGCCCTGCGATGGATATACCATCTCCGTCTTTAGCCGCATATTTATAACGGATGTAACGTTTGATATAGAACTTTGCAGGCTCGCACTCCAGCTCTTCGGTAATCTCTTTTCCAATACATACCATTTCAGACATGTCTCCTTCGGGGTGAATCTCGACCTCTTCTACCGGTAGATGTTCAAGTAACTTCGCACGTCCTTTATGGTGAGGACGTTTACGGACATACTCGATCTTTTCCTTGATTTCCTCCTGTTGCTGAACAACTTCGGCCGGCTCTGCTTCAAAGGGTAGCATGGTCTGGTTTGGGTCTCCTTCGAAGCGTTCACGCTTCTGTCCGAACTGCATACGATTGTACATGGCAAGTTGTGACTTTAGATAATCTATCTCTTCATCACGGCTGGAAACAACCTTGATAAGGTCTTCTTTCGAGAGGTTTTCCAGCGCTTTTTCCATGCCATAAAGATACGCATTTATTGCCTTAATACCATTAAAAAAGCTGTTTTTGAGGTAACAAATAACGTTTTTTCTGTATACTCTTTACAACATGTATACCCTCGACCATCAATACCAGATCGCTCCAGGACAGCTCACCTTTCTTAAGTTCAGATGCACCAAAAGTTCCCTGCTCCAGACGTTTGTAGTAAATAATAAAGTAATTCTTTTCATCATTAATTTAAATCACACCAATATACATTATTTATTCTGAATTAAGATGTTTTCATATATTAACTTTCAAGATTATTATGAATTTTGGGATCAAGTTATTAGTCTGAAAGAATGTTGGGTTACGGGAAATCTTACCTGAATTAATTTTTAGCAGATATAGTTTTAAGTTAATTTTTCTCCAACAAGCATCACGAAGATTTAATTAATAGGCCGCACCTATCAAAGGATCAAAATGGATAGTTTTATCGCCAAAGGTTATACAGGGTACAATGGCGCGAGTGCGAAAGATGTATATCCACTGTTTTTACTATTCCTCACTCTACACTTTTGGGTAGTAATTCTCTATTAATGACACTTTCCATCTCAAATTTATTTATCTTAATGGCTAAATTATATTACCACGTGAAAAGATATTTAGTATTTGTTGCGCTGCTAGGGCTAGGCCTTGGCGCGTGTAAGAAGGAAGAATCGACCAAACCTAAAGATGATATCATCCTAATTGACGGAGAAGAGTTCGAAAAAGAATTCGTTTATAGGGCAACATCAAAAATACTGAATGTACCAAAAGACAGTATTTACTACAGTGCTGCGACATTTACCCTGAATATAGATTATCTTGAATTAAAAATTGATTTGAAAGTATTTGCGCAAGATTTGAGAACGGCTAGAGCAGAAAAGTTATGAAATTAGTTAAAATTTTAAGTGTCATTGCTCTACTAATTCTAAGTAAATTCGCTAGTGCCCAACTTATCAATTTAGAAACTGTGATGTATCCATTTGCACCAAAAGAAAATGGGGAAATTCTACTAAATTATAACCAACCTACAACGATTTACGCAACTTTTACTGTATCAAGGGCACTATCAGCTACAACGAATCTTTGGCCAGACTTACCAATCAAAGCTGAAATTGGTTTGTACCTTTTAAACTCTTCCGGTCCAAATACACAGATTAGTGTTATAAACATTTCAAATTCTGACTGGTATGGGCCACAGTATGCGGCTTCTAAAGTCATTGAAAAAGAAATAGTCATTCCAGCAGGTGCAGTCACCCTGGCGAATCCAAGTACAGGTATTTTGGCACAATGGAGATTTTACAAAGAGGGATATCCAAGTCCATATAATATCAATGGATGGACTGATTGGGTAAATAAAATGTATACCCCTGTAAAATTAAATCCTAATCAAATTCCAGGATCAACATTCACTGGACCAGCTTCTATTTGCGATGAGGGTATTTATACAATTTCTAATCCTTATACTGTTAGTTTAGAAAATGCGTCAGGGATTGCAACGTTAACAGCATTAGGAAATAATCAGTGGAAAGTAACTAGGATAGGTACAGCGAATGGCGTTGTTAGTTTGAGATCAATAAAAAACGGTAAAATTTTTGAAAGAGAAATAATGATCGGAGCAAGGATTAACGGAGGTATTTCAGGTTCTACGACTGTTTTCCCTGGAAAAAGTTACGAATACAATTTGACTTTAAACGATAATATTTCGAATTATCAAAATCTAACATTCACTGGTACTAGCGGTATGAATGTGCAGATAATATCGCCAACGAAAGTTAAATATACTGTACTCAGTAATTATGCTTTTGCACCAGGAGAAACAGAAAGAAATACCACAATTCAGGTAACCGCGAACATTCCGGGATGTGGATATGCAACTATCGAATTTCCAATAGTAGTAATAAATCCAAAACCAACACAGGTTAATTAATTTGTAGTAAAAGCCTAGACCAAAATCTAGGCTTTTACCCAATATACCTTATGATCCGTCAACGTGAGTCAGGACAGCATCGTTGCTGCACGATGGAAGCTTATCTCCTTTTCTGTGAAAACCGAAGATGACGCCGCCAAATATACTAAAATGACTGTACACGATAAGAGAATGGGCATGAAAGGCTATCATCTTTACAGCAAAAATGGCCTTACCTTGTATGTTTTCAGGAAATCTTAAGGTGTTTGGGAGCTTGCATATGGACAACTAGCGGACGACATCAAGGAGCAAGCATTGATGCGCTTATACTTCGTTTTGATGATGACGTGCCCGAGCTATTCTATCATAAAGGTAAAATCGAGATAGTAGAGGTACGCGCAAAAAAAGAGGGCTTTTTGCACATTTATCTCAATAATGCCTATGTAGGAAGTATTCAGTATTTCACCTTTACGAAGCAATTCAATTACCACATTGAAGACAATAGCATGCTCACCAATGATCACGCGCAAAAGTACATCGCTATGATCCAACGTGGGGAATTAAAGTGGATAAAAGATGATATTCGATAATTTTGCGCTCTATCGTGAACCAAAGGTTATAGAGATAACTCAATTAATGGGTGGTTATTTTCAAGTATACATTGTTAAGTACTTTATAACAAACATATAACAACCAAGGGATGGCGGGTATGTATTGGGGTAACAGGTATTTTTAGCAAATCGTTTACACCCTCACTTCCGCTAGGTATAACGTCATCATTTACTCCCTCATTTACACCATCACTTACCCCCTCACCAATTCCAAGCCTAGGAAGCTCTAGCAAACGATGATCACCGTCCTTCTTCTAAATAGGATATGCTCGACCATAAGCCTTAATTGGCAATTGTATCCATACGACGATAAGTATATGCATCATGGTTAAGGGTGCCGGCGAGCGGAAAGAGAATAAGAAAGCCGGCTGCTGTCGACTCACTGGGCACTACTAAATCACCATGTTTATCTAATGCAAAGCAAATAGTTTTGGTGAAGAACCTATTGACTAATACATAGATTTCAAGATCGGTATTTCTGGAAGAAACAAAGTCTTGCGGTTCGGGCTTAACTTTCCTCGTTCTTTCACGCACGACATTCATAAAGTATCAATTAGTTTGAAATGGATTTTATTTCTTTGGGTGAGCTCCAATGAAGTTCTGTAAAGATAGTGCAGACTATCCGTTTTATAATAATTTGGTTCAATATAGTTCGATAGACAGTATTCATTATAGGCTGCACTCTTCTGCTGACTGCTATGATTATGGCCAATTATCTTCTGGGGATAATTATCAAAAATGTATGTCTCTTTTAAGCCTACCTTCGAAACGCTATGTGCCGCAGCATTCTGTGCTAAATATCTGGGCGATATGGAAGTGCAAGAGTTAAAAGAGAAAATAAATACCACTGAAAATAGTGCAATGGCTAGTGTGCGCATATTGTGATTTTTTTTTATGTCTATAATAAGCTCTTTTGTTCGACTTCTAAAAGGACAGGTGCTTTTTCACTTTGTCCAATGTACATGCAATGTCTACTAAAAATTTCATTCCTTTATCCTTCAAGTAGTCTACCACTTCATCAAGCGACGCATGGGTTGAAAGTCCAGAACTTCCAATTAAATTAGATCCGGTAATAAAACCGCCTATAAAACGGAATAAATCATCCGGAGGTATCACCAGTAATTCTTTTTCGAGCTCGTCAAAAGCTATTTTAAGTTCTCTTCTCATATTAATTTAAATTTTAAGTTTATTGACTCTGTTTACTCAAAAATTGCTTATTATACTTCATAATACCCTGTAATAACATTAAAATACTTGTAACGGATCATTTGGATCTTCTATATAATCTTTAATACGCAACTCCCTTTCTCTACCACTACCATCAAAAGTAAATGTTTTTATCAGGATTTAAGCGTACAAAAATCTCAATAACACTCGTGAAAGGATTGCCCCAGGATTGGTATGGAAGAAACAAGCGACGTTAATGGTCAACACTATCCTCGGCTTAATATGCTTCATAATTTTCACATAGGTATCGCTACAATTGATCATCTTCATTTCCATGCAAAAGCATTTTTTTTCCAAGAGTACCGTCTTTATTGACTATAGCCTGAATAATTAAATTGAATCTCCTGAAGGAACTATTATTTCCTTATACAGCGTATTTAAACGTTTGACAAATTTTAGTAAAAATGAGTGTCGGAAACCGCTAAAAACTGGTCCTGTATGCGAAAACGGTTTGATCGAAGTGGACAATGGTTCTACGACTAAAACAAAATTTCTTTCCTTCTTAGGGACTTCAATATTATTAGCGAATCTATTACTTAGGACAAATTTGTCTATCATCGGAAATTTCTTTTTAAAAACAACAGATCGCCAGCATATTTGAGGGAATAATAAGTCTTATATTTTGATCCTTTCAATATATTATACTCAATTTTCCCAAGTATATAAGTATCCGCCCAACCAAGTGCATATTTTATGAACGTTTTATAATTCCGAGTTTTGTTTAATGGGTTCAAAGGGAAAAAGAGATCAGATCCTGTCGATGATGGCAGATTGGCAGCAGAGCGCTATGAGGAAGAAGCAGTACTGTGGTTCAAGGGGGATCAAAGAGGCGAAGTTTCATTATTGGTTTTCTCGGAGCAGGGAGCAAAATGGTGCAACTGGAAGGCTGAAATTGGTCGTGGTATGCCGAATTAATACGTTTACTGCTATTAACTTTCAAGATTTTTACAAATCCTAGGGCTAAGGCAAATATCAAAGTTGGCCAACCACTTTAAACGGTTTCTTTAAGCTTACTTTAGATTAAAAAATTGCTTCTCTATAAATTACATAGATAAGCAATTAAATTAGCACTAACTTGTACTTGTCTAAATATCAATCGAATGCATTATAAACCAATTTTTTCTATTTAACTCTTTTCAACTCAATATTATTCGGAACGTGAAGTTTATATTGACCACCTTTACCATCTATACTTATCATTCCCCCACCTTCCGCTAATATAAGTTTTAAAACTAGTTTATCAGGATTTCCTTTGACATAAGTTAATGTTCCTCGGGCATTAACACGATTTTTAGTCTCCCTAAATCGAAAAGATAATACATTTTCATTATCTATTTTTTTATCAAAAGATCCGGTAGTTATGGTATTCTTACCACCAACGTCATAACCATCGATCAACGCACCGTCCTTTTTATAAGAATGGTAACCAACTGCGAAATCTAACTTATCACCATTAATTTTATTAAAATACTCTTCTTTTACTAAAACTATAGTAAACACTTCATCCTGCCCCTCATACTTCCAGGTACCATAAAATTTATTTAACCCAGCTGGCTTTAGGTGTCTACCTGATTCATTTCTATTATTCTTAGATTGGGAGAAAACACATCCTGTGATTAAAACCATCATAAATAAAATTGCTGTTTTTTTCATCTTTACCATTTTTATTCAATTTAACATGGATGGGATATTATAGCTATGATTACAAACTGTAAGTCTAAAGTATTGGTTTGAAAGAAGGACTATTTACGGGAAACCGTACACATAAAAATCTAGTTTAAAAAATTGAACATAAGCATGTTACCAATTATATTTCAAGCCTTTCACATGATAATGTTTCACTTCCGTACAAACTAAGTCAGTATCATTAAAAACTGCCAAGTTACAGCCTCCGGCCTTCATTGCGCTTCTATATTCTACCGCATGAAACCCTAATGACTTAATATACTCACAAAGATATTGGGTAGGCAAGTAATCAAGGTTTACATCTTGCTTCCGAACGGGTTTTGACAACTCTTCTTCGAGTTTTAACAAATAAGATCGGACCAACATAAACTCCTCAATATCAAATCCACGATCCTGAATTTCAAATGGTCCGTAATCTTCAATATTTTTTAAGGAAATGACCTGCAATGGAGCCTTTAATGTAAAACGTCCGATACTAATGGACTCGTGCAAAGAAACCCGTGTTAAGTAAAAATGGATTCACTGTCACCTTTTAATTCTCCATGCTCAGTATTTACCACCAACTGTACACGGATATTAGCCCCGCTTAAAGCTTTAAGTGCTGTCCTTAGCGATGAGGTATTCTTCTTTACAGGTTCAATAATAGGAATGATCTTCTCTGGGTTTAATGGAAGCCCTACAGGTTCACGTAATGCAATTAACTCAAATTGCTTACCTCGGAGATACGGGAAATATATAAGCGCTTTATAATAATAGGTTCTTACTTAGATTATTAATCATAGTAAGATACGACTTTTTATTGTATTTCGCCTGATAAAAAGAGAAGTTAACGAATGAAGGTACATCGCCAAGAGTCAAGTATAAATTGGTTTGTGGATCAATACGACTTTTTAAGATATGGCAATACATTGCTTGGACTTCTTCTACTGGCAGCTCCGTTAATATTTCCAGACATGCTCGATAATAAAATACTGGTGTTACGTCAGGTAGAAAACCTACCAGTTCTTTTATAAGCCGGCTATATTCAGGTTTTCGCAAGGACGACATCATGTAGCTTGCATCAAGACAAGCTGTGTATTTGACAGCAGCACGATATTCAGAAACCTCTCCCTCTTCTGTATAGATCAATACGCCTACGTAAGAAGGAAGTACCCGAAGATATTTGTTTAGCAAGGAAACGTGCGTAAATAGATAAACCTCGGTAAAAGCTCGGTAATAATCGTTCAACTGACTTTCTAAGCGTTCGGGGGAATCCAGCTCGGTCTTTATTTCAAAAACCTTATTTGTGCCGTTGACAAGCACCGTATCTGCAATGGACTGACCAACACGAAACTCATTGAGTAGAATGGTGTCATCTAAGGAATAGTTTTTCAAGACATACTCATTGAGCAACTTATTCTTGTAGATATATTCGTGCCTATAATTTTGTTCAAGGATCTGATAAGAATGTGCGATTAAATCGCCTAATTGGTTGGGTTTATTTCCAACCATTTCATTTCAACCTACATACTTTTTCATCTTCCTGATATAAGAAGACTGATTGGTACTGCTTGAAAGCTTCTTGAATGACGCATGAGACACCAAAGAAGCCAATTCTCGCAAGTTCGCTTTGTCGTATGTGAGATCGGATTGCATATAGCAAATTTAAAAACTTATCGCGACTTAACGAAAATGATATGTGCTGATTTATTATTTGAAGAAGCAAAGAGGATTTTTCGCTACCTTTGTTTTTAATATTAACCTTAGAAAAAAATGAATTTCGGAAAAGTATGTTTAAGAAGCATGCTATTGTTAGGGATTAGCTTATCAAGCTATTTTTCTACGAAAGCACAATATAATAAGATAGACTACGATAATAGCAATTATCCCGAATTGATCATCGAACAAATTGATCAATACGATTATAGTACTGTCATTCATTTTTCATACACAAGCATTACATCTCTGGAATTAAATGGATCTGAGGATATACAACTTATTTCCAACGGAAAGGCAAAAAAATTATTGAATAGCTACAATCTCCCGTTGGATGAAAAGAAACATTTATTCAACGATTCTGGTGAAAAATTAAATTTTTCACTTGAATTTGAAAAAATAGATAATGTTAACGATGCCTTTGCTGTCCAAAGCGCAACGATTAAGAAATTCAACCTTCCTCATTTAAAGATCGATAGTTCACAATCAACAGCGTTTTTAGATGTTGATGCATTCATTGGTAAAACACCTTCGAGAGAATTTTACATCTTCTACAATGAAGGCTCCCCCGTACTACGGTATGCATACAAAGGAATGATTATCGCGATTAAATTGGCCATTGAAGAAAACTATGGGAAATTTTTTCAGCCACAGATTTTTGTACAAAATTACAACAAGAAAGATATATTGTTAGATCCATCCAAAATATATGCTCAATATGAAGTGAAATCCAAATTCTTTACTGCTCCAATTTTTGACTATAAAAAATACCTTTCAATGGTCAAGAAAATCCAAAAGAGTGAGATGTTTTGGAATGGGCTATCTGAGGGGCTCGCAGCTGTTGCAGCTGGTTATTCTTTTATATCTTCAAACTCGAACACATATGTAACTGCAAATGGTCGCTCTCTTAATTATGGATTTTTCGGAAATAATATGTACGCTGGAACTAGTTCTACGTCCATGACAGGTTCCATAAATACAAAATCAAATTCGACAGTATTTAATGGTGGCAACGCTTATATAGCCGCTCAATACGCCCGCCAAAATTTAGAAAGTTTGAAAGCAAAACAGGTTGATCGGCTTACGTCTATTCAAAATGGCTATATAAAGATGAACACAATATTCCCAAACACTGAGTATAGTGGTTATTGTAATATTCCGTTTAGATTAGACATTAATTCATTTTTGATGAAAGTTGAAATTAATGGTAGCGATTTCTTCTTTGAGTGGGACAACGATAAATTAAATTCAATGCTTTAGGAACTCGTAGGATTGATATTGTTTTAGCTAATTGCTATTTACTATTTTAATCTTATAAGTCCTCAGTATAAACCTATTGAAGCATTTAGCTCAGTTTAATATACCAACATGATGAAAAAAATACTATTCGCTATATTATCAATCCTTACGTTGTCTCTAAGTGCGCAAAACAAATATGCTACAACGACGGATGGAAAGACGGTATTATTAAAAAGCGACGGAACCTGGGAATATGTAAAAGACAAATCTACATCATCAAATATCAATCAATTTAAAAGTACAAGCTCCTCCCCTTCGCCGCGCAAAACAAATACATCTAAAAGTAGTTCTTCTTCGAGAAATTACATCCGTGGCCCTCGTGGAGGCTGTTATTATATTAACTCCAATGGCAACAAGACTTATGTTGACAGAAGCATGTGTAATTGATTGGGCAATCTATAAAAGTATGACAAAGATTATTATAGTAACATTAATTGTTTTAAACATTTTAACGCTAATAAGTTGTATTAATGGAGTGGCTGAAAAAAAAGTAATTCCTAATACAGATAATGAAATCACAAAAAATCTCAAAAGTGATTTAGATAATGAAAATTGTGGGCGTTTGGCTAGATTCTCATAGCTCAAAAAATTATAAATTACGAATAGGCCAAAAAGTGGTTTTGAAGGATAATAAACTTTATTTTGGTCCCTGTGACATAGACAATGAGTGTTTAGAATTAAATAGCGAGTCTATAGTACCATATACCGAAATTGCATATAATGGCGATGCCTATATTGACATTAATATTCCTGATCAAAAATTATTGATTACAAAAACAGGGGATCTTAAAATTTATGATCAACTAGGACTAGTCGCTACCTACCCATTTATATTCATAGATCCTTCTATTTTAAAATATTGATTTTGACATTCTTAAAATCAGATATATTATAGCATAATGGACTTTTGTATAATTTTGAGCGAATGGGAGTTATTGTGCCGAAAATATCCGCCAAAAATGATTGCGGCAGTTCAGGGTAAATTTATAAATTAGACTTCAATATAAATTACTAACGAATGCACAATTCAAATATATTCTCACAGAAAGAAGCCATCTATATTGATGGAAAGGACAAGACCAGTGATATCCAGTCCTATTCTTTCGTAGGCGAGAAATGTATTGTGGCATTTAAAAGCAGCAATAAAAAATATACGTACAATAAAGATAAAGTTCAGATCATCAAATCTGCTTTGCAGAGCAAAAAAGCCCAGACAACTTTCAAGTATCTAAAAGCGATTGCAGATGCCGTTGGACTTAAATCCGATGAAGGAAAAAACATTCTATCGGATAGTTACGACAGAATATCATTTATCCCTGAATATGCCATCCTATCCTATTATCTGAATGAAACGCAGCCAGCGGATTGTTTCCCTTCTTCTCCTATTGAAATATTCCCCTTCGGTTTCAACCTCAGTCAGAAAGAGGCTGTAAATAATGCCTTTGCCAACCCACTGAGTATTATTGAGGGCCCTCCGGGCACAGGTAAAACACAGACGATCCTAAATATAATCGCCAACGCTATCATGCGTGGTCAAAGTGTAGCTGTAGTGTCAAGCAATAACTCGGCAACGAAAAATGTGTATGAAAAATTGCATAAGAATGGGCTCTCCTTTATCGCTGCTTTGCTGGGAAGCAACCAGAATAAAAGAGAATTTATAGAATCGCAATCGGACATTCCTGACCTATCCAAGTTTCAGTTAAATGACAAAGTGTTCACTCAACTGAAACAACAGAATAGTGAGCTCCTGTTACAGCTCACCGAAAAACTAGCACAGAAGAACGAGCTGGCCACGCTGAAACTCCTTGTTGAAAACATAAAAACGGAACAGCAGCATTTTCTGAATGCTGTGAAATCAATAGCAGACTTTAAACTGAATAGAAACCTTTCATCAGATCGGCTACTGGCACTCTGGAATTCCGTCTCCGATCAGGAACATACTGGCAAACAGTTTAACTGGTGGAAGAAACTAATCTATCGTTTCAGGTACCGCATCAAAGATAAGGGCTTTTATACCCTATCGCGTTGGGACATGATCAGGATTGCTCAATCGGCTTATTATCGAACCAAGATTGCTGAACTGGCATCTCGTATCGGATCATTGGAAAAGGATTTACACAATTTCTCCTTTGACGCAAAGATGCGTGAGTATACGGGAATCGCGATGCGGCTTTTTAAAAATGTACTTTACAACAGGTATCAGCATAAGGATCGTCCGATATATCAGGAAGCTGATCTGCGTGGTAAGTCCACAAGTTTCATCGAAGACTACCCTGTCATCATGAGCACTACATACTCGCTGCGCAGGTGCCTGGCTGAGCATACGACCTATGACTATGTGATCATTGATGAGTCTTCGCAGGTGGATCTGGCGACAGGTGCATTGGCCTTATCATGCGCCAAACGTGCCGTTATTGTCGGTGACCTCAAGCAGCTGCCGAATGTAGTAGATGCGACAATAGCCCAAAAGACAGATGCAATCTTCCATGCATTCAAGCTGTCTGAACCTTATCATTATGCAAAAAACAGTTTACTTGCATCCATCACACAGTTATTCCCTGATGTCCATAAAACACTGCTGAAAGAACATTACCGTTGCCATCCAAAGATCATTGAATTCTGTAACCGTAAATTCTACAATGAACAGCTCATTATCCTCTCTGAGCCAACATCAGAGCGCGAACCGCTACTGGTCTACCGGACAGTGGCGGGTAACCATGCGCGGGCACGGATGAATCAGCGGCAGATCGATGTTATCCTACAGGAGATCATTCCGCTGCAGCAGCTTGCTTCGGTTGACCTGGGTATAGTGACACCTTATCGTAATCAGACAAATGCCTTGCAGGGTACATTTGCGGGTACGGAGATTATAGCTGATACGGTTGATAAATTTCAGGGTCGGGAAAATGATGTGATTATTCTTTCAACGGTCGACAATGAAATCTCCGAGTTTACAGATAATCCTAACCGGCTAAATGTGGCCATCTCCCGCGCTAAAGATCAGCTGATCCTATTGGTACATGGCAACGATGCTGAAAATGAGAGCAATATTGCAGATCTGATTCGTTACATTGAATACAATAACTTCACGATCATCCAGAGTAAGCTGCATTCGATCTTTGATTACCTATACAAAGGCTATGAGGAAAAGCGACAGAGGATCTTGTCGCAGAAGCGTATCAAATCGGTATTTGATAGTGAAAATTTAATGTATACTCTGGTGCGTTCCGTAATATCTGATGACAGGTTTTCAAAATACGATGTGCTTCTCCATTTTCCATTGCGGAGCCTGATTGACGACTATTCACTCATGACGCCTGCAGAAGCAAAATATGCAGGTCATCACATGACGCACCTTGATTTTCTGATCTACAACAAACTTGGCAAGAATCCGGTTCTGGCGATCGAAGTGGATGGTTATGCTTATCACGCCGTCGAAGGAAAACAATCGGAACGCGACGCGATGAAAGATGCCATACTGGAAAAGTACGGTCTGCCCCTACTTCGTTTTTCGACCACGGGCAGCGGTGAACGGGAAAGGTTGGCAAGGAGATTGGGTGAATTGTCTGCGCTTAAGCAATAGATAAATTTCCCCCTATAATGGCTAGTAAACGAGTGATCATTTCACATAGATTATTATACCTTCCTCCAATACTTTAGGCAAATTTATTAAAACAATAGATTAACGTTATTAGAGACCTTGCACAGGTACTGCCTTAAAAGATTAAAATGGAAAGTATCTTATCTAACAAATAACAATCCTATCATATAGGATTGTCTTCAAAGTACTTCATCAATAATAAATTGATTTCTTGTAATCGTTCATGCAAATGAATTTTATTATGCATTAAATAGTCCCGAACCCTGTATAAATTGTCTTGATCCACAATTTTCATCAAGATCTACAAGTCGTTTAATCTCCGCCAGGCATTGGGCAATTTGTTTATCTATTTCGGAAATAAGCCCTTTGTTGCTTTTAATGATGAACGCTTGAACCTCATGAGAGCAGTCTCTGCTGTGTTTGATATGACCAAGAGCTGTTTTTGTTCTGCAATTGAGCATAATATTATTGCCAGTCTCACGAGTACTCCACATCATCCAAACCTGATCCGTCAACGTAAAATATTTTTTAATGCTTAAATCATCTATCGTTAAAAATCGGGTAACAGAAAACTTAATAGACAGCTAATTCTTCATTCTCAACACCAAGGAATAATTTTTTTTAAAACCAAACAGGATTCGCCCCTCCCAGACTCAAGGTTTTTTTATTCTTTTTATATCCTTTTTCATCGAATATCGTCCTTTATCCATTTTAATTCCCCGCATCTGATCATGGCTATATACTTTTGCACGTGATCATCGGTCAATAAGCAATTGTCATCAAGGTGGTAATTGAACTGCTTAGTAAAGCTATAATATTGAATACTTCCTACATAAGCATTATTGAGATAAATATGCCAAAGGCTGTATTCCTTGGCCCGAACTTCCACTACCTGCCGTTTTCCATGATGATAAATCAACTCAGGCACATCCGTATCAAAGCGAAGTATAAGCGCATCAATGCACGCTTCCTTGATGTCATCGGCAAGTACACCGTATGCCAATTGCCACACGCCCTGAAATTTCCTGAAAACATAAAAAGCAAGGCCATTTTTGTTGTAAAGATGATAATCTTTCATGCCCATGCTTTTATCATGCACGGTAATTTGAGCGTGCATTACCCGATTTCGGCAAAAGATCTCTAGTGGTTTCATTTTACAATATTACTAATAATATTAGTAATATTGTATATGGTAAAGATATTTAGGGTTCAAATTTTTTATATGCCATTGGATGGATGAAGCCTCTCATAGCGCGATAATAGCATCAGAACGAATTGCGTGGACATGTTGCTTGAGCGTTTCTATGAAACGATTGTACATTTCCTGCATCTTCTTCTCATAGCTGGTAGAGCGACCGCCAAAGAAATTGACATTGCTCGCGCCTATTTCGATAAAGACAGTGGCGCCGATGACAACATTGGTAGCTATTGGAATGTTGGAATTGGTATGCTGAATTGATAGGCTTACAGCTATTAACTTCAAGATTATTACACATTTAGTTTCCCTAAATCGAAAAGATAATACATTTTCATTTCCTTGGAGGATTTGGTGCACATAGATTTTACCTAGGGCAGACCGGATTATGCTTCCTTTATCTCCTTTTCTGCTGGACGCTTATACCCGCATTTATCGCTTTGATTGACTTTATCGTTTTTCTCTCCATGAATAAAGAGAGTTTTGATTTGAAATATAACCGTATATATTTTTCGCAGCCCATCGTTCATAATTATGTGCCCAACTCCCCCATTCCCCAAAAGGATGCTGCTACTGAAATAGAGCGATTACATGGATTGGTGGAAAAAAGAATACTTACACAAGCCGAATTTGAGGACGCAAAGCGGAAACTTTTATGATGAATAAAGTTGCGTGTTTTTAGCTTTCCGAGAAATTGTGTATTTTTGTACCAGTCCGGAGTAACAGGATTATCAAACCTATTTGGATAAATAACCAATTTTTTATGCATGAGGAGTATTATAGTTTTGAAAAAACGCCTGACATACACTATTACGAATTTTTCAGTATAGGCCCAAAAGGTAACATAAGAAAAGTAATTCAGTTTCAACAGATCAATATTGAGGAAAACGTATATAATCTTGGATTTGGAGATTTTGATCCTAGTACAAAAGAGATAAGTGATCTAACAACATCAAATAATTTAGATACAAAAAAGGTCCTTACTACTGTAGGTAGAGCTGTCTAAGACTTTATTCATAAACATCCTCAAGTCATCGTAATGGCAAAAGGTAGTACGGCATCCAGAACGAGATTGTATCAAATGGGAATAGCGGAATTCTGGGAAGATATTCAAGAAATATTTGAAGTGAGCCTATTATAAAGACAAGTGGGAATCCTTTGAGAGAGGTAAAAATTATGATGCGTTTTTTATATTTAAAAAATAATAACGAACTTTGTATCAGGAGGTTTAAAACATGAGCACAAATACGAATAAAAAAGATAAAAATAATCATGATATGACGGCTCAAGATCGCCAAATTATTTATAATACATCTTCATTTTTTAAGAAAAAAAACGAAGATGCTATTGATTTTCTGAAAAAACATCCTATACCTAAGGAGTATATCCGAAAATAGAATTTTGCGTTAAATTTGGTATATTTCCGAAATCACGCCACCTAATACCAATTTGACAAGAGTCCCATCTTCAACCAGTGTATGTAGTACCTCATGTAATTCCGATTCCTCTAATTTATCTATTCCATATACCTTGTTGGTCAAAATAAATTCGCTCATTTTCCATAAAGAAAATTTTATGGGATATTCATTGGTTGGCATAAAGTCAAATTCACATACTATACCGTCTTTCTCTAAACGGCAGCCCGCACCATGGAACTGGTAATTGAATCCACCAATTTGTCCCGAGCGATTTCGACTGCTCTTTTGTTCAAATTCATCCATATTTGGAGAGAACTGATATTTGAAATCGTTTATGAAAGTGACATAATCGTTCAATACTTTCCTTATAACTAGATTAATCATGTTGCATCAAGATACAAATTAGATATGTAAATTAGCTACTGAATTATATATTAATAAAATGGGGATTTTATCGGTTCGTAAGTTATCATTTACATGTATTTTATCAATAGGCCTTTTATCGCAGGCTTTCGGTCAGTCCCTTGTTTTGGATGACTCAATCGCGGATATTCCTCCTCACATGATTGAAATATTTCCTGAGCCACTTTATGGCACAAACGGATTTAAAAATTGGATTGTTAAAAATTATAAGATACCAACGGCAGCCAAGAAAGCAAAAGTAAATGGCAAACTGATGATCAATTTTACGATTGAGAAAGATGGACGGCTCAGTAATTTTCGGATAACCAAAGATATTGGTTATCAAACCGGTGAAGCATTAATAACATTGATTCGAAAATCAAGTCCATGGAAACCGGGATATCAAAATGGATGTGCGGTAAAATGCGGCTATACATATCCCCTGTCATTTAGTAATGGTGAAATAAAATTAGATAAGGATATACAAAAAGACAAAGATGAAAATCCATATTATTAGCGACCTGCATAGAGAATTTGGATACAACGATATCAATCTGAAATTAGCAGACGTACTTGTATTGGCTGGAGATACGGATCTAGGGGTAAAAGGGATCAGCTGGCTCAAATCACTTTCATTGGATATACCGATCATCTATGTGCTGGGAAATCATGAGTATTATAAGGGCGCATATCCGAAAACACTATATAAAATCAAAGACGCTGCAAGCAATTCAAACATCCATGTGCTGGAAAATGAATCTTTGGAGATCAACCTCGTTTGTTTCCATGGCTGCACACTCTGGACTGATTTTTCGTTAAAGGGCAATCCTGCTGCATATGGATCGCTATGTCAAAGCCGTATGAATGATTATAAGAAGATCAGATTAGGTGACAATTATGTAAAATTAAGAAGCATCGATACGTTTAGAATCCACCAAACTTCGAGACAATGGCTGATGGAAAGTCTTAGTGTCAGCGAAGCAAAACATAACATCGTAGTGACGCATCATGCTCCGAGCATGCGATCCTTACCAAAGAAGTATTTGGACGATCCGATCAGCGCCGCCTACGTCTCGGATATGGAAGCCTTTATCTTAAAGCATCAACCCTCCTATTGGATTCATGGTCATATACATACTCCCGTAAATTATAAAATCGGTAACACTGAAATTATATGCAATCCACACGGCTATATCAATGAACCGTATAATGGGTTTAATAAGAACCTTGTTATAGAGATATGAACAAAAAACAACAATGAGAATGGAACAAATCGACGTCCTATGGCAGGGAAAAGTTAATCAATTTCCATATCGGATATATAGATCCACAACGAAAAATGACGTTGAAACGATGAAGGATTTTGAGGAACTAGGTCTCATGACCCGTCATCATGATGGGTACATTCGTGAAATAGCAATAGCGAAACTAATGAATCTTTTTCCCTCGGAAAGCATTCCATATGTAGTGCAGCTATTAGGTGAGTATGTTATGGAAATCCATTTGACCATTATTGCATGCATTACCCCGCAGCAAAAGAGTTGGATCAAAGAATTCTTTACTGAAAACACATTATATGAAAGGGCGATCCGAAGTAGAATAATAAGCTATTGGAATTGTTACTACAGATTTGACTTTATCAAATTGAAAGATTATCCAGCTTTCCAGTTTTTCTCTGATTGACTTATAATCAATACGACAACTATTAATAGGAAATTACCTATTGAGTATAGTCTTCAATCTTTCGCGTATAGTGATCAATCAAATGTTGTTCAGTATTATCCAACAGTTGAAGTGAATCAATTCGAATATCCCTATCAAGAAATATCTTTTTCCATTTTGCTATTGTATATCTAGAACGGTGCGAGGTGGAGAGGATCACCTGATCTTCCTCTGCAATGAATATTGTATTAAATATCTCTACAGCAGCACTACTGAATACATAGAAGTCATCAGTTGCCTGCTCTACATGCCTATGTGGATTGGCATGTACCATGACACCGTCTATATCTAAAAAGAAAATCATGTTGCACGAAGCTAATGATTAATTTGGCACTTCCACTCCAACCGTTTACGATTTAATAATAAAAAATACTAGCCATAGATGGATAGTCCATCCTAATTTTGTAAATTCAACGCATAAGCCATAGCATGAAACAGTTCATAAAACTATTCCACATTTCTGCCCTTACTATCCTCATTACTGGTTGCAAGGATCCATCTCGCACAAAGACAATGGATTTTGGTCTATTTACACTTGAGGTTCCCTATAAATGGCAACAAGTCAAACAAAACGGAATCGACAGTTATGTCGGCGCAATTGCTGTAGACAACAACGATACGCTTTACTTCGATCTGGGGATGTATTCCAATAGTTTGACAGAGCATAACATAGAAGTCATTACCAGACAGATGATGGAGGAAAGTGCAACGGACTCTTCGGACTATATTATTGTAAAAGATATGCCGATATTGGATTTGGATCTCGATGCTGATCTTTACAGAAAACAAAATGTATCCTGGGATATTATCGATAACAGAAGAGCGAAAATCGTATTTCCGAGAATATCCGGAAAAGGAAACACCGGAGTGTACATCGGCAGCCTATGGGGAGACTCTTCAAAAGTCCGATTTAACCTTCATGGTTCAAACCTGAATGCGCAAACAGAACAGGATCTTCTTAAATCGATAAAGACATTGAGATTCCACAAACGTAATATGGATAATGAAGAGAATTGACGCTCCCCTATTTGTACATCTCAGTTTTATGGCTTTGACATTTTATGCACTATTAACAGACGGTGATTGTCTGAGGTATTTTACGAAGAATTTAAATTTCAATCTGATTATCTTTGGATTGCAGGTTGCAGCACTTATTTATGCAGGATACCTACAGGCGCAAAGAAATAGAAAGATTTTCTCCATATTCTGGCCAGCATTGGTTGGGTTGATAACACTTATATCGTGTGTACTCATCACGGGAAATTATCAGTTTAATACCAATATAAATATCACGATTTTATGGCTGATTCCTGAGGCTTATTACATAGCATATGATGTTTTAATAGCTCATCTCATCAAGGAAATGCCACTCCCATTGAATATAAATTGGCAATTTCAAGCGAAATGCATCTATATTATTCTCTCGGCCATGCCTATCGCATTCAGCAGGTTTGGGTTTTATTGGGGTACTTCGTCTTATATTATTTCAAGGAAGTCCATAAAGGAACTCATAGAGAACTGTTCGGAAATAAGATGGCCACTAGCAGAACAGCTCTTGGAGCTGGGAATTTCCCGTAAAATCAAGATGATTGCCGTTGATACGGACTGGACCATGTTCGCCGACCGCAAAGCCCCTTCTTATTTGGCAAGAAAAAAAAGTATGATCGAATACATTGAGTCGTACAGCGCATGGGAGAAGGACGAGATAAATGAAGTACGGGAAATATTATGCTACCTTTCGGAAACTGCCGCATCACTGGATGTGAAGATATTTCTGCATGCAGGAACGCTGCTCGGGTCGATCAGGCATAGCGGAAAAATTATGCCCTGGGACGATGATATCGATCTCATGGTAAGAAATGAAGATCTTACAATTTTGATCCCTGCTATACGGAAGGACAACATATATAATGTGACCGAATGGACATGGTCAAAAACAGGAAAAACATATTATAAGATCTGGAAAGAGGGCGGTTATAAAACAGAAGGCTATGAATACACTTTTCCGTTTGTCGACATCTGGTGGACTGAAGAAATCGGGAATAAAATCCATACCAATGACGGGTATGTTTTTGAGAAGAAGAGCTACTTTCCATTGCAGCCTATCGAATTCGAAAATGCCAAGTTCTATCATCCCGCCGTGGCAACAGATATACTGGACACGATGTATAAAGGCTGGAGAAATGAAATCAAGATATTTTCGTGGTCGCATAGATTTAAAAAGCACAACGTCAAACAGATCAGTGTTCCCATCACCACAGACAAGAAAGGAAGATTTACAAATTACAAATGAATGAAAATATGAAAAGAAAACCTATTTTAAATTTTTTTGACATTGCAAGCGACGTCGACCTACTACCCGAGAATGAGCTATTCAAATTAAAAGGTGGTGACAGTGATGTCGCATGGGAAACCGAAGGCCCCGAAATTGATGTATATCCCCCGGACGGCGGTGTTGACGATGACAATTGGGATGATGGCGGTGATGACGACCCGGAAGATCCATGGGATGATGAATGGGATGAAGACTGGGATGGTGATGATCACGGCGATGGCGGAACCGATAATAATGAGGAAGAACAACCGAAATGTACCTGTACAAAAGGAATTGTGGGACTTGGCTCTGGAGGGATTGTTGACTATTCTAATAATTTGGGTACTTTTAGAAGTGCAATAACTGCTGATCTAAATAACCCAAATACAAACCAGGCATTCAAAGACACGTTAAATGGACTGAATCAGATTTTTAACAGGATCGAGAGTTCTAATTTTAATCTGGTGATCAACTTTGGAGATGCCGATGGCAGCGCAGCCTATACATCCCTCAGCGGAAACAAAGATGTGAAAATTACAATGGATCAGTCCGAATTGGTTTATAAAAAGGATGAATATCTTGCCGGCACCGAAATCCTCCTTCATAAGAAGGGTGATTTAAACTATGCCGCTTTTAATGAAGTATTAGCTCATGAATTAAAGCATGTTGAACAGTTCTTGGATGGTAGGATCGGGTTTGACATGTTTGATAATGAGATAAAACTTAAATACGGTATCGAGGATGAAGTTGAAGCTTTCGCATTTGCAAATAATTATGCAACCTTTGGTAATCCACCTGTTGAAATAAATGAAACCTGGGTAAAAAACCATACTATCACAGTGACGGGCGCCGATGGTCAACCACAAACGATCAAACCATACGCAAACTTAGGCGATGGGAAAAACTGTCCGATCCATGGCGTATCCTCTAACCCCAATTAATTGATAACAAATGAAGAAAAACATTTTAACAATTTTGGGTATTTGTTTTTTAACATCTGCCTACAGTCAAAAAAAAGAAAAAGACTTATCGATACTACAGACTTTGGTCGAAAAAATACATTTGGATCTCCGTGATGTTGCAATGATGTCTGGTGTTCCAAGTAGGACATCCGCTACTTGGGCAAATTTGGTATATGTTCAACGGGGGGATTCCATAACAACTGTGCCGTTTGACAGTCTCACTTCTCCCAAATGGAATCGCTTTGAATATGATATAACGGTTGAATTCGACAGATTTACAGGGAATAGAACTCAAAATTTAAAGGGAGTAATTGTTCTAAAGCGTATTAGCCCTGAAAGAGAGGAAAAGCTCCGAAACTGGATGCTTAAAGAAAAGGAAAAGGAGAAAGCTTTGAAAAGATAAATCTTAAAGTCCAGTCGATATATACGGCTGGACTCATTATAGGGTTTATATTAATGGCTACTTACATAAATTGTGAATTGCTTTCATTCTTTGGTTTAATTGTATGTAAATCCCACAGATAGTAATTATTCATTTGTTTGGAGGGTGTAAATTAAACTGTGTCAGATAAAGAATTTTTATATTAGACTTGTGGACAGAAGAAATAGATGGCATGATCCATACAAATGATGGACACGTGTTTGAGAAAAAGACCTACTTCCCTTTACACCCCGTAAAGTTTGAAAATGCGTTGTTCTACCATCCCGCTGTGCCGTATGACATCTTAGATCTGAAATATAAAGCCTGGCGCGAAGAAATAAGGTTATTTTCTTGGTAGCATAAGTATAAGAAGCATAGTTTAAAACAGACTACCGTGGGAGCGGCATTAAAAGAAGTATATGATGTTGACTTCGGTAGTTATGGAACAGAATTTAACGATCCGTTATCATCAGAAGGTTATCCCATAAGGGCTGCCAACCTAAAAAATTATCTAGTTTCTGATTATAAATCGAAAGGTATGGAGAGCCAGATTAAAACCTATAATTCTACCAATGAATTTTTAGATTCGTCATCTGCAAAATTAAATGGTATTGTTTATATGCAGAGAGGTGGAGTAAATCATATAGACGTCTTCAAAGGTGATGAAGGTGAAAGTGTAGTTGGCTCTCTATGGCTATCTGGTAATGTAGATAAAGTAATTTTCATACCTATTGACAATTCAGCATGTAACTAAAATTCTCGATCATGAAATTAACTAAAATTTTCCTGGCAATATTTTTGGCGCTAACCTTTTCTATCAGTTTTGGGCAAAAAAAATAAATGTCAAAGCTTCAAGAGAATTCTGGTTTTCAAGCCGATTATCGGATAGCCTCTCACAAAAGATAATACCTGATCCAACTCAGGGTATTCCTATACAAGCATTTTTGCTTAAAAAAATAAACTTTATTATCAACCAACGATTGGTGACGATCTAGTTCCTGTTTCTTTGACAGCAATGATAGGCTCAGATAGATTTTCTTTAAATATAGGAGAAACAATGACCAGTCATATGTTTGATTATAATCCACAAGGCAAGGACTTTTTGTTAATAAAAAGGCCCAATGAGATGCTTTTACTTATTAATGATAAAAACAGTATGGTTTTAGATTCCATCTCATTTGTAAAACCTACTGCTTTCTTAACAAACAAAGATCTGTCAGAAATTTTCTTTGCTCATTTAATATGTGGAAATTATAAATTAGAGTCTTCAGGCGAAGATGTCTGGTTTGACTTAGAGGGAAATATGAAAGGAATAAATGGTTTCTCCAAATGGAATGTCACCAAAGCTAGCGGGAAAATAACACCGGTAATAAACAGTACACATACATTCGTTGTTTTAAAAACTTCTAATTTGAAGCAAAGGGAATCTTTTCTTGTAGTCTTTGATGAACTTATAAAGACAATGAACTTCTTTAAATATACGGTCCTTAACGATGGGACTTACAATCTCGATAAGAATCCCCAATACAAATTGAAAAAAAATAATTTGCAGTGTATTTAACTTGGTACTTTTAGAAGTGCAATAACTGCTGATTTAAATAACCCAAATACAAACCAAGCGTTCAAAGATAAATTAAATGGGCTGAATCAGATTTTTAACAGGATAGAGAGCTCCAACTTCAACTTGATCATTAGCTTTGGAAATGCAGATGGAAGAGCAGAATATACCTCCCTCAGCGAAAACAAGGATGTGAAAATTACATTGGAGCAGTCTGAATTAGTTTATAAGAAGGACGTATATCTTGACGGTACCCAAATCCTTCTACACCAAAAAGGTGATTTAAACTATGCCGCTTTTAATGAAGTATTAGCGCATGAATTAAAGCACGTTGAACAGTTCTTGGATGGCAGGAGCGGGTTCGACACGTTTAATAATGAGATAGAGCTCAAATACGGAATTGAGGATGAAGTCGAGGCTTTCGCATTTGCAAATACAAAAAATTGATTAAACTGAAATTAGTCTTCCCGAAGTATGGCGTTTATCTTCTGCATATCAATACGTCCTCCATGTTTATAGTACACAATCTTACCATTTCGATCCAGCAGTACTATCCTTGGAATACTGGTAAAACCTAATGAACCACTAAGTATACCTCCTCGATCAAAACTGTGAACCCAGCTCATCTCATTTTCTTTGATACTTTTTAAAAAGCTTACTGAATCGCTATCTATTGAAATGCCTACAATCTTCAACAAGTCCTCGGAAAAAGTATTACGTAAAAGTCTTATGTCAGGGATTTGCGCTAGGCAAGGCCCACACCAACTTGCCCAAAAATCCAGTAACACAAAGCTTTCCTGTTGATTCTTAAAAAAAATTGTATCCCCATAAATATCTTTAAAATAAATATCCGGCATCATCTCACCTTCTTTGATAAATACTGGAGTGATTTTTTGTTCCATATCTTTGACTATCTGTTTACCTTCATCAGTAAGTCTAAACTCACTAGGAAACGTACGGTTGTAGTAAGCCAATAGATTATTATAATATTCAGAATCATCTTCCACTGAAAGTGTCGGAATGAGTACTTGCTCTTTAAAATATAAAAAAGAGAAAAAGTCGTTTGGGTAAGACGTCAATACTTCCATTGTTTTTGAATTCATTTCTTTAGTCAATTCCCTCAGTACAAATTTGACGGAATCATTTGTACGAATTTCAGATCCATGTTTGCTCCATAGCTCAGTAAGTTGCAAGTACTCTGTTTTTAGATCACTTCTTAGTTTCCGAAAAATGGGACTGGAAACTGTATCATATATCGGTGTAATATCCTCACTTTGATCGGAATAAAAAGGAAAATCCGCTTTACTTGAATCATAATGTATATTTATGGTAGAAGTTTGCTTGTTAATAAGATAATTATAGTATTTGCCTTTATAAGAAATTAAGATCCTTGGATAAGGTGTATAAGTGAGTCTCTCTAGCTGCATCAAGGTATCTTTCTGACTAGCATCAATAAAATCTTGCACGAGACCATCATAGAAATGGATGTTAAATACCTCTTTATGTATACCTTCAAGGTGGATTTTAAGCTTGACGTTCTTTTGCCCCCATAAAAGTTGACAAGAAATTAGGAGAAATAACAATAAATGAAGTAAACGCATATGTTTTTTATAATAGTTGGAAAATAGGCGCTAAAAGTATAGCGCCCAATATGGATTACGGATAGCAAATATCTCCTGACAACGAACATATACAGATCTGCAAACCACCAGATAGAGTTGACTTGCTACAGGTTTCTAGTATGCTTAACATTTAAGTAAAGCAATAATTCGCAAATAGTAATAGAAGAATTGTTTACAAATGATTTTTTTATGTGTATAACTGAGATCATAATTTAAATTGAGTTCAAAACTAAGATATTAATTTAATCATAAACAAATTACTGATAATCTACAAAAAGCGAATTATCCCCCTATATTTGACGAATCATACCATCATTTCTTCAAAAAAATGAAAATATTCTGTTTAAAATTATCTTTTGTTAAGCAAATTTTAATCAATAAGCACTGTATTTGAGAGCGATTGAATAATGGCAGTTTTATATTTTTAAAATAATTATAATAAATATCATATTAAACTTGATTTAAGATATGGAATGCTAGTTTCTGATAAATAATTATGAATGGAATGTACCCCCGGTATAGAAATACAATATTAATGAAACCCTCGGTATTAAGTATATGACTTATCGCACCACTCCCTGTCATTACTGCAATTTGCAGTGATTTGTAATTTAATAAAAAGAATTCATAATATTTATTCCTTCATATTTAGTAGCGGTAAGTCGGCCGTTTTTATTTTTTTAAAAACCAAACAGGATTCGATATTGTATTTATAGTACTTTTCAAAAATAGGTAGTAATTAGGAAGCCTTGAGATCCTCCCAGACTCAAGGTTTTTTTATTCCTTTTATATTTTTTTTCATCGAATATCGTCCTTTATCCACTTTAATTCCCCACGTCTGATCATGGCTATATACTTTTGCACGTGATCATCGGTCAATAAGCCATTGTCTTCGAGGTGGTAATTGAACTGCTTAGTGAAGCTATAATATTGAATACTTCCTACATAAGCATTATTGAGATAAATATGCCAAAGGCTGTATTCCTTGGCCCTAACTTCCACTACCTGCCGTTTTCCATGATGATAAAACAACATAGGCACATCCGCATCAAAGCGAAGTATAAGCGCGTCAATGCAAGCTTCCTTTATGTCATCGGCAAGTACACCGTATGCCAATTGCCACACGCCCTGAAATTTCCTAAAAACATAAAAAGCAAGACCATTTTTGTTATAGAGATGATAGTCTTTCATGCCCATGCTTTTATCATGCACGGTAATTTGAGCGTGCATTACCCGATTTCGGCAAAAGATTTCTAGCGGTTTCATTTTACAATATTACTAATAATATTAGCAATATTGTGTACAGTATAGATATTTAGGGTTTCTCATTTTTTATATGCAGTTGGATGGGTGAAGCCTTTCCTAGCCTGATAATAGCATCTTACAAATTGTCTAGACGTGTTACTTGGAAATACCCTAAATAATTGCTCAAGGTGATAAATTTGGAGAATTCGTTTCAAATAGCGAAATTTGGTCAACACTAAAATCGAAATACCATAATGAACGATAAGGTAAATAGTGAAAATATCAATCTTGCTGAAAGAATTCGTTTGGGAGTGCAAAAGGCTTTACGAAAATTGGCAGAAGAAAGAGCTGCAAAGGGTGAGAGTTTGGTCGTAAAAGTTGATGGTAAAATTCAAGAAATACCTGCAAAGGAACTACTTATCAATTTACCAAAATAGTTTCTCCTGTAAACTATTTAAATAGACATGTGGCTATACTCCAAAATATCCATTGTCTATGTGTTTAAAATAACCATGAATAAAAATTAAAGTTGGTTTAGAATAAAATTATACGGGAAACCGTAGAAAGTGTGACTACTTCAAATATTCTGATAATGAACTTAAAAACATGTGGTCAATTCATCCTGAGACTCGTCCATACTTTTTAGGTTCTTACGGGTTTTTAATTTTCCGAAAAGACTTTATGAAGTTTCGAGACAATTTTAAAGTTATTGGTAATTTAAATATTATAGACTACCTCGACAAAAACGGGAATGGTACTATGAATATAAGTAGTTGGGAATTAGTTAAGGATTTTTTCGCAAATAGAATTAATTCCGTTATGGTGGAAAGAGGACAGAAAACCTTTAAGATAGGTGCAATTATTAAAGATTGAGGGAAGACAGCTGGTAGAGCAACCAAAGAAGTCTACATAGCTCGCTCCTATATCGCTAAAGATATTGGTGCCGATAGTAATATTGCACCATATCAATTTATTGAACTTTTTGTATATTGGCCGGACAAGCCCATATTATCTAGCTTTATATATTCCCAGAAATGAAAAAAATATTATCGCTCATTGTTACAATTTTGTTATGTCAAAGTTTAATCGCACAGACCGTAGAAGAATTAAATGCACTAGGTATAAAATATGCTAAAAAAGAAAAATTTGACGAAGCCTTTTCAGCTTTCGATAAAGCAATAAATCTGTACCCCAATTCTCCCGGCACTTACGTAAATAGAGGCAACATTCACCGGTTTCGAGGAAATTACAACCTTGCAATAGCGGATTATTCAAAATTTCTGGATTTTTCTCCCAAGAACATCGATGTGCTCTATGCTAGAGCAGGTGTTTATAAAGAAGTTGCTGCATTTGACAACGCAATTTTTGACTATTCGAGGGTGATTGAAATAGATCCATCCTATACGGACATATATTTTGATAGAGCATATTCTTATATCAGATTAAAAGATTATGAGAATGCAAAAAATGATCTAATAGCACAATTAAAAATATCGCCGAAAGATTTTAAGTCGCTTGCAAATCTGATAAACGTTAAAAAGGAATTAAAACTATTTGACGAAGCGATTATGGACTATGATAAATTACTAAATGAATTTCCTAATCAACAAGACCTTCATATACTTTATAACAATCGAGCGAATCTCTATAGAGAAACCAATAGACCTAAAGAGGCTCTAGTGGAAATAGAGAAAGCTTTAAAATTAAATAGGAACTATGCTATAGGTTACTTTAATCGGGCGTCCATTCATTTAGATCTTGGCGATGCGAGCAATGCTTGTAAAGATTTTAAAAAAGCGTTGTCCCTAAATCTTCAGAAAGATCCCCATTTTGAAGTAGACGAAGGTTTTGAAAAGCTGAAATCACTTTGTAATGTTCATTAAAATCTTGCAATGACGAGGGTGATTGCTGATTCGAGAACATTTCAAATGCTCAGAAAGTTCATTAAGGAAAGAAATCATCAAATAGAGTCGTAAATTAGACAAATATAATTATACGTTCAATGCACAAAAGAACAATAGCAACATGCTTAATGGCCCTGGCGCTATTTTCATGTACTTTTACGAACAAAGTTCCAAGTAATAGTAACGACATAGTTGTACCGACAGCCAAATTTGATTTCAAAGATACAATACCGAAAACAACCATTAAGGACACGTCACTGGCATTCCCTCAAATATTTGAGGGAAGTTTCGTTAAGGCCACAAAAGTAGCACAATTCGGCACCGAAATAACTTTTGATAAGATAGCTTTAGGAAATTTAAAGGTATCATCAGGCAAGATTATTGCAACTGATCCCGTTACCTTAGGAGATGCAATAGCTTTCAGCGAAAATTTCCCTCTTGGTGAGTTTCCCGTAGAATTGGCAATGGCAATTATCAACGCCAATAACGATCGAAGGGTCGCATTTGCACGAGTAAAATTCTCAGATGAGCCCATCCGAAAATGGGAGTTTGCCTTATTACCTGAACAGAATCCAATCCCGCTAAAATCCAAAGAAATCTATGGCTACGGAGTAGATTCAGGACTAGGTCTTTTCGTTGATCAAGCAGCAAAAAATAGTCTGGATAAGCTGCTCGACAAAAACTGGGACAATATGTTCTCCGAAAAATTCGAGGATTATTTAAATTACAGTTTTCAAAATCAAAATGCCTTCTTTTTCTCCACGGGGTTTGGAGATGGGTTTTATGCTACTTACATTGGGAGAGACAGTGCAGGTAAAATTTGTCAACTATTGACTGACTTTGATATTGTTCTGTGGCGGAATGTTGCAAAATAACGAAAGATGGAGCGTTTTATTTTTTTGCTGAGGAATCCATCCAAATTAAGCGCATAAACATTAGCCTTATAATTAATGTTTTCTATATAAAGACCCCGCTAATTTTCAAGGTGGAGCATCATAAGGTGTAATAGTGGGAAGCTAGCCAGAACTCAAACAGTAAAACAATTTCGTTTTTGTTATTGCGACTGGCATTTAATTGACTAATATAATCTAAAATGAAAATCCATCTTATTAGATACTTGCATAGAGAATTTAGATACAATTATTTCAACAGTTACATCTGCAATGTTGAATACATAGAAACCCAATAGCGAACCTTAGAGTTTTTCGACTTCTTCGACTGAAAGCCCTGTGCCTTTAGCAATATCAGCTATAGGTAGCCCCATTTCCTTAAATGCTTTAGCAGTCTCAAGAGCTTTTTTGCGTTCCCCTTCTGCTAGTCCTTTGGCTTTACCTTCTGCTAGTCCTTTGGCTTTACCTTCTGCTAGTCCTTTAGCGAGACCTTTAGCGTGACCTTCCGCTAGACCTGTAGCATGACCTAAAGCTTCTCCGGATTTCTTAGCCGAATTAAATACGCTCTCAGCATCACGCTTATGTTTTAAACTTGCTTCGTATGACATTAGTTCCTCCTCAGTTAATTTACCTATCTCTCCTATCTCAAAGATAAGACCAAATATTCTTTTATCCAAAAATGTTGGCAATCTATCCATGGTACTCAAATGTTTAAGTAAGTACAACCACTGATCCATAACTGTCTTTAGCTCTTCTGGCTGTTTATTAAATAATGGAAGCGAAATCATTTTATATCCCAATTTATCATAAAATATTTCTTTGGTCAATTTGTCACACAGCGCCACATCATAGAAATAAGGACGCTCTGTGACACGTGATATACCAGAACTTCTATTTCTATCCATGTCAAACTCCAAAATACCAATAAAGTAAACCTCTGGTAGGTAATAATCACTACCCTTCTTACCTCGCGCTAATTGTTTATTGATGAGACGTGAGGTATAATACACCGCGCGGTCCTTAAAAAATTCTTGAAAGAGCTGCTGCATCTCAATGATGAAAACCTCACCATCGCTGCCAATACAATGTAAATCAAATACAACACGACGCATTTCCTCATAATCGCCATCTTGTTCTACAGGCTTATATCTTAGATCCGAAATTGTCTTCTCTCCATGAAATAGACTATTGAGAAACTCAATTAGTAAGATTTTGTTGTCCTCTCTACCAAAGTAAAATTTCCAACCGAAATCGGTACGTGGATCTACATATCTACCCAAATGTTTTTTTGATCTAGCCATAATATTTATTAATTGGTTATTAAGCAAATATACAATAATAAATTAAAAAATACTAAATTAATTAGCAAAAAAACACAGATAGGAAAGTAATACCCTTTCTGACAACTTTAATTGGACTTGCCGTAAAATGCGGCTATACATACCCCCTCTCATTCAGTGCTAGTGAGTTAAAATTAGAATCTGAGACAAAACAAGACAAAGATGAAAATCCACATCGTTAGCGACCTACGTAGAGAATTTGGATACAACGATTTCAATCTGAATGTAGCGGATGTACTTGTACTGGCTGGAGATACTGATATAGGAGTAAAAGGGATCGGCTGGCTCAAATCACTTTCTTTGGATATACCCATCATCTACGTGCTGGGCAATCATGAGTATTACAAGGGCGCATATCCGAAGACACTATATAAAATTAAGGATGCTGCAAACAATTCAAATATACATGTGCTGGAAAAATGAATCTTTGGAGATCGACCACGTTTGTTTCCATGGCTGCACACTATGAACTGATTTTTCTTTAATGGGCAATCCTGCGGTCTATGGATCGCTATGCCAAAGCCGTATGAATGATTATAAGAAGATCAGCTTGGGGAAGCATTATGCCAAATTGAGAAGTATTGATACGTTTAGAATCCAACAAACTTCGAGACAATGGCTGGAGGAAAGTCTTAACGCCAACCAAGCCAAACATCGTATCGTAATAACACACCATGCGCCAAGTATAAGATCACTGCCAATGAAGTATTTGGAGGATCCGATCAGCGCTGCCTACGTCACGGATATGGAAGCCTTTATCTTAAAGCATCAACCTTCCTATTGGATCCATGGCCATGTACATGATCCGCCACGTTATTCAATAGGTGACACCGAAATCATTTGCAATCCGCATGGTTATATTAATGAAGTTTATAACGGATTTAATAACAGCCTTATTATCGAGCTATAAATAACCTTCTTAATTCAATAACTCCTTATACTTTTCAGCTGGATTTTGTAGATTCAACGCATAAGCCATAGCATGAAACTGATCATAAAACTATTCCATATTTCTGCCCTTACTATACTCGCTATTACGTGCAAAGATCCATCTCGCACAAAAAGAATGGATTTTGGTCTTTTTACGCTTGAAGTTCCCTATAAATGGCAGCAGGTCAAACAAAATGGAATCGACAGTTACGTCGGAGCAATTGCTGTAGACAACACGGATACGCTTTACTTCGATCTGGGCATGTATTCAAATACATTGACAGAACCAAATATTCAGGTTATCACTCGACCGATGATAGAGGAATATAACTTAGACTCCTCCAATTTCATTGTTGTTAAAGATATGATGTCGATGAATATTGATGCCGATCTATACAGAAAACAAAATGTATCATGGGATACCATTGATAACAAAAGAGCGAAAATCGTCTTTCCTAGGATATCCGGGAAAGGGAACACCGGAGTGTATATCGGCAACCTATGGGGAGACCCTTCAAAAGTGCGATTTAACCTTCATGGTTCAAACCTGAAAGCGCAAACAGAACAGGATCTTCTTAAATCGATAAAGACATTAAGATTTCACAAACGTAATGTAGATAATGAAGAGAATTAACGCTCCACTCTTTGTACATCTCAGTTTTATGGCTCTGACATTTTATGTTGTCTTAACAGACGGAGATTGGCTGAGGTATTTTACGGGGAGTTTAAATTTTAACCTGATTATATTTGGATTTCAAGTTGCAGCACTTATTATTTCGCGAAGGTCTCGAGATATTGAAACGGAGGTATTGCCTTTGTCGGAACTAAATTTACTCCTACTGTTTTTCCAGCACCATTGGCTTCTCTTATCTCTTAGTCACCATCAGCAGGAAATTCTTTTTTTAAAGTCGTTTCGTACAAATCCCAATTGCCTGCACGGATAGCTTCATTCTTTAAGTATAGTTTGCGGCCATATTCACCAACTTCACTATAGTATTGTTGTAATGTTTTATAATCTAATCTTATATAAATACACTTCATTTAAAGTCTAACATGACTTATTATCATCTGAAAGTAACTATTAAAATCGCCTTAAATACAATTAAGCATATATTTCCTGTATATATCATAACAAAATGGGATAGCAGATAAGAAATATGTGCAGAAGTAACAGTATCTTCGAATCTGAGTGGCCGCACGGTCTCGAAATTCCAATGACAGGTTGTCAATAATTTATATATGGAAAAAATTCAGAGCGTAATTAATAATTATTTTGATAGGGATTTCTTTTGGAAACACTATGAAAATGGATCTCCTAAATTAATAGATATCTATAAGCGGAGTGACAAATTCGAACAGGAAAATCCTGATCTTGTGAATAAAATTTTGGATAAGTTTCACAACGATTTCCCACAATATCAGATCAAGAGGTTTAGGCCTTTCATTAAAGAAGATCGTGGGATAAATTTTGAAGTATGTATTGGAGCATCAGAGGTGTATGTGATCTGGGTGAGTATTTTTAACTTTTTCCTCGCATGGAAATTAGGTAATGAAATTCCTTTTTCTTCGAAAACATATATTGAACAGGGCGAATCGAATAGTATTGATTGTATTTATACCATGGTAATCATGCCATTCATATATGTTGAATGGTTACCACGGGAAATCGCTTATAAAGAAATAGAAGAATTTAACGCAGCCAATTATTCTGGGTATCTGGAAGATGATGAAATATTTGACGAGCCAATTTTTATAGTTGATACATTAGCAAGAACCTGATATCCATTTTCACGTTTATATCCGTTGAATGAATTACAGAAAAATCATTATTAAAGGCCTTCTCCGTCCCAAAACTCCAGGTCCAATTGCATTTCCGACAAGATCATTATCGATTTGGAGGTTTCGATAGTGTATCGCATATTCCGATGATGTTATTCCCTTTCCGGCAATACTGACACGTCAGATTTTGGTGATCTGGGGGATTTTCACCAATAGCCTGACAATATTACGCTTATATTCTTAAACTATAAACCTTAGTTCAATTTGATGTGAAGTATGCACAATCCGGTCCAATATAGTGTCCGCAATTGTATCTTCGCCAACCACATCTTACCAGCTGGGTACGGGAGGCTGAACGACTATAATAATTGATGACCTGGCATGCCTATAGAATCTAAGGTTTTTGAGATAACTCCACGAAAGGATGGTTATTTCCACGTATACATTGTTAAGTACGATAAAACCAGTATATATATGATAACCAAATTATTATGCATAAATTTCAAAAATAATTCTCGGTTTTCCGCTGATGAATGAAATCGGGATATGGATCGCAAAGGAAATAAAGAACACTTCAACCAAGAGCCAGCTCGTAAAGGCGATGAATTATGCTGCTGACAAGTGGACCAGCACTCATGAACCTTCAAAATTGTAAAAGGTTTTACCTACGTAAAATCTCTAATATTATTCTTTAAATCACTTTTAAAATTTATATTTTACATAAAAAAGCAAACGATATGTTATCCACAGAATATTATTTTAACAAATATTTTCTGCAACTCAGTGTATTTGCGTTTCCATGGGTTGGCTCAGAGGAAATTGCAAAAGACATCGTGCAGGACGCATTTGTCGTTCTAATGGGTAGACAGGACTTGCTACTAAAGGGAGAGCCCGTCATCAAAAGCTTCCTTTATAGCGCTGTAAAAAATTTAGCGATGAATATCAAGCGAAGAAATGTGGTATTTGATCGTGTACGGGGCCAATTTAATACGGACCAACCGGATGAAAACGACATCCTAGATAATTTAATAAATGCAGAATTGATCGGAGCTCTTCATCGGGAACTCAATGAACTGCCCGAAGGTTGTCAACGAGTCTGCCGCTTAATCTATCTAGACGGAATGAAGTACGAGGAGGTGGCACAGGAACTCAATGTTTCGGTAAATACGGTAAAAACACAACGGATGCGGGCGATAAATCTGCTAAAAAAGAAGTTTCTAAGCATACTTTATATGTTTTTTACACTGTAACACACAACGCTTTAAAAATAATTTTCCACTTTTTTCGATGAGTCGATCACCCATATCGACCCTTCAAGTTATTTAGCTTATGAATTATGATAAAAACCGACGAAATATTATTAGCAGAACTGATTGCTCTTCTATTAAAAGATGGTGAGCTACCATCCGACAAAGAAGACCAGTTAAAAAATCTATTACAAAAATATCCCAGCGCAAAGGATAGCTTGTCTCGTCGGCTATCACATACTGATATTTATGCTCCATTTGATCTTCGTAAAATAGATGTAAACAAAGAATGGCTAATCACACAGCAAAAATTCACGGCAAAGAAGGCTGTTCTACAACCAAAAAAGAAATACCTCTCCTTAAACAAAATACCGTACAAAATTATTGGAATAGCGGCTGCTGTAATACTTGCCCTAACACTGTTATGGCAAAAACAAAAGGACGAAAAATCGGTAAGCTATTTAATTCCTGATAAGATATATGGACACAAAAATGACGTTCTTCCCGGAAGAGCAGGTGCAATTTTAAAAATTGAGGGGAGAAAAGAAATACGATTGACCGAAAAAAAGGCAATCCAATATTTTGCTCAAGGTATCGAATTAAAAGATGGGCAACTTGTATACGCATCGAACTCAACAGAAAACCTACGCAACACCTTAATAGTTCCCAAACGGTCCACTATGGTATTAACCCTTGGCGATGGCACTAAAGTGTGGGTAAATGCTGCCTCAGAACTCAGCTATAAAGCAAATTTTGATAAAAAAGAGCGGCGAGTGATCCTAAAAGGTGAAGCCTATTTTGAAGTTGCGAAAGATGTACATAGGCCTTTTATCGTTGAAACAAATCATATCAATATACAAGCGATCGGAACAGCTTTCAATGTAAATTCCTATCGTGCAAATACGAGAGTGTCATTGACAGAAGGAAAGCTTAAAGTCAGCAACGAAGAACACGAAATCTATATGAATGCCGGTAGCGAGACGGAGATTATCGAAAAAAAACTGAAGACTTTTCCTTTAGCTAGTAAAGCCGAAGCCACAGCCTTCAAAGACGGTTATTTTTATTTTAAAAATAAAGATATGCAACAGATACTTGATGAAATAAGCCGCTGGTATGGAATTCAGGTCGATTGCAAGATCCCTTTAAATAATGAACGATATGAAGGTAGCATGAAAAGAGATGTAACGCTGGCGGAACTCTGTAATGTACTAAAGGATTTGACAGGTTATAAATTGACCATTGACAAGGATAAACTAATTGTAAACCGATAACTAATTGTAAACCAATAAACTTATTGAGGAGGACTTTGTATGTAAAAAAGCGAAAAACCTAAATTAATAAAAAAAAATGCAGAAGTACGGCAAATACTCCTGCATCAAATTTGAATTAACACTGATCATAAACCATTAATTCTATACCAATTTATGAATAATTTATTTTATTCAAAAGGGACCTTATGTCCCGTTGACAAAGGGAAAACTCTGAACCATTTATTAAAAATGAAACTGACAGGAATCTTATTGGCGACATCAATGATGGGCGCCTATGCTTCAAGCTCCGCTCAGATTACTTTACATGCCCAGAATACCAGGATTGAAACTGTGCTGGAAAGCATTACCAAACAGACTGGTATACATTTTATCTTTAAAGAAGGATTGCTGAAAAATGAAAAAGCAACAGTTGAAATCACAGATGTATCACTCGATAAGGCCTTGGATCAAATTTTCAAGAGTAGCGCTTTTTATTACATGTTACATCGTGGCACAGTTGTCATCAAACGTAAGAATGGCGATGTTGCTCTGCCAGAACAAAGTACATCCAGCATATCCAACCTGCAGCAACAAGTCGTAAGAGGAAAAGTACATGATACGAAGGGAAATCTATTGAGTGCAGTCAGCATCTTGCTAAAAGGCTCCAACACTGGAACTTCATCGAATACGAAAGGAGAGTTTCAACTGACACTCCCCGATGGCAAAAAAGGAACCCTGATTTTTAGTGCAGTAGGATTCAAACAGCTTGAAATCCCGATTAACAATAAATCGGAGCTGAATGTTATCATGGACGCTGATGAAGTGGGACTTGATGAAGTTGTCGTCGTTGGCTTCTCCGAAGTAGACAAAAAACACATTGCATCTTCCGTATCCCAAATGGATATGGAGAAAATTAAAAATCGCCCAATTTTTAAAATGCAAGATGCTTTTTCTGGAACGATCCCAGGAGTCACAATGATGCGCGGAAACAGTATGCCAGGAAGTGTTCCGGGTACCATCTCCATTCGCGGAATAAGTACCTTACAAAATGCAGATCCCTTGGTCATCGTCGACGGTATGGAACAGAGCATCCACGACATTGACCCCAATCAGGTTAAAAGCATTACCGTTTTAAAAGATGCCGCCTCAGCCTCCATGTATGGTTCCCGTGGTGCAAATGGTGTTATCATCATCGAAACGGAGCGTGGACAGACGGGACAATTTAAAGTCGTTACCAACAACTGGTTTGCAGTCAACAAACCGATTGATCTTCCGAAATTTGTCGGTGCTGTCGATTTCATGAAATTGCGAAACGAAACCTTAATCCAACAGGGGCAACCTGCAATCTACCCCGAAGAAACAATTAACCAATATGCCTCCGGAGAATTAAAGGAGGTCAATTGGCTCGATCAGGTCATGGAACGGACGTCGACAGCGATTAATAATAACGCGAGTATATCCGGGGGTGGTGGCGTTGGTACTTTTAATTTAATGCTCGGCCATATAAAAGAAAATGGCCTCAATAAGATTGAAGGTACTCAAAAGTTTTCAGCCCGCTTCAATACGAATATTAACATTGCCGATAAATTTGTATTAATGGCCGACTTCTACGCACACCGTTTGCAGGTCGATCGCCTTTTGGCAAACGATGATGGACACGGCCTCTATAAACAGGCTTGGCGGTTGAACCCAACGCAACAAATTTTTTATGATTCTGAACTTCCCGAACACTATATTCTGCATAACAATATCAACCCCATCGCGTCTATAAAACATGGTGGTACAAAAAACAATATGTATGATCGTAGTACCATCAATTTACGTCCAAAATATAACATCAACAGCAATCTCAATATCGAGGGAAACGTTTCCTACATGATTAACAAATCGGCCAATAAACAAAAAAGACTGACCTACAAGTTTTTTGATGAAAATGGCGCTCCGGCAGCAATTTGGGGAAATGATGTCAATGCCTCACAAGGTGTTAGTGAAAGCCAGCTCACCGCACGGATGCTGATTAACTTCAACAAGGAGCTCCGCCAGCACAAAGACAAAATTTATCTTACGGCAGGGTCAGAAGTGATGAATTATACCTTCACCGATTTTAGAGAAATCAGCAAAGCTTCCTTTTTCGGTAAACTAAACTATTCTTTTAATAACCGCTATATTTTGGAGTTAACCGGACGTTCAGACGGAAGTAGCAAGTTTGCCCCTGGCCATCGCTGGGGATTTTTTCCTTCGGGAGCTTTCGCCTGGAACTTACATAACGAAAATTTTTTCAAACGTATTCTTGAGTCGGGCGAGGTTAATAACGTTAAGGTAAGAGCATCTTATGGACTTATCGGAAACGAAAATGTAGCACCATACCTCTGGCAGGAATCTGTAAACACCTGGGGCTGGACAATACGTGTTCCCAATCCAAATTTCTCCTGGGAGAAACAGAAGCAATGGAACCTGGGCCTAGACGTCAATGCATTTAAAAATAGACTATCCTTTACTGCTGAACTTTATCATAAAAATTCATACGATCTTATTTATGATCAATTTGCCGTTCCTCCGCTCACGGGATCAAATAGTCTTGAATCTGCCGTCAACATCGGCGCCGTGGAAAATAATGGTTGGGAACTATCTGCAAGCTGGTCAGACAAAAAGGACGATTTTTCGTATACCATCGGTGGAATGCTTTTTGACAACCGCAACCGAATGCTCAAAGCTGGTTACAATGAAAACGATAGATTGATCTTTAAAGGCGATAATAACCGGATATGGTATAAAGGTGTCCCAATCAATAACTATTATGGTTTCCAGTCTGACGGCTATTTCCAAACTCAAGCGGAAGTAGATGCAACTCCCGCTAAAATGCCAAATTCAAAACCTGGTGATATCCGCTATGTGGATAAAAATCAGGATGGTATTATCAACGATGAAGACCGAAGCTACCTGGCAGATCCCCTTCCCCATTATAACTATGCAATAAATCTAGATATTCGATATAAAGGTTGGGATTTCTCCGCCCTGGGCCAGGGAATAGGAAAGCGCACGGGCCGCTTGATTGGGCAAGAAGCCTATCCGGTTTACGTTGACGGAAATAGTAACGACCTCGGTGCACCACGCGTTGAATATGTAGCAAACCATTGGAGTCCCGACAATCCGAATAGCCGTTTCCCACGTCTATGGACAGGCCCAAGCCCCAATACGCTACTCAGTGATGTTTGGCTTAGCAACGCAGCCTTTTTCCGCATCAAGTCTCTTCAGCTTGGCTATACATTTCCTAAAATCGGCAAAAGCATAAAAAATTTTAGAATATATGTGAATGCACAAGATGTGTTCACGTTCACGAAATGGGAAGGCCTTGACCCCGAACGTATTGATGTCGATAGCCCTGGAACAAATGATGGGAACGGAAATTATCCGCGTATGGCAACTTACAGTGTTGGATTGAGTGCGAGTATTTTTTAAAACTATACTAATGAAAAAGAAAATTTTAACCTTGATAATTGCGCTAGCCACGTTAAGCAGCTGCGAAAAATTTCTGGATAAACGAGATCCTACCGCAACATCTTTCGACGAGTTCTTCAACACCGAAGAAGATCTGCGTCGGGTAGTATACAGTAGCTATTTGGATGTTTTTATGGAACCTGGTGATCGCCGTCTACTCTTTTATATGTTAGATGGCCGTAGCGATAACGCCTATGCACGAATAGAGACAGACCACCATATGGTCATTGCCAATGGTAATATGACAAGCAATGCACGTTTGGCGGAGTATTATTGGACACTATATA
This sequence comes from Sphingobacterium sp. R2, assembly GCF_040760075.1. Classification (NCBI taxonomy): domain Bacteria; kingdom Pseudomonadati; phylum Bacteroidota; class Sphingobacteriia; order Sphingobacteriales; family Sphingobacteriaceae; genus Sphingobacterium; species Sphingobacterium sp. R2. Next base: position 4,413,793 of record NZ_CP142884.1, read on the forward strand.
ATAAACACGTCGGGCGGATCAATACTTACATCGCTAATATTGATATTCCCTATGTGGAAAATGAGTCGATACGACAAAAATATAAAGCGATCTTGGAGGCATTGCGCATCTGGCATTATTTCAGAATCACTGAAGTTTGGGGTGATGTGCCTTTTGTCCTCGTACCAGTTACGCTTGAAGAAGCTACGCCTCAAGTAACACCCAAAGCTGAAATACTGAACAAACTATTTGAAATGAGCAACGATGTGGCAAACAGGCTCCCTGAAAATGAAGGTACTACAAACGCCTATATGTTCAACAAATACTCCTTCAAAACATTGATCATGCGATACGCTCTCTATAATGGACGTTATGATCTTGCCGCAACGCTTGCGAAAGAAATAATGGATAGTGGAAAATACCAACTTCACCCTCAATATGCTAACCTATTCAATTATCAGGCAGATAAAACCAATAAGGAATTTATCATCAAATTTGACATGGAAAGCCACAATAACTCTGCTACAAATTCTTTTGAGCATCTTGCGCCACAATATAAGACTGGAAATGGACAATCTTATGTTGTTCCTTTGAAGTCGTTGGTCGATAGTTATTGGACACTACAAGGGCGGCCAATCGATAAATGCCCATTACACAGTAAGCAGGAATATGAGCTCAACCCCAAATTAAATCGTGATCCACGATATGCTGCTAGCATTTTTGGACAGGGCGACCTATTCAACAATGAGAAAATAGATATTTATGATTCAAAGAGTCTGTTCTATTATCAAAATTTGCGAAGCAGCCGATCTGGTTATTGGTTTAAGAAATTTGTCGATGAAGCTGATGCATTTCGGACGGGCGGAAATATGTACTTTCCTCTGGCTCGTTATGCTGAAGTATTATTGACCTATGCGGAAGCCAAAATTATGTTAAATAATGTAGATGAATTAGCAAAAAGCTGTATCAATCAGATTCGACAACGTGCAGGACTTGATATGCGTATAGCGGATGTCAATTTAACGGTAAAATCTCAACAGGAATGGATCGACTTAATTCGCAATGAGCGAAGGGTCGAATTTGCCGGTGAAGGCCTGCGCTATAGTGATATCCTACGATGGAAAATAGCAGAAGCGGTTCTTAATCAACCTGCATTGGGTCATATGCGACAACGTACAGACGGTACACCTGATGTGCTTAAAATTGAAGACAGAAAATTTTTGACACATCAATACCTCTGGCCCTTCCATGAGAGTAGCTTTCAAGTCGAACCTAACCTAATCCAAAATCCAGGGTATTAAGGGAACTATAACCTTTTAGATTATTTTTCAATGATTTATCGATTAACTTTCGTTATATACTGCAATTTTTTATTCTTTCAGACTGCCTTCCTTAAGCATTTATTTTGTACGCAGTAATGGTAACTCAGCTTTTTTTAATTTTTTTAAAACTAAATAGGGTTTGATATTGTATTAATAGTACTTTTCAAAAATAGGTAGTAATTAGGAACCTTGAGATCCTCCCAGACTCAAGGTTTTTTTATTCCTCATAGCCCAACTCTTCAAGAATAATAGCAAGTTCAACGGTTGTCAACCAGCTCGTATTTTTGCATAGCATTTGCCATTGCGAAAATCTAAATCCATTATGAAAAAGCGATCAATCATAATTTGCAGGATTAAATCGCCATGCAAAACAGACACCACAACAGCTTCCTTTTGACCTCACACGTTACATTCAAACTGGATATCCTTTTTTAAAAATATGAAGGATTTACCAGTGTTTACTATACAATTGGATGGATGAGTCTAGGAATTGCCTTTAGTTTACTAATGAATGAACCATACAGACAAGTAAATTGAACCGCAGAAGAAAGTAACCTTATTGTTAAATCGGGACCTTTGTATAATAACATTAAATCAATCAAATGTCTGAAATCACTAAAATTCAATTGGGCCAAAACGGTCCCACGGTTTCAAAACTTGGCCTGGGATGTATGCGGATGTCATCAATATGGGGTAGCGCGATACCCGATGAAACCGAAAGCATTTTAACTATCCATCAAGCATTGGACAGCGGGATCAACTTCCTGAATACGGGAGATTTTTATGGCGCAGGCCACAATGAAATGCTTATTGGGAAAGCCATTAAGGGAAGACGGGACGATGCTTTCATCAGTGTCAAATTCGGGGCTATTTTCCACAACGGCCAATGGATCGGCTTGGATCTTCGTCCTGTAGCGATCAAGAATTTTGTCAACTATTCGTTGACACGTTTGGGTATTGAAACTATCGACTTATATCAACCTTCTAGAATGGACGACAGTGTGCCTATAGAAGACATTATCGGAACGATTGCCGGTTTGGTAGATGAAGGAAAAGTACGTCATATAGGCGTATCGGAAATCACCGCCGATCAACTCCGTAAAGCCAACAGCGTTTATCCCATCAGTGCACTGGAGATCGGTTATTCTTTGGCCGACCGTCAGATCGAAGTTGAGCTATTGCCTACAGCTAAAGAACTAGGGATTGGTGTAGTGGCATTTGCCAATACGGCCGAGGGACTGTTAACCGGTGACCTGAAAGCTCCAATTTCTGCCGATGACCATCGAAATCACTTTTCCCGTTTTCAGGGTAATAACCTAATCCATAATCTTGAAAAAGTGGAAGTATTAAAAGAAGTTGCTCAACGTAAAAATGTCACCCCTACACAACTCGCGATCGCATGGGTAAAAGAACAGGGCGACAATATAATGCCACTGGTGAGCATGAGCCGTAGATCAAGAATACCCGAAAATATTGACGCGATGGAAATTGTATTTAGCCCAGAGGAATTGAAAATTTTAAACACTACATTTGCAATAGGTGCTATTAAAGGTGGTACTTACTTACAAAGATAAATGGAAAGTCCAGCAGAAATACTTCCCGGCGTGATATTCTACTCTTACCTTTCTTCTCAAAAGAAGGAGAAAGCATGCGTCTGGAACCACCATACCCTGGTACTACAGGTGTCGGGCCAGATGGTTGTCGAAACCGCTGAGCAACATGTAAAGATATCTGCCGGAGAAGTATTGCTAATTCACAAAAATCAGCTGGGAACCTTGAATAAAACCCCGGAGCCAAATGGTTACTATGAAACTATCGTCATATCGCTACAAGAAAATCTGATGCGTCAGATAGCGCTAGAGGAAAAAATAGAGGCTCAGGGTAAATACATCGGACTTCCAAACATATGCCTGCCCAATAATGCGTTTATCAAAGGTTATTTCCAGTCGGTGATTCCCTATGCGCGAAGTGCTGGTGATGAAATGACTGATGAGATGGGTCTTTTAAAGGTAAAAGAAGGCATCAAGCTGATACTGATCGCTGTTCCAGCACTGCGTAACTTTTTGTTCGATTTCTCAGAACCTCATAAGATAGATCTAGAAAAATTTATGCTGAGCAATTTTCATTTCAATGTCCCGATCGAGAAATTTGCACAACTCACCGGAAGAAGCCTTTCGGGATACAAAAGGGATTTTCAAAAGACCTTCGGTATGCCTCCACGCAGGTGGTTACAGGATAAGAGACTGATTGAAGCCTGGCATTTAATTGAAAGAAAAAACAAAAAGCCATCCGCGATCTATCTCGATCTCGGATTTGAGACCCTGTCGCATTTTTCTAACGCCTTTAAAAAGAAATTTGGCAAAGCGCCAACTGTAATCGGATGGAAAGCTGATAAAATGATACCTTCCAAGGCGATAAGATAAAATTGATAATACCTCAACGAAGGGTTCATTTGCAGGTGTTTTATTCCGAGTAGTTTATTCAGAGCCAAAAAGCCTTTTCCACCACTTCCGCCCCGCTTTTGGCAAGTTGCTGTCATACGCAGTAATTTTTCCCTCCCCCATTATTTCTGTAACGTACATAATTAAATCGTCCACCATTGGTGAAAAATTTCTGTACTGTTTATGTTGAACTTTTATAATTTGATATGATTGCTTAGCTATCTCGTCTGATGAACTGTTTGCGTTAATAATTATCCTGCAAAGTTGTTCAATACAATCTCTTACAATATTAATGTTATCTGTTCCATTTATTATACTCTCAAGGATTTCGAGAGCCTTAGTATTTTCACCGGTCTCAACATATAACTCTGACAATTGTCGGTTATAGATATCGTTTAGAAAATCTTTATCATTTTTTTTAAGTGTCAATTTAAACGATTCAATTTCTAAAACCTTATCGTTTGCATACTTCGCGTATGTTCTATATAAACTTAATTCATCACAAGTCCAGGCCCTTTCTTGATCGATCCATTCAGGTAGTTTCTTCAAAAATAGTTCTCGTTCATTTGTCGAATAGAGAAAATACAGCTGGTCTTGAATTGGAAATTTGTAACATCTGAAGTAGGATTTTTTATGTTCTTTCCAATCGTCAATGTCTTCTTGCGAATAAATACAACTGTCTTCCGCTTCTCCAATGTACTGTAACAATTCTTTTTTCTCCTGGTTGTCAGCAGTTTTTAAATATTGGTAGGATTCTTTAATTCCTGCCGAAACCAAATATTCGCCATCAAATCCAATTGCGCTGTCAAAATCAATATTTTTAGCTTCAAAAAACAACCAAACGGTTTCTGGTAAATTGAAAAGTGCCAGTATGAAGGCGCAGAAATATAAATTGTCAACTTCTCCGTCTTTTCCATATTTTCGCCATTCCTTTTCTTCGGTAAATAGATATTTAACGATTTCATAGTCCGTTTGTTTAAGGTCATTATAAATCGCAATATTGAGTCGTAACCGCTCATAGTGTTTTGAATCTATTGCATCTTTGTCAAATCGATAATTGTATAACAATTTTGGATTCTGTCGAACTAAATCGAGTTCAGTTTTATATTTGTCTACTACTGTCAAGGTGTGGTGGTGTTATTGAATATAGCTTTCAAATATACGCAATTTAACAAATTAGAAAATAGATGCTATGTGGATATTTCGGGCGTTTAAAACTTCATTCCTCCCCTTCTTTCAGCTTGACAGAAAAGAAACGGATAAAGCTAATCTAAAGGAGGCTAAGCTACTATAGCATGAAGAAGCGTTGAAGAAAATTGATTTTTTAAAAAACCTTCCTGAAGCAAATAGGCAAATCTATAGTTACCATAATGACCGATACCCAGCCGATGAAGAAATTCTGTTTACCATTGAGTGGGATAGCTTCTTCTTTCTCATAGCAATGGACCTTAAAAAAATGATCAGCTTATCGCTAGCGATTTGTTTGAGGGTTTTCTATGTAATGACAAGACTGATCATGATTGGGAATATACCGTTGGGATATAAAATAACCATTAAATGAATGAAATCTGAGTGTATAAAATCATGATGGAAACCAGTTTATCCAGATAGTTATAAAAGTTGCTGAGATATCGATCTTCCCGCATCTGCATAATGCAGCTATCACAAAAGACAAAATTTCAATACCCGGCATAATTTTTACAGATTAGCTGATCCCGTCAATTTTCGATGGACTGTAAAGTCAAAACTTAATCATGATCAATATTTTTTCAAATGTTTATTTTTAGTTTTGAAATTAAAGTTTTACAATATTGGACAATTGATATAAAGGTGAACCGAAAATGCCTGATTGCGATCTTTAGATGAATAGATACATTATGAATATAAAAATTTTAATTTTGCTGGTAGGTTCTTTGATTTCCTCTAATAAATCTCCGTCGCAAGTTAGAACCGATAATCCTTTCCGGTCCGAACTTGACCATGCTGTCGATCGAGCGGCACTGCAATATATGTCAGACAGTACCTCCAACGGTCTTAACATTGGAATTATATACAAAGGAAAAATCTCCAGTTACCATTATTGTGAAAATGTAAAGGTTAGCGGTAAGTTACCATCTGATGATCTATATTATAATATCGGATCAATCGCAAAAACGTCCACAGGTACGCTACTTGCCCAAGGTTATACCAAAGATCGTAAGCCACAATTATATGTCAACTTAGAAGGTTATTACATAGGGCCAAGCATGAACGGTACAATGCGTGATCTGATTGGCTATGTTAAAGCCCAGGCGGACGAGCGTGATCCGGCAATTCATTTTTCCCACCAACTGACTTTGACTGGTTCAAACGGCTTCGCTATTTGGCTAAACTGGATGTATAATACCGAAAACGGTATCCATTATTTTTACCATAACGGAAATACAAAATTGGGCTTTAACAGTTTATGTACTATTTATATTGCGCAACAATTGGGATTATTTATTATCGCTAATGATGTGCATAATTCACAAAAAATCGGGCAGATGCAAAATATTATTTTTAATGCTGTTAATCAATAGTGTACGCTAAATGTACAACATGCTTCAAATGAGCTGTCCAAACATAAATTTATTACTTAGGTATTGTATACTGTATCTTACTACACAAGTTTAAAACTAGTCTATCAGGATTACCTCTGACTTATTTTAAAATTCCTCGGGCATTATCACGATATTTTTCTAAATCAAAAAGATAATATATTTTGATTATTTTTTTTTATTTTATAGCCTTTCAATTGAATCAAGTTCATATTCTTAAAATAGCGCTGTCTGCGCGGAGAATGAATATTTTTACAGAAACTGGCAACGCTAAACTCTTCTTGAATTTATAGCTTTAGTCCATTCCTTTCGATGACACCGAGTACAGGATTGAGAATCGCTATCAAAATTAAACACAACATGGCCACAATACATACATGCAAACGGCCCTTCAGAGTTGGATACATCAACCATCTTATAGGAAGAAGGGAACAGTGGTAGCCCATATTTGACGTCATCATCAGCATAGAATAAAACGCTTAATGTGCCATCAATCTCTAAAACACCCTCTTTAACCTGCCCTAAATGTTCTACGTTTAAATTTCTGAATTCTGAAAAAAACTCCGTTCTCGAAAAATTATCATCATCTTCATGCTTGATGTGAAATACTCCGTCCTTCACTATTGGTAGAACTTTACCCTCTAATAAATGAGTGATCACCTCAGACTTGTAGGTAAGCCAGGTTATGAACTTGTAAAGTACAATAACACAAATAAAAACAACAACCGAATAGGAAATTGGCAAATCTTCCTGAAACATCGGATCTCCTGCGGCCGATCCAAGACTGAGAATAATCGCCACTTCAAAAACAGTCAACTGGCGAACACCTCTCCTACCTGAAAGTCTGAGTATGATCAAAATCAGAAGAAACATTATTATCGTTCTCGCTGCAATTTCCACAAGAAACGAACTTTCAACTCCGTCCGAGAATATTTTGCTTATATCAATCATAACCTCCCAAATAACTAAATCTAAACAAGATTGTCACATTTATTCCGTAAACATTCCTCGGACTGCAATAGTTCATTGCTCGCAAAAAACAACATAAATAGGGATCTTAAATATGAGCGCAATTGCTAACCATTGACCACTTCACCACCATTTGGGTGTAAAACTTGACCGCTCATAAAATTTGAATCTTCGCTCGCTAGAAATAGAAAGCTTGGTGCAATTTCATTTGGCATCCCTGCCCTTCTCATTGGCGAGTCGCTTCCAAATTCTGAGTTTTTTTTAGCGTCAAATGAGGATGCTATCAATGGAGTCCATACCGGGCCTGGCGCAACAGCATTGACCCTTATTCCTTTAGCAATAAGATTTGCAGACAAGCTTCGTGTAAAAGAAATTATTGCACCTTTTGTTGCAGAGTAATCGATCAACTTTGGACTGCCTCTATACGCAGTCACAGAGGATGTATTAATTATGCTTGCCCCCTTTTTAAGATAAGGAATGGCATACTTTGTAATCCAGAAATAGGAAAAGAAATTATTCTGAAAAGTTTTTTGTAACTGTTCAGTAGTAATTTTTTCAATGGATTCTGTTTCCCAATGAAGCCCAGCATTATTAACAATAATATCAACTTTTTTGTGCATTCTTATCGTAGATTCAATTACTTTTTTACAGTGATTTTCTTTTCCCAAATCACCTTTAATCAGCGTACATTTTCTAGAGAAGGATTCAACCTCTTTCTTGGTTTGTTTTGCATCTTTTGTTTCATTAAGATAGGCAATAACAATATCTGCTCCCTCCTTTGCAAATAACAAAGCTACAGCTTTGCCTATGCCGCTATCTCCCCCCGTAATTAACGCGACCTTGTTTTTCAACTTTCCTTCAGCAGGATACGTTAACGGAGAAGTGTCAGGAACTGGAGCCATATTTATTTCCAATCCGGGTCGCTTCTGCTTTTGCAACGGTCTAATCTTTTTACTTGCTGCTTTTTTCATACCATTTTTTTAAATAATTCCAGACAATATCTGATTTTGAAAATTTGTAAAGGTTAGTGCAAATATGAATTCTTTATAGTGTTGGTAACCTTATATAACCTTTATTGATAAATTAAAGATAATCGGCATTTTGCTAAAGAGTTTTTACCGATTCTTCCAACAAATGAACAAGCTCAGCGTCTGAAAGGTTTGCCAGGTATTTCAATTGAAAAAAGAACACTTTCAAAAAGTGAACATCATTCGCTCCTACTGCGTCTTGTTAGGGGAAAATTTATTTAGTAACAAAAGGCCGACTGATAGATATGACCAGACAGAAGACGAATAAAAGTATCACTTTAATAATTGACTTTGAAAAGGCAATTAAAAATGACCCTGATATCTTTACACAGCCATCCTGTTACAGGGACCTATTGTACCCAGGAGAACAAAACGGATTCCCTATTTTTGTCATAACAAATGAACAAGATGCACAATCCTCGACTAAACGTAGTATTACCTATTTGAAAACAATCATTGAGGGATTTTGGGAATCACATTGGCTGGACAATCTTACCATCTTTGATTGTTTTAAACCAAGTAGGGTGTTATAGAAAATTATTCTGAAGAAGAACTCACATCTATTATTAGTGAGAATGAGGACTTAATTATTTAAATTAGAGGCTAAATACTTAAAAAACTTTATAAAGCAAAATGAAATCAACGGAAGTATATCGAATAATCAACAGAATTATTTTTCCTGAATTAAAAAGCTTAGGGTTTAAAAAGACTAAAAGCGGCATGTTAGGCTTTTACAAGCAATTAAAAGATCACAATTTAGTTATTTGGTTCCAATGTGCCCAAGGTGGTTTTGATGCTTATGCTGGTTCTAAATTTGTAGTTGAAGTACAGATTAGTAAGAACAATGACATTGGTTCACCTTCTGTTTTCAGGGAAAGAATCCCCTTCTTTTTAACAATGGACGATCTAACCACAGTAACCATACTCGAAAATAGAGTTAAAGACAAACTACGTTTTCCACCAAGTAGTCATTATATTTTTGCTATGGATGAAAAGATACAGCTTTGGTACAAGAAAAAATTTGAGAAAGTTGAGAATATCTACACAAACTCTAGTGACATCTGGTTGGTATATTTTGATGAAACAGATATCCGCAATTGGGTCGAATTCTTGCAACCTATCATTAGAAAGATCGTATTGGATTTTGAACAATCGGATTACTAAATGGATAGCTAAAATTTCCCTTCCTTAAAGTATAATCTCCTATAAAATTAAATAGTAGGTTTAAATCATAAAAAACTATAATGAAAATGGAACAAATCGCGGTCCTTTGGCACGAACAATAAATTAATTTCCATATCGGATATATATCCACGAGGAAAAACCACTTTGAAATGATGAAAAACACGCAAATATTTCTTCTAGAATTCTAAAAGGCTACATTCCTGGAGGAGTACGATAAGTTAAGATTTCTGTTCCATTAGACTTTTTCACAATCTCCTTTGTATTTTTAAAGATTAGCGTATGACTTCCAAGTTTGCTATAGGATACAAAGTCTCCATCCGGAGTTTGTTTGCATATAACAAACATATGCCAGCCACCGTCTACCGGAAGTGAGATAATTACTTTTTTTTCGGACTTCAACTCATTATCTATCGTCTGAAAAAGACTGTCGATCGGAAAGGTTGCATTCCGGGGCAAAACAAATTTTTGAGAAAAGGTAATACCGTATAATTCTCTATTGTCAAAATCACGAAAAGAACCATCAGCCTTGTTCTGCCATTCATTTTGTAAACCGTAAAAATCAAAATCAACCACTTTATAATACTTTAGTATCATCTCGACAGCGGATGGGATGCAAGACATTTGAAAGAGTTGATTGTGGTTATTGACGACAGTATCAAAGAACTCAAAATCATCATCTTTTTGTGTTTGAGCCTTCAAATGAAAACCGATAGATGTGGATAGTAACACACTTAAAATAAAGAGCATCTTTTTCATAATTTAAATTATTTTTGATGATAGCGCAAAACATGATCATATTTTTCTATTCATTAGATGAAATGCTGTACGTCATGATTTCTGTTCCATTAGACTTTTTCACAATCTCCTTTGTATTTCTGAGTATCGTTGTGTGGCTGCCGTGTTTGCTGTATGAAACTAATTCACCATCCGGACTCTTTTTATAAACCACAAAAATCGACCAGCCCGTTTCCACCTGAAGTGCGATAATTACCTTTTTCCCAGATTTCAATTCATTATCTATCGTTTGAAAAAGACTATCCATTGGAAAACTTTCATCCCGGGGCAATACAAATTTCTGAGAAAAAGTAATCCCATATAGTTCTTTTTGGTCAAAATCACGGAAAGAGCCATCTATTTTATTCTGCCATTTAAGTTGCAAGTCATAGAAATTAAAATCTACCGCTTTGCAATACTTTAGCACCATTTCGATAGCTGAAGGAATACCTGAAGGCCCAAAGATCTGATTGTGATTGTTGACGACAGTATCAAAAAAATCATAATTGTTGTTTTTTTGTGTTTGTGCCTTCGCTTGAAAAATAACTGATGCGGATATTATCAAGATTAAAATAAATAGCATTCTTTTCATAATTGAGCTTATTTTGATTAGTTGAGCGTCGACTTTACCGTTAAAAATGTTAACGTTTTCAGCATATCTCATGCTGTACATTTTTGGTTTTATTTTGATCGCAATTGTTTATGAACGATCTTACTTTGATTAATTAAGCCTAAGTTATCATTTTAGATTATCAAAGTACTGCAAAGACGTTCGATTTAGTAAAATGGAACTTCCTGCTTTAAATTATTCACTTGATATCTGAAGTTTTTCTCAAATATCGGGAGATTCCATGTAAAGCTTTACAATTGCGGAAAAATACATGAAAAGCAAAAATTTCAATAGTCCTTCTGTCTCAATTTGCTACCAATTTTTATTAATATTATTTGACGTTCAGACCTTAAGTCGATATTTGTTGACGAGCTTTAGTAGCGGTTGTAAAAATAATACTTATCAGCATCACCTATAAAACGTTTTTACGTTACAGGGCAACTCTAAAGATGATGAGTCACTCTTTTTTGCTTCTTATTCAATGACATTTAAAAATGTTAATCATGTCAGTAGAATTAACAAAATATATTGGAAGAGTGCCATGTGAAAAGCAGTTTCAATACTTAACCAAGTAGGATAGCCCTTAAATTAACTTCTCAGCTGGCCGCTCTTTATGTACACTTATAATGTAGTTGAATCAACCCGGTATCAAAAACTTTTGATGTCATAAATTGTAGGGCTTGCTCAGGTCTTCCGTCTTTGAATAGTTTTGTCCCATTACCTAGGAGAATTGGAATAACCGAGATGACAAAATCGTCTATTAAGCCACACTTTAAAAACGCATTGATTACTTCCGCCCCACCATCGCAATAGATATTTTTTCCAGCTAGTGATTTTAGTTGGGCTACCAATTCGATTAAGTCACCTGTGTAAAAAATCGTCCTACCCACTTGTGGTTTCTCTGTTCTTGTGATAACATAAACATCTCGCTGTCCATTGTCGTAATGGGAGGTCCCGATTTCGCGAACGACATAGTCGTAAGTTTTTCTGCCGACAATGATGGTATCAATTTGACACATAAATTCAGTGTAGCCATAGTCTTCTCCTTCTTTTTCGACCAATTTTAAAAAGCTCAAGTCATCGTTAGGCTTTGCAATATATCCATCTAGGCTCATTGCAATAAAAAGTGAAATTTTTCGCATATGTTTAGCGTTCTAAAGTTTCTGCAAATTTAAGACTAGGCTATCATCGTTATTTTGTAAAAATGCGACAAAATTAAAGTGACGATGGTAAAAGGCCAGTATTCCGTCTGATTTCAAGACTCAGATGCGAATGATCATAATAGCCACACTCAAAAGCGATATCCATCAGACTGCGACTGTCTGTCGAATTTCTGATCAAGGATAAAGCATGCTGAAAACGGATAATGTTCGAATATTGCTTTGGCGATAGTCCAATAAATTTTTTAAAATTTCGTTCCAGCTGTCTGACGGTTGTACAATTTCTTTTTGCCAGATCAAAAATGCTAATTCTTCCCTTCGACAAATGTATACCCTCAATAACAGTATGTAAGTGGTTTGTTCGGGTAATTATTCTTGCGGAATAAAAACGATCAAAAAAATTGAAATGCTCTTCAAGTACTTTATCGACATTAAAAGAGATGTTTTTTTCAAATTCGACCGTAGTGTTTGTCAATTCATTTTGAGCAGTAAAACGGTAGAAATTAGCAAAAGTTGCAGGTTTTAAACAAACACCAATGAGATGTGTATCGTTATCAATAAGACTATCTTTAAAAGCATTCATAGCACCTACTACATAGGTTTTTCCATAATCCATTGAGAAACAACCATTATCAGTCAAACATTTATTTCCTAAATTCAATAGGATGCCAGCACAACCATCGGGGAAAACCCGCTCCCACACCCTTTCAGATTCATTTCCGCTAAGTTCCCAATAAAAATGAATATAGGGTTCTAACTCTTTGCAAGGCTTTGTTTTCTTATATTCCATTTGCTCTCTAAAACTTCATCAAAATTAAATACCAAAGTTTTTTGCTTATTTGCGCTTTACCCTACCTATTTGTTTTAGCTAAATTACAGAATATTGATTTTCTTAAAAAATCTTACAAATGGGCAATAGGGACACTTCTAGTTATGATAATGACGCTTAACTTGCGCATTACGTATGCTATTTTTTCTATTTTTGCCTCACCAGCTGCCACTAAAAAATCTAGACAACACCTATAAATTTATCGGTCTCTCAATTTTAATGACATAATTTAATGACATGAATAGAACGGTGGAAAATCCGTTATTTGTACCTAGAGAAGAAAGCGCTGTCTATAAAAGGACCTTTTTCATCATTCATCTTTTTTGTACGGTACAAAAGAAACTTCCCAGAAGGCAGAATCTCTGCATAGGGGGCTCTCAGATCGGTAGTACTTTGCAGCATGATCAATTTATTCCCTCTTGGCCAAGCTCTATAGGCATCAATCATTGGTTCTCTACCCCGGCCGATGTCATACCAATCGTTAATGGTAAAATAATCCTGTCCATGTTCATGATAGATGGATAGATGTCTTTTATTTTTTTTGTCGAACCATTTACCTTCGATACTTTGAATACTTGCCTTATGATTTTTCTTCGTAGGCTGAGCACTACAATTGCTGTGAGCGAAAAAATATGCATAACAGAAAATTAAAACACATACCTTGATATTTATCATAATCTTATCCATTTGGTCATTATCAAACCGACACATCCTGAATTGCAGAAGCGATACCAGCCGTGTTTTCGTAAAAATACAAAACAAAAAGGTTTACTAAAAGTTCAATCGAAAGAAGATACTTCACTCAGAAGAGACCCAATGATCTTGTAAATGGAAATTTTATAAACAGCTTGATCATCAGAATTTCAACGCTTATTGATAATACAACAATTACATATTAAATTTGATAAGGGATTACGGCCGTCGGTAATTTGCATCTAATTATAGTAAAAAGTGTTGATGAATGAATGAATTGTATATTACTATGATAAATATGCTTCAAATTTTCAATCACAACAGTCATTTACGAAAAGGTACTTATGACACAATATAAAGGCATTGCGAAAAAAATAATTGACCTGAAAAATGCAGACTTAGCATTAAGGGATAAGCTTATTAATGAGGGTAAACTAAGCGATGGGTATAATGAAGAAATGAAGACCTTACACAATAAAAATGCTAAGATTCTGGACAAAATCATGAACACTATCGGTTATCCTACAGCAGAAAAAGTGGGAAAAGAAGCGAGCGAAGCCACCTGGTTAATTATACAGCATGCAATTGAACAACCAGAATTCATGAAGAGAAGTGCCCAACTACTGAAGACAGCTGTAAAAAGTAATAAAGCCGACCCTAGAAACTTAGCTTATCTGACAGACCGAATAGCTGTATTTCAAGATCAGCCACAACGTTATGGAACCCAGTTTGATTGGGACGAAAACGGAAATCTAAGTGCGCATACAGTCGATGATGTGATCAAAGTAAATAAACGACGAAAGTCAATCGGGCTAAACACGCTTGAAGAGCAAACTGAAGTGATAAGGATACAGGCGGTGCATGAAAAGCAGTCGCCACCAAAAGACTTTTTAAAAAGAAAACGAGAAATGGAAGAGTGGAAGAGAAGCGTGGGATGGACAAAATAGAGGGATGCTAATAAAAACTGATTAAGATCTTAAAAAAACCTAATGTACATCGCCAATCAGGCGAAAAGTCAAATTGATACGAGCTCTCATTTTTTGCGTTGATTTTGCGACACGATGTTCCCAAGTTTCCTGCAAATCGCCTTTCATCAGCAACAGGGAGCCATGACTTAGCAACAAAGAATACTTTTTACTATGATCGTCTGCCTTCCTAAAATCAAAAAAACGCGCCTGTCCCAGACTTATCGATCCAATTACAGGCCTATCTCCTAGTTCGCTATCTCGATCACGGTGCCAGGCCACCGAATCATTGTTGTCGCGATATAAATTAAGCAATACTGAATTGAATCGATAATTAAAGCGCTGCTCGATCTTTTCCTTCAGAGTTTTCAAAGGTTCAAGCCATTGATTTACAGTGATTGTTTTTCCAGCGAGTTGGTAACTGGTATCTTCATCACCATACCAAGCCGTCAACCTAGGGGTCAATACCGTTCGATCGTACATCATCTTAGATGTATGCTCCCAACGAACCTCCTTGAGCAATCGATGAAATAAATCATCAGCTTCCTCTAGTGTCAGAAAATCCGCTTCAAATTCTAGGAGCTCTTCCGGAAAACGATATCCTTCGTTTTGAAATAAGCTAAGCTGATCCATGTTCCAATTATTTAAAAGGTATTCTAATGAGCCGGCCACATTATCAAATCGCCTTTTCTGAAGAAAAATTTATCTTACATCAAGAACAATTTATCTTGCACAAGGTTTGTCATTATAAATAGTGATGGATAAGTAGCTAGTTCCGGCAAAGTGTATATTCAAAAGGAGTTGCAATCAGCTTATCACCGATTGCAACACAAGACACCACTTAGATAGATATTTGATAAAACTGTTTATTCCGTAATGTAGCGGATCAGCTTAAGGTTGCCCACCTCCTCCCGCTGCTCCATAGATCTGTCCGTTAGCATAACTGGCATCTGATGCGGCAAGTTGAACATAGATTGATGCTAGTTCAGCTGGTTGTCCGGGCCGTCCCATGGGCGTGTCCCCTCCAAAATTCACAAGCTTTTCTTGTGTTGCACCGCCGCTCACTTGTAGCGGTGTCCAAATAGGTCCAGGAGCTACACCATTCACGCGAATACCTTTTGGTCCAAGCTGTTTCGCGAGAGATCGTATATAGTTTGTTGTAGCGGCTTTTGTCTGCGCGTAATCGTAAAGATCTTCCGATGGATCTGTCGCCTGTACTGATGTTGTCCCTATAATAACTGAACCGGGTTTCAAATGCGGTAAAGCAGCTTTAATAAGCCAAAATGGAGCATAGATGTTAGTCTTCATGGTGGCATCAAATTCTTCAGTTGTAATATCCAATATGGAAGGTTTTGTCTGCTGCCGGGCAGCGTTATTGACCAAAATATCCAAACCACCCAACTGTTGTGTAGCCTCTTGTATTAGACGCGTACAGAACTTTTCTTCCCGAAGATCACCTGGAATTGCCACCGCCTTTCGCCCTGCAGCTTTGATCAACGCAACAACTTCTTTGGCATCAGCCTCCTCATCCGGCAGATAGTTAATAGCCACATCGGCTCCCTCACGCGCATACGCGATTGCCGCAGCGCGACCCATTCCAGAATCGCCGCCAGTAATTAAAGCTTTTCGACCATTCAATCGACCACTTCCTTTATATGATTCTTCGCCGTGGTCGGGTTTTGGATTCATTTTACTGCTCAATCCAGGCCAGGGCTGGATTTGCTTTTGAAATGGTGGTCTAGGGTATTTTTCATTTGGATTCTGTAAAATAGCATTTCCAGCTTGCTGGGCTTTAGCTGGCTGCCATCCTCCCACTAATCCTAAAGCTAACACACTGGTTCCTATTGTTCCCAAAGCTTTACGTCTATCCATTTTTACCGGTTTTTCCATTTTATCTATAAATTTTTTAATGACTGACTCAATTTCAGGTTAGCGAATATTAATCTTACGCTCTCCACATAAATTAATTTTTAAAAAGTTAACAGCGGGGACAGTATTTTCGTTCGATCAAAGATGATGGATTCGTCAATTCACGCATAAATCGGTCACAAAAAGTAGAAACACGTTGCCCATTAAAAAATGTAAAAGGCGTATAGCTGCAATTTCAGGTATAAAGTGGCATTTATCGCGTAGTTAATCGATCAACAATTGTCCATTATGCGCTGTCCTACGAATAAAACAAGTTTAATATGAACGTAAAAAAAATAACGCACGATCAGCATCAAGGTATGCCTATCATTGCATTGGCGATTATCTCGCAACAAGATCCCAATCAAGATCTTTTCGAATATGAATCCGAGGATGATCCAGAAATCCCAAACGAGGATGATCTGGATATCCCAGAAGAAAGTGGTTTTGAAGATGAAAGCGAATTTGACGATGAAATCATCGCCGAAGAAGATGATCTAGATATTCCAGAAGAAATTGGTTTTGAGGAAGATAGTGAATTTGACAATAAAATCATCCCCGAAGAAGATGATCTAGATATTCCAGAAGAAAGTGGTTTTGAAGATGAAAGCGAATTTGACGATGAAGCTATAGCTGAAAATGAAGAAGCAAATGATGCAGAAGGGCTGCCGATTCAACCGCCAACAGAGCCTTCAGATGTTGAGGAAGAAATCTTTTAATAATCAACAGTGGAAAAAATTTAAGCAACCAACTATCCTCACTCCTCTTCCGACAGATTGATTTTTCAAATAGATCCCTTAAGATTCGCGAACACCAAAACGGATCATTCTAACCGTGAAACCGTTCCCAAAATTTGGGAACGGTTTCATTAAAAAAAAAGCAGTTCAGCAAACCTTTCCGAATACAACTATAATATCTTTGGGTATTGACTAACCGAATATAGTAGACCTGCGCGCCTTATTATATTATACACCAAGTATAAGATAGCGGGAATTATTTTTCCATGTAAGCTACGAAATTCGTGATGATCATATTTTAAAAGACCAATTTTAAACCAATTAAGGAATGTTAGAATTACAAAGTTTGCTTAAATCTAAGACAGCTTATGCTATGCTCTTTTGTTTTCCCTTGTGGAGCTATGCGCAGCAAGATGTCTCTTTAGAGAAAACTCTAGAGCAAGATTCTATCAGTAACATCAATCAATTAATCTATTTCAATACACCTAAGCAGCACTCCACAGCTTCGGTGTCCAAATTACCTGGCAATGCAATTGCCTCAACTCCGGTATTTGGCTACCTTACTGCAGCGGCGGGACAATTGTCCGGTCTAAAGGTTAGCCAAAACAATGGCCAGCCATTAAATGAAGACGTGAGCTATCAACTCAGGGGCCGCCCGCCGATCATACTAATCGATGGTATTCCACGCTCTGTCACGGAAATCGGCATGCAGGAGATCGAATCAATTTCGGTATTAAAAGATGCTGTCTCCCTAGCAATGCTAGGCATCCGTGGCGCTGACGGTGCAATAGCAATTGTCACAAAAAAAGGGTACACCGATAGGACTCAGATTAATTTCTCGGCTCAGTATGGCATCCAAAAACCATTGCAGAACTTGATCGGAAAACCATTGGACGCCTATCAGTATGCCCTATTGTACAATGAAGCATTACAAAATGATGGGCTTTCGGTCACTAACAATGGTTTTAGTGAAACTGCCCTAAAAAGCTTTAAAGACGGTAATAATCCACAGGCCTATCCAAATGTAGATTGGGCTGAACAGGTCATTAAAAACAGCGCTACTGTGGCACGATACAATCTGAATACCCGCGGAGGAAACAAATATGTCAAGTATTTCGTCAATCTCGAACATCTCAGTCAAAACGGCCTATTAAAATCCAATGCCAACAACAATTATAGCACGAACACCAACGCGAAGGGTTATTTCGTCCGTTCGAATGTGGATGTCAAGCTTTCCAATTTACTGGAGGCCGGAGTGTATATCCAAGGCCGTATATTGAATGCCAACAGCCCCGGTAACGATGGGACAGATAATATCTTTCAGTCAATTTTAAACACCCCCAACAGTGCATATCCAATATATAACTTAGATGGAACTTTTGGCGGCTCTTCCAAATTTCAAAATAATATAGTAGCGCAGACTAACGCTTCAGGATATGCCGTAGCTAATACGCGTACGATACTAACGGACTTCTACTTAAGACGTTCATTGGATGATGTAGTAAAAGGCTTGTGGTTAAAAGCCAGAGCTTCATTTTTTTCCAACCTTCGTGAAAATTACGTACGAAACAAATCATTCGCTGTATTTCAGTTAATGAACGATGATCTCGAAGCACCAATATACAAACAGTACGGTAATAATACGGAGCAAAATAACAGCAATAACATTGCATTTCAGAATAGATCAAATTTTCAGGAGCTTTCAATAGGCTACTCCAATGAAACCGAAAAGCATGGGCTCGACCTTATGCTGTTAGCCAATCGGGACAATCTGGTCAATGGTTCAGACCTACCCTATACTGTACAGGGCATCTCGGGGCATGCTGCTTACCACTACGATAACCGCTACCTTGCAGAAATGTCTTTTGCTGTTAATGGTGCTAATCGTTACCCGAACGACGGCGGGTTCAAGTACGGTACATTCCCCGCTATCGGCCTAGGGTGGAATGTACATCGTGAAAACCTCCTTAAGGACTACAAATGGATAAGCAGACTCAAGCTTTTTGGATCATATGGTTTGTTAGGTCGTGACAATGCGAGCTATTACACCTATATACAAAGTTATAATGGTACTCCAGAAACTTTCTTCGGTTCGTCGGCGGGCTCGGCAGCCACAATCGGTGAATCTTATTTGGCCAACCCCAATCCTACCTGGGCCAAAGTGAACATGTTAAATTTAGGTATCGATGGTGCACTCCTTAACGAACGCCTTATTTTTGAATTAACCTACTATAAGAATAGGTATCGTGACTTAAATATTACACGCAAAAGTAATAATGCCCTATTAGGCATCAGCTATCCCAATGAAAATATTGGAAAACAAGATTACACCGGATTTGAAACCGAATTGGGATGGCGTGACCATAAATCCAAATTCTCCTATCATGCATTGCTCAATGCCAGCTTTCAACAATCGAAAATGGTATAC
Source organism: Sphingobacterium sp. R2 (assembly GCF_040760075.1). NCBI lineage: Bacteria > Pseudomonadati > Bacteroidota > Sphingobacteriia > Sphingobacteriales > Sphingobacteriaceae > Sphingobacterium > Sphingobacterium sp. R2. The sequence goes on from NZ_CP142884.1 coordinate 4,433,400, forward strand.
CAAGCCGAACCTACATTGCCTTATCCTTGGATGACCGCTACAGGACATCCTGTTGGACAGACCATAGGATATATTGCCGAAGGATTATACACAAACGTTACTGAATTAGAATCTTCACCAACAATGGAGGGCTATTCACCTCAGTTGGGAGATATTCGTTACCGGGATCTGAATGGTGATGGTCTGATCAATCAATATGACCAAGGTCCAATAGGTTCTGAGAAACCACAGGTATTGCTGGGCGCAAAATTAGGCTTTAGCTTCGCAAATATCGACTTTTCTATCCTATTTCAGGGCATGATAAATCGTGAAGTCTATCTTTCTGGCAATAGTTACCGGGAATTTAACAGCGGCACGGGTCAAGCTTACAGCACACAGCTCGATCGTTGGACCATGGACAACTCGGATGCTCGCTATCCAAGATTAAGCACGGATTCGGGGCCACAAAGTGGTGCCGTAAACAACAATGTGTATTCAACCTTTTGGTTACGCAATGGCAACTACTTACGTATACGGAATATTGAATTGGGTTATACGCTACCAACGGCATTAACGCAGCGCGCAAAAATCAAATCCGCACGGATTTTCGCGAATGGATTCAACATCTTTACATTCAGCTCCAAAACCTTTAACGGCGCCGATCCTGAAAATTTCCGTGGCCTCTACCCAATACAAAAAGTTATCAGTTTCGGTCTAAACATCCAATTATAATACAGGGAGATATGAGAAAACCAGTAATTTGTATGCTAGTCTTTGCCATGCTCGGGATAGCATCATGTAACAAATTCGAACACCAACCGGAAGAGCGGATTCTGCTCGGGGATGTGTTTGATCCCACAGACAAGGAGGGCGTACAGGCAAAAGCCTACCTATTCGGAATCTACTCCTTCCTTCCTAACGGCTTCAACCGCATTACAGGAGATATGCTTGATGCAGCAACGGATGATGCCGTACCATCTTCGGAAACCTCGGATATTCGGCTATTTACAAATGGTCAGTTGACCGCTGTAAATTATCCTGACAATAACTGGCAGAATAGCTATACAATTATTCGCCGGGCAAATGTGTTCTTACAAAATATATCGGTAGTACCCATTCCCGAAAACATGATCCGTCGCTATAAAGCTGAAGCACGGTTTCTTAGGGCATTTGCGTATTTTGAGTTGTTGAAGCGCTACGGTGGAATTCCATTATTGGGCGAACAGGTATTTGATCTCAACGATGACCTTAATTTACCCCGGGCCTCCTACGCTGAATGTGTGGATTATATCGCCATGGAGTGTGATGAAATTAAAGCAGAGCTCCCCGCAGCGTCTTCCACACTGCTTTCTACCACTGAATATGGCCGTGCCACAAGTGAAGCAGTCTTAGCATTAAAGCTGAGATTATATCTCTACGCAGCTAGCCCACTTTTCAATGGCGGCGGTGTTAGTATCAACCCGCAAATCAAGCTCCTAAACGGATATCCAAACAAAGACAATGGAAGGTGGACACGTACTCTTTCAACTGCCGAAGAGTTGATCGCTAAAGGTTACCATAAATTACCGGCTGGCACGGGTACCGCAGCGTATGCAAACATTTTTACAACCAAGGTAAACACAGATATAATCTTCGCCAAACAATCGGCCAATTCAACTTCGTTAGAGGCAAATAACGCACCAGTGGGTTATGTTGCACCTGCGGCCAGCAACGGTCGAACAAGCCCTACTCAAAATTTTGTCAACGCCTTTCCAATGGATACCGGTTTACCCTATGTAGGTTTAACTACCGATCTCAACCAATATGAAAATCGCGATCCCCGATTAAAAGCTATCCTTTTTTACAATGGGCTCAGGTGGTTGAGCAGGCCGATTGAAACATTCGAAGGTGGTTTGGATAAACCCAATAAACCATTCTTAAACCAGACAAAGACCGCTTACTACTTACGTAAATTCTTGGGTGATTTCACAAACGCTACGACCTATGCAAATCAAAGCCATAATTTCCCCTATTTCCGTTATGCTGAAGTCTTACTAAGCTACGCCGAAGCCCTTAACGAAGTCGGTCGTACCGAAGATGCAGTCAAACAGATCACTATGATACGAGCACGGGCCGGTATTAAACCGGGCAACAATAGTCGCTATGGTATTTCAGAAGGGATCGCCCAAACCGCAATGCGCGATCTTATTAAAAATGAAAGACGTATCGAACTGGCTTTCGAAGAACATCGTTTCTGGGATATCAGACGGTGGAAGGATGCTGGAGAAATCAAAAATCCGCTCAAAGGTCTTGTACTCCATAAATCAGGGACATCTGTGACGGCAACCGAACAAATGCTTACCCCCTTTTATTTTGAAACCAAGTATTACTATATGCCTATACCTTATAGCGAAACGTCTAAAAATCCTGCATTGATCCAAAATGAAGGCTATTATTAACCAAAAAGACAGATACTCTAAATGAAAAACTTAATATATTCGCTCATTGGCCTTACCACGATCACCTGCTCAACTGTTATCGGTCAGGAAAGACAGTTGACAGGCACCGTTCGAGGAAGCAGTGGTCCGCTTAAGGATGTGACGATTACTGAGAAAAATGTGACAAATCACCAAACACGCACAGATGATAACGGCCGCTTTAAATTAAATATCAGCAATGGGACGATTGTAGTCAACCATCTTGGCTATTTACGCCAGGAGGTAGACGTGCAGGGGAAAAATACCATTACCATCCAATTAGTGCCACGTGAGCAGGAAATCGATGAAGTCGTCGTGGTGGGTTATGGTAAAACCACGAAAAAGACACTTACAGGAGCTGTAAGCTCCATTAGTGGTGACGAAATTCGGCAAAGCCCATCACCTAGCTTACAAAATACATTGGCGGGCCGTTTAACAGGATTTACAAGTCAGCAGCGTTCAGGACAACCCGGTAACGATGGTGCCACGTTTTATGTTCGTGGAACAAGTTCTTATACCGGCAACAACCAACCGCTTATTATTGTTGATGACATCGAGTTCACCTATGCACAGTTCCAAACTTTAAATGCAAATGAAGTCGAATCGATCAGCATCCTCAAAGATGCTGCAACAACCTCCATTTACGGTATCAAAGGTGCTAATGGAGTTGTCTTAGTGACAACAACACGGGGAAAGTCGGGCAAGCCTCAAATCAACTTTCAGACTGAATATGCACTGAGTCAATTAACCCGAACGCCCCGGTATTTAGATGCCTACGAATCAGCCAAACTCCTGGTCGAGTCCCAGGTCAATACAAATAACTTAAATCCAAACGCAAATTTTAAACCTCAGTTCTCAGAAGAAGACCTGCAATTGTTCAAAGACGGAACTTCTCCCTATACGCACCCCAATAATGACTGGACAGACATTCTATTACGCAAATTTGCACCGCAATCGACAAATACACTGAATGTAACGGGTGGTACCGATCGCGCAAGATATTACGTATCTGTCGGGTATTTGAATCAAGGTGGACAATTAAAGGATTTCAGCGAAGACCTTAACAGTAAATTTTATTATAAGCGATATAATTATCGCTCAAACATAGATTTAAAAGTGAATAATGACCTCGATGTGCGTTTTGATTTCTTCGGTAGCCTAGGTGAAACCAATCGCAACAATGCAAGTGCTAACGACAATATTTTCAGCGATCTCAGCCGTACGGCTGAAACCGCGCCTTACAACTATCCCCTATTCAATCCCGATGGTAGTCTAGGCTATAGCGTATGGCAGAGAAATTCTGCCGGCAGAAATAACAACAACCTCATTGGTCGTTTGATGTACAACGGTTACTATCGTACCCACAATAATAATATGAACCTGGCAGCATCCGCAAATCAGAAATTGAACTTCATTACAAAGGGGCTGTCTTTCAAAGGAACATTAGCCTACCGCAACGACTACGCTTACAACCGTTCTTTACAACGTCCTACCGCTGGCGGTGGTTTCCCATCCTATATCTATGATCCGACCACCGACTCCTATTCGTTCGGCCGTCAGGACAACGTTTATCGCATCGCAACGCCAAGCTTAAACTATGGTGCCGGAAGTACCAATTATGCAATCACATTGCAAGCCATGCTTAACTATAGCCGCAGCTTTGCACAGGCGCACCATGTCTCTGCATTGGTATTATACAACCAAAACAGTAAAAGCGCAACGGGCGCAAAAGATTATAATTTTATCCCCGAAAATTTCCGGGGATACACAGCTCGTATAGGTTATGACTTCAAGAACCGATACCTGCTGGAATTGAGCGGCGCCTACAATGGATCCGATCGATTTGCAAAAGAACGTCGATTTGGCTTCTTTCCTGCAGCCTCTATCGGATGGAACATCGCGGAAGAAAAATTTGTTAAACAAAAACTTCCCTTTATTGATATTTTCAAGTTGCGTGGTTCCTATGGTCTAACCGGCGTTGACAATACTGGTGGAGTATATGCGTATCTTCAAAACTACAGTATTGGCAGCGGTTCGGGATTATTTGGCGAAGCGAACAATAACAGCTATGTCACCGCTGCAGAGGGTGCCTTAGGGAATAATCAGGTAACCTGGGAGAAAGAAAAGAAAATGGATATTGGTCTTGATTTAGCTTTTTTAAATCGCAAGGTGACAGCAACCATTGACTATTTTGACAACAATCGCTTTGATATTCTCACCAGCAGAGGCGCTGTTTCAGCCGTATTCGGCCAAACACTGCCTAACGTCAACTTAGGAAAAACCAATAATAAAGGTTGGGAAGTCGAATTAGGCTATACAGGCCAAATCCAGGACAATTGGCGATACACGGTAAAAGGAACCTATTCGTTGGCAAAAAATAAGGTGTTGTTTAGAGACGAACCAGTACCGTTATACCCTTATCAAAAACAAACCGGCCAAGCGATTGGAGCCAAGCTCAAATACAGTTGGACAGGAGAGTTTTACACAACCGAAGAAATTGCGGATCCGAATGTAGCCAAACCCGCAGGCGGTCGTCCAGGGGATTTAAAATACAAAGATTTAAATGGGGACGGAATTATAAACGCGAGTGACCAATCTTTTTTTGGCTATACAAACCTGCCCAATACAACCTATGGAATTACATTGGGTGCCGGTTACAAAAATTTTAATGTTACCGTCCTCTTCCAGGGAGCCGCCAATTTCGTCGCTAGTGCCGAAGGAGCTGTTATCCATCACAACGCCAGCAAAGCACTCCCCATACACCTGCAACATTGGACACCAGAATTAGGAAACGCAGCCAAATATCCGCAAGTATATACAAGCTCATTAAGCCAAAGCCCAAGGGATTGGTATTCGGACTTTTGGGCTATACCAGGTGACTATATCCGACTTAAAACCGCTGAAATTAGCTATACACTAACTGCAACTGCACTTGAAAAGCTTAAAATAAAACAATTACGCATCTATAGCAGCGGCTATAATCTATTCACATGGACAAAGCTAGACAAACTATACAATTTAGACCCCGAAGTGCTGGAATCATCTGCAGACCTACCATACCCACCAACGCGTATTTTCAACTTCGGTTTAAATGTAACTTTTTAAAGCACAATCATGAAAATATTTATATTTCTAATTGCACTGACAGGCACCATATACTCTTGTCAAAACTCCAAATTTTTGGATGATAAAACTGTTGGCATTTCTGCTGACGATGTCTTTACCGATAGCGTTCGGACGCTCGGTTTTCTGAATAGGATCTATCAGGATATGGGCTATAGCTTTGATTCCTATCGCTTCTCGGCCGCTGGTGGCTCAGGTAACATGGAATTGGCTACGGATAATGCCGAAGGCAATAATAATGTCTCGGTCTGGGGAAATGCCTATGCACAAGGTGTAATAGCCCCAAGCAATGTACTTACGGGATTTGCTGCGAACAAGGATCTATGGAACACCCCCTATGCCAATATTCGCCGCGTTAATTTACTGTTGACAAAGCTTCCCAATGCACCATTTACGCCTGCTACCCGGACAAGGATGGTTGCAGAAGCACGCTTCCTACGCGCCTTCTATTATTACAATATGGTTGCCACATTTGGCGGTATACCCCTTGTTGGTGATCGCGTGTTTGAAATCAATGATCTGATTGACCTTCCACGTAATACGTTTGAAGAATCCATCAATTATATTGTACAAGAACTGGATGCCGCCGCAGCGACTCTCGCGTCCGTAGTATACAGAGATATCGACTTTGGCCGGATTACCAATGGAGCCTGCCTGGCTTTAAAATCACGCGTATTGCTTTACGCAGCAAGCCCACTCTTCAACGGTGGACTAAGTAGCGAGGCAACGGCCGAACTCAGTGCACTTGTAGGATACCCAAACTATGACAAAAACCGCTGGCAAAATGCCGCAACTGCTGCTGAAGCGGTAATCAGTAGTCACAAATATGCGCTCAATGTAGATAATGAAACTCGCCCGGGCAACGGTTTTTATCAAGTATTCCTAAAACGAATGAACAGCGAATATATCCTCGCCTACAATCGCACAGCACAGAAAGAGCTGGAGGCCTATTACTTACCTCCCACCCGTTCAGGCAGCTCAGTGATGAAACCTACGCACAATCTAGTCGCTGCATTTCCCATGAGAGATGGTAAACCAACGGACGAAAGCCCGCTTTATGATCCCAACAATCCTTATGCAAATCGGGATCCGCGATTCGACTATTCCATTATTTATAATGGATTATCCTATGTATCCAACACCGGTCCTAAGACGACAATATACACCTATATGAGTAACGGATCGAATCCTGCCAACCCCACAAACGATGCCTATACACCCAACAATTACTCCACAGGCTATTATAGCAGAAAAATGCTGGACGAAAATCTAGCGACCAATACGGCAGGTTCTACCGAACGCGGATGGCCCCTTATTCGCTATGCAGAAATTTTACTCAATTATGCTGAAGCGATCAACGAAGCTGGATTCCCGGAAAGAGCGTATGACAAGCTGAAAGAATTACGTGAAAGAGCAGGAATTTTCCCGGGATCTGACCGCATGTATGGTTTGAAGGCAGGGATGAATGTCGAGCAGATGCGCATAGTCATTCAAAATGAAAGACGCATCGAACTGGCTTTTGAAGATCATCGCTTTAATGATATCCGGCGCTGGATGATTGCCGAAAATGTGCTCAAAGGCTTTAACAAAACAATAATTATCACACGCAAAGATAATACCTTTACCTACTTGGTGGGGTCAGCTCTACGACCGCTAAATTTTAGGAAAGCAATGTACCTCCTGCCAATTCCATTAAGTGAAATTCAAAAAATGCCACTGATGAGACAAAATCCCGGCTATTAACAACGAGGTAACCACTCTACAGCAGTAAAGGTGCAAATGTCGCTACAAGCACCTTTACTGCATTAAAATCGCCGGAAAACGGACAGGACTCCAACACTAAAAATTAAAAAGTGTTCACTTTATCATAAACATATCTTATTTTTAAACGCTCATTATAAATCGAGACCAACGCTTATTTCTATGAAAAGTGATCAGATAACAATTGTTGATATTGCCAACGAACTAAATATTTCTAAGTCCACCGTATCCCGAGCCCTTACCGGCCATGCCAATGTAAAGGCAGAAACGCGCCAAAAAATCTTGGAACTGGCTGAGAAATTAGATTATCAACGCAATATGCAATCCCTAAGCCTCATCACTAACAAGACCAACACGATCGGTATTGTATTACCTGAATTCTCTACCTCTTTTTTTCCACAAGTTGTCGTTGGTGCACAAGAAGAGGCCAGTAAACATGGCTATTCCGTACTGATATCGCAATGCAATGAAAGCTATGCCACCGAAGTCGCCAATGCGAAGGTTATGTTGGCCAATCGTGTAGATGGAGTAATGGTGTCACTAACAAAGGAAACACTGAATTATGATCACTGGAAAGTATTTATTCGAAAGAAAATTCCGATTGTATTCTTCAATAGAGTCTGTAATGAAATTATGGTGCCGAAGGTCGTGGTCAATGATTACGATGCCGCATTCCATGCAGTAGAGCACCTCATCAGCTTGGGAAGGCGCAGAATAGCACACTTAGCAGGTCCTAGGCAACTCAGCATTAGTCAAAAAAGGCTGAATGGATATTGTGATGCTTTAATCAAACACGGCATTCCGATCGATCAGGATTTAATTATTGACTCCGACCTCAGCTTAAATAAAATCAAGATATTTGTTAAATTTCTTGTGGAACTAGAAGATCCCATAGATGGTATTTTCGCTGTGAATGACCCCACTGCAATAGAGGCTATGCAGATAATCAAAAAAATGAATAAACGTATTCCTGAAGATATTGCTGTGGTCGGATTCAGTGACAACTATGGTTCAAGCTTCGCCGAACCTAGTCTCACGACAGTCGCACAGCCTGTACGGGAAATAGGCAAGACAGCCATGGAACTTCTATTGGGGTTAATTGGAAAAGATATGGAAGAATGGAAGCCAATCATCCGCACAATGGAAGCTAAGCTGATGGTACGTGATTCTACTGTACGATCCGGAGGGTAATTCCCAAAAACAGCAACGAGCACGGGAGCGTTCCCAATTATAGGGAGCGTTCCCATGGAAATTTTATAGCAAAGTGCACCAGCTCCTACCCTTAGAATGGATAAATTTGGTCTTAACCAATGATAGCACTTAATTCCAGTTATATCCATGATTACTAGTAACACGCAAGAAAAAAGAAATCTAAAACATATCCAATACGATAGCGATCTGATCGTGACAGGTGGAGGGATGTCGGGCATCTGCACCGCCATTACTGCCGCGCGTCAAGGTTTAAACGTAATCTTGATACAAGATAGACCCGTTTTGGGTGGCAATGCCTCCAGCGAAGTTCGCCTTTGGATGTTAGGGGCCACCTCACATATGGGAAACAATAATCGCTGGTCCAGAGAAGGTGGCGTAATCGACGAAATTCTGGTGGAAAACACCTATCGCAATCCGCAAGGAAACCCAATCATCTTGGATATGATCCTGATGGATAAAGTAAATCAGGAAAAAAACATTCGTCTCTTTTTAAATACAGCAGTATATCATGTAGAAAAATCTGCTGCAGACCAAATAGAAAGTATACGTGCTTTCTGTAGCCAGAATTCGACCCTATACACCTTCCATTCACCATTATTCTGCGATGCATCGGGAGATGGTATAGTCGGTTTTCTCGCAGGAGCTGCATTCCGTATGGGCGCTGAAGGTAAAGAGGAATTTGGTGAAGGTATGGCGCCAAGTAAGGAATATGGTGAGTTATTGGGCCATTCTTTATATTTCTATACCAAGGATACCGGGATCCCTGTTTCTTTTATCCCTCCTGCCTTCGCTCTTAAAGAAATCAGCCAAATCCCCCGATTTAAACAGTTTAAAGCAAACGAACATGGCTGTAAACTATGGTGGGTGGAGTATGGCGGGCGTTTGGATACTATACATGATACGGAAACCATCAAATGGGAGCTATGGAAAATCATCTATGGAGTATGGAATTATATCAAAAACTCCGGAAATTTTCCGGAATCCGAAACGCTCACCTTGGAATGGGTAGGAATGATACCTGGAAAACGGGAAAGTAGGCGTTTTGAAGGAGACTATATGATGATACAACAGGACCTCGTCGAACAGCGTCAGCATCCAGATGCAGTTGCCTATGGCGGCTGGTCCATCGACTTGCATCCTGCCGACGGCGTATATAGTGAACTGCCAGGCTGTAACCAATGGCATAGCAAGGGAATATTTGATATCCCCTATAGAACCCTGTTTAGCAAAAATATTCGTAATCTATTTCTGACAGGGCGCCTAATCAGTGTAAGTCATGTGGCATTTGGCGCTACGCGAGTCATGGCAACCTGTGCTTATGTCGGTCAAGCTGTAGGGATGGCAGCAGCTCTGTGCAAAGAACTCCAGGTTTTGCCGCGGCAACTGACCCTAAACAATAATATGCATCAGCTGCAACAACGTTTAATGGCAGAGGGTCAGCATATTCCGTCTTTAGCCTTATACGAAGAGCATGATCTTGCGCTGCAGGCGCAAATCAGTACTTCCAGTGAATTACCGTTTACGGGTTTTGGTGACGTCAGTCTATGGAAGCCGCTGACGATACCATCAGCGCAACTGCTTCCCATGAAACAAGGGAAACTTCCGGTTTTTCAACTAGCCGTGCAAGTACTTCAAGATACCGTCTTGGAAACGTCGATACGGATATCGGAGAAAGCTGGAAATTTCACTCCGGACATTACCCTCGCAACACGCACAATTCACCTTACCAAGGGAACGACTTCAATCGACATCGATTTTGATACGCTATTAGCTTCTGATGGATATGTCTTTCTGACTTTCCAGTCTAACCCTGACATACAATTGGGTTATACAGAAAAACGCGTAACAGGCGTCATGTCCGTATTTAATTCTTTTAACAAAGCTGTATCCAACAATGGAAAGCAAATACCAATTACCGGTGTTGGCGTAGATGAATTTGAATTCTGGTGCCCACAGCGCAGACCCGATGGACAAAACATAGCTGTAACTTTCAAACAGCAAATAGATACTTTTACAAGTAAGCAACTGAAAAATGGGGTTAATAGACCTGTAACGACTGCAAATGCTTGGGTTGCACATCCTAAAGATGAGACCCCTACCGTTGTGCTCGATTGGGACACTCCGAAGGAAATCGCTCGCATTGACCTGTGGTTTGATACCGACTTTGACCATGCCATGGAATCAGTATTAATGAGTCACCCAGAAAACATAATGCCTTTCTGTGTACGCGCATATACTATTAAAGATTCCTCAGGTAAAATTATATATTCAACATCTGATAACTTTAGGACATTAAACCGGATTACCTTCACCGAACCGATACGCACCGAACGTCTTAGTATACAAATGATGCACCCGTCAGATCATGTCCCCGCATCACTATTTGATATTCGTTGCTTCGAAAAAAATAAATGATCTTTTAAAAGAACTATAGAATGATACAGTTAGACTATATCGTGATGGGCATTTTTAGCCTATTGATTTTTGCTATTGGGCTCACTTTTACACGGGTAGGAAGTAAGACTGGACAAGCTTTTTTTGAAGCAGGAGGCGAAACCCCCTGGTGGATCAATGGACTGTCTCTTTTCATAAGTTATTTTTCCGCAGGTACATTTGTCGTCTGGGGATCGATCGCTTACCGAAATGGACTAATCGCAAATGCCATTCAACTGACGATGGCTATTAGCGGTCTGCTTGTCACCCTTTTTATCGCTTCAAGATGGAAAAAAACAGGTGTGGCAACTGCCGCAGAATATATTGGAAAACGCTTTGGTCAGAAGGAAAAGCAGTTTTATACCTATATGACTTTGCTTTTAAGCTTATTCACTACCGCCGCAGTTCTTTATCCCGTAGGAAAGATGGTTCACGTCGCGGCCGATTTGCCTGTAAATCTGTGTATTGTGATCATTGGACTTATTATCATCTTGTATACCGCTGCGGGTGGGTTATGGGCCGTCTTGGTGACGGATGTGGTACAATTCGTTATATTATCAGCTGCAGTAGTCATCGTGATTCCAATTGCTTTCAGTGAAATTGGTGGCTTTCAAACTTTGGTCCGCGAGGCTCCCAAAGATTTTTTCAAACCTTTTAACGAAGAATATACTATAGGCTTCATGCTGGCTTTTATTGTATACCAGACATTTTATCTTGGCGGAAATTGGTCCTATGTACAACGCTATACCAGTGTGGGGTCGGCAAAAGAGTCAAAAAAAGTGTCGGGTATTTTTAGCATCTTATACTTTATCTGTCCACTGATTTGGATGCTTCCGCCGATGATCTATCGCATTATCAATCCTAATCTGGCCGGACTCGAGGTGGAAGACGCCTATATGATGCTTATCCAAAAGGTTATGCCTGCAGGGCTTATCGGTTTGGTGTTGGCAGGGATGGTATCGGCGACGTCAAGTAAAGCGAACACCACCATAAATATGGCTGCAACAGTGTTTGCCCAAGATATATATAAGAACTTAATCAGGCCCGAAGCTTCTGAAAAATCGGTTATTACCATAGCAAGATTATTTACATTAATCTTTGGCATAGGTACGATTCTAATTGCCATGTGGATACCATCTGCCGGAGGGATCGTCACTGTAGTACTGAGCACGGCATCTATCGCGGGCGGTGCCCTCTTCGCTCCCATTATATGGAGCTTATTCTCAAAAAGACAAACCGGATTTTCCGTCGTATGTGCCACGATCATTTCATTGCTCGTTAATCTATTTTTAAAAACAATTGCACCAGGCGCCTTGGGATTGAAGCTAAATTTAACGATGGAAACTACATTCGGCATGGGCATTCCAATCCTTATATTAACTGCTTTTGAATGGTACTATCTTTCAACAGGTCAAGTGGCGCAACATGGCCTCGTCCCTATGTCAGCGAAAGATAACAATTGCATTCCCCAAAACTTCGCGATAAGACATGCCGACACCGAGCAGCAGAATCGATTTGGAATTAGGGTTATTTCCGCTTCTATGGCAGTAGTGGGAATCGGAATCATGATTCTTGGAGCGTTAACTACACAGTTCTCGTACATGGTCATGGCTGTAGGATTGGCAGTATTGATCATTGCCGGATTGATAGCAACACTTACACGGAATAAAAAGTTCAATACATGAAATATATACTCGCCTCCATATTCAGCATATTCGTTTATCAACTCAGTTTCGCAGCGTTAACGATACCACATTTTTTTGCAGATAATATGGTACTGCAGCAATCTAGTCAGGTCAAGATCTGGGGTAAGACCACTTCAAAAAAGAAAATACAGGTAAAAACATCGTGGGATGGTAAGAGTTATAAAACAGCGAAAGATCAAGATGGAAATTGGTCACTATGGATAGAAACTCCAAAAGCCGGTGGGCCTCATAACATACAAATACAGCAGGAAGAGAAAATTACATTGCACGATGTTTTGATCGGTGAGGTTTGGATATGCTCCGGTCAGTCCAATATGGACATGCCCATCAAGGGCTATTACGGCCAACCTATTCGCCATGCAGCAGAACTGCTGTTAGCTTCACCCAATGACCAGATTCGACTCTTTCGAATAGAAAGAAGCCATGCCGACAATGCAGCGTTTGATGTAAACGGAAATTGGTCTGTAGCAAATGCGGCGTCCGTAGCTAATTTTAGTGCGGTGGGCTACCAATTTGCAAAATATTTACAGCAGCACCTGAATGTGCCTATAGGCATTATTCAAACCACTTGGGGTGGCTCGCCAATTGAAGCATGGATGAAGCCATCGCTTGTAGAAAGATCACTAAGACAACAAAAATTACCCAACAGAGCGATCGGAAAACAAGTCCATCAACAGCCGGGCAATCTCTATCATGCGATGATCTGTCCACTCATCGGATTTCGAATTGCAGGTGTAATTTGGTACCAAGGCGAACAAAACCGATATAATTATTACGATTACAATATTTTACAAACCAATATGATCCGCGATTGGAGAAACACTTGGGATATCGGAGAATGGCCTTTTTACTATGTAGAGATCGCCCCAATGCAATATGGCGGAGGACAAGGAATTTTATTACCACGCCTTCGTGAAATGCAACTCAAAACGCAAGACAGCTTATCCAATGCGGGTATGGCAGCTACAATAGATGGAGGTGAAATGCACAATATTCATCCTGCCAACAAAACAATTGTTGCACAACGATTGGCAAGCTGGGCGTTGGGTAGCCATTATCAAAAAAAGGGAATCGCTTACCAAACACCAACGTTGGATAAAATCGTCGTCCTCCATGATACAGTACTTGTTTCGTTGAAGCATTGTCCCTTAGGCATCACAAGCTATGGCAAATCATTAACCCAATTTGAACTCGCTGGCACGGATCAAATCTTTCATCCAGCAATAGCCGTACTTCAAAATAACCGTATTGTCGTAACGTCAGCTGCGGTGAAAGCACCCCTCGCCGTGCGCTATGCTTTTCATGACTGGTGTTTCGGAGAACTTTATTCTACTGAAGGTATTCCTGTAGCATCTTTTCGCTCGGATAATTGGCCGTAGACATCGCTACGACCAATTTTTCGGACCTACATATTTTACCTACAATTATTTATTTTTCCGTAGCACTACGTTTTTCTGCGAGTTTCAATACCTCATTACCAGCCAAAAGAAATGCGCCCACGCCGTAAATTTCCGTATCATCGTAGTTTACTTCGCCTGGAGCCTCGCCTACTTGCTGTACATAGCCCAGCTTTCCATCGGGATGAACCGCATTAACGAGTGCATTCCAACCTTTCCATACGACAGTTTCATAATCTTTTGAAGGAATTACTTTATTGTTTATTCCCCACGCTAGTGCATACGTAAATAGTGCTGTACCGCTAGTTTCCTTAGCTGGATAGCGCTCAGGATCCAAAAGGCTAGTCCGCCAATAACCGTCATGCTGTTGCAAGGAAGCAATCCGCTGTACCATGTTACGATAGAGCTCTTCCCATCGCGCGCGACTTTTGTAATCTTTTGGCATATCATTCAATACACGAACCAGCCCAGCCAAAACCCAGCCATTTCCTCTAGACCAGAAGACGTCCTGACCATTGCTTTCCTTTTTATCAAAATAACTTTGATCCCTATAGAACAAACGCTCTTTGGGATTGTAAAGATAATTTGTAGTCTTCCACCACAAAGTGTCTACCAAATCAAGGTACTGTAGGTTTCCCGTCACTTTATAAATTGACGAAAGTGCCGGTGGCCCCATAAATAAGGCATCGCACCAAGCCCACTCTCGAAGTGCAATATTATTTTTCCAGTCCAATGATTCGCTATGGGGACGACTTACCAATGTATCGGCCAACCTGATGAAATCTGCTATGTAATCAATATTTTTATCACGATTATACTTCCAGGTATACAGCTGACCAACACAATAATTGTCCGCATAATACCGATAGTTGTCCGCATACATTTTCCAATCAAACTGTTCGCCTACAGATTCAAGATATCGGGTATAACGTGCACCACCTGAATGTTTTGTCATCTCTATCAGGCCAGTGAATAAGGTTGCTGCAGTCCATTCACGGCCAGCATGACGTAGCCCCTTATGTTCGATACTGTCCAACTGCCACGAAGCAACCCGATTCAAATACTGCCTAACATCAACCACTTTTTCTGATTTTCGCACATCCATAGCGCGTGTGGAAACCTGAGACACTGACAGCCCCGGATCAAGCCCCAAGATAGCCAACGCAATAAAACGCCTTATTTTCATGAAATTGTATTTTTTTAAGATTGACCAACAGCAACATGCTATATAATCACCAACACTAAAGCTAATATCTCAGTTTCATACTGTATAGTGATTTCAGTCTAGAACATCCATGTTAAAATGTCCAAGCAAAATGACATAGATACGTCAGTCATCCTAAATTAGATAAAGGCGTTCAGGATTTTACGTACAGGATAGGATTAAATTTAATGAAACCGTTCCCAATAATTGGGAACGGTTTCATTAAAATGATTTATAATTAGGCCTCATCTTTGGTATTCTTTACAAGGCCTATACCAGCGAAAAAGAAGATTAACCCCAATACACCAATTACACCTAAAGTTGTATAGGCAGCACTTTTGTTAATAAGTTCATATCCGGTATATATTAAACCGACAATACCCAGAACAGTTAATACTGTTCCAAAAAAACGTTTTACGTTCATAATAATGAATTTTAAATTATAGATTAATGAAAATGAAACTCTTATTTAGCAAACTTATCCACTATGCTTTTTAAATTGATACCTTTTCCTAATACCGGTTTAAAAATATCGCCTTCACTTCGCATCCTATCAAGGGCGTTTAGAATATGAAAATCACTTATTTTCAAACCTTTCTTGACTTCATCCCAGTGTAATGGCATCGATACAGTGGCTCCGGGCTTAGGACGAACGGAATAAGCTGCTGCAATTGTTGCATGAGGCCTATTCTGCAAAAAATCAAGATACATTTTGCCCTTGCGATCTTTTATGGATCGCTCCAGGCTCGTGAATTTAGGAAGCTCATGATGGACTAGGGTAACGATAACCCGCGCGAACTCTTTGGATTGATCATAAGTATATTTCCCACCAAGCGGGATATAGATGTGAAGCCCCGTAGAACCACTGGTTTTACAATAGCTCGCTACCCCCATATCATCCAATATGTTCTTTGTGACTTGTGCAGCCTCAATAACCTGATCGAAAGAATTTTTATCCGGATCAAGGTCTATAATACAGAACGATGGGTTGTCGGGCTTCTTCACAGTACTACTCCAGGGATTCATTTCTATACAGCCAAGATTTGCCATATAAAGTAGTGTAGCGTCATCCTTTCCAACAAGGTAATGACGGTCTTTTTCATCAGCCTCACTGTGGTAAAGATATGTTTCCGCCCAGTCTGGTGCCGTATCGGTTACGTTCTTAAAGTAGAAACCATCTTCTTCAATTCCGTTGGGAAATCGATTCATACTTTGTGGCCGATCCTTTAAATAAGGTAATATAAACGGAGCGGCCTGATAATAGTAGTTGATAAGGTCTCTTTTTGTTATTCCCTCTTTCGGCCAAAAAACTTTATCCAGATTGGTAAACTTCAATTCATGTTTGTTGACCTTTCTGACCTGGGTCTTATCTGAGGGATTTAAGAGGCTCTTCCGCTGCCCCTTCACTCTGGGCGAAACTATTTTATCTTCCATATGATTGACCATTTTTTCTGTAGGAGCTTCATCTTCAAGAACAACATTTTTAGCACGTTTGTCTTCGCGCATGCCGTTAAACGAAGGATGACGCATAATACCATCGCTGGTTAATTCCGTAAAACTCACCTCGCATACAAGTTCTGGTTTAAGCCATGTCACCGTAGCGTGTGGCGGATTTGGTCTAAACCTCGAAGGCTTATTAACGTCAGGTTCTTCAGAGAAAGCTGCTTTAGAAACAATCAGCGGCTTAAATAGTTCCATCATCTCCTTTTGAAGTTTTACATTGAAACCAGTACCCACCTTTCCGGTATAAATCAATTTTTTCCCTTCATAAACACCGACCAATATGCTACTGAACAATTTACTGGAATCATCATTCAGGGTGAAACCACCTATGACGACTTCCTGCCTTTTGTTCGCTTTAATTTTTAACCAGTCTTTAGAACGGTTGTGAACATGATATAAACTATCCTTTCGCTTTGCCATAATCCCTTCAAGCCCCAATTTCTTGGCCTCTTCCAGAAAATGAATGCCGGAAGTTTCAAAATGTTCGCTGATCAAAATGCAGTTGTTCTTGGGAAGAACTTCTTTTAAAATTGATTTACGCTCAAGCAATGTCATGTCCTTCAAATCCTGGCCCCGATACCATAAGATATCGAAAACGTAATAAACCAGATCACCATCCGCTTCGCTGCGCCAGTTTTGTAGCGCTCCAAAACTAGCTGTCCCATTTTTGTCTAAAACGACTACCTCCCCATCCAAGATGGCGTCTAATTTAAGACTCTTCAATTCCTCATAAAGTGGATAGAATTTTTCATTATAGCTTTTATCATTACGGGATTTTAGTTCAACCTCCCCCTTGTTCATAAAAGCAACAGCCCTGTAGCCATCCCACTTGACCTCATATACCCACTCATCATCATCGAACGGTTTAGCCACAAGTGTAGCGAGCATAGGCTCTGTATGAGAATAGAACTTCTTTGACGACGCATTTTTCAACAAGATCTGAAGATTCCTCTTGCTTTTAGCACGATGCTTTGGAACAGCTTCCAACTGATCGTTGATTAATTTGGATGCCTCGTTTTTTGTCGAACGTTTATCCTTTACTGTACTGTTTTTCTTAATGATATTTTCACCATATACTTTATCGGGTGACCTTTCCATCTGCTGAATAGTTTTACCCGATATCACCGATTTATCGCTTGCAGTAATATCCTTATCGCTAGCATATTGATCCTCCAGCTTCATTAAAAGCCAACCATCATCTCCCCTCCCATGAGCCTTAACAAGAGCAAACTCACCTTTAAGTTTTTTACCGTATAGCTTAAATTTAAGCTTGCCAGAATGAAGTTGATGTAAGAGATCTTTTTCCTGTTTGGAAATATCCTTAACGCTCCCATCAGCCGGTTCATAGTGTCCCTCATCCCAAACGATAACCGTGCCTCCGCCATATTGTCCTTTTGGAATCGAACCTTCAAAATTTCGATAATCATAGGGATGATCCTCCACCATCACAGCGAGGCGTTTGACAGTAGGATCGATTGATGGCCCCTTAGGAACTGCCCAACTTTTCAGAACACCGCCCATTTCAAGACGAAAGTCGTAATGTAGATGTGAGGCATCATGTTTTTGGATTACAAACCGAAGTTCCTTTCCGTTTGGCTTTCCTCCAAACGGTTCTGGGGTGTTCTCCTCGGAACGCTTTTCGCGATATTTAGACAGTCCCATAACTACTGTATTTAAGTATATTGAAAATAACGTTTATTTCCCGTGCCGTTTCTTCAAATAATCTTCAAGAACTTTTCTTTCATTCGATCCGGTCGCCCGTATTGCGCCAACAACAGCTTGACTGCTCACCCCCATCTTATCCTTGAAATATTGAATTTCGTACTGTTCTGATCCGCTTACTTTGCTTCTGTCGGATTTCCCTTTTTTAGACTTGTTATCTGCCATGGTATTTTGTTTTAGTGTTTTTCTTTTGGCGATTGAAAAATCCTAGATTTCAATTCGCGATACATTCAATTTTGATATAACACAAACGTCAAAGTGAAAAGGTTTTTAAAGAATTGCGCTTAGGGGAACCAGACATCAAATATTGCTCGCTATTGCTTGGTTAATTGTATTTTTTCGCATGACTAAAGCTAACTTGGAATGTTACATTCCATTTCGACAGAAGAAGTATTTAATTTGTAACTTGCTATTGAAAAGATACTAGGTTCTTATCAGCACAACGTTTGCTAATAAAAACCGTGTATGCCGATATTACTTTTGCAAGATGTTATTTTGTATAGATTATCAGTATGAATTTATCAAAAAATGCACTGGAATATTCCTCTATAGCCCCGTCTCCTTCACTTATCGGAATGGTAGAAAGTATATGGATGTTGAAAAATCATTCGAACAAGCGAGAGGAAAGCATTATTATACCTGACGGAAAAATAGATTTATTTCTTCTGATGGAAGAAAACAATAGTTTTCAGATCTTCATTTCTGGAGTCTGTGATAAACCCATTTTAAAGCCGCCCTATCCGAAATCGACGATGTTTGCCATCAGTTTTTATCCGTTGGCCGCCGAATATATTTTTAAGCAGTCTTTCGAAAAATTAAGAAACCAAAGACTGGTATTGCCAAATGATTATTTGGGATTTGGCAGGAATGATCTTGCAGATTTTGATAACTTTTACACGAAAGCCTGCAAAATATTCGAAAAGCAATTTGAAAACGAAATAGATGTGAGGAAAAAAAAACTATTCGAACAGATTTACCTATCAAAAGGCGAAACGACGGTAGAAGAACTTTCTAATAAGGTGATTTGGAGCAGCCGGCAGATGAACCGTTATTTCAACTGCTGGTTTGGTATTCCATTAAAATCTTACATTAATATTATTCGTTTTTCCAATTCCCTAAAACAATTAAAAATGGGAATATTTTATCCGGAGCTTAATTATGTGGATCAATCCCATTTCATTAGGCAGGTAAAGAAATTCTCAGGTGTAAAACCAACCCTACTAAATAAAAATGAAAACGACCGATTTATCCAATTGAGTGTATTAGCCGATTACTAACTTTGTCTGTAAATCAAACAAAAATATGCATATTAATCATATCAATCTTGTCGTAAAAGATGTTGATAAAGCCGTTAATTTATTGACAGATATTTTCAAGTTCAATTTAATAGTCAACCGCAATAATAAAATGGCTGTACTGAAGGATAATAATAATTTTGTTGTTGTAATTTGGGGACAAGAATTGAACAAAGAGAAAGATGTACCGCAATATCCTAAGAATTTCCATATCGGCTTTTATCAAGACGACGAAATTGCAGTTCAAAACATTTTTGAACTTTTAAAAAACAACGAAGCATTAAAAATTGATGGAGCTCCCAAAAGAATCAGAAATACATTCGGATTTTATTGCTATTTTGAGAATCTAATGATTGAAATTAGCGTAAATCCTTTTAATTATGAATAGACTGCTCCTGAGCCTACATAATGATTGCTAAATTCTGATCCGTTGAACATTGCTATTCACCAAATTTCTTATAAATAGCCCCCAGTCGGATTGTATATGTATTCGGTTTTCCAATAAATTATTCCTTAAGAATCACAACTCTATAAATGTATCGAATTCCATTTTTTAGCAATAGCCGATCTAAAAAAGATCGGGTTCTGATTTCATTCCAGAGAATTCCCAACACAATCGAATCAAGAAGGACAGCTTGCATATAAAATGGTTTGGCCGCAAAGAATGAAATTCTCTGCGGCCAAACTAGCATCTAGCATAACGCTAAATTAAGGAAGAAGAACTTGATCAATGACATGGACAACACCGTTTGTTGCCAGCATGTTTACGCCAGTTATTGTGGACTCACTGGTATTACTTTTACCTTTCAGCATTGCCTTTCCAGACAATTTCACAGTGATTTTTTCACCGTTTAAGGTACTTAGCATCTGTCCATCTGAAAGATCAGAAGAGAAAGCCCTAGCTGAAAGAACGTGATAGGTTAGAATCTTAGTCAGCGCTGCGGGATCAGCTTGATTAATTGAAGCTATTGTGGTAAAACCCGCGTTGATAAAAGCTTGATTTGTAGGTGCGAAAACCGTGTATGGTCCTGATCCACTCAACAATTGAGCAACATTTGTAGTTCCTTGACTTGCTCTCAACACTGCAGCAACTAAGAAGGATAAATCACTATTAGCTGTAGCAAGTGCCACTATATTTTTTGTTGCCGGCATAAGTACATGAGAAATACCATGAATGACACCATTCGTAGCCATCATATCTGGAGAGGTTACCGCCCAGCCATTGACAAATATACCCTTACTATTTTTAGTAACGTAAACATTGCTTCCGTTTGCTGTCTTCACTTCTGCATTTGGACCAGCGGGTACGCTAGAAGCAACTACTTTAGCGGATAATGTATGATACAACAAAACGGATTTCAAGCTTTCTGCAGACATGCTACTAATATCTGCCGAAGTCATCCCTGAGCTTTCGAAGGCAGCATTATTTGGAGCAAATACTGTAAATGGTCCTGTTGAAGAAAGTGTTTCGCCCAGACCAGCCTTTGTCACGGCAGAGGCTAATATGGAATAATCCTTGTTCATGGATACCATCGCAGAGATTGTTCCTGTTGTTTCCATCTGCTTGTCATCGTCTTTACTACATGACACTGTAATCATCGAGAATACCATTAAGGCCGATGCCATACTCGATAGTCGTTTGATGTTCTTGTTGAATTTCATAATTATAATTTTTAATATTTTGATTTACAAACAAGCAACTGAACAAAATAGTTTAAAAATAAACCAAATTAGTTTATGATTTCCAAAAAAAGTCATTTTAAAGACATTTAGAGGATAGTATTAGCATCAAATTAAACTAAAAAAGCTTTTGTAGGTGTTATAGATTGCTGGTGATGTATTAAAATTCATATCAATTTTTAAACAAAACAGCATCGCCTTCAGATTTGTTATCTTATAAGATCATGCAGATGTGTCATTTTCTCCACACTGCTATGTAGGCTGTTTTGGAGAATAAACGAGCGATAAGCTGGCAAAAACATATGATAGCATAAATACGATAAGTTATACACCATAAACAATACATACATTATGTCTTTATTTTCAAAAGATTTGAGCAAAGAGCCAATATTTGACGGCATGGGCTATGAGCCTTCTTTTTTTTCAAGAAAAGAAATGGTTACTACAAAAACCGACTATAGTAAGAAAAAATATGATGAAGGCAACAAAGATACGAGAAAAAAAATTCTTGTACTTTGTACGGAGGAACGTTATATGACCATGAAAAATGGAAAGAAATTTTCTACAGGCAATCATCCCGTTGAAACACTCGTACCTATTCTTCATTTTGACCAAGCCGGATTTGACGTGGATTTCTATACGCCAACCGGCGGCACGGTAAAATTTGAGATGTGGGCAATGCCTTATGAAGACGAACATATTGGTAAAATTCTCGAAAAATACAATACACAATTTTCAAACCCACACAGTCTCCAGGATTTTGTAGCAGACACAACTAAATCTTATGTCGACTATGTAGCTGTCTTCATTCCCGGAGGACATGGCGCAATGCTCGGCCTCCCCGAGAATAACGATGTAAAAGAGCTGATTAAATGGGTAATAGCCGAAAATAAATTTATGCTGACAATATGCCATGGACCCGCAGCCCTCTTATCTGCTGCACAAGGTATTGATGAGAATGAGTTTCCATATAAAGGATATAAAATCAATTCTTTTCCTGACGAAATGGATCAAATTCTTCCACAAAGTGGATACCAGCCGGGCGAAATGCCTTGGTTGTATGGCGAGAAACTGAAACAGCTGGGGGTTGAAATCTTAAATAAAAAAATTAGCGGCGATTGCCATGTTGACCGGAAGCTGATCACCGCCGACAGTCCGCTGGCAGCAGACAAATTCGGCAAAATCTGTGTGGAACAATTGCTTGCTGATGAAAAATCTAAAACAGAAAATTAAAAATTAATAAAACAATCTCAAACCTCGACCAACAACAGAGCGGTCGAGGTTAATGCCAACATGCCCTACCTACCATTTAACTACTAAAATAATAGCTGTTTACGATATCGAATACAATAGACAAACAGGTTTAGCAGAACAATAATGGCTATGACAATGGCCGCTGCATATATGATGCTATTCGTTCCCTTATTTGCCACTGCAATTGCAATCAAAGCCCAGGCAGATACAAGTCCAAATACGGGCATACGACGTTGCCAAATCATTATTAAATGAATAATTAGCGCGACTACAAACATGATAATTGTCCATAGCGTTGCAGATAAGCCAAACCCGCCCCAACCGATCTTTGTAAGATAGGCCGCAATGTCGGCAATTAAAGCGACAGAAATCCACCCGGCATACAGATGGAAAGGCAGCTTTAAAAAGAAAAGTTTTTTGAGGTTTGATTGAAAAGAAATAGCCCGAGTATTTTGAATGATCCGTAACAACGATACAAATAGCAGGAGCATCAAAAAAATGGTCACAGAAGTATAGTCATACAACCAGGTAATTACCCATAAACAATTTGCCAAACAAGAAACCAAAAACCACCACCCAACTTTTAAGATCACCTCTTCCTTTTCTCTTGTCAGTTTTAATAATGGTCCAAAATAGACCACAAATCCAAACAAGCCCAGATATATCAAGCCCCAAATGGAGAAAGCATATCCAGCCGGTGTAAAAAGGTTTTGATACTTAGCTGATATCGTTGCCATTGTTTCCCCGTTAAAAATGCCGGTATTGGATAAGTAATTGATAACTATAGTAACGACTAAAACAACTGCATTGACTATTTGGTAGATCTTTTTCATTGTAAAAGCTATAAATAATGTTAATAAAGGCTAATTTAGTAATTTATCGCCGATCGACAAGCGATTAAAGAGTAGCTATGATTTATTATTAGGACGATTAAATAGCTCTTCTAGAATCTCATAGCGATAGTCAAAAATTTGATTTAATTTCTTTTTGACAAACATACCGTGCGCAACTGTACCCAATATTCCGAAGGGCAATTCATACTCAACAGTATCTTTCATCAACACGCCTTTTTCATTTGGAATAAATTCATGAAAATGATTCCAAAATCGATAAGGCCCCTTTAATTGAAAATCAGTAAAACTCTTATACTTTTCCACTTGCGTTATTTTGGTCTTCCACTTTAACGGAATTCGAAAAATTGGAGATACTAAATAATCGATGACCATACTTTCTACAATTTCTTCGCCATTAAATTCTGAAACAACCACAAAACCCATGTCTTTAGGTGTTATCTGAGCAAGATTTTGTGGAGATGAAAAAAAATTCCAAGCGCGTGCTATATCGCAAGCTAATTGTTGTTCCCTATATAATGTATATTTCATTTGAATGTGAATTGCAAAATCCAATTTGATGCCCATTGCCAGCATACTATTAAAATAACAATGGGAAGATTATTTGGTTTAAAAATATACTAAATATACAAAAAAAATAAAAAACGAAATATACAACTAGTAAACGAAGAATACTATTAAACTATGTACGACTAGAATAACACGATGGGATGTCGAGTTTCAACTCGACTAAAAAGACTCGACGTCCTGAAAAAGTGCCTCAAGCGTATTAATCAACTTTGCAACATGGAGACCATCACATACCGCATGATGTACCTGTATCGCCAAGGGCATAAGTATCTGATCTCCTTCAGTTTTGTATTTTCCAATCGTAAATGTCGGTGAAAAATAATTGCTAAAATCTGCAACATTAAGATTGAAACTATCAAAATGAATCCATGGAAGAGCAGAAATATTAAAATGGTTTTCTGGCGGCTTTTCAGGAAAAAAGAGCTTACTTTCACTGAATTTTTCAAGAACATGCTTGTAATCCTGGAGGAAAGAGGCTAAGTGTTCCTGATATCCTACTGACAACGCCGAAAAAGTTTCTGCTTCTTTATGCAGTATGGTGTAAATAGGGTCAACCCTGTCCCAACAAATCAATTCGCTACCTCTCATTGCCATTTTAAATTCAGCATGTTGGTTCACTGCTCTCGAAAGGAGATAAATCATGACAGGATAGAACTTATAACCCCGCATTCTTACAAATTGGACCACCGCCGATATATCGAGCTTAACTGTAAGGCTAAATCCACATTTTACATCCCCACGGTAAATCTCGAAATGCTCTCTTCGCTTCCAATTTGCTGTATCAATTATTTGATATTTTGTATCCATTTTATCAATTATCGAGCTATTATCCACGTCCTCATTATGATAATAACTTATACAATCAATTTACCCAACAAAGGACGCCTTTAAATATATTCTATTTTTAGTTCCACCTAATGACGACAAGTTTCCAAAAAATGAAAATTTCATTTTGATACGATTGACTCCATTCCCTATAGTGGGAGATGATTTTAAAAAGGTGAAATCGTTACACGTATATCTTCCAAATATAAAATATTTTTATTGGCATCAACCAAATACAATAGGATTGATACTACTAAAAACCTTACTTGAGCTCCAATTTCAATCGATGTTTACCAGCCTTTAATGCGATGATATTACCATTGCTTACATTATTTGGAGGATAAAATGTGGCCGTCGCATTTGGAGGTATCTGAACATAATATACAATCTTGTTACCCCGTAATTTCCAATGAGATAAAATTTTACCATAGGGTGATTCGTAAGAAACCGATGATTCTTTCAATTGCTGAGGAAAAATAGGCTTCAACAGGATGTTTTTGAATCCAGGTTGTTCGGGATCTGGAAGAATCCCACCGATAGATTTAAAAAACCAGGCACCAATTTCACCAAACATCATGTGGTTGTCCGAAATATCACGAGTTGCTTTTAAATCCCAGTTCTCTAACAATGTTGTCGCCCCATTGACAATCCACCATCCCCAGGACGGATACGTATCTTGTACTGCAACTTTATACGCGGTCATTCCATACCCATTATCTTTCAATGCATTTAATAAAGCTTTTGCCCCTAATACGCCCACGTCTAAGTGAAAGTTAGCCTCTTCAACTTTCCTATTTAGATTGGCCGCAACCCTCGCTTTCATGTCTTCCGGTACAACTCCCCAATAGAGTGGCACACTCAATTCCGTCTGTGTTCCATTGTTATAGATTCCATTAGAAACATTCAAAAATCTCGCATTAATCGCCGCCTTAATTCTTTTACTAAGTTGATCATATTTTTGATGGTCTGCCGTTTTTCCAAACAACTTTGCCGCTGCAGCCAAAATGGTCGCATCAGCATAGTAATAAACAGATGACGTCAGTTCCAGATTGGACTGAGCCTTAACAGGCACCCAATCTCCGCGTCCAAAAGTGGTAAGTCCAGAAGGGCTGATGCCGTCTACATAATCCACATAGCGTTTAATATTATCGTAGCATTCTTCCAATGCGCGCGGATCACCATAAAACTGATAGATCTGCCAGGGGATAATAGCGATGGTGCTTGTCCAGTCAAGACCATTTGCATTACCATACCCCCATCCACCCGTTGGAATAATATCTGGTAATACGCCATTCTCTTGTTGCTCGTCACGATGATCGGCCAGCCATTTTTCATAAACTGTAATACCGTCAAAATTATACAGGGCAGTTTCAATCGCGAGGTGACCATCCCCTGTCCAACCATTTTTTTCGCGTTGCGGGCAGTCTGTAGGATACCCCATCAAATTCGATAAATAGGCATTGTTGGTCGCTTTCCATAGTTTGTTAATCAATTCAGAGGATGTTTTAAGCTGTCCGATAGGTTGAACATCGCTGTGCATAAAATAGGCAGTTACAGCAGAACTATCCAAAGCTATTGCTATGTTGCTGCTAACCTCGACATAACGAAAGCCTTTATAACCAAATTTAGCCATAAACTCATCATCGCGACCGCTTAAGGTAAGAATGTCCGTCTGAAAGGGCTCCTTTTCCTTATCGCCAAGATAATAAACATCGATATTGGACAGATCAAGACGCCCATCTGCCGACAATCGTTCACCATGCTTGATATGTAGCATAGTCCCTGCAGCTCCTTTGACTTTAATTTTTGTAATTCCAGCCATATTCTGACCCATATCGAAAACATAAGTACGTTGGTCTATCTTTGTCACTGATTTGGGCTTATAGGACTTCACGAGCCGAATCGGTACCATCTGTTGGGAAACGATATGTGCAGATGGCGCATTTCTGTACTGAACAGCCTGCCAAGTTGAATCATCATATTTAGGTTTGTCCCAGCCGGGCATATCAAGTCGAGCATCATAATGCTCACCCGTATAAATATTGTTATAGATAATTGGACCGGTAGCTGTTTTCCACTGCTTATCCGAAACGACCGTCTCCCACGTACCGTCTGTATACTCGATTTTAAGCTCCAAACAGAATATTGGCCGGGCCCGCCACGGTGCTTGATGAAAATTCCAAACCGCCAGTGGCTGGTGATTATACCAGCCATTCCCCAAAACGACGCCAATCGCATTCGCACCTTGTTGTAGTTGTCCGGTAACATCCTCTACCACATACAGTGTTCTTCGATCAAATCGCGTATACATAGGATCAAGACGGTGGTCTCCAATGCGCACGCCATTAATAGAAAGCTCATATAATCCGGCAGCGGCAACATAAGCACGAGCCGATTTTATCCGCTTTTTGATAGTGAATTCAGTCCTAAAATACGGAGCGTTGCGCGCATTGATATCTTTATTGTCACTGATCCATTTTCCTGTCCAAAGATCCTTCCCCATCATTCCAGTCTCGAAAGATGCTATTGCTGAAACGCTGGAAATACCGTCTCGGTCCCATACTTTTACTCTCCAAAAGTATTTTATCCGCGGCTTTAACTCGGTACCATTATAGTGCACCAACATCGCCGAACTTAGCTGCTTTCCACTGTCCCAATGCGCTTTTACCCCATGTAACAATTCAAGGGAATCTTGCGCTAAAAGAATCTGATAAGCTTGCTGTAGGGCGCCCTTTCGCCGGTCTTCAAGGCGCCAGCTTAATCTCGGGTGGGATGCGTCAATGCCTAAAGGATTGACCAGATGTTCGCATGTCAACTTTACAGCCTTGCAGTTATTCTTGGATTGTGCATAGGCAGTACTTGCCATACACAATATTATTATCAATAAAATTCTACGCATTAAAGGATATAATTCTTGGTTACTGTTAAATTGTTTTAGCTGATTAAAAAACTAATATATCAAATATTTCGCAAATCGCGACCTGTACTTTCCTGCTGTATATATGAGGCATTTAAATTAAAATTCTTGCAACTTTCACAAAAATAATACTATCTTCGTTTTAACTTTAGGGGTGTCTGCTTGTGCAGGCTGAGATTTTACCCTTAGAACCTGATCCGGATCATACTGGCGTAGGGAAAAGTGAGCTGTCTAACAGGTGCATTGCTGTACCTTCGTGTAGCCATTCCTAAAGTTTAACCAAAAAAATTAAGGAATGGAACTTACAATAAATCATCAAATTCGATCTTTCGACCCCGCTCCTTCTTCACTTGAGGAACTATTGGTTTTGGAACTATCTGGCAAAACCCAAGGTGTTGCTGCTGCCATCAACAACCATGTTATACCTAAGGACGATTGGGCTAAAACAACACTCAAACCTCACGATCAAATCATCTTAATAACCGCATCGCAAGGCGGATAATGATTAAAAAAAATCACCCTAATCATTCACTTCAATTCAGAAAAAATGACAGCTGAAACAATTACGCAATCCCCTTTTCCCAATTCAAAAAAA
Organism: Sphingobacterium sp. R2; assembly: GCF_040760075.1. Taxonomy (NCBI): domain Bacteria; kingdom Pseudomonadati; phylum Bacteroidota; class Sphingobacteriia; order Sphingobacteriales; family Sphingobacteriaceae; genus Sphingobacterium; species Sphingobacterium sp. R2. Next base: position 4,461,883 of record NZ_CP142884.1, read on the forward strand.
ATTTTTGTACCTGGAACACTATTTCCTATTCAAGTGGCTATGCGCCAAATTTCTTTAAGTCCAACCAAATTAAGCAATGGACAAGTAGAAATTAATCCCCCTATTACAATCTACGACACCTCTGGTCCATATACCGATGAGAATTTTCAGATCGATATCCGAAAAGGTCTCCCCCGGCTTCGCGAACAATGGATATTGAATCGCCAGGATGTCATACAGCTGGCGGGCATCAGCTCTGAATATGGACAACAACGCCTTTCTGATCCAACGTTGGATGAACTCCGATTTGCCTATAGTCATAAACCAAAAGTAGCCTCTGCCGGGAGTAATGTCACCCAATTACATTATGCAAAGCAAGGTATCATTACGCCTGAAATGGAGTACGTAGCTATCCGCGAAAATCAACATATCGAGCAGCTAGTAGCCAGCACCCCCGGAATGGATCATCAGCATACAGGCCAAAACTTTGGTGCCAGAATCCCTAGAAAAACGATTACTCCCGAGTTTGTCCGCGAAGAGATCGCTGCCGGGAGAGCGATCATTCCCAATAACATCAATCACCCTGAAAGTGAACCCATGATTATCGGGCGCAACTTTCTTGTTAAAATTAATGCCAATATTGGCAATAGCGCTGTAAGTTCAAGTATAGAGGAAGAAGTTGAGAAAGCGGTATGGGCCTGTCGTTGGGGAGCCGACACGATCATGGATCTATCCACCGGTAAAAATATCCATGAAACCCGCGAGTGGATCATCCGCAATTCACCAGTTCCAATCGGTACCGTTCCAATCTATCAGGCATTAGAAAAAGTAAAAGGTGTGGCCGAAGACCTTACTTGGGAGATTTTTAAAGACACTTTGATCGAACAGGCGGAACAAGGTGTTTCATACTTTACTATACACGCCGGTGTATTGCTTCGCTACATTCATCTTACAGCAACACGAGTAACTGGTATCGTCTCAAGGGGTGGTTCTATCATGGCCAAATGGTGTCTTTTTCACCACAAAGAAAACTTTCTCTATACCCATTTTGAGGAGATTTGTGAGATCATGAAACGATATGATGTTGCTTTTTCACTTGGCGATGGTCTCCGTCCAGGAGCTATTGCGGACGCCAACGATGCGGCTCAATTTGCTGAGCTCGAAACACTGGGCGAACTCACCAAGATCGCCTGGAAACACGATGTTCAGGTAATGATAGAGGGCCCCGGCCACGTGCCCATGCAACTGATCAAAGAAAATATGGACAAACAACTGGAATGTTGTAATGAAGCCCCATTTTATACCTTAGGCCCGCTTACTACCGATATCGCTCCGGGGTATGACCATATTACTTCGGCGATTGGAGCTGCAATGATCGGTTGGTACGGTTGTGCCATGCTTTGTTATGTCACCCCAAAAGAACATCTCGGATTACCAAATAAAAAAGATGTTAAAGATGGTGTGATCACGTACAAACTAGCCGCACATGCTGCTGATTTGGCCAAAGGACACCCTGGAGCGCAGTATCGTGACAATGCTTTAAGTAAAGCGAGATTTGAATTTAGATGGGAAGATCAATTCAATCTTTCCCTAGATCCGGATACCGCACGTGAGTATCATGACGAAACCTTGCCTGCAGATGCAGCTAAAGTAGCTCATTTCTGTTCCATGTGTGGCCCCAAATTTTGCTCCATGAAGATTACGCAGGAAATACGGGATAGTGCAGCGCAGGGTATGCTTGAAAAATCGCAAGAATTTATCGCACAGGGTAAAGAACTCTATTTATGATCATTGCACTAACGCCAGAAGAGACCATACATGCTGAAAAAGCGGTTATCCATACCCTTCTTGAGAAGGGGCTCGATATCCTGCACTTACGCAAATATCATTTTACAGATTTACAAATGGCAAGATATGTAGAATCAATAGATCCTGCATATCTTGAAAAGTTAGTTCTTCATTCTCACCCTCACCTATCGACGGAACTCGGGATCTCACGCATTCATCGGAATGAATGGAGCAGACAGCATAGTCCCTCCAATCAGGTGAACACTACAATTATTTGCTCGACATCTGTACATGATATTGCGGCATTCAACAAACTGGATAAATGCTGGACCTATGCTTTTCTAAGTCCGATATTTCCAAGTATTTCAAAAAAAGAATACGGAAGGTATAATGCTCAACTGAATCAGCTTCCAAATCGCGTTAATTTTACTGTTCGTCTGATAGCACTTGGCGGAATAAACCAAGCTAACTGTCTCCTCCCGTTGCAGGAAGGGGCAGAGGGAATAGCCTTGTACGGCGCTTTATGGCAGCATCCCGACCCAATTCAAAATTTCATTGCATGTCAACAAAAACTATGGAAAAACTTCAATACATATCACAAGGACAAACATTAGCAGCACAAAAAGATAATATTTTAAAGGCCCTTGATGCTGGTGTAAAATGGATACAAGTGAGATGGAAGGGAGCTCACCAAGCGTATGTTTACAGATTGGCAGAACAGGTCAAAAACGTGTGTTCGCGATATGGTGCCACCTGTATCATCAATGATCATACTGCGCTTGCAGCGGCTGTCGATGCTGACGGCGTACATCTCGGACTGGAGGATGGCAGTATCGATGCTGCAAGGAAGCTATTGGGGCCAAAAAAAATAATCGGCGGTACTGCAAATAGCTTTACAGATGTATACCAAAGAATAACGGAAAATTGTGACTATATCGGACTCGGACCATTCCGCTTTACAAAGACAAAACATAACCTCAGTCCCCTATTGGGGCTCGACGGATATGAAAATATCATCGGGCAGGTTAGACAAGAAGGGTTATCCCCAATCCCGATATTCGCGATTGGCGGTATAGCCCACCTCGACGACATTCAACAGTTATTACAAACTGGAGTTTATGGAATTGCACTTTCCGGTAGTATAACCCATAATCCAACAATCGTTTCATCAATCCACAAAATTTTAATATGAGCAATTTAACCATAGCCGATCGCGTATTTGAATCCAGGCTATTTTTGGGTACGGGCAAGTTCGGCAATCTCACAGAAATGAGCCATGCCGTTAAATCATCGGCTTCCCAGTTGGTTACCGTGGCCCTCAAACGCATCGATCAGCATACCATAGACGACAATATCCTGAATGCCCTCCAACTGAAAAATATCCATTTGTTGCCGAATACTTCAGGAGCACGTACCGCTCAAGAAGCGGTACTCGCGGCCCAACTTGCACGAGAGGCATTGGAAACCAACTGGGTAAAGTTGGAAATTCATCCCGATCCCCGCTATCTACTACCTGACCCCATTGAAACCTTACGCGCAACTGAATCGTTGGCCAAATTAGGATTCGTCGTCATGCCCTATATCCATGCAGATCCAGTGCTTTGCAAAAGACTGGAAAATGCTGGCACAGCAGCTGTTATGCCTCTAGGTGCCCCTATTGGTAGTAATAAAGGACTTCGTACGTTGGACTTTCTTGAAATTATCATTGAACAGAGTAATGTAACCGTTGTTGTCGATGCTGGCATCGGAGCGCCTTCCGATGCTGCCAAAGCCATGGAAATCGGAGCGGATGCCGTCTTGGTCAATACGGCAATTGCAGTCTCAAATAATCCGATACGTATGGCCGAAGCATTCAAAGAAGCTGTTATCGCTGGACGAAAGGCTTATGAGGCCGGTTTAGGAAAGATCGGATCACAAGCAATCGGTTCGAGCCCCTTAACTTCATTTTTATTTGATTGATAATTCACTTATGACAGATTTCAAAACGATACTCGATACCTACGTCTGGAATGATGTCCACACGCAGATTTATGACGCTACCAAGCAGGATGTACTGCATGCGTTAGAAAAAGACCAGTTAACGCTCGCCGACTTTAGGGCGCTCATATCACCGGCTGCAGCACCGTATCTGGAACAAATGGCACAAAAAACACAACAAATCACGCAACGCCGCTTCGGTAAAACCGTACAGCTGTATGCTCCCCTTTACCTCAGCAATGAGTGCCAGAATATTTGCACCTATTGCGGTTTCAGCATGGACAACAAAATCAGACGAAAAACGCTCAACGATACCGAGTTGTTACTGGAGGCGATGGCACTTAAAGCTATGGGAGTTAACCATATCCTCCTCGTTAGCGGAGAAGCTAACAAAACTGTTGAAATCAATTATTTCCTACATGCTATCCAACTTCTAAAGTCCCATTTTTCGCAGATATCCATTGAGGTACAACCGTTGGAACAATCCGAGTACGAGTTATTGCAGGCCGCTGGCGTATATGCCATTTTGGTTTATCAAGAGACATACCACCGCGAAGTTTATAGGCAATATCATCCCAAGGGAAAGAAGTCAAATTTTGATTATCGCTTGGATACACCTGATCGTATAGGCCGGGCGGGCATCCATAAAATCGGACTGGGCGTATTACTTGGGCTCGAAGACTGGCGGGTGGACAGTTTCTTTACCGCCGCACACATTGCCTATTTACAAAAACACTATTGGCAGACTCGTTATTCCATTTCCTTTCCACGCCTACGCCCAGCTGCTGGCTCTGTGGAACCAAATTTTCATTTGGCCGACCGCGATCTACTGCAGCTAATCTGTGCTTATCGCCTGTGGAATGAAAATTTGGAAATCTCTATCTCCACTAGGGAAAACGAAACGTTTAGAGATCATATTATACCGATCGGTGTAACAACAATGAGCGCTGCCTCAAAAACCAATCCGGGGGGCTATGTGGTCGATCCACAAGCGTTAGAACAATTTGAAGTAAGCGATGAAAGGGATATGGAAACCATAAAAAGTCAAATCCGAAAAATGGGATACTCGCCAGTGATGAAGGACTGGGAAACCAATTTCGCTGGCATAGTACGTTAAAATAAATGAAAAAAGACAATATTTTTGAGCGCTATAGCCGGCAGATTTTTATCGATGAAATTGGCGTCTCAGGACAAAGAAAAATCATGGATGCCAAGGTATTGATTGTTGGCGCAGGGGGACTCGGAAGTCCCGTCCTTCAATATTTAGCCGCTGCAGGTATAGGTAAACTTGGCCTGGCTGATTTTGACCATGTTGAAATCCACAATCTAAATAGACAGATCATACACTCCGAAAACAACATTCACAAAACTAAAACCGAAAGTGCCCAAGACTATATTCGACAGCATAATAGTACAATTGATTTTCATACGGTTCAGGTGAAGATAGAACCGAACAACACGGCTGCAATTCTTGCTCCCTATCAAATAGTAGTAGATTGCTCGGATAACTTCTCGACACGTTACTTACTGAATCAAATTTGCTTGCAACTCGATAAACCCTTGGTATATGGGAGCATCCACGGCTTTGAAGGACAGCTGGCAGTTTTTAACTTTGAAGGCAGTAAACACCTTCTGGACATCTTTCCCACTCCCCCAAACCCCGATCAGGTTCCAAATTGCGATAAAAATGGAGTACTAGGGCCCCTGCCAGGGATCATAGGTAGCATGATGGCTATGCAGGTACTTAAGATCATAACCGGTTTACCTGTAGACAGCAACCAGTTAACCATTATCGATACCTTAAATTGGCGGTTTTCTAAACTCTCATTCTAAATGTCGTCTCAAATGGTATCCCATAAATGGTTTAGAAGGATTCACGAGCGCGCAAAATTTATTTAAAACCACAGTGCACAAACAAATTTTGCTAATTTTAGTTTATATATTAGCAAGCTTAAATATCAACTATACAATCCGGAATGAAAAAAGTAATTTATCCATTACTATCACTAATACCTTTATTCTCCATGGCGCAAGAGACAAAACTCACTGCCGATGATCTCTTTGCTAAAGCGCGAAAGGTTGCTTTTGATTCAAAAGATTATCCACAAGCGATTCAATTGTCCAAGCAGGCGCTACTTCAAGCACCGGACTACACGGATATCAACATTTTTTTAGCGCGCATTTATACCTGGTCAGATAAGATAGATTCGGCAAGGGCCATCTTTACGGAACTGGATAGAAAAAATACCACTGATGAAGATTTCTTTTTGGCCTACGCTTCGCTTGAGTATTGGAACGATCAGGCTGAAAGAGCAATTGCAATTACCGATAAAGGGCTACGCATACATCCGCAGTCTCAGGATTTACTATTGCTAAAAGGCAAAATAAGCTATGGCAACGATCAATACGAAACTGCCGAAAAGGCAATTCATAGTTTGTTGGAAATTAATCCAAAAAATACGGAGGCCAGAGCATTGGCAAAAAATATTGAAGAGTATACCGCTAAAAATGCAATCGGTCTGACGTACAATTTTGTCTATTTTGACAAACAGTTTGATCACAATTGGCACATTGTTGGATTAAGTTATAAACGGGCAACAGCAATAGGATCTGTAATTTTCAGAACTAACTATGCGAATAAATTTGCAGAAAATGGCGTCCAATTTGAGATGGAGGCTTACCCACGGCTTTCAAAGATATTTTACCTCTATGTCGGAGCAGGCTATTCCAATAATGTGGGGATTTTTGCGAAATATAGAACTGGTGTGTCTCTCTATGCCAATCTTCCGAACAGCTTTGAGGGGGAAATCGGATATCGTCAGCTCTATTTTAGTGACAACATCTGGATGTACACAGCTTCAGTCGGAAAATATTACCAAAACTTGTGGTTCAATCTAAGGACTTACCTTACTCCAGACGAAAAGAATATTTCCCAATCGTATACCGGAACAGTCCGCTATTATACAAAAGGAGCAAACGATTACTTCGGATTTAGCGCCGGAACGGGTCTGAGCCCTGAGGAAAACCGAAATAATCTATTGGACAACGCTTCCTATAAATTAAAAACATTCAAAGTAGGTGCTGAATATAATTTCTCTGTTAAGCAAAGTAATCTGTTTTCAATTTCGGGCACCTATTATAACCAAGAATTCCGTCCCAAAGAAAAAGGAAATCAACTAGACATCATCCTTGGTTATATTCGAAAATTCTAGCGGTTTCCTGTCCGTTTGAAATAGTTGGTATAGACGCTATCCGGAATGAGCCGCTTCTCTGTATAGAATAGCTTATTCTTGCGCTTAAATAATTCAAAGCGCTTTGAAACCTCTTCTTTTGCATTATCCGGGGCGACATCTTCATTGAACACACCATCCAACTGAAACAATTGCCCGTCGGAAAGATGGTAATTACCTCTGACAAAATCAATCAATTGATTTTTACTTTGCATCATGGCTATACCATCACCTTGTGCAGATGCCCCTTTGTCTAGGCCCTCACCTATCCAAGTAACTTGAGCTGGGGTTTTAAGGCCAAAATTCTCACGATAGTAGGCCAATATAGAAGGCGCAACATCAAAATGGCTAACAAAATGATGAAAAGTCTTTGGCCCTTTTAAAAGTGGCGAATAAATCAACAAAGGAACGTGATAGCGATCGATTTTGCTCTGTAATGGTATCTCAGGCATCGCATGGTCGCCAGTTATGACAAAAATCGTATTTGCAAAATCTGACCTCTTTTTGTAGGATTCAAAAAATTGTCCCATCGCATCATCCAAATTCAACACCGAGACCAGCTGCGTACGGTTTTCTAAAGCCCACTTTTTTTGTTCCGGTGTAAGGTTCAATGTCGCTATACGTTGATCAAAAAGTTGCTCATAATGTGCCGCATTGTTAATCAAAAATGGGTTATGTGTAGATAGCGTCAAAAGTACATGGAAATAAGGTTGTTGCTGCACTTTCTGTACCTCAAGAAGCTTACTAAATACAGCTTGGTCTTCATACCCCCAACTTTCCTCCCCCTTTTCAGGCAATTTCTTATACGGAGGGCCGAATGCTTCCTGATCGATGAGCATATCAATTTTATTATAATCCATGAACTTCTTCATGAAATCAAAATTTGAATGTCCGCCATAGAAAAAACCAGTATTAAATCCATTGCTCTTCAGAATATTAAATAAATTGAAATTGTCTGGCAAGGTATCTTGTTCCAGGAATCCATGTGTAGCAAAAGGCAACGAACCTGTTATGGTCGGTAAAACGGAAAATGTTCGACCCGAGGAACTCATATTATTATCCCAATACAAAGACTGTTGCTTCAATTTGCCTATAAATGGGGTGAAGTTACCGATATAGCCATTTTCAGCGCTGTAGGCGTGCCCTAGCCCCTCGATGATGAGAATAACTAAATTGGGCACTTTCGACGTTTTCTGAAGGTGGGCCCCTAAAAAATCATTAGTATCTTCTTTTTTCAAAAAAGGAAATTTAGAATCCAACACCTTTGTATCCTCCTCCTCTTTATGAAACATTGCGAGCATACCCGGATGTTCATCCACATAATTTGATAAATTGGAATTAAAGAAATAACGCCATTTACTCCGGCTTACATTGGCTACAAATTCATCTTTTTCGGAGCTACCTCCTAAAAGCGAAGCCGGGCTGATGAAAAACGACATCAACCCAAGAGTTAACAGTGCAATACTAACATAGGTCTTCTTGAATGTCTTTTTATTGGCAATCCAAAGGGGAACCCAAGAAATTACGATCAATAATAAAAGTAAAGCAATATTGGTAACACTTAACATACCGCTAGCCTCCAAAATTTGCTTCATTTCTTCCGAACTGTAATAGAACATATCAGCCCCAAGCAAATTTCTCGATTCGCCAAAATACAGAAACAAGATGAACTGCATAACAACAATAAACGAGAACGAAATGATCAAAAGAAGCCTCCCCCAAAATCTGCTTAAGAATTGTAGCAATAAATAGCCTATACCCAAACAGGCTAAGGCTTGAAAGATGAACAGGATGTTATCCAAAAACAAGTATTTGCCTGCATGGACCTCCGAAAGTTGAGCAAATCGACGACCGTACCACCACCATTCTACACCAACGGATAACATATACAAGGCAAAGACAACCAACATCACAGGGCCTAAGCTCTGTAACGACAGATTTAATCGGTGACCGAGGTATTTCCAAACCGACTCATTTGCATCCTTCTGTTGAAAGCCTTGTCGTGTCATTTCTCCCCAGCCATGCTGCTTGCGAAAGTAGTCAACAACCCCCTGGACACCAGCTTTAACAACAATGGGGTGAAAGTAAAATGGTTCTAGAATAGCGGTAGTTATTAACGTCGAAAGGTCCCGCTTCTTTGAATAGACCTGGTGGCTAACAAGATCAACCAAGATGGCATAGATGGAATACAAAATTCCCGAAGCAATAACCAGCGCAAAAAGTGCAAAGAAAAATGGCCAGTTGATAATTCCGAGTATAAAAAAGATTAAAAAGACAATGTAACCTGTAAATTCGACAATGGGACCCAAAAATTCAAAGAAAAACCAGTAAGGCATGCTAACCATACCAAAACGACCATATTTTGGATTGAACATGAGTTTGCGATGCTTCCATAAGGTTTCCATGGTGCCACGCATCCAACGATTACGCTGCTTGCGTAGTACCTCTTTAGATTCTGGAACCTCCGTCCAGCATAAGGGATCTGTTATATTAACGACCTCGTAAGGCAGCTTTTGCTCTTCCATATAGCGACGCATACGAACAACAAGCTCCATATCCTCCCCAACCGTATTTCGGTCATAGCCTCCGCAAGCCAACACAATTTCCCGGTCAAAAGCGCCAAATGCACCTGAAATAAGAATTAATCCCGAAGCTCTAGACCAAGCCATTCGCCCCAAAATGAAAGCACGGATATATTCTAAAGCTTGCGTCCGCCCCAACCAGGACTTAGGCAAATTAACATCGACAACAGACCCATTCACAACGTTACAATTGTTAGCTAAACGGATAACGCCACCGCAAGCGATAACGCGTTTGTCAGTTTGTTCTAGAAATGGCTTCGCTAGTTTTAAAATGGCATCTTGTTCTAAAATACAGTCCACATCAATACAAACGATATAATCTCCAGAAGAGATATTCACCCCAACGTTAAGGGCGTCCGCCTTGCCCCCATTCGCTTTGTCTACAACAATCAGCTTCTTAAACGCCGGATTCTTACTCTTATAGATTCCACGTATCTCCTTGGTCTCAATGTTTCCCTGAACAAAGAATGACGTCGGTTCAAGTTCATAAGACGTGATCAATTTCGATATAGAATCATCCTTACTTCCATCATTTACGATTATAATTTCTAAATTATGGTAATACAACGACAATAAGGACCGCACATTCTCGACGATAGTCATACCCTCGTTATAGGCCGGTGCAATCAGACTGAATGTAGGTGCATTGGGGTTGGTGGCGATAATACTATAGTCCGTAAACGTATTATCATGTTTGTAACGAAACACAGCTCCATAAGCATATAATCCTATCCAAGCATAGATAAGAAATACCGCCCCCGAATAAAGCAAAAATAGCCAAACTATAATTTCATATACGATATGGGAAAACTCTAACATTTTTTCTCTTGCAAAGCGTGTTTAATAATTTGTTTAAGTTCGTCGTAAGTATCTCCATCTTGGGAGATCTCCCGCAGATAGTGTTCCTCTCCGAGAACGACAAGTACTTCTGCAGCAGAAATTTTAATTGATACAGGGCTATGATTCCACAGTAGTTCTTTAAGAAAATGCTCACTTTCTTTACTCTTGATCATCTTCATCGCCTTCAGCATCTCATTCTGCACTGCGAGTGGCTGCAGATCGAAACCTTGTATAAATTGCTGAATAGTCTCACTGTTCTCAATAGCTTGCAAAGTTCTTACCGCCTGTACACGAACATTTATCGAAGGATGTTCCAATAGGCTAAAGACCAATGTATAAAGGGTCATCAATCTAAATTTTCGAATTAGACGTAAAGTAAAGATAACAACCGAATCATTTTTACTATGGATCCAATCCTTTACCTGTAAATCAGCCTGTTCTGGTATATCATGAATTGAATACAATAAGCGGAGCTGTTGCCAGTCCGATAACGGCTTGTTGAAATGATCCAAAAAGCCAAGGCCTTCGTATCCCTTAAAACTAACAATTGCATATTGGGCCTCCTGATAAACGGCAGTTCGGGGATCGTTCAACTTCTCCATGATTTCAGGTATTGCAGCTTCAACATTCATCGCTGCAAGCTCCTGAACACCGCCGGCTACCAAATAGCCGCTGCGATGCCTGAGTTTCCGCCAGGCTTCATCCTCCAGTTCAAAATCACGAAACAGCCTATTAATCGATTGTTTAGCAGCACCAGAAAATTTTCGATCCGAATCAACCAGTACATCTAAAAAAAGTGCCCGAAATGAAGGCTCCTTTAAATGTTCCGCAAATTCCTTATCGCTATCACTACGGTCATCATTCCCTACGATTGTCTCCATAATCTTATACTCGATGATTTCTCTCCAAGATTGCTTATTATGAAGTATTCGATAACTATAGAAGCTGTATCCTAATACGGTAATAATCAACAACAGTACTAAGATCAACACGATAACTATCGCAAGAATAAGTTCATGTAGTGCGATATGGTGATACATATTGTTTATTTATTTTTTAGGCGTTTTATTCTGAGAATGAGCTCGTTTGGACTAAATGGCTTAACCATAAAATCTGATGCACCCAAGTCGAAGGCATCGACCACAACCTCCTCCTGGCCCATACTCGATAATACAATGACTGGAATCTCCTTTCCAACGCGCTTAATCGCCGAAAGAATTTCAATACCAGAAGCAAAAGGCATCATAATGTCCGTGACAACTAAATCCAAATCCAGTTCATTAATTTTCTCTATCGCTTCACGGCCATTTCTGGTCAACACAACTTCGTGCCCTTCTTTTACCAATTTGTGCTCAACAGTACGTAGTACCAATTCGTCGTCTTCAGCTATTAAAATCAACATAGCGTTATTTATTTAAAATTTTTGTAATGAGTTCCAAACCTATATCCATTTCTTGTTCAATTGCTATAAAAGCAGTCGAAAGATCAGTTTCAATGGTGGAACTTGTTTCCAATTCTTTTGTCATCTCGGCCAATTTGACTAGCCCTGCTGTTGAAGCAGTGCCCCGCAATTTATGCAGCAGCTCCTTGACATGGACAATATCACTGGCATGAATTGCCACCTGAAGCTGCCTCCTAGCCCCTGTTATCTCCCGTACGACCAAATCCAGAAAAAAAGCTAGAAATGCAGGATCATCACCCGCCTGTTCATCCAAACGACGCATGTCTAAATGTTGATCGTCGTGCGCTAAATCGGACCCTTCGTCAACAATCGGATTACCAGATATAGCTTTATCTAACGCTGTGTACAAATCTTGTTGTCGAATAGGCTTGGCTAAAAAATCGGACATCCCCGCAGCTAGACAACGTTCCCTTTCACCCGAAATATTACCGGCTGTAACACCAATTATAGGTGTGTCGGCATAACCTTCAATCTGGCGAATCTGTTTGGTAGCTTCGATACCATCGATCTCAGGCATCTGAACATCCATTAAAATAAAATCAAATGTTTTTTTCATACAGGCCGCAATGGCTTGAGCGCCGTCAGACACTTCAGTCAGTCGTGCACCCGGCATAATACTGGCCATAATGCGCAAATTGAGCGCCATATTGACTGCATTATCGTCCGCCAATAGCACCTGAATTTCCTTATCAAAGAAATCTGACGACACAGGTAAATTTTCATTAGCTTTTGCTTGGACGGCTTCCTGCCTATTTTGCTGGATCGCTCGGCGAAGTGTTGAATACAATTCTTCCGATTTAATAGGTTTAAGCAAGCAGAAAGAATGCTCTTCCTGTCGAAATGCCGAAATCACCTCATGCTCTTCCGATGAGGTATGCAAGACGATCAATGGAATACCTTCCTCTTGCTTGAGAAAGAGTTCTTTGATCTTAACGATCGTTTCGAGGCCCGATAATATCGGCATATGATAATCCATTAAAATAACATCAAACCTTTCACCTTTCATCAATAACTGTAAAGCTTCCATACCATTAGCTGCAAGTACAGATTCGATGTTCTTATACGACAGCATATGTTGAAGAATAATCCGATTATTAGCGTTATCGTCAACAACAAGAACCCGATTTAATGGCAGTGCTGTATCTATAACTTCCTGTTCTTCAAATGGAACCTCAATATCAAAGAAAAATGTGGATCCGACGCCCATTTTGCTCACTAAATGCAGTTTGCTTCCCATATATTTCAACAGGTTATTAGAGATCGTCAAACCAAGTCCGGTACCACCATAACGTTTACTTACGGAACTATCTTCTTGGGTGAAAGCATCGAATATACGCTGCTGCTTCTCGGGCGGAATTCCAATACCGGTATCCCTAACTTCAAACCGTAGCGCTAATTTATCCTCGCTATTATAGCGCTTACTGATCTTAAATTCGATCTCGCCTTTTTCTGTGAACTTCACCGCATTGCCCAGCAGATTCACCAGTACTTGCTTGATACGCGATTCATCAACCCAAACAAAAGCGGGTAGCCCCTGCTCAATATTCAGAAGCAGTTCGACATCCTTTCGCTGGGCTTGATAGAGAACGACATTAATAACCTGATTAGCTACATCATATAGATTATATTTATCAACAAATAATTCAAGTTTTCCGGATTCAATTTTTGAAAAATCCAAAATGTCATTGATAATATTGAGCAAGCTATTCCCCGATTCATTGATATAGCCAAGATATTGCAATTGCGTATCATTTAATGGCGTTTTCAACAATAAGTCTGAAAATCCGATCACGCCATTTAAAGGTGTTCGAATTTCGTGGCTCATATTGGCTAGGAATTCGGACTTTGCCTTACTCGCTAGCACGGCTAGCTCTTTTGCTAATTTCAATTCATCATTTATTTTTACTGACTCCGTAATGTTCTGCGTAAAAATAATGATCCCACCTATACTTCCATCAGCCAGATGCCATGGCCTAACTTCCCAATTGAAATGCTGCGCTTCGGCAAATCCACCGGCCTGAATAATCTCATCCCTATTCTTATAAGATACGCCAGCTAAAGCATCGCGGTATATTTTCTTTCTATTTTCCGGAATGTTGGGAAAAAGATCAAAAAAGTTACTGTTAGGCGGCAAATTCGCCCCATCATGAAAATCTTCCAACCATTGATTACTGACAGAAATGTAGTTAAAATCTCGGTCAAACATGGCGACAGAAGCCGGAACGTAATCTACAAAGGCCCGTAACATCGACTCTTTGCGTTCTAACTCCAGAAATAGCGATTTACTATGATCAATATCCTGAATAATTCCATACACACGTTTGCATACATCATTTTCAAATTCGGGAATACCCTTTACGCGTACCCAAATCGACTCGCCGCTTTGCTTTAGTAGACGTAATTCCGTATCATAAGGTGTCCTGGAAGCAATTGCCTCTTCAAATACTCGTCGCAATGTGCCCTGACTCTCCTGTTCATAAAATCCGATAGCATGCTCAAAATCCGGCGTAAAATCAAGTGGTACACCATGGATAAGCTTTGTAGAATCGGACCAATAGACCTTATTGTTAGCCAAATCTACCTCCCATCCACCAACTTGAGCTACAGCATTTGTCTGTTCTAAGATCTGCTTGGTATGCAAAAGATCATTTTCAAGCCGTAGCCGGTCCGTCATATTCAACGCGGTGCTGACAACGTAAGACTTTCCATTTTCATCAGTTTCTAGCATGTTATGATAAAGCCAAGAGATATCTTCACCATCTTTTGTTTGTAAAACCATCATTCCTGAATCCTCTCGGTTGCTTGCAATACGTTGAAGATAATCTGCGACTAAAGCAACATGATGGGCCGGGACCAAGTTTGTTAGATTAAGCCCTTTGACCTCCTCTTTGGAATAACCTAATAACTCTCTTCCTTTTTCATTAACTGATAAAATATTACCTTCCATATCATGCATGCTCATCAGGCCAATGGCATTTTCAAAAAAGCTACGGAATCTACGCTCCGAATTTTCCAGTTTCAGCTTTTCTTCCCGTTCTTCTGTCACATTTCTGCCAAAAGCCAAAATATCACGGTTGACTGCATCAAATTTAAAATGCCATTCAATCTCCACCATTTGGCCGTTCTCCATTCGAATCGTACTACTGCTTTGGATACCGTATTTTGTTTCAGCTACCCGGTTCAAGTCGGATGCTAATTTTTCTTCATTATCACCCAATAAAGTGAAAATAGATTTGCCTAAGCTGTTCGAGCGGGACAATCCCAAAACTTTACTAAATGCAGGATTAACATCTCTAACATTGTGCATATCATCCAAAACACAAATGATATTGTTGGTCAAATGAAAAATTTCAGCGAAATAGCCCGCCTGTTTTTTTCGATGCTTTCCTAGTAATATCTTGGTCACTGCCTTGCCTAATTCTGCCAGGGAGCTGACCTGTTTCTCTGAAAGCTGTTTAGGATGGAAATCAATCACACAAATTGTCCCAAGCGCATCACCATCATCGTCCAAAAGCGGGACCCCCGCGTAAAAACGGATATTTCCCTCGCGAATCAGGGGATTGGAAGAAGAGCGAACATCGTTAAAAGTGTCTTCAATGATGAGCACTTCTTTACTCATGATCGTATACTGACAGACGGTATTCTTCCTGTCCACAGTGTCCAACGCTATCCCAACGCAACTCTGAATACGTTGCGTTTCTTGTTCCATCATGGCAATTAGAGCAGCAGGACAATCTGTAATCAAACAGGCCGCCTGCGCAAAAACATCTAATTCAGGGTCTTTCCCAAGTCCCATTAACTCATAAGACTTTAGTTTCTCTATCCTTCTTAACTCATTTTCAGGAAAAACATTATTTACCATTTATTTCCAGTATTTAGATCAGGTTTATTATCACCGTGAAGTTAACAAAAACATTACTCAACACCGCCTAATTAATAAGGAAATTGATCAAATAATGTTTTATTAAGAACAAACTAGGCGATGAATAGTTGCCTTATCTCAAAAATTCATCGTCTATATTCCTAATAAATAAGTTATTTTCCAATTAAATTTAGAGAGATACCGTTACTGATACACAATTGATTTTATTAATCTAGTTCAATAAAACTTTCTTTGAATTGGTGTAACTTTATCTCAGTTAAGAAAACATAACGCATTATAAAAAATATAACTCGTTGAAAAATATAACACGTTGATATGGAAAATAAAATATTAGGATTGCATCACATTACTGCGATAGCCGATAATGCAAAACGAAATCTCGATTTCTACACGCAAGTACTGGGTGTCCGTCTTATAAAAAAGACCGTAAACTTTGATGATCCCGGCACCTACCACTTTTACTACGGCAATGAAATGGGAGAACCTGGGACTATCCTTACTTTTTTCCCTTGGGAAGGTATTGGAAAAGGAGCCCCAGGTGCAGGAATGGCTACCCACATCGGCTACTCCGTACCGAAAGGTAGTCTAGATTTTTGGAAAAATCGCTTAACACAATATCGCATCCAGTGGATAGAAGATGAGATTTTTGGAGAGAAATTAATATCATTTCGTGATCCCGACGGCTTACAGCTTCAGTTTATTGAAACAACTGATCCAAGACTTCCTTGGACAACCACCGATATCCAAGCAGAAAATGCCTTAAAAGGCTTCCATAATGTAACACTCTCTTTAAGAAAGGCAGAGCCAACCTTAGATATACTGACCGATATTTTAGGCTATACGCTTAGCCAACAGATTGACAATCGTTATCGATTGACGACGGACAGTATAGCCACAGCCTACATGGTCGACATCATCGCAGATGAAAATCTGAACTACGGCAAAAATGCAGCCGGTACAAATCATCATGTCGCATTTCGCGTGAAAGACGATAACGTTTTGATGGAGTACCGCGAAAAAATACTTTCAGCAGGATTAGATATCACGCCTAAAATAAATAGAGACTATTTTTTCTCGTTATACTTTCGTGAACCAGGAGGCGTACTTTTTGAAATCGCAACCGATAACCCCGGCTTTACTGTGGATGAACCGCTCTCGAGTTTAGGTTCTGCACTCAAATTGCCAAAGCAGTATGAAAGCCATCGATTACAAATTGAAAAAGCATTACCGAAAATAGACTAGATAAATAAATCATTTCAAATCACTTGCAAAAAAAGGAGCTATGGAAAGAACTGAAATTATCCTCGACAAAAGTCAACGCGGCGAACTGCAATTATTCTCCGATAATCATAAAGCCGGCTTAATGAACATTGCGATCATCGACGGCAATCTTGTTGTTTACCACACCGAGGTAGATGACGCCTATGAGGGCAGAGGATTTGCAAAAATACTTCTTGAAAAGCTCGTATCTTATGCCCGCGAAAATAACATGAAAATTGTTCCATTATGTCCTTATGTAAATGCACAATTTCATCGCCATCCCGAGCGCTATCAAGATATTTGGTTTAGAAGAACAACATAATTATCAAAAAAGAAAAAGCAACATGAGTCATCCACTAAACATCAAGAGAGCCGGTCACAATTTGGAACAGGCAAAAAAAGCCATCATCATGATCCATGGCCGGGGCGGAAGTGCCGAAGATATACTTAGCCTGTCATCGTACCTTCAGGTCGATAATTTTGCACTGCTGGCACCACAAGCCGAAAACCACAGTTGGTATCCCTTTTCCTTTATGGCTCCTGTTCAACAGAACGAACCGTGGTTGAGTTCAGCACTGGACTTAATCGACCATACCGTTCAACTCGCTTTAGCGCAGGGAATCCCTGCCAAAGACATTTATTTTTTCGGGTTCTCTCAAGGAGCCTGCTTAACGCTCGAATACCTTGCACGGCATGCGCAGCATTACGGAGGGGCAGTCGCAATTATCGGCGGCGTAATAGGTGAAGAAATTAACCACCAAAATTACAGCGGAGATTTTGCACAGACTCCAATTCTCCTCGGCACTAGCGATCCTGATTTTCACGTTCCATTAGAACGGGTCAAAACAACCGCATCCATTTTAGAAAAAATGAATGCAAACGTAAAGCTCGCTATATATTCAAACGGAGGTCATACCATCAATCGCGAGGAGATCGATCTTGCAAATGAATTTGTGCTCAAAGATGGACAGAAATAACGCATTGGTTGTTGATTATTATGTTAATCAACAACCCGTCGCAATGCATTATACCTTTGGATATTTATATCCGTTATGATAAACCGATGCTAAGTACGTATTCGCCTTCTGATCCGTAAAATTCTGTTTCTCTTTATTCCAGTAGAGCTTTTGCCCTGTCCTGAATGCTATATTTCCTAGCTGAGAAAAGATGGCAATATGGGCGCCAACTTCGATTGGTGCATGAAGCAATAGCGGATTACGCTGACGAATGGCAGCCACAAAATTTTCCATGTGCTTATCTAATCCATCGTCTAAAGAAGGTTGCATAGCGACCTCTTCCATCCTCCCCTTTTCTGGAATCACCTCCCATCCCGAACGGTTTAAAACCAGCGTACCATTGTTACCAATAAATGCGACACCGTGGTTACGGTTATAGGGACCAAGATCAATTCCTTTGGCATGCTCCCATTGAATATTAAAACCCTCAAACTCGTAAACGGCCGTCATTGTATCAGGCGTTTGTCCAGCATCATCCGGAAAAGCAAATTTGCCTCCTGAGGCCATAATAGACTTTGGATCGGAAACATTCATGCCAAGTAAAGCATAGTCCAACATATGGACCCCCCAATCGGTCATCAAGCCACCCGCATAGTCCCAAAACCATCGAAAATTAAAATGAAATCGATTCAGATTAAATGGTCTTTTTTGCGCCGGTCCAAGCCATTCTGTATAATGAACACCCGCCGGAACAGGTTCGTCAGGTACCACGGGGATAGCACTTTTCCACCCTTGGTAGGACCAGGCCTTTACAAGTCTTATTTTGCCTAATTTTCCAGAATGAACAAAATCAATAGCGTCTTGAAAATGTTGCTGACTTCTTTGCCATTGGCCAACCTGAACGATAGCCTTATTCTTTTTCGCAGCCTCGACCATTAATTGACATTCAAGAATAGAGTTGCCAATGGGCTTCTCTACATAAACGTGCTTTCCTGCATTGACAGCATCTACCATTTGAAGGCAATGCCAATGGTCTGGCGTTGCAATGATAACGGCATCGACAAGTGAGCTATGGAGCATCTTTTTATAATCTACAAAAGTTTCCACGTCTATATTCCTTTTCCGCAGCTCTTCCGCTCTCTTTTTAAGAATATTATCATCTACGTCACAAAGAGCTGTACACACAATTCCGTCATTCTTTAATAATGAATTCAAATCTGACCAGCCCATGCCATTTACACCAATCAGCCCAACTCGAATAGACTGATCTAATAAACTGGAACCCTGGACATTTAAGAAAAATGATGATGCAGCCAAAACAGTGGACGATTTGATAAAATCTTTTCTATTCATTAGATATTGGTTTAAAAATTGTTATTTGCGCATCGCCGAGGTTACCGATATGAATACATACGCCCCGATGAGTACCTTATTGAGAAATGCTCCCTTCTTTATTAAAAGCAAATTGCTTCGATGAAATTACAAAAATGATTTTAGGTGCCTGCAATACGCATTGTAAAATATATATAGACAAACCCAGCGAAAGTCTACATTGACGATGAGAATTAGCCAACTCAACAGCACATTTTGTAATTCATCAAAAAAAATGAAAGATTAATGGTTTTTTATACCTAACTTGCCGCACTTAATTAAAAATAATGAATACAGGTAAAATTAAATTTTTCAATGAAACTAAAGGTTTTGGTTTTATTACACCAGAGGATGGTAGTGCAGATGTTTTCGTACACGTTTCTGCGCTTAAAAACCAAGTATCTGAAGGCGACGTTGTTACTTATGATGTAGAAAGAACTCCAAAGGGGATCAGCGCTACAAATGTAAAATTGGCGTAATCCAAAAAATACACTTTCTTGTTAAATGGGGTAATTCACAATGACTTATCCCATTTCTTTTTCCTATTCTTCCTTTAAACTTTCATTAATCTTACACTTTTTATTTGAAGACTTTTGGCATTCAAATAAAAAGTATAAAATGATTTGAAAAGGTTTTATTTAAGACAAATTCGAACATACTACGCATGGAATTTAAACAACTCAGTTTAATCGATCCGCTTTTAAAAGCAATAACAGAAACAGGCTATACACATCCCACAGCAATTCAACAAAAGGCTATTCCAGTTGTACTGAAAGGTAACGATCTGATTGGGTGTGCACAAACAGGTACAGGGAAGACTGCCGCTTTTGCACTTCCCCTTTTACAACGTCTTGAAGAAACCAAGACGTCGGGTAAATTCGTTCCGATTAGAGCGCTGATTCTCACCCCGACGCGTGAGTTGGCTATTCAAATCGGAGATAATATAAATTTTTACCGAAAATACCTAAAAGTAAACTATTGCACCATTTTCGGCGGAGTAAGCCAAGAAAAACAGGTCAAAGAAATAAAAAAGGGCGTTGACATCCTAGTAGCTACCCCGGGGCGCTTACTGGATCTCGTAAATCAGAAGATCGTGTTTCTAGATAAGATCGAAATGCTTGTCCTGGACGAAGCCGACAACATGCTGGACATGGGCTTTATACACGACATAAAAAAGATTCTGACCAAGATTCCGTCAAAGAGACAAACATTATTTTTCTCGGCAACAATGCCTCCCAATATCCGTAAGTTTGCGCATGGAATATTGAATAAACCTTTTGAAGTTGACGTTACTCCGGTAAGCTCAACAGCAGAAAAAGTAAATCAATCGGTATTTTTCGTTGAAAAGAAGGAGAAAATCAAATTGCTAACGGTCTTATTAAAGAAACTTAAGCAGGAACGTACGATCGTATTCTCCAGAACAAAACACGGAGCCGATAAAATTGTTAAGCTACTTGCAAAAAATGGTTTGAGAGCAGCAGCCATTCACGGAAATAAATCTCAAAACGCCAGACAAAAGGCGCTGGGTGAATTTAAAGACAATCATCTAAAAATATTGATTGCCACCGATATTGCTGCAAGAGGAATTGATATCGAACAACTTCCCCTCGTTATCAATTATGACCTCCCGAACGTACCTGAAACCTATGTTCATCGCATCGGAAGAACAGGAAGGGCCGGACTCGAAGGAAAAGCAATCTCGTTCTGTGATGTGGAAGAAAGACCTTATCTGGCCGATATTGAGAAACTGATCGGACTAAAGATCAAAATAGAAAAATTAAATAAATAGGCATTCATAGCCTTAAACAAAAAGCCCTTAATCCATTTGATTTAAGGGCTTTTTGTTTAAGGCTACTTTTTTAGGGTTTACGGTCAGCCATCAACAACGTGGATGGCGTAGCGGAAAGCCAATGTACTTTCTTATTGATCATCTTGTTCCAGCTGGGCAAGCTGATCAACATGAGGTCTTGCTCCTGCCAGGTATCACTGTCTAACCCTTTTTCAGTTATTGTCAGATGATTTGGTACAAGTTGTTCCAATTGTCGAAGTTTCTCTTTAAAACCCGCATTGGTCCTCAAGACTTGATTTACGTCCCAAACAATAATTTGAGCATCTGAATGATGGATAAAGCGCTGCATCATTTCGTAGAGAAATTCGTCGTTCTCTAAGACAATGGGAACGGTCACTCGCCTTGCTTTCACAAAGTTTTTGTCAATCAAAATGCCCACCATAGCATTCACTTTGGCATTGATCTGTTGATTTCTGTCATATGTTGTAAAGGGTGATTCGGCATTTGTAACCGTATGGAATAACTTCTCGGGGTTTATAATTCGCGTAGTAAAGTCTAAGAACCTTCCGAGCAAACTACCCTCATAAATAGATTCGCTTACCCCCAAGAGGAGCAGATCATGATCGCCTTCGTTAGACGTCTGAACAATTCCGCTATCAATATCACTCGAAATCTTAAATACGGTCTTAATCGGTTGATCAAGTTGCTGAGCAGCTTGCTTTATTTCACGAAAACTGTCTAACTCATGGGTTTCCACTTCATAGTGATGTAACTCATTGGAAGGTTCAATATGAAGCGCTGTAATTTCAGCATTTTTTTTTGCTTTCAATGTTAAAGCATTAGCCAGATATAAAAGTGAAATCCCAGTATTACTTTTTGCAAAGGACAGTAGAATCTTAAATTTTGATTTATCGTGCAGATCTTCCCGCGTGAGCGTTTTTCTGGGTCGATAAAGAAAATTGATCAGATCTAAGGATGGTCCTGTCATAAACGTGGTTACTAAGGCCATAACGACCATCATCGAAAATAATTCTGCACTTAACACACCAAGATCATATCCAATATTGAGTACAATAAGCTCCATCAGACCCCGCGTGTTCATTAATGCACCAATACTTAAGCTATCTTTCCAACTTTGACCGACAAAACGTGCGGCTAATGTACTCCCCATAAATTTACCAATCACCGCTACCAAAATAATACCAACGGTGATCATCCACAAATTAGGGTCATTAAGCAAACCAATCTGTGTGCGCAGCCCTGTATAGACGAAAAATAATGGTAATAGCAACAAGGTCGCTACATCTTCGATTTTTTCAATAAATGCTGTTCGAAATCGACTTCCTTCAGGCATAATGGCGCCCGCCATAAATGCGCCAAAAAGTGCGTGGATACCGATCACTTCGGTCGCATAAGAAGATAACAACAACACGATAAAGAAAATCGCTACAACAGGTTTACTTAAAGCCTCTTTACTTCCCTTCACCTCTCCTACGCGCTTTAAAAATGGTCTAATGATTTTGATCATAACGAACACATAACCAATAGCCAAGCCGATTGTATACAAGGCACTGGCAAAATCACCTGCCTTTACAATGGCAATTACCACAGCCAGAATACACCAAGCTGTAATATCATCTGCCGCAGCGCAGGTAATCGCCATTGCACCTAACTTACTTTTCTGCAAACCCCGCTCTTGTATAATTCGAGCAAGAACAGGAAATGCGGTGATACTCATTGAAATACCAATAAACAAGCTATAGGATAAAAACTCTACATTTTTCGGCGGATGGAACAGATATAAAAAATAAGCCAATGAGATGCCCATGGTAAATGGAATCACAATACTCGCATGAGAAATGACCACAGCGTCGTGCGCTTTATTCCGTAGCACATTCAAATCTAACTCCATACCAATGATAAACATAAATAAGATCAGTCCGATTTGACTTAAAAACTGTAAATTACTCAGCGATTCTATTGGAAATAGCATATGTGAGAATGCTGGGAAATAAATACCTAGTAACGAAGGTCCCAATATAATCCCTGCGAGCATCTCGCCTATAACGACGGGCTGTTTAATCTTAATACAAATCCAGCCCATGATACGCGCCGCGATAATAATCGTTACAATTTGAGCCAACAATATCGCCAATGGATGCTGCAGACTATCGCATAACGTGGTTATAAAATCCTTCCAAGCGCCATTATTTGTTTTTTCTCTCCGAAGAAGTTCGGGAGATTCTAGCTGTGTCCCCATACGAATCACCCAATACATTACAGCGAGTAATGTACCGATCAAAACCACGTAGAAAATCGTGTTTCTATATTTTCTCATCTTCCATAGCAATTAAATAAACATCCTTATAACAGCATACCAAATCCCGGCTGATAGGCACCAAACACGGTACTTTTTAGATGCGGTCACAACAAAAATATAATTCTCGGAGAGTTTTAATGCTTTTCGCTAACGCAGTTTAAGAAAATATGTAATGAAACAACGGAATTTTGTAATCAGCTGAATTTCTCGAAAAACATTCTCTTGTACGATTCGCCTAAATTGAAAAGAATGGGCATAGCTTGTGGATCCAGCAGGTTGCTTGTAATTTCATCCGCAGAGAAAAATTTAACGATCTTGGCCGCAATCAGCTCTTTTTTATTAATGCGTATAAAGTCCTGCACAGGCAAAATCTCCAGCAACTTATCAAAACTTATATTTTTCAATAAAATGATCGAACCATCTGCCAAATAGACTTTTTTATCGCGGCTGTCCACCTCAGCGATCTGAACATAGTTGATCTGGTCGAAATACAAGATCGTTTTTCCTTTATTGGTATTGAACTGTCCAAAAGATACTATTTCTGGCTGATTGTCAATTATTTGCGCTACCTTCATAATAGCTTGCTGAAGACGTTGCAATGATATTGGTTTACGCATGTAATCTACTGCGTTGATATCGTATGCATCACTCGCATATTGTTTATATGCGGTAGAAAAAACAATTGGAAAGTCTTTCAGCTCCCTAGCGACATCAAATCCATTGAACCCTGGCATTTCAATATCCAGAATACAAAAATCAAAACTTAACGTACCATATTCTCTCAATAGTATAGCCGGATCATTAAAAGTTTTGACTACCTCCAAACCAGGAATTTGCTCGCAGAGCATTTTTAAGAATCTCAAACTTGGTATTTCATCATCCAAAAGAATACATTTTAGGTTTCTTTCACTCCGCATATAATTTGATTTGAAGGTGGGCATTATACACATCATTTTCTACAAATCTCCGCAGCTGATGCCTACTTGGATAATACAACATCAGGCGCTCCTCCAAAGTTTTGCTACCAATTCCACTTTTTGACTTTTGCAAAGGGGAGCGTTTTGATATTCTATTGCTCACCATAAGGTCCAGCCAACCATTCCTAAATATTAATACGATGGAAATAAATGAATCAGAACCGTGAAAATCAGCATGCTTAAACGCATTTTCAATCAGATCAACAGACACTAAAGGGATCAACGAAGGTGTGTTCAGCATATAACTATTTACCTCATCAATGTCAAACTTAACACGTATATCGAATAAGGGGCTCAGTTTTACTTTGTTAATCTCGATGAGATTGCGCGCAAATTCAATCTCGGCTTTAGGTGAAACAAGCTCATCTTCGCTCTCATACAATACGTAATCCAATACCATAGCCAATTTATCCATGGTATAATAGGTCTGATAAGCATGAGAAAGCATTCCGTTCAACGAATTTTTTAGCAAATGAGGATTTAACTGAGCCCGGTGGAAATGCTCGATTTTTTGGTTATCCATGCGATTAAAAAGCTCCTTTTGGAGCGTGTTATCTAGCAGTAACTTCCTATATTTCTTTCTCAAAACAAAATATAAGAGCCATAGTACTACAACAATAGCGAGGAGTGATAAGATGATGATATAGGAGATTTCAATAGTCATGATTAATCCAAACTTACCAAAATTTCAGTACCCATAAAAATAGTGTATTAAAAAAGTCATGTATTCAAGTATAGAAACACAGCCCTTTTATTCTCATATTTATTACAAAAATTAACAGCTTCATTACAATTTAATCATTTTAGACCATTAATTTAATACTATTAGGCGTATATTAACACTATCGTAATTAGCCAATCAAATGATTGTCTATACTATTTTGGTTAAACACGCCTGATTTTTTATCGGGCCTAATATGGAACACTATGGAAAAGCTCATTTTCGAAACTAATGCTCAACATCCCAGTCTTGTAGACAAAATCAAAGACGCTATTGAAAAATTGAACGGCATCCACGAATGGAAAATCGACTTGGATTCTATCTATAACCTCTTAACCGTAGAAGGCATACGACTCAACCCTACGGAAATCGAATCAGAACTAGCCCTTCACGGAGTCGAGGCAAACCGCCTATATGAAGAGTAGAATCAATATAAGCTGTAACCAATAGAACAATTCTCTTGGAAATTATGAATGATCAACAATAGAATAAATGAATGGAGCTTCTTCCAGATAAGTACAAAAATATGATCTGGAAGAAGAATCAAGTTTTTTTGATTATCATGGCAGATGCGCCACCGCCACCATTACAGATTGCCGCAAGCCCCAATGAACCACCCTCTTGTCTTAAAATACTAGTTAATGTAACCACGATTCTTGCCCCCGAACAACCTAATGGATGGCCTAAAGAGACAGCTCCTCCATACACATTAACTTTGTCCATTGGCAAATCCAAAATTTGTGCGTTTACCAAAGCCACAACAGAAAAAGCTTCATTAAATTCAAAGTAATCAATATCTTGGAGTGTCAATCCAGCTTTTTTCAACACTTTCTCTGCAGCAACGCTTGGGGTCGTTGTAAACCATTCTGGAACCTGTTCTGCGTCAGCATAAGCGACTATTTCTGCAATTGGATCAAGCCCAAGTTCTTCCATTTTTTCGCCAGACACCAAGAGGACAGCAGCCGCTCCGTCACTGATGGTTGATGCGTTTGCTGCAGTTACAGTCCCCTCCTTTTTGAAGGCTGGTTTAAGTTCGGGTATTTTGTCAAAATTGACCTGGGAAAATTCTTCGTCCTGTGAAACTACCATGTCCCCTTTACGACCTTGTATTGTTACAGATTCAACCTCTTTTAAAAACTTATCTTTCTGCCAGGCATCGAGACTGCGTTTATAAGAGCGAATGGCATACCGATCCTGCTCTTTACGGCTTATATGATATTTTTCGGCACATAGCTCGGCTAAGCAGCCCATAGCTTCATTTGAATAAGCGTCACTTAAGCCGTCACGCTGTAAGCCATCATTCAGACGCTGCGTACCAAACTTAGCACCCCAACGCATGGAATTAGCATAATAAGGCACTCTACTCATACTCTCCATCCCACCCGCAATTATAATATTGGCATCCCCTAAAAAAATTGCCTGTGCAGCAACGGCTATTGCTTTCATCCCGCTCGCACATACCTTATTAATGGTTGTTGCAACCGTATGATCCGAAAGACCAGCAAACTTCGCCACCTGCCTCGCCGGCGCCTGCCCCAAGTCTGCTTGCAGAACTGAACCCATTATGATTTCCTCAACCAAATCGCTAGCAACACCAGCTTCTTTAACAACAGAACGAACAGCGTGAGCTGCAAGCTCTGGTGCCGAAATGGTAGATAATGCACCACCAAAACTTCCAATTGGCGTACGTTTCGCAGCAACGATAAATACTCTTCTTGACATGTGATAAAAGTTTATAATTGTTTTGCTAAATCAGATGGCTTTCCCGATGATAAGCCTGCCACCTGATGTTTAAAGATAAAAAATTTAACAGATACAGCACAACAACTCCGTTTTATTTTTACACATCAAAACAGAATAAATAGCAAAAAAACATTTGAAAAACTTCCCTACTTAAACTATTGAACGAAAAATAAAGAATAAATATTTGTAAAAAGCCAAAGCTTTTCATTAAATTAGTATAGCTAATATCCCGAAAGAACAGATACGTAAACACGCTCGTATTTCAGAAATAACCAATAAGGAAAATAAACGATTATGCAGACAGTCAGGTTCACAGCCGAACATCATATTTTTCGCGATACACTTCGCGCATTTATTCAAAAAGAAATTACACCTTACATTGACGACTGGGAAAATAGAGGTGAAATAGATCGGAATATTTGGAAAAAAATGGGTGATATGGGGCTTATGGGACTAAATATGCCAGAAGCTTACGGCGGAGTAGACCTGGATTTCTATTACTCCTTGATCCTTTGTGAAGAATTATCATCTTGCTTTTCCGGAGGATTTACTATTTCTGCACTTGTTATTCAGTTTATGTCCGCTCCCTACTTACTCAAATATAGTTCAGAAGATCTAAAAGCACGTTATCTTCAGCCCGTTATTGCAGGTGATATGGTAAGTGCTATCGCTATAACGGAACCCGGAGCCGGTTCTGATGTAAAGCAAATCAAGACAACAGCCGTACGCGATGGAGATTTTTACATTGTCAACGGGTCTAAAACTTTTATCACGAATGGGTATTGTGGTGATTTCTTTATTACGGCTGTCAAGACATCTCCTAAACAGGGTACAAAAGGTATCAGCTTGCTGCTTATCGATCGAAATGCAACTGGCGTTTCGTCAAGCAAAATCAAAAAACTTGGCTGGCATGCCTCTGATACAGCTGAATTAGCATTTAACAACGTTCGTGTCCCTATTTCGCACCTCATTGGTAAAGAAGGAGAAGGATTCCGCTACTTAATGGATGGACTCCAATTGGAACGACTAACTGCAGCTATCCATAGTCTTGCTACCGCAGAGTCTGCATTTCAGTATACACTTGACTATGTTGCACAACGTGAAGCCTTTGGCAAAAAAATTCAGGAATTTCAAACCATCCGCCATCGTCTCGCGCAAATGAAAGCGAATATAGCTACGACGAAAGCTTTTATTTACCATTGTTCTGACCTGCAAAATCAGCGGGAATATGCTGTCCAGGAATGCTCCATAGCTAAACTACAAGCGAGTGAGCTGGCGCTGAATGTTGTAAATCAATGTCTCCAGTTATTTGGTGGCTATGGATTTACAGAAGATTATAAAATAGCCCGGTTATATCGCGATGTGCGTGTAGGAACTATTATTGGCGGCACATCAGAAATCATGCTCGAAATCATCGCCAAAATGACGATAGATCATGTAACCTATCCATCCAAAAGTTCAAATCAATCACCGAAGTAAAGCAACACCTATTGACACATATTATGCAGGAGAACAAATCTTATATTACACATCCACTCTTTTGGGTAGAACAGGACGAACATCATATCATAACAATAACCCCTATTTCAACAGCAATAGCCAAGCAGCCGAATATTGTAGGTTATCTCACACAATTTGTTGACCTGGTCACGCTTGTTCTCGAAACAAAAGAAATCAAAGGGGTGGTGTATACTTGCCCTATTCCAGATGAGAAAATCGAATATATTCAGTTATTTGAGCAATTTTCACTGGACCGTGCAGCTCCCTCGGAATTATACAAGCTTCTTGTAAAGGTATTGCGCTGGAAAACGTTTAATATACCTATTGTTTCCATCTTTACTGGTAATTGTTCAGCTATAGCACTAGCAACTATGCTATGGTCCAGCTATCGAATTGCACCAAGACAAATCGAATTAGGCTTTCCGGAAGCTAAATACGGGCTGTTTACAGCTTTTGGTACAACCATCTTCTTACCACCATTGATCGGTGCCAACGATGCGCTCCGCTTGCTGACCCAAAGCAAACTTTTAAGTAGTGAGCAAGGCCACCAACTGGGATTGATAGACGAATTAGCGTATCGCTCCGATGACTGCCTATCATTAGCCAAAACCTCAATCCGGTATAGACCTCATTGTTTGGATAAACAAAGAAGTCGGCATACCGACGAAATATCAGCCGATGCAGTCTTTAATATTCAAAGAAAGGCACATGGCTTGTATCCCGGCATAAACGCTGTTATCGAGTTATTAACAGCAAACTTTTCATCCAGCCCTCTTGAAATTGCCGCGAAGGAAGCAAAGTTGTACGTGGAAGTCATCAATCTTCCCGAGACACTGAGTATGGTCCGCACATTCCATTATGGCGTAAAATCAGCCAAATCGTCCACGAGGATCACACCTATTAACGACTACAACCTAAAGAAAATTGGCATATTGGGTGCCGGTATGATGGGATCTGGTATAGCTTATGAAGCTGCACGAGCGGGAATTGAGGTCGTTTTAAAAGATGTTACACTCGACCAAGCTGAACAGGGCAAAGCCTATTCGAAGCGGATTTGCGAAAAACTATTCGCTTTAGATGGAATCAACTCCTCACAGCAACAACAATTACTTGCTCATATCAAACCCAGCGACCAAGTGGCAGATCTTGATGGATCTGATTGTGTTATCGAAGCGGTATTTGAAGATTTCCATCTTAAAGAGCAAGTAACACAAGAAAGCTTACCCTATTTGCACAAAGATGGTTTCTTCGCCACAAATACCACGTCATTGCCCATTACGGAGCTAGCAAAAGCATGCAACAATCCCGAGAATTTTATCGGTATGCATTTCTTTTCTCCGGTAGATCGCATGCCCCTTGTCGAAATTATCTGCGGTAAGCAAACCGCGCAAAAAACATTGGAAAAAGCACTTACTACAGCTTTGCGCCTCAATAAAGTTCCAATAGTCGTGCATGATGGCCCTGGCTTCTTTACCTCACGCGTTTTCTTCAACTATTTACTCGAAGGTATTACCATGGTTCTGGAGGGTATATCACCGGAGTTGATCGAGAAAGAAGCGGCGGCAGCAGGATTTGCAGTGGGGCCCTTGGCAGTATTGGATGAAATTTCCCTGGAACTGATGGTACATGTTTATGATCAATTACCGCGGCTGCACACCAGCCAGAAGCGTGCATATAATTACCTGCGAATGCTAGTCGATCAGGGAAGAAAAGGAAAAAAATGGGGAGCAGGATTCTACGATTACCCGAGTGAAAACAAAAACAAAACGATTTGGAATAATCCCAAAATTTCATCTCTAAAGGAAAATATAAAGCCTGCAACGATCCATAAGCGTTTGTTGCATGTTATGGCATTAGATAGTTATCGATGCCTCGAGGAAGGCATACTCGATCAACCCATTGACGGTGACATCGGCGCTATTTTAGGCGTAGGTTATGCCTCTTATACCGGTGGGGTATTTAGCCACATCGACCGCACAACGCTTCCGCTTTTCGTGGCCGAATGTCAGGTATTTCAGCCCCTTGGCGATCAATGGGACATCCCCGAATCTTTAAAAAAGCTGGCGGATAAGAATTTTAGATTTTATCATGGTTTCGAGTCAAACTGGCACCGTATCAGTTAATTTGAATTGGAGACTGCTGCTGCATGTTCCCATGCAAATGGAATAGCAGATTATAAAAATACGAAGATACAAAGCATACCGATCACAATATTAAAACTGCATATTGGGTTGAGTGAATAGCGCGGTAATAAAAATAGGGTGACATTTAAAGCCACCCTATTTTACTAGCATTGGCGGACGAACAAATCCATGAGATGCGAAACATCCTGCTCAAGGAAAGTATCGTAGTCCAAAGTTGCAGCAAGAATGGTATGCTGTTGCTTTTCCGAAAATATACGAGCAAGATTTGTTTTGTATTTTTCAATT
The DNA here is from genome assembly GCF_040760075.1 of Sphingobacterium sp. R2. Lineage (NCBI taxonomy): Bacteria > Pseudomonadati > Bacteroidota > Sphingobacteriia > Sphingobacteriales > Sphingobacteriaceae > Sphingobacterium > Sphingobacterium sp. R2. The sequence continues at coordinate 4,492,690 of NZ_CP142884.1, forward strand.
AACTTAGGAATACCTTCTGCCCTACGTCTGGGATGACCTATCGGATATTCAACCACTAATTCAGGCAATATTGTACCGTCCATCAATTCAATTGTCAAACCGTTTGATATTGCACGTTTATGAGGATCGTGATAGTCAGCAGTGAATTGCACATCTTCAACGCAGGAAATTTTATCGCGTAGTGTATCGACTCTTGGATCAGAAGCGATATGATTTTCATAGTCGTCAGCTGTCAAACGGCCAAAAATTAACGGAATTGCCACCATGTATTGAATACAATGATCTCGATCTGCTGGATTGTGCAAAGGCCCCTTTTTATCAATGATACGAATAGCGGCTTCATGTGTTCGGATGGTTACACGAGCAATATCCGCACTGCTCTTTCCAAATTCCTTCAATTGCTGATAAAGTTGCATAGCAGCTTCAGCTGCAGTCTGCGCATGGAACTCGGCCGGAAATGAGATTTTAAAAAGAATATTCTCCATTACATAAGATCCATATTCTCGTTGAAATTTAAATGGATTCCCTCGAAACGATACATCATAAAATCCCCACGTTGGCGCAGTCAAAACAGAGGGGTAGCCCATTTCTCCAGTTTTTGCGATCAATGCGAGCCGAACAGCACGCGAAGTAGCATCTCCCGCAGCCCAGGATTTTCGGCTACCTGTATTTGGTGCATGTCGATACGTGCGTAACGCTTGCCCGTCAACAAAAGCCAAAGAAATCGCATTGAGAAGCTCTTCTCTTGTTAGACCAAGAAGCTTACCTACAACAGCTGTTGAAGCCACCTTCACCAAAATAACATGGTCTATCCCCACCTTATTAAAAGAATTTTCAAGTGCTAAAACACCTTGTATCTCGTGGGCCATAATCATTGCTTCCAGCACGGTTTTAGTCTTCAACGGCTTTTGACCGTTAGCTATATTGCTTCGACTCAACCAATCTGCTACCGCTAAAATACCACCCAGATTATCTGATGGATGTCCCCACTCTGCAGCGAGCCAGGTATCATTAAAATCTAGCCATCGAATAATCGTGCCGATATTGAATGCCGCCTGTATGGGATCTAACTGAAAATTTGTACCTGGCACCCGTGCGCCGTTTGGCACAATGGTACCGGCAACAACAGGCCCTAAGAGTTTGGTACAGGCGGGATATGTTAATGCTTCCAAGCCGCAACCGACTGTATCGAGAAAACAATAAAAAGCCGTATTCCAAGCGACTTGCCCTCCAATTTGATCGTTTAGGACATAGTCCACAATGTCCACTAAAACCTGATCTGGCTGTGGTCTTTCATTTGATATTGCTGAACCCATTCGTGTATTTTGTATAAGACTGTGGTTTTACTTATTGATTAAAATCCGCTCTTGCGCCTAATTTTCCTAATAGCTACATGCTAATAAGAGGATTGATCATTAGTCCCCAACACGATTTACCGTTCAGAAATAGGCACAAAAGCTCTATTGTCAGGACCCGTGTAATGTGCACTTGGCCGGATAATTTTTCCATCCTGACGCTGTTCGAAAACATGCGCAGACCATCCGGTAATACGTGAGAGAACAAATAAAGGAGTAAACATCTCTGTCGGAATGCCCATGATATGATAGGACACTGCCGAGTACCAATCTAGATTGGGAAACATTTTCTTTTCGTCCCACATTACCTTTTCCAATCGCTCTGCGATCAGGTAGAGGGTCATATTTCCAGCTTCTTCCGACAGCTCCCTTGCCACTTGCTTTATCACTTCATTTCTTGGGTCCGAGATTGTATACACGGGATGACCAAACCCAATAATAACTTCCTTATTAGCCAATCGTCTCCGGATATCCACTTCCGCCTCATCAGCATTTGCATAACGGCTCTGTATTTCAAAAGCTACCTCATTGGCCCCGCCATGCTTAGGCCCGCGTAACGCACCAATCGCACCGGCTATACAGGAATACATATCAGACCCCGTCCCAGCAATGACGCGCGCTGTAAATGTTGATGCATTAAACTCATGTTCTGCATATAAATTGAGTGAAATCTGCATGGCTCTTACCCAAGAAGCAGCGGGTACCTTTCCATGTAGCAGATGCAGAAAATGGCCGCCTAAAGTTGCATCAGCTGTCTCAACTTCAATTTCACGCCCATGCTGGCTGAAATGGTACCAATACAGCAGTGCTGAAGCCATTGACGCCATCAAACGCGTTGCAATATCGCGAGCCCCAGCAATGGGATGGCTTTCTTTTTCGGGCGAAACACTTCCAAAAAAAGATACATAAGTTCGCAAGACGTCCATGGCATGAGCAGTTGATGGCAATTGCTTCAGTACGTGCTGAACCGTAATCGGCAACCCACGCTGACTTAAGATCTGACTTTGGTAACTGTTTAATTGCGCCTGAGTTGGTAAACTTCCATAAACAAGCAAGTAGGCCACCTCCTCAAAACTGGCTTGATGCGCCAACTCCAAGATATCATACCCCCTATAGTGCAAATCATTACCACTTTTCCCGACAGTACTCAAAGCGGTATTACCTGCCGGCACACCAGAGAGTGCCACACTTTTTTTAGGCTTAAAACCTGTACTGTTTGTCTCTTCCATCTGATAAAATTATTTATTAAACAATTGATCCAATCGATTTTCATAGGCATAATAATCGATACTTCTGTATAACTCTTCTCTTGTCTGCATGTGGTCCACCATATTAGCCTGTCCGCCGTCTTGCCGAATGTGACGATAAACCTCCGTGGCCGCTTTGTTAGCTGCACGGAAAGCAGAAAGTGGATACAGAACAATAGAAACGTCCGCCTGACGCAGTTCATCCAGATTAAACAACGGTGTCTGTCCAAATTCAGTAATATTCGCCAGAATAGGGAGGCCAGTTGCTGCACTAAATCGAACGTATTGGTCCAAATGGTGAACTGCTTCAGCAAAAATAAAGTCTGCTCCAGCCTCTTTATATGCGACAGCGCGTTCTAGAGCCAATTCAATACCCTCCGAAGCGAGTGCATCCGTACGTGCACCAATGACAAAATGTTCATCCGTTCGCGCATCCACTGCCGCTTTTAGGCGGTCGACCATTTCAGCACAAGAGACTAGTTCCTTACCCGGTCGGTGTCCACAACGTTTAGCTCCCGCCTGATCTTCCATATGTACTGCTGCTGCACCCACCTTAATTAACGATTTTATCGTTCGGGCAACATTAAAGGCCGACGGTCCAAAGCCGGTATCAATATCCACCATCAAGGGGAGACAACATACATTTGTAATGCGATCTACATCAATCAAAACATCTTGAAGTGTGGTAATTCCAAGGTCTGGAATTCCTAGTGAGCCGGCAGCAACACCACCGCCAGAAAGATAAATTGCCTTAAAACCCGCCTGCTCAGCCAAAAGGGCATGATTAGCATTTATGGCCCCAACAATTTGCAATGGTTTTTCGTTCTTGATCGCTTCCCTAAAGAGGAAGCCTGGGGATTTTATCATAATATAGAATTTGAAATTCCAAGCCCTGCAATCGCCTTTAGCTACAGGCAACAGCAATTATTTAAGTTTATGTAGTCTGAACACTCATCTTTAGAGCGTTATTCTTAAAGATACACATTACCATACCAATAAAACAAATTATTTTCTAAACGCAAGGTTATTTACAGAAGAAAATACGGCTATAAACAAAAAACACTTCAATTAATTCAAGAAGCCCTGAACTTCAGGCTCAAGGCTTCTATCTAAATCCGAATGACCACATGGATCGTTGCTTTGTCTATAAATGACTAAAAAACTATTTTTCGACAAAATTAGGTCCATGAAAAATCCGCTTTGCCTGTCCTCTCTTCACTTCGATTTGATTTTTCCATTTTTGCTCATTGGCCACATTTAACTCCTCACGGCCCAATTCCTTCAAACGCTCCGCTAATCGCAGCATTGCAATTTCTTTATTCTGTAACTGCGACCTCGTATCCATCACCTGTACACTGATACCAGTAGGAACATGCGTTGCTCTGACTGCTGAACTGACCTTATTGACATGTTGGCCTCCTGCTCCGCTGCTACGCATGGCCTGAAAATAGACATCTTTCAGATGCAGGAATTCTTCCTTTGCTACCGGAGAATCGAGTTTTACTTCCACAAACCAATTTTTGCGTTTATGCAAAGGGCGAAAGGGACTTTTACAGACCCAACAGACTGTACCAATCCATTTATCCAACAATCGGTCCAGATCATTTCCCCTCAGCCGGATGGTCGACGAACTGGGAAGTCCATCAATTTCTTCTGTAGCTAATCCTTCGACTATTACCCCAACTTTACTAGCTTCAAAAGAGATGCGGTTAGCAACTAACTTAACTGCCAAATTACATTCCTTAGGACCTCGTCCTGAGGTAACTTGCACGTACTTTTCCTCCATCATATTATTTATCCATACGAACGATCTTCGGACTGAATGTACCGAGAACACAAACCAGTTCTTGCTGTAATTTCATGATCCGATGAATATCTTTGTAAGCGCGCGGTGATTCATCCAATGCCCCACCAATTAAATGCACCCCATGTGCTTCCAGATCGTTTAGCATGGCGCTTTTTGTCAGACTGTTTTTACAGGCTGACCTTGACATTACACGCCCAGCTCCATGTGATGCAGACTGTAAACTTAGTGGGTTTCCTTTCCCCTCCACAATAAATCCTGGCGCTGTCATCGAACCAGGGATTATCCCCAGCACACCGTCACCAGCAGGCGTTGCGCCCTTCCGGTGAACGATACATTCTTCACCATTCACAATTTCCTTCCAGGCAAAATTGTGATGGTTTTCGATCGTTACGATGGGATTGCCGCCAAGTGCTTTCGCCAGGCGTCGATGAATATCAGCATGACAGGCCTGTGCATATTCTCCCGCCAAATTCATTGCCATCCAATATTCCTGCCCCTCTTCACGTGCTAAATCCAGCCAGGCCAAATGCTGTACGTGGCGCGGTAAGGGACATTGCTGTGCCGCAAGAGCTGTATAATGTTTAGCGATATGCGCGCCCAGTCCTCGAGAGCCACTATGGGATAAAATTCCCAGATACAGCCCTGGACTTATTCCCCATTCATCCCTCACAGTATGAAGTTCAACTACACCGAATTCGACAAAATGATTACCACTGCCGGAAGTCCCAAATTGTCTGTACGCTTTACCCAACAACTCCTTTAACATAGGAATTTCCTGAAATTCAGCTCTGCTGAAAATAACGTGATCATGTTTATCACGATGTGTCTCATTTAAACCAAATTTGGTATTTTCCTTCAATATATTTCTAAGTTGAAATTCTCTCCCTTTAAAATAACTGCCCGGCAAATCGAATATCGACAGACTCATCCGACAACCGATATCGACACCAACGCCGTATGGTATTACAGCATTTTCTACAGCCAGCACGCCTCCAATAGGAAGCCCATAACCAGTATGTGCATCCGGCAGCAATGCACCTTGTCTTGAAATGGGTAATCTCAAAGCATCATACAATTGCCTTTTGGCCTGCTCATCAATTTCATTTTCTCCAAATATGCTAAATGGAGCTGGATGTGAATACAGTTCCTGCATGCGCAGCTCAACGGGTTTAACCAGTCCTTCAGAGACTTTGCCCCATATTTTATGCCCCATAAACCGCTCAGGAGCTTCTAAAAGCTCCGCAAGTTCAAGAAGAATCGTTGCTTTCTCTTCTTTCTTACGATACCTTGTGATCAGCCCTAAAGCTATATTAATTACATTATTTTTAGGAAACCCTATTTTAACTAGACTTTTCCCTGATAATTTACTTCCCATTTTTATTAAAAAAAAATAAACAGTTAACGGTCAATCTGTTCTTGCGAATCAAATTGGCAGCATGTTGAAAAAATTCGGGGACATATTTTGGAAATTAACCGTCCAATGCTGCGAATTATCCCTCAGCGGCACGCGCAAAGACACAAAGCGATCATCGCCGATTACGGTTAGCTCGTTTTAATTGAACATCAAATCCAGAAAATAAAAAAAGCCCGAATGAACTTCGGCTTCTTGATTTGTATAAATTGGTTTTTCAAAAGAATTAAGCTACTTGACAATTCATCCTAGCGGATTGAATCTATCAGGATATGCTTACATCTCGAAGAATATCTTACATCTTACAAAAAGCACGAAGAATGCTTTCGGCAAATCCATTTGCCTTAAAAGCTTGCTGTGTTATCTTTCTAGCGACCAACATATCTCTTCGTATTTAAAGTGTTAATAGAATAATATCGAGTGCAAATATAAGTAAGTTTAGCTAATAAAAAAAACTTCAGATATTTAATCTACGTTAAATGGAAGAGGATCTTTTAACACAAATTTAAAATCTACCGTATTCTCACCCCTTATCACACGAAGATGCATTTCCTTACCCTCTTCCGATCTAAAAAGATTATGAATCGACTCCAAAGAAAATGAAGATGCGGGGCGACCATTGATCCTAATGACTTTATCATTAGGGAGTAGTCCTGCGATTGCCGCTGGTGACCCCTCGCGCACCGTTGCAATCTTATACATATTTCGAAGTACAAAGCGATATTGCACGCTATTTCCCATTCTTACCTCTGTACCACCATCTTTTTGAAGGACTACAGGGATTTCTTCTCTCTCGTATTGAATACCATCATGTATAATTTCCAGACCACTCATATTCAAATAATAAAAACGATCAAAATCCTTATTCTTCCGAAGATAGATTGCTTTGTTTGGATAATCTAATATGACTTTAAATCGGCGCAACAATTCGTTGCCAAGCGAACCTATTCTTTCACTTACAAATGTCGCATGTTGTAACGAACTCAACTCAGGATAGGCGACAAGTGGGTAATTCATCGTAAACGGCCCAAGCTCAAGCGACCGTATTCGATTTCTCTTCCCGTAAATCTCGCCATTAAAGCCTTGCCCTATATAATCATCGATAAATGGAGGTTTAATATCGAAATTGTTTAACCTCGACGGAATAAGCATCAAAGCATCGCTATTTCCCATATCGATCAATACCCGACCATCGATCACGGCATTATCCTGTCTGAAAGCAACTGAAATATAGGGGCGGCTATTTACAATATCCAATGGTAGACATTGCATTTTCTCCAGCATCTTGGGCCGATTTTTCTGAGGAAATAATGTGATGCGGTGCTTTTGAAAATCAATTTCTATCATGTGGTTTTCAAAAAAACGACTTCCCATAATACCATTGACCTCTATTCCTATGCGCGTAGAGATATCAATATGAGCATTTTGTAAAATGTATATTGGTTGGTTCAAATCTTCATATACACCAGCTATATTGACATGGTTATTAATCGATAGATAGCCATCCAGCCCCTCTTCACGACCTAAACCCTGAAATTTGTTGACAAAAACTGCGGTGTCAATTGATTTTAATGTCTCGCCAAAAATCATGGTTTCCTTTACGCCTGTATCCAAGAGGAAGTTCATCGGATAACCATTCACCAAAACGTGAATGATGACCAAGTTATGTACAAAGAGGAAAGAAAATTTAGCCTTCTTTTTTCCATTCAATACAAAGCCTACCTGCCCCTGAGTGAGGAGAAAGCAGAACAATGCCAGCGATAGAAAAAATACCTTCATTCAAGTTTACATTTGGTATTTCCAATGTAAACAACAAAATTCATATAAAAAAAGATTTTTAAAAGACGAAAACTGCCTGATCATTTTTCTTTTATGGCCACTTTTTTAACAAAAAAACCACATTTTATTGTATCGTATTGCATTTGCCCTTAATACCTTTCGAAGCAGATCCTATCGTAGACCTGTGTTTATGTGGATGCGAAAACTGAGAAAATCTAGTCTGAAGACAATAAAACCAAACCTATTGACACTGCTAAGCAATGGGCTGATTAAAATTGACTAAGATAATCAATAAAGTGTAATACAACCCAATATCAACTTTTTCCTAACAACAATATTTACTCTATATATGGACAGTAATTAGTCACTGCTTATTCAATGCTGGCTGAGTCATCACTGAACAAGCACTGAACAAACACTGAACAAGCAGTGAGGTAACGGTTAATAGGATTGCCATTTAATCCCCATCAGATGTAGCTAAAAATTTTTTAAAAAAAAGGTAGGGAACTCAACTTATGTAACAAAAAAAGGGATTGTATCCGCATGATCATTTGATGTGATAATTCATTGAAAAAAGCCTATAAAGCAAAAAAGGGATCAAGCGGAATTCTTGGGGGGAATAGTAATAATTTTCTAAATTAGCATCTTTAAAAACGAATCAACCTTGCAAGACGCCGAACGTAAATTACTATCCTTTTTAATGCCCGAAGGGCTTTTAGAATATTTTCAAATTCAGGAAGTAGATCAAGTGGAGGACCAACTCCATATTTATTTAGATGAGCTTAATATTCCACCAGCAGATTATCAGAGCAGTAAATTAGAATCCAAAGGTTTTATGCCTTCTACGGAGATATCCGACTTTCCTATTAGAGGACAAAAGGTTACGCTCCATGTCCGTCGTCGTCGTTGGACTGTACTGGATAGTGGAGAGATTATCACAAGAGATTGGAACTTGGTACAACAAGGTGCTCGAATGACTACAGAATTTGGGCTTTTTTTAAAGAAGATATTTAGATAATCATCCTGTAAGTGCTCATCTAGTAGGTTTATTCTTTCAAATAGATGGCAAGCAATTACAAGATCAATACAAGAATTATCTGAGCGATTTTCAGTCTTGGGATCAGAAATCTCACGCAGAGCAATGGACACTTTTTACAGATAATATAAGCGAAAAACTTAGTATTGATGAAACGAGCTTCAGTAACGGCGAACTTTATACTATTCTGAGTAATAAAGCGGCTAAAGGCAAAAAAGGAACTATTTTAGCTACCATCAAAGGAACTAAAGCTGAAGATATTATTAACGTTTTAGAACGTATTCCTTTAAGATTGAGGAATAAAGTAAAGGAAGTGACCATGGACATGGCACCCAATATGGCTAAAGCTATCCAGCGATGCTTTAGAAATGCTAGACGAGTAATAGATAGATTTCATGTACAAAAACTAGCCTACGATGCTGTACAGGAGTTACGGATCAAATATCGCTGGGAGGTCTTAGATGAAGAAAGTTATAAGATAACACAAGCTCGTAAGCAAGGAGAGTCTTATGAGCCAGAAATACTTTCAAACGGAGATACGTTGAAATAATTACTTGCAAGATCTAGGCATCTACTATTCAAACATCCTTCTAGATGGTCTGAAAGTCAAAAATATCGAGCAGAGCTGCTTTTCTTGCGGTTTCCATTATTAAAAAGAGCGTATGATTTGAGTCTAGCATTAGGTAACATCTTCCATAAATCTAAGAGTAAAGAAGGTGCTTTTACTAAACTAGCGTTATGGCATAATCAGGTAGAAAACGCTGGAACACAGTCTTTCGAAAGTGCAGCAAGATCTATTGCGGCACACCACGCAAATATCCTTCACTATTTTGATAATAAGAGTACGAATGCTTCTGCAGAATCTTTCAACGCTAAATTAAAATCTTTTAGAGCCATATTCAGAGGGGTTAGAGATACTACATTCTTCCTATACCGAGTTATGAAATTATATGCTTAAAACTTACTGCCCCCCAAACTTTCGGTATGATCCCAAAAAAGCCCCTTTACTAATGTAAAGAGGCTTTGCGTACCCGGAGCCGGAGTCGAACCGGCACGGTTTCCCACTGGTGTTTGAGACCAGCGCGTCTACCAATTCCGCCATCCGGGCATATCCGTTTGGGATGATGCAAAAGTAGGTTTTTTCATGAAAAAGAGAAAACTTTTTGAATAAATTTACCGTATAAATAAATATAAAGCTGAAATTCAGCCGAATAATTTTGCTTTAGTTACTCAGATAGCTTGCTCTGACAGTAATATTCGCCGTTTTTTTCCTTGAGGTTGTATTAAACACCCCTCCAGAGGAATATTCTTCGTTATCATTTTGACCAGTTATCTGAAAAATTCCAAGATCGGCCTTTACGAGGTTGCCCAAGTCAGCGTTGGACTCTGTTGCAATATTATTAGCACGCTGATGTGCATTTTTTGAGGCTTGCGAAATAAGTTCCAATTTGAGATCTTCCAACTTAGAATAATAATAATTAGGTGTGCTCGAACTGAGTTCAATTCCTTTAGATATCAACGTGGATATCTCTCTTGAAGCATTATCCACCTTGTTCAAATCTTTTGATTCCACACTGACGGTTTGAGACAACGTATATCCAGAAAAAGTATTGTAACCATTGCCCTTCCCATCGGTATGGTATTCAAAATCCTTAGCAATGTTAACCGCTTCAAAACGGATCTCGTCGGCTTTCACACCTTGTTGAACTAAAAATTCACGAACCAAATCACGATCTGTTGCCAATTGAGCAGAGGCTGCACTCAACTCGAAATTTTTTCTGCTAAAAGTAGCGCTCCATTTGACCAAATCGGACTCAAAATCTTTTTTGGCATTCCCATTTACGGTGATCGTCTGCATAGATTTAAACTTGTATCGGTATGCCGATCCCACGATCCAGGCAGTGACTACAATTAAAAGCCCCAAGATAACTGAAGCGATAACAGCGGATGAAGATTTCATAACCAGTTTTTTATGTTTACGTAACAATGAATATACCAAAAAATAAACCGTTTTTTATTTTTTATAGATAAATTGCGACAAAAAGTATTAAAATATGAATAAGAAAAATATCTGTATTCCATTCTGTGTTTTAGCAGCATTTGCTGCCAACGCTCAAAAGAAACCATTGGATCATACAGTATATGATAGTTGGCAAAATATTTCTTCGCCATACATCAGTAAATCCGGTAAATTTATCCTATTTCAAGTCACCCCCCAAGAAGGAGACGGTCAACTTTTTTTAAAAACAAAAGATAACAAACAAATCGCCCAAATTCCTAGAGGCTATAATGCGAAAATAACGGATAATGAAAATAATATAGTCAGCTTAATCAAAGCCCCTTTTGCAGCCACCCGCGAGGCTAAGATCAAAAAGAAAAAAGCTGAAGATCTTCCAAAAGATTCACTCGGCATTTACAATTTGACGACCGCTGCCCTTGTTAAATTTCCGCAGGTAAAGTCCTATAAAATTTCCGAACAGAACAATAATTTCGTTTCTTTCCTTTTTGATAAAGAAGTAAGTGAGCAAGCCGTACCAAATGCTGCCACAACTGCTGGTTCAACAAATAAGAATAGTGATAAAAAGAAAAAGACGATTGCAACCCTTGCTCTATACGATTTAAATACTGGAGATTCCGTCCAATTCTCGGCGGTAGATCAGTATGAATGGAATAAATCAGGGTCGAAAATAGTTTTTTCCAAAAAGACAGATGCGAAAGACAGCCTCTCAAAAGAATCTGGTGTATACCTTTACGAATTAGCAACCAAAAAGCTCAAAAAGATATCAAATGGGAAAGGCAATTACAAAAACTTCAAGTTTGACGAGTCGGGCGATCAGCTCGCTTTCTTAGGGGACCTCTCAACTGAAAAGGCATTACTAAAAAATTATAGGCTTTATTATTATACAAACGCGATAGATACAGCCCAATATCTTGCTACAAAAACCAGCAATGGCATACCTAAGAACTGGTCCGTTAGTGGAGATGGGGAAGTTCGTTTTAGTAAAAATGGAGAGAAGTTGTTTTTTGGAATAGCACCAATACCTCGTGTTAAAGATACTACCTTAGTGGATTTTGAGCATGCGAAAGTGGATGTTTGGCATTGGCAAGACGACTATTTACAACCTATGCAGCTGGTAAATCTAAAGAAAGAACTTGCAAAAAACTTCTTAGCGGTAACGTACCCCAAATATAATCGCACAATTATCCCACTGACAGACAATACGTTTAATTCAACCTCTCTTACCCCAGATGCAAATGGTGAATATATTTTGGCGCGAACTGACTTCGGCAAACGAATTGAAAGCCAATGGGAAGGTAGTACACGGGATGATATTTACCTGGTTTCGACGAAAACAGGAAATAAAGAATTAATTCTCTCAAACTTTTCAGGAAATGCGATTATAAGTCCCGATGCAAAATATATTGTATTTTTTGATCAGGACAAGGCAACTTGGAATTCCTACCACATCAGTTCAAAGAAAAAGATTGTGCTGAATGAAGGTATACCCGCATCGTTCTCCGATGAAGAAAATGATATGCCTACCACGCCGCAGGGCTACGGAATGGCTGCATGGACTCCAGACTATAAGGGGATATACGTCAATTCAAGATATGATATCTGGTATTTTAATTTAGACGGCTCAAACAAATCTATTTTAACCAATGGTTATGGTGCGGCGTCACAGACAACATTCCGTTATTTGCCTTTTAGACGAGAAGAGGACCGCAATCAAGCCACAACGCTCGACTATAAAAAGGGCGGCTATCTGACATCCTTCAACCACAAGACAAAAGAATCGGGTTTTTATCAGTTCAAAGGACAACGTAATGATCCAAAAAGTCTCCTGATTGCACCTAAATCTTTCAAGAACATTAGTGCCTCCGCAGATCAAAAAACCATCCTTTACAGTAAAGAGGATTATATAATGTCTCCCAATCTGTATACAAATAACGCGAAATTCAATGATGAATCTCAGTTATCCAATATAAACCAGCAACAAGCTGACTATAATTGGGGGACAGCCGAATTAGTTCACTGGACCACGCCTGAAGGCAATCAAGCAGAAGGTATTTTGTATAAACCAGAAAATTTTGATCCGGAAAAAAAATATCCGATTATCGCTTATTTTTACGAAAAGCTCTCCGATGGTTTATACACCTATCAGGCTCCTGCACCTACCCCATCGCGTTTAAACATTCCTTATTTTGTTAGCAATGAATATTTGGTCTTTGCACCAAACATCAGTTACAAAACGGGACACCCTGGCAAATCCGCGGAAGAATACATTAATTCAGGCATGAAATACCTAACTCAAAACAGCTGGGTTGATAGTACGAAAATGGGGATCCAAGGACAAAGCTGGGGTGGCTATCAAGTGGCACATCTGATTACACGGACGAATATGTATGCGGCCGCTTGGACTGGGGCTCCTGTCGTCAATATGACCTCGGCCTATGGCGGAATACGCTGGCAAAGCGGCATGTCACGTCAATTTCAATACGAACATACACAAAGTCGTATCGGTAAAACGCTATGGGAAGCACCAGAACTCTATATTGAAAATTCACCATTATTCCATTTAGATAAAGTAAATACTCCTGTTGTTATCATGGCAAATGACAATGATGGTGCTGTGCCATGGTATCAAGGGATTGAAATGTTTACCGCATTGCGCCGATTGAAAAAACCTGTATGGATGTTGAATTACAATGGTGACGAGCATAATCTGATGATGCGACAAAACAGAAAAGATATACAAATTCGAGAGCAGCAGTTCTTTGACCATTTTCTAAAAGGAGCTCCTGCCCCCAATTGGATGAAGAAAGGGATTCCAGCCACGGAAAAAGGAATAGACTGGGGGCTCGAATTCTAGCACAAAACAATAAAAAGGTGTGATTTTTAGAAATCACACCTTTTTTAATACCAAAAAACCTTGTTTGACAGATTATTTTTAAAAAAACATCAAAAAAAATTTCAATTTTTAACAAAAACACAATATTTTTGAAAAACAAAATCAACAAAACTGTAATTTAACTACAAAATACAAATGTCGAACCTAAGATTCAAAGCAGTAGAAGCAGCGGGCTCACGCCAAATCGCTTCATTTGAAAAAGTTGAAACTAAAAAAGCAACTGACATCTACGGAAAGAATGTTTTTTCCGTAAACAAAATGAAAGACTACCTTCCTAAAAATTCATATAAGGAGTTAGTTGCATCCATTGAAGAGGGCCAAATTATTTCAAGAGATTTAGCTGAGCATATCTCACAAGCGATGAAGACTTGGGCACTTAATCACGGTGTATCACATTACACGCACTGGTTTCAACCCCTAACTGGTTCGACTGCTGAAAAACACGATGCATTCTTTGAACCTGATGACAACGGTGAAGCCATTGAAAAATTTACAGCTGATGCATTAGTGCAACAAGAACCAGATGCATCGTCATTTCCGAATGGTGGTATCCGCAACACGTTTGAAGCTAGAGGTTATACTGCTTGGGATCCATCTTCTCCAGCTTTCATCTATGAAACAGGAGCTGGTAAAACACTCTGTATTCCTACAGTTTTTGTTTCTTATACAGGGGAATCATTAGATTATAAAGCACCTTTGTTAAAAGCAATCAATGCTGTTGATAAAGCAGCAACTGATGTCGCTCAATATTTTGATAAATCTGTTACCAAGGTCAATGCCTCTTTAGGTATTGAACAAGAATATTTTTTGGTTGACCTTTCTTTGTATAATGCTCGTCCGGACCTTCAGTTAACTGGCCGCACGCTATTTGGACACATGTCCGCTAAAGGCCAGCAATTGGAAGATCATTATTTCGGTGCCATTCCAGAACGCGTATTGGCTTACATGGTGGATTTGGAAAATGAAGCTTTGAAATTAGGTATTCCATTAAAAACTCGTCACAACGAGGTTGCTCCGTCCCAATTTGAATGTGCGCCAATGTATGAAGAGATCAACTTGGCGATCGATCACAACCAATTGTTAATGAACCTCATGGAGCAAGTAGCTTTAAGACATAACTTCAAAGTATTGTTACATGAAAAACCTTACTCTGGTGTTAATGGATCGGGCAAACACAATAACTGGTCGCTAATCACAAATACAGGTATAAACTTACTGTCTCCCGGTAAAACTCCGAAGAATAATTTGATGTTTTTGACTTTCTTTGTTAACACCATCAAAGCAGTTTATGAATATGCTGACTTAATGCGCGCTTCTATTGCGAGTGCAAGCAACGACCACCGTTTGGGTGCAAACGAAGCTCCTCCAGCAATTATTTCAATTTTCTTAGGTTCTCAATTGGATGAACTTCTTGAAGAAGTTGAATCTGCTCGTGTTGCTAAAAAAGTAAAAGCAGAGGCAAACTTATGGCATGGTATTCCTAAAGTTCCTGAATTAAAATTGGACAATACAGACCGGAACCGTACCTCACCATTTGCTTTCACTGGTAACAAATTTGAATTTCGTGCGGTCGGCTCCTCGGCAAATTCCGCTTTACCAATGACGGTATTGAATGCAATCGTTGCAGCACAATTGATCGAATTCAAAACAGAAGTTGATAAACAAATCAAAAAAGGCACTAAAAAAGATCTCGCGATCTTAAACGTTGTCCGCAAATACATCAAAGATTCAAAAGCGATCCGTTTTGAAGGTAATGGATATAGCGAAGATTGGGAAAAAGAAGCCGAAGCTCGTGGTCTTTCTAACATCAAATCGACGCCTAAAGCATTAGATGTTTATGTAAAAGAAGAATCTTTAGCGCTGTTTGAATCATTAGGTATTTATACCAAACGTGAATCTGAAGCTCGCCACGAAATTTTGCTTGAAAACTTCTATAAGAAATTACAAATTGAGGCACGTGTTATCGAAGAGATGGTTAACAACCAAATTGCTCCTGCATGTTTCATTTATCAAAACGAATTGATTGAAAATGTCAAAGGATTAAAAGACCTTGGTCTAGCGCAGTCAGCATTTAGCTCTCAATTAAACTTTGTAGAACGTATTTCAACACACGTAAATACCATTTTGGAACAAGCTGAAGCAATGCGTCAGGAACGTAAAAAAGCAAACCAAATTGATGACGTACGTGAAAGATCAATCGCTTACGATGAATCGGTTAAGCCATATTTCGATGTGATCCGTTATCATGTCAACAAATTGGAGAAAATTGTTGATGACAAAAAATGGCCTCTTCCAAAATTGAGAGAGATCTTATTTTTAAGTTAAAACAACATCGCAATAAAGAGAAGGGGTATTCTAAAAGAGGATACCCCTTCTTTTTTATATGCTTAACAATGAATTTAGAAGAATATTTTCTCTACTCGGCGATTAATCCCCTTATTTTTAGCGCTAGACCGCTCCCATCAGAAAGGCTTATTATAAGAAGCTCATATGACCGTTAGAGTTGGCTATGTACGGTCATCTTTATATCAAGCGAACGCAAACGGCCTTTTACGAGCAATTATTGCTGAACGTCAAACAGCAGGGTTCAAGGCGAAATTTGATTAACATGAATTGAATCAAAATAAAAATCTACAAAATACATAATATTCAAAACAAATAAATTGTATATACAAAATATTAAGCATAATATTTGTATTTTTGCAGCGAAAATTAGTAAACTGATTGATGAGCATTGAATCGTTAAAGAAAAGATTCTACCTTTTTTATATCCATATTATCCGGTTCATCCAGGGTGAACATACTGGCGATGCTTTTCGCAATGTATCTATCAGCATTTTGCCGAGTTTGGCGATCTATCTGTTGGGCGCACCGGCAAACGCAGCCATCGGTATTGGGGTGGGATCATTATTGACTACATTAACTGATCCTCCAGGTAATCGGAAAGATAAATTTTCTTCCGCCCTTGTTTGTATTCCCACTTTCTTTATTGCTTCGCTTTTTACAGCTTATCTTTTTCCTTATCATTGGCCGCTGGTTATTTTATTGAGTTCGGCAGGCTTTATCTGTACTTTTTATGGAATTTTCGGCCCTCGTTATGCCGCAATTGGGAACATGACATTGATTCTGATGAGCTTTGTCATCGGTATGGCCCCTCAGCATCCGCTTTCAGTGAGCTTAGAAATTACCGTAGGCGCCAGCATCTATTATTTCTTTAGCCTATTGCAGGCTTACATACAACCCTATCGTTCTTTGAAACACGCCATGGCCAATGGGTTTCACGGTTTATCTCAATTTCTATTGATACGTTCAGAATCTTACGATCCGGATATTCCGCTGGACTTGACTTACAGCCGCGTAGGAAAAATTTATGGCCAGATCAGTGAACAACAAGAGCAAATCAGATCGCTCTTATTTAGGGAAGAAAAAATCATTAGCCAACGCTGGCACAAAAGCAACTATTGGCTTAGTCAAGTGTATGGATTAATTGATTTACACGAATTAATTATTGCACTGGATCATGATTATGATGCCATTCGAAAAAATTTGCTGGATACCGGCAGCCTTCCGCTAATTCGTCGTAGTATAAAATTACTGGCCTTGGAAATCGATAGTTTTTCGCAGCCTAATAAAAGGTTTCGCTATGCAGAGCAGCTTTACGACAACCACAGTAAAATCAGTGCACTGTTGTCGGATCTAAAGGGAATCCAAGAACAACAGACTGCGCAAGCAAATGGTATTCTTGCTTCCATCATCCGCAATATTGAAGCTATTATTGAAGTTCTCAAACGGATTCAAGTTGCTTTTTATCAGAATCAAGAAATCAAAAACAAAATTGACACTAATGAGTATCAGCAATTTATCAACCGTCCATTGCGTAGTTTAAATGATATCAAGAGCAGACTCCATCTCCATAATCCACTTTTCCGTTTTGCACTCCGTATGGCGGTTCTCTTCGGAACAGGTGCATTGATAGGTATATCTTTTTTGGATTTTAAATATACCTATTGGATCTTACTCACTATTGCCATCGTTGCGAGACCTGCATTTTCAATGACTAAAACACGTAATATAGAACGCATACTAGGTACATTTTCGGGAATTGCCGTCGGTATACTCTGTTTGGTCTGCATTGACTTTCTGCCTGCTCTTCTTCTCATTGCCGCTACTGGGTTATTTGGATTCTTCTTATTCAACCGATCAAATTATATGGTCAGTGTGATCTTTATTACGCTGGGCATAGTCATTGCATTAAACTTATTTGAAGGAAATATTAATATCATTTTAGGCAGTAGAATAATTTTTACTTTAGTTGGTGCGCTGCTGGCAATAGCGGGCTATTTTTTGATACCAGTACGCCAAAGCTCGAGCATAATCCACTTAGCAAAAGAGGTCGCATTGTATAACCATCATTATTTTCAAATTATCAACAGACGCCTTTCCGACGATCTGCAAAGTTCGTTCGACATTCGGCTCGCTCGAAAAAAGGCACAGACTGCCATGGCTCTATTTTCCGATGCGATCAATCAAATGAAGAAGGAACCTGAACACAAGTGGGTAGACTGGTCTCATATCCATCATTTTCAAGCACTCTCCTATCGCATCAATTCGCATTTGGCTGGTCTCTCCCTATCGTTAGGTAGAGAATCTAATCACGACATAAAACACAATATCTACAGTAGAATTGATGCTTTAAAACCCCTTTTAACCGATTTAGATCAGCTTGCAGAAAATATCACCTTAAAAAAAACATAAGGTAAACCGCTGTATTTATGTATTGATATTGGATAACAAATATGTAATTCCAGCTGCGGAGGTAGCTCCCTTTTAACTAAAAAAAACGTATTTCTTTTGCATTGATAAAAAAGAAGTTTATATTTGTATCGTCTTCGAAAGAAGATTTCTAATCAACACCTTCCTTAATCAGTAGGTCTTGATTTATAAAGAAGTGGCGAGAGACTGGCTCAATGACCCACTGGCAACCTTCAATTTGCTTGAAAAGGTGCCAATTCCTGTCCAAAACAATACCGTTTTGGAGCATATAAATGATATAAGACAATGCTTATTAACTTACTGAAATCCATTACAAATTCAGGTTCAGGTTCAATACAACTGAACCTTGCGAACAGCAAAAGTGTACTACATCGTAAAAAAGTATCGATGCGAATGCGTATGCATACACACTTCACTGCTTGTTAAACATCATTTCCTTTTTCTTGGATAACGATTGACAGACCTTCCAAGTAGGTGTGTATGCTTCTCTTTTACCTTTACAAATTCTTTTTTTGAAACCTTAAAATCTAATATATTATGTCTTCTAACAAAAATTTAAAATTCGAAACACTACAGGTTCATGCTGGCCAGATCGCTGATCCTACCACAGGATCCAGAGCAGTTCCTATATATCAAACAACATCTTTTGTATTTGAAAATGCAGAACATGGAGCCAATCTATTCGCGTTAAAACAGTTTGGAAACATTTATACCCGGATTATGAATCCAACTACGGATGTATTTGAACAGCGGATTGCAGCTTTAGAAGGTGGTGTTGCAGCAGTCGCAGTTGCATCTGGTCAGGCAGCGCAGTTTATTGCATTAAATAATATTCTTGAAAGCGGCGACAATTTTGTTGCAGGGTCCAACTTATATGGAGGCACATTCAATCAATTCAAAGTTTCCTTCAAACGGCTAGGTATTGAAGCGCGTTTTGCGACCGATGGTGAAGCTGATAAAATAGAAGCGCTCATTGACGATAAAACTAAGGCTATCTATGTTGAAACAATCGGAAACCCAAGTTTCAATATTCCTGATTTTGAAAAAATCGCTGCTGTAGCCAAAAAATACGATTTGCCATTAATTGTTGACAATACATTTGGAGCTGGGGGTTATTTATTTAAACCATTAGAGCACGGCGCAAATGTGGTCGTTGAATCGGCAACGAAATGGATTGGTGGTCATGGAACCAGCATTGGTGGCGTCATCGTTGATGGAGGTAACTATAACTGGGGAAATGGGAAGTATCCCCAATTTTCCGAACCGTCCGATGGCTATCATGGATTGGTCTTCTCAGATGTTTTTGGTGAAAATGGCTCATTTGGTAATATACAATTTGCAATCCGCGCGCGTGTAGAGGGATTAAGAGATTTTGGACCAGCACTCTCTCCTTTCAATTCATTCTTGTTGTTACAAGGCCTTGAAACATTGTCTTTACGTGTACAACGGCATGTCGACAACGCGTTGGAAATCGCTAGATGGCTTGAGGCCCATCCTCAGGTAGAAAAGGTAAATTATCCGGGATTAAAAAGCTCGCCGAGTTTCTCAAATGCACAAAAATATCTTAAAAATGGATACGGCGCAGTGCTTTCTTTCCAGCTAAAAGGCGACGCAGCCCAGAAAGCCAACGACTTTATCGACAGCTTAGAATTAATCAGTCATTTAGCTAACGTAGGCGATACTAAATCGCTGATTATTCATCCAGCTGCAACGACCCACCAACAATTGAGTGAGGACGACCAAGCGAATGCGGGTGTGTTTAAAGGACTGTTGCGTCTGTCAGTCGGAATAGAACATATTGATGACATCAAAGCAGATTTACAACAAGCTTTTGATAAAATCAACTAATTAGACTTTCGGCTATAAAATTTAAACGTAAAATGAGTAAGCATATTTATCTGCACCCAGAGCCTTTTGTATTTGAAAATGGACGAGAGCTTACTGATTTACAAATCAGTTATGAGACGTTTGGCCAACTTAATCCAGATCGCAGCAATGTGATCTGGGTATGTCATGCACTAACGGCCAATGCAAACGTCCTGGATTGGTGGCCGGGTCTTTTTGGAACCGATGATTTATTTGATCCGAACGACTATTTTATCATCTGCGCCAACGTTATTGGGTCGGCCTATAATAGTAGCAACCCATTGTCTATTAACCCGACCACTGGGCAGCCCTATTACCTATCATTTCCGGAGTTTACGGTAAAAGATTTGGCCAGTGCACACCAGTTTCTTGCTGACCATCTGGACATCAAGCGTATCAACGTTCTTATCGGGAGCTCATTAGGGGGGCAGCAGGCATTGGAATGGGCAGCTTCCAACACGATCTCAATCGATCATTTAATCGTCGTTGGCACAAATGCTGTTCATTCACCATGGGGTATTGCATTCAATGAGAGCCAACGCCTTGCCATTACAACCGACCGTACCTTTTATGCAAACCATCCTGATGGCGGAGCTAAGGGACTAAAGGTGGCACGTTCAATGGCATTGCTATCGTACCGTAATTATACAACCTATAGTAATACACAGAGCGAAAATGATCAGAATAAGCTCGGCGACTACAAAGCGTCATCTTATCAAAATTATCAGGGGGAAAAATTAGTAAGCCGCTACAATGCTTACAGCTATTATTTCCTGACGAAAGCAATGGATAGCCACAATTTGGGGCGCGGCAGATTGTCTATTGAATCTGCACTATCAAACATTAGCTGTCCAACATTGGTATTGAGTGTCAATACAGATTTATTGTTTCCTCCACAAGAGCAACAATTCATAGCACAGCATATTCCCAATGCTCGTTACGAAGAGATTGAATCAACCTATGGTCATGACGGCTTTTTGATCGAAACAGCAAAACTAACAGAAACTATTAGCCTCTTTCTGAGCGAGCACAAAGTGTATGCTGCTGAATTAGTATAAGAGATTGAACAAAATAATAAGAGAATATAAGAAGAGATATGAGCAATAAATTAACAATAGGGATGTTTGGATTTGGTGTTGTAGGCCAAGGTCTTTATGATATTATCAAAACCAAAAATCTTAATCTGGAGATCAAGAAATTTGTCATTAAAAACGGTGATAAAAAACGCTCCCTACCAGCGGAGTTGTTTTCTACTGATGCGGAGGCAATTTTAGGTGATCCAGAGATTAACACTGTTGTCGAACTGATTGATGATGCCGAAGCAGCATACCAACTAACTGTGCGCGCACTGAAATCGGGAAAAAATGTGGTTTCTGCCAATAAAAAAATGATTGCGAGCCATTTGGAAGAGCTAGTTGATATCCAGCATGAATATGGTACAAGCTTATTGTATGAAGGTGCTGTTTGTGGAAGTATTCCTATTATCCGGAATTTAGAAGAGTATTATGATAATGAATTGCTCCACTCTGTTAGTGGCATTTTTAATGGATCTTCCAACTATATCCTATCTAAAGTTTTCAACGAAAACCAACACTATTCAGATGCTTTGAAGAAAGCGCAAGAACTCGGATTTGCAGAAACAGATCCAACCTTGGATGTCGGTGGATTTGATCCCAAATTTAAAGTATGTATTGTTGCTTCGCATGCGTACGGTATCTATGTCAAACCAAACGATGTGTTCAATATTGGTATTGATAAATTGGGACAGCAAGATATTCGTTTTGCGAAAGAAAAGAACCTCAAGATCAAATTGATACCGACGGCAAGAGAGATCGACGGAAACAAAGTTGTACTTTATGTATTACCACGCCTAGTAGGCAAAGACAGCATGCTCTATAATGTAGAAAATGAGAACAATGGAGTATTGGTGAAAGCGGCCTTTGCAGACGAACAATTTTTCTATGGTAAAGGAGCAGGTGGCCACCCAACAGGTTCTGCTGTGCTATCTGATATCGCGGCTCTTCGCTATGGATACCGCTATGAGTATAAAAAACATTTAGAATCCAGCACCTTAAATTATAGCCAAGATTATTTAATTAAGGTTTATTTGAGATACACCGATGATACACTGATTGAAAAGTTAAATTTCAGTGAAATCACAGAACGATATTACGCACCAGATTTCAAATATGTCATCGGACATATTAATCTTCAACAAATCGCAGCTCACAAAGCCGATTTGGATCAAGAGGGCAATTTTATTGCTGAAATCGCGTAGGCAATCAACAAACCAATCTACCTTGAAAATAGCCCCGAATGGGGCTATTTTTTATCTAATATTTAGTCACCTTTCAACTTGATATCTAAAATCCCACCTTCCACCAAACGTTCAAAAGGAAGTTGCCAACCTTTCCACAAGCGATTATTCAACCGAGCTTGATCAATAATATAACTATTGGGCTGCTCTTTCTTCACCTGAATGATAAATTTATTTTTTCTTAATTTCTCCGGCAATTCTATCGTTACCCGATCGAAAAGTGGAGCGCCGATCTGAAGTGCGGGCTTCTCGGTGGTGAGACTTCGTACATCGAATAGCCCTATACTGGATAAGACATACCAAGCTCCCAGCTGTCCTTGGTCTTCGTCTTGTCCGTAGCCATAACCGTGTATTGCATCATTACCATAAAACTCATTGCAAATTGCCCGTACCCATTTCTGACTTAAATCAGGTCTACCAGAAAAATAGAATAGCCAAGAGATATGCAGGTTCGGTTGATTACCATGATTATAAAGACTTTCAATCCCTGCGAAAGCGTCAATTTGTGTACCACCTCCAAACACATTCTTCTGCGACACCGTAAAAATACTATCCAACCGCTGATTAAACAGATCCTTTCCAACCAGTTTAACCAATTCCTGTGGGACATGCGGAACATAGAAGGTATACTGCCAAGCATTTCCCTCCTGAAATCCACGCCATGGTTCATAAGGGTTAAAGTTTGAAATAAATCGCCCAGTACTATCCCTTGGTCGCATAAACTTCGTTGCGGTATCGTACAGATTACGCCACCCATCGGATAATCCCTGAAATTTAATGTAGTCTTTTTGGTGCCCCAATGATTTTGCAAATTGTGCGGCTGCACCGGCAGAAAAAGCATATTCCAAGGTATGCGAAGCACCAAAAGGAGATCCATTGGTCATTAATTCGGGACTGCCATTATCATCTTTTATATACGGAGAATACCCTTTACGGACAAAAACGCCCACATCTAACTTCCCCGCTCCAGGCAGACGGTCTTTCCCTTCCAATTCATTTTTGCGCACCGCAGCATAGGCAAGATTCACATCATAGTCACGAATACCCACATTATACGCCGCTGCAATTGCCAAACCTGTAAAATTAGTCCCTACACCCGAAACGTATTTACTGTTGGCAATACCGTCTCCTAGCCAACCGGCATCGCGATAGACCAACAATTGACTCTGAATCCAGTCGTTGTAATAGTCCGGATAAGCAATGGACCACAACTGTGTCAAATTCCAAAATGCACCCCAGATCGCATCGGTATTGTAATGATGATGAATCGGTTGCCCTTGCTTATTTAAGGCAATCTGCCCCACCGAGCCGTCATTTTTGGGGTATGCGCCATTGACATCGCTTGCAAGCCCACGGCCAAGTAAAGCATGATACAATCCCGTATAAAATTTAACGCGGTCGTCCGCTTTGCCCCCTTCCACCAAAATTCTTCCCAGTTCACTATTCCAGGTTTGCAAGGCATTTTTCTTTGCCTCATCAAACGACATATCCTTTGCTTCTTTAAGCAAATTCATTTGCGCATTTTCCACAGATGTGTAAGACAAACCGGTCTTGACTTCGATAGATTCCCCTACCTGGGTATCAAATTTCAGGAACAAGCCAGCCCCTTTTCCCTTTATACGACTATGTTGATCGAAAGTCGTGGAATCTCTAAATGTTCCAAAAGATTTAGGCTGTTTGTTTATCTCCGCGAAGAAAAACATCTTAACGTGAGCACCCTGCTGATATTTTTGTACGTATACAGGGTTGGTAACCACATACCCCCAGACGTGCTGTTTGTCATAATTCACTTCAGCATCAACGACTGGGCCACTTTCCCCCATCACATGGCCAATATCGAAAATAAGATTGGCTTCTTCCGTTTTTGGAAAAGTATACCGATGAAAACCGACACGCTTCGTTGCCGTAAGCTCAGCAAGTACATTATAATCTTTCAACTTGACACGGTAATAACCAGAAGTGGCAAATTCATCCTTTTTGTCAAAATCGGAACGATAGCCACTTTGT
The DNA here is from genome assembly GCF_040760075.1 of Sphingobacterium sp. R2. Taxonomy (NCBI): domain Bacteria; kingdom Pseudomonadati; phylum Bacteroidota; class Sphingobacteriia; order Sphingobacteriales; family Sphingobacteriaceae; genus Sphingobacterium; species Sphingobacterium sp. R2. The sequence goes on from NZ_CP142884.1 coordinate 4,517,201, forward strand.
GGACGATCGAGTTGACCAGGAGTTGTCTTCAATTTTCCAACGGATGGTGCGAATACCACTCCGCCTACCTGAAATTCGTGAAAATTAGCGAATCCTTCTATTGACCCATGCCTATCATCGTACCCCACAGCTTCCCAGCCTGACTTGTTCCCATAGCTTCCATTTGTGCTCGGCGCGAGCTTAGCCATTCCAAAAGGTACTGCTGCTGGAGTATAAAAGAAATACCGGCTATGAACGGATCCAATATTAGGTTTTACAAAAACGGTTAAATCTGTTTTCTGCTGTGCAAAAACAGCCGTCGTACTAACAAATAAACTACAAAAATAATAAATGATATGCTTTACCATTGTTTTCAATTAGGTTCTACAGCAAACTTACAAAAAAATATAGTATGTATAAACATGATCTCTATTTTCTTACGCGATTTAACTACGGGAAAGGCCTCACCATAATGCCTAAATTTGTAAAATTTTAAATACTAACCAAATAAAACGTTATTTGAGCTTAAATACTGACATTTTTCCATAACTTTTATTGTACATACATACTAAAATATAACCAGTAAATAAATTCAAAAAAAATACGCATCAGACGGCTGATCTTCGATCAAACCCCTGAAGTAGATGAAAATTAACCCTGAAATAGATACAAATTATTGACAGGTACACTTGTCAAGCCTAATTAATTACAATAAAACCACAATGAAAAAAAACACCCCATTTTTTAGTCTAATACTTCTGTTACTCGGAACCCAACTATCAGCACAACAAATAAAACCCGACAGTATAACTCAACTTAAGTTGGCAAAAAGCATTCTAGCGGATCAAAACTTAAAATATGTCGACAGCCTTGCCCGAGAGGTAATCAAAGAAGGTTTCAATGCGGGAAGTGGCTACTCACAGATTTGGGCCAGGGACCTCAATACATTTATTGAAACCGCCTTGGAAGAGCGGTCCCAAGCGGACATTAGAGGGGCCATTTTAGTATTCTTTCAGATGCAACAGCCCAATGGTGAAATGGTAGACGGCTATGTCCTTAAAAAGGATTTTACCTGGCACGATGATACACCTTATTATTCAGAAAATGCGCCCGGCCATGTTGGATTTAAAAATACAGTAGAAACAGACCAGGAAACCTCACTTATCCAACTGCTTGGTAAATATATCCGGAAAACAAAGGATTACAGTATCCTGGAGGAGTCTATCGGTGGAATTTCCGTCAAAGATCGAATACAACTCCTATTGGATTATTTGAAAAGGGAACGGTTCAACCACAAGTATCAATTGCTTTGGGGTGCGATGACCGCAGATTGGGGAGATGTACAACCCAACGATAGCTTTGGTTGTGACTGGAATGAGCTCTCCAATGAGGCGATCGATATTTATGACAATGCGATGTTTATTATTGCATTGCAGACACTGATTGATATTCAGCCCAACGCTCCGAAGGTGACAGAATGGAAGGGATTAAAAAAGAGTCTCGAAACAAACAGCAGACGTCATCTATGGGATAAGAAAAAACAAAAATTCATCCCTCATCTCTATCCTAAAACATCCCCTATCCCAAAAGGATTTGATGAAAATACGATTCATTATCATGGAGGTACCGCCATCGCGATAGAAGCCGGGTTACTTTCCGCTTCAGAAATAAAAACAGTCAATACGCAAATGCTGGAAAACGTCAGGTTATCGGGCATGCCGAGTATTGGATTGACCTTATACCCGACCTATCCGGTTGGATTTTTCATCGGAGGAATGGCTCAGCCTTACCAATACCAAAATGGTGGTGACTGGACTTGGTTTGGCGGACGGATGATCCAGCAACTTGTTTTAAACGGCTTTTATCAAGAAGCCTACGCAGAACTTCAACCGATGATCGATCGCGTTGTGAAAAACAAAGGATTTTACGAATGGTATGGTCAAAATAATGTCCCTAGCGGATCAGGGAAATTCAAAGGTTCAGCAGGAGTGCTCAGTAAAGCAATAGCGCTCCTAGAAAGCTGGGCAGAAACTACCGTAGAAAAGAATCATTAAAAGAAAAGAATAAATAAATGAGCTATTCACTCATCCTATCGTCCTTTTTGAATGGATAATAGGATGAGTGAATTACTTAATAATCTCTTCTGCTTTCAACAGTATAGGTAAAACTTTCCGCACGGTAGAACCCTAAATTATATTCAATTGGCTTTCCAGATTGGTCAAATACAAACCGCTTGCGGGACAAAATAGGATCACCGATATTAATCTCCAATTTATCCGCTATAAATTTATTTGCAGCCATTGCATCCAACTCTTCCTGAGAAAGATCTGCAACGACATGATAATCTGCTTCTAAGATTTCATATAAAGGTCGCTTAAAATCTTCATCGCCGTTTAAACCTATACGCGGATGGAAATAAGAGATAAAATAAACAAATGGGTCATCTTTCTTTCCTCTCAGACGTTCTAGTTTTAACAGCTTCTGATCCTCATCTACATTAAAAAACTTCGAAACAGCTTTATCCGGAACAACCCAGCTGACGTGAAGTTCAAAATTCTTCACCTCAATCCCACGATTTTTCATCTCTTGTGAGAAACTCAACCAATTTTTGGATTTTGAACTGAATTTAGAACTAGCCACCTTCGTTCCTATCCCCTTCTTTCTAATGAGCAGCTCCTCATATACCAGTTTATTGATCGCTAAACGCAAAGTAGAACGGGAAATTGCCAATCTTTTTGCTAATTCAATTTCATTGGGTAATAATTTCCCCTCTATATATTCAGGCTGCTTAATTAATTCGCGTAACAAATTCTCAGCTTGTATATGCAGCGGGACAGGACTTTTATGATCTATTTTTAAATTCATCATTTGGATTGCTTGTGCTAAAATAAGATTTTTTGCATAATTAAAAAAATAGAGATATGTTTGTATGTATATACATATTAATATAAACCGCAGATGTCAAAGAAATTTATCATCATTTTATGTATCGTTTCACTTGGAGGGCTCCTTTTCGGTTTCGATATGGCTGTAATTGCAGGTGCTTTGCCGTTGGTGAAGCAATTTTTCGTACTATCTCCTGCTCAAGAGGGCGTGTTCGTCAGTTCAGCCTTGCTAGGCTGTATTGTTGGTGTATTTTTCACAGGACCATTAATAGATAAATACGGCCGAAAACCCGCCTTTGTTACTGCGGCCCTGCTTTTTTTATTCTCAGCAATTGGCTGTGGATTCAGTCCTTCTTACAGCATATTGATTGCGAGTAGAAGCATTGGGGGCCTGGGTGTTGGAATAGCCTCAATTGTTGTGCCCTTATATCTTGCGGAAATATCGCCAAGCAAATTTAGAGGAAGATCAGTCACCTGTTACCAGCTCGTTATTACATTCGGTATCCTATTTGCCTATATCAGCAATTACCTGATTCTTGAATATAGTTCCGCACAGCAAAATGAACTGTGGCGAACTATGTTTTTAGTTGGTGCAATACCGGCTTTGTTGTTATGCGTTGGAGTTTACTTTATTCCTGAGAGTCCACGTTGGCTTTCTAAAAATGGACGAAACACTGAAGTTGCAGCGATCAGTGTCGCATTAGGGCTATCGGATATACAAGAGGTCAGCCATGTTTCCTCGAAAGGAAATCTACCTGATCTGTTCTCTCCTATTTATCGCAAGGCCTTTCTATTAGGCCTCTTCCTCCCTTTATTTTCACAGCTCAGTGGAATCAACGCAATTGTTTATTATGGTCCTAGCATATTGCTTGAATCAGGTATTTCATTAAACAATTCCTATCATGCCCAGTTATTCTTTGGAGCTGCCAATGTGCTATTTACTTTCTTTGCAATCTGGAAGGTTGATAATTGGGGGAGACGTCCCTTATATCTTTTGGGAACTGTAGGTGCTACCGTGAGTTTGCTGGTTACTGGTTATCTTTTTAATCAAGGTCAAGTCAATAATATCGCATTGATTATCGCGATACTTTCATTCTTATTTTTCTTTGCTTTTTCCATTGGCCCACTAAAATTTGTCGTCGCAGCCGAAATCTTCCCAAATGCCATCCGGGCTCGTGCCATGGGTATCAGTATTATGGTGATGTGGATTTCCGATGCGATCGTGGGACAGCTAACACCCATTCTTCTCGCTTCCTGGGGCGCCCGCTATACGTTTTGGTTGTTTGCATTTTTCTGTGCCATCGCATTCCTTGTTGTACTTGGATTCCTTCCAGAAACGAAGGGCAAACCTTTGGAGGAGATCGAAAAATTCTGGATTGAAAAACACAACAAAAAATCAACAGACAAGTAAGCAAAAGCTATTTACTCCAACATCATTCATTTGCAATAAAAATTACATCAATATGTATTCTAATACTCAAACAAAACCTTTTCAGTACGAAATCGCGCCGACCTTTCCAGTCCAAGGAAACTTATCAAATTCTTACCAAGATCTTGTTGCACATCTCATTACACATAATATACATAGCATTGATGGTTTTGTAGGTGTTAACTGGGGCACAATCATCCCTAGCCTGAAGCAAGAATTTGAAAAACAGGGCGTAGCCGCACGATTTATTACGATGGATTCTGCCTTAAAATCGGAATCAGCCGTCCAGGATATTGTCTCCCCCTACCTAGGCGGCAATGACCCATTGTTCGGAAAAAAGGCCGGGATTCCGCTCATTGAATACTTTGATACTAAAAAGCTAACAGATTTTCAAACAATACGAGCGAGCTCCGATTCAAAACAAGGTGAGTATACCATCTTTTATGGTCCTGGAGCATCATTAGTCGATACGTCTAGTCAGCTGATGTATATTGATCTGCCCAAAAATGTGCTTATTCAACGCATGCGTGTGGGCGCAGCTTTAAATTTAGGCTGTTCAACACAAACCAATCAAAAGGAAACCTACAAACGTTACTATTTTGTCGACTGGGAAATATTGAATAGACATAAAAGATCCATCTTGTCCCGTGTCGAAATTCTTGCCGATCAACAATCGTCCCACAGCTTACCATGGATTACGGGGAAGGATCTACGCGATACATTGCAAACCATGTCCCAAAGTTACTTCCGCGTACGACCAACTTTTGAACCCGGAGTATGGGGTGGACAGTGGATGAAAGAGCACCTTACAGGTATCGATCAGGATGTCAAAAACTATGCGTGGTCCTTCGAAATGATTGTCCCCGAAAATGGTATTTTGCTCGAAGCGGATGGACATACTCTCGAAATTTCATTCGATCAATTGATGTTTCAAGAAAGTGCCAATGTACTCGGTCATGCACAGCAACGTTTCGATGTTGAATTTCCAATACGCTTCAATTTCCTGGATACCTTTGATGGCGGCAACCTATCCATTCAATGCCACCCCAGTCCAGCTTATGCAAAAGCAGAATTTGGAGAAAACTTCACACAGGACGAATCATATTATATCGTTGATAGAAAAGAGGACGCACAAGTGTATCTGGGCTTTCAGCAAACAGTTGATGCTGACAAATTTCGCTCCGCTTTAGAAGAGAGCTTCCAAAGCGGAATAGCGATGGATATCGAGCAATACGTTCAAAAATTCGAATCCAAGAAACACCAGTTATATTTGATTCCACATGGTACCGTACATTCTTCCGGCGTGAACAATCTCGTGCTCGAAATCAGTGCAACACCTTATAATTATACCTTTAAAATGTACGACTGGGTGCGTCCCGATTTAGATGGGAAACCACGTCCATTAAATATTGATAGAGCATTCGCTAACCTCAATTTTAGCCGGAAAGGTGATGTCGTAAAAAACACACTGCTAGCTCAGCCCAGTGAAAAAATCCTTGATGCGCAAACAACAAGAATACATTTGCCAACGCATGAAGATCATTTCTACGATGTTTTTAGATACGAATTCGATCAGGATGTTTCGATTGAAACGCGGGGACAATGCCATATCATGATGCTTGTCGAGGGTGAGGCAATTGAGCTCACGACAGCAAATGGCATGAAGAGGGTCTTCCATTATGCCGAGACTTTTGCCGTTCCTGCTGCTGCTGGGTCCTATACATTGCGTAATTTAGGAAACGGTAAGGCAAAGGTTATCCAATCTTTTGTAAAAGAATCCAAATGTTAATCAAACCATTTATTATAAACAAACAGCACAATGAGAACTATATTTTTTGCATTATCTTCATCGCTCCTATTACTGTCCTGCCAACAAGCTGGTGGTAAAGTTTCTACGAACAATTTACAAGACAGCATCCAAAAAGATAGCAGCTTCCATATTGTCAAAGATATGGCTACGAACATCATCAAAAGCGGATTCAATGCGGGGGATGGATACAGTGAGGTATGGATTAGAGACTACAATACATTTATCACCTTAGCAACAAAAGTACATCCCCATGAACAGATCAAAGATCAACTGGCTTTGTTCTTTAAGCTACAAGGTTCTGATGGTAATATTGCCGATGGTTTTGTCAAAAAGTCCAGCTTAAAAAATAGCGTATCGGACTATTACACAATCACCAGCACCTTGGCTCCTGATTATGCTGCACATAAAAACACCGTTGAAACAGACCAAGAATCCTCTTTAATTCAAGCGGTACATAAATATATCGTTGCAACTAAAGACAAGGCTTTTCTAAATGAAAAAATTGGTGATGCAACTGTAAAGGATCGCATGGAACATGCTTTGCAATTTTTATTGGACAAACGTTATAATGCTACTTATGGTTTACTTTGGGGCGCAACCACGGTTGATTGGGGCGGCGTTCAACCCGAGCATGACTGGGGTGTCCATCTCGATGAAAATTCGCATATTGCTTTGGACATCTACGACAATGCGATGTTTTTGATTGCCCTTGACAACTACATGGATCTACTTCCTGAGAAAAAAGAAAAATGGGGAAAAATCAGAGCTTCCATAGCAAGTAATACCATGAAACACCTTTGGGATGAAAAGAATCAGAAGTTTATTCCCCATATTTATATCAAAGGCTCTCCATTTGCGGCTGATTTTGATGAAAATCAAATCTATTATCATGGTGGAACAGCTATCGCTATTGAGGCAAATTTACTTAGCAAAGAGCAAATAAAAGTTTCATTGGATAAAATGATTAAAAATGTAAAAGACGCTGGTGCGGCAACAATTGGACTTACCGTGTACCCAACTTATCCTGCAGGTTCATTTAAAAACAAAGGCATGTATCCGTATGGTTATCAAAATGGTGGGGACTGGACCTGGTTCGGTGGGCGTATGATTCAGCAGCTCGTTAAAAATGGTTTTCAACAGGAAGCTTATGAACAAATACAGCCGATGCTTGCCCGTGTTATCAAAAATAAAGGTTTTTATGAATGGTACACAAAAGATAATAAACCAGAAGGTTCAGGAACTTTTAGAGGTGAAGCAGGTGTGCTTTACGGTGCTATCGAATTACTGGAAAATATAGAAGCAAAAAGATAAACATGAGTTGTTTATTATTGCAAAAGCTATCGTGTATAGACCCAGCGAAAAATTGGACATTGAACTGTACGCTGAAATTTATTAAGGCATAGCAACCAAATCCTTCATGATTTTAATAAATTGTGCTCCGCAGAAGTTGCCGGCAGCGTTTCAACAAATATGCGCTATAAAGGCAATTACGTTGGAAAATTAGAATTATTTTAGCCCTTTGACAATAGTTAGCCTAAAAATGTCTGCACGATACTCGACTGCACTGCTCATCAATTTCAATAGCATTTAGAGCGAAAAAAAGCGTTTCAAAAATTAATTGAAACGCTTTTCAGTATGCTAAAGCGACTGCCTAGGCGAGTTCGATCAAAAATTCTTCTTTTGGAAGTCTAAACTTTTTCAATTTTAACAACCAGTCTTCCCCTTCCATACGATATCCCAAAGGGAGCATGGTCGCGCTCTTCAATCCAAGTTTGTCCAATCCTAGCAATTGATCCAACTCCACATTTGAAAAACCTTCCATTGGTGTGGCATCAATACCTAGTTCTGCCGCTTGTGCAATTGCCAAACCAAAAGCAATGTAAGCTTGTTTTGCCGCATGTGCAGCCTGCTGCTCTTCGGTAAAAGTCGCCAATTGTGCTTTTAAATTATTCTTATATTCATCTGTTGTATCAAGTGGTAAACCACGTGATGCATTCATTTGGTCAAAAGTACTATCAATTCGATCGTCCGTATATTTATCCCACCCTGCAAATACCAGCAAATGCGAACTATCAGCAACAATCTGCTGTCCCCAGGCTATGGGTACTATTTTTTCTTTTAATTCCTGATTTTTAATCACGATTACACGAAACTGCTGAAGCCCAGAGGAACTGGGAGCCATTCGCGCAGCTTCCAAAATCTTGTCTACATCTTGTTGAGCGACCTTTTTCGAAGGATCGTATTTTTTTGTGGCATAGCGCCACTCCAGATTATCTAATAACGCCATTTTTGTTCTAATTTAAATGATCGATAGCAACTCATTAAAAGTTATGTAAAGATACATAAAAAATCAAATGTCTAAACATCAAAAATCAGGGGGTGAAACTGTTGACTAATTTTCGTTATTTAATTGTCGTATATTTGCTTTTATCGGAATTAAATCGCAGTTTTAATCGAATTAAATTAAGAACTTCATATCGGTTTATATTCCAATAGAACCACATGGTGTGGAAACAGATTTTACATGCTTCACAATAAATAGTAGCGATGTCCATAACGAATGAAACCGAATTAACAGGCATGCAAAAAGCGAGCAATGCTGTTGCAAAGACGTTAAAATCCATGATAGAATATGCTCAAGTGGGAATGTCTACGAAAGAGCTTGACGAATATGGAGCCGAAATATTACAAAGCATGGGTGCAAATTCTGCTCCAGCACTTACGTATGGATTTCCTGGCTATACCTGTATTAGTATAAACAACGAATTTTGTCACGGAGTACCGCATGCGGAAAGGATACTGCAAGAGGGTGATTTGATTAATATTGATGTATCTGCAGAGCTTGACGGCTATTGGGCTGATAATGGATGTTCCTTTATTATCGGAAAAGATATACATCAACATGAAAAATTAGTAACAGCGTCCAAAGAAATTCTTCAAAAGGCAATAAGTAACATTCGAGGCGGCGTAAAAATAGCAGACATTGGACATCTTATTGAAAATGAAGCTAAAAAAAGAGGTTATAAAGTTATCAAAAATCTTGGTGGTCATGGTGTGGGAAAAAGTCTGCACGAAGAGCCTAATGAATTGCTGAATTATAAAAATCGCTTCGATCAACGCAGATTTCGTAAAAACACTGTGGTTGCTATTGAAACCTTTATCTCAACAGCTTCTACGTACGCGACTGAACTCAGTGACGGCTGGACAATGGTTGGCGATAAGGGCGGGTTCATGGCCCAGCATGAACACACGATTCTGATTACTGATGGCTCTCCTATTATATTAACTGCAGAAAATGCATTTTTTTAGTGCTCAATAGCTAGATACTGTTAAACCATTTTAAATAATTTATTGAAAGCGACTAAAATGGCTCATTTCTTCTCACCAAGAATTTAGCCTATCAATAGTTCATAGACACTCAGCAGAACCTGAGCGATTATAAAAAAATTAGGGGCTTCTCGTATGAGAAAACCCCCAAATAATATATTTTTTATGGCTAAAATTATTAATAGCAAGTTCAACAATATCGTTTTAAGTGCTACTGTAGTAAAGATAGATTTTACTTTTCAAGAAAAAAGTGATGAAAATCACTTTTAAAAAAATTTTTTATTTCCATTGTAAACATTCCACCTTTTGCTTTACTGAAGGGTAAAGAATATGTGGCCGGACATTCCTTCCGAAATCTCACGTAGTGGCAATACTACTAACATGGAATCGACTACTCGCGGCATAAATGTTTTACAAAATTTGGCTTAAAAATTCAGCAACAAAAGCTAAATTCGCTACATATACTCATCGCATACAAATGAAAATTTGAAATTGGAGCTATCATGACATTGAAAGAACTACAACACAGTAAAATATATGGTGCGAATAATGGTGGAACGCCATTAATTGTACTTCACGGTCTATTCGGAATGGCAGACAACTGGGGATCCTTTGGCCGTGGTTTCGGGGAGAAAAGACAGGTACATTTACTCGATCTACGTAACCATGGCCGTAGCTTTCACAGTGACAACATGTCAATAGAAGTGATGGTAGACGACCTTCTTACCTATATAGCGTCTATCGGAACTGATAAAATAGTACTTTTGGGGCACTCTTTGGGTGGAAAAGTGGCCATGCAATTTGCTATCGACCATTCAGAAAAAATTGAAAAACTGATTATCGCTGATATAGCACCCAAAGCTTATCCTCCACACCATGAAGATATCTTCGATGCATTGTCTGCTGTAGCTATCACGACGTTAGAAACCCGAAAAGATGTGCAAGATAAGATTGAGCAATATTTAAGTGACCCTGGCGTTATCCAATTTTTATTAAAGAATGTATATATCAGAGAAGATCGAAAATTAGATTGGCGCTTTAACTTGGATGTTTTAAAAAATAAATATACTGAATTTATCACTGTAGCGATAAAATCAGGAATATATAACGGTGCCACTTTATTTTTGGCGGGCGAGAAATCAAGATATATATTACCGGAAGATAGGATAAAGATCAAGGAACAATTTCCAAATGCCGAATTTAAAACTATCCCTAATGCAGGTCACTGGGTTCAAGCCGAAAATCCAAAGGTATTTGACGCTTTTGTCGCCGAATTCTTAGATCAGTAAATTCATAAAAAGCCAATATCTATACCTATTCGCCAGTTAGTAAAACCTGTCGTGCTGGATAGACATTGGCATTTTTATTTCAAAGCCTTTGAGTAGGTTTTTATCGCCCTATCGCGAGCCATTTTGTGATCTACCATAGGCTGACAATAATCTGCAGTACCTAACTCAGGCACCCATTTTTTTATATATTCGTGATTTTTATCAAACCTATCCGCTTGGAGAGCCGGATTGAAAACCCGAAAATAGGGTGCAGCGTCACAGCCACTCCCGGCGGCCCACTGCCAGTTGCCATTGTTGGCAGACAAGTCATAGTCATTTAACTTTTGAGCGAAGTAAGCCTCCCCCCACCTCCAGTCGATCAACAAATGCTTGCAAAGAAAACTTGCCACCACCATCCGTACACGATTGTGCATATAGCCTGAAGTATTCAATTGTCGCATGCCTGCATCGACCATGGGATATCCGGTTTCTCCATTGCACCATTGCAAAAATTCCTTTTCATTATTCCGCCATGGTATAGCGTCGTATTGCTTTCTAAAGGATTCGGTAACGACATGGGGATAGTGATAAAGTATTTGCATAAAAAATTCGCGCCAGATCAATTCAGATAACCATGTTGCATTATGTTTTAATGCAAATGCAACACATTTACGAACACTGATGGTTCCAAAACGAAGTGCTATCCCCAATTTGGTGGTACCCTTTAAAGCTGGATAATCGCGAGTTTCATCGTAGTGATCTATGATACTGGCATCGAGATGCGGTTCTTCAAAAATGAGGTCTGTTTCTAAAAAACCCATTTGTTTTAACGGAATGATTTGCTGCTGTTTTTGCTGAAAGAAGAATTCAGTTCCATAAGTATAGGAACGATAATCATCGGAGCGCAGTTTCTCCCGCCATTTTTTTGCATACGGTGTATACACTGTATATGGCGTTCCATCATTCTTTAAAATGTCTCCCTTATCGAAAATTACCTGATCTTTTATAGCTTTGAAAGGAATCTCAATCGATTTGCAAAATTCGAAAATTTCCTTATCCCTACGAATTGCCTTCGGCTCATAATCTCGATTACAATAAACTCCCTGGACATCAAATTTTTCAGCCAGTTCTCTAAAAATATCGATAGGTTTACCATAAAATGTATTCAAAGAGGCTCCACTTTTTTGCAGTAAAGCATTGATATGCGTTAGTGCTTGATGAATGTAATGAAGCCTGCGGTCGCTTTTGTCTTCCAATTGCTCCAAAATATCCTCATCAAATATGAATATGGGCAATACAGGGAATCCAATCGTCAGCGCGCGAGCAAGCCCGCTATTATCGTCCAAGCGTAAGTCGCGTCGAAACCAAAAAATAGTAACTTTATTTTTTTCCATAAAATGACGGATGTTCCATTCCCTAAGCATAGCGAACAACTGTTCGGTACTAGACAAACTAAACCATCAGGAGTATTAAATATTATGCCTGATGGTTCAGCGTTGAAAAATTGTATTGGATTAGTTTTTCAGACTTGCCATATCGATAACAAACCTATATTTAACATCACTTTTCAGTAACCTGTCGTAGGCGTGATTAATATCCTGAATTTTAATGAGCTCAATATCAGATATAATATTGTGTTGACCACAAAAATCAAGCATCTCCTGCGTTTCTGCAATTCCACCGATCATCGACCCTGAAAAGCTCTTACGCGCTGGAATCAGACTAAAAGGAGTGACGGGTAATGGATGTTCTGGAGCACCAACAAGCGTCAGTGAACCATCCCGCTTCAATAAACTTAAATAGGCATTGATGTCATGCTGTGCCGAAACGCAGTCTAAAATGAAATGTAATGTTCCCGTATGCTCTTTCATTTGTTGTGCATCGGTTGATAAGATAACTTCATCAGCACCTAAACGTTTGGCATCGTCGACTTTCGAAGCAGAAGTTGTAATCACAACCACCTGAGCTCCCATCGCTTTCGCTATTTTAACCCCCATATGTCCCAAACCGCCAATACCAACTATACCAACTTTTTTTCCCGGTCCCACATTCCAATGTCTCAACGGGGAATAGGTAGTAATTCCGGCACACAATAAAGGAGCTGTTGCTGCGAGATCCAAATTTGCAGGGATATGGAGCACAAAATCCTCATCCACCACAATGCGTTCGGAATAACCACCAAAAGTCTGTTTATTGAGGTGTTTATCGTGTCCATTGTATGTTTGGATATTCCCATTTTCACAATATTGTTCCAGCCCTTCTTTGCAACTTTCACATTCTCGACAACTATCTACCATACAACCTACGCCAGCTAGATCACCGACTTTAAACTTGGTTACAGCATCCCCAACTTTAGTAATTCGTCCTACAATTTCATGGCCGGGTACATTTGGGTAAACGGTCCAGCCCCACTCGTTTCGCGCTGTATGTAAGTCAGAATGACAAACACCACAAAATAAGATATCAATCTCGACATCTTTTCCACTGGCTTCACGCCGTTCGATAGCCATCTGTTGCAGTTCGGCAGCTGGTGCGCTTGTGCCAAACGCCTTTATTGAAAATGTACTCATACTTGATAAAATCGTTCTATAATTTTTGAATAAATGACTAAAATCCCCTATATCGCCTAAATCCATCCACGCGATAAAAATAACCATTGGACGTGAAAAATGTTTTGCAGGAATTATTTTAAAAGTAAAAAGTAACTTTTAAATTAGCATGATTAGAAGTCTTAAATCGAGGTTTCTTTACAACTCATTAGATACTGGGCTAAACAGCACTATAAATTCGAAAAGCGTTATAAACCGGATGCGCTAATCAGTGTCCTCAACTTGTACAAACTGCATTGCCAAACCTTGTTTCTGACATATAGTTAAAATAGAGAATTCCAATCGACTACTTATTCGAAGGACAAGCAAAAATTGGTTGTCATCCAACATGAGATCAATATTTTTTATCTCAGGAAAACGCTGATAGAGAAAATTATAAATCTCGCTAGCTCTCCATTTTAGCTTGCGGGACAACGAATAAACTACTTTATACATATTTAGATTATTTCAAAATTTTAACGGCAATTTGTTGTAGCTGATTGTTCAAAAGGTGCATCTGCTTTAGTTCTTCAATGTCACGGGCTAGTCGAACTTTTTTATTTTCATTTTCCAGCGCAAGAGCGAGCCCATCCAACCGCTCTACATCATTGTTGATTAATAAATAACAATCTATATCTGGATCCAACAATCCTGTAATCTCAGTACGGCCGGGTTGCTCTGTCTCCACCATAATTAAAATACACCTTTCTGATGCAACGCTCTTTACCAACTCGCCCACTTTCGCATTTAATTCCATAGCATTTTCCCCATCTATGTTTTTATTAAAACAGTTTAAAAATCAATATAGACATATTTTGTATTTATGTCGAATTTGAATACAAAAAAAACAGTACCTATATTCCTTACTATCCAAAAATTTTCCATACGATACAATCATTAGCGAAGGCCTTTGACGCAGATGCTTATCAGCCAGGAAAGTCTAGCTTCAAAATCTGGAAAACGGTCAAAGAGTAAAACTTCCTGTTCAAAACAACGCGATGTGGTCACTAACATTTCCGATAAGAATAAGATGTCTTGTTCACCAAGCGGCTGAATTTCTTCTTTCTTAATGGCTAATTCAATCATTTTACGGATCAGCTTGATTTCATCATCCAACATGTAACGCGTTTTTGAAACCATCAAAGCTGGATCTGACTTCATGTCTTCAAATGCGAGATGAAAACGCTTAGTGATTAAGTTAATTTGGCGCAATTTTGCCTGTAAAAAACCAACTAGGTTATCTTCCAATGAAGCGTTTCTATGGTATGTTTGACTCGCAACCTGAAATACCTGTTGACACAAATACTCGGCAATTGCATCGAACACGTCCATTTTACTGGTAAAATAATAATACAAAGTGCTCCGCCCCTTTCCACAAGCTTTTGAAATATCCTGCATAGAAACTCTTGCAAATCCATATGTTTCAAACACTTTCATGGAAGATAGGATAATTTCTTCTCTAATATTTTCCTGTTGACCTGTCATTGTTCGACAAACATACAAAAAATGTCGAAAAAAAACTATATCTGGTATTTTTTTATTATTACTACTGATTTCCTATAAACGGTACATTTTTTCTTTACAGTCAGTGTGCTTTGGCGAATTGGGAAACCAAAATAGTTTTAAATCGGGTGGATTTATCAAAAGGCTGCCTATCTAACCTTTTATACGTCTATTCATTGACATTTGGAATATAATCCGGTAGATAAACGTTTTTCCTTCTCATCGTTTGGATATACTTTTTACCGTATATCTCCAAGCGGATATCGACAATTTCAGTGATCGCAGGTTCATTGTCTTTATCTTCTCCGAATGAGAAAATCTGTTCTTCCCGTCTATTTTTTTTAAGTAAAAAATAATAAAAATCTTCACTTTCCCAACCTTCTATACTGCCCCCGGCATCATTCTGAAGCTTTAGTCTTTTGTATCTTTTTTGTAAATAGCGGTAAATTTTATTAAAATCATCTTTATTTTTTAAGCTCTTCATCGCATTTAGGTAAGCAAATTTACCACTGTTATCTTCCGCCATCGTTAGGGCAGGAAATGATACTCCGTTTAAGAGTGCTATGGTATCTTTTTCTTCATTGTAAGAAACAGTGGTATAACGATACCCAAAATTTTTGACTGGCTTTAACTTCCGTGTTCCCCAAGCTGCGGTAGACTCGATATAAAATAACGTAGGCAGACTCCCTTCTGAATTAAAAATAGCAAGCGTATCCTTTTTAAATATGGCGGTTTCAAAGACTTCTTTCAACTCTTTCTTATCCATACTTTTAACGTCCGCATGCAGCAACTCTTCGCTCCTCTTTATTTTGGGGCCATAAAATTTGGATGCATTAAAGTTTCTATCCAATTTTTCAAGTATCACCCGATCCGGATTTTGCGATTGACAGGAATACAGCACACCAGATAAAACGATCAGACAACATACACTATAATATAAAAAATGAAACGGCTTCATCGAAATTGTCATTCAAATTATTTTTGGGTTATGATCTTTACTGCGACGTAAAGATCTTCAAACTAAAATAAATTTGTATTCATTTGCAAATGAAATTATGCAGGATTAACACCTTTTGACTTTTAGCAGTGCAGCGAAATCCAAAAGTACATCGTCGTACATCGTTCCCGTTGGGTCCAAGTTGAGTCGACCAGATATGGTCTGTCCGCCCCTGTTTAAACAAATAAAGGTTACTAAAATCAGAAAAATTTGATTTTAGTAACCTTTTACTTTGAATTACTTGTTCCTATAATTTTATAATCAATCATTGAGTAACAACTGATCGATATATTCCCTGATCTCTTGGGGTAACATCAGATAAACCGAGGTTTTCAGATTTGCTTTACTTGGTTCACCATCGATGAAAATATTCTTAAATCCTTCATTGAGCCATTTCCCCTCATCTTCTAGATATCCATGATATTTGCTATTTAAGTTCTCAATAATATTATTATCGTTTCCCATGCTTTCCGTCATTTATTATATGTAATCTGCATCTGAAATATTCGACAGGGAGACATCAACTTTGGTGCCACTCCTCCTTAAAATTTTTAAATTTAGCTATCCAATAGCACATTTAAAGTTTTCTTAATATTTACATATGCTAATAGAACAAAACCACTAATAACTATATATCAACACATTACGATATCAACACATTACGACCCTAAAAAAACTAGCTATATTGCTTAAGTCGATATTATTCGCAATTTTTAGTATCGAATACCGTAATTTTGTATTTGAATGTTTTTCAAACCTTTTACTTATGATATTAATAGCAGTTTTATTTCCTTGGTTATCGTTTTTTTACGTGGTAAAATTCTAAGTGGTCTTCTCTGTTTGATCCTTCAGATAACTATACTCGGTTGGATACCCGCAGCCATATGGGCGGTTGCGTCTCGTGTTGACGGGAAAAACAAACAGCGCATGCGCAAATTGGAACGCAATATCCGTAATTACCGATAAAACATCAGGGCTCCGTTATTCGGTAAGCCGAGCATCATTTAGATTCCAAAAATTGTTGTACTTGTTTTAATGTAAAATCAATCAGTGGTCGTTGACACCGCCATTAAAATCAGTCATCATATAGTTCCCATGATTAGCTGGTAAAATAAGCAGTCGCGCATGCGGAATCCGCTGAAGCCCCTCTCTTTTTGTATTTCCGGATGCTGCTATCAGCTTTTCGAACTTGTATGGGTACATCGTCACAAATTTCAAACGGGTTGTCGCTCCATTGCTAAAACCAAAAAACGAAGCTTTGCCGATGGAAAGAAAATCTAGAACGGCCAAAACATCTTTGGCATCCTGCTCGAATGTTTCAGCTGAGGATCGATGATCGGATCTTCCATGATTTTATAGATCTATCAAAATCAACTGATACTGATCATGCAACCTTTTTACAGTCTCCTTAAAATCCGAAAGACCGGAGGATCCACCACCATGAATCAGTACGAGAGGTTTTCCTGTGCCAAATATCTCGTAGTAAAGTTTTATCCCTTTAGCAGGTGCATAAGCGCTTTTCGATTCTATTTCACGCATAATTTATACTAAATAGTCTATATTTTTATCATTAGCACACGCTTCTACAGCGATTTGTTTTCTATAATTTTTTAAAACTTAACAAGACCCCATCGGTAAAAGACTTTTGCAGGTCCAAACTTGTAAACAGATCAGGGTCGAAAGTTTCTATTTACACCGGTTTAAAATCATTCCGTTTAATGTACTGAGATAAAAGGCAACATTGAACGATATCACAATATTGATAAACTATACAGAAATTCGACTTGTCCTATGACAATATTGAAGTACGCTAAACATTTTTCTGCGATACTGTAGACATACACTTTATAGCTAATTAAAGGATAAAAATCTCACGTATTGGGTCGGTAAAGAATAAACAGATGACTGTGGTATATTTATTGTAAGAACCTCATGGAACATATAAAAACCGATTCAAATGAGAAAATTAGCATTTATAGCAATGAGTCTTGTTACTTTCACGGCCTGTAATAATACTCCCAAGAACAATGAATCCAAAGAAGCAGTTGATCAAAACAAGGAAGAAGCAACCCCGTCGATCGGCGGCAACAAGGATGAGCATGGTTGTTTGGTCGCGGCAGGACAAACTTGGAGTGAGATCAAACAAGGGTGTATCCAGGTCTTTAATGTTGGCTTACGCCTAAATCCAACGGAGAAAGAAGAAGGAAAAGCTGTCATTAGTGCTTTTGTGGTTCTTAGCGAGGATAAATCAAAGCTAGAATTATTCTTACCTGATGACAATAAAAATACCATTATCTTGGATAAAGTTGAGAATGATATCTATCAGAAGGATAGCTATAGATACGATGCTAAAAAATCAGCGCTTTATGTGGATAATACGATCAAGTACACAGGTGATGTTGAGTAGCCCAAAAAGAAGATCTCGTTTTAATCCTATATCAGCACAAGGCCTGCTGTATTAAATTCCTGAATGCCACAATAGTTATTCTGAATCCATTTTGCTTGGAATAACTATTGTACAATTCTATTAGTTTCAAGTGTACTATTGAACTATTGGCACAATTTGTACTACATATGGCCCTGAGTAATGATTCCCTATCATTTTATTCTCATTTACAGTAATATGATATTGGCCAACATCTTTAAATCTATAGGCAAGCTCTTGGCCGAAGGGGCCATCAGCCGAACCATTGGGCAGAAAAAGCTGACTAATTCGTACATTGGCTGTATCCATGGGAGTTTTTATTTTGATAAGAGCCGAATCCGCCTGATGGACTGAAATGAAAATAGTATCTGTTTTTCCTGATACCATATTCATTTCCTTAGATCTTCCACCACCAAAAAACGTTATGTTAGAAGGTAATTCCTGTGCCTTGAGCTTAGATTCATTTGTACTGAATTGTGGTGGGCGATCAGGAAATTGACAAGCTCCATAAATAAAAATTGCCAACACATTCATGATCAATAATCTTAATTTACCCATAACGTTTTACTTAAAATAACAAAAGTTATTAAATTACGGTTTTTAGTTACGACAACTTTTTCTGTACAAAACAAACGCTGAAATTGAATTTGTTACATCGTCCACAAACTCCATTTTGATTTGATTGCATGTGGATTTAGTTCTCGTATTTTTTGATAAAAAGCATAGAAATTCCTATTCCAAAGGGAATAGTTATGCGTAAAACTAAAAATGGACTGTCCCTTGCTATCCAATTGAACGACGACTTGCCAGATATAGTGATTATTAATTTGAGTCGATGTCCTACGAAGCTCAATGATATCCACTAACCTAAAGGATCTACCTGCTCCGTCTCTTCGACCGACAGCGTAGAAATAATTTTCATCAAAAAAATAATCTTCGTCACTTAGCAGATTATCTTCTATACCAAATAAAAAGGGACGTGATGACAGTTTTCTTAATTTATCTGTCTCAAAATGATCATTCATTTCATAACTTTTTTTAACACTGTATAAATATTTCTTAGCTACATTTTTCCTATATACTGCTATCGACACGACAACGATCAACACACAACTGATAACCAAAATGATGCCCTTAGAATTCATTTATTCCACAAAAAGAAATTAACTTATACAAATCAGATAGAACATCGGAATTCGCCCTTCATCTTTCTCGATAGCATCTAATCCTTTGAAATAGATGTAGCCACCGACTTGTTTCTGACCTATTTGTTGTTCAAATTGATACAGCAAATCCAAAGCCGTAAAATGTAGTGGATGTGAAGACCACATGAGACAACACTCAGACGGAATGATTACCATTCTGCCATGCAATATTATTCCAAGGACTTCCTTTCTTTTCTTTAAGATACCCAATATACCTTTTCAAGTAAGATTTCCCAATTTTACTGTTTACACCAACTTGATCTTCTCCTTTCAGGAAATAATCGGAAAATTGCAACCAATCAATAAAATGCTCTCTCGCATATAGTGACAAACTCTTGAGAACATTTAATGCCACAGGTTTTGGTAAATATTCAACGTCCGTTGCGGATGTAGTAATATGACTTACGACAGCAACAACAAAGGCATTTACCCCTGATTTGGAGATATCCCAAATGGACGTATCGATTTTGCCGTTTTTTCCCTCCAATGCGGTCCCTGTCTTTTCTATCCCAAGTAACGTAAAGTATGAACTCAACATTTCAAGACAAGTTTCTCTATCTGTTATACCAAAATCTCTCTTTAGCAATTTGATAAAATCACTTCTATATTGATCAACCCTTGGATAATTACCAAATTGATATAAGTGAATCGGATAACTACCATCATCTCCGGTACTTCCGAATACCGTAAACCAATCCCCAAAAACAATCACTCTAAATGCGGCTCCTAGCGCGTTACCAAACTGTTCTTCATAAGGAGTATTCAGAAGTATAGCGTTATCAGGTACTAAACTTCCCGCCATTTCTCCCTCTTCGGCTTTCAAAGTTAGTTCATCTTTGGCTTCATTTACACCTTCATTTGCCGCATTAAATAATTCTTTCAAAAATTTAAACATAACGGTATTGATATTAACTACGTAAAAGAAATCTTACTTACTATATTTTGCTAACAGCGCATAATCGTACGGGATTCTCATGGACAGCTCGCGTGCTTGCCAAATATCCCCTTCGGAAATCTGATAGAAATCATAGGCATTTTTCAAAAAATTCTTGCCGTTTGGAGCTTCAACCCAATCTTTCTTCTCTCGATTGTAAAGTAAAATCATACAACTTACACAGCGATAATTACCTGCTGTTTTTTGGTTTTCAAAACAAGTTCCAACTTTAATATTAATCTTTTGATTGATTATCACATCGGTCAATTTACGATCTGTGAGATGAATTAATGCAATTTGTGCGTCCTCATCATCGGGTCGTAACTTTGCTATTACTAATCGCCCTAAATCTGCCTTTTTAATTTTTTCGATTTCTAAAGCCCTAAATTCAGGCGATATGCGATTCGTATCGACCGGATATAGTTCATCTTCGGCAGCCGTCACTTCTGTCGTCGTTACTTCGGTGGCTCCGGAAGCCAATAGCTGCTTATTTTTTTGGTAATTTTCCCAATCTGCTGTATCGTAGCTAACCCACTGCTGTATCTTATAGAGTAAGGTTTCCCTCTTATTGACTTTTATAAAAAACGCTGCAATTAAAAATGAAACCAGCAATATGAACAGGATAATGAGGACTCTTTTCAAACTAAAAATATTTAATGAAGTATTTAAATCTGTAAAATCGTGAAAACATATCCCATGTTTTCATTGATCACCGTAAATCTGCACATAATTATTCACCCCTTAAATCCGGAACCCATATTAGGTCAAAACTTGGCGATATTTGTAGCTTAATAATAAATATCTGAAAACAACATGACAATTGTTGATTTTAAATATTTTAGCCAATTAAATACAAGTAGACTGTATAATTTCCGTATTTACTAAAGTAGGTCATAGACATCAAGAATAAAACCGAAATACATTGATACCAAATTGTATCTCATAACAGTTTTAAATCAATTTTTAGTCAGTGCTTGTTCATTGTTTATTCAGTCTACACTGAATAAACAACACAATTAGCAGAAATTTCTACAATCTTGCAAAAGATGATGGTTGAAATGAACTCGAGCTATATCCATAAAGATGATATGTTGCGAAGTTATCTACATCTTCTAATTCATGAAACGATGAAATCGAGTCCCGCAGCGAGTTTTGGATCTTATACCAATGCATCGACTAGGGTATCGGTATTATTTCTTGAGCTGTTAGAAAGACAATTTCCAATCAATACCCTTCAACTTAGCCTGCAATTGAAAAGCTCTGCAGATTATGCGCATGCGCTTTCGGTTCATATCAATTACCTCAACAGGTCGGTAAAAGAAGCCACAGGCAAAACCACCAGTACACATATTGCAAACCGTGTGGCCCAAGAAGCCAAAGCTTTGTTGCTGCATACCAATTGGAATATATCGGATATTGCCTACAGCCTAGGATTTGAATATCCATCCTATTTTACCAATTTCTTCAAAAAGCAAACCGGGATGTCTCCAAACCAAGTCCGAAGCAGTACTGTTTGAATTGTATAACAATCTGTTTGATTGTCTTAACTCGCTTCGTTTGTTCCTTATGTACTTTTGTATTGAACAAAATGTAATCATTATGAAATATAGAAATCTTGGAACAACAAATGAAAAACTCTCTGCGATTGGATTAGGTTGTATGGGAATGAGCTTTGCTTACGGACCTACGGACGAAAAAGAGAGCATTGCAACATTGGAAAGAGCATTGGACCTCGGCATTAATTTTTGGGATACCGCGGATATGTACGGCAACGGTGCAAATGAGAAACTTATTTCAAAAGTGCTTGTTCCCAACCGTGACAAAGTTTTTATTGCAACAAAATTTGGGTTTCGCTTTAAAGATGAAATAGCTGGTCCAAGTGATACGGCAAACACTTATTTCGATGGCTCGCCCGAATGGATAAAATTAGCGGTAGAAAAAAGTTTAAAACGCCTTAGAATCGACACCATAGATCTTTATTATGCGCACCGCGTAGATCCCAATATTACTATCGAAGAGACCGTAGGCACTATGGCAGAATTGGTTAAAGAAGGAAAAGTGAGGTATTTGGGTTTAAGCGAAGCATCGCCCGCATCAATCATTAAAGCAAATGCCGTACACCCTATAGCTGCTTTACAGAGCGAATATTCGCTCCTTACACGTGATGTAGAAAAAGAAATCTTACACACAATAAGGCAGTTGGGGATAAGTTTAATTCCTTATGCGCCTCTAGCGCGTGGATTATTTTCAATTCTTTAAATTTAGAAGATCTTGCTTCGGACGACTTTAGAAGAACCTTACCTCGAAATCAAGGTGAACATGCATTGAACAATGCACATTTAGTCGCCGACTTCTCCCTACTGGCAAAAGATAAAAACTGTAGTCCAATACAACTCGCTTTAGCCTGGGTGCTGGCACAAGGAAATGACATCATTCCTATTCCAGGAACTAAAAAAAGAAGATACCTGGAGGAAAATGTTGGTGCCCTTGATGTACAATTATCGCATGATGATTTAAAAAAAATAGATGAAATACTTCTCAAATACCCTAATATTGGAGCACGATACAGTGAAGGTGCTATGGCTTTAGTTAACCATTAATCCATTTTTGAGATTATAAGTGGCTTGCCAGCGTCACTTATGATCTCAAAAATTGTTTTCCACTGATCCAGCTTTGTCGTGTTGTCATAATACACTATGGGAACAGATCCGATTAGTATGTATTAATTATCGGGAATAGCAGTACGCAATGAAAAATAGAAAGAACTTCCTGCGCCATAATCACTTTCAACACCAATTTCGCCACCTTGCGCTTCTATAAACTCCTTACTAATACTTAAACCAAGTCCTGTTCCACCCTTTTTGGACCCTGGCACACGGAAGTAACGCGCAAATATTTTATCCAAATATTTCGGCTCGATCCCTTGCCCACTGTCGGTAACGATAAACTTTGTTTTAAGTTCGCTGTTTTCCACCGCTATACGAATAACCGAATCTTCATGGGAGTAACGTATCGCATTGGAAAGAAAATTTGTAAGAACCCAGGCAGTTTTCTCATTGTCAGCAAATATAGCTTTCACATTGGGGTCTACCTCGATAACAAAGTGGATATTTTTTTGATTCGCAGCAAATTGATTTGCCATGATAGCATATTCAATAATTGGCTGTATTTCTGTCGTATGTAAGTTAATTTGAATAGAACCACTTTCGACCTGCGTCATATTTAACAGTTCACCGGTTATTTGAAGCAAGCGGTTAGAATCATCTTTTATTCCATTTAACAACGTAAGCTGCTCGGCATTCAGATGCCCTATTTGCTCGTTTTCCAACAATTGGACCCCCATTTGAATCGCCGCAATAGGCGTTTTGAATTCATGCGATACGGTACCGATGAAGTTTGTTTTTGCAAGATCAAGTTCCTTAAATGGCGTAATATTCTTTAGGATAACCACCTGCCCGATAAACTTTGGTTCAAGTTCACCTGTGGGCAAAACATTGATATCAATAACATCTTTTTCAAAATAGCTTTCTCTATCGTCTGCATAAATTTTAACAGCATTTTTTTCACGTTTTTCTACAGGAAGAAAAAGATCTTTAAAAATATCCTTAGCAAGATCATTTTCATCTGAAACCGCTAAAGCAGATCTTCCGAGAAGTTGATCTTTATGTAGATTTGTGATGCGAAGTGCTTCCTCGTTGACAAAAATAACACGTCGCTCTTCGTCGAAGCCTATCACCGGATCATGCATATGATCAACAAGGGACTCTATTCGTCTTTTTTCCTTTAAAATTTTTTCAAGTTTACTTTCAGCATATTCTTCCAATTTCTCTGCCATGGAATTAAATGAAGCGACGAGTTCCGCAAACTCACCTCCGCTCTGTACCTGAATACGCTCTTTGTAGTTCTGTCCTGCAATCTGTCCAATACTCGCTGTCAATTTCGCAATGGGGTCAGCTATATTGGACGGCAAATTGACCAGCAATATAAAAGCAATGATAAAACAGAGTGCCCCGGCAAATGAAATGACCAAAATTGCATGTTCGGCAGTGCGATCCGCAACAATACTCTTCCGAGAAATTGCCGTCATATTTTGCTCCATTAACAAGGCAATATCCTTTCTGATAGACGAGACAATAGTAACATCTAAGGGCTTATCTTTCAGTTTTAAAAAATGTTTGGCAATTGCGTTTGTTGTTTGCTGCTCTCCGACTTCGGTAACATTTTTCCGTTGTTTGTCAAGATTAATCTGGAAATTATTAAAAGCAGCTTTTTCAACAGAAATTTCCTCCAATGCCAATAACATATTCTTGGCGTACAGCAGCGTATTGTAGTTCGCTGTCAGTATATTTGCGGTATCCTTTTTTAACCGGTTTACATACCAACCACTTAGTGCGGCAAGTAGAAAGATCATGAGAAAAAGTGATCCTACACCAAAGGTAAGTTTCGTTTTTATTTTCATCTTATTCACAATTTGTCTTTATTATTAAGACAATATAATCAGGTCGATGTCTTCGGTCGACAGTTGTGCCAGCAGTTTGCTAAATGTATCCTTAGCAAGTAATATCCTTAAAAGAGATAATCGTGGTTTTCCAATGCAAACTGTGGTGATCTTGCGGAGCTCGCACAAAGCGATGATCTCTTTTGCCACACTATGACTTTCTACTTTGATAATTTCTCCACCAAGTTCTGTCGCCAGTTTGAAGTTATTGATCAGGTGCCGTTGTTTATTTAAAGCTATCCGGTCTCCGCGCTCTTTTGGCAACTGTACATAGAGCAAAAACCAACTGCTATTGTAATATCCTGCTAAGCGTGCTGTTTTTCGGATGACGTTTTTTGCTTTTATTTCATTAGAACTTATACAAGCAAGGAAACGCTCCTTTCGCACCCATCGTTGGGGTTGAACTTCAATCTCTACTTTGCGTTGAACCTGGGAGGCAACTTCTTTCAACGCCATTTCACGCAATTGTAATATATGTTCGCTTTTAAAGAAGTTTTGAAGCGCTGCCTGAATTTTTGACGCGTCATAGATCTTACCCTCTTTTAGGCGAATGATAAGCTCTTCTGCAGTAAGGTCAATGTTAACGACTTCATCTGCGGAATCAATAACACTGTCGGGAACACGTTCTTGCACTTCAACGCCTGTAATCGCTTTGACCTCCTCATTTAAACTCTCAATATGCTGGATATTAACAGCGCTGATTACATTAATCCCCGCTTCAAGAATCTCCATAACATCCTGCCATCTTTTGGTATTTTTACTGCCTTCAATATTGGTATGTGCCAGCTCATCGATAATGACAACCTCGGGATGTGAATTCAAGACAGCATAAAGGTCCAGTTCCTCCAACTGTTTGCCTTTGTAAAAAAGATGGCGTCGGGCGATAAGGGGTAGACCGTCGAGCAATTGATGTGTTTCCTTCCGATTATGTGTCTCAATATAGCCAATACGAACATCGATTCCTCCCTGTAAAAGGGTATGTGCATCCTGTAACATGCGGTATGTTTTTCCAACCCCTGCACTCATACCGATATAAAGTTTGAAGCGACCTCTTCTCGATTTCCGAATAAGGTCCAAAAAGTGTTCAGCGCTTTTCCTCTCTTCCATTTTTATTGCCTTTCATTTCAGAAGGTTCCTGCCGATCCAACACACGGCAGGAACAATTGTTTTTAAAAACTAACGATAAGTGCTGTTACAGCCGTCACACTATTTTTCACCAACTTATTTGTCCGATCAAGGAAAATAGCATCTTTATTTGTGAGATTACGTAGTTCCGTACGCCAAAGAACATTGGGAAGAATGGCATAATCTGCATTTAAAGAATAGCCAAACGTTTGAAAACCTTGCTCTGTAGTCGTAGAAACGATCACACCATGCTTATCGTTGTAATATTCTCCTCTTGCTGTTAAGCTAAATTTTTCGGTCGTCGCGTATCGTGCAATTAACACTGGGGTGTACCATACATTGTACTTCGAACTACCTTTTGCTTTTTGTTCAGCTCCAATATCAAATCCGAATGTGATTCCCAGCTTTTCGTTCATTTGATAAATTGCATAAAGGTTATGAAAATAGCGCATCTGTCTGACGCTATCCGCTTTATCACTGCCTATAAAAGAACCACTATTGATGGTCCATTTAGCTGTCGGTTTATAGACCAATTGATGGCCAAATGCTGGTAAACTGCTACCGTCCACCCGTTGAATCCGCTGCCATCCGTTTAAAATAAGCCCACTTAAAAATAGTTTTCCCGATGCGGATGTATAGGATATTTTTGCTCCGGTTTCAAAATAAGGTGAATTATCCGCAAAAATACTCCTTGTTACAGTCCAATTATCCTTTCCTATAGCGCTTTCAAAGCCCAAATGGGAAGAAAATATGCCAGCATCGATCCATAAATTATGTTTTTTCGAGATACGAACGCCGGCATTCGCTTCGTAAATATTTTTTAAGACACCGGGTTCCGCACTGTAGTTCGCATTCATATATGTACCGACACCTAAAGCAAGATTTGCACGGGTATTTATTGTTTCGTATGTAGCTTTTAAAAATGCCAAGTTTATGTTTACTTCATTCGTCCTATTGTGACTATATACAAAGCCTGGGCGTGTATTTCCAAGTGGATTGTTAAAGTCCCGAAGGTAATATGCTTCAAGGTAACCACTGATAGACAATTGGGTGTTTTGAGTCGTATCTTGCTGTGCAAATAATTGTGTTGCCCCTGCGAGTAAACAGACCAACATCGCTAGTTTTTTCATGTAAATTGTTCTTATAAAATGTATATCGATGACCCTTCAGGTCAATTTTATTTTTCAGCCATCTCGTCCAAAGCAATATTTAGTTCAAGGACATTGATTTTGCGAGGTCCAAACATATTCCATAAAGGCGTCTGAACGTGGGCATCAACAAGAGACTGTAGGCTATTTACCGATATACCTCTCGCTTTCGCAACACGATCAATTTGTATTTTTGCTGCCTCGATGGAGATATCTGGATCCAAACCACTCCCACTGGCTGTAACAATGTCTACCGGCACCTGTTCGCGTTTTACGGTGGGATTGTGGACTAAGAACGTATCAATACGGACCCTAACTTCCGAAAGATATTCCCCATTAGAGGGCCCTTTGTTACTTCCTCCCGATCCTGCTGCATTATAACCAACAGCGGAAGGACGCGACCAGAAGTAATCATCACGCGTAAAGGCCTGTCCAATATTTCTGTAATACTTTTGCCCGTTGTACGCTAGCATTTCCCCTTTTCCATGATTAGGTGCTATTTGCGCTATTGCCCATACGAGGGCTGGATATACCACTGAGAGCAGGAGCAATAAAACAATTGTAATCTTTATTGCCGGATATATATGTGTTTTCATCTTTGCTTTTATTATTAAAAATGTATTAGATAAATAGGGAAACCAGTAGGTCTATGACCTTGATACCAATAAATGGAACGAGTACTCCACCAAGTCCAAAAACGAGCAGATTTCTCCGTAACAGTGCGCTTGCACCTATAGGTTTGTATGCGACTCCTTTCAATGCCAACGGAATCAGTAATGGGATAATAATTGCGTTAAAGATGACAGCTGATAGTATGGCACTTTGTGGACTACTGAGCTGCATAATGTTTAAACCTTGAAGTTCGGGTATTGCTGCAATAAACAAGGCCGGAATGATAGCAAAATATTTAGCGACATCGTTTGCAATACTAAACGTCGTTAGCGTACCTCTGGTCATCAACAATTGTTTACCTATCTCCACAACCTCAATCAATTTGGTTGGATCATTGTCGAGATCGACCATATTTCCGGCCTCTTTTGCAGCTTGTGTACCGCTGTTCATCGCTACACCAACATCGGCTTGTGCAAGTGCCGGGGCATCGTTTGTACCATCCCCCATCATGGCGACCAATCGCCCGTCAAGCTGTTCTTTTTTGATATAGTTCATCTTGTCTTCGGGTTTCGCTTCGGCGATGAAATCATCCACTCCCGCTTTTTCGGCAATATATTTGGCCGTTAACGGATTGTCTCCTGTCACCATAACAGTCTTTATACCCATTTTTCGCAATCGTTCAAAGCGTTCATGAATCCCGGGTTTTATCACATCCTGCAATTCTATGACACCGAGTACTTGTTCATTCTCGGCTACGACCAATGGCGTTCCCCCATTTTGAGAGATAAGCTTTACGCGTTCCTCTATTTCCTGAGGAAATAGATTTCCAGCCTTTACAATGATATTTCGAATAGCATCTGTTGCACCTTTACGAATACGTGTCTGTTCAAAGTCTATTCCCGAACTACGGGTTTCGGCGGTAAACTTAATGAATGCCGGGTTTTCGACCTTATAGCTCGATGGGTTGACACCAGCCAATTCGACAATTGATTTCCCTTCTGGTGTTTCATCGGCCATGGAGCTCAATGTTGATGCACGTACCAGCGCTTCCTTCAGGACACCATCGGCGGGGTAAAAATTTGTCGCCTTACGATTTCCGATCGTAATGGTTCCAGTTTTATCAAGCAACAAGACATCAATGTCACCCGCCGTTTCAACTGCCTTGCCACTTTTTGTTATAACATTTGCACGAAGTGCACGATCCATTCCCGCGATACCAATTGCCGATAAAAGACCACCTATTGTTGTTGGAATCAGACAGACAAAAAGTGAAATAAACGAAGCAATGGTGATACCAACATTGGCATAATCTGCAAATGGTTTTAAGGTCACCGTTACGATAATAAATACAAGTGTAAAACCTGCCAAAAGGATGGTTAAGGCAATCTCATTAGGTGTTTTTTGGCGGCTTGCCCCTTCGACCAATGCGATCATCTTATCCAAAAAGCTCTCCCCCGGTTCTGTCGTCACCTGCACAACAATTCGATCGGACAAAACCTTGGTACCACCGGTAACTGAACTTTTATCACCTCCAGCCTCGCGGATCACCGGTGCTGATTCTCCGGTAATTGCACTCTCATCTATTGTCGCCAACCCCTCAATAATCTCCCCATCCAATGGAATTACATCACCAGCCTGACAAACAAAAACATCATTTTTTTTCAATTGAGCGGATGAAACCACCCGACCATCGCGCAGGGTTGCCGGAGTTTCCTCTCGAGTTTTCCGAAGACTATCTGCTTGCGCCTTACCGCGGGCTTCGGCAATTGCCTCAGCAAAATTTCCAAACAATAAGGTTAAAAATAGAATAAGAAATACCGTAAAATTATAACCAAGTGTACCTTGTGATTTTTCCCCAGTCATTATCCAAAGACAAACGACGGCCATAATCAGCGTCCCGATTTCCACGGTAAACATCACTGGATTACGGAACATTATTTTAGGATTTAGCTTCACGAAAGATTGCTTTAACGCCTGTTGTACAAGTTCTTTCTGAAACAATGTTTGTTGATTGCTCATTTTTAGAATTCTTTAATTTTAAGTACTACATGGAAAAATATTCCGCAATTGGACCCAATGCCAAGGCAGGGAAGAAAGAGAGTGCTGCAATAATCGCGATCACAGCGAATACCATTAAACCGAATGTACTTGTATCTGTTTTTAGCGTTCCCTCCCCTTCAGGTATAAATTTTTTCTCAGCCAATAATCCCGCAATAGCAATTGGCCCTATAATCGGTATGAAGCGGCCGAGTAACAATACGATGCCTGTCGAAATGTTCCACCAAATTGTACTATCTCCAAGACCTTCAAATCCACTACCATTGTTAGCTGCGGATGAAGTATATTCGTACAATATTTCACTAAAACCATGGAATCCAGGGTTATTCAATGTAGAAGCACCTTGGGCTGGAAACGCTGTCGCAAGTGCTGTACCGACAAGGATTAGAAAAGGATGGGCAAGAGCAACAATCATAGCGATTTTCATTTCCCGCGCTTCAACTTTCTTACCCATAAACTCTGGTGTGCGCCCCACCATCAAGCCACTAATGAAAACGGCGAGTATAATAAAAATGAAGAAATTGAGTATCCCCGCGCCTACACCGCCATAAAAAGCATTCACCATCATCGCTAGAAGTTCGTTCATACCAGATAAGGGCATGTAACTATCATGCATAGAATTGACAGAACCCGTCGAAATCATCGTTGTAACAATACTCCAAAACCCCGATGCCGCTGCACCAATACGTATTTCCTTTCCCTCCATGGCGCCCATAGACGTGTCAATACCCATCTGCGCGATCGCTGGATTTCCAGCCATCTCCATTTTTATATTTGGTATTGTCAGGATGATAAACCCAATGGTCATCACACCAAACATCATCCATGAAAATTTACGCTTGCGAATAAAAAAGCCGAATGCAAATATCATCGCCATCGGGATAATAAACTGGGCAATCATTTCCACCATATTGGTCAAATAATTGGGATTTTCAAATGGATGCGCACTGTTCGCACCGAAAAAACCACCTCCATTTGTACCAAGATGTTTAATTGGGACAAAGGCAGCTACCGGTCCTCGGCTTACCTGTACGGTATCTCCAGCGACAGTAATCATGCTGTTCTTACCTTCGAAAGTCATCGGCATGCCTTGGAATACGAAGATGGCAGCAACCAAGACAGAGATAGGCAGTAAAATCCGGGTGCAAGACTTCACAAAGAAATCGTAAAAATTGCCCAATTGTGTTGTTGTCTTATCCCTAAAAGCTTTGAAAATAACCACTGCTGCAGCCATTCCCACGCCTGCGGTCACGAATTGAAGAAACATGAGCCAAATTTGTCCTAGATAGCTCACTCCTGATTCACCGGAATAGTGCTGGAGATTACAGTTGACCAAAAAAGAGATACTGGTATTAAAGGCCAAATCAGCAGTCATTCCGGGATTCCCATCTGGATTTAAAGGCAAATGTGCCATATTCATCAGGATAGCCATGCTCAACAGGAACCACAGTAGATTAATTGTCAAAAGAGCAACGAGGTGCTGTTTCCAAGTCATCTGGAGGCTAGGATTAATTCCTGTCACCCGATAAAAAAAACGTTCCAATGGTTGAAACAATGGATCTAACCAGGTTTTTTCATTGCCATATACCTTAGCTATATATTTCCCAAGGGGAAGTCCGAGTAGTAATGTTACGGTGAACATCACTATGATTCCAAGAATCTCTGTATTCATTTCTTTAGTTGATTTGTATAAAAAGTGTATCATGACCGATCGTCATCTAACCTCAAGCTCTTATTTTCGCTATGTAACACGAAAAGAACTGACTGAGAGCGGGATTTCATCGTCGACGATAGAGAATGAGTAATCTTATTATTAAAATTTTTCTGGCTTTAGAAGTACATAACAGATATATGCAAAAACCAGTAGTGCTACAATAAATAAAGCTGTCATTTACTTTGATATTAATAGATTATGAATTTGTTGTCCTTTAAGGACCTCTAAAAATGGTGTTGGCAGCTGAGCTTCGATTACCGCCCATGCATTGACCGAACTGATGCGCCGAAGACCTCCTAAAGATCTTACAAAGAGATTTTCCAGAATGTATTTGACGTAATGGTTTCCTCGTCCATAAATCATTCCGAGGAAATGAATATGCTGGCAAATTTTGTCCGTATTTTGCAATATAATTAAGCTCCGAAGGTGATTAATAACGGCCTGTAGGGCTCCTGCAAAATTGTGCTTCCGTAATAGGAAACTAATCTCTGATCGGATTTCCTTATAATGGAGCGCCATATACAAACCTGCACCGTATTGATTTAATTTTTTCATGTTGTGCGTAAAACTATACTTCAAAATCTAACCGATATAGAGTTGAAAAATCATTGCAATAATCAACACCACTACTATGATCTTCGCTATACGGTCTCCCGATAAATTATGTGCGGAACTTCTGCCTTTATTTTCTTGCTTCTCTTTCATATTATTTCTTTCATATTTTGCCGAAAAAATCGACCATTTTATAGAATAACCAGAAGAACAAAATTCCAGTTAAGACGAGTATGATTGTTATTACCATTGTTAAATTTTATTAGTGAATCGCGATTTCATTTTGTTAAACTCAATTACATACCAGCAGCTTTACCGATCGTCTCCCGCGGAGGACTCTTGCCACATACTTTTCTTTTCCGTCCTGTTTTCATATTTACATTCATTTGTCCCAATAAGCCAAACAGCGTTCCACCATGCCATAAAACATCATAAAACATTATGAATCAGATGATATAAAAAAATAAGTCACAAAATAGAATTGGAGAATCCTATCATTTTGATAAGGTTATTTTATCAAAATGAGAATGACTATGCTGAAAATGTGATAAAATCATTATAATGTGTACCTTGTCATCTATGCTTGAAAGGTGACCAAAAAAGTATAGACGGCTTGAGCCGATTTATCTTTTAATATGATGGGCCAGCACATTTTAAAAATTCATGAATGAACGGGAGAATAGGTGAACCTCGAGTTAAGTATTAGCAGAAGCACTATGTAACAAATTTGCAAAGGAATATGAAATCGTCTCCAAAAGTTCACATTAAAAATTATTTTAGGAAATACATATTAGTTGGGAAAACGTATTAACGAGACACTTATACAAATAAAAACAATGATAAACTTAAACCTTTTCAAAAAAATCACCTTATGGGTCTTTCTAGGCTGTATTTTACTCTCCTGTCAAAATGAAAAAAGCAGTCCCAATACATTGACAGAAGAAGAGCAAAGTAACGGCTGGCAACTTCTATTTGATGGTAACACGCTCAACAATTGGCATACCTACAATAATAGCAAAAATGCGCCTACAGCCTGGGTCGTTAAAAATGGGACTATTTACTGCAATCCAAACAGTGAAAGCCAAAAATATGACTTGGTATCGGACAAAGAGTATAAAAATTATGAGTTTAAGTTTGAATGGAAGCTGGAAAAAGAGGGAAATAGTGGCGTTTTTGTCAATGTACAGGAAAGACCGGATATCAATGCGACCTACCATTCAGGACCAGAATATCAATTGTTAGCAGATTCTCATCCTGATTTTGATAAGCCGCTAAAGCGTTCCGGCTGTCTTTATACATTTCTACCGCAGCAGAACTTTGTCAATATTAAAGCACAGGATGATTGGAATGAATCGAGTATTATTCAGAAAGACGGAAAGGTAAAGTTCTACCTGAATGGTAAAATCACTGCTGAAATGGATTTTAATTCCGCTAAATGGAAAGATTTGGTAAAACATAGTAATTTCAAAGATTATCCAGAGTTTGGTAAACATATTAGTGGTAAATTGGCACTACAGGATTGGTCCAGAGGCGTATCGTTTAGAAACTTAAAAATAAAACCATTGTAACAAAAAGTCCTATTCTCGTTATAGGTTAAGCAATAGCTATCGAGAAACAGCTGTTCGCTATGGGGAGGTATCTCTAAACCAATGTAAAAAGATGAAACCGGTAGTGGTTTCATCTTTTTTATAACTAGATTTTTCAGTAACCATATTAGGATAAGGACGCGCCAATAAACTGTAAAAAGGTACCACTAGCGCGAGGAAAAAGGTTAGTATGGGTGCTAAAAAACTTCGTCGACAAGTTCTTTATTAACCATTGCTCCAGCTAGGTTTCCTGTAGCAACAGCATTTGCCACCGAACGCATCATACTAGAATTATCTCCACAGGCAAAAACTCCTTCAAGTGAAGTTTTTTGAAAATTATCTATTTTGATATGTCCCTGTTCCGTTATTTCACAACCTAGGGCGGCAGGAATAGCCGAATGTTGCCTAAAAGGAATGGCAGCATAAACAGCATCGAAGGGAAGTTCACGACCGTCTTTTAATTGCACCTGCTGAACCCATCCATTCTTGTGCTGGATTTTAATTATTTCTTCTTCAATGATCGAAATACCGTGTAACTTCAGTTTTGCTTTCTGCTTAACATCAAAACTAGCCTTACCAAAAGTCAATAGCGTTAAGTCGGATGACAGATTGTGAACCAAACCTGCAAGGTGAAGAGCTCTTTCACCATTGGCCATAATAGCAGTTTTTCCTTTTCGAAATTCATAACCGTGACAATATGGGCAATGGATAACCGAAATTCCCCAACAGGCTGAAAATCCTTGTATACTGGGCATAATATCTTCCACACCAGTTGAAAAAATGAGCTTTTTAGCCTGAAAGACGTCTCCATTTTCGATGTTTATTTCATACCCTGTAGCTGTCTTCGTGCCGCTCACAGCAAGCCCTTTCTGAAACTTGACACTCGGGTAGTTCAGAACTTCTTCCCTTGCTTTTTTCGCTATACTCAGCGGCTTTTCACCATCATGGGTGATGAAATTGTGGGAGTGCGGCGTCTGTCGATTACAAGGCAACCCACTATCGATAATCAGCACATTCCGCAAGGAACGTCCTAATGCCATCGCTGCAGAAAGTCCGGCATAACTTCCCCCAACAATAATTACCTCATAGCTTCTATCATCTTTCATATATACATTATTAAATATTAATCCTCTTCTGACACAAAATAAATTAGGAACGATAATTCTCTTCTACCGCTCTAATTTCCAGTAATCCATATGGGCCGAGTTCTCTGTATCAATGGTATTAACATCGTAAAGTACATGTTTACTCCACCAGATATGGCAAATCTATCTTTGCCTAACCTACCTGGTTCAAAAATGGATTAAAAGTCAACTAAACGAAGATAGCACTTTTCACTATTGCAACTATGTAGCAAAAACATTAAATGCTATTAAATTGCAAATAAATTACAATCGGATGAATTACTGGGATCATGGTTATATATCAGTATTGAAAACCTGTGCTAGGCTTAAATATCTTTGCTGATGAAAATGAATATCATCAAAAAACAAAACATGAAAACGATAAAGACATTTTTAGCAGCTTCATTATTTCCATTGCTTACGATACAGGCCAGCGCACAAAAATTGGATAAGATGCTTTGGTTTAACGAACCGACAGAATGGAACATCAAAGACAATTCGCTGTCGATGTTCGTTACGCCTAAAAGCGATTATTGGCGTATCTCTCATTATGGATTTACAGTAGATGACGCGCCCTTTTTCTATACGCTACGCGGGGGTGAGTTTGAAGTCAAGGCAAAGATCTCGGCTAATTACCAAACCCGCTTTGACCAAGCAGGTCTCATGTTGCGCATTGATCAGGAGAATTATATAAAAGCAGGAATCGAATTTGTTGACGGAAAATACAATTTAAGTACGGTCGTTACGCATAAAACAAGTGATTGGAGCATTGTTCCGATCGATAAGGAAATCCCCTACATCTGGATCAAAGCGATACGTCGATTAGATGCTGTTGAATTTTTCTATTCTTTTGATGACAAGGAGTATATCATGATGAGAAATGCCTGGCTACAGGATAATCACCCTGTTATGGTCGGTCTAATGGCAGCTTCACCTGATGGCAATGGCTTTCAGGCGAAATTTGATCATTTTACGATCACACACCTTGCAGATCAACGTCGAAGCAAATGGCTAAAAGAGAATAATTCAAACTAAAAACACCGACGCCCGCCTAATACAGCCGCATAGACGGGCGTTATCTTAAATCTGTTCAGTATCATCCTGCTGCATCGTATTAAACACACTTACTGCTTCATATGAATTTCGGACGCGAAGCTTTTGGAGTATATTTTGGCGATGACGATTTACTGTATTTACACTTAGTCCTAGTTTTTCGGCAATTCGCTTGCTAATCATTCCTTTCTTAATACAGCTTAAAATTTCCTTCTCTCGTGTGCTAATCGAAGTTTTCGCACCATAACCATCCAGTTGATGGACTACGCCTGTTACCTGATTGAGAATATAATTTCGGAGATTGACTGATGTTTCAGTTTCTGGTAATAGGGTATAACAGCATAAAGCCAACTGTGGAAATTCCGGTCCCGGGGTGTCCAAGTAAAAAATTTGATGGGACAGCTGCATGATTTGCCCCTCTCGCCCTTCGACCCGCAGGATGCTGTTTGCTTGATAATTGAATCGCTCCTCCAGATCCATTTTTTTGACTAAGTCGAGAAATTGAAGTTCCAAAGCATGCTTGATGGCCAAATCATCGGGGTAAACACGTTCGAGAAGAAAATCTTCCCAAATTCCATTTATCTCCATTTTCTTTTCACCTGCAGGAAGATAAAGTCGCTCTGCAATTGTTCCGATATAGGTATAACTCCAGTTCGCTGTAAGGTCACTCAGTACGGCTATACCATTATGAATGTCGGCAAAAG
This sequence comes from Sphingobacterium sp. R2, assembly GCF_040760075.1. Classification (NCBI taxonomy): domain Bacteria; kingdom Pseudomonadati; phylum Bacteroidota; class Sphingobacteriia; order Sphingobacteriales; family Sphingobacteriaceae; genus Sphingobacterium; species Sphingobacterium sp. R2. The sequence goes on from NZ_CP142884.1 coordinate 4,553,725, forward strand.
TTTTTGCGTAACTCTTATAGTGTTTTAGCACAGATAAATCAATGCTGCTATTTCTTAGCCTACGCTCCGAAAAATTCTTATCTAATTTTTTTTTGATCTCCGATTTCATTTCATTTCACACTTAAAAAAACTTCATTTTAGGCCTTTAAAAAGAAAGTCCAACGCGAAGATAAGGCAAGGTTGCTTCTTTACTAAAACCGAGTACCCCCTGAATCGTGAGCAGGTCTCCAGGCATAAAATAAATTCCACCGCCGTAGCCCATATGCCAGTCATTGGAATTTTCATGACTCATCCAAACCCTCCCAATATCATAAAAACCAATTGCCCCGACTGTTCCAGGAACGATATAAGAAGAGTAGCTAAATAATTTTAATCGCATGTCAAAATTATTATATAGCGCTGTTTTCCCAGTGAACCGTCGAGAATTATACCCTCTTAAGCTCATTTCACCACCAATTTGCGCATGCTGATAAAAATAGGGATCTCCCCATACCGCATCAAATCCTAGACGGTTTGCGAAAGTAATATAGTTATCGGCAACCGTTTTATAAAAACTCATGGAATGCTGCAATTTTGTATAGTTACGGACCCCCCATACAATTTCAGCATTCCAGCCCAGCCTGGTATGTACATGTACTCCAGATTTAGGATTGGCCATATTATCGCGTGTATCATAATCTATCCCGCCAGTAAGCCCAGTGAAGAAATTACTTCCATAAATAGGTTCCGATGGATATTTTTGATGGAATTCCTCAAAATAACGTCCAACATTATTCGATTCTTTACTCGTATAATATTCGGAAGAAGATCCATAGAACACCTTGAATTCAGGCGCTAGGTGCTTTTCCAGAAAAATGTCACCGCTCACAAGGTCAAATCGATTTCGATAATATGAAATGCGCTTTGAATCCGATTTATCAAAAATAGTATTGTTTCCATATCCAAAGAAATTACTCAGGTTTTTGGGACCAAGGGACGAAAGATGAATATAAAGATCATGCCCTGCAATGAGATCTTTGTAATTCCCTTTGTAATCAAACATAAATGATTCGCGACCGGTCAAATAACTGCCAAGAAACTGATGCCGATAGGCATAAGGCTTCTTTCTGAAGCCCTGATTCTCGATCATATACCCCAGTCCAAAAATAAGTCCACGATCAACCCCATAATCTAGGTTAAAAACGACCCCTTTACGATCATAGATAAAATTTTCATAGTCAAACTTATGGACAGCGCTGTCTTTGCTCAACTTCAGATGAATAGCATCATCAACCTGCATAGCACCCGGCACCTGATTTTTACTATCATAGATATAAACTTTGCTGCCATTGGCAAATTTATCCGTTGTACGGTAAAGATTCTGTCCTTCCCCGCCAATTAGCCGGATCTTTATAGGGGATTTCCCTGATCCATGTAACTTATATTCGTCAGCGCCAGATATGCCATATATACGGACTTCTTTAGTCTGATCAGGTAAAAAAGTACGCTTTAATAATTTTCGCCCTTCGGTTCCATCTTTTTTCTTGTTGTGAATATTGACAGTGACCGAGCCATCCTTATTGTAATCGACATCCACAAATTCAGATTCCGCGGACAATGGTAGTTCAACGACACGCGCCAGAAATCGATAGTAGGTCAGTCCGCTTTCCATCAGCTCGTCCCTTCTTGAACGAATATTTGTTTCCAATTCATTCGCACTCATTTTCACAATTGTATCAGGCATCGTTAACATCGCTTGATGAATCAACGAATCCGTCAGTGTTTTCTGAACAAACTGTATTTCGTCAATCCATTCGTCCTCTGTAAGATGAGTGAGAAAAAAATGATCAAAAGTACTCGCATTAAAATTCCAATGGGGCACATTTCGGATATGTGGACTAAAGGGTTGCAAATGAGCCTTCAACCATTGATAGGAAAGTAATGTGGGAAATACACCCGAAGTTTTATAATATACCTTATCCCGATCCCTTGGGACGGGAGTATAGATCTTTTTACCTTTTTCCTTTTCGGGATCCCAACGCCAATTATCTTGATGACGATCCCAGTCACCAAGCGTAAAGTCGAGCATCCGGGCGCGTAACGTAAGCTTTTGATCAATTTGCGTATCATTATCTTCTAAGAGCTTACGCATGACTTTTGCAGTATTATCTGTCTTTTTATCCTCAAAAGGCGCACGCGCCTCAAACATATAAGCCCTATTTTTAAAGACTTCGCGATAATCGCCTAATCTGGGGTCGTCCCCTACAAAAACAAGTTCCGGCGAAGCTGAAGGAATACTCAATGCTTTATTAAATGGCGGTACAGTCAATGCTCCAAATGGGTGATGTATCGAAATCTGATCTTGTACAATATCTTTTGCAAATGTCTTTCGGAGGCTTTCTGGCAGACTGCGTTCAGGATATTTTTGGATAGACCTGAGCACCCACTCTCTACCCATAGAATCTACCAGTCGAAGTGACTGGGTCTGCATACCACCACCCAACTTAACAATATGAAGCCCGCCCCGCTCTGTGCCGAGATCCATCACACGCATCCTAACAGGAGTATTATATAATTTACGGTAACTATCTCCAAGCCAAAATCGATGCAATAAGCCCACACGGTCATATTCAGGTGCGATCACGGTGGTCATACTGTCTATACGCTGCGCTTGTGAACTAAAAATACAGCAGCAGGCAATTAATGTAAAGATTCTTCTCATTTTATCTATGTCGGGTCTCCGAGAAATCAACAGTCGATATAGACAGAATGTTGGTGGCCTCGATGTCTAATTGTGATAAAGTTCACCTTTTAAAGCAAAGAATCAAAAAATTTCAGTTCCTTTTTTAGAAAATGCAGCTATTTCAAAGAGACTTATCGCGGTTAGTTCGAAAGATTTCTGCATCTAGCATCCAAACGGTGGCGACAGTGTGCGTATACCAATTGGATAGCAACGCTTTCAAATGAACATCTCCTCAGGAGATGTAGTTCTGTTTGTCTAAAAACTCCTAAAATGAGGATGTTGAGCGTACGTGTCGATGTATTTTTATTTAATGACTTTTAGATGTCAATAAATAAAATTAAAAGTATCATTTTTGCCTAACACTGTTAAATTATTTACGCATTAGCATGGGTAGCAAAGAACGCATACAACGGCTCAAAGATGAGAATAGAACTAATATTCTAGATGCTGCGCTCCAAATCGTCAAAGAAGAAGGATGGCAGGCCTTGAGTATGCGCAAAATTGCAGATATCATTGAGTATACTGCCCCCATGATATATGAGTACTTCGCCAATAAAGATGCTATTTTAATGGAGCTCGCCAGCCAAGGCTATCTCTTACTAGCTAATAAAGTTAAAAAAGCTAAATCAACTGAAACCGATCTCGAGAAGCAATTAGAAGCAATGTGGTTTAGCTATTGGGATTTTGCGTTTGAAGAACGCGAATTGTACCAATTGATGTTTGGAGTAGGAACTGCCTGTTGTGGTTTTGAAAAAACATATAAATGTGCAGAGTCTCACGGAAAACTTATTAGCGATGTCATCCGAGAAATCATGAAAGAGAAAAATCCATCCGAAGAATTGATCTGTAGAAAGTATTTCACCTATTGGTCGATCATACATGGACTGGTCTCGATCAATCTGGTGAATCAGGGAAATGGTGACACAACCAATCAAGAGGTCTTAAAAGATGCTATTTATGGCATCACGCGCTCGCTAACTGACTAAATTTTTTTATAGGAAAAAATACAACGTTAAGAAATCTAACACCGTTAAATACACCAAAACTTCAATTTTTAATATCACATGAAAACAAATTTATCACCAAGTCTTAAAAAGATTTACGTCTCAACACTTAACAGTGTTAAACGAATTAATATCGTAAAGACTGCATATGTGTTGAGTGCAATCTTTCTATACAGTTGCTCAACCGGAACTAGTAAACCCATTGATCCACCACCAGTTAACCTCCCAGTCGTTACCATCGAGAACGGTAACGAGACAGTTTACCAGGAGTATCCAGCGACTATTGAAGCTTCCGCCAATATTGAGATCAGACCTCAGATAGAGGGAATTTTGGAAAATATCTATGTCGATGAAGGAGCCAAAGTAACGAAAGGTCAAGCACTTTTCAAGATCAACGACCGCCCCTATCAGGAACAGTTAAACCAAGCGAAGGCAAATTTACTGGCAGCAAAAGCTAGTCTGGAAAATGCGGAGTTAGAAGTCGAAAAGAAAACAAAGCTGGTGAATACCAAAGTACTGACCGACTTCCAGCTAAAAACAGCTATTAGCGCACGTAATGCCGCTAAAGCAAACGTACAGTTGGCACTATCGGCCGTTGAAACTGCAAAAATCAATGTCGGATATACGCTAATACGGGCTTCTGCCGAAGGATACATCGGTAGATTACAGCGCAAGCAAGGGAGTTTGGTTGGTCCTACAGACCCCCAACCACTTACCGCATTGTCAAATGTAAGAGATCTTCATGTTTATTTCTCACTGGGAGAAAATGACTTTATCGCATTCAAAAACAATACAGAAGGTAGTAATTTACAACAAAAGCTTCACAACCTCCCTCCGATCAGCTTAGTTCTTTCGGATCAGACAATCTATGATCAAAAAGGAAAAATAGATATGGTGGATGGCCAGTTTGATAAAAATACTGGTGCGATTACACTTCGTGCAACGTTCAACAATCCGGAGGGAGTTTTACGCAACGGAAATACGGGGCGTGTAAGACTACAGAAGAAGTATGAACAAGCATTATTGGTACCACAACTTGCTACCCTTGAAATGCAGGATAAAATCTTCGTTTATACCGTTGGTAAAGCAAATAAAGTTGTTCAACAACCTATTACTGTCATTGGAAAAAGTGGTGCAAATTACCTTGTAAGTAAAGGATTGAATGCGGGAGATCGAATTGTCTACAAAGGCATTGACTTGCTTCAGGATGGGCAGAAAATTACACCACAAGCCTTATCAAGAGATAGCATCAATTCATTATAATATTAGAAAATCACATGCTTAAGAAATTTATAGAAAGACCTGTACTTGCTACCGTTATCTCCATATTACTTGTCATATTGGGGGTGATTGGTATCCTAAAACTGCCTTTGCAGCAGTTTCCCGATATTGCACCGCCCGCGGTGCAAGTAACGGCATTATATCCCGGGGCAAATGCCGAAACGGTGCTCCGTGCCGTAGCTCCCTCACTTGAAGAGTCAATTAATGGTGTTGAAAATATGAGCTACATGAGCTCTACCGCCAGCAACGACGGTTCGTTAATGATTACGGTATATTTTAAACTTGGTACAGACCCTGACCAAGCTGCTGTAAACGTCCAAAATCGTGTGGCTCAGGCAACCAGCCAATTGCCTGCTGAAGTTGTACAAGCCGGGATCACCACCGCAAAGCAGCAAAACAGCTTGATCATGGTATTGGACCTTTACACGGAAGATCAGAGTAAATACGATCAGACTTTTATTACCAATTATGCGCAGATCAATATTATTCCTGAACTGAAACGGATACCCGGCGTAGGACAAGCATTGGCATTTGGTGGTAGTAAAGACTACTCCATGCGCGTATGGCTCAATCCAAATCAAATGGCGACCTATAAATTAACACCTGAGGAAGTAATGGCCGCCATCCAAGATAAAAACGTCGAAGCTGCTCCGGGTAAATTCGGAGAGAGCAGCCGTGAAGCTTTTGAATTTGTAATCAAATATAAAGGTAAACTCAACCAGCCAAGTGACTACGAAAATATTATTATCCGCTCCAACACAGACGGTTCTGTACTAAAACTTAAAGACGTCGCTCGTGTCGAACTGGGATCTTATACCTATGCGAGTCATACGCGCATCAACGGCAAAGCAGGATTGAATATTGGGGTCATGCAGCTTGCAGGTTCGAATGCAAATGAAATTCAGATTGCCATTCAAAAATTCATGGAGAAAGCCTCTTTAAGCTTTCCGAAAGGTGTCAAATATCTCGTTCTATACAATACAAAAGATGCACTTGATCAATCCATTGACCAAGTAAAACATACGCTCGTTGAAGCATTTATATTGGTATTTTTAGTTGTCTTTCTATTCCTTCAGGATTTTAGATCGACATTAATACCAGCGATTGCGGTTCCGGTAGCCATCGTGGGAACATTTTTCTTCATGCAGCTCTTCGGCTTTTCAATCAACCTACTGACTTTGTTTGCTCTGGTGCTAGCCATTGGTATTGTCGTCGATGACGCGATTGTGGTCGTGGAGGCTGTTCATGCCAAGATGGAGCATGAGAACCTCCCACCTAAATTGGCAACGACATCTGCCATGAGTGAAATTACAGGCGCCATCATCTCGATTACATTGGTGATGTCTGCCGTATTCCTTCCGATCGGCTTTATGGAAGGCTCTACCGGAGTGTTTTATAGACAATTTGCTTTCACCCTGGCGATTGCAATCGTTATTTCAGCAATCAATGCCTTGACACTAAGCCCTGCGTTATGTGCGCTCTTCTTAAAACCAACGAATCATGATGGTCATTCTGACGCTAAAAGCCTTAATTTCAAGGAACGTTTCTTTGCTGGATTCAATGTTGGATTTGATCGGTTGACGAAGAATTATTTAGGTAGTTTACGCTTTTTGATCCGTTATAAGTGGGTTGCATTTGCAGGATTGGGAATTACCCTACTTTTGACTGTATTTATGATCCGTAAAACACCTACTGGATTTATCCCATCAGAAGACCAAGGATTCATTGCTGTATCCTTATCTATGCCAGCAGGTGCTTCTTTGGATCGTACATCTGGAGCATTAGCCGAAGCAGAGAAGCAACTTCAACATGCTGATTTTACCAAAACTTTAAATGTACTTGCTGGTTTCAATATTTTGACACAATCTACAAGTCCATCAGCAGGTGTTGCATTTATCCTCCTTAAACCACATGAAGAACGTGGTAAGATAAAAGACATCAATGCTATTATGGCTGATGTCAATCAGCGCTTGGCAAATATCAAAGGCGCAAATTTCTTTGTCTTTACCTTCCCTACTGTACCAGGATTCAGTAATGTGGATGGTTTGGATATGGTACTGCAGGACCGGACCGGTGGACAACTTGGAAAATTCAGTGGCATAGGCCAAAAGTTTATTGGCGAATTGATGAAACGTCCAGAAATTATGATGGCTTTCACAACCTTTAGAGCGGATTATCCACAATATGAACTCCAGGTAGATGATATCAAAGCAGAACAACTTGGCGTAAGTACAAAAAGCATCTTACAGACTATGCAAGCCTATTTTGGTAGTGCCCAAGCCTCAGATTTTAATCGTTTTGGAAAGTATTATCGTGTGATGGTCCAAGCTGATGCCAAGGATAGAAGTGAACCAACTTCAATGGACGGAATTTTTGTAAAGAACAGATTGGGAGACATGGTTCCCATCAATACATTGGTCAAATTAGAGCGTGTATATGGACCGGAAACAGCATCTCGTTACAACTTATTCAATTCGATTGGAATAAATGCGATACCAAAACCAGGATATAGTTCTGGAGATGCTATCCGTGCAGTTGAAGAAGTTGCAAAACAACAATTGCCGACTGGATTTACTTATGAGTTCTCAGGTATGACGAAAGAAGAAATTGTCTCAGGAGGCCAATCCACATTGATTTTTATTCTCTGTTTGATATTCGTTTACTTTCTGCTTGCAGCACAATATGAAAGCTATATCATTCCATTGGCGGTTATTCTCTCTATTCCTACAGGTATATTTGGGGTCTTTGCAGCAATTAGCTTCACTGATATTGCCAACAACATCTATGTACAAGTCGCACTCGTTATGTTGATTGGATTATTGGCCAAAAATGCCATTCTGATCGTAGAATTTGCCATCCAAGGGCGCAAACAGGGACTATCAATTCCTAGTGCCGCACTTAAAGCATCGAGATTACGTTTGAGACCTATTATTATGACTTCTTTAGCTTTTATCGTTGGTATGATTCCAATGATGACAGCAGTAGGTCCATCAGCGCAAGGAAATCACTCAATCAGTATTGCCGCTGCGGGAGGGATGTTTACTGGAGTAGTTTTAGGGCTCTTTATTATCCCTATTCTCTTTATTTTCTTCCAATTTATCCAAGAGAAAATCGGAGGTGCTCCACGGCAAAAACAGCATGAAAGCGATGTCGTTTCATTAGAAATACCCGTGCATACAAACAATTAGTACATCATGACAGCATTTAAATATATCAATAGTAAATCAAAATTACTGACGGTTTTCATCTTATCTTTTGTTGCATGGTCTTGCAAAACAGATAAGTTGGTCAGCAATCAACACCTTGCCCCCAACTTGCCCGAACAGTACCGCGACCAGGCCAAAGCTTCGCAGGAAACTAGCATAGGTTCTATTCCATGGCGCGATTTTTTTAAGGATCAAGTCTTACAAACCTTGATCGATAGTGCTATACAACATAACTTAGATATGCAACTGGCACTAAAAAATATAGAAGCGTCTCAACTGAGCCTGAAACAAGCAAAAGCCAACTATCTTCCCACGGCCCAACTGCAGATCCGCGGAAATAGCACCAACCCATCCAATAACAGTATGAATGGATTGAGCCTGGGGCAGTTTTTAGGTCAACACCATGTAGAAGATTATACGGCATCCTTAGGTTTATCCTGGGAGGCCGACATATGGGGTAAAATCAAAAATCAAAATATCGCTGCTTTAGCTTCCTATTTACAGACAGAAGAAGCGAAAAAAGTAATTCAAACCCAATTAATTGCACAAGTTGCACAAGGTTATTATCAACTACTGATGCTTTATCAATTGCGTGATATCGCCAAACAAAACTTGGAATTAAGCGATACAACTTTACGTATTGTCCAGCAACAATATGAAGTTGGTGACATTACGCTGCTTGCATTGGAGCAGGTCGATGCGCAGCGGTTGTCTGCAGCTGCCTTGATCCCCGACTTTGAACAACAGATCCGTATTCAGGAAAATGCCATTCAGATTCTTAGCGGAAAACTCCCGCAGGAAATTAAAATAGCGGAGAAATTGTCGAATATTCAATTCCCCGAAGAATTAGCAACTGGCGTCCCAGCCGATTTGTTAAGTCATCGTCCGGATGTAAAACAAGCTGAACTGGCTATTACAGCCTCACAAGCTTATCAACAATACGCAAAGGCACGCATGTACCCTTCCTTGCTTATTAGCGCCGAAGCAGGAGTAAATGCATTCAAGGCAAGCAATTGGTTCAACTTACCGGCTTCATTATTTGGGGCAATTACAGGAAGTATTACGCAGCCAATTTTACAGCGGAAGGAATTGAAAACTCAATATGAACTGGCGCGTGTCGAACAAGAAAAGAACGTATTGATCTTCAAGCAAAAAGTAATCTCAGCAGCTGGAGAAGTTTCCGATGCTTTAATTTCAATTCAAAAATTGAAGGAAAAACAAAAGATTACTTCGGATAGAACGACGCGTCTAAAGGAAGCAACGAAGCACGCCAATCTTTTATTTGAAACAGGAATGGCCACTTACTTGGAAGTAATTACAGCACAAAGCAATATCTTGCAAAGTGAGCTCGAACTGGCTCAGGTAAAGAAAGCGGAGCTTTCTGCTGTTGTTGACCTGTATCGTTCATTAGGTGGAGGATGGAGCAATAATTAATACTTTAAACAAGCATTTTCTAATTTTATTTATACATATCTGGTAGATGGGGACCCTAGGGTCTCCATCTTTTGTTTGCTCCAGCATTATACGTCTGAGTGCATAAAATTGATATTTCAGTAGTGGCTTTATACGCTTCAGCAGAAATTTGTCGTCTAATACTAAAAGAAATTACAAAATTTGTATATATTTCATTTAGAAATATAAGTTAAGCAAATGCGGGACATTAGGATCTATAAAGACGAGAATAATCTAATTAGTAAAAATAAAAGAAGGCTGATATTCACCTTTCTGTCCTTTCTGCTCATTTATTTGGTCGCCTATATTATAGATCCTTTCTCGAATTGTTGGGATGGCTACTTTCAAAGAAACATGTTCGAAATACTTGGCGAGTGGACTTTTACGATCATCTACAGCTTTATCATATCCGAATTCAGCATCATTGTCCATGACAAACTTGACAAGTTTTTAACTTGGAAAGACAGCCCTACGGAGCGACTACTACTTGAAACCGTCATCAATCTCTTGACGGTATTATTTATCAACTTACTCTTGGAGTACCTCATCTCAAAATATTACGTTGGTCCCCAGAATGTTACTATAGCACCATCGTTGGAGGAAAAAAGAGGCATGATTCAAAATATTACAATTAGTGTTTTGATTGCGCTCATGATAATGGGTATCAATATCGGTAGTCATTTGATCACCAACTGGAAAAATGAGTCGATGCGTGCAGCAAAGCTTGATCAGGTCATTCTAGAAACAGAACTTCAATCGTTAAAATTACAAATCGACCCACATTTCGTATTTAATAACCTGAGCGTACTCTCAGAAATCATTCTCGAAGACCAGCAATCAGGTTATGAATATGCAGAAAACTTCTCCAAAATATATCGCTACCTTCTTATCAATTCTAAAAAAGATATTATCTCACTTGAAGAAGAACTCAATTTTCTAAATGCATATATATTTCTTATCAAAAGCCGATTCGGCGCTGGAGTTAACTTCGAGATAAACGTTAATCCTGCGAAACGCAATTTCCAATTGCCTCCTCTTACCTTACAATTATTGGTAGAAAATGCATTAAAGCATAATCAGACAAATAAGAGAAAACCGCTGAAAATTAAAGTCTACACCAACGCCCAGAATCAACTTGTTGTTGAAAATATATTAATTCCTATTGAGAATGTATCCGAATCATCGGGAATCGGGATTTCAAACATCATTAAGAGATATGATTTGCTATCCAACTTAAAACTGCAAATAAAGAATGATGGCAAAACATTTAACGTTATCCTCCCACTTTTAGCGCAAGCATAATGAATATAACCAAAGTATTAATCATCGAGGACGAAAAACTCAATGCCGATCGTTTAAAACGACTTTTGAAGGAAATGAAGCCATCCATCGTTATTTTAGATGTACTAGATAATATCGCTGATAGCATCAACTGGTTCAATAGCAATGAACTTCCCGACTTGGTGATGATGGATATTCGTCTATCCGATGGTTTAAGCTTTGAAATATTAGAGACTATAAAAATAGACTGCCCAATCATATTTACGACTGCATTTGACGAATACGCTGTGAGGGCCTTTAAATTCTATAGCATAGATTATTTGCTTAAACCTGTAGAAAAAATAGAGCTGGAAAATGCCATCCAAAAACTTGACTATCAAAAAGATCTTCAGATCAACCAACAACCGCTTCAAGGTTTATTGGATTTTATCTATCCGAAAGATTTTCGCTCACGCTTTCTAATTCCATTCAAAGACGGCTATAAAACCGTTCTTGTTGAAGAGATATTATACTTCTATTCCGAATTTAAACTCACCCATGCGCAACTCAAATGTGGTACTGTCGAAATTGTACCTCAAACAATGGAAGAACTCGAACAGCAATTGAATCCAAAAGTATTTTTCCGCGCCAACAGGCAATTCATTGTACATATAGATGCGATCAAAAGATTACATAACCACTTCAACGGAAAACTAAAAATAGAAATGAAAAATAACGATCAAGTGGAAATCCTTGTGAGCAGAGAAAAGGCTCAACTGCTGAAAACTTGGTTAGACTATTGATGTTAAAGCTGATCCGTTTGCTCCTTTACGTCAGAAAGGTAAAATAAGTTTTTCGCGATGAACAAGGGAATGTCAATCGATAAGACCAATATCTCCAACACAATTGGATCGGACCATTTAATATCGTAAAATTCAGATCATCACTGATACGTTTCAGTAAGCAATTGTAACGTCTCGGTAGATTTCTATGCCTTATAACCTAAAAGAATTCTTTTATTTGTTTCATTATAAAATGATAAAATGGCACAAAGAACGATGACTTTAAAACCTTTCCTTACACTTATTACAGCAGCAGCATTATTATCGTCCTGTGGAGGCAACCAAGAACAACCGCAAGAGCAAGCAGTTACTGTTGACTTTATCGAATTATCTCCCACCCACGCGGAGACCGAAAAAAAATATCCTGGTACATTAGAGGGGACCGTCAACGTCGATGTCAAAGCGCAGGTAACGGGATATCTCGAGCAGATTTATGTCAAAGAAGGAGACTATGTATCCCAGGGTCAACCCCTTTTCAAAATAAAAGCTGATGTCTACAACGAACAAGTAAACAACAGCAAGGCAGCTTACCAAGCTGCTTTATCGGCAGAACAAAACGCTAAATTGGAGATTGAAAAAATCAAACCCCTTGTTGAAGGTAAAGTGTATACCGAATTACAGTTAAAAACTGTAGAGGCCAATTATGCCGCAGCCAAAGCACAGGTAGCGCAAGCACAGGCTGCACTAGGTTCATCGCAAATAAATGCCAAATTTACGTTGATTAATGCACCAGTGAGTGGTTATATCGGCCGTATCCCTAATCGGATCGGAAATTTAATTACCGCAGCAGACGCGACACCTTTAACAACGCTATCTGAAATTAATACCGTAAATGTGTATTTTTCATTGAGTGAGGCCGACTTTATAGCCTTTATCAAAGATCAGAATAACAAATCATCCAATCAACAAGCAACGCTCTTATTGGCTGATGGAACAGCATACAACCATTCGGGGAAAGTAGAGTTAGCCAGCGGTAACATCGACAGAACAACCGGAAGCATGGCACTTAAAGCAAGTTTCATCAACCCTGACAAAATTCTCCGTTCGGGTGGCTCAGCAAAAGTAATCTTGAAAAAAGCGCATGAAAACGTATTGTTGGTCCCTATGGCTGCTGTCAAGGATATTCAAGACCGCTATTTCGTGTATGTTATTGGTGAGAAAAATAAAATTTCCATGAAACAGATTGAAATTGCAGGAAATACCGCTAACGCCTATTTACTAAAATCGGGACTCACAGCTGGTGAAAAAATCGTTATGAATAGAATTGACATGCTGAATGATGGAATGCAAGTTCAACCGACTAAAAAATCCACCATGTAAAAAAGATAGCAGGTATAGCAAAAGCAGAACTGCTCAAAGAAAGGCAACAAGCCTATCTATTCAGTATTCACTTTTGAAAAAAAACGGTACTAAAAGCTTTATAAAATTTAAACTAAAATGTTAAAGAAATTTATTGACAGGCCAGTTTTGGCAACTGTTATATCGATCATATTTGTCATATTGGGGGTTATCGGTCTTTTTAGGCTGCCTCAAACGCGATTCCCGGATATCGCCCCGCCCACGGTTCAAGTTACCGGAAGCTATCCCGGAGGAAATAGCGAAACAGTATTGAGATCAGTTGTTACACCCCTTGAAGAGCAAATCAATGGTGTGGAGGACATGGAATACATTACATCTACTGCAAGTAACGATGGTACATTCTCTGTGCGTATTGTCTTTAAAGCAGGTGTAAATCCAGATCAGGCAGCCGTTAATGTGCAAAACAGAGTACAACAGGCTACTCCTATCCTGCCACAGGAAGTTGTCCGAATGGGATTAACGACCTCCAAGCAACAAAATAGTATGATCATGATATTTAATATCTATACAGAAGATAATAAAAAATATGATGAACTATTTTTACAGAATTATGTGAACATCAACTTGATCCCACAGATCAAGCGTGTACCTGGCGTTGGTCAGGCCATGGTATTCGGTTCCAAAGACTATTCGATGCGTGTATGGTTGAATCCGCAAAAAATGGCGAGTTATGGACTTGTGCCACAAGAAGTCATTGCTGCAATTTCCAAACAAAGTTTGGAATCTGCATCTGGAAAATTAGGGGAAGAATCAAAAGCACCACTGGAATATGTCATACGCTATAAAGGGAAAAAGAACCTTCCTGAACAGTATGAAAACATTATCGTCAAAAACAATGACGTTCAGATCGTACGCTTAAAGGATGTGGCACGTATCGAGTTTGGCTCAATTAGTTATAGTGGTAATTCGCAAAATAACGGCCTCAATACCGTTACCATTGGTATATTCCAGACATCAGGCTCCAACGCCAATGAAATTGAAATCGGAATCGACAAACAGATTGAAATAGCGCAACGCTCTTTCCCTCCTGGGATCAAGATTTTTAAATTGATCAGTACCAAAGAACGCTTGGATGAAAGTACGGCTCAAGTACGTTCGACATTGATTGAAGCCTTCATATTGGTTTTCCTCGTTGTATTTTTGTTCCTGCAGGATATACGATCGACTATTATTCCAGCAATCGCAGTACCAGTAGCTATCGTAGGTACGTTCTTCTTCCTGCTGGTGTTTGGCTTTACCATCAATATATTGACGTTATTTGCCCTAGTACTCGCCATTGGTATTGTTGTCGATGATGCAATTGTCGTGGTCGAAGCAGTACATGGAAAGATGGAGACTTCCACTTTAACAGGCAAACAGGCTACCCATAGTGCCATGAATGAAATCACAGGGGCTGTAATCTCCATTACCTTGGTTATGTGTGCAGTTTTTATTCCCATTGGATTTATGACAGGCTCATCGGGGATGTTTTATAAACAGTTTGCCTATACCCTTGTTATCGCCATTGTGATTTCTGCGATCAATGCTTTGACACTGACACCAGCACTCTGCGCATTATTGCTTAAAAATACACACGCCGAAAATCACGATGGGCAGACCCCGAACACAGGATTTTCTCAACGTTTTTTTAAAGCATTTAACGCTGGCTTCGAAAACATGACCAACCGATACATTGGTTCATTAAAATTCCTGGCAAAGAAAAAATGGATTTCGGCACTTTTGATCCTGGCTACGATCGGTGTTGCCGGATACCTCATGACAAGCACTTCCAAAAGTTTTGTACCAATGGAAGACGATAACTTTGTCGTATACAGTTTAGAAATGCCCCCAGGAACGGGACTTGATCGAACCACAAAAGCAGTAGAAAAAATCGAAAAACTACTAGCCGATATACCTTCTATTGAAAGCCATACAAGTATTACTGGATTCAATATGATCGGCAACAACTCCAGCGCAGCCTATGCAACAGGATTCATACGCCTGAAAGATAAAAAGAAACGTGGTGAGATGAACGATATCGACCAGATTCACCAAGTGATCTCACAAAAATTATCCAGTGTCAAAGAAGGTAACGCAATGGCCTTTCGCTCCCCTCCTGTTGATGGTTATGGTATGATGAATGGCGCGGAACTCGTTTTGCAGGACCGGGCTGGTAAATCGCCGGTAGAGCTCAAAGCAATGTCCGACTCCGTTATTGCACAGATTATGAAACAACCGGGAATACAGCTTGCCTACACCATGTTCAGAGCAGATTATCCACAAATGGAACTGGAGGTCGATGAAGACAAAGCGGCCCAACTTGGCGTAGATGTCAGTGAAATGCTTTCGTCCGTTCAAACCTACTTTGCGGGTGATCAATCATTGAATTTCAATCGTTTCGGTAAATTCTATCGGATAACAGTTAAAGCGGATGGGATCTATAGAACCGATAAAGAAGCATTCAACGAAATATTTGTCAAGAATAATCTTGGCCAAATGGTTCCGGTGAACACTTTGATTACACTTCGTAAAGTGTATGGTCCTGAGTCGGTGACTCGTTATAATTTATACAATTCACTCACGATAAACGTGGTTAGCACACCTGGTATCAGTAATGGTGCGATCATGGAAACATTGGAGAAAAATGTATTGACCAAGTTACCGGGAGACTATAGCTACGAATGGACGGGACTTAGCTTGGAAGAGAAGTCTTCGGGCAACCAAACCGTACTTATCCTAGCATTAAGCCTACTATTTGTATATTTCTTATTATCAGCACAGTATGAAAGTTATTTATTGCCCCTTGCCGTCCTGTTATCAATCCCAACAGGTATAATCGGCTCCTTCCTAGGAACACGTGCCATTGGATTGGACAACAATATCTACGTCCAGGTCGGTTTGATCATGCTCATCGGTCTTTTGGCAAAAAATGCCATTTTGATTGTTGAATTTGCTTTACAGCGGAGAAGAGCAGGCTCCTCACTCATTGATTCGGCTTTTGAAGGCGCAAGAGCTCGTCTACGCCCAATCTTGATGACTTCATTGGCTTTCATTGCCGGCATGGTACCCTTGATGTTTGCGACCGGCGGGACGGCTACAGGTAACCATTCCATCAGTACCGGAGCAGCAATGGGTATGTTAAGCGGTGTTATCCTCGGGGTAATTATTATACCATTACTGTACCTGGTATTCCAATATTTGCAAGAAAGAGTTTCAGGTAAAAAGCTTACGGACAATACAGTACACAATACAAACAATTAAAATGAAAAAATTTCATCACTATATAACAATTTTCGCAAGCACTACCGTGTTGTTGTCCGCATGCAGCGTGGGCAAAAAATACACACGTCAGGAGATAGCCATGCCCGAAAATTTTAAAAACAGCGAGGTTGTGCTGACGTCTGATACGCTACAGCTATCCTGGCGTAAATTTGTACAGGATCCCGTGTTGACCTCACTCATTGAGAAGGCATTATCTAACAATACAGACGTCAATGTTGCACTCCTCAACATGCAACAATTGGAACTCGCGTACAAGCAGTCTAAGAAGGGGTTACTACCAACAGCTGATTTAAGCATCGGAGCGAACAGAACCTGGTTATCGAGCAACTCCTTGAATGGCTCACTGAGCGACCAATTTATTGGGACGCCTTATATGGACGATTATAGCGCCACGCTCAGATTGTCTTGGGAAGCCGATATCTGGGGAAAGGTAAAAATGCAAAAAGAGGAATCCTTGGCCAATTTTTTTGGCCAAAAGGAAAATTTATCGGCCCTGAAAACCCGGGTTATTGTACAGGTCATCCAGTCCTATTATAATCTGATTGCTTTGGATGAGCAGCTTAAGATTGCACAAAGAAATGTTCAATTGAGCGATAGCACACTTAGCATGATACGTTTGCAATACAATTCATCACTGGTCAGTTCGCTTGCCGTGGAGCAAGCCGAAGCTCAGAAGAAAACTGCTGAATTGTTGATTCCCCTAGCCCATCAAAACATGGCTGTAGAAGAAAATGCACTGAGCATTCTTTGCGGAGGTTTCCCCGAGGGCATTCAACGTACAGCAAGTTTAGATGATACGATTGTTGGAGACGGACTTGCCGCAGGGGTGCCGGCCGAACTCTTGAGCCGCAGACCAGATGTTAGAGCAGCTGAATACGCCGTTGTGGCTGCGACAAGCAGAATGGGACTCGCTAAAGCAGCGATGTACCCTTCCATAAGCTTGACACCATCCATTGGTACAAACTCCATTCAATTTAACAAATGGTTTGATCTACCAGGTTCGATTGTGAAAACAATAGCGGGGAATATTGCACAGCCAATTTTCCAGAAAGGGGCTTTAAAAACAAACTATGAGATATCAGTCATCGAACGCGAAAAGATAGCATTGCAGTTTAAACAGTCGGTTATGGTCGCCGTTTCAGAAGTTTCGGATGCCTTGGCAAAAATCAAACATACGGAACAGCGCCTGCAACTTATCCAGGCCAAATCAAATGCCCTCGCCAAAGCCACCGCTGATGCAGCCTTACTTTATAAAAGTGGGATGGCAAACTATTTGGAAGTGATAACTGCCCAAAACAATGCGCTCCAAAATGATTTGGAATGGATTACAGTAAAACGGGAAAAGCTCAACGCAGCCATAGATCTTTATCGTGCGCTGGGTGGCGGAACAACAGATCAAACAATTTATTCTACATACATTAAATAGATATTTACTTTATGAGCAATACCGATAATGAACAAAGATTTGTTAACCAGCAGATCCAATACCTTGAGTTTGTATCAAGTGACCTTGAACGTGCCAAAGCATTCTATACGGGGAGCTTCGGTTGGGAGTTTACAGACTACGGACCGGAATACACATCTTTTGGAGGAAAATATGTTGACGGTGGCTTTACGCTCGGCACTCCAATAAACGGCAGCATTCTTGTCGTTATTTATGCAGATGATCTGCAAGTTACGCGCGATCAGGTTATCCGTTCTGGCGGCACGATATTACAAGATATTTTTAGTTTCCCGGGCGGAAAAAGATTTCAGTTCCAGGATCCTGACGGATATGAATTGGCCGTATGGACTATTGAATAAAAGTTGAATACAATATTTACTAAAATACAAAGCCCCCATATTTTTCTCATATGGGGGCTTCGTATGTTAAAATCAGGCTCTTTTAGCTTTCTGATAGTTTTTATTTTTATTCCTATTGAAACGCTTCTTCTTATGCTGTGGTTTTTTTTTGGCAGGATTATAAGTGGGCCCCGCTTCAAACCCCTCTGGCAATGGCAGCTGTTCAATCGGATAACCTATTAAATTCTCAATCTGAGCAAAACGGTTTTGATCCTTCTCATTGACAAAGGTAATGGCCGTTCCTGTAGTTGCTGCCCGAGCAGTACGTCCAATACGGTGTACATAGTCTTCCGGATCCGGTGGAACATCGTAATTAACGACCAAACTGATCCCCACCACATCGATACCGCGAGATATCACATCTGTCCCTACCAGTACCCGCACCTGACGAGACCGGAATCTGGCCATGATATCTTCCCGTTTCGACTGTTCAAGATCCGAATGGAAACCCTCTGCATCAATCCCCTGTTTCTGTAATTCCTGAGCGAGAAGTTTGACTGTAGTTTTTTGGGATGCAAAAATAATAACAGATACATAGTTGGGATCCTTCAGTATATACTTCAGAAGCTCCATTTTCTGTTGATCATAGGCAAGATGTGCACGTTGATCTATCCCTTCCGACGGTTTAGAAATGGCAATATTGACTTCCACAGGCTCCTGTAGAATTTTTCGGGCAAAAGACCTGATCTTTATCGGCATCGTAGCCGAAAACAAAAGCATCTGCTTTTTCTTCGGTAGATAACTTACAATACGTAAAATATCGTCTTGAAATCCCATATCCAGCATACTATCGGCTTCATCCAAAACAAAGTGCTTTAAATGAGAGAGATCAATCTTCATGGAGGTAAGATGGCTTATCAACCTTCCCGGCGTAGCAACAATGATATTTACCCCCTCTCGTATGGCCCGTTTTTGCTGTTCATACCCCATACCATCACCACCACCATAAATGGCTATGGATGTTGCACCCGTATAATAAGACATGCCCATAATCTGCTGGTCAATTTGCATAGCAAGTTCCCGGGTCGGAACAAGGATAATGGCGAGGATAGATTCCCTTGCATTCCGTGCTATTGCATCGAGGATCGGCAACATATAAGCTGCTGTTTTACCTGTACCTGTCTGTGCACAAGCAATCATATCTTTTCCCTCTTTAATAATCGGGATGGTCTGTTCTTGGATCGGCGTAGCCTCCTCAAACATCATACTTTCTAAACCTTCTTCCAAAGCTGGAACAAAGCCAAATTCATCAAATCTCAACGTATTGTTTTTATTGTTGTGCCCTAAATTACTAAATCTAATTCATAAAAGTCTAAAATTAATACCTATAGCTCGTTACTTATTCCAAACAACGTCGCCATAGGACTAATCCACGCAGAAATTAGGCATGAAGTTGCAGCCAAACATAGCATGTTCCTGTAGATGAAATTAATCTATAATCTGTTTTTTGTTTACAGATGACACTAGACTCAAAACAGTATAACCAAGCAAGCCAGCGCATAAAGAAGCGATCAGAACGGCGAACTTTGCTTCTTCAATCAGCATGCTATCATCAAAAGATAGTATCGAGATGAAGATCGACATCGTGAAACCGATTCCCCCCAACAAGCCTACACCAAAAATCTGTTTCCAGCCAGCCCCTTCCGGTAATTGCGCAATCTTCAATTTTTTAGCAATAAAACAGATCAAAAATATCCCAATTGATTTACCAGCGATTAAGCCGAGGATAATACCGATCCCCAATTTTGAAGTCAAACCACCAATCATTTCCCCATGGATTGGAATAAGTGTATTTGCAAATGCAAACAAAGGAATGATAATGAAATTGACAGGTTTGGTCAATATATGTTCCAATTTTTCCAGGGAAGATTCTTCCGCGTCCGGTGTTGTTGGTAACGTCATAGCCACCAACACGCCAGCTATTGTTGCATGAATTCCCGAGTGGTGAACAAAGTACCAAATAAATAGACCCGGAATCAGGTAAGCCCATATCGCTTTAACGCCCAATTTATTTAACACGATCAAAAACAGAAATATACCTAAAGCAATAAATAAATAGGTCGCATGAATACCATTGCTATAAAAGATCGCAATCACCAATATGGCAAGTAGGTCGTCAACAATCGCTAGCGCAGCCAAAAAGATCTTAAGACTGGCAGGTACCTTATTTCCCAGAAGCGTGATAACTGCTAAAGCAAATGCAATATCCGTTGCCATAGGAATTCCCCAGCCGTTTGCAGTATCGGTTCCCTGATTTAATGCAAAATAAATGATGGCAGGCAAAAGTGCCCCACCAACCGCAGCCAAAATGGGCAGGATTGCTTTACTTGGTGATGAGAGTTCACCCTCTACAATTTCACGTTTGATCTCAAGCCCCACCAGTAAAAAGAAAATAGCCATCAAACCATCGTTGACCCACAATAACCACGAATATTTTAAATGAACATGATCGCTGTCAAAGCCTACTTCCCTGTTCAGAAATTCCATTACACTGGCATACAAAGGTGTATTTGCAACGATCAATGCTAGAATAACACAAGAAAAAAGTATAATTCCACCTGAAAAGCTGGATTTTAAGAATTCTCTAAAGACAGTTAAATTGATAAGTTTTGACATGATTTGAATATCTAAAAACGCTTACAAAGGTTCATAAGATACGATTTTATGGCCATTTATGGAATATCCCCCCCCATAAATGCAGATCCTTAACAAAGGATAAACAAGTGAATTATCTAAATTTTATGAGCAATAAATGAGCCGAGCACCGAAATAAAAAAGAGATCATGGTAAGATGCTGGTGTTATGTATTAAAATTTATAAAAAGCGCAGTTATTTTACCAAATTAATTTGGCTTTGTTGCAAAAAATACTTAGCTTGCTACTATAGTTAATAAACCGTTTATTATGTGCAAGAAGTGGATTTTCATGGTACTTCTTTTCGTGGCAAATTTTACATATGCGCAGACGACAGAGGATAAAACCCAACATTCAGGTTCCCATTACATTATTTTAGCAATCATCGCTATTATTGTCATTGTTTATATATTATACAGGAGGCAAAAGAGGAAATTTAATGAATAAGGGAGATCAGTAGATCTCCCTTATTCATTAAATTTCCTCCCATGTGTCTCAAGTTCCCCACCGATCTTTCAATACCTACTAAGCCTTAATGCCGAATCGGCTCATTTGTTTGCGCTAACCGCTGCGATCCAGTATTCGCTGGACAAGCAATATCGTCCGTTGCGTCGTAGACTAGTCTCTTCCCATTCAACTTTGCGATTAATTCCTGTGGAACATACACCTGCACTTTTGTCATTGAATACCCGCTTGGAAAATATCGGACATAATAACCATTGGGATGAAGCGTCCAAATCCCACTTGGCACATCCGCACGAGGTTCGGCCATACCGGCCATTATTGCATATTGTTCAAACTCTGCATAGGAGTAGTTTCCGGACGATACCAGTTGTCGAATATTATTTTCCGCTTCAAAGATGGTCTGAACCGCTGGAGGCATCTGGTCTTTGGCTTTTTGGAGAACATCAAATGGCAGCACGCCGAGAGCCCCACCTTCCAAATGTAAAATTTGTTCAGCGGTCAGTAGCTTTAAGGCTGTCTCTTTCACTGGCCCCGAGTAATCAATAAATTTTGTCTTCGCTATGATCGTCCACAATAGCATCTGTATATCAGATTGTGCAACTTCCGGGTGCTTTTCAGCGCTTTTCAAAATTGCAATGACCACGTCTCTCTTCTTGCCCAACGTAGGTGCATACATATACCCATCACCTTTCGAAGGCGCATAAGTACCTGCTTTCAAGCAATAGCTCTTATTGGTCATTTCAAAATGTCCGGCTTCCAATATATAGCCATCACTTCCATTTCTTTGTAGATTTTCTAACGGTTTGTAAACTGCCGTATTTTGAAAATCGGGCATTTGCTCCCCCTTCCTATTTACATCTTCAAAACTTGTACTAATCGCTTCTGGTTCCTTTAGCAGTTTATCGAAACCCAACATTTTGCTTCCCTTGGAAGCAACGGCTTTGCTTGCCTTATCCAATAGCCCTCCAAATTGGGCCGAGGCTCCTTGGACATTAAATAAAAAAGCTACTGTAAGTATAACAACACCGGTTATTCTATTTCTTTTCATAATTGATTTTATTTCAGCTCTTGCCCACAAAAAAGAAGCCAATTTAAATCATCAACACAATATTTATAATTTATTAATTCAGTGTTTGCGCACATTGCCTGATTTCACGCTTCATTTCAAAGATCCTCTCCATCCATTGAAATTTCAGCGCATATAGGTTTGCCAAAGAAGCTAAAAACAGTGGATTTCCCCAACATTACTCTCTTCAATTTCTCCTGAAACTGATCACCGTAAATAGTTAAAAATACAATATTAAAACGTATCTTTGCAGCATGATTAATGTGTCAAATCTCTCCCTTCGTTTTGGTAAACGTGTACTATTCGAAGATGTCAATCTAAAATTCACACCTGGAAACTGTTACGGTATTATTGGCGCTAATGGAGCAGGTAAATCTACTTTCTTAAAAATTATCTCAGGGGAAGTTGATCCTTCGACAGGTTCAGTGGCATTCACGCCAGGCGAACGCATGTCTGTTTTAAGTCAGGATCACTATGCTTTCGATGAGTTTACTGTTCTTGAAACTGTCATGATGGGTAACCAAGAGCTTTACAAAATCATGAAAGAGAAAGATGCCATTTACATGAAAGAGGATTTCTCTGATGCCGACGGCGAACGTGCTGGCGAACTGGAAAGTCTTTTTGCTGAAATGGATGGATGGAATGCCGAATCTAATGCCGCAACTTTATTGAGCAGTTTGGGCATTAAAGAAGAACTACATTATAAGTTGGTTTCTGAAATTGACGGTAACCAAAAAGTCCGCGTACTCTTAGCGCAAGCATTATTTGGCAAACCAGATATTTTGATTCTCGATGAGCCTACCAATGATTTGGATATTAATACCATCGCATGGTTAGAGGATTTTTTAGCGAGTTACGAGGCAATCGTCTTAGTTGTATCCCACGACCGTCACTTCTTGGATGCTGTATGTACGCATACAGTGGATATTGATTTTGGTAAGATGACAATCTATACCGGTAACTACTCGTTTTGGTACGAATCTTCTCAATTAGCGTTAAAGCAACGTTCTGATCAAAACAAGAAAATGGAAGATAAAGTGAAAGAACTTCAGGAATTTATCCGTCGGTTCTCTGCCAATGCTTCCAAATCCAAACAAGCTACTTCTCGTAAAAAAGCCTTGGATAAGATCAATATTGACGAGATTAAACCATCCAACCGTAAATATCCGGCTATCATGTTCAATACCATGAATCGTGAACCAGGAGATCAAACGCTACAAGTTGAAGGATTAAGCAAAACAGTCAATGGCGAGGTATTCTTTAAGGATATCACGTTTATGATTAATAAAGGCGATAAAATCGCTGTTCTAGGTCCAAATTCATTGGTTACTACCGCATTCTACGATATCCTGACGGGTAGAGATACCAATTTCGGTGGCGAATTCAAGTGGGGTGTTACGATCACTCCTGCCGATATGCCAATTGAAAATGCAGAATTCTTTGAAGGTAAAAATGAAAATTTGGTCGACTGGCTAAGAAATTATACCACTAACCCAGAAGCAGACGAGCAATTTATACGTGGATTTTTAGGAAAAATGTTGTTCTCCGGTGAAGAAGTTATGAAGAAAGTGTCTGTACTTTCTGGGGGAGAAAAAATGCGTTGTATGTTCTCTCGCATGATGCTTCAGGGTGCCAACTTCTTAATTTTCGATGAACCAACCAATCACTTGGATTTGGAATCTATTACCGCATTAAACAACGGTATGTCTGATTTTAAAGGTTCCATGTTGTTTACATCCCGTGACCATGAATTGACTGAAACGGTTGCCAATAGAATTATTGAATTGACACCAAAAGGTATCATCGACAAATTGATGACTTACGATGAATACATCAATAGCGATGTGGTGAAAGCACAACGTGAAGAAATGTATAAATAAGATAATTTATCCCAATTTAATAAAGGCTCTATAATTCATTTTATGGGGCTTTTTTGATGCCCATTAAAAAAAGCACTGAGGGGTTCAGTGCTAATCGCGATTGATATGAAAGAATTGAGAAAGTTTTTATTTTATTGAACCGAAGGTTTGACAATACGCCAGCCTAATTGTAAAGACACTGCACAATGATCGGATAAATCTTGGCCCTTTTCGTTTTGGAAAAGCTTTTTTTGAACCTGATAATTCTTTGCCTCAAATAGCAAATGATGGTTATTGCGATAGTAAATTTTATCGATACCTTCGCAGTCCTCTGTCAGCTCCAATGCTGTTTTCGCTTCAAAATTCGCTTGGTGCCCGGGAATATCACCTTTGTTGCGTAAACTTACCCACGCATCTACCAAACCTAAGTCCTTCTGAAAAGAACCGATGTTATCCAGCTCGTAAGCATAATGTGCATTAAAGTCGCCCATAATCAAAAGCGGTCTGCCAGCCGAATACATTTTAATATAGGCTTTTAGCTGATTTATATTCTTCTGCCGGGCAATCGTTGCATTCGGATCATCCTGAGATGTCGCATGTACATTATAAACATCAATAAATACCTCTTTGGCCAATTGAATTCGAGCATAAGAAAAGCCTTTAGGAGTCAGACAATCTGCACCATTGCAATCAGTCCAGCCTACCCGCTCAAACTCAACAATCGGATATTTTGAAAGTGTACTCAGTCCGTCCCCAAAAGGTACCCCACCCATATTTGCCGTTCGGTAGCTATGCTTATTTTCGCTGTAGAGGAACTTGTTGTAGTTAAAATCTTCCTGCACATTGACAATATCAAACCCATTGATCCGATTGCCGATCGACGTAATACTGGAAGACCGTTCGGTTACAGCACTGGAAATCAATTCAGGAAGGCCAGCTATATTGTACGTTAACAAATTTAGCTTTCCGTAAGTCGCTTCCGGCATAGCTGCATACACAGCATTACTGAGCTTTGGCTGTTGTTTTGGCTTCAACTTAAAACCCAACATAACACCGGCAGACGCACAAATAAATAAGATGACAATCTTTCGAAAACCCTTAGGTCTAATTTTTTTTTCGAACAATAGATCTAATAGCATGGATTGAATATTTCGTTCACTCCAAAGCTACTGCGCCAACATTAGTTCTATTATCATATTCAATTAATTCTATTTTTAATAATTATGCACAAATTATTAAAAACTAATAATTTATAAACACTATAATGACAAAAGGTTAATACCTGCATAGCATAGGGGTTACAGCTTTCAGCTATTTTTATACAACCCCTAATAAGAATAACATGAGAAAGGTAGCCTTCTTTACAGAGATACTCGTCGAGGATTTCGACGGTGCATCACGGACAATGTTTCAGCTAATAAACCGTATAGACCAGCAGAAATTCAACTATTTTTTTATTTATGGTGGCGGCCCTACGCAATTTCGCAATTTTCATTCTTACAAGGTACCCACATTCAAAATACCGGTCAACGACGATTATTGTCTCGCTATTCCACAGCTTATTAAAAAGAAACTTGAGCTCGCCTTAGATAAATTTGCTCCCGACATGATCCATATTGCAACGCCTTCGCTTTTAGGTTTTTTTGCATTAAATTATGCCAAACGGAAAGGTATTCCTGTCCTTACGATCTATCATACACACTTCATTTCATACATTGCCTATTATTTCAAAAACATACTCCCCTTGGTCAAGCCAACTGAACAATGGATGAAAAAAGCAATGAATAACTTTTATAACAAATGTGATATTGTCTATGTACCCACCAAATCTATTCTAAACGAATTACAGCAGATCGGCTTACAACAAGAAGGATTAAAGCTGTGGCAAAGAGGAATAGACACAGCTCTGTTTAACCCCAAAAAAAAGAATCTATCTCAACTGCAGACCATCACAAAGAATGATAAACCAACAATCCTTTTTGTCAGCCGTATCGTCTGGGAAAAAAATATTAAAATGCTTATTGAAATCTATCAACAGATACAGGCACAAAACCTCGACTATAATTTCATTGTTGTCGGTGAAGGAATAGCCAAAATAATTGCAATGCAAGAGATGCCTAATGCCATTTTCTTAGGAAAGAAAAGCCATGATGAGCTTGCAATCCTATATGCTTCGGCAGATGCCTTTGTTTTTCCGTCGGTCTCAGAAACTTACGGAAATGTCGTTGTCGAAGCATTGGCATCCGGACTTCCTTGTGTTATCGCTGATGGAGGAGGTTCGGCTTCCTTAATTCAGCACGGGAAAAATGGATTTAAGTGTCAACCTGAAAATGCAGCTGGATATGTTTACTACCTCAAAAAAATTCTCTCTGACGTGAGCCTAAAAAAGAATCTCATCAATGAAGGTCTATCCTATGTCGGACAACTGGATTGGAATAGACTATCTGGGTGCTATTTTAATGACATTGAACTATTGATTGACAAAACACAGGAAGTCGATTTGGCATGGGCAAACTAACAAACCCAAGCCAACTCATCAAAGGTATTTTTCTATTTTTGATTCTGGCGTCCATAACTTTCTTTTTAGCGAAAAGCGACTTAAATGCCTTGAAAAAAGAGCTCTCCTCCGTTGGTTATCGTTTTATAATTATTTTGTTTACGACTTTCGCGGCCTACTTTGTAGGCACATTAGCTTGGTGGATATGCTTGGGCTCCGCAAAAAAGAAGGTCAATCTGATCGAACTCTTTGCCATCCGTCAAATCGGGGAAACCGTTGGACTATTCAACCCTACAAGCATTATAGGTGGTGATTTATTAAAGGCACAATTGATAACCCATTATAACATTCCCTTAAAAGAAGGATTGAATTCAGTTGCAATATCCCGTATTACCGCCGTACTGTCTCAATTGACACTCTTTTTGATTGCTATGCTTTGGTTGGTATTTTCTCCTTTAAAAAATGAAATTATACGCTACGCAGGCCCAGTAATATATATGATCTGTCTATTTTTGTTCCTTTTGATGATCCTGATACTTTATTGGTTAATAGTTGCAAAAAGTCCCTCGCAAACCAGGGCTTCAACAGCAACACTTTTTGGAAAAGCAAAAGCGCATGTTCAGTCACTACTTTGGAACGTTAAAGACTTTTATCAGCATCAAAATAAGGTTTTTTGGTATTCTTACTTACTTTTTGCACTACATTGGATTATTGGCAGCCTTGAATTCTATTATATTCTAAAATTTTTGGGTGTTGCAGTACAACCAATACATGGTCTAATAGTAGATATGAGTGTCATTGTGCTGAAAAGCATCGGTGCTTTTATTCCAGGGCAACTGGGCATTGAAGAAATCGCCAATAAACTCCTACTCCATATGATCGGTATTACTGGGGGTAGTATTTGGCTCAGTGCTTCATTATTACGTCGCGGTCGACAGCTCACCTGGGTAGCGTTGGGGTTTATATTTTATCTATGCATCAAAAGGAAACCAGTACATGTATCCATCTGAAATAGAAATACTATTTGTCAGCCACAAATATCCCCCAAATGTTGGCGGTATGGAAAAACAAAGCTTTGAACTGATCAATACTGCGGCTCTTTACTTGAAGGTACACACCTTAGTCTTTGACAACCGGGAACCTCTTTTAGCTTTTTTCTTCCAGCTGAATCGCCGAATTCTAGCCAAAATTAACGATAACCCCGGCATCAAGCTTATTCACTTTAATGATGGCTTAATTGCGTCTTTAGCCTCTTTTCACAAAGGATATTCACATTTAAAACGAGTTGCCACGCTTCACGGACTGGATATCGTCTTTCCCTTTCGCTATTTTCAGCGTAAGATCATACCGCGGTTTAATACATTTGATCAGCTTATTGCGGTTAGCCAAGCTACCGCCGACGCCGCCCAGTTACGTGGTATCGATCCATCCAAAATTATTGTTATACCCAACGGTGTAGATCCGATACACTACTCCACTGAAAACAATGAACCAGCCTGCGAAAGCAAACCCTATTTTATCACTTTGGGACGCCCTGTTAAACGGAAGGGCTTCTCGTGGTTGATGAAACATGTCATTCCCGCTATCCAGGGTGATTTCAAATTACTGATGGTAGGTCCATTCGATCACGAACCTACATGGAAAGAACGCCTATTGCAGCTTATACCCAAAAAGATAAATCATTTAATCACCTTATTCCTCGGATTTCCGACCGATCAGCAAGAGATCCGAAAGCTACTGAAAGCATACCCCGAAAAAATTGAACATCTTGGAAAGGTTTCATTCGAACAACTGCAAGGTCTCTTGACCAACTCACAGGCGTTTTTGATGCCCAATATTGAAGTGGCCGGTGATATGGAAGGCTTTGGCCTCGTCTGTCTGGAAGCTTCCACCGCAGGCACCATCGTTATCGCCGCCGAATTAGAAGGAATTAAAAGCGCCGTTGCACACAATTACAATGGGCTTCTACTGCCAAGCGAAAACCAAAACGCATGGATCGAACAACTTCAAGCCATTTTAGCAAATCCAGTCCATTATAAAAGCCTGAGCCTACAGTTCAAACAGAATACCCTAAAACAATATAGCTGGGATATTATGGCTAGATCTTATTGCCAATCATTTGCAGACTTAGTTACAGCAGCAGATAAATAATTGACCGTAATACTGCATCAGGTTGACTGCTTCTGTCATCCACGCGGAAAAGCTCTTCAAAAGACTTTGTTTATAGAACTTGCTTGCTTGCTTGCTTGCTTGCTTGCTTGATACACCATGTCCAAACAAGAAGAAACGTCAACCCAAAGTGCTTCCCTACCAAGAAAGAATCTGCATAAAAAAAGTCCTCAAAAAGTTAAACACTTTTTGAGGACTTCTTAATTGAACGATAAATTGTTCTTCAAGGATGTTGCACTATAATAACAGCGCAGCAGACGAATCTAATACTAATGTACACTGGACATATCGATCTGTGTTTTCCCTTGTTTGATCATCAATACAAAAGGAACACAAATCAGAAAGACAACCCCGAGATACAAAAACACATCCATATAAGATAAAACGGTCGCTTGTTTCATCACACTCATGTCTAATATTTGATGCGCTTTGGCCAGCGCCTCATTAGGCGAAAAGCCTTTCGACTGAAAACTCATTTGCAATTGTTGCACCCGTTGTTGCACATCAAATTTACTTGGATCTAAATTGGCAACCAGGTCGACACGATGTTTTTGGCTATCACGGGCAATAAATGTCGTGATCAAGGCAATTCCGAACGAACCACCCAACTGACGCATCATCCCTGTAAAGGCAGCACCTTCACCAATTGATTTACCTTGCAATGTCGATAAAGAAAGCGTCATAACAGGTACGAACAACAAACCCAGTCCAACTCCGCGTAGAATCAGTGGCCAAAACATGTGCTCCGAGCCCGTGTCATTCGTCATTAAACTGTACATCCAAAAACAGAAGCCAAAAAAGATACTAAGTCCCACGGCAACCATATATTTTTGAGGAACACCATTTTGGATCATCTTTCCTATAAAAGGCATCATGATACCTGTCATGATCGAACTTGGTAATAAGAGCAAACCCGCATCGGTCGCTGTCCATCCCAAAATTGACTGCGTATAGATGGGAATAATAAAGGTCGAACCAAACAAGCCAAAACCGAGGATAAAGCTCATCACCACACCTACCTGCAAATTCTTATCCTTCAATACACGCAGGTTAACAATGGGTTTGTCATACACCAGTTCCCGCCAGATAAAGAACAATAGCCCGAAAACAGATAAGATTGATAAGCCTAATATCAAAGGGTCGTCGAACCAGTCATCCTGCTGTCCGTGCTCCAAAACGAATTGAAGAGAACCGATAAACATAATTAAAAAGATCATACCAAACCAATCCACTTCATTTGCAGATTGCTTTTGGCTATATTTAGGGCTGCGCACAAAAGATAAGGTCAACAATGTAGCAATAATCCCTAAGGGCACATTGATATAAAATATATAAGGCCAAGAGAAATTATCGATAATATATCCACCTAAAGGAGGACCTAATGTAGGACCAATAATAACCCCCATACCATAGATGGCCTGAGCCATACTACGTTTTTCTTTCGGGTAACTCTCTGTGATGATGGTTTGTGCCGTTACCAACAAGGCTCCACCGCCCATCCCTTGTATAAAACGAAATGCAACAAGCTCCCAAATATTGGTCGCGTTACCGCATAAAAATGAAGATACTGTAAAGATGATAATAGAAGCCGCGAAGTAATTTCTTCGACCAAATTGTTGGGACAACCAGCTGGTCATCGGTATCACAATTACGTTAGCGATTGCGTACGCTGTAATAACCCAAGCGACATCGGTCAATGTCGCTCCCAACGAACCTTTCATGTCGTTCAGAGCCACGTTGACGATGGTTGTATCCACGATTTCCAACAGCGCACAAAGCACTGCTGTAATCGTGATTACGACGCGTCGAAAACCATATTCAACCAGACTATCTTGTTGATTTAAATTTTCCATAGTTATTGAACATGCACATCTACGTCAGCATTCATGCCCGGTCTGAGCAAAGCCACGTTTTCTGCTTTATTGTCTTTTGTCAATTTAATTTTTACTGGCAAACGCTGCACAGTTTTCACAAAGTTACCCGTTGCATTATCTGGCGGCAATAAAGAGAATCGTGAACCAGTAGCTGGTGAAAAAGAATTTACTTCACCTTCAAATTCGATATTAGGATAAGCATCCACTTTGATTCCCACCTTTTGACCAGGCTTCATTTTTTCCAATTGCGTCTCTTTAAAGTTGGCAACGACCCAAGTTTCAATATTATCGACAATGTAGAACAAAGATTGACCTGGATTGACCATTTGACCGGGCTGAACCTTAATGTTAGACACCTGCCCATCAACCGATGCAAGTACAGCTGTATATGAAAGGTTCAATTTAGCCGCTTCAAGCTGCGCATTCGCTCTCTTTATATTTGCTTCAGCAACGGAAGTTTGCTTAGAAGCTACTGTTGTTTTACTAACGATTGCATTGCGTTGAGATGCACTTGCATTACGTTGTTGTTGCAAAATTTCAACCTGCTTATCAGCTTCTAGCTTAGCGGTTAAAGCTTGCTCATATTGTTGCTTCGTAATCGATTGGTTGTTGTATAAGTTTTGATAGCGGATATAATCATTATTCGCTTGCTTGGCACGAATACGTGCTGCTTCAATGCTTCCCAAATTCGATTGGATCGTTGCATCAGAGATAGCTACATTTGCCGAAGACGCAGACACATCCGCCTTTGAAACATCAAAACTGCTTTGAGCCGCTGCAAGTGCTGCTAAAGCTTCATCTACGCGAACCTGATAATCCTGGCTTTCAATGGTAAACAAGGTATCGCCTTTTTTAACCAAATCGTTATCCTTTACGTAGACTTTCGAAATGAATCCACCAACACGGGGAATAATCGGACTCATGTTTTTTTCTACTTGTGCGTCATCAGTCGTTTCGTGTGCTTGACCATGCAGGTATTTATAGCCACCGTAAGCCCCACCGAAAATAACGAGTGCAGCCAAAACAATGGTGAATTTTTTATTTGTACCTTTTTTCTCAGGTGCGTTTTCTATTGTATTTTCCATGTCTAGATTAATTGCTATTTAATATTTAACGACCCATTTGCCAATAGAAGGTCATAGTATTTTTCGATTGTGTTTGCTTTGCTGATCGCAAGGTTAATTTTACTTTGAAGTTGCTGTACATCTGCCGTCAACAAATCATCTGTATCTGCAATACCGTTATCATACTTATCTTTGGTAATACGATAATTTTCAACTGCCTGATCCAGCGCCTGATGATATACTACATCCTGCTTTTGTGCCAACATATAGTTCTCGTTCGCCTGCTGTACCTGAACTTTCACTTTGTCGTTTAATAGTTCAATATGTTCATCGATTTCTTTAATACGATTTTTGGCGACATTAACCTCCCTTTTGTTCTTATAAAGCGAACCTATATCATACGATACCCCCACGCCTATCATCGCTGCATTGGTTACAGTAACCACTTTTTGAAGGCCAAAAGCATTATAACCTGCCGTTGCAGAGACAGTTGGCATGGCAGCAGCTTTAGTTACTTTCAACTGATCTTCAGCAACCAGACGTTGAGATTCCATCGATTTCACATCCGAACGGGTGCTTCTCGCAGCATCAAATGATGCCTTTAAGCCCAAATCAACACCCCTCACATCCGCTAGATTAATCTGATCCAACTGTGTATCTTCGTCAATCTTCAGGAAATTAGCCAATTGATAATTCAGTACCTTGATATTTTTCTGCGCTTCCTGAAGCGATACCTGATAATTAGATAACTGCAACTCAGCTTTCAATAAGTCATTACGAGCGATCAATCCATTGTCTAACATAGCTTTAAAATCCGAAACCCGCTGCTCAGACTGTTTAATATTTTCTGCAATCAACAAATTGGTTTGCTGAGCCTTATAAAGGCTTAGATAAAGATTAATTGCGCGTATAGCCAATTGTTCCTTATTTGCTACAGCGTTGTATTCTTCGGCTCTTAATACATCTTTTGCAATATCAATGCCCCCCTTGATCCTTCCGCCGGTATAGATTGGCAGGCTTACCGATGCCTGTCCTAACCACAATTGATTCGCGGCAATATCTGGCGCAGCCCCTCCTTCACCCAATGCCAACTTTAAATTCACATTTGGAGTAGTCATCGCCATGTATTGTCCCCCCAATTTTGCGTCGGGAAGTTGCTTTGATTTGGCAGTTTCGACTTCGAGCTGCCTTCCAAATATCTTGGTATCAGCAGACTTCGCTTCCACGCTTTGATTTGCGGCCAAGTGAATTATCTCTTCCAAAGTCATATGCTTATTGTCTTGTGCCAATAAACCCATGGGACTTAGAAGTAATAAAGCACTTAAATTGGCCAACTTATTTTTCATATGTCAATAAAGCTTTAATTGTTTTCTGTATAAATTCTGTCAAAGTTGTTTCTATATAACATGCATAGTCTTTATCATTATCGATATGCAACTGATCCTGTAAAAAGCTATGGTTCATCTGGAAATTCATAAAAGTTCCCATCATCATCGAATGAATTAAGATCGGGTCATACCCCTCCTTAAATACCCCCTGTGCAACCCCATCATTGATTACGGAAGAGATCACTTCTAAATTGTGTAATTTGAGTTTCCTAAAAGCTTCAGATATAAGCATCCGTTGTTTTAGTGAACTTTCGATGGTAATAATGTGATATAGCTTTCGATGAGAGTTCATCGATTTAATTGATCGATCCACCATCGCATCAATTTTATCCAACGCATGATCAATACCTGCAAGTTCATCCACATTGATCATAAAATCAGGAACACGCCATTCAAAGAAAGTATCCAATAGCTTGTCTTTAGAACCAAAATAATAGTTGATCATCGCCACGTTGACATTCGCTTCATTGGCGATATCACGGACGGAAGTTCCATCAAACCCTTTTGTTGCAAAAAGACGTTCTGCTGCGAGGAGAATATCAATCTGTTTTTCGTTAAATTCCATTATAAAAACACCTATCTCTTTAAAGATACATTCGCATCTAAAGCAACGAAACTAAACTCGTTATTATTAAATGCGGGACAAAGTTAAACAAACGTTTAATTTAAACAAATGTTTAATTATTAAATTTGTGTAAAAAAAAGACACCTTATGGGGTGTCTTATAGCTGGGCAAGTTTGTCTGTCTGCTTCAAACTCCGTTTGGCTAGTTAATTGAGTATCCGATAGATCATCTCTTTGAGAATCTCTGCGCTATTAAAATTACTGGGAACATGAACACCTTTCGATTTTAAATCAGTCTCTTTTAAAACATTAAGCACGTCGAAAGTTTTTCTACGATTGTAATTTCTCGCCGCAAGTTCATATTCTTTTATAAAGAATGGATGTACGCCTAATTCCTTTGCGGCAGAAGTCTTATCAATAAGATAATGATATTTTAGAACTTTTGTAAAGTAAGTCGCTACTTGACCAATGATCATAACTAAAGGATTATTTTTGGGATTTGCCACAAAATAATCGACAATCTGATACGCTCTTAAGGCATTCCGTTTTGCTAATGCAGTATTTAATTCAAAAACATTAAAATCTTTGGAAATACCAATATTACGCTCGACGTCATCCATACTTACTTCCTGATTTCTGGGAACATTGAGCATAAGCTTATCCAGTTCATTGGATATTTTGGACAAGTCATTACCGAGATAATCAGCAATCAATACGCTAGCCTGGGGATGAATACGCCAACCTGCGTCTTTCATGTAGGATCCAATCCACGGGGCTACCTTATCATCATACAGTTTAGCAGCATCAATCACCAATCCTGCTTTCTCGAAGACTTTGTAAATTTTTTTACGCTTATCAAATTTGCCATGTTTATAGCAAAAAACAAGAATAGTCGTTGGTGTAAGATGCTCCAGGTACTTGGTCAACTGCTCTTCGGTATCGGACTTCCATTTTAACTCTTGCGCCTCTTTAATAATGATAACCTGATTATCGCTCATCATCGGATATCGTTTAGCCGAATTGACTATTGTAGACATATCAACATCCTTTCCATAAAAAATGGATTGGTCAAACCCCTTTTGTGCGTCGGTCAATACCGTCGCTTCAAGCGCATCAGCAATGGTATCGATAAAATAGCTTTCCTCCCCCTGCAATAGATATACAGGTTTAAAAGCTCTGCTTTTAATATCGGATAAGATCGGATGTATGTTCATATGTAAAAACTATCGATATTTTTCGTTTTCTTCGGCCTCAATAACACTTTTCGTACTGCCACACGCAAATTTGAGATCTTTCTTCGACAACTCTTAAGGATGTTGTTATGCATCTTCAAAAAATCTCCAAAATATTAAATAAAGGGTGTGCATGAGAAGCAAAATTACAATTTTAATAGCAAATCAACCTGGAACTTCCCAAAGTTATACTTTTATATCTATCTTCATTGCTTAGCTCTGCAGTAATTGACTGCTTTAAAGTCGAGAAAATGCAGCTGGCAAACTAGCGGTTGGTTTACTTCTTTGCCGTAGAAAGACAGAGTTTATAAAAAAAACAGTATATTTCAGACAGAGGCAATTTATTAGTATTACCAAAATTTTAGTACATTTGTTCATGTTTTCACCCACTCCACTGAACTTGCCTCCGTTTAAAGCGAAAATATCCAAAAAGAACAATGCGATTTACATCTTTGATGAGCTCAGGAAAAAGGATCTGGTATTAACTCCCGAAGAGTGGGTGAGACAGCATTGGATTAACTATTTGTCAATCAGTAAAAATTACCCTAAATCACTGATGAATATCGAAGGCGGATTAAAATTAAATAACCTTCAGAGAAGAAGTGATCTGTTAATATACAACAGCAATGGTCATAAAGTTGTTTTGGCGGAATTTAAGGCACCGCACATAAAAATTACCCAACAAGTATTTGAGCAAATTGCAAATTATAATACCGTTCATCGCATCCCCTACTTAGTAGTGAGCAACGGCATAAATCATTACTATTGCAAAATTAATTTCAAGACTGAATCCTACGAATTTTTAGAAGACCTCCCCAGCTATAATGAAATTGGTTAAGAAGCTATGCATGAAACATATAAAAAGGGAGCTAGTCTATAACTTAATCGCAAGACGGTGAGTCGAGCCCACAAAAAAAATGTAAAGTAGATGTAAAACATCTTTTCAATTTATTTGATTTATAAAATATAGTTTTATATTAGTCCTACAGAACAGAAAAAAATAAAAAGATGAATATAGATAAAAACGAATTCAGAAAATATGCAGTAAAGCATCACCGTATTGGAAGTCAACACGTTGATAGCTTCATCGCTCGCACAGAGACAAGCATTCCTACAAATCTTACGCCGTACATTGTTGAAGAGCGTCAATTGAACGTTGCACAGATGGATGTATTCTCACGTTTGATGATGGATCGCATCATATTTTTAGGTAGCGGTATTGATGATCAGGTTGCCAACATTATTCAGGCACAACTTTTGTTTTTACAGTCTACCGATGCGCAACGCGATATCCAGATCTACATTAATTCTCCAGGAGGGAGTGTGTATGCTGGGCTGGGGATTTATGATACCATGCAATATATCACTCCAGATGTAGCAACAATCTGTACTGGTATTGCCGCTTCAATGGGAGCTGTGCTTTTGGTTGCGGGTGCAAAAGGAAAACGTGCAGCGTTACGTCATTCACGCGTTATGATTCACCAACCTTCTGGTGGTGCTCAAGGAGTTGCAGCTGATATGGAAATCAACTTACGTGAAATGATGAAATTAAAAGAAGAATTATACACCATTATTTCAGATCATTCTGGACAAACTTACGAATGGGTAGAAAAATCCTCTGATCGTGATTACTGGATGAAAGCCAATGAGGCGAAAGAATTCGGTATGATTGACGAGATTTTACTTCCTAAGAAGGAGAATATTAAATAACAATGGCAAAGAATAACGACAGAGACATTCATTGTTCGTTTTGTGGGATAAGCAAAAATGAAGCTCAGATGCTCATTGCAGGTAACGGTGCACATATCTGTGATAGATGCATCCAGCAAGCAGGCGAAATCTTAGCAGAAGAATTAAAACAACGAAAAAGCAAAACATTACAGACGGCATTAAAGTTGATCCGCCCTTTTGAAATCAAAACTCACTTGGATCAATATGTGATCGGTCAGGATGATGCAAAAAAAGTAATTTCGGTAGCAGTTTATAATCACTATAAACGTTTAAATCAAAAAGTGGATAAAGACGAAATTGAGATCGAAAAATCGAATCTAATTATCGTCGGAGAAACAGGTACGGGTAAAACATTGTTAGCAAAGACAGTTGCCAAGATATTAAACGTACCATTTTGTATTGTAGATGCAACAGTGCTGACAGAGGCAGGTTATGTTGGCGAAGATGTAGAAAGTATTTTAACACGCTTACTTCAAGCCGCAGATTATGATGTAGCATCGGCGGAGCGGGGAATCATCTATATTGATGAAATAGATAAAATTGCGCGTAAAAGCGATAATCCTTCGATTACCAGGGATGTATCAGGTGAAGGTGTTCAACAGGCTTTGTTGAAAATTCTTGAAGGTACAGTGGTTAACGTTCCACCTCAGGGGGGTCGTAAGCATCCTGATCAAAAAATGATCGCTGTAAACACTAGTAATATACTCTTTATCTGTGGCGGTGCATTTGATGGTATCCAAAAGAAAATTGCTAACCGCTTACGTACACAGACTGTAGGTTATAAAATGAATGAAGACGAAGAGGAAATTGATTTGAATAACTTATATAAATATATTACTCCTCAAGACTTAAAGAATTTTGGTTTGATTCCAGAGCTTATAGGGCGTCTACCGGTATTGACTTATCTGAATCCGTTGGATAAAGAGACTTTATTAAGCATTTTGACTGAACCCAAAAATGCATTGGTAAAACAGTATAAGAAGTTATTCGAATATGAAGGTATCGAACTAAAATTTGATCCTGATGTTTATACCTTTATTGTCGATAAAGCGGATGAATTCAAACTCGGAGCTAGGGGTTTACGCAGTATCTGTGAAGCCATTATGCTGGATGCGATGTTTGAGATTCCATCAACAAAAGAGCAAACGGGACAGAAGGCTTTGGAAATCACCCTGGACTACGCGAAGAAAAAATTCGAGAAGTCCGATTTGAAAAAGCTTAAAGTCGCTTAAAAAAATCCCGTTCAGCTGAACGGGATTTTTTTTTAAAAAGAATTAAAAATCTTATATTACAATAATAACATACGCATAATGGAATGTTTATAGTAATATAAGAGATTCGAAAAACTAAATATAATGACTATGACAAAAAAGGAAAGTGGCAAAAGTACCGTAAATAGTCCGATAACACCAGGTTTAAAAAGTAAAGAAGAAATTGTAAACAATTGGCTTCCAAGATATACAGGAAGACCTTTAGAAGAGTTTGGAGAATACATCCTTTTGACAAATTTTTCAAAATATATACAACTGTTTTCCGAAATGCATGATAATGCGCCCATATACGGCGAAGATAAGCCGATGCAGTCGGTCACCGCTGGCGGAATCACCATCATCAACTTCGGTATGGGAAGCCCTATGGCCGCAACCATTATGGATCTATTATCAGCCATTGCGCCAAAAGCAGTACTATTCCTAGGCAAAACCGGTGGTATCAAGAAAAAGATTCCCGTGGGTGAATTGATTTTACCCATTGCTGCTATCCGAGGCGAAGGAACATCGAATGATTATTTTCCGCCCGAAGTCCCCTCCCTGCCCGCCTTCGCTATGCAAAAGGCTATATCAACTACGATAAGGGATCACCAACGGGATTACTGGACAGGAACGGTGTACACTACCAATAGACGAGTTTGGGAACATGATAAGGCCTTTAAAAAATATTTGAAATCAATCCGTGCGATGTGCGTTGATATGGAAACAGCAACGATATTTAGTGTCGGCTTTGCCAACAAAATTCCTACCGGTGCTTTACTACTTGTTTCGGATCAACCAATGGTTCCAGAAGGAGTTAAAACATCTGTCAGTGACGTGACTGTTACGGCTAAATATGTAGAGGCCCATATTAGCATAGGAATTGATGCCTTAAAACAACTTATTAATAACGGGCTGACCGTAAAGCACCTAAAATTTTAAATATTTATTTTAATAACATCATATTTTCCTCCGGGGGAAAATATGATGTATCCCTTCCCCTAAAAAATTCATTATCAAACAGGTGAAACTATTAATCATTAATATTGATTAATAATTCAAGGATTACTAACTCCAATTGGAGATGTTAACAAATGTTAATCTTCACAATAATTAAACTATTTGACGTTTATATTGTAATATTCATATTACACACACATATATCGTAAAAATTAATCAATCATTGTGAAGAAAAAAACATTATCTATTTTCAACGTATCTCTATTGATTTGTTCAGCCTTAGCCACTCAGGTAAGTTGTTCTTCAAGTTCTTCAAAAGAAAATAAAAGCAAAGAAAAAAAAGTCGCCTTACCGGTTTATACTGTAAAGAAATCAGATGCTATTACCATCAAGGATTATTTGGGAACAATCGAAGGTAAGGTTAATGTAGAAGTTCGCCCCCAGGTCGAGGGATTACTTCAGGAAATTTATGTTGATGAAGGTTCTTTTGTACAAAAAGGCCAAAAGCTATTTAAAGTTGATCCTTCCACCTATCAGGAAAACCTCAATAATATGGTTGCTACAGCACAGGTCGCTAAAGCCAAACTTAAAAATGCACAACTTGAAGTAGACCGATTGAAACCGCTTGTTCAAAATGATGTTATTTCGGAAGTCAGACTTTCCTCTGCCAAGTCAGATTATCAAGTTGCCAAGGCAACACTCGACCAAGCTATCGCGGCCGTACGCTCGGCGCAGATCAGTAAAGATTTTACCGTTATCACGGCGCCGGTAAGCGGTTACATTGGCCGGATTCCAAAGCGTATCGGGAATTTGGTATCAAAGGGTGATAAAGAACCCCTCACCTATCTTTCCGACATTCAGGAAGTGTATGTTTATTTTTCCATGAATGAATCTGATTTTCTGTATTTTTCAAAAGCACAGGCAAAAAAAGATAGCTTGGAAGGTAAGAAATACAACCAGAATAAAAAACTTGTATTTCCTGAGGTGACTTTAGTTCTCGCCGACGGTGAAGAATATGCGAAAAAGGGTATAGTTGATGCGGTCAATGGCCAAATCAACCGTACCACGGGAGCAATCTCCCTACGGGCTACCTTTCAAAATGATGATAACATTCTCCGATCTGGAAGTAGCGGCACACTTAAAATCGCTGAGATTAAGAAAGGTGTACTTCAAATCCCTCAGATTGCTGTAAACGAATTGCAAGATAAAACCTTTGTTTATATATTGGACCAAAACAATAAAGCACAGAAACGAAATATCCAGCTTACGGGCAAAAGTAAAAACAATTATATCGTCTATTCAGGTTTAAAGGAAAACGATCGTGTTATTACCAGCGGCTTTGATAAATTGACTGATGGATCACCGGTAACCCCAATTTTACAGAAATAATTATTGATCATTTTTGCATGCTACAGTGCCAGTGATACTGAGCACTGAAAGTTGCATGTTTAAAATTCTATATATATGCTTAAAACATTTATAAATAGACCCGTATTGGCCACGGTGGTTTCCATTATATTGGTTATTTTAGGTCTAGTAGGCCTAAAATTGCTGCCTGTTTCGCGCTTTCCAGAAATCGCCCCACCCAGTGTACTTGTTTCACTTAGTTATCCTGGAGCAAATGCTGAAACAGTGGCAAAAAGTGTTTTATTACCTATCGAAGAAGCCATTAATGGTGTAGAGGATATGACTTACATCAAATCCTCTGCTTCCAACTCAGGGTCTGGGAGTGTTTCTGTATATTTCAAAACAGGGACCAATCCAGACATTGCGTCAGTTAACGTACAGACTCGGATTTCCAAAGCCATTAGCGCGATTCCCGCGGAAGTAAATGAAGCAGGTATCACGGTCATGCCACGTCAAACCGGTGTCATCATGACCATCAACTTATACTCTGATCATCAAGATAGCGCCTATGACGAAACTTTTCTACAGGCATTTGCACAGATTAACCTGATGCGGCCTTTACTGCGCGTAGACGGAGTAGCTCAAGTGTCCCGCCTAGGGGCTAGGGATTACGCCATGAGACTTTGGTTAAATCCTGAAAAGCTCGCCCTTTACAACTTGGTTCCACAGGATGTCACTGACGCAATAAAAGATCAGAATTTTGAGATCGCTCCTGGTAAATTTGGAGAGACCTCAGACGAAGCCTTTGAGACTGTGATCCGTCATAAAGGGCGCTTCACAACGCCGGAGGAATTCCAAAATATTGTGATCAAGACCAATGAAGATGGATCAGTACTCTATCTAAAAGATGTCGCAAGAATAGAATTCGGAGCGACAAATCTAAGTAGCGATAATAAGGTAAATGGGCATCCGGGCCTAACCCTCAATCTAACACAGACTAGTGGCTCTAACGCTCATGATATCGATATAGCCGTCAGAAAAGTACTCGAAGAACAATCAAAAACATTTCCAAAAGGCATACACTACGAAGTGACATACTCGGTAAGGGATCAGATCGACGAATCGATCAACCAAGTCGAACACACACTTTTTGAAGCCTTTATTCTCGTATTTGTTATTGTATTTATTTTTTTACAAGATTTTAGATCTACCTTGATTCCAGCTATTGCAATCCCGGTATCCCTGATAGGAACGTTCTTTTTTCTGCAACTTTTTGGATTTTCACTGAATGTCCTAACCATGTTTGCCTTGGTATTAGCCATTGGAATTGTGGTGGATGATGCGATCGTTGTCGTTGAGGCGATTCACGAAAAGATGCACAGCACAGGATTGAAAGCCCGAGCTGCGACATTATCGACAATGTCCGAAATTACAGGCGCCATTCTGTCAATAACTATGGTCATGGCCGCCGTATTTTTGCCCGTTGGATTTATGGAAGGGCCGGCTGGAATATTTTATCGACAGTTTGCGTACACGCTGGCAACGGCAATTCTGATTTCAGCGCTCAATGCATTGACTCTAAGCCCTGCGCTATGTGCACTCCTGCTTAAAACGCCACAACATAACAACGATCAAAAAACCGGCAGGATAAATCAGTTTAAAAACCGGTTCTTTAAGGCGTTTAATACGTCTTTTGATAGAATTACTTTGCGGTATGTTGCCGTGGTAACAGTCCTCATCAAGAACAAAAAAATAGCTTGGACAGGTTTAATTTTGATTACTGCACTTGGCGCATTTTTTATGATCAACACCCCTAAAAGTTTCATTCCGACCGAAGACGATGGTTTTATCACGTACAATATAGCCCTCCCCCCTGGTGCCTCTTTGAGCCGGACGACAGAGGTACTTCACCGTGCCGATAGTATTCTAAAGAAAAGGGAGGATATCAATGGAATGACGACAGTTTCAGGTTTTAATGCCCTAGATGGCAGTTCAAGTCCGGCATTTGCTGCTGGTTACATTACCCTAAAACCGCACGCCAAGCGTGAGCATATCCAGAATATCAATGCCTTTATGGATACCATCAGAAAAGATCTATCCCAGATTAATGAAGCCACGTTTACAGTATTCCCTCGCCCTACTGTGCAGGGTTTTGGGGACTTTGCCGGCATTGAAATGATTCTTCAGGATCGTATGGGTGGCGATATCAGAGACTTTAACACTATTGCCGACACATTTATCAACCAATTAAATACCTTACCAGAGATACGAAGCGCCTACACAAGCTTCAAATCAAACTTCCCGCAATACGAAGTTAATATTGATGCTGTGAAAGCAAAATCGTTGGGCGTCGATATCAAAGATCTCATGTCCACCATCAGATCTTACTTTGCCCGTGTACAAGCGAGTGATTTTAATCGATTTGGCCGCCAATATCGCGTTTATGTTCAATCCGATTTCGATTTTCGTAAAGATCCCGAATCTTTCAATTCAATTTTTGTAAGGAACAGCAAAGGTGAAATGGTTCCTATAAATACCCTCCTGACGTTAGAAAAGACGGTGGGACCCGAAACCATAACCCGTTATAATCTGTACAATGCTATCGCTGTAAATATTACCACAGCCGACGGTTACAGTACAGATGATGCTATGCAGGCTATCCAAAAAATGGCCGATAGCAATCTTCCTGGGAATTATGGATTTGAATGGACAGGCATGAGCTACGAAGAGAGCCAATCTGGCTCACAGACCGTGCTGATTTTTGCACTTAGTATTCTTTTTGTATACTTCCTGCTTTCGGCTCAATATGAAAGCTATATCCTTCCTTGGGCAGTACTATTGTCGATACCAGTGGGACTTATCGGCGTTTTCGCTGTCATCAACTTGGTGGGACTTCAAAACAATATTTATGTTCAGGTAGGGCTCATCATGCTGATTGGTCTTTTGGCCAAAAACGCAATTTTGATCGTAGAATTCGCAGTCCAGGAACGCAAAAATGGTAAGAGTATCGTCGAAGCGGCCATCAATGGGTCCAAACTTAGATTAAGGCCTATCTTGATGACCAGTTTGGCATTTGTTGCCGGTCTAGTACCACTAATGTGGACGGTAGGGCCATCAGCCATCGGCAATCACTCAATCAGTTTCAGCGCCGCCGGCGGTATGCTCTTTGGCGTAGCATTTGGTATCTTCATCATCCCGGTATTATTTGTTGTATTTAAAAGCCTGGATGAAAAACTACATGATAAACTAGCTAAACAAGAGGAAGAATAATGAAAAACATAAGAAAATACATTTCTGGAATCGGTATAATCATAGGCCTATTAGGAATGATGAACGCCTGTAAAGTAGGAAAAGATTATGTGCAGCCCAAAGTAAAACTTCCTGAAAATTTTCGTGGCGATACACTAGACCTCTTCGGAGACACTTCAAGTATGGGACTAATTTATTGGAAATCTTTCTTCCACGATCCGACGTTGAAGTTATTAATTGATTCTGCGTTGTCAAACAATTTTGAGATGAGGACCGCCCTGCTTAACCTGCAGATTTCAAACCGGCTATTAGCACAAAATAGGGCAAATTACCTACCAAGTATACATGCAACTATCGCCAATGGAAACCGGACTTGGCGGTCGCAGAATTTTGGCAGCGGCCCACTGACCAAATACTATGACCAAAAAGGTGAAAAAGCACCTCAAAATATGTTCGTCTATCAGTCAATGTTTGGCTCAGACATTAACTTTAATTGGGAAATAGATATCTGGAAGAAGATAGGAAGCAAACAAGAGCAGCTATTGGCCGAATATTTGGATACGGAGGAAGCAAAAAACGCTGTACAAACCTCCATTATAACTTCGGTAGCAAAAGGCTATTTCAATCTTCTGATGCTTGATGCTAAAATAGAAGTCGCTAAGCGTAACGTGCAATTAAATGATAGTACGCTCCACATGATCAGGTTACAATATGAAGCTGGTGAAATCACCGCTTTGGCGATCCAACAGACACAATCTCAACGCCTATTGGCTGCATCCCTTGTGCCTGAACTGGAAA
The DNA here is from genome assembly GCF_040760075.1 of Sphingobacterium sp. R2. NCBI lineage: Bacteria > Pseudomonadati > Bacteroidota > Sphingobacteriia > Sphingobacteriales > Sphingobacteriaceae > Sphingobacterium > Sphingobacterium sp. R2. The sequence goes on from NZ_CP142884.1 coordinate 4,598,097, forward strand.
AAGAAATTGTCATTCAGGAAAATGCCCTTCAGACGCTCACCGGAAAATTACCAGACAGTATCAATAGAGGTACTTCTTACGAACATCTCTTCGCCGAGAGCAAAAACATCTCCCTCGGTTCTCCATTAGAGATTCTTCGCAATAGACCTGACATTCGATCATCTGAGCTCCAATTGATGGCTGCCAATGCGAACGTTAATATCCAACAAGCCATGCGTTATCCATCCTTAACTATTGGTGGCGTATTAGGCGTTAATAGCATGCTTCCAAAAAATTGGTTCCATATCCCTGGAGCATTACTCGGCGGAATAACTGGAAATTTGACCACACCTATTTTCAAAAACAGAACATTAAAAACACAATACGAAGTAGCCAAATTGGAACGAGATAAGGCCGAAATTCAGTTTCAGCAAAAGGTTGTGGAGGCAGTAGCCGAAGTCTCTAACGCAGTTGTTACAGTAGACAAACAACGTGAACAGTTATCTCTGGCAAAAGAAAGAGTGGATAATGCGCAACTTGCGGTCAAAAATGCGAACCTACTCTTTAAAAGCGGATATGCTACTTACCTAGAGGTGATTACAGCGCAAAGCAATGCATTAAACAGTGACCTCGATCTTGTGGAGTTAAGACAGCAGCATTTGGATGCATTTGTAGATCTTTACCGCGCGCTTGGCGGAGGTTGGAGATAAAGATTTAAAACTTTACCTTTGTTGTATGACTCCAGAGGAATTACAAGAATATTTTAGATCCAAAGATCTGCCTGATACGCTAGAAATACAGCAAGACATGCAAGTCTTTGACGTTCAACGCTTCTTAAGCACAAGCTTTATCCATGTAAGCTTATGGAAAAAAGACTTAAGTAAATGTCCGTCCTGGATTAGGTTGTTAAAATTCAAGGATGCTTTAGAAACCAAAGAAAAAGCCTGACAGATGTTAGGCTTTTTTTGTGCAGCTTTTTATATTCAAGAAGCAAGTTGTTTCATTAATAAAGGCATCTGCTCCTTTGAAAAAATCTCTTCTGCCCCAGCGTCCCGCATTTTCATACGTTCATTTTCATCACTGCTCGATGTTAGACCGAATATCCTGACGGAAGGGAACTTTTCTTTCATTATTTTAGCCGTTTCTATTCCGTTTAGCACGGGCATATGTAGATCCAGTATACATATCTGAGGAAGCTCATGTCCGTTGTCATGGAGGTAGTCAATTAAGTCCATCCCATTAGAAGCACAATAAACCAAATTCAATAAATGAGATTGAGTCATAGCACGCATCAGTATATGATGAATTAACGCATCATCAGCATAGACAATCGTACATTTATTTTTTATATCCATTTGAAAAAACAGTCATTTAGTAATTATAAAAACAATATTATATAAATATGTAATAAAATAAAAAATAAAGAAACAATTTAGTGGTAATAATGTCATTATTCAAGTTTTATTTCAAAATGCCCACTATTAATAACTCAAAGTCTTTACATGAATTTATTCAAAAGGACATCATAGGCAGCAAAATTTTCAGTATCAATAGTACGAGAAAAGATTAAATAAAAAAGAGCGGAAGATCAGTAAAACACCTGCTAAAAGTCATCTTCAATAATTTCGGCCACTCTTCCTATTTGGCCGTCCATCAATCTCACTTTAATTCCTCTCGAATGATAAGAGGATGAGGTCAACAAGTCCTTCACAATCCCCTCTGTAAGATTTCCAGTACGTTGATCTTTTTTTAAGATGATATTCACCAACATACCAGGCTTTATATCTGCTCTATTTCTTCCATCCATGACCAAACTTAGAAAATTTGTTTTTCAAATGCAATACAAATAGAGAATTTATTGTTGTAAAAATCTTCATCCTAAGGCTTAAATATATACGATGAAAACATATAAAGGGATAAATCAGCTAGCAGATAATTATAGAACGTGAAACCTTCTTCTTTAAACGTACCTATAACATAGAGTAAAGGGGGGCCAAATTCAAAGCCCCCCTTTACTCTATGAGATACATGCCGTCAGCTTCGGCTGGCGATCGTTTGAGCTATTTAAATAGCTTAAAAATATCGTTTCCGAATATAAATACCATTAAGGCCAAAAGAATAAAGAAACCAACCATCTGCGCCTTTTCCAGAAATTTTTCGCTCAATGGCTTACCTTGTATCATTTCAATCAATAAGAATAATACGTGACCACCATCCAGCGCTGGAATAGGCAATAGGTTCATAAATGCCAATGCCATCGACAACATTCCGACCAAAGACCAAAAACGGATCCAATCCACCTCAGTACCAAACAAAGTAGCTATACCAATAGGACCCGATAAGGCTTTATCAGCACGCACTTCGCCTTTAAAAATTTTGCCAAATCCTTTGGCATTATCGGTAATCACTGTAAAAGCCTTCTTTGCACCAATTGTAAATGCTTCTGTCAAAGTATATTGCGTTGTAAAAGATTTGATGGAATAATCACGGTTAATACCAAACCCAAGCATGGCATCTGCAGGGACATTTCCTTGCAAGGAAACTTCATTACCTTTGCGTACGACTTTAATTGTTACAGTTTTATTGATATTCGCTTTTATCTGTGCTCTAAATTGGTCAAAGAAAGGAACCTGTATATTATTTACGGCAATAATGCTATCTCCCTTCACAAAACCCATTTTGCTCGCCACTGAACCTGGCGCTACTTCCGCTATGCTGGTCGTCTTAATTCGGGGCTCAATAAACTTCTCGCCTTTTTTGTCAGAAAGCGTATTTAATAAATCGGCTGGAACTTTGACATCTTCAGTCACACCACCACGTTCAACAGCAAGGGTAACTCCCCCCATCAATACTTTAGAACTGATCAGCTCGGAATAATTTTCGACACGGTGACCATCAATTGAAATGACTTTATCTCCAGCTTTCAAGCCAATGGATTCCCCAATAGATCCCGGCACAATACCGTTTACAAGCTGGTCCATTTTGATATCTGTATTGCCCATTTTAAAAGTCAGCATCCAAAAAACGATAACACCGACTACAATATTGACAATAATACCGCCCAGCATAACAATTAAACGTTGCCAAGCTGGTTTTGACCGAAATTCCCATGGCTGTGGTTCGCCCTTCAATTGCTCCGTATCCATCGACTCATCGATCATCCCAGCAATTTTGACATAACCACCTAATGGTAACCAGCCAATACCATATTCACATCCTTTATAATTGAATTTAAACAATTTCACTCCCCAAGCATCAAAGAACAAATAAAACTTTTCTACCTTGATACCAAATGCACGCGCTGCTAAAAAATGTCCTAACTCATGTAGAACAATTAAAATTGACAAGCCTAGAATCACTTGTCCGACCATAATTAAAACACCCATGTATGCTTTTTAAATTTAATCTTTGATTATTTCCTTTGTTATTAATCTTGCTATACGATCCGTTTCCAGATAATCATCCAACGTTGGGGCTGCAATAAATTCTACTTGATCCAGTGTCTGTTCAATCACATCACTCATCTCCAGAAAACCAACTCGATCTTTCAAGAACGCATCTACAACCACTTCATTAGCGGCATTCAAGACGCAGCTTCTATTGCCACCGGTCCGTAAACTCTCATAAGCAAGAGCCAGGTTTCTGAAGGTTTCCAAATCTGCTTTTTCGAAACTGAGTGTTGGATAGTCCATAAAATTAAAACGCTCAAAATTATTTTCGAAACGTGCTGGGTATGTCAACGCATATTGGATCGGCAATTTCATATCAGGCAGGCCCATTTGCGCTTTCATAGAACCGTCTTGAAACTGAACCAGGGAATGGACAATAGACTGAGGATGTACAATGACATCGACTTGATCTATGGACAAATTGAAAAGCCATTTTGCTTCAATGACTTCTAAGCCTTTATTCATCAAAGAAGCGGAATCAATGGTGATTTTGGCTCCCATAGACCAATTGGGATGCTTCAATGCTTGAGCCTTGGTAACACAGCGAAGCTCAGCTCTACTTTTACCTCTAAAAGGCCCGCCAGAAGCGGTAACGTAGATTTTCTCTATTGGATTATGCTCCTCTCCGGTCAAACACTGGAAAATTGCCGAATGTTCTGAATCCACAGGTAGCATTCGAACGCCATATTCACGCACCAAAGCCATAATCAGCTCGCCAGCGACAACCAGCGTTTCCTTGTTAGCCAAAGCGATATCCTTTTTGGACTGAATCGCTTTCACAGTAGGCTTTAATCCGGCAGATCCAACAATTGCATTCAAAACAATATCAACATCTTCATATTGAACCACTTCAACCAACCCCACTTCACCTAAAAGAACAGCAATATTATGCCCTTTTAGGGCATCCTGGACATAACCATATTGAAGGGAATCCGTTACAACAACTGCTTTGGGCTTAAACTCCAAAGCCTGTTGAATTAACAATGCTGCATTGCTACCACATGTCAAAACGACTGCTTCAAATTTATTAGGAAAGGCTCTTATAACATCCAAGGCTTGCGTGCCTATACTTCCCGTTGCCCCTAAAATGGCAATTCCTTTTTTATTCAAAACCTTTGTTATTTATTAAAATATATTTTTTAAAATCTCTGGGTCCTCTCCACCATGGTAATCGGCCATCATTGAACGATAAGCTACCGAAACGACAATGCAAGCTAAAGGTACAACCAAAAAAGAACTAACGAGGTTCAAAATAATAAAAATTATGTAATATTCTAGAAAATTAAAATACATCTGCAGCAACTGAAAGAAAGCAAACACAGCCAAAATCAACAACAGTTTGAACACGTTACCCTTTGTCAGTGCGAAACTAAAACGCAAAGATTTGAAAGTTCCCGCGTGTTTATCAATAATGAAGAACGGATAAAATGCCACTCTTATGATTAGGAGAAAGGTCAATATGGCTGCCACAAAAACGACAAACATTGTAAACTTGCTCATCAGCTCCACACGGTTTTCACCGTTTTCAAACAAATATAGGAAGGGTAAAGAAACTGCTCCCAATAACATTAAGAGCATTATTGAAAGCACCATAATACTGAGCATAGCTCCGAAAAAGTAAACCAGCTCTTTTGAACTTGGGATACATTGAATCAGCTTCTTATCATGGTTTCCATCAATCAGACTCAAAATATACTTAAACAAAGTCATGTTCAATCCGAAATACATTACCATGAAAAAAAACGCCATAAAACCACTCAACACTACATTGAAATCACTAATCGATGTTGCGAGATAATTGGAGAGTCCAGAAGTCACAAATAACAGAAAACAAAGTCCGGCAACAGAAAAATAATGCTTTTTCAGCAACTCCAATGACTTATTAAAAACCTCATTAACGGCAAAAGTACTTTCCTTTAGGAATTGAATCATTTTATCTTTAAATAAACTTCTACAAAGATGCCATATTTTTTAATTTTCAACAATTTACACATATAGAAAAATCACTTTTTTTGTCATATTTAACATAAAGAAGGGCCCGATGAAGAATATTTGGCAATGTGAATAAACGAAAATACTCCGTATAATAAAAATCCCCTATCGAAGTGATAGGGGAAGTTATATTTTTACCTTAATTCGGCTTATTTAAACTCTTTTGGAAGCGGCTTTTCCAGTAAATATTGATAGTAAAAACGCGCACGTTCATTAAAATCATATTTGCTTTTCGATCGGTCAAATCCATGCCGGCTTCCGGGATAAATCATCAATTCGAAAGGAACGTCTCGATCAGTCAATTTATCGACGAGCTGGATTGTATTCTGCAGATGTACATTGTCGTCCATATCGCCGTGCATAATACGCAACACACCTTTATAACGACTAGCATAAGTCAATACAGATCCGGCTTTATATCCATCCGGATTGTCATGCGGTGTATCCATCCATCGTTCTGTGTAATGACTATCATAGAGATCCCAAGACGTTACAGGCGCACCTGCAATACCGAAATCAAATACATCAGCGGCTTTTGTCATCGCTAAACATGTCATGTATCCCCCATAGCTGTGGCCTGTGATTAGCACCTTGTTTTTAGCCACCCAAGGCTGCGATTTTAACCATTTGACAATGGTTGAATAATCAATAATCTCCCAATGCCCAAGATTACGGTGCATATAGGCCACACCTTTTTTGCCAAAATGCCCCGAAGCACGGTGATCTGCGGAGACTTGAATCACTCCTTCATTAGCCCAATATTGGTTGTTTGTTCCTTTCCAGGTATCTTTCACTGTTCCAGCATCGGGTCCACCGTAGATACTGAAAACAACTGGATAAACTTTCGATTGATCAAAATCTGTCGGATAAGTTATTGTCAGGGGAAGATCAAACAATCTGTCATCCGATTTAATATGTAAATATTCGGTTTTACCGTACGTATAGGAAGCAAAATCTGCTGCTTTGCTATCTGCCAATTGCCTAACGACCTTACCCTTATTATCCAACAATGCAAATCTATCTGGTGTACTTACATTAGAATATTTAGTAATAAAATACTGGCCATCAGGCGATACACTAACGTCGTGTGAGTACTCACCAAAAGTCAGACGTTTGAGATTTTTACCCGAATAATCCACACGATAAAGATCAGACCGCGCTGAGTTTTCTTTACGTGCAGTAAAATAGATCACCTTGTTTTTTTCATCGATCCGCTTCAATTCAGTAACCTGCCATTCACCAGAGGTAATGGGATTTACCAAAGTACCGTCCAATTTATAAAGATAATAATGAGCCCAACCTGACTTGTCTGATTTTAATATATAATATTTATTATCAGCAAGATAAGTTATACCCTCATCGTGATCCAAATTGATCCACGAAGACTGACGCTCATCATAGATTTCTTTTTTTAAACCAGAGTTCGGATCGACCTGATAAAACTTTAAATTGTTCTGATCCCGATTCATCCACTGTACCATTAGATTTTTACTATCAAAGGCCCAATAAGGTTGACCGAAATACTGATCGTCTTTTTCGTTAAAATCAGCCCACGTCACTTTCCCCCCTTCAAGATGAACTATACCGACTTTGACTTCTGGATTAGGGTCACCCGCTTTAGGGTATCTTGTTTCTTCGAGATAACCATGCTGACCTTTTGACGAATAAATAGGAAACATCGGAACCTTTGTATCATCGAATCGCATAAATGCTATCTTACGACTATCCGGAGACCACCAAAAAGCTTTGTACTTTGTCGGACGCCCAAGAATCTCCTCGTAATACACCCAAGATGACCAACCGTTGTAAATGACGTCAGTACCATCATGTGTATATTGCGTCTCTTCTCCTGACGCCACATCTACGCTGTATAAATTACTTTTGCGGGTAAAAGCCACATATTTACCATCTGGCGACAAGGTTGGGTTTTGTTCAGCAATGTCAGGCGAATTGGTCAACTTCTTTACGGCTCCATCACTGCTTTTTAGGAAGATATCGTTCTTATCAATGTAGACAACCGTTCCTTCTTTAGCAGGAATGGTATAAATACTTCTGTTGCCTGATTTAATGTTGACTTGATACAAACGACCATCGTTTACATCATTCTCCAGGTAAGCTGTTCCGTCTGCCCAGCCAGGATACTGATTGGTGCGAACAGTCAAAGATTGCTTTTGCCCCCAAGACTGCGCAAAATCCAATTTCTTCTGCGCAACACCAGTCTCGTGCACAAAAAAAACGATAGACGCACCTAAGAGGATTCTTGATACCGTATTCATTACTTTTTGGATATGTTTATTATATTGAGGCTAAGATAAAGAATTGTGACAAATAACGATGATTTTGCCTGTAACAAGCTTAATTCACATCCTGTATATTCTGCAGCTTATCAAAAGTTGAATAATAGTGCGGATTATTTGATTAAGTAGGATGTTCAAAAAGGTTTAGCTGTATACCTTCTTTTGGAAAATCAGTTTCTTCCACAAAGTTGGATATTGAAACTCCCAATAGCCGCACCTTATTTAGCAGCTCAACCTTTTTTAACAAAAGATGTGCTGTCGCGTAAATTTTGTCTTCGGAGTCGAAACTACTTTCTATGGTTGTGCTACGTGTCAGCTGCACAAAATTCGCATATTTAACTTTCAAGGTTAACGTTCGTCCAGAAACTTCCTTTTTTCCAATACGAAACCACAACTGTTTGCAGAGTCGATGCAAAATGCTGTTTAACTCTTCAAATGCTTCTACATCCTCTTCAAAAGTATCCTCAATACCAATCGATTTACTGCTGCGATTAGGAACGACTGGACGGTCATCAATACCTCTGACAATACGGTAAAAAAAATGACCTGTCTTTCCAAACCAACGGACCAAATCATCTTCACGCTGTTTTTTTAAATCAAGCCCTGTAAACAGTCCAAGTTGGTGCATTTTCTTCGCAGTGACTTTCCCTACGCCAAAAAATTTATCTACGGGCAATGACTCCATAAACTTGACTATCTTAGAAGGACCAATAAATGTCAAACCATTGGGTTTATCCATATCTGAAGCAATTTTCGCTACAAATTTATTAACAGACACACCAGCAGAAACCGTTAAGTTCAGTTCGTCCTTTATAGCTGCTTTAATCGCTTTGGCAATATCGATTGCCGAACCGATCCCCTGTTTATCCACTGTAACATCTAAATATGCTTCATCCAGAGAAAGTGGTTCAATTAAGTCCGTATACCGTAGAAAAATCTCCCTAATCTGATACGAAACCTGGCGATACACATCAAAACGAGGATAAGTGAAGATGATATGAGGGCACAGTTGCAGAGCCTTTCTTGAGCTCATAGCAGATCTGACACCAAATTTTCTTGCTTCATAGCTTGCTGTCGCAACCACCCCTCTCCCATCTGGAGATCCGCCGACAGCGATTGCCTTCCCCCGATATTCGGGGAAGTCGCGCTGATCTACAGACGCATAGAATGCGTCCATATCCAAATGAATGATCTTGCGATATGCCCGGTCTGAGTCCATTGGACAAATTTACAAAAATTAGCATAACAGCACGCATCAAGGACAAAATAACTAAGAGAATTAGTATTCAACATATCACCTTTTTCATTGACTTAAAATAAAAATCATTAGCATTTATGACGTTCATTATTTATCTTTAGATGAAGTTATACAATAGGGTATCCAAAGGATACATTTCCAATTGTTTTACAAATTGTTTCAAACCATTTTAATTCAAATGCATAATGGAAAATATACCTGAACAACAAAAGAAGAAATCTGGATTAAAAAAAATTTTGCTCATCCTGATCCTCTTTATACTCGTTGGGGTTGGCTCATATGCCTACTGGAAATATTATTATGTATTCGGTGAGGGGGTCAAGTCTGGCTATCTTAATTACGCTGTAAGAAAAGGTAATATTTTTAAGACCTACGAAGGCAAGCTCATCCAAGAAGGATTTGGAAGCATAAAGACTGGAGGAATAGCCAGCAATCAATTTGAATTTTCTATCGAAGACGATTCAGTTTTCCAACAATTGGAGCTAAACAGTGGAAAATATTTTGATTTACGTTACAAAGAGTATCATGGAGTGCTTCCTTGGCGCGGAAATACTGTCTATGTTGTAGACAAGATTGTTAATATGAAATAGAAACTTCGCTGGTCATACAGCAAAGTTTTCAAATGAGCAGTCGAAATCAGTTCTATGGTGCTGTTATAGATACGCCAAAATATATAAGTTGCCCCATTTTCTTAGCGTGGGTTTACCCTACCGATTATATTCAGCACTGAAAGACTTACGCTTGCGCGAGAAAGACGTCGCGGACGATCAATTTATCATCAAAATAACTTCTCAGAATCGTTCCATCACCGTGGAGTGTCCATACTTCCCTAGGATCAACCATTTGTATATACTGGAGAATGTCGTTCCAGTCCACGTGATCGGATATATAGAGTTCGATATCGTTCTGTGCCTGCAGGCGCTTCCACCCTGAGGCGAACGCCCGCAATACTTTGGTCGCTCTGAAGTAACTATTAAATGTCATTGGGGGGACCAGATAAACTTTATTCTGTTCGCCCTGTTTCATTTCCTTCCTGTTATAAGGCTGGTAGGACAATTTCTTTAAGCCGTGCTGATCGTAAAGGCGATGGTATGGCAGTATACCACTATGCACGAGCACTTTTCTATCCGGACAATACCTATTGATCAAATCGGTGATCCGCTGTGCCTTTCCTAGCACATATGTACCCAACAGGATATTACTCGCATGTCCATTTAATTTTTTGATTTCCTCGGCTGGGTCAGGATGGATGACAACTGGATTTGCAAAGGTACTTTCGGTAATCAATACATCAGCTTGATGCATTTCGATCGGTTCACATGTCTCATCCAACTGTAATTTATAATCCCCGGTATACAAATATCGCACGCCCATATACTCCATAAGAATCTGTGCCGACCCGAGAATATGTCCCGCCGGTATTAACGTAATCTCGACAGCACCGAGTTTAAAAGAACTGTTATATAATTTAGCCTGATAGGAGTCTTTGCGATTTTGCTTATAACGGTGACTCATAAACAAAGTTGTCGCATGGGTAGCATACACATAATCGTGCCCTGAGCTCGCATGATCGCCATGGGCATGAGATACGACATTATGCATAACCGGATTGCTGGCATCGATAAAAAAATCACCGTAACGGCAGTAATAACCTTCTGGCTTTCTGACAAAGAAGTCAGGCAATATTATAGACATACTATTATTTTAAAAATTTTTGATGTAGATTCCACACTTGTGGCAATAGTGGTGTGGTACCATCGTTGACGATGACGAAGTCGGCCAATTTTAACTTTTCTTCGTCAGCGAGTTGCTTATTAATTCGCTCCATGACCTGTCCTTCCGTAACCTTATCGCGTTTCATAACACGTTGAACACGTACGGATAAAGGTGCCGTAACCAGAATAGTATAATCAAGATCCTTATAAGAACCGCTTTCAAAGAGTAAAGCAGCCTCCTTGAGTGTATAACGGGATTTTTGTTGTGCTGCCCATTCCTTGGCCTCCTGTATAACGATAGGGTGTATAATTCCGTTCACAAGTTCGAGCTTCGCGCTGTCCGAAAATATACGTTGAGCTAAGAAAGCTCGATCCAGCTTCCCGTCCGGATAAGTCTCCGCTCCAAATTCCGCGATTAAGCGTTCTTTAATCCGAATATCGGTATTCATCAGTTTTTTAGCTTCCTCATCCGCGTTATAAACCGGTACTGCCATGGCTTTAAATAGTTTGCAGATAAAAGTTTTACCTGATCCAATTCCGCCTGTTATTCCAATCTTCATGAAAGTATCGTTATTTACGTACAAAAAAGTCTACATTTTGCGGCACAATACTGATTATCTGACAATATTCAGGAACTTTGGTCAATAAAATGGGTAAGTACTGTACCTGATTCTTCTCCCAATCTGAAAGGTCTACCACTGCCTCGAAATCGCGCGACGTATATCTATTGTAATCTTTCACGGACATCAATACCGTGACAACAACTTTACTTGGACTAAGCCTGACCGAACTATAACCTTGTCCATTTTCCACCTTGACAGGTAATTCGATTACTTTCTCGGTCAATTCACCTACTGGCATCAGCACCTCAACAGACGTTGGATAAACATTGATATTCCCTTTTTGATTTCTCGCCAGATTTGCAACAGTTCGTACATCAGTCTCCACGTCTTTCCCCCGGACGGTATCGGTTTCCCAGTACTCAATTGCCGAAACATCCTCGTAAGGCCCGGTGATGGTAACATAAGCTGGTGTAACTTTGGTTTCAGCGATAAAACCGTATCCCCGTTTAAATGAAATATTAGCTAGGGGATTTACAGGCACTTTACGTTGTGTCTGTTTCGAAAAATCAAAAAACAAAGTATCGGGACTGACCGACACGACCCGCTGTTCATGTGGAAATTGCCGATTTATAAATCCTAGCTGATTAGAAAAAACGACCCAATCTTTGGTTTTTAATGAGCTTAGGTCGACCTGAACTTTAGGTGTTTCCAAAGTAGCTTTTGAAAATAAAAATTGCCATCCCGTCATTTCGAGCTTAACTTTTACAGTATCAGACTGCTGCGGGTGGAACGCTCGTTTCTCTGGCAGATTAACGTATTCAATTGCCGCCTTGACGGATACAGTATATTGGTTGGAGATCGAAAATAATAGCCAAGCTAACAACGAAATTCCAACACAACGTATGAAGATATTAATCTTGCGTCGTTGGATCTTATTTATTCGAACTGTATTCGCCATGATACAAACTTAATCAATTTGCGTAAAAATCAGCCCATAGGTAGATAAAAACTTACGTGCCGACCGACAACTCACTTGCCACCAAAAAAATCCATGAACACCTTTGTTAAGGAAGAGCACTTGACTGTTCGTAAGGGCAGACACCCTCACCCAACGTAAAAAACAATCGCATGCATCTATTCAAATAAGAGGTGCTTAAAATTTGGTCAAAACCAAAAGATAGGTTGATAACTCAAATAAATAGTACACATTGATCATCAATCCGTATCAAGGCAAGGGCTTAGTTCAGCTGAGATTTCAATCCCCGAGAGAGTTACTTTCATTCTCATCTATTCTTTATCAAACCGCACAGTTGTGTTACTGGATTCTAATTGGTTTATTAATTCTCGTTGTTCAGAAACTTTTTAAATCGTTCAGTAATAAAACATTTTTTACCGATAAAAATGCTTCACTAATCGTTTTTAGCTCATTCTGCCTAATGCTTTTGCCTGTTATGAGATGGATTACACAGGAATTTTTCCTTAATTGTATTACAAAATTAAGTTTAAATAATTCGAACTATGTGCTACACAATGGAGCACATCTTTTCGATACAGAGACAGTTATTGGTTTAGTATTATTGGCTTTTGGCGCAGCTTTTAAATCAGGCGTCGCTTTACGTAGGGAGAATGAATCCTTTATTTAATTAAACATGCCCATTATAATTAATTTAGATGTTGTCTTAGCCAAGCGTAAAATGTCTTTGACAGAATTATCGCAGAAAGTCGGTTTGAGCCTTGTCAATCTTTCCATCTTAAAGACGGGCAAGGCTAAAGGTGTCCGATTTGAAACCTTAGAGGCCATCTGCAAAGTACTGGACTGCAAGCCCGGAGACATTCTTGATATGGAATAAAGAAAAAAGATACAGAACAGTATGATGCCAAATTTCTCTTATCTCAAAATTAAGCTAACTTAGAAACATGCAAACCCTATTTTTACAGGAAACCGCATCAGAAAGTGCCGTGTTCTAATGAAACAGGCAGCTTCATTGCATTTTTCTCTTTTCATTTATTGTGGAGTAGTCTAAAGCATTTTTATCATAACAATATATTAACGCTCTTAACAGTCGGTACTGTTAAGAGCGTAATAAAAGCCAGTTTTCGTAGAAAACTGGCTTTATTTCTTTCTCGAAAAAGCTTATGAAGCGCTCTTCTCTGTGTTGTTAACAGCTTTAGAAGCATCTAACGCGATTGCTGACTTGTCAAAACGGATTTTTACACCCGAACCTACGTCTACTAAGAAAGTCGTGTCTGATACTTCTACAATACGGCCGTGAATACCAGCTGTCGTTACTACTTTAGAGTTTACACCAAGTTCTTCGATATATTTTTTGTGATCTTTTTGCTTCTTCATCTGCGGTCTAATCATGAAGAAATAAAATACCACGATAATCAAAACCATTGGTAGAAAACTCATCAAATTGCCACCCGCTGCTTGTAATAATACTGTGTTCATTTGTAATTATATCTTTTAATAATGTGTTATTTCGCTAATACTTCGCCTTTGAGCTGCACCGTTGTTAAGCCATTGGAAGCATTGGATTGAATCGTAATGATCTTCTGCTGTTTACCAACTTGTCCTTCACTATTGAAAGTTACATGGATCTCAGATTTTCCACCTGGCAAAATAGGACTTTTCGAAAACTCAGGCTGTGTACAACCACATGAAGCAGTCACTTTCGAGATAATAACAGGTGCATCACCCGAATTTTTCAACACAAAGGTATGTTTTACCTGTGCGCCTTCCTTTACCTGACCGAAATCAAATGCAGACTCTTCAAATTCTACTTTTCCCAATTGTGCCGCTGCCTTAGAAAGGCTATCTGCAGCTGCTGTTTCAGTCGCTGTCTTGGTTCCTTCTTCTTTTCCCTTTTGTGCATTTCCGCAAGAAAATAAAAGTACTGCCGACAACGCTAAAACTGAATATTTGCCAAAGTTTTTCATTCGTATAAATTATTTATGCGCGTTTGGTTTTAATCTTTTAAACCGCGACCTGCCTTCTGGATTCTTCCCTGTTGATTCAGATCGCTCAATATTTTATCTAAGATACCATTAATAAATGTATTACTTTTCAATGTACTGAATACCTTAGAAATTTCAATATACTCATTTATTGTTACTTTTACAGGAATCGATGGAAAATTAACCAACTCACATATTGCCATACGCATCAATAATGTATCCATTAAAGCAATACGATCTGACTCCCAATTCTTGGTTTTCTCCGAGATAAGCTTTTGATACTCATTTGTATTGCGGATTGTTTTACCCAACAATGCAATAATATAGTCGCTATCATCATTCCAATTTTGCGTAATTTCTGCAAGTTTATTTTTTCGTGGATCTTCAGAACTAAAATTCTTAAAAGTCTTCGCGATCAAAGCCTGCAATACTTCTTTATCCACCGGCCAGTTGATGAATTTTTCTTCAAAAACCTGCTCAATAACCGGCGATTTTAAGATGATCTTTTTAAAGATATGCTTGATGATATCCTTTTCCGTACCGATCGAGCGATCTTCTTGTTGCAAGTACTCCAAATAAGCTTCAGAATCCTTTAACTGCAAAAATACAGTGCGCACGATCTCCGGATCAAAGCTCCAGGAAATCTTATATTTTTTGACACCTTCTCCATATTGTGGATTTTGTCTCAATGACTCAATAAAAGTGTTTGTACTTAACTTGGTCGTTAAAGACAAGTCTTTTTCAGTTGGTAAAAACTTATTAGCCCTACCCTCTGCATCTATTAAGACATAATCAGATACTTCATCTAAAAGATTCAGTGTCCACATATACATCTCATAAACTTCATCCACATTTTTTAATAGTGCTTTCTCAAATGTTTTGATGTCTTTATCTTCTGAAAGACTGTACGCATAAAGCGTTTGCACTACTTTTACCCTCAGGTGTCTCCTGTTTAACATAGTAATTTAAAGAACGATTTTTTTATAAAATAATAAATAAGAACGATTTTGGGATGAAGACTATCGCTTGATTTTTTTAATATCTTGGATACGCTTCTCCGCGATGCGATTAGCCGCTTCAAAAGTAGAAATATTCTCTTCTTTTGATTTTTTCAATACGTCTCTAGTCGCATTATAAATATTTTTGATCACAAATTCAGTGTGATCTACGCCATAATTTTGAATTTCCGAATAACAGCCAATTAATGCACCGGCGTTGATCAAATAGTCAGGGGCGTATAATATACCTCTTTCATGAAGGATAGAACTTGTAACATGTTCGTCTTTCAATTGATTATTCGCCGAACCGGCAATAATTTTACATTGCATTTTCTGCGCGGATTCTGGATTTACCGTACCACCTAATGCACAGGGAGAATATACGTCAAATTCGTGATCAAATACTTCACCGTAAGGTATTGGCTCAGCTTTGTACTTGGCCGCTACTTTCAACATTTTTTCTTCCGTAATATCGCTGACATATACACGCGCATTCTCTTCACGTAACATTGCAATTAAACGCTCACCAACTCCACCGACGCCATGCACAATAACTTTTTTACCAGCAACATTTTCCGATCCGTACAATTCCTTTAAACAGGCTTTTATACCAAAATAAACACCCTGAGCTGCAAAGATCGAAGGATCACCGACACCACTGCCATGAATTGCTTTTGGTAAACCAGCAACATGGTCAGTTTCGGTATAAATATGTTCTAAATCGCGTTGTGTGGTACCTACATCCAAAGAAGCAATGAAATTACCATTCAATCCTTCAATAAACTGGCCCAAACGCCGCAATAAAACCTCAGATTTGTCCAAACGGCTATTCCCAATAATAACAGCACTTCCACCGCCTAAATTCAATCCAGTGATGGCTGATTTATACGTAATGGCCTTGGATAAACGTAAAGCATCCTCAATAGCTTCTTCTGTACTTTCGTAAGGTAACATACGAACCCCTCCTATCGCTGGCCCTAAGGTTGTATCATGGATCGCAACGATAGCTTTCAAGCCCACTAATTCATCATTACAGAAAAATAAGTTTTGATGGCCAGACTGGCTCATCAATTCAAAAATAGAATTTTGAGATGTTGACATAAAATGTACTACTCTAATTTGTTTTAATTTTTTAAGGTACTTGATGCAAAAGTAGGAAAATTATTCGTTGTGCATAACAACTTTTTTTATCCAAGACTTAACATTTGATTTCCGAATGACAGTAAATTCACTTAAATCGTAAAGCATTTTGATGAATTAGTCCTACTTTTGTATTCGTAATATGAAGGATCTCGCCTACTTAAATAAGTACTTTTATAAATACCGCTGGAAACTGGTTCCAGGGGTTATTTTTGTTATCATCTCCAACTATTTCGGGGTATTGCCTGCAAAGGTAATCCGCGAAGCATTTGATTTGGTACAGGAAAACATCTATCTATACCGTCTATTTGATGGTTTCGACAGACAGGAACTCATCTACAAGGTATTTGGCACCAGCCTCCTGTTTTTTGGTTTCGTCGTCCTCCTACTGTCGCTCTTGCGGGGCATATTTTTATTCTTTATGCGTCAGACGATTATTTTAACCTCGCGCTATATTGAATACGACCTCAAAAATGAGATCTATAATCACTACCAAGATTTAAACTTCGGTTTCTTTCGGAAGAACAATACCGGAGATCTCATGAGCCGAGCCACCGAAGATGTCAATCAGGTACGTAACTACTTAGGCCCCGCCATCATGTATGCGATCAATACGGTAGTTTTATCGATCATGGTCATCTATGCGATGTATAGTGTCAATGGACGCTTGGCTACTTATGCATTGGCGCCAATACCGGTCCTATCGGTTATTATTTTATTTGTCAACAAGATTATTAACAAGCGTAGCTTAAAAATACAGAAACAACTGGCGAAGCTTTCTTCTTTCGTGCAGGAAACTTTTGCAGGTATCCGCGTCATCAAGACCTATACCAGAGAACAAAATAAAATGCAGGAATTTGAGAAGGAAAGTACCATTTACCGCAACACGGCTCTTGATCTCGTCAAAGTACAGGCTGTTTTCTTTCCGCTTATTCTATTGCTTATTGGGCTCAGTACGGTAATCACCATTTATATCGGTGGAATTGAAGTTGCCAAAGGAACAGTAACTGCCGGAAACATCGCTGAGTTTATCATCTATGTCAACCAGTTGACTTTCCCGGCCATGTCTTTGGCTTGGGTTACCTCATTGGTACAACGTGCTGCGGCCTCACAAAAACGCATCAACGAATTCCTTCAAACGGAATCTCCTATTGTTAACGGAACAGCTACCAAAGAACTCGCGGGTGAGATCAGGGTTGATGGAATCTCCTTTACCTATCCCGAAACAGGTATTCAGGCGATTAAAAATATATCGTTCCAAATTCCGATCGGCAAAACACTTGCTATTATCGGAAAAACAGGCTCCGGAAAATCCACGCTGGCCAACTTACTCCTTCGGATGTATGATATCGACAAAGGAAGTATTCATTATGATAGTCTAGAAATTAAAAACCTTGATTTCAAAAGCTTGCGCCAACAAGTTGGATTTGTCCCACAAGATGTTTTCCTATTTTCAGATACCATTGCCAATAATATAGGCTTTGGTTTAGACCACTTTACACAGGAACAAGTGGAACAGGCCGCCAAAGATGCCGCTGTATACGACAATATTATAGCTTTTGAAGATGGATTTGAAACTGCCGTTGGGGAACGTGGTATTACCCTCTCCGGTGGACAAAAACAACGGGTATCCATCGCACGCGCTTTAATTAAGGAACCCAAAGTATTGATTTTTGATGACTGTCTTTCCGCCGTGGATACAAAAACAGAAGAAACAATTCTACGTTCGCTAAGCCGCATCATGAAAGGCAAGACCTGTATTTTTATTGCCCATCGCATCTCGACGATCAAGAATGCAGACCATATATTGGTGATGGATCAAGGCGAAATTGTAGAACAGGGTACACATGCTGAATTGATGGAGAAAAAAGGTGAATATTTTGAACTCCATGAAAAGCAATTACTGGAAAGTGTCGAAGGATAAATAAAATATCCCTGAATTCAGCTAAAGGATAGAAGGGATATCTCTCCTAAATTTGTCTTAAATATTTAAGTCAAACATTTTACAATAAAGGATCATGGAGAGAACCCCTATGAAGAAGGCTACGTCAAATGACGGAAAAACAATTGCTATTATTTCTTACTTAACCATCATCGGCCTTGTTGCAGCCATCATCATGAACAACAAGGAAAAGACTGCTTTAGCGCAATTCCATATCCGACAAAGTATAGGCATTTCAGTAACAGGAATGGCTTTGGGATTGTTACGTTTTATTCCGGGTATTGGCGGAATCGCCATTAGTATTGTTGGATTGCTCCTACTTATTGCTCTTATACTAGGATTAATGTCCGCATTTTCCGGAGAGCGGAAACCACTCCCCTTCATTGGTGAAAAATACCAGGAATGGTTCAATATGATCTAATAGGCATTTTAAAGACATGGAGCACCTTCCCATCATAGATGCTCCATGTTATTGTTTTTTACGGACGTTCTTCCTTCAATTGAACATAGCGCATCTTTAACTGGCTTTCATATCCGGCACCGTTTTATCCTCTTTAAAAAACAGGGCAAATAGCAAAAGACAAAAACCAGAAATACCTGCCGGAATAAACCAAAGATATTCCCAAAATTGAGCAGCATAAGCTGTTTTCAGGTAATCTGAAACAGCACCGGCAACCCAAAATCCGATCAGCATCCCTACACCGTACATCGCGATGGTAATAAGCCCCTGTGCAGAAGCCTTGTATTTTTCACCAGCAATTCGATCGGTGTAGATCTGCCCCACTACGAACATAAAATCATAGCAGATGCCATGCAATAAAATTCCGGATAGCAATAAGAATGACCGTTCCTGTCCGTCGCCGTAGGCAAAAAACAAATAACGGAGTGCCCAGGCCGCAATGCCCAGTAAAATCATCTTTTTATACCCCAAGCGTCTAAAGAAAAATGGAATCAACAACAAGCAGATGGCTTCGGAAAATTGCCCCAATGCCATTTTTGCTGTGGGGTTCGGTATTCCGGCGTTGACCAAAAATGGGTTCGCATTTTGATAATAGAACGAAATGGGAATACAGATGACAATTGCTGTTACAAAAAAAATCAGAAAACTCCGCTGTTTTAAAAGCTTCAATGCATCCAAACCGATTGCCTTTCCAAAATCAAATTTTTCATCCCTGAGTTTCACCTGAGGTGGAGTTTTTGGCAGGGCCAAACTAAAGAATGCCAGTAACAACGAACAAACCGCGCCCATAATAAAGGTATTATGCAGGGCACCTGCCTGTATCGATTCGGGAGCATCCCAACGGAACAAATAACTGATCACTAGTCCCGAACAGATCCAACCGATAGTTCCCCACACGCGTACCCCCGGAAAATACTTCTTCGCGTCTTCAATATGCCGGAATGCGATCCCATTGGATAAGGATAGCGAAGACATGTAAGCCATAAAATAAACAAATACATAGGGATAAAAATGTGTTGCATCGGGTGCCTGCGACATCCCGTAAAGTAGTGCAGCTCCAAGGAGATGTAATGCTGAAAGTACCCGCTCAGCATTAAAATATCTGTCGGCGACAAAACCCACAAAAAAAGGAGCAAATACAGCACCAAGGGATTGTGTTGCAAAAATATTCGCGACCTCCATACCCGAGGCATTGAGCGATTTAATAAGGTATGTTCCCAAAGTAACAAACCAGGCCCCTTTAATAAAATATTCTAAAAACATCATCAGGGACAATTGGAAGCGTAATACTGGTTTCATCTATTAATTGGTGTTGGAGGTGTTTGTTTTGATTTATCTCATCGGTTTTAAATGACCACATAGACACCTTATATTATTGATATTCAAAACAATATAGAGAGACATGATTACTGAAGTAATGCGCTCGTTGTCCTCGAGTGACTATCGATTAATCAGGCTATTGTCTTCGGTTGTCATTGCTCTATACAAGCTCAAATAGAGCTCTATTTTATTCTTATGATTCGGGCAATGCATTTCGCATAAAATTAAGCCAGTTCTTGCTGGCAATCTTTTCAAGATCGGTGTTATTATACCCCCTTTTTGACAGGATGCCAAATACTTTTTGGATATCAGCAATCGTTTCCAGATCATAAGGACACTGTTCACGGCCAAATGCGCCGTCTAAATCGCTGCCCACGCCAACATGATCGACATTTCCTGCCAATTGACAAATATGATCAATATTGTTGGCCATGATATCCATGGAGCAATTGCTTGTTTTAGGATCGGATACACCGCGTACCCAATTCGGTACCATCATCCAAGCATCGAGCGCTACCCCGATCACTGCTTTTTTCTTTACAAGAGCCTTGATCATTTCATCACTGAACTGCCTGTTATGGTCCACAAACTTGCGACAGTTATTATGGCTGGCCCAAATCGCACCCTGATAGCGTTGGACAGCATCCCAAAAAGCATCATCATTCAGGTGTGTCGCGTCCAATATCATCCCCAATCGCTCCATTTCTTCCAATAACCTTGTTCCCTGCTCATTAAGCTTACCCGACGAGTCTGTTCCATTGGCATATCGACCCGGTCCGTAATGTGCTGGCCCAATCGCTCTTAAACCATAGTTATAGGCTGTTTCGAGATAGCTGACATCTACAATAGAATCGGCACCTTCCAGACTCAGCAGGTACCCGATTGGCTTATCGGCATGATCGCCACCATCCGACCAAAGCGCCAAATGTTGGTCCAGATCAGTTTTTGTACAGATCATTTTCATTTGTCCATCGGCTTCCATCGCTTTATACCATGCAAGCTGCCCCTGTGTTTGTGCCCATGCCTGTTCCGGTGAGTACCAGCCTGGTAAAGAGCTCTCGGGTTTTACGAAACGGGCGATTTGTGTCGCAACAACCAAACCAATATGACCACGACGCAATTCGTCAAAAGTGACGGTTGCCTTAGCCCGATCGGGCTTGTCATCCATCCCCTTTTCCCTACGGTTCAGTTCGGTAATCGACAATCGAAGATCCCGATTCCATTCCATGGCGTTCATACTCAAATCCAAATGTGCATCGACCAGAAATGGCATTTCAAATTCGT
This sequence comes from Sphingobacterium sp. R2, assembly GCF_040760075.1. NCBI lineage: Bacteria > Pseudomonadati > Bacteroidota > Sphingobacteriia > Sphingobacteriales > Sphingobacteriaceae > Sphingobacterium > Sphingobacterium sp. R2. The sequence goes on from NZ_CP142884.1 coordinate 4,619,452, forward strand.
ACATATCAATAATTTATTTTTCTATTTCGCGCATAAACAGTCCAAATTTGATCTGCCTGCCGTTCATTGACAACTTGAAGTTCGCCATAACAAGCTACTGTCGGACAGATATGCCTTGGCACGGCATAAAGGGCATCGCCGATATTAAATTGTGCAGTATTGGAAACTTCAACAACCAAATGCTCTTCACTCTGCATTTTTATTTCGCCTATACGGGGATCGAAAAACTTGACGCGGGGTTGCGGCGATTCACATGCAACTGATTTATACCCCAGGTCCAAACAAAGGTGCTTGTGATCAACAATCGAGACGACACGCGTCAGAAGTACCGCCGCAAGCATAAAATCCTGTTCTTCGTAATTTTCGGCATAGCCGAAATCCCAAAACACAAACGTTCCGGGACTGCATTCTACATCGCTGCGTTCGGCATGAAAAGGGAAACTTGGCGAACCGCCAATAACTTTAGTCAACGGTTTAGAAGTAGACACCTGCGCCATAAGATAGGCGGTTTCGAGTATACTATACGAATGTTGGGATTGCTTTTCGCGAAGTTTATAATCTTTGTCATGAATATGACCGTCATAACCATGCACACCTACCAACTGAATACCTTCCAAAAGATGGATATCCATAACGAGACGCTCAATACCTTCTAAAGCTACTCCTGTACGTCCCATGCCAATATTAACATCAAGATAAACAGCGCTGCGTAAGTCTTTCGACAGACTACGCTTTGAAATCTCCTGTGCTGCATCGACATGATCCACAAGACAGGCAAAATGTGTCTCTGGAAAGGCGGTTACAAGATTAAAAAAACGATCTATCTTTGGCCCTACGGGCTGGTATGCCAGCAAAACATCTTTTGCACCGATAACACCCAATAGTTCAGCTTCTGCAATAGTTGCACACTTAAACTTTGTAATCCCCTTATCCATCATCAGTTGGCATACTTCCCGACACTTGTTCGTTTTGATATGCGGCCGCAATCGATCAGCCCGCCCATGCACAATATGTAAAGCGCGATCTATGTTCTTGACAATGCGATCAGGGTAGACCAGCAAAGCTGGCGAATCGACCTCATCGACATCATGTATATGGCACCAAGTTTCCATACAATTCCGATTAGTATAACTCAAATAATGCTTCGATTTCTACGGGAATATTATCGGGCAAAGAACCAAATCCAACTGCACTACGTGTTCCAATACCATTCTCTTCTCCCCAAACCGCAGCGAATAGCTCACTACAGCCGTTAATTACGCCTGGATGATAAAGAAAATCCGAGGTACAGTTGACCATACCCAATACCTTGATCACACGCTTGATTTTGTTCAATGAGCCCAAGTTGGTTTTAATGGTCGACAACATAGTTAGACCAACTTGTCTCGCCGCAAGTTTGCCTTCTTCAGGACTGATATCACTTCCAATTCGACCGATAATTAATGTAGCATCATCTTGTACAGGACCATGACCAGAAAGATACAGGTACTTGCTGTCAATGACGTATGGTTTATAGACACCTTTAGGTGCCGGTGCTGGTGGTAATGTCAAACCTAATTTTTCGAATTGTTCATCTGCGTTGTACATCTTTAACGATTTTAAAGTTTAAAATAATAGCTAATATAAAATTAATTGCAATAGTAAAACAGCAAGCAGCCCAACAATGGAAACAATCGCCTCCATGATGGACCAGGAAAATAAGGTATCCTTTATGCTAAGCCCAAAGTACTCTTTAAATAGCCAAAATCCGGCATCATTAACATGGGAAAACATCAAACTGCCGGCTCCTATCGCCAACACCATAAGGTTGGGATCCACTTTTCCCCCTGTAACAATCGGTAGCAGCACACCAGCGGCCGTTAAAGCGGCTACTGTGGCCGAGCCGACACAACCTCTGATAACAGCTGTAATTAACCAAGCCAATAGTAGCGGTGAAATCGACAGCTGCTGCAGGGTATTGGCCAATAATAGACTCACACCACTATCCTCCATCACCTGTTTAAAGATTCCCGAGCCAGCAATAATCAGTAGGATCATGGCAATATCTTTCACTGCAGATTCATAGATTTTCATCACATTGGCCATCGATCGCCCCAATTTCAATCCTAATAAATAGGTTGCTACACTGACCGCAATAACCATAACAACGGTGGGGTTGCCGATAAACTTAACTCCCTGCTGCAGCGCTATATTGCTTGTATGATAGCAATAAGGAAGCAATGTAAATAAGACAATGAGCAATACCGGCAGCAAGGCTACAACCAAACTCACGGCCACTGTGGGGCGCAGATACTGCGCTGATTCCGAGTGATCTTTCTCGCGGAAAATTGATTCCTGACTTGCCCGTATATTTTTGAGGCTTCTTCCAAAAATTGGCCCACCCAAAATAATAGCAGGTATGGCGATCAAAATACCATAGATAAGTGTCAGTCCCATATCAGCGTGAAACAGGGCAACTAATGCAACCGGGGAAGGATGTGGCGGAATAAAGCCATGTGTCACAGACAGGGCTGCCAGCATCGGTAATCCGATATATACTGTCGGCAACTTATAGCGGTAGGAAATCGAAAATATCAAGGGGACTAATAAGACAAATCCGATTCCATAAAATAGCGGTATTCCAACGATAAAACCCGTCAACATAAGCCCCCACTGCAAGTATCGCTCTCCCATCAGGCGGACCATTTGCTCAGCAATTATCTCAGCGGCCCCACTTTCAGCAACAATTTTCCCCAACATTGCGCCCAAAACAATGATTAAAGTTAGGCTTCCCATGACGCCTGCAACACCTTTTTCAACTGTACCCACCAACTGTGCCGGTGGAATACCCAAACAAAGTCCGCTGAGTAGGGAAATAACTAAAAAAGCGAGAAAGGCATTGATCTTAAAATAAGTTATGCAAAGGATAAGCAAACAAATGCTGATTACAATGAGGATTATAGTCATTATATCATAATTAGGATTCTCTCAAATGCAGAGATTACATATTATTTTGGTCTAGTAAATCGTTTTTTTCAATTTCAAAGTAAGGATATTTTTTCATTTTTTCTTAAAAAAAGAAAAATTAGTATAAAGCAGAAAGGTATGGTTTATTACCATACCTTTCTTTTTTCATGATCTATTGCCGTATTTTATCAACTATCTGTCAAGGACTAAGGATGCTTTTATTTAACTTTCCTTTTTCGGAATCTCTTTAAGAATTTCGAGGATAAACCTCCAAAACTTCTGCACGGAAGAAATGGAGACGCGCTCTGCTGGCGAATGTGCTCCTAAGATTGTGGGACCAAAGGAAATCATATCCATTCCAGGGTAGTTTGTACCCAAAATACCACACTCAAGTCCAGCGTGACAGGCTACGACTTCTGGCGCTTCACCGTGTTGTACCGTGTAAATGGATTTTAGAACTTCCAAAATTTCAGAATTCGGATTAGGGGCCCATCCGGGGTAATTACCCGAAAAATCAACCTTAAAATTACCGTGTTCGAATGCAGCCTGCAAAGATTGGGCTAAATCAAATTTAGATGTTTCGACAGAAGATCTCGTTAAACATTTGATGGAAACCTTTTCGCCTCCGACTTCAACTTTAGCAATATTATTGGAGGTTTCTACTAGGTCTTCAAAATCGGCACTCACACGGTATACTCCATTCAAGGCTGCATAAACACTGTTGATCAGGTTTTCCTGCACGTTTACTGGAACTACTGTTGCATAAGCAGCATCAGTTTGCTTTACGACAATTTCCATAGCCGGTTCCGTTGTTGCAAATTCCATTTTAATATCCTGCGCCAATTGAGTCAGATTCTGAACAAAGCTGCTTGCCTTATCCTTGACAACAACAACCTTAGCAACGCTTTCTCTCGGAATAGCATTGCGGAGGCTTCCGCCTAAAAGCGACGCAATTCGAAGCCCATACTGCTGATAAGCTTTATAGAGCAAGCGGTTCATCACCTTATTTGCATTCGCGAAACCTTTATGGATATCCATTCCGGAGTGTCCTCCATGCAGTCCTTTCACCGTAAGTTCAAATGATAGCATGTCAAAAGGACAAGGTTCTGCACTATACGACTGTGTTGCCGTTACATCAATCCCCCCTGCACAGCCAATATCAATCTCGCTGTCATTTTCGGTATCTAAATTTAACAGGATTTCGCCCGAAAGCACGCCACCTTTTAATCCTAACGCTCCTGTCATTCCGGTCTCTTCATCAACGGTAAATAAAGCTTCAATAGCTGGGTGCACAATAGCAGATGATTCCAAAATCGACATGATTGTCGCGACGCCAAGACCATTATCCGCGCCCAAAGTGGTGCCGTCTGCTTTTACCCAGTCACCATCCACATACATATTTATACCTTCGGTATCGAAATCAAAAACAGTATCGTTGTTTTTTTGGTGGACCATATCTAAATGCGACTGCAATACAATCGTTTTACGATTTTCCATTCCTTTAGTAGCGGGCTTTTTAATAAGCACATTTCCAATCTCATCTACGCTCGTCGCCAACCCTAGTGATTTTCCAAAGTCTACCATAAAAGCAATTACGCGTGCTTCTTTCTTTGAAGCTCTTGGCACCCCATTTAGCGCAGAGAAATTCCTCCAAATTGCTTTCGGCTCTAACGTATCTAAACTATTTTCAATCATATCTTAAAATTTTCCTAAGCCAAAGGTACTCGATTTTTATCAGATATCCTTTGATTATTGACTGGGAATAAAAACAAAAGACAGGCGCCATTCGTTCTAATAAGGATGTAAACATGAACATAATATTATGCATAAACCAGTACAAGTTGAAAGAAAAGATATTTACTTTAAGCCAGATAAAAAAAGAGTGCTAGCACGTTTCTTTTTTTTAGGAGATGATCGCACAATCAAAGTCATTAAACGCATCTTATCCCTTAAAGAATCGCAGCGGAAAGAAGTCTTTGGGCAGGTCCTGCGGAGCTATACGAAAAGGCATCGGAGTATTGTTCATATCTTTGAACGAAATTTTGACCGGGTAAGCCACTTATTAGCAAAGATTCCTTTTTCAAGAGAGAAACTAAGTCATATTGACAAGTTACTGATTGGCTCTTACTTTACCATGGAGTATTCGATAGAGTCTGCGGCGTTGTTCAATCCGTCCATCATAGAACATCCGGACCAGACAGAATTGTTTAAAGGGGAAAAACGTGTTATTCTAAGTTTCAGGGCCACTGGCGAAGGCCATGTCTCTTCCATTGTTTTTCGCTCGGGCACATTGGATGTTAACAATAATATTCATATTGACTATGTCGGTAGTTTATTGGACAAACCTATTCAGGTCAAAAATCATCGTTATCATAAGGAATCTTTCTTAAAGAAAATGAATGAGCTACATGCCGATCCCACTGAAGTAAAGTCTAAACTGGAGGCAAAACTGACAGATACCTTTACTTACGAGGAATTGAAGCGGTATATTGATGAAGTGCGCCATGATAGCGAGGAAAACCTTGAAAATGTGACATTTTTACAGCAGGCATTCTGGCTCGCTTCCTCGCATTATGAAATGACATTCTCCTGGGACACTTCTATTTCAGAACGCGTGATATTTCCGCTCGCTGACACCGAAAAAAGAGGTATTGAAGATGCCCGGTTTGTGCAGTTCAAAGATGAGAAGGGTGAGAGCGTATATTATGCAACCTATACCGCCTATGACGGATTTAGCATTCTCCCTAAGCTATTGACCACAAAAGATTTTTACCATTTTAAAGTGAAACCTATCTATGGTGAAATCGCCAATAAGGGTGCCGCATTATTTCCACGAAAAATAAACGGACGATATGCCATGCTCTGCCGCATCGACGGTGAGAACAATTATATTGCTTACTCTAATAATATTAATATATGGCAGGAAACGGCAATCCGCATTCAAGAGCCCGAATATCCATACGAATTTGTGCAGATTGGTAATTGCGGGTCGCCAATAGAAACACAATATGGCTGGCTGATCCTTACCCATGCCGTAGGGCCAATGCGTGAGTATGTTTTGGGGGCCTCCCTTTTGGATCTGGATAACCCCCATGTTGAAATTGGTCGCCTACATAGCCCCTTGATGACACCAAATGATGAAGAACGAGAAGGATACGTACCTAACGTCATTTATTCTTGTGGAGCGATTGTACACAATGACTACCTCATTTTACCGTATGCAATGTCTGATTATGAGTCCACTTACGCAACTATCAAACTCGAAGATTTACTACTCGCTATCTTAAACCCTGATCGGTATCTTTAAAAGCACGATATACTTCAATATAAGCTAAATAGAAACACAGGGTGCTTTCAGCCCCTTGGTTTCTATTGATGCCATACGATTCCAAACCATCGCAACAACCCTTGGTCTCCTCGTCATAAAGTCCAAGACGAAGATCATTTTCTCCCAAAAACCAGCGAAACGAGGCAATCATTCGGTTAAAATAGATTTTCTTCTTCGTCAGTTTAAATGCTTCGCGATACATAAATACCATCGCCGTTACATCAAGAGGCTGCTGGCCAAATTTGCTGATATGCTTGCCTTGCTTGGCCCATTCCTGATTTCCAACCAATGAAAGCGTGCCATTTTGTATGGTTATGCTTTCGAGAAATTTGAGTGTAGATAGTCCTAAATGTTTTATTTTATCATCGTTTAAAAATGAACTTGCGGCCAACAACGCATAGGGCAATATCGCATTGTCATAAGTCAATACTGATTCAAACCATTGCCAATGTTCATCAGAACTGGCGTCATATTCCCACACCAACTTACCAATAAGAGTACGCATCAACTCTATCATTACTTCATCGTTGGATTGGTCATGCAAATATTCTGCAATTCCCAATACGGTATATGCTATTGCACGAATGGAGCGCAACTGACTGAAATTTGGCACAGCTCTAAAAAATAATTCGCGTCCCAATTGATAGTAGCTAGTCAATTCAGTTTTACGAAGAAGTACGCCCAAGGCCCATATTGTCCGCCCAAAAGAATCTTCCGAACCAACTTCATCGAGAAAATTATGCTGGAAATCCATAAAATTATGAAATAGTCCATCTTCGCGCTGGTGATAATAGATATAACTGAGGTAAGTGGAGATACGACGATCTAACTTCTTATCAGCAAAATCATCTTGAGCCAATAAGGTGAGTAGAAGTGCTCTGGCATTATCGTCGATGCAGTAGCCTTCTTTGTAGTTTGGCAGTGAATACGTTGCATGCTGCAAGATACCGACTTGATTAGTAAGTCGATCAATATGCTTCCAACTGAATTTGGGCATTTCATCTTTTGTAAAGGCTACATTTTCTTTCAGGCTGTCGGAGGTTGGAATGATTCTTTCCAAAACCCGCGTATAACGAAGGCCTATATTTTTCCAGTTTAACTCTCTTCCGAACGCGCTCGCATTTTCTCGCAATGTGGTGCGATAATCTAAATTTGAGAACAGATTTTTAAGCACTTCAGCCATTCCGGCTGAATTTTTAAATTCAACCAGTACCCCTCTTCCATCGGCAAGCAATTCCTTGGCATGCCAATAAGGAGTAGACACTACCGCTGCTCCCGCTCCGATGGCATACGATAATGTCCCACTGGTAATTTGCGCCTCGTTAATATAAGGAGTGACATAGACGTCGCAGGCGCATAGATACTCGACAAGATCGGACTGGCTGACGAAGGAATTAACAAATCGGACATGTTCCTCCAAATGGTAGGCTTCTACTAGACTGCCGAGATACTCCCGATATTCCTCCCCCGAATGCGCCAATACATTCGGGTGTGTTTTACCAACGATGAGGTATACTAGATCAGGCTCATTTTTGACCACTTCGGGTAGAGATTCAATCACCATTTCAATACCTTTATTTCGTCCCAAAAAACCAAAAGTTAACAGAACCTTCTTCCCTGACAGGCCTTTTTTAAACTTTGCAAGTTCATGATCCAAGGTAAATTCTGGCACTCCGTGATGTATTAATACAACTTTTGTCGTATTGACCCTATAAATATTTTTGAGTAATGTTATCGCATAATTGCTCATCACAGTAACAATCGAAGCCCGCTTAACAATTTCAATAAGAATAGCTTTCTCATCGACATTCGGCTTTTCCAGGATGGTGTGAAAATTAACCAGTAATGGAATATGCAGTGCATTGATCAAGGATAAGATATACATCCCGCTATTACCACCAAAGATACCGTACTCGTGCTCCAATATCACACAATCGTAACCGTTTTCATTAATATAGTTGGCCGCTTCGATATACGACAGCTGAGCATGTTGGTTGATTTGGAAAACAACTTCATTGGGATATACATAATCCCGGTCCGCAACAGCAAAAACATGTTGTGTCAATTCCTCATTATGCAGCGAAACAGCCTGCAACAAATCTGATGTAAAGGTGGCAATACCACATTCTTTCGGTAAATAGGTACTTATATAAGCGATCTTCATTGAAATAATAATTATTGGATAAAGCCCAGAACTAGGCTGAAGCAGATGTGTGCTACATTATTTAAATGCTTTTCGGACGAAAATTGTTTTGTCACATCGGGAGGAATTCAAAGAAAAGGTACTTGGGGGGGTGAATCCCCTATGAACGGTCGTTAGATTAGTATTGTATTTAATCATCAATTTGTCTATGTTTGCCAACTAAAAGGAAGTACTGAATGAAATCACCAAAAGAAAAAATGATTGCCGGCCTTCCCTATCTTGATTCGGATGGACAGTTATTTAAAGATAGGCAATACGCCAAAGAAGAGCTTAAGCGATTTAACGATTCGGAACCTAAACAAATCAAATTTAGAAAACAGATTATTCAGAAACTATTTAACGCAACAGGACATCGTTTTTTTCTTGAGCCTCCATTTCGTTGTGACTACGGCTATAACATTACTATTGGCGAAAACTTTTACAGCAATTATAGTTGCACTATTTTAGACTGTGCTCCAGTTACTATCGGCGATAATGTACTGTTTGGACCCAATGTGAGCCTATTCACCGCCGGTCACCCCCTTCATTTTGAAGCAAGAAATCAAGGCTGGGAATTTGCGCTGCCAATCGTTATTGAAGATAACGTATGGATAGGTGGGCATGTTGTTGTCAATCCCGGCGTCCGGATTGGAAGAAATACGGTGATTGGCTCTGGATCAGTCGTTACTAAAGATATTCCATCAAACGTCATAGCGGCTGGCAATCCTTGCCGGATCCTTCGCCCGATAACTGAATCGGATCGAATCGACTACGTCGAAAGTTAGTAAAGCCACACATGCTGGATGAACCAGGAGCACCCTATTATTGTATTTACTGACCTTGGCGAATAAAATTACCTTAGCGCTAATGAATAGGTGACGGTGGTATCCTTTTGCTTTACCGCATCAAAACCGTTCTTTTTCCAAAAGTGCTGTTGATCAAGAAGGGCTTCGGCTAGCACAACTTTACCATTAAATGTACCTATAAATCGTCTAGCGTAGCCTAATAATGCCGTGCCTATCCCCTGCATTCTAACATGTGGGGCAACGGCAAGAAAATGGATGTTGTAGTTATCGCCGAGAGAAATCAGGCTGAGAACACCAACGACATCATTTCCATCGTAGGCTGCAAAATGCGTGGCTTCAAAATCGCCATCTAGCATTACTTCACCAAGCTTCCCCTCGGGAGAAAAGACTTCTTTTCGCAGTTTCCAAGTTCGGGCAGCAAAGACTTGCTCAATGTACCAATCCATCATACTCCTGTTCTAATCCAATCAGTGCACTGGAAAGATAGTTGATTGTGTCGGAAGGCAACAAGGAATAGACTCCAATCTTCTCTACCGCAATATCTGCTGCACGCCCATGGATATATACACCCATAATTAGAGCTTGTTTGGATGAATACCCCTGTCCTAGAAGCGCTGCGATGATACCTGTCAGGATATCGCCACTGCCACCCGTCGCCATCCCAACATTCCCTGTACTGTTGAAATAGAGTGCCCCATCGTTCATGACCATCATGCTATTGGCCCCTTTAACCAGCATATAAAATTGGTGTTTGACGGCGAAAGCTTTTACTTTTTCCATCTTTTCGAAATCATCCTTCCAAGGACCCAATATTCGACTAAGCTCTTTTGGATGTGGAGTCAATATACTGTCTGCCGGTACAAATGCCCATAGATCAGGATCTCGAGCAAGAATATTCAATGCATCGGCATCTAATACCAACGGGGTATTACTTTTAGTGAAAATAAATACCTTTAAGGCATCAATAGTATATTGCGTTGTACCCATGCCAATACCCATACCAATAGATTGATAACTCGTGATGTTGGGGATTTGGGTAATAAAATCCGTTTCAGTATCTGTCAAGATCATTGCTTCGGGCACAGCAGTCTGTAAGATCGTATGGCCACAAGCGGGCACATATGCTGTGGCTAAACCGCATCCGGCGCGAAGGGCTGCTCGTAACGCAAGCTGCACAGCTCCCATTTTACCCTTACTCCCGCCAATAATCAACGTATGACCAAATGTCCCTTTATGATCAAATTTCCGTCGCTTTCGATAAAAAGAAGCGACAAGGAGCTGATCAACATAAAAGAGATCAGTTTCTGTTTCGTCAATGGCCAGCCGACTGAGATTGATATCCAACACCTTAAAGTCTTTGACATACCATTGGTTTTCCGGCAGTAGCAAGGCGAGCTTGGGCGCCTGAAAGGTAAACACAAAGTCTGCCCTAACAACTAGAGCATCAGGCGGCGTATTTTTATCCGCAAGAAGCCCAGAAGGCATATCCACTGAGTATATTCTTGCACCGCATCCATTTATACTCGAAATAATACCATTCCATTCTGCTGTGAGGACTGTATTTAACCCATAACCAAACAGGCAATCCAGTACGATTGCATTGGAAGGAATATCCACTTGCTCTTCGGGATTGATCTTTTGGATTACTTGGTTGGACAAACGCTTTTGATTAGCAAGATTGTCAGCGGAATACTCCTCCACATCGACGATGTAGACCTTTACCATTGCCTGCTCTTGATTCAATAAGCGAGCAAGAACCAGGCCATCACCACCATTATTCCCTTTGCCACAAAAAATGTAAAATGTTTCACGCTCCATCCGGGAATGAAGTCTTTTAACTTCCTCAAAAACAACAGTTGCAGCACGCTCCATAAGATCCAGGCTGTTGACACCTTGATCCTTTAATGTTTCGCCATCGATGCTCCTCATTTGCTGAGCGGATAGTATCTTCATCGTTCTTCTTATTTTTATTGAAAGTAACTAATCCTGAGATCAAATAAAAATATCAGTATACTTTTTGGCTAAGGATAGTGATGTACATGCAGATTTAAGCTTTCGCTGTCAATGAGCGCTTTCTATTCACTTGCGATGACCTGCTTCACTCCTCCAGTTCGTTTCAGGGTACCCCATGTATTTAATTCTCCTTTAATGGCTTTTTTGACCGACTTAAATAAGACGAAGTACATCAATTGGCGCCAGAAAAAACGTTGTGGAAACAAATAAATTAAGTTGACCAGCTTTTCTCCTTCCAATTTAAACGCAATAGCCGCAAAGCAAATATCGACGGCAACAAATAGGAAGTAATAGAACATCACCTGACCAAAACCCGTATGCAATGAAAACAATCCGGCAATTCCTGTCCAGCTGATACCATTTACCTCACTTAGGGAGAAAAGACCGCTTACCAAGGAGAACAGCATAAATATGTCGGCCAAAGGTGCAAATAGCGGAAGAATAATCTGAAAGATCAGGATATTGGGCATTCCAACCATACCAAAATAGCCGTATCTCGGATTTAATAAGGTCTGTTTATTCTTCCAAAAACTTTGCAATACACCAAAACTCCAGCGGAATCTTTGCTTAAAGAGCATGCCAACCGTATCTGGCGCTTCGGTATACGCGATTGCTTCTGATGCATTACGAACGATATAGCCGGCTTTTAATATACGCATGGTTAAATCACAATCTTCCGCTAGGGTATCGGTTGTAAATCCCCCCACCTCCAAAAGAGCGGATTTACGAAAGGCGCCAATTGCTCCAGGCACTACCGATATCATATTGAGCAGATCAAAGGCTCGTCGATCCATATTCTGTGACGTGATGTACTCGATCGATTGCCAATGCGTCAAAATATTATGTACATTACCGACCTTCACACTTCCGGCAACCGCTGCAACCTGGTCCTTATTAAAATACTTCATCAATTGTTTTAATGCATTTGTCTTTAGTTGCGTATCGGCATCGATGCAGAGCACAAACTGCGCTTGGGATTGTTGGATACCATAGTTAAGCGCAGAAGCTTTGCCCCCATTTTGTTTGGTAAACAGCCTTACTTTAGGATGGTCGCCATACACCTTACTAACCAGCTCAAACGTTTTGTCTTTCGATCCGTCATCCACAAAAACCAATTCATAATCTGGATAATCCAAATTCAAAAGACTTTTTATCGTAGCCAGTACGGTTATTTCTTCATTATAGGCAGGAATAATAACGCTCACCTTGTCTTGAGGATCAACTATCAATTGGGAATGTTCCTTTTTACTCCTTCGCTTTTGCCGGATTGCCAAATAAGCGATCATTGCTGTTCTAAAAATTGCCAATACAATGGCAATGGAAAAAACCAGATTCAAGAAGATGTTACCATAAAACAAGGTTCCTAAGAACAAGCGGTTGGAAGATCCACTAAATCCCGAATCGGAAGCATTTTCAACAGGTGGCATCAATTCATCTCGTTTTTTGCCCATTAAATCACCAATCGTTGCAAATTTATATCCATGAGATTTAAAATAATGAATAATACGTGGCAAGGCGGCTATGGTCGCTTCTCGATTGCCTCCAGCATCATGTAATAGGATAATGTTTCCATTATCGCGTTGTTTGATGACTTCATTATAGACTTCATCTGCTGTACGGCCAGGTACCCAATCGTTGGGATCGATGTATTCGCCAATATTGATATAGTTCTCTTTACGGCTCTGGGCCACGGGCAGAATTTCGGCCACCGTCTGTGGTTCGGCATCCGCATTAAAAGGAGCTCTGAAAAGAATTGTACTATGACCGGTTATACATTCAATGATCTTTCGGGTCGCGTTCAACTCGAACTTAACACGATTTGGCCCTATTGTGGACATATCGGGGTGAAAAAAAGTATGGTTACCGATTTCATGTCCCTCCTGGTATTCGCGACGGACCAGATCCATATTTTTCTCAGCCATCATACCCACAAGAAAGAAAGCTCCCGGAACACGTTCTTTTTTTAAGATGTCCAATACTTGTGGCGTATAAGTAGGATCAGGCCCATCATCAAATGTGAGCACCACCGTCTTGTCTCTTTCTCCAAAGCGCTTAATAACGTAATTGCTCGGTGTTTTTACATACACTTGGTCCTGAATCATTAGCGTCGATGAATCGTAAATAAATTTAACTTCCCCAGGAACCGGGCTATTCACCAAATCCAAAATCTCCCCATCGCCAATATATTGAATCCCTCCAACTAGGATTTGTTGTATCTTTCCAAAGTCAAATGGATCTTTCTTTAAGCTTTCTTGACTTAATGATCTTGAAATAAAAGACCATAAACGGGCGTCTTCACTACCTAAACGCCAAAGAGCAATACCGGCTAATCCCCAGTCATCTGCTTTACGGATAAGATTAAAATAGGTTGCTGCATCTGTGAAGTAAACATCATGATGCATTCCTCCTCCGTCGGTATAACTAAAACTTAGATTTGCCGATTCGGGATTAAAAGCAATCTTGGCATTGTAATTATGCGCCAAAATGACTGCATTATCATAAGTCAATGTCTGTCCAACACTACCTTTAGGCCAGTCATAGCCATAACATGCCAACGCCAAAATTACCTTGTCCGCATTGACCTTACTACAGAGCTCATCGAGATTTTTTTCGACCCATGCCTGATGGGAGATAGCGCCTGCATTACTTTCAATGGAATGTTGATCATAGGCCATTAAGATTATGTAATCATTATATTTCTGCAAGGCAATCGGGTCGTAATCATCATTTTCGGGCGAAATATCCTGCGACACAAGAAGCCCCTCGGTATGAAACACGGTATAAATGTGAGCCATAAAATCATTTAATTCCTTCCGGTCGTCCAATTGTAAGTTTTCAAAATCAATATTTACTCCCCCAAAACCATCTCGCTTCACTTTTAACAGAATATCGTCTATAAAACGTTGTTGTTTTTCTGGATCAACTAAGATTGCTTTTACGGTTTGCCCGTCAAAATCGTTACCATTAAAATTTGAAATCTGTGCGATAGCTTTACGCTTATACTGATGAATAACCTTGAGCGCGGCAGTATCCGCTTTATCTACCACCGTATCCTGATTGGGTACTGTAAAAAATGACTCCATGGCGACCATATCCAAATGACCGATGTTGCGGCGTAAATCAGATAGAGACTGCTCACGTACTTCGTTTGACCATGAACTGACGTAAAATCCCATATTGATCCTACTTTTTGAGCCAATATGTTTTAGATGCTTGCGATCACGATCATATTTGATTTTCTCCAATTCGGATTTTAAAATGGTAAATTCCTTGAATTGTTTTGATTTCTTTAATCTGGCAGTAGACTTTTCAGTCAACGGCGTGTTGGTATTAATTATTGGGAACGGAGGAATCTGGATCTTAACTAAGGTATAAATTACACCTATAACACCAATGATCAAACCAATCACCAATGCCCTGCTCATCCAAGAAAAAGCGTACCAGCGCTTTTTGCTCGACGTCTGAAAAATCTGTTTTTCTGACATAATAGTATTCTCATTAACTTCGGCTAAGCTACATCAGAAAATGATCCAAAGAGCAAATCAATAGCTTAAAAATTTCTTAATTTTAAAGCTTTACTCTTCTCCCGATTTCCCCATAAATTTAAGTATATTCGTTAAATTGTAATATACTATGTAGAACTATGAGACCACTAACTATACTCATCCCCTTGTTCTCTTGTCAGGCTTTTCTTGGTTGTGGACAGCCCAATATCACCGCATCGAAAACACAAAGTATGGAGCCGGCATACAAGGAAGCTATACGGACGGACGGATACCAATTTATTGACCCTAATGGAATGACCATTAAATCACGCTTTCTATTACCAGAAGGATTCAAAAGGCTGCAATACAAAACTGTTGCATTTGGGAGTTTTCTTGAAAATCTCCCACTTTATTCTATCGATCAGGAGGTACATTATTACAATGGAAAGATTAAACGTAGAGAAAACATCTACAATAGTGTTGTAAAACTGCACATAGGAAAACGAGATTTACATCAGTGCGCCGATGCAATCATGCGACTCAGGGCGGATTATTTATACGGACAAAAGCGGTATAAGGATATAAAATTTAACTTTCTCTCGGATGGCAAACCCCGAGCGTATACAAACTACGCAAAGGGAGACTACTCCTATCCGACCTATTGGAAGTACTTGGAATACATCTTCGCCTATGCAAATACCGCTTCGCTACACGACGAACTTCATCAAGTAAACACTACCCAAGAAGTTAAAATTGGAGACACTTTTATTCAAAAAGGATCGCCTATTGGCCATGCAGTTATCGTTGTTGATCTGGCCAAGAATAATAGCGGAAAAACAATTGTGCTACTCGCCCAAAGCTACATGCCAGCTCAAGATATACAAATTTTAAACAATTGGAATGATAGCAAACTCAGTCCTTGGTATGATATAGATCAGAACATAATAAAAACTCCTGAATGGACATTTTATCCAAAAAACCTCAAAACTTGGGAATAGCCTAAAGCGGTTGCAATCAAACTAAACTCTTTAGCTGGTTGCTAGCAAAACTTTGCCAACTGCGGCAAGGGGCTATAATTTTGTTCAAAACAGCAACATAAAACCCATTACACCATGAGTTTAAGATCATACCAAAAAAGCTTTCGGCAATGCTTCAAAAAGCGGCCGTTAGCCAATTCAATAATGAGCTCTTTAAAGGAAAAATTCTATTGACTACAATGCATATCCTTTCAAATAAAGCTTGATAATAACACTAAACATTATGATGGCAGACTTGTCTTCAAGGTAATGTTGTGTCGACCTGTGCTTATTAAATAAGCACAACTAAACCTTGACATAAAGAACATAATAAATATGAAAATAAGATTTTTATATAAAAAAAAGTATCTATGGCACCCTAACCTCAATTTATACAATAGTCTTATATACCGATAAGTTACATGAAGCATGAGAAACAGTCATGATATCGAGACAGGTATAACAATGAGGTCAGTCCCCATACAAACAATTGAAAATAGTACACATTTTAGTTAAGCAGCGTTGTAAACAAGGAAAATGATTACATTTTCTAATAGCTTATCATTTTTTGACCGCCCTTTCTCCGTCTTTCTTTTGGATTAAATTTTAAAAAAAGGTTACTATTTACTGACTATAAAGGTGATTTTACATGATATTGCATACCGTCGCAAAAATACCGCAATAAATAATTATTAATATTTAAAAAACAATATTTTACGTAACTTATATAAATAGAAAAATTACCAATTAAAATGACATATAATGCTTATTTAATACAATAAAAAGATTGGATAAAATTTTATCCAATCTTTTTATTGTATTAAACGGCATCGCTCTATAGCGATCAGTTATATCATGCCCCTTTAAACTTATCCATACTGCATTGATATAGATCGATATAGACGACATGGGTCGTCGCAATGTATTTACTTTCGATTAAGCAGGCATTTAGCGCGATCTAGAGCAATAAATGGAAATTCAAGCAAACTTATAGCGGCGGGGAATTACAATGAAGCCAAAAAGCCTCTAAATGGCAATATAGATGAAAAGACGCTTAATCAATAAAAATTTTGCCTATTTTTCCACATAGTTGATTCAATCAGAAGGACCAAATACACTGTTGCCCTAGGATATAGCTTGTAATAGTATTTTTAATCGATTTAAGACAGTATATTCTATTCCTCTACCCAATACACCACCAATAAATAGAATAGCACATACGAGCTAAAACAGCTCAGTCGAGTAAAGGCAATTACAAAAAGAAAAAATGAAAATAGAATTCTTCAAATCAGTAAAAATGAGCTTAAAAATAACAGACAATACGTAAGCAACATATTAAAAACATAAATATATATAATACAATCAACTATATAACAAAACATAAAGTTAAACATCATATAAATGCAGCTTATAAATTGATAAGATTCAACTTTCAATGAAGAACACAAAGCATTTTTGTATATTTAAATTTTAAAAAATTTTATGAGCTACGAACTTTCAGCATTGCCATTCTTTTTAAAAATAGAGCTCAAAAAGATTAGGAGGACCCGCAATGTGATCATCGGAATTTTCCTCTCTATATTCGCCTTTTGCTATGGATTTTTCCTGTCCGCCTTTTTTCAACATTGGCTAGGCATTGAAGACAGACTTACATTTTTCTACAAATCACTCCCTACCCTATCGATTCTTTTCATTTATTTAGGTTTTATATTTGGACTTTTATGCTGGGTAGTTTACAGGAAGAACCAAAAATTTATTCGGGTACTACAGGATCTAAACAGCGAGGACCTTGCTACCTACGAGCAATACACCAAGCGATTGACCCGCATCTTTTCAGCGATAGCACCTTATGTTTTTTTTAAAAATGAGATTCTATTTTTCCCGCTGATCGGAAATAAATGCATTGAAATTGATCAAATCCATCGCATTGAAACGAAAATCATACGCAATTACCGGGGCCCTAATAGCTACCGCGTCTATTTTTTCAATGAATTCAACAAAATCCACCAGGTGACTATGAATCAAAAAGGCGCTTTTGATTTTATACAAGAGCAACTTCGTAAGAAAAATCCAAACCTGGATGTTGTTGCACGGAATGATTAAATACAGGGAATCTCAGGGATTTTTTCGGGAGAACAATAGGAAAGGTCAACACTACCCTTGATAAGATTTTAGACCAATAGCAAAATGCGCTAACCGAAGGCGATCAATCTTTCGCTTCTAGTAAAAAAGCTATTCGGGTATATAGTCCACATAACGACCAGATTCAGCAACTTCTTTGATTACCTGATTGCGCTCTTCAATAAACTTTCGCATATAACGTGTTAAAAAGAGAGATTCCGCAAATTTTCCCAGAACACCAAACGGTGCTTCGAAATTAAAAATATCGCGCATGATTATTTTTCCATGTTCAACTTCTTCGAAGAAATGCTGATGTTCCATGGAATAAAAGATCCCGTGGACCATTTTATCTTCAAAAAAATAAGGCCGTTCCATGGCTGTTATCTGCACAGTTAACGTTTGCCTGACCCCGAGATGTCTTGCACGCCACCTAACCTGCTGCCCCATCTCGATCAAACCAGTCGTCACCCCTCCAATTGACTCCTCTCCAGTCTTCTTTGCAGAATACTTATGCAGATCAATACTACGTGCCAGGTCGAAAACCACAGACAAAGGAGCCTCTATAAAGGTATCTAAAATAAGCTGCGGCATAATGTCCTGTACTAAATTTTGTGTGAATTTCGTGAAATTAGCGGACATCTTTGGAATCGGTTGCCAAAAATTGTATAAATTGGACCTGCGCTATCGGAATGGCTACAAAAAAAACAACAATAATGGTAACACTTATTCAATTCGAAAAGTCAGATTTCACACTATTTAAATCGTGGATTGGATCAGCGAGGGAACTCTTACAGTTTGCAGGCCCTTATTTTGCTTTTCCGATTACCGACCAGCAACTTGAAAAATACATTACAGATCCAAAGCGACAAATCTTTAAAATAACTGATACAGCAACTAAAGAAATTATTGGTCATTGTGAATTAAACTTCGAGCGGAATACCCCAAGACTTTGCCGTATTTTAATTGCGAAAAGCTCTGACCGGAATAGAGGCTATGGCAAAAGCACTGTAAATGCACTCCTGAAGCTACTTTTTATAGACGGTAACTATGGCATAGCTGATCTAAATGTCTATGAATGGAATGCCAATGCCATTCGATGCTATCAAGAAGTAGGTTTTCGGATCAACGAAAACATTAGTTCGGAAGTATCCATTGGGGATGAAACCTGGAAAAGCCTCAACATGCAGATTAGGAAATCTGAATGGAAAACTAATGGGTAATATGAAAGCTGTGCAAAAATGAAGCTTATAACCGTATAATAAATCCTATTAGTACGATAGGTCAGCTTCCTGCGCAAAGTATTTGTACATGCAAAAAAAACCTTTGTTTGACTTCAACAACTTTGACATCAAACAAAGGGCCTTACTATCATAAACACCTGAAATTTGCAGTGTTTATTCTTCTAGTATTCGATCAAGACTTCAGTCACTTGCGCGCCTTGCTTAGCACTCTTAAATTTAAACTTCACTTTCTGATTCAAATTCAATTTCTGCCCGACCAAACGGTCGTTGAAATAAACAGATTGCTGGGTTTCGTTGTCTCTGATGAATCCATAGTTGGAATCGTTATTATAGTGGACAACTTTTCCAAAGGAATACTCATCATGATGATTTGAGACCATACTTGGACTCTCACCTTCTTTCAATTTTATTGCAGGTCTGTCTGAGATATTCCCATTTTCATCAACATAAGCAAACAATTCTTCCAAAGATTTTCCCTTGTCATTGTTTGTTTTATTGAATTCCTTTTTCTCATTTTTTTGCTGCTTCTTGAGTAATTTCTTTTTTTCTCGTTCTTTTTTGTTAAATGTGATTTGGCTTTTGCTCATTCAATATGGATTAAAGTAAATGTTCCCGTGGAGGTTTCGGACCTTTAGAGCTTCGTTGAAAAGATAAAAATGCGATGTATTCTAAGGAGATAATTGCAAATATACGAAAAATTCTTTAAAAATGCATATTGCCTATCCTTATTCGCTTTCCTGGCCCACGACAATAGGTGTTTTGCTTTAATTATCAGTAGATGGAAAAGTAGTGCGAATTAGACAAACATGACAGTGAGCAAAAAATTAAAAATTACATAAAACAAAACGTCCTTTAAGACGTTATTTTTTAAAAAAATTATGGAGATAAAAAACATTGAGACAGACCAAAGAGGTAATTTCGTTGCAGAGGTTGAAAATAATGAAGCCGGAATTTTAGAGTATACGTGGCAAAACGATCATGAATTTTCGATTGACCACACGGAAGTGCACGAAGAATACAGAGGAATGAGTGTAGGCAAAAAATTAGTATTGGAGGCAGTTGACTATGCACGAAAGAACGACGCTAAAATTGTTCCCAATTGCCCATATGCGAAAGCAATCTTTGAAAAGACAATAGCGTTTCAAGATGTATTAGCATAAAAAAGCCGTTTTATCTTTTCGATAAAACGGCTTTTTTATTGGAAAGTGAATCTGGTTAGACCACAATATTGATTATTTTCCCTTTAACAAAAATAATCTTTTTTATGGCTTTCCCATCTAGATGACGTTGTACATCGGCATGTGATCTGATGATATCTTCGATCGTCTTTTGATCTAGATCGAGCGCTAACGATAGATTGAATTTCATCTTTCCGTTGAAGGATACCGGATACGCAAATTCTGATTCGACTAAATATTCCGGTCTAAATATAGGGTAAGAAGCAGAAGAAAGTGTACCGGCTTCATTCCCTAATAGCGTCCACAGCTCTTCCGTAATGTGGGGTGCATACGGTTGGAGGGTGATAATGAATTGTTCCAGTATCTGTCGCTTATTGCATTTTAAATCTGTTAAGTCATTCACACAGATCATAAATGCAGAAACCGAAGTATTGAAAGAAAAACGCTCAATATCGTCTTCCACCTTTTTAATAATTTTATGTAAGGCTTTAAATTCTGCTTTTGTAGGCTCTTCGTCGGAAACATTGAAATTACCCTCTGCATCATGAAACAGACGCCATACCTTACGTAAGAATTTATAAACTCCTTCTATACCATTAATATTCCAAGGCTTAGCTTGCTCCAAAGGCCCCAAAAACATTTCGTACAGCCGCAGTGTGTCCGCTCCATAAGATTCGATAATATCATCTGGATTGACAACATTGAATTTGGACTTCGACATTTTCTCCACCTCGCTACCGCAGATATACTTGCCATTCTCCAATACAAATTCAGCATTTGAAAAATCAGGTCTGAAGTTTTTGAATTTTTCTAAATCCAACACATCATTTTGTACAATATTTACGTCAACATGTAAAGGTATAGTTTTATATTCATCTCTCAGCCCGTAAGACACAAATTGATTTGTTCCTCTACCCTCTTCATCCAACACACGATACACAAAATTAGAGCGCCCTTGAATCATTCCTTGATTAATCAATTTACGGAATGGTTCTTCCTCGTTCTGGTAGCCCAAATCTTTTAAGAATTTATTCCAAAAGCGCGAATACAATAGGTGCCCGGTAGCATGCTCCGAACCACCGATATATAAATCTACTGCTTTCCAATAGTCTACAGCTTCTTTGGACGCAAAGTCACCGTCGTTTTTCGGATCCATATATCTAAACCAATACCATGAAGAGCCTGCCCATCCGGGCATTGTACTCAATTCATACTCATATTGATCTTCATATTTCCAACCTTTTGCTCTTGCTAAAGGGGGTTCGCCTGATTCCGTTGGCAAATATTTATCAACTTCCGGCAATAAGAGAGGCAATTCTTCTTCTTTAATTAAATAAGGTAATCCATTTTTAAAGTATACAGGCACGGGTTCGCCCCAATAGCGCTGACGTCCAAAAATGGCATCCCGCATACGGAAGTTGATTTTCGCTTTACCCAATTTGATCGCCTCCAACTTGGCAATTAAAGCAGGTACAGCTTCTTGATAAGTCATACCATTGATAAAATCGGAATTAATATATTTCCCATCCTTATTGGGATCAGCTTCTTCTTCAATATTTTGAGTATCTGAAATAGGAATAATAGGAAGATCAAAGTGCTTAGCGAATACATAATCCCGTTGATCGCCACTAGGTACAGCCATGACAGCGCCTGTTCCATAACTGGCTAATACATAATCTGCGATCCAAATCTGTACGTCTTGTCCCGAAAGTGGGTGCTTGGCATACGAACCCGTAAAAGCCCCAGAAACTGTTTTCGTATCGGCCATACGATCCAATTCAGACTTTTTGGAAGTTTTCTCAATATAGGCACTTACCTCGGATTGTTGCTGAGGGGTAGTTAATGCTGGTACCAATTCGTGCTCTGGAGCTAAAACGACAAATGAAACGCCAAAAATAGTATCTACACGTGTCGTAAAAACTTCGATGACCGTATCTAATTGTGGTACGGGGAATTTCACGGAAGCACCCACCGATTTTCCGATCCAGTTACGTTGCATTTCTACCAAAGGTTCGGGCCAATCAACCGTATCCAACCCTCTCAGGAGCCGATCAGCATAAGCTGTGATCCGCATAGACCATTGCATCATCTTCTTTTGCTCGACGGGATATCCTCCACGCTCAGAAACCCCATTGATTACCTCATCATTCGCTAATACAGTTCCCAGCGCAGCACACCAATTTACTGTACTTTCTCGTAAATAAGCAATCCGGTACTTCAGCAATTCACGTTGTTGTTTTTCTTCATCAAAAGATTTCCAATCTTCAGCGCTAAATTCCAAAACGTCCTCATCAGCAACCGCTGCAATAGCAGCAGATCCATTTGTAGCAAACCTCGCCATCAACGTTTCGATCGGTTCGGCTTTATCCGATTCTTTATTATACCAAGAATCAAATAATCTCATAAAAATCCACTGCGTCCATTTGTAATAGGAAGGATCTGAAGTACGCACTTCCCGGCTCCAATCATAAGAGAATCCAATGTTATCCATCTGTTCCCGATAACGATTGATATTGACTTCAGTCGTTACGGCTGGATGCTGGCCCGTTTGAATCGCATATTGCTCCGCAGGAAGACCAAAAGAATCATACCCCATCGGATGCAACACATTAAAACCTTTTAAACGTTTATACCTTGAAAAGATATCCGAAGCAATATAGCCCAGCGGATGACCAACGTGCAACCCCGCTCCGGAAGGATAAGGAAACATATCCAATACATAGTATTTTGGCTTTTGTTGCGTATCAGAAGTTTTAAACGTTTGATGATCCGCCCAAAATTTTTGCCACTTTTTCTCTAATGATTTGTGATTATACTCCATTTTTATTCTTAAGGAATTTTTATGACTGGCGAAATTACGATTTAATACTGAAATGTGATAAAAGTTTTGTAGTTTGAACAATAAATTATAGTATTGAAAAGTTAATTAAGCATAGGTAGAAAACAGGGTTCGAATTGATTTTTATCAAAGTAATTACAAGATTAATTCGAAATCTTCCACTCAAATAGTTACTTTCGCAAATAAATTTTCGCTTATTATGTCAGAATACGAATTAAGCACACAAAAAAGAAAAACAAAATCTGTATATGTATCTACGGTTATTAGTATCGCTCTAGTGTTATTGGTAACAGGTATGTTGGGATTGCTCTTGGTGCATGCTAAAAATCTTTCGAAATACGTTAAGGAAAATATCGTCTTAAATGTCATCGTGAACGATGGTACGAGCGAAGGTGATGTTCTTTCATTGCAAAAAGATCTCGAGAAAGACACCTATGTGCTTCGTACCGAATATATCAGTAAAGAGTTAGCAGCAAAAAATCTAAAGGAAGACCTTGGCGAAGATTTCGTACAGTATCTGGGGCATAACCCTCTTTTACCTTCATTGGATGTTTATATGAAAGAGAATTATGCCAATACAGATAGTATTAAAACTTTTATTGAAAAAATCTCCAAAAACAATAAAATTAAAGAGGTGGTTTATCAGGAGTCTCTGATCGACATGGTGAACAAAAACGTCCGGATCATAGGGGTGATTGTACTTGCATTTGCTGTTATCCTGCTAATTATCGCAGTTGCTTTAATTAACAACACGATACGTCTTGCTATTTACTCCCAACGTTTCTTAATTAAAAGTATGCAGCTTATTGGGGCTACTAAAAACTTTATCCGTAAACCATTTATAACGTATGGTATTATTCATGGTTTGCTCGGTTCCTTGATCGCGATTCTACTGCTTATTTTAACCTTGAAGTTTGCGCAACAGCAAATACCTGAACTGGTATTTTTACGTAACTGGTTTGAATTTGCTGTGATATTTTTAGGAGTAATCCTCATTGGGATTCTCATTTCGGGACTTAGCACTTATTTCGCAGTAACAAAATACTTAAAGGCACAATCTAACGATTTATACAGATAAAAAATGGCTCAAATAAAGAAATCTACTGAATCAGTTAATAAAGGTTCATTTGTATTCTCCAAAATAAATTACCAACTGTTTATAGCTAGCGTATTAGTTGTAATCATTGGATTTATATTGATGTCCGGTGAAACCGATATTTATAGCTTTACCAAAATTACATTGGCGCCGATTGTTGTTGTTCTCGGTTTTGCAATAGGTTTTGCAGCAATTTTATACCGTCCCAAGAACAAATCCAATTAAAGTATAATCTTAATTCTAAAAGATGTCTATTATTGAAGCGATTATCCTTGCTATCATTGAAGGATTAACGGAGTTTTTGCCTGTGTCTTCGACAGGCCATATGATCATAGCCACTGCCTTAATGGGTATACAGCCCTCGGCATTTGTTAAGTTATTTACGATTGTCATCCAGATGGGAACGATATTGTCCGTTCTGGTATTATACTACAAGCGTTTTTTTAAATCGCTCTCATTTTACTATAAATTGATCATTGCGGCTATTCCTGCATCCGTGTTAGGGTTGCTTTTTAACGATTATATCGACTCCCTATTGGAAAGCCCGCTAATGGTCGCGATCATGTTGGTTGTAGGCGGCTTAGTATTACTGTTTGTTGACAGGTGGTTTAACAAACCTACAGTAGAAGATTCCGACAAAGTTTCATACAAACAAGCTTTTATGATTGGGGTGTATCAATGCCTTGCATTAATCCCCGGTACCTCAAGATCTGCTAGTACCATTATCGGTGGTATGGCCGAAAAACTGACACGTAAAGCTGCTGCAGAATTTTCCTTCTTTCTTGCCCTGCCGATGATGTTTGGTGCTTCTGCTGTAAAGCTGTTAAAGTTCTTTAAAGAAGGGAACACCTTTAATGGGGAAGAGCTCAATTTGCTTATTATTGGCAATCTAATTGGTTTCGTTGTCGCAATAGTTGCGATTAAATCTTTTATCGGCTTCTTGACTAAATACGGTTTTAAAGCATTTGGTTGGTATCGAATAATCGTTGGTGTCATTATTCTTACCCTCCTACTTTCGGGTCATAGTTTACAAATTATTTAAAATCTTTTGATGGAAAATATAAAGGTTAGTGAAAACTCAGCGAAGTTTCATTTTGCCGAAGGAGAAATGCTGTTGATTGATAAACCTTTGACTTGGACTAGTTTTGATGTGGTTGGTAAAATCAGAAACTCCATCAAGCCGTTAAAATTAAAAGTCGGTCATGCAGGAACTTTAGATCCGCTTGCGACCGGTTTACTGATCGTATGCACAGGCAAATTCACAAAGAAAATAGATAGTTACCAAGCCGAAGACAAAGAATACACTGGAACCATTACATTGGGAGCTACCACGCCTTCCTATGATCTGGAAACAGAAATTAACGAAACATTTCCTATCGATCATATTACAGACGATATGATAATGGAATCTGCAAAAGCATTTGAAGGCGAAATTCAACAATTTCCTCCTGCTCATTCGGCTATAAAAATCAATGGCGAACGGGTCTATGAAAAAGCACGCCGCGGTGAAGAGGTTGAAATAAAATCCCGTCAAGTTCGAATCAATAGTTTTCTTATTGAAAAAATTGAGCTTCCCAACGTGTATTTCCGCATATCCTGTTCAAAGGGAACATACATTAGATCCTTGGCCTATGACTTCGGAAAATCTTTACAGAGTGGATCACATCTAAGTTCTTTGAGGCGTACCAAAAGTGGGGATTATTCAGTAGAAAATGCCTGGAATTTAGAAAAACTTATCGCGGAAATAAAACGTCATAAAGAGATCATTAAATAACTCGACCAACCCATTTTATTGATACTTTATCTTATTTTTGCAAAAACTCCTATAAATGAAAATCTACAGAAGTTTAGATGATTTCTCACCTATTGAAAATGCAGTTGTAACCATCGGCACTTTTGACGGTGTTCATATTGGCCATCAAAAAATATTGGCTCACTTAAAGGAAGCTGCTCATAAAATCAGTGGAGAGACAATTTTGCTCACTTTTTTTCCACACCCGCGTTTGATTATCAATCCAGATGATGATAGTTTGCGCTTAATCAATGATATCGAAGAAAAGGTCAGTCAGCTGAGTAAAGTTGGCATTGACCATTTAATCATAATTCCCTTTTCCCGTGATTTTTCCAATCAAACTCCAGAAGAATATATTAGCAATGTCCTTGTGGGAAAACTTGGTACAAAAAAAATTGTAATAGGATACGATCACCATTTCGGAAAGGATCGACAGGGAAGTATGGGCGATTTAGAACAGTTTGCCTCCATATTTGATTACAGTGTCGACGAAATTCCCGAGCAGGATATTAATGATATTGCCGTATCCTCCACACGGGTACGCGAAGCACTTATAAAGGGTGACATAAAAACGGCAAATCTATATTTGGGATATCCTTTCGAATTGACAGGTACTGTGATTAGAGGAGACCAAATCGGACGTACAATTGGATTTCCAACGGCAAATTTACAGGTTCACGAACCGCATAAACTTATACCAGCTTATGGGATATATGCTGTTGAGGTCTATATCTACAATCACATCCAAAACATTACTACTGGGGAATACAAAGAAGAAAGCCCTATTTCAATTGCTAAAGGAATGGGGTATATAGGAACTAGACCCACCGTCGATGGTATGAACCGAGCTATTGAAATCAGCCTCTTTGATTTCGATCAGGATATTTACGGCAAAACACTGCGTGTTAAATTCCTTCATTTTATCCGTCATGATGAACGTTTCGAATCGTTAGAAGCAATGAGAGAGCAGATCAGATCAGACGAAGCCCAAATTAGAAGTCTTATTGGTTAGAATGGAGTAATTAATTATCAAATAAAAAAGCGGAAAATTCCCGCTTTTTATTTGATAAGAGCTTCGATGCCTAATCGATAGCTGTCCAAACCAAAACCACAAATTACGCCTTGACAGTTCTTCGCTAAAAACGAATGATGGCGGAATTCTTCTCTTTGGTGGACATTACTGATGTGGACCTCTACAACAGGAGTTGTAATAGCTGCAATCGCATCGCCAAGCGCAACGGAGGTATGTGTATACGCTCCGGCATTTAATACAATTCCATCAAAGTCGAAACCAACCTCGTGGATCTTATCGATTAGAGCTCCTTCTGAGTTGCTTTGAAAATAGTGCAGTTGCAAACTTGCAAACTGCTGTTTAAGCGCTTCAAAATAGCTAACGAAATCCTGGCTACCATAAATTGATTTTTCTCTTACACCCAATAAATTTAAATTTGGGCCATTCATTATAAGGATCTTTTTCATCGGAATATCATTGTTATAAATCATTATAAATTGCCCGGAAACTTGAGCGAAGTCCGAATGAGATAACGCCAGATTTATTGACGATAGGCGATTCATATTTCGCTTTTGCATAACGTTGGGTGTATCCGAGCTCTAGACGAAGATTATACTTTGGATTAAGTACATAGGCTGCCTTCGCGTCTGCATAATAGATAGTATTCTTTATACCTTGTGCAATATGATTGCCATATAAGTTTGGTATTGTATTATAGGACTGAAAGATGTTCCCTCCCATGTTACTTCCGTCGGGTAGATCCAGCCCGTTTTGAGTAAACATTCCCTGTACCGAAAAGTCCCATCTGTCCCATGCATAATTAACTAGGCCAACAAGCTCTCTAAAGTTTGCGCCTTTTGGATGCGCCAATGGCTCGGCGTTGTTACTATAGTTTGAATACGATTTAAAGTGCGCGTAGGTATAGGGTCTAGCTGTATTGTATTCGGCTAGAAAGTTTAAATTCTTTACGCCAAACATATCATACCCTCTTACACCAAGCTGTGCACCCCATTTATTATGTGCGTATCCATTTCCTGCAAAAAATTCTTTCGCCGTAAACTCTCCTAACAAGAACTGGCCATATGCTGTCAATCTATATGGAAGCTTATATTTGGAAGTTAAGCCCAAAAACATTTTATCCGGCGAAGTCGTATTGTTACTTTCGACAGGGCGAATAAAGATAACTGGACTTAGGTAACTAAAATCAAAACCCCTTCTTCCTCCTTCATCCTGCGCGGCCCAAACAACGGATTGGAAAAAACCTACCGATAATTTATTGGTTACATTCCAATCCAAATATTGAAAAGCCCCCCATTTCTTTCCATCTCCCAAACGGGTATTATTTTGCCCCTCCATAGGATATGTGCCCGTTAAATCTTGTCTAGGGTGTGTTGGATCATTCATATAGGCCCAAATTGAAGTGTATTGAACATTTCCTATCGTTCCGGTCAATTTAAGATGGGCATAGTTCGAAGAAAAGTCGGACAGAAGCATGGAGCGATAACCATCTCCAATGAAGTTTTTATCGTAAGCCAAAGTAGCCTGGATATATTTATGTGCGTCATAAGTCATGCTCGCTGTAGCATACATCCAGTCCATTTTATTTTTAGACTGAAATTTCGTATTCCCTTGGCCAGGAACAACTTTATTCGCAACAATGTAGTCATCCAGATATTTGGGAAAAACTGCTTGGCTTTCAAATGCTGACGTATTGAATGTAAACTTGTTCCCCACATTTAATCCCACCTGAAATCCTCTACTATTCATCCAAGTACGCCGTTTATCGCCTAGCATATCTTTTCCCATATAAAGATCTGGTAAAAAATCAGCATAGAACGTATAATCGTCCTTCTCGACTTGGATAAGATGCTCATTAAAAATCTTGCGCATAAACCAGTTGGACGATGACACGGGTTTGTTAGATTGAATTGAATCAAACTTGGCTAACAATAAAGAGTCTTTAATGACGAAGGGTTTAGCAGAAGTATGGATCCTGGTTTCCGTAGAATAAACAGCTTCGTTCATTTTCTGATAAAAATGATACGAATAAGGCTGGCTCTTAATTTGGGCAACAGCTCCTAAGGAAACACCTACTCCAATGCTAGCCAACGCCAATCGAAGTAAATTATTGTTTTTTGTTATATTAAGCCTCATAAAATTTTTTAAAAGATTGTTTTTTATAGCAAAATGCATTCCTAAACGCAAATTAACCGAATAAAAATGACTTAATTCACATCTTTGGTCAATTTTATAATGCTAAATCGTATTTGCTATTCCTTTTATTCAAAAATATTTCTATCTTGCATGTTAATAAATAACCTTATATCATAAATAAACAGTCCTATAAGCATGAAGCGTAGAACATTTATCCAAAACGCAAGCCTGTTAACAGCAGGTGCACTAACCAGCAAATTTTCATTTGCTCAAGAACATTCTTTTCCTACAGTCCGTACCGTCAAAGAGAAGAGGCTTTTTTCGAGTAAAGTAATAGAAGATGCAATTGTAGAATTTCAGAAAAATGTTAAAAATAAGGAGCTGTCGTGGTTATTTAATAACTGTTTTCCCAATACTCTTGACACCACAGTCTTCCCCTATGTTCAAAACGGAAGAAACTACACGTACGTCATTACAGGAGATATAGACGCCATGTGGTTACGTGATAGCAGTGCACAAGTATGGCCCTATCTTCCCTTTATGAAAAAGGATAAAAAATTACAGGATCTGATTGTTGGACTAATCCAAAAGCAGAGTAAATGTATCAATATTGACCCTTACGCGAATGCATTTTATAATGATCCAACCAAAAAGGGCGAATGGTTTAGCGATCATACAGACATGAAACCAGGGATTCATGAACGGAAGTGGGAAATCGATTCGTTGTGCTATCCAATTCGATTAGCCTATCATTACTGGAAAGAAACCAAAGACAGTAGTCCATTTAATGAGGAATGGCTGGAAGCCCAACATAAAATATATCAAACTTTCGTTGAGCAACAACGAAAAGACAGCCTCGGTCCTTATAAATTTGAGCGCACTACCGCAAGAGGATCAGATACGTTGCAGGTTGATGGTTATGGATATCCCGTGAATCCGGTTGGATTGATCTGTTCTAGTTTTCGACCTTCGGACGATTCTACCGTATTCTCGTTCTTGATTCCCTCCAATTTGTTTGCAATTGTGAGTCTTAGACAATCTGCAGAGATATTGAAAAAAGTCAAAAATGAAAAGGCACTCGCCGATAAAATGGAAGCGCTCGCAAACGAGGTAGAAGCAGCAGTAAATAAGTACGGCATAATAGATCACCCAACACTAGGTCGTATATATGCCTTCGAAGTGGACGGGTTTTCAAGTCATCTGATGATGGATGATGCCAATATTCCCAGCCTACTGGCCTTACCGTACTTAGGGGCTGTCGATATCAATAATGAAGTTTATCAACGTACGCGTAACTTTGTGCTGTCCGATAAAAATCCATTCTTTTTCAAAGGAACGGCAGCAGAAGGAATTGGTGGTCCTCACATAGGCAGAGATATGATCTGGCCGATGTCCATTATCATGCGCGCACAGACCTCGACAAGTGATGAGGAGATTCGTAACTGTATTAAGACGCTGGTAAATACCCATGGTGGAACCGGATTTATGCATGAATCTTTTCATAAAGATGATCCTAAAAAATTCACAAGACATTGGTTTGCCTGGACGAATACATTATTTGGCGAATTAATTTGGAAAATATATAAAGAGAAACCATCTTTGCTACAATAAATCTGAATCTTGTAACGCACTGTTATAAGTGAAGGAATATATAACAGTGCGTTATGAATAATTTAAAAACTTCCGGTCCTATTGGTATTTTTGATTCTGGTTATGGCGGTCTCACCGTATTTAAAGAAATTCAACACCTTTTGCCTCAATATGATTATATCTATTTAGGTGACAATGCTCGTGTTCCCTATGGTACACGATCGTTTGAGACCGTTTATAATTACACCAAACAATGTGTTTTTAAACTATTCGACTTGGGATGTAACCTCATTATATTGGCCTGTAATACAGCATCAGCTAAAGCATTAAGAACCATTCAACAAAATGACCTTCCCCCGGAAAGAACGTACTCGGAGTAATTAGACCCACTACCGAAATGGTTCATAATTTTACTAAAACCAATAAAATTGGTATTTTAGCAACTACGGGTACAGTCAATTCAGAATCCTATAAAATAGAAATTCACAAATTTAACCCTGAAATTGAGGTTTTTCAACATGACTGCCCTTTTTGGGTGCCATTAGTAGAGAACAATGAAATGAATACCAAAGGCGCTCATTATTTTGTCGAAAAGGATATACGGGAACTGTTACAACAATCGGCTCAGATTGACACCATAGTGCTTGCTTGCACGCATTACCCGTTATTATTGCCTGTAATAGAGAAGTATGTACCAAACCATATTCAGATTATCTCCCAGGGTCCCATTGTCGCGGCTAGCTTAAAAGACTATCTGAATAGACATAAAGAAATTGAGATACTTTGTTCCCAAGATGAACAATTGACATTCTACACGACTGATGACCCGCATGATTTTGAAAGCAAAGCAACGATATTTTTTGGAAAATCAATAGTCGCTAGCCATATATTCGTTTGATAAATTCGAAGATACCAATTTTAAAATTGAAAAATTTCTAAAACTTTTACGCTGCAATTTTCGTTATTCTGTCAATAAAAGGTGAATAAAATGAAAAAGAACTTTATAACCATTGCATATAATCAGGATACACAGCATTGCGAATCTAAAGAGTTTTCAAGTATTCAGGAAAGTGCGGAGTATTTTAAAACGTTAGAAACTTCTGCAGAGCCCAATTACCTTCCTGTATGTACTTATAATTTAAACACCAATACGATTTTGGATATAAGTGACTATTATGTCAACAAGGATAGTGAGCTACAGCAGATCATAAATAGTTGCCTTTCGGAAAGATAATGTCGAGTTATAACCTTCTGTCAAAGGATCGGTCTAGATCCATCTGTCTTCATTATGTTATGTACTCATCTTATTTATAATATTACATCCCTTTAAAATAATATCTCGTTAATTTTTAATATCTTCAAATCGATAATCAAACCAAATAACTTACTGATAATGAAAACCAAATTGACTATAAGCCTTTTAACAGTATCATTAGGATTGACGGCATGTAATTCAAGTCCTGCTAGTTCGACTTCAGGTTCGGATAGCAGTGCTAATGCTCCCGTGGATACAACGAGCTATCCTGCTGTAGAAACACAAAAGGCAAACACAAATTATAAGCCGGCATTTGCTGGACAAACTAGAATTCAGGGTGTGAAAACTACCACACCTTATGAAGGTAAAGTGATTGCAGAGGGATTAAAATCACCTTGGGGCATTACCGCAATGCCTGATGGCCGATTATTGATATCAGAAAAAGAGGGCGATTTTAGAATTGCAACAAAAGATGGTGAATTAAGTGAACCAATCAAGGGTTTACCTCCAGTCAATAGTAGCGGGCAAGGAGGACTTTTGGGTGTACGACTTGATCCAAATTTCGAATCAAACCGCATGGTATATTGGGTTTTTTCCGATAACACAGCGGCCGGAACATTAACTGCGGTTGCCAAAGGAAAATTATCGGCCGACGAAAAATCCATAGAAGGTGCTAAGGTGATCTATCAAGCAACTCCTGCTCATAAAGGCAACTTGCATTATGGCGGACGCATTATATTTGACAAAAATGGAAATATTATTGTCAGCACAGGCGAAAGGTCTGATTTAGTTACAAGACCTTTGGCTCAGGATTTAAATGCAGCATTAGGAAAGATTTTACGTATTACCACCGATGGACAACCTGCCCAAGGGAACCCATTTTTGGGCAATTCGAATGCACGTCCTGAAATTTTTAGCTATGGACATCGCAATCCTCAGGGACTCGCCATACATCCGGAAACTGGCGATCTTTGGGAAACCGAATTCGGTCCACGTGGAGGTGATGAATTGAATAGAATTGAATCTGGTAAGAATTACGGGTGGCCAACAATTACATATGGCATCGAATACAAAGGGGATAAAGTTGGTGAGGGTATACAGCAGAAAGATGGCTTAGAACAACCTGTTTATTACTGGGATCCTGTCCTCTCCCCTAGTGGAATAGCTTTCTATACTGGCCAAAACATTCCAGAATGGAAGAATAATCTCTTCATTTGCGGACTAAGCAGTATGCATATCGCTAGAATTATACTAAAAGATAACAAGGTGGTTGGAGAAGAACGTCTACTAGGTAATGAAGGACAGCGATTTAGAGATATTACACAGGGTAAAGATGGGGCTTTGTATGCTATAACAGACCTCGGAAAATTATATAAGATTGATAAAAAATAAATGAATTGATGTAGAGCAGCCCTTTTCCACTGGGTTGCTCTTTTCAATTAGACATAAATTCCCATTCACAAATAACCCCAGTAAAGCAGGTCTTTATTTAGCCAAAAATGGCAAATAACACAATTTGGCTCGATTATTGTTTTATAATAGCGTATCAATAAATTATTATATGGTTAAAAAAGAAAAAATGAAAAAATTATTAGAGATCAATCCTTTGTCGTTCTACATGACTAACTGGGGATTCGTAAACAACGCTACTCCGAAAACTACGCGCAAAACCTGCCAACCTTCTCCAAAAATTTAAGCGCTTTAGCTTAAATACTTCAATCAAATTTTTATTAAAATCATCTGCTGATATCCTCCATACGGATATTAAGTAAGAGATTTATTTCTTTTACTAATAATATCCGTATAGCGGGGTATCAACCTATGCAAAAAAAAATGCCAATATGATCACTATAATAATACAAGCAATCATAATGTATTTATTCAATTGGCTATTTCTCTCTCCTTCATCACTTTTATAGTGGTAATCTCGTTTATTTGGCAAATTCATAAGCTTGTTTTTAATCATGATGAAGTTAACAACTTTTTTCCATATTATTCGTGATGATAAGGCTCGCCTTTCATAATGGATAAAGCTCGATATAGCTGCTCTGTAAAAAACAATCTGATCATTTGGTGGGAAAATGTCATTTTGGATAGTGAGATTTTTGACTTCGCTCGATCATAAATTTTTTGATCGAAACCATAAGGCCCTCCTATAACAAACACCAGATGTTGGACACTTTGTATCATCATCTTCTCCAGATAAACAGAAAACTCTAAAGATCTAAATTCTTTTCCATGTTCATCCAATAAGACAACAAAATCTTGGGGCTGTAGCTGCTTTAAAATCAAAAGGGCTTCTTTGTCTTTCTGCTGTTCAGCAGAAAGACTTTTAACATTTTTGATGTCGGGTAGAACAACAATATTAAAGTTGACATAAAACTTTAATCGCTTCGTATATTTTTCAATTCCCTCAATCAGGTATTTTTCATCCGTCTTACCTATGCAAAGTAATGTTATCTTCATCTAGACGTTTTATAAGTGTTTGCAAAAAATTTCGCTTGTCTTTTTTCCGACAATTTTAAATCGAATCACGACCTTTAGCCAAGCCCTAAAATCTTAATAAATTGGGTATGTGTACAAATTAAGTAAACTTCTAATTTATTTAAAATAAACCCAATCAAAAAGGCAAAAATTGTACTCCAACTATTCCTATATTCATTCACTTTTCATCTATTCTGCATTTAACAAGTGTATCAAACAAACCACACAATACAGAAAATCGGCGATACTAATACCCTACCTCGATAACAACCCCTCCACATCAGCAGTATACGGCACATGCCGTTTTAAACGAAAAAACCGAATTAAATCATTCGGTTTTTTCTGTTATTTAGGAATACTTATGTAAAATTAATCGCTAAAATGGCGCATCATCAGGCATGTCGTTCATTCGAGATGGCATCGTAATACCTCCACTGAAGCCACCAGCACTAAAATCATCAGCAAAGTTTGGTGACGGATTCAATGCTGAAGCAGAAAATGTGGACGGTGCATCGCCGAATCCATCTCCACCACCAAGACCCGAAAACTCATCTTCTAAATCCACAAACTTTACAAATTTACCCACAAAGCGAAGTGGTACAATTCCAGTCTCCCCATTACGGTGTTTTGCAATAATAACTTCACCGACACCGGCAGTAGGACGCCCCTCTTCATCTTCTGTCAAACCATAATATTCGGGTCTATATAAGAAAAGAACCATATCCGCATCCTGCTCAATAGAACCAGACTCCCGTAAATCGGACAACATAGGACGCTTACTATTTCCTGGTCTTGACTCTACGGCACGACTCAGCTGCGACAATGCAAGCACAGGAATATTTAACTCTTTAGCCACAGATTTCAAAGCACGTGAAATACTACCGATCTCTTGTTCGCGATTCCCCCCACCTTTACCTTCAGCCTTTCCATGCATTAGCTGCAGGTAATCGACTATCACCATTTGAATATCGTATTGTGCCTTTAAGCGCCTACATTTAGCTCTAAATTCGAACACGTTCAACGCCGGCGTATCATCAATAATAATAGGCGCATCCGTTAAACGACCAATTCGCGAATGTAATTGTTGCCATTCATGGTCAGCAAGATTTCCTTTTTTTAATTTTTCTTGCTCAATTTCGGTTTCACCGGCAATAAGACGATTGACAAGCTGAACAGACGACATCTCCAGCGAGAATACAGCAACGGCCTTACCATGTTCCACAGCGGCATTACGCGCTACAGAAAGTACAAATGCGGTCTTTCCCATCGCTGGACGTGCCGCAATAATAACAAGATCAGAAGGCTGCCAGCCGGATGTCATACGATCCAGTGCTGTTAAGCCAGAAGGCACTCCGGTTAAACCATCTGTACGGTCGCGCAGCATCTCAAGATTAGAAATCGCCTCACGCATGATATCGTCCATTTTTCGGGAATCTCTCCGTAAGTTATTCTGCGCGATATCAAATAAGCTTTTCTCGGCATGATCCAAAAGATCAAAAATATCTGAGGTTTCATCATATGAACTATTGATAATTTCCGTAGAAACCTTGATAAGCTCACGCTGAATATATTTCTGTGAAATAATACGTGCATGATACTCAATATTAGCTGCCGAAACCACGCGATCTGTCAATTGCGTAATATAATAGGCACCACCGACCATTTCAAGAGCCCCCATCCGTCTAAGCTCCGAGGTAACGGTTAATATATCAATTGGAGAAGTTTTTTGAAAAAGACCGAAAATCGCTTCAAAGATCTTTTGATGTGATTCTTTGTAGAATGATTCCGGTTTGAGAATATCAATAATTTCGCTCAGCGCATTCTTTTCAAGCATTAAAGCTCCCAAAACAGCTTCCTCAAGATCCACTGCCTGCGGCGGAAGTTTACCCAAACCACTCACCAAATTATTTAATTTGGTACGACGTTCGCCGTAATTACCCCGTTTGTTATTATCCGTGTTATTCGCTTCAAAATTACTGTCGTTCATCATGATATTATATCAGAAATATAGCTTTGCTATCCGTATAAATTGTAGATAGGATAACAAATGTATAAAAAATAAAATTTACAACCATGCGTAGTTTCACACAGCGAAATTCAATGATCATTGCCAAAACCCTCAAAAGCTTTGAAGGACACAGATTTACATAACATCTTTTCAACAATGAATGTTGAAAAGATGTTGAAAACAAATAACCAACACTCAAAGTCAGCACATTAGAAAATGTTAATAACTTAAGCTGTTGTGAATAAGCAAAATGCTGAAAAATAAATCTATGACCATGACTAGCATCAAAACAAACCGACTTTCGTATGAAAACAAATCCCTCTTTAAGCACTAAAAAATATTCATATATCGTATATTTGTAAAATGACGCACGACTCTTCAACATTAAAACCCTATAAAGATACCAACGACGGTAAGAAAAAACAGGTAGCAGATATGTTTGACAATATCTCTCATTCCTATGATTTTTTAAACCACTTCATGTCTTTGGGTATTGACATTATATGGCGCAAAAAAGCCATCAATGCCTTAAAGTCCATAAAACCGCAACTGATGTTGGATGTAGCGACAGGAACCGGTGATTTTGCATTGGAATCAATTAAAATCTTGAATCCCAAAAAGATCATTGGGGTAGACATATCACAAGGAATGCTTGAGGTTGCCAAGAAAAAAATTGCAAGTAAGGGCCTCGAGAATCAATTTGAAATAGCACTAGGGGACTCCGAGAGGCTTCAATTTGAAGACAATACGTTCGATGCTGTTACCGTAGCGTTTGGTGTCCGGAACTTTGAGAACCTGGAAAAAGGCCTATCAGATATATACCGTGTCTTAAAACCCGGTGGAAAGGCTGTTATTTTAGAATTTTCGAATCCAAAGAAATTCCCTATTAAGCAGCTGTATAATTTTTATTTTAAGTTTATCACACCAACTATTGGAAAATTCTTTTCAAAAGATTCCAGTGCGTATGAATATTTACCAGAATCCGTTGCTCAATTTCCTGATGGAGAAAAGTTCGTTGCCATAAACAAAAAAGCAGGTTTTAACGAAACAATCGTTAGACCACAGACATTTGGCATCTGTACGATTTATATTGCTACAAAATAGCGACATCTAAGAAGTGGTATTGAGTCAAATTGGATTAATTTTTTATAACAACGAGTTACACTATATGACTAAAACAGTTTTTATTACAGGAGCAAGTTCAGGCATCGGTCAAGCTTGCGCCGAAGTTTTAGCAAAAGAGGGTTATAATCTTTTACTTTGCGCGCGCAGGTTAAACCGTTTAGAAACATTAAAAAATACATTGCTCGCTTCCTACCCTACAATTCAAATCCATATTTTTGAACTTGATGTTCGAAACCAAGAACGGGTTGCGCATCAAATTGATGGTCTGCCAGCAGCATGGAAAAAAATACATATACTCATCAACAATGCGGGTCTAAGTCAAGGATTGGATCCCATCCAAGATGGTGATATCGGCGATTGGGACAGAATGATTGATACCAATATCAAAGGCCTATTGTATGTAAGTAAGGCCGTGATACCACTCATGGATACTGAAAACGGCGCTCATATTGTTAATTTGGGATCTATTGCGGGAAGAGAAGTTTATCCGAATGGAAATGTGTACTGTGCCACCAAACACGCTGTTGATGCGTTGACGAAAGCTATGCGTATTGATTTGCTACCTCAGGGGATTAAAGTAACCTCTATCGACCCAGGAATGGTGGAAACAGAGTTTTCGGAAGTTCGTTTCCATGGAGATCGCGAAAAAGCTAAAAATGTTTACAATGGTGTACAACCTCTTACAGGGAAAGATATTGCCGAAACGATCCTTTTCGTCATTACCAGACCGGCACATGTCAATATCAACGATCTATTAATAATGCCTACAGCGCAAGCAACGGGCACCATTGTCAATCGAAAATAATTTAAATATCATGTCATTAGAAATACAAATAAACCAAGACATTAAAGCGGCAATGATCGCAAAAGACACGGCAAAATTACGTGGTTTACGTGCAATTAAAGCAGCTATCCTCTTAGCAAAGACAGAAAAGGGTCATGCCGAAGATCTTAACCAGGAGGCAGAGATTAAAGTTTTACAAAAACTTGTAAAACAACGTCGCGAATCTGCTGAAATTTATAAAAGTCAAAACCGCGAAGATCTTTATGAAATTGAAGTTGAGGAAGAGAAAGTAATTGAGGCTTATCTACCAAAACAGTTAAGCAAAGAAGAAGTAGAAACCATAGTCAAAGCAATTATCGCCGAAACAGGAGCTTCTTCCATTAAGGATATGGGTAAAGTGATGGGCGCCACTAATCAAAAGCTTGCTGGACAAGCAGATGGAAAAACCATCTCTGAAGTTGTTAAAAGTCTTCTTGCATAAAACGCTCAAATCAATAGAGTCAAATTAAATTGGATATGTCTTTCCAGCCATATCGATTACATAATTTGACTCTGTTTTTATTTCAATTATGGCTTATCAGTGGAATCTAAAGAGTTTTGACGAACTCAACACGAATGAATTATATCGTATTTTAAAGCTTCGAATGGAAGTGTTTGTTTTGGAGCAAGAATGTTTATATCCTGAATTGGACGATAAAGATTTTGCTTGTCTACATCTGTGGACAGAACAAGATGATCGTATTATGGCATACACGAGATTAGTTCCTCCGGGCATTTCCTACCCACAGGCTTCCATTGGTCGCGTTATCGTCGCCGAGGAAGCGCGCGGAACCGGTCTGAGTAAAAAATTAATGATGCATTCTATCGAATCGCTCTATAAAGAATTCGGTGAAGGTGAGATACAGATAGGCGCGCAATTTCATTTAAAAACCTTTTATGAAAAATTAGGATTTAAACAAATCTCCGAGCCCTACCCCGATTATGGAATCCTTCATATTGATATGATTAAACCCGCAATTTAGTAAATTTAGGCATGCAAAACGTTGTAATCATCACAGCCGCCCTATTTGGCGGCCTCGCTATTATCCTAGGTGCATTTGGAGCCCATGCATTCAAAAAAATCCTATCTGCTGAAAAACTGGAATCCTTTGAGGTCGGCGTTCGATATCAAATGTATGCTGCGCTAACCCTATTGATTCTAGGATTCAATTTCCACTTTGAGCTTCAGTCTGAACGAGTAGCATTTTATCTGATCACACTAGGAACTCTTTTATTCTCTGTAAGTATTTATTTTCTATCGTTTGCTGAATACTGGAAAAAGAATCTAAAGTTTCTTGGCCCAATTACGCCGCTCGGCGGATTATTTATGATCGCAGGATGGGTTGCTATTATCATTCGCTTTTTGTAGATTTGAAGTAAATACGGCAATGATGTCTGCCCTGAACCGCCCTAATAAGCTAATGACGTCTACTATTTTAGTATAAAACAACAATTTATATAAAGTATAGACTTATGGCTATGGCACATTCAAATGAAAGCAATCTTCATTTTCTTCTTAAATGGATTATCTCTTGTAGTGCGATAGGTTTCATCGTAGGATCTATTTGTGCATTTTTTCTCTTTTCCCTCAATTGTGTAACGCAGTACCGAGAAGCTAATCACTGGATAATTTATGGACTTCCATTAGCGGGATTTGCCATTGCAGTGTCCTATAAGTATTGGGGCAATACATCAAGCAAAGGAAATAACCTGCTGATTGAAGAATACCTTCATCCCCAACGCCGCATTCCGCTTATCATGGCGCCTCTTGTCCTATTCGGAACTTTACTTACACATCTGTTTGGGGGTTCTGCAGGTCGTGAAGGAACTGCTGTACAGATAGGTGGAGCAGTTTCCGATCAGCTTAATCGCTGGTTTGACTTCGATAAAACTGAACGTCGCATCTTAATTTCGATCGGCATCACTGCAGGATTTGCCGCTGTGTTTGGTACCCCGCTCGCCGGAACGATATTCGGTCTGGAAGTCCTACTCATTGGGAAAAAAAGATATTTCGGTATCCTTCCCTGTTTATTTACCGCCTATCTTGCGAACTTCAGTTGTCAATTATGGAATATTCCGCATACCCATTATCCAATTCATGATGTTATTCCTATATTAACTTTGACCAATATTGGATTTAGTCTCATCGCAGGCATTCTCTTCGGTATCACCGCATGGCTTTTTACATTTACCAGCGACTTCTTTAGCGTGCAATTTAAACGAATTAAAGCAACGCTACTAAGGCCTGTGATCGGCGGTATTGTTTTGGTACTCATTGTTACCATATCTCACAGCAGCAAATATATTGGACTTGGCATCCCGATGATTCAGAATGCATTCGTTGATCAGTCGAACTATTATGACTTTTTCATCAAGTTACTATTGACGACTTTCACCCTTTCGGCTGGGTTTAAAGGCGGAGAAGTCACCCCGCTATTTTTTATCGGGGCAACTTTAGGTAGTGCATTAAGCACCATTATTCCACTTCCCATCAGCCTTCTGGCTGCAATGGGCTTTGTAGCCGTATTTTCAGGCGCTACAAATACCCCGCTCGCCTGTATTGTCATGGGCTATGAATTATTTGGGAGCCAAACTATTTTATTTATAGCAATAGCATGTATAGCCGCGTTTACCTTTTCAGGGAAAAAAGGAATTTATATTGCGCAAAAAGGAGGTTTAAAGGGAAGACTCTACCAAAGACTAAATTTATAAACAGGATCTGTGCTTACAAGTTCTATACGTATAATAACTATAATCAATATGGACGAATTTAACTACAAATGTATCGCTCAGAAAATGCCCTCTATAAAGCAAATACAAATGAAAGTTTTAACGGAAGAAGTTTACTAGTAAAATAAGAAATTATTCAATAAAAAGAGCCTAAAATGAGCGGTATAATTTAGGCTCTTGATGGTTAACTTTAGTATCGAACTATAGTAACTTTCCCTGCAAAAAGAAAGCAGCGACAGTGAAATAGATGATTAATCCCGATACGTCCACCAGCGTAGCAACAAATGGTGCCGACGCTGTAGCAGGGTCCAAACCGAATCGACGTAAAATAAATGGAATAAACGAACCTGATAGCGTTCCCCATAGCACGATAAACAATAGTGAAACTGCTACCGTAAAACCAATTGCAATCCAGTAAGGACCATAATCATATAGGCC
Organism: Sphingobacterium sp. R2; assembly: GCF_040760075.1. Taxonomy (NCBI): domain Bacteria; kingdom Pseudomonadati; phylum Bacteroidota; class Sphingobacteriia; order Sphingobacteriales; family Sphingobacteriaceae; genus Sphingobacterium; species Sphingobacterium sp. R2. The sequence goes on from NZ_CP142884.1 coordinate 4,661,114, forward strand.
AAGAAAATGCCAAGCCAGTATACGTAGAAAACCAATCGTACCCAATATTCCTCCTAGAATTAAACCCGAAGAAACTTCACGCTTCATCACATACCACCAATCCTTAAGCTTCAATTCACCAAGAGCCATCGCACGGATAATCAAAGATGCTGCCTGTGACCCTGAATTACCACCACTGGATATAATCAAAGGAACAAATAGAGCCAATACAACGGCCTTTTCCAATTCTCCTTCAAAAAATCCCATTGCCGACGCTGTAAGCATCTCACTGAAAAACAAGATGATCAACCAGCCTGCCCTTTTTTGAATCAATTGAAGCAAGGGCGTTCTCGTATACGCCAGGTCCAATTCTTCCATACCCCCAAATCGCTGTATATCTTCCGTATCCCGATCTTCGATTCGGTCTAACACGTCGTCAAATGTGACAATTCCGACTAATACCCCAGCTTCAGTAACGATAGGCAGGGCACTTCGATCATATTTTTGAAAAATTTCAAAAGCTTCTTCCATAGGTGTTGATGCTTTAATCGCAGCAAAATTATAGTCAATCAGATCAGAAATCTTTGTTGACGCATCCGATAGCAGTAATTGACCAATTTTCAAATCGTCGATCAAGACATTTTTCTCATCAACTACATAGATGAAGTTGAGCGTCTCAGCCTTTCTCCCGAACACCTTGATATGCCGAAAGACGTCGTCAACAGTATAATAAGGACGAACCTGCACATACATTGGCGTCATCAGGCGGGCAATACTATCCTCCTTGTAACCGATCAGTTCCAAAGCCATCTGCTTCTCCCGCTCATTCAAAAGATTGATCAGGTATTTAATTAGATCATCTGGAAGTTCCGACAACAGATCATTTCGGGTATCCGGCTTCAGATTATTCAGCAATTCAGAAAGTTCATGTTCTGTCATTGATTTGATCAACGTGTACTGAACATCCAATTCAAAAAAACAAAAGATTTCTAATCTATCCTCCAAAGGATAGTTCATAAATTGCTGATGTTGTTCCCCTTTATTTAGACGCGAGATTTCTTCTGCGATATCGGCTGGGTGTAATGCTGAATTTTGTTCCATTGGAAGATAATTAATGGATTTACGGCAAAAGTAGCTTATTTTGTATTATTTCCAACAAATAGAAACACTATTTTTTAATGATAGTTCTGGCTAATACGACCCTAAATCCCCTACTACTACGTTAATGGATGTATTTGGTTTAATATCGCTATAGATTTTACAATAGCTTAAAAATTAATTAATCCAGGCGGTAGTTCTATTGGCTCTAGGCCCGGTCTAAAAAGCAGCGCAGCCAAATTACCTTGTAGATGTATTTTTCCATCATTTACATACAACCAGCTACCTTCACGTAAACCAATGACGGGCTGCATATTCAACTGATGAAATTCCTTAATCCGCGTTTCTCTCGTTTCCCCTCTATGTGTGGACTTTGGATCTGGATCCAAGTAATGTGGATTGATATTAAATGGTAAAAAACCAAGCGCATCAAAGCTAGGCGGATAAACAATAGGCATGTCATTTGTAGTTCCAATAGTCAGCCCTGTTAAATTGGAACCGGCTGATGTGCCGACGTATGGAATTCCCTTTGCTACTTGTACACGCAATTGCTCGACCAAATCCAGTTCATATAAGGTTTTTAACAGTAAAAATGTATTCCCACCGCCAATAAAAATAGCCTTGGCATCCTGAATAGCCTTCTTCATATTAGGAAACTCATGTATCCCCCTAACCGTTACCCCCTTATCTTTCAACGCATCTTGCACTTTAGCGGTATAGGCATCAAACGAAATTCCAGAAGGTCTCGCAAATGGAATAAATAATAATTCATCGGACTGAATAAATTCTACAAAATCGTGCTTAATATAAGCTAAAAAATCACTACCATGAATCGTGCTTGTACTTACGACCAATAACTTGTACGCTGGATTAACCTTCATCTCCTATCATTAAAATTTTAAACAAAAAGTACCTTTGGTTTCGCCTATTTCGAAGCCAAAGGTACAAGTTTTCATTCCTTACTCTATGTTATTTCTTATCGGCAGTCTTTTTTCTGTACCCACCCTTTTATTTTCTTGCAGCGCTTTATATAAAAGATATTCGATCTGCCCATTAACACTTCTAAACTCATCTGCAGCCCATTTTTCCAATGCTTTGTACATCTGGTCGTCTAAGCGTAGCATAAAGTTTTTCTTATCCGCCATTTTACTTCGTTTATTGGTACAAAGTACCTGTATTTACAATTGGTGTCGCTGCTTTTTCTCCACAGAGTACGACCATTAAATTGCTGACCATCGCCGCTTTTTTCTCGTTATCGAGCTCTACAATATCTTTTTCAGATAACTTATGTAGGGCCATTTCCACCATTCCGACAGCACCGTCTACGATCTTTGCCCTAGCGGCCACAATTGCTGCCGCTTGTTGCCTTTGGAGCATAGCGCCTGCTATTTCGGAAGCATAAGCCAAATGACTGATTCTCGCCTCTTTAATAATAACCCCGGCTGGAGCCAACCGATCAGACAATTCTTGTTCAAGAATATGATTGACTGTATCCCCACCTTCACGTAAAGTGATCTCCGCTCCTTCATCTTCCAAGTTATCATACGGAAAGCTTCCGGCCAAATGCCTCACTGCAGCTTCACTTTGCGTGCGTACATAAGAGGTATAATTACTGACATCATAAGCAGCTTTATAGGTGTCTCCTACCTGCCATACAATCACTGCTCCAATCTCGATTGGATTTCCCATCTTGTCATTTACTTTCAGTGTCTGTCCCTGTAAGTTATCCGACCGAAGACTTATTTTAATGGTCGAATATAAGGGATTTACAAAAAACAGACCGTTTTCTTTAACCGTACCTACATATTTTCCGAAGAAATTGAGTACACGGGAATGATTGGGATTAATAATCATCAGTCCTTTAAGGATAAAAAAAGTAGCAATCATCAACGCTACTCCCAATACGACATACAGTGAACTTTCGTCGACGTTGGCAAATGAGAATATCGCTGCTACAAATGAAAATACCGCTATCAATAAAGCTAAATAGCCTGACATGGGTTTAATTAGTTTTTCCATAATTTGTTAATATATTTTTGATATCATTTTAATATCATAAATATACTATACTATTTTTAATTTTTCAAATGAAATAGTAAAATTTATATTTTTGAATATGCTTAAAAAATCTTTTCTACCCATCGTAAATTGCACAACCCAAACGCTCATACTTGGCTCGTTACCAGGAGATAAATCATTAGCAGAAAATGAATATTATGCACATCCCCAAAATCGATTTTGGAAAGTCATTGAATATCTGTTTAATGCACGTCAGCGGATAAGTTATACAGAGCGGATAAATATCTTACTCAGAAACCATATTGGTCTTTGGGATGTTTGTGCTGAAGCCTCTCGCCCTGGAAGCATGGATTTAGCCATACAAGATGAACGCCCCAATCCGATTGCTGAGCTGCTAGAGACCCACCCTAAAATTACACAAATTATTTTCAACGGGCAAAAAGCATACAGTTTATACTTAAAGCATTTCAACAAAAGAGAAGACATTATTTACCGATGCTTACCCAGCACAAGTCCAGCGAACGCAAGATGCAATCTCGAAAATTTGATTGCACATTGGCGGATAATAATAAGTGATTAAATTACACGAATAAGATTCATTAATTCAGTCCTATTGCTTATTTTTGCCGTAAGATGTCAGATTTAAAATACAATCAACGCGGCGTATCCGCAGGGAAAGAGGATGTGCACAATGCGATAAAAAATATAGATAAGGGTCTGTTTCCCAAAGCATTTTGCAAAATAATTCCAGATATTTTGGGGGGAGACCCAGACTGGTGTAATATTATGCATGCGGATGGTGCTGGTACCAAATCTTCATTGGCTTATGTATACTGGAAGGAAACTGGTGATATTTCAGTTTGGAAAGGTATCGCACAAGACGCGATTATCATGAATATTGATGACTTACTTTGTGTGGGTGCCATCGATAACATTCTTTTATCGTCCACGATTGGCAGAAATAAAAACCTCATTCCTGGAGATGTGATTGCTGAAATCATTAATGGTACAGAAGAGATTTTGGCGGAACTTCGAGGTTTGGGAATAGGCATCTATTCTACTGGTGGCGAAACGGCTGATGTTGGCGACCTTGTTCGCACCATCATTGTTGATAGTACAGTAACCTGTCGGATGAAACGTGAAGATGTTATTTCAAATCATCGCATCAAAGGCGGTAACGTTATTGTAGGCTTAGCATCGAATGGACAAGCAACCTATGAACAGGCATACAATGGCGGAATGGGTTCCAATGGACTAACTTCTGCACGTCATGATGTATTTAACAAAAAAGTAGCTGAAAAATATCCGGAAGCTTATGACCCGGCTGTTCCTTACAATTTAGTTTTTGCCGGAAGTCAAGATCTTACAAATGAAATTGAAGTTGAAACGGGAGAAAAAATAACCGCAGGTAAGCTAGTCCTTTCCGCTACACGTACTTATGCGCCTGTTATCAAACAGATACTAGACAAGTACCGTTCGCAAATTGATGGAATGGTACATTGCTCAGGTGGAGCGCAAACAAAAGTCTTGCACTTCGTCGATAATGTGCATGTCATCAAAGATAATCTTTTCCCGATTCCACCTCTTTTTGCATTAATACAGAAAGAATCCTATACAGACTGGAAAGAAATGTACAAAGTATTCAATATGGGACACCGTATGGAATTATATGTACCTGAATCGATTGCATCGGATATCATCGCCATTTCAGAGTCATTCGGGATTCCGGCTCAAATCATAGGCCGTGTAGAGGAATCTGCATCCAAAAAAGTAACTATAACCTCTCCTTACGGAGAATTTATCTACGAATAAAAGATTTTTATCCTTGTCCCCTACATACCTAGGAGACAAGGATTTTATTTTCAATTTGGTATACATGAAAGAAAAACTTCTTGTGGGTTGGAAAGAGACCCTTGATTTACCTGAATTGGGAATATATGGTATAGAAGCAAAAGTCGATACCGGTGCGGCCTCGTCGGTACTACACTGCAATTCATACAAGATCATTAATGAGGATGGTCAAGACTGGATCTTCTGCGAACTGATCATAGATTTTGAGACAAAAGAGACAAAAACACTAAAGTTAAAACTCTATCGAACAAAACTCGTAAAAAGTTCTTTTGGCCAAGAAGAAAAGCGTTACTATATCCGTACAACAGCAACATTATATAACCAGGTATTTAGCATTAAAATCTCCTTTAGAAATAGATCACAAATGACCTACCCCATGCTTTTGGGTAAAAACTTCTTAAACAAAAGGTTTTTGGTCGATGTTTCCAAAGAAAATCTCTCCGTGAAGGCCTTGGCAAAATAAAAACAAATAGCCAAGCTATTTTGTTATCTTAGCACAAAATATACTCATTATACAAATCGTGAAAATTGCCGTATTATCGACAGTAAAGAGTTTATACTCTACTCGTCGTCTCGTAGAAGCCGCACAACAAAGAGGACACGAATGTGTTGTCATTGATCACAGCAAGTGTTATGTCGGTATTCAGCAAGGTAAACCAAGTATCCATTACAAAGGTCAGGATCTGAGTGATATTGACGCCATTATTCCCCGAATAGGCGCATCGGTAACATTCTATGGATCTGCCATCGTTAGACAATTTGAGGTCATGGATGTCATTTCTGCGAATCCCAGTCAAGCCATTACGCGATCGCGAGACAAATTAAGGTGTCTACAAATTTTATCCGGTGCTGGTATCGGCCTACCTATTACAGGGTTTGCACGTACGGCTTCCGATGTAGACGATCTTATCAATATGGTTGGCGGAGCCCCATTGGTCATTAAATTATTGGAAGGAACTCAAGGCATCGGTGTAGTACTTGCCGAAACTAAAAAAGCGGCCTCTTCTGTTATTGAAGCGTTCTACGGCCTGGGTAACAACATCCTGATCCAAGAGTTTATTAAAGAATCAAAAGGCTCGGATATCCGGGCTTTTGTGGTTGACGGCAAAGTTGTTGGCGCGATGAAACGTACTGCCAAAGAGGGTGAGTTTAGGTCAAATATCCATCGGGGTGGCACTGCCCAGATTATTCGATTAAATAAAGCCGAAAGAGAGACAGCAATCGCTGCTGCCGCGCAATTAGGACTAACGGTTTGCGGTGTGGATATGATTCCTTCTGACAGGGGCCCTCTGGTATTGGAAGTAAACTCATCTCCAGGTTTGGAAGGCATCGAGAAAGCGACAAAAAAAGATATTGCCTCAGAAATTATACAATACATTGAGCGACAATATGAAGCAAAAAGGGCTCAGATGCCTAAAGTCGTTAAGAAAAAGAAGAAAAGAGAAAGTAAATTGTAATTATAAAAAATACTTGAACGATGGGCTAATGCTTTTGTATTAGCTCATTTTCTTTATTCACTATTTCACTTTCATAACCATATTATCCGCGCCTTCAGTAGACACTTTTACTTGTCCAGTTTTGTTCTTCGTAGACTTATAATGGACATGGTTTTTGACTCCCTCAATTTGAACAGTCTCTACTGAACCAATATTAACCATATTGTCTGCCCCCTCTATGGTCACCGTTGTGATGTCATTCCCTGTTACAGTATTCCCCTTCCCCTCAATAATCAATTTACTCACATTGCCACGGATCACCACTTTATTGTCGGCTCCTTCTATTCGTACAATCTCCCCTCCTTTGGCCTCTATCGTACGATTATTGTTCACCCCTTCAATTGAGATAACTTTTCCCTGCTGATTAACCACATCGTTCGTTAGAGCCTTGGAAACTGGCTACAGCGTCGATTGCATCAAGAGTAGAATTGGGGAGTAAGAACTAAAATGAAACATAGCATTGAATTGGGTTTACCTGGCACATAACGTCCCAAAAAAGATACAGTAACCGTCATAACAAAAAAAGGAGCCTAAAAGGCTCCTTTAATATCTCTAACAAATTGACAGCGGATTAAAAACTCTATTTTACTGCGTCTACAACTGCTTTGAAAGCTTCTGGGTTATTTAAAGCTAAGTCAGCTAAAACCTTACGGTTCAAACCAATGTTTTTAGCGTTTAATTTACCGATCAATTGGGAATAAGAAATTCCGTGTTGACGAGCTCCAGCGTTGATACGTTGAATCCATAAAGCTCTAAACTCGCGTTTTTTGGTTTTACGATCGCGGTAAGCGTATTGTAAACCTTTTTCTACTGTATTTTTAGCAATAGTATAAACTTTGCTACGTGATCCAAAGTAACCTTTTGCAAGGCCTAGGATTTTTTTGCGTCTTCTTCTAGAAGCTACTGCGTTAACCGAACGTGGCATATTTTTAAAATTAGTTTGGTAGAAGGTGTCATGTATTTCAATGAACTTACAACCTTATACCCGGTTAAAAAATTATTATTAATAAAATCGAATAAAACTTATTTACCGATAGCAAGCATACGTTTTACGTTGCCCATATCGCCATCAGATACATAACTTGTTTGTGTTAAGTTACGTTTACGTTTTGTGCTCTTTTTTGTCAAGATGTGGCTTTTGAAAGCGTTTTTTCTTGCAATTTTACCTGTTCCAGTCAATTTGAAACGTTTCTTTGCGCTGGAATTGGTTTTAACTTTTGGCATAATACTTATAAATTTTATATCAATCTGTTAGAATTCTTATTATTTTTTAGGAGCCTTTGGAGCTACTGTCAAAAACATACGTTTACCTTCTAATTTCGGTAAAAGTTCTACTTTACCGTAATCTTCTAAAGCCTGAGCAAAGCGTAACAACAAAATCTCACCTTGATCTTTGTGTACAATAGCACGACCTTTAAAGTGTACATAAGCACGAACTTTCTCTCCACTTTCTAGAAACTTAATCGCATGCTTCAATTTGAACTCAAAATCATGCTCACCAGAGTTAGGTCCGAAACGTATTTCTTTAATAACAGTCTGTTTTGCATTAGCTTTGATTTCCTTTTGTTTCTTCTTCTGTTCGTAAACAAACTTACTGTAGTCGATAATCTTACAAACCGGCGGTACAGCATTTGGCGAAATCTCCACTAAATCAAGTTCCAACTCATCAGCCAACTCTAACGCTTTACGCGTAGGGAAAACTCCTTGCTCCACATTATCTCCTACCAAGCGTACCTCAGGTACCTTTATTAATTCATTAATGCGGTGATCTGGTTCTTTCTTTCTCATTGGTGGTCTTGGACCACCGGGTCTTTTTAATGCCAAATGTTTAAAAATTAAACGGTTATTTCCTTAATTAATATATCTCTAAATGCCTCAGCAGTCATAGTTCCTAATTCCACTGAGCCATGTTTACGTACAGAAACTGTGCCATTTTCCACCTCTTTTTCCCCTACAATCAACATATAAGGAAGCTTTTTCACTTCGGCGTCTCTGATTTTTCTGCCCACTTTCTCGTCACGTAAGTCTATCAGTCCGCGAATATCGGAATTATTTAGCGAATTCAAAACATTTTGAGCATATTCTTCATATTTTTCTGACACTGGCAAGACTATAAATTGCTCAGGAGCAAGCCATAATGGGAATTGTCCAGCACAATGTTCGATCAGTACAGCTACAAAACGCTCCAAAGATCCAAAAGGTGCCCGGTGAATCATCACAGGGCGATGTTTCATGTTATCACTTCCTGTATACTCCAACTCAAAGCGCTCAGGCAAATTGTAATCCACCTGTATAGTACCTAACTGCCATTTACGACCTAAAGCATCCTTCACCATAAAATCCAATTTTGGACCATAGAAAGCCGCTTCACCATACTCTACGACTGTCGGCAAGCCTTTTTCCTCCGCCGCTTCAATAATTGCAGATTCAGCCAAAGCCCAGTTTTCGTCAGTACCAATATACTTCGTACGATTCTCAGGATCACGTAACGACACTTGTGCTGTATAATCATTAAAGCCTAAGGCTCCAAAAACATAAAGTACTAAATCGATTACCTTTTTGAATTCATCTTTAACCTGATCTGGACGACAAAATAAATGGGCATCATCCTGAGTAAACCCACGAACCCTTGTTAAACCGTGAAGCTCACCAGATTGCTCGTAACGATATACAGTACCAAACTCAGCAAATCGAACCGGTAAGTCCTTATACGAGCGTGGTTTTACTTTATAAATTTCACAGTGATGCGGACAGTTCATTGGTTTTAACAAAAACTCCTCTCCTTCGATAGGAGTCTTTATGGGTTGAAATGAATCTGCGCCATATTTCTCATAGTGTCCAGAAGTCACATATAACTGCTTATGTCCGATATGTGGCGTAACAACGGGCTCATACCCCGAATTTAACTGTGCTTTCTGTAAGAAGTCTATCAGCTTTTGGCGTAATGCAGCTCCTTTAGGCAACCAAAGAGGCAAACCTGCACCAACTTTTTCAGAAAAAGCAAAAAGTTCAAGTTCTTTTCCCAGTTTACGGTGATCACGCTTTTTCGCTTCCTCAATAAACTTCAAATATTCTGTAAGCTCCGATGCCTTAGGGAACGTAACACCATAAATACGTGTCAACTGTTTGCGAGACTCATCACCTCTCCAGTAAGCACCGGCAACATTCGTCAATTTAATCGCTTTGATAAACCCAGTATTCGGAATATGAGGACCGCGACATAAATCTGTAAATTCCCCCTGTGTATAGAAAGTAATCTTTCCATCTTCCAAGTCTTTGATTAAATCTAGCTTATACTCATCTCCTTTTTCAGTAAAGTAAGACAATGCATCCGATTTCGAAACAGCTTTACGTTCAAATGTTTCTTTCCGTTTAGCCAGCTCCAGCATCTTGTCTTCGATCGCTTTAAAGTCATCAGACGAGAATTCACGATCACCAAAATCAACATCGTAGTAAAATCCAGTTTCAATCGCGGGGCCAATACCAAATTTAATCCCAGGATACAGTGCCTCCAAAGCCTCAGCCAATAAATGAGCAGAGGAATGCCAAAAAGTAGATTTACCTTTGGTATCATTCCAGGTCAATAATTTGACAGTAGCGTCATCTTCAATAGCACGGGCAGAATCCCATACTTCACCATTTACTTCAGCAGCAAGGACGTTTCTTGCAAGCCCCTCTGAGATTGACAATGCAATCTCTGCAGCAGTGATCCCTTGTTGATAATCTCTTACGGAACCATCCGGTAGTGTAATTTTAATCATTTACAACTATGATCTTTAAATTGTTAAAAAATAGAAAACATAAAACAACATGTACAATTATGTTATTACACTTACGTTTTCAATAAATAAATTGTGTCACAAATTTAGTAAAAATTCTGATAAATAACATGACTTTGTGCTGAGCGCGAGCTATACGTTTCCCACCCCTCCTTTCACCACCACCCATCATTTAAATCCGTTATACATCTCTGGTCTCATTATGATTTTTCTCTTGCGCATGCTATTCAAACTCGATTGGGACTTCCTTTTTATGGCCAAGAATGAACTTTCACGCTTTAGAATAATTTTTGATAATTGCTCTATGCCACTTTAAGCATTAATAGGGTATTAACAAGGGGTTAACAGGGAGATAACAGGGGGTTAACAGGGGTATACCCAAGTTACCCCCCTGTTATCTCCCTTTGAAAGGAGTGTTTTCTCGCTGTTAGTATACTATGTGATATCTATTTGACTCGCTGTAGAGATTACCATTACCCTTCCAAAAACGGTTTGCTGTAATTAATCTGATAAATAAATCCAGTTGTGAATTGAAATGACTAAAAAATGATAGTGAGTTAATAAAAGCCAATTGACAAATTGAGCATCTCATTAATATTTGCTACTTTTGCAGACTGAAATTTTAACTATGTCAAATCAAGTACCAGAAGACGGAACACTATTGCCCTTGATGGAGGAATTTTACACTATTCAGGGTGAGGGCTACCACACCGGGACTGCTGCTTATTTCATACGATTGGGGGGCTGCGATGTGGGTTGCCATTGGTGCGATGTAAAGGAAAGCTGGGATGCTTCTATACATCCGCTTACAACAGCAGATTCGATTATCGAAAACGCAAAGAAATATCCTGCCAAAACAGTTGTCATTACAGGTGGAGAACCACTTATCTATAATTTGGATTACCTAACGAGAGGGCTTCATCAGGAAGGTATTAAAACCTTTATTGAAACCTCTGGTGCGTATCCACTGAGTGGTGAATGGGACTGGATATGTTTATCGCCGAAGAAATTCAAAGCGCCTCGCAAAGATGTATTAGAAGCTGCTGGTGAACTGAAAGTGATCGTTTTCAATAAAAGCGATTTCGCATGGGGAGAAGAATACGCACAACTCGTTGGACCAAACTGCAGATTATATCTTCAACCTGAATGGTCAAAATCCAAAGAAATGACCCCTTTTATTATTGAATACGTAAAAGAAAATCCGAAATGGGATATTTCGCTACAAACACATAAGTTTTTAAATATTCCCTAATAATTGAATTGCTTCTCAATTAGCGGTTGCAAAAAAAGGCTTTCAATAGTATGAAAGCCTTTTTTTGTAACTGCTAAACATAGATGGTAAGGAATTAAAATTACTTAACATAAGCATTTAAGAAAGTATTTAGGTCCATCTTCTTCGTTTCTTCGCCCTCTTTCTCGCGAATCAAAACATTCCCGACGTGATCAGCATCTAGAAATAGTAGATTCGCTTCTAATATAATCTTTCCATGTTCATCCAGCAATCCATTTTTCCCATTTTCAGAGAACATCAGATAATTGTCCAAAAATTTACTGATGTTTTCTTTCTTATCGATCAGAATTTTCCCTTCTTCTGTGACCAATCCAAAATTACCGTCTTTTTGGAATATGGCAATTTTTTGATTTGCAGGCGTCAGCCAGTCAAATCCTTCTTTATTTACCTTTACCCCCTTCTTATCCAATAACCAAAAATAATTATCTTTATCTGAAACAATGGCAGTTTGCTCACTAAAGTATGCTAAAGAGAAAAGAGAGCAAGGAAATACTTCTTCTCCTGCCATGTTTTTTATACCATAATATTCGTCATTGGTATTTTTATCCTTAACCATCGTCCATTTTAGTGATTTATCCAATGGGAAAGTATCTTCAAATAAACCGACATCTTCTGCCTGGCTATCATTATCTCCGCCGGAGATATCAATAACCTTCGCGTTTTTAGGCAATTGAAAGTCTGCAACAAAAGATGTATTAGCCACTTTTGTTGTTTCGAAACCAAGCTCATTGCTTTCACCTAAAGACAATTTAAGCACACCACCAGGCAAATCATTTATAAATGGAAAGGCAGTCAAATAATAAGTCGGTACTGCTTCCGAATACCAAACGGTTGCGATAGCCGAATCCGCATTGTTTTTGAAAAACAACTTTGCTTTTTTACAGGTGATGCCCGCTATTGATTCTATTTCGTCCATATCTTGTAGCTGCACATAAGGGCCTTCGGATTCTTCCGGCTTTACACCAACAATCTTATAAGATGGATGATATGATTCAGCAGTGACGACATCATCTCCTGATGAATACGAATAAGTTTTTGCTAACTTTCGATTTAAAACAGCATGGGCTTTTCGATTCACTATAGTGGAAGAATAATCGGCATCAGCCAAAACCTCTACATTCCGATAAGCCATTTTTCCTTTCAAAAATGGCTCATAAAACTCCTTTGCAAATTCTGGAACTTCATTTTCAAACTTTTCAGGCGACATTTCACCTTTAAAAACCAACTCCATCTGCCATTGCTTATCTTGCGCATAAGTTGTCGAAATTGATAATCCAAATAATAGTGCAACTTTGAGTAAAGTATTCATAAGAATGTTAAATATGTAGCTAAATAACAAAAGACAGACCAAAAAGTCTATTTTTTAAGCTATTTTTTTATTTAAGCGCTTTGTTGCTATATATTCTAGCGCAATATTCATCAGATAGTTTATGAAAAAGCACTACAACTTTATCATCAATCTAGTTTTCACAGCATCATCGCATGCCAAAGCGATTCGCAGACTGTTAATAGCATCTTCCATTGAATCAGTAAGATCCAAATTCTCTAAAATTGCTCGCAGAAAGAATAGCTGCTCCCGATTACATAATTCTTGATGATCAGGCTCATCCGATAAGTTAATCCATTCATCGGGCTTCTTAAATTCATTGGCTGAATCTAAATCACTATAATGTATTCTTAGGCTTTCCGTCTGTGTGTGGGAGGCGACCGAATCCGATTTCCCCTCATCGCTGGCTTTGTTAGCGACAATGGAAACTGCACCATTTGGTCCAAAAACATCTTTTACAAAAAAAGCGTTCTGACTCACCATTGGTCCCCATCCAGCTTCGTACCATCCTACAGAACCGTCCTCAAAATGCAACTGAAGTTGCCCATAGTTATAGTTCCAAGCTGGAATCTCATCAGTTAATCGTGCACCTATTGCAGATACATACAATGGTTTTGCGCCCACCATTTGACACATGACATCAATATAGTGGACCCCGCAATCAACAATGGGACTTAAGCTAGACATTAAATTTTTATGCACATCCCACATATATCCATGACTCTGTTGATTGAGGTTCATACGCATGACAAGTGGCTTTCCCATCGTTTTAGAAATCTCGATAAACTTGATCCAGGATGGATGGTATCTCAAGATATAACCAACAACCAATTTTCTATCGTATTTTATTGCTGCATTCACTACCTGCTGTGCTGAAATTACGTTTTCAGCTATAGGCTTCTCGATAAAGACATGAGCCCCAGCTTGAAAGGCTTTTATAGCATAATCTTTATGTGTATCTGGATAGGTGGCTATACACACCGCATCCGGTTTCGTTTCCTGAAGTGCCTGTTCATAAGACGAGAATAAGCTATAGTTTCCTCCCAATTCTTCATTCAGCTTACTTTTGCTCTCTCCACGAGCCACTAGACCTACAATTTGAAAGCCATCTAAATCGTGGTAAGCCCTTGCATGAGATGCGCCCATATTTCCACATCCAACAACTAATATTTTAACAATCTGTTGCACCATTTTTTTTCATTTTATATTATCTCTTTAATCCATCTAAAGCGAATGCTGCTCCTGTTCCCAGTGCAGCACCAGCCAATACATCGGTAGGAAAATGTACGCCCAAATACATCCGTGAATAACCAACACTACTTGCCCATAAAAGGGAGGGAGCGACGACGTACCACTTCGAATAGGCACGTGAAAAAGCAGATGCGGTAGCAAAAGCGGAAGACGTATGCCCAGAGGGAAAGGAATATCCACTAGCCGTACGAACCGAGATGAAATTAGGATATTTTTTAAAAGGCCTACTGCGCTTAAACAAATGTTTCAAACCCACATTCACCAAAGCAGTTACAGCCGTACTGCTAGCAACATACAAAGCATTCTGACGCATTATTTTATCATCATTGACTGCACCGGCAACCAGTAAACCGACGGGAACTGCAATCTGAACATAATTATTGATATCAGAAAGCACTTTAAATGTTTGTGTTTGCGGCACAGTCCTGGTTTCAGCAATCGACTCCAATATCCGGATATCTAATGTAGAAGCAGGTATTTCCTGCGCTAAAGCACCGATATAGGAACAATTCAACCAGCAAACAAAAATAAAAACTAATCTTTTCATCCAGTAATTAATCTCTCTATTTATAATTTCTTCACCCCTTAAAAGTAAGGAAATTTATGTGAGTTGTTACCTTATTAAAGACGTTTAAATTTGAATCAAACTCATTACTGGTCTGTAAAGTATACTAAACTGTATACTCCAAGCCATCAAATCAGTATGGTCATACGCCAAGATTTGCATGTAGTCGACACTCGTTATATTTACCACTTATTTTTGTATCCAAATTAGAATTCATTTAAATAATAAGCCTGTTTAGATGACAATTTTAAAATGATGGCCTTGGATTTCCAATTAATTTACTATACATTTGCTTACAGTTATTAATACAAACATGGTTTATACTTACGTACATCATTTTCATTTCCATCATCGCCGTTGTGGCGATATGTTAATTTAATGTGTTCTTACGTAGAATACCTTCCCTCTTGTTTGATTTCTTATTATTAATAATTTACTGCTAACATTATAAAGCGTTGAAAAATCTTAAAATTGCTATCCAAAAATCGGGTAGGTTAAACGAAAAATCTGTTCAATTACTGAAAAATTGTGGTTTAGACTTCGAAAACTACAAAAGTTCTTTAATCACCACTGTAGGTAACTTCCCGTTGGAGATATTATTTCTAAGAGACGATGATATTCCGGGTTATGTAGAACAAGGCATAGCCGATCTCGGTATAGTCGGTGAAAACATCATTGACGAGACTGAATCCAAAGTAGAATACGTCAAGAGGCTCGGTTTTGGAAAATGTACATTGAAATTAGCTATCCCCAAAGATAGTAGCATTGAGGACATTAAAGACCTTAATGGTAAAGCAATCGCGACCTCTTATCCAAATATACTCAGGAACTTTCTAAACGAGTACAATATTAATGCAGACATCCGTCTGATATCTGGCTCCGTTGAGATTTCCCCAGGCTTGGGCCTTAGTGATGCAATCTGTGATATCGTATCTACGGGTGGAACGTTAAAAAGCAATGGTTTAAAACCTTTTGCTGATGTTAAAAATTCAGAAGCAATTTTGGTGGGAAGAAAAGGATTAGAGGGTAATGAAGTTTTGACTGAATTAGTACAACGCATCGAATCTGTTCTTTTAGCAAAAGAAACCAAATATGTGGTATTGAATGTCGAAAAGAAGAATTTGCCAGCTATTACTTCTTTACTCCACGGCGTTAAAAGCCCTACGGTTGTTCCACTGGCAGAAGAAGGCTGGGTAGCCGTACATACCGTTATCACCGAAGATGACTTTTGGGATAAGATCAACAAATTAAAAGCTGAAGGTGCCCAAGGTATCGTTGTGATGCCCGTTGAAAAAATCATTCTTTAAACTTGATGCACTTATACAACCATGCTAAAAAACTATGATTACAAGACTTTAGGAAAATCCGAAATCCAACAACTGGTTGCCAGAAACACGGATCCGAACAATGCAATACAGGAGGTTGTTCAGGAAATTATTCAACAGGTACGCCAACAAGGAGATATCGTACTACGCGAATATGCTGCTAAATTTGACAATGTTGAACTTGAGCGACTGTATTTGGACGAGGAAGATATCGATGCGTTGGCATCTACAATAGACCGTGATCAGCAAAGAGCACTGGAAATTGCTTTTCAAAATATTCATAAATTCCATAGTACGCAACTAAAAAGAGAACGCACTGTTGAAACCATGCCCGGTGTAAAATGCTGGCGGGAGGTGCGTCCTATTGAAAAAGTCGGTCTCTATATTCCTGGAGGATCAGCGGTCTTACCTAGCACACTTTTAATGCTTGGTATTCCCGCAAGAATAGCTGGGTGCAAAGAAATTGTCGTTTGTTCTCCCCCCAATCCAACGGAAAAATTAATGGGTTTGTCGCTTTTTGTTTAAAATTACTGAAGATAAATAGAATATACTTGGTTGGAGGTGCTCAGGCTGTTGCTGCTATGGGATTTGGAACAGAGACAATACCCAAAGTCGATAAGATTTTTGGCCCTGGAAATCAATTTGTCACGAAGGCAAAATCCATTATACAGGGTCTGGCAAATGTTAGCATTGACATGCCTGCCGGCCCATCCGAAGTATTAGTCGTCGCTGATGATTCAGCTAACCCGGCGTTTGTTGCCGCCGATCTTTTGGCACAAGCCGAACACGGCGTCGACAGCCAAGCTGTCTTGGTTGCAACTTCTACAGCTATAGTTGATGCGGTCAACACAGAACTGTTAGCCCAATTGGCGGTCTTACCGCGCAAAGAACTTGCTGCAAAAGCTATTGACAATTCTTATGCAGTCACTGTTGATAACCTTCAGGAGGCACTACAATTTTCAAATGATTACGCTCCAGAACACCTTATTTTGGAAACGGATCAATGGGAGTCTTTGACACGCTATATCAGTAACGCTGGTTCAGTATTTCTAGGGCACTTGACGCCCGAAAGTGCGGGTGATTATGCTTCGGGTACAAATCACACGCTGCCTACCTCGGGATATGCGCGATCCTACTCGGGTGTATCGGTGGATTCTTTTGTAAAAAAAGTTACTTTCCAACATATTAGCGAAACTGGGCTCCAACACATTGGAACTGTAGTTGAAATACTTGCTGAACTTGAAGGTTTGCAGGCGCATAAAAATGCAATTTCCATTCGAAAAAAATAATAAAACATAGACCGTTTAAATCACAAAAAGGGCTTTACATTGTAAAGCCCTTTTTGTGAAATTGATCTTTCGAATGTTTCGGAATGGATTTTATACACTACCTTCCAAAAGTGTCATAATTATCCGTTGCATATTTTTCAAATCTCGTCAATAAAGCTATATTATCTTTTTCCAATGGACTCAAATCTGCATTCACATCTTTTGAAATAGGCAAATACCAGTCTACAGGCTCAAAAAATTGGCGAATGCTTGGCTTAGTAAACGCATAGCCATGACGGGCAAAAATCGTATTCCGAATAATCTCCAGATCCAATTTCTTAAGATTTTTCAGGTCTTTCTCGGTCAACTTTTGTTTAGATGCATTGACCGTAAAAACTGCAGGGGATGCCGACCGATAATATTGGATGACGTATGTATAAGTTGAATCTCCATCTACATCGGTTTCCTCTTTTCTCTTTTCGTTAATCCAGTCAACCAAAGTCCCATTTTCCTCACCCTGATTTTTCAGCATCAGATTAGGATTATATGCGAATTGCTTTTTCAACAATTTAAAGCTTCTCTTTTTTATCTTTACCCCTTGGTCATATGCGGTCCAATTGCCGATTAACGTATCGTGATCAAGCTTGATTTCAAAACGCCCGTCGGACTTTTTGTCGCCGGGCTCATCCAATAATAACCGGATATCGGCACCATTTTCCTCCAATTTCCCCACAAAAGGACGCAGATTTCCTTTAACCACATTCTGTCCGAAGATATTACCTTTATCCGTAATTTTTTTTATGGTCAAATTTATCTTCGGAGAATAATCTGTAATTGGCAAACCGTCTCCTTCTTGCAGTGTATTTTCATCAACTACAAATTCTCCCACCCAGTTGCCGTAGAGTTCCCGATGTGTCTCATGCTCAACAACAACACTGTCCTTTGTCCCATGGGCTTCATTCTTTTTAATTTTCCCGTCCTTGCAGCCAACTATTGCTCCAAGCATTACTATTAAATAAAGGTTCTTCCTCATAATTTTTGATTTTTTTGATAAATAATAAATTCTGCCAATAACAAATTTGGTATCCATCCCAGCCATGCGATAATCTGGTAGACGTCCAAGGGATTGGGCTGAAACAGGTACACTAAAGCAAGCTTCCAAAAACGTAGCGTAAGTGCTGAACAGGTTAAGGCAAAACTACGGATCATAAAATTGCGGTGTTTATTGAATTTCCGGTGACTCGCCAAACGAACTGCCATCCAGGTGAAATAAAACCATCCAAGCCCCAATAATTCAAATGCAATGATAGATGTTAATCCGCCATTTGCCACGGATCCAATAAGCAAACCTGAAGGAGCGGCAAAAAGCAAAATGGCGAATACATACAAATACCCGATACTCCGATGAACTCGCGGATATTTATTTAATAGATAAGTATTAAACTGCGTAAAACCCGCAGGCAAGGCAAAGATAGCTGTGCAAACATGGACATAAAACACGTAGCGATACCACCAAAATTCTTCAATTTCCGTTTGTTTAATCATCAAGAAATTTGCGTCGAGTGAGAAACCACGATAGCGAAGAGTGATTTCTGCCATTAGCAGACAGCTATAGGTAAAAATTAAAAGCCAAAATCCCTGCAATATCGAAAATTGAGCTTTTTTAAACATATCTTCTCCTTAATTGCTTCGGATAGCTTCCACGGGATCCAATCGAGACGCCATTAAGGCAGGAACAATGCCCGATATTAGCCCAATAAAAGTAGAGAGTGAAATTGTCAGGATAACCATTTTCAAACTAACGACGATAGCAACACCAGTCGCAGCCTGCACAAGAAATGCTAAAAAATATACAACGATCAGACCTATCCCTCCCCCCAAGAGGCAGAGCACGATAGATTCTATTAAAAACTGCGAAAGAATAAAGAAATTTTTGGCTCCCAGCGCTTTTTGAATTCCGATGATGTGTGTACGCTCCTTAACGCTAACAAACATGATATTGGCAATACCGAAACCACCGACTAGGATTGAAAAAATACCAATCGAAAAACCCGCAAGATTAATTATTCCAAAGAGCTGATCCAATGCACCTGTAATCATTGTTGTCTGATTAATAGAAAAATTTTCCTCCCGCTGAGGAGATATACGACGAATTGAACGCATTAATGTCTTTGCTTCACTCTCTGCCTCGGCCAGTGTATAGTTCGGTTTAATAACCATCGCTATACTTGGTGAAAAATTATCATAATTGACCAAATTCCTCGCGAGCTCAAATGGAATAAAGGCGGTATCATCAGGTGAGGTATTGATTAATACACCATTTCCTTCTTTCTTTAACACGCCAATAACTTGAATTTTTCGGCCTAGCATATTGATATATTTGCCAACCGGTTCATCATTAGGAAAAAGTCCTTCCGCTATATTGGCTCCCAATACAGTCACGAGGGCGCCCCCCCTAGATTCACTTTCGGCAAAGTAACGGCCATCTACGATATTTAAATTTTGAATATATAGGTTTTCGTAGGTAGCGGCATTAACCGATGAGCCCTGTGCAGAATTACTTTTATATTTTATTGTCGTATTGCCGATATTGATCATATAAGCCATATATTCAGCAGTTGTCATTCGGCTTTTTAAATCCAGATAATTATTATACGTGGGTTCCGGTCTATTCAAGTATTTCCACCAAGGGAAATTTGGTCCTCCATCCCAAGGCCATTTTTCTATGTAGAGAGTCTTGCTTCCTATCTTCTTTACTGATTCCTCAATATTATTCCGAAGTGTATCTACTGCGGAGAATACGCCAATAATCGTAAAAATACCAATGGTCACACCCAACAGCGACAGTAAAGTGCGTGTACGATTGTCTTTTAATGCTGAAAAAGCAAACTGACAACTCTCCAATATCAATCTAAAAAATTGCATAATTTGTATTCTAAAATACAATATAGTTTTGATTTAATGTCAAAATCGTTAAAAATATCTACTTAATTAGAATTACCGCCTGTCTATACCCAAAAAAGTTATAACTTTGTATGCTTTTTGCAGCCTAATATTTGGTGCACTGTAATGCACTAAAAGGTAGACATTAAAATATATATCATTAAAGATGAAGTTATCTCAATTTAAATTCAACTTACCAGAATCATTACTTGCTTCTGAACCTTCTGAAAATCGTGACGAATCGCGCTTGATGGTCCTACACAGAGATAGTGGTAAAATTGAACACAAAATTTTCAAAGATGTATTGGATTATTTCGATGACAAAGATGTCATGATTTTAAACAATACTAAAGTTTTTCCAGCGCGTCTTTATGGTAATAAAGAGAAAACTGGAGCTACGATTGAAGTTTTCTTGCTGCGTGAATTGAACAATGAGCTTCGCCTTTGGGATGTATTGGTCGATCCTGCACGCAAAATACGTGTTGGCAATAAATTATATTTCGGCGATGAAGACTTACTAGTTGCTGAAGTCGTGGATAATACAACTTCAAGGGGCCGTACGATCCGGTTTTTATTTGATGGCACCGATGAAGAGTTCCGCCGTAATATCGAGATCTTAGGTGAAACACCTTTACCTAAATACATCAAGCGTAAAGCTACACCAGAAGACAAGTTCCGCTACCAAACTATTTACGCAAAAAATGAAGGAGCTGTTGCCGCTCCTACGGCTGGACTTCATTTCTCTAGAGAATTAATGAAACGCTTAGAATTGAAAGGCGTTGATTTTGCAGAGGTTACTCTTCACGTTGGTCTTGGAACTTTTCGTACTGTTGAAGTGGAAGATTTAACTAAGCATAAAATGGACTCTGAACAGTTCATCATAACTGACGAAGCTGCAAAAGTTGTTAATAGAGCTATAGACAATAAACGTCGCGTATGTGCTGTAGGAACGACTTCTATGCGCGCAATAGAATCTTCTGTTTCTGCTGACCATCATTTAAAAGCAGCATCGGATTGGACAAGTAAGTTTATTTATCCTCCTTACGATTTCAGTATCGCTAACTCCATGATCACAAATTTCCACACACCAGAATCCACTTTGCTAGTGATGATTGCTGCGTTTGCAGGTTATGAAAATGTAATGAATGCATATGAAGTTGCTGTGAAGGAAAAATATAGATTCTATAGCTATGGCGATGCGATGTTAATCGTTTAATCCTATGTTTAATAAAAAAGAAAAAACGTGGATAGTCTCAAGCTATCCACGTTTTTTATAAATCTTAACTTTCAATAACATGAATTTTGTCATAATCGTTGCAGCCGGAACAGGAAGCAGAATGAATAGCGACCTTCCTAAGCAGTTTGTTTGTTTAAATGAACTGCCCATTGTCATGCATACAATTAATCGATTTTGCCAATGTAAGATTGTATCGGAAGTAATACTAGTAATCAGTGAGGTAATGGCGGAATTCTGGAATGAACTATGCTCGGAGCATGAATTTACTTCACCTATCCATCTCACTTATGGTGGAAGAACCCGATTCGAAAGTGTTAAAAATGGAATTAATTATATTGAGCAAAATTTTAAAATCGGTTCAGAAGATTATATCGCAGTACACGATGCGGCTCGTCCTATCATTACTGAAGACCTTGTAAACAAAGCATTTGAAGGAGCCTATGATCATCGAGCGATTGTATTAGGGCAAAAGAGTATTGAATCCGTCCGGATGGGAGATGTTTCCTTTAATTCGGCCGTAGATAGAAATCATATTTGGTTAATACAGACGCCGCAGGTATTTCATGGAGAGTTACTATTAAAATCGTATCAGCAAGTGGAAGATCCCCTTTTTACGGATGATGCGTCTGTGGTAGAGAAGATGGGCAACAGTATCGCTATTATAGAAGGTGATGCTAAAAATATAAAGATCACCTATCCTCAAGATCTACAAATTGCCCAGCTCTATTTAAATTTGATTTGAAATGTATTACGCATTACCGCGGATGACACGCAATAATACCACAATAATTGCAATCACCAAAAGGACGTGAATAATGTTATTGCCAGCTGCATAACCTCCAAAAAAACTTATCGCCCAAATGATGACCAAAATAACAGCGATGATATACAGTAAATTTCCCATTTTCTTTTATTAATTTAATACCTAAATCTATTTTTATAGGTATAACAAAGAAAATGGAAATATAGTTTTATAATAAATAGATTAGCTGATCTCCAGCTGTAACCTGTCGTAGGCCAACAACATGTTTTCGGGCAATTCTTTCGAAACAATTTCATGCAACCCCATTCGGTGTCCTATATGTGTAAAATAAGTTTTATCTGCCTGAATATCGTAGGCAAATTCAATCGCTTCGTCCAAGGTTAAATGCGAAATATGAGATTCTTTCTGGAGTGCGTTTACAACAAGTACTTTAACACCTTTCAATAGCTGCCGTGATTCTTCACTGATAAATTTTGCATCGGTGATATAGGCAAACTCTCCGATCCTGAAGCCCAAGACTGGCATTTTGTAATGAAGCACCTCGATAGGCATTATTTCCTTCCCGAACAAAGGCAAAGATACACCAGCCCTTATCTCCTCCAAATCCAACCTCGGGGTTCCAGGGTATTTCGTTTCAGTAAAAGCATAATAAAATTCGCGCCTTAATGCTTCGTGTAGATCAGCTGTACCGTAAATGGAAATAGAACTATGCTGCTGATAATTAAATGCCCTTACATCATCCAAACCAGCAATATGATCTTTATGTGGGTGTGTCATTAACACAGCATCTAAGTGCATAACTTTCTCGCGCAACATCTGATACCTAAAATCTGGACCAGTATCGACCACTATTGTATGTTGATTATACTCAATAAGGATAGAAGAACGTAATCTTTTATCACGCTGATCTTCAGACTGGCAAACCTGACATTGGCACGCTATGACAGGCACCCCCTGGGATGTTCCGGTTCCTAAAAATGTAACTCTCAAGCTATAATTTTTGATTTCAATACCTCTTCATAAATTGGAAGAAGCTTCTCAGAAATGGCCTCCGAATCAATTTCAATATCCAATAATATGTTCCACAATGACTGGATTTTTATTTCAAGATTCGAAAACTTATTGACTACTACAACTTTTGTCGTTTGCAACATACAAGCACCTGTACGGAATGACCCCTTTTCGTACCTAACTTTATACCCTTGTTCCTTAAAAAATTCCTCCAGCTTAGTTAAGCTGCTTTGTGTAAACGGCAACAAAATCTCTCCTTCTTTTAAAATTCTTCCTCAGTATTCCAAACTTAGATAAATTTGATTTTATATACAAATAAAATAACCCTTAGCGATCAATGCGCCAATTTAAGAAGTTCATTACCGAAAGTATCCCAGCTATATTTTCTTTTTTCGTCTTTAATATTTGTTCTAAATTGTTCTTCTTTGTTGTAATGGTAAAAAGAAAAAATGCATTCTGCGATTTCCTCTGCTTTGGGTTCAACAACATAACCAACATAACTATCTTGAACCAATTCGGGCAACCCACCGACATTACTCACAATCATTGGAAGATCAAAATGATAAGCAACTTGAGTGATCCCACTTTGCGTAGCGCTACGATAAGGTAACACGACACAATCCGCGGCCGAAAAATAACACCCTACCTCCTGATTTGGAATAAAATCGGTATGCATAAGAATAAACTCTTCGAGTTTATACTTCTTTATAAGATCCAAGTATAACGCAGGGTCATCATAAAATTCTCCAGCAAGCAACAATTTAACCCCCATCTCACGCAGCCTGGCATCGTCTAAAGCCTGCAACAAAATATCTAAGCCTTTGTATCGACGAATAAATCCAAAGAACAAGATCACTTTCCCCTCTTGATCAATGTTAAGTCGTCTACGAGCTTCCTTTTTACTTTGCTGAGTGCCATAGTTATCGTAAAGGGGATGAGGAGTATACACCGCAGGCATTTTCGGGCTTAGCAATTTGAGGTCCGACAGAACGCTTTTGCTCATGGTGAGACAAGCATCAACAGATTTCAAAAAGTACCGAATCAATAGCTTATCCCCTAGCCGCTGTTCATGGGGAATTATATTATCAGCGATACATACTATTTTAGTATGCCTATTCTTACGAACCTGTCGCTGGATAGTACCCAAGCATGGTCCAAAAAAGGGCATCCAAAATCGCACGATAAGGAGATCATATTTAGCATTTTTAAGTTCCTTGCCCACACTAATCCAATTAAATGGATTGATGGAATTTATTTTTGTTTTGATATGAAGTCCCTCTGGCGCAGGCTCATCCGAGTATTGTGACTTTCCCGGAAAAAGAAAATTTGGATACTGCAGACTGAACGAGTAGATATCCACTTCATGACCTAACTGCTGAAAGTGGGATGCTAACCGTTCATTAAAAGACGCTATCCCACCCCCCCTTAGTGGGTAAGCAGATCCTAAAATCACAATACGCATAACGACTTAAATGACTTTCTCAATTTGATAATTATTCCGATCGGAGCTGCTTCTAGAGACTAATTCTGCTAAGAAACCTGTCAGAAATAATTGCGTGCCCAAAATAATAGCTGTTAGCGCAAAGAAAAACAATGGTTGATCTGTTATGTCCCTAAAAGGTGTTCCGCTGGCAATACTTATCAATTTATGGCAAATTAGATAAATAGATATAAATAAACCTGCCAGAAAACTAATAACGCCCATACCCCCAAAAAAATGCATCGGCCTCTTTGAAAACTTACCAACAAAAAATATGGACAATAAATCGAGGAACCCTTTCACAAAGCGGCCAGGACCGAATTTGGTTGTACCGTATTTTCGTGGATAATGCTGTACGATCTGTTCTTCTATATTTGTAAATCCTGCCCATTTTGCAATTACAGGTATATAACGGTGCATTTCACCATACACTTCGATATTTTTAACAACCTCCTTTTTGTAGGCTTTTAGACCACAGTTAAAATCATGCAGGTTGTGAATGCCAGACATCGACCTTGTCACACCATTAAACAATTTGGTAGGTAAGGTTTTGGTTAACGGATCATATCGTTTTTGTTTCCATCCCGATACTAGGTCAGCCCCCTTATTTATGATTCGGTCGTACAATTCAGGAATCTCATCGGGACTATCCTGAAGATCAGCATCCATTGTAATAACGACATCACCTTGTGCAGCAGCAAAACCCACATTTAATGCTGCAGATTTTCCATAGTTACGTCGGAATTTGATAGCAGAAATATTCGTGTTGTTTAACTTTAACTCTTCGATAACCTTCCAGGAATGATCTTTACTTCCATCATCAACTAAAATAATTTCGTATGAAAAATGATTGGCCGCCATAACACGGTCGATCCAAGCTGTCAATTCGGGTAAGGATTCTTCTTCATTAAACAAAGGAACAACAACAGAAATATCCATGTGAATGTTAATCATGCTAAAAGTATAGTGTTAAAATAGTAACAAAGGTATTACTTTTTCAGCAATACCTTGTAGGAACAGTTTTATTTTGTTAGGCACTAAATGGTGTCCTGTCTAATCGTTAATCTTTCTCGCTTTGTCAAAGCTGACAGTAACAATGCAAAAACAAATTGAAACATCAAAGTGATCGCCAACCCCTTAAATATTTGTCCTAAGGTAATTTTGCCGATAGAATCAACTTGTTTTTCAAGCTCCGCTATTTTTGAATCGATAACTTCGTCGGGAACATTATTCTTTTCCATATACTCAATGGTTACGTTAATGGTATGAGTTACAACCTTTTCTTGTAACGTTGGATTAACGAAGTTAACATAGAGCTGTGTACCGATCGTGGAAATAATAGTGGAAATAGCAAGCATCATAAAGATCGATTTCAATGCTATTGAAAAATTCCAGTAACCACCATTTGCTTTCCGAAGAGCGAAAGCGAACAAGGCAGCAATAATAACGAAAACCCCTGTATTAACGATAAATGACATCGACATTACACCCCAAAAGGAATTTAAGTCTTTGACAATAAACAGGACAATTAATCCTAGGATAAAAGAAATTATTCCCAGTATGACACCATAGATAATACTTTTCTTTTTGTCGATTACCGCATCAAATCCTACATTACTTGGGTTGATTAAATCTGCCATAAAACTATTTATTATAATAAGTACTCATTATTTGGTAAAGGGCAATATCAAAAGCCTTATTGGAAGACGCTTCAGCATATTCCTCAAATTGCTTTTCAGAGGGCTTGAATTCACTAAAAAAGCTCATAATGGGATAGAAAAGTTCATAAACCTCGCTTTTCGGATTTATTCCTTTACCGACTTTCGCGATTTCAGCATATGGACTATCTACCACAATTTGGTTAGCAATAATATCTTCATAAATTTCATGCTCGTCTTGAAACTCGTCTTCATCAACTAGTAAAAACTCTTTTAAGAAGTCATCCAATTCAGGTTCAATCTCATCGTCTTTACATTCGCCTAAATAAAGAAAAATATTCAACAATTCCGTTCCACGATCGATGGTTTCATCTTCGATCGCTTCCCATTCTTCTGAATCCAAATAATCATCTTCCAGCTTCAATACATCGTTAGAGAAAAAATTCATCAATAAAAGATCAACATATACTTCGCGAAGTTCGTCAAACAAAGGATAGTCATCGAAAGACTGATCCAACAGTTCTAACTTTTCCAAATAGCTTACTTCGTTGTTGAATACGCGAATAATCCTTTCAAGAAATTCCGGTGCAGTCGAAATTCCATCAACCTTGCCATAATTTAATATACCTGCCTCAACGGCTGCTTTAATATTTGCTTCCATGGTTTTTAATCGTTTTTAATAATTTGACTATTGTTGATGACCAATTCGACAGCACCGTTTAAGGTCTTTCCGAATAAAGGTGAATTTTTTGATTTGGATTTATTGGTTTTCTCATCGAAATTCCATGCTTTCGATGCGTCAAATAAAACAAGATTGGCTTCTGCTCCCTCTTCAATCTGAGGTACTTCAAGTCCTAAAATTTGCCTTGGTCTGACGGACAGGCTATTTACAATTTGTTCTTCGTTCAATCCGGCACGAATCAACAGCGGCAGCACTGTCTGCAAACCAATAATGCCATTTTTGGCAATATGGAATTCGACATTTTTGAATTCTATTTCTTGCGGTGTATGTTGCGAGACAACAGCATCAATAGTTCCATCCTTGATTCCTTTAAGTAATACCTTAAGATCTGCTTTCGTTCTTAATGGGGGGCTAACCTTGTAATTGCTATCGAAACCAACAATATCTTCGTCAGTAAACACCAATTGATGTGCGGCAACATCGCATGTGACTTGAAGACCTTTAGCTTTTGCTTTTTTTATCAGATCAACAGCTTCCGGTGTGCTTATGGAAGCAAAATGAATAGGTGCTCCTGTATATTCTGCTAAATAGAGATCGCGAGAAACCATCAATGATTCGGCAAGGTTTGGAATACCCTTCATACCTAAATAAGTACTCATAGCCCCTTCATTCATCTTGTTTCCTCCTGCCATCGACTCATCTTCAGCATGCGAAAAAATTAATCCATTAAACCCCTTAGCATACAACAATGCTCTGCTCATTAGTCCCGCTTGTTGAACACTCCTATTTCCATCACTAAAAGCAACAGCCCCGGTTTGCTTCATATCAAATAATTCGGCCAATTCTTTGCCTTCTCTCTTTTTGCTGATAGCACCAATAGGATGTACATCCACAATATTTCCTTTCGCAGTATTGACAATTAAGGCCACTTCTGAACGGCTTTGAATAGGTGGCTCAGTATTGGGCATCACGGCTACTCCAGTAAAGCCACCTGCAGCAGCTGCAGCTGTTCCGCTTAAGATATCTTCTTTGGTTTCTAGCCCGGGCTCTCCAAAATTGGCATGTAAGTCAAAAAAACCAGGCGCTAAAATTTTTCCGGAGCCATCAATGGTCTCACGATCTTTATCCGCTAATTTGACAGATTTTCCAATCTGTGCAATCTTTCCCTCTTCAATAAATACATCCACTTGCTGCTGATGAAATTTATTACCAGGTAAAATTACTTTAACAGAAGTAATCAATAAGCTTTTCATATATGATTGTGATTGAAATTAAAAGGGTACAAAGTTTTAATCGAAGCACATAGCTTGTGCATTGTGAACAGGTAGAAAGGCGCTTTATCACTATAAATCATATAGCTATAAATAACTTTTTCGCTTGATGCTTGTGATTGCTTCATTTCGAGAAACAAAGTTACAAAATACAAATTTATTAAAGAACATTAAAAATAGATTTCGGCAACGATTACCTAGGAATTTTCTCCCCATTGATAATGCTTAAAGTCAAATCCAGCAAGACTCAAAATACGATCAACAACGGTTTCTGCTACTTCTTCAAGCGTCTTTGGCAAACTATAAAATGAAGGCGATGCCGGACAAATGATGCCACCTGCCTCTGTCACCAATTTCATATTCTGAATGTGAATGATACTTAAAGGTGTCTCACGTGTAACCAAAATCAATCGTCGTCGCTCTTTTAAGATGACATCAGCAGCGCGTGTTGTCAGATCTGAGGATATGCCATGCGCTATTCGCGACAATGTACCCATCGAACAAGGACATACAATCATGGTATCATAGCGAGCGGACCCCGATGCGAAAGGAGCAAAAAAATCTCCTTTATCATAAAATTTAAAAGGTACATCCTGGTAACTTTCATCGCCTAATTCCGCACGCCATACATCCTTCGCATTATTCGACATGACAATACCAACTTCAGCGATTTGTGTTTTTAACACCAACAGCTTTTCAAGTAAAACTTTAGCATAAATTGAGCCACTAGCTCCCGTAATGGCTATAACTATCTTCCTTTTAGACATCTCTTTTAAAATATAAAACAAAGCTATAAAAAAAGGGTCGTAGTGAGAAACACCCGACCCTACATCTACCTATGAAAAACATGCCCTTGGGAGGGGCTTAACAAAAGTACATCTACTTTTTAATTTACGGAAATATTATGTGCATTACTACACATTTGTGTATATAAAAAATCAAAAAATACGCTTTTTGGGCTTTTTCGATCTCCATACACCTTTTAAAAAAAGCGCACCTCTCACTTTTAATTCGGATATGGAGCATCATAAATTATCAATAATTTCTCCAATCAAACATTTATTGTCATGAATAAAGTTTATTTTAGTAAAGAACTTAGACAATTAACAAACACATGAGCCTCTCCATTTTAGAACAATACATAGAACAAGGAAAAAGCAACGACATAGATCTGTTATTGATTGGAAATCCTGAACTTTTACAGGAAACAACAAGTCATGGAATTTCGCCCCTTCTATTAGCATGCTATTACAACAAACCTCAGATCATAAGGGTACTTTTACAACACACTAAGTCCATGACTGTACATGAGGCTTGTGCAGCAGGATTAACATCCTATCTTGAGGCTATTATTTCGAAGGTCCCTTCTGTTATCAATAAATGGTCATCGCAGGGTTTTACGCCATTGACCTTAGCTACATATTTCAACAAAGTAGACATTGTTCGTCTATTGCTATCCAAAGGTGCAAATCCAAACACCGTAACCAAAAATGAACAGCTCACTACAGCATTGCATATTGCCGCCTCAAACAACAATGAAGAAATTGGAAAATTGCTTATCGATGCGGGCGCGAATGTCAATGCCATTCACGCCACAGGCGAAACTCCGCTTCATTTTGCTGCCCAATATGGTAATATAAATTTTATTGTTGCCTTACTTGAAAACGGAGCAGATACAAGAATAATCAACATTTCAGGACTATCTCCAATGGATCTGGCGTATGAAAAAGGCCATAAAGAAATTGCAGAAATTTTAAAGAACTAGTTACCTTTTAAAATCTCCATACCGATTCTGCAATGAAGACAACGTTTCTTATCGCAGTAAAACTCCTTCAGCTGCAACATTCCTTGCGTCTTGCCTGCGTCTTTAACATCCCAATTATGTTTAGCAAATCGCCGCACGATATTATTATTTTCAGCAGGAAGCTCCTCCAATAACTGTAAAGCCATTTCAATATAGGACTGAATGCCAAAATATTTTCCATATGAAAAAAGAAATACAACAACCACATTAATAACCAGAAGATCAACAGTTTCTTTCCCGATCCAAGCACTTTTTTTTAACTTTTTCTTTTGTGCCTAAAGAAAATCGTGATTCCCAAAAATCGCTTGAAGATTCAATTTTAAATAATTTTCTCGCCGCCTCCAAACTATCAACGCCCAAAAGCTTTGCCACCCCCAACTCATTCTTACTAAACAAAACCGCTAATTGGGCAATCCGCCGTTCGGGGAAATTATAGGGTCTCATTCTCAACCTCTTCCATACACCAAAAACGATTTCAATATCGTGAATATGCTGTTGGTATTTAAATTCGTCTACTAATCGCTTCACATACCCACTAGTTGGTTTACCAAGCAATAAACCACTGATACCAAAAAAAAATAGCTTCCGTTTTAAATAAGTTTGAACGGTATTTTTTTAGAATATGCAACGGCAGTTTTTCTCCGAATTCCTGAAAAGTATCTGCGTTAACTTTTAACCCCATAGATCTACACATCCATACCCAGAAGGTTTTTTCCCAATCAGTGCCAAAATGTTTCAGAATTACGAAAATCCGCTGAACTTTCATTTCCAAACGTTCAATTGACAGGGTATCCAGCCACATTGATTTTTTTAAAATATTGATAGGCCCAAGTTGATATTCGCATGGAATCCAGCTTTTGGTATCCATCATATTGGCATATTTTTCTAATAGATTTTTATCTACATAGTTCGAAAGTACTAACGTAGGAATAGACGTTCCATCACTTCGGTAGATAACTTTATCATTTTTCCAAACCACATGTAAGATCACGTTATTGTAAGTAACATCTTCTTGATGAGCATGGCGGTCCCAATCTGATGATTGAACATGTATTTCTACATGACCAAACCAATCCCTATCTGCATATCTAATGTGCGACATGAGAAAATCGGGGCCAGAATCTGTATTGTATTGTCCCACTTGAACGACGGCTAGGGATCCACCATCAGTGGAATTTAACCCATTTGCACGGAATAGCCGAAGTTTCCAGATAAACTGCATTAAGTTTTCTGTAACTAACATAATTGTATTTTAAGAATTCAACTAACCGGCTATGGCTTATAATTCCTTAAATATACAAAAATTACTGTTTCTTATAGATCTTTAAAATATCATTGGAAACTAATTTACTTTCGAGCAATTGCCCCTTGAAGAGAGGAGCCGTAATCCCGCTCAATAAATTCGTTTCAGATTCGAAGACCCTGGCCTCATCCCACAGGCCCGCATCTATAAACATTTGCAGGGTTGCTCGCCCGCCTTCTATGATTATAGATTGAACATCCATTAAATAAAGTTGATAAAGGATATTTTGCGGTAGATATAGACCATAATTTTCAAGCTCAATATACTTCACATTTACTGTCCATTCTGTCTTTTTAGCATTGAACACAATTGTATCAGCTTGCTCATTGAGAATATTGGCATCTAGCGAAATAGCAAGATCTCTATCTAAAAGAATACGCAATGGGTTTTTGCCCTGCCATTCTCTTACGGTCAGACTGGGATTATCTACGATTGCAGTATTTGTACCGACCAAAATAGCATCCTCTTCTGCTCGCCAACGGTGAACCAACTGTTGGCTTGCAGCATTACTTATCCAAATCTGCTTACCTTCTTGCCCTATAAAACCATCCTTGGTTTGTGCCCATTTTAAAATAACATAGGGACGAAATTGACCGATACGGGTAAAAAATCGACGGTTGAGCCATATGGCCTCTTTTTCCAGTAAACCAATTTCAACCGCAATACCAGCTTCCCGTAGTATTTCTACTCCTTTGCCATTGACCTTTGCGAAAGGATCCAAACAGGCTATAAAAACTTTCAACGGTTTCAGCTCCGCAATCATATTGGCACAGGGAGGTGTCTTCCCATAATGCGCGCAAGGTTCAAGGCTGACATAAAAAGTACTTTCTGCGATAAGCCGTTTTGCTTCTTCCCCATACCTTTGCATAACCTGTTGTACAGCATTGACTTCAGCATGCGGTCCACCATACGGAGAAGTATACCCTTCACCAATAATTTTACCGTCCAAAACAATGACAGCCCCAACCATTGGATTGGGACTCACTGAACCCGCCCCCATTTCGGCCAGTTCCAAACAACGATGCATATATTGCCTGTGCATATCCATAGATACAAATCTATGAAAATCGTACCTTTGACACATGGAAATACTTCAAGATTTCGAATTATTATTTCAACATGAGCTTCAGGAGTTATATGAGGAGGATGAAATAAAAGCAATATTCTTAGTGGTTGTTGCCGAAAAGTTTGGGTTAAATAGAACCAATTATCAATTGAGAAAAACAGCTATCGTCAACGAGGCGGATAAGGCTGAAGCACTTAGCATCCTTCAGGATTTAAAAAAGCACAGACCTATACAGTACATTCTCAATAAAGCAGATTTTTATGGTGAAGTTTTCCAGGTCAATGAATCGGTCCTCATTCCACGCCAGGAAACTGAAGAACTTGTCGATCTGATCATCAAAAACCACAAATCTTCTCAAAGCCTTAAAATTATAGATATCGGAACTGGATCTGGCTGCATCCCTATCATCTTAGCAAAGCATCTTAATAATGCCCAAGTAACCACGATGGACATCTCAAAAGAGGCGATAAAGACGGCACAGGAAAATGCTAGAAATTTAAAAACTCAGGTTCAATTTATCAATGCGGATATATTTGAATGGGAATACATTTTCTCCGACCAACAATACAATATCATTGTATCCAATCCGCCCTATATAACCCCGGGAGAAAAGCAGCATATGAATCAAAACGTATTGGCTTATGAACCTGAGCTCGCATTATTCATTGAAGAAAGTGCTCCATTGATTTTTTATGATGTTATTTCATCCTTTGCTTTGAAACATTTAACCCCAGATGGAGATCTATATTTTGAAATCAATCAATATCTCGGTCCAGAAATGAAAGATCTTATGATCAAAAAAGGATTTGAACAAGTTATATTAATCAAAGATATCAATGGAGCAGACCGAATAATCCATGCAAAAAAAGCGCGATAAAAAATAATCCGTTTATTTATTAAGCAGTTAAGGCCTTTTCATCAAAATTTGCACGCAATAATTTGGCATATATCAAAAGAAATTCTACCTTTGCATCACTTTCAAAAACAGAAAGGATTCCGTAGCTCAGCTGGTAGAGCAATACACTTTTAATGTATGGGTCCTGGGTTCGAATCCCAGCGGGATCACAAAAGAAAAGCTAATCGCAGGATTAGCTTTTTTCGTTTAGTACCCACCTAATTTACGCAAAAACGATTTGTTAAAATGAAAAACTAAAAAAAAACGAACTTCTCGTTCATAATGGTTTTCTTGATCTCCATTTGAAAAAATGTTTTTTATCTTATCTTTATAATTTCAAGAATTTACGATGTCAATACATTAAAAATAGTAACCGATAATTCAAGAATAATTCTAGCGCTATCTTACCATCGTATTGACGCTAGAACATTTGTAATCAATGAAAGAGGATCGAGCACATGAAGAGATTTACGTTAAAAGAGATTGGCCAACAGTTAAACCTGTCTCCAGGAACCATTTCCAAAGCACTAAACGATAGCCATGAAATAAGTGCAGAAACAAAAAAGCTAATCTTAGATTTTACGCAGAAAATCAATTATATACCAAATTTTTCCGCAAAAAGCTTAAAAACGGGGCGTTCAAACACATTAGCAATCATTGTTCCATTTATCTCAAGCTCTTTTTTCTTTGATTTCTACGAAGAGATCTCGCACATTCTATCGCAGACGAATTATAAACTGATTCTATTGCAGACTTTTAACGACGAGAAAAAGGAAAAAGAAGCGCTGGAACTTTGCATACAAAGCAATATCGAAGGAGTGATCATTTCCCCTGTGAAAAATGATTCAAGCTTATCGCTTTTGTTTTATATGATGGAGCAGGTTTGTCCCGTTATTATTTTCGACCGAATAAACCATCAGCTCGATACATTCAAAATCGGAATCCAAAACAACAAGGTCATCTACCAGGCAACAGAAGAAATGATCAAAAACAGAAGAGAAAATATCATTCTTTTACTATGTAAAGATATTGGCGGAAATGTAAGCCGTATAAAAGGATATAAAGATGCACTCTTCAACGCCGGCGTACCCTTCAAAGAAGAAAATATTATAGAAATATCCTATTCCAGCCCCAAGGACAATATCGATGACGAATTGGAACGCAAAATAAACACGTTATTAAATAAGCCCTCCGCTCCAAATGCACTCCTCTCAACGACAGACACCTTGTCATTAAAAGTTTTGCACATATTAAATAAATTGAAGGTGAAAATTCCTGATGATATGAACTTAATTGGCTTTAGCAACACCCCCTTTGCCAACAGTCTCAATCCATCTCTAACAACAATCACCCAACCAACACAGCTTATAGCAAAAAAATCGGTAGAACTCCTCTTGCAGATGTTAAATAAAAAAAACAAAAAGAATTATTTTGAATTCGAGACGTATTTTTTGGACTGCAGTATCGAACACCGAAAATCTACATCATCCCTTTAAAGAAAAGGTCAAAATCCCACTAGGGAATTTTGACCTTTTCAGAAAATACCGATCTCTACTATTAACGATCGACCGCAACATCCAACAATTAAACCCTACTTAATTAATGATCGCAATGCATGGACAGGCAAATCTATTTTAGTATCATTGGATAGATTCCCGTTCAATGTTCCCCATTGCAAACTATCTAAACGGACAGATGATTTCCCTTCAGTTTTGATAATCAGAAGACCAACTTTGGCTTCAGGTCCTTTCCTATTGAAATAAACTTCTGAATTGTTTGCCACAATATCTGCACTTTGATAATTCGTACGCGGAAGTCCCAAAACACTATTCGTCGTGTTAACAAATAAACGACCAACAAGAGAATTCCCCTTACTGTCCGTCCCGCCAAGATCATCAATAGTGGAATTTGTCAGGTTCAGGTTCAATGTATTTATAACAGATTTCTCCGCAAGGGAAAATACCTCAACGCTATCACCTACAACAGTCAACTCGTTCAACTTGGCGGAAAACTCGTTGATACCCGCATTTTTTAATTTTAAAATCTTAAGATCAGGTGAAAAAATATAGATTGACTTATAAAACCCCTCTCCTCCTGATAAAAGATCTAAGGTAAGATTGCCAGATTGATCGACATTCGCTTTCACAAAGTCGGCTTGACTTTTATTAACTTTAACCATAAACTTATCGCTTTTCACCCAATACAACCCTACACCGCTTGCATTGGTACCTACAATATAAAGCTTATCGAAAGCTGCCAAGGGGAACGACCGGTAATAAACATCCTTTGCACCTGGCTTAGATACCTCCTGCTCAACATCAGCATGATATTTTTTCGCATCCACTCGATTTATACGAACAAGGTAGGACGCAACAAGCATCGGAACCGCGAATAAGCCTATTGCTAATCCCATTATTATTTTTGTACTTAATTTCATGACTCATTTTGATTAAAATTCTGACTAACAAACCGTCTATAACGTTGCTCTAACTCATCCAGACCGATTTCCAATAAATAAATATTACGAAAAAACAAGGGAAGATCTTCTTCTAGAAAAATTGCCTTTCTATATAACTTCACATTCTTCACCGATTCTTGTGTCAGAAAAAAACCGATCCCGCGCTTATTGGCTATAATTTCTTTCTGCTGCAACATATCGTAGGTCCGCATAACAGTATTGGGGTTAACCTCCATCTGAATTGCCAATTCCCTTACTGAGGGGAGTTTTTCATCCACTTTCCAGGTCGCTAACAAAATATGATCACATACATACTCAGCAATCTGAAGGTAAATGGCTTTATTTGCATTGAACTCCATATCAAATCTCCTTTTCTTTTAACCTTAAAAAAGCAACTGCCCAAATCATTATGGTAAGCAACACTCCTACAGCGCCGATCAATGCAAAAATATGATTTGAATCAGACCAATAGTTATTATCCATTGTACCTACGGTATCCTGGGTCTGAGTCTTCATTAAGCAAACAAAAAGACACATCCAAACAACACAGTAAAGCACAAGAAAAATAGCCGTCTTGACATATTGATAGTTTTGGTAGACGATCCCACCAAGTAAGAAAATTGCATTCAGAAGAATTGGTACAAAACAAAAATAATAAGCCGGCTCAGGGTATTGAACCTTATAAAAGTACTGCCATAGATCCACACTGACCGTCTCTCCTGATGGCTGTACTTCATTTACAACCACAGAACCAACGCTCCTCAAATAAGAAACAAATGCCAAATCGATCAAATAAAAGACCAATAAGTATGAACCAATACTCACGACAACCGTATAGAATAAGCTGACCAGAAACTTTTCCAATTGTGACGCCGGAATCATCAGCTCAAAAATCGCCCGGGTCTTTTTCCCTAAATCAGCAAAATAACTGCTGGAGATAACCGTTACAAAAAAGAGTCCCAAGATACAAAACAACGGTGCTCTGAAATTTAGCAGCGAATAAGCAGTCTGATTTTTGATCCCATCATAATTTGATCCCAAATTAACTGCATAAAAACCAAAAATTACCCCGGCAATAATCCCTATTGACATCAGATAAATTCGTCCAAAACCAATCCATTGTCTTCGAATCAGTCCAAAAAAACGCGTAGCATTAAATAGATTTGACATATTCATCATGTTTAATAAGGTCCGTAATTTTTTCCTTGCACTGTAACACTGCATTAAATAGCAACTCCAAATCCAGTTTCGAATCTTCTGCCGCCGAGTTTGGGAGAATAACATTAAAACCGCCTACTCCTTCTTCGGAATAGAGTGTATCCAAAGGCAACTCTCTTACTTTTTTAAAGCATAAGCGATCAGTAATCACATGCATCGGAGCGTTTAGTGCAACCTTATGATCATCAAGCAAAATAACAGCATCAATAAGATTATCCAGATCACGCACCTGGTGTGTGGAGATAATTACACATCGATCGTCAGTAATGGCAGAAGCCATGATCTTTCGAAACTGAACCTTAGAAGGAATATCCAAACCATTCGTTGGCTCATCCATGATGATCACTTTCGTGTTAGACGCTAAACCGAAAGAAATAATATATTTCTTTTTCTGTCCATAACTCATGTTTGCTAATTTTTGGTCAATGGGAATATCGAACTCACGAATAAGCTGATCAAAATATACCTGATCGAAGTTGGGGTAGAACCCTGCATTAGCCTTCAGAAACTGTTCTGATTTTACGGCAGGGAGATAAAACTCTTCGGGAATAAAACTAATCTCTCTTAACAAGGAAGGTTCCCTTCGATTAGGGTTATGCCCCAGCACATCAACTCGCCCCGAAACAGGATATACCAAACCAGCAATATTCTTAAGCAAAGTTGATTTACCAGCACCATTCTTCCCCAACAAGCCATAGATATGCCCCTGCTTCAATTCAAGATCCATATGAAGAAAGAGTGGCCTTGATTTACTATAGCTGAAATTTAGATTTTGGATAGTAACCATACTACTGTATTATTTAATTAATACACCAATATAGAAACGAATTTTATATAATTCCAAAAATATTTTAAAAAAATACAGGGAGGGTTTTGCTTAAGCTCAGGCATTACTTTATTTCAATAGCGCCAATCGGGCATAGGATAATATAAACATTCAATTTATGTAATAAACAGAATGCAATGAAAAACAAACACTTATTTAAATAAATTATGAAATTCATAGTAAACAAAAAGCAACTTTAACGACATGCGTTATCCGTGTTAAAAAGCTGAACAACTTACAACTATCCGCCAAAACGAAAATAACCCCATTCTAAGCTTAAATAGATTAAAACCACACAAACTCCTTTAGAACAACAAACAGCAGCTCAGAGAGGCTAAAAACAGCCAAAACCAAAACATACAAGAGTAGTATTGATCACTCAATACGAAATACCTTTGTTCTTTCAATCATTTGAACCGTGTGTTTGGACTAGTTAATCGTTATTCTCCACCTGACCGGCAAACAACAAATTATACGTCACACCAGTATTAACCAAGAGTTAAACAAAACACAAAACAAACTAATAGTCAAAACAATAAAAAACTTATATAAACAATAAATATACATAAATATGACACCCCTTGAACAACAGATTAGTCAACTGATGACAAACAGCCGTTTATTTTATGCGATGCTATTGCTTAAAATAGCTTTAAATCTATTTTATTACCATCTTTGTCTGCATGATGAATTACATTTATCCTTTCATTCTAGCGATGCATTCTTTATGGAGATGGGAGGTATTGATTGTACTAACGATTAGTCTCGTTAACTTTTTTTACAAAAGAAAAAAGGAACTTCCATTCTCCTCTACCGATCAGTTTCTTGTAAAAATTACGGTTAGTTCTTTTTATATTCAGCTAGTTTTGGGTTTTAGCCTTTATGTACTGAGCCCCATCACACAGTACTTCCTGCAACATTTCGACGAGGCTGTTCACCTCAGGCAAATTCGCTTCTTTGGCATGGAACACAGTAGCATGATGATTATTGCCGCAATCTGCTTAACATTAGGTGCCCTTAAAAGCAAAAACGCCGATACAAACGATCGACGTTTTAAAATATTATTAATCTGGTTTGGACTAGCTCTCCTGATCGTCCTTAGCTCCATTCCCTGGGAATTCTCGCCGCTGACAAGCAGACCTAGTTTTCGATCATTTTAATTAGCTATTTTGCCAGTTGGCTTTTCTTTTATTTCGCATTGCATCCATTCCTTCTTTGAAATCATTGGTTTTACGTAAATCTGCCAAGCTCTCCAATAGGAAGTTATACTTATCATCATAATCCCGCTCTTTTAATTTTCGCAGTGTTACAAATCCCCGTGATATAGCCAAGGGAGCATTTTCCAGAATCGTCCTTTTCAATTCTGTCAATACTGTTTCTTCGGGATCCAGCATGCCATACAAGATTTCCTTTTCCAAAGCCTCCGCAGCAGAAAAAGACCGACCACTGATACAGAGATCCATCGCTTTTCTTTCAGGCATATATTCTGTAAGCAACGCCAACACCTGAAATGGAAAAAGTCCAATTTTCACTTCAGGCAAAGAAAAACGTACATGTGGTAGAGCAAATAAATACGTACAGGATAATGCTATCAAAAAACCACCTGCAATAACATCTCCCCTAACAACACAGATTGAAGGCTTATCTAAACAGGCAAATATTTCTGCCAGTGACTTTTCAACCTTGGGAATTGCCGAATTTCCAATATCTAATGTAGGGTCCTCAAAAGCTTTAAGATCCATACCGGCACAGAACACCGGACCTTCAGCCTCTAGTTGTACTAAACGAACATCAGGATTGCTATTCGCCAGATTCAATGCATAGGCTATTTCGCTCACCATTGTCGGACTAAAAGCATTTCTTTTATCCGAACGGGCTAAGGTCAAGTTGAACACATGCTCCTCAACGTGCACTTTAATAAAATTCAGTTTTTCCATCTACAAAATCATTTGTCTGAAGCTATGCTCCAATCCGATTATTTCAGCATCAGTCCCTCGTCCAAAATAATGCAACAACAGCTCTGATGGTATATTACCAACCAAATCATCTTTTGCAAATGGACAGCCGCCATAACCCAGTAATGCGCCTTCAAATTTACGGCAACCTGCGATGTAAGCTGCTTCAACCTTTGCAAGACTCTCCTCTCGCCTTGCATGAAAATGTGCGCCTACTTCCAGTGTTGGAAAACGAGCTTTAACAAAACTAAATAATGCTGAGATCTGATTTGCATTGGCTTCTGAAGTTGTGTCTGCCAAAGAAAATTCCCTAATGCCAAGATCGCCTAATTTTCCAATCCACTCTTCTACCAAAAGCGGGGACCAAGGGTCACTGTATGGGTTTCCAAAAGCCATGCTAATATAAACGACCAGAGATTTATGCTGCGAGTCGGCCAAAGCTTTCATTTCTTTTACCTGCTGATAAGAAGCCGCCAAGCCCATATTGGTATTTCGAAGTTGAAATGTTTCCGATATTGAGAATGGATACCCTAAAAAGTGGATTTTTTCCTCTAGAACCGCCTCCTGCGCACCCCGAAGATTGGCGACAATCGCCAACAACTTCACTTTATCATTCGTTCTGATTCCTTCCAGTACTGCTTTTGTATCCGCCAACTGCGGAACTGCTTTCGGCGAAACGAAAGATCCACAATCAATAACATCAAACAGCCCACTTTCGATTAACGTATTGATATGTTTAATTTTCTTATCTGTCTTAATAAAGTTATGAAACCCTTGAACAGCGTCTCTTGGGCAATCAACCAATACAACTTGATCCCTCATCATATGCTATAAAATATCTTTCTCAATCTCTCTAGCGATCACCATTTTCTGAATGCTTGAAGTCCCTTCACCTATTGTACATAACTTGGCATCTCTAAAAAACTTCTCGGCAGGATAGTCCTTTGTAAATCCATAACCGCCAAAGATTTGTACAGATTCATTCGAGACGCTAACGGCAGCCTCCGACGCATAAAGTTTAGCCATCGCACCAATTTTAGAAACACGATCTCCATGATCCTTTAAATAGCCCGCCTGCCTCGTCAACAGTTCACTGGCTTCCACCTGTGTAGCCATATCTGCAAGCGCAAAAGAAACCGCCTGAAATTCGTAAATCTTTTTTCCAAACTGCTCACGCTCGTGCGCATATTTCAACGCGCACTCGTAAGCTCCGCGTGCAATACCCAAAGAAAGTGCCGCAATAGAAATACGTCCGCCATCCAATAGTTTTAATGCCTGCACAAAGCCCTGCCCTTCTTCACCGATGAGTTGATCCCGATGAATCCGACAATTATCAAAAAACAGACAGGCAGTTTCTGAGGCACGCATCCCCAATTTATTTTCTTTCTTTCCTGCGGTAAATCCAGGTGTACCTTTCTCAACAATAAAAGCTGACATCCCTTTTTTATCTCCCTTAGCCCCCGTCCGCGCAATAACGACAGCAACACTAGAACTGATGGCATGCGTAATAAAATTTTTAGAACCATTTAACACGTAGTGATCACCATCTCGCTCAGCAAATGTCGTCATTCCACCAGCGTCCGAACCAGAACCTGTCTCTGTAAGTCCCCAGGCACCGATCCATTCAGCTGTCGCCAACTTTGGAAGATAACGTTTCTTCTGTTCTTCACTGGCAAAGCTTAATATATGATTTGTACATAACGAATTATGCGCCGCTACGGAAAGTCCAATTGAGCCACACACCTTGGAAATCTCATCCAAAACGGTAATATACTCCTGGTATCCGAGTCCCGATCCACCATATTCTTCAGGAACGATCACACCCATGAAACCGTGTTCGCCTAACTTTTTAAAAACTTCTATTGGAAATATTTGGGCTTCGTCCCATTCCATCACATAAGGTTTGATATGATACTGTGCAAAATCTCGTGCACTTTGTCTAATCATATCCATTTGTTGTTTATTTTCAATAAACATAAGCATGAATATTAAATTTACAATCGGTAATTCAATTCAAATATATCAAAATATTTAGTAATAAAATTGCAAATATTTTAAAATTTTATTTTAAATTTATCTAAAAATAAGAAATTCTTAATTCAACAGCTTTTTAAAACCAAGATTATAAATTATGAAGGAGCTACTCGCATTACTTCGCCAAAAAAGAGAAAATTTAAAACTAGGTGGTGGCATCGATAAAATAAAAAAACTGAAAGAAAGGGGTAAAATGTCAGCCTGGGAACGAATAGAATATCTACTGGACCCAGACCGAGAATATCTGGAAATAGGTATGTTTGCCGGCGAAGGAATGTATAAAGAACATGGTGGATGCATAAATGCAGGCTGTGCAGCGGTACTGGGCTATGTAAAATCCAAACTATGTGTCATCGTCTCTAACGATGCAACCGTAAAAGCAGGAGCCTGGTTCCCTATTTCTGCCAAGAAAAATCTACGCGCACAGGAAATTGCCATGGAAAACAATCTTCCAATTATTTATTTGGTAGATTCTGCAGGCGTGTTTTTACCCATGCAGGATGAAATATTTCCCGATAAAGAACACTTTGGCCGCATATTCCGTAACAATGCCCGAATGTCTTCCATGGGTATCCCTCAAATTGCAGCAATCATGGGAAGTTGCGTGGCAGGCGGTGCTTATCTCCCGATCATGTCCGACTACGCCTTTATCGTCGAAGGAACAGGCTCTGTATTTTTAGCAGGCCCATACCTGGTCAAATCTGCGATAGGTGAAACCGTAGACGCTGAAACACTCGGCGGAGCTTCTACCCATTCGGAGATATCCGGCGTGACAGACAATAAATTTCCCGACGACCAAAGTTGTTTAGAGGCTATAAAAAATGTTATCGATAAAATAGGTGGAAATCCAAAAGCTAATTTCAACAGAAAGCAAAGCCTTCCTCCAAAAACAGATCCGAGTAAAATAGTAGAGATTCTTCCCGAAGACAGGACAAAACCTTATCGCATGCAGGATATCTTGAATGCAATTGTAGACGCAGATACTTTAGAGGAATACAAACCCGATTATGGAAAAACCATTGTATGCGCCCTCGCACGTGTAGACGGTTGGGCTGTCGGCATTGTTGCCAATCAACGTGAAATTATCAAAGCCAAGAAACCCGGCAACGCAATGGAAATGCAGATGGGCGGGGTCATCTATAGTGATTCAGCAGATAAGGCAGCGCGCTTCATCATGAATTGCAACCAGCAGAACATTCCGCTTGTGTTTTTTCAGGACGTCACTGGATTTATGGTAGGAAGCCGATCAGAACAAGGGGGGATTATCAAAGACGGAGCAAAAATGGTAAATGCAATGGCCAATTCCGTAGTCCCAAAATTCACCTTTATTGTTGGAAATAGTTATGGCGCTGGAAACTATGCGATGTGTGGAAAAGCGTATGACCCACGACTAATCTACGCTTGGCCTACCGCCCAAATGGCTGTCATGAGCGGTGCCGCTGCGGGCAAGACACTGTTTCAAATCCAAGAATCAGCTTTAAAAGCCAAGGGTCAAGAAATCAATGAAGAAGAAAAAAACAGTCTCCTTAAATCCATCGAAGATCGGTACAACGAGCAACTGAGTCCGTATTACGCTGCTGCAAGATTATGGGTTGATGGAATTATAGCGCCTGAAGAAACACGAAAAGTCATCAGCATGGGAATTGAAGCTGCCAACGAAAAGCCTATTCTAGAACGGTATAATGTAGGTGTTATACAGGTCTGAGTGAAGTAAAATTAAATTAGAAAACCCCTCGGATGATGAAGTTTATCATTTGAGGGGTTTTCTAATTAGGTATTTTTATAGCATACTATACTTAAGATCTTCTCCAGATTTTACTGATCGCTTCAAAGTCTAACAAAGATTCTCTGTTCCGCATAATATCTACTGACACCGCTTTTTCTACAGCCATTCCCGAAAAAATCTTCTTAATAGGCAGCTCCAGTTTTTTACCGCTTAACGTGTAAGGAATAGCCGCTACCTGAAAAATATCGTCAGGCACATGTCGCGGACTATATTGCTGCCGAAGCTCCCGCTTAATCTCCCCTTTTAACGCATCATTCAATAATTCATTGTCCAATTGAACAAAAAGCAACATATCAGATGATCCATTTTCATGATCTACACAGATAACCAAACTATCCAAGACCCCTTCGGTTCTATTTAAAACATTATAGATCTCTGCAGTACCGATACGTACGCCACCCCGGTTCAGTGTCGCATCTGAACGACCGTACATAATTATGCCATCATGTGCAGTGATCTTAATCCAATCACCATGACTCCAAACACCGCTATATTTATCAAAATAACTATCAAAGTATTTTTTATTCGCCAAATCATTCCAAAAATAGATGGGCATACAGGGCATGGGAGCTAAAATAACAAGCTCTCCCACCTCTCCATAAAGATGATGACCATGCTCATCAAATGCTTCTATCTTAGCTCCTAGGGCGCGACATTGAATCTCCCCTGCATAAACATCAAGCAATGTACAGCCCGAAAGAAAGGCACTGCAAACGTCTGTACCACCACTTAGCGAGACAATTTGACTCTCTGGAAACTGTACATTTAGCCATTCAAACACATCTGGTGGAAGTGGTGAACCTGTCGACCCTATTGTTTTAGGCTGATAAGCCAAGGATTTTAAATCTTGATCCTGACAGGAGATGAGATAAGCAGCACCAACGCCAAAATGGTCCACCTTGCTTTCCCTTGCAAACTTCCATAAA
Organism: Sphingobacterium sp. R2; assembly: GCF_040760075.1. Taxonomy (NCBI): domain Bacteria; kingdom Pseudomonadati; phylum Bacteroidota; class Sphingobacteriia; order Sphingobacteriales; family Sphingobacteriaceae; genus Sphingobacterium; species Sphingobacterium sp. R2. The sequence continues at coordinate 4,705,679 of NZ_CP142884.1, forward strand.
CTTAATTTATCGGGATAATTCGTAGCCCCATCATATATACACAATGTATTTCCCATTAAAAGGGCCGAAAGCGCATAATTCCACATCATCCATCCAGTAGTGGAATACCACATGAATCGATCCCCGTCTTGCACATTTTGATGCAGTCCAAGTGCTTTCATATGTTCTAGCAGCATACCGCCAACTCCATGTGTAATGGCTTTGGGCTTCCCGGTTGTTCCCGAAGAATACAAAATCCATATTGGCGCGTCAAAAGGCATTGCCGTAAATTGGAGCTCAGCTTGAACAAGATCCTTTTTCAGAATCTCTTCCCAAATATTGTCATCAATCAAAACACAAGCCAGTAAAGATGGTAGCCGCAGAGAAAGCTGTTTAATACTCTCTGCTTTTTCAAAAAGACGTCCATTATAGTAATAACTGGAATTTGCGAAGAGCACTTTGGGTTCAATCTGCTCAAAACGATCCTGAATACTCGCCTCCCCAAAATCGGGCGAACAACAGGACCAAATAGCACCGATGGAATTAGCAGCTAAAAATAACGCCACAGCTTCAATGCCATTAATCAATACACCAGCAACGCGATCTCCACTTTGTACCCCTAGTTCTTTCAAATAGACCTGAAGTTTAAGAACCATGGATTCCAACTCAGTCCATGACACCTCTCTTTTAACTTGCTGTTCAGATTGAAAGATTAATGCCGGACGCTTTTCCGTTGTGTTTCGAAATACGTGTTCAGCATAATTCAAGGTAGCCCCAGCAAGCCATTTTGTTCCGATAAAGCTTGTAGGATCTGCTGGCGAATCAACAATAGTTGTAAAGCCTGAATGAAACTTTATATTAAAATAGGTGGCTATACTCTTCCAAAAACTAGCCAGTTCCGTCGTAGACCATGCCCAAAGCTCCTGATAGGATGGAAAGAATAAGCCATGCTCCTTCTCGACATATTGTTTAAACTTATTGATCTCAGATTGAGATTTTTGCTCTTCTGTTGGGCTCCAGAGTAATTTCCCCATAATAGTTAGCTATAAAACGGTTATATCCAAACTTAGATAAATTTACGTGTATATGCAATTTTAAATATTTCTGGCACAGCATATTTTTGGATTAAATACGAATGCTCAATTATAGCACTTCAATAGCTGTATTCATTTCTACCGGATGCCCCGTGCACAACAGTATTCTTCCTTGTTCAACTTCGCGGTCTGTTAACACCTCATTATAGTCCATTCTTACTTTTCCCCTTGTACATTGCGAAATACACGTACTACACATACCGGATCTACAAGAATACGGCAACTTAATTTTATGCTCCAGCCCTATATCTAAAATAGATTTATTGTAAGGCACCTCTAGATGATAAGTTTTACCTTGAAAAGATAGTTCGATGGCATAGGTTGTTGTATCGACTTCCTTTTCGGTCTCATCATCATCATCCTCTTCATTTTCGGGCAATAGAAATGTCTCTCGTTTTATCTGATTGGAATCAAACCCCATCCCCAAAAGTGTAAAACGACATAAGTCCATATAAATCACAGGACCGCAAGTATAAAACAAAGCATCTTCCTTATTTCCAAACAAATGATCGTTAACGATAGCATGTATATAGTCTCTATTTAACCTGGCTTTCATCAAGTATTTACTATTGGAGTAAATCCACACAATAGTTAAGCGATCAGGAAATCGATTTTCCCAGTGCTCCAATTCCGATCGGAACGGTGTTAACTCCAGCGTACTATTACTGTAAATTAAAACTATTTTGGACTTACTTTCAGCAAGGAGCGCTGTTTTCAGAATAGCATACAAGGGTGTAATGCCAATTCCTGCAGCAAACAAAAATAAAGTCCGAACCTTTTCTGCTTCAGGTTCATATACAAATAAACCTTGAGGTGCCATTGCATTCACGATATCCCCCTCCACAATAGTATGGTGGAGCAGTCGGGATATTTCTCCATTTTCGACACGCTTAACAGTGATACTTAAGGGCTCATTATTATCAGGCGAACTATTAAAAGAATAAGAACGACGTACCTCACGATCACCAAACACAAAAGAAAGTGTAATAAACTGCCCAGCTTTATAGGAAGGATAGTCTCCTGCTATAGACTCAAGCTGAAAAGTAATGTTATTATTAGGTTGGGGGATAATTTTTGAAATCCTTAATGCATACATAGCTCAAAATTACATAAAAATCATAAATTATAAGTGCTTTGATAAAATGGACACGACTCGAATACCTAAGAACTACATAAACTTATCCCAAAACAATTCAAGCACAACGAACAATATATTAGACTGCCACGACCAGTCAATGCGACATGAGTAAGTGTCCAATCAGTGTTGAGAGCGAATGCATTACGTCTTCAAGTTGACTTAAGCTACTAAGCACCAAGTAAGCAACTCCATTGTTAATACAATCTATACTATATCTCAATCCAAATTACAATGACCATGATTCACATCTTAACAATGGTACTAATCTCAAAGACTATGGCAAGGGAAAGGTCGTATTGATAACAATTTTATTGTATTACAATTAACAGACAATTGGAGAACAATAATTGCAAAATTTCACGTTATATTTATATCAAAACTAATCACAATAAGATTATATGCAAACACGCAGAAACTTCCTTCAAAATGCAGCAAAGGCGACACTTGGCATTGCTGTATCTGGATCAATATTACACGATATTGCCTCCGCGAAAGCAACCGAATTAAATGCCGCTACATTAAAGTTTTCCCAAGTCAAATTACCGTTCAATTATGCCGCTTTGGAGCCCAATATTGATGCTTTGACGATGGAAATCCATTATACAAAGCATCATATAGCGTATATCAATGCTATTAACGAAGCCATTCTTGCTGAAAATATCAAAGAAGCCTCAGAGGAGCAACTTCTAGCAAACATATCTAAATACTCTCCAAAAGCAAGAAATAATGCTGGCGGAGCTTGGAACCATAACTTTTTTTGGGAAAGTCTGTCCGATAAGTCGAGTCAGCCCTCCGAAAAATTATTGACCATGATCAATAAGACATTTGGTTCTTTAGATAAATTCAAAGAACAATTTGCCGCAGCAGCAACCTCACGATTCGGTTCGGGATGGGCCTGGTTGATTTTGGATGACTCAGGTAATTTAAAAATTACTTCTACTCCAAATCAAGACAACCCTTTAATGGATGTTGCAGAGGTAAAAGGTATCCCCGTTTTGGGTCTCGATGTGTGGGAGCATGCTTATTACCTGCACTATCAAAACAAAAGAGCTGATTATATTAAAAATTGGTGGAATGTTGTGAATTGGAAAAAAGTCAATGAAAGGCTAGCATAAAAAAAAGCTCGATTAGTAAAAATCGAGCTTTTTTTTATATCCGTTATGAACAACCTATCCTAACTTTTCTTTTAATTTGTTGACCTGAAAATCAACTAATTTTTGGAGTGGTCCAGAAGCGATCATCTTCATCATCATGTTAAGATCAGCATCTATAATAAAGGTTGCTTTTGTAACCGTATCAGCAACAACTTGCAATTCCCAACGAAGAGTAACCTCAAAAGGCGCCTTCTCCGAAGGAACCAACTTAATGAATTGATTCTCACTACGCCCTTCTACCTTAAGGGCCAATTTTGCCATGTTCTGTATTGTAAATCGAGCTTCGTCCGTAGTCGAAGACCAATTATAAATATTCTCCGGCATCAACTGTTCATGATTGTTGAGATCCGCCAAAAATGCATACACCTCGCTGACATTTTTGTTGATTTCTGTTGTGTTCTGAATAGTAGTCATAACGATAAATTAATCCTTTTTATTGAAAACTGTCTCCCCAAGTAGACGGGTTCAATCGCCACTTTTTCAAGATCTCAATATCCTCTTCCAATACATAACTATTTTCAGCAGCGACCTGAATCAAAGCATCATAATTACATAGACTGAAATAAGGACATTTCGCATCGGCAAAATTATCAGTAGCTTGTTGCAATCCATAAGTAAAAATAGACACTAACCCAACGACATTGCAGCCAGCTTCACGTAACGCCTTTACAGCCACTAAACTACTTTTACCTGTCGAAATTAGATCCTCAATTACAACAACACGTTGACCGCTAACTACCTCACCTTCGATTAAATTTTGACGACCATGATCCTTAGCTGAGCTTCTAACATAAGAAAATGGCAATCCCAAATCCTGTGCTACCAAAACTCCTTGTGGAATACCTGCCGTAGCAACTCCAGAAATCATATCCACTGATCCAAACTCTTCTTGAATAAGCTTAGAAAGCTTTTGACGAATGTATGTACGAATCGCAGGATGAGATAAAGTGATACGGTTATCACAGTAAATTGGAGACTTCCAACCCGACGCCCATGTAAAAGGACTTTTAGGTTGCAATTTTATTGCTTTAATTTGCAATAAGGATTCAGCAACTTTTTGTTCAACCTCATTTAAATTATTCATGGCGCAAATTTATAAAATTTATATGAACGAAAGCCTGCTAATTTTAGCAGATTTCGTCCCATCGAAAACTAAAAACCCACAAACAGTTAGTTTTCAAGAGATTGACCTCCAAAAACTTTTCAAACAATCTGAAATTGATAAGGTTCCAAAAACATATCTCTACATCAACAAAGATTTTGAAACTGTGTTTCAAAACTTAAAAAACAAAATGAAGATTATTAAGGCCGCCGGGGGGCTGGTGAAAAACGGTGATGGAGATTATTTATTCATCTACCGCCTCGGAAAATGGGATCTTCCTAAAGGCAAAGTGGAAGATAATGAGAAAATGCGTGAGGCCGCAGTGCGTGAAGTCGAAGAAGAATGTGGTATAAAAATTGACTATTTAGGGAAGAAAATTACGACCTCGTATCATACTTATTTTTTGCGTAACGGTGAATTCGTTCTAAAAACAACAAATTGGTACGAAATGGGTGTTAACAAAGCCCCTAAATTAATACCGCAAACAGCTGAAGATATCACAAAGGCAGAGTGGCGTCACGCAGACCAATTTGAAGAGATACGGACAAATACCTACCCAATTATCGAAAATATTATAAAAAAAGCAAAGTAACTTACCTTTTTTGAGTTTTATTTGACACGAGTAAAAATGTTCATACTTAATTTTATATTATGGAAAATATAACAGGAAAAAGAGCCTTAATTACAGGAGGAGCTCGAGGATTGGGAAAAGCTATTGCTTTTGCATTGGCCAAAGAAGGTGTTCATATCGCCATTACAGGAAGAAATGAATCTAGTTTACAGGTTACAACTGCTGAGTTGGCTGAGCTGGGTACTGAGGTTACTTATGCTGTTTTTGATGTGTCCGACTATACTGCCGTACAACAGGAAACTCAACGACTTACAGAAAGTTTTGGAAAGTTTGATATCTTGATTAACAACGCTGGTGTGTCATCTTTCTCCACTGTACTTGATATGGATATTGCTGAATGGATATCCATCATTCATGTCAATCTATTGGGCACATACTTTGTTACAAAAGCAATTCTTCCACAATTAGTTGAGAAAAATCAAGGTGATATTGTTATGGTCTCATCTACTGCTGGATTAAATGGAGCTGCAACCACCTCTGCCTATAGTGCTTCAAAATTTGGCGTGATCGGCTTTGCGGATTCGTTAATGCGCGAAGTAAGGAAACACAATATTCGCGTCTGTACGCTAATGCCAAGTACTATTGCTTCTGATATGTCCAAAGACCTTGGCCTAACAGATGGCAATCCAGAAAAAGTTTTACAGCCTGAAGATTTCGCAGAGTTGGTTGTAACCAACTTAAAGCTACCTAGACGAGCTATGCTGAAATCGGCTTCTTTATGGTCTACAAATCCGTAATGATCGAAAAGAAAATGGTATGGGCTAAATAAAAGCCTTTAAGAGGCTTATTCTAATTATGTATTATATGTATTAAGGCAGGAGCGTTCTTTACTCCTGCTCATTTAAACAAGGAATTATGAGTCAATTATTTTCACCAATAAATATCGGAAATATACTATTAAAAAATCGCTTGGTTGTTTCTCCGATGTGTCAGTATTCAGCAACAGATGGCTTTGCCAATAATTGGCATCTAGTACATTTGGGGCAGTTTGCAGTCGGTGGTGCCGCCGCAATAATCCAAGAAGCAACAGCTATTACTGCTGAAGGTCGAATCAGTGCGGGAGACCTTGGAATATGGGACGATTGCCACATCGAAAAATTAAAAGAAATAACTACGTTCATCAAAGAAAATGGCTCTGTTCCGGGCATACAGCTAGCGCACGCTGGCCGAAAAGCCAGCAATAATAAACCTTGGATAGACCGAAAACAACTTTCACCAAGCGATCCTCAGGGCTGGCAAACAGTGGCGCCATCGCCCATCGCCTTCCATGCGGGAGACCACGCACCACAAGAGCTCAGTATTGCCGCAATTGAAATATTGATTGAACAATTCGGCGCAGCAACGAGAAGAGCGATTCAAGCCGGTTATGAAATTATTGAACTCCACGCTGCACATGGATACCTGATCCATCAGTTTCTTTCCCCATTGAGCAACTTGCGTAGGGATATTTATGGTGGTACATTCGAAAATAGAATCCGTTTTCTTGTTGAAATCGTAAAAAAAGTAAAACAGGAAATAACAACTCAAAATTTATGGATCCGTATTTCTGCGACAGATTGGGCCGAGAATGGGTGGGATTTACAACAGTCTATTTCTTTATCAAAACTATTGTATACATTGGGCGTAGATCTCATTGATGTTTCTAGCGGAGGTTTAGTATCGCATCAAAAAATAGATATTAAACCTGCATACCAGCTCCCTTTCGCCACTGCGATTAAAAATGATACGGAGAATAAGGTGGGCACTGTAGGCTTGATCAAAACAGCTGTTGAGGCCTCCGAGATCATTACAAACAAACAAGCTGATTTAATTTTAATCGCTCGGGGATTTCTTGACGACCCTCACCTTCCCTTACATTTTGCGAAAGAATTAGCGGCTGACATTGCATGGCCTAAACAATATGAAAGAGCAAAATAATTTTCAAGATAATACCAAATGTTTTTTATCATATAAAGGAAGAACTGTACAAAAGGCGCCGACCTATAAGTTTCTATAGATGAAATTAAACCTCAATAAAATACATCATATTGCCATTATATGTAGCAATTATGAGCGTTCAAAAGAATTTTATACCGACGTACTTGGCCTGGAGATTATACAAGAATATTATCGTAAAGAACGTGATTCATATAAACTGGATCTCAGACTAAACGACAACTATATTATCGAACTTTTCTCTTTTCCCTCGCCACACAAAAGACTTAGTTTCCCGGAAGCTACAGGTTTAAGACATATTGCGTTTGAAGTAAATGATCTCGACTTGGAATTAAATAAGCTAGAGAAAGCAGGCATATCACACGAAGGAATCAGAATAGATGAGCTAACAAATAGACGCTTTACATTCTTTTTTGATCCTGATCAGCTCCCAATAGAATTATATGAGGGGTAAAAGAAGGCGGCATTGATTTTATTTAATCAATGCCGCCTTCTATTTTATGCTTATATCAAATCAATGATTATAATTTACGTTTCACTTCAACTTGTTCGTAAGCTTCAACTATGTCTCCTACTTCAATATCATTGAAACGGTCAATATTTAAACCACATTCGTAACCCTGTGAAACTTCTTTCACATCATCTTTGAAACGTTTCAAAGATGCCAGTTTACCAGTATGGATAACAACACCATCTCTAATTACACGAATATCATTGTTTCTATTAATTTTGCCCTCGCGAACCATACATCCCGCAATCGTACCAACTTTAGAAATTTTAAATGTTTCCCTGATTTCAACCTCAGCAACAATTTTCTCTTCAAATTTCGGAGCTAACATACCTTCCATCGCAGACTTGATTTCATCAATCGCATCATAGATGATCGAATATAAACGTACATCAATTTGCTCGTTCTCAGCTAACTTACGTGCATTTTGTGTTGGGCGTACTTGGAATCCTATAATGATTGCATCAGAAGCAGAAGCTAACAATACGTCCGATTCAGAAATCGCACCCACTGATTTATGAATAATGTTAACTTGAATTTCATCAGTAGACAATTTCAATAATGAATCTGATAGTGCTTCGATAGAACCATCCACATCACCTTTAACGATAATATTAAGTTCCTTAAAGTTACCGATTGCTAAACGACGACCGATTTCATCTAGGGTAATGTGCTTAGTAGCACGCATACCTTGTTCGCGTTGTAACTGAAGGCGTTTGTTGGCTACAGTTCTTGCTTCAGATTCACTCTCAAGAACATAAAGCTTATCCCCTGCTGTTGGCGCTCCTGACATCCCCAATATTTGTACTGGAACAGACGGTCCCGCCTCTTTGACACGTTCACCCCTTTCATTAGTCAATGCTTTAACTTTACCGGAATGCGATCCCGCTAATATAGGATCTCCAACGCGTAATGTACCACTTTGTATCAATACCGTTGTTACGATACCACGGCCTTTATCCAAAGCTGCTTCAATTACTGAACCAACAGCACGTTTTTTCGGATCAGCTTTTAGATCTAACATCTCAGCTTCCAATAAAACTTTCTCTAATAACAGGTCAACATTTTCTCCCGTTTTTGCTGAAATCTCTTGCGCTTGGAACTTACCACCCCAATCTTCAACCAATATATTCATCGCAGAAAGCTGCTCGCGAATTCTATCAGGATTTGCTCCAGGTTTATCCACTTTGGTAAATGCAAATACAATTGGCACTCCTGCCGCTTGCGCGTGGTTGATTGCTTCTTTTGTCTGTGGCATAACAGCATCGTCCGCCGCAATAACGATAATAACAATATCAGTAACTTTGGCACCGCGGGCGCGCATAGCTGTAAAAGCTTCGTGACCAGGAGTATCCAAAAATGTGATTTTACGATCATCTTCCAATTTTACCGCGTATGCACCGATATGTTGGGTGATACCACCGGCCTCACCAGAAGTCACGTTTGCCTTACGAATGTAATCCAATAATGAGGTTTTACCATGATCGACGTGTCCCATTACCGTTACAATAGGCGCTCTCGAAATCAAGTTTTGTTCAGTATCGGATTCTTCAAGCTCAGCAGTTTCTTCATCCTCAGGTTTGATAAACTCGACTTGATAACCAAATTCATCCGCTACTATTGCTAAAGTTTCAGCATCTAAACGTTGATTAATTGACACAAACATACCCAAACTCATACAAGTTGCAATAATCTGAGTTACTTGAACGTCCATCAAGTTAGCTAATTCGTTTGCAGTTACAAATTCTGTAACACGCAATACTTTTGCCATCATTTCTTGTTCCATTGCAGCTTCTTCAGCATGTTGGGCAACATCATCACGTTTCTGTCTTCTCAATTTGGCGCGCTGCGCAAATTTCCCCGACTTACCTGCACCACTTAAACGAGCAAGTGTCGCTTTAATTTGGTCTTGTATTTCCTTTTCAGTAGGCTCTTCCTTATTCTCAACAGGTCTTCCTTTTCCTCTATTGTCAAAACGATTTCCATATTGCGGTCTAGTCCCTTGACCTGGTCTGCCTGAGTGTTGGTTATTTCCACCACCTTGACCCGGTCGACCTTGTTGATTTCCCGTTTGTCCTTGACGATTGTTAGGATTATTGTTATTACCATGATTCCCACCACGATTACCTTGTTGATCCCGATTGTTGGGATTATTACCATCACGTGGCCCACGGTTTTGATTATTAGCACCATGACCTTGACCCGCGTTCGGATTAACTGGCCCATTTGGATTCGTCCGCTTACGCTTACGTTTCTCGTTATTATTTCCAGCATTTGAAGATGAAGCCACCGGTTTGTGGGAAGGTCTCGCTGTTGGCAATTCAATTTTACCAACCACTTTAGGACCTGTCAATCTCTCTGCGCGAGCAGAAAAAATATCATCACCTTGTTTTTTTACAGGCTCCACTATTGGAGTTACTGGTACAGCTTTTGGCGCTGTTTCTTCTTTTTTCTTATCTTCTACCTTCACAGGCTCAGTTTTTGTCTCTACAACCGGAGTTGCTTTTACTTCAGTTTTATCTACTTCCGGCTTTTTGATCTCTGCTTTGGGCACTACAGCTTCTTGCTTATTTTCAGTAACCTTTAGTTCTTCTTTTTTTACTTCAACACTAGGCGCTTTCACTTCGGCATCCTTCTTTTCTTCCGCCTTAACTTCAGCTTTTGTCTCTGCAGGTACTTGCTTGGTATTTTTTGGCTCTTCCTTAACAGGTTCTTCCTTCTTTACCTTATTTCCGCCTCTACGTAAAGCGTCAAGATCAATTTTACCAACAACCTTCATACCACCTTGATGTGCAGGTTCCTCCACCTTTTCAGGAGTAGCTTCTTTAGTAGATGGAATTTCTACCGTATTCTTGACCAAGATTTCCTTAGATTCATCGTGATCTTCGGTATCCTCACTCTTAGATGATTCCTTAGGAGAAGCGGACGGCGACTCCTCACGACGAATTTTGCCAATAACAATTTGTTTAGCTTCATCTTTCAGTGATTTGTCTCCCTGAAACTCTTTTAACAGCACACCATACATCTCTCCGTTCAATTTAGTGTTAGGCTTTGCTTCTACATCATATCCCTTTTTCACTAAACATTCGACGGCGGTATGTATCCCGATGTTGAGTTCCTTTGCTGCTTTAAGCAAGTTTGTTCCTTTTCCTTCAGTCATCTATAATATAAACTATTTTAATATAATTACAAAAATATGTTTTTTTCCATCCATAAACAATTTATTCCGAATGTTAGATAGAAAAAAATTAACAAGCTGAATTTTATTCAAATTCAGCTTGTAAAATACGTACAATCTCGCGAATTGTATCCTCTTCCAGATCTGTACGTCTCACTAACTCTTCCTCACTAAGAGATAGCACAGATTTCGCTGAATCCAAACCAACACGTTTTAATTCATCGATTACCCAGCTTTCAATCTCATCGCTGAACTCTTCGATATCAACATCTTCATCGAACTCATCATTCTCACGATAAACGTCAATTTCATAACCGGTCAATTTTCCTGCCAATTTAATATTGTGTCCACCTCGCCCAATTGCCAACGAAACTTGATCGGATTTTAGGTATACCGCTGCAGTTTTATTTTCTTCATCAATTTTGATTGAACTAATCCTGGCGGGACTCAGAGCCCGGGCAATATACAAGGAATGGTTTGTCGTAAAATTAATAACGTCGATATTCTCATTACGCAGTTCACGTACGATACCATGAATACGGGATCCTTTCATACCCACACAGGCTCCTACCGGATCAATACGATCGTCATACGATTCAACAGCAACTTTCGCTCTTTCTCCAGGTTCGCGAACGATTTTTTTGATCGTAATTAAACCATCAAAAATTTCAGGGACTTCCAGTTCAAACAAACGTTGTAAAAACGCCGGTGCGGTACGTGAAATAATAATCTTTGGATTATTATTCATCATATCAACTTTATGTACGACTGCCCGTATACCGTCGCCCTTTTTGAAGTAATCGGCAGGAATTTGTTCAGACTTCGGAAGAATTAATTCGTTACCATCCTCATCAAGTACCAAGATCTCTTTTTTCCAAATCTGATACACTTCACCAATAACCAACTCTCCTTCTCTATCCTTATATTTTTTAAAGACCTCATCTTTTTCTAATTCCAAAACTTTCGACACAAGCGTTTGGCGAGCCGCTAGAATTGCACGGCGACCAAAACTTTCCAAGGTGATCTGTTCAATAAAATCATCACCCACCTCTAAGTCTTCGTCGTGTTTTCTAGCTTCAGCTAATTCGATTTCAAGATCATCATCTTCTGAAAATTCATCTTCAACAACGACACGAGTCCTCCAAATCTCCAAATCCCCGTTATCTGGATTCACGATAACATCCACATTTTCATCTGTACCAAAACGACGACGGATCATACTACGAAAAACCTCTTCCAATACTGTGATAACAGTAGGTCTATCGATATTCTTAAACTCTTTAAACTCTTGAAAAGAGTCTATAAGATTGATGTTGCTGTTACTCATTATTATTAAAATGAAATTACCACTTTTGTTGCTTTTATTTGATCAAAAGGAAGTTTCTTTTCTACCTCTTGCGCTTTTTTACCTTTTTCTTTAACTTTCTGAAGAACATTGATCTTCGTATCATCCAGCGCCACTAAGGTACCTTCAATTTTAGTATTATCAATCAACTTAACCTGAATTGTACGACCTATATTCTTTTGATACTGCCGGATATTCACAAAATTAGCATCGATACCTGGAGAGGAGACCTCTAAACGATAGGCATTATCAATTACATTTTCTTCTTCCAAATGAAAACCCACATGACGGCTAACTTGCGCACAATCGTCAATATTAATACCTTTATCCCCATCCAAAAGAATCTCTAGAATTTTATTTGGATGCATCTTCACGCTGACAATAAATAAGTCATCGCGATCCGCTATTTTCTCTTCTATGAGTTCAACAACTCGTTTCTCTATATGCTGCATTGTTCTTTATCTAGAAATGCTATTTAATTGAATTAAAAAAAGGGGGCAATACGAGCCCCCTTCCTTTCAGATATGCAAATATAGCACTTTATAAAATAAAAAACAAATATCAATCAAAATGCTAATAATATTTAACTACTTTGAGTTGTCAACAACTGCGTTAATCGTTTTCTGCATTTGTGCCATCATACTCGTCAATGTCTCCATTGTCGGCTCAGGCGTCGGTTCAGGCAGCTGTGTACTTATAAAAGCCTTCGCCTTCCACACTTCAAGTATATCTGCCGTCTCAACCCAATAAGGCTCATATGTTTTATTGTCAGAAACGAGCTTCAAGCCTTTATCTTCTTTAAATTTAAAAGCGATACGCTTATAGACCACGCCATCTTCCTTCGATACGACTACGTATGTACTTCCAGGCTTTATATCATGCCAGTTTTCCACGTACTCCGCCACGACAATAGATCCTGACGGCAAAGGCAACATTGAATCACCCTTAATTTCAAAAGCGCGAAACGTGCCCTGACCAAACATTGGAAGTGAAAACTTAGGCAGCTCTGCAACATACTCCGGATCGCCATACCCATTTAAATACCCAGCACTAGCCTTTACAGGCACAAGTTCAATATTCTCACGGTTATCCGTATCTACAGTAACGCTTAGCACCCTTAAATTGGATGCATTACTTTTTGGAACTGGCTTCCACTTGTCGTCAATAACATCGTTTGCCAGTTCATCCATAGTCAACCCATAGAATTCAGCAATCTTCTTCAACAACTCATATTTAGGCTCAGCCCTATCTTCCTCATACGCCCCGACAGACGCTCGCTTAATTTCCATAATATCAGCAAATTGTTGCTGTGTAATTTTCTTTCCTTTTCTAAGGAACTTCAGATTGGACGAAATATTTGACATGTTATTTTTTCAAAAAAATATTTTGCAAAAACTAATTTTATTAGTAATATTGTGCCAATAAAATTAGTAAATATATTTTAAACGTCCAAATAATTTAGCATTATGAGCAATTTTATTCTATATATAGCGACAGATAGTAATCGGAAACGATTCGAAATTGGCCTCAGCACCAATATATTCACTACAGTAATGAAGCTACAGCAATCCAACAGTTTTATCTTCAATCAAGGCTCAAGCCTCAACAGAATAATCTATACGGAAGCTTTTACAAGTTTAGAGACTGCAAACAAAAAGATAGACGAACTACAGCATTTTACAGCCATGCAGATTGAAAGACTTATCCGTAGATCTAATCCCAACTGGAATAATCTTTTCCCGCAGCCACACCCAGATTGCGCCAAAAGAGGAACAAGCTACGCCGCTTAGCAAAAAAGCCACCTGTATAAAAACTAGGCGGCTATTTCATATTTTTGAAGATGAGTATTAAAAGCGGCTATTTATTTTGAACAGGCCCATCTTCAGAAAAGGATAATTTGTCACTTTGCAAACTATCCGAATCACCTTCAGTATTGTTACGATCAAGTTGATCAATATTATTACGTTCAAGTTGACCTTCTTCACCACCCTCTTCTTCCGGCCCGATAAATCCTTCATCAGTAGGCAACTCTAACTGAGTAGAATCCATCTGCTCTGGTTCAGGATCACTGTAACGCGGAGTTTCACATTTGTATGATTTTGTAATTTCAACAGTCGGGCTTGGAAACTTACCCATAGTGTACCCTAAATTCTTATCTTTATAAACGGATTCGAGGTAAACTCCGAAAATCGGCAATGCAGTACGAGAACCTTCTCCGGTATGCGAATTCTTAAAGTGAATGCTCCGCTCGTCACACCCTACCCAAACACCTGTAACCAAGTCTTTTGTTACCCCCATATACCAGCCATCTACATATTCAGAAGAAGTACCTGTTTTCCCTCCTATTTCATTTTCTTTTGTAAATAAATCCCACTCCCACAATCCTTGAGAAGTACCACCTGGTTCTTCCATCCCACCACGGAGCATATACGTCATTAACCACGCATCTTGCTTATTAATGACCTGTTTACGTTCTGCCTGGAACGTTGCAATCACATTGCCATCATGATCTTCAATCTTAGAAACCAGTAAAGGTGTCACGCGCTCACCATGGTTCATCATTGTTGAGTACCCATTCACCATTTCAAAAACAGAAACATCATTGGGCCCTAGCCCCACGGAAGCAACCGGATTTAATTTACTCGTAATACCACAACGGTGAGCAGCATCAACAACTTTCGAAGGCGTGACAATATCAGTTAACTGAACTGTAACTGAATTGATGGAGCGGGCCATCGCGTGCCGCAAAGACATCTCACGGTAGGAGAAATTCCAGTCGGCATTTTTAGGTTCCCATATCTCAACAGAATCACCTTTATCAATCTTGATGGTAACAGGCTTATCCGTAATTTTATCACAAGGCGACATTCCCGATTCTAAGGCTGCTAAGTATACGAAAGGCTTAAACGTAGATCCCGCCTGCCGTTTCGCTTGCATCACGTGATCATACTTAAAGTATTGATGATCTATTCCACCAACCCATGCTTTAATTTCACCTGAATAGGGATCCATTGACATCATCCCCGCATTCAGCATCATCGCATAATATTTCAAAGAGTCCATTGTAGACATCTCCCTTTCGATCTTACCCCCATCCTTCCAGTTATAGACTTCCATCTTCTTTTTCTCGTTGAGGAAATAAGAGATACTATCAGGAGAGTTGGCGTACTTTTTACTCAAAAAAGCATAATAAGTAGTCTTCTTAGCCAAATTATCCAAAAAATTAGGAATAACTTTACCTGACAAATCGCGCCATGGTTCCTGTCCATTCCAGGTATTATTTAAACGTTGCTGCAATTCTACCATTTGCTTAGCCACCGCTTCCTCAGCATGCTTTTGAAGTTTAGAATTTATAGTGGTATAAATTTTCAGCCCGTCGGTATAAATGTCGTAATTATTTTCCTCTGACCATTTCTCCAACCACTTCGCTACAGCGGTACGTAAATAAGAGTCTCCACCAGCATTGATATCTTGACTATTTGTATTCAAAACAATCTTTTCTTTAATCAGACTGTCAAACTCTCCTTTTTTTAAGAAACCACTTTTATACATTTGACTTAATACAATATTTTTTCGCACAAATGCATTTTCAGGATTTCGAATTGGATTATACAATGTAGTACCTTTTAACATCCCTATTAAAACAGCCGCTTGGTTTTGAGTCAACTGATTGGCTCCTTTTGAAAAATATCGTTTTGCAGCCGTTTCAATTCCATAAGCGTTATTACTGAACGATACAGTATTCAGATACATTTCCAATATCTGATTTTTAGAATAACGCTGCTCCAGCTTGTAAGCTGTCATCCACTCCTTAAATTTAGTCACCACTAATCCGGCAATAGGAAGACGTGTCAACAAACCACCCGACTTATTATAACGAGTACGATAAAGATTTTTAGCTAATTGCTGCGTGATTGTACTTGCACCACGCTTATCTCCTTTTAAGGTCGATAAAATTCCCGATCCTAAACCAAAAAAGTCGACACCCTTATGACTATAAAAACGCACATCCTCGGTCGCTATCAAAGCATTCGTTACTGTTTTTGGGATACTGTCAAAGGGAATTGGATTTCTATCCTCGTCGAAATACCGGCCAATTAAAACACTGTCCGCAGTATACAACTCCGTTGAGATATTAACACTAGGCATAACAATATCCTTTTTAGTCGGAGAATAACCGAATAGCCACAGAAAATTCAATTGTATAGCACAAACCAATATAATGACAAAGTATATTGCTATAACGAAATAACGAAGAAACCTATTCTTAATACGTTTAAACATAAATGGAAATTTACCTTATATTCAACACATCCGACCAGCAAAAGGTTTTAACTCCGCCTGACATGCCTTTCTATCTTTTTCAGGGGCTAAATATACAACTAAATAAATCGCTGTAATCAACTATTTACATTTTTTAACAATAAATGGTATGCGCAAAATAACGTACAAATCGAGCATAACTCGATAGGTCTAATTTCCCTTTTTTAGCCGTCTTCCACAAATATTATACCCCTTTTTTATTTATTATCGATTTTATTTTAAAATAATAATGATATTTGTTTAAATTTAGATGTAAAAAAGTCAACTATTAGCATGTTAAAACAAACATTACAACAAAAGCTATTACAGAAATTGTCTCCGCAACAGATACAGTTTATAAAATTGTTGCAGGTTCCGACTGTTTCATTAGATGCAAGAATCAAGGAAGAATTAGAGGAAAACCCTGCGTTAGAAGATGGTAGCTTGACTAATATGACCGATCCTATAGAAGAATATCCTGACAAAGATCCCGATGATAATTTTGACAATGAAGAGGGATTCGACTCAGACGACTTTAGCTTGGAAGACTATATCCAGGAGGACGATTTTAAAGATTATGGTAACGGCTATGAGTATGGCGATGATGACGATGATCGGAAAGAAATGCCTGTCGCAATCCAGCATTCGTTTTATGAACAGTTACAACAGCAATTAGACCTGTTGGCTTTAGATGACAAACATTTTCTAATTGGTCAACAAATTATTGGCAGCCTTGATGACGACGGATACTTACGCCGTCCTATTATCAATCTTGTAGACGATCTAGCGTTTGGCCAAAATGTAATGACTGAAGAAAATGAAGTGCTTGATATCTTAAAAGTCATTCAAGATTTTGAGCCTGCCGGAATTGGCGCCCGGGATTTGCAAGAATGCCTTTTGATCCAGCTGCAAAAAAAAGACACTCAAAATCCCACTATTAAACTTGCTATTAAAGTGGTAGCAAACTACCTTGAAGAATTTACCAAAAAGCATTATGATAAATTAGAAAAATCATTGGGCATTTCGTCGGAGGATTTAAAAAATGTAGTGAATGAGATCCTAAAACTTAACCCAAAGCCTGGAGACTCTGGCGCAGTGGCTGGTAAACAGCTTCATATTATCCCCGATTTCCATATTAGTAACAATGATGGTATTCTACATTTGACTTTAAACGGCCGAAACGCACCCGAGCTCCGTATAAGCCGTGATTACCAGCACATGTTCGAGCATTATGAAAAATCGGATCAAAGGGATAAGAAAATGAAAGAAGCTGTACAATTCGTCAAGCAAAAACTTGATTCAGCAAAATGGTTTATTGATGCAATCAAACAACGCCAGCAAACCTTACTCAAAACAATGAACGCCATCATGGAATATCAATATGATTATTTCCTGACCGGTGATGATCGAAAGCTAAAGCCCATGATATTGAAAGATATTGCGGATAAAATTGACATGGATATATCAACAGTATCGCGGGTTGCAAATTCAAAATATGTACAGACAGAATTCGGCACTTTTCTCCTAAAATCATTTTTCTCCGAAGCTATCCAAACAGACTCTGGGGAAGAGGTATCCAATAAGGAAGTTAAAAAAATATTGGAGGAGTGTATTTCAAAAGAAAATAAGAGAAAACCACTAG
The DNA here is from genome assembly GCF_040760075.1 of Sphingobacterium sp. R2. Lineage (NCBI taxonomy): Bacteria > Pseudomonadati > Bacteroidota > Sphingobacteriia > Sphingobacteriales > Sphingobacteriaceae > Sphingobacterium > Sphingobacterium sp. R2. Next base: position 4,723,687 of record NZ_CP142884.1, read on the forward strand.
CTGATGAAAAGCTTACTGAGATCCTGAAAGAAAAAGGCTATAATATTGCGCGACGAACGGTAGCAAAATATCGGGAGGCATTGAATATCCCTGTAGCAAGATTACGAAAAGAGCTCTAAGAGCTCTTTTTGTTTTTACCTAAAGACCAAATCCAAATTAAGAATAGTATCTTTGTGCTTGAATTAAATAAGCATTAAAGAATGAGCAAAGTAAAAGTTGGAGTTGTACAGATGAGCTGTACCGCAAGCAAACAAGAGAATCTCGAAAAAGCTATCGCTAAAGTAAAAGAGGCCGCTGCAAAAGGTGCGCAAATCGTGTGTCTGCAAGAACTATTTACCTCTTTATATTTCTGCGATGTAGAAGATTATGACAATTTCGCATTGGCTGAAACCATCCCTGGTCCATCCACCGATGCACTATCGGCTATCGCCAAGGAAGCTGGAGTCGTCATTATCGCTTCATTATTTGAAAAAAGAGCCGAAGGACTTTACCATAATACAACCGCCGTATTAGATGCGGATGGCTCATATTTGGGGAAATATCGGAAAATGCATATTCCAGATGACCCCGCTTTTTATGAAAAATTCTATTTTACGCCGGGTGATCTAGGCTACAAAGTATTCAAAACACAATTTGGCAAAATAGGAATTTTAATCTGTTGGGATCAATGGTACCCTGAAGCATCTCGGATTACCGCCTTAATGGGCGCTGAAATTTTATTTTATCCTACGGCTATCGGATGGGCAACTGATCAGGACGAAGAAACTAACAAAGATCAGTATAACGCATGGCAAACCATACAACGCTCCCATGCAGTTGCTAACGGCGTTCCAGTGGTAGCTGTTAATCGTGTTGGATATGAACAAAATGGCGCCATGAAGTTCTGGGGCGGAAGTTTCGTAACAAATGGACAGGGAAAATTGCTTTACCTAGCTTCTCATGACAAAGAGGAAATTGAGGTCGTCGAATTGGACTTAAATGAATCGGATTATTTTAGAAAACACTGGCCATTTCTTCGGGACAGAAGAATTGAGACATACTCACCAATCACCAAACGTTTTATTGACGAAGACTAATATTGCATATACTCGCCATTTCGGTTGCGAAGGTACATAACTGTGCTGAGTTGAACTGAAATGGCTTTTTTAATCCCCGCAAAATAAGTATGGAACAGAAAAATACATTTACGCAGACCTATTTTGACAATTCCCCCAAAAAACAGGGGTTTTCATTTCCTCCAGAATGGGCTAAGCAAGAGGCCTTATGGCTGAGCTGGCCACACAAAGAGGAATCATGGCCTGGAAAAATCGAAACGATATACAAACCTTATTGTCAATTCATTAAGGCCGTATCCGAAAGCCAAAAAGTAAGAATTAACGTCGCTAATGAGGAAATGCAAAATTTTGCTATACAGGCCCTCAAAGACGTGACGAAAGATTTTAGCAATATCGAATTCTATTACAATCCCACTAATGATGCTTGGTGTAGAGATCACGGCCCTGCTTTTGTTATTAATCCGTCAACAAATCAAAAAGCAGTGGTTGACTGGGGGTATAACGCGTGGGGTGGTAAATATCCGCCATTTGAACTTGACGACATCGTTCCAACTCGTATTGCCCAAAAATTGGATCTTCCTTTATTTAGCCCTGACATCGTCATGGAGGGAGGATCGGTTGAATTTAATGGTGCAGGAACAATTATGACAACAACGGCGTGCCTATTGAATAAAAACCGAAATCCGCACTTAACGAAAGAGCAAATAGAAATCTATTTAAAAGAATTTTACGGTCAAGAACAAGTGTTATGGCTTGGTGATGGTATCGTAGGAGACGATACAGATGGCCACATTGATGATATTACACGCTTCGTCAATGAAAATACAGTACTAACAGTTGTGGAAGAAGATCCTTCAGATGAGAATTACCAGATTCTTCAGGAAAACCTGGAAATGCTCCGTTCATTTAAACTCTTAAATGGAGAATCTCTGCATATTATTGAGCTCCCAATGCCCGCCCCTGTTATTTATGATGATACAAGATTACCCGCTTCTTATGCTAATTTCTATATCGCCAACGATGTTGTTGTTGTGCCAGTCTTCAACGACAAAAATGACCAAAAAGCACTGGACATTATCCAAAGCTGCTTTCCTAAACGTAAAGTCATTGGAATAAATTCGGTCGACATCATTTGGGGACTGGGAAGTTTCCACTGCCTGAGCCAGCAGGAACCAGCGATTATTTAAACGAACTGCCCAAAAATAGAAATTCCCCCATAAAGTTATTCAGTTATGGGGGAGTTTTAATTAAAAAATCAGAATGGTGTTGAACTCAATTCGTATTAAACAACAATCACGTTTACACCAGCTTTTTCCAATGATTCTATAAAACTTGCATTAACCTTATCATCTGTAATTAGCATATCAATTTTTTCAAAACCACAAATTCTCCCAAAGCTTCGCCGACCAAATTTAGAAGAATCTGCAAGCACCACCACTTTTTGAGCAGTATCGATCATAATTCGATTTAATTGTGCTTCCTGAGCGCTTGAAGTTGACACACCATATTCCAAATCGATACCATCAACTCCCAAAAACAATTTGCTACAATAAAAATCTTTTAACAAATTTTCAGCATATTTCCCTGTTACCGAAGTAGATGTCTTGCGAAGCGTCCCTCCCAGCTGCATAATTTCAACGGAAGGATATTTTATTAACTCCATAGCAACATTCAATGCCGAAGTTACTACAGTGATATTGCCTTTTGGAACAATCTGCTTGGCAAGCGACTGCATCGTCGTGCCAGAAGCTATAATGATAGAGTCGTTTTCCTCAATCAGCTCAGCTGCTTTCTTGCCAATCCTGCTTTTATCATCCGAACGAAGTTTCTCTTTTTCGAATACAGTACGGTCAGTCGTATACGGATTATATTGTGTCGCCCCGCCATGCGTTCTAAACAACAATCCACTATCTTCCAACAAAGTCAAATCCTTCCGAATAGTTACAGAAGAAACTCCCAATTCTTCACACAGATCAATGACTTGAACTACGCCGACTTCTTTTAATTGTTTTAAGATATATTGATGTCTCTCTACATTTGTCATGGCTTTATATAATAAGCTGTTAAAATAATAAATATGTTACTCGGTTTGTTTAAAGGAAATCCTGATATCTGAAAATGATCCGTGGCTATCGACAAATTTCAGCGTATAAGACCTTTTAAGTGAATTTAACGTAAATGAATTTGCTTCACAAGGACTAAGGTTAAATTAATCAATTTATTTAATTTTCTCCACCCAGACAATCAAAATTTCTTTTTCATTTAAAAAAAGAAAGATCAGACTAAAACTGCAATGGGTCAGGTAAAACAAATTGATAGTCCAGCTCTTCTTGCAGTAATTCTCCGCTCACTATTTTCTGAGTCGTTTCAGCTGCTTCGAACGCGAGAGGCAAAGCATAACCATATTTTTTTGCAGAAGCAAGAATGACATCTTTTTTCTTAGGATGTAAGGGAGCAACAACATTATAAACGGTATGTTTCAGTGTGCGGTTAGTGGTCGCTTCCAGCAGAGCGACAACATCCTCAATATGAACAAAATTAGCAGGCTGCTCTCCAGTGGTACAGATACGCTCAGAGAAATATTTTGCAAAGACACGATTCTTACCAAATAGGCCTCCTAAACGATAAACAACGGTATTGGCCAATTCCAACATATACTCTTCAGCCATCAAGAGCTTTGGTGCAAGCTCAGCCTTATTCGTAAAAGATTCATCAAACACCACATCTTTAGCCGGATAAATTCCAGTAGAACTTAAAAAAACATGCGCTTGCCAACTAATCCGGCTAAAAAATTGCTTGATATTAGAAAATCTATTATCAAGCATTTCTGTGCTATTTTTCTGACTTGCTGGTATACTATTTAACACGAAGTCAAATTGAATGGGTATACCAGCCTCTTCCGGAAAACTTTCTCCATCAAAATCAAGCATAAAAGAAAAAATACCCTCAGCTTTTAGCCGATGGTATTTTTCATCTGTTGTTGTGCTTGCCCAGATCTCATGGCCTTGATGCTTCATGTATACCGCAAAAGACTCTCCAAGCCAACCACATCCTAAAATGAGTATCCTCATATTGCAAACAATTAATAAGCTTTAGCAAAAAGCACACGCCTACTGGAAGGTTTGCCGGTAAATATACAAACCCCTTGCTCATCCTTTGCATCCAAAGGAATACAACGAATTGTTGCTTTAGTTTCTTCTTTTACACGCTTTTCCGTTTCTGTAGTCCCATCCCAGTGACAGGAGATAAAGCCACCTTTACCTTCCAGTACTTCTTTAAATTCTTCATAAGAATTTACTTCCGTATAATGAGAAGTTCTGAAATTCAATGCTTTTTGATAGATATTTTCTTGTATTGTATCCAATAACGTACTAATCGTACTGGCTAGGCCCTCTTGAGCAACAGTTTCTTTCGTTTGTGTATCACGACGGGCCAATTCTACTGTACCATTTTGCATATCTCTTCCACCGACAGCGACGCGAACAGGTACTCCCTTTAATTCCCATTCAGCAAATTTAAAACCCGGACGCTGTGTATCGCGATCATCATATTTTACCGAAATATCTTTCACCCGCAGTTCAGTGGTTAACTGATTCACAAATACATCAATTTGCGCCTTTTCTTCCTCAGTCTTAAAAATCGGAACAATCACAACCTGAATCGGGGCCAATTTCGGTGGCAATACCAACCCTTGATCGTCGGAGTGGGCCATAATCAATGCGCCCATGAGTCGGGTAGAAACACCCCACGAAGTTGCCCATACATGTTCTAACTTGCCTTCTTTAGACGTAAATTTCACATCAAATGCCTTGGCAAAGTTTTGGCCAAGAAAATGGGATGTCCCTGCTTGCAATGCTTTACCATCTTGCATCAATGCCTCAATACAATAGGTATCCAATGCCCCCGCAAAACGTTCATTTTCTGTTTTCCTTCCACGGACAACGGGAACAGCTAAAATCTTTTCTGCAAATTCAGCATATACATCAAGCATACGTTCTGTTTCCGCAATAGCTTCCTCTTTTGTGGCATGTGCAGTATGCCCCTCCTGCCATAAAAACTCAGCGGTACGTAAGAAAAGACGTGTTCGCATTTCCCAACGCACCACATTTGCCCATTGATTGACCAAAATAGGGAGATCACGATACGATTCAATCCATCCGCGATAAGTATTCCATATAATCGTTTCTGAAGTTGGACGCACGATCAACTCTTCCTCCAATTTCGCCTCTTCGTCTACGACGATCTTACCTGTACCATCGTTCTTTAACCTATAGTGGGTAACCACGGCGCACTCTGTAGCAAAACCTTCCACATGCGCTGCTTCTTTAGAAAAAAACGATTTGGGAATGAATAAAGGGAAATAAGCGTTGCTATGACCAGTCTCTTTAAATCTTTTGTCTAAGATTGCCTGCATTCTTTCCCAGATAGCATATCCGTACGGCTTGATCACCATACATCCTCGTACAGCTGAATTTTCAGCCAGATCAGCTTTGATTACAAGCTCATTATACCATTGCGAATAATCTTCTGCACGACTTGTTATTCCTTTACTCATATGTGATTGATAAATTATTGTAACATTATTACCTCAAATCCCGTCTGTCATTCCAATGCGAAAAGCGTTCAAAAAAAATATTTGTATTTTTGATTACTTCGATTAAACCACCTCGAGAAATTTGCGTCTAAGATAGTAAATAAGGCTGTATAATCGAAAATAACGATTTAGGATATTATGAAAAAAAATAGATTATTTATCGGAGCACTTGCCATAACAGGAGCGTTCATTTTAGGTTCCTGCGGTACAAGTAGGCAAATTTATGGCGACGATGTCTACGGCAATAACGGGCGGGCTAGACAAAAGGTTTACCAAAGCCCAGATTACTATTACACAGACGCTGATCAGTCCGAACCAAATGGACAGGCTCAAGGCGGCTACTATGAGGATGAATATTCTGATCAGGATTACAATAGTGATTCTTATGAAGATCTCGAATATGCCAATCGGATCAACCGTTTTTATTACGCTAGTCCAGGTATGACCTACTTCGACCCATTTTTTGATCCATGGTATGGTTATGGATTTGGAGGATGGTACGGATACGGTCCATCATTCGGAATGGAATGGGGATGGAACTCTGGATGGGGTTCGTCTTGGTCAATTGGTCTCGGATGGGGATCGAGCTGGGGCTGGGGATCGCCATGGTATGGTGGTTATAGACCTTGGGGTGGCTGGTACGGTGGAGGCTACTGGGGATCCGGCTGGTATGGAAATGGTTATTGGGGTGGTGGCTACTGGGGCAACTCAAGACCACGTTATGCTTCAAGTAGATCAGTTTATAGAGACAACTTTAATACGCGTAGTTCATCATCAAGATCCCGCACTTCGGGAGGATATGACCGCAACAGTGTAGCTAGAAATTCTGGAGGATACGATCGTACTGGGGTAGCTCGTGATTCTAGAGGCCGTATCACATCTGTTTCCAACAGGTCAAGAACTTCTGACGGTTCCGTAACACGCAGTTCTTCTTTTGATAGATCAGGAAGCAGAACGAGAACGTCTGATGGTGTATCAAACAGAGCTTACTCGGATGGCACACGCTCAAGAACATCGAACAGAGTAAATGGTTCTTATCAAAATAGTACTAGAAGCACAAATGGTTACTATAATAACGGTTCGAGAACTAGAAACAATTCTGGTGAAGTATCACGTCCAATGAGTCGGTCTATGGACACACGTTCAAGCAACCCAAGTTCGACATCTAGACCATCTTATACGCCACCAACTAGAAGTTATGATAGTGGTTCATCCCGCTCTAGTGGAGGCTTTTCTGGAGGCGGAAGCTCAAGATCTTCGGGTGGAGGTTTCTCAGGAGGAGGTAGCTCAAGATCAAGCGGAGGCCGTACTCGCTAATTAAAGGCATTTTGAATAGTAGCATACACCTTGTTGTGTGCTACTACTTTATTATTGATGATATTTCAGCATATGACAATCAAAAAACTACTTTTTGGAACTGCATTCGTTTTAGGTGCAGCAGGGACTTCCCAAGCGCAATATACGAAAGATGTACTTTTATTCTCCCAAGGGGATAATGGGGGAACAGCTCGTTTTAAAGCCATGGGAAACGCATCTACCGCATTAGGTGGAGATATAAGTTCGATTACTAGCAACCCGGCGGGTTTGGGGTACTTTAATCAATCTGACGTATCAGTAACAGCCAGATACCTTAACAACAAAAATAAAACCGACTATTTTGGTCAAAATTCAAACAGCAGTAAGAATAATTTCAATCTCGATAACGCGGGTATTGTTTTTCACCTCCCAACATACCGAAATGGTGGAAATTTAGATAGAGGCTGGTTAAATTTTAATGTGGGTATTGCCTATAACCGCAACAATATCTACAACAATTTATCACAATATAATGGTGTTAATAACACAAGCTCAATTACGGATGCCTATTCCGACCGGCTATCGTCACCTGACGGAATGAATGGCTGGGGACAGGAAGTTTATGGTAATTCACTATTATTCGACGTAGATCCTAAAAAAGCTGGATCATATATACCGACTACGGTTGGCGGAACTTACGATGGAAAGAATGGGTTCAATCAAGTCAATTCCATCTTAGAAAAGGGAAGCAAATCTGAATCGGTCCTGTCTTTTGGAGCAAACTATAGCAACAGGCTATATCTCGGAGCTGCTCTAGGCTTTACAGCGTTTAGTTATGACAACTCAAGTTGGTTTACTGAATATGGTCAAACAATGACAGCCGACCAATTAAAAGCGATCAACAAAGATTCAGAGTTTTTAAAACCAACCAATGCCCAGAAGTATGCTATGTTGGATAAAGATTACGAATTATACGACGATTATGCGCAAGCAACGGATGGTACTGGTGTAGATTTTAAACTTGGGGTCATATACAAGTTCACGCCTACTTTCAGCATGGGATTTACGGCGAAATCGCCAACATTTATGAGCATCAGGGATGAATCATATAGTAATTCAGAATTTCGTTATTTCAGACCTAATGAAGATAAGTCATTTAAAGAGTACCGAACCAGCGATGACGCAGGACATAGTTACCTGGAGTACAATATGAATACACCTTATAAATTAGCTGTGGGTGCAAGCCAAATTTTTTCAAGAGGATTATTAACCGCAGATGTGGAGTGGGTGGATTATGCTGCTATGCGTTTTAGAGATGTAGGTAACTATAGCAAAACATTAGAAAAAAACATGAATCAAAACATCAAAGATACCTATCAAGGCGCATTTAATGCCAGGATCGGTGGTGAAGTTTTGTTAGATAATGTCTTTAGTGGAAGAGCTGGCTTTAATTATAGTGGTAACCCTTATAAAAATGCAGATTATACAAACTATACAGCCTCGCTAGGCATCGGTGCAAAACTCGGCCGTGGCATGTATATTGATTTGACAGGAACTTACAATGCTATCAATTACAAAGAAAGCCCTTATACTATTGACGAAAATTATTGGAACGCTGCAAGTCCAGCTGCAGATATAAAAAACCAACGAACAAATGTTATACTAACAATTGGTTCAAAATTTTAAGATATATTTTTCTTCAGGAAAGTCCAGCGTTGTCTGGACTTTTTTTTGCCACGTCCATTAGCAATTATTTTTGCATTTAACTCATACTTTATCTAAGTTTGTCCCCTTGGATTTAAATCACATGGCAAATCAGGAAATTTCAAAAGCTCTCAATCTCATTTTTACATACCCAATTTGGCGCATAGAAGTCGATGCAAAAAATAAATTGATCGCCATAGAAACAAGAAATCCAGAAGATACATTCCCTTATTTCAACGTCATCACTTTTGAAGGAACTTACGTCCTGCAAGACTTCAAGGCAATCACCAGAGAATGGGTACTTGGTGGAATCCAATGTAAAAAATTAATACTAAAGAAGATTTCCAATAATTCACCGATCGATGCTGGGATACAGGTAATCGATTGCTACAACCCACAGTATCAAGAAACCTGGTTTAATTACGTTTTCATCAGTCTGGTTGATCAAGGATTGCTCATTAGGCCCAAAACGGTAGCGCAGGGCCAACAATTGTTTTTGAATATTCAGTCGATGTCAATTGAAAGCAAAAATTTGATTACCATTAAACCTTATACCAGTGAGCTCGTCTATCCAATTATCTATAATGGTGAAATACCCCTATTTTTGAAGGACTTCCCTATTGATGGTGATATCTGGATAAATAGCGTAAATGACTACTTTATTTGGGCTTTCTATGAAAAACAAAAAAATAATCGTTATCAAATCAGGTTAGTTCAATCGACAAGAGAAATGTTAATAGAGTCTATCCTTGCGGTTTCGGGACTGGAATTAAAGCTCTTCAACATTTATTTTCTTATTCACAGACAAATATTCCTTTTGACAGATAATAAACGGGAGTTTGTTTCGTATTTAGTATAATTGCAAAATATATGAAAGTTTTATTCGAATTAAAGACATATAAAAAAATAGCTATGCTATCCATCGCGGTAGTAGCTATTCAACACGTTGAAGCGAAAAATTCAATATCTTTATCTACTTATTCTATTCCCGATTCAATCGGAAATGAGGTGATTAATGGTGAAGAATTTATACTATTCAAAATTGAAAAAGGAGACAATTACTACCAGCTAAGTAAGAAGTATAAAATAACGGTAGGACAATTGACTCAAATAAATGGTAATGGTACGCTAAACCTTGGTCAGATCGTTAAGATTCCGACCGGTCGAAAAGCGAAACCTGTCATTACTAACGACCGTAGCAATCCGGCAGCGCTAAATCTGCGTAATCCGCAGCAGCAAGAGGGTTTTACGGAATACATTGTTGGTGAAAAAGAAACACTTTACGCGATATCCAAAAGGTTTAGTATCTCTGTTGAAGATATCAAAAAAGCGAACAATTTAAAAAATAATATTATTAGTGGTGGAATGAAACTCATGATCCCCAATCAACCGCTCCCACCGGAAAGACCAAAATTAGTAGAGCCTAAAGGAATCGAAATTGTAAGCCCCGACTCCACAGACGATGATAACAAAGAAGAAAATCAAATTTCAACAAACCGTTATGGAATTCGTGAGAAATCAGAACGTGGTATTGGTGTGTGGATTGATGGACTTTCATCTCAGGGCACCAGTAACCTCGCGCTACACAAGTCGGCTCCAGTAGGCACTATTCTAAAAATTACCAATCCGATGACGAAAAGCGTAACATATGCAAAAGTAGTGGGAAAATTTAATGATAATGCCGAGAACCAAAATGCAATTGTCGTGTTGTCAAAATCAGCTGCCGCAAGTATAGGAGCATTAGATAAACGCTTCCAAGTGGAAATTGCGTATGGATTACCGCTAGAAAATTAACACAATCAAATAGCTTTTACAGCACAATACAAATGAATAACAAACCGTATGTCCTAGGAATTGCCGGTAGTAGTGGCTCTGGAAAGACTTTTTTCTTGAATAGTTTTTTAAAACATTTCAAGCCTAGTGAGGTCACCTTAATTTCCCAAGATGATTATTACATCCCTGCCAATACCAAAACTCAGGAGGAAAATAGGCTCTATAACTTCGATATTCCAACATCAATCGACAGACAAGCTTTTTACAAAGATATCAAAGCACTTTTTAACGGTGAAACAATACATAAGGAAGAGTATACCTTTAACAATCCTGCCCTAACACCAAAAATTCTAGAGATTAAACCGGCTCCGATTTTAATTATCGAAGGCTTATTCATTTTCTATTATACAGAAATTAATGATTTAATCAATCATAAGATATTTTTAAGCGCCGATCAGGATATCGCATTGAGACGACGCCTACACCGCGATTTGGTTGAAAGGGGCTACTTTGAAGACGATGTGATGTACAAATGGGTGAACCATGTACTCCCATCTTATAACGAGTATCTATTACCCTATCAAGATACTTGCGATCAGGTCATATTCAATAATACCGATGAGCCAGAACCAATATGGGAGATCACCAATCAAATTTCTGAAGAGCTAAAGTTAAAGCTCAATTTGGTATAAAATTACGAAGGAGAAGCTATCAAATAGATTCTCCTTCATTTTTAAAGTAGTTGATTTATTGATATCAAGATTTTAAATACCTATCTTTGCGCCACGAAACAAATCCATCATAATGAACCATCCTGTAAAGATTAAAAATGCTTTGGTTTCAGTCTATTATAAAGACGGCCTAGCTCCTTTAGTTGAATTATTAAACAAATACGGTGTTACCTTCTACTCCACTGGCGGAACAGAAACATTTATAAAAGATTTAGGTATAGATGTTGTTCCAGTGGAAGAACTCACGAGCTATCCTTCTATTTTAGGTGGTCGTGTAAAAACTTTGCATCCAAAAGTGTTTGGAGGTATTTTGGCTCGCCGCCCCCTTGCGTCTGACCAACAGCAGCTTGCCCAATACGAGATACCTGAGATCGATTTGGTTATTGTGGATTTGTACCCATTTGAAGAAACAGTTGCTTCTGGTGCATCCGAACAAGATATTATCGAAAAAATTGATATAGGTGGAATTTCTCTGATCCGTGCGGCGGCTAAGAACTTTAACGATGTAGTAATTATCTCTTCCAAAAATGATTACCAAGCATTGGAAGAAATACTTGCAAATCAAGAAGGTAACACTTCGCTAGAACAACGTAAAGAATTTGCCAAACGCGCATTCAATACATCGTCGCATTACGATACGGCAATCTTCAACTACTTCAATCAAGAAAACCCACTTCAAGTTTTTAAGCAATCTGAACAAAAAGCCCAAGTCCTGCGCTATGGTGAAAATCCTCACCAAAAAGGCGTTTTCTTTGGCGATTTAGATAACATGTTTGATAAATTAAGCGGCAAAGAGTTATCTTATAACAATCTTGTTGACGTTGATGCTGCGGTCGATTTAATTGATGAGTTTACAGAACCTACATTTGCCATTCTAAAACATACAAATGCGTGTGGAGTTGCCTCCAGACCAACGATCAAACAAGCCTGGTTAGACGCATTGGCTTGTGATCCTGTTTCAGCGTTTGGTGGAGTTTTAATAACAAACGGTCAAGTAGATGCTTCAACAGCTGAAGAAATTAATAAATTATTCTTCGAAGTATTGATCGCACCTTCTTATTCGGAGGAAGCTATCGCAATACTTACCGCGAAAAAGAATAGAATTATTCTTGTTCGTAAAGAGGTTACACTACCTAGTCAACAGTTCAAAACACTGTTGAACGGCGTTATTCTACAAGATAAAGACAAAACAATTGAAAATGCAGAGCAAATGGTTACTGTAACGAAAGTAGAACCTACTGACGAACAACTTCAAGACCTATACTTTGCGAACAAAATCGTTAAACATACCAAGTCAAATACAATCGTGTTTGCCAAAAATGGCACTTTATTAGCTTCTGGAGTAGGTCAAACATCTCGTGTAGACGCATTAAAACAAGCTATTGAGAAAGCGGTTTCTTTTGGTTTTGATCTTAAAGGATGTGCGATGGCATCAGATGCCTTCTTCCCTTTCCCTGATTGTGTTGAAATCGCTTCGGAAGCAGGTATTGCAACCGTATTGCAACCCGGCGGTTCAATCAAGGACCAGTTGTCGATAGATATGGCCAATGAAAAAGGAATTTCAATGGTGACAACGGGAGTTAGACACTTTAAGCACTAAGCAGACTTCAACAATTAATAAAAAAGCTACTTTGTACAAAGTAGCTTTTTTATTAATTATTTATTTCAACGTTCAATCTTTCGAACTTATAGCGTTCTATCTCCTCCGACAACTTACGGATGGCATAAGCTACGATGGCAACATCATCGATCCAGCCGCCAACAGCAATAAAATCAGGGATCGCATCTATCGGAGAAATCACATAAATGATCGTTCCGATGATGATGGATAGATTCCAGTTGTTCATCTTAAACTTACCTGTGATTGCATCTTTACACATCGCAATCAGTAATTTAAAATCGCCAACATAGCTACCTAGGTTTTTTGCCTTAGATTCCGCCTGTGATAACTCCTCCTCCGTAATTTTACGTTGTCTAAAGCGCTCAAACAGACCTGTTGCAATATTCTTAATTCTACTGTTCATAACCCAAAATTAGGATTACTAAATAAATAATGCAAATCACTTTTCAGTTGACTCACGCGCAATCAGGACGACCAAATTATTTGCACTACTGTGAAAATATGATACCGCAAACATGTACTATCAAGCTGATATACGAACCATTTTACACTTGGAATAGCCGATGCACCTTGGATTAAATAACAGCTACACTCAAATTTATTATTTTTATAGCCAGAGCTGTAGCAAACTATGTTCAATGTGCGTATAATAGACAACACAAGCGCAATGTGTTCTATACAACAAAAAATTTAATGTTACACAGTTATGAAAAACTATAGATTATTCAATTTTATCTCCATTGTTCTAGCGACATTCTTGCTTTCAAGCTGTCTGAAAGATAATGATGACCAAAAAATTCCTATGGCGCTCTTTACCATGGTTAATGGCTACAGCGACGCTAATGCTGTCGTCTATTATGCGGATGGCGGGGCTTTACAAAACCCAAATTATCCCATGGAATTTAAAAGCTATAGGCCAATCGTTGGACTATTCACCGGAGCTCGAAAAATAGCTGTTTCCTCTGAATACAACGGTATCTTAACAGATACAACAATTACTGTAAAAGACAGTACGATATATACATCCTTTCTATTTGGAACAAAATCAAAACCGGTACAGATAATCACGACAGACAGAATCAACAAGCAAATTAAAAACACCGAATCCGGTTTACGTTTCTTTAATCTTGCTGAGGGAACGGATCAGGTAACCCTTCAGATTGGCAGTGAGACTTCCCCCTCAGAATGGACAAATAGAGCTAAAGAAACACAGAACTCGGCAAACGCGAATCAGGGATTTATTGCGCAAAAAAGTGGAACATTTACTGTTACAGCACGTGACAAAGCAGGAAAAACAATCGCGACCCGGAACGAAATTAAATTGGCTGAAGGCTATTATTATTCTTTAATACTCATCGGTAAGGCAAATGATGAAAACAAACCATTATATATTGGTTTAGTAGCTCAAGCAGCGAATTAAAATACCCACATCTATACACTTTTTATAACGGCGGCCATCGTGTAAATGTGATGGCCGCTTGCTTTTTATGTTTTGAATATACTTTTTAGTTATTAAGGATTTTCTTTAGGTGGCACTTTAGAAATAACATAAATATCCTCATTATCTTTTTTCATCTTATACTTCTCACGGGCAATACGTTGTACTTCCTGCGGATTGGATCGAATATCGTTAATTGTTTTAATGATTGCCGCATTTTCCTTAAGGTAGAAAGAGCGCTCACTCTCCAGGTTCGCTTTCTGTTTTTGATAACTGTACTGTGTGGCAAAGTCATTTCTATCAAAAAATAACATCCACACCAAAAAAGCCAAAGCGGCTAACAAATACTTATTTCTTATTAAATACCACAATCGTTGCATAAGGCAAAAATACTATTTAGCTTTTATACTCAAGATTTTTTCTTTACAAGTTCACCATCTTTGATTAAAGATATGGAATAATAAAGGCAAATTCATCATATCCCTAGAATAATCTTATCTTTAACAGTTGAAAAACGATCATTTCAAGGGAATATCCATTTTAAAACTATACCCGATTTTATAATAGAATGGTATATTCGATAGGATGATTAAAGAATAAATCATTGACATATGAAATACTATCTTATAGCAGGTGAAACTTCAGGAGACTTACACGGCGCAAACCTTATTAAAGCATTAAAAATTGAAGATCCTGATGCAACTTTTCAAATTGTTGGAGGAAATCTAATGCAGGAAGAGGCAGGAAGAAAACCATTAATCCATACTTCGCAAATGGCTTTTATGGGCTTTATAGAAGTTATAAAAAATCTGCCAAAGATATCAAGGAACCTCAATCAAGTTAAAAATGATCTATTAAACGAAAGACCAGATACTGTCATTCTGATCGATTTCCCTGGCTTCAATTTGAAAATTGCTGATTTTGCAAAAAAACATGGAATTAAAACCTGTTATTATATTTCCCCTAAAGTATGGGCCTGGAATCAGGGTCGTGTAAAGAAAATCAAACGCATAGTCGATCACATGTTTTGCATTCTGCCTTTTGAGGTGGATTTTTACAAAAGATGGCGCATGCCCGTAGATTATGTTGGAAACCCACTATTAGATGCGATTTCAAACTACCAATTCAATTCCAATTTCAGGGCAGAAAATGGTTTTTCAGAAAAACCACTCATCGCCCTTTTGCCTGGAAGCCGGGAAATGGAAATCACTAATTTGCTGCCTATAATGGCCGAACTTCCGTTCTTTTTTCCTGTTCATCAATTTGTAATTGCAGGTGCTCCTAATTTTGATGAAGCGTTCTACAGGCAGTTTTTTAAAGGTATTGATATTCCCGTAATTTTCAATCAAACTTACGATATTCTCAATAACGCAGAAGCCGCAGTCGTTACGAGTGGAACTGCTACGCTGGAAACAGGTATTTTGAAAGTGCCTCAGGTAGTTGTCTATAAAGCTAACCCACTATCTGTATGGATAGCTAAACTCCTCGTCAAAGTCAAATTTATCTCGCTCGTAAATCTAATCAATAACTTTTTATCTGTAAGAGAATTGATTCAAGACGACTGCACTGCATACGATATTTCCTATGAAGTGGGTGAATTGATCAATAACAAAGTGCATCGCGCAAGTGTGATGGAAAACTACGATATCCTTGCTGAAAAACTTGGCTCCCCTGGGGCTTCAGAGAAAACGGCCAAATTGATTGTAAAATATCTCGCTAAAATTTAAACTCTTTTCCCTTTCATTTGTCAAACCATAAGTAGTCACTATTAATTAAAAGGGTTATGAAATATAAAATTATTCTAGGCTTTTTTCTTTGTTTTGCAATGATCTTAACAGGTAAAGCACAGGAAGTGCAACATATTTCTAAATTAGAAATTGGTAAAAAGTCAAAAAAAAATATCGATAATAGAGATTCTACTGTCGCTATACACATCGATACCTTGATCATGAAGGATAACTCTACTTTTTCTTTCTATGGTAAGAAAAATGTTAAGCTCAGCATTGGTTATGCTGAAATTGGAAACAAAGCAACTATCCATGGAACTGATGGGAAGAATAACGGAACTAATTTTGACATCAAGGCTAATTTTCAAAAATTAGGGTCCCTATATATCATTGCAAAAGGAGATGACGCTTTCAATGGAACCAAAACTTTTCCAAATGGAAATGGAGGAAAAGTTAAAGTCACCTTAACAAACGGAAGCCTTAAACCTCAAACAACAGACAAGAAAGCGACAAATTATATTTATGCAGATGTAGTGGCAGGTGGACGTGCAGTCAATGCAAATTCGGACTTAAGAAATATTTACGACCGGATTAAAACCGCACCCACCGGATTAAGAGGACTGCCCCAAGGGCAAATTTTCTCTGGGAGCCCCGGTACAGAAGGAACATTTGAACTAATTTCAACCCAATAACAATAAAGTTAAAATCATAAAAAAAGCCGTATTCTTTTTTAATACGGCTTTTTTTATATATAATCCACATCCTACTACCTACACCCTCTTGCTTTAAGCTCATTGGCCAATACCAGCCGGGTCATCCGATCATATCGGGCCATTCCTTCTTGCTGATTATTGTGTTTTAGGTATTGGTTATAAAACAATCCCATGACATCGTCGACCCATCCAGTATATGTACTCCAAAATTTTCTTTCTCTTTCTAAGTCTCTCAATACCTTTACACTTAACCGCCCTTTATAATCTTTCCATAATGCAGGATACATGCCCTGAAGCTCACGCAGCATATATAGGGAAGTCTGTAGATAGGCTGAATATCGGTAAAAGGCTTGAGGATGATGCTGTAAGCGGACGAAAGCAATAAAATTTGCCTCATCTTCAAAACCGATGCCTTGCTGGTGAGCAAGTTCATGCACAGTAGTAAACGGTAGAAAGGTTGCCGGCATGGCTTTATTCACTTGAGCTTCGTGGGTAAATGGATTAAAATAGCCCGACACTCCAAAAAAAGAAATTATACGGCTATTAATTGGTGATTTTGCGCCAATTTGATCTGTTGATAAAAAATCCGCAAACGTTGTATCATTTTTGATCCACGTGGTCAACTCTTCTTGAATAACCTCTTTACGCTCTTCCCACTGCGATGGATTTACATGTTCACGTAATGTATTTGTACTATCTAAAAAATCATTCAATACCATTAGATAATCGGCTAGTCTTAAGCTATCGACTTGCAGCTGTACGTTTGTGCTGATTGGCTGACGGTAATAGTTGAGCCCCCAAGATAGGTAAAAGAAACAATAGAGTCCGAATAACAAATTGATCATGGACAATACTAAACGAACAAAACTTTGCCATCTTCTTTTCCATAAGTTTCCAATTAATTTTGCAGCTAAATAGATAAAAAACACGACAACTGCGACATAGAAGAGATCGCCTAGACTAAAGGGAATATAACCAAAAACAAACCTCGGCACTTGACTATAAAATTGATAGAGTCCCTGTGCATAAAATACCTCAATCCATTGACTATTTTTCTCGATCGCAGAGAAAATTAAAGTGACAATAAGGAGAGCGAAAAAAGTAAAAACCGCTATTTTATCCCGCTTTTCCATTCAATACTTTTTAAAACGATTAACTTTCGTTCTCAAAATAAACCTTATAGAAATTCATACCCTTATCCTCATCATAACCTTTCTCTAGATATTCACGTTTACCATGAACATAGATATGAAAATTCTTATCGAGTTTTAAAACAGACTTATAAGAAGATTCCATTTTTTTTACAGCTTTATCTGCTATTTCAAAATTTTCCTGAAATGGCGAGTCAAATTCATCCTCAAAACCAGCTTTAAAATCTTGGAATAAAGCAATTGCTTGCGGATTACCTAGCACTTCCTCCTCAAACTCTTCTTGTACAAATGTTTCCTTTTGCTTAAAGTAGTTCATGGATTTATTTAACAGATCAATCTTGTCCGCTTTTTCCAATTCAAAGGTCTCATCCAATTTTTCCTCCACAAAATTCTTATAAACTTTCAAATAATTGCCTGTTTGGTTAAAATTATCATTGCGCACGCGCAGTTGAAGAAAATCATCCTTCCAGTAAACTGCCTCCTGCTGCTTATTTGTCTGGTCAAGCACCAATACCTTATATCCTTCTTCCTCTTCTACGTTGATAATAATACAGCCTTTGTCGAGTTTATTAATATTAATTGCTTCTTGTTCATACTCCAACAAAAATGCGCCTTGCTCTGGATATACTTTCAGATAGGTTTCTTTATTCTCCGATTTGAATATACCGATGGCATCATGTTCTTCCCCTTCGATCTGAACGTTCTTCAATGCTACGATATACACCTCACCTGCTTTGATTTTAGGATGATTGGAAACTTCATACAGGTGTTTTGAAATTTGTTGAGAAAAATCATGAAATGGAAGCTGATTCTTGAAATACTGTCTTACAAAATAGAAAATCTCATTCAGCTCTAATTCTTCATTGGGATGATACAGACGATATACTTCATTCACCTTAGCAAAGGGACTCATAAAATACTGCATCAATAGCCCTGGGAGTACTTCATCGTCCGCAAGAGAAACGGGTGCATCTGACAAAATATAAAATTCATCCTGGGTCTTATTGCCCACGCGATGAATAGATAACGCTTCAAAAGTTGCATCTTGGTGAAAAAACATATTTTTATCTTATAAATTATATAAATCTATTGCTATCTTAAAAGTCTGACAGTGTGCATTGACAATATCTTTAATTTCGGGAGAATAACCTCCTCCCATACTTACCTGTACAGGGATGCCATTTTTATAACACATCTGAAAGACAAGTTCGTCTCTTCGACGACAGGCGCTAATACTTAAATTTAACTTTCCCAGCTTATCTGTTTCTAAAATATCCACTCCAGCTTGGTAGAAAACAAAGTCAGGCTCAAAGTTTCTGAATATATCCGCTAAGTTATCTTCCAATACACCAAGATATTCTGCATCCGAGATATCATCAAATAAGCCTATATCCAGATGCGAGCGCTGTTTGATAAAGGGATAATTTTTCTCGCCATGCATCGAAAATGTAAATACCTGCTGATGCCCCTTAAAAATATGCGCGGTACCATTACCTTGATGTACATCCAGATCAATGATGAGAATACGACTGGCATATTGCTGCTTCAGTAGATACCCGGCTGCAGTTGCCTGATCATTCATCAAACAAAAGCCTTCCCCAAAATCATAACCAGCATGATGGGTCCCTCCGGCAATACTAAATGCTACCCCATACGCCCGGGCATAATTTGCACTTTGGATTGTTCCATCGAGAATATAGCGCTCTCTGTCAATAAGACTTTGGCTCAAAGGAAAACCTATTCTACGGACCATTTTGGAATCCAGTGTAAGCTCAAACAACTGCCTTACATATACCGGATCATGCACCAGACAGCAGGATTCAAAACTGGCAAGTTCAGGACTGAAAAAATTAGACTCATCCGCCATCCCTTCATGTTTTAACTGTAGAGGAATGAGCTCATATTTCAACATCGGAAAACGATGCCCTTCTTTTAGGGGGTGGACAAATTCTGGACGAAAAGCTATCTTAAGCACCTTAAATCTTATATTACTCATGCGAATATAAGAAATCTAAATACATAACCCGTACCAATTTGTTTCAACAATATCGATTGGATCTTTGGAGTTATATGAGAAAAAGGGCATCTTTGAGACAGAACAACCGGTAAGCCATTGTTATTAGACCATAACAGCATACTTGTACTCGATCATAAATTTTTAGTATTGAAAATAAATGGAAACAACTAATTTGCCCCGATTGTCTGCCATGGAACAACGTGTGCTAGGCTCACTAATCGAAAAATCGAGAGTTACCCCTGAATATTACCCGATGACCATCAACAGCTTGCAAGCTGCTTGTAATCAAAAAACTTCCCGTAAGCCAGTTGTACAGTATACAGAAGAAGATATTGTTGCTACACTGGATGTATTGAAGAAAAAGGGGTTGATCGCTACTGTTATAGGTGGCGGATCACGTGTCACGAAGTATAAACACAATTTTGCCATCCAGTTTCCACTCGTGCCTTCTGAATTATCCATTATTTGTTTATTGCTGCTTAGGGGAACAATGACCGCAGGTGAAATCAACTCAAACTCGGGAAGATTGTATGAATTTGAGTCGTTGAGCGAAATCAATGCACAATTGGAAAAATTAGCCCAAGAAGGTTACATTAAATCTTTACCGAAACAAATAGGACATAAAGAAGTCCGTTATATTCATTTATTGGGAGAAATCAATCTTGAAGTTGATGAAACTAGCGGTTCCGTGGGCAGCGCCTCAAATGACCAGGTCTTATTAGATCGAGTAGCTCAATTGGAGGAAGAAGTGGCAGTGTTGAAACTGAAGTTTCAGGATCTTTGGGATGAATTACATTAATTACCCATGTTGCAAACAATAGATTCAAAAAAAGAATTACCGAAAGCAACCTTGTTGCTTATGACCATTGCCACTGGTTTGGTTGTCGCCAACAATTATTACAATCAGCCCTTACTAGGCTTGATTGCTAAAGATCTCCATGTTGATGAGGCTACGGTGAGCAATTCAGCTATGTTGACTCAAATCGGATATGCATGTGGTCTCTTACTGATTGTTCCTTTAGGAGATATGTTCAAACGAAAGAAAATGATCTTGATCGACTTCGTTTTTATTATCTTTTCCTTAATCGGCATGGCTATTTCTACCTCAATTTTATCGATTTTAATATTCAGCTTTTTGATAGGTTTTACTTCGGTTATTCCTCAGGTTTTTGTTCCTATGGCTGCGGAACTTGCGCAGAAAGAAAAGCAGGCTTCGGCCATAGGAATGGTCATGTCGGGTCTGCTGATCGGCATATTACTTTCGCGGGTTTTAAGCGGATTTATCGGTTCTTAATTCGGGTGGCGTGAAATGTACTGGATCGCCGCAGCGATCATGATCGTTACGGCCATAGCCATAGCCATCAGGTTACCTGAAGTGATGCCTAATTTTAAAGGTACCTATAGCGAATTGATGCGTTCGGTCTGGGACTTTGCCAAGAAACAGCCTGTACTGCAATTAGCTGCATTCCGTGGAGCCATGGGCTTTGGCGCTTTTTCTGCATTCTTTACAACACTTGTGTTCCACCTTGCAGCCCCACCTTTCTTCGATGGCCCGGCAACCGCCGGAGCATTTGGCCTCGTAGGCGCAAGCGGCGCACTAGCCGCTGCTTTCGTCAACAAACTGACCGTATACATAAGTAAAGCAAAAATTATCTTGTATGCTATTCTATTAATGTTATTGAGCTGGTTGTTATTTGCCCTCTTTGGTAATTATTATTGGGGACTGATCTTCGGCGTTATTTTGATTGATCTTGGCCTACAATCCATGCACATCCTAAACCAAAGTGATTTCTATGCGCTAAACCTTGGCGCCAATAACCGGCTCAATACGGTATATATGGTCAGCTATTTTATCGGCGGATCAACAGGCACCTTTTTTGCTGCACAGGCATGGCAACATTTTCAATGGCCAGGCGTTATTTTCGTAGGTACGTGCTATACGCTTCTGGCCTTGTTGGCTCATGTATTATTTGATTATAAATTAAGAAAAAACTGATATGAAATTCGGTCAAGTAGAACATCCTGAGGAAATCGATTTTACCCTTCCCCCAACTCCACCAGAAACATTAAACCTATTGCAGCATTTCAAAAATGAAAAGCCCTTTGAAGTCTATGTAGGTTGCGCAAAATGGAATAAACAAGATTTAAAGGGCTTTTACCCAAGAGGTACAAAAGATGAACTCGCATATTACTCCACACAGTTCAACAGCATCGAACTCAATGCTACATTCTACAATTCGCCTAGCATAGATCAGGTAGAGACTTGGAAACATAAAACACCTGCCAACTTCAAGTTCTTTCCAAAGATTCCACAATCTATTAGTCATTTCAGTCGATTGTTAAACACTGCTGATAAGGTAAAACTTTTTACAGACGCTATCGTTCATTTCGATGAAAAACTGGGCATGGCTTTCCTACAGATGCACGACAATTATAACCCAAAGGATATGGCCCGTTTAAAACTATTCCTACATGACTGGCCAAAAGAAGTCCCCCTGGCATTGGAAGTCCGAAATAAAGAGTGGTTTTCAAAACCTGATGTCACAAAAGAACTATATGCGCTGTTGGAAGAGACCAATGTGACTAATGTTCTGGTCGATACTGCAGGCCGAAGAGATATGCTGCATATGCGTCTAACCACACCTACTGCTTTTATCCGTTATGTTGGTGCCAACCACTCGTCAGATTATGATCGACTGGATCAATGGATTGATGTTCTGAAACTATGGCGGGAAAACGGATTGCAAAAATTATATTTCTTTATCCATCAGAATATTGAGGTAGAATCACCATTACTGGCGACACATTTTATTAAAAAACTGAATACAACATTCAACTTGGATCTGACTCATCCAAATAAAAATATCCCCAATACTCTGTTTTAATTAAGACAAAGCACGAGCGTAAATGAGTTGAACATCAAGAAAATCGTTGAAAAATTCATTACTAAAAAAAGCCGAAGTATATGCTACTTCGGCTTTAATATTTAAAAACAAGCTTTTGCTTACTTTTTAGCGTATTTAAAGTTTTTACCGATAAAACGGGCATTACCACCCAATTCTTCTTCGATACGCAACAATTGATTGTATTTAGCCATACGGTCAGAACGGGATGCAGAACCTGTTTTTATCTGACCACAGTTTAACGCTACAGCTAAGTCTGCGATAGTAGAATCTTCAGTCTCGCCCGAACGGTGCGACATGACAGAAGTATATCCAGAATTTTGCGCTAAAGTCACTGCGTTGATCGTTTCAGTCAATGAACCGATTTGATTTACTTTCACTAAAATTGAATTTGCAGTATGGGTATCAATTCCTTGTTGAAGACGTTTTGTATTTGTAACAAAAAGATCATCACCGACTAATTGAACGTGGTCACCGATTTTATCAGTCAATGTTTTCCATCCAGCCCAATCATCTTCAGCCATACCATCTTCGATAGAAATAATAGGGTATTTAGCTGTTAATTCAGCCAAATAACTTGCTTGTTCTTCACTAGAACGAACAGCTCCTTTATCCCCTTCAAACTTGGCATAATCGTATTTACCGTCTTTGTAGAACTCAGAAGAAGCACAATCCAATGCTAAACAAATGTCTTGACCTGGCTTGTAACCAGCAATCTCAATCGCTTTGAGTACGGTTTCAATAGCATCTTCAGTACCTTCAAAAGTTGGTGCAAAACCACCTTCGTCACCTACTGCAGTTGAAAGACCTCTGTCATGTAATATTTTTTTCAACGTATGGAAAACTTCAGTACCCCAACGCAAAGCTTCAGAGAACGATGGAGCGCCAACAGGCATAATCATAAATTCCTGAAATGCGATAGGTGCGTCAGAGTGAGAACCGCCATTGATAATATTCATCATCGGGATAGGCAATGTATTTGCATTTACACCGCCAATATAACGGTATAATGGTTGGCGTGACTCTTGGGCAGCAGCCTTTGCAACCGCTAATGACACACCCAAAATTGCATTTGCACCCAAATTACCTTTATTTTCGCTACCGTCTAAATCAATCATGATTTTATCGATGGCATTTTGTTCAAAAACATCTACACCTTCTAAAGCTTTAGCAATTGTAGTATTTACATTCTCAACAGCTTTCAAAACACCTTTTCCCAAATAAGTTGACTTGTCGCCATCGCGCAATTCAACTGCTTCGTGAACACCTGTTGAAGCACCTGAAGGTACAGCTGCACGACCAACAAAACCATTTTGTGTAGTAACATCTACTTCGATTGTAGGGTTACCGCGCGAATCCAAAATTTGACGCGCATGAACATCGATAATTAAACTCATCTCTTTATTAGACTATAATTTATTTTCATTACTTAGTGTAGATAAGACACACTCTTATCTACAGACATTTTCCACAACCAAATATAACAAAAAATGTATTTATTCCCCCATTTATTCTGAATAAAATGTGCATATTTTGACTAATTGATATGGTGGCTTAAATAAAAAACCCTTCAAAATATGAAGGGTTTTTATATAATATTAGACGTTTTAGTTTTTGATCATTGCTACAAAATCATCAAATAAATAACGTGAGTCATGAGGACCCGGTGATGATTCGGGGTGATATTGCACCGAGAATGCTTTTTGCCCTTTGATACGGATCCCCTCAATAGACTGATCGTTCAAATTAACATGTGTTACCTCAACGCGATCAGAGTTTTCAATGTCTTCAGCTACAACCCCAAAACCATGGTTTTGCGACGTAATTTCACAACGATTAGCAATGATATTCTTCACGGGGTGATTGATCCCACGGTGTCCATTATGCAATTTACTGGTGCGGATACCATTTGCCAATGCGAGGATCTGATGACCTAAACAAATGCCGAACATTGGTTTATTCGCGTTCAAAATAGCTTTTACTGTCTCAATAGCATAATCCATCGGAGCTGGATCACCAGGACCATTGGAAATAAAGTAACCATCCGGATTCCATTGTTCCATTTCTTCAAATGTTGTCTTCGCAGGAAATACCTTCGTAAATACATCACGAGCTTCAAAATTCCGCAAGATATTTTTCTTGATTCCCAAGTCCAAAACCGCTACACGCAACGAAGCATTTTCATTACCGAAGAAATAAGGTTCTGTTGTTGTTACTTTTGATGACAGCTCAAGTCCATCCATTGAAGGAACTTCCGCCAATTGACGCTTTAATGCTTCCACATCCAATGTTTCGGAAGAAATTATTGCATTCATTGCTCCTTTATCCCGTATATGTCTTACCAAAGAACGCGTATCCACATCAGAAATACCAACTAAATTCCCCTCTTCAAAATAGCTTTGAATAGATTCATCAGCCATTTTACGACTATAGTTGATGTTGTAATTCTTACAAACCAATCCCGCAATCTGAATG
Source organism: Sphingobacterium sp. R2 (assembly GCF_040760075.1). Taxonomy (NCBI): domain Bacteria; kingdom Pseudomonadati; phylum Bacteroidota; class Sphingobacteriia; order Sphingobacteriales; family Sphingobacteriaceae; genus Sphingobacterium; species Sphingobacterium sp. R2. Next base: position 4,748,885 of record NZ_CP142884.1, read on the forward strand.
TGATTTGATTCGGTATCGTCCTCATCAATACCATAGTTGCCAATATGGGCATTGGTCGTTACCATGATTTGTCCAAAATAAGATGGATCTGTAAAAATCTCTTGATAACCGGTTGTTCCCGTATTGAAACAGATTTCCCCAGTAGTCGTACCAATTTTACCAGCGGCTTTACCGTGATAAACTGTACCATCTTCTAAAACTAAAATTGCAGGCAATTTGCTGTAGTTGGTCATTATCGATGTAATATTATAAAATGTGTATCCTTACTTTTATGAATTTTAAAGCCTTCTTGATTGGATATAAAAAAAGCCCTCAAATGGGCTAAATCAATTAACAATGCATCATCACGATTGACAAACCGTTTCCTAAGGCACCTACCAATAAAGTCTTTTCTTTAATTTTCACGGGAGACAAAGTTAAGACTTATCGCTTAAAAGTGAAAACATTTTTCATTTTTTTATTTCACCTTGATTCCAACCGCCAAAAGCGAATAAAATCTCTCAGAGTCAGCGCAATTAACACCGGCACAATCAAGTAGATCAATGGATTTTCTAACCACGCCTCTTGCCACCGCAATTGCAACAAAGCAATAAAAGCATGCGTAAGGCCACATCCCGGACAGTTATATCCACTTATCGCCTTCCACACACAGGGAATAAGAATGTGGATATCTGCGGAAAGGTGCAAGCCAATAGCAATCCCGAAATACCCGATGATCAACGCGTATATCCAATGATGTCTTAGGTATTTCAGGACTAAAATAATCATTAATTGTTTATCGGACTTTTAATGTAATTGCCGTCCGCATCCTTATATTTTCCGACAATAATCATAATCAAATCGATCAGATACCAAATACCACAGCCGCCCAAAGTGACTAACTGAATTACTGCCGTACCAATTTGTCCCAAATAAAACCGATGCGCACCAAATGGTCCCAAAAAAATACAAAACAACAGAGCCGGTAACCATCTATCGTCCTGAAACGTAGTATTTTGTTGTTGAAAGGGCTGGTTAGCATAAAATATCGGCTGTCTTACACCGCAATACGGACAAACTTCGGCCTTGATAGTAATCAATTTACCGCACTGCACGCAATACTTTTCGTCTTCTGTTTTCATTTAGATTTAGTTTGGCGACGGAATAGAAACCCTCCTCCCATCATGAATAAAATAATGGAGTTAAATTAGCAAAAAAATCTAAAAAAAAATCTTTTTTTAACTGCCTATACAAATTATTATAAACAATAAAGGCGCTTCGTATCTTAAAGCACCTTTACTGTTTATGTTTTCGAATTCTAAGAGTTGATCGCTTTCCAGATCATATCTTTCAATGGCAATATATTCTTACCAGTCACCGAAGAAATGAAAATATAAGGAATATCTTCCGGTAGTTCCTGTTCCATCTCCTTCTCCAACTCTTCGTCGAGCATATCAGACTTGGTAATAGCCAACAATTTTGGTTTATCGGCCAATTCAGGATTATAAGCGGTCAATTCATTTAAAAGAATGGCATACTCTTCACGGATAGTCCGGTCCGTATCAGCAGGGACCATAAACAACAACACTGAGTTGCGCTCAATATGTCGTAAAAAACGATAACCCAAACCTTTCCCCTCAGAAGCCCCCTCAATAATTCCCGGAATATCAGCCATTACAAAGGAACGATTGTCCCGATAGCTCACCATACCCAAATTAGGTACGAGCGTCGTAAATGGATAGTTTGCGATTTCTGGTTTTGCAGCAGATACGACCGAAAGCAACGTCGATTTACCAGCATTTGGGAATCCTACCAATCCCACGTCAGCAAGAACTTTCAGTTCCAGTATCATCCACTGCTCTTTACCAGGAAGGCCTGGTTGCGAAAACCGCGGTGTCTGTTGCGTAGGCGACTTAAAATGCCAGTTACCCAGACCACCTTTTCCACCCGGCACCAGTATCCTGGTTTCACCTTCCTCTGTAATATCAAATAACACCTCGCCAGTCTCCGCATCCTTTGCTATAGTACCCAGCGGAACCTCCAATATCTCATCGCGACCAGTTGCCCCCGTACGTAGAGAGCTGCCGCCAGACTCACCGTTTGACGCAATAATATGCTTACGATATTTTAAATGGAGTAACGTCCAGAGATTAGTCGTTCCTTTTAGGATAATATGACCTCCACGACCGCCGTCACCACCATCAGGCCCGCCTGTAGCCGTGTGTTTATCACGGTGCAAATGAGCCGAACCTGCCCCACCATGTCCAGAACGACAACACACTTTCACATAATCAACAAAATTCGAACCTTGCGCCATTATAATTTATTACAGTCTAAAAAGTATTTACCTTAATTAATAATTATCGATGATATCCGTTAAGCTCTTAAAGATAGTGTCGATATCACCGATACCGTTCACTTTAGAAAGCTTACCCTGAGCCTCATAATAAGGCAATACATGAATTGTCTTTGTGAAATATTCATCAATACGCTTCACCAATTTATCAGCATCATCATCCGCACGTCCAGAAATCTCTCTGCGTTTGGCAATACGATCTTTCAATTCATCCTCATTTACATCCAGTGCGATTACGACTGCAATGGAGGTGTTGATACCTTCTAAAAAAGCGTCCAAAGCCTCAGCCTGCGCAACAGTGCGGGGAAATCCATCAAAAATAAATCCTTTTGCATCCGGATTTTTCTTTACTTCCTCCTCCAGCATTGCTATTGTAATCGAATCTGGCACTAAATTCCCTTCAGCAATAATCTGGCTCACTTGCTGACCAAGTGGGGTTTGACCTTTAATATGTGCTCTAAAAATATCACCAGTAGAAACGTGCACCAATTGATATTTTTCAATAAGCTTTGCAGATTGGGTTCCCTTACCTGCACCCGGAGGGCCAAATATTACAAGGTTTAGCATAGTTTTATTTAAGAAATTAAAACGAGTTAAAAAATAAAAGCCTAATCACAGATGATGACTAGGCTTTTCAGTCGTGCGCTCCAAGGGAGTCGAACCCCTAACCTTCTGATCCGTAGTCAGATGCTCTATCCAATTGAGCTAGGAGCGCAATAAACCAATACGTTTAGAACTCTGTCCCATTTGTTTTGGTGATGCAAATATAGTCAGAATTCGTTTTTTTACAAATTTTTTTTCAAAAAGAAGTCTATCACCCCCCTTCGACTGCTTGTAAGCAGCTTCTAAAATAAAAGCCAATCAAATTGATTGGCTTCATTATGTGCACTCCAAGGGAGTCGAACCCCTAACCTTCTGATCCGTAGTCAGACGCTCTATCCAATTGAGCTAGGAATGCCTTTTTTATCATACAGAATCTGTATCGTGCGCTCCAAGGGAGTCGAACCCCTAACCTTCTGATCCGTAGTCAGATGCTCTATCCAATTGAGCTAGGAGCGCTAGGCAACCAAAATAAAACAGTATTCATTTCCGTTTTGGTGATGCAAATATCGTGATATTTATCAATTTAACAAACATTTTTTCTCTTTTTTCAACTTTATACAACAACATTTCTTTTATCTCGTTGATAATATTATATTTAAAATATAAACTTTTTTTTTCAGACACGGACAAATGCTATTATTCATGAACAAAAGAGAATTAAAGCGCAGTAAAATACGCATTGGAGATATTAGTATTTCCTATTACATCAGACCGAGCATCTTAGCCCCTTCCCCCAAAACCATTATATTTATCCATGGTTTCCCATTTAATAAAAACACCTGGAAACAACAGCTTCAGAATTTGGATGAAGACTATACGGGTATAGCAATTGATGTTCGAGGACATGGCCTTAGTACCAACGGGCATGGTTTTTTCTCCATTGATGTCTTTGCCAAAGATCTGGTAGAATTTATTCGCAAACTCGACCTCAACCACGTCATCCTGTGCGGAATTTCCATGGGCGGCTACATCGCACTGCGAACCTACGAATTGATCGGGCAACAGCTCAAAGGCCTTATCCTTTGCGACACTAACTCCGTTGCTGATGACAACAAAGCCAAGCAAAAGAGATTCGATGCGATCCAGGCTTTACTCAAATATGGCAGACGGCCTTTTGCCATTGGTTTTATAGGCAATGTATTTCACGAGAAAACAATTCGGGAAAATCCCGAAGCTGTTGAACTGATCAAAAGCTGCATACGGAGAAATGAAGTTGCCAGCATCTGCGCGACACAACTCGCTCTCGCATCCCGGACAGACACAAGCCATTCACTGAAAACAATTATTATCCCGACATTGGTTATAAAAGGTAAACACGACAAGTTGATGAGCGACGAACAGACCAATATACTCATCGAAAATATACCCGATGTCCGCTATATGGAATTTGAAGAATCTGGTCACTTGCCCAATCTCGAGGAACCCGAAAAATTCAATACGGTATTAAATGATTTTCTGCGAAGCATTCCGCTAGTCTCATCCTAGGCCGGCATACAGGGAATACTCGTCAAACAATGAAAAAGCCACATCAGTGGCTTTTATTTCTTTTTTTTTAGAATTTCGTGCTAAAATGCTAGAACGAAAACTCGTCTTTGGAACGCGCTCCCGCTTCTTCAGCGTATGCATCGTCAAAGTTAGGCTCATAACGCTTCTCGATTACCTCCTGGTTAGATTTGATGTAGTTCACCACATCCGTCAAACCTTCTGCGAACTTTTCAAAATCCTCTTTGTACAAGAAAATCTTATGCTTAATAAACTGGCCATCCTCAAAGCGCTTCTTGCTTTCTGTGATAGTAATGTAGTAATCGTTCGATCGAGTTGCTTTTACATCAAAAAAATAAGTACGCTTACCTGCTCTCACCTTTTTTGAAAAAACTTCTTCACGTTCTTTGTTTTCAAAATCTCCCATTGGTTGTTATTTAAGTTTAAAGTAATCTTAATCTTTGTTAAATATATAATAATTCATTTTAATCCACCAAATAATATTAAAAAAAAACACAACAACGCGTAAAAGTGGCAGTCAACTCCTTTTTATAATAGGATGAAAAATCAAACATCCAGATTTTTTACCGACGAAATCATTACATTTACCGAAAATATAAGTTGTATTACCTAAAGCAAATATGTAGAATATATTTGTGACGCTATCTTTGAGTCATAAATAGTAAAAACATTATGGAAAAAGAACCCATCATACCAAACAGCAATAATAGCCGCAATATTGTAGGAGCGATCGTAATTATCGTAGGTATATTCTTATTACTGAATAACCTAAATCTAGGAGGTTGGTTCCCAGATTGGTTATTTGGTTGGCAAACGATATTAATTATTATTGGATTAGTCATCGGCATAAATTCCCAATTTCAGAAAAAATCGGCGATTATTCTATTGATCATCGGTGGAGCAAGCCTCATCTCGAGAATGATGCGTACAGACTTTGGATCGGTAACCGTTCCTATCATTATCATTTCTCTAGGGATTTACTTTATTATGAGCAAAAGAAAACCTCCGATGGTTCCTCCCACGTATCCCAATCCGCCACAAGGATCTTATGACTGGGACAAGCGAGTAACCGTGCCTACCGAAGGGATGACAGACGACAACCTCAATGACCAGGAATCAAGACCATTTAATGAACAATATGATCCAAACCGACAAGCCTCGCCTAATCAGCAGGCTTTTGGCGACAATGGAAAAGATCATTTCCAACAGTCATTTGAGGATAACCTCAATCTGAACACGATCTTTTCAGGGCAAAGGCAAAAGAAAGTTATTTATTCTAAAAATTTTAGAGGAGGTAATTTGACCAATGTATTTGGAAGTATAGAACTGGATTTAACAAAAGCTGACATCCAACAGCCGATTGTGATCGATACGTTTCAATTGTTTGGTAGCGCACGCATTATAATCCCCCCGCATTGGACGGTGTTCAGTAACGTTGCTTCCATCTTAGGATCTGTCGATGACCGCCGCTTCCAAACGATCTATAACCCCGACACGAATAAAAAAATCTATATTACAGGTACTTGTATTCTAGGTAATTTAACCATAAAAAATGCTTAATGAATGAAAAACAAGCTGTTTCTCAGTATTAAAAGTCGTTTAATTGGCATTATATGTATATCCGTATTTGTCGGATATCTCGCGTTACAATACTTATTGATGCTTCGTTCTGGCTTTGACCAACAACTCGCATTCAAAGATTCTTTTATCAATAGTGTAGTCATGATGTTCTGTTGTTATGGCATGTCATCTGCACTAAACTTCTATACCCCACAACCAAGGGAAATATGGAAAGTACTTATTATCGGCTTAATCATGGGCGGAATAAGCATCGGATTAAGCCGATCCTTAATGAGTTATTTTATTCAATCTAACTTCACCCCTCTCCTTGATTTAACTTTACCGTATCGCGGCATTGTTAATTTTCTCATATTAACATCGGTTGCCATTATCAATATCGTTTGGAATATTCAAGAAGACAATATCAATAATATCAAACGAAAACAAGAGTCCGAAAATCTGCTTCGGGAAGCCGAATTATACAATCTCAGGCAACAATTGCAACCACACTTTCTATTTAATAGCCTCAATTCCATTATAGCTCTTATTGGTGCAAATCCCGACGAAGCCCGCAATATGACATTCCAGCTCTCGGATTTTCTGAGAGGGACGCTAAGGAAGGAAAATAACCAAATCATCACACTCGAAGAAGAACTAGACCATCTACAGCTTTATCTCGATATCGAGAAAGTACGTTTTGGACATAGACTAAATACATCCATATCCTCGTCAGAAGAAATTTTTAACAACAGACTACCCGCAATGATCATCCAACCCCTTGTAGAGAATGCGATTAAGCACGGTCTCTACAACGTGAGGGATCAGGTCGAAATAAAAATAAAATGCCAGTCAAACGAAGGTCAATTATGGATCCAAATCACCAATCCTTTCGACACTGAAGAACAATCTAAACCAAAAAAAGGCACTGGATTTGGACTCTCAAGCATTCAACGTCGATTGTATCTTCTCTATGGAAGAAATGACCTGCTGGAAACGCAAATACTAGACAATATATTTATCAGTACCCTAAAAATACCTCAATATGATTAAAGTCGTTATTATCGATGATGAACCATTGGCACGCTCGATTATTGCCGGTTACTTAAAAAACGAGACCGATGTAACTGTCGTTGCCGAATGTGGAGATGGTTTTGAAGGCGTTAAGGCTATTCATACTCATGAACCTGACTTAATTTTTCTGGATGTTCAGATGCCCAAATTAACGGGTTTTGAAATGCTTGAACTCATTGACAGTCCGCCAGCTGTTATTTTTACAACTGCTTTTGATGAATATGCTTTAAAGGCTTTTGAAAAAAATGCATTAGATTACCTATTAAAACCGGTATCACCTACGCGTTTTAAAAAAGCAATAGAAAAATTTAGGACAAACTTCTCGGCTCCAGAAAAAAAAGCACAGCCCAACTATGAGGTGCTTACAGCCCAAGACGAAACAAAAATTGACCGTATTGTTGTCAAAACAGGTACACAGATCAAGATTATTCCTATTGATACAGTCAAATATCTAGAATCTTACGATGACTATGTTAAAATTCATACCAAAGACGGTATGTACCTAAAAAATAAAACGATGGCATTTTTCGAAAAAGCGTTGGATTCAAATCAATTTGTCCGTATCCACCGTTCTTTTATCATTAAAGTCGACCAATTGGCCAAACTAGAACCTTATGAAAAGGATTCTTACATTGCAGCATTAGTGTCAGGGGAAAAGCTTAACATCAGTAAATCAGGCTATGCGCGATTAAAACAATTGATTGGAATTTAAACATTCCGTAGATTTGTGCCCATCAATAGTTATGAAACATTTTATTACACTAATATTGCTGGGCATCTCATCGTACTCTTTTGCCCAACCAGGTTCCGAAGAACAAATCAACAGAGGAGTATATAATAAGCTGGAGTTTTTTATCAATTCCCAGATGACCGACTCAGCCTACAATTTGGCCAGCGATTCATTTAAAAAACAATTTAGCCTTGCCCGATTCACGCAGGTACTCGAAAATTTATACCCATTAGGAAGAGTAAAAAGCTCAACACGAAAAGAATTTGAAAAAGGAATCGCAACTTATCAGATGGACTTCGACAGCAAATCTTACGATGTCATCTTCGCAACGGATCCTACCCTAAAATTTCATACGTTAAAGTTTACTCCTTCAACGACAACACCACAAGTCGAAAAAACGATTATGGTGCCAGCTACACAAAAATCGGTAGATAACGACGACCTATTTATTGATTCTGTTGCGCACGCTTACCTCAAACAACAAAATACACAATCCCTTTCCATTGGTATTATTAAGAATGGACAAACCAAAACTTATTTTTATGGCGAGGCGGCCAAAGGAAACCAGAGTCCACCTACAAAAACTTCCATTTATGAAATTGGTTCGTTAAGTAAAGTTTTTACCGCTATCCTTTTGTCAAATCTTGTCGAAGAAGGAACAGTTACCTTAGATCAGCCTATAAGCCTATTCCTTCCCGACTCACTCAAAAAAAATGAAGAGCTTTCGAAAATAACGTTTCAAATGTTGGCTAATCATACCTCCGGCCTACCTAGGCTTCCGGATAATTTCGGCAAAGTAGACGGTTATAACGAGAAAGATCCTTACAAAACATATGACAAAAAAGCACTTTACAACTACCTTTCAGGCTTTAAAAACACGAAAAATCCGGGTGAAGAATATGAGTACAGCAATCTTGGTTATGCTGTTCTTGGAGATATTATTTGCGGTCTTTATAAAAAAAGTTACGATCAGCTTGTAAAGGACATTATCTGTAAACCACTTGAAATGAACAATACTTTTCAAGTATTAGAATCTAAGAGAAAAGATACTTTTAAAGTATATAACAAAGAAGGCCAAGAAGCATTACCTTGGTCGTTTAATGTATTTGCCCCAGCTGGTGGGCTAAAATCCACCCTCGAAGATCTACTTAAATTTGCCAACGCGCAATTCAAGATGCCGCAGAATCCATTGGAAAATGCTATGGCAAATACCAGATTATTTACATTTTTTTTACCACCCGATACAGACCTCGGCTTGGCATGGCATATGAGTTTGATTGACAACCTTACAGTCTTCTGGCACAACGGCGGAACGGGCGGAAGTAGTTCCTATCTCGCCTTATCACCAGATAAAAAAAGTGGAGTGGTCATGCTGTCAAATTCAGCTTTCTCTACCGATGATCAAGGTAAAGCTATTTTAAATTATCTCCTCCATCAGAATTAAAGATTAAAACATCACGAATAAAAAGCCATATTGAAACAACAATATGGCTTTTTTTGTTGTCATAGTGTCAATAAGTTTTAATGATAATAAAAAAGCATTTATATATATGAAGATATTCATCACAAAAAAAATTCCACAAAAAGGCATAGATCTATTACAATCCGCAGGCCACGAGATTACAATTCACGAATCCGCCAGCCCACTGTCCGAAAATGAGCTCATCGAAGCCAGCCAACAATGCAACTATGTTCTTAACGGTGGGATGCAAAAGTTTGATGCCCATTTTTTCGAAAACTGCCCCAACCTGAAAGCCCTATCACTCATGAGCGTCGGCTATGATAATGTGGATATTTCAGCCGCCACACAGCACGGAATCCCTGTAAGTAACACCCCGGGTATACTCTCTGGGGCAACAGCAGACGTCGCTTTTCTTTTAATGCTAGCGGTATCAAGAAAAGCATTTTTCAACCATAAAAGAATATTGCAGGGTAAATGGGAAGGGTTCGATCCTACTGAAAACCTAGGCATCGAACTCAACAATAAAACACTGGGCATCTTTGGACTGGGACGTATTGGCTTTGAACTAGCCCGAAAAGCCAGAGCAGCGTATAACATGGAAATTATCTACTATAATCGAAGTAGAAATGAAGAAGCAGAACGGGTTTTGGGTGCTAAATATGTACATTTCGATGAATTGCTAACGCGTAGCGACGTACTTTCCATACATGCTGCCTTGACAGCGGAAACTAAGAGCAGTTTTGACAAAAATGCATTTGCGCGCATGAAAAACTCCGCTATATTGGTCAATACAGCAAGAGGTGGATTGGTCAATGAATTCGATCTGAGAGCGGCACTGAAGGCTGGCGAATTATGGGGCGCAGGACTTGACGTGACAGACCCTGAACCGATGACACCAGATAACCCGCTCTTAGGAATGGACAATGTATGCATTCTTCCTCACATCGGGTCGGCCACCGTAGAAACCAGGGATAATATGGCTTTAATGGCTGCTAACAATTTATTGGCAGCAATCAGAGGTGAAAAAATGCCACAAATCATCAATGGAGAAGTTTATCAATAAATAATTGCACCAATGAAAAGAAGATTTTATCAGCTGTTGAACAGCGTAAATAAGGCCATCTTACCTCGATACAGTCAGATGGATCCGCTAAAATTAAAAAAGTACCAGCAGGCGATTATTGCCTACAGGTACTTTGTTCTTATCCACGCACTGGGAGACGAACAGGATTAGACTTTTAAACTCCCTTGTTCCACTTGGGTTGGAAACAGTATTCCACAATTTCGTGATAAAGGCTATTGCCAAATCCTTTTCCAATTACTTTTTCTTCCGAGCAAATTATGTTTCTTCTGATGGTTGGAACATTTTTTGAAAAATTTAGCGAAACAAAAACAACTTGCGCATTCAAACAGGCGTTGAACTACGACATCATCACTTACCAACCAAAACAACACGATCGTTGAAAAACACCATAAAACAACAAATAAGCACCACTTAAAAAAGAATATTTAACTTAATTTTGTGATATGATTACAAAAAACGCCATACCTATCCTTGATAGTTGTAGTATTGATCTTAACAACAACACAACACTTCATATTGATGATCTTAAAGCGTATATCATCAAACATCAAGATATGGTGTTTCCACACAAACATAATTTTTTTCATTTTGTTCTCTTCACTCAAGGTTCGGGCGAACATATCATCGATTTCAATCAGTATAAGATTGAGCCTTATCAGATCTACTTTATGGTTCCTGGCCAGGTCCATACCTGGAATTTTGTGGGAGATGAAGCCGGCTATGTTGTCAATTTCTCTATCGATTATTTTCAATCCTTTCTCCTACGTACAGATTACCTCGAACGCTTTAGTTTTTTACAAGGAAAAATTGAACATCTAATATTTATTTTGACAGAACAATATCGAAATCAAGCAACAGCAATTTTGGATCAAATCATATTTGCGAAAACGGAGCAACTATCGGAAGACTACATCCGTACACTTTTGTTGCAGTTTATATTATATATATCCATTGGTACAGAAAAGGAGCACCTCGAAAAAGGCAACCCTTACAATCATAAAATATTCAATAGCTTTCAGCAATTAGTAGAGCAACAGTTTAAAACCACAAAACTGCCCAGTATTTATGCAGATCAGTTATTTATCACACCAAATCATCTCAATGCTATCTGTAAATCCTATATTGGACAATCTGCTGGAGAAATAATACGGAACCGTATCGTTCTTGAAGCGAAACGACTTCTGGTCAATCGAAATTTAAATATTACCGAAATTGCAGATGAACTGCAATTCAAGGACAACTCTTATTTCACTAAATTTTTTAAAAAATCCGCTGGGCTCACACCTGAAGAGTTCAGAAAACAATTATAACTATGGAAAAAGTTAAATACGAATTATCTGAATTTAAAGCTGCATGGCAAGCAAAATGTCCAAGATGCAGAATAGGCCATGTGTATCAAGGACCTGCCTACGGTCTGAAAGTGCAAAAAATGAACAGCCATTGTGAATACTGCGGTCTGCGCTATGAGCGTGAACCAGGCTATTTCTATGGTGCAATGTACGTAACCTATGCTTTCGCAATCGCTGAAATGGTTACCGCTTGTATGGCAACTTATATTTTGACCGGCAACGATTCTTCATTTATACTGTATGCCACAGTTGCTATCATGAGCGTTGTGTTAATGTCTCCGTTTAACTACCGCTATTCCCGTATCATACTGATGTATTGGTTAACCCCGGGCTTAAGGTATGACCCGAATGTCAAAAAAAAGGAAGTTGACGTTAAGGCTTCAGCTTAACTTTCATTATTGATATCTTTAACCGAATGAAGGATATAATATATTTAGACAATAATGCCACCACGCGTATTTTGGACGAAGTATGGAATGAAATGACACCCTACTTCATCCAAAACTATGCAAATGCATCAAGTGTCTATCACCAAATGGGCCGTGAAGCCAATTCTGCGGTACAGCAAGCCCGCAGCGATATTGCAGCTGCGCTTAACTGTGCTCCGAAAGAAATATTCTTCAATTCTGGCGCGACGGAGAGTATCAATACCGTCATTAAAGGTATATTCGAAAAATATCAATCGAAAGGAAAGCACATTATCACCGTCGCAACGGAACATAAAGCCGTATTAAGTTGCTGTGAGCAATTGGCTAAAAAAGGAGCACATGTTACCTATCTCCCAGTCGACATCCAGGGGATGATTGCCCTGGATGATCTGAGAAATGCGATAACCGAGCAAACAATATTGGTCTGTATTATGGCGGCCAACAACGAAACAGGTATATTGGCTCCGATAACAGATATTGCCAAAATCTGCACCGAAAAAAATGTTTTATTTTTTTGTGATGCAACACAGGCCATTGGAAAAGTCAATATTGATTTACAGCAGCTGAATATTGATGTACTCTGCTTAAGTGCCCACAAAGTTTATGGACCAAAAGGAGTCGGCGCACTCTACATTCGGAGAAAATCTAAACCCATTCAAATTAGCCCGCTCATCACAGGTGGAGGCCAGGAAAATGAATTTAGAGGCGGTACATACAACGTCCCTGCAATCGTAGGACTTGGAAAGGCAATCTCAATCATTCATCCCGCATTATATAGCACAGTAGGAAGGAACCGTGACCTTTTAGAAAAGTTGTTAAGCGATATTCCCGAAATCATCATTCATGGAGGAAATGTACCGCGTCTACCAAATACAAGTTACATCAGTTTCCGACATATCCTAGCCGGCGAAATAATGAATGCCTGCCCAAAACTGGCACTTTCCTCTGGTTCCGCTTGCGTGACTGGATCCAGAGAGCCTTCCCATGTGTTAATGGCGATGGGACAGTCTAAAGAAAATGCATTATCTGCTATTCGATTTAGCTTAAGCCTATTGACCACGGAAGAGGAGATTTTCCATTGCGCGGAAATGATCAAGGAAGCCGTCAAAAAAATACGTGATCAGTCACCTATATGGCAAATGTACAAAGATAGGCTGATCAAATAATTTATGACATTCTAAAAACTTTAATACAGCAGAAATATAGCAAGATTGTACGTATCTTTGCTTTATACAAAGGATAATACTATGATTACAGTTACTGACAAGGCAAAAACTCGTATCGAGGAAATCATGAAGGATGAGCAATATGACAGCAATTACTTTGTGCGCGTTGCTGTAGAAAGTGGGGGGTGCTCGGGTTTAAGCTATAAGCTTAACTTCGACAATGAAGAAAAAAAAGGTGATCAATTTTTTGAAGATAAAGGAGTGAGAGTCTGTTTAGATATTAAATCATTTTTATATTTAGCTGGTACAGAGCTGGATTATTCAGACGGTCTGGATGGAAAGGGATTTGAATTTCACAATCCCAATGCAAGTCGCACTTGCGCTTGCGGCGAAAGCTTCTCCGTATAACTTATACCGCTAATGCAGTCTATACAAAAGAGCCTTGAATTTACTTCAAGGCTCTTTTGGTAAGCAACCCAACACTTTTTGGCTATTCAAAAGATTATTAGTTTTGTAATTAAATATTAAGCTATCTCCTTTTTGTTAGATTTTTTTTATTTTTTCAAGTTTTTAATAGATAAATATTAAAAAAGACAATTAAACACATTAACCAATGATATTTTCATACTTTTGTAGGAAATAACTGAATAAAAAAATAAAAACTATGCGTACCAATCCGCGCATGGTATTTCATTTAACACATATGGAGGGAAGAAAACTTATACATACCGAAGTTGCTATCAGCTTCGTTAAAGATACATTTGTTCAACAATTAAAAAAAGCCTTAAATTTAATTCCAATCTCTTCACCACTGGTGGTTTTGGACGGGACCGGGTTAAACGATGACCTGAATGGAATAGAGCGTCCGGTATCATTTCCAATAAAATCATTGAATGAAAAAAGAGCTGTCGTCGTACATTCCCTTGCAAAATGGAAAAGAGTACGTTTAAAAGAGCTCGAGATGTTATCTGGCGAAGGCATCGTTACAGATATGAAAGCACTGCGTCCTGATGAAGATTACACGCCTATTCACTCCATCTATGTAGACCAATGGGACTGGGAAAAGGTAATCGATAAAAATCAACGCAATTTGGCTTCGTTAAAGGAAACAGTACTAAAAATTTATGAAGCTTTGCGGTTTACCGAATTAGAGGTTGAAAACAAGTATCCACATATAAAAGCTATTCTTCCAGAAACCATTACTTTTATTTCATCTGAAGACTTGCTGCAAAAATATCCCAACCTAACCGCAAAAGAACGTGAAAATGCCATTACAAAAGAACACGGTGCCGTATTCTTACACGGAATTGGAGGTGCCCTCAGCAATGGCGTAGCTCACGATGGCCGCGCAGCGGATTACGACGACTGGAGTACAGCTAATGAAGCCGGTCACAAAGGACTGAACGGAGATATTCTTGTATGGAACCCAATTTTAAATTCAGCTTTTGAACTCTCATCTATGGGAATTCGCGTTGATAAAATGGCTCTAGCACATCAAATGGAAATCAGGAACTGCACAGAAAAATCAAAACTGACTTTTCACAGCATGCTGCTTAATGATGAATTGCCTGAATCCATGGGCGGAGGTATCGGACAATCCCGCGTCTGTATGTTTATGCTAAAGAAACAGCATATAGGCGAAGTCCAAGTCAGTATATGGGAAGAGGGCAAAAAAGAGTCTTTAAGAAGAGAAGGTATTGATATCTTATAAAACGATACCTATTAAGAATCGACGTGTCACTATCCACATTCCACTTATCCTACAAATAAGCACCCGGTAATTATCTTTTGTAGATCCGTAACCTGGTGTTTATTGTATCGATTAGCTTGGGCCTGGATATTCATCCTATATCTTCTCTGCAGACTGCTAGTATTTCGTATTTTTGTTGAATGCAGTTAAAAGCTATTTTAGACAAATTACATATTTCATCGTTGAATGAAATGCAAGAAAGGGTGCTGGAATCGTATCAGAAGGACCAGGATTTCCTATTACTTTCGCCCACAGGGTCTGGCAAAACTTTAGCCTTTTCATTACTCGTTTTGCAACAATTGAAGATGGAGGTCCGAAAAGTTCAAGTATTAATAGTAGTGCCTACCCGTGAACTTGCTTTACAGATTGAACAAGTGCTGCGCAAGGTAGCGACAGGCCACAAAATCACCTGCGCATATGGTGGACATAGTACACGGATCGAAAAAAATGCCTTCAAGGATGCACCTGGAATTATCATTGGAACACCAGGACGTATAAAACAGCATATTGAAGAGCAAAATTTTGATCCCTCCAACATCCACACTCTTGTGCTTGACGAGTTTGATAAATCATTGGAACTCGGATTCCAGCATCAAATGGATTTTATTATTCAACATATCCCTACGATTAAGTCAAGAATATTAACTTCCGCAACGATGATGGATACGCTCCCACCATTCACACAAATAAAGCAGCCTATTCTTGTTGACTTTCTTCATAACGCGAAACATAACCCGCAGATTACGATTAAAAAAGTAGTTGCTCCCGTTCAGAAGAAATTAGAGGCACTACTTAAGCTCATCTGCAAGATTGGCACAAAAAAAATGATTATCTTCTGCAATCACCGCGATGCAGTAGATCACATTAGTGAACTTCTGGACAATCGCAATATTATCCACGATACCTTTCATGGCGGACTTGAACAGCAGGATCGCGAGCTGGCACTTCTCAAATTCCGAAACCATTCTAATCATGTACTGATCACAACAGACCTTGCTGCAAGGGGATTAGATATTCCAGAAGTTGATGCCATTATACATTACCAGTTGCCGCACAAAGAAGACGACTTTATTCACCGCAATGGACGTACAGCCCGTATGCAAGCGCAAGGTGATGTCTATGTAATCCTCAAACCAGAAGAAATATACCCTTACATTCCAATAGAAATACCTGAGGAAGAATTTCCGGAATTCTATGACCTCCCTCAAAACTCACCATTTGCAACACTTTATATTAGTGCCGGGCGAAAGGATAAGATCAACAAAATTGATATTGTCGGATTTTTGCTCAATTTAGAAGGGATTGAGAAGGATGACATTGGTATTATAGAAGTAAAAGACAAATCGGCCTACGTCGCTGTTAGAAGAAAATTTGCTTCTATTATTATTAATAAAGCCAATGGTCAAAAAATTAAGGGGCGTAAAGTGAAAATTGGACGCACCTAATGACGCACACATAGTCTATTAGAAATCCAAGTATGAATCAAATTTTGGGCTTGCATTTCTTTTTCCAGGAATTTGTGTTATACTATTTCGAATGACGAATTGAGTGACATATGGTTAAAATCAGCCGTTAGCAAAGGCAATATAAGGATAAATAATACGGTAATCTGACTTACTTATTCATGTAAATCTGATGATAGAAAAGTTCGATGATGAGAATAATGAAGGTCGAGTTTAGACGACATATAAAATCGCCAGATAAGCAGTATATATCAATGTAAATAGCTCATCTGGCGATCGAATCCGAAAATATTTAAGGTAGTAATTTTAAAACATTAATCCGCTTAGGTAGAAGACCCCACGATTAATCCAATGCTTTTAAATAACGAAGATACAATTGGACAGCCTCCCGCTTTTTATCTGTTAAATGGAAATCGAGATGCTGTGTTAAATATTTTGAGTAATCGAAGCCTTTAAACTCGGGTAGACCGGCAATAACGTCGGTTGCATGTTCCACACCATACGATAAAGCCTCATTAAATTGTTCCACAAAAGATACTGGAAGCTCTTTATTGCTTACCCATAAAGCGAAAGCGAAGGGCAATCCTGTAAAATTAAACCACTCTTTTCCCAGATCGTAGAGGTATGGAACTGTGTCCTTTTTGCCGAAGGTGCGATCTCCGATTAACACATAAGCATCTGCCTCGACAGATTCGTCCGTGACCAATTCTACTTCTTTCTTCCAATAATTCTTAATCAATATACGGGCTAATCCATTTGATGTACGCGATTGCTTATCCAAACGTAAGGTTTCCACCTCTTCAATAGGTCTATTAGCAAAAATAAATACGGAATCCACGGCACCTTCTGTACCTATACAAAAATCTGTATTAATATAATATTCAGGAAGACTTAATAAAGCAGCTGTCGGGATAATACCGATATCAGCTTCGTTATCAATTACTTTCTGTGCACATGCGCTTGGATAATCGACACTCAAGTCAATCTGCTCCATTATTTTTGATTGACGTATACCGTTCAGAAATGGATACGTATTTGTATACGATACGGCAGAAACTCTAATTTTATTCATCTATCAATGCTTCTAAGTGTGCAATATTGTAATGGTCTACAATCTCAAATTGACCATTATCATACTGCAATTTATATAAAGCAGTATTGGTGTGCGGAAAATCATCCATATAACGGGCCTCTACGCCCGTCATGAGGCAAAGCATGATCCTTAATGCACGTCCGTGCATACATACGAGAATATTCTCTTCGTCTGTCTGAGCAAGCATATGATCCAAAGCGACCCGTTGACGAGCCATCAGCTCATTGGGAGACTCTCCGTTTTCAATACTGACATCCAATTCTCCGTTGCGCCATGCTGCGACTAATTTTTCAAAACCAGCTAACAACTCCGGTGTTTGCTCTTTTCCCTCATAAACTCCCCAGCTTATTTCATCCAATCCAACGAGTTGTTCCCAAGGTACGTTCAAATCAAGAAATCCCTGTACAGTTTGATGCGTGCGCAATAAGGTAGAGGTATATATTTTATCAAAAGGCACGTTACTGTAACGATCAAAGAAAGCCTGAGCTTGCGCTACCCCCATAGTGTTCAGCGGCGAATTAACCCCTCTCCCCTGTACAATGCCTTTTAAATTTAGATCAGTCTGTCCGTGCCGTATAAAATAAAATGTCTTTTTCAAAGTATGAGTCTAGTTATGAATTAACAACAGGTAATGCGTAATAACTTTTCTTTTGGTTACCGTGATCAAACACAACATCTTTATAATCTGTAACCACGTTATACAGTGTATCTCTTTCAATAGGATGACGTCCAACATTTTTTATGAGTTCAACAACTTCTTGGGTGGTCATTCCCGGCTTTTGCTCCTCCGCTCCTGCCATGCTGTATATCTTTGTTGTATCGTCCAGTGTTCCATCGATATCATCTACGCCAAAGGCCAAGGATAGCTGCGCTGTATCTCTTGAAATCATTGCCCAGTAGGCCTTGATGTGATCAAAATTATCCATGTATATCCGAGCAACGGCATAATTTCTCAAGTCCTCTATCACAGATGCTTCTGGAATATGGGACATTTGGTTCCCTTTATTTCTAAATTTCAAGGGAATAAATGTCTGAAAGCCCCCCGTCTTATCCTGCAATTGTCTTAAGCGATCCATGTGATCAACGCGGTGCCAAAACTGTTCGATATGACCATAAAGCATGGTTGCGTTGGTGTGCATACCTAGCTTGTGTGCCTGCTCGTGAATATCTAACCATTGTTCAGCCGTACATTTATCATGCGCGATCTGTACTCTCACTTCTGGATGAAAAATCTCTGCACCTCCTCCCGGCATAGAATCCAACCCACAAGATTGCAAATACTTGAGGCCATCGTAATGGCTCAGTTTTGCCTTCTTAAAAATATAGTAATATTCAACAGGTGTAAGTCCTTTGATATGCAGTTCAGGACGGTGCTCCTTACATCTACGGAAAAAATCGGCGTAAAACTCGAGGTTTTGTTTAGGAACTACACCTCCTGTGATATGAACTTCCGTCACAGGCTCATTGTCATATTTTTTGACAATATCCATCATACCGTCAACCTCCATCTCCCAGCCTTCTGCGCGCTCTTTTATGAGCCTCGAATATGAACAGAACTTACAGTCATAGACACAGACATTGGTCGGCTCGATGTGAAAATTACGATTAAAAAAAGTACGGTCACCATGCCGCTTCTCACGGATATAATTCGCAAGTACACCAAGATACCCCAACTCACCTTTTTCATACAAAAGAACCCCTTCATCAAACGTGATACGCTGCTCCCGCAAAACTTTCTCCGCTATATTTCTCAATTCAACCGCTAAGTTTTTGTCGTTAATCAAGAAATTCAATTTATCCATTGCGTTCATTAAATCTATCTCCTATCTTAAATCAAATGTACCGAAAAGGCTACAAAAGTTATAATAAAAAAATGTGCCAACAACTAATTTGACAAAGCGCTTAAAAAGTGTCCTAGTCTGTAAATTGTTGCATTTCGATTAATTTCCGATACAATCCTTCACGCTGTATCAGCTCACTATGACTACCGATCTCTACAATCTTCCCCGCTTCAATAACAACAATTTTGTCTGCATTCTGAATGGTACTTAAGCGATGCGCAATGACAACTGTTGTTCTATTATCCATTAATTTATAAAGAGAGTCCTGTACCAATTTCTCAGATTCAGTATCCAAAGCCGAAGTTGCTTCATCGAGTAGCATAATTGGCGGATTTTTTAAGACGGCTCGCGCAATACATATGCGCTGACGTTGACCACCTGATAATTTGCCACCCCTATCACCAATATTGGTCTGGTAACCATGCTCCGTTTTTAAAATAAATTCATGTGCATTCGCAATCCGTGCAGCAGCTTCTACTTCCTCCGGACTTGCAGAAACATTGGCAAAAGCAATATTGTTAAAGATCGTATCATTAAACAAAATAGATTCCTGATTCACTACACCGATCATATCCCGTAAAGAATCCTGGTTTAGCGCCCTCAAATCTGTACCATCAAAGAGAATCTGCCCACCCGTAACGTCCATAAATCTCGGAATTAAATCGACTAAAGTCGATTTACCTCCTCCTGAGGGACCTACCAATGCAACGATTTTCCCTTTTTCTATCGTTAAATCAATATGCTGTAAGATTTCTTTGTCTCGGTTATACGAGAAGCTCACCTGGTTAAATACGATACTTTTCTCAAAGCTTTTAACAAGTTTGGCACCCTCGGAATCCTTCACTTCAGTCTTTTCATCAATAAGTTCCAAAACCCGTTCACCCGCGGCAAGACCATTGTGGATACCACTAAAAGAATCCGTTAAAGCTTTTGCAGGACGCATGACCTGTGAAAAAATAGCGATGTAGGCAATAAACTCCGGTGCGGTCAGACTTCTGTCGCCCGAAAGGACCAAATGACCACCATACAGAAGAATAATTGCCACCATAATAACGCCAAGCAATTCAGAAACTGGCGAACTTAACTGTTGCCGCTTAGCCATAGTACGGCCAATATTCGCATAGTGTTCGTTTTCATTATGAAACCTGTCCTTAATAAATGATACTCCATTAAAAGCTTTAATTATTTTGATGCCAGACAACGCTTCATCCAAATAGGATATCATGTTTCCATAAGATTCCTGAGCAGCATGGGCCTGAGTTTTGAGATTTTTAACAATCCTTGCGATAAAAAAACCAGAGATGGGAATAACCAAGAGCGAAAAGAATGTTAATTGTGCTGAAATGTTAAACAGCATGACAATATACGCTATTAGCTGCAAAGGCTCTTTAAAAACAACTTGTAAAGTTCCTGTAACAGAATACTGCACAACTTGTACATCGGAAGCAACCTTCGATACAATATCTCCTTTACGCTGTCCCGTAAAATAGCCAACATGCAGATTCATCACGTTATCAAAAACCGCTCTGCGCAATTTGAGTAAAGTATGAATGCGAAAATTCTCCATGATACGTTGGCAGAAATAACGAAACAGATTGCTGATAAAAACTGAAATTACAATCACAATACACACGTATTTTAACGCGCCATAGGCTCCAAGCTGGTTATTGGCAACACTTGCATAGTAATTAAACCACGCGAGAATGTCGGTATAAGTCTCGGGTTTTACCGCTTCGACGGTCGCATTACCAGCGTTAAATAGTGTATGGAGTAATGGAGCAAGCAATGCTAAATTTAATGTACTAAAAATAACCGTGATCAGCGTGAAAATTACATATGGGATTGCAAATTTCTCAATGGGTTTAGCAAACGATAAGAGCCTAAAATATGTTTTCATTTAATTTCAACTTAGACAAACTACTCTTCAAAAAAATAGTAACTCGTCGATCTCTCCTCTTCCTTTCAGATTTTTATGGAGGAAATTGAACAAAAATAACAAATTAATCAACAAAAGCAGCCATCGTGTTAAGGGACTATAAAATTGTTGCATCGAAAAAACAAAGCAATTAACCTGTACGCTTTGAAAAATCGATAAAAAAATCTCATTTTAATGGATAATTTCCTAATTTAGCCTTATTAAAACACCATATTTAGTAAAATAAAATGCGAATAGACGTTGCCAAAAGATTGCAGCACACCGAGGAATATTATTTCTCCAAAAAATTAAGAGAAATAGACGAGCTAAATAAACAGGGTGCGCGTGTAATCAACCTAGGAATCGGAAGTCCAGATTTGCCACCGCATCCGGAGGTAATCGAGACATTAAGTACGAATGCCCAACTCCCAAATGCGCATGGCTATCAAAATTATAAAGGTGCTCCTGACCTACGACAAGCCGTTGCGGATTGGTATCAACGTTATTATCAGGCAACTTTTAATACAAATTCAGAAATACTCCCCTTAATTGGATCAAAAGAGGGAATTGTGCACATCTGCATGACTTATCTTCAAGAAGGAGACCAAGCGCTTATCCCCAATCCTGGATACCCTGCTTACGCTGCAGCCGTACGGCTGAGTGGTGCTGAAGCGATTACCTATAACCTAACGGAAGAGAAGAATTGGCTTATTGATTTGGATGAACTCAGAAAACAGGATTTGTCAAAAGTTAAATTGATGTGGATAAACTATCCCCATATGCCAACTGGGGCCTCTGCGCCTGATGTATTTTATCAGGAGCTGATTCAATTTGCCAAAACGCACAACATACTGATTTGCCACGACAATCCATACAGCTTTATTCTTACAGATACGCCAAGAAGCATTATGAGCATACCGGGTTCGAAAGACGTGGCCATTGAATTAAATTCCCTGAGCAAATCTTCCAATATGGCCGGATGGCGCATTGGTGTGCTCGTCGGTGCCGAAGAACATATAAATCAAGTGCTGCGTTTCAAAAGCAACATGGACTCAGGTATGTTTTTACCTGTTCAGCTGGCGGCTGCAAAAGCCTTACAACTTGATGCATCCTGGTATACCGATCTAAACAAAATTTACGCCGAAAGACGGCAACAGGTTTATGAAATTATGGATTTGCTTGACTGCTCCTATCAAAAAGACCAGGTAGGCCTCTTTGTCTGGGCCCGTATACCTGAAAAATATAAAGATGGGTATGCGCTAAGCGACGCTGTTTTGGAGAAATCAAGGGTGTTCATCACACCTGGCGGAATTTTCGGAGATAAAGGCGATGAATATATCCGCATCAGTCTCTGCGCTACAGTAGCGGTACTCAAAGAATCAATACAGCGCATTCAAGATAATTTCTAACCCTTATAATGTCTGGGAGGCCTAAAAGCATAGAAATTTAATTAGTATAATTTATCAACAAACAACCACGGTGTAGGTGTTCCTGTATAACCCTTGAACAAAAATACGCTTAATATAATTGTTTACATATGAACATTGCCATTGTAGGCGTAGGCTTGATCGGCGGCTCGGCTGCCATTCGCCTAAAAGAAACAAAATTCTGCGACAAAATCATCGGTGTAGATAAAAGTCAGAAGAACTTAGATAAAGCAATGCATATCGGCTTCATTGACGAAACAGCAAGCTTAGAAGATGCGATTAAGCGGTGTAAAGTATTGGTGCTCACAATCCCTGTTGATGCCATTTTAGATGTTGTTCCTCAAATTTTGGATCTGGTCACCGATCAGGTCGTCATTGATATGGGATCAACGAAAATAAACATTCTCAATAAAATTAAGAATCATCCTAACAGGGGGCGTTATGTAGCAGCCCATCCCATGGCCGGAACAGAATATTCAGGACCAGAAGCAGCTGTAGCCGGCTTGTTCAAAGGCAAAATGATGGTATATGTCGAAGCATTTAAAACCGATGAGGATGCGTTTGAGATCGCCGATGCCATCACCGACCAATTGGAGATGCGCAGCTGTTTTATGAATGCCGATGAACACGATGTACATACCGCTTATGTATCCCACATCTCCCATCTCACTTCTTTTGCACTTGCCTTAACAGTATTGGAAAAAGAAAAATCTCAGGGACGTATCTTTGAACTGGCGGGCTCCGGATTTGAATCTACGGTTCGTCTGGCCAAAAGTTCGCCCGATATGTGGACACCGATTTTCAAGCAGAATCGAGAAAACGTACTCGAAGTGCTCGAAGAGCATATCAAGCAGCTTCAATCCCTGCATGACGCTATTGCTACAGAGGATTATGACAAATTACACAAACTCATTACCCGTTCCAATAAGATAAAAAGGATTATTAAATAAGGGTTTATCACTAGAAACAGTACGCGTAAACAAGGCCCTACTCAGGTCGGCCTTGTTTATTCATCTTCCAATTCATTGAACTTATCCAAGTCGGCTCTCGCTCCGACAGCATCACCCAATTTTTCGCGAATTGCGGCACGATAAGAATACAAATCAGAATAATATGGATTCAGATCGATCGCTTTGGAATAATCTGCCAGGGCTCCCTCAAAATTCTCGAGCTTTTCATTCAGATCGGCTCGCAATGAATATACATAAAAATCTTCCGGATTGAGACTAACAAGACGGTCAAAATCCAGTAATGCTTCCTTAAAATTACCCAACCGCTCGAATAAAGAGGCTCTTTCTTCATACACAATCGACGAATGACCATCTATTTCTTCTGCCTGAGCATAGTCTTCCAAAGCTGTTTGGTAATTGCGGTAAGATTCAAAAACTTTTGCGCGAAATATATAAGCAGCAGATCGGTTCTTATCAAGAGCGATGGCCTGATTAAAATCAGACAATGCCAATTCAAAACAGGTCAATTTCAGGTATAAACTCCCCCTGAAAACAAAAAGACTGCTATCGCTACCGCCAGCTTCAACAATTGCACACGAATAAAGATTGATGGCCTTTAGATAGCTATAGGAATGAACATATTCAAGACCCAGCCCATTTATTTCGTCCTTACTTAGCTGTTGAGATTTTGATTCCAGCTCCTGAATAACCAAATTTTCAGCTTCGAAATAAGTCAATTCAGCCTGATTTTCCTGCCATTCCAATACACTATGGTAATTAAAATCTAGTCTCTTCGCAATCTGATAATCATAAAACGCCCCCTCATCTTCCTCGATCTGCCTATAGATTAAACAACGGCTGGCATAGAAGAATGGTTCTTCTGGAAAGTGCTCGATAGCATTTGTGAACGTTGCAACGGCTTTATCATAATTGCCTATCTTAACATAATAAAGTCCCAAATAACTATAGGCGAGCGCATGATGAGTTAAATCAATAGCCTCCTCAAACAATGCTACAGGATTACCATTCTCAAGGATACCTATATTAAACCCTTGCAAGAGGCATCGAAGAGCATGATCTCCCAATTCAGCAAGCCAATCAGACGGAAAAGACGGACAAGATTGAGGAAAAAATGACGCAATGGGCAAAAAAGAGAACTTAGCAAGAAGGATGGGTACTGGCAGTGTAAAATCTGATTCTACAAAAGTATTGTTTTGAAGAATAACAGCTAAATTCGAAAACATATGCTTCATACTCAAAACTAAGTTAAATTTCATTACAAACGAAATTTAACAATCGATCAACAGCTATATTTACTTAAGCTTATCGTTTACCTCGCCTGTTAAGTACAAATATTTATAACGGATAATATCTCTTGAATTGGTAAAACGGATTAATTTTTCCTTCTTGAAAACATAATTCGACACCTTTTCTTCCATCAAACGCAAAAATTCGACAAATTCAGCAAAAAAGTTCTGACGCTCGAGTGGTGTAAACTGGCTGTTCTTAACAATCCAGAAGAATTGCTCCTCATTCACGTGGAAGGAAACCTCATTGTGCTTCTCTTTTCGAAAAATAAAGATTGGATCATTTTCCTGGTTAATAAATAGAGCAAAGCCAGTATTTCCACCATCCAGATTAACGACAAAAGCAGAAAAATAGACAGTACCGATCTGTAAACTTTCCAGACAAATTAATTTATGCAACATCAGGTTGACAATTAGATCACCTAAAATTATTAAGTTTTTATTTAAAAACAAAAAAAGCTCACAAAATATTGTGAGCTTTTTGTAATTAGAGTAAAATTTACTAGAAGGTAAATTTTACCGATGCGTTCCAAGTTCTACCCTGTCCGATTAAAACGAAATTGGATGTATCTATACCATTCCAAGAATTGTTAATATCTGTAACCAAGTTGCTGGATGTTGCTTCAGAAATATAAAACTTATTCAACACATTATTCATGTTAACACGGAAACTTATGTCGTTCTTGTCACTCACCTGAAGATGGTAAGAAAGACCTGCGTCCAAAAGATTAAAAGACGGTAATTTCAGATAGCGACCATAAGTTTGCCCATCGATTACTTCTCTACGATAATTCGATGCATACAAACGCTCATAGTATCTGTAATTTGCATCTACAGATAGCCCCTTAAACACTTTATATTTAGCACCAAATCCATAAGAAGTTTGTGCCGCATTACCAACATGTTCACCGGTTAAGTTAACCTGAGAACGTCCCAATTCGACGCGGTTATCGTTACGTACAACCGAGTTTACTGCACCATCGTATTTCCAGTCACCTATCGATAAAAATCCTGTTAGGCTTAATTTTTCGATTGGGCGGGCCTCAAAATCAACTTCTACCCCTCTATGCACCTGTTTTACACCGTAATTTGTTGTATATAAGTAGGCACCTCCGACTAAAATACCAGGATCATTTGTTGGATTGTATTTTTTCACATCATCAGCCGTCGCTAAACTTGAGCTTCCAGTAACACGATTTTCCCAGGTTGTGCGGTAAACATTGACGTTCACATCCAAAAATCGAGAGGCAAACTTATAGCCAGCTTCTAAACCCAGGATTTTTTCATTTTCGGCATTTTCATTGATATCATTTGCATAATTCATGAAAATATTGTTTTGATAAGGCTGACGGGAATAATACCCTGCATTACCAAAAATACTATGATGCCCCAAGGTATAACTTACACCACCTTTCGTATTGTATCCAAAGTTGTTCACGTCTTTAGAATCCTCATTACCCGGGGTGTATTGAAAATAATCAGAACGTTTGTTTTGCTGTTCAGAAACCGATCCTTGAAAAAATGCCGTAAAGCCATCTTTGGCATATTCCAATTGACCAAACAGACCTCCATAACGGATGTATTGGTTGTAATCCCAAGCTAAACGTTCATCACGCGAATCAGGTTTGCTGGAGAATGCTTTCCAAGGATTTGTTGAGTATGTATTGGTAACCAATGGCTTATTAGGAAAATTAACATTACCCCCCAATACAACACCATTTGTATTTCCAAGAGGATCAGTCAATTTGCGATAATGTGTACCCTTATAATCCCTTACATCAAAACCCACATTGAAATTTAAGGATTCCGAAAGTTTACGGTTATAGTTAGAAACTATACCAAACCATTGGTGATTGTTCACATCGGCAGCTAAGTATTTACCTGTATTGTATTTATCACTGCGCAAAGATTGCCCCCCACCTGCTGCTAAAGAAGCGTATACAACGGTAGATAAAGATGATTTATCGTCGATCGTCCAGTCCCAGTTTAAGTTGGCGACAGGCTTATGATAAAAATTCTTCTGCGCATTCATCATCACGCCATTTGCATCCTTATAATTGTCGTTATAACGTCTGCCATTAGCTAGATAATTGGACAATTTTGAGGTATACCCTTGGTTATGCCATTGTGGAGCACCTGTTACCATAAAGTTCAGGTTGTGTTTTTCGTTCGCTTTATATCCGACAGACAGGAAATAACTTTGTCCAGCACCTTCTGTATGATCCATATAACCGTTACCTGACCACTGTGTAAACATAGCCGAAACAGCAAAGCCGTTTTTCATCAGACCGGTATTGTAACCTACCGTTGCCTTCATAAACATATCGTTACCAACAGTGGTACGAACAAAACCACCCTCTTTCATTGCAGTGGATTGTGTCACGTAATTTACGGTTCCGCCGACAGATGAAATCGCTAATTTAGACGATCCCAAACCACGTTGAATCTGCACTAAAGAGGCAATATCTGTAAGTCCCGACCAATTTGACCAATATACACTTCCATTGTCCATACCATTGATAGGCTGACCGTTCAACAAAAATGCTGTATTGGACTGATCAAAACCACGTGTTGTCATAGAAGACTCACCAAAACCTTTTGCCTGACCAGTGATATAAACCGAAGGGGTATTAGCTAATGCTGAAGTAATATCCTGTGCTCCTACCCTTTCCTCTAAATCCTGCTTACGGATCGTCGAAACGGCAATCGGTGTCTTTCTTCCTGCTGCAATATCGATAACCCCATGACCGACAACAACAACCTCATCCAAATTTGTTGAAGATCCAGCCGTAAAAATTGGATTGATATTCAACGATTCCTCCGATTTCAGCATGATGTTTTCGAAAACAACAGGCGTTTCGCCAATGTAAGTTACCTCTACTTTGTAGGGGCCTCCTTCTTGAAGATTTGAAATTTGAAATTTTCCTTGGGCATCGGCTGAGCCACTTACTACTTGTCCACTTGGGATGTGGGTAATTTTAATGGTTGCTCCTTTAACCGTTTGTCCAGTAGCTTCTTTGACAACTCCTGAAACCGAACCAGTATTTGCTGTTTGACCTTGAACGGCACCATAACTAGCAAAAACAAGGGCAAAAAAAAGTAAAGACTTTTTCATGTTAGATGTGATTGTTTTGTTTTTGTGCCGCAAAATTAGGAATTGATTGTCTTTTTAACTAATTTTAACAATACCAATATGATGCAGTATCTCTATATAGAGAGAATAAATTTTAATCTTCCACAGAAAAATAGCAAATTTCAGCAAAAAGAGGCAAAAAAAATACAGCAGACTTAAAATAAATACAACACATCCATCCTATTCATGGAAAAACAGCAAAAATAATCAAAATAATATTTTGTCTGTTTTGAATAAATCAAAATTTATCAATTTTACGATTTTTATGAATTGAATACAAGATTTCATACTCTATCCTCATGAGATGCTAAAAATTGTTTCTTTCAATCCGTAGTTTCCTCCTACCTACTTTTCTTCCCATAACAGCTGAAATAAGCCTATAAATAATTAACTTTAACTAATTTAAAAAATATGTTATCCATAGAACAAGCTTATACAGGCATTCTTGAACCGGAATTAATCGTTGAAATAGCTAAAAACGCGCATATGAAAACCTTCCGTGAAGGGGATCTCATCATTGATACCAATCAATATATCAGGGCGATGCCTCTCCTCTTGGATGGAGCAATCAAAATTGTCCGGGAGGATGAAGATAAAGGCGAATTGTTGCTCTACTACCTGGAAAAAGGTCAAACCTGTACAATGTCAATAGCCTGTTGCCTCGGGAATAAAAAAAGTGAAATTCGTGCGCTCGCAGAAAAAACAACGACTGTAGCCATGATTCCAAATGAGCTTGTCAACCTTTGGATGGGAAAATACCCTTCCTGGCGAAATTTCATCATATCAAGCTATTCAAGCCGGATGGACGAAATGTTACAAGCTGTTGATAGTCTAGCTTTTTCCAACATGGAAGAACGCATCATCAATTATTTGAAAGCCAAAGTGAAGCTGAATGACGACCGAATCCTCACCCTCACGCATCAGGATATCGCTTCCGATTTAAATACATCCCGAGTCGTTGTCTCCCGAATTTTAAAAAAACTCGAACATGAAGATAAAATAGTGCTGCTACGTAACGAAATTAGGGTATTGGTGGAATAAGCAAAACATTTGTATCTTTAGTTATACGTAAATTTCAAGAGCAATTAATGTAATTTTTAGATGAAGATAGAAAAATTAGGATTTATAGGATTAGGAAACATGGGGTATCCCATGGCTAAAAATCTAGAAAAAGCAGGATTCCCCCTTTCTGTTTACAATAGAAACAAGGCTAAAGCAGCAAGCTTTGAAGAGCAATCAATTATCAGCGAAGATATAGGTGAATTAGTCGATCATAGCGACATTATATTTTCCATGCTCACCAATGATGAAGCAGTCAGCGAAGTATACGAAAAAATCCTGCAAAGGGAGATCAAGGGCAAATTATTTGTCGATATGAGTACAATCTCACGCGAACGCTCTATTTCTATTGCATCGAAATTAAAAGAAAAAGGCGGTGCATTTATTGATGCGCCTGTAGCAGGCAGTACTAAACCAGCGGCTGAAGGTACCCTTATTATTATGGTTGGTGGCGAATCAGAAGATGTTCATCGCGCTAGACCTTACCTTGAGCAAATGGGCAAATCGATCAAACATCTTGGTAAAAATGGCCAAGGGATCTCCGCCAAACTTGCCATAAATTATTTTCTATCCACCATTTATCAAGGGCTTGCGGAAACAATCCTGTTTTCAGACAAATTAGGCGTTAGTCGAGGCCAAATGCTCGAAATCATCAACGATAGTGCCAGCGGCAGTGGGGCAACAAAAGTGAAAACACCATTATTGGTGGAAGAAAACTACAGTCCTGCATTCGCGCTAGACCTTATGCTGAAAGATATTCGACTGGCCCAACAAGCCGGTGCTGACTATCCCCTCCTCCAGACTTTACTCGAAACCTACGGGAAAGCACACGATCAAGGTCTCGGACAGCTCGATGTTATTGGTATCATTGAATCCATCAAGTCGTAACTTCAGGTTGGCGACAGCGGAAAAAAATGTACATTTAAAATTATATTTAGTTGAGATGGACTCCAAATTGGGTTCATTTTTGATCACACAAAATAATAAGTGGAACAAATTCTTTACAGATGAAAACAGTTATGACACTATTGATGCTTACTATGGTCACCATGACTACGCAGGCCCAACAATTAAAACAGGTTTCTTACCAGGATGGTGAACAGAAACTCAACGGCATGGTAACCGCCAATACGGCAAAAAAAGGCCCAGCTGTTTTAATTCTTCCAGCATGGAAAGGAATTGACAACGAAGCGAAACAAGCCGCATTACAACTTGAAAAAGAAGGGTACATCGCGTTCATTGCCGACATCTACGGTGAAGGGAATATCCCCTCCGACAACACCGCCGCTTCGAAAATTGCCAGCCACTACAAGACAGACTATAAAGCTTATCAGCATCGCATAATGCTCGCATTGGAACAACTGAAAAAAGAGGGTGCGGATCCCAGCAAGATTGCTGTCATTGGCTATTGCTTTGGAGGTACGGGCGCGCTCGAAGCCGCAAGAGCGGATTTACCCGTCAATGCGGTGGTCAGTATCCATGGCGGCCTATCCAAAGCTGCCGACAGACCCAATGGTTCGATCAAAACAAAAGTACTCATTGAGCACCCAGCAGCCGATAAAAGTGTATCAAAAGAAGATTACGATGGGTTGGTCAAGGAATTAAATGAAGGAAAAGCAGACTGGCAAATAATTACCTACGCAAATTCTGGACATACGTTTACGAATCCCGAGTCAGCCGAATATAACCCCGTAATGGCTAAACGTGCCTGGGAGCACACCTTATTATTTTTGAAAGAAGTATTAAATTAAATAGAAAAATCAACAACAGCAATATCGACCCAAATGAATTGTAACGCGAAACTGCACATTTATCAGATTATCATTCAGTTGTTGATATTGCTGTTATATAGTCCCAGCGCGGCATCGCAAACAGTAAAATCGCTAACAATAGCTAGCCCAACGCATGCAGTTCTTTTTGTAACCAATGAGTCCGATAAATCAACTGATTTCATCATGCGTCTACACGAAAAAAATGCTGCTGAGATTTTCAAACTAGTGCCTTTTAGCACAACAAAGTTATTGGTCACAAAAACCGATGCAAAAAAACTCACATTCATCGTTAAAAATCACCAATGGACTATCGACGTATTGTCATTGAAGCAACGTCAAGCCATGATCTTGTTTGATGGATTAGCCAAACCCAAGATCATATACGATAGTAATACCTATCTGGCAGCAGCCAAACCGTTATTAAACACCAGCACACAAATTGCATCAACGAAAGCTTCGGCACAATATAATGCCTCACATTTCTTTGACTCAATCGCACAAGTTCAATTTATTCCATCCGGGCAATATGCAGCGGCTATTATCGCAAATCCCGCTCTTCCTCTTTATTACAGTCAGCGTAAGAAGATATGTGACGGCACTTATGTAATGCAGCAGTTTTCGGACGAAAATGCGGTGCAATCCGGTGCAATGATGACGACGGTATATGAAGAAGGCAAAGAGATCACATCGAACAATCTTTCCGGGGGAAATAATTATTACAACAAAAGATGCTATAATCAATTCGGACTTATCGACTCCATACAGTACCTTCAAAATAGTAAATGGAGCAGCAGTACAATTTACCGGTATCTCCCAAATGCCATTGTTTCCTACGATCCTACATTTGAATCGGCGATAATTTATCACTTGAACAGTAAACTTCAGGTTATAAAAAGTGAATCCATTCATTTTGTCTATCAACGGAGAGACTGGACCATTTACAGTTATGATCAACAGAATCGAATTACTGAAGAGATTTCGGGCAGAAATGATCAAAGAGAAAGTCGCGTCCGCTATCAGTATGATAGTCCGGAAACAAGTGACTATTCGCTACGTCAAACCTTCGATCAAAGCGATCGACTGACAGCTGAAATCAAGCGATCCTACCGAGCCAACGAAACGATTGATGAGTTTTATTATGAGGGTGTATTACAACAAAAATCAATTGTAAAAGACCGCGGCAACTGTGCCTTTGAAAATCTAGTATACAACAAGGAGGGACAGTTAACGGCAAAGTACATACAGGTAAGGAAAACCAACTAAACAAACTGAAAAACTGCGCTAAACTCCGGAAATAAGATTCTTGACTTTGATAAAAAATATGCGACAAAATACGGCTAAAAACACATTTCTGCACTAATTTTGATAGCGATACAAAAACGTCAAATTGAGAAAAAGAAAACTGATCAGTCAACGCCATCCCATACTCTACTTTTTTGCGGTATGGGTAAGAAGAGTACAAAGAAAAGTCATCTGGCTAATTGACAACAAAAAATACAGCACAGCTAAATCAGCTGAAAAACTTCCCTTTCGTATTAAGAAGCATCAGTCTGTCTTATTAAAAAAACTGGGCGAAAATAATATGCAATTGCAGATTAACAAAGTTACCAACCTGAAAATTGCAGCTGCACAGATTAATAGCATTCTGATCAGACCGGAGGAAACCTTTTCATTTTGTAAACTCGTTGGACTACCCACTGTAAAAAAAGGATATCTGCCTGGAATGGAGTTATCCTTTGGTGAAGCAAGAGCGGGTATTGGCGGTGGAATCTGTCAAATATCCAACCTCATCCATTGGCTTGTTATCCATAGTCCACTCACCGTCAACGAACGTTATCACCACTCTTTTGACCCTTTTCCGGACGATGGCCGTGTATTGCCATTCGGTAGTGGAGCTACCGTCTTTTATAATTATCGCGATTATCAGTTCACCAACAACACGCCTTACACCTTTCAAATAAACCTCTGGTTTACAGACAAATGTTTAGAGGGTGAATTAAGAATTGATCAAGAACTTGACTTTGCCTATCATGTCTTTGAAAAAGAACATCAATTTCTTAAAATTGACAATCAGTTCTTTCGTAAAAATGAGATTTGGCGCGAGAAGTTTTTAAAATTTCAGGGTGGAAAGATTTTGGAAACCGAACTTTTGACCAAAAATTTTGCCCGGGTTACCTATACCCCTGTTGAATATATTGAAATTAGTGCCGATCAAAATACGGTCGATTAATTCAACAAGCTAAGTGATCGAAAAATGACGGATATGAAAAGTCCACTTTTTTGTTTAAGTTTGGTTTGGCTTTGGGGGTATTCTGTATAGAATTGAGATAGTCCCTTTGAACCTGATTCGGTTTATACCGGCGTAGGGAAAAGCAAAAATCCACTGTACAGCATACTCCTTTACTGCACAGGCTATCGCTCTTCTTCCCGCCAAGGCCATACAGTACATCTTAGCATATGTAAAAGGAATGGAAGATTCAATTATCAATTTATTAGAGCAGCTGAGGGTCGAAAAACCCCTCGTACACAACATCACAAACCTCGTTGTGATGAACAATACTGCCAACGCACTTTTAGCCCTAGGAGCGTCCCCTGTGATGGTACACAGTCCATTAGAAGTACGCGAGGTTGTCGATATTGCACAAGCTCTTGTCATTAATATCGGCACCTTGAGTGAAGCTACTGCCGAAGCTATGCTGGTTGCTACCGAACATGCCAATACCATTGGACGTCCATGGGTACTTGATCCTGTTGGTGCTGGGATATCAGCATTCCGCAATGATTTATTATCCAATCTACTGGATCTCAAACCAACGGTTATTCGTGGAAATGCATCAGAAATCATGACGCTGTACAATTTCAACCAACCGAACACAAAGGGAGTCGACAGCACGACAGCCAGTAAAGATGCCCTCCGATTTGGCCAATTATTACAAGAGCAAACCGGCTCAATTATCTGTATTTCTGGAGAAGTAGACTATATCCTTTCGGAAGAATACCGGGTTGAAGTCTATAATGGTCACCCTTTAATGACGCAAGTTACCGGACTTGGCTGCAGCGCTACTGCACTCATCGGGGCATTTTTAGGTGTTACGGACCACTATTTTGAAGCAGCTGTTGCCGGTGTATCCATTTTGAGCTTAGCGGGAGAACGCGCTGCCCAAACCGCAGCTGGCCCAGGTAGCCTGCAGTTAAATCTCTATGATGAACTCTATCAGCTCAATGCAGAACGTCTAAAATCAACGCTCAAGATCAAACGCTATGCGCATTAATCCGCTGTTTCCCTACCCTTTATATTTAGTCATTTCTGAGCGCGACTGTTATCCTCAAAATTGGCTAAATGTCGCTGAAGAGGCCATTATTGGTGGAGTCGATCTTATACAATTGCGCGAAAAAGCTGACGATCCGGCCACATTTTTGGATAAAGCCATCCGTTTAAAAAAACTGACCGATCATTATGGTATTCCGCTCGTGATCAATGATTCCGTAGCAATCGCTGCCCAAATCGAGGCATGGGGAGTACATGTGGGTCAAAATGATGTGCAGCCGCTCGCAATTCGCGAAAAATATGGCGACAAATTGACTATTGGCTGGTCCATAGAAGACATGCAACAACTGGAAAGTCAACAAATGTGCGCTGTCGACCACCTTGGTGTAAGCCCTATTTTTTCAACGAGAACAAAAGTGGATACGATAACCGAATGGGGAATTTCGGGTTTAAAGCAACTTAGGAATAGGACGGAAAAACCATTGATTGCAATCGGCAGCATGAATTTGCAAACCGCTGAACAGGCTTGGAAAGCAGGTGCAGACTCCATTGCAGTCGTTTCGGCCATCTGCCGAAGCCAAGACCCCAGACAGGCCAGTGCACAACTAAAAGAACTATTAAAATGACAAAAGATAAAAAATACAGGGTCCCTACCGTACTCAGCATTGCGGGGTTCGATGGTAGTGGTGGAGCAGGTATACAGGCAGACACCAAAACGATATCTGCATTAGGCTGTTATGCCATGAATGTATTAACCGCCCTGCCAGTACAGAATACACAAGGTGTAAGAAATATTTATGAAATCCCTACTGCAGCCGTCAGGGATCAATTGGATGCGATTTTTGATGATATCTATCCCGACGCAATCAAAATAGGGATGGTACACAATATTGAACTTGTGAAGCTTATTAGCAGCTATTTAAAAGAATATAAAGGGCCTATCGTCTTTGATCCAGTCATGGTGTCAACGAGTGGACACAAGCTCATTCATGATGATACAATTCAGGCCTGCATTGAACTTCTTTTTCCTTTAGCAACGCTGATTACACCAAATTTAGATGAGGTAGGTGTCCTGGTAGACGAAGTTATAGACAATGTCCTGAAGATGGAAAAAGCGGGAAATACCCTACTGGCAAAAGGCTGTCAATCCGTTTTGATTAAAGGTGGACATCTCCGTAGTCAAGAGCTAACATCGCTATTATTCCAGCACAAGAGCGCTCCGATTGAATTCAAATCCCAAAAAATCAACAGCAAAAATACACATGGTTCGGGTTGTTCGCTTTCCTCAGCAATTGCAAGCCAATTAGCACAGGGTATTAGCCTCGATAAAGCCGTAGAGTTCGCATTGGCCTATATACACGCAGCAATAGCCGGTAGTAAAGATCTTCTTATTGGCAAAGGAAATGGGCCATTAAATCACTTCCATAACCCACTTAAACTTATTCAATATGAACTGGACTGATCAAGCCTGGGATTCTATAACAACTATTTATTCAGATATACTTGCCATGCCGTTTATCGTTCAGCTTAGCGATGGTAGTCTCCCCTTGGATAAATTTCAATTTTACATGCGGCAGGACGCTTTCTATTTAGAAGAATTTGGCCGCGTACTCGCCTTTATAGGTGCAAAAAGCATAGACAACCAACAGGCATTGGATTATTTTGAATTTGGTCGTAATGCACTTCTTGTTGAAAGCGCGCTACACGAAAATTATTTTCGGGAATTTGGTCTAAGTGCTGCCGACGAGAGCAACAAGATCGAACCAACCTGCCATCATTATGTCCATTTTCTTAAAAGCGTAGCCGCTTTCGAGAGCGTCGAGGTCGCTATGGCGGCAACACTCCCCTGTTTTTGGATTTATAAGGAGGTCGGAGATCACATTGTATCGACAGCAAATACACAGGGAAATCCCTATTCCAAATGGATAGAAACCTATAGCGGTGATGATTTTGCACAGGGAGTGATCAAGGCCAAAAACTATGTTGACAAAATTGCTGCAGAAACTACTGCAACAAAACGGGAGAAGATGCGACAAGTATTTATAACAGCTTCCCAATTAGAGTATCAATTCTGGTTAGCAGCCTACAAACGAAGGGTATGGTAAACAAACTATTGTCCGATACCGAACAGTTGATGTTCAAAAATGAGCATTAACGAAAATAGCACTCAGGAACAAAACTAGTGTTAATCAGTATTTTAAACGGATTTAAAGTTTTGGCATTACTATTATACTATAGGTAGCAGTTAACGATAGAGCGTGTGCATAAGTGCATAAGCACATAAGAAACGATAAAAAGGGAAATTAAAATGAAACTTTCAGTAACAATAAATTTAAACTAATAACAGAAAAATAATGAAAAGAATCTTAACCATTGCCTTTATTTCATTTTTATATGTAGCTCAGGCACAAGAACGCGAAACACGTAAAATCACTGCTCCAGATGGCATTTCATCGGCAACTTCATTACGTGTAGATTATATTCATTCTAATCGCAACGAGGTTGTTGTTGAGGCTGATAATCCCGAGCATTTATCCCTTATCGAAACGACCGTAAAAAACGGCACATTGTACGTTCAGTATAAAAGAAATACGCAAATTAGAAATGCGAGAAACAATCGCGTAATTGTTTACTCAAGCAAGATACCAACACGTTTTGCGGCGTCTTCTAGCAGTTCAATTCATACTGATGAAACAATTAAGGCCGATAAAATTTCTGTCGACGTATCTTCTTCAGCAAGCATATCCCTTAAAAGATTAATTGCGGATGATATAAGCCTTTCAACAAGTTCTTCGAGTAGTTTAACAACGAATGTGAGCAGTAAAAATTTGCAGGTATCTGCAAGTAGTTCGTCCAGCCAAGACATTTCAGGAAGTGCTTCAAATTTAAATTTGAATACCAACTCATCGGCATCGGTTGATATGAGCCGCTTCTCGACAACAAATGCCCAAATACAAGCGAATTCGTCTGCCAATGTAACGCTCAGCGTGAAAGAAAACTTACAAGGAAAAGTTTCTACGTCTGCGAAAATTGTATTAAAAAATCAACCCAAAAATGTCCAGGTTGACAAATCAACTAGCGGCAAAGTAGTTATGTAATTTTTAGTGTGGTCTTGAAAAAGACTGTTTATTTATGTTTAATGTTTAGTTAGCAAAAAAGGTGGTACTTCCCCGGTATCACCTTTGCTTTTATTGACCTGTTTACTCACACTTCTCCTTCTCCTTCTAAATTTACACATTCATCACCTGAAAAAAAGCAGTATTAGGAAATTAGTAAGAACGATAACACCACCAAATTTCTGCTCAAAAAAAACTATTTTCGGTCTCGGTTTCACGACATTTTTGTATATTAATATCATATAAATGACAAACTTTCGGCGTAATGGATAATTTCTTAGCGACTTGTATAAAGCAATTTAAATATTATAAATCATTGGGTGATAAAACATTTACACAATTAAGCACTGAACAGCTCTTTTGGCATCCAAATGATTCAAGCAATAGCATTGCATTAATTGTAAAACATTTAGGTGGAAATATGCTTTCCCGTTGGACGGATTTTCTCAGCACAGATGGTGAAAAAGAAAATAGGAACCGGGATCAGGAATTTGAGAACACCTGGACAGATCGCGATGAGCTTATTACCTATTGGAATGCTGGATGGGCGTGTCTATTCCAAGCAATTGAATCGCTCGGAGAAGAAGATCTCGCTAAAATCATCTATATCCGTAATCAAGGACATACCGTCCTGGAAGCGATCTTGCGGCAACTCGCACATTATCCTTACCACATCGGGAAGATTCTCTATATCGGGAAAATATGTTTGGTTGATAAATGGTCCTCATTATCGATACCTAAAGGGCACTCCCTTTCCTATAATGAGGAGAAATTCAGACAGAAAAAGCAACAGCAGCATTTCACCTCCGAATTTCTGCAGGAAGACCGGAACACTACACCTTAATATTAAGATATAATCAGGACTGGTATGTTTTTACCGGCCCTGATTGTAAAGTAATTGAAATCTTAAAATACGATGATCGATTAAATTGTTAAGTCGTATTAGCGATGTAAATCAAAACGATCCAACTCCATCACTTTATTCCATGCCTTCACAAAATCTTGTACAAATTTTTCGTTTGCATCGGCACTGCCATATATCTCGGCAACGGCTCTTAATTCAGCATTCGAACCAAAAACAAGGTCTGCTCTTCCTGCTTCCCATTTTTTTATACCAGTTTTACGATCTGATCCTTCAAAAACTTCCCGATCTGGAGAGATTGCTTTCCAAGCTGTTCCCATATCCAATAGATTAACAAAAAAGTCATTGGTCAGTTGGCCAGGTCGGTCAGTCATTACGCCTAGTTGAGAACCATCAAAATTGGCTTGAAGAGCACGCATCCCGCCAATAAGAACAGTCAATTCAGGAACAGATAAGGTTAACAACTGCGCCCGATCAATCAATAACGACTCCGTAGACACGGTATAAGCGCCTTTGCGATAGTTTCTAAATCCATCCGCAATTGGCTCAAGATAACCCATGGATTCCACATCCGTTTGCTCCTGCGTCGCATCCATACGCCCAGGATGAAACGGTACTTTGATATTATGCCCTGCAGCACGAGCTGCCTGCTCTATCGCGGCTACACCGCCCAAGACAATTAAGTCTGCCAATGAAATTTTTTTATCGCCCTGTTGTTTTCCATTAAAATCTTGCTGAATCTGCTCCAGCGCAGTAAGAACTTTTTGCAGTTGCGCCGGATTATTAACTTGCCAATACCGCTGCGGAGCCAAACGTATTCTAGCGCCATTTGCACCACCTCTCATATCCGACCCACGGAAGGTAGACGCTGAAGCCCAGGCTGTCGTTACGAGCTCGGCAGTGCTAAGTCCCGCGTTCAATAGGGCGGATTTCAATATACTAATGTCATCCGCATCGACCAAAACATGATCGACAGCAGGAATAGGATCTTGCCACAATAATTCCTCAGCAGGAACTTCGGCCCCCAAATAACGCTCTCTTGGTCCCAAATCACGGTGTGTTAATTTAAACCAGGCGCGAGAAAATGCATCAGCAAACGCATCTTGATCTTCGTAAAATTTACGCGAGATCTTTTCATAGATTGGATCAAAACGCAACGATAAATCTGTGGTCAGCATCGTTGGTCTGCGCTTTTTATTGGGATCAAAAGGATCGGGAATAGTCGAATCGGCTCCTTTCGCGACCCATTGGTGTGCTCCTGCAGGGCTTTTTGTCAATTCCCATTCATGCTCAAACAGATTTTTAAAGAAGAGATTGGTCCACTCTGTCGGTTTTTGTGTCCAAATGACCTCCAGTCCGCTGGTAATAGCATCAGCTCCCACCCCACTGCCATAAGTGCTTTTCCAACCAAGGCTTTGTTGTTCTATTCCAGCAGCTTCTGGTTCTTTTCCAACATTGTCGGCAGGCCCTGCGCCGTGAGTTTTCCCAAAAGTATGTCCTCCAGCAATCAAAGCCACAGTTTCCTCATCATTCATAGCCATCCGACCAAAAGTATCCCTTATGTCTTTTGCTGCAGCAATCGGATCAGGATTTCCATCCGGTCCTTCCGGATTCACATAAATCAATCCCATTTGTACCGCTGCCAATGGTTTTTCAAGATTGCGGGTGTGTAATTTACCGTCTGCATCGTCATCGGCCGAGAGCACACCATGCGACTTCATTACGCCTTCCGAACCATCGGCATAACGGATATCTCCGCCCAACCATGTGGTCTCAGACCCCCAATATACATCCAATTCTGGTTCAAAAGAATCGACGCGCCCACCGGAATAACCGAAAGTTTTGAAGCCCATAGACTCTAGCGCAACATTACCCGTTAATATCATTAAATCTGCCCAAGAAATATTCTTACCATATTTTTGTTTGATAGGCCACAACAGGCGACGCGCTTTATCTAGACTCACATTATCTGGCCAGCTATTTAGAGGTGCAAAGCGCTGTTGACCAGATCCTGCGCCGCCCCTACCATCGCTTACCCGGTAAGTTCCTGCACTATGCCATGCCATCCGGATGAATAATGGACCATAATGTCCAAAATCTGCCGGCCACCATTCCTGAGAATCAGTCATCAATGCATGTAAATCTTTTTTTACAGCTTCCAAGTCTAGTTGTTTAAACGCTTCTGCATAATCAAAGTCTACGTCCATCGGGTTTGACTTGCTCGCATGTTGTCTCAACAGGTCTACACGTAATCTATCTGGCCACCAATCTTGATTTTGAGTTCCACCTCCTGCGACCGAATTGCGCATCGTACCATTGTGAAATGGGCATTTGCTAATGTCTTTTTCGTTATTGTCCATATTAAAAGAAAGTTTTTTTATATAATACCCTAATTGATCAAATTGTTTGATTTCAACTTTCATAAAAGTACATAAATGCAGTCGAACCGCTCCATCGAATGATTTGATAAACTATAGATAAAATTTATATTACAACAAAAACACTATCTGCATGAATGATAATAGCTTTTCAACTTTTTAAGCTTCGTATAATGGAAAGTGGTATGGTAAACATTTGGAGAAATAAAAAAGGACAGCCAATTTCTATATGCTGCCCTTTTTCAAAATCAGCTCAAATACTGATTTACGTTTACTATTGTTATTAATCAATAACAACCTCTTGTGGTCTCGCTACCTTTTCGAGATCTTTTGGGAGAATGACCGTCAACACCCCATCCTCAAAACTGGCATGTACATTATCTGTAAGCACCTGTTCATTTAATTGGAATTCACGCTCAAATGCTAATCCATCTTCCTCTTTATAAATATAATCTACGGAATTGTCTTGTATATTCGCTGTACATGAAATTTTAAGCACTCCTTCTTGTATGGTGACTTGGAATTGTTCTTTCTTGCGACCAGCAGCAAAAAGCTGTACTTCAAAGAATTCTTGATTCTCAACAATATTTACAGGAAAAAACTGCTGTCTCCGTGCGCTTTGCAGGGGTTCGTCATCAAAAAAATGCTGCTGAAATTTTTCAAAACGGTCCTTAAAATGCTTTCCACAAAATTTATCATGATTTGAATATCCGCTGCTGTAATTATCTCTTTTAAACATATCTTTAATTTTTAATTTTGAATACTAAATGTAAATTGATGATCGCAGGATTGCATTGGCAATTGCGATACTGCAACTATTAATAAACAGGAACTATTGTTGATTTCTTGGAACGTCTTTTTGCATTTAACGGCACGATCGCTACGACTGTATCATAGTGACGCTGAACATTCGGGCGTACTGGGGCGGCGTCCAGTTGGAAAGCCCGCCGATCTCTCCGGCGCATTCTTGCTGCGGCAAAGGTTACTATACCAAACAGCACTGTTCCAAACAACAAGAGTTTAAAGATCGTCCCAATAATTAGCGTTGCTAATCCGGCTATTGCCGTAAGCACGATCAGGCGCGGCAATATAAATTGAAGTTTATTTTTCATTTGAATACATATTTTTTTAAAGGTTTCCATCAGTACACATCTTTATCTGTCTGAAATTGTACTTCTTCTTGACCTTCATATTTGTAATTAATTATTGTAGCCAACATCCATTCTGACAGAACATCGCGTTCTGCTATTTCCTTAGCATCAGGATACCGACATAAAAAAAGGCGCCTTTATAGAAGAAGACGCCCAACAACAGTTTTTACTTTAAAATTTTTATTCTTTTTTTAGAATCCACATCGTCCTCCAAAACGACGCTTCCATTCTTCCCGCAACCGCTCCCTTTCCTCATCGGAAAGATCTTCTCCTTTTTCCATCTGACGCGGAAAACCTTTTCGAAATCTCCCCCCTCCAGGTTTACCAAAACCCCTGCCGAACAGAATTCTTGACAAAACAAAGAGTCCTAATGCCTGCCAATAGGTAATTGTTTTTAAATTGAAAATATCAACCATTAATGTATTCCATAAATATTGTAGTAAGGCTACCAACAAAAAAACACCAATGATAATAGCGACAAACATAAAAGCGAATTTACCCTTTCGCTGTCTATTCATTCTTCCATTCATAGCTTAATCCTTTTAAAATTTTAATTCTTCATACAAACTCCGCAACCGTACTCTCAGATGCTTCACTGCATACCCTTTGCGACTAATGATGGTCTTTAAATGCTCATTTTCCATCACGGCAATTTCTTGAAGCGTTTTGTCTTCCAATTCATTCAACATAAAAACCCGTCTTTGTTTTTCTGGCAGTTCGTCCAATGCTTTCATCAGTTCATCCCAAAAAATATCCTTAAATAATTTTAGCTCGGGATTGTTGGAGTCATCAGCTAAAAGAAACTGACGGATAGGAAATGAACGCTCACTATCATCGTCGCCTGCGATCAGATCATCAAGTGATTCACTTTTCTTTTTTCGATAGCTGTCGGTAATTTTATTGCGTGTAACGGCATAAAGCCAGGCCCCAGCATTCTCCAGTTCATCCATATTGGTCAAACGGCTAAATTGATACCAAACTTCCTGTAAGATATCCTCTGCATCCTCAGTTTTCTTTACTTTCCCCTTAACAAAACGCAGCAGCTGACTCCCATAAGTCTTAACGGTATCCGTAAATGATCTGGAATTTTTCTCTGCCATATGATTTTGGTATGCAATGTCCATAGCAGCCTAGACGAACCAGCAAAACTTTTACTTTAAATTATTTACATCAATCTCTTCCCGCTCACTCCGCATCATGAACAACATGTCAGTTTTATCTTCTTGTTTCGTATACACTTTGTATAGTCTAAATTAAGTAAAATCTAAAAAAATATGTATAAACCACAAAATTAATCGCGTTACTCTTTTTGTCTCAGCTTTAGGCAATATGCGTAATGTTCTTGAGAGCTATAAAGAGATACTGACCTTGCAAATTCCATTAATTTGTCTTAGTTTAAAATAAATAACAAAACGCATCATGAATAGGTTATCGTCAGGTTTTTATGCCATTCATACGGCAGAAAATAAGTATAAAATTTCGTATAACTTTTACGAGCCTACAGATCCTCCTGTAGTGG
Source organism: Sphingobacterium sp. R2 (assembly GCF_040760075.1). Taxonomy (NCBI): domain Bacteria; kingdom Pseudomonadati; phylum Bacteroidota; class Sphingobacteriia; order Sphingobacteriales; family Sphingobacteriaceae; genus Sphingobacterium; species Sphingobacterium sp. R2. Next base: position 4,792,180 of record NZ_CP142884.1, read on the forward strand.
CTACGATTCTTATCGTCCACGGTATGCAAGAGCATAGCGGTCGGTATCAAGAATTGGCCAATTATCTGGCTACACAGCATTTTGCGATTTTAACCTACGATCAATTGGGCCATGGAAAGACAGCTCTAGATGCGGATCAATTGGGGTATTTTCAACAGCATAGGGCTAAGGAGCAACTCATTAATGACGCCATTACAATGAGTAATTTCTTGCGAGAAACATATCCGCAACTGCCTCAATTTATTTTAGGGCATTCCATGGGATCTTTTGTTACACGTTGCGTGTTACAGAAAAAAGGAATACAATTTAAGGGGGCCATTATCGTGGGTTCAGGCCAACGTCAAAAAGGTTCAACAGCTTTTCGCCTTTTACTCACGCTGCTCAATAGTATTGCCCCCAAAAGAAGAAGCAAATTGATTAACCGTATTTTTGACAAACGCAACAATGCTCGCTTCAAGAACGAGCCCAACCAAAATAACAGCAATTGGTTAAGCGTAAGCAAGACAAACCGTATTTCATTTTTGGAAGATCCACTTTGTGGGGGATTGTTTACCAACAATGGATTTCATACCGTGCTGGAACTTTCCTTGCAAGCGACAGATATCGAAGCTACCAAGAATATCCCCAAAAATCTACCAATTGTATTTATCAGCGGACAGAATGATCCAATTGGAGATTTTGGAATGGGCGTTGAAAAGAGCGTAGCGCAGTTAAGTGCACAGGGGCAGACCGATATAACCATTAAATTATATGCAGGCATGCGGCATGAAATTTTAAATGAAGACTGCAAAATGGAGGTATTCCAGTTCATCAGTACCTGGCTTCATCGCCATTTAGTTTAGTTTCCGGCTGTAATATTTTCGAATAGGCTCATCTAACTATTTAAAGACCAATTAAGCTAAAAAAATCAACACTAGCAAACTAATCACCATACCCGCCCCTATTCCGTTGCACAACGCTGGGCGATCAGATGCTAGCTATTGAAAATTCTATTTAAAATTAAACGTTGGGGGACGTTGCGCTGCAACACTGCTGGTTGCCCCTTCAATTTTGGGCCAGTCCTTATCCCAGATAATCTGATCCAAAAATAGCATCCGGCGATTTCCCCCTGTAGCCACGCGAGGCCGCTTTGGGTCCATGCCATGATAGAGTATCCAATCTTTTCCCTTATCGTCTGTAATAATGCGCGAAGTATGACCTGTCCCCACAAATTGATCATTTCCCTTTAATAACAACGTTCCACTCCCCCGCTGTGCAAGATTACGGCCCTCTTGATCGATATAAGGTCCCTTCAGCTTGCGGGAGCGCCCTACAAGAACATGATAACTGCTTTTTTCTCCTTCGCAACAGGAACCTTTGGATCCGATAAAGTAGTAATATCCCTTACGTTTATGGATCACGACAGCTTCAAAATCCCCAGCAGCAACTTTAAATTTTTTATTTAAATCGGGTACCGCGGTCCCATTTTCATCGAGTTCAACACCATATGTACCCTGCGTATTCGCATCACTAAAACTACCCCAGAACAGATAATTCTGCCCATTTTCTGTAAAAAAATAAGGGTCTATTGAATTCGGTACATCGATCTCCTTGCTATCAAAAAGTTTACCTTGATCGATAAAGGGGCCTTCCGGTCTATCTGCTAGGGCTACACCGATACCGGGGTTGGGGTCTCCCCATGTTGAATAAGCATAATATAAGATATACTTTCCATTTAACCTCACCACATCTGGTGCCCAGATTCCCCCCTCGGCTTTCCAGCTCGGTTTTGAGCTGAAGGCCGTGCCAATCCAGGTCCAATGAGCAAGATCAGCCGATTGTAGAATAGACACCAAACGCTGTCCCTTTCCGTCACCCCAATTGTCGGCTGTCCCGTATGCATAGAACATTTTGCTCTGAGGATCTCTAACGACTGTAGGATCAGCAAGTATAGGCTCAAAAACCGGATTGCTGTAGCTCTTATACTGAGCCGTAGCATTTGTCATTTGCCCAGACTGCTTGACTGAACCTGGAGAGCTTCCGCAGGAGCTCAACAAGTTCAGTACGACAACTCCGCCGATCCAATATCTGAACAACATTGCATTCAACATCTTATTATTTTTTTATATTATTTTCTTCATCACAGGAAAAGCTAATTTGCTTTTCCCAATTTCTCTTCCAACATTTTGATAAAATAGCCCCCAACAACGGATCTTGCTTTAAATCCAGCTCTCTTAAGACGATCTGTATACGTCCAATCCGACATGGGAACACGGTCTGTTGTTTCATTCATAAAATGGTAGACTGGCTTTAAAAATGCCTCAAAGGTAGGCTTGTCATTTGCCATGGTCGCCGTCCAAATAATCCAATCGGTTTTGGTATAAGGCTGACGATTGTCCAGGGGAAGTCCGTATTTATTTTGTTTGCCGAGATAGTATTTAATTTCAGTTTCACGAATAGAGGGGTCAAAAATCTCCATCTTAAGCAATTTATCCCAGACCATATTATACTTTTGGCTCCAGGTTCCGGTTTTATCAAAAGTCAGCTTATAGTGATCCCCATCTTCAGCCATCTCTTTCCATTTCATAGCCATTGCTTTTGCTTCGGTCAGATACTTTTTCGCTGTAGCCTCTTCACCAAGCATTTGGGCTAGATAACCGTAAGATGCAATACCTAAAATAGCTTTAATTGATAAATTGGCATTATGTGCAAAATGGCCCGCGAAATCATCTGTGCACAACTGATTTTCAGGGTCAAGACCTTTATCTACTAAATAATCTACCCAGATGGACAACACTTTCCAATGTTTTTTGGCATAAGCTGCATTTCCTTCGACCTTCGCTAAAGCATAAGTTAATATCAACATATTTCCCGATTCTTCGACAGGCATATCCCCACCGTAAGTTTGGCCATTCGCCAAAGGATAGGTCCCAACATCATGCGCAGCAAAAGGTTTTGTCCACTTATTGCTTTCACTGTAATAAAAAATGGCATTCATTAGTGCTTTTGCCAGTTCCGGATTATAGTAAAGGAAAATCGGAGCCGAAGGATAGGTTACATCAACAGTTCCTATTGACCCATTGCTATCATTTTCTTTTGACAGTAAAAGCAGGTCGCCATTGGGTGCTTTTACAAGTTTATGGGCGGCGATTGCCTGTCTATAGGCCAAGGCACATAATGCAGCATAGTCCTCACCTCCGTTACGCAAAGCTGTACCCCATAATTCGGCATCAAATTTATCAGCAGCCTTTTTGAGAGCCGTATATTCTTTGTCGGCCAGTTCAAATTGTTTCTCAATGGAACTATTTCCATTGGTATTCCAATAAGGTCGTAAATTTTGTCCAAAATATTGGATGGAATATAGGTCATCATACCCCAACAAGATCTTATCCTGGTAGCTTGATGAGACATCAAAAGTTTGCATCAGTGCCAATTGTTGTCCTCCATTTGAAGAAGAGCTATTTTCACTCTTCAGAAAATTAGACCGTAATTGATGGCTACTTCCGACCGCGGACTTTGTCTTTGATTTTGCACCAGCCATATAGAAATACCCCCAATCTATCCGTAGATCGTCACCTTTCCTTCCTAGAACCTGCTGGCTTTTGCTTCCTGTCTTTACAAACTGGAGATTTCCTGAAACAAAGGAACTGCTTGCAGCATCTTGAAGTGGAGAATTCAGTGCCCAATTTGGTGCTGCCTCCAAATAAAGTTGCACCTGGTGTTTCTTGCCATCCTTCGCATGGACCGTATAGGAAAGATAATTTACGGGTCTAGCCATTAAGTCCAATTTATCCAGAAACATCGGTGCAGTAAATGTAATATTTAAATCGACCGGCCCGCAATTAAACGAATAATGTGTTTGTGTTGCCTGCACATTGGAAGCGATCTGCTTCGCTTCATTGTCAAATTGAATACTACCTTCTTTTTCTGTAAAGAGTCCAAAATCAAAATATCCATTCGCTACCCTATTATAGCAATAACCCGCGAGTATATTTTTTCCTTTCTTTAATGTTTTTACGACATGATCGGGCAGCTTGACCCGACTATTTTTACCTGTCGAATTGCCTGTATTAACAACCTCAATCCCGTTGACGTACAAAATAGCGTCATCGTCATGTGTAAATTCGATATATACGGATTTGCCCGTAAGATCCTCACTCAGTTCAACTTCCCTTCTAACCCAAATTTTAGGTTCCTGCCAATCAGTCTCCACATTGGGTTCTTTATCCTTGGTACCGAATGGCGCTGCCCCCGTCTTCCATTGCCGTGCATCAAATGAAGGTTTCATCCAGTCCGGGGCGGGTTCATTGACAACATAACTTCCGGTCCAAGCCGCATGTTCACCCAGCCGTGCCAAAGGCAAGAGTTCAGCTTCTTCTTTACCCAAGAAGCGATAGGATTTCCCATCCACTTTAAGGACGCCCAATAAGGGGAAGGATTTTCCGGTCCAATGGCGTACAACATCCGCATTCAATTCGTTGCTATAGGACCAGGCACTTGTATTGGGGTCAATTGTTACTAAAGGATAGGCAGGCGCGCGAAGATCATTCTTAAAGACTTGTTTTTGTGCAAACGACGATACCGATTGACATACAATAGCCGTTGCAATTAGTAATTTTAATTTCATTGATTTTGTATAAAATAGGTTTAGGTTGACAGGTATATTTTCAGCGATAAATTTAGGCCGCAACCCGAGTTGCGACCATATCGCTATCAATTATTTGGTTGGTGCATGATAAAGCGCCTGATGTGCAGCGTTCAATTCTGCTTCAGGCATTTTGACAACTTTACGATCATAGGTCATCAAACCATTTGTTTCTACTTCCACATCTGTTGTCTGTGTATAAACAGCGGCAGACAATCCCATAGGAATTAGACGTGTCAAGTCATGGATCAGGCGTTTATAGCGCTCCAATAATTCCGTTTTATTTTTAAAACTTTGGTATCCCCAGTTGTCTTTCTGCTGCCAGGAGTGCCCATCGATCGGTAATCCCAGGCCACCAAATTCACCCAAAGCAAGCACTTGTTTGGCGCCGAATAAATTTGGATCAGGCATGGCTGCATCGGGATAATTATGGATATCCAAGATATGTCCAGTTTCCATAAAATTACCACCGCTGGCACTATTGACGAGTCTTGAAGGGTCATTGGCCATTGTCCATTCCGTTATTTCCTTCGTTTTGAATTGCCCCCAAGCCTCATTAAACGGCACCCAGATGACAATACTTGGGTAGTTATGCAACACTTCCATAATGGTTTTCCATTCTTTTCTGTAGTACCCCTCAGATTCCTGCGAACGTACTTTATCCCGATTACCGCCAGAAATCTTTCCCGGTTGCATATCCCAATGGTTTCCGCCAAGATCACCACTAGGCATATCTTGCCAGACCAGCATACCTATACTATCACAGTAACGGTACCAGCGCGCCGGTTCTACTTTGATATGTTTACGGATCATATTGAATCCCATTTCCTTTGTTTTGACAACATCAAACTTCAGCGCTTCATCCGTTGGCGCTGTATGTAGACCATCTGGCCACCAGCCTTGATCCAATGGACCATATTGGAAGGTAAACTTATTGTTTAACATTAAACGTTGAACGCCATTTTCGTCTTTCTGCATGGCTATTTTCCGCATGGCAAAATAGCTTTTCGCCTGATCTACGACTTTTCCTTTTCGAATCAGCTGAATTTCTAGATCATAGAGCTTCGGGTTACTTGGCGACCATGGCTCCAGATTAGGTACCGAAAGATCGAAAGATGTATTCGGTTGTCCGGTTTGTTCTTTAATAACCTTTCCGCCATCCAATGCACGCACCTTTATTTCGTCACCGACTTGACTTCCTTCTACCGAAGCCTGAAAGGCCAAGACTCCATCGTCCAGACGCGGCGTCTGTTTGGTACGCACGATGTACGTTTGGGGGACACTTTCTAACCAAACGGTCTGCCAAATTCCTGTCACTGGTGTATACCATATACCATTCGGCTTGTTCACCTGTTTACCCCGTGGTTGTGGACCATCATCAGTCGGATCCCATACCCGAATGGCTATTTCCTGTTTCGCTCCTTTCTTTAGGAAGCTTGTCACATCCATCGAAAATGGATCAAATCCACCTTCATGTCTTCCGACCAATTGGTTATTTACATACACATCACATTGCCAATCTACGGCACCGAAATGCAACAGGACCTTATTTTTATGGACAGATTTGTCCAATGTTATAGTATTATTATACCATAAGGCTTTATCTTTCCCGACCTCTTTACCAACACCGGACAATGCCGATTCAATAGCAAAAGGAACAAGGATATTTCCGTCCCATTGACGAGGAATCTCTTTAGTACCTACTGGAGTGACAGCATATTTCCATAGCCCATTTAAATTCTGCCAGTTATTGGTTCTGGTTATTTGTGGTCTTGGATATTCAGGATGTGGCTTTTGTGCCGTTACTTTCTCGCCCCAAGGGGTTAATATATGTGACCCTGCGGGTTTCCAATCCTGAGCAAAGTTCAATTGTGCTGCCATCATCAAACTGGCAAAAAGTAAGGTTTTCTTCATCATAAAAAATCGTTAAGTCATTTATTTATATCGTATTTATACTATTTTACAGTTGGAAAAGCAGCAATGCGCAAACGTGCTGCTCCCATGGGAATCAGTTCAACTTCCTGCACCGCACCCTTGCTTTCCACCGGACTCAGGGGCAATACGCCCGTTAGTCCATTTTCATCAATTTTCCATCCATCAATACGTTTCGCTTTCACAAGAATCGAAATAGGTACCGCTTCTGCGTCAAAAGGAAATGCATCTTTAGACCATGGTCGTTTGACCACTTTTAGTTGGTCAACAGCTTGTAGCTGATTCTGTACAAGTCCGTAATTCCAGTCACTTGCAGGAAGGATTTCATAAGATGGCCATTTTGATGGATCTGCAGTCTCCTGCCATTTAGAATCCCCAATTGCCGAAGCCTTACTATCCTTTTTCACATAATTCTCTTTGATTTTGAGTGCATAGGTCAATGGTCCACGCTGGATACTCACTGAGTTTTTATTGGCCGTCCATGTTTTCAGATCTATGGTCATCGGTAAGGAGAGTTCGACCTTGTCGCCGTCTTTCCATTTCCGTTCAATCCGAATATATTTTGCTCCAGCTTCTACAGCCTGACTTTTACCATTAACCGTCACTTTGGCTTGCTTCGCCCAGGCAGGTATACGGAGATAAAAGGGGAAATCAACCGTTTTACCCTGTGTTCCTATTTCAAATCGCAGCGATTCTTCAAACGGATAATTGGATTCTTGTCTGATCTGAATGGATTGATTGTTTCCGACTTTGACTTCAGCTTTTGATGCGGCATAAAGTACTGCCGCAACACCATTATCATTTGTTGCCATATACAGATGCTCCGCATAATATGGCCAGCCCTGACTGTGATTATGTTGACAACAACGTGAACTGAAGGGGTTCATCATTAAAAATGGTCCATTATTATCAATCCCGGGAGCATGATTATGGCTATCGCTGATAGTCATATTAGGGCTCGTGATATAGCGTAATGCTTTAAAATCGGCTGTCACAGCGGCTGGGTAAGTATTAAAAGCAACTTCTTCCGCGTGATCCGCCCAAAAAGGATCGCCTGTTATCCCGAGAAGGATTTCATTGGAAGCCATCTGCTCCACCATTCCACAGGTTTCCACTCCCTGACGGGGATCGGTATATCCCGGACGTGCATTTTCATCGGCCCCGAACATGCCGCCCGGAACCTGACCAAATACTTGTCTGACAAAATGAAAATTATCGTAGGTTGCGTTAAGATCTGCAGTCGACTGGCTTTTCAGATAATAGGTTGCTGGCTCTCTAAAACACTGCGCTACGTTAACATTGTGCCAATTGGGCAGATCATCCTTCTGCCGCCAATTGGCTGTATTCCGATGAATTTTATCTGCTAAATCCATCAACCATTCATTACCCTGTGTTCTGTTATAAAGCCAATATACGGATAGCAAATTATCACCACCACGACTGTTCTCCCAATAATCCTTGAGAAAAAAACTATCTGGCAAATTGGCCTGCCATTTAAAATAATTGATCATCAACGTTATGACACGCTGGTCACCGCTATATTCATAATAGGACTGCAAACACCATAACATCAACATATTCCCCCAAAGATCGGGTTTGTTATTACGCAGGATCAATGGGCCAAAGTATCCATCAGGACGCTGGCTTTTTAGCGCGGCCTCTAACCAGATTTTTGACTCTGCTATTATCTTAGGGTCTTTCAAGATGTAGCCCAAATTAGCGTAGCCTTTTAACCAATAAGGAACTTCTTCCCAGCCATAATCTCCTTTCCCATCCGTACTTAACCACGCATTATTTTTTTTGGACAACCAGGCACTAATTTCTCCCAAATGGCCTGTAAGACCATCTTTTTGCAACTCGAGGTACTTCCCTAACCAGCCTTCTGGCACGATACTACCCACGGGTAATTTTAGCAAGGCATTTTGTTTTAAAGGCAATCGGTTATTAATATAGCTTAAATTTTTTCCCTCCGCCGGCAGATGATCAACAGTAATTACGACATTGCTTTGCGCTGAACTTAGAAAACAAATTCCAATCAAATAAGATAATAAACCGATTTTTTTCGTCATTGTTGGCTTGATTAGTTTATAACAGATTATCCAAAAATAAGGTTTAATGAATGAGTTGGATGTTTGATTTTTCTCAAAAAACTGCCTATTTGTATCAAATCAATAAAACGCAATTGAAAAATCCTTTTAAGCCTATAAAATGAAGAAAGCGCACCACTTCACAGCGGTGCACTTCCAAACCAATCACTATTAAATATGTATTACTTTACCGAAAAACGATACAGGGATTTTGTCTGATAAACTTGCCCAGGGTTAAGCACAGTTGTTGGAAAATTAGGCTGATTTGGGGCATCCGGAAAATGCTGCGGTTCGAGGCAAAAGGCCGTACGAAAGGAATCTTTTTTTCCATTCTTCAATTGCACTTGTTCGTTCATAAAATTACCGCTATAAAATTGTATTCCAGGTTCTGCAGTCAGAATATCCATAACAATACCTGATTTATCTCCAATCACATGGGCCGCTTTATACCAGTCTCCTTCCTTTTCTCTACTCAATACAAAATTATGATCGTAGCCCTTTCCAAAGCTCAGTTGCTGATCATTGGCATTGATATCCTTTCCAATCGACTTTAAATTCGTGAAATCAAAAGGGGTTCCCTTTACCGATGCTAATTGTCCTGTTGGTATGAGTGTACTATCCACTGGTGTGTATTCATTCGCAAACAATTGAAGCTGATGATCCAGTATTGTACCGCTTCCTTCACCATTTAAATTAAAGTAAGCATGGTTGGTCAAATTGATCACCGTCTTTTTATCGGAAGTAGCACGATAGGCAATCATCAATTCATTATTATCGTTAAGCGTATAAGTCACTTCCATCTGGATGTTTCCTGGAAAACCCTCGTGTCCATCAGGTAAGGTGTAAGCAAAAGTAAGAGACGATTTATCTGACGATTTTAATGTCCAATGGGCGAAATGCACACCTTTAAAACCACCATGCAGTGTATTAGGACCGTTATTTACCGCCAATGCATAGGTTTTATCATCCAACTTAAACTTTCCCTTAGCAATCCGATTACCAAAAGGCCCTACAATAGTACCGAAAAATGGTTCTTTGGGATTATTATAATCAGCCGCTTTAGAAAAACCCAAAACAACATCGCACAACTTACCCTTATTGTCAGGCACCCATAATCCGACTAAACGAGCGCCAAAATTGGTAAAATAAGCTTGTACGCCATTTTTATTGCTCAGTTCATATAGATAAGCCTGTTTTTGATCAATAGTTCCGCTGAACTGTGCGGTATCCATGAAGGCCGATAAAGAATCTGCTTTAGCAGATTTGGAGCCAGTCGATTGCTGACAAGACACACAAAAAGCGAGCATTGCAGAAAGACCAAGCAAGGTCATTTTTCCTTTCATTCGTCGTATTTTAAAATGGTTTATAATCTTCACTTAGATAGAACTTGTGTCCATTTCTAGATTTTTTTATAATTTTAGCGATTACAATACATAGGCTAAAGTCTTAATTTTTTTGAGATACTTTAAGATTAAATTGTTTCATTTTAGCACTATTTTGTATCAATAACCAAATAATCATGATCAACCTGAGGTTTCTACGCGTTGTATTGTTTCTGCTGCTTCCGCGCTTGCTCTATGCACAGCCCTATTATTTTAATCATTATCAAATTAATGAAGGATTGTCAAACAATGCAGTCATCTGTAGTATGCAGGATAGTCAGGGCTTTCTTTGGTTCGGCACGAAAGATGGGCTAAATCGCTTTGATGGCAATAATTTCAAACATTTTAATGCCGCTAGCGTTGGGAAAAACAACCTGGGTGGCAACAACATCATTTCGTTAACAGAAGACTTTCGAAAAAGAATATGGATTGGTACAGATCAGGGAATCTATTGCTACGATCCTGTGGATGAAGAATTTAGACTCTTGAGCAAACAATTTGAAAATGCAGATGTCCCTGTTATCATTACCGATCAACGCAAAAAGATTTGGTTTATATCCAACGGAATGCTCTATTTCCATGATTTGATCAGTCAGGAAATCCGACAACTGACTAAATCAGACCTGTACATCACATCCATCAACTGCACGAAAAACGGAACTGTGTTTTTCGGCACACCTGAAGGGAAGATTTTCCAAATAGATGCTTCGGGAACCCCTGTGCTTATGCTCGACTTTCAAGCAAAATATGGTGCTAAAGATTGGTTTAGTATTGAGAAAATAAAAGAAAATCACCAAGGAGACTTATTGATTGGTACTTCCAAAACTGGGGTATACAGCTATCGATTTAAAGACAAATCGCTTAAACCCATACTAGGCCCCGAACAATTGAAGCAATTTCTCTATGTAAGAGATATTTTACAGCCAAACGATCATGAATATTGGTTCGCAACAGAATCTGGTCTCTTTATTTATCAAATAGCTACTCAACAATTCATCAATATTCAAAAAGAGCAAGAAAATCCCTGGGGCATATCCGACAATGCTATTTATAACATCCTACAGGATAAAGACGAAGGTATCTGGTTGGGAACGTATTTTGGTGGAATCAACTACTATCATAAAAACAACAGTATAATCGAAAAATTCCTACCACAGGACCGCCCGGGGAGCTTAAAAGGGTCTGCCGTACGCATTATAAAAAAGGATATCGACCATAATATCTGGATAGGCACTGAAAACGGTGGATTATCAAAACTCGACCCCATATCGGGTAAGATTCAAAACTTCTCGGACAAACAAGGCAATCTGGCAAATAACAACATCCATGGTATTCTTCCTATTGGCGACAAATTGCTGATAGGCACTTTCGTCAATGGTCTCGATATTTTTTCACCCAAGCTTAAAAAAGTTATCTATCACATCGACCGTAACAGTAATACCCCATCATCCGATCTCCAAAGTAATTTTCTTTTTTATCTCTATAAAACTCGTCGGGGGGATATCCTAGTGGCTTCAACCCGTGGATTATACCGCTTTGATTTTGATAAAAAATCATTCCACCTCATCAACAATGTTCCAGAATACATGTTTTACACAAGTATTTTAGAAGATAAAAAGGGTAACATCTGGGTAGGCACGTGGCGAGATGGCCTATTTTGTTATCACCCGACGACGCGTTACTTCAAACATTACACCCATCGGCAGAACGACCCTAGCTCCTTGCCAAATAATAGAATCAATAGCCTATTTGAAGATTCTCAACAGCAGATTTGGATAGCCACAGAAGGCGGAATGGCCAAGAAAAAATTAAATCAAGAGGGCTTTCAAAACATTGGTCTAGCAGAAGGAATGCCGAGTAATGTGACGCTAGCTTTCTTAGAAGATAAACAAAAGAATCTTTGGGTGAGTACCTCTAAGGGGTTGGTACGCTACCACCTTCCCAATGGTAGAAAACGGATTTTCAACTTGGAGTCAGGCCTCCCGACTATCCAGTTCAATTACAATTCATCTTTTAATGACGACAACGGAAACTTCTATTTTGGTACCATCAATGGGCTTATTCGTTTTAATCCCGAAAAGCTAAACCAAATTAACTATAAGAATCAAATACCGATTTATATCACTAATTTTTACATCAACAACAGAGCGATCAATCAATATACCGATCCCAAGATTCTATCCAAATCAATATTATTCACTAAGAATATAAAACTAAAACACGACGAATCATCCTTCAGCCTTGATTTTGCAGCTTTACATTACCAAGCCCCCCATTCTATTCATTATAGTTATAAGATGGAGGGTCTTGACGACAAATGGATAGACATTACAAGTAATCAACGTGCATATTTTACCAAACTTTCTCCCGGAAAATATATTTTTACAGTAAAAGCAGAAGACCCCAATGGTAATACAATCCCTACTTTTGCTAGTCTTAAAATCGCTATTCTTCCACCTATATGGGCAAGCTTACCAGCCTTTATTTGCTATGCATTAATAGCCGCTGCATTGATTATATTTATTATTTATCATTTTAATGAAAAGATCAAACAACGCAATCGACAACATCTTTTAAGCGTACAGAACCTACGCGAACAAGAACTCTATCGTTCAAAAATCAATTTCTATACCGATGTTGCGCATGAGATACGAACACCATTGACCTTGATCAAAGCGCCCCTAGAAAAACTTATGGATAAGGTAGATCATAATCCCGTCACCGACAAACTATTATTGACCATGCAAAACAACACGGAGAAACTAATTGCCCTAAGCAACCAATTGCTGGATTTTAGGAAAGTCGAAACGGAAGGGTTTAAATTACACTTTGAATCGGAAAACATCAGCTTGATGGTTCAGGAAATCATCGGAAATTTTACAGTGACTTTACAGTCGCAGGGGAAACAGATTGTATCGCAAATTATGCCTGATATTATCGGTCAAATCGATGCGGACGCATTTGACAAGATATGTTATAACCTATTGAATAACGCTCTTAAATATTCCTTATCTTTTATTGAGGTAAATTTGAATATGGATAAACAGAAAAATATCTTTATATTGACCGTGAAAAACGACGGCGCTTTAATTCCTTCAGAAGAAAGGGAAAGAATTTTTGAACCATTCAATCGCTTAAAACAAAATAAGAATGTTCCTGGAAGTGGTCTGGGCTTGGCATTGACAAGATCCCTAACGTTGAAACATCGAGGCACCTTGTTATATACTATAAATGACCTTCAATTGAACGTATTCACTTTGACGTTACCTTTGAATCACAATACAAATCCATAATTATGAATGCCAAATCCAATTTATTACTAGTAGATGACCATACCGAACTACTCGAATTCATCGCAGATGATCTCAATGAAGATTATCAGATAACGACGAGTTCTAATGGAAAACAAGCGTTGGATTTACTAGCTTCTGAATATTTCGATCTGATTGTAAGCGATGTAATGATGCCGGAAATGGATGGTTTTGAGCTTTGTCAAAGAATCAAGGAAAACATCGCGTATGCACACATTCCAGTTATCCTTTTGACTGCAAAAAATAGTATTGAATCAAAAATTCAAGGGCTGGAATTTGGTGCTGATGCTTACATCGAAAAACCGTTTTCGCCTGCTTTTTTGAGGGCGCAGATAGCTAGTTTGTTAAAAAACCGGATAAAGGTTAAGGAGTTTTTTATCAAAAATCCAATGTCCCAGATACAACAGATCGGCCAAAATCAAAGTGAACAGGAGTTCCTGCTGAAAATTGAAGAAATTATTATGCAGCACCTCGATGATCCACAGTTCAATGTCGACCGAATGGCCGACATACTTTGTATGAGTAGACCTACACTCTACCGCAAAATCAATGTTGTATCGAGCCTCTCCCCTAATGAATTGATTAATTTGACCAGGCTTCGAAAAGCAGCAGAACTGCTTATTCAAAAACAGCATAAAGTTTACGAAATTTCAAATTTACTAGGTTACAGTTCCGCAACACATTTTTCGCGTAATTTTCAAAAACAGTTTGGCCAAAGCCCAACTGAATTTCAGGAATCACAATCGAAGTGACCTATTACTTGAGCCACAACATCCATTCTAGACATATTAAACTTAGGTAAACATGTAAGATTTCAAATACATCTGTTCGAAATTAAATTCAAATTACTCTTCTATTTGAAATAAAAAGAGAACCAGATTCGCTAGGAATCTGGTCCTTTTTTTAGCATCGGATCTGTCGATTAAAGCATACTTCAGCGCATGTTTTCGTGATACATATCGGTATTTTTTATCTTGACATGGATGTTACAATTCAATATCAACTTGCACACCATCAGGACTATTTTCAAATCCCAGTAGATAGGTGTTTGTTCTCGTATCCCAATTTACTTCCGAAAACACATCGCGTTTCCCTACCAAAACACGCTTTGGCTTATTAGGCAATAATATACGCGAAACGTTCGTCGTGTTAATCGGGCTTTTCGCAATAAATGAATACCGATCATTAGCCGTTACTTCGCTGTAGATACGACTTGCGGATGCCAACACCTGTGGTTGTTGTTTATTCTTTATGTGATCGATATTCACAAACAAACACTGCTCATTCGGCTGTATACTTTTAGACGTGATAATAGGCAAAGCCGGATCGTAAAGATCGATTAGGTTTCCGTTAACCTGATAAGGTTGATTGCTCACACTCTCATCCAATACAGCGACCAGATCGTAATTGCCTCGCGTCAGTGTAAAATAATTTTTAAATTGCAGCTTTTTCCCTCGACCAATACTTTCATAAAGATTCTTGGTCACATCCAGCAGTTTCTGATTGTTATCAGGTTTAATCACAAATTCCTTAGGATCGGATCGTAAGACGTACAAAGTACCTTTCCCATACCTGTATTTTCCCTCTTTTGCCATTTCGTCCTTCAGTCCCATCTGCTCAAATAGATGATCGGATGGCCTTTGATACTGTCTACCATTGCTATTCCACCATTCCTGTACCGATTGAAAAGGATCGAGATCCGTTCCACAGTAAATCAAGACGCCACCATTTCTCACCCAATCCGCGAGGTGATGATGTGCTTCAGGGGCTAAAGGCTTCATATTGGAATAAGACATGAGCAGGACTCTCGTGTCCGCGAGTGCATTCTTGACCGCTAAATTCTCCAAATGAACTGTTTTTATAGGTACCCCGCGTTTTAGGAAAGGAAGGGCGAGCCCATAAAAGTTGGCTAATTGTGGATCATCATATCCTTCATGTGTAGGAAAACGCTGGAACATCAGTGAATTTGCCAAGAGCACACTGATCCCTGTCGACCCAGAGACTTTGCTGGTTGATTTGGGCATACTGTTCAGGCTATTGATCATCACCTGCATTTGGGTCGAATAGTGTCTTGGTATTTTTTCTTTTTGATCACTATTAGGACTTGTTTTATACAGTCCCTCATAAATACGTTCAGGCCAGGGCATCACCTCATAGTCGGCGATATTCGGATATAAAAGCTGTGCTGTGAATGTCGCCTGATAGTTTTTCTTGTAGTCGGCCCAATCCCGAGGCCAATCTTCGATCGGATCTGTCAAAAAAAACATCTTCCGTCCAGTTGGTGCAGTCATGGATTCCATTGCACCATATTCCAAAAATGCCGTTTCGAAAACCCTTTCTTTTGCGACGCCATTAAAATAATTAGGCTCACGTGAAGTTCCTGTCCATACCTGCGCTATGTAACCATCCACACAGGGAAGAGAAGCCAAACTCGCTTCGGGACTAATGATCATCCACTGCGAATAGTTGATTAAAGAGTGTGTCGGCACATAACATTTTACGTCCATCCCTTTGGTTTTACCATAAGATTTAGCATAAGTAAAGACTTCATTCAGCGCATGAAGATATAAAGCATACTTCAATTTATTCGACAAGTAAGTGTTTTCGGGCGATTCGTGTTGCGGTCGCCAATCAAAACCATAGTACCTTTTCCATTCATTTTTAAACGATTCACTGTATCCGGCACGTGCCCAAAATTCGGGTTCTTCCATAAATATGGCGTCGATGCCAGCATCAATGACCCTTTTGATATGCATCTCCTTAATATACTTTAAATAATTTTCACTAGGAACGATATATGGAACCATATGACCATGCCAGATGGTGTCGCCTTTGACATCGACCTGTCCCTCATCCAGGTGCATCTTCCCATCCCATTTCCCTGTAAAGTAATCTTGGTACTCGCCCCAGGCAATCCCCGTCATAAAATGAGCAATATACCCCTTATCACGCCAAGATTTCACACGATCTTCAAAGGGTAACTTTCTGGATTTGTCGGAAGGGTTCCCTCCTGTTCCATAGACCATTACCGCATCCGCCCGGTTATCAATTGTTGGACGCCACTCCCTGGAGCTTTGAAATGTTGTCTTTATCGGATCTTTCTTTTGAGCGACCGTCGTCAGCGCCGCCAGCATCATTAGCGAAAGTATGTTCGTTTTTATCATAATTTATTATCTATTTCTACTACGCACAGTTTACGCCTATATTCCCCTTACAATTCAACAGGTTTAACCCATAAGATCTAGCAGATGAGGAGCGAGCCTATGATTTTAACAGACTCGCTCAACATGGATAAAGATGTGATTATTGAATATCGACCCTTTTGGCTTCGTTGTAATTCCATCTTCGCGTTCCCGTCCCCCGAGGCGTGTCGTAATTAATCCGCGAGGCTGCCCGAATAAAAACCGTCCGCCCTTTTGGGATTTCGCCCACAGATTCGAGATCAATAACCTGCCCCAATTTTGAGTTAAAGCTATTGCCACCATACTCAATTTTGCTAGACCAACGTTCATCTCGCGCTCTATACCCTACCGTGGAGGAATAGCTGACAAAGAATTGTATATCTGTCACATTTAAAAAATCCACATTGTAATTTCCTAGAGGTTCAATTATATCCCGAAAAAACTGTTCGGTTACGGCGCGTGTAACTTTTACCTTAGCTTTTACCTTTCCGTTTTCCACAACTGGATTTCCGACCCATTCGACTTTAAGAAAAGGATGCACCTCCATCTTAATTTCATGAGAGCCATTCAGCTCCATGTTTTTGCTGTCATCTGACAGCACCTTCCCATCGCCATCGGTACGTACCAATGGAATAAAAGGCCCATCAACAGTGATATTATAATTACCTTTAAACAATTTCGTATTTTGAAACGTCCCGTCGGGCATGCAATAGAAATCAGGGTTGTGCTCCACATTGTCACCCCAACTCAGCTCTGTTAATCGAACACGGATACCCTCACTTCCCTGATCGGTCAATATGGGTTCTCCGGTCGATGCGTCGACCACAATACCTTTTAATGCCACCGAAGGAGCTTCATAATTATCTGCCTCAAAAAGGCTGCACGAACTTAGCATACACATGATGCCTATCGCGCCGAAAATACTTTTTTTCATCTCTTTACGTTTAGTGATGGTTTGAATGTTCCGAATTTAGTTGCCTGCTATTTTCCGGAACGCTGCTCCACCAGTAATTCACTTTGTTATTAGAATTTCAGGCCTTACAAGTGACCTGCGCCGGGCCCCTCGAAGCGCTCAACACAGCATACTTGTTTATCGGTTAGGTTGCTGGTCAATCACTGGACTTTTCGCTACCTCTCCTCCGGGAATTTCAAAATAATAGTCTATAGGTGTATACCGGAATGTTTTGGTACTCACCCATTGAAATCGTGCATCAAAGAAGTATTTACCCGTTGAGGTGGAAAAAAATGGATATAAACCCCTGAACCTAAAATTTTCATTGTTGCTATATAGATTTTTATCCTTTTGTGTTCCCCAAAATCCATTCCGGCCTTCAAAATGCAGCACACGCCATCGACGCAAATCCCATTTTGCTTTATGTTCAAATGCAAGTTCCTTGCGACGCTCTCTTCGTACAATATCTCTTCCTGTATTATCTCCGGAAATCGCACCTGTTAGCAAATCTGCTCCCGCCCGCGAGCGAATCTCATTGACAGCACTGGTTGCTATCTGTAAAGGGTCGCTTCCATCAGCAGGATTAGCACCTAGCATTTTGAGTTCGACAGCTGCTTCAGCTGCATTTAATAAAACTTCAGCGTAACGCATTAAAATGAAAGGCTGATCAGACTTCCCTTCCCCCACTTCTTTTGCAGGATTTGTATTCAGCCATTTACGTACATAAAAACCAGTTAATGTGGCTTCACCATTATCGAAGAATGGCCCTTCGTTTCCGGCAGCATTCATTTTTTGTCCATTATAATCAACAGTTTGCTGACCACTACCATCTCTTGGACTCAGGTAAAGCATCTTGGGTGAGCCTGTGTAAGCATCCAGCTGTTGATAACGTGTATCCGCGTTTGCATAAGAATAATCCATGAACAATGGCTTTATGGGTGCTGAACCGGTGTATATGCCTGCCCGTATTTCCATTTTTCGATCCTTGAAGATATCATCGGGAAAGATAACATAAGCACGCAAGCGAGGTTCCGCATTCTTAAAGAAGTCCATCGGTTTGTCGTAAAGTCTATATTCCCCCTCCTTGCTGCTTTGTCCGGTCGTTACTTTAACTGTTCCGTCGGCGTATTTGTCAAATCCATCAAACAGTTCCATAAAATCTACCGTTGGACAAGTACCCGCAGAAAGTGGCGATCGAAAAGTGAAGGGCGAACTAAATGCATCAAAACTATGTGTCAATGTCGGATAAACATATTGTTTAACGTATATATTTTCCGGACTACTGAGGTCACTAAACATGTCCACCATATTTTGATACTGAGCATCTTTATCGTTCGCTGCCCATTTCTTTTTATACAGCGAATAGCCCCCACCTACTATTACCTGTCGAGCTGCGGCGTAAGCTTCTTCAAAGTACTTTTGTGATGCGGCTCTTGCTGTGGTGGCATCGAAACCAATCACCCGTACACCAGTTTTCCTTCCAAGACCAGTCAAGCGACCAGAAACAGTTTCATTATATTTGGCCACACTTCCAGCATAAAGCATAGCTTCGGACTTAAAAGACAGTGCTACAAACTTGTTGGAATAACCTGTTTTAGGACTCTTCGCCATAAGCAATTTAATCGCCTCATCGTAGTCTTTAAGGATTTGGTTCCACGTATCTTCTTCACTGGAACGAGGTATTTCCAGATTATCCAATGTGTTCGGATATTGAAGTTCTTTCGTCACCAAAGGAATTCCCCCGAAGCGTCGTGCCATGGCGTAAAACACGGTTGCCCGAACATAGTATCCCTCACCTAAGTAATGATTATAAAGTTCTTCAGAAAATTTATCCTTGTAATTGGGTAGAGTTTCAATGAGATGATTGGCATCCCGAAGTAATTCGAACGCTCTTTCCCAATACGCTGTCCGCTCGCCCGTAAACGAAGTACTGATTCCATCCCTGGTCACAGCTTCGCCCGTCCCTTCAATGCCAATCGCAGCCAGCCAACCATTGAACTCTATCCCCCATTGTGCCATATATTTAAAATCTTCAAATGGCATTAGACTGTACATCCGAGCCATGTAGATATCCATACCGGCTGGGGTATTCAATAGATCTTGATCTGTGACAATATTTTTGGGCGTGATATCCAGATCGGCACAACCTACAAATCCGATGGAGCCAGCTAATGATAATATAATGAGTAATTTTTTCATCTGTATAAATTTGCTTTTCAATTGTGATGAAGCTATCCGATTTATTCATTCCCCAATAAGATTGAATAAATTATGATGGTTTCATTGGAACATTTTTTTTGCTTGCTAAAAAGTAAGCGATAAGCCTAATGAATAGGTTTTATTCAATGGATACATCCGACCTAAATTATCGTCTGGATGTTCGGGATCCACATATCGTACGCCTGTGATCGTAAATAAATTGTAAGCATTTGCATAAACACGTAATCGCATTGATGAGGATGTTTTTAAATTCGAAAAGGTGTACCCCAATTCGATGCTTTTAAGACGTAAATAAGCTGTACTCACCCGATTAAATTCAGAATTGGATTTTGGATATCGTCCGGTGAAACCATAATAGCCCCGAACCCATTCAGTTGCGGGATCATAAGGATCTGCCAATGGATTAACAGGGTGCCAGCGGTCAAGATATTGTTCAAGGGTTCCGCCTCCATTTGTTCCCCATATTGCATAAAGTGGTTCCTTATATTCCATTGAACCCAAAGCTGAGCCTTGAAATAAGAGGTTCATATCGAAATTTTTATACGCTGTTTCGAGGTTCAAACTATAATTGACCCAAGGCGTCTGATCAAAGGCAAATGGATGTTCATCCTGATCGTTGATTTCACCATCCCCGTTCCAATCTAGGTATTTATAATCTCCAGGCAATACATCACGTTCCTTGTAAATTGGATAACTCCAGATATCGTCCCAATTTTCAAACCGTCCTGCCGATTCATAGCCAAATTGTATCCCTTGATACCGGTTGTTGAAGTTGTCATTACGCCAACGGTCGTACGAGTTTTTATATGGGCCATTTTGAACAGCTGTGAGATATTTATTTCTAGTCACCGTGGCAATCGCGCGAATATTATAGGAGAAATCGTTGATTTTATTACGGTGTTTCAATTCCAACTCTAATCCCATGTGACGATCACTATTGGCATTTTCCATCGGGGCTATGGCCCCAATTACTGTAGGGAATTCACTTGTACGCCGTTGAAATAATCCTGATCGCGTGCGTTCAAAATAGTCCAAGGTAAAACCGAACAATCCGTTCCAGCCTTCAAAATCTAAACCTACATTAAATGTTTTCGCTTTATACCAAGTAATTAACTCGTTGGCGATAGCCTTTCGACTTACACCCGTAATGTATTTATCACCGAAAATGTAGCCTGGTGCATATTGATTGTTGTATCCATTTTCAGCATTTCCGCTGGTTGCAGGATAAACATAACCCGGTACCCAACCAAAATCCCATGAGTCTGACAAATCATCGCCCAGCACACCATAACTACCTCGTAATTTCAGTTGATTAACAAAAGAGAGGGCGTCGATCGATTTAAAAAACGGCTCTTCAGAGATACGCCAGCCTACAGAAGCGGAAGGGAAAAATCCCCATTGATGCCCTTTTGCAAAACGGGAAGATCCATCATAGCGAAACTGGAATTCGGCAATATAACGTCCAGCAAAATCATAGTTAACACGTCCAAATAGTGCAGACTTCGCTTCATTATAATAGTCACCGATCCCACCATACATGGAAGTCATTTGTCCATCTTCTACACCAGCGAGCAATTGATCTGAACCGAAAGCAAGATTTTTCAATCCATAGAAGTTATCGCCATCGTTTTTTTGTGATTCCCAGCCGACAAGTGCAGCTAGCTTATGTTGATTTCCAAAAGTTCGATCATAATTCAAAATAAATTGCCCCAATACCTGTTGCTTATCATAAAACTCCCGCTTCATTTGATTTGGACTACTCAAGTTATAGAGTTTCTGATCATATTTACCCGTTGTTTTATTCAACGCATACTGATAATATTCTTTTCTGAATAGGGAATTGTTATCTGCACGGTAATCGTAACTAATTAATGCCTTTGCCGAAAATCCTTGAAGAAAAGGAGATAAATTACTCAGCTCATAATTCAATGCGGCGGAAGATTGAAAGGTCTTCTTTTTGAATTTGCGATAGCCGGAAATAGATGCATCCATCATCGCGACTGTATTTTGTTCTAAATCTAGTCCCTCATAATTTAACAAGGTATTGTTGGGATCTGCGTATGCAGGAAACAATACACCCTGACGCCAATAATTCCGAATGATATCAACAGCACTGTTGTAAGGATTATTTTGCTGATCGGCCATGCCACTGATATTTAAGTCAAGTTTCAATCCCTTAGCTAATTCTGCCGAAATATTAGACCGTAAATTGTATTTATTATAATTGAGATCACCTGATTTAAAAAAGCCTTGCTGGTAGGAATAACCTCCCCCAATATAATATTGAACTTTATTACTTCCACCAGAAAAGCTAACATCGTGTTGAGTCTGCGGCGCATATTTTGAAAAAATCAGACCTGTCCAATCGGACGAACGTCGAGTACCATTTCTAAAATCTTCAAAATCCTTCTCGGTATATATGGGACTACCACCATTGATATTGTTCATGGATTTCTCATTATAGACCGTCATGGCACTGATTGCATCAGCCAATACAGGCAGTCCCGAAGGCCTTTGAAAAGTATAAGATCCATTATAATTGACGATCGTCTTCCCTTCCTTTCCCTTTTTTGTCGTTACCAGTACAACACCATTTGCCGACCTCACCCCATAAATAGCAGCCGATGCATCCTTCAGTACCGAAACGTCTTCAATATCACTTGGATTCAGACGCTGAAAGTCTTCACTTGTACGGGGTACCCCGTCAATTACGACTAAGGGAGCTCCCATACCACGTATATCAAAATTAGCACTATAAGCTCCTGGCTCTGCACTCTTCTGCCAAACACGTACACCGGCCACGCGACCAGTTAGCATATTCTGTGGATTTTCGTTTTTCGTCTGCCTCATTTCTGTCCCCTTGACAGATGCAATGGCACCGGTCAGGGATTGTTTACGCTGCGTACCGTAACCGACTACGACAACTGTTTCCAGCTGCATGTCATCACTTTGCAATACGACATTAATCGTAGACTTCCCGTCTGTAACCTCCTCCTTTGCACTGAAGCCGAGGGATTTAAATAATAGTTTTTTACCTTCAGGAACACTAATAGAATAGCTTCCGTCCGCGTTAGTCGTTGTCTCTATACGACTATCTGCGTTCTGAACCGATATCGTCACTCCAGCAATCGGCTTATTGTTACTATCCAATACTTTTCCCCTGACATTCCGTTGTTGGGCCCATCCGATGGACGGAATACCCAGCGCCATCAGCACAAGCAGTGTGCTGATTCGCCGCCTCGATTTCCCTATATCCTTTTTCATCTTAATAAATTGGTTTTAACTAGTGATTGTGCTATTTGAAGTATTTCATGAGCGTTTAGGCTCGGTTTTGTTGATATCTGTTACTAAAATAAATCTTGCTTCCGTTGATCTTCTACCTCATCCGGTTATTTCCCGTCATGATCCTGAGATAGCATGGCGTACTGTGCCGCATAGGCAAACATGAACATCCCCTCTAGGTTGTTTTTACCTGTGTCTGCGTGCCACCCCCCGAGAAGATCTTGCGGCAATAAGCCTGAACGCAAAAAGTATGTATATCCATAGTCTAAATTCTGTTGAAAGGATTTCTTATAGCTGCCAGCTTTTTTGAAAACTGGAGAAATCTGAAGAAATCCTCGAAGCAATACTCCATTAAACCAGTTATTAAACCCATCCGACGCATAAGTATAGTGTGTAGGAACCTGCGAACCCGGTGTAGCAAAATATTGGAAACTCGCATCGGTCAACTGCTCTCCGTCTTCCAAATAGATTTTTGATTGAGTCGCCCGATACAGATCGGCAGCTCCAGAAATCATTGTACCGCTGTTATACGAAAAAGAGGTCCCAACAGCTCTCCTCAATTGGGTATTTTTTCGGTACTTTATACCATCCACAATTTCGTAGGCAACACTGCAATCTGGATAACATTCGCCCAGCATATCATCATATACACCTTTATCGTTCAATAGATGATCCTTTTGCCAAGCATAAATCCTTTTAGCAAAATCCAAATAATACTTGCTCTTCCGAATCGTTTTCGAACGGCGGGATTGTTTGTCTTCTATATCAATATATCGATATGTTATTAGGTCCTTCTTGGTTTTATAAATTTCGTGTAACCAAACCAGCGGGCTAACCATTGGTGCATTGCTACAGGCGTGTTTTGTGACATAGCCCGGTCCCCAAGGTATTCCACCATTTTCATGCCCCCGATTATCGCGTGTGCAGTCCCATCCATCCAGAACATAAGCAGTCAGATACTCGGCTTCCTTTAGATAAGTATCTTTACCAGTCAGCCGGTACCCCTCTATCAACTCCCGTATCATCCACATCTGATCGTCATAAACATTGAGTACGCCGGTTACATTGGCTTTGCCTTTTTCCCCGACACGATCCACAGCGTACACTGTCCAGTCCTTTGTCTGTGTAAAGGATGTAAAGTTGAAGGAACCTAAATAATAGGCTGCATTACCATGGAGCTCCGCCAAAAGATTAACATAGCGTTTATAGTTTTGATCGAATAAACGATAGTTCCCCTTTTCTTTCTGCGACTTAAGCCCCCCTAAAATGGCATTGACAGCTTCTATCGAAGCGGAATACATCCATACACTTGCTTTTTCTTGGGAGCGCACCTTTGTATCCGGGTTATAAAAACGATACATAACTTGTCGATCGGCCGAGAAATAAACTTCCATTGACCGGTCAAAAAGTTCCATCGAACGGCGTAAGTTTTGCTCTTGAACAGTGCGGCTGTTATTGCTATCGGCAGCGGGAAAAGATTTTTGTGCCTCGACATACCCATAAGGAACAATCATCATGGATATAGAAGCAACAATAACAAATTGCAGCTTTTTAAAGACTTTCATAAGTGATATTTTCGATTTATAATTAGTTCGAGTTTCTACCGGAAATACCTGTAGGAATTCGAACGCAAGGTAGTATTGACTGATTATTTTTTGGGTTAAATTTGGGTTAAAACGTAAAAATAAAACGATAACCCTAGCCCCCACGTTTTTTTATATTATCATCAATGATACAAATACAACTTGGTGATTGTAACATAGGTTTTATTTTATTGGCCGCATTTTTTTGCATACTTTTAACGCTGTTAGATATATTGGTAAGGGATATCCTAACCATTACGATTTCATTAAAAGCCGACAAGAGACAACAGGTAACATAAGCAGCTCATTGTCGACGACTAATTGGTTTAAGTTTTTGATTGTGCTATGCCACGCTGTACACTATATATTCTTTTTTTACTTTTAATTCCGATACTCTCCCTATCTCAGGGGCTCAAGTTTAGCGCCGGCCATGAACCTATAGATAAACGGACCTCCTACGAATTATTTAATAAAAAGGAGATTTCATTCGAGAAGCAGTTTACCTTAGCATTTCAATTATCCATTTACGCATCAAACTCTTTAGGTAATATTTTCCGTGTCAAGAATAAGGACAACAACACGATATATAATCTGTTTTATGATGAAGAGGGAGAAAACTGTATTTTCCGCCTGAATGAAGAAGGTAAGACTAGTCTGATCATCGCAAAAATAAATCAGCAGCGACTATTTAAGGAGGAATGGATAAACATTCAGTTGACCTTTGATCTTGAAGAGCAAGTCTTTAAGCTTAAGATCCAGGATCAGGCGTTTGAATCGCCAAAGGTCAAGCTACCGCGAGTATACAGTCCCCGAATTGTTTTTGGAAAAAGTGATTATCTGATTGATGTACCCATGATGTCGATCAAAAATGTACGTATTGGAAATGCAACGCATCAGTACTTCTTTCCGCTAAAGGAGAATGCGGGACATATTGTCCACGATGAAGATGGCAATGCTTACGGGAGTGTTTCCAATCCAACATGGCTAATGCTAGATTCTTACAGATGGAAAAATATTTTTTCGAACAGTTCACCGTCACAAGCTGGCTCATGTTACAATCAGCGAACGAAAGAGATTTATTATTTTAATCAGGATTCCATAACCATATACAATGTAAAAACCAATCAAACGAATAAGCTGGCGTTTCAAAACCCCTGTCCTGTTAAACTGGTTTTAGGAAACAATTTCATCGACTCTACGACAAATAAACTCTATGTTTATGAACTTTTTTATACGCAATCTTATTTAGGTCCTACAGTCGCCAGTCTTGATCTTAAAAATTTCGAATGGAAAGTCGAGAGTTACGACCTGATCAAGAAGGAGCTAAATCATCATGGCTCTTTTTATGACGAAAGAAATCGGCAGTTCTATATTTTCGGGGGCTATGGCAATATGACATACAGTGATGAATTTAGACGTTACGATGTCGACTCCAACAAATGGCAAACCTTAGAGGGATGGTCAGGTGATAAAATCTTCCCGCGTTATTTTCTTACCGCTGGAAAAGGTACCGAAGATCATACCGCCTATATATTCGGAGGTATGGGAAATGAATCGGGAGAACATATTGTTGGGCGAAAATATCTGTATGATTTTTATCAGATTAATTTGAACAGTAAGAAAATCATTAAAAAATGGGACATCATGTGGAAAGACAAGCATATCGTGCCAGCCCGAGGTTTGGTCTTTCCAGATGAGGCACACTTTTATGCTCTATGCTATCCAGAGTATCTAACAAAATCCAATATTCAACTTTATCGCTTTTCGATTCTAGACGGAAGTTTTGCCATAGTAGGCGACTCCGTCCCGATCTACTCGGATAAAATAAGTACGCATGCCCAACTTTATATGGATAAGCAGTTAGGCAGACTCCTAGTGTTGGTTCAGGAATCAAAGGATGATATCCAATCGACATTAAAGGTTTATTCATTAAACATGATTCCTATAAGTCTGTCTGAGCTAAACAGCTTTCCTAGATATGGTTCTCACCGCAAGATATTTCTATTCTTGATGATATTGGGGATAGTTGGATTGAGTATCTACTTTATTTGGAGGCAAAGAAAAGGAAAAAGACAATTAACTGATCTACTAGAAGAGACGGCACTTATCACACACCCAATAGCAGTGACCGCTGAATTGCCAAAAAAAGACGATTTTGTTCGTCCGAATGCAATTTTTCTATTCGGTGAGTTTCGTGCGTTTGATCGAAACAAACGGGATGTCTCCTATTTATTTAGCACAAAGCTTAAGCAGGCATTTTGCCTCATTCTATCCCACCGATCGGGTATAAGTTCTCCATACTTCAGCCAGATGATGTGGCCTGACAAATCAGAAGATAAGGTCAAGAACTCGCGAGGAGTCACGATCAACCATTTAAGAAAAGTACTAAACGAATTTACAGGAATAGAACTTGTGCATAAGAAGGGCCGATTTATTATTGAAACAACAGAAGAATTCTATTGTGATTATGTAGCATGTATCCAGTTAATGGTTGATCCATCGTGCATCAATGAAAGCAGATTAACTCAAGTCATTCAGCGGGGAAAGTTCTTACAGGGATTGGATCACCCTGTATTTGATACCCTAAAAACTGAAGTTGAACAAAGTTTGCTTCCTATTTTTCTAGCGAAACTTCAGCAAGCGGATCTCGAACATCAACATAAAAAAAGCATTGCGTTAGCACATGCCATACTGTTATTAGATCCCTTGAATGAGCAGGCTATATTCTCTCAAGTAAGAGCGATGTTTGCCTTACATCAGCAAGAGGATGCCCGTATAAAATTTCAACAATTCTGCCTCAATTATAAACAGCTGATGAACGAAGATTTCCCATACCAACTGGATAAAATTATATAGCCCCCATTTTAGGTCGCCGCCCCCTCACGATGACGATTTACAAATTGCTTTTTCAGCATATACAATTTGTAATGATCGTACAAGCCGATAATTAGAAGAACAAAACAGACGATGTAAAAAGTTTTGTTCGATAAGTAGGTAAAAGAAATACCACTTAAGAGCCCACCAAGTACATAAGCTGACACAATGCTCAAGAGCAAATGAAATTTATCCACCAATGCCTTATTATTTCGGTTTGATTCTTTTGTAAACATCGAAATTAATATGGCAAGATCTGTCGTCAAGCCGGTTAAATGTGTCGTTTTTACGACAAAATTTGATATGCTCGCGGTTAAACCATTTTGTAATCCCATCGCAAACAATAATGCGCCAACAAGTATCTCTGTTTCTTTTAAAGAGTCCTCATAAAAGACATCCAGATATATGCCTACAAACAATATACTCAGTATTTCCAATGCCAAGGGAATAGAATGAGTCAGGTAGGAACTAAAGCGTCCTTTACCATGGATAATGATAAGATTCGAAATCATACTTCCCGTCAAAAAAAGTAATATCCAAAACAACACCACTGCCCCTTGATACCAATTCCCTTTCGCTATCTCCTGGGCAAAAACAGCATAGTAACCGGTTACATTGGATGTAAACGAGAAGAAGACGATAACGGAAGCGACATTGACCATTCCCGCCGAAAAAGCGGTAATCCCGCCCAACTTGATATTATCTTCGATGGTCCTATGATTGCTATATTTTCTCAGCATATTTTTCCTTTCCTCCTTTTTTCAACACGATACGCGCTATACCTTTTGTCTGCATATCCAAATTAAGGTGCAGCACCAATTGGTTTTTGTTGAGCTTCTGAATAACAAAGCTTTCAATAAGCTCATCATTCTTTCGAAGCTCAAGGATGTGCCCCCTCCCCTTCAAAAACCAGTTGTATTGTTGATCCTCATGATGGGCAATAAAATTTTTATCACCCATCCTCTCAAAATGCCATAACCCATCCTGCAAAGGCGGAAGATGAGCTATTGCGGCATCTTTTATTCCTTCATGAATAACAGTCTGCTTCTTAAACATAGGCGACTTCTCCACTTTCTCAAAGTACCAACCTTGCTCTTCCCATTCGCCTTCTAAAAGACGCTCAGGGTTTTCATAAAAAACAACCATTGAACTCGCTCCCAAAAGCAGAAAAGTCAACAATACAAAGTTGAATTTTGCCAGTATTTTTCTCTTAATAATTAACATCCCATTTTTTGTTAAAAAATAAATCCGCTAACACATTTCTCCCTGTTTTGTTTGTTCCAGGTTTTTCGACGATCCTCACATTTTTCTGTTTACTTCTGTTCAAATGAAGCAAAGCCTGTCCCACGTCAAAAAAGTGCCGTGTTCTTTTTTCAAATTGATAATCTGTTGGAACTTTGACTTCATCAATCCGAGCTCCACGCAAATAATGCTTTAAATAATTGAGATTGTCCGAGCTGAGGATATCGGTATAGATTGTTAGCTTACGATTTTCATACCGATGACAGATCATTTGACAGGCTTTCAAGAAATCTTCGGATTGAAGATTGCTAAGTTGGTCTTCCAACGTGATTCCTAATAATTCACTGATCGAAGTACTACTCTTATTCCCATAAACTAGAATGATATCAAGCTCTTCTGCCGTCGATTGTTCGATGCTATGAATAACAAAAAATAGCGAATCAATTGTAAAATCACTTGGAATTAATACCCGCGTTGCCTTTGCCATATCCAATTATTTTTATATAAAATTAATAGGCCACCATGGCAATCGAATGAATCTGGAATTAACTTTCTATTAGAATGTTCAAATCGATATTAAAATGAGATTAAAAAGAATGCGCAGATTAAAATCAGATTAAAAAGAATACGTAGATTAAAATTTGGTTCCGGCCTTGTAGTATAATTCTGCCAGTGCCTTCCGAAAATCCGTAAAAAGCTTTTCTTGCTTTATGCGCATTTCGATCAGTTTGCTTTCTCTGCTATTGACCACAAACAAGGTTGATTCACCTAGTTCAAACTTGTTTAACTCTCCCTTAAGTAAACGTTCTTGGTTACTCACATTCAACGCATGAAGTTCGAATTGCGTGCTATATGCTGTTAATTCGTTGTATTTTCTAATAACATCATTGTAAATGTTGCGCTCCGTAACCGCCTGTTCGTAGTGCAATTGATCTAACTTAATTCTTACCTCTTTTAATTTACCCCTTTCGCTGCGGATAAATAGGGGAAATGCAAATTCAAACCCCAGTTTATAATTCTGCCAGTTGAAATCATACTGTGGTGGTATAAAATCATTGAAACTGCGGCGGCTTGATATCAGTGTT
Organism: Sphingobacterium sp. R2; assembly: GCF_040760075.1. NCBI lineage: Bacteria > Pseudomonadati > Bacteroidota > Sphingobacteriia > Sphingobacteriales > Sphingobacteriaceae > Sphingobacterium > Sphingobacterium sp. R2. Next base: position 4,821,936 of record NZ_CP142884.1, read on the forward strand.
CCTGAAACCGTAAATTTTGGTTTGAGCATTTCCTTACGGTAGCGTTCCTCAAATTCGAGCTGTTGATTTTTACTCGCCAATTTGATCAATTCAGGATGGGCAATTTTGGCTGAATCAAGAAGCGCATGGATCACTTTGTTGTCCGGCAAGAGAATTTCGCCAGCTGCCTTATGAGGAACTGCGTAATCTGGAAGTTCCACTGGAAATTGCTGATCATTCCAAAGGTGATTAGATAACATAATTCGGGCATTTTTTAACTCGGCTTCATACTTCGAAAGCTCTATCCACCTTTCTTTGACCACGACAGAGGCCTCAATCGAATCAATCGCAGGTTTATCACCCAAGACGGTTTGCTCACTGATGGCCTTAAAACGTTGATCTGCTAATTTTACACCCTCCAGTAAAAACTGATATTGCTGATAGGCAAAATACCAATTCCAGTAATCTGAGACTGCCTGGAACCAAATGCTATTGATTTGCTTTATCTTTTCGCCTTCTAAATAGCGTACCATTGCTTTTGCCTGCTGTAACGTATTTCTTCTGCTATCAATAATTAATCCTTGTCCAAGTGGTATACTTAAGCCTACGGCAGACAGGCCAGCGCTGTTCGTCCTGGATTGAGGGTTGGTATAGTCACCGACATTCCTATCGTAAGCAATTTTAAGGTCGGCTCCAGCCAACCAAAGTGGAATTTTCAGCTCACTATTCCACGCGTTGTAGTATTCCTTATTGCCGAAGTATTTATTTTTAAAACTTGCATTGATAGTCGGATCAAACTTACCTAATCCCTGCATCACCTGCGCTTTAGCCGTCTCGCTCAATAGATTGACTTGTTTTACAATCGGATGGTTAGCCATCAAAAGTGCCTCCATGTCGCCCAAAGTGAACGTTTTTCTCGCCGTATTCTCCTTTTCCTGCGCGGGAAGCAAATGGCATAGAAAAACATACAATACAATAAAAATGAGATTCAATTTGCTCATAGCATAATCACTTTTTTCCACTATCCTTAGGTTCACGCTCCAAACTCGGCGGAAATCCATTTAACTGTCGCCATATCTCGTACCATAAAGGGACTTTATTTAAAATAACTCTTCCGAATACCCCTGACCCTTGATTTAACTGGACCGGCCAGGGTTCATCCCCTTCAGGGACCGGCGCTGTTGCGCGCACCAAGATCCTAAATTGACCATTGGTACTGCTCACTTTATCGATAACCGACACTTTTCCTGCAAAAGTACCAACTGCCACTGAAGGCCAACCTGAAAACTGTATCGATGGCCACCCATCAAATTGTAGCCGTACATCGCTTTCCGGTGCTATCAATGGCACATCCATCGCATTGACATACAGTTCAACGGCAAGCAAGGGGGTTTTAGGCTGCAATGTCGCCACAGACTCTCCCTCTTTCATATTTTCACCTATTCCAGCTTTGAAAGTCTTGACAATAAATCCGTCCTGTGGCGCCCTAACAATATACAGTCCTCTTCTCACATCAATATTGGAAATTTCATTTTTGAGTTTAGCAATATCACCTTGCACAGAAGCTTTAGAGGAAAAAGCAGAACTTAAATCCGATTGTGCTTTCGCTAATGACTCGTTATATTTTGCACGAATGTTATTTAATTCTATTTGTGCATTGGTTAAAGATTGCCTTGAATTGGAAAGCTTATTTTCGGCACTAACAACTTTAGCTCGGTCATTCTGTAGATTTAGACGTCTTGTTTCAATATCTGTCAGAGAAAACAGCCCATCTCGATACCCCTCTTCGTAGCGCTTAAGCCGTTTTTCACTGGTCTCGAAAAAGCTCACAACCGCAACGAGTTCAGCACTATCAATTTTCACGAGATTTTGAGACTGTATCACCTTATTTTTTGCAGACTCGAGTTGAAATTCCAAACCGTTACGTAAAGCTACAATCTGCGCTTCGGTGGCTTTCATTTTTTGATCTGCGGCATCCTCACCGCTTTGTTTAGCATGCAATTGCTCTTTTAAACGCAAGGGTAGCATTGGATCAAAATAAGATTGGGCAGTTTCCGAAAGCACCAAAATTGTGTCACCTTTCTTCACTTCCTGTCCCTCAGTAACTGCCCAATACTCGATACGACCGCCAATTTGATTTTGTATCGTCTGTGGTCTATCTTCGGGCCGAAGCGCGGTTACCGTGCCTATTCCAGCAATTGTCTGCCTCCAAGGCAGAAATAATGCAAGCGCAAAGATAACCGCAGAGCATACCAAAAGGCGTCCCAAAACGAGTGATCCACGTTCTTTCAATAGTTTAGATACTGCATCCTGGGAGAGATCTCTCCACGAAACTGTTTTTTCGCTCTTATCATCCTTGTTAATCCACATAATTAGCAGCGTCCTCCTCCAACGCAAGATCCGTTATCGCCGCTAACTTGACTACTCCTGTCAGCATATCAAAAATCGTATTTAGATTGGTCATCAGTTTCTCGATAGCATAACCGATTTGAACGATGACGACTTCGGCAGCCACAAATTGCCCAAAAGTCATTTGTCGCTCAACAACATAATAAGATCCCAGTAAAAGCATCGCCCCAAACAGTAGAGTACGAAGCATGACAGAGCCTATGAAAAACCTTTTTAAGACCTTAAAATGATCATTGCGAGCTCCTAAATATTTACCGACAATATGATCTGTATTGTCTGTCACTGCCTGCATTTTTGCTTTGTCCCCGCGATAAAGCGCTATATTCTCCGCAACAGATTCTAAATAGGCCACCGTCTTATATTTGTATTCGGATTCTTCAATGCTCGTCCGTAATCCCCTTTTATAATATAGCGCCAATATAATGATAACAACACAGATCACAACCAACCCAAAAGCCAAAAACACAGGATGGTAAAAGGACAATAACACCACGCTAAAGAAGATGGTTACAACTGCAGCGATGATATCGATCAAAAGTTTAATAATTCCTTTTTGAATAATGATCACATCAAAAAATCGATTCACCAATTCCACAAGATTTTCCCCTAACAATTCCTTGGGATCAATTCGCGGAAGGCGATACGAAAATTCTATTGCTGATTTTAGAAAGATTTTCTGTTCTAAATATTCAACCAGCGTGAGTTGTCCGATCAGTAACGTGCCGGCCATGACCACGCCAAACAGCACAAAACCAATTAAAATATAAGTAGAGCTATACATTGCTCCGTTGCTTAAAAAATTAAATATCGCTGTAATCCCTATTGGAATTGTCAGGCTAAACATACCAATGACGATAGCATAAATAAATATAAAATTGATTGTTTTACGTTCTGGATGTAGGAGACTAACCAGACGCTGCAAAGGAGATGGTCCGCCGTGTAATTTCGCCATAAAAATAAAAAATAGATAATTTGAATATTATGTTTTAATCCAATGACAGTTGGACAATTTCTGCTGATTACCCATTCGTCAGTGCCATTTTATGATGAGAAGGATCTCCCTTGTCGCTAAACAGTACGATCGAACGAATTTGGCCCCCGACATTTCGGAGCGCTTCAGCAACATTAAAAAAATGACGTGTCTTCTTTTTATAGTTATAATTGCGAGGAATTCTAATTTCGTCAACAGCTTGCCCACGGAGGTAATGTCGGAGATAGTTTTTATTGTCTGTACATAAAATATCGGCAAAGATATTGAGGTGGCGGTCTTGATAACGCTGATACAGTACACGACAAGCATTTAAGAAAGATTCAGATTGGAGCATATCGAGCTGATCATCCAATCCGATACCGAGCAATTCACTTGCTGAACTACTGCTTTTATTACCGTATACCAGAATGATATCAATTTGCTCGGCCACCGATTCTTCTATACTCTGCTGGACAAAATCAAGCGAATCAACCGTAAAATCGCTGGGAATTAATATGCGCGTTGTTTTAGCCATACTATTTTTTTAAGCAAAGTTAAAACGCAGTTATGGCAATGGTATGAATCTAAAATTAGCTTTCGATTAGAAAGTTGACAACAGTATTAAAACTGGATTAAAAACTGTACTGAAATTAAAACTGGATTAAAATCGCAGATAAGTCGGTAATTCCACTTCAACAGTTGTGCCTTCCCCTACAATAGAGTTGACTTTCAACGAACCGCCATGCAGCTTAATGATATTTCTTGCCAAAGGTAAGCCAATTCCATAACCATCGATACCACTTGTATTGGAAGCTCTAAAATAAGGATCGTAAATATGATCTAATTCTCGGGATGGTATTCCTATCCCCTTGTCTTTGATAAGGATAAAAACTTTGTTGTCCAATGCACCTAATGCGATGTAAGCGGTTCTATCGGATGAATATTTACAGGCATTACTGATAATATTAGACAGCGCAAGCTGGAGCAAAATTTCATTTCCATTCACCTTAAGTCGCATGCTATCATCTGGTAATAGGCTAAAATCTGTTATAATCTTAAATTTATCGTTGATAGCCTTAACTGTCAGCTCGGCATCCATTACGATCTGATCAATACGAACTGGATTGAACGTTGTCGCATTGTTTACAAAACCTGTACGCGCCAACAATAAGAGTGCTTTCGTTTTTTTCTCCAGATGCTCTGCAGATTCAATAATTTTCGATAATGTGCGTTGGTACTCCTCATTGCTGCGTTCTTTGGATAAGGCAAGATCTGCCTGCCCGATAATGGAAGTTAATGGCGTGTTCAGTTCATGGGACGCATTGCTGATAAAGTTTTTTTGAGTTTCAAAAGAGGTCTCTAACCGCGTCAACATTCGGTTAAATGTCTGTGCAAGACCATGAAGTTCACCTTTATATTTATCCTCATCCAATCGCTTATAAAGATTTTCGGAACCAATGGCCTGTACCTCCTTCATCATGGTCAATATGGGCTTTAAGAATGAGCGTTTCATGAAAACCGAAACAACAAAAATAAAGAGGATACCTAAAATCAGGCTTATAATGAGCAAGTTCCGGAGGTAAGCCAGATGATGGGTATAAAAATAATTTTCCGCAGATGCCCCAACAATATAGTGACGACCGTTTTGCGAGAAATATTTAGTTGAATAAAATTGCTTGCCCGACTTGAAATTTGACGTTCCCCTTTTACTAATCTTATCCCAAAGTTCATGGTGGAATCCCTGGCTTCTTAAAATAGAATCCTTGCCATCAAATTCAACCAAAAATTCATGTTGATTATTGAGATTTTCAATAAAATCAAGGCTCCACTGATCTGCTTGGGAAGCAGATTTACTGTTCAGAAACTTTTCAGCGGCAATATTTCGTCGGAGGTCCAGCCGCTTATAAAAATCAGTAAAAGCAAAATTCGTAACGGAATAAAAGATAAAGCCAACAAAACAACTCACATATATGATTAGGATTGCAATAAGGTAGATAAGCTTACGATTATAGTTGTGCATTTTGAAATATTCAGTCTTCAATTTTTAGTACATATCCCATACCAATAACCGTATGGATGGCCTTCTTTCTTGTTACTTTTTCAATCTTTTTTCTCAGATAATTCACATAAACATCGACAACATTTGATCCAATATCAAAATTAATTCCCCATATTTTGTCTAAAAGTTCCGTTCGCTCAAATACCTTTTTCGGCCTTTGAATAAACAATAAGAGCAAACGATATTCAGTACTTGTTAAATTAAGTTCCTGACCGTCGCAATACGCTGTTTTTTTATAATCATCGATACTTAAAAAACCATAACTATAGGTGTCTTTTGACGGTTGAAGCTCACGCTGTGTGGCCTGGACAATCGACTGTTGCCGACGAATCAATGATCGAATTCGCGCTTTAAGCTCGATAAGTTTAAATGGCTTTGAAAGATAATCATCAGCTCCATTATCAAGCCCTAAAACCACATTTTCGGGCGTTCCCAAGGCTGTGAGCATCATTACTGGAAGATCCGTATACCCCCATTGCCTGATTTGTTTACAGATATCGAGGCCGTTAGTTCCCGGCAAAAGAATATCCAATAGCACAAGAGAGACATCTTGCTTCGCCAAAAGCTGCTCCAAACCTTCCGAACGCGCCAGATGAATGACTCGATAACCATCCTCGCCTAAGCCTTGTACAATCAAATCAGCGACGTCCTGCTCGTCCTCAACCAAAATAATTTTTTGCTTCTCTATATTCGTCATTACGTTTAGCTCTAATTAATGAACTCCCATCCAAACCATAAAAATAACGTTTTGACTCAAGAGACACAAATCCCATTTTTGCTGAAGACGAATCAAAGAATATACTTGCTATTTTTACACATCACGTTTAATTCGTTAGAACGAGCGAGCAAATGCTCAAGCAACGTGTGCTATAGAATAAATTTTTCATTTTCAATAGGTAATAAATGCATTTATTACTTATCTTTATGCTATTGAAACAAAACTCAACCCCAGCCATGTTTATCGGCGCAGTCAAATGGTTCGACAATAACAAAGGATTTGGTACGATTGCATTACCTGCCGGAGAAGAACTCTTTGTACATATACGTAGGTTTAAAATTCCTCCAGAACATATTATTCAGCCTGGAGAAGTTATCGTCGGTGATAAGAAGGCCGACCCCAAGAGGAGCGGCTATCTCGCTCATAACTGCAGGATTCTCAAAAGGCCCGAAGATTGGAAATTCGTCATCTCGCTCCTCGATAAAGAACATACAGTACACCTCCCCGACAGCCATGGTCGAGAACAAAAGCACAATTTAACCTCCTTAACAGCAAGACAACTTTTAAGAATCCAGCCCAAAGACCTTATTCCCAAAATGCTTACGGCTAATTTTGATGTTAATTTTGATAGCTCAATTTTTATTCCCTATGCCGAAATCATTGACAAAAGCATTACCGGTATATTTGAACGGGAAATTGCTGGCGATATACTTTCCAAGGTATTTGAATACTTCGGAAAACATGTTTCGCATCAGATTTTATTTCGTGTATGGAAAGAAAGCATGTTTAAGTATATCGGCTATCCGTCGGAAGGTGATTACGAAATTCCTGAACTTGTATTTAATTTGAATGCTACAGAAATCAATTATGAGGATCTTACCCGAATTAGTACCTACAGTTTTGGAAAATCCTTCTGCACTGATTTTGTAAATGCTTTATTTGACGACGTAGAAACGATGGATAAGAGCGACCTCGAACCTTTGTTACCTTATATTGAATTTTTGGAGAACGAGACGTCTATTGAAAAAATACATACGCTTTTGCAAGAGTAGCTGCAATGGATTACGTCTTGAAAATCGATATTCAAACCATTGCAGCTATACATGGTGCAGACGGATGAATCGTCTGCCTTACTTTTGTAGATATCCTCAGTCCTGATCTGCTATCGTACAGAAGACAGGTTAGTAATTCATTCTGCTAAGATCACATAGACCAAGGTTGTTTGCAGGTCTTATACCTTGGGCAAATTATAGCCATTATGATACACTTTTGCCAAGTATTGGTCTGCATCTTTATCGTTAAAACTGCGCTTTTGTTTATCCCAAAATAATTTCTTCTTAGACCTATACGCTATGTTTCCCATCTGCGAGAAAATGGCTATATGCGCACCGGCCTCTATCGGAGCATTTAAACCTTCTGCTGACCTCTTTCTAACGGCTTCAACAAAATTTACCATATGCTTGTCCAATCCGTTATCCTGTGAACGTTGAAAAGACACAGCATCCATTCGCCCTTTTTCTGGAATAACTTCCCATCCCTCGCGATTTACCACAAGGGTGCCATTATTACCAATAAATGATACGCCGTGATTCTTCTGGTAAGGTCCTAAATCTATCCCTGTTGCCTGCTCCCATTGCACATTGAATCCCTCAAACTCGTAGACCGTAGTTAAGCTATCTGGTGTTTCAGCAGCGTCTTCTGGATAAGCGAATTTACCTCCTGCAGCCATTACAGACACCGGATCCGACACCTTCATGCCAATCAAAGCGTAATCCAGCATATGTACCCCCCAATCAGTCATCAGGCCACCCGCGTAGTCCCAATACCATCTAAAATTGAAATGAAAACGATTGGGATTAAACGCTCGCTTAGGAGCAGGTCCTAGCCATTTATCGTAATGCACTCCTTCTGGAACAGAAGCATCTGCTTGGACTGGAACACTCTTCATCCAGCCCTGATACGCCCAAGCCTTAACAAGACGTATCTTTCCAAGTTTTCCGCTGTGGACAAAATCCATAGCATCTCGGAAGTGCTGCTGACTTCGTTGCCATTGCCCGACCTGAACAACACGTTTATGCTTTTTAGCAGCTGCAACCATAATTTCACATTCGCGAATGGAGTTACCAATTGGTTTTTCGACGTATACATCTTTCCCCGCAGCAACAGCATCAACCATTTGTAGGCAATGCCAATGATCTGGCGTAGCGATAATAACAACATCGACGTCTTTTGCTCTCAGCAGATCTTTATAATCGACGTAAGCTTTTACATTTATCTGGCGCTTCTTTAATTCCTCTACTCGATTCCGCAACACATTTTCATCGACATCACATAATGCTGTGCACTCCACTCCTGGTATATGCAAGATCGCATTCAAATTTGACCAGCCCATACCATTGGTACCAATCAGCCCCACACGGACTGTATCGGCTTGAAAACCGAATACTTTAGACTGGGCGAAAAATGCTGATGCCGCCAATAGGCTCGTGCTTCGGATAAATTCTTTTCTCTCCATTGTTTAATTGGTTTATATTGATATTATACTCAATACCAAGAAGATGATTAGCTTGGCATCTCCCCAGTAATAGCACTAATATAACATTTAGTCTTTAGTATAAAGAATATTAATTTACACAAACAACCTCAGCTAAAGTCCTTTGAATGACTGAGAGGACTCCCCAACAAATAAGGGTACATAAGACGATCAATAGTAACTGACACATATACTCCAGCAGGCACCTGTGTATCAACAGCGTCATGTATTATGATCTTATTACCGAAAAATTATCTATAATCTTCATCAAAACCAATGCTTCTTCAATCGGAGATGGATTTGGCCCGGTACCCCTGAAATATTCAACTGTACGCGAAATCATCGGCAATTGAATATTTTCAGGATGGTCAAATGTAAATTCCTTCTCTTCTGATTTGGTATGAATAGCAACAGTATTTCCAAAAATGGAAAAAGTAATGCGACCAAGGCTTCCAATAATTTCACACCTGTCTATCTGATTTTCTTTGGCAACATTGAAGCACCAACTTCCTTGAAAAACAAGTTGGTTTTCAAACAAAATGGTCCCTGTCGTTTGATCCGCAACAGCACTCTTTTCACCCTGAATTAAACTAAAACCATCATAGGATACAGGCATCCCAAAAAGATAAAGCATCAAATCCAGCTGATGAGGCGCTAAATCAAAAAAATAACCTCCTCCGGAAATGGAAGGATCAGTACGCCAATCGCCGGCACCCTGCGTCACCAAATCTGGTGTTCTGCTTTGCCACAAACGTAGTTGTACGGTTCTTAACTCGCCGATTGCACTTTGGTCAATAAGTTCCTTAACTTTTAAAAAAAGAGGCAATGCTCTTCGATAATGCGCGACAACCAACTTTCCACCCCTGGCTCTCACTTCCTCCAGTAAAGATTCAGCTTCGAGTGAATTTAAAGTGACAGGCTTTTCTACATAAACATGTTTTCCTTTACGTAAAGCAGCCAGTGCATACCCAAGATGAGACGACGGCGGTGTTGCAATATAAATCGCATTGATATCGCTATTGTCAAGTAAATCTTCTGCCTGTGAATACCACAAAGGGACTTGATGTCTCTCAGCATAGTCAGCAGCTTTGGCCACATCCCTTCGCATGACAGCCATAAGCCGACTATTATCAACAAGATTGAGCGCAGGTCCGCTTTTTTTTTCCGTGACATCACCACATCCGATGATGCCCCATACAACTTTATGACTTTCCATAAGATCTGTTCAAATTATTGCTAAAGTACTCCACATTATTCCCTAACCTAAGACCAATTGAGTGATACCAAAACTCAAAGCGGTTACAGATTTTTTTCCGCAATACGGATTAAATGTCAAATTCATGTTCTGCCATCGGTTTGGACTTATTGCTTCATGCTAAAGTTTATACCTGCAAAATACAAAACTATTCCCAACGGTTCAGCTTATTTTCCGCTTTCATAGGATTCAATCGATTCGCATGTACATTATATCGATTAGCAGCAAAGGCAGATGAATTTACAACAGGCTTTAATGAATATTTTTTTTGCTTCGAAAGGTATTTATATTGCATATAATTAGCATTTTATCTAAGTTTGGGGTTATCCAAAAATAAAGGGTTTAATTAGGCATCACATGATCGGCAGATTTTTCAGAAAATTCTATTTACATATTGTCATCTGGACAATACTATTGCTCTTACCCTTTATTACCTATCTTTACCAACCCGATAAGATCGCAGATTTTAAGCCCTATTCAGCATTCTCGCATTTAGTAAATATCATATTCCTAGCTACCCATTTTTATTTACATTGCTACATTGTCGCACCGACCTATTTTTTCGGCCGTAGAAAGATCTTTGTACTATTGATAGCACTGGGATTCGCCACTTATGTAGCCCTGAATTATAGCATAGTCTATTTTAATCCAGCTGGAGAACTTGCTCATCTGACGAAGGAGAATATTCTATTTGTCCGCCTGGTGATCGGTCCAGGTATTATTTACTCCCTCTGCATGATTACTTCTTCCATGATCTTTCTGTATGACGAACAGGCTAGACAAAAAGAACTCAATAAACAGATTGCACTGGAAAAAACGACGGCAGAACTAACCATGTTAAAACTTCAGATCAGCCCACATTTTCTGTTCAATACACTCAACAATATCCGTTGGCTTATCCGCAAACAGTCTCCCGATTCCGAAGGGACTATTGTTAAGCTATCCGAAATGCTTCGGTATATCCTTTATGAAGTAGATGGTCCCAAAGTCGAGCTGTTTAAAGAAATCGATCATATGCGCAACTTCATTGATTTACAAACTCTTCGTCTTCCGATTGAAGGAAATGTAAGCCTAGCTATTGAAGATACCGTCAAAAACAGGCTCATCCCCCCTCTTCTGTTCATACATTTTGTAGAAAATGCTTTCAAGTACGGTGTGGACAGTAAAACTGCACCCCAGATACAATTTCAATTTAAGGAAATCGAAGGTGGAATTGTCTTCACATCCCGCAATAGAATCTTAAAACATACAGAAACACGTCCAAATGAAGGTATAGGACTGATGAATGTACATAGAAGATTGCAATTACTATATCCCAATCGTCATGATCTTACGATTATAAAGACCGACGATGGAGATTTTGAAGTAACACTCAAACTGATGACTGATGAAGATTAAATGTATATTGATTGATGATGAACCCTTCGCGCTCAATATTCTTGAAGACGACTTATTAAATTTTGAACATATTGAGGTCGCCGGTAAATTTAATGCCACGGCCGAAGCTAAAGAATATTTAAAAGATCACCATATCGACTTGATTTTTCTTGATATCGAAATGCCCGATCAATTGGGCACGCAATTTATTCGGGAACTCACTCCTCGCCCGCTGGTTATCTTTACCACGGCCTACCACCAATATGCAGTCGAAGGTTTCGAGCTAAATGCCCTAGATTATCTCCTTAAACCGATTTCAAAGACCCGACTTGCCGCCGCAGTCCAAAAAGCGGAAGAAAGCATGCTGCTCCGTTCGAAAAAACCTGCTGTACAAGATCACATTATGGTCAATGTAGAATACAAAAAGACAAGAATATCACTCCATGAGATCAGTTACATTGAAGGTTTGAAAGACTATGTAAAGATTTATCTTGTAGACCGAGAATCGCCACTTCTTACGCGTAGTAACTTACGCGGGATGGAAAAAATATTACCTACTACAGACTTTCTCCGCGTACATAATTCCTTTATTGTCAACAAAAACCGTATTGAGCAGATCTTCCAAAATAGATTAATCTTGCCCGAAGCTGCCCTTCCTATTGGTAAAAAATACATCAAAAATATTGAACAGTTTACCTAATATCGCCGGATTGCATCATGATAATGATCCATTCGTCTACACATTCGCTCCTTCGGTCTACAGATGGTTGCATAGCTAAAAAATCCTTTTCAAATTTGTGTACTATGATGTAGCCTAATCCGCATAAAAGATAGCATAGCAAAGAAAAAAAATGAAAAGATTGATAGCAATAGCATTAATGGCAACCACAGTTGCCGCCGTACACGCTCAAGCACCCGCAGGAGGACGACCTGCTTTCGCAGTGTCTGAAGGCCAGATCTCGGGCCAAATTGTAGACAATGAAGGGAAACCTATTTCGCAAGCTTCGGTTAATCTATTGAAGGTCATTATAGACCAAACGACAGGTAAGGAAAGGGAAATTCTTGTAAAAAGCACCAGTTCATCGGAAAACGGAAAGTTCAATTTCTCCGCCATTTCGGCAAAAGACAAATGGAAGATTAAAATCAGCTCTGTCGGATACGCTCCAATAGATCTTTCGGTAGATTATAGCGACAATAAAACATCAAGTAAAGATCTGGGTGCGATCAAATTGGAAAATGACAACCGTAAGCTCGATGAAGTTACCGTCACTGGCCGTAAGGCACTTCTCGAAATGGACATTGACAAAAAAGTATTTAATGTAGAGAAAAATATTGTTGCCGCTGGTGGAACAGCAATTGATGTACTCCGAAATATGCCTTCGGTACAAGTCGATATTGACGGAAACGTAAAATTGAGAAATGCAGCTCCTACCATTTTTGTCGATGGAAAACCGACTACACTCACTCCCGAACAGATTCCGGCCGACGTGATCGACAAAATCGAAATTATCACAAATCCATCTGCCAAATACGACGCTTCTGGAAGTATGGCCGGTATCCTCAACATTATTCTGAAGAAAAATAAGAAAGCTGGATACAATGGTATGGTCACCTTAGGTGGAGACCGCTTTGGTGGGACCAACTTTATGGGTAGTTTAAATCTGCGTCAAAATAAATTCAATATCTCACTGACGGGAATGAATATGCGCATGCGGACCAACACCGAGGGCGACAGCCACCGTACCAGTACAATTAATGGTATAGAATCAACAGTAGATCAAGATATTGAAGGCAAAACAAAAGGTATGATTACCTTTGGCCGGCTCGGCGTAGATTACGACTTAAGTCCCAAAACAACGCTATCTGTAGCCGGCGTATTGGTTCAGGGTAAATTTAAGCCGAATGAGAACTCGTCGATCTCAACCACCTCTGGCAATAACAAATCACTCAGCGATCGGATTTCCGAATCTGAAAGAAGCTTTAAGCCACGTGGATTGCAAGCTGGTCTCGTCCAAAAATTCAAAACTGAAGGCGAGGAATTATCTGTGGATTTCAATTATTTTGGCGGTAACAACACATCCAATGGTTTATACACCACCAATTACCGCAATGGAAGCAGGGAAATCAGCGGAACTCAAATCCAAAAAAACATCGGTTCCGGTGATAATAAGTTCATGACTGTGCAGGCAGATTATGTCAAACCATTCAAAAATGGCATGAAACTCGAAACTGGTGTACGTGCACAGATCAATAAACTCAAAAATCTCAATAATAATTCCTTAAAAGCCGTGGACAAAGATGATTTTGAGAATATCACCGCAGCTTCAGCGAACTATAACAATAAGAACAGCGTCTATGCAGCCTATGCCTCACTTGGAGGAAACCTCAAGGACTGGGTATCCTATAAAGTTGGGCTGCGCGCAGAAAGCTCAACGTACGACGGTGAACTTTTGAATACAAACGAAAAGTTCCACAACAAGTATCCCCTGAGCTTATTTCCTTCTTTGTTCTTGAGCAAAAAGCTAACCGAAAAAGACCAAATACAGATGAGCGTAACCCGTCGTGTCAACCGTCCGAACTTCTTTCAGCTCATCCCTTTTGTTGACTACACGGATAGCTTGAATATTACGAGAGGTAACCCGGATCTTGTACCTGAATTTACTACATCGGGCGAATTGTCCTATAGTCGTACACATGGAAAAGGTACATTTTTGGCAACGGTATATTATAAGCGTACAAATAACCTAATTACCCGCTATCTGACGCAGGAGCTGAATCCGGTCACAAACAAAATGGACTTCATTAACACCTATATCAATGCCAACTCCAGCAAAAATTATGGCGCAGAATTCACGTACACCAATACGCTTAAAAAATGGTGGGATCTGACGGCAGACCTTAACTTCTACAATTCTAAAATTGAAGTCGACGAACAAACACCATCGGAAGGTATGTGGACCGTATTTGGAAAATTGAACAATACGTTCAATTTGCAGAAAAACTGGAATCTGCAGCTTGCGTTTGAATATCAGGGCAAAACAAATATGCCAGTAACGCAGGCTCAAACATTTGGCCCACCCATGAACCAAGCGCAAAGCTCTTCACAAGGGTATATCAAACCATTCTATGGTATCGACTTTGCCATCAAAAAAAGTTTCTTAAAGAATCAGGCTGCCTCAGCAACTCTGGCAATCAATGATATCTTCAGAACACGAGGCAATACAATCGTTTCCTCCGGAGAAGGGTTTTCCCAAACCTATTACCGTCTTTCAAATCCACAATTGATCAAATTGAATCTTTCCTACCGCTTTGGAAAAATGGATATGAACATGTTTAAGAAAAATAAAAATACGAATGCCATGGAAGGCATACAAATGCAGTAGCGAACATTTTATTATAAAAACGGGTATTTTTTAACGAAAATACCCGTTTTTTTTTGAATAGCCCAAAGAAGAATTTTATTATTTTATCGATTATTTTTCAATAAAAATTTCGGATCTCAAAAAAAAATATTAACTTGAATAATAGAAACATTAATCAAAAAGTTTTTCAACCAAGAATGTTTGAGCGTCGACTGCGCCAAATACATCAATGATTTTTTTTCACGTGTGCATAGAAAGTGGAGACATCCGCCAAATACGCCTGCAAAAATTAAAAAATAGTTAAAAAAAGTGCTAAATTATCATCTCGCATTAAAATGGATTACATTCTGTGCAGGAAATGTAAAAGTTTGCGGTTCACACGTAGAACAGCAAGGCTTTTTATTCAAATTATGGAGAGTTACAAATTATACCATTCAAGTTAAGAATAATGAAAAATTTGTATTTACGTTATTGCAATCAAAAGGTGGTATTCATCTCATTGACCAGAAAAAGTATCCGTTAGAAAGCTATCAAATTCATTTAATTTTTCCAGGACAGTCAAGTTCCTTTTCTTGTATGGAAGAGACTACTGCTTATCAGTTTAAACTCTCTAGACAAAATTTCGAAAAGCTATGTCTTAGCCTTCCTATCAATATGACGTTACTAAGGCATAACCCTATAATAGACATCACAGAATATCAATTTGAAAAACTACGTACCGATTTACAACAAATAGGATCGGAACTTTCTCGAATTCAACCGCTATTTCCACTTTTAGGGAAGCGTGCATCAATTAGCTTAGAGGAAATTAGTCGTATTCTGATGGATCGGATGGGATATCCCCAATCGACATCCCTTTCAGTAACTTTAAATAAATTCCTGGAGTTGATCGAGCTACATTACAAGGAGCAACATGATGTTGCCTATTATGCAGATGCGCTTAATATGACTGAAAACGCACTTAGGAAGCTCACTAAATACCATATGAGTGTTGCGCCACTTAAATTGATACACCGGCGCTTATTAAAAGAAGCTATGCATCTCCTAAGCACTGCGCCCAATCCGATCAAGACGACTATGATTGAACTCGGGTTTCAAGACTTGTCTACATTCTCGCATTTTTTCAAGAAACAAAAAAAAATGTCTCCATCAGCATATCAACAACTATTCTTCCCGTCTAAAAATTCTTAAAATGATTAAAAAAACAAATTATTTAAAGTTCAAATGATTAACTTCGATAAATATAACCGAGAAATTCTTATGCCTAAGATCCATTTATTAGACTATTTTCCGCCGAAGCTCATTTCGATAAAACGGATCACATTCTATGTGCTGCTATCGTTGATGTTTCTATATGTTGTGACCTATTCACAGATTGCGAAAGCCCAAAATTCAGATTGGCTAACAAAAGATATCCTATTTAAGAGTGAGGACATTCAATTGGCAGGTTCCATACTTCAGCCAACACATCCCCGTGCGGCCATTGTCCTCGTTCACGGTTCCGGTCAAGAGAAAAGGATGACGGATTTCGCCTCATTTTTAGCTCGAAATGGTATTGCTGTATTTACCTATGACAAACGTGGGGTAGGAAAATCGAAGGGAATTTATGCCGGCCCTGAGGTTGGTACAAATAATATTGACTCCGCTAACCTCAATCTGCTTGCAAAAGATGCACAAGCAGCTGTAAAAACGTTCCATCAACAACTACACAACCCGAATATTCCAATCGGACTGCTAGGATTTAGTCAAGCGGGCTGGATCATTCCATTGACGGCCAACAAAAATCCATTGGTCGACTTTTTTGTCTTGTATAGTGGTGCAGTAATTCCTGCGCGTGAACAGCTCCGATTTCAGTTCTTTACAAATGGAAGAAAAGACTTTTGGGATAAACATACGGAGACTGAGGCTCGTCATCATGTGATGAATGATCCAGACCGTTATCAATTTATCAATACCGATCCAGTCACATCACTAAAAACGACAGCTGTACCAGGACTTTGGCTGTTCGGGTCGCAAGATATCCAAATACCGGTAGGCTTATCGATAGAACGCCTCAATGCATTGAAAGCTCAGGGAAAACCTTTCGAGTATTGCCTATTCCCTACATTAGATCACAACACTAGTCTTTCAGCATCGGCTGAACCAAGCGACATTGCACTTCAATGGATTAAGAGCAGGACTAAACGCAAATTCACTCCTTCTCCTCTCGAACAAGAAAATCATAAGAATACCAAAATTTTAGGTGTCCATAAGAATTGAGATCACTTAGACTATAGCTAATAGGATAATCATAGCTATGCTGTTGCAATTCAAGTTCATTTTTATAATCCGCAACAAGTTTTTTAATTGGGTTGAGACCTGTTGCACGTCTGATAAAGCCTTTTTGTCGTCCGCCGCGCAGATATATTAATACGTCTGAACCATTTAATATTGCTTTATCCAGTTCGGTCAGTTCTTGGTTGTAAAGTAATTTCTCCAGGACATTTTTCAGATCACCACGCGGAAAATCGCTTTCTCCCATTACAATGGAATGTGTACCGTAATTTGCGGATGAAACATAATAAGGATTATATCCGCTATTTTTTAATTTTTCAACTTCCTCCTTGTTAAAACCCTTTACATCATCCGCTAGATCAACTTGAAGGCTAAATGCAATATGCTCCCGACGCAATAGCAAGCTGTTTGCCCTCTTTATTGTGGTTGAATCACGATGGCGAACCAACTTTAGCACACTATCTACGTCAGGGCTATTATTGAGATGATAACGTATCGCTCTATAGTCGAAAAAAGCACCTACAGAAGATTGCTCCAAAACAGCTGGTTCCCCTCTGCTTTTCTTTGCAAAAACTCGAATAGCATCATAACTTGGGATGATACGAATCGAAGGTAAAGTTGGCTGCGTAGATGAAACTGCGTTTTTAAAAGGTTTATAATAAGAGCGAAGAGCGGTTAACTTTAGCTGCGGCGTCGTGTCTTTCAAACCCCAGACCGTGCCCAAATAGAAATTCTTATCTACCGTACCATCTACATAAAACTGACTAACAGAAAATCCAACAGAACGTCCTTCAAACTGATACCTTTTGCCCATTACTATCCCATCAATCTCTGTAGCGTCAATATCAGCATCCTCTTTGTCACAACTTGACAAAAAACAAATGCTTAACAAAAACAGGAACAGATATTTCATAATTTAAAAAATTGATAGTCACTTCTGCTGAAGCACTTAACTCATCTACCCGTCGGACAATGGCCTTTAGATTCTTCTCAAATATATACAAAATTCCTAACCCGACATACATAAAAATAAGAAGAACAACACGATACAATGCTAAGGAAGCCTACGCACCTAAAAAATTAAAAATAAGATAAACTATTAATACGTAGAGAAGGATCATCTATAACACGAAACTTTGTTCATTCTTATGGCATCGATGATCTTTTTAATGATTGCCACAACCAAAAAACTATAAATATCCAATATAATGATTAAATCTGAAACAACCAAATACCAAATTGTGGGTAATAACAATTTTCATTCACCTTTAATACAGTAGTCGTTCAGTGCTTGTTCAGTGCTTACTGAATCATCACTGAACAAGCACTGAACGATCACTGAACAAGCACTGTGATAACGTAAAATTTGGTTGCTATTTGGTCATAAGGTAATTTTGCTAAAAATTGAAGAAAAAAAGGTAAAAAACTACGCTTATGTAACAAAATGTAGATGCTGTATCGAAATAAAAAATACTGATGAAAAAATTTCTGTATGACCCGATCATTTTTTTTGATCTAATAGAAGAGAATAATTAATAAAAAAACACCCGAAAGCATGGGGTACCCCGGGTGTTTTAGCCATATTATTAACCTATTTTATGAAAAGTGCCCTTGAATGGGCAACACTAAAGTAGAAAATAACTTTTTATAAACAAAATAAAACTTTAAAAAAAGCATTTTTTATCAGGTACTAAATCGGTTAAACAAGACGTTAGGAACACCAATAGAAAAAAACAAATCGTCGTTAGAAATGTTAAAAGCCAGCTGTTTACAACTGGCTTTTAACCCTATATACTTTTTCTTAAACAATTTTAAAAACCGCCCCCATTAATCAACACATTCTCCCCTCCTTTTTTGAGGTTAGCTGCATCCTGTTGGATTTTAAAATATTGTGCCGCTGGGCAGGCCATCTGCGTCATCCGTCCCGCATGCATAGGCACTTCAATCACTTGCTTTGCATCATAGCGGAGTAAAGTGGTGTAGGACCAAATTGCTTCCAATACTTTCGTTTTTGTTGCCTGTACAGGTTTGCCTTCATTGGCCACCTGATCGATAGCGTTCACCCGCTTAAACTCACCCAATCCACCCAGGGTATATCCAGCACTTTCAAACGTAGCTTCATATTTCTTGCCGTTACCCTGTATAGCAAATTTTAACATACCCGGACCAACAATTTCCAATGTCATCAGCACCTTTTCTCCAGGATACCAATAATATTCGTCCTGTGCGGGTGCATTTTGATAAAGACTTGCCTGGCCAGAGCCATGTGCAGCTCTTCGTAAAAATGGTCTGAAAGCCCGTCTATCTTCAGTCACATTTCCTTTTTCATCTTTAATAACTTCCCAGGTAAGACCAATATCCGTTTCCTGTCCCCCCATGTTACCGCCCATATAAACGGAGGGATTATCCAAGTATTGCTTGGGTTTGCTCGGGTTCAACCGCGCCGGATCAAATTCCATCTTTGGTAAGGTAACTTCGGCCTTAATGCCGACCCAAACATCTGTACTGGAAACGACTTTTCGATAGTAGGCTCCTTGAAAACAAGCTTTTGAAGAAGCCGGACGCACCTCATTTTTGAGATACTCATTTCCATCATCACCTACGACCGGAAATTCTGGTTTAACAAATTCATTTTTTGCACTGCAGGCGGTCAGGCCTAGTAAAAAAAGTAAGAGTATGTGTTTCATTATTTCTTCGGATCAATAGGTACAAAAATTAATGGGGTCGGTAGGCAGGAAGCTCCCGGAGGAGAATAGGTAAATTCTATTTCCTGTATTTCCTTCTTCGGGTCGGGCCAATAAGTTTCGATGAGAATTGCCTCTGGATAACCTTTTGTAATCAGCGCATTTTTGGGATATTGCATCACTGTCTTTTGACCATCTTGCCCCACAAGTTCCATTGTCAGCCCCATACCACCACACCATTGGTTGTCACCAGATCGACTGTTCCAGCTGACCAAAGCCAATCCTTTTCCGTCTGTACTCTTCCATTTAATCTTTGTTTTATACAGCACACCGTAGTTTCCGGCATTCTTGGCAAATTCCTTTTTCGCACCAATCGTTCCCGTGATCCATGGATCGCCCTGTCCGTCGGCAACAATCAGCTGCACTGCTCCTTTTTTGGTATCAAGCGTATCTTTCGGATTAATCTGATAATTGGAAATTGGAAAAATACCACGCCCAGCGTTTGCGTGACTATGTGGAATCAACGTCTTTATCCGCGGAAACACTTTTGGGCCAGACTCATTTGGAGCAAATTGTATGACAGCAATCTGCGCCGGCTGGTCTACCACAAATTCATAGAATCCATGGACAAGTTCATCGTATTGTACCAGCTGTTTTTCCAGTTTTTCATCGATAGCCATCACTTCCCCCGGTTTAAGCACTTTCACCTGATTGTTTACAGCAGATAAAAAGTAGTCCTCAAGCCCTTTCTTTCCAATTTCAAAAT
Organism: Sphingobacterium sp. R2; assembly: GCF_040760075.1. Classification (NCBI taxonomy): domain Bacteria; kingdom Pseudomonadati; phylum Bacteroidota; class Sphingobacteriia; order Sphingobacteriales; family Sphingobacteriaceae; genus Sphingobacterium; species Sphingobacterium sp. R2. The sequence goes on from NZ_CP142884.1 coordinate 4,842,322, forward strand.
AGTTTGAACTCGGTTTTTGTGAAGCATACTTCAACATGCGAAAATGCATATTTTCATGCCCCAGGTTTTTTATGACCGCCGAAATCTTACGGGGCATTTTTTGAGGTTCTTTAACACCATTGACGTTATAGACATACAACCTAACTGCTCCGGGATCAACCGTCTCCTGTAGTGCAATGGCTTCCGGAACACGGATATACTCGGGATCATCAGATATGATATACTGCGGCCCCGGTAATACGGTCTTTGTGTAAGGCAACTTGGGAAAGTCCGTTTTTAGAAAATCCTCCAATAAGACGATATCGCCTTTATTTGCGCTTACAATCTTTTTGGACACGCTACTTAAATCATTTTTTTGTGCAAATCCAACTTTACACGAAACTAAACCTAACATCAACAATAAGCTTGTTTTGATGTGCTTGTTCATAATTTTATTTTTTTACGAATGAATACAATGTTCCTCCACTGCAACACAAGCTGCGTGAAGGAACGATTATTTTAATTTGAATCGGCATAAATTGTAAACTCCTGCGCAACGAGATAACCAAAGGTCGTCAACATATACACCTGAAGCCTTTGTCCATTTTCTGAAGTTCCCATACAGATGTCGCTGGTTGCATTACCATTGGTACCGCCAGTAAACAGCTCGGACTCATAAACACGTAATTGGTTATAGGTCGGTGAACTCAGTGTGGTACCAATGCGGGCTCGATCGCTAATATCATAAACATACATCTGACCAATCTCATTGCTTCCGAACAATTTGACCTGAGCCAAAATATCTGCGTTGTTAAAACGCTGAAAGGCGATACCACCATTCATAGCAGTACCGGTAATTGCCGGGAATGCTGCTAGCCGCCCCCAGGTACTTCCCGAAACATAAGCAAGTTCGGCGTTAGTGCTCGCGATCAGTTCGGCGTTAGCGCCGACCCCTAAAGGAAGATATTCCGGAAGGAAGCCCAATGATGTCGCACCATCCTTATATTCCAGGACATCGGCAGCGGTAGATTTTATCTGGCCATTTTCGACTGTCCAACGCAGGAGGTAACGACTGGTTGCAACCGAAGCGAGTAACTGACCGTTTCCGTCCAAATCCCCTACCCAGTTAAGTTTACGACCGATATTGCCATCGCCGGCAGCTACCGCAGCAGGTTTGCTATAAGGTAGATCCAATAGCTTGGCAGGACTGGTATCAAAAACATCTCTGTATTTGTACAGCACAAAGCTCTGTCCATTCGGCGTATAAGTTCCTAACATAAATCGTCCTTTTTCATCGCTCACGCCTTGGAAGATCAAACGACCTGCCGGGAAAGGATTTGTTAGGTTATGGGAATAAGCTCCTGTGAAACGGTTGTATACCTTAAATACAGATGGTGAAGTCCGGCTCACAATCACCAAGTAGTCGCCACTCACAAAACAGGACGTTTCACTATTTGCAGTGAAGCCCAAGTCTGCCGCTTTCTTCAGGAACAAGCGCCGGTTAATGCCCACCCCTTTTTCAAGTTTGACAGGTTCTTTGACAACCAATTTGAGCTGCCGCTTGATATTTCCGGCTCCAGAAATCGTCAGTGGTACTTCTGCACCGTTTGCTAAATTGACCTGAGCTCCGCTTGCTATAGAACCACTGGAATGTTTATTAATAACGTAACTCAGCGTAGATTGTGAAAGATCCATACCCGGCACCACATAAAACGTCACCGTATTCCCATTTAAGATCCCCTCAACCTCATTTTCCTTTTGTTCGCTATCTTTAAATGTAATTTTGATTCCTGAAATATCTGTATTGCCTTTCTTCTCGGCAATAACCACATAATCCTTTGCGTCACCGTTTCCCGCGGTGACAGTAATTTTCTTGGGTGCCGTCAAGTCTGTAAATCCATTTAATCCCGGCGTCACCTGGGCATCAGCCGGAACGGAAGCGCGTAACATCAGTCGCGAAAGATCTACTTCATTGTCCGAATCGATCGGATAATAATAATCTACGTGCAAATACACCGTATCATTGCTGATCGTACTCAAGAAGAGCCGATCTTGCCCTTTCCCATCAATCGTAGCGTAAAAATCCATCAATTGATTTTTCACATTCCGCTCCAGATAATTAGGTTTTTGACATCCTCCCAAAAGGATCGCACAGGCCCATAAACTGTAAAATTTTATTTTGTCCATTGCTAGTCTTTCATGTTTTTACCAACCTTTAATTTGAGTCAAAGCGCTGTTCAGCTGCACTTCATTTTCAGGTATGGGCAGATAATATAATTTTGTACTGAAACTTCTTTCGGTTGCGTCTGCTGAGACAACTTCATACGTTAATCCTGTTGCGTTCGGACTGATCTTATGCCCTGTAAACTTCACATTATCCAACAGGAGGTGAGCTTTTCTCCAACGGCGCAAATCCCAGAAACGATGTCCCTCAAAAGCCAGTTCAACTTTGCGCTCGTGCTCCACTGCAGCCATTGCCTGATTATTGTTGGCAAGACTAAGGGCATTAAGTCCACGCTTCTGGCGAAGCTGATTGATGTAGGTAGTTGCAGTCGCAAAATCGCCCAATTGCGCTTTCGCTTCCGCCATAATCAACAAGACCTCTGCATAGCGCATTTCGATCCAGCTTTGTGTACTCTTATTTTGAACGAATGTGGTATTTGTAGGATCAAGCATTTTGCGTACATAGTATCCCGTAACGGTACGTTTGGGGTCGCCACTCGCGCCAAATGTTGTAAATCCTTCTATCGCATCGGTCGTCGACGTATTCAGTGTTCTTCCTTTCCAGGTTGCACCATTGTACAAGATCGTCGCATAGAAACGAGGTTCACGATTTGTATAGGGAGCCACTGCCTGCGCAGCATTCTGCCAGGAGAATTTGGATCCGTCAGCCATTTCAAATTCATTGACCAATTCAGCCGTTGGCACACCATAAACCAATGTATTACCCGGAGCATCTCGAGGTGGGGCATAGCCCAGGTCGTATTGATGCGTGACATCAGGTGCTGCAAAATCTATTCGAAAGATTGCTTCCTTTGTATTTTTATTGGTAAAAATGCTTGCAAAATTATCGTCCAAGGCATAGAGTCCCCCATTAGCCATATCGATGACTTTTTGCGCTGCATCGGCTGATTTTTTAAAATACTCCGCGCTCCTCGCCTGTGAAATGCCCGTCAAAGGATCCTGATTGAACTGCTTGAGATCATATTTAGCAATAGAGCCTGCATACAGTCCTACACGTGCCATCAAGGTATAGGCCGCGCCCTGGGTAGCCCGGCCAGCAAGATTGTTGAGCGGAAGATGATCCACCGCATATTGGAGATCCTCCAGGATAAAATCATAAACGGCTTCCTCACTCGAGCGTTCGTGATCTTTTTCAGTATACTGATCCATACTCTTGAATAGAATCACGCTTCCATGGATCTTTACCAGCCAGAAATAAGCATATGCTCTCACGAACCTGCCCTCAGCCTCATAAACCTGTTTTTGAGCATCGGAAAGGCTGGACTTGGTGTTAATCCCATTGATCATTTCATTGATACGACGGATACGTTCATATCCGCTCGCCCAATAATTCAGGCCCACACTTGCGGAAGAAAACTGGTTTGAGTTGGATACAAGAATATTGACGGTACCATTCCCAGCCGTATTTGAGGTAAATTTCATTCCATCGGCTAAAGCATCCATTGCATTGTCATAGCCTAAATTGGGAAATTGACCAAACTGGAATTTTTTAAATTCAGCATAGATACCCGACACATATAGTTCGGCCGAATTGGGGTCAGCCCATACTTTCTCTTCTGCGATCCGGTCCTGTGGAATTAGATCGACAGAACAACCTTGCAACGCCATAAACAACAGGCCTAAAAATGAAAGCTGCCGACAGCTGGTATATAGAGTTGTTTTCATCTGTAATAATAATTTTTAGGAGATTAAAAAGTAACGCTTAAACCAAATTCAAAAATCCGTTGCTGCGGATAAAATCCATTATTGACATTTGGCATTTCGGGATCGAGGTATTTCAAGTAATCCCATGTGAAAAGGTTTGAGCCCGAAGCAAACACGCGTACATATTCAATCTTCGCTGCATTCAGCAATCCTTTCGGGAAAGTGTAGCCCAACTGCACGGATTTAAGCCGCAGATAATCTCCTTTTCTGATCCATCCTGAATTGGCATTTGCATTGTTCGTCGACATACCTGTTGCTTTATAGGCACTCATACGTGGAAATTCGCCATTCGGATTGTCTTCGCGCCATGAGTTTTCAACCAAGAAATAAGGGGAGTTTCCATAATTATAAAAAGGTCGCGTAAAAGGTGTATTATCCTCTACCCCTGAAGTTCCTGACGATCCTTCGTAAGCTCCTGCTAGGGTAACATCAACACGTGCAGCACCTTGCAACAATGCTGAAAAGTCGAAGCCTTTATAAGCCATATCGAAATTCAAACCGAATGTTAATTCAGGTACATTGGAGCGTCCGATATAGGTCATATCATCTGTTCGGGTAATCCGGCCGTCGCCATTCAAATCTTTAAATTTGAAAAAACCGGGCGCCATAAATCCCGAACTTGGTGAAGGTGTATTGCGTGCTTCCTCCCAGGTCTGTACCATCCCCTCTTTGACAAATCCAATTTTTGTTCCGATAGGTTTGCCAATGAGACTCTGCCAAGAAGGGATACCGTTCGCTTCATCCAGTTTCAGATACCTGTTTTTCGCCCAGTTAATATTGCCGGTTACGCCCAGTTTGAATTCACCAAAACGGTCGTTATAACGCAATTGAGCATCAAAACCGCGATTATCAACTTCGCCGATATTGGCCAAACTCGGAAAATAACCACCCATCGACGCTGGATAAAGGTTTCCTACCTGTCCCAGAATACCGGAAGTATAACGGTAGAACCATTCGAAATCAAAACCAAATTTTCCATTTAAAAACCGTGATTCAAATCCAACATTGGATGTGGTGGATTCTTCCCATTTCAATAGTGGGTTTTGAGGTGCATTGGTATATAAGGCTTTGACCGGTTTGCCGTCTATGACAATGACTGGTGTTGTATTTTGCGAAAGGGTATTAATGTAAGGGAAACTACCCACTTGTGCACGATCGTTGCCCGTACGCCCAATAGACCCTTTTACTTTAAGGAAATCTGCAAAAGGGACAGCTTCCTTAAAGAAGGACTCATTTGAGACAACCCAGCCCAATCCAATGGCCGGAAAAGATTTCCAGCGGTTTTCCTTGGCAAAGTTAGCGGAGGCGTCCCAACGCGACACCAACTCCACCAAATAACGATCGCGGAAAGCATAATTCAGCCGTGTCACAAATCCCGCCCGTGCAGATTCTGCATCACTGGAACCTGTAGACTTGATAATGTCTTCCTGGGAAGCCGAACCATAGTTTATTTCCTGAATAATACTGATTGGAAAATTACTTGCGCCGGCACCAAATTGATTACCATGAGTTTTTGCATATTCATATAAACCTAATACACCGATGCTATGATCACCAAAAGTGCGGTTGTAATTTAAACTGGCCTGCCAGGTGCTGCGATAGCTTGCAGCAAAGCTCTGACGAAGAGAAGTCTTCGTGATTCCAGGCAAAGTGGTCATGGCCACAAAGTCGCCTGCAACCTGGTCCCGCTGTCTTCCCATCGTCGGATACGGTGTCAGCCAAGATTTGGATTCATCCGAATTATAGTCGTATGCGCCCTGAACTTTTGCCAGCAAACCTTTTACTCCCGGAACTTTAAAATCAATGTTTGCTGTTCCCTGAAAGATATTGCTTTTGAGCTTCTGGTATCCTGAATTTGCAACCGAAGCAATTGGGTTGACCCATCCTGCTCCGGCCTGATATGCTACCGGGAGTCCATTTGGGGCATACATAGGCAAATTTGGCAGCATCCGAACAGCTTGGTAAAATGGATTCATATAGGCCGAGTTATCGGGTGAAATACCGGGTAAATTGGTATTTTGATTACGCAAACCAATGTTCAAACCAACCGTCAGGTATTCATTAAGTTCACTTTTAAGGTTTGTACGGATATTGTAGCGTTTAAAATTGGTATTGTCGATCACCCCGTCCTGGTTCATGTGGCTGACCGAAGCAAAATACTGCGTTTTGCTCGCTCCACCAGAAATTGTAGCAGCATGATGTTGCGAATAGCTATTATTATCTGCCAATAGGCCAATCCAGTCTGTATTCCCAAATAACGGATTGGTATTAGTTCCATTTGCCACAGCATCGATGAGTTCCTGCGTGTAGATGTAAGGTGATTCAGTTTGCTTCGTATTGCGGAGAAAATCATTGTCCAGTTCTGTTCCTTTATTATACCAGTTCATATAATCCGGTCCATTGAGGAATTTTGGAAAGCGGGTATTTTGGCCAATGCTGTATCCAAAGTCATAGGTTACTTTGGTCTGTTCCTTTCGCCCATTTTTTGTTTTAACCAATATAATACCATTGGCGGCCTGTACACCATAAGCGGCCGTGGAAACTGCATCCTTTAAAAAGGAAATCGTTTCTATCTCACTTGGGTCCAGATAAGCCAAGGTAGAAAGCGGTCTTTCGATATCATCGACAATCACCAAAGGACTTCGATTACCGCCGTAAGTTCCAACTCCGCGCAGATACAAGGTCGCATTATCTGCCCCCGGGCGTCCTGATTGTTGTAATGCTGTCAATCCGGGAACACGTCCGACAAGTGCATTGGTCAAATTCATCGACGGGGCTTTCTTGAGCTGATCACCTCCGATCTGTACGACAGAACCAACAACGTTGTTCTTCTTTTGCGTACCATAAGCCACAACAACGACCTCGTCAATCTGACGTTCATCGGACTGCAAAACAAAACTTTGTGTACCGGCAACTGTGATCTTCCGCGACTGCGACAAATAGCCGATATAACTAACCTGAAGTTCAGCCGGAAGTTGGTCTACCTGCACGGTAAAACTCCCTTTTTGATCTGTACGTGTTGTTACAGAAGTGCCCACTACTTTAACCGTCGCCCCAGAAATAGGCTGTTCATCGCGATTTCGTATGGTACCATTTACAATGGATTGAGCAAAGCTTATTGCGGATTGCATAAAAACAATAAGTAATCCCAATGCCTTAAAAAGATACCTGCGTTTTACATGTGTTGGTTTCATAATTTAGGAATGAAAAAATAGTGTTATGTTAAAAAATAGTATTTATGGTCACTCGGTTACCTAAACCATGATCAGACGTTTTTCTTTGGATAAAACACACAACGTTCTGACACGGGGCAAGGCAACATATTTTGGTTTACAATAATTAGGTATATTATTTATACAACGCTAAATAAGAAATAAAATTTTAAATATTCAAATTATTTCTAATTTTTTTTATTAATTAGAGGCTAATAAAGAAGAAAAAACACAAACTTAATTTAACGTGATGATATATTTACTATATTTACCCAGAAGTTAACGTAACACAGTTATGAGTATAAAATTCTTGAGTGACTTACATGATGCAAGCTATAGCGGTGTAGCCTATAAAAATATTTTGCTTAAAAAGGAGATTTTGACCTTTTTTGCGACTAAGGGGCCTTCAACTATTCCTGAATTGAGCAAGGAATTTAACATCAGTATTCCAAAAATTAATGAATCTATTAATGAACTTATAGAAGATGCGCTGGTCCAGGATAATGGAAAGTCGACTTCGGGAATTGGTAGGAAACCAAATTCTTACGGCTTACTTGCAAATGCAGCTTTTTTTGTTGGCGTTCAGGTAAGCCATGATCATCTTAGTATCGTGGTAATGGATATGAAGAAAGACATTATTGCCACACAAGAGGAAATTTCCCATCGTTTGGAAAATAATCAGGAATCACTTCAAAATATTTGTCGAGAGATCAACCAGTTTATTGCCACACATCATATTCAAAAAGATAAAATATTGGGTGTCGGCATCAACTTATCTGGTCGCATTAACTACCGAACAGGTTATTCCTACAGTTATTTTAATTTTTATGAAGATCCCCTATCGAAATATTTTGAGCAGGAGCTGCAATTGCGCACCTATCTTGAAAACGACAGCAAGGCGCTTGCGTATGGCGAGTTTTCGAGTGGAATTTTAAAGGACGAGAAAGATGCACTCTTTGTCAATGTAGACAACGGTATCGGATTGGGTATTTTAATCAACGGAAAGATCTATTATGGGAAATCGGGTTTCTCGGGTGAATTTGGACATATTCCCATTTTTGACAACGATATCATCTGTCGCTGCGGAAAAAAGGGTTGCCTCGAAACGGAAGCATCTGGTTTTGCACTTAGAAACCGTGTAATAGCAGCACTGCAAAATGGCGCAACGAGCATCCTAACAAAAAAATTCAATGATCTGGAAGATATCCGGCTCAGCGATATTATCGCTGCTGCAAAAAAAGATGACAATCTCGCTATTGAGTTGATCAATGAACTTGGGGAAAAATTAGGTCGTGGACTTGCTACATTGATCAATATTTTCAATCCAGAAATCATCATCGTAGGTGGTATTTTAGCCAAGAGTGAGGAATACCTGATGTTACCGCTGAAAAATGCAGTCAATAAGTTTTCATTATCCATTGTCAACAAGGACACCAAACTTGCTTATTCAAATAATGGGGAAAAACTTGCGGCCTTTGGAGCTTGCCTTCTCATTCGGGACCGTCTGCTTTCTATTATCGATTAAGACATAAGGCGTGGATTTCACTGAAATCCACGCTACTTTATCTTTCTACAATCTCCTTCACAACCTCTCCATATTGATCTTTCACCTGCTCTTTCCTTTGTGCAAGGTATATCCACTTCTTAAACGTTCCGATAAATACAATCGCCATCAATGACATCGCTGCTACGGCCAAACCCGCCAGTAGGTACTGTCCTTTAGGCACATATCCTTGTACCACCTGAAGATAGCCGGCCCAAAATGTAATCACGGCCATAAAGACACCGGGAACGGCTGCAAACAAGACATATTTTCGTCTATTCATCCGGATGAGCATCGTTGTACATACAATCAGACCACAGGCTGCCAAGAGCTGATTGCTAATACCAAATAATGGCCAAATGCTACTTACGTTACCGGTATAAACCAAATATCCCCAGGAAAACGTAAACAGGGCACTGCAAATCCATACACCTGGTTTCCAGTTTTTATCGCTAAATTTAGGAAAAACAGTTCCAAGCATTTCCTGTAGAAAAAAACGTCCCACCCTGGTACCTGCATCAATCGCCGTAAGAATAAAAACAGCTTCAAACATGATAGCGAAATTATACCAATAGGCCATTATATCGTTCATAAAAGGAACCTTATCGAAGATATGAGCCATCCCTACAGCCAACGACACTGCCCCGCCCGTCCTACCGTGCAGATCTACACCTATTCTGTCTATAAAATGTGGTAAATCCACAGCTGAAAGATGGGGGTGCTGCGCTAGAAACTGTGCATAATCGGCTACCGGCGTATTGATTGCAAAATAATCACCAGGCATCAACGTACAAGCTGCAATCAAGGCCATCAAGGCAACAAAGCCCTCAACAAGCATGGCGCCATACCCCACAAACAAGATCTCACGTTCATTACCGATCATTTTGGGCGTCGTCCCGGTTGCGATAATAGCGTGGAACCCTGATATGGCTCCACAGGCAATCACAATAAAGATAAAGGGCAAGACAGGTCCTGAAATTACAGGTCCGCCACCATGGATAAATGAGGTCAAAGCGGGCATCTGAATTGTTGGTGCAACAAAAAATATTCCTACCGTCAGCATAATAATTGTACCTATTTTGAGATAGGTCGACAGGTAATCTCTCGGAACCAATAATAGCCAGATGGGCAATACTGAAGCGAAGAAACCATATACAGCAATACCGATAGAGATCGTTTTCACATCCCAGTTGAAAAGTGCGTGAAAAGTTGGAACCTGCATCAGGTGATGACCGGCTATAATACCTGCAATAAGCAAGATACCACCAATGATACTCGCCAAGGTCACCGAGCCCTCCCGATAGCGCATCATCAAGCCCATTAAAATAGCAATGGGCATTGTCAGTACAATCGTAAATAAAGACCATGGTGCCTCGTGCATTGCACTGATACAGGCCAGCGATAATCCGGCCAACGTTAGGATCAAAATAAAAAGTACGGCGATACCAGCAATAGTGCCAATAGGTTTACTGACCTCCTTGGAGGCAATGGTTGCCAAACTTTCGCCTTTATGTCGTACAGAAGCGAAAAGCACGACCATATCGTGCACACCGCCACCTAATACACAACCAATTAATATCCACAGAGCGCCCGGCAGATAACCAAACTGTGCCGCGAGAACTGGACCAACTAGTGGTCCTGCCGCAGCTATCGCAGCGAAATGATGGCCAAACAACACTTTTTTATCGGTTTTCACATAATCATGGCCATCAGCAAACTCCACCGCCGGTGTCTGGCGACTTCCATTCAACCTGAGCAGCTTATTTGCTAAAAACAAGCCATAAAAACGATACGCGATCGCAAAGATCAATATCGCTGCGAAAACTAAGGTCAACGCATTTATTCCATTGAGAGCATCCATACCAGTTAAGTTACACGATTATTTTTGCTTTTTCAAACACCTCATATACCTTCCATAAGGCACGAGGTACATGAAAGCATCCCTTCCATTTTCCGCCTTTGAGATCGAGCAATACCTCACCTCTTCGATTGAGGTAGCCAAACCATTCGCCATGTTCGGGGTCCCTAAAATGCGTCCAGGTATATTCATGAACCCGTTCGAACCAACGTTTAGCCTCTTCATTTCCCGTTAGTACCCAAGCTTTCGCCATACATACCAGTGTTTCACAGTGCACCCACCATAACTTCTGGTCCCATTCCAACTGCTGGGTCGGTTTACCCTGCGCATCCATAAAGTAGAATATACCTCCATATTTCTCATCCCATCCATGCTCCAACATACGAAGACCAATACGCATGGCTTTTTCAATCAACGCTGGTCGCTGCAATCTTTCTCCCAGATCCATCATAAACCACATGGCCTCTATCGCATGTCCCGGATTGAGCAATCTTCCTTCAAAACTATCCAGCAATGAACCATTGGGACTTACATTTTCAAAGACAAGCCCCTGCTCCTCTTTATAAAATACATGCATTACCTCCACCACGATATCCTCAATCAATTCCTGCACCAGGTTAGGTTCCAATAAATGCTCCAGTTCGATGGAGAGATTGCTCAAGATCATAGGCAAAGCAAAGTTCTTTGATGGACGTGTCCCTGGAACAGCCTTATCGTATATGCCCTTGGTATGTGTTCGACGTTTCAATATATTATGAAAGGTGTCTTGCGCAATTTCCGCGTAACGCTGCTCCTGGGTTGCTGTATACAGGGCACCAAATCCCATTGCAGCAAAGCAATCGGAAAAAATATTATAGGGCCGCACAAGTGCCTTCCCTTGTCGATCAAGCGAAAAATACCAGTTTCCCTCTTCGTCACGTCCATGTTTTTCCATAAAGCTGGCACCATGAACTGCAATATCCAACCAGGATGACCGTGTTTCAATTTTGTTGTAAATACTCGAAAAGAGCCAAACTTGCCGCCCCTGCAGCCACATAAACTTATCCGTATCAAAAACTCCACCTCTTCTATCCAGACAGGTAAAATAGCCCCCATACTCCCTATCGAGCGAATGCTCCGTCCAGAAAGGAAGAATATGATTAAATAATTCGTCTTTATAAATTGTACTATAATGATTCATGTATAAATGAATTTGCTCTTTAAAGGCCATTTAAAATCTCTGGCCTACTCTTATCAATAATGCTATTTCTTGTTCTCTGACTTCTTCGAGATTGCTTTTGTCGTCATTTCGCGTGCTGTAAACACGCGATCCCTATCACCAATTGTGGTTCAAGGCATATTCCCGATACCGATTGTAAAGGTGTCCTGCCTGTAAATAAGCGGACTGTGGACTCATAAAGTGAGCAAATTCGAAAGTAATAGCCTTATCATAACCCGCCTTTGCTGCAGCCTCAAGTTTTAGTCTTAGTTTATCAAACTTGATCGGCAAAAATTTGATCGGCATATCCCGGTCAAAAGATTCGGCATTCGTCCAACAGGCCATACCATATTTATCAGCCAATTTCTTATTGACCTCAAAGAAATCGGGAAGCTCATCGTAATCAATGTGTCCATCCTGAAAGGCCACTGCATCGACAGCTCCTTGTATACCTTCAAAAATTTCGCCCCATTCCCGTTCGTGTTCCAATACCGAAACTGCATCGGCTTTACTAAGCTCGGGAGAAGCGGCAAGCACAGCTTTTTTCCCATCAATCCAGGGCGATATAAATGTCGGCAAGCCCCCACTGACGGCCTTGCACTGTAACCCAAGTGTACGAAAAGCATGAACAGCCCCTTTCGTTTTACGGCTGATTTCCGTACTGATATACCATCCACCGAAGCTTTTATAATGCCCATATTTAGCCCAAACCTCTTCAATTACATATTGATTGGCATCGATTTCGTGACTCAGATCTCCTGTATCCCAATAAATACCGCTGTCATAAAGTCCAAAATAGAATTTCATGTCGTACTTGTCTGCAAGCTGCAGATAAAGCTCTACAAGATCCAACGATGGTTTAAAACAGCCATATTTGTCCATCAGATAAGCCGATGGATAGGTTATAAATTTACGATAGCCACTGCGAATCATAATAACAGTGTCTATACCAATTGCCTTCATATATGCAAAATCCCGATCCCACTCTTCCGGACCCCAATTCTGGTGCGGAATATCGTGGGAAATCTCGTCAATAAATGTTCCTGTAATTCTCATAAATATTTCTTTTCTTTTAATAATTGTACCCATTTTATATAGGCACTGGGTATCAGATGCACACCATCAGCTGAGTAAATTGCGTTAAGTTTTCCCTCATTGTCCTGAAAAAGTGGGCAGAGATCAACAAATGGGATATTTTCATCTGCTGCAAGCTGTCTTAGTTTTTCATTTAAGATCGGAACCAACACATTTCTACCTTTTGTATAAGGCTCTTTTGTTCGTTCTTCATTGATCGGTAAAGCACTCTGAAGATAGATAAGGGTCTTTGGTGAGATCTTTTTTATTCGTTTAATGATACGCTTGTAGTTATTGACCGACACTTCCTGCGGAAGCTTTCGGAATTGGTCATTAATGCCATCCATCAGAAAAATTGCCCGTGGACGTCCGCGCAACACCTCATCTATACGCGCAAGAATCCCAAACGAATTATCTCCGCCTATCCCCCTGTTCAGTACAGGATATCTTGAATCTGCAAGCAATTCCTGCCATTCTGCCCGTTCAGTAATACTATTTCCCAAAAACACGATTGCTCCTTTAATTGTTGGACTTTGTTCGAAATAGGCCATTCGTTGTTGATAATACCAGTTGGCGTAACTGCTATCTATTTTAGTCTCCTGAGCTGAGAGGGACTGGGAAAATACCAATAGACATATTCCAATGAGGAAGCAACCTTGGAAAACACGATACCGCTTAAAAAATTCCAATGATCTCATAATAGTTTTTGCTGTTTTAAATAATTGGCCCAAATTAAATAGGTGGCTTGCTTCAGATGTAAGCCATCAATTGTTAGCTCAGCTTTTAGTTCCCCTTTACCATCTACCAATATCGGCTGTAAGTCTACAAAACGAACTTGATGTGCCGTACACAATTCTTTCAAAGCTTTGTTCAATAGCACGATCTTGTCATTCCGAACCTCTTCATAGATTTTTGGCAGTAAAGATTCATTCACAGGTAGAAGTCCCTGCACAAAAAGCGCTGTATTTGGCGACTGCTTTTTAACCTGCTTTATTATCCGCTCTATATTCGTTGAAATAATGGAAAGTGGTATTCCTCTTTTCATGTCGTTCACCCCACAGAGCAGAAATATTTTTCGTGGTCTGGACGCTAATATCTCGTCTAGTCGTGCTAAAATACCGTAAGTCACATCGCCGCTAATCCCACGATTGATCACATGCTTCCGCTGGAGGATTTCTTGCCATTTTCCACCTTCGGTAATGCTATTGCCAAGGAAAACGATTTCGTCCTTCTGATTGGGCATCGCTTTAAAAAACTCAAGCCTTGCGCGATAATGCTGATTATCAAACGTAGAATCAATACCCTTTGATTGCGCTAAAGTCAATGCCGGTAAAAAAAAGGCAACAATAGGGCCTTCCAGTTCCTATAAGAAAGTCTGTTCATATGCATTAATTATTTTCGTCGGTATGCTCTTTTTCGGGTTTTCGCAATGGCACCCACCAGGAAACCAAAAAGGCTGGAATAGTAGAAATCAACACCCAGATAAAAAATTCTTTATAGCCCAAATGATCACTCAGCCAGCCGCTGATCATCGAAGGAATCATAAACCCCAGATTAACAAGTCCACTTCCGAAAGCGTAGTGTGCCATCTTATATTTGCCTGGGGCAATATTTTGCATGATAAAAAGAATAATTCCGATAAAGCCAAAACCATATCCAAAGTACTCGATGGCGACAGCAGCAGCTATGAGATAAAGGTTCGTCGGCAATGTGATGGCAAGAAATGCATAAGCTACAAATGGAACATTAAAGAAGGCACAAAGGATCATAAGTGTCCTCCGGTCTAAGCCCTTTTTGGATACAAAGTGCCCTGCGACAATCGACCCCAACACAAAAGCTATGGCACCAAATACACCATAAAGCAATCCAATTTCCGAAGTACTCAGGCCAAGGCCACCTTCGGTACGTTGCGCTTTAAAAAATAAGGGGGTGATCTTAATGGCCTGCCCTTCAGCAAAACGATAAAAGACAATAAAAAGCAAACTAAACCAAATATTCTTTTTCTGAAAAAAAGTTATGATAACGTCTTTAAGCGTATCCGTTCCCTCCTTTAAAGAAGTGGATTTGGGGGCTTCATCGTGAGCAGGTAAAGCACGTATGCTGTACAGTCCTATCCCCAACATAATAAATCCATAAGCAAACATCACCACCATCCACGCGGATTTAATGCCGATTTCCTGCTCCAATTGCCCCGCCAAATAAACGAGTACGCCGCCAGAAAAAACTTTGGCCACATTATAGAAGGCACCTTGCCAGCCGACATATTTTGCCTGTTGTTTTGCATTCAGTTCATTCAAATATACCCCGTCGGCTGCGGTATCATGTGTGGAGCCACTGAATGCGATCAGTGTCAATAAGGCAATGGAGAAGCTAAAGAAATGATCCAACTGTAGCGTAAGACCAAGCAGACCAAAGAGTAGCCCCGTGAGTATCTGCGTGGTATAGACAAAAAATTTCTTGGTCTTATACAGCTCCAAAAAAGGGCCCCATAAGGGTTTTATTGTCCAGGGCAGCATAATCAATGAGGTCCAAAAAGCAATCTGTGCGTCCGATACCCCCAAATTTTTATACATAATGGAGCTCGCACCCGAAAGGGCAACAAAAGGTAGCCCCATGGCAAACCACGTTGTGGAGATCCAAAAAATAGGCGGAAGTGCCTTACGCCCTTTGCGAAGCTCCACCGTTTGTTCTAATAATTCATTCATTTTATGACTTCCAATAAAGTTTTAACCGGCTGCTGAAGATCGTCAACAGCGCCACGATTCCAGTGAATAATACACCGCGCATCACTCCCCCAAAAACACCCTGTGCCCCCATCTGATCAAGAGCGCTCTGTAGTCCCGTAAGCGCCAATAGTGGGATCAACAATAGATTTCCTGCGGTATAGGCGACCATCGGATTTCTACCAACCAGTGCTATACCTCGAAACAGCGATTTTCCAAAAGCAAGTTTCTCGATACAACACAGCATTGTTAGCGCATAACAGGCTAAGCCCGTACAGACAAAATAATAGCTGTATGTGGAATAATCCTTTTTTATCCCCCCCTCATACGCTTCGAAGATCAGTCCTAAAAAAAGCAGATAGCTTCCGAGCACAGCCATTTTTGCCTGCAGTGTCAGTACTTCGGCCTTCCGAAAAACACCTGAACAGAAGCATAGCGAAAAGATCAACATCAGGGTAACTCCCATATTGATATCGAGATAGCGCATGTATAGATTGAAGACATTCAGCCCAATTAGAAGTGCACAGAGCAAGCCTTGTAATGCCAGTTGAGACCGCTGCATCCTGGGTTTGTCGGCCAACGACGTATCAGCAATAATCCACTCGCCGACAACTGTAGCCGGAAGGATAATAAAGAGGTATTTGAGGTAATAAAATTGATAAAGCCAAGTCGCAGGGCTGAGTTTGTAGATAAATTCGTTGATACTACCGACTTCTTTGGATCCCAAAAAAACGCCCATAATAAATGGTAAAATCGCCATACGTAACCAGATGGATTTTGCCGTCAGCCACCACCACAGCGTTCCAAACAAAGCCATATTGGCCAGTACCAGAATAATAATATCTGTCTTCTGGAGGGTAAATCTATCCGTTTGTGCATACAACAGATATAGCATCCCTACAGATAGCAACAGGGCCACTATGTGAACAAGTCTCGCGGTCCGCATCGGTAAATACGACTTTAAATCGGCATAGAGTGTAAAGAGCAGGACAAACCCCACGATTGACAAGATATACTGTGACGCAGCAGGCTCTCCACTCATAACCCAAGCGCGCATATAAAAAGAAAATAAGGCGAAAAAGAATAAAGCAACAAAACGCTTAAAAATTGTACCCGCGATAGGCAAAGCGTTTAGGTTAGCCACTTTTTTCCGCATAGCCAATGGGATGGCCGCCCCCATCGTAAAAAGGAAAATCGGAAAAACCAGATCTACCCAGGTTATACCTGCTATACTGGGATCAAATACATGTTTGGGCGGGGGCACCTGTGCATGGTACATCCAAGCAGGAAGGTTTCCAAATGAAATGCTCGATGAAAGCACCATTAAAAGGATAGCAATTCCCCGCAGAACATCCAAACTATCGTTTCGCTGCTGTGGAGTCGTTGTAGAATTTGGTAAAATTGGTATCATCTCGTTTTTCTATGCGTTCGGAAATCAATTTTTTGTTGCTATAAATTGGCCGGTAAAATCCACCGGCCGTTCAAACGGCTTTAGGATATGATCCAACACAACCGCCACTTGAGCCCGTGTTAACACTTGATTTTCTTTTGCTGCAATGACGGACCAGATTTTATCTTTATTCAAAGTGGGGTCGACCTGGAGCAATAGAGCCGCAAAAAATTCTGCTGTGACATCGGCACCCGAGCCAGCGACTTTATCGGCCGATGGATAATAACTACGCATACCGACGATCAGGTCTACTTCGCTTATGCGGTGTTCGGGATAGAACCAAGTCTGATTGGCCCATTTGTAGGGCACCCCTTTTCCTTTAAGAATCCCGGTTGCTCCAACACGTTGGATTGCCTGAAAACGACTATCTTTTGGATCAACATCGATAAAGGGCATGAGATAGGCATGATGGTCCAAAAGTACTTGCTGGACCTCCCTTAATGAAAGATCTTTGGGCGTAACACCTTGTTTTGCAGACAGCGCCGCCAGCACTCCAGCAGCTTGACCAATACCCAATACAACTGGCTGAAGGCGGGTGGCCCCAGCCACAATATTGCTCACACTGATGCTTTTTTCAGCAACAATAAAATCCGCTATTTTCTCAGGAATCAAACTTCCAAGGGGTACATTGTAGGATGGTACCCGAATCTTAACAAAATCAATTTTGGGTGCATCCGGGTTCTTCAGGTGATGATGATCGATGGTATAATCGCCTACTATCCCACCTGTGCGGTACAAAGGCAGCTCCTGCTGATAAGGACTCTGCACATAAGGCAATGTAAGCTGCACCAAGCCTTTAGCACGTCTAGACTCGCGATGATAAGCAATAAAGGGAAGTTTATCGGCCGTATCATATTCATCATCGGCAAGCCCCAAGTTTTTAAAACCCAGCTGACTTTGAAGATGATATACAAATCGTAAGGTATGATCTTTCGCCTTTTGCAATTCCACCGCCCTCGCCTTTGGCGACATCTCGATAATATTCAGGTAGATATCATTTCCGTCTTTAGGCCAGTTTATCATGTATTTTCCATTTGGCAATTTGCCATAGGTAATCATTTGATCACAATTGATGATAGGCGTATTGCTGTGTGAAGCAGGATCTTTAACATCACAGGCATGTTCAAACTCTTTAGGATCATAACCTTGAGGTTTCTTTAGCAATCTCTTTGGATCGGCACCATAGTCTTTCAGGATAGCGACATAAGTAAGGTCTTGAATTATTGAATTGGCCTTTTCGGGAGCAAATTCTTCTTTCGTATCGTAGCGGCTATCCATACCGATGCTGTAAGCAACACCCGCACGCGGCAAGAGATCCCCCAATTCCGTCGCATCGACTAGAATAGAAGCGTTTACGGTTTTCTTTTTCCCTTCCTGTTCAATGGCAACGGTCCAGCCTTTAGGCTGTTTTTTCAGGTCTAAGAGGGTACTTTTATACCAAACGGCAATATTTTTTTCGGCTCCAACCATCTTTTTTAACAAGCGATTACCGACCGAAGGCTCAAATAGCGTATTGCTTACCCAGCCTGTTTCCACTGCCTTTGGACCACCATAATAAGCATAAAGTTCTGCCCTAAATTCGCCCCATATTCCCGAAGGCATACGATGGTTACCATCAATAGCGGAGACCCCAGCGGCAGTGAGCATACCACCCAACCAGCTTGTCTCTTCCACCATAAGGACCTTACTTCCCAAACGGGCAGCTTGCAAAGCCGCAGAAACACCACTTGCTCCCCCTCCCACAATCAAGACATCGTATGAAGCAACAGCCTGCCCCTGCGAGGAGAGTGTGACAGAAATCAATAAAATAGAAAAAAAAGATTTAAACCAATTCATATGAAGTTAATTGCAGTAAATAATTTAAAAAATACGCACCAAATACCGGTTTAAGGACCAGAGATACATTATTTTGTTGTCGGACTAAAGGATCAGTATAAGGTGAATGAAACATATAGGTTATCGATTAATGGATCAGACGATTAAAATAAGCGAAATGAACCGGAATGGTTTTGGCCCAGTAGCCAGAGGTATGAGCGCCGGGTTGCGCAATATAAGTCGCTTTGATCTTGAGTACATCACAACTATCCCGAAGGGACTTATTGGCCCCATATAGATAATCTTCAGTACCACAATCAAAAATAAATGTCTTTTCACTCCCAGCGATCTTATGGACATTATGGATGACACTAAAACGATCGAATAATGGATTTTGATCGCTGTATTGACCTAAATGTTGGGCTAGACTTGTCTTCTTGAAAGCCGAATGTCTCAGATTGACAACTCCCGAACTGCTACCAGCACTTTTAAAAAATGATGGATAGTTAAAAAAGAGCCAAAGTGCACCATGCCCCCCCATACTCACACCCGTAATAAATGAGTTGTCCCGATCCGTATGATATTTGCCCTGTATGTAAGGCATTAATTCCCCTGTCAGGAACCGACCAAATTGTGCTCCGCCTTTTTGTGGACTGTCTAAGAACCAGCTCGTCCGAAGACCGTCAGGGCATACCACCACAAAGCCATATTGATCGCTCAATGCCTGAAAATCGAAAAATTTTGAAAGACTTTTATAATTTGCCCCATGACTGTGCAGCACATATACAACAGGTAAGGCACGGTTGTCCGGCTTCATCTTTGGTATATAGACGTAGCCGGAATCTACTCCAAAAAGATGAGCAGACTGTAACGTATAAAGCTCTTGTCCTTTGGCCAACATTGTACCAACGACACATAAAAGGCATATGATTAAACGCATGGATATAATTGAGTCAGTCTTTAGATTTATAGTGAAGCTAAATTAATAATAAAATTTACAATAAAAAAAGTATTTAATAATTTTTTTTATTTAATATTATCATATTACGCTATTTTATAACGAAGTCCATTTATCAATTCAGGTTAAATAAAAAGAGCATTGGAAAAATTTCCAATGCTCTCTTTTTATTTAAGATTTGAAAAGCTAATTAAAATAGCTCAAATTCACATTTCTAGTTATTTATTATATCCTTATTTTATCAGACACTGTATAGTTGCCGTTTTTAACCACGGTGATGTGAACCTTATATCGACTTTATCGCCAGATTGACCCAATGCTTGAACATAAGCAATCATTTTACCATGATATACCCGCTGTTTGTTATCTGTATAATCGCCCATGTCGGCATTATTTCCTGCTTCCATTCCCAGCAATCGTGCATTTCCAATGAGGTCGCAGGTTATTTCATCTTCTGATAGTATTACGGGATCATCGTTGGCATCTACCAACTGTAAGGCAATTTGAATGATTGCGCCCGATTTTATGTCTTGCTCTCCTAGTACGGTGGCATGAATCGCCGTTGGCCGTTGAGTTGACTGTATTGCATGACGGATGATCTCCTTTTTATGATTGTCGAAACCCACAACTTCCAATTTGCCCGAAGTATAGGGAATATCCCAAAAGATAATACCTGTTTTCTCATCATATTTCTTTTCTTCGCCAACAAGCTTACCATTGAGTTCTAATCGTGCCTGCGCACTATTGGTGTAGCAAACGACGCGAATTTGTTGTCCCTCTTGATAATTCCAAATTGGCCAAGCGTCCATAGAAGGGGCTTCATTCTTTCGCTGTCCTTCCTCCGACTCCAATGCCGACCACACATCGGTTGCTCCTGCCCCTCCCTTCAATGGATAAGTACCTAAGTAAGCCATGGGTTTGTCCGACCACAGCGATTGGCGATAATAACCTCTCGGTTTGACAAATCCCGCAAAATCTAGCAGTCCTGAATAGAATCCACGGGAAGGCCAACGTCCAGATTCGCCGAGATAATCGATCCCAGTCCATAGAAATTGACCAAAAATATGCGCATTGTCACGTACTGCTAACCAAGCAGAAAGATCATGCCTATTTTCGCTGCCGAAAATGACGCGTTCGGGAAAGCGTTTGTGATCCAGTTGATAGCGGCTTTCTGTATAATTGTATCCAGCGATGTCAAGTGCACCTGGATAGGCGGTTTCGTTAGACATTGCTACACCTGCAAGCCCTGCCGTAACCGCTCTACTTTTATCGTATTTTTTTACAACCGCGACCAAGCGTTTGGCAATATCACCCAACCGCATCGCATCGGGTGCATCCTTTTTGTAGCCCCCATACGAAGCTTGTGTAAAGCCACCCTCTTTCTTTTCTCCGTTAAGAATAGGATGTGAATAAGGATCATTTGGATAATCCACTTCATTGCCTATACTCCACGCAAAAATTGAAAGGTGATTCCGATCTCTTTTGACCATGTCGGCAAGATCCTGCTCTCCCCAAGATTCAAAAAAATCGTATGATCCTTGAAAGCCGGGCGTACCAAAATTCCACCCCTGCAACCATTTTCTTTTTGGAAATTCCCATTCGTCAAACGCTTCGTCCATCACCAAAAGACCAAGCTCGTCACATAGTGCATACAACGAAGATGCCTGCGGATTATGGCTTGTACGAATAGCATTGACTCCCAGTGATTTTAAGGTTAGGAGACGTCGACGCCATACTTCTGGATACACTTCAGCGCCCAATACGCCTGCGTCGTGGTGCAAACACACTCCTTTTACCTTCATCCACTCTCCATTTAAAGCAAACCCTTTGTTCGCATCGAACGTGAATGCTCTGAAACCGGTCTTCACCTCCGACTGATCGATCTGCTGGCCATTTTGCGTCACAATTGTCCGTAAAGTATATTGTTGGGGTTGATCCAAACTCCATAGTTTGGGGTTCGACACGGTCAACTGCTGTTGTACGGTTGCCTTATCACTGGCTCCGATTTGTACTTTCTGTGTTTTTTTTGCGACAATACGCCCTGTCATGTCAACCAACTGCTGCTCGACTGCAATTGCAGAAGATGCGGAAGCGCTATTGACCACAGTTACTTCGGTATTTAAAATTCCCTTTTCACCTTTTATTTCTGGATAGGCGTACACGCCCCATTGGTCGATATGCATCGGATTGGCCTTAACAATCCATACATCCCGATAGATCCCAGACCCTGTATACCACCGCGAATCGGCGCTTTGGCTATGGTCTACCCTAACGGCTATGGTATTTTCTTTGCCAAATTCAATGTATGGCGTAATATCGTAAGAAAAGGACACATAACCATTGGGCCTTTTGCCAACAGATTTACCATTGACAAAAACTTCACTTCGGTTGTACACTCCCTCAAAATAGATAAAAATCTTTTTACCCTGATCTTCTGCGGGTATCGTCAATTGTTTTCGGTACCATCCTATGCCGCCGGGCAAATATCCTGTTGCGCTGGCTAAATTAGGACTTAACGGGTATTTCACACTCCAATCATGCGGCAAACTCACCTGCTGCCATCCAGCGCGATCCATTTCCGTTCCCGCTTTTATCTCCATATCTCCCAAATGGAAGCGCCAGTCTGAGTTTACACGTTCGGCGATGCCAAACCCCGGCTGTGCATATAGGGTATGGAGACCTATATAACTGGAGATTGCTAAGACAGCCAACTTTCTTATTATTCTTTTCATTTTATTTATATTTACATTAGGTTTAGTGATTAAAGTGTGGGAACTACTGGTATTACATGGCCCTCATCGTCAAAATACAACCGATCCATACACACCTCGCGATTAAATCCTGCAGCGTCACCCATATCGATACCCTTGGGATAATTAAAACGATGGTAAACAATATACCATTCATCTTTCCCTGGAATCTGCAGAATAGAATTATGTCCAGTTCCATATATCCCCTTTGCGGGATCTTTTTGTAAGACTAGATTATTTTCGGGAACAGTGATTGGCCCATCGGGGGAAGAGGCGGTTCCATAACGTACCCGATAATTTTCACTCCGAGTATCGTCTTCTGACCAAAAGAAATAATAGCGACCTTTACGGTAGACTACATATGCACCTTCGCGAAACGTCTTATCGGGAGTTATGACTTTTAGCGTGTTTTTCTTGATGCTAACCATATCCTTGTTGAGCTCAGCTACCGCTAGATAGCCATTTCCCCAATATAAATAGCTTTTACCAGATTTTGGATCGTTAAACGCTGCGGGATCTATCTCCTGACCACCTTTTACACCTTCAGGTTTAAAATCTATCAATGGCCTTCCCGAATCCTTAAAAGGCCCTGTCGGCAAATCTGCTACCGCAACGCCTATCTTTTGCGCCGCCGTGAAATAATAATAGTATTTATAGTCGTTCTTAACTTTCTTTTCTGTAATCGTTGGCGCCCAGGCATTTCTAGGGCCCCAGGCAACATCTTTTTTCAAGTCCAAAATCACCCCCTCGTCTTTCCACTTGCTGAGGTCTGGGGACGAAAAGGTCTTAAAATAATAGCCGCCCCAACCGTCAAAACCATCGCTTGTCGGGTAAATGTAGTATTTTTTGGTTTTATTGGAATAAAGTACATCTGGATCGGCATAAAAACCATCCAAAACCGGATTCTTTCTAAAAGTGAATTGAATGTCTTTTGGTTTCCCCCATTTGCTAGTCAGATCAAGCAGTTCTTGCCTGGAAACAGGGATAATGGTACCATGTCTTGGATGGAAATCCATATCAATTTCATGATCAATCACTTTAAAACGATCCAAATCATCAGAGATACAAAATTGATATTTTCCTTTGCCATATACATCATACATCAGGATGTATTTATCTGACTGATTGATCTTAAAGACACTAGATCCTTCCACAGCATCGTTTGTCTGCTGTTTATATCCTGGCTGTTCAATCCATCTTCCTGACGTAAGTGAATCTGTTATCGCCAGTTTGATACCATTGCCATGTCCTTCGGTTTTGTAAAAGAGGTAGAAGAGACCATTCTTTTCAATAATATCGCCGTCAATACAAGATTTACCGTTTTTCGGCAGAAAAAGTACTTTTGGATCGGACTCAAAATCGGTAAATTCCTTATTTGCGTAAGCGTAATAAATGATATCGGGATCGTTTCCATATTGCATAGACCAATACACCATATATTTCCCTACCGAAGGATCAAATATTGTCTGTGGTGCCCAAACCCTTTTCAAGGCTTCCTGGCCTTTAAAGCGCTGCTGAATATCGATTATTTGATGCGACCAATGCACGAGGTCTTGGGACTTTAACAAGACCATTCCGCGGTTGGAATCCCAGCCTTTGGAGGAAGTCATGTCAGTCAGTACCATATAAAATGTTTTTCCATCGTGGCAACGAAGAATATGTGGGTCTCGTACACCACCAGTTTTGCTAATAAGCTTTGAATCTAAGATGGGTTGATTATCGTTTAGAGCTCGATACGTATAGCCATCAGTGCTAATGGCAAAACACACAGCCTCATCAGCTACAGCGTTCCCTTTAAAATAAGCGAAGAGGTAACCCGCAAAATCTTTTTCTGCTGGGCCGCCCCGATAAGTCTGTGCAAAAACACCGCATGCAGCATGTATAAAAAATAAGATAACTAAGATTGAAATTTTGTTTTTTTTCATGAAAGTTTAGTTGAATATATAAGCATTAACCTATTGTGCGTCTCTGTATTTTTGTACCTCTAAATGCCATGGGAATTTATCCCATGGCTTCGTAATCACGATCTGACCTATCATCAGCACCTATTTTAAAGGTATCTTTTGAACTGCAGTATAATAGTATTCTCCGGACACTGTCGACTTGACACCGATTCTAGCAAACACATAATCGAGGTTTTTCAAATTGTCCGGCAACTCTCCGACGATACTTATTGGTTGATCAAAAGTGACGTTAGCCAAGTTAGCCTCTACCCGAAGTTCTTGTCGCACTTGATCCGTTAATACCGATTTCCCTAAGTAGAGACATACAGCACCCAAATTTGCCGTCCCAACGATTCTGTTAATTGTAAAGTTAGCAGTAATTCTGTTACTATGTTTTTGATATGATTCGTTTATCACCGTGAAATAAGGTGTTACGGGCAGATCTATTGTTGTATTGCCTTTCACCTGTACGATGATTGTATCTGTTGCTTGTTGTAACCAAGGAGAATCTCCCATTCGGACCAATTTGTAAGTTCCATCAAATAAACTCGCAGAAAAAGTTCCATCCTGATCGAAGTAGACATTTATCTTAGACCGGAGTGGATATCCATCTTGCCATAATTCCAATTGAGGTCCATTATTTCGAACACCAATCGCTTTGCCTTCGTAAACAACACGGCCTGAAAGTGTTGACTTGGGTGCTTCAAAATTGTCATATTCGCATCCCACAATGACTAGGCATGCAAAAGCGACCAATAAGCTTAAAAAATTTATTTTCATGATACAAGTAGATTAATGGAATGGATTTCTAACAATTTTGGGATTTTTATTAATGACATCCTGACTAATGGAAGCATAATAATTAGCCATACGGAAAAAGCGTGCCTTTCTGAACCGAGCTGGTCTTACCCGCTCATAGATATATTTACCGTCATCTGGATGCCCTGGACGCACTACACGATAAGCATAAAGTCCATACACAACAGCGTTGCGATCATTTTCAGATCCGTCCCAAACTAAATGTGCCATACGCCACCTTTTGAGATCATAGTAACGATGATCTTCGAAAGCAAGTTCAACGCGGCGTTCATTACGGATAATATCCATGGTCAGATTACTAACACTATTCGCTGCAAATCCTGCACGCTCGCGCAGTTTATTGACATAAGTTGTTGCATCACCTGTTTGCCCTAGCTCAAATGCAGCTTCTGATGCATTGAGATAAATTTCACCAAGACGAAACCATGGCCACCAGTTAGCAGCGGACGTACCGCGTGTGCTGGCCGCCGGCGCATCACTGACAAATTTCCGAATATAGAAACCTGTATTACTTACATCCTGTGCATCATAAAGCGGACCGTCAAATCCAGTCCATAAACCTCCAGTTTCATAATTTTTTCCCAGTACAGGGGATGTCGTAAATTGGTAAGCGCCATTTTCCCAAACGGCCACGCCTGCTTGAATACTGACATCGCGGCTTTTGAAAGACGTTCCCGGATAAATCACTGTGCCATATAAACGGGCATCTTTATTTGCAAAAATATCACTGATATTTTGATAGGCAATATAAGCTCCTCCAGCAGTTTTATCGTGAAGTGTACCTTTGCTGCCATCTAAGTAATTAAAGCTTTCTACTAAGCTCAATGAAGGCGAAATTGTCGATGATGATTCATTATCTTCGGTCAAACTTCTAACAATATTGTCATAGGCAAAACGGTGAACTTTTAAGCTCACTGCAAAGTCTTTAGCAAAGATGACTTCTTTACCAGTTTTTTTATTGAGCATATCGTAAAAATTGGCCCCTTTGTCCGGATTGTCGTTATATAGTGCAAACGGACCACTCATAAGTTCCTTGGAAGCTTTCAGCGACTTGGTATAATACTCCGTAGCCATATTAGCCGGAATACCTATTTCTCCTCCGGCTGTCGTGATCGGTGAGGCCATCAGATTGTTGTATTTCGCAATCGATCCGGCATAGAGCATCGCACGGCTTTCCAGCGCCAGTAGTGTATACCTGTTAGCTCGAGTCCTGCTGTCTTTAAAAGCATCAAGATCATCCTTAATCTCTTCCAGTTCTTTATAAATGAAATCGTACACTTCATGTTCTTTGGCACGCGCCACCTGTAACGGCGTAGGGTCACCGCTAAAATCATAGATAAGTTGTGTAGTGACAATCGGAACTCCACCCATGCGTTTGACGAGTTCGAAGTAAACAAAGGCGCGGATAAAGCGTATTTCGGCTTTATACTGCTTGCGTTGTGCATCAGACAATTGTGTACTGAACTGATCGATATTTTCTAGGGAAAGATTCAGATCACGAATCAGTCCATAATCCCAATACCGACCATAGTCGTCGCCAAATTGGGAATCATTACGCCAGTTTTGATCGCGATGTCCCGACCACATCGCATCGTCCAACTCAGTCATTCCTCCCGTATTAAAGACACCATGCAAAGTCGGCATTCTGTCGTAATAATTGGCCACAAGTGAATTTAACAGCTTCGGATCATTCCAAAGCTGTGCATCTGTAATCAATGACTTTGAATCCCTATCGAACCAATCGTCATGCTTACAGCTATTCAACGAGCACAAAGTAAATAAAGCAATGCCTATATATGTAAGTTTAAATCGTAGTTTCATGTTAAAAAGTCATATTAAATCCAACCATAAATACCCTTTGCTGTGGATATACTACTGCTGCCCTCGCTTCGATCTCAGGATCAATCTGGTAGTCCTTGACATTGTCAAACGAAATCAAATTTGAAGCGTTGATATAGAACCGTATTTTTTCGGCCTTTACCTTTTGAATCCATGCCTTTGGCAGATTGTATCCAACCTCCAGGTTGCGGACACGCAGATAACGAACATTGGTCAACCAAAAATCACTATTTTCACTATTGGGACCCGAGTTGCCGTTACGAATCGCAGGATAGCGCCCTGGAATCCACTCGCTATTCGGATCATAAGGATCTTTGCGATGCCATCTGTCTTCCAGGAGGTAGGCTGGAGAGTTCCCCCCACCGTGGAAGGCATTACGTAATTCATAATCCTGAAACCAAGATTGCATCGCACCACCGGCCAGATCAATATTCAAGTTGATGCCTTTCCAGTCGAGGCCAATGTGCCCACCAAAACTCATCATCGGTGCCCACCCCGTCGGATACCCGATTGGACGTTGATCCATAGCATTGATAATACCATCACCGTTCACATCTTTATAAATTAAATCACCGGGGAGCTGTGTCCTATTGTTCTGACCATCATTATTGATCGGATGGTTGCGGATCTCTTCTTCTGATTGAAATCTTCCGACGACCTGATATCCCCACCATACTCCACCCCAGCGGTCTTCGATCGAGTTACGGTATTCATTCCACGAATTACTGAAACGGGGTTTATAGGTTTCTAGGTCACGATAACGTGAATAAGTCATGTTTCCACTGACAGTATAATTAAGCTCACCGATCTTATCGGTATAGGTAATGATACCCTCTGCGCCATAATAACCGTTCTTGCCGAGGTTTTCATTAGGAAGATCATAACCGATTTCAGCTGGTAATAGGACATCGTATCGTTTGCCAGGATAACCAGTACGGATAATTTTAAAGATATCTGCCGTCAATGTTAGCTTATTTTTCAGCAGCGTCGCATCTATACCCATGTTATAATTGGTGTTTTTAACCCAAGAGAGGTTACGAACTGGCAAACCTCTGGGCTGTACCCCGGGCACATAGGCTCCGTCTAAGACAGCACTTCCAGCCGCCCAATTATATCCGGCAAGGTAATCATGCATCCCCACCCCCTCTTCTAATCCTGTTTGTCCGATCGAACCACGGATTTTAAGGTCACTAACGACGGATTTTAAGGGTTTAAAGAATCCTTCATCCGAGATACGCCAACCTACCGATGCGCCTGGAAACAATCCCCAGCGTTTACCTTCATAATATTTAAAGGACCCATCATAACGGCCCAGGACTTCCAAAAGATACTTGCCCTTGTAGTTGTAGTTAATACGGCCAATATATCCAGCCCGAGCCTCGTAAGCCCATTCATCGGCCAAACTATTGAGCTCCGACAATCTTAACAACGGAATATAATTGTTTGAAGGATTTGCGCCCAATGCCTTATATGTCCGGTCCCAATCTGAACGCTCATAGCCCAGCATTCCTGCAAAAGTGTGATCGCCGATCTGCTTGTTGTAATCGATCTGGAACTGCGCAAAACGGGAAACAATCTCCCTCGTGGTATCGTAACGCCAGCCAGCATCACTTCCACCAGTACGCTTATAGGCATTATTTTCGTACCGATATACATCATAGGTATATTGGAAGCCTTCAAATTTATTGTTGGTATAATTGTAAGAAACAGTTCCTTTTGCCGACAAACCAAAATTTGTCTTATAGGCTGCAAAGAGATTTACATTTCCAGCAAGGTATTTATTGTCCTTATAACCGGCAATATCGCGGCTAAAGAGCGCCGGATTATAGGGAAAATCATTGGTATGATTGATATACTCCGGATTGTCATTTGCATAGGGGCCTACAGTCGGTCTATTTTTCATTATGGCCAGAATAGACGAAAAATATCCATCGCCCCCTGGTAAGCCTACATCCTGTGTTCCTTCATGTCGTCCTGAAATCTGCGTCCCTACTGTAAGTCCTTTGAGTACCTCAGCTTCCATATTGGCCTGGAAATTGGTCCGCTTATAATTGAAATCCTTGATCATTGCATCCTGATTGAGGTGGCCCAATGACAGGAAATAATTTGATTTTTCACTTCCACCGGTTACATTGGCATTGATGTATCGCTGTGGAATATTCTTACGGATCACCATGTCATAGTAATCATAGCCTTGGTAACCAGGCTCTGTCCCTGCCTGCCATTTTGCTAACTCCTCGGGTGTATAAATCGTCTTCGGGTCGCGGTTTTCATTCTGTGCGGCCTCAACCAATCCACGTGTGTATTGTTTCGCGTTTGCCATAGTGGGAAAACGTGTCAAATTTTGCCAGCCTTGGTAGCCGTTAATATTGATTTTTGCACTTTCTCCTTTTGCTCCTTTTTTGGTCGTAATCAATACAACACCTTTAGAAGCACGGAATCCATATACCGCTGCCGCGGCATCTTTCAAAATGGAAATACTCTCAATATCTTCGAGATTTAGCGAGTTAAAGATGTCTGCTCCGGAGCCATTCTGTGTACCAACCCAATCAGTACCTTCCTGACCTCCATAAGCAACCCCATCAATTACATATAAAGGCGAGCCCATATTTCGGATTTCGATCGCTGCACCACGACCGGGACGCGCGTCTTTGGCGCGCACTGAGATCCCCTGCACCTTTCCCGCCAGAGCCCCTGCAGTTGTTGTCGATGATGAACGTACAATATCCTCCGATTTAATGTTGCTTACCGCCCCCGTAATATTACGCTTGGACTGTTTACCATAGCCTACAACGACAACATCCTCCAATACATTTTCATCTGCCTCAAGCTGGATTTTTAAATTTGTTGTTCCATCCAATGGAACTCGACGAGTTTTATATCCAACAAATGACACTACGAGCGTTCCTTTGTTAGCATTCAGCTCAAATTTCCCCGATTTGTCTGTTGAGGTACCTTTCCCCCCCTCAAGAATGAGTACGCTGGCGCCAACGATAGGCTCGTTTGCTTTGTTGAAAACTTGTCCTGTAACCTTCTCCTGCGCATACAGCAATGTCGGCATCACGCTCAACATGGTGTAAAAAGAAGCAATCTTTAAGTTTTTCATAAATTTAAATACGAATTAAACAGTAAATAATACAATCTAGTCAGACAAGACAAAATGATGGTAAACTACAGTTTACTTTGGTTATTTCCTTTGCATCGTTGCCACCCTTATCTAGATTTATAATTGGATTTATAGTTCAAACTTAGCCGACTTTTCAGTACAACATCATATACAAATCCGTCAAAAAACATATAATTTTCGGTCAAAACCAACTTCGTAATCCACCTAATGCATATTTTCTATTTTGAAAAAGCTAATCTTGTTATAATATATATAAAAAATATCCTCTTGATTCTTCTTACAGAACCAAGAGGATGATTAACTTACTGAAACAAATAATTAATAGCCAGGATTTTGCTCCAATTGTCCATTTGACGATAATATCTCAGACCGTGGAATCGGTAGCCAATAGTGCTTTTCTTCAAATCGGCGTCCTGAAAGCGCTTCCTTGCGCGTATACGTAAAACCCTCACTATTTTTATCTATAGTAACGCCATAAGCGGGGATATTTTCTGTTACCATCGCAATCTTCCATCTTCTGACATCGTAAAAACGATGCTCTTCAAACGCTAACTCTACTCTGCGCTCGTAACGCACTTGCTTTCTAAATTCATCTTTTGACTGACCTATAGGAATTTCGGGCATATCGACAGATGGCCGTGTTCTAACCAAATTTAAAGCCTGTCTCGCTGTTAAGCTACCACCAGCAGGCAACACATCTGGACCATAAGCTTCATTTGCTGCTTCTGCAAAATTCAAAAGGACTTCCGCATAGCGGAAGTAATTCCAAGGTTGAAATCCCGCATTACCCCAAGGATTTTGAAGCGGATAAGCATCGTTCATAAATTTCCGCAGATAGTACCCTGTTTTAGAAGTATTCCAATTGTCAGTTCCTTGCGGACTATCTTGCCCTTTTGGTATAAATGTTTCCACGGCTCTACCCCTGTATAAAGCGCCATTGTATAAAATAGTCGCGTCAAAACGGGGGTCGCGGTTAACATAAGGATTTTTCGGATCGTAACCTGAAGCCGAGTTTACGCTGCCGTCCTCATTGAAAGGGGCTTTTCCATTTTTCATCTCATAGGCATCGACCAAGTTTTGGTATGGTGTATTTCCGCCCCATCCGCCATAGCCATTCGGTCCGTTGGCAATTTCGAGGTGCACGTGATTGGCATTTTTGGTGTAGTATCTTGCAAAAATAGTTTCTGGATTTCGATCTGTTAAAAACAACGATTGGTATCCGCCCGTGTATAGCTTGTACTTATTAAGGGCGATCACCTCCTGCGCTGCCTGGGCAGCGGCTGCCCAGGTTCCTACATTATACAATGGACTTGCAGCATACAAAAGTAATCTCGCTTTTAAAGCCATAGCTGCAGCCTTTGTGGCCCGCCCAGTGACCCAGGTTTTGTCGTTATTTTCAGCAGGCAGCTTTTCAATCGCTTCATTCAATTCCTTGATTACATAATCCATACCTTCTTGCATGGATTTTCTTTCAAAAAGACTTGCTTTGGTCAGATCATCCTTCAATCCATATACTGTATCTCCCACCAACACAACGCGTCCAAAATTTCGAATGAGATCATGGTACCTAAATGCTCTTATAAATTGGATCTCACCTTCCAATTGGCGCTTATGCAATGTACTCATCTGTATATTAGCCAAGACTTTTTTAGCGTAATTGCACTCACGGATACTTCGGTAGCTACGCCCCCAAAGCGATCCGGCAGCACCCAAATTTTCTGGAGACAATTGTCCTCGGGTAATAAGCCAGGTATTATCATCATTCGTATACATGGATTCGTCGGTCAGGGAAGACCACAGGGCATATTCAAATCCGCGACCGAAGCCCGGATTAGTACCATCTGCCTCATTGGATATTATTTTCTCACCAATATATCTATTGATGACAAAAGCTTCTAAAACGGCTGTATCTGTTTCAATCGCTTCTGTAGAAATACGATCAGTTGCTGTAACGTCCAACAAATTTTTGTTGCAAGCTGAAAAGATAGTCGTTCCCAAAGCCAAGGGCAGAAAATATTTACTTAAAGATTTCATCTGTTGTGTTCCTCCTTAGAATTTTAAATTTACACCTACATTAATAATTCGTTGCTGCGGATAAAATTGTCCGCTTCCGCTACTTCCCTCAGGATCATAATCCTTCACTTTTGTCCAAGTCAACAGATTGAATCCATTCGCGTAGAAGCGCAGTCCACCCAGTTTCCATCGAGAAAGAACCTCATGTGGCAGGGTATATCCTATTTCGACATTTTTTAAGCGTAGGAAGGAAGCATTATTCAACCAAAAGTTATTTCCATACAAGCCTCCGCTGACCGCCGAAGAAGCACGTTCGGGAACCATTGGATATGTGCCATTCGGGTTATTAAATGGATTAAATCGATTGTCGGCCCAACTGCTGTAGAAGTTCCCTACCGTACCAGATTCGGGAAGTACATGTTGGCTAACCCTGGCCTGTCCAGAAAATAATACTGCTGCATCAAAGTTTTTATAAGCCGCATTTAAGCTAAAACCATAGGTGATCTGTGGTATATTTCCATACTTTGTCCGCAGCATATCATCTGCGGTGATCTTACCGTCCTGATTATAATCCTCGAAAATTAAATCGCCTATTTGCGCACCGGGAGCTTGCGGAGATCCTTTAAGATCCGCCTCAGTTCTATTTAATCCAATCGCATTATAGAGCAGATAAGTTCCCAAAGGTCGTCCTGTCTGACGTTGGTAATCTAACGTTCCGCTTGCCTCGTCAATGAAGATAATTTTACTCTTAGCAAAGGTAAAATTACCCGACATTCCCCAGCTAAATTCTCCCGGTTTTTGATAAGACAAAGTTCCTTCAAATCCTTCGCTATTCACCTTGCCAATATTCTCCGAAGGGACTAATGGTTTGGAACTGCTCTCTTTATAGGGATTGACAATACCTGAAACTCCCGGAATCGATGCATTTCGTTCGGTCAGAATATCTGATCTCTTTTGTTTGAAATAGATGGCCTCTAGTGTGAAATTTTTAAGAAATTGTGCATTTAGTCCAACGTCAAGTTTCTTCGATACTTCCCAAGTGATATCAGGATTGGCTAATTTCGCTAATTTAACATTCGGCTCGATCTGGCTTTTCTCATCTAAAAGAGCGACTAGGCCATTTCCTACGAGTGTATAATTATCAAAATATTGGAATGCATCCACATTATCGTTTCCAAGGCTACCGTAGGAAGCTCTCAGTTTTAAGTCATCTAAGAATCCAATCTTGTCGGAAAACCAATCTTCTTTGCTGATTCGCCATCCAGCGGATACGGAAGGGAAGTAACCCCAACGCTTGTTTGAAGGAAAAATTGACGAACCATCAGCCCTGAGCTGTCCCTCAAACAAATACTTTTCGCTATAATTATACGCTATACGGCTAATAACACTTTGACGAGTGTAATTGTTGCTATATCCCGAGTTGAGATAATCTGTAGCAGCAGCTCCACCTTGGGATAATTCGGGCAATTGCGTAGACAGATAATTGAAACGCTGTGCGTCAAAATACTCCAAATGTCGTTTACTCTGCTCATATCCCACAAAGGCACTTATGGCGTGATCTCCGAATTTCCGTTCAAAATTCAACTTAATATTACTTGTAATCAACGACTCGTTCGTATGCGACTCAGTTAGTGTAGCTTTATTGTTGTTTCCGCCAACAATCGACTCCTCATAGCTATTTTTCTCTTGATTGTAATTATTTAAAACATACGGAACACTAAAATTCTTACTGAAATTAGTGGATTTATCTACTGAAAGAAAACCATCTACAGATAATCCTTCTACCCAAGGAAGTTGATAACTCGCTTTGAGGATACCGTTAAACACCTGCTTGGGATTGACCACGGTGCCACCTATATCTGTCACCATTAAAGCTGGATTAGAGCCTTCGATGCCCCGTGTAGGCAAGCCATTCGGATAATATGCACTAACTGTAGGGTAAGCACGGTAGATCGAACGGAAAATATCTCCAGCCGACGCAATCGGGAATTTGCGGTCTTCTTGTCTGCCCGAAAGCGATAGGCCAACCTTAAATCGATCGGTTATATTGGCCTCCAGATTTGTTCTAAAATTATATTGCTTATATTTCGTGACACCTTTTTTGTAGATCCCGTCTTGATAGACCGAGCCTAAGGACATAAAATAGCGGACATCCTCCGTCCCTCCAGCAATAGATAGATTTTGTTGACTTTGTAAGGCGGTATTTTTCAGCGCGACATCAGCCCAGTTGGTATTCGGATACAATAAAGGATCCGATCCATCCCTAAATTTTTGAATCTGCTCGTCTGAATAGATTTGGTTCATTCCACCTGAAGAGCTGTTACCATAAGCGATTTCGTTCCGCAATAGCGCATATGTTGCGGCATCCGCCATTTTGGGCAATCTCGTTGGCGAACTAAATCCAAGGTTTCCGCTATAGGTGATGGATGGCTTACCACTCTTTCCGCGTTTGGTGGTTACTAAAATTACTCCGTTAGCAGCCCTATTACCGTATATTGCAGCGGAAGCATCTTTTAGCACCGAAATACTTTCGATATCGTTTGGGTCTAGGCGCTCCAGACCTCCGATCTGCCCCGGCACTCCGTCAACAACAACCAGCACATCATTACTACCCGTTGTCGCTTGGCCCCGCACCGTGATTGATGAACCATCATATCCAGGCTCTCCACTACGATTGTTGATCACCACTCCCGAAAATCTTCCGGCTAATGAGTTGGACAGATTTGGCTGGGGACTTTTTACGAGATCTTTTCCCTTTACTTCTGAAATGGAGCCCGTTAACGTGGCCTTTCGTTGCGTACCGTAACCTACAACGACGACATCTTCCAATACATGTTCATCACGTTCTAACTGAATAGTTAAAGTTGATTTTCCATCCAATGGAATTTTTAAAGTTTTATACCCGACAAATGATACGACGAGAATACCTTTATTGGCATTGAGTTCAAACTTACCGGACATGTCTGTCTTGGTCCCTTTACCCGCCCCTTCAACGATAACACTTGCGCCAAGAATCGGTTCGTTTGATTTGTTCAAAACCTGCCCCGTAATTTTCCCTTGCTGTGCATATACCAATGTTGGCGCAACGCTCAACAAGGTATAAAGAGAAACAATTTTTAGGTTGTTCATAAAGTAATTATGCTAATTAAACAGTAAAAAATATAATCAGGTTAGAAAAGACAAAAAGATGTCACACCATGGTTTATAGTGGTTATATCAGCGGCATCGCTGCCCTTCCTCCCAAGATTTATAATTGAATTATAAGCCAAACTTAGCGAGTTTTACCGCACCAAAACATATATAAATCCGTCAAAAAACATATAATATTCGGTCAAAATCGCTGATTAAAATCACCAAGAGCGTATTTTTTGGCTAATGGAAGTTATTTCCCCTTTCCATCTGATTTTTGGTATTCGGACGGAAGTTTACCAAATTCTTCTTTAAAACATTGACGAAAATAAATAGCGCTATTGATACCGACCAAGAAGGAAACTTCAGTCACATTGTGATTTCCGGAACGAAGCAGTTCGGCTGCCTTATGTATCCGGATCTTACGTACCAGTTGATTGATATTTTTCCCTGTAATCCCTTTAAGTTTCCGATACAGTGTGGACTGGCTCATATGCATCCGTTCTGCTAGCGTAGCGGCGTCCAAAACTTCATCCTGCATATGCTCTTCTACAATAGTGATAAAATCCTGAACGAATGTATTCTCACGCCATAAATCATCTTTCTCAATCATTTCCCCTTTTAATTCCGACGGATTATCCGATTTTAACTTTTGCAATACAACGGCATTCATTGTTTTTTGCTTCTGCAGAAGATTTTCAATACGTTTCAACAATAACATACTCCCAATGGGCTTAGTCAGATAAGAATCAATCCCAAGCTCATAACCACGTTGTCTATCCACATCGGTATCTCTTGCAGTTAATAAAATAATTGGGATATGACTTGTCACCCGCTCTGCTTTGAGCTTTTCTGCCAAAACAAACCCGTCCATATCGGGCATCATGACATCACTTAACACTAAATCAGGAACGACAGCTTGAGCACGCTCAAAACCTGTAGCCCCATTCTCGGCCGTCTGTACATCATAATGATTGCTTAACACCTTCACCAGGTACTCGCTCAAATCCACATCATCCTCAACCAAGAGTATAAGCGGACGAATAGGATCAAGCGACGGACGACTTTCTTCCACATTTGACGCCGGCTCTTCAGATTTTTTGGCGACCACTCGATTTAATAAAAATCGAACTGACACTGTTGTTCCGACACCTTCCTTACTGACTACGCCTATCTTTCCTTGGTGGATTGCTGTTAACTCCTTAACTAAAGCTAAACCTATTCCTGTACCTTGAACTCCAACCTTGGAGATTTGATAAAATTTTTCAAAAATTCGTTCAATATCCTTAGCAGGAATACCACAACCAGTATCTTCTACCGTTAATACCGCCCAGTTGGCAAGATTGGTTTCCTCATATATTAGACTCAATCTGATATAACCTGAATCTGTATATTTATAGGCGTTTGATAAAAGATTATCGATAATCAATTGCATAATTTCGGCATCAAACAGCGTACGAGTTTCAACTTCTGGAAAATCCGATAATATTTGGAGCTGCGGCTTATTGTTTAGTGTTTTATATTTATGAATAATGTCGTTGAGCAAGTCACGTAAAGATCCGGATTCGAGTACCAAAGGTTTAAATTGTGATTCCACTTTGCGAAACTCCAGCAGCTGGTTAACCAACGTAAAAAGTCTATTCGCACTTTTCTGTACAGTCTGAACCAAACTTTTATTTTTTGCGGACAGTCCCCCTTCCTGTGATAAATCATCCAACGGCCCTAAAATAAGTGTCAATGGTGTGCGGAGCTCATGGGTAATTCGCGTATAAAAATTCATCCGCTCCGAGTGCAGCTGCTCATCCTGTTGATGCTGCCTCTCTTTGAGTTTCAATTCGGTTTCTGCTTTCATTCTTTTGAAGTAAAAGAAAATGAGTGTATAAACGATAAGCAGTATCAGAATTAAATAAACGATTTTAGCGCCTAAACTTAAATATATCGGCGGTGCAATCTTAATAAGCAGTCGCTGGTATGTCTTGGACCATTGCCCATTCTTCATCCGTGTCCGGATCAACAATTCATGATCCCCATATGGAATATTCCGAAAATCTAGATTCGTTTCATTCCCAAGGAAGATCCAATCATTATTGAGTCCTTGCAGTTGATAACTGAATTCAACCAATCCATCCAATGCGACATCCATTACGGCAAGTTCGACACGAAAGCTATTCTCCTTATAGTTGAGGTTAATCTCATTTTTAGGCGAGGGATACTCGTCTTGTTGGGTATTCGACTCACCGGATCGAAAAACAATAAATCGGCTTACCCGGACAGGCGATAACGGAAGATTTGAGGGGATCTCATTCGGATCAAAATAACATATTCCGTCTTGCATTCCAAAGAACAGCCTATTCTTCAAATCTTTTCCCACGCTACCATTAATAAACCCGCCAAGTGGTAGGCCAAATGACTGATCATATTGTAGAAAGCGATTTTCTAAAGGTAAGAACCTGAGCATTCCAGACTTCGTCGAACACCAGATGTGACCATTCTGATCCTCCGCTAGGCCATTGACAAACAGCCAGGCATTGCCGCCAGGAACGGACAATATTTTTAAGTCTCCAATTTTTTTCTGAGACTCCTGTAATGCCAAACCTTGGTTTGTTGCCACCCAAATGTTATTATTCCTATCACGCAAGAGATAGTTGATGGTATTATTTCGTAACCCATGCTCACTATCCATTCTTCGAATTAATTGATGATTGCTGTTGTAGATATAGAGGCCTTGTCCATAGGTACCTACCCACATATTATGCTGCCCGTCCTCGACTAGCGCCCTAGGGGCATAGTCACCTAACATTGGGTTATTAATCAGCACTTTTTCTACAGTATGTTTTATTGGATCATATATAAATATACCTTGATATCCAGCAATCCAAATTCCTCCGCGGTGATCTTCGTAAATTGCACGGACTTCTGTCACGCGCTCTCCAAGATCAATTTCATGCCATGTGGACGAGCCAGCATATCTAACAGCTACTCCACCTTTGCGTAAACCTGCCCAAACATGTTCATTGTGATCGCTAAAAGCAGTCAATATATAATCGTCCGGACTGCCGTCCTTATGCGTTATCTGTTTGTTCAAACGACCATCTGTACCCATCTCAATGATACCCGATCCTTCTGTTGTCAACCAAATTGTTTGGCTATTGCGAACGATTATATTACTTACTGTTGCTAGACGATCAGGCAGCATATTTTCTTCGGGGAATACATTAAAAAAAGGGTGAATGTGATTTATAACGCCGACACCGCCGCCATACAAGCCCAGCCAAACATTCCCAAATCGATCTGCTGCAATACGTTGGACCATTGCATTATTACCCTTTCCCAAATCGATAGTTTTCAACTCTTTAACGCCCGAGATTTGCTGATCAAAACCATATGCTGGTTGAAAAAGAAAAAGCTGAGATGATTCGGCGCCGATCCAAATTGTATTTCCAATTTCCTCAATCGTATATACAAATGGTTCATTTCCATTTTTTGATGCTCCTGCCAATGGTATATGCATAGTTTCACCTGTTGAAGGACAATAGACAGCAAGGCCTCTTCGGGTGCCTATCCAAATGTTATCGAAACGATCACAAAACAGGGCTTTCACTTCGTTGTCGGGCAGTTGCCCTTTGGTATTTTGAACAGTCAATCTTTTGGAAAATTGATTAATAGGATTAAATATGGTGACCCCTTCATTTACATGACCAATATAGAGTATCCTTTTTCTATCTTCAGCCAATGACCAAATACTATTTTCGGGAAGACCAGGGAAGCTCTTTTTATTGAAACAGCGAAATTCTTTCTTTGTGATGTCAAAATGCTGTAATCCCTGATGGTAAGTTGCCAGCCATAGATTGCCGTCCGAACCTTTGATCATATCGGTAATATCGTTGGTAGCGATAGACTTCGGATTATTCGAATCGTGTGTATAATAACTGAATTTATTGGTCTTCAGATCGAGGACATTGAGCCCATTGGCACGCGTACCTATAAAAACTTTTTTATTATCGTACAGTAAGGTATTGATTTCATTACTATTGACAGACAATCCATCTGGTTTCTCCGAAGCGTAATAGCTCCTAAATGCTTTGCCCGCAAATCGATTTAAGCCAAGCTCTGTCGCTATCCACATAAATCCTTCATCATCATGAGCAAGGTCCAATACCTGTTGATTGGTCAGACCATCTTGAATAGAAAAAAAATGGGCGCGACTAGGCTGCGCAAAAACTTGGCTCAAGTGCCACAGAAAAATAACGACAACTAGCAAATTTTTCATAGATACAACATTCACAACACCATAAAATCTAACTCCACATTTAACCACAGTTTACTTTCAATTGAGATACACTGCGCCCAGACAGCAAACAGCTCATTATCAAATTAGCAAACAGGTTAAAATATCAAAAATAAGGTGTATTACACAATATTTCCTCGTCCAAAGGTTATTTCAGCGCTAAATATACTATATTATTCATAAATGTCGGTTAAACATTTATAAATACAAATGAATTGAATTCGCAGCAGTAAAAGAAGCGTTTTGCGATCGAATACCTGAAATATTGGTATATTGCAGCTCATTCTAACATACTTGTGGATTACAAAAGATTACAATTTATGAATAAAATTCTATCAACCATTCTAATGTCCTGCGCCCTATACTTGCCGACGACAAACTTTGCGCAAAACAAAACTACTGTTCCGCAACTCATTCCATTTCCTCAACAATTAGCATCCAATCCTGGTCTTTTTCAGCTAAAGGGGCAAGAATTGGGTTACTACATCGATCCAGCTTTATCTTCTCAATCTTTATCAGGATGGATCGACCATGCGCTATTCGGGAAATTGAATAAAAAAAGCGTTAAGCAGGCTAGCGCTTCGCTGCAATTGATCAAAGGTCAAGGACTCTCCGATGAGGCCTATGAATTGAAAATAGATCAAAAAGGTATTCAGATCATTGCTGCTTCGGAAAAAGGAGCATTTTACGGCTTACAGACCATTCAGCAATTATATTTACTTTCGGGCACAACAGCTAAATTGGCTCTTCCATATATTACAGTGAAAGATCAGCCTGCGTTTCAATGGCGCGGAGTCGAACTCGATGTTGCCCGCCATTTTTTTCCAAAAGAGTATCTATATAAATTTATCGATCTAATTGCAAGCTACAAGTTCAACAAATTCCATCTGCACTTGACGGACGATCAGGGTTGGCGGATCGAAATTAAGAAGTACCCTAAACTTACCGAAGATGGTGCCTGGAGAACGTATAACAACCAAGATTCTGCCTGCTTTGCAAAGGCCAAAGAAAATCCAGACTTTAATTTGCCCAAGGAATTGATCCGCACAAGAAACGGAAAAGAAGAGTATGGGGGATTTTATACCCAACAGGACATCAGAGACATTGTCGCTTATGCGCAGCGCAGACAAATAGAAATCATTCCCGAAATAGATATGCCAGGGCATATGATGGTGGCTACAAAAGCCTATCCCGAACTGCTGTTAGACAGCCAAACCGCCGGCTGGGGAAAACAATTCTCCGTACCGATCAGCCCCTGGAAAGAAAGCAGTTATACTTTTGTTGAACATGTGCTCAGTGAAATCATTGAACTATTCCCCTCCCCTTACATTCATATCGGTGCCGATGAAGTAGAGAA
Organism: Sphingobacterium sp. R2; assembly: GCF_040760075.1. Taxonomy (NCBI): domain Bacteria; kingdom Pseudomonadati; phylum Bacteroidota; class Sphingobacteriia; order Sphingobacteriales; family Sphingobacteriaceae; genus Sphingobacterium; species Sphingobacterium sp. R2. Next base: position 4,883,345 of record NZ_CP142884.1, read on the forward strand.
AGATTCTTGGGCAAAATCGGCTGCTGCTAAAGCTTTTATGGAAGAAAAACAAATTGCCAATTTACATGATCTTCAGAGCTATTTCGTCAAACGGGTAAACAATTTTATCCGTTCAAAAAATAAACAGAGCATCGGCTGGGATGAAATATTGGACGGCAGCTCAGACACTAGCATGATGGTTATGTACTGGCGTGGCTGGGAAAAAAATGCACCTAAGGAGGCTGTGAACCGTGGGCACAGGGTTATTATGACGCCCACCAATCCGCTCTATTTTGATTATCTTCCAAATAGTAGCAGCCTAGATGCTGTGTACAATATGAGTGTGGTTCCTTCGGATATATCCAACCAAAAAGCACATTTAATACAAGGTGCTCAGGCCAATATATGGACAGAAATGATCCCCTCCACTGCGCGATTAGAGTTTATGATTCTCCCGCGTTTAAGTGCGCTATCTGAACGCGTATGGACCAACAAACCTTTATACGATAGCTATAGAAATCGTGTAATTTCCCACTTTGGACTCTGGGACAAAATGGGTTTGCGCTATCGCATGCCAGACCTCGAAGGTTTTGCCGAAACACAGGTGATTGTTGACGGACAATCTATATTAAAGGTCGCGAATGAACTTCCTCAAAATCCGATACACTATACCACCGACGGTAGTCTTCCGACCCAGCAGAGCCCCGCACTGAAAGATTCGCTCGTTGTAAAAAAAGAAGGTCCGATTCGATTTGCAACAATCTCGTCTTCAGGAGCAAAAAGTGAACTCTACCAAATTAATTTTAAGTATGATACCTGGAAAAAAAGTGTGAGAGTGGATGAAACAACATTGATACCAGGCCTTAAAGCAACTTTTTTTAATGGAACTTTTGCTAATACATCTGCTATTGCCGGTCCCGAAGTACGCCACGAAGTAATCAGCAATGTAGCACTAAGCGATACCATCAAAATACCTTCTTTTGGTGCAAAAATAAGAGGATACCTTTATGTCAAAGAAAAAGGAATCTATAATTTCTACTTCACTTGTGATGATGGTGGTGTCCTGCGGATACATGATCAGCTTGTCGTTGATAATGATGGACAGCATGCACCAATTATGAAAAGTGGACAGATTGCGTTAGAAGCCGGCTACCATCCAATTGCTGTAGATTTCATCGAAGCAGGCGGAGGATTCACCTTAAAACTTCAATATAGCGTGAAAGATTCACCGGTGATCGATATTCCCAAAGCATCCTTTTTCCATCAGAAAGATTAGTAAAATCGATATACAATTTAAAGTAGCATTATCCCCAGTGAAGTTAATAGCACTGGGGATTTTTTTATGTATAAGAAGCAAGCCCCGAACCTTCATTTTATATGAATGCGGGGCTTTCCTTCAATCCCTTTGCTACGAAAAGGAAATAATATCTTTTTTTCGGATTATCCACCCCATATAAATTGACGATTGAAAGAATCGAACAGGAGGTTCAAATCCAGCTTCTTCACAGAGCTCGGCTAATCGTTCTTCCGAGACATGCGACAATTCATGCTCGATTCTTCGCAATCTTTGAGCGACCTGTGTTTCATCTATCCCACCGGGCAGAAGAAGTCTCAACATTCGCAAGTTTTGTTGAATCTGCTCCTTATTGCCCGTAATATCTAATAATAACAAGGGTGCTTGTGACATCATTCTCTTGGAAATATCTTGGAGCATAGCCAATTTTTGGCCATTGTCTTCTAAAAAGTGTAATACAAGTAAAAGTGTCGCAGCACCATATTGCTTCTCTTCGTCCAAATCACCTACCACACCTTCGACAAGATGAACATTTTCGTCCGCTTCAAATTTTTCCAGAGCCTGACTAATCATCTCCGGTGACGGATCTACCCCCGTTATTGTCCAAGATTCTGCTGTGTCAACAAAACGTTCTATTTCATTTCCTGTGCCACATCCGACCACCAATAAATCCTTATTTTCGGTTTCTCGGAGGAGCTTAGGCAGCTGATCTAAAAAATAATGGTAATTGGGGATCCAGGTTTCAACAAATTGATCATAGCCACTTGCACGTTCATTTTCAAACAGTTCTATTGTATTCATGATAATAAAAATAATCGTTTAACTTACATAAGTAGAGATATACCCTATCTTGTTTCAATAGAAGCAAAGATAACTATTTAAAATAATTCTAAATAATATTTACTCATAGTCATCCATAGTGGTAGGTGAAGCATGCAATTGCTTTAAATTTGAATTGCTTTAGGCTATTTGACCGTTACAGCAAAAGCGTATTCATCTGGAGGAAGGCATTGTGAAGCATCACAAGCTTGCCATTCCACAGTAACTTTTACTGTCGCAGCTCCTTTAATAAGAGAAACTTTTTGTTGAAAGATAACTTCATTGGTAAAATACCCTACATCCATTTTGAAAACCTCTTCATGTTTGATCTTGGGTTTTGGTTCAGCTGTATTTCCGACTAGCGCATAATCAGTAGCTTTACTGAAATTAAAGGAAGTTGGTATCGGACCGCCATCTTTCACATGTTGGGAATAGATGTGCCAACCATTTTGGATAGTCGCCTTAACGTAAATAATTGCTTCCTTGTTATTGAGTTTTTTACTGGCCACAGTCCATTTAACGGATTTATGAATCTGAGCAAAAGCACCCGTAACGGAAAACATAACCAGGGCTACTAAAATTAAAATCTTTTTCATCTTTTATGAATTTTTAAGTTTATTATTTCATTGGCAGTACATCTGTCCAGTATACTCACTACAAGAGCCTGAACCTAAATACGCACATCAATATTCGTTATAAACAGAATAAAACACAACCATATCTCATTTAAGCGATAAATTTTTCAAAAAATAACGCTATATACCGCATTATTTTCATTTATAACCGTGCAATTTTCTCAATTTCAATAATAAGTTCAAAAAAACAATATGCATCAAACAATAGCTCAGGCTAGATCATACGCTTTGCCGATCAGGACACTCTAAGGAGTAATGTGGTAGCGCAAATGGACCTTATTCCGCTTGATACAATTTAATACCGCTTCGCCATATCAAAATGCAACCGAAAAAATCCGTAAATGAAAAAAACACAAATAAATAACAAATAGTAGGATGCAGTTAACGATTAAAAAGATTAAATATAGTAAACCATCGTTCGATAAATATTGTTATTCAATAAACATATATATTTATTACTATGGGAAATTTATTATATACTATTGCAGTTATTTTGGTACTCATATGGGCGATCAGCTTTTTCGGCGGCTTTGTTGGCGGGGGACTAATCCATATACTATTGGTCATTGCTATCATAGCAGTTCTCCTTCGTGTTATTAAAGGAAATGCGTAACGGGTTGGGACGTTGCTCAAGTCACAGAAAAGGCTCCTCAAAATTCAATATTGAGGAGCCTTTTTATACATTTGATATGAGCACACTATAGATTGAGATCTCCCTCTTTACCTATATCTTCTGTCTCGCCTGTTACTTTCGCTTTAAGCATTTTGAACAGGTTAACAATCATATTTGAATTTGAATCCCAGTAATGAGCTTCTTGAGGAGTAACTTTAAACAATTGAATATTTGGATCCTCTTTCCCTTTCTCAAACCATCCCTCCATCATCTTATTCCAATAACGATCTATCCTTTCTTGATCCCGGGAAAGACTCGCATCGCCATTTATACTGAGAAAGGTATAATTCCCAGGATCTGCATAAAACAAAGAAACTCTTGAATCTTGTGAAAGATTTGTAAATGTTTCGCTTTCTGCTGAACAGATGTACCAAATGTTACCTTCTTCATCAACCTCTTGTCTACTCATAGGGACACCATGTGGATAGTCCGAATCTTGTGGAAAAGAGCATACTGTACCTACGTCAATCTTATCAACGATTTCTTTTAGCTTTGCTAAAGCGTCTTTATCGCTTAAATTATTCTCTGCCATAATATTATTTTTAATAAAGAACAACATGCCCCCCTAAATCGTTTTCGATTTAACCAAATTCAAGCAATATATCTTAACTAAAAGGGTAGGATATTTTTAAATTAAAACACGTACTTCTACGCGGCTATTTTACTAATAATATTAGTATTTTTACAGATGTAAAAAGGATGGATTGATTATGTTTGGATTTGACGATAAACTACAAATACTAGCGGATGCAGCTAAATATGATGTCAGCTGCAGCTCAAGTGGAAGTAAGCGAAAAAATAATGGTGGTTTAGGTGATTCGTCAGCAAGTGGCATCTGCCATACGTATACTGAAGATGGACGCTGTGTTTCCCTTCTAAAAATCTTAATGACTAACTTTTGCATTTACGATTGCTCCTTTTGTGTGAGTCGGCGTAGCAATGATGTACAGCGAGCAGCATTTTCGGTCAAGGAAGTTGTCGAATTGACGATGAATTTCTACCGTCGAAATTATATTGAGGGACTTTTTTTAAGTTCTGGTATTTTTAAATCTGCAGATTATACCATGGAACGCTTAATGTTAGTGGTCAAGAAGCTTCGAACTGAAGAGCGGTTTAATGGTTATATTCATCTGAAGGCTATTCCTGGAGCAAGTGAATCTTTGTTAAAGGAAGCAGGTCTTTATGTTGACCGTATGAGTGTAAATCTCGAAATACCTACTGAAGCAGGACTAAAACTTGTCGCTCCCGAGAAGGATCATCAATCTGTTCGCGAACCGCTGACAATAATTAAAAATGAAATCCAAAATGTTCAGCAGGACAGAAAAACCAATAAAAAAATACCTTTATTTGTACCGGCAGGACAAAGTACTCAAATGGTTATTGGAGCAACACCAGAAAGTGATTTCCAAATTATGGAGGCTGCAAATACATTCTATAAAGATTATAACCTGAAAAGGGTGTATTATTCGGGTTACATTCCTATTAACGCAACGGACTCCAACCTTCCTCAAATTGGTACAGCTCCACCTCTGGTTCGTGAAAATAGACTTTATCAAACAGATTGGTTAATTAGATTTTATGGCTTTTCGCTTCATGAAATCCTTAATAGTAAACATCAGGACCTCGATCTGGAAATAGATCCTAAACTTGCTTGGGCTCTTCGCAACCCTCAATTCTTCCCTATCGACATAAACACCGCTACATATAGCTGGATCATAAGAATTCCGGGGATAGGAAGACAATCCGCTAGAAAAATAATACAGGCACGGAAATTTGGCAAATTAAAAGAATATCAAGTTCAAAAAATTGGAATAGCTTATAATCGAGCGAAATATTTTATGCTATGTCAGGACACATTGATCACTGCGGGCTTTCACTATCCGGAAAAGATCAGAAAATGCATTCTGGAACATATTCCCCAATCGCAAATAAAAGGTCCGAATAGCCAATTAACTTTATTCTAATGGACTATATTTTTGACGGCAGTTATTCCGGTTATCTGTGTTGTGTATTTGAGGCGTTTGAAAGGAAAGAGTTTGATAGTGTTCCTAAAACAGGAAAAGCGACGGAAATTGTTCTTTTTTCGGAAAAACGGCTGATTCCAACAGATAATAAGAAAGCGATACGCATTCTCACAGGGATGGAAAAAATAATTGGAAAGCAAAGTACGATTTTTTTCTACCATAATTTCCTGTCCGATAATGATATCGAATGGCTCAATGGATTTCGGCTGATAGTAGAACTATTTCGCAAAAAACAATTGGATATACATAATTATGGTTATCCCCCTATACTTCGTTTGCATCAATCAATTAAGAAAATCAATCGGGAACGGCACCGTATGAAAGCATTTATACGGTTTGTCAAATCTAATGACCATCTGTATACTGCCGTTGTAGAGCCCGATTTCAATGTGATTCCACTTGTTGTACAATTCTTTAAAAATCGATTCGCAAACCAATGTTGGTTAATTTATGATTTAAAACGAAATTATGGCTTTCACTATGATGGAAATACTATCGTCGAAGTATCTCCAAATGAAAATGATGAAATTCGAGATCCATATCAGATAGAAGTGGATCTCGATCCTCAAGAAAAGGCTTATCAGCATCTTTGGAAAACCTACTTTAAGAGTACAACCATTGAATCACGTAAAAATCTGAAACTTCATTTAAGGCATGTTCCGAAACGCTACTGGAAATATTTAGTAGAAAAGACATAGCTTTCTAAGCAAGTAAAGGATTAGAGATCAAATAATCATCATTATCTTGATCCACCAAACAATTTGCTTACCAACCAGATTACAAGAGCAACAACTACGACAACCAATAGAATACCAGACCATACGCCGGCTTTAAATATACCTTCAATCGCTGCACAACTTGATACGAGCACCAATAAACTTGACATCAGCGCAAATGGAATTATCTTTTTCATAAATATCTGTTTTAATTATTAATCTGTATTAAAGACAATATTCACATGAAAATGTTTTACAGCAAACATGTTCGGGTTATTATTACCGCAAACTCGGGTCTAACTTATAATTTGATTGAATTTAATACCCACATTACACGTATTTTTTTGTTAAAAAGTGAAAACTTTACGCAATTTACCCCTTAAAAATACGGATAGCATATGGATAACGGATTTTGGGTACAGCGTTTGATTCTAATTAATAAAATAGAAATTAGTTAAGAAACAATAATTGAATAAAGATATGGACACTATCGACCAAAAAGCACAAAAAATGGGATTAGAAAAAGGCTATTATCTACTATTGATGGCTATTTTAGATTTGCCTGCTGAAGAAGAAAAAAAATCCAGAAAGAAAAAATAAGTTTGGATCTCCCCCGCATCAGTTATGAACGGATAAGAGATTTAAGTCAAAGCCTTTTCCAGCGATATGAAAAAGGCTTTTCGCATTTTTTATAAAGTAATTATTGCTCCATTTTTGGGCATAGCCATGATGAGTCGTACTATTGTTCGGTCATTGACAATAACGTATATGAATTTTAAAATTCAATTAAAAGCCTAAAAACACGTCCAGGATCGCTTAGCCATGATGTTAAAGCTAACTGCGCATCTTCTACGCGATACACTCCTGTTATAAGTTGCTCTATTGGGCACTTTTTCATTTTCAAATAATGCATTACCGCTGCAAAATCTTTTGCTGTAGCATTACGTGAACCTCTGATATCCAATTCTTTTTTGACAAAAAACTGTGTATCAAAAGGAATAGCTTCTTTTGCATAACCGATATAGATAACCCGGCCTGTATACGCAGCGGCATCAATCGCCGCTAAATAGGTTTCCTTGCGTCCTACGGCTTCAATAACTACGTCAGCCCCCATGGCGTGCGTCAATTTATCCAAACTAGCCGCCAAGTCTTCCTCAGCGCTATTGATGGTAAATGTCGCTCCGAGACTTTTAGCCAACTCAAGTTTTTCTTTACTCACGTCAACTGCTATAACGGTGGCACCCCGTAAAGCAGACCGAACAATCGCCCCAACTCCGATCATGCCACATCCCAACACCAATACGACATCGCTGTCGGTGACATCGGCCCGATCTACGGCGTGGAAGCCTACGCTCATAGGTTCCACCAAGGCCAATTCTTTTGACGATAGTTGGCCACCCACAATGACCTTTTGAATGGGCACGACAAGGTATTCTGTCATGGCACCGTCGCGCTGTACGCCCATCGTTTCATTGTAGCGGCAGGCATTAGGTCTATTATTTTTACATGCAGTACAAATACCGCAGTTCGAATACGGATTTACCGTAACTCTAGTACCAATCTTAATATCAGTTCCAACATTCGTCCCCAATTCAACTACCGTTGCCCCAATTTCATGTCCAGGTATAACTGGTAGCTGAACTAATGGATTTAAACCCCGAAATGTATTCAGATCAGAGCCGCAGAAACCAACATAATCTATTTTTAAAAGGACATGTCCATCCTTAAGGGAAGGCTGAGGAATTTCCGTGATTTCCACAGATCCCTCTTTTACTATTTTTATAGCTTTCATTTATAAATGGCATCAATTTAAATAGCATTGCTATTGTTATTTATCACAACAAAGCTCAAGATCAAACTGAAGAGATTTACTGTCTTGAGATCTTTGATACTATGATATAGCCAAAAATAATTATATAGAACGGATAAAGAAACTCCATTAACGATAAAAAATGACACAATATCGATCCAAGCGCAAGGATTCACTAGCGTACTATTAGCAGAGAATGTAAAAAATTTGCAAGCTAGATATCAAACACTTAAATGCTATTTTTAAAAAATAAATATGAAAAAAAACTTCATATACAGATAAATGAACTATAACATTATCAATATTTTCACTTTAAAAACGCTATTCTTTTTAAGAAAACGACTAATATTGTAGCTAACTATTTCTTCTTCGGGTGATGATAAATAACGAAAATAATAAACTTGATTTTACACTATTGAACATTGGCTATGCGGAACATCAGGCGAATTGGAATTTCAAAGATATTCAGAGTCCGTTTGCGCGGATACATTATGTGTGTGAAGGAGAAGCATCCATAATTTTAGCGGACGAAACCATCAAACTTCGGCCGGGACATCTCTATCTCACACCTGCATATATCCAACATAGCTACGCTTGTTCCGCTAAACTATCACTCTACTATATCCATATCTATGAAAATCCAGCGCTAAGATCGAGTATTTTCGACCGCTACTCTTTCCCGAAGGAAATCAAATCAGATCAGCTGTTAGCTACAGTCATTCAGCATCTCTACGAGTTAAATCCAGGTCGTGAGTTAAAAATGTATGATCCGAAAGGGTATGATAATTCAACAGAATTAATGAAAAACATGGCGCTGCAAACGGCGTCACCTATCGCCAGAGCAGCCGAAAACCAAGCGATCATTCATTTATTAATGAGCCGATTTCTGGCCGAAGCATCGAACAAAATACCACAGGTGGAAAAACGGCTTTTGCGTGTACTTGATTACATCGACGAAAATATCCATCATCCGATCGCTATAGAACAACTTGCCAATCTGATTTTTATATCCAAAGATCACCTTATCCGACTCTTCAAGAAACACATGAATGCCACACCTGTACATTACATCAATCAAAAGAAAATAGAAAAAGCACAATTGATGATGTTAATCGATGAAGATAATATCCAACAATTGTGCTTTAAATTAGGTTTCGAAAATATCTCTTACTTCAATCGACTATTTAAAAAATTCACAGGTGAAACACCCATGAGTTACAAACGCCGAATAGGTAGATAAATCGTGCTTCAAATCATCTACGACGACAATCCATCAATTGTTATCATGTGACCGTTCTCATCATATGTTAACTCAATAACTTTCATGCTTCTCAACCAGGTCTTTCCTCCTGAGGGAACTGAATCATGATAAAATAGATACCATTTACCTTTGAATTCCAAGATACTATGATGCGTGGTCCAACCGACCACTGGTGATAGAATTACACCCTGATAGGTAAATGGACCATATGGATTGTCTCCAGTGGCATAACAGATTAAATGACTATCTCCAGTAGAGTAGGAAAAATAGTATTTCCCTCGATATTTGTGCATCCAAGAAGCTTCAAAAAATCGCTTTTCCGTATCACCATGTTTCAATGGGATGCCATTTTTATCCAAAATAACAAGATCCTTTGGCTCTTCCGAAAATTCAAGCATATCAGCAGACAGCTTCACAACTTTTGGAGACAAAGCATCTTCGTGATCTTGAGGCAATTCATTGGGTGATATAATCTTATTATTTCGATAGAATTGGAGCTGCCCCCCCCAAATACCACCAAAATATAGATAATACGCTCCGGTAGTATCTTTAAATGCACAAGGATCAATACTATAACTACCCTTAATTGGATGCTCCTGTGGAACAAATGGCCCATAGGGCTGACTTGCAACAGCGACACCAAGCCTGAAAACATCATTTTTATCCTTCATGGAAAAATACATATAGTACTTTCCGTTTTTCTCCGTCACATCTGAATCCCAAAGCTGACGACCAGCCCAAGGAATGTCTTTTACATCTAACACCTTACCATGATCAACCACATCCCCCTGAATATCCTCCAGAGAAAATACGTGGTAATCCTGCATATCGAAATGGTCTCCATTGTCATTTTCCGGTATTCCACTTTCTCGATCATGAGAGGGATAAATGTAAATTTTATTTTCAAAAACATGTGCTGATGGATCAGCCATATAATCTTTGGGATACAAATACTTGCTCTTATTCATGCTTACTATTTCTTTTTTTTTTGTGTTAATGAAGTGATATCTTTTAAAAAGGGCTTAGGCTGATAATTCCGGTCAAATAATAATGGATAGTCTGTACGTCCCGGAATAGGCCAACCATTCTTCCATGAATCTCCGTCACCAACACCCCACAACGTCACACGCGATATTTTATCCTTATGTTTGAGGTATAATTTAAAGAACGCTACGTATCGCCTCCCCAACTCATCCATTTTCGCTGCCGGCAGCCCTTTTTCGTATGGATTCATCTCCTTGGTATAAGCATATTGCTCTCCAATTTCGGCGCCCATATTAGGTCGAGCATGCGGCAAAACCGAAATATCCATTTCAGTAACCATTACTTTCGCATCAAGTCCCGCAAATCCGAGTATAGTTTTTTCGACCTCATCAATAGGTGGATTATCCAGTGCATTGTGCTCTTGCATACCAATTCCGCTAACGCGACCACCCGCTGCTTTTACTTGACGAATCATTTTAATAATGCCCTTTCTTTTTTCAGGAACGGCGGTTGAATAATCATTATAATATAACTCCGCATTTGGATCTGCCTCATGTGCAAATTTAAATGCCAATTCAATAAACTGAGGACCAATAATATCGTAAAATTTACTTTTGCGCCACTCTCCATTATCCAATATGGCCTCGTTCACCACATCCCATCCGTGCACCCGTCCTTTATAGCGTGATACTACGGTATGAATATGCTTTTGCATGCGTGCTATAAGTACCTCTCGGGTCACCTCTTTCCCATTTTTATCCACAAAAAACCAATCTGGTGTTTGGGAATGCCAGATGAGCGTATGCCCAATAATCTGCATTTTATTTTTTTCTCCAAACAATACGAAACGATCCGCATCTTTAAAATCGAACACGCCTTCCTGCGGCTGCAGGAACATACTTTTCATACAATTTTCCGCTACAATGGAATTGAAATGTTTTTTGACGACCGCTACTGCGGCAGCATCCCGCTCCCAGATTTGATCAAGGTTTAAAGCCGTTCCTATAAAAAACTTACCTTCAAATGCATCCTTCAAAGTCAACGAATCAGGTGCCAGCTTCAGTTTTTGCAAAGCAGCTGAAGCAGATAGATTTGATAGTAAGGCCGCTACAGCCACAACAATAGTTTTTAACATCTTCATGATTTATTTTTTAATTAATAAGTATGTCTAGACTCTATGTCCTGATTGATCGCATCAATAGTCCTATCGTCCAGTTCGTATTTGGAAATAACATACATGGCCACTAGCAAGAGTATCGCTGGAATAATGGCTACCAACCATAGAATTCCCATTTCAGCACGTGCTGACTGGACTGTTGCATTATCTTTATCAAAGTTAACATATGCCAACACCAGCCCCGGTACCACACCCCCAAGAGCCATCCCAGCTTTGTAAAAAATACCGGTAAGTGCATTGACAATACCAGAAATACGCTTCCCAGTTTTATATTCGCCATAGGAAATGACCTCAGGAACGAGCGCCCACATATATCCCGTTGCGACAATTACTCCAGTCGATTTGATAAACTGAGCAGTCAATACCAAAACAATATTTCCTTTGAGGCTTTCATTGGATGAAATGACATATAGCATCAGCATTCCTAGGATTGCAATAGTCAGGAAAACATAGAACATCTGCTTTTTACCAATTGCGCGTTTGATCGCTGGCACTAAAGGCATAAAAATAAAAGCAGGCAAAGATCCTAATGCCATAAAATATGGTAACATATCTGGAGCATGTACATTATAAATCATGTAGTATGATCCTGCCGAGTTTCCGATTGCCATCATAGCAAATGCAGTAATGAAAAAAAATGCCAAAATACGCAAAGGGCGATTATGCTTAAATTCTCGCCACAGGTCGGAAACCTGGACATTATCTGTATCTTTCTCATCCATAATGACACGTTCTTTTGTTTGTGAAAAGCAAAAGATTAAAAGCACTAATCCAACTAAAGCATAAATCAGCATCGTTGTAAACCAGGCTTCGGCAGAATCTTTCGAGTTTATCTTTCCATCTGGAGAGAAATACTTTACGACGAGTGGTACGCCATATCCAACGGCCAGCCCCCCCACGTTCGCCATAAACATACGTGTAGACGTTAGTTTTGTAACCTCATCCGTATCTCTGGTCAAGGAGGCATTTAAGGCACCATACGGAACATTCACCAATGTGTACAACATCGATAAACCAACATAGGTGATATAAGCATAGGTTAAAGATCCCGAAAAGCCATTCCAAAAACACAAAATTGCAAATCCTGTTAAAGGAATTCCTCCCAGCACCAAATAAGACCTATACTTTCCCATTCGAGGGTTTCTTTTATCAACAAATGCGCCCACAATGGGATCCCAAAGTACATCGACAATTCGAACAATGAGAAACATCACTCCCGCAGAAGCTGCAGAGATCCCATAAACATTGGTATAAAAAATCAGTAGATACATTGAAACAGTCTGGTAAATGAGATTCTGTGCGAGATCCCCAGCACCAAACCCTACGCGCTGCTTCGTTGAAAGCTTGTAAAAACCTTTGAAAGGCTTCACTTCTGTCCTATTTTGGTCCATATAATTGGTTATTCGATTAGTTGTATTACAATAGTAAAATTACAAGTAGCTTTTTTTCATTACCCATTACAAATGTTTTATATTCCAATAAAAATGTTTAAAAATCACGCTTAACAAAGAATAAACCGAAAGAAATCGTCATCGTGATTACTAAGTCGTTATTCTAAAAAAGAACTTTCTTAAAAACAAATCTAACTGTCAATATGCAGATAGCAGCAATGATAGGGTAATGTATTAGATAACATGAAAAATATAGGCTGCCCAAACTTTTTTGGACAGCCCATTTCCACTTGCTATTAAGCTGCTTAGCTTTTATTGTTTAATTCTCAGTATATTTTACCACATAGCTTTTGGTTTGCCCCCTATAAACGCAATCAACTTGAGCGTAACCTGTCGACGAAGTGGCTTGGTTCACTTTAATCTTAACTTCAGGATTATCAGCAGTCGCTTTTACCAGAGGCATGTTTTTACCCTTTGCTTTCATCGGAAAGGAAACTTCATAAACATGATAACCGATAATACCGTTCTCATTCGTAGATCGCACAGGGATGGATGGTAAAGCTAGTTTGGTCCCATTTACTGTAATGGTGACCGAAGGTGGTATTGGACGTTCAATTTTTTTGTCTTTTGAACTAAATCCGAGGCCTATAAAATCGAAAAGCGGCTTTCCTTCCTCACCCTCAGCAACCAAAAATAACGCGTGTTTACCGTCCAATTGATCTACAAATTTGGATACGTCGACGGTGAATTGCTTGACTTCTGCCACAGAATTCGCTGGAACAGAAATTTGGGCAATTCGCTTACCTTTCCAGGTTTCGTTATCCCACGGGCCATCTAACCACACGTTGACCTTAAATGCAGCTTTTGTTTTTGGGGTAATAAACACATTAAAAGCAGTTTGATTTCCAATTTTAGTCCCCTCAAAAGCTTTCAATCCAAACTTATCCTGATCTAAACCTCCAAATCCGAAATATTTAAAACCTGCAATATTTCCGTTTTTCATATTTGTCACCGGCATATGATTATCCCATACATCCCATGAATCCTGTTGCAAACTGATATCAGAAAGGTAGCAAGCATATCCAGCCGAATAATACTGATAGGGATTTAATCCATAAAAATGAAATCCTTCCGATGTCACCTCTGCACCTTTATACTCTTTGCCCTGTTTATCTTTAATAGTCAAATTTTCTTGAAAAGGATCGAACGCTCTTAAGGACACCATTCCACCATCTTTGACACTTTTCTCATCCCAAGATACTTTGATAGGTTCAACCACCGCCTGACGTGCAAAACCAAATCCGCGTGGTGGTCTATGGTAAAATACATACCATTGTCCATTGATCAGTTCGATACTACCATGTGTGTTATGACCGGCATTACTCGTTTCGATAGCAGATCCATCCTTGTTTAACACTGGCGCGCGTGAATCGACTAAAACGCCACCGCTCTTCCATGGTCCTAATGGTGAGTCCGCTACCGCATAACGCAAAGTTGAATTTGAACTTCCTACACCATATTCCGGGCCGGAGTAACCACTATATACCGAAACATACTTGTTTCCCACTTTACGAATGGATGATGCTTCGAAAAAATTAAAGGTTCCCAAATCCTCACCTTCGAAAATATGAGGATAGGAAGTTCCTTTTGGATCGCGTAATTCGCCATATCGCGCACTTGCTGGCAATAAATAATTAATCACCTTTGTACCGGGCCTCAACGAATACATTGTTTTCTGATCCAATTGTGCAGCCATCGAGCGTTGGAATCCCCAAAAACCATATGCCCGGAATCCAATCTCAAAATCAGGATCTTGAGGGTCCGTAACGTATTCGATATAAATGGCAGGATCAAATCCTAAGATACTTCCAGGCAAAGTACGCTTGCCATCTTCAGTCAGATTGATAGGTTTAAAGGGTCCATTAGGCCTATCGCCTTTAACAACCATTGCTTCACGACCCTCACCCCTGCTATGGGGAAACAAGTAGTAATCCTTTTTTCCATCTTTTCGCTTAACCTCAACAAGATCTGGCGCGTACATCACATCCCATTTACCATCGATCGCGTAAGTAAAAATAGCACCCTCATCCCGCCAGCTGCTCAAATTTTCAATAGGAGCTGACCACATTCTAATGTCAGGCCCACAATAACTGCTAAAACGTAAGTCATGGGAACCAATGATGTAAGCACGATATTTCCCGGGCTGGTCAGGATCTTCGAAAACACGGGGTTCGCCATCCGGAAGATGCTCCCATAGCGGTAGGTAAGGATTTCCTATAGACTGGTGCACAAAGCCCTTACTAGGATCGTTGAGGTGATTTTGTTGCTGTCCAAGTGCTGTTGATGCTGATAAAATTCCTGTAACGGATAATAAAAATACCATTGTCCGTTTTTTTAAGATAATATTTAGTCCCTTCATAAATTGAGTAAATTAATTTTTTTAAATCGCTGAGATATCTTGTATGCTGTTGCATTTTTTCTATTGGCTCAAATTACTTTGCGTCACGTTACTATCTTACCTCCCAAATTTCCAGCAATCGAAAAACAGGATATTCGATGGTGCCTTACCTTTAAAAACAAAATATAGATCGTGTAGTCCCGATACTTTATCCGACAGCGCAGTCTCAACTGTAGTCCATCTGTCATCTCCTCCCGTCATGGGCACCTGTATCGTAGCTAACAACGCTCCATCAACCGCTCCCGAGCGTACTTCCATACGGATACCTCCATTATGAGTAGTTCCTACCCGTGCAAGAAAATTACGCGCTCCCTTCGCGCCAAAGTCAACATTCTTCACACAGGTGAAAGCGCCATCTTTTTTTGCCTTTATAAAAACACCCACCTTTTTATTTTGGTAGGATTTAACGTGTTCGGACCAAGCGATCGTTTCAGCCTGATGAAGTTCATAGGGATTCACTTTGCCGGTCGCTTGAGTAATTCCGCTCGTCATTTTCATCGGATCTATACTGCCGTCTGGATTAAAATTCAGTTCCTGAACAGCGACAGATCGGGTAAAGCCCCCCCCTCCAGGTAAGGCACCATTATGGTAAAAGAAATAGGTTTTCCCTTTAAAATCGACAACGCCAGGATGATTTGTAAAGGCTTTTCCTTCCGCAGGCATGATTATACCCCCGTACTTCCAAGGTCCCTCAGCTTTATCACTTGTGGAATAACCAATAAATTCAGGCAAAGGACCTCCCGGCCAAAAAAGATAATACAAACTATTTCTTTTATACAACCAAGGCCCTTCCTCATAGGTCGTAGGTCGTTTCGGGTCTCCTTCCCTCTTTCCGAACGATGCTGCAGTCATGGGAACCTCAACAATATCACCTTTATAGGAGATCATATCTTCATTCAGCTTAACATATTTCAGCTGGGGATTACCCCAATACATATGAGCTTGGCCGTCATCATCAATAAACACTGTAGGGTCGATATCTCCCCATTCGGTTTGCAGTAATGGTTTTCCAAGAGGATCGTAAAATGGTCCCAATGGGCTATCTCCGACAGCAACGCCAATCGCACCTCGATTGTTCACTTTGGAAATGACAGGTACATAAAGATAAAATTTACCATTTTTTTCAACACATTGGGCCGCCCAAGCATCCCCTTTTGCCCATTCAAAATCTGTATAAGAAAGAATTGCACCATGATCGGTCCAATTTACCATATCATCGGTTGAATACACACGCCAATTGTTCATGTTAAACCAGGTGGATTCTTCTTCATCTTGTGTAGTATACAGATAAAGTCGGTTGTTATACACCAGAGGGGCGGGATCCGCAGTGTAAGCAGTCTGAACAATGGGGTTTTGTGCCCTTAATTTACCCACCATAACCAAGAATAAGATCAAAAATCCGAATTGGGATTGTATAAAAAAACGTTTCATCATATCATCTTAATTTGCCGTCAAATGAAAATAATCAAAATCTACATAGCCACCAGCGGCTTTAGCCGCATAGTTGAATAGTCCGAACCGATAGCCCATAAAATGAGGAATGGTATAACTCATTTTTAACTCATTGCCTATCCTGTTCCAATTGCGCCCATCGGTACTATAAAAAAATTGAGCGAGATCTCTTTTGTTTGTAAAGTCACAGCTTGCTTTAAGATAGATGCGCTGCTGTTTGAGGCCAACCGTAGCCACCTCTTGCGGTACGCCTGTCGTCGCATTGATCATCACCAATGATTTTGTATTTCCTTCCATACGGACACCAACTAACCCATAATTTTTTTGCAATAGCGATAGGCCTGCAAAATCACCATCTTTCATGTTAGCAACCTCTATAGCAATAGCGGCACTGCAAGTCGGCCCGACGGTACGCTGGGTAAGGGTGTTTTTGGCCGAGAGAAAATCATCGGTAAGATCGCGAGTATGCATTCTCAGAAAACCCGTTCGCGCTGTGACAGACCATAGATTATTGTCTGGATTATGGTTCCACTGCCACACCAGAGGAAGAGGCTTATCTCCGGGTATCCGGTCAAAATCATCGGAGTTAACGATTCCGGGAATTAAACTTTTATTTACAGGTAGATTTAAGGCAGCCGGCACTTTTCCGCCGATACCGAGCACGGGCCACCCATCTTCCCATGTGACAGGGACCAAAAATGGAATACGTCCTACAGCGCCATAATCCTGAAACAGATACGCATACCATTTGCCGTCCGGCATATCAATCAGCCCCCCTTGGGCCACACCTTGATCCTGCAAAACCACTTTCCCTTCATACGGACCTTCCAGTTGACTTGCCCGATGGACAATGACCGTGCGCATTCCTCCAGCGGGCCATGAAATATTAAAAAGGTAATAAAAACCATTGATCTTAAACATTTGGGACCCCTCAGCAGGCAGCCCCACTTTACCTTCATTAGGCTTAGCAGGTAAAGAAGCATCATCTATTAACACGCGTTCTGTCCCAGCTTTAATGCCTGAAAAGTCGGGCGACAATTCAGCAATATGGATCCGTCCGCTACCCCAGATCATATAATTTTTTCCTTGGTCAATGAATAAACTATGATCATGCATCATTGGACTAAACTCGGTAGAAACCCAATTTCCTTCCTCAATATCTGCCGCGCGATAGACATGTGTTTTACCTGTATTGGAAGAAAATGTACTTACATAGTACTGTCCATCATGAAAGCGTAAACTGCTTGCCCAAGAACCGTGCCCATACGCATTCTTCTGATTCGACAAATTGAGTTCATCCTGATCTCCAAGGCGATCATACACATAATTAACCAAAGTCCAATTGACGAGATCTTTGGATTTCATTATCGGAACCCCAGGGCTCATGTGCATGGTGGTGCTGCTCATGTAATAGGTATCACCAACGCGTATCATGGACATATCGGGTACATCGGCAAAGATGATTGGATTACGGGCTTGCTGCGCTAATGAATCCAAAAACAGGATCATAAAGCCACAGACAAAAGCACTAATTTTAATTCTTAACATAATAAAATAATTAAATGGTCACAGGAATTCAGTAAGCCGTAAAAGTGTAGTATTCCCCGGGTACGGTCAGCACGTCGTATTCGTAATAGTGTGGTAATTTAATTCCTTTCAGATGTGATTCAGCTGACTGGATAGGTTTTGGTGTTCGTATTGAAGCAAGAAGAGCATTGCTCAGATGACCTTTTGCGAGTTGAATTCCAGACCCTTCCAATGCCGAAGCTGTACGAAGCCGCAACATGCCACCTAAAGCAGAAAATATCCTGACTTCCTTTATCGTTCCTTTTTTCCACTGCATTTCAATTTCAAATCCCCCACGTGCGTTTATGCCTTTTACCCATCCGTCGCCCCATCGATCGGGAATCGCTGGCAGAAGATGAACAGCACCATCGTGACTTTGGATCAGCATTTCTGCCACACCTGCTGTTAGCCCAAAATTACCATCTATCTGAAATGGGGGATGTGCTGTAAAAAGATTAGGATAGGTACGTCCATCTGGATGTTTTTCATCAGAAAGGGTCAGCATATTTTTTATAATTTCGTACGCATGGTTTCCATCCAAAAGACGGGCCCATAAGTTTATTTTCCAGCCGATCGACCATCCTGTTGCGAAATCCCCGCGATAAATCAATGAATTACGCGCTGCTTCAAACAATTCAGGTGTATCAAAAGGTGAAATTTGGTTCCCTGGAAATAAGCCATATAGGTGTGAAATATGCCGATGTTGATTTTGGGGATCATCCACATCTTCCATCCATTCTTGTAGCTGGTTATATCGACCGATATGCATCGGTGGAATGCGGCGAGCCGTATTTAGCAATGTATCCCTGTAGCTAGAATCGATACCCAGCACGTCTGCAGCCAAAGCGGTCCGAGTGAGCATGTCATAACACAGCTGGTTATCCATCGTCACCCCTGCAGCGAGTGGGCCTTGTTCGGGCGAAATTGAAGGGCTCAAAACAAGCCATTGCTGATCTGGATATCCACGATGTATTATAAGTGTAGACAAAAGAAAATCACAAGCGCCCTTCATAGTGGGGTAATATTGCTTTAAAAAAAAACGATCTCCCGTAAAAAGGTAATGCTCCCATACGTGTTGCGACAACCACAGCCCCCCACTGGGCCACATTCCAGCTGCCGCAAAATCAATAGGACTCGTCACACGCCAAATATCTGTATTATGGTGAGCTACCCAACCAGAAGCATTGTACATTGTTTTTGCCGTTTCTCTTCCACTTTCACTGAGTTCTTTAATCATAGAAAATAATGGCTGAAGGGTCCCGGAAAGGTTAGTTACATTCGCAGGCCAATAGTTCATTTCCGTGTTGATATTGATTGTATATTTACTATCCCAAGCGGGCTGCATGGAGCGGTTCCAGATGCCTTGTAGGTTAGCAGGTTGGCCACCTGGCTGCGAAGAACAGATAAGCAAATATCGACCGAATTGAGCCAATAGGGTCACTAGCGCTGGATCCTGCGTACGGGCAAAATTTGCAATTCGTGTTGAAATAGGCTGTTGCTGTTCATTGTTGACGCTGCCCAAATGCAGTTGAAAACGGTTGAACTGCTTATTGTAAGTGGCTTTATGCTGCTGAAAAGCGAGCTGATAATCCTTACTCATTGCCTTTCGCAACCTTTCCGTGGCCTCCTTGAAGGGATCCGATCCCAACTGTTTATAATTTTTGAAATTACTAGCAATTGAAATATAAAGACGAATGGAAGTAGCATCCTTTATAGTAATCGTTTGGTCCTCAACAACTAGCGCTCCATCCGTAAGGTTGACGCCCGTATGGATCTGATAAACAACCTCTCCTTTAACCCCCTCATGATCAGTTCCTCGTCCTTCTAAAACCAGCTGATCACCGCTTTTAAAAATAATATGCTTCGACTCATTCTCATACGTCATGGTACAGTTGAGTTTTCCTTTCTTGCTCGACCGGATCTGCATTACGATCACATCATCAGCAAAGGAAGTGAAAACCTCCCTGGTATATGTTACCCCATCTACTGTATAATGAGAACGCGCTACAGCGTGCTCAATATCCAGTTCACGATAATAGTCCTGATAGTTGTCATGCCCCGGGAATCGCAACAGTATGTTACCGGCAGTTTGATAAGGCATGCCATGGGTCTTTGTAAAGAAAGTTTCATTTGCAAGCTTTTCAGCTTCAGCTGACTTCCCGTCAAATATATAATCCTGAATAGTTTTTAATGTCCTACCGCCTTTGGGGTTATCGTTCCGATAAGGGCTACCCGCCCAGATAGTTTCCTCATTAAGCTGCATACGTTCGCACGATGGGATTCCATAAAACATCGTACCCAACCGACCATTTCCTAACGGTAAGGCCTGCTCCCATATCTTCTCATCAGCCGGCCGATCATACCATAGGGTTAAAGCCGACCGCTTTTGCGCAAACAAAAGTGTAGTATGCAATGTTATGATTCCAATGAATGTGATAATATGCTTCCAAATAAGGCTTTTAATCATTTCTCTTCATCCTATTTTTTACCGTTTCTGTCCTAAACAACCAATTTATCCATGTTAAACCCAGCTCGGCAAAATGTGTACTGGTTTATTGCTAATTAAAAAGTGTTTATTTTTTATCCTTAAATATTAATTGCGAAACATTATACAGGTCATTTTTCCACACATTGAAATCATGTCCTCCACGCTCCAGATAATAAATATGAGGCACCCCATGTTGCGAAAGGTAATCATGCGTACGTTTACTAATATCAAGCAAGCCGTCCTGGTCGCCACAGGATATCCAAAGTAGTTTTAGCTTTTCCTTCGCATCTTGCGGATTCGGGAGCAACTCTTGAGGCATCTTCGTATTGGGCGCAGAGGAAAAGCCTCCTACCCAGGCGAATGTATCGAGATGAGCCAGTCCAAAATTCAGCGCCTGACCGCCCCCCATCGATAACCCAAAAATCGCACGGTGTTCGCGATCTTTGATAACGGGAAACTGATTTTCAACATACGGAATAAGGTCATTGAGAAGATCTTGTTCAAAAGTCGAAAACGCTGCAACCCGATCAGGTGCCATCACATTACCACCAGCACGGTCATCCTGCATAGCGCGGCCATTCGGCATAATAACCAGCATCGGTTCCATCTTTCCCTCGGCATATAGGTTATCAAAAATAACCTGCGGGTTTCCATGTCTGAACCATTCCCTTTCATCTCCACCTATTCCATGCAGCAAGTACACTACAGGATATTTTTTAGTAGCATGATATCCAGGCGGCGTATAGATTAAAGCTTTTCTCGTTACCCCAACAGTTTTTGAAGGATAAACTAGGGAATCTATTTTTCCAGTTGAGGCCAATGCTCGCTCAAGATCAAATCCTTGTGGAGCAGCCTGCTGCGCTTGAGCGATTAAGCTGACAGAGAAAACGCACCATAGTGTGCAGATTATCTTTTTCATAATATAATTGATTTAAACCTCTTTCCTTTTAAGTACACGTAACGCCGCTGCTACTATCGCGTCTGCATTCAGGCCATATTTGTCCATCAATGCACTCGGTGGCCCCGATTCACCGAAGCTATCGTTCACAGCCACATATTCCTGCGGCCTCGGCATTTTCTTCGTCAGCAATTGTGCGACACTATCGCCAAGTCCACCGATACGGTTATGTTCTTCAGCGGTAACGACACAGCCCGTCTTAGCTACAGAAGTCAGTACCGCTTTTTCGTCTAGGGGTTTGATGGTATGAATATTAATGATTTCGGCATCAATACCCAATTTTTCCAACTCTTCTCCCGCACGGATGGCTTCCCACACTAGATGCCCTGTCGCCAATATAGTCACTGCGGTGCCTGGATTCAGCATCACGGCTTCACCAATCACAAATTCCTGATCTTCGGGTGTAAAAACCGGCACCACGGGACGACCAAATCGCAGGTAAACTGGTCCCTTGTGTTTAGCAGCAGCTAGTGTCGCGGCCTTCGTCTGGTTATAATCGCAAGGATTGATAACAGTCATTCCAGGAAGCATTTTCATCAATCCGATATCTTCCAATATCTGATGGGTCGCTCCATCTTCGCCCAAAGTCAGACCAGCATGCGAAGCTGCTATTTTTACGTTTTTATCCGAATAAGCAATGGATTGCCGAATTTGATCGTATACTCGCCCGGTTGAAAAATTAGCGAACGTTCCTGTGAAAGGTATTTTTCCACCGATGGTAAGTCCAGCTGCGATTCCCATCATATTTGCCTCTGCAATCCCTATCTGAAAAAAGCGTTCAGGAAAGGCTTTGATAAAATCGTTCATTTTTAGTGAACCGATTAGGTCGGCACATAGTGCGACCACATTTTCGTCCCGCTTTCCTGCTTCAAGCAAACCGGCTCCAAATCCCGAACGCGTGTCTTTTGACTCTGTATATGTATATTTTTTCATGTTTATCTATTTCAAAATCCTTTGCGTATTAGGCGATATAATCCCCCAATGTTTCTGCATTCTGATTTAAGGCCATTCTAAGTTGCTCATCGTTGGGAGCAATACCATGCCATTTATGTGAACCCATCATAAAGTCGACGCCATTACCCATTTCCGTATGTAGCAACACCATTACTGGCATACCTACGCTAGTTGAAGCTTGAGCTTTTCGAAGTCCCGATATCACCGATTCAATATCATTTCCTCGCATCACTTCAATAACGCTCCAGCCAAATGCCATCCATTTTCGCGGTAGATCGCCCAGCGAGAGCACATCATTGGTAGCACCATCAATCTGAGCGCCATTGTAATCTACAATGGCAATCAAATTGTCCATTTTGTTGTGTGCGGCATACATAGCCGCTTCCCATACTTGGCCTTCCTGTAATTCGCCATCCCCCATCAATACATACACTAAATGATTGTCATGGTTTAACTTTTTAGCCTGTGCAGCACCAATAGCGACAGAAAGCCCCTGTCCTAAAGACCCTGAAGCAACACGAATACCAGGAAGTCCTTCATGCGTCGTAGGATGTCCCTGAAGGCGTGAATTGAGTTTTCTGAAGGTGGAGAGTTCATCAACCGGAAAATAATCTGCCCGAGCAAGAACACTGTAAAACACCGGAGATATATGTCCATTGGAAAGGAAAAATAGATCCTCTCCAATACCGTCCAAGTCAAAATGGTCGTTTCGCTGCATCAACTCAAAGTATAAGCACACCAACAATTCGGTACAACCCAACGATCCTCCGGGATGTCCTGACTGGCATGCATGCACCATCCGGATTATATCTCTCCGTACTTGTTTGACAATAGCTTCTAAATTATGTATACTATGTTTTGTCATGACCATCTCAATTGTTACTTTGCGCAGCAACGCGTTTATGATCAGCTAAAAATTGCGCTAGTCCACTATCCGTTAACGGGTGTTTTAACAGTGAAAAGATCGCCTGCAAGGGCCCTGTCATCACATCGGCACCTATTTTTGCACAGCCCAGAATATGCGCACTGTGGCGTACCGAAGCTGCTAGAATCTGGGTTGGGAAATCGTAATTGTCAAATATCGTCCGTATCTCGCGGATCAGTGCCAGCCCATCAACTGATATATCATCCAGTCTGCCCACGAAAGGCGATACATAGGTTGCTCCGGCTTTAGCGGCTAAGAGCGCCTGACCAGCGGAAAATACCAAGGTACAGTTGGTCTTAATTCCGTTGGTACTGAAATATTTGATCGCTTTAATACCATCTTCGGTCATCGGAACCTTAACCACAATCTTATTGTCTAGAGCCGCCAGGAGCATACCCTCTTTAATCATCGAACTGTAATCAGTTGAGATCACTTCAGCACTTACATCACCGTCTACAATATCACAGATAGCTTTGTAATGTGCGTGAACATGAATCGTTCCTGCAATTCCCTCTTTTGCCATCAGCGAAGGATTGGTCGTTACTCCATCTAGGACACCTAAATTCTGAGCCAAGCGAATCTCACTGAGACTTGCTGTATCGATAAAAAATTTCATTTTTTTTAGTTGATTAGTTTTTGTATTCGCTAGCTCTCTAGCGATTGGTTATAAAACAAAACTATAGTTTTCAGCTAGATAGGATTGCAACAAATAAAAAAAAGAAGGGTAAAAATGTTTAAAACAGCATACCCTTCTAAAAAAATGATCTAAAACGACCTTTTAAACAACTATTATATACCGCTCACACAGATGCGCTTTTCTGCGATTGAATATATTCACTCGGTGTCATCTGATACTTAGCTTTGAATACTTTTGTAAAATAGTTTGGATTGGCAAATCCTGTTTCATAGGCAATTTCAGAAATGGACTTATCACTTTTTTCTAACAAGCTCGCAGCCTTTTCTAATTTTACTGAACGGATAAAATCTACGGGTGACATCCCCGTAAGTTCCAATAATTTGTTATACAAGGAAGCTCTGCTCATCAACGTATGGGCACTTAGCGCTTCCACCGATAATTGTGGATTGTCAACATTATCATGGACATACTTGAGTACTTTTTGTAAAAATTTATCCTTTTCGGATTCTATGGTGACATCTGGAGCCAAAATAGATACCTGTTTACTATAGACTTCCTTGAACGCCTGATTTAGCTGCAACAAGCTGTTAACCTTGGCGACTAGTACATCCATATCAAACGGCTTAGTCAGGTAACCGACTGCTCCCGACTCAAGGCCACAGACAAGTCCATTATCGACATGTGAAGCAGTCAGTAAAACGACCGGGATATGTTTTGTCCGTTTATCCTGAGCAAGCTTTTGCGAAAATTCCATACCATTCATATAAGGCATCTGTACATCGCTCACCACAAGATCGGGATGATGAAAAAGCGCCTTTTGCCAGCCGTCCTTCCCGTCAGTAGCTTCAATGATCTGGTAATGTTCTTTTAAGGATTCGGAGAGATAATACCTAAAATCTTCATCATCTTCAATAATCAATACTAGAGGACTCTGTCTAAGTTCACCAGGCTGTACCGACGTTATCGCTTCACAATCTGGCACCTCTTCATATTGCGGTTCAGCCTGATCCAACCACAGATCAAATTTAAAGACACTGCCACTGCCCGGTTGGCTGTCTACGGAAATCTCCCCATCGTACATCTGAACAAATGATTGGGCAATCGATAGCCCAATTCCAGAACCTTGACTTGCCACTTTACCCTCATTATCGTATTGGAAAAAGCTTTCAAATATGGACTTTTGAAGCTCCTCCGGAACTCCGATACCTGTGTCACGAACTTCAAGATTGACATGAAGCTTTTTATCGACCATATTTGCCATTGTTATACTCACGGCGATATCCCCACCCTTTTTTGTAAATTTAAAGGCATTATAGATCAAATTAAATAAAATACGTTCAATCTTATTGCGGTCAAAACGGCAATACAATTTTTCCTGACAGGGAATAAAGGAATAGTCTATACCTTTTTGTAAAGCCATATCCTGAAAGGAGCGGTATACTTCCTGTACAAATGACACCAATTCACCATCTTCGTCCTGCAATTTTAGCTCATGGTATTCCATTTTACGAAAATCGAGTAACTGATTGACCAAATTCAGTAACCGGCGGGCATTACGGCTGATCAAATTAAGCTGATCGCCCAGTTTAGCATCTTTACTTTTGGCCAATAACGCATCGATGGGCCCCATGATTAAAGAGATTGGGGTACGAAATTCATGACTCAAATTGGTCAAAAACCTGATCTTCATCGCATCCAACTGATGTTTGGTTTCAGCATCTCTTTTTTGCTGTTCAATAAGCTGCCTCGCCTGAATACGTTCCTGCTCAAGCGCAAATTTTTGCTTTAACTTTTGAATTCCTCGATGCCTGATAGACAAAAGTACTCCAGCAAAAGCAATTACATAAAATAAATAAGCATAAATTGTACGCCAAAAAGGTGGTGCAACGTGAATAGCTATCGATTTAATTTCCCTGTTCCAAATACCATCATTGTTACTTGCACGTACCTCAAAGACATAATCACCAGGATCTAAATTCGTGTAATAGGCGCTATTTTCCTTTCCGTTTCGAATCCAGTTTTTGTCAAAACCGACAAGGCGGTACTCATATTGGTTCTCTTCGGGCACCGTGAGATTCAGTGCAGCAAAAGAAATTGAAAAATTCTGCTTATACTTCAGATTGACACGATCCGCGGTCAAGAGCGATTGTTGTATTGGACCTTTGTCTGAAGGTTGAATAATCACATTGTCAATTTTTAGATTCGTTAGTGCCACCCTGGCAGGATTACTATTCGTTTTTAAATGAGCAGGATAAAAATGGTTAAACCCCTTCTGACCGCCAAAGTAAATTTCTCCATCATCTGTTTTCAACGATGCTCCAAGCATAAAAGCCCCTTCTTGTAATCCTACGGCATTTGAATAGTTTTTAAACTTATTATTTGCCGGAGAGTAACAACTCAATCCTTTATTTGTCGAAAACCAAATGCGCCCCATATCGTCTTCAATAATACTTTGGATCGCACCATTCACTAAACCATCTTTCTCGGAAAGAGTCTCAAACAATGTCTTCCCTTTTCGCAGTAAACCCACTCCATTTCCATTTGTTCCAACCCACAAATTCCCTTTTTTATCGGTGTGTACAGCTAATATATAATTGCTTGGAAGCTTACTTTTTGCTTTATCATACGTTACAGTATATTGTTTAATGGGGTCGTACATCACTAGACCCGAGCCATACGTACCAATCCACATGTTATGTTCTTGATCTTCCGACAGCGCACGTATAAAGTTCCCTGGCAACTCCATCCCATTATCTGACGGCTCCTCTCGCCTGTATTTTTTGACAATCCCACTTCCCTTTTGGATGATGTTTACACCACCTCCATTTGTGCCAACCCAGGTGTTTCCCTCGAAGTCAACTTTTAAACAAAAGATATCGTTATTATTTAAGTTATCTGTCCTATTGCCAACGGTGTACCGTTTGACATTTCCAGAAGTGAAATCATAACAAATAACCCCTTGCTGGTAAGTACCGATCCAAAGTTGATCGAGCTTTCTTTCCAAGGCTAGTACCGTAAGATCTTTAGGCAGGCTAGCAGAAAGTGCAAAAGGTGATAATCGATCAGCTGTTCGATCATATTTCCAAATGCCACCACCATCAACTCCCAAATAGATCTTATTTTGATAGGAAGCAAACGAGGTTACGATGGCCGGATCGCCATTCCTTCCTTCCAAAAAGTCAAGGCTTTTTAAACTAAACTGACTTAAATTGGTATCAAACTTATTTAAGCCCCCCTGAAAAGTACCAATCCAATAGATCCCGCTGCTATCCATACAAATCGAACGTATCGACTTATGAGAAAGGCTATGGACATTACTTGGGTCGGGCTTGAAGGTTCGAACAGTAAAATTATTGGTATGCAATACATCCAGACCATTATCCGTTCCGATCCATAATTCCTGCCTTTGATTGTAGCATAAGGTATAAACTCGGGGGCTGCTCAACGCTCCTTTTCCGACCTCCGATTTAAATTTCTTGAATTCAGTATCTCCAGGCGTCAGATATTTAAGTCCTAGCATAGATCCCATCCAAATCCTGCCTATATCATCTTCCGCAATGGAAGTAATATCAATACCATTTCCGTAACCATCCTGTTCCGAAAGCACCTCAAAACGCTTTATGGTCTTTAAGTTTGCTGATATACGGTATATTGCGTTCTCCGATGATACCCACATATTGTTATGTCTATCCCGGAATACGCAGCCCGTTACTTTACCGGCAAACGTTTCTAAAATGTACCTATAGGTGGGATCCATCTTCTTTTGTAGATCATTTACATCTAAAACATATAAAGCGCCATAAGAAGCAATCCAAATATTTCCATTCGCATCCTGGTCAATCGAATTGATTGCAGTACTCACCCATTTACCATCGGGTGTAAGATTATAGGAACGAATCCGGTCGGCTTCCCGATCATAATAACTCAATCCACCACCATTCGTACCGATCCATATCCGCCCCTTTCTGTCTTCCTTTAACGCCGAAATATGGTTAGCCATTAAACTATTCTCTTTATTGGCGTCATACCGGTAGACAGTGTAATGACGGCCGTCGAAGCGATTAAGTCCATCCTCTGTTCCCAACCAAAGAAAACCATAACTGTCGCGATAGATACTATAGATTGTATTGGAAGAAAGGCCATCCTTCGAATAATAGCGTTGAAAGGTTACGGGTTGGTTTTGCCCATAAGAAAAAAACGTCAACAACAGCCAAGTAAATAACAGTAATGTCCGTATCATATATTTAGGTGTGTAATCTGCAGCACAGAAAATCGATGCTCAACTGTCAACTAAATTATCAAATTAATACCTACTAAACTAGTCAAAACGATTATTTATGCTGTGTAGATGGCAATTTTTGACATTATTTCCCTTCATTTAAACATTCTTGCTATCCAAAAAATTTAACATTGGCTAGCTTTGATTTACAATTATAAACTGATTTGAAAGGCATCTCCTATTATTGGAAATTGCATCTCAATCATGCAACCGGTTGCGAAACAGTTATAATAGAGCATTTAACCAATTATAGTATACAATTTATGACAGTACCAGATGATCCTTGACTGTCCCCTCATTTCTATCAATATGAGTTAAGGGGATAGGGATACAAAAGTATCACGCCAATTAAAGAAAATTTAACCAATAATTCTTCAACCTATTATCAATCCAAAAATGCGATGATGATTATATATAAAATCACACGAGTAAGGCGTTGGAAAAAGCTATGGGGTATAGCTAAGCCATTCACTTTACTGCTTTTCCTACTTTACGTGGGGCAGGCAACACTCTTTGCACAGGCCAAAAGACAGATAAAGGGCATTGTCGTCGATAGTAACCATAAAAAAGTGAGCGGTGCATCCATCCGGGTAAAAGGCACATCGCTGGCCACGGCTACTGATGATAATGGAGCTTTTACAATCCAGGTCCCGGCAGATAATACTTTGTTGACTGTTTCTAAGCTAGGATATGCCAAAATAGAAGTCGATATCCACAATAAAAACACCATTGAAGTACAGTTAACCGATCAGTCAATCGAAATCGAAGAAACGGTAGTTGTCGGGTACGGTCGTCAGAAAAAGGAAACCGTTGTAGGAGCTATTGCGCAGACTTCCGGTAAAATTCTCGAGCGCGCAGGAGGTGTTTCCAGCGTAGGTGCCGCACTTACAGGCAATCTACCAGGCGTAATTACCACTGCAAGTACAGGTATGCCTGGCGAAGAGGATCCTCGTATTGTGATCCGCGGCCGTAGTACGTGGAATAATACCGACCCTTTAGTGATGGTCGATGGTGTGGAAAGACCGTTATCCGCGGTGGATATTAGCTCTATTGAAACAATCTCTGTCCTCAAAGATGCCTCGGCAACTGCTGTCTATGGTGTTAGAGGGGCAAACGGGGTTATTTTAATCACCACTAAGCGGGGTATAGAAGGACAAATGATGATACGGGGTACCGTCAACAACATTGTAAAGACCGTTTCCCAGCTTCCAGGCAAAATGGATTCTTATGATGCATTGATGCTACGGAACAAGGTAATAGAGTATGAATTGGGTATCAATCCTACAAGTTGGGCCAACTATTCACCGCAGGGTATTATCAATAAATACCGCTTTCCTGCTGACCAAACTGAACGAGAGCGCTATGTCAATACCAATTGGGCGAAAGAACTCTTTAAAAGCCAAGCATTTTCGCAAAACAGCAGTGTAAATATTGCCGGCGGCACCCCTTTTGTCAAATACTTTGCTAACGCGGATTACCTCTATGAAGGCGATATGTTCCGCCAGTTTGAAAATGCGAGGGGTTATAAAACGGGCTATGGTTTCAACCGCCTTAATGTGCGCTCGAATCTGGATTTCCAGCTAACGCCAACGACAAAATTTTCAACAAATCTAGCGGGCTCCCGTGGTGTCCGAAAAAGTCCATTTGGCGGCGGAAATCATTATTCATATTGGATTGCAGCGTACACCGTAGCGCCGGATGCTATTTATCCGCGCTATTCAGATGGCACATGGGGATATAATGCACTAAACCCGAATGCCGGCATAAACTCTGCCCGTGTGCTGGCCATCAGTGGAACGGAGTATACGACAACAAGTCGCATTACAAGCGATTTTACGCTCGAACAAGATCTTAAATTTTTAGCAAAAGGACTAAATGTACGTGGAACGCTGTCACTGGACAATACTTTCGTTGAAGGTAATCGCGGTATCAACGACGCGAATAACAATACCCAAACCAAGTGGATAAATCCCGAAACCGGACTTCCGACTTACCAGATCACTTCTGACGCTACCAATAGATTTGATTTTGTCGAAGGTATTGACTGGACAACAGGAGGCGGTGTTGTCGATAACAGACTTACTTATCGAAGATTATTCTACCAATTACAACTGAATTACGCAACTACAATTGCTCAAAACCACAATATTTCGGCGATGGGATTAGTCAACCGCAATCAATACGGAACAGGAAACACCGTTCCTTCCTACCGGGAAGACTGGGTATTCCGTACCACCTACAACTATAAAAACAAATATATGCTCGAATATAACGGTGCATATACTGGTTCAGAAAAATTCGCACCTGAAAATAGATTTGCTTTTTTTAACTCAGGGGGTATTGGCTGGTTGGTTTCAGAAGAAGAATTTTTAAAACCATTATCCTTTTTAAGTATGTTAAAGCTGCGTGGTTCTTATGGAGATATTGGTGACGACAGTGGTGGTGGGCAATTTCTCTATCTTACCCAATGGTCTTATGGCGGTACTTCAGGAATGGGTGTAGACGGTCGTTTTTCCTACTCCGACGGGAACACCAGCCCATATATCTGGTATAAAGAAAATATTCTTGGAAATCCAAATATCCGCTGGGAAAAAGTAAAGAAGCTAAACTTCGGTGTAGATTTTGGACTTTTCAATGGCCAGATTTCCGGAAAGGTAGATTTCTTCAAGGATCATAGGACGAATGTACTTATCACCGGCAGCGGGCGGTCAATTCCATCCTATTTCGGTGTTGAGGCCCCAACGGCCAACCTCGGGGAGGTAGAAAACAAAGGCTATGAAGTCGAACTGAAATTTAATAAGCAACTCAATCTTGATTGGCGGATATGGGCTGATATCAATTTTACCCACGCTAAGGATAAAGTCATCAATGCTGATGCAGCTGAATTGCTGCCAGAATATCAGAAACCAGATAACAAACAGGTAAATCAAACCTATTCCTATGTGAGCTCCGGATATTACAATACATGGGACGAACTTTATGGCAGCACCATTCACGAAAGCAATGACCTTGCAAAGCTTCCCGGCAATTATCACATCTTGGATTATAACGGAGATGGTATTATCGACGCCAAGGATAATATACCTTATGCCTTTCCTTCGGTTCCCCAAAACACCTACAATTTGACGATTGGGTTTGACTGGAAGAATTTCAGTATTATGACGCAGTGGTACGCTGTCAATAATGTCACCCGCCAAGTTGTCTTCAACAGTTTCGCAGGACAGCTTAATCTGGCCTACGATGAGGGCTCCTATTGGTCAAAGGATAATATCAATGCCGATGTGCCACTGCCGCGCTGGTTATCGCAACCGAGCGGTTATAACACCGGAAACAGGTATATGTTTGATGGCTCATACATTCGATTAAAGACTGCTGAAATAGCCTACAATTTTAATCGTGAATCGAGCGTAATCAAACGCATGGGCCTACAGAATTTGCGCCTATTCCTAAACGGAAACAATTTGATCTTCTGGTCGAAAATGCCCGATGATCGAGAA
Source organism: Sphingobacterium sp. R2 (assembly GCF_040760075.1). NCBI lineage: Bacteria > Pseudomonadati > Bacteroidota > Sphingobacteriia > Sphingobacteriales > Sphingobacteriaceae > Sphingobacterium > Sphingobacterium sp. R2. Next base: position 4,915,322 of record NZ_CP142884.1, read on the forward strand.
TCCAATTATGCCGGTACAGGCTGGGCATCTCAAGGAGCATATCCTACCGTAAAACGGTTTAATCTAGGTGCAAACATTACTTTTTAAAGCAATTAGACAGATGAAAAAATATTTCAAGGTAATTTTTATAACGGGTGTGCTGTGGTCATCCACATCCTTACTCTCCTGCAATAAATATCTAGATAAAGAAGAGCAGTCCAACGTATCATCCAAAGAAGCATTCAAAAATTTTATAAACTTTCAGGGGTATACCGAAGAGCTGTATAACTGTGTAGTTAATTTCAGTAACAACTACTGGACCAACTCTTGGAACTGGGGCGAGGACGAAATAACTTCCACAGCAAACAATTTTCATTTCGTAAACAAAATAGACGAAGGTAATTTTTGGGGTTGGCAAAGAGACTTTGATGGTTGGGGAGCCGGTTGGATGGATCAGGGCGATTTTACCACCAGAAATGACGATGTATTCGCCAACCGCGCCTTCCGCGATTTATGGAGCGCCGCATGGTTTGGGCTTCGCAAAATAAGCTTAGGCTTAGAAAATATAGATAAACTGACCGAAGCAACACAAGAAGAAAGGGATCTGATCAAGGGGCAATTGTTATTTTTCCGAGGTTGGTTTCACCATCGACTAATGGAATATTTTGGCGGTATGCCTTACATTAATTATGTACTTCCTAGCGACGAAAAGCTTCGACTACCAAGACTGAGCTATCAGGCCTGTGCGGATCTTGCCGCAGCCGATTTTAGAGAAGCGGCCGACCTTTTGCCAATTGATTGGGATAATACAACCGCTGGAAAACGTACACTGGGTAAAAATCAGCTGCGCATCAATAAAATTATGGCGCTGGCCTACCTTGGTAAGAACTACCTTTGGGCAGGAAGTCCCTTAATGAACTTTCAGTCAACAGGAAGTAAGACCTATCACGCAGATTATTGTAAAAAAGCGGCTCAAGCTTTTGGTGAATTGCTCTCGCTTGTCGAAAGCGGCCAGACAAGTTATGCGCTGGTACCACTAGCCAATATCCATTTAAACTTCTATACAACGGGACAAAACTGGGCGATGCCAGGAAGTACAGAGGCAATCTTCAGGGGACCTTATATTGATGCCTGGGTATCTAATTGGGGGACCAGCAAACAGTACATCCCTTTAGAGGTTGGCGACGGCGACCTGAAGTTCAATCCGACCGCAAATTATGTCGACTACTATGGCATGAAAAGTGGCTTACCGATCAAGGACATTACCAAGTCCGACTCGGAATCGGGATATAATGCCGAATACCCTTGGAAAGATCGGGATCCACGCTTTTATAAGGACATTATTTTTGACGGCACAAAGGTCGTTCAGGGAAACATGTCCGCGTCAGAAGAGAAAAACCGCAATGCCAATCTATACACAGGCGGAAGCTATCGAGATACCCGTACTGGCAGTCAGACAGGCTATGTCTTACGCAAATTTATCCCTTTGACAGCCAATAAATATGATCAAGCTTATAGTTACGGAACCACGCTTCATATTTACGTCCCTTACATGCGCCTTGCCGATGTTTATTTGATGTATGCAGAAGCAGCCATGATGGCTTCCAATTCGGCCACGGGCAAAGCAGACAATTATGGTAAAACCGCTGTCGACGCTATCAATATCATACGCGACCGGGCTGGCGTGGGACATGTAAACAGTAAGTTTCTTGGCTCTGCCGAATCCCTGCTTCCCGAGTTACGCCGCGAACGCGCTGTCGAACTTTCTTTCGAAGGGCACCGCTTTAATGATCTGCGCCGCTGGTTGTTGCTGACAGAAGCTCCATATACCTTAAAAAAAGCGGTTTTCTTTGATCGAGCAGGCGTATTTAACAACCAAGATCCATCTCAAAATCGTGTCGTCAATATTCAAGAGAATATCATTTTGGAACGCAAATTCACGAGCAAACACTACTGGTTGCCACTAAAAGTCAGAGATGTCAGTATGTATCCCGAGTTCTATCAGAACCCAGGCTGGTAACAAGTTTCATTTAATCATTCAAAAAATGAAGTACAAAAAATTAACGATAGCACTATGTCTTGGATTAAGCTGGATCGCCACCACTGAAGGAATGGCCAAAGCATCGCATGATCCAAACGTAATAACAGATAGAAATATATTCCGTGAATTGTTGAGAGCCGCAGTTCCAGACAGTAGCGGCACAGATAGTACATCAATTGTACAAGTCGCATTCCGCAAAGTTCATAAAAATGATCTCATGGGCAATGTTCAAACCATCAACATTCCTCAATTGCTCGATAAGAGCTATAATACCTATAGTCTAGAAAATCTCGATGCATTTATTCCAGGTTATAATGGAAATATTTGGGGAATGAGCGGTTATTTGGTCTTAGTGGATGGATTTCCGCGCGATGCCAACAATGTGATGCCCACAGAAATCGAGCAGATCAGTGTGCTAAAAGGAGTCAATGCCATTGCACTTTATGGGAGCCGGGCGGCCAAAGGCGTCATCAGCATTAGCACAAAACGTGGAATGGCCGGGGGCCAGAAGATCAAAATCAGGGCGAATGCTGGTATCAACGCTGCGATAAGCTATCCGCAATACCTGGGCTCAGCAGAATATATGACATTGTATAACGAAGCCCGACAAAATGATGGATTAACACCGCTTTATAGCGCTGAAACGATCTATCAACACGCAGCTGGAACAAATCCCTTTCGCTACCCTAACGTCGATTACTATTCATGGGACTATATTAAAGATCATTACAACCGCTACGATGCGACTGCCGAAATATCAGGGGGCAACCAGCGGGCGCAATACTATACCAACTTTGGATTCTGGTCAGAAGGAGCTATGCTCAATTTTGGACAAGCGAAGAAAAATGGTGGTGCCAATAGATTTAATATGCGCGGTAATATAGATGTCAAAGTCAGTGACCTCATCTCATTAAATGTAGATGCAGCAGCCAGTTTCTATGTTTCAAAAGGAGTAAATGCTAACTATTGGAATGAAGCAGCCACCATACGCCCACATCGCTTCTCCCCCCTCATCCCGATTGATATGATTGAAGAAGGAGATATCAACTCGATGGTCTATGTCAACAACAGTAATTTTCTTATCGATGGCAAATATCTCCTGGGGGAAGTCAGCTCGACCAAACCAATGCTTTTGGAAATATTTATGCCGGTGGCACAAATCGTGATCTCAACCGGCAGTTTCAATTTAATACGGGTTTGAATTTTGACTTGAAAAATATACTGCAAGGCCTAGTTTTTAAAACTAACCTCGCCGTGGACTATCAGTCAAATTACAATCAGTCCTACAACAACAATTATGCAGTATATCAGGCATCATGGAATAACTACGATGGAAAAGATCGAATCAGTAGCCTCACAAAATATGGCGATGACCGCATTTCAGGTATCCAGAATATCAGTGGTAGTACCTATCGGCAGACCATAGGACTCAATGGCTCCCTGAACTTTAATCGCACCTACAATAGCAATCACCATGTTTCGGCAATCCTTTTGGCCAATGCGTTTCAGATCGCTGCCTCCGGCAGCTATCATAAAGTCAGCAATGCTAACCTAGGGCTACAATTAGGCTACAACTATTCAAGCAAATATTATGTTGACTTTAGTAGCGCTTACAGCCACTCTGCAAAATTACCACAGGGAAACAGGCAAGCCCTATCCCCTACACTGGCACTTGCCTGGCGTTTGTCTAAAGAAAACTTCCTCGCCAACAATAGAATCGTCAACGAGTTAAGATTGTCTGCTTCAGCAGGTATTCTAAACACCGATCTGGACATTAGCGATTATTACCTTTATCAAGGCTATTATACCTACAACGACGGAGCTTGGTATAGCTGGGCAGATGGTGCATTGGTGCACTCTTTTGACCGACGAAGAGGCGACAATCCAAACATGAAGTTTCCAAAACGCAAGGAATTTAATGTCGCCCTGGAAGGGGGGCTTTACGATAACCTGATCACGTTCAGTACCGGTTACTTTTTTAATCGCATGAGCGGCGGTTTGGTACAGGCCACAACCCAATATCCCATGTATTTCATGACCGGTTGGCCCGTTTACTCGGATCTTCCTTATATCAATTATAACATTGACGAACGTCGGGGAATTGACTTTGGCATCAATCTGAACAAACAGATCAACCAAACGTTTGTATCGCTGGGTTTCAATGGCATGTATTATACAACAAAAGCAGTCAAAAGGGACGAACTCTATCAGTTTAGCTATCAAAATAGAGCCGGAAAACCGCTAGACGCCATTTGGGGCTTACAGCACGACGGTTTTTATATGAGCCAGTCCGATATTGACAATTCGGCCTTCTCCTCCTTTGGTGAAGTAAAACCCGGTGATATAAAGTATAAAGATCAAAATGGAGACGGCACCATTGATACGCGAGACGAAGTATATTTGGGCAAAGGTGGATGGGCGGGGTCGCCACTTACACTCGGACTGAACCTAACAGTGAAATGGAACAACTTAACCTTATTTGCAGCTGCTACAGGCCAGTTCGGTGCTAAGGCCATGAAAAACAGTTCGTATTTTTGGGTGGATGCAGAGGATAAATATTCGGTGGCCGTGCGTGACCGTTGGACCGAATCGACCAAAGAGACTGCAACTTACCCACGCCTAACCACATTTAACAGCGACAATAACTTTCGAAGCTCAGACTTTTGGCTTTATAAGAACGATCGTATCAATTTGTCCAAAGTGCAGCTTTCCTATGATTTTCCCAAACATATACTCAGCTCCAAATTTATCCACGAACTGGGAATTTATGCCAATGGATCCAATCTGTTGATGATTGCAAAGGAAAAAGAAACCATGCAATTGAATATTGGACAAGCGCCCCAAACCCGATTTTTCAACGTCGGCCTTAAGGCTTTATTTTAATCATGAATAGTTAAAAAGAGAATGATGAAAAAAATACTAATGATAGCTATCCTGAGCAGCCTGTTATTTTCTTCCTGCGATGATATGTTTGAGCCTACTCTAGAGAACAATCTCGAAATTGAAACGGCCAATAGCCGTCCTTTGTATGCCCAGGGACTGCTCTTAAATGGATATAACCGGATTCCGAGCAACAGTTACAGCTTTGACGATGTATCAACCGACAATGCGGTGAGCAACGACAAGAACAATACTTTTCTAAAAACGGCAACCGGACAGTGGACAAGCATAAACAACCCTTTCGATCAATGGCGCAACAGTTACGCAGCTATCCAATATCTAAATAATTTTCTGTCCTTAACCGATCAAGTAGAATGGGCAATGGAACCAAAAGTCAGCGCCCTATTCAACGACCGGATGAAAGGCGAAGCCTACGGTCTTCGTGCGCTATTTATGTTCCATCTTCTACAAGCACATGCCGGCAAGTCAAGTACAGGAGAAATAATGGGCGTACCCATTCGTTTGACTCCCGAGACCGTCAATTCGGATTTCAATCAACCTCGAGCCTCATTTGAAGCCTGTATGCAGCAGTTATACGATGATATAAAAAATGCAGAGGACCTCCTCCCAATGGATTATGAAAATATAACCAGCGATAGCCAAGTTCCAGCCAAATATGCAGGATCTATAAACGCCAATGATTACAATCGCGTATTTGGCGATACTTTTAAACTACGGATGACCAAACGCATCGCACAAGCTATCCGAGCTAGAGCAGCGCTGCTAGCTGCCAGCCCAGCATACAGTGAAGGGAGCAAAACCACTTGGGAACAAGCCGCAAACTATGCGGGACAGGTCATTCAAGCCAAAGGCGGAGCCAGTGGCATCGATCCTAAAGGATTTACCTGGTACAATAAAGACGTAATCGATGGCCTGACCTCTGGATCCAATCCAGCCGAAATTATTTGGCGCACTGACAAAGGAAATAGCAACAGCATGGAACAAGACCATTTTCCGCCCACCTTATTTGGAAGAGGGCGACTCAATCCAACACAAAACCTGGTCGATGCCTTCCCTATGGAGAATGGCTATCCCATTAGCGATGCCAATTCGGCTTACAACAAGGCCAATCCTTACGACAAAAGGGATCCCCGATTAAAAACCTATATCATTGTCAATGGAGCAACAGCAGGGGTCAGCAATACAGCGATCAATACAACAGCCAATAGTGCAACAAATGACGGCTTAAACAAAGTGGAAACCTCCACACGGACGGGGTACTACCTGAAAAAGCTCCTGCGTCAGGATGTCAATCTCAATCCATCATCTTCAACCCAGCAAATGCATTTCAACGCTCGTATACGCATGACAGAAATGTATCTAGCCTATGCCGAAGCAGCTAATGAAGCTTGGGGACCTACCGGCATGGGAACCTTTGCGTTCTCTGCCTACGATATCATTAAAGCTATCCGCAGGCGTGCAGGTGTAGGCACCAACAATGGCGATCCATACCTCGAGCAAGTAAAAAACAATAAAGATCAAATGCGGCAGCTGATCCGAAACGAACGCCGACTGGAGCTATGCTTTGAAGGATTTCGCTTTTGGGATCTACGCCGCTGGAAAATGGACATCAATGTCGCCGCCAAGGGAATAAACATCACTAATAATAACTATACCGAAATACCTGTAGAAAATAGAGTCTATGAAAACTATATGAATTACGGTCCAATTCCCTACAGTGAGGTACTTAAATACAGTAATCTTATACAAAATATAGGTTGGAATTAAACTTAACAAGCACACGATGAAAAAGATCAATATCCTCTACGCAATGGCATTAGTTAGCTTGGCGTCTTGCAAAAATAATGATTGGGAGTTCCCAGACTTTGAATTTCAATCGGTGTACTTCGCCTATCAGACACCCGTCAGAACGTTAACGCTGGGCGAAGACATTTTTGACAACAGCCTCGACAACCAGCATAAGGTGAAAGTCATGGCAACCACTGGAGGAGTATACAACAATGGAAAAGACATCCGTATCGATTTTGTTGTCGACAACAGCCTTACGAATGGCCTTAGCTATCCAAACGGGCAGGCAGTTACCGCATTACCCAACAATTACTACCAGCTTAGCAGCAATCAAATTAACATCCCAAGTGGTAGTCTCACAGGCGGTGTTGAAGTGCAACTGACTAACGCATTTTTTGCCGACTCAAAATCCTTGGAAACCTATTACGTACTTCCTCTAAGGATGACAAAAGTGGTTAACGCCGATTCCATCCTCTCCGGTAAAACGTCGCTACAGACTGCCAATAGGGCTATTGTATCCGATTGGGATGTCGCACCAAAAGATTTTATCTTTTATGCACTCAAATATATCAATCCCTGGCACGGCAATTACCTGCGTCGGGGTACCGACCAGATCGTGGGCAAAGGTGCTAACGGCAACCTGACTAAAAATGTCGTCAGGCACCAGACTTATGTAGAAAAAGATGAAGTCAAAAGCGTCAATACAGCAGCACTTAAAAAGTCGATTTTGCCGCTATCTTTTAAGGGAGCTGATAATGTTAATATCACTGTCAATCTGAACTTAACTTTTGATGACGATAATAATTGCAGTGTTAGCTCAGGCAGCGCGGGAATATCTGCGTCAGGGACCGGAAAGTTCGTCAAACGGGGCGAAAAAAATAGCTGGGGCAATACAGACAGAGATGCACTTTATTTATCCTATACGATTGATATGGCACAAATGACTGTCACAAGCAAGGATACCCTCGTGATGCGGGACAGATCTGTCAAAATGGAAACTTTTACACCCATCAAAAAGTAGTATCAAATCAATTATGAACCGCGATGAAAAAAATCAATAAAACTATCGTCATCCTACTTTCGCTCGGCACCGTATGGAGTTCCTGTTCCAAATATCATGCCCTGGAATACGCTGTCGACAAACCAGAGAAAGTAATTGAACAAGAAGATATAAATGCCTACAATCCCCTAAAAAGTTATTTAGACAAGGAGGCAAACCCAGGTTTTAAGCTTGGTGTAGCGCTCAATATAAACGACTATTTAAACAAAGGGGTGCTTTACCGTCTGTCTAACCGTAATTTTGAGGAAATGGTCATGGGCTATGAAATGAAGCATGGCTCCATTGTGCGGGCAGACGGTAGCCTCAACCTATCCCGTGTGGAGCAGCTTATCACGTCCGCACAGGAAAACAATATGGCTTTATATGGGCATACGCTGTGCTGGCACTCGGGACAGAATGCGGCCTATCTCAATAAATTAATAGCACCTGTGGAAATACCAGGTTCCGACGGGCCAGCCCTAGCTGGTCATGCTTTAAAAATGACCAATCCTTCCGTTGTGAACCCTTGGGAAGCACAGACAGCCCATGCCATTAATTCCATCGAGGTGGGGAAAGAGTATGTCTTAAAGATTGTCGCCCGGGGCAATAAAGCAGGTAACCTAAGCATTGATTTGCAGACTTCTTCCAATTATACTGGTGACAATATGGGCTCATTAGCATTAACGACGAGCTATAAAGAGTACGAACTCAAAGCTACCGCGACTGCCGAAAGAGATCGTTTTATTATCAATTTCGGCCAATACGACGGTACTATATTCATCGACAAGGTTGTGCTCAAAAAGACCGGTAGTTCAGCTAATCTGATTGCTAACGGAGATTTTGAAAGCAATATCGATGGCTGGGGCGGCTGGGGAAACAACTCCACTAGAGCACAGTCAGCGGATGGTGAGGGCTATGGCAGTCCCGGAGGCTATAGTATTGAAAAAACACCGGCAGAGAAAGAAACCATACTCACCAAAGCGCTGGAGACATTTATTGCTGGTATGCTGGAAAAAACCAAAGGTTACATAAAAGCCTGGGATGTCGTCAACGAACCCATGTCCGACTGGCCAGACCAATATGCTTTAAAGACCGGAATCGGAAAAACCGATTTGGCGGATGACGAATTCTATTGGCAAGATTATTTAGGAAAAGATTATGCCGTAAAAGCCTTCCAGCTTGCCCGCAAATATGGCAATGCCAACGATCTCCTATTCATTAATGATTATGGCTTAGAAGGCAGTGGTAACAAATGTAAGGGGCTGATTGCCTATGTCAGCTACATCGAAAGCAAGGGGGTTAAAGTAGATGGGATCGGTACCCAGATGCACATCGATATCAATACCAGCAAAGACAATATCGTCAGTATGTTCAATCTATTGGCCTCCACCGGTAAGATGATCAAAGTATCCGAGCTGGACATCGGCTTAGGAAATGGCATCAAAACTAGCAATGCCACGGTTGAAATGTATCAGAAACAAGCTGACCTGTACAGGTATGTCGTTGAAAAATATCTGGCAATCATTCCAAAGGATAAGCAATACGGTATTACCATATGGAGCCCATTGGATAGCCCCGATCAGGAGAGTTCATTCTGGCGCCGCGGAGAGCCGGTTGGTTTATGGACCGAAGGATTTGTTCGAAAGCCAGCCTATCAGGCTGTCGCTGAGGCATTGGTAGCTAAAAAACAAGATCATTAATCACCCTTAAATATTTAAATTATGAGAACAAACAACATGTGGTTACTGGTGGTCTTATTAACGACCCTCCTTTTCAGCTGTTCGCGGCTGGAAGAAAAAGCGCTAACTAGCGAATCCGAAAGAAGTCTTAAATCCAATGTTTCTGTGCAAGCCGTTACAAACTGGCCTCGCCCAACTCCAACATTACATGTAGGAGGAAAGTACCTCAAAGATCCCTGCGACAACAACATCGTCCTTCATGGGGTCGCCATTACTCCCAGCCCTTGGTTCAACGGCTGTCAGTACGGTGCCAACTCGGGCTACTGTACCTGGGATAACTACAATGTACAAGGTGCCCTCAACTACAACAAAGCCGTCATTGACAAACTCACTAGTGCAGCCGATGGTTGGTACCTGAATTATATTCGTCTTCACATCGACCCTTATTGGACCAACGATCCAGGAGCGCCTATTCCCGAAAACGACATCTCAAGGTTTAACTATAATCGCTTGGTTACCTACACCAACCAGGTTATTATTCCTTTGATTAATCACGCCCGTAGCCGAGGTATGTATGTTATCTTGCGTCCGCCGGGGGTATGCCCGCACCGTATTGCAGTAAACGATGCGTATCATACGTATCTGAAGACAGTATGGACTTTTCTTTCGCAACATGCTTCACTGAAAAATGCAGACAATGTGATGTTTGAATTGGCCAACGAGCCCGTTGAAATATTGGGAACAAATGGCTCCTGGGGGATGACCGGCAATGAGCATTTTGCTGCGCTGAAAAATTTCTTCCAGCCTTTGGTAAATATTATCCGTAACAACGGTGCCAATAACGTATGTTGGATACCCGGTACCGGTTGGCAGTCCCATTACCAAGGCTATGTCAATAACCAGATTACCGGCGGTAACATCGGCTATGCGGTACATATATATCCGGGATACTGGGGTGGTGTCAATACCTATCAGGCCTTTCAAAATGCCTGGAATACCAATGTGAAACCTATTGCTGACATTGCGCCGATTGCCATTACAGAGACAGACTGGGCTCCACAAGGATATGGTACCTTCGGAACAGGCTCCACAGGTACCGCCGGAGGCAACGGCTTTGGTGCAAATTTAAAGTATATCGTGGATCAATCCGGCAATGTGAGCTGGAATCTTCTCGCTCCGGATAACCTGCTCCACAAAGGTGATCCCAATGGTGGCACAGCTTACAACAACGATTGGGAAGCGTGTGCAGCACCTAGCAAACAATGGTTTCAGCAATATGCTGCCTCCAATTATCCGATGTCTAACTGCAATGTCACGAGTCTGGTCAATAATGGAATTTACGAGATTGAATTCCAAACCGACGCCAATAAAGTCCTTGATTTAAAATCAGGTCAGGATGCCGATGGTGCTGTACTCAGACCCTGGACTAGGAATGGTGCAAATGCACAGCGCTGGGTAGCGATCGATGCCGGCAATGGATACTGGCGCTTTGTATCCAAAGCGAGTGCGAGCAATCGTTGCATTGATCTAGCCAGTAACAGTAATGCACTCGGAACCTCCATCCGCCTCTGGCAGAGTTACAGCAATGATGCTCAGACATGGAAGGTAACGGCTGTAGCAAATGGATATTACAAAATCGTATCAAAAGTCGATGCCACACGCGGATGGGATATCCCCAGCTGTACAATGGATGGGAACTCCAACCTGCAGCTTTGGGACTACTACGGTACATCCTGTCAATTGTTCAAATTCAAATTTATAGCGATGAACTAAAGAATATCTTTTCGCGGTAAGCTGTGCTTACCGCGAAATATCTTAATTTTAGAAATATAAAAAAACTCCATGATGCAACAAACACCATTTAAAATCTTGCTATTCATCTTCCTGCTGGGAAACGTTTTAGGAACAGCAGCTTTCGCTCAAGACAACAACTTTCATATATACCTTTGTTTTGGACAATCCAATATGGAGGGGCATGGTCAATTCGAACCACAGGATACCATCACCAATAGTCGGTTCCATGTACTTGCGGCAGTAGACTGCCCCGAATTGGGAAGGCAGTATGGCAAGTGGTCTCCCGCCCGTGCACCACTCACGCGCTGCCATACAGGACTTACACCTGCAGATTATTTCGGCAGAACGCTTATAGAAAATCTTCCTGAAAATATCGAGATCGGTGTCATCAACGTTTCGGTAGGTGGCTGTCATATTCAGTTATTTGATCAGGACAGCACGGCCAGCTATGTGGCAAAGGCGCCGGAGTGGATGAAATCCATGCTTGCAGCTTATGACAACAACCCGTATCAAAGACTTGTAGCATTAGCCAAGATAGCACAACAGAAAGGTGTAATCAAAGGCATCTTACTTCATCAGGGCGAATCCAACACTGGCGATCGCGAATGGCCTAATAAAGTAAAAAAAGTATATGAAAATTTACTGCACGACTTGCACTTGAAGGCAGATGAAGTGCCCATACTGGCAGGCGAACTCCTATCGGCCGAAGCCGGAGGCAAATGCGCAAGCATGAACAGCATCATCGAAACCTTGCCCGCCACTGTACCGACAGCCCATATTATATCATCCGCAGACTGCGAAGGGATAAGCGATGGATTGCATTTCAGCCCCACTGGGTACAGAAAACTGGGCAAAAACTATGCGGCAAGCATGCTTAAATTATTAACAGAAGCAACGAAATAAAAAAAGCTAGGGAATCAATCCCTAGCCTCAAAACATAACCCGCGATACAGCTGCTCGTCAATATTGCCATTTCTTCCAAAAAATATTATCCTTTTTAGGATTAAAGGCAACACCAATACGGTGCATCTGACCATTAATTATCAAAAATTTTGGCCAACTCCTGGTGTAACTGTTCACCTTTAATATTGATAGCAACAATATTTCCTTGAGGATCCACCAGATAATTTTGCGGTACTGCCCGCACACCATACAATACAGCTGCCTCATTGCTCCAACCCTTTAGATCTGAGACATGGACCCAAGGCAAGCCATCATCTTTGATCGCTTTTAACCAAGCATTTTTCCCCTTTGTATCATCCAAAGATACTGCAAGTACTTCCAGCCCCTCACTTTTGTATTTGTTGTAGGCCTTCAACAAGTTAGGATTTTCGGCACGGCAGGGACTACACCAGCTCGCCCAAAAGTCGATCAGTACATATTGACCTTTAAAGTCGGATACCTTAACCATTTTCCCCTCCGTATCGGGCTGTGAAAAATCAGGTGCTTTATGACCAACTTTCACACTTCTCTCTGCCAAGAAACGAGCCTCAAGCTGTCGCCCATTCGTGGTCTGACGCACCTCTTTGGACAGCTTCAAAAATATTGGCTCGATCTCGCTGAGCTTGCGTTTATTGGCCGCATCAATAAGTGCATCCACCGCAAAGATCGAATTGGGGTTTTTAGCAGCAAATGCAAGCTCTTTTACCCGTCGGGCTTCAAACCGCGCTTCAAACTTCTCATGGATAGCCTTATACTGTTCATTGGCATCAGGAGCATCTTGTTTCACAGCCCCAAAGGCCTTGTTCCCGGCATCAATGATATCCATGAAACCACCGCCAATCTCCTTTAAATATGCAACGTAAGCATTATGCAACGGCGATCCTTTTACGGCAGCAGTACGCAGCGAATCTTTGATAGCTATATTGTAGGTTTCATTGCCTAAATAGAAGTATAAACGGTCGCCAATATTCTGTGCGACTAATTTCCCCTTACTGTCTTGATCAAAAACCATCCTGGAGTAAGACGGCTCCTCTACTGTTCCTTTGAAACTAAATCTGCCGTCCACGATAGCCGATGAATCCGATGCTGGAAATCCATCTTTTATATAATCCAGATACACTTTTTTACCATTAAAAGCTTTTGGGGCACTTCCGTTGATCTGGAAATTAGCTTGCTGCGCAAAGGATGTCATAGGCAAAAATGCCAGTGCTAAGGCAACTATTTTTAAAATTTTCATATTTTTTGATTTATTTAAATACGTTTTAATGTTACTTTCTCCAAGTTATATCCACCAAATCGCCTGGAATCCCATCAATTTTCTTGATAAGTTCACCATTTTTCCCAACCTGTACAGCCAAGTAGTAAAGCGATCCCCCAGCGCCAACAATCAGCGTTTCCTCACTTTCATCAAATTTTAATAATGTAACTGTCGATTTGAAAGCCATTTGCAATTCCTGTACTTGTTCATTCAATGGGTTATACCTAAAAACTTTATCCTGATAAGCAATATAAATATAGCCTACACGGCTCGCCACCATTTTTGTATCTGCATGTATCCACTCGGAATGAGAAAACAGCTTTTTCTGTAATGCTTCAAACTTAAATTCCCGCACAAAATCCGTCTTAAATTTAAGTTCATATATTTTACCTGCATCATCTTTCATATACGCATAGATATCCGAGCTATTAATCTGCACCATCTGTATAAGGTCCATTTTCACATTCGTAGGATCAAATACTTCTGCGCCAACCGTGCTGTATTGCGTACCAAAATACATCGCGCCTCCGTACAGGTTAATCCGTACAAACTGTCTCTTATTACGTTCATAAGCTGTAATAAAATGGTCATTCTGTACCTTCGTAACAATAAACTTTGGTGCCAAGACATAATTTCCATCTGCAGGTGTGCCAAACATGCCGTAAGTATTACTTTGATTCCAGGTGCTGGTAGCCCCACCATAAAATTTACCACCGATGACCCCAAGTAGCACCCCTTGCTCATACATTTGCAAATCCCCAACGTCGATATTTTCTGGTGGTAAGAAAAAGTTTTCTTTCAGTGTACCGGGTTTAACCTTTTCCTTTTTAAGCTCTTCCAACGTCATACGAACCCCACCATGCTTCCCTATATACCAATACGCTAATGGAGTATTGGCAATAGTGTGATTGGCATAAATAATATGAAGCGGATCTGATGGCAGCACCTCATTGTTAATAATTTCATAAATATTTGGCAAAATGGAGTTATCAGGTTTTATGAAAGTAAGTTTGCCTACGCCCTTGTCGTTCGATAGCACAAGCGAACCTTTGGAAAATTCAGTAATTCCTTGAATATAGAAATCATGGAAATACTTCATATTATTGCTATGATTTGAAATGGTAAACCTCACTTTATATCGATTTGCTCCTAGCCCAAACGCCAAGCGCAAAGTCGCCCCCCTGTAATGATTGACCTCCGGATCAATGGCCTCTGGCGCACTAATTTGCCAATCGTACGATAGATTGCTCAGCTCTACACCCGTTATTTTCGGCTTAATGATTAAACTATCACCGACACGAACTTCATAAACTGTATCCAATCCCTGAACAATAGGTTCATGGGGAATATCTATCGAATAATTCCCCTTATCCTTGTAACAACCGTAAAAAAGGTTGCAAATTAAAAGGATAAAACTACAGTTAATTATTGCAGTTAGCTTAAGTTTGTTGACTATCATATTATCTCAACTCCTTTCCATTTTCATCGATAAAGAAATACTTACCAGTGGCATTATTTCTCTTAATTAATATTTTCCTACCAGGATTATTAATAGGATAAAATTCATATGTTTCGCCATTATCTTTTGTGGTTAGTGCATAACCTTTTTCCGGATGATCGATAACCCATTTAAATGGATCATTCAACATAGCTAGTAAAAGATTGACAAAATATAGATTTTTAGGGGCATCTAAGCCGTTCGTGGTGAGCGACTTCTGTTCAGTTGCAATGTAAAATAACTGATGTTTCACCTGAGAATAATTATTCAACCAATTGTCCCACCAACTTGGACGTTCCAATTTTGCGGATAAAACCAATTTGACACGAATAAGATCGGGATTTCGGATACCGAAATCTGAATTTTCTCTCAATTTGATGATCAACGATACGGCACGATCCTCCAGATCCTTTACATTATGAACAATAATTGGCAAGTAAGCTCGACCTTCTTCTGCCTTTAGGGTATATGCCGTTTCTAGTTTGTCATAATGGATCCCCATCTTCGCCGTAGATGAATCGGCCACAATATAGGCCTCATATTTTCGAGGTTTAGCATCGCGATAGCCCATAATCTTTACAGGAAAATACACTGTATCACTCGATTTTTCCAAATCATATGCAAAGGTGTAAATGATACTATCCCGATCGGCATCATTCAGGTCAAAATAAACGTTTGCTGGCTGATCGTAGGTTATCAAGCTTGCTTTTTTACAAGAAAACAGCAAGAGCATACCTAATAACATAAATAAAATAGGGTTAAATTTCATGTAATTATCTTTTTAACGTTGTCCATAAATAATCTCATCATCGGGAAGCGGCCATACAAAAATTTCCTGTCTAGCCGGAATAACCTCACCATGTTGGCCATTGATCGGTAAATTCAACCGCTTATAGAGATAAAACAATTGCCCTTCAGCATACATTTCTTTTCGGTATTCTTTGACTAGTTCGCTGATAAATTGATTCTTTGTACTAACTTGCAATTTCTTCCCGATCTCGCGGTGTTCCCTCACCTCATCCACTAATGCTAGCGCTTTAGTGGGATTACTGTCATAAGTACATTCAGCGGCGATGTAATACATTTCACTTAATTTGATCGCAGGAGCGACCAAATAATGTAGATTAGCGCTAAAACTGTCACTAAATGAGTTTCTCCTAAACTTCAGAAGTACAGATGCCCGTTGCGTCCCCAAACTCCTGCTTTCAAACCACTGGGTGAATCGTATATCTGTGCCCCCATCGCCAGCAACATTATAGATGGTTCGCGTTTCATCTTCGTCCAAATACATCCCTACCGTTCCGTCCACAAACCAGTCATTATTATAAGTTCCGCTCATGGCAGGGATATACCAAGCAAAAAGCAATTCCTTATAAAAAATGCGATCTTTCTTATCAGGTTCTAAAGCCAAAAAATCTGTTTTATTTGTCCACGGAAATTTGTTCGCAGTGATAACCTCGTTGGCATGTGCTAAGGCTTTCACCTGATCGCCCTGATACAAATAAATTCTAGCTAGCAAACCACAAACAGCGAAATAATTCAATCGGTGTCTTCTATTTTGTAAAAATAGCTCACTGCTATTTAACTCTGAATTTTTTAAAGTATCTGTTATAATTGGATAGCCTATCAGATAAGAAGGCTGCCTAATGGGATCTACTTTCAGGAGATCTTTCGCTATTTCCAGATCCCGAATTGCAGAGTCTAATACTTGCGCCACCGTAGAAAGCTTGGTCGATTTATTTGAATAGCTTGTTACATAAGGAATGGCGTCGGACGTGCTGTTTAGCATCGGGGAAGGAGCAAAGAGTCGAAGCGCATCAAAATGAAGATAGGCGCGCAATGCCAAAGCTTCACCTTTAATCAATGCGTAGTTATTGCCAACAAATAGTTTCTGCTTCTTATCAATCTCTTCTAAAATTAAATTCGCATTTACAATCCCGTTGTACAGGCCTTTCCAAATGTTATCCTTCCTAGTAATAAAATTAGCGTCTTGATATTTAATTTTTTTAGTCTCCTCATACCTTAATTTATCACCACTGGCCATGACATAATTTTGAGCCAAAACCTCTGGCGTTCCTATGGTCAACTCCAATCCGTACAAGTCACTCTTTGACGCCCGCGTATACACACCTAACAATGCCTCTTTGAACCCATCCTCAGTAGAAAAAAGCACATTTTTGTCCACATCACTTTCTGGTTGGATATCCAACCATTTAGCGCAGGAAAATAAGCTCAATGTGGATATCAATATTAAAATTTTATGAATATTTTTCATGTTGTCTACTCTTATATTTTTGATTATAAACCAGCCTGAAGGGTAAACGTGACACTTCGTGCAAAAGGGTAAGTAATTCCTCGTTCCACTTTGATGGACGACCAACGGAATAAATCATTAGCTATGACACCTATGCGTAGGCTAGATAAGGCCAATTTTTTAGCAAACTCTTTACGGGCATCGTATGATAAATTAAACGATTGAAGGGCCAACAATTTATCAGGCATAATAAAGCGAGAAGAAACACGTGTTTGGCCAAGATCTTGAATGCTTTTATAGAAAGTTACATCTCCAGGATTTTTCCATTTTTCTGCTAACACGCGGCTATCCACATTATAGCGTGGATCGGCATTTTCGACGCGGTCAACCAGCGTCTGATTGTAGGTTTTTCCACCAAACCTAGCTTGAAAATAGGCCACCACCATAAATTGTTTATACCGCAAAGTACCACCAAAAAATCCTTCCAGTTTTGGCGTTGCCACAGCGACAACATCAATATCGCGTGAATCCCAGTCATACGTCAATTGACCATTCTTTTTCATAAACACCTCTTTTCCACTTTCTGGATCAATACCTAATGAGGGAACAGCATAAATTGCATCCAAAGATTGCCCTTCGTTATAGCGCAATAATGGTACAGCTTTTAAATCGTCTCCCTCTTGAGCCTCGTCGACCCGTTGGTTATAGCTTTTTAGGGCATTTGAAATCCGAACAATTTTATTTCTATTTCGGACCAAGTTGGTCATCAAACTCAGGGTCCACTGCTCATTCCGAATCGGAATCCAATTTGCATTAATTTCAAAACCTTTGTTTTCCAGATCACCTAAATTTTCTTTATAGGAATTAAAACCCGTCGAAGGAGCTAGGTTAATATCCGCTAAAATATCCCGTGTGATTTTATAATAATAACGTGGCGATATCGTCAAACGATCCTTCCAAAGCCCAAGGTCGATCCCAAGATCCGTATTTTGTGTTTTTTGCCAAGTCAGGTTTTCATTTCCGTAATTCCTAACTGAACTCCCCAAGCCCGATGAATACCAATTGCTTTTATCATAACTATAGGTAGTACGGGCCATATATGGATCAAATTGTACCGATCCTGTAAGACCCACCGTTGCCCTTAATCTTAATTGACTGATGATATCATTGCTGAACCACGTTTCTTTATGCATATTCCATCCAACACCAGTCGACCAAAATGGAGCCGTCCGTCTATTCGCTCCGAATTTTGATGAACCATCCATACGAAATGTAGCATCAAACAAAAAACGGTTGTCATAGGAATAATTTGAACTTAAAAACACACCAAATAATCGTGAGGCACTGATGCTACTGGCCGGACTTCCCCCTTCTTCGTAACCTTTAGCAAATCCTATACTAGTAAATCGGTCATTTGGAAATCCTATCGCCTTAAATGAACGCTCATCGAAGCTTTCTGTGCGAATATTAGTACCTCCAACGATATTAAAATTATGTTTATCAAGGGTACGCATCCAGTTTAAGCGTAGATTGGCATCCCAATACAGTTCGTTGTTTGAATAACTTTCATAGCTACCTTTTTCGTCTGTACGGGAAGTAGCATAGGTATAAAAATCATTAGCCGACGGTGAGCGGAAATTGTCATTTGCATTAAGGCGTTTTAATAAACTGACCTGACCACGTAAGCGCAAACCCTTACCCAAATCAAAATCCCCTGAGAAATTGTTCAGCAATTCGGTATAGCTGAGTTTATTAAAACTATTTAATGTTGCATTATAAAGTGGGTTTAATACCACTTCTCGATTAAAATTACCCTCGTTTGTCCGCCGGTTCCATGTATCCACTTCTTGTAAGATATTGCCGTTTTCATCAGTCATTCGATAATATGGGTTCATATTCACGTATTCAGAAAATGAGCCATAAGGGGATTCAGTACCACGCACTATCGTTACCGCAAGTTCATTCTGAAATCGGAGCTTATTTTTCACATTGTAAGTGAAATTTAAGCCTCCAGAATACTGATCTCGGCCTGAACCCTTCATTACACCAGGTCTAGTCTGATAACGCAAATCTACACCATAACGGAACGTTTCAGCTCCACCTTGAACGTAAAGGCCATGTTTTTGTCCTATCGCAGTGCGAACAGGTTGGGATAGCCAGTACGTATCTACTCCCCCCAATACATTCGCTAATTTGTTATAGTACTTTTCATCCAGCTCATCCTTGGACCGCTGCTGTATGACTGGATCATATAGTCCCGCTAATTTCTCATAAGCTAATTTATCACTTGCATGTAAAACACTGTATCCCGTGAGATCAGGTGTATTTATATTGCTTTCATGCGTATAAGTCAATTGCAGTTTACCCTCCTTAGGCATCTTGGTTGTGATGACCATAACACCATTGGCGGCTCGAGAGCCATAGATCGCTGTCGCCGCTGCATCTTTCAAAATTGTAACACTCTCTATTCGGGTCATATCAAGGTCGAGCACTTTTTGAACACTGACTTCGAAACCATCTAAAATAAACGCCGGCATATTGATAGCCGTGGTAATATTATCTCTTCTCAATACCTCACCGCTTCCAGTCGGCAGTGACGAAGATCCTCGCACATTGATATTTGGTAATGCATTTGGATTGGAGCCCGCGAGATTATTGTCGAGTAATTTAAACGATGGATCGAATACCTGCATCGCCTGTAGGACGTTTTGCGGATTTACCTGCCGCAGTTCATCGCCGCTTTTGGTAATCGCAGTTCCCGTATACGAGTCTTTTTTTAGCACCTGATAACCCGTAACAACCACTTGCTCCAGTGCATTTGCCTCTTCTTCCATCACAATGCTATATTCGTCCTTGTTTTCAACCAAAGCGAGGGTGAGGTTTTTATAACCGACCCGACTTAATGTAAGCGGTTGCGTTGTGCCGACAAAAGAAAAACGCCCCTCTTGATCTGCTACTGCAATGGTATTACCCATTTGTGAAATATTCACTCCAGAAAGAGGCGCCCGGTCTTTCCCCATCACTTGTCCTCGGATCTGCTTTTGCACTGGTTTTACCCCTTGCGGAAGGCGTATAGGTTCAGCTTTCGATGGACTAGCTTTCCTTTCCAGGAAAATTGTCTTCGATTCAATTGTATAGCCGAGATCCTGCGGACTTAATATTTTATCAAGAAATAATTTAAGGGGCATTTTGTCCGCTTTGATAGAAATTGGCTTTACCGATTCCAACATTTTTTTGGTTCCGAGCACCTCATAATTCGTCTGAATCTTGATAGCCTGCAGCACATCCATTAGCGGAACATTGCGCCCGGAATAGGTTACTGTTTGCCCATTTACCTTCTGGCCTAGCTGGAGTAAGACAGCAAAAACTAGCCATAAAAGGGTCCTGGTCGTTTGTGAAAAACAACTTAATTTCATTAATTCTAGTTAATTTAGTTAGGTTAGATTGCAGAATCCACTGATTAGCTAAGTGGATTAACTGTCCAATTTGTTAATTTATATTATGTGGTCAAGTATAATTTTCTGTTCTCTACTGGCCTCCTTTCTGTGTTTTAGGATTACTATGTTCAATGATTAATTTCCCATCATCAGTCAGATGATACGACAGATCCTGGTCTTTTAATAGTTTGAGGATGGTTGATAATTTGCTTGTTCTAAATGTTCCTCCAAAGAAGGAAACATCAGGCACATCGCCCTTATAAACCACATCAACCGCATACCATTGGGACAGTTCATCCATGACTTGTCGAAGTGACTTTCCATCAAAATTAAATTTGCCGTAGACCCAGGCGATTTCCTGCTGCACGTTTACGGACTGTTTGATCAGCTGCGTTCCGGTATTGACAGCCTGATTTCCAGGTAGCAAGTTTAGTTTTTGGCCTTTGATCAGTTCCTTTACCTGTACGCTACCCTCTAGCAAAGTTGTTTTTGTTTGGGTTGATGTTGGATACGCATTAATATTAAATTGTGTTCCCAATACTTGTACCTGCTGATTTTTGGTATGGACTATAAAAGGCTGTTTTTTCCTTTTGGCAACTTCAAAAAATGCCTCTCCTTGGAGACTGACCTCGCGTTTGTCCTTCGCAAACTGCGTTGGATAAGAAAGTATTGTTCCGGCATTTAGCTTAACCCGGGTGCCGTCGGGTAAAGTGACCTCATAAGTACCACCACGCGGAGTTTCAATGTTGGCAGATACCGCTGCCTCGATCGAAGCTATATCATGACCGTCGTCATAGCGTATACCACTCCCATTGATAACTACTTGTTTTTCATTGTTGTTCAATGAAAACCTTCTACCGTCAGACAGTGTAATGATAGCCTGATGTGAGGCTGGAAGGCGGTCAATTGCAACGGTGCGCTGCGTTTCAACCGGGTGACCGTTGTCTTGAAACCAATACCAGACGACAGACAGGGCCAAAAGCACGCTCGCAGCAGCGACGTAAGGCCATAGACGCTTCACGAGTCCAACTCTTCTCTTAGAAGAATGGAACGAAATTTTAGTCTTCAGCGACTCGAAATTATGTTTCTTATCAAAATGCGCCAGACTCGTATACCCCTCACGTTGTTGTGCCTCATCTAGGCAACGTTGATAGACCTGTTGGTTCCATTTCGATTCTTGCAGCCAGCTCTCCAAAAAAAGACGGTCTTCGCCGCTGAGCGCTCCCCGCATTTCACGGAGTACAAGCGAACTGATAAAGATAAGTTTTTCTTCTTCTTTAGTATCCATTTTGAGCTATTTCATCTATAGATACCACACTGATGTAAAAAAGTACCAAAGACAATTGAAAAAATATTATATTTTTCCAAAAAGAACGATCAACGAGAGTAGATAATTAAAGGAATCGCGCTTCAAATGTTGGCGTAGAAGGCCTAAAGCACGTAATTTTTGATTTTTTACCGTTTGAATATTTAATTGCAGTAGATCCGCAATTTGCTGGTTACTGTTTCCTTCGAGATAGCTCAACTGTATAATTTCGCGTGCTTTGGGTGGAAGTTTTTGAATAGCTTCATAAAGCTCTGCCATTGCTTCAGTATAAACTATTTCATGCAAATAGGATTTTTGATTCGGTTCCTGCTGTGCCATATAACGATCCACCCGATTCAATCTTCTGCTGCGGGCGGTCTGGTGATTGATCCCAACGTGCCGGGTAGCCTGATAGAGTGCTGCCTTCAAATGGGATAAGCTCTCATAGCGTCGTCCACTTTCCCACAAGCGGATAAAACCCTCTTCGGCAATATCTTGAGCTTCTCTGCTTTCATCCACAAAGCTCGATGCATATAAACAGATACGGCTGAAATAAAGATTATATACCTGCGCACAAGCCTGCTCCTCTCCTTTTAGGAAAGCTTCAAGCAGTTCTTTTTCGCTCGGATAGTTCATGGGTAGATTCGTTTAGCTAGCGGCACATCTTTTCGTGGATAAAGATAATTGAGTTTTTCATAATTTTCGTAATTCAACCATAAATTTTTCAGCAAACTGCATTTCTGAAAACCCATGCTCAGATACTTTATGATCTGGAAAACTCTATGTCTAACCACATTTTCCGCATACTGCTTAGCGCAAAATAGGCATACCGCCGGCCGCGAAATCCCGAGGCGTATTTTTTCGTTATTTTTTCCGATGAAAGGCAAGGTATTGCTAAATAGTTTGGACACTGGTCGTCGATTAACAGCGTAACTTCATAGGTTCAATATTTTGCGCATTAGTCATACCGCCTGCCTTGCTATCCCGCGAGATACAATTATAGCGTTTTTAACCAGCATCCAACACATGCTTTAACAACAGAAAAAATCAAAACTTTACGTGATTTTTAATACCATCGCAATGTTGTTTTGAGCGAATTTATCCGGCAAGGAGACCTGAAGAACATTATCGAGTTGCTGATAGGAAATTCGATCATCACTTCCGAGCAGCTGTATCCGCCTTACTTTTCTCGCATTCGGGGCCGAACGGCCTAAAGACTTAATGTTGATTTGCTTTTCGGTCGGCATCCCCATAACAAAGGCATACAAAACATTTCCCTTCGTGGTAAAACGGACATCATCGCTGGTAAAAGCTTTTCCTTTCCCTTCATTGAAACCTTGCACGCTCAATGACGGAGCCTCCTCCTGTGCCGGTCCCTCCCCAAAGATAACCCATGGTCTCGTACCAATGATGGCTTCCTGATGAACAGACATCCAGTTCCCTATTCCTTGAACCACCTCCTTCGCTTTTTCGTCAATAGAACCATCTCCCCGCAAGGGTACACTTAATAATAAATTACCATTTTTACTGACCACATCAATCAACATGTGGACAACGGTTTTAGCAGATTTATAGTGATTGTTATCATATATACGACGGTCGTAATGCCAAGATCCTATACAAGTACAGGTCTGCCATGGCTGCGGTTCGATGGTATTGCTTTGTCCCCGTTCGATATCCCATACCAAGCATTTACGTTGCTGTTCATTCAGGATCTTCCCATTAATGACTACATTAACTTTACCATTATTTTCCTGCATGCTCTTATTATAAAAATCGGCTGCAATCTCCAGTCCAACATTACTTATTGGATAGAGGGGTAGCACCGTATCGTCAAAATAAACGATATCCGGGTTGTAATTATGGATCAATTCCATCGTCCGCGCTTTGAAATTTTCACAGTATGCCTTATCAGGTACACTCACGCCAGAGTCTACATCCCAATGCCATTGCCGATGAACGGTATGATCATCTTTGCTATCCAAACTAAGTTCATGCTCCTGCGCGTAAAGCTCCTGCGGATCGTAGTCTGCCCACCATGTTCCTACACCATCTTTTTTTGTCAATTTACCATCATAAGGAACTCCGGCAAACTTCCCGGCTTTATCACTTCGCTGAGCCGTTTCATACCAGGTCCAAGCATGTGCTGCGTGAACGCTTACGCCAAATTTAAGCCCTCTTTTTTTTGCTGCACTTTCCCAACCGCCCACAATATCTTTTTTAGGGCCAACATTCACGCTGTTCCATTTATGGTGGCTACTCCGGTAAAGGTCCAGATTATCATGATGATTGGCCAACGCCATAAAATATTGGGCTCCAGCATTTTTGTACAATTCCATTAACTCTTCCGGATTCCAATTTTCGGCTTTCCACTGATGGATAACATCTTTAAAACCAAACACCGAAGGATGTCCATATTTTTCGACGTGATAATTATACTGGTCGGATCCCTCCTGATACATACCTCGCGCATACCAATCTCCCCTTTCCGGTTCACACTGCGGCCCCCAATGTGCCCATATACCAAATTTAGCATCCCTAAACCAATTAGGAACCTGGTAACTTGCTAGCGAACGCCAGTCGGGGTGAAAGGGCACTTTCCCAAGATAAGCATGTGCCGCGCTGAATCTACTAAGGAAAAGGGTCGGAATAGTTGCACCGAGAAACTTAATTGCTGTTCTTCTGTCCATTATATCATGATCTGCGAAATGCCTCACCTAAAGATGCTCGACAAAGGCATTTGGTTTATAATCTGTTATCTTTTTGAATACCAAAAATACCTGAATTGAACCAACAATGAAACTACATAATCGATGAATACTAATACAATATCGACACAGACTCCATTTTTTGCACCGTTAGGCAATAAAAAAGGTGCCCTAAAAAGGGCACCCCCACCTAACACTAACTATGAATAAATAACCAATAACTTTCTAAGATCAATTGTTCATCTCATTACCTTTTAAATTTTTATTATTATCCAGTTCAGCTTGAGGGAAAGGATAATACATGGCTTTTGGCGACCAGCCCCCTTTCTTCAACGGCTCCAACCAGACAGGATCAGCCATTCCCCACCGCAACAAATCAAAATACCGTTGATATTCACCAAGGAATTCGACAAATCGCTCATGAACGATAATATTTTTGACGGTATTTAATGAAACACCGTTTTTTACTAAACCTTGCGCAAGCAATCCGTCTACGTCAGGAATCGTTCCTTTCGATTTTTGATACCAAAGATGCGGCTGTTCATCGGGAACGATATTATTGGCACGCATCCTAACCAGATTGATGTATTGCTTGGCTCCAGTTACATCCCCCCGTTCGTTGAGGCACTCCGCATAAAGAAGCAGCACATCACTGTACCGAAAAATGCGGTCGTTATTACCGTTATCAAAGTCCGCTATTTGCACGTCAGGACAATATTTTCTTGTACCATATAGATCCTTATTCGTCGCCAAATTCTTCATCCAGTCCGTATAAGTGGTGACCTTACCATCCAATTGCGTAAAATTCGCACCATTCTCACACCATAAAGTCATAAACTTTCTAGGATCGCCATCTTCAAATTGATCATGCGCCATTTTATTGGGCGCGAGATTCCACCAAGCGCCGCCAGTACCGTCAAACATGCCGATTTCCTGCCATCGCCACGAACTCGATATATCGTCACCTAGCCAGCCCGGACCATTATAAAGCTGGACTTCAAAAATAGACTCCTGATTATTCTCTTTTGTCTCCAAGAAATTATCCCTGTAAGAGGACATCAACTGGTACTCCTTACTATCAATAACACTTTTTAATTGAATCTCAGCATTTGCAAAATCCGCCGCCTGTCCTTTAGCCAAAATGGGTTTATAAAGGTAGGTTTTGGCGAGATAAGCCTGTGCAGCACCTTTTGTCGCCCTACCGATCATTTTGCTGTCAGCATAAAGTGCTGCCCGTGCTGGCAACAATTCCGATGCTTTCTTGAAATCATCCACGATCTGCGCATAAACGGCGCCCGCCGGTGCATTGCCCGGATAATAATCTTCATTTGTTTCAACAGGTTTACTCATTAGTGGAATGGTTTCACCAAACAACATGCCCAGATGCAGATAATTCAAACCTCGCAGAAAATACGCTTCCCCCAACAATCTATTTTTTCTATTTTGTTCTATTTCGCCCTCAAATTTCTGAATACGGTCAATAGCTAAATTAGCCGCAAATACCCCGTTCCAAAAATCTCTCCAGGTCTGCGCTGTCATTCCATCGCTCGCAGGCGTATTGTAGCTATCCTGATACATAGGCTCCCACTTAAACGTGTGGTTGTAATCATCCCCAGGAGCCAAAAGCTCAAAATACAAACTACGAGCATATCCACCCTGCGTACGCCCAATCAGCGCCTGGTATGCGGGTATAACGGAATTTTCCAATTGATCTGCCGTCTTATAATAAGTATCTGTCGACAATTCCTGAGGATTGGATAGATCCAAATTTGGTTTACAACTCGAAAACTGTAACAGCAGAGCAGCAGCAACAAGCTTTATATAGTGTCTATTCATCATGTCGATATCGTCGTTAGAATGTAAATTGAATACCCATAAAATACTCTCTTGAATTCGGGAAGCTCAGCCCCCATGGCGTTTGCCCATCAATTCCACGGCTCAAATTGGAGCGTGTATCGCCCGACCCCACTTCAGGATCATATCCCGAATATTTGGTAAAGGTCAGCAGGTTTTTTGCGCCGACATAAAACCGTAATCGGTCGATCTTCCAGCGTTCAAGCGTTGGGCTAGAAAAACTGTAACCAATATTGACGACTTTGAGACGCAGATAAGAGCCATCCTCAACAAACCTGTTCGAAGCCCTTAAATTCTGATTAGGATCACCAAGTACAGCACGTGGAATATCGGTATCTGTATTTTTGGGATACACTGTCGTCTCACCGGATACTGGATTTTTGAAGATAAGTTCTTCTGCACGGTAGCGATCCAGCGTTGAAGCAAAATTGTTATAGTAATGGTACATGCCCTCGCCCCAATAGCGGCTATTGTTATAGATATCGTTCCCCTGACTTCCCTGCCACATCATCGACAGATCAAAAATCCCTATAGCACTGCTATAACTCACGTCAGCATTGAATCCATAACTAAAATCGGGTATTGGGCTTCCCAAAAAGTCCTTATCTTGATCATTTAATACCTTGTCGCCATTTCGGTCGTTGAATCGCACATCCCCAAGTGCTGCATTAGGCGCAAAAGCTTTATCTTCATCCAATTGCGCTTGGCTTGTATATAAACCGTTGGTAGTGTAGCCCCAAAATTCCCCCACTGATCGGCCAACAGCTGTCCTTGTTACATTTTCTCCACCGGGCGAGATACTTCCCCACAAAATTTCATTATTGTTGCCCAAGCTGAGCACACGGTTTTTCACAAAAGATATATTGGCCCCGATTTGATAGCTAAAATTGCCTGCTCGATCTTTATACGATGCCAAGACATCCCAACCCCGGTTCCGTATGCTACCGGCATTCAGCACTGGAAAGTTGTTGCCATACCCAGCAGTGAACGAAATAGGCACATTGATCAGCATGTCCTCAGTCCTTTTATTGTAGTAGTCGATGGTCAAAGCCAATTTATGATCAAAAAGTTCCAAATCGACACCAATATCAGTAGAGTACTGGCTTTCCCACTTTACATTCGGATTAGAAGGAGTCTGTGGTAAAGCACCTGTTACCATCACATTGTTCAGATAATACCACACATGATCAAAACTCACCGTCCGTTGATATTGATATTGCGCGATATCCGAATTCCCCAGAAGTCCATAACTACCGCGGAGCTTCAATTCGCTAATCGCAGGAAATGCTTTCATAAATGATTCCTGACTGATGCGCCATCCTGCAGATACCGAAGGAAAGTTTCCATAGCGATATTGGTTGCTAAAGTTTGCCGATCCATCCCTTCGCATATTTAATGTCAGAAGATATCGATTGTCATAATTATAGTTGACACGTCCAAGCATAGAATACATGGCCGACTGCCCCACTCCTGAACCAACAAGGCGGGAACTCGCCAAGGAGGCCGAATTGAGAATCAAAACATCTGGACTTGGCAACCCCCGGGCGCCGGCATTGACCGCATTATAACGGGATTCTTCCGACGTGATACCCGCTAAAGCCGAAATTGCATGTTTGCCAAAATTATTTTCATAACTCAGCGTATTTTCAAATAACCATCTGTTATTTTGACTACTCGATATATTGAGTTCATCCGGACTATGGTTTTGGTATTGACCGACCGAGTAGTTGCCGATGTAACCCTCATTTCGCACACGGCTAAGGTCTATTCCCATATTAAATTTATAGACCAGTCCTTTGATAATTTCATAGGTAGCCCATGCATTACCGTTTACCGAAAAATTATCATTGACGTTTTTATTGAGGTATGCGTTTGCCAATGCACTTGGGACGTCGGTTCCGTTGCCAGCTCCTGCAAACCCGGTACTGCTATTCGCATCATATAGTGGCAATGTCGAAGACCACTTCTGTGCATCGAAGATGTTTTTATCACTCCAATTCCGGCGCGTATAACCCAATGAAAGTGTTTCCCCTATCTTAAGTTTACCTTTGGTAAAATCAGAGATGAATTGGGCGCCATAATACTTATTTTTATCCTGAATAATAATGGATTTATCTGTAGCATAAATACCACTTAACCGAAAATTCGCATTTTGAGAACCGCCCGAAAGGGAAAGATTATGCCGTTGGTAATTGCCAGTATGCAGCAATTCATCCATCATGTTATATCCTTCCCCAATTGCCGACGGTTTGGCGAGCGCAGCCAAATAGTCTTGACGTGAGGGATCTTTATTATACATTTCCTCATTGATCAATTCCGCCAGCTGCTGTCCGTTCAATAGCGGTACATTATGGGAGATATTTTTGATGCCAGCGAAAGCATTGTAATCAATCTTTACATCTCCGGCTTTACCCCGTTTTGTGGTGACCAAAATAACGCCATTCGCTCCCCGGGCACCATAAATAGCACTGGAAGCAGCATCTTTCAACACCTGAATACTGGCAATATTATTTTCGTCGGGCATTGCCCCGCCGATCATACCATCTACCACATAGAGGGGATCGGTTCCGTTAATGGATCCAACACCACGGATGCGAATAGCTCCATTGGTTACCTGTACGCCGGGCACAGCACTCTGAAGCGTGGCAATCGTTCCTCCAGGTACTTTTACAAGATCTTTGGTATCGACAACCGCAATAGAAGATGTTAGATCCACCTTCCTTTGCTTACCATATCCAACCACCACAACCTCATCCACCGCAATGGTTGTGGCAACAAGTGGAATGCTCACCTCTGAAGCGCTACCGATGACATATTCGACGAGTTTATAACCTACATTGGACACAATAATCGTCTCGCCCGGATTGAGCTTGAGCACAAATTCACCTTTCTCATTTGTGGAAGTACTGAGTGTTTTATCTTTCACTCTAATCGATGCCCCGATAATAGGTTTTCCCTGATCACTTATGATCTTCCCATGGATCACTTTTTCTTGAGCAGACAGTCGTCCAATGGACATTAACATGGAAGCTATTAACAACCACTTCACTTTCCTGTTCCTCTCTTTGGAAAAACAAAAGATAGATGACACATAATTTTTGTTCATAATCTTACTTGATATAAATTTCTTGCTGCCTATTAAGGCAGGTAGTTGGTTATTTATTGATATGAATTGGTTATTACTTATATTCAAATTGTATCTACTCACCCGTTATGTGGGATATCACCACATAAATATTGGCTTTCTTCAATAAGGTATATGCTTAAAAAATCATTATTCCCTTTATAGCTCATCCTTGTAAAATGAGTTAGCCATTTGCTAGTTGGTTATAAAGCGAAACTATTGTTTTTATTAAGATTCCTTTGCAACAAATATTTAAAAGAAGGGTAAAAATGTTTAAAATAGAAGATCTAAAGTACCGACAAGGATGTTGAATATCGCGCAAAATAGCACAAAATGACGCTATTTTTGAAAATATTGCTAAAAGTCCGCTATAAAATATGATAATTTGATAGCTCAACGAAAAGAATTCTATACAAAAAAAACAGAACAACAATTTCTAATCATTTAAAGAAATATAAAATATTTTTTCGCATCTTTGATGTGATTTATACAATCTATTGAATTAACCATTTAATGATGTTTTGGATATTTTATCCAACCTACTTAAAAAAGAGCCAAATGTTATGGAATATTTTTCACCATTGAAACACCGTTCCGATGAGATCACAAAATTCATTGCTAATTGTGGTATATTTTCCTTGCTCCTGAAAAATGGTCAAGTCATCCAGTTTATCCCAGAAAATCCAGATCAGTTTACCGAATGGCTAAACAGCAAGGGGATTAAAAACATTAGAGGAAAACAAACGAATCCGTACAAATCTATCTTTGAGGAGAAATAGACTTTTTCTAGCTATTGGGTAAAGGCCATTATGCGCATAAAACCATATTATGCGCATAATACAATTAGAAATAGATTTATTTCCATATCCGGAATGCATCAAATACGACATAACCCAACGCATTGTTACCGGCGATTTGATACAGTCCAACGCGCAGCTTTTTACCATTCAGATCATTTCTTACAAATGGCGTCCCCGGAAGGTCCCTCCAATCCAGACCATCTTTCGAGGATCGTAAGAAGAAATAATTACCAACCTTTTGAACCTGAAGATAAGGTGAAAAATCGATTCCCGTCCCCGTATTGTCTTCCTGAAAAATTTGCGGTCCAATGCTTCGCGACAGATTGCCGAGGTTCCATCCCGTTAAAATACAATGATTGATGTAAGCACCCTTCCTGTCCACCGGTTGAATCATAATACCAGCTTCGTTTGATGTGCGTATCCGGCGAGCCAAGCCCGCTACATCGCTTACCTTGACTTCCACAGTAAAATCACCTTCCAGCTCTTTATAAAGAAAAGGGCCGGGCGGTAATTTGTCGCCCCACTTGGTATCCTTCGACTGTAATTTCCAGCTGCTGTTCTGCCAAGAAACCTCAGTCTGTGTACTATCATTCCAACCAATAGCCTCATATCCATCCCAAAAAGGGATCTTCTTATTTCGGGTTGTATCACCCTGTAGTGTTGAAAACTGGAGCAATTTAGGCTTTAGCTCCCGAACAGAAAGTCGGGTGGGCTTACTCACATGTCCAAAGACATCTTTAACCAACACTTCGATGGCCTTCTCAACTTTGGACGGTTTAAAAAGATGGTAGGACTCTTGTTTCCAGTATGATAGCTCATTTTCTCCACGAAACAGATACCAAAGCCCTTGCTGTTTTTCCACCTGCACAAAGACCTGATTGCCATTCATAAAATGCGGTTGCGAAAGTACCTTTGGAACATACGCTTCCAAACCATTAGCCAACCCATCCTTCCACTGGCTGAACCTTTTATTTACCGCATCCGATGTTAAGTGATGTGGATAAGCACGAAAGAAATGAAATGGATAAGTCAATTGAATACCGTTACTCATCATCCTTAGCAGTTTGTCAGAATAACCCGGCTTTTCAAATTTACCGTTAAGATAAAATTTCTTCTTCCCATTATCAGCTGTTATTACAGCATGTTGCCATGCAGTACCATCGTACCAATCGAAGTCCAAAGCATAGTTTTTTTCCTGCAATATCGCTGTCAAAGCCTTACTTTCTAGGGTATTTACTTTTATTGACAGTCTGTTACCCTTCACAGCGACTTCCGCATCTTGAAGCGTTACTAACGTGTCTGCTGATGTTCCCTGATTTCTTAAGGTGTTGACTTTCCCAAGGTTCAAATCATCAGCTTGCAGCGCAAAAAAATGCCATTCCGGATCCACATTTGCCAATTTGGCTACCAATTGCTCATCTAAGGCGGTATGATACAGTTTTAAATCCGCTACATAACCCGAAAAGTTTTGATTGAGTATGTCCGAAGCTCCAAGAACAAAAGATTTCCCCGGATGAACAAACAGCATTCTGTTCTCCGTACGCTGCAGTTTTCCATCCACATAAATAGACTCTTGATAGCCATCGAAAGAGAATACAATGTGATGCCAGGAATTTGCCTCTGGAACAGAAGAATACCCCATATCAGGCCACGATCCGTGAATGATAGCACCCTGTTTTGGATCGCTGCCATAACCAAATAGTGCCCTACTGAGATCCTGCGATCCCGACGACCAGGCAAGCAGTTGTTCAAATCTTTCAACCCTGGGATTATTTACCCATAGTGCAAGGCTAAACGAACTATTTCCTGCAAGTGACTGCGGTACGGCAAAACTCGATCGCAGCGCAGTGGTTCCGTCAAAGAAAAATGCCCGCTTGCCTTGATAATTTTTAACGGCCAATGCCTGTTCAGAACTAAACACTCCCCCTATCAAACCCTTATTTTTAATATTTTTCACGAGCTGCCCCTCCTCGTAATCCGTTGCATCAATATGGATCAGATCGCCTTGCGTTACTTCTTTAGCAGGCATGTGTTGTGGTGGCGACCATAATGTCTCCTGAACGAGCTGCTGTGTATAAACCTTCATATTCCATAGACCACGAGGAAGCCCATTCAATTGCGTATGCAGTATATGCAGTCTAACATATCGCCCCAAAGCTTTACCATGTTCAACAATAGGACTTGCCCAACGGTTGTTGTCCGAACGATCCACATAAGTCACCCAGGTTATTGCATCGACAGAAGTCTCTAATCTGTACTGATAGGCATAAGTCGGATACTCAAATTGAATGGCTATTGTCTGTATATCCACCACCTTTCCTAAGTCAATTTCTACCCAGGACGGTCCTTCGTTGTTCTTGGCACGCCATAATGTTCCATTATTGTTGTCTACCACGAAAGAGGGTCTAAAATCCATCGAGTAAAAAGAGGATGCCCTCACTGCTTTCCCAAAAGCCAAATCGACCGGCTCTGCCTGAGCAGATACTACATCCAGCACGCCAGTATGTGTAGGTCGCACCGGCACGATGTCACCCTCGGGCGTAAAGAAAATTTCGTCCATCGCCACCTGACGGTGGAAACCACCTCCCGAATGCGGATTATTGTGTCTGTGATAGACAATGAAATAACGGTTGTCTAGCTCCAACACACTATGATGTCCTGGGCCATGAATACTACCATCCTCATTGGTGGTCAAAATGGGATTGGTAGAAGGGTATTCAAAAGGTCCCATAGGGCCTACTTTACTTTTGACGTATTGTACGCGGTAGCTATCATCTTCACAATGGCCGGAAGAGTACATCAGATAATAGATGCCCTTACGTTTAAACATATAAGGAGCTTCAAAAAAGTCTTTCGCCACGGTATTGGGGATCAACGCTGTCTTTTGGAAAGTTTTCATATCGTTATTGAGTATCCCTACAGCACAACCATGATCGGGATAGATGCCCCAGGTTCCCCAATACATATAGATGCGGCCATCGTCATCCCGAAAGGTTTGCCCGTCTAGGGTAATCACGCCGGGGATCATATAATTTGGGATCATCGATTTGCCGTCAGGCACTAAAGGTTTCCAGGGGCCCGTTGGGCTATCGCCCACTGCGCCAAAAATTTCGACAGGCTGACTATAATAGAGGTAATAACGGCCATCGTATCCCTGCGTCATATCCGGCGCCCAGTACCAATGTGTATTGGGCCAGTTCATCGGTTGAATCTTCCAGTTTCTTAAATCTTTCGATGTCCACACCTGTGACGGCCCCGCACCCCAGCCATTCCCATCAGTCGTCGCAAAGATATAATAGGTATCCGCAATTTTTTTAATCGTCGGATCAGCAAAATATCCAGGCAGCAGCGGATTCAACACATTCGGCTGCTGCCAAGGTTGTAACGACTGCGCGAACGTCTTGCTGCCCAACCACCAGCACAATATTGCCAAAACCGTAAAATAGAAATAATCCATCCTCATAACGCAAAGTTTATTGGTTAAAAAAAAGACAGCTCAACCAATCGATTTTATAACAAATAAAACCTACGATAAATGTCCATTTTACATTAAATTTATAAATCAACAGCGGTATTCCAAATTTTGAAGTCAAATCGGTTAAGAATGGGGTATTTAAGGTTAAAATTCACCCATAAATACAGGCTACAATCATCCATCTTTGTAAGAGCAATGACCTTCGCTGTCTTAAAATGGTTACTAAAATGTCTAAAATGAATCTAAAAAAAAGCTATTGGATCCTCTTTGCGCTCGTCTGCACACAATTGTCAACTCGTGTGTATAGCCAGCAGGATGAACATCCGGTATGGAAAGCAGTAAAAGCACAGCAGGCCACTTTAGGCTTGGAGGAGGGTGCCAAAAGCTTCACCCTCAAAAACCTCAATGTGGCTATACTCAACGCATCCCAGACACTATCATCCTTTCGGCCCAATAGCGTCGAAAAGGGTTTTGACTATACGCCAGTTGAACTTCTCAACAAAAGAGATCGCAATCAGTTTTTTCATATCGGCGATATCAATATCCGTTTGCGTCGTCAGGGAGACAGCTCATGGACGGCCTATTCATCAGCTGCTGACCGTAAGCATGTCATCGCAATACCTCCTGCGAAAAACAACCTCGCCAGTGCAGATATCAGTCCCACGCTTAACCATATCCCTTTGAAAGTGATCCGACACTGGCAGGATGACCAGGGGGATCTGATCTTGAGTTTTGAACTGACAAACCCCAACGATTATACGATCGAGATTGGATCAATGGGTATCCCTCTCCCATTCAATAATAACATGGACTGGAAGAATCTCGATCAGGCACATGCCCAGAACGTCTTTTTCGATCCCTATATCGGCCAGGATGCCGGGTATCTGCAAGTTAACCGCCTGCATGGCAATGGCCCTAGTTTGCTGGTATTGCCCTATAAAAATGCAGGATTTGAAGCCTACAATCCGCTCAATACTGACCCGACTCCCCGAAGTATTACTTTTGAGGGGTTTCATGAATGGATGATCCATAGCAAGGCCTATGCCGAGACTGAATGGAAAGGCGTAGAACAATGGAATACACCTACATCTACGCTCTTGAAACCTCACGAATCCAAGACCTTTGCCTTAAAATTTGTCCTTGCCCCAAGTATCCGGGAAATAGAGTCTGAGTTAGTGAAGAACAACAGGCCTGTAGCTATTGGCGTACCTGGCTATCTTGTTCCGATGGACAATCCGGCCAAACTTTTTATCAAACACAGCAAAGCTATTAAAAGTATCAGTGTTTATCCCGAAGGAGCATTAACCTTGACAAAAAAAGGAAGCACACCGCAGCAATGGATCGAATATGAAGTGAAAGGCAACCGTTGGGGACGTGCACGATTAACAATCAACTATCGCGACGGTATAACGCAGACTATCCAATACAAAGTAATCAAATCCGAAAAAGAAGTGGTTCAGGATCTCGGTCATTTCCTGACCACCAAACAATGGTATGAAAATGACAAAGATCCCTTCAAACGCTCACCGGCTGTCATCTCATACGACTATGAGGAACAGCAGCCCATCACCCAAAATAAAAGTGCCTGGTTTGCTGGTCTCAGTGATGAAGCTGGAGCGGCAAGCTGGCTTGCCGCATTGATGAAACAAGTATTGCAGCCCGATCAACAGGAAATAGCCAAATTGAAACGGTTTGTCAATGAAACCTTATATGGTCATATCCAGCACAAAGAAGGAGATAAGAAATATGGGGTGGTCAAAAGCCTATTTTATTATGAACCCGACTCCATGCCAGCTGGCACCTATCGTACGGACATCAACTGGAAGACCTGGTCTGCCTGGCCGAAAAAAGAAGCCGACGATATTGGTCGTTCCTACAATTATCCTCATGTGGCGGCAGCACACTGGGTGATGTACAGGCTCGCCCGCAACTATACGAATTTAGTGAACGAAGAAAGCTGGCAAACTTACCTCGAACGGGCTTACCAAACGAGTATCGCCATGGTCGAAAAGGCGCCCTACTACGCCCAGTTCGGTCAAATGGAAGGGAGTATCTTCCTTATCATCTTACAAGATCTTCGCCGAGAAGGATTGACGACCTTGGCCAATAACCTTGAAGCTGCGATGCGCAAGCGGGCAGAGCATTGGAAAACCCTTAATTATCCGTTCGGAAGTGAAATGCCTTGGGATTCCACGGGTCAAGAAGAAGTCTTTCTTTGGTCACGCTTTTTTGGCTTTGATGAGAAAGCACAGGTCACTTTGAATGCCATCATCGCCTATATGCCTACCGTTCCGCATTGGGGTTACAACGGTAGCGCGCGGCGTTACTGGGATTTTGTCTATGGTGGCAAACTTTCGCGAATCGAGCGTCAGCTCCATCACTACGGTTCCGCGCTTAATTCCATCCCTGTGCTGACGGCCTATCGGGATCATCCCGACGATTTCTACTTGCTACGTATCGGACATGCAGGCATGATGGGAGCACTGGCCAATGTTACTACCGACGGCTTCGGTCCGGGAGCATTCCACTCCTATCCATCCACATTAGCCAATGACGGCATCTCCGGAGATTACGGAACCGGCTTTTATGGCTATGCAGTCAATTCGGGAACCTATATAGTGGAGCACCCTGAATTTGGGTGGCTCGCATTCAGCGGTAATCTAAAAACCGAAAAACAGCTGGTCAAAGTTGCGCTGACGACAGCATCCAATGCTCGCGTATTCCTCGCCAAGGAGAATCTTTGGCTCACCACAGATGCCGGCGAGATCGCCGAACTGCACTACGATCAAAAAGACGGTAGCATCACCCTGGTTTTCAATAGCGCTAGTCAGAAACCTATTACGAATATCTTGCTTAATGTTAATCCCGAAAGCAATTACGTAGTAGAAGGTTTCAATAAGGATGCATTTAACCGTTATACAATACCTGTGTCAACTAAAATGATAACATTGAAAAAGTTGAAGTAAAAGTGCTACACAGTAGCGCGCATAAGATAACAATAAAGGTGGCTTCCATGAGCTGGAAGCCACCTTCTGCTTTCAATAAACCCAATCATAACAGTTATCCATAAAGGCATCGACCATCTTTTCATACGAAAAAGAAGACGCTCCTAACTCAGTAACTTTTGCTGAAATGCAAAACGGATCAGATCGGCTGTATTTTTACTTTTGGTCTTATCCATAAGATTCTGACGGTGCCCTTCAACAGTGCGTTTGCTCAAAAAAATCTTGTCTGCAATTTCCACAGCAGTAAAACCTTGGGCAATGAGTTCAAGTACAGCAAACTCCCGCTCCGTGATTTCATATTGCAAAAGACGTGAAGCCACATCGACACTGGTGCTACTCTCTACATCAAAATTTTCCATAAACCGTAGACCGAAATTGGTCATCAGATATTTATGCCCTTGGGATAAACGTAATAGTCCAAATAAGATTTCATCATAATCCCCACCCTTCGACAGATAACCGTCTGCACCGCTACGAAAAGCTTCGGCCACTTCATTCGGTTCTTCCACCATCGATAAAAGCGCAAATCTGACGTCTGGATATATCTTCTTGGCCATTTGGATGAAAGTTATTCCATCCATACCCTGCATATTCAGGTCTGTTAAAACTAAATCCGGTAAGCTATTTTTTTCAAGGTACATTAATGCATCCTCTGCACTATCTACTTCCCCTACCACAGAAAGCTTGTCGTGGGTATCAATAATCAATCGTATCCCGTTTCTCACAAGCCGATGATCATCAACTAAAAGAATTTTAGTCATTTTTCCTCCAATCCCACTAAGATACTTTATTTTTTTTAATAAGTTAATTTTTTTAAAATAGTTCATTGAAAAATGAACCTATTTTATTTCACCTTACGCCATATTTTCTCATTGCCCACTTGCTGATAATCTTTTGCCAACACCGAGAAACGTAGCGTTTCCTGACTTCCCAACGCTAAGTATCCGAGGGTTTCCAAACTCTCATCGAATAAAGATAGGACTTTAGCCTGAAGTTGGGTATCAAAATAGATCAGTACATTGCGGCATAGAATTAGCTGAAAGGCATTGAAAGATGCATCACTTACCAGGTTGTGTGTAGCAAAAACAATCTTTTCCTGCAAACTAGATGTTAGCTTCACCCAATTATAATTGGCTGTATAATAACTGGAAAAATCTGCTTTTCCACCCGAAAGCTGGTAATTTTCCACATAAGATTTTAGATTTGCCATGGGTATAACGGCTCGCTTAGCCTGTTCTAGGACAGAAGGGTTAATATCTGTGGCATAAATCAATGATTTGTGCAGTAATTTGGTTTCCTGCAACAAAATGGCCAACGAATAGGCTTCCTCACCTGTCGCACAGCCCGCTATCCAAATGCGGATAAAGGGTGAAGTACCTAATTTGGGCAGAATTTCATCGCGCAGACGTAAAAAAAAGTTTGGATCGCGAAACATTTCTGTAACGTTGACCGTCATCTTTTCGACAAATCGCTGCATGTACTCGGGTTCATGTAACACACGGTACCGCAATTCGGCAAAACTCGCAAAATTATCTAGTAGGCAAAGCTGATTGATCCGCCGCGACAAAGACGCTATGGTATAATGGGTAAAATCGTAGCCATAGAGACGTTGCACATCTTCCATCAATATCATCACCTGCTCTTGGCTAACAATTTTTTTTCCACTGATCATTTAACAATTTCCCCCATTAACCTCACCAGAAGTTCGATATCGATCGGTTTTGAAATATAGCCGTTGGCTCCCGCTGCCAAACACTTTTCACGGTCGCCCGTCATCGCCTGCGCCGTGACGGCGATGACGGGCATTTCTTGAGAATCCCAAGTTTTGCGGATTAGCTGGGTCGCTTCATATCCGTCTATCTCGGGCATCATCATATCCATCAACACCAGACCTACGCCAGCACTATTCCGCAGCTGAGCAAGCCCCTCTTCAGCAGACAGACAACCCAAGGCTTGAAAGCCTCTCGATTTTAGGGCCAATTTCAACGCAAATATATTGTTTTGATCATCATCGATGATTAATACGGTTTTGTTCTTGTCCATGCTCTTTTATCTATTGCCTTTTATTTTATTAAAACAACTATTCATACATCCATACCCGTAGCAGGGACAAGAGTTGATCGATATCCACCGGTTTGGATATATAATCTGACGCTCCTGCAGCGATACATTTTTCCCGATCTCCCATCATTGATTTGGCAGTAACAGCAATGATCGGCATATTCTTATAATGGGGATTATTTCGAATCGACGCAATCGTTTCGTATCCATCCATCTCGGGCATCATCATATCCATCAGGATCACAGCCACATCTTCATTTTCTTCGAGCTGTTTCAGTGCATCCTTTCCATCTGTTGCCGGTACGACGGTCATATGATATTTCTCAAGGGCTTTCGTGAGCGAGAAAATATTACGGATGTCATCATCTGCTACAAGCACCTTTTTACCCTTCAACACATCTTCCAAAAAGCCAAGCCTAGCGGGAGCTTTCGCCGAAGTACCTTTGTTTTCCTCTACAAGATGTAAAAATAAGCCCACTTCATCCAATATGCGTTGATAGGAATTGGCGGTTTTAACGACAATTGTATCCGCATAACGTTTTAATTTCATTTCCTCTACTTGCGATAGATTCTTACCGGTAAAAACAATAATCGGTAATTTTTCTAGCCCTTGGTTACGTTTTACAGCCTCCAATGTCTCGTAACCGACCCGATCAGGAACGCCCATATCGAGTATCACGCAGTCCGCAGTATCAGAACTCAGCGCCGCAATACTATCTTCTACGTTGCTCTTGATTTCAGAGACAATGTCAAAACTCCCAAGAAAGAGAGACAAAGCAGCTGCATGTTTAGGGTTTTCTTCAACGATAAGTACCTTTTTAGGATGTCTAGTGAGCGCTTCCTCTATTCTGCGAAACATATCACCCATTTGTTCCAACGCCATAGGTTTGTTGATAAAGTCTATAGCCCCCTGAAGCAGACTCTCTCTTTTAACCTGCAGAGAGGACATAATATGCACCGGAATATGTCGTGTTTTGGGATTTTCCTTGATCTCAGCCATTACTTGCCATCCATCTTTAAGGGGAAGCTGAATATCCAGCAAAACTGCGAGCGGCATATATTGCGCTACTACTTCTGCAGCAATGTCGCCACGCACCACCACAATACCCTTATAGTTTTGCTGACGCGTATATTTAAGTAGAATCTTTGCAAACTCAATATCGTCCTCCACGATCAAAATAAAGCGGTCGCCAGGAACGATGCTATCGCGATCGTCCGGAACTTCGGCTGGGATAGGTATTTGCAACGTGTTTTCTACAGGTAAAGCTGGCACCGCTGGAATGTTTTCCAAAGAAGTGTGCTCTTCAGGTAAAATTTCCGCGTCGTCTGTTGTCAACAACGTTTGCGCAAGGCCGAATAGGGATGTACTTTCGTCCGAAATGCGTTCGGGAATAATCAGTTTAAAGACACTACCTTCACCTTCTTCGCTATTCAATGAGATTTCACCGCCAAGTAATCGTGCTAATTCCCGGCTTATGGAAAGCCCCAGTCCCGTACCACCAAATTTCCGCCGCGTAGAGCCGTCAGCTTGTTGAAAAGCCTCAAATATTAGATGCTGCTTATCCTTTGGTATTCCAATTCCGGTATCGCGCACTTCAAATACAATCCCGTTTCGTGGAGACGGTTCACGGTCGATATGCAGCGTTACCTTGCCCGATGCCGTGAATTTAATAGCATTAGAGAGTAGATTACGTAAAATCTGATCCAGCCGCTGTTTATCTGTTTCGATCTGAGTGGGCAATTGCTCCGCTACACTCATTTCCAATCCAAGTTTCTTGTCGGCAGCAATTGGTCCGAACATCGCCGACAGCCCTTGCACGACATCCGCAAACAATACGGGCTGTACATCCAAATCCATTTTTCCGGATTCAATTTTAGAAAGATCCAAAATCTCATCTATTAGTGTCAGCAGACTCTTTCCCGAACTTTGGATCACTGCTGCAGATTCCATCTGTTCCTCGTTAAGGTTACCGTCCGTATTTTCGGCCATCAGACGGGAAAGCAGCAAGATTGAATTGAGCGGAGTACGCAGTTCATGCGACATATTAGCCAAAAATTCAGACTTATAGCGTGTGCTTTGTGCAAGCTCTGCCGCTTTCTTCTGAATTTCCTGGTTACGTTCGGCTATTTCCAGATTTTTATCTTCCAACAATCTGGAGCGCTCTTCCAGTTCACGGTTAGACTGCACCAACTCTTCCTGCTGAACACGAAGTTCCTCCTCTGAAGCCTGCAGTTTATAGGTATGCATTTCGAGACTAGAATTCAGTGATTCCAACTCCGTATGTTGTGCTTGCAGCTCTTCAGTCTGCGCCTGTGTTTCTTCTAATAAATTCTGTACAACCAACCGAGCTTGCGATGCGGCGAGTGTAGCCCCCACTTTTTGCACAGCTTCTCTAAAAAACGCCAATTGTATCGAAGAAAAGGGCTGCAATGAGCCAAGTTCCATTACACCAATACATTCACTTCCATCATAAATGGGAAGTATAAAAAGGTTGTTTACCTGTACTTTTCCAGTGGCGAAGCTGATGACATAATGCGTATCTTCGAGGTTTTCAAATAATTTTTCCTGACCATCTTTAAATACCTGCCCTACCATGCCATCCCCTGCTGCGAAGCGCTTATGGTTGGGATCTTCAAGTCCATAAGCACCCCTTAACACCAACTGATCCTGCTCCATCAGATAAATGGCCCCATTGACACAACTACCATACGTCGCTAGATGTCGCAACGTGACAGCCGTGATCTCTTCTTGAAGTTTATTGCCCATTAAAAGATTGCTCAGCTGCGTTAATCCAGCTTGATGCCAATTATTGTTATTGAGTTCATCAAAAGAAACCTTTAGTGACCGAGCCATTTCATTGAGCGATCCCGCTAAGCTTCCCAAGTCGTCCTGTTCAGCATCCTGTATCTGCATATCATAATTTCCCGCTGCGATTTCACGGGCAATGCGCTGCGTAATACTGAGCCTCCGCTGGATCTCCTCATCTTTACGTTTCAGATCATGCTGTAACTGTTCTCGCTTAAAGAAATCAGCCCGCAAACGGAAGTAAAAAAAGACAGTGATCAGCAAAGAAACTGCCGCGGCCAGCAAAACAAAAATAGATGTATAACCAGAAGATCGTCCGAGTTCATTTGAACGCTTGTTCAATAAAGATTCTTCTTTATCTATGATCTGGCCAATTAAAATTCTACAGCTATCCATATAGGATTTCCCTTCTTCGAGTTGGGAAACCGTCACCATTCCGCCGCGCCTTTTGATCGTTACCAGATTTTCTAGTTTGGTAAGCCTAGACTTTACCAGCGTGGACAGGGTATCAATTACCCGCTGCTGTTCGGGGTTGTCAGCTGTCAAATCGTGCGCACGGCTCAACGATTGGGGCAGCGACTCAAGGCCGGTTTGGTAAGGATTTAAAAACTTATCCAGTCCAGTCAACAGATAGCCACGTTGACCCGTCTCGGCATTTTGCAGATCCTGTAGAATTTTATTAACACGGCTCATCACCCGACGGCTATGGTCCACCATTTCACTATTATGAATCTGCTTACGAATACTAACATAAGAGGCCGTTGAACTAGCTAAGAGCAACAATAGCGATATTCCAAAACCTATCTGCAGGTTTTTTAAAATAGTTTTAGGCATGCTTTTTCATCCATTGAGTTAAGACTATGCCAACTGATGGTCTAGATGGCCGCCAAATATAGCAATACAGGGCCTAAAATGAATATCCCTTGAGCAAACACGGAGAATGTTACCGTATTTTAACAAAAAGTCACGTATTTATCCCCCCTCGGCAATCCTTTGGGCAATGATTTCGGAAGTCGCTGCGCAAAAATCAAGACCTGAATAGTCCGGATTATAGCCACCAATATAAGGTACAGCCATCATAAAAATACGTTGGTTGGATCGCCCGCTGTGATCAACTAGCTGAAAGCTGTCGTCTATCTTTATTCCCGGCACCCGCAAAAAGATAGCCCCATCCGGTGCTACAAACATATGATCATTACCCGCCAGTAACTGTTCCTTGGCATGCTCCACAGAGCGGAACCTCAAATAAGCGGGGCTAATATTACCATTGTCGATCAAACTCTTAAAAGGAAAATCTTCAAAATCCAACGGCTGCTGGCCTACACAGTCGACAAAGGTCTTATAATATGTTTTATTTTCTATGCCTTGCTCATTTGTATAAAAGTAGTTAGCTCCACAGTCTTTTGCAGGTTCGACCCGGCTTTCAGTACCGACGTTTACCACCTCAAGAACACCGGCATCGTGCAATGCAAGCAACTCGCGGCTAGAGCCCTGCGGTACGAAAGCAATCACAATAGAAATCAGGGGCATTAACACCTTCTTTAAGCGAAGCATATCTTCTGCAGACATGTATTTTGCTGGATAATTCAATGTAAAGCTCAGCGCAGAAAGCACTTCCTTCCAGTAAATCGATTCGTGCCTTTTGATGGACTTTAGCGCTTGGACGTGTTCCTGACGAAAACCTTCGAAGGCGTCTTTCTGCTCCCGCATGGCAAGTACGGCTTCCACAAAATCTTCGAGACTGAGCTTTTCCACCATG
The DNA here is from genome assembly GCF_040760075.1 of Sphingobacterium sp. R2. Classification (NCBI taxonomy): domain Bacteria; kingdom Pseudomonadati; phylum Bacteroidota; class Sphingobacteriia; order Sphingobacteriales; family Sphingobacteriaceae; genus Sphingobacterium; species Sphingobacterium sp. R2. The sequence goes on from NZ_CP142884.1 coordinate 4,958,830, forward strand.
GCGTAGAAGGCAGGATCTTTCTCCTTAAACTGGGCTTTAAAATTTCGCTCAAATAAAAAATCAAGCGATACAAAACCTTCATTTTCGAGCCTATTAAGCATCAGTTCCTCTTCTGAAATTAAGAGATTATTGGCTAAGAACGGATCTTCCTGATGAAAGCGGATTGCAGGCAGAAGCCCACTACGTGTATGCATCACTATTTTAAAATTCTCGCTTCCTGGATCAATGTGATATTTTATCTCGCCTGTTTCTAGCACGTCAAAAGAGCCATTGTGCCGGGCAAGTGTACGTATAGCATCTATTGCAGTAAGCGAAGCGCCACGTATCCCAACGGCATGATTAGTCTTTAGGGCGAGTTTAGAGGGTGGATAGGGTGATTCGAAGTAGTGTTCGACATTACCCTCATGTTTAGTTGGCCATTTGTGTCCCGTGCAAATAACGGCCTTATCAACGATATAAGTATCTGTGCTTCCAACAAGTACTTTCACCTGCGACTGGCTTTCTAGGTCAACGATATCGCTTACCTGGCTGGCTAGGTACACTTGGGTTTCAATACCTTTTGCATCTGCCATACGCTTTAATAGTGTAAACTGTTCCGATAAATAGCGACCGAGCAGTAATCGCGGCACTACTTTATACCGATTAAAATCGTCCACATCAATGCCATAGGTACGAAGCGTAGTTGCCGACAGCGATTGCACATACTCTTCAATGGTAGTCACCAGTTTCGGTATTTCATGATCGGAAACATTTGTCAGGTGCTCAGGTGTAGCACCTTCATAGCTGTAAGGCATCCCTGCACCTAACTGTTTTCGCGACTCAAAAATAGATATTTTGAGCTCCCCCATATTCTTTTCAATCAATCTTTTGTACATAAACAGGCCACTGGGTCCGCCCCCGATGATGGCTACATGGATGTGTTGTTGCATAGTTTTCATTGCGCTGCCTGAATGGCAGTTTCGGAAATAAGAACAACAATAAATTACATAAAGTTTTAAGTTGCATTTATTACGCCGCAATAAAAACTGCGATAAATACGGATTGCGATTTAAATACCTGAATCTGCGATTCTGCAAACGAACGCTGTGTCGATGCTGTTTTCCGAATAAACAAAAATGATAACAAATAATAATATTATGGAAAACAACATCAACAACCCAGAAATCATCAACGACATTATTAAGATCAACAATGACCGTATTGAAGGGTATAAAAAAGCAATTGATCTGGCAACCAGTCACGGCTTAGATAAACTGATCCCTACCTTTCAAAAATTTATCGGACAGTCAGAAGAATTTATCGCCGAATTAACTCCTTATGTTGAGCTTGAGGGAAAAGAGGCTACCGATAGCACCATGTTAAGCGGCAAACTATTCCGTGCCTGGATGGGAATCAAAGTTAATATCACAGGCGACGACGAAAGAAGTTTATTGGAGACCTGCGAACAGGGAGAAGACGCCTTTAAATCGACCTACCAAACAGCGCTGGCAGACGGATCCGATGAACTTTCGCAAAATGTGCATAGTTTAATCAATACCCAACTTAGTAAACAGCTTGAAGCACACAATATCATTAAAATGTTACGCGACAGCAAAACAATTTAAGGGTTAACAATAACAGGATTCTAACAAAATAGATGACCTTCTCACAAAAAATACCGAAGCGATTTAAGCTTCGGTATTTTTCTATTGAGGACAGGACATCGACAATGAAGATTCTCCACAAATGCAGCATGCGTTGTAACAAATACAATTATTACATTGTAAAAAACCATTGCTCCTTTGATCTATCACATCAATAAAAACTAATTGTATTCTTTTTGAAATTTAATGTCATCTTGTACTGATTTAAAAATGGTGTACCCAACAAACCCTCAATAGGCAATGCGTCGGAATCTTGTCCGCCACCAATAGCTTGATCTGTAATAACTGTGTACATATCTTTTAATGCCAGCTGACCTACTTTAGCATGAGTAAGAAACGCGATACGATTGCCTTGACTTGTTCCATTCACCCCTTTGATATCCACCTCACCTTCCTCATAATCAATATAAGATTTTAGCTCCGTTTCCAATGCCTTTTTCAGCACATTGGCATTAGCACCACAATCTATTCCCATCGGATACACCTTTCCACCGAAAGTAATATCCACAATAGGAATATGCCTTTTCAGGCGTAAAGGATATTGCGCCAGCAAAAGCCCCTTATCGATTGGCTCCCCAGGCACCTCACCTCGATCATCCATTTTTTCTAGTAACAACTCTTGCCTTCTGTAGTCTATGGTAAACTGATAGTTTTTCAATACGCCAATGCCGAGTAAACCTAAAATTGGACTTCCATCTCCAATTTCCAGGTGCATATCATCCATCTGAGAGACTGGAGCATCAAGTTTATGGAGTACAATGCCAGCTACCTGAAGGTTGTTACCAGTTGACCAGACCACCTGTTGCATTTGTCCGCCAATACCTGCGAAATCTACCGAAACATCTTTGCGAATTTGTTCTGGGACCACAAATTCTTTGCGTAATATGACTACTGGAGCACCGCTATCAAATTGAAAATAACCTTTTATACCGTTGAGCATCGATTCAAGGTAGACCAATCCATTCACCATTTTAAATGGGATGACCAGTGTCTCAGGTTGCTCTGCATTCCCCAATGCATCCGCCAACGCTTTATCAGGATCGCCCTTTATGTTTCCTCTGATAATGCCAAGATTTATAATTTTTCCGGCACGATTAAATAGAAAAGTTGGTCTACCGGGTTTACCATCCGAATAAGTTACTTCAAGCTGAATCCGTTCATCGCCATCCGCAAGCATCTGCTGATCCACAATCTGAAAAGCTTTCATACTTGGGAATTTAGCCAGAATTTCTGGTACAGCAACAGGGTTGTTCAACTTGGGCAGATTACCAATCGTTGCACTGTCGGCCATCATACCCAACAAAGTAACAGCATCTTTTTTATTCATGGCCGCCATAATCCGATCAATCGATTTGACATTATCAATCTGTTGAGCGACTGCTAGATTTCCTATCAGCGATAAAACAACTAGTATAAATATGGTCTTTCTCATCTTACTTTACGGTTTCTTTCAACCATTTCACAATTGAGCCTAACGTACTCTCGGGTATTTCACCAAGTTTTGCGTATTCCGCAGGTAGGCAGGTTTGACAAGGCTGCAATAAATGATTTACATTTGGCAGCAGGATGGTCGTTACCTTTCCGTGCTGGCCGGCACGACTGTACTGCTTCCAGTAAGTTAAATTGATGGAATCTACAAAAACATCTTTACTACCATTGATCGCCAGAATGGGAACATCCACGCGACTTAAAAAGATCCGTGGGTCGTAGGTGACAAAATAGCGATACCAAGGTCCGATAGCCTGCTGCACATAGGACCAAATCGGAAAGCGGAAATGATCGTATTCAATACCTAAAGATTTAAAGTAAAGATCATCTTTTTGTTTCCAGTAATTATATGTCGCGTGAAGCTTACTCTCCAGGCTGTCCGAATTGGCATATTGGAAGGCGGTCGCAAACATTAACCGATTGATTTCATTGGAACGTTGCTTGTCGACCTCTTTCAGAGGTGAGGTATTCACAAGGTTCTCATTCTGCACAAAAAGCGATTCCAAACCGCTAGAAGCCAAGCCCGATAAGCTGATTAAAAAAGCGACATCTTTGCTTTGTGAAGCCGCTATCGAAATCACAGCCCCCCCTTCGCTATGCCCCAGCAGACCGATATGCGTTAAGTCAACATTTCTTTCAGTTTTCAAAAATTGCAGCGCACCTAAAACGTCAAGTGCAAAATCTGCTGTTGTAGCATATCGGTATTCGCCTGTCGTTTTACCAACACCGCGATCATCCATACGTAACACCACATATCCCTTGGGTGTTAAAAAATTGGCAATACGGGCAAACATCTTTGTCCCGGCCATTGTACCATCCCGGTCCTGTGGTCCAGTACCTGAAACGATAATAACGGCCGGATATTTCCCCGCCTTGATAGGCGAGGAAATGGTGGCGCCAATGGTAATACTATCTGCTTTTGACTTAAACATAACCTCCCTTTGATTGATGGACTGTGCTGAAGTAATGCCGTAAAAAAGCAATGAAGCTACAGCTAGAAAGAGTGATTTGATTGTTTTCATATCCTTATTTCCCAGCTTTTAACATGTTGACCATTTCAATGATTTCATCGGCAAGCTCAGAGGTGCTGCCCATATAACCAACCTCCGAAAAACGAAGTTTGCCATTTGGCCCCACCACCATCTTATGCGGAATAGGTCCTACACCAGCGGCCTTTGAAGCCTTACTATCCGTATCCAGTAATACCGTGAAAGGATAGCCATTTTCTTTCATATAATTGGTCACGTATTCTTTCATGTCTGGCTTACGTTCCTGTGTATTGATGAAATAAAAGACAACGTTCGGATCATTTTTAAAATGATCTACCGCCAATTTCATCCCCGGAAATGCACCTTTACAGGGGGCACACCACGAAGCCCAGAAATCCAATACAACAATTTTTCCTTTCTGTGCAGAAAGGCGTACTTTCTTTCCATGTTGATCCAACAACTCAAAATCCGGCATATTCTTGTTGATTAAAAGGTTCTGTACCTTTTCTTTTAGCTCCTTTCCCTTGTCGGCATTTTTGAGACTAGCCAAATACTGTTCGTAGCCTTTATCTGATTTGTTTTTTGCATTATAGATTTTTTTCATCAGCTCCAGCATATAGGTCGAACTCTGATTCATGGCATAACTTTGCTCCAGTGCCATTTGCAGTTCTTTGGTTTTCCCCTGCCCCTCAAGCACACGTACATAAGTATCATTTAAGTTTGCATTTTTGTAGCTCGCGGTACTCTGCGCGGCGGCGGCATAGGCAAAGGCTTCGTCGTAAAGTTTATTGTCCACCAATATCTTGGCAAATAAAGGTGCATTTGAATAATATAACGTTGCATATTTATCCCCCTGAAAGTTATCCTTGTAGTAATTCAGACGTTCCATAATAACTCGGGCATAAGGCAATATTTCGGCAGGTCCTATGCTTTTTTGCGAAAGATACGGCACGTCCAAGGAACGGTAGATCACATTGGAAAGGGCCTCGTAGGGTGCGATCTTGGACATATACTTACTATAGTTGGACAGATCTTTTTTCATGCTGGTGTACACCGAAATAATCCAGTAAGCACTGATATAGCTGATTCGATTCGCTTCGTTAAAAGCATCTTCAGCTTCTTCATAGGGATGTTTATCAATAAAGTCCATCGCAGCTTTCAGGCGTTCATCGTCCGTCTTCGCTTGTTGAATGAGCTTAAAATCAGCCAGACGCTGTTGATCCTTTACATATTGACCCTTTGGAAACTGGGTGACAATTTTTTGCTGTAATGCCTCAGCTTTAGCAGCATCTTTTAAAATATCCTTATAGACACGATAAATTTCCAGTAGATCCTCTTCTTTGATATTGGGCATCTGTTCCAGGCTGTTCAGCTCCCGATCAAGCTTGGCTAAGGACTCTGGGGTATTCATGTGTTTCAAGGCACTTGCGGCAGCGTAAAGCACACGAAATCGGTTTTCCGGATGATACTGTAATTCATATTTCACCCACATCAAAAGTATCTCATTCGATTTGTAGGCCACGGTATCTACGACATAAGGAACACCCGCAACGATGTGCGGCGTCCGCAACATGCCCCAACCGACCATTCCTCCCGACATCTGGCGTTTATCGTTTCCGGAGAGGATATAGGAATAAGTTTGCTCCCCACCTTTGTCTACCAGGGTATCCGATTTAAAAACAAGATTCATTAAGGCCAAATGTGCCGGCAGTACATATTTTGCAGTCCATACCGAATCATTTTTAGTAAACTTGAGATCCGTAGTCGTCCATTTAAAATCAGTATAACCCGTTAGCTGTGCCGAAATATCTTTGGCATCCTTCAGCAGCGTATTACGAGCATCATATACAAGCTGTACGGTATCCTGTTGTTTTGGAAATTCCGGTATCACCTTAAAAACCTGCGGCTGTTTCTGTTGTTGCGCAGAGGCAGCAGTGCAACACAAAAATGTCCATGCCAATACAGCTGTAGTTTTTATCATACAATTTTTCATATCTCTTATTTTTCCTTTTTAAAATAAATGAACAGTAGACCTGTTCTTTATGGATTTTGCACTATTTCTGGACTCAAATTAATTTCATATTGCGCGATCCGAAACACATAGCGGTTGCTATTCGGAGCCAATGTAAAAGTAATTCCACCGAATGTACGCGTATACGTTTTCTGAAAGCGTGTATCGTCTTTCAGACGGCGCATATCCCACCAGCGCAACATGCGGAACATAAACTCCCGACGGCGTTCCTGCATCACTTTCACCAAAGCATCATCCCCATCTGTTGCGCTCAGATTGACTGTTGACCCCGGCAGAATTCTACTGGCCCGTAACCGATTGACGAATGTCATTGCATTGGCAGGTTGATTGTCCCGCGCAGCAGCCTCCGCCTTAATCAACAGCATTTCAGGAACTGACGGACCTACATTTCGGCCTTCACTTTTTATAAAATCCAAATAATAATACCGACCATCATAGACCTCCCATGCTGATATTTTCGATCCAGGAACCGTAAATAAATTATAGCGCTGGTCGCTTCCGTCAAATAAAGACAATAATTCTTTGCTTAACCGAAATGCTGTCGGCGAATAGGCGGTAATACCATTTATAGGTACTTTGGACAACAAAATCTCAGGATTATAGATTCGTAATGGATAGTTGGCCATAGTTGCCTCCGTAATTTTTGTCAAATCTACTAGCTTGTCATTCAGAGCCAGCGCCTGATCGGCCGCTTTTGCCGCATCCGCATAGCGGTTCATATACAGGTATGTTCGTGCCAGCAAACCATAGGCTGAAGCTTTGGAGGGTAAGGTTGTAAATTGCTGCTGTGATGGCAATGCAGGAAGCGCTGCTTCAATATCCGCTAAAACCGCATCATAGACTTGCTGTAATGTACCTCGCTCAAGTGACTGCTCTGTAGTTGGCTGCAAAATTAATGGAACGCCCAACGCGTTATTTGCAGTTGATTGAACGTAAGGTACCGCATACGTATTGGCCAACATTAAGTACGCTGAAGCACGGTGTATTTTCGCTTCTGCTATCAATTGGGCAATTTCAGACGCGCTACCGTCTGAAACTAGAGGTACCTCGGCAATGACGGTATTCGCATAGGCAATCGCATTGTACAATCGAGACCAGTTGTCATCTTTATAATTCTGGTTTCCGATGGGGTAAATATCATCTGCCCATTGATATGAACGACTATAATAGCCATAAAAATCACTACTTGACAATGATTTTTGTTGGGCTGAACCATCGATGAGCTCAAGGTCATCAGCTGCCATATCAGACAGCGCGGGCGAAGCTTCAAAGGTTGCCGTATTGTTTAAGACGTAGCGGTAGTTTTCTATCGTACCAGGTGTCAATTGCCCCTGTGTTTTGATGTCTACATATTTTTCACAACCTGTCATCGTAAAGCCCATACCTGTTGCGGCTAACGCTATTACCAGTTTAAGACCGCTGTTTTTTATAGCTATTTTCATGATTTTGGCGATTAGAAGTTAACATTGATTGAAAAATTGTACGAAGGAACTGGACGCAGGTTGGTTGTATTACCAACATAATTGGCAAAATCAGGATCAATACCTTCTTTATTGGCTGTCCAGATCAATCCAAGATTACGGACCGAACCCGTTAGGTTGACTTGCTCAATTTTCATTCTCTTTAAGAAATCTTTTGGCAGCGCATAACTCAGGGACACTTCCCGCAGTCGGATGTAGTCGCCTTTCAGTACATTGATATCCGAATAGGTGTAGCGGTACAAACTATATTGCCCATAAATATCCGCTGTAACAGCAGGGATATTGGTGGTAGCCTCATCGCCGGCCTGACGCCATCGATTAGCAATATCAGCGCTGAGATCAAATTTTGGTGAAGTTAATCCCCTACTGGGGGTCATGTAAGATTCAATACTTGGTTTCAAAAATACATTCCCAAATTGATAGGTCATCAGGGCAAAAAATGACCATTGACCATAACGTAAGTTTGTTTTTAAACTCCCAAAATAAGGCGCGGTTGTTCGCCCCATATATTTAAGATCATCCACTCCTTTCAAGGTTTGCTTCACGGAAACAACCTCACCTTCTTTGTTGTAAATCTGTGTCAATCCACTGGCATCCAGTCCAGCATGTCGAAATGCGAGCAATTTGTCACTAGGATATCCTTCCAGATAACCAATCCCCACTGGCGTATAGGAATAGGTAAAATTAGCAATATCAGTTGCTTTAAAACGGTTGTCAGTAATCTCATTGGTATTGTAGGAAAAATTAGCGCCCATATCCCAATTCCAGGCGGCGGTGGTAATCAATCTTGCATTTAAGCCTAGATCAACCCCTTTTCCGCTCATGGTTGCCGTATTTCTTTTTAAGTTTCCATTATTTATTGTTCCTACGTAAGGCGCAGCAATCGGAAAACTGTACAATAGATCGCGACCCTTTTTTACATAATAATCAAAGGTACCGGTCAAACGATTAGTGAACAAACCAAAATCAAGACCAAGGTTTGTGACATACGTTTTCTCCCAACGAAGTTGTGGATTAGCAATGGCAATGATGCTCGCTGTAGGCTGTCCCGTAGGATTGCGCGTGCCATCATCAAGCGATATGTTAGTAAACGGACGTACATCCTGTGTGATATTACCGTTGACGCCATAAGTTGCCCTCAATCCCAGCTGACTTAGCCAAGCCAGGCTGTTCATAAACGATTCTTTTCGCACATTCCACTTTAGACCACTCGACCATAACGGGGTCGCCCGAAAACTTCGGTCAAGTCCAAAATTGTTATAATCATCATAACGAACACTTCCCGACAGGGTATACTTCGTATCATAAGTATAGGCTGCATTCGAAAAATACGACAAAAAACGTCTCCTTCGGTCGGCCTGTATTGGTGATCCTGAAAGGCTCTCATTAAATCCCTGGATACTGAGATAGGCCGACTGCAGATAACTTACAGCAGTATTGAATCCAGTCTGCATATTATACCCATATAAGGTACTGCTTCCCTGCTCAGTCTCCGTCTGCCGGATCTCAGCACCTGCGATAGCAGAAATATCATGTTTTTGGGCAAGCAAAGCATCGTAGTTCAGCTGTCCACGTACCGTATAATTATTGACTTCGGTATTGCCGATGTTATAAATGCCACCTTTATTGATACCCAGGGTATTTTTCGCTTGGCCGACCGGCGTAAATATATTCAATAAGGAACGGTTCGCATAAGATTCTTCTCCACTGAACATGCGATTACTTCCAAATGATCGCTCATTGGCATACATGACCGTACCTTTTATCCCCTTATAAATTGGTACCGACAAATTAATCACTGCCGAAAAACTATTGTTCTTGAGTACCCGGTCCACTTCCCTTAATTCCTGCAGATAGTCGTAGCGCCAATCTTTGTAAGCTGCTCCCAGTCCACTAACAAATTCAGGTGTCAGCCGGTCGTATGCTATGCCGTTTCCATCGGCATCTGCCAGCAATTGATAAGGCAATAGTGTAGCCGCCCCGGTATCGTAAAACTGCGAAATTCCTATCCCATTCTGTTTTTGATTTAAGAATGTACCCCGCACACTCGTGGATAGCGTTGCAATTTTAAAAAGCTTCCAGTTATTATTGAGGTTTAACGTCAGACGTTTGCCATTTTCACCCCTAGTATATGGATTCTCATTCGCGTATGAGGCCGAATAGAAATAGTTATTATTTTCAGTCCCATTGCTTATGGATAGGTTATATTGCTGGCTACTCATCGGGCGCAACAGATAGCGTTGAATCTGCGCCTTATTGTCTATAGCTTTTAGTGGACCGACTAGCGCATCATAATTAGCTTGGGTAATCTGTCCATTTTTAAGACGGATCGCTGCTGCTGCAACTTCACCCGGATAGTAAGTCGCATAAGAATAAAGACTAGTCGCAATATTATTACCGTTCAAAATGTTTTTGGCGACCAACTCTTCTTGATAATCGATCATCTGCGCGCTATTCATTGTACGCAAGTAACCTAAATCAGGTTTTCCCGAAAATGCAGTATTCGCAGAAAAACTAATGCGAGGCACACCTGTAACCGAACCTTTTTTGGTTGTGACTACAATAACACCGTTAGCTGCCCTAACCCCATAGATCGAAGCTGCAGCTGCATCTTTCAATACCGTAATATTTTCAACATCGTTTGGGTTAAGGGTCGCAAGATCCATGGTGGAGATCGCTCCGTCGATAACAATCAATGGTAATTTCTCGGTCTCGGTGTCTATTGATCCTATTCCTCTTACGTTAAAATCATAGTCATTCCGACCGATGGTACGCGTGCTGGAGTTAATACTCAATTGGTTATTGTTGTAGGTAAAGCTACGGTCGCCGGTTCCAATGGAAACCTGAAATCCGGGAACCTGTCCTTCCAAGCGCTGAATCAGATTGGCGGAGGGAATTTTTTCCAGTTCTTTGGACGTAATGAGCGAAACTGAACCTGTTGCTCTTTCTTTGGATATCTTTTGATACCCCGTTGAAATCACTGCCTCTTCAAGCACGTTATTTTTTTCCTCCATCGTAAACATGATCTGGCTACGATTTCCAGCCGTTAAGGCCGTACTTTCATAACCGACGGCCGAGACCATAATAATATCCGTGGGTTTGATATCATAAATCAGGAATCGCCCATTCTCGTCACTTTTCGCACCTTTGCGCGTGTCTTTTACCCATATACTTGCTAGTGGTATCGGTTTACCGCTCGCCGAAACAACCGTGCCGGCGACCCGATCTATCGCCTGTTGATCGCTACCATTTTTTACGGGACTAGCTTCTCCGTCTCCGACAGCGCGACGTACAATGGAATAGGATCTGTCATCCACATAAAGAAATACCAATTGATTAGGATAAAGCACTTTTTTAAGCACTTCTTCCAGCTTATTTCCCTTGAGCAATTCGGGGTCGACAAATTTCCCGTTCAAAAGGTTGTGCTCATAACTCAAATTCGCGTTGAAACGCTGTTCAATCTGTTTTACGGCTTGGTTAAGTGGCAACTTTTGCTGTGCATAGGCTTGCTGTCCAACGGTAAATAGCAGCGAAGTGACCGGAACCATCAACAAGCAACGTAGTGGTTGCCACCTGCTTTCTGTAATTTTCATATTTGTTAGGTTAGATGTTACTATTGTATTAGCTTATTTTTGTTTTTCTTCTTTTGGATCGAGGTAGATGGTATCTTTTTCCATTCGGATATTCGCCTGTAAAATATTCGCGATCGAATAGATGATACTTTCCTGCGAACCTAGCGATATACGACCGTCGATTTTTCGATTCAAAAGTGTGGGATCGTTTATAATAATTTCTTTTCCATACACATAGCGCAATTCATTCGTTAAATCAGCGACTGTTAAGTTTTCGCCTATCAGCGTTTTCTGGGTCCATCCCACCGCCTGCTGGGCCGCTTTTTTGCCTGTGCTCAAATGACGAAAGCCTTCGATACCTGCCTCAACGATATCGCCGGGTGCAAGGATCTTGGTTTCACCAAGATGTTTGCTATTACGCAGTGCAATACGTCCTTCCAATAGTGTTACAGTTATTTTGTTATCCCTATTTTTTAGGTTAAACTTTGTTCCGAGTACCTCCACAGCAACATCGCCGGTATAGGCCGTAAACCGTTCGTCTTCCCGAATAGCTGACGTATCCTTGTTAAGATGCTTGACTTCGAGTAGTACCTCTCCGGTAGTAAATACTTCACGCTTGGACAACCAGTTCCAGGCGCGGCGGTATGCAATGGAAGAATTGGCATTGAGCTGTACTGTACTGCTATCGGGCAATAGCACAGTCTGAAATTCACCGCTTCTGGTTGCGATAACGATCATCGAGCGGTAATACCACGATAAAGTTATAAAAATTGCTACCGCTGCTGCTCCAGTGGCTGCTGCCCACAAACGAACAATCTGACCCCTTCTCTTCTTTCTATTTCCAGCTATACCTCGTTCAATATCCTCAAAAAGTTCATCCGCAAATTCCTGATCCGGCCTAATCCGGGTAATGCCATACAAGGCATGCAGATAAGCAAGCGCGTCATCGTAGGAAGCCGCATTTTTGGGGTTTCCAGCACGCCATGCCTTCCAATTGAAAACATCATCACGTTCCGGCTGTTTGACAAATCGGACAAAATCCAGGTCATCCAAAAAATCTTGTGTACCGTAACTCGTATATTTCTCCATTATTACGCTTTTGTTAAATTCAAGACAAATAATATTTAGATTTTACCCCATGGAATCTAATTTTTTTTTAAAAAAATTTAAAAGTCATCTCTTTCACTTACCAAATTCATAATTTAGTTGCTCAATTAATGCGCAATGCTGCATATTTAGGTAAAAAGAGAATCTACAACATTGTAGTGATTTTAAATAAGGGATTTAGTATTGTTATTAAATCTTTACTATTTTTGGAGTAACGAATGATTTATTTCATTTAATTGCCTAATTCGAAGATGAACAACACCATAGATCGGTACTGGAATGATTTTATTGTCGGCGACAAACACGCGTTCGAGCAGATCTATCGTGCTTTATTACCGAGCTTATATGAGTATGGTATGCGTCGTGTAAACGATGAGGATTATGTTAGAGACGCCATTCAGGATATATTTATTAAGTTTTGGGAAAATCGGAGCAGGCTACAAAGCATTTCCAATCCGAAACATTACTTGCTTATCGCTTTGAAAAACAGCCTACTGAACACGCAATTGAGAGATGGCAAACTTTCATCATTTGGTGAAAAAGATGATTTCCAACTTACCTACGATGTCGAATCTGCTTATATTGCAACGGAAGAACAACGACAGACAGCATTCAAGCTTATTCAGGCATTAGAACAACTAACAGCTAAACAAAAAGAGGTAATTTTTCTTCGGTATTTCGAGGAACTGAGCTATGAAGAAATCAGTGTACTAACCAACATATCTGTTAAGAGTTTGTATAAATTGAATAATCGCGCCATGGAAGCCCTGAAAGGCATTATGGGTATGCCAAAACAACCGCTGCTCATGCTGCTGTGTGCCATCAGATTTATATACTCCTAAAACCAATAACCGTTTTCTATCGGTTATTTCCAAAGCATGTCCTTTCTTACGATCACTGGATGATCAAATTTATAAAATCCACCAACTGTAAAATCCTTATTGATCAATATGCTAAAGCTGATCAAAGAAATCGATCAACTCTAGCATCTTTGAATAAGTACAAATAGTGTAATTCTTTCAAAAAGCACTCTGAAAGGCCTCTAACGAAAAGATCAATATGTCTGAACAGTGAACAAACCCTCTTTCAGTCCTGTACTCTTTGCCTTGATCTGAATTTTTCCCGATTCTTCTCCCGCCTGAACAATCAACGTAAGCTGCCCATTAAACAGGTGCATCTGTGGTTTTTCAAACGACTCCAAGTTCGTTGGATCTCCATTAGCCAAGGCTTTAAACGCACCCGCTCCCCCGACTTCAAATCGAACTAACCCATTGGCATGCGGGCAGAGATTGCCCTGTTTATCTACTGCTTTGACCCGGATATAAGCCAATGAGCGGCCATCAGCAGCAATGGAATCATGCACTGTTTCCATTGTGATGCGGAACGGGCTACCCGCTGTTCGTACAGTCTCCTCAGCGACTGGCGTTCCAGATCTATCGTAAGCAACGACCTTGATTTCTCCGGGTTCATATTGTGTCTCCATCCACATCAGGCGATAACGCTCCTGTAAAGAATGCTTATTTTTACTTCGTTTCCCTTGACTCTTGCCGTTGATAAAAAGTTCTGCACTTGGATAGTCCGTATAAACGAAAACAGGTGTCTGCTGTCCCTCACGGTCTGGCCATGTCCAATGTGGAAGAACGTGCAAGGTATGTTCATTTTTATTCCACAAACTTCTGTAGAGGTAATAACGATCTTTGGGAATACTTGCCAGATCAATAATGCCAAACATGGAACTGTGGTTGGGCCATGCATCTGTATCGTATGGAGACGGCTCACCGAGGTAATCAAATCCAGTCCATACGAATTGCCCCATCGTCCAATGATGGTCTTCTGCCAAGGCAAAATCTTCATCCGGTAGATTGGACCAGGAACAATATTCCATATCGTAAGACGAAGATTGATGATCAGGATATAGCATATCGCCCTTCTTGACTACAGGAAATTTATATATGCCCCTGGAACTTACGGTGGATGCCGTTTCCGAACCCAATACTATATTTTGTGGCAATTTCGAATAAGCCTCTTCATAACGGTGCGTACGATAGTTTAGTCCCGGAACATCCAGTAAACTGGCAAAACCATTTTCCAGCACACAACTAACCTGGTCCATACCACAGGTCACCGGTCGAGAGGGGTCTTCCCGATGGCAGATAGCCTGTAAAAATGAAGCCACTTTATATCCGTCGGCACTGCATTGTGTCGGCACCTCATTCCCGATACTCCACATGACCACAGATGGGTTGTTTCTAAAATGATGAATCATATTGACCATATCCCGCTCTGCCCAATCCGCAAAAAAACGATGGTATCCATTTTTACATTTGGCAATGTCCCATTCGTCGAAAGGTTCGATCATCATCATCAATCCCAATTCATCGCATAGCGAAACCAGTTCCGGAGCGGGCATGTTGTGAGCGGTGCGCACAGCATCACAGCCCATATCTTTGAGCAATTGTAATTGATAGCGTAAAGCCGACACATTGATTGCCGCGCCCAATGGGCCGAGATCGTGATGATTACATACACCTTGAAATTTTCGAATCTTTCCATTTAACATAAATCCCCGGTCGGCAATAACACGTACCTCCCGAATTCCGAAACGGGTCTCGAAACTATCCATGAGCTTACCATCAACATAAACTTGCGTAGAAGCTCGGTATAAATTAGGTTGTTCGGGGCTCCATAATGCAGGCTTTTTTACTTCAAAATTTTGTACAAAAGCCTTACCGTAGTTTAATTTTTGCTCATTTTCTTTCTGCGCCACGACACGGCCTTCTGCATTCAATATTGCAGTTACCATGCGCACCAATTTACCATCTGCATGCTCCAAAGTGGTTTCCAACTTTACTGAAGCCAGACTGTCTGAGACAAACGGCGTGGTGATATGGGCTCCCCAAACAGGCATATGAATTTTCTCGGTAACAATCACATGCACATTCCGATAGAGTCCTGCACCTGGATACCAACGTGAAGATTGTGCTTTATTTTCCAATCGGACGGCAACGGTATTGTTTCTGCCATCCCTATGCAGCAATTCGGTCACATCAAAATGAAATGCATTATAACCATACGGCCAGAAGCAAGCTTCCTTTCCATTGACATAGACCCGGGCTTCACTCATTGCACCATCAAATTTAAGCACCACGCGTTTACTACTGGGGTCAAACTGAGGTACATCAAACTTGGTGCGATACCAGCCTATACCAACATACGGTAGGCCTCCGGTTCGGCCCGTTTTTACAGTTGCTTTTTTCTCTCCATTTTGTGTCACTGCAACATCCTGCAAATCGTGTGCACGGTCAAAAGGTCCCGCAATGGCCCAATCGTGCGGTACCGTCACATTTTTCCAATTCTTGTCGTCCAATGTCGTCTGTTCGCCATGGGCAACTTCACCCTGAAAAAAGCGCCAGTTTTTCTCCAACAAGAAAGACTGACGTACCGATTGTCCATGCATTTCTTTCGGCACGAATAAAAACAAAAACAATAATACGAAAGCGATATGCAATAGTCTCATCATCAAATTATGGGTTTAGGGTCTAAAGTTTAATTCCATTATCATCATTCAGCGCTATAAATATAGTCTATTTAAAAGCATTCAAGGCTTTTGTGGGACGTCCATTGTTATCAAATGCGCCTAACGTATAACCATTCCAACCGCCATAAGCCAAAGGTTCCCAATAAAATATTCCCAACACCTTATGATCTGGCACGGTATTGACCGAGCTGAAAAGATCTTTGAGCCAGATTTCTGCGGTATCGGCGGCATCCCAGCTCATGCCCACTTCGCAGATCATGACCTCTGAATGGTATCGCTCAATCATATCTTTGATGTTACTGACGCAGGCTGTATTCCGTTCCTTCCAATTCTCGGGAGTCGGATAAAGTGACATACCGATCACATCCCACTTCCCACCGTTTTCCTTCAGACCATCGAACATCCAACGGAACAAATTATTATCAAATCCATTGTGAAGATGGATGATCACTTTTGCTGTCGGAAAAATCATTTTTACCGCATCATAGCCTGCATTATTCAATACAGCATAGTTAGCCATGCTCTCCGAGGCTTTACCCTCATTCCACAACATACCATTCCCGGTTTCATTGCCTACCTGCACCCATTCCGGTGTAATGTCGTTGTCTTTCAGTAATTGTAACACCTCTTTTGTATGGTTGCTTACAGCTTTCTTTAAGTCATCAAATGCCAAACTCTTCCATGCCGCAGGCTTTGTCTGCTGTCCAGGATCTGCCCAGGTATCACTATAATGAAAATCCACCATGATCCGCATTCCCAAATGATTTGCGCGACGTGCTTTAACCAACACGTCGTTCTTATTGCACCAACCACGTTCGGGATCTACCCAAACGCGTAGTCGTACAGCATCCATCCCCAATCCACGCAATAATTTTAGTCCATCTACTGCATTTCCTCCAGCATTAAAAAACTGTACACCCGAAGCCTCCATTTCCGTAATCCAGCTGATATCAGCCCCTTTTGCCAAATGTGATGTGGTTGCAGTGGGCTCGAAGCTCTCTTTTTTGCTGCAGCTAGACAGTACCAAACAAAAGCCTATCGCTGCGGCAAATACCTTTCCTATTGTTAATTTTTTCATTCGATTCAATTATTTAAGGAGTCATCCTATTGATGTTTACTCCACATGATACTTAAACTGTTTGGGATCGCTCAGATCGAGGATCAAGGTATGTGTACCCACCTTGTCATAAGCAAATCCACTACCATCTGCTGTATATAGTGCACAGTTGCCATCCCCTTCCGCGGCTCCAAAAAACCAAGTCCAACTGCCATTGATCAACACTTTTATGCCCCACTGTTCAGCTGCTGTTGTCGTGATTATTGCCTTCCAAACTTTCGCCGTTTGGTCATAGGTCATCGGCGTGGCTGTTGCGTTCCAACCGTTAAAGTCGCCCGTCACCGACATCGATTCCACAGCCGTTTCTTTCCAGGCCAACTTATTAACATCGGCGGTCAGGTACAGATATCCGCCTTTGCTTGTCCAGCAGTTCCAGCGATCTGCCCCGCTATATAAAATATATTGGCTACCATCCAATGGATAAGAACCATAGATGAGAGATGCACTGGCACTTTCTGCATTGGCTAAATAGAAGTTGTACCATTGGTCGAGACGTACAAAACCATCGTAGAAACCATCTTCTTTTCTCGAACAAAGTTTCCACGGGAATTGGGTCATTTCTTTGTTCGAAAGATAAAGGTAAGCTGCCTCATCCATTGGTTGGTAAGGCGTGATAGTCAAGGCAATCACGTTACTGTACAGCCATGCTGTATTGGCACCCAGTCGCGAAGCAACTCGGATATAAAACACCTTTTTTTCATCAGGCACAAATCCCATCCCCGTGACGAGATTATTCAGTTGTTCATGCGTATAGCTGATCGAGCTTGCCACCTGCTCGATACTTTTGGCAATAACCGAAAAAGAGGGGTCTGCCGTTATTTCTATCTTATTTTTTAAGGCCGACTGCGCCATCGGTTCTTCGCTGGTCAAGATCGCCTCGTCCCAAACAAGCTGCAGTGCCACAGCTTTGCGATCGGTAGATTTTAAAACCAATTCCGATGTACTGCTGTGCAACACTGCAGGTTTTATTCCCCCGACAGCTGGTGTCCCGCCCTCCTTTTTACAAGCAGCGAAAAGCAATACCAAAATATAAAGTGTCAATTGTTTCATAAGTCATCATTATCTTTAAAACCCGTATGGAAATATTCGTTGATGCGCTTCAGCTCCACTGCTGGGCCGCATAACTATACCATCGATTTACCAATACATTACTACCCTAATAACCTGCATTTTGAATTAAATTCGGATTAGCGCTCATATCTGTTGTTGGAATCGGATACAGATTGAACTTTGTATCCACAGAACGCCCATTCATATCCCCTCCTTTCCATTGCCAGAGGTAAGCACTTCCGGTAAACTTTCCAAATCGAATGAGATCTGTGCGGCGCGTACATTCCCAAAACAGTTCACGTCCGCGCTCCGCAAGGATAAAGTCAAGCGTGAGCTGCGCCTGCTCGATAGTGCCAGCGGAACTTCCATATCCCCTTTGTCTGATCGCGTTGACGAGAGTAAGGGCTTCCTGCACACTACCGCCGCCACCGCGAAGTACGGCTTCGGCATACATCAGATAAACATCAGCCAGGCGGATCATCGGAAAATCCGTACTGACCAAACCTTCATCTGTCGTATAGGTGCCATCATCCTTCAAATTTGTAAACTTTACCAATCCATAACCCTGGCTTGATGCAGCTGGATCTTCTACGTCCAAAGACTGCCCATTTTTCCAAAAATCACCTCTTTTATCTTCCGCTTCAAAAATGCCTACAAATTCGCGAAGTGTACGAAAACTATTCCAGCCAGAAAGCACCCCATAGTCTGACGATTTCATGCTCCCCACAATAGGGCCATTAACCAGATAAGTTGTCGAACCCCAGGTAGTGGTGTGTGCCACATCGGCTTCTATCGGAAAGATAATTTCATTGGTACGCTTATCATTATCGGCATTAAACACCTGCTTATAATTCGCATTTAAGGTGTATCCGGCATCAATCACCTTTTTTGCATAGTTCAGACAGTCTGCGTTCCGTGCTGTACCCGTATACACCTGAGCATTCAGATAATTCTTTGCCAATAAAGACCATGCGGCAGCACGACTCACCCGTCCGTATTCATTTTTACGCGCTTCTGGCAAGATTGCTGCGACCTCCAAAAGTTCCTTTTCAATAAATTTGAAAAGATCACCCCTCGCCATCCGCGGCGGAAAAAATGCAGCTACAGGATCGCTCTCAGTCACAAACGGAACATTTCCATACAAGTCCATGGCATGGCTATAGGCCAGTGCACGCAGAAAACGAGCTTCCGCCGCAAATGTCAGAATCTGCGTCTGTTCGGTCGAATTAAATGTTGCCAGTTTCGCTGTGGTGGCATTTCGCAGAAATTCGTTGCAGATAGCGACCGTATAATAAATCCGGTAATACATGGCATTGACCCATGTATCGGACGCTCCCCAGGTCATATACTGAATATCGGTCATGTTATCACCTCCCGCCCAAGTGTAGATCACCTCATCTGTAGGTACTTCCTGCAAATTAAAATACACCCGAAGGTAGCCCCAAGAGGCTGTGCTGCCGGCCATGTCCGGATCAGCATCACCGCGTCCATTGCCTGCAACAGCAAATGAGGCATAAAGTTTAGCAAGGACCGAACGGTACCCCTCTACCGAAGTATAGACCGATTCCGATGTCGTTTCCACAGTTGGATATTGGTTTAAGTCCTTGGTGCAGGAGTGTAGTAACAAAATTATACTTAACACTCCAAAACAAAATCTTTTTATATTTTTCATCGTTATATAAGTTTTCTTTTTTGAGGTAGCCATTAAAAATCCATATTGACGCTCAAGGAGAATGTTCTCGAGCGCGGGTAAAACGAACTGTCAAATCCACTCGGAACCTCAGGGTCCATACCGCTATATTTGCTCACAATAAAAACATTTTGCGCTACTGCACCCACGCGTAAATTGGAAATCTTGCCCACTTTGCCGAAAGTATAGTTCACGGAAAGATTTTCCATTCGAAGGAAGGAAGCATTTTCAACATAGTAATCTGAATAATACTGTCTAGTCTGAAATCCCGTATGCAAGTAATCCCGATGAAGGTTATTGATCGACGGATCTACATATTGAACGGTCTCCCACGCACTGAGGTTCATTTTTGTATTATTAAAGACATAGTTCCCCAAATTTGCGCGTAAAGTAGTGGCTGCAGTCCATTTTTTGTACGTTAGCTGTGTATTGAAACCGAACAGCCATTTTGCGGCCGGGGATTGATAGCGATACAGGTCTTTTTCATTGATCGCACCATCACCATTCAGATCAGCGTACACGCCTTCCAGCGGTTTTCCTGCCTCGTTGTACAATTGCTTGTACACATAAAACATGTAAGGTTGATATCCCGTTGTTAGGATCTGTATGCCACGGCCACTGACATTAGGACCGACGTACGTTCCAACCGCATTGGCATCCTGTACCAAGGCTATATTGGTTACTTTTGTGTGTTGATTGGTTGCATTGATATTCACTTCCCAGCGCAAATTATCTTTCTGAATAGGGACAGTATTCAATTGAAATTCGAAACCACTGCTTTCAACATTGCCGACGTTAATGGTTGCGTTCTGGTCAAAGTTTGTTCCTGCCGCCACAGGCACATTGGCCAGTAGATCATGTGTTTTTCTTGTATAATATTCAATTACACCAGATACCCTATTCTTCCAAAGTCCAAAATCCAGACCGTAGTTAAATGCTTTAGTTGTCTCCCAGCGTAAATCCCTGTTGTAGACCGATGGCCGATACACCAGATGATACTGATCGCCAAACCGATATTGGGCATAGGCGGTTCCCAAATTATAAACCGGCAAATACTCATAATTGCCGATACCTTCCTGCTGTCCTGTTATACCATAACTTGCACGGAGCTTCAAATCGTCCAAAAACGATATGCCTTTCATGAAAGATTCCTGTGAAAGACGCCATGCCAAGGCGATAGAAGGAAACGTTCCCCAGCGATTTTCTGGACTGAATCGTGATGTACCGTCCTTCCGGACCGTTGCTGTCAGTAAATAACGGCTATCGTAATTGTAGTTGATCCGACCATACCAAGAGATCAGCGTATGGCGCTCGTCTGATGCGATAGCGGTAGAACGTATATCGCCTGCTTCATTATAGTACACGATCGGTGGGCGCCCTGCACTCCAATATTGATAATCGTGGCCAGCAGTAATGTCGACTGTACTTTTTAAGTCTGCAAAGAACTTGTTATAATTTAGATAACCCGTGAATAATTTATTTTTAAGGGTCTGTTCATAGCGGTCAAAAGCTCCTCCAATCGTAAAATTATTGGCTGCACTTGCGGGAATTAGATTTGATCCATTCCCTTTAGCATAGTCATATCCGAGCGTTACGTGAGCTTTTAATTCGGGTAGCATATGAAACTTATAATCAAGATCAAGATTACCTACAGCTCGATTGACTGTACTAAGGTGCTTCTCCTGACGAAGCAGGCCCAGTGGATTGAGATTTGCACCTGTTGCTGGAAGACCGGCATTATCGAGACTCTCGTAATAACCCCCGTAGGCATCTACCCCCGAATAAATTGGCTGCGTTGGATTAAAAGCCACAGCAGACCATATTGCTTCAGTATTGGCAAAACTGTTGTTATTTCGAGCTCCTTTAACATTCAGATTTAGCGCGAGGTGTTTGTCAAAAAATGTCGGATTTAGCACAAATGCTCCCGTCATACGCTCCGTCTTGTCGGTGCGCAAAGTTCCCTGTTGATTGTAATAGCCCGCAGAAGCTCGAAAAGGCAGGGCCTTACCGATCTTTCCCTGCAAACTTAAATTATTGTCCGTTCCTATGGCATCCTGAAAAACCTCAGAAAGCCAATCTGTCGAGGCATTACCCAATAGCGCTTTTTGCGCAGAAGTTCCTTTGCTATTGATCAGGTTGGCAAATTCATCGCGCGACATCATATCAGCCACTCCCATCGCCTGTTGCATGGATACAATGGAGGAAAAAGAAAGCCGTAATGTATCCCCTTTTCCTTTCTTTGTCGTTATCAACAATACCCCATTTGATGCACGAGATCCATAAATCGCTGTGGAGGACGCATCTTTGAGTACTGTCATGCTTTCAATATCATTGGGATTGATCAGACTAAGAAAATTTCCACTGTTGCCGCTGATGCCGCCAGTTTCCAAAGGTACCCCGTCCAATACGATCAGTGGATCGTTGCTGGCACTCAATGAAGCTCCGCCACGAATACGTATGGTACTGCCCGAGGAAGGCGAGCCACTGTTGGACATCACTTGGACGCCAGCCGTTTTTCCATTGATCAGCTGTTCGGGAGAACCAACCAACCCCGTATTAAAATCTTTGCTACCTACCGTGCTGACGGCACCCGTTAGATCCTTTTTTGTACTACTGCCATAACCTACGATGACCAGCTCTTCCAAAACATTTCCCGCCGATACCAACTTAATGTCTAAAGATGTTCCGGATACCGTCAAGGTTTGACTGGTATACCCCACTATCGAGAATGACAGTTGCGATTTGCCTCTCGGCAAAGAAATACGATAAGTACCATCGTTGGCCGTAGAAGTCCCCACAGTGGTACCAGTCACCAACACCGTAACACCGGCCATCGGTTGCCCCTGTTCATTGCGGACTACCCCGCGGACATCCTGTTGTTGCATCAACCTGATCCATTTACTCTCCCCTTTCGTTGCCGCATAGAGCTGCGTTTCCCCAAGGCAGGACAGCAATGACAAGCTCAATAAACTTGTTTTAAATGCAAAACCTTTCATTTTTTTAGATTTATGTGTTTATAATTGTTTCTTTCCTTTAATGCAATTCCTCCACTATACTCACCTCAGCGCTCGATTCGGCCAATGGGGCAAATTGCTATTTTTTCCACTATTCCAGCCATACCGCGGCTAGAGACAGCACGACGTCCGACATATTTTCGCCCGAGATAATGAGCTTTTCGATAGCTCTTTTATCCAATTGATCGGAAACTACCGGTTTAAAAAACCGTTCAAGAAAAACGGGATAAGGGGCAGGCAGCAAAGCCGTCGGTACCAGCTGTAAATCTGCTAAATCGATGCAAATTAACCGTTCAGTAGCTGAAACAGCATCTATTTTTTTGACGTAGGTGTACCCTTTGTTTGTAACAAATCCTGCTTTTAGCGTCGGATTGCCACCAGTATGTTTTAAGAGTATACAAAGTGTTTTAACATGATCGAGCCCTCCTGGCCGACCAAGAATTTTTGTTCTGATATCTTTAAGCCAGAAATACTGCGCGCTCAAATCCTTCGCGTGAAAACTATACGTCCACAAAGGCAGCTTCCCTAAATCTTGCTGTTGCCATTCTGCAGTCATATAAGCGGTTTCTGGAATCGCGAAAGTTTCAAAAGTAGCGACCTTGGACAATGATTCAAACAGCGAAATTGGCGCATGTTGTTCATATAACCCAACCGTCCAATAGCTATTGACGCGATAGTCCCAGTCAAGCGGAGCTCCAGCCTGATTGTCTGGATAAGTAAACTGCTTACCTCCAACAAACACCGTGGCCGTATATTTTAGCGCGTTGCCATTTAGCAAAGCTGCTGGAATATCCGCCTCATACCTATAACTATCTTTCGGGATCAGCTTGATGTAAGGATTATGCTCGTTCCAAAATGAGATCTGATCCGTCTGTAAAATAATCGAATCGGGTTGCTGTTCAAAGATGTAGCGGAACTCCAATTTGGCGCTACGCCCTTTTTCCAGTGCCTCGGGCTGCTGGTGTATTAGCAGAGCTTGTTTCAATGGCGCAGCTGCTGGCGCATAAAATTCACCCAGGCGTCCATTTTTCCAGGATGAAGAGGCTGTCCATCTATTTTTTAGCTGCACATGCTTTCGCTTCAGCAGGTAAACGCCTGGTTCAACACTGAAGCTGGTTGTAGGCACTATACGATCTTCCACCACACCAGTTTTGTGCGACAGCTGCTGTACGGTGAACATCTCGCCAAGGTCAGGAATTTGAATATCGATCGCCTGAGACCGGTACAAGATATGTACCACCTCGCGGCTTGGCGACGGCTTGGCAAAAGGATCGGCAATTTTTTCTGCATCTGGCATTACCTCCAAACGCCATAAGCCTTCTTCCAAACGATCCAAAAAATAGGCGCCAGATCCGCCATACTCCACTACAGGCGATGAACCATGGCCGGCAATATGCATCAATTGCTCTGGCTTCACGGGTTTGACCGCTGTATTATTCGTATAAAAATATTTATCCGGTGCATTCATCATGGCGAGATCCTGATCATAGCACACCTCAAAATCGCCAAACGAAGTATTCTGCGGGTATGGATTAAATTTTTTATTCCTGGGGATTGTATAGGCCACCTCGGCAGCAATTAACGTACTCAATGCTTTTGCCGGTGTGTAGGCTAAATTGAGATAATGGGTCTGATATTCTGTATTGTAGGCTGCAATATCCATCGGATCGTAAGCAAATTGCGTGATCCATTGAAATCCAGCGGAACGAAATGTACGGCTCATCGCGGGATGCAGGTAGCTGTAGAGATTGTCTGCAGGATCATACTCGTATACTGCCTTTGCTTTATTGGTAAACCCTTTCAAGTTTGCAAAGGGGATGCGGTATTGATCAATGTATGGCAGAAAATTTCCCAAACGTTCTCTCCCTGCAACCAGTCCCACAGGATACCATTGATAGGTGGTTCCTTGGATATCAGCATTGAAATAAGCCTGCACATGATCCATATTATGGCTGACATTATAGAAAATCGGCTTTTTATGACCACTTTTTTTTATAGCCTTAACCATCCGTGCAATATAGTTCGAAGTCGTTTGAACTGAACCTGTATGGCACGGCTCGTTATTAATTTCAAATCCAATAACGTAAGGATCTTCCTGATAAGCGTAGCCCGTATAAGGATTTACATGGCGAAGCAACTGGCTGATATACTTTTCCTGTGCTGCAATTGCCTGTGGATTGGCATGGATTTGACACTTATCATAATGGTAGGTAAAGGCATCCGTATTTTCATTTTTTTCGGGATAACCATTTCCAAAGTTCGTCATGCCGGTAATTAAAATCCGGATGCCACGCTCTTGCAGTTTGAAAAAGAGGTAGTCCAATAGATCCAGATGTTCATTGCTTATCAGGTTTCCATTTCTGTCCGAGATTTCCACATCCCAGATATGGATACGATAAGCATTATACCCCAAACGGGAAAAGTGGTAGACGTCCCGATCAATAGCCTGCTTACGGTCGATTCCTCTAGCCTGAAGTGCCCGAAAAGCATGGGCAAAAGGAACGGTATAATTGACCCCATAAAATGAGGCCTCAGCCCTAGTGTCGGACCAGCGCATCACGCCTTCGCGATCAACAAAGACCGTAGGAACATTTTTATTGGCCTTAACCTGTGCATAGGTATTGGCGTACCCCAAAAGAGCAAGGCAGCATAAAATAATTACACGCATGGATTGTATCGATTTATAATTTTTTGGTTATTACGCTTACAAACCTATCAAATCGCATTATTTTTTAAGGCCACATATCGGACAAAGAACAACACAAATTGGACATCTCCACATCTCTAACCTAATATACAGTGCTGATCAACAGTACTTTACGAATAAGACTCCATATAAACCTTTGGTGACATACCAAATTCCGACTGAAAGCACTTTGAGAAATAGGACGAATTGGAGAATCCGACCATATACATCACTTCGGCTACAGTAAACTTCTTTTGCTGTAGCAACAGGGCGGCTTTTTTAATGCGGATACTGCGAATATATTCCACAGGAGTATATCCCGTGAGCTGCTTCATTTTTCGGTAGAGTTGCCTTGCCGCTACATCAGTGAGCTCGCTGAGCCGCTGCACGGAGAATTCCGAATCATCCATATTTTCTTCAATCAACTGCGTTACTTTGGTCAGGAATTTTTCATCCGGTGAATGTACTGCAACTGGTTCTGCTGGTTGACTGATTTGATCGATACGCACTTGAGCGACAATCTTATTTTTCCTTTCCAGAAGCTGCTGTAGCTGAATTTGCAGCAAATGCAGATCGAAAGGCTTCGATATATAAGCATCTATGCCCACAGCTACCCACTCGCGTTTGATGATCTCATCGCTTTGCGCAGTTAACAAAATGACGGGGATTGTCGCTGTCAATGTATTTTGGCGCAGTTTTTTGACCATTTCTATGCCTCCCATATTAGGCATCATGGCATCGGTAATAATACCATCCGGCACAAAGCTATGCCCATCAATCAACCGTAATGCCTCGCTTCCGTCACCAACGATACTGCAATCATAATTTGTCTGCAGGGTATTTCTTAAAAAATCAGCAAGCTCGGCATTATCTTCGACGATTAATATTTTGTTTCTGGTTGTGGTGTCGCTATCAGCGGCGGGATTCTTGCTGTTTATACGATCCTGCTTCCAGTTAAGTGTTGCAGTTGTGCCCTTTTGGTCGCTCGTTAGCGCAACGTCCCAGCCTAATTGTTCACAATAACTTTTGACTAAGTAAAGGCCTACTCCCGTTCCCTGTACTTCATTGACCTCCTTTAAAGAAGAGCGATAAAATTTACTGAATATATACGGAAAATCTTCAGAAGTGATGCCAATTCCGGTATCTCGAACGATCAGCTTTATGTCGTCACCATTTACTTCCAGCCGCAGGTTCACGCTACCCTCAGGTCGATTATACTTACATGCGTTGGCGATGAGGTTGTTGACAATCGATCCTAATTTGGCAACATCCGTCTGTATAAAAACGCTCTCTACAGTTGTGGAGAATTCAATATGGATATTCTTGTATTCAGGCACTTGCTGCCATTCAGCTATGAGCTGTGTACAATAATCGACCAGATCAATTTGAGAATTCAGCAATCCCTGTAAAGGCATTTGCTGCTGCTCCACCTGATCAAAAGTCATCAATTCCTGAATAAGCTGACTAATTTTTAAGGCATTTCGATGTACGCCATCTAACTGTTTCTTTTTATCGCTATTCTTGGTCTGCCGCATCATTTGGCTCACGGGAGCCAAGATCAGACTTAAGGGTGTTTTCAGCTCATGCGATACAGCAGTTAGAAAATCCATTTTCATCTTAGTGAGCTCCTGAACTTTACGGCGCTCGCGTCTCTCCCATTTCAGCGTACTGCGTACCCTGAAAAAGTTGATCATCCAGAAGATCAAGAAACCAGCAATGAGTATATAAAGACTTTTGGCCCAATAGGTCGCATACCAAGGGTAACGTATTGTAATCGGATAGGTATAGATTTCAGAAACTACATGCCCAGCAATATCCACCCTTGCCAACTGAAGATCGTAGCTTCCAGAATTTAAGTTTGACAGTAACACCTTATTATCCCCGCGTTCCATTGGAATCCAGGTTTCATTTTTACCTTTAAACGAATAGGCAAGGCGATAGCCGAGATGATTTCCATAATCCAGGTCGGAAAACTCCAGCCGCAGGTTGTTCTGATCATGCGCTAACGTGATTTCGTTTCGGTAGCGCAAACCATAATCATAACTACCAAATCTTTTATTATTGACATACATTGCGGTGAGTACAATCTTTTTCGAGCGTTCTACGTCCACTTCCTCCTTTTGTGCAGGCAACAAAACTATTTCATCAACGCCACCCAAGATGACCTCCCCTCGCTCCGTATCGTAGTACATCGAAGATACACGCTGTCCATACCGCAATAATTCGGCTTTTAAACTTTGCTTATTAATCTGCCAGACGCCAGCACTCGTTGCTACCCAGATATAGGCATTGACTTCAGCCATAGCGGTCACTTCACCCTTACCAACAGGATCAAAACGAATCAATGTGTTTTTTCCATCCGCGGCAATTCTTCGCAACTCGCCATGTTCTCCGACCCACACCGTATGCTGTTTATCCCGCAGCATAAAGGTGGCGCGATCTAATGGGTGGCCCGCACTATCCTTAAGATCCCTGATCCTCCCGGTAGCCACATCAATGCTGCTGATTCCTTTGTTATAGAAAAGTGCCAAGATTTCTCCCCTTCCATTGTCGACAATCTGATTGGCAAAATCTTCTAAGAGGCCATCCTCTTTGCTGAAATTTCGGTTTGCCACCACCGAACCCGTAGCTTCCAAGAGCCTATCTCTGTTGACCACAAATATACCGCCCATATAGGAGGCTATCCACAGATTACCTTGTCCATCTTCCAGCATATTATAGGACCATTTCGCATTCCGTTTGCCGGTTGCATCGATAATCGTCAGGTTTTTAAACTGCTTGGTCCGCGCGTCGAACACATCAACTCCACCATCGGAAGCAATCCAGACCAATCCCGCATGATCTTGATAGATATCGCGGATACGGTTGTGGGTCAGCCGATAGGTTTCAGCATCCATCCGATACCAATTGCTTTCAGCATTTCTATCGCCCAATCCATGTACCCGAATCAAACCATTGTCGCCCCCCAGCCAATACCAACCGTTACGGTCCTTAGCAATTTTATAAAAACGGTTACCGTCGTTACTTGCTGTCAATTGATATATTGGCAGTGTTTTTTCTACCTTGCGATTAGACCACAATGAAAAACCAAAATCCGTACCTAACCAAATATTTCCCGCTCGGTCTTTAAAAATACTCCATATGATATTGTTGGCTAGCGAGTTTCTATTACGGGAATCATGTTTGATCCGCTTCACGATCTGCTCCTTCAGCTGATAAGTAAAAAGACCGTCGTCGGTCCCGACCAATAAAGTGTTGGAATCTTTCGAGGCCATCGCCTTGATAGGATGGTTCTGTAATACAGGAGTTTTACGAAGCACATGTTTTTTAGCATCATACAAGTATAGCCCGTATTCCGTCCCAATAAACGTTTTGCTTAACTCCGGAACAGAAAATATGGAATTTACAAATTGGTTGCTTCCATTTTTATAATCGGGCAGTGTTAAGGCAACAATTTTTTTATGGACTGCATCTAACTCAAAAAGTCCATTATACGTGCCTATCAAGATGCTATCGTCTATCTTATCAAGTGCGTAAACGGCAGATCTGGCTTTATTCGCGGGAAATGATTTGGTATAGTCGACAAGTTTATGCGTCTTGATATCATAGCAGTACAAACCACCAATGGAACCGATCCACAATGTATTGCCCACGACCAATAGTGATCTGACATCAGAAGGGCCTCCTGAAGGGAAAGGATCGAAACGGTCTAACTGGTAATTATAGAGTAGCACGCCTTGTCCCGTACCCAACGCAAAATGCTTATCATCGACCATTTCAATACAGTATACAAAGGTCTGAAAAGGATCTTTAGTCCCCGTAAGTGGCTGCAGCGCATAGCCATCATAATTAAATAGGCCATTGTTACTTCCTAGCCATAACATTCCCAAACTATCTTGCGCAAATGAATGTACGGTATTTGCGTTCGTACCCAAAGAAATATTTCGGAAAGACGGATAATCCAGCGATTGTCCAACAACCGAAGTACTGATTAAGGAACAAAAAAATAAACAATAGAAATAAAAAGATTGCATTACTTAAAAGCGCTATGCTACAAACTTAGTTAATTCTTATGGAATCCATCATATGCCTACAACTTAACACCAACTTATCCCTAACAGCAATTTTTATTCAATTTTTAGACAGTAATTCGTCATTGCTTATTCAGTGCACACTGAGTAATTACTGAACAAGCACTGAACGAGCAGTGTAAAATAGGTCAATTTGGTTACCAGTTGATTCTCATTTGCTGCTGCTAAGAAATAAGAGATAAAAAAAGTTAGGAATCATTTAAACAAAAAAAAGGCTAGGTCAACCACGAACCTAGCCTCTACAAAAAACAATCCTTTAACCTGCGTTTATTTAACTAATTAATACATTTCCGATCAAATAACAGTGTTCACGGCAAATCGTTTAAATTATTTTTATTTTTTTTTGATAGTGTCCCATCAAACACTATAAAACACGCAACCTTCAACGTTAAGCTCATACGTGTTCAGCCAGCTACATCGCTCATACCAATCGTGCATTACAGCTAACAAATTACAATAGCCAAACCTATACATAATTTTTTTTTTCAAACGAAGCCAATGAAGTGTTGTTCTTTTTAAAAAAGTATATATGGCACATTTAGAAGTAAAACCTAAAAATGGAGCACCTTGGTGGCTATGGCTCCTGCTATCACTTCTTGCATTGGGATTGGTTCTCTATTTTGTAAACCGCTACAACAGCGGCGCACAATTAAACGAGGCTACTCCAGACACAAGTGTAAACACCACAGCGCCACTAAGAGATACTCTTTAGACCCTCGTGAAATAATTGAATAACTCAAAAACTAAAAACATGGCAATAGAAGACAAAAATTATAATCATTTGATTGAACTCGGCGGAAGCGATTATGAAATAGTCGATGGAGAACCTGATATCCGCGGATGGAAAGTGAAAAATGAGGCTGGTCAATTGATCGGACAGGTAACAGATCTGCTGTTTGATCCGCAGAGCCAACAGGTTCGCTATCTTATCATCGACCTGAATGATGCTGAATTTGTTGTGGAGGAAGATAAGAAAATACTTGTACCCATCGGTCTTGCCTCGCTTTATGACGGCACGAAGATTCAGGCGAGTAATGATACCGCTTACCCAACTCCCCCCGTTGAGCCGATTAATCATAGCGTGATCTTTACTGTCGACGAGATTCCGACAGAAGAGCCCGCAACGGATTATTTATACAATCCTGCTGATGATGGAGAGGTGGTGGTTCTATCCATTACTGAAGATCAGGTCATTCGACTGCCTGCTTACCATGAAGATCATGTCGATCCGGAAACGGAATTATCTATCCGGCACATCTTTGAAGGCACCGGAAATGTTGGATTTGTCGTAAGCGACAATAGTTATGATCCATCCACATTTTATACGCATTACCACTTTAGCGAAGATACTTTTTATAGCGAAGGAAAACAAATGGATACACTTCCTTCTGATCAAGCTCAACGGACTAGAAGAGTGGCTGCTCGATACGAACATGGGACAGCGTATGAACCTGGTACACGCAACAACAACAACGAACTATAAACAAACGCTATTACGTATACTCATTTGCATATACTCATTCCGGCTTCGATACGCTATTAGCAAAGCCGGAATGAGTGTATAGATAAAACACTCCCTTTGATGTGAAATGAGGTGCAGCGTTTAAATACGCCTTGACAGTGTATTTTATAACCTAAACCACCACATCAACTACCTAAATTCCCTAACAAATTGCCAAAATTGCACCATAATTGCATACTGTTACAAGACATCAATATAAATCGGTTATGAAAACAAATTATAAAATTGTCAGCGAGAAAAACAGGAAAACGATCAGTAGATATTACGAAAAATATAGCTGGTATAAGTTGGACCGCGAGGAACTGGCGCAAGAATTACTTATCCGGGGAGGCTTTTTAATCATCCTGGCGTATATGCTGTGGTAAAAAAATGACATTATAGCGATATCTATCTATAAATTCCAAACCATTTGTATGGTTATGTTGTCTTATGTGTAAACTTAAATCAGACAACACATTGAACAGATTTACCCGAATTGCTTTAAAAACATTATTGTGGATTATTGGCGGAATCATTGGACTCTTCATTCTAATTATTTTTTTGCTGCGTCTTCCCACGATACAGAATTATATTGCCGGA
Organism: Sphingobacterium sp. R2; assembly: GCF_040760075.1. Lineage (NCBI taxonomy): Bacteria > Pseudomonadati > Bacteroidota > Sphingobacteriia > Sphingobacteriales > Sphingobacteriaceae > Sphingobacterium > Sphingobacterium sp. R2. Next base: position 4,990,429 of record NZ_CP142884.1, read on the forward strand.
AAAGTAACCCATTATGTCGAAGGCAAGATTGGCACCCCCGTTAGAATTGGCTATATCAATATTGATTTTCCAAAAAAGCTGGTTTTGGAAAACATCTATCTCGAAGATCAGAGTAAGGACACTTTAGTTGCTGGAAAGAGCATTGCGGTGGATATCAATATGCTAAAATTATTGAAAAATACAGTAGAAATCCAAAGTTTGGAAGTTGAGGGTGTTACGGCCAAAATACAACGTACTTTACCCGATAGCGCCTTTAATTTCGATTATATCGTTAAGGCTTTTGCGTCTGAAAAAGAAAGTCAACCTACTGCTGATACTACGTCTGCCCTGCTGTTTAACCTCGATAAAATTAAATTTTCAAAAATACATGTTGTCTATACCGACGAAGTAATCGGTAGCGGCGCCGACGTGTATTTAGGCAGTTTAAACACCAATATAAAGAAGTTTGACCTCACGAACAACATGGCCTTTGAGCTTCCCAAAATTAATATAGACGGACTAAATGCGACCATTAAGCAATGGAAACCCGCCGTGGATGGCTCGGGTCCTTCTGTTGAAGACTTTGGGATCACCGATAAAACCGCGCAGACGACGTCCCTCCTCCCCGATGTTGGCATTCAAGTGGCAGACCTCAAAAATGTTCTGGTCCGATATGAAGATCAGGCCAGCGCACTTAAGTCCGAATTTAAAATAAAAAGCTTTTATGCCGACCTCAATAAAATTGATCTGAACAAAGAGTTTGTGGATATTCAAAAGCTTGATCTAGACGGGTCGGACAACAATGTCTTGCTGGGAAAAATTCAAAAAACGCTTTCCCAAGAGGGAAAAGCTAACCCGAAGAAAGCCGATGCAGCGCAAATAGATTCAAGTGCGACTGGAAAAATGAATTGGGTGGTATCGGCCAAAGACATCCGCGTCAATAACACCACTATTCGTTTTAGAGATGACAACCAGCCCCGCATGAAGGGTTTCGATTATTTTAACATCCACATGCCAGGTCTTAAAACGCAGCTGACTGATTTATATTATAGCGCAGATTCCATCAGCGGATCATTGAAAGAGCTTGTAGCTTCAGACCATTCTGGCTTCGTTATCAAACAGCTGAAAGCCGATTTCAACTATACCAATACCGGTGCCGAAATCAAAAACCTATATGTAGAAACTCCGCGGACACTGATCCGAAACTATGTCAAATTCAGTTACCCTTCCCTAGATCTGATTGCCAAAAAACCAGAACTGATTACCGTGAACGCCAACATCAGCAAGAGTCATATCGATATGCGAGATATCCGATTTCTTGCACCCTTCCTCGATACCATGCAAGTGATGAAGCCGTTGCTCGATAAGAAATTTTATATTGATACCCGTATTGTCGGCCGTGTAAATGACCTTCATATCCCTACAATCGATTTTCAAACGTTATCAAATACGCGGCTGATCGCCAGTCTTCATCTAAAAGGACTTCCCGATATGAATAAGTTGTCGGTAGACCTGAATCTGAAAAAACTGACCACAGGCCGTTCGGATATCGAAAAACTAGTTGCTAAGTCCATGTTGCCGAGTGGCATTCAACTCCCCAACACCATTGGCCTTAGTGGTACTTTCAAAGGCGGAATGACTGCCTTTAATACGAAACTTGCACTGGTTACTGAAAAAGGGACAGCCAAACTCGATGGAAAGGTCAATATGGCCAAACAAGATACCAGTTACGATGCAGCAGTCAGCGTCCGTGACCTCAATATCGGTCAGATTATGCAGATGGACAGTACATTGGGCATTCTTTCGTTTGAAGGAAAGATTAAGGGAAAGGGAACTGACCCCAAGAAACTTATGGCAAACTTTGATGGTAAAGTGAACAGGCTCGACGCTATGGGCTACCGCTATCACGATATCGGCATGACGCTTTCGGCAGATAAAGGCGCTATCAAAGCATCCGTTTTAAGTCCCGACCCAAATATCAAACTGAAACTGAACGCTACGGCCAATACGAGGGCTAAGTATCCTAAGGTGGCCTTTGAACTAGCCGTAGATAGCATCAATCTGCAAAAGCTAAACTTAATGCCGGATGCTCTCACCTACCGGGGTAAGCTAACTGGTAATTTTGCCACTGCTGATCCAAACTTCCTCAACGGTGAAGCACATATTACCAACTCGCTGATCCGATACAACAACGATCGTTATGCGCTGGACTCTGTATCCTTACTGGCCAAGGCCGATACGAGCCGCAACCAGCTGATCTTGAAATCTGATTTTTTAAATGCCCACCTGGTTGGTCAATACAAAATTCTGGAACTGCAAAGTGCCGTTCAGGATCTTCTGCAGGTATATTATAAACCTGAAAAACCCGTTTCGATTCCACCATATTCGCCGCAGCGCATCGAATTTTCGGCACAGCTGACACGAAATAGACTGATTCAGGATTTTCTTCCAGAACTCACTGAAATGAAAGCCATCAGTTTGGACGGTCTATTTAACAGCGCGTCCAAAAACCTCTCAGCCAAGTTAGATGCACCGCGCATCGTTTACGGCGGTACAGAAATAAACAATGTAACCTTGGATATCAATAGTCTCGATAGCGCACTTTACTATTCGGCGCTTATCAACAAGGTTAAAGTCAGCAGTATTGAGCTTACCAATACGGTTTTCAGCGGAAAGGTCGCGCAAAACATGATTAACATGGGGCTATGGATCAAAGATAAACAAAATAAAGAGCAATATCACGTTGGGGCAGACATGCAGGCGCGAAATGGACTATTCGAATTCAGCCTGCTGCAGGACGGCTTAATGCTCAATTACGATAAGTGGGATGTGGCCCCCAACAACACGCTTAAATTTGGTAGTGCCGGGATATTGGCCAACAATTTTGTACTGCGTAACAAGGGCCAGGAACTCCGCATTGCTTCCCAGGATAGCCTATTCAATTCACCTTTAAATGTAGCGTTCAACAATTTTCGCATTGAGACGCTGACCAAAATGGTGATGAGCGACAGTCTCGATGTGGGCGGTGGTATCAACGGACAAACCACACTATCCCGACTCGAAAGTAGTCCTGTGTTTGTTGCCGATCTTGTGGTAGATAAGTTTTACTTCGGAAAAGATACCGTCGGAAATATCAATATAAAAGTCAACAATGCACGTGAAAACACCTACAATGCCAATGTGAGCATTACCGAAAACGGAAATAACCTCGTCCTTAGCGGAGACTTTATCAATCCACCACAGGGTGATGCCACGCTTGACTTTACGCTGGATGTCGCACCGCTAACCATGAAGACCGTGCAGGCCTTTAGTATGGGTAACTTGAAAGATGCCAAGGGCAACCTCGAAGGTCAGCTAAAAATAACGGGGTCGCCGTCAAAACCACAGATTAGGGGCGACCTTAATTTTAGGGAGGCCGAATTCAATGTTGCCATGCTCAATTCACTTTTTAAAGCAAAAGATGAACAGATCCGCTTCGACCAAAACGGCATATCCTTTCCAAATTTTGAGCTTGAAGATAGCAAAGGGAATATGGCTCAAATTAGTGGTTCGATCCGTACGCAGACCTACACCGATTTCGACTTTGACCTCAACATCGAGATGGACAACTTTGAAGTACTGAATTCCACGCAAGCGGACAACGATATGTTTTATGGAAAAATGTATCTTGGCACCAATCTGCAAATCGGCGGAAATCTGGACAAACCAATTGTGGATGGAACTATCAAGGTACTCGATAGCACCGACTTTACGCTGGTCATGCCCAACAATGAACCTGGGATGGCCGACCGGAAAGGGGTGGTTGAATTTGTCGACAAACGGGATACCGCCACTGCAAATGCACTTGCCAGACTAGATTCGATGACCGTAACGAAACTCACTGGAATAGATGTCGACCTGAATTTACAGACCGATAAAGATGCCAAGTTTAAGATTTTACTCGATGCAGGTTCGCAGGACGCTCTCAACATTCAGGGGGAAGCCGAACTTAATGCCGGCGTGGATGCCAGCGGTAAAATTACGATGTCAGGGACATTTACCGTGGAGAAAGGAAGTTATTCATTTAGCTTTGGACCGGTCAGTAAAGATTTTACCTTTCAAAAAGGAAGCACAATAACCTGGAATGGCGATCCTTTGGACGCACAGTTGAACATAACAGCCGTATACACTTTGAAGGCGCCAACGTTAGAATTGGTTGCACCACAGCTCGGTACCCAAAACGCCAACTTATATAAACAAAAGATTCCATTTGACGTGCTGTTGAAGATCTCGGATCAGTTGTTTCAGCCACAGCTTAATTTCGACATCGACCTGAATGCTAATAATGCCATTGTATCGCAGGATGTCATCAGTAAGGTGGACAACGCATTAACAACATTGCGCGACAACCCGTCCGATCTTAATAAACAGGTGTTTTCATTAATTGTACTCGGCCGGTTTATGTCTGCCAATCCATTTGAAAGCCTTTCCGGCGGCGGTGGTACAGAAGCACTGGTACGGAATAGCGTCAGTTCGTTTTTGAGTGCTCAGCTCAACCGACTGGCTTCAGACCTGATTACTGGAGTGGAGCTTGATTTCAACCTCACATCGGAAGACGATTACAGCACGGGTGCGGCTCAGACGCGTACCGACCTGAACATTGGCGTCTCCAAGATGTTACTCAACGACCGCCTGAAAGTCAGCATCGGATCTAATTTTGAGGTAGAAGGAAATTCCCGTCCCGGAGAGGCTTCCAATAACATCGCGGGTGATATTCAACTGGATTATCAACTCTCCCAAGATGGACGCTACTTTGCGCGCTTCTACCGTAAAAATCAATATCAAGTTACCCTACAGGGGCAATTTGTTGAAACCGGAATCGGTTTCATTATCAACATGGACTACAACAGATTCAAGGAGATCTTTATGCGCTCCAAAAAATTGAAGGAATTCTACGACACCGGCAGCAAGAAGTTTAGGAAACGCTTTGATGTGGATCGTATGGAGCAGGATTCGGCGTATCGCGACAGCGTTAGAACAGTTATTCGCGACAGTCTAATGCTGCATAGCCCAGAATACCGCAAACGGATTGAAGAGCAGAAAAAAGAACAGCAACGCCGCCAGGAGGTGGACAGTACAACACATAGGACGCAAAAAAATAATGCGCCGAAACATTTAGATACGATTAAAACTACAGCGATTAAAAATGAAGATGAGGAAAGGGCTTACCATGCAAATTAAATTACAATGGCTTATAGCCTTACTGACAATAGGGGGACTAATTGCTGCTTGTTCTTCTACTAAAAACCTGCCTGAAGGCGAGAGTCTATATGTGAAAGGGAATGTCAAGATAGCATCGGATACCATTTCAAAGAAAAACAAGGAAAAGCTGGCGACTTATTTGGCAGAGTCGCTTCGACCTAAGCCCAATAAAAGGGTGTTGGGAATGCCCTATAAACTCTATTTTAATAACATGGCCGGTGACACTGCCCAAAGCAATTTTATCAAACGTTTTCTCAAAAAAATCGGCGAAGAGCCGGTACTGCTAAGCGATGTCAATCGAGAATACAATGAAAATCTTCTCCGCAATCGACTGGAGAATATTGGATTTTTTAATGCAGAAGTCACCTCAGATACCATTGTCGAAAATAAAAAAGCTACGGTAGACTATACCGCCACCCCAAACTTGATTTACCGCATAAAATCCGTCACTTTCGACGTTGACAGCACCACCCAACTCGGCCGCGATATTCGGGAGAATTCAAGCGAGAGCCTCTTGCGGGTTAATAACAATTATAGTCTTGACGTGGTGCTCAATGAAAGGGACCGCATCGACAATGTATTAAAAAACAAAGGCTACTATTACTTTAGTCCAGACTACATCCTCGTGCAGGTAGATAGTACAATCGGCGACCACAAAGTTAACCTCTATGTGACGGTCAAAAAAGAAACGCCTGAACAGGCTCGGGTGCCTTCCAAGATCAATAAGATTTACATCTACCCCAACTATAACGAGACTGGTACGGGATACCAACGTTCGGCCAGAAATGCTGAATTATTTGACAGCAGTTATTACTTTATCGATCCAAATCATACCTTTCGCAAACCCGTTATTGCAAATCACATCTTTTTCAAAGAAGGCGACCTCTATAACAGGGATAGCCACAACAGGACCATCAGCCACCTCGTGAACCTGAATAGCTGGAAATTTGTTAAAAACAATTTTGTCGATAGCAAAGAAGTACCAAATGCGCTTGATGTGTACTATTACCTTACACCGCTGCCCAAGAAGTCCATACGGGTAGAGCTACTTGGCAAAATGGCCAGCGTGTACAACGGGACCGAAGTCAATGTGAACTGGACCTTGCGCAACGCTTTCAAAGGTGCCGAAAAGCTTAATATCAATGTATTCGGCGGTTACGAATTACAGACGGGTGGCAATGCTGATCTCAACTCCAGCTATTTCCGCTACGGTACTGAGGCTACCTTGACTTTCCCACGCATACTAACGCCATTTGGTACCATAAATCCGTCGCGCCAATTTATTCCGAATACCTATATCAAAGCACGTTACGAATTTTTAAATCGGAGAAAGGCCTATACCCTTAATTCCATTGCTTTGGACTATGGGTATACCTGGCAGGAGAACGAAGAGAAACAGCATGATCTTGCATTGATGGAAATTACCTATGTGCAACCGCGGGGTATTTCAGAAAGCTACAAAAATCAGATGGATACCATTCCCGCGCTACGCCATGTGATCGACCCCCAATTTACGATTGGTCCCAACTACAATTTCACCTTTCAGAATACCATGAAAAAACATCTGCAAAACACTTTTTATTTTAAGGGAAATCTGGATTTTTCGGGCAATATTCTGGGATTGATCAAAGGCGCGGATTTTAATAAGGGCAAAACTTTTAAGCTCTTCGACGCGTACTTTTCGCAATATATTAAAGCAAGCGTTGACGGCAGGCATTATTTCAAGCTTAGCGAAAATTCACAGCTTGCGTCGCGGGTAAGTATCGGAATGAGTTACTCGTACGGCAATTCGCGTTCCCTCCCCTATTTGAAACAATATTATGTAGGCGGACCAAATAGTATCCGTGCCTTTGGTGCGCGTGCGATCGGACCCGGTACCGTGGCACCAGAACGTCTTGGTAATGGTCTTTTTTACGCCGATCAGACGGGTGATATCAAACTGGAGCTCAATACCGAATACCGCGCAAAAATTACTGGTCCAATCCATTGGGCGGCCTTTATTGATGCGGGGAATGTATGGCTTCAACGTGAAGATGAAACCAAACCGGGAGGGAAATTTAGTAAAGATTTTCTCCAGGAGCTCGCTGTGGGCGGCGGATTAGGTTTACGTTTCGACTTTACCTTCCTCATCCTGCGTACCGACTTTTCCATTCCACTCCGCGTACCTTATTTACCTAAGGGTGAGCGCTGGGTGTTAAAGGATATCGATTTTGGAAGTTCAAGATGGCGTAAAGACAATCTTATGTTTAACCTTGCGATCGGTTACCCATTCTAAGGGATGGTGTTAAGCAGCTGAGCATTATAAAGCGTAATTTCTATGCTTAACCCAGCTAATCAGCGGTTGGAAGGAAAAGAATGTGGACGATCTTTCGCCCTTGATGCTGCTGAAGCTTATTGTAGAACTTACCACTATTATCTATTCTAACAGTTTTGCTGTTCTTATAAACGTAAGTCTTTTAAGTAGTTATCTTTTTTACAGAAAGCGGCCATAAAAAAGGCGGATAACATTGCTGTTATCCGCCTTTACCATAAAAACACTATGCTACAAGCCGTTTAACCAGCTATTCACCTCATCTTGTGTTTTTCCTGTTTTCTTTTGAAGTTTACCTACCAATTCGTCCTCTTTACCTTCTGCGTATAGTAAATCATCATCTGTAAGATCTGCATATTGCTGTTTTACCTTACCTTTAATTTCGTTCCAACGACCTTTCCATGTTAATTCACTCATAATATTTTCCTTTCGTTTTTTATAGATATAACAGCCTATAGCTTTAATCGTTTTAAAAAAAATGTTATCAAATGTTAAAAATATTCCTGTTCTTTTACGGTGTTATTGCTCCGTTGTATCAATTGTTGTTTCCTCTGCATCCAGCGGTGCCGGTGGGATCTCATCGACATCGCGCTCGATCTCCTGAGTCTCTACATGTACCGCAAATTCAGAAGGTTCAATTGGGATAGCCATCTCAGTTGCATACTCCCGCGTAAATATCGCACCGAAGTAAAGTATGGCCGCCGTATAATATACCCAAAGCAGAATAAGCACAAATGAACCAGCCGCACCGTAGGTATCCTGCGTTGCTGACCGTTCCAAATAGATTCCGATCAGGTAGCGACCGATGACAAATAAAATGGCCGTAAACAAGGCGCCTGCACGCACCGTCTTCCATTGGATCTTCACATCCGGCAAGGTTTTAAAAATAACGCTAAAGAGTACTACAATGACAATAAAGGAAATGGCAAAATTGATTACATTCATCAGCACAACAGTAATATCTGGGAAATAGCGTTGCAACTGCCCCGTTAAGGCCAAGATTATTCCATTGACAATCAATGTGACGACTAATAAAAAGCCCAACCCGATCACAAGCGACGATGACAGCAATCGATCCTGAATCATTTTTAACCATCCTTTCTTAGGTTTTGGCCGCACGTGCCATATTTTATTAATCGAATTTTGCATATCGCCAAAAACGGTCGTTGCACCGATAATTAGCGTCACAATACTGATGACCAGTGCCATGTTGGACTTGCCCGATAATTGAAGGTTTTGGATGACCTCTTCGATCTGTTTAGCAGCATTGTTTCCTACCAATCCATTCAGTTCGTCAAAAACTTTCCCCTGAATTGCTTCGGCTCCATAGAATATTCCGGCCAATGAAATCATCAAAACCAAAATTGGTCCGATGGAAAAAACGGTGTAGTACGATAGGGACGCACTATATTTCATCGAGTCTTCATTTGTAAATCCGGATACGGTATTTTTTAATATCGTCCAATACGTTTGTAGCTTGCTTTTCTTTTCCTTGTTTAAATCCATTGTATTTAGTGTTTTTAAGAAATAAACTCTTTAACCAGGCAGAACGTTTGTTTTTATGAGAAAATTTTGCATGGCCTATGCTCTTATACACCATGAGCATAGGAAACAGTCAATTATCATTCGAATTAAAACCGCTCAAAATCAAGGGTTACCGGTATTTTATTATCATCAAAGAAATAAAGACAAACTAATGATTAATCTTCCGTGTTCATGTTAATAGATAGCACTGGAAGGAAGATAGTATAAAAAGGGAATTAATATAATAAGTGAGATAGCACATAAAGAAAGACAATATAGCATGTATAGAAAAAACAATATAAAGGAAAACAAAAAGCATAAAGAAAAAAATGAAAAGTAATCAGAACGACCCCAATATTTTAAATGACCTTATTAAGATCAACAATGACCGCATCGAAGGTTACGAACTTGCTATTGACTTAGCCAATGAGCAGGGCGATGGTGCCCATGAGGCCGTGTTCAAAGAACGCATCGCGCAGTCTGAAAAGTTTATCACTGAACTCACTCCACTGGTTGAGCTTGCCGGTCAATATGCTACGGATCGCACCAAATTGAGTGGCGAACTTTTTCGGTTATGGATGGTGATCAAATCAAAATTGTCGCGCGGCGATTTACAGGATTTATTGCAGCAATGCGAGCGTGGCGAGACTGCTTTTAGCGAGGTTTACAGCAAAGCGCTCGAGGAAGCGGATAAGTTATCTGTTGGTGCTAAAAATCTGATTCAGATTCAACTCAGCCAGCAACGGGAAGCGCATGAAAATATTAAAATTATGCGCGATCTCTAAATCTGAGATGATTTAAAAGACATTAAAAAGAAAGACTGGCGCATGTATACGCCAGTCTTTCTTTTTGATGCACTATGCTTTTCATGTACCATGCGTTAGACAATGACATGTACCATGCGTTACACAACAAATTAATTCCCTATGAATGACAACATCCAGGCATAGGTTCGACTACCCTGTTCGCTCGCGTATGGCTTACCAATTATCTGTTCTAAATGGGGAAGCCAACAAATCTTCTTTGTTTACGAGGTTCGCATCGGCTGGATTATCGGCCCATGCATAACGTACCGCCACAGGATGGGATACATCCGGATGGCTTACAACCACTGTATGACCACTGATAATCGCTCTAGCCCATCTAAATTTGCCGTCCTGTCCAGCAATAGCAAAATGCTTGAGCACCTTGCCATCTCGGATCGCTAAACCACTTCCGACGTTGGTAAAAAAGAGTTCGATTTTGTTACCTTTGATTTCCATGCGCTGATAAGTTGGTCCTGTGCTGATCAATTTTTCACCATACACCAACTTTCGGGCAGCTAGCAGTAGCCGTGCAGCAAGATCCTTTTTATTTAAAGGGTGGATATCATTCCATTCACCAATATCGTAGTTGACTGTCAGCGCCGTATAGCGCACCTCTTGGGCTACTTTAAACTGTGCCTCCCGTATGCGCGCCCACCCCGATTCAGACGGACGTTCTTGTTGAGGCATGTAGTTGGGCAACTGTACGAGCAAAAAGGGCAGCTGGGGCCGATTTAATGTGAGTCGCCAGTCTTTGATCAGCAGCTTAAGGTAGCGTTCGTAATTCTGCGGCGCATCTGAATTGGCTTCGCCCTGATACCAGATGACACCAGTTACTTTTACATCTTTCAATGGGTAGATCATTCCATGATAGAGCGTCGACCCGACCTCATTTTTATTTTTAAGTCGCGCGCGATAACTTTTGGATAACGCCAGATCCATACCGACCCGGTATTTCCATTGCCCTGCCAAATTGATCTCTTTATCATTTACGACCAGTTTATAGGACTTGCCTGCTACAAAGCCGCCGTTTCCACTAGTTGACCGAAGGCGTATCGTAACCAGATTTGAACCTTCACGTAAAATGCCCGCTGGCACAGCATACTTACGGGGTGGATACATATAGCCTGTGGCTCCCACAAAACGTCCGTTCACAAATACCGAATCGCTGTCGATCATGGTACCTAGATAAAGCATTCCGTATCGACCTGATAGGTCGGCGGGCAATTCAAACGACTTTCTGAAATAAAGTACCCCCTTGCTTTCCACTTGCTGCTCGCGCCACAAGCCCGGTACCGTAAAAGTGGGCCAATTGCTATCATCCCATTCGGGTTTTATCCAATCGTCGATCCCTTGGTCACGTTCGGCCAAGCGCATACTGTCCAGTGCTGGACGGTCGAGCAGCAGCTTCGGAAATTCCTTTAATTGCTCTTGGCTAATCCAGCTTTCGATGGTAGATCCGCCAAGGCTGGAGACAAGCATACCGACGGGTACGCCGTTATGTGCATAGCTCTGCTGCGCATAGAAATAAGCCAGTGCGGTCCAATTCATGACTTCCGAAGCTACTGCGGAGCACCATCGCCCACCATCGGCAATTTCGCTTTGGTTTTCTAGCGCGTGCTGTGTTGGCACCTTAAAATAACGGATCATATGGTTGTTGGACACGTTAATCTCCGGAAACCGTTCTACCAGCCGCGCGACTGGTGTCTCCATATTGGATTGTCCCGAGCAGAGCCATACGTCGCCAATCAAGATATCCCGGACTGTAATTTCATTCACCTGTAACATATAAGGCCCCCCCGCCTTTTGTGCGGGTAGCCTAACAGCCCAGTTGCCTGTAGCATCTGTCTCCGTAAGATAGTTTTTATCCCGGAAACGTACTGTTATTTTTTCACCGGGGTTTGCCCATCCCCAAATTTTCAGTTCCGTATCACGCCGCAATACCATGCGATCCGCAATCAGTGCGGGTAGCCGTATCGCTGCGGAAGAAACTCCGGCACAGAAGAGTAATGCTAACGATAGCAAAACCACACAAAATCTTCCTCTTTTTATTTTCATGCGATGGAATAGTATAGCAATAGAGCCATTGCGCCTTCCATCCTACACGGATGGCAGGCGCAGCAGGCCCATTAATTATAACCGGGATTCTGATAAGCTGCTTTTTCAGCTGCCGACATATCCATAGCATCCAGCTGTCCCTGCGGAATAGGTCGCAGATAATGAAAAGGTTGTATGGTTCGGGTAAAGGTAACCGCTGTGTGGTCGCCAACATTAGAACCTGCAATGCGGTAGGTTTTGGCTATATCAGACCAGGTTTGGGTACGTACCAAATCATACCAGCGATAGCCCTCGCCATAGTACTCACGGGAACGCTCCGCCAGGATGTAGCTGAGTGTGATCTGCGCCGGTGTCGCTGCGATCATGTCGTCACGATGGTTGGCTTCCTTGGCCATGTTTCCATTGTTATCCCAACGCCATACCCCCGCTCGCCCGCGGATGACATTGACCAGATCGCGAGCACTTTTGCCTGCTTTGGTCGTAGCTCCTTTTACCGCTGCTTCGGCAGCGATAAAATACAACTCCGAGAATTTGGCAATATTAAACGGCCGGGTGCTGCCCGCGTTAGGCTGGCCGAGACCATTGCCGTTGTCCGTACGGTAAGGTCCTAACTTCCACAGCCCCGGATAAACGCGACGGCTGATGCCCTCTGGAGAGATCACATAATCGGCCCGACCCGGCAATACCCCAGCGCCGATACTACTCTTATAGGTTTTATTGTCGTAGTTGATGGGTGTCTGCGGTTCTTCATTCAAGAAAGTCAAGATTGCTTCCTTTGGTTTGACCGGCATATTGTTGGCATTGAACAATGAAGGATTGCTGATATTGGCTTTATCCCAGTTGCCGCGGTATACGGTTGTGAAGGTGCCGTCGTAACGCGAGTCGTTGGTTTTATCGGCAAAGGTTTCGGTGACCACATTGATGGTCGGTGCCATCCGTGTCCAAGGACGTCCCAGTGCTTGTGCTGCCTCCCGTTGTACCGAATTGACAAGGTCGGCTGTAGCCCATTCGGTAGTTTTCGAACTCGTCAGCGAAGGGTAATTCCAGGTCATCATCCAGCCCGCAAAGTTATCCGGTGCACCACCGCTTCCATAGCTGAGACTTCCACCATTGTACAGTTCACTGCTCTCGGTATGATCGGCAAAGAGCAAGATTTCGTTGTTTCGGTCATTTGTTCCGACATTGACATCATAGAACGTGGGCTGCAAAGCAAAAGGTCCCGGATTTTCTATTGCGCCAACCGCTATGTCGTAAGCCTGCTGGAAATACCATGCACTGGTTTTACCAGCAGGATCCGTGCGAGCGGTTTCGGGATAAGTGGGTATGTTTTTAGGATTTTCCAGCCACCAGGCATAGGTCAGATAGGCCTTTGCGAGATACAAGCGGGCAACAGTTTTTGTGGCAGCACCTTTTAAGCGCGGTGATTCCGGCAAATCTTCTATTGCCTGCAGCAGATCGGGAAAGATGGCACGTGTATACACCTCAGCCACGGTATTGCGGGTTGATTTTCGCTCTACAGACGTACTATATTTTAGTTCGCCCCCACCCAGGTCGAGCGGCACGCCGCCAAAGGTTTGCACAAGCAGGAAATAGTCAAATGCGCGAAAAAAATGCGCTTCGGCAATGATCGCCGGCGATGTACCTACTGCCGGTGCATTTTCGATGATGCCCGAAGCCATGTTGATGTTCGGCAGGGCGGCCTGCCACGCCACATCCGCCCGGCTATTTACAGCCGTCATGGTACTGAGACCTGAAAAGTCCATTACCTGAAAATTTTCGTCGGCGCTTTGGGCATACGTCACTTCATCTGTTCCTGTCAGGCAGGCATTGTAATAATACGCCTGTCCATATATGTTGCGCAGGTGGGCATAAAGTCCCACAATACTGTTATTAATACCATTTGCTGTCTTAAAATCACCAGGTGTAAAGATTCCCCTGGGCTGTTCATCCAAAAATTTGGAGCAGCTGTTCATGCCGAGCATGAGTGAACCGACGCATAGTCCTATAATAAGTTTTGAATTGAAAGTTTTCATGCCTGAATGTTTTAAAATGAAAGATTTAATCCCAAAATATAACTTCTCATCGCTGGCGTATTGGTACCCACCACAAGGATTCTTCTCAGACCACCCACGGCCACATTTTCGTCCCCATAAGAATTGGGTTCTGGATCGCCCCCCGACTCCTTATTGTAGGGCGAGAAGAGGACAAATGGATTTTCCACCGTCGCATATACCCGCAGTCGGCCGATTCCCATGCGTTCTACCCATTTCTGTTTAAAATTGTAACCCATGCTGATTGTGCGCACCTTTAAATAAGAGGCATCAAAATAGCCAAGGGTACTGCCATATTTGGGATTGTCACCACTCTGTATGCCTCCTGGTTTAGGGTATTTGGCATCCGTACGGTCTTCGCGCCAGTATTCGACACTCACATTGTTGCCTGAGCGGGTATTTAGCTGGTTTAGATAACCGGTGCTACCATAGAGCGAACTGATAAGTTTACCGCCGTTCTGAAAAGTTCCCACCACATTCAGGTCGACATTTTTATAAGCCAAACGCGTGTTGAATCCTCCCAGAAAATTGGGTTGAATATGAATGATCTGACGGTCTGCTGCACCGATGGCACGTGTTGGCGCACCCTTATCATCGTACTCACCGGTGTATTCCACTTTGATCATTCCCACATTGCCCCCTGGCTCAAGAATATCCCTATATGGATCGTCCTGTTGCCATAGTCCAATCTTTTTGTAGTCGAAGATGACGTCTATTGGATGGCCCACAAACCACTGGTTGCCTTCATCGCGCTGACTTCCAGAGGTCAGTTCAACAAGTTTATTGCGATTGGCATACAAATTGACCCCCACATCCCATTTCCAGCCACTTTCGTTGTCGATCACCGCCCCATTGAGGGAGAGCTCAAAGCCTTTGTTCTGTGTTTTTCCGATATTGGCCATATAACTCCCACCACCGTTGGTCGGTGGCAGCCCTACACGTAACAAAATATTGTCTGTATTTTGAACATAGTACTCGAAGGTACCGCTCAGCCTGTTCTTGAAAAGTCCGAAATCCAAACCATAGTTATAGGTTTTTGAAAACTCCCATCCCAAGATCGGGTTAGGCAATTCAGACATGTAATAACCCGTCAGGAATTGCGTATCAAAATTATACGGTCTTGTGCTCAGGAGCCCAAGCGTTTTATACGGATCGACAGCCTGGTTAGAGGTCTCGCCATAGCCTAGTCGAAGCTTAAGCTGGTTTACCCAAGATACTGATGACATAAACTTCTCGTTGTGAACGTTCCAACCTGCTGAAATCGCCGGATAGGTATGCCATTTGTGCCCCGGCGCCAGGCGGGAAGAACCGTCGCGGCGCATGGTCATCGTTAGCATATAGCGGTTGTCGAAAGTATACATGGCGCGGCCCATTAAAGACATCAGGCTACTTTTAGCATAGCCCTGCTGATTGGGATCTACGATGATCTCCCCCTGAGCACGGCCAAGGTTATAAAACTGGAACGCATCGATTGGAATATCGCGTGCCGATATTAGCGTACTGTTGCTTGTATTCTGTTCGGCAGAATACAATGCTACAAGGTTTAGATTATGTTTTTGCGCAAAGGTGCGGTCGTAGGTCAAGAGATTTTCCATGACCCACTGTACCGTTCTGCCGTTTGCCACCGAAGCAGTGGACACATTGTCGGGGGTACCGCTAAAGACTCCCTGTCCTGTGTAACTTCCGTCATTGTTCTGGCGGAAATTGAGTCCAAGATTGGTGCGGTAAGTCAGTCCTTCTACGCCAGGGATCTGGATTTCGCCGTACATATTATTATACGAACCGAACACGCGCTGCTGGTTGATGTAACTATCCCCCAGTGCTTCGTAGGACTGGCGGGTATGTACCCATTGTTGTCCAGAAATCTGCTGTTGGATTCGCGACTTCAAGCTGCCGTCCGCATTAAAAGGATTAGCAATCGGTGTCGCGCTGAGCACACCAAAAAGCCCCAGGTTATTGCCATTGGTGATGCTATAGCTCTGGTTGAGGTTAAACCCAAATTTGAATATTTTGCCTACCTGCTGATCCAGCGCTGCACGTAAATTGTATCGGGTATAGTTCTGCAAGGGTACCACGCCTTCGTCGCGAAAGTAACCCGCTCCGAAATTGTAATTGCCCTTCTCTGCTCCGCCGTTGACACTGATATCGTGGCTATTGACCATTCCATTTTTGTAAAAGAGATCTTGCCAATCGGTATTGGTATCGTCCGACTCATCGAGTGTATTCTGAAATTGTCCGACATAGCGGCGCATTTCGGCAAATTCCGGACCTGACATCATCGGATATTTGGAAAACACCGTGCGCAGGCCAGTGAAACCGTTGTAGGCCAATTGTGCGGCCTGTCCCATACGACCTTTATTGGTCGTTACCAGGATAACACCATTTGCACCACGCGAACCGTAGATGGCTGTTGCCGAAGCATCTTTCAGCACATCGACACTTTTAATGTCTGCTGGATTAATGTCTGAGATGGAGCCTGCAAATGGAATTCCATCGAGTACAATAAGTGGGTTGTTATCGGCAGTCAGCGAGCGTGTGCCCCGAATGCGAATCTGCATCGGCGATCCCGGTTTTGACGAGTTCTGCTGCATATTAACTCCGGCAATACGTCCTTGTAGGGCACGGCTAATGTTGGCTGCAGGCACTTCATTCATCGTGGCGCCACTTACCGAAGCCACCGATCCAGTGACGGCCTCTTTACGCTGGGTACCATAACCGATGACCACCACTTCCTCCATGGCAATATCGTCAGCCTGCAGGGTCACCTGCACCATTCCGCTGCCAGGTACTTTGACTTCGGTCGTTTTGTAACCTACATTGGTAAAAACCAATGCGGCACCACTGCCCGCCTCGATGGCGAATGCACCACTTTTGTCGGTGATGGTACTTTTGGTGCCGCCCTTAACGGATACGGTCACCCCTTCAATGGGCTGTCTCTTCGGATCCGAGACCAGGCCCTTTACCAGCTTATCTTGTGCTAAAGCCACCTGCAGGGCTGCCAGCAAAAAGAGCAAGGGCAGAATACACTGTAATCCTCTTTTTAGTTGCACAAAAATAGTAAATCTCGTCATTCTCATAATTTAGGGATTTAAGAAAATTTTGTTTTCACTTCTGTTTATAATCGTTATTTCAATACATTTTTGTAGGTCACCGCAGCTACCTGATTTTATTGGCTGTGGTACTGTACAGACCAATCAGCGCACCTGTAAAACCGCCAGCAACGTCTGTCGACAGGATGTCGCCCGATACCGCATTGCCGATATGCTTAAACTGGCCGGGTGCTAGGGCATAGGAAAATTGATAGGCATCGCCAACCGCCTTGACCTTTAATTGCACAGCCCCTTTCAGATTGATCTTCTCCTTCGCGAGGATTTTGGTGCTACCGTTCTCATTTCTAGCCAGCACGATATAGTTTTCCTGGCCTTGTTTTGTCAGTCCTAGCACATAATGGTATTTTTCGCTCTGCAGACAGGTGATGCCTGCGAGATCCGAGGGCGCAGACGGCACATAGTTTAGCGATACTGTGCTCTCAAAGTTCTTATGTTGTTGTCTGTAAAAGAGGGCGGATAATGGCTTTTGTTCACTGATATCAACGGCATATGGCTTTAGGATGGTACCTTTATCGGACTGCTGTACAAATTGTTCGCGGGCTCCACGTAGAGCAACCCAACGGTGGTCGAGCTTCGCTGCAGTCATCGGGTCGGCGAACGTAAAATTCCCGTTGGGAAAATAACCTGGAGCATTTCCTTTGTTTTCCACACCGGCAGGCATTGGAACACTAGGTTTAAGGGGCTCCATGCCGCCTTGAAAGATAGGCCATTCACCGGACCAATCTACCGGGAGGATAAATGTTTCACGTCCCGTGTTGACCCGGTTGACTTCATTGGGTCTGACGCCAAGAAAAATACCATACCACGATCCATCCGGACCTTCAACCAAGTCAGCGTGTCCAGCCCATTCCACCGGATTGAGCCTAGTTTTATCGAGATGTCGCTGTGAGAGTATCGGATTTTTGGGTGCCGGAGTGTAAGGCCCTGCTATCTGTTCGCTCGAAAAGATCACTTCGCTGTGATCGCTACCCGTCCCTCCTTCTGCACACATCAGGTAATATTTTCCTGCTTTTTTGTAAATATGTGGGCCTTCGATCCAGATGGGATTGTCCGCGGGATGCACGCCGCCATCCACCAATATACGCTCACTCCCTTTAATGATCTGATCCTTCTGTGTGTCGTATTCCCAGAGTTTGATGACACGATGCCCCTCATAGCGGAGCTTACCTTTATCAGGCGCATCGTTGTGCACCACATAGGCCTTGCCGTCATCATCAAAGAATAGTGCCGGATCAATGCCATCAAAATCCAGCTTGATTGGATCGGACCAGTCTCCAGCTTTGGGGTCTTTGGTTTTCACGACCATATTTCCGATGCCCGAAGCGATTTGGGTCGTAATCATGTAGAAGGTGTCGTTATGCCGATTGTACACGATATCAGGGGCATATATTCCCTCGCTAATTCCTGATGTACCCACTTTTAGCTGCGATTCACGGTCGAGGACATGCCCCAGCTGTTTCCAGTTGACCAGATCAACCGAGTGAAAGATCGGAACACCTGGGAACATCGAAAAGGATGAATTGACCAGGTAGTAATCATTGCCTTTACGCGTAATACTCGGATCGGGATAACAACCCTGAAGAATAGGCGAATAAAACTGCCCCGGCTTTAACGGGTTTTCCTTATAAATTGCGTCTCCACCTTTGTAAACAAAATCCGAAAATACAGGACCAGAAAGACGATCTTTCTGCGGTTCTCTTTTATACTCTTTTGTACTGAATGCCATTAATGTCGCCAATATAACGACGGACATGCCCAGCATGATTTTCCTTTTCCGCTTTAACATGATTGGTTTATTTATAATTTGGTTTATCTGAATACAAACATACTTTTAAGTGTATTTACAACAATTAAAATATGTAACAAAAGCATTTCAATTTGTTACGTTCTTCCGCTCGCCAACGGCCAATACTGTTTTTTTGGCGGTTTTTACTTCGATGAATAACGCTAATAATTTTATCCAAAGGAGCTAATTATGGTGTTTAAGATTTAGTTTAATTTTTTTCAATTCGTCCAGCCTATGCACCGGTTGCTCCAGGGTAGGTGGAATGGGCATTTTGGAGTAAGTCTGAAAATACAACAGGCAGGCATCGCGCCACCATACGGCATCCTTTGCCTGAATTTTTAATTTTGCCTGCACGTCCTCAAAGCGTTCCGCATCCACCTTTTGTTCAAGACCATCCCATATACGCTGAACATACCGTACCTGATCCACACCTGCCTGATAGGCATAGCACAGGTTGTCCCATAAGGAGCGACCATTTTTCATGCTGTAGCTCCAGGGTACATGGTGAAACCAGAGCAAATATTTATCAGGGCAGCTGCCCAGCTCTGCAAACTGCTCCTTGAGGGGGCTATGGTACTGTGTAACGGCATTGCTGCCCGAAGCAGTCCGGTCAAATCCGATCCCGAGCGAATCTGCATTATGGTAATACCAAGGCATCCAATCGGGTCTTCCACCGGGAATATCGCCCCAGGGTTCGGGACCATAGTGGTGTTCGAAAGCGAATATATGGTGCAGACCCAGCGGCATCATGTAGTTGACTGCCGCCTCACGCGATTCCAGCATCACCTTCAACAGCGGAGCAACGAGGGTCGAATCTGGCGAAAAGGTTGAAGCGAGCCACTCCCGCGCCACGCTGTCGCTGGATAAGCCGCTGTTCCAAGCTAACCTTCCGAAGGCGTACCAGTTGGCTTGGGCAAAGTGGTGACCACACCAATTGCTGTCCTCGCCGATGTTGGCAACACCTGCAATCGCCGATAGCTGTGGATTCGGCCCTTTTTGCGTTAGCCCGGCCACCGTACTCGCTTCCTTTCGTGTATAGGTTTCGGCATCGAGCGTCTCCTTAAACAGCGGAGCGAGGTATACCAGATGATTAGAAAACCCGAGGTACTCCTGAGTGATCTGAAATTCGACCATCTGGCTCGTGTTTGGCATCGCTCCAAACAATGGATTAAACGGTTCACGCGGCTGGAAATCGATTGGCCCATTTTTGATTTGTAGGATCACATTGTCGTCAAACTTGCCGTCTAGCGGCACAAACTCCTGATAAGCCTGTTTGGCGCGATCTTCGGCCGAGGGATTATACACAAAAGCACGCCACAGGACCAACCCCTGGTGGGGTCTCAGCGCAGCGGCCAGCATATTAGCGCCGTCGGCATGCGTCCGTCCATAATCTTGTGGTCCAGGTTGCCCCTCTGAATTGGCCTTCACTAAAAAGCCACCAAAATCAGGTATGATCTTATAAATTGCATCTGCCTTGTCCTTCCACCAACGTGCCACATTGGGATCTAGCGGATCCGAATCCTGAAGATTGCCCAGAATCGCCGGTGACGAAAAATTAATGGATAGAAACACGCGGATACCGTAAGGACGGAAGCTATCCGCTAACACCTTTACCTTCTCTATATAGTCTTCGCGCAGGATCAGTGGTGACGCATTTACGTTATTGAGCACAACCGCATTGATACCAATGGACGCATTTGCACGGGCATATTCAACGTAGCGAGGCGACTTTATTGCAGGTAATTCGTCCCACTTCCAAAGCGAGTAGCCAGCATAGCCCCGCTCAACTGTACCGTCCAGATTGTCCCAATGGTTGAGCATGCGTAAACGGTAACTCGGCGTTTCAACGATATCTAGCTGCGTAAGCTCATTCCCGATCTGCTGTAACCGCAGCAAGTGATAAGCTCCGTAAAGCAGGCCGGTACTGTTGCCTGCACGAATAATCGTCTTACCCGCTTCCGACCGGATACGATATCCGTCAGGCTGGTATTTTGGCCATTTTTTATCCAGCACCAGCGTTACATCACCTTTGCGCCAGTACTGCTGTAACTCGTGGACCGCAGTATTGGCCACAGGATCACGGAGTGAGCAGTGAATTTTGCGCAGTGCAGCTTCCTTATCTTCGACCTTGCTGTAGCGCAACCAAAGTCGGCTACCGTCTTCTGCCTGACCTGCCATATAGCACAACACGGCTAACAATAGGCAGACACCATATCGGATCACATGTCCCATCAGCTTCCCTCCACCGCTAGCATACCGACTGTATCAGGGTATGCAATTTCAATTATTCGTACGTTACGTCCACCTTTTGATCCGCACAGATTAAGGCTGAAGTTAGGAAGTAAGTAATGTGTGTTGTTTTCCATGATTACAATTATTTTTTTATTCATATTTATTTACTGTACGTGTCTATCGACTGTGCTGTTGCGCTCTGCCGCGGACCGAGATAAGAGGGTTTCAGCCCCCCAAAATCGATGAGTATGCGCTGCAACACGATTCCCTGATCCAAGAATCGGATTCGAAGGGTATGTTGTCCTGGCAGCAAGCTGTGTACTGACACACTTTCGATAATACGGCGTGCCTGCCATTGTCCCAGTTCGCCCTTATAATGTCCATTAAAATTGACCAGCTTTTCGGGACCGCCGTCAATGGATATCGCATAGCGCAGCCCACGGTTTCCATTGAAGTTGAGCGTGGGCGACAACAGTACTATGATCTTTGCTTCTCGCTTCTCTTTCACGCGGATCTTGTATTCTAGGGCGGTGTTATTTCCGAGGCTAGCTGTAACGGGTTGTGTTGTCATGGCCGACACGGTCTTTCCCAAGTCTGGAATCTCAACCCATTGTACCCCCGGTGCGCTGCTTGCTGCAGCATAGCTAGCGGCCTCCATGGCGATATAGCCGCCGGTCTCCAGAAATACCTTTGGCGAACCCTGAACGGCAGTATCCGGCAGGTAGTGAACCACAGGCATGATAGCCTTAGGCGGTTCATTCCAGCTGCTGTAGCCGATGCGCACCTGATCCATCATGTGAATCCATTTCCCTTTGGCAATGGAATGGTTGTAATGGTGGGTAAAAAGTGAATCGCGCAGAAAGCAAGCCTTTACCTTATCGGCCCAGTCATTTGCCCTGCGATCGTTCCTTCCGTAATAGTAGTCGTTCATCGCTTTAGCATGGTACATTTCATACAAGTTCGCGCAGGCGTTGATTGGAAAAGCCACCAGCTGATCGAAGGCATCCTTTAGGGAATCTGGCAGCAAATAATGGAGTCGCGAGGCCTCCATGGCCAACCTGTTGTAATCGTTGACAACACTGTCAAATTCTTTATAATGCGTGAGACTAAAGGTACGCTCGTTCAGCAGTTCGGGGGTAACCCGATGGTTATATTTGGTATAGCGGTTGATCATGCTGGCCGCTTCTGTGGCATACGCTTCGCCAAACTGCTGCCGACACCATTCGCGGGTGTAATCCATCAGGTTGCTGGCGTTAAACCGGTCTGGATCCCAGGCCATATCGAGAAAAAATGAAATGGGGAATTCCATGGGCTTGAGGTCGCCGACATTAGCGATCCATATTCTATCTACGCCATGTCTATAGGTGAGGTTCATCTGCTCCCATATCCGCTGTATCTGGGACACATTGATCCATTTCGCATTGCGTGGGGCACCCACATAGTCAAAATGGTAATACATGCCATAACCGCCCTTTCGTGGCGAGGCATTCGGTTCCGGCAGCTTGCGTACATTGCCCCAATTGTCATCACAAAGCAGTAGTGTTACATCGTCCGGCACCCGCATGCCTTTATCATAATAATCCTGTACTTCTTTGTATAAAGCCCATAGCTGTGGTGTCTCGGCTGCCGTCCGTCCTGTGGCTTCCGCAATCAAGCGTCGCTGATCGCGGACGATCTGCTCCAGCAGACTGACATTTTGCTTTTCGCTCATGGGTTCATCCCCATCACCGCGCATGGCAATGGTCAGGATAGACTCCCAGTCTCGTGCACGTTCTATACCGCTACGCCAAAACTTCTGCAACCCGGCTTTATTTTTAGCATAATCCCAGGCTCCGCCATTGCCGTAGCGTTTCCATTCCGCCTGCGCCCTAGCCATCGGCTCATGGTGCGAGGTCCCCATGATAATACCCATTTCATCCGCCAGTGGTCCATTTTTTGGATCATCATCATAAAAAGCACTTCCCCACATTGCAGGCCAGAGGTAATTGGCTTTCAGGCGTAATAGCAGTTCGAATACCTTTTCATAAAAATCTGCATTAAATCCACCGAACGTCGCCTTGGACCAACCACTTAATGCTGGTGCTTCATCATTCAGAAAAATACCTCGATAGCTGACCTTTGGTTCCCCCTGTGTGTAGAGACCTGGCTTGGCGTACAATGCGGTTGCTTTGCGGATTGGCACATCTGCCCAGTAATACCAGGGCGAAACACCAATCTGTGCAGACAGCTCATAAATGCCGTAGATCGTACCCCGTTTGTCGCTGCCGGCGATAACCAGCGCTGAATCAATTCCCCACAACGGCTCATTGACCACCGTCATCACAAACTTTTCCCGCTTTCCGGCAAGCGTACTGCTGTCCAAAAGACCTTTATGTACGAGACTGTCAATCAGGCTCGAGTTGCCATAGGTACCGATAATGATCTTAGAGCGCCCGTTGTTTTGCTGGTCGGGACCATGACCCGTAACCTGTATAAAATCCTTTTTTAGATTTTCGTAAGCCCGCAATACGCCCTTGTGATCTTGCGGGTCGACAAGCATAGACAAAGGCACCCCATTATTGACTAAGGCCAGGAAACCGGGACCTGCTTCGTGAACTATAAAATTGCGGGCCGCCGTATCTCTGTAACTCGGCAACACAGCATGGGCATTGCTGCCACAGCAGTAGATCAGCACAACGACCAAAAATGCTCGCCAAAAGCGATGGTGAGTAAACATGATGATTTCCATTATAATTGGTTTTTTCCCTTCCTGAATTCAGCACTTGCAGCACCTCCATTACCCATGCTATACTCGCACCGTGAGGAATGTTGCATGATGATCATTTTCAGCAACCTAAAAGTAGTACTCTTGATAAAACGGCGCATTTGTACCTGTTACATTCCCTTTGGTCATTGTTGCAACGCCTTGCATTGACGTTTCATATTTATTTCAATTTGTTACATCTTCATGTAAAACAGGGTTTATTAACCCATAAGCTTTTTTTTTCTTTTCAGGGTTGCGCAATAATATGTATCTTCAAAAGCATAAACCAATTATACCAATGCGGAGGGATCTTTTTTCGATAATCTTATTACTATTTGCTTTTATAGGGTATGCCCATGGACAGGCCACGCGCATCTATGACAATAGGGATTATGGTTTTGGCGAACTTTCATCCAATCTGACCACCAGTATCAGTCAGGACAAACACGGCTATATCTGGACAGGTACCGAGTATGGGCTCAACAAGTTTGACGGTACCCGTTTTGTACAATATCTACACGATGTGCAGGACAGCACGTCCATATCGAGTAATAATATCATCATCCTTTATCTTGATCGCGACAAAAGACTCTGGGTGGGCTGCAATAATGGACTGCAGTATTACGATGAAAATAGTGACCAATTTGTTCGAATCCATTTTCCCGATCAGATTGCACCGCACATTACAGATATCATCCATAAAAAAAATGGTCACATTTGGGTAGCGACATCAGGCTGGGGTATCTTCGACATTCAAGTTAGCCGTAGAGAGGCGCTATCGCTACCGCGACTCAATACGCTGGTTGGCGGCATGTTTGCCCGCAGTCTCTTTGAAGACCGGATGAACAGGGTTTGGGTAGCTATAGACCGTGTAGGCGTCTCGCAGGTTTCTGCCGACCAGAAGCGGGCAAGGCAAATCGTTTCGGATCTACTTCCGATGCCGAAGGGCGGCAATTATGACATCGTGCAGCAACATGACGGCAAGCTCCTATTTGCGTCGCCCTCAAAGATTAGCCGCTATGATCCGCAAAACAATACATTTGAAGCGGTTGAATACAAGTCGAAACTGCAGTCTACCGTAACGGAGATCCAACTATCAAAAGGCCGGAAAAACCATCTGCTGATCAGTACCGAGGGCGATGGGCTATGGTATCTGGATCTGGAAAAAAAGCCACTGATTGCTGCACAAGCTGAGCTTCCTAATTTGGATAATGACTACCGACATGCACGGATACGTGCGCTGCTGCAGGACCGAGAAAATAATCTTTGGCTTGGCTGGTTTCAACGGGGCCTGATTTTTATCCCCGTGCAAAGCAAACAGTTTGAATTTTGGCGTATCTCAGGCCGGGAAAAAACAGATCAAAACATCATCAGTGCCATTACACGTGATCGCCAAGGTAACATTTGGTATGCCGTGGAGCGAGAAGGCGTTTTTAAAACTGACCGTCAAGGCATTTCACATCAACAAATAAATACCATAGCGGATATCAATAAACTGGAAGTGGCTTCGGACGGTACGATCTGGTTCAGTTCTTATGATAAAGGCCTTGGACAAATTGATCCTGTAGCAGGACAATCCACCCTCAGGGATATCTGCCCATCCAGACAGGTCAAATCTTTCGCCTTAGGCAAAAACAATAAGATTTATATTGCTACATTCGGATCGGGCTTTGTGGAATACGACCTCGATACAAAAATTGCTCAAAGTTATAGTATGAATACCAGCAGTTCGACAAAGGGCGCCTTAGCCAATGATTGGATTGCTACCGTCTTATGCGCTGATGATGGTCTTATCTGGCTTGGGCATCATAAGGGCGTGAGCTGTTTTGATCCTACCACAAAGAGCTTCTCTCAACAGTATACAGCCCATCGATTATCCGAACAGATCACCATCTCTCTATTGGACGATCATTTAGGTCACATCTGGGCAGGCACTTACAACGGCCTATATCAAATCAATAAGAAATCAGGATCGGTCAGCATTTACACGACTAATAACGGACTATCCAGCAATGTGATCACTGGCTTAGGCAGTGACAAGAAAGGAAATATTTGGTGTAGCACATTCAAGGGTATCAACTGTCTGAATGCCGGTTCAGGTAAAATTGTCAATTACTATACCGGAGACGGCTTGGTCGATCGGTCCTACAACCGCAGCGTGCATTTTCAGGATACGCAAGGAAAAATATACTACGGCGGACGGCAGGGGATTACTTCATTTTTTCCAGAAAAGATACAGCTGCAGACCTATCCACATCCTGTCCTCATTACCAATCTGTATGTCAAGAACCAGCCCATTAAGCCGGGCATGGCCCCCAGTGGAAGCGTAATCTATAAAGATGACCTGATGGCTGCAAATCAATTTTTCTTCCATAGCAACGACGACAGTTTCACTTTTGAACTATCCACGATGGATTTTAACAGTCCAGAAAATGTACATTACGAATACCGTATCAAAGGCATCAACAAAAGCTGGAATGCTACGCTTCCGGGAGTAAACCTGATCACATACAACAACCTTTCTTCGGGGGAGCATGAATTGGAAATACGCGCCTGTAAATTTGGCATCTACTCGCCAAGCCTTATGGTGACGCTGCATATCCAACCGCCCTGGTATTTAAGTGGACTAGCTTACTTCGTTTATATCCTACTTGCGACCGGTATTATATTCCTAATCAGTAAATATCTGCATGAGCGGCGGCTCGAACGTCTGCATGCTTTCCGGTTACAGCTTTTTACTGATGTATCACATGAGATCCGATCGCCGCTGACGTTAGTCATGAGTCCGATTGATAAGCTCATGAAAAATGCAGCAGATCCACAAACCCGAGCTACGCTGCAGAACATGAATCTCAATGCACAGCGCATCCTGAGTCTAGTCAATCAGTTGCTTGATATCCGAAAGCTGGAAAGCGGGCACATGAATCTCAAATTTTGCCAAATCAATGCTGTAGATTATGTCAAGCAGATCATCAGCATTTTTAAGGATCAGGCGCTCAGCCATCAGATCCAGCTATCCGTACACAACGAGGCCGATGATATTCCAATTTGGATCGAAGTCAACAGCTTTGAAAAAATACTGCATAATGTGATCTCCAACGCGTTTAAATTTACTCCGCGTGGTGGTCAAATTGCGGTTTCCCTAACCGTTCAACAACGGGAAAAGGGAAGTGAAATCTTAGAACTTGTTGTCAGTGATACGGGTAGCGGCATCGCCACAAGCGATCTTCGCGATGTTTTTAGGCGATACTACCAGTCTGCTGCGCATAGTACTTATCAGCGGCAGGGTTCGGGCATTGGTCTACATCTGACCAAAGTGCTGGTTGAACTGCACGGTGGACAGATACATGCCGAAAATAGAAGTGAATGCAGCGGTAGCCTTTTTGTGATCCGTCTTCCGATGGGCAACACGCATCTGCGGCAGGAAGATCTTGCTCCAGTTAGACCAACTGATGCATTGACGTTAAAACACGAGAGCCGCCCAGTGTCGGCAACTGACCAACATCCAAAGAACGATTATCAAAAAACAGGCTATAAAGTGCTCGTCATTGACGACGACCGCGACATTTTACACTATCTGCAGCAGGAACTTTCACCATCCTACAAAGTACTGCTTGCCGAAAATGGTGGCGAGGGGTTTCAGCTCGCCCTTGCTGAGGAGCCCGACCTGATTATTTCCGACGTTGCCATGCCATTAATGGATGGCTATATGTTGGTCAAAAAGCTCAAGGGTAATAGCACCACCAACCATATTCCTGTGGTGCTACTAACAGCAAAAACCAATCAGGAAGACCGTTTGGAAGGCATTGGTCGCGGCGCAGATGCTTACCTGACAAAGCCTTTTATGGTGGATGAGCTTCACCTTGTTATACACAATCTCATCAAAAACCGCATGAAGGTTAAAGGAAAGTTTTCGGGCGCGCAGCAGCAGGAAGGTAAGGTAAAAACCATCACCTTTAAGTCTAGCGATGAGCAGCTGATGGAACGTATTGTCAAAACAGTGAACCAATACCTGGAGAATTCGGCGTTCAATGTGCAGTTTCTAGCCGATGAAGTAGGGTTGAGCCGTGTACAGCTGCACCGTAAGGTGAAATCGCTGACGGGTATTTCGACCGGTGAATTTATTCGTAATATCCGGTTACAGCAAGCTGAAAAGTTGCTGCTGGAGAAAAAAATGAATATCTCTCAGGTAGCTTATTCGCTCGGATTTACCAATCAGACGCATTTCACTACACTATTCAAAAAGATGTATGGATTGAGCCCCACTGAATATATTCAGCGGCATAGCTATAAGGAAAATTAAGCGATGTAATAATCTAAACTATTTTAAAGATCAAAAATACCACTATCAGCATAAGAACTTTTAAGAAATTTTCAAAAACTTAGATTCAAGCAGAAGAGTATCCAGCTATTCTTTGCGTCATCCAGAGAGAATGACGGTAATAAAGCAATCTGGATGGAGCCATTGGAATGAAACAGCAGAAAAAAAAAGTTCGCTTTAAACAGGTCGGCATGAAAAATCGAGCGGGACCTTATATTGCAATTAATAACAAATTTATCTAAGTTTGTCGTCACCTATTACGACTAACGTGAATCTTAAAAATGAGATCGAATCTAAATATATCCTTCAGCGCCTACAGCAGGGTGACAGGCAGGTGTTCGACCTTATTTTTAAATCCTATTGGGATCCCCTACTTATCTACCTGTCCAAACTGGTGAAAGACCAGACCGATGCAGAAGATCTCTTGCAGAATATTTTCGTCAATCTCTGGAACAAAACTCAATCGTCCGAAATACAGGATATCCACGGCTGGTTATATGGGGCTGCCCGTAAAAGCGCACTTTTCTATCACCGCACTCAAGGCAATCAAAAAAAATTGATTGCATCAATTTTGGAATATATTGACGTTACCGGATTTTCATTGAGCGACCAGCAGCAAGGTAAAGAGCTGCAGCAGATCATTGACGGTGAAATTGAACGGCTCCCAGCAAAAATGAAAGAGGTATTTCTATTGAGCCGACAGGAACAACTTAGTTATAAAGAAATTGCAGAACGTCTGGACATCTCTGACCAAACGGTCAAAAAACAGATCAGCAACGCACTGAACATTCTGAGAAATAACCTCAAGAAACAGGGGCTCTATTCGCTTCTGCTCCTCCTCCTCATCGACTTAAAATAAAATTCATTATTTTTTAATATTCATCTACCACCAAATACGGTTTGATGCAACTATACTATAAACACTGGCGCTCATGGAACAGAAAAACATTGCGGAAATCTTATTGAAGTACGAACTCGGTATCAGTTCAGCGGAGGAAAACCAGCTGATAGAATCGTGGTACGAAGCGCAGCAAGCTGTAGAATGGGAACTGGATAGCGCCGAGCAGGAAGATCGTAAAAATACCATACTCCTTCAAATCCAACAGCAGCTTGATGCAAAGCCGGCCTCGCGCAGACCATTGTACCAAAGGGCGGCTTGGATCAGCGCTGCTGCTGCCGTCCTGCTGATTGCTTTTGCGTTACTTTTTATCCCGCGTGGACAGTCGCATCGCGATACCCTAGCCGCGATAGATCAATTCAAACCCGGACAAGAAAAGGCCATACTGAAATTGGAAGACGGGTCAAGCATCGTACTCAAGGGAGGCAAATCGGGTGTTAAGATCGTCAACGGAACAGCCGTCTATTTAGATGGATCGCCTATCAGCGCTCTGGAATTGCAATCGCGCAAATTGACCGTTGAAGTTCCCAGGGGTGGTCAATATCAGGTTAACCTGCCCGATGGCAGTAAAGTATGGCTGAATGCTGCATCGACAATCAGCTATCCAATGCAATTTGCTGCCGACAAACGGGAAGTCTTGTTAACAGGTGAAGCTTATTTTGAAGTAAACAAAAATCCACATAAACCCTTTATCGTGAAATCCAGAAACCAGGAAGTAAAGGTATTGGGCACCACATTTAACATCAACAGTTATGACAACCGCGAGTTTGTTGAAACTACACTGCTTGAAGGTTCGGTCGATGTAAATCAACGCCTGCTTGTACCCGGACAGCGATCGCTCATCTCCAAGACATCGATCCAGATTCTACCGGCCAATATCGAAGCAGCGACGGCTTGGAAGAAAGGATATTTCCTATTTGACAACGAACGGCTCGATGCCATTTTGGCTACACTTTCAAGGTGGTACAATGTAGATTTTGAATATCAAGACTCCGCTACGCAACAGCTTGTGTTTTGGGGATCTATCGACAAAAATCAATCATTGACCAAAACGCTTACCTTTTTGGAAAGCACCGGTCAATTAAACTTTGACTATCGTGACGGCAAAATAGCTGTTCACAAAATTAAATAACGAAGCCTTTTTTTTACACAGAAATCTAAACACATTAACCTAAATCACAGACCCGATGAATCGTCTAAAAAACTTGCTCTTGGTCACGTCGCTTCTTGCTGGTAGCACAGTCGTTGGTCAACAGCTCAATTATCAGGGAAAACCGACGCTCAAAGAACTTTTTTCAACCATCCGACAACAGACAGGCTATAACATCATTGCGTCTGGCAATCAGATCGACCTCAATACCGTTGTCAAAGTTCAGGCAAAGGATAAAGCCTTGCGGGATGTTCTTGATGAAGCCTTTAAGGATTTACCGTTCACCTTTAAAATCGTTGGAAGAGAGATCACCATTCTTCCACGGGAGAAAAGCGGCCAACAGCATCAAAAACAACAGCAACCTGCGAAACAGCTTTTGTTGAACGGAACTGTACGGGACAAATCCGGCCCAGTAGAATTGGTAACCGTTTACAACAAAAGCAACGACAAAGTCACTTTCACCAATGATAAAGGCGCTTTTAAGATCGAGCGGACCAATCATACCGACACCTTGGTTTTCAGTTCCGTTGGTTACGAAGAGAGGCAACTTGCTGTAGCCCCAAGCCAAAGCATCATAAACATGCAGCTTTTGCAGACCCAAAACCTGCTTGATGAAGTCAGCGTACTGTCCTATGGGCAGGAGGTATCCAAACGGTTGAATACAGGTTCGACCGCTAGCGTCACTGCGGCCACCATTGAGAAAACACCGACAGCAGACCCGCTCATTGCACTCCAAAATCGGGTTCCTGGTATGATGATCAATACCCTAAATGGCCTTCCCGGCATACAGACTCAGGTGCAAATCCGGGGCATCAATACGGTCAATCAGGATGGCCAAGCGCGACAACCCTTGTACATTGTTGATGGTATTCCTTTTAATAGCAGTTCACTGGCCTATATCGGTGCAAATGGCCTCACCTCTTCCTATTTAGGTGAAAGTCCTTTTAAAAGTATCGACCCCAGCACGATTGCCGGCATTGAAGTACTTAAAGATGCTGATGCTACCGCGATCTATGGTGCCCGGGGTGCCAATGGTGTGATCCTGATCACCACCAAACGCGGTAAGCCCGGTCGTCCCACCATCAGTGCTGATTATTACCATAGTTTTGGCTCTATCGCTAACTATGTAAAAATGCTCAATACCGCCCAATATCTGGAGATGCGACGTGAGGCTGCAAAAAACGACGGTATTGAACTCACGCCCAATGATTACCCTGACCTGCTGAAATGGAGCCAAACGGAGGACCACGACTGGCAAAAAGAATATTTTGGCAATGTCGCCCATACATCCAATGCTGAATTATCCCTATCGGGGGGATCATCGGGTTTCAACTACCTGCTTGGCGGTGGATTTAGGCGTGAAAACACTGTATATCAAAAGAAAAACGGTCTTTCCGTCGGTAACTTCCGAAGCAACCTCGACTACCACAGTAACGACGGCAAATTTAAAGCTTCCCTTTCGGCGAGCTATGCCACGGATAAAAACGAAGTCATTCCACTATCGTTTACCAACTTTCAGAGCCTGCCTCCAAATTTCTCCCTTTACGATGCTGATGGAAAATTAAATTGGACGATAGATAACCCTATTGCTGCGCTGGAGCGTACGGTTGAAAATAGAACTAAAAATTTAATCAGCAATATTGCGCTGAGCTATGAGTTGTTACCTAATCTTGTAGCCAAAATCAATACCGGTTATACCCGCATGAAAATGGACCAGCTCGCGATCAATCCACGGAGATCATTCAGACCATCCGAAAACATCTTGGGCAACAACACTTTTACCAAGGCTAGCACGGCTACCTTTAATTTTGAGCCTCAGCTGAATTATGATCTTATCGTGGGGCGCAGTTCATTTCGTGCCCTTCTTGGGGGTACTTATATCCATCGCGGTAACTCGGCAATTACCACAAGTGGAAACGGCTATACAGACGATAGTCAGATTAGAGACATCCATGCCGCACCAATCATCAATATCGAACCCAAGGATACTCAGTACCGTTTCCTTTCGGGATTTGCTCGTGTGGGATGGACGTTTGACCAAAAATATGTCGTCAATGCAACCGTCAGACGTGACGGCTCTTCCCGTTTTGGTCCTGGAAAAAAATATGGTAACTTTTGGTCTGTCGGTACAGCGTGGATCCTAAGCGAAGAGAGCTGGTTAAAGGATAATCAGTTTGGCTTGAGTTTTGCCAAATTGCGCGGCAGCTATGGTTTGACAGGTAATGATAATATTGGCGACTATTCCTATTTCGTGAATTACGAACGTATATTTGACAATTACCAAGGGCAGGGCTATCTTCCTAAGAACCCATTCAATGCAAATTATCAGTGGGAAGTCAACAAGAAGCTTGACCTTGCTGCTGAAATAGGCTTCTTGAAAGACCGCATCATCTTTGAAGCAAACTATTACCGCAATCGGTCGGGCAATCAATTAGTTGGCTATGGATTACCTACTCAGGTGGGTTTTAGTTCGGTCAACCAAAACCTAGATGCCAATGTACAGAATAGCGGCTGGGAATTTAGTCTGCAGACCACGCCGATCAACACCTTGGCCTTCACCTGGAAGACAAACTTTACCATGAGCATCAACCGCAACAAGCTCTTGTCTTATCCCAACCTTGCAAGCTCTTCCAACAGCCTAACCTATCAGATCGGTAAACCATTAAATCTGATCTGGGGGTATGAATATCTTGGAATCAATGCTGCGGATGGGCAACCGCAATTCCGCGATGTGAATGGCGACGGTTTTATCAGTTTTCCAGATGACTATGTCCCTCTAGCAAACAATATTCCGACATTCTTTGGTGGCTTTGGCAACTCGTTCAATTATAAAAACTTTGATCTAGACATCTTTTTAAGTTTCAAAAAGAACACACATATTTATAATTATCCATTTACGAGTGCCGGAAGTGTTATCAATGCCCCTGCAATTGTCTTGGACAGATGGCAACATCCGGGTGAGGATGCTAAATTTCCTGCTTATACCACCAACTCCAGCACCATGTCCAATTACAATTCATCGGGTGCCAATTTTGTGGACGGGTCGTACATCCGCTTAAGCAATATTACCCTCAGCTACTCGGTACCGGGTAAAATGCTTGAGAAGCTAAAACTTAAAAACCTACGCGCCTATGTCACTGGAGCCAATCTACTGACCATCACCAGTTATAAGAGTACAGATCCAGAAACCGGCGTGGACATGCCGATGCTGCGCACGTTTACGTTAGGATTACGGACTTCATTTTAAACCATTTAGACTACGGACATGAAAACCAACTATATCAAATTATTGAGCTTCCTTTTACCTGTTGCCTTAGGTATGAGCAGTTGCAACAAACTGCTGGAGGTGACACCAAAATATATCTACACAACGGATCAAATTTATGCGAATGACACCATGGCCGACAGTGTGGTGGTCGGGATGTATGGACGATTTGCTGCTTATCAAAATGATCTTTCACTGAACACGGGATTATCTTCCGACGAGCTGATACCCGGTATCAATAGCTTTAACCCCGGGTATAGCTTTATGTACAGCTACAACCTCAATCCCTTTTCGGCGCAGACGAATGACTTTTGGGGAAATCTATATTCCATCATTGGCGTTAGCAATGCAATCATTGAAGGCGTTGGGCAATCCAAGGGCATGACGCAAGCTGGCAAGGATGAAGCGATCGGCCAAGCTAAATTTATGCGGGCCCTCAATTACTATTTTTTGGTCAATCTCTATGGCGATGTTCCTTTGGTGCTGACGACCAATTACCCGGAAGAACGTCTCAAACCGCGCGCAGCGGTAGCAGCAGTGTATACGCAGATCATTCAGGATCTGGAAGATGCCAGCCAGCTTTTAGGTTCGGATTACCCGGGCGAGCGCGTGAAGGCCAATAAGTGGGCTGCATTAGCCCTGTTATCGCGCGTATACCTATTTACCAAAGACTGGACCAAAGCTGAGCAGGCCGCCAGTCAGGTGATCGCACAGTCGCAGTTGTTTGAACTGGGCCATTTTGATCGTGCAGACGGGGGCGAGCCAATGGATATCTTTACCAAAAACAATCCCGAGCAGATATTGCAGCTATGGAACAGTGTGGGCGCCTCCATTGGCATCGGCATAAAAGGAGAGTTTGCCAGCTTTGGCGTAACTGAAGATGCAACGGGTCTATTGCCAGCCTTTGAGGAGAACGATAAACGAAAAGAAAACTTCGTCCGTTTTGAAGAAACAGTAAACGGCTACCAGATCAACAAATACCGTTCGGACGGCGAAGCCGGATCTGCAAACAATGAATATACCTCGGTGTTGCGCCTGGGCGAACAATACCTCAACCGTGCCGAGGCACGCCTGCAACTTGGTCTCTCAACGGCTGTTGATGATATCAATATCCTACGCAGGCGTGCGGGACTTACGGATTTATCCAGTGGATTATCCCAATCACAGGCGAGAGCAGCCATCGTGCAGGAGCGTCGCGTTGAACTCTGTTTCGAATGGGGCGACCGTTGGTTTACACTCAAACGCTTGGGGCTAGCCGATAACGTGATGAAAAAAGCAAAACCGACCACTTGGAAGACGTTTGCCCAGCTCTACCCTTTACCCACCGTTGAGCTTCAAAATAACAGGCTATTAACGCAAAATCCGGGATATAACAACTAAACACGATATACAATGAGAGTTACGCTATTAGCTTTTGCCTTTCTTTATTCCCTATGCTTCGTCAAGGCGCAGGAAAAAGCAACCTACCAGCTTCAGGGAACACTTTTTGGGGTTCCCAAAAATCAAAAAGGAAAACTTTTCCTTCAACGTTTTGGTGGCGATCTCCCGCTTGATTCTGCCCGGCTGGAACAAGGCCATTTTCGCTTTAAAGGTACTTCCGAAGGACCTGAAATCGCGAATCTATTTTACATGGATGCTACGGGGGGACGATCAGAAACACTCGATTTCTATCTGCACCCTGGCAAGATAACGATTCGGGGCAAACTCGGTCAGCTTAACCACGCGGATATTGCCGGCTCAACATTGAATACTGAAGCCAGAAGTTTTGACAAAACGCATCAGACGATATTGGACAGCATCAGTACACTAATGGCTGCCTATTTCGAGGCAGAGAATGCTTTTTCCCAAGATAGTTTTCGCATGGATTCACCGGCACGGGCTACCATCAACACGATTGACGCGAGCCTAAACAAATGGTCTGCGGCACTACAGACAGCACAGGTCAACTATGTGCAGCAGCATACGGATCATGTACTTAGCCTTTTTAAACTACAGGCACTACTGAAAGATTCCAGCAATCAGCAACTGGTATCGGAGCTGTTTGACAAACTTACACCAGCCCTTCAAGATTCGCCGTTGGGCCAGGAGGTCCGAGAGCAGCTTGCCAATCTTAAAAATCTAAAGATCGGTGATATCGCACCAGAATTTTTATTGGCGGATACTGCCGGACGTCAGGTGAAGCTGACCGACTTTCGGGGCAAATATGTACTCGTTGATTTCTGGGCCAGTTGGTGTGTACCCTGCCGCGTGGAAAATGAACATGTGCAAAAAGCCTACGATGCTTTTAAAGCTAATGGGTTTGAAGTATTGGGTGTCTCCACAGATTTCGCGCTCAGCAGCTGGAAAAAAGCCGTGTCGGACGATGACATGACCTGGACCAATGCAGTTGATCCGGATGGTAAGGTGAGCGCAGCGTATCATATCAAAAGTATCCCCTCCAATTACCTCTTGGATCCCACAGGGAAAATCATCGGCATCAACCTACGCGGCGACGCCCTTTATGAAACACTAAAAAACATATTCTAATTCGCAATTTTATCACAATTATATGCATTTAAAAAAACTGCTCTACCTTTCGCTGTTAGGTTTTAGTCCGGTGCTTGCCCATAGCAGCAGCACCCCGGGAGCGACGGAAATCGTATGGGCAAAACACGAAGCCGATACCACCGCTTTACCTTTTGACAAAAGTGTCCGTTATGGTAAACTGCCCAATGGACTCACCTATTATATCCGCAAGAATACCGAACCTCAAGAACGTGTTTATATGTATCTGGTCAACAAGGTCGGATCTATCCTGGAGAACGAAAAGCAGCGTGGGCTGGCGCATTTTCTGGAGCATATGGCCTTCAATGGCACGACGCACTATCCCGACAACAGCCTGGTTGACTACCTGCAAAAAAATGGGATCAGCTTTGGAGCCGATATCAACGCGTATACCAGCTTCAATGAAACTGTTTACCAACTGCAGCTGCCATCCAATGATAGCAAACTTGTTGGCAACGGCTTTCAGATTCTTCAAGACTGGGCGCAGGGTATCAGTCTGACCCATCGTGAAATCGACAAAGAGCGTGGCGTGATATTGGAAGAAAAACGTGCCGGCAAGAGCCTGGGCGAGCGCATCCAGGACAAGACTTTACCCGTTGCGCTCAATCATTCCCTGTACGCACAGCGCATTCCAATTGGTACCGAAGAAGTCATTCAACATTTCCCTTATGAGGAAATTGAGCATTTTTATAAAAGCTGGTACCGCCCCAACCTCCAAGCCGTTATTGTCGTCGGTGATATCGATGTCGACCAGACCGAGCGAACGCTGAAAAAACAGTTTTCATTGCTCAAAAATCCTTTGCAGCCAACAGCTCGAAAAACATACCACATTCCACTGCAGGGCAAAAATCAATTTATGGTGGTGACGGATCCTGAAATTACCGCAACATCCATCAATATCAGCATCAAACACCCTGAACGTAAATTAGAGAACCTCGCCGACTATAAGCACAACCTGATCAAGACCTTGTTTAACACCATGATGGCAGGGCGATATAGTCCATTATTTCGCATAGCGAATCCGCCCTTTTTGAGCGGTGGCGCATCATTGGGTGGCTTTATGGGTGGACTAGATGTATTTCAGATCGAACTCACGGCCAAACCAGGTCGTCTGAAAGAAGGTTTTGACGCTGTATGGCGTGAACTTTTGCGGGCGAAACAATATGGCTTTACGGCCGCAGAACTGCAACGCGCCAAGGATACCTATATGAACCAAATGGAAAATATGCTCGAAGAAAAGGACAAGATTGCCTCCGAACAATATGTACAGGAATATATTCAGCATTTTCTGAACGGGGTAGCCTCTCCGGGTATCGATCATGAGATGAAACTGACGCGCGAAATGCTTCCGGCGGTCAGCCTTTCGGACATCCAGCAGCTCTTGCAACAGTATCTAACCGATAGCAACCGCGATATTATTGTGACTGCACCTGAAGCGGATAAAGCAAATCTGCCGAAAGAGGCGGATATCAACAGTTGGATCGCTACCTTGTCCAAAGAAAAACAGACGGCCTTCACCGAAGAAACAAGCGATCTGCCACTGCTCAAACGGGAAGCTCAATCTGGTACAATTGTTAAAGAAGAAAAAGACAGCAGGTTAGGAACCACGACCTTGACGTTGAGCAACGACGTCCGGGTACTCTTAAAACCGACCAACTACCAAAACAATCAGATCACCTTTCAAGGATATTCCTATGGCGGAACATCACTTTACGATGATCGAGATTTTCAGAGCGCCACCAATGCCGTTGGCCTCATTGCTGCCAGCGGGCTGGGCAACTATACAGCCGAACAATTTGAAAAATCATTAGCCGGACGAACGGCCTCGGCATCCCCCTTTATCAGTGAGACTGCCCAGGGCGTGAGCGGCTATGCCAACAACAAAGACCTGGAACTTGCCCTGCAGATGATGTACGGCTACTTTACAGAGCCTCGCCTAGATACCGCTATTGTTGCGGGTATCTTGGCCAATGCCAAAGACGGGCTTAAAGACCGCGATAAGAATGGCGACGCTGTATTCCAAGACTCGGTCATGGCTATCCTGTCGGGCAATAATGTTCGTCGCACGGGGTTAACCATGGAGAAGATCAATCAGATCAATCCGCAGCGTGCTTTGGACATCTACAAAGAACGTTTTGCCAATGCTTCGGGCTACAATTTTGCTTTTGTTGGCAGCTTTGACATTGAAAAAATAAAACCGTTGCTTGCCAAGTATATTGGCGGATTACCCAGCATCTCGTCGAAGGCACCTGCTTACCGTGATTTAAACATTCATATCCCTGCGGGGAAGATCGAGAAAAAGCTGGCGCTGAGCAAAGAAGATAAAGCGATGGTCTATCTTGTTCTTTCGGGCCCATATGACTATAGTGAAGCCAATAACATGGCTTTGCAGGCCTTTCGGGAAGTTTTGGATATCCGTTTGTTGGAACGGCTACGTGAAGAAGAAGGCGGTGTGTATTCGCCATCGATCCAGATGGATTATAGCAAGCTGCCTGATGCCCGTTATACCCTTACGGTAGCTTTTAGCTGTTCGGTGGCCAACGCGGACAAACTAGCGAAGTATTCGCTTGAGGAAATTGAGAAATTAAAGACTGCAGGACCTTCTGTTGCCAATCTCGACAAATTCAAAACGAATGACAAGCTAAACTACGAATCCGCACTAAAAACAAATGATTTCTGGTCGAATTACCTGTACAGCAACCTGTATAATGGCGATGATATGCACCGCATTTTTGAACGTGCATCGTTGCGCGATCAGCTGACCCCAGCGCTAGTTAAAGCGGTTGCGAAACGCTATATCAGTGATCAAAACGTCATCAAGATCGTTCAGCTTCCAGAAGTAAAAAAATAAATACAGAAGGGCTATTGACATCGCTTTATTGTCATAAGCACTGAACACAAGAAAGCCGCAAAGATGTATATTCTTTGCGGCTTTCTTGTGTACTGACCAAAACTCTTGATTGGCCTAAAAAATAAATTGTCTATCCCCGGAATTTATGTTTGCCCATCGATGATTGCAAGCAACATCATGTTTTAAGAAAAGCTTCGAAATTTCCAGACCAATGCAAATGCCACTAATAGCAATCCGATGAGCCAAAGATTGGGGAATGCCCATGCGCTCCATTTTTCTGTGCTTTGCTGCTGCAGCGTTTTTACGCGGCTAGCGCTGCTGTTTGTAGAAGCCCCCTGCTTATTACTTATCTTTACCTGAGATTCCAGCATGGCCAACTGCCCCTTTTGACCGATCAAACCACTATCGGGATGAAAGCGAAAACTGCTATCCGTCAAAAAAAGCCAATGCCGCGATTGGCTATCTCTCTGTCCGCTGTACCAAATATCGAGTTGCTGCTTGTATTTTGACTGCGTTTGTTCTTCCCGCAGAGCTTCTTTCCGCTCGCTTTGATAAAGTTTACAGGAACAAAATAACAAGAAGACTATAGAAAAAAATAACCGTTTGTACATATACGTTTCCATATCCCCTCCCCTTAATCCAGCCAATTTGAAAAAGTATAAATGGTAGCCAAAGGACGCCGCTTGCACAACACACGATTGTCCACATTCCCTTCCACAGTCACGATCCAATTACCCTCCTTTTTTCGCACAATCCCCACATGGTTGATACGTTGGTGGCTGGAGCTATAGATCGCGAAAAGATCTGCCTGGCGGACAGTCCCAGGGTTGATCTGCGGGGCCTTATACCTACGCGCCAACGGAAAAAGTGCCGGACTCCAGGCATTGCGCGGAACAGCAAGGCCCGCCTGGCCATAACACCAGGAGACAAAAGCCGCACACCAGGCATGGCCCTTTCCAAGACCAGTATACGCTAGGTATTCCTCGACCCGTATGCCATCGTTATTGCCTCTGGCTTCCTGCACACCAATTTCGTTTACCGCAATATCGACAATGCGTTCGCGTACACCCGTGCTGGCGCAGCATTTTACTGATTTGTCATTTCCATGCACCACTGCGGAAGCGGTGCCTAGGGGCTTAGCATTGTTGCCTGTCAGTATATGGCCGCCTACAGCAGTATTGCCAAAACGGCTAAGAACGAGAACAACGACAGAAAGAAAACCGAAAAATAGATAATGCATTGTTGCCATGATGTCAATTGATTAAAGTGAAAACTAAATTCCTGACGGAAAAACTTAAAAGGCTGCCACAGTATTTCCTGGAGCCAGCAGCAGCAATAAATAGCCACCGCGCCAGCCAATACGGCAAAGAGCAGCACGCAGAGAACACCAAGATCCAATATTCCCGCTGTGGGATCGATCGCCTGTAGCAAAAGCCCTGCTGAAATAAAAAATATGAGGAGACCTACCAGTACAATGCCAAGCACCTGTCTTCCTGTTAGCGGCCAATAGATATCCTCGATATCCGAGACCAGTTGTTTTTGTATGGATTCCATTTATTTTGTTTTTAATTTGTTAATAGTAAATGGGATTTAGGATGAAAGGGAGGTGCTCTTAAAAGAACAGCCTCCCTTGATGCAGATGCAGCTAGTTCAACACAAACTCCCCTAAATATTGGCTCGTTGAAGTGATCAGCCCATCCCGATGGATATTAAAAGACCAGCCCACTATTTTCTTTCCTGTATAGCTATCCGGCAGCACGATATCTATCGCTGCGTCCGATCTCGTCGCACCTTCATATGCAAAAAAGAGGTTGTCCGCTTCATCGTACAGAATGACCAGCACCTGATCGTCATCAAAGGCATTAAAACGATTGTTGATCGGATCCCAGGTCAGGTTTAGCACCCGAGGCGCCACCTCACCTACAACTAAGCCAACCAAAGCTGCCAGACTGCCACTGGCAATTTTGACTGCCGCGAAGTCTATCGTAAAATCCGGGTAGTTGCCCCGAAAAGCATGATTGATCAGCTGTTGAAAGGCCGCATTATAGCCTGTTTTGTTCCTTAGCTTGC
Organism: Sphingobacterium sp. R2; assembly: GCF_040760075.1. Classification (NCBI taxonomy): domain Bacteria; kingdom Pseudomonadati; phylum Bacteroidota; class Sphingobacteriia; order Sphingobacteriales; family Sphingobacteriaceae; genus Sphingobacterium; species Sphingobacterium sp. R2. Next base: position 5,031,366 of record NZ_CP142884.1, read on the forward strand.
TGTCTGAAAACCCAAGCATCAGGATATCTTTGATGGACTTGAGAAAACTGGTCGTCATCCCAAACTTCATCCGCTGTGCCAGCTGCGCTTCTGACGAAGCCTTGCTACTCTTTTTTGGTAACGAACGTACATAATCTATTCCTCGCCATGAACTTCCGACGACATTCCCAACTTTTCCGCTATAGGATCCGTGAATCCCTTTTACAAATCTTGCCATGTTATTATTTTTTTAAATTGTTAAACCCTAAAGTGGCGCTGCAGGCAGCCACTACTTTGATATCATGGTACTAAGGTAAAGCGGTGTATGAAAGGAATTTGCTTTATGGCGCCATCTGACGCCACTTGACTGAAAATGCCATTTCCCACGACATCAAATCCAGATTTTGATGGAAAACGTTGTGCTTTTCGAGCGATCTTCATACAGACTCGCCTGCTTTTGAATTGATCGTTATTTACCTGCTTGAGGTTAATTTGAGACCATTTGTAGGTTAATTAGTTAGCATTAAGGCCAGGTAATGGCTTGTAAGTTGCCGTAAAAAAGCTAACTATAGGCAAGCAATAGGCAAAGAAACAGCAACCAAACAGCAAAGAAAGACCAATGAATAAGCAAACAAATGGCAAAGAATAAGCAAGGAAATGGTATAGGGTAAGCAAACAGATAACAGAGAAATACCATAGAATAGGCAACCGAGGGGCGGTCTAATCCCAACGTAATCCCAAAGAGGAAGCAGCGACTAGCTTGGTTCACTTCGTGCACTCATAATAAAAAAGGCCAATCTTTTCCCAAAGATCAGCCTTAGAAAACAATGTTAGATCATACCTCGATTTATGCTTCGCTTAATCGCATCCTGGAGGTCCTGTTCGCGGTAATAATGCTTGTTGCCCAGGCAAATGGGTTTGAGTACTCCCGATTTTACCCAGCGGTTGTACGTACGTTCGGAGATCCCGAGGCGTGATACCACAGCCATACGAGTCATAAGTTCGTCCACATTCCAGCCTATCTGCGTTCCTTCATTTGGCATGATTTGGTAGGCTGTGCAGGACAGCTTGTCGTTAATTTCTCGCAGCAATTGTACGATTTCATTCAATTGTAACATAAATTATTGCATTGATTGATGCCATGAAATGGCGCAGCCCTACCGGTTTTTATTTATTATTCTGTCTATAGACTTCATATTGATGCCGAAAATTATCTTTATAAGAGCGGGTCACCGTAATAGGGAAACCATTTCTTGGTTTGACAAAATGAAGTTCACCTGAACGCAAGAGGTCAATTTTGGAAAGATTGACCAAGGTATTTATCCGGGGGCGGGCAAACATGGCTGCTGGAAGGTTAGCCTGCAGTCCTCCTAAGCTTCCTTTAACTTGATACTTATCTTTTTCCAAATAAATATCGATTATATCGTTGTCTACTTGCGCATAAAAAATCTGGTCAACGTCTATTTGAATCGTATCGTTATTGAGATCTTTCATCGTTAAACTTTTCACTTCTCTACTTTGTTCCTGCAATTTCTTATCCACCTTTTCGACCACATCTTCCATTTTGGCCTTCAATACATTGAAACTGATCTTTTTACTGAAATAGGTGTAAAAACCAGCCTCATTTGCCTTAAATACATAATCTGTATGTGCTGAACAGGCAACCATGACAGGAGGATTGGGGATCAAACTGGCCAATTTGATCCCATCAATCTCCTTATCGCCAAGATCCATACCTAGCATCAACACATCGACCTCATTTTCTTTTAGGTAGTTGAGGGCTTCTATGGGCTTTTGAACAATTTTTATGTCGTCATTGATAAAAGGAAGTTCCTTCAATGACATTAAAATATACACCAACGAGTCTAGATTATCATCAACGATCAATAGTCTATAATTTAACTTATCCATGCGATTTCATTAAAACAAAGGTTTTATAATTTAAAAAGGTTTAGAAAAATAAATTTACCTAAAATATTTATTTAATTTCAATATAAACAAAAATATTATTAATTGAGACTCAAAACAGGAAGGTGAAATTACGACAAACAGAAAATTACAGGATTGCCGCTGAAAATACCATGTTTTTTTCGGTTACGTATGTTCTTCACATAGCTGACATCAATTGGTTAATTAAGGGAGTGATTTTTTTCGCAAAAGCACACTCCCTATTCGGTATAGGGCTGCATATCTATACCTCTTCACATTTAATCACATGTTGACTCCATTTCATCGTATCGTTTGTTGAACCATTTTCTGGCCTTGGGCTGTACCTTCCCCGGCCAGAAATTTTAAAACTCTCTATTGGATCCAATGGCAACAAAGATGTCGTCAAAGAAAAATGATTTCAAAAAAAAATGTACATACAGTACAAATGGTCAACTGCAAGACAACGACAGCATAAATCTGTCAGGTGCAATCTGAAAATGTCATCTACCCTACACTTTGGTTATTTGCATGAAAAATACCGTTATGTACCATTTTATTTGGTCTTTACAGTAGATCTTCATAAAATCATATAATAACTAGTTGTTAGTAGATGAAAAAAACCTTCAAAATTGTATTCAGTAAAGAATATAAGCGCGTTGATGATCCTCCACATCCATTAAGTTACCCCATTCGCCATGCCAAGGAGAGGCATTGGCAATCCATACACAATCAGATCAGCGAACAAACTTTTGACGGCCGATATGCCTATCTCTACGCATACGAGTACTGGATCAACGAGTCGACCGATCTGACGATTGAGGTTTACATGCACGATCTTCATGTCATCTATCCGCTATTGGACGAGGTGCAGATTTGTGGGGAAAGGCTGGATCAGGCATTCCGTTTCGAGCTGTCTCCCTCTCAGGGGACTTATTTTTACGTTGCGGCAGGCCATTATCGTTTACATTTACCTACAGGCCATCATATACTGGTTGGCTTTGTTGTGGATGCCGGTATGTTCAGGCCGCCGGCCATTCAACAATTTTCATTTCTCAAACACCTGGTTCAGGCAAAAAAAGAGGGGTCAACAACTTCGCTCAAAAGTGTGGGTTTTCGTGTGGGCCCCATTACTGTCAAATACCTGTGTATCCTCTTCAGCATACTCAACCCCAATACGCTCAACAACGAGCATATTCTCCTCAAACATCTGATTTTTCTGATCGATCTAAGCCGGTTCAAGCTTCTGGGTGACACTGACATAAACAATCATCTTGCAGTGCGTTGCCGACAGCTACTGGATATTATGATCCTGCAGCGCGGTGCTCAAGCGCTGATCAAAGAAGTAGCTGCAGTGTTTCTGACAGACGCGCAACAGCTCAGCCGCGAATTCCACAAATTTTACGGTATCCGTATGAAGGACTACCGCAACCTGCTGCTTCTCGATTATATTGAGCAGCTTATTGTGGAGCACGATAAGCTGGGCACTACTGCTCATGAAGTCGGATTTAGTGGCCCGAGCGAAATGAACCGATTTATTAAAAAGATGACCGGTTTGACGAGCGCTCTGTTTAAACAAAAACTCGAACAAAATACGCGATAAAAAATCAAACTAAATCGACTTTCTTATGAATTTTATAGAAAGAAAAACACTGGATGTTAATACTACCCATGCCATCCTTCAAGACGCTTACGATGCTTTGCCGCAGCTGATGAGCCTGTTGGCGCCTGGCGGTTGGGAGGAAAGCAGCTTTCATCAGGAACTCATGGACAGCCGGCAGCTATTTTATGACTGTTATCTGGAAAGTGATAGCGCAAGTGTATGGGAGACAGACTCCTCCTCTAATGTTAGCGCGCATGTGGATCAGCCCGAAGAAAAATTAAGCCTTGATGATTATTTATACATCTGCTTTCCACCGATTGGCTACGATTACTTAGAGCTATTTTACTTAATTTCCTGCATGCTCACTGAAATCACTTTTGTCAGTAACCTCTATCGAAATCATGACGGCGACATGTATTATTTCGATGAAATGACAATGGAAGATCTGGTGATCCAATTGGCGCATGAGAATGGAGAAATTGATAAAAACTGGGCGAATTTGATGGTATTTACCTTTTCGCCGCCCTACATGGAGGCGATGGAACTGCACTATTGTCTGGAGGTATTATTTCGGATTTTGCTAAAACATGGCTTTCAGCTCGATTATTGGCACAATGAGATTTTACAAGTTGTCGATCTTCAAAACGTATATCAAGAACTATTATTCAGTAACCTCGACTCCCATGAAAAAGAGCAGCGGCGTGAATCGGTTAAAGCAGATATCAATGCTATACTCCGTACCTACGATAGCTCGACGATTGATCCGCTCGACCTACCGACCATCATCGAAATGTTTAACCTGCGCGAAGTGTGCCCCATCGTGCTCGCCTACCTCCATACCTATGGTGAATTTCCAAAGGGATATCCTTATTTATTGACCGAATATCAAGGCTATCTATAAATTGCCCTTATCAAACTTGGCCTATCGATCAATCAAGTTTGGCCTAACGCGAGGGTGAGATCAGGTAGTAATTTAGTGTTGTAAAGTTTTTCAAGCAAAAAAACTTTACTGCTACCGATACGATGAATTGGAAGCAAATATTTACAAACCAAACTAAACATACGATGTATGAAAAAAATTAAAAAAATGGTATTGTCTCTTCTGGGAGGAGGCGCTACCGCAGGAGCGATTGCTTTAGTGTTAATGTCAGCAGGCTTAAAAAAGGAAGAAACCAACAAACTTGCTGACCTTCATTGGTTCGAGGTGACTCCATCCGGAAACTTTGGTTCTGCCATTCCTACTGGTGAAGATGGATTACCACAGCTTCAATGTACAAGCACAATTCCTACGACACTTTGTGCTGTTGGGCTTACGGACGAACAAGTAGATGGCATGGGCAATCCGGACATTTCATCCCCAAATGATGCAGATAATAGTAACAAACGTTATAAAGATGAACAATAAGATTTTATAACGAATATCTGCAATTCAGCCTAGTAAATTTTACTAGGCTGATTTTTTAGTTTAGTTATTTTCATATCCTCCTAAATCAATCGCTGCTTTCGGAAATGGAAAAACAAAACGTTTATCCATAGGCTGCAATTCAAAGACCTGTGCATCCAAAGTACGAACAATTTTGATATTATCTTTATCAAGGATGTTATACCTTCTGATGTCACTCCATCGGATCCCTCTGAATACTAATTCCTTCCTTCGTTCCTCTTTAATCTTCGCCAATAACTGTTGCTGATCATCTAAACCGAGTACAATGTTATTATTTCGATACCGATTCGTTAATACATTAAGCAGATCCGTTTTTCCCGCAGCAATATTTTTAAGCCTCACATTAGATTCGGCACGGATTAAAAACAGCTCAGCAGTAGTGATACCTCCAAAAAGTATGGCGCTTCCAGCAAACGACCCTTTAAACGTATATCTATCGCCAGAAATCTTAAAATAAGCAATCTTCCGTAGGTCATCATTTTCGTACTGTTGATATAATTCTTCCGAGACGAGCGCATTACTTTGCGTCATCCCTGCGGAGGAATAGAGCGTAGCGTGAAAAATCACCTCCTTGTTAAACATGGCAAATGGAAAACTTGCCGTCAAGTTTAATTCATTTAAATCCTGTAATTCATGCTGCAAATTAAGACATAAATCTGCGTATTTAAAGCTATTAGCGTAATCTCCCATTTGTAGATACACTTTGGCAAGCATCGCATAAGCTGCGGCTTTTGAAGGCCGGGTTTTTACCGAAACAGTAGCCGGCAACAATACAGCCGCTGCATGCAGATCGTCAAGCATCTGCTTGTAAGTAGCCGACAATGTACTTCGATCTACATGGATATTCAGATCCGAAGTCAATCTAATCGGCAGACCGAGATCGGCTTCAGCCAATTGTGGCTCGTATTGCTTGCAAAACTCCTGCGCCAGCTGGTAGTAGCACGATCCGCGGTAGAATAAAGCTCCGCCTTTGGCATTATCAAAATCATTACGCTCAGCTACGTTTACCTTGTTCTGATTTAAATACGACAGGCCATCCAGTACTACATTGGCAATATATATCTTACGGAATCCCTCTGTCCAGTCCACAAATTCGTCGTTTATGACCTCCAATTCATCGGACCAAATATATGTATACTTATAGAGGTTCGTGAGATTCTGCCAACGTGGAAAAAGTATTTCATAATCATCACCTGCATATTCCCCCATAATCGGTTGCCCCGCATTTAATACCGATGCGTTATCCAATAGCGCCTGATAATCTTTCACGGTCGAGGGTACATTTTTCCGTTTATCGTACTTCGCATCTAGAAAATCTTTCTTGCAGGATAGTAATAAAAAGAGACTAGCTATCACCAGAAAGCATATGGTTGTTAGAAATTTCATGTTTATCTATTTATTTTATTATAAAACATCTATTCGGGTTTATTAAAAATTTGCCTGCAGTCCAAAAGAATAACTTGGTCGGGCAAGAATGACCGTGGTCGGATAATCAGGATCTAGACCCTGTTTATTTTTACGCCATAAGATTCCCAAATTGGCGCAGTACATATTGAAGCGCAATGAGCGAATACCAAACCGATTTAATTGTTTACCGCTAAAATCATAGCCCAATTGTATATCCTGCAGCCGTATATGATCACCTTTTTCGACCAGCTCGGGCGACCGTTCAAAGATTAGCGCACGATTGATATCATTGAACTGCTTGGGAAAAGAAGGGATTTGGCTGATTAGTTCATCACCAGGCTGCTGCCATCTTTTCTCATAATCCTGATGACCGGCTCCATTGTAAAAAAGGTTGTAATAATTGATTGAATTCCTGCGGAAGTAATAACCCATCTTAAATGTCAGATTGAAACTAAAGGAAAATTGATCATAAGAAAAACTATTTCTCAAGCTCCCGAACACCGGAGCGCTCTGTGGGCCATGGTAAATAAGATCATCCAAGCCTAACGAATTTATATAGGCTGTATATTCCTTACCAATCGTATTGTTATAGTTCACTAGCGGGTCACCCGTGCTCGGCTCCAATCCTTCCCATGCAAAACTGTATAGACCATAGCGTGGCCTGCCCAAAATCGGGGGGCTATAAGTTGTAAAATAAGTAGCAAGATTGGTATTTGTTGTTTTGAAATCCGTGACTTTATCGCGTACAAAAGATAGGAGCAGTTCCGAATTCCATTTAACTCTACCTGTGAGATTACGTGTATTCAATTTAATATCCGCCCCCTTTGTTTCCATTGCGGCATAGTTGGTTTTCATGGCCGGATTGCTGCCCATAAAATAGCCTAATGTAGGATCTATGGCCACCTGCCCGATCAGATCGGAAGACTTCTTTTGATAGTAATCAACATTTAGACTGACCCTATTTTCAAGAAACGAAACATCAAGCCCTAGATTCGTCTGTTTCACCTTTTCCCAGCGCAGCGAAGGGTTTGCCGGGCTTGATATCGTGCCTTGTAATAATCCCGTAGTTGAATTATTGGCATAAGACACGGTCGTAAAGGTCGATACCGATTTATTGACATTGCCACTTTCACCATAAGATGCACGCAGGCGAAGTGAAGGCAACCAGGAAAGACGATAAAAATGCTCCTTATCGATCTCCCATAGCCCTCCCACCGACCATAAGGGAACTCCACGCTGATTGGTCGAGACACCAAACAAGTTTGACTCGTCTTTACGGATACTGGCATTAAGCGTGTAGCGATCAAGGTAAGAATAGGTCGCATTGGCGTAATAAGAGACAAAGCGGTCCAAATAATCCAACATTCCGGAGGGCGGTGCAGGCAGCAGGCTTGTTGTACCCCGCGGGCGTGTAGGGTATCGGTTAACAAAATCCAGTCGCGTAACCGAACTGACCACATCCGGATCAAACCCATACAAGGTTGAAAAATTACGGGTCATACGGGATTGTCTCACATCCAGACCCGTTATCGCTGTCAGGGCATGATCATTCCACTTTTGGCTATAATTAAGCTGAGCCCGATAAGCATGCGAAACCGTACGGTCATACGTATCCCGAAGCTCGTTTCCGTAGGGATAGATCCGGGTACCATCTGCTTGCGTGTAGGTATTGACATAGTTACGGACATAATAGCTATCTTTATCATAATCTATCCGCCCATTATCATCCAGCTTTTGGTACTGATAATTGAGATCGAGTGATAATGGCGTAAAGATCCGATACCGCAGCCCCGCATTCCATCTGATGGTGTTATTTTCTAGTTGATTTTTCACTAGATTTAATTCATCCAATGGACGGTACTCCCAGTCCAGCAAGCCCTCCTTTAGCGCATTTTCGGTGACAAAGGGCCTATAGTTTTTGATAATAGATAGGGCATTCCCGTCCCTATCCGCAAACTGCGCATAAGGATATAATTGTTTGCCCGTAACCTGCTGTATTGCCCCATATTCCAGCCCATTGTTCTCCGAGAGACTCTTTATCAAATTTATTTCTGTAGAAAACTCCAAATCCTTGGTCAACTTAATGTTATTCATCGCCCGCAGAGTAATCCGTTGATAGCCATTTCCACGCACATCAGCCAAGTTTTTATCAAAGCCACCCGATACCACATACTTAAATCTCTCCGTACCACCATTCATCCCAAGGCTATACTGTTGATTGATCCGGTTACGATAGAAATATTTCTCATAATCATTGCGTACATCCAATTCAGCCCATTTATCCAGTTGTGCAGCTACTTCATTCGGATCTATGCCTTTGTCCTTTGCTTGTTGCAGGTATTCAACCACAGGGCTTAGCGCATTGAGGTTGGACGGTGCCGTATTATAAAAACCCTGATCAAATAGCAACCGCTCCACATCAATAAACCAGCGTGATGCCAAATAATTCTGATTTTTAAACAGGTCGGGCTTGGGGCTATAAGAGAGATTGGCCGAAAAGGAAATAGCATTCCCTTGATTATAACGTCCTTTTTTCGTTGTGATGACAATAACCCCATTTCCAGCTCTTGCACCCCAAATGGCCGACGCCGAAGCATCCTTCAGAACTGTAATGCTCTCCACATCATTGGGATTGATACTGGCTAGGTCACCTTCATAAGGAAAATTGTCGAGTACAATCAGCGGAGCCATATCCGATTCAATTGTACTCAGTCCCCTCACATTGAGGTTTAGAGGTTTACCGTTCGCGACAAGTGATGTCGGCTGGGAGACAGGAATATTATCCATTCTTCGGTCAAATAGCAGCCCCGATGTTACCCCTTCTAGCCTTGCGATGACGTCAGTACCGATAGCTCGATTCAGCAATGCACTATCGATAACCACAAAAGAACCCGGTACCTTACTTTTTCGAAAAGACTGATACCCCGTATTCACAGTCACCTCGTCGAGCATGGTATTATTTTCAGTTAAATGGATCGTATTAATCGCTGATGATAGCCAAAGCGTTTTTGATCTGAAACCCATTGAGCGAACAATGACATGCAAGGAATCTTTTAGTGTCAGCGTGATGGCACCATTTTCATCAGCCTTTAAAGAAGTCTTAGCATTCAAAAGATCCATTGTGGCATGCGCAATAGGCCTATGATCAGTTTCAGAAAGTATCCGAATTTGATGTTTTGACTGTGCATAGCTGCGACCAAAGTTTATCAGCAGCATACACAGTATGCAAATTATAGTTTTCATAAAATACTATCTTTTTAAATTTTCAAATACAAGCATATTTAAGGTAGCCTGACTACGTACGAGTTTCAATCCATAGCTAGCCAAATCTGAATTTAGCGCTTTCAGATTGCGTGCTAGATCCCGATCGATGGTCATCTGTATATCTATCGGGAAATCTATTTGAGTATTATCGACTATGGGAATACCCAGATCAGGATTGATGTAATTTAAATTGGATATCAGGTCAGCGATCTCCACATTTCTATAATATATAAGTGTATTATCATCCCATATTTTGGGCTTGTCATTACCTAGATATTTTAGTTTATTCACCTTGGCAATCCTTTTCAGTGCCCATACAGATACTTTTGTCGGCTTTACCATAGCTTTGACGTTCCATTTATGCATTAGAAGCCCATTGATATCGTCAATCATCTGCCTTTTTATAGATTCCGTCCCCTTATTCGATCTCTTTTCTATGGCATAGCAATATCCATTTTCACGTAGCCAAATGGCACGTTCGATCTTATTTAAACTTTTAGCAGGCATCAGTATGCGATCTTTCACTGAGTCGGCGCAGTTAAATATCAGACGGCCTAAATGCCCTGCCATCGGAATTTCAGGCTGATTTGCCTGTACTAAAAGCGTAGCCAGAGACATATTTGTGTAGAGGTGTGTATTATCCGTCTGTTGGACAACATTGTCCGATAAACCCTCGATGTATTCAGTCAGGACACTTCGATGAAGGTATTTATCGGTGGAAAACTCTACCAGATTTTCATAAGCAGATTTGTTGGCATCAAAGATCAATGGGACAACTTTTTCCGTCAGGTTGAGTGGCTTTGCCAAAGCTTTCTTAAAATAAGCGATATCGTAATATTCATGCCCGGTAATCGCCATTACTTTCCCGTCCCTGATCCAGACCAAATGAGGCAATACCTGATGTGGGAAGTACCGAGAGAGCTTGTTATCGCCATATACAGAAAAGAATCTCCACTGGTTATCAGTCATTTTTTTCAATACCTTTTTTTCATCTTCATTTGAGACAGGTATAAATTCGATAGACTCATTGGATAAGGTTGCCTTGATACTATCGAGCTGATTGAGTCCTTTGATGCAAGGGCCGCACCAGGTGGCCCAGAAGTCCAAAATAATTAATTTTTTAAGCTGGTAATCTTGAAGGGAGATGTTGGTTCTAGCAGCCGGATGGTTAGCGACGTTTAATGAAAGATTCCAAAGTTCTTCTGGAATGGTATCCCCTACTTTCAGCGGTTTAATAAAAAGCCCATCAGCCCCGCTGTCCTTGCGGGGCGTCTGAGCTGATAAACTAAACATATGAAATACAGCAATGCATGTCAGAAGAATTGTTGTATTCTTCAATGCCTTTAAAAAGCAAATTAAATAGGATTGAAAAACTAGAAGGTATAACATCACAAGTACCTTAATCCTTAGCATTTGGATATGCAGCATTGCGCCGCTATTGGATTGTAGTTTTAATTTTTTCATCATTTTAGGGATTGGTATTGGATTGGGATACACGCTGGAAGAAATCGGAAATGACCTTAGAAGTCTCTATCACTTCTTGGTTCACCTCCGATGAGATAGATACCTTGCCAAGATCCATTTTATGGGTATGGATGATGCAGTAGGCTATCAATGTGCGGAGAAGATCCAGGGAGAATTCAGACAACTGTGGATTCCTCTCCATATTTTCCTTGTCGCTCGTATCTGGGTGTAAAGCAACAATATATCCATGAATTGTGCTCAAGGGGTATTGCTCCCAAAAGTATTGAACATCTTTAACAGGATCATATCCTGATCGATGGGTTTCGTAAATCACCATATCAAGGAGGACTAGGTGAGCATAATGGGATCTCATTTTTAGATTTTTAATCGCAAGCTTAGGGCATAGCTATTCCAGGCCGACTGAATCAGCTACTTTTTCGGGCCATAAGCCACGTGTAATAAAATTGATTAATTGGGGGAGCTAGAATTCTTTTGAATGAGTATCACTAGGTAAATAATTGGGCATCTCGAATTCCATAGCTGATGTGACCAGATCATTGCTGGCTGAATCATACTGAGCTACTCGGGTGACTTGAAGATGTTTTTTGTGATTTGTTTCTTTTGTTTCATAGCTCACTTAAGTTAAATTTTATAAAGTGAGTCCCATAAGGTTTTTAAGAACTATAGCGGGCTCCTATCAACCGTATAGCAGGCTTCCGACGGCCTAGTGAAACGGAATTACGATAGTCGCCCACGAGCTATAGCTTGCACAAAAGTACAAAAATATCTACATGGGCATTGGACTACCGTCTCGTTCACTAGTAATTTGTCGGAATTCACTATCGAGACTCTTTTAGTCAAATGCTATTCTATCCAAGATTTGAATGAATATTAAGCAAATATACAAATTTTATTTATTCAATACAAATATGTATCGAATAAAACTCTCGATTATGTCAACATTTGGTTTATGACCAACTATTCAAAAATCGAAATAGAAATTATTAATATCTCACTAGGACTAACTGTCAAATTAAGGAGACTAGAACACAAGTATTCTCAGCTTGACTTAGGTATTATTAGTGAGACCGACAACACGTTGATAGGCAGGATTGAAAGAGCGGAACATATAGTTGGTTGGAATGTCATAATGTTGGTGAGTCAAAAATTAAATATTAACTTCCCTTCACTATTTGTACTTAAGACCAAGGCGGAAGTTTTAGAATTAATCGAGGATTGTTTAGCCTTAGAAACTAAGTTGACACAACAGAAAAAAGCGTTTTATGACAAATTGAAAGTGCGGATAGGGGATTTGTATGATAAAATAAGTTAGTTTTTTATTAAAACTGCCTATTAAGATGAGTATAATAGATAATAAAGCTGAATTAGAGGATCTCCAATATAAATATCTTAAAGAGGCAGAAATAATGTTCGGTAATAAAATAGACTACCACTACGGAGGTTTGTCTTACTATAATGGGAATCCTATTGTCGTAGATAATGGTTTAGATCCTGAAACAGGAAAAGATTCCTACAAGATAATGCTTAACGGAATAGGAGCAATTAACGATCTTACCGATGGTATATTTCAACTGTCGCACGAAGTTGTTCATCTTATTTCACCTGTAAAACAAGTAGCAGGTAGAGAAATTAATTACCTCGAAGAGGGAATGGCTGTATATTTTTCTAAAGTCATTATTGAGCGTGATACAGGAGACCTTTCATTTTGTCAGAATGCTTTCAAAAACAATCCTAAGTATTTAAAAGCATTAAATTTATACCAAGAACTTATAAGTATTGATCAATATGCAGTAAAAAAGCTTAGAGTCAAAAGCCCCATTATTGCAGATATTACAACGACAAATTTTAAGGAAATTGGTATCAAAGCTAGTGAAGATTTAATCGGAGAATTACTAAAAAAATTCTAATCCTATTAGTTTCAAATAGAATTACATGCAGCAAAGCAGCTTAAGATTAATCGTACGGTAGTTTACACTACCAAGATTTGGCAACAATCATTTGTTTCTACTTTGGGTAGATCTCGATAATTTTTCCCTTCTTTTTACCCATGATATTTAATTCAAGAAAAATCTTAGTATTAGTAAGGTTACCAAATTTGTATTGATCTGAAATTTTTATCTCTAAGCTCTGGTTTGGTGCAATTGAGAATACCTTAAATGACCCTTCGATCCCCATATAATGGGGCTTCATATTAGGATCGTTCTTGCTCGTACCTTTTAGAAATTCAAAATAAGTGATGGTTATGTGTTTTGAAGACTTATTATAAAGAACAACAACGTCATCTGAATTTGGTTCGCCAGTGAAAAAATATGTAGTATCAAAGGCTATCCGACTTTTCCACCATGTGTTTATCGCTAATAATGTCGATAAAATTGCCGAGTAAAAAGCAGCTATTGTTTTTAGTTCCATTTTAAACTGATTATTATAGAGTACATTTGATTGGTCAACAAAATCAACTTTAATATAGGATTTAAAGGGGACCTCTCAAATTCTTTTATTGGATTTGTAGACGATAATAACAATAATAAACGAGATGGACGGATATTGAAACACAAATAAGAGTGGCTTTCTTACACGGTAAAGACTAAAAGGGCACTCTCGATAAGCTAATGGATAAAATATTAAAAAAGGACGTACTTGGTATCGATGACTTTGGTCTGGTAAATCTGGACCGCCAGCAAACGGTCGATCTGATGAAAATAATTGAAGACAATAATTTAAATCACAATTTATTTTTATAATTTTACCATATTAACCTTTAAATTAAAACATGGAAATAGTAAGTCTTGCCATATTGGCTTATACATTTGCAAAACCTTTTATTGATAAAACCGCTGAGGGGCTCGCAACAAAAGTTGGTGAAGACATTTGGTCTTTTATAAAAGGTCCTTTTGAACAAAAAGGAAAAGAAAATATTGAGAAATATGCTAAAGATAACGCGGAAGAATTTAAAAAAGAGCTAGAGCATGAAATAACAAGTAATGATTTATTCAGAACTGTTCTTCAAGAAAAGATAGAAAAAGCTCAAATTGAGCTTTCTGGCAATTTTCAACAAAATATTAATTCTTTTGGGAGTATTGAAAAGCAAGTAAATATTCAAAATAATTCAGGAAATCTTTCTTTCTAATGGGATCTGAATCTCAACATGTAAACAATCACGAGCCCATAAAACAACAAGTTAATATCAATAATGTAAATGGGAATCTTGCGTTCACAAAAGTTAGTAGGCTTGCACAACGCTTTAAAAGGTTGAAAGAAGAAGTTGAATGTAGTGTACATTACAATAAATTCATTGATGATTTTAATCGCTATAATACCAAGTTAGATGGGCGAAGTATGCCTGATAAATTATCAGATGGGGGGTTTCAGAAACGCGATATTGATAGAGCTACATACAGGAAGCACCAATATGTTAAAAAACTGGAAAGAAATAAATTATACGAAACCGCTCAATTAATTGATCTTGAATTATTTGCCATAATAAATTTAAATTTTGAAACATATATTGAGCCATTAATAGACAGTGACGCCTCTATTAATGAAATAAAAGTAGCAGTTAAAGAAAGGATTATTGACCAAATCTACAATCTATTAAATGAAGATGGAATGGACGACACTTTCCTTAATTATAATGTAGATGATCTATATGGTATGATCTTTTTTCTAACAGGAAAGTGTCATTTAAATTGGACGAATTATGATAATTTATAACCAAGCATTCGATTATTATCATGCTATATATAGAATGATAAGATTTTTGACACACTATAAACATTCTGAATTTATAGAATTAGATCGTTTAAGAATTTGGGATTTTTATTTTTTGTTCCCACAGGAAGTACATAAAATCACTCTCACCAAAACTGACAATGAAATAAGAGAGTTAAGAAAAAGATTTATTAAAGAAAGGAATAATCCATACAATCAAGTGTTCGACAACAAAAAAGTATTTGAAAAACTTAGACCCTATCAATTGACAGCTCTACAATGCTTAGCGTCTTATGGAATAATAGATAAAACTTTACTTAAAGAAAAGAGAGTTTCAATTATTTCTGAAAGCTTGCTGGAGGAATATCATGCGGAATTTGAACCACTTAGTTATACAGAGCAAAATGTGGTAGCATTAATGACTCTTTATTTTTCTGACATTTCTTTATTTGGTCCCAACGGGTTAAAAAGTAGAACAAAACTAATGGTAAGTCGCTATGACGTATAATACATTATTTATAAATAGGTTAGTTGTAATTTCACTCAATGGTAAGATAGCCTATGATCAAATGTTTCATAGAGGAGTCAATATTATCAGGGGTAAAAACAGTAGTGGCAAATCAACTATTTCAAATTTTCTGTTCTATATACTAGGAGGAGATTTCACAGACTTTGTCCCAGAAGCAAAAAGGTGCCAAGAAGTATATGCTGAAACAGAGATGAACGGTGCTGTGATAACTATAAGAAGACCAATATTATTGGATGAAAACTTAAAGGTTAAATCAAAAACACCAATGTATTTCTTCTGGGGAAATTATGATGAGGCGATAAACCCACCTCCCGAGAAGAATTGGCAAAAATTTGGGTATAACTCTTATCCCGAAACCAAAAGTTTTTCCAATGTTATTTTCGATAATCTCGACATACCTATAGTAAAAGGAGACAGTAATATTACCATACATCAATTATTGCGCTTGATGTATATTGATCAAGACTCACCAACAAGTTCATTATTTTTATATGAGCAATTTGACTCTCAGATAACGAGAGAAACAATTGCCGAACTCTTATTGGGTATTTATGATGATGACTTATATCAAAATAGAAGACAATTAATATCAATAGGTAAAGAAATTGATGAAATTAAAGCTGAAATAAAGGCTACAAAAGGATTTTTTTCAGATCCCCTTCTCCTTGATCCAGTGAATTTGGAGACCAAAATAGATAATTCGCAACTTGAAATATCGAAAATTGAGAATAAGATTATAGAGCTAAGACAGGACAGTAATCAAAAAAGCAAAATTGATATAAATAAGCTCGGCTTTAAAAAACTTAGTAATCAAATTGTGAATCAGCGAAAAATTGTCGAAGGGATAAAAAATGAATATGAGAATACCAAATACGAAATAGCTGATAATGAATTTTTTATTGCTTCCTTGGAAGAAAAAAGAAAAGCTTTAAATAATTCTTTGATAACAAGAGACCTATTAAACAACTTTAATTTGGATTATTGCCCTGAATGTCTTTCTGAGATAGAAATTCAAGTTGACAATAACTCCGAAAACCAGTGCAAATTATGTAAGAGCAAAATAGATTCTAACTATGGAATAACTCAAGGAAGGAGGATGCAGCAAGAGCTAAGTTTCCAAATTATCGAATCAAATTCTATACAAAAAGATCTTAAAAAAGATCTTGAGGAGCTTGGTCCCAAATTAAAAAAGGAATTAGGTATACTCAAAAACCTACAGTCCCAATACGACGAAGAAGTAAAGGAGGTACGAAGTAGTAAACAGGATGAAATCGAATCATTATATCTACAAAAAGGATTCATTGAAGGCGAAATTCTACAATACAGGACGATGCTGGAAAATGCAGAATATTATAACAAACTCTTAACAAAGCGAGATGAATTAATTAAAAATAAAGACCTAATAGAAAGATTCATTAGAAACGCCGAAAATCAACAAACTAAATTAAAGCTTCAGATTGAGACGACCATCAAAAATGAAGCATTATATCTGTTAAATAACGATCTGGATAGGCAAGATGAGTTTAAAGATGCCAATGAATTTACCATTGACTTTTCTAATAATATTGCTTTTTTAGCTACTAAACATGCAAAATATTCCGCAAGCTCTAATTTTTATTTAAAACTGACTGCTCGATTTGCATTATTTCTTGCATCATTATCGATACCACAAATGAGATATCCAAGACTTCTAATTGGCGATAACATGGAGGATAAAGGTATTGAAGAGGAACGAGCTCAAAATTTTCAAAAGATTGTGATTGAGAGACTAAAAAGCTTTGATCCTAACTCATATCAGCTCATTTTCACAACATCATATATTTCTAGTGAATTAGAAAATAGTGACTTGGTAGTGGGAGATTTTTATAAGAAGGATAACAGATCATTAAAAAATATCTAACTCAATCAGTCTATTTGAAACTTAATTATCTCAAAAGAACTTTAACATTACATAAAATATTAATTAAGAATTCAGAAAAATAAAATTTCACCAAAATGTTTATTACAAAAACCAAATCAGTGACTTTTTATACCAACAGTTTATCAGCCTTACTTCATGCGCTTCTTATTTATTCAAATGTACGACAGTTTACGTTACAGTCACATCAAAAAATATTAACATAATTTTCATGAAACTATATTTAACATTGGTCAATTTCTTGTATATTACAGCATAAACTCCAATATGGAGCTCAATATAAATCTACATATTTTCAATATCCATATTAATTAACCTAATGATTCACAAAATTGCGACGATTAAAAACCTAGGAAAACTCAAAAACCCTGTATTTGGAAAAGAAAACTGGAATGGGATTCTGAAAAATATAAACATTGTATATGCAAATAATGGAAGTGGGAAAACCACTCTTTCCTTACTTTTTAGATCTTTAAAAGGAAATAACGAGATTTTGTCTAAAAAAAAATCCTTTCATTCAGATGGTCAAATAGAAATTCAAATATTTGACTCAACAAAAAGGGAATTTAATTACAAAAGAAACAAATGAAATAAACACTACGAAAAAATTGAAATATTTGATAGTTTTTATGTTGAAGATAATGTTTATGTTATTACGGTCAAGGATGATCATAAAGGGTCTTCAATTTTCGAAATTCTTCTAGGAGAAGACGCTATTAATTTGAGAAAGCAAATCGACATTTTAAATATTGAACTTAAAAAATTACAAATTAAAAGAACAAACATCAGAGCTAAAAAAAATAAAACTGAAGATGAAGTAAAGAAGAAAGAATACGAGTTGCTCATGATTCAAAACAGTCTTGAGAAAAAGGCAACTCGGGAAAAAATTAAAGATATCGAAGTTGGACTGGTAGAATTATCTAAAAAATATCAAGACCAATACTTATTTAAGATTAATGAATATCTGAAATACTTTAACCCTTCCTTGAAACTTCTAAGGTTAAATCAATATAACACTAAGGCAGTTTACACCCTAGAGATACTTGGTTATCCTATCACAAACACAAAAATACATTCTCTTAAATACTCTTTAAGCGAGGCGGATAAAAGTGCTCTCTCAATATCATTTTTCTTCTCTAAGTTAGAATTAACCCCAGATCTAAATAATTACACTATCATAATAGACGATCCTATAACCAGTTTTGATTATTCAAGAAAAAGTAGCACCATAAATATGATATACAGGTTATCTAGCAAAGTAAAACAAATAATCGTATTAACGCATGATCATCGATTTGCCTTCGATTTATCTAAAAAATTCTCGAACAGTTCAATCCCTTGTGAGAATATCAAAATAAACACGAATTCAGAAACAAGCTATTTCCAACTACACAATATTGAGCGAGAAAATCTATCGGGAATTTTTAAAGACTTAACAGTACTAAATGAATATATATTAAACGGGGCACAAACAGATTTAGAAAAAAGAGAAGTTATACGATGTATCCGCCCTGTAATAGAAGGTATATTTCGAATAAAATACTTCGGAATAATTAAACAAAATGAATGGTTAGGGGATATAATCGAAAAAATTAGACAGTCAACAACGAACACTGATTTTTATAGATATAAATCTATATTAAATAATATAATAGAGATAAATGATTACTCTAAGGAATTTCACCATAGTAATCCTCTATATTTTGAAACACCAATAAATGACTATGAGTTAAAATCGTATGTGAACAATACATTGAATCTTATACGGGAAATATAGGTTAATATTAAAAATTGAGAACTCGTTTTCTAAAAGGGAGCGTAACACCTGACACCAAGCCGAAGCATCCAGATCTGAAACCTCACATATACACTTAGGGATTCGAAGTAATGTTCTAAGGGATTCAGCTATGAGACTGTAACGTGAACTCGTGTCAGAGGAATAATTCAATAAGATTATTTATATTCAATTATTCAAACGACACGGTCATGAAAGAAAAAGACCCATTCGATTTTTCGTTAGTGTTTGTTTTTAAAGGAACTCAAGAGGGCTTCGCCGTTTTGAACGCTTCAAGGCAGAAGATGCAAGGTCTTTACGAAGGTAAAAGTTTGTCTCCCAATGATGGCGTCCTAGCGCCGTTAATGAAGCATCTGTTGGAATCAATGATGGATGGAGAACTGGAAAACCATTTGAACGAAGAGAAAGCTTCGGGCAATAGCAACCGTCGAAATGGCAAGACCAAAAAGACTGTCCGTGGCCTTAACACTGGAACATTTAAGCTGGAAACAGGCCGGGATAGATCGGGAACGTTCGAGCCTAAAGTAGTACCTAAGAGACAATTAATCATCACTGAACAGCTTGAGGGACACGTGTTGAGCATGTATGCCAAAGGAATGAGCACACGGGCGATAAGCGAGTTTATACGCGAAATGTATGCAATGGAGATCTCTGCCACAGAAATATCACGTATTACAGAAAGTGTGCTTCCAGCGGTAAATGAGTGGCGTAGCAGGCCTCTTGAAGCTGTTTATCCCTTTGTATTCCTGGACTGTATGCACATCAAAGTTCGCCAGAATGGAACTGTTGAATCGAGGGCTATCTATAATATCCTAGGAGTTGGTATGGATGGTAGAAAAGATCTAATCGGTCTTTATAGCTCAGAAAATGAGGGAGCTAAGTTCTGGCTTTCAGTTCTTACAGATCTAAAGCAACGTGGCGTTGAAGACATCCTTATTGCTTGTATTGATGGTCCAAAAGGGTTTCCAGAGGCCATAGAAGCTATTTTTCCAAAAACAAAGATCCAGTTGTGTATTGTTCACCAGATCAGAACAAGTATGCGCTATGTCACTGAGAAAGATAAAAAGCTTGTTATGGAGGATTTAAAGCCAGTCTATAAAGCCGTGAACGAAGAAATAGGTTATGAGAACCCCTTGTCTTTCGAAGAAAAATGGGGCAAGAAATATCCTCTCGCTGCCAAATCTTGGATGGATAATTGGACCAATCTTTCTACTTTCTTTGAGTACGAGGATCAGGTTCGCAAGATTATATACACCACAAATCCGATCGAGGGAATGCACCGTCAGATACGAAAAGTCATTAAGTCTAAAGGAGCCTTCAGCTCCGAACAGGCACTAATGAAATTGATGTATCTGATCATAAAGGATATCGCAAAAAAATGGACAATGCCAATGCATAACTGGGGCTTGACCATATCCCAACTTTATATTAGATTTGGGGATAGGCTCAAGCTCGAAAGAGGTTTTTAAGTTTTAACCCTATGACACAGTTGGTGTTACACTCCCAAGGTCATTACAAATGACAGAAAAACAGACAACCTAACATTGTCCTTTATAGCATTTTTGAGGAGGTTTAGGGGGGCTTTATTTGTAGCAATCCGATACATTAACATACTAGCACTCAATAGAGCCCAATATATTGTATCTTTTAGCAAGGATTTATCCCAAAAACCAAATATTGACAGTAGGTATATCAAGCCATAAAAGTGACCTAGCGTCAGCAGGTATATAATGCTGAACTTCCAATTAAACAAAAGCTTTAGTAAATTCCATACTGATTTACGTAGCTTAGGAGATGATATAATCAGGCAAATAATTATAGCTAGCCACGAGAGGTATGCCAGCTCTCTTGTGCTAAATATGGATATGAGGTTTTGTATATCTTTATAGATTATTGAAAATTCCATAGGGGAGTTGGTTTTATATCTGCTCGTCAACTTCTTCACCAATATTTTTTAAGTAGGCATTTAGATTTATCGCAGGTATTGTTCCGATTGCCTGTTGCAGATACCTCGTTAATTGCATAAAGAATGTTACAAAAGAGTTGTCGGCATTGCTGAATTTAATTTTGTTGAATTTTCTGTTAGAGTAAAACTCTAAATAAGCATCTTGCCCAGCGGTTGTAATTTCTGCATTAGGATTATAGTCAATATAAAAACTTCCATAATCAGCAATACAACCCAAATCAATACTTTGAAGATTGTCTAATGCTTTTATGTGCTTTTCAATAGTGTTATTGTTTTGGTGTGTGAATGTGTTTGTACTACATAATATCCCCCCAACGATTTTAGTTAAAGGACGAGGAGACGATTTATGTCCGCCATTGATGAAACTTGCCGCTTCTCTTTTCAATATTCTTACACTTTCAATCTTTTCTCCCGCATATTCAATATAATTTTTGTCTCCGACATTTCCTTGTATATCAGGTTTTACTTCAAAAACAGCATATACGCCTTCGGCAGGTATGTAGTAAAAACCGTTTTGATTAAAAATAAATGGAGTGAACCAATTATCGTAAATCACAATATCCAATTGTTGACTTGTGTTGCCTTCATGATCTATCACAATTGCTTTATCAACACAGTATCTATTTGGTAAGTATTTTCGTAACCATTCAATCCACGCATTTTCCAAGGCATCGCCTTTAGATCCGGGATGGTCAATAAATTCTCGATTTGTGTTCAATTGGGCAGACATCTGTTGCTGTAACCCCTTGAATAATTGTTTTAAATTAACTTGGTTCATATCTGAATAATTTATTTTCAAACCATGCGTAAAATCCAAAAGTCACTGAGGACTTCGAATATCCAATTATTAGCAAAACAGGATTAGTAATGAAAGTATGCTTACTGTTTATAATCGTATTTATTGCCGAAATATCTGTTACGCTCGGTATGGGGTTATTATCTGGATGTGTATGCCATTCTCCGATGTAAACTAAAGAAGGATCTTGTCTGTAATACTCCTCCAACGCTTCCTTCAGTCCTTCAACACCTCTTTCGAAGCTTGTTTTGGTAGATTTAAAATCAATTGGTAATATACTATCAATGATGTTCACCGTTCTTTTATCGTCCGAATAATATCCTACTAAAACCCCTCCAAATTCTTTTGGATACTGATTACGTCCATAAAGCACTAGCATATCTATTAAACTCTGTTCAATAGAAATCCTTAATCCAGTTTCCTTATTTACCAATTTCACAGCTGCTGTAATTCAATTTCAAATCCATTTTTGTTATCCGTTGAGAGGTAAAAAGACCGCAGCTTAACTTCGCGTTCATAATTTAAATTGATCTGCTTTAAAGCATAGTGTACTAGTACAGAAATATCGTTATATGAAGCCTTAAATGTAGGGTTCCAACATCCTGTAGGATTGTAAAGATCTTCCACATCATTATTCAATAAAGCATAAATAGCATTGGTTGCACTATATAAATTTGGATTTACCGTACAAACCAGCTCTTTGGCATGATTTGTAATACTTATACTGAAAATATCAGATTTTGTTGGGAGGTTATTCAACATAAATGCTACATCATTATCCGTCGTACAATCGAATACAACATCAAAATCAGAAAGTGCTTCGCAGAGATAGTTAGCCCATTCACCGTTACCAATTCTAAGCTTCGCTGTATCCAATAACTGTTCATTAAATTTCAGTGCAACGAATGGAGAAATCGACCTTAACGTCGTCACCAACTCATGAATCTTTTTATTCACTCCAGTTGCAAATAAATACTCCGATCTACATACATTTCCAGCCTCTTTCATATCGTGATCAATAATTATCAAATTTGTTGCACCACCCCTTACCAAAGTTTTTGCCAGGTTGCTACCGATCGCGCCCACCCCTAATACTGCAATTTTTGCTTTAGCTAATCGATCGTTCATTTTGCCTCTTCCAAAGAAAAAATCATAGGAACAATTATCCGTTTGCTGCCACTTTATTTCTTGAGGTATGCAGAAGTAATTCCAAACCCTCGTTTTAGGAATTCTATCAGCTTTGATTGGAGTTTTATCCATATCAATCCTTATTGATTGCCAATGAATATTGATATCATCTATTCTGTATCCTAACAAAAGAGATACATAACTACCATTGTTCGGCTTCCAAGCTCGTTTTATATTATGCAAATATTCTTTGAATGAATATGGTAGGAATCCATCGAGAGCTGACCAATCGGATACCGCAAAACGACTCATTTCTACTGGGGGTTCTTTTAGAAACACAAAAAGTCCTTCAGACTTCTCCCTCGCATATAAATCAACAAAACCTGTATCCCACTTACTTGTAGCGACTTTTTTATTTTTAATTCGGTAATCGACTACAATATTTGAGTGTAATATCTGCTGAGGCTTTCCTTTCACAATATTTGAACTAATCCTCGAATAAGTAAAAATTCCGAAATCATCATCGTTAAATAGGTAGTCTACATCTGTAAACAGAAACACTTCACCTTCTGTTCCTGATTCAGCAGAAACAATGATATGCTCGTAGTGGCTATCTTTTCCTTTCTCAATGTAATATTTTTTTACCCACTGTTTTAAAGAATCGATGTCATAACCTATCTTTTGCGTTATATCTGAGCTATGTAGAGTGTGTAAGCAAATTGACCCGTCCCTATTAACGTGATTTAAAGAGATCAAATCTTTATTGATAAATCGAATAGCTTCCTGACCTTGGAAACTTAGTGGATAGCAATCAAATATTTCAACTGCGAAATCCAATTGAACGTCCTCAATCGAAATTTTTATATTCCCTTTGAGCCGAATTTCTTCGGACTCAAAGGGAGTTAGAATTTCGACTCCATCTATCTGTTCTAAAGCAGAACCTATTTGGTCTAACCGGTCCATGTCTTATCCAAATTTGACAGGAGGAGGCACAGAACGAGAGTCTCCGTTAGAGCCGTAAGTTTCCTCCGGAGGAAACTTCTCATTGATTGGAAAATAAAGTTTAATCAAATCGCTTGATTCATCAATTCTTTCAATCAGATAAGCAAAATCTGATGAAAGACTTTTCTTTTCATAATCTGTTAATGTATCAGCAACTTCATTATTGGTATTACCCGGATCTGGAAGAGAAATTGATTCTATATTATCCTTAATAAATACCAAAACAGAACGTAACTTATCCCAAAGACCACCTTCAATCGCTAGCTTATCGAATGCTTTTATAACAATAAGCTCTATAAGAAATGACTTAGGATAATTCTGGTTTGTATGCTTCTTCCAAACCTTTAAAAGCCTGATGATATTACGAACGGACGTACGATCATCCCCACTTTGTCTTATATGGTCGACTTGTTTGCGTACATTGGAGCGGATATAATCACTTCCTTGCTCAAGATTGCCAAATTGCGAATACACATATAAGTTCAGCTTTTCATCCTCCACATACTGGCCTTGATTTAATTCTCTACCTGGCACTATATCTATTTTTACTACCTCTCCGTCAACGTCAGGGAAGAATTCTATTCCAATAGATACTTTTTGTTTACGAACGTGCGCCTCTCCATTAAATTCCTCATATAAAAAGTCGTACACCGCTTCATACATTTCCTCCAATGTACTAAAGGCGTTGCGTTTAAAAGGGGCCATTAAATCGAAATCAAATTTGAGATTAATTGCTGTATGCTTGGCAAATGAGCCAGAATTAAAAGGAGAATATAAATTATCCCCAAATCTTCCCTTGAGGCGGTCCTTTATTGTGTCTCTCTTTTCTTTGAACTTATCTAATAGCCCCTCTTCCTTACTTACCTTATGGGAGCTCAATACATCCCATAAGTAACTACTTCTATCAGTTGCCATTTATCACCTCCTTCTCGCTCTCCTCATTATTATTTGTACTACTTTTCTCCTTTGAGCTGGTATATCTAGGTGTAACACTGGTGAGAACACCTGCTAGCATTACCAAACCCCAATAGTCCTTATCCGCATAAATCATATATGCAGATATCAAAATCAAAAGAATTGACACTAAATTGTAACTAATGTACTTCATTTTATTTCTCCCTCCTTACTCCTTTAAACTTACCACCAGATGTTTTCACATCCATAAATTGTCCTGTTTGTGTATCACGCTTCGTCCATAATCCTGTTGTTGGATTTTGAGACTGCGTACGCCCACCGACGTATCCGTGACGACGATTGTCACCCGATTTGCCATTTCCAGCCATAACTTTTTTAGCTTTGAAATTTTAACCATTGCTTATACCAGACCATATTGAATATCTTTTTGCAAAAAAATACATACGGATAATCAAGGCGATCTTGCTTAAGCTTTATTTAATCCCAGAAATAACGTGATTTGTACTTAGGAAACCGGTCAGCGTGTAACCCCGGCTGTGACTAGAAAGAGAAAGTATAATTGCGGTTTTTCCGCAAAAAATTTTGATTATGCAAAACAAAAAGCTTTATTTTGCGTTCAAATAAAAGAACAATTACTTTCGTCTTGGCTTTCTAGCCACGGATGATACAAAAGAGCTAAGAGGTCGAAGACTTAGCTCTTTTTTTTATACCATCCTCCCACATCTATCCATATCTCATTTTCATACTACTAATTATTTTATTATTAACCTATCAGTTACAAACAAAATTACTAAAATTTAAATCACCATTTCCTACAAACAAGATGGAAGTTTTCCACATTAATCAACATCTAGCAACTCAAAGTATTCCACCATTAAATGAACTGTTGTATATGGATTGCGATCAACTATTCCCCTATCTTGCATTCTTCTATAAAGCCGTACAGCTCTTTCTTTTGCTGCAGGTAAATGCATATATAAAGATTTGAAATGGTTAAGCTTAGTTTTGTGATAACCAGGCCAAAGTCGCATCAAGTTACGCAAACAATCTTCACCACTTCCAAATGCTCTACCACAATCCTCAAAATGCAATGTAAACCAAAACTCCAGACTAATTGCAGAATAAGCAACCTGAAAGCCCTCTAACTCGCAAATATCAAAAGCTTCAACTAAATGAGGTGAATTATCATGATCGAAAAATAACCAAACACAATCGTAGGCATTTTTTTCTTTATAAGCTTTAGTAGCTTTTCTCTTCGCTTCTTTCGCTAAACTACGGGGGTCATTCTGTTTATGCTGAACGATTTCTATAGTTACCATCCGTTGCCGCTCACGCGAAAGGCTAGCCTGCAGAGCACGAGCATAGATATACTCGGTCGTTCCCTCACATAATACCAATATTCGTTTATTAATCCCCCTAGCCATTTCGAAATATTAGTCCTGCATAGCAATTAATAACTCCATATCATTAATAATTGGCGTTGCTCCAAAACGCCCAGTAATATACCACTTATCTAAAGGCGTATTTAGACGAACGCCCTCCATATCCGAACAACGGAACAGAATACTTTCTCCGTATTCGTTCTTTTCAGTAAACCAAACTTGATCCCTACGAAAAACTTCACTACTCAATTGGCTCACATCATGTGTAGCAAATATCAATTGTGCATTATATTTATTGAATACCGGATTATGAAATATTTGAATCAAAAACCTTGTAATCATAGGATGCAGATTTTTCTCCAGTTCATCTATGATCAATACCGAACCATCTTCTAAGGCTTCAATGATAATTCCTCCTAAAGCAAAAAGATTCTTAGTTCCCGTCGATTCGTCTTTCACTTCAAAAGTATGGCTACCGACTCTCCTTCCCGAATCAAACAGTCCGTGAGAGGTTTTAATATCATACCTAAACTTTTCTTGTATGCGACCTCTCACCTCTTCAGGAACGGCAGATGGAAAGTCAAATCCTTTCCAGTCCATTTCCTCAACAGAGACTTTTTCTATCCCAGTATCTAAAGCACATATCAAAGCATTAAAACGCTTTGTAAAAGTACCTTCTTCGTCTTCTGCCAAACGTCGAGCATAAAATCGTTTGAGATCATCTTCTGTATCACTATCCATAAATGGTACGGTTTGCAAAATTTGATCGAAAAAATCATAGGCTCCTGTTAATGCATCAACATTATTTAATGCAGCTTTTGATAAAAAAAGCTGATTCGGAAGAAGCATTTTTTCAATTGTTTTTTTTGCCCCTTTATAATAATCGCCAAACTTAATATCTGAATCAGTCTCCCTTAGATAAAGTAATGCTTTGGAATTACCCTTATAAAAAAATAGCTCTTCGTAAACTATTTTAGTAGCAGTAAACTTTACCTTATATAAATACTTCACCTCAAGACTAACAAATTCTGCTTCAAACTCTACGGGCTTCTGTTGATAACCAACATCCAGCATAAATGGCTCATAAACCGGAATATCTTTATTCGGCTTAAAATTAGCGGAATGATTGACCAAATAATCCAACGCTCGTATAGCTCTCAAGAAACCTGATTTTCCAGAGGCATTTGCTCCAAACAACACACTACTTCGCAACAAATCCCCCTGATAATTTTCAGGAGAACCTTTAACTGAGGTTCTCCTCATGTCTAATATGGCTCTTTCCTTAAAGGATCTAAAATTTGAAACTGCAAAATAAACTAACATATCTCTTCTGTTTATACACAAAAATAAAAAATAAAAATGATAAAACCTACATTTTTGTTCAAAATAAACAAAATAAACATTTTAATCATTTTTAGAACATTTTAAACATTATAAACAAATAGGGCAAACAGCCCAAATAAGTCTATTGACTCGATTAAGAAGACCAACCAAAAAATTCAGTTATATTTGTAATACCTAATATTTTTAATAAAGTATCAAGGAAATAGTAAAACAATATGAAGACATCTTTGCAGAAACAAACTAAGCACGAAGGTGCCAAAGTAACTCACAAAGTTTCTAAAACTGGGCCTGCTGTAACTACTGAGAAGAACAGATTTAAAGGTATGCACCAAAATCTTGAAAAAGTTGAACCGCTCTATATCCCAGGCTATAAAATTAGAGGCTAACACCCTCAAGATTAAGCCAATCGACTTCCGAACATATACCAAAGAGTGATCAGATACTTTTATTTTTCTTTACGATCCACATGTATAAGAGTTATAATCTGATCTGGACTATTAAAATTTCTATCTTTTTTTCGTGTTCTGTTTCTCCTCTTGTTCTATCATCAGACCCAAAACAGAAAACAATAAAGTCTTGGGCGGGTACGAAGCTTCAAGCTATCTAGACGAGAACGATTCGCACGACTCGGTAACGATTTCAGGTATTGTCACTGAAGCTAAGACAAAAAGAAAGGTACCCAATGCCGAGATACGATTTTTAGATTCTGAAGGAAATACGCTCAAAAATGTATCTTCAGAATCAGATGGATCATTCAATACCAAACTGGCAAAACTCACAAAATTTGGAAGTATCGAAATTGATGGAAATAGTGTCGGCTTTCTTACGATAGCAAACATTGACTTTGGTATTTTTGTCAATAATACTAAGATAAAAGCTAGACTATCCAAGTACGATTATTCTGCAACGGAGCAAGAATTTTCCAAGAAAGAAAATCTAAATCAGCTAAAGCGAGAGATAGAAGAAATGAAAAAACAAAAGGGGTAATTGACAGCATTTCACCGATAAGTATTTTTTATTTGCTCATTTTTGTCATAGCAATATTTAAGGACGGATACTTTACAAAAAAACTAAGTACGAAGTTAAGGTAGTTCAAAAGATGAAGAAAATGATCGCTTGAAATTGAAATCAGACTTACAAAAGACACTAGTTAAAGTAAGTTTATTCTTTCACCTGAGATATCCATTTCGGAGCACGGTCAATAGTCTGTCTAAGGTATAAATTCAATTGTGCAACATGATGCTGAATATGCCGCATATTATACAATAGAATCTCAAGGAAAGAAAAGTTTTTAAATTCGTTGATCCAACGTGCATTCATTCTGCTAGGAGTGAGTTCTTCTATATGCGTTCTAGCTTTTTGTCTGCAGTACTCCAAATACGCAAAAATTTCTGATCTGGTATATGTCCGATCCGGTTTTTTACATGTCGGATCAAATTCTGAAAATGTAAACGGTTTTGGTGGCTCAAATTTATTGGGTTCTACAGATAAATAATAATCTGTCCAAAAGAGACAGTGGAAAGACAGATACCAAAAATCTAATGCTGTATCCCAATGCTCATCGGTACACATATGGATCGCATTTTCAAGCATGTCTAAACTAGCGCCAAACTGGCTCCAAAGTGCGTCTTTTACCATAATTGAATCTTGCATATTTGATTTTTTAATCAGCGCCGCGATGTTCCTTATTTATTCAAAAAATCCTTTATCTCATCATTAACTGGAGAATTATTGTAATTATCTATAGCAGTATAGGCCCCACCTAAATGCTGTCCTAACCGTTTTTTTAAATGGGGGTTTTCAGAAAAATCCAATTTACCCAAAAAACTTAGATAAATGGCATTTTGAACCCGCTTATCAACTAAAGGCAAATTCTTCGTTACAAAATTTACCATAGCATCAAACTTATCCCCGTCATTTTTAGCTATCGCTTCCTGCATAAATCGCTTGAAACTGCCCATTTGAAAGGTAATAGACGCCCTGTAATCTTCATCTAAAAGCTCCTCCTTCAAACTCGGAAACAAATCGATCAATTCCTTAATAAATAAATCTTGGTCTTTCATCATTATTATATTGGAACAACTTCCTTACTTTCTTCCCTCCTTAAATCAATAGATCTTGAATGCGATGATAAAATTAGCGTTTAATATAATCCCTATATTCTTCCTGAATCATTCCCGTGGAAATATATCTATGAGAAGATGCTTTATAGCTGAATGTGGCAAATTCTAAAGCATCAACGATTGAAGGAAAAGTATGAATTACGCCAAAAGGTTCATCAGGATCAATCAATGAAAACGCATAGATATCCATGAAATCTTCATTCCCCTCATCAAAGCATTCAAAATAGGCGACAGAAAAACTTTCATCGTTTTCCTTATCAATACTTAACCATTTAAGAATGGTATAATCATCTTCCTGGACATCATCCAGCCACTGCTCTACAGATTTTCCCAGTCTAAGCCTTGTTCTGATTTGATCGTCTGTTAAATACTGTATCATAAATAGAAACGTGATGTATGAATTTAGTAAATTGTCCTATGGAAAAGAAATCATTTCGGCATCATCTTTTAAACCATTTGATTGATTTATGAAAGTACGCTTTTTAATCCCATTTTTATTTTTCATCATAGCATGTCAAAGCAATGACCAAAAACAGGTACCAGACAAAATCCAAAAACAAGCATTTGACTATGCAGTTGTTAAAGATGATTATGCTGAAATTTTGGATGCTGTAATTGCCTATAACTCCATTTCAAATGAAGTAGCTAAAACTAATAAACCAATGGCCTATATTCACCAATGGTTCATCAAGGATTCGCTATATAATGCCTACGACAAAGACTTTATGCCCGGCGGCCTGAGGATCCAAAAATTGCTGGGCTTAATAGGCCATAGCCAGCTGGACTCTACAGGCTACCTCAATCAGGTCAAAGGAAGGGATACTGTATTTATTCCACTACAAATCAAAAAGAAATATAACGTGGCATACCATAAAAAAACAGAAACGAAGGAGCAATTTCTGTCAAGATATACATTTCACTTGCCTATCATGTCGCATGATGACAAAAAAGCATTTGTATCGTTAGACTACGTATGCGGAGCACTTTGCGGTCAGGGTTATGATTTTATCCTAGAAAAAATTAATGGAAAGTGGAAGGTGATAAAACGCGACTATACATGGATATCTTAGATAGTCAATCCTGTGCGTATACCGAACAAATAAAAATAGTACTTTCTACATTTTCTCAACGTTGTGCTCCCAAGAACTGGAAGGAATCCGTGAGGACATTATTTTTATGGTCAAAATTGTTCGAAATCACTGATCATGGATTTCCGAAATAATATGATATAAGCCACCGTAATATCCAGTATAACTGCCAATTGCTGTTTAAAATAACTTGAAGAAACTTTCATATCAGCTGTTTCATTATTCTACCCTACCTTGTTATATCAAAGTCAATAAAGACCTTCTGGTAAATGAGAGTTAAATATGTATATTTAATTATGAAAAATATTCTTTTCGCTTCCACACTGGCTCTGTCTATACTTTCCTGCCAAGAAAATAAGCAACAGAACCCACCTATTGTAGAAAATGCAGTGGATAATGCTGAATCGGCTGCTTCAGGTTCTTTTAAGAGTTATCGTGGAAATAATATAACTGTAGACAATATCTATTCCGAATTGATAAAAGATGATAAAAACCTTACAGCTCTCAATTCCAGGATTGTGAAGACATTAGAGGAAACAGAAAAAGTTTTAGCTGTATATAACAGTGTACTCGAAACCACTAATTCTTATTATCAGGATGCCAATGAACGTACGAAAGCCATTACAGATTCACTTGAAAAACAACAGGTAAAAAAAGAAATTAGCGCCAGTGCTAATCGATACGATCTTAAAGTAAAAGATATAACAGATCATATCAGTCAAATAACTAAAAATAATGAAAAGCTCGTTAGCACCTATACTGCTTTTAAAATCAGAAAAACACTACCTGAAATTGAAAAATATCAAAATGCGCATCCTCTAAAAACAGATAGCCTGAATACTTTCATTACCAAACAGAATAAATTGCTGGAAGAATTAAAGAAATTTAAATAAATGATATTAAGAGGAGAAATAGTGAGTCAACTTGACCAAGAGGCTAAAAATTACTCCTTTCCAATGTTGGATATCGCTGAGCATTCCATCAGATTTACCGATATTCTTAGAGTTGAATGAATGGCTTCATCCTGATTTAGTGGATAATCAACTACCGAGTGAAACGGAAACATTTATTCAGATTGCAGAAGCACTTTCAACTGGCAATAAAGTCTTATATAAGCCTACTGTTGAACCAAACATGCGCAGGAAGTATTGGCCCGAGGGCGGAACTTTGTAGTGATCGAAAACCTCATTTCCCTAGTTTTTGCTTTATTGCTTATTCCAAATTCTATAAAATTCTTCCTTCGTTATAAAGTCCTTCTCTTCTAAATCAAGTTCGTCCAATGATTGGTCGTATAACATAGAAGTTTTTTCTCTGGGATTTTCTATGGACAAAAAGACTTTGCCTTCGCGCATAATTTCAACCTGCTCTATGGCTTCTCCATTTTGAAAATGTAGATAAAACAATACATCTTCCTCATCCCAATATTTTTTTACAAATACTTCTTGCATATTACTTGAATATAGAAGTGCCGTGATTGACAATTCTTCCCCTAAAGGTAATGAATGAACTTTCTTTTACAAAAGTTGATTAAAATCCAACACTTTAGATATACATGGGTTATGTGATACCAAGATAAAAAAAATGGAGATGGAAATTATAATTAATGAGCTATTTATTTTGCCTTTTCACATCCTGTTTTGTAAATTCAAAAACCAGTAAAGCCATATCATGAAGCTAGTTGTAAAAATATTTCAGTTCTGTATTGTTATATTACTATTATTGGGATATCAAAACGGGGCATTGGTAAAAGCTACCGAAATAACATTGTCAACGGATTCATTAATCGTACTGTATTTTCGAACGAATGACTCGCTGGTTTACAGTCGGGAGGATTTTGACACTATCTTAAGTAATCATCCTGAATTTCTATTTAAAGAGACATTTGATCCCACATGGAGCTATCACCTCCAACACGATATGGAGTTCAATAGCGAAGCTGGACAGGATAATTATTGTATGCTCTATTCCTATTTCTTAACGCAGGTAAATGGTGAGCAGAAATATGCAACACAGCGCAAAAGATTAGTTCAGCTATTTTCAAAAATAAATGAATTATTTGCATTAATTGAACAAGGAGGTTCGTACTTTGGACATCAGCATAAGAGGCTCCTGGCGGAAGTAGAATATTCGATTTTCCTAATGCCAAAAGATAAGAGCGAGTTTCGGAAAACATACGCTATCAATAAACAAAGGCAGCTATATATTCAGGGGCTAAGACAGCTTGTAGCTGATGAAACAGCGAATAATAACGGGATTGAACCTCAACGGAAATTGAGTCAAATCAAACGGCTTAACAAAGTAATAGACGACATAAATCAGCTCATTCCGGACAATTTCTCTTTAAAAAGGGCGCAATACTTTCAAAGCAATTATTATGAATATTACTAAACGACAGACAAATCTTTTATATTAACAATAGGATAGATTTTGCAAATGGGAAATAAACTAAAACTGCCTGCAACTATACGGCTAGCCAAAGAAGAAGAACTTCCGAAAACACCCGCCTCAATCCGTGAAAGATGGCACGAATCTCAGACAGCAAATATTTTAGAGGGATATACGATCAAGTTTAAAGGGGATAATCCAGATCAAGCGGACCTGGGATTTGCATATTATGCAGAAATAAATATCAATAATGATAGGTTGTGGCCCCTGATGAAAGCGCTTTCGGAATCCTTGCCAGAAGTGACAGCTCCCCTATTCGGACATATCGATTCAGATTTGATATATGGTCGTTACCACGATAAAGAAGAAGTAATTGACTTTCTGGAGATATGTAAAATAGAATTGGCTCAAGATACCTTTTTCGAATTCGGCTTGTTATATCATGACGAGGACAATTTCGCTGAAATATTTGTAGATCAAAGCAAGTATATCAAATACTGGGGAACTGACAAGCCGCTATTTGAAAGAATAATGAAGGACTTTGGATTAGCAGAGATCGAGGGACTCGAATTTATTGACGAGTATCCCAAAGTGCGTGAACCGCTCCGTCTGCATCTCGAAAATTGCATTGATACATCTGAAATGGTCGAGCTATTTCGTGAAAAATTTGCATGAATAGCATGCAGAAAAAATTAAACTGCGGTCTTGCATTTGTAAGACCCCATATATTATCTTTTATGGGAAACGATAATAATAAAAGAAAAGGCATCATTAAGGGAAGTAGTTTTCTCCATGTAAACTTGGGTGATCAGAAAAATAACCATAACTGATATATTTAAAACGAATTGCGTTGGATAGAACAACACATACAATCACTATTAAATCAATTGACCAAATTCCGACAGTCGATGAAATTAAATCCATTTCAAGAGAAGTGGCCTTAAAGCTTATTTTTGAAGGAAAGACGAATAAACAGCGAGAACAAGTCGGACAATATCTCGAATATGCACTTTCTGGTTTTCAGGTCTTGATCCATACTATCGACCCTGAACTTAACATTCTAAAACTAATTACCGATAAAGAAATTGGAGATCATCAAGACTTTTTTGAGCAATGTGCAAAAGATTACGGGTATCTAGGTGGACAACTCGTGTTTATGTTGGTTGACAAACTTAATTTAAATTTAAATAAGGATTTTCCACTAGATACGTTTAACGAGTTAAAACAAGACGATCGACAGATAGGAACAGTTGGTGAATGGAGGTATTTCGTCCATGGTTTTCACTGCGGTTTTCAACATTTGACAACGAAACAATGTATTGAAGTTCCTCTTACCTTCGGACTCGATTTTGGAGATTTAGATCCATATTTTTTTATGAAGTTTATCCGGTCTTCACCAGACTACAGGCCTCTGCCAATTCCCTTATTTGATGAATATGCCGACGGATTAAGAATAATAAAAAAAATGACCTCATTAGGAAAATTTGAAGAGATTCAATCTAATGTCCCTGGCCACACTGGCATTGCCGTCACAGATAGGAAGAAAGTTGAGATTAAATCCGACTTGGATTTAGAAAAAATATTCGTAAAACATATTGAGGAAATTAAAAAGAAACCCAAATTCAACCTTTGGAAATTTCTTGGCCTAAAAAGATGAGCCTGGCGATTACGGTCTTTCATCTGCAGATTTACAAAAATTATGACAGAACTGCTGCCTTATGAAAATCTCCGTTTCATCAATAATACTAAATAATAACATGATTTATATTAGCCAAATCCGAAATAAAAAAACGCTGGAAGACCGCGATCATTATCCGTATAATATTCCGTCATTGTCAACACTGGATGAACTAAAATTTCGGAATCCGGTGACTTTTATCGTTGGAGAAAATGGTATCGGGAAATCCACCCTTGTAGAGGCAATAGCTATAAATGTCGGTTTCAATCCTGAAGGTGGAAGCCGCAATTTTAATTTTAGTACCATGGATTCCCATTCCGCTTTATTTGAAGCTATCCACGTGATACGAACCGCATATCGCAACAGAGATGGCTATTTTCTCAGGGCTGAAAGTTTTTATAATGTTGCCACAGCAGTAGATCAATATGAAGTTCAGAAATCTTATGGAGGATCACTACACGAACGCTCTCATGGTGAAAGCTTCCTCTCGTTATTACATCATCGTCTAAACGGAAACGGACTCTATATTTTTGATGAGCCAGAATCGGCACTCTCTATCATAAGCCAGCTAAATATGCTAAGCCGAATAAGAGAGCTTGTAGAACTTCGATCGCAATTTATTATTGCGACACACTCCCCCATCCTAATGGCCTATCCCGAAGCAGACATCTATCAGGTATCTGAAAATGGAATAAGGTTGATTCCATATCAAGATACTGAACAGTATAAACTGATGAAGTATTTTATGAATAATCACGAACGAATGCTATCCGAATTAGGATTCGATTTTTAAATCAAACTGAAAAGAGAAAAATAAATGCAAAGAACTCATTGAAAAAATAGATGTGTTATATAAGCGTTAATTTCACAATTGACACATAAAATATGAGGTATTTATTATAGTTTTATCGCTAGCTAGTTAATCTAAATAATATTTGCAATCTGCTTTAGAAATGAAACGTATAATAACAATAATCTTAGTTTTTTTTTCAATACAGATTCATGCGCAAGATCTTAAAAACCTTAATGATGTCGCAAGTAACGACGGCATACCTCGCGGGAAATCAATTATCTATGGTAACTTCATCCAACGATTGGGGTTCAGCAGTGGTGGTTTTCCGCAGGACATACGTTTGATCAATACAGATACAAAAGAGGTTTTAGCATTTAGAGTGAAGCCAACATTCAAATCATCAAAGGAAAATACCTTCATATATACCATTGAGCCGGGTAACTATGCTATTCTAAATTATTGGTGGACCAACAGTAAGTGGTATGGAGGTAAAATGTATACAGAATATATCTTCAAGAATATAGATACAACGGATGGTTTTGAAGATAAAGTAAATGCTGGCCTGATAAATATAGATGAATTAGAACGCTTTACTTTTAAGATCACAGAAAACTCATTAAACTATCTGGGAACATGGCATTTTAAAACTCCTCCTGTTTCATTCACGAATGATAAGGTCATACTCGACAACAAAATAAAAAATAAGTACAAAGCCATTGACTTTTCCCAAGCTAATGTCGTTATGCCGAACTAATAAGCTCAAATCAGGAAGTGATAAAAAATGTCATGTAAGAATCTCAAATATTAAAAATATACCAAAAAGGGCTCTAGCGCATTATAATATGAGAATCGAAAATAAAAAAGTTATTAATAGAAGACAGCATTAATAAGGCTATTATACAGGATGATAAAAAAGATTTAATCTTAACAGATTCAAACCTAAATATTTTAAATAACCATGGTTTCGAAGAATTCAATTCCTTAAATTTTGCTCCTAATGTCCATACGATACCTTCTTATTCCAAATGATTTACCGCAGCTTTTCCATAGCAAAAGTCAAATCACGTATCTGTATTTTTTGCTCATTATTAATAATAGCACCATCAGTCCATTCCAGTAACAAATCGTAACCCCAGCTTCTACTTGCCTTATCTTTAAATAATGATGGATCGAAACGAGGTTTTTTCTTTTCAGCTATGTCTATCACTGAATTTAAATAAAGATAAACAGGTGTTAGATCTTTTTCTTTTATGTCGGAACCTATCTCTGCAGCATATTCTTTAGCTTTTTGTTGTTGATTGGATACGATATAAATTTCCAGAATACATAGCCGATACAATTCTTTATTCGCTTGAATTTCCCTTTCATTTGCAATCCGCTTGCGGTAATAATCTATTGTTTTCTGAAATGCCTCGCGAGACTTTTCTTTCTGGTTAGTCTTCTGATACAAGAGCCCCACGTCGACCCAGCTTTCAATTCTAAACTGCCTCGACAAGGTGAGATAGTCTTGAATTGCCGCTAGGGTATCCTTGACGGCGAGATAACTTCTGGCTCTATTTTCAAATTCGGGGACAACAAAATTCATTATGCGAATCGGCCCTATGGTGTCCCGCTGAATAGCTCTCGTCAGATCGGATATTGCACCATTATAATCGCCCCGTCTGAATCGTGCCTCACCAATATTTCTAAAATTGAGCGTTTTTTTAGCTAGATCTGGATTAAGTTCAATGGCCTTATCTGCCAACTCAACAGCTGTCTTATAATCCTTGTCAAAAATAAAGGATTGGCTACTCCGCTCCACAAGCGCATTGACCACATTATTATCATTGGGCAGATCATCTATGTCCATCAGACCGATCTGTTGGAAATACAGCATTACACCGCTACGCTTTTCTGCATAAGAGTTTTGATTTTTGGGCGATTCTGGCAGTTTATTTCGTCGGAAACTCAAGCTTTCCAATAGTGGTGCTAAGACCATTTCTTTTGGAACTTCTTTAATATTATTGTCCATCAAAAGTAGTTCCTTACCAAGAAATCTTTCCCATCCCGTTAAAGGTAAAGTGGAAATATTACAATGAGAAAGATCTACAGCATATGAAGTCGATGGAATAGTGAATAATGACTTTACTATTTCAAAAGATGAGAAATCATTATTGGATATTAGAATAGTGTTAATATTCTTCCATTCTTTCAGATCATTTGGAAAACGACGAAGAGCTGTACTGGCAAGCTGACGGTTGGTTTTTGGCTCATCTTTACGATAGATTTCTCTCGATGAATCATAAACATTATAATGTGAAGGGCGGCTATTGATCGCATAAAACGCATGTAAATTAACAAGTTGACCTAGCGATTCAGGAAGCACCGTTATATTATTGTGACTTATATTTAGAATCCTCAGCTGTTTCATATCACCGATAGAAACTGGTAATTCACTCAGGTGATTGACATCGACATATAGTTCCCGGATATTGGCCAACCCCTCCATATGCAAGGGTAGTTTTTCCAGTAAGTTCGTAGAGACTCTTAATTTTTCGAGCTTCGATAGCTTTGTAATACTTGCTGGTAATCCTTTCAGAAAATTATCGCTTACATCAAAATTCTTTAAACTCAACAATGTACCGATGTCTTCAGGTAAACGACTTAAATTGCAATACGCTAAATTTAATATTTCGAGGTTTTTCATTCCAGCAAACGACGGTAGTGTAGCTATCGGATTAGCTTGCACATTTAACTCGTGTAATCGATGAAGACCATTGATCGTAACCGGAATATGCTGTAACTTATTTCCTTGAAGCTGTAAGGTATTTATTCCCGTCAATTTTCCCAGCTCATTTGAAAGAAACCCAAGGTTATTGTAGGACAGGTTTAGATTTGTTAATGCAGTTAACTGAAACAAGGCATCCGGCAGGCTATCAATTGCATTGTCAGATAGGTCAAGTAGACGAAGTTTCTTTAACTGGGCTAACTCTTTGGGAAGGTAAAATGCGGACTTTGTATTTTTAATCTGCAATTCCTGCAATTCTTTGAATTGAAATAAAGAGGAAGAAATCTGTTTTAGAGGTCCGTTTGAATAGTTCAGATATTTCAATTGAGTGCTGCTACTGAAATTATTCATCAATCGTCCTAGGTCATCGATATCATTAAAATTTAATTTTAAGGATTTAAGGGACCTGAATCCTCGGTCTGAATATATTGCTGTGTCTTTAACCTTGAAGTAGCTTAAACTGAGTGTTTCAATT
Source organism: Sphingobacterium sp. R2 (assembly GCF_040760075.1). Taxonomy (NCBI): domain Bacteria; kingdom Pseudomonadati; phylum Bacteroidota; class Sphingobacteriia; order Sphingobacteriales; family Sphingobacteriaceae; genus Sphingobacterium; species Sphingobacterium sp. R2. The sequence continues at coordinate 5,070,266 of NZ_CP142884.1, forward strand.
CGCTCTTTATTGGGGAGTACATCCAATACATGATCAATGCGGTCACTTGGAGAAGTGGCGCTAATAGCTATTTCGATTAATTGGGGCGGAAATTCAAATTGATCCAATAAAGGCTTATAATCAAGCGAAATACCTTTCAATCGATGATTTTCTTTTAAACCTTTTGGGATATACTGTCCCGGGAAAGCTTTGAAAATTAAATAGTGCAGCATGGGCAACTTATTCAAGTTCGCAATTTCGCCAGCCAAGTTTATTTTAGTATTTCCCTCAAATGCTATTGCCCTCAACTGATTTTGTTTATAAAAAGTATCGTCAAGATGTAATATTCCTACAGGCTGCAAAGTATCATTTCTAATTCTAAATTCCTTAAAGACAATAGCCTCCACATGGGGAAATAAATACAATGATTGACAAAGACTATCTAATTGAGACTGATTTTCAAATTTTAGCCCCAAATAGCGAACTTTATATAGGCTATCAGAACAGTCTTTTAAAAGAGGAATATCTTTGGTATTCAGCTCAACAAAAGAGATTAGATCGTGAGGATGATGATTGTTTATAGACCTTACGCTGTTCGAAGAGCCACTCAGAATCGCTTCATACCGTAAAAGGTTCTGTGCACTTAACTGGAGAGTAAAAAGGCAAAAAGCTAGAAATAAAAATCGCTTCAAATATAAAATGTTAATTAAATTCTTTGGTTTATCCATTGGTCAACTATTCAACAATAAATTTATATACGATCGGATTCGAGATTTGGTAATTTTTGACAAGAAAACTATTCCCAGCCATATTGACCAAATCGATAGTATTATCATGACGGAGATCTTAACGACACGCCCAGGGATAATTAATGTATTCCAGCGTGGAACGACTACATTGGAAAAAGTGACGTAAAACGCTACTACTATTAAGATTAGAGTTAATAAAAATAAAACAAAAAATATCAATTTTGATTTAGAATTCATATTTTAGCTGGTATTTCTTAAATATATACAAATGTTAGGAAAATTTTGGAAGAATCGGAATCTACTTACATCTATTTTCATTTACAAACTCAGTATGCCCTACGGTATTATTTTTTAGGCAGGATAAGCTTGATCTATTCCTATTTTGCCTTTTCGAATATCCTATTTACTTAGGGAATGGAAGTAGTTGTGAAATGTTGGCATCGGCTTGAATTTTAAGTCAAGACCTCTTACATGCAAATACACGCGCAGATTTTATGCTATCAACTGTTAAAGACTTTGATTGCGATAGGTCATAGGCGACTGACCTAAATGTAACTTAAAGAAGTTACTAAAAGTACCATAATCTGAAAAATTTAGTTCCTGCATCGCATCTTTTACGGACATACTTGATACATTCATCAAAATAACAGCTTCAGAAATAGCAATTTCTTCTAATATGGCTTTGGGACCGAAGCCTGTGACATCTTTGACCATACGAGTCAGATGCTTTCTAGAGATAAATAACCTATCTGCATAAATAAAAAATTAGTCCAAATTTTGCTTTGGCCTCGTAATTATAAAGCTCTTTTTATTAACTTAACACTATATTATTCGTACTTGGTTGAAGAATATTCGGAATAAAAACTTTAACAAAACAGAGGATTATGAGCAAAGCGGGTAAAATTATATCCTATGTAATTTATTGTATTTACGTAATGGTTGTCCCGATGTTCATACTTCGGAGCGGATATTTTCAGGCCGATGTCAGATTTAAATATTTACCAATTTTTTCTCTGTTTTTACTCGGTTTATTTTTAATGAACCGAGTAATTCCTATTAAAAAAAATAAAATACTAACAGTATTACCGATTTTATTTTTAACTGTTTTTGGGTTTTACGTGAATTCCGATGGGCTAGTACCGTTTGTTTTTCCACTTATAACAATTCTCTTTTTTCTCGCATTCGTTATCCTTATAATACTTCCAAAAAACAGGATGATCATGATATTGGTCAGCTCCTTTATCATTTTATTCTATTCTTTTGGAATTTACCCCAAATTGATCGTCCGAAAAGAAATTGTTGAAACTTCATTAAGCTTGAATAGTATTACGTTATACCCGTTTGTTTCCGTCCAAAAAGATTCTGTAAACATTCATCTTGAGCGCCCTGTGCTAATAGACTTTATGTTTACTTCCTGTGGCCCATGTCTCAAAAAATTAACATATTTACAGGCAATCAAAAACCTTGATCTGTCTATTTATGTTATCGTTGACGGGAAAATAGATTCATACACAGCCTTCCAGGACTATTATACAATCCATAACCAAGCTTTGCAAGGAATTAATTTTCTATACGATCCAGATGGAAGATTCACCGAACAATTCAATATCGATAGCTATCCTACGGAAATACTTATACGAAATAGAGAATTGATTGCAAGGGATAAAGGTATACCCGATGGAGCTCTCAAAGAGTATGCTGAGCTAAGGAAACAATTAATGATAGATTGACAAGTGGTAGACTTTAACATCTTACATTAAACCGACAACAATAACCAACCTCTTAGTCTCATTTCCTTCTTTTGGAAAGGCCTGCTTTTATTAAGGAGGAAGCTAGCATGCAAAGCTAGACATGTTCATATAAAAAATGCTCCGTTTATCAATAATAAAATACAAGACCATCTCTTTTCGCAGTAATTTCCTTTAATTGATCATAGTCCATATTCAAACATTGATATAGCGTAAAAATCACACCTGAGCGCATGGAATAAATTTCATCGGGAAGTCGACCCAAATTTGTACCGTTCAAAATAACATTATTCACAGCCTTCAAAGCACAAATCTCTACAGGAAATTTCTTGAGCTTGCTATAATTGAAATCCAGTTTTAGCAGACCGTCCAATTGTCCAAAACTGCTTGGAAAACCAGTAATCGAAGATGCCCTTGCATTGATTTCCTTCAGGCTCTTAAGCTTTCCGAATGTTTCCGGTAGAGTTGTCAGTTTACTATTCTCCATATTCAGGTAGGATAAACTACTCAATCCGCCGAACTCATCTGGAAGCTTCTCCACTGATGGGGAAAGCCAAAGATCTTCTAATTTTTTAAGGTTACCTATCGAAGCCGGTAAAGTTTTAAAATTACCGCCCACTAACCAGAATCTAAGATTAGACAAATTTCCAATATTATCAGGAATAGATTGCAAGCTTTCTCCTTGAATCCAAAGTTGTTTTAAGCTCTTGAGGTTACCAAAAGATTGTGGCAGCTGCTGAAGCCTGCTTTCTCCATAAATTTCTAATGTATCTAACTTGACCATGTTGTCAATATCGGATGGCAGTGTGACTGGCGATGATCCCGGATATACGAAACTGAACCGTGCGAACCTCAAATTATGGCATTTACTCAAACTTGACGGGATATAGGCTTGCTGAGCTAGAATTTCTGTAGAAACCAATTGAGTCAAATTTCCTAAATCTGAAGGGATCTGAGTAACAAAGCAATCGAGGTGTTTTAAATTGACCAGTTTACCCAACGTGCCGTTGAAATCTACATCTCCTACATACCGCATAATAAGGGTTTCAAGCGACTTTAAATTTCCAAAAGTTCTTGGCAATACCACGGTATATCCCAAATCGGGGGTTCGCATCGGTGTGAGGTGAAATGATTTCAATTTGGTTAGATTGCCAAAATTATCGGGAATGGTAAGATAATAGCCTACCCGATCCAGACTAAGTTCTTCAAGAGCAAGGTAATGATCGCCGAAAATAGTCGGAACATCTTTCAATGAAGATCCACCTAAAATAAGCTTCCTCAGATATTTAAATGCCTTAAGCGCAGGAAAAGAGCCCGGGTCATTAAAACGATGTGCTATACCTGAAGCCTGCATATTCATTTCAATAATATGCCCGTCCTTATCTTCAACAACACGCCCACCGCGCCCCATTTGCAATTCATTTAATGCCTCGTCTTCCTGATATTCGCCGGTCTGTACCTTTTTGGTAAACTGATAATTTTTCCCAGCATAAGTCATCGTATAGGTAACTTGGTAGCTGGTATTCGAATAACCATGCAGTTCAATAGTAGGGTTTTCTTCTACTGGCCTAGCCAATCCGTCGTGGTATGTACTATGTAGGTGACCATAAGCTTTATCGAAAGACCATTTACCTTTATATTTAGGATCCACTGCAAAGTGAAGTATCGTCTTAAAAGATGAAGGTGTGTTTTCTTTAATCTCGATATGTAACTCGGGTATTTTAACATTCACTGTGGCCGTATTACTATTACTGAGACGTGTTACTGTCCATGTAAGTTCATATTCCTCACCAGGTATTCCCCTAAAAAATGAATTTGGGTTACTAGGATCATCTATTTTCACATAATCTTCTACCACAGTTCCTTTAGTTATACTCCATTTGCCAGTTTCTCCTTTTTGTAAGGCGCTACCTTTCAGTTGGACGGTGAATTCGTCATATAGTTCAGTGGGCTCGGCCTTAGGTTCATATACTGTTTTCAAGACATCCTGATATTCCTTCTTTGAACAGGCTACAAATAAAAAGCTTTCAAAAAAAACAAAAAGAAATGAACACCAAAATAACGTAGATTTATTATACATGGATATTAAGGTTGAGTTGTAAAATTAAACGTTGTTGAACGCGCTGTATTTCCATTGCTGTCGTTAACAATCAGTTGATAATAGTATTTTTTCGATTTTTCTAAAGGGGAAAAGAATACACTATACTTATTGTTACTTTGACTCACGGCATTGTAGATTTTTCCTCCGGTCTGTTTGTACATAACAGCAAGATCATCGTGTACATATACTTCAACTTTACTATATGGATATGAAGCAAGTGTAAAAGACAGTATGTACTGGCCTTTATCTAAAGTAACTTTATTTTGAATATCTGCAAAAGCATCTATTTCGTTGTATATGGTTTCCTTTTTGCAGGAGCTGATCAGGAATAATAGAATCCCAAACATCAAGCTTACAGCAATTTTATTGAATGGACATTTCATAAATCGAGCTTTCGTAATTGACGTAATATTTATCTTTATAGGTGAACATTCCCAAGAAATACGTGTGATCGGAGACAATATTCGAGCGAAGAGGACTAAGCGTTTTTTTTGATATATTGTAAATCATAAAATTATTGACATCAAGCGCCAACACAATCTCATCATTATAGTTAATGGCACTCACAGCTGCATGAGGAAATGTTTGGTTAGTCGTCCCGATACGATATAATTCCGTCAATTTAAAATTATTCTCATCGACTGCATATATTGTGAATGTATATCCAATATTGAAGCCTTGGTCAAACACGTTCGCAATACCTAGCGCATATAATTTGCCCTTTATAGAAACAAAGCAATCGCTGGTAAAATTGCGATCAAAAGTACCGATCTCTTCAAATTTGTCTTTTGTCGGATTATACTTGGCCACAATATTCTTTACTCCACGAGAATTCATTGTAAGTGTGTACGTTTGATAGACCGCATTATTGTGAACAAAAATCGCTAAATTACTATACCCATGTGCCTCCTTTATTTGAGGCCGACTGAGATAGTACTTCGTAAACTCACGTTTATTTACGTCAAAAGATTGACAAAATAGTTCATAACCATTGTAAATATCTGGCTCCAGAGAAGGTAATATGTGGCCTATTGGCTGCGTTTGAAAAAATATTTTGTTTCCTAAAGTCACTGATCTCATAGGAACGAGCCTCATCGTATCGGGAATATGCGCAATATTTTGTAAAGTGCTCGTTTCAGGATCGTAGAGTGAAACCGATTTTTCCCAAAAATAATAAACCTGTTCATTGCAGATGGCAGGATAATTATTTTTCCAATGGGTCTTTTTCAAATTAATAGCCAAGTCTTTTCCCTTATAAACAAAATCAATTGCCTGCCCAATAATCTCCTTTTCTTTATAAAGAACACGTAACATATGGTTACCATCTCTATAGGGATAATACCCTGACAGGTTGATTTGATAAGTTCCATTTTTTGTTGCTTTCGGGTAGTCCATATGCAATGTATCCATCCAATAAAGAAATTTAAGATCCCGCAAATTGATATCTTGGAGATTCTTGCCTTCTACAACGGTGGTAAACCTGCCAGTCTCATCATAAGTTGCCACAGGTGTAGGCCAGAATAGCGTAAAATCTTCTGGGAATGGAGCAGTTGTGGTGATTTCATTTTTATGCTCAGATTCGATTGTGTTACCGTTATATTCGATATAGGCCACCAAAATATAAGTGGATTCGGGATCCAATTCATTCAATGTGAGTCGAAATATATCGCCTTCACGAACAGCCTCAACACTGTTTCCTTGACCAGGGTTATCTTTTTTATAGTACCTGACGCCCGATTTTGTATATCCAAGGCTGGAAATCTGATAGGTCATTGAAATTTCTTTATCCCGGACACTAGTAATAGCCTCGTTAATAACACGTGGAAAAACCTCATTTTTTTCAGTTTTACAGGCCGACATAAGAAAAACAAGCCCCAGTAGATAAAGGTATTTGTTAAAGTTGCCCATTTGATTTTGTTTTAATATAAATGAAGTTCAAATTTTCATAGGACCAGGTTTGTATATAATAGAAAAACAGGTTGTATGAATTATCGACATTTTGGGTCATATTTTTAAACATATGCATCTCCAAATTAGGATATTGTAAAGTCGATAAGAGCTTCAGATCACTGTCATACTTATTTATAGTACCATAAGTGGTTATTCCACCACCCTCTTGCTGTCCATAGACCACAATATTGCTATCATTATCAAAAAAAGCTCCTGCTGGCTTTAAATTGACGTATTCACCCAATTTTGCCTTGACATTGCCATTCTTATCAAATTTGACATACCTTAACGAATAGGAATAGAAGTCAAAACCCCAGAGATAAAAAATATCATTTTTATCTTTCAGTAAAATAGGCATATGGTATTGACGTTCGTAATCGCCAGGAAGCTTTCCATCAAACTCAAAAGTAGCCAGCACATTACCATCCCGATCTGTTTTTTGCACCTTAATTTTTGTTGCTTCCGAATCAAGCAAACTATAATAGATCTGTTGCGCATTGTCTAACTGAATTGAAGAAATGCCAACGGAGCTATTTTTACGTTTCCAGACAACTTTAAGGTCGCTGGAAGTAACCTTTAACAGCTGTCCCCCACCTGTACCCATAATCATGTTATGTGACGCGTCAAACTGAACTGATGAAACATAATCATTCGGAGACAAATCTATCGAAACGGGCTTCTCCAGTTTCAGTTTACCATTCGTCTGATCAATGACATAAATATCGTGTTTAACAATAATGAAAGCTTCATCTTGCTTACCAGGCAACACTACATGTGGTGGTAAATCATAATAATTTAGATCCTGGATCAAGCGATACCAAATAATCTGGCCTTTATTATTTGTACGATATACAATCAGTTTAAAGTTTGTTTCTCCACCCTCATGCTGCAAAAATGTACAGATTAAATGTCCACCATCTTCCAGAAGACGGATGCTATTATTGCCCGTTATACGTGATTGCGTATGAATTTTGTATTCAACATAGGTACTTGCATTAGTTGTACTGCCTCCAACAGTTTTTGCATCTATGCTTTGTTCTTGTGTTATTCCCGTTTGGGAACTCGCAATTACACGGATCTTATAATTTGTATCGCCAAGCAAATTAATTAAGCTGTATTTTGTTATACTGAGATCCTTCACTACAAGCTTATTATCTACATATATCGCATAGGATACTGGCTTAAAATGCGAGCTGTTCACCTTATCCCAAGATAACTCTATTAAATCTTTGTTTGCAGCACTTACAACAAGATTCAAAGGATTTAATATTTCTGCCTGATCAATATATTCATCGGTTTTGCTCACAATATTCTCCTTTTTGGAACATCCTCCAATTAATAAAATTAGAATTAAGAAAAATAGCTGAGCACAATGGTAAAAAATAGCTCTTTTCATAAAATGAAGTTACTCAGCAAAGATATTAAAAAAGTTGTATCAAAAGCATTTCTTAAAACATAATTAATTGATACATTAATTAGTCCAAATAATTCTCTACAATATTTAACACTCACCATGATAATGTGAGTTACCTTTGCCTCAATTGATTATGTCTATGGTCAAATATTGCCCAAAGCAGTAGTAAATTACTTTGTATTGAATTTTAGGTAATGGTCTTTCATCGGTATTCCATCTGCAGTCCGGAATGCATTCCCTGTAATGATGATCTCATAGGTTTTGTTTGGTTCCAATTCCCAGTCTATAAGTACGGATTTCTTATCTGAAGAATAGCGATGTCCTTTTATCATCGGAAAACTTTCTTTGGAGATTCCCCTAAACGACCGTCCCTGTCCCAATAAGGGCCTGTCGAAATTTATCTTCAGCTCCTTTAAGGTGATGCTGACATTGGTTTGTCCATCCTGAATTCCCTCAAAAGAAATGATTTTTGGTCTTCTTTCTTCAAAAGCTGCATCTAAAGAAGAAATATCTGCAGCGTAAGATTGATAAGCTTTGGCAAGTACAGGCATATAGCTCTCTAAAGTAGGATATAAGTCTCGCTGACGATCAAAGTGTTCAAGTTCATCAACAAGTTTCTCAATCCAAAGAAATCCCCTATCTAGCTGTCCATTGGTTTCCTTTGAAATCTCTTCGGAGCTGAAATTATGATCTTTTTGATATTTGATAACCGCAGCTCGAACCAAAGCCTCGTTCAACATCGTTTGCCAGCTACCGTATGCCTGCCGGTTCATTTTCTCCTTTACGATGCTATATAATTTTTCGCCGCTGTCTCTAAAAATTGTCGTGTCTTTTTCCAATAAATAATTAACAAAGGAGTGGTTAAACTCGTGAAGTAATGTAGGGAAATAGCTCTGTAAAGGAAATTCAGCCATGCCAAGACTATCCATACTCCATGTCCCCATAATAGCGTAGACTTCCTTAAGACCCTGTGGATTTTTAATGGCTACCCCATAGTTACCGCCGCCATTCCCCAAACCATTCACAATCAAAAACTTTTCGGATGGTTTCTTACCATAGAATTTAGGGTACCAGTCCAATTCAATATGTTCATAAATTGGAAGAAAGCGCCTTTGTACCTCATTGTACAGTGCCTGGTTATCCTGAAAAAATCCTTTGCTATTACTGTCTTTGTAAAACTTCTTTAACAGTGTTGCGAATTGAATAGCATTAGCTCTACTCCACCTTTTGTCGAGTGTTTCGTCGATATTTTTTTGCTTAAGATTGAACTTATCATCAAGATGTATGGCCATACTCATCACTGCATCGTAGCCTATACCATTTTCATTTTTAATCTTATTGACAAAAGTGATCAATTCGTGTTCTTTAAAAGGACTATAGTGTTCATTGATTCGATCAACATAACGCTTAAAAATAGCTGAACTATACTCTTGATTACCAGCAAGTCTAAATACAATACTCAGAATCTCGATACGCTCATCAACTTTTGGCTTATCCATAATTTCGCTACGCTGCCCATAGGTAAGCATAAATGATAAACTGAACAGGATAATCAATACATATTTAGAAATTTTTTCGAACATAGCGGAAATAGGTTTTATCTTCTTTAATTCGTTCTATACTTTCAATGGAGGTACCAAATGGTTTGCCAAAAAAATAACATCTTATTTGACAGCAAAATACGAACAAATTCCTCTTTGAATACTGACCGTTATTGAACACCAGCGTTCAGTATTGAACAGGATGCAAGTTGTTTTGTATGTTCTTATTCGCTAGTATTAGTTATAACAGGAAATCCAACAAACACACAATGGCACTAGAATTAATACTTGCAATAGAAATTGCATATAACAATCAGGACATTCCTGTACTTAACAGATGTCCTTATACGGAACACTCTGCAATCGATTATAGATCTTTTAGCGTATCTGAGTGTTTTGGAGAAGATAAATAACTCCAATTTTAATTACCCCGAATTCGAGGTAGATATATTAATAACCCCTAATTCATCATTAGGGTCTATCTTTTGTTTCCATTCGTCTTCCTCTAAACCACTCGCATGCCGCAAATCCATCCTTTCTCTTGCCGCCTTAAGCGTTATATATTCAGCTATAGGAAAGTTACCTACCTCCCATTTTTTCTTATAGCCAACGAAGCCAAAATCTGCTAGCATCTCCTCCAGAGAATGATAAATAGCATCGAACAATTTTCTTGTTTCAATATCTTCATCAATTAACATCTCTTTATACGATTCGTTAGAAGGTGATAATTGTTCAATTTTGATATTGATATGAGAATCAACAGAATTCATGCGGATGGTCCAGTTATAATGAACACAATCGTCCTCCCACAATATCGTGGTAGAATAAGGAAAATACGCTATATCTTTTTCCTTTATGATTTCATAAATAAAGAAAAACTTGTTAAGTAGCTCCTGAAATTTATCGCCATAATCTGAACTATGGTTTACTTTGAATCCTTTGGTCTCGGATGAAATCTCGGCTACAATATAGCCTAAGGTCACTATTCTAAATTTGACTTCCATTTATTTACAATAGTAATTGTTCGCAGCGAATTTTCCTAAGTCTCAAAATAAATATCGCACTAAATATACTGCGCAAATACCATGCGTACCTTTAGGATATATTTGTTTAGTAAAATGAGAATTAGCAATTATAGTATATGACACTTGAAGAATTAACACTTGAAATTTATGCGGAAAGAGCATTGACTTATTTTGAAAGTAAACACCTGGTTACATGGGCCGTAAATGTGTTAACCTTGGGATATGAGAGTGACAACCTGTACATTTTAGCTGGTTTGGATAACGCATCTACGGAAGAACGCGAAATTTATTTTTGGAAATCAATTGCTGATCTAAAGTTGAATACAGAGGAAAGCGAAGAAGATATAATAGAAAACTATGCCTTAAACATCGCAAAAAAAGCAATCAGAAAAGAGGTCAGTATAGAATATGCTTTTGGCCAAATGTTGAAAATTGTGTCCGCAAGCGGATACAACTACAGATATATCTCCTTTTATGAAATTGAAGAGGATCTGTACTATTTGAAGTATAACAATTCAACCCTTTTTAATACAGGACTTACGCTTGAGAATTCAAAAGAATTCATCTTAGCGGAAATGAAAATCTTCGTCGAAATGGAAGATCTAAATATCCCCCGCGAACAACGTGAAAAATGCTATTGCGAGACTTGTAAAAACCTTAATAGCCCAATAATGAAAAATAAATTTCAGCTTAAAAAACCATTTAGATATACAGTTTGGGCTTGCGGGATATGTGGTTCAAATAAGCTTAAATACAGCAGCAATCATGATGTTAAATGGAGAATAATAGAACAGTCGAAAAAAGAATAAGCTTGCGAAACCTTTTGGAATGTAAGGTGCTATTCATGAGGGTGTAAAGTAAACTGTGTCAGATAAAGAATTTTTATATTAGACACAGCAAATGGAAAAAGAGGAATTTGATTTTGAACGCTTCAAAGAGGAAGCAATGAGAGGCCTTTATGAAGGCAAGAAAATGGGCGGTACTGACGGAGTTTTCGCTCCGATGCTGAAACATCTTCTGGAAAGTATGCTTGAAGGTGAACTGGATCATCATCTACAGGAAAGTAAAGCTTCAGGAGAGGTTAACCGTAAAAATGGGAAGACAAGAAAGACTGTACGGAGCCTTCAGTCCGTACAATTTGAATTGGAGAGCGGTCGTGACCGAAACGGTACTTTCGAGCCTAAGATAGTCCCTAAACGTCAATTGATCATTACAGAAGAACTGGAAGGCAATGTTATCTCCATGTATGCCAGAGGAATGAGTACACGGGATATTTCGGGCTATGTGAAGGAAATGTATTCCATGGATATATCTGCTACGGAGATCTCCAATATTACAGACAAGGTGATTCCTGCACTGAATGAATGGCGTAACCGTCCGCTTGAATCGGTATATCCTTTTGTATTTCTAGACTGTATGCACTATAAAGTTAAAGACAATGGCAGCGTGCAGACCCGTGCAGTGTACAATATACTTGGAGTGAATCGAGATGGTCGAAAAGACCTTATCGGCATCTATCTTTCAGAAAATGAAGGCGCTAAGTTCTGGCTATCGGTACTGACAGATCTGAAACAGCGTGGTGTAGAAGATATCCTGGTCGCCTGCGTCGATGGTTTAAAGGGTTTTCCCGATGCCATCGAAGCGGTATACCCGAAAACCCAGGTTCAACTTTGCATTGTTCATCAGATACGTTCAAGTCTGAGGTATGTTCCGGAGAAAGATAAAAAAGCTGTTGTTGCAGATTTAAAACCTATCTATCAAGCAAATAACCAAGAACAAGGCTATGAAAAGCTCCTGGAATTTGACGAAAAATGGGGTAAGAAATATCCGTTATCTGTAAAGGGATGGTTGGATAATTGGGGAAATCTCTCTACTTATTTCGAGTACTCACCCGATATTCGCAGAGCTATTTATACCACAAATGCTATTGAGGCTATGCACCGTCAGATCCGAAAAGTGACCAAAACCAAAGGAGCATTTACGTCTGATCAGGCACTCTTAAAGTTGGTTTATCTCACAGTTAAGGAGATATCAAAAAAATGGACCATGCCTATTCGGAATTGGGGATTGACAATGCAACAATTACATATTAAATTTGGGGATAGAATTAAAGCCTTCGGCAACTCCTTTTAGGGTTCGCACTCGAGGCTTTCAGCCTCTGAGCACGAACCCTAAAAGGAGTGATGTGACACAGTTCAGTTTACACTACCCTATTCATCCGCGACTCTTTTATAACAATTTTAACCTGGGATATCAGCGGAAAAATGACCGACACAAAATTCTATCCTATCGCTATTTACACCTATATATCCAATCCAATTACTTATAGGATCGTTTAAAAGTTCAGGAAACTGCACTAAATCTCTATCCAAATTCCAAAAATAAGGCGGTTCAAACGCGGTGGGTTATGTGGCCAGGGGTAGTATTCTATTCTTGAAAAAATAAAAGGCAAATGGAAGGTAATTTTCTCCTTTACGATGCTATATAATTTTTCGCCGCTGTCTCTAAAAATTGTCGTGTTTTCTATCGGAAAATGTCAAATTGAATCTTTATATTTTCTTAAATTCGAGAACCAAATCTCCATCTTTCAACAACAAGCGTTGTTCTTCTGGCATAAACTCTAAAATGCTACCTTCATCATCATACACAAATGTATAGTCTGACTTATAGCGATAAGGAACATACATCTGTCCATTGTCTGATAACTGACCGATCAAATTCTTGCCATCTGAAGAAATCGTCATTGTTTGACTCCCCTCCTTATATCGATAGGTTCCTGCTATTTTGCGAAACTTATCCTCAGTCAGGTCTTTTGTTTTATTGAAATCGGGTAAGATGGGATCTCTACCATAAACATATTGAATGAGTGTATTTTGGACTTCGCCTAGGTTAATATTAACGGCGTTACACAAAGTCACGATCCCTAGCTTTTCCGCGGGAAAATACCAATAATCCGAGAAATAATTTTCAATTCTACCACCGTGAATATACCCTATTGGATTCTTAAATCGTGCTTTTTCTATTCCCATTCCGTATTCCCCCTTACTCTCGGGTAACATTAACGCAAGGCTCTCCTTGGAGATTAATTTACCCTCAAACAGTCCTGAAAGAAATCGATTAAGTTCTACAGCTGTAGTCGCTATACCACCGCTAGCTGGATGATTGGAAAAATTTACATTTGAATTTTTAATATATTTATTTTGAATATTATACGATACCGCTTCATGTCTATTGGGATCTGTCTCTGCAGAGAAGTAGGTATTGGTAAGTTTAAGTGGTTTGCATATCTTTTCATTTAACAGTGTAGCGTAAGACTTCTGATATACTTTCTCCAATATAAACCCTAATAGCACGTAATTCGTATTGCTGTATTCGAAGGCAGTATTTGGTTCAAAATTGCTCTTAAAATCCTTAATATAGTTAAAAACTTCTGCTTCTGTATGAAATTTCTGGTCCCATATTTCGTTCCCATCGATTTCAGTAAAGTTAACTATGCCGCTACGATGCTTCAATAATTGCTCTATAGTGATCTTTTCGGCATTTTTAATTTGGGGATAAAATGTCGAAAGATGGGTATCCAAACGCAGTTTTTGCTCTTCCATAGCCTTAAGGGTTAAAACAGCCGTGTAAGTTTTGGTATTGGATGCAATACGGAATTTTGTACTGCTATCGTTTTTTCTTTTAGAATCAACATCGGCATAGCCTATTGAACTTGTATAAAATAGACTATCATTGTGCAGTACCGCTACACTTCCCATCATTTTATCATTTCGGAAAAGATGATCAAAATACGCATTTAATTTTTCTTGCGCTACCAATGTTGTGTCGCCGAGAAAAGCGAATAAAACAATAAGCACGGAGATACTTTTACTACAATTTAGTAAACACATATATAAGGGATTTATTGAAAGATCTATTTGTATGTTTTTAATGGTCCAGCAGCTGTATTGGATTGCTCTAATTTACATAACTAATTGCTTTTTTTTAATAAAAATATATATCCTTATTATATATAGCGGGAGAAGTATAACACGTTGAGGTTAGCGCAAATTTTTATGGAAGCAGACAGCCTCAATAAAGATTGTATTATCTATATGTTAGAAGTATTAAAATTCACATTGCGAGTATCCTGAATATATCGGTTTCGTCATACCAATAATTTACCAACCCTATAAAGTGTATGCTATCTTTCATAGGTCTAAAGCATCGGCCCATAGAAATATCATAGATAAAATTAGCGTTTAATATACCCTCTTAAGTATTGACCAAAATTAGTGGGAGAGTTAAAAGTTAATGAAATCTATTGGTCGTTAGATCGAACCAACCTCTTATTATCGTTACCGTCATTAGGAGAAGCATTCTCCCATTTCATTTCCTTCGTATTCAATTTTTTTATCAGATACTGTTCTGTATATAACTTACGTTCATCGTAGAGCGTCACCAAAGTCTTATCATTACTTAATACATAGGTTCTGAAAATAGTCGTATCTCGATTTGAAAGCGCATTGTATATATTCTTAATACAGGTCATATCTGAGTTGAATTTGTATGTAACAGAACCATCTACGGCCATTCTAGGATCATCATTTGCGACGGTCCATTTACCGATCAGGTTATCAATGGCTATCTTTTCATCTTTTTTGCAAGAGCCAAGAACGACAGCAATTAAGGCTGGAAGCAGAACGCTGTATTTTCTTTTCATAACTTATTGATTATTTATAGATCAACAATACGAGTGAATTTGAAAATCTGCTACAGTAATGTTTATAATCTACATCTTGTCCATGCAAAATACATATTACAAAATTGCATGCTGCTAGTCATTACATATCCCTTCATCAAAGTTTTATAGCTGATCAAACAGCGAATAAGGTGGGAATCGAACCTCAGCAAAAAACAGAACAAGCTTCCAGGATTTAAATAGCGGAAATATTGATAGTATTTTTAAAGATTTTTAGGAAATTCGTCCTTCCACCAAGTGAAGCGCCAATCATCAGCTTCTTCTTCGGTCAGCAAACACGCTTCCAACTCCTGAAGATATTTATCCTTCTCCAAATGTTGTCCTATAAAAACTAATTCATTTTTACGATCCTCCCATTCTGGATGCCAACGCTTTAGTAAATCAGCCCTTATCTCGTGATAAATCGGATATTGATAGCGCATTTCTTCGGGCATACTACTCCACCAAGAGCCCGCGCTTTCTAAACGGACACTTCCACCAGCCTGACTAAAACTAATTGCCGTATCGGGTCTAGACGCTAACCAAAAAAGGCCCTTTGCGCGGATTATATTATGGGGATAATGCTCATTTAAATAGCGATGTAACCGCTGTGGATGAAAGGGCCGCTGCGAACGAAAGACAAATGAGGAAATTCCATACTCTTCTGTTTCGGGAACATGATCTGCCTCAAGCTCCTTTAACCAACCTGCTGATGCAGATGCTTCTTCAAAATCGAACCTATCAGTACCCATAATTTCTGTAGGATCGACCTGTCCAAATTGAGTTCTTATGATCTTGGCCCCAGGATTGAGTTTACCAATAACTGCTTCTAAAGTTCCTATTGTTTCCTCAGATACAAGATCCGCTTTGTTTAAGATAATAACATTTGCAAACTCTATTTGATCTGTCAATAGATTTACAATTGTCCTATTATTCATATTATCATCAGCCAATTCTCTATCCAGCAAAGTGTCTGCACTACCAAAATCCTTAGAAAAATTAAAACAATCGACCACGGTGACCATTGTATCAATATAACTAAAAGATGAAAGATCAATCCCGTTATTAGGATCAACGTAACTAAATGTTTGAGCAACAGGAATTGGCTCGGATATCCCTGTACTTTCAATTAGGAGATAATCAAACCGATTTTCTTTTGCTAAACGCTCGACCTCGACCATCAAATCATCCCTTAATGTGCAACAAATGCATCCGTTACTCATTTCAACAAGTTTTTCTTCAGTACGTGAAAGAACATTTTCACGCTCAACAGACTGCGCATCTATATTCACTTCACTCATATCATTTACAATCACGGCAACCTTTTTACCTTCCTTATTATGTAGCACGTGATTTAACAATGATGTTTTGCCAGCACCTAAAAAGCCACTTAAGACTGTAACCGGTAATTTATTCTTCATTTTGATCAAAATTAAATTTTACTTGTATCCTCCCCTATGTCGGCAATTATTTTCATCCACGCTTTGATATTCTCAAGATGCTCTTCCCCGTAATTAGTTATAAAACGCTGCGTTTCCGTATTTAAATAATCGTTATAGATAGCCAGTCGGCTTTTGGCAAATTCTACCGTTAATGGAATACCACATTGCGTCTCAATACACCATTTCCAATCTTCAAAGTTTTTCGGAATTATATTCATTGTCTTCTATTTAAGTACAAAAGTAACTACAATAACTCACAAAAGCAATTTAGTTGCATTTAAAATATTCTATTTATATTACTCTATTTATTATCTCGTAAAAGATGAGGAAAAATGAAGAATTAATAATTTTTATGTATCACCAAAATCCAAACTTTCCGTTTTATCGTAAATGATCGTATAAAAGTTTTAAATCACATATAAAAAATAAAGATCATGAAAATGAAATCAATCTTATGGGCGGCTGCCACAGCAGCAACATTATTGGGAAGCAATTATATGAGCCACGCTCAAACAAAGGAAAAAACTGTTATGGTAGGTGGTGCACCGATGTATCCTTCCAAAAACATTATTGAGAATGCAGTCAATTCTAAAGATCACACAACGTTGGTTGCTGCAGTAAAGGCTGCAGGCCTTGTGGAAACCTTACAGGGACCGGGTCCTTTTACAGTTTTGGCCCCTACGAATGATGCTTTTGCAAAAGTACCCAAAGAGGCTCTAAATAATTTAATGCTGCCAGAAAACAAGGCTCAATTAACTTCAATATTGACCTATCACGTGATTCCTGGGAAATGGAACGCGCCACAGATCGTTCAAGCAATTAAGGATGGCAAAGGAACTTATGTAACCAAATCAGTGCAAGGTGGCAACCTTACTTTTTGGATGAAAGGTAAAGACGTATATGTAAAAGACACAAAAGGTAATAGCGCAAAAGTAACGGTTGCTGACGTCAATCAATCGAATGGGGTAATCCATGTGATAGATGCTGTATTGATGCCTTAAATAGGATGTGCACTGTAGTGTAGGATAAATGAATAGCAGGAGCAACGGTATCATTGTTCCTGCTATTCGTATTCATCATTCGATGTTTACAATTTAGTTAAGTTATTAGCGCTGTTAATCGTGTTTAAATTACCAATAGATGTTTTGAAGATTATGTTTACTTGTTTTTGTAAATTGTAGCTCTGTTTGTACTGTTTTTAGAAATTTCTTCAGATTTCTACCTTTAAGCTCATCATACTTTTTTTTATACTCGACATCGTTTAAATAAATATCTTTCCCATTTGTGAAGCATAGCCTAAAGTAAATTTTTGACGTTTTTAAGGCAGGTGCTTCGGTTTCGTAGTTGTAAGCAGAAAATCCGTAAATATTAGCTTTCAAGTACTTCTGCGGAGCATCATTTCCTTTTTGTATAGAGATAAAATCTCCTTCAAACCAAATTGTCATACGTACGGACAGTGCTTTTAAAATGCTATAACATGTACCTAAATAGATGAGCATGAAAAACATCATGATCGAAAGATGGAATATCCCCTTAAAAAAAATATAGTATAATAAACTGTAACATATCAAAGATGGAATAATAATGAAAAGACTCCAACTTGTAGGATAAGGCAGAACTTGCTTGAACGTAAATACATTATTTTTAGCCATCATTAAAGATACTGATCAGTAATGCTAAAGACTCATCTCTTACATCAAAATGCTTACGTATAAATGCGATGATATTATCCATGGGAGGCTATTTTCAATTCTTGGTAAACAACAAAGCTAAGGAAAAGAAAGCTATAAAACCTTTTAAACTTTTGCACCTCTAGCTTAGGCAATATGGGCATATCGCGAGATTAAAATCATGAATAACTTTTATTATAAAAATCTAGGGCTTTACTTCTTTGTATATCGGCTGAAATTCTCGATGCCATTTCTCCAATTTATTATTCTTGAACCGAAATAAATAAAATTCATCATCAAAAGGAACATTTCTGTAAGAAATTACTTCTATGGTATCTTTGTGACTTGTAACACATGCTCATGAAGAAAAATAAAGGGGCCATTCCAAAGAATGTGCCCCAATAAACATTAAACATTTTTTTAATCTGGATTAATATCCAAATATTTCATCAAGATTTAACTTTTTAACATTTCCCAATCCAGACATCATGTCTTCATTTAAGTCCTTTTCATCCCCTACAATACAGTAGACATAAGGTTTACGACTGATATTCTCGGCATGAAATGATTTGAGATCTGAAAATGTCAGCTGAGGAAGCTTCTCAAAAATTATTTTTCGAGAATCTTCTGTAAGTCCACGTCTCTGTGCGGCTAAATAGCTTGAAAGAATTCCTGCCCCACTAATTCGTTCACTTGCCAACGATTTCAGCAAATTGGTACGAATTGATTCTACGCCAATTTTCGATTCTGGCAGCTCATTCAAAAGTTCATTCATACCACCAACGGCTTCTTTAAACTTATCGGATTGCGTGCCTATATAAGCTCCCACCATACCATGATTTTCCTTTTTCTGAGGCTGTCCATAGTAGGCATAAGTGGTATAGGCTAAAGCTTTGGACTCGCGTAGCGTCTGAAAAACAATACTTCCCATACCGCCTCCAAAATAACCGTTGAAGAAAGCCACTGTGGGTATTTGGTTTTTATCAAACAATCCTGAATTACGGATCCAGAAAACTTCTGCCTGCTTCATCGCATACTGCGCAAACAAAACTTTATTATCGCTTGTTGGCTTTTCCTCAAATTTCATCCCTTTCTCAATCGCATAGTAAGGCAAATCATGATGTTTTAAAGGTTTCAGGTTTTTTACCAGATCAGTCATCCTGTACGGGCCATAGTATAATATGCGATGTTTAGCGTTAGCCAGATTATGTAAGACAGCAACGAGGTCTGATGCCTTCAGCCCATCAAGTTGCTGGTCGGTATAGGTATAATTAAATGGGTTTTTGGCGCCATAACGTGCATAAGCTTTTAATCCTTCCATGATGGCCGCCTTATTCTCCTTGGCATTAGCCCGCGACTTTTTGACGCGTTCAATATAAGATTTGAATGCTTGCTCATCGACTACACAATTGTGCATAAGGTCTTGCAACAAGTCTACGGTTGCTGCGAAATTACTATTTAGCCCGGAAACAGAAACACTACTTTCCTCATTTCCTGAAGAGACTGAAAAGTCTGATGCCAATTTGTAAAATGCCTTACTAAAGTCTTCGCTACTCTTATCTTTGGTGCCCAAAAACTCTAAATATCCCACTGCAAGGCCTAATAATTTATTGTCCCAGCTTCCAAAATCAAAATGATAGGTAAGGCTAAACAACTCATTATTTTTATTTTGAACGGCCAACACATCTAGATCTTTCAATTTAGCTGTTGACATATCTTTTGAGAAATCAATCCATTTAGGTTTGATATCCTGCTCAGGCATCGCGTTGATCTGCTTCAAAAAGGCAGATTCAACATTTCGGTTAACAGTAATTGGTGTAATGGTCGGTTTGACTACTTTATCCACTTTGCTATCCTGCCCTTTTTGTTTATAGACAGCAACATAGTTGACATCAGACAAATACTTATTAGCGAAACGTATGATATCTTCTTTTGTAATTTTTGATAAACGATCGGTATATCCCAATTCTTTTGCCCAATCAACCTCCGATGTGAAGCCTGACATGAGTTGCTCAGCAGTGCTGGTATAATTATCAAATAACTTGATCTGCGCTTTCTTTTCATTATTCACGATAGAGGTCAACAGATCATCTGAAAATTGGCCTTTTCGTAATTTGTCGAGCTCACTCAGCAATAGGCTCTTCACATCATCAAGGCTCTGACCTGAACTTGGATTCCCTTGAAGAATCAACATGGAATAATCTTTCAATACATAGGGAAATGCACCTGCACCCAATAACTTTTGCGATTTAACCAGATTCAAATCAATCAATCCTGCGGAGCCATTGGTAAGCACGTTGGCCATAAGATTCAGAATTTGTGCGTCAGGATCGGCAGCCCCTGGAAAACGGAACCCCAGAAGCAGATATTCTGCTGTCGGTCCCATGACAGTTCTAGTAATGGGACTCGTAATAGCCTGTTCCTTATCAAAAGTGTAGGCCGGAACAGCTTTGGGTTTCATGGAGGAAAATGCCTTGTCAATACGTTGAACAACCTCGGTGGGATTAAAATCACCGGACATAATCACCCCCATGTTATTAGGCACATAATACGTATTGTAATATTCGCGTATTGCTTTTAGTGAAGGGTTTTTAAGATGTTCTACAGAACCTAAAACCGTTTGTTTACCATAATTATTTTTTGGAAACATGGCTGCAAAAATAGTTTCAATAGATTTTCTATTGTCGTTATCCAAACTGATATTTTTCTCTTCGTAAACCGATTCTAGTTCAGTATGGAATAAACGCAGTATGGGATTCCTGAAGCGCTCGGCCTGAACTGTCAAATATTTATCGAGCACATTATTAGGAATGTCTTCCACGTATACTGTCTGTTCAAAAGATGTAAACGCATTGGTCCCCTTTGAGCCCATACTACTCATCAGCTTATCGTACTCATTAGGAATCGCATATTTAGACGCCTCACCGGATACGCGATCAATTTCTTTATAAATCGCCGCCCGTTCATTAGCATCTGTTGTATGATTATACTTTTCATATAGATTGTCAACCTGATCCAACAGTGGTTTTTCTTTCGACCAATCGAGACTACCAAACTTATCGGTACCTTTAAATAGCATATGCTCGAGATAATGCGCCAATCCGGTATGATCTTTAGGATCTGTTTTACTTCCAGCCTTGGTAGCAATGTATGTCTGAATACGGGGCTGTTTGTTATTGACGCTGAGGATAACAGTGAGACCATTTTTTAATGTGTAAAAACGGGTGCGAATAGGGTCGTTAGTCACATACTTATAAGTATATCCACCCTCTGTGGAATCTTTCCATACATATTTGCCTACCTGGGCCTGGATGCCGGTAGTAATGAACAATAGCGAAATGAAGGCTATCGTTTTAAATTTTCGATTCATAACTGGAAGTAATTTTTTAATTGACAACTTAAGGCTACTATCTATACAAGATTATTTACAGCAATAATCGAAATTAACAAGGTTAAACACAATAGTGAGTTAATAAATCAAGAAAAAAGGATTGAAAAATTCAAAAAAACAAGAATAAATTCGCAAAAAACTTCAATTACCAGCATCTCCATTCATTTTTTTCTGTTTGAAAATCACGACTTAAGGTATTATTTTAAAGATTTGAATATAACCATCCTTAAGCAATGAACCTCAAGTGACTAGAAGGATGCTACATATATCGCTTAGCTACTTCGTATCAGGTTGCGATCATCATATCGATTTGGCTTAAACAAAAATATTCTTTAGATTGTTCGAAATGTAGAGCACATCCTCAAGAGATTGCTTCTTTTCCATTGTTTAAAATACTATCAGCACATACTAAATGAATTACACATTTAATAACGGCATCTATCGCAATTTTCTGACTATAGTTATATTATTTTTAAGCTTCCTTTTACTTACGATAGCTGTAATATACATTGATAAAGAAGCAATCGGCCCACAAGATTCTGTAGTTGGCCTTGGCAAAATCAATGGCTATGTCCATGAAACTGTAGGACTAAATATGAAATGGTATCTCGCAAGCGAATGGCTAGGTTGGATTGCGCTGGCACTTGTCCCAGGATTTTCGGCATTTGGACTAATCCAGCTGATAAAACGGGGTAGTTTAAAACGAGTCGATGATAACATCCTTATTTTGGTTTTTTTTTATATTCTTGTAGCCCTCATTTATGCATTTTTTGAGATGTGCATAATAAATTATAGGCCGGTAATCCTTAAGGGATCTTTGGAAGCATCATTTCCGTCGTCACATTCGATGGTCGTCCTTTTTATCATGGCAACTTCGATCGCACAGTTTAGGATCAGAATAAAAAATCCACTTTTAAAAAATATAGTCGTATTAATTTCCGCATTAATTATGATTATCACTATCGCTGCAAGGCTGCTATCAGGTGTCCATTGGTCTACCGATATATTGGGCGGAATACTGCTTGGAGCTACACTAGCATCTGCCTATCAACTAACAATTCATTACCGAGCTACCGCTGGATAAGCACTGCATATCATCTTAAATATAGGCTTACTGGATTATACAATAGCGTATAATAAAAATTCTTTTTAGCAGACTACACTTAAGTGTAGCTAATCTTCGTGTAAACTGCAATATTTTTGAACGAAATAGTATTAATATGGTTTAAGATGCAAAAAAACATGAGTATTCACCAAGATCCATTATAATTATAACCACTTTATCAGTCTGCACGCCAATATATAATAATGTCATTGCGGATTTTCGGCCCTGAGCTGCCGAACGCTAATCAACTATATTCATCTAAAATCACTGATATATGAACTGTAAAAACTGCGGAACTACCATTGCTTCAAAATTTTGCCCAGACTGCGGACAGCCAGCGGTTCTCAAAAGAATAGACGCACATTACATTACTCATGAAATTGAGCATGTACTTCATTTTGAAAGGGGTATATTATATACGATCAAAGAACTTATTACCACTCCCGGCCAAAATGTAAAAAAATACATTTCGGAAAATCGAAGTCGGCTAGTCAAACCGATTATATTCATTATTGTGACTTCGTTGATATACTCCATTATCACGCACTTCTTCCATCTTGAAGACAAATATGTCCATTACAACGAAGCTAAGCCATCCACTACAGGAGTACTGTTTGCGTGGGTACAGGGGCATTATGGTTATGCAAACCTCATTATGGGTGTATTTATTGCGGCATGGATTCAACTATTTTTTAAAAAGTATAATTATAACTTTTTTGAAATATTAATCTTACTATGCTTCGTCATGGGAATGGGCATGCTCATTTATGCCGTATTTTCCATTTTGCAAGGTGTCACTCATATGCGTATAGCTAATGTTGGCGGCATTGTAGGGATCGTATATTGCTCTTGGGCAATAGGACAATTCTTCGACGCTAAAAAGGCAGGAAATTACTTTAAAGCACTGGCTGCATATGTTTTAGGATTAATCACATTTTCAGTAATGGTTCTTCTACTGGGTCTAACCATTGATTACATGATCGGTTAAAATGAGGTATAACTATTGTGACAACTATTGGCGGGTGGGTTATTGTTAACAAAGGGTTAGCTTACACTCCGTGGCTTACCTTAATATTTGATTTACTTGCTTATTTAATAGTATTATTCAGCGGATATTTGGAGAAAAAGGTGGCTAAAAAGTAGGTGTAAAAAAACTTTGGTGTAGCGTATGTTTTCAGTTTGTCCGTTTAGATAGTAACGGACAAACTGGACAGCACCCAATCAAAACGTTGCTGTTTAGCCACTAGGTATAGAAAGGAGGTAAATATGTCAATGTTGGCGTCGATGCAGCTTAACGATGAAACTTAGCTCGTCTAGTACCCTAGCTGTGCCAAACGTCCATACATCTCCACAAAAGCACATTGATCCAATAACCACTTCGACTTTTGCTTTTTCTCTAAAGTCCAATCAACATCAAACAGTCCGTACTGATCCCTCATTTTGTACCAAGCCCTGTCAAGGTTTTTAGCAAAAATATCAAGATAGGTTTTATTTCCATCCTGTTCATATAAACTGACATATCCCCGCATCATTACGGCATGGAACCATAAGTTACTATTTCTCAATATTGGAAAATTATCCCCGTCCTTAGTTTGGAAAAAATAGTTTAAACAAGATTTTGCTAGAACCTGTGCATCAAGAAGATACTTTTTTTCTTTAGTTAGCTTATATAGCAATGCCGCAGCTTGCAGCATTTGTCCAGAATTATAGGAATATTTGGCTTTACCTATATTTCCATTGAGCTGAATATTATCCCAATACAGGTTATCCGTTGGATCTTGCAGTCCTGCTTTTGTCCACTCATATAAACGCCGTCCCTCATTCAGATATTCTTTGTCTTTCGTTGCCTCAAACAGCTTGAGTGCAAATACCGCTGCAGGAGCGTTCGAGCAGGTGTTTTTAGACTCTTTCTTCTGCTCGCACCAATAGATTCCACCGCCAAGCTTTTCATCTTCACCACTTTTTACAAAAGTCCAGATCTCTTTTGCATGCTTTAGGTAATCAATCTTTTTTGTCTGCACATAGCTATCGGTAAAATCGATTCCGAGCCAAACGTTGTCATCATAAAATCGGTCTGACACTGGAGCAGAATTGATGTAGGAAGCATAACCAACGGGCTCCCTGGAATGATCCCTATATGCCATTAATCCTGGCAGCACGCGTTGGTCTAGGATCTTTTGGTAAAACGCTCTGTTCTTTGGCAGTTCCATCAAGCTATTGACTGCCGAAAAACTTCCCGAGAATGGCCATAAGTAGGCATATTTCTTTTGCGCTGCAGCTTGCTCTGGATTGTCAAGATAATCAGCTTTAAAGCTTTCATCATAAGGAAATTTCTCCGTTAACAGCTGGTTGTTCGAATTTCCATATTTAGCATAAATAACAGTTAGAGTCTCTTGGGCTCTTTCGGCAGACTGTCCTTTGCTGCGCTGTGCATTTCCGGTGAGATAGCATAAGGCTGACAGTAACACAGTGGTCGTTATTTTAGTAATTTGTTTCATCTGCATCTCTACTTTAAAGAAGCCGTTGCGACCTTTACGGAAACGCAAGGCTTCTTTGCATTTGTTCAATTATTTTAATTTATTTTGATAGCTTGCCAATCCTTCAAAGAGCATGGCTGCACTTGCATATGCTGTAAGCTCACTATTACCTATGGGTGGCTGCGCCCAGGAGGAACCAAAAAACAACGTCGGTAGACTTGTTCCCTTGGTCCACGCAATTTTGCCATTATTGACCAAAAACTTATCAAACTTACTGCGGTAGGCTGCATCAATTCCTTCCTGATTTAAATAGTCTACGAAATATCGTATAAATATTCCCTTAAACAATGCGCCGTCGCCATTTCCCTCATCGCGCAAGATATTATTCCCGCCATCGATACAACGCGTGATTGTATAATAACTAATTTTTTGCGCATCAACCAGATAAGGCTGGTCGTTAGTAATCTTAAAAAGCTCAACCGCGCTACCAAGAAACGTTCCCTGATTATAAGTAAGCGTCGTCATATCCACATTACCTGTCTGACCATTAATGTTATCATAAACGGCGCCTGTTGATGGATTGTATAAGGTTGCCTTTTGCCATTCGTAGATCTTCTTAGCCCAGGTCAAGTAGTTTTCATCTTTTGTCAAACGATATAATCTAGCGGCCAAAATACTAGCTGGGCCATTCGAGCAAGCATTTTTGCTGTAGCGCATATCTTTCTTCCAAGCCAATCCCCCGCCTGCGTATTGCTCATCCCATGCACCAGTAATGTCTTTCCATAAAAGTAATACGGTGTCGAGGTATTTTTGTTCCTTGGTAATTTCATATAAGCGCAATATGGTCAATGCATTCCATTCCATATCATCATAGAATACGTTGTAATAGGTATTGCCATTTTTGATCTTCACACCTTCAAACCATTTGCTGAAATAGGCACTATACTTGGCATCTTTCGTCCGTAGATAAGCGTCGATAACAACATCCATCGCATGTGCATTGGGCCAATATTGAAATCCCAGATCGGATTGATTGATTGCATTGTTAAAATACCCGGACTCATTCCAGAATCCGGCAATCATCTTATCGGAAACCTGCGTTGCAATAGCTGTCCAGCTTTCCTCTACGGAATCATCATACGGGTAGCTGTCCTCAATTTTGGTGCATCCAAAGAGTAGAAACAATATGGATGACAGTATAATCATTTTATTCATGGGGTCTCCTCCTTTAATTTGGTACGACAGTATGCGTATAGTCTTTGTCGCCTTGTAAAATCATCGATATTTTTGTTGGATGGCCGTCTACTGCATCCGCAAATTTCCATTTATCGTCCCATTGTGAAAGATTGGGCAATATGCGAACGAAATAATAAGAAGGAGCTGATGAACTATTGGGAGGACTGTCCGTCCCGTTCTGAGTTCCCAGCTGTAAAGTTTCAGCCTTTCCGGCCTTAACGGTTTCCATTTGGAACTTATAGCGTTGGTCGCGGCCCCAACTTTCCTGTTTAAAATTGATAATGCCCGTTGCAGACCAAATTCCCCTACCTTGATAAGGAAGATCCAACACCACTGCTCCGGATGGCGAGAAATAAACGCCCATGTTTTTGATCTCGGTGTAAGTAACTGCTGCGACATTAAAATCTATTCGAATACGATATACTGCTGTCTTGGCAATGCTATTACTTCCCGTTTCACCTTCTTTTATTTTAGTTTGATCTTCCGAATAGAAAACACGTCCTTCTGCGGACTTGCGATCCGTAAAAATATATTTCTTACCGGCTTCCAGTTTTGTAAAGATCTCATATTCACCATTACCTACCAATTTAAAAGGT
Organism: Sphingobacterium sp. R2; assembly: GCF_040760075.1. Lineage (NCBI taxonomy): Bacteria > Pseudomonadati > Bacteroidota > Sphingobacteriia > Sphingobacteriales > Sphingobacteriaceae > Sphingobacterium > Sphingobacterium sp. R2. Next base: position 5,097,410 of record NZ_CP142884.1, read on the forward strand.
AAAGATGCGGCAACATCCGTCCCGCCCTCAGTTGCCTCTCCAGCGATAAATAGTTCATCGGGGATCTCTGCAAAGCCTTCCAGTGTTTTGATGTTCAATATCTTCTTAGCTTTGCTCAACACCCGTTTCATTCCACGGATAGCATAGACTGACCAGATTACATCGCCACTCTCACCAGGGTTGATCCCCGCTTTCGTGGCGACCTGATTCAATATTTTGTGACTGATATTAGCGCCGTTGGAGTTTCCATTATTATCCGATGTGACTGTATAAAGAGGCTTGCTAAAATCGCCGTCGGACTTGTCAAAGACCACTTCATATTGAGCTGCCCCACCGTCGGCCACCAAAGCCGACTGCCATTCAAAATACAGCGCTGCGGAGCTTGAACTTAATAATTTAACCGCTTTTGCATCTGCAGGAGCATATAGGTTCTCAACCGCGGACACTTCGGCGTCGGCGTATTTCATATCGTCTTTTTTACAGGAAACGATGCTCGCAGCCAATGCGACCATTGCTATAACTTTAAAATACCATTTCATGTCTATATCATTAATTTATGGTTCGAAACGTACATTTTTTTAATGCGCCGTTTGCGCTAGTTTTTTAATTAAATTTAGTTTGAGTAGCCCTGATTGTTAGGCAATAAATTTTTATTTAGATCGATCTGGGTTCGTGGTATCGACCAGAGATAATCTCTACTTTCATCAAATCGGCGGATATCCAATTTGATATTGCTATTGTTACCACCATATTTAGCACCAAATACCTGGCCGTCCAAATAGGTTTTACCAGCTTTCCAGCGCATGATATCATAATAACGCAATCCCTCAAGAGCGAGTTCACTTCTCCGCTCGTTTCGGACTATTGTTTTTAGATCTCCGGCAGTCGGAAATTCCAATGCTTTGGAGGCTTCAAAACCAGCCCGTAGACGAATAGGTCTGATCGTCATATCCCATACTGCTGCATCGAGTTGTCCCAGTGCTTCTTTTGCTTCTGCATACATCAACAAGATATCGGCATACCTGAACATGATGATATTCAATCCGGCATCGTATTTTACCGTTGCTGTTACATCGTAGTATTTCTTTACGTAATAACCGGTAGCGGAAGCGTTGGCACTCGCCCCCTGATATTCGTCGAGCCGTTCCTTATCTGTTGTACCAGAGCCGGGTTTGATAAAGATCTTGCGTGTTGTACCGTCAAAATCAGTCCATTGTCCGCCATGAAAAACGATGGTTGCGGCCATACGTGGATCGCGATTGACATAGGGATTACTGTCGTTGTATTGGGGATCCGTAGCAATGGGATTTCCGCCCAGTGTCAAATAATTATCAGCCAGACTTTGTAATGGTGCATAACCGTTTAAACGTGCCTGTGCAGAGATTGGTGCTGCATCATATAACTTATTCCAGGTTTTTAAAAGAGGTACATAGGCATAATCCAGAATAACCTCTGAATTATATTCATTGGCTGCAGTAAACAATTCCGGATAACTGCGGAATAATGCGTAAGTTCCAAATTCAGTTTGATTTTTCATCAGATTTTCACAGTACACTATTACTTTATTCCAATTACTTTCATAAAGGTAAGCCCGAGCTTGAAAGGCTGAAGCGGCACCCTTTGTAATCCGGCCGCGGTCGTCTGCGGATAAAGCATCTTTGTTCGGTAGATCGGCCATACATTGATCCAACTCTTGATGGATGAAGGCCATAATAGTCGCTTTATCTGTCCGAGGTAGAGTTTTGGACTCTTCCAGTGAGATATCTTTTGTGAAAAAAGGCACAGCGCCATAAAAATTAACAAGTCTAAAATAGAGAAATGCACGGATAAAGCGCACCTCGGCGATGCGACGTTTTTTGAGTGCCGGGTCCATTCCGGGTACACGTTCCACATTCGCTAGATAGACATGGCAGGTCTTAATACCGCCGTAGAGATCGGACCACTCTGCACCAAATCGGCCCAGTGTCGGATCGGCGGTTCCATTACGAATTGCACGCTGGTCTGTGTTTGAGCGCCCCTCAAAAATATTATCACTCAGCGCTTCATCATTCCACATACGATCTGCTGAATACAGCTGATTATAGGCCATGTTGACCATTTTTTCTGCATTATCTGCGTAGTCCCAAAAGTTTTCATCAGTAAAACGATCAGTTGGTAGCGTATCCAACTTATTACAGGATGTTAATTGGAGAATTGCCATTAAACTCAAGCCTCCTACAAGTATCTTATATAGTTTCATTACATAAAAGGTTAGAATTGAATATTTAATCCACCGCCATAGTATTTCAACGTCGGATAATTGCGGGCACTATTGGCCGAACCACCCATGTTAGAATCAAATTCGGAGGATTCGGGATCTATCCAGGAGTTTTTACTCAACGTCAGCAGGTTTTGGGCATTAATAAAAAAGCGAACACGCTGCAATCCCCATTTTCCAATCACTCCCTTTGGCAATGAATAGCCAATCTGTATATTTTTCAGGCGGGCGTATTTCCCGTTGAAAAGATAGAGGTCAGAATCTTTTCCAAAATTGTTGGTGGACGCTGTTGATCCATTTGCCGTCAATCGCGGCCAATGCCCGTCGATATTTGTGGGTGTCCAGTAATCGAGTTGATGCTGGTAAATGGAATACGAATAGTTTTGATGAAAGGGCTCGATCAATTCTCCGCGAATCATCATATCACGCTTGCCCACCCCTTGCCAAAACATACTAAAATCAAAATCTTTGTAATTCAAATTATAGGTAAGACCAAATGTAAACCGAGGGAAACCATTGCCCAACACAAAGCGGTCCCGTGCGTCGATAATTCCATCGTTATTCCGATCGACATACTTTACATCACCGGGTCGTAGATCTGCCGCCGTAATACCACTCGGCAGCGCCGAAGTTTCAATATCCCTTATATTTTGAAAGAATCCTTCCATCTTATACCCATAATAGGAATTATAGGGTAGCCCAACACGGGTCAGTTTAGTAATGTTGTCAACTGTCGAAATACGGTCATCGCCCGGCATTGCAATAATCTTATTATGACTATCACCCATGTTGGCATTGATCACATGCTGGAAATTTCCTGTTGTAACGCGGTAATTGAGGTTGATTTCCCAGCCTTCATTGTTCATTTCACCTAAGTTCTGATTCTTTAAGGAAGTTCCGAATGTGGAAGGTATCTGTGGCGCCATCAAGATATCTACTGTTCGCTTTTTAAAATAATCGAAGCTGGCCGTTAATTTATCCTGAAAGAAGGTGGCGTCCAACCCAACATTGAAATTATAGGTTTTCTCCCAGCGTAGATCAAGGCTGGCATAATTAAATCCCGCAGCAGAAACAGGTTTGTTGTTAAATCCATAACTGTTCTGATAAGATTCATAGGTAAAATAATAGGCGTAGTCATCTACGGCCTGATTGCCCAGGACACCATACGTAGATCTGATTTTTAGGCTACCGACATGTTGTTTATACCAATTCATAAATACTTCGTCGGATGCTCGCCATCCCAGAGATCCCGAAGGAAAGAACCCCCAGCGATTAGCCTTCGAGAACTTAGAAGATCCATCGTAGCGAAAGCTAAATTCGGCAAAATACTTACTTGCAAAGTCATATCCGACACGACCGAAGATCGAATTGATACTATTTTGCAGTGTACCATTTGGTGTGACACGGGCGCTTACGGGATCAATGACCGTTCCTGTAGTAGGTGTACCGAGGATAGGATCTGTAAATTTCATCTTCAATTCGTTTTGTCGACGTGTATAGGATTCGTTGGATGCTCCAAAAAGCCCTGATACATGATGAGTTCCAAAAGTCCGATCGTAATCTAAGAGCAACTGGAAATTTAATAGCGAAGCTTTTTCATTAAAATCTTCCGTATTACGATCTGAATTGACATAAACCTGCGGTTGCGTGGCATCTGGATTTGAATACAAAGGAACTTGGATTCTTCGAATAGAGCGGTGGTCTGCATAGATGTCCGCTCCGAAGATACCGCGTAGTTTTAAACCTTCAAAAAGTTTAGCTTCAAGATTCAGGTTGATATTGAAATAATCGTTATCATTTTTGATATATCCCCCTTCGTTTAGCTCAGCCAATGGATTTTGGTCTGTCAGTGCATTGTTGACAAGATATTTTCCATTATCTGCCTGCATGCGGTAGTAGTAATAGGAAGGAAGTCTGGAAGCATTGATAATGGCACTTCCGGCCGTGTTGCTCATGTTGTTATTGCGGGTATAGGCTAAAATCGAAGTCAATTTAAAACGTCCGATCTCTGTACTGAGGTTGCTCCGCAAATTGTACCGCTTAATGCCAAAGTTTTGCCCAACAAAATTACTGGGTTGATTGTAAAAGCCTCCGGAAAACAAGTACGAACTTTTCTCTCCGCCGCCGGCCACACTGATATTATATTTTTGCTGGAAAGAGTTCTTCATAATTTCAGGCAAGTTCCACCGCTCAATATCCCGATGGGCATATAAGTCAGCGATAGCAGCCGGTGAAAATTGCGGATCCATTCCTGAATTGGTTAGCGCTAGATTACGTAGGGTTGCATTTTGGTACCCTTCAACTGGAGAAAACAAAATTTTAGGTTCTTGCACTCCCCATTGTGTGCCGATATTTACTGTGGGGCGCTGATTTTGGCGTCCTCTTTTGGTGGTTACCAAAATAACGCCATTGGCTGACCTCGAACCGTATATAGCCGTAGAGCCTGCGTCTTTCAATACCGACACTGTTTCGATGTCATCCGGATTGATCTTATTGAGCGTACCGCCTTCTGTAATAATTCCATCGATCACTACCAGCGGCGCGTTACTGTTTATGGTAGATATCCCACGAATATTGATATTCATCGAATTATCATTGGGGTCCATGCTTTTCTGTTGGATGGTCAAGCTGGGCGAAGCTCCCTGAAGAGCTTGTGTTACATTGCCTACAGGTCGGTTTTCGAAAGTTTTCGCACTGATCTGATCAACAGCCCCAACAACACGCTGACGTGTAGTGGTACCATAGCCGATTACGATAACTTCTTCGAGCTGACTGTTGCTATTTTTCATAATCACATTGAGCTGCCCCGATCCATCGGTCTGCAGGGAAGATAGCTCCCCGCTCAAAGCATCATAACCAACAGAGGAGAATATCAGGGTTGCTTTGGGCGAAAGGTTTGTGAGCGTAAATAGACCATCACCATTGGTGGTAGTACCTATAGATTCATTTCCTTTGACCCGCACAGAGACATTTGCAAGAGGTTCGCCACGCTCATTGGTCACACGTCCCTTTACAGGGATTTGATTTGGGATCATCGTAAACTCCATCGGTGCGGACTTTATGGAAGCTTTTGGCTTATCATAAATGACCACTGTCTTATTATCCAACTGGTAAGACAAGGGCTGATCTTTAAAGATCTGGTCCAATACATCCGATAATTGACGGTCCCTAACTTTTATGTCAATAGGCTTCGCGTTTACCATCTGCCGTTCCGTGTACAGAAAATTGTATCCCGTCTGGGATTTGAGTTCCCTAAATATCTTTTTAAGGCTCATGTTGGAGTATTCTAATGTTACCTTTTGTGCAAAGGTGGTAGCGCTAACCTGCATAAAAGTAACCAAGATAATTATGGTAGTCAATCGCATAATAAGCCATAGTTTACGGAATAGCAGATACGCTATCTCCTTTTTTCTGATATAATTTTGATACATTTGTAAGGTTTATTTGCAGTGTATTCGAGTCGTCCAAAACAGAAACATACTGCAGATTGGATAGTTAAAATTTAATTGTCCCAAACGGCAACCGAGCCCCTTCAGGATCTTGGTTGCTTTTTTATACCCCACCTTCGTGGCTATTCGTTTTGTCGTTTTTTATTCATCGGTTCGTTTATTTAGGTTATTGTGTCATTAATTATTTAGTAGGTTACTACGGAAGTACATGTATTTTTTTTCCGTCTATTCTGAAATGAACGGCACCTGTTTTTTCGAGCAGCCTTAAAACTTTTTGAACATCATCAAAACGCGATATTCCGCCCCCAAATTTCTCGGTCGTTTTTTTACCCTGATAGATAACCTCCACATTATACCAGCGTGCCACCTTACGCATAACACTTTCGATATCATCTCCATCGAACATAAATTCGTTGTTTGTCCAGGCAATAACCGGAGCTGTATCTATCGGGTGAGATTTTAACATCCCATAAGCTGTAAGGCTCGACTGCTCACCCGGTGCTAATAGCAATTTTTGATTATGGGAACTGACCTGTACGCGACCTTCTAGAAGGGTGGTCTGTACCGCCGATTCGTCGGCATAACTGTTTACATTGAAATGGGTACCGAGCACTTTGACCTCTTGATTTGCGGTCTTTACAATAAAGGGGTGTTTGGAATCTTTTGCTACTTCAAAATATGCTTCACCAGTTAGCACAACAGTTCTATTGCCCCCTTTTGAAAAACGAACGGGATACCTAAGCGATGATGCGGCATTCAGCCATACTTGTGTCCCGTCAGGTAGTTTAATCCGATAGCATTCCCCTTTGGTTGTCGATAAGGTATTTTGCTCGATTTCGCCCTGCGTATTACTACTCACCTCGTAAATCAATTGGCCATCTGTTGTTTTAGAGATCCTAATGCCCGATTCTTCGACAATCCGACCGTTGTGTGTTTCATGTAGATGAATCTGCTTGCCGTTGGCCAGCGTTAAGGTTGCGGATTGTTTTCCGGGTGATATCACATGTTGTATTGCTGGCGGAGCACTATTGTCCGTTTCTGCATTAAAAAACCATTGACCAATAGCTAATAGTCCAATGATGGAGGCTGCGATCGCGCCAATACGTTTCCAAGATAGAAGCAATTTTATTTCGGATTTATTGATGTGGTGATCCAATTGATCCCAGGTACTGTCCAATACAGCCAATATTGCTGGATCATCCAACAGATATTGATCGATGGGATCGTCCAAAACCTCTTGGATGATTTCTTGAAGTAGTATGCTATCTTTACCAGACTTTATATAGGACAAGAACTTACGCGAATCTTCTTCACTAAGTTTTCCATGTATATACTGCCTTAGCGTATATTGAAGTGTTTCCTTTTCCACAATTGGTTACTCTCTTTTTAGCTAATACACTTCAGCCGTACACATCATCTGCTCCGGTTTCACTTTTTTTTATTTTTTTTTAAGGAAGAGAAAGATATTCAGCACGATTGCTGTTGAAGAAGTATAAATGAAACTAGAAGCCATGTAGATTTGTCCAAAATTCCATGTTTCTCTTTTATATATTTAGTGGCTTTTACAATATGGTCATTAATCGTAGATGTCGATATATTCAATAAATTGCTTACTTCCGCGTAGGTTTTGCCCTCAATCTTACAAAGTTTATAGATGAGTCTACGTTGTGGTGGAAGTTGGTCTATAGTTACCAACAACCATTGCTGATATTGTTTTTCATAGAGTTGTTCTTCGACATGACTATATAATACTGTACTGTGCAAGCTGAGATATGCTTGAACTTGCTTTTCAATGTTATTTCTTCGGATAAAATTATAGACAGTATATTTGGCAATCTGAAAAAGATACGATCGAAAAGACTGGTCGGGATCAATCAATTCACGCTTATCCCACACTTTAATAAATACCTCTTGTAGTAATTCAGCAGCGTCTTGCTCAGACTTGACCATCTTACGGATATTAAGATAGATACGTCCACTGTATTTTTTGTAAATCAGTTGAAAAGCTTGCTTGCAACCTGAACGTAGGGAGATCAACACAGCTTCCTCTTCAGCGTAGTCGTATTTTTGTGTATCCATGGTCACGTTTTACCCTTTCAGCGATAGCAAATATTGCTAAACGTTTATTGTATTTGGTTATCTATTTCCAATCTTAGCATTTACGTGATAAACTAGTGAGCGTTATAAATAGTAAGCCACATAAATTAGTGAGCGCCACACAAGATAAACTACATGATGCAGGACATTTCATAATATGGCCGTTCAATCTGTATCGTTTAACTTGTATAAGGACTATCGTAAGATGGTTATATGCAAATGTACTAAAAACTAAAACGGTTTTGCCTTTATTATTCTTTTTTTTCCAAGTGACTGTTTCATCTGCTATCTATATTTTTTGTTACCCACCGGGAAGTTAATATTTTGAAAAATAGTATGAATGAGGCTTAGCGCTCAATTCCGAATTGTTTGGAAGGAAATGGAGAATTGCTATTTTACCATTTGAGATAGGAGCTAAACAGTAGATTTTTCAGGATAGGAAGCAGGATCGCATCGAACAGGAACAGCATTAATAACAAAGAAAGGAGTAGAAAGCTATTGCATTCTACTCCTTTTTGGCCTTTTTAAAAAGTGGAACTTTTAGCCGAAATTTAACGGTTATTGAGCGAACTGCTGTACAAAAAACAACCTCATTGACAACCCTTTAATGCTAGTATGTACTACTGTTGCATTTTTTTACTTCCACCAGTAATAATAGTTGTGATTGCCATCGTATTCGAAACCGCAACGTGGATAGAGCTTATTACCTATATCGTTTGTCTTTTCAGTTTCTAGCATCAATCCGCAGGCTTCCGTATCGACGCACCATTGTTTTGCTTGGTTTATTAATGCTACCGATAAGCCGTGTCCACGATAATCAGGATGCACAAACAGGTCACTCAATAAATATTGCTTCGCCAGTTTAATATAATGGTACAATTTGTATAGCTGTACAAAACCGACGGCTTTATCATTTGCATATACCACAAAAATAGTGGATTGATCGTGAATCATTCGTTCCCGCACAAAAAGTCTACATTGCTGGTAGTCATCATTCTGGCGGTAAAAAATCCGGTAAAGGTTAAATAATTCTGCGGTTTCATCTAATTCGTTGAGACCTACTTTTTTAATGTTACACTCCATTTTTTATGATTTTTATTGATGCTACAAAAATAGATGATCGTGAGCTGAGCCTAGTGGTACAGTTTATCAAAAAACTGGTGTTCCAGTACGTAAAATTTAGTTACTGCTTTCGATTTACATTTATCCTAATCGTATTGAATGGGCTATCCTGGGCTTCACATGAATTACCCCTCTGTTTTGACGTTATTGTACGCTGCTTGAAATTACATTTGAACATATAAAGCCCGAAAGCCCTATTTAGGCTCTCGGGCTTTTACAAAACTTACATTTGCATGAGCCGGTAACAATGCTGAGAATAGGTTGTACACCGGTAAGCTTTAACTATGATAAACTTCGTTTTCCAAAGCTGAAAGTATGCCAGCCAGTTCTGCTATTTCCATTTCATTGAGCGACTGAATTGGGCTTTTAAAACCACCACCCCCTACTTCGAGCAAATCCAGACCTGCTTTTATGGAGCGTGGTAAACCTTTGGCGACAATAAATTTTAGCAGCTCAATTTGCTGGTAGAAAAGCCTCCTCGCTCGGTCTAGATGATTTTTCTCCATGGCGTCATAAAGTGCTATGTTCAGTTCAGGTATCAGATTGGGCGCAGCGGTACACCAACCTCGTGCACCTGCAGAAAAAGCGGCCAAAGCCAGCGGATTCGAACCATTGAAAAAAGCTACTTCTTCGCCCAATACCTTTCTTAAATAATGCATGCGCTGAATATCTCCCGTGCTTTCCTTAATCATCGTGACGTTTGGGATCTCCAGTAAACGTTTCAACAATGTAGGCGACATATCCACGCCGCCCGTAGCCGGATTGTTATATGCCATAATAGGAATAGAAATTTTGGACGCTACTTTGTCGTAGTGCTTTACAATTTCGTCATCGGTAAGTTTCCAATAGCTCATCGGAATAATCATTACGGCTGTTGCTCCTGCTTTTTCGGCAAATCTTGCATGATAAACGGTCCGCTCCGTTGTAAGATTTGAGACCCCTACCAGCGTAGGCAATCTGCCTGCCACCTGTTGCATCGTAGCTTCCGTAATGGTCTCTTTTTCATCATCATTTAGATATGGCATCACGCCAGTACTCCCCAAGGGAGCAATACCGTGTACACCTGCTGTCACTAATCGCTCTACCTGCTTTTTGAACAAGGGAATATCAATATGCTCGTTGTTGTCAAATGGTGTAATGGGATAGGCAATCACGCCTTTAAATGGTACTGTGTTCATTGTGTAAATCTCCTTTAAAAATTAAAAATCTCTTCCTTCTTCTTCACGGAGTGCTACTCCTAGGTTTTGAAGTTGTGGCGCATTTTCGCAGGCAATATACTTTGCAGGTTGGCTATCGCTCAGATTTTGATGCTGATGCCACGCCCACGATGGAATGTAAACGGCATCACCTGCTTCCCATTCTACAATTTCATCTTCCACCTTTGTCCACCCCTTACCTTCGAGCACATACAAAACCGTCTCATAGGTGTGACGATGTAAATGCGTTTTCTGTCCGGGCAGTAAACCACCGATAGTCATACTTACATTCTTACTTGGCAGATCCACAAAGAATACCGGATGTTTTCTCTCCTCCGAAAATTGATTATGTACCCCAGCGTTCTCAACATTTTTGTGGATAACATGTGATGGCTTTACATACGTTGGCCGGGCAAATGTTTGATGAAAATCTTTTGAACTGAATTGTTTTTGCTCTTCATGAATAGACTTCTTTAGTTCTGTAGTTGTTTCTAATTTTGCCATTACTGTAATTATTATTTGTTTTTTGCACTATTGCATGACAAAAGTATTGTATCTTTGGACTGTATTAATGATGCAGTTTTTACAAAAATTGATAGTCCAGATGTTGCGCGATTGGAAGTTTGAAATACAATTAGATGAGAAATTGGGTAAGGCTGTTTACCTACAAATTGCCGATGCTCTAATAAAAGATATCCATTCGGGACGACTACATCCTGGGGATGCTCTACCCGGAAGCAGAAACTTGGCACAACTATTAAAAGTCAATAGGAATACCGTGGTAGAAGCGCTGAATGTACTGCTGATTGAAGGCTGGCTTGTTTCTAAGGAACGACAGGGTACGTTTGTCGCTGATACATTGCCTAATTTTAAAGATGTGCAACGTAGTGATGAGTTAACTGGGACTATACAGCGTACTGCACACCAGCATTATCATTTACGGTTTGATGATGGGAATCCAGATACTAAAATTGCTCCTATTAGTGAGCTAGCTCGCGCTTATCGTCAGATTTTCAATCAAAAAGCGAAGTGGCAGATGATGGGCTATGGCAATGAATTTGGAGATTTTGAATTTCGTAAAACAATTGTTCAAATGCTCAATCATCAAAGAGGGATGCAGGTAAACGAACATCATATCTGCATCACAAGAGGAAGCCAAATGGCGATGTATCTGACATCACACTGTCTTTTTACCAAAGGCGACTATGTCATGATAGAAAACCCTGGTTACAAACCCGCATGGGAAGCATTTGAACATGCAGGAGCCACGCTGTTGCCAGTTAATGTAGATCGTAACGGCATAATCATGGAAGAGGTCAGCCACTATCTGAAATCTTATAAAAAAATAAAGGCTATTTACGTAACGCCACACCATCAATATCCTACGACGGCAACCCTGAGTTTAAAGAGAAGATTGGAACTAATACAGCTTTCCAACACCTATGGTTTTACTATTATTGAAGACGATTATGACAATGAGTTTCACTTTGGATACCGTCCACTATTGCCTTTGTCAAGTTTTACAGAATTAAAAAACTATGTATATATCGGTACGCTAAGCAAGGTAGTGGCACCAGCATTGCGAATTGGCTATCTGGTAAGCAATAACACTGGCTTAATCAAAAACGCGGGCGGTCTTCGAAAAATAATTGATGTTCAGGGAGATGGTATTATGGAGCAGGCAGTATTACAACTTATCAAAGATGGTACGATCAAGCGTCATATCAAAAAGGCAAGTCATTATTACAAAAACAAAAGGGATTTTATGGCGGGGCTTTTAAACAAACATTTCGCCGATAAAGCAACATTTACTTTCCCCGAAGGTGGTTTAGCATTTTGGATAGTGCCGCATAAGGACGTCGATTGGTCGTATGTTGCAGGTAAATTAGACAGCGTCGGAATTCAAATCATTCTACCCAAGACTTATAGCATCGATAAACCGGTAAATGGCATCCGATTAGGATATGGATCACTATCGGAAAAAGATCTGGAAGAGGGAATTATTGCATTGTCGAAGGTGCTATAAGCAGAGCGTATCAATTGTAAAGAATTTTAACTATATTGATTACCTATTGAAAAGTATGTCGATTATGAAAACAAGATTTATTCTACCAGTACTTGCCATTGGCTTTTTAATTTGGTTCTTGGCAACCTTGGCTTTTAGATTTGCGGGACACTTCTTTTTTATTACCGACTCACCTGCCATATTGATGGGTCTATATCTGGCAGTCATACCTGTATTGGCATTGCTCGCTATTTTAACCTTCAAAACATTTAGACTTTCAGGTCTTGAAAATGTGCTGGCAGGCGTTCTTCTTGTATTGCCCGGAATGATCATTGATGCATTTGTTATTCAATTTTTTGAACAGATCTTTCCGAATTTGTTACCGAGCCAAGCCGCTACATTCGGTTCGTGGCTCATGTGGGCATACAGCATTGTTTTATTAACGGCAACCGCGACAGGGTTGCGGAAAGTAAGAAAGCTGAAATTATGAGAAGTACACAATGCTAAAAAGTGTTACACGCAACACACTTGATCCGCTCTTCACGTACCATGCCGTTCTAACGAATGGTCTATTGTGTCATAATAAAATTTAAATCCCACACTCTTAATTTTCTCGTCACTAACGCGCGAACCTTGCAGTAGCATAGTCGACATCTCGCCATATAATAGTTTTAACATAAAGGCAGGTACATTGGGTAAAAAGCTTGTTTTGTCAAATGATTTGAGGAGAGAATAAGCAAAATCATTCATAGTAATGTGTTGAGGAGCAACAGCATTATAAACACCTCGGAGATCCTCTTGATGGAGTATAAACTCGTATAAACGCCCCAAATCACGAATGTCGATCCAAGGGAGGTATTGCTTTCCGTCGCCCACTGACACATTGATACCAAGTCTTGCCAAAGGCGCAAGCTTAGCATACATACCTCCCTCCTTTCCCAAGACAATACCTTTTCGCAATATAACAGTTTTGATGCCCAGGCTTTCAAACTGCCTTGCTGCCTTCTCCCATAACTTACAGATGTCTGCCAAAAAATCACTTCCACTGTTAGCATCTTCCGAAAATATGGTATCGGTTGTACGTGCACCGTAATAGCCAACTGCCGATGATGAAATGATTTTATTAATAGCAATAGTATGATGCTTGACGTATTCGTAAAGTAAATTTAGTGACAACATCCGGCTTTCAATCAGCTCCAAACGGCGTTTAGTTGTCCATCTTCCTGCGCTTATATTTTCACCAGTCAAGTTAATGATGGTATCCACTCCCTCAAAAGCCTTTAGATCGATGTAGCTTTTGTCCAAATCCCATTTAAAAAACTTGGTTCCGTTCTCCTCAGGTTCAGCGACAGACTGACGCGTTAAGACGTGTACCTCGTAACCAAGCTTTGTCAGGTGGGAAACGAGATAACCACCTACAAAACCAGTACCTCCTGCGATCAAAATCTTTTTCATATGCTAGCTTGTTTAAGCTTATGTAATACCTGTGGAAGCGCGGCTTTGAACCAATACGTGTAACGCGTGGGATGAGCAGAAATATCCGTCGCAATTTGCTCAACCGACCACCATTTAAAATCAGCAGCCTCTGATGGATTAAGTATTGGATCAGTATCGGTAAATCCTATAAATACGTGATCATACTCATGCTCAATCAAATTATTTTCTACTTTAGCATGATAGATAAAGGAAAAAGAATAACTTAATTCGCAAGAAATGCCCATTTCAAAAAAAAGCCTCTCTTGAGCACTATCTAAAACGTCCTCGCCAATCTGCGGATGGGAGCAGCATGTGTTGGTCCAAAGGCCTCCCCCATGATATTTATCCAACGCCCGTTGTTGCAGCAAAAGATCCCCCCTACTGTTAAAAATAAATATTGAAAAAGCACGGTGTAATAGCCCTTTTTTATGAGCAAGCAGCTTATCCATCTGACCAAGTTGTTGATCGCTTTCATCTACAAGGACAACATGATTTCTATCCATAGTTTTGTAATTTTTAGAGAAGAGACAAGTGACTGTCTGCCTCGAAATTCATACTTCAATTTATAAATACGCTATCTTGTACCGTAGATAACTCTTGACTGCAACGAGGCCTTTTTGAAGATTCGGTATCCGAATCCGATTTTCTAAAATTTCTTTTGAAGATTTTCTACGAATCTTGGCAAAAAGTGATAGATAATATTTATAAGCCAAATAAACCCCAAACTTTGCAGATGCGGGCAGTTTTTTTATTCCCAAAAGCGCTTCCTTAAATTCACTGTGAATTTCATGCTCAATCTTACTTTTGATCACATTATCAAAAACTGTCATATCCAAATTGGGAAAATACGTTCGCCCAAGAATATGATAATCCTCTTTAAGATCACGTAAAAAATTAATTTTTTGAAATGCAGATCCGAGTTTCATCGCATAAGGTTTTAACTCTTCGTACTGCGCTTTATCTCCTTCTGTAAAAACTTGCAAACACATGAGTCCCACAGCTTCTGCCGAACCATAGATATATTCCCTATAGCGTTCGGCATTGTAATCGACCTTAGTCAGATCCATCTCCATACTATGAAGAAATTGACGAATCAGTTCCGGATCTACCGCATACCTATGTACAGTTTCCTGAAAAGATTGCAATATGGGATTTAAAGAAATTTTCTCTTCTAAAGCACAATTTGTATCTAGATATAAGCGTGCCAAAAGGCGTTTCTTATCATAACCATGAAAACTATCTACAATTTCATCTGCAAGCCGCACATAACCGTAGATTGCATAAATACTATTACGAATGCAGGGTTTTAGTGCCAGGATACCGAGAGAAAAGCTGGTGCTATATTTTTCGGTAGTTCTTTTGCTCACTTCATAAGCGAGTTCATCAAATAGTTTCTTCATGGTCTAATAATTTAGGATCTAACTGCACCTAGAATGAGTAATACGAGATCAAAAAGTCGCTTTCATTTTACCTAGCTGCCTCTATATGTAGAATATCCAAATGGACTTACAGTGATTGGAACATGGTAATGTTTATCGTCTTTTATCTCAAAAATGACTTCAATAAAAGGATAAAAGGTTTCTAGCTTTTGACTGATAAAATAGTTTTCTGTGTAGAACTTAAGTTTATATATCCCTTTATTATCACCCTTTCCAAAGACCAAAAAATTACCAATACGACCATTGCTATCCGTACTTTCACTGGCTATAGTCATCCATTCCTTATTCGGCATCAGTCTTTCCAAATCAACTTTGACATTTGGTGCAGGACTTCCTTTAGAAATATCTAAAATGTGACTTGACAATTGATATTTATTATTTTGTCCATATGCTGTAAATCCAAACAACATACAAAACAGCATGATAAAATATTTATTAATATACATATCTATTTATTTAAATCTCTTTCATTAACTTATTTACCTAAGATACGGTTTAATCAATGCTCACACCCTCTAATCAATTTCCAATAACATCCATTTATTACTCAGCTCTATTTACAGCCTACAGTGGACAATCATTCGCTATCGGGATCCACCGCTCAATCTAATTAGACCATAAATATACCATTATTGTTTAAATAAATTTAAAACACACTTCTTTAAGTTCAAAAACAAACTAAAACAATAAATAATGCTAAACCCAATATTTTGTAATCTAGTCTTCGTATACATTATCATGCGCTACAATATAAAGCTGCTGATACTACTTAGAAATGGAATAAGAATTCATAGAATTTTATTACCATTTTTCATTTGCCATAAAGAGAAGTTATTCAAAATCCCTTCTTAAATATAGTGTATTAAAACCCTAATTTAGTATTAAAAAACACTAAATTAAAAAATAAGTAAACTATGAAATGATTAACGGTATATATTCAAGCTATAGATCAGTAAAAACAAGAAGGTTGAACACATCATTAGACACCTAATAATCAAAAGATTATAAAAAAAGCAACTACAGGATATGTATCGAATAACAACGATTGAGCTGAGCCTAATCTTTGTTTAAGTATTGCTCGAGATGGTTCACGTCTTTTTTGTCAATCAAGGTATGATGATGATGATCAAGCTTTGCAAGTAATATAATCAATAGATCACGTTCTTCATTGGAAAGATTTCCAATTAATATATTACCTACAATTTTCATTTTAGGAAGCACTTTAAACAATTCGGAGCGTCCTGCATTGGAAATACATATTGGTTTAGCTCTCTTATCGGAGACTTTGGGTGCCTCTTCGATTAAACCAAGACGCATTAACCTTCGAATCACTTCAGTACCCGAGGCCTTTTCGACTGCATTTTTTCGAATCAGCTCCGTTTGTAGAAGTTTGTCATAAGAAAATAACACCATTAAGAAGGTAAAGTCTTCTGGAGACTGTAGATGAGTTCCTTCAAATGCCATTTTGATATAATGTTTGGCATAACGGTTCATCATCAAAAGTAGTTTTCCTAAATCTTCGGCAGGAAGGTCCCTACCTTCTACGACTGCATGGTCTCCCCCGACTTTCCGTGTTTGAGTCATCCCAATTGAATTTTTGAGATACATGTATTTTAGGAAATCATCAAGTGTACCATCTGCTGATTCATTGGTGCAGTAATCTTCAAGCTCTTCAGCTATTTCGATCAAAAGATCTTTTCTTATCATCACGACTTTCTCTTCTTTACAAATGAAAGAATTTTATTGCGAAAAAAAAATTAAAAGGTCTTGTAGCTATTGGAATGAAGAGCAAATAGGGGTCACCGCTTAATCGTCTACTCGCTTTTCACCTATAACGATGTCGCCAACAATGGATCTTAAATAGCCCTCATAAGCGATATTCAGTCCCTCGATGATTGTTGTATCGTGAGCGCCAATATCGCCCAATATTTTCTTATCATCATAGTTATTTCCAACAATGGCTAAAGAACAATTTTGGCTTTGTATCGGAAAAAGTCCGACCCCGATTATTTCCTCTCCAAATTTAACAAACCAAGTTTCTTCACTATGGTCTGTCGTTGTGTTTGGTATATGTATGGCCTGCTTCAGGTCTTCACATTGAATAATATCAAAATTCATCTTGCTTATCGATTTAACATAGATAAGACAGCTTGAAATCGAATATTGTTTTTTGAAACTTTAGAATAGACTATATTAGTCGATTAGGGAGACAATTACGCTATATTAAGTCGATACGGCTGCGTTGAGTTTACAGCCGTACCAACTAAAAAAAATTTGACGTTACCTATAGGATTTTACAGTGCTCCTATAAACTATTTGGCAAAAATTTCAGCTAGTTTTTTATCTAACTCTTCACCACGCAAATATTTAGCAATGATTTTTCCATTTGGATCAACCAGGAAATTCATGGGAATAGCCTTGACATCATACATGGCCCCAGCTTCATTTTCCCATCCCTTGAGATCCCCTACCTGTTTCCAAGTCAGGCCATCATCTTGAATAGCTTTTAACCATTTTGCTTTATCAGCGGCTTTATCCATGGAAACTCCTAGAATTTCAAAGCCTTGCTTCTGATATTTCGCATAGGCTTTTACTAAATTTGGATTTTCCCGACGGCAAGGGGCACACCAAGATGCCCAAAAATCAATGAGGACATATTTTCCACGGTAGTCCGATAACTTGACCGGTTTACCGTCGACATCGGGTTGTGTAAAATCTTGTGCTTCTACCCCTTCGCTTGTTTTTTTAACTAGGGCAATACGCTTAGCAAGGTCTTTCCCAAGAATAGAGTTTTGTAAACTCGGATCTAGCGTTCCAAATATTTTTTCGGCTTTGACAGCATCAAACTCTGGTGGTAATGTGGAGTTAAATGCCATCAAAGCCATATAGCTTTTTGGATTTTTGGCGACGTAATCCAATTTTGCATCTATCGTCTGCTGTTGTATCGCATTAGCCCGATCCTCTAGCGTTTTGATATATTTAGGATCTTGTTGATCTGCGAGCGATTTGGATTTATACTCGTTTTCAAGTCCCTCATACTGATCATATATTGGTTTCAGCATGGCATTAACGCGCTCATTTTCATCATTCAAAGGCGATCCAGTTATTTTCGCATGTTTGATAGAATCCGCAGCTGCGAATTTGATCGTTGTTCCTTCTATCAAAAATGCTAATATATCCTGCTTAGGAGGTTTGGCGGGATCAAAAGGAGCATTATCGTGGATGATACGCAAATGTGCTTCCATTGGTGAAGGAATGCTTCCTTTAAACTCAAATTTCCCGTCTTTCATATCTACGGAATCAATCCGCTCTTTTCCGTCATAATTAAGACGAAGATAGGCTTTTGCAGGTTTGTTTAGTTTACCTACAGTCCCTTGCAAGGTATAATTTTGTTGCGCATATCCTAATGCTGGCAATATGCAGGCTAAAGCTAAAGCCCATTTTATATTCTTCATATTGATATAATAATTATTGTACTATTTTAAAATCTATTTAGACACTTTCGCCACGCCTTTTTTCACGCTTTGCCCAACGATATTTGTCTGTAAAAGTTGTTTATAAAGCTTATCATCACGAAGGACTAATAAGGCCTCCCTGAAGCTCTTGTTTGACTCATTTCTGACACGTGCCATATAATCGCCACCGGTGTAAAGCAAAGAAGCAACCTGTGCTTTAAATTCAATATCAATGGCATCATGAGCGTCTAGATGACTTTCCGGGGGGATCGCAATCGATCGCTTATGTGCTCCAGCAACGAGTTGGCGGTGAACTTCTTTAGGAACTTTAAAGCGGGAATTAAATGCATCAAAGTTTGGGTATGCACTAAGAAGCGCTGTGCGATTTTGCTGTACAAATTCAATCCCTCCTTTAGCGACAATACCGTTGTTCATCAGCTGTGCCATCCATGTGCTATATTCATTGGTATCGATAGGCACAAAACGGTCCGGCATAATTCCGCCGCCGCCATATACCGTTCTTTTATTTCCCAATGTACTATACTTTAAGGAATCTGGAAAAGAAATATGTCCTTCTTCCAAAAGCTCTTTGGATGCCATGCGGCGATTAAAATCCTGAAAATAATCTTCCTTCCCTTTTGTGTAGGGTTTCTGAATCGACCGACCAGAGGGGGTATAGTAACGTGCGCCGGTAAGTTGCATTTGTGAACCATCGGATAATGGAACGGGTTTCTGCATTAACCCTTTTCCAAAACTGCGTCGACCGATGACCACGGCGCGATCCCAGTCCTGAAGTGCTCCCGTAACAATTTCACTGGCTGAAGCCGTGGATTCATCAATTAGGACGACCAATTCCCCATCATAAAATTGACCATAACCACCAGTGAAGTAGTAATCTTTCCCGCCTTGGTTTGGTACGGAATAAAACACAATTTTTTCTTTGGGCAAAAACTCGTCAGCGACACCAATAGCAGATTGCACATACCCGCCACCATTACTCTGCAAGTCTAGGATCAATTTTTTCATACCCTGATCTTTAAGACTCTTTAAGGCAGCATCTATTTCCTGACGCGTAGTCTGATTGAAAATTGAAAGGGAAATATAACCAATCTGGTTGTCAACCATATAACTTTCGCGAACAGATCTCTCCAGTATATTTTCGCGAATAATACTTATCTCCTTACTTTCCTTGCTTCCCGGAGATATTATTGTCAATACCACTGGCACATCTTTTTCGCCACGCAATTTTTCCATAATCTCGCGGTTGCCCCATTTTTCCCCATCGATGCTCTCGCCGTCGATCCGGAGTATCTGATCACCCACACGTAATCCTGCACGCATGGCTGGCCCATCAGCATTTACTTTAGAGACGAAAGTCTGCTCATTGTCCTTTAGGAATTGGATACCAATTCCAGCGAAACTTCCACTCATAGCCACATTCATCTGCTCCGCTTCCTCACGACTAGTGTACCGTGAATGGGGATCTAAATCCGATATCATCGCCCTGATCGCTGCATCCACCAAATGCTCTTCATTGACCTGGTCTACATAATTCTGCTGAATAAGCTTCAGTGCCTCTTCAAATTTATATTTTGGATTCATCTGCGCCTGCAGCGACAGCCCCACACCAAGCATTCCCACGAGTAAGCTCGTTGCTTTCCTATTCATATTGTATCTTGATTTAAATCTATTTTTCGTTTTTAAGGATTTCAATAGCAAGGGATAGTTCATCCATCAACTTGCTGGGACTTCCTGAATACCCACCTGAGCAATAGCGCACACGACCGTTTTTAACAATGATTTTGCGCGGAATGGATGAATCACCAAATAAAGGAACCAATTGTCTGAATACAAGGTCTTGCTCGTTGGTCTTTGGATTCACACTGTCGTGCAATAAATTGAAACGGAACCCTTCCCCACGAACATAGTTGACAGACTTATCTTTATAGTTTCCAGTCTGCATGGTTCCTAGCATATATATCGCAACATTTTTATCCTGTGCATACTTGTCGACTAGAAGCTGCATTCCCGGAAATGCCATGATACATGGGCGACACCAAGTAGCCCAAAAATCCACAACCACAATTTTATCTTTCCAGTCTTCTGGTGTAATAAATAGCCCTTCAGCCGTTTCCAAACGAAAGTCAGGCATCGGATGATTGACCCAGTTATGATCTACATAGGCATGCATTGCAGCTTTTTCTTTATCGGATTTTAAGCCGGCCAGATAAGCTTCATAGCCACTTTCATCATTGGGGTGTCCTTTTAAGTAAATTGATTTAAGTTTGTCAAACATCCGCGGAGTCATCGCATTGTATCGTGCACTCATTTCCAGTAAAGGCAAAATTTGCTTTTCATCGCCAAGCCCTTCTAAAACCTTAAGATTAATTTCATTCAGTTCGGCATTATTGTATTTGCCATCTTCAGAGAGCAGCAGAAAATATTTTCGCGCTTCCGCATATTTTTTCAGATCGTTTAACAAAGAAATATGCGTAAAAAGACGGTCATCCAAATTTTTCACTACATTGGAATCTGCCTGAGCCTGACGATCAAAATCATCTTTGTAGGAATTATCGCCACGACGGGCAATCATTTTGGGTAGGATTGCTTCAGACACCTGATAGAGGCTATCTTTACCGACCATTTTAAACATATAGGCACGCATAATATTCCAGCGCATCAACTCATTTCCTGTTCTAAAATCGAGATCATCGTATAACTTGGCAAACTTGTCGAGCTGTTTGGTTTCGAAATATGCCGATCCGAGCCCGCGGTATATCGCATAATAGATAAATCCCTGAGCATTGGGACGCTGGCGCCACTGCTGAACGGGAAACCGTTGTAAAAACTTTTCATAGGAAGTGATTATCTCAGCGTTGCTTGGATTGCCACTCATCGTATTACTATAAGCAATAAAACGAGCTGTCGCTCCACTTGGATAATCCGTATTTACACGCTTCTCAATCATTTGTACCACTTCATTGTCTTTTAGTCTTGAACTAGCAAACAGATAAAGCTGACCAAGCACTTCATCGCTTAAATCTTTTTGTTGTAATTGCTGCGTAATCAGTTTTTGGGCATATGCTGGAAAAGCATCTCCCAAAGCCAATTTTTGTAAGTTCATAAATGACTGAAAATAGCGGAACAATTGTTTACCTGATAAAGCAAATTCTTTATCTGCTAAACTTTTCATATAGCCGGCGGGCATAGCAGCCGGTTGCGTATTATAATAAGAAAAAATGCCCCCGCCGGCGATCTCAGGCTGCTGGAAAGCAGCTTCTCCAAGGTATGCGCCAGGAACAGCTTTTCCTTTTGCATCACTTAAAGCTACCGCATAGCCCCGATCCTGATTGTTATCTGTTACGTCGGGATGATCAACATCGCCCTGATAAAATTTTACAGCAATAAAAGCTGTTGTCGATTTGACCGGCAGCACTACAGTCCATAGCCCTGTTGCATTTTTTTGCATGGGAAGACTAATTTGCCGCCATGAAAAATCTTCGAATAGAAAGCAGGCCGCATTTATCGCATCACTAAATTCGAGGTCCTTATCTTTGGCATTGTATAGCACTTGAACAGGTTCAGATGTGCTAGGTTTGTCTGGTTTAAAAACACTGCTGTCAAATCGAGGCTGTGCATATGACACAGCCTGAACAAACAACATTAGTATAAAAATTATTTCTCTTTTCATCTTATCTTATATTACATTGGTCTTTGACCTATTTCTGGATTGAGCTGTAAATATTTATTTGCTACTGGATATACATAGCTGGCACTATTAATTTTGAGCGTGTAGTCTTGATTTATAAATTGCCTTTTAAATTCTTTCGCCAACTTAGCATCGAGATTGAACCGACGCATATCCAACCATCGTAAACCTGTCCCGAAAAACTCGCGACGGCGTTCATCGACTATAAGCTGGAGTGCTTGATCAGCAGAGTTCGCCACTAGAGGTGTAAAATCCTGTTGCTTGAATCGCTTAGCGCGCAGCTTGTTGACAAATTCCATTGCTGTCGCTGTATTTCCTTTTCGCGCCTCAACTTCCGCTTTGATAAGCAACATTTCAGGGACAGAAGGTCCAGCATTAGGAGCACCGGCCATTACGTTCATTTTTTTTGAGCGCAATGCGCCACTTGGCATCTGACCGGTACCAGCTTGCATATAAACCGTACGTCGAAGATCTTTAGTGTCAAAAAGAGAAACAAGCTCGGGATTTAATTGTTGATCAATCATTTGTCCCACCTGCTTTAAAAAATAGGTTTCAGGATGATTGAACGGAAGAGGATATCCAGATGCCGATGTAGCGAACTGTTGTAAATCTAAAAGTGTTGCATTGTATTGAAGGGCTGCATCTGCATGCTTAGCGGCCAAATCGAAATTACGCATATGAAGATGTACAATCGCCAACAATGCTTCTACAGCGGCTTTATTGGGATGCCTCTTCGTACTTGCGGTTGTCGGAATATCAACTAATGCTTCGTCCAAATCCTGAAGTATCTGCGCATACACCTGGCCGAGCGATCCCCGCTTTAGCGAAGCAAATAAATCAGGTTGTAGAAGCATTGGTACCCCCATTGCGTTTCCCGCATTCTGCGGGTTATAGATATCTCCATAGAGATTAGCCAAAACGAAATAAGCATACGCTCTTTGGATTTTCGCCTCTGCCAAGAGTGCACGCTTATCCTTCTCTAAACCATCCTGACTTTGCATCACTCCAGCAATGACTTCATTGGCCGTATAAATCTGTTTATAAGGTCTGGACCAGTTCAGATCTTCTGTGTTATCCGGCACAAGTTGCGAGGACCAAATATAGGGCCACGCGACACTTTCCGTTTGTTGTTGTTGGTATGCCAGGTTAGCGAAAGTGACATCATCACTAGATAATATAGGTGTACTAAAAGTTGGCGAAAATACCGTTGAATTGTTTAAGAGATAAGCATAATCTGTCGTATACTTTAATTCCCTACGATTATACTGCTCGACTTCCACATATTTACGGCAGCCCTGCATAACGGCTGTCAGCGCAAAAATCGATGCAAAAAAAATATATTTTGTTTTCATGCTGTTTGTTTTTTAAAAGGTGGCGTCAATCGTTAAGAAAAAATTCTTGGTAGGCGGCAAATTATTATAGGAATTTGCGCGTACATAAAGGGGATCAATTCCTAATTTATTTGCTTTCCAAAGAATACCTAAATTTCGTACGGCTGCATTTACACCGACAGATTTAAACGGTGTCCGCTTAAGCGAATTGGATGGTATACTATATCCTAATGATATTTGTTGAAAGCGTATATGGCTCGCATCAATCACCATTACCTCGGAATCTCTAAACCTGTTATAACTATTTGTATTTATATTTTTTAAGCCCGGGACATTTGTTGTTGCTTCATCACCCGGATTTCGCCAACGCGCTGTCTGCATCTTGTTTGTGTTTAGCACGCCATAGAAAGTACCTTGGTATTGTGGATAATTACCAAATGTTTCCAGACGTTTGACATTTCCCAGATCATAGGTAATACGAAAGCCAAGATTAATCCCTTTATATGAAAATGTATTCATAAAACCACCAAAGTAAGGCGCCGTTTTACGTCCCATATACACGAGATCTTCACGGATAAATAAATTTCGCCCTCCCTGCGTACTTTTTACGATTTCACCATTGGCTTTGGCGATTTGTGACTGTCCTGTCTCATCGAGGCCGGCCCACTTATAGCCGTATAGATAATCCAACGGCATCCCTTCTAGTAAAGAACCACTGATGTAGTGACTAATATCTTTTGCTATTAAACGTGAATCCGTAACTTTATTGGTGTTGTAAGAAAAATTAAGGATGGAACTCCATGAAAAGTCTTTCTTGCGAATGAGAAGTCCCTGAATACCCAGATCGATCCCATTAGATTGCATCGTTCCACCATTAAATTGGAGGTCTGTCCATCCATATGTCGCATTATAAGGAAAACTATATAGGATATCACGCGTATGTTTTTTATAAAGATCAAATGCTATGTTTAATCTGTTATTGATCAAACCGATATCAAGTCCGTAATTTTGTGTATACACTTTTTCCCATCCAACCTCAGGATTTCGTGGCTGCGATATTGACGCCGGTATTTCACCTGTTGCATAATCAGCCCCTTCAACGCTGATGATGGTAACATTGGATCCACCCTGTGGCACTGTACCACCCACACCATAGGTAACACGTAAATTCAGCGCATTCAGCCAATTGACTTCTTGCATAAAACGTTCGGATTTGATATTCCATTTGGCACCAGCTGACCAGATTGGTTTGGCTCGCTTCGATCTGGAAATACCAACCAACGTAAGATCGTCAAAACGTGCACTTGCAGACAAAATGTACCTATCCTTAAGAAATGATAATGCTCCATTTGAATAATAAGACATCTTGCGTAGGTTAGCTCTGCTAATTCCATCCGAACCTGTAATCGACTGCTGCCAGCCCTCAATACCCATGAAGCTACCAAGCTGATTATACGGAGCGATTGAATAGGTATCTTCATTAAAGCCATATCCCGTTTGTGATGAGCTAAAGCCTGTTTGAGAACTAATCTCTACTCCTGCGAGAAGACTTAAATTAACGAAGTCACCCCACGTCTTATTGACATTACCTTGCAAGCGAATATTATACTGTGTGGCATTTTGGTCTCGCAATGCGATTCTTCCGCCTTGTACGAAATTTCTGGTGAACGTATTATTTTGGAAATCTACTGTGGAATAATAATTTAAAAAGTCACGCATCGAATAACTCTTTAATTCGTCAAGATTTCGACTGTTTGCAATGGTACGTTGAAGCATACCTGACAGGCTGATGTTAGCCCAGCTAGTCACTTTGGCATTGAGATCAGCATTAATTCTTATCCGATTGTCTGCGGTGGTATATTTGTTGTAGTCCAATTCATCTATTGGACTATAGGTCCAGTCATACAATCCAATCTCTTTTAGATTTGCTGCTACAGACTCTGTAAAACGCAATGATCGCCGATTTCTACTTCCATCGGGATTAACCAATAATTCGTATGGCCTTAATCCCTCAGTCGAATTGCCAATGGCGTTTGCCGCAACTTGGTTAGCAACCGTATTCGTATAATTATAATTCAATCCCGTTGTCAAACTTAATCGTTGATTTAAAAAGTTTGTCGATAAAGTTGAATTCATAAAAAAGGACTGGGCCTGATTGGACCGGAATACGGGAACATCCTTTGCGTAGCTGCCCGAGAACGCATAAGTTGTCCTTCCATTTCCACCTGAAAGGGAAAGGTTATGCTGTTGGGTCACTGCATGCTGTAGCAAGTATTTGCGAATTTGGCTGGTATTGTCAATTTGACCTAAACGGTCGAGCTGTTTAGCTAATTCATCATCGCTGATCAATCCCTTTTTATTTTTATACATCCATTGAACCGCTTCACTAGCAGGCTTATTGGTATTAAAGGGTTGCCATGAAGAATTCCAATCTTCTGGATCAGCTATCCAACCGTAATCGAACATTTCCTTTTCAAAATCAATATACTGTGAAGTGGTCATCCGATCCAAGCTATTAAGATTAGCTGGAGCTGAAATACTGAGGCTAGTATTATATGAAATGACGGGGTCGCCAATACGTCCTTTTTTTGTTTCAATGACGATAACACCATTTGCCGCCTGCGCCCCCCATATGGAAGCTGCTGCTGCATCTTTAAGTACGGTAATACTTTCGATATCTGCCGGATTTAAACGACTCAATATGGAATTGCTGGCAAATTGCGTGGTATTTTTTACCAAGTCCTGATCGATCGCCGGAAAGCCATCAATAACAATAAGTGGACGCTTAGAATCACCGTCTGTGTTGAAACTATTTACTCCCCTGACGGTGACTGAATTCTTCACCGGGTCAACCTGTACGCCTGGAATCATGCCTGCAATGCGGTCCAAAAGATTGACGGATGGCACTTCCTTTAACTGTTTAGCGGTAATTTGGCCAAACGCCCCAGTTGCACGATCTTTCGCGATTTTTTGGTATCCTGTCGACACAACTTCAACCTCATCCAGTTGATTGTTAACCGACCCCAAGGTGACATTGATCTGTGTTTCGCTGCCGATTACCTTTCGGGTAGGCTCCATACCAACATAAGAAAAAATGATTGCCTCTGCTGGATCCTTCAGGCGAAGGGTATAGCTTCCATCACTACTAGTGGTTACACCCGATCGTACGGCATAGCCATCCGGTATGACAGTAACACCAGCAAGTGCCACCCCGTTATTGTCTTTAACCTTGCCCGTAATGACTTTCCAGAAGCGGTCGTCTCCATCATTGTCACGTTTACCCCGCGAATCTTTTATAATCGTGAAATAATTGTTCTGTACATAAAGGAATAAGAAGTTGTTTGGATAAAGAAGTTCTTTTAACACGGTCTCCACAGGAAGCCTTTTGTTTTTTGGAATATCCTCACTGTTAACAAAGGCATCCCGGATCAGCCCCTCTTCATAGGAAAATTTAGTTCCGTAGATCCGGGTAACTTCGCTAAGAGCCTGACTGAGACTCGCTCTTTTTTGCGCAAAACTACCCGTGGTACTCAGCAGGCAGACTATAGGCACAAGTAATTTAGTTTTCATAAATTTCGATTGATTAGTGCTCGTTTTTTAATTAGGTTTTATTATTATTTGTTTGTTTTTCATTTCGATGTTTACATTCATGGTATGTTTGATAACAAAGAGGATGTCATCTATTTTTTTGATTGGTATAACACCTGTAAATCGCTTATTGAGCAATGTTGAATCTTCTACGACAACTTGATAGCCATAGTTATCTTCCAATACATCTACAATATTTGCTAAGCTGCTATGCTCAATACTGAGTTCACCGCGCGTCCAGGATAGCACCCTATTGGCATCGTTATTAACAACACGATTTTCCTTTGCCGATGTATCATAGACAAAAGTCTCTCCTGGTTTTAGGATACGATCTTCACCGTTTTGTCCCTGAATACGGACACTTCCCTCAAACAGCGCCACTTCAATACGCCCACGGCGGTCCTTTACATTAAACTTTGTCCCCAAAACAGTTAATGAAAGGTCGCCCACATGTACAACAAAGAAGTCGCTTTCGCGCAGGCGATTTTTAACGGCGGTGTGCTTTACCTCGAACATGCCTTCTCCTTCAAGCCAAACTTCGCGCGGTTTATCCGTTTTCCAACTGCGGATGTATGAAATGTGAGAATTACTATTTAGCCTGATGATAGAAGAATCCGGAAGAGAAAGCAGACGTTGTTCGCCGAAGGCCGTATTGGTCTCCTTAGTCCCAAATTGACTAACATCATATGCCACCATAATGAATACCAAGATGGCTGCTGCAGAGGCTGTCCATCGGAATAAAGTGCGTAAGATTCGACTACGGTGTTTTTTGCTTTCGTAGATTGGAATTTGTGCTTGAATCCTCTCCCAGCGCTGTTCACTACCTAAGGTACTTTTTGCAGTCGTCTGATTTTGGATCAATAAAATCCATGTTTTGGCAAGCGCCATTTCGTCTGAAAGATGTGGATAATAAAGACTAAGTTCAGACCAAAAATCGGTTGAGGCGTCTGCCGGCATTAAAGCCGCCAATACAAAATCCTCATCCGCAAAAAAATCTGCCGACTTATAATCTTTATATTTTGATAATCGAGAGTTCATACTGTTTTATATAGGTTACACCTCTCGACAGAATTTTACCCCACTCAATTATATTTTTTTTAAAAAAAATAGACTTCCTCAACCAAATCATCATCAAACAGCGCTAACACAGACTATGATTGTAAATACTGCCTATTATTTATTCGGGAGAAATTTGAAGATAGGTGAAAAATTTAAGGATAACGTAGCGCGTTAAGTACATGCAGTAATACCAATAAACCAAATGCACCAAAATGTTTTCGCAAACTATCGAGGGCCCTATAGTACAATTTATAGGTATCTTTTGTAGAGAGTCCCATAATTTCGGCGATTTCGTCATACGGCAATTCTTCAAAAAACCGGAGGTGTATAACTTCTCTTTGGCGTGCTGTCATCTGCTGCAGTGCTTGATCAAGCTTATCTCTAATCTCATGCGCACGCTCTTGACGGATCATACTGAGATCGTGAGGTAATTCAATAGTAAACGGCAAATAATCAAGGGAAGATTGCGTAACATCTGCCCTTCGCAGCGATTGTTCTATTTTCTTGATCAACGTCCTTCGAAACGCTTTAAAAAGATAATTCTTTACAGCAACATCTGCACTTAAGGTATCTTTGTTGCACCATAGCTTTACAAATAGCTCTTGAATACTATCCTCGATGATTTCTTCGTCTTGCGTAAATTTAAATCCATAATTGAACAACAGGTGGTTGTAGCGTTCAAAAAGTATTTTGAACGAAGGTTCATGTCCAACTTGAAACATTTGCCAAATCTGTTGATCAGAGTTCATTTATAAATTTGAGCCGTTTTGCTTTTCAGTTTAAGTAGATAAAATTTAATTCAAATCTAGTAATTTTTTTTGATCAATCTAATCATTGATAAGATCTGCGTAAGCAATACTATTCAGCCTATTTTTGATTGTTTCCCTATTTATTAACCGATTTCCAATTGGTCGGGAACTACCTATACGATTTCATTTACCCTAACAATACCTATTTCTGTCGCTACTCTCACGCATTTCATCTCATATTCCTAACACAACTTCGCTGAACTGATAAATTTGAACCGTAATCAGATTTTGAAGAATGAACAGAAAAGAAACAATAGAACAGATCTCGAAACTATCTCAAGTAACAGCTGCAGACTGTGAAAAAGTCCTCACTGCTCTCGAAATCGTGCTTGGCCAAAAATTATCGAAAAAAAAAGGATTTCGGTACAGCTTCAACTTACTCTATAAAATTATGGAAAAATTAAAGGATAAAATCGTTATTATATTGTTTTTCACCTTAATTTCTACGGCTGTTCATGGTCAGATTTCCCTAACACAAAAAATAGGCGGAGTCGTTACCGATCGATTGTCCGGTAAGCAACTTGCTGCAGTGTCCATCCGGGTAATGGAAAAACCAGATTTGGTTGCAGTAACCTCCGATAAAGGGGAATTCGTTTTTCCTAATCTTCCAGTCGGAAGATATACCGTACAGGCTTATTGCCTAGGTTATGAGCTTACGGTGATTAAAGAGATTATGCTAACTTCTCAAAAAGAGGTCGCATTAGAAATTGCGATGGATCCGACACATTATACCTTGAATGACGTGGTCGTGGTAGCCAATAAGGAACGAGCTTCTAATAAAATGGCTCTTACTGGGGGGCGTTTACTTCGGATTGAGGAAGTTAATCGGTATGCCGGTGGAATGGACGACCCCGCCCGCCTGGTTAGTTCTTTTGCCGGAGTAGCTACAAGTCTGGGAAATAATGGCATCTCAGTACATGGAAATGCTCCAAGTATGCTTCAATGGAAACTTGAGGGAATAGAAATACCAAATCCAAATCACTTTGCAGATATAGCGACTTTGGGCGGCGGCATACTGACTTCATTGAACACAAATGTCTTAGCCAATTCGGACTTCTATACTAGCGCCTTTCCTGCGGAATATAACAATGCCGTATCAGGGGTGTTTGACCTCAAATTGCGGACGGGAAATAATACGAAACATGAACATACCTTCCAGGCAGGCTTATTAGGCTTGGATTTCGCTTCGGAAGGACCTTTTAGCAGGAATAATGATGCCTCTTATTTGGTTAATTACCGCTATTCTACAACAGGCTTGATGAGCAAACTTAGCGCAGGGGAAACTAATGGACAATTATTGGATTATCAGGATCTCAATTTTAAATTAAACTTCCCAAGCAAGCATAAAGGAACTTTTTCAATGTGGGGGAACGCACTAGTCGATAGGTTTCGAACAAAAAAAGAACCGGAATCAAGCTGGACGTATGCGGATGATCATAAATCCTCAAAAACAGATCAGATGTCTGCAGCAGCCGGAATTACCCACCGCTATTTTTTTGAGCATGGCGGAATTCTTCGTACCACTTTGGCTACGACCTATTCGAATAATAAGGCAACCGAAGATATCATCAACGATCGTACCGAAATGCCCTATTTAAATTTAAGAAACCGCTATACTAACTTGATTCTAACATCGTCTTTTGATAAAAAATATGCGGAGAAACATAGCAATAAAACCGGCTTTACGGTAACGAACATGTATTATAATACCCTGCTGGATCGTTCACCTTTTGTAGGAAAACCACTGCAGGCAATTTCCGAAGGAAAAGGGACAACCACATTGCTTTCCGCTTACAGCAGTTCATTAATTGAATTTAACAAAAAAATCTATGTTACATTAGGGCTAAATGCACAGCTATTAACCCTGAATAACCATTGGACCGTTGAGCCACGGGCTGCTATCCGGTGGTCTTCAGGACCTAAAAGCTCAATTGCTATGGCTTATGGCCTACATAGCCGTATGGAAAAGATGGACGTATATCTTGTAAGAGATAAAGCCAATGGCCAACCACTAAACAAGGATGTTGATTTCACCAAAGCACACCATCTGTCTTTATCCTATCAATACAAAGTGTCGGATAACATGCGTATCAAACTAGAGCCATTTTATCAATATCTTTTCCATGTACCAGTGATTGCGGATAGCTCATATTCCATCCTTAACCGCAACCTTTTCTACGTGGAAGATGCCTTGGTAAACCGCGGCAAAGGACAGCATGTCGGATTGGATATTACAATCGAGCGCTACTTACAGAAAGGTGTTTATTATATGTTGACAGCCACACTATTTGACGCAAAATTTGCGGGAGGTGACGCCATTTGGCATAACGGCAAATTTAACAGGCGTTTTATCATAAATGGATTGACAGGCAAAGAATGGTTTATAAACAAACAACAACGGGATCTACTAAGCGTTAACCTAAAATTGACCCTACAAGGCGGAGAACGCTATGCTCCTGTACTGGAAAAATATTCCCTTAATCATCCCGATAAAGAAATCCAATACGAGGAAAAAAATGCATTTGCCAAACAATTCTCCCCCATGTTTATCGCTAATTATTCGATAAGTTATAGACTTAACAGATTGAACCGATCGCACGAGATTGCAATCAAATGGCTAAATGTTACGGGCGCAAAAGAGTATTATGGGCATCAATACAATCTAAAGACAGGAATCATAGAGCCTAAAAAACAGGCAACATCACTTTTTAATATACTGTATAGAATGGATTTTTAATGTAATTTTAGTACCTATATGAGCCAAAACATACCATATCATTTTTTATTTAACTCCAATTATAGACTATGGAGGCATCTGACCTTTATTTTTACCCTAGTTATTATTACATTTAATCAAACATTTATAGTGTATCAAGACAATCTGTCTTCTTTGGGAAACACTATCTTTTTAATTTGTTTTCTTTCATTTGTCACTTACCTACTAACAACATATCTGAATTATTTTTACCTCATACCAAAGTTCCTACTAAACGAAAACTATACCATTTATATCGTTTTGTTAATAGTTATTGTGGTAGCGCTTATGGGCTGCACGCTTTTTTTGGAATACGCCATACGCACAATTTTGAGCCTACCGCATCGCATAACATCCTATAGCAATCCAATCATCCTGATAGACAGCCTATCTTCCTCAGCAATGACTATAATCTGCCTATGGAGCATGTCCGTTATCAAACTCTTTCGCAAATGGAATAAAAAGAACGAAGATGTGATGATGCTGGAGCAGAATTTCCTTGAAACAGAAGTAAACAAACTGAAAGGGCAAATTTCGCCAATCTTTATGTCGAGAGCCTTACGTAAAGCTGCCTTAATAACCGCATCAGATCCGCAAAAAGCGTCGCAGATATTGATGTTACTTGGTCATTTACTGCGCTACCAACTCTATGACTGCAATAGAAATAAAGTTTTCCTTAATTCCGAAATAATCTTCCTAAAAAACTTACTACAATTAAAAAAAATTATTGAAGATAGCTATTTTGAATATGTTTTGGAGGTAAAGGGAAAAACCAACAATTTGCTGATTTCCCCCCTTTTATTCATCGTATTGATACAGTCCATACTGATAGCAAATGAAATTAAAAGCTTAAGTATTAACCTTGAAATTTCAGAAAAAAAAATACGCTTTATCGTAAACTATGAGAACACTTATCGATTACCCCCGGAATACAAAATGGAAATAGCCGACAAATTAAATATGCTCTATCCTGATTTATATATATTTACAATGGAATCCGGAAATATCAGTCTTCAACTCGATCTAAAGGAATGGAAATAGCCGTAGAAAATAAAGAAATTGCTTTCTTAATTGAAGATCGCTACAGCATACAAAGGCATCTTTGTATGCAACTATTTATGCTGTTAATTTCAATTGGGATATTCTTCGATGCGCCTGATAAACTAAACCTATCTTTCGACAGAACTTGCGGTTGGGTATCCTACTATTTGTTTATGAATATGCTGGTTTATGTAAACGTTTACCTGTTATTCCCCTACTTTTTGGCCAAAGATAAGCTGATACATTATTTAATTGCTGCCGTGTCATTTTCCGTAGTTGCACTATTGATCGTGATGATCCTACAACATATGTTCTACGATATCGCAGTCAGCCGAAACGATCCCAGCCCTACAGCTATATTTCTGAGTTTAGCATCTAGCCTATTGGCAATCATCCTATTTATTGTCGGCACTTCATCCCTTTTACTATTTAAGCCTTTAATAAAAAGCAAAATAAAGCAGCAGGAGTTACAAAAAGCAACTACTGAATCGGAACTCAAATTTTTAAAGAGTCAAATCAATCCTCATTTTTTATTCAATACGATTAATAATGCCAATATACTGGTGGATGAAGATCCAAACATGGCAGCCCATATTTTAACCAAACTGGATGACTTACTGCAATACCAGTTCACTAACAACACCAACGATAAAGTTTCATTGTCTGATGATCTATGTCTATTGACAGACTATCTGGAATTGGAGAAAGTCAGAAGGGACCAATTTGAGTTCAATATAAAAATTTGGGGAGACAGCAATAAAGTAATTGTTGCTCCGCTGTTATTCATCCCATTTGTGGAAAATGCAGTTAAACACAACCTAAACAGTAATGGCATATCTTATGTTAATATATCCTTTCAATTAGAAAAAGATTCCCTTATTTTTATATGCGAAAATTCGAAATCTATAAACCAAAGGCAAACAGAAAGGGGAGGCATCGGATTGAGTAATATCGTCCGTAGATTACAGTTGCTTTACGAAAATCAACATGCTTTAGAAATAGAAGAAACAGAACAAAATTATATCGTAAAATTAACGCTACTAGTATGAGATGTATCATTGTAGATGACGAGCCTATAGCGCGTAAAGGAATACGGAAACTAGTCGATCAGATTGCATCTCTTGAACTGCTTGAAAGTTTCAACAATGCTGTTTCTGCGGGTATATTCATACAACAAAACGCTGTTGATTTAATCTTTCTAGATATCAATATGCCAGAAATTAACGGAATTGAGTTTGCACAAAATATTCCCAAAAATACGCTTGTGATTTTCACCACGGCTTATTCCGAATATGCCGTAGATAGCTATGAAGTCGATGCAATCGATTATCTTGTCAAACCTATTGACGCCGTTCGTTTTCGTAAAGCTGTAGATAAGGCGATTGTCTATCACCGACTTCTTTTGGATGAAGAAAATAAAAATTTAGAGCAAATCACGGGTGATTATATCTTTGTAAAATCCGACCGTAGATTTTTTAAGATCAATCTCAGCGAAATTCTTTTTATTGAATCTCTTAAAGATTATGTCATTTTCCAAATGGAAAATCAACGCGTAATTACACGTATGACCATAAAGAATATACATGAGTGGCTTCCAAAATCTATTTTCTTACGAATAAATCGCTCATACATCATTAATAAAAATAAAATCGACTCATTTGACCATAATGACGTCTTCATCGACAAATATGAAATCGCGATTGGCAAAACTTATCATGATACATTTTTTCAAGAGATCCTTGCTTAATGCGGTTTAATTTAAACCGGCCAGCCTATATTGAAAGTCCATTATTTCCCATACAATTATGAAAAAAATATTCACTCTTCTCTTTATCATCCATCTTACAGCACAGGGTTATGCACAACATAAGCAATATGAAACAGCCGATATAAACCTATGGTTTGAGGAGCTCAAAGCTGCGTCAGATAAGAGTTTCAAGTTATGGAATAGAAGTATATACGGACCAATTCTTCTTATCGATCCCGCCACACGCACGATCTATGCCAACGAATTGGATGGAAAAAAAACTTTAAAACCCTCGGCAAACTTATACACTGGAATTCTACCTCAGGAAGTTAATTTTTCTAACACGGCACTGGATTGGAACGATAAGAGATGGGCAATGATCATGTTACCACTTCCAGAAAACAGGGATGATCGTGTAAATCTGCTCGCACATGAGTCATTTCATCGCATACAACCTGATTTGGGTTTCGCACTAAATAATGCAAACAATAATCACCTCGACGAAAAATATGGTCGAATTAGCTTGCGTCTTGAATTTGAAGCTTTAAAACAAGCTTTAATGTCTACACATAAAAATGAAATGAAACGTCATCTCACTAATGCCTTATTTTTTAGAAAATATAGATACGTGCTATTCGATGAAGCTGCTAAAAATGAAAATTTATTGGAAATTAACGAAGGAATTGCTGAATTTACAGGAATAATAGTCAGCGACCGCAGCGATGAATCGACCAAACAATATCTTATAAATGGTATCAACCGATCTCAAAAAAATCCCACCTTTGTAAGATCATTTGCCTACCAAACGACACCCACGTATGGTTATCTGCTGCATAAAAAGAATAAAAATTGGAATAAGAAAATAGATAAAGAAACTGACCTAACCGCATTAATTATTCGGGAGTTTGGAATTTCGCTTCTTACGCCAACTGAACAAAATTTTAAGAATCTTTCCAAAACATATAACGCAGCTGTAATTTTTGAAGAGGAAAATAAAAGGGATGCTGAAAATAAACGCTTAGTCAAAACTTACAAAAATAAGTTTGTTGAATCGCCTCATTTTGAAATTCAGTTCGAGAAAATGAACTATTCTTTCGACCCCAGAACCATCATTCCGATCGAAAACTTGGGCACATACTATCCTACAACCCGAATTACAGATGTTTGGGGGATATTAGATGTTACAAATGGGGCATTAATAAGTCCTGATTGGAAAAAGGTATCCATCACTAACCCTATATCCATCGAAAAAAATCTCATTAAGGGTGACGGATGGATACTGGAGCTCAATAGTAATTACACGATAGAAGTTGATCAACAAAACAATTTCTATTTAAAGCATGTAGAAATAAAATAACAAAATAAAGTCAGCATCAGCTCTTCTACCACATTTATTGCACACCTTTCTGTAATCCGGTTGATCCAATGCATCTCAATTTGCTATTGGATCTACACCTTTATTTTGAAATTTTTTAAAGAAATAGAGCACCAATAAAAATTGTGTATAGCCATATACCGCATCTTCTACAGGAATAGTCAGTATCCTGATGCCCATAAATTCCATTGGGTTGTAATTAACTATCGGCGATTCCAGTCCAGTACCCGTGAGTATACCATTCACAGGTAAAAATCCCAACATGAGCAAGGTAAAAACTAAAGAGGCTTGCGTGATCCATTGTACGCGTAATACGAAATGGAAAGTCACCAGTGTTAAAATAGTCACTACTGCGGTTACTAACGTATAAATCCGATCGGTATAACGAAGAGCCACCACAGCGCATATAATGATACTGACAAAAACAACGATGTTGTTAAAGGCGGAGAGGGATTGCAGTCTAAAAAATTTATCAATACAGAAATAAGTAAAAATACAAGAAAAAGGAATGAAGATAAAGAACAGCCACTCTTCTATTGGCAGTCCTGCTATCACCAGTCCTAAAGTATATCGTGTGTCAAACCACCAAACGCCCTCACTTGTAAACCACACGTCCCAAGCGATAAAAAATACAGCAACAAGTGCAGCCGACTTTAAGAATGGAAAAAATTCACGGTCGAATCGAAGCCGCTTGTCGAAGGATGCGGCAAAACAGATTACGACCGTAAAAAATAAGATAAGCGAATAAGTATATTGCATCATATTTTTTCATTGTTAGTATACATTTTAAAGTATTTCATCGGAACATATAAAAAACCGAAACATTCGCCTTCTTCCTTTCCCAAATGTTTATGATGCTGCTTGTGAGCACGCCGAAGAGCCAAAAAATAGGGATTATTTGTTTTACTCATCCATTTGAAACGTTGATGTATAAAGATATCGTGAACGAAAAAATAAGCCATGCCATACAGCATGATCCCAATGCCAATATAAAAAAGATAATTGTAATCTCTTAAAGAGCCAAAATACATTAGGGCGATGGTAGGAACAGCAAAAATAATAAAGAAGTAATCATTCTTCTCCAAAAATCCCTCGTTACTATGATCATGATGATCCCTATGGAGTACCCATAAGAAGCCATGCATAATATATTTATGAATTAACCAGGTAGCGCCTTCCATGGCGATAAAAGTGAACAGTAAAATAAGCAAGTTCATATTGCAATAAGCTGATGGATTTATAAATAAGCCGCCTTATAACGCACGTAACTTTTAACGGCGACATAAGCCTTTTGAATATTAGGTATTCTAATCCTATTTTCCAAGATTTCTTCAGAAGATTTCTTTCGGATCTGTGAAAAGAGAGAAAGATAATATTTATAAGCTAAATAAACTCCAAACTTAGACGACGCAGGTAACTTCTTGATGCCCAAAAGTGCTTCTTTAAATTCGGCATGAATTTCCTCCTCGATACCACGTTTCATGATATTATCGAATTGACCCATATCCAAATTTGGAAAATAGGTACGTCCAAGCACCTGGTAGTCTTCTTTTAGATCGCGTAAAAAATTAATTTTTTGAAAAGCCGAACCGAGCTTCATGGCATAAGGCTTCAACTCCTCATAGCGTTGGCGGTCGCCGTCACAAAAAACCTGTAAACACATTAGTCCCACGACTTCTGCAGAGCCATAAATATATTCTTTGTAGCGTTCTGAATTGTACTCAACTTTGTTGAGATCCATCTCCATACTATGAAGAAACTGATTGATAAGGGACATATCAATATTATATTTGCGTACGGTTTCCTGAAAAGACTGTAGGATGGGATTTAACGAAATCCCTTCATTTAAGGCATTGGTGGTTTCCAAATGAAGTCGTCCCAATAACCGTTGTTTATCATAGCCATGAAAACTATCGACAATTTCATCAGCCAATCGAACGTAACCATATATCGCATAAATACTCGCCCGAATGCTCGGCTTTAGAGCCAAAATACCAAGCGAAAAACTTGTACTGTACTTTTCAGTTGTTTTTTTGCTCACTTCATAAGCGAGTTCATCAAATAGTTTTTTCATGATCTTATAATTTACGCAATAATTCAATGGCTTCTTTGGCGACTATTTTACCCGATATAATGGATGGAGGCACCCCCGGGCCGGGCACGGTCAGCTGCCCCGAATAAAAGAGGTTCTTAACTTTCTTATTCCTGACTTTAGGTTTCAATACCGCTGTTTGTTTCAATGTATTTGCTAATCCATACGCATTTCCGCCATAAGCATTATAATCGCTTACAAAGTCGCTTACACAGTAACTTCTTTTATATACGATCTGTTCATATAGCCTACTTGAACCAGTATGCTTCTCTAACCGCTTTAACATGTGCATGAGATACTTTTCACGCGTCGCTTCATCGTCCGAGATAGCTGTAGCCAATGGCATTAACAAGAAGAGATTCTCGGTATTTGGAGGCGCTACATTGGGATCCGTCTTGGATGGACAACATGCATAAAACAATGGATTTTGAGGCCACTTCTTTTCACCATAAATACATTCAATGTGATCATCCAACGGATGCTCAAAAAACAAGGTGTGATGCGTTAAATTAGAAATTGGAGACTTCATACCGAGGTAATAGATCAAACTGGATGGTGCAAACGTTCTCGTTTTCCAGTAATCCTCATCGTAGTTTCTAAACTCTTTATCTAATAATGTTTCAATATGATGATAATCTGCCGATGCAACAACGACATCAAAATCATGATTCACGCCGTTAATTTCAAGCGAACTGATCGCATTATCTTTAATCGTCATTCCATCGACATTGTGATCAAAATGGAAAGTTGCGCCTTGCTTCTCAGCTACCTGCTGCATCGCTAGCACCAATTGAAAAAAACCTCCTTTTGGATAATGAGTACCCAATGCATAACCGCCATAATTCATTAAGCTGTATAATGCAGGAATATCTTTGGGTGAGGCACCCAAAAATATAACAGGGAATTCCATTAATGTGCGTAGCCTTTGATCCTTAAAATATTTAGCGACATAGGACCTAAAATCAGAAAGCAGATCGAGCTTAAACGCACTAAGTGCAATCTTTGGAGACAGAAATTCACTCCAATTGTGACAGGGTTTATTGACAAAGTCGCGCATGCCTACCTCATACTTAAATTTGGCAGCCTCCATAAATTTGTCCAACTGCCCACCCGCCCCAGGTTCGATCCGCTCAAACAGCTGCTTTAATTCCCCGTAAGATTCGGGTACGCTGATCTGTCCTGAGCTAAATATCATTTCAAATTGTGGATTGAGCGAAACAAGCTCAAAAAAATCAGCTGTATTGCAATTAAAATCTAAAAAAAATGATTCAATGATATCAGGCATCCAGTACCAGCTTGGTCCCATATCAAATTTAAATCCCTCCACTGTGTCAAACTGCCTCGCCCGCCCACCGGGCACCGCATGTTTCTCATAAACATGCACATCGCATCCAGACTGTGCGAGATAAGCCGCAGCTGAAAGACCTGAAAAACCTGCACCTATAACTGCTACCTTCTTCTTCATTTATGTTAATTTGATACGCTCCTTTTGATTTATGTAAATTTAAACTAAAGATGTTATTTCGCTATATTTATCTGCTCCAAAAGTTTATCTGGCGAAATATTCTTATCGTAAATTACCTGATGAAATTTGCTCAGCTTATCCAATAGACTTATTAATGTTATTTTTTCACTGTATGCCAAATTACCTGAAACAATTTGTGTTGCATACCGTATTTTTTCCATTTGTTGATCTAAAGCCAATCGACCACTTTCCGTAATATAGATCACTTTACTTCGACGGTCCAATTCTGAGTTTTGTTGGCTGATCCAGCCTTGTTTGATTAAACGGTTAATAATGGCCATACCTGCTGGTTTTTCATGAATATTCCTTCTGATCAGCTCCATTTTTGTCATCTCGCCAAATGACTTCAGGGTAATAAGATAGATATACTCCTCTTGAGTTGAAAAATCAGATTCCCATATAGCTGCTTTAGAATAGCTTTTTGCAAACCTATTCAGATGCACAAGTAAGGTGCTGATTACACTTTCTGGCGTACGCCCATTTTCCTTTCCTTCCCAATAGGGCTCAACAGAAATTCCAGTTTCCTTTGCCGCTATCCAACGCTTAAATCCATCGAAGTCATCGCTAAAGCTACCATTAACTCCTTTTTCCGCGTCAAATTCCTCGACTAATCCAATGATTTCTTTTAAAAGCTTATACTTCATATGCACTAATTAGAACACTAATATACCATTATAGTTTTATGTATAAAAATAAAGGGCTATTTTGGAATAAAAATAAACTAATCAAAATAATCTGAAGTTTAATCTGATATACTATTATTTCGTAATATACTAAAAAAAGGCAATACAATCTGCCATAGAAATCAAATAGACAGCATAAGTATTAAATTTTGTTCCGAATGTTACGATTAAACTCACTTTTACTTGATTGAGTAAAGGAGTGTAAGGGTTTAACTACTACCAAGTGATGCATACGAGCGACAATAAGGAGATGAAAATGAGATTTTAAAAACGATCTCATTTTGACACATGTCCATCTCTAAAAAGAATTATGGCAAAATCGAATCAAAATCAACAAAAAATGCCAAATGAGCATTTACATGAATTATTTGTAGACGAATTAAAAGATATTTTGGGTGCTGAAAAACAACTTTTAAAAGGTTTAAAGAAAATGAGCAAAGCAGCCGAAGATGAACAACTAAAACAAGCATTTGAAAAACATCATGGCCAGACCGAACAGCAGATTGAGCGGCTTAAGGAAGTGTTTTCCGTATTGGGAATCGCTGCGCGAGGTAAGAAATGTAAAGCCATGGAGGGTCTCCTAGAGGAAGCTGACGAGATTATCGAAAATTTTGAAGGAGACCCAGCATTGGACGCAGCGCTTATTTCCGCAGCGCAAAAAGTTGAACATTATGAAATAGCGAGCTATGGTTGTCTAGTCACATTTGCAAAGCTCATGAAACATTCAGAGGCAGAGCAGTTGCTCCAACAAACACTTGATGAAGAAAAGGAGACAGATACGTTACTGACAGAAATTGCGGTATCTGGCGTAAATGAATCTGCTTAATAATGAATAACCAGAAATGCCCGAAAAATCGGGCATTTCTGGTTTCAAATCCTGTTCCCGTAATATTAATTACATGTTATCTGCTCAGTAGCATAAGGGAATCGCGCTTTTAAACTTCTATATTCCGAGTACACGTTGATTAATTTTAATCGTACAAGAAATATATCTATGCTCCCAATATCGAAATTGAGAGTTATCTTTTCCTATCAAATTTTAAACGATTCCATCGGCATATTGTTCTCTAATCAAGAAATAGCATATGGAAGATTTATTGTATTCAATAGCCGTTAGCATAATCATTATTTGGGCGGTTACTTTTCTTGGCGGGTTTGTAACAGAAGATACTGTTCATGTTTTATTAATTTTAGCAATTGTAACCTTTATATTTCGTGCAATAACGGTCAATGGAAGCC
The DNA here is from genome assembly GCF_040760075.1 of Sphingobacterium sp. R2. Taxonomy (NCBI): domain Bacteria; kingdom Pseudomonadati; phylum Bacteroidota; class Sphingobacteriia; order Sphingobacteriales; family Sphingobacteriaceae; genus Sphingobacterium; species Sphingobacterium sp. R2. The sequence goes on from NZ_CP142884.1 coordinate 5,138,859, forward strand.
GCGAAGCTAGCAGATCTGAGGAATAAGTTATTGCCTAAAATCCCCTACGCATCATGTAATGAAAAAGATATATTTATTCTACTTGTAAAAACCCAAGCTATTTACGAAAAAGGGCAGATTTGGACAGTGCTAAGGAAAGAATAACTAGCTAATCCGCGAAGTAAATTTAAAAATTTAGCTAAATTTTAGGATATTTATATAGGAAACAACACAAATAAAAGATATAATGGCTTATGAAGGTTCTCTTAACAGGTGTGACGGGCTATATTGCCAAACGCCTCTTACCCGTTTTATTGGAGCAAGGCCATGAGCTTATCTGTTGTGTGAGGGATAAAGATCGCCTCAATATACCAACTGAACAGCACAACATAGTCGTTATCGAGGTAGATTTTCTGGATAAAGAAACTCTTAAAAACCTGCCGATTGACTTTGATGTAGCTTACTATCTTATACATTCAATGGCTACCCAAACTGGTGACTTTCAACGTATGGAAATTGAATGCGCTACCAATTTCAAAAACTTTATTGAGTCGACCAAAGCAAGGCAGATTATCTACTTGAGTGGAATAAGTAATTCCAACCAGCTGTCCAAACATCTGGATTCAAGGAAAAATGTAGAAAAGATATTAGCAAGTGGCTCAATTCCCATTACAACATTAAGGGCTGGTATAATTGTCGGGTCTGGTAGTGCTTCTTTCGAAATCATACGCGATTTAGTGGAAAAACTCCCCATTATGGTGACCCCAAAATGGCTTAAAACCAAATGCCAGCCAATAGCAATCCGGAATGTCCTTGAATTTTTGGTCGGTGTTATTCTGAATGCTGAAACATACCATAAAAGTTATGATATTGGTGGTCCGGATGTTCTTACTTACAAAGAAATGCTTTTGCAGTATGCCGCTGAGAGAAAGCTTACGAGACATATTTACATTGTTCCAGTTATGACACCTAGGCTATCTTCCTATTGGCTTTATTTTGTTACTTCGACTTCATACAATTTGGCAAAAAACTTAGTTGACAGCATGAAAGTAGAAGTGATATGTAAACCAAATCGCCTTGCCGAGCAACTTGGCATAATACTTATCAACTACCGGACGGCTATCCAATTGGCTTTCCAAAAAATTGAAAGTAACCATGTGATTTCGAGCTGGAAAGATGCACAAACCAGTAATATCCTATCTGGAGGATTAAGCAGACTGTTGGAAGTGCCCGCTTATGGTTGCTTTAAAGATGTTCGTAGTGTGACACTCGGCAACAGTGACACTTCATTAAACAAAATTTGGTCTATAGGTGGACAATCGGGTTGGTACTATGGCAATTGGCTTTGGAAAATTAGAGGTTTTATGGATCAGTTGGTGGGTGGGGTCGGCATGCGACGAGGGCGCAAAAGCAAAACTGACCTTTCCGCAGGTGACACCCTTGATTTTTGGCGTGTCTTAATTGCAGATAAAAAACAGAAAAGGCTACTTCTCTATGCAGAGATGAAATTACCTGGCGAAGCGTGGCTCGAATTTAAAATCGAAGACCAAACGTTGATACAAACTGCAACTTTTAGGCCTTTGGGAATTTCAGGTAGGCTATATTGGTATGCCGTGCTACCCTTTCACGCCTTTATATTTAAAGGATTAATCGAGCAAATAGCAAAATTGGAAAAATAATATGGAAATTATGTTGTATTTTCACTGAGAAATGAACACCCGTTGATGGGTTCAAGTAGCTAAAAACGCAAAAAAAAATGACCATCCCAAATCAAATAAATAAACCGTACGAAACATCCGATAAAAGCGACTTCACTACCTGTCAACGTATTCTGGAGGAACTGTGTAGCCAAACCAAAATGAGATATGGATTGATACGTAAGAAAGATGGGGCAAAATGGGGAAATTGGTGCGTTTATGACTATCACTCCCAACAAATAGTCGATAAAAACAGTGACACATACGTTAAAATATATCAAGAGATTAGAACAGGTTTTTCACCTATTTACATTGATGATAGCACACAATGTACAGTTGATCAATGGGCTCACGTTCTACAGGAATTCGGCTTAAAAAGTTATATCTCTTACCCAATAGTGAACAAAAATGACGCTATTGTAGGACACATGAGTTTTATGAATGCGGAGCCTGTACATCTTGACCGAAACAAATTAGAAACGCTGCTCCCCGTTTGCAGTGATCTAATTGCCCTAAACTTTAATACGATTTTCGGCTTAAATAACGTAAGAAAAGAACTGAAACAGGAGCTTAGTTACACTAAAAATAGAGAGCTCATTTTGACCGCCTTGGCCCACGATCTGAATAACCCTGTCAGTATCGTAAAGGTGATATCACAATACCTGATGGGAAGTGTAAAAGATGATAACCAAAAACGCTTAATAAAGAAAATAGAAGAAGCGTCTTTTCGGATGAAAGGGATGATCGACGATATATTGGATTTTAGTAGTATTCGTCTTGAAAATAAACCCTCGATAATAAATGAATATTGCCGAATAGATACGTTAATTAGACAAATCCTATCAGAATATGAGTTATTGCATAATAAAAAGTTAATTGCCAACATCGAGGTTCCAACTGAAATACGTTGTGATCAACATAAAATGGGACGGGCCTTTTCAAATTTAATTGGAAATGCAATAAAGCACGGAAATCCTGATAAAAACATAGAGATCAATGCAAGCATTGAAGACGGGCAATTTATTTTTAGCGTCACGAATGACGTAATATTCCCACAGCACCTGTCGGATTTATCAAACTTATTCGAACCGTTTACAAGAGGTTCCAATAGTAAAGGTTTGGGATTAGGATTATTTATTGCACATGAAATAGCAAAACTTCACAAAGGGACCATAACCGTTCACTTAGATCATAATACGATCACGTTTAAACTGGTTATACCTGCAGATTTTAAATGATCTATTCATTGACAGATCGTAAAGTTAGCCTAACATATTTCCCAATTCACATCAGTTCAAAAAGGGTGTGCCAATCACACCCCAAATTTTGTCAAGTACATCACATGTTGGGTACTGGACAGTTCTGTTCAATAAGTTTCTCGTGTTTTAGCTCGTCCCAGAAGTCGTTTGGAATCTTAACGCTAAACGAATTTGCATTTTCCTCCGCTTGTTCAGCAGTATGTGCGCCTGGTATCACGCCAGATACTTCTTCGGGTGCTGCCGAAAATTGTAATGCTGCGGTGCGAAGATCGACATGGTGATTTTTTGCAATCTGATATAATGCATTGAGTTTTTCCTTTACACCGGCTGGAAAATTTCCATCGTAGAGATAACGATCTTTTCCAGCTAAAAATCCAGCACATAATGGCGCTCCCACGATGATTGAAATACCTCGTTCAGCGACTTTAGGAAAAACTTGATTCAGCCCTTCCTCATGTTTTATCAGTGAATACTGACAGGCTGAAAGAAAAACGTCTGGATCTGCAACTTCCAATGTCTGTAAAATCGGTTCAACGGTATTAACTCCCAGCCCCCAGCCTTTAATAAGCCCTTCTTCTCTCATCTTAGTCAATTCAGGCATCGCACCGTTCGCAGCTTGCTCAAAATAATAAGCATAGCTGTCTTTCATATCTACATTGTCTGGGGAAAGATCATGAATAAATACCATATCTATCGAAGACAGTCCTAAGCGTTGCAAACTATCTTCTAAGCTTCTTCTTACACCTGACGCCGTATAATCATAACGGTACCCAAAATTTAATTTTCCTTTCCACAGCAACTGGTCCATCTTAAAATCTTCTTGAGGCAACATGAGTCTACCGACTTTTGTTGACAAAGTGAAACTTTCCCTAGGTTGATCTTTTAAAAATAAGCCCATTCGACGTTCGCTTATGCCTAGACCGTACCATGGGGAAGTGTCAAAGAGTCGTATTCCAGCCTTCCACGCCGCTTCTACTGCCTTCAAACATTCATAATCAGTATGGTGCTGAAATCCATTCCCCAAGGCTACGCCTCCGAATCCAGCCTTATCAACTGGACGAAATCTTTCCTTTTGCATTAAATTTTCTGTTGCATTCATATCTTTTTCCATTCATATTTAATTTTCACATTCGCTTAGCTCCATTGAATTCACTTTGCTCGCGTTTCACTCTTTCCGCAAGTTTATCATGCGCGGTAAGATCAAGACGTAATGGTGTAATGGATACTAAATTGTTTTCTACTGCCCAACGATCTGTGCCTTTATCAGCAGGTTCTAAAGGTATGACAGTGATCCAATAGTTTTCCCTTCCCATAGGATCTTCTCCAGCGACCACCCTGCCATCATACAGCCTTACTGATTGCCTTGTCCATACTATGCCCTGAGGTTGGGCTGGGAAATTCACATTGTAAAGAGCGGGTTCTTTATTTTCAACAAGTTCTTTATTTTCAATTAATATCTCTAGCACATCCCTTGTCCATTGAGATAAGCCTTCAAAATCCGGCTCCGTCTTTCCGACAGGGGTGCTCAAGGCAATACCCGTAACACCAAGAAGGGTAGCCTGCTTTGCAGCAGCTAGGGTACCCGAATGCCACATAGAATTACCAAGATTTGGTCCCATATTGATACCGGAAAGTACAACCTGCGTATCAGGAAACATATGTAAACCCAATGCTACACAATCTGCCGGCGTTCCATTGACCTTAAAAGCTTCAACATCTTCAAAAGTAATAGGTGCCCGCCGATAACTTAGCGGCCGGGAATGCGTAATCGCATGTCCCATTGACGACTGTTCCACATCGGGTGCCACAATTTTTACTGTCCCAAACTGTTTCGCTATTCTTGCCAGTGCTGCGATACCAGGCGAATAAATGCCATCGTCGTTGGTAATAAGTATATTCATAGTTGTTCTTTTATTTGAAAACCAATCTCAGCCATGCTTTGTTCAATTGTTATGAAAGAACATGGCAAAAACATAAGATTAGTACATAACCCTAAAGCTGGGGATGATACGAATGGGGACAAAGATGAACTATGTCAATTGATTGAAAATCTTGGACACAGTTGCTCAGTAGTCTCAAAGCAGAACGCTGTCAAGAAGATCGATCAGCAAACTGATATTATTGCCTTGGCCGGCGGTGACGGCACGATAAAAACTGCAGTTTTAGCGCTATTAGAAAAAAAACTAAAATTTAAAAGACCAATCGCCATACTGCCACAAGGAACTGCAAACAATATTGCGCTCTCTCTTGGCATTCCTCTTGACTGTGAAAAAGCCATTGGTCTTTGGAACGACTGTAAACTTAAAAAGTTCGATGTAGGAATGATTCTGGGATTAGCAGGAAAGCCACTCCATTTTATAGAATCCATCGGCTTCGGCGTATTTCCTTTATTGATGGAGAAAATGGACAAAAAGAGTTTAGATGAAGATCTTAGTGCGGAAGAAGAGATAAAAATTGCACTCCAGCAATTACGCGAACTGGTCCAAACGTTCCCGGCTAAAACACTGAAAATGAAGCTAGGAGAAAGTCACTTTGAAACAGCATGTATTCTCGCCGAAGTTATGAATATTCCAAGCATGGGGCCTCGACTAATCTTATCTTCCAATGCTGATCCGGGCGACGGACAATTCGACATCATCATTGTAACTGACAAGCAACGGCAGGAACTTATAGACTATATTGACGGACTATTGAATGGAACCGATGTAGAGTTGACAATAAAACCCATCCGAGCAAGCCAGTTGACAATGGAATGGGAAGGCAAAAAAATACACATTGATGATGAATGCAGGAACTACAGCGGCCAGCAAATAAAAATTACCTTGCTTGAAAACCTTATTGAAGTCGTTGCTGGCGAAAGTAAGCTGTAGTTTGTACCAACGATAACGCTACGAACGCTGTTCCCTACTAAACAACAACATGGCAAATGCATAGATTGAAAAATAAATCTCGTACGGCAAGCATACTTATTTTTATGATGACGACGACCTCCCATGAAGATTCAAAGAAGTCAAACACTGCTTTGTCCGAAAGTCATAAAGAGGACACTTCCAAACGAAAAAAGCGTCCTAACACCGATTTAACGGGTATTAAAGACGATCGTACCCATAATAAGGACGCAGAACAGGCCGCACAGAGAAAAAGGGACGAAGAAGACACACCCGATCTTTCCGGTGATATCAATGTTTAGAAGGAAATTAGCCTGTTATCCTTGCATTGGTAGGGATTGATTAAGAGTTGCTGGACTTCATTATAACTTAACTTTTTAGAACTTAACTTTTTCGAGGTGGGAAGAAGAATAGCTTTGGATTGATCTTAAAATAGATCCAAACGGCTCGCCCCATTTTAATCAATTCTCCCGAGGATAAGTTGCGCGAACGAAAAGCTAAAATCAACGATAAGGAGAAACTAACCATAAAGTTGAAAAAACCTATTAATCCAATCCCCAAGATCCCCCAAAACCAGATCTCGGCAGGCAACTCCATACCGTTCCCAAATAAGCCCAATGCCAAATTCCCGCTCGCAAATGTGATGTGCCTAATATCCAGATTTAAACCTAAAAAAAGTCCGACGGGAGCTGTAGTTCCCATAAAAATTCCAAACCAAACATTAGATACGATACCTGCCCATTTTTTCTCATAAAACAAAGCTATTTTGTTCGTCTGCCGCTGTCCGAAGATCTTTTTCAGCATAGGATGCTCCTGAATGCGATAATAAACTGAATTGTGCTTGTCTCTATTTGAGATACTTCCGGCAATGATTCCCGAGAGGAATAAGAAAACGCCAGCGATTGATGCGTGAAAAACTAAAGGTGTTTTTACAGGGTTAAGGTCGTTAACAAGATGTGACCACTGCGCACTCGCAATATTAACGTGAGACAGCTGCTGAATCAACCAAACAAGAAAAAGACTCATCGGAAAAGCCATTATAACATTACCGACAAAAGCAATGAACTGAGACCGAAATAATCTTCCAAATAATTCAGCAAACATCCAATAACGATGTCTGTTATTTCCAGCTCCGGAAGTTCCCTGCTCAATTGCGTTGACCAATGCAGAAGCTGTCATTGCGGGTTGTTTGGTTGCTAAAGTTGCACCAAAAAGATAAATTAACGTAAAACCTACCGCATAATTCAGGCTATATAAAAATGCGTGACCAAATTCACTGGTGTGTACCTTTCCTAACAATAACTTGAAGATACACATTACGCCTACAATGAGGCCACCACCACAGGCGGATCGGAACATTTTCCAATATTCTTTTTCACTTGAGGTAATATAGTGTTCACCCGTCTGCGCGGTATGATGCGTAATCTCGTAGGCCAAAAGTTGTGTACTCTGTCCAACTAATTTGCGAATATTGCTTTTCCCGGAATTGTATCCAAGAAGTGTTACTGCTAGTTTGATTGTCTTTTGCCTCTTTTCATCTGGATGATCAATCACCAAAAAATATAAAATTTCTCGGATTCTTTCCAATTGTTGCCGCATGCGCAGCAGCGATTGATTCACTTTGATAGAAATTCCAAAACGATGTGAATTGTCGAATGCTGTTTCGATATACGCTTCGCATTGCCTATGTAATACCAAAATCTGCTTATAAGATAGATCGTTGGATGGGATAAACTTGACATTGGATTGCAAAAGACGATCATTCAGTTCAGTAAATTCCCGCATGATTGCAATAAATGGACTATCAAAATTTTGAAATTCCGGTACCATCTTATTTACATCTGTTTCCATAGCACGGCCTGTAATACGTTGGACCAGCAATTCCAGTCCATACAATATTTCAATCATTCCAAAGCCAGTTTCATCGTCATAAATCGTTTGAAATCCACATAAACAAAACAACCTATCAACCTGATCCTGAGGGATCATTGCTATCCATTCAGCATCGCTAGATTTGTAGAAAACTTGATTTAAAAGATATTGTAAAGTAGACTTCGGCGGCTGAAAAGGTAGATACCGTTCGGTCATTCTTTTTTTTAGCTCGTAAAAAAAATCTGCATAACTAATGATGCCCGTATCGGAAATCAGCTGATCAAAATCCTTGGCCAACAGGATTCTTTTAAGATAAAGCTGGAAGAATTGAAGTTCTTCAGGTGATGCTTCAAAATAGTCGAGTAAAAATTGGATGTCGGCATGAACATATAAATTCACATGCTTTGGACGAACGACATCCACCAGTGAAACCAAAAAGTCAACATCTATATAAGCGGGGTCTGCTATTTGAGTATTGAACGTTCAAATAAACGCCTTACCTGCGACTCGCTATCCTTTTCCTTTTCCATATATAATAAAATTCCATTCTAGATACCACGTTTAGACACATTTTGTTTTTCAAAAACAAAAGTGATATGCTTTACGTCGTGTCAAAGAACCACTGAAATGAATGATCTCTATCATTTTTCAGTCCTTCGCATTTTCATAATTTTACAGCTAAGGAATTATAAATCAAAAAGTAAACGATAACAAAAAGACAAAAATGAACAAAAACGATAAATTGAAACCCGCAAAATTATGTTATGAACATATCGGCGGTAAACTCGGCCAGCTCCTACTTGAAACTTTGATAACAAAAGGTTGGTTGGCGAAAAACGATCCCCCAGATAAAAACTTCTATATCACTGAACTTGGTGAATCGCAATTGACAGCATTTGGAATAGACTTATCACAAATTAAACCCTGATTACCATGAACCTATTATTGGATTACGACAATTTCTTTATACCGGTCGATGACCTGGATAAAGCCAAAAAATTTTATCGAGACCAACTTGGGCTCGAAACTAAATTTGACTTTCCAGCAAAAGGCATGACTGCGTTTAAAGTAGGCGACAATGAACCAGCGATCATACTGAGTTCGGCACAACAGGCAAAACCAAGTATTTGGTTTACCGTTGCAGATGTTAAGGCAACCTATGAATCTTTAAAGCAAAAGGGGATCGTATTTTTAAGCGAGCCATTTGATATCATGACAGGTCTAGCAGTCGAATTTAACGATCCTTTCGGAAACAAACTTGGAATAACCGATTATTCCAAGTCAAATAAAATTTGATTTGGATACCGATCGGGCTTTTACGACGCTGCGGAAGACCTATTTGGAAACCGATTGATATAAATAGGAGTCGGTTTTAATACAATAATTTCAGCGCCCTAAAGACCGTCAATAAGATACCAACTCAGAATAAGACCGATAACAAATATCAATACGGCTACAATCGTGATACTATTCGAAGTGTGAACGAAGTTCTCGTCCTCGATTTGCTTATTTGTTTTACGATATTTTAAGAAAGCAACGATAACCGTCAATGCACCAATGACCACAATAGAAACTCCGACAACGCCAGAGGATTCATGCTGGGAGCCAACAACGACATCTTTCTTTAAAATGAGCTCTATCTGACGAATGAATAATGAAAATTTAACGACTACAAATCCAAAGCCCATAATCCCTAAGCTGGTTCGTATCCAAGCGAGAAAAGTCCGCTCATTAGCAAGATGGTCATTCACCTTCTGCGGTACATTGTTATTAGACATTTAAATAAATTTTGTGGTTTTATCCCTTATAAACGCTGCATATCTTTAAAAAGTTTGCATCATATTTTAATGTTTCGATCTTTAAAATTGTTATCCAAAATCTTTCTTAAAACGTAAGCGATTTGCGAACAAAAAAAACAACAATTTTACCTAAAATTTAAAGCAAATACTTTCAATGTTTCTAAAGTAGAACATCTGTTTATATTCGATATGTTGACGCATCAATTTATCCGATCTCTAATCAAAAATGCCGATGCAATTATAGAGCGCTACGCCAAAATACATCTTAAGGATATGTTAAACTTTTAAGATTAACACTTTTTAACCTTGTAATATGGTAACTTTAACAAAAATTAAAATTTACATCAACCACAAATGCCCTTTTTAGACCACGTTCTGCAAGTTCCTACCTATGGATGGAAAGACACCGATGGAAACCTCGTAAAGCCAACCAAAAGAGAAATATTCAAAGAATTCTTCAAACGTCTCAATATTTTTAAGGATAAGCGAAATTGGCTACCCTTTTTTAGCTGGTTAAAGGTAGCCTGCCTAATTCCCTTTTTTATCCTCTTTTTGGTGTACCACTTCAGTTGGTGGACAGTATTGGCAGCCTTCCTCTATAGTATGATTGTTATGGGTACCCATGGAACGATATGGCATCATCGATTTGCCACACATGGTGCATTTAAATTCCGTAACGGTTTCTGGCGCTTTGTCACACAAAATCTGACTATCAATGTCATTCCCGAAGAAATATATGTGATTTCGCATCATGTGCATCATGCCAAATCGGATAAACCCGGTGATCCTTACAATGCGCAAGCGGGTTTTCTATACTGTTTCTTAGCCGATGTAAATCATCAGCCTATCGCTAAGGACCTGACGGAAAATTCATATAACAGGGTCAAATTACTTATGCGACACACAGGTGTTACAGCCAATAGCTATGCACAATATAAAAAGTGGGGATCTTATGTCAATCCCTCGCACGCGGTGTGGTCGTGGATCCTTAATTGGGCCTTTTGGTATGCCATATTTTATCTGATTGGTGGTCATGCCCTTGCTTGCACACTCTTTGGCGCCGCTGGCTTCTGGGCTGTCGGCGTCCGAACCTTCAACTATGAAGGTCATGCAAAAGGCGAAGACAAACAACGGGAAGGCGTCGATTTTAATGAGAAGGACAAATCCATAAATCAATTATGGCCTGGCATTGTAGCAGGTGAATGGCACAATAACCATCATTTATACCCCAAGAGTGCACGTAGTGGTTTCAAACCCTACCAAATAGACCTTGCGTGGTGTTATATTAAAATAATGCATAAACTAGGAGCAGTTAGCAGCTATCGGGATGACAAGAAAAGATTTAATGAGCAATACCGCCTCCCTTACCTACAATCAAAAGAATAATATTCACATTTGGTGGTAACCGCATTCACAGCGATTATGTCGCCGACGAGATTATGCCGATCGTAGCTGATACGCGCTGTGAATTGCTTATTATTCTACCCTGCTAGCTATTCGGCCCTATAAAGAAGCTTATAGGTACCGAAAGATTTATAAACTATTTTTCTATGTAATAAAGATCCGAAAACATTTTTGACAATTTCTCAGGATCTTCCCTCCATGCAGCATACATACCTTGCCCCATATCATCCGGAACGATGTCTAGTTTTCCGGCGGATACATAGTCCAATATTTTCACCGCTGTTGTATCCGGATCTGGCATCTCCCAATCGCTTCCTTTGTTCATATCCGTGTCAATAGCCCCAGGGTTTACGGCATACACGGTTACACCATCTTTAGCCAATTCGATGCGTACGGATAGTGTAGCCGAATAAAGCGCTGCTTTTGAGGCCGCATAGCCAGCAATTGAGGGTAACGGAGAATATGCCGCAATAGAAACAATATTGATCATTATAGAAGGTCTATTCTTAACAAGAATTGGAGCAAATGCACGCATCATTTTTATTGTCCCAAAATAATTCACCGCTAAATCGTGCTCCATGCCCAACAGTTCTCCTTGTAGCATGTTTCCCGGATTTAAGGTTCCCGCGTTGTTGATCAGAATTTCTGTATCGAAAGCAGTATTTGCAATCTCTTCTATCTGTTCATCGTCCGTTATGTCTAGTTGTAAGGGGACTATTCGCTCATCATCGAATAATGGCATCGATTTCAAATTTCTACAGGTGGCATATATCTTTATTGCTCCCAAATTAAGCAGTGCGCTCACCAGTGATTTACCTATTCCTCTATTGGCTCCTGTAACCAGGATGGTTTTATCTTTAAAAACTTGCATAATGTTATCGTTATTAGTTCCCACAAAACTATATTAAAAGAAAACCTTAAAAAATCCGAAACTTGCGATAATTGCTGTCCTCTTGATTTATGGAAGACTATAAATTATATCGTTGAAAATCAATAGCTCGTATTGATATTTCATTGTGGTTAATGACTAGCTTGAGTACCAAAGCAGCTATAGGATAATACAACACGCAAAGACATTCAATAGTGCTAAACAAACAGTTGGTTATTACTAGGCAATATACTTTTTTACTAACGCTGCATAAAGGGCTTGCTGCGTCACAGGTTTGACTAACCAACAAGTTATGGCAAGAGGCTGACAAAGCTGAGCTATATTGTGCCGGTCAGCACTAAAAATAGGAATAATATGCTGCTCAAAATTGCTATCGTATTGTTTTTCGCGAATATGCTGTATGGTTTCAATACCACTCATAATAGGCAATTGGTTATCAATCAAAATCGAATCAAAACGGCGTCCCCCTTTCAACATTTGTACTACTTCAAATCCAGTTTTTGCTTGGGTTACATTAATATTTTTCAAAGACAGCATCCGAGCCAAAAGATTTCGTTCAGACTCTTCTTCAGCAACAATGAGCACGTCCTTTATTTTGCCCAATCCTTCCAAATCATCTGTTTCCCAAATAGCAGGAACCTGGATATTGAAAAAGAAGCGGCTTCCTGCATCAAAAATGCTTTCAACTTTCAATTCACTGTCCATCATATGAAGCAATTTATTCGATATTGTCAGTCCCAAACCAGTCCCGCCATACCGTTTAGTCATCGAGTTATCTTCTTGTGAAAAAGCTTCAAATATCTTTTCTAATTTTTCTTGTTTGATACCTATACCTGTATCTTTTACGCTAAAACACAACACAGCTTGATGAGGACTTTCCGATTCGACTGAAATGCTGAGTTCAATGGTGCCCTTCTCCGTAAATTTAGTCGCGTTACTCAGCAAATTCATTAATACTTGCTTGATACGCAGCGCATCAACCCAGATGTATTTTGGTACATTGGGAGCAATATTCAAATAAAACGCCAGTTTTTTGGCTTTGAGCTGAATATTAAGAAAGTTTGTCAATTGAATAACCAATTCATAAAGATCGGTCTGTTCAACATCCAGTTCCAATTTACCTGCTTCGATTTTAGAAAAGTCTAGGATATCAGTGACAATTCCAAGCAATAAATTGGCAGATTGATCAACGATAGTGAGGTACTCCCTTTGCGTATCCTCAAGTGCGGTTCCGAGCAATAAATCGGTAAAGCCAACAATTCCGTTTAGAGGCGTACGAAGTTCATGGCTCATGTTCGTCAAAAATTGCGTTTTTGCTACACTTGCCTGCTCTGCAACTATTTTAGCCTTTTCAAGCTCCTCACGCTGATAGACGATTCTGCTGATATCTGTTGCGATAGCAAGGTAACCAATGACATCTTCATTTATATCGCGTATATGAGTAACTGCTAACGAAACATGTAATCTACTTCCATTTTTTCTACAATAGGTCCACTCTCGTTGTTCTGCGCCGTGTAAGTCAGCGATATCCGAAAAAATACGATATTCATCCACTAGCCGCCCCAATTCAACCTCCATTTCTTTAGCCCTCAAAACGAGTTCTTCTTTCAAATGAAAATGGGCTAGACCTAATCTTCCAATGACTTCTTCACTGCTGTATTCCAAAAGATTTTCGGCTCCTGTATTAAATAATGTAATTACACCATTTTTATCGGTTGCAATAATTGCGACCGCGGAGGTTGCATCCAACACTTCTGTAAGCATTTTTTTGGAATGCGAGGACTCGGCTTCGATGCGTTTACGTTTGTCAATATCCTGAAAAGTACCGTATAAACGAACGCAATGTCCATTCTCAAAATCGGCATTTCCCAACGCGCGTATCCAAAGGATGTGCCCCGTGAATGTGACAATTTCGAGTTCCAAATCCCAAGGCTCTCCTGTCTTGAGTGCATGTTCAATTGCAAGGCTTATTTTATTTCTAGATTCCCCTTCTTTATAAAAGTTCAGTGCAGTTGTTAAGTTTGGTTCATATGCATCAGGTACTTCATGAATTTCTCTGGTAATTTCCGACCATACAATCTTCCCATCAGTAGGTGTATATTCCCAACCACCAATCCTAGCCACCCTACCCGTTCGCATTAAAGTTGCCTGCGCATGTTTAAGTTTCTTTTCCAGAAAATGCTGCTCAGTAATATCCACGGCATTTCCAATCACATAAGGTACTTTGTTCGTACTGTTTTGTAGAATATTGTTAAACATCCAAACACGCATCTCGCCCGAACGTGTGATGGTACGCATTTCCCCTTTGATAATTCCTCGTTGTACAATTGCGTGTAGGTATTCTTGTAAATTTTGATGTCCCTCGGGGGGAACAATATCAAAAAGGGATCGTGACTGAATCTCCTCTTTTGTATAACCCAGAATTCTGGCCCCAGCATCATTCACGGTTATGAAATTACCATTCAGATCGTGTGTACACATCAGTCCTTGAGAGTTTTCGAAAAATGCTTTCAGCTTCTGTTCACTTTCTTTATACTTCTCTTTTTCTTTTCTATTGACGATCAGTGTGACGACTTCATCTCGCAGAAGTCTTAAAATTTCCTTTTGATATTGATCGAGCTGCCTCGGAACACGATCGATAACACACAGTGTACCTAGTGCATACCCATTGGGATCAATGAGTGGCAAGCCTGCGTAAAAACGAATATGGGGTGCTAAAGTCACCAATTCATTGGATTTGAAACGCTCGTCTTTTTCGGCATCTTCCACTTCCATTAACTGATCTTCGTGAAGTGTGTACTGGCAAAACGATACTTCTCTTTTTGTTTCTTCAGTATCTAACCCTACGCGCGATTTAAACCATTGCTTATCTTTATCAACAAATGAAATTAGAGAAATTGGCGTACCACATACAAGCGATGCAATTTTAGTGATGCGGTCAAACTCTTCCTCTCTTGCTGTATTTAGAATTTCGTATTCGTGCAAAACACGTATCCGATCTGATTCATTTGCTGGCGATAATTTAGCATTCATTTAAAAACCCGTATTGGTTATCAATTATTTCTTCTACGTATTTATAGGTACTAAGGTATAGCTTGGTTCAATTATCCCCTTTCCGCCCGCATAGATAGATTTAATTTAGTGTACTTTGCTCTATACAAAAAGGCAGACCAACAGAGAGAATAGCATTGTAAATATAAAGATGAACATCTCTACTTTAAAAAAGTTTTTATTTTAAAAAACTAAGCATCGAAAATTATTAGCATACTAAATGTAAACTAACTTCTGCATTGAATTTATCAAAATTTATCAACTGACATTTAATAATACTGTGCCCATAGAAGTGGGCATTCAATCAAAAGAAGCTTAGATTTTGGGAAGCATTAATAGTGGTATGGCAATAAGTTATTGCGCAGGATTATTCTTATATACTACCCATCACACATAATGCACTAAGTGTGGGCACATCTTTTCCACCTTCATCCTCGAGTGTAATAGCAAACGCCTGCGCTTTAGCAATGTCCAGCATCCTACTTGCGATATCTGTCTTTACGTCGAGTGGGAAAACTCCTGCACTAACGGGTTTACCATCAACCATTGCCCACAATTGATATTGCTTTCCTTTGGGTGCCGGGGGCAGATGTTCAATGCTCAGATAGACTGTCTTTGATGACTGATCCCAAAATACCAAGGCGCGATAATCCAGTTTATTCTCTACTCCCTTAAGAGGGATTGTCTTAATCGTAGGATTTTCAACAAGTGTCCATTTATCCTGCAATATCGCGAGCTTTTCCTGTTGGGCATCAAATAAGATCGCTGTCTGATTCAATTTATTGACTGACTCTTGTTCACGTTGATATAAGTATATATTTGTACCGATACTAACAGCCGCCAATAGGCTCGCTGCAATGGCCCACGCGTAAGATCGTTTAACAAATGCTTTCCTATTTGAATTCATAACAACCACTTCATGAGGGTCGGCCGAAGAATCCGATTGTATTTCGCTAACTTCCCCACCTTCGCTTGGTATCAGATTCTCCGCAACGAGCTTATTCCAAATATTTTGTTTCAACTGCATAGGCATTTCAATCGCTTGGTTATCGGCCAGCTCTTCGAGTGCTATCTCTGCTTCCGCGATGGCCTGTTCCACTTCGATATTATTTTTTCGAATACAGTTTAAGATACTCACTTCCTCTTCGGATGCGAGCCCCAAAACGTACGATTCAATAATCCCCGATGATATGTATGCTTTAATATCCAAAATTAACGGTACTCTTTTAATAGTTGTTGTAACTGTATAAATGCTGCCCTGGTACGGGTTTTTATCGTCCCAAGCGGAACATCAAGTTGTTCGGCTATCTCTTGTTGTGTATAACCTTCATAGTAAGCCATTTCAATCAAGATACGCCATTCAGGCTTTAATTTATCTAAAATAGTGCTGAAACCAATAAAATCTGACTTTATATGTAATCCACCCTGACTTTGATCCTGTTCTTCTTCCCTATTTACGATATTTGAAAGCGGTTGGTTTTTCTGCTCGTTAACAATTGCTTTTGATTTTCGATGATCGAGTGCTGTGTTACGGGCGATATTAATCATCCAGGTATAAAGACGGCCTTTTGACTCATCAAAGACATCGATATACCGCCAAATTTTGACGAAGACGTCTTGTATCACTTCTTCGGCATGCTCATTTGAAATAACGATACGGCAAACCACCCCAAAGAGCGCATCGGCATAGTGATCATAAAGATAACTAAAAGCCTGTTGATTCTTCTTTTTCAATAAAAGAATTAATGTCTCTTCAGAAAGATTGTGTAATGGACTCAAATTTTATGCTTATAACAGACTAAAGATGATCATTAAAAATTACATAAAGAAAGAGCTAAAATAAAATAAGTTAAAGTTCCTGAAAAACGAGTAAAAATACGTATCATGCTACTTAGAAGACTATGGTTACATGAATGGCTTTATGATGACCACAATTTTTTAAACGTTTCTTATCCTATAAAATTTTCATCAATCAGCACGAACTTTAACGGAGAAGTAGCCTGAAAAGGTTACTTAAAAACTAGAGGATAAAAAAAAATAAGCATTGTGGTGAAAAATATTGTGTTCATAAACAGGATGATCCGTATTTAAAGCACAGAATATATCTTCCATACTTGCAATATCATACTTTCGTTTCTATATTTGTCCCATAAGAAATCCCAATGCGGAAGTGGCGTAATTGGTAGCCGCACCAGACTTAGGATCTGGCGCCGCGAGGCGTGGGGGTTCGAGTCCCTTCTTCCGCACAAAAAAAATCCCGAACGTTACGTTCGGGATTTTTTTTAGAATGTCCTCTTTGCTCCATCAATTAAGCAGACCAATCGAATGGTTTTGTACAAGGATCGCATTCAAATTTTAAAACCTTCCCTAAACTTTTCGCTTTTTTACCTTTTTTTACAAATACATAAGCCAAATCCACATCTTCTTCTACTTCCATCCCGCTTTCATCTCGGCCTTTTACGATAACAGAATAATATTTTCCATCGGAATCTTTCTTATAATAAACTTCATTTACCGATATTTTTTGAGGAATTTGGTTGTCGCAGCAGCTGCACCACAAAATAATAATAGGCTCTTTCTTTAGGTAAACAACAGCTGCTTCGGCCTGCTTCTGTGTAAGGGCCTGCAGTTGGTCTGCTTTCGAAAATAAAGCTGCGCATAGCAACAGGGAAAGAAATACGATCTTTTTCATATAATTTGTGAGTTTAAATCAATCTATCCGCAAAGACTATGCCTTTAGCCCGTATAAAGATAATTGTAGTCTATGACGCAAGTGATAGAAATGCTTATTTTTCCCAAACCAATGCACTTGCCCCTAGAATTGCTGCATCGGCTTCTTCCAATTCACTAAAGACAAGTTTCACTTTATTCCTAAACAATGGGAAAAGATTTCTTTCCATATGCAATTTAGCGGGTTTCAATATAAAATCTCCGGCTTTAATGACACCGCCAAATAAAAGAATTGCTTCAGGAGATGAAAACATGACAAAATTAGCCAAGGCCTCACCAAGCTTCTGCCCGGTATATCGGAATACTTCAATGGCTATTGCGTCTCCTTTCATTGCACATTCATGGACAGTTTTGGAATTTATAGCATCTTCAGGATATTGATTTAACATCGATTCGGGAAATTCAGCCCGCATTTTCTTTGCCGTGATCGTTATTCCCGTAGCGGAAGCATACGCTTCTAAACTCCCTTCAGAACCTGTGCTCCAATGTTTCCTCCCTCCGGGTTTCACGATCGTGTGACCTAACTCCCCCGCAAATCCGTCGTGACCATAAATTAGCTTTCCTCCGGCCACGATACCACTCCCGACACCTGTCCCCAAGGTAATCATAATAAAATCTTTCATTCCTCGGGCTGCACCAAAAAGCATCTCACCATAAGCCGCGGCATTCGCATCGTTGGTGATGGTACAAGGAATACTAAACTTGGTAGTCATTAAATCGCTGAAATGAATCACACCTTTCCACGGAAGATTGGGCGCATGATCTATTGTTCCAGTATAATAATTGGCATCTGGGGCGCCAACTCCAATTCCATCGAAACTGTCTTTGCCACCAAAATTTTCAATTAAAGGAAGTGCCTTTTCATACAGCGCATCAATAAACTCTTCTACTGTCTCATAATCATCTGTTTTTATGCTCCCTTTTTCAAGCACTTCACCGCGATGATTGACCACGCCAAACTTCGTATTGGTCCCCCCAATATCTATTCCCAACGCCACGCGTCTTGATAAATTTATTAACGACATTTCTATTTATGTTTCTTAATTTAAAAAATTACTAAAATATAATATTTTATGAGCAGTCGACAAAATCTTCTTGACAATTAATTTTAATCTCTTGCCTTTTGGTTGTCAGACGAATCCGTTCAACGGTGAATGCACCAAACCTCGCTGCGCTATAAATTGGCATTAAAAAAAAGGCTTCTTATTGCCTTATGTTTTGTAAAATTAGCGATAATGATCAAATTTACTTGTTGCTGAATTAGAATTTACCGTCATTTGTGTCGTCGATTTTTTAGCTTAAAAAATCGCAGCTCATTATTAGTGATAGGATTGATACAGCTTCCATTATTCGAAGCAAATAATTTACCCTATTTTATTCGTATTTTGTGCGTATCTCCAGATTGAATTATTGAAATCATACAACGTTAAAAAACAATGAAAAAACTAACACTTGCCTTAATTTTCTTGGCTGGAATCTACACTCAGCATGCGGAAGCGCAAACAGGAGATACAAATTCCGACAAAGGTCTTGATTTGAGCTTGATGGACAGATCCGTACGCCCACAAGATGACTTTTACAATTATGTGAGCGGGACCTGGATGAAAACTGCTAAAATCCCTTCCGACAAACCTACTTGGGGAAGCTTCAATAAATTGGCAGAAGATACGGACAACAATTCGATGAAAATTCTGAACTCTTTATTAAAAGATAAATTTCCGGAAGGCAGTGAAGGCCAAAAAATACAAGATTTGTATGCTTCCTATATGAACTTGCAGAAAAGAAATGCCGAAGGCATTAAGCCCATTCAGGTAAATTTAAGCAAAATCGACGCCATCAAAAATTTAAAAGATCTTCAGAATTATTTAATATCGGTAACAAAAGAAGGTGAAAACAACTTTTACGGTTGGGGCGTGTACGCTGACTTGAAAGATTCTAAAATGAATGCGGTATATTTAGGCGATGCGACTTTAGGATTAGGAAGAGATTATTATCAAAAAGAGAATGAAAAAAATACAGAAGCTATTGCAGAATACCAAAAATATGTAGCTTCAATGTTGAAAGAATTGGGCTATAAAAATAGTGATGCTGCCGCAAAAGGAATCGTTGACTACGAAAAAAGTATCGCTAAAACCTACTTGACCAATGAACAGAGCCGAGATAATACGCTGCAGTACAACCCGCAGACTATGGATGAATTAACAGCATTGGTTAAAAATGTCAATCTACCTGAGTACCTTAAAAAAGTAGGTGTCAACACCGAAAAAGTAATTATTGGAGAGTTAGGTTATTACAAAAACTTCGACAAGTTGGTCAATGCTCAAAACCTTCCTATCATCAAAGATTACTTAAAATTCCATATGATCAATGGCAGTGCTTCTTATTTAAGTGAAAAATTAGGCGATATGCGCTTTGCTTTTTATGGCAAATATTTAAGAGGTCAACAAGAACAACGCGCATTAAATAAAAGAGGATTTGAACTGATCAATTCCACATTGGGTGAAGCTTTTGGAAAACTCTATGTGGAAAAATATTTTCCAGCAGAAGCTAAAGCGCAAATGGTCGAATTGATCGACTACCTAAAGAAAAGCTTTGCTGTGCATATCAACGATTTGACTTGGATGTCTTCCGTCACAAAAGGCAAAGCGCTTGACAAACTCAACAAATTTACCGTAAAAGTCGCCTATCCGGACAAGTGGAAAGATTATTCGAAATTAAATATTCTATCCGAAAACAAAGGCGGTAATCTGTATACTAACCTTCAACATATCACCACTTGGCGATATGAAAAAGATCTGGCTAAAATTGGAAAAGCGGTCGATAAATCGGAATGGGGCATGACTCCACAAACCGTAAATGCCTACTACAATCCGGTGAACAACGAGATTGTGTTTCCGGCAGCTATTCTGCAACCTCCATTTTTCAACGCACAAGCTGATGCCGCGGTCAATTTCGGTGGTATAGGCGCTGTGATTGGCCATGAAATGAGCCATGGATTTGACGATTCGGGAGCGCAATTTGATGCGGACGGAAACTTGGTCGACTGGTGGACACCAGAAGATAAAGCAAATTTCGAAAAAGCAACAAAAACACTGGCCGCCCAATACGATAAATATGAACCTGTGAAAGGTACGTTCGTTAACGGAACGTTTACAAACGGCGAAAATATTGCAGATTTAGGCGGGGTCAACATCGCCTATGATGCCCTTCAAATGTATTTAAAAGATAAGGGAAATCCAGGCGAAATAAGTGGATATACGCAAGATCAGCGATTTTTCCTCAGTTGGGCAACTGTATGGAGAACCTTATCCAGTGAAAAATACATGATTAACCAAGTTAAGACTGATCCACACTCCCCTGGATATTTCAGAAGTTTTGCTCCACTGATCAACGTGGATGCTTTTTACAAAGCATTTGACATTAAAAAGGGCGACAAACTCTACAAGTCTCCAGAAGAAAGAATCAAAATCTGGTAATCATACTTCTACAGGAGCAGTCTTTAGGCTGCTCCTTTACATTTCTGCTTAATCTCCCCACCATTTCTTTAAAATCACAACCACACTAACGCTTAACGATCGGCTAGTAACATTTCTTTTATAATGCACTAAATCATTTTAGTATACTTATATTCACTATAAAATTACCAATTAAGTGTACCATGATAAAAACCCAAACCTCAATTTTTGCGCTCGTATTATCGTTCTTCAGTTGGATGAATGCCTTGGCACAATATCCCCTGCTTTCTACTCCATGGACCGAAACAGCCAAAAAAACACAAATTCCACTTTCCGAATATCCACGTCCTCAAATGGAAAGGAACGAATGGCTATGTCTAAATGGTAAATGGGATTATATCGGTGGGAAAAATGCTCCAAATGCGCTGAACCCTGTGATGCCGATTTCTTTTGATAAGAGTCGGGAAAGTATTCTTGTCCCCTATTGCCCAGAATCCTATTTATCTGGAATACAGCGCAAACAAGAAATCAACCTCTGGTACCATAGGAACTTCGAACTACCTAAACATTGGAAAGGGAAAGATATTATCCTTCACTTTGGCGCAGTGGATCACGATGCGACCGTATTTGTAAATGGGAAAAAGGCGGGTAACCATTCAGGTGGTTACGATTCCTTTTGGGTCAATATCACTGAGTTTCTAAAGTCTGGCACCAATAATATTGTCGTAGCTGCGCATGATAAGAATGACGGCAAGTATCCTTCAGGCAAAAATGGACCTCGCGGTGACTATACATTTTCCTCTGGAATATGGCAAACGGTATGGATAGAGCCAGTAAATAAAAGCTATATACAGGGAATCAAATTGTTGCCTAAAGTAGCCGAAAGTCAGCTAAAACTACAGGTCAATACTTCCCAAAAGTCAAAAGTTACAGCCATAGTTTCAGTAGGCGGGAAAGAAATTTCAAAAACGGTACTACAAACCGGCGTTGCGTCTAATATTCCTATCGATAATCCTCAACTTTGGTCTCCTGACTCTCCCTTTTTATACGATTTAAAATTAAGTATCCACGGGGAGAACGGAGAAATTGTCGATGAAGTGAAGAGCTATTTTGGCATGCGTGATATTAAACTTGGTCAGGTAAACGGAATTGTAAGGCCTTTATTGAATAACAAATTTGTTATGCAGCTCGGTTTGTTAGATCAGGGATACTGGCCTGACGGAATACTAACAGCTCCTACCGAAGAGGCCCTTAAATATGATATCGAATTCACAAAGAAAGCTGGGTATAATCTCATTCGTAAACACATGAAAACTGAGCCTCAGCGTTTCTATTACTGGGCAGATAAAATGGGGCTGCTGGTGTGGCAGGATATGCCCTGCCTCTGGTATCCGGAAGAAGATACAACAATTTATCGAAAAGCTTTCCGTGACGAGTACAAAGCTATTATTGACGACCACTACAATTCGCCATCCATCATTGCTTGGGTTCCGTTTAACGAGAATTGGGGTGCATTCGATGTACGCAATATTACAGCGTGGACCAAACAATACGACCCTTCGCGATTAGTAAACGGGAACTCCGGATTTAATAACAATCCGTCCTATCAGAAAGCGTATGGCGACCCCGGAAATGGTGATTTTGTGGATACGCACATCTACGTTGGTCCTCAAGGAGCTTCACAACCTGACAATAAAAGAGCCGCCTCGCTTGGAGAATTTGGTGGTGTAGGTCTATTTGTCCGCGGTCATATGTGGCCTGTCGAAAATAATGCTTATGCCTACGAGCCCACGATCGGTGCACTTACCGACCGCTATATATTCCTCATGGATAATGTCGAGCAACTGCTCCGATACAAAGGTCTCAGTGTCGCAATTTATACGCAAACTACCGATGTGGAACACGAAGTCAATGGACTGTTGACTTATGACCGTAAAATACAAAAAATGGACCTCGAAAAAATTAAAGTAGCAAACAAAGCCGTGATTAACGTTGGAAATGAATTGAATGAATAGGGTTCAAAAATGTTCAAACCATTGGAATTAAACCGCTGTTCTTCTTGTAGTAAGTGTTCAATGATCATTAAAAAAACACGATTATGGCAAAATATTCAGAAAAAGCATCCGAAAAAGTTGAAAAGACAATGCATGAAATGAAGGAAGGAAAATTGAAATCCGGCAGCGGAAAAAAAGTAACTTCCAAAAAACAGGCTGTTGCTATTGGCTTATCCGAAGCCCGAAAGGAAGGTGCCAAAGTTCCTAAAAAGAAATCCTAGCATTTATACTGCTAGGATTTCTTTTAATCAAATTAAGCTTTCTACAAAAAAGCTACAGTAGCGATTTTTTCTCTTCTTTATGATCATAAGGATCGGACAAAACATTTTGACTATCCTCAACATTTATAAAATTTTGATTGACATCGACTGGTGTATAAATATGAATACTGTTTCCATTTCTCTTTTTGAGATAGTATTGAATCTTTGTCGTGTCTATATTTGTTACATCGGAAGCTGTCCAAATCATTTTACGGCCTGTACCGTCAATAGTTATTACCGTGTCATTACCACGTGCGATAATGCGCTCTAGCCCTAATTCACCTTTTCGATCACCTTCTCTTGTCAGCAAATGTGTATTTCCATCTTTATCAATCATTCTGATCGGTTGATTATTATGACATCCAACCAAAAAGAGGAAATTAAATAGAAGAAATGGAAGGGCCGTTAGTCTTATTTTCATATCAATTGCTATATTACTCAATATCGTTAACGACGAGGCACAAAGATTCTGCCAAAGTACAAATGGCTCAAAAGATAATTTCTTGATCGCAAAAAACTTCAATTAACCGATGCTATTCATCGTGTCTTAAACTTCGTTTCAGATGATAAAACTGAAGCAGGATATGATCGTACCACAAAGCAAACAAAAGCATTACTGCGGGTAGTAATAATGTTTTCAATTTAAAAAATTGAAACATAAAACCTCCGAGTATCCCTCCGATGAAAAAACCTGCAATAATCATTAGTTTAAGAAAAATACTTTTGTGTAGTTTCACTCGTTCACCAACTTCGCTATAAAACAACAACTGTGAAATTTCGATCCCCAAATCAGTAAACAATCCGGTCAAATGTGTCGTTCTGACAACGGACTTGGAGACTTTTGTTACTAATGCATTTTGAAGTCCCATCGCAAAAAGCAGGGCGAATGAAATTAACGTTACAAACGGTGGTTCTATTCGGATGAAAAGTGGGAGAAGCCCTGCAGAAATCAAAATCATAGATTCTATACAAATTGGGATGATATAGGCATTATGGGATTTCTTTTTTGAGGCCAATTCAATAATGAAACCTGAAACAGAAGCTCCTAATAAAAAGAAGCCGATATACCATAGATAAATCAAGGCCATTTTATAATTTGTCAAAATCAACTGCTCAGAAAAAAAAGCAAAGTGCCCCGTGACATTTGTGGTCAACGTGTTAAGTGAAAGAACTCCCGTAATATTAACCAGCCCCGCAACACAGGATAAAATTGAGGCTAACTTCAAATTGTGGATGTAATTCCTTCCTCTTCCTTGGTGTCTAAACATTTGAACTAAACTTTATATCCTACATTATTCCACATTTCACCCAGATGCTTATGATTGAGATTGACAAAACGCTGTCCGTCATGCGCATTCACCAAAAGCTCATCATGTTATTATCCTAGACAACAGGTGATAAAACGAGTCAAAAATACGAATACATTAGTTCATATCGAAAGGATTAAGATCATATAAAAGGCGTCAGATTTTATAGCAATCAACAAATCAGCTGTTTCGGAAATAAGGCATTTTAAACGCGTTAACATACAATTTAAACATTTTGTAACAATTCACTTAAACTTTAAAATTTGTAGACCAAAACCGCTTGTATCATTTTTAAAGTTTAATTACATTTGCTCACAGCGATGCAAGGAAAATTCCATCAATATGTGTGCAGCGTATTTTACGCAATACTTATCAGTTTTGGCTGGTATGCTATTTCCACACCAAAATATTCACCTGACTTCCACCTGAATGCGGCCAATCACCACAGTCATCAGGTAGAAAGCAAAGGTTATGGAACCAAAGTCATTCGCAAAACTAAACGTCATCGGCACGAAAAATTAAGAGCTTACTTTTCAGAAAATGAAAATGAAAACGATGACACAGGAAATGATTCCAATAGCCCAAATTTATTCGCACTTACAGGAGACAGTTTTGGCAATATAATAAACGATTTCCTCCCCCAATTTCACAATACGCTCACCGCGGTTTCGCTAGCAAATACAACACCTCTTACTCTCCGCAAAAACGCACTATATATCCAATACAGTGTTTTCAGGCTGTGATTTTTTAATACTTTCTTAAAAAACATCAAAATAGCTTTCAAAATCAATTGAAAGCATGTTACACTATTGTTCAATTTTTCGAAAATAATTAAAAACTATCATCATGTTCATGAGAAGCTTCATGTATACAAGCCTGTGCCTTATTATGCTATCGACAAGCTGCCAGTCAGAAAAAAAGAGAAAAAAGAAGCTGCAGTTTTCAACGTTACTACACCTTTGGTCAAAGATACCATCGTCAATAAAGATTATGTCGCCCAAATCCGTTCGATTAACCATATTGAACTCCGCGCGCAGGAGAAAGGTTACATTCAATCGATATTTGTCGACGAGGGTCAGTTTGTACAAAAAGGACAACCCCTCTTTAAAATCATGCCCAACCTCTATGAGTCCGATGTTAATCGCGCCAAAGCCGAGGTAAAATATGCTGAAATCGAATATCAGAACACCAAAAACCTGTCTGAAAAAGATATTGTAGCGCCGCAGGAAACTGAAATGGCAAAAGCAAAATATGAAAAAGCCAAAGCTGAGTTAGCCGCTATGAATACGCACCTCAAATTTACCGACATCGTAGCACCATTCTCAGGAATTGTTGGTAAGCTACATGTGCGTAAAGGAAGTCTTGTAGATGAGGGCGAGTTGATCACTGAGCTGTCCGACAATAGTAAGATGTGGGTTTACTTCAATGTCCCCGAAGTGGAATACCTCAACCAAATGGACGCAAAAAAAGACAATAGCCCACTGCATGTGCGGTTAAACATGGCCAATGGAAAAGAATTTGGCCATGAGGGGATTGTCGAGACCATCGAATCAGACTTCAATAATGAAACGGGCAATATTGCCTACCGAGCGACTTTCCCTAATCCAAAGGGCTTATTACGCTATGGCGAGACAGGGAATATTGTCATTACATCCCCCTATAACAATGCGCTTATGATCCCCCAAAAAGCGACTTTCGAGGAGCTTGAAAAAAAATATGTATATGTTATTACAAAAGATAATAAAGTAAAAGCTAGAGAAATAAAAGTTGCTGCCGAACTGCCACATATCTATGTTGTTTCTTCCGGATTGAGTAAGGACGAAAAGATTCTGCTGAATGGACTTCGCATGGTACAGGAAAACCAGACTATTGAATCCAAATATCAGACGCCGGAGAAAGTCATGTCAAACTTAGATTTATATGCAGAGTAATTAAAAAAGCAGCATCATGTTTAAAAAAGTAATACATCGACCGGTATTTGCTATTGTCATATCGGTTGTCATCCTATTTATTGGAGGTCTGGCTATCAAGCAACTTCCTACAGAGCAATTTCCGAAAATCGCACCGACCACAGTTGCGGTATCTATTGCCTACCCTGGTGCAAGTGCGGATGTACTTGTAAAATCGTCACTGATTACCCTTGAGAATGCCATCAACGGTGTACAAGGAATGCGCTATATCGCCACAGATGCAACCAGTGCAGGTGAAGCGACCGTAAACGTTGTATTTGATCCCGGCACAGATCCCAACGATGCCGTCGTATTGGTCAAAACCCGGGTGGATCAGGTGATGCCACTTCTGCCTGAACTTGTCCAAAAGGAAGGGGTCGTCGTTAATCCAATTCAGCCGAGTATGTTGATGTACGTGAATCTCTACAGTACAAATAAAAGTATGGACGAAAAGTTCCTATACAATTATGCAACAGTAAATATCATTCCCGAAATCAATCGTATCCACGGCATTGCCAAATCGCAAATTTTGGGTAGCCGTAGATATGCTATGCGTGTATGGTTAAATCCGGATCGCATGCGCGCCTATAGCTTATCAGTTGATGAAGTGATGAAAGCAATAGGAGAACAAAGTATCATTGGCCGTCCCGGTCGACTGGGACAAAGCTCAGGTATTGCTGCGCAATCCCTCGAATATGTCCTGACTTACAAAGGGCAGTACAATACACCTGAAGAATACGAAAATATTATTGTTCGCGCAAACGGCGACGGTGAAAACATCAAGTTAAAAGACGTGGCTAAAGTCGAACTGGGAAGTGAATTTTTTGATATCTATTCCAATTTGGACGGGCATCCGTCGGCTTCGATCGTGTTGAAACAGAACTATGGTAGTAATGCCAATGACGTAATCAAAGATGTAAAAGCCAAACTTGCTGAAATGAAAGATAACTTTCCGCCGGGTATAGACTATAAAATCAGCTATGACGTATCCCAATTCTTGGATGCTTCGATCGAACAGGTGATGCATACCCTACGCGATGCTTTTATTTTAGTTGCTATTGTCGTGTTTATTTTCCTGGGCGACTGGCGTTCGACTTTAATTCCGATTATCGCCGTGCCCGTTTCGTTGATAGGTACATTCTTCGTCATCCAATGGTTCGGCATGTCGATCAACTTAGTGACCTTGTTTGCGTTGGTGCTTGCCATCGGGATTGTCGTAGACAATGCCATTGTAGTCATTGAAGCCGTACATGCCAAAATGGAAGAAAGTGCCATATCGCCGTACAGTGCAGTAAAAGAAGTCATGGCCGAAATCGCAGGTGCTATTATCGCCATTACAGCTGTTATGGTAGCCGTTTTTATCCCCATTTCATTTATGACGGGTCCTGTCGGAACATTTTACCGTCAATTTTCAATTACCATGGCAAGTTCCATCGTGATATCGGCCGTAGTCGCGTTAACACTTACTCCTGTGCTTGCCGCAATGTTATTAAAAAATAACCACGGTAAACCCAAAAAATCAAACGTATTCACTAAATCTCTTGACGTTTTTAACCGAACTTTCGATAAAATAACCGGCAAATATGCCTCCTTACTTCGTAAAATTGCCAGCCGAAGAGTGGTGACATGGGGTATCTTAATCGCTTTCTGTGTCGGCATTTTCGTCATTAACAAAACGCTACCAGGAGGTTTTATACCGAGTGAGGATCAAGGTACAATATATGCCATTATTCAGACGCCTCCAGGATCAACGCTCGAACAAACCAACAAGCTTTCCAGAGAGCTCCAAAAGATTTGTCAAGGGGTAGATGGGGTTGAATCTGTCTCATCACTGGCAGGTTATGAAATCATGACCGAAGGCCGTGGATCGAATGCCGGAACCTGTCTTATCAACCTCAAAACCTGGGGTGAACGTGAACATTCAGTGAAGGAGATCATGGAAGAACTCGAAGAAAAATCTAAAAATTTAGGTGCCACAGTAGAATTCTTCGAACCTCCTGCTGTTCCGGGTTTTGGTTCTTCAGGTGGTTTCTCCATGCGCCTACTCGACCTCAATAGAACCACCGATTACCAAGATTTCGATAAAGTGAATAAAGCATTTATCGCCAATCTCAAGAAACGTAAGGAACTGACTGGAGTCTTTACTTTCTTTGCCGCCAACTACCCGCAATACGAACTGGTTTTTGACAATAATGCGGCTATGCAGAAAGGAGTCTCGATAGGTAAAGCCATGGATAATCTCAATATCCTTATCGGTAGTACCTATGAACAGGGCTTTATCCGTTTTGGTCAATTCTTCAAGGTCTATGTACAATCATCACCAGAATTTAGAAGGTTACCTTCGGATATCATGAACCTATACGTCAAAAACGATCATGATCAGATGGTTCCTTATTCGGCCTTTATGACCCTTAAAAAAACACAGGGACCAAATGAGATTACTCGTTACAATATGTACAATTCAGCCGCCATCCGCGGGCTTCCGGCCAATGGATATACAACGGCCGATGCCATTCAGGCAATCAACGAAACCGCAGTTCAGACATTACCGCACGGCTACAAGGTGGCGTGGGAAGGCCTCTCCTACGATGAGGCACAACGTGGAAACGAAGCTATTTATGTCTTTCTAGTCGTCTTAGTTTTCGTTTATCTTGTACTTGCTGCGCAGTACGAAAGCTTCATCATCCCGTTTGCGGTATTGTTGTCGCTACCAGTTGGTGTATTTGGATCGTTCTTCCTCTTAAAAGCTATGGGACTTGAAAATGACATCTATGCACAGGTCGGGCTGATTATGATTATTGGTTTATTGGGTAAAAATGCCGTGCTCATTGTGGAATTTGCCGTGAAAAGGCGACAAGCTGGCGACAGTATATTAGAGGCAGCAATTGAGGGCTCACGAGCACGTTTCAGACCTATTCTCATGACCTCGTTTGCTTTTATCGCTGGACTTGTTCCACTCGTATTTGCCAGCGGAGCTGGTGCGATAGGTAATCACACCATAGGTGCTTCCGCACTTGGGGGGATGCTCGTCGGAACGGTCTTTGGCGTTATCGTGATCCCCGGACTCTACTATATTTTTGCAAAATTGGCTGACGGAAGAAAAATGATTCAAGCCGAAGAAGATTCACCATTAAGCGAAGACATGATACATTATGAATAAGAATAAATTATATCACTATACAGGTTTCGCGCTTTTCTTGCTTAGTCTTGCGGCCTGCAAACCACTTGAAATAAAACAACGTACTGAAAATAAAAACGTACCTGAGAAATATAGTAATGCTGAAAGCGACACCTTGAATACTGGAAAAATCAATTGGAAAAACTATTTTAAGGACCCCAACTTACAAGGACTCATCGGGCAGGCATTGGCAAACAACCAGGAGCTACATATTATGCTTCAGGAAATTCAAATTGCCCAAAACGAGGTAAGTGCCAAAAAAGGTGAATATCTACCTTCTGTTGGTGTAAAAGTTGGTGCCGGAGTCGACAAAGTGAGTCGTTACACGAACATTGGAGCGATGGAAAAGAATACAGAAATCGAACCCGGCCGTGAAATGCCTGAACCGCTATTTGATTTTGGAGTAGGTGTACAAGCACAATGGGAAACAGATATCTGGGGTAAACTCCATAACGCAACGAAGGCTCAGTTACAGCGGTATTTTGCAAGTGTAGAAGGCAAAAACTTTATGGTCACTCATCTGATCGCTGAAATTGCAGATTCCTACTATGAACTCCTTGCACTCGACAATGAACTCCTAGTTATCAATGAGAATGTAAAGATTCAAAACAATGCGCTGGCTGTCGTCAATGACTTGAAGAAAAATGCACGATCCAATAAGCTTGCCGTCAAAAGATTTGAAGCCCAGATATTGAAAACCCAAGGTATGCAATATGATATCAAGCAGAAAATCACAGAAACAGAAAATAGAATAAACTACCTTGTTGGAAGATTCCCGCAGCCGGTTCAAAGGGATCAACAATCATTTGATAAGCTTGTTCCGCAAACCGTTTATGCAGGCATCCCGGCCGATCTCTTGGAGAACAGGCCAGATATTAAGCAGGCGGAGTATGAACTTGCTGCATCCAAACTGGATATTAAATCGGCCAAAGCCCGCTTTTACCCGTCTTTGGACATTGCGGCAGGAGTAGGTTTTCAAGCTTTTGATCCGACTTATCTCATTAAGCCAGAATCTTTTCTTTCTTCCCTCGTTGGTGAACTCACCGCCCCTCTGATCAACAAACGGGCAATTAAAGCCGCTTATTACAGCGCAAATGCACGACAGGTTCAGGCTGTTTACCATTATGAGCAAACCATATTGGCTGCTTATATTGAAGTTGCAAACCAACTCTCTAAAATTAAAAACCTGGAGAATGGCCTACAAATTAAGACCAAGGAAGTGGATGCATTAAATGAGTCTATCGGTATTTCCAACGACCTTTTTAAATACGCCCGCGCAGATTATATGGAAGTTCTACTAACGCAACGCGATGCCCTGGAATCCAAATTTGAGCTTGTGGAGAAGAAGGTCAACCAACTCAAAGCGAGCGTAGCCATATACAGATCCCTGGGGGGTGGATGGGATCATCAATAGCACAATTTAATTTTAGTTTTTATATGTTGGGGACTTATCATGTGATAAGTCCCTTTTTTTTGTAAAAGCATATTTACTCCACCACGATTTCTTTCATTTTCTCGTTTCCATAGTATGTCGGGAAATACATTAATTCAGCCTTCGCTGGATTGACTGTATAAGTCCCGGTATAACGAGGTAAAAGTTCAATCTCAAAGGTATGCGTACCTTTCCCCAGTTTGTTGCAAAAAATGACAACACGATCTTTAAAATGCTCTCGGTGCGCTTCGATTCTATAGTATCCATTGGTTTTGGTTTCATAAGAACATCCTGCCGGTATCGGAACTTCGATCTGCACATACTCCGCTTCACCAGTTAACGTTACACTTGCTTCAAGTTTTACAGGCTTTCCTTCCTTGAGCGCCGCTACCGTAGCACCGTTGTCCTTAAATCGCGTTGTCACGGCAAGCCCCTTTTCTTTTTCTACGGCAGGATCTGGATTCCAAAAATGTTGATAGGCTGTCACAAACCCCGGCCCCGTCCCTTCTTTCCGCACTTTAATCTGTTCATCCGACTTAAAGCTTTGCGTATACGGAAATGTCGTGATACGTTTGCCATTGATGACCATAACCGGTGCCTGGAAAGACTCACCCTCTTTCAGTAAATCAGGAAGAATACTTCGTATGATACGCGAAGATTCGTAGATATTATACCATTGGTTTTGCTGCCGCTGCGCGAAAAAGTAATTACGGATATTTTCTAAATCCGAATCATGACCACCAATTGATCTTAAGACATGATAAGCCAACAGTGTATTCTCAGTATTGGTCTCCGTAGGTCGCATAAAAAATCTGCCTTTCTGATCTGTTGTAGTTCCAGAAGTCCAATAAAGCCCGCCTAAGATAGTCTTTGAGGCGTATTTAAGAATAGTATCTGCCGCATGAGAATCTTTAAGACCCAGTTTTGAAATCAAGAGATATTTCAACAGTTTATCCTTGATGGTTTTACTTTTCAGTTTTGTATCAATTTCGAAGAAATAGTTTTTGTAATCGGTTTTAGGATCCAACCGGAGTAGATATAGCACGGAGCTAAACAAATTCTCTTTGGCCCCGTGAAGCTGATCTTTATCCAATAGAAAATCCAGCGAAGCCAAGCTGCTTTTCAATAGGGCCTTTTCACGTTCTGCATAGCTCTCCGTATCGATCTCAACCTGGTATCCGGCTTCGCGCGCATCCAGCAGTACCCCGATCACATAGTTGCTGATCCAGGTCACAGTTTCACTCTTGTTCCACCAGCCCCAGCCCTGATTGGCATTTTTGTTTTTCTGTAACTCTTTCAGGAGATCCCTTATTTTCTTATCCTCTGTAAAGGGCTTTCCAATTAATTTAGTTAGCACCTTTTTCGAAAGCAATGCGCTTAATTTGGAGGCCATCTGTTCATTGCAAAGAAATTTGTAACGATCGATCGATTCGATTTCGCGTTGTAAAAATTCCAGCGAATTTGCTTCGGCATGAAAGGTGATCTCGCCTAGCGCCGGAGAAGTTTTAAGCACATATTCTGCCGCACCGTTGAGCACTTTAAAATCTCCTTCATGCTGTTCAAGCCCCTTTTCAAATATCGGAATGCTTCGTTTTTCACCATCAAAATATCCGTTGGACATTCCGATCGAATAAGACAGCTGAATACTGTCACCTTGATTGGCAATGACCGATATACGATCCCGATAGGACTTCGCAATGTTCAACTTTGCCTCCTGCGTTGTTAACCCATTGTTGATGGTACGCGCGAGCTGTAAGCTATCGCTAACATAATTAACAACCCGTCCCATGGCGGTAAACTGGTCACCTCTGATGGCAAATCGGGGAGTTGCCAGATGTGCCGAAACAGCTTTAAAGGATTTGACATTTAGCTCTTTCATGTCGGCGAAATTTTCACCTCCTTTAGCAATAAAGAATGTTCGCCAATTCGTAATATCATCCGGATAAGTCGCTTCAAAATGAGCTCTTCCCTGAGCATCGGTCGTGAGCTTTGGCTGCCAGAATGCATCATCGTGAAAGTTTACACGCATCGTATTTCCAGATTCCAAATAGGGCATATCCGCCGCACCCTTCACTACTGCAGCAGTTCCGGCTTTCAGCTGAACCATCACTACACCATTGGCAGCACGAGCACCATATAGGGCAAGCATGGATTGGTCTTTAATCACATTAAATGACGCGATGCTAGCAGGATCAATACTTGAAATATCACCCTCAAAAGGAAGCCCATCCACTAAAATTAACGGCTTATCGCTAGGGGAAGGGCTCGCAGCTCCACGAATTCGAATTCCCGCTACCGCACCCTGTAACATAGCCGTAGTCACCCCATCCATCCTAGCATCGATCGATTGCACTGCCGCAGTCAATGATTGTCTTTTCTGGACGCCATATCCCATCACAATCACTTCGTCCAATTCATTTTCGCTTGGCTTTAATTCCACGAAATAATCTTTGCCACTGGAGACTTTAACTGTAGCGGTATTGTACCCTAATGCTACGATCTCAAGTACCGTATTTTTATTGTTGGAGAGCTCAATTTCCAAACTACCGTCAAAACTGGTAAAATATTGCTTTTTCGTCTCCCGATCAAGCACTTTAGTACCAATTAAAGGCGTATCACCGTCATAAACCAAAATCCGCGCAGCCGTGCTGCTCTCTCTTCGCGCGCTAAAATCATCCCGGTTGATTTTTAAGCTCTGCAGATCGTTTTCTTGTGCAGCCTGGATAGCATCGCGTAATGGATTATCCACGGTACGCAGAATAATTTCATCCCGTACAAGTTTGTAAGCTAACCGAGCTGCTTGGGAGGTCTTACTCCATTGGATAGAATCTAGTTTCAAATAATTCATTCCATGCGCTTTGAGCTTGACGGGCAAACTAAAGGAAGTTGAATCATCCTGTACAATATGCAAAGTAACATCGCCGACCGGAAGATCTCCAAAAGTTCGATGTCCACCGTAAAACAGGCGAAAATACATTCGCTCCGCTACATTCGTCGGCTCGATAAAGATCAATGTAGGTCGAATGCTTTTTTGTGAAGCATCATTGCCCAACATTAAATTAAGTTTAAAACCAGCATTTTCATGTTCTCTTTTCACCGTAGCAAACTGTGCAAGTCCAGCACTGTTTTGCATCGTCTCCCTAAAACGCTGCTCTACATTTGCCTTGATATCCTCTATCGACCATACTTTCTCCCGAAAATCTAAACTTGGTTTATAATCATACAGATCCAGCCGGATAAGATTACCATCCCAGCTTTTTTGCTTTTGATAGTTTTTATAGATGCTATATTGATAGCCGCCCTCAATTTCAAACCGGCCAATTTTCGCTGTATCCACCATAAGCGTACCTATTTTGGACACACCATTATACATTTCTGTTCTTGGAAATGGCCCTGCCATCAGCGGAATGGGAACCTGTTTCTGCAACCTATTATTGTAAACGCTTCGCTGTACCGGATTGAGGTAATAGAGATCTCCAGCAGTTTGGATATATGCTGGTCGCTCGATCAGCACATTACTATTGGGTAATTGCCAGGCTCCAAAATTGTTGGTCACGGTGATCAACTGTCGTTTCAATTCGGCCACTTCTTTATCGAAAAGCTTACTCTGTTGCTCTTTTGGCAATCGAAGAACCGAAATATGGCCTTTTCTCCGTGCTTTGTCGGGGTAATCAAAACCAATCGTATCTCGTGAAGCATTAAAGGAAACAATGACCTTTTTTCCCTTTTCAACATAATACCCCTCTACCCGAATGTCACGATCCTTGGTTCTAAACCTAAAATCATGCTGCCCTGGAGCAACCTCAAAAATAGTAGGATTATTTTGCTGATCTTGCTTAGCATAGGTCAGTACGCCGTCTATCCAAACCAGATGAATCCCTTGTACAGCACCGTTTACTACAATGTAAGGGGATACCTGACTCTTAACGGCATTGAGCGGAAGAGACTCCTGAAAATAGACGTCTGGATTTAAAAACTGATAAAAGGGCATTGTATCCAACTGCATTACTTTAGACCATTTCTCATAATCTTGCAGCGCTCCCTGATAAACTTTTTCATCATCATCCAAACTAACATGAAGGTTTTGCCCGACCGCCGCCCTGCGCATCAGCCCGCCGACGGTAATTTTTGGCGACCCGGCTGACTTAAACTTTGAGGTAAAACCATAGGCTGTAATATCGACATCTTTCAAGGGTTTGCCCTTCTTATCCGTAACAAAAAATTCGAACAAAGCCTTCTGCCCCGGATATACTGTCGTGGCGGTATTAACTTCCAAATTTAAATTTTTCTCCACATAGGGCAATTCCTCACGAATAACTTTGGATTTTCCTCCAAAAAGGTAGGTGATCTCCAAGCTGTACCCCTCTTTTCCACGAGCTAAAAATGCGCGATTCAATTCGGTTTCATAGCCTGCAGCAATCATACGACCACCACGATGAACTTGATACCAAAATGGAATACTAGCAGGGTTGCCGACATGCAATAGTACCGAATCTACAGTGCGGTAAAATTGATAATTTAGTTGGACCTGCTGTTGTTCCTCCAGATCAACACTTTTACTAAAACCATTCGATTTGACAACAAGTTTTTTGGCCTGCCAAGGTATTGAAACCAGATTTGGTAAGCTTAAATTTTCAGCCTTCAGCACTTCATCATGTTCTCCAAATATCTTGAGCTCAGCAGATGCTGGTTGCTCAATGCCCTTTTCCACATAGTTCAGCGATGCTTGTCCATCTTTGACCGTAACACGGATTTCCTTTTCGCGGTTGAGCCTACGGAGATCAAGGCTTCGCGCTATTCTTTCATTATCCGAACTTAAATAAGTACCAATAACGCGAAAGGAAATACCAATGTCAGGCGGAAAAATTGAATCCGGTAATACAATCTCCTTTTCTGCCACATCTGCAAGCGAAACACTTCTTTTCCATAATGTATCTGGAATAAAATTGACCTTATTGGCTTTTAAAGTATGTATCAAAACTGGACTAGCCACCACCTGTAAATCGACTTTCCCATCGTATATGGGCATATCATTTTCATTTACTGCTTTAAGTTTCAGCCGCACGCTGTCTCCTTTGGCATAATCTGTCTTTTCAGAAGTCATAGTAAAGCTCAGACTTTTTAGCTCATAGTCTTCATATCGGAAATGCTGTCGATGCAAGACTAGTTTGGTTTTCGGAGATTCCAAAGAAATCCAATAATTTCTATCCAGAGTAAGGCCCAACCCCTTCAAATCAAATGCGAAGTTATACATGCCCGGACGATAAGGCGCTAGGCGAGCCAAAATGGTATCCTTCGCATAACCATATCCTCCCGTTAGACGTACGACGATAGAATCACGGTAAGGTTTCCATTTTGTTTTCTCCAGATACGCTTTAAATTTAACTTGCTCATTTGGTTTATACATCGGTTTATTAAAAACCATAAAGCTTTCTGTACCACCAGTTTCTTTTTTATGAAAGATCCGCTGAATTTTCAACCGAGTTCTGAGCCAGCGGTTGCTGATTTTTTTCCATAATAACACCTTATCTTTATAGGGCCAGACCCTTTCTACAGTCAGATAATGATAGACACCCTGATGTTCAATACTGACGATATCGTCAGTATTTGCATTGGCAGCTGTATAATAATGGAACTTTTTATCGAGTGACATGCGACGTCCGTTCACTTTTACCTGCGCATCTTTTATAATCGTTCCCAAAGAATCGTATAGACAAATCGCAAAAGCTTTCGCAGGAATAATTTTGACATATAGGTTATCGCTGATCAACTCCCGATACATGAGATCTGTTCCATTAGCGCGGACCTCTACATAGTTACCACGTGGTAACACCGGATTTGAGTCTCCAACCTTATATTTTACAATAAAATCGCTGAGCATGGCTTCATCGAATTTTCTTCCATCCAAATGAATCTTTTTTAAAATCTCAGGGCTTAGCTTATAAATATAATAGTCAGCAGAACCGCGTGGACTATCGAATAAGCTCGATTGTCCACAAAGTACAGAAGCATACAACACAGCTAAAAAGCATACTACAAATGATTTCCATTTCATATTTAGATACTGGCTAAATTCTTTTAAAAATAAATAAAATTAACTAAACCCAAGCACTAGATTCTTTCATCCAGTACTTCAACTTTTGTGCAGGGATGTTGAGAATATCATTATTCCATAAATGAAGAAAAATACAACTTCAACCGCTCTTTAATCGAAGCTACAACTTCAGTGTCTGAAGAAAAATCAACAGCGGCCGAACGGGGGCAGCGATTATGCTGACAAACTATTGTCACTCATTGGATTGATCTTTGTGCATATCCCTATGGGAAGTAGGATCAAATTTTTAAATCATAATCAAAAAAAAATGAATACGTTACAACAATTAAAAGCAGAGTTAGCGAATGAGTATCAAATTACAAGAAACTTTATCGCACTTTTTCCGGTTGGAAAGAATGAGTATGCACCACATCAGAAAAGTATGAAAATGATGCGTCTGGCAACTCACATAGTCGAGGTTTTTGAATGGCCAAGTACCGTTTTAAAAACCTCAGAACTTGATTTTGCCAAAGTTCCTTACGTCCCTACAAGCCTAGCGACATCCGAAGATCTTTTAAAAAAATTGGACGAAGCATACCAAGCGGGAATAGACGCCTTAGAAAAAGCGCAAGAGTTAGACTTGGCCGGAAACTGGGCAATTAAAAATGACGGCCATATATTGGCAAGTTGGAGCAAATATGAAGCGATTCGCCACGCATTAAATCAGATCACACATCACAGAGCACAATTAGGCGTGTATTATAGGCTCAACGATATTCCTTTACCAGCGAGTTATGGCCCCTCTGCGGATTCGCAGAATTTTTAGGCCAAAAGTGGGTTGACCAAACCTACACTTTCATCCAAAAAAGTGTAGGTTTTCCTCAAAAATTCCAGTCTTCAAGCGGAGCATTACACCGCAACGTTAAACATACTATCTTCTCCCTTATTATCGTCTAGCATAAACATAAAATTTAACAAGCACTTTTTCTTCGCAAAATGATTATCCTCCACCTGTAAGACGGACGAGCCTATATTAATTCTGCTCGCAATATTCGGGCTACAATAATAGTAGGGCAATCCCAAAACGGATGATCTTGCGGTAATGGCTATTGATCAAATACATTAACATAAACATCAGTAATGTTAAACGACAATAGCATTATCCTAAAAAAAGGCAATGAGCTGATTCGAGCATCAGCCCATTGCCTGCAAATAGGGTCTTTCACCCCCCACAATAAACGTTTAATCCGCAAAAAAATACTATTTATAGCCCATATTTTGTTTCAGGTTGTCACCGTCTTTATTGTTCAGCTGAATTTCACTTAAGGGGATAGGTAATAAAGCATTATAATCCTGAAAACCAGTTGTTATCTTATTTGCAGGTCCCGCATCCCCATTGCGTAAAATCCGTTCTTTCAGTTTATTGGTTCGGACTAAAGTCATCCGACGGTTCTCTTCTGAAATCAGTTCTCTGGCGCGTTCATCTAAGATAAAATCTACCGTCAAATCACTTGAGGCCACTTTACCTAACTGATTATTACCAGACTCTGCGCGTGCTGCTTTAAATGATCGATCACGCAGCTTATTGATATCCTCCGCCGCACCGGCTGCATTTCCCTGCCGCAACCGAGCTTCTGCACGCAGCAAATAGGTTTCTCCAAATCTCATGACTGGCCAGTCTTTCACCAGCGCATAACCAAAATCATCGAGTGGATCATAACCACCCCATTTCGTTGGAAATGGATACCAGACTTCCAAACTATCGGTACGGAAAGGAACGACCTTATCTCCGGTTTTAATGACGATGTTTTTAGTTCCTGCACCTTTTGCAACCCGATAACCATCCGCATCAACACCAATTTCTGCGCTGAAATTCGGACGATTATAATTGGTTGTCCTGCGTATATTGAAATTGCTATTCCGGATATCGCCTTTCAGCCCTTTCCATACCGTATATTTCATAAAATTACTCAACCGTAAACGGCCATTTCCTCTTCCGCCCAGCGAATCAGCATTGACCATACCGTCCCATTTGTGGTAAGCCGGCTGCCATACCCGG
Organism: Sphingobacterium sp. R2; assembly: GCF_040760075.1. NCBI lineage: Bacteria > Pseudomonadati > Bacteroidota > Sphingobacteriia > Sphingobacteriales > Sphingobacteriaceae > Sphingobacterium > Sphingobacterium sp. R2. The sequence continues at coordinate 5,178,155 of NZ_CP142884.1, forward strand.
CGCTGCTGTGGGTTATCTATTGTACCGCCATTAACCTCTCGGTTATACTCCAACTCAAAAGTCCAGATGGCCTCGGTATTTCCCTGCCTACGGCGCATGTTTCCCTGACGAAACATATCCCTAAAGTAATCACCACCTTCGGCCAGGTATTTGCCATAACGTGCCTCAATCAACTTATAGTTACCACCATTGATAATAGCGGTTGCCATCGTTTCAGCTTGTGCAAAATAGCTTGCGTCACGCATACCAATACGTAAAAAAGCTTCTGCAGCAAGCTGTCTCGCCATATCCTTATTGATTCGGCTAGCTGTACTCGCTGTAGCAAGATCAGGAAGTTCTTTCACGGCATAATTCAAATCATCGGCGATAACCTTGTCAATTTCAGCAACAGCGGTTCGTGTATAATTAAATGAAGGCACTTTAATGGAGCTGGTCAACAGAGGTACATCTCCCCACAAAGTAACCAGCATATTATAGGCGTATGCGCGAAAAAATCGTGCCTCAGCGGCGGCCTTCGGATTGCTATCGCCTACTCCGTCAATGATGAGGTTGGCATTATTAATAAATGCATAGCATTTTTCCCACAAGAAACTTACGCCTCCATTTTCTGAATTGAGATCGGCATATTGGTAAAAAGGATTCTCAACCCCCTCTGTCGATCCAGCACTCGCAATATCCGTCCCGATCTGCCAACAGGAAAGAAATCCTTGCCTGCCACTGTAGCCCCAAAGCTGGGCAAAGTTATAATGTAAACCCAGCAACCTGTTCTCCACTGTCGTCGGATCAACATTCGTTGCATCGTAATTAGAATATGGTTTCTCGTCCAAATAGCCTTTACCACAAGAGCTGGCTCCTACGGATAACAAAGCCAATATGGAAAATAAGGTGGTATAATTGTTAATCGTCTTTTTCATGTGTATGTAATTGATTTTTGAAAAATAAATGTCTAAGCATTAAAAACTAAGGTTAATGCCTAAAACATACGTCCTCACCATTGGATAATTGATATTGTCATCTGTAGAACCGCGTCCGATATCCCGAGCCTCCGGATCCCATCCCAGCCAATTGGTCCAGGTATACAGATTTCGACCGCTTGCATATACTGTCAGCCCCTGAACACCAATTTTTTCCACAAGTGGTTGTGGCATTGTATAGCTTAAGGTTACATCTTTCAAACGGGTGAAACTGGCATTGGAAGGAAAGCCATATCCATGAACATTGGAATGATTCCCCAGCGAACGCCATTCATTACTTTTATTTTCCGGCGTCCAATATCCGAGGGCCGCAGGTGTGCTTCGACGTCCCATCTCGTCCGAGGCAGCACCAATTTGCGGATTATTAAGCAATACACCTTGGACCGTATTGAGAAAAACGTTTAAGGTAAATGCTTTATAAGTAAACGTATTGGTTAAACCTGCAGTCCATTTCGGTGTCGTCTGTCCAAGAACAGATCGATCACCGTCATCAATCTTTCCATCGGCATTTAGATCGGCCAATTTAAGGTCGCCCGCTTGCGCAGCATCATCCCATCCTTTGTTCGCTCCCGACGCGATCTCTTCCTCCTGCCAGATACCCACTTTTGTATAATCATAGATGACTCCGATGGGCTGTCCAATAAACCACCGATTGCCCAAGTCGTCTTTCCCGTTGCCATATACATCCGTGATCTTATTTTTATTACGCGAAAAAACCACTGTACTCGACCAGTTAAATTGATCTTTTACGATATTTTTAGTGTTTAAAGTCAGGTCGATGCCTTTATTCTCAATTTTGCCAATATTCGAATATACTGAGGCAAAACCTGTTAGATTGGGTAGACGTTGTTGAAGAAGTAGATCATAGGTATTGGATTTGTATACGTCAATACTACCTGAGATCCGATTATTGAATAATCCAAAGTCAACACCGGTATTGAACCCTTTCGTCTTTTCCCATTGCAGATTATCATTACCCATCATGGTTCGGATAGTTAAGGCCGTATTTGACAAGCCATTCATCGCTATAGGATACGAATTCATTAAAAATTGAGTCTGATAAATACCGATTGCCTCATTACCCGAAAGACCATAAGAAATACGCCATTTTAAATTATTGACAATATGTTTGGCATTTTGCATAAAGGATTCGTTATGCAAATTCCACGCTGCTGCTGCGGATGGAAAAGTACCATACTTGTTGTTTCTGCCGAAAACGGATGCACCATCCCGGCGAACGGTAAAGGTCATCATATAACGACTATCGTACGCATAATTTAAACGGCCCATTTGTGAGATCGAACGGTATAAATCTGCCTGTGAAGAAACCTTTTGCGTTGAAGCCGCCCCTAGATTTCCCCAACCAAGTGCATCATTGGGAAAAACCTCGCCCGTTGCAATTGCCTGTTGCCAATATTTGCTTTTTGCCGCATATAGCCCGGTAAAGTCAATATGGTGCTTACCAAAATCTTTGGTATAGGTCAATATATTTTCTAACGTATAAGTCTGTGTTTCATTATTGGTTATGCGTCCAAAACCAGCAAAATTATATACCGACTCACCTTCGTATACATTGTTTCTAACCGGCACAAAGGAGTAACCTGCATTCAACTTATATTTCAACCCTGTCAATGGTTTGTACAATTCACCAAAATTCAAATCGGCATAGCCATTCAGGCTAATGTTAAATTGACGGCGCTGTGGATCTAAGGTTGTTGGCAACAAAGGGTTGGACCAGAGTTGCTCCGAGTACATCGGGTATTGTGTTAAAGAGCCATCCTCATTATACATTCTGGCGTAGGGACTCATTGCCGCAGCTTGCAACAAATTAGCCCGTCCACCATCTCTATTGTGTGCAACGATAAAGGAGGACGTACCCACCGAAAGGTATTTGGTGGCCTTAAAATCGGTATTTGTACGGAACGAATAACGCTTGTAATTGTAACCCAACAAAACTCCTTTTTCATTTAAATAATCGCCCGACACAAAATATTTGGCATTTTCACTACCGCCCGATAAACTGACATTGTGGTTTTGTATGACGCCTGTCTGCGTAACCGCATCCAGCCAATCCGTCGTTACGCCATTCTTATAATTGTCATACTCGTATTGATTGCGCACCGGACCGCCATTGTACAAACTCGTATTGGTGATACGGGCATATTCCGCATAACGCTTTAACAGTTCCTCGCCAGATACAGGTTCGAGGATGTGCGCTATATTTTCTACCCCGCCATAGCCACTGTACCGAATGGACGGTTTACCGGTTGTTCCTCTCTTTGTGGTAATCAATATCACACCGTTCGAACCATTTACACCATAAATAGCCACAGCGGAAGGATCTTTCAGGATTTCGACGGATTCAATGTCATTGGGATTGATATCATTAATAGAGCCATCCGTACGAGACAATGGTATGCCATCTACTACAATGTAAGGTTGGGAATTTGCATTAATTGAATTTCTTCCTCTTACCTGCACCGAGGGCGCATCACCAGGAATCGATGATGCCTGAGATACCGTCACATTAGACACCGCACCCTGAATGGCCTGCATGACATTGTTGACAGGGATCTTTGATAGACGGTCTTTAGGAACTGAAGCGACCGAACCGGTTATATCCGATCGTTTCTGACTACCATAGCCCACCACCACAAGCTCTTCCAGAACATTTTCTGCAGGTACAAGTGCAACGTCCAGATTGGCCTGCTGCCCTATGGTGATCTGCTTCTCTTTAAAACCAACGGAGGTGATGATTAAGGTACTACCTGGGGATGCCTGAATTGAAAAATTCCCCTGTCCATTAGTTTGCACAGTTTCCGCACCGCCTTTTACGCGAATCGTAACACCTGCAATTCCCTTGCCCGAGGTATCTTTAACAACCCCTTTCACATTTGCACTTTGCCCGTAACTGGATAGGGCTATCAGAAAAAGGCTGTTCAATAAAATGCCCTTTTTTGAATATCGATTATAATAATGTTTTAACATAATTTATTAATAAATGATTTGGTTAGTTTTTCATATTCTTAATGATTCTGGAATAAACCTAGCAATGCCAGAATATTCAATGCATACGCTTCTCAAGTTGAATTCATAGCTTGTCGTTTATAATTGGTGTCCTTGTTTCCTTCAAAAAATAGTGCGCAAATCTTAGAAGAAAACAAGTGAATAATTCCGCCCAAAATTGTTTTGAGCACAAGACAAAATTACCTTTGAAGCCAGATTTTGGTGTTCGATTTTAGTTCAATTGAGTTGAAATTCGCTTCAAAATGCTGAAAAATCAATATTAAACAATAATAAGCCACTTCATGACAGTGCGATAGTCTAAACAGCCAGGCTTAAAAAGCCACGTTCAATCGAGCAACACAGGTGATAAGGATATCCTTCTTTGACCACAAAAAAGGGTTGCCATTTTTTTGGCAACCCTGGTACACTTTACAGCTACTACTTGTTAAATGCGCGTGGGAAAGATGTATTTCTCTCCATTACGCCAGCGAATTTCCACTTTCTTATCCGTTGCTTCCAATTGCGGAAAAAGCTCTTCATTCGTCCATTTTTCTCCCGATTTCTTCCACAACTGCAAGGTGACATACCATTTTCCTGGCGACTTTTCTCCACCTACAAAACAATTCAATACAGCACTCTCTTGCGCTACAGGATGAAGTCCTCGGCAACTTAAGTTTTCCATTCCCTCCCAACCCATGAGCCTTACCATAGCCAATTGGTATTGCCCATTATCTAAAATCATCGCCTCATTGCCGTTATACTCAATTTTTTCTGAAAGGATAGGATAATCCTTCCATTTTGGGAGGGCATAATGCCCCAGCCGTAAGGCCAAAGGCTTATCGGAAAGTAATTGATCACATCTCAAAATTCCATTTGCTATTGTCCGTTCCGCCAAAAATAGATGGATACTCGTGTCTGAGGCCAAGGTCGCCCTACGGCGATAAACTCCTGCCTCGTACCCACCAAATTGATACATACGAAGTGATTCCCACTTGCCCGGTTGGGTCTGAAAGGTATAATTCATTGCAATTTCCCCGTTCTTGCCATCGGCCTGCCAAGGAAAAGCACTATTATAAGAAAGCTTATTGTAATTTTCCGTCCCTTGATAATAGCCAATGTCCCTACTGGTGTTCCAAGATCGGATTTCGGAGGCACCGATGCTATCATAATCAGTGATCAACATTTGGGCTCCCTCCACATAGGTATTCAACACCTTCGCATCTGGAATCTGACGATCCCAGGCACCCTGATTTTCTGAAGCTGTCCAAAAACTGCTATTTTCCGGAACCAATAGACCTAAAAAGAATTTCCCCAGCCAATACGCACTTCCCCGGCAACTATACTCCTGTACCGCAGGATCAAAAGCGCCATAAAAGCCCAGGTTGGGAATACCGTCCGAAAGAAAATCCGGATGCGCTAAAAATTGCAACAAAGTACCCGAAGCAATTCTCCGCATCCAACCATAATTGATGGAAGGGTCATCCAGTAACCCCAATAATGGAAAGGGTACTGCGGCCCCCATACGATATGAAATGCTACGGCCCCACATAATCATTTCACCATTACGGCTAAATAAATAGGGATAACTTTTCACCACATCACGCAAATTCGATTTGAATTTTGCAGCAAGTTCAGGGTACATTGTCGCACCATAGTTAGCAGCCCAAAGCGATCCATACAGCTGAAAAGCCCACATACTGTAGTAATCGTAGTAAGGACTATCATTATACCAGCCATCGCCCCTATAATCTTGAAGACATTTTTCCAATAAATCCTTCAGGTACTCCTCCCGAACAGGATAACCTCTACTTTTAAAAAAGCTTAGAATCATAATATTGAAAAATCGCCAATTCATCTGTATCGTTGGTCCATTACCGTAACTCAGCATCGTTTGTGCGAGTTCATCTTTAGTATGTTGTGGCAACGGATCCCAAAGCACTTCAGGCGCTGCCATTAGCGCCACAGCCAAACCTCCAAATTCGACCAGCTTTTGACTCGGTCCGCCTTTTTCTGGAAGTGGGGCAATATAGCTTTCGGAGCCCTTATGCAATAGCAGTTCCAGTTGATGCCTATAATAATCTGCTACGCGAATACCTCGGATCTCGTAGTCGGCATTTTTCTTTAAAAGCGGCACAGCGATGAAAAGCGTACGGCAAAGACCCTCTAATCGTTCTGTTTCATTGTGCACCCCATCTCTAGGGTAGCTACGTCCAGGCTGCTTGGGAAACAACATGGGACTATTTAATTCGCTAACGACAGAAAATGCCCCTTCCAACAGATAGGATGCAGCATCCATCCAATGCTGGCGTGTCAGTCCAGTGTAAGGACTTTTTTTAAAATCTGGATTTTTCAGTTCGAAAACTGAACTATTCTGGCTCAGAGCGGTTGTTGCGAATCCAATAAAAACGCAGCTCAACACCAGCAGTCTAAGTAGGCTCTGTTTTATTTTCATGTTGCTTAATTTGATCATTTTGTTCTCGCTTTGTCGCGCCATTCCAGCACTTTTACTGCAGTTGGCTCCGTTTCTGCTAATCCCTCCCCATCTTTCTGTACCGTAGCTTGTACGAATAGCGCAATTTTACGTTTCTTTCGCCACAACTCGGTATCGTAAGTTGGTTCCCATGCTCCTACAGATTCTTGACACAGATCAGTAATCTTGTGGGATTCTTGCAGCATACCCTGTAACGTCAAAATCGAAGGCCGGCTACCCCTTTCCTGGTCGCGAAAGATCAATGTTAATGCAATCTTCTTATCCTTACCCCGAACCAATAGCTGTGGTCTTGCAATAGGAATCTCCTTTGTACCACCACCACTTAAGCTAAATGGGGTTTTTCTAAAATCAAAAGATCGCACCTTCCATTGACCATCCTGTAAATAAATAACTTTATATTGCGGAATGTCTGATGCTGGAGCACGCCAGTACGTTGCAATGAAAGGATTCCCGCTATCGTCAGCAGCGATAGAGGTCTGATTGATTAATTCGTGCCGTTCCGGAATCCGGGCGGCATACTCTGCTGTAGATGCTTTCATGGGCAGGTCATATCTTATTCCGTCGCTTCGCTCCCATGTTAATCCACCATCCTTTGAACAAGCATAAGCCATATCATGATTGCTCGCTACATTTGGACTTTCACGCCAAACCCAAGAGAGGTGTATCGTCCCGTGTTTATCGACATAACTTTGCCAATAGGCATTTCTTTTTCCCTCTCCATCAATTAAATTGCTATGGATACGTTTCCATTGCTGCTGTTTACTATCGTAACTATTCACCACAAGATTGCCATTCCCGGATCCACCATCCCGATATAGAAATAACAGCTGACCATCGGGCATTTTTAAGAATTCAGGATAAGTCACCCGTGTTTCATTTTGACCTACCATAATCCGCTCTTCACCAAGCACAAGACTATTCGGATGGATAGACCGCGCATAGCGCAATCGACTATTGTGCTGATCCCAGCACACATGGAGATACCCTTCCTGGTCCACCATGATGCTGATCACATTATGTGCATCTTTGGCATTGCCGGTATAACCTGTGCGACGCAGCTGCCAAAGTTTACCGGAAAGTAGGCGTCGCCCTAAAACGACATATCCCTGCCCATCGTAATAGGCTATATATTGATATTTGCCGTTGCTGGTTAGGGAATTTTTTCGAAATACAGCGGTGTTGACCGTATTCTTAGCCCATCCGTTTCCGGCTATTGTTTCCTTAATTTCTTGTCCTTGCGCGGCACAAAGAATCAAGAGGAATGCAGCGCACAGCATTCCAATTCTACCTATTTGACTACGATATCTTTTCATTCATTCTGTTATTTGAGCCTGAAATATTGGTTTCAGAGCCACTATCTTATTGAATAGTTTTACTATAGTCCTTACTCCAATCCTGTCCCGACCAAATCCGCTTGGCACTCCAGTCTTCCACTTCACTTGTCCAGAAAGGATCATCATCAGGCAAGCCTAAAGGCAAGAAAATAACCGAACAGAGATAAGGGCTACCCTGGTTATTATACGAATCTGCCAGGCCAGGCTGGCTACCATACAAGCCCAATGTCAACCAGCCATTTTGGTAGGTACTTGGATTTTCGGTGGTCTTTTTTAACACAGCAGACAGTGCACCCCGGACCTGCCCGTTGGTCAGTTCTTGAGGAAGTCGCTTTTTGAACGCCATGTCGGCTAAGTGGTGAAAGGCGGCAGCACGATAAATTACAGATCTTCCCGTTGGCGGAAAACTACCATCTGCATTAATTAACCGCTCTTGGATGATGGCATATCGCTCATTACGAAGGCTGATTTTAGCAAACATGCTATCGTAATGTTTGGTCTTCAATTGAATCATGTCCATGATGCCAGCCAAAAAAGGATGAATGACATAACTATTGTAGTAATCAAAAGCATAATGCGGACCATCCATATACATACCATCGCCGACATACCATTGCTCTAACTGCTGCAGGGCATAGTCTACCCGCATTACATCCCAATCGGTAGCGTATTTAGCTAAAAAAGCTTCGTTCATCGCCGAAAATAGCAGCCAATTGGAATAGGCAGGCCGAAATTGACGCGTTATCTTGATCGATGCAATCAAATTTTTTCTGGTTCGTTCATCAAGGTGATCCCACAGCCACGGACTCCGGATAAAACCTAAAGCAATGAAAGATGCATCGACAAGCTGTTGTCCGCCCAGATCAAAACGCATGAAATCCCGCGCATTGCTATCTAACGCATTTTTTAGTCCCTGAACAGTCCACGCTCTGTATTGATCGCGAAGCTTTCTTTCTGCTTTGGACCCTCCATCCAATGCAAGCCACGGACCAATACCCGACAATACCCTTCCCAATACCTCAACGTACTGCACTTTAATCCGATGCGCTTTGTTATCCACCTGCGTGGATGTCATCTGAGGCATTTTTAATCGAAGACTATCCTGTGCTAAACTCCTCAATACGGGCCGTAGCATACGGTCCATTTCCTGGAGCCAGAACGTTCTACTTGCCTCATCAGGCACAGTAGATGTCTTTTTTACAGTTTGTCCCTGAACAGATTGACCTGCCCACAGTAAAAGGAAGAAAAATACAACCCGATTTATCATTGTCATACGGCACTTATTTTTTATTCAAAAAACGGTACATCTCTGTTCCGGCCAGTAAAAATGCACCTACACCAAATGGAGCCGTAGAATGAGCATCCACAACCTGTCCGGGAATAGCTTTCTCACCGATAGGCTGTACATATCCAACTCTTCCGTCAGCTTGCAATGAAATTTCACTGAGGTAGCTCCATCCCTTAAGTGCCGCTTTCGAAAACTCCGGATCAATAAGTATCCCTTGGTTGAGTCCCCAAAGTAAACCATAGGTAAAAAAAGCTGTACCGCTTGTCTCCCGCCCGGGAGCATGATCAGGATCCAGCATACTTCGCGTCCAAAACCCTTCCTCCTGCTGGCAGCTCACGATTGCATGTGCCATTTTTTTGAACCTTTCCTGGTAATAGTGATAATGTTTATCCTCCTTGGGTAAATCTTGAAGAACCTTTGCCAAGGCTGCAAACACCCAACCATCACCTCGCGCCCAAAAATCCTTCTTACCGTGGAGGCTTTTGTGTTTGGGATAGACATATTTGGCATCGCGATAATATAAATGCTCATCCTGATCGAACATAATACTATCGGCGTAACGCAAATAGGTATACATTTTATCAAGATAAAGAGGATCTTGCGTCAATTTATACATCTTGGTCATCACCGGCATGACCATATACAAACCATCAGCCCACCACCAATAATCTGTATTGGGTGTATGAATCTGATAGTGCATAACTTCTCTAGCACGCGCTATCTTTTCAAGACTTGGCGACAAATTATAAAGATCAATATAGGTTTGGAAACAAATCTGCCAGTCTCCAAAAAGAACATAATCATCCGTTTCACCATAACTATATTTCCACTGTTGTTTGTTGGTTGATTTCGCACCTTTCCAATCATTGAATTTGGCCCAGTCCTCAGAATATTTCAGATCACTTTTTGAATTGGAAATCTTATAGAATTCCATATTACCAGTATGATAGGCCGCTTGGTCCCAAAATGCCCAAACTTGTGGCTTGTGATGAGATTGCCAATAATCGTTCGCACTTCTGAGTTGAGAAAGGACAACTTCTTTTTTTAGCTTCTGTCCAAAAGAAAAATGCCCTAAAAACAATAGGCATAAAATAAAATTGATACGCATGTCTTGAGATTTATAAATTTGATCCCCAACCGGGACAAACAAAGCTACCACAAATCGATTTTGTCGATGTTTGAATAAAGACTAATCATGACCCAAAATGGGATCATTTTGCTTCTAGAGGGTCTAAAAATCGCGTAGAGTAGCTCAGATTCAATAAACGTACAATATACACTTATTTAAAAAACATTTGTATCTTTAATCCCTATAAACCTAAAAATTTTCAGTTGGATTCCCGCTATTCGCCCAGTGAAACAGCTACCTCGGAGTGAAAGAACACACTGACGCCCGTTTCGGTCAATGTAGCACAACAGCGATTGATGAATAAGAACGCTAACTAAACTGGATGTTGAAAGAGGTGGATTAAAAGATTATTAAGATGAGCGCACGTATTCGGCAGATTATTGCATTTTTGCATCTATATCTATCCTTGACTACTGTTGTTTATAGCCAACAGATGGGACTTGATCCCGTAACAAAAAATTATGAACTTCCCTCACTCACGATCAATCAGACGATACAGGATCGGGAAGGATACATCTGGTTTGCCTCCACACAGGGTTTAAGTCGATATGATGCTTATAATATCCTAAATTTTAAATTGAAGGATGCCGGCGGGAGAGCTAGCAGTCAACAAGCGATCCGTACGCTGATAGAATTAGAAAACAAACTTATTTTAGGGGGAGAAAAGGGCGTTTACGTATTAAATAAGCGTAATTATAAAGTTGTCCCACTGAACGATCCACGAGTAGCCAACGTTCGCGTCAACACCCTCTTGGTTGACGGATCAAAACGGCTCTGGATCGGCACAGATGATGGTATCTATATCTACGATAGCACATTGAAGCCTTTAACAGATGCCCAAATGGCTTCTATTCTAACGAATAGCATGCGAGGCAAAACCGTCAATACGATCTTTCAGGATAGCCAGGCTCGGATTTGGCTGGGTGTCTGGGGAGATGGCTTATTTAGGTTAAGTCAGGGTAACAACAAATTACAGTCTTATCCTAGACTAGGCCATCGCAACAATCCGTTCAAACTCATGGAAGACGACCATGGACAACTATGGATATGTACTTGGGGAGATGGAATTTATTTATTCGATCCGATGCGTTCGACGAATCCCTACCGAGAAATTGAAATAAAAAATAAGCGCCGACATGGCGGTAAAGAGGATCTCTTTTACAACATTCTTCAGGATCGAAGCCGCCGATATATTTGGGTGTTGTCTTTCTCGGGCATATCGACACTTCAATATCGAAATGGTCAATTACAAGAAATTGATCTTTCGGGCCACTTCAACAACACGACAAATATTTTTAACGATATCTACCAAGATAAACACGGCACATTGTGGCTCGCTGTAGGTGGTAAGGGGGTGTCTATGTTTAGCTTTGACAAACCAATTGTCAAAAACTATAGTTTCAAAGAGATAAAGGCACTTTATAGTATTTCTCCAAATCTAAATATGCTCTATCGCGATCAAACCGGAACCTTTTGGTTCAATCTGGAACGTTTTGGATTTGGTAGCCTCTCTCCGAAAACAAATCAACTCAATACCTACAGCAATTCCAATTTCAGGGATCTAATTTCGATCCGTGCTGTTACCTGTGCCACAGATTTTGGACAGGAACTATGGGTCGGCTCTGCCTATGAAGCTTCGATCAATGTTTTTCAGAAGAAGAGCAATACAATTCAATTCTTACGGAAGATCAATTTAGTTCAACAGATCAAGCATCAAGGGAAACCTTCGTTTTTCTTTACCGATATGCAAAAACGACTCTGGATTGCAACGACGCAGGGTCTCCTCCTAAAAAAATCGGAATCGGAATCCATCACGATGATTGCTAAGATAAAGGATCAGCCTGTAGCGATTGCCCAAGGAAAGGAAAACCATATCTGGATCGCAACGAAAGAAAACGGAATCTATTGTATCGATAATCGCGATTTACAGTCCATAATCAGACACCTAGGAAAGGAGACTCCAGGATTACGAACGGATCAGATTGAAACCATGGATGTTGATCGGGCCGGAAATCTGTGGATTGGCACCAAAGATAATCGATTACTCAATTATCAACTCGCGGACCAAAAAGTGTCAGAGATCGCCAACAGCACATTATTTGAGAAAAACCAGCTTCTTGATGTCGTCTGTCTCGATCGCTACACCTGGCTGTCTACAACACGAAATTTATACAAGATCAACCATGCAAACAAGCGTATAAGTGAATTTTCAGCAGCTGACAGCCTCCAAGTCAACATGTTCTCAAAACGGGCTTTTGCTGTAGACAGGAGCTCCAATACCATCTACTTTGGCGGGTACAATGGGATTGTTCAACTGGATGACCACAGCATCTTACCGAATTTTAACGAAAAAGTGCTTATTTCGGATATAAAAATCAACAATAGATCCATTGTTTTGGAATCAGAAAAGGATCTGTTTAGCGACGATATGGCTAGTTTAACACTGAATCCCCAAGACCAAAATATCGAAATATCTTTTTCTGCCCTACCTTTTAACCAAAATGGAAAAATACGGTATGCTTATAAATTGGAGGGTGTAGATAAAGAATGGATCTACGCTCCGCGAGATCGTATTTTTGCCACATACAACAATTTAAGTAAAGGAAAGTATCGGTTTTTAGTCAAGTCGACCGATTTGTACAATAAGTGGAATACAGCTTCTACTCAAATTGAAATCATAAAAAAGCCTGCCTTCTATGAGAGCAATTTAGCGTATCTTCTATACGCCTGTGCGTTTACCGGGATTGCCTTCTTTTTTATTAGTTATTCTGTCAAACGTTTTAAATTGAGTGGTGATTTAAAGATAGCGCAGATTGAAAAGGAAAAAACGAAAGAACTCGCGCAGTCCAAGCTCAGTTATTTCACCAATATTTCACACGACCTGCTGACGCCGCTCACCATTATCTCCTGTTTAGTTGATGATGTGCAGATGACTACAAAGAATAATTTGGAGCAATTCGATAAAATGCGTCTTAACCTCAGTCGCCTTAAACGGTTGCTCCAACAAATTTTAGATTTCCGAAGAATGGAAAATAACAGCATGAAGCTGCAAATCAGCGCGTCTAATTTCCCTTCTTTTGTCACCCAATTGGGTGACATGCATTTTGGCCCCATTGCCAAAAAGAAACAAATCGACTTTGAAGTTCAGCATGGAGATTGTCCTGAAATCCTTTTCTATGACGTTGACAAAATTGATAAAATTTTATTCAATCTATTATCCAATGCATTTAAATATACAGAGGAAGGTGGAAAGGTTACACTCTCGTATCATGTAGCGGAAAGCATGGGTTGCAACAGACTATTCATCTATGTTCGCGATAATGGTATAGGAATTTATCCCGAAGATATGGAGAAAATTTTCACAGCTTTCTACACCAATACTTCCACAAAACATCTTGAAAGTAATGGTATAGGACTATCCGTGACCAAACAGCTGATAGAGGCGCATCACGGTAAAATCGATGTTGAAAGCCAGCCCCATATCGGAAGTAACTTCCAAATCACGTTTCCGGTAGATAAAGTGTATTACCATAACCAAGGGATCGCTGTCATGGAACAACCTTTTGTTGAAGAAATTAAGGCTACCATTATAGAATCGAATACTGTCGATGAATGTACACCCAAAAATGCAACACAATCCAAGCTCAACCTGCTATTGGTGGAAGACAATGAAGAGCTCCGTTCGACTATGGCGCGAATTCTAGCCCAAAATTATCAGGTACATATTGCTGACAATGGACTAAAAGGTCTGGAAGTACTCGAACATACGGAAATAGATATCATTGTAAGCGATATCATGATGCCTGAACTCGACGGACTTCAGTTGTGCAAGACGATCAAATCCAATGCAGAGTTCAATCATATCCCTATTTTGCTCCTGACTGCCAAAAATAGTATCGAAGATCGTATTGAATGCTATCAAGCGGGTGCCGACGGTTACATTAGCAAGCCTTTTGAGATTAAAGTTCTGGAGGCCAAAATCCAAAGTTTTATTATTAATAAACGTTGTCGTCAACTTGTTTTTCAGCATAACACGCAGATTAATATTTCGACACTTGATCATACACCTTTAGATGAAAAATTTGTTCAGAAGATGATTCAAGTTGTCGAAGAACATCTTGCCGATGACCAATTTGACGTGATCAAACTGGGGGATATATTGGGCCTATCCAAATCAACGCTATATCGAAAGACCAAAGTCCTGCTGAACGTATCTCCCAGTGAATTCATTAAAAATATACGGCTAAAACATGCGTGTCAGATCATGGAAAAAGACCGATCCATTGCTGTTAGTGAAGTCGCCTTTGAAATAGGCTTCTCCGATCCCCGTTATTTTGCCACCTGCTTTAAAACAGCTTTTGGACTAACTCCAAGTGAATTTCAAAAAAATGCAGCAGCAAAATGGGTAACCTCAGAGTCACCTTAAGTTACAAATTATACTAAAATACGGATTTCTACTTATTCGAATCGGTATTTTACCTTTCAATTTGCATAAACCTTTTTATTTAATTTAGCACCACTTTTTTAAGCTATACCATGGGAAGCAAAACTATACTGATGTTGGACGATGATAAGCATGTCCTAGAAATATGTACAATAATTCTTGAAACAAATGGTTATAATATAGCGGTTTCACAAACCTCTCATGACATCATTGAAAAAGTGGAAGAGGTACGTCCAGATTTAATTCTGATGGACAATTGGATTCCAAAAATAGGGGGTGTTGAGGCCACCCGGTTACTCAAAAGTCATCCTTTATATCGCGATATCCCAGTAATTTATTTATCCGCAAATACCGAGATTGAAACGCTTGCACAGCGGGCTGGAGCCGACAGCTACCTTGCCAAGCCGTTCGATTTAGAAGACCTGGAAAATCGTATAGCTGAACTGCTGGAAAAGCCTTCCCCGCTTAGAACTTGTTAGTAGATTTTAGGATGCGCTATCTGGCAGCAGTTTACTTTAAAAGAGCACATTTCTATTGCCATTTAGATTTCAAGCACTAAATTTCCGACACAACATCCTCCTGTTTCGTATGCAGCTTGCTGCGGTAGGTAATCCCCCATTTGGCAATTTCGTCGATGATGGGTCCCAAAGTTTTACCACATTCAGTCAATTCGTACTCAACAGTCAAAGGTTTAGTGTTAAGCACTGTCCTTCTGATCAATTGATTCATTTCCAGATCCTGAAGTTCCTTAGATAACATTTTGGCACCAATCCCATCGACTTCGCGCAATAGTTCCATAAAACGCAACTTCTCCACTAACAATAAAGTACCGATGATGTGGAATTTCCATTTTCCTGCCAAAATTTCCATGCTATCATTGATGGCTAACATGCGTGTTTTGCATACACCCGATGACGTTAAAGTTGCTTCCTTTTTCATTTCACTATTTTTTATTCTTCTATTGCCGGCCGTCAGTGGTATTTTTAATTCCATAGACGAGCATTCTTAGATCAGTTGACTCGAGCGTCTCTGTTTCGTTGGCCTAAATTTCCAACAAAAATACAGATTTATAAAGTGATAAGGCACTATCTTTTTGGAAAGTAGTTTCTTTAAGGAAACTAATACCAAAAATAAACTATCTATACTTTACCTTTGTACCAGCAGCATCAAAAGCTCAGATTGGCAGCTTTGATGCTGTCAAAGTTTAAATCGTATATAACATTTAACAATAAAACGATAAAAAAATGAAAAAGCAATTAATTTCGGGTTTAGCCCTTATCTTATTGTTGGCGTCATGTCAAAACACAAATGGTGATAAAGCAACAACAACAACTGCACAGGAAGTAACTGAACAAACAGGACAAACTTACACTGTTGAAGCAGATAAAAGTTCAGTGAAATGGACTGGATACCACAAAGGTGGCTTAAATCCAAGATATGGTGTTCTGAAAAGCGAAGGTACGCTATCCGTCGAAAATAATGCTGTCACTGGTGGTACTTTCACCATCGATGTGAATTCTATTCTTACCGATTCTGCTTCGGTAGATCCTACAACTTCAGGTGGTAAAAAATCATCAGATTTGGACGCGCATTTAAAAAGTGCTGATTTCTTTGACGTAGCCAAATATCCAACTGCGAAATTTGAAATCACCAAAGTCGGTCCATTCGATGCGGCGCAAGGAAAAAGTGTTGTTGCTGACGCAACAAATACAGTTAGTGGTAATTTGACAATCAAAGATAAAACAGTGAATGTAACGTTCCCTGCAAAAATTACTTTCAATGGTGACGAGGTAACATTCTACTCGAAATTTACAATCCAAAGACAAGATTGGGGACTTACTTACGGTACAGAAGGTAACCCACAAGATTGGATGATTGCACAAAACGTTGACATCGAGCTTAATGTAACTGCAAAAAATGCTAAATAATTTTTAATAGCAATAAGTCATTCATGACATCAAATAGATTAATCAGGTAGAACTTACCTGATTAATCTATTTCTTTTATATACCCTTCAAATACGAGATCCTCCTGAGTAGACACATCGATCAAATGCGAATCCTTCAGGAGATATAACCGATCGCTTACATCCATCACTTGCCTAAAATTGTGGTCAGCAATCAATATTCCTTTGCGGTGTCTAACGTGTTCAATATGCGCGCTAATCTGCTCAATAAAAATAGGACTAAGCCCGAGAAAGGGTTCATCAAGTAAAACAAAAGAATGTTTGGTATGCAATAGTATTAAAGTTTCAATAAAACGGATCATCCCCGACGAGAGGTTCCTCAGACGCCTATTTAAATTTTCTTGAATACAGGATAGGTCCAGTAACCTAACCTGTTGAGATATACTGGATGTCGCAAGGATACTTGTGAGGTAGCTTAACGCACTAAAAATGCTCTCCATAATCGATTATTTCGGTTTTTAAAAGTATTTTTTTTCCACTATGATTGCTCAGTGTCGCTGTTGCTATTTTAGTTTTTGTATCGACACTGATCGCTATTTCGGCGCTATCCCGCCTTTTATCACTGAAAAATGAAGCAAAGTTTTTAAAAGTTTCATCTTCATCAAACATAAACCGGGCGGCGCAACGGTTATTATGCCGATCATACCATTTGATGTAAATGTCTTTCGGAAGGCCTCGAGCTTCCATATCCATATACCGGCGGCTCTCATCAAAGACTAAACGCTCTGCATTATAAAACTCAAAGTCTGCATCGAAAGCTTTAATGTCGGAAGAAAAAATAAATTTTGGCTGCAACTGATAGCGCATACGCAATTTATCCCAATAGCCATACGGAATAGGTTTGGTTGCAATTGCTTGCTGAATCTCCGAAGGAATAATTGAAGTGTCGGACAAAACCGTTTCTCGCCATTGCTTATTAAAAATATTTCCATACGCCCCATTTCCCTTGTATTGATCCGTAGCTTTGATCACTACTTTCTTAGCTTGATATCGGCCGATTTCAATTTGACGACGTCCTGTGCCTGTGACCCATATCACCAGTACGCCCCCCGGAGCAAAACCCAAAATAATTTTATTATAATGTTCCTCATTAATTTTGTTCGCTCCTTTTTCTTGAAATGACGTGCTGAAAAGTGTCCGCAATGTGTTGTAATCAATCGCACCCTCCATCCGATAAAAAGCATCTTCAACGAATGAATACCAAGTTACATCCAATGCTTTAGGCAATGCCATCATTTGCTCATACGAACCGCCCCCTGCTTGTCCCCACATGCCACGATAGTTTACAATATTGCCCTCGCTAAACGTAAATTCGTAATCTTCATCTTTTGGAAAGACAAAACGGCCTCTATATAGCTGAACCGGATAAGCTGTTGGATTACTCATCGCGCAGGACCATGTATAGCGTCCGTTCTTAATATTATCTTCCTGTGTGAGACGTTCCTCCCGGAGTTCATTAAAGGTTCTTATAGTCGTCGATAATGCAAATATAACCGGAAGTGAAACCAAGAGTCCAAATAGCGTAAATATTACATATTTCCACGATGTTAAAGCCCAGGTTATCATCATGCCGCTGGATAAGGAAAGGAATGCACTGATTGTTAACATCCAAGGCAGCATTTCCTTAATTACCCCAACTAAATCCGCATAATAACGATGTTCGTACGCATTATCCAACGTAAATAAATACAGTAATACTGGAAGCAAGAAAGAAAAAAAGCAATAAAATAAGAATCCGTAAGCAAATTCAAAAACGATTTTTTGTTTCACTTTCCCACTAAATTTCTTCCTAAAGACATCAAAATGAAAATAAATCAATGTGAGCATAATAAAATAGGGCGAACAGCAGAAAGCTGCATACGTCATATTTAAATCCGCTTCATGTACAAGTAGCGTCGCGATGAGACTAAAAGTAGCAACCAAAAAAGCACAAACTGTAACTCTTACAATCATTATATTTTGTTTTAATCCTAAAAGCTATTGTCTTCTATCCAGATACAACAACACATTCTAAAAATAGTAAGAAATATGTTAGGAATATGAGCAGATCAATATTCTACCGTCCTGATCCAATATTCGACCCAAAGCAGGAAAATGAAATCTTTTAAGTAAAGTCAATCAAGTTTACTACCTTCGTTTTTATTGTTACCATCATGGATACTTATTATAAAATTAGAAAAGCCACAGCAAGCGATTCGCACCGTGTCCCTGAAATTATGCTTCAGGCAATGGAGGATATGATATTCCGCTTGATCCTACGAAAAGATCAACAGGCAGCCGTAAATTTTTTAAGGCGGCTTTTCCAACAAAAAGGAAATCTATACAGTTATGAAAACACTTTTGTGGCCGTTGACATGGATGACCGGATTATAGGCTCGTTGACAGGTTATGATGGTGACCGGTTTATTGCATTAAGACAGCCTATTCTGGATCTTATCGCGGAGCACTACGCAAATAATTTGATTCCAGAAACTGAA
Source organism: Sphingobacterium sp. R2 (assembly GCF_040760075.1). Lineage (NCBI taxonomy): Bacteria > Pseudomonadati > Bacteroidota > Sphingobacteriia > Sphingobacteriales > Sphingobacteriaceae > Sphingobacterium > Sphingobacterium sp. R2. The sequence goes on from NZ_CP142884.1 coordinate 5,197,264, forward strand.
ACAGCCGGTGGTGAATTTTATATCGATTCCATCGCCGTTACCCCCAGTGCAAGAGGTAAAGGAATCGGAACCAAACTTTTACACCATGCCATTGCACATGCTAAAGAAAATCACTTTAATCAGGTTGGTCTGCTTGTTGGCCTCGCGAATCCAAATGCGCGAAAACTCTATGAAAGGATTGGTTTTAACATTGGGAAGAAAACGTACGTTGCAGGTAGTGAATATTACCATATGTATATGCAGCTTACCTAAATAGAGCTCTTGTTAAACTTACAACCTATAAGTATCACGAGAGCCCCATCAGCATGTTGTTGGATTAAAAGCAATCCCGTAGAACGATGTCAATCAGAAGTAGGAGTGTTTTCTTTGTCAAATACGGTGATCATAGCTCGATAGATGCCATAAATTAAGAAGAGCAGACTTGTCAGGGTAAGTCCCAAATACTCTACCAACCATGCGATAAGAATAGCTACCAAATGAATTTTACCATTGTCGGGTTTAAATGCTGCTCCCGAATAAATGTAGTAAGCGATTGAACCAAATAAAACGATCCATAATACCGCATATATATAATGAAGCGGATTTTTGCTGAGTCTCCTATTTTTAAACATCTGTCAATTTTTATGATTTAGTAACCAATCCGTTATTAAAACTACAAACGGATATGTCGACAAAAATAAGTATCCTCTAGGTTCTGACAATACATAGTTATTATTCGCAGCAGGTGGTTTAATATTCGCGTGATCGACCATCAAAATTGACCTCATTAAGACGATATATAGGTATTAAATCAACTATCCTCAGGAAATAAGCCTATCCCGCCCTCTTAAAACAGAACCCCGACATCCAAAAAATGACGGGGTCTTTCTATCATATGTTCAGTTATTTTGCTAAATACTTTGCGCTCGTATATATGTCTACAGTATATCGTATACTATACGACTAAGAATCTTAACAGGACAGTTTACATGCTATTTTGCAAGCTGATTCAGTTCGGACTGTGAAAATGCATGATCGCCTTTAAGATAACTATTGGCTTCTTTTAAATACTTGTAGATTACTTCCCTACCCTTTGGGTTGGGCAATTTATGCAAATTGTTCACCAAATATTCCTTATCACGCAATCGATCTTTACCATAATTTAAAAAAGAGGGTGCGTGTGTCTGTACACACCATCGAATAAAACGTAAATCGATATTGTCGGGATATTTCATGATCATTTCTTCTAAAAGCTTCTTTCCTTTTTTAAATTGACCCAATTTCGAAAACGGGTTGCCCATATGTTTGGCCCATAAAATTTCATAAGCAGCCAGGTACCCCTTTTCCGTTGCGGAATTGGCAGATTTTTCCAATAATTTCAGATTCGTTTCGCAAAGCTTCTTGTTTTGAACGGCGCTCGCATAATCAGATCTCATCTTATCAACATCGACTTGTCCAAAACAACATATCGTACATAACACCAGAGAGACACAGATAAAAAATCGTATAACCATTTTCAATTCAATTAAAGTATAAAATAGAAACTGTTCTGTCATATAACAATATCGAACAGCTTTGAGTTTTCTTATTTTTCAATACAATGAGTACGCCATTTATTTTGCCATTTTCCCAATCCAATCAATAGCACCGCGATGAGGACGAATACCAGAGTCATTCCCAAACTGTTCCAAATAACTCTTCCCATGCCCAACGCAGAAACGTTCATAAAAGGATAAGGATAAAATCCAGAAACCGATCCATGCCACAAGGTATACAATAAATAGCCTAATGGGAAAATCAACCAATAGAAAATCTGTTTCCAAAAAAGCGCTTTTTTGTTACAGAATAGCCACCAAAAGATAAAAAAACTCAAAGGCGTGACAACATGCAGTATTTCGTCTATCACACTGAGTAACCCGCTTGGATGTAATAAAAAACGAAGTAAGCCATTATAAATAAGTGCAACAATAAGTATATAGAGTGTGACGGCAGTAATTGTTTGGGACTTAGTGAAGAATAAGCCCATTCGGCTTTTTGCCGAGAAAACAGTAAAAAAACAACATAATAGTACCGACACATTACTTAAAATTGTAAAATAGCTAAAAAACTGTATTACATAATCGGTTGTGCCAAGCTTTGAAATAAAAGCACCTAATATAAATTGCCCAACAAGGGCAAATAGAGTGACTAAACCAATGCTACCAGCAAAAACCGATTTTAATGACTTTTGAATCTCCATATCCCTATTAGCCTTAGCCCTACTAAATATAAAGATTTTACACGCTATTTGAAATTAAATGATAAATTCAATCTATCGAAAAAACGGCGGGCAATTCTTTGATTGCCCGCCGTCTTAATCACAACATAAACTAAACACTACGTTAGAAGTTTGCTTATTGGTCTCATTTATTTTTGTTTCATCTTATCAGCTAAAAGTTTCATATAAAAACCTCCAACTACACTACGCGCCTTAAAATTTTCACGAATCCCGGTATTGGAATCATAAAAATCATTCAAAGGGACGCGGGATTCCGTTTGAATTGCATGGTTATACACTGGTTTTACCAAAGCTTCAAATGCCTCTCTGGATGGAGCAAATGATGCTGTCCAAAGAATCCAGTCGTTTTTGGTGTAGGCTTTGCGGCTGTCCAATGGTATGCCGAATCTATTTTGCTTGGTTAGGTAATACTTAATTTCCGTATCGTAGACTTTTTGAGGAAATAGATTTAACCCCAACACTTTATCCCAGATCAAATTATATTTCTGACTCCAAGTATTTTTATCATCAAATGTCAGCGCATAATGGTCGCCGGCATCTGCCATTTCCATCCATCTTGGAACCATTTCCTCAGCAATTGCACGGTATTTTTTTGCAATGGCTGTTTCACCAATGGCTTCGGCCAGCTGCGCATAACAAGCGATACCAACAATTGCTTTGACAGATAAGTTCGTATTTCGAGCAAGGTGACCGGCAAAATCGTCTGTACAAAGCTGTGTCTTAGGATCAAAACCATCTTTAACAAGATAATCTACCCAGGTAGTAAGGGTTTTCCAATGCTTTCGAGCATAATCACTGTTGCCCTGCACTTTCGCGATCGCCGCAGTGAGAATAATCATATTTCCTGACTCTTCCACCGGCATCGGTTCGCCATACGTCTGACCATTCGCGAGTGGATAAGTACCCAAATCGTGCGCGGCCCAAGGGTATGGATATTTCCCGCTCTCGCTAAAATGAAATATTCCACTCAACATTCCTTTCAACAACTCCGGATTGTAGATCAAATACAAGGGGGCTGAAGGATAAGTGACATCCACCGTATTGATAAATCCCCCACTATTATTTTCTTTCGACAGCCATAATAGTTCATTTTGCGGACTTTTTACCAAGGTATGGGCTGCAATACTTTGACGATAAGCCAGTATACTAAGATGTGCATACTCCTTTCCACCCGATTTGAGCGCATCTGCATATACGGCTTTGTCGAATGCCAGGCATTTATCGAGCACGCTACGGTACTGGTCTGCTGCCAAAGTCAGCTGATTTTCCATCGTTTCTTTGCCAGAATTGTTCCACCATGGCCGCAGATTATTGTTGAAATACTGAATCGCATAAATCTCATCGTAGCCAACCTCAACAAAACGCTCCTCCGCTTTCGCCCCCACAGTTCCAAATGGAATGACCGTGTTCAGCGCAAGTGATGTACCCTTAACGGTTTTTGCAGCGGTCGTCGTTCCCTTTCTAAAGGCATCTACAGCTCCGGCCCTCGGACTAATAAACTGTTGCGTTTTATCCCGCTTCGGCGAAGCAACGTAAAAATACCCCCAGTCTATCCGCATATCATCGGCCCCTTTCTGCAAAATGGGTTGTTCGACCGTTCCCGTTTTTAGGACAGACAATTTTTCTGTCTCATATTTTTCGGCGGTTACTTCCTGTGAAGGTTTATACACCGCAATATTAGCGGATGCACTTAGAAAAACTTTCACCGCATGCTGCTTGCCATCATTTGCTTTTACGTTGTATGTGATATAGCTTACGGGGCGAGCCAATACATTCAGATCATCCATCAGCAAAGGCGACGTAAAGGTTAATTTTAGATCCACCTTACCGGCCTGAAAATTATAGACCGTACGCGTCGCTGTTATTTCCACATCTTTTTGCACCGCTTCCTGAATCCGTGGCCCACGCTCTTTAAGCCTGTCAACCAATCCAAAATCCAGGTAACGACCGCCAGCAGTATTCTTCAAATGGATGGCAATATGATTTTGCCCGACCTTTAAATTCGCCTTGTCAATCGGCAAATATTGAAAGCTGTTGGTCCAACCTACCTTTTCGTACACCTTCTTCCCATTCAAAAATACTTCGATATTATCATCATGATTGAGTTTTAGAAACAGCTCATTGATACCCTTCAGATCCGCAACGGAAAACTCACGTCTCACCCAGATATCGTCTGATTTCCAAAGTGTCTTTACCTGCTGCGCATCATCACCGATGGGTGCACGTCCCGATTTCCACGTATCCGTATGATAAGTGGAAGACTCCCAGCCGCCTTGAGGCTTTGATTCAGTATACTGTACCGTATAAGATTTATCTTCCGAAGTCGGTAGAATGACCGCATAACTAGGCTCTTCTTTGCCAAGAAAACGATAAGTATTGCCATCAACATCAATTAAACCCAACAGTGAATGATCAGCGTCTGTCCAGTGTTTCGTTGTCGAAGAATGAAGCTGGTCCGTCATGGACCATATACTGAAATTGGGGTTGTGTGTAATCAATGGATAAGCTGGAGCTTTGCGTTCTTGGGCTTGCCCATCTAAAACAGCGGAAACGCAGGCCACAATAATACAGAGACCTATCTTCCCAAGTTTGTTCATTGCATAAATAGATTTTTGAAAAGGTTTAATCATATTTTTTGGATAAAATTAGCTATACAGTTTTCCCTATTGAGCATTTGCCCAATCGTTTTAACAAAGAAAGTTGGAATAATTGGGATTCAGCTGTCGCATCGTATCATTTTACCTTCAATTTATATCATATTTGACAATCTGCCATCTAATCAAGATAATTATTATCTTTGAGAACCCGCCCGATCGTTTTGTGCACAATGACCTAATAAACATCGGCATTCAATTTTACCAACAACACAATGAGAAGTATTTCTATTTATTTCTTCATAACCCTATCTTATCTTTTGTCAACAAGCTTACAGCTCTATGCACAAGAAATGGATTCGGTCAATAAAAAAGAGCTGGATCTGAGTTCCCTACTAAATGGAATCAGGCAACAGCAAATCAATGATTCGCTGGAACGGGTAAAGCTTCAGCATGAAATTGCCGACCTTAAAAGTCAAAATAGCCCCAAAAAGGAGAACTTAAAACAGCAGCTCAATGAGTTTGATGAAGAAAATACTATTCGGCAGCAGCAACTGAAAGTCAAAGTAGACTCCATAAAAAAAAACACAAAAAGATACGCGGTCGCGCCGTTTCAAGACACTTTATTCTATATCTACAATAAGCTTGGATCATCGTTAGCCAAAGATCGCGCTTTCAACGTTGTGAGCAGAATCCACAATCTCTATGAAGATGATTTTGTGAAAGTAGATTCATTTAAAATCGAAAACAACGAAATCAGTGCTGACATTGTTTATAAAGATCTGGTGATTACCTCTATCACCGAACTTGATGCACTTCTTGAAGGGAAAAGTAAAGAAGAAATTGCGGCAAACTATCTAAAAAAGATTCAAGATAGCATTACAGCTGAACGTGAAGCGAACAGCATCACAAAACTTCTTACCCGAATTGGACTCGTACTTCTTATTCTCATTGTTTTTTCTATTTTGATCCTATTAATAAATAGGTTAAAAGCATACGGTACACGACGCATACTAACGGAACGAACGCAGCGGATTAAAGACATTAAAATCAAAAATTACGTACTCGTTACTTCGGTACAGAAAACACGGATGTTTATTCATGCGATTAATATTTTACGTTGGGGATTGATCATCCTAATCGCCTTTATCGTGCTGCCTATTGTTTTCAGTGTTTTTCCATTTACACAGAGCTGGGCGTCCAATCTGATCGGACTTTTCACAAAACCACTTAAAACGGCTGTGTTGGCCATATGGCATTATATTCCAAATCTGATCACCATTTTAGTGATACTTGCCGTCATGCGCTATGCGATTCGATTTATAAAATATATTTTCAGCGAAATTGACAAGGGCAAATTAGAAATCAATGGCTTTCACCGTGATTTTGCCATGCCAACCTTTACCATCGTCCGCTTCCTGCTGCAAGCATTTACGCTGGTACTCATATTCCCCTACTTGCCCGGAGCCAATTCAGATATCTTTAAAGGAATATCCGTATTTATTGGTATCCTGTTCTCTTTGGGGTCATCTTCTGCGATTTCCAATATCATTGCAGGTCTTGTGATCACGTATATGCGTCCTTTCCGGATCGGAGACCGCATCACCATTGCTGACAAAACAGGTGTTGTTATCGAAAAATCACCTTTGGTAACGAGGCTTCGAACCATAAAGAATGAAGAGATTACAATCCCCAATTCCTCTGTTCTTTCTGGAAATACAGTGAATTACTCGACCTTTTCGGCAGATGGAATCTGTTTTCAGGTGGAATTAACGGTCGGTTATGAAGAGCCTTGGCAACGGATCCATGAGTTGCTTTTAAACATACCACCGCGCGTAAAAAGAGTTAAACTTAATCCCGCACCATTTGTGCTACAAAAAAAATTAGATGATTTTTATGTACTCTATGAGCTGAATGTCTTTATTGAAAGATCTGCGGAAATTGAATTTGCAAAATCTGAAATTTTTCAGTTCATTCTTGACGACTTTTTAGCCGCAGGAATCGATATGAATGGACCTCATATCTATGCTAAGGCAGAACATGTACAGCAATATAATCCAAATAAACCTGGCAAGACGCAAGAAGACTAACCTCAGCAATAGCCGCTCTGCCTATCGAGCAGTTTACCTAAAAGCACCCGTGTATAGACGTTTGTGCTGGACCAGTTTGTATTAGCTCAATTGGACTAGCTTTTTCCTAATAATTAGCTGTAATTTTGACTGCAATAAAAAGTAATACAACCGCAACATGGATGAGTTTATAACAGAAAATATACGCATCATACAACAGCGTATCGACAAAGCGTGCAAAGCAAACCAGCGCGATCCCCGAGAAGTAAAATTATTGCTGGCAACCAAAACTGTCCCTGCCAAACGTATCGAAATTGCATTGCAAACTGGTCAAACTTTAATTGCCGAAAATAAAGTGCAGGAACTGAAAGACAAATTTGAGTATTTAAAAGCTATTCCCCATGTTAATCATTTTATTGGTCACCTGCAAACCAATAAAATCAAGGATCTGCTCAAATACAATGTATCCTGCATACATTCAATAGATCGTGTAGATCTTGCCGAAAAATTGCATCAGCGCCTTTTAAAAGAAAATAAAACCATGGAAGTGCTCATCCAGGTAAACACTTCCTTCGAAGAGAGCAAATATGGCGCTGCTCCAGAGAAAGTCATCGATCTGGTTCAGCAAATAGCCACATTTAGCACACTAAAAATTAAAGGACTGATGACGATAGGTCTATTGAGTGCCAAGGCCGAACAGGTAAGAGCCTGTTTCAAATTGCTTAAACATATTCAACAACAAATTATAGCCCTAGCTATTCCTGATGTATCGATGAAAGAACTGTCGATGGGCATGAGCGGGGATTTAGAAATAGCGATAGCGGAAGGCGCGACGATTGTCAGGGTAGGAACGGCAATTTTTGGACAGCGCCCTACTCCAGATAGTTATTACTGGAATGAGAATCTATAAGATAAAAAGCAATGCGGATACATTTTATACAACACGAAGTTTTCGAAGCACCCGGAGCTTATTTAGCCTGGGCAGAAAAAAAACAGCATGAGGTCACCTTTTCCCACGTCTATAGACATGACCATTTGCCAGAACAAATCGATTCCATCGATGTGTTGATCATTATGGGCGGACCGCAAAGTCCAGATTCATCCCAAATCGAATATCCTTATTTCGACGCTAAAGCCGAAATCGCTTTTATCCGCCGATGTATCAATGCAGGCAAGGCTGTTGTCGGTATATGCCTGGGCGCACAATTGATTGGCGAAGCGCTGTCGGCAACATACGAACACAGTCCGCAAAAAGAAATTGGAGTTTTCCCGATCATGCTCACAGCAGAAGGAATTCAAGACAGCAAAATAGCTCATTTTGGCAGCCCGATACCGGTCGGACATTGGCACAGCGATATGCCTGGACTTCGTCCAGAAAGTAAAATCTTAGCAAGCAGCGTCGGCTGCCCTCGGCAAATTGTTCGCTATACAAATCTCGTCTACGGATTTCAATGCCATATGGAACTCACACCTGAAGTCGTCCGGCTTTTGATCGCTGCAGAAGAAGATCTCTTTCTTCAAAGCCAATCGCTCCAGTTTGTGCAATCACCTGACGAAATTCAGGCTTATGATTACAGCGAAATGAACAGCAAACTTCATACATTTTTAGATTTACTTGAAGGCGCATACGCGAAAAGCCTAGTCAATACATGAAGCGTATCTGTCTAAATGGGAGCGTAAAAACTCACAACGTTAATTCATTATTTGGGCAAAAATAGTAGATTTGGTGCAACACAAAAAAACTAGTGATGAACCTAATACACAGTCAACTTTTAAAAATCGGCTATCTAGCCCTTCTGGCATTTCTTTTACACGCCTGTGTTTCCCAAAAAGAAAACAAAAACATCACTTGTTATCAACATCAGGTTATCGAGCAGCTTGTTCTAGAAACGGACTCCAGTTATAGAGTTCAAATTGGTATTATGGCAGTTACCTTCTGGTTAGATAATCAGGATGGTCAACTGACCAAAAAATTAAAACTCCTGCAACAGAGCTACACGCAACGAAATAAAGTTGATGTCGCTGTTCAGCAAGGTACCAACAAAATCATTCGTGTCACTAAATCAGAATAAAACAAGCTTATTCAAGGCAACACAAATGATTTTGGCACCCACCGCAATACCTCAATTCTAGTTAATACCTTCCTCCTGCGCACGGCCTACAATACAAGCTATTTTTTACCATCTTTTCTCATCACAATACTGCCACGGATAAAGCGATATATCGATCAATAAATTTTAGTTCATCGTGGTTTCCAAATGGAACACCTCTTCCAAATATTGTTTATATTCCTTTTCGTAATTGTCAATACGTTCTTGAGACGCACCTTTCTCCATATCATGAAAATGGAAACTTCCCAGATGTTCCAATCCGGCAAACTGATTCATCTTGTGAAAACCGAATAAAACACCGGCATCAACGGAATGCTGATCAAAAAACTCATTTTCCATTGTAAAGGCTGTCTCAGGAGCATTCCAGCTCGAAGTCACCAGGTATTTTTTACCCTGCATCAAACCACCGGTACCATAGTTAATGGCCGGATTGTTACGTGAACGACCATCATGTTTATAGATACCATTGTTGTGACCCGCCGTAAAAACCTCATCGATATAAAGCTTCAGACGATTCGGAACCTGAAACCACCATACAGGAAAATGGTAAATGATAATGTCTGCCCATTTAAAATTTTCAACTTCAACCATTGGATCAAAATCATCGTTGATATTGGTAACCCTTGTTTCAAATCCATTATCACCCAATGTTTCAAGGGTCCAATTTGTTATCGTCGTATTAAAAGAGCCTCCCGAGTGTGCGAATTTCTGTCCGCCATTAATAATAAATATGTTCATTTCTATAAGTTTTCTTATTGATAATACAAATTTCTATCATTTTTATATATCATAAAAATAATTTAAATTATATATTTGTATCATAAAAATAATAACCATGAAATGGAACTTAGAATGGCTTCGTACGTTTAAGGCAATCTATGAAACCGGAACATTATCTGCAGCTGCACAGGAATTGTTTATTTCCCAACCTGGTGTCAGCCTACATCTGAATTCCCTGGAAGCGTTTACGGGGCACAAGCTTTTTGATCGCTCTGCGCGAAGAATGGTGCCGACCGAAAAGGGGAAAATCTTGTACAACTATGTGATTGATCCGCTTAAAAAACTAGAAACTGGTGAACAGCATTTTCACAAACGTGCATTGGACGAACGTATAACGATCAGTATCGGAATGTGTTTTGAGACTTTTCAGTACACCCTGGAAGAACATATTGCCCAGCTCCCCTTCAATTTAATTATCAAATTTGGAGAATACTCGCAGATGCAGCAGGATCTTGATAATGGCCTATTGGACCTTATTATTACGCCTCAAAAAGGAAACCAGCAGAACCTGCAATACGAAGCGTTCTCAAAAGAACGCATTGTCTTGATTGCGGGGTGTCAGACCGACACATCCACACTGGAAGCACTGCTGAGCGACAATAAAATTAAAGAAGCAGCTCAACTCCTTAAAAAACAATTATGGTATAGCACGGCTGCCGATATGGATCATTTAAAAAACTACTGGTCAACACACTTTGGCGAGCATCCAGACTTTAGCCCCAATTATATCGTTCCTAATATTAGCTCCATCATACGCTGCTTAAGCAACAATACTGGCTTTTCCATCGTTCCCGATTTCCTATGTGCTGAAGCACTTGCTTCCGGGAAAATAAAACTAATCTGGGAAGGGACATCGCCTGTCGAAAATATCCTTTACTTCGGAACGAGAAAGAAAACCATGTACCAGGAAGAAATCGGTCAATTGGAAACGCTATTAAAGGAGAAATGGTAGTCAACTGACTCGTTCATAGCGATAAGATCACCATTAGCTTGGCGCTATTTATTCGCTAGCCGCTCCTGCAATTCCCGACGGAAAGTAATACCGACAAGCAGTTATGTCAAGAGCCTCAATGTGGACATCGGAAGTCAAGTGCATGCCGGTCAGCTATTAGCTGTATTGGAGGCTCCCGAATTAAGTTCACAACTATCAGCCGCAAAATCACGTTTCAAATCCCAGGAGGCCATCTATATGGCGACCAAAAGCACTTACGACAGACTCTTTGAAACCAGTAAAGTCGAGGGAACGGTGGCTAAACTCGATCTTGAGGTTGCTGAGTCAAAAAAGAATGCTGATTTTGCCCAGTACCAAGCCGCTAAATCAGCCTATGCAGAAGTACAAAACCTCTTGAATTATTTGGAAATCAGGGCGCCCTTCGACGGTGTCATCGCAACAAGAAATGTCAATCAGGGCGCCTATGTTGGTCCAGCTGGCCGTGGTTCGGAAATGCCGATCATGACCATTCAACAACAACGTAAACTCCGGTTAGCCGTTGCTGTTCCTGAACAATACTCCGGTTTTTTAGCGGAAAACCAGCCCTTACAATTTACGGTCAAATCATTGCCTGGACAAACATTCTCCGGTAAGATCGCACGTAAATCGGGGGCATTGGACAGCCGGTTAAGAGCTGAACGGGTAGAAATTGATATTATCAATACAGACAACAAGCTATTGCCCGGTATGGTCGCCGAGGTCGAATTGCCTTTGACTTCCCAAGACAGCACTTTCGTTGTGCCGAAATCAGCGGTATTTACATCCGGTGAAGGGAGTTTTGTAATTGCTGTCGTTGCTGGCAAAACACAACGTCTCCCGGTTCAGAAAGGGCGCAGCATAAATGGTCAGACCGAAATTTTTGGTGACTTAAAGGGGGGCGTTACGCTGGTCAGCAAAGCAGATGAAGAGATTATAGATGGTACGTCGGTCAACTAAGACGCTCATGAATTTGAAGTTCTCATAACTAACAAAAACCGAACCCGATTGAGACGGGTTCGGTTCTTAAAATTTCCTAAAGTTCCATACATTGAAATGGCTATACGAATTCAACAAATCGGAGTGCCTTTATTATTGGTCAATCTAGCTTTCATGGTTAAGTCTGGATGCTATTGCCCTTCTTTCGGGTCAATTGCGGCAGCCACTGCAGTGAGCGCCAAGGCTCCCCCAACAATCATCGCTCCTTGTCCTTTTTTCTCTTTAACAGCCACCACATCCCCACGCCTATTATATAATTCAATTATATTGTTAAGCGCTACAGCACCCGTCTGCCAAAGCTGGGCAGCATAAAATCTTTGCTCCGTAGTTTTAGGAACTGCTTTACCATCTTCCAAAATAGAATAACTTAGATAGCTCCTTAAACTGTATGGTGATTCAGCACCTTCAAATCGCGCAAGTTTCACTGCATAACTCTCCCCATTCATATCATACATATACACTTTCTCTTTTCGAGATGATCGTACAATGGCTTTAACATCATTTTTAAAATCAAAATAATGCCCATCCACATAGGCATGTGGTGGGATAAGTACCACATCTTTAGGTAAACTTACCGATCCCGTAATATAACCATTAACCCATGCGTCGTTGAATAACGTTGTATTTCGAGTATCTATATTGGAAACAGAGGCGTTCACCTTTCCGTTAAAATCGGCTTTTTCGGCTGAATAGCCTACCGCTTTACCGTTAATAACCAAGGCCGAACTTTTAAGATCCCATAAGATCGGCTTATCAATTTTGTTTTCTATCCGCAGATAAATTCGACCATCTCGGTCGGCAAAGGAATAATCGATTTGTAGCGTATCATTATCAAAAGAAAATGTTCCTTTGTCTTCATCTTTCTTTACATTCTCGCCGTTGAATGTCATGAGGTAATTAGAAGAACAGGCTGAAAGAAAAACAGCACAATAAATTGGCATGAGCATTTTAAATACTTTTCGCATAACATCAGGATATTTTAGTGCAACTATAACGGTTATAGAATCGTTGTCCAACAATATAAAAATTATTCTAAAGAATACAGTGAAATAATATAAAAAAATCTGATTATTTCTCTCTTAAAAGGACATTTTTCTGTATTAATAGGGATGCTATTGTGTTGTGCACCAATTAATACTAAAACAATACCAACTGGCAAACTAACCAGGTATTTATAGGGGGTTAACAGGGGGATAGCAGGGGGTTAACAGGGGTATATTCCTGTTAACCCCCTGCTATCCCCGCGTAGTCTTCGTGTTATATCACGGTTAATGTAGGTATTGGTATAGCTTTGGTATCAAGTAAATAATAGGGTGCTTTTACTATTGCTTAGAAATCATGGAATTTTAGTGATGCATAGCGACTTTTTTAAAACGAATGCAAAAGCTATATTTACAAAAACCTAAACCCATGTTCATTAAAGAGAAATTTATCGACAGAAAGGATCAACAGGCCAATAAGATATTTGAAAGAAGGACATTATCTTCCGATTATAGAACGATTATTCCCTTACTGTCTCCGGGAATGAAAATATTGGATGTAGGCTGCGGTACAGGTACACTGACCAATGAGGTTGCGGCACATATCGGTGACGGGACAATAATCGGTCTGGATAACACTGGCGCTTTTATAGACAGTGGAAAGGAGCTGTATGCTAGCACTAGAAATTTAAGTCTTGTCTGCTGTAATATTTTCGACTACCAGCCGCCACATGAGTTTGACTTGATTATTACAGCGCGCACCATGCAGTGGTTAAGCGATATTCCTAAAGCACTGGATCTTTTCAAATCCTGGCTAAAGCCTGCTGGGCAAATTTCTATTTTAGATTACAACCATACCACGATCGAGTGGAATCCCGCTCACCAGAGAGCATGCTTGAATTTTATCGTACTTTCCTTAGATGGCGAGAAAATGCAGGCATGAATAATCGAGTTGCCGATACAGTAGCCGCACTTCTACAGGAAGCAGGGTTCAATGCAATTCAGGTGATCAATGCTGATCAAGTTTATAAAAGAGGAGAAGACAATTTTGGAGTAAACTTAGCCATCTGGAACAAAGTGGCCCAGTCGCGACAAATGGTCATCGAAGGTTATATTACTGACGAACTTCGCTTGCAGGCTATTGAGGAATATACAAGATGGATAGAAATAGAAGCGACAAGCATGACACTTAAAATGAACGATGTACGGGCTAAAATATAATCTCCTTTTATCCGTTTTCCTCCTACTGACACTCCCCGGGTTGGCCGTAAAAGCACAGCTCAGGGATACCATGAGCAATGTAGGCAACCATAGTCTTCATTTTGCTTTAATGGAGGGAAAGGGTATCCCAACGTAGAGCACTGAATCATGGAGTATGGTCCCACAAATTTATTTTTAAAACGACACAACAAAAAAAAATGGAAATCACTATTATTCAGCTAGGTGACGAAAACATTGCTGAAGTTAAAAGTTCAGGCGTCTTTATCCATAATCTCGATGATGGTCTACAGATTATGGTCGACTGTGGCGCGCAAGAAGCATACAAAGCAATTATTTATCAAGAGAACATCACAGACGATTTCTTCGAACTTAAAACAAAACTTGCCGGTGAAATTCTTCAGAAATATACGCAGTATGGGTTTGACATTGCCATCGTTGGCGATTTCTCCAGATACAACAGCAAAAGTCTAAACGATTTTATCTACGAAAGCAATAAATCAAAGAAAATCAATTTTGTAGGTACGCGTGAAGAAGCGATAGCCAGATTTTCAAAACGTTAAACCATGCATATTGAATCAGAAAGATTAGCGATTCGGCCCATTATGGCGGAGGATAGTCAGGCCGTATTGAGTTACCGCTCGGATAAAGAAACCAATAAATACCAGGGCTGGATTCCAAAATCCTTGGCAGAAGTCGATGCATTTATTGCAAAAAATCCGGGTACATTCAATCTTCCAGAGTCGTGGTTTCAGCTTGTTATGACCGACAAAAGTGCAAATACTGTAATCGGTGATATTGGTGTGCATTTCTTCGGTGCTGAACATCTACAGGTGGAATTGGGCTGTACCATAAAAAAAGAATTCCAGCAACAGGGATATGCGAAAGAAGGACTGAAAACAGTTATGGAGGCCCTGTTCCGTCAGTATCATAAACATCGGATCACGGCCTCGGTAGCCCCAGAAAATAAGGCATCCATACAGCTTTTAACAAGCTTGGGATTCCGAAAGGAAGCTCATTTTGTAAAAAGCTATTTCCATAACGGTCGATGGGAAGATGACGTGGTCTTTGCTATCCTTGCCGAAGAATGGAATTCAACACAATAAGTCGCGAAAAAGCGACTTATTGTGTTGTACGATCGATCCAATCCGCGTAAGACAGAACGCCTAGTTCGGGCCTACCTTCCCCTTCCAAAACTGCGATAAACTCCAATTGGTTGCCATCCGGATCATTAAAGTAAATGGCCAATGCCGGCATCCATGCAAAGACCATCGGTGCTTCGATCCCATCTTTTAAAAAATTATAAGGTGTCAGGTCACGAGTTTTCAGATAGTCCACGGCATAGTTTAAGATATCTTCTTTATCCGCTCTAAAAGCAAAATGTCTCGGTTGAAAGTTTGTTTCTTCCTGCCACAACCCCAACATATATTCTTTCCCGGATCCAATCCATAAAAAAACAATGGGACGTGTCGGATCGCGATGCGCCACTCGTAATCCCAATACCTCTGTATAAAATGCGACAGATTTAGCTAAATCACGCACCTGAATATGCGTTTCGTATAAACCTTGTATCATAAGTTATTTCATTTTAAAATTATTTCGATCCATTGATAGTGCTCTCGTGATGTAAATGCAAGATCGGGTAGGGTTTGCCCATACCATCTACAGCTGAGCGCCCCATAAGCTGATATCCTTTTTTCAGATAAAAATTAACAGCCTGCTGATTTTGCTCATTGACATCAACTTTATACACCTCCAGCTTATCGAGTACATGCTGCAGTGCCACAGTCCCAATACCTTTTCCCCTGTAGGCTGAATCCACAAATAACATTTCCAGATTATCATCAGAGACAGCGAAAAAAGCGGCAGGCTGTCCATCGTCATCCATTACATATACCTTTAATTGTGGTAAATACTCGGTTGGGATCAGTCTCTTATACAACTGAAGATCCTCCTCCTTCAAAAAATCATGTGTTGCCCGAACCGAATTTTCCCATATGCGCAGGATTGCCGCATAGTCCGCTTCACTTGCCGCTCTTATTTCCATACCTATTATCTCCCTCTAAAAATTCTTATTTACACCATATCGCTACGGGATAGCATTCTTATAAAAGCTTCCCTTCCGCTTTACAGAAAGGCAATTTAACTCAATTGCAGAACTGAATCCATAAAAAAAGCTTAATAAGACAGAAAGATGATGATTTAGGTTCCGATAATTTGATTTCAGAGAAAACAACCTTATCTTGTAAGTAAACGCATTGGCCATGTATAATACACTTCTATTCAAAAAATATCTCCCGGAAGATTTTGACGCTTTCCACGACTTGGTTAAATCGGATGATGTCATGAAATACATTACCGGTAAAGGATTGCCCAAAGAACAGGCCCGGAAAAAATTCGATTCGATTCTAGAAATCAACCAGGATCCTGATTTAGGTTATTTTAAAGTAATCGAAGCGGATACGCTAAAGCTTTTGGGCGACTGTAAGCTTGTTAATTACAAAA
The DNA here is from genome assembly GCF_040760075.1 of Sphingobacterium sp. R2. Lineage (NCBI taxonomy): Bacteria > Pseudomonadati > Bacteroidota > Sphingobacteriia > Sphingobacteriales > Sphingobacteriaceae > Sphingobacterium > Sphingobacterium sp. R2. The sequence continues at coordinate 5,213,744 of NZ_CP142884.1, forward strand.
AAGATCCAAGTGTATTCGAAATTGGTTATTTGCTCCGCAAAGAACATTGGGGGAAGGGGCTGGGAACACAGATTTGCGAGTCGATGCTTGCCCTTGCCACAACATTAAATCCAGATAAAGATGTGATCGGTATTATTGATCCCGATAACACCGCATCGAAACGACTACTGAACAAGTTCGGATTCAAAAGTTTCTTCGTTGGGTTAGAGGATGCTTTAGCGACCGAGAAGCTTATCCTTAAACGAACAGTATCCGAATAAGCAAAGCCCATTTGTTTATTAGAAATAATCTTCTCAGCCCATGTCCGAGTCAAACAAAAAATCCATGAAGCTTAAGGTGAAGAAAAACTGTTACACACACGAAAGTCTTCAAGATACCTTATCATTCTTTGGCGTAAATTGCCACCGCCCCTATTACATTTCTTCCGGTAATCCCATTTTTGAATACCCAAGCAATGCTTTTCGTATCGACTTCTATGCGATCTGTATCTGTACCGCAGGAGATATCACGATTGAAATCGATAATCAGGAATACCATTTTTCAAAAAATAGGATTCTCGTATCGGCACCGACAACAATTATCAAATTCTCACAAGTCAGTGCCAACTTTAGAATGAAGCTGATCTTCTTTGACAAAGCATTTCTTCTCAAACATATTGTCAATCCATTTTTTATTGAGCAACTGGGATTTTTTAAGAACTCGACTTTTACCATAGTCATTTCCCAAGACAAACAAATTGACAAGCTCTTAAAATTAATAGACTACCTCAAAGAAGTTTCTTTAAGAACAACGCATTTTACAGCAGATATCATCCGCACGGTTATTTTTAATCTCCTGTTAGAAATTGCCGACGAACTGGCATCTAAAGACCAAGATCCAATGGAGAGTGTACAGGAGACCAACAACTTGTTCTATAAGTTTACAGATCTGGTACAGCGACATAGCAACCAATACAAAGACGTACAATATTACGCCGACCAGTTATTTATTTCAAACAAATACCTCATTCAGGTTGTTAAAAGAGCATCAGGTAAAACACCACATGAAATTATTGATGAGCATGTACTTAAAGAAGCCTATGTGCTGCTCGGAAATCCCGAAAAGACTATCTCAGAAATTTCTTATGAAATCGGATTTAATTCCATCTCAGCATTTGGTCGTTTTTTCAAAAAATACGCTACTTTATCGCCATCAGAGTACCGAAAGCGACAAAATATGTAGATAGCGGAAATTCGGTAGAACAATAGCGAATTTGAGGGCACAAATGATTAAGGTTGTCTTAGTAACTTTAGTCAAGGATTAAAAAACATCAGAATCATGAAAGAAATCACCTCAAAATTCGACAAAGTATTAAATACATCTGCTGAATATGGAAATGTAAATCATGAACCTGATTCAAGCAAAGAACAACAACGTAATACACCAAAGAAATCGATGCCTTTTTCTGATCAGATCGGTAATTATCAGCGCAATAAAGGCATTCCCCCAAAATCATATAAAGACAGTAAAATCTACATCGTCGGAAGTGGTATAGCAGGGATGTCTGCTGCTTATTATTTTATCCGCGATGGACATGTTCCTGCGGAGAACATCACATTTCTCGAACAGCTCCATGTGGAAGGTGGCTCGTTAGATGGGGCGGGTAATGCTACCGATGGTTATATCATCCGCGGTGGCAGGGAAATGGATATGACCTACGAAAATCTTTGGGATATGTTTCAGGATATCCCTGCATTGGAGATGCCTGCCCCTTACAGTGTGTTGGACGAGTACCGTTTGATCAATGATAATGATTCCAATTACTCGAAAGCCCGTCTCATTCATAAACTGGGCGAGATAAAAGACTTCAGCAAGTTTGGGCTGGGCAAAATGGATCAGCTGGCCATCATTCGATTGCTCCTTAAAAATAAAGAAGATCTAGATGACTTAACCATCGAAGACTACTTCAGCGAATCATTTTTATCCAGCAATTTCTGGAATTTCTGGCGTACCATGTTCGCTTTCGAAAACTGGCATAGTTTACTTGAGCTGAAATTGTACATGCACCGCTTTTTACATGCGATAGACGGATTGAATGATCTTTCATCACTTGTATTCCCAAAATACAACCAATACGACACTTTTGTGACCCCTTTGCGTAAAGTACTTCAAAGCAAAGGTGTAAACATTCGATTCAATGTATTGGTCAAAGATCTGGACATCCAAAGCAATACTGATGGAAAAGTTGTGGAGGCCCTAATTACAAAACAAGATGGCAAAGAAGTAAAAATTCCAATCGGGAAAGACGATTTCGTCATTATGACAACTGGATCAATGACAGAAGATACCTTCTACGGGGACAATAAAAACGCGCCGATTATCGGTATCGACAACAGCAGCAGCGGTCAAAGCGCGGGCTGGAAGCTCTGGAAAAACCTCGCCGCCAAGTCAGCCATATTTGGTAAACCCGAAAAGTTCTGCAGTAACATCGAAAAATCAGCATGGGAGTCTGCAACACTGACTTGTAAGCCTTCGGCTTTGGTTGAAAAACTCAAAGCATATGCGGTCAATGACCCCTATTCGGGTAAAACAGTTACTGGCGGTATCATCACCATTACCGATTCCGATTGGTTGATGAGTTTCACCTGTAATAGACAGCCACATTTCCCTGGACAACCGGATGATGTTCTTGTCTTATGGGTATATGCCTTATTTATGGATAAAGAAGGAAATTACATCAAAAAGCCCATGCCCGAATGTACCGGAGATGAAATTCTAGCCGAGTTATGCCACCATCTAGGCATCATTGATCAACTGGAGAATGTTATCACAAATACCATTGTACGTACGGCGTTTATGCCTTACATTACGTCTATGTTTATGCCTAGAGCAAAGGGTGACCGTCCAAGAGTTGTCCCTGAGGGCTGCAAAAATCTTGGCTTGGTCGGTCAGTTTGTCGAAACTAATAACGATGTGGTTTTTACCATGGAAAGCTCAGTACGCACAGCTCGGATTGCCGTATATGAACTTTTAAACTTAAATAAACAGGTTCCAGATATCAATCCCCTTCAATACGACATCCGTCATCTCTTAAAAGCAGCCAAAACGTTAAATGACGACAAACCGTTTATAGGAGAAGGTTTACTGCGTAAACTATTTAAAGGAACTTACTTTGAACATATCCTGCCACTTGGTTCCGCGGACGAGGAAGAGCATGAATCCTTTCTCACAGAGCAGATCAGCAAATTCAAAGATTGGTTAAAGGGAATCAAAGGATAAGGATAAAAATCAGAAAAGAACAGCAATGATTTTAAATAATAATAATAATAATAATAATAATAATAATAATAATAATAAGATGGACTTTAAAAATATAACAATTGCAGGAAGCGGTGTTTTAGGTTATCAGATCGCTTTCCAAACTGCTTTTCATGGCTATGATGTTACCGTATATGACATCAACGATGAGGTACTTGAAAAAGCAAAAGCTAAATTTGATCTTATGGCGCAGGCATTTGAGAAAGATCTTCATGCCAGTCAGGAACAACTGGCTTCAACCTTCGACAGACTCAGTTACGATTCAAACCTTGCTTCGGCAGTAGCAAACGCAGATTTTCTGATCGAAGCTGTTCCCGAAAACCCTGCCATTAAAATTGGTTTCTATCAGGAGTTAGCGAAAGTCGCTCCAGAGAAAACCATTTTTGCGACAAACTCCTCCACCCTACTACCAAGTCAGTTTGCCCAAGAAACTGGCCGTCCAGAGAAGTTCCTGGCGCTACATTTTGCCAATGAAATCTGGAAGCACAATACAGCAGAAATTATGGGCCATCCGGGTACAGACAAAACGGTATTTGAGCAGGTTGTAAACTTTGCAAAATCCATTGGCATGGTTGCCCTACCGCTGCATAAGGAGCAGCCTGGCTATATTGTAAACTCCTTACTTGTCCCATTACTTTCGGCAGCAACGGATCTTTTGGTCAACGAAGTAGCCGATGCCCAAACGATCGACAAGACTTGGATGGTTGCCACGGGAGCGCCAACAGGCCCCTTTGGCATACTCGATATCGTTGGCATCACAACAGCCTATAATATTAACAAAATGAGTGCCGAGGCAACCAATGATCCCATAAAGATAAAAACTGTAGCCTATCTCAAAGAACATTTTATAGACAAGAACAAATTAGGCGTCGCTACCGGGGAAGGGTTTTATACCTATCCCAATCCAGCCTATCAATCGCCAGACTTTTTGAAGTAATCGACTGGCTTTCGAAAGAACGCGACTTCAATAAACAGCTCGTGCATGATATTGCAAGATAACGGATAAATAAGACTTGTTATACAGTATACAGAAATGCCTTTCAAATGCTGATTTGAAAGGCATTTCTCCAACATCTGCTTAGCGTATTATCCATATAAGGAATCTTCAATTGCATTCCACAGTTGAATTCTTTTTTGCAGCGCAACTTTACTAATTTCCTTCATTTCCGTCCATTTAACCTCATCGTCCTTCGCAAGATCTGTAATCATCTGCATCGCCAATGGACCGTGTTCGTCACCATCTAAATCAATATGCCGCTGAAAATAATAAATAAAACTGTCTAAATTGGCTGTGGGGAAATTCGCTTTAATTTCTTCTAAAATAGACGTAAACATTCCGGGGATGAGGTCTTCACGTCCAAAGGTAAACACCGCCGCAATTTTATGCACCTCGCCCTCGGCAATCACTTCAAATGTAAAATTCAGAAAATCTTTGATTCGCTTATCCAATGTTGTCATTGCTATAACATCGAATATATTATCCGATTTTTTGGCATTGGCAATAAATTTATTGATCAAATGGAGATCGGCCCCCATAGCAGACATGGCGTCGAGATACATCTCAAAATGGCTTAATCGACGTCCATCGATATATTCATCCGACTCTTCTGCCAATACAATTTCATTAATCAAATAGCGCGTTGAAGGATGTTCACTGGCGAACCATGGAAGTGTGGTACAGGTTAATTTGATCTGTAAAGCTTTTAATAAAGACATAAAATCCCATACAGCATACACATGCCCTTCGGTAAAAGAACGTAAATTTTTGATCGTTTTGACTTTACGGTATAAAGGGTGTTGCAATAATACTTCGCGTTCAGCAGCAATGTATTCGTTAATTTCCGCAATTCTATTCATGGCGCAAAAGTATTGTGTTATCTCTGCTTTTTAAAGTATTTTCGATGAGATTACAGTAACATGATAAATTTCCCATCCAGCTAACCGCTTTATAACCAAATCACAGCCAACACCCCGCCTCGCTTTGACCTCCCTATTTCTGTAGCTAACGCCCATTTAACCTTAAAAACAAAAAAAAATTTCATTATAAAAAATAATCTACTATATTTGTAGAGTATTCAGAATTGCATGATGCAATACCAACCGAGTGGAGGCACCGCGGTGGTAAATTAATACGGGTTTCGACCAAAATAAACGTCGCAGAACGATTATTTTCCCAATAAGATCTGGATACAGTTTATGGTTTAATCCTTTAAATTTTTAAATTGTATGGCTACTACAACAAATCTTTACCAACATTTACTGGAAAAATTCAGTTATTACTCCACAGATGAACTGATCCAGCTCAACAACGACACCATTTTAGGACAAGGCTGGGGATCATCGAAAGCTACCTTCAGGACAGCTTTGATCAGTACGTTTTCAAAAAGGGGACTTGATCTTTCTAATATTATTTCCAAGGAAGACGGTTTCACCTCGGTGAAGCAGGTACCTGTACGCTTGGAACAGAATGTCCTGATTCCTTTACAGTAATGCCCTATAAACAAAAAAAGAGTAGGCCTAGCCTACTCTTTCGTCAATGAGTGATGATATCTTAATGTATGATTGAGCGAATGGGCTGTTTGCCGAGCGTCGTCTTTGTAGGACGAGAGATCGTCGCAATTTTGAATTTCTGCCACATCCACTTTCGTTCTTACTTTGCTGATGACCTGATTTAATTCCGATTTCCAGTTGCCCGGATCGCCAAAATCGTCCATCCAATTTTTATTGATAAACTTTTTGTAGTTCAAAAGCAAAATATACAATTCCTCACCACTACCGGCGCGATTGATTGACGTGCGCCAGTTCTCTAATTTTTCTTTAAAACTCATAACCAGCAATATACAAAAGAAATACGACTTGACCAAATATTCCGAGTTTTACCGTACGTATTGACAAAGATTTGACAGGATAATCGCTTTTTCGTCGGGGTCGACAATTTCATAAAAACTGTTATCTTTATCACCGCAGCCTGAGCGCTTAAACGGTTGCAATTTAGTTGAATACATGAGTATGCGATATTTTGATTTTGAAAACAGTAAATACGGCTTTCCCTTAGCGATGGATGCCCATCGGTTTGAGGACAATACCGACCTGATTTTTGAAGCCGAACCACACACCATCAACTTTTTTGAGATCATGTTTTTTGAACAGGGAAGCGGGGTGGCATATACCAATGAAAAACGTATTGATCTATGCCCAGGAACCATTTTATTCGCTTTTCCCAATCAGATCAAGCAATATGAATTTGATAAAAATAGCGTCAAAGGATTCCATTTAATCTTCAAACCTGAGTTTTTGGAATCGTTCTTTCAGGATAAGACACTTGTATATAAACTACCCTATTTTTACAACTATTCATTTTCGCCCTATATTGTCGCAGCAACTCATGATTTCGAGGTATTTAAAATCCTGCTTTCCGAAATTGTTTTTGAGATCGGAACATTTCGATCCGACAGTCCCAATATGATTCGCGCATTCCTTGCCAGTATTTTACTGCGGCTGGATCGGCTATTTCGCGCATTTCACCATATAGCCAATGAAGGCTCGAACAATAATTTGCTGACGCGATTTAAAATGCTCATGGAAGAGCATGTCAACTCCAACCTGAACTGCAATCAATACGCGGACTTACTGAAAATACATCGCAATGAGCTGAATCGTCAAATTAAAGCTTATACGGGCCACAGTCCAATCCACCTAATCCAACGCCGAAAAGTTCAAGAAATCAAACAGCGGCTTCTCCTGGACGAGCAGTCTATCGCCCAAATTGCCGTTGAACTTCATTTCAGCGATCCTAATAATCTTTCCAGATTTTTTAAAAAACTAACGGGCATATCTCCTTACGCCTATAAGCAGAAAATGCAAAATGATAGTTTTTCATAAACTTGTGATAGCTATCCATTGACAAAGCGGGGCTATCTTTGCATAGATCGTCGTTGCATTCATCAGATGACGGTCACCGTTTTAAGATTCATCAGCTGGATACGTTTATGTTATCGAGCATCACACTTGAAAAAATATGCTAAAAGCACTACTATTCTGTTGTTCACTTTATGGGCTACTTACTAACCCCGCATACCGTATTACTGGCCGTTTAGTTGACCACCAGTACAATCCGGTTGGTTATTTCATAATTGAAACCTTTGTATCCAATACGGAAAGGGAGCCCTTGGCCTTATTAGGTCGGGATACCGTTAGGAATAGCAATGGCGAATTTAAGATCAAGGTGTTAAAAAAGGGGAGCTATCTTCTAAGGATAGCCGTTCCGGATTACACCGATTATTCTCTTTTTACCACCATACAGGATTCAACCTACTCCTTTCCTGAAATACATTTGCAGCAAACAAAATAAGTGTTACCTATTCAACCTTGTATCCCATAGACCGCATTTTTGCGATCGCATTTGCCTTCTCTAGGGTGATTGGTCGTATTCGCTTAAGGTATCCTAGGGGCTTACTAGCCCCCTTGTTTGCCTATTCTTTGCCGACTGGTTGCTATTTAGTTACCATTTTAGCAGAGAAACAGCTAAAAAACACCAATCAAACAGCAGAGAAACGGCAAAGAAACAGCAGAGAAACAGCAGAGAAACGGCAAAGAAACAGCAGAGAAACGGCAAAGAAACAGCAAGGAATAAGCAGAGAAAGAGCAAACCAATGCCAAGCCAATCTCCTAGCAGGAGCGAAGAAGTACCAAAGAATAGGCAAAGAAATACCAAAGAACGCAGGAAAAAACACTGCGTATTATCTGCAAAAAATCAATCGACAACTAAACTTTTACCTTATATTGCGGTCTCATTAACACGTACACAAACAAGAATTCTTCTATTTTAGTCCAAACGCGATATGATACTAGCTATTTCCTTCAAAACCATGCTCGCCCTTCTTCTGCTTGGCTCTGCCAGCGATGTCTATGTTGATAATAGCAAATACGAAAATAGCAGTGCCTATATCCATCAAGACCAGTTGGGAGACGGCTATGCCAAAATTGGCGGTCGTATTTACTATCGTGGTAAAGAAATTGTCAATGCCAATGCCGGTTCTTTTCAGTTTTTAGGTGATGGTTATGCAAAAGACACCTGGAAAGTCTATTTTCGGGGGTCAATTCTAACTGATGCCAGCCCATCTACTTTCCAATTTCTTTGCGACGGTTATGCTAGTGATGCTTGGAGAGTTTATTTTTATGGCAAGCCATTGTTGGACGCAACAACTTCCACCTTTAAGACACTGGGAAATGGTTACAGCAAAGATACGTGGAAAGTCTACTATTTAGGCAAGGAAATTAATGGGGCAAACGCTTCGAGCTTTGAAAATCTCGGTCGGGGGTATGCGAAAGATCATTGGAACAGCTATTATAGGGGCGAAAAGAACGAGAGATTTGCTGGTCCTACCACACAGCCTCTTGGTGGTCAATATTCCAAGGACAATTGGTCTGTTTTTTATAAAAATCAGAAAGTGGAAGGGGCTTCTGCTTCAACGTTTGAATACCTTGATGATGGCTATGCCAAAGACGCCTGGAATCTTTTTTACCGTGGAATTAAAGTCGAGGGCGGCAGCCCCAACTCTTTCAAATCAATCGGAAATGGCTATGCCGTAGACCCCTGGGCAGTCTATTATCAGGGAATAAAAGTTAACGGCGCTTCGGCATCCACCTTTAAAGCACTTGGGGGAGGGTATGCAAAAGACTCCTGGACGGTCTTCTATCGCGGCCAGGAGTTGAAAGGAGCGAGTGCTTCAACCTTTGAATATTTGGATAACGGCTATGCCGGGGATGCATGGAGCAAGTTTTATAAAGGGAAAAAATTGGATTGATCTATTCGATGATAATGTTGATCCCGACCATTTTAGCTTTGTATTTAATTTTTTCGATAAGACCGTAGTAGCTCCAGTTTCGCAGTAAGAATTTATCGCCTTTGGCAATTTCCTCCTTATTGGATTGGTTGACCAACAAGAGGGTGCCTGCCTGTGCTTTCACACAAAGTTCAATTAACCGGCGGCTATAGAGATGGAGTTTGGTGTCTACATAATTTTTCTCCTTTTCGTTATAGTGTTCCAAGCTTTTCATTTTCCGCTTACGACCACGCCCACCTTTATCAAATGCTGCAGCTTTTTGCAAGCGATGCCGCGCGGCTTGGATGGCCATACGTCGGTAAGTAAACTCTTCTTTATTACCGATCTGAAAGGACTCCTTTCCGATGGTCACTGCTATGGGATGTTCGATTGAAAGCGACGCTTCGGCGATAATGTTATCTTTCAATTCTTGGATTTTCTTTGGGAGCTCGAGGGCCAACAGCAGAAAGATCTTGCCTTTAACAATTTTGATTGCGCTGCTGCAGACTTTGATTTGCCCAACCAATGCGCGCTGAAGAAGAACCCGCTTATCCGACCGGTCTTTACCGAGGTAGGTTCGAAACGGTATTTTGAATAATGTGAATTTAAAATCTCTAGTATTCTCATCTTTACTCAAATTAATTTGCCTACCAGGAAAGGGAATGGGCATATCCTTTTTGTAATTACGAAGTGATTTTTCGCCCTTCCAATAGGAGAGACGATCTGCCTGAAAATATTTGATTAAAACCGTATTTATCTGTGATAGAATATCCGTAGGAATTCGACCCTTAAAATAATTAGATAGCACGCGGTAAGTAGTGTTCATGCGTGAAGTATTCAATACACCTTCCGGATCCTTTGCCTGATCGGCCAGTTTAATTTTAACATCATCTTGCAAATAAATCAGGTCTTTCAGATTTTCCTGCACATATTGGTGGGTGATGACCATATTAGCGGCACGGAATACGAGATCCTGCCATTCAAAGAGTTTTTTAAAATATTCCGACCGTTTTTCTTTATCGTCACAATCCACGAACACCTGTATTTTCCGGGTCAACACCATTGTATCAGCTGCCATATTGCTTTTATTTTTTTTATGCTATTTTTTTTGATTTAATTTTTGCGTGCGCATTAATAAACAACGTCCTTACCTGTCCCCCATCCAGCTGCAATGCTTCCGAAATTTTGTCGAAGGAATACTGCAATTCGTAGCGCATGCGAAATACTTCAGCTTCCTCTTCGGTCATTTCACCATTTAACTTAAATTCGACCGGCTTGGCTACAAGCTGCATTTTCTCCTCACTATGAACGATGGCACGTAGGTATTCGATTGCATTTTCAATTTGTAGACTAACCTCATAATCTGATATGTTCCCCATATAGTACGCGATACGTTCATAGTTAAAACTATATTTGAGGCAGAGACGAATAAAAAGTTGTTGATCGCGGTTGAGGTTTGGAAGAATAGCATTAAGCTGGTCCATTCTCTTCTTCTTTTCCAATTCCAGTTGCTCGATATAGAGCACATCGTCTTCGTTTTCCTCTTCCAGTTCATAGCCCAGCATAAACTCCTGATAATCCTCTATGCTATCGAGCCGCAGCAAGCTTCGCTGAAATTTATTTTTTGATTTTTTGTAAAAAGCTTTAATGGCAGACTTCACCTGAACTTTCAGAAAGTCGAAGATTTCAGTTTCGGAATGTACATTTTCTCGGAACAGCCAAAGCCGTAGAAAGGCCTCTTGGGCAATGCTTTCGCCTGTACATTCGTCATCCGTTGCGCGGTGTGCACGAAAAAGGAAATGTTTATAGAATTTTTGGTAGAAGAATTTAAGCCCCCTTTCTTCCCCTTGGCGGAGGTTTTCTAATGCGCGTATGGTCTCTTGTTTTCGTAAAAGTAGTTTCATAATTCGTCCTTTCTTGGTTAAAGCGAAAATCATTTACCGCAGCTCCGGCGGAATTTGACGGATTTTATGAAAACCGAAGCTGGGTAAGTGTAAATTGTTATCTGGTTATAAAACTTATTGGTATTGAATGGAAGATAATGTCGTTACGCGGTCCAGTTGTATATACCCTTTATTTTAGATCATTAACATCAAAAGGATAAAACAATCCCTATCGAGCCGTTATGTATACCCTACATTTTAGAAACATCAACATAATAGTTTCCCCAATTGCGATTTTTTCACGTTGTTGAATATACCATACATCTTAAGGTCATCAACATCTTAAGTTGTGAGCGCTTGAATAGAGCAATGTTGTGTACCCAACTTTTTGAGATCGTTAACATCTCTCTTTGAAAAAAGTTACGCGTTGTAAAGTTGTTACTAACCGACATCTTGAGACCATTAACATCCTAGTTGTCGCTATGTGTTCTAAACAAAGAGTTGTATATAACCTACCTTTTGAGATCGTTAACATCTATGCGAATAATACAAATGCTTAACACATTGTTGTATATAACCTACCTTTTGAGATCGTTAACATCCTACCACATATTATAGTAATAATAATCAAGAACATAGCACAGGATGTAACCCAACATTTTCTTAAAAAGGGCATTTAGTGAGTCGCCATTGCGCTCACCCTACGGCATAACAAGATGCCTCCTATTCTAATCAAACCGATCAGCAAAACATCCGATCAGCCTAAATTTTTATATTCTCCCTTTCAATACCAATAAGTCAAAGAACATCCTTAACGCAAAATAATTACTTTATTTTTGCGCAAACACAGCTTTTGAACAAACTCAATACCGAGTCTATTTTAACGATTCAAATAATTTTATTTTTCTTAACCCTATGCTTTGAATGGCAGTACACGTCAATAATAGGGGTTATCAACATAGGATACGAGATACAAATCTACAAAATAGTCATGAGTTTTATTCCGGTGACTTTACTATATTTTTAATACTTAATTTTCTCATTATTTGCATTTTAATCGTACAATAATAGTTTTGCACTATGAGTCCACAATTATTGGTACGGTTCACAGTTCACATTTAGTTTATCGGCTTTCGTTGAAACAAATATACATAAGAATAATTATTTGCGCAAATAAAATACAAATATTATTATTCAAATTATGCGCAAATAAGTCTTCCATTTGTATATGGCAGATATTAACGAGAAGATACTGGTTGAAATCGGTGAGGAATTGCGCATTCAACGGGAAAAAATATACTATACCCTGAAAGATGTGGCGAATATGACCGGATTGACTACCAATACGATTGCAGCTATTGAAAAAGGAAAAGGTTCTTCTTTGAACAACTTTATTCTGATCTGCCGTGCGCTGAAAATCCAACCACATAAGATATTCAAAAAAGAGATTGATTTAACGCCGCTCTACAATATCCCACCAGAGTCAAAACGCCGTATCGAACTAACTAAAGAACTGGATGACCTTGTTTATAATTCCAACTTCTTTGAGATACCCCGTCGTGTTTCTGATATCATCCAACAGCTGAATGCCAACAAAGACCAAAGCAATAAATTCTCTGTTTATCTCAGCGGTTACTGTGAGGAAGGAACCTTGGAATATGAAAAACATGGAAATTATAAACAATACCGAAAAAACCATTCTGCGAAACCTGTTAAGAAGGATAGCGAATAATCGGCGTCTTATTTATCTTTGGCAACTTTATTAGCTAATTTCTCGGTTGCACAAACTCTAAATACCTTTTCCCAGAATCGGTAATCTTGTATGTTGATTGGGAGCGCGTTGAGAATCGGTTAGTAGCATTCCTATATTGAGAAAAGCTTTAAAGGTGAATAATCTCAATGAAGGGGATGTATTGATGCTCTCTTTATCCTTTTTAGATAAAGTTGAATATGTGCTACCCTGTATAACTTGCTTAAATGCTCTTAGACGGTCACCAGTCACCACCTCGTAACCGCTGGCGCTTAATTCATCTTCATTTTGTGCTAATAGCCGCTCAATTGTTCTAGAATCGACTTCATAAAAGTACTCCAGTTGCCCCTTCGTAAACCTAAATTTCTTCTCAAACATTACTCCCTCAAAACCGATAGCCTTATAAATCTTCGGAATTGCCAAGTTGTTATTGAGAACATTTTTTCTATCAATTATAGAAGTTGTTAAATCTTTTTTTGACATCAGTTTCCTTGTATATATGGGAGGGTTACCGACATCAATGTCGGTAACCCTCTGATTTTTCAATATAAAACACTGTATTACAAAACTTTATTTATCTTTTTTTTTCAACAACTAACTATTTAACGGTTCTATAACACGTTGATAAACAATTTGTACCTCTTGTTTAGCACAAACAAGAGGTACATATTGATTTATTTACTTTTCAATCATGCTAAAAATTACAGAAAAATACTCATTTTTTGAATTCCAATTAGTTATCTTAAATTATAACTTCAAATACATATGAGAGGATCTTGCCTCTTTGTGTTTTATAACGATACGTTCATACAGCCTGCCTTGGTAGTAGACAGCATTCGATTAGCTGTTGCATTGGGAGAAGGGAGGCTTTGTGTTGTATTATAAGCGTTTGGGGAGGGGAACTTTTCTGGCGCCGGGAGTGAAAAACGGTGAACTATCTTGGGGTGACCTGGTACTGATGGTTGAAGGTATACAGGTGGTAAAAAGTATTCAAAAAAGACGTTTTTCTTTGACTTAAAAGCGGTTTATTGTAGTATAAAAGCCGCTTTTTTCGTATATTTACACTATGGAAACAGCGCTGGAAAACCTCTCAAAAGAAGATCTTATCAAGGTTATTTCCAGTCGCGAGCAAGCTTTTTCAGAAAAAAATCAAAGGATAGAACACCTTACTCAGGAACGCGATCAGTTAAAATCTCAGGTTGAAATGCTTCGACGGATGCAGCTCGGACAGAAGCGTGAGCGCTTCGAAGGCGATCCCAACCAGACCATGCTCCCCTTTGAAGTAGAGCCTGCTGAAGTAGAGCAGCAACAGGATGAAATCAAAGAAAAGATCGAGTATATCCGCAAACGACCTAATCATAAAGGACGTGCTAAATTACCGGCACACCTTCCTGTAGAAGAAATCGAGATCTATCCTGAAGGTGATCTGTCTGAAATGGTATATATCGGTAGGGAAATCAGCAAGGAACTGGAGTGCGAGCCTGCCAAGTTCTATATCAAACGTTACATCCGTTATAAATATCCGGCTAAAGATAAATCGACCGTAGCCATTGCCGAGCTTACTGGCGATGATCCTGACGGCTAAGTACATGGATCATCTCCCTCTATACCGACAGAAACAGATCTTTGCCAGAGAAAATATACAGATACCCTCCTCAACCATCGACGGATGGACCAGACAGGCCCTGGAAAAACTCGAACCCTTGTACAAACAGTTGGTCTTCGACACCAAAGCACAAGGTTACTTACAGGTAGACGAAACGGTAATAAAAGTACTGGACAGTGATAAAAAAGGTGCTGCCCATCAAGGTTATCTTTGGGTATACCATTCGCCGTTGGATAAAACGGTGCTGTTTGATTATAATCCTTCCCGTGCTAGTCATGTACCTAAATCCATGCTGGATAACTTCAAGGGATATCTGCAGACGGACGGATATGCAGCCTACGAAAAGTTTGGCAAAAAGAAAAGCATCACCCATCTGGCCTGTTGGGCACACGCGCGCCGTGAATTTGAGAAAGCCTTACAGAATGATCCGCAAAGAGCCAAAAAGGCATTACTGATGATACAGCAATTATATGCTGTCGAGCAAAAAGCCAAAGAAGAAAAGCTATCGCCTGATAAGATCAAGGAGTTACGCCTCAAAGAGTCTCTTCCAGTCATCAACGATATGGGAAAATGGATCTTTGAAGAGATAAAAAACACATTACCCAAAAGCCAGATAGGAAAGGCTATGTCCTATGCATACGCACGCTGGGATATGCTATCGGAATATTTACGCGATGGAAATCTGCAGATTGACAATAACCTTATCGAGAACGCCATTCGCCCGGTTGCCCTAGGGAGAAAAAATTGGTTGTTCGCAGGTAGCCATGAGGCAGCACAGCGTGCAGCAATAATATATTCTTTCTTCGCCATTTGTAAAAAACATGAGGTTAATCCTTTTCAGTGGTTAAAGCATACGCTAATGAATATAGCATCCATAAATCATAAAAATATAACGGATCTTTACCCCCAAAACTTCAAGAAAGTAGTAGAAAATCAAAGCGCCCGTATTTCATAGGACGGATACTTTCAGCAGACCCTAAATACATAAAAAAATATGAACAACAATATCATTCGGAGTTTTTGGAAAGGAGGTCGTCTTTCAAACTTAGAAAAACTTTGGATTGCTTCATATATTAACAATGGACATACGTTTGAATTGTTTCGCTAATGAGCATATTACTTACAGTTAAAATATATCCAAAAGAAGGCCAAATATGATTGGAGACTCTTCAATCTGGTGGCATTCATCAGAATGAATATCTTCGTGAAAATAAATATCTGGCAATGGATAGATGATCCGTTTGTCAGTCAGGCTTCGGGTCAAAGGAAAAAGTTGACAGTTGCACATCTTCCCGGAATGAATAGTAGGATCAAAATTCAAATGAGGCAAAAATCTATGTTTGAAAAACACAAAAAAACCTCTAAAATTTCTTTAGGATACAAGTAATTCAGTGTTTATCATTATTTCTGCTAATAACGTAATATAATTTTTGATTTATTTTTGATTTATTTTTTATTCAATTACATAAATATTATCTCTGCTTTAGATTTTGAAAAATAATATTTATTAACTGATTTTATGAAATATAACCTATTTAAAAGAGGTATTTGTTTCTTTGCCTTATTTTTAATTTTATTTGTATTAATTAACTGTTCGAAAGAAAATTTGAGGAATGAAAACGTAGAAAGAATTACTGATGCAGAGTTGTCTGATGTTAAAAATAAGATTAAATTAGGATTAAATAAAAGAAAAGCTTCTAATGCAACGTTATTTGATAAACCTCTCGTGAAATTTGCATCATTAATAGATACAACTTATATAGGTGTTTTAGCGCCTATTTATTTTAAAGAGAAAACTGTTATTAAGGGTATATTAAGTTTAAAATTTAATAAAAAAAATGAGATAATTGAAGAGACTTTATACGCTCTTGATCAAGATATGTCGGTAGCACAATTAGACACTTATGAATACTATATAGAGGTATTTAAAGAGTATAAATATGAGTTTACACCTGACATTATAACCAATATTAAAAAAGCAAAGGCGATTAAAAAAAAACCGAATGTCGCCGATAGTTCATCATTTTTCAAATCTAACGTTAAGCCAAACCTCAAAAAACGCGCTAATGGATCATCCACTATTGTCTCATGTGCAGTGAATTTTGCTGTTCAATTCACGTTTGTTTCCCATTGTGATCAACAGGATGAGTGGATGGCTCTCAGCTCATTTAGGTATGATTTTTTTAATGAGCTTAAATTTTATTTAAATAGTCACATCCAAGAAATTGGGGGGCAGATTACTAGAGTAAGTTATACCCCCCCGTATGTAAGTTTAGGCGGGAATACAACGCATCCTATTGAACATCCCTTGGGATATTTCAGACTCCAAAGTTCGACTAAAAGTCTAATTGAAGAATGGATACGATCATATGTGATAAGACCTTTTCCATGTCTTGGAAACAGAAATATAAACGTTAGGATAACGTCATTCGATTCTCAATGCTCTGGTAATTCGGAACTTGGTTCTGAGAACGGTGGTGGCGGATCAAATAATACTCAAATGCCTTTTTCAAATTTCTTAAGTTTTATAACGCAAAAGCCTTTTATCCTTATTCCAAATATAGAGTGTGCTGTTGTTGAAAAATGGGTAGAAATTGCTGATTTTGTTCCAAATAATGATGTCTTCAATAAATTAGATGAGTTACTCGCTACACCTCATATCGTGCCGGGGTTAAATGGACCTATTAAAGCAAGGATCCAGTCGATCAATAATGCTTATAGCTCCGTCGTCAATATGGATGATTTCTCGATACGCGTTGACCAATTACCTGTTTTAAACGGAACAAGGATGACGCCATCTGCATTTTTAGAATATATAAGATTAAATTTAAATCAGTTTGTAAATAACAATCTTTCAATATTTGAACCATATAATTATTATACTGTGAATGACACTTATTTATGGAATTCTTCAAATCCCACAGGTGCAATTATAGGTATAGATATTCCGGGGCCAGATAACGGATCTGTAATTGTATCGGACAGCTCACCTACAGAATGGACCTTTACTACCATCAATGACCCCAAATATCATGATCATCCAGTCAGCGGAAATAGAAAATTTGGATATGAAGTGAATTCAGATGGTTCTCACACTTTTTATACGAGGGGAGTAGATCGAATTACAAATTGGGATGCTACGTTCTTACAGTCGCTTGCCGATGTGCCGTTTAGCCAAGCTGATGCATTATGGGCATCCTTTCAAGGTAAAGTTACATCATTTGTTAATCAAAGGGGAGGAAGTGCAACTATCAAGGCTTCACAAAAGCATCGACCTGATTGGAGTTTGGTAAAAAAAGTATTGAATGGGGAGGCTCCTCTAAGCACACTATCGACTGATTGTGATTAGTCTGTTTTTCAATTAAATATAATTTACTTTAATTTGCCATATGAAGTCATACTATAATATATGTTTTGCAATCTGCGTCACCCAATTGATAGGATGGTTATGTTTGCCATACGTCGGAATCGGTGGTATCATCCGTAAAATTACGTCAGTAGGGTTTTATGGAAATATGTATTCAGAAACTCCAAATCAGGAAGTAGCAGATATTTGGGGAATATCTGTTGAATCTGCAGGAATGATAAATAAGGGGATCGCCATACTATATTTTCTATCTATAATAGTTGTGGTCGGTAGTTTTTTTGTACGAAGAAGGCTTGATTTTGAAAAACTTACTGGTATAGTATTCTATCTAACGATATTTTCCATAATGATCATGCTAGGTTTGCCAATTGGTTTTTCTTAAGAATATTTCAGATTTGTTGATTAGAGCTAGATAAGCTTGGTCAAAGGTTCGTGACAGCTGAGCCAATCGGATATATCAAGTAATGAAAGGCTTCTTAGTTTTTCTTTCAATTGAAGAAGTAAATCAAAGTCAATTCAAAAAACGATTAGTAGGTCTTATTACTGCTCTCATTAAATAAGTAAAATATATAGAGCCGTTTTAAATGTAAAATAGCTTAGTCTATCCATCTATACACAGACGCTATAGATAATATAGCATAAAAAAGCATGATCATAATTGATATGAACCCTTAAAAGTCTTTGTCTACCTCTTGGTGTACTTACATTATGAATATGCAAGAAAAAAGAGCTGTCATGCTATCTATGATATCAGGCTGGCGAGCTAGCGGCAAGAGCAAGAAGACTTATTGCGCTGAAAACGGTATTAACGAAACCACTTTTTATTATTGGTTTTCGCGCAGCAAAGGGGAAGAAACAGCCAGCGGTAGTTTTATAGCCATCGATAAGATCAGCAGTAAACATGAAGTTGAAGTTATTTATCCCACCGGAGCATGCATTAAGGTAGCGCACGATCTAGCCCTTGTTTCTCAACTGATACAGCTTTAATAATCTTTTCGCTGGGTTCATCACACCGGTTTTACCTTTACGAAAACCACTGTAGTATGCGCAAATCATTCGATGGGCTATGCGGACTGATCACATCAGTGATGCAACGACAGGCTACCAGTGGTTGAGGTATTCGTGTTCGATCTGGAATCTGATATCAACATCTATTCAATAAAGGCCGACTATAGGAATCCGTTAACAGAGAAAATTCTGATTTCCACAGGGGTAAAAACCAACTGTACAAAAACAGGGAACACAGCTGAATATTTCTTTGTAACGGTCGGTGAGTACGAGCCAAGATTATGACAAGACAAACAATTTTCGATACAAGGAGAACATTAATGCTTATATTAATCTCAATGCATATTACCAACGTTTGAGCATTAAGTCTGTCTGAATGGAAGATAAGGCCATCTTCGACACTTCGGTTTCTAATAGCCATCCTAATGGCTTCTACAGAAGTGTTTGGCTATGGCCTTCTTTAATATATCACATAAAATAGAAGACAGAATTATTCTATCGAAAAATTCCAATTTCCTAATACTTTTGGTATCTCCCATGTTTTGGCTATGGCCTTATAATCATTAAAGTGACCCTTTTCCCAGGTGGTCATATGGTAACCTTTACAGAACTTACAATAATAAGCCCTTTTGCAGGCGTTTTTACCCATCCTGTGTTTGATACGTTTACCATCCAGTTTGTTCCTCAACCGAGATCTGAACTTGAAATGAAGCATTGCCCATCGCGCCTCAATTAAAGAAGGAAATGCAACTTTACCAGTAGCTCGGCATTTCCAGGTATTGTCCCTTACTTTTTCCATAACCTATCTATTAAAGTTTACCTATTCTATTTCATTGCTCCTTTTCTATCGGCACCTGCAACATGACCCATTCCCTGATATGCTTTGCAATCTTGTCTGACACCTCAAAATAGTGCCGTTCCTCGAAAGGTATTTTGAGCTCGATACGCAACCGGCCCCGTTTCAGTTGCTGGCAAGCTTGGATCATATCCAAGGGTATGGCTTTATCCCGGTCAATCTTCTGTACAAATCCCTTAGTGATATTAACAACTTCCTTTAAGCTGCGCTGCTCGCCACAAGTCAGATTTTCGTCCATCGCATTTCTTAAATAAAGGCTGACCATACCATTTTTATACGTAAAGATCCCGATATCCTTATAGCGTATTTTTTGGACCATGATTTTATTATTGAGCAGGAATACCTCCTGCTCCAGATCTATGGATCTGCACAGGGTTAAGTCTATTTCATCCATGGGATCTCCATCTCTATCTTCCCCGGCGGGTTCATGAATCTGCTTCGGCTGTTCGATGCCCGAAGAGAGCAACTCAATCTGTCCCTGAAGATCTCTTATCCTTGATTCCTGCTCCAGGATAGTTTCTTTTTGTTCTAAAGTCACTATGATTTGCCTATGGTAAACAGCGACGTAGAAGTAAACTGTATAGCACATATTCAGGACCAAAATGCCACTAAAGATGACCATTAAAGGAAACAGCAGCCATTCATCCTTCGCCTGTGGATCGGGGCCAATGATCCAGAACAATAAAAGTGTCGGAAGTATGCAGCAAAAAAACAATTGCATACCGGCGCGTTTTTCCGGGTGAACCAGCCAGTTGTGCTTTTTGTCCAATATCACGATAACCCATCGGATATAAAAGAAAATAATCGCTACTATCAATACAAAAAATAGATAGCTATAAGTGACAGGCCAGTTTAAAAGCCAGTCCGCCAAGTCGCCGCGATAGCCCAGATACCAACAGAACCCTCCAAAAATAAAGGATGCAATCAACTGCCAGATCCCATCGGGATACTGCACGGTCAATTTCCTATTATCCTGATATCCATTCTTGCTTAAACTTTTCATGTATAGACCTCATTTTAAAAACGCTATTAAAATTCACCTACTTATCAGATTTATACTTTCTTCCTATATAGCTTTCACCTATTAAGTTTATCCGGCATTACGTGACTGGCTAGTGCTGGAGAACTTGCGTAAAAAACTCCCCTGTCGAAGAAATTTTTATATATAAATTTAGCCAATTATTTATTAAAACAATGTCCAACCCATTTAAATCAATGCTTTTACGTCGTTTAATGGATGAAATAATTCCCTTTCCGGATGGAAATTTGCTCCTTTGATGTTTTAAATTGCACTTTCGTTGTAAGGAAACCAGCCCTTATTGTAAAAAATTGGCCTTCGTTGAAATTAAGCGGATATTCACTATCATTTTGCGCCGTTATGGATAAATTTAAAGTGTAAAACTTCACTGATTATTAATTGATAGATCATGAGGACGATAAAAAAAGAAGAACTGCCATTTAGCCGCAATTATGTATTTACTGCCATTGCTGTGCTAGTTACACTATATGGGATTTTCTTGGCGCGAACACATGATCAGCGTGTATATAGTATAGGTATTCTGGTATTGCTTATCCCATTCTTGGAAATCCGGGGACATCAACGCGTCATGCAGTTCTTCGTTATCTTTTTTGTTTGTATTCAGATGAGTAGTATTGCTTTATTTGACCGTCTCCCCTATCAGCTATTGATCAGTTCGCAACCTTTTTGGACAGCTGTAAAAAAAGGGGTGCCGACAGCCTTTATCATCTGCGCGATGGCACATCTGTTTTTCTGGAGAAAGACAAACATTGTCAAACTTTATGGAATTCAATTTCCCATCATGACCCTTGCATGTACCTGGTATATCCGCATGCTGCTGATCATGGCGAATTGCCAAAACATCCCAAATGCAAAAGCTGTACGCATACCTGCCATTGTTGTCCAAAAATGTCCGGTGTGCTGTGATATTCATGAGTTACTGCTTTCCTTTGCCTATGCAGAACGGCAGTATCAGATCCCAATGGATGTGCATCCTAAACTGTATGAAGAAGCAAAAGAAGGCGGCAGGCTCAATCTCCAGCTGCATCCCGGGAGATTTGGCTGGCCATGGTACCATAAAAATATAAAAAGGAGGTACAGATGATCGTAAGTTTACACAAGCTGACCATGCTTATAGAAGCCTTGGTTTATCTTGATAACAAAGCTATTCCAAACCGTTTGGGTGAGATTGCCGAGGCCTGCAATGATAATTTTGCATTGGCACTACAAGCCCATCGGGAGATTATTCAGGTAAATAATGCACGTCAGGCTATCCAAATCTACCATACTCAATTGTTGAGGCTACACGCCTTGTTAAATCGCTTCTGTAACGCGCGTAAAATTGTGCGTTCTGCAGCGATATTTGCCCTAGAAGAATTACTTGAGCGTATCGAACAGCTCTTTCAAAAAGATCTCGATCCCTGTACGCCGCTGCCGGAGCATTATTATCTGAGGCTGCATAACTATGTATACGAACATATGCCCTATATCCTGGATAGGTTGGCTCAGAAAAACATACCGAAAGCCTATCTCACCGAGATCCTTTCGGGTATGGACAGCCTATTTGAGAATGGTAAGATTCCCTATATTCAATACCGACATCAGGACTACCTACGCAAAATGATCGAATCACTTTGCCAATTGGCTGAAGACGAGCGCCAGAGTAAAAACTGGCATTACCGCTTTTTGATTCTGATGGTCAACTTCAATTTTAATCACATGGGCTTCTTCAACCGCTGGAAAGAATTGTACAATTCGGCCCCATCCTTTATGGATGCCCTGTTACGCTTCCCCAAACATTTCTCCTGTATCCCAGACTTTGCGTATGATTGCAACCGTAGAAGCCTGCTGAAGTTGATGCGTGCGTATATGGAGGATAAAAAAAACTCTCCATCAGCAACAGGGCAGGATTATCCCCAACAATTTATTCAAAGCAATTTCAATGGCAAAGAGCTCAAACTTTGGATGCATATATCTGTTAAAGCGAACATTATGTGGTCGTCAGAGAAAAAAGAAGTTGCCGAAGTATTTTCCAGGCTCGTCAAAACACGTGAAGGCACTTTACTTTCAGCGCATAGCCTGATCCGTATGGACAAAAGCGCCGAGTTTCATTCAGCGCTCCGTATTCGCAAAGTGTTGAATACGATGCTTGACGAACTGAATAGACAGTTTCCTGACTTAAATAAATAAAACACAAAAGTTAAAAAAACAGGGGGTATGCCACCGCTACACCTCCTAAACGTGTTCATTCTACCCATCAAAAACAGTCCTGATGAAGCGAAAACCGACTGTTTCACCAAGAATTCCCTCTCCAGCTTTTTACCGCAAAATACATCTGCGTTACACCCCACAATTCATTTAGAATAAATAGAAGCCGCTCAACCGGTAGAAATAGGCATTTCAGTACACCTACGCCAGCCTATTTTCCGTACTACCTTTGTTTTACAGCGTACGAGAAAGTAGAAGCTGACGCTCGAGCAGGCCGCTATATCCAATGGAGGCATAGGTATGGCGCCCTGTTTTTAAATCGACGAAAAATAGTAAAAACAGCGATAGGAAATAATAAATGCCCTGATATAAATAATTAAAGTTATGGAAGCGAATAAAACTGGACACATCATATATAAAGTCATCCGGGCAGCAATGATACTTTTTTGGGTCTATGTGGGGATGGAGAAACTCTGGCAGCTCGGGGCATTCAAGATCGCTCTTGAGCAGCAGCCCTTGATCAGTTATCTGGCACCAGTGCTTTATTGGCTACTTCCGTTGGTGGAAATTAGCATCGGAGCTTTGCTTGGGTTGCCTGCCCGCCGCTTACAGCATTGGGGCTGGATAGCATCGACTATCATGGTCACCTTATTTTCGATTTATATTGCCCTTGGCGTCCTCGATGTATATGAAAAGAAACCCTGTATGTGTACCAGCTTTCTCAGTAATATTTCCTGGACAGCGCATCTGTTCTTTAACCTCGTTATTCTTGGCCTATCGCTAGCAGGACAAATACTCAATCGTAAGGTTTTGCTACACGGCCGAAACAACTTAAGCAATAAGACCGCTGTCGGCCTCTTTCTCACGGTTATTCTAGCAACAGGAATTGTAAGCTATAAAAACGCAACATTTAAACCAACACATGAATTCTGGTTTATACCAGACAGCATACACCATTCTCCAGTATATGACAGCGTCAGTAGGCCTATAGTAGGCAGCCTGGCATACAGATACGATCGGTACACAGAACCGTACCGAAAACAATTATTTACCAAAAGTTTGCAGGCCAACAACTTTACTATCAATTATTGGCTTGCAATACAGAAAGGAGGGTAGCATTATGCTAACCAAATTTTTAAACAATTATGGCTACATGATATTAGGCGGAGCCATGATTATCGGATTCTCAGCATTTAAAGGTGCTGAAGCTTATGCAGGAAAAAAATTAGATCCTGTGACTATTTACTTCCATGGTAATCCTCAAGATGCGAATCAGGTTAAAGATGCCTCGCGTTGGAATACCACGCCCAATGATGAGGACTGTAACAGTGCAAACGTTATGGCTTGCTCTCAGGTAGTAGATGAATCTGATCTGAATTCTTCAGATCAACTGAATCCAGCAAAGATTCAACTTGGCGCTACCGCAACTTCTGGAGGAAACTATATCCCATCTAGAACCGGTGGCAGCAGCTCAACTACATTTACTCCAATCAATAGGGGATAAATGAAAGGAAGGGGTAGATCGATCGGACTGCCCCTTCCCTATTTGTATCTACATTTTCTTTATTTCGGATTTTGTTGCATTCCCGTCAATCTAATAATATCTTGAGGAAGAGGAAGTGCATAAGCGTTGGAGTTTGGCTGTAAAGTAATCAGTTGCCCATTTAGTTTTCTTGTTATTAAAATCTCCGCTCCTTCTGCATTCAACCGCTTTAGGTCCATCCATCTTAGCCCCCTATACAGCAATTCCTTTCTTCGCTCTTTTAGGATTAAAGCCAGTGCTTCTCTTTTGTCTTTTATCACATAAGGAATAAATGTGCCCGTTTTATAGCGATACCCGAGTAGATGGTTTAAGTCTGCCATTCCTGCCTCTACATTCCCCATTCTCACATTGCATTCCGCACGCATAAGATACAGCTCGTCCATTGCTATTCCCGAAAACATCTTAGAAGATCCTGCGTAACTGCCTTTGAAAGTAGTCGTTCCATCGGCTGCTACTTTAAAGTATGCTGACCTGCGCAGATCATTACTTTCATAAGAACGATACAGGAGCGTATCGGTCAATGCGCGCGAACTTGTCAAATTGATACTTACTAATAATTCAGCATAAAATAAAGTCTCTTTATTAAAAATCGTAAATGGGTAGGACGCTGTCATCTTTACTTCCGATAAATTATTAAAATCGAGCAGGTCAGCATTGTACTTTAGGGCTAGATCAACATAATAATGGGCCGAATCGTAGACCTGCATCGATAGGTAAGCACGAGCCAATGTAGCATAAGCCGCATACTTATTGGGACGCATGACATGACTGGTTTTCTCAGGAAGCATAAGACTAGATTCTTTCAGATCTGTAATTACATTTTCGTAGCACTCCGCTATGGATGACCGATACGATTGCTCATGAAAATCCGAACTGTTCCGCAGCACAATACCCATATCTGTTTTTGAATCTTGGGTATAGGCTTTTGAATAAGTCCATAATAAAGCCAGATATTGGCTTGCCCGATAAAATTTAGCAGAAGCATAAATGGCATCATACTGATTAGCATTACTTTCATTTCGATTGCTCTTTTTTATACGGTCCAACACAAGATTGCTATTGTAAATCGTATTATAAGAGGAGGACCAGTCATTTCCGAAATTCATATGATCATTCTGCCAGATATAAGTCTGCTGGCCATAGTCAAGCAATGCATCATATGCGGATTGGCTCAGGTAATAATTATCTGCCGAAGCTTCCCCAAAAGAAGGAAACTTCAGATTCATGATCTGGCTATCATCCAGTAGCTTTTGTAAGTCGTCCAAGCTATTGGGTACAGCCAAACCATAGTTTGACTGCACCTCTAAATATTTTTGACAGGCGGACAAGGAGAAAACAACTACCCCTAGCCACAATATGTTAAGAAATCTTTTCATCATTTACGTTATTAGATCAATAATCAATTTTTAATCCGATGGAAAATGTCTTTGGTGGACTTAATCGGTACGGAAATTCTGGGTCGATACCAATCTTATTTGCACGCCATAGTACCCCCAGATTGGCCGCGTTTGCCGACACCCCCATATTAAATGCACGATTTCCGACGGTATACTTACCTTGCCAGGTCAACGAAACATACTCCAGCCGCAAATGATCCCCTTTATAGACATTGATATCAGCATATTGATAGAATGCATCCGACATTGATTTTATGGGAAATTTCATACCAGGAACCTGCGTAAGCTGTTCATCCCCCGGCTGCTGCCATCGCTGATCAAAGTCTGGGTAGGCCGTACCGTTGGCAAACAATGAAAAATAGGACGTCACGGGACGCCTGACGTAATAGTCCCCCTTAAAACTGACATTGATAGAAAAAATCAAAGACTTCCAAGCCAGTGTGTTGATTATATTCCCAAAGGACTGCGGTTTGGAGGATCCAAAATACACGATACTCTCATTTCCTTCTGGTAATGCATCGGCCTGATTACGTATGGCTGTATAGTTTGTGCTTAGCTGCCCATCCAGCAGGCCCTGCGCTTCCCCAAATTCATTCAACCCCATCCATTTATAAGCCGCCAATGCGTTCAGCGGTTTACCGACGATCGGTGTGATGGAATTTCCGCTCGATAGAAAGGATGTGACACTGTTTTGCAGGTTATAATATTGCGTTGTTTTGTTCCTATTCAGGCTTAATATCATTCGCGTATCCCAGTTGACCTTTCCGCTTGTATTCTTTAAATTTAAGTCAATGTCAAAACCTTGCCCTCGCATTCCTGCCAAATTCTTGACAACTGTACCCTGTAAGCCCCACGCCGTATAATCGTATTCGCTCAATCCATATAGATCTTTACCTTTTTTTACATAATAGTCAATACGTCCGGACAATCTTCCCTTTCTTACTGAAAAATCCAGACCAAAGTTAGTAGTTGCCACTCTTTCCCATTTTAGCAAAGGATCGTTTAAGGTACTTATCTGATACATTGGATAGCTGGTGTAGGTTGCCGAACCGATGTAGGCAATTGGATCTGGAGACCGTCTTAGATCGACGTTACCACTGGTTCCATAGGTTGTCCTTAATTTTAGATAATCAAACAGAGCCAGCTTAAAGAAAGCCTCCTTATAAATGTCCCAAGATCCGCCTACGGACCAGAGCGGCGACCATTTATCATTGGTCGATGCGCCAAAGATATTAGCGCCGTCTTTCCGTAAACTCATCGATAGGCCATAGCGGTCCATAAACCGGTCGCTTATATTGGTATAAAGTGATACAAATCGATTTACATTTTTAAAAAATTGCGGCGCTCCCGGTATCCGTCGTATCCCATCATCTGGCAGCGTTGGAAAACGAGTTACAAAGTCTACCGAAGTGCTCGACATCGGCAGTTCATTGTATCCATAGGCCGTATAGGAATTGGTGTTCGACCTATTCTCCCGTGCCTCGCCACCAAGAATACCGACCAGTAGATGCCGACCAAAGGATTTGTTAAAATCAATTTGACCACGTAGCGTATACGACCTGCCCTCAGCAGCGGAGTATCGTTTTATACCACCAAGTGGAATGTTATATTTTGTAGCTGTGCTACCAGTACCGATGATGGTAAATTCATTGATCCACTTACGTGCTTCATAACTTTCCAAAGTATTCAATTCGTTATTTTCTGTACGCTGCTGCTGAATCTGTCCACCGACATTCAGGTGTAGGTAAGGCAATACCTTATATTTCAGGTTCAGGCTAGAAAACCATTCATTAGTCTGCCGTCGGTCTTTCGCATATTTGTATTCCGACAGTGGATAGTATTCCCATGGCAGATAACCACTTGTATAGTTTTCTTTCAGATAACTGGCCCTATATTCCTTTTCAAATGGGATTTCACCACCATCCTCATTTAGAAACTGAAGATATGGCGCCTGCATACTGCTATAGCCTAACGATGAGAATTCAGGTTTGCCTTTTCTGCTATCCTGATTAGTATACAGCACCTGGAGATCCAACTGTAAATTGTCGGTAGGTCTGAAACTATTGGACAGCTGGATATTGATCTTTCTATCAAAAGCATCCAGTTCGGATTTATTCCCCGTATACCCAATACCAAAACCATACGAATTGCGTGCCCCCCCGCCCGAGATATTCAGCGCGTGCTGATTGACAAACGGAACATTATAAAAAGCATCCATATAGTTTTGTCTTCCATTTTGTACCAAGAGTTTAGCTATACCGCTGGCCGAATCTGCCGGAGAAATCAGGTTGCGCTTGCGTCTATCCAATAGGTCGATCACTGGCGACTGTGCCAGATACGGCTGGTATAGCAATTCCGAATCGTAATACCCCTTTTCAAAAAGATATTTTTCGAGTGCGATAAAATCCGCATTTTGGGGCTGATAAATTTTATTCAGATCGCTATTTTCCTTCAAAATCACTGTATTTGACAATGTTATTTTTGTCTTCTGCTCTTTGGAAAAAGCACCTTTTTTTGAAGTCATGACGATAACACCGTTCCCGGCGCGCGCCCCCCATATGGCACTCGCCGCAGCATCTTTCAGGATGGAGACACTTTCAATATTATTGGGATCAATATTACTGATATCCCCCTCATAGATAAAGCCGTCTAGCACAATTAGCGGATCCAGATTTCCGTTAATTGTACTCAAACCTCGAACAGAGATATTCAGTTTCTGCAGGTCAGCATTTTGTATCGGCTGATTGTCGAAACGAATTGCTGTTGTCATATTATTGAGCCTATCCAGAATATTAGTTCCCACCTGCTGACTGAGCATCTTATTATCGACTACATCAATGGCCCCTGTCACCTCATTGGCTTTCAATGTCTGATAACCGGTACTGACAATAGCCTCTTCGAGATAAGTCTCTTTGACAGAAAGGGCTAACACCTTATTCTTCTCAAAAAATCCGGCTACTACTGTCCTATCTAGATAACCAATACAACTGATCAATAAAGAATCTTTATGATCACCTACCTGAATAGCAAATTTTCCTTTCAGTGAACTTGCAGCCTGATTATGCAAAGTTTTGTTCCGGATAGATGCCCCCACTAGCTCCCTGCCATCTTTCGCTGAAACAATTGTACCCTGTACCCACATTTTTTCCTGAGCCTTGCCCATGAAAAACAATACGCTTGTAAAAAGCGCTGTCAACAACACTTTCATTACTTCGTATGTTTAGTAGATACGGTGTAGAAATAAGGATATTCACCATTGTATTGTGTTGGCGTAAGCCTTATGCCATGCTGTTCCAGCGCAGCTATCTTTTCTTTGATAGACAGATCAAGAAAGTTTCCCGGCAAACGCAGATCAATCCGTTCGGAACTTTTACCCTCAAAAATTACCGGCTTGTCCAAAACAGACCTGATAAAACCAATCACACCATTTAGGGGCATATTTTGCATGATCAAAGATTCATTGCCTTTATCCACACTATTCATATACATTCCGCCCTTGGTTTTCCATAGTGGACGCGATCCATCCAGCGAAAGTGCGTATGCCGCAACAGTACCTTTTTTTCGCTCAACAGCAACATGAAACCGTTCAATCAAAGCATTTCTAAAATAATCGAATGCTAACTCCTGTGTGATACTATCGCGCAGGTAGAGCTGATACCAAAACTGTCCTTTTGTTGTTTTAAAATCGTATATGAGATTGATAAATTTCTTGTTAATCTGATCATCAAAAACGAAAAGGTTCGATTGTACCCCTTTGAATGCATTTGGAAAAGCCAGCTGATAACAGGTATTCAGAAAGTAATTCCCCACCTGAAACAGTGAATTCCCTTCGCTATAGGACACAGCGGGATACACACCGAGATAATTTTCTCGATAACCCGACATCACCGAGCAAAATAGAAGTCCCGTTGTATCGACCAAAGGCCGTGTGTTTATCCGGGCAGTATTTTGGATTTCCGATTTTTCAATAAATCGGCTTGACACTCCAGTTTTCAAAAAATCTTTGATAATATCCTCTGTGATAGAACTTGCGTATGAATTGAGGACAAATTCACCTTCGGGATTAATAATCCCTATCGTTGGCAACGTATTATGCGGAAAAAGTGACGTAAACAACGTGTCATTCAATATTGTTGGTAATACCGGCGTGTAATTAAAGTCCTCTTTATATTTCTTAAAACGCTTTTTTATACGCTCTGGGGTATCTCTATTTCGTTTACTATTGACCATCACAACCTGTACCTTATCCTTAAAGCGCTGCTGGATCAATTCCATGTCGGGAATTCCTTCAATGCAACTAGGGCAGCCAGTTGACCAGAAGTCTAACAAGATCAGCTTTCCTTTCAGATCAGCGAATTTGATTGTTTTCTTTTGACCATTAAAATAGTGGAGTTCGAGCGACTGGTTCCATACCGCATCCGGGATCTTATCGCCCGATTTTAGTGCAACGAGATCAGATAGCCCATCGGCCCCGCTGTTCTTGCTGGGCGTCTGAGCTGATAAACTAAACATAGAAACTAAACATAAAAACAAGCATGTCAAAATGATGCGATAGGCACATTTATAATCTGCAACAGATAAAAAGCATTTTAAAGCCCGCTGAACGACTACACCTACTGATCCAGCCAAAGTATTAACTCGAAACACAAAAGCCTTACAGATCGACTTAAAACACCTTAAAACAAAGCGTTCAGATTCTACTCTATAAGTCAATCTGTCATTTCCCACCTGCTGAAAAGCTTGCTTTTGTTGTGTGGGTCTTGTGCAATCGTTTAGTTGTCCTTGTGTATAACAAGGGCTTAGCAAGGGTGAACCTAGGGTCGCGCTATAGTCAAGCCTGTGTGTTTCTTGTGCCAAGCTATAGTCGACCAGCTTTTGAGCAATTCCTACCGAATTTTTACATTTCATCAAGTTTTCATCGGGTCGGCATCGGGTTTTGATCGGTGTGGTCCGATGAGATCCCAATGAAAACTTGATGCCAATTGCATGAAAGGCAGAAGCCGGGGCGAAGTTGGTCAGGAAAAAGCCCCTAGAAGGTGATACCTCTCCCCCTGGTCGGCTGGCCTTCGGCTCGGCTTCGAGACTTATTCGGGACATATTCGGGACAGGCTTGTCATTTCTTCGACTCGGCTTCGGCAGGGCTTCGACTGCGCTTCGGGTAGGAGTCGAAGCGCAGTCGAACAACAGTCGAAGCGTTCCCGAAGAAGAGTCGACGTTGATACGACGCAGTGTCGAACGATCCTCAAACAGAAGCCGAAGGCTGCCCGAGGAAACGGCTGTTTTAATTTGATTTTGAATTTCACTGCTACAGCGCTTTTTTAGTCTAACATGCTTACGCAACAGCTGCGTAAATTGCGCTATAGCTGCACTTAAGCAGTGTTTCACAGGTACTTTAAATATATAGATTATATATAGCCTTACAAAGGCTAGTAATTTTAGGGTATTCATAATTTTTTTGTTAGTGGTTACTTCGATAACCTACTGAAGAACTCGGCGATTTCTCTACTCAATTCGATCTCTCTTTTGATGCGTACTTTAGTTTCAGCAGAAAGCTGCATTTTGCTAGGATCAATATGACGATAATTGGCAACACAGTATGCGATCAATACACGATATATAGCAGTTGCAAATTCTTGCATATCAGCATCTTTAAGGGGTTTATTTTCCTCTAAACCAACATCAAGATACGTGCTCAACAGCTGCAATATATTAGCAGATATAGTCTCTAGCGCATAGTGATTCCAAAAAGATTCAATCTCCTTTATAGGATCATAATCGACCTTATGGACATCAAAAATTATCAAGTCAAAAGCAAGTTGTAGCGCTAAAATCCTGTTCATTTTTCAGTAAATCTTTGTAACCGAAAGTACATAGCATCCCCTCTCCGATCGAAATCAGCTTTTTATTGGGAGCCTGATGTTACTTAGTTCACATTAGTAATAATTAATTCATTAAGGGAGCCAGAACGCGTTTGAATGAGGGGTCACAAGGTATATAATATTGGCATTACGCGTTCCATGGCAAGAGAAGCCAAATCTTATTTGGCCAAACCAGCCGAGCTACTCGGGGGCTGTGATGATGTTCTTGGTAATTTGCTTCCAAAACATAAAAGCACCAAATACGTAACATCTCCGTAATGTTGGTTGGCACTTTACTTTTTTGATTTTCTTTCTCATAATTCGTAAGTTAAAACGAACTCAAGAAACAGTCAAAATGGATGACTACTCACTTGTCGTAGCAGCAGAGGCTCTGGCGGAACCTTTACTCATTACCCTAGGAAATAACTTTCAGTACCATTACTAAAACTAATAATGGGCGATGCCAAAGATCAAGCAAGCGTCATCCTATCCTAGGAATATTTACCAAAGATAGGACAAATAGACGCATTACTCACCCTTCGTATCACATTTATCGCCAGATCCTGCTACGAGAGTTCGTTATTCTATTTTTAATTTAACCCTAACTATTTATTTTTTTATAATATCAAATTCAGAAATTGTATTTAACCAATACAAATATAATAAATGAATTAAATAACTCCAAATAATACGTATTATTATACGGAGTGGTTTTTTACAAACAGCTTCCGTTTCTTTATCAAATGGAGCAAAAAAGCAATAGATTATTGATTCTTGATGTTGAACAAAAGAAAATTGGAATACGTTTCAAACAGATAAGAAAAAGCATGGGATATTCAAGTCACGAAAGCTTCGCCTATGATTATAACCTTGATAGAGCACAATACGGTAAAATTGAAGCAGGCTCATCTAATATGACACTTAAGGTTTTAATTAAACATTTAAATGCAATCGGTTATTCTTTGAGTGAATTTTTCGACCAAAAGTATTACGAAATTTCCGACGCTCAAAATGAGTAAGTTAGTGTTACAATATTAGATAATATATTAACAAACACGAATAACCGCAACCAATTATCTCGAGTCGGGTAATCAAGTGGGTATAATTTTCATATATATCCAATTGGATTGGCCAAGCTATAAAAATATTAAGAAACCGGTTTGTGAAACAAACACTGTATAAAATGTCAATATGCCGAAGATTAAAAGCTAATTATCTACTTGTATTTCAATTTTTTCAATGTTATGTTCAACCAGTTCTTTTAACGCCAAATATGCGTGCTTAAAAATTTTTAACCATTGTGGATTAAAAGGATCAATTAACGAATGAAAAAGTAGGTTTCTAAGCTGATAATTAAAAGATATAAACCAATTCAAAACCTTTATTTTATTTTGGTTAACATCATAATTATCAGGAAAACCTTTTACAGGCAAATGCATAAACAGGTCATCATTTGAAAAATATTGTCGTAGCAGTTGAACAAGAGGAACAAGGAGCCCATTGCAGTACCCTTTACGTTCCTCTTTTTCATCATCTTCAAGCTCCAATTCATTAACAACCTCATATAATGAATTTTTCAAATTTGCCTCTATAAGTTCAATACATTCATCTTTTGATTTGAAAATATTATTAATACCGTCAACACCCGTTTCATCAATAAATTTACTCAGTTCGATATTAACTATAAGATGGTGGCGAATAAGATTCTCTATAAATTTAGGTTGATCACTTTTAATAGTAATTAGTAAATTAGGGGCAGTCTGGCCATTGAGCTTATCTTTATATTCTACTTTTATATATGATTTATAATATACCCTTTGCCCATTAACCATCTTAAATTTTGACAGCTGACATTCTTTATCTAGGATATAGCCTTTATTTGTATTATAGTAGTTGATGTAATAGCTATTCGGTATATCCAAAGGTATTATATTATTCCCAATTGTGTAAACCTTATGAATATGATGAAGCATTACATCTACAAATTTTTCAGGAATGCCTACATTAATCTTATAAATTGAAATAGCACTACCATCGCCGCTACCATTTATAGCTTCAGGATGTAATTCATGAACAGTTGATAAAAAAGCGAACCAAGTCTTAATATATAATGACAAATAATCTATATCTACGGAATTTTGCCAATTTCTAAATCTATTACCTGCCATAATCATTGATTATTCTCATCAACATACTCAATAGCCTTATCTTCATTGTATTCTATAGCAATTTCTACAGCTCGCATAGCTACTTTCAACAGATTCTCACTTTTAGCTCGTAATTTAAAGCTTTCCCTTACTAGGTCAACGATTTCTTGCTGCTTATTAAGATCAACTATAGGAATAATAGCCTGCTCTATTTCCGAAGGTTTCCAGTGTTGTATAATCGAGCCACCTGCATCACGTTCAGACTGCATTTTAACGACAATTGAATTCAATACTAAAGTTAAATAGTCAGGCAAAATATTTACATCAGTCACTTCTAAATGCAATATAGCCCCAGAAGTTATATAGTCTGCATCCTCTTCTATTTTATATGCTATACCCACTGAACCATCTTTTGAAAGCAATATCGTATTTTTTTTAGGACGAATAACATTTTCAAATAATTGTTTATCCAGATAGATATCAGGAGTAGAAACTCCAAATTTATTCAAGTTTGAGATTCTAACAAAAGGTATGCCTTCTCCTTGATATGCATCCGAACCTGGCTCTATTGACTTTCTTATCTTAACTATAGAACCTAATCTCTTGTATTCCAAAAATTTAATATATTTTTCTAACTGCTCATACTTAGGTTGATAATATTCAGCATCCAAACGACCTGTTTTAAAAAAACTTTCCTTAAAAGATTTTATGTTTACAGCATCAGTAGATAATTGAATATCATGTAAACCTAGTATCTCTAATAATAATCTTTCAGCTTGAGAATATTGTTGCATTGAAGCGTTTATATTTAAATTAGAAATATCAAATATTTTCTCAATTGCGTTTTCAAATTTTACTGAAGCTAAGAAGATATCTAAATTTTTAAGATCATCTAAATTTAAACCTTTCTGAATAGCCCCTCTTTCTTTCCGATGCAGCAATTCTCTTCCATATTTGGAATTTAAATATGCTAACAAATATTTAGGATTTATTTCTGATGATCTAATTACAGTATTTTTACAACTAAAAACTGCAGGTAAATCCTGCTTTTGAATAATTGCTGCATTTCCTATTGTACCGACTACAGAAACCATCACATCATTTTCTCTTAAGTGGTATCTTGACAAACTATTATAATGTTCTTTAGACATGTATACATTGTCATCATTCATCAGCTTTAAAGGTTTGACATCTTTACCCCTTATGTATCTATAGACTGGCTCTTCAACATAGTTATCTACAGTAAACGCGGAGCCAAAAGGACCAATAAGGAAACTCACCTTTTCAGAAAGCACTCCTCCCTTTTTACTTTTCACTAAACTTTCGAATTTTAAATACCCTGGTTTATAATATTCTGCATCAATTCTACCACTATATTCTAAATTAGATTTTAATATCTCACTTACTTCTAGCCCTTTCAACAATTCGTTATATCGTTGTTCATTGAAAGGGCTACCTAAAAAAAACTAAGCTGCTCTTTTTTTGCAAATTCTATAAAAGCTTCGGCAATACCATCACGAGTCATTTGATCATGGTTAAATAGATCATGCTTTACAATCAAATGATCATGCATATCCAAAAGATACTCTTCTAAATTGATAGGATTTCCATCATATACATCGATTGGCTCTTCTGCAGGTTCTTGGCTTTTTTTGCTGCGTGCAGATTTAGGATAATCTTTTTTCTTTACATAGATTTTTTCCCCGCTATTATCTTTACTTGGTTCTTGCATAGTCGCAAAAAAGATAGGATAATCTTCTACTTTGGGGCAAAGTGGACCTACTTTAGGGTCATCGTTCCATTTTTGAACCAATAATACAGAGGTTTTAGTACCAGTATGTGGCTTAAAAACGTTGCCGTGTAATCCTACTACTCCTAGTATCCGCCCACGCTCTGAGATGTATTCACGTATTTGCTTATCACTGCTATTGTTAAATCGCCCTTGAGGTAAAACGATAGCCATTCTACCTCCAGGTTTTAAGAAATCAAGATTGCGTTCAATAAACAATATATCACGACCAACTTTTGTTTGATATTTACCATCCGCCTTTTTACCTAATTCATATTTAGCCAATATACGACTTTCTTTAATATCGCCAGCAAACGGTGGATTCGCCATTAATATATCAAACTCAAAATCTTGGTTGCTATTCTTATTAGTACGTAAAGATTTTAATCTCTTCCATCCATCATTATACGTGTCAATCCAGTCTTCATCTTTAGTATTTTCGTCCCAGCGTTCCCAGTCTAAGGTATTCATGTGCAAGACGTTGGTCTGACCATCTCCCGCAATAAGATTTAAGGTCCGTGCCACTCGAACAGCACGTTCGTCGAAGTCTATTGCAAACACGTTGTTAATTACATAATCAGTACATTCGCTCGGTTTATCTTCAAGTGTAAACAAATGGCTTTTCGTTAAACCTTTTTCCTTTAATATCTGTTCCCAGACATAAAAAATACTATGTACGGGGAATCCGCAACTACCGGCTGCGGTATCTATAATTGTTTCAGTTTTTTGCGGATTCAGCATTCTTACACACATATCAATCACGTAACGAGGTGTAAAATATTGCCCTTTTTCCCCCTTACTACTCTTGTTTATCAAGTATTCGAAAGCTTCATCTACCACTTCTAAATTGGAGTTAAAAAGCTTCACATCCTGTAAGGAAGATACACAAACAGATAAATGCGAAGGAGTAAGCATCAACCGTGAATCATCACTAAATACACCGTACCACTTTTTCTTAGCCTTATCAAATAGAATTTGTAGCTTTTCCTTTAACTCGGTTTCAGTATCACCATAATTTCTGAATTCTAGATAACGACTTTTATTCCGTCCACTCTCCATTTCATCGAATAACTTTGTAAAGATGAGCTTAAAAAGTTCTTCAAATACATCTACCCCCGCATTAGCTAATACTTCATCTTCCATTTCTAAAATCAAGTCTTTCAAAGACTTTCTTTCAGTAACCAATTTATCTTTTTTAATTAAATCATCCAGCGCCCAACGCTCCTTTAATATATCAGAAAGCCTCTGCGATGCAGCTGGTAATTCAGATAAATCCTCGAAATAATTAGGATCTTTACGATGATAATACGAAATGGACTCTCCATTACTCCATACGCCAATAGGTGCCCCTGTTGCATTACAATAGCTCTTTAATTGTTCTTTACCATCCTTTAGCTTAGGCTTTTTAAGTTCTACAATTATATATGGTGATGTAGTTTTATCTTTATCGAAAACAACAATATCTGCTCTCTTTTTCTCCCGTCCGAAAGAAACAGCATATTCTAGCTCTATTCTATCTATCGGATACAACAATTCTTGTGTCAAAACAGTAAGATACAATTGTCTGATAGCCTCTTCTGGTGTTAGCTTAATTTCTTTTCTACGAATAATACATTTGACATATGGTACATGCTTCTCCTTTACTTCTCTCAGAAATATATCAGCTTCAAACTGTTGTATTTGCTCATTTGAGAACTGGGATAATTTATAGTTAGAATCTTTTAAAAATTCGGATAAGTTCATCATTACAATTTAATAGATATTGAATAACAAAAATGTGCAAATTTATTCAAATTTTTTAATTAATCTTGCGTTAGGCTAACCCAAAAAAAGATATTATTTTATGGCAGAGCAACATAGCCAAATTTACATTTGTAACCTGCAAGTTCAAGGCTATTGCTTACAATATGGTAAAAAGTAACTTTACTAAAAAAAGGAATGTCCTGCTTCTTACCTCCATCTACCACCGATATGAATAATATTGTGTAATTTGAAGGAACATATGATTTAAACTTTTTTATATCACGGTATTTGTAGCTCTTTAAGTGCTCAACAAATTGCTTTAGCAATTTTTCATCCTGTTTTAGAATTATACCACTGAAATTTCCCTGTTGAAATAAGTGGCTAAGACTGGATGAAGATTTGCCCATTTTAACATGGATAAAGGTATTGGTATTGCCGTCGTATACATCACATACTTCATTTTTATCGTTACCAATGTATTTCAATTTAGCATCTTTATGGCCAAGGTCAAAAAGATAATGGTCTTTTAAAGCATCACAAATCGCCTTATTGTATTCTGATTCCTTGATTTTACTTTTTGTGGGAGCAGGCAGGATTTTGCTAGCATCAATAACTCTATTTTGGAAGTAATAATTAATTAATGCATAGAAATTTGGTGAGATTTCATACCAGCTCCCTTCCGAAAGGATATATCTATTTCCCTTAAAATCTACCTCCCAAGATAATGACCTTTCAAGCAACCACACTCGTCCCTTGCCTCCTTCTTTAATCTCATGAAGTCTAAAACTATCCAGCGTATCAAAAGCTATTTTCTTTCTCTCGTCCCCAATGCTTGCTTTCCAATCCATTATAGAAGGCATATCGAATACTGCTTTTTTGTCCAAATGTGTACCATCCCCCGTGGTAAAAGCAAATCCTTTAATTTCAGTATCTTCCCCGAAAAATACTGGTGGAATTAAATAAACTTCATCTAAGTTGCCACTTTTGAGCTCTTTAGAAAGCAATTTTAACAATTCGAGCTCTAGCTTTTTATCACGTACGAGCGAGATATTATCAATCCAAGGATACTCTTTCTTATATGTATCTTTTTGATACAGCTCGTAAATTTTGCTAACATATTCTTTTAATTCTACGAGAGAGTCTATTGCCTTGCCAGTCCTCAAGCTGTCGCGACCTTCGAAAGAAGTACCTAAATCCAGCTTTTCTGGCAGTTTTCCCACTATACCCCGCAATATTTCTCGATCCTTATTTATTTCAAAATCTTCAGGCGTAGTACCAACAGCAGATAATCTTTTTGTTTTCTGAGATTTCAGCTCTGGTTTTGTAGTATCCAATTGCCTAATCTCATCTTTTGGTATTGCATTAATTGCCGTCCTAAGTCCAAAATTGTATTCGATCTTTGTAGTATCAATCAAGTGAATCCCCATCCCAAAAGGAATAGCAAAATATCTATCTTTAATCTTTATTACTACGACTGCATAGGATGAAGAATTGCGAAACGGATTTGAATTTAATTGAAAACTATCTACTACAAAGCCTGCCCAGTCAGGGCTATTGCCACCACTAGCTTTGTAGTAAAGAATACATCCATCCTTCTCTTCACTCCTAAGCCGTTGTTTAAATAATTTTTTCGGATCTAATACATCCTCCTTTAACAGATAAATAGTAGGTTTTACTGTGGTCATAATTGGCTAATAATTAATCTATCTTAAATTGCTTGTTTTACAAGGCTCATTATATACTCCAAATCGTTTGTATTACGAATAGATATTTGATAATATCCTCTCCCCCATTTTGTTTTATCCGTCATTAATACTCCTAAGTTTTTAAGATCGGAGAAAGTACAATTCTGGGTATTTATATAGAGTTTCAACTCTTGAGATTGAACCACAATATCCGTTATAATTCTATTTTCTTTTTCGAAACTTATATATAGCTTCTTGGGTACCAAATTTATAGCGTCAGCTAAGTTCAAGATTGCAATTTTGTATGCTTCATACAATTCTTTTATTTGTTCAGATTTACTCTGTAGATGATCCTCTTCGGTATAAACCTTAATTTCTTGGGTGACATTGGCTATCGCTGAATTTGCTCTCTGCTGAACTTGCTTTATACTCGGAGCCGCCTTCGATTTCTTGATCGGATTTATAA
Source organism: Sphingobacterium sp. R2 (assembly GCF_040760075.1). NCBI lineage: Bacteria > Pseudomonadati > Bacteroidota > Sphingobacteriia > Sphingobacteriales > Sphingobacteriaceae > Sphingobacterium > Sphingobacterium sp. R2. The sequence goes on from NZ_CP142884.1 coordinate 5,253,190, forward strand.
CAATAATATCCTGCTCATATCGCTTTAGTTCCCAAAGTTCAATCGGGAGATCCTTAAAGTTCGAGGCTTGCTTTTGAAAATCAGTGAAAGAAGGCGATACAAAAATCACCATCGACTGTGACCAGTCGATATCCGATCTTCGAAGATTTTGCTGATTTGCTTCATTGTATTCAACAATAAACTCAGCTTTATTTTCCAACATTATATTAAGATAGGAGATCCCTTGATCAACGACTGAAAAATTGCGTTCCCTCTTGTATTCAATTATAATAAAGGACTTACTCTCCATATCATAAGCCAACGTATCAAAACGCTGTCCTTTGATTACAAACTCGGATTTCACAAGTTGTAAACCTGTAATTGCTAAGAGATTCTCTTCGAAAAGTTTCTGCATCTCTATCTCAAGTTTAAAAGGAGATTCTTTCAAACCGATTAATTGATTTTTGGTATGGCTAAAAAGTTGCATAATGAAAAATACATATTTTCATATTCTATTTCAATTATTAGCGAAAGTTGCAGCAAATCTAACAATTACATTTTACCTAAAATTACGGAAAACCATAATAAAGTATCCCAACAGTTATAAATAGGTAATACTTCATTCAAGTTCTATTAAAAGGAACGTTGCTTCTCTTTTCATATTTAGATTTCCCCTTCCTCAAAGGGATTTTGGGTAGCGGCGACAATCAAAGATTCTGCCACAAGCATGAACATGTTCTTTTTAGTCAGAGATTCCATGTCATTGCCTAAATGGAGAAGCGCCGGCACCATTTGGTCATATATCCTCTTCGCTTTCCGTATTTTGTGCTCCACAGCTTTCATATCATTACCTGACTGCATATAGATATTTACTAAATGGTCAAATAGCTTTTGCTGTATATTGCTGTAGGGTCCGTCATACCAATTCTCGATAGCGTCTTCGAGTACCATCACCCATGCACTTATTTTATTAAACTTTTGGCTCTTGACGTAGTTCTCTTGTCCTGTCAGATGCTCGATTTCAAACATCAATAGCATAATCAAATCGTTTTGCTGGTAAGCATGATCCAAAATGCGGATAAGATCGCTCTTTTCGATGTCGCCTGTCTCGCTTATCGTAAGTTCATCGGTCATCCACTGCATAAGCGTATGATAAAGCTCAACCACCTTTGGAGGTTTGTCTTCTTCTCCTTTTTCTGTAAAATGCGATAAGGGCTTAAAACTTAGACTGTCTTGTAAGTATTCATTTAGGATCGCGCCGCTCTCCCTGCTTTCGTCCAGTTTGTCAAGAGGTAAATACATATCGGGAACCAACATATTTAAAATCTGTCCAAACTCTTGCATCCCTAGATCGCCTACGAAAGGCCGCTGCGTGTATCCAGTATAAAATTTAAGCTGATCTCCACTGGGTGCACGCAGTTCAAAGGACTGATCGCAAACCGTAATAATAGCGTGAGCCAAGTTTTGTTCTTCATGCTCACTTAGTGTAAATATTTTCTTATACTCATCCAGCTGCTTTGCCATCCAAAAGTATGCCTCGGCTAGGAGATCGGCCGAGTCTTCCATCACCTGACGATAACATACTTTGATCTCCTGTTCGAGCATCCTATATCTAGCCCGATCTGCCTTGAGCTCCAAATACTCTTGTTTGAATTTATAAAACTTGTCTATCAGCTGGTCTCGGTTATAACAGCGCGTAATAATTTTTAAAGAACTCAATTGTTCATCAGAAAATACTTCATCTTCCAAATTAGCAAAAGCACTGTCGAACATCCTTTTACTTGCATCTTTCGGTATGGGCTCCACGTTTACAGAAATGCCCATGCTCTGGAGCAAAAGACATTCACAAAGATGGGTAAATCGCCGGTCGCATACCTGATAGATCGTAACTTCATGAAACATAGTATCGATAAAGTTCAGAACCCTCTGGTCAACAATATCTACGGAAAAATCCATCGAACTTTGACTTTCTGTAGCAACTTCCATGGCTAATTCGCGAAATATGGGGTGACGGTCTGCCATATCAAAAAAATGACTCGGCCGGATATACAGTTCTAAGTAATCAGATTCTGTCTGCGGTAATAGATATGCTAAAGAAAGATCACTCTGCCAAAATAACCGACATTCTAGTTCGTTATAACAACTTTGATTTTGTTCGTTAACAAATCGAGTAAGGCAGTCAGCAGACAACTGTATATGAAATGTGACTATAGGCTGAGCGGGAATAGCGTATATCTCTTTTTCTTCCTCCATAAAGCAGTTGGAGAATCTTGCTGTTATATTCCTTCCGTAAAGTTCGTGGCATTTGATGGTAGCGTCATCGAAAACATGCTCGTGAAAATTAAAGATCGGCAGCGAATCTGACAGATAAAAATCGGAATGTTGCTTAGGAGTATACATTCTATCGCTGAGAAATACTTGTAATACTGGTTGCGTATCTGCATTTGCTGATTTCATAATACACTAGGGTTTTAGATTCCTAAAGCAGTGCTGTAGGTACTCATATGGGTTTATAATCAATATAGCTTAACGATCAGCCAATGATATGGCTGATCTGTTTATAACTTCAAGATATGAAATTTTAATTAATTAACCAAATAGGTATAAATAATAAAGGGTTGCATGTTCAGATTAACATACCAAATCTACGCAACAGCTACATATATTAGTCCTGAAGACACGTTTCGACATAGTACTGATAGCGTACTGGGTTAACTAGTTTCTTATAATTTTTTACAGTTATGTCGCTAGCATATTTAATACTTTATCTCTTTGGACCGGTTTCAGTTGAATCCAAGATCAAGGAAAACAGCGTATATTTCAGTAAAAATATTGCACCTAAGCCTTGTGCCATCATCTTGCTAATTATGTTAAATCCCGAGATAGTTTACTCTCGTAAGCGTTCTATATGCCGTAACTATTTTAGAAACTTAGCTTCCTATGATCTTTACATGGTAGCCTACGAAGATAACAACATCCAGCTCGTAACAATAGTGGGGCGTAGAAAAAACGGAAATTCCGATTTTTTTCTTTACCTCAACCAGTTCATCTTCTAATTATTCCTTGCTCATGGTATCCGTCTGACAAAATAATATTTATTTATCTAATCTCAGTTTTTAGCTTTAACAGTATAAACAATATTAAAGAAAATAATATGAGCGTATTTTTATTAATAAAAATCCATTATGTTAAAAAAATATCTATTTTTAAAAAAGATATTGACCTTTTCAAATTTTATTAATATCAATATTTGCTTAGCAAGCAATTGTCTTGTAAACCAATGAATAGTTTGAGAATACTCAAATTTTTCGAATGGACAAGATACAAACACAAAACACTGAGTTCCAAACGCTATTTTAATCATTATGATTCACATTTAATATATTTAAGACAAACTAGAAGAAGTGGTAAATGAAAAATCAGCTAAAAATTATTGCAGTAAACATTCTTGAAGAATGTGTAGACCATATTAAAAAGAATTTAAAAACAAATAATCCTTACCTATTTTATAATGATTATGAGTTATTGAAAATCGAAAGATCAGAGAAGTTACAAATTGTAAAGAAAGAAAGTGAAAAATTAAATTTTGATTTTTTCAATAATAACAAATCAAAAGCACCAGCAATAAGTATTAGTGCAATTGTTGGTAAAAACGGAAGTGGAAAAAGTGCATTGATTGATATAATTGTAAGACTAATAAATAACATATCCTACAAAATACTTTCTGATAAAGTAGATGCGAATCTTATGTTTGTTGAAGGTGCTTTTGCTCAATTGTATTTCACCATTGGAGATCAATACTATCTACTTCAACAGCAAGGTGAAAGTATAATACTATACCACTTTACATCAGGAAAATGGAACAATTTGAGGGACGCGAAAAAAGTCTTAGGAGAACACTTTTTCTATACAATTTTAATGAATTACTCCTTACACGCTTTCAACACACTAGAATACAAGGACGAATGGGATAAAGTAAAAGAATACAAGGATGAATTGGGTGAAAAGCAAAAAGACTGTTGGCTTCGTGGAATTTTTCATAAAAATGACGGTTACCAAACTCCTATTGTTTTAAATCCACTGCGTACAAATGGTAATATCAATATTTCGAGAGAAAATGCTCTAGCTAATGATAGATTAATTTCGCTGCTTTTCAATGAAAAAAAACAACGCAATGCTTTATTTACAGACATTAATGACAAAAATTCTGTCTATTCAATTATAATTAAGCTTGAGAGAGAAAAAATAGATAAAAAATGGAAAAAAATTATAGACAATTGGAAAAAAGCTGGCAATAGAACGGAAGATAGTTTTTTTGAAGAATTGAGAGAAAAAATTATTAATTCATGGAAGCACAAATATCAATTTAAAACCACAAAAAAAGTAGATGACGAATATGATGCGGCTTTACTTTACCTTGTATACAAGACTATCAAAGTATCACAATACGATGCATTCAACAATTTCGCTCCTTTATCCCCCTTATATTCAGAATCTTGGACTAAAAAAACAGATACGGAACTTAAAGATTTAATTGAAGAAATTGATAAAGATAAAAGTCACCTAACTTTCAGGATAAAACAAGTACTAGCTTTCCTTGAATTGCGACATATTTCAGCGAAGAATTACTCTATTGATGAATTTGCCAAATCTATTGATGGTATTAACAACCTTAGAAAATGGAGATACATCGATCTTATTCCCCCTCATTGTTTTGAAACAGATATACAATTGAAAGAAAAAAATAGTAACAAGATAACTTACTCTTTTTCTAAACTTAGTTCGGGGGAAAAACAGCTGGTGTATACTACCAGCTCTATCCTATATCATATAAGAAATCTCAGCTCAATTGAAGGTAATTTGCGTAGAGTCAAATACAATCACATAAATATTGTTTTAGACGAAATAGAACTATATTTTCACCCCGAGTTTCAAAGACAATTTGTTAATAATCTTATACTTAACATTCAAAATATGGAATTTAATATTGATAGTATCAATATTCAAATGGCAACACATTCTCCATTTATTTTGTCTGACATTCCAAAAAAGAATGTTTTGTTTTTGGAACATGGAAACAACATTGTAGACGAAATGCAAGAAGATACTTTTGGCGCAAACATTCACACTCTGTTACAGCATGGTTTTTTTCTAAATGGTGTTCCAATCGGTGATTTTGCGAAGCAGAAAATCAACCAAATGTTTGCAAGACTTCATAAGGGAGAATGTTCGGATGAATTATTTAATGAAATACTTTTAGTAGGCGAACCATTTATAAAAAGCCAATTATTGAAAAAATATAATGAACTAAAACCACTAGAGTATTCATCTTTAAAGGATGAAGTCCGAAAACTTCGTGCTGAATTAGATAATTTAAAGAATAGCAATCAATGATAAAAATCAATCGTAGTAATTTAGCAGTTATAGCAGGCTTGTATTTAAAAGAATTGAAATCGAAAAGGTTCAATAGGAAGAAAAATAATGTGCTCCAAAATTTTTGGGTAAATAACAAAGATAGAATCATTAAATCTAATGATTTAAATAGTATTATTCAAGAATTTCAGGCTTTAAATCAAGATGGCTTCGTTGACTTTAAAAAATATATGATAGGACAATATGAAGAGATATTTTATAGTAAAAAAATAGGTAAATGGTTATCTAAACAACTTGGTGTAAGAACTTGTCCATACTGCAATAGACAATACACTTTTACAATAGAAAAAGGAAGTAAAGACATCCGTCCTGAATTTGATCATTTTCATTCAAAATCAGAATTTCCTTATTTAGCTCTTTCATTTTACAATTTGATCCCATCTTGTTCTATTTGTAATCACACAAAAAATAATAATTTAATAGACACAAGTCCTTATAAAGCGGGATTTGAAGACAATTTTAAGTTTAGGATTAAAACCAAAACTGGGGAAGAGGAATCATTAGATTGGGCCTTAGAGGAAGATATAGAAATTGATTTTTCAGACACCAATTTAAATATTGGAGCATTTGCTCTAAAAGAATTATACAATGAACATATTGATTATGTGAGAGAAATAATAGACAAAGCACAAGCTTATAATCATAATTATTATACTTCGCTAATAGATTCCTACAAAGGGCTCGGTAATCAAGCGGCAGACATTGATCGATTTATTTGGGGAAATTACCTTGAAAATGCAGATCATGAAAAACGTCCCTTATCAAAACTAACAAGGGATATATTAAATCAGTTAAAAATAAAATAACAATATTTAAATTTCTATCAGCCATTGACAGCGTAGACGATTGTTTGTATTAATCGTCGACGTCATAACAAACAAACAAACAAACAAACAAACAAACAAACAAAACAGACTCTCATTGAAGAACAATGGAAAAAATGGCATACTGGCGGCGCGAAACGCTGTGTCTACGCATACATAATGGACCATAATTCACCAGCCATCATTTTCAGCTCTAGTGCGAAGACGAAGGCATTGCTGTTCAATTTATCCAGCTCGGTAAGCCTATGTAGAACGGTTAAATCGAAGTTATCACAAAGAAATTTTGGATGATCATTTATTTTCAACTTGTCAGATGTTAACTGAAATACCCAGACATGGATGTATGATATAATAAAAACAGACCCCGTGAAAAGCGTAGGAATCTCACACCAGCGGAATTATCAAAAAATATATGATACAAAAATAAAAAAATTAATTAGTAACGTTAAGAAGTGTTTATCTGTCTCGTCATACCTTGCATACTTATGAATATTAATAAATACAGGCTTTCGCCGCCTATGTGGCCTAAATTTACAAACCTATTAATCAATTTTTCAAATGATTCATAGACTTCCTGACTTATACTTGTAAACGATCATTTACAGTCAAAAGGTTTTCAAATGGTTTAAAGCCTGCCACAATTTTCATCTTCTTTGACTACTTCGTATATTACCATTCAATCTAATTTCATATTTAGGTTAATTTATATAGAGACAAAGACTAAACTCAGACGGATTTGACTACATATAAATAATCACTTTTCTTGCATTTTAATATTATCCTGATCAGATAGTTGACTTTGATAACCATGCACTTCAAAGAGATCATCACTTTTCCTTCTATTTTTCTCAAATAGAAATTGCTTATAGTCTAATGTGTTAAATATTTTATCCAAATCGATTCCCTTGATTAAGTAGTCTTGATTCAGATTATGAATCATCCTATAATCGGTAAAGAAATAGTTACCGGTTTTCGCCTTTCTCTGTTCCAAATTAATTTCCTCCCATTTTTGCCCATATCCAGATAACCAATTATAAAAAATTAATACTTGCTCTTCATTCGAGAGTTGAATTCTTAATATCTTCAAAAAGTATCGTTTTAAGGAATAATCAAATAATTCACTTTTACGTTCTGCAACGAATTTTACAATAAAATAAAGATGTCTAAAATAATGGCCTAGTCTTGTTGACTGTCCCAAAAATGGTTGGTAAACAAACGAACAAATTGTGATAGTTTCACCATTTAGACCTATTAGATTTTGTCGTTCTGTTTGACTTACTTTGTAACTCAAAGAAAATTTGATCAGGATCTTTTTAAGATAGGCTATAAAATCGACTTCAAAATCAAATTTCTGTGAAATTATCTCATCTGGTATTTTACAAACGGTAAATAAACCTTCGAAAAAGAAATAATAAGATAATCTAAACAATTTATCATTAAATACTTCTTTATAATCAGGATATCTATGTCTATAAATCATATCTATAGCTTCGTACGATTTCATTATTTCTGATTTAAAAAGAACAAATACCCTTCGACCTTGAACAATAGAACCGGAACTAGCAGACTTGATATCTATTTCAACAAATAATTCATTGACGTTTTCCTTATGGAGCCTTAATAACTCGTAAAATTGGTTTTCGAAGCTGTCAAGCTGAGATTTTCTCTGTTCGACATCTTTCTGTTCCAACCAATTCCTATTTTCATAATCAATCTGTTTATTAAATAGTTCCTTTTGCCGCTTTAGACCTTCATAAAAATGTTCTCTTCCCTGTTGATTAGCCTGATATTGTACATAAAAAGCTAAACCAGTTACTATCACGGCAGCTAACGCTACAAATGGATTTAAAATTCCACCGAAAGTATCCCCTATAGCGCCTGTATTTGTGAAATCAAATTCATTGATAAAGGCTTTTCGAGTCAAAAGAAAAGGCATCCAAAATCCTATAAAAATTAATAAGACTACTAACAATAACAAGAATTTAATTGTAGGTGTGAATTCGTTATACTTATCTTTCACAATTTGTAATGTTTTTTCATTATTGTTTGCCTTCACAATAAATAAATAGAAGCTAAATAAGATAGTTGTAATAAATAAAGTTGTAATAAACAAAGCATAAACTGCCCATAAATTGCCCATATAATATGATTGAATTTCCGGTTAATATATAACTAATTTATGTAAAAATAATATATTAACAAATTCCTTCCTTGGACAGAATTTTAGTGGACTAGTTGTTTTAAAATCAGAAAAATTAAAATCACGTGTTTTAAATCTTGAAACGCTTTTTGAGCACGGGTTCGGCATTATCCTTCCGCGCGAAGAGCAGCAAATCGAGGAGGTGATCCTTTCCTATTCTGCATTTCAGGGGAAGTACATTAAGTCGCTCCCTTTGCACAATACACAGGAAATAGTAGTAGAAAACGATGAAGAGTTACGTGTGAAACTCAATATATATGTTACGCATGATTTTGTGATGGAAAATGAAGGTGCCAAGTTCTGGCTTTCGGTACTCACCGATCTGAAACAGCGTGGTGCAAAATATACTAAGGTATGGAGGAAAGAGCACTGCTGAAAGAGGCGTATTGAATGCTTACTTAGCAAATGCTAAACAAAGTTGGGTGGATGTTGAGGATATTGCCCTGGTAGCAGCTAAAGTCATTGAATCGCCTGCTAAACATGCCGGACAAACATACAGACTAGGCTATGATGCTAAAAACTACGCAGAAATAGCAGAACTGATGACGGATATTATTGGTAAGCCGTATACGTATATCCCCTTACCTCCAGAGGATTTTCTTCAGGATATGATTGCCGCTGGTGCAGAGATGAGTTATATTACCTGCGTGTACGAACATTGGAAGCTATACGCAAATGGTCTGATACCAGGAGCCGATGAGGTCTTTGATAATTTCTATGCCATAACAGGTAAGCAGCCCACAAAATGGCCTGAATTTATTGCAAAACATAAAGAGCAGCTTAACTACTAATCCCTATTTGTAATTTAGCAAACAGAAACATGCATTTTTTAATTTAAAGATATGGATTTTGAAATAATGTATTCTGAAAAGAAAGAAACCTTAATGGTAAACGGACCGATTAAGAATAACCATTATACCCTTTTATTATGTGAAACGGGGGCTGCATCTATTCAGATAGGGTATCATCAATTTGAACTTGTTCCAAATATAATAGCCATTCTTTCTCCAGATCAATTGTTCTCGATCAGTAACATATCCGAAAATTTGCATGTGAAGCAAGTTATGTTTACCAAAATTTCCTTACACAAAATATTTTTGAAAGATAATATTGTTGAAGAATTGTTGACGTTGAATAGCAAATACCCACCAGCATATGATCTCAATGAAAAAGCTCCATTAGACAAGAAACTAAAATTGTCGCCACAGTGGGGCGACAATTACATCCACAACCCCAAGACATCAGAAATACCATTGTAGCACAGTTGAGTTGGTCGCACCACCGCACAATCTTTTCACGGTGCAAAACCGAAGAAGAGCGAGAGTTTTACTTGCGTATGAGTATCAAAGAAAATTATAGTGTTCGGGAGCTTGACCGCCAAATTAACGCAAGCCTGTTTGAACGCGTTATGTTGGGCAAAATAAACATCGCATCATTGCCCAAAGAATTTTCGCAAGATATTACGAATGCTTTCAAAGACAGTTATGTTTTTGAATTTCTGAACTTGCCCGAACCACACAGCGAAAGCGACCTGCAAAAAGGCTTAATCAAACAGATGAAAAACTTTATCTTGGAATTGGGCAGGGACTTTATTTTCATTGATGAAGAATACAAAGTACAGGTAGGCAACAGTGATTTTTATATTGACCTTGTGTTTTATCATCGAGGTTTGCAATGCTTAGTAGCTTTTGAACTTAAAACCGAAAAATTTAAACCCGACCATTTGGGGCAACTCAATTTCTATTTAGAAGCATTAGACAGGGACGTAAAGAAACCTCACGAAAACCCGAGTATTGGCATCTTGCTTTGCAAGGATAAGGAAAACGAAGTTGTAGAATTTGCATTGAGCCGTTCACTTTCCCCTGCAATGGTTGCCGAATACCAGACCCAATTGCCCAATAAAGAGCTATTGCAACAAAAATTACACGAGATTTTCGAGAACAATAATATCGAAGATAGGCAATAGACAGTAAAAAATATTGAGAGGTAAAGAATTGTGTTTTATTGCCAACTCTGTAAATTTTTCAATTCATCATAATCCAACAATAACCGTAGCAAGCATACAATGATTGAAGAGTTAAAGCTTATAGAAAGTTGGCTTTTAAAAACGGACGGTTTATGAATCTTGAATATACAAGGAGAAGCCGAATGTAAGGAATACGATGGGTATAATTTTAATGTTGGAACGCTTAAAATAAAATATAGAAAGGCGAAAATTACGCCAAAGAAAATTGGACAGTTTGTGACACTCAGCGCCTCAATAGCTGTCTTATGGAAACCAGATGACCAAATAACACAATGGGCACTATAAATGTTGGCAACCAACTAAACGGAAAATTTAAAATAGCTATGTTAGGTTGTTCAAAGGCGAATTTTTGTACGGGAGATGGTGCGGAAAAAAAAGCATTTATGACAATGTTAATCAGAAGACCAAGACAGACAAGGTTCCAAATCAAAACTGTTTTATGGCTAATCTTTCCTTTTGCTAACCCAAAGTATGCAATTAATGGCGCGGTTATGCCTGCGATAATATCAAAATTTCTCCCCTCAAAAGTCATTAACTCGGGAATAGCATTGTTCAGAAAAAGCCACAACAGCACTATCTCTACAGGAATTCTGACTGTATTCAAATAAGTAATGTTTGTTAAAGAGAGGCTGTCAACCAATTGCCGTCCCTTTTTCATTGCGAACAAGGTCACAATTGTTAAAATTGGCGGTACAATCCCAAACAACAATATTTTGGGAGGAAATGAATTTGTGTCAGAATTGTACGTGTTTTTAAGAGACAGAACAGCTTGAATGATTAACCACACTATCAAACCGATAATGATTTTGGTTGAGTGTTGTCGCGTAGTTGGGGATTCTGAAGTCTTAATAATCCAAGAGAACATAAAAAGCGTTACGACGGTTGTCAATCCAAAAATTAAAGGAATGTATATGGGTAAATTTGTTAACATCTTAGCCTAATAAGTTTGCAAGGTATAAATATTTTCTATTAGCATCCTTTTCATAGGGCAAGAAATTGAAAACAGCTAAATTCCCCTCTCATGGTGTTAAACTTTAATTTGGAGAATATGTCAATAGTGAAGTAAAAAAGAGACTGTAAAATAGACTGTGTCAAGGATAATAATAAGAAGTATTATTATCCTTGACACAGTAATTATGAGTATTAAAAAAAGCGATTTTGATTTTGATTCAGCGCTCCGGCGGTAATCGGCGTAACGGAAAGTCCAGTAAGAAGATCCGAACTTCGGAGGGCACGATCAATATCGAAACACCCCGTGACCGTAGATCTAACTTCGAGCCCCGTTTGGGAGCTGGTAATGGTGGACTTGACTGGAATATCATCAAAGACATGCTTTTGAGCTCTCTCAAAGATTTAGATTGTGAAATTATAATTTATGAGCCAAATAAAGCTGTAAAGGAAATACTAAAGAAAGAAAGAGTAGCCTTAACACCTGCTCGAGCAATGTTATTATCTGTATTGTTCGAACTTGTAAAGAATGGCGAGTTTATCTCAGAATTTTCAGCTGAAAAAGTTGCTTACTTCTTGCAGAAGTTTGGGGCGAAGGATGTCTTCAAACTTGAGTTCAAACAAAACTTTTACGTTCCATATTCAGGTAAAGTAAAACATGTACTTTATTATTTAAATCGAAGCTATATTACTGTGTACAGTGCAAAAGATAAAAACCATTTATAGAAGTCGGCATTATTCTAGAGTCTGAAAAAGAAGTGAATGACTACCAAAATAAGCCGGAAAACAACTAATATTTTGATATTACGAATAAAACTAAAAGTTTCTAAGTGGATTTTATTCGGATTTCGGATTAGAGTTGTTATCAACGGTAGATTTTCTAAAGGTGACTGAAAACATCAACACAGTTGATCAAATAATCGGAAAGATCGAAAATTGGAGTGATCGTAAAAAAACTTTGTTTGCGACAAAACAAAACTTTGTTAAAGTTGCTCTTGATAATATAAATCAAAACCTCCGTTTTACATCATAGTATAAGTAATTTCTAAACATTGTCAAAGAACTTTTTAGTTCTAATGGACTGATAATTTGTTTAAGTTTTAATTTGCAATCCCGCCTAATTCGAGCATTTTTTTTAATAGAAAACTTATTAAATATACTCAATAGATGTTAGAGCTCAAACGATTTCACATTTTTTATTCACCTAACTTTATAATACAGCGTCAACAGATGCTTCTTTCAACTAAAGATAAACTGTCAAAATCAAAAATAGATAGAATATTCAAATACAGTAAACAAAAAATCCCGGATCTATGATAGGTCCAGGATTTTTTTATTCAAACTAGTTAGTCAGCTTAATTAAAGATATAGCGAATACCTAATTGCATTTGGTATCTTGAATCAATACCAGTATTATTTCTGAAAGTCTGCTCTTTAAGATTCTGACTTACATTATAAGTCGGTCTTCCAGTGCTATCCATTCCTTTATATTGCATAAAGTTGGTAATATTTGGAGTTTTTGTTACCCCCCATTTACTACTAAGTAGATTACCAACATTAATAATATCTAAAGAAACTTGTAACCTGTGATTATCTTTTGTTTTCAACACTTTAGATAATTCTTGCATGATACGGATATCAAAACGATTCATCCAAGGATATTCAGCACCATTTCTTTCTGCATATTGTCCTCTTCTTGTACTTAAATACTTATCTTGACCAATAAAGGCATCAAGTCTTGACCATTGAGCATCGGCAGTTTCTAGAACTTTAGTTTTATCCTTTGAGTCCACGATATCCACTAGAGCAATATCAGCACGATCTGTTGGAACATACATCAAAGCATTAGAAAAGCGTCCACCTGTCTGCAGGATATCACCGCTCACGGTATAATTGTATCTAGTCGCACCGAAGTTATCTCCATATGGCCTACCTTCATACACTAAGCCTATTCTTGTAGGTAATTGTGGCGTAATATTGAAATTAATATTTACTGCTGCAATTATTCTATTTCTCACCATAAAGCTTGAATAAGCCAAAACTGGTGAATTTGGATTGCTTACAATAGCGTTACCTGTGTATGCAGAGTTTGCTTGTGAACCTGGATTGGAGGTAATATCTTTAGCGTTGCTATAGGTATAAGCCACCATCGCATCTCCATATTTTCCAAAACGTTTCTCCAATTGCGCAGTTAAACTATAGGCACTGCCCTTTGAAGTGTTATCTAATACGATAGCACGCGTAATTGAGGGATTGATTTGGTTAGTATAAACCGTCTTTTTAGCGGTCGCATCGTAGTAAGAAGGATAATATGATCTGGTGTCTCCCGTTCCTTTATAATTACCCGCTGGATCAGTTAAATTCGCGTCTCTGTGATAAACTTCATTGATCGATTTCGTATAAATCCCCTCTAAGGTAGCTTTCATATCCCCAGGAAGGCGATATTCCACTGCTAAGTTTGAACGCCAGATTTGAGGCATTTTAAAGTCCCTAGAAGTAACGTCAATCTCATAAGTGGCTGGATTTTGTGGATTCGCAGGAATATAAGCTGAAGGATCAGGATTAAACGGCTTATCTGTCGGATTGGTGATAAACATGTTTCCAAAGGTCATACCAGTCTGTCCAGCTTGGTTCGTTAACCATACCCCTGGAACACCACCTGTAAAAATACCTGTTCCTCCACGCAATACAAAAGATCTATCTTGTCTAATATCCCAATCAAATCCCGCTCTTGGAGAAACTAATACGCGAGCTTTCGGTAAGCGTGAAACATCAAGTTTTTCTTCGTTAGCAAATGTCATTCCCAATACTTTTTCATTGGAGACAATATCTGTTGTATATACAGGAATGTCTGCTCTCACGCCATAGCTCAATTTAAAGTTTGGCTTTATAAACCATTCATCTTGAGCATAAAGTGCTATTGGCATCATGCTGAAATCAGCTGATGGACGGCTAACACCTGGAACCACTGAATAAGTCAATTGATATAATGAAGGATTTACAGTTTTATCGCCATTAGCTGCAGCAATAAAATCGTTCATACTCTTGTATCTAAATTGACCATTGATAAATTGAGCAAAGGAATTACTAAACTTTTGATAGCTTAGGGAACCGCCAAATGTTAAAGTATGTGCTCCAGCAAAAATATTAAAGTTGTCGGTAATACTAAATAAGTTTTGATTTAGTTTATTCAAACCAGAAAATGGTTCCTGTCCAAATGATATATAGTTCGCTCCGTTGCCGTTCTCAATGTCAACAGTAGGGAAAGCTGTACCCAATGGATCTCTGTAGTCTCTAAAAGCTGAATAAACGACCTGTATTTGATTCGCATATTTACTGTTAAATGTTGAGTTTAATTCAGCAGTGATGGAATTGATATTATTATTCTGACGATATCTTAAGTTCGAGAAGATCATGGAGTTTACACTTGGTCCACGACCACTGTTACTATTCGACCCACTTGGATTAATATCTCTATAGGAATCTAAGTGATTATAACGAAGAGTAAATTTATGCTTTTCGTTAATATTCCAGTCGATTTTAGCTGTAATATTATTCGCCTTTTGATCGTTATTAAATCCTTCATAAACACCTGGATCGTATCCATAATTATCGATCAGGGTTTTCTTTACTAAATCTAAATCAGACGCCTTAACATTTGACTCATTTGCTCCACCAGTACCACGGTTCGCAAGGATATTAGAGCCGGGAGTTGTACGCTTAGTTGTCTCGCCATTTAAGAAAAAGAATAATTTATTCTTAATGATTGGACCACCAACGCTAAATCCAAGCTGGTTATTTTTATATGATTCTGTTTTTGGTAATTTTTCACCATCGACTTTATAGCCTTGTAAGTCTTGGTTTTTGAAATACCAATAAGCCGATCCAGTTACTGTGTTCGTACCAGATTTTGTAATCGCGTTGACACCTGCTCCAGTAAAACCACCTTGTTTTACGTCATAAGGAGAAAGATTGATTTGAATAGACTCAATTGCATCTAAAGAAAATGGTTGTGCATTTGTTTGTCCACCTGGAAGAGCGGATAAACCAAAAGCATTATTCATCTGCGCACCATCCAAAGTTAATGAGTTAAACAAACTATTTCTTCCAGCAAATGAGAAACCATCTCCTTGTGAGTTTGCTTGCGGATTTAGCTTTGTCAAATCGGTGATACTTCTAGAAATAGCTGGCATTTCCTCAATTTTCTTTCTACCTACAACAGTGGAAACACCAGTTTTAGTTGCACCTCTGCGCGCCGTAACCGTAACCTCTTCCAACGTTGTGTTTTTATCCGCAAAAACAGGATTTAACACAAATGGCTGTCCCAATTGTAAATAGACATCATTATAGATTATAGGGTCTTGTCCAACATAAGTTACTTCAATTCTGTAAGGTCCACCAACACGCATGTTAGCTAAATTGAAGCGACCTGCTGCATTTGCCGAACCGGTATAAATGGTCCCTGAGGGCACATGCGTGGCCTTAATCGTAGCACCCGAAGTTAGACTGCCGTTTGCCTCTTTTACAATACCTGTAACGCTACTTGTTGTAACCTGAGCTTGTACAGCACCATAACTAGCCATAACAAGAGCGAAAAAGAGTAAAGATCTTTTCATATAATGTGATTTGTTAAAAAATGTTAAGCAAAATTACTAAGAGATTTGAAATTACAAAGGACTTAATATAAACTTAACACACTAAACCACACCCATTTCATGAAATCCACACCAAAAATCAGACATCAACCTATAATTTATCACGAAAAAAAACGTTGTAAGATGTTTTAAACCAACATTTACATTCGTATTATCTGATCAAAAATAGTTTTCCACATCAATTCTGGATTTTTTTTTGTAACAACATTCTTCCAATCGGAATTTAATTTTTTAAAAATTTTTAGCTAATTTCCTAACAGTTGAAAATTACCTTATACAACTCAGTTTCCTGTAGCAATTGCACTACAAGAGCCTAACGAATTGAAAAAATCTAAACGATTGTATACGCTGGATGTTTTGTATAAAAACTTGTTTCAAAAGCCAAGAACATTTCTGAAATTCGCACACCTAATATTTTACGCTTCATGGAAGACGGTATTCAAAATTCTTCTTTTGTAGAACCTGCAGACCTTAAACTGTCTCCTGCAGGACTCGCTTTTTTAGCTTCAGCAGCCAAATGGGCCAATTTTTTGGCCATCGTCTGTTTTATTTTCATCGGCATCTCGGCCATCACCATGGTTAGCCTGATCTTTGGCGCAAGCGCATTGTCACTCGGTGCAGACGAATATGTCACAGCGGGGGCCTTATCCACATTCGGTGTCCTCTACCTGCTCTTTCTTGCTTTCTTTTGCCTTCCCATCTATTTTCTGTATAATTTCGGATCCAAAGCGAAAAAAGCAATTGAAAACCGCGACACCATTCAGCTGGAGCTCTGCTTGGATGCGTTAAAAAAACATTACAAATTTATTGGCATCATGGTCATCATTACCATCGCCTTTAATTTTATGGGATTGGTCATCGGTGTAGTACTCGGCGTTAGCGATGCGCTAGCCGGGGTGTAACTTGATCAAAATATAATTCAAAAAAAAGAGGGATCTGCTCGCGCAAATCCCTCTTTTCGTATCCTATTAATCTTTTATTTCTTATAATATTTCATCGCATTCGGAATCAATTTTTGGATATCCGCAATACGTCGCTCATCACTCGGGTGCGTACTCAAAAACTCTGGCTGCCCTTTCTGACTTCCTGAAGCCATACGCTTCCAAAAATCGACCGCTTCGTTTGGATTATATCCCGCCAAGGCCATAATAATCAAGCCTGCTGCATCTGCGTCGGACTCGTCGCTTCTGGAGAATTTCAACTGCGCCAAATTTCCGCCCAAACCGTAAAGATTATTGAAAACTCCAAGGGTACTGTTGCCAGATATCCCTGCTGCGGAACCTAAAATCTGTCCGCCCAATTGCAAAGCAATCTGATTCGAAGCCTGCGCTACGGAATGCTCCTCAATCGCATGGGCGATCTCATGCCCCATTACTGTGGCAAGTCCGGCTTCGGTACGTGTAACAGGTAATATTCCCGTATAAACCGCCACTTTACCACCAGGCATACACCATGCGTTCACATCATCACTCCTTACTAAGTTGAACTCCCAATTGAAGTTAAATTGGTTGGCACGACCGGTGCTTTGCAAATATTGGTTCACCGCTGTGGCCAGTTTATTGCCCACACGTTTAACCATTGCCGCATCGGCAGTCCCAGTGACTACTTTTGAACTATTCTTCGATAAAAAATCTTTATAAGCCAATGCAGCTTGCTCGTTCACTTGATCAGCACTGACCAATTTCAAATATTTTTTCCCGGTAACAGCAGAAGTTGCACAACCTGACAACCCCGATGCCAGTGTTACACACGCTAATACCATAGCTGAATACTTAAACATTCCGTTCATAGTTTATATTTTATTTCAAGGGCCATATGGAGTTTCAAAGCGAAAGATAATCGCTTTTCAGCGCATCCAACATGGATATTTTACAATAATTTATTAATCCATCGTAGCGGATGCAATTATTGTGCCTATTCTTTTTCCTTCGCTTTTTTCTTAAAAAGGTAGATCTTGGACTCATGCCCCTTTAACAGACGCTCTATATTCTTTTGGTGGGTAATCAACAAGAGGATACAAATCGCTATTCCGTAGAGAAGCACCGAAGGTATCGTTGTTTTGAATATAAAGGCCAAACTGAATGGAAATGCAAATCCTGCCGAAATGGAACCCAATGAAACGTAATGGGTGGTCAACAGGATAATAACAAATACAGAAACACAAACCAAGGCTGCAGGCGTATGGATCGCGAGAATCATACCACAGAGCGTTGCTACGCCCTTCCCTCCTCTGAACCCCGCAAATACAGGAAATAAATGTCCCAATACCGCGATAACGCCCAATGCCAACTGAAAGTTAACAAACTGAACATCGCTCGTATTTTGCCCCAGTTCTATTAAATAAGCTAGATTGGTTGCTGTCCAGCCTTTAAAAATATCGACAAACATCACGATCGATCCCGCTTTCGGTCCCAACACGCGAAAGGTATTAGTCGCCCCAGCATTACCACTACCATACTCACGAACATCTACCCCATAAAATGCCTGTCCCAACCAAACAGCCGTTGGTATGGACCCAAACACGTACGCTAGTAATACTGCAATTACTAAATAAATCGATATCATTAATTAATTAGTTCTTATATTAATTTGGCCTTCAGACTAAGATCAAGGCTCTTCACACTGTGTGTCAAAGCACCTACTGAGATATAATCTACCCCGGCCTCCGCATATGACCTAATCGTGTCAAAAGTTATTCCCCCAGAGGCCTCTGTCTTGAACCGACGGTCGATAATCTGAACAGCTTTGGCAACATCTTGCGGTGAAAAATTATCTAACATGATTCGATCCACTTCGCCAAAGTTAAGAACTTCATCAAGTTCCACAAAATTTCGGACTTCAATTTCTATTTCTATTGGTTTATTTAGGCTCTTTCTATAGGCATTTGCACGCGCTAGCGCAGGTACAATCCCGCCACTGTAGTCTACATGATTATCCTTAATTAAAATCATATCAAAAAGACCAAAACGATGATTGGTGCCGCCACCAATGCGCACGGCTTCTTTCTCCAGCACCCGTAACAGGGGCGTCGTTTTTCGCGTATCTAAAATTTTTGTGTCTGTACCGGCCAACAGATCCACATACTGCCGCGTTGTTGTCGCTATACCACTCATACGCTGCATCACATTCAGCACCAAGCGTTCGGCCAATAAAATACTTTGGATATTTCCCCTGACATAAAAAGCAATATCCCCCATTTTAACCCGGCTTCCATCTTGGATAAAGACCTCACAGACCAAACTATCGTCCACATAGGCGATAATTGCCTGCGCTACTTCGACACCTGCCAGTACACCATCATCCTTCACAATCAACTTGGCTTCACCTTGCGCGCCGGCTTCAATTGTCGACAAGGAGGTATGATCTCCATCGCCCAAATCCTCCGCGACAGCCTGTTTTACAAACTGGGCCAAATAGTCCTTGATTTCCTTCTCCATAAATGCTATTTATTGGGCTAAGATGTGGAATAATTTTTTAATCGAAAAATAGATTGATAAAAAAAATAGGATCAGGATCAATTTTTGTCGATCCTCAACTCTTCGATGGAATGGTTATTACTCCCTGCTCCTATCTTTACAAAGACCCGATAGTTGGCCTGTTCGGTGGCTAAGGAATAGGTAAAATATTGATAGCCATTGTTGGCTTTGCTCGACTGGGTCAGTTTTACAGTCTTGGGTTTATGCTGATTAAAAAATGTCCCCAACATGATTTCTGATTGGTATTTTGTATAAATACCATTTTCACCTGAAATCGACAAGGTGATGTTTGAGGCAAAATACCTGGCTATGTTTTTAGCACTACCTTCTTTTAAAAATGATTTTAGCTCCTCCGAAATTCGTTGCAAAGCATCATCATCCCCGGGCAAGTTCGCTTCCATCCGTGGTTTTACAGGCATCGAAAAATGACCAAACGCAGCATTGTGTAAAAAAAGATTCGTAATAAGTATAAATCCGCAATGGCTTAAAAGTTTCATATAGCTTAACATGTATAGAAAAGATTCTGTAATCAAAATCAATCCTTAGGCAGTTCCATTTATGATGGAACACAAATGATGCCACAAACCTATAAAAATATTGGTGATTAACAAGGGAAGTTTTTAAGATGCGTTGATAGATTCTAAAATTAAGATTATCTTTGTTATACGATGAATAAGAAAAAAGTTGCACTCATGATCCTAGACGGACTAGGATATGGAAAACATGATAAATCAAATGCAGTTGAAGCTGCAAACACCCCATTTTTAGACCATTTATTAGAAGCATATCCAAACTCAACTTTAGAAGCTTCGGGCGAAGCTGTTGGCTTGCCTGCCGGCCAAATGGGTAACTCTGAGGTAGGGCACATGAATCTTGGTGCCGGAAGAATTGTCTACCAAGAATTGGGACGTATTCACAAAGCGGTCAATGACGGCGTATTCAATTCGAACCCAGTGATTCAAGACGCATTTAAATATGCTTTAGCAAATAACAAAAAGGTACATTTTATCGGTTTGCTTTCCGATGGTGGCGTACACGCGCACACGAAGCACTTAAAGGGTTTATGTGATGCCGCAAAACATGCTGGACTGAGCAGTGAACAAGTATTTGTACATGCTTTCTTGGATGGCCGTGATACGGATCCAAACTCGGGTATTGGTTACGTGAGAGATTTACAGGCGTATTTGACAACAACAACAGGTACCTTCGCATCGGCAATCGGTCGGTACTATGCGATGGATCGCGACAACAGATGGGAACGGGTAAAATTAGCATACGATCTTTTAGTGAAAGCGGAAGGTGAAAAATCCAATGACCTGGTCGCCGCTATCCAAAAATCATACGATGAAGGTATAACGGATGAGTTTGTGAAACCAATTGCCTTGGTAGACAGCAATGGAGCGCCTGTGGCTACAATACAAGAAGGCGATGTGGTATTCTGCTATAATTTCAGAACGGATCGTGGCCGCGAGATTACTATCGCGCTAACCCAAAAAGCATTCCCAGAATATGATCTGAAACCGTTAGATCTATATTATGTGACCATGACGTCTTACGATGAAACGTTCCAAAATGTGCGGGTTGTTTTTCAAAAAGATAACTTGACCAACACGTTGGGTGAAGTATTGGAGGCTAACCATAAAACACAAACACGTATCGCCGAAACAGAAAAATATCCACACGTCACATTTTTCTTCTCGGGAGGCCGTGAACAAGAATTTAAAGGTGAAAACCGCTTGTTGGTTCCATCACCAAAAGTGGCGACTTACGATCTTCAACCCGAGATGTCCGCACAAGGAATTACAGCGGCTATCGTTAACGATATGGAAACACTTCAGCCTGATTTTATCTGTCTGAACTTTGCAAATCCAGATATGGTAGGTCATACAGGAGTTTTTGATGCTGTCATTAAAGCCGTAGAAACTGTGGATCAATGTACCAAAACGGTCGTAGAAACTGGTCTTAAAAATGGTTACTCCTTTATAATTCTGGCCGATCATGGCAATTCGGAGTTTATGGTCAATGAGGACGGATCGCCAAACACCGCACACACAACAAATTTGGTTCCATGTATCTTGATTGACGATCAGTACAAAAAAATAGCCAACGGTAAATTAGGTGATATTGCCCCAACCGTCTTACAAATTTTGGGCGTCAATATCCCCGCTGAAATGACAGGAAATGTATTGGTATCAGAATAATAACCTACATAAAATCAGTAGCAGAGCACTCTCCTTTTTTGCGGGTAGTGCGCTGCTTTTTTGGAGTTGTGGATCACCTTCCGCAACAAAAAGCCACAAAAAATCTTCCGACATATTTTCTGTCGACTCGTTTTTTAATGGAGAAGTCAATCGCTTGCAACAGCTCAATCCCGCCGTGCTAAAATCTGTCAGCAAAGATGGAGAAAAAGAACAGCGCGAGCTGAAAATTGGAAGCTGGAAAAATGAACTGTCTGCCTTTCAAGCTGCTGATATCAGCAAAAATTTCGATCCCACATTGTATGAAGTTAAAGCTGTCGATTGTGTGACCGAATTTACAGCGAAAAAGAAAGATCTACAGATACAGAAACTGCGTATCGAATTTGATAAGAACGAAAAGGTAAAACACATCCATATCGTTAAAAAGATAACAAATAGCTTATACGATAGTCAGGAAAAATTAGACTATTTCAGCGATTCGCTTTATCGCATTGTCAAATTGCAAGACGTTCAGGGACTAGATGCCAATCAATATGAAATTGTCGGCAAGTTCATTCCTCCCAAAAAGTAAAACGATAAGTCTTATACATCAGCAAAATTCGCCGCTGAGTCTTTGATTCAGCGGCAAATTTTATGATCTTATCATAATAATAAATGCAACACGATTGCTTTATATTTTATTTTCATTATCTTTGACCCGGTTAACATCATAATTCGAGTGTCAACTTGGGTTTAAACGTAGTGATTTCAGCGTGAAAGACATCTCATTGAACAAATTCGCAGCATTCGTGCTCTTGATGACCTTCTTAATTGGTCAGTTCATTGTGTACAGTCATGAACATCCCCAAGCTACACTGCATATCGTAGATGGTCCAGCAAAAAAACATCATGCTGATCACCCCAAATGTGCTATCTGCGACCAAAATGCACATCCTCAACTAGTTTTTAATTTTACGCAGGGTGAATTCATATTGCCTGTTAAAATCATTGAATTTGGTCTGTTCATCATTGGAGACCAGATCGTCAGATCATTGATTTCTGGCAATCGAGGCCCACCCACCTGTTCATCTTTATGCTAATTTCAATAGTGCCTATCAACGTAAGCTGACCACTATTGCTGCAAGGCCTCTATAGGGGTCTTTACAATTCAACAATCCAACGATCCATACGACCAGCTATCGGTTAAACCTTGGCACAGCAACGCCTTGGTAGCTGACTTAAGCTTTGTCGTTTGTACCGCTGATATTACATACGTAGAAATTATAGTACAGATGAAACTTAAAATTATAGGCTGCATTTTTATGCTTGTCTCCTATTGCTCCATACTTCCGGCGCTTGCCTCAACAATTAGCGGTAAAGTAACGGATGCCAAAACCAACCTACCAATTGCTGGTGCTACCATATCACTGCAGCAGCTTCGTTCGAGCACGGCATCAGACCAACAAGGTCGTTATAGCTTTAAATCTCTTCCTGCAAGTGGACGCTACTTGGTTGAGGTCCGTTTTTTGGGTTATCAATCCGTTGTCAAGGCCGTAGATTTAACTTCGGAAAATCTTTCCCTTGATTTTTCCTTGACAGAAAGTATTATTGAAACGAATGAAGTAGTCGTTACAGGTACACTGGTCACTTCTCAGAGCCGTCGCAACAGCACCTCAGTAGCTGTTATTTCCAAAGATGAGTTGCAGGGAAATGGAACAAATCTTATTGATGCACTCGCCCGGCAAGTTCCCGGACTAAGTCAGATCACAACGGGACAAGGAATTTCAAAGCCTATTATAAGGGGTCTGGGGTATAATCGTGTCGTCACGGTAAGCGATGGGGTAAAACAGATGGGACAGCAATGGGGCGACGAACATGGCATTGAAATAGACCAAAATCAACCCGACCGTGTCGAGATTTTACGTGGTGCAGCTTCATTGATGTACGGATCTGATGCCATCGGTGGTGTGATCAATGTACTGGAACCTAATGTTCCTACTGAGGGGCATATTAAAGGTGAATTACTGACAAGCTATGCGACCAACAATGGACTGACCAATAGTTCGGTTATGTTAACTGGTAATGAAAATGGCTTCGTATGGCGTGGCCGTGGATCGTATCAGAATGCGTATTCTTATAATACCCCTGCAGGAAGATACGGCAATAGCGGCTTTAACAACAGCAATTTAAGCGGTATGCTCGGGCTAAACAAGCAATGGGGCTATTCGCACCTTAATTTTTCTTACCTAAAAAATAACATCGGCTTTTACGATGCCGAACCGGGTGACCCGCTGTACACAAACGCTAAAAGCCGTACATTGGATTTTCCCAAACAGGACATCCGTCACTATAAATTGGCCCTCAACAACAGCTTCGTTGTCGGATCGGGAAATTTAAAACTTGACTTAGGCTACCAAAAGAATCAACGTCGAGAATTAGAAGAAGCGACCCCATCCCTGTTCTTTGACCTCAACACCTATTCCCTCGATGCCAAGTATTCTTTAAGTGAAAGAAACGGCTGGCAACATGTATTTGGTATTAGTGCCAGTCAGGAACACAGTGTAAATAAAGGGACCGAGTTCTTAATCCCAGCCTATGACCAGCTGGAATTGGGAGCTTTTGGTTATGCGAAGAAAAGCTGGGGCGAAAACACGTTTAATGTCGGTTTACGCTATGACTATGTCAACAACAAAGGCAAACAGCTGTTTGTTGAAGATGAAGAGCAATTTCCTGGTTTTAAAAATAGCGTCAGTAATGTCAGTGGTGCCCTTGGTTATACGCATATTTTCAATGAGGATCTCAATTTTAAAGCAAATGCGGGCTCAGCATTTAGAGCACCCAACCCCGCAGAGCTTGGCTCCAATGGTGTTCATGAGGGTACTTCGCGGTATGAAGTCGGTAATGAGAACCTAAAACCCGAAAGAAGTTATCAAGCAGATGCGACACTGGAGTTTGGCCATAGTATCGTTACCGGAAGTATCGGAATCTACGAAAATTATATTCACAACTTTATATATGCCTCGGCAACAAAAGGGGATACAAAAACTGTGGTTGGCGAAGATGGCGATTCTCATACCTATGACGTATACCGTTATGGACAGGTCAATGCCAATCTATATGGTGTTGAAGGAAGCTTGAATTTTCATTTGTTGAACTGGATTCACCTAGACAACACGTTTAGTTATACGCATGCACAGAATACAACCTTTGACAGACCATTGGCATTGATTCCAGCTGGCGTTGTGCACAATACGCTGCGCCTTGAACCTAAAGTAAGCGGATTAAATGCCTTCTACTTATCTGTGGGGCTAGACAATTATTTTAAACAGAATCGCATTGACGAAACCTTCGAAACGCCAGCAAACGGATACACATTGTTGAATGCTGGAATCGGCACGACATTGCACTTCGGGCAGCAGCAACTGGAAATATTTGCAGCGGCATCCAATCTGACCAACAAGCGTTATTACGATGCCTTAAGCCGATTGCGCCCGGGTAGGCTATCGCAAGAAGATCCTAATTTTGGCGTCTACAATATGGGCAGAAACATCACATTCGGTGTCTATCTACCGCTTAACATCAAATAAAAAAAAATGAGGAATACCTAAAAAGGATTCCTCATTTTTTTTATACAGTTTAGTGTTATTTAGGATCGTCAGCAGTTGCTTCTCTTGCTAGCGTCACTTCGTCTGGCATAGCTTCCAAAGAAGAATCTAAAGCAAATAATGATTCGTCCGAAGCACGGTCTCCACCGGCAATTTTCAATTTATCAATCAATTCAAGCGCTAGCTTCTCTTCTTCGATCTGTTCTTTCACAAACCATTGTGCAAAATTCCACGTTGCCCAATCTTTCTCCGCCATCGCTAGATTGACGATGTTATAAATCGCTTCGGTATTATCTACTTCGTGTTTGAAAACACGGTTAAAACATTCTGTCAACGTTTGCGGATCTGCTGGAGGTTGTGCAATGGCTTCAATTCTTGGCCGGCCACCCCGCTCCAGAATATACCCCATAATCTTTGTCATGTGGTTACGCTCTTCCTGTGCATGTCTATACAGGAAATTGGCCACTCCACCATAACCCTGATCATCTGCCCAGACCCCTAATGCCAAATAAATCTGTGCTGCTTCAGCTTCCTTAGTCATTTGCTTGATTAAAGTTTCTT
Organism: Sphingobacterium sp. R2; assembly: GCF_040760075.1. Taxonomy (NCBI): domain Bacteria; kingdom Pseudomonadati; phylum Bacteroidota; class Sphingobacteriia; order Sphingobacteriales; family Sphingobacteriaceae; genus Sphingobacterium; species Sphingobacterium sp. R2. The sequence continues at coordinate 5,279,074 of NZ_CP142884.1, forward strand.
GCATTTCTTTTGACAATCGATTCGTTTCCATACTTATTCCTTTTTTGATTTAGAATAATAACAGAATAACACCGTCTTTCGTTTTTATATTGATAAATAAAAAATAGTGGACCAATTTATTTTTACCCCATAAAGCGGTAAAATTTTAGACAAAAAAAAGGGAATCCCTTCTGGAATTCCCTCTCTATACGTACTAGTGATACTATTTTAAATTATCTCTATATACTTTTGCTTTTTTGATTTCGGTTTGGATGTCTTTCTTAGACGAATCAAAGCTTAATACTTTTTCATAATCTTTGATCGCATTATTATAGGCATCGGTTGCCATCGCCTTATTATAGTTTGGCGTGCCTGCTGTGCCAATCAAAATACCTAAGTCACGATTAGCAATCGCTCTATTCTGATAGAATTTGGAATCGTTTGGTGTAATGGCAATTGCCTTTGTATAATCTTCGATAGCGCCTTTCAATAACTGTTCTTTATTTGCCACTGAAGCTTTATTTGCCGATTGAACGGCAAGGTTGTTAGTTGCTTTTGCTTTGAAATATAAAGCATTGGCATTTTTACCATTTAACGCAACGACTTTACCAAAAGTTTCTGCTGATTTTTTATAGTCACCATTTTGAAACTGGGAATAACCCAACATATATAATACATCCGGATCTTTTCCTTCTTGAGGCAGTGCTTTTGTCAAGTATGACTCGGCATTCTTGAAATCACCATCCAAAAGAGCTTTTTGCCCCATTCTCACATTAGCGTTGCTATGTTCGGCCTGTTTTGGTTGTTGTGCATTTGCGCTAAAAGCAACTAAGGCAAAAACCCCAGTAAACAAACCCAATTTAAATGATTTTAAATTCATATCTAAATAGTTACTTTTTTATATTCACTTCATAATGATCGCCTGCGATCCTTTCTACGTCTCTGAAAATAGCCTCCGTGCCATTTCCCTAACATCAGAAACTGCCATCAGTGCTTTTTCACATTCCAATATTACAATTATTATGCCTATTTCTCCAATAAATGGCAGATAAATTTTATTTAACCTGCCTTTTTTTCCTATTCTGGAAAATAGATTTGTAATTTTGCTGACTTCTAGCAATTGGCACTCCCCTTGCATTACAGGAGAAACATTATTAGAAGCTTAAAATTTGAAAGTCTGCCGTCAACATGTCAGCGACTGCCAAATACACAAAATAAACACTATGAGCAAATTCGAAACTTTTGATTTCAGTCAAGCAATTCCAATCGTTGCAGAGGATACCGAATTCTTTCCCTTACTTACGCAAGAGGATGAAGATAATATGGCGAATGCTGAAATTCCAGAAGCATTGTCAATTTTGCCTTTACGTAATACCGTATTATTTCCCGGCGTTGTTATTCCAATTACCGTCGGTAGAGATAAATCCATCAAATTGGTCAAAGAAGCCTATAAGGGCAGCAAGACTATCGGTGTCGTTTCTCAAAAGGATATGACCGTTGAGGATCCAGGATTTGAAGAATTAAATAAAGTGGGCACGGTAGCTCATATCATTAAAGTACTCCAAATGCCTGATGGTAATACCACCGTCATCATCCAGGGAAAACAACGGTTCAACTTGTTGGAAATTGTCGAAACTGAGCCTTATTTAAAGGCACGCGTCGAGAAATTCAACGAGGCAAAGCCGAAGATGACCAAGCACTTCAAAGCGACAATTTCCACTTTAAAAGAAATGGCGCTGCAGATCATCCAACTGTCGCCAAACTTACCGAGTGAAGCTGGTATTGCTATCAAAAATATTGAAAGCCCTTCTTTTCTGATCAACTTCATTTCGTCGAATATCAATGTCGAAATGACAAGGAAACAGGAGCTGCTTCAAATACCAAAAGTAGAAAACCGCGCCAAACTTTTATTGGAGCTGTTGACTACTGAAATCCAGATGCTGGAACTAAAGCACCAGATTCAGAATAAAGTACGTGTGGATCTTGACAAACAGCAACGCGATTATTTCTTAAACCAACAGCTGAAAACGATTCAGGAAGAGCTGGGCGGAAATACGCCTGATCTTGAATTAGAAGAGCTTAAAAAACGCGGTAAGTCAAAGAAGTGGAGTCTTGAAGTTGAAAAACATTTTACAAAGGAACTGGAGAAGCTCTCCCGCATTAACCCTGCTGCTGCAGATTATTCGGTACAGCTCAATTACCTTGAGCTTCTTTTGGACCTGCCCTGGAATGAAACAACAAAAGATAATTTTGACTTAAACAAAGCACAAAAAGTACTCGATAAAGACCATTACGGACTGGAGAAAGTAAAAAAACGTATCATTGAATACCTTGCGGTATTAAAATTAAAAAATGATATGAAGGCTCCTATTCTTTGTTTAGTAGGTCCTCCGGGAGTGGGCAAGACATCGTTGGGAAGATCTATCGCCAAAGCACTGGGCCGTAAATATACTCGCATGGCGCTAGGTGGCGTACGCGATGAATCAGAAATCCGAGGTCACCGCAAAACATACATCGGAGCAATGCCCGGCCGTATCATTCAATCGTTGAAAAAAGCCGGGGCAGCAAACCCTGTCTTTATTTTGGACGAAATCGATAAGATGAGTGCAGATTTTAAAGGAGATCCTTCTTCGGCCTTATTGGAGGTATTGGACCCCGAACAAAACACGCATTTCTATGATCACTATGTGGAAATGGAGTTTGACCTTTCCAAAGTGATGTTTATTGCAACAGCCAATTCATTGAGTTCCATTCAGCCAGCTTTATTGGATCGGATGGAGATTATTGAAGTAAATGGATACACCATCGAAGAGAAAATCGAAATTGCCAAAAAGCACCTTTTGCCAAAACAGCGGGAAATGCATGGGATGGCTTCAAAGAATGTCAGCTTAAAAGGTAAAATTATCGAAAAAATAATCGAGGACTACACACGTGAGTCTGGCGTACGTGGATTGGAAAAAAAGATTGGTTCCATCGTCCGTGGTATTGCAACACGTATCGTCATGGAAAAAGATTACAATCCAAATATCAGTGAACAAGACCTGATCGATATCCTGGGTGCGCCGATATTTGATAAGGACATGTATGAAAATAACAATGTGGCTGGGGTGGTGACTGGACTGGCCTGGACGTCTGTAGGCGGCGACATCTTGTTTATAGAGTCTTCACTGAGTCCGGGAAAAGGCCGTTTGAGCCTGACGGGTAATCTGGGCGATGTGATGAAAGAATCTGCGTCAATTGCACTGGCATACCTCAAAGCGCATGCTTCTGATTTCGGAATAGACTATCGTGTATTTGACCATTGGGATATTCACATTCACGTTCCTGCGGGGTCGATTCCAAAAGATGGTCCTTCGGCAGGTATCACCATGCTCACCGCGCTGACATCACTCTTTACGCAACGCAAAGTGAAGGAAAAATTAGCCATGACAGGTGAAATCACCCTGCGTGGAAAGGTGTTGCCTGTTGGCGGTATCAAGGAGAAAATTCTTGCTGCTAAACGCGCGAATATCAAGGATATTATCCTTTGCAAATCGAATGAAAAAGATATTTTGGAGATCAAAGAAGATTATATCAAAGACATGGAGTTCCACTATGTGACTGAAATGGCTCAGGTGATCAAACTCGCCCTCTTGGAAGAAAAAGTAATCGGTGCCATCAATTTGGCGCAAGATGTAGAAAATACAAAAAAAGAGAATTAGCCAATTCTCAAATGATCATGGATTAAAAATGGCCCGGAAATATGTTTTTCCGGGCTTTTTTATTTTTTTGAGCCCAGCTTTTCGTGCAGGATCTCCTCATCCAAACTGTTTTCATATTTAGAAATCACCAGCGTTGCCGCTGAATTTCCGATTAAATTGGTTATTGCCCGGGCTTCACTCATAAAACGGTCTACGCCAAAGATCAAGGCGACCGACTCTACTGGGACATGGCCAACAACCGGTAATGTTGCAGCAAGGGTAACAAAACCACTTCCGGTAACACCGGCTGCTCCCTTGGAAGTTAACAGCAGGACCAATAATAGCGTAATTTCCTGTTCCAAGCTGAGGTGCATATTGAGCGCCTGTGAAATAAAGACCGCGGCCATCGTCAGATAGATACTTGTCCCATCCAGATTGAAAGAATAGCCCGTAGGAATGACCAGCCCGACAACAGGTTTTGCACAGCCGGCATCTTCCATCTTTTGCATGATACCAGGCAATGCCGACTCGGAGGACGAAGTTCCCAATACAATCAGAATTTCCTCTTTAATATATTTTAAAAACTTAAATACGTTTACCTTGAGATAAAAATACAATACTGCTCCGATGACAATAATCACAAAGATAAAACAGGTCAGGTAGAAACTTACCATCAACATACCGAGTTTAGATAAAGCCTGAATGCCAAACTTACCGATCGTAAAGCCCATGGCCCCCATTGCGCCAATCGGCGCGAGATACATGATCATTTTGATAATGGAAAAAAGCACCTTCAGAAACGACTGCAATACATTGAGCACAGGCTCGGACGCTTTTTGCCCTATCTTGGTCATACCAATACCAAACAGGACTGCAAATACGAGCACCTGCAACATGTTGTCTGAAGCTACCGCAGCAATGACGTTACTTGGAATAATTCCGATGATGAAATCCATAAAACTATGCGGTTCTTTGGACTCTGAAATGTAATGGGATACCGAAGATACATCAAGACTTGCCGGATCGGCATTCATCCCGGTCCCGGGCTGTATCCAATTGACAAAGACCAGACCAATGATCAGGGCGATGGTGGTCATAATTTCGAAATAGATAATCGAAGTCAAGCCGATTTTTCCCACTTTTTTTGTATCCTGCATTCCAGCGATACCGATCACAATGGAACTAAAAATCAATGGCGCAATGACCATCTTGATCAGTTTTATAAAAGCATCGCCCAACGGCTTTAGCTTAACAGCAAAGTCAGGGTAGTAGATTCCACAGATGATACCCAACAGTATACCCAGCACAACTTGAAAATAGAGGCTCTTAAAAATATGTTTCATGATCGGTTTATTTATTGACAGCAATTCCCTTTGCTATTGATCGGTATTTTAATTTAGGATTCAGAATTTTCCGAGTACGAAGATAAAAAAAAGGGATGCATAAATGCATCCCTTCCAATGATATTTTTGAACTTAATTACTGAAATATGCTCTCACATTCTTTCCTTCAATCCAGTTCATATACGCTTTGTTGACAACCTTGTTTCCACCAGGTGTAGGATAATCGCCTGAAAAATACCAATCACCCTTATGGTCTGGGCAAGCTCGGTGTAAATTGTCCAGGGTTTGGTACACAACCTCCAGTTCAGCTTTGAGATGGTGCGGTCTGACGATACGAGCAATTTCTTCTGAGATCTCCTCATCAGTAAACGGCGCATAGATCGCTTTGACATAATTCTCAATCTCATTGACATCCTGGGTCATCGACAACACACACTTCTGATAAACCTCATCGATAACATGTGCCATACCACGTTGTTTCAAGAGATTGATTGCTGCTTCGAATGCGACAAATTCACCCATACGCGACATATCAATACCATAACAATCGGGATAACGAATCTGCGGGGCAGAAGAAACAATGACGATTTTTTTCGGATTCAGACGGTCTAAGATCGTTAGAATACTTTGTTTTAATGTTGTTCCCCGAACGATCGAGTCATCAATGGCAACAATCGTATCTTCATGATCTTTTACGATACCGTAAGTGGTATCATAGACGTGCTGCACCATATCCGTACGGTCTGCGTCCTGCGTAATGAATGTACGCAACTTGGCATCCTTCACGTTGAGCTTTTCAAAACGAGGTTTAATACTCAAGATTTCGTCCAACTCTTCATCAGAAATCTTTTCTGAACGATTCAGTAAAGTTTCTTTTTGAAACTCACGAACATAGGTATTAATACCATCCATTAAACCATAGTAAGATACTTCTGCAGTATTTGGAATAAATGAGAATACGGTATTTTTGATATTATTTTTGACAGATTCCAATACTTGAGGTACCAGTAATCTTCCCAATTCTTTACGTTCTTGATAGATATCAGCATCCGATCCACGGGAGAAATAAATCCTTTCGAAAGAACAAGAACGCTGTTCTACGGGTTGTCTAAACATCTCTTGGGATACGGTACCATCCTTTTTGGCAATCAGGGCATGACCCGGTTTAATTTCCTTCACAGCACCAATAGGGATATTAAATGCTGTCTGGATAACAGGTCTTTCTGATGCGACCACCAGAATTTCCTCGTCCTGGTAATAAAACGCTGGACGGATACCTGCCGGATCGCGCATAACAAACGCATCGCCGTGGCCAAAGATACCTGCTATGGTGTAACCACCATCCCACGTTTTGGCCGAACGCTTCAAAATTTTTGATACATCAATATTTTTAGCGATCAGCGAGCTGATTTCAACATTAGAATAACCTTCTTTTTTGAATTGATCAAATAGATCTTGATTTTCATCATCCAGAAAATGACCGATTTTTTCCAAAACAGTCACCGTATCTGCCTTTTCTTTCGGATGCTGTCCCAACTCGTATAGCTGCTGCAACAATTCGTCCACATTGGTCATGTTGAAGTTACCCGCTACAACCAAATTGCGAGACATCCAGTTGTTTTGTCTTAAAAACGGGTGACAGCTTTCGATACTGTTCTTGCCATGTGTTCCATAGCGCAAATGTCCTAAAAGTACTTCTCCGGTAAAACTTACATTATCCTTTAACCATTGGGTATCTTTTGACTCCTCTGGAAACGCTTTCTGAACGGAAGCGAATTTTTTCTGCACATATTCGAATATGTCTGCCACGGCAGTTGAGCCCATAGCTCTGTAACGCGAAATGTAACGATTTCCAGGTTTTACATCAAATTTAATGGTTGCAATCCCAGCACCGTCTTGTCCACGGTTGTGCTGTTTTTCCATTAATAGGTACAATTTGTTGATGCCATAAAATGGCGTACCATATTTTTCCTGATAATAAGATAAGGGTTTTAACAGGCGAATTAGTGCGATTCCGCACTCGTGTTTAATAGCGTCGCTCATATCTTGATTTGATGTCGCAAAAGTAAGCATTATTTGGCACTTAGCGATCTACCGGCTCACTTTTTAAGTAATAAAATTACAGTGAGTAGACAGAGGGTGTTCGTCACAGCATCTGACGACCTATTTCGCAATAAAAACAGGTACTTTTACTGCATGTCGCAATTTGTTGACTGTCTCTCCAAAGATAAAATCTTTCAAACCGCTGTGCCCATGACTACCGACAACCAACAGATCAGCTGCATGTTTTTCACAAACTGCTGCGATACTCTTGATCCGGTTATTATAGCCCAATTCGTATGCTGTCGGATGCCCTCTCGACACAAGAAAGTCAGCATATAATTTCAGACGCGCTAAGTCCTGACGTGATTCGAAATCATCTGTCGACTCTCCGGTATATTTTACAGAGGCGCTCTCAACAATATGTACCACGACAAACGCGGTGTCTTTATGAGATAGCTGCAAAGCATATTCAATGATCTTCTGATCCGAACTTGAAAAGTCCAACGCAATAACGACCTTCTTGAAGGAGCCTTTATGTTCAACATGCAACGCCTCAAATGGAGGATGGACCTCCAGATCTATCGCTTTAGATTTTAGTAAGATTGGATACAATACCGTCATGACCAGCAAAGCAAACAACCCCACGGCGCCCATTATCAGTACCACCGTTACCACAATATTATTGGCTTCGCCAATCCAGCCGACCACTTCGTCGTACACCAATTTCAGGTTCAGCACAGCGATAATGGCAGCAATCAGCCAGGCCACGGCCTTTGTTAACGGCTTGATTGCATAGTCACCCATGGTTACTTTATCGCTTACAAAATGGATCAACGGAATAACTGCAAAGGCAAGTTGCATACTCAATATGACCTGGCTAAAGATGAGGAGCTGCCCCACGCGGCCTTCACCCGAAATCAGGATAACCAATATCGCTGGAATAATGGCCAACAGCCGGGTAATAATCCTCCGTAAAGTGGGGCTAATACGCAAGCGTAGATATCCCTCCATGACAATCTGGCCAGCTAAAGTACCTGTCACGGTAGAGCTCTGCCCCGCGAGAATCAATGCGGCAGCAAACAATTTCGATGCCCATTCCGTTCCGAGCAGATTCCCCAATAGATGATACGCATCTTCGAGTTCGGCCACGTCATGCCTACCGTTCTTATGAAAAACAGATGCTGCAAGGATCAAAATCGCCGCATTCACAAGAAATGCCAGATTTAAAGCAATGGCACTATCCCAAAAATTATATTTTAACGATTTTCGGATGGAGCTGTCATCGCGATCAATTTTCCGTGTCTGCACAAGTGCCGAATGCAGATACAGATTATGTGGCATGACCGTTGCACCGATAATACCTATAGCGATATAGAGTGCGGCACTATTGGGGATACTGGGTATAAATCCGGTGGCCACCTCTGCAAAATCTGGTTTAGCCAAAAACATTTCCACCATAAAGCACATGCCAATAAGTGCGATCAGTCCTATGATAAAAAGTTCCATTTTTCGCATCCCCAGCTTCTGGAGATAAAGCAATAAGAAAGTATCTGCAAAACTGATCATGACACCCCAGATCAGATCAATACCAAAAAGTAGGTTAAGACCGATGGCCATACCCAGCACTTCGGCCAGGTCACAGGCTGCGATGGCAATTTCAGCGAGCACATACAACACAAAATTCATCCGCTTAGGATAGGTCTCCCGATTACACTGCGCAAGATCTTTGCCGCGCACAATACCAAGCCGTGCACATAAATTCTGGAGCACTAAGGCCATGATATTACTCATCAGTAAAACCCAGATCAGGGTATAGCCAAATTGGCTCCCCCCGGCAAGATCCGTTGCCCAGTTACCTGGATCCATATATCCTACACTAATGAGATAAGCAGGCCCAAAGAAACTAAGTATCTTTTTAAATTTGGATTTTCCTTTATTGACATCTACACTTTCGTGGATATCAGAAAGGGATTTATGATGGGATTCGTCGTAATGCATAAGGTACTGTAAGTGCAATATCGTCTATTGTCTGGCTTAAAGATAAAAAGCTTTAAACGATTTGGCAATTAAACAGTGATATAATTAGAATTTAAATGCGAGCTGGCCTGAATTCTCTTTTGACTGGTTGCCAAATGGTATAAAATCGATGGTTTCGTACTGGCCTAAATCCGGTTTAAACTCTCGCACATGAACACCCTTGCACATAAAGCTTAGGTCAACCGATCTGAATTGCTGCTTGGCGATCTCGAGCCATTCTGGCTCAAGCTGCCGCCCGATTGAGATATGAGGTTCGTCGCTAATATCGATCAAATCAAACTCCGTTAAGGTCTGCACAACCTTTCTCGCGCGATCCTTAAGGTAACTGCGCGCATGTACCGTCGGCGCGATAACAAAGGCACCTCCAGAAAAAGACGAAAAATGATCAAAGTAAACATACTGGCTCCGTTCGTACACCAAGGTTTCCTGCAAAGCCTCGACAGCTCTGGCCAGTTCACTCTCCCCGGCCTCGACAGCACATATCGTGACATGAGCTTTGGCATTACAACTGCGGTACCAGCCTTTGTTTTTGTCGGGAAATAGTTCGGCCAACGACGCACGTAAGCGTCGCTTCAAACCATCCACGAAAACAATACCAGCTTCATCAGGTTGAAAAACAAACGAATATTTATTGACACTACCCTCCATAACAAAAATCAATTTTCGATCAGTAGGTAAGATAACAAATAGCCCGGAGATAACAAAACTTAAGGCTAGCCTTTTAAACAACAGTACAGGTTACCAACCGATGCCGTAATCCTCCCCATTGTTGCTACTACCCCCCCAAAGCGTGTGGTGCTGTTCGTCGAAATAAATAGCGTTGATCGGTCCGCTGGTACGCTCGCCTAGCTGAATACTGTAGCCCATACCCTTTAATTGTTCAATAATTGCCGGTGCTGTAGTTTTATCCAATAGCAGGCTACCTGAGCGTGGTTTTCGATCATCGGTCTTGGTTCCACCCAGCGAAAGCCAAAGCTGATTGCTATTGATATTGGCCGCCTCGCTGGCTTGTTGTGGCGTCATACCAAACTCGACCATATTCAAGAAAAACTGCAATAGGTTTTGGTCTTGTGTATCTCCGCCCTGCACGGCGAAAGAAAGGTAAGGTTTCCCATTTTTTAAAGCCATTGACGGACTAAGTGTTACACGCGGTCTTTTGCCGGGTTCGACCACATTGAACGGATTAATCAGTGAATCCAATACAAAACTCTGTAAACGCTGACTCATACCCACTCCGGTATTCCCGGCGATACAGGCAGGTAGCCAGCCGCCACTTGGTGTGATCGAAACAACCCAGCCTTCGGCGTCTGCTGCCTCAACGCTGGTGGTTCCCCGTAATAAGCGGTCCATATATGCACTATCAACGGATAGCGAAGCCACAAGCGCCGCCGCCGACAAGTCCTTCACAGACGAACTTGAGCGTGCGTCATGTTTAGGGACAAAATCATTTTTCACTTCAGTGTTCGGTTCAAACTGCTGCCGACGCTGCTCCAGTAAAGACAAATACGGGTTCTGCTTACCTTCATAGGGGTATGGGTCTCCTGGAAGTACATTCGGGTTATTTTGCTTAAGATCAATGGTTGTGGTCCTCGCCTTAGCGTAAGACTGATGCAAAAGACCTTGAATAGGTGTCTTCGGTGTACCGTAGGGATCACCATAATAAAAATCCCGATCGGCAAAGGCTAAGTTCATCACCTGATAGAGTGTATGAATATAAGAAGCAGAATTATAGCCCATTGCCTTTAGATCAAAGTTTTTCAGCATCTGCAGACTCTGCAGCATGGCTGGACCTTGGGTCCATTCTTGTAATTTATACACGTCAATGCCCTTATAATCGACATGCAATGGTTCCTCCTCAATAGGTTTCCAATTGGCCAAGTCTGCTTTCGTGATTAAGCCACCTTGCTCCTTACTGCCACGGACAAATTCATCTGCAATATCGCCGGTATAAAAGCGTTCATAGGCAGCCATGATTGCAGCTTTCCTGTCTTTTCCCGCTGCTAGCGCCTTCTTTTCCGCTTCTACCAATTTGGACAGGGTCTTATGCAGATCTTGCTGCACAAAAACCTCTCCCGCTTGGGGCGCTTCCCAAGATTTCCCTTCATGCACTAAAAACACCTTTTTACTGTAGGGCCATTCTTTAATACGGTCTTTCCCTCGCTCGATACTTGTTGCTGTTTGTGCATCAATGGGATAACCCGAAGCCATTTCAAGAGCAGGAGCCAATACCTCTGCAAGACTTTTCGTTCCATATTGCGCCAACATATAGCACAATCCGCCGGGTGTACCCGGAGTAACCGCAGCAAGGGGACCATATTCCGGTGGAAATTCATAGCCCTTTGATCTAAAAAAATCGACTGTCGCTCCAGTTGGTGCTACTCCCAATGCATTAATGGCAATCACCTTTTTTAACTTCGGATGATAAATTAACGCTTGTGTCTCTCCGCCCCAACTCAATACATCCCACATCGTACAGGTTGCTGCGAGCATGGCACAAGCAGCGTCCACCGCATTTCCCCCTTGCTGGAATAGCTGGGCACCCGCAGTAGCTGCCAAAGGCTTACCCGTAATAGCCATCCAATGTTTTCCATGTAACGGTGGTTTCTGTGTACGCTGGGCGGAACTCAGCATCGGCGTACAGGTAGTAAGCAATCCAAACAGCGTCATCAGTAGCAAGGGGCATCTTCTTTTCATAGCAGCAATCTTTCGTTAAGCAATCTTTCGTTAAGAAATGGTTTTAGTGAAACCAAGATAGGTATTTTTAAAACAAACAAAAAACCCCTATCAACCGAGATTGATAGGAGTTTTTAAAATCTTATTTACTATTGGTTTACCAATAAATAGAATATAATGCTGTAACCAACAGCGCCACGATCAAGGCAATGACCAAAAACGCCCGGTGTGGTTTAAACATCGTGGTATCAACTTCCAATCCAGCGGGTACTACACCACGCTTATTGTCGATGATACTAATGAGAATCATACCGACAATACAGATCACGAAGACAAATCCCATTCGATCCAAAAATGGAATTTCGTACACTCCTGTTGTTGGATTTGGAACGGAGAAACCTGTCGATGACAAGAATGACAGATCGACCCAATCCGGCAATTTTTTGAAGATAATGGAGAAAATAAAACCTCCAATTGTTGCAAACAAAGCCGCATTTGAAGTTGCTTTCTTCCAGAAGAATCCTAAAATGAACATCGCAAAAATACCTGGAGATACAAAACCCGTATACTCTTGAATGTATTGAAATCCACCTTTCTTATCAATACCCAAATGTGGAGCAATCAGCACACCCAAAATCATGGCAACCACAACAGTTAATTTACCAATATTGACCAACTTCTTATCAGATGCTTCGGTATTGAATACTTTTTTGTAAATATCCAAGGAGAAGATTGTTGCAATACTGTTTGCCTTACCAGCTAAAGAAGCTACCACTGCAGCTGTCAATGCGGCGAAAGACAGTCCTTTGAGACCGGCCGGCAACAAATTCAACAAAACTGGATACGCATGATCAGGGTTGACCTCACCATGTTGCATCATTTCATTTTGGAACAAGCCATCTTTCCACATGACGTAGGCTGCAATACCCGGCAATACAACAATAATAGGCATCAATAACTTTAAAAATGCTGCAAACAGAATTCCGTTTCGGGCAGTTTTAAGATCTGCCCCCAACGCGCGCTGCGTAATGTATTGATTACATCCCCAATAATTGAGATTAACGATCCACATCCCTCCGATCAAGACGGTTAAGCCTGGCAAATCGAGGTAATTCTCATTTTTACGATCAAGGATCATATGGAAGTGGTCGGAAGCCTTTTCGGTCATCAAGTGATAACCTTCCAATACCCCTGATCCGCCATAGTGCTCCGAAACAAGGTTGAGGGCGAGATAAGTTGTCGCCAAACCGCCCAATACCAAAAAGAAAACCTGAATAATATCCGTATAGCCAATCACCTTCATACCACCTAAAGTAATGATAACCGCAAAAATTGCTATGGCATACATACACGCTTCAAGACTGATACCCGAGATACTGCTTACTGCTATTGCCCCCAAATAAAGGATAGAAGTCAAATTGACGACAACATATAACAGTAACCAAAAGACGGCCATAATCATCGCAACAGTTCCATTATAACGTTTATGGAGAAACTGTGGCATCGTAAAAATCTTGTTCTTTAGATATACCGGTATAAAAAATACGGCAACAACAATCAGCGTGATGGCAGCCATCCACTCATACGTTGCAATAGCCAATCCCATCTTAAATCCGGAACCGCTCATACCGATAAATTGCTCGGCAGATATATTGGATGCAATCAGGGATGCTCCAATAGCCCACCAGGTCAAAGACCCCTCAGCCAGAAAATAATCTTTAGATCCTACAGATTCAGATTTCTTGCGATAATACACCCATAATCCGTAACCCGCCACAATGACAAAGTAGATCAGGAAAACGATGTAATCTTTTGTGCTTAAATAATTATTCATGTAATGGTAATTGGTTTAATTCGATCGCCTAATATAGAAATATTTTTAGAACTATATATATCTGTTGATCAAATTTTCTAAATACTCCTGCTTACCACTAATCGTTTTTGGCTCTCCCAATTCTACTGCTAAATCTCTTAAGTTCTCCAATGTCAATGCCTGTCCTTCGAATGATGCACCATGGCCGGTATCAAAAGAGGCATAACGCTCTGCCCGTATTTTTTTGTATTCCGAGTCTTGCAGGATACGATCTGCTGTAAGCAATGCGCGGGCAAAAATATCCATCCCACCAATATGCGCATAAAACAAATCTTCGGGATCTGTGGAATTCCGACGGATTTTGGCATCAAAATTCACACCTCCACCTTGGAGTCCGCCACCCTCTAAAATAATCAACATCGCTTCGGTCAACTCATTGATATCATTTGGAAATTGATCCGTATCCCATCCATTTTGATAATCACCGCGGTTGGCGTCAATAGAACCTAATTTACCGGCATCTACAGCGACCTGTAACTCGTGTTGAAAAGTATGTCCGGCCAATGTCGCGTGGTTGACTTCTAAATTTAATTTAAAATCGTCCAAAAGATTATACTGACGTAAGAATCCAAGTACGGTAGCCGCATCGTAATCGTACTGATGTTTTGTCGGTTCACATGGTTTGGGTTCGATAAAGAAAGTCCCTTTAAAGCCGTTTTTGCGGGCATAATCTTTGGCCATGTGCAAAAACTGCGCAAGATGTTCCTGCTCGCGTTTCATATTGGTATTTAAAAGGCTCATATAACCCTCTCTTCCGCCCCAGAACACATAGTTTTCACCGCCGAGGGCAATTGTTGCATCCAATGCTGCCTTTACCTGAGCGCCACCATGTGCTAGAACATGAAAATCAGGATTAGTCGCCGCCCCATTCATATAACGCTTATGGCTAAAAAGGTTGGCTGTTCCCCAAAGCAATTTGATACCGCTTTCCTGTTGTTTTTCCTTTGCATAATCAACAATAGTGGACAGGCGTTTTTCATTTTCAACGACATTATCCGAATAATCCACTAAATCTACGTCGTGGAAGCAGTAATAAGGTATATTAATTTTACTGATAAATTCGAATGCCGCATCCATTTTATCTTTTGCTCTGCTGATTACGTCGCTGCTTTCATCCCATGGAAACTGATGTGTCGGTCCGCCAAAAGGATCAGATCCGTTACCATTGAACGAATGCCAGTACGAACAGGCAAATTTAAAATACTCTTCCATTGTCTTTCCCCCGACAAGTTGCTTCGGGTTGTAATAGCGGAAAGCCAATGGATTTGTGCTGTCTTTCCCTTCGAACTGAATTTGGCCTACGCCTTTGAAAAATTCTTTTTTCCCTTTGATAACATTCATTTTAATTGCTATTTATTTGTTTGTTTAATAATTCTTTCCATTGTTGATAATGCTCTTCATATTGCGCTACGAACTGGGGTTCCACGGTATATACAGGCTTCAATGAACGAAAGGCTTCTTTAAAATCTGCATAATACCCACTTCCTATTCCTGCGCCGAGTGCGGCTCCTATACTTCCATCATGATTGAAAATCTCTACAGGAACGTTTGTAGCCCCTACAAATGACTCTCTGAAAACAGAGCTCAAGAATAAATTGGCATAACCTGCACGAATCATATTCGGATACAGATTGTTCTCGCGCATGATATCCAGGCCGTAACGAAACGCGTAGGCAATTCCTTCTTGTATGGCGCGCAAGATATCGCTGGTCTCATGTCTGTTCAAGTCTATTGCTGAGATTGAAGCGCCGACGGTTTGGTTATTGAGCATGCGTTCGGCACCATTGCCAAATGGAATAACCTGTAGTCCTTTGCTGCCGATGGGGGAAGCTCCCGCCATGGCATTGATCTGTTCATACGACAAATCACGCCCTAGCATCTTTCTGCCCCAACTATTCATAATGCCCGTTCCATTGATACAGAGCAATACGCCTGTTCGGATATCGTCCTCGCGATAATTCACATGTGCAAATGTATTTACGCGTGATTCGCGGTCAGCGATCAGCTGGTCGCTGACCCCATAGATCACACCAGAAGTACCTGCGGTCGCAGCAACTTCTCCAGGCTGTAGCACATTGAGCGAAAGCGCGTTATTAGGTTGATCACCGGCTTTATAATTGATGGTCACAGCAGCAGACAGACCGAGTTCCTCGGCCACAGTAGCTTTAATCTGACCATGTGTTGAAAAGACAGGTAAGATCTCGGGAATGAGATCATCATCAAAACCATAATAGTCCATGATTGTCCGCGACAGAACATTAGCTTTAAAATCCCAGAATATACCTTCCGAAAGCGCCGATATGGAGGTGGTCACTTGTCCCGACAGCTTCATCGCTATAAAATCTCCCGGCAACATAATCTTGTCTATCTTTTCGTAAACCGCAGGCTCATTTGCTTTGACCCAGGCCAACTTTGACGCCGTAAAATTACCTGGAGAATTCAAATGATGGCTTAAGTTAAAAGACCGCCCGATTTCTTCAAAAGCGATATTACCCAATTCAACAGCCCTGCTGTCGCACCAGATAATTGAATTGCGTAGCACCTGCTGCTCTTTATCAACGACAACCAATCCGTGCATCTGGTAAGCAATTCCAATGGCTGAAATTGCTTTAGGATCGTAAAGTCCCAATGCATTAGCTTTCAATAAAGCCTGTTTGAAGTAATCCCACCAGTCGAGCGGATTCTGTTCAGCCCAATTGGGTTCGACAGTAATTATTGGAGCTTCTACATCTGGATATTGCACCGAGCACACCTTGCGTTGCGAAGAGGCTTCAACAATTGAAACTTTCACAGAAGAAGTACCTACATCTATACCTAACAAATACATGGTAATTAATTCTAATTGGTTATAAAAAACGCCGGCGGCATCCATTTTGCAACCGGTTGCATAAAAGTAGGACATGTTTCTGAATTTTCAAAATATTAATAAAATTATTTACTTTGGAGCGTGAATAAAAAAACAACCATTTACGATATCGCCCGTGAGCTAGGAGTAACAGTCTCCACTGTATCCCGCGCATTGAACAATGTGCCTACCATCAGTGAGTCTACACGAAAAATAGTGCTGGAAAAGGCAAAGGAATTAAATTATAGTGTCAATAAGCTGGCCTCGTCCCTTTCTTCGGGCAAGTCCAATACCATCGGAGTGATTGTACCAACGATGCAAATTCATTTTTTTGCGGAAGCCGTACACAGCATTGAAAAAGAATTAAAGAAACACAATTATAGTTTATTGCTCTATCAGTCGAATGAATCTTTTGCGGACGAGGTCAATGGCGTAAAAACTTTACTCGAAGCGCAGGTAGCTGGTATCATTGCGTCTCTGTCTCTGGAAACCCAAGAAACACAGCACTTTCAGGAAGTGATCAACCAGCGCAAATGCCTTGTTGTGTTTGACCGTACCCACAAAAATATTCCTGCACCCGTCGTAAAACTCGACGATTATAAAGCGGGTTATCTTGCAACACAGCATCTACTGGAAGAGGGATACAAAAATATAGCCTTTATTACAACTGACAAAGAGATCGCAATTTTCCAGGATCGGTTCCTCGGTTTCGAAGCCGCATTAAAGGATGCGAACATTTCACCGCGCAAAGATTTTATTATCCGCGGCGACTTATCCATTGAAGCCGGCATCAAAGGCACGGAACAGATTCTACAATCTGCCATCCAACCGGATGCCTTCATTGGAGGCGATGACTTTACAGCTGTAGGGATTATCCAAGCTTTAAAAGCTGCCCATATTGATATTCCAGCAACGGGTGTTATCGGTTTTGCAAACCAGACCTTTTCCTCCTTCATTACCCCCACACTATCCAGTATAGACCAACAGGCCAACAAAATGGGGGAAGAATGCGCAAAGTTATTTTTGAAAATGGTCAAACAAAAAAGTCCTTATGAAACGATCGAGCAAATTGTTCTTGATCCTGTATTGATAAAAAGAAAATCTACTCATAGAATAGACAAATAATCCCTACCTTTGTCTAAATTTTTTTAAATGCAAGCCCGGCACAAATTTAGGACAGCAAGCATCTGCTTATTATTTGTCATTCAGGCCCTTTTTTTATTGGCCATCTTTGTAGAAAATAGAAGTTCTTATCTTATACTGGCTTTTATAGGTCTACTCTCCTTACTTATTTTATACAGTTACCTTCGTTCGCCTATTCATCATCATAAACATGAATATGAGTCCATCCGAATTGCCGTTTGGGTGCCTGTAGGAGCGATTATTTCTTACTATTTCAATCATACATTTGGGTTAGGTCCGGTCTTGGGCGCAGCACTTACAGGTACACTAGGCTCCTTCATACCCAATATCTATAAAGATTCAACGTATCTCCCTCATCTTCCGGCGGCAATTTATTGCGGTGCATTTGTAGGCATGTCCAATGCGCAGGTAGCTCATGGCTTCTCGTTTGTTCTGGCCGCCAGCGTTTTTACAGCGATTTTTCTGATAGTATCGAAAAGTCTATTGAATGGGGTCGGCGGTAAATTAGGCACATTGGCCTTTCTTGGTGTTTCATTGACCTACCTGCTGTTATATCTTTTTAAGTAATATGGAAACATTCATTTTATACCTCGTTGGTGTTATCGCCAGCACGGCGACCTACTACGTCAATACCAAGTTTGATCAAGGTGCGGTACGTTCCTCGGCATTGCTGACATTGCTTGTCGCCGGCTTTCTTCATTTTTTCCCACAAACTGTGACGCCGTATCTGGCTCAATATATTCCTCCGGTTTTTATTGGGGCCTCATTTATAGGCATGGTCTCCAAAAACCAGTTATCAACCTATTTCGGTTTGGCCCTTGCCGGTATTATCTTTACAACGATCCTGCTCAACACGAGCAAGTTTTTTGCCGGGTATGGTGGCGCGCTGGGCACATCAGCCTGCATTGCTTTATTGGTCGTTTTAAGTATTCCATATTTCAAATCACGCCGAAAAATGACCGTTGGCTTTCTGCAGCTCCGTAAAACAATCTTAAAAAAACAACGGAAAGTATCGAAAAGACAAGTAGATTTGTTTAAATAAATAGTTAAACATGAAACCTTTATTTCTGGTCTTTATTATTCAAATTTTCTGGCTAAACCCGCTTACAGCGCAACAGGCAATACTTAGCTTGGTCAATCAGGAGCGTAACAGCAGCTACAGAGGGCTAAGCGTGGTCGATGATGAGACCGTATGGGTGAGCGGTAGCAATGGCACCGTTGGGCTCAGTACCGATGCTGGAAAAAACTGGCAGTGGGTCAACCCAATTGGCTATGAAAAAACAGACTTTAGAGATATTGAAGCGTTTGATGAAAATGAAGCCATCGTTATTTCTGCGGGTTCCCCGGCCATCATCTTACGTACCAGCGACGGCGGCCGAAGCTGGAAGGAGGTTTTCAGTGACAAGCGACCAGCAATATTTTATGACGGCATGGCATTTACATCAGAAGGTGTGGGTATTGCTTTCGGTGATGCCATTCAAGGCAAAATGCCGCTATTAAAAAGTGTCGATTTTGGAGCGTCATGGAAAGACATCACGGCAAACATGCCTTTTTCAATAACTGATGGAGAAGCTGGTTTTGCTGCTAGCGGGACATCCATTTACTGCAACAACAAAGGAACATACTGGATTGCCACTGGGGGTACAGTTTCCAATATCTATCGCAGCGACGACCAAGGCAACACATGGGCACGTTACAGCTGCCCGATCCTGCAGGGAAAAAATAGCACCGGCCCCTTTTCTATTGCTTTCTATTCCGCAACGACCGGAATTGTCGTTGGCGGAGATTACAAAGAAGACACCAACAAGGACAGAAACAGCTTTCTGACCAACGATGGTGGTAAAACCTGGTTTGCACCACAGACAACGCCCAATGGATTTAAATCCGCTGTTGTTTATTGCTCAAAAAAACAACTGATCAGCACGGGTACTTCGGGCACAGACTTGTCGACTGACGGTGGTAAAAACTGGATAGCGATTGGAAAGGAAAGCTTCAATGCCGTTCAAAAAGCCAAAAGAGGCAACGCCATATATCTGGCCGGTGATAAAGGAAAAATAGCGAAGTTAACAATGTAAGTTAACTTCGCTATTGCTCGCAACATGATGTCTTGCCCTTTCGGGCATAAGCCCCTGACATGGTATGAATAGCTATTACTTACGCGACAAACGCGATTCTTCCAGATCTAGCGAATATTCCATTTCTCTGATGACATCGCTATCGTACGCCTTACTTTCTTTGATCTTATACAATCCATCACGACGTAAGGCCAGAAGTTCCAGCATAATTTTATTATACAGTCCTCTCACTGCCGAAAGCTGCGCACGTGTATCCTCTTCTTTTGCACGTTCGGATGCATTTACACTTCGGATGATCTGCTCTTTAACGCGGGCGATGGTTTCATACTCCAACATTTCCTGTGCATAGTGCTTATCCAAATAGGCAATGGATTCTTTACCAAGGCGTAAGCGAATCTCATCAATCTGCTCTTCCATGGAAACTTGCTCGTCGACATCTTCCATCTTTATCAGCTTAATTAAAAAGGGTAATGTTAGCCCCTGAAAGACAAGCGTCACCAAAATAACGACAAACGTAATGAACAAAATCAGATTACGGTGCGGGAAAGCTGTCCCATCATATAAAGTCAATGGAATCGCCAAAGCTGATGCCAACGAAACCACTCCTCGCATTCCTGCCCAGCCAATAACCAAGGGCAGTTTCCATCCCGGGCTTTTTTCCTTTATCCGAATCCGCTTAAATAATATTCTAGGAACAAAAGCCGAGAGATACACTGCAATCAATCGCAAAATAATGACGATCACGGCGATTGCCAGCGCATAATCAATGGCCTCCGCCATCGAATATTCGCCCAATCCATTAATAATTACGGGTAACTCAAGCCCAATCAAAATAAAGACGAATCCATTTAAGAGAAAGCCTACTGTTGCCCATACTTCTTTGGTTTGAATACGGGTATGATAGTTGAGATAATCCCCTGCCCGAAAAGAAAGAAACAATCCACCACTTACCACTGCCAAAACGCCCGACCATTCAAAATGTTCTGCGACAATATACATTAAGTAGGGTGCGATGAGGGTAATAGGTGTTGATATGCTGGACGATTTCGCCACATATTTTAAGAAGAAATATAGGATGTGGCCGATGACCAGGCCAACCACAACGCCCATCACCGATAATACAAGAAATTGCGTCGCCGCATTGGTCATTACAAACTGGCCCGTAAGGATTGCGATCGATGCAAATCGAAATACAGTGAGTGAGGCAGCATCATTGACCAGGCTTTCTCCTTCCAGTATCGCTATTCCCCGTTTAGGAATACTGATACCTTTCAATACTGAACTCGCCGCAACAGCATCGGGAGGCGAGATGATCCCGCCCAGCAAAAAGCCCAGTGCCAAGGTAAATCCGGGAATAATACTCACTGAAAAGTAGGCAATGGCCAAGGATGTGAAGAAAACCAGACCGAAGCCCATGATAAAAATAGACCTGCGCCACTTTAAAAAATTACCCCAATTGGTATACCAGGCGGCTTCAAAAAGTAAAGGCGGCAAAAAGACCATAAACACAATATCAGGATCCACACTAATGACGGGAACACCCGGAATCAAGGAAATCACGAGTCCTCCAATCACTAACAAAATTGGATAAGAGATCTTTAAGCGTTGACTGAGCACAAACAACATGGCCATAAAGAAAAAGAGCAGCATCACCAATAAGAGATTGCTGTGGATTTTCTGGCCAGCCTTTCCGCCTACCGCAGCTTTCACATCCGAATAGGGCACCAAAACCGACATACTGTATTGGCGGATCTTCCACGCATTATCCAGCTTGCTCAATACGCCTACACCTCGAAAGGACTTGGTATTTATCTTAAAAGATTCGTCAAACCAAGCAATGGTACTATCTGCATTGAAGCTGATATGCCTAGTGTCATACGTGTATGTCCATGCATTCTTGGGATTGAAATATTGATTGGCAAGCTTCTCAGCATGTGCTTTATCCCATCTTTCATTCTGATCAGTACCCATAATGATTCCATCGGAAGCAATAACATTCAAAAATGGGCCATACTTTAGCTCACCCGAGGACTTGTGCCATTGGTCTAACACCCTATTGATTTCTTCTACAGTTTGATGGGCGCTTGTTGGTAAGGCAAATAACACTACATGAACAAAACAACATACACTTAAAATGATCTTTCTAATCATAAATTCTAAAACATCTTTCTATCTAGGCCTATTTTGTATTCGCCAATTAGTCCTAAAACAAAAAGCTGCAGACGCAGCTTTTTGTTTTTATTTATTTATTTCTTCTATTTAATTATTTCTTCGATTTCACTAATAATCTTCTGCGCGATCTGCTCAGCAGCTTCGGGCGTCGGGCCCTCAGAATAAATGCGGATGATCGGTTCAGTATTCGATTTGCGCAAGTGCACCCATTCATTTTCGAAGTCTATTTTCAGTCCATCAATCGTGGAATGGTCCTCATTTTTATATTTCTCCTGCATTTTCGCCAAGAGATTGTCAATATCCAATTCGGGCGTCAGGGTAATTTTATTTTTGGACATAAAGTACTGCGGTAAAGAAGCACGGTATTCCGATGCTTTTTTACCAAGTTTTGCCAAGTGCGTTAAGAAGATCGCTACCCCGACCAGCGCATCACGGCCATAGTGAGATGCCGGATAAATTACGCCGCCATTTCCCTCTCCGCCGATCACCGCATCGACTTCTTTCATCTTTGTAACCACATTGACTTCACCCACGGCCGCTGCATAATATTCGCCACCATGTGCTTTAGTGACATCACGCAGTGCACGTGTAGAAGATAAATTAGAAACGGTATTTCCTTTTTTATGCTGCAACAGGTAGTCTGCTACGGCAACCAGCGTATATTCTTCACCGAATAATTCGCCGTCTTCCATCATAAAGACTAAGCGGTCGACGTCCGGATCTACAGCAATCCCCAAATCAGCCTTGTTCTCGATCACTGCAGCAGACAAATCTGTGAGATGCTCTTTCAACGGTTCAGGATTATGCGGAAATTGACCATTGGGTTCACAATGGATCTTATAAATGGTCTGTACCCCCAACGCATCCAATAACGCAGGGATAAAGGTACCGCCAGTACTATTGACTGCATCTAAAGCGACTTTAAAATTAGCGGCTTTAATGGCTTCTTTATCGACATATTCCAAAGCCAAAACAGCATCTACATGTTTCTGCATGTAGGAATAGTCTTTATGGAGCTGTCCTAATTCGCCCACTTCTGAAAAATCGAAGTCCAAAGATTCGCCAAGAGCCAATACTTCCTGTCCTTCGGCATCTGAAATAAATTCACCCTTTGCATTTAACAGTTTCAGCGCATTCCATTGACCCGGATTATGTGAAGCAGTCAAAATAATACCGCCAGCTGCCTTTTCCATCGGTACAGCAATCTCTACTGTTGGAGTCGTGGATAGGCCCAGATCGACCACATCGACACCGATGCTCTGCAAGGTACCGATCACCAGATTACTGACCATCTCACCAGAAACACGCGCATCTCTACCAATTACAATTTTTTTGATACCGCTCTGCTTGACAATGATTTTGCCATAAGCTGCTGTAAATTTAACGATATCTATGGGGGTAAGCGCCTCTCCAGCACGCCCGCCTATCGTACCTCGTATCCCTGATATTGATTTAATTAAAGTCATTTCTTTTGAATTGATTAACGCGTAAATTTAGCACAATGGCAATAAAATCTCGAATTAAAATTATAAATAATAAATATTTAACGTATATTTGTTGCAACAAAGTTGTTTTTAAAAGAAACAGTTCTTCGCAATGAAATTATTTTTACTTTTGAAAAACGAGTTTTTAAAGTTTGGGAATTTCATTGTCATCAGCAACATTTATGATTCAACAGTTAATACATATCGATCAAGAGATTTTTCTAGCCATCAATCAAGGCCTGAGCAACCCTGTGTTTGATTGGTTATTGCCTATATTGCGCAATCCATATACATGGGCACCTCTGTATTTGTTTCTGATCATATTTTTCATTAAGACCTACGGTAAAACAGGTATACTGATTGTTGCCATGACGCTGGCCACCTTTGGAATTTCCGATGGTCTGTCTTCACAATTGATCAAAAAAACTGTCAAACGTATTCGACCTTGTAACGATGTGGAGTTTAAGGAAAATATTAACATCCGGGTGCGCTGTGGCTCTGGCTTTAGCTTTACTTCTTCGCATGCTGCCAATCATTTTTCTTTAGCTTTCTTCTGGATTGTGCTTTTTCGGAGAAGATGGAAACATGTGCTCTGGCTTTGTATTGCCTGGGCAACGTTGATTTCAGTCGCTCAAATTTATGTCGGTGTTCATTACCCTTTTGATATCCTCTGTGGTGCCGTTTTAGGCATCTTGGTTGGCTTGGCAACAGGTTATTTATTCAAACGATTTGTACCAAGCTTTTTTAAAACTGAACAAGTATAATGAATTCAATTTTATTGATTTTAATTTTATTCGTACCTGCATTTGCAAGTGGAATTGCCGTATTTTTTGTACAAAAGAAAGGGACTAATTTTCTTAAACTCATTCTTTCTTTCAGTGGAGCCTATTTATTCTCCATTACTGTACTTCACCTCATGCCCCATGTTTACCAGTCGACCAATACCTCACCCGAAGTATTGGGTATCTATGTCTTAGCTGGATTTCTTTTTCAGCTTTTTCTTGAACAGTTTTCCCAGGGGATCGAACATGGCCATATCCATGCGGACACTGAACACGATCATCATAATCATCGTTTTCCAATCGGTATTATGTTCAGTCTATGCCTTCATGCATTCCTCGAAGGAATGCCCTTGGCTGCGACGCACCAGACAGAGCTTGCACTGGGGATATCCATCCACCATATTCCAGCAGCATTTGCATTGGGAAGTATTTTACTCAGTACGCATTTAAAGAAAAATACCATCCTGATTACACTCGCTTTATTTGCGGCAATGACCCCTTTTGGGTTTTTACTGAGTAAAGCGATCAGTGCAGGAGAAGTGGGTAATATCCAACAATATTTCGATAAAATCATGGCAGTGGTTATTGGTATTTTCTTACACATATCCACGACTATACTTTTTGAATCGGGCTCTATTGACCATCACAAATTCAATAAAAAGAAAATGATTGCTGTGATAGCAGGAGTTGCCATTGCACTGGGAAGCTTCTTATTTGTTGGAGAACATGACCATGGGCATGATCAGCATCATCAAACGCATGATCATGAGCATCATGATCATGCGCACTAACATTTTAGCCACGAAGTTTATCTAGCAGCGTATTTAATGCCATAGCTTCTTCTTCGCTAATTCGGCTGGGCAAAACATCCATCATCAGCATATCCTCATCAAGCCTTTTTAGAATTTCCTGGCCCTTTTCGGTTATAAACAGATCCACGGCCCTTTTATCCGCTCCCGATTGACAGCGCGAAACCAGTTCTTTCGAAACCATGCGGTCTATCATGCGCGAGATGTCTGGTGTAAAACTCAGCATTCTTGATTTAATGAGACTATTGGTTGCAGGCTTAGGATATTGTCCTCTTAATATACGCAGGACATTAAATTGTTTCAAAGTGATTCCTTCTTTAGCAGCTCGCTGTTCGAGCGCAGTGCTAATACAGTGGTAGGTGTAGAGAATATTTACTGTACAACGGTGCCATTCATTGCTGAACTTATTTACTTTGATTTCGTCCTCAATCTTCATTCTGGTTGATAATTAATCGTTTTATAGCATAAAGATAGCTGTTTTTTAGTAAATACATAACTATGACATTAGAATCATTCTAAATGGTGGAAATTCTGTATATTTGAGGAATTCAAAAAAACAGGCAGATGCGTAATAGAACTAGCTTAGATAAGCTAAAAAAAGGGGAAAAAGCGGTAATTATTGATTTTGAATCACACGATATTCCAGCTAAATTTTTCGAATTGGGCTTTATACCCGGTACTGAAGTCGAGGTAAAACATATTGCCCCGCTGGATGGGCCGATATGCCTAAACATCCGTGCGAATAATGCCCTAATTGCTATCCGCAAATCAGAAGCTAAAGTCATCCTTATTGATCAGAAATAATGAATAACCCGATTATTGCACTTTTGGGGAATCCAAATGTGGGTAAAACATCTCTATTTAACCGGATTACAAAATTAAATCAGAAAGTAGGAAATTATCCTGGAATTACGGTCGAGAAACGTGAGGGGCAAGTAAAAGCCAACAATAAAACGTATCGTATTATTGATTTACCCGGAACCTATACGTTGTTTCCAAGTTCGATGGACGAAGAGGTTGTTTTCAACACTTTAGTCAATAAAGACAGTAGTTTCAGACCAAACCTTGTGGTTGTCGTTGCCGAACCCACCAATCTAAAACGGTCGATCATTCTTTATCAGCAAGCACGCGAGCTCGGCCTACCGGCTATCTTTGTCATCAATATGATCGACGAAGCCAGGGAAAAAGGTATTACCATAGATGTTCAAAAACTTGAGCATTTGTTAAATACCAAGGTATACCAAACCAATGCGCGTACAGGGCAAGGGGTAGAACAGTTAATCAAAAACTTTGATGCCGTTCCACCAATGTATATCAGTACGTTTCGCCTACCAAAGGAAGCGGATGCTGCATTGGAAGAAACGAAACGTCTCTTCCCGTTAGAGACAGAATACCATACTTGGCAATATTTAGCTAAGGGCGAAGTATCGTTTTTGTCGAAGGAAAAGAATCAGGCTATTCAGCAAATCCTGGAGAAATACCAATTACGGGCGGATAAACTACAGAAAGAGGAAGCCATATTACGCAGCAAATCGTTAGACCATAGTCTTGGAGAAATCTATGTGAAAGATGAGGCTTCAAATAAGAATAAAACAAATGCGATCGATAGCATCCTGCTTCAGCCGATTTTTGGTTATGTGATCTTTTTTGGAATCTTATTTCTCATTTTCCAGGCAATTTACACGTGGTCTGGACCTGCGATGGATTTTATAGACGGCCTTTTTGGGGATTTTGCGGCCTATACGCAGTCGGCACTTCCTGCGGGACCATTGACCGACTTGTTGAGCAACGGTATCATTAAGGGAATCGGCGGGATCGTCATCTTCATTCCGCAGATCGTCATCTTGTATATCTTTATTTCGATTATGGAAGAAACAGGCTATATGAGCCGTGTCGTTTTTCTGATGGATCGCTGGCTTCGTCCCTTCGGATTGAGTGGAAAATCAGTCATTCCGTTGATTTCCGGTGTGGCCTGTGCTGTTCCTGCGGTCATGTCTGCGCGTAACATCGAAAATAGCAAAGAGCGATTAGTGACTATTCTAGTGACACCATTTATGACCTGCTCGGCACGACTACCTATCTATATTGTGCTGATCGGACTGGTGATACCAGATACACGAGTAGGTGGATTTCAAATTCAAGGAATTGTATTGTTTGTCATGTATCTCCTAGGGATATTTGCAGCCCTGCTATCTGCTATTATCCTGACCAAAGTCATTAAATCGAAGCACAAATCATTTCTCATCTTTGAACTTCCCACTTATAAGACTCCGGATTGGAAAAATGTTGCTTTAAATGTATGGGAAAAAGCTTCCAGTTTTGTCTTTGGTGCTGGTAAAATCATTCTGGCAATTTCCATTATACTATGGGCATTAGGCAGCTTTGGACCGAATGATAAATTTAGCCGGGCAGAAGAATACGTAACAAAGAATAATCCGAATTTGTCCGAAGCAGATTTAGAACATGAGGTTTCATCTTATCGCCTGGAGCACTCTTTCCTGGGCTATCTTGGCATGGCTATTGAACCTGTAGTTGAACCATTGGGGTACGATTGGAAGATGGGCATCGGCCTAATTTCTTCTTTTGCTGCACGTGAAGTATTTGTCGGCACAATGGCTACGGTATATAGTCTCGGAGATGAAGTAGATATCGAAGATGAAGCCTCTAAAACAACAGTATTGGGCAAAATGAAAAGTGAAATTAACCGCAATACCGGTTTACCCGCTTACAATTTGGCGTCAGGTGTATCCTTACTACTGTTTTACGCATTTGCTATGCAATGTATGAGTACGATCGCGGCGGTAAAAAGGGAAACAGGCTCATGGAAATGGACTTTAATACAACTTGGTTTTATGACGGGCGTAGCCTACCTCAGTGCATTAATCGCTTATCAACTTTTAAAATAAAAAAGCTATGGATAATGTAACCGTACAATATATCATCGTGGGAATTCTCGTTTTGGCGGCTATAGGGTATGTCGTTAATAATGTCCTAAAATCACTAAAGGGCAAGTCGAGCTGTTCAAAAGGTTGCGGATGTGACTGCAGTGCAGAAAAAGCTCCAAAAGCAAATTAATTTACACTATTAAGTAGCATTTGCAAATAAGATTTCGTTATTAGTTAGTGTAGCCAAAAATCACACTAGCTACTATAAGGTAAAGCGCCGTTTTTTTTTAAGGAAAATTACGGCGCTTGCTGTTTCTTAGCAATAATGTGTACAAATACCTAAGTGTTTTATTAACTTTATGCGCTTAGGTCAAAAGATGCACTGGAGGAGCCAAGTTATTCGTCGGCACATCACACAGCGGCAGCAATTTTGACCAAATTCGATTCTGGTACGGTGTAAAGTCTTCACAGGTTTCCCCTGCCAGGGATCGGTCAAAACAGACTAGTAACCGTATTAACCATTCATATGGAGAAACAGAACAATAAGGAAGAGTTAAAGAGAGGTCTTCAAAATAGACACATCCAATTGATTGCCCTCGGTGGTGCAATCGGAACAGGCTTATTTTTAGGTATTGGAAAAGCAGCCACACTTGCTGGTCCGGCAGTTATACTAGGCTATGCTTTCGCTGGAATTATTGCTTTTTTTATTATGCGCCAATTGGGCGAGATGGTCGTTGAAGAGCCTGTTTCAGGAAGTTTTAGCTACTTCGCCAATAAATATTGGGGTTCTTTTGCTGGTTATGCTTCGGGCTGGAACTATTGGGTCCTGTATATTTTGGTGAGCATGGCCGAACTCACAGCAATAGGCGTTTATGTGCAGTTCTGGTGGCCTGAAATACCGCTATGGGCGTCAAGCTTATTTTTCTTCTTTGCGATCAACGCCCTGAATCTGGCTTCCGTAAAAATATATGGGGAGACCGAATTTTGGTTTTCCATTATTAAAGTAGTCGCCATTATTGCAATGATTGTTTTTGGCGTTTACCTGCTTCTCAGCGGTACGGGAGGAGACCAGGCAAGCCTCAGCAACCTGACTTCACATGGTGGCTTCTTCCCCAAAGGCTGGTTTAACGAAACATCGGATGGAAATTTTGAAGGTCTACTTTCGGCCATGGCATTGATTATGTTTTCTTTTGGCGGACTGGAATTGGTCGGTATTACCGCTGCTGAAGCCGAACATCCCGAAAAGAACATCCCCAAAGCGACCAACCAGGTGATCTATCGGATCTTAATTTTTTACGTAGGTGCTTTGATCATTCTTTTCTCTTTAACGCCATGGACAAATATCACCGCCGATACAAGTCCCTTTGTATTGGTGTTTGACAAACTCAATGGATTTGAATTTACCCTCTTTGGAAAGACCTTCTATTTTACAAAAATTATTGCAAATGCACTAAATCTTATTGTCCTCACAGCGGCGTTGTCTGTCTATAACAGCAGTGTATACAGCAACAGTAGAATGTTATATGGATTGGCAGAACAGGGGAATGCTCCTCGTTTTCTTTCGAAACTCAACAAAAACCATGCACCTATCAATGCAATTTTGGTCTCGGCATTGTTCGCTGCGATCTGTGTATTTATCAACTATGTCGCACCAAAAAATGCACTGGAGATTTTAATGTCACTGGTGGTTTCTTCACTGATTATTAACTGGGTCATGATTTCTATAACACATCTGTACTTTAGAAAGAATAAACTCGATGCGCATTTACAAACCAAATTCCCATCTTTTCTATATCCATTGAGTAATTACATCTGTTTGGTCTTCTTAATTGCCATGCTCGGCATTATGTGGCTAACAGGCATGAAGCTACCGGTAGAATTGATTCCTGCTTGGCTAGTATTACTCTATGTGAGTTATATTTTGATCAAAAGAAAGAAATCTTAGTGCACAGAACCTCGATCTTATCAATAAAAACAGCCTGATTCATTGGATGAATCAGGCTGTTTTGCTAAAATTTAAAGCGGGTATTCCTCCTCGAGAATAGCAAATTCATCATTGTCGCTCCAACTAACTAAAACAATCCCAGCTGTGTCCCCGCATCGGGTAAGCGGAAAAGATCCCTTCTCAAGGATGGAAGCGTCCCATTATTCATATATTTCTTGACGGAAAGCTTGAATAAATGCTGTAAACTCTCGGCCATATGGCCATCCCCTTTTATCCTCCGTCCGAAATCGGTATCGTTAATCTTTCCGCCATGGCAGGCTTCAATCCAATGTAATACCTTTTCAGCACGATCAGGATAATTCTGATAGAGCCAATCTTTAAAGATACCACCGATCTGTCCATTGAGCCGCACAATGGTATAAGAGGCCGTAATGGCTCCCGCATCTGCCCCTGAGCGAATCAGATCTGAAATCTCATCACTATTGATCCCCGGAACAATTGGCGCCATCATCAGCATGACGGGTACACCTATCGCTGTTAATCCCTCGATCAGCTTCAATCGTGCCGATGCCGTTGCAGTACGGGGTTCCATTTTCTGGCGTACCTCCTCGCGTAACGAATTGATGGTTACGGCAACAGAAACCAAATTGTGCGCTGCAAGCTCACGCAAAAGATCAAAATCCCGCCGCATCAGTACATTTTTGCTGATAATAGAGACCGGATGCTGGTATTTGACCATCAATTCTAAAAGTGAACGTGTGATACCCAGCTTCCGTTCAATAGGTTGATAACAGTCTGTATTGCCGGAAAGCATAATCAAATCGGGCTGATAGCTCGATTTTCTAAACTCCTGTTCGAGAAGCTGAGCGGCATTATGTTTTACCAGGATCTTACGCTCAAAATCCATTCCTGCACTAAAACCCCAATACTCATGCGAATTGCGCGCATAACAATAAATAC
The DNA here is from genome assembly GCF_040760075.1 of Sphingobacterium sp. R2. Classification (NCBI taxonomy): domain Bacteria; kingdom Pseudomonadati; phylum Bacteroidota; class Sphingobacteriia; order Sphingobacteriales; family Sphingobacteriaceae; genus Sphingobacterium; species Sphingobacterium sp. R2. Next base: position 5,309,802 of record NZ_CP142884.1, read on the forward strand.
ACCCATGTTCACAGCCCTGATAGGGGTTAATGGATCTTTCAAAACGGAGATCCGGACTATTTGACTTAGAAATAATGGATTTTGGATGTGTCGGAATAAATTGTGTTTTTTCGGCCCCCAAAAACTCCTCATCCAGCCCTTCAACATGCTCCTGTACGTATTGGTTAGAAAAAAATTTGTTATTGGGATTGATCTGTGCCCCTCTACCCTTGAAATATTCCGACGAATTCATAGGTTAAAATTACTAATTATTTTAGTAAAAACAAAGCGATTCATAGTTATTTGAACTCTTAACCTTCAGGTATAAAACCAAAAAATGCTATTAAATAAGCCGATCAAACTCACCAACGCGATAGTAAATTTAATGGATAGCATATAGAATGGATAAAAAAATCCCTATACTGCCGTTACAGTATAGGGATTAAAATTCTTATGCTAGATCTCAATCCAGCTTCTTCTTATTTCATTAAGAAACCACCACCGAGTAGATCATTGCCTTCATAGAAAACGGCCGATTGCCCTGGAGCAATACCTTTTACATTATGCACAAAGTCGATGCGGACTTTATCTCCTTCTTGCGAAATGGTAGACAATGCACCGGAATCTTTATAACGCACTTTTGAGATGGCTTCCATCGGTTGATCCAGTCCGGCATATTTCACAAAATTCACATTGCGAACATAGGCATGTGACTTTTCAAGTTCATGTTCTTCACCCAATACCACCGTATTACTCTCTGGAAGGATTTCGATCACAAACATCGGTTTACCCAACGCGATACCTAATCCCTTGCGTTGACCAATAGTGAAATAAGGGTAGCCAATATGTTGACCGACGACGGTACCATCGGAAAGGATAAAATTACCCGGACCAATCTGTTGATCCAAAGTAGGTACTTTGTGTCTCAGAAAAGCACGGTAGTCGTTGTCAGGTACGAAACAGATTTCATAACTCTCCGACTTATTGGCCAGTTCCTTTTGTCCCATATCCAAGGCCATCTGACGAATTTCCTTTTTCGTGAAAGATCCTAATGGAAACTGGGTGCGCGCAAGATTCTCTTGTGAAACGCCCCATAGAACGTAAGATTGATCTTTATTTTCATCCTTACCTTTTGATATCACATAGCGGCCATTGTCGTGCATGCGAATATTGGCATAGTGGCCTGTAGCGATAAATTCACAGTCCAATTTGTCAGCACGTTTCATTAAAGCCTCCCACTTGATATGTGTATTACACAATACACATGGGTTCGGCGTCCGACCAGCAATATATTCTTCAACAAAATTATCAATTACAAAGTCTCCAAACTCGTCGCGTATATCTAATATATAGTGCGGGAAACCATAGTTTACGGCTAATGTGCGGGCGTCATTGATGCTATCAAGGCTACAACATCCGGTCTCTTTCGATGAACCACCTGCGGATGCATAATCCCACGTCTTCATCGTGATACCGATAACCTCATATCCCTGTTCGTGGAGCATAACAGAAGCAACGGAGCTATCTACCCCTCCACTCATTGCAACTAAAACTCTTCCTCTTTTACTCATCTCTATTTATTGAAATGCAAAGATACAGCTTATTCCTTTTTCTCTATGTTAGTTTCTTGTAATTTTATCTCGATCAAAATCAACATGTTCGAAAAAAGTGCGAAAATAATCTGCATAAAAGTTTTAGAATTCAAATTATCAGACTATATTTGCATCGCAATAGGGGAACAAACCCATAGCAAAAAGCGGTGCCATAGCTCAGCTGGTAGAGCAAAGGACTGAAAATCCTTGTGTCCCTGGTTCGAACCCAGGTGGCACCACGCTTCAATCTGATGATCACAGATTTAAATAAAAGGTCAACTGGTGCCATAGCTCAGCTGGTAGAGCAAAGGACTGAAAATCCTTGTGTCCCTGGTTCGAACCCAGGTGGCACCACAAAAAAAGCTTGTTCATCTGAACAAGCTTTTTTTGTTTTAAGAATACACAACGGTTTCTTACGATTCAGCGATAATTGATCGGTCTAGATGCACATACCCACCATCGACATGAATCAACTGTCCCGTTGTATGGCTCGACTTATCGGAAAGCAAAAAGACTGTTGTATCGGCAATTTCCGCAGCTGTTGTCATCCGATGCCCTAATGGAATGCGATCGGTTATCTTTTTCAATGTCTCTTCTGGATTCGCTAAGGTCTGAATCCAGGTATCGTATTGGGGTGTTGCGCATTCAGCTACGATAATAGCATTTACACGGATCGAGTAAGGCAACAGTTCTACAGCCCATTCCCGTGTAAGTGCATTACGTCCGCCATTGGATGCCGCATAGGCTGAGGTGTTGCCTTGACCTGTTTCGCCAGTTTTGGAAGAAATATTAACGATACTGCCCTTCGATGCTTTCAATGCATCCAAAGCATGATGTGCCATGAGGTAATAGTGAATTAAGTTCTTGTGCAACGAAGCAACAAATTTTTCGTAATTTCCAGATGCTAGTCCAACACCGTCATTCTGTCCAGCATTGTTCACCAAACCATCAATGCGACCGTACACTTCCAATGTCTTTTGGACCGCCTTTTCACAATCTTCGGGCCTGGACAACTCTGCTTCAATACAGAGTGCCTCAATACCAAACTGTTGGATTTCTGCCTTTACTTTTTCATTATCGACCTGCTTACGGCCAACAATGACCGGAATAGCCTGTTCTTTAGCCAAAGCGAGGACTACTGCGCGTCCGATGCCTTTTGCTCCGCCGGTAACAATAATAACTTTATCTTTTAAATGAAGATCCATAATACTTTTATTGAATGGTTTGATTCATTGATTGTGGTTAACATTCGCAACAATGAACTTGTTTCACTGGTTATCGATTAATTTATAGTGACGTCATTCGGCTCATTATCTGGCTTCATGACCAACAAAAACTTCAGCATGCTATTTTTCGTACTGATAACATGCTGACGCTTTTATTTGTTAAAGATTATACACACGTATAGCGTTCTCCGCCCAAAAGGCATTCTTTTCTGCAGCTGTAAATTGCCCCAATTTATTTTCGACGATGGCAATACTCTCCTCATAAGATGCTGCTAGAAGGCATACGGGCCAATCTGATCCATACATGATACGTTTCTTTCCAAAACATAAAAATATGTGTTCCACGTATTGTTTGAAATCATCCAGCTTCCACCCCTCCCAATCGGCCTCTGTAGCTAGCCCCGAAACTTTGCATACGACATTCGGAAAAGCGGCAAGCGCATCAATAAATACGGCCCACTCATCAAATTCCTTTGATTTGATGGGTGGCTTTGCAATATGATCCAACACAAACTGGAGGTTGGGATTTTGTCGTACACAAGCCAGCGTTGAAGCGTAATGACGTGGGCGAATAAGCAGATCATACGTGTAACCATAGTCCGCCAAAGCTTTCAGCCCATTTAAGACTGCCGGACGGATAAGAAAATCGGGATCCGCTTCCCCTTCAACAACATGACGAAATCCTTTGATGACTGCAGTCGACTGATACGCTTCCAATTGTTGGCGGATATCTTGGGCCTCAAGATCGATCCAGCCCACAACCCCTTTTATAAAAGAGTAATCGCGGGCCAATTGAATCAAATAAGCAGTTTCCTCGTCAGATTCTTGCGCCTGAACAGCAATGCTTCCGCCAAATCCATTCCGCTCCAGCAGGAACTGAATATCTAAAGGGGTAAAATCACGTTTTATAACTTGCATTTCTTCTGTGATCCAACTATATCTAATCGGATCGAATTTCCAGAAATGCTGATGGGTATCTATACGCATAATAAAAAGAAAACCTGATGAGCAATTAGTTTTTTGAATAGGCGACAACTGTCTGACGGGATTCACCAAGACCATCAGCTCCTAATTCGATCACATCGCCAGGCTTCAAATAAATAGGCGGATTAAACCCTAGACCTACTCCTGCAGGTGTGCCTGTTGATATAACGTCGCCAGGCAACAGGGTCATAAATTGAGATACATACGATACAACATGTGCTACTGAAAAGATCAGATCTTTCGTATTTCCATCTTGATAGGTTTTTCCGTTTACCTTTAACCACAGACGTACGTTGTTGATATCTTTGATCTCCTCTTTTGTCGCCATAAAAGGTCCCATAGGTGCAAAAGTATCACATCCTTTTCCTTTATCCCATGTACCACCGCGTTCCAGCTGATATTCACGCTCAGAAACATCGTTGTGTAATACATAACCAGCGACATAGTCCAACGCTTCACCTTCTTCTACATACGATGCTTTCTTACCGATCACAATACAAAATTCCACTTCCCAATCGGTCTTTAACGAGTCTTTGGGAATCATTACCTCGTCATATGGACCAATCAACGATGTGGTCGATTTCAAGAAGATGATTGGTTCGGCCGGAATAGGAGCATTTGTTTCCTTGGCATGATCTAAATAATTTAATCCAATACAAACAATTTTGGATGGGCGGGCAAATGGTGCTCCTATACGTTCGCTTTGGGGAACTTCAATTAACTTACCATCATTTGCTTTTACAAATTCTTCTAAACGGGCTATACCATTCTCTGCAAAGAACTGTTCATCATAGTCACCGCCAAATGCGCTTACATCGTAATTTACGCCATCGATCTGAACACCGATCTTCTCTTTGCCTTGAGCTCCAAAACGTATTAATTTCATGTTTATAGTATTGAGATAATAGATATTTATTTTTAGCTTATTAATTATTCAATTTAATAAAACCACCATCAATCGGGTAGTCATTTCCGGTTATAAAGGCTGCATCATCGCTGCACAGAAAGAGCGCTAATTTTGCAATTTCCTCCGGTTGTGCCATACGGCCTATTGGCTGGCTTGCCGATAACTTTTCAAACATCTCGTCCTCTTTGCCCGGATAATTTTTTGCGATAAATCCATCCACAAACGGGGTATGCACGCGTGCAGGCGAAATGCTATTGCAACGGATCCCATAGGCCATATAATCCCGCGCAACAGACATCGACATCGCATGGATAGCGCCCTTACTCATCGAATAAGCAAAACGGTCCGTGATACCCACCCATGCAGCAATTGAAGCGAGATTAAGGATTGCTCCTGAACCTTGCGCTTTCATTATAGGTACAACAGCAGATAAGGCATGATAAGCACCTTTGACATTCACATTAAAAACACGGTCAAAATCTTCTGATTGACAATTTTCCAAATTACCCACATGAGCAATGCCAGCATTATTTACTAAAATATCAATTTTTCCGATATTTTGTGCTATAGAACTAATTTCTTGCTGATCAGTTACATTGCATCGGTGAAGGGCAGCCTGTCCTCCTAAAGACACGATCTCGGTAACCACAGCCTCGCCCCCCTCTTCATTTAAATCCAAAATATGAACTTTTGCTCCTTCTGCAGCAAATTGCAAACTGATGGCACGGCCTATCCCACTCCCTCCCCCTGTAATAACAGCTACTTTTTGTTCTAACTTTCCCATTTTTACTTAATTGTTAATGTCAATACCAAATCTGCTTCATCTGTCGATGTTGGCAAATCCACGCGTAGACTATTGTTCTTATAATTAAACTTAATCTCTTTCTTTCCGATAAATGTGCTTACTTTTTTCACCTGATAAGGCAGGTTATTGATCAACAATTCCTTTTTATCCGTTTTAAACACATGTAGATACACCTGATTTCCTTTTTTTGTCAACGCATAATCCTCTGTTGGCGGCACCGCTCCCCCTTCTGTTCCATAGATTGTTTCACCATATACCGATAGCCATTTTCCAAGCTCTTTCAAACGCTCCTGCTGATAGTCCTGAATCTCACCATTGGGCATGGGACCTACATTGAGCAATAAATTGGAGCCATGACCAGCTGCCTTGACCAGGTATTTTAGTACTTCCTGAAATGATTTACGTGTCCGATCTTTCAGCTCAAATCCCCACGATCCAGCAATTGTTCCACAGACTTCCTTCGGTAACTTCCCAACATCACGTGCATTCGTGCCAAACCCAGTGGTATTCTCTCCAGGTAAATCGCGTTCGAACATCTGAAAATCTTCTCCTTCAAATGGAGCTAGATGATGATTGTTCCCGACCAAACATTGTGGCTGTAACGTATGAATCAGTTCATAGATCTCTTTGAAATGCCAATCTTCATTGGGCTTGTCCCAATGACCATCAAACCAGATTCCATCGATCGTGCCATAGTTGCTCAAAAGTTCGGTCAATTGGCTTTTCATAAACTGTATATAATGATTCCAGTCACCTTTTGTTGAATCCCGACCTGCAATACCGCCCCCAGTCTTACCCACAGGCAAATAATCATCCCGGTGCCAATCCAAAAGCGAATAATAGAACATCACTTTTATCCCTTCCGCGCGACAGGCTTCCACCAATTCTTTTACGATATCCCGCTTGAAAGGAGATTTCTTAACCACATTGTAGTCGGAAACCTGGCTATTCCACATCGAAAAGCCATCATGGTGTCTCGTGGTAAAGGTGATATACTTTGCTCCGGCCTGTTTAAACAACTTTGCCCATTCCTTTGCATCAAAAGAAATCGGATTAAAAAATTTAGGTAAGAGCGCATATTCATCCAAACTGATATTCTGATTATTCATGACCCACTCACCATCTCCCAGCACACTATATACCCCCCAATGGATAAATACTCCAAACCGGGATTGTGCGAACCATTCCCTATTTTTCAAATTTTCGGAACTCGGTTGATCATGTTGTTGGCTATAGCTCGCAGATACAGATCCGATTAGCAAGGCCAAACAAAAGATTACATGCTTAAGTTTCATATGTAAATGATTAGTTGTCATTTGATTTCCAATTAACTCATGATATCCAACTACAAAGAAACACCTCGACGCCAAGGGATGAAATCATCTTGGCCCAACAGCACGGCCTTTGGTTGTATTCTACCAGAAGCAACTTCAATCACATAATCCAAAATGCGGTGTGCAGCTTCCTCAATAGTTTCTGTTCCCTCGATAATAGTTCCACAATTTAGATCCAATATATCCGGCATTTTCTCAAAAGTCTTTGTATTTGTCGAAAGCTTGACTACTGGAGCGATTGGGTTTCCTGTAGGCGTACCCAACCCTGTTGTAAAAAGGACGATATTGGCACCAGCTGCCACCTCTGCAGTGGTACTTTCTACATCGTTACCAGGAGTACATAATAGGTTTAATCCCGGGCGGTTAGCCAGTTCAGGATAATCAACCACCGCCATAACAGGCGATGTTCCTCCTTTTTTGGCAGCACCTGCAGATTTGATCGCGTCTGTAATCAAACCGTCACGAATATTGCCTGGCGAAGGATTCATATAGAAACCCGAACCATCAGCTTCGGCTTTTGCGTTGTATGTACGCATCAGCGACATAAAACGATCTGCTGTTGGCTCGTCAATACAACGATCACTCAACTCTTGTTCTACACCACATAACTCTGGAAACTCCGCCAAAATCACAGAGCCACCCAAGCTCACCAAAATATCCGACACAAAACCAAGCGCTGGATTGGCAGAGATGCCCGAGAACCCATCTGAGCCGCCACATTCCAAACCGATACACAATTTGTCCAGCGGAGCAGGTCTGCGTTCATTTTGATTGGCTTGCATCATCCCTGCAAAAGTTGCTTTGATGGCCTTTTGCATAAGCTCCCTTTCAGTTCCCTCTTTCTGCTGCTCGAAAACATATAAAGGCCGATCGAAACCGGGACTTCGTTTTTCAATTTCCGCCTTCAGAATAGAAGCCTGCGCATGCTGACATCCTAAACTCAACACAGTTGCCCCTGCCACATTTGGATGCGTGATATAACCAGCCAAAAGACCACATAACGCATCCGAATCCATACGCGTTCCACCGCATCCCATCTCATGGTTTAAAAATTTGATTCCATCAACATTTTTGAACAGACGGTCGTGCTCGCCCGCACTCGAATTAGCCAGTAGCTCGTGGTTAAGAATGTCAGTAACGTCCGCACCAGACTTATAGCGCTCAATCAAATCTTCTACTTCAGAAACATAATTATTTGCTTTTACTTTATAGCCGAGTTTCTCCTCAAAGGCAGCCTTCAAGGTCAATACATTTCTATTTTCGCAAAAAACCAATGGAATAACCAACCAGTAATTGGCCGTTCCAACAGTCCCATTTGAACGGTGAAATCCATTGAACGTCTTATCTTTAAATGCAGAAACATCTGGTTTTGTCCAAGCTGTCTTACGGTTCCCCATTCTAAAATCTTCCGAAGCATGACGCAAGTTTTCAGTGGTAATGAGTTCACCTTCCGTTAAGGGTGTGTTCAATTTCCCAACCAGAACACCGTACATCAGTATCTCCGTATCTTGTTCCATGGGTTGAATGGTGAATTTATGTTTGGCAGCAACAGCTTGCTTTAATGTAAATTCCTTACCTTCAAAAAGAATCGTTGTTCCCGCAGCCAAGTCCTGTAATGCAACAAGGACATTATCCATTGGATGGATCTGTAAATAGCGTTGTATAGCCATCATTATACTAATTCAAATATTTTTGTCATCATTACCCATTTCTCTCCCGGCTGTGCCCCCGGAATAGCCGATTGATATTTCCACATCAGCTGTTCCCATTCCTGCACCTTTTCATTGGCAGCATCCATAGCAGATTTTTTCTCAAATGAAAAATCTTCGCCAACCTCCATGTTCATAAACAATCTATTTTCAAAACGATAGATCTCCATCTGCAGAATTCCTGCATCCAGTATCGAGCGTTTTATTTCGGGCCACACTTCACGGTGGTAATCCTCATATTCCTTGATCAATTGTGGATCGTCTACAAGATCCAGGGCCATGACATATCTTTTCATTACTAACTAATTAATGTGATTTAAGATTTTCCGTTTCCGCAATACTGACATTTCTATTTTGGAAAGCAAACAACAAGACAACAATAAAACAAACCAATGGCACAAAATATCCATATTGGAAATGTCCCGTTTTATCCGAGATAAAACCCAATATTGGAGGCAACAAAGCGCCACCAACAATAGACATGACGATCAAACTAGAGGCAGATTTGGTGTCGGCACCGATGCCTTGTACACCAAACGCGAATATCGTCGGAAACATAATGGACATAAAGAAAGCAATGCCAATCAAAGCATATAGGGTCTGAATACCTGATCCGAAGATGACAAATAGCGATAGCACAATCGCTATAGCGGAATAGATGACCAGGAGTTTGGATGCTGACACAAAACGCATAAAAAATGTACCGATAAACCGGCCCAGCATAAAAGCCAATCCAGCAAACCCAGCATAATCGGCACCATCTTTACCCGATATGCCGGCAGCTTCTGTTGCATATAATACCAGGAAGCTTAAAATACAAACTTGCGCTCCGACGTAGAAAAACTGAGCCACCACCGCCCAACGCACATTTTTATGACGCAGTGCATGGAAAAAACCGGCTCTACCTTCTTCCTCCGCATCTTTGATATCAGGCAATTTGGTAAAGAAAAACAAGGCAGCGATCAATAAAATCAATATCCCCAGTACCACATAGGGCAATTTTACAGCAGCTGTTTCCGACTGAATATACGCCATCTTTGCTTGTTCAGCCATTTGCGCAAGTTCCGCCTGTGATTTGGGTTCATGTGATAAAATAAATTTGCCACCAAAAATCGGAGCCACAAAGGCTGCTAATCCATTAAACGACTGGGCAAAATTAAGCCGTTGCGCCGATGAAGCCGGATCCCCCAAGATAGCAACGTAAGGATTGGCAGCGGTTTCCAGAATGGTAAGACCACAGGCAACAACGAATAGCGCACCCAAAAAGAAAACATAACTGATCGTGTTGGCAGCAGGTACAAAAAGAAAACAGCCAATCGCGAAAAAGATCAATCCGATCAAAATACCAGCTTTATAGCCATATCGTTTCATAATGATACCTGCAGGAATGGCCATCACAAAATAAGCAATGAAGACGGCAGAATCGACCAATGACGCTTGGAAGTGCGTCAAACTAAACGCATTTCTCAAATGCGGAATTAAGATTGGATCTAGGTTATGAATAAATCCCCAAAAAAAGAATAAGGATGTCACCAAAATCAAGGCAAATGTGTAACTCTTTTTATTCGTCATATCTTTCAAATGGTTATAAGTAGTTATTTATGTAAAATAAGTTTAAAAATGCTAGACAACATTCAAGTATATTATCAAATTATTAAGCTATATTACCATAACCGAACTCAAATTGGTAACTTTACAGCATATATTTCACAATTATGAAAGCACAGTTGCTTCATTTAAATAGTAACCCTGAGCATTCATTCAATGCCAGAAGAGACAATACTCCGCAATACCACAACCTTTGGCATTATCACGAAGAACTGGAATTGATTTATTTTGCTAAAGGCTCGGGTACTCAATTTATTGGGGACAGCGTTAGGCGTTTTGAATCGGGCGACATCACACTGGTGGGTTCCAATTTACCTCATTATTGGCTGTTTGATGCCATTTATCTGCAAAAGGAAAAAGCTGAACACGCAGATATCCGCGTACTTCATTTTAAAGAGAACTTCTGGGGGAATGATTTTATCAGTTTACCTGAAAATAAAGCGCTCAAAGAGCTTTTTCGCGTATCCAAAAGAGGCATTTCCTTAGCAACGCACAGCCGATTAAAAACCATGCAATTAATTGATGCTATTTTGACAACAACAGGCACGCCACGCATTATTCATTTACTGGAAATCTTAGCGTGCATTTCGGAAGAAGAAAAACATGACTTATTAACCAGCGCCAATTTTACCATCCAATTGCAAGATCAGGATGCCAACCGTATGCAGGTTGCAATGCAATTTATAGGTGAAAATTACCGCGACCAAATACGGCTGCAGGACCTTGCTTCGCTAACGGGTATGACACCAAATTCATTCTGTCGCTTTTTCAAGTCACAGACCGGAAAAACACTCTTTCAGTTTTTAATCGAAATGCGCGTGAAGACAGCCTGCAATTTATTGATAGAAAACAAACAGACGGTAAAGCAAATCTGTTTTGAAGCCGGTTTTCAAAACTTCTCCAGCTTTCACAAGTACTTCAAAAACGTAACCGGTACTACTCCCCTCAACTTTCAGCGATCAAAAGCTTAAAACAATCTTACCCAATACACTTGAGTCTTCCATCAGCCGATGAGCCTCGGGAGCCTCAGCAAAAGGAAGCACCTGGTATATCGTGGGTTTAAAATGTCCAGTATTGAGCTTGGGCCATACCTGAGACCAGATCTCGTCACGTAATATTTGCTTAAATTCGCGGTCTCGGGAACGTAGTGTACTCCCTGTTAAAAGGATGCGTTTTTGCATCAATTGGAGCAAATTCAATTCAACTTTTGCGTTTTCCATCGCATTAATATACACCAGTCGGCCATCGGAGTTCAAGAGGCGGATATTTTTCTCAAAATAGGAACCACCAATGCTGTCTAAAATAACATCCACGCCTACAGCCTTGAGCTGCTGCTCGAAATCTTCTGTTTTATAATTTATAGTTTTGACGGCTCCCAATGATTCGCAAAAAGTAGCTTTCTCGGGCGAGCTGACTGTCGAATATACTTCCGCACCAAACAATGATGCGAGCTGAATTGCTGTACTACCAATCCCACCAGCGCCGCCATGTACCAAAAAGTGCTCACCTGTCTGTAATTTCCCCCGTCGGAAAACATTGTCCCATACCGTAAAAACGGTTTCTGGAAGTGAGGCTGCCTCGGCAAAATCCAGATGATCTGGGATAGGCAAACAATGACCCTGATAGACTTTGGCATAGGTGGCATAACCTCCGCCCCCTACGAGTGCACAGACGCGATCGCCGACATTCCAGTCCGTAACATCCTTCCCTTTCGCAACGACAACACCGGCGATCTCCAAGCCAGGTATCCGAGGATCTACTCCGGCTGGTGCAGGATAACTCCCTTTACGTTGGAATACATCAGGTCTATTGACTCCTGCAGCTTTTACTTCCACTAAAACTTCGTATTGTCCGGGCTGCGGCATTTCCGCATCGCTAACTTGCAAAACTTCCGGTCCACCGGGTGCAGTAATAATAACAGCTTTCATCATGATTTTTTAGGATATTTTTGTAATCTTATATTAAGGGAAAGCATAAAGTAACGCGCCAGTCGATTATTACGTACATCTAAAATGTCATTTCCTAAGACGACGCGCGAAATTCCTGTATTCTGGTTCATCAAATCGAATCCCTGAAAACGCAGCATACCGCGGTTATTGCGACCAAACGTATATTCCATATAGGCATTGATTATCGTTGGGCTAATATTGCTCCAAGAGCTTGAATATCCTGCGTTAAACTTTTGGGAAAGCTCAAGCCCCATCGTAAAATGTGTACCCAAATACGCCTTAGATCCCAGGCCAACAATACCCGAATGCACGGTGATATTGTCTTGAACAGGCCAATCAAATGTCGCCCTGTTCAAGGAATAGTTACCATTTAATTCGGCTTCGAATATATCACTCCACGTATAGCGAAATTGAATCGCTTGAGTAACCAAAAGATGGCCACCAAAGCTCTTTTTATCGTTTACATACGAGATATTGTTATAATAATCTGCATTTCCATTCAGGCTCATCTGCAGATTATCGGACAACAACGAGGCGGTAAACAGATAATAGCTCTTAACATCGTAATATCCTTCGGTATTGCGATAGGTCGTTTTTTGTATAGTCGAATTGGGATCAATTGTGCGGTTGGCAACAATCTTATCATTCACCAGATTAAGAGCAAGACTAGCTTCCAAGTACTGACCACGGCGTGTAATTGATTTCCGGTATTTTGAAACAAAGCTATGTGCAAATTCCGATTTTAGATCTTTATTTCCGACGACAATATTTTGTGTGTTGGTATTGTCCACCACAGGTTGTATTTGATAGAAACTAGGTTGATTATTACGACCATAATAATCCATCGAAAGGTCTTCCTCTTTGCTGAATTTCCATTTCAATCCTGCGGATGGCACAAGGTTCACATTGGAATAGGAAGTTTTTATCAGCTTGTCTGTAGAACTTCCTGTCAGTTCCGAAGGTTGCACAGCAAAGCCGAAACTCACTTTCACTTTGTCACTCAGATCCTGCCGATACACCATGCCGACTTTATTGCTTGCAAAGGCATAGTCGTACTTCAAACTCAGCGAATCCACCAAGATAGGCCCATTGTCAAAGTTGTTGTCAAAAGTGGAACGTCTAGCATCAATCTTTGTATAGTCAAAATCGTAATTGATTTCCAAAGTCCCTCCTAAATCAACGGGTTCGACGAGGGATAAGCGACTTTGGATATTTTTATTTTCACTGCTGGATCGGACGCCTTGGTTTAGATACGTCTCTGTTATTCTGGGCAAGTTTGAGCTACTATCGATTGCTTTATTAAAGTCGCGGACTTCCTCATCTTTATCCAAAGAATTAAAGTCGGTATGCAAGGTGTAAAGCACTTTGCGTCCCGGTTTGGTAAAACTTCTGACATAAAAAAGATCTAAAGCTGCTGCCGGACTTTCCGTACTACTGCCCGCATCATAGTTACCCGTACTACTCAATAAATTATTCTGTATCTTCCTATCTTTCCACGTATGGCTGGTAGCATTGGTATATGACACTTTCGGCGATATTTTAAGCTGATCTTTGGGAGACAGCTTGATATCAAAATCCCAGTCCATTTTATGAGTACGATCAATCGATTTTATGCTGTATTCTTCAGAATTGCTGATCAAATTGTTAACCCCTTTCCCATATCCATATATGGACTGCAATAATGAATTTCCCTGGATGTAATTATTCCGCTGTGTAAAAGAATATTTACCACTGGCGGTCACGTTTTTAGAAAGCGGACTAGAAAAACTTCCTCCCACAGATCCGATTTTATTGAGTCCATCTGTAGGGTCTGCAAAGTCGGCAAGTTCGCCCATTTCCCGCTCCCGCTCTCCACCATTGGGGGAACCGAAAGAAAAGAGGTTTGTATTGGTATTGTTTACTGATGTGATAATAGAATATTCCCTTCCATCATTAAAGCGGTTCAGCCCAGCACTGCCCAAATAACGATCGGCCGAACCACCGCCTAATGTAGCCTGTCCAAAAGTAATTTTCTTCTTATCATCTTTAAGGACGATATTCAGAATCTTTTCAGATTCAGCACTTTTAATTCCTTTCGCTGTAGCCTCATCCCCATAAAAATCGATCACCTGAACACTTTTCACAAAATCTGCCGGTAGATTGCGTGTAGCTGTAAGTACATCGCCGCCAAAGAATTTTTTTCCATCGACTTTAACGGAGGATATAGGTTTGCCAAAGGCATAAACAGAACCATCCCTTGAAACCTGTACATTTGGCAACGCCTTGAGAGCTTCCTCCAACAGTGCGCGGTGATCGAATTGGAAGGCATCCAAATTGAATTGAACAGTATCCTGCTTATAGACAATAGGCTTATACTTCAGTACAACAACCTCTTTGAGCAAAGATACATGGGGAAACATCGTTAGCTTTCCCACATCCAATGTCGCTGTTGTACTATTGTACAGTGGATAGCTACGTTCCAATATACTCAGGCCCAACTGACTACAACTAATACGAATATCATTACCTTGCACACGGCTGAAATGAAAATACCCTGTGGCGGACGTTGAAGAGAACAAGGTATCGCGAGAGCTTGTCAGATGAACACTCACACCATTTAACGGTTTTCCTGCTGTATCTACAACAATACCATACACCTCTTTTTTTGACACTTGCCCTAAGGCGCTTTTAGGTAAAAAAAACAAGTTCGTTATAGCTAAAAAAAGTACTAACCGGATAATATTCCCGTCCCTTAGTTCCATCAAACAGACTTTGCGATAATACAATTCAATATAAGAATTCTTAAGCTATTAACGTAAAAAGTTATGATTTTGTATATAAAAAAACGAGCTGTCGGATAAACAGCTCGTTTCTTTATACCTATTTTACAAAATTACTATTCACCTGGAAAGCTAACTTTAAGAAGGTGTTTGTCAATTTCCCAACGGCCAGTACCATCTTCACCGATTACATCGAATAATTCAAGAATGCGTCTTGCAACATACTCTTCTTCCACCTGCTCTTCCAAGAACCATTGAACAAAATTAAAGGTAACATAATCTTTTTCTTTCGCACATCTATCGGCGATGTTATTGAATTGTTCAGTAACAAACATTTCCTGTTCCAAAGTTTGTTCAAACACCCCACGGAACGACTCAAAATCTTGAGGAATACCGATCACCTCTGGAGAGATTGCACGTCCACCACGATTGTTGATATAATTGAAAAGCTTTAACATGTGTTCACGCTCTTCGTTAGATTGCTTTGCAAAAAATTCTGAAGCGTTATCCAAACCTTGATCATCACACCAAGATGACATAGCCAAATATAATGCAGAAGAGTGAGCTTCAACTTTAATTTGCGCATTCAATATATTTTCGATCTCTTCTTTCAAAGAAGATTTTAATTTCAATAAATCTTTCATATTTACCTTAAGTTTAAATTCTAAAACATGCACAGGCGAAACACATCTTCACCTGATTGTATCACAAAGATACAGCAGAACTTTAAAATTTGTATCAAGAATATGTAATACGAATTCAGTCTAAATTAGGCCAGGCGGACACAACTTGTTTAGAATCAATACAATTACAAATACGGCTCATCAATACTTTCGATAAGCGATCAATTAAAACGATGGATACATAGTGTTGAAAATAGTGTATGACAACAAAAGAGAAAGGACAGCAGCATGAACTGCTTCTTTAAATAAAAATTGGCTTAATACAATTCGTCTGATGTATTGACTACGCAAAAACTGCAAATGGCGAAACCTGAAGACACGTTCTGATTACGCTATTCAGCTCGATCATAAATTTAGCGCCGTCTAATAATTCACGTAACTGAAGTACATCTTCGACAGCTAGGATGAAACATCTTTCCGTACGGAAGGGCATGATGATTTCGAAATCCGAAGACCGGGTAGTGTCATGAAGCATATGTTCGATATCAATGGCATCTATACGTTTTTTGAACATGAAAAAATCAGATACCGAGAAAGAAGTAGTCTCCTTATTATATTCCAACCAGAAACAATTTTTACGGCTACATTGATAGACTTTACCTGCCGTGGTTGAGAAAACTTCCTCCACTTGTGCTAACGGACAAACCAATTCTGACATTTTTACTTCGCTTATCATTTAAATCGATCAAAAATAAATATTATTTATAATCAATCCAAGTAAAACTGTAGATTATTTTGATTTAATATAAATAAGGCTTTTAATCCTTCATTACCCATAAAAAAAGAGGCCAGTTGATACTGACCTCTTACCTGAATAACTTTATTTAATCGCTTTTAATCGTACTCTTCTTCCTCTTCTTCCTCTACAACAAGAACGTCATTACGATTATTGATCACGGTATTTTTTGTTTTTGTTTTATGCTTATTTATCTGCCTACGAAGTGATTCTACAGCAATATCTGTTGCCTCTTCAAAACTTTTTGCCTGCCCCTTTGCAAAAAGCTGACTTCCTGGGATATTCAATTTAATTTCCGAAATTTTGTTTGCCTCATCATCGACATTTTCCAATCGCAGATAGCATTCGCCACCAATAATGGAATCCAAAAACTGCTCCAATTTTCCTGTTTTCTTTTTAATAAAATCGATTAGCTTTTGATCAGCAGTAAATCGAATGGATTGCACAGTAATGTTCATTTTTCCTCCTTTTTTTAAGCTTTTGGATGAGCTTGTTTATAAATTGACTTCAATCGTTCTGCTGAGTTATGCGTGTATACTTGTGTTGCCGCAAGTCCTGCATGCCCCAGCAGCTCTTTAATTGCATTTAAATCTGCCCCATTATCCAATAGGGCCGTTGCGAACGTATGCCTCAAAATATGAGGACTTCGCTTACCTTGTGTGGAAATCAGGGTCAACTGCCGATGTACGATATCGTAGATCAGCTTGGCGTATGCCGGCTTCCCCTCTTTAGTAACGATCAGTAAGCTATTATTAGTATCAACAAATTGCGTCGCTTTTTGTTGTAAATAGTTTTTCAATTCTTTCAATAAAAGATTATTGATCGGAACTAGGCGTTCTTTGTTCCTTTTACCTAATATAAGAATGTTTTTATTAAAAAAATCAATATCCTGTTCTTTAATTTTCAACAATTCCGATAATCGGATGCCTGTACCAAACAATAATTCCATCACCATATAATCACGAGACGATTCAAATCCATCCTGCTCCTGCTCCATCTGGTCCAATAAGCGCACCAATTTTTCCTTTTCGACAACTACCGGTAATTTTTTAGGAGTTTTTAACGCTTTAATAAGTGTCATGGGATTTTTGGCGATACATTCCTCACGTTGTAAAAATTTGAAATATGTTCGCAATGCAGACATGCTTCGGTTTACGGAGCTGGCATTCTTTCCAGCTTCCACCATTTGTGCAAAGTAATGCCGCAAATCACGGTACACGATATCCTGCGCCGTCAGCCCTTCCCGACACAAAAAAGAATGAAACAGATCCAGCTCATGCTTATACGCGACAACTGTATGTTCTGAATACCTTTTCTCAATTTGCAAAAACCGAATAAACTCCTTTTCCAACATTTTTCCCTTGCTATATGCCTTAAATTACGAACTTAAAAGCACAAAAAAAAGGGAAAAGCAATGCTTTTCCCTTTATATTTTAAAATTATCAACGAATCAACTAGTTAGCTAGATCTTGATTCAAAGATTGTTTGTAAATCGCTTTTTTCACTTGAATGCGACGAGTTACAGATCTCTTTTCGTAAGCTTGACGTGAACGCAACTCTCTTAAAACTCCAGTTTTTTCGAATTTCTTTTTGAAACGTTTCAATGCTCTATCTAAAGATTCTCCTTCTTTTACATTTACGATAATCATGCGTTATATATACCTCCTTTCGCCGCTTTTAAATTTAAAGTGGGACAAAGGTAAGCTATTTATTTCTAAAAAGGGAAACAAAATTGTTTTTTTATAACAACTTGAATTCTTCCAGTAAAATTTGCAGCGGTTTCTCTTTGGTACATAATGCCGTACGCCATCCCAATTGATTAGCTGTGGCCAGGTGCTGCGGACTATCATCGATAAATAAAGTCTCTGCTGGGTCCATTTGTTGTTCTTGCATAACCAACTCAAAAATCTCCGCATCAGGTTTACGCATTCCTACCAAATGAGAGTAATAGGTCTTCTCAAAAAACCCTTCGTTGTCTGCAACGCCATATTTCTGCTGGATATCATTCATACAATAGGCATAGTGAATAGCATTGTTATTGCTTAATAAGAAGGTTCGATATCGTTCTTTCAACTGGATTAAAATTTCATGATTACCTTGTGGCACACCAATCAGCAGGCTATTCCAGGCAGCGTCTATCTCGTCGTCTGTCAATGCGGAATTTTGGGTCAATTCTCTTATTCCATCCCGAAATTGAGCCGGATCAATTTTTCCTTTATCAAAATTATCAAAAAGTGCACTTTGACCATGATGTCCAAATACAGCATCTACATTCCCTATACCTAACTGAGTAAAAGCACCTTTCAATTTCACAAAGTCGATCATAAAGATCACATTGCCATAATCAAGAACAATATTTTTAATTTTTTCCATCGAATTATTTTGAAATATCGATACAAATATCGATAATTGCATCGTCAAAAGTGCACAACAGCTGCTTAAATTGACAAAATTACAGACCTGCTCCTATAGCTCAGTCGGTTAGAGTAGAAGACTCATAATCTTTTGGTCCCTGGTTCGAGCCCAGGTGGGAGCACAAAGCAAAAAAGCGGATTTTCTAGCTAGAAAATCCGCTTTTTTCTTTCGCATCCCGCTCGCCTTTTTGCAGCAACAGCTACGGCGTTATCATCTTTTTAACGTTCCAATCGCCCAGTACACGATCCAGCTTATATACATCCCGTTTTTTTTCCTGGAGCTGATGTGACCATTCCACACGCTTGGAGAGATTCGATGCCCCAGCTCCTTTCGACCCCAATTCGGCATAAAACACTGTTTTATGCTTATCTGGAAACAAGCTATCACCCTTCCAATCATTCCAACCTTCAGGAACAATATGAGCCCCCAAGGTACAGTCTACCAGAACCGTATTTGCGTAGGGACGCCACGGTCTGCCGAGAAATACTTTATCGACCGCAGCATCTGCAGCAACAAAATCACACTCCTCGAAGACATAACCGTACTTTTGCCCCTCAGGTGTAGCAGCAGCTGTAACATACGAATTTCGAAGGGATAGAATCCGGCATTGCTGAAAAAAAGCAATCCCCGGCCCGAAGATAAAATCCGTCGTTCCGCTGATACTGCAACCAAAAAAATAGCTTCTTGCACCACCTTTACCTAGATACAAGGTATCCTGAAAACCCAACAGACGGCAGTTGACCAATGCGATCTGGTCGCCTTCTAGATGAAGTGCCACCGCCTGCCCCACTGAACCAGCTGCATTTTCGATCGTTAAATTCTTGAGGAGCACCCTACTCCCCCGAACCAATAGGGTATAACTGCTGAATGTTCCAAGCGTAAGATCCCCCCGCTCATCTGGACAGTCAACCTGCTTACCCGCATAATCATTAAAAACAATCTTAGTATGGATAGCATCCTCACCTATAAGCTCCATATTTTCGATATACGTTGGGATCACTATTTTTTCATGATAAATTCCTTTCCTGATCCAAATCCGAACGGCCTGTCCGCCGCGAAATGCACGAACTGAATTTACAGCTGCTTGTATACTTGTAAAATCACCCTTTCCCTGTTGGTCTACTGTGATCAATTCGGGATGTGCAGCCCGGCCAGGCAGCACACGGATCGCATCCGGAAGCCACACCTCAGAAGTGTAATTATGTCCGAATGTCAATAAACAGCTAGACAAGGTCATATAAGCGATCAGGCAAATCGTTCCAATCGTTTTATTTTTAATTCTTATCATACAATTCGAGCATAAAATATTCATTTAAATTCTTAAGCTCATTTCTATAGCCAGCATGTTATGAAATGATACCTTAGGTTTATCTGCTACTTTTTAATTTTGGTTACCAGTTAAAAATAGCTTTTTACGAATGTATTCTACTATTTTTTCTACGCAATCGATCTCAAAATAACCATCGGCAACTACCATTCAATCTGCTTAACTCGCAATCGTCGTTGAAGGCACCAACCGCCAATCATACGCTATTGACCTTTAAGGCTTTTGCAGCAACTTTTTAACAATAGTCAAAATTTAATCAGTGGGAAGAACGAGAAATACATTTTATCTAAGCCACGTGATACAAACAGCACAAGGACGACTACATGCATTCAGATACCAACCAAATAGCAATCTTATTTGTAATTATTCTAAATAAAAATGTAGATTTGCGCCTTCATACCATGAGACAACATTGGATAGCTACATTGAAAGGGTCAAGTGAGGCCTTTGAATCCTTATATGACTTAGTATACAGGGAGCTTTTTGCCTACGGCATGATGCTCGGATATTCACGTGAAGCCGTAAAAGATGGTATACAACATCTATTTCTAGAATTATGGGAAAAACGTGACCGCCTGTCTCCCGTTGATAATATCAAATCATATTTGATGACATGGTTGCGGCGTATTCTGAATGACCATCGGTTATTGGATGAGAAATTGGCACTAATAAATTATCGGTCCAATGACAATGCTCCCTCACATGAAACTGTGCTCATACAACTGGAATCCGTTCGCGAAACCAGCTCTCGCTTAAGCCAAGCTTTGAAATCCCTCACACCAAAACAAAGACAGGTAATTGATCTCAAGTTTTTTCAAAACAAGTCTTATGAACAGATTGCAACTGAAACGGGAAATAGTCAGCGTACAATCTATAACCTTGTTTATGAATCTATTAAGATTCTAAAGAAAAAAAATGAAAAATAATCCGGTAAAAAACCGGATTTCTCTCCTCTACACTCATATATACATGAAAAAAATTTACAACGATAGCGTTGATTTAATAACGGATGAGAGCTTTGTGTCTTATCACAATGGAAACGCAAAACGCGCGGAAATTCATTTTTGGACGATATGGATTGCAGAAAATCCAGATAAATTACATCTTGTTACCGAAGCAAGGACGATGTTGAATGCCATAAACGTGCATATCAGCGAAGCGGAATTTCAGGTTGAAAAAGATAAACTATTGGCGAAGCTGGAAAGCAAAGCACCTGCAAAAGCACATCGGCTTGGAGGAAAATGGCGATGGATTGCTGCTGCTTCTATCCTGCTCATCGCTATATTTTCATTCCATCAGATTTTTTTAAAAGGCACAACTCCGCCTACGCTCACCTTACAACCTACTTCCACCGAAGAATGGCTTCATGTCTCCGCCCAAAATGGCAGAATAATGAAGGTTAACCTCAGTGATGGAAGCCAGATTACGTTAATGGGTGGAAGTACACTACACTATCCAAAACATTTCGGTAAGGATACCATGTGTGTTCTGCTGAACGGTGATGCACACTTTAATATTTCAAAAAACGCAGGCCGTACATTTGCAGTAGAAACAGATAATGCCATAGTGACGGTATTGGGGACACAATTTTTGGTGGAGCAAGCTGATTCAAAAAATACACGTGTAAGTTTGTTTTCCGGAAAGATTAGATTGACCAACCGCAACAATAAAAGACAAATGCTGCTCAGTCCCGGGCAACAGGGGTATGTCACCAATACAACTATCCATCTCGATAAATTTGCGCCCACACAGATCAATAATTTTCCGGAAGGTATTTTACATTTTCAAAATGCTTCTTTCGCTGAAGTCGCTCGGAAAATGAAGCAATATTATGGAATCAACCTCTCCCTCCGCAAACCCAATGCGCGATGGAGATATACCGGCCATTTTGAGAAGCTGCCTGTTGAGGCTGCACTCGCCGCGATTTGTTTTTCAAAAAAATTGTCATCAAAAAAAATAGCAACAGATACGTATGTGCTCTATTAAAGAAACAGTAAGACGAACCTTCTTATTGAACACCATTTTTCTACTATCCGCTGGGGCCGCTTCCGCACAAAGCACATCTGGGCAAGGCACCCTGGAAACTGCTTTTCAATTATTGACCCAGCAGCACGCCGTACATTTTTCCTACGATGCTTCCATTGGACTGCAGCGGCGTGTTCCTCTTCCCACAGCCAAAGAAAACCTAGACACGTATTTGTCTAGATTAGCATCGACCCATCAGCTGCGCTTTCAGCGAATCAAACGCTCCAACGTTATTGCCGTCAACAAGGCAGCTAAGCCCATATTGCTCAACGGTATTGTGAAAGATGCCAAAACAGGCTTGCCGTTGACCGGAGCGACGCTAATACTTAGGAAAGAAAACAAAACCTATCGCACGGATAGCTTAGGGCGATATCGTATACTGACCGCCGCTGAAAATCGCGGGCAAGAAATTGGGATACGTTACATGGGCTATCAGAATTACGATATCGAGGTGGATACCGGATTTCAGCGGATCAACCTGGTTCCCTTAGATCAACAACTCGAGGAAGTATTTGTCAGCAGCACCTACGAAGCACCGAAACTTCGCGAGGAAATGATCGGAAGTGTATATACGATCAGCGCCAAGGATTTACAAGCCGACCGGCCAATAGAAAGCGTAGATAAAATGCTGGAAGGACTAGTGCCGGGGTTATATGTCGAACCCAGCACTTCCCTAGGCACTCCTGTTAAGCTTCATATTCGCGGCCAGGGAACACTGACAAACCTCACAAGCAATACCGGACGATCGACCTCTTCGCAGCCGCTGTACGTTGTCGATGGTGTTGTTGTACAAGAACAGGAAATAGGCGATGCAAATTCACTTTTCTCTGGCGAGACGTTATTGAATCCGATCGCAGGAATCAACCCATTGGATATTGAATCTATTTCGGTACTTAAGGATGCTGCCGCAACAGCAATCTATGGCGCAAATGCCGCAAATGGTGTTATTTTGATCACGACCAAATCTGGTCGCAGTGGCAAGGCACAGCTAACAGCCTCTTACAATACCGGGGTCTCCACGTTTATCAACCAAATGAAATTACTCTCCGGACCGCAATACTACGAATTACTGCGAGAATTTTATATAAATACCGGCTCAACGGCAACGGATGCCTCAAAAAAGGCAGGTAGCAACAGCATCGATACCGACTGGTTTGGACTGACGTCACGTAATGCACGTTATGATAATATCAATCTGTCTCTTTCGGGCGGGAAAGGTAAAGATACATATTATCTTTCCATGGGCTACCGTAATCAGCAAAACGCCAGTCCTGGGAATGGTTTGAAGCAATACACAGGCTCCATACGTTATTATAATCAGTTTAGCGACAAGCTTCAAATGACCACCACCATATCGCCGGCACTGATGCGGCGGGAAGGTCTCGACCAATTTGCCAATGCCGCTTATATGCCGCCCAATATACCGCCGTATCAGGAAGATGGAAGTTACAGCACCTTTTTAGGCCTCGTCAATCCAGTTGCAGCATTAGCCGAAAATACGGATAAAGCGTTGGCTTTTACAGGAACCGCACGGATCGAACTCCAATATGCCCTTTTACCTTTTCTGAGTCTGCGCGGAGCGATAGGTGGAAATATGCTGCAGTCCAAGCAGGAAACTTTCCTTTCGGGTATCGCCGGCGCATCCACCGCCAAAGATGGGCGCCTGCGCATCAACGACCGAACGACATACAGCTGGACTTCCATGTTACAGCTTACCTACAGCCCAAAATGGCAAAGTGGACACCGCTTTGTCGGAATCGCGGGGATGGAGCTAAAAGATCAATACAGCAATTTACTAGTCGGCCAAGGTAGCGGGTTTACCTACGATCGCGTCATCGCCATCGGGCTCGCAAGCACCAAGACGTCTTCCTCCTCGAAAATCTCGGACGCAACCGTATCCAACTATGTGCAGATGAACTACGACTATGACAAGCGATTTTATGCTGCTCTCAGTGGCCGTGCAGATCAGTCGTCTATGTTTGGTGGCGACAAACAGGTGGCACTGAATGGAGCGCTTGGATTGGGCTGGAATATCAGCAATGAAAAATTTATGCAAGCCATTCAGGCAATAGACTTTTTGCGTTTACGCAGTAGCTTCGGAACGACAGGCAATTCGCGGATTGGTTCCTATGCATCCAGAGGTTTATACAAATTCAACAATGTGACCTATGGCGGACAGACAAGTGCAAGCCCATCCTCTACTGCGGCACAAAACCCCGACCTAGGCTGGGAAACGAATATTAAGTTCAATATTGGCGTTGACCTGAATGCTTTCAATAGGTTACGTGTGACACTGGACTTATACAGAAATAATATCCGCAATCTGATCGCAAATATCAGTGTGCCATTGGA
Organism: Sphingobacterium sp. R2; assembly: GCF_040760075.1. Taxonomy (NCBI): domain Bacteria; kingdom Pseudomonadati; phylum Bacteroidota; class Sphingobacteriia; order Sphingobacteriales; family Sphingobacteriaceae; genus Sphingobacterium; species Sphingobacterium sp. R2. Next base: position 5,334,192 of record NZ_CP142884.1, read on the forward strand.
AACCGGTTATGCTGGTATGCCGCTCAATTCAGGAAACATGTACAATCAAGGACTGGATTTGAGCATTGCCTACCAATGGTTAAAACAGTCCAAGGTCACTTGGAACAGTACCCTTATTGGTGGCTGGAATAAAAACAAGGTGACTTCGTTTAATAATCCATTGATTGAACAATATGCTGCAAACTCTTCAGATAATATAGGTGCAGGCCAGCGGGTAGGATACAGTTCTACTTCACTGTGGGGTGTCAGATGGGCCGGCGTCGATCCCAATACCGGTCAGGAAGGTTTCTACACCCCTGCTGGTGATGTGGTCAACAGAACTGAAATACGGGCTATGGGGCAGAGCGCCTACCAATTACTGGGGAATACGATGCCCGATTTTCAGGGCAGTCTTATTAACAATTTGGGATGGAAGGGATTTCAGCTTACCATCAATCTACAATATAATCTTGGTGGCAACAAGTTTGTACCCACAACCTATTTACGGGATGGAAATAGTCTGTCAAACTCCAACATGTCCGTCAATTTACTGGACCGATGGCAGCAGGTGGGCGATATCACGGCAATTCCAAAGCTAAACTCCAGCTCACCAGTTAATAACTCTTCCCGTTATTTGTACAGCATGACCTATATCAAGCTAAGCAACGTTTCCTTAAGCTATCGCCTGGCCGATCGTCTAATGAAACGGATGGGTATAGGACAGACGGCATTGAGCTTTAATGTGACCAATGTATTCTACTGGTTCAAAGACAAAAGTCCGGCAGGCAGAAACGGCATCCGCGAATACCGATTTACCTATCCGGAGACACGTAATTTTTCGATTGGTTTACGAACCACACTTTAATCTTTCAATAATTCGAGTTATGAACATAAAGACACTAAGTGTTGCTTTCCTTTTGGCCTGTAGCACAATAAGCTGCTCAAAATTTCTAGATAAAGAACCCGAAAACGAGGTATCGGTCGAGCTGATTTTCTCCGATATGCCGGGCGCAAAATCAGCACTTGCAGGGGTGTACAACAACCTGTTTCAGTCGGACTATTACAATGGTTTACGCATGGTTTACCCGGACCTAATCGGCGGAAATTTGACATTTGCCGCAGCGGGTAGAACGACGCTGTTAACTCTTTATTCATTTGAAACCGACGCTGACAACGATACCATGAACAAGTTATACAGCTATCAGTATACGTTGCTCAATGCCATCAACAATATCATCAAGCGTGTCCCGGAAATAGCCAACATCAGTACGCTTGAACGCAATCACATCATGGCGCAGGCTTATGGCTTGCGGGCATTGGTTCATTTTGATCTCGTACAGTTCTATGCGCAGCCCTATATTTATACAAAGGATGCTTCGCATATGGGCATTATACTCGCCAAAAGCACAATTCTACCCAAAGATGCACAAATAGCACGCTCTAGTGTAGCAGAAGTATACCAACATATCGAAAGTGATCTGAATCTGGCTGATTCGTTATTTGCCAATAGCAAAACCGTATTTGAGGGCAATGCCAAAATATATATGAACCTCCAGGCAACTAAAGCGCTTCAAGCAAGGTTGGCTCTCAATCGCGGTGACTGGCAGAAAGCTTACCAGCTGAGTGCCGAATTGCTCAAAGCAAACTATTCGCTATACACCAACGCTGAGTATGTCGGTAGCTGGAAACAGGCCAATACCAAAGAATCTATTTTCGAATTGGCCGTTCCGAGCAATTATTCCGGCAACTCAATCGGTAGTTACTATGTTAAAGATTCCGGAAATTCTTATTATCAGTTCGCGCCAAGTCAAGACCTCCTCGGATTGTATGGGGCGGATGATGTGAGGGCCACAGGGGGAATATTTAAATATCCAACACTACAAACGGCAGTAACCAGTGTCAAGTTGATCCGCCTTTCGGAAATATACCTGATTCATGCCGAGGCAGCAGCTGAACTCGGTCATACTGAAGAGGCTGTTGTCAGTCTGAATGCCATCCGACTCCGCGGTAATCCGAAGCTCGGAGCCTATGTTTTCACCACGAAAAATCTGTTGATCAATGAGGTCCTTGACGAACGTCGCCGTGAGCTCTGTCTTGAAGGACTATTATACCTTGATTTGATGCGCAGGGGGCTATCTGTTAAGCGCAATGACTGTACAGGGACAAACTGCAACGTCACTTTCCCAAATGATCATATGGTATTGCCCATCCCAAAGCAGTCCGTGCTTTCCAATAACCGCATGATACAGAATCCTGGCTATTAATATTAATCATCAACAATAAAATACAAATTAATACAATACGACATGAACAGTTTAAAAGCAATCCTTAAGTTATCCAAATTCGTCACCATCTGCAGTATGCTATTTTTCACCATCTCCTGCAGTAAAGATAGTACCGTGGCTCCGGAGCCAGAATATGTTCCTAAGCCAGACAATAATGCTATCGCTACCTTTACGAGTACAGATCCTTATTTTGAACTATATATCTACCGTTTTGATGAGGCCACAGAAACCTGGGGAAAACGTATCCGCGCACATTATCCCACAGTATCTAAAACGGACACCACATACATGGGCTTTACCAATCCCTATGTAACCGATAGTGGAGTCAATCTTTTCCAGATGGTCACACTATACAGCGATAAGATCGGTACGACAAACATCAAAACGGCAGGTATCAATGTAGACCAGGTATTGCAATTCTTACCCGATCAGCATAACAACCAGCTCGGTAAAGTGACTGTAAAGGAGCAACAGGTAAAAATCTACAAGAAAACCGAAGCTGCCACAGAACGGAAAGATATGGAATTTTTTGAAATCGGTATAAGTGGTGCGGGAATCTACGATTTAAAACAGGGATTAATCGACCTGGAGGTTAATTTTGACGAGACAGCGATCGGTGGACCCAATAAAGTTACCCGTAAATATAAATTAAGTACCAAAGCGTTAGAATTGTAAATAACAAATGATACGAAGATTACTTGTATTTGGTTTATTGGGCGTCGTGCTGATCTTACTGTCTTTTGTGCAGGATCAAGATATTCCTGATATCGCTTTATGGCGCAAACTATATTCCTCAGGCGATAGCAGGCGATGGCCGAAACCACATCTGGATGATGATGTAAAGGCAAACTTTGTCGATATTGGCACCTTGCCCAATGTTCAGTATCCTGCCGATAACCCGTTTAGCAAGGAAAAGTCGGCGCTGGGGAAAATACTATTTTTCGACCCCAGGCTTTCGGCTACAAAACAGTTGGCCTGTGTGAGCTGTCACGATCCGCAACTGGGCTGGGGCGATGGCAAGAGTCTGGCCCATGGACATAGTCGACGGGTAGGAAAGCGAAATGCCATGACCCTCTACAATGTCGGTTACTACCGTTCCTTCTTCTGGGATGGACGGTCATCTTCATTGGAAGCGCAGGTATTGTTTCCGCTAACCGACAGTGTGGAGATGAACACCGATCACCAAGTAGCTGTTCGCCATATTCAGGAGATCGCTGGTTACGCCCCTTTGTTCCAATCGGCCTTTGGAGACAGTACGGTCAATATCTTGCGCATTCAACAGGCGATTGCAACTTTTGAAAGGGGCATTCGTAGTTATAACAGCAAGTTTGACCGCTTTGTCCAGGGAAATAAGAATGCGATGACGGATGAAGAGGTATGGGGGCTGCATCTTTTTCGGACAAAAGCACGTTGTATCAACTGTCACAATACGCCTCTATTTTCAGATAATCAGTTCCACAACGATGGACAGACGTTATATGGTACCAAGCAGCAGGATCTCGGCCATTACCATATTAGTGGTAAACAGGAAGATATAGGCGCATTCCGGACGCCTTCGTTGCGTGAGATTACGCTAACTGGCCCGTGGATGCACCACGGTAATTTTCCATCGTTATTAGATGTCGTACAGCTCTATAACCTCGGTAATCCCGAACCAATACAACGCAGCGTGACGATAGACCCAAAAACAAGGCCTATACATTCGCCAAAGTTGAAAAAGCTAAATCTAACCAATGAAGAGATTAACGCTGTCCTCAAATTTCTGGGAGCAATCAGTAGCAGTACGCAACAACGTATGATGACTCCTAAATTGCCCGAATAAAAAAATCCTCATCTTCCGATGAGGATTTTCATACCCTTTTCTATTCCACAACCTTTTCTATAGCTCCTTCCTATTGTCATCTGATTCAATATCAATCAGTTTATTGTAAGGATCTATGCCTACCTGTTCGGGTTTTTGATCAACAACTAGTGTCAGGGAGTTATTGATCCGATCAATTCTATGCTTTTTGAGATAAAGTTCCTGCCGGTTATTTCCATCTTTGGCTTTTTTACTAGAGAAAACGCCAACTTCAATATAATCTGCAAGAGGCAAAGACTTTAGTGTCAGCCGATCCGATTTTTTAAATGACAGCGCCTGCCCCCCTGCGTCACTATAGCTCTTTTTTCCATTGCCATCGACACGATATTTAGCTACTTCAAACTGGATATCAACCTGATATTTGCCGTTTTTAAGTTTCTTAGCGCTCACTTTGTCAACTTTATTGTTATACAAAGTAATCGTTTCAAACATATCCTTGATCAGGTAGCGCAGTGAGTCTGGAGTTACCTGCCTTAAGCTATCCACAAACTCGGTTGAGGTTGTGTAGGGCGGACTTTGAAAAGCTGTGCGTTGCAAATAAGCTCGCGCAGTCTTGTTAAAAAGATCCTCACCCAAATAATCACTCAATGCATACAGCACCAAAGATCCTTTTTGGTAATGGATATACATTTGATTCTCATTGTACATCAATGGCTTCTCCCCTAGCTTTTCGGCACTTCGCCCCTTCAAATAGCCGTCAAGTGCATCTTTAAGAAACTTACGCATCTGCCCTTTGCCATATCTTTTTTCCAACACCTTGAGCGATGAATATTCAGACATACTTTCGGACATCAAAGTAGCACCCTGCACATTGGCTCCTACCACTTGATGTGCCCACCACTGATGGGCAATCTCATGAGCTGTTACCGCGTATGGATAATCTACTGCATTTTCCTTTTTTTCATCGACATCGGCAATAAAACCGATCGCTTCGGAAAAAGGAATGGTATTGGCAAAAGACTGCGCAAACGTTCCGGCGGTACGCGGAAATTCAATAATACGCAATTGTCGATGCGGGTAGGCACTGTATTCTTTCGTATAATAAGCCAAAGAAGCCTTACTGGAAGCCATCATCCGATCGATGTTGTAGGTATGCCCCTTATGGTAATAGATTTCCAAATTAACCCCGTTCCACTTATCTTTTTTGACTTCATATTCGGCCGAATTAAAAGCAAAAAAGTTGAGGATCTCTGAATCCATTTTATATTGATAATATTTGCGGCCATCTTTTTCCCATTCTTTTGTCAGATAGCCCGGAGCAATAGCCAATTGATCTTTAGCCGTGCTTACGGTCGCTTCAAAACGGATCCAATCCGCATCATTGGAGATATAATTATTTTGCAGTGCTCTTCGATCAGTCTGCGGGGCCATCCGATTTCGAAACGGTAAACCATACTTCTTGCGCACATCATTATCCACCAGCTCGCCCCGATCCAAATAGCCTATATTCGGAAAAAGCATATTACTGATAAATGTACCATTTCCTTTCACTGGTGACTTTTCATTTATCCAGGTATTGGCCGGACTTTCCGTACTAAATTTCAACACAATGGAATCTCCCGGAGCCATGGGCTTATCGAGCTTATAAATATTAAAATTATATACATCGTCGGCAGAAAGTAGCTTATTTGGCACATTGAAAGAAAATTGATAATCGTAATCATTATAATTGACAAAAATAGAATCGATAGCGATATTGGTCTTATTTTTCAGTACATAGGCTGCTGTTGCTTTAAAACTACGCGTATCCGGAAAAATATCGAGATTAAACTGAATATCCACAACGCGTGGCTGCGGGCGATATTGATATTTCTTATATCTCTTTTCCCATTCGACAGCTTGTTTTTCATGATCCAAACTTGTATAATAAGGGTTTTTGACGTGGTTTTCGTAGTATATTGCACAGCCGATACCAACAAAGCCTAAGAACGCGATCACGAGTATCGTAGCTGTCGTCGGACTCCAGTTGGCCCGAAAAATAGCCCAACGCTCCCCAAAACCCGAAAAACTACCTCTTCGCCACAATACTAGTGCGAGCGTAGCAAAAACAACTGCGAAGAGCAGCCAATAGATCCGATACGTCAAAAAGGGAAGTACATAACCAAACCCGTCCATATCGGAGTAGTCAAGATTTGGCCCCTGATTAAACTGATAGATTTCCTGCTCAACTCCGACCATAGACAAAAATGGCAATCCAATAAATAAGGTCAGTAGCACAAAGAATCCAGCCAGGTAATTTTTGAAAACCGTATGGACAAACAGTGATATAAAAAGCCATACCACATTAGACAGCATACCATAGACCATCAAATGCAGCACATATTGTTTGATTTCAAAATTGTAATAACGATGGTAAACCTGAAAAGCCATACAAGTTAAGATCACGACACCCAACAGGGTCAACTGCATCAACAGGACGGCAATAACTTTAGATCCCATAAAAGCCCAGTTGGGAGCTGCTGTAGTATCTAGTAGCCCTCCCATGCGCGTAATGCTTCCACGGTGAACTAAAAGTCCCATAAAAAGAAAAGTCAGGATCAGCAGGAAAAACTTAAACGTACTCCCCGGGACCATTAGCATTTTCCAGGTAACGGGATATGTCGACGTTCCGAAGATCGATCCGATGGTACTTGCCATCAAAATAATGAACAATACCCCAACGAGCGTCAATATCAAAAAAACGGGATTTTTAACGATATAACGATAGTCGTATCGCGCCATTGTCCATGTTGTTTTCAAATAATGAAATGTCGAAAAATCATAGCTGACCTTAGGCAGATTGATCCGGAAGATACTGTCAAAGTTATTCTTTGTTAAACGAGCTCCTTTTTTTGACGATTTAAACGAAATCGAATGTTGCGAGAATGAAAATAACATGTAAAACCCACCAATGAATAATGCCGCTACAGCGAGCCAAATGAGGCGGTTATAAATAACTACTCCGGTAAAAGGCAGATTGTTGATATTCTTCTCATCTGGCGACCAATATTGGGTATAATACGAGATGGCGCTATCGCCAAACGGATCGATCAATGCACCGACAAAACGATTGTCCATGTTGTTTGCCAAACTCTGAACAAGCACCTGAAGAATAATAAGGATCAGCACGGCAACAAAACCAACGTATACGTTTCTTGTCAACGTTACGAGTACGAAGATAATGGCACTAAACATAACCAGATTGGGAATAACCTGTACGATATACGTCTGTAGATAAGCCCAAATATCCACTGGCCCCAACAAGGATTGATTGATGCCTGGTACAAATTGTGCCACGACAATACCAAGGGTTGACGCCAATACAATAACCAATACCACGGCTACCGACCCAAAGAATTTTCCCATCAGGTAGTCCGTTTTTGAGAAGGGGTAACTGAACAGTATCGTATGCACCTGATACTGAAAATCACGATAGACACAGGCCCCAACAATGGAAGGAATCAAAAAATATATAATTGTTGACATCCCATTGACCATACTATTAATGGCCCAAGGAGAGTTTCGGATGGTGTTGGATGAAGTGGTTGCCGTTACACCGTCAAAAATGCCCAGCGACGAAAGCATAATAAACAGCGAGAGTGTAAAGAACAGCGCCATGTAGATATAAACGGACGAACTTTTAAACCAGCGCGCAAATTCAAAATTAAAGATAGCTTTAAACATGGCGTTGATCATTTTTTAGCGCAACAAAATAGACATCCTCCAATTGACCTTGGGCATTCACAAATGACTCGTCCGGACGCTCATCACTGTGCACCCTAATGTTGAGCGTATTGTCCTGATTGTAATTGGTCGAAATGACATTAAACTTTTGAGTATACTCGTCCAATTGATCTCTACTGATGATACGTACCCAGATCTTTCCCTCCAATTGGTCGATCGATTCTTTCGGAGTACCTCTCAAAAGGATCTTACCACCATTTAGAATAGCTAACTCATGACATAATTCGCGTACATCATCGACAATATGGGTAGAAAATATAACCGTATGATCTGTACCTATTTCCCGTAGGACATTTAAAAAACGATGTCTTTCCGCTGGGTCAAGTCCCGCGGTTGGCTCATCTACGATAATCAATTTTGGATCATTCAGCAACAACTGTGCAATACCAAAACGTTGTTTCATACCCCCCGAATAACCGCTTACACTTTTATTGCGGACTTCCCAAAGATTAGTCACTTCAAGGACGCGATTGATAATAGCATTGCGGTCCGCCTTGGATTTGATTCCTTTGAGTTTAGCAAAGTATTGCAGCAGATCAGAAGCCGAGAGGTTGGGATAAACACCGAATTCCTGGGGCAGGTAACCCAAAACTTTCCTCAAATCCAGCTGATTTTTCAACACATCAATATCGCCAAAAGTAATACGGCCACTGTCGGGTTTCTGAAGTGTAGCGATCGTCCGCATTAAAGAAGACTTACCCGCACCATTTGGGCCCAGCAAACCAAACATTCCAGGTCTGATTTCCAAGTCTACATGGTCTAACGCTTTGACCCCATTCGAATAGGTCTTACTAAGAGTTTCTATGGATAAATTCATGATTAATTTTAACTGTTAATAGTAGGTTAGTATACCAAAACAATGATATGTTACATGAATATAGTAAAAGTTAAAAAGAAAAGAAAATGGAAGACAAAAATACCCACACCCATCCTGCCTGAAAACAATTGAGCCACTCCCGGGGAGTGGCTCAGTTAATGGTCGCGATGGCTATTTTAGCATCATCTCCCGGATATACTTCACTGGCGAATTTCCAAAACTCAGGAAAGTCTCATGGAACTTTTTCAAATTAAACTGTTTACCTTCTTTTTGCTTAACAGCCTCCCGAAGTTCATAAATTTCTTTATACCCAGTATAATAAGAGGTCAGCTGAACACTGCTTACCGACACTCTTTTCCATTTACCGGCTGCTTCGGCCTGCTGTTGAAAGGCTTCATCCACCAATAGCTGCATGGCGTCTATCTCGCTCATATTTTTCACATGTACACTGTAGTCCAATATGGCATTGCAAACAGCACGTAGATGCCATTTATACCACATCAACCACATTTCGGGCGCATTGTCACCGTAACCGTTTTCCAACATCATGTGCTCGGTATACACTGCCCAACCTTCAATCATAGCACCATTTCCTAAAATACTCTTGATGAGACTTGGCGATTGGTTGGCATAAACCAATTGGGTATAATGCCCCGGAATAGCTTCGTGGATATTAAGTATCTGCAGGATGTAATGGTTATACTCTCTCAGATAACTCTCCTGAGCCTCTTTCGTCCAGCCACTTAGACTACCGACATTATAATAGGTGTTACCTCCTTTATCATATGGTCCCGGCGCACTGATCGATGCGCCCGCGACACCAGCCATATAAGCAGGCTCTTTGCGCACCACGAGCGGTTTACTCTCGTCGATATATAGTAAATCTTTCTGTTTGACAAAAGCGACCAATTTAGGTATCTGCGCTTCGATAGCCGACTGAAAGTCTTCTGCTTTGACATGATTTACCGAAAGGGTATCGATCATTTTTCGGATGACAGCCAAACTATCTGAAGGCACAGCTGATTTCCCAAAATACTTTGGCCAAAGTTCCTTGCTGATTTTATACATTTCACCATGCAAATAGGTTTTCCGTGCAAGCGCAGCCTGATAAACCTGTTCAGCAGTGGATCCAGACTGTATATCAAAATCGAATTTTTTGTCGTAAAGCGCTTTCCCCAATCTAAAACTCCGTGGCGACGGATTAGGCGTTACTTTTAAAAACTGTACATACCCGTTTATCGCCGCAACAGCTTCCTGGCATGCCTTCCCAATGGCTTCTTTTTCCGCAATTGATAGCTCTGATTTTTTCAATGAATCCAGTAAGTCTTTTTCAAAAACGGATAATCCGCCCAAATTCTGTTGAATGGCCAAATCGGTCAATACCTGAGCTGGATTTTTAAGCTGTTTCTTTGCAGCCTCATAATAGGCCGGAATTTTTATTAAACGCTGTTGAATGGCTTTAAGCCGCGTCGATAACGGTGCATAACGCTCTGCGAGCATAAAAGCGATGGTCCCGCCAACGTTGTAAGACGACGGGTTCCATTCATAGGCACGCTCTTGCTCTATCGACCAAATATTTGATTCAAGATAATTTTTAATCAAATGATAATCTGTCTGTTGCGATAAATCCAAAGAACTCAAATCAAAGCTTTTCAGGCTGTCCAACTGGTTCTTTGAAAATTCCAGCCGTCGCTTTCTGGCATTCGCATCTGGTATGGTTAATAGAGAATCATACTGATGAAAACCAACTTGGGTAGCCCATTCTGGATTTTCTTTCCAAAGCTGCAGAATAAAACGGTCTTCATACGATTTAAACTTTTCATTGGTAGCGGTATCAGCAACAGTTTGACTGTTATGAGCTCCTGATCCACAGGAAGCCATCAGCCCGAGTCCAGCGATAGCAAGGATATATATTTTAAGTTTCATTGGCGTAATTTGCCTAAAATTAACAAAAAAAAACGAGCCATTACTTTTGCTTGTTCCAATAAGATAAAAACAGTTGATGCAATTCTGAAGGCTCCAGATCAATGGTAGACGCCGAATACATGATATTTAATTCCTGAGCAGATTCCTGGTAGGCCATCTTCCATAGTAGTGATGGTAGTCTATCTTTATACTTCCCTGAATTTTTTAGGGTAACAATGATCATGGTATCCCCACCCACTTTCTCTAAATCAATAGACTTTACATCTTGCCAATTCCCTTGACCAAAAGCTTTTGCCAATGGCGTAGTTTTTCCGAAAAAATATTTTTCACTAAGAACAATCTGGGCTGAATTATCCCGAAGACTCAGCAAGTTTACAATCAACAAGATGAGAAGTACCAACAATACTCCTGCAGAAAAGATCGTGGGCTTAGCTTTAAAAACTCCATCAAACAAACCAGTACTATAAAGTAATATGATGAAGAGTAGCAAACAAAATACTGCTGAAATTAGCAGCATTTGCGTTGTTTTTCGCTTATTTCTGTAAAGATGAGTTTCCTTCATGAGTTAGTTACCCCAATTCACGTTTAGGTTGTGCTTTTCTGCGTAAGCTTTACCTAAGGTATATACATTGTCAAAAGCACTATTGATCTCGGGCATATCATTCTTTTCAATCTTTTGAAGTAAAGCCTGCTTTTCATCAGCCGACCCCTTGCGATCGCATAACTTTGCATAGGCCATATATTCATTTTTATATACGGGCAGGACTTTCTCGAATAACGCAATAGACTGCTCTTTCAATGTTTTCGCTTCCGCCTCGGAAACATTCAGCTCCTTAATATCCTTTAAGGCCTTTTCGACAACCTGAATCTTGATCTCAACGGATTTTTGAGCTTCATCGCCCACTTTCTTACTGGAAGGCATGTCCGCAAATTCCACAGTCTCCTGTTCAAGATGCTTGCCGTAGCGCTCAGGTGCAAAATCCGCAATAAGATTGGTATTTAAAACAACTTTTCCGAAAAACTTATCCGGACTGGTGGATTGACAAGCCGTAAAAAACGAGCTCGACAACATAAGAATAATAACTAGTAACTGCTTCATATATACATATTGTTTGTTCCCAAAATAATTAATAATTATGAAACAGACAAAATATGAAGTCCTCTGACTGTCGCATACACTTTCAACCAGTTGCCCTTATCAATGATAAAGGAAGAGATATGAACGATAAGTATTGTACAAAATGTTAATTTTTAATACCTTAGTAATTAACATACAAGAGATTAAAAAAAGTCATTATGGGCTATGATATTAGTTACCACCCCATCTCAGAAAAACAAATAGAAACGTGGTATTTTGATTTACTCCAAAATCCCGAAAAGCTTGAGGAAATATCCACATTTCATCAGCTCGAAGACTTCTATAAAACCAAGTACCAAGACACTTTAAATGCGGGCCGTGAAACCGGGAAAAATGATTATTTTGACAAGACCCACGGTTTTTTTATAGCGGTGGTACAAGGTTTTTTCGAAAAGTACTTTTATGTTCGCGGCGGAGCTTTGTCCTTCTCCCAAAATGAACATTTGTCTGTCTATTACAAAAGGTGGGAAGAATTTATACAACCACAATTCCTAACCAATACGATCGAAAATAGGCTTGTTGAAAACTATTGCTCGGGTGTCTTTATTCCAGCAGAGAAAACCGCTCAATTATGGATAGACTATCATCATAACCCAGCCATCAGGGCTGAATTAGATACACTTTTTTCAGAGGACCGGATTTCAATTTTTCTCGATGCATTACAATATGCCAAGGAGCGAAATATCGGCCTTTTGGAAGCAACCGAAGTCGTAGAGCCGCAACCTTTTGACCTGAATGAATCGAAAAGTTACTCCAACCTGTTTAACTGTGACAAAGCAGGTCTACTCTTATATCAGGCTGCAGCTTTAAAACAGATTCAGGATATAGCACAACGCAGCAGACTTCCTGAAAATGAGGCTTTGCCAAATGTCAAGACTGATACGATACATGTGCAGCCGGAGAAGCCTGAAACGGCCGAAAACTTTGCAAACACTAAAAAAAGAAATTTTTGGAACAGGTTATTTGGAAAAGATTAAACGAGCTATTATTCGCTCGATAATAACACTGTTTTCAACACTTGTGATGATTTCTGGCATATACGTCTATAACGTCGAATCTGAATCCAGCACACTGATTTGACTATATTCTTCTTCGCATTATAACTGCTCATTCTATTATGATTTTAATTCTTCTTTTCATTATAATCACGCTTTTCGGAATTTTATATCTGCTGCGCGCGCGCGTAAAAAAACAACAGCGGGATGTATCCTTTATTGAATATACCGTTGTCACTGCTTACCTTTTAGCGCTGCTGCTTGCGGGGATTGGTTTTGTATTCCATTCGAGCCAATATAACCAACCCGTGGACCCCGTGGATGGAGACTGCTATATTCCCTTCGGCGGCAAACACATCTTATCGCTGTTTATCTATTTCGTTGCATTCAATATTTCAGCAGTTACCATCTGGATAAAAGGGCGAAAAATTCCACCCATACCTCTCGTTATGATGCTGGTGATGTTATTGATAGGCAGCGTAATGAGTGTATTTGTACTTATTCAGGTCAGTCACCACGATACATCCACACTGGATATGTATGTTGGCAATGAAGGAACTTTATACTTTATTTTTACACCAATTTGCAGCTTAATTATCGGTGTCGGATTAATCCGTAGAGTCATCATAGAAGAAAAGGGTTACGCCATGAACAGAACTTATACCAATCCCACCCTCAACAAGATCAATACCTTACTTTCTTCCAAGCTGAATTATCACTTATGGGCTATTATATTACTTGTTCCGGTCTTTTTGATACTGACCATCATCCTCATCTTATTGGGGCAGGATCACGATTCAATGGCGAAAGTATTCACGGAGACAACTACTTGGGCATTTTCACAAAAAATGCATCCTCACGTTTTGGATCATAAAGGACATTATTTATGCACAGTCGCCGCGAAAGGTAATCCTGCCCTTGTAAAACCGTTGAGATTAGGCAAAAGGCACGGCAATACCATTGTCGTCAATAGACAGCTTCAGATTGCCAATGCGTTTGAAGAAATTTTGAGTGATCTATCACCTTCGATGCACCGGTTTGTGCGGTATTGCTATGATAAATATGGTTTCAACATTTCCATCAAAATCAATTCAACCGGTGCATCAAATATGACTTATATTTTAATGAAACCCTTAGAATATCTATTTCTATTTTTCTTATATATGCTTTATATCGAACCCGAGAAGAAAATTGCCAAACAATACCACTAATATCTTCGCGCCCCGATCTGTTATTTACGGAAATGACCTATAATCGAAAACAAATGTGGGAGTAAGCTTTAGTCATTTTTAAATATCGGTCTTAGTAACTGATATTGTAGGCCCAATCGGAATACATTTAGTCGTGCCGCACCAGGGTCGCTACCCAGCATCTGTCCAGTATAATCCTTCAATCCCCATGAATAGCCGGCAAACACGGTATAGCGGTCATAATTTACGTTAAATTGTAAACGTGGCCGCAGATCCATATCAATTACTTTACCTCTGTCACGATCAAATTTTGTTTTATTTCCCTGTTTATCCTCAATACTACCTTTTTCCTTGATGCTCAATACTTTGGCGATATCCATCCCCAGCTGAATATCCATCGTCATGGGTTCAAAAAAGACGCGATAGCCGACAAACGGATTAAAATTGATAAACTGTTGATTAAGTTGGGTTTGACCACGGCTTCCATTCATAAATTCACTTCCCTCCAAATCAATCTTTGTCTGCAATCTTTCGTAGGCGCCTTCTAGACCTAATATCAGATTGTTGGCAAAAATATAACGGTAGTCTAATGCTCCACCTATGTTTATTCCATATTTTTTTCCATAGGGATTACTGGTATAAAAGTCCTGCTGCGTGGATCCAATCAACGTGCTCTTGGCCGCACTCCCTGCACCCGTAAAGTTGGATACCCCAGAAGTCACACCCACTCGAAGTTCGTGCGTTTGCGAGAAGGCCATAAAATGAATTACACCAGCAAAAAGCCCGACAAGTAAAAATCTCTTCATCATAAACTAAATAATAATTAAAATCGCTAAAAGATTATCTATATCCGATCACTAAAAGTAAGAAAATTTATGTGATTGTACTTATTTCAGCCTTTTCTTTTTCTGTTGACATATGGCATATCGATCTAAATCGCTCAGGGGCGTTCCTTTTATGATGAAAGCGTGTGGAGAGCATGTCGCTGCATTTATTAAACTACATCAATGGAAATGAATCGGTCCATGTTTACTTTTGTTCATTATGAAGAACTTAACATTTCTCTTATTTGGCAAAAATGAAGAAATTTTGCTTACGCTAAAAAGAATCATTGAGAGCACCCCTACGTGGAAAGCAACATTTCTGCAAGAGTTAGATAGTTGTAAAAAGCATCTGATTGATGATGCTGTAGATGTATTATTGTTAAGCTCGGGGCTCTCGCTGCAGGAAGAACAAGAAATAACGGATTATCTTTCGCAACTCCCTTATTCCATTGGCCTGATTACCCATTATGGTGGCGGGAGCGGGATTTTAAAAAATGAAATTTATACATTATTTCCAGACTTACTACCAGGCTAATGCAGCCAAGAGCAGCGTAATATCCGAACGATATGACTGTAAACCGCTAAAATGCTTCTTTATTGAACTAGATCAATGGTGATCGGATACTAAAAGGCTAGTTTTGGATACTAAATAAAATGATCATGAACAAACAGAACTTTATAAAAAAGGGACTTTTGGGTTCCGGAATATTTGCATCAACAGTGTCTTCAGCTGATATCTTGAAGAATGATATTGACGAGATAGAACCGCTTGAAACGCCGGATGCCGAAGCTGTAAATTATCATTCAGACAAATTGGAAAACCATAGTGTCCTCCACAAAGCGGCGACACGCGGTCATGCAAATCATGGTTGGTTAGATAGCAATCATACGTTTAGCTTCGCCAATTATCACAACCCCGAACGTATGCACTTTGGTGTGTTACGTGTACTAAATGATGATATGGTGGCTGCGGGAAGAGGTTTCGGTAAACATCCCCACGATAATATGGAAATCATCAGTATCCCTTTGGAAGGTGATTTGCAACATGAAGACAGCATGGGTAACAAAGCCATTATCCGGAAGGGAGATATTCAGGTCATGAGCGCCGGAACGGGCATCATACACAGTGAATATAATAAAAATACCGATCAGGTAGTCAAGTTTCTTCAAATTTGGGTGTACCCTAATCAACGGAATGTGAGCCCCCGATACGATCAAATTACATTGGATATAACACAAAGACAGAATAAATTCCAGCAAATTCTTTCTCCAAATCCAGAAGACGAGGGTGTATGGATCCATCAGGATGCCTGGTTTTCCATGGGGCATTTTGACCAGGACGTTCAAGTAAAATACAACGTCAAACAGGTGGGTAATGGTGTCTATATTTTTGTGATAAAAGGCAGTGTTATCGTCGAAGGGCAGTCATTAGAAACCAGAGATGGCTTTGGAATCTGGGATGTATCAGAAATCAACATGAAAGCAACCTCGGCCGATACCGAAATCCTATTGATGGATATCAGTATGGTATTGGATTAACGCAGGGAGCTAATAGCAATGAACGAAACTGGGAGCTTGATAGGCTCTCAGTTTCATTCACCTGTTTGCTTCTAGAAAGTGATAGCATTTAGCTTTTTATCCACCAAAATACCATCTATCGCTTTCAGATTGAAGTTGACATTTCGTTTTGCTTTCAATTTAATCTTAAATAAAACTTCAGAGCCATTCAAGGTCTCCTTGTTGCCTAGATTAACAAAAGTAGCATACAGAGCCTTACTTCCATTGGTGTGAAGACGATCGTTGCTATAATTGTTCATCTCTTTTAAATGTACGGACTCAATACCGACATATTCAAAATCGCCTTGATTGTAGGGAAGAGCAAAACTAAGTGCATTGACAGCTTTAAGATTCTCTCCACTAACACTGATCTCCACAATATCTCCTGATTTTAAAGTCGTTTTTGAGGGAACCAATTTTAGTTTACCAGCCACTTTTTCTTCTTTTGCTGGTTTTGCACCACCTTCTATGACAACAGCAACATTGGAAATATCATAAGCGTCAATCAGATTATTTTTATTGACATCGCCGTTGCTAACATAACCCTCGAAATCTCCATCTCCAAAGCGCAATCCCGTATAGTTAATATAGGAAGTCAAGTCATTATGATCGATCAATCGGTCATTATTAATATCGCCCGGTAAATAGCTTGACGATCCTGGAACTTTAAACACATATAATTCTCTTCCTGAACCGAAACCTCCAACAGCTTCAGAAACTGAAATTTTAATAAATCGAGCCACCGGATGGGTTCCAAAATCAAAACGTTTCATTTCGCCATCGCGTTTCCAGTCAAAGCTGCCTGCTTCGATCCAGGTCATCTTGTCATTGCTATAGAACACTCTTCCTTTTAAAAGGATGCCATTTCCGCCATCGGTTCTTGGGAGATACTCAAACTTATCCAATTGATTAACAGATTTTAGATCTAAGGTCATATCAAAAGGAACCGCAGTCTGTCCCCATTTTGTATGCCACATATCCCCCTCATCATAATTGAACAATTTATTGATACCATTTCCGCCTTGGTTATCCACAGAAGTCTCTGCTTTGATTCCTTCGATGGCAAATTCCAATGGGTTTGCCTTTGTCTTTGCGGCAAATGTACTCCAATCTGAAACACCAGATTTATTGACAGCTCTAATTTTAAACTGGTAATCCGTTTCCGCGGCCAATCCTTCGAATAGCAATTGACTGTCTTTGATAGTCGAATAGATCAGATTATTGAATTCAATTTCATAATAATCTGCATTTGCAACCTTTTCCCAGGTTGGCGTTAAGGTATATGCTTGTGTATGTTGATCTTTGATAACAGCTTTGGGCGAAGTCAAAGCACCAGTCTGAGCCAGATAGTTGTCTGCAGGAGCATATTCGAAACCCTCCAATTGTACTTCTATTGCGGTCGATGAGACATCCTGTTTGGCTAGTCGTACCAGCAACATCGGATTTTTCACCAAAGGTACTTTTTCAAATTCAGATCCCTTGGTTGCAAACTGATTCAGGTTTGGTTGTGCGTCATAGAAATATACGTTTTCAGAAGTATTAAACGCATCTATGCTATTCACTTCTTTAAGTTTGCTATTTTTCCCATTGACCTTTACCGTCAATTTCTTCGGTGCTTTGCTAACGTTGAAACGAATTTCCGTAGACTTCATTTTCTCAAAACCGTCAAATTCGCCTTGCGTTGGAGCAATCGCAAAAACAACTTTATTATTGTTTAACTGCGAAGTTATGGACGTACTTGCCCCCTTACCATAACGGTAGGCCTCTGTCTTTCCATCATCATCATATTCTAGGAAACTAGAGGTTCCATAAGGATATACTTCATAAATACGTTGATCTTTTTTGATTTCCAGCACATTATTATTTGGCTTGGTCACCGGAATAATGGCTCCATTTTTCACGAAAACAGGCAGCTTCCAAATAGGCACATTAAAGTTATTGATAATACGCCCTCCCTTGTATTTTTCACCCGTAAAATAATCAATCCATTCACCATCCGGCAGGTAGATACCATTGCGCATATCATTTCCCTTCTCATCCACCCGTGTTTCCTGGTAAATCGGTGCTACAAGGAAATTTGGACCATAGAGGTACTGGTATTGCGTTGCCTTTCCGAGCGTATAACTATTTGCTTGCTCTAAAAACATAGCACGAATGATCGGCAGTCCATCTACTGCTTGTTTCGCAACACTATAGCTATAGGGAACCAACTGAGATTTCAATTTCAGATACAGACGATTGATAGAAGTAGCCGGCTCACCTAAAGCATGTGGATATTTCTCGTTCGATCCCCAGCCATCCATATTGAGTTCCATTGGCGTCCAGGTCTTCCATTGGAAATCACGGATATTAACTTTAAAATTTTTCCCACCAAAGATTCCGTCCATATCGGAGGTAATATTGGGCTGACCTGAAAGCCCTGACCCGATGTAAGTAGGTATATGGAATCGAATATATTCCCATACACCTCCCGTTTGGTCACCCGACCAGATAGCGGCATAGCGCTGTGTGCCTGCCCAACCATCCAATGAAATAATAAATGGACGCGCGTTGCTACCATAATAAGGCATAGTATGTCCCACATCAGCGACTCCATTGAGGCCAAAAGAATATCCCGGTCCAACCCAGGCAACATCCGTTTTTAGAACCCTGACACCCGCATCCCGCACTTCCTTTACAATATCCCGTTGCAGTAATGCACTTATACTATCTTTCGGATGGAGATCAGACTGTGTCCATAAACCGATTTCTACACCATTCTTACGTGCATAATCACCAAACTCTTTCAAATTTCGGATATTTCCATCTAAAGATTCCGTTTGGCCATAGCCAGCACCATAGCCATCATTTGGAAGAATCCAGCCCAAAGGCATATCATGTGCTTTATACCGGTCTATTACAGCGCGGGCCGAAAATTGATAATTGTTTTTCTCACCGTTCAGCGATTCTTTGATTCCGCCATTGTCCTTTTGACTTTCTTTATAGCGTTTGCCGTCTTCAAATAGAATTCCCTTTTCATCTTCTTTCCAAAAATCGCGATTATAGGCATTAAGATGACCCTCATATAAACCAAATTTCGGTAGAAGAATTGGGTTGCCCGTCAATTGATAGAAATCGTTGAGCAAAGGTACTATCCCGTCATTAATCATAAAAAAGACATCCAGATAATCTGTGTCATGCGCCAATTTTACTGTCCCAGGGGTTTTGGCTCCAAAGGCATAACTTCCCTTCTTAAAAGTATGCCACATAAAGCCATAGCCTTTCGTAGACCAGTAATAAGGGGTTGGAGAAGCTACGCCACCATCTGTCCAGCTGTTCTGGTTTTCGATTGCGATTGTGTTCCCCTTATGAGAAAAGCGTCCATTTTGTACACCCCCACCAAAGAAATATTCGCCTGCCTGTTCTTTTAATTCGAGACTGACTTGATGATGATCCAAATTGATTGGTTTTAAGCTTTCAACGACTACCCTATTGTTTTTACGATTGAGGATACTAAACAGAGAGGTCTGCTTATCCATTGAAAAGAGGATATCTTTGGTGGAGATGCTTATTTTATTTCCTTCATCCTTGACCTCCAGTCCAGTGACAGTTTTACGTGGCTGCTCTACTAGAATTTTTGCATCGGGTTTTGCTTCAGGATCACGGATAATACCCCCATGAATATCTTGGAACATTCTAAAAATATGATCGCCATAGAAATCTAAAGTCAACCGTTGATTATTATCGTATACAATCTCTACTGTCGTCGGGTTAATTTTTTGAACGGTGCTAATCTTATTGGTATGATCAGTGTAATGAGTACTCAAATAATGGATTGTATTCGTTCGGGCTTCAAGCCTATTGGATTGAAAAATAAAAGGTGAAGCCAATCCTATTAATAAACTTACCTGTGCTTTTGCGCACCAAAAAGATATCTTCATGCGTATGATGTATAATGCATTAAATTAACTTAACAATAATACAATAGTAAATCGAAGTAAAAAAGCGATTATCAAATGCAAACGATTGTCCAATAGTAATGTTGCAGGATAGCGGCAGTTTCGGAGCAGCTGCCGCTGGACCGGGCTCTCCGACGGTCCTGTGCTGCGATGACCGATAGGCGAAGGATAGGCCATAGCCTCTACATCGAAATACGGAAGTATGTATCCAA